>NZ_CP048000.1:0-620000 GCF_009931695.1 Anaerocolumna sedimenticola
AATCAACAGGCTTACATCCCGGTATATTCCTCCATTAAATACATGCTCTCCGGCACGGGGAGCCAGCCTTGGATTCCAGTTATTATTAAGCCGGACAAATAATAAATTCTCCCCCGCCACCGCAAAAGGAGTGATATCAATCTCAAAAGCGGTATATCCGCCTTTATGTACTCCGGCTAATTGACCATTTACATAAACTTCAGCATCCTGAAATGCTCCCTGGAATTCCAGGGATAATTTCTTACCAATCCATGCCTCCTCTACATATACTATTTTTCGGTAACATCCATAACCAACATAAAATTCATTTTCCTGAAAATACGGTATCCCAAACGAATGCGGGATCCCAATATCATACCAAGTACTGTCCTCGTAACAAAAGTCCTTAGCGTCAGGAAAATCCCCATGCATAAATTTCCAATTATTGTTTTGCAGCTGTATAAACCTTACAGTCCTGTTTTTCATTATTTTCTTTCTCCTAATTTGTTCCTTTTCTAGTCAACCGGACATCATCTAAAATCCTTCCATGCATAACAGTTGAATTTATGCTAAGAGTTGTATTTTATAAACACCCTCACCGTAACAAATTACTTTCTGCCCTTCATAAGCAATACTCACATTATGATCTGTAATAATCTTCTTAATACTGTCAGGCTTTATAAAGCAACATCTCCCACCTTTTTCCACAAGAATACTGCCAGAAGTAATCTGTCTGTCCGACCAAACAAAGGAAACCGTTATAGCACCTTTTGCTTTTAGTCCGCTTATACTTCCGCAGTCCCAGTTTTTCGGTAATGCAGGCAGAAAAGTAAGATAACCGTTTTGGCATTGCAGTAACATTTCTGCAACTCCTGCTGTCCCGCCAAAATTACCGTCAATCTGAAACGGAGGATGACAATCAAAGAGATTGGGATAGGTCGATTTTGTCAGCAGATCATTGAAATTATCCCCTGCCTTTTCTCCATCCCGCAGTCTTGCCCACATGGAAATAATCCAGGCTCTTGACCATCCGGTATGACCACCTCCGTTCTTAAGGCGTCTTTCCAATGTTATCCTTGCAGCTTCCATTAATTCCGGAGTCTCTTCATAGGTTATCTGATTAGAGGGATACAATGCGTACAAATGAGAGATATGGCGGTGTCCCAGTTCCTTTTCTTCATAATCCTCCGCCCATTCCATTAGCTGGCCATACTTACCAACAGACAATTCCGGCAGTCGGAGAAGAAGTTTTTTTAACTTCTCTGTTAATTCGTCCTCACATCCGGTAATCTCCGCCCCCTGAATGCAGGCTCGGAACAAATCCCTGACAATTTCCGTATCCATGGAAGGTCCGATGCAAAGCTGCCCCTCTTGTCCGCTTTGATGGATGTAGGTATTTTCCGGTGATATAGACGGTCCTGTTACCAGTTTCCCTTGGTGGTTTTCAAAGAGGTAATCAACCATAAAAAGACTTGCTTCCTTTATCAGATCCATATTCTCTTTCAGAAAATCCGTATCCAGGGTGTATTCATAATGATTCCAGATATGGGTACAAAGCCAGGCTGCTCCCATAGGCCAGATGGTAGACGGCATAACCGTATCCTGGGGTGCGCAGTCTCCGAACAGATCCGTATTATGATGGGCAACAAAACCGGAAAGGCCATACATGTCCCTTGCAACTTTTTGTCCACTCGGAAGCATTCTGCGAATCAAATCAAACAACGGCATGTGGCATTCCGAAAGATTACAGCTTTCAGCAGGCCAGTAATTCATTTCCGTATTAATATTGATTGTATATTTGCTTCCCCAGGCAGGATGTTCATTACGGTTCCAGATACCCTGCAGATTTGCCGGCTGTGTTCCCGGCCGGCTGCTTGAGATCAGCAGGTATCTGCCAAATTGAAAATAAGTTGATATCAACCCCAAATCCTGTTCTCCGTTCTGCATCGCTTTTAGTCTTTCAGGCACCGGGATTTCTTCTTTTGAATTATCCTGGCCTAAAGTAAATTGAACACGATCATAATAGTTTTGATATTCTTTCACATGTCCGCATTTTACCTCCTCATAAGACAGTTTCAATACGGACTCCAGTTTTTCCCTGCACCAGCGGGCCGGATTTTCCTGGTAGAAATCACTTCGTATTGACAGATAAATAGTAAAGGAATCGGCTTCTTTTACACGAATCTGGTCTCTGTGTATCTCAACTGTACCGCCTTCATTTTTAATTGCAGCCATTATACAGTAACGACAGCCTTCCGCACCCTCCTTTACGGTCATGGATATGATATGTTCGGATAGTTTTTCAATTTTTTCTACGTTACTGCGGAAAAACGTTAATGTCAGACAGCCATTTACCTTTTCTTTGTCTTTACTCTCCTGATGGAGGGCAATCACCTGATGCAGAGCGCTTGCAAAATATTCTCTTCGGTACTCCCTGGCTCCAATCTCATAGTCCATCGTTACAATAGCCTGATTCAGGTTAAGACATCTTTTATAATTTGTAAATGCCTCCTTCTCCTCATGAAAATCAAACCACACTTCACCTGCCGTACTGTAATTTCTCTGCTGATCGGGAATTGGCATCATCGTATCCCCTGCCAGATTCTGGGCTTCTGAAACCATACCGTCTAACAGTAACCCGCGGACCTTAAGATAATTGTCTTTCGCTTCCGGATTTACACGGTTTCTCCCACCGTTCCCATACCAGATGGTATCCTCATTCAGCTGTAATTTTTCTTTTTGAACACCTCCAAAAACCATAGCACCCATATTTCCATTGCCTATCGGTGTAGCCTCATTCCATATATCTTCGCTATCCGGTCTGAATTTTTGAGTAGAAACCGGCTTATCATATAGCAAAATATTATTTTTCTCCATATGGATATCCTCCAGATTAAATTAGAGTAAATGATTTTAGGGATGCACTTCCCTCACCGCGATAAGTTATATAAATTGCCTGTACTCCATCAGGAATTACAATATCCGCCGTGTACTCTTTCCATATATTAGAGAACCCTATCGGTATAGTTCCAAGTGCCTTACCATCCCAGGAGGTTTTTACCTCAAATTCACCTCTGCAGTATCCCCGCACTTTAATTGCTACCTTTGTAATTCCCTTACAGTCGAAATACTTGAATCCGGCGGTTGCCATATCACGCATATTTTGAATGTAACCTACTTCTTCATCCCCGTCTTTCCCATCCTGTGTTATTTTAGGGAACCGGCTGTCCATCCACAGACCTCCAAGGGGGTATAAATTTCTTCGTCTTTGCAGAAAAGATTGCAGGCTAAATAGGCCGGATATTCTCCTTTTCCGGCTAACGGTCCGCCGTTTAACCCGCAGGAGGTCATCTCCGGTTGTATGATTGATCCGTCTTCCCGGAACTTAATCAGTTCCGCACAACCCTGCCTGCTGAAATTGGTGCCATCCGTATGGCGGTGATAAAATATGTACCACTGGCCCTTTATTTCTATAATACTTCCATGATTATTAGACCCATAATACATGGGTTTCCTGGCCGGCTTATAGGAATGAATATGCATATCGCAATTACTGCTGACTACTCCGCCGTATACAAAACCCTTGGTAGGAGATTTACTGGTTGCGTAACATAATTCATGCATAACAATGGAGGAGTAAATAAAATAATAGGTATCTCCTCTTTTTCTGATGGACGGTGCTTCAAAAAATTCATGTTCTATAAAGGAGCTTCCTTCACTGAAAGGCTCGCTTGGGGCAATAAATATAGGTTCTTCCACAATGGTAAGCATATCAGGTCCCAATACCGTAACCATGGGGCCGCTTCTGGATCTGTCCCCTACGCCGCAGAAGCCGGTATACAAATAGGTTGTATCTCCTTCCGTCAGGACTCCCGGATCAAACTGGGGCTCGTCACCCTTTCTTTCTCCCAGACGTGTACCATCAGCATAATGTACATATCCGTAAAATTCATATCTTCCCGCCGGTTCCTCACATACCGCAACAGATATGATACTGACTTTATCCAGCACATAATACAGATAATAACGCCCGTCAGGACCTACCGTAACATCCGGTGCATATAAACACATGCTGCCATCCTTATTAAGGGGATCGGATACCTTAGGGTAAATTACGCCCTCATATCTCCAGTCACCCAGGTCGTCTACCGGTGCCGACCAGCATACATAATCATTTAAACAATAAGCATTCCCCCTGAAACGGTCATGAGAACCATATACATAGATACGATCTCCGAATACATAAGGTTCCCCATCGGGAATATATTCCCATGATGGCAAATAAGGGTTATAAGCCTGTTTTTTCATAAATAAAAACCTCCATTAGTTTAATCGTTTTTTAACAAGTCAGTTATTGGTTTATATTCCTGCAAAATCCAAAACTTAAGATTTTATAAATGATTTATTATAAATTAAATATATTTATGATTCAATGATATATAATAAGCATTATATGAACTATTTTAATAATATTTAGCCTTAGTTGTGGAATTTTTACACTTGCCTTTTTACTATAATACGTGTAGAGCAAAGTGCCAGTGTGCTGACACTTTTAAAAATACCTGGCAGAATATAATATCCCGCCAGGTATCACTGTCACGTAATATCCGATAATGATTCAATCTATTCTATTACTTGTCTGCGGCTTTCATATATGCATCATAGCATTTCTGGTAACGAGCTATATAATCATCTACTCCCATATCCTTTAACTTATTGATATAATTATCCCATTCTTTATCAATATCCGTATTACCTGTAATAAATTGAACCGTAGCCTGATTTACAAATCCGCCGATGGTCAGTGTATATTCGGAGATGGCCTGACTATCCTCTCCCTCGAATGCGAGGTTAGGAATCAATGAGTTAACATCCGGTGTATATTTCTCATATTTTTCTGCTGCTTTCTGGAATACATACTCTACATCCACATCAGGATTTTCAATTTTTAGGGCAGAACGGAAATCTACTGTACTGGATCTAACCATAGCATCGGCAGCATAATACCAATGAGAATATTTTTTGGAGAAACCGTTACCAAGCCAGTCAAAATCATCCGGAATCGTATGTGTTTCGTATTTAGGAGTACCATCTCCCAAAGACGTTCCCTCTGTTGTCCAATCCCAGCCGAAGCCTTCCGGTCCATAAGCCTGTACATTGGATGCTTCTTCTGATGCCAGGAAATCAAATAATGCTGCCGCAATAACAGGGTATTTGCAGTTTACTGATATACTTCCCACGGAAGAACCAAAATAAGTGGTAATACCTCTGGCTGCCAGTCTGACCCCGTCAGGTCCTGCAACGGGCTCAAGGCATTCCCAATTCTGCCAATCACCAGGTTTTTTTGCCCAGAAATTATCTCCGTCTGCATTAACACCGCCGTCTGCATATAATCCGACAAGGTGATCCTCATTATTTAAAACAGAATCAAACTGGGTATTATCCTGGGTAAAGGTCTGGTTATCCAGCAAACCTTCACTATATAACTTATTCATATATTTAAGTGCATCTTTATACTGGTCTTTCATTACACTATACTCAATTTTACCATTATTAACAACAAGTCCGGCTGCTATGGTAGGATTTGTATTACTCAATGGATTGTTACATTGAACAAAGGAGTTAATCATCCATACGGTAGGATCGGTTGCCCAGCCGCCGATATAACCGGTCATAGGTATTTCATCTGCTGCACCATTACCATTGGGATCCTGTGTTTTAACTTTTTTCATGTAATCATACAGTTCATCTGTAGTCTGAGGGACTTTACCGCCATTGAGTTTTTCTACCCACGGCATATAGATCCACATTCTGTTCTGGAACATACAATGAAAGCATTCATTCTCATCACCATATGTATAGATATTTCCGTCGGTCATGGTAAGATCCGCTTTTCTGGTAGGGCTCTTTTCATTATTGGCATTCCAGTTCGGCGCATCTTTCAGATAATCATTCAGGGGAAGAATCAGCCCTTGCTGTCCATAGGACTGTACTTCTGATTTGGTCCAGTTCGTAGCCAGGAAGATATCCGGCAGGCTGGCTGAATCTGTCATAACAAGATTTAATTTAGTTTTTGCATCATCACCATCTAAATCATATACATAATTCAAATGGATATTTGTTTTTTCCTCAATCCAGTCAGTTACATAATTATCCTGATAAGTACCGCCACCTGTATTAGTAGCATACACAAAAACAGTTAAATCAAGTTTTTGCTTCAGTGGAAAAGTTACATCTTTTACAGATTTGAAATTAAACGGGTCCTCAGAAGACGTTGATTTCGTTTCATCTGTTTTCTTGTCGGAAGATTTCGTATCTGATTTACCGCAACCTCCCAATAATGATACAACCATAGCAATTAAAACTATTAGTGATATCATACGTTTGTTAAAAAGTTTTCTCTTTTTCATAGTTTTTCCTCCTAATTATTTATATATAAACCTTAAAAGGTTCATACTCAACCTTTAACAGAACCAATCATAACACCCTTTACAAAGTATTTCTGTACGAAAGGATATGCAATCATTAAAGGAAGACTGCTGATAATAATTGTCCCATACTTTAGCATTTCACTTAAATACCGGTTCTTCGCCACCATGATCGGATCCACACTGGTGGAAGTCAGATCCACCTGGGACATCAAAAGTATTTTTCTGAGTACCAGCTGTAAGGGGTATTTTTCCACGGAATTTATATAGATCATAGGATTAAAATAAGAATTCCATAAGGAAACCGTTACCCAGAGGCAAAGTACTGCTATGATTGGTTTTGATAATGGTATTACTATCATTGAAAAGAATTTAAAATCGGAACAGCCGTCCATCTTAGAAGCCTCCAGTAATTCCTTGGGAATCGTCTGATTAAAGAATGTTCTTGCAACGATAACATTGTACGCACTGACTGCACCGGGCAGAATGATTGCCCACATGGTATTGATCATGTTCAGATTCTTAATTAGCAAAAAGGTAGGTATTAAGCCCCCTGAAAACATCATGGTAAACAGGAAAAGCCCTGTAAATATTTTTCTTCCCCTGAAATCATCCCTGGATAAGGGATAAGCTGCAAACAGTGTCAGGATTATACTGATCAAAGCACCGCAAACCGTATAAATAAGCGAATTCTGAAACCCGGTCCAAATTGATTTATATTTAAATACTGTATCATAGCTATCTAAGGTAAATCCTACCGGAAAGAGTTTGACCTTGCCTGACATCAGAGCATTACCACTGCTGAATGAGCAGCTGATAATATAGATAATAGGATATAACACAACAATTAACAGCAGGGTTAGTAATATATAATTGATGAAATAAACAACCTTATCCTGTGTGATTCTTCTACTCTTCATAATTCGCTCCTTTACATAAAACCATTACCCGATACTTTATTGGCTATTTTATTAGCGGCAAGTATCAGAATTAATCCAACCAGGGACTGGAACAATCCGATCGCGGTAGAATACGGATAATCCGGAAATGTGGAAACCAAAGATACCTTATAAGAATAGGTTGTAATGATCTCAGACATAGCCAGGTTATTCTGGTTCTGCATGGCAAGAACTTTCTCATATCCGACATTTAAAAGACTTCCCATATTTAAGATCATCATAATTACCACCGTAGGTATGATAGCCGGTATATCCACAAACCGTATCCTCTGTAAAAGAGTGGCTCCGTCGATTATGGCCGCTTCGTGCTGTTCCATGTCCACACCTGCCAAGGCAGCGATATAAATAATTGCGCTGAAACCTATCCCCTGCCAAACACCGCTCCACACATAAAGGGAAGGAAACAATCCTGCGCTGCCCAACACATTAATTCCGAAATGATTATAAAGAACACTGCCGATTACACCGGTTCTGTTGTCCATAATCAGATTAATAATTCCTACAAATACGATGGTAGATATAAAATACGGACAATATGTAACCAGCTGGACGGCTTTCTTAAATACGATATTTTTAGCATAATTTAATGAAAGTGCTAAAAATATGGAACAAGGTATACTCACCACCATGGAATAAATAGAAACCACCAGGGTATTTCGGAGACATTCTTTAAAATTATAGTTTTTGAAGAATCGGATAAAATTATTAAAACCATAATTATCAGCCCATGGGCTATCCCATATTCCCAGTGTCACCTTATAATTCTTGAAAGCGAGGATAACGCCGTACATGGGGCCATAAGCAAAAGTAATTAATACAATTAAAGGCAGTGCTATCATTAAATATAATTGCCAATGGGCAGAGAAATATTTTAAAAAGCTTCCTTTCTTTTGAATTGTTACATTAGCTTTGTTACTGTTAAGCAATTCATTCACCTCTTCCTTTTCTTTTTTTCATCATTGCACATTACCGTTCAAAAATATATATACAATACTTTTTTTGCACTATACATATTTTAAGAATCCGCTGTTTTCAAGGCTTTGAGGCTTTTTGCCAGGCTTGTGCCGGCAGGCTGTTAATGATATAATTGATACATCAGCTCACAGGGTATATTTAAAAATGGAATTGAAAAAATATGAAAATATAAAACAAAGGTGATTTAATATGTTTACATTAAAAAAAGAGAAAAAGAAAAAAATGCATATTGATATTTACAGCGAAAACCGTCTGATCTACCAGGGGAGATGGGATGATCTTCCTTTATCAGAGAATATTATTATTGAAAAAAGTATTGATTTTTTTAATGATCCCGAACCCTGTTACATCCACAGGGATGCAGTCAGAGTCCGCCTTCTGGCGGAACTGGAAGCTGGACTGAAACATAATTTTCAGTCCATTCCGCCTCAGTGGTTGGATAATTTAACAGCATTGACCGGGATTTCTCTTATAACCCGGGTAGAATTTTCAGAAAAATAATAAAAGTATAAATAACAGCAGGAACAGAAATCCATAGATTAATTTAACCGCAGTCATTCCCTTTAGGGTAAATCTGGATACCGCCAGCAGATTCCTGCTTTTATTTATGATAAATATAATAATCCCCTGGGGTAAACACATAGCCAGAACATAGATCAGAAGCATCCAGAATACCTCAATGGTCATCACCTGATTTTGTTTTACCATATATAGAATGGATGCCGCGTAGAGCTGTCCCGTACAAAAGAACTCACCTGCAGAAATAACCACCCCAAGTACAAACAGCATGGGCAGGAAGAACGTTCTTGGTATATTTTCAAGTTTTTTAATTACTGTATGATTAAAATGTCTTAGTTTTTTGGGCAGCTGTACGATTATTCTGCCGTAATTCTTTTTTCTTGCATTCCAGAAATCAATAAAATTTAAAATACTCAAAACCAGTGCCAAAACAGCAAAACACACGGTTAGAATCTGTTCCATACGGGTAAAATAAACTTCCTTAATTACAGCAAACACAAAAAAGGCTCCCATTCCCATTCCCAAATAAGCAAGTATCTTCCCCGCCATATAGCTGAGGCTTCCTTTTATAAAATCATTGCCGGACATTAAAAGCAATGATAAAACCATCAGCAACATGGACGCAGAGCAGGGATTTAAGCCATTTAAAAACCCTGTAGCCCCAAGCTTTAATAAATCCTTTCCTTCCATTCTATCATCTTGCGAAGAAGTTTCTCCCACTTTCCACGAAAAGCCCATGGCGCTGCCGTTTTCAATCACCTTCACCAGACCGTCTTTGATAGCAGCCTCTCCCGACAGGAAACCGTTTTGATAGAAAACAATCGGAACCTGCTGTTCATCGTCTGGTACGGCATATTGTTTCATTCGTTCATTAAGCAAATCCAGATTCCCTGAATCTAATATGTTACACTCAGTCAATTTTACTTTGGATAACATATTACCCTGATCTTTTTTAATTATATATTCACTTTTAAGAGAATCTTGAATATACTTTTTTACTTCCGCACAGCTGTCACAGGAATATGTAGTAAAGAGCAAAAGGATACTATCGTTCCTATCTGCATTCTCTATCATACTCCTGACATCCACATCTTTGCTTATATCTTTACTTATATTTTTGCTTATATCTTTACTTGTATCCTTACTGATACCTTTGCTTAAATCTTTACCTATATCCTTACTTATATCCATACCGATCTGGCTGCCGATTTCCTCATAACTTCCCTTATAAAGCTTCCCGTCCATCAAAGCAAAGGGTACCATGGCATCCGAATCAGAAATACCCAGGGCTTTGATACGCTTTTCCATATATTCTTTATCCGGTTCTTTGAATATATTATAGGCAATACAGTTTATTTTTGCATTCCGGTTTGACTTTAGGATATTTTCTCTGACTGATTTATTGAATTTCTCATTTTCCTTACACGATTCACAGGGTCCGTTATAGAACAGTTCCACTTTGACCTCATCGGTACCGTTCTTATTTACCCAGTTTTTGTAAACAGGTTTATTAATTAAATTGAAACCAAACAGAAGAACAGAGATGAAACAAACTGCCACCCCAATTATGGCTATACCCCATACTATCTTTTTGCTCTTTCCCATTAGTATCCCTCTCATTCCTTATTTTTTTCTGTATTCAGAAGCACTGATTCCCGTCACTCTTTTAAAAGCCCGGCAGAAAGAATTAGCCGAACCGTAACCTACATGATCTGAGATTTCTCCGATTGATAAATTAGTCTTTTCCAGCAATTCCTTTGCCTTATCAATTCTTATCCCTTCCATATAGGTAGAAAAATTAATTCCCAGGGACTGCTTGAATATACTGGATAAATAGGGTTCACTAATACTGAATATATCTGCTACGCTGGTAAGAGACAGATTTTTGTCACCGTAATTAATATCAATATAAGAAGCGATGGAAGCTGTGATCGCTGAGGTATCCTTAAGCTTCTTTTTATCAACAACACCTTTACATACTGCTTGGTACAGGTTAAGTGTGATAGTGATCTGACTAAGCAGCGTCGCATTACTATTTTCCTCTAATTTATTATAATAGTTACGGTATTCCGACTCGTCTGCCCCAATCCGGCGGATTATACGGAATAAAACTGTCTGCAATTCATTTAAAAGCATATGCTGCAGGTAAACCGGCAGGTTGTTCTCAATAAAATACTTTTTAATGATTTCCTCCAAAGCATCATGGAGACCCTCATTATCCCCAGCCATTACATAATGCATAAGTTTTAATGAAAAATCCTGGGGAGGATAGGACGGAATATTTACAAAATTGTTAATATACCAGATAACTATATTATCAATCTGACCTTTCTCATTCTGAAACATATATACTGCATTATTGTAAGAATCCTTAAGTTCTGTCAGGCTCTCCACCTCACTACCGCCATATACAAAGAACTGATCCGATACATTGGAGGGCATAGCTTCCTTGATTCTTATTATCTTCTGTTCTGCTTCTTCTCTGAAAGACTCCCTGTGTTTCTTGTCAATACTCATCAGCAGTACTACCTGATCACCGTCAAGATTCGTATAAAGGCTGTCCGGAAGTATCTCTTTCATTACTTCAATCAATGAGAGGATACAGGAGTTAATCAGTTTCAGATCATCTTCTACTATTTTATCTATTTCGGTATTAAAACGGAAAATAAGGATACCGAAGACTCTGTCTATGTGAGGAAGTCCAATATTCTCAGCAATCATGGAAGCATCTTCCTCCGTTGTGAAATTTCCGTATAACAATCGGTTAAAAAAAGCATTTCTTAAAAACGGTTTCTGGCTTTCTATCACACGTACCATATTCGTATTGGTATTTACAAGATGATTAAAGGTCTCCTTTAAACTTAAAAATACCGCCTGATGTCCTTTAAACCGTTCCGTACTTTGGGAAACTTCTTTCATAATATCATTAATGGGAGTCGCACTTTTCTTAGACATATAATAGCTTAAGACAATTCCAACCGTAACCGCAGCAAAAATAAAAACAGCCAGCACGAATATACTGTACATGCTCCTGCTGTTAACTGCCACCATTGGCTGCAGCATATAATATTCCAGTCCGGATTTGTCTGAGGTGTACCGGATTACCAGATATTTTTCTTTCTCAAGAAGTACTGTCTGATTCTCAGGGTTCTTTAAATTCGTAATGACCGTATCTACCGCGCTGCTTACATCACCCTCAGCCATCTCTTCTGGCTCACCCTGGGCTTTATAATAAAGCATCCTGCCCTGAAAATCTTTTATAAATTGTATACTATTATCCGCACGTGTCGGCATTAAAGTTTCTAACACCGTATCTTTAAACAGAATCTGTATTTTGCTTTTACCGTTATAATCTCCATAAATCATTGGTCTGGTATAGGCAATCATATTCAGAGAGGTATCATCTTTGTATAAATAAGCTTCTATCGGGCTTAAACCGTAAACCACTTTATCTTCTTTCACATGCCGGTACCAGTCGTCATAACTTTTATACTTTTCCTCATGCAGGTAGAGATCATAGAAATCCTTGTATGTATAGGCAATCTGCCTATTAACTACCGTTTCGCTTTTATCAAAATAGATGAAATAGTCGAATATAGACTGATTAATTTGGTATAAATCCGGAAGCATGGCGTGCAATTCATAAACCTTATAGGAATTAGAACCATCAAAAGCAGTAGATATCCTGTTAAAGGAATTTACACCGCTATTGGAGGCGAGACTGTCTCCTAAATAGGAGAATTCATCCAGCATCGTATCTACTAAAACCGCCGCATGTTTTAACTCCGCTTTTCTCGTCTGGACATCGTCATGGCCGATAACCGAGATCATTCTTACATAGTAACCACTGCAGATAAATAAGGGAATAAATAGTACGATAAAATATGTCACCATAAACTGATACAAAATGGTATGTTCCTTAGATTTTTTAAATAATTTTAAAATTCTTTTTCCATTTTGCTTCATAACAGGTCTCCTCATGAAAATATTATTTTTATGAATTATGTAAATTAGAATTATAAAGGGGTTGCTGCAAAATAAAGTAAAGGAGATAGATTCCATGACTGTTTCCTAACGCATTTTTAATAGTCAGCCACAATTCATCTTATTTCCTGTTAGCTATAATGCAACAACCCCTATTTAATAGTTTTAATCTATAACTTCAAAATTCATGTCACAGAATCGTTTTTATATCCTCTGAGTAGAATCCATCCGTTCATTCATTATTATTACATAAAATCATAAAAACATGTATATTCAATACTTATTTTATTATATTCAATTTTTAAGAACTATCAATTATTAAGTAATTTACCTTTCTTAAACTACTTTAACCTCATATATCCCCGTTTTTACCATACCCGGATAACTTCCTCCGTTTCACTCCTGTTATTTTCTTCTCAGGTCTTTTTTACTACTAGCATTAATCCCCCCATTCCTGCTGTTCGCTTATCTCTTTCTGCTCCTATATCTTATTGTTCCGGTAAAATATAAGCAGCTATCAATCAGCAATGACACCTTTTTGCAGCATGATATTGGCATACAGCGCCTTTTCACTGGTTGCAATAATCAGATAAGCTTCTTTTGCCTGAGCATAAAAAGCAAAACGCTCTATATTACCTACCGCTTTCTCTCCTCTCTCATCATACTTTGAAATAATATTCTTATATGTATCCCATATAGGTGTTTCCACTGGGTCTCCGGGCATTACTTCCATAAGATTCACGGGATGTTCCACATAGGAATCCAGTGGAAATAACTTTAATATGGCTTCCAGGATTTCCGGTACCCCATGGCCATCACACCGAACTACAATCGCGTTCTTTCCCATAGACTCTGCCGGAAAATTACCGTCTGCAATAATCAGCCTGTCGCTGTGCCCCATTTCACATAATACCTTTAATAATTCAGGTGATAAAATCTGTGGTATTCCTTTTAACATTTCTGCCTCCTTCGGATGTATAACATCCTGAAATAGTATTTTTATTTGTTTTACTCAAAAATGATTGAACAACGTAACCATGAAATTCAACGTATAATGGAATTATAACAGACCCAGATTATATTATTATAGATTTAACTGACATTATGTAGCCTTTAATGTCGCCTTTTCGAATATTTTTATTGACCATGATCTATTTATTTGTTATGCTGAATCTGAGGTGACACACGATGCTTTCTTATAATGATCTTAATATAAAGTTTACGATGGAACAGATGGATTTCTATGCGCTCCATATCGCATATGAGCGGTTTTTGCGCTCCATACCGGGACACAGCCACAGTGATAACAGTTATGAAATCCATTATATCCCCTATGGACGGGGCACGGTTAAAATCAATCAGGTGACTTATAATATTATTCCCAATACTTTATATGTTACCGGCCCCCATGTCGTACATGAACAGATTCCGGATAAGAATGACCCTATGACGGAATATTGTATTTACTTAAAAATTGAAAAAAAGAACACGGATAAAAAAACATTAACAACTGGATCTTATCTGCATATCTTCGAAAATACAAAATTTTGGTTCGGTCAGGACAGCCAGAATATCCATCCTCTAATGCAGCAAATTTTTTTAGAGCTTGATAAAAAATCTACCGGTTACATAAAACAGACGGAACTCCTGCTCCAACAGCTTGTGATTTATCTGATACGTAATTACGAAAATATACATCGATCGCAAAACCAGATCAACTTTCCTGATTTATCCTACCGTAAATATTTTATTATTGAGGAATATTTTTTATATGAATACAATAACCTGTCGCTGGAAACTCTGGCTGCACGTCTGGGACTAAGCACAAGGCAAACCGAACGCCTGCTAAAAAGACATTACGGAAAAACTTTTCTAAAAAAAAAGATGGAAGCCCGAATGTCCGCTTCCATAATCTTATTAATGGACCCAGAAAAAAGCATTACTATAATAGCACATGAGCTGGGCTATTCGTCTGTTGAGCATTTTTCCAGCGCTTTCCATCGATATTATCATCAGTCCCCAAGGGAATACCGTAAAATAAATTTTACCTCTTTCGTCAACCTTTAACTGCTCCGGCAGTCGGCAGCGATGTACTTCAGGTATTTTATCCCACTTCCAATTAGTTAGATCTATTTGATACAGGTTATACATAAGGTTCGAAATACCGTTATGTATAACCTGTTTTATTTCCGTTAAAGCCAAGTGAGAATTAGCAAGCTTGCTTGCAATATTCGAACACGTACGCGAACCGGAGAAACTCGCAAAGCGTGTTTCTTCCGGTTTGCAGGCAAAACGGGATCAATCTCTTTACCTCAATTAGTAATCTGGCCTTTCCACTTCTTTCGGACGGCCAAAAACAGTGGATTCCTCTTACTATAACCGGGCATCCTTATTCCTAAAATATTCTCTTACAAGGAACTGCATAACTTCCCCAGGCTGTTCCCTGACAAAATCAGCCCTCTCCCCGAATACCATTCCAAAAGGTGATTTATTCGTATAAGGCTCCCACTGGGGCATGTCTTCTCCGGTTGAATCTTTTCCGTTGGGGTTACCGGAACATATGAAATTAGCCCAGTAGTTACACATTTGACGGGCAAGATCATAATGTTTGCCAACAAAGGGCCTCCAGCATTTTGCAAGTGTCTCAAAAAAGAACCAGAGATCCACTGAGTGGAAAGTACCCGGGTTGTCCCAACCCGGTATCTCTGCATCAAAATGATAGTAATACATTGGTTCTTTATTATTGGAATCATCATTGGCCTGGGCAGCGATACGGTTTGCATACTCTACTATACACACGGTAGCTTTTCTTTTCATTTCTTCCAAATTTCCGGAAGCAAAATTGCATATTGTCAGAAATCCATCTGCAGCCTCACCGAATAAATCAACCGCCATTTTATGGAACTCTTCCGGTGTATCTACCTTAGGTTCACAATTAAATTCAGTAGAAGTATGCCCGAACAGCATGGGAATCTTCAGACGTTTATTCATGATAAAAAGTTCGAACGGATTGCCTGTGCAAAAATGATTATCAATAACTGTTCCCCAGTATCTGTTATATTCCTGTGCTTTTTTATTTATATATTCCGCATCCAGCTCTCTGGCTTCTTTTAAAGAAGAAATCCCCAGAAATTCAAAGAATGCCACTCCATCTTGTTCTGCCTGGGAAAGTTCCATTCTTTCATCAAACATAAAATTACCCGGATAAAGCCTAGTTATCATTCCACTTTCATTAATTGCTTTCTGAAAAAGTCCTTCATTTTGAGGTGAAGTAAGCTGGCTCATAACACTTGCACCTCCGGCTGATTGTCCGCCTATTGTAATATTATCGGGATCCCCTCCGAAAGAAGCTATATTTCGTTTGACCCATCTGGTTCCCGCCTGCTGATCCAGATGTCCGAAATTCCCAGGGGCTTCCGGTGTTTCTGCCGTTATTTCCGGATGACATAAAAATCCAAAAACATTCAGCCGATAATTAACCGTAACTACAACGATACCTCTTCTTGCGATTCTCTCCCCGTCAAACTCCATCTCAGCCGTATTGCCTACTTGAAGACCACCCCCGAAATACCACACATAAACCGGAAGTTTTTCGTGGGTACTTAAGGCAGGCGTCCAAACATTCAGGTACAGGCAGTCCTCGTTCATGGGAATATCCGGGTCAACCGCCCATTCCCTGGTATAGATATCCTCTTTATTAACGCCCGGTGTTGCCTGCATGGATATGGGTGCAAATTCAAAGGCTTTAAGTACTCCCTCCCAGTTTTTTACCGGCTGGGGAGCTCGAAACCGGTTTTCTCCTGTGGGTGGTGCCGCAAAAGGAATTCCTTTAAAACTAGTAACTCTCGGATCTGCTGCCGGTAACCCCTGTATTACACCATTTTCTGTTTTTACTACTCGTAACATATGGATACCTCCATTCAAAATAATAAACTATTATTAATATAGAAACCCTTTCGGTAACTGCAAACATTATTATTGCATTTAATACCATTCAATTTATACCTTCTCAGATCCAAGTCTGTCCCATAGGACAACTGAAACGAAAAACAAGAATATTCGAAAAACTATGTTGTTTTATACAATTACCTATATGTAATGCCTTAGACACAAAGTATCTTATCAATATGATATGGTTCTTTATGTTCTTTCCTATTTTCAAAGGCTAACCGGCTGAAATTATATGCACCGTTATTCCATACATTAAAATCATGAATACCGCCCTTTATCAGAATTTTATAGTAATCTCCCAGGTTTTCTCCCGCAGCTTCCCTAAGTCCCTTTACTGCTTTTGAATAGCCGGCTCCATACGCCACATCATCTGCATCACCGCAGGTCATGTAGAGCAAATGGAGTTTAAAACTGCCTGATCCTATCCTTGCTCCCAGATATTTTCCATCACTTGAGGTAGGTGCATTGGAAAAAGCACCTGTATAAGCAAATAGATCCAACATACCAGGTGCGGGTACTGTGGTAACCAGGCCGTTCTTCCAGCCGCTTACACCTCCTGCAAATACAGCCGAATCACACCGGTAACCTCCCAGTCCCAGATTAAGAGTCTGCATACCACCCATGGACAGACCTGCTAGTGCCCTGTGCAAGCGGCTATAGGTTATTCCTTCCGTAGAGGTATCCTGAATCTTAGCATAAGTATTATATCGGGATTCAATAAAAGGAATTAAATCGTATCTTAACTCATAGTCAAAATAGTAAAAACCCAGAAGATTGGTCCCGTCCGGATTAAAGGCAGTATCGGTCCAGTCATACGCACTTCTCCCCTCCGGAAAAATAACAATCATTGGATTGATATCTCCTTTTGCAATCAGATTGTCAAAAATATTACATATGGTATAATTCCCGTTAATTTTTCCGTTTCCGGATAACCATTCATAACGACTGCCGCCTACACCGTGGAGCAGATACAATACATCGTATCTCCTGTCCTTATCGCTTTGATCATACCCAGCAGGTAAATAAACGTTGCATTTCTTTATGATGGGATCTCCGAGTACTGCTTCTCTTCCCGCTTCTATAGCAGAAATATTATGGTTTGTCACCAGCTGCCTAAATTGGTTAATATAGTTTCCGGTACTGTATGAAATCTCCTCCAGTGTACCCTGCTGTATCTTTATTACAGCCCGGCTGTATTCTTCGGGCAAAGCCGCTGCTTCACTGTTTCTCATAAACCTTCCCTTCTTCCTATTTATACTCTGTCTGTTTCATGATTTGATCTATCTAGTGAAATGCCTCACTTAACTTTAGTGAAACACTTTTTGGTTTATTATGGTTCTTGGCGAGACTATCCACACTTGCTCCTCTGATACGATAAGGATGGAATCCCCTATCAGTTTCAGGATATATGCGCTGTATTTCAAAACTGCATAAAGCATTTGAAGATAAAGGAATTTCGAATTTTAAATTGCCATCTGTAACACTTAACCGTTCAATTTTTACCAGCGGTTTCGCGCATTCCAAAAGCAGTTCTGTCTGTTCTTTTTTCAGATTGGCAGGCGAACCCATGTTAATCCAGTCCTTAAGAGGATTGCAGGTATTTTCATCCACCAATTTTGTAACCATCCTGTATTCCCCATTTTCCAAATCAATTGATATCTGTAAGTAAATGTCTTTATCCTCATTTCCCTCTACCGGATTCCAGGCAATTCCATAGATGACGCCCATGTTATCCTTAGTAATAATATAATGCTCACTACGTGCAACCGCATTTGCTCTTAAATTGCGGAAGAAAGAGAATGCCCAGTAAGTAGGCTTCGGAATCATTCCGTTTGTTAATAACCCAAAACAGCCGGAGAACGGAGTATAGGAAACCCCCGCCTCTTCAAATACATCTCCAAAAGTCCAATAGGAATAGGAAGCACAGACATCTCCCAGTTCACTTAATAATCGTGCAATATAAGCAGCGTTAAGGTTTGTATCATGGATGGGATTCAGGGGCGTGTAAGAGGTATTGAATTCTGTAAGATGCATCTCCATACCCGTATACTCCTTAAAACTGTCTATTATCCGTCGGCTTTCTTTTAACTCATTCATAAACACTTCCGGTTTCCTTAAGTTTTGATAAGTATAATGACCGTCTTTTTCCGGCAAATCCGTTGCATATGCATGCCTGGTCACAAAATCCAGTGGTATTTTGTTATTAGAGCAATGTTCCAGAAAACTGTGAAGCCAGCGTTCATCATCCACACCGCATATTGCCGGTCCCCCAATACGTATACGGGAATCACAGTTTTTAACCGCCTTTACAGTTACTTCATAAAGATGAAAATACTCATTCATATCTGCATCTTTCCAGAAACCGGGGAGATTCGGCTCATTCCATACTTCAAACGGCCAGGTTATTACTTCTTCCCTTCCGTAGCGGTCAATCCAGTGATTTACTGTGGCTTTTATTAGTTCAGCCCACTTATTATAGTCTGACGGCGGAGTTACATTTCCTTTCCAATAAAACACCGTCTGACTTCCGGAGGCCAGTTTTTCAGGCATAAAACCTAATTCCACAAACGGCTTCAGTCCCATAGATAGATAATCATCAAAAACCATATCCAAATAGGTAAAATTATATTCAGTCTTTTCTGTTCCGTCTTCTTCATAGATGTGATAAACAGCCATATCATCACAGAATAATCCATGCCCGCGAATATAAGAAAAATGAATATCCTCCTGGACCTTTTTTAACTGATTATAATATTCTTTCCGCAATGCCAGATTCATACGACCCGTACCAATACAGAATAATGCGTTATTGTTGAAACCAATACTGTCTTCAAGGTTAATTTTACAATATAATTTATTTGCCATACTTCTCTCCTGATATATATTTTAAGCAAATTATAAATTATCGTTATACTACATACAATGATATATCCCATTGTTTCATTGATATATCCTAATGTGTAAATTGTTTATTGATATACCCTAATATGTAAATTGTTTATTGACTCTCTCGTTCTGCTTCGAACCTTTTACTTCCCGTATAAGAATTTCTCGTAATACCGTAAACACTTTCAAAAAGATGAAATATGGTCAAATACCCATAAATTATAAAGAATCCATGCAGTTTTTGCAATGCATACAAAAAAGCTCCCTATATGATACTTTCGAATCATATAGGGAACTTTTCGCAAGTTCATACATAAAGTTATAAAATAGACATTTCTATAATAATTACAAGGTTAAAATAACCTAATTACTGATTTACTTTGTTGCTGCAGCTCTGGCATCAACCACTTTCTGGTATTTAGCTTTATCAAACTCAACTAATTGTGCCCAATCAAGACCATCAAGCTGGGTCTTCATATCTGCCCACATACTCTTGAATTCGTCTTCACTGCTTGCAAAAACCATTCTCCATGAAGTATCACATATTAAAGTAGCACACTGACTGCGGATTAAGGCAATATCCGTTGTATCACTCGGAAGAATGATATTAACGTTAGGTATGGGTTTTAGCTGTCCTGTGCCTTCCAGATATTTAACCTGGTTTTCTGCACCGTATTTTTCACTCCACTCTTTTGTCATGGTAGTCTTATTAGCTTCAAGATAGGATGCCCAATAGTTGTAAACATATGTTTCGCCTGTATTCGGATTGATAGATACAGCATGTAAAGGCCATTGATTGATTTTGCTGTTACCATCATCGAATCCGCCGCCGCCCCATTCATCCGGTACCGGACGGTTTTCCATCAAACCATACAGACCGTTTTCCGTAAGGGTATATTTACCGTCGTCACCTTTCGTATAACTCCAGTCCGGAATACCGGTATGTATATACTCCAGTCCCTCAGGACTAGTCAGCCAATCCAGGAATTCAATGGCTCTGGCTCTGTCATTACCTTCCATATGGGAACCAATTGCTAAGGCTCTGCCATCTCCGAAATAGTAATCGGAAGGCTGGTAAAAATTCATGTCTGCGACGGGTGCATAGATATAAGCATTTTTTTCGTTGGCACGTTCCGGAGTATTCCAGAAACCTCTCTGCCAATTATACCAGAATAATAATACCTGTTTGTTCTTCATCTTATTGCAGGCAGTATCCCAGTTCTGAGTACCTGAATCAGGGTCAACCAAACCTCTCTGGTTTGCTTCGAAGAAGAAGTGCAGCATCTTATAATATGCTCCGTCATCATCTGTAACTTCTTTCATATCACCTGTATTACCAAGCATAATAGAACCATCTACTTCATAGCCATACGTTTTGGTAAGCTGGGTCGCTGTTTCCATAGTAATCTGAGTTCCGCCTTTATCCCAATCCGGCCATAAAGAAATGGCGTAACTAGGATCACCGGTTTCATTGGTAGGATGTGCTTTCTGAATCTGTTCCAGGGCATCCAGTAAGTCGTCCAGATTCTTCAGCTCCGGAGCTCCTATTTCCGTATAGTAATCCCAAGGTAGCATAGGACTAATAGCTACCGTATCTTCAGAATAAGTGGTAGGTGAAGTATTGGTTATCTGGCAAGGCAGCCCATAAATTTTACCCTCACTGTTACCCTCCAGACCGGTATTGAAAGTTTTATACTGTTCATAATACTGGCTTAAGTTCGTGCTGCTTTGTACTTCACTGCTGATATCTGCAATAAGGCCAGCTTTAATACAGTCCTGAAGAGGTGAATTATCTAACAGGATGATATCACCTAATTTTCCTGCGGCAGTACGGGTCTGGTAGAGAGCTTCTCCGTCACCGGATGCCTGTGGAGCGATAATATTCAATTCCAAATTGAATTTATCCTTAACTACTTTTGCAAACCATCCGCTTTGTGTACCCTGATAATTAGCAGCAACATCATAAACTTCCAGTGTAAGCGGAGTTGAGTGATCAATTCCTGCCTGTGTATTACCGGATGTATCGGACGTATTTTTAGTGTCCTCAGCTGTGCTTACTGCAGTAGAATCCTTTGTGTTAACTGTGTTACTGCTATCAGTTTTCTTTGAACCGGAACATCCGGTCAAAACCAGAGAAAGCATGCATACTACAGCTAACATCAATGAAACGATTTTCCTTTTCTTCATAAATGAGTCCTCCATTTTTTATAGTATATAAAAAGATGCTTACCATCCTCCTATATCTAACCTTTGACTGCACCAATCATAATACCTTTTACAAAATATCTTTGGAAAACAGGGTATATTAACAAAATTGGTGCAACTACAATAATTGTTACCGTCATACGTATTGAAGTAGCTGTCTGAACGGTTGCAACGCTCTGTGCAACAGCCGAACCGCTGGAAGAATTCACAAGCTGTTTTAGTGAGCTGGCCTGATTGATATACTGGTACAATATAAACTGTAAACTGTACAGCTTATTGTTCGTCATAAGCAGCAGGGTATCCTGAAACGCATTCCATTGTCCTACCGCTGCAAAAATAGTTACCGTTGCCATAATCGGTTTAATAACAGGCATAATAACACGGTAAAATATTTTCATAGTGCCAGCACCGTCAATCTCTGCCGCCTGTTGTAACTCTTTTGGTATCGACTCTACAAAAGTCTTGGCAAGAATAATATAAAACGGTGATACAATTGTCGGCAAAATATATCCAAAGAAATTATTTGTCAGATGCAGATTCCGCATTGTTAAAAACCACGGAATGATACCTGCATTAAAATACATGGTAACTATGACAAATCGATACCAGAATTTCCTATGCCATAAGGTTTCTCTTGTAAACATATAACCCAGAAAAGCAGTAGCTATTACTGTCATTAGAGTACCGATTACAGTTCTTCCGACAGATATTATTGTGGCGTCCAGTAAACCCGGTATCTTTATTGCCTTTAAATAATTTTGAATATGAAGTCCATGGGGCAGGAAAATGATTAAACCTTTTTGACTCAATTCATTCGAGCTGATCGTATTAATAAATATATAATAAAACGGATAGACGCAGATAAAGGCAAATACGGCAAAAAATACATAAGTTATTACACTGACTGTCGCATCTCCGAAACTTTGCTTTTGACGTTTTCTTTTTTTAATGAATCCCATGAAATTTCCTCCCACATTATAAAAAGCTTTCGCCTCTTACCAGTTTCGAAATACCGTTAGCTATGGTAAGAAGTATTAAACTTATTACACTTTTTAAAATACTTAATGCTGTTGCAACCGAATAACTACCGCTTCCCATCGCCAGATTGAATACATATAAATCCAGTACCTGGATGTGTTCTTTATTAAAAGCATTCTGGAAAACATAATACTGCTCCATACCGTTAGAAAGAAAATTTGCAATTGCTAACATCAGTAATACAAAATAAGTAGGTAATATACTTGGAATGGTAATAAAACGGATTCTCTGCATTCTTGTCGCTCCGTCTACCTTGGCCGCTTCGAACATCTCTTCATCAATGCCGGTAATAGCAGCTATATACATAATGGCAGCCCATCCGAGATTTTTCCAGGTAAGCCATAACCACTGGGTGATCCAGACATGATCCGCTGCCTGCAGGAATTGGACCGGTTTATCTAATATTCCCCAGCTTACCAGTACATGGTTTACCACACCCGTATTGTTGAATATATTAAATGCAACAGAATATACCAAAACCCAGCTGATAAAATTAGGTATCGTAGTTACTGTCTGAACTAATTTTCGAAATGGTAAACATTTTATTTCATTTAAGAATATTGCAAAAATCATAGGAAGCCAGGAAGTTCCTACTGTGATTCCACTCATGACTAATGTATTTGTAATCACATTCATTATTTGTTTTGTTTTTACCGGATTGGCTACCAGGGATTTAAACCATTTTAAGCCCACAAAATTATCTATGGTCATTGGCTGAGGCGGTCTGTAATCGAAGAATGCATAGACCCACCCATAAAGAGGATAATAGGCAAAAACCG
Organism: Anaerocolumna sedimenticola; assembly: GCF_009931695.1. GTDB lineage: Bacteria > Bacillota > Clostridia > Lachnospirales > Lachnospiraceae > Anaerocolumna > Anaerocolumna sedimenticola. The sequence goes on from NZ_CP048000.1 coordinate 23,704, forward strand.
CAATCAGCGCTATAAACGGAAGAATATAAAGAAATTCTTTATAGGATCTTAATTTCTTTTTATTTTGAAATAGTTTCATTTTGATTCTCCTTTTTATAATAATACATGTAAACCGGTTATAATTTACGTGGATCTATGGATATCACCTGATCTTCTGTTAATAGAAGGAACGGACCCGGAATCCGGAGATCCGACGCATCCGTATTGCCGTAAAAATCATTTGCTGCCATAGACTTTGCTTTTACTTTACTGATATCTTCCGTATTCAGAATATATCTGTCTTTGTCAACAGGACGAGGTGAAAACATAGGAAGTTCTTTGGTTTTACCTATTTCCATCGTAAAATTCTCGGTATCTATCTTGATATCAAAATATCCTTCCTGTCCTTCCATATCAAAGCCGTAGAATTCCTGCCACGCCTGTAAATCCAGACATACTGCCGGAGCCGGATAAAGAATTCTTAAATATCCTCCGGGCATATTAAGGAATAAATTCCCCTCCGATTCATTATGTTCGGTTGGCATCTTGATAGCTGCCTCTTTACAGTCATAAAATACATTATTCCATATCTTTGTATCCCGGCTCGTTCCTCCCCTTTTATCACCGGTAATCCGAAAAGCAACTGTTTTGGCATAATAACCGGCGCTTCGGCATTTACCTATAAAATTATTCACAATGTGTATATGATCCGTACCCTCCCCATATATAGCATATCCATTAACCACTCCGGCCTCTTCCATCTTGTACCAGCCGGAGGAACCTGGTTCTGCAGGTATTGCAGCCGAATCGAAACGTCCCTCTATATTCCAGAAAATATTATTATCAATGAGATTAATGCCATCACGGCTACATTCAATAAAAATAGCTTCCCTCTGGTTAATTCCATCCAGAAAAAGATTCTGGGTAATACGGTTGTTTTCATTGCCCACATCCATCCACAAATGATCCGCACGGATCGTTTTCGTAAATATATTTCGTCTGATAAGGCTGTCGGTACAGTTGTGGACTTTGATTCCTCCCGCCTCCCAGGATAACTCCATCTTCTGCCATCCGGTACCCTGTATCAGATTATCTTCAAGTAATAAATTTTTTGCAAACAGACCTGCGATACCGCATACCCCCGCGTTAAAAATCTTACAACGCCGTATTATGGTTGAACCTATGATCTGGTCCTTGATAAAAGAATGATGCCAGCATTCATTACCAATATCAATACCTACACCGTTAGCCCAGTCTATTGTACAATCTTCAATAATCCAGTGGTGTCCCCGATAACAGGATATTGCCCCCCTTTGGGGTACGGGTGCTCCCGTAGCTGCATGGGCACATGTAAGCCCCTTTACTTTAATAAAAGACAAAAACGGAACCTCCGGGGCAAAGCACTGTTCTCTGCAGGTTAATTCAATACTATGTACAGTGGGATCTTCATCATTTTCCAACCTGAAATGAACGGTCTGACCATTTGCTTCTACCCAGTAGGAACCCGGATGGTCTCCCAGCTGATTATATAGAGCCACCTGATAAAGAGGCTTCCCGTCACAAAATACCATACCACGGCGGTTCAGATAGGTTGTCATGTCCGTTTTATCATATTCTATAAATAACCGGTCATGGAGGATATTTACGGCACAAAACGGATTATATCCCCGGAACTCATCCGGATCCAGCTTTACTTCCCATATCCTTGCATCACTTTCTAAACTTTTCCTGCCTTGCGAAAATCGATTTAGATTCCATCCTTCACTTTTATTAAAATGTTTTGCTTGGTAAGACGCTTTAATGAGTACTTCACCATCTCCATAAGCTTCGTAACTAATCATTCTATCGATTCCGCTCCCGCCTCTGGCTGGATGAACACATTCCCTGTAAATCCCACCATGAATCCATACTCGGGTGCCAGGTTTTGCCAAGAAAGCTGCTGCATTAATAGTCTTTAACGGGTTCTTAAGAGTTCCGTCATTCGTATCAGCCGCAGCCGGATGATTCCCATCCACATGAATTTCTCTGTCATATACCTGCTCTTTTTCCCACAAATTAAAATTACTGCCACTTGGTAAACATAAAGTTTTTTCCTGATTCATTTAATCCTCCCATCCATATCTGTAATAGAAGACTTTATTATGCATCTTTACTATATTGTAAATATTTTAGAATTGTTTTTTAGATATATTTTTAAAATATATAGAATCTTTATGTATATTTTTTATTTAATATATTGAATAAACTAATTATAAAATATTATTTCTTATGAAACAATGATATATAATCAGCTTAATATGAACTATTTACAGACATAAATGATATATTTTCATGCAAATATGATGTATTGTCATTTCTTTATATTTTTCCTATACATTGCAATAGAATTGTTGTTACATTTTAACGCATTTCAACAAGTCAAATTTCTATATCTTAGGTAATTTTCACAAAAACCTTATAAGTATAAATGGTGTATTACACACAAAATACACATCATAACTTTCCTCTTTTTTTCTATAAAATCTAAATAATAATGCAAAACCGGCTTTCCAACTCTGTCGCTGACGCACTGTTATTTCCGTGACAACTTTCCCAAGGGATATTATCCTTTTGAATATTCCTGTGCAGCTAACAAAACGGGTCTTTTTATTTCATTGGAAATTCGTAGAACCTTTCTATGAAACCGGGAGAAACACGCTTTTCGAGTTTCTTCGGTTCGCGGGTGCGTTCGAATTATTGCAAGCAAGCTTGCCAATTCTCACTTTGCTTTCGCGGAAACCGTAAGAAACACGCTTCGCGAGTTTCTTCGGTTCGCGGGCGCGTTCGAATTATTGCAAGCAAGCTTGCTAATTCTCACTTTGCTTTCGCGGAAATTAAAAAAAGTGCGAAAGTCTATTAAACTTTCACACTTTGCCATACGACTCCCCACAGCCATATACAGTACCCTGATATTAAATATTATTTATTTTATTTGGATTTTCTTCCTTTTTATATAATTGATAAGGACTTTTACGAAATTGATTCGGTGTTAATCCTGTGATTTTTTTAAACTGGCGAAAAAAATGTTCCATATTACGGTATCCACATAAAGTCACTATCTCTGCTATCGTATAATTATCGTATACCAGATATTTTTTGGCTAAATTAATACGGCTGTTTATTACATCGTCCATACAGGAGACTCCGAAAGCACTTTTGTAAATATCCTCCAGATAACCAACGCTTATATTAAGTTTATCCGCCATTTTTGAAACTGTCCATTCTATATTAGGATTATGGTATATCTCTAGTTTTAATTCGTTTAGATTTTTAAATAAAGGAGATACTGCTTTATAATTATAGGATTCAAGCAGTTTATTAAACAGTATTCTTAATAAATTATCAATCGTTATATCTTTAAAATTATTATTAAATACATGTTCTGTTACAAGTAATTGGTATATTTTATGGCAATACAACGGGTCGCGTATCATAAACGGGACCCCACAGCGAATCGGCGTTGTAGTAACATAAGTTTCATCTGTATAAAAACGAATCCAGTCATTCGCATATTTTTCTGCACACGCACGGTAATAAATCTTTTGTTTTGGCCGGTAGAGTATGGCACAATTAGAGGGATATTCTCTGTAATCTCCATCCACTAAGAATATTGCAGGTGTCTGGGTTAACAATAACAGCCAGCAGTCATGCCCCTCCGGTATATCAAATACAAAGTCATCCGAATGGGACGCATCATATTCTATAAATTCTATATGAATCATCGTTACCCTCCATTTATAAAATTTTATGGTTTTGATCTCTACGTATGCACTTCATTTATTATTTGGGTAATATTATTTTATCATAATTTAACATGTGTTTGAAGCAGAATTTACATTTTGTCCTAAATTAGTTTTAAAAAACAGGGAACTTATATAAATTTATTATAAATCCTGTTCCTGTATTCTGATGGTGAGCCGATACAGAACCCTTAAGTTTAATATTCAACTTTCATTATATTTTGAAAATCAAAGTAGTAATTTCGCCAGATTATCCTTATAAACAATATGCAGTTCATGCAGTGCTCTGGTGATCGCCACATATAACAGTTTGGCATCGGCATCACTTGCCTGATATCGTTCCTCATACGGATTCCATAAAATAACCGAATCAAATTCCAAACCTTTTGTCATATGAATGGGAAGCACCATAATACCATTGGTAAAATTCATCTCTTCCATATCTTCCTTAAGGGGTTCTACCGCTACATGTTTACTTAATTTCTCATAAACCTCCCTGGTTTCTTCTATGGTCCGGCAGATAATAGCAATAGTGGTATACCCTCCTTCAAGATTATCATGAATGATCTTTATTGTTTTTTGCAGCATCTCTTTTTCATCCTTAAATCTTCCTACCGATACTTCTTTTCCGTGGCGGATAATCGGCTCGATATCATAGGTTTTAAAGGAGCAGTGTTTTAATACCTTACTGGCATAATTTGAAATTTCCACTGTGTTACGGTAACTCTTGGCAAGGATATAAAATTTATCTTTATCAGGACGGAAAACTTCTTCTTTTAATGTTTCCCAGTCATTCATACCGGTATCATAATGAATATTCTGGGTAATGTCACCCATTATGGTGTAGGTACAGTCTTTAAACAGTTGTTTTAAAACATAAAAAACGGAAACACCAAAATCCTGTGCCTCATCCACAACAATATGGCTTACGAATTCAAAATCTCTGGATATTTTCAGCCGCTTTTTCATATAGGTTAACATGCCTAAATCATACAAATCGATGGATTTATGAATCAGATTATGAATCAGCAGCCTGATAATCCCACTGTCAGGTATTATAAAATTTAACCTGCCATACTCGGACCTATTTTCCGCAAGATCATTTAAGAAACCCATATAGATGTCCATCAGATTGATTTTACTCTGTTTTTTCCCAAAATAATCTTTAAATTTCTTAACTTCAATATTTATTACTTCTTTCTCCTGCTGCTCTTTTTCATTGACCAGGCGTATTTTACTGATTAACCTTTTATTTAGTAAATCTATTTTTTCCTGTAATGGTTTCTCTTTGAAGATGGACAGAAAGTCTAAAATTTCTGTTTTAGAATAGACCTCCTTTTCATGATAAATGATGGATTTGGGTACCAAAGCTTTTAACTCATATTGATTTAAATAGTATTCCAATGCTTTTATAAAATGGATGGATCCTTTAAACCGTTTTAAAGCCACCTCATTATCTGACTGTATTACTGAGTTTAGTTTCACAAAACTATTGCTTAAGTCATATTTGCCCTTTTTCATATTAAAATCCTCATCCAGCAGCTGAATTAAGAATTCTTCCAGAGTCATCTGGTTTATATTATATACATCCAGATTAGGGAGAACTCCGGTAATATAATTTAGAAGCATTTTATTGCTTCCAATGATATAGAATTCATCGGAACGGAATCTGTCCTTATAATTATAAAGGATATACGAGATACGGTGCATGGCAACCGTTGTTTTTCCGCTTCCGGCTACCCCTGAACAATGACACTATGCCAGGGTGTATCTCTTATTATCTCATTCTGCTCTTTTTGAATGGTTGCAATGATTTCCCCCAACACCACTTCTTTATTTTTACCAAGGTATTTTGTCAGGAATTCATCATTTGCAATTACATCCGTATCATAAAAATCCACTAATTTACTGTCTGATATTTCAAAGGTACGTTTTAAATTTAGTATAATATATATGGGATCGCCAAATGGTGAAAGGTAGGAACTTTCCCCTATGTCACTGTCATAATAGACACTGGAAACCGGTGCTCTCCAATCAATAATAATCATTTCCGTACTGGTTTTACTGATACCATTCTTACCAATATAAAGGGAGAAATCTTTCTGATCCGTATTATCTCTGGGTTGGGTTATGTTCTCCCCTTGTTCCATATAATCAATACGTCCGAAAAACGGCTTTTTTAGTGCTGCCATATTTTTATACAGAGTACGCTCTATCTGGGATTGCATACTAAGCCCGATTACCAGATCATTATGAAGCTCCGGATTATCGGAACGGTAATTATCATAGAGTTCTTTGGTTTCAACTTTGATTTCTGTAAGTTTACGGATGTTTTCATCAATATTTTTCTGAATTACCGCTACACATCCTGCCAAATGTTTTTCTTCTTTTTTCCACTCACTTCTTAGCTCTTCATGTCTCGACATGAAATGGTCGTCTTCCATTTTTAATTCTTCCATGATACCCTCCTTATAGGTCTTTTGCGAACTAATTGTTTAAGTTCGAAATATATGCGGCAGAAAACTGACGCATGGTAAGTTTTACGATAGAAATGCTTACTCTTATCGTATGTTTAACATAATAATGGATTTTTTATTTTAATACTAGACTTTTATTTTTAAATATGTTAAGATGTATCATGAAGTCTGCCTTAAAATATCCGATTTCAAACGGATATTTTCGGTAGCTTTTTTTTTATGGACCTACGAACACAATGTAAGTACTTTCCGGATTATTCCCTTTTTCCCCCATTTACTATCTGGTTAAATCAAAACACCGGGATGCGCGAAGTAAAATGACATATGTTTTTTTATATAGTAACTACTCGAATTTGTTATTGTGTTAATAAATTAACAATGTTATAATACACTTTGAAGTTAAAAACACATTTCACGACATGGAGGAATATATTATGATGAGATACACATTACCAAGAGATATGTATTATGGCGACGGTGCACTGGAACAACTTAAATATATAAAAGGTAAAAAAGCTATCCTTATCTTAGGCGGCGGTTCCATGAAGAAATTTGGTTTTGTAGATAAAGTAGTTAATTATTTAACAGAAGCTGGAATTGAAACCAGACTTTTTGAAAATGTAGAACCAGATCCTTCTGTTGAAACAGTTATGAAGGGTGCCGCAGCCATGAGAGAATTTGAACCGGACTGGATTATTGCTATGGGCGGCGGATCTCCTATTGACGCAGCAAAAGCTATGTGGGTTTTTTATGAATATCCTGATACTACCTTTGAAGAAATTATTCAACCTTTCTCATTTCCAACCTTAAGACAGAAAGCCCAGTTTATAGCAATTCCATCTACTTCCGGAACTGCAACCGAAGTAACTGCATTTGCTGTAATTACTGATTATGCGAAAGGCATTAAATATCCTTTAGCCGATTTTAATATCACTCCTGATATTGCAATCGTTGATCCTTCTTTAGCAGAAACCATGCCTGCTACTTTAACCGCACATACCGGTATGGATGCATTGACCCATGCTGTTGAAGCTTATGTATCTACCCTTAACAGTCCTTTTACCGATCCTCTTGCAGTAAAAGCAATTCAAATGGTATTTGAATATCTTCCTGCTTCCTATAAAGGAGACAAAACTGCCAGAGAACAGATGCATTATGCACAATGTATGGCAGGACAGGCTTTCTCTAACGCATTGTTAGGTATCGTACATTCCATGGCACACAAAACCGGAGCAGCTTTTTCAACCGGACATATTCCACACGGATGCGCTAATGCTATCTATCTTCCATATGTAATTAAATTTAATGCAAAATGTGCAGAAAGCCGTTATGCAGATATCGCAAGAAGTCTTGGAATAACGGGAACGGATGCAGAATGTGTAAAAGCACTTTGTGATAAAATAGATGAATATAATGTAAAATTAAATATTCCAAAAACCTTAAAAGAATTTGGAATTAAAGAAGACGAATTCTTAGAAAAAGTAAAAACAATTGCTGAGCTTGCTATCAGCGATGCATGTACAGGTTCTAACCCAAGATCTATCACTCCTGAAGAAATGGAAAAATTATTAACCTGCACTTATTATGGAACAGAAGTAAACTTCTAATATTTAAGCCAGATTGGCCTAGCAGCGAAACTAGGCCAATCTTTTTAATATAAAACATCTACCTTAGGTGTGTCGATAAATTTCATGGTCAAAATTAATCATTTCTACACCTTTTACTAGCATTCTTTAACTGTACTGCCAGCACTATCAGCACTGATAGTACTATCAGTGCTATTGTTACCACTGGGGTTATCAGCACTGTCAGCCTGAGCCGGCACTATGGGTATTAGCGGTGCTACGGGTAAATCCGGTAAAAAAGTGTCTATAACAGATAAATCCGGCAGGATAGTCAATTTTGCTTCCAATGTTAATTCCAGCCTGGTAATACCGTATATCATAGCCTGTACTGAATCATTTACAGCAATTAAATTATTTACAGTAACACCCGGCCTGATAATAGCTGCCTGTATTTTCTCCCCCTCAGCATTCAGTATATGTGCCAGTGCAGTTTTCTGTAATGCGGTAGATTCTATTATGTCTGTGATTGCCCGTTCTCTTGTACCGAATCCCGGTATTATGAAAGGCATACTCATAACTATCACCCCTTTTCAAGCAATCTTTTCCGAAACATATAAGTTATATGTCTATATATCTTATGTAGAATTTACTCATATGTTAATGGAATCGACATAATATAATTAATTTTCTCCCATTATTTACTTTTAAGCTTTTTTTCGAGTTTCTAATATATATAGTCCTGCATATATTAATATATATTTATCGAATATTGTAGAAAATGGAGGGATTATCAATGAACATATTGGAACCGTATGGTTTATTTCCACTTCCTACCGATTCATATATGCTCTATAAAGGAATCGCCTTTGACGGTTGCTACTTTTATCTGACTATGCCCCAAAATTTAAGCATTTCTAAATTTGATATGTCTTTAAGGCAAGTGGATATTATAAAGTTGAATAAACAATACAGCTGCATATGTTATGATAATATTGAAAATTGTTTTTGGGCCTCTGTTGCTAATATAAATGATCTTCTATATAAACTTGATACCGATATGAAAGAAATAGATAGAATACGGATAAATAAATGCACTCGGTTATTCGGCGCCTTATCCGGTTTATCCTTTAATTGCGACAAAAATTTGCTCCTGGTAACATATAAGGATTCCATTATAGAAATACAGAAAAACGGAGATACCAAATGTCTTTCATCTGCACGGAAAGGGTATTACAATGCCGTTTTATCCATAGCCCCCTACTATATTGTTTCCATATATACAGGGAAGGAACCAAACATAGCCCTATTCTCAGATAGTGGAGCCCTGATCGAAGTATTTTCTTTATCTAAAGTATACCGGGTTGAAGATATAATTTTATATTCTGAAAGCGATAAAGAAAAAAAGGAATTGACCATTTTTATTTTAGCAACTAAAAATAACTGCTATCCACGTCTGCTGCAATACCATTTGAACGCCCGCGGTATAGAATTATGCAAATGTAATTATAAATATTCCTATACAACCAACGACCCCCAAAATAAAGAACAAAGTATCAGTGATTTAATCGAATCCATTGCTCTGGTTGAGACCGCTCTGTCTCATATACTCAATGGATTAGGTGAAAAAATTCAGAAGACAAATCAGATGGCTGACAACATTAACGACATGCTGGAAGTGAATAAATCTATTAACAAAACCATAATGAATATCACACAGTTAGAGCATATACTCTATGCCAAATTAGATTCATTAGGTTCCATATCCACGCAGCCTTGTCACAATGATAAAAAAATGCATAAAAAATATGAACTGTCTTAAGTTTACTCACTTGGACAGTTCATATACATTCCTTTTTCGGATATATTACCAATTTTTTAAGATTTTACTTACATCCGATTCCCTCACTTTATTTCGAAGTCCTAATACCAATCCCGGAGAAACGGACAATTCATCAATTCCCATCTTTAAAAATGTTTCGGTTAACGACAAATCCCCCGCCAATTCACCGCAGATACCAATCCACTTGCCATTTTTATGGGCATTGTCAGCGGTTAACTGAATCATACGAAGTATGGCCGGGTGATGAGGATTATAGAATTTGTCCAGTTTCGGATTTTGCCTGTCAATTGCTAAGGTATACTGAGTCAGGTCATTGGTTCCGATACTAAAGAAATCCACTTCCTTAGCAAGTAAATCGCTAATCATAACAGCTGCCGGAGTTTCTATCATAATACCCAGCTCCAGATTATCCTTAAAATCTATGCCGGTTTCAGCCAGTTCGGCTTTTACCTCCTGTATAATTTCTTTAATCTCTTTCACTTCTTCCAATGAAGTAATCATGGGGAACATGATAGCTATATTACCATAAGCGGAAGCTCTGTAAAGGGCTCTCAACTGGGTTTTAAAGATATCCTTTACGGTAAGGCAGATACGGATGGCACGATACCCTAAAGCCGGGTTTTCTTCCAAAGGCAGATCAAAATATCCTACCTGCTTATCAGCCCCAATATCCAAGGTACGGATAATGACTTTTTTGCCAGCCATGCTCTCCGCCACATATTTATAGATAGCAAACTGTTCATCTTCCGTGGGAAAAGTATCCTTTTCCAGATATAAGAATTCACTGCGGAATAATCCAATTCCTCCCGCATCATTTTTAAGGACGGCTCCGATATCCGTGGAATTGCCGATATTGGCATAGATATTAATTTTTTTACCGTCAATCGTTATATTCTCCTGACCCCTTAATTTCTGTAAGAGAATCTTTTTCTCTTCATCCTGCTTTTTCTTAACTTCCATTTCTTTTAAAACGTTTTCTTCCGGTTCTATATAAATTGTTCCGGTAAATCCATCGATAATGGCATACTTACCGTCATATTCCTGTTTTAATTCCTCACCGATACCGATAACAGCAGGAATATTCATGGTTCGCGCTAATATAGCAGTATGGGAGTTTGTGGAGCCCTGCCTGGTTATAAACGACAATACCATATTTTTGTCCAGTTGGATTGTTTCGCTGGGCGCTAAATCATCTGCAGCAATAATAACCGGCTCCGTTAATTTAAATCTGCCATCCTCTTCTTTATTAAGAACTCTGACGATGCGGTTTGAAATATCCAAAACATCAGCCGCGCGTTCTTTCATATATTCATCTTCCATGGTAGAAAACATCTGGGAAAAATTATCTCCTGTAACGCCTACTGCATATTCCGCATTTACACCCTGGGTTAATATGATATTTTTTATGGAATCCAGATAATCCAAATCTTCAATCATCATCTGGTGAACCTGTACAATGGCAGCATTAGCTTCTCCCACTTCTGTCAGGGCTTTTTTATAAAGTTCATCTAATTGTAATAACGCAGTCTGTTTGGCATTATCGAAACGGGTGACTTCTTCTTCCGGTTTATCTACCTTATAACGTTTTATTTTTTCATTTGATTTTTTATAAAAAGCAATTTTGCCGATAACAATTCCACCAAAAACGCTTTTACCTTTTATTACCTCCATAAAACTCCTCCATACATTTAAGGTTTTATATATAGATAATTGCGAAACAAGATAATTGTATTTATATACCATACAATTAATACAATTTCAGAGTTGAATCTTGCCCAAAGGGCAACTGAAGATATGAAATTCGTATTAATGGTATGGTATATTCATAAAACTATATAGTTTCGCAATAACCTAAAGGTTGGCTTCAAAAAATTTTTTTAAAGAATCATATGCGGCTTCTTCATCAGTACCATCCATTTTAACGGTTACCGTATCTCCATTTTTAACTCCCAAACCCATCAATGCAAACAATCTCTTAATATCTGCCGTTTTATCACCTTTTATTATGGTTATGTTCGAGGTAAATTTCCCTGCTTCTTTCACTAACATTCCTGCAGGCCTTGCGTGAATACCAAGTTCATCTTTAATTGTATAGTCGAATTCCTTCATTTTTTATTCTCCTTTTTGATTGAAAGAAACTGTTATATTTAATCTGCACCACTGAAACGACTTATAATTTTAAAATACATCTTAAATATAACAGTTTCTCTGAATTTTTATAATACGCTTTAAATATCCAGTAAATAATATTAACCAGTGATTCTGCTGATGTTCGGATTATTATAATCCTTTTCTACAGCTTTTAACATTATTTATTATTTCAGTAATTTATTATTTTAATTTTATATATTTTTAAATCATTATTTTATTTGCTTATTTTTATGATCGGCTCTTTTTCTTTAACCTCTCCTGTGATAATACCTTTTACCTGCTTATAATCTGTTGTATTGGTAATGATAACCGGTGTAATGACCGGATAACCTTCCAATTTAATATTTTCCATATCAAATTCTACCAACAAGTCTCCGGTTTTAACGTGTTCTCCGGTTTTTACATGAGTTGTATAATGCTTGCCGTTTAGCTGCACCGTATCAAGACCAATATGAATCAGGATTTCCACCCCATTATCCGATGTGATACCAATTGCGTGTTTTGTCTCAAAGACAGTGGATACAGTACCCTCTATGGGAGCCACTGCTCTTCCCTTTGTTGGTTCAATGGCAATACCGTTGCCTAACATACCGCTGGAAAATACGCCGTCACTTACTTTTTCCAACGTGACTGCTTTCCCTTCGATCGGTGAAAAAATGGTTATTTCTTTTTCTTCTCTCATTTCATTTCCCCCTGTAACATCAACCTTGTCTTTTATCTCATTCCGGACCGGCGTTTCTTCCTGTTCAGATATTTCATCTTCTGTCTCTAAACCATTGCCGCCATGACTTAAATAATCCTCCAGGTTTGATTTAATTACCGTAACCCTCGGTCCGTATATAACCTGAATTCCGTTACCTTTTTTAATTACTCCGGCCGCGCCGCTTTTCTTTAGATCTTCTTCTTTAATTATATTCGAATTATTTACCGTAATACGTAATCTTGTTGCACAACAGTCAACATCACTGATATTACCGCTTCCGCCAAGACCCCGGACAATTAATGCAGATACCTCATCACTTCCGGCTGTTTTATCCTTTGCTTTATTTTCCTTAGCAGCATTTACGTCAGCTCTGGTATATAACTTTGTTTCCTGGTCATCATCTTCACGCCCCGGCGTTTTAAAATTAAATTTTAAGATTAAGAACTTAAATAAGAAATAATAAACAATGAAATAAACAATACCTACTAAAACAATATTGATCCAATTTGTTTTTGCATTGCCCTGTAAGATTCCAAACAGAAACATATCAATAAAACCGCCGGAGAATGTCATACCTACACCTACATTAAGCATATGCATGAACATATAAGCCGCACCTGCAAAAACACAGTGTATCACATAAAGGATTGGAGCAACAAAAAGGAAAGTAAATTCTATGGGTTCTGTGATACCGGTTAAAACTGAAGTTAATGCGGCTGAAATAAGTAACCCGCCGACAACTTTTTTCTTACTGTCCTTAGCACAGTGATACATGGCAAGTGCTGCCCCCGGTAACCCAAAAATCATAAACGGGAATTTTCCTGACATAAATCTGGTAGCTTCTACGTTAAAATGAACGATATCCTTCGCTCCTAATTCAGCAAAGAAAATATTCTGGGCCCCTTCTATTACCTGACCGCCAATCGTTGCGGTCCCGCCCACTGCTGTCTGCCAGAATGGCAGATAAAATACATGATGTAAACCAAAGGGTATTAATGCTCTTTCCATGATTCCGTATAACATAGTACCTGCATAACCGGAATTACGAACTAAATTACCTACGGAGTAAATACCGCTCTGTACCGTTGGCCATATATAAAACATTAAAATGCCAACACCTAAATAAACAATTGCCGAAATAATCGGAACAAATCTGGTACCGCCAAAGAAAGACAATACCTGTGGTAGTTCTATTTTATAAAAACGGTTGTGTAAGGCGGCAACTCCAAGTCCAACAATAATACCGCCGAAAACCCCCATCTGCAGGGATGTAATACCCAAGACGGAAGCTGTGGAACCGGCTAACATAGCTTCCGTTCCGCCGTTAATTTCAATCATGGCACCAATGGACGCATGCATGATAAAGAATGCAATCGCACCTGCTAACGCTGCAACCTCTTTTTCTTTTTTAGCCATACCGATTGCAACACCAATGGCAAATATGACAGGAAGATTATCAAATACTATGGAACCCGCTGCTTTAAGCACTGTGAGTATTGCATAAGCAAAGGTGCCGGGCCCTAATATATTTAATAAATTATAGGTCTCTAACATGGTTTCATTCGTAAAGGATCCACCGATACCTAAAAATAAACCTGCTATAGGTAATATAGCAATTGGCAGCATAAAGGATCTGCCGACACGTTGTAAAACTCCAAACAGTTTGTCTTTCATTCAAGATTCCTCCAAATTGTTGATTAATAATTTTGCTTTCGAAAATAACCGAAACAGTTAAACCGGAAGAAACACGCTTTTCGAGTTTCTCCGGTTCGCGTGTCCGTTCGAATTATTGCAAGCAAGCTTGCTAATTCTCACTTTGCTTTCGCGTAAACCGGAAGAAACACGCTTCGCGAGTTTCTCCGGTTCGCGTGCGCGTTCGAATTATTGCAAGCAAGCTTGCTAATTCACACTTTGCTTTCATGTAAACCGGAAGAAACACGCTTCGCGAGTTTCCCCGGTTCGCGTGCGCGTTCGAATTATTGCAAGCAAGCTTGCTAATTCTCACTTTGCTTTCGCGTAAATAAAAAAAGACCCAATTATTCCTAATTAGGTCTTGCCTGCATAACCAGTCACAATCCATCTTTATTCCATGGTAATTCTCTTCAAATGTATTGTTAAAAACATCATTTCTTCCCCAGTCAATTCCCGGTGAAATTTTTCTTTAATGTAATTATTGATGATTTCAGCACATTGGTAATCCTTACTATAACTTGTTTTAATCATCTTCTGCAGCTGAAAGTCATCATCCTTAACCGTCTTATTTTGAAATAACCTTTGGCCAAAATATTTTAAATGGGTGATAAACCTCTCATAATGCAAAGATTCTTCATCCAGTTCAATTTTATAATAATTTTTTGTCAGCTCTAAAATATCCTGGATCAAAGTTGTTATTTTCATCATATCACTAATATTGGTATCTAATTCCGCATTTACGATATGAAGTGCTATAAAACCGGCTTCATCTTCCAAAAGATCCACACCAAGTCTGTCTTTAATGATATCTAATGCACGCAAACCCATTTGATATTCAGTTTGATAAAACTTTTTTATTTCCCATAAAAGAGCATTCTTATACTCCAGTTTTAAGCGCTGTCTTTCAATTGCAAAACTTAAGTGATCTGTTAAAGTTATATAAATATTATCATTTAATTTTTTATTCAAATGTAATTTAATATCTTCAATTATTTCCGTACAGACCTGAATGTGCTCTAATGGTATATTATCCACCAAACTCTGCAGTTTATTCAGCATAGACTTAGAAGACATGCTATATATCTTTTCAATTTTACTTTCTTCTGCTATATCATTACTTTTCTTTTGAAAGCCAATGCCAGGACCTCTTAAAATAATTTCTTCGCCTTTCTCATTAACAGAACATACAAAATTGTTATTTATAATTTTTGTTATCTTATACATTCCTAGTCCTCGCATTCATTTGAACAAAGTATCGGCACGTTTATATTTCGCGCTGTCTACTTAAGTGACAATTTCCTTATACGATAAAAAAGACCTAACCTCGTAATATTATGTTATTACCAAGTCGGTCTTGCCTGTGTAAACAGTCACAATCCTATTTATTAACTTTCGAATATGATTTTAACATTATGCAATTATATTGTCAACTACTAATTGGATTAGTAAATAATGTTATTATTGTAACCTGTTTCATTTATTTTATACAAAATTTTAAAATATCCATGTAATAGCTGCTGCCCTAACTAAATTAGTATTGTAGTACCTATTTACATGGATATTTTTCAATGACCATAAAAGTTAATTAAATTTAATACCCGAAACTTAAATGGTTAACATTTTACAGCAGTTTATTAAATTCATCCGCTACAAATTGTACTTTTGGTCCGATAACCACCTGTACACTGGTCTTACTAGGCCTTATAACACCTGCAACACCGGCAGATTTAATCTTTTTCTCATTAACTCTGGTATAGTCTTTAATTTCTAGACGAAGCCTGGTAACACAATTATCTACACTGGTAACGTTCTCTTTGCCGCCCAGACCCTCTAATATAATTGCTGCAACTGCCGTAAAGTCGTTGTTTGCTAAATTAACTTTAAGTTCATCTTCCTCATCGTCTTCCCTGCCCGGTGTCTTAAGATTAAATGCCTTAATCACAATTCGGAAAACAAAGTAGTAAATTACACTGAATCCTACACCGACCGGAAGTAATAATAACGGATTTAATGCCATAGGCGAACGGAAACTAAGAATATAGTCAATTAAACCGGCGCTGAAATTAAATCCTGCTCTTGCCGGAAGCAGTGCAACGATCGCTGCGGAAATACCAGTTAATAATGCATGCACAACATATAATACAGGTGCTAAAAACATAAAAGAAAATTCCAAAGGTTCCGTAACACCGGTTAAGAAAGAACAAAGAGCAGCTGATGCTAACAGGCCGGCTGCAATCTTTTTATTTTTTGTCTTCGCAGTATGGTACATAGCCAGAGCGCCACCTGGCAAACCAAACATCATTATCGGGAAGAAACCTGACATGTACATGCCTGTCTTACCAAGTTCACCTTTACCTGCCCAGAAATTAGCCAGATCATTAATCCCGGCAACGTCAGACCAAAATACGGAATTAAGGGCATGATGCAGTCCGATTGGAATTAAAAGTCTGTTAAAGAAAGCATAAATACCGGCTCCTAGAGCACCTGTTCCCATTATGGCGATACCAAAAGCAACTAATGCATTATAAACAACCGGCCAGATGAAGAATAAAATTACACTTGCTAAGATAGAAAAACCTGCAGTTACAATGGCAACACTTCTCTTTCCACCGAAAAATGACAGATAATCCGGTAATTTGGTATTTTTAAACCTGTTGTAACAGGACGAACCGATTAAACCGGATAGGATTCCGATAAACGCATTCTGAATATGGCTGAATGCAGGATCAGCTTCCGCGCCTGTATACATGGCAATTGCATCACTGGCAAGTAAAGTTGTAATTAATAACCAGGAAACTAAACCGGCGAGTGCAGAAGTCCCGTCTTTGTCATCAGCCATTCCAATTGCTACGCCAATGGCAAATAATAATGGTATATTGTTAATTAAAGCTCCGCCGCCTTTTACAAGGAAGGCCGCTACTACGTTATTGGATCCCCATCCTGTTGGATCGATCCAATAGCCGATTCCCATTAAAATACCTGCAGCTGGAAGGGTGGCAACCGGTAACATTAAAGATTTTCCCAGTCTTTGAAGATACTTCATCATAATAAACTCCTCCTTTATAGTGCTGTATTATTACAGCTAATAGAATTCGAATATCACTTATGTATTTTCTTAAATCTTCCTGTGTACCATTAAGCCTTTGTTTTTTAAGAAACACCTTTGTACCTAAAAAAAACCAAACCTTATGAAATAGCCCTATGATTTCATAAAATTTGGTCTTGCCTGCTCTACCAGTAACAACCCTATTATATAGATATTCGCCATTTAGTCATTTTATGCATATTATCTTTAATTTTATTTTTAATTTTAAATACTTTTTACCACTGAAATTAACAAACAACGTTTTTTCATATACATATAGCTTATATTATTTAATATATATTAATATTTTTTAGGCATCTTATATATTTACCCTACTTACACTTTTAATTTTCCTACTTTTCAAAAACTTCTGATAAAAGTCCTTATCAATATAAAGTTATGCAGGTATTTATGAAGTAACCGCTCAAGTTGACATTATCTCCCAGTGGGCATATAATACAGGAAAGAAATTCTTAATAAGTTAAAAGAGATAACGAAAGGAATAGGTAAATTAGAATGAAAGTAAAGTCAAGCCACTATTTAAAACAGGCAAAACCGTTACTGAAGTCTCTTCTGGACAGTCTGCTCGAACATTACGGTTATGCTTCCATACTTGCATCGGATTCCAAAGCCATGATTTACAGTGTATCAAATCGGGGAACCACTATTTCGGAAGATGATATTTTAAGCGGGCGTGGATTTGTAGCGAAAGTTTATGACGGAACCAGTTATGGAGAATACTCATTTAATGAAATTACCATGGATAAGATTCCCCATATACTTAATGAGATTCATAATAGTGTAATACCCTTAAAAAAACATCTCCCTGCCGGTATTAAGGAAAGTGAATATAAGGTACTTTCAGATGAAGCAAAAACTATAGAAGAAAGCACCGAATACATACAAAATCCGGAAGAACTGGGAGATGAAAAAATCATAGGACTTTTAACCAAATTAAGCGAGGAGGGCAGAGCTTTTGACGAAAAAATATTAGACTGTTCTGCTTCTTTAAGATATCAACAGCTTCATAAATTGTTTTTATCAAAAAATAAGGATATGGAACAGAATATTTTATGGACAACCGGAAGTCTCATGGTTATGGCCTCCAGAGGAGAAGAAATAAAGTATTATTTTAAAGGTTACTCGAATCTGGGAGGAACGGAAATGCTGTCCGAAATGAGAGAGGACGTAAAGGCCGCAGCTAAAACCGCACTGGAATTGTTAGACAGTGAACCCATTAAACCAGGGGAATATGACTGCATCTGTACTCCGGAAGTTACCGGAATGATCGTACATGAAGCTTTTGGCCACGGTGTTGAAATGGATATGTTTGTTAAAGACCGTGCGTTAGCTAAACAGTATATTGGCGAATACGTAGCTTCCCCCCTTATTACCATGCATGATGGAGCTGCTGCAGCAAATGAGACGGCGACTTACTTCTTTGATGATGAGGGTGTTATGTCCCGGGATACTATTATTATAGATAAAGGTATTTTAAAACGGGGTATCAGTGACAGCCAGACAGCTATGTTTTTATCCACACCGCCAACCGGTAACGGCAGGCGTGAAAGTTATGAAAGAAAAGCTTATACCAGAATGACCAATACTTATTTTGAAGCCGGAAAAGATAAACTGGAGGATATGATTGCTTCTGTTTCACATGGATTTTTATTGGAAAATGCAAGCAGCGGTATGGAAGATCCCAAAAACTGGGGAATTCAATGTATGGTTAATATAGCAAGAGAAATCAAAGACGGAAAACTGACTGGAAAAATTTATTCCCCAATTGTTTTAACCGGTTATGTACCTGATTTATTAAAATCCATTTCCATGATATCAGATAATATAAAACTTGGGGCGGAGGTTTCTGCGGTAAAGGTTATAAGGAATGGGTGAAAGTTTCGGATGGAGGTCCTTATATAAAAGCGAAAATTCGTCTTGGATAACAATTTACCCTACAAAGTTGCAAAAAACGTCAGTGGCCTAAAAAACTGATGCTATTAACCTGAAAAATTATAGATAGAAAGGATTGGTGCTATTTGTTACATAAAATATTATCAGCTTTAAAACAAAATAATATATCGGCTTATTTAATAAATGAAAACAGAAATGAATCCGTAGAATTATTTTTTATCAAAAAGAAACTGGACCTAAGAAGGCAAAAAGATGTACATCATTATAACGTAACGGTATATCACGATTTTGATAAAAACGGCATTAAAATGAGAGGTTCTTCTTTTGCCGGTATCTACAGCGGAATGTCAGACGAGGAAGTATACGAAACCATTAAAAAAGCTTATTATGCTGCTTCTTTCGTATGTAATCCTTTCTACGAACTGCCTTCCGGTAAAAAAGAAGAATTAGTAAACATGGATAGTTCTCTGAGTCATAATACTTTGGTTGAAACTGCAGGCAAAATGGCTGAAGCTTTATTTTCTGAGGATATAATGGAAGATACTTTTCTTAATTCCGCCGAACTATTTACGGAAAAGACAACCTGCCATATTATGAATTCTAACGGAATTGATGTAAGTTATGAAAAATATTCGGTTAAAGGTGAGTTTGTAGTGCAATGTATAACTCCCCAGGATGTAGAGACTTACCAGAATTTTTCTTATGATGAACTGGATACGGAAGCTTTAAAGGAAAAGGTAAAGCAGACTCTGGAAATGACGAAAGCACGTGCACAGGCAAAATCTGCCCCTGCTGCCGGTGAATATACCGTTCTGTTATCCGGCAGATATGTAAAGGATATCTTTGATTATTATATCGACCGTTCTTCTGCCAGTATGATCTATCCAAAATATTCCAATTATCAGGTAGGAAGCCAGGTACAGGGAGAGGATCTGTCCGGTGAACTTTTGACAATCACCTTAAAAGCGAAAGACCCTTACAGTAGTGAGGGTATCCCTATGATAAACCGTCCCCTGTTAAAAGACGGTATTTTACAGACCATACACGGAAACAGCCGTTTTTCTTATTACCTCGGCACAAAACCCACCGGAATCTATCATAACTTTTCCGTTCCGTCCGGCACAAAATCTTTTTCGGAAATGAAAACCGGTAAATATCTGCATGTGGTTAACTTTTCCGATTTTCAGATGGATACCTTTTCCGGTCATTTTGCCGGTGAAATCCGCCTTGCCTTTTTAAGTGACGGCGGCAGTGTAACGCCGGTGACCGGCGGATCAATTAACGGCAGTCTCTTAGAAGCACAGAAAAATCTTGTCTTTTCAAAGGAAAAACAGATTGAAAATGGATATGAGGGACCATACGCAGTGAAATTTGAGAAAGTAAATGTTGCCGGAGCTTAATTTCCCATAGATCTATAGGACCGGCTGCACAAATCGTAAATATACAACCCGGAAAAGCGGTTAGGTAAAGATTTTACCTGTAACATTTCCGGGTTAAAATAATACCTTATTCTGTTAACTGCGGTACATCGACTTTAGTTATCTTACACACTTTTCGGTCATACGTCAAAATCCCGTTGACCTCATCCTCCACATCAGAAAGCTGTGTATAAACAGCAGCAGATAAACCCTTTTTAATAAGTTTCTTTATCTCTATGTTATACAACTTCTGAACATCATCATTTAATTGTTCTTTATTTACATAAATTTTATATCCATAAATATTCTGGGAATAGGAATGCCTGGGGACATAACAGACATATCCGGCAAACTCGGATAACACCGCCGCCCGGTTTTCCAAAATCACATCTAATTTCCGGAAATAATTATGGACACTGTTAAAATCACCGCCTTTTTGATCAAACCACCCGCTGGCCTGGTCAATCAGCCTGGTTTTATCCATGCATCGAATTAATTCAACCGCTTTTGCCGCATCAAACTGACCCCAGCCCTCATTGAAGGTTACCCATACCGCTATAGAGGGACAATTATAAAGAAGTGCCACGGTTTTTTTGCATTCATAACACCATTCTTTTCTACCCTTTTTGTTGGCTCTTGCGAATAAATAATAACAATTATCCTTAACTTTGGTAACTAATTTTGGGAATATGGTAGGTAAATACCCACACCAGATCATATTATATTTTCCGCCGCCGTTCACCATATCCTGCCATACGATGATACCTAGTCTGTCACAGTGATAATACCAGCGAAGGGGTTCAATTTTAATATGTTTGCGAAGCATATTAAACCCTAATTCTTTGGTTTTTTGGATATCATAGATTAACGCCTCATCACTGGGAGCCGTATATAATCCATCCGGCCAATACCCCTGATCCAGGATTCCATTGTGAAAGTATGCTTTATTATTAAGGTAAAGTCTGGGAATACCCTCTTCATCCTGTTTAACCTCAAATTTACGCATAGCAAAATAACTCTCTACCTTATCTTCTCCTGCCGTTATAACCATATCATAAAGAAATGGATTTTCCGGGCTCCAAAGTTTAGGTTCTTTTACAGGAATGATGAAACTGGTCCCAAAATCTTTTATTGATTGTATTAATTTCTGGTCCTCATAAATACTAACACGGATATCATTCTCCTGGGTTTTCTTATCCCAGTGATTCATAAAAATCTCCAGTTGAATGCAGCTGTCATCCAAAGATGGTGTGATTCTGATTGATTTGATATATTGTTCCGGCACCCATTCCATCCATACAGTCTGCCATATCCCGCTTTGAGCGGTATAAAACATACCTCCCCGTGCCAGCACCTGTTTTCCCCTGCTGTGATAAGACGTATCCGTTAAATCAATAACCCTTACCGTAATTTTGTTATTCCCTTCCGTAATATATTTGGTAATATCTACAGAAAAAGGCAGATATCCGCCGGTATGTCTCCTTGCTTTATTATTATTGATAAATACTTCACAATATTGGTCTACCGCTCCAAAATGCAAAATACACCTTTTTCCCGCCGGAATTTTATCAATAGAAAGGTTCCTTTCATACCACAAGTAATCCTTAGGAGTTACCTCTCTCACAACACCGGACAAGATACTTTCCGGAGAAAACGGTACCAGAATCTTACCATCAAATTTAACCGGTTTTTCTTTCTTTCTCGTAATACAATAATCCCAATATCCATTTAAGATGGTATAATTATCTCTCTTTAACTGCGGTCTGGGGTACTCTTCCAATATATGATCCGCATCCAGTTCTTCTCCCCATTTCGTATACAATTGATTATACGGTATCTTTTTCTTAGACAGCATAAATGTTTTAACCACATCTTTTATTTTCATTATATCACCTATAACCTACTTTATGAATCTACATTGCCAATATATGCCCGTATCTCATAACAAATATTTATAATCCATTTTATTTATTGCATATATTTATAATTCTTATTCACTTTAACATAGAATTCACGGATTTTACAATTTAAATTCACAATTATATTATACGACAGGAGTAAAATCATGTTCCTATCAGTAATACCGCTAACCTTTTTTCTGGCAGCAGTTCTTTTGGTATCCAACAGCTAGGAAAAAAAATCAACCTTTAAAATTTGATTAATAAGGTATATAATAGGTTATTCTAATTAATATTATCGTCCGAACAAAGACAGACAGGAGCAGTTATGAGAAGAAAAGACCATGAAGTAAGTAATATTGATGATATTATAGCTATTATGAAAAAATGTGATGTATGCCAGTTAGCTCTTTTTGATGAGGAATACCCTTATATCGTTCCTTTAAATTTCGGTTTTTCTTATGATGGTACAAATATAGCTTTGTACTTTCATGGAGCTAATGCCGGTAAAAAACTGGATTTAATAAAGAATAACAATAAAGTTGCCTTTGAAATGGATTGTTCTCATAAATTAATTAAAGGTGAAGGGGCCTGTGAGTGTACCATGGAATATGAGAGCGTCTGCGGCAACGGAACTATTGAATTAGCAGAGGGTGATGAAAAGATTACGGCATTAACCTGCCTTATGAAACAATACTCTTCAGAAAGTACTTTTCAATTTAATGAAAAACTGGTTAATGCCGTTACTGTTTTAAAATTAAAAGTTAATAATATTACGGGAAAAAGATTAAGCCGTTCCTGATTTTAAAGATGACATTTAAACACATCATAAACATACTCCATTGTTTACTCGTTACGACTTATATTTATTATATGTCCTGCCAATAATAAAAACCATTATTCCATCATAAAGTTGGTTACACCGATATTCTTTAAAGTAACAATAGGTTTGCATTTTCCGGTCATTTTGTAATTTCCGGCAGGACATACGATTAATACATAGCATCCTTCATAAGGAACATGGAATTCGAAACAGCCATATCCGGTTATTTTCTCACAATATAACAGTGTTTTCATGTCATTACATAATTTATACAGTTTTACTTCCCATTTATGAGTTCTGCAGCAGTTACATCCCCAGATACACCCGATAATTACTCCCGGTGTGATCAGACATTCCGGGCATTCCGGACATTCCGGACAAGCTGGGCAAGCTACAGGTTCTGCTGCTATCGGGACTGGAATCGGTACCGGAAATGCTACATACTCTGTAGTTGGCTCCGGACAAGCCGGACATTCCGGACATGTCGGGCAGGGTTCCGGTTCCGGACATGTTGGACATGCCGGGCAGGGTTCCGGTTCCGGACATGTTGGACATACCGGGCAGGGTTCCGGTTCCGGACATGTTGGACATGCCGGGCAGGGTACTGGCTCAGGACATGCCGGACAGGGCTCCGGTTCCGGACATATCGGGCAGGGTACTGGTTCCGGACATATCGGGCATTCCGGACATTCCATAACCGGCGGTGCCGGTGGAGGTGTTACCGGCGGTGTGACTGGTGGTGCCGGTGGTGTGACCGGTGGTACTGGTGGTGTGACTGGCGGTGCAGCTTCTGCACAGACAAGACCGCCTACAAACGGATAATAATGAAATTCAAATCCACTGTTTGCATTTACGGCAAAGGCACGAAGTGCAACATTACCGCTTACATGACCACCGGTAGGATGAGCATGGAACATGGCCTGCGGTGCTAAGATACTGCCCCAGATATCAGAAGATTTTTCCATATGGATATTCGCAGCATCCTCAAAGACATAGAGGGTTTGGCCGGCTCTTCTTTCCTCTCCGTAAACTCCGTATTGCAAGTGGGCATTACTGCCCGTTCTTAAACGTACAATTACCAGACTGCCCGAAGGCACTTCTGCTCTAAGCCCTTTTGTCAATAAACCGTTTGGTCTTACATCAACTAAGAATACATTCTGACGCGGATCATTACCTCTAAGAATTAATTCATAATTATTATCTACTACCGTGCCGTTAACCTCCAGAGATTCAATACAGTCCATATAATATTCCATATTTTCCCTTGCATTTTGAAAAAATAACGGAAGATTTGCTCCAATCCTGTAAGTCGGAATAAAACGCGGTACATCATAACTCGGAACTATATAATGGTCTCCCTTATCGCTAACGGTCCAATACGGACTTCCGCCCGCTGCCTGGTATAAATATTCCAGTTCCCTGCTTTGGTCTGCAGTACCATCCTTACCAATTAAATAAGTACTTCCTTTCGCAGTACGGAAACCGCCTCCCACTACAACATGGCCGATAACCACCAGCGGGCCACTCATGGTAACATTACCGCCTGCCAAAAATCTTACTAAGTCCGGTGAATAACCAATTTGATTTCTGGAATCTCTTTCGAATCCTACACTTAATCCCCTTGGACTATTAAAGCTTCCGCCTATTACCATGGGACCTTCCACATCAATAATGTTATTGGCATCATTAAATACAATTACATTAAACCGAGAAGCCAGACCAAAGGGCTGACCCTCTATATTATACCAAGTGATATCATCATAAGGTACTCCTACACCTGTTACAGCTGCATTTCCATAATTATTATAATCCATACTAACTCCTGTAAAACTACCTTGGATTACTTTGAATCCTTATTCTCATTTCAGTTTATTCTACAGGAATAATTTATGTGCAAGTTTCATATGCAACTTATCATAATTTATTACAAGTAAATATCTTAATATATTTATTCATCGAAAGATATGTTTTCAATATAGGATATTATTTCATAAATTTCCGGATATTCAAAAAATTCTTGGGTTTTAAGCATCTTTCGTATCTCCTCTATGGAAACCCATTTGACTTTTGAAACTTCATTTTCCTGAAGTTTTACATCCGCAAGATTTATATCCTTTTTAATGATGTAAACATCCCATATAATATTGGTATCATCATCCCTTATGATCCTGCGTATAAAACGGATATCTTCCTTTTTCACTTTTATTCCCAGTTCCTCATCTATTTCCCTTGCACAGCCGGTTAGAGAATTCTCTCCTGCAGTCATACGCCCTGTGGTATGAGCCCAGATACCAGGCAGTATCTCACATTTTTCACTGCGTCTTTGAATTAGCAGCTGAGCCTTAGAATTTAATATCCAGGCTTCCATTGCCAGATGGTATTCATTCTTTGAAAGCGGATTTCCTTTCCTTTTGGTTCTTCCGGTGAGGTTACCATTTTTATCGTAAATATCCCATAATTCCATGGTTTCTCCTCTCATCTATTAGAGTAATTAGGATAAGACTTTGGCCAAAAATGACATCTTTCTAGTCTATTTTAAACATTTGGCTATTTCTTCATAAGAAGCATCCGAAAAAAATCCAAGCAGATGTTTTATGATTTCTTCTTTGGCCGCCTTTGCTTCCATATGATAAGCAGATTTTAAATACTCCTCACCAAATAACTTCTCCGATAAGGAATAAATTGCAACCGGCCAGCCATATTCCTCATTTTTCCTGTTTCTTTTTCTCTTAAAATCACGGACGGTTATATAGGTCTGCATCTGAAGTAATGCCATGGCTCCTTCAAATCCCTTTTCACCCTTGGAAGAAAAACCTGCCATAGCTTTTAATTCATAAGACGGAAGTGTTTCATATTCGGAAAGGACATCGATAATAAGTTTACATTTTCTTGAAGCCAGACCATCTTCATACCGGCTGTCAAAATCATATCCATCCCGCCTGTAAGCTGCAAAGATAGGATACCATTCCTTTGATACAAAACCTGCCTTATTGTTAAACAATTTTCCGTAGGCTACACTGCCCTCTGCAGCAATTAACTCTCTCCATTCCCAAGGGTCTTCCTCTGAATTTCCTCCCCACCAGGAATCTGCTGCTGTAAGTTCTTCCACGGAAAATCCTTTAATATTATTTTTAAACAACGGAAGAAATCCGATTGAATTAATAAAACCGGTTAATTCTTTATAATTTTTTATTCTGTTATTGTCATTTCTAGACAAACCTTCCATTGTCCATTTACCATCCAATGTAATCATATAATATCCTCCGTAACGAAATAATTTTCCATACTTGACTATATTTCCAATTATAGCAAATCAGAGAAAGGATTCAATAAAAATATAAGAATAAACAGTTTTTGTTAAATTTTGTTACAAAATACATGTTTTCGTATTGACATAGGTAAGATATCTTATATAATTATTTATGCAATGGCGCCTCTATTGGGGTTCCATTGCTTTTTTTATTTCTTAACAGTAATCAGCTGAATAGTTATATTAACGAGATTACCCGTGTTATCTCCCATCTTTCTGCCGGAGATATGACTATTGCTCATGATAGCAATGTTAAATTTAAAGGGGATTTTGTTCCTATTAAAAATGCTCTGATAAAGATTGGCCATTCTCTGAATAGTACTTTTTCTTCCATTATGGAATTATCCGAAAGCATCGATGATATGTGCGGCCATTTAGATAAATCCTCCAACATCATAGCTGAAAATGCTTCGGATCAGGCAAAACATATCTCGGATTTATCTGCTACCATGAATGATATTACTGAAGAAACGATAAAGAATACTTCCAATGCAAAATTAGCTTCCCAAAATGCCATTGATGCTAAAAATGAAGCGGAAATGTTTTGACAGCTCATCCAAAAAATACTTCAGACAGGCTATCCTTTTAAAAGGTGGATTATACAGTTCCTATGATTACATATCCGGGGCCACGGGCAAACTTTGCCGGACAATTTCCCGATTATATCAAAGTGAGCATGGACCGCAATATGTTATCTGTGCAGATATCAGCTGTAAATTTTAACTTACTGATAAAGAATAAATTCTGTGCGAACTTTCCTGCCTATATCATTATATGTAATAATATCATAATGTATTAGATATAAAGCAGCTGCAATACACCCTCGGCAAAACATGCTTGAAATAAAAATCATATGGTTCCAGTGAGTTATTTACAGCATCTATACTATTTAATTAATCTAACCTATTGGTTTATCTATATTATGATTCGAGCGTCAAAAGCCATACAAATATTTTACATTCGTCGATTTGCACATCTATAACTCTACATTAGCGTGATGATGAATATAGTTCGAAGAAACTGTATGAAGTCGTTGGTACTTGGGTCCTGTATTTTAGGAGCTTATGTACCACTACTTACTTCATCCAAGCGAGAGCGTGTTACGAATGAACTTGTGTTTGCATCTCGTAAACAAAATATAAATGTGCAAATTGACGGAACCGTAATATAAAATTGGCTTTTGACGCTCGAATCATATTATTTAACAGATCTATATTCTTAGCTGTTTTTTTCAGCTGCTAGTCTTCTGAAATAATCTTTGCTTTCTCGGATGATAACATTACTTAAAACAATCAATGCTATTAAGTTAGGAAATGCCATCAGTCCATTGAATATATCAGCTATGTTCCATACAGCACCTATTGTCATATAAGGTCCTATAAAAACTGCTAATATATAAAGCCACCTGAAAACTTTTAACGGTTTCTGATTCCCGCCTGTTAAGTACTCCAGACAGCGTTCACTGTAATAATTCCAGCCGATAATTGTTGTAAATGCAAAAAATATTAAACAAACCATTAATAAAAAGGATGCAACCCAGGGTTCAAAAGGTAATCCTGTCTGAAATGCACTTGAGGTTACTGCTACTCCCTCAAGTCCGATGTTCCAGGTACCGGTTACGACTATACTTAGGCCTGTCATAGTACAGATAATAATGGTATCTATAAATGTTCCTGTCATGGATACAAGACCCTGTCGAACCGGTTCTTTCGTTTGTGCTGCCGCTGCCGCTATAGGAGCACTTCCCAAACCGGATTCATTGGAGAAGATACCTCTTGCAATACCTTTTTGCATTGCAACCATAACAGTACCCAATGCGCCGCCGGAAATAGCCCTGATACCAAATGCTCCTTCGAATATTTCCACTAATGCACCAGGAATTTCTTTATATTGATGAACTAATAGTATAATACAAATTAAAACGTAGGCAATGGCCATAAAAGGTACTACGATCTGTGCAAATCCGGATATTCTTTTCAGCCCTCCGATTAAAACCAGACCTACACATAAGGTTATGATTAAACCTGTCAGAATTATGACGATGGTATATTCCCGTCCAAAAATTGAAAAGGTTGCGGAGTTGGAATTTGCAAAAAAATTATTAACTGCGGATGAGATTCCGTTTACCTGAGTAAAGGTACCAATACCTAAAAGACCGGCACAGGCTCCAAAAAAAGCAAATAATTTAGCAAGCCATTTAAATTTAATTCCCATTCCCATCTCAATGTAATAAAAAGGACCGCCCAGTACATGTCCGTCCTGGTCAATATGTCTGTATTTAATCGCTAACAAGCCTTCCGCGTATTTGGTAGCCATACCGAAGAAAGCGGCAATCCACATCCAAAATAATGCTCCTGGTCCGCCTGCTACAATTGCGGTAGCTACACCTACAATATTACCGGTTCCGATCGTAGCGGATAAAGCGGTACAAAGTGCTGCAAAACTGGATACTTCACCGGTTCCGCCCTCTTCATTTTTCACCATGTATTTTAAAGCTTTTGGTAAATGGATTAATTGTAATAGGTTAAGCCGGATGGTTAAATAAATACCTACTGCCATAATTAAAATGATAAGGGGTAATCCCCATACTAAATTATCTATCCATATAATTAAATCATTTAACTGAGCACTCATAATTTTAAAACCCTTTCTTATGCAATGTAATATATATTTTTCAACACTTTTTTTCGCAAACCTTTTTATTAGACAATAAATGTGACTGTTCCGTCACTGCGGTTCATGGAGTAGATGCACATAATATGTTAAAAAGCACATATTTTGGCACCGGGATATTCGTAAAAATAAACTTTTTCTCAGGTGCGCTGAATAGTTGCAAATAAATTATCCGATAACCGCTTTAATTCTGCGGACTCCGGCAGAAGAACTTTCTTCTTTTACTATTTTAAATTGTTTTAACTCTCCGGTGTTAACAGCATGAGGACCTCCGCAGATTTCTTTGGAATATCCCTCTATTGTATAAACTTTTACAATATCGGAATATTTATTATCAAAAACACCGATTGCACCCTGTTCTTTTGCTTCTTGTACAGTTTTTTCCTCACACTGAATCTCGATTCCTTTTTGTATGGCTTCATTTACTATAGCGCTCACTTCATCCAATTCGTCCGGGGTTAGTTTCCTGTCAAATGAAAAATCAAATCTTAACCGTTCGGCATTAATGTTGCTGCCTTTTTGATAAATACTGTCTCCCAGTACTTTTCTTAAAGCTCCGTTTAGTAAATGAGTTGCCGTGTGCAGTTTCGTTGTCTGTTGGCTGTTATCAGCCAGACCGCCTTTAAATCTTCCCTCTGCACCGGTTCTGGATTTCTCCTGGTGCTCCGAAAAACTATGATAGAATCCGTCTAAATCCACTTCAAAACCCTTTTCTTTCGCAATCTCCCTGGTAAATTCAATGGGAAATCCAAATGTATCGTATAACTTAAATGCTGCCACACCGCTTAAGGTTTCTCCTTCTGAGAGCTGATTTATATATTTTTCCGCAATTTTCAGGCCGCTGTCCAAGGTTTTGTTAAATAATGCATATTCCTTTCTCAGCTGCTCCCGGATAAAACTTTTATTATCTGTCAATTCCGGATAAACTGCTTCATTCAGTTCTATTACGGTATCTGTGATATCCGTTAATTTATTTTCCATTATTCCCAGCTTTTTAAACATTCTAATCGTACGTCTGATTAATCTCCTTAAAATATATCCCTGCTCTGAATTTGATGGAACTATAGCTTTAGAGTCTCCCAATATGAAAGTGATAGCTCTCATATGATCACAAATGATTCGGTATTCCCTTTCATTCTCAACATTGTACGGGCTGCCGGTTATACTCTCGATTTTACTGATTATCGGCTTTAAGACATCTGTCTCATATACGGATTCTTTTTCATTAATGACAGCCAGAATCCTCTCTAAACCCATTCCTGTATCCACATTCTTTTGTTTCAGATAAATATAACTTCTATCCGGCAGCTTATTGTATTCCATAAACACATTATTCCAAATCTCAATAAATTTACCGCATCCACAGGAAGGTCCGCAATCTTCACAACATTTCTCCTTTCCCGTATCATAAAAGATTTCTGTATCAGGTCCGCACGGCCCGGTCTGTCCGGCTGGCCCCCACCAGTTTTCTTTTTTGCCGTAAAAATAAATCTGCTCTTCTTTTAAGCCCAGACTTCTCCATATTTCATAAGCCTCAATATCTTTTGCTACCTGGTCATCACCTGCAAAAACGGTAACCGCAATTTTGTCAATTGGTATCTTTAATACCGATGTTAAGAATTCGTAACTCATTGAAATAGATTCTTTTTTAAAATAATCACCCAAAGACCAGTTTCCAAGCATTTCAAAATAAGTTAAATGGGTAGCATCTCCCACTTCATCAATATCTCCTGTTCGAATACATTTCTGATAATCTACAAGTCTTTCTCCAAACGGATGCTTTTCCCCAAGCAGGTATGGTACCAGAGGATGCATCCCTGCTGTTGTAAATAAAACACTGGGATCATTTTCAGGAAAAAGGGAGGCCGACGTTATCACCTTATGCCCTTTATCAAGGAAAAAATTCAGATATTTTTTTCTTAGTTCATTTGAAGTATAAACTTCCTTACCTGTAACCATATAATTACCTCCTTTTTTCATAAAAAAAGCCCTAAGTTGATTAACCATCAACTTAGGGCGAATATAACATCCGTGTTACCACCTATATTCAGAGAAACCTCTGCGCTCAGTCAGTACATATCTGTTAAACCAGTATATACTGCTTTCCTTTTAACGGCGGAAACTCCGATGAAGCCTACTAAGATTTTCTGTTCGGTTCATAGCTCCAAGACTGCTTCTATACTAACATCCTAAAGATTTTCACCAGCCATCTTCTCTCTGTAAGTTCCGTTCGTATATACTATTTCTTATCATAGCCTTTTTTTGCTTTGAATTTCGTTTATATTAACATACCAAATACAGAATGTCAACATTTTTATGAATATTTATTTGATTAATTATGAATATTTATTTATTTAATATTACACTCCGACCTTACGGCTGAGCAGTAACATTTTATTGCAAGATAATCCGATCATTCTATTATAAGTTGTTAAGGCACTAAGCTCTTTCTATTTTATTTGCAATCTCTTCATTACATTCCGTAATATTATTCTCCACACTTGAATAAAGTTTCTCCAGTTTATTAAGTACATTATTTACTTCATCTTTTACCTTGCGTACACTATCTAAAGATTCGTTAATTCTTGACTGGATAACCCAATCGGATATTAATCCATCAAAGAAAAAGTCTGCAAATTTTGCGAATCCTTCAATATCAATATGAATCTCTGAATTTATTTTTATATCCGCCAATTCCGTTCTAAATTGATTGAGTAAAGTCTGGATACAGGAAGCCGCTGCTTTGGCATCATCTATATGAGAATGCTTAATCATATCAGTGAGTAACCCCCCTCCGAACATATCCCAGGTTCCCCAACCCTCAGCACTGTCAAGACTTGATTCTGCACTATTTATCTGTTCCATTACACGTTTTCCTGCCAAAATCGCTTCCTGAACTTCTTTTATATACGCTTTATAATGAGAAATTCTATCTTCCAACTCCAATATCTCTTGAGATTCCTCTGTACTGCTTTCTTTCAGCAGATTATATTTTTTCTTATAAAGATTATTAAATAACCTTTCATTATTCTCGTAATTTTTTCTCTCATCCAATAATTTTGAAATCTGATACCTGGTTTCACTCATCTGCTTTATATTATCATCTAATTTCAACCGGGCAGCCAGTGCTTCCTGACGTTCTTTTTCCATCTGTTCTTCCTTACTGCCTAAAATTGTATAAAAGATGGATGTCAGACTCTTTTTATTTAGATGTTCGATATCGGATTCCTCTTTATCTAAGTCTTTCTCCAGTATTTTATTTTTCTCTTCCAACTGTTTTTGCTGATCCTTTAGGGCTTCTAACATGGTTTTAATCTTTTCATATCTATACATACCCTGTTTTAATTCTTCCAATTCCTTATTAATATCTTCAAACATATAATCTCCCATCTTCCCTATTAAAGTTTTTAATTAATATTATAACGAAGTTCATCTCATTTGCAGTATTTCATTTTCAGTCGGACAAAAGCTAATTTATTTATCTCAGAAAATAATTATATGCCAATTAAGTTAGTTAATCAAGAAAACCCAGGGATATTTAATTCAATATTTGGTGTTTTCTAATTATCTTATAAGATATAACAGCGCTGCCCTTATTAATTTTATTTATTGTAAGATATGGAAAATTATATTATTATATATATAAGTAAAGATTTAGGATTTGATTTTATAAATGACCTTTTTTAAACCAAATCCTATAGATATAAATGCTTTTGTGTCAAAAGGTCATTCAAATTATAAGAAAAAGGCAGGTCTTTATATGATTAATTTAGATTCTGAGGTTATTCGTAATGAAACAATCATTTTAAACGTTACATATACCATTAAGCAAGGTAAACGCGAAGAATTTTACAGTAAAATAAGCGAAGCAGGTATTCCTATGAAATCCCGGTCGGAAGAGGGTAACTTAAAATACGATTATTATTTTCCGGCTGATTCAGAAGATCAGCTGCTCCTTATTGAAATCTGGAAAGACCAGAATTCACAAAATGCCCATAAAGAAATGGAACACTTTAAGCAGCTCCAGGCCATTAAAGAATCCTATGTAATTGACGTAAAATTCCAGCAATTTAAACCTGTTAAGGTACGATAACATCCAAAAAATTTAAACTTACCGGCCCTATTAAACCGGATTTCAGGCTTAATCCGCAGATTTTATTGGCAAGGGTATTTTTGACCTCTATAATTAGAACATTTTGGCCTTTTATAATATAACCTGCTGCCTGAAACAGATAAGGAGACCACATTTGTACTCCTAAATCATATCCGTTAAGTGACACCCTGGCAATTTCATTAACTTCCCCTAAATTAAGCTCTGCTTTTTTATTTTTGAGGTCCTCTTCCATGAAAAATTGTATTCTATAAATCATTGAGCCGGAATAATGTTCCATACCGTTTATTTTATTCCAGGGTATCAGTTTACTCATTTTTTCTAAGTTTTCATAGTCCGGTCCCATATACCAGATATTGTCCAGAATCATTTTTGCACCGGCGGTTGTTTTAGATTGGTAGTTTACTTTGGGTGATTTTTCCCTATTCACCAGCACTACAAGGGATTCCCTTCTGTTCATTTTAAGTTCGATATCCATGCAATTATCTTCTGCTTTTCTTACGATGGGCACCTCTCTGATAACCCCTCTCCAGGCATCCCAGCTTTCTACGCTCCGGCGGTCTCTCCCAATTCTTCCGGGACCGTCGATGGAATAGAAAAAAGCATGGGGATAAAGCAGATTAACTCCCCTTACAAACAGCCAATCCATATACCATTTCATATCATCCGCAGAAAAGGCCCATTCTACATTGTTTCTTCCGCAGCAGGCAAAACATTCATTTCCATTTCTCCTCTTTCCTCTGTGCCTGGCACTGTCCGCTGTACATTTTGCCATAGTACTGTGCTGCCCCTTAAGAGCCAGCCCATTTTCCGGTGCTACCCATCTCCAGACTATATCCTGGGCGGGTATATGGAAATATTTCAGGAAGCCGATATCATCACTTTCATGGGGATGTCCTGTTAATGATATATTATGCTTACCGCACCATTCATAGACAGGTTTATAGTAGGTTTCTTCCATTCTTTTATTTACAGTTTCCTGGTACCTTTTTCTTATATAGTCTGAGATTTGAAAGGCTTCAAACCATAACAACGGTAAGTCGTTCTCCGTATTCCCCTGCTTTATGTAATATTCCAAAAAGCCCCTGTCCAGGGGATCAGACCTTGCTCAAACCCTCTGCCCATAATATCCGGTTCATCCGTAAAGATACCTGTGACAGTGGTTCCGAAATATTTTTTTAACACTTCATAATACCTTTCATGGATAAGTTTTATAAATTCTTCCACTGCTGATAGGTTTAACAGCCGATGGATTTAAAAATCCGGTTTTTAATGATTCCAACATAATTTTCTCCTATTGCAAGGGCTATTGTCAATCAGGTTCATTCTAACTGACATGTATTTGTAATTTGATTCTATTTTACATCAAAATAAGTATTGTAAAATATACAATTCTTGTCTGTTTTTTGATAATTGAACAAATTTTGTTATTTATATCGACCCATCGGTTTTACAAGCCTGATAACTCTAAAGTTTTATCATACAGCAGCAGTTCTTTATACCTGCCTCCAAGTTTATCAAGCCCACTGGCTATTAAGCCGGCCATTACCACAGCCCCTCATATTTCAGGTGGGTATTATCCGCTAATCCATCCGGATAGTTTTTATATTCTCCCGGTTTTAAATGCATGAACCATTTTTTGCTTGGTTCATCTCCCATCTTTGCCAGCAGATTTTTACTGCTTTCACATAAATCAATACAGGGTACATTAAGTTCATCCGCCAGCTCTTTCATGGCATCGGGATAAGCACCATGTACCTTATCCTGGATCAATCCCCTGCTGTCAAATAAATGCTGGTATAAAGGTGTAAGCAGAACAGGGTAAGCACCGCGTTTTTCGGCGGTTGTAATAAACTGCTTCAAATTCTTCTGATAATCACCGTAGGCATCCGTATGTCTGGTTATATCCTCATTTTCATCATTATGTCCAAACTGTATGAACAGAAAATCCTGTTTTCCTATCTCTGTATCTATTTGATCCAGCCGTCCCTCCTCTATGAAAGTCTTGGTACTGCGGCCATTTTCCGCATAATTATATACTTTAACGTCAGGCTGTAAGTATAGGTACATAACCTGACCGATACCGGTCTGGGGAAAAGTCTCTATGGTATTTTTTTTCACAATAGAGTCCCCTGCCCAAAAAATATTTCTTATCATAAATCTCTTCCTTTCTTTTTATAACTTAATAATAGGATTGGAGTGTCAAAAGCCATCCAAATAGTCTACATTCGTCAATTTGCACATCTACACCTCTACATCATCGGGATGCTGAATATAATTCGATGAGCAACTGTATGAAGTCGTTGGTACTTAGGTCCTGTATTTTAGGACCTTATGTACCACTACGTACTTCATCCAAGCGAGAGCGTGTTGCGAATGAATTATATTCTGTATCACGTGGTCAAGAAATAAAATTGTGCAAATTGACGAACCATAATTTAAAATTGGCTTTTGACACTCGAATCGTAATAGGTAATTGCGAAACTCACATATTGTATCTATATGCCATGCAATTAATACAATTTCAGAGCTGAATCTTGCCCAGAGGGCAACTGAAGCTATGAAATTCGTAACAATTGTGTGGTATATTCAAAAAACTATATAGTTTCGCAATTACTTATATAACTTAATAATTTTATTAATATTCGATTTCCCTGGTGGCACTTTTCTCCTGTGACGGTTCCATATCTTTATCTTCACCGTACGGCACATTTTTCGTTAAATCCCTGATATAATCTAATGGATTTCCCGCAGGAATAAACAGTAATTCTGCTATGGCGGCTGAAGTATCCTCATAATCCAGGGTCTGCAAAAACCATCCTTCCTGTGTTTCAGAATAATCAGCCACTCCTTTGGCAGAAAATCCGTACAGTGCCGTAAAGCGTACTCTTTTTGTGATTACAACTTCAGAGAAAAGTATTTCTTTCGGTTCGTAAGAGGAAACCAGTTCTCCGTCATATACGGTTTTCCATCCGCCGTTTATATAAACCCGGACCCTGCATCCTTTTATATCCCCTTTGTGCTCCCTCTCATTTTGCCTGGGCATGTAAATGAGACCTTTCACGGGTATTTCTTTTTCCGCATCCATTTCCACGGTAAAGGGGTACTTAAGACGCTCCGATGTATAAAAGGTATTGGGGTTTCCATCCAGAATAGAGGAATAATCCTCCGGATTTGCATCCGGGATATCCTTTAAAAGCTTAATTCCAACCTTATAATCTATCATAATTTTTCTGGGGAAAAAGGCATTTATAAGCACTTCTTTGCTTACCTGTACTTTGGGAGAGAACTTCTCTGACGCGGCATAGGTAAATAAGGATTTTTTTAATAACCCTGCGACCGGTCTTTTCTCTAAATCCTGATCCAGGTCAGCCGTAACAATCAGCAGGGAACCCTTTAAAACCTTACATTCTAAAATCATACCCAATCTGTAATTACGGGTATAATCGTCAATGGGCTGGACAATGGGCGTAAGTTCTTCCGGAAATCCTGAGAGATTAAGCCCATAAGCTCCATGAATAATTTCTTCCCATTGCCACTCCTGATAGGCCCTGGTCGGAAACAATGCAAGAGCCGGATGGTTAGCCTCTATCGCTAAACCCATACCCCGGCTGTAAGTCGGACCCATCTGTGAATTCCAGAAAGACGGTCTTATGGAAAGGGCGGTGAATCCAGCCTGTGATGTTCCGCAGGAGGTGAATAAATCACTTTTCCGCCCAAGGTTAAAACCTCTAAGGCTTTTCCCAGGGAGTGGGTATATAAAACTTCCTTGGTATGGAATTCTTTTTCCTCTGTATTATATAACCAGAAAGGCCAGCTGTTCTTTATGGAAGTATTCCTGATTCCGATTACAATTTCATAATCCGCCGGAGCAGTAAGATCTTTTAAATCTGCTTTAAGCCTTCCAATTTCTATATTCTTTTTTAAAGGCAGATCTATGGGCGGAAATTCTCCTGTTTCAACCGCCTCCCCTTTATGATTTAGAATTATCCAGTAAATAATTGCCTTTATCATTTCCTTCCTGCCAAAATGGCAGAATTCCACCGGGCAGTCCAATACTTCATCCGTTGTATATACCCTTTTCTTAATACGCAGTAAAGGTACGGTTTCATTGCAGAAAGCTCTATATTCCTCCGGTTTTACAAACCCCTTTTCTTCCCAGAAAGGATTGAGAAGCCCTACCAACGCAGTTCCCTGTCCAAGGTAATCATGGAGATCCAGCAGTTCAAATCCATATAAATGGGGTGTTCTAAAGTTTGCTTCAATTTCTTCCTTATACAGCTGTACCTTTAATTTACCGGAAAGATAAGCAAACTCTCTGGCTTTCCGTAAAACACCATGTTTTCCGGCACTCTCCCTGAATGTTTTATAATTACCGGGCTTTAAATATCCCTTAAATTTATCAATTACATCATAATCCGGGTAGGAGCACCATTGCCCTAATTCATGGGATATTACCGGATATTGGATTCCCTTAAGGGATAAACGGTAATCCTTTCCATGCCAACCCATATCACCGCGAATCGTTCCGCCGGGTTGTATACCATAACCCGAACGGTGAAAATATACATAATCCGTTCCTTCTATTTGGGCGGGCTCCACCGGATAAGGCCAGCCGGATTGTGCCGTATAAATATGCCTGTTATCAATTTCCCTGCATTTTTTCACCCAGTCCGTAAGCGGCTTATACCATTCCCCTCCCGGTTCGTTACTTGGGGATAACATAACAAAGGACGGATGATTTCCATAGGTTATGAGTATCTTTTTGGTTTCTTCCCATAATATATCATTCATTTCGCAGTTTTCATAAAACTTATTCCACATACCGCATTCTACCTGAAGATAGATACCCTCTTCATCAGCAGCGATAAAAGCAGCTTCCGGCGGACAATAGGAATGAAAACGTATAAAATTAAGCCCCCACGCCTTACAGGTTCCAAGGATTTTCTTCCAGTCGGAAACCTTAACGGAGGGATACCCGGTTAAAGGAAAATCTCCGCCGAAATGGGTCCCGCGAAAATAAACCGGGCGGTTATTTATATAAAATCCTCCTTCTTTTACTTCAATTTTCCGAAAACCAAAAGTAACGGTTTTCTCTTCTGTCCGGTTATGAAAGGTAAGTTCCGCATACACTTTATGCAAACCGTTTGTATATTCATCCCATTCATCAGCCGCCTCAGGATAAGATATCTCAAAGGTAACGGTCTGTAATTCCTCCCTTATATCAACTGACTTTATAATACCATTTACCTGAATCTGGGCTTTCTGATTCACCCCCGTATGATTCCTTATTATAACTGACACGGAGGCTGTTTTGGTTTCCAATTCAGGAAACACAGTGATATTTTCCATATGTACGGCAGGAACTGCTTTAATAAAGACTTTTCCTGCCATACCGTTCCAGGAAGCACCTAAGGCATCCGATACCATATGTCCGTCAGGCCTGTAAGGGTATTGATAATGATTATCCGCACATACCGTGATACTATGTTCTCCTTCCATTAATTCACCAAGACAGTATATGTGTGGTGTACAAAGGCCTGTTACTGTTCCGATAAGCTGTGAATCCAGCCAAAGGGAAGTCTTCCATTTTACACATTCCATCTCAAAATAAAAGATACAGTCCTCCAAACCTTTCGGTATATCAAAAGTCCTTTGATACCAGGCTTTGCCGGTATAATGTTTCGGCGGCTGACTTAAAAAGGGTATATTTATTTCGTCCTCGGCCATTTTGTATTCTTCTCTCTGATACCAGAGCTTATCATGGAGACCGGATACCCATGGTGTAGTTTCCTTTATGTCTTCTCCGTAACCCTGGGCCTGAAGGATACCGGGAATTTTTATCTTATCCTTAAAAACCGTCTCCTCAAATTCCTGTTTATTTCCCACATTTATTTCTTCCGTGTATGTTATCTGCACATCTCTGGTTTGTGTGTCTCCTAATCGGAAATTCCAGATACCATGCAGCGAATACTCCCATACCATTTCTATATCTCCTTCCTGCATTTAAGGCTGCTAATCAGGCATTCCGGTTATGCCTTTCTGAATTCTTCTTTTATCATCACTTCCACGAATTTATCTGTTTCTTTAAGGGTATCCGGAAGATAGTCCCGGACAAATTCAAGTACAACAATTATATTCAAACACCACTGGGCCGTAAAATTAGTGGAGATCCACGGAATTTCCATTAATTCTTCCTGATTCCCCTTATTAACAACCTTAACTGTTTTAAATCCGTCATGGTTTCCCTCATGGATTAATGTATGCAGGAGATGCCGCCACGTATTCTCCGCCAGTCTTTCGTCCTTTAGATACCAGGCTCCATAAGCACCCATAGCAGCTGCCATAAATGGCAGGCTAAATTCCCGCTCTCCTATGATTCCGCCAGATTCTTTAAGCTGCTGCTCCCTCGGCAAAAAATAAAACCTTCCGTAATCAGCCATCATCTTTTTCCACTCTTCATCCTCAATAAGATCCGAAAGCTCCATCCACACTTCCGGTGCGCCCATACAGATCTGAAGATGGGTTCCCCCCGCAGCTCTCTCTCCGATATACCTTAGATGGACACTTACCGGATCAAATTCAAAATCCGGCCCGGAAACCAGCTTAAGCGGTGCTTTTTTGATATCTTCAATACCGGTGATTATCTTATCCCTGTATTTCTTATCATTAAAGCGCTCCCATCCGGTCATCCAGTTTGCGCAAAGAGAAGACCAGTCAGGACCGCTTCTGGCATGGCTTGGATAAACCATTTTCTCTTTCTCATAAAAATCAGCCAGCGGGTCCTTATTCAGGAAAGTCATTTCGTTGTCTTTAAGTTCCTCAAATATATCCTCCATCCTCCGGTCTCCGGTCAGATAGTAATAAAAGCGGTGATGGGCTGCCATTGCAATCCTCGCTTCCTTACACGGGCACCCCCAGTGCCTGACATTATGGCGGGAACCCAGGCCCTTGTACCTGCCCATATGGTAAACATCCACCTCTGAAGTATGTCTTGACAGCTTTTCGGCGAGAATAAAGATATCTTCCCTGCCGGTTCTCATAAATGCATACCATAGCCATAAGGTAGGAACCAGTTCCGTATTGTCCCAGGCATAACCACCCATATCATACCGCCACTGGTGGCGTTCTTTATCATAGGTATGCATAAAATCCCCGTAATTAAACATTCCATACCAGTTTCTCTGCCTGACTTCTGTCGTATAAAATTCCACCGCACGGTCAAGCTGGTCTTCCAGCCAGTTTTCCATCTGGGTTTTACGTTCCGGCAATGACCAGTACCCAAAGGCTTTCAGCTTATGGTAATACTCTGCGGTTCCCGCATATTGTACCGGGCGTTTTACAACCTCCGCAAATTCCCTGATTTCCTCATCTTCCGGTATCATTTTCTCTGAGAGCATTACCGAACATTCACTGGTACAGGCGATTCCATATGGTGTTGCTCCTTTATAATCATACCCCTCATAATAGACCTGATTATAACCCCGATTGGCGTAATGGCGGAAATCCATGGCTTCTGCTTTCGGGGACCACATCCACATCACGGCCTCGGCACATTCTCCGTCCAGATTCCGGAAAGTATAACCGGAGGGATATTTCTCCCAGAAGTCACGGATTGAAAGCAGGACAGATCCGTATTCCGAACCGAACGCAGCGCCTCCCTCCGTCCGGTTTCCATGGAGACAGTCTAAATAACAGCAGTTCTCATCCTTTATTTTCTTCCTGATTGAAAAATGGTTCACACTATCCTGGCATAAATCATATTCACTCCAAAAAGGCATATCCTCTAAAATCCCGTCTATTAGCTCCTTGTCCTCTCTTTTCAAATGAAGCATCTGCCCCCGGATCTGACCCTCATAAATTTCATCCGGTACCCTGGGTCTCCAGGAGAGGAGCTGTGCCATACTTTCATGAAAAACACCGTGATCTCCCATAAATTTTACATGACGGTTATAAATCTTTCCTGTTAATGGTGACCGGAAACTGATTCCAAGCCCTTTTAAGAAATCCCTGTCTTCATCACCATCATAAAGAAACGTGTGGACAAAATCCAGCCGTGGGCTGTTAAGTCCAACTTTCATACGGATAATAAAGGGCATTTTCCGCTCTCCCTCAGCCAGTTCATGATACCCCGTATATTTTATAATTACCTGAAGTTCCCCCTCTTCCTCAATACTGACCTCCGTTATTCCCTGCCGGTATTTTTTTTCAATCCTGACCGGGTTTCCTTCCCATAACGCCGGTTCTTCCAGAAGAAGCACGGATTCCCCATCCGTCAGATAGACTTTTCCGGCATAAGAGACTGAATCAAAGAGCTTTCTGCCCTCTTGTTCTATTTCAATGTCCATGCTGCCGGCATGGATTTTCAGTTTACCTCCATCTCTTCGGATAATAATTTTCTCCCTGTTATCCATGATATTTTCTCCTGGAAAGCCTTTTGATTCCATCCCGGCAGAGTTTTTAATTTCATCTATGGGAGGACTTCTATTTCATCCTTAAGAAGTGCCGCATCTGCCGTATGGGCAGTCCATTTTACGGAACCGTCCGGCCAGAATGCCGTTATCCGTGTCTGTTTAAGCACCTCTCCCCCACTCTTATTTTTTAATATATATTCCGTCTCTTTTGTACACCTTCCCTTTTCCCATATGCAGCCAAAGGTGGTATATCCGGTTTTCTTCCTGTTCCCCAGATTATGCAGTTTCATTCATTTACCTCCGTTATTTTCAGATTGAAAAGATTGTCAAAGGCAGCCCTTGCAAAAGGCTCCAACCGCTTTGACACGTTTGAAGCCCTAATTCCTTATTTCTTATTTTGCTGTGTCATTCGTATAAAGTTCATTGATTTCCTGAACCAGTCTGTCACCGCCGCGCTCCAACCACTGCTTCGCCGCCGCATCAAGACCGGTTTCATCAATTTGTCCGCAGATATACTGGGTCCTTGCGTCTTCAATAATCTGCTCTATATCCGTACCGACTTCCGCATTCACTTCAGAATTTGCCAGATATCCAAGAGCCGGGTTAAAGACAGCTACCTTTTCGTTTACTGCATATGCCGCATCCTGTGCCATCATTGGTTCCGTTTTTACCATTGTGGGTGAAGTGCTGGCCGGATTAGGTATATAACATATCGACTGGTTTAGGCCTGAGGATGGGGTATACTGAGGCTCCAAACCTCCTTTTTGTACGATATTACCATCTGCATTAAGGTCATAAGTAATTCCTTCCAGTCCATAGTCTGCTAATACCAGCATCTCATTATCATTCATCTTATCCAGGAAATGCAGGCAGTTTTTAACATCCTCTTCCGTTTTGGCTCCGGATTTTGTAATCAGGAAATATCCGTTAAAACCACTGGTTGCCAGAGTTGCTCCGTTTATCGGTCCTACCATGGTCATAGAGGCGTTCTCGGAAGGATTTGTTACGGATTTCACATCATTATCTATAAAATACTCCCATATTCTCTTACCGCTGTCCATTACATCAATGAATACTCCGGCCTCTCCCTTTTTACAGCCTTCGCTCCACGTTCCTGAATCAACGGTCGCCCAATCCCTACGTACCAGACCTTCATCATAAATCTTCTTCATCCATTTCAAGGCTTCTTTGTATTCTGCCGTTTGATGAACCGGAACCAGTTTACCGTCCTGTTCCACCCATTCATTGCCGCAGCCAAACCAGGTCTGGATAATATCAATTGGTCCCGTATATTTGGTCATTTCCATCCCATAGGTATCATCTTTTCCATCCCCGTCGGGATCCTCATATGTAAACTTATACAGCATGTTGTAAACATCTTCAATCGTCTTCGGTTCCTCCGTAATACCTACAGCTTGTGCCCAGTCCGTACGGTAGGAAAATCCGTAACGTCCGATTACCCTTGCACGGTAAATGCCGATGATCTGATCATCCACCGTCAGGGCTTTTAATACATTTTCATTTGCCTTGGACAGGTTGGGATAGCTGTTGGAATCTTTCAAATAAGGTGTCAAATCCCAGAAAGCTCCTTTTTTTGCCGCATCTACCACATTAGCCGTTAAATTACCGCTGGCAGTCAGAACCATAGGCATGTTATCCTTATCCATCAGGGTAAGACCCATCTTCTCACTATAGGTATCATTGGATTCCCACTGCCACTCCACATGGGTTCCCGTATATTCCTCATACTTTGCGATTACTTCATCCGAATGTTCATTCTTCAAATCGGTTCCATAAAAAGAAGGGACCATAAAGGTAATTACCGGTTTTTCCCCTGAAGCGGTTTCTTCTCCGGATGCCGCAGAATCAGAGGAGCTTACGGAATTGGATGAATTTCCAGTGGGACTGCTCTGCCCTCCTCCACATGCAGACAATGACAAAATCATTACACCGGTAAGTATTACGGATAAAACTTTTTTACATTTCTTTTTCATATACACATCTCCTTTTTTATATTTATATTTAACCTTTAACAGAGCCAACCATAACTCCCTGGGTAAAATATTTCTGAATATATGGATAAACCAGCAAAATAGGCACCGTAGCCACCACGGTAGTTGCCATCTTAACGGCTTTCTCCGGCGGCATACCAAAGGCTCCCCAATCAAATCCGCTTTCCGTTGCCACGGCAGATGTCAAAAAGATAATCCTGCGCAGCACAATCTGAATAACTTCCTTATTCCTGTCCGAAATATACATCATAGCATTAAAATAAGAATTCCAGTGAGAGACTGCATAAAACAGGGAAACACTGGCCAGAACCGGTTTGGACAATGGAAGGATAATCTTTAAGAAAATCTGTCCGTCGTTACATCCGTCCATTCTGGAGGCCTCTTCCAGCTCCGAGGGTATCCCCTGAAAATAGTTCTTTATAATGATCATATTAAAAGGATTAATAGCCCCCGGGAGCCATAAAGCCCAGAAAGTATCCTTAAGATGGAGTACATTGGCAACCAGCATATAAGACGGTACCATTCCGCCGCTGAA
This sequence comes from Anaerocolumna sedimenticola, assembly GCF_009931695.1. Classification (GTDB taxonomy): domain Bacteria; phylum Bacillota; class Clostridia; order Lachnospirales; family Lachnospiraceae; genus Anaerocolumna; species Anaerocolumna sedimenticola. The sequence continues at coordinate 68,083 of NZ_CP048000.1, forward strand.
CAGCATCGTAATAATGACCATATTGGTAAAAAACGTCCTGCCCCGGAAATAATGCCGTGACAGCGGATAAGCCAGAGTACAGGAAAAAACCATATTGATTACCACTCCAACACTGGTTACAATGACAGAATTCATCAGACCCCTGTAAGTTTCTCCTGTTTTTAGAATGTATTGGTACGCATTCAGTGATATGGTGTGGGGAAACAAAAAGAATGCACGTTCCGTCAATTCCCGTTCCGTTGCAAAGGAACCTGCCACGATGTATACGAATGGCAGCAGTGCAATCAGGGCGAATCCTCCCACAAACAGGTAAATCAGTACCTGAACAAATTGGTCACCAGGGCTTCTTTTTATTTTTGTTGATTTTATCTTAGTCTTAACCATACTACCTTCTCCTTTATTTAATAAAATCCTGACTCACCGAAAGCTTTGGCAAGACGGTTTGCCCCCAGTACCATAATCATACTTACCACAGACTTAAACATACCTGCTGCCGTTGCCAGGGAATAGTTTCCGTTTACAACACCTTTCGTGTAGATATAGGTATCAAATACATCGGAAACCGTGCGGTTCATGGAATTCTGCATCAGGAAAATCTGTTCATAACCCGTATTCAGGATATTTCCGACTTTCAGAATCAGCATAATTACTATGGTAGAGCGGATAGCAGGAAGGGTAATGTGCCACATCTTCTTCCACCGGTTAGCACCATCCACTTCCGCTGCTTCATAGAGCTGGACATCCACTCCGGAGAGAGCTGCTAAAAAGATGATCGTTCCATATCCTGTCTCTTTCCACATACTTTGACCGATTAGCATAGGTACAAACAAATTAGGATCAGACATAATATCCGGTGCATTTTGCCGGCCAAATATCTGTTCAAATATGTGATAGACCAAACCATCTGTGGTGCTAAAAAGCTGCGCGGTCAATGCGGCTACGATTACCATGGATATAAAGTGGGGTATATATACCATGGTCTGGGTAACACGTTTAAAGAGTAAACTTCGGATTTCATTTAAAAAAAGTGCCAGTATAATGGGAGCCGGGAAATAAAAAATCAAACTGGCTATTGATATGGACAACGTATTTTTTAGTATCCTTATAAAATCAGGTCCTGTAAAAAATTTCTTAAATATATCCCCTCCCACAAAAGGGCTATGGATAAAGGCTCCGAGAGCGGAATCTCCATTATATGGGCTGAAATCCTGGAATGCCATAATCAAACCGCCCATTGGCAGGTAATTAAAAATCAGCATGTAAAGTACGCCGGGGATAATCATCAGATAAAGCCACTTATGTCTCATAAAAACAATCTTCCAGCTTTCAGGTCTTGCTTTGGGTCTTATTTGTTCTTTTTCCATATTATGTTTTCTTCTCCTTGCTATAATTTTAAAATATGTTTGTTTGATTTTCTTACAGGACGTCAAGAGTTCGTCATTTTGTCTAACTTTTTAGGTTCCATCTCTGACTTTGTAAGCACATTGTATATTCATCTATTAATATTTGTAAATAATCATTTTCTAACCTGTTTTTTCATAATAAAAACCCCCATATCCCGCTTTATATTGCGGTTTTATGGAGGTCTCGAATTAAACTTATCATTTTATTCCATTATCTGTGGTGCTCTTTGCGAAAAGCTGCAGGGGTAAATCCTACATGATTTTTGAAAAAGCGTATGAAATTTTGTACATTATTATATTGCAGCTTTTCCGAGATTTCCGCCACGGAATGTTCCGTAGTCAAAAGCATATACTTGGCCTGCTTTAATTTTTCTTCGTTTGCCATATCGGTATATGTAATACCTTTTTCACGTTTTAAAACCTTGCTTAAATAATTAGGATGATAACATAACCGGTCTGCACATTCATTCAGGGTGATGTTCCCTTTGCTGTCTTTTAAAAGCTTCATTACCTGTTTTAAAATCTCAGATTTTTCTCCCTCCTGCCTTTTTTCCGACAGCTTACGAATAATTGGGCATATAATTTCCTGTCCGATGGTTTTTACTGCTTCCTGCTTTCCATAGATCTGGGTAATACGGTTCAAAATATTATACTGCTCACTGTCAAATACATCAGAAAGTGCGACTCCTGCCGATCCGGGTATACTTAGCATTGCCGTCAAAAGCCTGGTAAGATAAAAATTACGTTCAATGCCCACCACACTTTTCATCTCCAAACGGTCAATAGTTAATTCCAGAAGACGTCCGGCTTCTTCTTCCTTACAGCTATCTATAGCATGGATTAATTCATTTTCTATAATCATATCGTAAACATTGTCACCTGAATTCATTGCTAAATAATCATCAAACAGGGCCAGCGAGGAACTTTCCATGTCCTCTTTATTTGCCTTATTATAGAGGGCTTGCGCACATTCACAATAAGCTCTTCTTATATGGTGGAGCTTATGGAATGCCTGGCTTATTCCTGAGGCCGTCACCAAAGCGAAGCAATCTTCCATATAATCCTTAATCTCTTTATAAAGAGTTACCGTTTTATTATCCGCCTCCATGTTATTTTCCGCTCCAACCAAGAAAATCAGCTTATCCTCATAATAGACAGGAGTAATGAATATCCGGCTCTTAAGTTCTTCCGAAAGCCCGTTAAAGATTAATCCGTACTTTTCTTTTAATTCATTGTCTCCTCTCTTACAAGCCATGGCAATCATCCGGTATGCCGGGTAAGGTGTAATCCCATACTTTTTATAGTTACTTTCTATCCTTTCGGCATTCAGTTCTCCTTTCAGCAGATTGGATACAAACAATTCTTTGATCTGTGTATTCTGATCATCCACGAATTTCTGCAGCATCAGCAGCGGCTTTGATAATGCCATTGCCGTAAGGCGTATAATTACCAGGAGAAACGCAAAGACGGCGATTACCACAAAGGAAGCCAAAACAAAAGACCAGGCATCTTTTTTTACTTTTGACGTATCATACCCTACCACAAAGGTCAGTCCGGCAGTATCCTGCTTCCTTATATTAATGTTATACTTTTTCCCGCTGTCAAACCTGTATGTTCCGGAACTTTTAACCCGTTCTGACAGATAATTTTCTGTCATCTCTCTATTGGTTTCCAGTAAGACCTTGTCATTTCCAAAAATCGTGACATCATATCCCAGTTTATCGTAACTGTCGGCCATGGTTCTGAGCACTCTTTCATCAATCTGTATCAGTATGATCCAGGATATTCCATTAGCCCCATTTTCTTTTTTCAACACGAAAAGCAAGCCGGAAGTATCAACGGAAGAACTGAGCCGGATATTACCGGCCTTTGGAGTACTTTTGTCCTCCCTGTTCAACCAGTAAACAGAGCGCTGCGTCTTTTTCTGTTCATTCAGAAAATCATCCGCCTCTTCCCGGTTCTCAGTTTCTTCATAGGAAAACAGACCGTAGTCATTAAACACCCAGCCGGAAGTGACATTGATAAATTCATAATTACTTATGTACTTTTCCATAAAATAGTTGCCTTTCAGTAATCTTTGCACCTGTTTCATATTACTGTACTGGGAATATGGAATTTCATTCTGGCGTACCAGCCATTTAAAAGTATCGCCGTTTGTCGCATCAATATAATATTCCTTAAGGGTTGAAAGAATATCTTCATATTCCCTTACTATTTCATCACTATAGGCACTGAGTACAAGGTTTCTCTTTCCTGATTCCGATCTGATATAAATATTGCAGGAGACAATTCCCATAATAATTAAAGGAATCGTAACCAGCATCAATAGTTTTACAAACATCTTTTTTTCATAGGTTAAAGAATCCAGAATCTTCTTAACCATATTCCTGTTTCTCTTCCCTTTCATTTTTATCCCCATACCAAACTTCTTCTCCTTCCCGATATATCAGGTTAACTCATATACCATCAGGTTCCTGTATTCCGCTGCTAATGGAGCCAGCTGCCGCAAAGAACAGGATACAAAGCCCCACATCCGTCACCGGTTTGAATTCCCACGTAATTTTCACGTTCTCCGGAAACACCTCGGGGCACCATAGAACATAATTTGCTTTCTGCCCCATATCGTTATCCAAGGCATTTCTAAGACGCATGCTATTATTTTCAAAGTTAATATCCGCCTGTCCTTCCAAAATAAATCCATCCATATCCGCTGGCTTTTCCAGCCGGTTCTGATATATTAATCTTTCCTGTAACACCGCCGAATCAAATTTTTTCATCTTTTCTCCAATCCTAAGCAAAATTTTCTATACACCTGAAATATATTCTGAAGATTTTGCAGGTACAATTATCCCAAGTGAAAAGAGAAATCATACCAGCTTATAAACTAATTGTATATCCGTTCTCTTTTTTTTGTAAATTATCATTTTCTATCCTGTTCTAATCAGATAAAAGCTCCGCACTATGCAGAATACAATGATTTTACAGAAATATATAATCAAAATTATCATCTTATTCCATCCTAAGCGGCAGCCGGCGGGTTATTTTGATAATATAAAACGGCGAGCAGAATCCGCCCTGATTGTATTTATTTTACAAAACAGACTTTTCTATAAGGATTCAAGGAGTTTGGAAAATTGCCTAAAATAAAAATATGGCTCAAAACATTAACATACACTAACAGTTTTGAACCATACTTTTGCAAAATTATTTAGTTTTACTTTTTATTTATTTTATCATTTACTTATATACAATCATTATTTCGTCCATCCCTCCGGCAGATACGTAATTGTATTATGTATCATATCATCTACAAGTTTCGCAACCTCTTTTTCGGATGCCCTGCCCTTTACTAAAGGATCATTTAAAAAGGCCTTTATCACCAGAGATTTATCACAGGTTAGGGCTGCTTTTAATACTGCCTCATGATTTTCAACATGGGTTTTATCAGATTTAATACAGCTTCCGGCAGAGTCCCTGCAATAATCGGGCGAATAGAATCCCGTTCAAAGACTGCATTTGTCTCTACAATATCATTACTGTTAAGATTTGTTATCTGCTGATCTTTGTTCGGTATGTTTACATTACTGATTACCCGTTCCAAACCGCATAAGGCTTTAATTAAGAGTATTCCCTCTTCACCGGACGGTTTTAATTCCACTTCTTCCCCGTTCACAAGCCTCTGGCTCTTAGCCAGTCGGTTTTGTAAATCCTCTTTTCTCCAAGCCACCGTAGTTAAAGCAAATTTCCATTCCTTTACCGTCCCCGGATCCTTAAGATATTCCTCACCGGGCATAAATTCTGCCAAATGACGGTCACCGGCGGCTGCAATTAAACCATATTTACGGAACAAATCAAATTTAACCCTGTGATAGCAATCAAACATACTGTTTGCCCAATTATTATCATTTTCGTGATAACCTTCTTCAAAATGGCTGTCGATGTAATCACGGTATACGGGAATAAGATCTATTCCCTTATAAGAAGCATGATCAAACCAGGTAAAATGGTTAATACCTAAAACGTTAACATAAATATCTTCCCGTTTAATATCTTTTATTCCCAAAGATTCCTCTGTAATATGTTTCAGTAATTTCTGGGTACCGAATACTTCATGGCAGCATCCAAAGGCTTTAATCTCAGGAAATACATGATATAAAGTCTTTACACACAAGGACATTGGATTGGTATAGTTAATAACCCATGCTTTCGGGGCATACTCTTTGATTGCTTCCGCTATTTTGGTAAACATAGGAATGGTCCTGAGCGCACGGACAATTCCGCCAGGGCCGGCCGTATCACCTACGGACTGATAAATTCCAAGGCGTTCCGGAAGATGAACATCGCTTTCCATTTCATCAAAAGTTCCCGGCAAGATAGAGATAATAATAAAGTCAGCACCTGTCATCGCTTCCTTTAAATCAGATGCTACAGTATATTTCCATTTGCCGCAGACCTCTTTCCGGTTTTGCAAACGGTTTCCGATTATTTCATTATTTTTTGCAGCGTGTTTATCCAAATCATACAGGCAGATTGTTCCGCTTAAAGCCGGTTCTAATGCCAGATCCGTCATGAAAGTCCATGCCCAGCCTCTGGAACCGCCCCCGATATAGGATATTTTTAAATCTTTTACTTTATTATTCTGATATTCCATTTTTGTTCCTCTCCTTTACTCCCTTATGTGCTATAAAAACACTTGTATCAGGAGGTGTGAATCTAGTTACTATTCATCCTTACGGCTTTATAGCAACATTTTATGCACAGAAATTATGCATCAGCATAATTTCTGGCCTGTCAATCTCGGGTTTTCTGTGACTTCCGCTTTACTTCACTCACAAAAAACTCCTCGTGGTGTCTATGGCCGGACTGTAACTAAATCTATCACCAAATTTATGTTTATGCTAGACATTATAATATAATATGGTATAATAATCTTATATAATATTGCTTATTTTTATTGTTTTTTCAACTATATTGACTATATTCAACAATAAAGGTAATCACGAAACATCATCCCTGTACTTATCAAGTATATGATTAATACAATTTCATCGCTAATCTTGCCCTAAAGGCAGCTGGAGCAATGAAATCCGTATTAATTATAAGGTAGATTTAAAAAACTATAACAAGGAGGTATTCACATGAGACGAATTGTTTTTGAAGAAACCATGGACGGAATCTGCATTGACCGTATTATACGTGACTACGAATATAACATGCCTACGAAGCATGTTCACGACGAATATGAAATCTATTATTTATTGGAAGGAGAACGCTATTATTTCATTGAAAATCAAACTTATCTTGTAAAAGAGGGAAGTATTGTTTTTATAAATAAAGGTCAGATACATAAAACCGGTGTCGCCGGTAAGTCTTACCACGACCGTATCTTAATTGAATTAAAAGCAGAACCCTTTCAAACCTTTCTCTTATCCTCCTGCGGTATTTCCTTATCTGACTTTTTTTCATCCAATTATGGGGTAATTAAACTGGACAATAACGGACAGCATTATGTGAAATCCCTGCTTTTGGGCATGGCTGATGAGCTGCATCAAAAACAGCCTCATTACACTGCTATGGCTATGATGAAACTCTGTTCTCTTTTAGTTTATGCATTAAGGAGAACTACGCATGATAATACCGAACAGGTCTCAAATCTTGCCAAAACTGCAAAACATAAGAAAGTCAGTGAAGTAGCATCCTTTATCATGGCTAATTCAACGGAAGTCAAATCCCTGGATGATCTCGCAAAACGTTTCTTTATCAGTAAATGCTATCTCAGCCGAATCTTTAAAGAAGTTACCAGTTTTACGGTCAGTGAGTACATTAATATAAACCGCATCCAGAAAGCACAGCAAATGCTATTGGAAACTGATTTAAGCATTACTGAAATTTCCGCTTCCTTAGGGTATGAAAGTATTACTTATTTTGAAAAGGTGTTTTCAAATTTTACGGAAACTTCACCTTTAAAATATCGTAAGAAATACAAGAAAACAAATCAGCCCATGCGGGATAAAAAAACGGAACCAGAGGGAGTTGCCACTAAATCATAAATTTACTAATCTTGAAGCTTAAGTAGGCTTATAAACTTATAATCCACAAAAATTTTGCTATTTCACCTTTTATGCGTTCTATTCTGTTACCTGCAGATTCTCATATTCAAAATAATCGAAATCTGCAAACACTTCTCCTCCCGTCATATCATGGCAGTACATTCCAAAATGTGCTCCGGTAAAACCACGGCAGTGTTCATCCGTTAAGATATCCGACCGGAAACCCGAACCAGCCTCATTCCAGTTCAAGGAATTTTCGGAATAGAAAAAGTGAGCCATATCCCCGACTTCATTGGTCATGATCTTAAGATATAAGGCACTGTCTGGTTTTAAAGGAATTGGAGTTATCTCATCGGTAATAACACCTGTATCACTTTTAAGAAGGACCAGTACTTCCTGTCCTGACTCGTCCACTGTTTTACCGAATATATAAAAGTTCATAACATCATAAAAATAAGTAAGTCCTGCCAGCTGTTCCGGGTGTGTCGGGTAAAATTCCAAAGAAGTTTCAACACGAACCTGGTATTCACTTTGTTTTAATGCAACCAGTGTAACCCTGTGCAGGGAGTTCATGGATTCCTGTCCATATAGGCGCAGATAACCCTTTCTTTCCATCAGACTTGCCTTATCACCTAAAGGGATTCGGGGTGATACATAAGTTAAATCAAGTTTCTCATTATCAAAATTATCCCTAATTGGTCTTACCGGGAAAGTATATTCTTTCGTATCAGCTGGTTCTTCTACATATTCCGCTGCACGATTACCGCCATGTGACAATCTCAACCACCCGTCCTGACTCCAGTAAACTTTCTGAATAGCCGTTTCTCTTCCTAAAAGGCAGGATGTACTCCCTTTGGGAGGTCTTGCACAAAGATGCACCATATACCATTCGCCGTACGGGGTATCTGTAAAATCCGCATGCCCGCATTTTTTAAGAATTCCTTCTTCTTCTGTTTTAGAAGAAAGCATCGGATTTTCAGGATCCACTTCATATGGCCCCCAGATGTTCCTTGATCTAGCCTGGGTGACGCAGTGGCCGTATCCTGTTCCGCCTTCTGCAACAATCAGATAATACCACTCCCCTATTCGGTATAGGTGGGGTCCCTCCGTAAATCCGGCTTCCGTACCGGGAAAGATATTTTGAATTTCTCCCACCAGTTTGCGGTTCACCGGATCATATTCCTGAACTAAAATTCCCTTAAAACCGTTTCTCATATTAACCAGATATTTCTTCCCGTCCCTGTCATGGAAAAGGGAGGGATCAAACCCGGTACTGTTTAAATAAACCGGCTCGGACCATTCTCCCCTGATATCCTCCGTCTGTATCATGTAATTATGATTATTATAGTAACGGCCTTTTTTCGTTTTAACATCGGTATAAACCAGATAAAAAACACCCTTATCATAACTAAGGCATGGCGCCCAGATACCGCCCGAAGTCGGATCTCCTATCATATTTAACTGGCTCATTCGGTTAAGGGGCGACGGAAGCTGCTCCCAATGCTTTAGGTCTCTGGAATGAAATAATTTAACACCTGGCCACCACTCAAAGGTAGAGGTGGCTATATAATAATCTTCACCTACCCGGATGATGCTTGGGTCCGGACAAAATCCTCTCAAAATGGGGTTATGAATCATAATTACCTCTCGTTCTTCCGCGCTGCGGCATAAAATCTGATAAAATAACTATTTTTTTCTGTTTTTAATAGAAAAAGTTTTTATGTTTCATTATCCTTTTAACCCGCTGGTACTGATACCCTCTGTTAAATAGCGGTTAAAGAATAAAAAGATTAAAAATACCGGAATTAAGGATAGTGTTGACATGGCAAACATGGAACCGTAATCAGTACGGGAAGAGGAATCCGCAAAAAGCTTTAAGGCAATGGATACGGTATAGGACTCAGGTTTGCTTAAGTAAACCAACGGACCTTGGAAATCATCCCACTTCCAGTAAAATTGAATAATAACCGTTGTTATAACCGCAGGTTTTAATAATGGCAAAATTACATAAGAAAAGATACCATATTTACTGCAGCCGTCTACAAAAGCTGCTTCATCCAGTTCTCTTGGTATCCCTGCCATAAACTGCATCATCTGGTAGATAAAAAACGCCTGGCCTAAAAAGTGGGGCAGGATAAGCGGAATAATTGACGGAACCAACCCCATCCTATTGTACATAACATATTGGGGAATTAAGAGCACCTGTCCGGGTAATAATAAGGTCATGATCATAAGGGTAAATAATAACTTTCTTCCCGGATATTTCAGTCTTGAAAAAGAATAGGCAATACAGGCTGAACTAACGACCGTAGCTGCCGTAGCGATTCCGGTTATAATAATTGAATTGGTAAAGAAGGTACGAAAGCTTGTTCCTCCAAATCCTTTCCATCCTCTTGCGAAATTTTCCCATCTCCAGTTCGGAGGAATTATATTGAGGGAACCATTGAGAATTTCCGCATTATTCTTTAAGGATCCGCTGATCATCCATAAAACCGGATAAACCATAATGAATCCTGCTATCAGAACTAAAACATGATATATGTATTGATTAAGTACTTTCTTGGTTTTCAAATTCATTGCAGCATCCTCCTATTAATTTCCTGCTTCACTGAACACCCAGCTCTTAGAGGTCTTGAAAATTACCAGAGTAATTACACTCATGATGATTAACATAACCCAGGACATTGCACTGGCATAACCCATGTCATAATATTTAAAGGCATTATCATACATGTAAAGAGCATAAAAGTTCGTTGCATCGTTGGGACCGCCTTTGGTTATAACAAAAGCCTGTGTAAATGACATAAAAGCGGAAATCGTCTGCATAATCAGATTATAAAGGATTACCGGGGATAACACCGGTATTGTAATATGCAGAAAGGATTTCAATCGGTTAGCGCCGTCAATTTTAGCTGCTTCATAATAAGTAGTGGGGATTTCTTTTAATCCTGCGGCAAATATAATCATACTGGATCCAAATTGCCAGACTGTCATAAGTATTAACGGGATAATCGCCATCTTTTGGTCACCAAACCAGGAAATAGGCTTTATATCCACGATTCCGATCATTTGATTTATTAAACCATTTCTGGAAAATAGCTCTTTCCAAACCAGAGCAACCGCAATACTGCCGCCGATCAGGGATGGAACATAAAATAATGACCTGTAGAACCCGGTCAGTTTTGATTTTCTAATTAAAACAATTGCAACTAATAACGCAAAGCACAATTTAGATGGAACAGAAATTAAAACATATTTCATTGTTACTTTAAGAGACATCCAAAATCTTTCATCCTGAAACAGGCGTCCATAATTGCTTAATCCAATCCAGGATTCTTTTTTTATTAAGTTATAATCAGTAAAAGAATAATACAGAGAAGAAATTATTGGTATAAGCGTAAATCCTAAAAAGCCTATAATAAACGGCAATGCAAATACATACCCTACCGTTTTCTCTTTGTATATAAACTTTCTAAAAGCGCTCTTATTATCTTTATTCATTTAGGAGCCTCCTTATAGTCCTTAAAAGTATCATTTTAGTTAAATCGGAAATACAGGTCCGCTTTGCTACATGCTAAATCAGATAAGTTAATTAGAACTCTTACACTATTAAATTCATAGTAAAGAGTTCTAACTAACAATCATTACATGGATTTATTTAAACTGTGATTTTGCATAGTCATAAAATTCTTTCGCTCCCTTATCCGCTGTTAGTTCACCATAGATAACCTTTTGAATCGTTAAGTTAAAATTATCGGTGATAGCCTGATAAGGTTCCGGGCTGATCGGATTTGATTCACCAACTTCAAAGGTGCCTACTAAATTTACGAAATCATTAGCAGTAACCTGTTCCGGTGTAAAATCAGGAGCCTGTGCTTCTGTTACATTTGAAAATATGGACATACCGCGTTCTCCGGCTAAAACCTTGTTTGCTTCTTCATTCGTCCAGAAGTAATTTAAGAATTTTGCTGCTTCTTCCGGATATTCGGAATCTTTTGAAATACAGAACATCTGTGATGACTGAAGAGCCGCACCCGCAGGACCATCTGCTGTTTTTCTTGGTATAGGAGCAAGTTTTAATTCCCTGCCTGCTGCCTGATACAAGGTCGGGAACTGATTACTTGCTACCCAAGTCATAGCAGCTTCACCTGTTACAAGGTAATCGCCTTCAATATCTTTAATTTCCGCTATAGCACCCGGATCCGGATAAGCGCCTGATTTTGTAAGGTCTGCTCTCATTTGAATATAATCAGTTAATAAATTGTAGTCATCAAAACCAAGTCCATCATTCGTTAAAGCATAGAAGTTTAATTTTATGTCGGACTGAGGAATACCTGATCCGCAGGCTGCTGCGAAATCATCAAACTTAGAACTTCCGTAAATTCCTAGTTTTTCATGAATTGTATTACTTGCTTTAGCATAATCATCCCAAGTCCAGTTTTCGGTAGGTTCAGCAACACCAGCTTCTTTAAACATAGCGGGATCATATGCAATACCATAAGTATTAACACCATTTGAAATACCAATTTGCTTGCCTTCATACTGAGTTGTTTTTAGGAATGCATCGGTAGTCTTGGAGGTATCAATCGTACCTGCTTTAATATAATCATCCAAAGGTACGATTGTACTTAAGTAAGTAGGAAAATTACCGCCTAACTGGAACATATCCCATACCTTATCGGAAGCCACCAACGTATTGAGTTTTGTAAAGTAACCATCAGAATCATAAAATTCATATTCAATATCTACATTCGGATGTTCTTTCTCATACATTTCGATTACTTGAATTGTTTTATCGTGACGAGCCTGTGAGCCCCACCAACCCATACGTAAAACTACCTTATCACCGGAAGTTGTTTCAGCTGCGGAACTGGTGCCGGTCTGATCAGCACTTGCATCTGTGTTGGTATCTTTTCCTTTACAGGCAACTAAAGATACTGTAGTCAAAATAGCTAAAAATAGAACTAATACTCTTTTGAGTTTCATAAAAAATGCCTCCTCATAATTTTTATGTAATATTACAGTAAAAACAATACAACCAAACCCACCTTTAGTCAATATATAACGATTATTTCCATAAAAAATTTTGATTATATTGATTTTTATAACTATATTTACTTTTTTGTATTTCAATTTATTTAGAATTCTTAAATATTTTACTTAAAAATGCCAATCTGGGATTGCTAATTTTTAACAAAAATCAATTTCGAAATTATACTTTTTTGTACAATATATAACAACAAATTTTACATGTACTTTGCTTTCTGTTATAAGTATTTTCTTTCCAAAAATACTAAGTTTCTGTGGAAAACGGTGCTGCGGGCAGGCCATCCAGATTATACAAATTGGCCTCTTCCGGATTGTCGGACCAGGCGTACCTTACATTCACAGGTTTTGTTATCCCTTTACCAGATACAATTACCGTATTCCCCTCAATAGTGGCCTCGGCTTCAGTGTATTTTCCATCTTCACCGCAGATTGTAAATGCTCTCAAGCTGCTGCCTTTGGCCTTAAGACCGCTTTCACCATGGGTAAAATACAGTTTGATTTTATCATTGTCCGTTTCTTTATGATGATACAGCGGACCGCTATATACCACATTCTCCTTATAAACCAGCTTTAAGGCTAGTAATGCAAGTCGGTTTCCTACCGTCCTCTTATCCCGGGGATGAATATCGTTATATTCTCCTGCATCATAAGTAACTGCCATTCCCGTTCCCGGGATTTCCAAAGCTTTTCTTTGTGCTTCCCTGATCTCCGCCCATTTACTCACAGCAGGTTCCATTCTCCACGGACAATAATTAGCTAATTGTACATAAAGGAACGGAAATTCCCCCAGATTCCAGGTGGATCTCCAGTCCTTAATCACTGCCTCAAATAAACCTCTGTAATCCTTCGTATAATCCGTATTGGATTCTCCCTGATACCACAACGTACCCGAATGGCATATTTCCTTAAGGGATAAATCATACTGTTGTATACTCCGGTGGGCATAAACTGAAATGTAGTTGTCGGTGCCAGAGGTTCCATTACAGCTCCAACCTTATATCTCCATATTCCTCCCAGAGGTATCCGCTTGTTAGTAAGTTTCAGAAAATAAGGCATGTCTGTAACAAATGCACCCATATGCCTTGTAATTATGACACGTACAGCCAGTGTGTTTTTACCTTTTTTCAGCAAGCCTTCCGGTATCTCATATCTTCTTCTGGCAAATAAAGAATCGTTACCCCCAATTTTTACACCATTGATATACGTATCGTCACCGTTAATAATCGTACCCAGTACAAGTTTTGCTTGTCCGACCTCTGTTTCTTCAGCTATAACAAATTCCTTGCGAAACCAGACAGAACCTTTTAAATCCTCCAAATCGGTACCCAAAAAGCTTTTCGGAAGAAGCATTTCACTCCAGCCGTGATCATCATAGCCGGTGTTAAACCAGGGGGTTTTCTCAAGCAGTCCCCTGTCCTTCCCGTCCAGCTTTTTATGCCAGTCTTGAATATACCTTTCATCGCTTTCCTTTACACCGTCTACATAATTATCATTCTTGCACAGGGTTAATTTATGTTGAAAACGTTCAAAACCCATTAAAGATTTTTCACTCATCCAGGCTTCGGCCGGTGTTCCGCCGACTGCCGTATGGATTAGACCAATGGGTATCTTACATTTTTCATATAATTTTTTAGCAAAAAAATAACCGGCCGCACTGAAATCAAGTACCGATTTGGGGGTAACTAAAACCCAATTACCGCCGTTTAATTCCTCCTGCGGTTTTTGGAAATTATAAGCTTCCGGTACGGAAAATTTCCGGATAAACGGGTAATCTGCCAGCGCTACTTCATCTTCAAAGATGTCCAGGGCTCTTTCAAAAGGCATCTCCATATTGGACTGCCCTCCCAGTACCCAGACTTCACCTACTAATATATCCTTTACTACTATTTTGTTATCAGTACATTCCACTGTCATTTCATAAGGACCGCCGGTTTTTAAATCATTTATAAGGACTTCCCACTTACCATCTTCGCCTGTAATAGTTGAAAATTGTTTCTCACAAATTGAGAGGAATAGTTGTTCCTTAGGTGCTGCTTCTCCCCAGATCTTTATCCGGCTGTTACGTTGTAATACCATACCATCACTGATAATATATGGTAACCTTATTTCATTTCTATTAATCATTTTTTAATTACTCCTTATATTCGCCCGGCAAAAGCCCTTTAGATTGGGCTTGCCGGATGAGCAGAGCTTCAGTTGCCCTAGGAACAAGATTCAGCTCTGAAATTGTATCATTTACGTGGTATATAGATGCAATAATTGTGTTTGGCAATTATCCAGTATTCTTTAATAAGGGAAAGGAGAGATGGATTCATATTCCACCGTCCATGTTCCATCTTTGGGAAAACCGGGAAACTCCTCCCAACATCCCGGATATCCCGCTATCATGATAGGTATTGCTAGTAAGAGAGACCCATTACCCGGTAGATATAACGGTAAATCCGTACGTAATTTTTGAAAATTATTACCGCTTGTGACATAACAGTTTTTCGGAGTATCCTTAAGTAAAATATTTATCGCCGTATCTGCATCCCCCAAACGTACGGCTGTCATAGCCATCATTGCAAAATCCCAGCCCCACATAGTGGAATAATCCCAACAATCCAGTACTGTCTTTAATGTTTTCTCCATTTTTGCCTTTGATACGCGGTCACTTGGAATTAGACCGTAAGCCCCCAGCATGGAGGGGTGATCCCGGTTGAATTTTTCAAAGGTATCAGGGCAGTTTTCATGTGCAAGATAAAGTTCGTCTTTAGCAGGAAGTTCTGCCATATTAGCAGAAATCTTGGCCCAGTTGGTTCCATCTTTCCCCAACCGTTCTGCCCAACGGGCAGCAATATCTAAAGTAAATCTCCAATATTCTACTTCAAACGCCGGGTTTACTGTTATTCTCGGATCATGCTCTTCCTGTGCCGGAATAATGGGGGACGTCAGATCATATTTCCCTTTTTCAGGATTCCATACGGCATAATCGGCCATAAAATCAGCTGTTTCTTCTACTACTTTCCAATATTCCTCTAAAAAAACCTTATCCTGTTTATTTTGATATGCCAGTTCCAGCATATAGATAATATGAGGCTGCTGCCATATTAACAAAGTAGCGATGGTAGATGGACTATCAATAGCATCATATGCTACCATTTTGGGCCACCTAGCCCCTTTATATCCGTTCCTGCGTGCATTTTCCCTGGCTGCATCCAGATGATTCCGGTACCAGGGCAGACTTCGTTCCAAATAATCTGACCGGTTCCATAAAGGTAAATATGCACAGTGCCACAAATACATTTCCAAATGAAATTTGCCATACCAGCTGTTGCAGGTTAACCCGGTTTCCTGGGGCGGCATGGAACCACAGGATTGTATTGCCAATAAATACTGGGATAATACAATTCTCCTTTCTAATTCCAACGCCCGGGAATCTTTTGATTTATGTAAATCCACCATACCGCCTTTTTCCCAGAAACTTTTCCATCCTGAACGGCTGCTGTTAAATACATCTTTAATCTTTATGACAGATTCACTTACCTGCTTAGTAAATGTTACAGTTAATGCAAGCTGATTTTTAGTTGTGGTAAGAATAAATTGATGTGTGATGTCATTATGGTCATGCAACTCTCCATTACTGTTTACATTTACGTAATAACCGTCCCCATCTAATTTTCTTTCTATAATAGTCGTATGTTCATCCTGTTTCATAATCTTGCTGTTGTGAAGCTCAGGGCAGCCAAAATCCGACGCAGTGATATCCGGAGACCCATAGGGAAATATTAGCGCAATTTGAAGACTTCCATCCGTTAGGGCTTCTGATTCTACGGACACTCCCAGGGTACAGCTGCTGCTATGGCAGACTGTCCGCACAAAACACTTCTTTTCGTGAATTCTGAAACTGCTTTCTATAACCCCCTCATACAGTTTTAATTCCTGATGGATTTCAGATAATTCATCCGCTTTAATTTCCTTTCCCTGATAAAGAAAGCCTAACCTGCCGAGGTTCAGTCTATGGGGATTCTGTCTAAGCCAGTCATATACCTCTTCATTACCTGGCTTTTTCTCAACAGCATAAGAAACTTTACGTCCTGCAAAATCATACTCCGTTTTAATGAGGTCATCCATACTGTAGGAATACCTCTCCTGATCTTTATCCCCGGTCGCAGCTTTGCTGCTTCGACTGACAGGGGTAGTATGCCATCCCCATTGACTCATGGTACACAGAGGAACATGATTTTCTTTGTAATCTTCATATAAAGTCTGTAACCCTGTCACATCAACGGTAAAAGCAAACTCTCCGTTACCAACCGATAGCGGGGAATCCAAGTCAACTTTCTCCAATACCGGATTATGTCTCGTTACTAATTCAAATCGATTTATAGCCATGATATTTTCCCTCTTTTTTAAATAGAATAGCCCCATTGCTCACACTTTGCATGGGGCCTTACTTGTAAGGTTAAATTACCTGTAAATTATAGAGTAAATAATTAGAACCGTCAATAAATATGGTAAACTTCCATAAAATCCGAGTAAAAATAGTGTTTTTTATACTATATTGACTGAGCAATAAGAGGATCGATTAAAATAAAGGCTTGCTTGAATTAGTTAACCGCTGAAACCATATACTTTTATTGAAGTTTAAAAAAGGGGCTGTCGCACTAAAAGGAAGCTGCCGCCTCACGATTTTTCAATCGTTAAAGCGACAGCCCCTTAATAGCTATAATACCATCTAAATATGTCAAATTGACCTGACTAATTAATTACCGCATTCAATACTGATTTCATTAAATTTATCCAATATATTTTCAATCATTAAACTTGCTTTCTCTGCTCCGGATTTATCAATTACAATTTCGCCCCGGTGCATCATGATTAGCCGGTTGCCGTATTCTACCGCATAGCGGAGGTTATGGGTAACCATAATCGTGGTAAGATGTTTTTCCTTAACGATTTTATCCGTTAATTCCATAATTAAATCCGCAGTTTTGGGATCCAACGCCGCAGTATGTTCATCCAGAATTAAAAATTCAATAGGTGTCATGGTGGACATTAATAAAGCCATTGCCTGTCTTTGCCCTCCGGACAAAGAACCAACCGGAATCTGCAGCTTATCTTCCAGTCCCAGATTTAATGTTTTCAGACTTTCACGATAATAGTCAATCCGTTCCTTATTGGTACCCCATTTCAGATTAAAGAATTTTCCTTTATTATCCGCTAAGGACATGTTTTCCAAAATCGTCATATTTGGGCAGGTACCCATGGCAGGATTCTGATAGACACGGCCGATTCGCTTCAGCCGTTTGAATTCCGGTATTCCTGTAATATCCGCACTATTAATGGATATGCTGCCATTATCCACCGGAATACTGCCGCAGATAATATTTAGCATGGAAGTTTTGCCGGAACCGTTGCTTCCTACAACAGAGACAAATTCCTGATCTTTTACGGTAAAGTTAAAGCGGTCAAACAAGCACATTTCATTTACCGTTCCGGGATTATAATATTTATTGATATTTTTTAATTCAAGCATTTGTCTTCACCTTCCTTTTGCGGTCATAACCTAAAATCAATATTAATAAGAACAGGATTGAGGTTATAAGCTTTAAATCAGAGGCGGCCAGTCCAAGTGAGAGTGCAAAAGATACACATGCTTTATAAATTACAGATCCTATAATAACAGCAGTGGTTGCTTTTACTGCAGAAAATCTCTTGAATAAATTAGTACCTATAATAACACTGGCAAGACCGATTACAATGGTACCGGTTCCCAGGGAATTTTCAAAAAAACCGCTCTTCTGCGTATAAATGGATCCTGCCAATGCTACAAATGCATTGGCAATGGCAAGACCGATGATTTTAACCGTACCTTTATCTTTTGCCAGGGAAGTTACCAGTGTATCATTATCACCTACGGAACGGAGCAGATAACCTGATCTGGTTTTTAAATACAAGTCTAATAACAACTTCATAATTACTACTATGATCAATAAGATAATAGTATCTGTAAAGGGCTGAAGTCCTGTGGGTATGGTATTGGTAAGAAACGTATTTTCAAATATTGTTTCCTTTGAAAAAATCGGCAGGTTTGTTTTCCCGGCAATTCGAAGGTTAATGGAATATAATGCCGTCATCATAATGATTCCGGATAATAAATCCCTTACCTTAAATTTAACGTGGATTATTCCTGTTATCATACCTGCAAATCCACCGACGATAAAAGAAATCAATAAGGTTAATAAAGGATTTACCCCTGCTATAATCAGCACTGCCGTTATAGCTCCGCCAAGAGGAAAAGTACCGTCCACGGACAGATCCGGAAAATCCAGAATTTTATAAGTTATATATACACCAAGGCCATAATGGCATAAGCCAAACCCTCAACCAGTACCCCCAACAGAATTGTCATATTCTTAAACCTTCGCCTTTCTATATCAAGTCTTATTAGGTAATTGCGAAACTATATCGTTTTCTGAATATACCATACAATTAATACAAATTTCATAACTTCAGTTGCCTTATGGGCAAGATTCAGCTCTGAAATTGTATTAATTGCATAGTATATAAGTACAATAATCTTGTATCGTAATTACCTATCTAATCTAATCTTTATTTTGCTTCAATTTCTTTGAACATTTCTTTTGCAGAGCTTACCAAATCCTCCGGAAGTGTAATTCCAAGATTATCTGCTACTGCGGTATTGCCGTAAAAAGCTGCTTCCTCAATAACTTCAAAATTCATTTCACTTGCCTTTTTCTCACCTTTTAAAACCTTAGCAGCCATTTTACCGGTTTGCACTCCTAAATCATAATAATCAAGGCCAACCGCAGCCAGGCAGCCAATCTTAACCTGCTCTACTTCACTTCCGAATACGGGGATTTTCTTTGCTGCAGCCTTATTTAATATAACCGGCAGGGAACTTACCACGGTATTATCCGTTAAATTCGTAATACAATCCACTTTTTCCAACAGGTTATCGGCAGCTAACGGAATATCAGCACCTGTGGAAATACCGCTGTCTACAATTTCAAATCCGTAAGTACCGGCTGCTGCTTTATATTCTTTAATTGCAGATACGGAATTTATTTCACTGGTACTATATAAAATACCGATGGTTTTTGCATCCGGTAAAACCTTACGGATCATTTCCAATTGTTTTTCAACCGGAAGTTTATCACTGGTTCCGGTAATATTTCCATTTGGAGATTTATCTGCTTTGGCTAACTCAGCCAGTACCGGATCGGTAACTGCTGTAAAGATAACAGGTATCTTCGTATCCTTTGCCGCACCGTAAGCACTTTGTGCCATAGGTGTTGCAATGGCACAGATTAAATCAACTTTTTTTGATACAAAATCATTTGCAATCTGTGCTGCAGTTCCGCCGTCAGCCTGGGCATTATCAAATGAAACTTTCAGATTCTCACCCTCTTTATAACCCTCTTCCGCCAATCCGGCTAAAAAACCATCCTTACAATTGTCTAAGGATGCATGTTCTGCGAACTGACCGATTCCGATTGTAACCTGACCGTCTTTTTTTCCGCTGCAGCCTGCTAACAAGCTTATTACCAGTGTTAACACAATAAATACCGAAATTTTCTTTTTCATAAATACTCCTTCTTTCCGGGAGATTCTCTCCCTTGACTTGTAAGAGAATATTCTTATTTGCTACAGTTTACTCAGTTGATTAACTGAACCTGAAAAAACTTCCTGACTGCAGAAGAGTTTAGAATATTTCCTCTTATGGATAATTGGTTAAAATAATAAGTTTTATACCGTCCGCTCCATTTAACCACATATCGTTTGCCAAATAAGGAAAGCTCATGTCCATCCTGCCCGGAGTATATTTATTGAAATGGCGAGTTCAGAGACCTTTCCAACTCAATAAAAAAAGTCTCAAGTAATATATACTTGAGACGAATATAATCCGCGGTACCACTCAATTTGACAAAGTCCACTTTTTCATATACTAACATATATGCCATACTAGTAACGGTTATGGTTACCGTCAACGCCTACTATTAATTCGGGTTGCCCTCAAAAGCCCATTCAGCTTAAAACTACATATCGCATTCCACCAACTGCGACTCTCTGTTAAGTCGTATAAAAGCTTACTTTTCTTTCTCAACGGTTTTCTCTTATTAGTAAATCTATCATAATATGAATTTTTTGTTTTGTCAATATGGAAATTTTAAATCTATTTTTCCAAAAGGAATTCAATTGCCAAATTGATACTAGTTTAATTGTTATGTTCTTCCTTATCGTTAAGCCCGTCTGTATATTTTTTTTCCATTTTCTCCGGTCAATAATTATGGTAATAATTGAATTTAGAACAGATAAAATACAAAAAAACCAGAATAATTTCCTGGATACGGAATTATTAATAAAGTTCATGGTCGGATTATAATTATCCAATATTAATAGTGTTATAAAAATACCAGATAAAATGATAATTATATGGGGCAGTATGCTTCTAAGAATGTTCATGTTACTTAACCTCCTTTATCATAATACAGTCGCTTACTTCTCTTCCGCCCTCCGCAGGCCGGTTTACTAATGTGTCATGAAATGACATTTCCGAGGATTTTCCTCCATCCAGATTATAGGCAGTCTTACATCCAAGATTCTCAAATAAATCCGAAAGTTCAGAAAGTGTCATTCCATAGGAATACCCGCTTTGACGCCCGTCTACAACGACAAAGGCATAATGACCGGATTCGTAATAACCAATTGCAGTTCTTGGATTCTCCTCCTTAATATGCCGGCTTGCGGTAAACTCCGTTATGCTTCTGCCTGCCTTATCCAGTAATTCCGGTCCGAAGCACCATGCCTGATATGCTCCGTCTGTTATAGCCCGATTAACATCAAATTCATCTGCCGAGTATGTCTTCATCGTACCGTCATAATATAACACACAAACATCCGAATCACTGCTGGTTTTCCGGTATACTTCTCCGTTGCGGATTACCACTCCATCACCGCCATTGCCATAATAATCGCCGTTGATTGCCAATATGGCATTAAAAGATTCATCCATACTCAGTAAATCCTCAGCATAACCGATTCCATAGGTGTCTTTTGCAAAACCACTGGCCAGACAGGTTATATCCGCTATATAAATATCAGCTACATAATAGGTTACAATATTCCCATCCGAACCCTCCGTATATTTGTTAACTTGGATAGAAATATCCCTGCTGGTATAAGAATTGTCCGTAGACACTACCGTATCAGAAAAATGCTGTGCAAACTTTGTCCGCAGATTCCCTGTGGCAGTCGAATTATCTGTTGTTTTGGGTGGAGTTGTTTCATCTGAAGCAGCCGATTGATTTGCACCAACTGTTTCATCTATAATATTTTCATTTGCAGTATCTGTTTCATTACCCCCGGCTGCAGATTCGACATCGTTGAAATTCATACTACTATTACTTAAACTGTCCTGCCTTTCCTGGTTTGTCTTTACACCGGCACTTTCCAGCTGTCTCGGATTTAAATAATAGGAATAATAGAAACCCAGGATATACACAGCAATGAGTGCCGAGTCAATTAATACCAAAAGCCAGGCCGGCAGAAGTTTTTTATTATGTTTCATACATGCGGTCCTCCTTTTTTTGAAATCTTATTAAAAATAATAAACTTCTGGACTGTAAAACTGATAACAAACAGCATGAATTCTGTCAATAATTTTGCTATGGCTTTATTTAATCCTATATAGTCATACAGAACATATAAAATTGCTGTATTTAAAAATAAAATGATACAAGCTAACATGATATAACTGACTATGGATTTATACCTGTTTTCCTTACAACGGAATATAAATGTACTGTTCAGATAATAATTAAAAGCCCCACTGATTATCCTGGCACTGATATTGGCTGCCACGATGGAAGACTCTTTTGGAAAAGTGAAATTAAACACCTGAGCCAATAAGAAAAAAAGTATATAATCCAACAGGAAACTTATAAATGAAGTGCCGGAAAATGCGAGCAGATTACCATATATCCTCACAGAATCTCTTATTGCGCGAAAATGGGAACAGGAATTATTTTTATCATGGTAAATGGTGGTAATCGGTACTTCCGTTATTTTAATATGCTGCTTTGCGCAGGTTACTAAGACATTCATTTCATACTCATACCGTTCTCCGTTTACCTTAAGAAACATGGAAACCAGATCTTTCGAAAATGCACGCAGCCCTGTCTGGGTATCGGTAACCCATATACCACTGATAATACGAAAAACATATTTCGTCACTGTGTTTCCAAAAAGAGATTTAACAGGTATATCACCCTTAAATTTTCTGACACCAAGTACCAGCCCGGAATCTTTTTGATGAACCGCATCCAGTAAACGCATTGCGTCTTCGGGACGATGCTGTCCGTCCGCATCCAATAAAACGATACCCTGTATTTCGTGAAAATGATTATCTTTATTATAATTTCTTATATACTTTAACGCTGTCTTAATTGCCGAACCTTTTCCTCGGTTTATTTCATGAGAAAGTAATATGACAGAATCTTCAATTGCTCGAAATATATGTGATAAACGTTCATCGCTTCCATCATTTACTACAATAATATTTTCAATTCCTAAGGCCCGTAATTGAGATACCAGTTTCGGCAGCTGCTCATCCGGATTATAAGCAGGAATAATAGCTACATCCATACAATACTTGAGGGGCATTTGAAAAATCCCCTTCTCTCCTTTCTTAATGATTAGTATGATAGGTAATTGCGAAACTCACATATTGTATCTATATACCATGCAATTAATACAATTTCAGAGCTGAATTTTGCCCATAGGGCAACTGAAGCTCTGAAATTCGTATCAATTGTATGGTATAATCAGAAAATTATATAGTTTCGCAATTGCCTATGATTAGTATGAGTAAATATTAAAGGGTCAAGTTTAAATTAACATTAAATAAGATAAGAATTTTTATCTTATTACCAAAGATAGAATGAAACCTTCTTGTACCGGTAAAAATATTGTGATATATTTATTGCATAATACAGGAAAATATTTAATGAAAATCAAGGAGGATTTAAAATGAAATTTAATTGGTGTACCATTCAGGTTAATAACATGGAAGAGTCTGTTAAGTTCTATCGGGATATCGTTGGACTTACGCTAGACCGCAGTTTTCAGGCCGGGCCGGATACAGAAATTACTTTTTTGGGTGAAGGAGAAACAAAGCTTGAATTAATCCATAATAAAAATAATTCATCCGTTAATATAGGTGCTGACATTTCTCTTGGATTTGAAGTTAAGTCCCTGGAGAAAATGACTACATTCCTGAAAGAAAATAATATTTCCATTCATAGCGGTCCTTTTAGCCCTAACCCACATATAAAATTTATCTATGTGCTGGATCCTAACGGGTTAAAGATACAATTTGCAGAAAATATGTAGTTATTAACAATGGGGGTTATCGCAAAATAATATGATCTATTTTTTCTTTAATCATAATTATTATCTTGCGATAACCCCTGCTTTATACTTTAATATAATTTTTATAAGCCGATAAATTTTATTTTAAATTAACTTGAAACCATCTTAATAAAGGTCTATAATTTACACCTGTGTACAAAAAGAGAAGAATTAAGCTTCTATGTGTTATATTACATAAATCATAGGATAACGCAGGTGTTTAAAAATGAAAATTAAAAATAACTACAAATCCGCTATAAACTCAGATGCAAATCGATTACATGTTATAGTAAACAGTGTTCTGGTGGGATTGCTGGCAGGTTTGGCAACCACACTCTACCGGTTAATCCTCGGAAAAGCCGAAGAAATTTGTTTTCATATATATTCCTATTTTAGAATACATCTTTCCTTACTTCCGGTAATGTTTTTATTACTCGCTGTGTCAGGTTATGTTACAGGTCTGCTTGTAAATAAATTCAAAATGATAAGCGGAAGCGGTATTCCCCAGGTAAAGGGTATTATAATGGGGTATTTTAATAATAACTGGATCGGGACTTTAATTGGTAAATTCCTAGGTGGTACCCTATCCATTGCGGCAGGACTTTCTCTGGGACGGGAAGGCCCCTCCATCCAGATTGGAGCCAGTGTTGCGGAAGGACTTGGTAATAAAATAGCTTCTACCAGGCAAGAAAAGAAAATACTAATTGCCAGCGGAGCAAGTGCAGGTCTTGCTGCTGCATTTAATGCCCCATTAGCCGGAGCAATGTTTGCAATGGAAGAAATATTTAAGTATTTTTCTCCTGTTATTTTGTTATCTACCATGATTTCTGCCGTAACAGCAGATTATGTATCCAAGTTAGTTTTTGGAATGAATCCTGTTTTTCATTTTTCCTTAAGTACCAGTATCCCCTTAGACGGATACTGGCTATTAATTCTCCTCGGGGCAGTTCTCGGTGCCGCAGGTGCTTTCTATAACCATATTCTTCTCTTATCACAGAAGTTATATAAAAAATGCAGCTGGCTAAATACCAAAACCAGGATAATAATACCTTTTCTGCTTGCCGGAATATTAGGCTTGGTATTTCCAATTGTTTTAGGAGGCGGTCATGAAATACTAGGTGTAATCAAAATATCCCAGCCGATTATATTTATACTTCTGGTATTGATCGTAAAATTTGTCTTCTCGATGATCAGCTTCGGTTCCGGTGCACCCGGTGGTATATTTTTTCCGCTTCTCATTATGGGGCTTCCATTGGAGCAATCTATGGAAATATTGTTGTTAACTTACTGGGATATAATGAAAATTTGTTTTATAATTTTGTTATTCTATCCATGGTGGGTTTTTTTACTTCCATCGTAAGAGCACCTATTACCGGGGTAATCTTACTGATTGAAATGACAGGTTCCTTTACTCATCTGCTGCCACTTACAATCGTATCCATATTGTCCTATGTGGTTGCTGATTTATTAAAAAGTGAACCCGTCTATGATTCTTTACTGGAAAATCAGTTAAAAGAAAAAGGAATCCATACGGATTCCTTAGATTCTGATAAAAAAATAACTATTGAAACTATTGTTCATCATGGTTCTCTGGCAGAAAATAAACTGGTTAAAGATATTGATCTTCCTGATAACTGCCTGCTTATTGCTCTTAAGCGAAACCAGCACGAGTTTATCCCAAAAGGAAATACAAAAATATTAGCCGGAGATTATCTCATTTTACTTACGGATATTAATTCGGAAGCAACCTTAAGAGTAAGGCTTACCGAAGTGGTGACATCTTAGGTAATTGGGAAACTCTTTCGTTATGCGAATATACCAAACGATTGAAACGAATTCCAGAGTTTCAGTCACCTATAAAGTTAAAGAGGGATAATTGATTATATCCATATCCTGATTTATAACTGGCTATAATGTCTTTCATATGATATAATATATGATTTTTCTCACACTCATGAGCAAACAGCCGATACAATTCCCTTGCATTAGGACTGGTACATTGATATCTGTCACCATAACGGCTGATATATTTGGTTTTTAACCCGGGAAAAGCTTCATCCAGTTTCTCATAAAAATATTCCCTCTGGTTATTTCGAAGTGTCACGCCAAATGCGGGATAGATAAACCTGGCTCCGTTTTCTTTAGCAAGCTGCACCATATTTATAACATTCTCTTTGTTATCATTAATGAATGGAAGAACCGGCATAAACAGTATTCCGGCAAAAATTCCCGCTTCCGACAGTTTGCGGATTGCCTCAAACCTCTTAGAGGAGGAATCTGTATTAGGTTCTATTAATCCGGATACGGCATCATCCGTATTAGTTATTGTTATTTTACAGATAACCGGAGAATGCTCTTTCATTGTCTGCAGAATATCAATATCCCGGGTTATCAAAGAACTTTTTGTTGCAATAGCAATACCAAACTGAAAAGCATCCGCTAATTCCAGGGCATGTCTGGTTAAATTAAGCTCTTTCTCAAAAGGATTATAAGGATCACTCATGGACCCTGTACCAATAACTCCTGTCTTAATCTTACGCCTGAGTTCATCCCGAATAATTTCCAGGGCATTTTCTTTTGCCCTAACCGTATCAAAATGATCTACCCGGTAGCAGTCACTCCTGCTGTCACAATAGATACAGCCATGGCAGCATCCTTTATAGATATTCATATTGTAATCCGTTCCGAACCAGGAAGTATTCTTTGTCTTGGTAACAATCGTTTTTGCAGGAATATATTGCATAAGATACCTCTTCTTACTGCTAAAATCTATTATTTCATTGCGAGACAGGACACAAAAGCCCTTTCCTCTTCACTTATCAATCAAGGCTTTATATGTTCTGCCTTCTAATCATTCTATCATGCCAAACATGACATCAGCGTGTCATATTAATCGTACGAATGTAATGTTTCTTTCAACTTATTTTTTATTATTTCCCTGACCCTGATTGGTTCCAATACTTTGGCATAATTTCCATAAGATAAAATTAGTCCGTATACCCAATCATCCTCCGGATAAGTCATGGTAATAATAAAACCACCGTCCTTTTCTTTTTCTATTTGATCTTCATCAAATTCATCATAAATACGGTAAGCCTGTGAAGAAGAAATTCTAAGTTTGATCGCTTCCTGCGGTATTTGAGGTATATTCTCCTGAATCGATACGATATCCTGAGATAAGTCTCTTGTAAATTGCTCATTCAAGATGCTCAATTCTTTTATTCTATTTAATTTAAAGGTTCTTATATCGTTTTTAGTCCTGCAGTAAGCTTTTAAATACCAGCTTTTATTTTTAAACCATAATTGAAGGGGTTCCACTTCTCTGCTTCCTTTTTCCCCATAGCTGTTATAATATTGAAATTTTAAAATTTTTTTTTGTAAAACCGCTGTTTTAATCAGATTAAATTTATTTTTCTGCGTATTACTCCAGTCGGAATAATCAACTTCTATCCAATTATTTTGTTTGGTTCCAAACAGATTACTTAACTTATTCAGTACCTTATCTAAATCCGGATAATTAGTAGCACTTAATCCCTGGAGTGCAGACAGGATATCTTCCTGCTCCCCTTTTGACAATACGGATTTATTCAGCACAAAATTATCCAGTAATCCGATACCTCCGCCCTTACCCTTACTGGTATAAATAGGAATCCCTGATTGACACAATACATCAATATCCCTATATATGGTTCGTACGGAGACTTCAAAATGTTCAGCCAGTTCTTTGGCCGTTATATAATTTTTATTTAACAGAATATATACTATTTCAAATAATCGATTTACCTGCATATTCATCACCCAAGCTCATTGAAACATTATCCTGTGACAATATGATGTCAAATTTTTTACTATTCTATTTTTTATGGTATTTTTTCTAACGATTATCTTAACTATTTATAAAGTGTTGTTTTCTATAGGTTCAATTATAAAACGTTTAATTATTTTTTCTTACTTTTAAAAGGAAATGTTAATATCAGAAAAACTACCCCCGTCAGTACTATGGTGGCACCCGGTTTTAGTCCTTTGTAAAAGGATAGGGTTAAACCTGTTACGGTAAAGATTACTGCAAATGAGATGGAATATAATAAGGTCTGTTTAAAACTTTTACCGAACTGCATTCCGCAGGTAACAGGTATTACCATTAAAGATGAAATAATAAGTGCTCCTACTGTTCTTGAGGCAACGGATACGGTCAGGGCGGTTAATATGGTAAATACAATATTAATCGTCCGGACAGGTACTCCGGACAATTGGGCAGCCGATTCATCAAATGCCATATAGAGAAGTTCCTTATACAGCATAAGAAAAACAGTAATGACCAATAAACTGATTCCGATAACCAACCACAATTCAAAATCAGTAATAGCAACAATACTGCCAAATAAAAAACTATTAAAATTAGAGGTATTGCTTACAAATCCGGAAAGTACCCCGGCTAAACCTACCCCTGCAGACATTACAACGGCAATAGATATTTCCGAATATTTGGGGAACCTTTTACGTATAAACTCTATGCCAAAGGCAGCAAAGATGCAGGCTATGGAGGCACCTAATACCGGATTCATACCCATAATAAGTCCCAGGGCTACACCCGCTAAGGATGTATGACTTAGGGCATCCCCTGTCATGGATAACCGCCTTAATACTACAATAATACCAATACAGGGTACGATAACAGCAAGAAGAATACCTACTATAAATGCTTTCCGCATAAAATCGTACTGCAATAACATATCCATAATAAAGTTTTCCCCCTTACTGATTACTTTCTGCCTGTATTAAATGTAACTTTTTATCTTTAATTTCATAGATCTTATTCATAGCATTTCTGACATCCTGAATGCTGTGAGTCACCATAATTATGGTGATTCCGTTTTCCCTGTTTAGTTGGTACAGCAATTGGTAAATATTTTTCTCATTTTCCGAATCAATGCCGGCTATCGGTTCATCCAAAATCAATATCTCAGGATTATTAGCCAGGGATTTTGCTATTAAAACCCTTTGCTGCTGCCCTCCGGATAACTTGCTGATTAATCTGTCTTTATATTCTGACATACCGACTATGGCTAAAGCCTTATCTGCCATATCATAATGCTTTTTTTTCGGCCTTTTAAATAAACCGATACTGCTGTATAAATTAAGCATTACAACTTCCATTACCGTTGCAGGAAAATCACCTTTAACCGATAACCCGACCTGGGGAACATAACCTATATTCTTGACAGTTCTGTTTATAGTACCGTTTCTGGTTTGCAGTAATCCTAACATTAATTTAATCAAGGTACTTTTCCCGGTTCCGTTGGAACCTATAATTCCTACATAATCCCCTTTTTCAACTTTTAAATTAATATCATCCAGGATTAATCCATCCTCATAACCAAAACTAAGGTTTTTCATTTCAATACTATACATGGCTGCCTCCTGCCCCTTTGTTTCCTGATTTATTTCAGCGCATTTACTAAAGCTTCCAGATTTCTGTCCATTATAGATAAATAATCTTCACCTGCATTTATCTGTTCCTGAGTCAGGCCCTCCAACGGATTTAAAACATCGGTTTTTGCTCCGATTTCCGATGCGATGGTTTCCGCCACTTTGGGACTTACTAATTCTTCAAAAAAAATGGTTTTGATATTCCTGCTTTTTGCAAAGTCAACAATTTCTGCCATTCTTTTTGCATCCGGTTCGGAATCTGCTGCAAGTCCTTCTATAGCTATCTGATTCAAACCATAATCTGTACATAAATAAGCAAATGCCTGATGGGCAACTACAATATCTTTATTTGCTAAAACCGATAATTCATTTGTAAATTTTGAATCCAAAATATCAAAATCGGCTGCATATTTATTAAAATTCTGTTCATAATAAGCAGCGTTATCCGGATCTGCTTTTACAAATGCATTTTTGATTGTTTCCATTTCCTTTTTTGCATTTTTAATACTTAACCAGACATGGGGATCCGAGGCCGTCTCTTCGCCGCTTTCGCTTTCCCCTTCTTCCTCTTCTCTCTCTAACAAGGTAAGTCCCTGGGATGCTTCCACTAATATGAGGCTGTCATTTTCAAGAGAGGAGGTAACCTGATCAATCCAGTGTTCCATACCGACACCATTATATATCAGTATATCCCCTTTCTCAAGGCTTAAAATATCCGTTGTCGCAGGTTCCCAGTCATGAGGTTCCGTACCTGCCGGAACAAGATTTGTTATATGAACTTTATCACCGCCGACTTTCACAGCAAAGTCATATAAGGGATAAAAACTGGTATATACCTCAAGTTTCTTATCTTTTGAATCATTCTTCTTATCCAGGTTTTCAGTCACTACTTCCGTGCTTTTTATTGAATTTTCCTTTGGCTGCTTACTGCAGGCGGTAAAGGAAAAGATTGCTATCAGAAAAACCAATATCTTTAAATATTTTTTCATTATAAATCACCGTATCTTTCTTTAATAAAATAAAAATTTCTTATAGTTGCGTTCCGGAAACAAACGCAAATGCAAATCATTTGCATTTAATATACTACGATATTTACTTACTGTCAAGGATGAAAATTTATTACATCCTTTTTAACATATTAAATAAGGATATATAGTAAACTGAATAAACTTATTTTCCGGTTTATACTTAATATATTCTTATCAAAAAACGATAAATAATTTCTTCTTCTTGACAATTGCCAAACTCTATTCTATGATTTTAAGAGAATAAACATAGATTACCACCTCAGACTAAGTATCCGTTAATAATTAAAACTTTACACTGAGTACCCTATGTTAGTTTAAAGGAGTGAACTACCTTGGATAATAATACATTAAAATCTGCCGACCTAAAACAAACCAAAAAGCGTATTCTTATATTATCTGTTTTAGAAACTGCAGCTACTGCCCTAACTGCAGAAGAAATCGACGAGCTGACCTCAAAAGATATGAAGATGAGTATATCTACCATATACCGCGCTTTAAATGCTTTAGCGGATAAAAATGTAATTAAGAAGGCGCTTCACCAGGATGGCAAAACTTATTATGAAATAAATAATCATACCCACAGGCATTCCCTTTTATGTACGTTATGCAATGAAAGAATACCCATTGATGCTTGTCCCCTTGAAAGTCTGGAGAATTACCTGGCGTCTGAAACCGGTTATGTTATTACAGGTCATAACTTGGAGTTTTTTGGTATATGTCCGAAATGCGCTGCTAAAAAAGCCAAAACAAAATAAATAACCATAGCAGAAGTTGATTCTGGAAAAATTGCCATAGGATTTTAAGAAGATATAAAATGTATTATACTATTAAAACACTTACCATAATAATAAATAGAAATAATTATGTATAAAACCGGAAGAAACAGACTTTGCGAGTTTCTCCGGTTCGCATGTGCGTTCGAATGATTGCAAGCAAGCTTGCTAATTCACACTTTGCTTTCGCGGAAATTATTTAAGGGAAGTTAAAATTAACTTCCCTTAAAATATGTAATAATCCATTGAATAAGCTACAATCTTTCGCCTATAATTTTAACTTTTTGTGCTGCTATGCCCTTTTCAACTCAATTTATTTTGTAGATTTTTCTCCCTCTATACTTTTTAGTATGGCTACCTGGTCAGGTATATCATCCCGTTCTATTCTGATTTTTGTCCATAAACCAAATAATTTTTTATTTGCATGATGAAGATAGTCGTATAGGTTATCCTCATTTACATGACTAATGGGATTTAAACAGATTAATAAATTATTTACCTTATTGAAATGATTTGTTTTACTTAAAAGTTCTACTTCTTCTGTGATTTTATTTAATAAAATTATATCATGCATTTGTTAATCCTCCATATTTTCGTCTGAAATTCCTTAACACGAACCGGCTTGTCATTCTTTTAAACAATATTAATCCTATACTAATATTCCAACCACCGGAAGCTGTTCTATAACAGCCCTTACTCCCCCATGGCATGCCATAAATTGACCGGATAAATCATTTCCGGAGACTAAACCAAAATGGGTTCCTCCTGCCCAGGGTATTCTCTGGCTCACATCATATACAACTCCATTAACGGCTACATAAGCAGGACGGCCGTTTTCCCCGTTATAATTCTTTAACTCCTCCAATGTAAAAGTCTTTTGTTCCGCAGGTGTCTCCGGCTGTGGTAAATTCTCTGGTGGAACTGTTTCCGGTACGGTCTCTGGTGTTTCGGAAACCGGCGCGGCCTCGGGTGCTTCGGGCAGAGGAAAATCCACTGTTTCCGGCTCCTGCTCCGGTATTTCTAATGGCGGTGGTGCAACAAAAGGAGGCAGCTGCGAAACTGTTTCGGGTACATACTCAGGAAACTGCTGCATTACAGGGTTTCCAGTTTTAGACAAATTGCGTTCCAGCTGTATAATTAATTCTTCCGTGCGCTCTTTTATCAGGTTCTGATGATAATTCTTCTCATAGGGGGTTACCCCAAGTGCTTCCATCTTGCTGTAATAACTGATCTCTTTTGCGAACTGGTTAATCATATCTTTTAATTCGTACTCACCTTTCATCTTATCACCTATTGCATAACACATCAGCAGACAGATGTGTTACAGCCACTAAAAAAGGTTGAAGGAATCTGTATGTGGCATCCTTTCTAATCTTTATTTTCTTTCAACCTGCGCCCTTCTTTCTTCCTGCAATAAATCCAGATAATGCTGAACCTCTTTTATTATATCTTTTTTCTTCTTTTGTAATTCCTGTGTTAAACCAAATCCAAAGGTTATCTCTTTTACTTCTACAGCCAGAATATCACCTTCCAGGTTAGGATAATAAAGCTTTAAAATATCCAACAAATTATAACTATGCTGGGTATATCCACTGTATTCGGAGGTATATTGATTAAGCGGTATCATGGATATTTCACCCGGACTTTTCCCATAACTTGCCGCATCCAGAATTATTACCGTATCAAAATCATTTACCTTGGAAATACAATATCCAAAATCTGTCTCCCCGTATATAACTTCTACTCCTTTTACTTTAAGTTCTTCTTCCATTGCTTTTGCTATAAAGATACCTATGCCGTCATCTTTCATCAGTACGTTTCCCATTGCGATCAATTTTAGCATCCTACTTCTCCTTCAAACAATTGCAAAATTACTTAAAATTTGAACATACCATACAATTTAATACCAATTTTCAACAACTGCAGCGGCCTTTCAAAACAGATAGATTTTTTATAAAATATGTTACTAACGAATCCATACCATCCGGGAAACACCACTGTGCGCATCCAATACAAAAGGAGTTGTTTCCAACCGGCCAGTAGGATATATCTTTATTCATTTATATTAGTACAGGTTGTAGAATAATACTGTTTTCTTTAAAAATAAGATAAAAAACAGACCGGAAGAAACACGCTTTGCGAGTTTCTTCCGGTCTGTATGAAAATACTCTGAATTATAGCTTACTATCAGGGTTATATTATCAAATTCACATCTTTATTCCTCTGTGATTAAAGAAAGGATTGCTTTCTTGGGTTTCACTCCTACTGAACTTTCCACTACTTTACCGTCTTTTACTACTACTAAAGTAGGTATACTCATAATACGGAATGCCTCTGCTAATTCTCCCTCTTCGTCGATATTAATCTTCCCTACTTTTACTACCTCTTTCGTTTCTTCTGCAACTTCATCAATAATAGGAGCTACCATTTTACATGGACCGCACCAGGAAGCCCAAAAATCTAATAATACAGGTTTATCTGAATGTAATACTTCTTTTTCAAAATTATGTTTTGTTATTTTTAATACACCCATAGTTAATTCTCCTTTTTCTTTTTATTGATTCTATAATCTTATTATAACCATATAAAAATTATTATCTGTGATGGAGTCACAGTATGATAATTACTGATAAATAAAAAAAATTATACTATTATGTTTTATTTTGTCACAATAATATATTTAGAGTCATAATATATTGTAGAGTTACCAATACCTTGAAAACAAGGTTAAGGAAACCTTGAGTAATCTTAAAGGAGGATTCAATATGACAAGTGGATTTAGTGGAAATGAATTTTTTATAAATCATATCCGTAAATTTATAGGCGAGACAGTAACAATTTTTACTACCAGTGGCGGTGAATCCGGCTCTGGATTTACCGGAGTTGTATTGGCGGTTAATTGTGATTTCGTTCGTTTGGTTATACAAAGGGGTTCTGCTCCCAGTAACCCGTTAGGAATGAGGAATAATAATGACGAATGCAATAATGGCAGAAAAAAGGATAGGGACTGCTGCAATCGTGTAGGCGCTGTAGTGGATATTCCGATTGATAGGATAGCATCCTTTGTTCATAATGATATTTAAATAAGGAGGATTTAACTATGTCATTTAATAGTGGTTTTAATAATGAAGGCTTTATCAGACACATCTCACGTTTTATTGGAGAAACAGTAATTATATTTACCGCCAGCGGTGGTGAATCCGGTTCCGGCTTCACAGGTGTTATATTAGCAGTTAACTGTGATTTCGTTCGCCTGGTAACCGATCAGGGATCTGCTCCTACCTCTCCGTTTGAACCTTCTGATGAATGCGAAAACGGTAATGGCTTTGAAGGCCAGAATTTTGGTCAGAATTTTGGTCAGAATTTTGAACGTCACCACTGCTGCCATAATGTTGGTTCCGTAACAGATATTCCTATTGATAAAATTGTTGCTTTTGTTCATAATGCCGTATAAGGTAAAGTAATTATATCAAGTTAAAATAACTTATGTTCGCTGCTAAATAAGATCTCCTATATAAAAGCTGGGGCTATGAAAAATAGTCCCAGCTTTATAACTATTAGCCAAAGCGAAGCTTCATAAAAACCTCAATGTTACTTAAAAGGTTAAATCGTAAAACCTGCAATTTCTTTATGCAGTCTCACCGAACTGCCCCGTGTAATATCCACCTGACCGGTTATTTCACTTGACATAGCGGTTATATTTGCCACCTTCTCAGCTATTTCTCCGGTACCGATTGCTCCCTCCGATGCTGCTTTAGCAACTTCATGAATAGAAAGAATAACATTGCCGATAGAAGCTAATAATTCTTCCGATGCGGCACTAAAATCCGTAATAAGAGCATCTACATAAACTGCATCTTCGCTGTAGGCATTTGCAACCTCTAAAAATTTCTCAAAACTTTCCTCTATATCTTTTGAGACAAAATCCAATAGGCTGTTGGAACTATCTGACAAGTTATTCACTGCTAAAATTACTTCACCTGTAACCCCTGAATCTGTTCTACCATATTTTTAGACTGTTCCGCCAAGTTACGAATTTCTTCCGCAACGACTGCAAAACCTCTTCCGGCTTCCCCTGCTCTGGCTGCTTCGATAGCCGCATTTAATGCAAGCAGGTTTGTCTGTGAAGTAATACCCATAATAGCTTCGGATAACACATTAATCTGAGTTACTACCTGGGATTGCTTAAGAGCTTGTTCTAATTTACCCTGAATTTCTTTGCGGACTCTTTTAATTAATTCCTGGGAGTGTTTAACCTCCTGTCTGGTGTTCTCTGCACGTTTGCTGATTTTAACTGCCTGTTCGGCTCCCTCTCCCGCTTTCTCCGCCATATTTCTGGTTGCCTCTTCAATTTCCATGGAAGAGGAGGTCATTTCCTGGGCTGATGCCGCAGTTTCTTCCATACTGGCTGCTAATTCTTCTGTTGTCGCAGAGACATCTTCGATGTTACTGTTTAAATCTTTCATATTTTCATTTACATTACCGACTACATGAATAATTTGATCTGCTTCTATTTTTGTGCTTCCAATTAGACCGGCAACAGAATCTTTCATTATCTCTAAATCTTTCGCTAATATACCAAAATCATCTTTTCTGTTTTTAAAGATATCCGGTATTTCTTCTTTAAAATTACCTTTTGCCAGAATCTCCAGGTATTTTCTAATGGCAGTAAATGAGTTATTTAGATTTCTGGACATGTAAAGTGAAAAAAGTATGGATACTACCATAGATATGAAAAATATCGTTACAAACTGTATAATATCACCATTGGATTTCGTTCTTTCTGCCTTGGTAGTATCTTTCACCTGTTTATCTATGTAATCAATGTAATTACCTGTTCCGATTACCCATTCAAAAGGTTCATAGGCAATACTATAGCTTCTTTTAGGTGATGGTACCGTTTCTCCTTCTTTTGGGAACCAATATTCTGAAAATCCGCCCCCCTCTTTTCTTCCATTAGTTATGATATCCTTCATATACGAATTTCCTTTATTATCAACCGCATCCATACGGTTCGTACCTTCGGTATCTTTCCCCAATAAAACGATATTAACACCCTCATAGGTATCTGCCCAAAAATATCCGCCGTTTCCGTATTTTAATCCTCTTATAAGGTCAGCTGCTATCTTTTTTGCTTCATCCAAAGTATAATCCCCAGCTTCATACTTTGCATAAATACCATCCAATAAGGAAATAACATTTTCTACCTGATTTTTAAGGTTATTGTCATAATCCTGTCTAATCGTTTTATCCAGTGACTGCATATTAATCTGAATTGATTTTTCCTGGTCAATAATTGCGATTGCACCCATTAAAACAGAAACCATTAACAAAAACCCAGCTAAAAATAAAACTTTTGTCCTTACCTTTAAATTGTTTAATCTCATAAAACCTCCTCATTAGTCAATACTACTGTAGAAATTTGTCTATAATTAATCATTATTCATTGCTGTATATAAAAACACTACAATATTCTACACAAAAAGACAATATAATATTTTAATTTTTTGTATAATTTTTAAGACAATTGTTAATTATCGGGTATTCCAACTTCGTGGTGGATGGCTTAATCTTGGAAGAATAAACCACCCACATTATTTCCGCGAAAGCAAAGTGAGAATTAGCAAGCTTGCTTGCAATAATTCCAACGCGCACGCGAACCGAAGAAACTCGCAAAGCGTGTTTCTTCCGGTTAAGTACTAAACATTCCGTTTTTGAAGCTCATTTTTTTCTTTTTTTTCTGTCGCTAAAGCCTCTAGCCCTGCCTCAACGAGAGTACGAATCATGTCAGATTGAGTTCTGTTATAGAAGAAATCCTTTTTGAATCCATCCAACAATGGTTCCATTTCAGGGGTTACAACAAATGTCATTCGTTTGAGTTCGGTTGCCATACTTATCACTCCTTTCTGTTGGGTCTGAACTTATGAACCTGACCATATTATAGTTCATAGGTTCTGAACCTGTCAAGACCTATTTTATATCTTTTTCCTGTTGACAGAACGTATGAACTTGTGCATAATATGAACTGGGGGTGATGAAAATGCCAACAGAGAAGCCAAGATACACTATCATTGTAGACGATGAACTACTAAAAAAGATTGATGACTTTCGCTTCGAAAACCGATATCCAAGTCGTTCGGCTGCTACTTTGGAGTTAATACGTATTGGTATGGAAGCGTTACAAAAGGAACATGATGACGCACAAAAAGATAAACCTAATCAGGACGTGGAGACAAAATAATGAGTGACACACCAATGTCATCCTAAAAAGGTTGAAGTAGGTGTTACTTACTGTCGATAGGAAGATTGAAACTCCTAAGCCAGATTTTACCCGTATGACAATGATGGTTCCTAAATACGGGACATCGTTTGATGGCAGGAACAGGGATTATGGTATTCCATTTGATGCTATTATTCAGGCATCAAAAAGTGGTGTGTATAAGTAACTAACATATCTTATCCACCACTAACTTGGAATAGCCATTTAAGTAGTAATTATCAGATTAAACTACTATATTTTGCATTATTATGGTGCTTTTTCTGTCTAATATTTGCAACATTAATACAAATATACAGTTTTGTATATACTATTTCCGATTTATTACATATAATAACAGAAAAAAACCAGTTAATAAATGATATGAAATCACTTTTTAACCGGTTTTTTGTATTCGTCTCCATTATGCCATATTATGATCTTATGCATATAGATTCATTTTTTTATCATTTATTCCTTAGAAATAACCTTATTTCGGTATTCATTAGCGGAAGTCCCCAGATTTTTCTTAAAAACCCTTGAGAAATGAGCCATATCTACGAATCCCACCATCTCCGCAATATCTCCGATACGCAGAGATGGGTCTTTTAATAATTTTTGTGCTTCCTTTATCCTGATGTGGTTCAGTATTTCTGAAAAATTCTGTCCCATATGGCGGTTAAGTAATTTACTTAAATGCCACTGACTAATATAGGTTTTCTCCGCCACTTCAGAGAGAGTAAGTTTATGGGCATAATTTAATTCTATATATTTAATTGCATTATTTACGATGAAACTGCTCGCAGCATTATTATCTGCTTTCTCTTCTTCCTCCGGTTCTCCCTCCGTAGGTTCCGCTATTATATGTTTTGCCATAAGATTCCTGACCATGGCTTCAATAGCTTCGTTGATTTCATCCATACTGGAGGGTTTTAAAAGGTATCTAGTCACCCCCAGGCGTATTGCACGCTGCGCAAAATCAAAGTCACGGTATCCCGTTAATATACTGATTTCCGTATTAGGAAATTCTGATTTTAGTCCCGCTACCATACTTAATCCATCTAATCCCGGCATCGCGATATCAGAAAACAGAATATTTGGCTTCTGCTCTCTTATTATTTCCGTTCCTTCAATACCGTCATTTGCCGTTGCAACAATCTGACAGCCAAATTTATCCCAGGGTATCATACGGGATATTCCTTCTACTATAATAGGCTCATCATCAATAATAACGACTTTATACATATTTCCCCTTTTCTGAGGTTATTGCAAATTTTAATAATTACTGTACTTAGAATATGGTATCATATTCTCCCATATGTCTATATTATGAATTTGCAACAGCCCCTTAATACATATCCACAATTTAACTAATAACATTCCCCATAATTAAGCATCCTAGGCATAATTCTACCCTTTGATTGCGCCGGCTGTCAATCCTTTAATAATGTTCTTTTGTAAAAATATATAAACAATTAAAACCGGTATAACAATCAGTGTTACCGATGCTGCCATTAGTCCGTAGTCCGTTCCGTATTTGGAACTGATTTCATTTAGCAGGGTACTGATGGGATATTTTGTCCTTTTTCTAATCATGATCAACTGTGTAAATAAATCATTATATGACCACAAAAAGCAAAATATTGCTACGGTCGCCATTGACGGTCTGGATAAAGGTACAATTATCCCGGTAAATACCTTACTGACTCCGGCTCCTTCCATATAAGCTGCTTCCTCCATCTCAAGAGGCAGTCCTCTTAAAAATCCCATCATTACAATGGTTGCAAAACTTAAATTTCCCGCAACCTGGGGCAGTATAACACTTAAGGGTTTATTTAAGAGTTCCATACCCGTCATCATTTTAAACACCGGAATAATGGTTGAGAAGGCCGGAAACATAAGGCTCGATACAATTAAGGAATTAATCAGTGTTTTTCCCTTAAAATTATAACGTGTCATGGCAAAAGCCATCATAGTGGATAATATCATTACGGCGATTGTAACACTGCCGGAAATAATTAAGCTGTTTTCATAAGAAACTAATATATTTTGTTTACCGAAAGCATTGGTATAGTTATCAAAAGTAAATTCCTTAGGAAGTGAAAATGTACTGTTAACAACCTCTCTTGAGGGTTTAAATGAATTATTTAAAACCCATACAAAGGGAAATACCGTTGTAACTGCCCAAAAGATTAGAATGAAATAGATTAACACATGGGCAATGGAAAACTGTTTCTTTCTTTTTGTTTTAACCTGAGACAATTGTTACACCTCCTTACAGATTTGCATCCGGTTTTAATATTTTTGACGTTATCTGTGCAACAACAAGCCCAAATATTACGATTACCAGTGCTATGGTTGAACCATAATCAATATTGCTGATGGTAAAAGTCTGTTCATACATATAGGTACCAAGAAAATGAGTTAACCCCTGAGGAGCACCCTTCGGTACGATAACCCATGGCAAATCAAATACTTTTAAGGCGCCTGTTACGCCTAAAGTGATACAAGTGCAGATAACTCCCCGAAGAAGAGGAATCGTAATATAAAACACCTGTTTAAACTTGGAACAACCGTCAATGGAGGCTGCTTCATATACATCGTCGGAAATATCGCTTAGCCCTGTCAGCATAATTACAAAATAAAAACCTACATAACTCCACAAAGTAGGTATGGAAACCATAATAAAAGCGGTACTGGGAGCCAGCCAGTTAACCGGTTTCATAGCCAGTGCTTTTAGCAATTGGTTTAACATGCCGCCGTTGTAGGCGTAAAATAACTTAAAAATAAGTCCGATTGCCGTTGCGGAAATTACAATTGGAAAAAAATAAACAGTACGGAAAAATTGTTGTCCGCGTTTTATGTTACTTACAAGAACAGCAAGTATAAATGCGATGCCAACCTGGAATATTATGGTCAAACCCATCATTTTAAAGGAATTAATAATTGCTATCCTGATTTTTAGGTCAGTAAACAGTTTTTTAAAATTATCCAGCCCAATGAATTTCCATTCCTGGCCCGGCATCCTTACGAAAGTGGTCATATCATAAAAGCTGTTGATAATATTTTCTATAAAGGGTTCATATAAAAATACCAGCATCAAAATAAATCCAGGCAATAAAAATGCGAGTAGGGGTAATTTCTTCTTATATAGCATTGATAACCTGCCTTTCGTCTACCTATTGCTAACTGGAAGAAACACGCTTTGCGAGTTTCTTCGGTTCCCGTGCACGTTGGAATAATTGCAAGCAAGCTTGCTAATTCTCACTTTGCTTTCGAGGAAATAACAGACAATTGCGAAACTATTTAGTTTTTTTATAACAGTGAGGTTTCGCAATTTCTAATTGTAAAAATCTTAAAAAGTGGCTGCTGCAAAATCCTGATGATACTTACCTGCATATTCACATCCGTAAGTTTATACTCAAAGAATTTTGCAACAGCCGGTTTACTTATTTTTTACTTGCATTTACGGATAGAACTTCATTTAATAAATCAGCAGGATCAACATCTCCTGTGGATACACCTACAATACCGGATATTAAGGTATTATATGCTTCCTGGGAAATTCTTGAATCAGTCGGTGCACTGATACTGGTAGCCGCACTGCTGTAATCCAGACCGGAAATTCCAAGGGAAGTCATGTTAGCAATCGGTTCTACGGCACAAGCTGCCTGGCCATTGCCGCCCCAGTATTTTGTTACGGATTCCTTATTGGTGTGTGCCATTACAAATTTAACAGCAGCATCTTTCTTATCCGGATCTTCCCAAGCTTTTTTGGTAATGTAGAAACCGGAGGAAATACCGCCTACCATAGCACCGGCTGGCGCTTTGCCCCCAGGTATTGTAGGAAATGCTACTACGACGGTCTTATCCTGATCCGGTATACCGCCTGCATACCAGGAACCATCTAACTGCATTGCTGCCTGTTTATTTTTAAATAACTCACCTGCCAAATCATTATCAATGGTGTCGGTATCTTCAGGAAAAGCTCCCATATCTCTTAAAGTTTTAAACATGGAAAGACCTTTTACCCAATCCTCAGGAGCTTCTGTGGGAACCGTAGCATAACCTTCCGGACCAGCTGCTGAAAGCATTAAGAACTCTACCCAATAATGGGGTACATTGTTTAAAGAAACTGCAATGGGAACGATGCCGTTTGCTTTAAAAGTTTCGATCGCTTTTGTCATCTTATCCCAATCAGTCGGAAGTTCAAGACTATATTGATCAAATAAATCTTTGTTGCAGAATAAACCTTCCCAGTAACCGGTAGTCGGCACTGCTCTTTGAACTCCATCCGGATTTGATGCTGCCTGCAGGGCCGTATCCAGAGTGTCTTTTGCATAATCAGGATAAGCTGCTTTAATTTCTTCAATCGTAACAAATTTGTCTGCGGCTAATACGTCACTTGCATTGGCATCCGTGAAATATTGGATAACATCCGGTTCATTGCCT
Organism: Anaerocolumna sedimenticola; assembly: GCF_009931695.1. Classification (GTDB taxonomy): domain Bacteria; phylum Bacillota; class Clostridia; order Lachnospirales; family Lachnospiraceae; genus Anaerocolumna; species Anaerocolumna sedimenticola. Next base: position 109,939 of record NZ_CP048000.1, read on the forward strand.
ACTGCAAAGTCAGCTGCTATTTTTGTCTTCCAGTCCTGGTCAGATGATTGGGAATCATCTTCTAATGTTATGTAAGAATAGTCTTTCATAAACTGATCGTTAATTGCCTGATAGTTACCTGCATTGGGATCCGTACCGCCGAACATGGACACTGTTGTTAAGGTCACCGGATTTGGTGCAGCTGCTTCTTGTGTAGCAGCCGGTTCTGAACTGGTATCCGCTGCGGCAGTATCTTCAGAAGTGCTTTGGGTTGTTTCCTGCGCCGTTTCCTGCGCCGTTTCTTTTACTGCCGGCTTTTTACCACATGCTGTCATAAGTGAAGCCATTAATACGACTGTCAAAAGAATGGATAGGTATTTTTTAACATTCTTCTTCATAAATATTCCTCCCGATTGAAATATAGTTTCTACAACTATGAGAGTAAACCCTCATTGGTATAACTGTATTATACTAACAATTCCCACAAAATACATTTGTTCATCTTGACATTATTTGTTCATTCTTGCTATATTGAACATAATATGCAAAACTCCTATTTTCATTATAATTTAAGCTCTCAAATCATACTTTTTTCAACATTTTCTGAGTGTGAACGGGAATAAGCGGGATCAAATAATTTAATGATTTACCCGGCAAAATCCTTATACTATATTTAATGTATAAATATATATAAGCTCGTATTCATTCATCAGATAAAATTGGGGTATGGCGAATAAATCATTTACTCTATTTATAATTGGGATTGTTCAGCATATTATTCAGCAATTTTCCCTTTTCCGAATCCAAAGGCATCTCATAAGGTATGGTAATGGTTGAAACCGTATCCGACTCATCAAAGGGAAGTATGGTGAGTCCATATTCTTCTCCGTAAATCAGTTTTATCCTTTCATTCACATTACGTATACCAAGGGAAATATGCTTTCCTTTACTATTTGCAATACTTCCTGCTTTTCCTTCAAGAATCTCTTTCACTCTCCAAACATCTTCTTCGGTCATCCTCTTACCGGAATTAATGACCTGAAGTATCACTTTTCCGTTTTCCGTATATACTTTTAATTTGATCGTTCCAGATTTTACTGCCTCTATTCCGTGTACCACAGCGTTTTCCAAAATAGGCTGAAGAATCAGCTGTGGTATGGGAAGCTGTAAAAGTGTCTGGTCTACTTCTTTCTCGACCCGCAGCCTTTGCCCGAACCGCATGGATATAATATAAAAGTAAGCATCTGCACATCTTAATTCTTCTGCAAGATTTATGAGTCTTTTATTGGTACGGTCCATACTGTAATCCAATAAGGTTCCCAATGCTTCAATCATTTTTGATACGGCGACGTCACCTGCCATTCTTGCCTGCCAATTCATCATTTCCAGGGTATTATTAAGAAAATGGGGGTTTATCTGGGATTGCAGGGCAATAATCTTGGCTTCTTTTCTGGCTAACTTTTCGTTATAAGCATAATCAAATAAATATTTTACTTCACTGGACATTCGGTTAAAGGAATCCGAAAGATACGCAAACTCTGCATTGGGCATGGGTTCTCCTTCAATCTGCATGCCTATTTTACCTTGTTCCATCTCCTTGGAGGCTTCAATCATCCGCCCCATAGGAGCTGTTATATGCCTGGCAATAAAGTATAACATATAGATAAATACCGGGATTATTATGAGAAAAATAAGAATCATGATATAATTTAATGCAATCAGCTCGGAATAAATGGTATTTTTATTGGCAATCAAAACGGCTCCCAGATGGTAATCATCAAACTTCTGCTGATAAATCAAAGCCGTATATATGCTATCATCCACCTTATTAATTCTGCGGTTTTTCAGTACAGAATACTTTGATTTTAATTTATCCAGAATGGGGGTAAAAGATTCAATTTCGGAATTTGCATCATAAAGAACCATGGAATCCGAGTCATTAATAAAAAAGCCAAGTTCATAATCTTTATTTAAAGAAATACCCTCAAATAATTTGCTGGTATTTAACTCCACTACCAATGTACCGAATTTGGTATAATTTGTTGTAGTATAAAGATTCCGGATAATATAGATTTTCCCGTTAATGATTTTTATGTGGGCGTCTGAAGTATCCTCGTCCGTAATTTTATTTGCTTCTTGTTTTACTTCTTCCTTATATGTATTAATGTAACTGGTTGGTTTTCTAGAAGTATAATAGAGACGGTCCGGATGATCGGACAGATAAAAAACGGATATGATAAATCGGGTATCATTATAATATTTGCTTTTTAAATTACCGATAACTTCTTTATAAAAATCTGCATCGGATATATTCCCGGCCTTGTATCGTTTCCAGGCTTTTTCAATGACTAATTCATAGGATGTTTTCTTTGATATGGTAATTGCTTCATCTATTTTCTGAGAATGGAAAGTGGTAAAATTCTTAAGGCTTTCTTCCATCAACGTCTCGGTTTTATCCATAATGCTTTTTCGATAATACAAGCTCATAAATAAAAATATGATTAAAACAGGTACAATCCAACAGATTACTACTAAAAACAGAAGCCTTCTTCTTAAGGATATGGGTTTTCTTAATAAATTACTTCTGTGTAATAGATTCCTTTTACTGATTAACATTGTTAAGTTACCTCCCAAAATCATATAATAGAGTCTCTTGAATTTAATTTTAACTTATGCAACTGTCCCCAACTGATGGGCTTTTACTTTAGAAATATAAGAGATGGGCTATCCAATAGAACAGCCCATCGATACGTCATCATATTATAATTTTAGCAAGCTTCTAATTACTAATTCGCTTTCATTATATCATGAACCAAAAAGCTTGTTCCTGAATCTTGCTGCTCCGCTCCTCACTACGTTTTCATTCTATCACATTTTTGTAAAATATTCCACCCATACAATATCAGCTGATGAAATTGATTCATTCTCTGCTGCAAATGCAGCAGAACTCCTAATAAGACTATTTGGTTGCATCAATTTTACAGTTTTGTATTATTTGGTACAAATAAGTGGGCTACAAAAAATAGCCCATTCATCATTATTTATGATTCAATACCAATTTCTTTTGTTCCAGTGTTTTTTTATTATTCAAACCTAAAAAGTCTTCATAAGTCTCACAAAGTTTAATGGCATCTTCTGCCTCCGGCATCTCGCAAAAGATTCGAAGAAGCGGTTCGGTACCGGAGAACCTGGCGATAATCCATCCGCCGTTTTTAAAGTATACTTTGCAGCCATCCAGATATGAGATTTTATCCACCTCAAAGGGTATATCCGGTAAGCATTTATCCACAAGGAGGGTCATAAAGATTTCTTCTTTTTTCTCCTGAGTAAATTTATAATCTCTTTCTTCCATATAAATAGCCCCGTTTTCCTCTTCGATCTCACGGATAATCTGTGATAAATTCTTTCCCGTAACGGCTATCATCTCGATTAAGAGAGCTGCCGCATAGATACCGTCTTTCCCGTTTATATGGCCTCTGACGGTTAATCCTCCGGAAGATTCCCCGCCGATAATCGCATTGGTCTCCTGCATTTTAGCAGAGATGTATTTAAATCCCACCGGTACCTCATAACATTTCTCTCCAAAGCTTTCAGCTACCTTATCAAGCATGTGGGTTGTTGCAATATTTCTTACTACTGCTCCATGCCAGCCTTTATATTTTACCAGATAATAATATAGTACCACTAAAAGATCATTGGGATGTAAAAATCTCCCCGTGTCATCAATAACTCCAATACGGTCCGCATCCCCATCTGTTGCAATTCCTATATCCATATAATGATCCGCCACATAATTTTTAAGGCTTCTTAAGGTCTGGGCAGATGGGGATGGCAGTTTACCGCCAAATAGAGTATCATGCCTGTCATGAATGGTATTCACTTCACATCTGGCTGTTAACAGTATGGTTTTTAAGGAAGTTTCACTTACTCCGTACATGGGATCTAAAGCAATCCGTAACCCTCTGTTTTTAATCGCCTGCATATCTATGGCGTTAATGATATTGTCAAGATATTCATTCAAAGGATTAATCTCTATAATCAGCTGAGCTTCCACAGCTTTTTCATATTCCATCCCCAGAACTTCTTCCTCTTTCACATCCATGATATAATTTTCGATATCCTGGGTCTGGATTTCGTCCGCATCCCGGCCTCCATAGGTAAATACTTTGATTCCGTTATAAATAGCCGGATTATGGCTGGCTGTAATCATCATTCCATAATGCAATTCGTGTTTCATAACATAATACATGATTAATGGTGTTGGTGAAGAACGGTTAATTAAATAGGCTGTTATTCCTTCCGCGGCAAATATTTCCCCAGCCCATCTCATTGCTTCCTTGGATAGAAATCTTCTGTCATATCCGATGACGATACCATTCTCCGTAACACCTTCATTCATCATTTTTACAGCCAGGGCTTTTGATAATTTTTGTATGTTTGATTTGGTAAAATCTTCTCCTATTATAGCCCTCCAGCCGCCTGTACCAAACTTTACCATCTTAAAGCCTCCTTAGTTTGCAAAATTTTAACCCATTATAACGATAATTTTATTTATTTCCGTGTTATTAATAAATTTAATTTCATTAACTTCTTCTCCGTTTAAGGTGATGGATTTAACTCCTTTCATAACACCCTCCGGATTGAGAATGGTGATATCATAACTTACACCTCTCCATTCCCTGGTTACATGAAACTCTTTCCATTCAGACGGTATGCAGGGATCAATCGTCAGAGTATCAAATCCCGGCTGTATTCCTAATATGTATCTGGTAACTGCAAAATAAGCCCAGCCGCCTGTGCCCGTCATAAAGGGATGTCTTGCTCTGCCAAAACCCGTATGGTCCCTGCCCATAATGAACTGGCAGTAGGAATACGGTTCTGCTTCCCGGATTTCAATCATATCGTTCTGATTATAAGGGCATAGGGCATTATAAAATTTCATCGCCCGGTCTCCCCGTCCTAATATACATTCCGCAGCCCAGGCCCAGGGATTGGGATGACTGAAGATTGCACCGTTTTCTTTTAATCCCGGATATACTCTGGTTACGAAACCAATATCCTCATCCGGAACCGTATAAGAGGGTCCGTTTAACATAATTCCGTAAGGGGTGGCGAGGTATTTATCAATACTGTCCATAGCTTTAATCCCTTTTTCATAAGGTGCAGCACCGGATAATACCGCCCAGGCATTGGATTCCAGATGAATTTTACCCTCTTTGTCTTCACTGGTTCCGATTTTCCTGCCGTTTTTTGTAACGCCCCGGATATACCATTCCTTATCCCATAGTTCCCTGTCACAGACTTCTTTTACTTTCTCTCTCATGGCAGTGTATTTCTTCATATCCTCCGTCTTACCTAAATACTCTGCAACTTCTAAGAAATTACCCAATGCCCAGTAATGTAAAAAGGTTACCAGTGCACTTTCGCCTCCTCCAAGATTCAGGCAGTCATTCCAGTCCGCCCGAAGACCTTTGCAGATGCCTCTTTGTCCCACCTGCTCATAAGAAAAATCCAGGATTTTGGTCATATGCTCATATACAGTGCCACTGCCTATGTCTGCGTATGTTAATTCTTCCATTAAAAAGGAGAATTCCCCGGTTTCTTTCACATATTCTACAATAGAACTGACCAGCCAGAGAGCATCGTCGGAGCAGGCATCTTTTATCCCATGTATGATATCATCTCTATTAGGTGTGGGAATTACCGTAGGAGATTTAAAGGGTTTTACTTCCGTGTCCGGATCAAACCATTCCGGTTGGAATAAATGGAGTCCGTAACCGGTTGATACAAGACCTCTTAAGAGTTCAACCAGCCTCTGACGGCATTTGGATGGATTGGAGTGTGGTATGGTCATGGCATCCTGTGCCGTATCCCTGTAACCTAATCCGGTTCTTCCTCCTACCTCGATAAAGGAAGCGAAGCGGGAAAACATGATATTAATCTCTGATTGATATAGATTCCAGATATTTATTAAGGTATTCATTCCTTCATTTGGAGTCCGTATCTGTAATTTATTTAATTTTCTATTCCAAAATAAAGCTAATTGCTTAAAAGCTTCATCCACATTCCTTATATTCGAATATTTTTCACGTATCCTGTAACCGGCTTCCCTGCCTCCTTCTCCTAACATAAATACAAGCCGCGCCTCTTCCCCTGGCATTAATGAAATCTTTTTATGCAGGGAACCGCAGTGATTATTTCCTTTTTCAAAGCTGCCGCTGCAAATCCCATTTTCCACGGCAATAGGATTACTTTCCGTACGGTATAAACCTATGAATTTATCCCTGAGACAATCAAAACTGTCCGGCTCAAAATTGGACGTAAAATACTGATATCCAAACTCTTCATAAAATAAATCATGTTCAATTACACCATTTTCATAGGAAGAACCGGCAGCATAATTACTCATCTGAAAGTTTCGGTTATCCATATCAATGTGGTGATAGGAAAACTCGCAATAGGAAAATACACTTAAATGCCTGGGTTTTGATTCATTGTTTTTAATCTTTACATCCCAAAGCTCTACCGTATCCTCCATGGGTATAAATAAGGTCTGTTCCGCCTGAATCCCTTTATATTCACAGGAATATCTGGAATAGGATAAACCATGGCGGCATTCATATGTTGCCTCCTCCAGGGATTTGCCTACCGGCTGCCAGGATATGCTGAAATATTCCCCTGTCTCATCATCCCTTACATAAACATAATGCCCAGGCCGGTCCATTGGTATACTGTTGGCGCGAAAACGTGTGATGCGGTGATATTCCGGTGATTTATAAAACAGATATCCCCGGCCGTATGGTTTACAACCGCACACATATCTTTCACACCTAAATAATTGGTCCAGGAAGTGGGTAAATCCACCCGCTCGATTACGTATTCTCTGTTTTCATTATCAAAATATCCATATTTCATAGATAACTAAACCCTCCCATATCATGATAACCTTATTATAATCATTGGATATTTTAAAGGGTATTGCTGAGGGTGCGAATATTTGTATATAATTGTCCAGAATAAAGAGAGATAAACAAAGATAGGTTGGAAGTCTTTTGCTTCTGCATAAAATAGAAGTCAAGTACAAGGTAGACAGAAAGCAGTTATAAAAAAGTAGTATAAGATAAATCATAATCGATTATTTAGAATATTGGTAAATGATAAAACACTCTCATATTGACAATCCATTCCTGTAATATTATAATTAGTTTTATTACAAATGTAAGATTTTTGGAGGGTGTTCTGATGAAAAATTACCGCAAATTTCCGAAGCGGAATATGAAGTTATGAAAATTGTATGGAACTATGCACCGATCAACACAAATGAAGTCACGGATATGCTTGTCAAAACAACGGACTGGAGTCCCAAAACCATACAGACCATGTTAAAACGCCTGGTTCAAAAAGGTGCTCTGACTTATGAGAAAAACAGCCGGGTTTTTGTATATACTCCCCTGGTAAAAAAGGATGAATATCTTGATCAGGAAAACAATTCTTTTTTAAAGCGCTACTATGACGGTAATATAGCCTCCATGCTTACTAATTATCTGGAAAAGGATACTTTATCGGAAGAAGAAATCAAAGATCTGCAGAATATACTTTCCACCCGTAAAAGGAAAGGAGGCAATTAATATGCTGCCTTCTTTTGGGATACATTTTATTATAACCAATATAACGATTTCTCTCCTGATACTTGCAATTATACTCATAAAAAAGGGGCTGAAAAAACATATCTCAATCCGGGTTCATTATAATATCTGGTTCCTTTTTCTGATTATGCTGGTTATTCCCTTGATTCCTGTAAAATCAACGGGGTTATCTCATATTGGTGCTTTGCTTTCCTATTTGGATACTGCAAATAGTCAAGGAAACAGTCCTATTATACCCGAAGGCGTACCAACAGATACCGCTGCGGGTGTAAACTGGTTTCGGGATTTATCTGTTTCCGTAGACCGGACATCTCCATCTTTATTTAATACCTGTCTGATTGTTTTTTGGTTGACTGGCTGCTGTATCATGCTCTTTTTCACCATTCGGTCCAGCCTGCGAATCAGGAAGCTGATTCATTCCTCTCTTCCGGTACAGAATCAGCGGGTAAAATTATTGTTGAGGGAATGTAAAGAGAAAGCGGAAATAAAGAAAGATATTCCTGTTTTAAGCAGTGCATTTTTAAAATCACCTATTTCCATAGGAATATTTCATCCAAAAATTATTTTACCGATCCATCTCATATCGGATTTTAATGAAACAGAGATTCGCTATATTCTATTACATGAACTTCAGCATTACAGGCATAAAGATATTCCCATCAATTATATTATGTGTTTTGCCAGAATTTTTTACTGGTATCAGCCTTTTGTATGGTACGCATTGAAAGAAATGCGGAATGACCGTGAATTAGCCTGTGATACCTCTGTGTTGTATCTGCTGGATGAAGAAAGTTATGTGGATTATGGAACTACCCTGATTCGTTTTGCGGGAAAAGTATCCTGTCCCTCTTTTCCTTTTGCAACAGGCCTTGGCGGTACAAAGAAGCAGATAACAAAACGAATCATAAATATCACATCTTTTAATCCGGAATCCGGATGGCTAAAAGTGAAAAGTATACTGATTTTTGCCATAACATGTTCCATAATATTGGTATGTACTCCAATCCTGTCAATCAATGCAGCCCCTGATACTACCTATGGTTTTTCAGAAACTAATATTGATTATGAAGATCTGAGTTCGTATTTTAAACAGTATAACGGCAGTTTCGTCCTATATAACCTGAATTCGGATAATTGGACAATATATAATGAATCTAAAAGTTTAAAACGTATCTCACCGGATTCCACCTATAAAATATACAGCGCCTTATTCGGCCTGGAAAACGGTACCATCACCCCGGAAGCATCCGTATTACCCTGGGATAAAATAAATTATCCATATGAATCCTGGAATAAGGAGCAGAACCTGGATTCTGCCATAAAGAACTCAGTTAATTGGTACTTTCAGGCTTTGGACCAAAAAACCGGAAAGCAGGCACTTCAAAAGTATATAAACCAAATTAATTATGGTAATGAAAATCTCTCAGGAGGAATATCCCGGTTCTGGTTGGAATCCTCACTAAAAATTTCACCTGTGGAACAAGTAGAATTACTGACGAAATTCTATCAAAATGACTTTCATTTTAAAGACAGCAATATAAAGGCGGTAAAGAACGCACTATTGATTTCCCAAAGTTCGGGTAATGTCCTTTATGGCAAAACAGGTACCGGAAATATTGAGAATAACAATGTAAACGGATGGTTTGTCGGTTTTATTGAAAAAAGCGGTAATACCTATTTCTTTGCAACGAATATACAAGGGGAAGATAATACGGACGGAACCAATGCCCGTAATATAACTCTGGAGATTCTAAAGGCAAAACAGCTTTATCAGACGGAATAGAATATTTTATACCGGAAATCAAAAGTCATCATGGGGCTGTCGCACTAAATGCGGCGCCCTTTTTCATTTCCGCGAAAGCAAAGTGAGAATTAGCAAGCTTGCTTGCAATAATTCGAACGCGCACGCGAACCGAAGAAACTCGCAAAGCGTGTTTCTTCCGGTTAGAGATGTTTATCACATTTTAGGGTATCAAAATAGCGTGTGATTATTATCCAACAGAGACACGCTCTCACTCGGTTGCCGCACATAGCGGTACATAAGGTTTTAAAAGGAAGCTGCCGCCTCACGATTTCTCAATCGTTAAAGCGACAGCCCCATGATTATGGTAATGGAGTTTGTTATTTCAGGAAAGAAGGATACTTTTGCAGCCCATGTTTCGTACAATACAGATACAGAATTCCTCCACCTCTCATAATAGGCAAACGAAAAGCAGGGCTCTGCTCCGGATACAATCTGTTTAGCAGCATAAGATCATCATACACATAGGCCGCAAAAAAGATATAATGATCTTTCCTCATTTCATGGTTCAATGTAATATAGTAATCGGTATCAACTTCTTCTACGTACAATTCATGTCCTACCATTGGTGCAATTGGTGTCAACGGATGTAATCGGCGCCCACAACAGGAAATTGTTGTTTTTCCCGTACTTGTAAGAATATTTCCGCAGGTAGGACATACATAAAATTGTATTCTGTCAATTTTCCCGACATCAGGCCGGTTGGGCTCTAATTCTCCTTGCAGCAATTTGAGAATATCAGCACCCAGTATAGCAGAAAGCTCCTCCCAAAGTGTAACATCCGGACACCCTAAGCCACACTCCCACTTTGAAACAGTCTTATTACTGATATTTAATTGATCCGCAATTTGCTTTTGGGTCAATCCTTTTTCTTTGCGCAATTGTAATATCAACTTGCCGACTTTTGCACAATCCATCTGCTTTCCTCCATTCCAGTTAGTTTCTTATATAGGCAATTGCGAAACACTAAAATTTTCTGAGTATTCAATACAATTAATACGAATTTCATAGCTTCAGGTGCCTTTAGGGCAAAATTCAGCCCTGATATGTATTAATTGCATGTCATATAAATACAATAATCTAGTTTCGCAATTCCCTATAGTTTCTTACACTTACAGATACCTTGCAATTACTTGGACCAATCGCATGGGCAGCTGATTCAAGTCAGTGATATCGATAAAACATTCCTGCCCATAAATATCGCAGATGGTTTCCTTATCCTGTCCGATTGCTGCGGCCAGAAAGAGGATTCCCTTGCGCCTGTACTCGGTGATGACACGCCGCATATCGTCCAAGGCTGCGGTGCCGGTATAATCCGGCATCGCCTTTGGTTGTCCGTCACTCAGGCTGATAAGCAGTTTGGTTGTTTGGGGTGCTTTTACCATTTTTTCGGCTAAAATCCGCAGTGCCATCCCATCCCTGTTATTGCTGATGCTTTGAATTGCCATCAGCGAATATTTGTCATTCAGCTTTGCTTCCTCCCAGTCGATATAGGAGTACAGCGACATCTTTTCCTTGGGGGAACGGTCGGCGGTATCTCCATAAATCATCACCGGGATGCCGCACCTTTCGCAGAATTCATAGACCGCAACGGCCGTTTGTTTTGCCGCTTTAAGCCGGCCAAAGGCGTTCATGGAAGCCGACTGGTCAATTCGCAGGGCAACTGCCAGCGAAGGTTCTTCTTCAGGAGTGCGTTTTTTGGAAAAATACCGAAAGTCAGGAGTCGCTACTTTTTCAGCGTGAAACCTTGTGCCATATACACGGTTTTTGTCATATTCCGCGGAGATTTCAAACTCCAACAGCGGTTGGGTTTTTCGTGCCAGTTCCTGAATGACCGGCATAAGGGCAGAAGCAATTTGCCGGTACTCCTGTTTCTGTTCCGGGGTGGATTCCGGGCGATGAACGATCATACCCACCTTTTCATGTATAGAGCCTTTGACCGCTTCCCTGGCCTCATGGTTCAGATGCTTGCGATAGGAATCCCTTTCTTCCTTCCGATCAGCTTGTTCTTCCGGCTTCAATTCATGATACACCGGTGTACCATTCTCACCGGTGTCCATGCTTTGTGTTTCCGTGGTGGTTTCAGACTGGCTGTCTGTTTGTCCCTCGCTGTCAGGGGATTTCCTCAAGGCAGCCGACGGAGGTGTATCGGAATCGGATATGGACAAATCCACTTCAAAAGATCCATCCGAACGAATCTCTAAAACCTCCCCATTACATTCACCGTGATGGTATCTCACCTCCTCCAGTGCTGTCCGTATATCTTGCCGGGTTAACACCTGTTTTAAGATAGTAATTTCATCCGGATCGGTGGTAATTTTATAGATAACCTTGTGATACATTGCTTCCATTACGTCTGTTCCCTGCAAAACTGCGTCTACCCAAAAAAAGTAGGAACGCATACCGGCCACGCCTTTGATCGCATTAGCCTTGGCGGTTCTATCAAGTAAAATAATGACCTGTGCGAATGTACGCAGTAAATCCTTATCCTGACAACCTGTTTTTGCCGCCGCCCGTTCCATCATCACCTCTACTGGGGGTAAATCCATTTTCTCCGTGTGCTGTACCCGGTCTCGCAGGGCTTCGTTAAGTGGATGGCATCCGTTATATCCCCGGTTGGTAGTGATAACAGCTATAAAATCCGGATGGCGGTGGACAATGCGGGTAGGCAGATTGATACTGCCGTCCGGCTCCAGAGCCGAATTAAGAGCCATCAGTACCGCCGCATCCCTGATTACCGTAGGTTCCTGAATTTCCAGAAGCCAGCCGTTTTCATAGGCACGTAAGATTTCAGACGGGTAATACTGATATGTCACGCCAATATTTTGTCCATCATTTTGTACCCCCTCCTCCGGGAGCACCGGGAGGATAGCTCCCAGCACGTCGGATTTATCCATATCTGCAAAGCAGGTCACTTTTGTATAAGGCAAACCAAAGTCGGCGGAGAGAGCCTTGGCAAGCTGGGTTTTACCGGAACCGGCATCGCCCTCCAATAGGATCGCAGTAATTTTCATTTCGTCCCGTTCCCATCCCCGTTTGACCGCTTCGCAAATACGCCGCTCCGCATCACTTTCAATATGTGAGGAGGGCTTTTTCCAGACGAGTCTTTGTTCTTCTTCTGTCAACCGTCTGGCTGCTGACAAAAACCATTTATTTTCCACTATTAGTAAATCTCCAGTTCTTCAATGATTCGGGTAAGCGTCCGAAGCCGCTCCCCAGTCAGTTCTCCCAAGTCATTTAATGCCTGTGAAAACTCTTTTATGTCACTCTTAATATTCGGGTTTTCTGTACAGACTGCCACAGGCAGGACACCACCTTGAATCCCCACACGTTCCACCGTGGGATTTTCAGGATCATACAGCAGGGGCATTCGGTAAGCCTCTTTAAAATACAGAAGGGTACGGCCCAGAAAAATCATCAGATCAAATACTTGATGAATCGGTAGTTCGGTATGGACTTCCAGTGTTCCATCCTTACTCTCTTTCCAAAGCTGTGCCGCAATCTGCATATTCTTGTTTTCTTTCATAACAGGCTCACCCAAAGTCAACCTCTTGATATCAGAATAATAAGCGTTACGACCATCAATGCGGTCATACTCATCCGCAGTTATTACTATTTTTTCATTCATTTCCAAATCCTCCTTGCCTGCGGGTCATCTGCAAAACATAATTCCCGCAGAGTCTTTAGTTCATCCGTATGATCTTCCTGCGGGTCCTCATATTTTAAGACTTTCAATACAATAAATTCAAACCCTTCCTCACCGTACTGCTGCCAGAGTTCCTGCATTCTTTTGTTCGGATGGTTGCCGGTCAATAACTTAAAGCGGTTGCTGTTATAATCCGATTTTGTATCTTTGGAAATTCCCAAAAAAGATTCGCCGTTTGATTTGCAGCGGAATGAAATCACACCCATCTCCGGGCGGCGGTTTTTCCACTCCTCTATAAGTTCTTTTTTCTTTTTCATATCCATAGTTTTCACCTCGGTTTTTAGTTTACCCTAAAAAGTCTACGGAAACAATCCACGCTCCGTAGACTTTTTTAATTTAATTTTTTCTTGGCAACCAGGCGAATACCGGCAAACCAGACGGCAACAAATACAATTTTATTCCGTACCCAAACACGGTAAACTTATTATGCTGTAAACTCTATTTCAATTCATTAATCCGTTCTCACATTATAGGCTTTAGACGCCTTTCCGTTTACAATATCCTCTTCTTTTTCCAGCCCAAAATAATAATTTAATATATCCTTCCCAACCCCCACCGCATTTCCCGAGGCGTATCCGTTGGCGATTCGGACGGCAATCGTTATCTTAGGATTGTCCGCCGGCGCATAACACACAAATAGTGCATGGTCCGGCCGCACTTTCGATTCCTGCGCAGTTCCCGTTTTTCCCGCAATATCTATCCTCAAATCCTTTAACACCTCATTACTGTCAGCAAATTGCTGCATTCCCTGATTCACTACATTCCAGATATCATCCGAAAGCTTTATATGGTTCTGTATTTCAATTTCTTTTTTTACGACATCGGTAGAATTTGAATTTTTTATTTCCTCGATCAAAGAGAGTTTATAACTGAACCCTTTTGCAGCCAAGGTATTCACGTATCTTGCTAACTGCACGGTAGTATAGTTATGGGTACCCTGTCCGATTGCAGACGGAATTGCATATCTGTCCGAAATAGCGGGTTCACTTTCAGTTATTTCAATACCCGATTTTGTGTCCAGTCCAAATAAGCTTGCATATTCCTTAAGAAAGTCCAGTGCCTGCGGATCGGAAAAATTCATTCTTCCTTTCATTCCTAACCTGTATGATATATCACACAAATAATCATTGCAGGAGTTCTTAATTGCTGCTGCCGGATTTACTATCTCCTGGTGCCCAAAACGTTTCCAGCACCTTAAGGGAGGTATCACTTTGTCGAAGATTCCGTCACAGAAAATTGACGTATATGGGTTATCACCTGCTCTTTCAGACCCGCTATGATGGTAATTGGCTTAAACGTGGACCCCGGAGCCGTAAGCTGCTGCGTTGCACGGTTGTAAAACGGCATGGATAAATCCTTATAAAGCTTATTATAATACCCGGTATCCATCTGATTAGCCAGACGGTTATTATCATAACCCGGATAAGTAACACAGGCTAATACCTTTCCCGTACCTGCCTCTACAACAACAGCCGAACCGGAATAAGGATCCAGAGCAAGCTGGTTTGGTGTTATTTCAAGATTTCTTATTTTCTCTAACAGGAAAGAATAAGCACTGAGGTGATTATTTATCAGCTCATCATAATCCTTATCCTTTTTGGATAGTACGTCCTGTTCATATAAAAGTCTGCAGATATCCTGACCGGATATCACATCCCTTAGCAGTAAGTATTTAATAACTATTTTGTCAAATTCCGTATTCTGTTTTGACTCTTTCTTAATCTCTTCAGCAATCACATGGTATGTTTCTTCCATGGTAAAATACTTGCCGCTTGAAGATAGTTTCTCTGTATCAATCCAGCCTGATTCAAGGGCATGGGCGAAAAACTCTTTCATGGTAATGTCCTTTTTCTCGGCCCAGGATATATAAACGGTATCTTTTTTATCAACAACGGTATCATTTATTATATCAAGTTTGCTTGTGATAAATTTTTCATATTCCTGCAATTCCGGTGATAAATCTTTAAGTGGAAGTTTCCCTTCCGTAAATTCCTTGGTAATAAGATTCATTACCGTTTCTTTTTCTTTAAGCAGTTTTTTATATATATTTTTCTCAAACTCTGTGGCTGTTTTAGAATTTAGGTGCTTTAAATCAATAATCTCATTGTTCACCAGAGCAAAATATACATCATAAATCGGTATTTTAATATCCGAAGCGTCTTTCACGCTCTTTTTATCAAATTCTTTGGCATTAATGATGTTACCGAGTAAGATCCCCGCAATGTGCTGTTCCAGTATTTTATATACAACTGTTTGCAGCTCCATATCAATGCTTAAATAAACATCCTTTCCAGGAACCGGTTTTTCGCTGTCCTCTGCCTTTTTTGTAAACTTTCCCGAATCATTTACGTAACCATTAGAAATCCCGTCTTTCCCCTTTAGAGTATCTTCCATATATTGTTCAATCCCGGTTTTACCTACCACTGACTCCATAGTGTAATCCGAATCTTTATCTTTTAAACGATCCAGTTCCTCCGATGAAATCTTCCCTGTATATCCCAAAATATGCGCAAACGCTTCCCCTCCGTCATAGATACGTAACCACTCCTGGCCAATATCGGCTCCCGGCAGCTCGCTGCTGTTTTCCTTTACATAAACTACTGTTTTTTCAGAAACATCTTTCGAAGCAGTGATCGGTAAATACTTTTGAAAAGTGTTTAGTGATAACATATATCGTAACCCTAAGATTCCCAATGTTTCTTCTTTACTGTAATGTTTTTTTAAACCATATCTACTTAATTCCTCCTGAGTATATTCTATTGCTTTCTCACCATATAGAGAAAATTTGTTATCACTTTCCAGATATTTTATCATATCCTCCGCAGTTGCAGCCTTTTCTGCCTCGGTTAAATCTTCTGTTTTCGCTTTTCCGTATACATCTGCTTTAAACCGGTTTAACCTAACACCCTCCACAGTAAATTCATAGTTTCCATCTGCATTAAGGCTAATTATTAAGTCATTATTCAGTTCCTCTTTGTTTATCTTCAGTATTGTTATAAGCTTATAGGCTACACTATTCAGGGTAAGCTGCCGTATCCGGTTTGTTTTGTAATCACCTGTATCTTTTAAGGTTACCGTATAAGCCAACCGGTTATATGCCAATGGTTTTCCGTTACGGTCATAAATATTTCCTCTGGTGCTTTTTCTATAATCTGCTTTTCGGTTTTCAGGACAGGACTATCCGCATCGTTTGTTCCATTCAGTATTTGCAGCTGATACAATCTCCCGATCAAAATCAGAAACATAACCGCCATAACCCCGGTCACTACACTTAATCTTATTATTCCGATATTATGTTTCACTTAAATAACCATGCCTTTCTCACAACCTGCAAACTTTGAACCGCAGGCGTAAATGTTGCCCACTGCCATTCCTTTTTAGTCCTTTGCAAGAATTATTCTTTATCTGAAAAATACTCTTCAAGTACCGCCGTATCTTTTTTAACCACAAAAGAACTTCCGCCCCGGTTTTTAACGTCTTCCACCATACTCATAAGCAGGATTGGGTTACCTGCCCCCGCATCCTCCGTAAATATGCCAAACCATCCAAGTTCTGTTCCGTTGGTATCTTCCTTGGAGGTTTTAATCTCTGCGGTTCCGGTTTTTCCGGCTAACTTCACATCATTTTGATGAGCGGCATATCCGGTACCATTCGTACTATTGATTACTTTGTCCATAGCATTTTTTACTCTGTTTGCCACTTCCGTTGAAAATACCTGCTTTAGCCAGATTTCCGGTTCCGGATTCTCTTTATATCTTAGATAGGGTTTGATAACATTTCCCTCATTGGCAAAAACCGTATACAAAGCCGCCAGATGGAGAGGATTGATTAAAATCTGTCCCTGTCCGTAACCGCTGTCTGCAAGCTGTATTTCTGTTTCTATCTTTTGACTGTTGGAATAACTGGATTGTGACATGGATATTTCAAACGGCAGCTTCTGATTAAATCCCAGCCGATCCAGTCCCTTTTCCAGATTATCCGCTCCGATCTTTAGCGCGGCTTTTGCAAAGTAGATATTGTCAGAATGGATTAAAGCATTCTCGAAAATAACAGGCGCATAGGTATGAAGCGTGGTTACATAATAACCTCCCCAGCTTTTATCTTTCTGCCAGCTGTCTCCTACGTTGCCATAATCTTCACCCGGGTCAATTGCGCCTGTGGATAACCCGATGGCCCCAATTAAGGGCTTAAAGGTAGAGCCCGGACACCAGGTCTGCCGAAATCGGTTGTATAACGGTTTTTTCTTATTCTTGTTAAGCTGATTCCACTGCTTCGTTGACATTCCCAGAATAAAATCATTATTGTCAAAGGCAGGCGTACTGACCAAAGCCAATACTTCCCCCGTAAAAGGATTTATTGCTACAGAACAGCTTTTGTCCTCTTTAAACCTTTCATACAGGTTTTTCTGTAAATTGCCATCTATGGTAAGGGTAATATCCAAACCATCCTTTTTCGGTTGGGAAACCAGAATCTCCTTTACTTCTCCCCCAGAACCCAGAATATCAATTTCATATCCGTTCTGTCCTTTTAATTCTTTTTCATAAAGACTTTCCACTCCGCTTCTGCCGATCAGACTGTTGCTGTTATAACCTTCCTCCTTATGTTTTTCCAGATCCTCTGCTGTAACTTTCTGAACATAACCGGTTAAATGGGCTGCTGCGTTGGAAAGAGGATAGACTCTAACTTCCGTATCTGTTATCATAACTCCGGGTATTTCCAGTAGTTCATCCTGCAATTCTTTTTTTTCCAAAGTTTCTTTACTTGGATTATTCGTCAGTAATTCTGCCTCATCCAATTTCTCCATTGTATTTATGGGAACCAAAGAATCTTTCTTTACCCATTTTGCACTTAGACTTTTATTGATGCTTTCTTTTGTAATATTCAATAGGGAAGCTAATTTACTAATATCCTTACCGGTATCCTGATTCATCTTACCCGGAACCAATCCAACTAAGGAAGCTGTTCCCGGTCCTGCTAATACTTTTTTATTCCGGTCTAAAATGTTCCCTCTTTTAGCCGGATGTAAAGATACCCTAACCTTATCGTTAGATGTAAGTGCTGGAAAAATCAAACTGTCATCCCAGGAAAGCGCATAATCGGATTCTTTTTCTTTTGTAAATACCGCTTGGTTTTCAAATTCTATTTTACCGGCGATACTGTCTAAACTCATGTGGTAGGATATCATTGTCTCATTATTTTGGTCTTTATTCCTGTCCGTTATTTTTATTTTAATATTTTTTGCTTCAATCCCCTCATATATCTTTTGATTTCTGCTTACAAAGCTTTCAAGGGAATTATTCATTTTACTTTGCTCATTTAACATGGAATACATTTTTTCATACTCTTTTCTTTCAATACAAGATATGTATTGCATAAATAAAGCATCTGGCAGAAGTTGTTTCTCAGTCTTCTGTCCTATCCGAATATTTCCTATTTTCAAATCTGTTGAATTGTACAATATCATGATGATTAAAAACATCCCTCCGGCTGTTATAGCCAATACCAAACTGCAAATAAAATATAATATATATTTTTTATTCTTTTATTTTTTTCTTTCTTTTCATAAAACTGCCTCCTTAATCTTACGCTTGTAGGATTTTAATCCAAAAAAATAATAGCTATCTGCAAATTCATTTCCTTTGTTTAAGATGATTTTTATTATCTTACACCTGTAAGAATTAAAAGTCAAGTATATAAATACAGCTCTTAATTTACTCTTGTAATTGGATTGTCAATCAGTATAATAAATTATATACAATTGAGAAAGAATTTAAGAAATAGTCTCGCTAAGAACATGCGAGCCAAAACCTCGGATACGGGGCTTGAGAAGAATAGCAATAGCAGCTATTCTTCTTGATTTATGCCCAAAGGGCATGGTGTTAGTTGAAAAAAATCAAAAAAATAGAAAGGGTGCCACATAATAACCTTTGAAACATGTTTCACAGGTTATTATGTGGCTGTAATATATCTGCCTGCAGATGTATTATGCGAGGGTTTTAGAATGACAACAGAAATATATTTAGTCAGACATGGTGAGACAGATTGGAACAAAGAAGGAAAATTTCAGGGATGCACCGATATAAATTTATCGAAAGAAGGAACTCAACAGGCTCATCTCTTAAAAGAGGTATTCAACAATAATTTTGATTACATCTATACCAGCCCTTTAAGCAGAGCGGTACAAACGGCTGAAATTCTTTGTGAAAACCATAAGGAGATAAATCCGGTAATCGTACCGGATTTAAGGGAAATTAATTTTGGAGCCTGGGAAGGCCTTACAATCAAACAAATCAGGGAGCAATACCCTGCAGAATATCAGGCATGGAGAACAGATGAAGAATATGCCAATCTGATCGGCGGAGATTTAACTTTACGCAATGCCAGTAACAGAGCGAAAGACGCTATCTTAAAACTGGCGGATAAACATACCGGTAAAAAAACAGTATTTGTTGCCCATGGCGGTATTTTAAAAGCTGCATTAATCGGGATCTTTGACTGGAAAATGACGATGTATCACCGCTTCTTCCTGGGTAATACTTCTGTAACTAAGATTTCTATTGGGAACAGTCAGGTACCTATACTGATTAAATTAAATGATACAAGCCATTTACCTGACGAATATTATCCGGCTTAGCCTATGATGTTTCATATAGTTCATTCGTAACGCGCTCTCGCTTGGATGAAGTACGTAATGGTACATAAGGCTCTAAAATACAGGCCCTAAGTACCAACGACTTCATACATTTACTCATTAAACTATATGAAACATCATGCTAATGAATAGTTATAGATGTACAAATAGACGAAAGTAAATGATTCCTATGGCTTTTGCCGGGCGAATTATATTATTAATTGTTTTAGGCCCACAACAACAGGAATATCCCTGCCAGGAAGCTTAATAGATTTGCAGTAAACGCATATAAAGCCCGTCTGGTCTTACTGTATTCCTTTAAAAGGAGTGAAAAAGCCAGCATTTCAACTAAAAAGATGATTATTTCAACAGGTATAAGAATAAAGTAACCGGATAAATGGCCCTCTTTTTGTATCATCTGCCCCACTGATGCTGTAAGTAAAATCTGGGTTAATACATTAATTATGAGGAACGGCTTTAAATTTTTCCTGAGACTGAAACCAAATAATAAGAGAACAAATCCTTCAATAAGAAGTGTAGGTAAACAGGTTAATAAGAATTCTCTGATATAAGAAAATGTAATTTTCTCTGTAGTTATCTCTCCGGTATTATAATCAAAATATACCTTATAATTAAACATATCTCTATGTATTTCCTGGGAGACCATGGAATGATTATCTGGTGTAATTATTATGATTTTAAAATCATCCGGTACACCCACATAACTGAAAGTATGGATCATGACGTCTGATTCCTTGTCTCCGGTTAATTTACCATGCATAGGGATTCTGGTGCCCTGTGTTAACCCGGGATGCCATCCATCGACATCATAGGATTCCAAAAGGGCAAGCTTATTCTGATCGAAGCTTGCCCTATCCATATCAAGATTATCATAAGAACGTTCCTCTTTAACTAATAAATCCAGATAATATTCCTTATTCGGCGGATTTTTTACAATTACCGTTATCTGTGGTTTAGGTCCCATATCTGCTTTTGCCGTTAATGGGAATACCATAAAGAATAATAAAAAAAACGCTATAAAATAAATGCTTCTACTTTTAAGAACCGCCATACTTATTCCCCCTCAATTGATAAATATGACATAAAAACAGCTGCTTTTATCAACTGATTTCTTCTATAATTACCTGTTCCAGGGTACGTTTAGGAACATGGTGTACCTGGTTTTCATCTCTCCAATACTTTATATCTCCGTTTTCATTAATATCTTCAATCACTACTTCTTCATTCGGATATCCTAAAGCAATGACTAAGGCTATTTCAAAATCTTCGCTTATCTTGAGTAATGTTTTTAACTGCTCCCTTTTAAAATTGCCGATATAGCAGCCTCCAAGTCCCATCTCGGCCGCTCCAAGGAAAATACTCTGAGCAGCAATACCCTCATCCATTGTCAGGGCTTTATTAATAGAATTATCTCTAAGCATTATAATATAACCGGCAGGCCGTTCCGTTTCTTCCGGGCCGTCCCAATCTTTTAAATAACCTGCCCATCCTAAATTTTCATATACTTTTTCATTCATTTCTTTCGAGTTAATTAATATATATTTCAATGGCTGGCGGTTAGCACCGCTGGGAGATAATCTGCCAAGGTCGGCAAGTTCTCTTAACTGTTCCATCGTTATCTCTTTATCACCATAAAAACGTCTGTAAGAACGGCTTCGTTTTACTATATCTTTGAACATAATCTGCTCTCCTTATTATCAAATATTACTTAGGTAATTGCGAAACTATATAGTTTTCTGAATATACCATACAATTATTACGAATTTCATAGCTTCGTTGCCTTTAGGGCAAGATTCAGCTCTGAAATTGTATTAATTGCATGACATATAAATACAATATTCTGGTTTCGCAATTACCTAAAATATTACTATAGAAATTAATTACATAACAATTCACATTCGGCAGCCAATTTCTCATATCTTCCTTTTGTTTCACTGTCCTTAAAGAATACCGGAAACGTCAGATTATAATTTCCCCATACTGTACAGGGAAACCTGGTAAAATAAAAAGAACAAAACAACAATTCGTCCATGGTTATATCCAACAGGAAATCTAACAATTCTGAATTCAACCCAATATAAATCTTATCCGGCCAATTATATTTTTTAAAGATATCTAAATTTTCCTTTGACAGAGCTTTAAGAAAACCGTTTCTTTGTTCTATGGACAGATTAGGATAATAAAAATCTGCATATACCTCTGCCTCACCATTCCGATTTAAGGCTTTATGCATAAATGCCTTAAAACCTTTCCTATCTCCTTTTAAAATAAAATACTCTCTGTTTGCAAATCCCTCTTCTACATTTTTTAGCAATACGGCATTCTTATTCAACAGCTCTTTTTCTGTGATGGAAAGGATTTGTATTCCGGATATAATATTTTTATTGTTGTTGGGTGACATTACCATAAACTTAATCTCCGTTACAAATTTATTTATCTGTTAACGTTATCGTTTTTATAATTCTTCTATGTAAGCCGGTGCATGGAAAGATTGTCTTGCTATTATATCTGACAGCATTCCGTTATATTCATCCACCCTTAGAATAACTACTTCATTGGATTCCTGATTGGCGATGAAAAGCCCGGTATCATCCTTAGTCAGTGCTATATGTCTCGGGCATTTTCCGCCACAGCTGATATCCTGAATTTTATTTAACGTACCGTCTGTATTTATGTCATATACGGCAATGGTATCAGCACCGCGGTTAGCAGCATATAAAAATCTTCCGTCTTTAGAGATATCCAGCCCGGAGCCGGAACTTTCACCGGTAAATCCATCAGGAAGTGTACTAATCTTCTGAAGCATGGTAAGTTTTGGATTACCATTCTCTTTTTCATATAAAAATGTATATATTTCGTTGGAATATTCCGTAATAAGATAGAGATAATTTAGCAAAGGATGAAATTTGATATGCCTTGGACCTATCCCTTTATCCAATTGCACATATTCACAGTTTGTATTTGGTTTTAAGGCACCGTCCACCGTGTCATAAATATAAATCCGGTCTAAGGCTATATTAGTAATAAATACCCGGGAGCCATCCGGTTCCAATACGGAGCAATGGGCTCTTGTAAGCTCCCCTGGTTTTTCCGGCTGTATTTGAAAGAAATTCAGAACTTTAGTAAAATGATAATTGTCTACTTTAATTGCGGCAACATGTCCGGTTTCATAAAATGAAGCATATAAAACCTGGCCCGCCGGTTGATAGGAGATATGGCAAAGGGCTCCGCCCTCTAAATTCAGTACATCCCGCAGTATGTATTTCTCATCCTGTCTTTGGTAGCATAATACGGAGCCGCTGACGCCTTCTTCCCGGATGCCAAAACAAATATCATGATATGTACATAAAAAAGATGGAGCAGTAACGGTATCTTCCCACAATACCTTATTAAATTCCAGCTGGTTAGTCATTTCATATAATGCGATTGATGCTTCCTGTAAATTGCCAGGTCCATATCCAGAGATTAATAATTCTCTTGTCTTATTATCTTTCATCTTGATCCTCCATTCAAAGCTGATATACACATTCACGCTGGTTATTTTTTTAACCTTTCTCTTTTCGCAGCACGCAAAAATTGCCTGCTTAAATAACCGTAAACGATGACTTGTCCCTATAATCACAATATTATAGTTATCTGCTTTCTTTGTTTTATTATCTAGTGTACCGATCCGTTGATGTCTGTATCAATTGACCAAATGATTTTTCAGTCTGCAAGGCGGAGGAGGGAGCTGTAGCGGTGGCTACTTTGACCGGCGACAACGAAGCGGATGAAAATTCAGGCAAGCAATTGGAGTGGATATCAGCTTGCCGGCAACACTACTTTATAATCTCTGATAATTATTTCAGGATAAGTCTCTATTACCTATTTTAACTCTCAATTCCTATATTGGCAATCTTTTACTTCATGAAAATAGAAATATTTCCACCATTTTTATAATAAGGTATCAAGCAAAAGAATTAATTTGTATTAGGGTTCCATAATAATACATTATATGACAAATAAAGCAAAAAAGACTGTTACAAAATTTGCAACAGCCTTTTAATTACTGCACTCATTATGATAAAATACTCAAAACTTCATATACCTCTTTCAAGGTACTTTTTTTACTGACATTCTCAGCCAAAGTAATTGCATTCTCATATGATGAGTTTCTGATTATATATTTTATATTAGGTATTTCTTTCCCTGCCATACTGAATTCATCCAGTCCTAATCCAAGCAATAATAATACTGCTTTTTCATCACTGGCAAACTCCCCGCACATTCCTGCTTTAATGTGGTTATCATGAGCTGCTTTAATAACTTTTTTTATACTTCGGATGACTGATGGGTGAAAGGAATTATACATCCCTGAAATTTTTTTATTCCCTCTGTCAACTGCAAGCATATACTGGGTTAAATCATTCGTCCCAATACTAAAGAAGTCTACTTCTTTTGCAAAATCCTCCGCTAACAATACAGATGCAGGGGTCTCAATCATCATTCCAACTTCTATCTTATGATCCCAGGTTATATTAAGATTATTTAGTTCCTCCTGGCATTCCTTTAATATTTCTTTTGCCATACGCAGTTCTTCTAAGGATATGATCATCGGAAACATAATACGGATATTTCCATACGTACTGGCCCGCAAAATTGCCCGTAACTGAGTCTTAAACATATCTTTTAATTCCAGGGAAATACGAATGGCCCGCCAGCCTAAGAATGGATTATCTTCTTTCTCGAACTGGTAATAAGATAAATTTTTATCTCCGCCGATATCAAGGGTTCTAATGGTCAGTTCTTTACCGCAAAGCAAAGCTGCCTCTTTATATACCAGAAACTGTTCTTCCTCCGTAGGAAAATGTGTATTTTCCATATAAAGAAATTCACTTCGGAATAGACCGACGCCATCTATATGATATTGGACAGCATTTTTAATATCCTGTAAATTACCGGCATTGGCACATAGGATAACACTTTTACCATCTTTCGTTTTTGCAGGAAAGTTACCTTGTTTCGTTAATTCCATCTGCCTTTTCTCATATTCCAAACTAAGATTATGATATTTATTTATGGTATCGGAATCCGGATCGATTATAATAACTCCGTTTCCTGCGTCTAAGATAACCCTATCCCCCGCTTTTACTTCTTTTAATATATCCCCGCTCCCACTAAAGCCGGGATCCCAAGTCCTTTAGCCATTATGGATACATGGCTGGTAACTCCGCCGTCCCTTGTAATAAAACCAAGAATATATTTTAGATTAAGTTTCGCTGTATCAGAGGGAGATAAATCTTCGGCTACTAATATAACCGGTTCATTAATCTTTTCAAATGGATTTGAGATACTTCCCTGAAGGGAACTTAACAGCCGATTTCGTATATCTTTCAGATCGGCAGCCCGCTCGCGCATATATTCATCTTCCAAAGCTTCAAACATCTGAATAAACTCTTCTGCGGCTGTTTCTAAAGCAAACTCTGCGTTATACTTATCTTCTTTGATTTTTGATGTAATACTGTCATAAAGGGTAATATCTTTTACCATTTCCAGATGTGCGCCAAAAATTGGATTGGTTTTGGCTAACGGGATAAGTTCTTCTTTTACCTTGGTAACTGCGGCTTCCAACCGGACTATTTCTTTCTGGACATCTTCCTCCGTAATGGAAGCAGTATTAACCTTAAATTCTTTTTTTTGAACGAGATATACTTTCCCTATGACAATACCTTTCGAAGCAGTTTTATCAACTTTTAAAACTTTCATGTCCGCCCTCCCTTACACCAAAACATTTATTTCCTTACTCTCCCAGTCCGCTGTGTATAGCGTCCAGAATTTTCTTTAAATCCTCTTCCTCCGTTTCACCGTTACATTCTACCGTAATCTCCGTACCGCAGCGGATTGCAGCGGCCATTAACATCAATATGCTTTTGGGATTAACTCTTTTTTCCCCCACCTGAATCACAACATCGGATGAACACTTAGAAGCTACCTGTACCAGCTCACCTGCGGGCCTGGCGTGAATCCCTGATTTATTTGTCACCGTAATTTTCTGACTTACCATACTGTTCTCCTCGCTATAAAACTATATTCCAGATAATTGTGAAAATCTACTATTGTATCTATATACCATACAATGAATACAATTTCAGAGCTGAATCTTGCCCAGAGGGCAACTGAAGCTATGGAATTCGTATATTTGTATAATATATTGAATAAATAAATAGTTTTGCAATTACCTTAAACTACACTCCAAAATGTTCAAATAAAATCTTTTCAGCCTCAATATTCCATAATCCCTTATGGGCTTTGCAGGAATCGGATAACTTCTTATATAGAGGATCCGTTTTTCCTAACTCTTCAAAATCATCCAAAGCAGTTAGAGGCATATTAAACTGAGTATAAGTTAATTTTTTGCCTCCCGGAATTTTAGGAAGGTTCATCGTTGCTTCTGCTATGCTGTCTATACCACCTACGTGGGTAACCATAACCGCCGGTTCAATCAATCCTTTTGATGCCAAATCAATCGCTTCCACCAGATCGTCCGTATTTCCTCCGGTGGTACCCAGTAAATGGGTACTGGTATAATGAGTATTATATAAATTAATTTCAGCCTTAAACTGGTTATCTGTCGGTCCTGCAAAGAAATTCATACAACCGTCAAATGCCAACAGGGCATCTCCCATTTCCGCAACCTCTTTTATGGGTACGTAGACAAATACATCATCATACCCATGGTCCTCAGTTAGTTCCATTAATTCCTCTATGGGATTTTCCATAGCTGCCGTATTGGCATATATTAATTCAATTCCTTTTTCTGCTGCTGTTTCCTCAGAGATGACTTCCCTGGCTCTTTTAATTCTGTCATCACTGATATCTGTTACCACGATACGTTTTGGTTTATTGTCTATATATAAGCCATAACTTACCGCACCAAGCCCCATCGGACCGCAGCCGCCCATAATTAAGATATTTCCGCCTGCTTTGGTTCCCATAGCATGATTATAATTTTGTTTATTGGTGTGGTAATTGGCATGATAGCCACCAATAATACAGCTCATCGGTTCACCTAAGGACGCTTCAAAATAACTTTCCCCGTCATAATTTAACAGACAGCCAAGCTCCATAACCTCCTGGGGTATTATGCAATAGGTACATGCACCGCCGAAAAATTCGTAAGAATATCCCGGGGAAGCCAAACTTCCTTTATAATTAAGCGCCGGCTGAAGGGCGAATTTCTGACCCGGTTTAAACTGGTTCTGCCATTTTGCACCCACCTTTACAATATCACCACCGAATTCATGTCCGATGATAATAGGGTTCGTGTCAATGTTTTGCGGAGCTCTCTTATGCTTCTTTCCCTGTTTTACTAATTTATAGGTAGACATACAGATACTGTCACTGATTACTTTTACTAATATTTCATCCTCTTTAATTTCCGGTAGTTCAAATTCTTCTAATCTTAAATCATCCATTCCATACATTCTGACTGCTTTTGATTTCATATTTTCCTCTCATTCTGCCGTAGGCTGTGGAATAAAATTCTTTCCCTTTCTGATTTTGGGTATAAAAATTAAAGGGTGAGAATTTTACATTTTTTACTCTCGTCCGACTGTTATTTCATATTTACTAATTGAGTTTTAACTTTGACTTTAATCTTACTGTTTTAACAAGCCTAAAATCATAACTCTATTACTTCAACCTTTTTCATTAACTCATCCACTAGTTCTCTTTTCGGTGGTTTAGTGCCTTTGGTTGTTACTGCCCCCGCCGAAGTAGCCAATCCTAATTTGGAACATTCTGCTAAGTCAAGTCCCTGATCTAATCCGTAAGCAAGTGCCGCAACCATGGCATCCCCTGCTCCGACGGTGGAATGGGCTTCCACTTTTAATCCCGGGCATTTTATTACCTTATCAGCTGTTAAAAATAATGCGCCCATCTGTCCAAGGGAAATGGCAGCCATTCGGATACCTTTCTCAATCAACTGCTTTCCCATCTTAACAAGTTCTTTTTCATCAGCACGGTAATCCATATGAAAATACTCTTCCAACTCAGCTCTGTTTGGTTTTATATAATCAGGGCTTGCTTCTAACGAATGTATGAATAGCTCTCCGTCAGCATCTAAAAATACCTTTGCACCTTTTGCTTTCACCTTTTGAATCAGGTCATGGTATACTGTCTTACTGACTCCATTAGGTATGCTTCCTGCCATAATGAACAGGGTATTCTCGTTCGCATAACTGATTAGCTTCTGTGTTAATTGCTCCAATTCCTCTTCACTGACCACAGGACCCGGTTCATTCAACTCCGTAACAAAACCATTTGATTCTAATACTTTCATATTCGTTCTGATTTCATTTTTAATTTCAACAAAATCAAATTTAATTCCCTGTTCTCTTAAGGCTTTTTCGATAAGGCTTCCTCCGCTTCCGCCTATAAAACCGGTTGCTATGGAGTCACCGCCAAGCTCTTTAATGGTTTTGGATACATTGATACCCTTTCCACCCACATCCATAATAACATTTTTCAATCGGTTTAAGCTGCCCCGTTCCAATTGTTCTAACTCAACAGTCTTATCAATCGCCGGATTCATTGTCACCGTTATAATCATGAAATCACTCCTTACCGGTAAATAAATTGTAGATTTCATCTACACTGCTTGTTCTTAAGTTATCTACTGCTTCGGGAGCGGATAATATATCCGCTATGTTAGCTAACACTTCCAGATGTTCATCCCCAACCCCTGCAATACCGATTACTACATATACCATTTCATCTTTCCACATGGTACCTTCCGGAAATATCATAACAGCAATGCCGGATTTTTTAATATCCTTTTTTGCTTCCTCCACACCATGAGGCAATGCGATTCCATTCCCGATATTGGTAGAGAACGATAACTCTCTTTTTAACATGGCATCTATATAATTTTCATCTACATAACCGCTTTCATATAATAAGCGGCCGACTTCACGTATCACATCTTCTTTGGGTTTTGCTTTACAACCTAGTACTATATTTGTTTTTTGTAATAATTCCATTTTATCTATGTCCTTTCTATTAAACCTGTCAACTGGCTGCTATACGGCTGCCCATGGCTGCCGTTAATGGCGCATGTAACTCCGGAGAAATATGATAATAAAACTCCTCTGGCTTTATAATCCTATTTCAAAACTGCTTTGCAGTTTCTTTTTCATACTTCTATTATAATCTTACTTACCTTCAAATTTCAATTTATACAAAAATGAGTTTGACACTATCAGTTAGCGCCATTTCTAAACTTTTTTCCTCCACATTCTGGTATTTCTGTTTTTCAGACCTGATCCAAATACTGATTAAAGTAATTCTTTAGTTCTTTAGTAATGTAATTAAGAATTTTCTCTTTATCACCCAGAAAAATAAATTTTAAGAATTCGCTATCCTCAATTAATTTGCTGCTTAAATAACCCATAATGCTGCTATTTTCACCGGTATGTTCATCATCCGGGATCAGCATGATAATGACAGCGTGGATATTTTGAAAAAACGGATCCTCAAATTTCGTTAATTCTTTGGTCACACAGACAGAAAAACTGGGTTTTACTACACCTTTGGTACGTGTATGGAGCAGTGCAAAGTCATATTCCGGGATAATCTGGGATGCAATTTTTTCTCTCCTTCTTATATCCTCCTGAATGAGAAGCCTTTTATCATTGTACGGAGATAATTTTTCCGTAACTGCAACCAGTAACTCTTCAAAAGTAATAAAACTGCTTACTTTAAAAAGCGAAAAATCCTTCAGTATAGATTTGATCTGAGTAGCTGTGAAATTAACCAGTTCCAGCTGTTTCGAAAAATCTCTATCAGCTGTTACTGTTTTCGGAGTTTTTGCATACAATCTTACTTTTGCTTCAATCTGCTCTAAGTCAGAATCAATTAGCAAAGGACTGACTCTTACAATATCAGCATTGATCTCATCCAATCGAATACTGGATATTAAGAAATCCAATTTATTTATCACCGGCGCCGTTAAGTCTTCCTTGCCATAAGTTACAATTTCAGCTCTATCTTTTAAATGGCGCTTCAATTTTGTATGCATCAGCCTGGAAATACCGATTCCGCTGGCACATACAATTCCTATATCCACCTTTCGCTTACTTTCTTTCTGATTTTCAAGGCGCACTCCGGCAGCACCAAAATGCATGGCTAAAAATCCGATTTCTTCCTCCGGTACTTTATATCCATATCTATTGGTAATTAAACTTCCCACTTTCAGGCATTTTTTAAAAATGTCCGGATAAGTATCTTTTATCTCCTGTAAAAGCGGATTTGATATGGTCATATGGTTTTTAAGCCGTATAAAAGTCGGCTGTAAATGCGCAAGCAACCCGAAAATAAATTCCTCGTCCTGCTTAAGTTCATATGCCATGTTCTCATCATAAACATCGATCATATCATTAATAAAATTTAAGATTTCTTCCCGTTCATTCAGGTTTTCTATCTCTAATCCATCATCAATATATTGCAATTTAGATCCTTTAATATGCAGCAGCATATAAGCAATTTCAATATCAGGAATTTCAATTTGAAACTCCTCTTCTAATGAATTGGCTATATGCAGCGCCAGATCGTAATCTTCGTCCTTACTTAATTTTTCTTCCAGTTCCTTATTAGGTTCTATGATTTCCTTTTGCAGTATCCGGTTAACCGCTATGGTAACATGAAGAATTAATCCAATATAGGAATTCTCCGTTAATCTTAATAATCTCTTATCCCGGATACTGTTAAAACAGGTAATAACCTGCTTTAATACATCATTATTAATAAGATTATAAATGTTTTTTCCTTCTTTATCACGGATTAAGTCCAATATGGACCGTTCATTACCGTCAGAGAGGTTTTTCATAACCTTACTATCCATATTTTCATCAATAAATTTTCTGACCGCCAAACGGTAATTTTTTTCACTGCCTTCTAAGGCAACTCCATATCCTTGCTTTCTGATTATTTTTAAATCAAACTGATGAAACCATGTTTCAATTGCTTCCATATCATTACTTATGGTCGCTTCACTGACTCCGAATATATTTCCGTAGTAATATAACTTTTTGGGAGATCTGTCCTTTAATATTTCTAATATTAATCTTTTTCTTCTCTCTTCTTTATCTCCGGAATCAAGTACGTCCTCTTCCTTTAATAAATTGAGTAAATTCTTTTTATCCGATTCTTCTCCTTCCAGCCAGATACCGGTACCCGTCTTCGTCTGCAGAGATACATGGTATTTTTTTAAGGAACTGCCGATATACTCCAGCTCTCTTTGTACTGTCCTTTTGCTGACTTTTATTTCATCAGCCAGTTTCTTAACTGATACAACCTGATCTTCCTGTAATAAAAGAAGCAATATCTGACGAAGCCGCGGTGAAAAATTCATAACCTTATCCCTCCTTTTTCTAATATTATATTAGGTAATTGCGAAACTCACATATTGTATCTATATACCATGCAATTAATACAATTTCAAAGCTGATTTTGCCCATAGGGCAACTGAAGCTCTGAAAGTAGTGCAAATAGGGGTATTGCCTATAGCAATAACCCCTTTCGCACGACTAATTCTTTATTTTGTCTGCTTTAACTCTTCTACTAAAATGTCATATTCCGGTGCCGAAAGAAAGTTTTTAATTAAAACCAATTTCGCATTTGGATTACTGTGGGCTGCACGTTCTCCCAATTCCGCATGGGTTACTACGATCTCAGCATCCTGCGGTATACTTGACACGGATGCATGAACTACATTAATGTGTCCGAGTCCGGCTGCTGCCAGCTTTTTACGAAGCACTGTTGCACCCATGGCGCTTGATCCCATACCTGCATCACAGGCGAATACGATGCTTTTAATGTTAACAGTATCTAATTGTTTGGGCTCCGCTACAATACCTTTGGAGGCCATTTTCATTTCTTTTACTTTATCTTTTGCTGTATCAATATCTTCATCTTTTCCAAACATTTTTAACAACGGAACTGCAACAACGCAGGAAACCGCAGTTGCAACCAATACCCCTAAGATAACCGGCAGATATCCTGTCTTTGGTGTCATGGCAAGTACTGCTATAATACTTCCCGGAGAAGCTGCTGAAACTAAACCACCGCCTAATATGCTAAGTGTAAAGATACCGCTTGCTCCACCTGCAATAGCTGCAATTATTAAAGTCGGATTCATTAAAACATAAGGGAAATAAATTTCATGGATACCACCTAAAAAGTGAATAATAATTGCACCTGGGGCGGAACTCCTTGCAGAACCTTTACCTGCAATACAGTAGGCAAGCAGGATTCCAAGTCCCGGACCCGGATTGGCTTCTAATAAAAAGAAGATAGATTTACCTAATTCTTTAGACTGTTCCATACCCATTGGTGATAAGATACCATGATTAACTGCGTTATTTAAGAATAATACTTTTGCTGGCTCAATAAATATACTTGCTAAAGGAAGTAATCCATGGTCAACAAAGAAACCAACACCTGCCTGCATAACGGCATTTAATTGTGTAACAACCGGAGCAATACCTTTTAATGCAAGTAATGCAAGTATCGCACCTATGATACCAAGGGAAAAGTTATTTACAAGCATTTCAAAACCTGCTTTTACTTTTCCTTCTATCAATTTATCAAATTTTTTAAGGATCCAGGCACTAAGGGGACCCATAATCATTGCCCCGAGAAACATAGGAACATCCGAACCAACTATAACACCCATCGTTGCTATTGCACCAATAACTCCGCCTCGATGACCAGCAACAGCACTACCTCCGGTGAAAGCAATTAATAAGGTTAGTAAGGTTGATGACATAGGACCTACCAAAACCGCAAGGTTTTCATTTGGTAACCATCCTGTTGGGATAAATAATGCGGTTATAAACCCCCATGCTATAAATGCCCCAATATTCGGCATAACCATACCGCTTAAAAATCTTCCAAACACTTGAACTTTTTCTTTCATCTCTTACCCTCTCTTCTGAAAATTAATGAACAGTTATTATTATTTTCTGAAGAAATGATTGGCCAATCATCTTCTTAAGATAGTTTTATTATAACGGTAGACACTACCTTATTTCAACTTTAACAAACGTCAATTTGTCGCTATTTAATAATGACATGACTAAATACCAAATTTATTTAGGCAATTTACATAAAAAAGCAAGCGATCGTTACGGTCTTATGCTAATCGCATCAGTTTCAGCTCCATTTTCATTAGAAAAAAGCCTTGTCAAAAAATTGAACCAGGCTTTATTTCTTTTAAACCATATAACTAATACCAATTAAAAGTAAGGAGAGAAGTAAATAAGCCAAAGTGAACAGCATGAGTATCCGAAAGATTACAAAGATAACTTTCCACATCCTTTTGCTTACCGTTTCCCCTGTTGAATCAAAGGTATATTTTTTTATGTCTTTTTTAGTTAGTATAGCAGATAAAATCAGTACAATACTCCAAAGGATATAGATACCGACTTCTACGGGTATGGTCATTGCCGCATAGTTAAACGGCAGCATTTCAAAAACAAATAACCAGGGCACTACTACTGCCACCAAATATACAAAGAAATGGATTACACAGGTAGTTAATCTGAATTCCGAACCATCATTCATCTTCTCATCCTCCTTATGACAGAGTTTTTATTCCAATTAGTTTTATCATAAAATATGGATTATATACAGTATTCATATTAATGATTTGAATGTCAAAAGCCATACAAATACTTTACACTCGTAGATTTGCACATCTATAATTCATCATCACGGAATCAGAATGTAAAATGTGCAAATTGACGGAACCATATAAAAAATTGGTTTTTGACGCTCAAATCATATAATTAGTCTATATCCAGCTGATCCAGTATGTTATTCTCCTCTAATTCCTTAAGGGTTCTCTAAGTCTCACCTCTTGCATTAAAATCTTAAGTATGGGTAATCAGTATCTATATAGTTATTATAATAATATTATTATTTGAATTTACTATTTAATCGTCAGTAATTCCTGATATCCCCACTAAATTACAGATTGTCCCAGAAACAGATATAATGGTTACATTAATTAAAGAATGTTTCACAATCTAAAATGCTAAAAATATAATTATGAAATGTAGTTTTTTTTCTGGGTTGGTGATATAATTGAAAACCGGATGACCGTTCATTCATACGGTTCTTACGTACTGTGCATACCTGCACTTTAACACAAATATGCAAATTGCGTATATTTTGGCGTAAATTACTTAAGAAGGAGACCTTAAAATGCGAAAATACATTTTTATTAGTTTAGGTGGTGCCTTTGGTGCTGTTTTAAGGTATGTGATCAGGAGTATACCAACTCCCTGTTATAACGGAAATATTCCTTTAAATACCTTAATTATTAATATTATCGGAAGCTTCATTCTGGCTTTGGTTTTAACTGGTGCAAATGAAGTTTTTAAATTAGAAGCTGACTTAAAGTTAGGAATTACTACCGGTTTTATTGGAGCTTTCACCACCTTTTCAACCCTATGCAAAGAAACGGTATCCTTACTGTCTAATGGGGCTTATTTATCCGCATTCTCTTATTTAACTCTTTCAGCCATATTAGGTATTACTGCTGCTTATCTCGGAGTAGTTTTGGAAAGCGCTGCTGCCAATATCGTTAATAAAAATAAAAAAAATATAAAAAACACCGTAGATGCAAAGGAGGAGTAATATGGATTTGATATTTGTCGGTATAGGTGGTGCCTTGGGCAGTCTGACAAGGTATCAGGCAGGGAAAATGATTTCCA
Source organism: Anaerocolumna sedimenticola (assembly GCF_009931695.1). GTDB lineage: Bacteria > Bacillota > Clostridia > Lachnospirales > Lachnospiraceae > Anaerocolumna > Anaerocolumna sedimenticola. The sequence goes on from NZ_CP048000.1 coordinate 144,479, forward strand.
GAAAATCCGGTATCTCTTTCCCCATCGGTACTTTTCTGATAAATATAACCGGTGCAATACTTTTAGGCATTGTAAGCAGCCTGGACACCGGAAAAAATGTCTATCTGTTATTTGGTGATGGATTTTTAGGTGCTTATACAACTTTTTCAACCTTTATGTATGAAGGCTTTCAACTGTTTCAGGATAATAAAAAACTGAATGCATTGATTTATATTCTAAGTTCCCTGGTCTTAGGAATCCTAGGATATACTCTGGCTTATTACCTGATCTAATGTTTTATATATGGATCCGTCAATTTGTACAATTTAAATTATGATAGCATTATGATAAATATAGTTCATTTGTAACAGACTCACGCTTGGATGAAGTTCGTAGTAAATCGACGGTTCTAAATTATTTGTATGGACTTTGGGCTCGAATCATAGAAATTAATAGAATTAATGAAAAAAGAGGGCTATTGCATTTTAATTTACTGACTTACTTTAGAATATGAGGTATCTTAGGCAAGTAACATTTTTATGGAATATGCAAAGCCCCTTATAGGTAATTTTAAATAAAAAGTTAAAATATATATCTGTGCTAAACGCCAAATAAATGATTTAAAAACGATATACCTGTTTTTGTTCGAAAAATATTTTGTTTTACATTACGTATACCATCCCCAGGTGTCTTATCTTCATCTAAATTAACTAAAAAATCAGCCTCCACCAAAATCTGATAATCCAACCCATCAATGTTCGTATAGGTGTGGTGGTGAGCAATCAGATAACATACCCGCTCTATAAATTCCTGTTCATAACCCAGATTTTCTAACATATCTGCGGCAACGGCAGGACCTTCTAGCTGTTGGTAATGGCCTGCACTGCTATGATATTTTTCTTCACTTACCTTAATGCCGATATCATGTACCACTGCCGTAACTTCCAGGATTTCTCTTGTTTTATCATCAAGGTTTTCCATCTCCCCGATAGCTTTACTATAACCATAAACTTTAATAAAATGGTTAATTCTCTTTATGTCTCCTGAATAATACCGTATCATTGCATTAATAACAGAACCTGTATTTTTCATAATAAAACTCCGTTTAATAATTTATTTAACAGGAATCCAAACTTCCTGGACAGAGATATATTGATAAATAAATTAAATTTTTAATTTTAATAAATTCATAACCGGTACATTAAAATTAATCGTGTTTGCCGTATAATTTTTATTATCTTCCTTTGATTTCTTTTCCTCATCATCATTAAAGAAAGTATCAATAAATTTCATATAATCATCGTAATTAAAAACAGACTCTAATTCATCCGCCGCAGAGGTACTTTCTTCAGTTTCATCACGGTTTATAATATTGTTTTTAATTTGAGCAATATCTATGGATGAAAATGTGACAGAATTCCCAGGGGCCAACGAATTGGTGGTAACAACCGCATTATTTGTATCTACACCCTGATTTGCAAACTTAAGTACTTTTTTAACGTAATTCTGGGTTTCTTCAAAAGGAGGTATACCGCCGTATTTCGCTACATTATTACTTCCGGCATTATAAGCTGCCAAAGCTAAACTGGCATTGCCGTCATATTTATCCAGCAGCTGTGAGATATACTTTGCTCCGCCCATTATATTCTGTTCCGCATCAAAAGAATCCGTAACGCCAAGAGAAGCTGCCGTAGCCGGCATAAGCTGCATAATGCCCTGGGCTCCGCATCTTGAAACTGCTCTAGCATCAAAACCAGATTCAGCCTTACCAATTGCTTTTAATAAATTCACCGGTACATTATATTTTTCCGATGCTTCTGTAAAAATGGAATCCAGACTTTTCGTTTCCCCTAAAAAGGAAGAGAAACTGCCTTTACCGGATGTGGATCTTTTATCAGAATTTACTCCATATACATTTTTATTCTCTACATTTGTAATTCTACTTACTTCTGACATTTTTTTCTCCTTAGCAAACACCAACATTCCGAAAAATGTTTTTGTTAATAAAGCAGCTTTAATATCTGTTATAACTCTATCATACTACTGATATATTAGCTTAAAAATAATGTTATCTTTTGTAAGATTTGGTCTAATTGTATTATAACTGAAACTTTACCTTGAAAGCAAGAATAATTTAAAAATATGGGCTTTTTTCCTATTTAACAGTTTTAATTTCTTTAGATAAAATTCAAACAGATATTCTTAAATCCGATGCACTACCTGTAAAGTTAAATTATTCCGCCTGTATTCCCTGCTTGGGTTTGCCGGCTTCCAATAAAACTTTACTGCCGGACATAATCAGCCCTTCGGTAAATAACAGGAGACCGGTACCAATTAAAATCCATTCTATTTTTATTATATCGGATAATGGTCCAAAAAGTAACATACCAAGTGGCAGCATTGCACTGGAAATCATTCCAAACACTCCAAATACTCTTCCTAAGAAGTCCTCTTCTACTTTTTCCTGAAGCATTACCGTAGACGAAGTATTAAAAAATGGCATAACAAATCCGAATACACCCATTAACAATAAATAGAGCCAGAATTCAGTAATAAAACCAAAAGTAAACGTACAAACACCCATAACAACACTGGATAACGTCATGGTATGGATTTTATTTCTAAAACCATTCCAAATTGTCATAATGATACCACCGGCCATCATACCTACGGAAAAAATAATTTCGATAGCAGTGAGCCGCCAAACCTCTTCACCAAAGCTTCGGGTAACCTGTAATGGGGTAAGAAAAGCAACAGGTGTGGCCAGAAAGAAGAAAAATGCACAGAATATAAAGTATTCTTTTACAAAAGGATGATTTTTCACGTAATTGATCCCTTTAAACATATCCTCTTTGTAACTGACTGCCTGTTCCGTCATAGCCTTATTGTGTGCACCTACATGTAAAAAGAACAGTAATATACTTACTCCGATAGCAGCGGTAATAACATCGATAAAAAATACCGCTTCAATTCTGGTGTAAGTCAGCAACGCTCCGCTTAGCATAGGAGATACCAGCATAATCAGGGACTGGATAGTGCCATTTGTCGCATTTATTTTAGTAAGCTTGTCCTCCGGTACCAGTTGAGGAAGAAATGCGTTAATCGCCGGTGACTGTATACCTGCCCCGACTGCACGGATAGCAGATACGATAAATAACATCCAAACGGAGTTATATCCCATTAAAAATAAGATCGCTAATATCAAAGTAGAGACAGCTATAAGAGAATCAGATAACATAATTAAAATTTTACGGTTAAAGCGGTCTGCCCATACACCTGCAAAAGGTGAAAGGAAAAAGGTAGGCAGAAAACCGCAGATAATGGATATGGTCATCATCACACCGGATTTCGTTTCTAAGGTAATATACCAGGTTATTGCATATTGGACCAGGGAGGATCCAAAGAGGGATAAAGTCTGACTGGTTAAAAAGATGATTATATTTCTTTTCCAAGTTTGATTCACAAGTTTTCTCCTGACATATATTATTAGGGGCTGCTGCAGAATAAATTGATATTTTGCAGCAGCCCCGTTATATCAAGGATAAAGTACTATGGACAATTTGTCAACGGTCTATTTTCTTAAATTTTCCTTACTGTTAATCCAGCCCATAGGTAATATAGTTTCGCAATTATCTAAGTCCAGCTCAATTAATGAGGTTTCCTCAAAAGATCCGTCTTTGAGGGATATAAAGTAAGTTTTTATCTCATTTGCATTAAGCTTAACTTCAGATATCTTTACAATAATATATAATATATATCATTTAATGCTATGTCAATCGGGATATGATTTATATTTTGTATAAACTCAGGTATTTTACTGATAAAAGAAAGGAAGAAAGACTTATATATCAGTCCTAACCTTTTGCATTAGAATTTTCGTTATTTCAGTTTTGTATGAAACTTATCTGCTAAAGAATTTAATATTTGTGCCTGCGTCGTCAATTCTTCACTTGCTGCTGAATTTTCCTGGGCTGTTGCAGAATTGCTCTCTATAATTGAAGATATCTGGTACACTGCATTCGTCACTTGCTCCAATGCAGTTGCTTGTTCTTTTGAAGTTTCTGAAATATCTTCAATAATATTCTGCATTTCTTTCGTGGAAGTTATAATCTCATTTAATGAAGCTGCTGTCCTATCTGCTATCCTGGTACCATTTTCAACGGCATCTAATGATTTTTGTATTAGGGAAGCGGTATCTTTTGCAGCTTCAGAGCTCTTGGCTGCCAGTTTACGGACCTCTTCCGCTACAACAGCAAAACCTTTTCCGGCGGTTCCTGCTCTTGCGGCTTCTATTGCTGCATTTAATGAAAGTAAATTTGTTTGCTCCGCAATTTCTTCTATTGTTTTTATAATATTTACAATTTGATTAGAGGAATCATTAATAAGTTCGATTGCTTGCATTAAATGTTTCATTTCCTGATTACTTGTATTAACACATATTCCTACAGACGCTGATTTTTCATTGGCAGCTTGTGTTCCTGCGGCATTATTTTTTACTTTTTCTGTTATATCAGTAATTGTAGCGTTTAATTCTTCGACTGTACTTGCCTGATCTGACGCCCCCTCCGCCAGGTTTTCTGCTGATTTTGCAATCTGTTCCGATCCAATGGCCACCTGTGCGGCATTTTCTTTTATTTGCAGTAAGGATTCATTAAAGGATTCCACGATCTTTTCAATAGAAATACCTAAAGGAATAAAGTCTCCAATATATTCATCCCCTAAAATTATATTTAGATTTCCGGCTGCAAGTTCACCAAGAGAATTTGAAATACTGTGTATAATATCTTTCAGCCTTTCAATTGTTACTTTCATTGAATTAAGAAGCGATGCCGTTTCATCTTGGGCCGTAGGTTCCGGTACCGGTGTGTTCAAGTCTCCATTCGAAAGAAGTTCCAGACGTTTTACTGCTTTTTCTATGGGTAATGAAATTTGAAATGCTATTTTCCTGCCAAATACAACTGCAAAAGAAATAAATATGATCATAAATATTAACGTAATCAGTATGGATATATAAAATCCTGTCATAAACTCATTTCTGTCTGAACATACGCCAACACTCCAACCGTTTGTGTTTTTGACCGGAGAATAACCAATTACTTTAGGAGTAGCTTTTTCCTGATATGTATCAAAACCGGTATTCAGCGAAATCATTTTTTTATGGACCTTTGCAAGACTACGATAAGAAATATTTGACTTAGCTTTTTCTATTGCGCTAAATTTTCCGACTTTAGAAGCTTCCTTATCAGCAATAATGGTACCGGTACTATCCATTAAATATACACTTCCTGTTTTTCCTATTTTTATGGAAGAAATAATATTATTTAAAAATTCAGACGGAGGTGTGATCGTAATAACCCCAACTATTTCACTATCGACAATACCTCCTGCCCATAGAGGTGTGGAAATGATAAAGCCTGGTTCTTTCGATTTTTCATCAATAACAATATCACTGATATAAGTTTTACCTTTCATGGCAGCTTGAAAGTAATCCGTAGCTCCTAAATTTTTATCCTGGGCTAAACTTATACCTTTTGTATCAATTAAATCCATGGAAGTGAATTTATATTGTATTGCTTTGGATTCAAGAAAAAACTTTTTCTGAGCTGCCGGTGTACTCTCCTTAGATAAATTCGACGTTTTTCCCATCTCTTCAGCGATCAGGAAATATTCTTCCAGCTGAGAGTTCACAAGTTCTGCCGATAAGCGGGCTGTCTCTGTCATCGAGGTTTTTAAAACCCCCATAGAACTGGTATAATTCAGCAGAACAGCACTTCCTCCCACAATAATAGTAAGTGCAAGTACAATCAATAGGATGGTATTTGAAATCTTTTTCTGGATAGAACCATCATTTTTGAATAACTTCGAAATAGCAGATAATTTTACCTCTGACTTTGAATTAAAGTCCTTTTTATTTAATAACTTATTTCTTCCTACTCTATTTTTGTTACCTTTTACTTTCTTTTTAATCATTTGTAAATTCACCCTCTCCTTCTTTGGTTTTATTACCCACAAAAAATTATTTGTAATTAATGAAACCTATTTTAGCGGGAGCTAGTCTGCCTTAATTCAATGGATTAAAGCAAAAACAGTCTCCCGCTGTGTTCAAATACTTATTATATTAACCGTTATATACTTCGTCTTTCATCATAAGATGAACAGATGCTAATTTGTAAGTCATAGGCAATGCTAAAATATTAGGATTTGGACCTACAAATTTTTTCTTTGCATCCTCTAGGGCTTCTTCGAATGATGCCCTGGTTTTTAACCCCATACCTCTTGCATATCCTGGCTGTTCTGCCCCAACCAGATAAATCGCAGAAGTATTTTGTTCCGCAATATGGCCGCAGGATATCATTGAAAATCCATGGAATGGATGAAATGCATTTGCATAACGGTATTTCCTTATATATTCTTCATTGGTTGCAAAGTATTCACCAAGACGGTTCATATCAGGCAGTGTATTCATACCGTCTTTTTGGAACATATCATACATTTCTCTTAAATATGGCCATAATTCATCATGAAAATATCCATTACAAGCTGACGAACAGATAATTACACATTTATCACTCATTATTCTCTTAAAACGTATTACCTGAGCGGATAACGCCTGCATAAGCATAATAGGGTTGGTTCCCATACCGTCTCCATAATGGAAGAACTGCGGCATACCAAATACCAATACATCATATTTTTTTTCGGCAAAGGGAACATAGGTCCTTTTGTCTGCTGTTTTCCAGGAAATTGGCTGCATTTCTTTCGCATAACCGCTGTTTATTTCAATTTGTCTTGATTTTGTGTCAAGTACGGCATCACAACAGAAGAATTTCTTACCCATACATTTTTCCATATGCTGTCCTATCTCATCAAACTTAGTCCTCATCATGGAATGACCGCTTACCGGAACAAAATCCTTTCTATGCATTACTTCCGGTACATGGTGGGAAGCAATGGATCTCCAATGGGTAATACCCGTAGCACAATGCTTATATCCGCCTGAATAACCGCCATAAGGATTACCCTGTGTATGTCCGATAAGTATGGCAACGTCACTGTCATATACATATTTATTCATAATAACAGGATCTCCCCGGTCTGTAACACCCAGGTCAACAAGATGATCATAATCTTCACTGTCATGATTTATAATCTGATGAGAATACCAAAATTCATGAAATAACTCGTCTCCTAAAACACCTCTGATTTCTTTCTCGGTATTCTTCCTGTGAAGTCCATTGGAACAGATAAGGAGAATATCTTTCTTTTCAACGCCAACACTATATAATTCTTTTAATATTAATTTTATTGATATTTTACGGTGAGATGTTGCCTGTTCTCCTCCCTTTACCCTATCAGGGAATATAATCGTAACTTTTGAACCTTTTTTGCTAATTTAGTTAAGGGTTCCATCCCAATTGGATTACGAAGAGATTCTAAAGTTTTCTCAACCAATTGATCTTCCGGAATACAGGGAGGATCTTTTACTGTTTCTCCCGTTATAAAAACGTCCGTATCATCCGGCAGATTTGCCTCCATCATACCATGTCCGTATTCAAATGATAATTTCATATTCTTCACCCATTGCTTACCGCAGACAAGTCTGCGTTACAACCTTTTCCTTTCTTCTTTTACTTTAGTTTTCGCAAACGCCTGTTTATTTACCCATATAGGTTTTAATTATTTCCAAATATTCATCCGGATAGAAACCTATTTCACCCTGGAATCTGGTTAATGCAATCAGCCCACCATCAACCTCCGGTATGGATGCCAACATCTTTGCATTATCTACTTTAAGGCCTCCACCGTATGTAACCGGTAATCCATTTGTCTCTGTTTTAATGAATTTAGCAATTTTTTCAATATATTCTCTGTCCGGGGGCGTTTTACCAGGCCCAATGGCCCAAATTGGTTCATATGCAATAGCAATTTTACTCTTGTCCACTCCATCAAGGCCGATAGATAATTGTTTACTCAGAACTTCCTGCCAGTTTTTCTGTTCATCGGCACTTTCACCAATACAATATAATACATGTAAACCTGCTGCAATTGCCGCTTTTATCTCTTTGTTAAGAATACGGTTTACAGCGTCCGTATCAGTAACACCTGCCTCTGATAAAATACCTGCTTTATCTTTTCTCTCTTCGCAGTGGCCAATAATTGTTCCCGTACAACCAATAGCTTTCATAGCATTGCCGGTTCTGTTTGTTGTAAATGCCCCGAAATTACCACCGTTTGCAGTATCTTCGCGGAATACACTCTGACATCCAATCTGAAGTATACTGTTTTCATTTAAAGCACTAATTGCGCCAAGTAAGTGTGCTTCCGGGAAATACATAACAAATTCAATCTCATTTTTATCATATTTATTCAATTGGTCCTTTGTATTTTCTACAATATACTTTCCCCATTCACCAGGGCTGGCTATATTATTTACTCCGCCATATTCTTTTGGAATATCAAATCTTTTTAAATTAAGATATATATGTTTCAATTTTTTCTTCCTTTCATAAACTTGAATTACATAGTCTATTGCAATCCTTTAAATTTTTAATCTCCACACAATTCGTACTTGTTTGAGTTTCAGTTGCCGTTAGGAGCATACCCATCTTTAAAACTAATAAAATCACCTAATTCTTCGCCGATTAACGGTTTACACCACTCTACAAATTCTTTTGTCACATTATTACCGCGTTCGTTGATATACTCTTTAGGAAGCACTCGTTCATGCAACATAACTTTTTCTATGGGAATTAAGGAAGTTTCAATCCTATATTCTTTCCCCGGTATACGGTTAATTCCAACCATAACTCCGGTATGCCCTGAAACTGCTGCTTTCACTGCTTCTCTTCCGACTAAAACCGCTTCATCACGGTCTACCCTTGATTGGAGAGCAATTGAAGTTCTGCCGCTAAGACCGGGTTTTTCACTTCTTGCTTTAATTCCCAATTTTTTGATTATCAGATTGGATAAATGTGAACTGACATCACCATAATATACAGCACGACCACTCTTAAAAATTGGCGGGACGATAGATTCACCATCTTTATTCTTAAGACCTTCGCTTACTACAACAACGACACCCCCAAGTTCATCATACAATTTCTTAACATCTTCTAAAAATTCATCTTCATCAAAGGACCTTTCCGGTAAATAGATGAGATGCGGGCATCTTTATCATTTTTTCTTGCTAAAGCAGAAGCAGCGGTAATCCAGCCTGCATTCCTGCCCATGGCTTCGATAACGCACACATGAATCGGTAATGATTTCACATCTGCGCCGATTTCCGCCGTAGTTGCAGCAATATACCTTGCAGCACTTCCAAAACCGGGTGCATGGTCAATAATGGAAATATCATTATCAATCGTTTTTGGAATACCTACTACATAAATTTCTTCTCCGTCACAAGCTTTTTGTGTTTTTCCGCATGTATCCATAGAACCATTACCGCCATTAAACAGTACGTACTTAATATTGTTTCTTTTAAATACCTCAACCATTTTTTTATAATCTTCTTGTTCCAGTGCAAATCTGGAAGATCCAATAGCAGTTCCCGGTGTTTGAAGTAAAAGTTCAAGCTTTTCTTCACTTGTTTTTCCCAAATCAAGAAAATTTTCTTTTAAGATTGCTTCCGTTCCACCAATTGCACCAAAAATTTTATCTATTTTGTCATTTTTCTTTGCCTCTGTGATTACACCATAAAGGGAAGAATTAATAACTGCAGTAGGTCCACCGCCATGTACAACTAAGAGATTACCTTTCATATCTGATACCACCTTTCTCTTCCTTCCAAAATGATATTATCATATTTAAATATAGAATCCTACGGATTTTTGACCTTTTTTACACAAACGTTTGCATAACTAGTAATCGTAATATTATAATATAATTTGTATAATAATCTTATTCTTATGCTTTATGATTCCCCATATACGAATAAGAAAATAAAATAAATGGGAGGATGCTATGACATTAAAAGAGATTGCTAAAATGGCGGGAGTTTCTATTTCTACTGTCTCACGTGTAATTAATCAGAGTAATTCAAAAGTCGCCAGTAAGGAAGTTCAGGATACCATTTGGAGAATTGTGAGAGAAACCAATTATATGCCTAATTCCACTGCCAGGAACTTAAAATTAGGTAATAATTCAGAATACTCGGTCCCCCTGGCGAAAACAATTGGCTGTATCTTTGCCCGTTCAAATATTACTACGAATGATCCTTTTTTCTCTCAAATAGCAAGAGCCATTGAACAGGAAGCTTTCAGGCAAGGATACATTATGAAATATTCTTTCTCCGCTTATGATATCAATGATGCCAATACCTTTCATGTGATTTCCAGTAATCAGGTAAATGGTATTGCAGTGCTTGGACGATTTGATAAGAACTTGCTGACCTTTATTAAAAAACAATATAAACATGTAGTTTATACCGGCCTTAATACGATAGATACCGATTTTGACCAGGTAATATGTGACGGATATCAGGCTTCTGTTGCGGCTGTTAAATATCTTCACAATTTAGGACATACTTCCATTGGTTATGTGGGAGAAAAAAGTAAGGAATTAAGATATCAGGGGTATCTGGATACCATGAATTCACTCTCCTTACCGGTTACCCGTGAAAATATCATTGTTACACCTCTATCCTCAGAAGGAGGTTACAATGGAGTAAAGGAATATTTAAAAAAGGGGCTTAATGTTACAGCTTTATTCTGTGCCAACGATTTGACCGCAATTGGAGCAATGAAAGCAATAAAGGAGTATGGACTTAATATTCCTGCTGATGTGTCAATTATAAGTATTGATGATATCGATACTGCACAATACATGTCTCCCATGCTTACTACGATCCGTGTTCCGATGGAAGAACTGGGTAAAATGACAGCCAAAATATTAATTGACCGTATTGAAAATGGTAAGACTCTTCCTATAAAAGTTGAACTCCCATTTTCCATAATTACCAGAGAAAGCTGTATGGGAATTAAGCCGGTAACGAAAGCCAAAAACAAATAATTATCTAAATACTTATTGGAAAGTTGGAAAAAAACATGAATAAAAAAACATTATACTTAGAGTGCTACTCAGGAATCAGTGGTGATATGACTGTTGCAGCTTTGCTGGACCTGGGCGCCGATCAGGATATATTAATGACCGGCTTAAAAAGCCTGCATGTAGACGGTTATAAAATAAAAATCGGAAGAAGAATGAAAGCCAGTATAGATGCTTGTGATTTTGATGTCATCCTTGATCAGGAAAGCTGTGAATTTACCGACCATAGTCACAACCAAAAGCATAAACCTGCGGATAATCAGGATCATATACATCTTGGCCGGCAGGATCACAGAAATTTATATGTAATCAATTCCATCATAGATCAGTCAAATCTTACGGAAAAAGCAAAAGATATTGCTAAGAAAATATTCTATATTGTAGCAGTTGCAGAATCAAAAGCTCATGGACTGCCTATAGAAGAAGTACATTTTCATGAAATTGGCGCAATTGATTCCATCGTGGATATCGTTGCTACTGCCGTTTGCCTGGATAATCTCGGTATTGAAGAGGTTATTGTATCCGAATTATATGAGGGTACCGGTCATATCAGATGCCGCCACGGAATGCTCCCTGTTCCTGTTCCGGCAGTTGCCAATATTGCAGCAGACTATAATTTACCTCTGCATATAACCTCTATAAAAAATGAATTAGTTACGCCAACCGGAGCTGCAATTGTCGCTGCAATCAAAACGAAAGACTCTTTACCAAAAGAATTTAAAATTGTTAAAATCGGGATCGGTGCAGGAAAACGTGAATATGAGCAAGCCGGGATATTAAGGGCAATGATTATTGAAGAATTCAGCTAAAATTCTTAGCATTCGTATTTATTAAAGCCTTTTTTGATTTGTATTATACAAACCGAAGAACCACGCTTTGTGAGTTTCTTCGGTTAGCGTACCCATTCGAATTATTGCAAGCAAGCTTGCTAATTCTCACTTTGCTTTCGCGGAAATAAAAAGGGCATTGGATTAATTTATAAGCTAATCCAATGCCTCTTTTCTATGTTGTGATACTTTCATAGATTTATTTTTGTATCTCACTCAAATATTCAGTTTTCATTCGTTTTAAAATCTGTTTTCCAACTCAAATGAATTTTCATGGAATAATATAAAATTTATATTTTTTATTTATTTTTAGTTTTTTTATTTTTTTAATTCATTAAATTGAAAACTTTACTGCATTATATATATTAATGAAAATTATGACAACCATTAATGCAATAAATAATTTATTTACCCCTTTAACAGATATGGTTTTATTTACTTTACTTCCGACCATTCCTCCGGACATTCCCCCTATAACCATAAGAATCAATGCGAGTGTATTAAATTCAGGAATAACCCCGCTTATTATTGAGTTAAATAAACTGGTAAATTGTGAAAACATAATTATGTATAAGGAATTAACAGCTGCGCACTTGAGGTCCATTGAAAAAAAATAAGTAAGTACAATTAAATTAATTGGTCCACCGCCAATGCCTAAGAAAGAAGATAAAACACCCAAAAATAAACCAATTAAAACACATACCACTTGATTACTAATTACATAGGTCTTAATTTTATTAGAATAAAGAGTGTATAATAAAGTACCGGTTGTAATAATGATTAAGACAATAGCCTGTATTGCTCCTACTGTTTTCTCCTTCGGGAAAATAACATAAATATAATGAAATGCCTGTTTTCCCAGTATACCACCGATTGCCGCACCTATGGCTAATGCTGTTGCTGTTTTTAAATTAACTACTGATTTATCGCTTTTCAATGATTTGATTACGGATATGGTTGACATGGAAAGTACGGTACAACCTGATAAAAAGCTGATTGAACTTACACTCATAACACCAATCGTGTCAAGTACCGGTTTTATTATAACACCGCCTCCAATTCCGCAAATGCCGCCCACTGCCGATGCCAAAAAGCTTACAAGTAAAAATATAAAATACACATTGTTTTCCTCCAAGTTTGATATTAATTATAGCCACTGAGGTTATATAAGTTAACAAGTTCTAAAAAATAAGTAACGGAAGGAAGATGATTTAAATTCTTTTTTTAACACTGGAATAAATATTAGCATAAACAGCTTTAGAATCCCACAATTCTAAACCAAATTTTATGCAAACGTTTGCCTATTATTGTTACCTTCTCCTGATAAAAATTCTGTATAATCTTAATATACGATACAAGCATTGGAAAGTAAGATTTTGACTGCACATAATGAGAAAGGAATTATGATACTATGATTTACGAAATACATACGATACAAGAAAAATCACAACTTAAAGACTGCCCTATTTTTCATATAGACCAATACAATTGGGGCGGCGATTACAGACCTGCTGCATATGGTACAATGGCCTATATCAAAGAAAAAGGATTTGTTGTTTCAATGAAATGTGAAGAAAAAGATCCCTTGAGAACCTTTATAAATAATGAAGATCCGGTTTTTCAGGACAGTGCGATGGAGGTTTTTATCGACTTTGCACCGGAAACAGAGAAAGGTACTTATGTTAATATCGAAATGAATGCCAACGGAGCAATGCTCAACCGTTTTGGTGAGAAACCACCGGGAAGAAAAGTTTATACCGAATTTACCAATGCCAGATGTTTTTGTATGGCACAAGTCAATAAAGATTCCTGGACGGTAGAGGTTCAAATTCCCTTACAATATGTAAAAGACCTTTTTGGCAAAGAATCTTTCGAACCAGGGGATAAAATACGCTGTAACTTTTACAAATTATGCCACAACGATATTCCTATCGCCCATTATGGCAGTTATACGAAGATTGATCTTCCATCCTGGAACTTTCATCTGCCGGAATATTTCGCAGATGCTGTGATTATGGAATAAAATATTCTTTACGCGGGTTCTCAACATGAAATGAATTTCATTTTTAATTTAAACTTTTACCTCATAAAATTATATGGGTTTTACCTCCTTAGAGCCCTTTAGAGCCAGCTTCGGCAGGAAAACCCGTATTAACTCAATGTTATCTCCGGCAATTACCTGTTTCAATAAAAAAAGAGGTTGGATAATAGTACTGTCCTAAACATTTTGATCTATATTCAAAAGTGTTTGTCTGCATTATTATCCAAACTCTTATTATTCTATTTATCCTACATCTCTATAACTGGTATATTTAATAATTTGCAAATAGCTATCATGGAATCCGCAACGTCTTCCCATACAATACTGTAGTGGTGAGGTATACCCTCTTCTATTATCTGCTCTACAATTTTTCTTACGGGTGTTTCTACCTTAATATTAGCCATAATGCCTTTGGTATAGCGGTCCTTATCAATTGCAGTCCCCCTAAGCAGGAATAATTTATAAGAATCATCAATATTGCAAAATCTCGCTATTGTAACCTTGCCTTCTTTTAGATCACCATAAAATGCTGTTCCCTGTCCGGCTAAAGGATGGTTCTGAATTGTGAAATCATGTTTTGGATTCTTCAAAGATGGTGCTGCATTTCCACAATGCCAGAAAGTCATTACATTATCCTTTTCATCAATATTAATCATATCAGTAATGAAAGTCGGAAGTCCGGTAAGGTAATGCTGTACGATTTGTGCCAGTTCAGCATCAACATCTCCTTCACATCCAATATTCAAACCTTCATCAGCTAATCTACCTAACACAGCACATGGAGTTGTATGCAGATTCCCCATTTCCGGCCAGCATTTAATACTTGCAAAATCATAAGCCTGCCTCTCCATAAGATCTTTTAAAGCCAGATATAACTTGGAGTGATTCTCTAAATGGCCCTCCGGAAGTTTACTTACATCATATGCTTTCGACATCTGATCCATATCTGCCTCATATGCTTCTCTGGGTAACTTTTCCATTTCATCAAATACTACTTTTAAATCTGTTTCTTCCATACGGATACCAAAAGTTTTTCGAATCAACCCTTCATTAAAGCTGGAATTGTAGAAAGCAGTCGGACGATAACCAAATAGTCCCAGTACGGTGCCTTTTAGTTTATTTACAACGTTATAGGATGCAATTAAATTTATAACCTTTGATGCAATATCAGATTCTTCTTTATCTCCATAAACGGCATAACAGGTATAACCTAATCTTTTTAAGGAAGCAGAATTCATAGTTAATGCTACCAATGCATTGGCATATAATCTATCATTCTTATCAAATTCCGGCTCATGAGGTGCCCAGAGAACAATGGGAACATTAAGATTTTCAGCAAGGCATGTTGAAACATCATCTCCTGTAAATGCCCCATATACCATTACAATAATATCTACCGCTTCTTCTTTAAATTGATTTGAGATTTCTTCAACTGCCTGCGGTGAATCACCTAAAGATTTTGCTTTTATCAGATTGATGTCATGTAAATTTGCGTGAAGCCATTCCCCATATTCTTTATTTCTTTTTTCAGGAAGTTCTCTTGGCCATCTTCCTGAAAGAGTTGTTATGAATCCGACGTTAAGTTGTTTTTTCATGAGATTTCCTCTTTTCTTTTATTATTATAAATCGGAGAAACTCTATACTATAAGTTTCTCCGTATCAAGTGCGTATGGAATTTATACCAAACAAGCTGAAATTTTTGCTTTTCTTTCACCCAATTTATGAGCCTATTATACCAAAACAGGTTAATATATGTAATCTCTCTTATTCTGAGACCATCTTAAAATTCATTAAAATAAAATTATGCTTTACCGTCTGAACCTGCTAATCTTATTATATCTTTAATGTCTTCTGTTAACCTGTCATTGGCAAATTGGGATAACTTCCAGGAATGTCCCTGATGATTTAAGTGTTCTAATCCATAGGAATAGTGCTCTACATATTTATAACGTATTTCTGTTCCGAAATTAATCTTGGAAACTCCCAGAGAAATTGCTTCCTTAATAACCTCTTGTGACATTCCGGTACAGCCGTGAAGAACAAGTGGTATATCCGTAAACTCTCTGACCGCTTTTAAGACTTCAAGTTTAATATCCGGTTCACCTTTATAATAGCCATGTGCATTACCAATTCCTATTGCTAAAGAATCCGGATTACATAAAGAAAGAAATTTTCGAACATCTTCAGGATTAGCAATATTTTTGTTCTCCGTAACTGCTCCGTCTTCATCTAATCGAACAAGCTCCCCAATCTCTGCTTCAACCATAACTCCATATTTTTTTGCTTCTGTTATAACTTTATTCGTAATTTCAGCATTTTCTTCTATTGGTCTGGTAGATCCGTCGATCATTACAGAGGTAAATCCCAAGTTTAATGCTTCCTTACAAATCTCATAACTGTCTCCATGATCAAG
This sequence comes from Anaerocolumna sedimenticola, assembly GCF_009931695.1. Classification (GTDB taxonomy): domain Bacteria; phylum Bacillota; class Clostridia; order Lachnospirales; family Lachnospiraceae; genus Anaerocolumna; species Anaerocolumna sedimenticola. Next base: position 160,785 of record NZ_CP048000.1, read on the forward strand.
ATGAATGGATACCGGTACTTTTACCTTATTCGCACACCATTTTGATACTTCTACAAACCAATCATTCCCTGAATATGCCCCTGTAGATACATAATGTGCTAAAATAATCGGAGAATTCATTTCTTCTGCAGCACGGCAGATTGCCCATATGATATCATAATTGCCACCCTGTGTATTAATTGCCGGAATTGCATAGCCATTACGGCTGGCATGTTCTATATTTTCTTTATTTGTTACTAGCATATTTATATGTCCTTCTTTCCTATTCGTTATTTGTTCAGTCACTGCGTTTCTTACATACAACCATTAATTCGTTCTTGAAAATATGCAAAAAATACATATTACAATCACGTTTTAACCGCTTTACGAGCTAATTTACTCGAATACTGCGAATTATTTGGAATACTAAATAGTTACAGCAATAGGACTTTTTGTTTATCCTTTTACTGCACCCTGTACCAGTCCTTTTACAAGATGTTTCTGGAAGAAAAAGAACAGCAGTAACATTGGGATAACCCCAATTACTGAAATAGTATTAATTAATGACCAATCGTATGATAATTCACCTAAATATCGAACCGATACCCCGACTGAGAGTGTACGAAGGGAATCTGTTTGAATCAACGTACTTGCATGAAGATAGTCATCCCATGTCATTAATAATGAATAGATACCAACTGCCACAATACCCGGTTTTACTAACGGTATAATAACTGAAAATAAAATCTTAAATCTGCCTGCTCCATCAATAAACGCAGCTTCTTCAAGTGCTTTTGGTATACTGTCAAAGAAACTTGCCATTAACATGGTGGAAAATGGTATCATAGCTGCAGTTAGTGCTAATATTAAACCTTGATGTGTATTTATTAAGTTCATCTTACCCATAAGGCCATATAATGAAATCATACGGCTTACAATCGGAAACATCTGGGCTGAAGTAAATGCTGCTATGATCCACTTATTCCATTTAAAATGAAATCTTGAGAGGGCATAACCGGATATAATCGCCATAAACGTAGTTAAAACAGCACATGCACCGGAAACAATAAAGTTATTTGTATAGTAACGGAAGAAATATTGATCCTCCGTAAATAATTTTACATATGCTTTGGATGTAGGTAATTGCGGGAAAAATGTTGGCGGAAATTTGTATGCTTCCATATTTTCTTTAAATGAAGTTATTAAAACCCAATATAGCGGAAATAGAAGAAATAATAAAATCAATGCAACTACAATATAACGAATGATACTAAAAATCAGTTGTTTCTTTTTCATATGTATTATCCTCCTATTCCATACTGGTATCTTTAAATATAAAATTAAATAATACGACTACAACAATCATTAAAAGCATCCAAATTGTAGTTACGGCTGCACCGGATCCCAGATTGTTTGATACAAATGCTTCTCTATAGCTTAAAATCGCTAACGTATTGGTTGAATTGTTGGGGCCTCCGCCTGTCATTGTCCAAATCAGAGGGAATTGTTTAAAGTTCTCAATAATCGCCATTGAGGTTGTAACTTTAATGATGCTTTTCATATAGGGAATTGTAATATGAAAAAAGCGGTCCACTGCATTTGCTCCGTCAACGGTTGCAGCTTCCATTGTTTCATCCGGTACATTGGCTAACCCGGATACGAGTAAAAGTGCTGCCAGAGGGATCTGTTTCCATAAAGCTGCAATTGCAATTCCAAAAAGCGCCGTGGCAGGATTATTTAACATTGCAAAATCTGTAACATGTCCAAAGCTAAATAGATTAACTATATATTTTAGCAACCCATATTGAGGTTGATATATCCACATCCATATAAGACCAGATATAATTGTTGGTACAATCCAGGGAGCCATCATAATACTTCTTATAAATCTGGCGCCTTTTAAATTCGAATTTAGAACTAACGCCATAGCCATTCCCAAAATAAACTGGGATATAACAACTCCACAAACAAATATAAAGGTAACTTCTATTGAAGGTAATAATTTATTATTTGAAAATAGTTTTGCATAATTATCAAAGTTGTTCCATTCACCAGGTGTTTTGGCAATTATATTCTTAATTTTATAATTCTGAAAACTCTTAATAACTGAGTCAAAAACTGGTATTAATATAAACATTACGGTTACAATGAAACCTGGGGTAAGTAATGCTAGGGCAAATAGTTTATCTTTTGTAATTTTTTTTAGTACTGGTGCACCTTTAGTCTTTTGGGAATCTAGTGATCCGGACTTATTTTGCATTAGAAATTCCCCTTTCTTTTTCATTATTATTTAACATAATTGTCCTCCATGCAAGTATTAAACAATTCTGCACATTTATTAGGTTGTGACTGTTGCAAAAATATTATATTTTGCAACAGTCAGTCCAATCAAAACTAATTTCCTAAAATACTTCCTGCTGAAGTTTTAAAGTCATTTATGGCAGTATCAATATCTTTATCATCTACTGTAACAGCTTGTGCCAGCGCTGTAAGTTCAATATTAAAATCATTGATTGCAGGTACATTAGCGATACCTTTTGCAGTATTAATTGAGCTTAATGCACCTGATAATACTGGTGATTCTGTAATTGCAGGTATTTCGCTTAATGCACTCATTGATGGGTAACCAGGTGCGACATTTTCCAAGTATGGAGCTAATATTTCTTCTGTTAGAATATACTTAATTAATAATTTTGTTGCTTCAACCTGAGCTTCTCCATTATTAGACATCATAAACGTATGTGCCTGAATTAAGCTTTCACCTTTACCGGAACCGCCAGTCAAAGGAGCTGCAGAAGCAATAAAATCTTTTGCATTCGGGTTAATGGAATTTACTCCGTTAAATCCCCAGGATGTATCATAGTACATACCAAGTTGTCCTAAAGCGAATAGATTTCTTAAATCTTTTAATTTACTTACTTGAGGATTATATCCCTTATCATCTAAATCTTTTAAAAATTGAAAAGTTTGCTTAAATCCATCATTATCAACATCTAAATTACCGTCTGCGTCTAATACGGAACCTCCGAACCCATACACTAACGAAGTTAAACAAGACCCGGATACGGATACGGAACCTGTTGTCATACCAAAGGGATAAACCGGATTACCGTCTGCTGTTTTTAATGCCGCAAGTTTCGGTGCTATTTCCATCATCTCATCTACTGTAGTTGGTGGAGTGTTAGGGTCTAAACCAGCTTGTGTAAATAAATCTTTGTTATAAAACATTACAAATGGTGATGCATACATTGGTATTCCATAAGGAACCCCATCTACATCGGTAGCTTCTAACATGGAAGGATAAATCTGTGATAAATAATCTTCAGAAAATAAATCTGTTACCGGAACTGCAAGTCCAGCATCTGCTAATGTCGGAATCCAGGGAATCTCACCCAGAACTAAATCAACTGTTTCTCCGCCGCCTGCCCAGGTAACAACTTGGGTTAACATCTGACCATATTCAGCCGTCATGTATTCAATTTTAATATTAGGGTACTTTTCTTCAAAACCTTGTTTAACATTTTCCCAAAACTTGTCATACCCTGCTTCTAAAACCGCATAATTGGCAAATTTAATAGTTACCGGTTCCGTGAATTCATATTCACCATCTTCTTGTGAAGCTGCTTCATCTGCCGTCCCTGTTGTATCGGCTGTTGCATTTCCTTTTGCAGTGTCTGTAGTGTCTGTTTTAGTATCTTCTTTTTTAGTACTACCACAGGCCCCCAATGATACTGTTAATACAAAGATTAACAATAAAGCTAATACTTTTTTCATCTTACTCATTTTTAACCTCTCCTTTTAAAAAATTTTATTAAGTCACTTATAATGATAACAACTATATTATCTACTCTTTCCCGTTTTGTAATAAGTATAAAAGTAACTAGTTATTTCTTATAAGCTTAACTTTCGTAATTGGGTTGAAAAAAACACTGAATTACCATAAATTTCATATGTACACTCGTATGTACATTGTCGTTTTAAAAAGATTTTATTTCTTTAATAAAATCTACTTTTTATGATGTCATTAAAATATATATATACCTATTGTATACCGATGCTTCATATTAGTTCGTTTCTAATTTATTAATTATAACCAGTACTTTCTCTGCGGATTAAATTTGTTTTAAAAGAAGCTTTCAGGTTTCCATCTTTTCCATCAATTATCATCTGAAGCATATCAATAGTAGCTTTACTAATTTCTTCTCGCTGCATCTCCATAGTCGTTAATTTAGGACTACAAAATCTGCTTATGGAAGAGTTATCAAAGCCAATTACGGAGATATCTTCAGGAACTTTCAAATTTAATTTACTTACAGCGGACAAAGCTACACATGCTAACATATCATTTCTTCCAAAAATCCCGTCAACTTTCAGTCCGTTATTCATCCTTTTAATGATTTCAGCTTCTACCTGATCTTCCGTACAGCATCCGGCAATAATCCGGTCATTGGTAAATTCCAGTCCACTCTCAATCATCTCATCAACAAATCCGCTTAATCTTAAATCATCCATGGTACTCATGGTTCCTTTAGAACTAATTCTGTCTAGATACAAAATATGCTTTCTGTCTTTTGATGCTAAATATTTAACACAATCTCTTGCGCCGCTATATAATCCGGAATCAATAACACCGACATTTCTGGGAATATTATTATATCTCCGATTCATAAAAAGTACTAAAGGAATATTAGCATCTACAAATTGCTTAACATATTCTTCGGGAAAACTTGTAGAACTAATGATGATACCATCATATTGGCGGCTGATTACCTGTGAAACAAATTCTTGGGTATTTCTATTGGCGCATAATGATATTAAATAACCTTTTTCATAAGCGAATTTGTCCATCTCACTAACGATGCGGCTAAAATATTCATTTGTAATTTGATCGGCAATAAAAATAATCTGATTACTTTGCTTCCCTTTTAAAGCTCTTGCTACATTATTGGGACGATAATTCAATACACGAATTGCTTCTTCTACTCGTTCTCTTTTACTTTGATCAACATATCGATTATTATTGATAACATAGGAGACGATAGTTTCACTAACATTTGCATACTTCGCTACATCAGCCCGTGTTACCCTTTTATTATTGTTCATTATGTACAATCCCCTTACATGTAAACTCGTATGTATATAACAAAATTTATTATAACATGATGTTTTAATTTGTCAACCCTATTTATATTGAATAACTTAAATTTTATACATTACTTGAGTTTACTTTGCAAAATCTTTCTATGTACGGTTTTTAGGTACTCAATTATATACACCAAGTAAGATCTTTTACAGAGCGTTTTTCGGAGCAACAGAACAAAATTTTCTATTGCATAAAAAATGCAGGAATCAGATTTACGCATTCCTGCACTTTTATATAATACTTTTAATGTAACATTTATATTCCTATCTAAATTTATACTTTATATATACTTATAATGCTTCTTTGCCACGCTCACCGGTACGGATTCTTACTACATCATCCACATCATAGATAAATATTTTACCGTCGCCATAATTGCCGGTATTAATCTGTTTAACTACTTCATCAACAATTACTTCTGCTACTTCCGTAGGAACAACTGTCTCAACTTTTACTTTAGGCAGTAGATTTACTGTTGTTTCAGTACCTCTATAAATTGTTGTATACCCTTTTTGATTCCCATACCCCATAATATTTGAAATCATTAAACCATTTGCTTTATTATCATTGAGAATTTTCTTTAAATCCTCCAACCTTTCGGGTTTAATAATTATTTCCAGCTTCTTCATACAATAGCCTCCTTTCGGCACACCGGCCGCAATGTTCCTGATCATGACAAGGATATCATCTAAATAACGAAATGCCCCCCGTCTTTATAATATCATTATAATCATGTAATTTTTTATTGTCAAATTATTCTATCTGGTTTTAAACCTTGCCAACTGTTTTATTGCAGCATTATCAGCTGAATCAAAATCTAATTCTGACTTAATCAGCTGCAGATCAGGATAAGCCGCAATACCCATTTCAGGAATATCCAGACCGACAAGTTCTGCTTCCGGAGAAACTCTCAGCCCCCATATTTTATCAAGAACTTTAAAGAAAACAAAGGATACTCCGAAACCCCATACAAATAGTACTATTACTGCAATTAACTGCGCTGCAAACTGGGAAGCATCACCATATAATAAACCTGTAACACCGCCAGCGACACCGTTTAAACCGTCTCCATAGGAACCATCAGCAAATAATCCTAAGGAAAGTACTCCCCATAAACCGTTTACACAATGAACTGAAATAGCGCCAACCGGATCATCCAGTTTTAATTTATTTTCAACAAAAGCTACAGAAACGCAAACCAGTAAACCTGCAATTAATCCTATAATAAAAGCAGATGCAGCATTAACAAATGCACATGGCGCAGTGATTGCAACAAGTCCTGCAAGCGCTCCATTTGCCGTCATGGATGGATCTGGTTTGCCGTATTTAATCCACATATAAAACATAGCTACTAAACCACCGATAGCACCGGCTACCATCGTATTGGTGGCGACAACGGAAAGCCTGAAATCAGATGAGTTTAAAGTGGAACCGGCATTAAAGGAGAACCAGCAGAAGAATAATATAATGGTACCTATTATTGCCATAGGAATATCATGGCCTGGGAAAGCTCTGGTTGTTCCATCCTTTTTGAATTTACCGATTCTGGGTCCGATAACAATAGCACCTGCTAAAGCAAGCATACCGCCCATGGAGTGAACGACTGCAGATCCTGCAAAATCAACTACCCCATGACCTAAACCAAAATTCTTCCCAAGTGTGGAAAGCCATCCGCCGCCCCATACCCAGTTTCCGAATAAAGGATATAAAAACATGGAAATAAAGAAAGAGGTAATAACAACAGCTGAATATTTTACTCTTTCTGCAACTGCTCCGGTTGGAATTGTTACAGTTGTGTCCATAAATACCATTTGGAAGAAAAATAATGCATAAATACCGGGATCATAGATACCGTCACCGGATAATAAAAATCCTTTATAACCCAAAATACCTCCAAGTCCGGGTATGGAAAGCATGGAGTTCAGTGCTCCACCACCGGTTCCCAGTCCAGCCGCACCGCCGGAACCGCCGAATTGGAAGGCAAAGCCACACAGAAAATATCCGATTGCACCAACTAAGAATACCATAAAGTTCATTGTCATAGTATGGGCAGCATTTTTACCGCGGCAGAATCCGGTTTCAACCATGGCAAAACCACATTGGAAAAAGAATACCATAAAACCGGTTATCATAATCCAAGTAAAGTTTGCTCCATAATAAGCTTTGTTTGCAGTGGTAGCAACATCCGTAATCGTTTCCGATCCGGTGGGGAGAACATAAGAAGCACCGGTCGGATCAGCACTGCCTGGTGACGAAAAGGCCAGAGCTAAGGCAATTGCAGCTATACCTAATGCCAGCAGTAAACCAATAATTGTTCCAGATTTTTTCATAATAATACCTCCTTTTATTTAAACAGATAATTCATCTGCTTTATACCTATTAATTTTTATTATTTTTTTTAAAATTTTTCCAGGAAAACTCGTAAGTACTTTTTGATAACTCTTCTTTTAATTTACTTACGGATAAGTAATAGCGAATGCCAAGGTATAAAACCAATAATCCGAAAATCACTCCCGGTATCCGGGAATTTAATACACTGATATTAATGCCATTTATCAAACTAAAGGCAGTAAAAAAAATACCTAAAAAAATAATCATTAAAGTTACCGTATAAAGAATTAAAACAGACACCGCTTTTTGTCTTGCAATAACAATTTGAGTTTGTTTTTTCATAATGATACCTCCTAAACTAAAAAAAAAGAGCCTAAGCCGGTTTCAGCTTAAACTCCATTGTTAAATAATCAATCCATTGAAATTAGTTATATCGTTACAAGTTTCATAAGTATAGGTTCATTCATTTTTCGTTGTCACGTAAAAAAGGAAGTCAAAACAAACGTGTCTTGACTTCCTTGCCTATCAACAATTATTAATATAAAGAGAATATATCACACTATTTTATAATTTGCAACTATAATTTCAAATTTTTTACAAATTTATTCAGCTCATTAAAGCAGTAGCAATCGAATTACCCGGTACAGTAATGTCTGCCGTCTTACCATTCATTCGAAGGGATACCGGCAGCTCTTTCTCCGTCCTGTTTAAAGCAACCATAACAATGGACCCACACGGATTTTTAAGAGCGGTCATTTCCAACCGATCGGTATATTTTGTGAATGCGATACGTTTTGCATCTTTTTCTATGTACCTGCTGAAATGTCCGATATAATCAAGGGAAAGTTTTTCTTCAAAAGTGTCATTTTCAGTATCTATCATAATTGGTGCATCACAATAGTTATTAACGTGGTTCGGCCCGCCTTTTTCATCCAAAAAGATATTCCAGTCAAGAAATCCTGTCATACCGGCATTCATATTACCTATGATATCATGAGCATACATCTGTGCATTCTGCAGCTGGCTTGCGCTGAATCTGCTGTATTCCACACATCCCTCCGTAAACAGAAGCTCTTTTTTCGGATAAGCATCCCTCGTAATACCAATTGCTTCAAAATGATCTCCCGTATACCAATGAAATGCAATTCCATCCACCATTTTATCCGTTTCTCCATCAATGGCAGCCTTGGCGCGTTCGTACAATCTTTCTTTATTGTGATCCCATATATTAACCTTAACATGAGACAGATCATTTTTAATGAATGCCGGATATAAGTAATCTCTTAAAAAAACTTTCTCTTCTTCCCCTGTAAAAATACAGGAATCCCATTTTTGTACCGCTTCCGGTTCATTTTGTACTGTTATTCTGTTTACAGGGAAACCCTTTTTCTCATATTCTTTAATATAACGGCATATATATTCGGCCCAGAATCCCATAAATTCGGCTTTTAATTTACCGCCGTGATTTCTGTCTCCATTTGTTTTCATAAATGCCGGAGGGGACCAGGGTGTTAACATTAAATCAAAGGGTTCTCCTCTTTTTTTCTGACCTGCATTTAGTAAGGGAAGAATGTATTTTTCATCTCTGGCAAGGGTAAAGGATTTCATTTCCACATCTTCCGGATCAGACATCGCTTCATAGTTATTCAAAGAAAAATCACAGCTGTCGATATGGGTACGTATCATATTATATCGATTTCCATCTTTACCAAAATATTTATCTATAACCTTTTCCTGATTTTCCTTGCTTAACTTAGAATATGCATATCCTGCCGCTTCCGTAACCGCTCCGCCAAAACCGTGAAATGTCTGGTATTCTATATCCGGATAAATATTTACCACATTCATGGCGGCTCCTTTATCCTCAATTAATTCAATATCCTGGGATATGGTGTGTTTTTTATTATTTTCATAACGGGTAATAATTAATTTCATGATAAACTCCTTATTATTGTTATTTTAATCATTTATATTATAATTTGTTAATTTTGATCTTGGTACGAAAGTCCATGTAAAGAATATTTTACGAATATTGAGTTATGTATTTTTGTCCAAATTATACGGCATCAACCGGCCAGGGAGTATGCCTATATTTTATTATGGTTTGACTCATAAACATGCAAACAGTTTGGTTAGTAATTACATAAAATCGTCAGACCATATTTACCTTAACTGACTTGATTTCCCCGTTTCGAATTCTTTCTGCAAGATCTCCTTTTAAGACATTCCCCGCAACGATTTCCTTACCGTCGTTTACTTCAATACTATCTATCGTAGCACCATTTTCACCGTAAGTAGATTTACGCCCCGGATTCCAATAAGTCACCGTACAACGAGATAACAGTTTAAAAGAAACTACTCCTTTTTCGTCAAAAAACCAACCCGGGAGTTTGGGATTAAAATTTAATTGCAGTTCACCATCTTTGCAGGTAAATATATTACTGCCTATAAACATATGTATCCACATGGTTAACAACTCCGTAGTGGAACCGCTTAAACGGGCAACATAACCTCTGCCCTGTACCTGACTGTCCGGATTCTCACTGGAAGCAAGGAATGAGGAATTTTCTAAGATACTTCTTCCGTATACTTCCGGAGGTAAAAATACGATCAATGTGTGCTTTATCTCTTCATAATATCTCTCATATAAACCGGCCTTTAACATACCCAGCAGATATTTATATTCCATATGCAGAAAAATACTTTCCCTTTCAAGCCATCCCGGAGTAAATGCTCTGATTCTTCCGTTCTCCATGGAAATATGCCCGATTGGCACAGAGGTTTTATACATTTTCAGCTTCTTATCATAAAGATCACTGTTCTTAATATTTTTGCATAATAAATCAGCAGCTTCTTTGTCCATTGTACCTAACATTCTGGCGGGCCCCTCTAAAAAAGCAGGCAAAGGAATTATTTCAAATTCCCTTACAACAGCCTTTTGCAGTCCGTAATGGCTGATATCCGGCTGCCCATCCCCTGTAATAACAGGAGTAAATCGGCTGGCACGGTAGGTAAAGTAGGTCGGAACTATTCCATCACCATAACCATTGGCTTTTCTGATTCCGGTTTCCACTTTTTCCGCAAAGTCCATAAAAATAGTATGGATTTCACTTGTATCCATCTCCTGCTGCTCTCCGCTTAAATAAAACCGGGTTGTTTCCCGGTACTGCTCCCTTAAGGTACTTACCGCTTCCCAATAATCAAAATCACTCCATTTCTCATTCTTCGCTCTGTTCAGGACTTGGGATACTTTTATAAGAAACCCGTATATTTCCGCTGGAATAAACAGCCTTGGTTTTAACCTAACGGTATCACAGATAAAAGCGATTAACCTTTTTAATTCAAAAGTCTCCGGCATACCGCTTCCAAATAAACCGGGAAGTCCGTTCATAGCATCATTCCAGCCAGGCTTTCCCCCTTCCATCTCAATTCCCATACCATAGGGGTCCAAGGTGGCAAATTTATTCAAAGCCAGGGAAATCAGTTTTACCATCAGCGTGGTTTTGGCAACGGGAGCTGTGGCATAGTCAAACTCTTTCCTGTCTTCCGGTTTGATTTTCAGCCAGTTCGTTCCTTTTTTATTAAACCCTTTATAGCCGTTTTTTATTTCATCTTCTACAATAGCACCATACTGGCGAACTTCGTTTTTATGTATCACATATTTTTCACTTCTTGGAAGTACCCGGGCGGGACTGTCAAAAAATCGGTAACTGTTATCTTCAAACAACAGTTCTTTTATGTTATCAGGATATACCGTAAGATAATTTTCAATAAGGTCCAGATTGTAATCCCAATGGTCACTCCAATATCCCTCGTTAAAACCTGCTTCCGTATTCTGATGGCAGAATCTTAGGATATTGGTAAGAAAGATATCCTCATCTGCCTTTACTGTTATGTGGTTACGGGCTATAGCGTTTGCTATTTCACCGGGAGTAAAGGACTTCTTAAGAATATTATTCAGTTTATCCGTATCACCCACCGCATTTTGCTCTATATATTCATTGATTTCTTTTTTAAACTGTTTCTTAACAGTAAAGGTAGCCGGCCGTACCTCCAGGGATTATAGCCGTCAATCTGTATTAATTGAAAGAAAGTCTTTATGTTATAATCTCCCACTTCTTTATTAAAAAATACATCATTTCTTCTGTTCTGGCTTACGTCGCGGAAATTTCCATTTCCCTGTGAATAATACTCCCCTGCAATGGAGAAGAAATTATAATCTCGTTCCGGATCCCCGTGTTTACGGCTGAACAAATGGACAACCGCTTTATTATCCTCTTTATTAAATACATATGGATATCCGCCTCTTAAGAAATTATCCAGATAACACTGTTCTACATATTCATCAAAGAGAGGGTCAGCCGTGTGAGTTTTCACATCCTCGGTAAGAATATCCGCTGCTTCGTCCGCCTGTTTTTCTTTCCGTATAAAATAACCGTTCCGGCAGAAATCTTTTCTTTTTTCATTAATCTGATCTACAGAACCGGCAAAACCAACGACAGTATTAAATTCATATACTTTATTTGGGGTTAAATGAAATTCTGCCGCAGTGAATCCACATGGAACTTTATTAGCAAAGCATTGATTTTTCCCTATAACAGAATGCAAACCGTTTTCTATGAATCCGATAGGATTTACTAATGAAGTATCATAATCAAAAATAACCTGGGCATCGCAGATAACCGGAAGCACCTTATTCTCCTGAACCGTTAAATAGTAATATCCTCCCTCAACATCAGAAACTTCCGCGGAATCATCGCTGGAAGCACGAAGCGTATAATAGGGGATATTATTCTCCGTATTTTTAATCTCCGACCAGCTCTTTAAAAGATTGGACATTTCTTTATATTCCCCGTTCTTGATTCCATAGGGAATAATCTTTGGCATTCCATCCAATAGGTGAATTTCTTTAACCTCAGTGCCTATGTTCTTTATACGGACGTTTCTGACCAGTCCGCCGATACTGTCATTTGGTATTACATAATATTTTACTGTCGTTTTTATTCCATGACGGGAATTAATCTCTTCTATGGTAAAACTGTTTTTCCGTATGTAAAGATTTCGGACAGCCTCCTTGCCAAAACTAAAAAATGGCTCAAAAAATTCTCCATTACATTGAATAAAAGTACGGAAGCCCTTAATTGCCGTATTCTCATATGCCGTATTAGCCGGATTGAATTCCATAATTGCATTATTTTTATTATGTATCCCAAAACTATTTACCCCCTGTCCACGGTTGGTATAAAAAACCCAGAGGGGAATTCCTTTTATTCCTGCCAACCCGGGCAGAAAGCTGGAAAAAGCGGGTAACTTATCGTAATCTCTAATGACGTACGCATTACCCTCCAAATAATATTGTCCCATATTAACCTCATTTCTATAGAAATATATAAATAATTGCGAAATTGACAGTATTGGGGTGGAGGGGTTTAAATACAGAGTTTACAGGAATCTCTGGTTACCAGACTGGGTGATAACCGGTATATTTTCCCCTCCGCCGGTTGGTCATATTGTAAAAGCCTTAATAATTCCGTTGCACTGACATTACCAAGCTCAGTAACCGGACTATGGATTGTTGTAAGCGGCGGATTATAATAAGGAGCAAGGGTATTATCATCAAATCCCATTATACTGACCTGGTCCGGAACTTTGATTCCTGCTTCGGTTAATGCACGGATACATCCCCAAGCCATTTCATCATTAGCACAAAAAAAAGCATCCGGTAATTGGGTTCCTTTTAAAAGCAATACCCTCATCTCACTATAAGCTACCGCTTCTTCAAAGTAGCCTCTTAAAATTATGGAATCATCAATGGGCAGTGTATATTTCTCCAGTACACCAACATAAGCTTTAAACCTGGCTTCATCATCATAATTCTCGATACCGTGTATATACCCGATTCGTCTATGCCCTTGTTTTATCAGGTATTCAACGGCCAATGCAGCGCCCTCTGAATTGTTTATAATTACACTGGATATATGATCACCTGAATATTCCCGGTCAATAAACACAACAGGCATTTTCTTTTCGGCTATTCTGTCAATATACTCATCAGATAACCGCTCATTGAAAACGATTGCTCCTTCCACACCGGAAGATAAAATCATACCATATATTTCTTCGCTGGTATTTTCATTACTCACATATATATTTAATAGATATCCCCTCATTTTGCACTGCAGATGGATTGCCTGCATGAGCATTTTATAAAAATCACCCTGGATACTGGGTAAGAATAAACCAATCGTATTTTTTTTACATGATTTTAAAAATTTTGCGTTCATGTTAGGAACATACTTTAGTTTTTCCACTGCATCCAGAACTTTCTTACGGGTTTCTGCACTTACCACCTCCACATTATTTAACACATTGGATACTGTTGATATAGCTACTCCGGACTCCTTGGCCACATCCTTTATTGTTACCATTTTGTACACTCCATTCTTCCATACTGTCTACCTATGTCTGCTTAAAATGGATTATATAAAATTACAATACATAAAAACATTTTTATTGGAATTTTACAGGAGATTGGAATATATTTTTTGTATATTAATTATAATTATATAGATTATATATTTTATTTTTTATGCATTAACTCCAATCTATTATTTTTTATATTTTGTTATTTGCAAATGATGGGTTAAAACACTATCATATCTTTACATTATTTGATAAAATCGTTTTTATGTAAAAGTATTTTGTACTTATTCTATATACTTACCAAACCTTTGATATACCTTTTAGTAGTTTTGTCTATTATCACATTAAAAAAGTACCAAACTTGGCGGCCTGGCCCATAAGAGGTCTAATCTATTATATTATGTTTTGCAGTACGCAGGTATTTCAGCCGGGTCCCCCTCTCCGACTGAAACAGGTAACTCTGGGCCTCCCCCCTTACCCTTTTGTAGGCGGGGGACTACTCGTAAGACTAAACTTATAGATCTGGCGGAACCCGGTTTTTGGTATGTTGTTCATAAGTATAAGCCAGTTTCATGAGTTTTGGTTCACTGAATGCTTCAGCATTAAACGTAATACCCATACGTCTTCCATCTTTTAGAGTTCCTGCAGGAACAGTAATAAGGGGATAACCTGCTTTGTTTACCATAGGTGTTGCTTTATCACTTGGAAACAAAAGCGCATCCAGATTATATTCAGCCATAGCTGAATCGATTCCCTCTTTACTTAGGGTCAATTCATTTAATCTTCTTGAGATATACTTTTCTTCTGTTAATGTACCTGTAGTCTGCTCTGCCATTTCAAAATAAATCTGACCATACTTTAACATCTTATCTGCCCGGGTTTTATTATAACTTATTAACTCGGATAAAGAATGTACCGGTAAATGACTATCCAGGTTTGATAAAAAATAGTTGATATTAGTTTTAAATTCATAGATTTCAATTGTCTTGGAATTGAGTTCTTTCGCATGTGATACAACCACATTATCTACCATTACTGCACCAAGCTGTTTCATAATACCCGCAGCATTTTCAATAACAGCAATTTCTTCATCAGACAGGTCATCAAAAAAATATTCACGAGGTATTCCAATTCGGTAACCTTCTATACCACTTTGGTCCAGAAACCGGGTATAATCAGAATACCCATTTTTCTGACTAAGTATGGTAATGGGATCTTCCTCATCGTATCCAGCTATTGCACCAAGAATAATTGCTGCATCTTCTACTGTTCTAGCCATAGGACCTGCGGTATCCTGCAAATGAGAAACCGGTATAATTCCTCTTCGGCTCACTAAACCAATTGTTGGTTTTATTCCTACAATACCAAGACGGCTGGAGGGATCGATTACAGAACCAGTGGTTTCTGTTCCAATGGCAGCACAACAAAAATTGCTCGTTACTGCCACCCCTGATCCGGAACTGGAACAGCCTGTACTTAAATAATCTGTCCCGTAAGGATTTAACACCTGCCCTCCTCTTGAACTGTAACCGGCAGGCATTTGATCAGACATATAATTAGCCCATTCTGTCATATTTGTCTTTCCTAATATGATTGCACCGGCATTTCTTAATTTATGGATAAGAAATGCATCCCGTTTTGAATACCAATCTTTTAAGGCTAAGGAACCTGCACTGGTATGCATTTTATCAGCGGTTTCTATATTATCCTTAACCAGAATGGGTATACCATGAAGCTTACTTCGTGTCCCTTTATGAATTCTTTCATAATCCAAAGCTTTTGCTGTATGAATTGCATCCGGATTTAATTCCAAAATAGAATTTAACATCGGGCCGCCATGATCATATCTGGCTATTCTATTTAAATACTCATAAACCAAATCCTCAGATTGTATGAGTTTTTTCGAAAATGCATTCAGTATTCCTAATATGGTTGTTTCCCTGACATCAAATTTACTGTTCAAAATAATTATCCCTTCTTTTCATTGTGAACCATAAAAACGTATATATAAAGTATGGCTATAATCTATAATATTATGAGTTGTTTATGATTTTGCAAAAAGCAAAAGTCTGGCTTGTCAGACCCGTGCGCCGACGTACTGCCACTTCAGTGACAAGTGTAAGATAAACTCTCCTGTGAAATAAAAAAACTCTTTGTCAAATATAAAGTTAAATCATCTATAACTTTATATTTGACAAAGAGCCAAAATAAATACATATGAAAATAAAATAGATTCTATTTACTATACCGCTTAACCTCTGACTGCATTCTTTACTTCTTCTACCAGTTTTTTAACCTGTTCACCGACGCGCTCCAGATCTTTCGCTCCCGGGTTTCCTGTAAATTCTACCGGTTCTATAAATTCCCATCCCATGTTAAGCCTTGTCATTATTTCATCCAGTTCTTTCTGGGCACCGCCGGACCATCCATAGGAACCGAAACGGAAAGCTTTTCGTCCATTTACTTTTTTCTTACCCAATTCTTCTAATACGGAGGCCATAGGTGGGTACATTTTAAATTCATATGTTGGCATAGCTAATATAATACCTGTTGACGTCCATGCCGAAGCAAGTACGGTACCCCAGGACTCTTTAGGCACCTGATGTACATGCACAAGGATATCTTCTTTTTGAAGCTGCTTAATTACATAGTTAACAGCATTTTCTGTCATACCATACATGGATCCCCAGATCAGGGTTATCTCTTCTCTTGCAGGTCCTTTTTGATAATCTGCATATTTTAAATAAGCATCCATTATTTCTTTTGGATTTCTATAAATAAGTCCATGACCAGGTGCAATCATTTTTACGGGCAAAGCCTGGCATTTAGCTACTGCTTTTTTAACCTGCATGGAGAAATAAGCAAGTACATTGGAATAATAACGTGTTGTCTCTTTTTCGTGTAAGGCAAGGTCTTCTTCCGATAACATATCAGCATAGACGGAAGAGGTAATTTTACCAAAAGAACCAAACGCATCACAGGTAAATAGAGTTCCGGTCAGTGTATCTAATTCTGCAATGGTATCCGGCCAATGTACGTTGGGTATTTCTACGAAGTTTAATAGATGTCCGTTTCCTAAGTCCAGAGTATCATTTTCTCCAACCACTATAATATTTTCCGTTATGCCAAAGAACGAATTTAGTAAATCCTTTGCTTTTTTACTGCAGACGATTTTACAGTCCGGATTTATTTTTTTAAATGCTTCAATCCAACCGGAGTGGTCCGGTTCCATATGATTCACGATAAGATATTCTATCGATTCCGGTGCTATATCTAATTGTTCAATTAAACCAAACAGGGTATCCGGTACGCCATCCCAACCGCAAACACCATCTATAATGGCAGTTTTTAAACCTTTGATAATATATGAATTCAGAGAAACTCCGTTCGGGATTTCCCAGAAACCTTCAAATAATATATTTTCTACATTAATGGAAAGTTGATATATTCCATCCGCAATATTCGTTACCTTCATAGTAAAACCTCCTTGTTATATTATTAACATCATTTTAGCTTTAATTAAATACTTAGTCAACCGGTATTATAAAAATATATAAATTACTTGTCATAATAACTCGATTACTTTTTAAAGTAAACGTGATTAAAAAATCAATTTATCAAGATTACTATATACGTTCTTATCGCTATGTATTTATTATTCCGTTTATTTTGGAATTAAATGAACAATTAAGGAGAGAATAATAAACTATAACATATTTACAGGATAAAAAAAGAATGATATAGTAATAAAAAGACGAAAGAAGGGATGCATTCCATGAAAACTATAACAATGTTTGAGACAAGCTGGTGCCCCCATTGCAAACAAGCCCATAAATTCATGGACGAACTTATGAATGAGAATCCTAGATACAAAAATTTAAAGATTCAGATAATTGATGAGGAACTGGAACCGGAGGTTGCCAACTCTTATGACTATTATTATGTTCCCACCTATTATTTGGATTCAGAAAAAGTGCACGAGGGTGTACCGAATAAAAAAGCAATTGAGCTGCTATTTAATAATGCATTATCTTAGTAACTAAATCACGGAAAATTCCGTAAAACCGTTATATGATACGGCTATCAATAATACAAAGGAGATGACATTATGAGTATACTTACCATAACAAAAGATAATTTTGATTCAGAAGTAATTAATTCCGACAAACCGGTTTTGCTTGATTTCTGGGCTTCCTGGTGCGGACCGTGTAAAATGGTTTCTCCCATTGTGGATGAGATTGCAAATGAAATTTCAGATATAAAAGTGGGTAAAGTTAATGTTGACGAGGAAGGAGAACTTGCCCAGAATTTTAAAATTATGTCCATACCGACTCTATTAGTTATGAAAGACGGAAAAGTTCATAATTCAACCATTGGTGTACAATCCAAGCAAAATATATTGAATTTGTTAAAATAATTGCATAATACCATAATTGCATCTATATACCATGCAATTAATACAATTTTAGCGCAGAATCTTGCCCATAGGGCAACTGAAGCTTTGAAATAATAAAAATATTTCAGGCAAAAAGCGGATAACAGCTGCTGTACCGGCAGTTATTATCCGCTTTTTATAAAAACCCTATTTAAAGAATCAGTTGTTTTAACTTTTTCTTATCAATTACTTTAACTCCGCCCCTTGAAAGTTCCACAATCCCTTCCTGGGCAAAATACTTAAGCATGCGTGATACCACTTCTCTGGCGCTTCCAATATATTTTGCGATCTGTTCGTGGGTAAGTTCGATTGATTCGGATTGATTTCTGGTTATTTCATCCAATAAAAAGATTGCCAAACGTTTATCAAAGCTCATAAATAAAATTTGTTCCATAGCCCACATAACATCGGAAAAAGAATCAATTACAAGTTTATCCGTAAAATTTTCAGCATAAATATTCTGTCTGCACAACTGTTGATAATAATAAGAATCAATAAGCAAGACATCACTGTCAACTTCCGCATCCACATGAACATCAAAAGTGATATTATCCAATATACAGGAGGCTGACAAAATACAGATTTCATTATCTCTTAAACGGTAAAGAGTTACTTCTTTCCCCTCTTCCGATAAAATATAAATTCGCAGCTCACCTTTTTTAATTAGTAAAACACCGATACAGTCATTCTCGCCACTATGAACCCGGCTTCCTTTCTCATAATGAACCGGAGAAATATTATTAATAATAAGATTTTTTGTGAATTACTTAATTTATCCCAAAATGTTAACACCTGAGGTATATATTTCAAATCATACTCCGACAGCATATCATCCCTCCTGACTAACGATTATCATAATTTATTATAACATTATCCTGGCCAATTACAACACCGTATTCTTTTATATTTATACTCGTTACGTTTTTCATGGATTATATGTTCCTTAGTATACCGAAAGAAAAAGCTTCAGACAGGTGTGTTACCATCTCTGAAGCCTTTAAACCAGTTGTTTTAATATATTATTAATAATTTTTTGCTAAAACCCTAAAATAAGCCTGGGGATGATCGCAAACCGGACATTTTTCCGGAGCCTTTTTCCCAATATGTATATGACCGCAGTTACTGCATTGCCAAACGGTATCTCCGTCTTTAGAAAATACCAGTCCTTCTTCAATATTGGATAATAACTTACGGTATCTTTCCTCATGTTCTTTTTCGATCTTGGCAACTGCCTCAAAAAGCCATGCGATACGGTCAAAGCCTTCTTCTCTCGCTTCTTTTGCAAAATCAGCATACATGTCCGTCCATTCATAATGTTCGCCGGCTGCTGCATCCAGTAAATTAGCCTGTGTATCCGGCATCCCGTCGTGAAGCAGTTTAAACCAGATTTTTGCATGTTCTTTTTCATTATTAGCAGTTTCTAAAAATAACTCTGAAATCTGCTCATATCCTTCTTTTTTAGCTTTAGATGCATAATAGGTATATTTATTCCTGGCTTGTGATTCTCCGGCAAAAGCGGCCTTTAAATTCGCTTCCGTTTTAGTTCCTTTTAATTCTTTCATTGTTAGTTCCTTTCTTTCTGGACTTCAGAAAAGAGAGCTTGTACAAATGTACACGCTCTCTGACTATATGTATTATTAGATTTCAGTAAAAGCATCTTTCTCTAAACCGCAAACAGGGCATGTCCAATCATCAGGCAGGTCTTCCCATGCTGTTCCAGGTTCAATTCCGTTTTCAGGATCTCCTACTTCGGGATCATATACATAACCACAAGGACATTCATATTTCTTCATAATAAAAACCTCCATAATTTAATTTCTTTATCATATTTTGGTAAAACATGTTGTAAAGATACTGAAATTATAACATAAAAGGCAGATTATAGCAACTGAATCAATTTATACTAAGAAAATTTAATAAAATATTTATAATTTAAAAACTTCGTTTTATTACGTCCTATCATTGCTTATCAATTTGTCTTAATCTTATTCCGGCTGTGAAAATTTTTCAATTCTTGCAAGCATATTCTTATTGAAGTTTTCTACTTTACGGTCATATTCTTCATCCATATATTTGGATGCAAGTAAAAAATCAGCGGTAGCTTCATTATTGGCGATTGGAATATCATATACGACAGCGATTCGAAGCAGAGCTTTTACATCAGGATCATGAGGCTGTGATTCTAAAGGATCCCAGAAAAATACGACAAAATCAATATTTCCCTCAACGATTCTGGATCCAATCTGCTGGTCACCGCCTAATGGGCCGCTGTTGTATCCCTTAACCGGAAGTCCTGTTTGTTCCGAAATAAGGCGTGCTGTAGTTCCTGTGCCGCATAAAAAGTGATTTTTTAATATATCTTTATTTTTATCTGCCCATTGTACCAGTTCCTGTTTTTTTCCGTCATGGGCTATTAATGCAATACTTTTTTTCTTTCCAATTTTAAAATAAATGTAATCGTCTAATAACATGCTGCCTCCCTTTATCCATAAGTTTTTATGGATTGAAACTTTTTTTAATTATTGCCATATTATTTAATAACTCTTCCTAATATACACTAAGACAATTTCTTAGATAATTCTATCATAATTGCTTTTCTAAAAAAATGCAATCCTTATCTATCATTCAAAAGAAGTATTGTTAAAATATATTGATATTTGCAGGATTTTTCAAATTAAAATAACTGAAACATTTGGGATAAGTAAAGTTTCATATAAGGATACTCTAATTATCGGCATGTTAACACAATGTATTTTTAACAGTTTTTTGTGATTAAATACTACTTTTCAATTTCCAGTTTTTGATATAAAAGTAAATTTTCTTGTTATTGATACATTTTTGTGCTACAATATACTTGTATACAGTAAATCCCAAAATACAACTTTATTCAACCAGTACATGATTCGTCTTACTTAGTGGTATGTAAATAAAACATGATTAGTTGATTATTTGCATATCTGCTTTCCCTATTCGTAAGTTGTACTTTTGGTTAACAAACAGGAGGTAAATATGAACAACAACACTTTTTCAACCATTACACCAGAAATATTAGCTTTATCAAATTTGTGTGCAAAGAATAGTGCGATTGATCCTGCTCTTTATACGAAATATGATGTAAAACGCGGCTTACGTGATGTAAGCGGTAAAGGCGTTTTAACCGGACTTACCGAGATTGCTGAAGTACGCTCCCATATTATTGTCGATTCCGAATATGTTCCCTGTGAAGGTAAATTATTTTATCGTGGTATTGACGTTGAACAGATTGTAGATGGCTTTATTAATGAAAACCGTTATGGTTTTGAAGAGACTACTTATCTTCTTTTATTTGGTGAAATGCCGAATAACGAAGAACTTATGAATTTTAAAAAATTATTAGGAGAGTACCGTTCCTTACCTACATCCTTTGTCCGTGATATCATTATGAAAGCTCCAAGCCGTGATATGATGAATACACTGGCAAGAAGTGTATTAACCTTATATTCTTATGATGATATGGCAGATGACATTACCATTCCCAACGTAATGAGACAGTCTCTGCAGATGATTTCCTTATTTCCGCTTCTGTCCGTATATGGATATCAGGCATACCGCCATTATCATGACGGTCAGAGCTTATTTATCCATACTCCGGATCCAAACCTTTCCACAGCCGAATTAATTCTTCATCTGTTAAGGCCGGACAGTAAATTTACTCCGTTGGAAGCTAAGATATTGGATGTAGCTTTAGTATTACATGCAGAACACGGCGGTGGTAATAACTCCACCTTTACAACTCATGTGGTAACCTCCACGGGTACTGATACTTATTCTTCTGTCGCTGCATCTCTGGGTTCCTTAAAAGGCCCGAAACACGGCGGCGCCAACATTAAAGTTGTTCAGATGTTTGAGGATATGAAAAAGAATCTTAAGAATTGGGACGATGAAGATGAAGTACGTGCTTACCTGGCTGCTCTGCTTCATAAAGAAGCCTTTGATAAGGCGGGCCTTATCTATGGTATGGGGCATGCCGTGTATTCTATCTCCGATCCAAGGGCCAATATCTTCAAGGGTTTTGTTAAAAAGCTTTCCGAAGAAAAGGGCAGAAACGATGAATTTAAATTATATAATTTAGTTGAAAACCTTGCTCCGGAAGTAATAGCCAAAGAACGCCAGATTTATAAAGGAGTCAGCGCAAACGTAGACTTCTACAGCGGTTTTGTTTACAGCATGTTAGATCTTCCACTTGAATTATATACTCCGATTTTTGCAATTGCCAGAATCTCCGGATGGAGTGCCCACCGCATTGAAGAGTTGATTAATGCAGGTAAAATCATACGTCCAGCTTATAAGAGCGTAGCAAAGCATAAGGAATACGTACCGATCCAGGAAAGATAATGCAATATATTATTTACAATATTTACAGCCAAAAGAATAAATATGGTAAAACGAAATGACCTATGGAAAACTGATAAGTAAATTACTCCTTTCTGCAGATATCAAAAAGATTATTTGCCAGGATATCAGTAATAAAAAATATCAATATTCCATAGGTCTTTCTTGCAAACAAAATAAGCAGCTCAATTTTACTTTCCGCTTTTTTCCAAAAAGACATAATATTTGTACAATATTTTATTTTTAATGTCCCTGGCGTCAAAAACATGGCACAAACAAGAGCAGCTTTTTCATTATTAAATAATAGATAATCCCCTTTATCAACATTGATGGAGCTGACGGTAACTTATTTATTTCACCGTGATGACACATTGATAGTTTTTACCGTAAAGAGTTGCCGTAATGGTAGCTTTCCCTTTCTTTTTTGCTGTGATTTGTCCATAGTAATTAACCGATGCAATCGAATTGTTGCTTGACTTCCAGGTACATTTCGCCATACTGTTCAGATTTAATCTATATGTTTCACCCACTGCTAAGATCTTATTCGTTGCAGCTATCGTAATCTTCTTAAATGGTATTTTATTTTTATTGGCATAGGATTGAATATATGATTTATCCTGTCCATAAAATGTTAAATTCGGGCAATTAAAAAATGCTTTATTGCCATAACTTTCAACGCTGGTTACTTTATTTGATATCGTTACATATTTTAAACTTACACAATTCACAAAAGCATATGGGTCTATTTTACTTAGGGAATCAGGAATGGTGATATTGGTTAATTTTTTACAATTATTAAAGGCCATTTCCTCAATCTGCTTAAGTGAATTTGATAATCTTATATTTTTTAATCTTATGCAATTTTCGAATGCTCCTAACCCTATTGATTCCACGGAATTTGACATCTTGACAGTAATCAAATTACTACAATCAACAAATGCTGCAGCTCCTATGCTTTTAACAGAATCAGGAATACTTACTGAGGTTATTTTTTTATTAAACGAAAATGCATTGCCTACAATAGTGTGAACCGTATCCGGTATCACAACATCTCCTTTGCAGTTTTTACCGTTAATTAAGTTACCGTTAATAATGACGAAAGGATTTTCTTCACTCCTTCTATCAAGCCACGGTGTAAGTGCAAAAGCGTGACTTCCTATTGTGGTAACGCCCTCCAGGGAAGATATCTCTGTCAGGTTCGTACAGCCAAAAAATGCCTCACGCCCAATAGATTTAACTGAATCAGACATCTTTACACTTTCCAAATTATCACAGCTGTAAAAAGATAAATTTCCTATTGCAGTAACAGAATCCGGTAAGATTACACTTGTTATTGTTTTATTCATGATATAACTCCGATTAAATGCATTTTGTCCAATAGCCTCAACGCCATCCGGTACAACTACATCTCCACCTTCACCTACATACCTAGTAAGAACACCGTCTTTAATCACAAAATCCTTTTCGTTGGAAGTCTGTTCGGCTGCTTTGACATTTATGCTCGGTAAGATACCTATCATTTGGAAAGTTATTGCTAAAAAAATAATACTTACAATCTTCAATTTATTCATTTCATTCTCCTTGTCTTGTTAAACCCACTTAATTATGCTAATGACCATGAGAGTGCCAAAAAAGACATAATGTAATATAATCTTTTGAGACACCCTCATAATAATTAATCAAAAATACATCAAATAATCAATTGTACGAAATTACTAATAAATATTTATGTCGTCAAAAACAGCTTTATAGGTATTATAATAACTTGAATTAACTTCCTCAGCATATTTAAAATGAAATTAAACTTATGAAGATAAACTTCTTAATGGCACAAACAAGAGCAGCTTTTTCATTAATAAAATAATAGATACTCCCCCTTTATCAACATTGATGGAGCTGACGGTAACTTATTTATTTCACCGTGATGACACATTGATAGTTTTTACCGTAAAGAGTTGCCGTAATGGTAGCTTTCCCTTTCTTTTTTGCTGTGATTTGTCCATAGTAATTAACCGATGCAATCGAATTGTTGCTTGACTTCCAGGTACATTTCGCCATACTGTTCAGATTTAATCTATATGTTTCACCCACTGCTAAGGTCTTATTTGTTGCAGCTATCGTAATCTTCTTAAATGGTATTTTATTTTTATTGGCATAGGATTGAATATATGATTTATCCTGTCCATAAAATGTTAAATTCGGGCACTTAAAAAATGCTTTATTGCCATAACTATCAACGCTGGTTACTTTATTTGATATCGTTACATATTTTAAACTTACACAATTCACAAAAGCATATGGGTCTATTTTACTTAGGGAATCAGGAATGGTGATATTGGTTAATTTTTTACAATTATTAAAGGCCATTTCCTCAATCTGCTTAAGTGAATTTGATAATCTTATATTTTTTAATCTTATGCAATTTTCGAATGCTCCTAACCCTATTGATTCCACGGAATTTGACATCTTGACAGTAATCAAATTACTACAATCAACAAATGCTGCAGCTCCTATGCTTTTAACAGAATCAGGAATACTTACTGAGGTCATTTCCTGATTTCCCTCAAATGTATTACCTACAATAGTGTGAACCGTATCCGGTATCACAACATCTCCTTTGCAGTTTTTACCGTCAATTAAGTTACCGTTAATAATAACGAAAGGATTTTCTTCACTCCTTTTTTTATCAAGCCACGGTGTAAGTGCAAAAGCGTTGCCTTCTATTGTGGTAACGCCCTCCAGGGAAGATATCTCAACTAACTTCTTACAGTTCCAAAATGCATAATACCCAATAGATTTAACTGAATCAGACATCTTTACACTTTCCAGATTATCACAGCTTTGAAAAGAAGAATTTCCTATTGCAGTAACGGAATCCGGTAAGATTACACTTGTTATGTTATCATTAAATTGGAAAACAGAGCTACGAATAGCCTCAACGCCATCCGGTACAACTACATCTCCACCTTCACCTACATACCAAGTAAGAACACCGTCTTTAATCACAAAATCCTCTTCGCTGGCAGTCTGTTCGGCTGCTTTGACATTTATGTTCGGTAAGATACCTATCATTTGGAAAGTTATTGCTAAAAAAATAATACTTACAATCTTGAATTTATTCATTTCATTCTCCTTGTCTTACTAATCCCATTTTTAATTATGCTTATGACCATGAGAGTGTCCAAAAAGACATAATTTAATATAATCTTTTGAGACACCCTCGTATTTTTTAATATTAAATGTATCAATTAATTATTTGTACAATATTACTTATTAATGTTCATGATGTCAAAAACATCTTTATAGGTATTATAATAACTTGAATTAACCTGCTGAGCATATGTACTAAGCCTGCCTAATTTAAATGATGACCAATCATATGGTACGTTTGCAACCGTATAAAAGTCAGATATATCTCCTGATTCAAATCTCTTGATATGGGCTATCAATATCTGTGCCATTACTTCTGCACATTCAAATCTATTTGACACTACCGAGGGGGTATCAGCACCAATAAGTTCACTTACATATTTATGATCTATATAATTGCCATCCTTATCATAAGTACTGTGAGCATACAGATCGGTAACTGAATGCATTGCAATTCCATAGACAAATAATGCTTTATTGGTAGCGTTTACTGTATTCCCAGCGAGTAATGTAGTCCACGTTTTTCCATTGAAACTGGAAGTTGTAAGATAGGTATCTATTCCTGATTTATCATAACTTGATAAACCTGCCGGCGCTGATGGTGTTGTACTATTATATAATCCTACCGCTTTATTAGTCAGATAGATATACGAAGCTATATAATTGGATTGGTAAGTTGGTGTTCCCACCTTTTTAGACATAAATCCATGAAACTGTGGATAAGTGTCAAAACCTGGTAATTCTTTATCACTTATAATTGCCGCTAATTTAACAATTTTTATTCCATTTTCCGATAATGGATTATGGGACTCATAGCTTTCCAGTGCAGGAAATCCATTATGTGCGGTTGAATCCCAGCTTCCTACCACATAATCGACATCATCAAAGGTTATAATCTCACTTGTATTATCTAATAAATCACCATCTTCCTGGGATTCTTCGATTATATCATCCAAAGGTTCATTTTCCGTATATACCGCTTTGAAAGCATCATATTGTTCCAGCGCATATTCTAAATCAATCAGTCCATATCCGTATTCTTCCCTGTCACCATATAGATTGGCACTTAGAGCGAGTAATTTACGTATGAAATCACTGGAACAGGATAAATCTTTCTGCCATAGCAGTGATGCAACCCCGGTAACATGGGGAGCTGCCATACTGGTTCCGGAGGATACCAAAATACCTCCAAAATCACCTGTCGATAAAATCTGTTCTCCGGGGCCATTAGTTCCAAATCTTCACCGGTGGCACTGCCCTTACTGCGTTTACCTTTACTATCGACGGATCCGACTGCAATTACTTCATCATATGCTGCCGGGTATTCTATCGTTCCGTTATTACCTGCAGCCGCAATCAATAAAATTCCTGCATCATATGCATCCTGTATTGCCTGCTCTAACGCTGCAGATTCATGAGTGGTACCAAAACTAATATTGATGATATTTACATCATTATCAATGGCCCAATAAATTGCCTCAACTACCCGACTGACAGGCGCCGTATTATTCCGGTCAAGGACCTTGGCTGAATATAATTCCACATCCGGATTGATTCCTGTAATCCCGATATCATTATCTTTAGCAGCTATGATACCTGATACACTCGTACCATGTCCTAAGCCGTCTTCATATATTATGGACACATCATCCTCCCCCGGTATGAAATTTTTCCTCATATAGACGTCAACATCTTCCGAATAGTCTACCCCGGAATCTATGATGGCTACTTTAACTTTGGAATCTGTTATTGTATTTATTGCGGGGCCGGTTACAACATTGAATGCGGGACCTGTGACTACGGATTCGTCATACAGATCCTCAGCAGTTATATTATCTGCCTTAATTACCTGCATATTCCATTCAACATCCGAATTTTTTGAAGATTTTTTCTTGACTTTTTTTTCATGCTTATCTTTTGAATAAAAATCTTTTAAATTACTGTCATTTTTCTTCCCACTGCCATAAACTAAACCGTCT
This sequence comes from Anaerocolumna sedimenticola, assembly GCF_009931695.1. Taxonomy (GTDB): domain Bacteria; phylum Bacillota; class Clostridia; order Lachnospirales; family Lachnospiraceae; genus Anaerocolumna; species Anaerocolumna sedimenticola. The sequence continues at coordinate 188,596 of NZ_CP048000.1, forward strand.
TCTTCTACTACTAATACATCCCTTTCCTGCTCCATCTTAGCAGCTTCATATGGATTCAAATTAATAGTATCGACTTTACGGCTCGCTCCATCCTCGTATACTACAACATAGGATTTTTCTGTATTCGAATCTTTATTTAATGCATGAGTTTTAAACGGTACTGCGATAAAGCTAAATATTAAACTACCAATTACAACCAATGATATGAAACGCTTCTTTTTTATATTCATTTGTTTTCCTCCTAGTAATATCTTTTCGGTTCAATTAATATACATTATTTTTTAAAAAACAACGTAATAACCAGACAAATAAAACTTGTCTATAATACCAGTTTTATTACCAAAAGTACTGCCTATATCATTACTATAAGTATTCAATTTTATTATTGCATGTTATCACAGTATAGAATATTTTTGTCTTATAAATCTTTCATTTTTCAATTCTAATTGCAGTATTAAAACTCCCTAAGCTTTTTCGCTTTTTGCGGAAGTTTAGACTGATAAACAATAAAGGTGCAGCAACTATTCGCTTCTTTCACTGTAAACATCATAGTCAATTTAGCTTAATTCTTCAATGCTATCCCTCCTTTCATTTGATTTCTTTTGGTAACTGTATACTATCATAGATTTGCTAATTATGCCGTTAGATGTAGTAACTAGTACGATTTTTGTAGTGGATGGTAATTTTTACATGTTTTATGGAAATTTATAAATATTTTTATTCTTATCGAGGGAAGGGAGGGAAATAAAAGAATTTATTATTTGCGCTAAACAAACAGCAGTGCCGTTACATTAAAAGTATTATCGGAATGTTCTATATGAAGTAACCCCTGGTATTTCTCTACTGCGTTTTTTACATTGGAAAGCCCGGCACCATGATTTTTTTTATCATCATTCGTTGTTATAATATTACCTTTCTCATAAAGAATCTCGTTTTCATACTGGTTTTTTATCTCTATAAATAATCTGCTTTTGTCGTAACGTATAGATACCCTTATCTTTCGTTTGTTCTCTGCTATTTTACAGCAGGCTTCAATGGCGTTATCCAGCAGGTTTCCTAAGATTACCGTCATGTCAAAGGATTTAACGGATAACTGTTCCGGTACGCTTACTTCCAGGTTTATCTGTATTCCTTTCCTCTCTGCCTCCTGCAATTTAAAATTCAGAATACTATCTATCACAACATTACCGGAACGGGTATATTCTTCCTTGACTGTCTTTTCTTCCATTAATTCTGATAAATATTCCATTAAATGCTTTCCCTCATTCTTTTCAGATAAGGAGTATAAGATCGATAAATGATTTTCCCAATCATGCCGTAGGGATTTGTTCGCTGCCAATGCAGTATTTATAAGGGCAAACTGGCGCTCATAATAATTGTTTTGCTGCAACAACATCCTATTTGTCATTTCTTCCTCTATTTCCATTGATATAAAATCATATAAATAAAATGTGGCAACATTGACCAGCAGTACCAGTACAATGCATAGAAGCACCTGTATTAATGGAAGTCCGGTAGCCATAAGCAGATTTACTATTATGTATAAAGACGCTGATGGAATTAAAAATATTGCTAACCAGTATATTGTTGGTATGTTATTGCCTTTCCGTATATTTTTATAATTTTGCAGGATCAGTACTACCATATAGGTAAATAATTGAATACTTACTGTTCCTATAACAGACGAATAATCATTTCTTGAAAATATAGGGGAATTAATATGTCCCGTCAGCAATACTATGATACCTTCTGAGCAGAGCAATATCAGACATATAAATGATACCGACAGTACCCTCTGCTTCAGGCCGGCTTTATAATTAAATGACAAGAGCGCAAAAGCGATAAGATTAGCTGCCAGCGTTATCACAGGTATATTAATCAAAAGATATATTCCGGTAATACATAGATAATACAATAAGTACGTCAGACATTCTTTGTTTCTGTTTATAGCCTCCCTGTTAAAGAAAATACCCATTAACCTAAATATTATATAAGTCTGAAACAAGTTCATGGCTATATAAACCACATCATAAAACATATGCTCCACTTTATTTGCCTTCTTTCTCATATTTTATCTGCAATTCTAAAACTTCTCTACGTCTTTGCTGACTGATAGGAAGTATAATGCCATTTGACATGGTTAATTCTTTATGACTAAATCCTATGATATGAGCATAATTTACCAGATAAGATTTATGGATATAAAGAAAATGATATTTCTCTACTTCACGATAAACCTCTTCCAGGCTGCCATAAAAGTTAATTTCCGTTTTGTTTTTAATCATTTTCACCTGCCTGTTTACCGCTTCAAAATATATAATATCTTTAATTTCTATCTTATATATATTATGGCCTTGCTTGTAGGAGAAGATTTTCTTAAGCCGCCCTGCAAGCTCCATGGCTTTTTCTATATCCTTAATTAGTTTTTTCGGTTCAATCGGTTTATGTATAAAATGCATCGGCCTTACCTCAAATAACTCCAGATAATAATTATCTTTTCCCGAAATATATACGATCTGTACAATTTCATTTTTCATTTCCTCCCGAATTATTTTTCCGACTTGTACACCATTCATATTTTTTAATTCAATATCTAAGAATATTAAGTCAAATTCCTCCCCATTTTTCATGAAATGAAACAGTTCTTCCCCTGAAGTAAAAACCTCAATATGAATTTCCTCTAAACTTATTTTACAGTAATCAATTATCACCTGTTCAATTTCTGAGCAAATGATAGTTTCATCGTCACATATAGCAATACGGAACATCTCCTCATCCCTCTTTCTATAAAGAATAATTATTAATTCCCCTAAGTTACCTTGACTAATTTAATTTTAACATATAATTTCCAATTTGTGTAATTCAACTGTAATAAGATACTATTTTTGTAAAAAAATAAAAGAAAAGAAAACCGGAAGAAACACGCTTTGCGAGTTTCTTCGGTTCGCGTGCGCGTTCGAATTATTGCAAAGCAAGCTTGCTAATTCTCACTTTGCTTTCGCGGAAATCAAAATACCTCCTTAACAGGTGCCAGCCCTATTATGGAGGTATTTTCTCATATCAAATTAAATTAAAATGAACTATGTTAGTAATTACCGACCTCAGTAACATTCTCTTACGTTAAATAACTTTTAATACCAGGTAAATAATTTTTCAAATGGTATTGATGATATCTTTCTAATTAAAATATCAAAAGGTTTTAATGACAATATAAAAGTAAGTAAGATTGCAAAAAGTAAAATCAGTAACATTTCAATAACTGTATTTATCGTGTGATATAAATTTGTTTGGTATTGTAAGAATTTATAGATAATACCATGCATTAAATAAATACTCATGGTTCTTTGTCCCAGATAGGTAAACCAGTGCTTTTTTCTGGGTATAACAACGGCAATTAAATAAATTAAAAAGGTTGAACCTATGTAAATCAACGATCGGTACAGCCATCCCCAATGTAATAAATGAGATTTCTCATAGGAGTATTTCATAATCAGAACATCAAAATCAATATGATCACAATTAAAATATACGACCACGAGTATGATTGCCAGTAATATACCGGAACCTATTTTTACGAATTTTTTATCCGCAAATTTTAAAAACTTCTCTTTATTAAACGTATAACCCAATATAAAAAACGGTAAGTATGTAATGGTTCTGCCAATAGCTCCAAATGCACCAATCACGGTAACATAACCGGCTAATACCGCCACTACGTATGAGATTGCAAGAATTCCCTTTATCTTTATTATCTTATCAATTAATAATCTCCAGCAGAATAAAGACAGCATAAACCATAAGGTGAAATAAGGTTCTAACAGTTCTAAATTACTATCCCTGCCGATCACGTATAAAAAGATAAAATAGATTATTTGAAACACAAAATAAGGAATTAATAGTGTCCGTACTAATTTCAATAAATTATTTCTTTTTGAAAAATAAGCAGATATAAATGCAAAAGCAGGCATGTGAAAACCATATATCGTAATAACCAGAAATTCCATTAAATGATTTTTATAAATAAATGCACCGATATAATGCCCGATCACAACAAGCAATATTAAGAAACCCCTGTAATTATCAAAATAACTGTCTCTGTTCATAATTACCTCATGTAAATTAGAATTGTTATTCAAGTCCCAAACAAGCCAAAAAGTATTTTACCCAAAGCAGATAATAAAGTCAATATAAAATCCTCTCATCCTTTATTTCCCACCTCCAGCTTTAATTTCACTAGATTTTCATTCCCCCCAATCCTTCCATCTTTCATAGAAATACTATATCACAAAAAATAACATCGTCCAATATTTTTACTAAATTTTACATTTCATCCGGATAAAAATAGTGTTTCAAAGATAAATTATTAATTACCTATGAAACACCATACAAAGATTACAGGAATACCTCCTAATATCAATACTATATACCCTCCTGATCTAAATATCTTTTCCATTTATTACGCCTAAAACGCAGGAAAAACACAAAACCCCGGCCGCATTCATCCATTGCCATGGCAATCCAGACTCCTTCCAGTCCCCATCCGAACACCTTGCCGAATATGTATGAAAATGTCAATGCAACTGCCCATTGACCGATTACTCCTGCTATCATCGGTGCTTTTACATCCCCTACCGCAATGAGCGCTCTTATTAAACCGATATTAATTGCCCTGCCTATTTCAAGAAAAAATTCGATGAATAGAATTCTTTTCCCCAGCTGTAATACCTCAGGGTCATTGGTAAACATCTGTAATACCAGATCACTTTTCAGATATAGAATTAATGTGAATCCAAGACAGACAGTGAGTGAAACTCTAACCGTATTCCATACTCTTTTCTCTATGGCATCAAAAAGTTTAGCACCAATTAAATAGCCAATCATAATCTGTGTTGCCTGAGACAAGGCGATGGCATAAATAAAAGAAAAGTTGGCTAAAATACTGCAATAGCCTTTTGTCGCTGTAACCATGGTACCAAACGTATTGATAACACCCAGTATACACATCTGTGAAAGATTATAGGAGAAGCTTTCTATACCCGACGGAAAAGCAATTTTACATAATTTATTCATGATATTTACCGGAAATGGTTTCAAATATTTAATCCCTAAGGAAACATCCAATTTCTTCTTAAATAGATAGATGATAATAATTAATCCTATTATTTTACTGATTACGGTTGAAATAGCCGCCCCTTTTATCCCTAATTGGGGGACGCCAAACAATCCATTAATTAATATGGCATTACCGCAAATATTTAAAATATTCATGATAATGGAGATAAACATTACTTCTTTCATTAATGTAAAGGTTCTTAAAATAGCGGCAAAGTTAAGATAGAAACCCTGTACCAGAATAAAGGATGCAATTATCACAAAATAGGTAGATGCTTCATCCAAAATATCAGGACCAATATTCATTATCTTAAATATATTCCGATGAAAAATTATGACAACAATGGTTAAAAATATACTGATACCGGTGATTAAAGTTAAGGACATCATACAGGTTTTTGAAGTGCCCTCTTTATCTCTTGCCCCCAAATATTGTGATAATACCACTGTGGTACCCATGCTAATCATATTTAAAACAATGATAACCAGATTCATGATTTGATTTCCGTTGACAATCGCTGCTACGGATTTTTGTGAATAATGGCTTATCATAATCTGATCCATATTCCCCACCATCAACTGTAACATTAATTCCACAAACAGAGGAATTGACATCTTAAATAAGTTCAGATTTGTATTCATTTTCAGTATTTTCTGCTGTTCATCCATTTTTGTCCTCTTTCAAGCTTTTAATGATAGCTACGAAATATTATACCATTGAAAATTTGTATTTTCCATATGAATTTTTATACACTGGCTCCCATTGCATAACGCATATGCGGGCAATGTTACTGCTGCCAATCAGGGTGTGACTGATATAAAAAATTTAGATTTTCTAAATCCTTTTTTTATACTCACAATGTAAAAGGGATAGAACTTTTTGTAGATTCGTGGTAAGATAATTAAATACAGGTTATTTAAAACAAGGAGATAAGCCTATGAAGAATAAGTTATTTTGCCGGTTTCTTATAACAGTTATTTTGATACTGGCCATTTTTCCGTCATTTCAGGTACAAGCAAAGGTTCAGGATTTTCCTGGAATATATATGGAATTAAATCTGCCGGAAGATACCATCGTACTAACAAAAGATACACCGGACACAGATGAGAAGTGGAAAGAAGCCGGGATTACCGACCCAAAAAGCGAGAAAGATAATTTTAGTAAAATTGGAGTTAGGGCTGTCTTATATGACCCAAATACCCAAACAACTGTAAGGCTGCTGCAAAAATATTCTAATGATACAAGAAAAATATTTAATTTGTCATTACTTTCAAAAGAAGAATTAACTGATTTTCTGAATAACCTTGGTACTTCAAATGATAAGAGCGCAAAGATGGAGGTTACAGAGTATTCCCATAAAGAGGCAACTTTTTTTCGGTATAGTATTGAGATGACCCAAAATGGTGAACCCCTAACCGAAATAATCTATGGAACTATTGTAAACGGATCTACTATTACCTTTGATACTTTTAAGAAAGACAGTATAGATACGGTTGACGAAACATTTGTTAAAGAGCTGGTTGCAGGGACACATTTTACGAAATTTCTGGATAAAGCGGAAGTAGCAAAGCAGGAAAGGGCATCTCAAATTCGTTTCTTTCTTAGTTTTATCATCCTCATTGCAATAATTGTTGTTTTGGTATATCTGAATAAAAAGAAGAGTAAAAAGCAAAAAGCATTAAAAGATAAGAAAACAGAAGCGTTGACCAGCTTTTATATGGAACAAAAGAAAAAAGAAGAACAAAATATAAAAGATACCGTATTGTATGTTAACCGGACAGAGTATTCGGAACAAGTTTTTAAAGATTACTTCCACTATAATGAAATTATCAGGAAATTAAAAACCTGGATTATTATGGCGGTATCTTTCCTTATTATCTTATTGTTTTTATATACCTCCGGACCCGGAATTATTGGTTGTGCCATAGCCCTTATTCTTTTATTTGTGTTTCTATACTACCAGGGAATCCGAATCGAAAAATTAGTTGGTGCTATGAAGAAAATATATGACAAGAATAAAAGTAAGGAGGCCGTATTCACATTTTATGAAGATTACTTTACCTTATCCGGTATCCAATTTATTTCAAAGTATCCTTACACACAAATAACCGAAATAAAGGAATATAAAGATTATATTTATATTTATATAGGTCCGGAAAAGGCATTTTATCTAAAGAAAGACGGATTCGAACATATCGAGGCGGAAATTATTAAATTTATAAAACAACATACTTCAAAGTAATCCTAAATCTATAAGTTTTTTCATTGGGGTCGTCGCAAAATCTTTAAGTTTCATAACAATGTCTGGAATATGCAGTAATATTTCTAGCAATTATACTCTTAGATTTCTGCTGCAACCCCAATTACCTTATAATAGTTCAATACTCCAAGTATTTGTATAAGTCAACCCTTCCTGCAAGCTTATAAGATCTTTCTGTTTGGTTATATCTTCTATAATTCCTTCTCTTGATGGCAGCGATGTCCATGGCTCAATACATACATAATTAACTTTCATTTTAGGCAGGTGCCATAATCCTAAATATCTCATATCAGGATAAAATACGGTTACCCCTTTTCTCCCAATATCCGATTTTAGGGTAGCTGATTTACTCATATTTTTTAAGATAATTGCATCTTTGTCGAAAAGTTCATGTTTAAGATTCAGATATTTATTATCTCTTAATAAAAATGGCTTATCTTCTCCAGTTACAAAATTATTTTCCGAAATTCCAACCCTGTGTACATTTTTCTTTGCCGGCAACTCGATATAATAATCTTCAAATTGGAAATCCTCTTCAATTGGAACACGAAATCCCGGATGTCCGCCAAGACCAAAGTACATCGTTTTGTTATCCCGATTGATAACCTCATACATAATATATAAATTTTTCCCTGCCAAATTGTAATGAACCAGGTAAGTAAACATAAAAGGATACATTTTCATTGTTTCTGTGTCGCTGTTTAATAGGAATATTATATTTTCTTTTGTATGATAAATCACTTTCATATCGCTGCCTGGCACAAAACCATGAATCGGCATTTCGTAAAACCTGCCATTATAATAATACTTCCCCTCTGTTAGCCTTGCAACATATGGAAATATATTAGGAGCCCTGTCTTTCCACGAATTTTCATCGCCCTGCCATAAATATTCCGTACCGTCTCTTTCCAGTATTGATTGCAGTTCAGCCCCCTTAGTCGAAACAGTAATTTTTAAAATATCATTTTCAATACTATAATTCATGCCGCATTCCTTTCCTATACTCTACATTGTTTTATTTACAACGATATATGCATGTTGCTGTATCAAGAAAATGTAACAATTAATCTTTTTATTAACATATTCTATTTTATATAAGTCGATACCAACCTGCTGATGTTTTTAATTTAATTTGGGGTAAGGGATCATTCATGCAATCTGGATTTATTCCCATACGGTTAAGTTCCGCGGAATAAAAGGCAGAACCGAAACCCAAATGTTTTTCGGTTCTGCCTTTTAAATTTTATATAAGCTCTAATTCCAAAACGGTATCTCTTTCATCATAAAGCCCCGCTATATCAAGTTCTACATAGGCATCTAAGGGATAATCTTCTCCATTCCAGGGGCGTGTCAGTTTAAGCTCTGCTCCATCTTCTAATATGCGGACTTTCTTTAATTTTCCTTCCAGTCCTTCCAAACGGAACCCACCTACCCGTCTGTCATAGATATGGGCATAGAGCATTTTTCCATTCTGTGTAAAACGCCCCCATTCCGGCTTAGGAAAATCACTTTTACCGCAGCCATAGATGCTGTCACCATTCACCCTCATCCAATCTCCAATCTCTTTTAAGATTCTCACACTGTCTTTCGGGAATTCTCCTTTCGCATTCGGACCTACATTAATGAGCATATTGCCATTTTTGCTAACACATTCCACCAGCATATGCAGGACATTTTCGGTAGTTTTATAATCCCAGGGTTTATTTTTTGCATAACCCCAGTTCTCATTTAAAGTAAGACATAATTCCCAGGGTACCGGACGTCCGAGAACATCTAATTCACCTGTCGCAGGCATCATACATTCCGGTGAAACAAAATCCCCGGAATGCAGGTCCGGTTCTTCTTTTCTGGCATCCCCGCCCAGACGGTTATCAATAATAATATCCGGCTGAAGAGAGCGGATCATTTTAACCAATTCTGATGCCCTCCAGGTTTCCCCTGACATATGTTCAAATTCCGTACCGGAAAGTCTGACATTATCATAAGAAAAATCAAACCAGATAACATCAATTTTTCCATAGTTTGTTAACAGTTCCCTGACTTGATTATGGAAATAACGAATATAGTTCTCCAGGTTATGTTTTACATCTTTAAATTCCTCATTATCTCTCATAGGATGCTGCCTGTCACCATAATGAGGATAATCCGGATGATGCCAGTCTAACAGAGAATAGTAGAAACCGACTTTAATTCCTTCCTCTCTGAAAGCATCTACATATTCCTTTACCAGATCTCTGCCGCATTGCGTATTGGTGCTTTTAAAATCCGTATACTGGGAATCAAACAGACAAAATCCATCGTGATGTTTCGTGGTCAGTACCGCATATTTCATACCTGCTTCTTTGGCACATTTTGCCCATTCCTTAGGATTATACCGAACCGGGTTAAATTCTTCAAAATACTGATTATATTCTTCGGTACTGATTTTTTCCGTACTTTTTACCCATTCCCCCGGGCAGGTATAGCATACAATCCCCAGTGTATAAACATACCAAAACGTGCCTCACGGAACCACTCCGTTCTTTTTTCTCTTTCCTGATATCCTGTCATAATATCCTTCTCCTCTCTCTTCTCTGTATTTCAGGCAGGTAATTGCAAAACCAGATTATTGTATTAACCAGAACGCTTTATAAACTCCATTGACAAGGATAGTTTAACATCGATATAATAAATATGTAATACAAAATTCAAACATAAAGTTGAAAAAAATTAACCTTATTTTCTTAAAGGAGCTGCCAATGGATATTAACTATTCTAAGTATTTTTCCAGTCTCTATATTGATTATTATTATGGCAGTTATACTAACTGCGGTCCTAACTGGAGGGAGAACAATATCCTGTGTCCTTTTTGTAAAATATATTATATTACGGACGGAGAATGTGAAATAAAGATAGAGGGTACTGTTTATCAGGGGTTTAAAGGAAGAATGTTCTTTATTCCTTCCCAGACAAAACATTCCTTTTATCATGTGAATGAAAATTATATTACCAAGTATTGGTTACACTTTGAGATAAAGGCTTGGGATGACCAGTTATTTAAGAACCTGGGTTTACCTTACTATATAGATGTAAAAGAGGATGAACAAATTATATCTCATTTTGCGGATATTTTTAAGGAGGCAAAAGAAAATACTCTTGCTTCTGCGTTTCGTTTAAAAGCGGGGATACTGTCCCTTTTATCGGATTATATCGCCTTAGCCGACCAGAAAAATATCTCCATAAGAGAAGAAACTCATTCGGAGTTTTATTCCGTAATATCCTATATCAATGATAATTTACAGAATAAACTTTCCCTGGATGGTTTATCAGAAAGGATGCATATGCATCCAAATTATTTTATCCGTTTATTTAAAAACAGGATGGGTACAACACCTCTTAATTATATTAATAAACTCAGAATGGAACGTGCCAAATCATTGTTGGAAAATACCAGTCTGCCTATATCGGAAATTATGATTCAGGTTGGTTTTGAAGATTTAAGCTCTTTTTCTAATTTTTTTAAGCATTATTCCGGTTATAATCCAAAGATATTCCGGAAAACATTTGGGAAATAAAAGATATGATATATACTACCAGAGGGGCTGCTGCAACAGCCCCATATAGCATACACAACAGACTTATAAAAATACATTATTACATATTTCGGAATCTTTCATAACGTTCTGCTACGATTTCTTCCTTAGTTTTTTCCCGAAACCGGCTGATAAAATCAACAATTCCGGCTCGTATCTGACAGGCAACCGTATCCATGTTGTCAACAGACAGCGGTTCTTCTTCCTGAATCACCTGTTCCACTATTTTAAGTTCCTGTAAATCTGCAGCAGTAATTTTCATAACCTCAGCAGCTTCATTGGCTCTTTTACTGTCTTTCCAAAGGATGGAAGCAAATCCTTCCGGTGATAAAACAGAATAAGTGGAATTCTCTAACATCCACACTTCATTAGCTACTCCAAGGGCCAAGGCTCCGCCGCTGCCCCCTTCCCCAATTACAATGGACAATATGGGCACCTTGATTCCGGACATCTCATATAGATTTCTTGCAATAGCTTCTCCCTGGCCTCTCTCTTCTGCTTCTATACCGCAATATGCACCGGGAGTATCTATAAAGCAGATAATAGGCCGGTTAAATTTCTCAGCCTGCTTCATTAAACGCAGGGCTTTCCGATAACCATCCGGATTGGGCATTCCATAATTTCTTTTCATATTTTGTTTGATACTTCGGCCTTTTTGCTGACCGATAACGGTTACCGTTATCTCATCGATGGTTGCAAGTCCCGCAACTATCGCCCCATCATCACGGCAAACACGGTCTCCATGCAATTCCATGAATTTATTAAATATAGAACTAATGAAATCCAGGGTTGTAGGTCTCTCCGTACTTCTGGCTAATTGTACCCGGTCCCACGCAGTTAAATCTGCTGACATAATTTCATCTCCCAACCTAAACTTTTTGTTTTCACGTGACAATTCAGTCACCTGCTGTTCTAATAATCAACACACGCACTCTTCACAAGCATTGATAATGTTTGCTTCAATTTGTTACGTTTTACTATTTTATCAACAAATCCGTGTTCAAGTAAAAATTCTGCTCTTTGAAATCCCTCCGGCAAACGCTGGCCGATGGTTTGTTCGATTACTCTGGGACCTGCAAATCCGATTAAAGCTCCGGGTTCTGCTAATATTACATCTCCCAGCATAGCAAAACTAGCCATAACACCTCCGGTGGTAGGGTCAGTTAATACGGAGACATATAATAGTCCGGCCTCATCATGTTTTTTAATTGCCTGGGAAGTTTTAGCCATCTGCATCAAAGATATAATTCCCTCCTGCATTCTGGCACCACCGGAACAGCAGAACAGGATGACCGGAAGCTTTTGTTCTGTGGCTCTCTCAATCATTCTGGTAATTTTTTCACCAACCACTTCACCCATACTTCCCATTAGGAAATTGGATGCCATTACTCCAATGGCAACTCTTGTTTCATCAATTTTGCCTTCCCCTGTGATTACTGCTTCGTCCAAATTGGTTACAACCTTCATCAGTTCCAGTTTACTCTTATATCCCGGGAAATTAAGGGGATCACTTATGGGAAGTTCCATATCCCATTCTTCAAAAGTACCTTTATCTACAATCATACTGATTCTGGTTCGGGGGCTGACACGGAAATAATTCCCGCAATTCGGGCAAATATAATAATTAGCAACTACATCTTCCGTATATATAATTTCATTACACTTTTCGCATTTTTCAAATAAACCGTCAGGAATTTGGGCCTCATCCAATGAGTCTTTTATCTTCTCGCCAAGTTGAACATGTTTAAGTCCTGCTCCATTACTTGGATTCTTTTTAAACATTTCCTTTAGCATTTAGGCCTCCTTTTCGGATAACATTCTTTCGACGAATCCGGTATCTGTTTTTCCTTTTATATAATCCTCATGATTTATAATCTGATACTGAAAATCGATATTGGTATCTATTCCTTCAATCACTAATTCACCAAGAACACCGCGCATCTTCTGAATTGCCAGTTCACGGGTTGCATCATGGACCATAAGCTTAACAATTAAAGAATCGTAAGCTGCCGGTATACGGTAACCGGTATAAAGGGCTGAGTCAATACGTACCCCGTTGCCACCCGGCATATGAAGACTGGATACAACTCCGGGAGAGGGCATAAAGTTTTTACTTGGATTTTCCGCATTAATCCTGCATTCAATGGAATGTCCTTTAATCTCAATATCTTCCTGTGTGAAAGAAAGTTTTTCTCCACCGGCAATTTTAATCTGTTCACGTATTAAATCAATCCCTGTAACCATTTCCGTTACACCATGCTCTACCTGGATTCTTGTATTCATTTCAATAAAATAGAAATTATTATCCTGATCTAATATAAATTCTATGGTTCCTGCGTTACAATAACCTGCTGCTTTTGCAGCTTTTATGGCAGTTTCCCCCATAGTCTTTCTCAATTCTTCATTTATAACAAAAGATGGAGCTTCTTCAATCATTTTTTGGTGTCTTCTTTGGATTGAACAATCTCTTTCTCCTAAATGTACTACATTTCCGTAATTATCGGCCAATATTTGAAATTCAATATGTCTTGCTTTTGGAATATACTTTTCGATGTACATGGTGTCGTCACCAAAAGAATTTTTTGCTTCCTGACTGGCAGTTTCAAAATGATGTAAAAATTCCTCTTCTGTCTGGACGATACGCATTCCCTTGCCGCCACCGCCTGCAGAAGCCTTTATCATCACCGGATAACCCATCTCATCAGCAATTTTTTTCCCATCTTCCGCTGTAAAAATGGGCTCTTTTGTACCAGGTACAACCGGCACACCGGCTTCCATCATGGTTTTTCTGGCTTCGGATTTATTTCCCATACGGTCAATTACTTCCGCTGATGGTCCGATAAAAGTAATATTACATTTACTGCATAGGTCGGCAAATTTGCTGTTTTCCGATAAAAATCCAAAACCGGGGTGGATTGCGTCTGCTCCGGTTGCAAGAGTAGCACTTAAGATTCGATCCATACGCAAATAACTGTCTTTGGAAGGCATTGGCCCTATACATACGGTTTCATCAGCAAGTTGGGCATGCAGTGCGTCCTTATCTATATCTGAGCATATGGCAACCGTATTGATACCCATTTCTCTGCATGCCCGGATAATACGGACTGCAATTTCTCCACGGTTGGCTATTAAAACTTTTTTAATCATAGTTTACACCCATTGCATAACACATCTGCTGGCAGATGTGTTACCGCCACAAATGAAAATGGTTGAAAGAATCAACACGTGGCAGCCTTTCTGTTTCATATTTTCTTTCAACTTATCCCGTCATGATACCGTTTATACGGCATCTCCAATAACAGAGGAAGAAGCTTAACCGATAGCAAAGGTTAATTCCGCCTCTGCAAAAATTTTGTCTCCGTCATATGCTTTGGCATTAGCTACCCCAACATTGCCTTTCTTTTTTATTAATTCAACTTCTAAAGTTAAAACATCTCCTGGTACAATTTTATTACGGAATCTTGCTTTATTAATTCCACCAAAATATGAATTCTTACCCTTATTTTCTTCAACGGATAAACATACTACAGCTCCAACCTGAGCAAGTGCTTCGATTACCAATACGCCTGGCATTACAGGTTCATCCGGAAAATGACCAATAAAAAATGGTTCATTATAACTAACACATTTACGTCCGACGGCACGTTTACCTGGTTCCAGTTCATCGATACGGTCAATTAATAAAAATGGGCTTCTTTGGGGTATTATTTTCTTTATTTCATTAATATTTAACATTTTCCTGCTCCTAACATTATGAGAATCTGTTGTTTCCTCTTCGGGTAGTTATTTTTATAAAGGTCTTATAGTTACTAATGCCTGACCATATTCAATCATATCTTTATTCTTAACGAGTATTGCTTCCACGATGCCGTCATAAGCTGACTCAATTTCATTCATCAATTTCATAGCTTCAACAATTCCGATAATCTGACCCTTTTTAATCACATCACCAACTGTAATATAGGGATCACTGCCTTCGGATTTCGCTGCATAAAAAGTACCTACCATCGGTGAAGTAATCGTGAGTTTATTGGAATCTGCTTTATCTGTTTCTGTTTTCGTTCCGTTAATCACCGGAGTTACCGAAATTTCAGGTGCCTGGGAGTAAACTACATTGCGGTTAATTTCCAGTGACAGACTGCTGTCTCCTTCCGTGTATTTAAAGGAAGTTAAAGAAGACTCCGATACTGTCTGAATAAGCTTAATAATGTTTTCCATTTCCATAGCTATTTTCTCCTAACCTACGAATTTCTTTACTAATAAACTGCCGTTATGACCACCGAAGCCCATGGAGTTACTGATTGCATAGTTTACGGTTTTATCGGTCACAGGTTCTTTCGTATAATTCAGATCTAATTCTTCATCCGGTACTTGATAACCCGCAGTTGCATGGATATAATTCTCCATGACAGACTTTACGCAGGTAATAAACTCTACCGCACCGGCTGCGCCTAACATGTGACCGGTCATGGATTTCGTAGAATTTACATTTAACTTATATGCATGGTCTCCAAATGCCTTTTTAATGGATCTGGTTTCAAATAAATCATTGTGGTGGGTACTGGTTCCATGTGCATTAACATAATCCACTTCTTCCGGTTTGATACCTGCTTCCTTTACGGCTAATAACATAGCCCTTGCAGCTCCTTCTCCGTCTTCGCTTGGAGAAGTGATATGGAAAGCATCGCAAGTTGCACCATAACCAACAATTTCAGCTAAGATATTGGCACCTCTGGCAACTGCGTGTTCATAGGACTCTAATATAACAACCCCTGCACCTTCACCCATTACAAACCCGCTTCTTTCTTTATCAAACGGTATGGATGCCCTTAGAGGATCCGTTTCCGTCGTCATGGCAGTTAATGCAGAGAAGCCGGCAACACCAATTGGTGAAATTGCAGCTTCCGTTCCACCTGCAACCATAACATCCGCTTCATTACACTGAATGTAACGGCAGGCATCACCTATGGAGTGGGTACCCGTGGCACATGCTGTTACGATATTGGTGCACTTTCCTTTTAATCCAAAATTAATTGCCACATTTCCGGCTGCCATATTTGAAATCATTAGCGGGACCAATAAAGGAGCAATTCTCTTCGGTCCTTTCTCCAATAATTTCTGATGTTCTCTTTCAATCGCCTGAAGACTTCCAATACCGGAACCAACCGACACACCAATTCTGGTTAAATCCTCTTTCTCTAAATCAAGTCCTGCATTTTCAATTGCCTGTGCTGATGCAGCCACAGCAAACTGGCAGAAAGTTTCCATTCTCTTTGCAGCCTTAGGATCCATATAATTCTCCGGATGAAAATCCTCTACCTCGGCTGCTAATTTAACTTTATAATCCGTTGTATCAAAATACGTAATCGGCTTAAATACATTCTTCTTTTCTTTCAGACTATTCCAAAATGTATCAATATCATTTCCGATAGGGGAAATAATACCCATACCAGTAACTACTACTCTCTTCATATTCGTAATCCTCCTAATAAACAAAGTTACTTCCATATAATAATCTTCCGTAACTATCAAAAAGGTACCCTTACATCAGCTTAACCTGTACAAGGTTAAATTCCCAAGCCCCCGTCAACCTGTATGGTCTGCCCGGTTATATACGCTGCTTTATCAGAAGCTAAAAATGCTGCCGTCTCAGCGATGTCTTCTACTTCACCTAATCTTCTCAGGGGTATTAATTCCGTAACCTTTGCCTTTAAATCATCACTTAAAACCGCTGTCATATCCGTATTTATATAACCAGGTGCTATAGCATTAACCGTTATTCCTCTGGAGCCTAACTCTTTGGCTAACGATTTGGTCATACCGATAACCCCTGCTTTTGCTGCACTATAATTCACCTGTCCGGCATTACCGATTACACCGGATATGGAGGAAATATTAATAATTCTTCCGCTTTTCTGTTTTAACATAAGACGGGATGCCTGTTTCAAACAATTAAAAACGCCCTTTAAATTAGTGTCAATTACTGCGTCAAATTCCTGTTCCGTCATCTTTAAAATCAGATTATCTCTGGTGATACCTGCATTATTTACTAATATATCTATTTTTCCGAATTGTTTTGTAACATCGGAAAACATGGTCTGTACAGCATCAAAATCTGATACATCTGCCTGATAAGTTACGGCATTGCCGCCATTACTTTTAATAATATCCACTACTTCATCCGCTTTTTCTTTGGATCCACAGTAGTTCACTACCACTGCAGCGCCATAGTGTGCAAGAGTAACGGCTATAGCTCTTCCGATTCCTCTGCTGGCACCGGTAACAATTGCAACTTTATTCTCTAGCATCCTATACCTCCTGTAACTTATCCAAATCTTCTACTTTTTCTATATTTATCACTTTACATGATTTATCAATCTTTTTCACAAAAGCAGAAAGCGTTTTACCGGGTCCGATTTCTATGAAAGTATCCACTCCTGCTGTTATCATTGCTTCCACACTTTGCTGCCATTTAACGGAGGAATAAACCTGTTTTGCTAACAGAGTGCGGATATCATCATTTTTATGAATTAATTCTGCATTCACATTAGCAGCGTATGGTACCACCGGATCCTTAATCTCTGCTTCGCCTAATACCTCATATAATTTTTCTCCCGCTGCTTTTAACATAGGAGAATGGAAAGGACCGCTTACATTCAGAGGTATCACTCTTTTCGCTCCGTTTTTCATAAGTTCCTCACCGGCTGATTCCACTGCTTTCTTTTCTCCGGAAATAACTACCTGACCGGGACAGTTATAATTGGCAATGATAACAATACCCTCGGTAGTTTCACATACCTTTTCAATGATTGCGGTATCCATACCTAAAACAGCTGCCATAGCACCTGCTCCCGGTTCTACCGCCTCCTGCATTAAGATTCCTCTTTGGCGAACCACTCTAATGCCCTCTTCAAAACTCAAAACTCCACTAGCCATTAAAGCGGGATATTCTCCTAAGCTTAATCCTGCGCAGATATCCGGTTTTATACTGTATTTCTTAACCTGTTCTAATATTGCCATACAAGTTGTAACCATAGCAATCTGCGTAAATTCGGTAATATTGATTTTATCATTTTCCGCAAAGCAAAGTTTCGCCATATCTATACCAAGTATCTGGGCTGCTTTATCATAAATATCTTTGGAATCCTCATATTTATCATAAAAATCCTTACCCATCCCAATATACTGAGCACCCTGCCCCGGGAATATAAATGCTGTTTTTCCCATGCTTTATTATCCTCTATATTTTCTAAAAATGAAAATTTTTAATTAATTCTTCAGCTTCGCTAACAACTTCCTTTATGATATCCTTACAGGACTGTTCTTTTGATATAAGACCTGCTATTTGTCCTGCCATAACGGAACCATTTATAATATCACCATCAACAACAGCTTTTTTTAGGGAACCCAGCGTCAGCAGTTCTAATTCTTCAAAGCTTTTACCTTCCTGTTCCAACTTCTGGTAATTTCTGGTCATATTGTTACGGATAGAACGCACCGGGTGTCCCGTAGAACGGCCGGTTACTGCAGAATCAATATCCTTGGAGGAAATAATTCGTTTTTTATAATTATCATGTACAATAGATTCATGGGATACTACAAATCTGGTTCCAATCTGTCCGGCTTCCGCTCCCAGCATAAATACGGCTGCTAATCCTCTTCCGTCGCCAATTCCACCGGCTGCAATAACAGGTATTTCTACCGCATCTACGATCTGGGGTATTAAAGCCATAGTAGTTAATTCGCCGATATGTCCGCCTGCTTCACAGCCTTCTGCTACTACTGCATCGGCTCCGTACTTTTCCATTCTTTTTGCCAGTGCTACCGAAGCAACAACAGGTATTACAACAATTCCGGCTTCTTTCCACATTGGTATGTAGCTTTCCGGATTACCAGCTCCCGTAGTAACAACTGAAACTTTTTCTTCCACGACAACCTCAGCAACCTCCGCTGCATGGGGGCTTAATAACATAATATTAACGCCAAATGGTTTATTCGTTAAAGCTTTTGCCTTCCTGATTTCATCACGTACTACATCAGCCGGTGCATTACCGGCAGCAATAATACCCAATCCCCCTGCTTCAGAAACAGCTGCTGCCAGATGATGCTCAGCAACCCAAGCCATTCCTCCCTGAACAATTGGGTATTCTATCTTTAATAAATCACATATCCTCGTCTTCATGAATATATCCTCGATTTCTATTTATTCAACACCTTTTTCTTTTAAATAATTCATAACATCTTCAACGGTCACTATGTTGTTTAAGTCTTCGGAAGGTATTTCAACGTCAAATTTCTCTTCTAATGCCATAACAAGTTCAAATAAATCTAAGGAATCCGCACCTAAATCGTCTTTAAAAGATGCACTTTCTGTAATTTCACTTTCATCTACATTTAACTGTTCTGCAATAATTTCCTTTAAATTTTCTAACATAATCATTGTCTCCTTTAATCTTTACGTAATTGGATTCCCATGGAATCAGAATATATTATAACTAATATTAACTATTTTATTAATTGTAACTCATTAGTCACATGTTCTAACGAACAACACCTGTATTCGTTTATGCATATAAAATATGCAAACAGATACCTATTCTAATATATTATCTGTATCTTTTCACGGTGCAATTTAATACCGCTTTTATGACGTTTTAAAATTATTACGATTATACTAACTATTACAATGGCGGTAGCAGCAATTCCTGATATTATCTTAAACAGATTGCGGAATTTTTTCTCAAATATTCCGATATGGAATCCCCATTCATTTTCCTCTGTTAAATTCTCATTCTCTTCTGCAACCTCTGCGCTTTTTATGTCTTCTGCCGCTTCTAATTCGTAATTACCCGGAAATGTATTGACAATTCCCTCCGAAATAGGATTCTCCACAGGGAACTCGTCAGGACATTTTGAGGTTTTCTTAAATGAAAATAATAATTTAAAAAATGATTTACCTCGTTTCATATCCTTTTCCATATAATCATCTTGAAGCAATTCCGGATTCAGCTCACTCATCATATCAATTAATAATAGTTCGTTCATAACTTGCTCCCTTCTGTGTTTAAAGGTATTTCCTTATCAAAATCCTGTTTCATTTTATTTCTTAATCTGGATAACCTGCTGTCAACGGCAGTAACCGTCATTTTCATTGCTGCTGCTATGTCTTTAGAGGATTGTAAGTAAAAATATCTTCGTATCACTAATTCATGGTCCTTTTTATTCAATCGGCCAATTATTTCATTTAACAACGTTATATTTTCTTTACGAAACACCTGCCCTTCAACACTTTGCTTATGATCAATGTAATATCTTGCTATTTCAGATATATCCTCAGGAAGCTCACGTTCTTCTCTTTTACTTAAATCACGTAATTTATTTATTGCCGTATTTCTAACGATAACTTTCAGATAGGTTTTTAATGATGCCTTTTCCATGTCATACCGTTCAATATGATTCCAAAGCTTTAAGTAAGTATCATTGACACATTCCTCTATATCCCTGGAACGGCTGCCTAAGATTCCGGCAGCTATATGGAAAAGCAGCTTTTCATACTTATCAGCTAATTTCAATAAACCCAATTCATTTTTCTCATATATCAGGTTTATGATTGCCTCATCTTTCAAGTTATAAGCCTCCTTCCTATATGCTCGATTACTAATACACCAGAAAATCTAGAATCTTGCAAAACAAAATTATTTTTTTAATATTTATTATTATTACCCTATTTATAAGTCCAAGTCAAATTAAGTTTTTGTAACAAAACGGACAAGGGCGCGTTCGAATTATTGCAAGCAAGCTTTCATATTCTCACTTTGCTTTCGCGGAAAAAAAAACAGCCTGTCCCGGATATGTCCGGATTTAGTCGGTACAGGCTGTTTATCTTTTATTCTTTTTTTAATCCGCCTTTGGTATAATCATTATTACCATTCCATAAAATCCACTCTTCATAACCGGCATCATACACAGCCTGAATCTGATCGCGTATTTCTTCGGGCCCATAGGATTTGTGATTAGTTAGCCAGGTTGCGGTAAAATCCTGTAACCAGGATCTCACAATTGCTTTATCATCTGTATTTACACCTTTTAGGGCTGTTTGAGATTTTTCTAATGCTTTTTTTATGAGATCATAAGGCTTCAAATCCGGATGTAAAATTCCATAAGATCCGTCCTGGTAATGGGAGGGATAAATCATCGGACAGATATAATCCAGGTATTTAGCCATTTCTTTGTAATCCTGTCCCACTATTTTTGCATCCACTTTACTATCAATTATCGTTCCGAAGACATCAGCTGAAACATATACCCCTAAGGGTTTAAGGTTCTCACAGGCATATTTAGTAAATTCCGTTATAATATCCATCTTACTTTTAGTCTTTGCTTCTTTTCCAAAGGCAACATCCTTTATTCCCTTATCCGTGGAGAAACGGATGTAGTCAAATTGTATCTCATCAAAGCCAACCTTAGCTGCCTCTTTTGCAATGGATAATAAATAATCCCAAACTTCTTTTTTGTAGGGATTTACCCAACAAAGCCCGTTTTTATCCCGGAATACACTGCCGTCTTTTTTCTTTAAACATAAATCTGCTCTGTTCTCTGCAAGGATAGGATCTTTAAAAGCTACAATTCGTGCAATAAGATAAATATCTTTTTCTTTTAATTGATTAACTAACTCCTTGATATCACCAATATAGTTTACATCTGCATGGACAGCCTTGACCTCCGGCAAGTCCATCTTGTATGTTATTTCACCGTTATCATTTTTTATATCAATTACCATAGTATTTAATTCCGTCGTATCAACTAAGCCGATCAATTCTTTCATATAACTTTCTTTCCCTGCTCTGGGTCCGGTAACATAGATTCCTTTCACTTTCCTTGGTTTCCTTCTGACTTCAGTACCAGGCAAGAATGTTTCTTTTACTTCTTCCGTATTATTTTCAGTGGTATCTGCAGTATCTATAATATCTGCGAAATTCGCTTCTGTCTTCATTATATCTTCCTGTGTTTTTCCATCTACTGCCGTATCATCCACGGTAACTATATCATCTTTTGCATTTCCTGATAAGTTAGTATCAGTCTCTATTGTATCTTCCGATTTATTTACCTCACCGGAGGCAGCCTTTTTTATATCTGCAGCCTTATTGCTCAATTGACTCTGAGTTTTGTGGGTTTTATCCTGGCTTTTCAACCTTTCCCGGGTTAGAAAAAAAGAGCCCAAACCCAAGGCAAATGCGACCAATATAATTACAGCAGCCATCCCGCCGTGGCTTCCTCCTTTATTTCTTCTTTGTTTCTTAAGTCTTTTATACGTATCCTTTTTATCTATATACATGTCCTTTTTTTTGCTCATCCTATGCTCCTTTTCCTACCCTTTTGCATTTTTTAACGTTCTATTAATATGGTATTTCTGATTACAAAATTTGTCAAGTTCAATATAACTTTATTACAATTAAGAATATTATTTGTTCATATTTTACAAATAATTCCTAATAAACAGTTCCAAAATATACTTTTTTGTTGACACTATATTTAAAGCTGTTATATAATTATTTCGTAATTTCTCGTTGGTATGTAAAGTGAACTATAGGAGGATTATTCATGGATTTTAGCATTCGGTTAAAGCATTTAAGACAAAAATATAAATTAACCCAAGGCGAATTGGCGGCCGTTATTGGATTAAAGTCAACTGCTATTTCTAACTATGAATCCAAACGCAATGAGCCATCTTTTGAAAAACTAATATCATTATCTGACTATTTTAATGTTTCATGCGATTATATGCTAGGCGTTACCGATAATACATTACGCATTGGAAGTGAAGATTTGGATAATGACACCGCTGATTTCTTCATATTATACAGGCGATTAAATAAAGTAAATACCACTGAAATTAAAAACTACGCGAAATACCTGCTTTATAAACAGGAAAAATTATCTGAGAGTTTAAAAGATAGTACATATGAGATTCAAAAAAATAGAATATAGGACTAATAATGAAATGAATATTATGATAAACAAAGCGGATAAGTCTGCTTCGTTTATCATAATCCCTCATAAGTGAGGGACTTGACCATTTTATACACCGAATGCAGCCAGACCTGTGACATCTACCCAAAGGATACTTAACCTTTTGCATTCGTGTGCATCTTGCCCGGATGACTTTATTTCATAGGGAGTTGGGATAACTTTACTATGAGATAAAAAAACTGCCTCCATGTTATTATATAATATCTACATAAAGCATGAGGCAGTATCCTTCTATACTACAATTATATTATTGATTTGCTCCACAGCATTTTTTATATTTTTTACCGCTTCCACAAGGACAAGGATCGTTTCTTCCTATTTTCTTTTCTTTAACTATTGTACCTGATTTCTTTTGTTCCCAGAATAATTCTTTTCTTCTTTCCTCTGATAAGAGATTATCCCAAACCGGCAACTGATAAAGCCAGTCTGCTTTTGCTTCTACCATATTATAGTATAACTTTTCTTTATCAAAACCAAGATTTACAACTGTTTTTTCATCCATTTCTTCAATAGGATTAGGATTTTTCAAACTGTCATTTATCCCGTCCAGGAATCCTACCATAATAGATAAACTGGTACCATATCTGGATGCTAAATCTTCTACCGTGCCTTCTACTACAGTATCAGGTTCTTCAAGAATTCTCTCATATATTCCTTTTTCAATATTAAAATAGTTTGCCCAAAATAGTTGTCCTTCTTTTTGATTTGTGTCAAGAGAGTAAGCATGATCTCTCCATTCTTGTAATAAACTCATGATATTCATCCTTTCTGTTGTTTAGTATTTACAAAAAAATCCCTAAACTTACGTAAAAAAATTTTTTAAATTTATGTATAATACACCCAAATCCGTATCATACTATAGTTAATCTAATTTAATAAACAATGCCGTCTGCAAAATACAGGCGACTTGTGATAACAATAGAACACACGAAGGTGAACAATCTATTGCAATATTAATTAGATTGCACAATGAGCGTAATCTTATGCAGACGTTGGATCCCCCTCCAACAATAGGATACACGCTTTGCGCACTAACAATGCGCAGCCAACACCAAAGAAAAGTTAAATACTTATCCTCCCCTTTTTAGCAAACAACTCACTGCAAAGGCGTAGTGGGTTGTTTGCTTTTTAATATTAAGTGACTTGTTTTCCCCCATGGCAAAGGTTTCATGTTGGAAATATTTTTATGAAAGCCTTATAAATCAAGGGTTCTCAAAGTTCTGAAGACGAATGGCACAAAGATTATTCTATCATAAATTTTCTTTATACGCAACTTATAAGCAAGTTTTTATTTTTTTAGAGATTGGAACGAGCACTATTTAAATTATCTTGTTACCATACCTTGATAAATGAGTTATAGTACTTTATATCATAGTTGACAAAATCTCAAGTATAATATACCTCATTATCCAAATACCTCATGGTCATACGCTTGCGTTATTAAGTAATTTCTGCAAATACCCTTTTTTTGCTGCTCGCTTCCTAGTTGATCGAATTTTATCTTATCTTTGTTATTTTCACTAATAGCAATACAATAAAACAACCATATTTTTTTACACAATCCTGTGGTGGTTCCCATACTAAAACAAGTTTGCAATCTTCTTCATTTTCTCAACCACAAAAATATCCTCTGTATTGATTTACCAAATAGGTAAGCAGCGCAATGATCATAAGTACAAAAGTAAATAAATCACAATCTAATTACAATATTAAGTCCTCACATACGCAATTTTAATATCAAAAGACGGTACCAGATGGATTTGAAATACCCATAAATTCCCTCTTGGGTCACTATATAGCACAGGATGAAGTAAATACTAAAACATACTAAGGCATCAGCAATTTTATTAATACCATCTTGCAAACAATTTCAAAGAATCCCATTCATTTACTATATCACTGTCCATAACTGGTTCACCATCGGCTTTCGTATAGTTATCCCAGTTATACCATCCTGCGAATTTGTATCCATTCCGTTTCGGTGCTGGTAATTTCCCATATTTTTTACCGCAGGTAACTTCCTTCTCATACTGTTCCCCATTGTAGGCAATAAAAGTTATTTCTAATTTCTTTTCTACCCAGTGGGCATATAATTTCTTCTTTGAATTTTCATCGTAGACAGTTTCGGAAGTTATTTTATTCCCGCCTGTTTTTGCTGTATACCAGCCGTCAAATACATAATTTGCTCTTGCAGGTTCAGGTAATTGACTACTGTACTTTGTACCATAATAAACGGAAACAGTCTCCTTATTAACTTTACCTCCGTTTGCATCCAGAGAAATACTATATTTCTTCCCGCTCCAATGGGCATATAAGGTGTGGGGACCATGTATTTTTACAGCACTGTCTTTTGTTATTTTAATTCCTCCATAAGCGTAAGTATACCAGCCTAAGAAAGTATAATGATCTCTGGTTACTGTCGGCAGACTGCCATAGGTATCCCCGTAAGTAACTTCCATTGAATTTAAAGAAGCAGTTCCGCCCCTCGGATTAAATGTTACGGTATAAGTTTTATCTCCACCGTTATTTATTGCGGCTGCTGCAATAATCTTTTTCGGTGCTGATAATGTTATTAAAAGTATACATAGGACAAACCAAAATAATATTTTGTTATTCATTTTCATATCAAATACTCCATCCCAACATTATAATATAATAATTTATCGGCTGTTTCTCCATTTTTCCTGAAGTAAATTTCAAAGTTCCAACTATTTAGGCATTAGACCTTTTTAATTTTAATCTTATTTAAACTCTAATACATTTTCCACATAATCTGTTAATTCATGGATATTAATTGTAATCTGTTCCATGGTATCCCTGTCCCGCAATGTGACCGTATTCTTTAAAAGGGTATTATCGTCAACCGTAACTGCGAAGGGGGTTCCGATTACATCTCCTCTTCGGTAGCGTTTACCGATATTTCCGGCATCATCATAGGAAACCATAAAGTGTTTCTGCAAATCTTTATAAATTTCAAATGCTTTTTCACTATGGCGTTTTTTAATTAATGGTAATACATTTATCTTAACCGGAGCAAGTGTTGGATTAATTTTTAAAACCTGCCTGGTTTCTTTGGCATCAAGTTCCTCCTCTACCAGAGCTTCGAATAAAACAGCTAAAACAATACGATCCAATCCGTAAGTAGATTCCACAATGTAGGGAATATATCTTTCATTCGTTTGGTCATCAAAATATTCCATACTCTTTCCGGAATATTTCTGATGCCTGGATAAATCAAAGTCAGTCCTGTTGTGAGTACCGTTTATCTCACCCCAGCCAAAAGGAAATAAATATTCGATATCACAGGCTGCCTTTGCATAATGTGCTAACTTTTCGTGGTTATGAAACCTTAAATGTTCTTTGGAAAGACCTAAAAATTCAAAAAATGAGATACCATAATCTTTAAAATACTCGTACTGTTCTTCATCCGTTCCGTTTTTACAGAATGTCTGAAATTCCATCTGCTCAAATTCTATGGTTCGGAATGTAAAATTACCGGGGGTTATTTCATTTCGGAATGCTTTTCCTATCTGACCTATACTAAAAGGCAATTTAGTTCTCATGGTTCTTAGGACATTAAGGAAATTAACATACTCTCCCTGCGCATTTTCCGGCCTTAAATAAATCATACTGGCACTGTTCCGGGTCACTCCCCGCTGTGTTGCAAACATCAGATTAAATTGTCTGATATCCGTAAAATTTGATTTTCCGCATTTCGGACAGGGCACCTTATTTTCTAAGATATACCGAAACATTTCTTCCTGGGTCATGGCATCTGCATTTGCTTCCAAACTATAATCATTGATCAGATTGTCCGCACGGTGCCTGGTTTTACATTCTTTGCAGTCCAATAACGGATCTGTAAAGCTTGATAAATGCCCGCTGGCTTCCCAGACCGTAGGATTCATCAGTATATCCGAATCAATTTCATAACTGTTGTCTCTTTTTTGGATAAAGTAATACCTCCAGGCATCTTTTATATTATTTTTTAACCTTGTTCCCAAAGGACCATAATCCCAGGTATTCGCCAGTCCTCCGTATATTTCACTTCCTTGAAAAATAAAACCGTACTGATTACAAAATGCCGTTAATTCTTCCATTGTTAGTTTTTTCATAGCTAATACCTCCTAAAATTTATATGTAAAGCGGACAATCCCACTTTAGCTTTCTTTCCCGGTAAAGGCAAAATGTAGGAATTTCCAACTGGAAGAAACACGCTTTGCGAGTTTCTTCGGTTCGCGTGCGCGTTGGAATTATTGCAAGCAAGCTTGCTAATTCTCACTTTGCTTTCGCGGAAATAAAAAAGTCCGCCCTAAGCTAATTGCTTAGGGCGAACTTATATGCACTAACTTTTTTTAATAAAAGTCTAGATTCAGTCCGTGGTGCCACCTAAATTCAGGATATCCTGCACTCTAATTACAGCACTTTTTAATCATGCCGCTTCCTTATGATAACGGTGGAATTCCGTTGGTATCTACTCGGATCTTATCCTTTCAACCCACAGCTCTAAGGCGCCTTCTATGTCAATATCATAAAGATTCGCACCGGCCATCTTCTCTCTGAAATCCAATTAACATGTACTATTCCTTTTCACAGCTTTTAAAATTTTTTCTAATTTTATCATTACATAATTACATTGTCAAGGTAACAGACTAATTATTTTTGACAGGTAGCAGACTAATTATTTTTTATAACTGCGGATCTGTTTAACTTAAGCCCTTTACCCTATTTTATATTATTTGGAAAAGCATATTTTTACGGGAGTATTGGAATCTAATCTTACCGTCTGCTTTTTCTTCTGTAGCATTACATCCACTGTCTGTTCCTGTTCTGAACTTAACAGGGCATACTCCAGTTCATGATTTTTAAACCAGATATCTATTGTAATATTACCGCGGCACTTTAATCCCTTTATGTAACCGTCGCTAAATTCCGCCGGCAGCGCAGGTAAAAGACTTATACTGCCCGGTTCGCTCTGCACGAACATCTCTGCTATTCCTGCTGCGGCACCGAAATTACCGTCGATCTGAAAAGGCGGATGGGCATCAAACATATTTTTATAAATTCCGGAACCATCTGAAAAATTATAATCGGAAGTACCCGCAGGACGCATAATCATTTTTAACATGGTAAGACATCTGTCACCCTCTAATAATCTAGCCCAAAGACATATTTTCCATGCCTGTCCCCAGCCGGTGCCCACAGAACCGCGATTAATGAGGGATACCCTGCAGGCTTTAGCAAGCTCAGGAGTCTTAACAGGGGATATTTCCTGAGAAGGATACAGGCAATATAAATGGGAGGAATGACGGTGGTCTACTTCCACTTCTTCATACTCTCTACTGTATTCCAAAAGCTGTCCGCCGGAACCAATCCGGTAATACGCCAATTTATCCAGGGCTTCACTTATCTCATCTGCTATGTTATTTTTTAATTCTGCTCTTTTAACTGCCTGTAAGGTAGTCGTAAACAGTTCTCTTAAAATTCCGATATCCATTGCCGGCATTTTATCCAGATGATATACATTACCGTCTTTTTTATAAGAATTTTCCGGTGAGATGGATAATCCCGTTACAAGGTGTCCGTCCGCATCTTCCGTAAGAAAATCAAGGTAGAAACGGCAGGCTTTTAACAGAATGGGCAGGGCTGTCTCTTTCAGGAAGCTTATATCACCGGTAAACAGATAATGTTCCCAAAGGTGCCGGCACAGCCATCCCGAAGACATAGGCCAATAAGAGTAACCCGTGCAATCCGCTTCTTCCGGGGTTCTTGGTCCGACGGGTGCCGTATGAGCCCAGATATCCGAATTATGATGGGAAACCCATCCGCTGCAGTTATGATGTAGTTTTGCTGTCTTTTCACCGTTTTCGGACAGATGTTTAATGAAATCAATTAACGGTTCCGTACATTCGGACAGATTACAGGTTTCCGACAGCCAGTAATTCATCTGGGTGTTGATATTAATGGTATAATTACTGCTCCAGGGAGCACGAAGCTCCTGATTCCAGATTCCCTGTAGGTTCGCTGCCTGCGTTCCCGGACGTGAACCTGCTATTAACAGATACCGGTTAAACTGGAAAAATAATTCGTATAAGCCTTTATCTAAGGTTCCTTTACTGAACTCCAGAATTCGTTTATCCGTTGGAATATCATCCCTGCCCTCTCCCAGGTTAAGTTCCATTCTGTTAAATAAGGAATTGTAATCCTTTCTATGGTCTGTAAGCAATTCCTGATAAGTTTTTCCTTCCAGCTTCTTTAGGTATTCCCTATTCTTTTCTGCCGGATTCCCATCCGGTATCTGATTATAAGAGGTAAAACTGGTTGCTAAAGATACCAGTACAACAGCTTCCGCGGCATTTTTTATAGAAAGCTTCCGATCAATCAGGCTTATCTGGCCATCTGTATATTGTATATGAATACATCCCTCGAAAGTTTCCGTACAGGATTCATCATCGTAAAGAATAGGATCCTCCACCTGATAATAGCTGGGCATACAGTCAAAGGGTGCTTTACCTGAAAGAATCAGGTTATAATCTTTATCATGTACCAAATGTTTCAGCAGGCTGTCAGCCGAAATAGTGACATTCAATTGATTTTTAACAGATGCTGCAAGATGAATTACCATTACCTCAGCCGGTTTGCTTACAAAAACCTCCCGTTTATAAACAGTTTCTCCGCAGCAAAATTGTGTTGCCGCCAAAGCCGATTTTAAATCTAATTCCCTGCGGTATTGCAGAACTTCACCCGGGAGTTCAAAATCCAGATACAGATTACCAAAAGGTAGATAAGATTCGGTCCAATGACCCAGCATATGCCGGTCGGTTAATTCCTGTGCTTTGTCAATATCTCCCTCCATTACAGCTTTACGGGCCTGCTCCATATATTTAAAAGCCTCCGGATTGTTTTTATCCTTGGGGCAGCCGGACCAGAGGGTATCTTCGTTCAGCTTAATGATTTCATGAGCAGTTCCTCCATAAACCATTCCGCCTATGCGGCCATTACCAATTGGTAGTGCATCTTCCCAAATTTCGGAAGGCTTGTCATACCATAATTTCAAATGTTCTGCCATTGATATTCTCCTTTTCGGTAATTGAAACGATTGAACCGGAAGAAACACGCTTTGCGAGTTTCTCCGGTTCGCGTGCGCGTTCGAACTATTGCAAGCAAGCTTTCATATTCTCACTTTGCTTTCGCGTAAATTTGATTAATTACTTAATCTATTCTTTATTATCCGGTAAATATACCGTATTGCAATCATATTCATTATTATAAACCTTTACCTTTTTACAGTCTATTAGTGAAAGTAACGATAATTTATGCTTTTGTGCCTTTTTTATTATTTCACCCTTTTCATTTGTTCGTATAATTTTATTATTATAAAAAAGCAAATTCTCTACATTTTTTGCTGTCAGTACCTTATCATTCTGTATATAGAATAGATTATGATGAATCCGTATATTTTTGTGAATAGGAAAATCTTCTCCGGGAAGCTTCCCGCCTTTTACAACCGGATCGATGCTAATAGCCGTATTTCCATCCGGTTCAGTTCCATATGGGTTCCATATGAAAAAGATGTTATTTCTGATTTCCATATCTCTGACAGGACCGGATTCATACCAGTTTTCACTGTCATTGGATATAAAAACAGACGGCATACTCATACCATGGAATTCATTTTCTTCTATTATTACTTTCTTCCTGCTGGTACATAAGATACCTCTGGTTGGAATGGTTTCAAAATAACATTTTTTAATAATAACGGATGGGGTATAAGTAACATTTTCAGCCACGTATTTTCCTTCTGTACCGATTTTATCCTTAAAAAAATCCGGCAGTTCTTCCATAAAAGTGACCTGCATGACTCTTCCGCTATCGGACATAACCGTTCCTCTATTATCCACCGTATATTCTTTCTCTCCGTTAACTCCCTGAAGGGTGTCTCTTGCATAGAAAATAACTTTATCTCCCGGGTGGTACTGCGGGAACCCTCCCTGTTGGTTATGTACGTATTCCAACAGCAGCGTATGATTATCCATCATTTCTTTTACTCTGGTAAAAGTTCCGTGTATATTAATGGAATCGTCGTGGGCATTGCCAAACCGGCATTCTTCGATTCGGATTTCACCCCCGGCACCGGACACATGTATCAGATCCGCAAACCCGGTAGCCCTTCTGCCGGTATTTTCCCTTGGAATAAACCTGCATTTTACAAACGATACGTCATTGCACATCTGTGTCAGCCATCCGAAACTATGAAGATAATGTACCGTCACATCTTCAATCCGTACCTTTTTACTTTCCCAGATAAAAGCTCCGGCAGTTTCCCGGTAAGCATTCCGGCAGATTTCAAAACACATCCCTGCCTTATAACAGTCCGTATCTTTATTCGTATAAGTAACCTGTAATCTGTGGTCCTCCAGCTCAGTAACATCCTTAACATGGGATAACGGCCACATTTCCTCCCTGCATCTGATAGCAGTTTTATCCCACGGCTGATATAATACTAATGCTTCCATAAACTCCTGGTTTTTAAAATTCCAGTAAGTATCGCCTGTCAGGGGGCTCTTTTCATACCACAAAACATCGGAATCTTTCACTTCATAAGTCTGGGAAAAAGGTACCTTATAGGTTACCTGGTTTTTAAATACGCTTTCAACTTCCATTTCCGATACTGTGGCACAGGGAAAATCCCAGGAAAAATGATTTAGTTTAATTTGATTACTGTTTACTATTGCCAAAGCCATCATATTTCCATGAAATATAAATAAAGAACCGTCACCGTCTATCCATAGGTCTTCCTGATCTTCGATCAAAAAACCAATCTCTTTAACGGGATACTCCAGGCTGTTGGTATTAGAAGTATGATAAAACCTTTTTAAAGCATATTCTTTATGAAAATGATACTCTCCATTCGGAAAGAAAAGGGTTGCCGGTTCCTTTCTTTCCTTAATTTCTTCCATCGCTTTTTGTACCGGTACGGTACAGTCTGTTCCGGCACCGGCTTTTGCACCGTAATCTAAAATATTAACAATTCTTCGTTCCATTTTTTACCTCTGTTCTTTTATAATGTCTCGTGTAGTGCCGATATTTCGTTGCTTAACCATAAGGAGAAATCGCTCCGCCTGTTCCTGATATGATATTAATAATCGGCATTAAATCTGCTACGATAGGATATGGGAGTATTCTGTTGATTTAAATAAATATATCTATTATAATAATCTTGTACGAATATTACGAAAGGAGTCCCATATGAAAAAAATCAAGCGTATTTTAGCTATTATTGTTGTGATTTTTCTGGTTTCCTTATATGGATTGACATTATATGCCGCTCTTACAGCTTCACCTAATTCACATGCTTTATTTCAAGCCAGTCTATATTCTACAGTAGTAATTCCGATTATGATATATGCTTATATATTAGTTTACAAGTTATTAAAAAAATGGTCACAGGATAAATATAATAATTAACCGGAAACCGGAAGAAACACGCTTTGCGAGTTTCTCCGGTTCGCTTTCGCGTTCGAATTATTGCATGCAAGCTTGCTAATTCTTACTTTGCTTTCTCGGAAATAAAAGCTGTTGCAAGATTATATAATTTTGCAGCAGCTTAATCATTTATTCCAACCAAACATCTACTATTCTTCAGCCTCATCCCTGATTCTTTTAAGATGTTCTTTTATTACTTTTTCATACCCTTGTTCCGCAGGTTCATAAAATACCCTGCCCTTTAATTCATCAGGCAGATACTGCTGATTGACATAATGGTTTTTATAATTATGGGCGTATTTATAACCCAGACCATGTCCCAATTCTGCCGCCCCTTATAATGGGAATCCATTAGATAAGAGGGAATTGTTGCTGTTTTCTCATTTTGCACGGCTCCAGAAGCAGCGTCTATAGCCATGACGGAAGAATTGCTTTTCGGTGCACAGGCAACATATGCCGCAGCCTGTGCTAAAACAATTCTGGCTTCCGGCATACCAAGACGTTCGACTGCCTGCGCTGCAGCAGTAGCTACCACCAGAGCATTGGGATCTGCATTGGATACATCTTCCGAAGCACAAATCATAATTCTTCGCGCTATAAAAGTAATACTTTCTCCCGCATATAACATACGGGCAAGATAATAAACCGCCGCATCGGGATCTGATCCTCTCATGCTTTTAATAAAAGCTGATATGGTATCATAGTGGTTATCGCCGGTTTTATCATAACGGACTACCCGTTTCTGAATACATTCTCCGGCTACCGGCAAAGTAATGTGTATCTTTCCGTCTTCCGATCTTTCCGTAGTCAAAATACCTAACTCAATGGCATTTAATGCGGCTCTTGCATCTCCGTTAGCAATATCGGATAGAAAGTCCAGCGCATCTTCATCAATAACGGCATTATAACCTCCCATACCCCTTTCTTCATCATAAACAGCCCGGTTCAGAAGTTTTTTTATGTCTTCTTTTTCCAAGGGTTTTAATTCGAATATAATAGATCGGGATAATAAAGCGCTGTTTACTTCAAAATATGGATTTTCCGTGGTGGCTCCAATTAAAATAATAGTGCCGTCTTCCACGAAAGGTAACAGATAATCCTGCTGTCCTTTATTAAACCGATGAATTTCATCTATAAATAATATGGTTTTTTTACCGTACATACCTGCATTATCTTTCGCCTGCCCGATTACCTCTTCCATATCTTTTTTACCGGCAGAAGTAGCATTTATCTGAGTGAAAGCAGAACTGGTTGTCCCTGCAATTACTTTTGCCAAGGTTGTTTTACCGGTTCCTGGCGGACCGTAAAATATAATGGAACTGATTTTATCGGCCTTTATAGCCCGGTATAGCAGTTTATCTTTCCCGATTATATGACTTTGCCCCACCACTTCATCCAGGGTTTTCGGGCGTAATCGCGAAGCCAGAGGAGAATCTTTCTCCATTTTATTACTCCTCATGTATTCAAATAAATCCATGTTACTGCCTCCTTACCCATTAATCTTTACAAGCATTTCCTACATTGTATAGAAAAAAACAATCACAGTCAACCTTTCTTTCTACTTCCTCATTATAAGTCATTATAAATAACTAATCCAATAAATTGTAACACTTGATTTCTTATCAATCTATGATACAATAAAAAAATCAAATGCTTTCAGGAGGTTTCTATGCCAATTCCCCAAGATCCCATTATCTTATTAAGTTACATTAATACACAGTTAAGAGATTATTATAATAATTTAACAGAATTATGTCTGAATTTAAATATAGAGGAATCACAGATAGTAGAAAAATTAAAATCCATTCAATATGAATATGATCCCACATTGAATCAATTTAAATAGGTGAAAAATGATGAACAAACCTTTTCGTACTGTATATACAGGCGGTACCGGTGAAATAACAGAAAAAAAATCCAGATTCATAGCCAATGTCGCTCCGGTTCTAACGGAAGATGATGCCTTGGAATTTATAGAACAATTAAAGAAAAAATACTGGGATGCAAGACATAACTGTTATGCCTATGTAATCGGGCCAAAGGATGAAATCCAAAGATGCAGTGATGACGGAGAGCCTTCTAAAACTGCCGGAAGACCTATACTGGACGTATTGCTGGGTGAAGAAATCCATAATACCGTAATTGTGGTAACCAGGTACTTTGGAGGCACACTGCTCGGGACCGGAGGACTGGTACGTGCTTATCAGAGTGCTGCTAAGGAAGGACTTTCCTGCAGTACTATCGTTGAGAAATTAAAAGGGCAGAGAATTACGGTAACAACAGATTACAATGGGATTGGTAAAATTCAATATCTCATCTCACAATTAGGCATTACTATTTTAGATACCGAATATACCGATATTGTAAAAATATTAATTTTAATACCTGATGATATCTATACTGAATTTATTAAGAAAACTACTGAGGCTACTAACGGGAAAGCTCAGGTAACAGAAGATGGTGAGGTTTATTTTGCAACTATTTCCGGACAAGTTGAAATATTCTAATTCTGCTCTTATTTATTTTTAACCGGAAGAAACACGCTTTGCGGGTTTCTTCCGGTCGCATGCGCGTTGGAATTATTACATGCAAGCTTGCTAATTCTCACTTTGCTTTCGCACACCAAAAAAGAAGTCTCTTAAAACTTGAGAGACTTCTTTTTGTAATATTTCTTCCATTTTTATAACCTACTATGTAATAAATATGCTTTGTTTTAAGCTTATATATAATCGCTAACTAAATCGTCAACTATTTCAAGCATTGTTACTAAAGTAACCCCATTATACCATAGTTTATGTACCATTTCTTTTACGATATCCCTTGAATAGGAAATGGGATCCGTATATTCTGTTTCCAGACAATCATCCAAGTGCTTCACTATTTTTATTCCATACAAACTTATATCTTGTCCACGACTTTTATAATCTTCTACCAGATAATAATCTAATTGTACCTCCTTACTATCTTCCATTATCATCGTTTTAGTACCCTCTAAATAAAGTTTTTTCATTGCCCCTCCCTATAATCCATACAATTTAAAGCATCTTTTCTTACAGTAGGTTTAAATCTAATTACATTATATATTTGTTATTATACGATTAAAAGCAGAATAACTCGGCATAATGTTCTACTTTTCGACATAGAACGTATTTTTCTCACGATATGTAAAAAATAGTGTGAATTTTCCCATTTTAATCTTCGTAAATGTGAATATTATGACAATTACCTACATTTTTACCTAGCAACATTTTGTTGCCTAATATAAAACTGCTTATGCAATTAGCCATAAATGCTTCCTATATAAAATTTTCTTTATTTTGTAGTAACAATTTGATATAATGTTAGGATAAAGGAGGTTTATTATGGACTTTAGCAAAAAAGGAACTGCAAAAAAACAACAGCAGATAAAATCTACTTCCAGAAAAATTGCCTCTAAAGCCGGGGTATCTATTTTTAGAATTTTTTTGATTGGGATTGTATTTGTGGCTGTTATCGGATCATTTGCCGGGTTTGGAGTTTTAAAAGGACTTGCTGACAGTGCACCAAGTATAGATCAGATAAATGTTATTCCTACAGGTTACACTACCAATATATATGACAAAGACGGTAATTTAATCGAAACTTTAGCCGGTGCGGAAGCCAACCGTGTATATGTTACTATAGATGAAATACCGAAAGTTCTTCAAAACTGTGTTATCAGTATTGAAGATGAACGTTTTTATGAACACAATGGTATCGATATAAGAGGTATCTTCAGAGCTTTCTTTGTTGGCGTAAGCAAAGGAAATTTTGATGAGGGTGCCAGTACACTCACTCAGCAGCTGATTAAAAATCAGGTTTTCAACGGCGGTGCGGAGGATAACTTTACCGATCGTTTTATCCGTAAAGTTCAAGAGTGGTATTTGGCTGTTCAATTAGAAGACCGCCTGGATAAAAAATCCATACTGGAATACTATCTGAATAATATAAATTTAGGCGCCGGAACCTATGGTGTGCAGACAGCATCGCAAAGATATTTTAATAAAGACGTAGGTGAATTAACTTTATCTGAAGCAGCAGTTATAGCCGCAATTGCACAATCACCGACCAATATGAATCCAATTACCCATCCGGATAATAATTCCGATAGGCGGGCAAAGGTTCTTGAGAATATGAAAAATCAAGGGCTATGTACGGAAGAAGAATATCAGGAAGCAGTTAATGATGATGTGTATTCCAGGATTCAAAATATAAATGAAGAACAAGATACAACATCTTACTATAGTTATTTTGTTGATGAATTAATCGAACAGGTGATTGAAGATTTACAGCAGGAAAAAGGTTACACTTATACTCAGGCCAGCAATGCTCTTTATACCGGCGGTTTAAGTATATATACAACCTTGGATTCCAAGATACAGGGTATTGTGGATGATGTCTATTCCAACAAAGATTACTTCCCTGAAGTTGGAAAAGATTCTTTTTGGGAACTGACTTATGCTTTATCCATTCAAAAGAAAGACGGGACCACGATCCACTATCATACGAATGATTTAGTAGATTATTTTAAAGAAAATTCTTCTTTCTCAACCTATTTCACCAGTAAAAAAGAAGCCCAAAAACGGGTAAAAGAATTTAAAGATGCTATGGTGGAAGACGGAGATATTATTCTGGGCGAAAACACAAGTTTGATTATTCAGCCCCAGTCATCCATGGTTATCATGGATCAGGACAACGGACAAGTCGTAGCTTTAGTTGGAGGAAGAGGTGAAAAAACCGGTAACAGGACCTTAAACAGAGCAACCAATACAATGAGACAGCCAGGTTCCACTTTCAAGGTATTATCTACTTACCTGCCCGCTTTAGACTCCGCGGGAATGACCTTAGCTTCTGTTATTGATGACGCACCGTTTAAATATCCGGATTCAGATAAGTATGTAAGTAACTGGAACGGAGAAACTTACGAGGGTTTCACTACCTTAAGGCAGGCAATTACCAACTCCATGAATATTGTTACGGTAAAAACATTAGCACAGGTAACCCCCAGATTGGTTTTGATTATTTAACTAAGTTAGGTTTTACCACCTTAGTTGACAGCAGGACATCGGATAGCGGAAAAGTATATTCCGATATTAACTTATCTATGGCACTTGGCGGTATTACAGATGGTGTAAGTAATCTGGAACTCACCGCAGCTTTTGCAGCTATTGCAAACAGTGGCTATTATACAAAACCAAGCTTTTATACCAAAATTTTGGATCATGATAATAAGGTATTATTGAAAAACAAACCTACCGGCCGTCAGGTTATGAAGGAATCAACATCTTTTCTTTTAACCAGCGCAATGGAGGATGTTGTTAAAAAAGGTACCGGTTCTTCCGTTAATTTTAATGAAATCAGCATGCCGATAGCCGGTAAAACAGGTACCACATCCGATGATAATGACCTCTGGTTTGCCGGATATACTCCATATTATACAGCAGCCATATGGTCCGGTTATGATAATAACAAAACTCAAACCAATAAGAGTTATCAAAAAATTATTTGGCGTGATGTCATGCAGCGGATTCATGAAGAATATAAGTTGGAATCCAAACCTTTTACCAAACCGGATTCCATTGTAGCAGCAGATATCTGTACTAAGAGCGGAAAACTGGCAGTGGATGGTTTATGCGATAAATATATCGGAGGGTCCACTGTTAAAACAGAATATTTCGCAAGAGGTACGGTTCCTACTGAAAAATGCGATATTCATGTTAAAGTTACTATATGTAAGGATTCCAAACAACTTGCAGGAGAGTATTGTCCTGAATCATCTTTGGAAG
This sequence comes from Anaerocolumna sedimenticola, assembly GCF_009931695.1. Lineage (GTDB taxonomy): Bacteria > Bacillota > Clostridia > Lachnospirales > Lachnospiraceae > Anaerocolumna > Anaerocolumna sedimenticola. Next base: position 226,861 of record NZ_CP048000.1, read on the forward strand.
AAAAAGTTTATCTGATTAAAGAAGAAAAAAGTCCGACAAAAGATACACCATATATTTTGCCGACCAAAACATGTACCAAACATAATTCCAAAACAAAAAATACACCTACTAATACTCCATTTCCACCGAGTAATAATAATACCGGCGATATTGCTCCAACCACTCCGCCATATGACAACGGAGCAAATAACGGTAATAATAATGGCAGCAACGGCAATAACGGTAATAATGGTAATGGTAATAACGGTAGTGGTAATAATGGCGGAACGGATACCATCACAGGTGATGGTACTGAGACCAATGATGAAACAGATATAGAATTCTATTATGATTACAGTCAATAAGAAAGAGTCTGACTTGTCAGACTCTGGCGCTGACGTGCAAGCTTGCCAATTCTCACTTTGCTTTCGCGGAAATTAAGAAAAGCCGGTTTCAAAACCATAAGTTATTGTCTAACTTATAGTTTGGGAACCGGCTTTTCCTGGTGTTTCATCTATATTAAAAGCATTTATATACCTTGTGCTTTTGGTTTAATCAGAAAATTATTAATGTTAACATCCTAATTGTTATTAGAAATTTATCATTTAAATTAAAAATCAAATTAAGGTATATAAGATGCTTGAAATATAACTAAGTTAAAATTAGTCCTTTAACTTCGGGTTAAATATCCAAGAAGCCATATAGGAAAAAATTAATGCTGCTGAAATTCCTACTGCCGAAGCGGTAAAACCTCCTTTAAACAAACCGATGAACCCTTCTTCCGTTAACGATTTTTTGATACCTTTAAATAGTAAATTGCCAAAACCGCTAAGAGGTACACTGGCTCCTGCTCCTGCCCATTTTGCAAATGGTTCATATACGCCGATGGCTCCTAACGCTGCCCCCAGACATACCAGTATAACCATGATTCTGCCTGGCATAAGTTTGGTGCTATCCATAAAAATCTGTACAACGGCGCAGATTGCACCTCCAACTAAAAATGCTTTTAAATAATCCATATGCTTCTCCTATCCGGCTTTATTACATAGAATAGTAATAAATATCCAATTAACTTACCTCTATAACAACTCCATGAGCAATTCCGGGTACGGAATTTCCTTCATTAAAACTAACCTGTGATAATAATGCTCCTGTTGGAACAAATAAAACTCTTGTCCACTCGTGACGTCTCAGTTTTTGAAAAATATATCCTGTTAATGTTATGGCACTGCAGGCACAGCCGCTTCCACCGGCGTGTGTATCCTGTATATCCTTATTAAAAATTTCAATCCCACAATCCATATGATTTGCACTTATATCAAATCCATCCTGCTTTAATAAATCAATTAAAATATCTTTACCTACATAACCTAAATCACCGGTAATGATTTTATCATAATAGTTGGGTAGTATATTAAAATCTTTTAAATTCTGTGAAATCGTATTATAAGCCGCAGGAGCCATACAGGCACCCATATTCATAGAGTCCTTTAAGCCGTAATCTACTATTTTACCAACTGTTATTCCTTTGATTCTGATTGACCCGTTATCTGCGCTATTTTGTTTTGCTTTAGCAGCCGGTTTCTCCGAGCCTATAACTACCGCTCCGCTGCCCGTTACTGTCCAGGAGGCTGATAACGGTCTTTGATTGCCATAGGCTAAAGGAAAACGGAATTGCTTTTCTGCACCGGCAAAATGACTGGAAGTCAAAGCTACCACTTTATCCGCATAACCTCCGTCAATAATCATTGCTCCCAGTGCCATGGATTCACCCATGGTGGAGCAGGCCCCATAAATACCAAAGATAGGTATATTTAAATCTACAATACCAAATGAAGTGGCTATTAATTGGCCTAACAGGTCACCTCCGACTAAGAACCTGATATCCTCACTCTTTAATCCTGCTTTTTCAATAGCAAGCTCCGCAGCCCTCTTCATGAAACGGCTTTCTGCATCCTCCCAGGTAGTTCCACCGCACATAGGGTCTTCTTCAATTTGATCAAAAAAGCTTCCTAGCGGCCCATCTCCCTCTTTTTTACCTGCAATGGATGATCCGGAAAGGATATAAGGTGCATTAGCAAATAAGATACTTTGTTTACCTACTATTTTAGTTACTTTATTATCATTTTGTTCTGCCATATTTATACCCATTGCATAACATATCTGCTTACAGATATGTTACTGCCACAAATAAAAAGTGTGAAAGAACTATATGTGGCATTCCTTTCTTTTATTATATTTTCTTAAGTAATTGCGAAACTCCAATATTGTATTTATATACCATGCAATTAATACAATTTTAGAGCTGAATCTTGCCCGGAGGGCAACTGAAGCTATAAAATTCGTATCAATTGTATGGTATATTCTAAAAACTACATAGTTTCGCAATTACCTAATTATATTTTCTTTCACACTAACCTCCTAAACTACACCTAATTCCATTAGAATATAATAAATTACACCAAGTACCCAGGAGGAAAAAATGCCGTATAAGATAACCGGTCCCGCAATTGTAAATATTTTACATCCAATACCAAATACCTGGCCTTCTTTCTTATATTCCACAGCCGGCGCCGCAACGGAATTCGCAAATCCGGTTATTGGCACTACACTTCCCGCACCGGCATATTTTGCCAGTTTAGGATAAATATTCAGCCCTGTAAGTAAAACCGCAACAAATACCAATGTTAACGAAGTATAAGAAGCCGCTAATTCTTCTCCTGCCCCCATGACTTATATAAATTGGTTAATCCCTGACCGATTGTACATATGATACCTCCCACAAGAAAAGCTTTGCATATATTTGCAAATATATTATGTTTTGGTGTCATATCTTTTACATATTTATTGTACATCTGTTCTTTCTTATTTTTGTCTCTTTCAATAACCACGTCTGATGCGGTTACCTTTTTCTTATCATTTGGCATATTCACTCAACTCCTTATTTTTTTATATTAATACCCATTGCATAACATATCTGCTTACAGATGTGTTACTGCTACAAAAAAGTGTAAAAGAATCAATATGTGGCATTCCTTTCAGTTATTATATTTTTCTTTCGCACTTGCTGCCCATGCTCTTTGGGCATAAATCGTGAAGAATACCGTCTTTTGCTATTCTTTTAATAGCTCGCATGTTCCCTGCGAGACTATTCGTACTAATCACTAAAAAACAGTTGATAAAACGAACCGAGTCCTTTTCCAATTGCTAAACTTAAAACTATAATAGGAATTCCAAATTTTAATTTGATTCGGTAAGTCAATACCGGGAACACTTGGAGCACTTCCTCTAAAGCCACAGCAAGGCATCCCACAAAACCCCCTGAAAACAGTCCAAACATAATTAATCCGACCATACCGAAAGGAATATTAATTTTAAATAATAATACAACATTGCCAATTCCTGCTCCTAATACAACAAGATCCTCATATAGATTGATTCGATTCGCCGTATTTGTCCGAACAGCTAATCTTGTTAAAACACCGATAAGAGTTATAAATGTAAAAATACCTGCTGCAACGATGATACCTGCTGTAACTCCAATAAAAATCAATAGACCATACTTATAAAACATCTATGGTTTTGCCCTCCCTGTTAGCATTTTCGATTAAAGTCGTATCCAGATTTTCTTCATATAATCGCATTTGGACCTGCATGGGAGTAGGATCATTACCTAATTTTAATTTGGAGAAATGATTAAAAAATACAATAATCCCCAATGGAAGACCAACTGCATAGGAGATTTCCAGTATTCCGCCGCCTTTTTCGCTTCCTGTTACTAATTTGTATATCGCAGCAAATACTTCCTTAACATTTGCATCTTCATTAAATGTCATTATGGTAAAAGCTGCTCCGAAAAACACCATAAGTGATACCATAAATACTTTTAAATAATCAAATATTTTGGGCAACTTTTTCGGCGGATCGTAATGAATTATAAAATCAGATTCACCCAGGTTTATTATTTGCACATCCGGATATATTTTATTAATTAATTCAATTAATTTTAAGATAGAGAATATATAGTTCGTTTTCTTCGTAGCCTGGGTTTCAAAAACTATTTGACTTTTTAAATCATTTACCATCTTACTATCGTGACTGTAAAGTTTGGCAATGTCTTTTAAGTAAATGGTTTTATTAGTAACCATAGTGTTTTTATCTATTTTTATATACAAGCAACTATCATTCATATCAGATAACCGCCTCCCAGGTGTAACCTCTCACCAGAGTCCCTTTAAAGTCATCCGTTTGATCTTTTTGAGCTATAAATGCAAACATCACCGTTGCAAAAAATACTGCTAAAACAATAGCAACTATATACAGACGCCGCTTATAAATCATACTATCACCTCTTTTTCTATAAGATAAGAAAAGCATCAGTATAATAATATACCGATGCTTTTCTTAATTTTTCTTATTACTATTTTTTTAATTTACTATACATTACTAAATTACTTTTCTTTGTCTAATATTATTTGAATCTATAGCTTTTATATACTGGGAATATTTACATCATCTTTTCCCGCATTTTTAATAAAATTTTCTTTTCAAGACGGGAAACTTGTACCTGTGATATTCCTAATTCCTTAGCTATATCTGTCTGGGTTCTATTCATAAAGTATCGAAGCCTGATTAATTCCTGATCTTTTTCATCTAAAGATGCTATGGTTTCTCTTAGAGCAAGCTTGTCAATCATATTTTCATTTTCATCATTTGTTTGTTCCAGTTTATCGATTAAATAAATTGCGTTACCGTCACCCTGATAAATGGTTTTATATAAAGATTCTACTTCAGCTCCTGATTCCAGAGCCATTACTACTTCTTCTTTGGCAAGATTCAACTCGGCGCTGATTTCTTCCAAGGTTGGTTCCCTGCCGTATAAATTGCTTAATTTTTCTCTCGTAATACGAATTTTACCCGCTGTTTCTTTCATAGACCGGCTTACTTTAATTACACCGTCATCCCTTAAGAATCGCTTTATTTCTCCCATGATCATTGGAACAGCATAGGTGGAGAATTTTACATCGTAAGACATATCAAATTTATCAATCGCTTTAATCAGACCAATACTGCCAATTTGAAATAAATCTTCCGGCTCATGTCCGCGGCACATAAATCTGCGGACAATACTCCATACTAATCCTATATTATCTGTTATAACTTTATCTCTTGCTTCTTTATCTCCCTGCTGTGACCGTCGAATCAATTCTATAGTATCCACTGTTTCACTCCCTTCTTAGATGATTTGAGATATCAGGATAAGTTTTATCCAACCTTTCATCGGTTCCTTATCCTGTAGGAGCATTCAATTTAAATAAAATTTAATGAATAAGCTTTTTCATCTTAACTACGGTGCCTTCACCTAATTTTGATTCTACTTCCAGATCATCCATAAATGCTTCCATAAATGAAAATCCCATGCCGGAGCGCTCCAATTCCGGTCTGGTTGTATACAAGGGCTCCATAGCCTTTTCAATGTCTTCAATTCCTTTTCCAAAATCATGTACTTCAATTAAGACTTCATGATTACATATCTTGCAGTAAATTTTGACTCTGCCGTCGCCATTATTGTAACCATGAATAATTGCATTGGTTACTGCTTCTGAAACTGCGGTTTTAATATCCGCAATTTCTTCAATGGTCGGGTCCAATTGCGCCACAAATCCTGCCACTACCATTCTTGCGAAACTTTCATTTCTTGATTGACTATCAATCTCCAATAACATTTCGTTAGTATAATCCATACTTATCCTCCTGCTCAGAACGTCCTCCCAATAAGACTTTAAGTCTATCGCGTTCATTTAATCTTAATTATGGTTAAATTTATTTACCGCATCTTCTATTGTTTCGAATTTATGAATGATTTTATATAATCCGGATAAACGAAAGATTCTGTCTACACTCTGATTTACTCCTGTTACCGCTACTTTTCCCCCTGTAAATATAATCTTTTTATAACGGCCCATTATAACTCCAATGCCTGAACTATCCATAAATTCTGATCCGGTAAAATCAAATATGATATCCTTTATATTTTTGCCTGTAATCAGCTTGTCCGATTGTTCCCGTATGGAAATCGCATTATGATGATCTAATTCTTCTAGTAACTTTATAACCAGGCAATTGTTAATTACCTCAAAATCTGCCTTCACCCCCTCCCGCAGCTGCATAACCGTAGTATTCATTGATTTCTTTTCCTGCTTGTCCATATATACCTCTTTCCTGAATATCCAATCTTTGATTGGATATTCGTTAATCCGTAGTTGAAAAAACAGTCTTTCGGTTTTTCAACATATACCTCTTTCCTGAATATCCAATCTTTGATTGGATATTCGTTAATCCGCAGTTGAAAAAACAGTCTTTCGGTTTTTCAACATATACACCAAACCTTGTTTCTCAAATTTTCATGTTTTTACATTATATTACATATTTTATCATATATTTACTGTTCACTCTATAAAAAAAGACATCTCTAATGAAATATCACTAGAATTGTCTTTCTTTACTGTCATTTTATCGTTTGTATCGTTTTATTCAATATCCGCTAATTTCCCCTGTGCTTCTGCCGCACGTCCGGAATCCGGGAATTGATCCAGTATTATGTTATAATATTTCTTTGCATTATCGTAATCGCTTAATTGATGATAAGAACGACCTATAAAATAAACAGCATCCACATTATTGGGATCAAATTCATAAGCTCTTATAAGGGTTTCAAGCGCTTCATCATATTTTCTATTGGAATATTGATCATCGTGACCTTTATCATACAGTTCTTTGGAAGCTTCTACATAAGTAGCATCTTTTATCTCGTTATATAAATCTTTTGCTTCCTGTTTTTCTAATTTATCCGGTTTAACTTTAACTAATGTATTGGCAATTTTTACATAATCTACATCACCTGGACTGCCGTCAGATAAGTCATCCATAAATAATTTAGCTGCTTTAAATAAATCATTATATATGGTATCATCATATTCAACTACTTCAAAACCATCAATTTGTGCCTGTAAATCTTTTACTTGCTGCTGTAAATCAGCATTTTTATTTTCCAGGGAAGACACACTCTGGGAATTTTTATTTAATTCTGCACTAAATTCTACTTCCTGATTTTTCAGTTTGTTTTTATAGCTATTTTCCACTGTTGGTACGATTAAAAAGAAAACACCTAAAATACCGATTGCAATACCTAAAATTAAATTTACGAATACCCAAACATTGGGTTTATCTTCTTTATAAGTAGACTGGGGGAATACAGCCGGTTCTTGAATTTTACGGACATTTTCTTTCTCCGCGGTTTTACCATCATCCCTGATGGTCGCTGACATCTCACCTAATTCATGTAAATATCTTAATGTTGTTGTATTGGATACATCAATTTTATTTGCTTTAATCAGACATTTTACTGCTTTGTCCGTTTCCCCGTTTTTCATATAAAGAAGTGCCAATAACTGCAATGCTTTTACAAAATGGGGATTTAAACTCGTTACCTTTTTTAATTGAATAATTGCAAGATCATCGCTCCCTTGTTTTGCTGATGATAATGCCGAATTATACCTCTTGATTGTTTGATTTAAGGTATCCAGTTTCGTTGGGTTGGACTGAAGGGATTCCATGTATTCATCTGCATCATTATCCTTGGGTTGGAAATGCTTGCTGATAACCCATTCACTAAGCGCAGAAACGGTCTCTCCAACCTCATAATATATCAATCCCAATAAATTCCTGGCGTTCGTATTTCTTTTATTTAACTCTAAGCTCTTTTTTAAAACTAATATGGCACCGGATAAGTCCCTGACTTTTGCTTTCTCCAGACCTTCATTATAATATTTATTGGATAACAAGTATATTTTTCTATATATTGTTAAATCCTCACCGCATCTTTCACAGCGATTTCTTTTCGCTGCTACATCGCTGCCACACACCGGACAAATCATATTCATCTCCACCTAACCGTTTTTTCTATGCTCACACTAACACCAATGCTTCCCAGCATAAATTGTGAAGAATAACAGCTTTTGCTATTCTTTTCCAGCCTCGTATTAAAGGCTTTTGGCCCGCAAGTTTTTCACGAGGCAATCTCAACGATAATCCCTATTATTTATCCTTTAAATCTTTAAGCATGGTTTTTATAATATCAGTAATATCTGATAAATCATTATTATTAATAACATCTTCTGCCTGATCTACTTCAAGGCTTGGTTGAAATTTAGCTATTTCTTCATCGAAATTAATCATATTAACCTCTTTTCTAACATTAAGATGAAAGAATGTACCCTGGCACATACTCGCGTCTGCGCGGCCGGTAATTACGATAATCTTACTCTACTATAGGTATACTATTTCTCTGGACATATACATCATAACCAGTTTAGGAATAAAAATCAAGTTAATATTTACCCTGTATTCATAAAAACAATAATGCCCTAGAGATCAGGAATCTAAAACTAAAGTTTCCGGCTAATGTTAAGCAAGGGGCAAAAGCCCCTTGTGAGTTAAAAACCATAGAATTACTACTTCCATTATAATATTACTAATTTTTTATGCAAGAAAAACAGTTCGATTCCCTTCGACACAGTACCCTATTATTACCAATTTTTATAATTTTTACAACTCTTACAGATTGCTTTCCAGCCGACAATTTTGCGATATTTACTGTGCAGGACCGGTTTTTCTTTCGTGGTCTTTATAGCTTCTTTTCTTACAGCAAGACATTCGTTCTCATCAATGTCTTCTCTGATAATAGGGCATTCCATGTTTATTACATCTCCTTTAACAATATAGTTTCGCAATACCTAAACTTATTTGCTAAGATGTTGTAAACGTTCCATTACCTGAGCCATCATATTGGTATATTTCTCTAATTTATCCTTTTCTTCTGTGATTTTTGCTTCCGGAGCCTTACTTACGAATTTCTCGTTACTCAGCATACCCTTTACTCTCTGTAATTCGCCTTCTAATCTGACTTTTTCTTTGGTAAGCCGTTCGATTTCTTTCTCCACATCTACCAGGTCTGCAAACGGCATGTAAATGGATGCTTCCGGAATAACCGCAGCTACGGAATCTGCCGGGATACCAGTTTTATCTTTCTGAATTGTCACTTCGGCTGCATAACCTAACGTAGCAAAAAATACTTTACTGTTATCAAATATAATTCTGACTCTTTCATTTTCAGATACAACAATGACAGAAGCTTTCCTGCTTGGCGGAACATTCATGTCGGTACGTACATTTCTTATTCCCTTTACCGCAGCTTTAATGATTTCAACAGCTTCCTCTTCTGTCTGGTAAGCAAATTCTTCCTCATAAACAGGCCATTCCGAAATCATAATGGATTCGTCGTCTGCATTTTTTCCTTCCATTTCTTTTAAGGTACAGAAGATTTCCTCCGTTATAAAAGGCATATATGGATGCAGAAGTTTTAAGGAAATGGTTAATACCTGTTTCAAAGTCCAGATTGCACTTCCTTTGGTTTCATCCGTATCACTGTATAATCTTGGTTTTACCATTTCAATATACCAGTCACAGAATTCTTCCCATACAAAATCATAGATTTTCTGAACGGCTATACCTAATTCAAAATTATCCATATTATCCGTAACATCTTTAACCAGGGTATTGGCTTTGGACAGTATCCATTTATCCGCATCGGTTAAGGTTTTAGGATCAATCGAATCACCCGTCTGAGCTTTCTCCAGGTTCATCATGATAAATCTGGAGGCATTCCATACTTTATTGGCAAAATTACGGCTTGCTTCTACTCTTTCCCAGTAAAAACGCATATCGTTACCGGGAGCATTCCCTGTAATTAATGTTAATCTTAAGGCGTCTGCACCGTATTTATCAATGATTTCCAACGGATCAATACCATTACCAAGGGATTTACTCATCTTACGACCCTGGGAGTCTCTTACCAGACCATGAATTAAAACTTTACTAAACGGAGCTTTGCCGGTATATTCGAAACCGGAAAATACCATACGGATAACCCAGAAGAAAATAATATCATATCCGGTTACCAATACGTCAGTAGGATAGAAATATTTTAAATCTTCCGTTTCTTCCGGCCATCCAAGAGTGGAAAACGGCCAAAGGGCTGAACTGAACCAGGTATCCAAAGTATCCTCATCCTGTTTCAAATGTGTGTGGCCGCATTTCGGGCATTTATCCGGAGTATCTTTCGATACAACTACTTCACCGCACTTCTCGCAGTAATAAGCAGGAATCCGGTGGCCCCACCATAACTGCCTGGATATACACCAATCTCTGATATTATCCGTCCAATTAAAATAAATCTTGTCAAAACGTTCCGGTACGAACTGCACGTCACCCTTTTTAACAGCTTCAACTGCCGGTTTAATCAACTCGTCCATCTTAACGAACCACTGCTGTTTAATAAGAGGCTCAACCGTAGTCTTACATCTGTCATGGGTACCAACGTTATGGACATGATCTTCCACTTTCACTAATAATCCCATTTCCTCCAGCTCTTTAACCATAAGCTTTCTGGCTTCATAACGGTCCATTCCCTCATATTTACCGCCGTTCTGATTAATGGTTGCATCATCATTCATAACATTGATTTCAGGAAGGTTATGTCGTTTTCCTACTTCAAAGTCATTGGGGTCATGAGCGGGTGTAATTTTAACAACACCGGTACCAAACTCTTTATCTACGTAAGCATCTGCTATAATAGGAATTTCTTTATTAACTAACGGAAGTTTTACCATTTTACCGATTAAATCCTTATATCTTTCATCATCGGGATGAACGGCAACAGCTGAGTCTCCCAGCATGGTCTCCGGTCTGGTCGTTGCAACTTCTACAAATTTATCGCTGCCGACGATAGGATACTTTATATGCCAAAAATGTCCGGCCTGTTCCTCATGTTCAACTTCCGCATCGGAAATACTTGTCTGACATACCGGACACCAATTGATGATTCTGGAACCTTTATAAATATATCCTTTTTCATACAAACGGATAAAAACTTCGGTTACGGCCTTAGAACAGCCCTCATCCATGGTAAATCGTTCTCTGTCCCAGTCACAGGAAGAGCCTAATTTCTTTAACTGACTGATAATTCTGCCGCCGTATTCGTCTTTCCATTCCCAGGCCCTTTTAAGGAACCCTTCCCTGCCAAGGGTTTCTTTATCGATGCCTTCTTTCTTTAACTGTTCGATAATCTTTACTTCTGTCGCAATACTTGCATGGTCTGTTCCCGGCTGCCATAAGGCATTATATCCCTGCATTCTCTTAAATCGTATGAGAATATCCTGCATGGTATTATCCAAAGCATGTCCCATGTGTAACTGTCCGGTAATATTCGGCGGGGGAATTACTATTGTAAATGGTTTTTTCTTTTTATCTGCTTCGGCATGAAAATATTTCTTATTCAGCCATTTTGCATATAATCTTCCCTCAATCTCCTGGGGATTATAATTTTTTGCTAATTCTTTCTCCATTGTATTTCTCCTTTATTCTTTGATTGATAACCGGAAACTTTTTATCTTACCGATAGGAAGCAATTACCTAAAAAATAAAAAAAGTCCTTCGTCTTAAAGGACGAAGAACCGCGGTACCACCTTTATTTACGGCTATTCAGTTCAATAAAAGCCGCCTTAAGTGCCGGGGCTAAAACCTGGCACGGGTCTATAACGGGACCTCCCGTTATTTCCTACTTACTTTCAGAAATACTGTTCCGGAGCTACCTTCAATAAATTCTCTTTAAGATAACCTTTCAGCCTTTGAGTTATCCTCTCTGGTAAGATTATTTATCTAATCCTCTCCATCCTTACATTTTCCATTCTATTTAACTGTAAGTTTTACATAACTATAATAATAAGAAATGAATACGCATCTGTCAAGTAGTTTTTAGTCTATTATAGATAGATACCATAATCCTTTAGTTTCCTTGTAACTTCTTCCCGGTTTTCCGGTCTTTGATTTATAAATTCCGTGATATCTTCAATACTTTTTTCTTTTAATATATTATTATATTCAATTCTCTCTCTTAGCTTTTGCCTCCGTACATTCAGACGGTGGCGAACCTCTACCATTTCTTTGCTGTCAAGGACAGCTGCTGCCTGGTATACCCAGATGTCCGGATCTTTTAAATCATAACTTCTTAATTCCTTTACCAGCTCTCTGTTATAAAACTCCAACTGTTTGGTATTTTTCTCGTATGCTTTTTCTTCTTCCTTTGCCTTCAGATACTGTTCCCACAAAAACCAAAGCTCCGCATAACTGTTAACCATGTATTTCTGGTAAGAGTACTCCAGTTCGTTGGTATTGTTAATAAATTTAATTTTTACCTTATTTAACAGGTTTATTGCTTTATTCAACTTACGCTCCGTTAATTTCATGTCATTTCTGTTTATACCGGAGTTGATAAAGATGTAAACCGCTGAAACAAGTGCCATAATTATAGTCATAAGAAATGGAATCTGCATATTTGCCTTGGTAACGTTCTGCAGGATGATAAAGAGTAAAAACAGGGAAATCACCAGTATACAGGTAACTGCAGCTATATTTTTCAAATACGTATGCTTACTTAATATTTCTTCTTTCTGGTATTGCAGAGCACCTTTTTCCCCCTCCAGATATTTCATATCTGTTTTGATGGTATTGTTATATGCTTCATTGTTTTTCATCTTTATCAATTCTTTGGGTAGAACATCCTCATATTTGGCAATATGCTTAAATTGAGTATCGGTTATTTTTCTTGTATTGTTCTGATATTTAGCCCTTTCTCTCGTGAATGTGATTATTTTCCTGGCCGTATCATTTAAGTATTCCCGTTCATCAGGCGGAATTTGCTCCAGCTTCTGGATATCGGTCAGATAGGACGTTACCGCCTGGTATTCTACCTTTAACTCTTCTAATTGCTTCGAGCTCTCGATAATCTGATCACAGTTATCAGCGATAAAATCACCACTGTCTGTATTCGGTTTAAATTCAGTTTCTTTGTTTTCTGATTTATCCGTACTTTTATTAATTTCATCTTCCATTGTATTAATAAAACCGTCAGATTCCTGCTTTTTGTTTTGTTTTACAGGCGATTCCTTTTTTTTATTTTTTACGGTAAATAATCTTTTTATAATGCCCATTTAAATTTCTCTCCTGTTTATGAGTTTTCCCTCCGGAATTCCTGTTTCCACCCATTAATTAATTCACCGGCTATTTGATAAAAAGGAACAATCTGCCCGGCATTCTTATGTTCAAAAAGGCTTTCTATTACTTCATAACCACTGGAGGACTCTGCTTCCTGATAATACTCATCCAGCTCATTTTTGATCTTCTCCAGGTATTCCTCACCGACTCCATAATTCAGGACTTCCTGATTCAGTTTTTCTTCCTGCTTACTCAATATTAAAGTACAAAGGTACTGTTTAAGGGATTCTTTATTATGGTTACGCTCATAAGCCTGCTTAAACACTTCAGCTGCCGCAGCCAAACCAATGGTGTAAATCTGTGCCAATGCCAAATTATGTATCAGATCTCCATACTGCAAACTATCAAGGGAAGCTGCTTCAGGACTGTTCAAAATCATTTCATACTCCATAACGGCTTCCGTATATTGCCTGTATTTAATGTAATTATCTGCTTTTTTCTTTCTTCGTTCTATGGGTGTTAAATTTCCCCATTCATCCATAATAACCAACAGCTGTTTAATCTCTGTCTCCGTATAATAATCAGCACTGCATAAAACACATACCACATAATCCTTTAGTCCAGCCTTGGACTCCAGTAACTTCGATAGCTTGTCTGCCCCCTGAACAAGCTTTAGTACCATACGAATCCAATTAATTAAAGTATCATTGAAGAAGTCCTCCGTAATAACTTCAATGTTATTATATATGTAATAACATAATTCCTCAATGGAATAGAGATATGTATCCGTAAGTTTAACATGATAAGGCTGCTCTGCCAGTTTACCGTTACATAAAATCAATTTTCCCATAAACCCCTCCTGAAACTCTTAATATACGATTTCTTTTTCCCATATCCGGTTAGTAGATGGATAGAGACTTCCAAACCCCTTATCTTTTATTGAAATAACTGCAGTATTCTTACTTAAAAATTTTATTCTAACCTCTACTCTGGTAGTTTTATTCGGTCGGTTCGGCAGCCCGTCCAAAGATATGGTATAAGGTATCGTTTCGTGTTTTAAGATGTCTTTCCGGTAAATGGTAATCTCGTGTAAGTCATCCAGAATCAAATCCATTTTTTCTTCCACTTCACACCAAAGGGTACCTGCTTTCGCTAATACTGCTTCCGCCTGTTTTGTATCATAATACCCTAACAGATAAAAGGTACTGGAAATCATATCGTCCCCTAAAAGTAAAATATTATCTAATTTATGTTCTCCCGATAATTCCTTTGCAGCAAAGCATGCACCTTTAACATAGAGATTCTGCCCTTTAAATACTCTTCTGCCGATACACAGTTCTTTCAGGACTTTATCTGCCCAGTTTCCCTCAAACCCTTTACCGGTGATATAAATAGTAGATACAATTTGCTTATGAAGTGCCTGGTTTGCCAGATTACGAAACAGATATTCCAGTTTTTCTTTATCCGTAATATCTGCTGCAACCTGATTATTTAAAATATCCCGATAATTCTTTTCTTCCATATCCACCAGATAGGGCAGCGATTTTCTCTCTATCAGCAGCTGCTGATAGAGCAGGCCATTTTCATCAAAATCAAATAATCCAACATCATTCATCCATAATTCTTTATTTTGATAGAGGGCATAATATTGATAGCTTTGGGAATGACTTTGAACGAATGCCCGGTCTTTTCCGATACCCATACTGTTAAGGGCTTTATATATCCCGTCTTTTAGTGTTTCGGATGGTTCTTTAACTGTAACGACTATTTTTTGTATACTATTTAAGGGATAATAAATTTTTAACAGCTGAAGACATTTACGTAAATACTTCTCCAGTAAAGCAACAGGACTAAAGGGCACTCCATATATATCCGTATCTTCCTGATTTATAACTTTCGTTATTAACCGATCGATCAATACTCCTGCCCCGGATTCCTGACAGTAAAATGATTCCTCTCCGTATACCCATTCTTTGGTTCTCTGCTTTACACCAAGTGCGGTAGGTATCAAATATTTGGTTTTATCGGAAGTCGCACATATGGATTCCGGTTCCAGCGTTTTGGGATTATAACAGCAGATCTGTGAATCCTGTTCACAAAGATCAAATCCCACAATAAGACTTCTTTGTTCACTCATATTTTACCTCCCATTGTTATTTATGATTAGGATTGGAGTGCCAAACTCCAAGTTAATTATGGTTCCGTCAATCTGCACCATTTATTTCTTGATTTTGTGATGTGCAAATTGAAAGCTTTTGACGCCCAATCTAAATAGATGATTGCGAAACTATGTAGTTTTTCGTATATACCATACAATTGATACGAATTTTAGAGCTTCAATTGCCCTCTGGGCAAAATTCAGCTCTAAAATTGTATTAATTGCATGGTATATAGATACAATATTTTGGAGTTTCGCAATTACCAAATTATAATAGTTTAAATACTTTTGAGATTACATAATGTTTCTTATAATAATTATCCAGGCTTTCCATTAGCGTTTTATCGTCCTGTACTTCCATAGCAGTCAGCATGAAATTGATATGATTATATCTGGTGTCTTCTTCTAACTTCATGGAGTTATCCAGTTTTACATTTACACTTTCCGTAATGGAAACCTGTCCGGCTTCATCTTCTTCGGTGATGTAATATTGAATACTTTCATTGTAAAACAGTATAAATTCTTTCACATGAATACCCAGATAGATATCTTTCATTTCTTCACTGATGAACTCATCACTGCTGTTTTTTCCTTCCAGCCGATAGTGAATTGTTACTTTATGGATAGGGTTAGTTATATATTCCACAAATATTTTATCGTTTATCCTTGCGGGTAATGGTATAATACCCTGGAATTTTTTATAGAATGGCAGTATAAGGCCTTTTCTAATCAGTTTATGAAGGTGATAATCGATGAATCCTATTTCATCCTTCTCGAAATTATCTTCCTGGGATAATTTTTTTAATAAAGCCAGTGTACAAACCTCATTATCCTCATAAACCAACTCCCGTTTCATAATATGAAATAATTCCGGCTGAATAATGCGGTCCATAATAAGGTACTTGTAAGCGTTATAGGATAAAAATGCTTTAATCAGCTTACGGTTTGAGCCACGTTTATAATACCGGATAAATACCCCTAATGAATTGGTAATATAACTTTCTGCAAATAACATCTGTCCAAGCAGCCGTTCTTCAAGGGCCGCCGTTTCCATCTCAAAACCTACCGCTGCCTGCCATAGCTCATACATTTCTCCTGTTGTTCCAAAGAAGTATTTTACCAGATATTTTAATATTCCCTCATTATATTTACCCGCTTTAAAAATGTGGTAAGCAAGACTGAGAATAAAGTCATTTTTAGGTTCTTCTTCGTTTCGATTCTCCAGCAGGTTGGAACATAATTTGATTAACCGCTTTATGGCAATTCCCTCAAAACCGAATTCCGTTAGAGCATCCAGTGCCTTGTCATACAAATCACGGATAATGAAAAATTCTATTACCTTATCCCTGTCCACTTTGGATAGGCCGTGAAGATTAATTTTACTTAAGTAGGATTCCAGTAATTCACCCTCAAAATTTTCATAATAATAATGAATCAGATCCAGGTTGGTTTTATTGTAATAAACTTCATTTAATCCCTGTATTGAAAGAATATCTTTGCGGATTGCAATGGACCTGTCATCATATTTCAGATAAGTCTGAACTTTCTCCGACAGATTTAAAAGAATCATAGGGTGATCCACTTTCATCTCATAACAGGTATCAATGTAATACTCCCAGTGCATTAATTTATTCAGAGTATATTCTGCTGTTGCCGTGAACCGGTTTTCATACTGGTCTATGAGAAAAATCTCCGCATCTTCCGTATAAATATCCACCATTGCAGTTCCATCAATTAAAGGTGTATAAACCTCCTCATTCATTTCCTTATGAATAACAGATACCCCTTTCATGTTAGGGTTATGGCAGACTATTTCATGTTTAAACATAACATAAGGTAACTGGGAGGCTGTCTCTGCGGTCAACCCCTGCTGTGAAATGAATTCCTCATAAAGCAGGGAAAGATTTCCATTAATATTATGTGCCTCTAATTGCTTTAAGACAAACTGTTCAACACGTTTCCAATAAGATCGGTAAATTTCAGGCAGCTTTTCTTTATTCTTAACAATATAAGCATAAAGGTATGATTTTTTGCGGTCATTTAGGCTGCTGTTATAGATAAAATACAATAATACCTGCTGAGGCAAAACCGTATCTGTATTCTCCGTCAGGGAATACATGTAATATTCGTATAATTCGGTAATTCTTAACTGCTCATTCACTCCTGCCTGAAACCACCGGAAATAGAGATTACTTCTTTGATGTCCTTTAATCAGGTGACTGCAGATGGTTGTTAAAATTTCCTTGTTCGGATATTTATCATATAATCTGATCAGGGCGTAATGAACAGACCGGCTGAAATACTTTCTTTTTCCTGCCAGATAGGTATATTGCATTGCAGCTTCTTCCGAGATAAAATCATTTTTAATATCCCAATTTAGTACCTGTAATTCAAAGTCCTGTAATTCATGAAGCAGAGAGGGTTCTTCATTAAAAATATAAGCTGCTTCAAAATATAAAATGGGACTTCTGCATCCGTTCTTATAAAGTTCTTTGATTTCCGCAAGCTTAATAACCTTATTGATATCATATTTTTTATCGGTATATAATAAAAACCAGAACAATTTCCAATCATTATAACTTCCGTCATAAAATCCACGAATTTTTTGCAGTGCATTCTGAATAGAGGTTTCATCCTTACGAAGCAAGGCAAGCAAATACAAATATCCGCAATAAAGCAATACCTCTGTTTCTTTTACTTTTTCTACGATTTCCCCGAATTCCTTAAGCAGTTGCTCTGCTTTCGTTTCATTTCCGGATATAATTAATACATGAATCTGCATCAGCAGATACAGGTGCTGATTTTTGCTATCCTGATTCAGTAATCGTTCCAACAGTACATTTGCTTCACTTACATACTCATGGGCAGACAAATGGTTTGTACGAAAATTTAAATAGTTTTTTGTCAGTTTTATTCGATACCCGTTACTCTTTCTATGGCTGTTATGTATTGGCAAGCCCAATTTATTACAATGGCAGGTCACTTCTATCGCGGTCGTTTCATGGGCTGTAGTAATGAAAATTTTACCATAGTTATTTCCGGAATGCATGAATGCCGGGTCTACAACAAATTCTAACGGATAGGAATTCCCAATAAAATTTTCAGTCCAGATTATTTTATGTTCCGGTATCAGGAAAGGAACATCCGTACTTACCCTGATTTCTGCATATCCCCAGTTATCCTTTGTTAGAATGACTTTATCCATGATACTTTCTTTATCCAGGTCAAATGTAAGAACCTTTTTATCCACACTTATATTTATTTGTAATTTTTTACGGATTGCAATTAAGAATTCTTCCAAAGCTTGACTGCCTGACCTGCTTTTGATTATATTTTGATACAATAAAAGGTATTTCGTATCATGATATAATAAGATTTGTTTAAATTCCTGAGATTTAAATAGTTTGAGTGCTTCTGCTGTGTCTTCCTTGGCAAGATTGGCAAAATTAAATAAATCCTTAATTTTTCCCATGGAAGACTCTAGATAAGGCACTTCTATGTTCACAGTGAAAGGCATTAGAATCTCTCCGCAGTCACTTACGATACAGATTTCACCTTTTACAGTCTCCAAAGGATTCATATGATCCCCGTAAAAGCGGTAGTGTATCTCATTCTCCCTGTCCATAAAACTATTTTGTTCCAGGCGGAACAGTTCACTGGAAGAATAAAGAATACCTTTCATCGGTGTATTTTTATTATTTTTAATGGTAAAACTGCCTGAATAAATTTTACCTGCATCTACTGTTATATTTATTTCCTCTTCTGACAGCAGAATACCAGGAGTTTCATATTCAAAAACTCCTTTCGCTAACCGTTCCACTTTTTCTTTCAATTATTCCACCCCAAGCTTTGGTTTTTTTATTCCTGTATTGCATTTTTTATGAATTAAATTATAATAATTATAACACTAATCGACAACTTTTAGCAATAAAAATTGGATAGTCAAATGTACACAAATTCTTCAGAAAAAAGATACCGATAAATAGTATGGTTAAATATTAGCGGATTTCGGTTTTGCTATTAATAGTGACTTGCGTATCAAAAAGTCCATTAGTGTATGGAATGAATACAGAAGTATATATATTCATAAAATATACTTTGAATGACCTTATTCCCACAAGTCATATAGTTTGATTCACTCAATATTCAATTGATTTAAAAGCTTTAAAATATTTTAAGAAACAACTTACTAAATATATTATATTTAAATTTTTATACATAAAATAATAGGAAGGAAACTGCCATGCTGACACCAAAAGAACATTTCCACGGAAGTGATTTAGAAAAAATTGAAGCTATTTACGGAATTAAAAAAGAGGAAATCACCAGTTTTTCAGCTAATGTAAATCCTCTTGGAATATCACCTAAATTAAAGGCTGAACTTGCAAACAAAATTGATGCAATTACCGGTTATCCGGACCGGGAGTATACATCTTTAAGAAAATGTATTGCGGCTTATGTACATGCAGATATGGAACACGTTGTAGTAGGTAATGGCTCTACGGAGTTGATTTCCTTGTTTATTCAAATTACCCATCCAAAAAAGGCATTGATTATCGGGCCGACCTATTCGGAATATGAAAGGGAAATATCTTTAGGCGGCGGAAGTTCCCAGTATTACCGCTTGGAGGAAACCGATGATTTTCACCTTAATGTAGAAGATCTGAAAAAAGAATTAACTTCCGAGTTTGATTTACTGGTTATCTGCAATCCCAATAATCCTACTTCCTCCGCCATTCCTTTATCGGATATGAGAAAAATACTGGATATCTGTAAACTTCGGGGTATCTTATGTATGGTTGATGAGACCTATGTAGAGTTTGCGGAAGATATGGAACAAATCACTGCTATTTCCTTAGCAAGTTACTATAACAATATCATCATATTACGGGGTATTTCAAAATTCTTTGCTGCTCCGGGGCTGCGTTTAGGATATGCTGTCTGCGGTAATATGGATATGTTAAAGTTATTGAATCAGCGCAAAAACCCCTGGACCATTAATACCTTGGCCGCCATTGCAGGGGAAATTATGTTTACGGATGAAGAATATATCAGCCAGACAAAAGCTCTGATCAAACAGGAAAGGGACAGAATATATGAAATGCTGTCATCCTGTTATAATGTGAGGGTTTATCCTCCTGTTGCCAATTTTGTTCTGGTTAAGATTTTAAAGGAAAATATCACTGCTTCCGATTTGTTTGATGCGGCCATCCGTAAGGGGCTTATGATTCGTGACTGCTCAACTTTTCCTTTTCTGGATCAGAAGTTTATCCGTTTCTGTTTTATGTCACCGGAGAAAAATACGGAATTAATGAATCTGTTGTTGGAGTTGTTGAAATAAGCTATGAGCAGCTGTCTGTCTGATTGAACTAGAATATAATTGTTAGACTCCCAAACGACCAATGAATGCCCAATGGACCGGCTAAGTCTGGGGGCAGTTCGTAGAGAAATGGGGCGGGATTCAGATAATCCCCCAAGACATGACAAAGAGCAAAAGATTATCCTGAACTTAAGTTTAGGATAATCTTATTGGTATGCCAATTTTTTAACAAACACCATAACGGGTGGTTATGATTAAAATCAATCTATTAGCCCTTAATCATACCTGACACAGACATAAATATCCTGTGCGTAATCCCCGAATTTTTCACCAAAAATTGTTAGACCACCTGCTTTTCTATATTTATCGCATACTTCGAAACGTAATGTCCAGCTCTGTCTTTCCAATTTGTAATCTTCTAATGTCTTTTCAGATTTTAGTACCTTATCTAAATAAACTCCTTTTTCATTAATTTCATATCTCTTTAAAATTCCATATTGACCGGACCTCCACCAGTTGGGAGTATAACGTCCTCGCCTGTCTCCAAAATCTCCCGGAGAAGTCCATAAACAAAGTTCCTCGTCGTTTAAATATAAAATAATATCAGATTGACCGGCATTGTCAATATGCGAATACTCCGATGACATTTCCACGCATATTTCTATACTTGTTGCCCTGCAATTTTGCGGAATATAGTTTGGAATGCGGTATTCTACAAATCCTTTAGAAAACCATAGTAGTTGTGTTTCATCTCTTCTTGAATCAAAAAAGTATTTTGGTTCATCAAAACTTCCAATAACACTTTCTTCCGTAGCAATTCCACAGGTTGGTTCCACACAAGCTTCCGTATATTGACCCAGCTTTAAATTTAAATCATAGTAATTCATTGGAACGTGTATAACCGGAAACACTAAATTATATGTTTTTTCAATAAGTTTGCACACTTTCCCGAATGCTTTGCTTTTACGTGATTCTACCAATCCTGCTTCTTCCATTTTACGAATATGTGTAGTCATAATTGCACTGCTTACACCTATTTCATCCGCAAGTTCTTTGATATTCATATTTTTTTTTGATAAACATTTAATTATCTTAATTCTGACAGGACTGGCAAGTGCCTCAAAAAATATAAGATTTTCCTCTGATGAAATATCAAGATTCATACTAAGACCATCCTTTGTTTTCTTATAATGATAGCACTTATTTTTATTATTATCTATTACATTTTCAGAATCTTATTACATTTCAGAAACATTTTTTTATATTAGTAAAAATCCATTCTAACCCTTTATTCCACCTGCAGTCATTCCGTCTATAAAATAAGTTTGAAAGCATACAAATAAAATTAAAATCGGTATAATTGCAAAACATGATCCGGCAATTAAAATATCATAATTATTGCCATAAGGAGTTAGTAAACTGGATAATCCCACCGGTAGTGTATTTTTCTCTGCTGTTCTCATAACAATCATAGGCCACAATAAATTATTCCAACTCTGCATTCCCTGGTAAATACCCATAGCTGCAAAAGAAGGTTTCATAAGCGGCACCATTATTCTTGTAAATATTCCATATTCGGTACATCCATCTACACGTGCCGCATCCAAAAAATCTTTTGGTATTCCGCTTAAGTACTGATAAAAGAAGAATATCAGCATAGGAATAACCATATACGGCAAGATTACACCCCATATAGTATCTATTATTTTCATGGATACGACCATTCTATATAATGGCAATAATATAATCTCTGTTGGTATCATCATAATCAAAAGAACGCCGCCAAAAATAAGTGCCTTTCCCTTAAATTTATACATTGCCAATCCATATGCCACACAGGAGCTTAAAAACAGTGCTAAAATTACCTGTACTATTGTAATTACAAGGCTGTTGCGATACCAAAAGAAATAGGAGTTATTTCCTGAAAATAATAAAGCATAATTCCTGAAAGAGGCAGTACTAAAATCAATATTAAAATTTAATCCGTTCCTCATCAAATCATTTCCGGGTCGAAGTGAGGCCACTGCTAACAAAATTAACGGCAATAAAGTAATACCTGCCACAATGGTAAAAAATATAATTAACGATACAGGCTTAATCTGTATTTTATTTTTCATACACTACTTCTCCTTTCCCGAAAATACTCCGTTAATTTTCAACTGAACAAGATTTATAACCATAACAATTGCTAATAATACACAACCTATGGCACTTGCTAAACCAATGCTGTTTTGCTCCCAACCTGTTCTGTACAGATATCCAACAATCGTAGTACCTACATTGTTAGGTGATTTATTACCATTAAACAAAACATATGATTCAGTAAACATAGCCATACCTCCATAAATAGAAATAGTCAGTACATATGTAGTAGTATTTTTTAACAGAGGCAGTGTAATTTGCCTGAATTTTTGCAAAGCGCTGGCACCATCAATTGAAGCAGATTCATACAGTTCTTCCGGTATTTGCTGTAATCCTGACAGATAATACATCATATTAACACCGGTCCATCTCCAGAGGCAGATACAAAACAACGCAATCCATACAGTAATCGACTTTCGAAGCCATACAATAGGTCCATACTCAAATATTCCCAATATTTGATTTACAAAAGAACCTGGCAGTTCCCCAAACATTAGCCTGAATACGGTACCTGCGACTACAACGGAGGTTAAAGCAGGTATAAACAAGGAACTTCTAAAAATCACTTTTCCTTTCATACTTTTACTATTTAATAAAATAGCCAGGAGCATAGGAATTGGTATCATTAATAACAAACTTCCAATTGTATAGAAAATACTATTTTTGAACGCTTTAAAAAAAATTGGATTCATTAATGTCGTATAATTTTTAGTTCCTACAAAACTTGTGTTAGAACCCGCCACTTTTTGAAAACTCATCACAATGGCACTTACCACCGGATATGCAAAAAACATTAAGAATGTTATGATAAATGGTAATACGAAGACATAAGGTGCTGCTTTTTGTGAGTATAAAAAACTTCTTAATATATTTTTTCTTCTCAATTTATTTCCTCCGGTAATTAAATTTATTATTACTAAAGGGGCTGTTGCAAAATTCAAAATATAACTTACTTGTGAGAGAATATGATTAATATTTCGCAGATATTTTGTTGAAAGTATGTGCGAATGGCTCCAAGAAAGAGAATGGAGCCGTTTATTCGCGCGACTTGAAACAAAATTCAAGAAATAAAAATCATATTCTAGGCACAAGTTTAGTAAATTGACTATTTTGCAACAGCCCCTACTTACATTAATTACTGTCATGAATATAACAGTGCTTATTTCTCGTAAAGAATCGTTTCCTGCTCATTCTTTAAAAGTTCTGACGCATCCTGATCATAAGCACTTTCAAATGCATTTGCATATGTAGTTGTAACTAAGACGCTATATGTTTGTGCGTAGCCGCCTGCAATATTAGGAGCTACTAAATCCAGTCCGTAAGTATCTTTAATACTATTTAATACATCGAATGGGTTGGTTGCAAAGTAGCTGATAAATTTGTTATCTTGATTCTTTGTAAGGGATTCATCAGACCAAAGTGAAACTCTGATGGGGTCAAAACCTAAGTTTTCCCATTCGTATTTATTACCGTCTTCAGAAAGTTTGGCAAATGCTAAGAATTCCTTTGCTAAATCAGAATTCTTTGACTGGGTTGTTACACCGGTTCCGGTTCCGCCCTGTAATACGCATGGAGTATCTCCCTCTTTCCATACAGGTAGTTTATAAATACCAATCTTTCCTTTTAAATCAGGACAGTAATCTGTAAATCTTCCCATATACCATAAAGGCATTGATATGGATGCAACTTCCCCGCTATTTAAATGTCCATACCATTCTTCTGCATGATAAAACCCGCCTGGTGTAACCTCGCAGATTCCTGCATCGATCATTTTTCTTATAAAATTAATTACTTCTGCATGTTCTTTTGTATTAATATTCGGGGTTCCATCCTCGGTTACATATTGAACACCTTTTTCTTCAAGCATAAGCTGCGGGAGGAATAAGTCTGTTACCTCTACTGCTGTCATAGGTTTGCCGGTAACCTCTAAAACTTTAAGTCCGGCATTGTAATAATCATCCCAGGTTTTTATTTCTGCCGGGTCAACTCCTGCTTCTTTCATAAGATCCATATTGTAATAAGAAACACTTGCACCTAAATGAAAATCAATTCCATAGTAATTTCCATCTTTATCCCCGTACATTGAGATTCGTGACATAACGACTTCATCTTTATATGGTTCTACTACGTCGTTTAAGGGCAGCAGATAATTACTCCCTAAAAATGTTGCATAATGTCCGATTTCAATATCTGCAATATCAGGCGCTCCTGTTCCTGACTGTAATGCAACTAGCAATTTGGTGTGCATGGAAGAAGAATCAGCAACATTTACGGTTAAATTAATTGCTTTATCAGGATTTGCTTCGTTCCATTTATCTGCCATACCTGTATAAAATCCAACATGTTGATCAACGAATGTCCAAAGAGAAAGATCTGTAGCGCCTTCAATAAATGTATTTTTTCCTTCTGTTCCTTCATTACCTGATGCATCACTCGCCGGCGTATCACTTTCATTTTTGTCGGATGTATCGCTTGATTCTGCACCAGACACTTCTTTCGCTGTTTCATTTGTTTGATCGTTCGTACCGGATGTTTTTTCCGAACTTCTACATCCGGTCAAAACAGATGCTGCCAGAACTGCACAAAGTAAAATACTTAATAACTTCTTTTTCATTTTAATTTCCTCCTATTTACAAACTTTCTATATTACCAATACACGTGTATAACTTACTTGTAAGTACTACTTAAGTTTGTTTTTACATCCTTGTAAGTACCACTTAAGTCTTGTATTTACCTTTAAGTTAATTTCATTATATTTACTTTTCTATATTATGTCAATATATTATAAATTATTTTTATATTATTGTGCATTATATACATGTTTTTGCGACATTTTTAGCAGGATATATTTTATGAATTAATGTTATTGTTAATTCTTGTGTTCGGCGTCCAATTTTGAATTAACTTTTATACAAATTGCAATTTCGAAGTATCTTATCTTCATCATCCCCCATCTACCAAAAGGAAATTAGAAGAGTATTCTATACAAAAAACAGAACCGAAAGAATAGTTAAATGGGTCTATACTTTCGCTCTGTTTTTCACATTCTCTGCCTTTTAAGCAGTTCTATTTATAGTCAGTCAGCTAATACATAATCCAGCACAGCATCTCTTCCATTCTTATATTCATCAATTGTAGGCTGAATCGATATGTCGGGCTGAAATGTTCCAACTCCGCCATTCTTATAACTGAATTCCTTACTGAATTCAAAATATTTGGTGCTGTAACTTATCGGAATCTGAGAATTCGGAAGATTCATCGTCCTAACTTCTCCGTAGCAGTCCAACGCACCGCCTGTTGGCTCTCCTACGGCAATAGCTTCCGGTGCCGCTTCTTTTACCCTATATATTGCAAACATACCTGATGAAAATGTGTTACGTCCTATAAGCAGGTAAACTTTGACGTTATCATTTTCCATAATATAACTCTTTAAAGACTCCGTAAATGGGTTAAGTATTTCGGAATTCCCGCCGGTATTATTTCTTAAATTGATAATAATTTTATCTATATCGTTTTTCTCGATAACACCAAACATCTCCTTATTGAAATCTGCGAATTTCTGGTTATCCATATCAGCACAAACATTATATTCAAAATAGAGAGCCTTTTGATTTGACAAATATTCATAATCATAATACTTATCATAAGTTCCAATAATAACATCCTTAGTCTTTTTGTTGACGAAATTGGCGTCTTTACCGTACTCAAGTGCAGAGACGGTAAAATCTTGTACTTCATTATCCTTTTGTACTGTAAATACGGCTTTATTCTCATTTTGTATTATTCCAAGGCCATACATATAGACAGGTGACTCCAGGTAGCTTGGAAGCATTGCCAAGACCCAGCTCTCATTTTCATGGGATATAAGTGATTTAAGTTGTTTCAGTACAATATCAATATCAATGCCATCTATCTTTACTATTTTTGAAAACATCATCTCTTTGAGGTTGTTGTCTGCATTTACAACATAGACATTTCCGTTAAATAACCAGAATTGCAGTGGATAATGGTATCCGTCCCAGATATTTACGCCAGTATGGGCATCCCCAATTGAAGCTGCAATCTTATTGAGCTCAACAAAAACCTGTTTATTATTTAGCTTATCTATATTAGAAATCAATTGGTCTGTCTTATTGTTAAACTCTTCTTTGGATATCATACTGAACAGATTCTTATGATACTTGGGAAGCTCTTGTTTGAAAAACATAATATCCTCTTTCAGAAGAAGGTTACGTTTTTCATTCGTATTATCATTTTTTAAAATAATTTCTCGGTTTGTTAGCTTATCCTTGGCAATCCCCTCACTGGCCGAGCATATGGTAACAGTGATTAATAGAGTAACACATATTAATAAAGCAGTGCTAATCAGTAAAACAAAACGTTTTGTCCTCATAATTTATACTCCTTATAATTATTATTATTTATAGATAATTGCGAAACTCCGATGTTGTTAAGTCATTTCTAAGCCTTCTTACTTATTCATATCTGTAATATATTCATTACTTTTTACCGTAACCTGAACCCAAGCCGGTCTAAATCCGCTTTTAATTGCATTTCGAACTGATTTTATGTTAGACCATGCGCAACAATAGAAAGGAACTATATTCCTTTTTAAAACTTCTACAGCAAGTTTGCTTGTAAGACTGGACGCAATTCCTCGTTTTCTATATTCAGTGAGTACGTCGACCCCTATTTGCCACATCGTTTCGCAATCGGCAGAGCAGCCTGCAAGGCCGATAAGTTTCCCATTATCAAAGGCACCAACAGCTAATTTATCTAATTGCTTGCGGTTTTTGCTTAACGCATTTTGCCATTCCGGTACATAACAATCTGAAAACTGTTCCGGTCCCATAACTCTGGTTTCATACTTGCATTCAAGCGGATTTATATAATTCAAATCCGGCAAAAAGTATTCCGCCATAAAACAAACGTTTAAATTAAAAGGCTTAAGTTTTTCCATTAACATATGTAGGTTAGGTGTCTCAAAACAATGTTCAATAGGATATTTACCAATATATTCACTAACTGTTTCTAGTAGTTCTTCAGAGACAGAAGCGACAATATTATTGCCATATGAGGTTAAATCACAGTAAAACGGTAACTCCAGATATTTTCTGGCATTCGGATTTTTACCGGAGATTACTATTTTATTTTCCGTCTTCATAAAGTCTTCAAAGCAGCAATGACTGTCAACAGCAGATTGTTGCATAGCAATCTTAATAATTTCGTCATTTTTCATAATTTGCCAATTCCTCCTAGATTTTTAATCACTTATCACATCTTCAAAAATCATATCCACTGTTCTATCCAGACTAAAATCTGCAGCTATTGTTTTTTCCGGGATTATGCCGATATAATCTTTTTCATTCCACCAATGTTTCATTTCTTCTTCTCCAAAATCATCACAATTTGGCTTCGTCTGATGACGTATCAGAGTTTCTTCAAATGGTATTTCGTAATAATACGCATAAATCCATGGATCGAATTCCAGTTTGATTTGCTCAAATAATTCCTTATACCAGTTCGAATTTAATATTCCTTCCAGAATAACAATATCACAATTTTCCTTTCCATACTTTATGAGCCCTAAAAGTAAAGGGACTGCTTGAGTTCCCATTCCATCTTTTACCCATAACATTTCTCTTCTAATCACATCTTGTGATATCAATAAAGTACCGTGTCCAAATCTATTCTGCAAAGATTTTGCTACTGTTGTTTTACCACTTCCCGAGTTACCCCTAAGAATGATTATTTTTGACTTCTTATTCATTTTAACTGCTGCCTTTATATATTTTGATTTTTCTCACCGTTTATTAGTAACTATAAAAAATATAGTGCAGGTTCCAATTTTTCTTTTTATCTTAGCTGCTATTCCTGTCCAATAATCTCTGATTCAGTTGTCACAGTCGTTTGTTTATCCATTTTTAAAGTATTATATGATATAAATCCAATTATAGCTAAAATGATATTCACCGCGATTATCACACCAATAATGATAATAAACATTTTCCATATACGATGCCAACGGTGATTTCTAATAGCCAGCTGCTCATTGATTCTTGACAATTGTTCAGCAATAATATTTATATTATTTTCATTATCAATTTTTGCTCCTAAAATCTCGCTGACTGATACTTCAAAAACTTCTGCTATTCGAATAAGCATATCAGCATCAGGTACTGATAACCCCTTTTCCCATTTAGAAATTGTCTGACGGACTACATTCAGACGAACCGCCAGTTCTTCTTGTGAAAGTCCCTTAGTTTTTCTAAGTGCTTTTAAATTTTCACTAAACATATGCAATCACTCCTTTCAAGGCTTTATTATAGTGTTTATTCAGCCATTGCCGCAAGCAACGCATATTAACAT
Source organism: Anaerocolumna sedimenticola (assembly GCF_009931695.1). GTDB lineage: Bacteria > Bacillota > Clostridia > Lachnospirales > Lachnospiraceae > Anaerocolumna > Anaerocolumna sedimenticola. The sequence continues at coordinate 255,942 of NZ_CP048000.1, forward strand.
GACAGATAAATCGCAACTAAACTTATTTATGCATTTATGCCGTTACTTCAATAATGTCCCTTTACCGGTTTATCCTTTGTCCTATGCTTCCTGTCTGGGTCATACTTCTGCCAATAGACCGCTTTTTCATTATATCTGCATCTTCCCGCCTCCTGATATGCACCATGTCCAAAATACACCATTCCCAAAGGTTTCACATGCTCCGGTAAATCAATTAGTTTTTGTATTGTCTCTATTTTTGACTTGATAGGATAAATACCTATCCATACACTTGCAAGGCCTATATCTGTTGCCGCAAGAAGCATATTTTGAATCGCCGCACTGCAATCACATATCCATAAATCTTTGTCCTGGCTTTTAAATGCATATTTCATATTTCCACATACAACAATTCCAAGCGGAGCATTATATCTGGCAAAAAGCAGTTTGTCTCTGATTTTACCTAATATTTCTTTTTCACTAATAACTACAAATTCCCAGGGTTGTGTATTTGCAGCCGTCGGTGCCGAGAAAGCCGCTTTTAATAAAATATTGATTTCACTATCCGTAACTTCCTCCTCCGTATAATTTCTTATGCTTCTACGGTTAAATATAGCCTCTAAGGTTTCCATGAAGTAACCTCCTTTCATAATAATCTTATTTTAGGTAATTGCGAAACTAATAAACTATCTGAATTTGTGATACACTTTATACAAATTCCTCCGCTATAACGCTCTTTCCGCTCGTTGTACTACTTTCTATAATTATTTCTTATAAATGGTTCTTCAATTTTCTCTGAAACAAGCAAACTATATTTCTGTGGATGGCGATATGCATTGCCATGTACTTCATTGTTTCTATACTCTCTGATTTCATTCATATTAAAGTCAGCCATATAAATCCCCTCTTGTTCACCGGCTTCAATAATAAGCGTATCTCTTGAGCCGGGTTCCCCCGGCCTGTATGCAATACCATCAAACGCAGAAGAATGACCGTTGCAGTCAGGCTTACCTTTTGGATAATTCACGGTTGCAATGCCTACCATATTTTCATATGCTCTTGCACGAAGCTGAGAAAGACGGTTTATCTCCATAGGACAAGCATTTGGCACTAAAATAATTTCGGAACCTTTTAGCATAAGAATTCTTGCACTTTCAGGAAATTCTCTGTCATAACATATCATTGCACCGATTTTTACATTACCTTGTGCCGTATTTAATTCAGTTACATAAAAATCGTCACCGGCTGTTAATCTGCATTCCTCACCAAAATCACAAGTATGCACCTTGGCATATGTAAGTACATTTCTGCCAAAGCGATCGAAAATACAGAGTGTGTTTCTGGGTAATGGTTCGCACTTCTCAAGTAAAGTTATTCCGATCGCCATGTTTAGATCATTTGCCAGTTTAGAAAATGAATCAACAAATGCACTACTCACAGATACAGCAATTGCTTTCAATTCATCCATATCTTCTGGAATGTTATAGCCAACACTCCACATTTCGGGGAATAATGCAATGTCCGCACCCATGTCTTTTGCTTTTTTGCAATATTCCAATCCTTTTCGCAGGTTACCCTCTAACGTTTCTTCTGGTAAAAGCTGCAACAAAGCTACTTTTAGATTTTTCATAATTATCATTCCTTTTAATTTAAAATGTTGTTTATATGTAATCTAGATTTTCTATAAATCTAACTGATATCGGTCTGGTTTGAAGCATAAATCGGATTCGCTTTTCGTACAATATCTCCATAATTTTCTATAAGCGTATCGAAAGCATTACGAACTTCTTTCGGGATTTCTACATGGACAATATAATTCTTACCTTTTGGCCCGTAGCCATTAGCGTCATCCGATAATCTGGAAATCTCGCCTGTTAACAGAGCTATATAACGTTCCATATCCCACATTCCCCAAGGAACATCAGCGTAGGCCAGCTTATCGTCCCTTACAACTACATCAACGCGATATGTTGCATAGTTAATAATCGTAACATCCGGTAAATATTTTCGTAATCCGGCAGCCATACGTAGCTGCATCGTTGCATCCTGGCATAAAAGGATGGAATTGTAAACGATATGATGCTCTTTTAGCAAATCAAGCAGGTAAGTAATATTATTTCCACAGTTTGTTGAATTACATTCCAAATAATCTGGTTCAAGGTTATATTTCAATTTCAAATAATTGGCAAATACTTTAGCTTCCGGTAAATCGGCTGTTACGGCTTCCGGAAATTGTTCGTGCATTTGGAAACGCAATGTTTCTGTGGTATGACCGGCTCCACCAACAATGATGTACTTTTTGGCAATGTTATTTTGCATGGCATTTGCCAGAACATCACCTCCACATGGAATACTTCCGCCAAATAAAACCATAATGTCTGCTTGTTCAAAACCATATTTTCTTCTTAATTCCAACGGTGTCAGTGTTGGTAGATCCCGTCGGCCGCAAAATGCTCCGAGCGTGTTAATGCACTGCGTTATAAACTCTAGATTCATAATTTCGCCTCCACTGTTTTATCCTAAAGTACGGTATTCTAATTCACGATTTACATAATCTATAATTGGTTTAAATTTTTGATATTCCTCAACAAATGTATCATAATTATTTCCGGCAAATATTGCTGCTACAGATAATCGGAATATAACAGCTCTTAATATCATTTCTATATTATTTTTAGAACAGCAGATTAATCCTATTTCCGAGATTGGACTTCCCTGCCATGCAATACAATCACATACTAAAATGGCTTCTGCATATTTCACTGGTGCTATTGTGGGGGAAAAATCGATAATCAGAGGATTTAGAGCTTTATCAAAAAGTATATTGCCTGATAAATCAGCGTGAATAATTTGCAACTTATAATTTTCTTTTAATTTAATCTTGGAAATTAATTCATCCAAGATTTTAGATGCCTCTTTCGATAGATTTGAGGGCAGGTTTTCCTTTTGCCATGCAATACGTTGAGATATAGACCATGGGTCATTGGCTTTAGGAATGTTAACAAAGTCTACCTCTGCCAAATCAGAATGAAAAAGTCTTGATACCTCTAACTTCTGTTTTACATTACCATCCCTATGTTCACCAGGTTCATAACGTGTACAACACCAACCTTTATACACAAATGTATTATTATTACTTATTATAGGTTTTGACAATCTGTATTCATGTGGATTTATTTCATTCAGAATAGTTAATGCCCATTCATAGATTTGCTCATTTTCTCCAACCGGTTTTAACACGGCATCTTTAACTCTTACTGATGTATTTTGCCCTCCATGTAATGAATTTATCTCCCCATTAAGATTGAAGGCAGACAGAATCTCGTTTTGCATTTCATTTTTTCCTCCATTAATTAATTCGTCTTATAATATGATCTCTCATACTAATGGAATGTGCATTATCTCATGAACCGGTTGATTTATACCTGCTTAAGCCAAATCGGAAACATGCAAAACAGGGGATTAAAAATAGCAATGCTATCACCGGCAAAAACATATAAAACATGTTCCGTTCTTTATCCAGTAAATATAATAGAGGGTAATACTGAAACAAAGCCAGCGGAATTACAAAAGTAAGAAATTTTAAAACACCATTTCCATATACTGAAAACGGGTATCGGCCAAACTGACGTGCGCCATAGGTAAAAATGTTGAGAAATTCCAAGCCCTCGATTGTAAAGAAAGTACATGCCGCGTTGATAAGGAATAATCCAAAAAACAACGCGCTTCCGCAAAGTATCATCAGGAAAAGTGTCAGAATTTTATCCCAGGTCCACTCAATCCCGCTGATAGGGATAGCATAGCATAATACGATTGCGGCTTGTACTAGTAAACCCAGACGTGTGAAATCCATATTAGGCATCAGGATTTGTAATATGATGTTTCTCGGCCTGACGAGAGCGCGGTCAAACTCGCCATTTCCAAGCATGCGTGGGAAAACGGTCAATCCGCCCCCTATCATTTCCCCCAGGGAAAAAGCCATCATAATAACCGCAAAGCAAAGAAATACCTGTTCGTATGTAAAGTCATCTACGGCGTTAATTCGTGAAAATATAAAATATAAGCCGAAGAATGCCGTAAATGCTGTTATAAACTGCCCCAATGTGGTTAAAAAGAAAGATATTCTATACTGCATCTGGCTTTTCAAATTCATAGCTATAAAATTCAAGTACAGCTTCATATTATCCCCCCTGCACAATTACTCTTTTTAGTTCTTTTTTCATTTTATCATTTTGTAAACAAAGCGTAAACCTTTAAAATAGAATCTCAAACTATTTACCCGATCATTATCTTTTTCTCAACTGTATTTGCCTTACAAATTCGCTCCATGATGCGTCACTAACCGGAAGAAACACGCTTTGTAATAGTGGGTAATATTGAAACAAAGCGCTTCCGCAAAGTTATCCCCCCTGCACAATTACTCTTTTTAAAGAGTGCTGCATGGTAAGCTGTCCGATAATAAATAGTGTTGCAAGCCAAAATAATTGAAAAACGATACCCTTTAAGGCTTCCACACCTGCTATATTCCCGCTATATATAAGAAGCGGCATATTTTGCATCGCCGCAAACGGAAGCAGCCTGACAACGGCAAGAACCGGTGCGGGAAAAAACGGCAAAGGTATCACACCACCTGACAAAAACGTTGTCAAAGCAGTTACTATGACTCTTACACCCCTGTGAGACAGCGTATAAAATAGCGAAATATACATCAGCATAGCAAACGCCACTACTACGCACAATGCAAGCACCACCGACAGCAAAAACAGGAAAAACTGTCCCATGCCAAGCGGCAGGGACATTCTGTACGGCTTCGGTATGATAAGTGCCACAAGCAGCGCAGGCAGGCAGTTTAACATTGTAAATGCCACGCGGTTGGCAGCGGACTGACAAAACCAACGGCCATATAAGTTCATTGGGCGGACGAGCTCATAGGCAATGGAACCGCTTCCAATAGCTGAATAGATTTCTCCGTCCGAAAATACTACCGAAAACAGCACGATTAACGTCTGCTGCATCCATATGTAAGAAACTGTTTGTGATAATTCCATTGGGAAAACGGCATTGCTTGCACGGTAAAGCATTGCGTACGCCAAGATCTCCATAAACCCCCACGCAAACCTTGTAATAATCGCTCCAAGGGCGACGGCACGGTATTGCAGGTTATTAATAAACCGTATTCGGAACACGGATAGATACATTTTCATATTTGATACTCCTTATGTAGGGCGGTGCCCTAAATCTGCCTCAGTTCTTCCATATAATTCATTGCTAAACTCCCTGATATATATTAGATGATTCCCTATTTTCAATTTCAAGGACATACATCAACTCTTCTCTATCTTCATCAGAACATTTATTCTTACGTCCATTTGTTCTGTCCGATAATGTCATACCTAATTTCTCCATCACCCTGTATGAATTAGTATTCTCACTATCACAATGTGCAATGAATTTTCTAATATTTAATTCTTGAATTGCATAGTTAATAACCTCTCTTGCCGCTTCCGCCGCATATCCATGTCCCCAGTATTTCTTACTTATTATCCAGCCAAGTTCGCCCTCCGAATTATCCTCACTGATATAAATACTAACCGCACCAATATGCAGGTGGTTAAGAAGAATTGCAAATTCATAAAATTCCGGGGTAGATTTTTGCCACTCAGCCTGTGCCCTATCTAAAAATTCCTTGGTTTCATTGATATCAACATTGGGTAAATTCACCATATATTTTGTGTTTTCTAAATCACTTGCATATTCATGCGTAGATTTCAGATATTGTGGCCCTTGCGGTACTAATAATAACCTTTCCGTTTGTATATTCATCTGTTCGCTCCTCTTATCCAAATTTTATTTACCGATTCTAACTGGTACACCGTAATGTTAAAAAATTTATAATAAACAGAATGGGAAGTACGATTCTATTCGCAAACCAGAAATGACTAGAAATATCACTATCTCATTTGGAAGCTAAGTGAAGAGAAATATCCCCTCCGCATTTTATGATCAATATTACAGAAATTCATTTTCATGGTTTTTAAAAAAATCATAATAGTTCCTAACGTTTTCCAATTCCGTCCAACGGCGAATCGTAACCGGATTTTCATCAAGGTTATAAATCCTTGCTCCAGACATGGCAAGCAGGAACGGTGAATGCGTTGATATGATAAACTGGCATCCAAAAAATCGTGCCGACTCTTCAAGAAAGTTCATTAATTCCAATTGGCGTTTAGGAGAAAGGCTGTTTTCCGGCTCATCTAATAAATAAAGCCCATCTTCACTGATTTTTTCTGTAAAATAGAGAAAAGCACTTTCACCATTAGAATATTCACGTACATTGTCCATCAATTCACTTCTAATAAAACGTGACTGCGTTTTACGCCTGGAGTTATTTACTTTTTTTAGCTGCTCGTAATCTGCCATTGATTTCATTTGAAATTGAGAGTATTTAGCATCCAGGTATTCATCAAATAATTCTTCCCGTTTCAAATCGATTCCTTCATTTAAATTACGGATATTCAACATATAATCAAACACGTCATCACTGGTGATAATTCTGCTGTTGTCCGGAATGTCTTCTTCCAAGTTCATACTGCATAGTTTGACATAGTCAGGAAAAAAATTAGATTTATTATAGATAGAATCCCTACGGATGCCTGTTTTTTCAGCAATTACATTGAGTGCTGTAGATTTTCCCGAACCATTACCACCGTATAATATTGTAACCGGCTGAAAATCAAACCTGTCAAGATCATGATTTGATAGTATCTTAAATGGATAAAACGAGTCATAACAGGTTCTTTTAATGCTCAGAATAAAGTCAAATTCCATATCCGCACTGGGGAATGTAAAGCTGCTTAAATAAATCATTGTATTCTCCTAATCTTACCAAATAAGTTATTTATACACATCGACCTCTTTTGATTACTAATAATATTTCTATTTAAATGATTCTTTAATTTCCGGCAATATTTCATATAAAGAACAACCTATTTTCGATTCAAAGTATTTCTTGAGTTCATAGGTAGCTGTCCATCGTAAGACTGTAAATGGCCATACGCCATATCTTATTGTGGTATCAACAAATCTTTGTTCCAAGATACATAATCTATCCGGTAATGCAAGAGCGTCACACAGAATAATAAGCTTATCGTAATCATTATAATTATAATTTTGAATAAATTGATCCATTTCTTCTTGATCAGACAGCGTAATATCCATCTTTCCTATATCATGGTATATGCTTTTTGTAGGGTATGAATGTGTCAAACATATAACTGCAACCTCATCCCAACTTTTTGATAACATATAGCGATATCCATCTATTGTGTGTTTTACGGCAGAAGGTCCATTTCTTCTCCCAATATCATGAAGCAGCCCAAATATATACGCTTTATCTCCATCCAGCTTACAAAACCTCGATATTATTTCCGCGGCTCTTGCAACATTTTTACTATGATTAATCCAAGGCCCCGGGTTTAGTTCACTTGCCAATTGCAATTCTAATTCTGCTGCTTCTCTTGTTGGAATCATCACAAAATCTCCTTTTCTTTATGATATTTAAATAGGTAATTGCGAAACTATATAGTTTTCCGAATATGCCATACAATTGATACAATTTCATAGCTTCAGTTGCCCTTTGGGACAGATTTGGCTCTAAAATTGTATTAATTGCATGGCATATAGATGCAATAATGGTGTTTCGCAATTACCTAATAATATTTAAAGAACCTTTTCAAAATGTCTTCTGATAGTATCGTGCATATTCAAATCGTTCAAATCCAATTTTTATATAATAATTATATGGTTCCTCATCTGGATCCACAAATGCTCTCTTACATCCGCACTTCTGTAAGATTCTTAATGAATTGATAACTGCTGCTTTCCCCAGTCCCATATTACGGTACTTTTCAAGTGTTACCATCGGTTCCAGATAAGCTGTCTGCGTCATTTCATCATACCAAAATCCACAAAAGGAGGCATATTCTCCGTTCTTGTCCAATACCACACTACAGATATCCCTATTATAATTTAACCAAGCATGTTTGATAGATAGTTTCACTTCGTCATTGATTTTAGGAATATCACCTTCATAATGAAATCCTAACCAAATAAGTTTGCTTAATTGATCAAAATCAAATACTTCTGAAAGCGGATGAATACTAAATCCATTCCCAAGTGTGACTTGATTTATTTCTTTCTGAAGATTATATTGAAGAGTTCCCGTAGTAAGAGAAAGCTTTTCATACCCCGCATTTTGCAGAAGTTGGTTGAAAACCTCTTCTTGATTAAGGACAACTAGAAATATGTAATTCTGATTTTCCTGCTTAATAGATAGATTATCTTCGACATATCGGATGATATCATATAAAGTTTTTTCCGTTGAACATCGGTTGTCAATCACCACCTCACCTAACCATGGACTCATTGGGCGAGCAACACAAACAACTTGTTCATTTTCTTTCCACATCTTGAATTTATCAAGATGAAACTCTTCAAGACAAGGTGCATTACGTATAAATTCCCAGATTACTCTTGAATGATTGTTCCTGTTGTCACGATTCATTTTTACATAGAAATTGCATAGTTCTTTTTCTTCTGGATAGTGACACTTGGTACCAATCCACTTTTCAACAATTTCATTATCTAATTTATGATCATTCAAGTCATTCACTCCATTTCCATATGGTATAAAATATAATCAACTATAGACAAATAAATTACTATGTTTTATTTTATTATCTGTTTTAAAAAACTACCAACTTAATTTCTAAGCTAATAGTCTGATAAATTTTAATTTATATAGACATCAGCTTATCCCTTATTCCGAAATAGTTTCAAAATTATTTTAGGAAAAAGCTCACTCCTCACCATTTTACGATACTGCATATCTTCTGAAGTACGGCCACTAATTAAGGATAGTACATTATTGGTTATTAAATGTTAGTTAAATATACGAATACATGATTTCTAACAAATATTAATAATAATGTTAAGCTTTTAGTGGGTTACCGAAACCTTGCAAATAGAGGATATTTGATATAATTCCATTGGACTTCCACCAATTTTTACTGATATCCCATTCATTGGGATAATCGTTCCACCCCCATGGAATGTTCCACGAACCATCAGGAAGCTGGGTTTTGATAATATACTCCCACTCATATTCTGCAATATCTTTATTTTCTGAATAAAAAATACTATTCCTGTTGTTGAAAAACTGTGACGGCTTACAAATATATGATGTTTCCCATTCAGCAGTGTTATGGTTTATACTGCCATTTACTTGTACAAGCAATTTAGCCTTTAGTATAGGCAAATCAATTATATCCTTCTCTCCTGATTCTTCTATGTATTGCATGAGCCTGATAAAGCAGGCTGTTGTGTGCATATCATATTGTCTTTCTGCAGATTTTAATTGTTCAAATGCTTCCGTAGCTATACGACAACCAAGTTTATAAAGACTGCCGTCTCTATTTGCAAAACGAATAATAAATCCTGCAATACAAGCGGTGGGATTATAATCATTATGGCAGGCGCTTTCACTTTCAGTATGCCACCACTCTGCATGGGGATAATCATTGTTACTTTTTATGGTATTATACCAATACTTACCGTCAAAATCTTTGCCACTTTCAAGGTAATTCATAATCCCTTTGATAACCGGGTGTGTGCTATTGGTATAATCAATCTCACGCAGTATTTCAGTTGCTACCCAAGTTTGAATCGGCGAAGAATTGGGATTCCATGCATCAGGTTCTAATGCATGGCCAAATCCACCATCCTGGTTTTGATAATATGCCAAAGCATTTAGCACAGCATCTTTGCTTCCATTCTCGAAATGATATTGCCAACGTGCCAAATCTAGTGGTCTGGCATTACGATATATAAATTCTCTTGCTTTTAAATATACAGTGTTCATTCTTTCATCCTCCACCAAATTTAATAATTTATATTTTATATAAGCCACATCTTCGAAGTATTTCAGCACCACACGGTTTTTTAGCTTTCATATAACTGTCTATATCTTCTGGATAATACTTAGCAGCCAGTAGTTTTACTTCTCCATACCAATCCCGATCTTTTTGATTCATTCTCAAATAATCACGAAAAGCAATATGCCGTTTTAATTCCTCGGAATACTCAGGACAGACATATAAATGGTGTTTCATTAAGTTAGGTTTATACTCATATTTAAATACTTGTCTATCTTTTATACCCAAATCTCCCTCATAAAAATAATCTATACTGTCAAGCTTTGATTTAATTAATTCAAAGGAATTATAATCTTTAATAATTATATCAATGTCTATAATAGGTTTTGCAGCAAGTCCCTCAACTGAAGTACTTCCAACATGTTCAATTGATATGATATGACCATTAAGTACATATAATAATTCTTCTTTAATTTTTTCAAATTCAGTCTTCCATGATTTATCATATGGGACTACAATAACTTTCTTCATCGTGTATGTACTCCTCTTTTAATAAATAAGTATATTCCTATCTTCAAACGCTAACGAATTTCATTGTCTTGCCCGTAAAACAAATCTTTGGCTAGGATCTATTTTCCAAAATAGTTAAAGTTATTTGGTATACGAATATAGGCACGTATATGCTCATCTTTGCTCCTTGTCAGCACTCGCGAAATATTATCATTGAAAGTATTGCCTTCGGCAGCAATAATGGAATCAGGTTTATTCTCCAATAGAATACCAATATGATCATGTTCAGCGTTAATAAAAACCCGATCATACACTACAATATCTCCTGCTTCAGGAGTAAAATTATCGTCACTTCCAGGGTGATACTCTAATCGTTTATCATGTAGAGCAAAGTCTTCCCAGCCACCACATCCAGCCAAACTACATGATATGCACTCATCGGGGCTATAGGGAATCTTAAAACCGGCTTCTATACAACAATAATAAACAAATGCTGCACACCAATTTTTATCGGCTTTTTCGACATTCCATTTTGGAAACAAAGCTACAATTGGTTGGATATTAGGTTCTTTATCTTGTAAAATACCGTAGAAAGGTTTTTGTGCCGCCGCCTTAGCAATTTCTGCAAGTTTAATTCTTGAACACATAATGAGTTCCTTTCATTCTTGATTTTTATCTCTTTTTCTCTAATAATCACTTGAATCATTCATATAGCAACAATGCGATTCTGCTCGCTGTTAATAAATAATAGTAACCAAAAAACTATTCATAATTCGTAGCAGTACACAAGATTATATTCTCTTGAAAAGGTAACCATGACTCTTCTTTTTGTTAGATTATACACCGCTGACCATTGCTCATCTCCCGGTATAACATTTTTCTTTAGCAATTCTAACGCATCCTTATCCGTAATGATACCCTGACGCTTTTCTAACTCACTTTCAATATTTTCGTACCTATCTTTACCAAATCCATTATGGGTTGGGTTATTGTATAAAGTAAAATTAGTTACCACTTGATAATTATTATTTTTCCTTATAGTAACCATTTTACCATCTACAAACTCAATTACAGCAGCATCTCCTGTTGCATCTGCTACCATGTAATGTAATGGAGCTACATCGTAAAACAGATTGTAATTCTTCATATATTTTATCGCTTCGTCAACTGATTTAGCTTTATTTAGTAATAATCTCAGCAATGTAAAATCAAATAGTGTAACTTTATTACTCCTATTAGGATAGATAGCACTAGCATCCGTCATAAATGCAACCGCTAGTCCATGTTCATTTATTCCGTCATAAGGACTATATGGGGCCGCTAATGTTAACTTTGCATCTGTTTCCAATGTTTCATATGTATTTTCATCCCAATCTAAATCAGCCATACTTGCTAAAGCCAATGATTTATAATCATTATCTTCACTTAATCGAATCATCATTGGAATTGCATATTCACAATCCATATTTCTTGCAAATATAATATCTCCATCCGTATTTTGTGCAACAAATGCTCCGCACCCAAAATTTTCTTTGCTTATTTTCTTCTCACTATTAAATATAAGGTTTTCATTAATAAAAGTACAAAATTCCTCCAAGTTACAAGTACCTTTTAACAGATATTCATCATAACAATAATTTCCAGAATAATTCATATAGTAAAAAGGGCGATTACTGATTTTTTCTATTTCAACTCTAATTTTCTTTGTAGTATTCTGTATTATTTTCATTTTCTTTCCTCACATCTATAAAAAACATAATGGGAACACCATATTAACTTCTGAATTTTCTTATAATTCTAATAAGTTCAATTCATAGGATGGATGATATAACCCCGTAGGTTCATAGAAATTATCACCTATATATTGAAATCCCAATCGGGTTAGCAGTTTTCTGGAGTTAATGTTTTCCGGATGATGACCCGCATAAAGTTTAACTGCATTTAATTCTGAAAATGCATACTGTATCACTCCTTTTGCAGCTTCGAAAGCGTATCCCTGTCCCCAAAATACTCTGCGAAGATGAAAACCTATTTCATAGGAGTGTTGTTCTGACTTAAACGGACGCAGGCCACAACATCCAATTAACTCTCCTGTTTTCAAATCAAATATGGGCCAATACTGTACATGATATTTCTTATCATTGCTAACTTCCAGGAGTAATCTGTCCAAGACGTTTTGTTGTGTGAATTCACCTGTTGCACAGATGTATCGTGTAACATCCTTTTCTCCCCACAACCAACTTGCCACCTCCAAATCAGTCTCTGTCCAGTGTGAGAAGCCAATGCGTTCTGTTTTCATAAAATATTCTTGTTTCATTATCACCATTCCGTTTTTATTATTTTACTTGCTTTTCCAATTTGAAATAAGATTGATTTTTGGTAAAAAAGTTGTTACAACTTCTTATTGATTATCAACAGTTATTGTTTATGTAATTATCAAGACAATCAAATAACATACGAAAACCTTCTTCATGTATCCAAAAGTTTTTGTCTTTATTTATAACCGCTTGTTTAAACTCATTGTATCCAACAAATTTGACTTCAGAAACTTCATCTTCTTGAAGTATTAAAGAAGCCGGATCTAAATCCATTTTTAAAAGATAAACATCATAAAATTCATTATCTATAAACCGTCCATTGTTTAGAACTGCAATTTCTTTAAAAGTATACAGGTATTTGACTTTATCTATTTTACTTGAGATATCCAGTCCCAATTCTTCAGAAAACTCTCTTATGATAGTTTGTTTGTTGTCTTCCTTACTTTCGATGTGTCCTCCAAGAGAAACATACCACATGTTAGGACACGAATCTTTATTTGCACTCCTCTTTTGTAGCAGCAATTCGTTTTTAGAATTTATTACCCATACTTGAATCACCCGATGGCAAATTCCTTTTCTATGTGCTTCCTTTCTTTCAATCACCTCGCCGGTTTTATTGCCCCACTCATCTAAAACATCAAAAAACTCCATAAATAACCTCCTCAAATTTAAATAATCTCTAGTTCATTCAGTAACTCTTTTAAAAACATAGTAATCAGGTTTCATACCTTTTGTCCAAATGCTATCCCCTGTTTCGATACTATATTCTCCTACTGCCGTTCCGTCATTTATACATAAGATATCAGGTAGGGAAGTAGTTACTAGAGAAGTTCCTGAGAGCCAGACTCATAGGTATATTGCAAACGATTCCGAGTGGAATCACCGTAGTTGATTGCTTTAACCGGGCAATGATGAAGACAACATAAGCAATTATCACATTTTGGAAGTATCCAAAACGGTTTGTTTTCCTTCATTTCTATTGCCTGAACCGGACAGTTCTTCTCACACAGTTTACAACTAATACAAGATGGATTCACAGTAAATGGTGATGTGCTTCGAGCTTTTTCATATCGCGAGTGAACCCAGGGGGTTAATCGTCTTATGAGCCAGTTGCTATGATAGGATTTTTGTGTGCCTTGAATGATCTTATTAAGGACTTTTTCTGCACGAATCAATTTCTTTTTCTGAGTCTCTAACACCGGTACATCATGTAATATAGAATAGTTTGTGACCATGACGAGTGAGTAGACGGTTGGTTTAGGAAGCCCTTTCTCTGAAAATAATTTTTCTATTGAAGCGTCTCCTCCGCCTAGATATCCACCGCATGTGATAACAACAATTATTTTACTAACATTGTTAAATTCACTTTTTTGAATGAATGTCTCCACCCGGTTTGAGATTCCCCAAAAACAATTAAATGTTACCAGAAATAGAGTCTCATCATCTTCTAAGTAAAATGTGGCGGGCTTATTAAATTTACCGACATCTATCAGGTCCCCTTTAAATGTTTCATGTAATTTCAAAGCAACATGCTTGGAATTACCGGTTGAGCTATAGTATATTACCATCTCTGTATTACCTCCCCTATGTTTCTCTTTTTATGATAAATTGTCTTCATATGCATTACCTTTCTTCCCTATTCAAATCATTAGCATTACATTTTAATCTATCTGGTTTCGTACCATAGACCAAATTTTTTCATGCATGAATCTTCCTTTATTCCGTTGTAAATTTCAAAATCATCCTTATCAAATTCCGCTAATGTCTTGCTGAATTTATCAGGAATAAATATGTACCATAAATCAGACCATTTATCTTGATTATCCCGCCCTTTGATCTTTTCAGAAAGTTTTCCCGGCGATTTACTCTCAAAAAACTGCATAATACTGCCATCATAATAAGCTAAACATGATTTAAACTCACAGTACCGATTATTCACTCCGTTCATTAATTTAAGAATTCCTTTTATTCCTATCGTAACTAAGGCATGATTTACATAAGCCCTGGGATTTATTTTCTTTCATTTTTTTGTTTCCTTATCTAAGTTTTCTTCACGTACGGCTGCTAACATAACTGTATCACGAAATTCCTTACCAAACGGATACTTTTTCAATACTCCCTCCTCAACAAAACCCACTTTTTTTAATACCTTTAAGGAGGAGGTATTATCCGGCATAACCGTAGCCTGTATCCTATGTAATTTCAATTCCTCAAATCCAAAGCGGGTAATCTCTTGCACTGCTTCCGTTGCTAATCCCAAGCCCCAATATTCGGGCGAAAAATAGTAGGCTGTCTCCGCCATTGTTTGTTTTATAAAACCACCCAAATCAATCCGCCCTATAACCCTTTTTTCATTCTTATATACGATGCACCAAGTAAACACAGTTTTTGATTTAAGAAGCCTGCCATTTATATTGTTAAGCCAATTCGATATATGCGGCTCTTCATTAAAAAGGTTTACCCCACCTCCTATTTCATTTTTAGTCTCTTTTCATAATCTTAATGAACCTATCTTTATTCTCAGTGTACCACTTGGGTATAATTAACTTGAAATTATCATAGTCACGAAAAGCATTATGACAGATACGTGTCATATTGGCGATATCTTTTTCTCCGAATCTAACTGCCCACTCTATCGAGAACAATGCACTGTGTGCAACATAAACCGCTTGAATTTTCCAGAAATCTAAAGTTGGTTCACCATCAAAATATCCATGTAATTGCCCGATTGAAAATGCGATGCTCAGATCAACATCAAAACTTTGAAGCTTATAAAATTCCTCGTACCTATCGCCGCATTCCCACCGGTTGAAATCGATAACCCCAACATCTTTTTCATTAGTATAAACCAGATTTCCAATATGAAAATCTCCATGTTCATATACAGGTTCAGACTGACACATTAGATTGATATTCTCTTTAACATAAGATATCGCCTTTTCATCATTGGGGACTCTATATTTTGAATTTTCATATTGCTGCAGTTGTATTAATTTTTTGCCTGTTTTCTTTACCTTTGGCAAATGAGCAGGTTCTACCGCAAGACTATGAATTGCTTTAAGAATTTTCCCTGATTTTAATCCCAATAGGTATTGTTCCTGCTCACTCAAGGTTTTAATGACATCTTCCATTGATTGACCCTCAACCCAACTTAATAGCATATATATGTTCTTCCCACTATTACATACTCCCAGCTCTATTGCCTGTGACATTTTAAAATTGAGTTGATTGTATTTTTGTATTATGTAAAACTCTTTTTTCTTATCTTCTAATTTTTCAATATTACTGATACGCAACAAGAATTTAGAACCTTTGAAGTCTTCAATATAAAATTTTATATCTTCCGACCATCCGTAATTAATTTTTTCAATCTTTGTCCATGATTTATATTGCGGAATATCAGTTAATAATGGAGCTTCCATCTTACTCCCCCGTTTTATGAAAATATTATTGTTAGTTTTACTTGCCCTTTGAAATATTGTACTATTTCTAAATTTTTCCTTGTTGTTATTATAATACATTATTATCCATAAATCTACTTTTTCTGAATTTTATTTATTTTTAAAACAAACAGCCGTTATATGCACCTCTATGCATATAACGGCCGTTTATATTTATATCGCACTAGGAACCAGCCTAAAGCTGGTTCTCCTGCGGGATGTTTTCTTCGAGATTCTCACATATATTAATCAGTATACGCCGGAAGACTTCCATATCTTCCTCCGAGATATCCTTTTTTATAGTACTTTCAAACTGAATAAACATTTCACAGATATTTAATGCTTTCTCCCTGCCTTTTTCCGTCAGGCAGATGATTACGGAGCGCCTGCTTTCCGGGTTCATTTCCCGTTTTAACAGTCCCATTTTTTCCAGGTTATCAATGTTTCGCGACATAGTTGTGGTATCCATATGACAGCGGCAGGAAAGCTCTTTCTGATTTAAACGGTCTTCCTTTAAAAGAGTATTTAAGATTCCCGCCTGGCCTTGTCCGGGTGTCAGTCCAATGGCTGACAGCACTGGTGAAAGCAGCTGTTTTCTTGCCCTTTCTGCACGGATAAAAAGTTCCCTTATACTACTCTTCATTGTGATTACTCCTTTTCTTTGTAAACCATTTAATCCAATTCAAATTGTCCTGTGTAAAGTTTATAGTAAAGACCCTTTTGTGTCAACAGTTCTTCGTGATCACCACGCTCAATTACTTTTCCTTTTTCCAAAACCAGAATTGCTTTGGAGTTACGGACAGTGGAAAGCCTGTGAGCAATGACAAATACCGTGCGGTTTTCCATTAAAGTATCCAAACCCTTTTCAATTAATTTCTCCGTCCTGGTATCAATAGAACTTGTAGCTTCATCCATGACCAGCACGGGAGGTTCTGAAATAGCTGCCCTTGCAATTGCTAAGAGCTGACGCTGTCCCTGGGATAAATTAGCCCCGTCACTTTCTAAAAGAGTATCATAACCATTTGGCAGCCTTTTTATAAAGGAATGGGCATTGGCTAATTTGGCGGCTTTCACAATATCTTCTTTACTAGCGTGAAGCCTTCCGTAACGGATATTATCGGCTATGGTTCCGGTAAATAAATGGGTATCCTGAATGATAAGGGAAATGGAGCGCCTTAAATCTGCTTTTTTAATATCTCTGATATCAATTCCGTCGTAAGTGATCTGACCTTCCGTTATTTCATAAAAACGGTTAATCAGATTGATTATGGTCGTTTTTCCTGCACCGGTGGATCCTACGAATGCAATCTTCTGACCCGGTTTTGCAAACAAATTGATCCCATTTAAAATCATATGTTCTTTCGTGTATCCAAATACAACATTATTAAAACGCACATCTCCTCTTAAAGGAACATAAATAACGCCATCTTTTTCATTTGGGATTTTCCAGGCAAAATCTCCTGTATAAATATCACTTTCAGAAAGGGTACCATCTGCTTCTTCTCTTACTTTACTTAAAGTGATTTTACCCTCGTCAATTTCATGTTTCTCCTCCATCATTGCAAATATCTTCTCCGCACTGGCTAAAGCCACCATTAAGAAATTAATCTGTATGGTAAACTGATTCATGGGCATTGCACTTTGTCTTACATAAACCAGATAAGATGCAAGAGTTCCGATATCCGTCAGGCCTGCCAGAGCAAATAACCCTCCGACACAGGCAGAAAGTGCGTAATTAATATAGGATAAGGCTACAATGGTGGGAACGGTTTTTCCGGTATAAGTAAAAGCTTTGGTGGAGGCTTCCCTTAATTTTTCATTGAGCTCACAGAATTTCTTATAATCCTGTGCTTCATGATTAAAGATTTTTTCCACTTTCTGCCCTGCAACCATCTCTTCCACATAACCATTAATGGCACCAAGATTTTTTTGCTGGGCAGAGAAGTACTTTTTACTCATCTTTCCGTTATGACGGATATACAAAAGCATAAGGACCAGGAAAATAATAACGATTATGGATAACTGCCAGCTTAAAATTAACAGCATAACAACCGTTCCCACAGAGGTTATAAAGCTTTGTATTACCAGGGTAAAACTGTTATTTAAGGCCTCCGATATGGTGTCCACATCGTTTGTAAAATGGCTCATTAACTCACCATGGGTATGTGTATCAAAGTAGTTTAACGGAAGCTTCTCCGTATGTTTGAACAAATCGCGTCTGATCTCCGATACTACCTGCTGTGAAGTATGGACCATGATTTTATTGTAGAAAAAACATGCTATAACCCCTGCAGCATAAAGAATACCCATAATAAAAATCATTTTAATCAGTCCCGGTATATCTTTCGGAATTATGTAATCATTTACTACTGTTTTCAAAAAATAGGTTCCGATAATTCCGGAAGCAGCACTAATACATACAAATACGGAAATAAAAAATAAGGAGATTTTATGGTGTCCTAAATACTGAAGTAGTTGCAGCAAGGTCCTTTTTGCATTTTTTGGCTTTGCGTTTGATCCTGTTCTTGCCATTATAAATTACCTCCTTGCTTCTGGGAATAATAGATATCCTGATAGATTTCATTCTCGTTAAGCAGGGTTTTATGGGTGCCGATGGCATTTATTTTACCGTCATCCAGAATTAGTATCTGATCCGCATCCATTATAGAGGTAATCCTCTGGGCAACAATGATTTTAGTCATACCCGGCAGTTCTTTGGCAAGCCCCTCCTTAATCTTTGCTTCCGTTGCCGTATCCACGGCACTGGTGGAATCATCAAGAATTAATACTTTGGGTGCTTTTAAGATAGCTCTGGCAATACAAAGGCGCTGCTTCTGTCCGCCGGATACGTTAACTCCTCCCTGACCCAGTTCCGTATCATAACCGTTATCCAGCCGGTCTATAAATTCATTGACACAGGCAATCCGGCAGGCACGCTGGATTTCTTCCATAGTGGCATCTTCTTTACCCCACAAGAGATTATCCCTTACCGTACCGGAGAAAAGGGTATTCTTCTGAAGTACCATAGCAATGGAATCTCTTAAATGCTTTTGGGTAAATTCATAGATGGGGTGTCCGTCAATAGTGATATTTCCGGAAGTGACTTCGTAAAGTCTCGGTATTAACTGAACCAAGGTGCTTTTGGCGGAACCGGTGGGCCCGATAATACCAATCGTCTGCCCGGACTTAATCGTAAAGGAAATATCGGATAATACATACTCTTCGGCAGTTTCTTTGTATTTAAAGTATACATGTTCAAAAGAGATGCTTCCGCTTTTTACTTCTAGTTCGTTTGTGTGACTACTATCAATGGCCTTATGATCCATTATGGCCCGGTCATCCGTGATCGCCGGCTCCTCCTTAAGAACTTCCGTGATTCGCTTCCAGGACGTTAAGGAACGTGTAAACAACAGGAATACATTAGAAAACATCATAAGGGAATTCAATACCTGCAGAACATAACTTAAGAAACTGGTAAGGCTCCCGACTTTCATATCGCCGATTACCACAAGGTGCCCGCCAAACCAGAGAATACTTAAAATCGTCCCATACATTACAAATTGAAATGCCGGCATGTTAAGTACCGCAAGGGAAAAAGCTCTTTCTGAGGTATTTTTCAGATTTTGGTTTACTTCTTCAAATTTGGTTATTTCATAGTCCTCCCTGACGTAGGCCTTTACCACCCGGATCGCAGCCAGGTTCTCCTGAATAATGCGGTTTACATAATCAACCGCATTCTGCATCTTTGCATACAACGGACGGACATTTTTTACAATGAAGAATAAAACGATTCCAAGAATCGGTGCTGCGATTAAAAAAACCACCGCAAGAGCCGCATTGATCCGAAAGGATAAGAAAACTGCAATAAATAGCATCACCGGTGAACGGAATCCCGGTCTCATACCGTTCGTAATGGAATTCTGAATGGTTGTTACATCACTGGTAAGTCTGGTAACAAGGGATGGGGTGCTGAATTTGTCTGTATTGGAAAAAGAATAAGTCTGCATTTTCTGAAACTCTGCTGCCCGGATTGAGGCCCCTATTCCATTCCCGCAGGCGGCGGTAAATCTGGCATATAAATTTCCTAAAAATAATGAGATAATCGCACAGACTGCCATTTGAAAACCTTTTAACAGAATATAGGGTCTATCCTGATTTGCAATACCAACATCAATGATATCAGCCATAATCATAGGAATGATCAGTTCGAATGCGGTCTCTGCTTCAATACAAATAATGGCCAGTATCAATTCTTTTTTGTAGTCTCTGGCATAGGATAAAAAATTTTTCATATTGAGTTCTCCTAATAGTTGCTTTTACAATTGTTGCATATGCATTAATTGTAACTGCAACTATTATAATCCAGTCAATAAGGGAAGTCAAGGGAAGAAAGAGAGATGATAAACCTTTAACCTTAACTGAGACTAACCGTAGAGGAGGTGGACCTTCAACGGACCAATTTTATCCTTGTTTTATTAATTTCTATTGCTGCAACCTGATCTAAATCGATAACCACCGGCAGAACAGAATTAAGAGTATCCTTATCAGATGACAGGTTATCAAGTATTACTTCCGTATTATTTTTCATAATGATTTTAATCATATTGGGGGCGGCGGCAGCTGGGTTATTGATTCGAAACAGGTTATCCTTACTCACATCGGTACTTCCGGCATTGGTTAAAGTCTTAAATTGCAGCTGCAATGATATCGGAGAGATCATAATCCTCTCCAGTTTTCTGTTTTCTCCATTAAACTTAACATTATGAGAGACTGTATATTCTCTGGTTGTATCTGAATAATCCAGATTGAAATCCAATTTCCAATCACCTTCATATAGTGTATTCTCACCATAAGCCCCAAATGTAAAATAATAATCCTTTAGCATATCCTTATCTGATATTCCGCTGAATTGGGCACCACAGGATATAATTTTACCGTCCACCATATCTGCCTGGCTGTTATCATCACCATTAACCGGCTGACTAGCATCTATCATTCCTGTAATAATGCTGCCGTTCTTTTTATTG
This sequence comes from Anaerocolumna sedimenticola, assembly GCF_009931695.1. Taxonomy (GTDB): domain Bacteria; phylum Bacillota; class Clostridia; order Lachnospirales; family Lachnospiraceae; genus Anaerocolumna; species Anaerocolumna sedimenticola. The sequence continues at coordinate 277,148 of NZ_CP048000.1, forward strand.
ACTATGATAATCCCCGAATCACTGAAACTATCAAAATTCATAGAATCATTCAATTCAAATTTAACACATAGCTGATTATTAAGGATACCTATATTACTGACTGCTAATTTTGGATACTTAGAACTAAATGTTGTTTGATTTTCTGTTCTTCTAATACAGTATTTGGGAGTAATACCACTCCGTCCGATAATAGCTTCTTCCATATAGGCATCTCTTTTCCCCCAGTAGGAATCATAATCAATACTATTTTTTACACCTTTCTTTTTTAGTTCCTTAAGAAACTTATCCTCTGTTTTATGATACCATAACCTGTCATCTTCACTGGAATATCTTGCGCCCATAAAATTGAAATCATCCTCAGATGCTTCTCCGATCTCGTTCATAATATCAAATAAACTTTTCCAGGAGCCTATATCAACCAGATTGCCCGTATTTTTTTCTGTCAGATTCGTAAAGGTAAGGCTGACATGATTGATATATTCTTTCATAACAAGGGAATTTTGAAGTACAAAGGTTGCCTTGCCTGTTTCCGATCCATCATCTACTCTTGTTACATAACAATACTGACCGAGTGCATTATCATTCGTCTTCAACCATACTTTACTGAAAGATAAATCCTTTACATCATTTTGCTGATTCTTACTGAAAGCACTTCCATCGATTGTTTCTACATCAACTGCAATATAGATTGTGTGTCTATCACCAACGACTCCTCTGGCGGTAAGCTTCAACCCGTTAGCAGTAACTGATGAGCTTATGATCGCACTTGCTTCTTCGATAAATTTATTATCCTCTTTCATAGGAACCGTAGTTATTGTGCCGGAACCCTGGTTATTCTTAAGATTATTCGTATCATTGATATCCTGCTTTACCGTTTCCCTGAAATAGCCTTTAAATAAATCAACAATACTCAACTTTGTTGCAACTGCAATACCTGTGGTGGATAGAAGGATTATAAAAAGGATGGCTGCTACCTTATAAATAATTCTACTTTTTACCGTTTTCTTTAATTTATTCTCTACTCTATTTTTATTATTATCAGAAATATGATTATCTTCTGCTTGGAGCATTGTGATGGTTTCCTGCATGAACTGATCTGATAGCTCAATTTTTTGTATTGCTTTAATATAGTCTTCCTTCTTCATATATACCTTCTCCTTCCATATTCATCTTTAACTTCTTTTTTGCCCTTCTAAGCCAGGAACTTACGGTATTTGCATTCGACGTTAGTAGCTTTGCAATCTCAGGTACCGTATATTCTTCGATATAATATAGATAAATAACATTCCGGTATTTGGGAGGAAGCTTTTTCAGTTCTTCAAAAACCTGCTTATCCCCTGAATCAAGGTAATTGTCCGTATAATAATCAGATGAAAGGTTTTCCTCCGTAAAAGCAATATTTTTTCTAAACCTGAAAGATTTAAAATAATCCTTGCACTGGTTAATCGTAACACGAATAAGCCATGCTTTGATATGCTCATCATCGTCATTACTTAATCCATTGATGTTACTAATTAATTTTAAGAATACTTCCTGCGTAATATCTTCAGCTTCAGACATATCAGCAGTATTCTGATAGGCAATTTGCAATACCATTCTTCCATAATTTGTAAATATTTGTTTAATAAATTCATTTTCTTCTGAGGATTCCAAAATGCTGTCTCCTTTCTGTATTTTTCCGCTACAGTGATCGGAAAGTAATCTTACTAAGACTAATTCGTAATTACTGTAACATTCGTAATATCACTTTCAATAACAATACGATTCAGCTTCCGGAAAACGTGCATAAAAATTAAATTTATTATTTTCTGTCTAAAAAAAGTCTCAAGGATACTACTAACCATTCAAAAAATCATCATTTATGTAATAACTATAAAAGAACTTGGTACTTACTTCACTCTCTCTATTTTAACTATAAACTGCTTCTTATACGGCACTTCTTTCATAATATTCGTATTACGGAATATAGAAAGCATAATACCCAGAACAATAAAATTAATCAGCAGACTGGCTCCCCCATAGGAAACAAACGGCAGATTCACCTGAGAGACAATCCGGATACCGAGATTAGAAAGTATATAAATACTGCCTTGTGATGCAAATGCCAGGCTGCATCCTAATCCCACAAACATCCCTAACGAATTTTTCTGTTTCAGTGAAATAAGTATCATATATATTATTAATGCCGTAAAGAAGATAATACTAATCACCCCGGCAGTTATTCCCCACTTACCAAAAATATAGGTCAGTATATAATCATTATTATAACCAGACAGATATCCCATTGAAATATCAGGGTTAAACCCAAATATTCTTGAATTCCCAATAATTTTCCTTACCACATTCATCTGGTATCCCTTTTCATACAGCTCTGGGCGAATCATCGTATCAATTTTATTACGAATACCCTCAACCTGATATTGACTGAAAGATAATATTCGTATCAAACCTGCTATTGGTATCCATCCCCATATTATTGCCATCGCTTTCCCCTTGGACGCACCAAACCAGTTCTTCTTTACGGCAGCTGACAGCATAATGAGGTTTGAAAATATCAAACCCAGATATACAGATCGGGGCATAATAAATTTTGATATTACCGCACAAGCAAATATACTAAACAGCAGACATTTCATAATACCAACATAACCTTTTTTACGGTAAGCAAACAAAATTCCGCCATACACCGGAATAAATAAGAAACTGTAAGCATTAAGATAAGCCATTTGACCATTCACCCAATTACCAAAAGGTGCATAAATCAAAATACTTATTATTAAAAAAAGCCATAGTACTTTCGGATATTTTCCGATAATGGAATAATCCAGGAAATAGCTCGCCATCATTAATAGTAAGCCTGTAATTAAAAAAATAATTTGCTTTTTGATATTCATTACTATGATTGGATTTATAGCACTCAGGGATTTATTAATATGAATCTGAACCAAAATACCAGCAAAACACAAAACCAAAACAGCCAGCAATACTTTCCACTCCAACCGGGGCTTATGTATTTTATCCATTTGACTGCCTACTTCTATCGGATCCCCCATCTGTTTTAATGCTGTTATCAAGGCCGTATCTTTGTCAAATCCCTCGTTTATATATGACTCTTTCTGGTCATCAATATGTTGGCTTATTTCCTCAGCAATCATATTCCTCGCTTTTTTACAGCGTATCTGACTGGTCATAAGTTCCAGGTAATCCTCTTTCTTATTTAAATCAGTCAAAGGTAACACCCCTATAACTCCTTTTACAGCCTGGGCATATTCCTGCCATTCTTCACTGATGGCTTTCAAATGCTTACGGCCTTTACCCGTTATACGGTAATACTTTCTTGGTTTGGCACTTTCAAGATCCTCATAAGACTCCAGATAATCTTTTTCTTCTAAAGAATGCAATAATGGGTACAAGGTACCTGCTTTTAAATCAAACACATGATTGGAACGCTTACGTAACGTGTCAATCATCTCGTATCCATACATATCCTTTTCAGACAATAAGCTTAACAGCAGCATGGATGTACTACCGGATAATAAACTTTTATTTTCTATCATATTAACTCCTTTCATATATAGATAATCTATATATAGTATATGTAGATTATCTATATATGTCAATAGAAATTAACTGCCCTCAAACCGGTTAAAGTAATAATATGGACTTAAAAAAATATAAAAATATACATAAAAAATGATTATCCCCCAACTGTCCAAAGTAGCGGATAATCATTTTTTATTCCAATCCAAGGGCAAACATAAGTTTTACTTATGTTTCCTGTTACCTATATTATAGCCTCTCTCCATTAATTGTAAAGAGACTCTTATTTCTAAAAAGGTAAAGCCTTTCCGTTTTTCCTCCATAATCTAAATTCTGCTGCGGCTGTAAACAATGCGTCTGTAGAAGAATTTAATGCAGTTTCACAAGAATCTTGAATAACACCGATTATAAATCCAATACCAACAACCTGCATAGCAATATCATTAGAAATTCCAAATAAGCTGCAAGCCAGAGGAATCAGCATCAGAGAGCCGCCTGCAACACCGGAAGTACCTGCTGCCGCTACGCTTGCTAATATACTCAATATTAACATGGTCGGTAAATCAACGGAAATACCAAGGGTGTGTACCGCTGCCAGAGACATGGTTGTAATCGTAATAGCTGCACCTGCCATATTGACAGTAGCTCCAAGAGGAATACTTACGGAATAAGTATCTTCGTCTAATCCAAGAGATTTACACAGTTCCATATTAACAGGAATATTCGCTGCCGAACTTCTGGTGAAAAATGCTGTAATCGCACTTTCTCTCAGACATTTGAAAACCAATGGATAAGGATTCTGTTTAATAGTAAAGAATACAATCAGAGGATTTAAAATAAGTGCCACACCAAGCATACAACTTACCAGTACAATCAATAATTTTCCATATGTTGCAAATCCTGAAATACCTGTTTCAGAGACCGTTGTAAATACCAGACCAAGGATACCAAACGGTGCACAGTTAATAACCCACTTTACAACCTGAGATGTTGCATCTGCAATATCGGATAATATCTTCTTGGTACCTTCCGAAGTATTTTTAATTGCAATACCAAAAATAATAGCCCAGGAAAGTATACCAATATAGTTAGCATTATAAAGTGCTGATACCGGATTGGTAACTAAATTCATTACAAGTGTTTTTAACACTTCTGCAATATTCGTCGTAACTTCCGTTCCTGTTATTTCTAAATCCGAACTCAAAGCTATGCTGACAGGGAAAAAATTGTTTACAGCAACTGCTATTAAAGCAGATGCCAATGTTCCAATTCCATAAAGCAGAATGACGCTTTTCATATTACTGCCGGTACCGGATTTTGCTGAAGCCAGGGAAGACATTACCAGGACGAAAACCAGTATTGGTGCAATCGCTTTTAAGGCTCCTACAAATATATTACCCAGAATACCAATAGCAGTAAACTGTGGTACTGTGAGTCCTAATATAAGACCAATCACCATACCAATTAAAATTCTCTGAATCAAACCTAATTTCATCCATGCTTTAAATATTGAATTCATTTTTCCTCCATTCTATCATCCGTTGGTTAACTTTTTTACCAACTGTTAAAAAGTTACTTAATATTACTGCACTAATTTCTTCATCCAAAAATTTGTTTCATATATTTCTTTGCTGTCGGTGTTGCTGCAAGGCCTCCGTCAGCTGTCTCCTTAAGTGCCGGAACAATACAATCTCCTACCGACTTCATTGCCTGAATGACCTCATCCACCGGGATTTTGCTTTCAATTCCTGCCAATGCTAATTCCGCTGCAACAAAGGCATTCGCAGCTCCCATAGCATTACGTTTAATACAAGGAATCTCCACTAAGCCTGCCACAGGATCGCATACCAGTCCAAGTACACTTTTTAATGAAATAGCACATGCATGTTCCACCATCGCAGGAGTACCTCCACATAGTTCAACCAATGCTGCCGCGGCCATGGCACTGGCTGATCCACATTCTGCCTGGCATCCTCCCTCTGCTCCCGAGATACTGGCCCTGTTAGCGATAACCATACCAACAGCTGATGCTGTAAACAAAGCCATAACCAATTGTTCGTCATCAAGCTTTCTTTCCTCGGCAATTGTTATAAGCACTGCAGGAATAATACCACAGCTTCCGGCAGTCGGTGCTGCGACAATCTTACCCATACATGCATTATTTTCAGATGTAGAAAGTGCTTTGGTAAGTGCTTTACCAATAATCGGTCCACTGATAGTTTGTCCCGCCTTAACTCTCTGCTCCATCTTATATGCATCACCACCAGACAATCCGCTGTTTGACCGTTTTTCGGGATTTATACCCTCATTCGTGCTTTTTTTTATTACTTCAAGCATAGTTTTCATCGTATGTTTTAAATCCTCTTCGGTCTTTTCCATCAGAGCTGCCTGATCCTGTAATACAAACTCTGAAATCCTTACATTTTTCTCTTCTGCTTTCCGGCATATATCTGATATCGAATCGTATTTCATTTATCCCTCCAATCCAGCGCTTTTACTTGTCTCCTTAAATAGCATTTAAAATACTAACAGATTTGATATTGGGAATATCTTGAATTATTCGCCTAATAGATGGTTCGATTCCTCCATCGATTTCTATCGTCATAATTGCTATTCCCCCTTTTTCCTCTCTGCTCAACGAAAATTTATTGATATTGATACCCTTGTTGCCCAGAATATTGCTCACCTTTGCAACCATTCCAGGCATATCCAGATGTGTAATAATAAGTGCTGCCGATTTACCGGAAATTAACACATCAGCCCCGTTAATCTTATTAATTAATATATTACCGCCGCCTACGGAAGAGCCTCTGACATTAACCCTCCTTCCGCTCTCTCCCTCCAGATCAATGTCCACAGTATTAGGATGTACTCCATCTAACTCCAATGTTTCAAAGGTATAATTAAGCCTTTCCTCATTCGCAATTTCTAAACTGTTACAAATTCTATTATCATCCGTATCCATACCAAGAATGCCAGCAATAATCGCTTTATCTGTTCCATGTCCCCGATAAGTCTTGGCAAAAGAACCGGAAAATCCAATCCTGGCCCTGACTGGCCTTTCACCTAATACCAGGTAGGTATACTTCCCTATGCGAACGGCTCCCGCTGTATGGGAACTGGACGGACCAATCATGATTGGTCCAATAATGTCAAAAACACCTAGCATAAACCGACTCCTTCTAAACTCATATGGTTATCATTGTTAAATCATAGAAATTTCATCATTCCCATCTTTGTAATATTGCATCAATGTTTTTTTCAGTGACATTGTTTATTATACATAATTAACAATTATAAATCAAATGGATATTGCTGTTAACAAAAATAATACATATATATGTCAATTAATTACAGGCTTTTTTTGTAAACATTCTACAATAACATAAGTTATTATCGGTCTTTGCAACTTAAAAAAGCACTATAAGAATATGGAATTCTCATAGTGCTGTAGGTACTGGGGCTATTGATTATATGTATAAAAAATAAATAAAATTAGTAGTATTTATCGGTTCCTGCTCGATTGATTTGAGGTCTCATCGTTTCAGCAATCTCCAGTAATTTCTTTTCCTCCAGGTAACTTGTCAGGCAGCCAACCCCCTGTACGCAGCTGCCACCTGTTATATTGCCAAACAATACAGCATCACTTAAAGGATAATTATGATATAGTCCATAAATAAAACCGCTTAAGAATGCATCTCCTGCCCCGGTAGAATCAATTGCTTTAATGCCTTTTAACGGTGGAACAATATATGTGTTATCTTCTTCCACATACATACATCCCTCTTTATCAAGTTTGATAATTACTTTATTAAAATACTTCTTTAATTTATCTGCTGCTTCCTTTAGATTGCTTGATTCTGTAATCTTTAAGGCTTCTTTCTGATTTGGAGTAAAATAATCTGCCAATTCCAGGTATTCGGAATATTTATCAAGGCTTAAGCTGTCTTCCCAACCCACATCAAAAATCAGGGTTGTTCCTTCCGCTTTTAACCGTTTATAAACATTTAAGTACCCTTTAGTCATTTCCACAATTTTTGAGCCTTTCAGATAAGCATATATCTCATCTTCCAAAACTTTTGTAATCTGTACAGGATCGCTGTATGATATAAAAGTGCGGTCTTTTTTTGTGGAAATGATGGAAGTAATGGTAAGTGGCATACCATTTCCCTGATAAAGGTTTTTATAACTGGTTTGATAAAAATCCAACTGATCTTTTGCATAATTTGAAAACATGTTATTTCCTAGAAAAGTACAAAATTTTGAGGGCACTCCTAATCTTGTCAAGTTAATCATTGTAGCCGGAACACCACCGCCAAGCTGGATATCAAAACCCTTAGAATATACTTCTTCCCCTTCGCTTGGTATATTTTCGATTCCAGAATACAAGATATCAATATTTATATTTCCCACTCCTGAAACAAAGTCCATCTTAATTCCACCCCTCAATATATTCTGCATTCGTACTTATATACTGATTGACCAGCAAGTTAGCCATGGAATATGAATTAATGAGAGGATGTACCATCAAACAATCAATTGCTTCCACTCTGCTATGATTTCGAATAGCCGCTGATGCAAGTCTTTCATATATTTTTACCCTTCGGATTAGTTCCATCGTAAGTTCATTTATCTTTTCAATCTTATGAGTAAAGTAACCATCCTTCGTAATGGTACAACTGATTTCTACCACATCTGTATCCTTTAATCCCGCAATTGCTCCATTATTTGGCACACATAAAATCATATCCCTGGGTTCGCCAGTTATTTCAGCTTCCATATATTTTAAAGCCACTCCGGCATAACCGCCATTATCTTTCTCATAGATATCAAATCGGAATGGTGATTTGTTACTCTTAACACCAGTCTCATTTGCCATGTAGGCACCTTCCCGTTTGCCATACCATTTCTCATATATGCTTAAGCAGTTATCAAAGTCACCTTCAATATCCATATGAGAAAGTTCTTCTGTCATATGGATATTAATGTCACGAATCACTTCTCCCCTGGTTACACCAGCAGAAAGTATATTGGAAACCGCTTCTTCCCGATAATAGAAATAGTACAGATATTCATTTAAAATACAGCCAACATGCTGTGCTAATTTCTTATCAAAAAAACGCATATCCGTCTCTATATAAACTCTATCATCCTGGAGCAGATCCGGCATGATTTCTTTATTATTCAATTTTATACTGTTAAAAAAGGACAGATGGTTTAATCCATAACATTCCCCCGTGATTTCATTTTCCCCAACTCCATATAGCTTCGCAAAGGAATGTAATAATCCGCTTGGTGCATCACATATTCCAAAGGTGAAGTCAAATCCCATATCTCTTAAAGTCTGTGATACTACTCCTGCAGGATTAGTAAAATTAAATACTTTTACATCTTTCCTTCCATATTTCCGAATCATTTCACAATACTTTGCCAATACCGGGACAGATCGCATTGCAAACGAGAACCCGGCTGCTCCCGTAGTCTCCTGTCCTAAAATATTATGGGATAATGCGATTCTTTCATCCTTTATGCGCATATCATCCTCACCAACTCGAATAGTAGTTATAATATAATTTGCATCCTGAATTGCCTTAAGCGGATCTATTGTTAGTTCGAAGTGAACGGTACTGTCTATTCTTTTCGCCACTTCCTTTGCCATTTTTCCATATATATCCAGCTTCTTCTTATTATTGTCCATAAAAACAATATGAGAGATACCCAATCGTTTTGCATTTTGAACTAAACTTTTTGCAAGAAACATTGAGCGGACACCGCCACCGCCAATCACTGAAATCTTCATTTAAATCCTCCTTAACTTGTTCACGACAAGTGAATTGGCACTCCAATTCATCTTTTTGTACCCATGAATTAATAGTCCGCATCATTCATACGGAATATTTTATTGATGCAATATACCACGATAACTCCCAAAACAATTAATAAAACTCCCATCATATTGGCATAACCGTAATTATTATCAATCAACGATGTTTTATATAAATATAATGGCAGATTAAGCGTTATTGTTCCCGGCCCGCCGTTTGTCGTCAGAAATATTAATTCAAACTCTCTTAACATACTGGTAGAAGATAAGATTAGGCAGGTTCCCATAACAGTCCGTATCATAGGTAATTTAACTTTAAAGTCAATCTGTAATTTAGTTGCACCGTCAATTTTTGCTGCTTCTGTAATTTCATTCGGTATGGAGGACAAACCCGCAAGTACTAATATCATGATCAATCCCGCATATAACAGCCAACTCCAGGTAACTGTAATGAAAGCTGAATCATTATCAAAAAACCAATTTTTGTTGAAATCTTTGCCGGTTACCATGCTCACAAAGGAATTTATCAAACCATATTTCGCATTAAAAACATTTAAAAATATAATACCTAAAGCCGATGCTGAAACAACATTTGGAATCATATAAATAGTTCTAAGAACTTTCCATCCTCTCCGCTTTCGGGAAAGTATGATGGCTGTCACTGTACCAATTCCTACATGTATAGTGGATTGCAGCAATGCCCATATTCCGGTGTTTGCCAATGCTTTATGAAGTCTCTTATCATATACAACCGCTTCTATGTAATTTTCTAACCCAATAAAGCGAAATACTCCTCCTGACTTATATTCAAATAAAGAAGTAAAAAATACAATGATAATCGGAACTAGATAAACAAAAACAAATAGCAGCAAACACGGTAGCAAAAAGCAAACTATAGCCCGCTTTTTTACTCGCATGTCCTGTCACCTCCTTGTCTTTCTTTTGTCTTTTTCTTTTCCCCCTGCCTGCAACTTAAGATTAGAAGACAGGGGAAAGTAAACCACCAAGTTGATAAATACGTTTCGTTATTATCTTTATTTATTTTTCGCAGCGGCATCTGTTAATGCAGTTGCAAATTCTTCCGGAGTAATTTCTCCCTGTGCCAGCATCGGATACTGAACACTTATTTCATCAACGACATTTGCATACCATAAGCTTTGATAGTCATTAATATTACGGGTCGCAATATTACCGTTTGCCATTACATCAATAATGATCGGATGGATTTCACTAGAGGTTACACTGACTTTGGCGGGAATATCACCAGTAACTTCAAGTAATTTCTTCTGGCTTTCATCCGATGTCAGGAACTTTACAAATTCCACAGAAGCTTTGGTTTGTTCTTCCGTCTTAGATGCAATGTTAAAACCAATTTTTCCGCTGTTATACATTACGCCGCCGGGGAACATTGCTGTCTCAACCTTATTTGCAAAACCGTCTTCTACCATGGATGTATCATAGAAATCACTTGCCATCCATGGACCGTTGGCAATCATCGCTGTCTGTTCCATGTAGAAATTACTTGCACCATTTTCATATTTTCCTCCAATAGCATCTGAGGTAGTATAATTCTGGAACATTTTCTGAATTGCGGCAGCAGCATTAATGAAATCCGCAGTATTATAATTATCAGGCTGTAACGTGTTCATAAACTTTTCCCCTTCGTCCGTCTGGGCAATCAAAGCACCTAAAAACAAAGAAGTGAGCCAGCCCGAATCTGCGGTATCCATAGAGATCGGCGTAATACCTGCCTCTTTTAATTTATCACATTGGGCAAAGAATTCGTCCCATGTTTCTGCCGGTTTTTCGATTCCAGCCTTTGCAAATAAATCATTATTATAAAAATATCCAATGACCTGTCTTGAATAAGGCATTCCATATATTTTCCCATCCCTTGAGTTAACATCCCAGCAGACTTTACTAATGGAATCATACCATTCATTATCGATATAGCTTGTAAGGTCTACAAATTGATCTTTCATGGAGTCAATTAAATTATAGCCGCCTGTGCATATTACATCCGGCAAGGAATTGGAAGAATATAGAACTTTCATTTTGTCTACATAAGCCTGGTCTCCAGCGATTTCTTCCACATTCACTTTAATCTTGTCACCATACTGTTCGTTAAATGCTTTTAAACGATCTTTGAACCATTCGGTGTTGGCACTTACACCTACCCAGGAGGTAGCGAAATTAATCTCAACCACTCCTGTTGATTCTGTGTCTGCCGTTTCCTTGCTGCCGGTACTTTCTGTTTCTCCACCGGAACCATTGGTACCACTTGTTTTAGTAACACCGCCTTTGGTACCGGAAGAACATCCTGCCATTAAACCTAAAGCCATGGTGCAAATTAACATTGCTCCTATCAGCCTTTTTAAAAATGCTTTTTTCATGATAAATCCCCTTTCTTTTTTATAAATTAAGACACTTTTGTGTCATCGTACCATATCATCCTTTAATTGACCCTGCGACCATACTATCTGTAATCTGTTCCTGCAGTAAAGTATAAATTAGTATACTGGGGACAATTACCATGGTAAGAGCAGCGAACATGGCCGTATAATTGAATGAAAATTGAGAAGTAAAATAGCTTAATGCCAGCGGAAGTGTTCTTGCAGATTCACTTTTTGTTAATATTAAAGCAAACATAAATTCATTCCATGATGTTAAGAATTGTAATATGGCTGCCGTAGCAAGCCCTGATTTTGCCAAAGGAAATATAATAGTAAAATATGTTCTGACAAAACCGGCTCCATCAAGATATGCTGCTTCTTCTAATTCTGTCGGTATACCCTGAAAATAGCTTTTTATTATAAATAGTGATGTCGGCAGTCCTAATGCTGCATATACGAAAACAAGTCCTGTTTTTGTATCAAATAAGCCAATCTTTGTGGTTATTGTATAAATAGGCATTAGTAAAGCCGCAGTTGGAATTAAAAGGGAAGATGCTAATAATAGAGTCAGTAAAGTTTTTCCTTTAAACTGGCACCTTGCCAATATGTAAGCAGCCATTGATATCACAAGAACATTTAACAAAGTGCTTCCTACCGCAACAATCAGGCTGTTGCCATAGAACTTAAATATTGGTGAAAGGTCAAGGGCTGCTTTATAAGCTTTAAAGCTAATGCTAACCGGTAATGCAAATGCATTGGATAAAATCTCCTTATTGGATTTAAAAGATGACATTATAATCCATACTAAAGGGCCTACGGACGCGATAACTAAAAATGCTAAATAAATACGCATAATACCCATACCAAGCATATGACTAATTTTTCTTTTTATCATAAATATTAATCCTCCTGTTCACCGCACAAGTACCACGCTGAATAATATGATATGGCAGCGTTATCTCCAGATTGCTATGATTTGTGTCAGATTGAAATGCATTCAAGGTTTTACTTACCATTCCTTTGATTGGCTGATGTATTGTCGTTAATCTGGGTATAACCCTGCCGGCTATTGCTATATCATCAAATCCCAGCACTGAAACATCGTTTGGTACAGCGATACCGACATCGTGTAAAGCGGATATTGCACCCACCGCCATCTCATCACTGAAAGCAAAGACTGCTGTAAATTCAGTATGTTTATCTAATAATAATTTTGTCAGGCGATAACCTGATTCAAAGGATAATGGTCCGCACATAAGCATCTCTTTCTCATCCAAATGAGCCCCTATTTCCTCCAAAGCACGCTTACAGCCGGTAACCCGTTGAAAGCTGGAGTCTATGTTTCGTAAATAATCCGACAAAAATATAATCTTTTCGTGTCCCAAACCAATTAAGTATTTCGTTCCTTCATAAGCTGCAGCCATATCATTGATATGGATCATATCAGAACGAAACTCGATAGAGGCACCTGCACACAAAACGGTTTTTATATTTTTAGATGCGATATAATTAATAATGTTTCTGTCAATGGATTCATCAAGATAGATTACTCCTATAATAGACATTTCCTTAAAAAATATTTTATAATTTTCGCTGCCCTCCACAGTAGGTATAATGACCATACGGTAATTATACTTAGGAATTTGCTCAATCAGTTCCTTTAAAACTTCGGCGTAAAACCCTAATTTTAAATCTGGTATCAATACTGCTATAACACCATTGTCTCTTCGTTTCCTGTTCTTCGGGTTATAACCTAATTCGTTTGCTGCTTTTTCTATCTTTCTGGCAGTTTCTGTACTGACAATATTACTTCCGGAATAATATCTTGAAACAGTAGCAGAAGAGACCCCTGCAGTTTTTGCAACGTTACGTACCGTTACCGTCATAATTTCACTCCTTTCATAAGTATCTCCCAGTTATATTTCATAAAATTATTAATAATTTGTTATATTTGACTAGTATTGACCTTATATTTATAAGATATATTATTAAATTTAACATGTCAATAAGTTACATTTGTTTCACAAGCGTTACATTTATTTCACGTTTATTTCATCGTTGTTTCATAAGTTTTCATGCAAACATTATAGAAACGATATGATCCGGTTAAATAGGGAACTTTTGATGTTTGGACCGAGAGGCAGGTAGACATGGATTATAAAAAAAGTGAAGACGTAATTTCCTATGAGATAAAAAAACAGAACCGAAAGAATAGATAAACGGATCTATTCTCTGGTTCTGTCTCCAGATTTTTCTGCCATTTTAAGCAGTTCCATATACAATATATTTTGCGAAGCGAAGTTTATTAACGTTTAATGATTTCATCCCTGCCCGGTCCATTGGATACCATGGTAATAGGAACTTCAAGTTCTTTTTCAATGAATTCGATATATTTTCTGCAGTTTTCCGGAAGATCTTCGTATTTGGTAATACCGCGGATTTCCTGTTTCCAGCCTGGTAATACTTCGTAAACCGGTTTTGCCTTAGCTAATTTAACAGTGGTCGGGAAGTCTTTTGTAACAACTCCGTCTATTTCGTAACCAACACATACCGGAAGCTCATCCAGGTAACCTAACACATCAAGTACGGTTAAAGCAACTTCCGTTGCTCCCTGCATTCTGCAGCCATATCTTGTTGCTACCGCATCAAACCAACCCATACGTCTTGGTCGGCCAGTAGTGGCACCATATTCACCGCCGTCACCGCCGCGTCTTCTCAGTTCATCTGCCTCGTCACCGAATATTTCACTGACAAATTCTCCCGCACCAACCGCACTGGAGTAAGCCTTAGCCACTGCTATGATATTTTTAATTTCATAAGCCGGGATACCTGCTCCGATGGCACCATAAGAAGCCAGTGTTGATGAGGAGGTAACCATAGGGTAGATACCAAAATCAGGGTCTTTTAATGCTCCCAATTGGCCTTCTAATAAGATATTCTTACCCTCTTTCATTGCCTGGTGTAAATAAGCCGCCACATCACAAACATATGGTTCAACCACTTTCTTATAATCTAATAATAAGTTAAATAATTCATCCGGGTTAATCAATGGTTTATGATACATATGCTCTAAAATGATATTTTTCATTTCGCATACACGGTCTACTTTTTCTCTCAAAGCTTCTTCCTCAAACAGTTCTGATACCTGGAAGCCGATCTTGGCATATTTATCCGAATAAAAAGGTGCAATACCGGATTTGGTTGAACCAAAGGATTTACCGCCAAGTCTTTCCTCTTCATATTGATCAAAAAGAATGTGGTATGGCATCATTATCTGTGCACGGTCGGACACTAAAATCTTAGGCATCGGAACTCCTCGGTCTACGATGGATTGAACCTCTTTAAACAAATAAGGAATATTCAGTGCCACACCATTGCCTATAATACTTGTTGTATGATCATAAAATACACCGGAAGGAAGCAGATGTAATGCAAATTTACCATACTTATTAATAATTGTATGTCCCGCATTACTTCCACCCTGGAATCTTACGATTATATCTGCTTCCTGTCCTAACATGTCGGTAATCTTACCTTTTCCTTCATCGCCCCAGTTAGCGCCAACAATTGCTTTTACCATACCAAATTCCTCCTATTTCTTTCATTCGTTAGAATATTACATACAAAGTATTTTCGCTTACCAGCTGCAATATTCTTTTTTCTCAGAAAAAATGGCATTGTAACAAGATTGCCACAATGCCTTATTACTTTCTTATTATAGGCTTAATTAGTATATAAGTAAAATCAATATTATTTATACAGTTCATAATTTCTACTTATATCTATCCAACCTATTGAATAATAGAGATAGATTGGACTTATTACCTAAATATTTGTTACAAAAAGATACTTCCTATTACTGATTAATAAGAAATTGCATAAGTATCAATCATATCTTTAGAATTACTGCTTGTTATACTTTTTTCATATTCCTCATTGGTGATATCATTCCTGTCCGCCAGGTAAAAGACTTTATAGCTCTCTTTCTCGTAGGTGTTGATATAAGTGTATATTTTTTTATAAAGCTTATCCCCGCTTCCGGCAAAAGCATCTCTTGACATATCTTCAAAAACATAATACTTGTTTCCATCATAAATAAAATCAGTTATAACAGGGTCTCCTTCCGTGGTATACATCACTCTTCTTAAATATCCCACCATACCGTTTATAGTGTTATCCACAAATGAATTCATCCGGTCTTCTGATTCCGTTTTATCATTACCAACCACAAAACAGTTATCCGCCACCGCTTCTTCAAAAGAATACTCTTGTGGTATCGAACTTGTTGCAGGCCAGTTATCCTGAACTTTTTCAACTATATTAATTGTGTCTGCCCATATTTGGCTGGGATAGGATTCTGCTATTCTGCCGTCAAAGCTTATCTTTATAATATCTCCCATACCAATATTTAAAGAAGATGCATCCGCATAATGGACCGACACCGGGTCAAACGGTTGGAATCCACCGCTTATATCCTGGACAGCAATCATAACACCGGAATCATCTTTCGATATGATAATTCCGTTTAAGATTACCTCTTCCTGTCCGTTATCTGCAGCTCCGTTATCGGATGTATTACTTCCATCAGAATTATTATCATCTGATGTTTCTTTCGTTGTATTTCCGGTATCGGAATCAGGAGCTTCCTTGATGAGACTGCAGCCGGTGCAGAATAACAAAACTGCCATTATACAGAATAATTTCTTCATAGTAACCTCTTTCCCTGAATAATAAAACTTCGATTCGATCTTCGTTTGTACGCAGTTTAAAAATTAACTATAAAATAGATACCATGCTGCAAACGGTTTATAATCTTTTCCCCATCAACTATAGTATTGTTCCTATTCTCCTAAAATCATACCTAATATTTTATGATTTTCACTGCAAATTAAATCTTAAATTCTTCACTATTCATCATCTTGGTTAACCTTTTCGCTGCCGTATCTACAATACATTTTTCTATATATCTTTTTCCGTAATTACCTTAATACCATTTTCCGCAAGCAATGCAGCCGTTTTACCGTTTCCATCAATAAGATTACCGCTAAATGTCCCATCATATATTTTCCCGTAACCGCAGGATGGACTGCAGCTTTTCAGCACAGCCATCTTACAATCAAGCAGCTTGGCTATCTTTAATGTTTCCCTGGCTCCTTTTTCAAATTTATCCGTAAAATCGTTCTGATTCTGATCCACTGCCTGTCCGTTAACCAGCTCCACCGGATTACGGGGTGTGGTTAATCCTCCTAACTGTTCGGGGCAAACCGGGATTAAATTATATTGACCTTTTAATTGATAAACTGCCTCGTTAAATAAACCGGTACCGCAATATCTGCAATCTACCCCTAACAAGCAGGCACTTACTAAAATATTCATATTCATTCCTTATATTATAATAAACAATATATTTTCCTTTCCAATATTTTATAAGATGATTCATTTACTAAAACTGCCCATGCTATAAATATAATCTTATTCCATTAATAACCCCCTGCCAATCTGCAGTGCTCCCGTTATCCCCTCTCTTGCCTTATATTAATATAAATTCTTCAAACTATCAATAAAAGCTTCTGCCGATCTTTATAAAATTGAAGAAACCATAATATAATATAACAAAGTAACAAATTAAGAGGTTATTGTGTACATACATATCATTCAACCAACAGATAATATAGATTCTATTGCTAAGTATTATGGTGTATCCGTTACCAGTCTAATACAAAATAACGGACTAATCAATCCTTATGATTTAGTTCCCGGGCAAACAATTGTAATCGTATATCCAGAACAGACACATATGGTAAGGGATGGGGATTCCTTAGCAGAAATTGCAGCTGCTTATGGAGTCCCGTTGATACAATTGCTAAGGAATAATCCATATTTATCAGAGAGAGAGTACATTTATCCCGGAGAAATAATTGTAATCAACTATAATACCGATAAAAAAATAGCCACGAATGCATTTGCCTATCCATATATTAATATTGATACCCTGAAAAAAACCTTACCGTATCTGACATATATCTCCGTTTATAACTTCAGGGCAACCGGACAGGGTGGCATTATCAGTTATTATGATGATTCAGAAATAATTAAAATGGCTAAAGATTATGGCACCATACCTCTTATGCTGTTAACTACTTTGACAACACAAGGTGAACCTAATATTAAAATAGCATTTGATATACTTACCAACGAGGAATATCAGGAACGTTTTATACAGGATATGCTTTCTATTATTAAAACAAAGGGGTATTATGGAATCAATTTATTCTATAATTATATGACTAATGCAAACAGAGAAATATATGAGAGATTTTCAGCTAAGTTAGCCGATAGTTTGAGTAAGGAAGGTTATTTGCTGTTTGTTACAGTCAATCCTAATATTAAATTAGGAGAAACGGAAATAAAGAGCGAGATTGTTAATTATTCTGTAATCAGTCAACCGGTAAATAATATTACATTTCTTAACTTAATATGGGGAACGAATGACGGACCGCCCGTACCGGTTATTTCCGTTAATACCGCAAAACAATTTTTAGATTTTATCATACCCGGTGTTTCACAGGACAGGATCGATATCGGTCTTCCAATTATCGGTTACGACTGGACTCTCCCTTATATAGCCGGTCAAACGGAGGCGAATGCTCTTACGATAAATGCGGCAATAACTCTCGCCGATGATACCGGAGCCGTAATTCAATATGATGATACTTCTGAAACGCCTTTCTTTTTGTATAATCAATATAATAACGACCTGCAAACCATGCATATTACAAGATTTATTGACGCCAGAACTATTAATTCTTTATTAGACTTGATAACGGCATATGGACTGAATGGTATCGGAGTCTGGAATATCATGATATTTTATGATCAATTATGGTTAATGATAAATACCCAATATGAAATTGAGAAACTCATACCGGATAATTTATAAAAACCAAGGCTGCTGCAAATTCAAACTCGAGCTTACTTGGGAGTAAATAACCAAGTTCGGCAGTTTTTTATTTTGCAGCAGCCCACTAAATGATTCAGAATATTATCCTGATATTTGTTTATTTATAAATATCATAAGTTTTATTTTCCCTGATCATAACCGGAATAATATCCAAAGGAGCAGGAACAACTACCGTCTGTCCGCCTTCGTATACTTTCTTCGTGTTGGCATCCGTCCATTTAACTCCTGCCGGCAGATAAACACAACGCTTTGTTACACCTTCTTCCATAACCGGAGCAACAATGAGATCTGGTCCGAACATATACTGATCTTCTTTCTCCCAGCAGTTCATATCTTCCGGGAAATCGTAAAACATCGGCCTCATAACCGGAGCCCCGGATTCACTGGTTTCTTTCATACAATCCCTGATATAAGGACGCAGTGCTTCACGGATAAATAAGAACTTCTTGAGAATTTTATAATTATCCTCTCCAAAACTCCATACTTCATTATCCTGTCCGGAAGTCAGCTGTCTGACACCATTAATAAATTCCTGTTCTCTCTCATACCAGGGTGAACGCTCACCATGCATCCGGAATACCGGACAGAAAGCCCCCCAGGCGAACCACCTGAGTAATAACTCCTGAAATTTTGTGTTCGTAATATCTCCGCCTAAAAAACCGCCGATATCCGAGGTCCACCAGGGAATTCCGGCCATACCCATATTAAGGCCTGCCTGTAATTGTTCTCTCATGGATCGGAACGAGGAATAAATATCACCGGACCAGGTTAAAACCCCGTATTTCTGGCTGCCGGCCCATGCACAGCGCACTAAACTTAAGATATCTTTTTCTCCTTCTGCTTTCAATCCTTCATAAAATCCTTTTGCATACCCTACAGGATAAGTATTGGTGCATTGAAGAGCTGTACCCGCATAATACCGGTAATTGTCAAAATCATAAGGACCGTATTCCGGTTCTGCTTCGTCCAGCCAAAAACAACGGATTCCCAGTTTATAATAATTTTCTTTGCAGCGTTCCCAGACAAACTTCTGTGCCCCCGGATGAGTCGCATCAAAGAATACGGTATTTCCCATCCAGGTCATATGATTCTGGTTACCACGGTCAGCATTTACCAGGTATCCAAGCTCTGCCATCTTGCCATAATTTTCACTCTGCTCATCAATCGTTGGCCATACGGATACAACGGTTTCAATACCCAATTCTTTTAATTCTTTCACCATGTTCTCAGGGTCAGGCCAATCCCGGGGTTCAAACTTGAAATCCCCTTGTCTTGTCCAGTGGAAAAAGTCAATGACGATGGCATCCATGGGAAGTCCACGCCTTTTATGCTCTCTTGCAACGTTAAGTAATTCCTCCTGGGTGCGATAACGAAGCTTACACTGCCAATATCCCATACCGTACTCAGGCATCATAGGAGAACGTCCCGTGACCTGACTATATTGTCTTTCTATATCGGCCGGTGTATCTCCTGCCGTAATAAAGTAATCCAGCTTTTTCGTACTGATTGCATGCCATTCTGTTTTATTAGCACCAAAAGCAGCGGTTCCGATTGCCGGATTGTTCCATAAAAATCCGTAACCTCTGTTAGATACCATAAATGGTATACTCGCCTGACTGTTACGATGTGCTAACTCTAATAGGGCACCTTTCTTATTCAGATTTTTTTCCTGATATTGACCCATACCAAAAATCTTTTCATTATCAAAAGCCTCAAAACGGGCTGTTAGAGTATAATCCGAGCTTCCCTGGATTGGTTTTAGCTCTCTGGCATCGATACGAAGCGGCACACAGTAGCGGTTAATACGGTTGCGGTTTCTCCAGTATTCTTCCGTTAACAGTTCCCCTTTCTGATTATAGAAACTAATCCATCCCTCATGATTTACCTTAGCTGTAATCCTGCCGTTAGTAATAGCTGCCTGGGTTCCGTTCTGATGATACCTGGCATATTCTTCTGACTTGTACCAAGGATCCGTTACATCAATTTCCGTAAAAACAATTTCCGCTTTACAATCGGGTACTTTTTCCGTTAAAGCCCAGTTGTTTTCATCCATTTTTGCTTCTGCTGTCATACGGACACGCAAGGAATTTTCACCCCAGGGCTCAATCCATACCTGTGACTTACCATCCGCTATGATTAACCTGTTTTCTTCTTTATAAAGTAACATCCTTAATCCTCCTGTTTACTGTCTGGCTGAATTAAGCCCTTTGACATACAAATAATTATTTTATACTAAGTTTAAATAATCTGGCCATATACTCCCCATTCATAGTCACTTCAAACTCACCGGGTTGGGAATCCCATTTGCAAGGAACTTTTGAGTAGGACGGATAAAGGCATTTAACTTCTACATCTTTACCATTAAAGGACGGTATCGGCAATGTATGGGTATGGTGATTTCCTTCTCTTCTCCATACAGCCAGATAAAGTGTTTCTTTGCACTGTAATCCAAAACTTACCCATTCGTCGGAATAATCCGATAATCCGAGGGGCCATACCGGTAACCCTGTCTTTAGCTCCTGACGGATGGATTTATAGATATCAAGTGCTTCCTTAACCAATTCTTTCCGCGACCTGCTTAAATTGGCCAGATGACCGCTCTGATGGATACGAAGAAGCATTGCATTTACCATGTTAAAAACCACCTCTTCCTTATCTCCTTCTGTAAGCGGATAGGACCAAATAGCGCTTTGTTCCGGTGTCAGTCCGCTTGGTGAATTGGCTGCAATGGTGCAGTAATAACGGTAATTATCCTGATCACTGGTCGATTGGATACTGTAACGGGAAAGCATAGCATAATCAATACGCAGACCACCGGAGGAACAGTTTTCAATAATAAGCTCCGGATATTTTGCAAATACACCGTCCAGCCAGTTCAGATATGCCCTTTCATGTCCCAGCATACCGTCACCTACACTGTCCGCGTTTCTTTCCGTCCCGATACCCGGTTCAATATTATAATCCATTTTTATATATCCAACACCGTACTCTTTCACCAGACGGTCAATGACTCCATTGGCATAAGCGGTAACTTCAGGATTACGGTAATCTAACTGATAACGGCTTCTGTCATAGACACGCTTGCCATGCCTTGTAAAAAACCAGTCATCCGGAACTTTTTTAGCCATATTACAGTTTATTCCCATAACTTCAAGTTCCAGCCATACGCCGGGAATCATACCCTTCGAACGGATATAATCTGTTATTTCACGAAGCCCGTTGGGAAAACGCTTCCTGCTCTCCTGCCATTCTCCGACTTCATCCCACCAGTCTCCGTCGGCATACCAGCCGGCATCAATACAGAAGTATTCACATCCCACTTCCGCCGCCGCATCTACCAGAGGAAATTCCTGTTCTGCAGTGGGTTTTCCCCAAAGACAGTTCATATAATCATTAAAAATAATTCTTAAGTTCTCATTATCCGCATTCGGCCTGCGGATTCTGCGGCGGTAATCGGTAAGAGTACCTACGGCATCTTCAAATCCAATCTCTGTTACACCAACTGCAACAGGAACTGTAGTAAAAGAATCTCCAGGATTCAGGTTTTTAAACCAATGGGAGTATGTTTCATTCGGTCCGCTTACCGCCAGATAAAGGTGCCCATTCTGGTCTCCTATCTCCCAATGCCAGGAACCGTTGTGTTCAATCTGCCAGATTAAACCGGTTTTTGTCTCGGAGTTCTCCAGATATGCCATCGGTAAATGTTCCTTGGCAGACCAGTTACCTGTATTGGAAAATTGAATCATATTGGAGGAACGCTGTTCCTTAGCCGGCTGTACTAATTCCATACCTAGCTCCGGAAGAGTATACTTCTTCCAGTTCATTTCACGCTGCCAGCTGTTATGAGGTACCCACACACTCATTTTCTCATCTCTGGAAAGTTTTCCTTCCTTTTCTATCCCCTCATAGTTAAACGAAGAGATATAATCAAGAGTCTGAACATCATCACCGCAGTTTTTAACTTCATTCCATAAGCGGATAACAGAAAGCTCCTTATAGAACTGGATATGGGAATAAACATAAACTTTTGTGATTTCATCCATTAAAGTAAATACTAATTTACGTCCGATATCATTTTGCTCGTCCGTATGGGACTCATACCGCATATGATAACCCGGAGCAGTTACAATATATTTGTTTCCATGGCGCTCATAAGGACGGTCAAATCCTGCTAAATTTATCTCAACAAAACGGAAACCATAATCTGTTGACCTTGCTATAATATCCTCTTCTCTAAATGGTTTTGCTGAAAAATGCAATAATTTAAAACACTTATCATCCCCAATCTCAAACACCATGTAAATTCCATTTTCATAAATATTAATTCGTTCCATCTTTTTCTCCTCTTAAACAAACATTTGATAACTGCGAAACTCCAATACTATATCTATATACCATGCAATTAATACAATTTTAGTGCCAAATCTGCCCCCGAGGGTTACTGAAGCTATAAAATCCGTATCAATTGTGTGGCATAATCGAAAAACTACATAGCTTCGAATTTACCTATTAAGATTTAGGGATCAAAAAGGTCATTTTATTTTTAGGAAATGAATACGATCGTATATATATATTAATTTTAGCTGCCTTTCCCTCTTCGAGTGACCTTTTGACACCCAAATCCTATTAATAATTATAGTATCCGTTAATATAAAACAGCTTACACAAAATTATTCCATATTTTCTATACCGGTTGGAATGTATTTTACGATACTATTCATATTATCATCAGTCTACCAAGTTCCTGCAATTAGTAAATATATGATGGCGACAAAATCTTATCTGTTAGCTACCATTGTAATTTGATGAAATCATGTTATGATAGGAATAGTAGTAATCGTCTTGCAAAAAACGCATGAGGCGTGTAAAGAAAAGCAAAACAGCTATTTGATACGATGCAGGCAATGAGTGTCTGTTTTATAAATTTACCGGGAGGTTTTATATGCCTTTTTATCTGTCAACAGAAAATTTTCCAAAGTCATCTTTTATGAATCGTAATAGTTTCCCCGAAGACTGGATGCATTTTCCCAGGATTCCAAACGAATATCTGTTATTTATGATTAATGACGGTATTTTATATATCAGTGAAGACAACACTAAATATGAATTACATACCGGAGATATGTTATTATTGGAGCCAGGGCATTTTCACGTGGGATATAAAAAATCATTTGTGGATTACTATTTTATCCATATGCCTTCGGATACTTTTCAACCTATAAATCTCGAAACTAGCAATGAAATAATGAACCATTTCCAACAAAACAAACATAACTATTATAAGTCAGACCCTTTTAGTTATGAACTATATGATTCCCTAAAACCTCTGATCCCCAAAACGATGCATATTGAAACCTCTGCTTTTTCCCATATACGAAGTAAAATGGAAGAAGTGACCCTCTCCCTTGCTTCCAGGGATGAATATTACAAATTGGTCTGCTCAAAAACCATACTGGATATACTGATCTGTCTTTCCAGGTGTTATGTAAACAATATAACTTCAGAAGCTTCCACTAAAGAGGTCTCGGTAAAAAGAGATACCAGGGTGGAAAATGTGTTATCGTTTCTGCAGAGTTTTTACCAAACCAGAATAACAGGTAAAGCTGTCGAAGTACAGCTTCATATGAATTTTGATTATCTGAACAGACTGTTTAAAACACAAATCGGAATGACCATATTTGAGTACCTGAGGATCTTGCGGATTAACAAAGCAAAAGAATTTTTAGTTAACAGCAATATGAAAATCTCTGAAATAGCTGCTTTAACCGGTTTTCTAAATGAATATCATTTTAATCGTGTCTTTACCAATGTGGTTGGTATTTCACCCGGAAAATACAGAAATATAATATAACTATTCTTATCTTATTCCAAAGCAGGAAAGCTGCCGGTTTAAATGAACGGCAGACTTTCATATTGATTACCGGTAGATGCCAGCAGGCAAAAGCCATTCTTATTCCAATTAAGGAAGGAGAATACCTTGAAAGGACATCACATACTCTCTAGGAGAACATGATGTCCTTTCCTGTCATCAGAATGAAGATATATAAATATGTAGATGGAATATACTTTCTATTTCTTCTCCTCACACACCAAAGCTACATCATATGGTGCAAAGGTAGTTTGTGATGTTAATACATTTCCGGTTAGTATATCCTCTTTTCCCGTAAAAATATGCGGTATTGAAAGAGTCTCCCCTGTCAGGTTTATAATAAAGTAGTAACACTGATTCGATATTGTACGGCAGGTGATCTCCAGTTTTGTCGTCTCATCAATTACCGGTTTGACATCTGCGGAAGCCATAACCAGATTAAGAACTTTCCCAAGTGCATTTTGCTCCAGCTGCGTTCCCACATAGTAAACTGTTCCCTGTCCAAATGAATTTTTAGTCACCGCCGGTGAAGCTGCATAAAAATTGCTTGTGTAATCAGCTATACTGACTGCACCCTCCAGATGAATGATATCGCAGAGTAACCGGCAGACACCTTCCGTTCCATCGGTAAAACGAAGGGTATTGCTCTGCTCTGGTGCCAGTGCATCAATTTCCTCCACCCAGATACCGGCAAGTTCACGTAAGGGACCCGGATATCCGCCAAGATGGACATTATCTGACTGATCCACAATACCGCTCATAAATCCGGTAACCAGTGTACCACCGTTTTTTACATAATCCTCCAAAGCCTGCTGCATCCCATCCTTCATCATATAGAGAACAGGAGCAATTACCGCCTTATATTTGGAAAAATCCGCGTCTGCGGGAATCATATCCACCGGTATATTCTTTTCATAAAAATAACGGTAATATTGATGTATCTGATCCACATATTTTAGATCCTTATTGGGACCGCTGGTGTATTCCAATGACCAGTAGTTATCCCAATCAAAGAGAATTCCTACCTGCGCCGGATTTTCTGCTCCAAGAAGCCTGTCACCAAGGGTTTTAAGTTCCTCGCCCAGTCTGCTTACTTCTCGGAAAACACGTGTGTTTTCCGTTCCGGCATGTTCTATTACGGCACCATGGAATTTTTCACAGGCTCCAGCCGAACGGCGCAGCTGGAAAAATTGAATGGTATCTGCACCGTGAGCCATGGTCTGATAGCTCTGTGCCCGCATTTGGCCGGGCTTTTTCAGCGAGTTATAGGGCTGCCAGTTTTGCTGGCTTGGAGTTTGTTCCATCAGCATAAAAGGCTGTCCTTTTAGCCCGCGCATCAAGTCATGGCGCATAGCCACCATACTCCAGGGTGTATCGTAGGCGGGGTAGCTGTCCCAGGATACGATATCCATCTCTTTTGCCCATTTGAAGTAATCCAGATTCTTGTAAGTTCCCATAAGGTTTGTTGTGATGGGTGTATGGGGATCGAAACTGCGGATAGCATCACGCTCCATTTTAAAATTATTAAGCATACTGTCCGAATTAAATCGGCGGTAATCAATGGACATTCCCGCAAAGGCGGTTCTCTCATAATCGATTCCCTCACTTAAGGCATTGGGCAGGACAATTTCATCCCAGTCATAAACCGTATGTCCCCAAAATTCAAGATTCCATGCCTGATTCAGCGCTTCAATGGTTTTGTATTTATCCTTTAACCACACACGGAATGCCTTCTCACAGTTCTCGCAGAAACATTCTCCGCCGTATTCATTATTAACATGCCAGCAGGTGACATGTTCATTGCTGCCATAACGTTCCGCCAGCTTTTCTGCAAGACGTCCGGCAAATTTTTGATAGATCGGGCTGTTGGGACATGCGTTATGCCTCTGTCCGAATTTGTGGTGATGTCCGTCAAAATCGGTCCGGGCAACTTCCGGATATTTCTTGAACATCCATGCAGGCAATGCTGCTGTGGAAGTCGCCAATACAATATCATAGTTTTCACGGCTGAGCATCTCTATTATTTCATCCAGCTCGTCAAAATAATATTCATTTTCCGAAGGCTGTATTTTTGCCCACGAAAACACATTGATGGTCGCACTGTTAATTCCGGCCTTGCGGAAAAGTCGAATATCCTCATTCCAGACTTCTCTGGGCCATTGATTAGGGTTGTAGTCCCCGCCATATAAAATTCTTTTAAATGTTTTTTTCATACTTACCTCCCATATTATATTGCAGACGGTACTGCCACAAATAGCAGCTTTCGAACGAGATTTTTCTTTCTCCTTTCTACCATTTGTTTGATTTAGGTAATTGCGAAACTCACATATTGTATCTATATACCATGCAATTAATACAATTTCAGAGCTGAATTTTGCCCATAGGGCAACTGAAGCTCTGAAATTCGTATCAATTGTATGGTATATTCAGAAAACTATATAGTTTCGCAATTGCTTAAATCGTTTGATTATATTATAAATGCTGCTATCAAAAAAATGTATAATATGTTAGACTAAATAATATAACATTTTGAAACAGGGAGATAGAATATGCCAATTTACTTTGACCTATCCTCTCAGGAACTTCCTCTCACCGTTGACAGCATAGGTAACCGCTGGAATCAGGAAAGTATAAAACGCCCCAATGGTTTTCCCCATTATCATTGGCTGCAGACGGAACAGGGAGCCGGGGAAGCCATCATCGATGAGAATCATCTGCACCTGACCAAAGGGACAGGTCTTTTGATTGCGCCCTTTGTTCCCCATTCCTACCATGCAAATGAGGCGGTATGGAAAACTTCCTTTGTAACCTTTTCAGGAAAGCTGGAGGCTGATATAAGTAAAATAGTGGGAAATGAGCGTTATATTCCGGTAGCGGACAACACCGCGTTTTCATCCCAGGGTTGGATTGACAATATCATATCCTTGCACGAAACGGGACAGATAAATCCAGTTCAGCTGTCCATTGATTGCTATGCTTTCCTCATGAATATTAACTGTTTTCGGGATTATCTGGAATACCTGGACCAACCCCTTTACATACGATATGTTGCGCCGGTAATAAAAGAAATTGAAACAAAATATAATCAGGATATCACGATTCAAAAACTCGCTAATACGGTTTATGTATCGCCGCAATACCTTTCCCGGCTATTTAAACGTTTTCTTGGCTGCGGGACATACCTGTATTTGACAAATTACCGAATGAGCAAAGCAAAGGAGCTTCTGGCAAACCGCACGGATCTGGCAATCAGTCAAATAAGCTTTTTTGTGGGTTATCATGATACAAGCCATTTTATCGCAATGTTCAAAAATATAACCGGTTGTACTCCATTGGAGTTTCGTCAGCTGCACCATTGATTGGGATGAATTATTGTTGACGTACAATAGCGAAAACTAACACGGTGGCACTCTCCTTGTACCGCCGTCTGCCGAAAAAAGGGTGCAATTAATACACCCTCCGTAATCTATTTTTATAGAAAACGGTGCCCTGCTCGGCAGTCGTCACCTCATATTTGCCATACTCATATGGCTGATGATAAGCAATATGCTTTGGGTTCATTTTATTTTTATTGGAAATAAATGCTTTCTCTAAGGCCATGATGCCGCCACCTTTATCCTATAATCGAAAACTTTGTTTCTACAAGGACATTGCCTTTTATCATAGCCCAAACTGGACATAATTTGTTTTCCAAAGCCACAAGCGTTTTTTCCACATCCGTTTCCTGTGTATCCGACGATTCAATAAACAATTCAAGTTCAATTTTTGATAAGGCCTTTGGATGTTCTTCCTTGACATATCCTTTTGCTTTTGCGTGTAAAGATGATATATTTCTCTGCATTTGGTTTCTCAGGATAATTGCCATGGTTGAGCAGACACAGGATGAAAAGCTAAACAGTAAGAGTTCAAGTGACGTATATCCTTCTCCTGTACCAAATGGCGGGAAATAATCAATTACCACTTCCGGGTTAGAACGTGATGTAGCGGAAAATTTCACCTTGTTGTCTATGGATTTCAAATTAATCTCCAAAAAATCATTACTCATTTTACGTGGTTCCTTTCAAATATTATTTTTTTTGAGATGCAACTTCAAGAATCATAGAGATTTCTTCCCGTATTTCTTCATCTGTGGGATTTTCGTCAAGTAACAAAATACGCTGAATCATATTGGTTATGGAGCGGGTAATAAATTTGATCCACAACATAGAGGATGTTATCTCAGCATATTCCACTCTGTTTTGATGATACCGTTCTTGTTCCCAAAGAAGCAGTTTCTGACGTGACATTTCGCATCCTTCGAAGCCAAGCCAAGTCTTTATCGCTAAACGATATACAAGTCTGTCATTCTCCGAAAGGATTTTCTTTTGCTTAATCCTATAAACACATGCCTCTTCAAACGATAAATCCTTTGGGATTTCATTTCCAAGCCGCTCAATCAATTCCTCAAATTGAACACGAACGACTTTATCAAACAAATCCTCTTTGTTTTCAAAGTAATAATAAATTGTCGGCATTTTACAGCCTGCCGCCGTATAAATATCCCTTAAAGTAGCACCGTGAAATCCATGCTGGTCAAAGAGCCGGAGCGCATGGTATGTTATTTTGTCTTTTATAGAATTTCACCTCCTATATATCTATCGATATATAGAATTATACTTCAACCAATTTAACTTGTCAATAAAAAAAGTTGGAAGCATTGCCACCTCTTACAATCCAACCCACATTGACATAATTAACAATACTACTTTATTGGATTAAGAAAATGTTCCTTTTGCAATATCCGCAACAGTCATATGATAAATAAAGGGGTTGCCTTCAAGCGTAATGGATTTTGCATTAAGACCTAATTTGTTAAGATGATTATTCAAAATATCATCTTTTAGCTTTTTTCAGTTTCAGAAGAAAGTATTCTTAAAACGGGCATTTCATTCGGAAAATCCATCTTCATTACTTCACGAATATTATCATTAAATTTATATGTTTGTTCATTATTCATATCGTTTATATCGTGATCTGGAACGGAACGAACAGGAAATGGTATTAGAGGGAGATTTGTCGGAGTTATTGCAACATGAATAGGACAGGAGCAATAAGGTATATGAAAAAGATTGGCATTGTAGGTGCCAAAAAGCATTCGTTGGAAATACACTGCGAAGAAACCCTGAAATATGCGTGTGCTCAATAAAGAAAAAGGCCTTCCAATGGCAGTTATGCGATTAGAGGGCCTTTCATGCGCCAAAATGCTTTATATCTGTTAAGTGAGGGGCCGCCACCTAACCGTGACGGTCATCCGTCTTTATTTTGTAGTACTTCCGAATCCTCCGTTTCTTTTCTCTTCCACTTCATCATCAACGGTTATACCGTATTCTACAAAGATTCCCTGCATAAATCCGGTACCTGCCTGAAGCTCTATCGTTTTACCTTCATTCGAATCATTTGTAATCTTTGCAAATATATGCCCCTCATTATCCGAATTAAAATAATCGCTGTCAATAATGCCAACCGTATTATTCATCTGGAGACGGAATTTAAATCCAAGGCCGCTTCTGGGATAACACTTTAATACCCAGTTTTCCTCCATTTCTACCCGGATTCCGGTGGGTATCTTAATTGTCTCTCCTGGTGCTAAGTTAAAAGATAAGGGAGTGTAAAAATCATAACCTGCAGACCCTGTTGTCGCACGTTTGGGTAATTTTATTTCTTCATAGATCTTTTTCATTGATTCCTCATCCGTATTAGAAAAAGTATCCAACCAATCTTTAATAAATTGTTCTAAACTCACTTTATGAAATTTTGCTATTCGTTTCATCTTAATACCCATGCATAATAAATCTGTTCTGCATTCCTTTCTCTATTCGTAGTTTTAATAGTGCCTTTTTCATTACTAAAATTCAGTATGAATTCAAAACAGAATTTTTATAGCAATCTATAATCACAGCTCTATATTAAATTCTTTAAATCTGAAGATGCCGCTGCCCTGCTTTAATAATCCCTGTTTGTAAATGCGTATAAAGTTTCTGCTCTGTTGTAAACCATTCGCTCATATTACCCCCCTCTTGCATTTCGCAAGTATACTTGCGTAACTTTCTAACCCTTTATACTATTATTTCATCATATCCAGCAATTCTCTGGCTGCGGTTGAAACAGGGTTTTTGTCACTGGTAATAATACAAAAATTTCTCGCCGGTATTTGTCTTTTAAACTTTAATTCAAAAAGCTCTCCGCTTCTTATGAATTTTTCTGCAAAATCTCTGACCACGGAACCAATCCCAAGATTTCTTAAAGTAAATTGTACTATCATATCACTGGTTGCCAATTCAAATTCTGGTTGCAATATTACTCCGTTGTTTTTTAGTATTTCATCAATGTACCTTCTGGTACTTGTATTTCGCTCCAGGCAAATAATCGGCAATTTTTCCAAATCTGCATATTCAAGGGTCTTATCTCTCAGGTTTTTAAATCTGCTGCCTGCAACAAATATATCCCGTATTTCTTTCACTTCCCTGGCATTGATTTCTGCTTTTGCCTGAAACGGTGCACTGACAACTCCAAAATCTATCTTGCCTTCATACAAATATTCCAATGTTTCAGGTGTCGGTGCATTGGTAACCGTTACTTTAATTCCCGGATACTTCATATGAAAGGCTTCCAGAAAAGAAAGCAGATAAAATTGAAGTGTCATATCACTGGCACCAATACGGATTTCACCATTTTCCAAATCGATCATCTTTTTAAATTTCGTTTCGCCAAGAAGTATTGTTTCATAACCTCTCGCTATGTAGGAGTATAAAACTTCACCTTCCGGTGTAAGTTTAACTCCTTTCTGGGTACGGATAAAGAGATTACTGCCTAAATTAGTTTCTAACAACTTAATGCCCTGGCTTACAGCGGGCTGAGATATACATAACTCTTCTGCTGCCCCTGTAAAACTTCCGAATTTAGCAACGTAATAGAATATTTTATAATACTCAAGATTCATATTCATGTATTAAACCCAATCTTTCCAGATTTCCGGCCTATATCCAACTGTTGCCAGCTTTCCGTTCCTTACAATGGGAGTCTGAAACATTCGGGGATGTTCTAAAAGTTTCTCTTCTTTATCCGTTTCATCCGACAAATATTTCACAAAGTTTTCTTCATATTCTTTGGAGGTTTCATCCATCAGCTTACTTAATCCGCCGATAGCTGCTTTAACACTTTTATATTCCCCCAGGCTCATACCGTATTTCCCCAGATCAATAAGCTGATATTTAATCCTTCTTTCTTTAAAATAACGTTCTGCCTTTTTTGTATCAAAGCATTTTGATTTACCAAATATTTGTATATTCATCACCGCTCCTAATTCACCAGTTCTAAAAAGTTGTTTAGTAATCCTTACTTAATAGCAAATCTCTGTACTGTATATTTTTTTCAAACCATTTTACGGCATAGGAACAGGTAAGATTTGCTTTCTTATTTTCTTCTTTTAACTGTTTTACTACTTCCTCCATTAATTTTCCTGCAATTCCCTGACCTCTTAATGAATCATCCACATAAGTATGGTCAATGTTCACCGCATTTTCTGAAATAGCCGGAAAGGTTACTTCTGCAATCATATTGCCATTCTCATCGTTAAGATATATTCGGTTACTTTCATGTTTCATTTCTAATTCCATAATTACTCCTTTCGCTTGATACCTGATTTAGATAAAACAATATAATTTTCTGTATAAACCATCAATTATACTTGTTTCCAGCTATCAATTTCAGCTTTGAAATGGATAATGTGATACGCCTGCATAATTAATATATAGATTTTTGATAAAAACATACATCTGACTCGCTAAATCCTTTACTTTAAAAAATATCGGATTAATTTCTCATTTTTTTTGGTATAAGGGTGATAACGCATAGGAAGATCAATCCAGTTTGCCTTTTTTATTATACTTTTCATATGGCTGAATGTTTCAAAACTGTATTTACCATGATAACTTCCCATCCCGCTTTCACCTACTCCGCCAAATCCCATATACGGGGTCGCCAGATGTATTATGGTATCATTAATACATCCGCCTCCAAATGGGACATTTTTTAAAATATATTGCTCCGCTTTTTTATCCGTGGTAAACAGATATAAAGCTAATGGTTTTGGTTTACTGTTTACATAACCTGTTACTTCTTTTATATTCCTAAAAGTCATAACCGGAAGAACGGGACCGAATATTTCTTCCTGCATTATTTTAGATTCCGGATTAATTCCATCCAATATAGTCGGAGCAATCTGATACACTTTACCCACTCTATCGGTTGTATCAGAATAATCCGTATCTTCAGAATTTTTGTTATCTTGGGAATTCTTTATAATACCATAACCGCCGGTAAGAATGTTTTCACCCTCCATTAATCCAATAATTCTGTTATAGTGCTTTTCATTTATGATTTTGGGGTAATCAGGGTTATCCAAAGGATTTTCACCAAAAAATTCCCTTATATATTTTTTAAGGTATTTTACAAGCTTTTCTTTTATATCTTCTTGTACATACAAATAATCCGGGGCCACACAGGTCTGCCCGGAGTTAATAAATTTACCAAAAGCAATTCTTTTTGCGGCTAAATCCAGATTCGCTGATTTGTCAACGATACAGGGACTTTTTCCGCCAAGTTCCAGGCTGATAGGCGTTAAATGTTTCGCTGCTTTCTCCATAACCAGTTTTCCGACCTCTACTCCTCCGGTAAAGAAAATGTAATCGAATTTCTGGTCTAATAACTCAGTATTTTCTTTTCTGCCTCCCTGTATTACCGTAACGTATTTAGACGGAAAACATCCGGTAAGAAGATCTGCCATAACCTGGGATACATTCGGAGCATAAGCCGACGGTTTAAGAACAACGCAATTTCCTGCTGCTATAGCCCCTATGAGAGGAGCAATACTAAGCTGGAACGGATAATTCCAGGGGGACATTATTAAAACAACGCCATAAGGCTCAGGTAAAATAAAACTTCTGCCGTAAAATTGAGCCATAGGAGTTTTAACATGCCTGGCAGCTGCCCATTTTGACAGATGGTTTATAAATGTTTTGATTTCATCTAAAACAATTCCGATTTCCGTCATATAACTTTCGAATCCGGATTTGTTTAAATCTTTCTTAAGTGCCTCTGCAATTTGGTTCTCGTTATTAATGATTGCCATCCTTAGTTTTTTCAGTGCATTCTTTCGAAAAGAAACCGATTTGGTTGAACCGGTATTAAAATATTCTCTTTGCCTTATTAGAATTTCCTGAACCGTCATTGCTTATAAAACCTCCATGCTGCCGATACCCGCGAATTTGGGCGTCAGCATTAAATTTGCCGTGTGAAAAATTTATTTTTCACACTAACGCCCATGCTCTTTGGGCAAAAATCGTGAAGAATAGCGTCTTTTGCTATTCTTTTAATGGCTCGCATGTTGTTGGCGAGACTATTCACACTAACCGCCATGTTATTTCCAACGCGCCTCATGTTTGGGCCGAGGATTTCGCAGGCACAAACATGTGTGTGAATTATACCTTTCAATAATTCACACTACCTCCTATTTCTTTATTTTAAGATGTCTGAATTATAAATGCAAGGTAATATTGAGATTATCCTTAAGAAAATTATGTACACCAAAATCCTCTGTTTATTTTTCTATTTTTAATGTCCAATCCTGCCCGAAATCTACCTGGTAAGTTTCACGGAAGTTGCCCATGCTGATTGCAACAGCCACTTTCATCAGCTCATTGGTATAAACAACGGCTTCACCAGGTTTCACAAACCCAAAGGATTTAGCAAAAGGAACTTTTTCCTGATAAACCAGTTTATCCACATGATATATTGTTACATTTAACAGATCACCGTACTTAAAACCATTATTTAAAAATTCCTCCACGGGGATATTACTCCACAGGTTACCAAAATTCGGATCACAGATTTCAAATATACCCTCAGCCTTTTCCCTTTCTAACTTCGGTTCATGAATTTTGTGGATCACAATTTCCTCCACCGGATAAGACGGCCCGACCTCTTCATAAGTAATAATACCGCTGGCCAATCTGGCAGCACAATATCCGAATAAGTCTCGGCCGTGAAAAATACTGGTTCCAACTGTTGATTGCAATCTGTTAACTGATTCATCAATTTCCCTTACTTCTTCTATCCCTACGTATTTTTTTAAATGAGTTAAAGCTCCGTTATCAGGGGTTACAACAACATACCCGTCAGCAGTTTTTGCAGCACAGGCTTTTCTTGCCGTTCCTACTCCCGGGTCAACTACGGAAACAAATATGGTTCCTTTTGGCCAAAAACGCATAGATTGGTATAGACGGTAAGAAGCACTCCAGGTATCAAAATGAGGTATTTCATGGGTTCCATCAAATATTTCCAAAGAGCGGTCAACAGATTTCACCACGCCGTACATGGAACAAACAGCTCCCTCCTTATAAGTAAAATCTGTCTGAAATACTAATATAGGTTTTTCATTCATTTTAACTAATCCTTTCTAAATCAAATTATCTTACGCCGGCTAATCACATTATATCCAAAAATCTGGTTATATTTTATATAGCTTTTCTCTAGCTTTCCTGCAAATTGGATAGGCGATACATAGCTTCGGTATATACCATAAATAATTGTTTTATTTTATTTATTTCGATTTTCTCATCCGCCTGATGTGCTAATAACAGCTCGTCTTCTTTCATAGGCCCAAACGCAACGCAATTCCTGATTGCCTTACTGTAAGTCACCCCGCTGCTTACCATAGGTTCTGCATTCGTATCTCCTGTTATTCTCCGGTAGGTAGTTAAAAGTGTTTGCACATAGGGAGATGAAATATCCGTTATTGTAGGTTTATCATCATATTTAAGTTCAACGGAAAAAGGTTCTAATGCTTCTTTTAACTTTTGCGTCAAATAAAATGAATCAGTCCCATAGGGATAACGGCAGTCTATATCAGCTGTTACGGTATGGTTTTCTATTATTAAAATCCCTAGATTTAATGTTAATTTACCCATGGATTCCATATCATAATAAATACCCGCACCTGTACCATAGGGATCCGAAAAACAATGATAAAGCATAACCGCCAGAGAATCCTGGCTCACTCTCTGAATTAAATCCAGTAATTGAACCGTTGCGTTACAGCCGTCCGATGGCCTTCCGGCATGTGCAGCCCTCCCATGAACAGTAATCTTAAGTAGTTCCCCTTCGATACTAATTTCACCACGATATCCGGAATTAAGCAGTTCTTTCCGGTAGTTTTCTACTTTTTCACTCCCATCTAAAAAAGCAACGGCGGAAGGACTGACTACATTACACTGGACCCCTCCGGCAAGTTTTACGATACAGGTATCCATACTGGCTTGTATATGCCACATAAGTGCACCCTTTTCACCGTAAGATAAAGGGAATTTACCATCGGGAGTAAATGCAAAATCCGGTTCGCCTGCCTTTGTTATATAATACCGCATATCACCCATGGTTCGTTCTTCGTCGCTGCCAATTACAATACGTATCTCATTTTTACCTTGCAGGTTATGATCTTTTATGTATTTTAAGGCATAATAGGTTACCATAAGCGGGCCCTTCATATCCTGGGTTCCTCTTCCATAGATGTATCCGTTTTGGATATCACCCTTAAAAGGATTATGGTTCCATCCTTCTCCCGGTTCCACTACATCCACATGGGATACCACATCAATACGTTTTCCGGAACTGGTGCCTTTTATTCTGATTGCCAAAACATGTCCGTCAAATTCTAAAATCTCAAAACCATCTTTTAATGCTGTTTTTTTTATCCACTCCAAACCTTCAGATACCTTTTTTCCATAAGGTTCGGATGGCGATATGGCAGTTTCATCATATAATGTTGGAATTTTAACCAGTTCGGAAATTCCCTTAATCATGATTTGAAAGTATGGAGAAATCTCCATACTTTCAAAAATATCTTTATGTTGTTCCAGGTTCCGGGACTTATCAGTTTGAAATACATTTTGCATATTAAATTTTTCTATCTGTTTCCCCTCCTTACAGCTTTTATTATCAAATACCGTTTTATGAAAAGGGATACCACATCTTATATGGCTGCGGCATAATATTCTGTGTAATAATCCAATAGATACAGAAAACCAGCAGAAAGTAATAGATTATTTTCATAAACTTATCTGCTTTCTCTTCTTCTCTTTCGCTGTAATAGGTCCTGGTTTTCCCCTTACCATAACCTCTTAAGTCCATGGCATTCGCAATGTTACCGACCCTGTCAAAGGAGGTAATAATAAGGGGTACGAGAATAAGCACATTTTGCTTAAGCCTGGTCATAACGGAAGCTTTTTTCGGATCCAGCTCAACTCCCCTTACCTGCATGGATACTTTGATGTTTTCAAAATCCCTCCCGATATCCGGAATATAACGAAATGCAATGGAGAATATGGTGCAGATTTTATAAGGAACCTTGACAGAATACAAACCTGCTGCCAGTTCGGAGGGAGTAATGGATAATATAAAAGCCATGGACACTACTAAGGATGTCATCATCTTAAAAAACCGTATGGATAAATACCAGATACTTTCGGCTGAAATATAATATCTCTGTGTAAACTGCACGAGGACGGTATTGCTGCCACCGCACCAGTCACTGCCGCAATATGGTTTTACCAGCCAATATAATATAATATTTATGGAATTCATGATAAAAGCTATGATAAAAAAATATTTTAGAGTTTTCCATTTCGGTTTCAAAGATGTCAGTCCGATCAGGCTGATAATAAATAAAGGCAGTAAAAGGCGTATATCAAAGGACATGATAATATAGACCAGAAGAATGATAAAAGTGCGCACTTTGGTTTTTCCGGTCAATTTATGCAGCCAGGTATCACCGGGTATGAGATTAATCAGGAGTTGATTGTTCATGCTCTTTTTTCATCCTTTCATATGCAATAAAATGCTCAATATATTCTTCCGGATTAAAACCCAGACGTTTGGCTAAAGTATACAGGGAAGTCTGTTTTAAATTTGCCTTTTCAATTACTAAATTATCCGAGAGTACTTTATAAACCGAATCATCTGCAATCAGCTCCCCTTCAGCAAATACTACTGCCCGGTCCGTGTATTGAATGGCCAGATGCATATCATGGGTAATGAACAGGACCGTAATACCATATTTCTCGTTTAATTCATCAAGAAAATTCATGATCTCCGTATAATGAAAATAATCCTGTCCGGCTGTCGGTTCATCCAAAATAATTACTTCCGGCTGTAATACCAGAATAGAAGCAATGGTAATTCTCTTTCTTTGCCCATAGCTGACTGCGGATACCGGCCAATTTCTCATACCGTAAAGTCCGCACATTTTCAGTGTTTTCTTAACCGTCTCATCAATCTCTTCCTTGCTTTTCCCCCGGAGGGTTAAAGCCAGTTCCACTTCCTCTTTAATTATATTTTTAACCAGCATTTGATTAGGGTTTTGCATTACATATCCGATTTTTTTACCGATTTCCTTAATAGATAACTTTAGATAATCCTGGTTTTTAATAAATATCTTCCCTTTCGACGGCCTTATAATTCCGCAGATTAATTTTGCCATAGTACTTTTCCCGGCGCCGTTCTTTCCTACGAAAGCAAGCTTTTCTCCTTTTTTAACGGAAAATGAAATATCTTTTAATACCTCCTGATTTCCATAAGAATAAGAAACCTCCTGTACCTTAAGTATTTCATCTCCAAGCTCCGGCACATAGTTCTTCCATTCCAGTTTCTGCTGTTGGACCAGCTTCTCCCTGAAAGGTTCCAAATCCATCCTATAAATGTCAGACAGGTTCTGCTCTTCCAATAAATCACATCCTGCGTATTTCATAGCCATAATGTATAGCGGGTCACGGATTCCATACTGCGGCAATAAGCCGGAAGCTAATAAATGGTCCGGTTCTCCGTTAAATACGATCCTGCCGTCATTCATAAGGACTATCCTGTCCACGTGCCGGTAAAGCACATCCTCCAGCCGGTGTTCGATGATAAGAATTGTTTTACCCTGTTCTTTATGGATTCGGTCAATCAAATCAACTGCATACATCCCATTCTGGGATCAAGAGCTGCTAACGGTTCATCAAAAATAAGCAGGTCCACATCATCGTGAATGACCCCTGCAAGGGCTACCTTCTGCTTCTGCCCTCCTGATAATTCATAAGGTACATGTAGGAGAAAGTCCTCCATACCCACTATTTCACTTGCCTTTTGTACTTTAGGTAACATCTCATTACGTGGTACGCTGTCATTTTCCAAAGCAAATGCAATATCTTCACCGACCGTCAATCCTACAAATTGTGCATCGGAATCCTGCAGTACGGTTCCTACCATTTTGCTTAATGCAAAAATGCTGGCATTTTTTGATTCAATGCCAGCAATTTTACATGAGCCAGTAATAGTTCCTTCGTACGAAAAAGGATTTAATCCATTAATACAATTTACCAAGGTTGATTTTCCGCTTCCGCTGGGTCCTAAAAGTAATACTTTTTCCCCCTGGAAGATGGTAAGATTAATATTATGCAGTGTAGCTCCTGTCTGTGATTTGTATTGAAATCCAAAATCTTTAAATTCAACTATTGGTTTTTTCATTTTATGTATCTACTCTTTCTCTTCCAGGGTTAAGTTCGTATTGCGGGCATTACGTTTTGCAAATGCAATCAGAATGGGAATACCGATAATAGTCAGTACCAGGGTATTAGCAATCCCTCCTGTTAAGGACTGTACGAAGGTCACTTCCAGCTCGCCGCCGTAAAATAATGTGGTAAATAACGGCGTTATGACACCAAAAGCAAACGCATTGCCGATCACGCAGGTTATAACGTAAATAACCGCATGATGTATTTTAAAAATACCATCATTAATTTTAGCTCCGTAAAGAGGCAGCAGACCGACTATAAAACCTAAAACACCGTTACCAATGGACCAGTCAAACCAATATCCCCACCCGCCGATTAAATCTGCAATGGTATTGCCTGCTAAACATGCTACAAATGCCGGTACCGGACCAAACATGGCACCTACGATAACCGGAATGATCATGGCCGTTGTTAATTTGGTGTTAGTAAAGATTGTAATTCCGCCAAAATTCATTAACACGCCAAATAATGCGGCACCAATGGCAATAACCACGACTGTCTTGGTATTCCATACACCAAGAATTGTTTTTAAAACACTTTTCTCTCTCATTTGTTCTTCCTCCGTATTTAATTTTTTTACCCTGTATCCTTATATGACATAATCTCTCAGAAACCTGGCTTTATTATCTGAGGCATGACGGCTTCTTTACAATTTTTTATGATATTTTGGCCTATATCCTATTATTCATATATAAATACAAGATTTAAATTATTGGTATTATATTCCATAGCAAAAGCATTGTCAATACAATAAATGGGTAATTTGCTGAATTTCCTATTACAAAAGAAAGAACCATTGAAATTCAGTTTCAATAGTTCTTTTTTTACAGGAAATCAATTAGTATTAAATTTTTTATTAATACATCAACTTTTTCCAGTTAATCTTAATCTTCCAGTGCAAGCAATACATCCAATTCCGTTTGGATATCAAACCGCTGTACATCCACATAACCGCACAACCGGGTAAGTACCTGAGGTACATACATTTCCCCGGATTTGGCAGAATATTTCTTCCAGTATTCGCTTGCCGCACTTAGTATCGAAGACGCTTCCTCCTGTAAGGTTTTTTGGCCTGTTAAACGGTACATACATAAAGAAACTGCAGCTTTAATTTTCAGGGAATAATAGAATCCCAAATAACTAAGGGCTTCCATATCATCCAGGGTAAATTTAAGCTCCCGGTTGGCTCCTCTGCTTTTTTCAAGCTTCTTTAACCCTTTCATGGTTTTGTCCGCATGATTCCATATGGAATCAGCCATTGAAAGCGGATCGATTCCTACTATACTTTCATTATTAATCGCTGCCCTGCAGTAATCGGACACGGAAGCATATTCTCCACCCGGAACACTTATGCAGGATACAAATTCATTAATATCAGCAAATACCAGCTTATCTGTTTCCGGCTCATACATACAGCAGCCTTCCGGATACCATTGGAAGTCAAAATCATGCCAATGGGTACAATTTACTTCCGGAATAATATCGGAAGCATGTTTCCAGGTTTCAAATAAAAGATTATCCTCATCTGATTTAAAATGCAGTTTTAATTCATCTTTAAAAAAAGCCTCCTGCAAATTGATATTATAGGATAATTGTCCCCAAATAAAATACATATACCACATTTTATCCACAAATAACGGATGGGATAAGTCCCTCTTATCCATATAGTCCCTGCCCCAGGTAAAGCCATCTGCTCCCATATAATAGCCGGTCATAGTATCTACCGGCATCTGGCTTAAGTACTCACGGGCAAAATCAGGGTTACCCCAGCGGTACATATAAAAATCGTCATTGCGCACAGTCAGCCAGATTTTAATCTCTGGTTTCTTTTCTAACAGGAAATCCCTTATAAAGACAGGTTTGGCATTGGAATACATATGGGCTTGGGAATATTTAAAACTTATTTCAAAGGGACACGGAAAATCTTCAAATTCCGACATAATGCTGTCATAACGGGTCATCTGCATTCTGTGGATGAAACAGAATTCCCTGCCCTTTTGTTCTTCTAATACATCTTTAACTCCTCTGCCATAGGTTTCTGCCAAAAAAGGAACATCCGTATCATCTCCAAACATATGCTCCCCTGCAGTTACCCCAATGCCCGCCAGTAACGGATAAGTCTTTAATAAAGCCTTGGTGCCGCAGTATACATAATCTTTTGTAACCGGATTATCCTGCTCGCTGGTAATGCCATAAGGACTTTTCTCTGTCCCGTAAGTAAATAGGTTCCAGGTGAATATATAAATTTTAATACAACGGTTTTTCGCATATTCCATAACGGACTGCCAGTAAGATATCTTTTCATCCATGGTGATTCTTTTAACGGTTACAAGGCTCTTTTCAAAATCCTCAGCATAAATACCCCATCCGCTTAAACTTGCTTTAAAGGGTCTGGCAGCCCTTTTTACATCCTCCAGGGCAGTCAACGGATATTCCGGAATCCGTACCAGAGATGGAAATGGGGATAAAGTCCATAAAGACAGTACATTATATTTATTTAATGCCATCCGGTCCAGAAATTCCGTCCAAAAACTAAAATCCCACATATCTTTTATATTATAAGAAGCGGAATCCGCAGCATCGGAATAACTTGGCGTCCTGGCATCCAAGGGAATGTTAAACTTTATTCCCCTGTTCTTTAAGTAAGGAGTTACTTCTGTTAAAGTAATACCCTCCGTGCTCTTTTCATGGCTGATATGTTTCGCAAGATCCAATATACCATACATAACTCCGGCTTCATCTCCGCCGGATATTGTTATTACATTATCGGTGCGGTTTAACCGGTATCCCTGAGAGGCAACCGTTTTATCCATCTCAAGTTCCAGTATGGCTGCCGGCTTCCCTTTTAAACAGCCATCTGATTTATGTAGTTCCTCTAAAGCGAACTTAATTGCCTCGGTTAATTTAATTTTACTCTTTTCCTGTATCATACTAACACTATACCCTCCTGATATATATCCTGAAGAAAGCTATTCTGCTATTTTTCCCAAATCTCTTATTCTAGGTTTTTGCCTGCATATTTTTGCGAGACAATTCATACTAAATCAATGGAAAACATATCCCAAACTTCCAGTTTGTCAGCCGATACTTCCACTCTTTTGCCAGCTGCCCTGAAAGATACGCTTTCTTCTCCGATAACGGAACGAACATTTTTCACCATTTGAAATTCCTCCAGTTCTACACTAAAAGACAATCCATGGAAAGGTACGTTTTCCATTAAGGGTCTCTGTCCAATTTCATTTACAAAGTGGACTAAAATCTGCTTTTCTTTCTTATACATGGTAACTTGTACGGCAGACGGTACACTTACTTCCAGTTCTCTTCTTCTGCCCAACATAAAATCAAAGGCATTGGAAATCATTCGGTAATGATCCGGCATCTTAAATTCGGTAATCAGCATATTTAAGGAAAATGGAAGAAACAGGACTTTTCCTTTTCCATAAGTATTTAGAATACACAACGGAATATCCGTATAGGGCGTTGGGATAGAAGAACGTTCCGGGGGAGCACCCACCACTTCCAAAGGTGCAAATGGAGGTATTAAAGTTGCCAGGGTTTTTGCTCCATCCTTTGGGGTACAATAACTTACGGCTCCGCGAAATGCAACCTTGTCCGTATCCATACCTGCTTTCAGCGCTACTCCGTCTTCCTCAAAACGTAAATAGCTGGCGTAAAGGTATTCCCCTACATTAATATCTTCTTTTACACCGAATAGATCACTGTTATTTACAATGCTGCTATAATCCGTATTTTCTGCAATTAAACTTCCTCCATCCGATACATATTCCTTTAACATATCCGATACACCCTCGTATGCCATAAAACCTTCCGGTGCAATCACTACCGGATATTTTTTCATAAGGTCTTTATTCATCCGGTACTCAAACATAAAATCAAACTGGATATGAGCTTTGACAAGTGCCTCAGCCCATCCCCTTGTAGCAGCTGTTCCATTGCTTAACAGTAATACTTCAGCCTTACTGACAGCGCCTTTCATAACTTTCTCTGTCTTTTGAATCATCTTATTTACTTTAGTTACCGCTTTTATAATACGCTTGTCGGTAATGGTATCATTATAACCGGTAAGAGAATGCCAGATAACCCCGCGTGAGGCCGGAACCTGACACATCCAGGGAAGATATTCCGCTTCCGGAAGTCCTACATGTCTCCAATCCATGCCGGGACAGGAATGGATGATACCAAAGGGAATTAAACTGCTGTCTTCTGTCTGCCCTGACTTCATGGCAACGATCGGGTGTATGGTATCCGGAATTCCATTGACCCCATTGGATAAAACATTCTGGGATTCCGTACAGATTAGGTCGGCTGTTTCATATCTGTCATAAATACTGTCTCTGTCAAACCGCCCAAAGGATTTTGATATGGTGGAATTCGGGTTGTAATATAAAATCATTGGAACATCTGCTCTTCTTGCTTTGATAGCCTTGTAAATCACTGCAATATTATCTTTGGTGCACTGGGATAACCAGTCGTCTTCAAATTCTGCCTCACTGTCGGGCATTGGTTTACCGTATTTCTTTATATACCTTTCCTGGCATCTTTCGCAGAAACAGGCAGAAGCAAAAGGTGCATTAAAGAAAATACCATCGATATCATAATTATCAAGGACTTCATTTATAACCGGAACAGCAACTTCCTCATTGCGATACCCTCCGGTTGCACAGGTATTTAAGAACAAAGACCAGTTTCCCATACGTTTCTCCCCCCGGTAATAAGGGGACTTATCCTTATGCCTTGCAAACCACTGGGGTTTTTCCAGATAAGTAGTATCATCGGTGATACTGAAATCAAAACGTGCAACAAATTTAATATTCCTTTTATGGAATTCTAAAATTAAATCCTTTAACAAATCCTTGTCTTTAGGCAGGTATTCATTTATGTGGTGGTATTTCACCTTACTTTCATACCAGGCATAAATCCCGCCTACATTCATAACTACTACATTGGAAGCCATCTCTTCTGTTTCTTTTGCTATTTGGGCAGGATTCATTCCTGGTGTATCTTTTACCAGCAGATTAAACTGTATCACGCGTTTTGGTTCTTTCCACCATAATTCTTCATTCATTTTACCCACCTAGTACCGCAAACCGGTTTGCGGTACTGCCACATTAAAACAGGTTGAAAGAATCTCTATATGGCATCCTTTCATTTTTTATATTTTCTTTCAACCTTACAAACAAGCCGATGCGGCATGCCTCCCATGTCGTTCTTGCCTTTCGGAACATACAATTGGGACTTTGAGTCCGGACATATCTCAAATCCACGATAAGTAAAGCTAACCCGCGTTGCTTATCGCCTGAGTTTATCCCTTCACCGCTCCGGCAGCAACACCTTTTATAATATTTTTCTGCATGACAAAATAGAGAATAAGTATAGGGAGAATAGTAAGCAGATATGCTGCAAATGCAAGTTCCCACTTATTGCCGTACTCACCGGTAAAGTAGAATTGGGAAAGGGCTATGGTACGCAGATTTGTTTTGGTTAACATAAGACGCGGAAATAAAAAGTCGTTCCATATATGTAATGCATCTAATATTATAATTGTCGTTGTTATCGGTTTTAATATAGGGAATAAAACCCTCCAATAAAGTTTCCAAATATTTGCGCCGTCAATTTTGCCGGCTTCTA
Organism: Anaerocolumna sedimenticola; assembly: GCF_009931695.1. Classification (GTDB taxonomy): domain Bacteria; phylum Bacillota; class Clostridia; order Lachnospirales; family Lachnospiraceae; genus Anaerocolumna; species Anaerocolumna sedimenticola. Next base: position 322,029 of record NZ_CP048000.1, read on the forward strand.
AAATTTCCCCGGATACTCCGCGGATAAAACCTACATATAAAAATACCGCCATAGGTATATTTCTGCCGGAGTAATAAAGAATCATACCAAAAATAGAATTTGTCATTTTTATATCCGACATTAATTTAACTAAGGGGACTAACGCAGTATAAAAGGGTATCATGATCCCTAATAAGAAAAATACATACATAATATTATAAAATTTCTTATGTTTGGACCATGCAATAATATAGCCTGCAAGACCTGATATTATTACAATTCCCAATAAACTAAAAGCTGTAATTAAGAATGTATTAGCAAATACCCTGTCATAATTCATGATTTCCCAGGCTTTGGGGAAGTTTTCAAAATGAAATTCAGAAGGAAATGAATTGGGGTTTAAAAGTGCTTCTTTCGTAGACTTTAATGAAACAAAAATCATAATCAAAAACGGATATAAAATGATACAGGCCACCAGAATCATAATCAATTCCATAATCAAAGCTTTTATTTTACGACGGCTTAAATTTTTCGTTTTAGTAGTTGATGTCATTTTCACGCCTCCGTAATACGAACATTTGAAATAGAGTAATTGCCAGGATAATTAAAAATAAAACCACTCCTAACGCAGAACCGTATCCCGCTCGTTTATTAGTAAAGGATTCCCCATAAATAGTCAGTGAAATCAATTCACTGGACCCACCGGGACCTCCTCCTGTTAATGCGAACATAAGGTCATATTCCTTAAATGCCCTTTCCACTGAAAGAATCATATTAATCGTAAAAGCCGGGGCAATTAATGGAAAAGTGACATAACGGAACTTTTTCCAGCCGGTAGTACCATCAATATCTGCTGCTTCGTATAAGGACTGGTCAATATTCTGAAGACCTGCAATGTATATTACCATATACCAGCCGGCCATTTTCCAGGCACCTACCAAAACACCCATATATAAAGAAAATTGTTTACTTCCCAGTAAATTATTTGCCATGACCTCAATTCCTAAGGATTTACCAAGTGATGATATCGGTTCTGAAAAAATGAAGCTGAAGATATAACCAACCACCAGGGAACTTAATACCGCAGGAATAAAAAACAGAGCACGGAATACATTCTTTCCTTTGGCAAGACGGTCTAGGCCAACCGCCAGTGCCAGTCCCAGAACATTTAATAAAATCATGGATAGAAATGCATATATAAATGTATTCGTTAAAGGCCTGATAACATACTTATCACCGGCTAAAGTAAAATAATTCTTCAACCCGATAAGCTTAAAGGTTGCGTCAACACCATTCCAGTCAGTAAAACTGTAATATATTCCCCCGAATAGCGGATAAATTACAAATACCAAATAAAAAATAAGTGCCGGCAAGACAATCAGGAACTCTAAATATGTATTTTTTAATCTATGTGGTTTCATTATCTTCCTCCAAATATGTTCAGGTTGTGTGAAACCCGTTCTCACAACCCGAAACCTATTTCTATAGAATTATCCGCTATTCTTACTTATCTATATAATTATCCAGGAACTTTTTCACCCATTCCGGATCGGCCTGTACCAGACGGTCATGTTCATCCTGAATTTTATCTGCTACTGATTTTGCATCCGCACCAGCAAACCAATCCTGCTGTCCGCCTTTTACTATTTCTTTGATTCCAGGAATCCATTCACGGGAAAGAATAGGACTGTTCGGTAGTTTATTGTTGTCAAGAATATCATAAATCAAGTCATAAGCTGGGTCCAGTTCCACATCATTTTCCTTGACAGTTGGTAAATATCTGGTAGTACCATTAAAAATGGTAGCACCCTGTCTTGAGGTTATGAAATCTAAAAAGTCAAAGCAAAGATCTTTATTTTTTGCATCCTTTGTAATGCTGACACCGGAATCAAATCCTGAAATAATTGTCTGATCTTTCGGATCATCCGTAAAACAGGATGGAAGTACCATGATATCAAGATCCGGATCTAATTCTTTTAAATTACCCACCTCCTGGGCAACCTGAAATATAAATGGTGTCTCACCGGTAATAAAACTCTTTCTCATACCATCGACATCATTTCCCAGCGCATTATCAGGAATAAAGGGACGCATTTGTTCATATTTATCAAACATACTTAAATATAAATCGTCATTCCAGGCTGCTTTACCTCTTAAAATATCTGCATACCAGTTTGGATTTTTACCGTAGATACTCTGATATACATATTGGAAAGTCCACGCTGTTACACTTGATGTATCTTTTCCTGCAGTAGCTACAGGTTTTTTAATCCCTGCTGCTACACATTTATTTAATAGATTCAGGAATTCCGGCCAGCTCTTAGGATAATTATCATTATTAAGATCAACACCTGCTTTTGTTAATGCACCATTATTTACAATTATGGCTGAAACGGATAAAGCCATAGGTATAGCATATAAATTTCCATTATATTTAAATAAGTCTAAATCCCCGTCTACTAATCTGTCCTGAAAGCCGGTATCTGTTAAAGGCAGTAAATATCCGCTTTTTGCATAACCCTGTTCTGTAGCACCGCCCTGTGCAATATACATATCCGGCAAGGATTCGGATGCGATCCAGCTTGTCATCATTGTTTCAAAGTCTGTTACTGTCTGGCAAACAACAGTATCTAATTGTACATCCGGATTTGTTTTCTGATATTCGGCTATCACTTTGTTAAGTGTCTCTGCCTCAATAGGGCCGCAGGCAATGGTAATTGTTCCGGAGTAAGGAGCTTTTCCAGTTGAACCTGTTGCCCCGGAACTTGTTTCGGAACTGCTGCCGGATTCAAGAGTCATTTTATCCGAAGTTGTTTCTTCTTTTTTACCGCCTGAGCATGCTGTTAAACTTATTACCATAACAATTGTAAGGATTAAAGATAAAATTTTCTTCATTATACAGTTTCCTTCTTTCTTAGTTTAAATTTAGGTAATAGTGAAACTTCAATATTGTATCTATATAGTTTAGCAATTACCTATAGGTTAAATTTTGTGAACGAGTTCCAATACGATCAAGTACTTATGTATCCCCCATTGTGTACTCACTTTTGCACGACCTAAGGATTTACCTCATTAATTGGTTTTCCAGCTATCTTTCTCTACGACCAGAGGCTCTCTGCTTGTATTTATAATAATTACACCTCCTTTCATCTTAGCTATGTTCTCATTGCTAATAATACCCAGCGTAGATGGTAATAATGGACAATGAAGTGAAATAACATCGGATTCTTTTAAGCGTCTGTCCAAAGGAACATATTCCCCTATTCTTCTGCCCTCCTCACTCTGAATTCATCATAAGCCATTACTTTCATACTGAATGGTTTATCAGCATTTAAGAACCCATCTTCTTTTAAGACACGGAAGAATTCCAATAACTCCGGGGTATCATTGGCACTATTGGGGAAGCCAAATCTTCTTCGCAAATCATATTCTTCTCCCGTTTTTTATCTGTAGCTTTTTATTGAGTATTGTTTATTTATGGATTTCATTATAATTAAATTGTTAATATCCTAGTACCCTGCCACGAACGAATCTTTGGCCTATTTTTGTTACAACGGCACAAAGAAGAAAGTTTAATAAAATAATAACTTCTGGGTGATTCCACAGAAGCCTAGTCAGATAAATAAAAATATCTAGTACTATGTGATATTAAAAGTAATTTAAGTTCTTGATATTTTATGGAGTATTAAGCAGTGAAGTAAAAGAGAATTAAAGATGTTTATTTTTTCGTTTTTACCAAATAATCATTAAAATTAGTGAAAAATATTCTTTCCTGATGACTAAATAATGGGTTCATCCCTAAGGCTATCCGCAGCTTATCCAGCCGGTAACTCATTGTATTTTTGTGAATATGAATATGCTTGCTTCCTTCCGCCAGATTATAATCCGTAGGTGCCAGAGCACTTATTACCTCTATATAATTATCTATGAATTTATCATCGAACTGTATCTTAAATATCTCAAAAATGCCATTCAATTCAGTTAAAGGTAAAAGGGACTTAAGATATTCCTCTAAATAGTCGTAAAAAAAATAACTGTTATTATCTGTTTTTATATTTTCAAATAACCATTTGCAATGTAGGTAACTAATACGATATTGAGTAAAGTTATTTTGAAAGGATCCTGTATATAACGTATAATCAATATTGATTGTTTTTAAGTATTGCAGTATCTGACTAATACTTTCACCGACAAATATTTTATAGGTCTGCATTAAATCCAGCAACTTTCCATCAAAATGCTTAAAAATAATAATGCAATTATTTCTGGTAACGCTTATAATATCCTGGGGAGAAGTAAGATGTTTCTCTCTTATACCTGATAATATCCGCTCTGCCAAATCCGATTTTTCTTTAAACCGGATCAGAATAGGTATGCGAATCAATTCTCCTTTCAAATTTAAACGATCCGCATACTCTCCCAGTTCTTCTTCCGTTACATTTTCCCCATACAGGATACGGTTCAGAAATTGCTCTTTTATATTCCGCCTCTGAAATCGTTCTTCCTTGTAAATTTCATATTCCAGCATGGTTTCCATGGACATACGGATAATTAAAGAAATAGGCCGTATCTCTGAAGGTTCACCGGTAATGCCGATTACCCCCATTTTTTTATTTTTATAAAAAAATGCTACATTAATCCCTGCTTTCACCCCAACAAATTGATTGTTTTTGTCAACAATAATCTCGTCCTCTTCACCATGGACGATACGATATGCAATCTCGTGAAAAGTACCTATTCTGCTTTCCGTCCTGCTGGCAATAATGATACCTTTTTCATCCATTATATTAATATTATAGTCTGTATACTTCTTGATTTTTTCAATAAATCGCTGTGCAAAAACTGAATCCAACATATAACCTCCCCATCCCATCACAGGCTTTTAGGCTTTCCTTTACCAGTTTTATCTACCATTTTTTTTGCTCATCAAATATGTAAAAATCCAGTCCAAGAAATGATACGATGGCGGGAATATATTTTTTACCTGATCGCTCACCATAAAGAATCAGATGGATGTATTTTGGAGATACTCCGATTTTCTTGGCAAGTTCTTTCTGGGTCATCTGCTTGTCTATAAGACACTTTTTAATCTCAGCACCCAGGGGTGTCAGTTTTCTTCTTTTCATCAGCCATACTCCTTTCCGGACATTATATTAAGCAGAATATACCGCTTTATTTAAATACCTGACGAATCAAAATTTACTTGTTGTTGCTGTCTAAAAATCACTTGCTTTATTTCATTTTTATTAGTAATGTGCTATGATAATTGTATGTATTGGCTTTCATAATTTCAGTATAGTACTGTTATCAGAACATGTCAATAGATATAGTATCATTATTAGAACTTTTTTAGGAGGTAATTATGCAGACAATAGGCGAACGGATTCGCTATGAAAGAATGACACATAAAATGTCTATGCAGGCACTTGCTAATGTATTGGGCAAATCAAAAGGGAATATAAGCGAATATGAGAAAGGAAAATATGAGCCGTCGGCGCAGACCGTTATTGCTCTTTCCCGTATATTTAATGTATCTGCAGATTGGCTTCTGACCGGAGAAGAATATTTAAATAATTCTGAAGACAGCACTCCCCTGTTAAACCTCTCAGATATGGAAACCGACCTGATTTCCATGTTCCGTCTCTTAGATGAACGTGATCAGGAAGATGCTTACGATAATATTTATTACAAATATAAACGGGTCTATAAAGATTCTTCTCTTTACCAGCGCTATGCATTAGACCGGGTTGCGGAAGAAACTGCTGTAGATTATAAAAGCTCCCAAAATAAGAATGATTGAATTTTTTGTTCTAATTGATAGATTTTTCTATCAATTAGAACCGGAACGGAAATTATACTATAATCCTCAGAAATATTAAAAAGCCGGCATTAACACCGGCTCTTTTTTAACTATTTAAAGTATCTGACAAAACTCAATTTTCTCTTTATTAGGGCCTGCAATAATGAAAAACCGGATACCATTTGCCCAGAACGGTAATTCCCTGATTCCCGGTTCAACGATTTCAAAACCCTCTTTGACTGCATTTTCATAAGTCGCATCAATATCATTACAGTTTACCGCGAAATGATTTACCGCCCGTCCCTGGGTGAAATATCCGCCGACTCATAAACTTCTAATTCCAGGCTTTCGAATTTTAAGAATCCAACTTTATTTCCCTCATTAACAGTATGGTAAGTCAGGTCAAATCCAATTTTTTCATAAAAATCTATTGTCTCTTCATAGCGATCGGTGGGAATACCTATATGCTGTATTCCGTCACAAAATTCCATAAGCCTCATATATACCCTCCTATATTTACCAATATAATAATTAAAGATTTATATTCATGATAACATAAAGAACGGGTTATGAAAAGTGAAATCCATACATACCAACAATCGCTTACTATTGATGTTAACAATCGTATTATGAACCCACATGCCTTATCACATTCCCCTTATTTGTTTATTTTTCCAGTTTTACTGTCCAATCCTGCCCATAATTGATATGGTAAGTTTCGCAGAAATCACCCAAACAAACTGCCATTGACACCTTTAATAGTTCGTTGGTATAAATAACTGCTTCTCCCTGTTTCACAAATCCGAAAGCTTTGGCAAAAGGAACTTTTTTTTGAAAAACAATTTCGTTCCCATGGCGGATTGTCACATTGATAAGGTCACCATATTGGAATCCGTTTCTTAAAAATTCTTCGACAGGAATATTACTCCAAAGATTGCCAAAGTTAGGATCACCGATTTCAAATATTCCCTCGGCTTTTTCATATTCTATTTTCGGTTCTTGAATTTCATGGACTACGATTTTCTCCGTCGGATATGCCGGCCCAACTTCTTCATAAGATATAATGCCGCTTGCCAGTCTTGCGGCACAGTATCCAAATAAATCACGTCCATGGAAAATACTGGTCCCCAGAGTTGCTTGCAGCCGGTTAACCTTTTCATCGATTTCCCTTATTTCCGCTATACCCACGTATTTTTTAACATGGGTTAAGGCTCCGTTGTCGGGCGTTACAACAAAATATCCGTCGGCAGTCCGTGCAACACATGCCCTTCTTGCAGTACCTACTCCCGGGTCAACCACTGAGACAAATATGGTTCCTTTTGGCCAGAACTGCATGGATTGATATAAACGATAGGAAGCACTCCAGGTATCAAACCTTGGAATTTCATGTGTTCCATCAAATATTTCCAAAGAGCGGTCGACGGATTTAACCACTCCATACATGGAGCAAATGGCTCCCTCTTTATAAGTAAAATCTGTCTGGAATACTAATATTGGTTTTTCGTTCATATCATAGTTATCCTTTCTCATGAATTAAACTTAATGGCTTTGCGTCTTAAAGGGGGTTATGCATAATTATACCAAAATTCTGTAGTGTTAACAATTATCTTATTTTAATTTATTTATCCTAATAAGAAAAAAACCTTTACAATTACTTACTGCAACTGTAAAGGCCTGTATTCCGAATATGCATTACCCATTGAAATATTTATCCCACTGGTACACTTTTATTTCACTGTATATCTTTTATTTCACTGTATATCTTTTATTCCGCTGAATATCTTTTACTCCACCAGGAAACCTTTTATTACTGCTCTGTATCTAATCTGGGATGTTCCATGTATATTTTTCCACTTTGGAACATAAGAGGCGTTATATATACCTGGCGGTCGCCGCTCGGATTATCATAGTAAGTATGAGCATGATAAATGCAATAATACTTGCCGTCTAAAGCTTTTACCACACTATTATGTCCCGGACCTGAAATTATATCCGTGGTTGATAAAATAGGATTATTCTCATATTTCTTAAAAGGTCCCATTGGATTATCCGATACGGCGCATCCAATACCATAGTGTTTTGAAGCATAAAAATTAGCAGAATACATCATATGATAACGGCCTTCCTCTTTCATGACAAACGGCCCTTCATTCCAAAATTGTTTTTCGCCATCATAGATACGTTCCCAGTCCTGTTCCGGCCTCAGAATTAAATTTCCCTCACCTTTGACAGAGATGAAATCTTCTCCTAACTCCACAGCATATATCTCGGATTCTTTCGCTCCGTTCACATAATGATCGGCGCCGGCTCTCGAATAATAGAAATAATTGTGTTCTCCGTCCTTTAATATGTGAGCATCTAAAACACCATACCCAAAATCAAACATTGGCTGTTCATTCAATACATCCTCAAAAGGACCCTCCGGTTTATCAGAAACAGCTACACCGATCCGTAATGCCTCTTCCTTATAAATCTTCCATTGAGCAGTATAATACATATAAAACTTACCATTAAAAAAATATACTTCCGGTGCCCAAAAGCAGGAATTTCCAAAACTTTTATCCGTAGCTTCATAGCATACCACCGGTTCTTTCCAGTCGTTCATATTTTCTGAAATCCAGCAATAATATCCGTTAAAATGACAGGTTGCATACAAATAATATTTTCCTTCAAAGTACAAAATATATGGATCCCCTATATTATCTATGGGAATTGGGTTTTTTATGTTCATGAATGTTTTCTCTCCTTTTATTTTTTATAGTAGGATTCCAGTGTCAAAAGCCAATTTCCTAGGACTAATAAACGTGGCTGACTTATGATGCCGTAAATCAGGCATAAATTTGGTATATACTTTACATTCTCCATAAAAAACTTTCAACATTTTTCATTCATATTGTATGTCATTTTAACATCTCTACAATTTCTTTAAAGTAATTCACAATCCACACAGACAGATCTAATTATATTGCACTTCAACCCGGATATCCTGAGCATAGTTCCCAAACTTTCCGCCAAATAGGTTCAGTCCGCCCGGACACTCACTATCCTTATCTACACCTATTTCAAAGGTAAAATAGTAATTCTCACTTACCTTGAGACTTTTTATATTTCTTTTAGAAATAAGTTTTCCATTAAAAAATGTTCCGGATTTTGTAATGGAAAGCATTTTAAGTTCACCATACTGGGTATTGGAATCGGACCACCAGTCAGGATTGTTGATACCCCTTATACCTCCATAATCACCGCTGACCCGAAAGGTATGCAGCAAAACATCATTTATTTTCAAGTAAATATCAGATGGCCAGGTATTATTATATCCTGGGGCTTCCGCACAAACCTCGAAGCTTATATTTAAACTTTTAACCTCTTTAACTGCCAGATATTTATTGGATATATGGTATTTCAGATATCCGGACGTAAACCAGATTAATTGTGCGTCTATATGTGCCGGATCATAAAAGCCATACCGGGTATCTTCAATATCAACATAATCCTCAATACTTACAAGCCCGCAAGGGTCGTTAACCTCTGCCTCTGAATAGTTTCCCACTGAGATATTCATAACCTTTGCAGACCTTTTGGTTACACTGCCTGAAACTCCAAATAAATCAAATACAACTTTATCTGCTTTTATACCGCAAACTTTCTGCGCACCATGTTTTCCCGGTTTTGGTGTTATTGTTATCAATTCCGCATCCTGCAAAACTTTTGTATGCATACTGACAGAGGATACAGAAACATAAAGAATCTGTGCCAATTCACCCATTGTCATAGATTTATCTATCAGTAATTTTAGAATTTCCAAACGAATCGGCGATGATAAGGCTTTTGCCATTTGACAAGTTTGTTCGATATTGTCAAGATTATAATTAAAAGATTGCTTCCCGCTCCCCATAACTTCCTCCTCTTCACTGCTTCTCTTTCAACTATTCTATCACAGTCACCCGATATTTCTACAATTGATTTTATAAAACAACAGGAATATTAGGAAATTGGCAAAATTTATATACAAAAAAAGAACCATTGGAGTTCACATCCTAATGGTTCTTCTTTTTAATCTTCTATTGGAAGCAAAACATTCAAATCCATTTGTATAGCAAGCAGCCTTTTCCTTTATTTAATAAATACCCGTCCGGTCCCCGTTTGGGCGGTATATGGCTATTTTATTTCCTGATTCCACTGTTATTTTCCATACTTTCCCTGGTTTCAAATCCGGAATTTTTACACTTGTCAGGACAACTCCTGCTTCATTCAGAATTTCCCCGTAATATCCTTTAATTTCATAACAGGGCAGGTCTTTCCGGCAGGTTATCATCAGCCTGTTTTCTTCCCATTCCGCAATAAACGGTGCACATTCTCTCTGTACTGCCCAATAGGAAGGTTTTGGCTCACCACATAATTCAGTGGAACCATGGATTCTTTTCTTAAGCTTCCCTTCTCCGTCCTCTCCCATCTGGGTACGGTAATCGTTCAGGCAGAAATATATGGTTCCCGCAATTCCCGGAAAATGGCGGTATGCTTCCATTTTCTCCAAGAAAATCTGCATCCGGCGCTCATCACCGCCTTTCCAGCGAGGCTCACAAAGTCCAAACTCAGAGGGGACCATGGGTTTGTCCGGATTGGCTTTCAGTATTTTTTCCAGCTCTTTGAACTGGTCCAGTTCTCCTGACCAGGTACCGATGTAATCGTTAACCATCATAATATCACCATCCGTAGTGCCATCCAGACCGGCATCCTGAAAAATACTGTTGCTGACATAATTGGCCGGGCGGCTGGAATCCAGACTATGGGTATATGCCACGGCATCCTTTATGTATTGTATGGTGTCCTGCGCTTGGGCATCCAACTCATTACCGACACCCCATGCAATAATCGACGGATGATTATAATGTGCTTCAACCATTTCTTCTATCTGTGCTTTGAAGATTTTCCACTGTTGTCCTCCTGCTGTCTTAGGATCCTTTCCCCAGAAAGGTACCTCTTCCTGAACCAGCATGCCATGGCGGTCGCACCAGTCATATACCATATCGTCCTGCTGCCAGTGAAAGCGGGTAAATACACAGTTACTTTCCTTTAAGCAGACAAGCATCTTCTCCAGCTGCTCCTTAGGTTCTGCCATTCCATAAAAAGGATCCGAACCAGGCATCCATTCCGTTCCGCAGATTCTAACTTTCTCTCCATTTAGGCGGAAAGAATTACCCTGAACATGGAAGTTCCGGAACCCGAAGACTGTCTCGACGCTGTCCTCTGTCACATTTCCATCTCTCAGGTTCAGTTTCACAGTATATAAGTTCGGATAATCAAAATGCCAGTAACGAATATTTTCGAGTATCCGGGCAGAAACCCTTCCAATACCTTTATCACATCTTTCACTTCCCTCACAAAGCTTTTCTGTCTGTCCGTCGCAGCTCTGATATAACTCCCAGTCTAATACGAGTCCGTCTGTCTCTGCTCCGTCCACTTTCGTATCCACCCCGAAAACGGCATACCCGGTATCCTGGCGGCTATCCTTTGTTAAAATAACCGGTTCGGCAGTTACTCTGTGGGATTTTATCAGATGTTTTCCCGAAATTAATAATTCCACATTCCTGATAATCCCTCCGTCACAGGCCCAGTCAAAGCTTCTGTTACAGGGCAGCATTGTATCTGTAAATTCGTTATTCACTTTTACGGTCAGTTTATTTTCCTCTCCATACTCTAAGGCTTCTGTGAGTTCAACTGTAAAAGGCGTAAACCCGGAGTTCTCATGTCTTCCTATTTCTTTACCGTTTAAATATATGGCAGCATCATGATATACTGCTTTAAATAGTACCCTCACTCTTTTGTCTTTCCAGGACTCCGGCACCTTTAAAGTATGTTCATACCATCCGTTTCCCCAGGTATCTTCCGTATTATCTTCAATATTCCAGGTATGGGGCACGGTCACTTCACGTCCCTTTTTAAGACATTCTGCCGTATCTCCCAGATTGAATTTCCATCGCTCTAATAATATAGTTTCCCTCTTCATAATAAATTTCTCCTTATGGTAATAAATCACATGAATAAATCACTCAAACAAATCATACAAAGAAATCATAGTTATAAATCAGATGCCGAAGAACTTCAGTTCCGCTATTGCATATGGCTGATTCTTATAAACGGTCTCGGCAGAGATATATACTTCGTTTTTCTTATCCTTTTTTAAAAGAATTTTTATTCCTTGCATCTCAGTCTGTTTAAAATAAATTTTGTTTTCTTTTCCTTCGGTAAGAAAACTTCTATATATCACATGAACAGGTTTCCAGGTATCTCCATCCAGATATTCTACTTCAATAAGCTCCGGTAAATCAAAACCTGACTTGTCATCATGAGAACTTTCGGTGACCAGGTTTATCTGCACCATATCCACGTAATGTGTCCTTTCAAACAAAATACCGTAGAACTTTTCATCCTCTGTCCTGCTTCCGGTTGTATCCCAGTAGGCTGCTCCCGGCTTATTTTCCTGCTTCTTAATAGGTGCATACATCTTATGGTCATTAATACTTGCAAACGGTTTGTCCTCATAATCCAAAACCAATTCTTTATGATTTGGAAACATTAGACAAAACTTCTGAAATGATACTTCTTGCACAGGATTCATATCTCCCGATTTCACATAATTTAACATACAATGAAGCATCCAAACCGCTTCCGGCTGCTCCAGATTAGGAAGGATATTCAGACTGCTGATTAACAGGCTGCCATTCCCGCATTTAACCTCAAATAAGAGTCCCATACTGTGATTCCTGTGTATATTATCTACCATCCTGATTATCGGTTGAATACCCGTATCATCCAGAATCACAGAACGGCTGTTCTTAAGCATATGCCACCAGGGATAGTTTGTATACTCATCCACCTGCATCTTTTCAAACAGCTTATGTTCTGTTTCTATAAGCATTCCCATGGTGCCGTGCTGATCCCTTTTCTTAAACATAATCCAACACCAGAAATCGCTCATAAATGAGCTTTTTACACTGACAGGAAGGCTTGACTGTGTCAGTTTTGGAAGTAAAATAAGCCTCTCGCCTTTTTCCAGCCTTTCCCTTACACTTTCATCAAACGCTGTAACAATACATGATCTGTCTAACTCTTTTTTATCCACTTCCGGATATATCCAAAGCTCATATTCGTTGATATAATCCGTTCCTTCAACCTGGATTTTAATTTTAAGTTTATAAGAGGCGTCTGTATCCAGGCCAGGAATAAAGTTAAGGGTTCCAATACATTCCACTTTCCCCTGCTCTACAGAACAGCTGCTTATCACTTCTTTATAAACCGCACGCCCTGCAGCGTCTGTTACACAAATGGAAACCGGCTTTTTAAGTCCGCTTTCTCCATAATTGGCAATGACAACCTCTGCCTGTATTTTTTCTTTCTGCCTGAAAGTACGTTTCCCAATTTTTAAAAGGGGTACAATACAATTGAAAAACTGCCTGAATACGGCAGGATTGGAAAATTTCTTCGATTCACCAAACGCATCTATCATACCCACCAGGGCTGTACCCTGGCCTGAGAAATCCTGGATTCCCAGCAGGGAGATACCCGCCAGTTTATCCGACCGGAGCGCTGCCTCAATCTCTTCTCTGTAACAAAGCCTGGACAGCTGACCCGTCGCTTCCTGAAATTTGGAATCATAACCAGCCATACCATGACGATCTAAATCCTCCTTAAAAGTACGAAGATTTTCCGGCTGCAGATTCCCGGTATATTTTTTAATTTCATTATAATCAGGGTAGACCTGAAACTGTCCCACTTCAAAACTGATTACAGGGATGGGAATATCTTTTAACACTTCATTGTAATCTGACAGAGTATTCGGAGGAGCATCGTTGATAAACCCATGATTTCCTGCATAAGCGCCACGCCATTTATCCTTATAATTGGCTTGTGCCATTACAAAATCACACTCAGGGTTGACTCCTTTTTCACCGTACCATACGTTGGAGCCTTCTGCATACAGCCTGTCAGGAGCAATCTGCCTCATATAACGGCATAATTCACTCATCCGCTCTCTTTTATGGCTTCTCAGTTCATTTCCCCAGGTCAAAGCCACATAGGAGGGATGATTTCCATATGCCTTATCTATACTTTTTGCCTCTCTGGTATAATACCGATAATCTTCATCCGTATCAAAGGTTTCAAATGTCCACTCGCACAGCTCCGGCTGCATATATATTCCCAGCCTGTCTGCTACACGAAATGCGGCATCCGGAGGACACCAGGAATGAAATCTCACATAGTTGATGCCATAACTCTTGTAAGTAGTGAATAACTTTTCCCATTCTTCCTCTTCCATTGGAGCATACCCCGTTTTGGGAAAAACGGCACAGTTTGCCTCACTTCTAACAAATATCACTTTGCCATTTATCATAAAATGCCTGGAATCAGGGGATACCTGGAATTTCCGCATGCCGAAATCCACTTTTCTCTCCTGGCTTCCAAACTTCGTACGAAGTGATAAATTAAGTTCATACCTATCCGGTTTAAATTCATCCCAGGTAAGATATTCATTTCCCAACTCATATTCAAGTAGAACTTTTGTTTTTCCCGGAGGAATTACCCTATGTACTTCCTTTTTAACACCTCCGGTAACGGATATCTCCCAGCAAACCGACTGCAGAATACCGGTATTCTGCAGCATATCTGCATAAATAAGAATACCTTTCTTATCAAAATCCGGATAAATCCGAATTGTATCCATTGCAATCACCGGAAGAACCCGAATGCCTATCATTCCAACAATACCATTCCAATTGGTCTGGGTATGAGCTGTTGCCATATGGGAACCAATAACAGGCTGGGCAGGCATATGTTCAAAGCAGTTTTCTACTTCCACCGTTATTCTGTTGTTCCTTGTTTCACTGTCTGTGTTATATCGAATATCTGGGGTGCCGTCAATCTGTCATCCTGGCCAACGAACCTGTGATTCACCCAGACTTTTGCAGCTCTTGTTCTTTCCATGGAAAACAGCACGGTTTCGCCTTCTTGATAGTCTATTTCAAAGTCGCGCTCATATACCGCATATCCCTCATAGTGATATTCCGGTGTCAGATACATGGTTTCTCCTGGTTTACTTTTTTCTACTCCTTCGATATCTTTTCCCTGTTCATCCAGTGAGCCGGGAAGCTGTACCCTTTGATTCATCACGGCTTCTTCCTTTTTCCCAAGTCCCAGGTTCCACGAGCCTTCCAGATTAATGTAACGTTCCTGATACAATGTTTCTGACAATTTCTTTTCCTCCATATTCTTATAATTGGTCAATGACTATCTAACAGTCGGTCAATGACCTTTACGGCTTCCCTTAAAAGGTCAGCGCCCATTCGAATACTTTTATATTAACCTTACAAGTAAGTCTCTCCCTTACAAAGCAAGTAGCACAGCGGACCTAAAAATATCCGCTTTGACTCATAATATCATCCTTTCACAGCTCCTGCTGCAATACCCTTGATAAAAGTTTTGGAACATAAACTGAATATTACAATCATAGGGAGTACGGACAGCCCCAGTGCGCACATGATTGCTCCATAATCACTTCGGAACTGATTGGACAGGTTGGATACCATAAGGGGAATGGTAAACATCTCCTGTTTATTAACGAGAATTAATGGCAGTATGTAGTTATTCCAGGACCATAAGAATACCAGGGTAGCCAGTGTCAGAAATCCGGGTTTAATACAGGGTACCACAATCTTAAAGAAGAGGCCGGCCTCCGAACAACCGTCCAGACGTCCGGATTCCAGTAACTCCGTTGGCACAGAGTCTTTAATAAACTGTGTCATGAGAAAAGCTCCCAGAGGATGAGCGGTCCATGTAAAAATCAGCGGAAACAGAGTATTATTAAGTCCTAACGTCCTCATTTCCAGCATATAGCCAATCATGGCAATCTGGCCGGGAATCATCATAATAGCCAATATAAACGTAAAAATTGCATTTCTCCCCCTGAAACGGTATTTGGCAAGTGCAAATCCAATCATGGAGGAAACGAAAACACTTAAAATAACAGATACCACGGACACAAAAATAGAATTAAAATAAGCTCTGAAGTAGTGATTTGCAAACACTGTTTTCAGATTTTCCATGAGGTAATCTCCAGGCAGAATAGGCAGGCCTTTGAAAATATCCTCACTGTAGTATGTACCCATGATAAATACAATGTACAAAGGAAAGAACATAACCAAAGTCATCAGTATCAAAAGCACCTGTTTTAATACGCCGTAAAACACTCTTTTACTCTTATTCATCGTCACTGCCCCTTCCTTTTGTAATTTTAAATCCAATAATTGAGAATAAAATAATGAATACAAAGAGGGAATATGCGATTGCAGAACCATATCCCAGCCTGGAATCCATGTTGAATGCATCATTATAGAATTTCCACACCGTAGTTAATACGGTGTTTCCGGGACCGCCGGTCTGACCATTTCCGATAGTTGCCCATCCGCTGAATAAAAGTTTGGGTTCTTCAAACATCTGCAAACCACCGATTATTGAAGTAACAATAAGAAATATGGTAGTGTTCTTCAGCATTGGAACTGTAATCCTGGTAAACATGTTAAATCTGGTGGCACCGTCCACTGCCGCAGCTTCATACACTTCCGGGGACATGGAAGTCATAGCTGCCAGATAAATAGTCATATAATATCCCAGGTAACGCCATACTACCATAATTACCACAATAACCTTGGATGCGACTTCGCTTTGAAGCCAGTAAAATGGTTCATTTAAAACCCCCGCACCTACCAAAATCTTGTTGATATAACCGGATTGCCAGTCAAATAAGTACGAGAAAATAAAGCCGATTGCAACGGGTGTTGTAATATACGGAAAGAAGTTAACTGTCTGATAAAAACGTTTTCCCCTGCCGGTATCAAACAACAGATATGCCACCATCATTCCCAAAAATACCGTAATGGGAGTAGAAAATGCCATTAGGATAACCGTATTCACTAGAGACTTAAGAAACAAAGGGTCTTTGGTAAATAGGGTAATGTAATTCTGTAATCCCACAAACATCTTGGTTTTCACGCCATTCCAGTCAAAGAAACTTAGTTGGAAAGAATATAACATAGGAAATAAATTGAATAAGAAATATGCCCCCAAAAATGGCAGGCAGAAGATATAGGGCCATTGATTGCCTTTTTGCATCCTTTTATTTTTACCGTTCATGTTTGAATTCCTCCTGTTCTTATTTTATCTACAGGAAGTATGATACCACTTCCTGTAAATGGAAAGAAAGATGGCTGCCACACCCCTCATCGGCAGCCTTTTATGTTTACTCCATGCTATTTCAGAGTTGCAGAAGGAATCAGAGTCTGTGTCTCTGTTTTCAGTAATTCTAATGCTTCGTCCACACTCATAGACGGATTACTTGCCATCTGTGATGTAACGGAAGTCATTGCCGATTTTACGAAAGATTCATTTTTAGTCTGAACTTGTCCTACCGTATTGATTGCAATATCGTTGATGAAGTAATCTGCCAGATTCTGTCCGCCAAAGAAATCATCATACTGACCCTTTTCCGTAAAGAAATCATCATACTGACCCTTTTCCGTAAAGAAATAAGAATTTTTATCTTCATAAGGTGCTTTGAAACCTGTCATAAAACCAAACTGCCGAAATGCTTCCTTTACACCTTCGCCGTCACAATAAACATCCTTTACATAATCCCATGCTGCTTCTTTATGCTTACTTCCTGAATAAATACTTACAGAGGTACCTCCACAGGTAAATCCGTCTCCGGGAGCTTTTGTCAGACCCCAGTTACCGGAACCATCCGGATCATTCGTTGCAATACTCCATTTACAACTCCACGGTGCACATGGATAGAATATAAATTTGCCTTCCGCAAATCCGGAATTCAGTGCAGGAGTACTTCTTTCCTGATTTCCTAAAACACCTGCCTGATTAAACTTAGCAGCAATCTCCAGTACATCTTTGTAACGTCCGGTTAAATCAATATTATCACCGTCAATATAATCTTTTACATTCTGTCCTAATAAAATATCGATCAGCAGTACGGAAATACCCGGTAATGCAGTTACACTGCCGCCGCTTTTTTCTTTTACCTGTTTGCTGACGGTAAGCATTTTATCCCAATCTGAAATCATTTCGGCAAGTTCGTCAGGGTCATCTGTCCCAAGATATTCCTTTGCCAGGTCACGTCGGTATGCAAATCCGCTTGGGCAGATCTGCTGTTCCACACCGTATAATTCTCCATTCGGACCAGACTCCAGTTTTGCGGCAAAATCAAACATATCATCCGGATTCACATTATAAGGGGCCTGTGATAAATCTTCTGTAATACCAAGATCAAATACTTTTCCTCGGTATCCCATCTCTCCTAATATAATGTCCGGAACTCCGCTTCCGGATGCCAGGGCACTCTGCAGTTTCTGCATATAGTCCGGTGTCCCCACTACCAGGGTATCAAATTTAATATTAGGATGTTTCTCATGATACCATTCTGTCATATGTGACAGGTGGGCTTCATCCCAATCCCAGATAGTCAGAGTAATTTCCTCATCGCCGGTCTTTTCTGAAACTGCATCAGATGCACTATTTTCTACTGCGGTTGAATTACCCTTACTGCTGCAGGCACTTAGAGAAGGCACAACCATTATAATTACTAAAAGCATAGCTATAATTTTTTGTTTCATAAAATTTCTCCTTTCAATTTATCAAACTTTAATTTTTCATTTTTTGATTATTAGAAAACCAAGGGCTTTGTTTTCTTCACTGGTAAATATCCGTGCAATTTCTAACCAGTAACTGAAAAAATAAAATACTGTATGTACATTGTAGCATATATGCACATAAGTAAAATGTTTGATTCTTTAAATTGATGGACTATTTTACTATTTTTTTAATTACCTTTGCCATTTTATTGTACTTTTTATATAAGAAAGTAAAAAAAATAAACCGCCTGTTGGAATAAAAACTCCAGCAGGCGGTATGCTTATTCTTTATAATAAAAATAATCACTGTTTTTATATTCTCTTGGGGAAATCCCCACCACTTTTTTAAATATACGGGAAAAGTAATATTGGTCATTATATCCAAGCTTCTGCGCCACTTCATAGATATACATATCTGTTGATCGAAACAGCTTGCAGGCTTCCTTCATTTTCAGATTGATGAAAAAGTCCATAGGAGCATGTTGGGTATATCTCTGAAAGATTGCATTCAGGTAACTTTTTGACAATTCAAACTCCGCTGAAATCTGCTCTAATGTTAGATTTTCCTGTAAATGCTTATACATATACCTTACAATAATTGTCACATATTTATTCTGTTCCAGGGTGGTATTATGTTTTTCCCTGTCATATGCCTCGGCTAATATCAGAGCCAGTACCTGGGATATGTAGATGAAATTCCCCAGATTATAATTTCTTTCCAATACACTGAATAATAGCTCAAACAAAAACAGCATACGGTTGGTTGAATTTTTGGAAATAAACTGTACAACGTGAGATTCTTCCAATGGAAAATATATGGTGTCCTCTCCTTTGATATGTACCCATAGAATACTCCATGGATTATCTTCACAGGCATAATAACTGTGCTTCTGGAATCTGGGGATACAAAAAGCTTCATTTTCATGAATTATATATTGTTTTTTGTTAACGTTAATAATGCCGCTTCCTTCTGTACAGTATATAAATATGTACTCCTCAATCCCATCCTTTCTTTCCCTGTAATGATGTTTTGCACACGGGAAAAATCCAACATCCGTTAAATACAGCCTCCTTACCTGAGGATGCTTCACATAATCCTGAAACACTTCGGTAGGCAGGACAATCATCCTCTCTCCCTTAAATCCATCCATTTTTTTATCATCAAATATACTCATAATCGTAATATAGCATATTAATGTAATATTGTCCATTAATAATCACGATATGTCATTTTATACAGCTCTTCATCTGTGCTAGAATAAATTTAAATATCCGTGTACCTTGCAATAACTTATTACAAAATTTGTAATCGCGAAACAATATAATTTTTCGAATATCCATAGAATTGATACTTGTTTCTAGCTTCAGTTACCCTCTGGGCAAGATTCAGCGCAAAATTCGTATCAATTGCATGGTATAAATACATTCGTTGAGTTTCACAATTGCTTATATTACAAAATATGAAAAAGGAGATTGTACATATGGAAATAACAGCACAGGTTAAAATATGGGAAGAACCACTAATGATTCCAACCTACAAAGTATATCCACCTGAAAAAAGTCCATTATTTATTGAAAAAAGAGCTTATCAGGGCAGCACCGGAAAGGTATACCCTTATCCGATCACAGAAAAAATTTCCGATATCAAAGAGGATGTGGTATATCAGGCGGTCTTTCTTGAAAATGAATATCTGAAAGTCATGATTTTACCGGAACTGGGAGGTCGGATCCAGCGGGCTTATGACAAAACCAATGGGTACGATTTTGTCTATTATAATCATGTCATTAAACCTGCACTGGTCGGCCTTGTCGGACCATGGATTTCAGGAGGTATTGAATTCAACTGGCCTCAGCATCACCGTCCGTCTACCTATTCTCCAATAGACTATTCCCTTTCCGAGAACCCGGATGGTTCCTGCACAGTCTATCTGAGTGAAATCGATAAAATGTACGGTACAAAAGGTATGGCTTCCATCAGCCTGTATCCCGGTAAAGCTTACATTGAAATCAAAGGGCAGCTTTACAACAACACAGACCTGCCGCAAACATTTCTGTGGTGGGCAAATCCAGCGGTACCCGTAAATGATAATACCTACTCCGTATTCCCTCCGGATGTAAATGCAGTAATGGACCATGGAAAACGGGCAGTCTCTACTTTTCCCATTGCTACAGGAGAATATTATAAATGTGACTATTCCGCAGGAGTAGATATTTCCCGTTATAAAAATGTTAAAGTACCTACTTCTTATATGGCAGCTCACTCTGATTATGATTTCATCGGAAATTATGATGAAAAAGTAGAAGCAGGACTTCTCCATGTAGCAGATCACCATATATCTCCCGGTAAGAAACAGTGGACCTGGGGGAATGGTGATTTCGGCCGTACCTGGGACCGAAACCTGACAGACACAGACGGACCATACATAGAATTAATGACCGGAGTCTATACAGATAACCAGCCTGATTTTTCATGGTTGAAACCACATGAGGAGAAGACCTTTATACAGTACTTTATGCCATACAAAGGTGTTGGCAGGGTAGGAAATGCTACAAAGGATGCCATGCTTGGTATCTCAGCAGATGAAAAGGGCAACACTGTTCTGAAAGTTTATGCCACCGGTGTCTTTACGGGGGTTGCCATCCGTGTGCTGGAAAATGATTCTATTCTTTATGAAAGGAAAACTGATTTATCACCGGAAAATTATTTTGAGGCCGTTTTGCCTGCTCCTATACACTTAACTGATTGCAAAGTAATCGTTTCCTGGAAGGAAAAAATACTGGTGGAATATTCTGTTTATAAAGAAGAATTGAAACCGATACCGGAGCCGGCTGAAGTGATGAAAGCACCGCAGGATATCAAATCACTGGAAGAATTATATCTGGCGGCCACACACCTGGAACAATACCGGCATGCCACATATGAACCGGCGGACTACTATCTGGAAGGCCTTAAAAGGGATGCTTCGGATATCCGTCTAAACAATGGTTACGGCCTGCTTCTCTTCAGAAGAGGGTGTATAAAAGAAAGTATTCCTTATTTCCAGGCGGCTGTTAACAAACAGATCTGGAAAAATCCGAATCCCTATTCCGGTGAATGTTATTTTAACCTGGGGCTTGCACTGGAAGCGAACGGCCAGGATGACAAAGCTTACGATTCATTTTACAAATCCACCTGGAGTGCGGAGACACAGAGCAGCGGATTCTACTGGCTTTCCTGCCTCGCTTCCCGGAAAGGTGAATATGAAAAAGCCCTGGAATTTGCCGATAAATCCATGATTCGCAACTGGCACAATATGAAAGCCCGTACTATAAAAACTGCTCTATTGCGTAAGCTGGGACGGACAGATACCAAAGTTCTGGACGAAAGCCTCGCCATAGACCCGCTGTACATGGGCTGCCTGTACGAGAAAGCTGTATTAAGCAATAATCTGAAACCCTGGCTAGATAAAATGCGTGCAAATGCTCACAACTTTCTGGAATTGTCATTGGATTATATGAAAGCCGGACTATATAAAGATGCACTGAATATTCTGCAAAGCTGTACCGACACCAATCCGTTATGCCAGTATTATCAGGGGTTTATTTATCATCTGGCCGGTGACGAAACTGCCGCTGTAAAATGCTGTCAGATTGCAGAAACCTGCCCGCCCGATTATTGTTTTCCAAATAAAGTGGAGGAAATCCGAATATTGGAGTATGCCATCTGTGTACTGGAACATGCACCTATGGCCCATTATTATCTGGGCAATCTGCTTTATGATAAAAAACAATATGAGAAAGCTACCAGTCATTGGGAAATCTCCGTTTTGCAAAAAGAAAATCTGGCTGTGGCATACAGAAATCTTTCCGTTTCTTATTGCAATAAACAAAGCAATTTAGAGAAAGCTATGGAATCCATGAAAAAGGCCTGTGAACTGGATGATGCCAATCCACGTTTCTGGCTGGAATACGATCAGCTGTCCGCCAAAATGAATGTTTCCAGTGAAGAACGCCTCCATGTGATGGAATCCCATAGGAAAAGTTTAGAAGCCCGCGATGACCTGTACCTGCGTTATATTACACTCTTAAACTGTACAGGACGCTTCGAAGAAGCTTACTTTGCCCTTCGCTCCCACCAGTTCCACCCGTGGGAAGGCGGCGAGGGCAAAGTAAGTGCCCAGTATAGGTATACTTTGATTCATATGGCTATCCTGAAGCTGGATAAGGGTAAACCGGAAGAAGCATTACCGCTGCTTACAGATACTCTCACATATCCTATAAATCTGGGAGAAGGCAAGCTTCCCAATGTACCGGATAATGAAACACATTACTATATCGGATTAGCTTACCGTATGATGGGAAATAATGAAAAGGCTAAACAATATTTTGAACTGGCCACCACCGGCTCAAATGAACCCGGAAGCGTACTTTATTACAATGATCAGCCTTCTGACTATATTTACTACCAGGGATTGGCCTATAAAGAACTGGGACATCAAGAAGCTGCTTTAAAATCTTTCCATCAGCTGATTATCTATGGAGAAAAGCATTTATTTGACCATGTGCAATATGATTTTTTCGCTGTTTCACTGCCGGAGATTGAAATATATCAGGATGATATTGGTCTTCGGAATACCCAGTACTGCAATTATCTGCGGGCGTTAGGCAACCTGGGACTTGGCAGGAAAGAAAAAGCATCCCGGCTTCTTAAGGATATTCTTGCCAGACAGGCAGATTATCAGGGAGCTATTTCCCATATGAGGATGGTATAATAAATATCCACGCAGAATATTTACTTTTTAGTATCCAAGAAGATAAGAACTCTCCCATCCAAATGGTTGATTTCAACTATTCGGGGCCGGGATAACTAATACAAGACCCAGTTTGAATAATTCCAAACTGGGTCTAAACCTTGTACATTATGAGTTATTTTTAATCAAAATAAACTGTTTTTCCGGTTTTTGCGGATTCATAGATAGCTTCCAATATCTTCGTAACTATCATAGCCTGTTCCGGTTTAACAACCAAATCGGTTCCTTTTGTGACAGCGTTGTAGAATACGCGTTGTTCCACATCGGAATCTTTTTCTCCCTCTCCGTCAAAAAAGGCAACACCGCCGGCGGATAACTCAGGTGATTCCACACATTGTTTATTATATTTTACTTTATTGATGCGAAGACCGTTTTTCATATCTGCACCTGCTTTTGTACCGCATAAACTTGTTTTTGCTTCGTCCACATCCAGGGTATTTAATGCCCAGGAAGCTTCCAGATGAATGGTTGCGCCATTTTTCATTTTAATAAAACCAAATGCAGAATCCTCTACGGTAAATTTAGAAGGATCCCATTCACCAAAAGCATTGCCGGTTTCCGTCTGATCTGCAAGCTTACGGTATACCGAGCCGGTAACGGATTCCGGTTCATAATTGTTCATCATCCATAAAGTTAAATCCAAAGCGTGAGTACCGATATCAATTAACGGTCCTCCTCCCTGTTCTTCTTCATTTAAAAATACACCCCAGGTTGGTACAGCTCTTCTTCTTACGGCATGAGCTTTGGCATAATAAATTTCACCTAATTCGTCATTGTCACAGGCTCTCTTTAAGTATGTAGAGTCTGCACGGTAACGGTTCTGATATCCAATTGTTAAGATTTTACCGGTTTCTTTTGCAGTTTCAACCATTTGTTTGGCCTCTGCATATGTTTTTGCCATTGGTTTTTCACACATAACGTTTTTACCGGCTTTCATAGCTGCGATAGAAATTCCGGCATGAGATTTATTTGGTGTTAAGACATATACTGCAACTAAATCTTCTTTTAATAGTTCCTTATAATCTGTAAAAACTTTTGATTCAGGAGTTCCGTATTTTTCTTTCGCTTCCTCGGCACGTTCCTTTATAATATCACAAAAAGCTACTATTTCATAATTACCGTTTCTCTTTATGGCCGGAAGATGTTTACCATTTGCTATACCACCGCAGCCAACAATACCAATTTTGATCTTTTCCATGTCATTTCCTCCTAAAAAGTCATTCTTAATTTACGAAATCCGAATTGCCTTACCTATTTATAGTATAATTTTAGCGGTTAAAATTCTATGATTATCGTGCTAATAGTACATATAATCTTGCTATTTTAAGTTTACCCTTTACTGTTTTGTTAAGTACTTAATTAGTTTGGAGAAAAATAAAAAAAATCGCGATTTGGTAATTATCATAATATTGAGATTTTACTTTTTTTGTTCCGTCCCTCCATGTTAATTATGATCCCTTTATTCAATAATACTAGTAATACCCTCCGGTATAAAAGTCACTTTTGCCATTTTTTTACACAGGATTTCATCAGCCTTATTTAAGGCTTCCGGAAAAGATTTTGCCGGAATCATATGCATTTCTTTGATAATTTTTTCATCAATGCCGCTTATAAATATCACAGGATGTTCCGATAATATCCTGGCGAATATCTGAGACTGCCATTGGTCTTCAACCGTTTTATCTTTTGGTACAGAGGAAATATCCTCCAATATCTGTCTTGCAGATTGAGAATTTAAAAACGTCCGGTAAAAGGCATCTCCTCCATGGCCGTCTTTACATTCCGCAGCTATAATGATAACACCATTTTTTTTGCAGGTTGCTTCTGCTGTTGCCATTCCTTTTACCGTCTGATAAATATTTTGATCAATCGGATAGCCATTATTAGAAGTAACCACAATATCAGCAGGTATGGATGGTGTTTTACAAAGCCCCTCCAGAAAACCCACCCCTGCAAGGTGTGCAC
Organism: Anaerocolumna sedimenticola; assembly: GCF_009931695.1. GTDB lineage: Bacteria > Bacillota > Clostridia > Lachnospirales > Lachnospiraceae > Anaerocolumna > Anaerocolumna sedimenticola. Next base: position 347,258 of record NZ_CP048000.1, read on the forward strand.
GTTGGAGATCTCCTGCAAAGGCACCGATTACCTTATGTCTGGAGTTAATAACTACATTTACTATATATTGTAACCTTGCCGCTTTCCCAGCGAATATCATGTCTTCATGGATTGGATTTCCCTTTAGGATGCCATAACGTGCTTTTTCATGATTAATAAATTCTGCACAATGGTTCCAGTATACCGTTTTTCTTGAAGCTATTCCTGGTAATATACTCTTTCTGCCCCCGGAATATCCTGCAAAAAATGTGGTTCAATGAAACCTTCCGCTATCAATAGATCAGCTTCTGCTGCAATCCTGTTAATGTAAAGTTCCCCGCCGGAGGGCAGGATTCCCAGATAGCTCAAATCCTTTGCATCACAATCATGAATCACTATTTTTTCCTGTTCTACAATGCCTGCACCGAATTTTTCCACTAATTCTTCCCTTTTCGTCCCTCGATGGCACCCTGTCGCAATCAGAATCGTTATATCCGCATTGGGATTACCTTTACGGATTTCGTGCAGCATACCTGGCAGAATCAGCTTACTTGGAACAGGACGTGTATGGTCACTGGCAATAATGACAATTTTATTACATCCTTTAGCCAACTGGTATAATCTTTTCGTTCCAATCGGATTATCCATTGCCCGGTTAATTAAATCCTGTTCTTCCATATCAGGCAGATAATTATCCAGTTCGCTTTGTATAATTCCAGCAACCCTTTCATCAGGTATATCTGCCCGCATAAATCCGTTTCCATAAGGTATTTGAATAAGCATGTAATCACTCCTCCGGCATATATTATTTTTGTGATTATTCAGTCACTAGTTATCCTAAAAATACATTCTGTTCCCGAAGTACTTGTTGTAGGCTCTTAACATCCAGTTCCCGGGGCAGTATGCCTTCTTTGGCGCAAATGGCAGCGGCGGTCCCGACTGCCTGGCCCTGTGCCATACAGGATACGGTATTACGGGTAGACATATGTGCTTCCCATTCACTGGTTATCAACCGGCCGGCAACTAAGAGTCCGTCTATCTTTTTCGGTAATAAAGCACGGTACGGAATTCCATAATATCCACCATTTTTTATCATAATCCTGGGTGCACAGTCATGAAATCCGTATAACATAACTTCATCGTCAAAACGCTTTCCTTCCACAATTTCTTCTAACGACATATCATGTTCGCATTCTACCACTCGGGTATATCGCACTCCGATGCTTGCCGGTGTCCAATTGACATAAGCTTTCTCAAAACCGGGAATATGCTCTTTTAACATTTTTGCAAATGTCATTACCTGATGACGGAGCGTAATCGCGGCATTTGACAAAATTTCCGTGTCCGTCGCATCTATATTACGCAAAGTAGCGGAATTAATATGGGCGTAATTTCCTTCATGGATAGAAAATCCAAGCGGTCCCCACATACCGTTTTTATCCATAAATTCTTTGAAAACCGGAATTTTTTTCAAATCAAAACCTAAGCGCACAATATTATCTGTCTCACTGTCCTTGTCTGCGCGGACAAGCTGGGTAATCATATCCCGTTCTTCTAAAAATTTAACAAGCCGTGGCAGATCCACGTTAAGCATTCCAAAAGGCATTCCTACCGAAGTTGTGTCATGCTTCTTTTTAAAACCGGCACCTGCAAAAGCCGCAACATCTCCATCTCCCGTAGTATCAATTACTGTTTTCGCCAAAACAGCCTCACGGCCGGATTTTCCTTCTATAATTACACCCTTTACAACATTACCTTCTTTAACTACATCCGATACCATGGTATGTAATAAAATCTTTACCTTACATTCTTCCAACATCTGAAAAGCGACATCTTTAAATATTTCCCAGTCAATCAGGGTAATTACAGAATCATAATTTCCGCCCTTATCCATATCCAAATGTCCCGGGGAACCGCCGCTGGCTTTCATACGTTCTATGATCTCACTTGGAATTCCCCGTACTACCTGAAGTTTTTCCACACCTTCAAATGCTTTATACAAATTAAAAAAACTATGTAAAGGACCTGCCCCGTTAATCAGAGTTCCTCCTAAAAAGCCATACCGGTCAATCAGAATCGTCCTGGCACCATTCCTCGCAGCAGCAATTGCTGCAACAATACCTGCCGTACCTCCACCAGCAACAACTGTATCGCATTCATAACGGATGGGGGTTTTTAAATTTTCAGTAATATATTTTTCACTCATTAAAATAACCATGCCTTTCTCACAACCTGCAAACTTTGAGCCGCAGGCACAAATTTGCGTGTGAAAAATTCATTTTCACACTAACCGCCCATGCTCTTTGGGCAAAAATCGTGAAGAATAGCGTCTTTTGCTATTCTTTTAATGGCTCGCATGTTGTTGGCGAGACTATTCACACTACCTGCCATTCAACTTTAATAACATGGTACGGAAAAGGAATATCCGGACGGTAAATACCCGGAAACATGGTACAGTAACCGGATCCCTACTGTACAGTAATATACAGCATAAGATCCCATTGTACCGTTATATAATCCGCAGGAATCACCGCTTGATATTCCTCTCCGTTCCTATAAGCTATCTACGTATTTATCCAAGAAATACTTTCTGTTCCCGAAGTACCTGTTGTAGGCTCTTAACATCCAATTCACGGGGCAGTATACCTTCTTTGGCGCAAATAGCAGCGGCGGTCCCGACTGCCTGGCCCTGTGCCATACAGGATACGGTATTACGGGTAGACATATGTGCCTCCCATTCACTGGTGATCAACCGTCCGGCAACCAAAAGTCCATCTATTTTTTTCGGTAATAAAGCTCGGTACGGAATTCCATAATATCCGCCGTTTTTTATCATAATTCTGGGTGCACAGTCATGAAAACCATATAACATAACTTCATCGTCAAAACGTTTTCCTTCCACGATTTCCTCTAAAGACATATCATGTTCGCATTCTACCACACGGGTATATCGAACCCCAATGCTTGCCGGTGTCCAATTGACATAAGCTTTCTCAAAACCGGGAATATGCTCTTTTAACATTTTTGCAAATGTCATTACCTGATGGCGGAGCGTAATCGCGGCATTTGACAGGATCTCCGTATCCGTAGCATCTATATTACGTAAAGTAGCTGAATTAATATAAGTGAAATTTCCTTCATACATGGAAAATCCAAGCGGTCCCCACATACCGGTTTTATCCATAAATTCTTTGAAAACCGGAATTCTCTTCAAATCAAAACCTAAACGCAAAATATTATCTGTTTCGCTGCCCTTATCTGCGCGGATAAGCTGGGTAATCATGTCCCTTTCTTCTAAAAATTTAACAAGTCTGGGCATATCCACATTAAGCATTCCAAAAGGCATTCCAACCGAAGTCGTGTCATGTTTCTTTTTAAAGCCGGCACCTGCAAGAGCTGCTACGTCTCCATCTCCTGTAGTATCGATTACTGTTTTTGCCAGAACAGCCTCACGACCGGATTTTCCTTCTATAATTACGCCCTTTACAACATTACCTTCTTTAACTACATCCGATACCATCGTATGTAACAAAACCTTTACCTTACATTCTTCCAACATCTGAAAAGCGACATCTTTAAATATTTCCCAGTCAATCAGGGTAATAACAGAATCATAATTCCCGCCTTTATCCTGATCCAGATGTCCAGGGGAACCGCCGCTGGCTTTCATACGTTCTATGATCTCACTCGGAATTCCCCGTACTACCTGAAGTTTTTCCACACCTTCAAATGCCTTATACAAATTAAAAAAACTGTGTAAAGGACCTGCCCCGTTAACCAGCGTTCCTCCTAAAAAGCCATATCGGTCAATTAAAATCGTCCTGGCGCCATTTCTCGCTGCGGCAATTGCTGCAACAATACCTGCCGTACCTCCGCCGGCAACAACCGTATCACATTCATAACGGATGGGGGTTTTTAAATTTTCTGTAATATATTTTTCACTCATTAAAATAACCAACCTTTCTCACAACCTGCAAGCTTAAAGCCGCAGGTACAAATTTGTGTGTGAAGAACAGCATCTTTTGCTATTCTGTTCAAGCCTTGTATCCGAGGCATTAGGCCCGCATTTTTTTGCGAGACTATTCACACTAACCGCCATGTTATTTCCAACGCGCCTCATGTTTGGGCCGAGGATTTCGCAGGCACAAACATGTGTGTGAATTATGCCTTTCAATAATTCACACTACCTACCTTTCAACTTCAATAACATGGTACGGAAAAGGAAAATCCGGATGGTAAATACCCGGAAACATAGTACAGGAACCGGAAGCCTCCTGTACGGTAATATACAGCATAAGATCCCACTCCGTCGTTATATAATCCGCAGGAATTACCGCAGAATATCCCTCTCCGTCAGGATACATATTCAGTGTATGAAACAGTCCTTCCGTCTGATCGACATGTCGGTAATGCAGAACAGGAAGTGTCTTAAAATCAATAATGCCGACAGACTGAACTTTTATCTTTAAACTCTGTCCTTGGATAACTTTATCAGGAAATACGGCCTTCATTTTTAATTCTTCTGCCGGCAAATATGTATATTTTATAGAATCATTCTTTTCAATCCGATTCTCCTTAAGTAACTTTTCTAAAGTATTCTGATCAGCCTCTAATTCACAGGTCAGATTATCCCAGGTTCCGCGGCGGGTCTTAGAACCTGCCGAACTAAAATTTAAATCTTCATGATAAGCTTTAAGTCCCATCTCAGCCAAAGACTTCCAATGATTAACCGCCTCTTCCAGAAACAGGCTGCTATCAGACAGATATTCAGATTCTCTTAATATCCTCCAGTAAGCAAGCGCTAAAGCTGACTTTATTTTACCGGCATGATAACGAGCAAATTCTACCAGCATTTTAAGATCCGTAAGCATTGCCAGATATTCTGCATTATCCTGGTTCCCGCCAAGTTCTTCTACCTTAGCTACCTCATCCTCTACTTTGTCTGCTAGATCATTAAGCCATTTTGCATACTGAAGCGGTGAATATTTTCCGGAAAGCTTACCATTATGAGAAGCAGCCGCATATTCATCTATCCCATAGAACAACCCATGATCGCTTGGTTCGGTAGACCCGTAGGTTATATCAATTTGGTAATCATAAGCTTCGGTCTTATTTAAATTATTTTCAGAAAATAATGCCCAGCCTGTATTCATCTCAGTCCAGTACCGAAGAGACGGATGAACGGGCATATGCACCGTAGTGACTAAGGGTACAATTTTACTGGCTGCTGCCAGAGCCTGTTCCAAAACCGGACCGGATTTATCTCCAAAATGGGAGATAAACTCCTCCGACCAAACTTCTGAATCCGTATCGGAACGGTAACCCAGACGTCCGAAGACGATATACCACATCCAAAATCTTTCGTCTTCCCATTTACCGGAACGTAAAACCGGATCTTTAAATGTATTCCAAGCCTCTTTATGGGATAATTCATGACCGTATTTTAAAGATAACGGCGCATTTACCTGATAGCCTGTGGAACCGGATAAGCTGCAGCTTTTGGAAAAACGTCTTGCATAATCCGCATCGCCCCATAAGAACAGATTGGTCGAACCATAATTCCATAACCGGTAAATTACATTATAATATTTGGGTTTTTTTAACATATCCGCATAAGAATAACGCCTTGAATGGTTATAATTATCCAGTTTCGCAAGCTCTTCGCTGCGCATAACCGATAGATGATAAGGTAAGGCAGCATGCTCACACCAGAATTTTGTAGGCACTTCCACTTTTAGATCTCTTGAAAATGCATGGGCTATCATAGAATCCGTCAGCCCTTTCGCACGCAGATCCAAAGTCATAACTTTTCCTATGTCCAAAGCCGCATCCGCAACGGCATCCGTACAATGATTCCAAAAGTCCTCTGCCGAAATCTGTGTACCCACACCCGATTCATGATTAACCCGGAACTGGATAATATCAATATCCGGCACAGCCTTTAATAAGGCTTTCAGTCCCTCATAACAATAATCGCTAAGCTCTGCTTCTCCTTCCGGAAGCCCCGTAACCAATCGGTCCTGATCCGTTGTCCAGGGCCTCTGCTGCCAGGTCGCCAGTACAAATTTCATTCCGAATTTATGGCATAGTGCTACTATGTTACGTAATGCCTCCAAATTTCTGTTCATGTCCCCGTTGTTAAATGCCGTAACCTTTATATGCTCATATCCCTTTACCTGTAAAAAGAAAGGATACGGAGGTGACATATATGCCGTATCAAATCCGATAATCAGACAAAACCGGTTAAACCTTGCCCGTGCCAGACGTGAGAAGTAATAGTTCCAGAAATCTTCCGACAAAAACCATTCATTATCAAGATGCCCCAATAAATAACGGTCCATACACCGCACCTGATTCTCCGGTGTCTCCGTAAAATTTTCCACTTCACTCAGTGCGGATAAACCTTTTATGCGTATTTTACGCGCCATTTCAAGAAGCAGATACATTAAACCCACATCATCCGAACCGGCAAGCAACAGAGCTTTTCCTTTTTGTGTATCACACCATCTGCAGATTAGACTTTCCGGTTCACGGGGTATGGGTATTTCATTACTTTCGAGCATAACCTGGATTCGTTGATCTAAGATAGTACCAACAACCAATATATAATCTTCTTTATTGTCCCATTGGATCCAATGATTCAACATATGTAATTTTATTTCTTGATCGGAAAGAGCAGCTTCAAACTCTTTTTTCCCGAATAATGCACTGTTTTTTACATCGAAATAACATATTGACAGATTTATATCCTTATTCATGTTCATTCCTCCTTTAATTATGTATAACATACCCTTCTTATAATCCATCCGTTATGTAATTTACTCTTTCATACCGGTAGTTGCAATTCCCGCAACAAATTGTTTTTGGAAAATTAGAAAAACCGTGAAAATTGGTATCAGGGAACAGACAGAAGCCGCCATTATTGCTCCATAACTGGTAGAATTCTCATCTTTAAAGAAATTAAGTCCCAACGGAATAGTCGCTAAATTCTTATCACGGATATATACCAGGGCAGATTCATATTCATTCCAGGATGAAACAAATTGGAAAATAATAAGTGCACTAAAAGCCGGTATGGCAAGAGGTATCATAATCTTCAGGAAAATAACAAAGTGATTTGCTCCGTCCACCTTAGCGGATTCACACAATTCTTCCGGAATCGACATAAAAAACTGACGCAGCAGGAATGTACCGAAAGCAGTAAACATTCCAGGTAAAATCAACGCCAGGTGAGTATTATAAATTCCTATTTCACGAAAAACTACAAAACGCGGAATTAACATCATCTGATTGGGAAAAGCCAGGGTAGACAGATAAATCAGAAAAATAACCTCGCGGCCTTTAAATTTAATTTTTGCAAAGGCGTAAGCTGCAAGAGCACTGGTAAATAATTCCCCAATAACCGAAAGGGAAGTCACTTTTACTGAATTCATAAAAAATGTTGTAAATGGAACACTGGAATTCCAAACACGGTTATAATTGGCAAAAGTGATTTTTTTAGGGATCCAGGCAATCGGGAAATTAAAAATCTCGTTATCCGGTTTAAAAGATGCAGAAAGCATCCATGCAAAAGGAATGACCATGCATATAGCAATAACACCCATCAGAATAGTAAAAACTATTTTAACTATTTTCTTTTTGTTGCTGTAACTCATCACAAACCACCTCTTTCTATTTGTTCATATGTCTTCTCTTATTCTTTTGTTTTATTTGATATGATTAATCTGCCTGCACAAAAAATAAATACCAATAAGAATAATACCCAGGACATGGCACTTGCGTATCCTATATCACTATATTGAAACGCAGTTTTATAAATATAGTATACAAGAACAGAGGTTGAATTTCCCGGACCGCCTTGTGTCATTACCTGAACAGGTGTAAATACCTGAAAAGAACTAATAAAAGATAACATAGTTATCAGGAACATCGTATTAGAAAGAGAGGGAATTGTAATATAAAAGAATTTCTGAATCCCATTCGCTCCGTCAATTTCAGCCGATTCATACAAAGACTTTGATATTCCCTGTAAACCTGCTAAAAATATAATTATGTTATATCCGATTCTCTGCCAAATACCTACAATAATAATAGAAAATAAGGAAGTACTGCTGGCGTTGAGCCATCTGGGCGGATTCGCAATCCCAATTGCATTTAAGAACTGATTTATCGGTCCATAGGAAGGCAAAAATAATATCATCCACACAACGGAAACTGCAACCATCGAAGAAATGTTAGGTAGATAAAACGCCAAACGAAGTAATCCCTTTCCAAAAACATGTTCATTTAAAATTACTGCAAACAACAAGGATAAGATAATAGCAATGGGTACCATAATGACACCATAAATTACCGTATTAATCAGCGAAGTAATAAACACTTCATCTGAAAAAAACTTAATATAATTTGATAATCCAGCAAATTTTATATTCTTAAGTCCGGAAACGAAATTCCAGTCCGAAAAGCTTAGACCCAATGCAAATAAAAGAGGGATCAATTTAAAAGCAAGATACCCCATAAAATTTAAGAAAATAAAAGAGTAACCGGCAATATTTTCTTTTCTTTGCAGATTCATTGTTTTAACTTTTTGAGTTCTTATTTTTGCCAAAGTAGAAATAATAATCACAACCTTTCATACAGACTGCAGAATGCAGCAATTGCTTCCGCAGCCTGTTCTTGTTTATTCAAATATGCCAAGGGTGCTAATACTGAGATAAAACTATTTCATACTAGCCAAATCTTCTTTAATCGCCGCATCTACCTTTGTCTTAAGTTCAGCCAATCCTTCGTCCGGACTCATTTCACCGTTAAATACTAATGTCATAACCGCATCCATAACCTCGGTGATTTTTGCCTGGCCTTGAATCAGGGTATTATCTTTGCTGACTAAAGTACGTGGTTCTGACATGGTTTTCATTGCCATATCATAATCAAGGCCCGGTCTGTTTCCATGATCAAAGATAAGTTCATTAAATGATTTTATTTCTTCTTCTGTTTTATATTCAACAGCAGAATTCATTCCTTTAGGTCCTGCGAATAATTCCGGATGATCGATAGTGATAAATTTTAACAAAGCCCATGCAGCTTCCGGATTTTCTACATTGGATGGAATACTGGCTGTTGAGGTATAACAGGTAGTAATTGTCTGGCCTCCGTCAAGGGTCGGCATATTTACCATACCAATGTCCGTTCCTTCCGGAACCGCACCATAACTGTCTTTTAAGTACAGATTTCCATAAACCGGTTCAATCCACATTGCAAATTTTCCATTATAAAGGCCTTGCATAGCAGTTATTTCATCCGTATATTTTAATGCATTAATTTCATCAAGTGGTACAATACTCTTATCCTTTAAAGCCATATCCACAAAAAATTGAAGACTTTCTTTCATCTCAGGAGAATCAAACGTTGAAGCTGTCTTGTCTTCGTTATAATAGGCAAAATTGCCAAGTTTCTGTCTGGCAATAAGATCCCAGTAATAATCGCCGCCTGGTGTAGCTGCGTCAATCATAGCACCATACACTTTATTAGCACCTTCACCGCTTGTAAGCTTAGCTGCAGTATCCCTAAAATCCTGCCAAGTCCAGCCCGTTTTAGGATATTCAACACCGGCTGCGTCAAACATCTTCTTATTAAAATATACCATGTTTATATTATTACAATATGGTATGGCATAATAATCCCCATTAATGTTCTGGGTTTCCTCGATAGCATCTCCTAAAGTATCAGCATAATCCCAGCCTTCCTTGTCAAAAAACTGTTTCAGTCCCATATAAGCTCCGCCGTCTGAACGCTGGCGTTGATCAAATCCACTGGACTGTGTCATTACATCGATTTTTTCTCCGGATGCCAAGGCAGTGTTGATGGTCAATGTCTTTGCATCTGCCAATTTTTCATACACAAATTGATATTTTCCTGCATATTCCTTATTAAATGCTTCTTCTAACGGTTTAACATTGTCCGGGTTGGTCCAGGCATAAAAATGAACCTGATAAACATCCTCTGAAGCTTTGTTGTTCTGTTCTGTGGTTGCCTCTGTGGTTGCCTCTGTGGTTCCCTCTGTGGTTCCAACTGCGGAACTTTCTGAAGTTTTATTACCGCTGCATCCTGCAAGAGTAATCATCATTAACGTAAGTGTAACTGCTAACATTCTCTTAAAATTTCTCATAATTTTCATCCTCTCTCTTCTAACTTTTTTTGGTAATTCCGAAACAATTTCGTTAAGTAAACCCACAATTTTTTTACTGCACTCATATGTTGTTTTACATTTTTTATTTTCCTCCTCTTTTTATTTAAAGTTATAATTATCTATTATTTGCACAGAACAACTGTCACATCATTTACGTTTGTTCCAGTTGATCCGGTAATAACCAATCCCTCTACTTTTTCCAGAGCATGAAAGGAATCATTCTCCTTTAATGTTTTTTCGTAATCAATACCGCAGTGTTCTAACAAATTCATCGTGTTCCCATCTACAATTCCACCATCTGCATCAGTTGGACCATCCGTACCATCTGAACTAATAGAAAATATCACCACATTGTCCAAATCCTTAATTCCAATAGCTGCGCTTAATGCAAGTTCCTGGTTTCTTCCCCCCAGACCTTTACCCTTTACCGTAACCACAGTTTCTCCTCCTGCAATAATGGCACAGGGCGGTTTTAATATATAACTGCCTCCTTCTTTCACCGTCCTGGCAATGGACGCCATAAATTTACCTGCTTCCCTTGCTTCACAGTCTAATGTGACAGATATTGTGTAAGGTTCATAACCAAGTCGTTTTGCATGTTTGGCCACTGCCGTACAAAAATCTCTTACACTTCCCGTTACATGGGTTTCCACATTGTTTATTTTCTTCGGCGTTTCTTTGTTAAGGATTTCTAGGATATGTTTATCTAAAACAAGGTCATATTTTTTAATAATATGAAATACATCCCTGCAGGTTGAAGTATCCTGGTAAGCCGGTCCTGACGCAATCATGTCCAATTTTCCATTTACTACGTCTGATAATACAATGGATAAGACCTTGGCCGGTGCACAATGCCCGGCAAATTTTCCGCCTTTTACATCGGATAGCCGTTTTCTTATTGTATTGATCTCAGTGATATCAGCACCGCATTTTAAAAGCTTTCCGGTCACTTCCTGTATGTCTGCCAGAGTAACTCCCGATACCGGTTTTTCAAATAGAGAAGAACCGCCTCCGGATAATAAGAATATCACTTCATCCTCTTCACCTAATTTCCGTACTATATCAACAGCTTTTTGTGTTCCGGCTAATGAATTTACATCCGGTACCGGATGGCCGGCTTCTACAATTTCAAATCCTTCTATCTCACCTTTTGCGTGTCCATACTTGGTAATAATCAGTCCTTTTTTTATTCGGCTTCCCAATAAATCTTTTACTGTTTTCGCCATTACCCAGGCTGCCTTACCAACAGCAATTACATACACATTTTTGGTGAATTTTCTGTTCAAAAGTACAGTGGCAACTGCTTTATCCGGCAAAACATCTTCTATGGAACTTTTAATAATCATACTTGCATCATCGCGGATCATATTCTGCTCCTATATGTTATATTTTTTGAAATATATTACTTTATGGTTTATATTATAATTAAATTCGTACCATTCCGATACAATGCTACGAACGAATTTTCGATTCCTTTTTTGTTTCGACAAAACAAAAAAAGTCTACTTCAGATATAACTACCAGATTATCTGCTGCCAAATTAATTTGCAGGAAACCTGATATTATGCAATAGCCTTTTCTTATTGATTTTCTAATGATTTACATATTTGAGCGCCGAATATTCGGCACTCAAATATGTTATTATTTTAATTTTTTTGTTTTGGTCAGATATTCATAAAAACTCGTAAAAAATACTCTCTCCTGATACTTTATTAATGGATTCATGCCCAAGACTTTCCTCGCCTTATCCAGGCGGTAAATCATTGTATTTTTATGTATATGGATTAATTTACTGCTTTCAGGCAAATTATAATCCGTGGCTGCCAGTACACTGATTATTTCAACATAGTTATCAATAAATTTTTCATCAAATTGAGTCTCAAAAACTTTATAGATTCCTTTCAATTCATTTAAAGGTATAAAAGCATGGAAATATTCATCCAAATTGTCGTAAAAAAAGTTACTGCTTTTTTCCGTTTTTATATTTTCAAACATCCATCTGCAATGCAAATAACTGTTACGGTAATACACAAATTTATTTTGAAAGGATCCAATATATAGTTTAAATTCAATGTTGTTAAATCTTAAGTATTGCAGAATCGGACTGATACTTTCCCCTATATAAATCTTATAAGTCTGCATCAATTCCAATAATTCTACTTTAAAATGTTTGAAGATAATAATACAATTTTCTCTGGTCACACTCATAATATCCTGAGTGGTAATAAAATGCTGTTCTCTTATCCCTGCTAAAATCTTTTGCGCCAAATCAGATTTGTTTTTAAAACTGATTAAAATCGGAATACGAATTAATTCTTCCTGCAAATTCAAACGGTCTGCATACTCTTTCAGTTCTTCTTTCGTCACATTTTCCCCATATAAAATACGGTTTAAAAACTGATCCTTAATACTTAGTCTTTTTTGCCGCTCCTCTTTATAAATTTCATATTCCAGCGTACTTTCCACTGACATGCGGATAATTAAGGCAATAGGCCTTATCTCAGAAGGATTACCCGTGATACCGATTACCCCCATTTTTTTATTTCTATAAAAAAATGCTATGTTTACCCCTTCTTTAACGCCCTCAAACTGGTGATTCTTATCAACTATAACCTCATCCTCGTTTCCATGGATAATACGATAAGCAATTTCATGAAATGCACCGATTCTACTTTCCGTTCTGCTGGCAATAATAATACCTTTTTCATCCATTATATTGATATTATAGTTTGTATATTTACTGATCTTTTCAATAAACTGTTTTGCAAAAATAGGATCTAGCATATCACCCATTCCCTTCCCTATCTGTAATTTTATGAAAAATATCTGCAATGGAATTTATCTTATCATGGAGTTCAATATCCGTCAGCCGCTATTACTATCGTATCCTTTTTACATGACCGTACCAATGAAGAAAGTACAGAAAACTCCTGCATACGAAATCATGTTGCAGTAAAATTTCAGAGAATACAGGAGTTGCTTCCTACGTTTACTAGGTCGGGAAATGGTTCAGTTAGGTCAGAAATTCACTCTGTTTTCAGGTGCACCGCATAGGAAAGCTTTTACATTTGAGACTGCGATATCCATCAGTCTTTGGCGGCTTTCCTTCGGGGCCCATGCGATATGTGGCGTGATAATGCTATGATAGCAGCCGAGCAGTGGATTATCGGGTCTTATGGGCTCAGTCGACACTACATCACAAGCAGCATATGCAACCTTTTTGTTGTTTAGCGCATCCGCTAGATCCTGCTCCACAATCAGCGGACCACGACTGGTATTGATCAGGATCACGCCATCTTTCATCTTGGCAATCGACTTTTTATTAATCATGCCCTCTGTAGAAGGAAAGAGCGGACAGTGCAGTGAAATCACATCGGACTCAGCATATAACTGATCGAGTGAAACATAGGTACCATACAACTTCCCGGTTTCATTAGGATATTCATCATAGGCAAGTATCTTCATTCCGAAAGCGGCAGCCAGTTTTGCGGTTGCCTGACCGATTCGCCCGAAGCCAATGATACCCATCGTTTTGCCGGCAAGTTCCATTAAGGGATAGTTCCAGTAACAAAAATCAGCGCAGGCGCTCCAATCTCCATTCTTTACGGAAGCCGAATGAGCTGCGACATGATGACAAATCTCAAGAAGCAAAGCCATCACAAATTGTGCAACGGCTGTGGTGCCATAGGTCGGAATGTTGCAAACAGGAATGTTGCGCTCTTTTGCTGCCGCAATGTCGATGACATTGTAACCGGTCGCTAATACACCGATGTATTTTACATTTGGACAATGCAAAAGGATGTCGGCTGTAATGGCAGTCTTATTTGTGATGACAAGTTCTGCATCCCCAATTCTCATTTGTGTCAGTTCAGCGGGGGTACGATCATAAACGGTCAATTCACCGAGCTTTTTCATCTCATCCCAGCTAATATCACCGGGGTTCTCTGTATAACCATCTAATACTACAATTTTCATATTGCTCCTTTCATATACTGCTAATCCGCAGTCTTCAAATCAAGTGGAATTGAGTTGTAATAGCTCAATCCTCAAGCATTGCCCAGGCGCGATTGATGACACGCTTTGAATTTACTAAAATCAAGTCACCATCTTCGTTCGCCCATGGTTTCACTTCGAAAGAAAGCACATAGGGATTTTCAGCATTTAGGAAACCTTCCTCTTTTAACACGCGGAAGAAATCCAAAAGCTCCGGTGTGTCATTGGCACTATTCGGGAATCCAAATCTCGGATGCTGGTCACCATATGCAGGACAGCCCTTTTTCACTACCGCATTTCCGATATGGAAATGAGTGATATAGGGGCGGAGGGTCTGAACGACAAACTTCGATGTTTCGTATGTAGTTGGAAAGTGAGATAGGTCTACCAGTAAACCAAAATTATTACAATAGGTCCTGACATCTGCTGCAAAACGTGCGGCATAAGGAGCTGGTCCAATGAGGGCAGCCTTATCCATATCAAAGTCGAACACTTCCAGATTTACAGACATTCCTTTTGTGGCAGCGTAGTCGCAGACATTGCGAGTTGTTTTCAAGAGCTGAGCATATGCCTGTTCTTTTGTCTCTTCCTGCCACTTACCTGCCAAAAATGCAATCGCTTTTGCTCCAAGAAATTCTGCTTCATCAACTGCTTCAAGCAGAGTTTTTTCTGCTTTTATGCGCTCATTTTCATTGATGTTGTTTGGATTAAGTCCAGTTCCAAGCAGTCTAGGCTGCGCACCATAGCAAACTTTCATATGTGCCTGTTCCAACATCTGCTTTGCTGCCAGACGTTCTTCATCAGACTTAAACTGCGTAACTTCCAGTACGTCAAAGAAATCATCGCAACAGATCGTTTTGATGGAATCTAAGACTGGGTATTGATTTGGTGGGTGACTCATCCATTGAATCGTTCCGATTTGAAAATACTTATGAATTGAATCTTTCATTTCTTCACCTCGACAATTTCATTTAATAAAATTACATTTTATTATATTATTAAGATAACATAATTTGGGGGAAATAGCAATCCCATTTTGTTAATAAATTTACAAAATCGTTCCGAAATATAAGATTTATCTGCATTGACAAATCTAGTTTCTCTTTGATATAATCACAACGTATATTTAAATTTAATTTCAAAGGTCAAAATCCATGGGATTTGAAAGGAGCACTTATGGAAACAAAAAATAGCTCTGGAACAAAAGCCAACCAATCATCTGAGAAAATGCTGGTAATCCTAGAATATCTGGCTAATCAGAGAGAACCTGTACGCCTTTTGGATATTTCGAAAGAACTAGGAGTAAACGTAAGCACCGTACTGCGTTTTGTAACTGCTTTAGTTAATAAAGGATATGCTGCGCAAGATGAGGAAACATCTAGGTATTATCTAACTTATAAGATATGTGCTCTTGCTAATAGAGTAAGCGTCAAAATTGATATTCGAACAATTGCCAAACCTTATATGGAAGAACTATCGAAAATCTTCGGTGAATCTGTATGTCTTGCGGTTGAAGATAATGAGATGGTTGTATACATAGAAGTAGTGGAAGGCAGTGGCCAAATACTTCGAATCACACAGCGAATTGGAAATGTTGCACCGATGCATTGTACTGGGATTGGTAAACTTCTATTAATGAATTATTCAGAAGCCGAGCTGGATCATCTTATTCAGGTAAAAGGCCTGACACGTTTTACAGACCATACCTTAACAAGCAAATGGCAGCTCAAGGAAGAAATCGAATCCATTCGTCAAAGAGGCTATGCATATGACGATGAAGAGTGTGAGAGGGGTGCACGTTGTGTTGCCGCTCCTGTTTATGATACTTCTGGAAAAGTAATAGCCGGTATCAGTATTACAGGTCCAGCTAATCGTCTCACTGATACCTTTATTAAACCTCGGATTCCTAGTCTTCTACAAATGGTGGAAAGTATTTCAAGAAAAATGGGATATAAGGTATTTGAGTCTTAATGTGATTAAGAAAACATGCTTCTCTGAAATCAGATGATCTTGTATTAATCGGTATATCATAACAATTGCGTATAAAACGAAGTGGAACTATTCCGTTAAGATAATTCAGGAATAGTTCCACTTCGTTTATTCTATATTCACTGCACAATTACATGCATTCCTACTGCACGAATCCCTCAGCATACATACATCTGATAGAATCTCTTTACCTTTCTCCATTTGAAAGGGGGTTCATTATGTTCAAATATATGCTAAAGGGTATCTTTATGATGCTTCCAGTTATCCTGAGTATTACATTCTTAGTATTTCTTATTCTCTCTATATCACCTGGGGATCCAGCATTGATGAACTTAGTAGGGCAAGCTACTGCAGCTGAAATTGCTGAAAAGCAGATGGAGAAGTGACTGGATAAACTTGTCATCGTACATTATGTCAAATATATGGTACGAACTGCTTAATTGTAATAGAACAATTAAAATACTATGGATGATATCAAGAAAAGCAAGCGCTTTTTGATAATTAAAACATTTTACAAAAACATAAAAAATGATTGACAATCTATGTATTATAGTGGTAATTTAATTAAAGAGTTTAAAATATAATTTCAAATAGTGACATCACAAAGAGTATTGTACCAAAAGTCAATGTATTTGGAAAAGCTGGTCGTCTTATTTCGATTCTGTTGGAAACAATCACTAGTGCCAAATTGTGTAGATTCTCTGTCATGTATATGGAAATGTATAGCTGTGAGTTTTTTCTTACAGTGCATAATAAAAAGAATTATGTTTTACCGTTCTTACAAGATGGTTAATATGCGGTGGAGGTGATAGGTTGTGAGTTACCTGGTTTGTAAAAGTAATGGAAAGGGGGGATAAATATGAAGATAGAACAAGTAGGTAGATTCAAAAAAAGAATAACTATTTGTAGTGTGTGCCTAATAATATAATGGGAGGGGTACGCAGGCGAAAGGAAAAAAATCATATCAAAAAGGAGAAAAAATATGAATTTATCACAAGCAATAATCGAAATTTGTTTAAAAGAAGGAATTACGGATGCATTCGGGATTCCCGGTGCGGGATGCAATGCATTTTATGATGCACTAAAAGATGTGGAAAGTAAAATTCATCATATTACGATGCGTCATGAAGAGTGTTGTGTGCATGCAGCAGACGGGTACTACAGATCAAGTGGAAGAATGGCACTTGCCATTAGCACATCAGGTCCTGGTGCTACCAACTTTGTAACGGGTATCTATACGGCAAATATTGATAGCATTCCGCTGATTGCCATTACTGGTCAGGCAGTTCGGGCTCAACTTGGAAAAGATGCATTTCAGTGTGTCGATGAGGCGGACATTGTTCGTCCTGTAGCAAAGCATGCCGTTTGCATTACGAATCCTAAGACAGCAGTAGATGAAGTTATTGAAGCATTTCGCCTTGCAAAAAATGGGAAACCAGGACCTGTCGTTTTAGATATTCCTTTAGATATGCAAAAGGCCGAAGTAGATTTTAACCCGGATACTTACGAGCCAGTAAAGGTAATAAATCCGAAAGCATCCCCTGCTGCTATTAACGCAGCGATGGACATGCTACTTGCAGCTAAAAATCCTGTTATCCTGATGGGTGGTGGTGTTGTTTTGGCCAATGCAGAAAAAGAACTGATTCAATTTGCGGAAATTATGAACATCCCGGTTGTCATCACCTATATGGCCAAAGGTGCAATTCCGACATCTCATCCGTTATATGCAGGTATGCCTGGAATCCAGTGCGGTAATCCTGTTGGAAATAAAACATTCTTAGAGTCTGATGTTGTACTTGCAATCGGAAACAGATTTACCGACAGACATACTGGTAGTATTGACGTTTACAAAGGTGATCGCAAGTTTATCCATATCAATGTGGAAGCGAGTGAAATTGGAAAAATATTTGCGCCAGATCTCGGAATTACCGCAGACGCAAAAGATGCGATTGACCAGTTACTAGAATTTGCAAAGAAACTTGGCCAGCAAAAAGGTTCCGAACGTGTTGCCAATATTCCTTCTGAGAGAGAAAGCATGAAGCGAAAGACTGATCATGATAGTGTTCCGATTAATCCACACCGTGTATTTGGAGAATTAAATAAAGCATTTGATGAAAATACAATGTTTACAACCGGATGTGGTATTACACAGATTTGGTCTGGACAAATGCAGGAGATTAATGCCTCCAGACGGTACTTCCCTTCAGGCGGAGCAGGGTGCCTGGGTTGGGATATTCCGGGAGCAATCGGAGCAATGGTAGGTGACACGAAAAAAAATAAATGTGTCTGTGTCATGGGGGATTTTGGTTTTACCTTCCATGTACAGGAACTTGCTACAGCAGCAACGAACAAGGTGCCTTTGATTGTATGTATCGTAAATAATGCATACCTTGGTCTCATCAGACAGAACCAGAAATTTGCTTACAACTATGAGTATGCTGTTGCAATGCCAGAGAATCAGGGCGAAGTCGATTATGTGACCGTAGCCAAGGGCTTCAACTGCGATGCGGAGCGTGTGTTCAAGCCAGAAGACATTGCGAAGGCATTTGAACGTGCAAAATCTTCTGATAAGCCTTATGTTATTGATATTGTTTGTAATCCACAGGCTCATTGTTCGATGGGAAATGACATTGCACATGTCAGAGAGTTTAATGCAGAGTAAAATGCTTCAGAAGCAAATATGACATATCGCTAATACATACGTAGCTTAGTGCATTATCAATTCATTTGGGCTTGACTAACTGTACTTGTTATTTTTTCAATAGTGAATCTATCAGCGAGAGGCTGTTTTCATCCTTTTTGAAGACAGTCTCTTTATTATCAGCAGTGAAAGGTAAAATTCTATACTTCCAACCGACTTATCTTTTATCTTATCAAAAAAACTAGATCCAACATAATAATTTTTTCCAAGCCATACCTGTTATTTTATTATCATGAAGTACAATACTTTCCATAAATTAATTATAATATAGCGGAATCCAAACATATACTTGAATATCTACAAAATTGTCCGTAGTTTTTGTATCTTAAATACAAAAACTACGGACAATTTTATTATCTTTCGCTCCAAAAATTATTATATTTCCTCATTCAGCTTCCATATATCCTGATTGTATTGGGCGATGGTGCTGTCAGAAGAAAAATATCCTGCCTTGCTGATATTAACCAACATTTTATAAGCCCAGTTTAACCGGTCTTCATAATCATTATAGGCCATTTCCCTTACCCTTACGTATTCTTTAAAATCAAGCAGGGCCATAAACCAATCCTTATTCAGAATTTCTTTATAAAGTCTTACAAGATTTTCTTCCTTGCCAATGGATAACATCTGGTCACTGATAATAAAGTCCAAAGCATTTTTGATATCTTTATCTTTTTGATAATATTTTTTTGAAATATAATCTGCATTTTCATAATGTTCGATAACCTGATCACTGGTTTCTCCAAACAGATAAATGTTATCCTCTCCGACTAATTCACTGATTTCAACATTAGCACCGTCAAGCGTTCCCAGAGTCACGGCTCCGTTTAACATAAATTTCATATTACCGGTACCGCTGGCTTCCTTGGAAGCTAAGGAAATCTGCTCCGAAATATCACAAGCCGGTATCAGCACTTCCGCTTTCGATACATTATAATCTTCCACCATTACAACCCTAAGATAAGGACTCACCTCCGTATCATTGTTGATTAACTCCTGCAGGCAGAGAATCAGGTGAATGATGTCTTTTGCAATAATATAGGCCGGCGCAGCTTTCGCCCCGAAAATAACCGTAATCGGCCTAACCGGCAGTTTTCCCTGCTTAATTTCATGATATTTATAAATGACATATAAGGCATTCATCTGCTGGCGTTTATATTCGTGAAGACGTTTGATTTGAATATCAAAAATAGAATTTTCATCTATCACAACTCCCTGATTTTTATATAGCCAGTCTTTTAATTTTAATTTATTAATATATTTAATATCCAAAAGCTTATGAAGAACTGGTTCCTCTTCACTAAAATCCATCAGTTTTTCTAATTCCATAGCATCCGTATGGAATCCATTCCCGATCAGACTTTCAATATAGGAAGTAAGGTCACGGTTGCAGTGTAACAGCCAACGCCTGAATGTAATACCATTGGTCTTATTATTAAATTTCTCAGGATAAATTTCATAAAACTGGTTTAATTCCGAGGATTTTAAGATCTCCGTATGCAGCGCGGCCACTCCGTTTACGCTGAAACCGTAATGAATATCCATAGAAGCCATATGCACCCTATCCTGGTTATCGATAATAACCACATCTTCCTCTCCGAATTTTCTCCTTACCCTGTTATCCAGTACTTCGATAATTGGCACCAGCTGTGGAACCACTTTCTTTAAATAATCAATCGGCCATTTTTCCAGGGCTTCGGCAAGAATGGTATGGTTTGTATAGGCGCAGGTTTTTGATACAATTTCAATTGCTTCGTCCAAACTGATTCCCTGTTTCATCAGTAAACGGATGAGTTCCGGAATCACCATACTGGGATGGGTATCATTTATCTGTATTACCGCATATTCATACAAATCGTGAAGATTGCTTCCCCTTCTTTTGGATTCTTCCAAAATATACTGTGCTCCGCAGCTTACCATAAAATACTGCTGGTAAATACGCAGCTGCTGCCCGGCTTCATCACTGTCGTCCGGATATAAAAACAGAGTAAGATTTCGTTTAATATCCTCTTTATCAAAATCAATCCCCTCCTCTACCAGGCTTTCATCCACCAGTTCCGTATCAAATAAATGAAGTTTATTGGTTCGATTCTGATACCCTATAACATCAATATCATATAGGATGGATTTTACTTTAAACCCGCCGAATTCTACTTCATAGGTATGATTCTTTTTCGTCAGCCAGCTGGTTTTCTCAATCCACGGATTTTTCTCCTCTTTTTGAAGATTATCCTCAAACTGCTGTTTGAATAACCCAAAATGATAATTAAGTCCGATTCCGTCGCCTGCCAGACCAAGGCTTGCTATGGAATCCAGGAAACAGGCTGCCAAACGTCCAAGGCCTCCATTACCCAAAGACGGTTCCGGTTCCGCTTCTTCTATTTCCGATAAACTCTGCCCGTGGGAAGCCAGTAATTCCTTAATATCTTCGTATATTCCTAAATTAATCAGGTTATTGGATAACAGCTTACCAATTAAAAATTCCGCTGATATATAATAAAGTTTGCGTTTATCTCCTGTTACCTCCCTGCCTACCGCAAGCCTCTTCACCATTCCCAGCAATCCGTAGAGTAATTGCTTCTTAGTACACTGCTCTATGGTTTTACCATATTGCTGTTCCAGAAGTTTGTTTAGAATTCTTGCAGGATCCTTGGTTCTTGTACTAACTTTACTGCTTTCACCGGTCCGGCTGCTCTTAACTACTGCTTCTTTAAGAAATTCCACCTGTCTGTTTAATCTATCCAGACTGTCTAATTTCCAAACCCAGTTAGGGCCTCCTAAGGTACCGGGAGTATTAAGGCGTCCTTCATTACCTAATTCCAGGATATCCTGAACAGGTATGATTGCTATATCGGCGATGTTATCCAAAGTATACCGGATAAATCTGTGGGAAATGGAACCGTTATCATATCCTAAGGAATACAATTCCAGATCTGTCTCATTCTGTACCTGCCCGGGTTGGTTTTCGAACCATCCCAGTATGGTTTCATTGTCATGGGTTCCGGTATAAACTATCATGTTTTCCCTATCCACGAAGTTGTTATTACCCTCCAACGGATCAAAGGTAAATTGTATAATTTTCATTCCCTTCAAACCATAACAATCCCTTAATTTATATACTTCCGGTCTCATATCCCCTAAGTCTTCCGCTACGATATTAATATCCGGAAAGGTTTCATAGAGCAAATCAAATAATTCATAACCGGGAGCTTCCACCCATTCTCCTTCCATTGCAGTATCACAGGTAACAGGTATCTTCCAGTAAGTATCAAAAGCCCGGAAATGATCAATACGGATAATGTCAAACAGTTTGGCATTATAACCGATACGGTTTAGCCAAAAACGAAATCCGTTTTCTTTCATGTACTCCCAGTTGTAGATAGGATTTCCCCATCTCTGGCCGGTACGGCTGAAATAATCCGGCGGTACTCCTGCAATAAAGATCGGGTGTCCATCCTTGTCTAATAGGAAATCTTCCTGATCTCCCCACACATCCAATGAATCGATTCCAACATAAAAAGGAATATCGCCCATAATCTTAATTCCCAAATCATTGGCATATTGCTTTAATGCAATCCACTGACGGTAAAATTCATACTGAATAAACATTTCATAACGGATATCTTCTTCATAGATACTTTCGTCAAAAAGTCGATCCGTTATCCAGTTTTTATGTTCTTCCTGCCATTCATTCCAGCATTTCATTTGATTTTTTTTCTTAAAGGTAAGATAAACCGCATATAAGTAAACCCATTCCTGGCATGCAAATTCTTCATATTCCTGATCCGGAACAAAGTTTAAAAACGCAGCCTTTAAATATTTTTCTTTATAACTTCTTACTTCCTGATAGCTGATTTTTATACTTCCTTTTCGGAAAGACGGCGGTATCTCTTCTAAAAGCCCTTCTTCATATAACCTGACTAAATCAATGTATAATTCATCCCCTGCAAAGGAAGAATAGGGCTGATAAGGCGATTCCCCGTAACCCAATGGATTTAAAGGCAGAATCTGCCATATTCTCATATTACTTTTTTTCAAAATATCAACAAACTGATAGCTGTACTTTCCAAAATCCCCTACTCCATAATCGGAAGGAAGGGAAGCTACCGGCATTAGTACTCCTGCTTCTCTCATATTAATAACCATACCTTTCTCACAACCTGCAAACTTTGAATCGCAGGCACATATTATCTCTTTCCGGATTATCACACCATAATTATATATTTCCATAAATATGCTGTTTAAATAAATTTTTTACCCTGCCTCCTATAGCATAAACCCTGCCTGAAGTTCCGGTAATGCCATAGTCAAAGGGGAAATTCTTATATCTGCTGCACAACTTGCTAATAACCTTAATATCTGCTACCCAGGTATTTCAGTCGGAATATGAATTCCGAATATAAAGCTAAGTCCAGTCCCCGCCTCTTACGCTGTGCTGTGAAATGGGGACTTACTTGTAAGGTTAAAATACGTATGCTACGGTTTCTCACATAAACAGAATATATTACCTGGTTTCTTAAGTTAATATCCGTATTTTCAGCCATATTATTCCTTGTATGATGTATTTGTAATTAAATACATCGATACTCTCCTTTCATTTCAACTTTGTTATTAAGCAATTGCGAAACTCTACTATTGTATCTATATACCATGCAATTAATACAATTTCAGAGCTGAATCTTGCCCAGAGGGCAACTGAAGCTATGAAGTTCGTTTTATTGTATGGTATATTCGAAAAACTATATAGTTTCGCAATTACCTACAACTTTGTTATAACCAATAGTAACACTGTGGACTTTTTATTTTATTCTATAGCTTTGACTATTTAACTAATGATTACAGCGGATTACAAATATTACTGAAACATGTTTTCTTCCATCGGCAATAAACGGAGGGAAACCGGTTTCCTTAATGAGAGAAAAAATTATATGAATACCTATCCTTATTTCTGAATGATATCCATATAATTTATTTTGCACACCTCATAAGGCATCTCAATATGCTGCCCTGTTCCTCCATCCAATAGTTTTTTTAGCTCATCAAAAGCCTGTTTTGACTTTTTAAAAAAGTCCTGTTTTACTGTGTTCATTGCCATTTTCGTATATCCCATAAGAGGTATACCGTCAAAGCCGCATACCGGCCTGAAAATATCCATCTCCGTAAGGGCGAATACTGCTCCTATTGCCATCATATCCGAAGCACATACAATAATATCAACCTTTTTTGCCCATCCAAAAATAATTTCCCTGGCTTTATACTCATTAAAATCACCATATTTTATGATTAGCTCAAAGGGAATCTCCTGGTTAAGTTTCTTTATAGCCTCCAGTCTTTGATTGGTAATGTAACTTCCTCTGCCCCTGCAATGTATAATACTTTTCGTTTGAACTCATTTTCTTCGATGGTCTTTTTCGCCACATCATACTGTGCTGCAAAATGATCTATGGATACGGAGGATGTTTTTTCATTCACTATGGGGGAATCCACTAAAACACAATAAAACTCCTGTTTTTCTATTAATTTAACTAAGTTCTGATTCTCTATGGATAAATTATAAATAATCAGACAATTTATCCTTTGGGATTTTAAATACGAGCTCACCTGTTTTGTTGTCATACCGTCAAACTGGGAACTAAAAAAAGTAACTACATCAATCTGATATTCTTTTGACTTTTCAAATGCACCGGTTAAATACTGCATATCTATTTCATCAATAAACTGACTGTTATGCCGGATATCAACGATAAGGCCAATCCTGTTAAATTCCTTTTTGGAAAGTGAAACTGCTACGGAATTCGGTACATAACCCAGTTCCAACACTGCCGCCTCGACCTTAGCTTTGGTCTTCTCACTCACTAATTGATAATTATTTAAAACTTTTGATACCGTCGATTTAGCTACTCCGGCTTTTTTCGCCACGTCATTTATGGATGCCATATTATTTACTCCCTTACAGAAACCGGTTTCTATATTCTTATCATATTACCATTATTTCTCATTGTCAATGATTTTTTTTAATGTTCCTTGCAATACTCATAAGCGTATTCTCTGGCAGTTTTTCCATTGCTATCAACATGAATATATTTCGGTCTTATTTGTTCTATAAGCCCTATGTTTGCTATATATTACATTATTTATTTTTTCTTGATGCAAATAATTCTCCCTGCACTTTCCATGTAGTTCCATCCTGTGTTCTTATGTTCCGCCAATGAAAAGAGCTTTCAGTAATCTCTGAAAATATCCATTTCATTTTCTTTGTGGATATTTCAGTTAAAACAATTGTTTCTCCGTCTTCTCTTGCTTCAAGGCGAGTCGCCTCACCTGAACATCCATAAAAAATATCCCATGCATGGCTATCAGGGTTATATATCCTAATCGTCGTACCGTATTCCGCATCCGGCTGATTACTATTTATCCGCTCCTCGCGGGAAGGACAAATAAAGATATCCTGAACAGCCGTTCCTTCTAATACCCATGAAAAAATCCATTCACCTTTTATATGCCTTTCTTTCTCTGTCCCGTGATTGTCTATCCATTCAAAATCCCACTCACCTATCAATGGTCCGAAGAAGTTGTAAGCGTCCGGTATACTATTACTTTTTGATTTACAGATTAAAGCTTCAGCAAATTCTCTCATTAATCTGACCTCCTGTTTTTCTTTATCATACCATATGTTTTATGACAGCTATATGTCGTAGTTTGATAAAAATTTTGAGGCAGTTTCAATTAATTTTTGTCTATAATATTCCGGCTCAATAATTTTAACTTTATCTCCCATGCTAAGCAGCAATGCCTGCCACAATCGTTCATTAGGCGGAACATGTAAATTCATTATATAATGACCCTCTTCAAATGCCACTCTTTCTTCTTGCGGAAAATATTCTTCGAGAATACTAATACTGTCTTTATGACACCAAACTTTAATATTTTCACAAGTTTGCATATATTCGTTATCATTCAGTCGCAAGAGTTCTTCTATATCGGCATCATTGCAAAATTTTGTATCCGTTGCTTCCAGATTCTGCATTCTGGCTATTTTGAAAGAACGATAATCCCTTTTACTTAAATCAAAGCCAAATAAATACCACCCATACCATTGAAATCTTAGTGCCAAGGGTTGGACATTTCTATGTGACAATATACCACTTACATTCTTATAGTCAAAATTGATCTGAGTCATATCATTTATTGAATGTTCTATCAATTTATTATTTTCCTGAACCTTGTTGTCTTCCCTGGAGACACTATAATCTAAAAATACATTTTGTGCATATCCGCCGTTTAAAGCCAGGTATTTATCTATAATGTGCTCCAATTGCCTGCTCCCATAACCTGTATTAAGGCTTTTCAGTGCCATAATAATTATCTTGTAATCATCTCTTTTTATAAACTGGTTCTCTAATTTATAGCTGGATAAAATCGAATACCCTCCACTGCTGCCGGTATTAGAAACAATAGGGACTCCCGCCATTGAAATACTTTCCATATCTCTTTGAATTGTTCTGATCGATACTTCAAACTTTTCAGCAAGTTGTTTTGCCGTCAATGTTTCTTTATTTAATAAGCTTATGATTATCCCTAATAATCTATCAATTTTCATATTTTGCTTACCTCTTCAAAATCCTCTGCAAGGGTATATCTTCTACATCAAAGCTGCCAAGATATGTTATCATTCAAAAATTTTCAAATAATAAAGATATACTCTTATTATACCAAAAATCAGCGGAATTTGTAAGGATAAATCGTCTGCAAACATTACATCTCCTGTTACAAAGCGGCATCTTCCTTTACTATTATGTGCGCTTATTTGATTGAATTAATTTTCATATAAAAAAAGTCAAAAGTATGATAAATACTTAGAAGACCCGGAAGATACCGGGAATAAACCGTAAGAAACACGCTTTGCGGGTTTCTTCGGTTCCCGTGCACGTTCGAATTATTGCATGCAGGCTTACTAATTCTCACTTTGCTTTCATCATGATTCCTCTTTTGGCTTTCCCCTCTAATATATTCTGGCATACCAGTTTTGAAATACCGGGAAAATCTACCGGTTCATTGCTGTAACAACCAAAATCAGCAACTTTAAAACCAAGTTTATCAGGATCCTCCAGCAATTTTAACTTTAATTCATAACCTGCATGATCACTGCATGGCTGCTACTGCGGCAACAAATGGCGTGTGAAAAAGAAACTGCAGAGCAGTTTCTTTTTCACACCTTAATATCTGCCTTTAAACCTAACAATTCTTTGTTCTCATCGAGAATCGGCTTAATTACTTCACCGATAAACTCTTCCACCTGCTCTTTGGAACGACCGGTATATTTAGCCGGATCCATGGTTTTCTTTAATTCTTCCAAAGACATATTAAAAGATGGATCCGCTGCAATTAACTCTAATAAGTTATTATCCAGGCCGTTTTCTTTTACATTTCTTCCGGCTTCCATGGATAAGGTTCTGATTTTTTCATGGAGTTCCTGTCTGTCTCCGCCAAGTTTTACCGCATCCATCATGATATTTTCCGTAGCCATAAAAGGAAGCTCTGCCATAAGATGTTTTTCAATAACCTTTGGATATACAACCAGGCCGTCAACAACATTCAAATATAAATCCAGAATTCCGTCCACAGCAAGAAAAGCTTCCGGAATACTGATACGTTTATTTGCAGAATCATCCAAGGTTCTTTCAAACCACTGGGTGGCGGAAGTAATGGCAGGATTCATTACATCCGTTAACACATAATTAGAAAGGGATGCAATTCTTTCACTTCTCATAGGATTACGCTTATATGCCATTGCAGAGGAACCAATCTGATTTTTCTCAAATGGTTCTTCGATTTCTTTTAAATGCTGGAGTAGACGGATATCATTGGAAAATTTATGGGCAC
Source organism: Anaerocolumna sedimenticola (assembly GCF_009931695.1). GTDB lineage: Bacteria > Bacillota > Clostridia > Lachnospirales > Lachnospiraceae > Anaerocolumna > Anaerocolumna sedimenticola. The sequence continues at coordinate 374,992 of NZ_CP048000.1, forward strand.
TGGCAGCAATTCCGGCAAGTACATTTACAACTCTCATATCCACTTTACGGGAATAGGTCTGACCGGATACCGGGAAACATCCTGTGTAACCCATTTTTTCCGCTATCATTTCATCCAGTTTTTTAATTCTTTCGTGATCCCCGTCAAATAATTCCAAGAAGCTTGCCTGCGTTCCTGTAGTTCCCTTGGAACCCAATAGACGCATGCTGTCAATTAGATATACTAAATCATCATAATCCAGCTTTAACTCCATTAACCATAAAGCAGCTCTTTTCCCCACCGTTGTGGGCTGGGCAGGCTGAAAGTGAGTAAATGCAAGGGTGGGAAGTCCCTTATATTCCATTGCAAATTTAGAAAGTTCATCCATTACATTAATAAGTTTCTTTTTAATTAGCTTCAGAGCCTCGGTCATTACAATAATGTCAGTATTATCACCTACATAACAGGAAGTTGCTCCTAAATGGATGATTCCTTTTGCCTTAGGGCATTGCACACCATAAGCATAAACGTGGGACATAACATCGTGACGTACCAATGCTTCCCTTTCCTTTGCCACCTCATAGTTTATATCATCTTTAAACTTCTTTAATTCTTCTATCTGTTCCTCGGTAATATTTAAACCCAGCTCTTTTTCCGATTCCGCTAAAGCAATCCATAACTTTCTCCAGGTCCTGAATTTCATATCCGGTGAAAAGATGTACTGCATATCCTTACTGGCATAACGTTCGGATAAAGGACTGACATATTTATCGTAACTCATAATTTCCTCCTGATTTCCCTAATATTCCCATTCAATATCTAATTAATGTAATCTTCCTATCGGTTTATAAATATTGCTATTTTAACTAAATTAATCTTAACAATCTGGAATTTATAATTTCCTTTTGATACTGAACGTCAACTAATTCATATATTTCATTCTACCAGTATAGAGCATACAAGCTCAGTAAACAAGAGGTTTATTTTATCTGGCATAAATTTTTATTATAACTTGTATTGTAGCTTTCTTATGATTAATAAATCTATTATGATTATTTTTCTATATTGTTTCTGATTTGTTTCCTGATATTTTAATTCCATTGTCTCAAACAGGTTGCTTACCAATTCATTAGCCCGGACTATCTCTCATACTCTCCGCGGATATCGTCTTTTGGTGGTTCAATGGGATAATTACCGCTAAAGCATGCGTCACAGTAACCGGTATCACCTTTAATTAGTTCGCTTAAACGGTCTACAGACAAGTAACCCAGAGAATCGGCTCCTATCATATCCCGTATCTGTTCCACCGTATTATTATGGGCAATTAACTGGTCGTCGGAGGGCACATCGGTTCCAAAATAACAAGGATATAAAAACGGCGGTGAACTGATCCGTACATGTACTTCGGTGGCACCTGCATTTTTTAACATCCTTACAATTCTCTCACAGGTTGTTCCCCGGACTATGGAATCATCAATCATAATAACACGTTTTCCTTTAACAACATCCTTTAAAACATTGAGCTTAATACGGACGCTGGATTCCCTCATGGATTGTTTCGGTTTTATGAAAGTTCTGCCCACATAACTGTTTTTAACAAAAGCGGTAGCATACTGGATACCGGATTCAAAGGAATAACCCATGGCTGCGGCATTGCCCGAATCAGGCACTCCGACAACCAGATCCGCTTCCACCGGATAGGTCTGGGCTAAAATTCTGCCTGCCATAATTCTTGAATTGTATACACTTACCGTATCCAGACAGCTGTCCGGTCTTGCAAAATAAATATATTCAAATATACATTTGGAGATTTTAGGCTGAGCCATGGACATATCGGAGTGGATTCCATCTTTATTAATCATAACAACTTCGCCCGGCAAAACATCACGGACAAATTCCGCATCCACCGCGTCCAAGGCAGAGCTTTCGGATGCCAATACATAGGTATTGTCCCTTTTGCCGATGCATAAAGGGCGGAAGCCAAAAGGGTCACGGGCTCCGATTAATTTTCTGGGGCTCATGATTACCAGGGAATACGCACCTTTCAATTTTAACATAGCTTTTCCGACTGCTTCCTCTACACTACCTGTCTGTAACCGTTCTCTCGCAATCAGGTAAGCAATAACTTCCGAGTCAATGGTAGTCTGGAAAATAGCTCCGGTATAAGCTAACTGGTCTTTTAATTCCAAGACATTGATTAAATTGCCGTTATGGGCAAGACCTAACGTTCCTTTTACATAATTTAAAACCAGCGGCTGGGTATTTTCTCTGTTACTTGCCCCTGCAGTAGAGTAACGAACATGCCCCACACCAATATTTCCTTTTAATTCCTCTAAACTCTCCGGGGTAAAAACTTCATTTACCAAACCCATACCTTTACAGGACTTCACACTTCCTTTGGGACCATTGGTATCACTTACCGCTATACCACAGCTTTCCTGACCTCTGTGCTGCAGTGCAAATAAACCGTAATATATAGAAGAAGCCACATCATTGCCGTCTAAATCATAGATACCAAAGACACCGCACTCTTCATGTATTTCATCTGAAATATAGTTATCTACATTATTACTATTATTCATCGTTAATTCCTTTCTATTAATACTTCCTTAAGGTAATTGCGACACTCACATATTGTATCTATATGCCATGCAATTAATACAATTTCAGAGCTGAATCTTGCCAGGAGAGCAACTGAAGCTAGAAACAAGTATCAATTGTATGGTATAATCAAAAAACTTCATAGTTTCGCAATTGCCTAAATACTTCCTTAATTAGAATTGTCACTCTAATAGTTAAAAATGTATCAATTACCTTTTATGGTTGAAAAATGGACAATAAGTTAACTATTGTCCATTTCCTGTAAATCGAAACCGTCTGAGCTGGACAGGCGGTGTAATTTATTATTATTTAGAAAGACCAAGGCGTTTTAATACTTCTTTATAAGCATCTTCTACATTACCCATATCTCTTCTGAAGCGGTCTTTGTCTAATTTTTCATGTGTTTTGATATCCCAGAGCCTGCAGGTATCCGGAGAGATTTCATCTGCTAATATAACTTCTCCTTTATATCTGCCAAATTCGATTTTAAAATCGATTAATTCAATTCCGCATTCTGCAAAATATTTACAAAGTACTTCATTTACTTTAAACGTAAGTTCCGTAATACGGTCGATTTCTTCTCTGGTAGCTGCTCCAATGGCAATGGCATAATAATCATTGATCATGGGATCCCCTAGGTCATCATTTTTATAACTGAATTCCAATGTCGGGCATAATAATTTAACGCCTTCCTCCATACCAAGCTTTTTGGCAAAACTTCCCGCGGAAACATTACGCACAATTACTTCTAGAGGAACAATTTCAACTTTCTTTACTGCGGTTTCCCTGTCACTTAATTCTTCAATAAAATGCGTGGGTACTCCTTCTTTCTCAAGCAACTGGAATATGTGGTTGGACATCCGGTTATTAATAACACCTTTTCCTACGATGGTTCCCTTTTTTAAGCCGTTAAAAGCTGTTGCATCATCCTTATAATCAACAATATATATGTCATCATTATCTGTTTTGAATACCTTTTTGGCTTTTCCTTCATAAAGCATGTCTAATTTTTTCATGTTTGGCTCCTATCTGCGTGTATGTCACGCCACATTCAATCCCCTTTGATTTCTTTGCTTGAAAAGTAAATCAAATATTGTTACTTTGAAGTAGTGTAATTCGTCTGTAACTTACACTTCTATTATAGCGAACCTGGAAAGTTTGGCAATATGTTTTTATTAGATAATGAGGAATCACCATTATTTTCTCCTAATCATTTTAATAAGCACCGCTTATAAATTCCCTTTTTGTATTATTAATTGCAATAAATAAAGGTTTTTTGGAATTATAAAATGTGTTTCACCTGAACTTATTTTTTAGCTAAGGAAATCGGGTTTCTAGATATTTTTATTGTTTCTATTTTTTAAAGATTCTTTAACCATATTTTCCAGCTGCTGCAGAAAATCTATGATTTCACAGATAATTATGGATTTCTTGCTCATCTTAATATTTAGATCCGACAGCTTACTACCAAATGAATGAACAAGATCTGATATGGAATTAACGCCTTTAGCAGCTCCATTAATTTCCTTACTTGTATTTTCGATACCTGAAATAATCTGTTTGCTGAAGTCTTTGACCTCATCCGTACACTGTGTTACCTGAATAAAGTTCTCCTGTACATTTTTGGCTGATTGCAGATTATTAAGTATAGCTGCTTTGGAAATCTCAATTTCCTCCCTTAAAACATCAATACTTTGGTGCAGCAGTTTAACACTTTCATCAATCCCTTTTACCATATTCGTTGTAGATGCAGACAATTCCCTGATTCGGTCGGCAACTACGGAAAATCCCCTGCCTGCTTCTCCGGCTCTGGCAGCTTCAATGGAAGCATTTAATGCCAGCAGATTGGTACTGGTAGCAATTCCTGTAATACCTTTGGACATTTCCTCAATATTACCAAAATCCTTTTCTAAGGTTGTAAAGGCTTCCGTTATGGAATTTAGTTTACCGCAGGTTCCCTCTATCTGGTCTGCCAATTTATCCATTTTGCTGTCAGCTTCTTTTACCGCCTGGTCGGAGCGAATCATAATACCGCCGATTTGATTGGCATATTCACTGAAAGCGTTAAAATCCTGGTTTAAGTGATCAATCATTTCATTGATATGGCTGATCTCCGAAAAAGTATCATTAATATAACTAAAACTTTGGGATACGGAAGCTTCTTCATCCATAAATTCTTCCACTTTATTTTCTATATGTAAAATACCGTAATTAATATACTTATCAAAATTATAGTCTTCCTGTACGGGCAGCTCTTTCTCCTCCATATCAGTTAACGGCTCCACGCCATTCTTTTTCTTAAATAACTTCATCCTGGCACCTCCTGTTATTCCAATACTGCTATAACCATAGTCTGATTAAAATGCTGCTGATTTAACTGTTCCCCATATCCGGCAAATCCTATGTAATTTCCGATAGAATTACCCATCTGTTTAGCAAAGTCATTTAAATAACCATCTTTCTCAAATAAAATAGAGCGTGCGAGACAATTTACCATGATAGAAAGGGACGGCTTTGGTACTTCTGCTTTTATTTGCTTTGCTGTTTGTTTAATTACTTCTTTATAATCATCCGGTTCCAGTAAAACCATCTTTGAATTATTGTAAACTCTGGCATGATAAGCCATACCGTTCTGATTAGTTACCATTTGGTTCGCGGTAATATACATATCGCTGCCGATAATCCTGCCTAAGGGATAACTGTCAAGATATTTATCCAGATGGGAGACATCCGTATTTAATGCCTTTGCCATAACTTCTGCCGCAGGTTTATAATCATATTCATATACAATGCGGTTCCTTACATCCACCTTCGTTGAGGTAAAATAATGTTCTGTCGGTTTATAGATATTTTCCCTGTAAAACCTGATTCCGCCCTGAAGATTTTTTATTATTACAAAGGCGCAGGCTTTATCCATTACGACTCCGTTAAAGGATATCATTGTCTTCTCCGCCATACCCCTGTCTCCCGCCGAACCGCCGAATAACGGGATTTTTTTCTTCATAAGCACTGAATTCAAGGTGGACAATATTAACTCTTCACTGCTGATTAAAGCAGTGGAAAATTCCAGACAAACCATATTAGCATAATTACTGAATTTATTTACACAAGTTTCTACCCTGTCAACATATTTCAACGGATACTTATCCACTTCTTCCAACACATCTCCATAACACTCGATTCCGTCTTCAATCCCCAATACCATCAGAGTCTCTTTATAAGCTCCCTCCTTACAAAATCCCGCAAAAGTGGTCGCTCCCATAATAATACTATCCGGAAAGGTAAGCTTCAGCTCCCTGGTATAGTCTTCAAATCCATCCACTCCGGAAAAAAACAAGACTAGTTTAGGATTTATTAAACCTGCTGCTGCTTCCGATACAGCCTGCCTGGAATCCTTTTGTGAGCTTTTTCCTATTTTGTAATCCATACATTCACCTTTGTACAATACCTTTCTTTGAGTTTATATTATATTAGTATAATTAATGAAAAAAGAGTATTTCCAGCCTAACGGAAATGCTCCCCTGATTTATTCTATAAAATCATCTTTACTGTCATCCCTCAACAGTATATAAAATTAACTGCAGCAAAAACATTGTTACAATTTTAACATGGTCAGGAATATTTTACAAGTAAAATTACTATAAAATTTATATTATATAAATTTTACATATTAGACTAATTTAAAGTATAAACTAGCCAGAAGTAAGTCTGTTTTAGTTAATGGAAAAAATGGAATATGGAGTAAATCAGAAAATAATTAAAAAGGTTTTAGAGTATACGAAACAGACAGTCTAAATTGAGTAAAATTAGACTGCCTGTTTTAAGTGTCTGATTATTTGCTTTTCTTAAGAATCATCTCCAGTTCATTTATGGAAAAATGATATTTTGTATTACAAAAATGACAATTCACTTCAATTGGTTCATTATCTTCTATCATTTCCTGGATATCTTTCTTACCAATGCTGATAATCGCTTTTTCTACTCTTTCCTTGGAACAGTTGCAGGTAAAAGCTGTCGGCATGGTATCCAATATTTCCAGGTTAAATTCACCTAAAATATGTTCCAGAATCATCTCCGGAGTTAAATCGTCGTCTAACAGATTCGTAATAGATGAAATTTCATTAATCTTTTGCTCCAGTTTATCAATGATTTCGTCCTCAGCAAAAGGCATAAGCTGTATAATAAAACCTCCGGACCGTTTCACCGTATTATCTTTATTCATTAAAACTCCCAGCGCAACGGAAGAGGGTATCTGTTCTGAAGTTGCATAATAATAAGTAATGTCTTCCGCAATCTCTCCTGATACCAGCTCAGTCTGGCCTACATACGGATCTTTTAGCGCCATATCCTTAATCACACTAAGGACACCGGCTCCCAATGCACCTCCCACATCCAGTTTACCGATTGGACTTGGCGGCAGCATAACCGTCGGATCATAAACATAACCCTTTACATTGGCATTGGCATCTGCTGTTACGGTTAAACCCTGAATAGGGCCGTTACATTTAATCTGCAGGGTAAGCAGGTCATTGGAACCTTTCATCATACTTCCCATCATTGCCCCGGCTGTTAATAACCTTCCCAATGCTGCTGTTGCAACCGGACTTGTATTATGAACACTTCTGGCATATTCGGCTAAATCTCTGGTAGTCGCCGCAAACGCACGAATCTGGTTGTTTGCCGCAGTTGCTCTAACTATATAATCAGACATCTTAAAGCTCCTTTCATTATTCATTGATTTTAGGTTATTGCGAAACTACCTATTCACTGATATATTTCTTATTTTCCTGATATTTTTCTCTTGCTATAAAATAAACACGCTCACTCTTATCGGTCGGTTTATTCTTTGTAAATGCGTCGTAAACCGTAATGAATTCCAAACCTGCCCGGTTTATTAATTCTTTCACTTTATCGATAGAATAAGCTTTTTGATAATGGGTTTCCTGAAAACGCTCAAATAGCTGGGCAGCATTATATTCTTCTATTACTTCATCTTCCTCTGTCTCGTCTTCTACTGCTTCGTCTTCAATTTCTTCATCATCCTCTATGAGTGTATTGTACTCATTTTTAACAAATATGGTCATGTTGTATTCATTTATTTTATTTTCTTCATGAAAATAATTTTCCCATATAAAGCTGCAATTATCCCTGTTTTCTGCAATCGTGTTGTCTGCAAGAATAGTTTTATATTTATATTCCGTATTCATATCAAATATAAAAATACCGCCTGGGTCCAGATAATTATTCACCAGCTTGAAAACTTTTAGCAGATCCTCTTCTGAAGTAATATAATTCATACTGTCACAAATACTCACCACGGCCCCAACGGTTCCATATAATTCAAATTCCCGCATATCCTGCTGTAAATACAGAATAGGATTTTTAACCGTCTGGAATGACTCAGATTTATAGTCAGAATTATCGGTATTAACCACTAATTCATCCGCGATATTTTCTATATTAACATTCTGAGAAATAATACCATCCATTTCATAAAAATCCTCGTATTCTTTCTCTCTTGCAATTTCTAACATTTCATCAGAGATATCAACACCTATCATATCATATCCTTTTGCAGAAAGGCGCCTTGTAATATTACCTGTACCGCAGCCAAGCTCCAAAACCAGTCCGTTTTCCACACCATATTCATATAACAGACTTGTCAGATAATCCGTCCATTCGTCATAAGGTACATTGTCCATAAATATATCATATACCTGTGCAAATCCGCTGTATGCCTGCATCATTCACTCACTTTCCGAGAGCCGCTCTCCTGATCCGTACAGCTCACAACTTCAGAATATTTGATAGAACCGCCAAATAAGTCCAGGGCACTTCCTATGGTTACATCCAGCTTGTCCTTTCCTAATTCCTTTAGTAAATTTAAATCTTCCAAACTACTCACTCCGCCTGCATATGTTATAGGAATTTTATTCCATCTCCCAAGAAGCTCCACTAATTCTGTTTCAATCCCCGAAGCTTTTCCTTCCACATCCACCGCATGAACTAAAAACTCATCACAGAATTCGGATAAGGTATCCAGGGTATCCTGATTCACGACAACATCGGTAAACTTCTGCCAACGGTCTGTTACTATATAATATTCCCCGTTTCTTTTCCTGCAGCTTAAATCCAGGACCAGTTTCTCTTTACCAACCGTACTCACCAGTTTATTTAAATTATCAAAGTTTATCTTCCCGCCTTTAAATACATAAGAAGTTACGATAACATGAGAAGCCCCCTGCTCTATAAAGGATACGGCATTTTCCTCCGTAATTCCTCCTCCGATCTGCATTCCTTGCGGGAATTCCTTTAATGCCTTTTTTGCCTGGTTACAATCCTGTATATAATAATCTGTTCCAATGGGATTCAATAGAATTATATGGCCGCCTGATAAATTATCTTTTTTATATAGAGCTGCATAAAAACCCGCATCCTGTTCTGACACGAAATTTTCTACCGCTTTGCTGTTCTGATCGGATAAACTTCCTCCAACAATCTGTTTTACTTTGCCATTATGAATATCGATGCATGGTCTGAATTTCATACCTTTTCCCTGCCTTATGCCAAAATTAGGATTATATCTTAACATACTTAACCCAGATGTGCAAGGTGTTCCAAGCTTACTGTTTAAATCATGAAAAATGTTGTACTGTATTTATATAGTAAAAAAACAACCAACTAGTATTCGGTTGGTTGTTAATATGATTATACTTATTTTATTTTCTAATATTTCTATTCACCCTTTGCAACATTCTGAATAGATTCTTCTAACTTCAGTTTAAATTCGTATAATACACTATCTTTAGCTGCTGCTTTTTCATATTTCATATTAACACTATTAATTAATTTCATTACGTCTTCTGATTCTTGTGTTTCATTAATATAATTTTCAGTATTCTTATCGATTTCTCCAAAATAAATATATGGTTTTCCCTTATCATTTGTTTTGACATAAAATCTATCCAAACCAGGTGCGAGGGTTTCAATATTATTAAATTTTACTTCTTGGTATGCATACACTATAAATGTGCCTTCTTCTAATGCTTTCTTAGTGTAGCAAGCTAAGTTTTTATAATCATCTATATATTTAGTTCTTCTAGAATTATCTTCCATGTCAATTAAGTTAGAATCATTTACTAAAGGTTTAAAATTATCTATGTCATTCTTAAGCTTAGCAACATAATATTTACCAATTAATTTATTAATCTCATTATAAGCATCTTTTTCTAATACATTTGTGGCCACTGCTTCAGATATAATATCGACTTCTGGAGTTACTGATGGCGTTACAGTTGGTAAATATTTTGACTGTACATCATTTTCTTCAGATATTTTAGCTGCTTCTGAAATATTCTTAACACTGGTTTGGGATTTTGCAAAGTCTGTTGGTAAACCATTTGGTTTATAATTGATAGAGAATGTAACCATTCCAATACCCATTGTACTCATACTAACTATTATAATCATTTTTTTATATTTTAGTTTCATAAATATCTCCTTTTTTGTACATATGACTATTGTAAAAATTATGTAATTAATTATAACAAACTAAAATTAAAAAAACAATAATTTAATTTTTATTGTATCTATGACGCAATGTTAATTGGTTAATAAAAAACAATTCAGTAGATTTATTAACTAAAAATAGACCTTACTAGATTATCTGTATAAAACAATTTTGGATGGGAACAGATTATAATATATTAAATAATGCTTGCTTTGCTTATTCTATAATTGCTATGTTTTGCTCAACTTTAAGTTTTGAATAAAAACATAAAAAGACCTGATATTTGACAAATCAGATCAGCGTTTTGTACGCTTGCCTAATTCACTAAATATCAGGTCCATATATAAATCTAACAGAAAATTAATTTCTATGTAGATTTGTTTTATTAAGAAATACTAATTTATAAATCAGTTTTTTATTCTGCAATCTTATCGAACATATCCTTTAAGGTTGGATATAATTCTTTAAATACATCGTATTTTTTATTATATAATTTAACAACTTCTTTATCCTGTTCCGTAGTTTCAATTACTTTGATAAGCTTACCGGCTGCTTCTTCCACCGTAGCATATTTACCGCAGCCAACTGCTGCTAAAATTGCTGCTCCAAATGCCGGGCCTTCTTCGCTGTTGATTTTATCTACTTTTACATCCAGGACATTTGCTATTATTTTACACCATAAAGGACTCTTAGCTCCGCCGCCGTTAATTCTGATACGTTCTATGGAAACACCTAACTTTTTGGTGATTTCAAAGGAATCACGAAGGGCAAATGCTACCCCTTCCAATACAGCCTGAGTCATGTCGGCACGGCTTGTATCCATTGTCATACCGATAAAGGTACCTCTGGCATTGGGGTTATTATGAGGTGTTCTCTCACCCATAAGGTAAGGCAGGAAGTAAACGTTATTTTCACCGAGTTTCTTAATGTCGGCCTGTTCTTTGCCGTATTCTTTCGTAGCAATGATATCATCCATCCACCATTTATTCGAAGCCGCTGCTGACAGCATAACTCCCATAAAGTGGTACTTGCCGTCTGCATGGGCAAATACATGCAGGGCATTCTTTTCTACATCCGCATACTCTTTACTTGCGATAAATACAACGCCGGAGGTTCCAAGGGATACGTTACACATACCATGTCCAACAGTTCCGGTACCTACTGCAGCCACTGCCTGGTCTCCGCCGCCTGCGATTACTTTTACTGTCTCAGGAAGACCTAATTCCTCTGCAACTTCTTTCTTCATTGTACCAACCACTTGATAGCTTTCAAATATTTGGGCTAATTGTTCTTCTTTTAAGCCGATAATTTCAAGCATTTCCTTGGACCAGCATTTGTGCTTAACATCTAATAATAACATACCGGAAGCATCGGAAACATCCGTACAATGAACACCGGATAAACGATATGCGGCATAATCTTTTGGAAGCATAACTTTTTTAATCCTAGCGAAGTTATCCGGTTCATGTTTTTTCACCCATAAAAGTTTCGGTGCGGTAAAACCGGTGAGAGCCATATTACCGGTATATGCTGAAATCTTTTCTACTCCGATTTCATTATTCAGGTAATCACATTCAGCCTGGGTACGTCCGTCATTCCAAAGAATAGCAGGACGAATTACCTTATCCTTTTCATCTAAGATAACCATACCATGCATCTGTCCGCTGAAGCTGATACCGTCAACAGTTGACTTATCACAGTCCTTCGTTAATTCCTTAATACCATCCATTAACGCAGAATACCAATCTTCCGGATTCTGTTCTGACCAGCCCGTTTGCGGGTAAAATATCGGATATTCTCTGGTTACAATACTTTTAATATCTCCGTTTTCATCCATTAATAATAATTTAACGGAAGTTGTTCCTAAATCAACGCCAATGTATAACATAAATACCTCTTTCCCGGATATTCCCTCGTGAATTTCCGTATACTTGAAGTTGAAAAATTAATATTTCAACTTATCTCTCCTGATTTTTAATGATATCTGTAATTTGATTTCTTATTTATTCTTATTCGGGTATCAAAAACCGCTTAAACAGAATTTGATACCCGGATCTTTTATTTCGTTTCCAGAATGTATTGGTTTAATATTGATTCCAGTAATTCCTGCCTTCCGGATACATTAGGTGTAATGCCGTTTTTCATGGCATATGCTTCTAATTCCTTAAAACCAACTTTACCCTCCACAATATCTTTACCAATGCCTTCCTTATAACTTGCGTAACGGTTGCTGATAAAGTTTTCGAATACTTTATCTTCGATTAACTTAGCTGCAACTTTTAATCCTCTTGCGAAAGCGTCCATTCCTGCTATATATGCATAGAACAAATCGATTTCTTCAAAGGATGCCCGTCTGACCTTGGAGTCAAAGTTAAGACCTCCTTTTGTGAATCCGCCGGCTAAAAGAATTTCATACATGGCTAAAGTCGTATCATAAATATTGGTTGGGAATTGATCGGTATCCCATCCAAGATTTAAGTCACCCTGGTTGGCATCAACACTTCCAAGTACACCGTTAATGCGGCTCTGATTTAATTCATGCTGGAACGTATGCATAGCCAGTGTTGCGTGATTTGCTTCTATATTTAATTTAAATTTATCGATTAAATTATATTTTCTAAGGAAAGAAAGTACCGTAGCTGCGTCCGTATCATATTGATGTTTGGTTGGTTCCTTGGGTTTTGGTTCGATTAAAAACTGTCCGGTAAAGCCGATTTCTTCTGCGTAGTCACATGCCATTTTAAGTAATCTGGCCAGATTATCAAGTTCAAGTCCTGTATCGGTATTCAATAAGGTTTCGTATCCTTCTCTTCCGCCCCAGAATACGTAATTTTCACCGCCCAGTTCCTTTGTAACTTCCATTGCTTTTTTAATCTGTGCCGCAGCATAAGCAAATACGGTTGCATTGCAGGATGTTCCGGCACCATGAACAAAGCGTGGATTACTGAAAGCATTGGTAGTACCCCATAAGCATTTGATTCCGGTACGGGCCATTTCTTCTTTAATCACTGCCACGATTTCATCCAGCCTAGCATTTGTTTCTGCCAGGTCTTTTCCTTCGGGAGCAATATCTCTGTCATGGAAACAGAAAAAAGGAATCTGTGCTTTTTCCATAAATTCAAATGCAGCATGTACTCTTGCTTTAGCAACTTCCATAGGGCATTCCGCATTATCCCATGGTCTGAACATAGTACCTACTCCAAATGGGTCATTCCCCATGTAAGTAAATGTATGCCAATAGGACATTGCAAATCTTAATTGATCTTTCATGGTTTTACCCATAACAATTTCATCAGGATTGTAATACTTAAAGGCTAACGGATTTTTGCTTTCCGGTCCTTCGTAATTGATTTTTCCTACTCCTTCAAAATAAGCCATATGATTCAACCTCCTATATATAGTTTTTTGACTGAACTAATGTTGATAATTACAATATAACAACATTTTTTCCCTTTGTCAAGGGATAATATCAACAGATATTATCCCAGAACCGAAGGCAGTGAGTGCAGATAAACGCTGTGAAGCTGCGCATACCATGGGCGCTTGCGGACAAGGAACATTGTTCTTCCCCAGACCCCTTTTCAACCAATTATTTTTATGTTATGATTGAATTAAAATTTTCACTAGTACATCCTTGCATAAGTTTCACTTAAATTCAGTGCCGGATATTTACACTGGAGCAAGGCAGAGGAATGAAGCGTAGCGGTTCCTACGCCGACTGACGGCAAAGCAGCTCCAATGTAAATAGCGAATGGTGATTTAAGCAAAATCTATGCAAGGCTGTGCTAATTATGACAAAATCATTGCTGTCATAGATAAGGATGGATAACATGATTACAGGAAGCAAGGAACTTATTCGTGACATAAACAGTACTTTAGTATTAGAGACTATCATTAACACAAAGCCAATCTCAAGAGCTGCCATATCCAAAAAACTCGGGCTTACAAAAGCTACTATTTCAACGATTGTACAGGATCTGATTAATAAAGACCTGGTAATTGAAATAGGCAGCGATGATACGGATCTTGGGAGGAAACCCATTTTGCTTAGCTTTAATAAGAAAGCCGGTTATGTCATCAGCATCGATATCGGTGTTGAAACGATTTCTGCATTACTTACGGATCTGGAAGGAGAAGATTGCAGCTTAAAACAAATCAAAACACCAAAAGCCAATGAGAATATTGTGCAGGTACTAAGCAGTCTGATAGAATCCATGAAACCGGCGGGTATGGATACAACTTATGGTTTGGTAGGTATCTCGCTTGGAATTCATGGTGTTGTATATCATAATAAAGTATCCTTTACTCCTTATTATGATCTTGCCGGGATTGATTTAGCGGATGAATTGGAACAACATTTTCATACACCTATATTTTTACAAAATGAAGCAAATCTATCCGTATTGGGTGAAAAAACTTTTATGTTTGATTATCCCAATATAGCCAATATCAGCGTTCATTCCGGTATTGGTTTAGGATTATTAATAAATAACTCTCTGTATACCGGTTATAACGGCCGCGCCGGCGAGTTCGGCCACACCATTGTTGAAGTTGACGGAAAAGAATGTCCCTGCGGTAATCACGGGTGTCTGGAACAATATGTTTCCGAACGTGCATTATTAAGGGAATTTGCAAAGCGAAAAGGGTTAGCCGATGTTGATTTTGAGATTTTATCTTCCATGTATCAGACAGGGGATAAAGATGCCATTTATATTATTGATAAATTTATAAAATATATGTCTGTGTGTATCAACAATGTACTTAATGCCTATAACCCGGATATTGTAATTATCAACAGTTCCTTTACCAACTTCTTTCCGGGGTTAACGAAATTAATCGAGCAATCCTTAAGCAGCAGGATGAACAGTGTAACCCATATCGTGCCCTCCGCCTTACAGGACTCTTCCATTCTCCTGGGCGGAATCAGTGTTGTAATTAAAAATTTTCTTGCTATCGGTACATTAAAATTACAGAATAATGAACTTTTTTAACAGGTTATAAATTTTGAATATACGGAAGAAAATCTAAAAACAAAGAAAGTCATTGACAGAGCAACCTCTGGTATCAAACATTGATACCGGTATTCGGGATTCTGCCATGACTTTCTTTAATATTTATCATTTCTTTGATTTTAAAATTATAATATTTCTTCTTTGTTTCGTATTATCTTAATTGCCTGCTGTAAATTAGCAATATTCACCGTCTGGAATTCTCCCCCGTATTCACCGTCAATGGACCAGGGCACCATTTCTTCCGATGTCAATAATATTTCTTTTACCGGAAATGAGAATATGTGGTCACTGTTTAAGTTTCCTTTCAGCAGGTCATTTATAATACTTTGAAAATCCATTACATTTTGCGGCATTTTAATAAATATTCCTTCAAACTGGCCGTCATCCAACTGCACATCTTTACCGGTAAGCCCTTTAATCCCGCCGACAGATATGGAATTAGCCACCATACCATAGATGAAATTATCATTAATTACCCGGTCACCACAGGTTATTTCCATATGATAGGACTTCCAATTGGGTAAACGCTTTACACCCTCCAGAATATATGCCAATTTACCAAGCATATTCTTAGTAGTCTGCGGTGTTTCATAAGAAGCATCCGTAAAGAGGCCAAACGCCGCAGTATATGTAAAGTATTCCCCATTAATGATACCAACATCACAAGGAAATTCTTCTCCGGTTAATACTACTTTAGCCGCTTTGGGCAGGTTTTTGGGCAGCTTTAGATTATACGCAAAATCATTAGTAGTTCCTGATGGTATATAACCAATGCATATATTCTGCTCACTGTGCATGATTCCACCAATTACTTCATTTAAGGTTCCATCACCACCGGAGCATACAACCAGGTCGTATGTCTCACGGCTTAAGCAATCCATTACAATATTCTTAGCATCCTTCCTGCCGGTTGTAGCATAGATAACTACCTCATAATCACCTTTCACAAAATATTCGATGATACTCGACAACCAGTTTTTTATTTTACTCTTTCCGGCAAGTGGATTATAGATAAACAAAAGTTTCTTTTTCATTATTGTTTATTTATCCCCTCCATCTGCATTTGCTTTTTTCTCTTTGTCATAATACCGCCAATCCGCCCGGTTTCCTTAGCGGAAAGGGATTTCCAGCCATCACTTATTACTTTATCTAAAAGTCCAAGCTCTGTTGCTATTTCATATTTTAATTTTTCATCCGGATTTAAATCACTTAAATTTATATTGTTAGTTTCTGATTTCTTTTTACTCATATTATTATACACCCTTTCTAGATTTTAACAAGGGACTGCTTTCATTACAATTTATCTCTCGTAGTGAAACAGTCCCTTTGTTTAATATTCTATATAAAGTGTAGCCTTACTATATTTATTTCATACCTTTACCATAAAATTTTACTGAATTTTAAATAATTGAATTGCCTGCTCTAACTTCTTCGCATCATTAGCAAGTTCTAATGCGGACTGACTTAAGTTTTCAACAGAATTAATCTGAACATTTGCCGTTGCGCTAACCTCTTCCGAAGCTGCTGCTGTCTGCTGCGCTACTGCAGATATGTTACGGATAGCATCCATACTGTCTTCTTTGGCAGTTTCAATACCTTTAATTCCAATTGAAATATTATCCAGGTTCGTAACAAGGCTTCCAACATGTTTATTAATATCTTCAAATACCCTGATTGTTTTATTTAAAGATTCTGTCTGGGATTCTACTATGTTCTCAGCTTGTTTTGCAGATACTACCGTACCCTGTGTTTTATTCTGAATTTCTGTTACGATTCCTTGAATCTGACTAGCAGCCTGCATGGACTGATCAGCCAGTTTACGTATTTCATCTGCTACAACTGCAAATCCACGTCCTGCATCACCTGCTCTGGCCGCTTCAATAGAAGCATTCAGGGAAAGTAAATTGGTCTGGGATGCAATCTCATTAATAATACCCACAAAGTTACCGATATTATGTGATTGTTCCACTAACGCCTCAATATCCTTAATTACTACCTGTGTAACATCCGTTGTTGCTTTGGATTTATCATTTAATTCATCGATAATAACCAGACCTTCGCCAACAATGCCTTTCGTATTATTAGCTATTTTTTCAATTTCATAGGTGCTGCTGTATACCTGATTGATTTTTTCAGAAAGATTGGACATCTGACCAAGACAATGTTCTGTGTCCTCAGCCTGCTGTACCACTCCTTTTTCAATCTCATCAATGGTAAAGGAAATATCTTTGGTAGCACCTAAGATTTTCTCTGATGTAGTTGAGAGTAAATCTGCCGACTCCGTAACCTTAAGACCGACACCCGCGACTTCACCGATCAAATTGCTCATACCCGCCGTCATATCTGACAGACCATTCGCCAATATACGGAATTCATCTTTACGTTTTGTATTAAACTTAGCTGTTAAATCACCTTGTGCTGCCAATGATATGGATTTAACAAGTTTTGTAATCGCACTGCCGATACCACCTGCAATAATTGTTCCTACCAATATTGCAAATATACATGCAAATGTAATAAAGATAATGCTTAAGTTCTTAATGGCACTGGGCTGCTTTAAAATTTCTGTCTTAGGTATCAGTGCACATACCATAGCACCGGTTTCACCAACTTTACTGTATATGTACAGATAGCTTTCACCCTTGTAGGTTTGATAAGAGAATCCGCTATTATCTTCACCTGCTTCCGCAGCCTTATAATAATCCGTTTCAGGAAAAACGTTCTTTAAATCCGGATTCGTCAAAGTTTCTCTTCCGTCTCCGGTTACAAAACCAATAATACTGCCTTTACTGGTATTGATATCATTCAGTACATTCATGATTTCTTTCATGGATACATCCATAAATATTAATCCGTTACTGAATGATAACTTTGTAATCATTGACAGTACATAATCTGAATCTTTAATTTCCAACAGTTTATCAAGGGTCTCATGTTTTCCTACCCAAACATTTCTGGAGGTATCTTCCAATACTTTCTTGGCGTCATCCGAAGCGGTATACTGTGCATAAATATCTCTCGGAGGTGTAGACAAGGTAGAAATCGGAGTACCTACATTAGCCATAATATGAATGGAATTAATAAAGGAATTCGTTTCTCTGATAACGATAACTTCCTGTTGAAGCTGTCTTAACGCTGTTACATTCTCAAGCGTATCCTTTTCGTTCACTCTTCTATAGTATTCTTCCACAGACTTACTGAGTGAAAATTCAATTGCTTTATCGGATACGGAAGTTAACCCCAATTCCAGGTATTTACTTACTGCATTTAAAGTATCAGTTGTACTTTTTTCATAATTTGTTATAATTGCATCCGCTGATTTCTGATAGGATACCACACCAAAAACCCCTAACAATATTACAGGAATAAAAAATCCAACTAATATTTTTGCTCTTATGCCTCTAAACTGGTTCAAGATATTTTTCTTTTCTTTTACTTCTGCTTTTAATTTCTGTTTCTTTTCTTTTACATTTTGCGTTTTTTCTTCCAGTTTCTTCTTTTCCTTTTCAAGCTTCGCTTTCGCTTTCGCCTCCATAGCCTCTTTCTTTTTCTCGGCTTTCATAAAATCCTTCAGCTTTTTCTTACTTTCATTCCCCGTTATTGAATCATTGTTCATTTTCATCTTTTGATTCCTCCTGCATCCCCTTTGTAGGTCATGACTTTTAACTTTTGTAAATTTTACATAATATTTTACGAGAGTACAATATAATGCAGAATTAAAACAATATATACAAAAATATATACTCCCTTTTATGTATTTTGTCTAACATGTATATAATTATACCACATAAACTATTAAAATAAAATGTTTTTCTACAAATTATCTCATTTTTGTCAAATACTACATCCATTTCAAGATAATACATCAATCTGCATTAATCTGCATTATAATACATTATTCTTGTTTAACATGTATTTCCTTTCCTAAACCAAAAGAGTAAAGGATTCTTTCTTTCACTTTTTTCCCAGTTAATTGTTCCAGCGCTTTTTGATAATAATCCAGCTGTACCCGGTATCGTCTGATTAACTGTTCTTCTCCGTCCGTTCCGTTTACCACATCTGTTTTATAATCCAGTAATATCCATTTACCGTCTTCTTCAAAATATACATCAATGACACCCTGCACTAAAACTGTTTCTTCACTTTTTAAACTGCTGTTAATTTCACAGGCCTTTAACCCCATGACAAACTGCCGTTCTTTATAAAGTTTTCCGGCTTCCGCTGCTTTTCTCATTCTCTCCGCAACGGAACTGAACGTAAAGGAATATAACTTATCTATATCCAGTACCAATTTATCTGTTTCTCTTATTTTTCCTTTGTGTACCAGGTCCAAAAGTATCTCCTCAATATCCATTCTGCACTTAATCTGAGTCAAATCCAAAGCTTCCAATACGGTATGATAGAGTGTACCAAGATCAGCACCACGGGTTATGTCCGTATCTTTACTGAATTCAGGAACCGGAAATTCCTTTCCTGTTCCGGCCGTACCTTTTACAGGCACTCCAAAATCTTCTGCTTCATACTGGCTTAATCTCTTAAGTTCCGATACGGTAAGTTTCGTATGAATATTGGTTTCCGTCTGATAAGGATATTTATATTCCATATAGGTGTTTATTGCTTTTCGTACCTCCTCATTAAATATCCGCTCTGTGTTCCAACGTTTAAAATCATCCTGATTCACCTTATTATAAAGCTGTGTCATATATTCATATTCGGCTGCCTGTTCGTAGGAATATTGTTTTATTACTATCCTGGTGTCTGCATTATATAAGGAATTACTTAAATCCTGCCTGATACCGTTTTCTTTTAGAATTTCTTCAAATCCCCGGTATCGCATAAGGGATGGTATCACGAAGTCCAGATAGGAGGCTGCATTACTTAATTGATAATAAAGAAGCTGTTTCTCTTTCTGTCTGCAGGTATTGCTCCATTTAACCAGTAATTTTACCGGATCTTTAATGCCTCCGGTTAGAATTAACTTTTCCTTAGCCCTGGTCATAGCTACGTAAAGCACCCTCAGCTCTTCTCCCAGATTCTCTAATACTAATTCTTTCTGAATCACTTTTTTAACTAAGGTTGGAGCCTTTATTCTCAAATTATGGTCGACGTAATCAATACCGATACCTAAATCCGGATGGATTAAAAGATTGCTTCTGGAATCCTGGTTATTAAAATTCTTTCCCATACCTGCCACAAATACAATAGGAAATTCCAAACCTTTGCTCTTATGAATACTCATAATTTTCACGGTATTATCATTTTCACCTGCTATTTTTGCTTCACCGAAATCAACATCATATTTATGAAGTTTTTCAATATAACGTACAAAATGAAACAATCCGCTGTAACTGCTGCCCTCGAAACGGATTGCTCGCTGAACTAACATATCAATATTTGCCCGTCTCTTCTCACCGGCCGGCATGGCTGCTACGTAATTATAGTAACCGGTATCTTCTAAAACTTTTAATATCAATTCATGAATGGAGTAATGAACCACCATGTCACGGTACTGATCTAATTTAACCATAAATTTTTCTAATTTACCGGATAGTTCATCCGACATTTCCTTACTATATTCCTGTACCGCTTCGTACATGGAAATACGTCTTCTGAGTATTCGGATTAAGGCCAGATCATTACTGGTTAAATCTACAATAGGTGAGCGGAGAATCGCGGTAAAAGGAATGTCCTGTCTCGGATTATCTATGATTTTTAATAAGTTTAATACGGTACGGATTTCTAGCGTGGAAAAATAACCGGACTGGGTTTCCGTATGGGAAGTGATTCCTTCCGCAGCAAAGGTATCAGCAAATATTTCCGCCCAGTTACTCATGGTCCTTAACAGAATCACAATATCACCATATCTTGCCCTCCGGTAAATCTTATCCTTTTTATCAAATACCATAAGTCCTTTTTCCGGATCAGTTAATTCTTTCATTCGTTTCGCTATAGCGCGGGCTTCTATCTCTTTGGCTGTATATTCATTCTCTTCCGTATCATTCTCCGCCCCTGATTCATTCTCTGGTAGAATTTCCCCATCCCTTTCCTTTTGGGCGGGTTCAACAGAGACTAAGATAACCTCCGTATCCACAGAAACTCCCTCTGTCTGCTCTCCAAAGTCGGCTCCGGGATATAACGCGGCCTTTTCATCATATAAAATATTCCCCAGTTTTTTCGTCATGATCTGTTCAAAAATGAAGTTAATACTGTCTAATACCACAGCTCTGCTCCTGAAGTTTTTATGAAGATCTATTCTTTGGTGCTTACTGTCTTCCAAATCATAGGTATCATATTTTTCCATGAAAATCTCAGGTCTCGCTAATCGGAACCGGTAAATACTCTGCTTCACGTCCCCTACCATAAATAAATTCGGATTGCCATACCTCTCTCTGCAGATACTGTTTAATATGGTCTCCTGCACCAGGTTGCTGTCCTGATATTCATCTATCATAATTTCCGCATAATGTTCACAGAGTTCATCCGCGGCAGGAGTAGGTACCATTTCCCCGTCTATTTTCTGTACCAGTATATTCAGGGCAAAATGTTCCAGATCATGAAAATCCACTATATTTTTTTCTGATTTACGTTTTGCAAAGACAGCTGAAAAATCCTTACATAGATTGATTAATACTGAAACCGGACCTCCCATGGCTTTAATATCGTTTAACATTTCTTCCGTGGACTGGAAGAAATAATTCTTGCATAAATCTCCGATGGCTTTCTTTAATTCATCCCGAATCGCTTTTACCTGATTTTTCTTTTCATCACTTACACCCTCTTCTTTCTTACCGGATAGTCTTGCGAAAGAAAAACTATTTAAAACGGCTGAATAATCGTCATAATCATTTAGTTCCAGCAAGGATAGCAGCAAAGTTTCATCACTTTTTAATGCCGGGATATAAGCACCCGGTCCGTCTGCTTCCTCACAAATCCGTATTGCATCCTGGCATCGTATAACAAGATCTTTTGTTACTGTTTTCAGGTATTTAAGCAAAGCACCCATCCAATCGGAGGATTTCATTTCTTCCCGCGTACCTATGGTAAAATTTTCCTTTTTCTCCTCCAGCCATTCTTCCGGCCAGGGATAACTCATGGAGAAGTTAAAAATCCGTAAAATCAGCTCTTCTATCGCTCCATCGGATTTTCCGGAAGAAAAGCTTTCAATGAAATCCAGAAATTCTTCCCTTCCCTCTTCATAATAAGTTTCTAAAAGATCACTGATTACATCGGATTTCATTAAAGTCAGTTCCGCTTCGTCTGCTATACGGAAGGAAGGGTCTAAATCAATGGTATTAAAATGATTTCGTATAACGCTTAAACAAAAACTGTGTATGGTCGTTATCTGCGCACTGTGAACTAAAGTCACCTGTTTCTGCAGATGGATGTTATCCGGCATATCCGCAATCTTTTTCTCTATGGCCTCACCGATTCTCTCCCGCATTTCCGCTGCGGCCGCATTGGTAAAGGTAACTATAAGCAGACGGTCAATATCAATGGGATTATCCCCCTCCGTAATCATGGAAATGATCCGTTCTACCAAAACAGCAGTCTTACCGGAACCGGCTGCAGCCGATACCAGGATATTTCTGTTTCTTAAGTCTATTACTTTCTGCTGCTCACTGGTCCAAAACATCCTTATCCACTCCTTCCTTAACCGTTTTCTGCTGTTTCATTATTTTATCCCAGACCTCTTCTGCAGACAAAGAGGCCAGATTGCGATAAGAGTATCCGTTTAGTTTGCTGTCAAAACCACAGATACTATTGTAAATACAATAATCGCAGGCACTTCGTTTGCCCATCTGATAGGGTTTTATATCTGTTTTTCCGGCTAATATATCATTGCCATAATGGTAAACCGTATCTTTTACATATTTTTCAACCGCCTTTAGCTTATGCCGGTCTGCTATACTGGAACGTTTCGTCGGATATCCGTCTTTATTTGTTTCAACAGGAATCACATCGGATTTCACCGAGGGCCTTAATTCCTCTCCTTCACTTAAAAAGCTGTTATCCATATGTTTAATGACTTCACCGCTGCTATTTACAATCCCATTCATCTTAAGTTCCTTAAGAATACTGTCTTCCACATGGCTGCTTTTTACTACTAAGGGATCATCGATGTTATAATACAGGATTCCAGCCGGTATGATGTCTTTACCCGGGTGTTCCCGCTCCATTAATTCCATAGCCGCATTCATATAAACTGCTAACTGTATCTGTAAACCATAATAAACGGAAAGAAGATCAAAGGAAGTATTACCGGATTTATAATCTATAACTTTCACCAAAAGTTTATCCTCGTCCTCATAAGTATCCAGTCGGTCAATACGGCCTAACAGGCGGATGCCCTCATTTTCCGACAAATCGATCTTAAGGCTGTTAAGTTCATTCTCACCGGAGAAAAATACTTCAAACCCAATCGGTTCGAAATCACCTCTCTTTATCTGTTCGCACAATGCCCATAAGGTTCTTTTTGTAATCCGCTCAACACGTTTTACGATATACTGATACCGTTTAGAACTTCCAAATATGGAATTCCCATAACCGTCAGCTGCTTCCCTCACGCACTGGCTTCCCCATTCCTCTCTTAAATTATCCGGGATGGTATGCCAGTTATATTCGCTGCCTGCCATTTTTCTGGAGAATAGCTCAATGGCATTATGAAACAGATTACCTATGTCAGGGATAGCTAACCGGTATTCCTGCCGTTCCATTAACTCCAATCCATAACTGATATAATGGGCAAACGCACAAGCTGCATACTGTTCGAATCTGGTTACACTTCCGGTCAGGGAACTTCCGTATAATTCTTTTGCTATCTGCTTTGATAATCCTCTTTCTTTGTTTACATAAAAGACAGCCTGAATCAGATTTTGTATCAGCTCTTTATTTTCCTCATTGGAATAATAATAGCTGAATAACTCATTCCATAGATCCGTTGTATCCTCATAAGGATATTTCCGAAGTCCATCAATGAGATAATCCATTCCGCCGTTATTACCCAGGATATGGGAAATATCCTCTTTTTCCATATCTTCATCGAGAATTTTTAATTTAGGAAATAACTTTCGTATCGTTTCAATAATATAGGAGGGTCTTACACTTTTACCATCCCCGTCTAACTTACTGAAAGTAATATACAGCCTGTCCTGGGGTTTGGTCATATTCAGATAAAGGTAGAATTTTTCCGTAAAGCCGGCCTGCCTTATGGTAGGAGCCATTTCGATCTTATGATCCAGGAATACCTGTCTCTCCATATCCGTTAAAATACCGCCGTTTCCATTACTTTTCGGAATGATTCCATCGTTAACTCCAACGAAAAACAGAGCTTTTATGTCTTTTAGTCTTGTTCTTTCAATATCACCTACCGTAATCTGGTCAAGTCCCGGTGGGATAAGTCCAACTTTCGCTTCTGTAAGACCGGCCTTAAGGACTTCGATGTATTCCTTTAAGGATATCACTTCATCTCCTAAAAGTTCAGCTAATTTATCAAACAACTCCATCACAATACCGTATATCTGCTCATATTCCTTTGCCGCACCCAGCTGGTTTTTTTCATTAAAAGTCAGGGAGAATGCTTCTAATTTTTCGGCTGCTTCCATTTTTACTCCAAAATCATATAAGGCTAATGTATAATCCTTAACTGTTTTTTCCCTGTCGGAGAGCACTTCATATAAAGGGTTGATTTCATCATAAAAGGCTTGTCTGATTTCATTGATCCTTGTAAGTTCACCTTGCTGCTGTCCCCGGTAGACGCGAGTCCAATTATTCTGCCATTTCATATATCCTCTGATACCTAAGGCTATGACGTAATTCTCCAGTATATCTACATCCGCTGTTTCTATATTGGCAAGGCCGCAACGCAGGTAACGGAACACACTCTCATAATCAAAATTGTTCTGTACAATGTCTAATGCAGAGCGAATCATTTCCACAAATGGATTGGATAATACTTCTCTCTTAATATCTATAAAACAGGGTATCCCTGCTTTCTCAAATTCCCTTCTGAGCTCTCTGCCATAAGAAGCGATATCCCCTGTTACAACTGCAATATCCTGATAACGGTACCCCTTTTCACGAACCAGCTTATTAATTTCCTGTATGACAAAAATAATTTCCTGTCTTATATCCCTGGCAGTATGGATACTGATATTTTCCTGTTCCTCCTCAAAGCTTTTTGACGGATAGCGGAATAAATTAGCTTCCAGGGCAGCCAGGGCAGGACTGTTACGGTAACGGTAAGGTATCGTTACAGGAGAACTCTCATCCGCAAACAGCGGGGGATCCAGTTCCATATCCTCCTCTTCTGCTATATCCGTAAGTTTTTTTATCGTTTTTTTACTTAAATGAAAAAGCTGGTATTCCTCATCCGGAATTTCCAGTTCTTTTTTATCAATGGTGATAGTGATTAATACTTTTTTAGCCTTTTTGATTAGTAACGTTAATAATTTATATTGGGCGGGAGTAAAACCGGTAAAGCCATCCAGGCATATAATACTCTTCTCAATCAGCTTTGACTGATCAATTACCTCACAAAGAACATCCAGGATTTCTTCGGCGGTAATATATTTTTTATCCAGATATTCCTTAAAGGCTTTATAAATAATAATAATATCATGGAGTTTTCCGTGAAGAAGCGGCTTATTTGCCATAGCCATTTTCATTTCCTCAAGCACAGGAATACTGATACTATACTGGTAAATTTCAGAAATCAGTGATTTCAATTCATCAATAAATCCCTGCTTTTGAACATCATGATTAAATAACTCCAATTCTTTTTTCTTTAAAGCCACAATTTTACGCAAAACCATACTTTTGCCGGTATCTTCCAGAACCGGTTTATCATTGCCGCCGACTTCGTCAAAAATACGATAAGCAAGACGTTTAAAACTTAATATGTCAATATTCATGGTCCCCCGGTTAGGATGTTGGGAAACAATATCTTTCTGTGTCTGCAGGGTAAATTGCTCCGGTACAATAACAAGATAATTGGTATCCTCGTTCTGTATTGATTTTGCTATGATCTCTTTATATAATTGATACGATTTTCCCGAACCGGATCTTCCTATCACAAACTGTAACGACATATGCTTCCTCCCTGGTAAGGTGTATAGGTAATTGCGAAACTATGCGAGCAAGCTCGCAGTTCCTCATTCCGCTTTCATTATACCATGAACAGATGCGGTTCATGGTCTTGTTGCTCCAATCGTAACTTGCGAGCAAGCTCGCAGTTCCTCATTCCGCTTTCATTATATCATAATTCTACATTATTTACGAATAGGTTTCGGTATAAAAAAGGAACTGTTTCTTTTAGACTGAATTGTTCCCTGGGAAATAAACAGAAAAAATTCAAAGTCTTCTAAAACAGTTCCTCAATTTATTATTTATTTAAGTGCGTAGTGTTATATAAGGTCCTAAAATCAGGACCTAAGTACCAATGACTTTATACAATTGCTCATCGAACTATATGAAACATCACGGTAATATGGCGGTAGATGTGCAAAATAGACGAGTGTAGATTATTTGTATGTCGTTTGACCCTCGAATCTTAATAGTAAAATAACTTAATCAATATTACATATAAGATCCACCGGATACTACGATACATTCACCGGTAACAAAACTGGAATCATCGCTGCTTAAAAATGCTGCAACTGCTGCTAATTCTTCCGGTTCACCCAGGCGGTTCATCGGTATGGCAGCTAAAAATTTCTGCATGACATTTTCCGGTACTGCCTGGAGCATTTCGGTATTAACATAACTTGGTGCGATACAGTTTACCGTACAGTTATTCCGTGCAATTTCCTTGGCAAGGCATTTTGTAAAACCGATAACACCGCCTTTTGAAGCACCGTAATTGGTCTGTCCGATATTACCAAAGGCAGATACCGAGGCAAGATTAACAATTTTGCCGTATTTTCTGTCCCTCATACCCGGAACAACCGCTTTACAGCAATTAAAGATTCCTTTTAAATTTACATCGATTACGGCATCCCACTGTTCTTCTTCCATCTTATGTAACATGGCATCTCTGGTTATTCCGGCATTATTTATAAGAATATCTATTTTTCCGAATTTAGCTTCAATTTCACCAAATACCTGATTAACCTGATCTTTATCTGCTACATTACATATATGTGCAAAGGCTTTTTCACCTGTACGGTCAATTTCACCTGCAACAGCTTTTAACTTATCCTCACTCATATCAAGTAAAACAACAACGGCTCCCTCTGTATATAAACGTTTTGCAATCGCCGCACCGATTCCCTGGGCTGCACCTGTTACTACTGCAACTTTATTATTAAAACGCATTGTATTTTCTCCTTTCATTAAAAAAGTATCCTAAGTAATTGCGAAACTAAAGTTTTCTGAATTTACCATACAATTAATACGAATTTCATAACCTCAAATTCCTTTAGGACAAAATTCAGCTCTGAAATTGTAAGGTTCGAAAAGTTTTATTTTCTACCTGCTTCCGGGAGTACTTAATGGAACTAGCTACATTAACTTATTTACCGCATCAAAAAGTGCAGTATCACTGCCTACATTACCGGGAAAAATTACGTAAGGCATATCCGGAAATTTACTTTCGCCTCCGGTCAGCCAAACTGGAATACCGGGTAAAATCTGTCCTAATACCAAGGCTTTTTTTACAGATAGTCCTTTCGTTCCTACATCACTGGAGGTAATACCTCCCTTTGCTATGATGAAATTAGGGCGTATGGTAAGAGAGGTTATAATACTGGTAACCGCATCCGATATTTTAACCGATAACTTAAGGTCATCTTCCCGATTGCCGGTATTTAAATCAAATCTTTCTCTTCTGGTATAAACCGTAACGGTAGTTCCTTCTGCTATAGATTCTTCCGCTTCTTTAATAACTCTTTGCTGTTCATCTCGAAATTTATTGTCATCCACTACCAAATGTACATTAAATTCAATAAATTTAATTTTTTTATTGCTTTTTAACTGTTCCAACTGTCTGGTAGTCTTATTTACATGGGAACCGACAATGATAATTCCGCCGTTGCGGTTTTCGGTATTTTTAAGTTCCTCACTTGTCAAAACTTCTTTATCCGATACACCGCCCAATACTTTCGTTAAAGCTGCTGCGGTACGGAACATGAAATTTTTCCCCTGATTCATGGAACGTATTAAGGAAACTACAAATACCTTAATATCTTCATAAGAAATGGCATTTACAACTACTTTCTGAAAGCCCTTTGTTTGATTCAGTTTTGAAACGGTGGTGTTGTAATCCAGAGTTCTTAATTCCTCCAGGGAAATTGAAATAACATCTTCCCTCCTAAATTCACCCTTACTCTTTTCCTCCACCCATTCCGCTAAATTGGAACTTGCATAACCAAAGGTCCGATCCTTGGCAAATTCCGTATTACCCGCCGGTACCAGCATTTCTCCCTCGGCAACATAATGGACATCATTTAAGGTATAACGTCCCCCCTCTTGAAAGAAAGGGCAGATTATTTCACCGTCAACTTTTATCTGAGAGTTTTCTTCTAAAGTTTCTTTTAAAACTTTCGTCTCTAAGGGATAATGTCCTCTTAGTGTGGAATCTCCCCGGCTCACTAATATAAATTCTTGGTTTAATTCCTTAGATACGGCACAAACATTTTCCGCAATCTCTTTATGAAGCTTACCGGTTTCTTCTTCAGTCAGCCCTCTGGAATTCGTCAATATGAAAAACATTTTGTTTTCATCCAGAAAACCGGAGCGGATGCTGTCCTTATCCCAATTTGTATATACGTAGATATCATGTACCGTCTGCACTCCGGTGGGATCATCATCCAACACAATAATCTTTTTATTTAACTGCTTGATTTCTTTTAAATAAGTTTCATTTACAAGCTTAACATCATACTCCCGATATTCGGAAAGTACATTGATTGTTAGATTTTTTTCATTCATATTCACACCCATCCTATATCACTCTTCCCGCCATGGTGCATAAGTGTTGCAATATACAATAAGGAAGAGCTTATTTATCACTGAAGATTGCATCTTAACTTACCGCCGCTGATAAAAAGAGCGAAACCTTAATTACAGACATTCAAATAATACGCTTAAGCCCTGACCGCCTCCAATGCAAAGGGTGGAAATACCATATTTCACACCTCTTCGCTTCATTTCAAAAAGCAGTTTTACGGATATGACGGCACCGGTAGCACCAATCGGATGCCCTAAGGCAATTCCGCTTCCGTTAACATTCACAATATCCGGATTTAAGTTTAATCCTTTGATACAAGCGATAGCCTGGGTTGCAAATGCTTCGTTTAATTCCACCAAACCAATTTCGGATAAAGGTAGATTAACTTTTTTCAAAAGCTTCTTCGTAGAAGCCACCGGTCCCATACCCATGTAATCCGGATCAACACCTGCAACTGCATAATCTATTATTTTAGCTATAGGCTGGCAGCCCATTTCTTTTGCTTTTGCTCCTGTTGTAATTACCATGGCAGCTGCCGCATCATTTATTCCGGAAGCATTTCCTGCGGTTACTACACCGTCTTTTTTCACAATGGTACGAAGTTTTGCCAAACTTTCCTTACTGGTTTCCCTTGGATGCTCATCCGTATCAAAAAGCCGTACCTGTTTCTTTTCTTTTACTTCAACCGGTACAATTTCATCTTTAAATTTGCCTGCTTGTATGGCTGCTTTTGCCTTATTCTGGCCTGCAAGTGCATAAGTATCTGCCTCTTCCCTGGTGATGCCATATTTTGCCGCAATATTTTCAGCTGTAATCGCAATATGGATATCTGTTCCCTCCATACCTGCTACCGGTTCGCTAAGAGCCATAGTTAAATCATCCACTAAAACAGCATTTCCCATTCTGGCACCCCAGCGGTTCGTATAGGAACTGTAAGGAAAACTGCTCATATTTTCCGCGCCGCCTGCTACACAGACCGCCGCATCACCATGGTCAACGGTCATTGCTGCGGTTACAATAGCCTGAAGTCCGGAAGCACACAACCGGTTCACGGTCTGCCCTGAGCTTTCAACCGAACACCCCGCCTTTAATCCTACCAATCTGGCAAGAAAAGGATTTAATCCATATTGTCCTACACAGCCAATCACGATCTCCTCAACCTCTTTGGAATCTATTCCTGCCCTTGCTATTGCTTCTTTAACGGCAATTACACCTAAATCTATGGTACTGATGTCTTTCAGGGATCCGCCGAAACTGCCTACGGGGGTTCTCACTGCCGACAATACTACTATATCCTCAAACATTCCCACATCTCCTTTTTTACGCTCCTGATTCGGCCTGCGAAATATTAATTTTCTGTTTATTCATGCAATTATTCGTATTCAAAAACTTCCTTAACCTTTTGATTCCCTCAGTTTGAAATCGTATTAGAACTCAACTTTATCGATTCCCTTTAAATGAAGCATTTCTCTTGCTTCAGCTGTATTTGCAATTTCATAATCCAAAGCTTCCAGAATATTTTTAATCTTAGTAACCTGGGCTGCATTATCTACTGCCAGTTCACCATTTGGTTTGATGTAAAGTCCATCTTCCAGACCAACTCGAACATTACCTCCGTTTAAAGCACAGAAAGTTTCGGTTCTGAACATTCTTCTTCCGGCACCAACGCTGCAGAATTGAATATCGTTGCCCAATGTTTTCTTAGCCTGATCAATCATAAACATTAATCCTTCCATGCTGATAGGCATTCCCCCCATGATACCGGGTACGAATTGAATATAAATTGGCTGAGTGATTACTCCTTTTTTCTTAAAGTAAGCGAGATTGCTCAGCTGACCGTAATCAAATACTTCATATTCCGGCATGGTATTACACTTGTTCATCATATTGATACAGTATTCCATATCTTTAAAGGTATTTTTAAATACATTATCATAGGTTCTTGATATAAAAGGAATTTCCCAGTCATATTCCGGATTAGGCATGGTATCTGCAAGTTTGCTGAAACAGAAATTAATGGATCCGCCGTTAGCGGAAGCCATCTCCGGTTTAAAACGTTCGATAACCGCAAACCTTTCTTCCACCGTCATACCCTGTGCACCGCCGGTTGTAATACCGATAACCACATCACATTCTTTTTTAATGCTGGATAATATATATTCAAAGGTTTTATGATCTGCAGTTGGTTCTCCGTTATCTTTTCTTGCATGAAGATGTACGACAGCTGCTCCGGCTTTGTATGCATCCACTGCATTTTTTATAATTTCATCCGGAGTTTTCGGTAAATACTGTGACATGGTTGGGGTATGTACTCCACCGGTAATCGCTGCCGAAATAACTACTTTCTTAATTTTTCTTTCCATAATATTATCTCCTTACTTTATAGTAGATTTATAACTAATTGCGAAACTATATAGTTTTCCGAATATCCATACAATTGATACTTGTTTCTAGCTTCAATTGCCCTCCTGGCAAGATTTGGCTCTAAAATTGTATTAATTGTATGGGATATAGATGCAATAATGGCATTTAACAATTACCTATAGTAGATTTAAGGTAATTACGAAAACTACTTAGCTTCCCAATTACTTATAATAGATTTTTTTATTATATCAAAAGACTTTTGTGCCATTGCCTGATGAACCGGCAAATCTACTTCCACGCTGATTGCGCCTTTATATTCCAAGTTATATAATTTACTTATTCTTTTTTGGTGGATCATTGCTTTTTCTTCTTTTAAGAAGTACCGTCTGTTCGGTGCCCCATCGTCATCCGAGATATGTGTATGGGCAATATAAGGGATGTAATCCGTTAAGTCCTCATCTGCTTCCCCAATATGCTCCATATTATAAAAATCAAGGACGATTCTGATATTTTCCCAATTAATTTTTTTTACTACATTCACCGCTTCCTGCACTGTATTTATAAAATTGCAATAACAAGGAGCAAGTGCCTCAAGACAAACTGTAATATTAAATTTACCAAACTCTTCTGCTGTTACTTTTAAAAACTCTGATAACTGCAGAAGCGCAATCTCTCTTGGAAAGCCCTCCGGCAGATTCCTAGAGTTAGGAGAACCTATGCCGATACACTTAGCACCTGCCTCCTTAGCTCTTTTTGCACACTTTTTTGCATATTGATAAGCATTCTCTATGTCAAAACCCGGTCCTGCGATTACTATTTCCTTAGGACAATATGCATTGATTCCCTGACAAAGTATTTGATAATTGTCTAGTTTTTGTACCAGTTTCCCGTATTCCATATCCGATAAGGAAACTAAATACTTTCCCATAAGCTCTATATAGTCGTAACCTATTTCCTTTGCCAATGAAATATCTTCTTCCGACAAAAGTGCACATCCGACCTGCAATACACTCCCTCCTCTGAAGTAAACGTTTTCTCATATGTTTTAAAACTTCCCCCGCCATATGTGACAGGGGAAGCAAAAAGCTTACTGGTACCATATGATACCTTAATTTATTAGTTGCTGCTGTCTAATACTGTCTGTGCAGCTTCCATAAACTGTTTAGCCGCATCTGCAGGAGATACTTCATCAAATTGTACTCCGGCTGCTGCATCACTGAAAGCTGTATTAATTTCAGTAGCTCCGACCGGTGCATAAGTTCCTTCTCCGGCAACCGGAATCGTTGCATTAACATAATCAATTTCTTTTGTCATAGTTTCATCAAGTAAAGTTTTGATGTATTCTGCCATATCACTGTTAGCAGGAACACCTTGTTCCATCTTAAATAATTCCATGGATTCTTGTGTATTAACAAAGAAGTTAATTAATTTAGCTGCTGCTTCTTTTTTAGCATCATCGGAAGCACTGGAGATTGCAAAGTGTGCACCCTCTAAGTATTCCCCTCTTGCTCCGTCATTGCCGACAGGATTCCTTGCAAGAGTTAATTTAAAATCAGGCATCTGCTGCTGATATAAATGTAACTGGTTTGCAGGTGTACAGGTAAATGCTACAGCGCCTTTTGTAAAGAATTTCTGCTCAACCGGTGCGGTTGCATCTTCTGTTGAAGAAGAGGCATCCGGAATTAATCCCTCATCTCTTAAAGTTTTCCAGTAAGTAAACCATTGCTCAACTGTTTCCTGTGTAAAGTTAAGTTTACCATCCGCTGTATATAAGTCACCGCCGGCTTGTCTTGCCATATAACGGAACATGGTAAATTGTGTTGACATATCAGAGGAAAGGTAAGCCTCTTCACCGGCATCTTTAGCCTTTGATACAAGCTGTTCACCTAAAGCTTTGAATTCATCCCAGGTTTGATCCGTATCATACTTCGGAACTTCAATTCCATACTTTTCTAATAACGTAGCGTTAACTAACTGATTAGTAAAGGTAACACCCTGTGGAATCATGTAAAGCTTATCTCCAAATTTACCACTGTTAACAACAGCTTCTGACATTTTGCTTGTATCAATAATTCCATTATCAACATAGGATTGAATTTCAGCTAAGGCACCTCTTCCGGCATAGTCAGATACATATTGAACATGCATACCAAATACGTCCGGTGCATTGTTGCCTGCAGCCTGAGTTGCCAGCTTATCAAAATAATCATTCCAGGAACTTGGTTCACGTACTACTTTGATACCAGGATTTGCTTCTTCAAATCTGTCACAAATAGCATTGTAAACATCATTTCTTGCCGTATCACCCCACCAGGCGAAACGAATTTCTATGGTATCACCAGATGCAGTCTGCTCAGCTCCGGTACTGTTCTCAGCGGTATTTTCTACTGTTGCTGCAGTATTTTGTTCATTGGTAGATGCTGTATCCGTATTCGATTTAGAACCGCATCCACTGAAAGTAAAGATTGTTAATACTAATACTAATATTAAACTTATAATTTTTCTACTCATAACAATTTTTCTCCTCCTAATTTTTAATTGACAGCTTGTAAACGATTACCAGGTACCTAAAAAATAATTCTCTTTTTATTAGTCATTAATTACTGTATTATCCAATTCCCAGCCAAGTTGTTCATATTTTTTTCTTCTGGCATTCTTATCATTAAATAGTTCGCGGTGAGCATATTTCGCAACATCTTTTGCTATGGCTCTTGGCACTACGATAACACCGTCACCGTCAGCCACAATTACATCACCAGGATGTACTGTTACACCCCCTATGGCTACCGGTACATCTTTTGCATCAAATCTAGCCCTGACCTGGTCCATTTTCTGTGATACAAAATAGCTCCATACAGGAATTTCCTGCATAATTACTTCGTCCGTATCTCTGATTCCGCCGCCGTTGGTTACGAAACCTTTTGCACCCTTCATTTTGGCTCCTAGTCCGTTTTCAGAACCCATTAAACCAACATCGATGCCAGACATATCAAGTGCAATAAAATCTCCTTCTTCAATTTCCTCAAACCAAGGGTAAGTACAAACATTGCCATAATACCAATTAGACCACTGGGTATATTCATCGCCGATAACCTTTGGGTCCGGTCCTTCATAAGGTAAGTATCTTGCAGTTCTTGCAATACCTACTGCTTTTGTCCTGTATAACGGTCTGATCTTATAATCCATGGAACCGTAATGATGATATCCCATCCAGTCCATACCGTCACGAACATCAGCTACTCGTAATGGCTCAAAAAGTTTTAATAATTCTTCGTTTTCTTTATTCATTCTCCGTGCCTCCTAAGAAAGTTATTTTAGATTCTCTGCTAGCCGCATTGATTCTGCGCTATATTAGTAATTATAGATAAATTATAGTTTTATTCTACTCATTTTTTAACCAAAATACATTATATTTTGTCGGGTAATCGTTTTCTTCGGCTAGTATGAATAAAAATTTCAATATTTATTAATTTTTCACTACTTTTTATACACAAATCCTGGATTTGAGGATAAAATACACATATAAAATTGTTTTTGATAAACTGTTTTCTTTATAAGAAATATATGTTATACTTTATTTGTCTGAATTACAAAGATAACTCCCTGCTATTTTAACTATTTTGTAAAATTTTTAATATTTTTTTTAAAAAATAGTGTTAATAACATGTTTTTTCAATGATAAAACCATAGAAAAATAGTTCTTTTAATAATAAAACGTTTACCTGGCTTTATCATAACCTTAATTAAATCAATTAATGCCATATATGTCAACCTATGTTTGACATAATGAAGATTTTACCTGAATAAAAAACTTAATACGTTGTGAAGAGTTTTAACCACAGACGTACCTATCTATAAATTCTATTTTTTTAAGCGTTATTACTAAATAATTTATTTTCGAAATAGGAGGGGCATTCAATGCCAGGACAAAAAATAACCATCAAAGATGTGGCAGAACGAAGTGGAGTATCGGTAGCTACAGTATCCCGCGTCCTTAATGACAATTACTTTGTAACATCTGATATTAAACAGAAAGTTCTTAAAGCCGTGGATGAACTTGGATATATCCCCAATTCTATAGCAAGAAGCCTGAAGATGAACACAAGCGGTATCATCGGCTATATTACTTCCGATATTTCTAACGGATACCACATCATGATTGCAAAAGCAATAGAAGATATAATAAAACCTAATAATTATAATCTTATAGTCTGCAGTACGGGTAATGATAAAGATGTAGAAGAACGGTATTTGAAATTATTATTAGGGAAAAGTATAGATGCATTAGTTCTTAATACATGCGGTAAAAACGATTCCTTTATTCTACATATTAATAAAACTCTTCCAATGGTACTAGTTAACCGTCGTTTGAACACCCCCGGTTTTCACGGAGATTTTGCAGATTGTAATAATGACCTAGGTATGTATTTATTAACAAAGGAGTTAACTGATAAGGGCCATAGAAAAATTTTATTAATGGAAGGGCCTCCTAACTTAAGTAATACCAAGGAACGTTTTAACGGATTTCAAAAAGCAATGGAGGAAATAGGCATAGATGTTACAAAAAACTATCCCTTCCGTTATGAGGGTGACTATTCCTTAAAATCCGGATATGAGGGAATTAAATTTATGCAAAACCTGCCCCTTGAACCTACTGCTGTCTTAGCCACAAATAATGCTATGACTTTAGGTGCATTAAAAGCCTTAAAGGAATTCCAAATACCTGTCCCTGACCAGATTTCCATTGCCGGATTCAACGGAATTGATAATCTGGAATTAATGACGACACGTCCTACCGTAGCAGATTATGATCCTTATAAAATCGGATTGGCTGCAGGTAAAGCTATCCTGGAGAGAATTGAAGATAATACGATTGATAACCGGGAATATATTTTCAGCCCTACCATGATACATGGCAACGCAATTATACGAATATCCTGATTTTAAGGTTACCCACTTGAATTGTAGCTGAATTTTTGGTATACTAAATAAGTAAACGATTACTCTTAATAATGGATGATGTCTGACAGCGGCATATCTTATTTATTATAAAAGGAGTAATTATTATGAAAACTTTCACTACTACTAATTATGGCAGAACCGTGATTATGCATCTGGGAAAAGGTGAATGTATCCTGGAAAGTGTTCAAAAAGAAATAAACCGCTTAGGTATAAAAAACGGAGTACTCTTATCTGCTATCGGTTCTTTAAGAAAAGCTTCTTTGCATGTTATCACAAATACGGAAGAATTGTCCGTTAACGAATATATTACCATTGAAAAGCCTATTGAATTAGGCTCAGCACAAGGTATTATCATTAACGGTGAACCCCATTTTCATCTTACGATTTCAGAACCCGATAAAATGTATGCAGGTCATATGGAACCGGGTTGTGAGGTTCAATATCTTGCAGAATTAGCAATTCTTGAACTGAAAGATTTTAACTTAACCAGAAAACTTGATGAGTTTGGAATATCCTACATTGATACCATCTAAACCATTGAAGTTAACCCACATCTTACTTAAGGTTCCACCCATATGAAAAGGAGCTGCGGTAAATTCTCAGAACTGTGTTATGTGAAAGAATTTAGCTGCGGCTCCTTTTTATTTGTATGGTTTTATACTCCAATATTTTTCATAATTTGCATCATGTAATTAGATATCCACCAAGCAAAAAGCCTGTCTCAAAACATATACCTATTATCTGATACTCAAATAATAATCCGGAATAAGTTTTAAGACAGGCTTTTTGCCTGAAATCTATTTAAAATGGGGGAGGTTGGTGTGCTGTTTGACTAAAGATGAATGTAACAGCGCACTAGCCTTTTACACTGCCTGCTGTAATACCCTCTACCAAATAGTTTTGGAATATTACAAACATCATAAATAACGGAACCAGCGACAGTATGGACATTGCAAATAAACCGCCCCAGGAACTGTTACCCATAGTGTCAATAAATTGTCTTAGTGCTAATGATACCGTGTATTTCTTAACATCACTAATGTAAATCATCTGACCGAAGAAATCATTCCAGGTCCATAAAAATGTAAAGATAGAAGTTGTAATAATCGCAGGTATGGACAAAGGAACTACAATTCTTGCAAATAACTTAAAGGTACCGCAGCCATCTACAATCGCTGCTTCATCAATTTCTCTTGGCAAGGCTCTGATAAACTGAGTCATCAAAAAGATGAAGAAACCGTCGGTGGCTAAGTATTTCGGAACGATTAAGGGCAAATATGTATTAACCCAGCCGAAAGAGTTATACATAATATATTGAGGAATTAATTTAACATGCATAGGAAGCATTAATGTGACTAACATGATGGAAAACCAGAAACCTTTCAGAGGGAATTTTAATTTTCCAAATGCATAAGCAGCTAAGATACAGGAACATACATTACCGATAACTGCACAAATTACCAGGAAGAAAGAATTTAAAAAGAACTTGGCATAAGTTACTCCGGAGATTCCTTTCCAACCCTCTATATAATTATCGATAATCCATTGCTGCGGTAATAAGGATAAACCTTTAAAAATTTCAGTATTTGGCTTAAAGGAACTAAACAGCATCCAAATCAGCGGGTATAACATACCTACACCAAATACAATTAGAAATATATGATATGATATTTCTCTAATGTGACTTTTCTTCATAATATGCTATTCCTTTCTTATTCATCATAGAAAACCCATTTTTTCGCACTTAGGAATAATAATCCTGTAAATGCTCCAATAATAACAAGTAATACCCAGGCCATGGCTGCGGCATATCCCATGTTAAACTGACCAAATGCTTTCATATACAAGTACAGAGAATAAAACAAGGTAGAATTAAGTGGTGCACCTGTTCCTCCGCTTATAACATACGCTG
Source organism: Anaerocolumna sedimenticola (assembly GCF_009931695.1). Lineage (GTDB taxonomy): Bacteria > Bacillota > Clostridia > Lachnospirales > Lachnospiraceae > Anaerocolumna > Anaerocolumna sedimenticola. Next base: position 413,277 of record NZ_CP048000.1, read on the forward strand.
AAGTAAAGCTTTGGAATGCGTTGATAAACGCCATTACAATATTGAAAAATACCATTGGTGTTAAGATTGGTAATGTAACACCAAAAAATTGTCTGATCTTACCTGCTCCGTCAATTCTGGCAGCTTCATAATAATCTTCCGGAATCTGTTTTAGGGCCGCTAAAAATATAACCATGGAAGCACCGAATTGCCAGATTGCTAATACAATTAAAGTATTCAGCGCAGTCCTGGGGGTTGCTATCCAGTTAATTCCATCTATGCCGAAAATACCTATTAACTTATTAAATAAGCCTTCTTTGTTGAAAAGTTCTTTCCATAAAATTGAAACAGCAACACTGCCGCCAAATAAAGACGGTAAATAAAAAATAGCCCTGTATACTCTTATCCCCTTACGATTTCTTTTTAAGAGCAAGGCAATAAACAAGGCAAACGCCAATTGCAGCGGTACACTGATAAATACGAATTTTACCGTTACCTCTAAACTCTTAATCAGCTTTGGATCAGAAAAAAGATTTAAGTAATTACTAATCCCAATAAATTTCGGCTTTGTAAGCATATCATATCTACAAAGCGAAAAATAAAATGACATCACCATGGGAAAGGCTGTCAAACCAAATAACCCAATCAGCCATGGTGCTAAATATAAATACCCCACAAAAGATTTACCACCCAAACCACGTTTCTTTTTCACTTTCAAAATTATCCTCCTTCCAAGTCCAATAATGTAATCGTTTACTTATACACTCAAGCTATAGAAAGTACTTCTTTAAAATTATTTCCCTTTTAAGAAGTAATGTAATTATTTCTATATGCGCTACATGCTTACAATAGTAATTATATACAATTTTACAATTATATCATCTCACTTTTTATCCAATATATCATGATTTTTGTCATGTAAACGTTTTCTGTACTCAGAGGGACTTACATCACATAGACTTTTAAATACACGATTAAAGGATTGTATACTTGTAAATCCGGTCATATAGGCTATTTCCGTGACAGAAGTATCCGTTGTTCTCAAAATTTCTTCCGCCCTTAATATTCTGGCATTATTTAAATACTCCAGGAAATTCATATTCGTCTTTTTCTTTATATACTTTGAACAATAACTTTCACTAAATCCCAAATGTGTTGCTATTTCAGTCAGCGTTATTTTTTCATTCAGATGTTCATTCAGATAGCTTAACATTCTCTCCATGATTTCCGAGTCATTGTTTGATTTAGAAATCACCCGGTTTTTTACCAGATCAGGATATTCTGATAAATTAACCGTTATATCTATTATCTTGGAAACTAATATACTCTCCTGTATTATACTATTTTTACGGCCGATAATCCCTTGTAAGACATGAAAAATGTCCTGCATAACCTGATCTTTTTTGATTAATAAAACGTCTTTATAGAATTTCACAAAATATTCTTTTGTTTCTTTGGAAAAACCAGAAGTAAAATCCAAGGGCAATTTAACAATGCAGACTTTACTCTTACCTTCCGGTTCAATATAATAGTGAACGGTACCCCTGCTGATAATGAAAGTTTCCCCTTCCTTTATTTCATACAGGATATCGTCAATATTAATAAAAAGAGAACCAGAAATAACAAATACAAATTCAAGTTCATTATGCCAATGCTTCTTGGATATATATTCATCTCTAACGATTATACTCCAGTTCCTTCCTTCTTTATCTTCACCCACAGCATTCTCTCCTTCAATTCATAATATAATTGGTTATTCTTCCCCCAAATATATCGCCATTCTATTAATTAAATTCAACCTATCAGATACAATAATTTTACTATTTTACATAAATTAATGCAAGAAGCATAACAGGCAATACAATATTTTTGTAAAATAATGACTTTTTATATGAAGTGTTAAAACATATTTTTCTTCTTCCTAAAAGAATTAAAACAAAAAGTTTATTTTTTATTTGGACTTTTATTTATTAAATAATCATAAAATTAAAAAATCCATAATAAGATATATAAAGTATTCTTATGGAGGCTAATGTGTGAATTTCCTTACCACACATGTTGAACTGAAATTGGTACCGTTCACGGAAAGTTAATATATGTTTTATACTTTGAAAAAAGTGAACATCTACCAGGAAAGGCATGGTGCAAAATATGTCAAAAACAAAAATTGTTGTTATTCACTTAAAAGAAATTATATATACGGCACTATTTGCAGGCCTGGGTATACTGCTGATTATCCTTTTAGTAATTATGTTTTTGAACAAAAAAGAAGATACTACAGCAACTATGTCAGGAACCCAATATACACCCGGAGTATATAATTCAACATTGGTTCTGAATGACGCCGCGTTGAATTTGGAAGTAGTTTTGGATAAAGACCATATTAATTCTGTTCGTATCGTTAACATCGACGACTCCATTACTACAATGTTTCCATTAGTTGAACCATCATTAAATGATATTTCAGAACAATTAGTAGACGGAGTTGATATAAACTCAATCGAAGTTTCTGAGGACAGTAAATACACTCAGACTTTATTACTGGATGCGATTAAAGCTGCTCTGGCAAAAGCTTCACCTGATTTAAAGGATAAGTAACTACATTGATTTATACCGGCCAGTATCTAAGATCATATCATATTCGTAATACTTACATAAAACAATAGCCTCCCTAACATAGTTTATTTCAAGATATGGGGAGGCTAATTTTCTATGTATTATACAACTTATCAGAGACAGATTTCAAGCCTTTGATAAAATACAGTGCTTTTCCGCAATTCATCTGTTATAGGAATTTTTATTTTTTTAAATTAAATATGGTGATTTTTCACTTAAAAAGATTATTCCGATTATCCCGGGGCCGGTATGCGCTCCAATTGCACAACCTACATAACTCTCTAAAAAAGTTCTGCAGCCGTATTTTTCAATCAGCATATTTTTTACCATATTCATTGTTTCTATATCGTCACCATGAACAAGTCCTATGGTCTGACTCGTAAGATCCACACCCCGTTCTCCTACAATATCAACTAACCTTTTAAGGGAGCGTATACGCCCTCTTACCTTTTCTATAGCAACTAATGCTCCGTTATTATCTACTTCTATAATAGGCTTAATATCAAGAAGTCCGCCCGCTATAGCTGAAGTTCTGCTCAACCTTCCGCCTTTATAGAGGTAATCCAGCGTTTCAACCGTAAAAATATGCTCCATATTATCGCAATAAAAACGGATTGCTTCAATAATTACCTTTTTAGGAACCCCCGTTGCACCATCTGTAATGCTTTTTCCACTACAATTCCAAATCCAAGGGAAGCACATTTGGAGTCTATAATAGTAAGATCAAAATCAGGGTATTCTTCCAAAAGTTCTGTTTTAGCCAAATTAGCAGCATTAAAAGTTCCTGCTATACCGGTAGAAAAACAGATATAAATTACCTCATCCTTATTTATGGCATAAGGTTCAAAATTTTTATGGAACATAAAAGAATTGATATGGTAAGTCTTTACCTCAGTCCCTGCCCGCAGAATATCATAAAATTCTTCCGGCATAATGGTTTCCCCGTCAAAGTAATCTTTTTCATTAATTACAACCGGCGTGGGTATAACATGAAGTTTATATTTCTCCACTAACCATTTCGGTACATCAGAAGCAGAATCTGTAATAATTCTTAAAGCCATTTTTATCCCCCTGTATTTTTCTTATTTAGTTAGTAAAATAATTTACTTTATATTGTTAAGGTCCTCAAGCCACAAAGCAGCACTGGCATCACTTGGCATTCGAAGATCTCCTCTGGGAGATACTGCAACGGATCCGACCTTAGGTCCATCCGGCAGACAGGATCTCTTAAACTGCTGTGAAAAGAAACGACGGTAAAATACTTTCAGCCATTTTAAAATTACTTCCTTATCATAAATCCCATCAAATGCTATAACGGCTAAGCGGTATATTTTGGATGGTGTGAAACCGAATCTTAAGATATAATACATGTAAAAATCATGTAATTCATAAGGCCCTACAATATCTTCCGTCTTTTGTGATATTAAGCCTTCTACCGGTGGTAATAGTTCCGGGCTGACAGGAGTATCCAAAATATCAAACAGAACGTCTTTTAAACTCTCCTCTTCTGCTGTTTCTGCAAAATAAGAAACTAAATAACGCACTAATGTCTTTGGCACGGAAGAATTCACACCATACATGGACATATGGTCTCCGTTATAGGTAGCCCAGCCAAGTGCAAGCTCTGACATATCTCCTGTTCCAATTACAAAACCGTTATATTTATTGGCTAAATCCATTATTATCTGTGTTCTTTCCCTGGCCTGGGAATTCTCATAAGTAATATCGTGCTTATCCTTGTCCTGACCAATGTCTTTAAAATGAAGTAATACTGCTTCCTGTATTGGTATCTCCATTAAGGTAGTTCCAAGATGCTCTGCTAAGGAAAGAGCATTTTGATAAGTGCGGTCTGTTGTTCCAAAACAAGGCATGGTTACCGTAATAATTCCTTTTCTGTCTAACTGCAGCAGATCAAAGGCCTTACAGGTAACTAACAGTGCAAGTGTAGAATCCAAGCCGCCGGATATAGCGATTACAGCATTTTTAGCGCAGGTATGCTCTAATCTTTTCTTTAAACCGTAAGCCTGTATATGAATAATTTCCTCACATCTTCTGTCCCGGTCTTCTTTTACACCAGGTACAAAAGGTGCTCTATCAATAAATCGTGTTAATTTTGTTTCCGGTAAAGGATCACTTAACCGGTACCTAAATTCTATAATTTCATATTCCTGAAAGGATGTGTGCGTAAAAGTAGTCATTCTTCTTCTTTCATTCATTAACTTCTGTACATCCAGCTCAGAAAAAATAAATTCATTCTCAAACCGTTTCGATTGTTTTAATATATTTCCATTCTCCGCAATCAGGTTATGCCCGGCAAATACTAAATCCGTTGTAGATTCCCCTTCTCCGGCATCAGCATATATATAACCGCAGACTAATCTGGCGGATTGCATTTTAATCAAATCAAACCGGTATCTATCTTTACCGGTCGTTTCATCACTGGCGGAAAGATTCAAAATAACCGTTGCTCCTGCCATGGCATGTCTGACACTTGGAGGTTCCGGAACCCATAAATCCTCGCAAATTTCAATACCAATGGTTAAGGATGGTAAATTAGCACAGCGAAACAGTAAATTAGTACCCATAGGTACCTTTTTTCCATTAACCAAAATAACTTCGGTTTTCTCATGGCCTGGATTAAAATATCTTGCTTCATAAAATTCAGAATAATTCGGCAGATTTTTCTTTGGAACCAGTCCCAATAACTGCCCATTCTGTATCATTGCAGCCGTATTATATAATTTTCCTTCCGTACATACAGGTACTCCAAGAGTAACCAAAACATCCTTTCCAAGAGTAAATTCTACTATCCTGCCAAGTTGTTCCAATGCACTATTTAATAAAGTATCCTGTAAAAACAACTCACCGCAAGTATATCCGGTAAGGCATAATTCAGGAAATACCAGCACTTTCACTTGATTATTTTCTGCTTTCTCAATGATCTCAATTATTCTGTCTGCATTGTATTTGCACCCCGCAACCTGTATCTTAGGCGTTGCGGCTGCAACTTTAACAAATCCGTGATTCATGTAAACTCCCATCTGCGCTTTTTACAACACTTTATTAAGGATATTAATAATACTTGTAGGTCATTCACCTCATGTAAAAAAAGGCAGCTAAAGCTGCCCTTCATCTTTTGTTCATGTACCCGAAACGCCGTTTCCTGTATTTTGACTCCTAGCCCAAGCTAGGTGGGTTTCCGCACATAAGCCTCTGTCTTCCACTGCAAATGGTGGCCTGACATAATCTTACGGATGTAGGAATCCCTTATTATATCATGTAGGTTCAAAATAACAGGAGTGTCGTACATCCCAGGAACTTCTTGTGACTTTATTATACATTACCATAACGAATTTTTCAAGTTTTTTGTGACATAATTAGTCCTAAATGTTTAACTCTTCTACATATTCTTCCAAGCATTGGAAAGTAAAAACAAATTCCGTGCCGATACCCAAGGTACTGGAAACTTCTATATTGCCACCGTGTTTTGTTGCTATTTGTCTGGCTATTGCAAGTCCAAGGCCGGAACCTTGTTCATTTGTTTTAATTTTGATTTGTAAAATTTGTCGAATATACTTGGTAAATCTTCTTTCGAAATTCCAATGCCCTCATCTCTTATTGATATTTTTAGTTTGTCCAACTTAGATAATTTTATGTGTATGGTAGAATTTTCATTTGAAAACTTAATGGCATTATCTAAAATGATAAGAAACATCTGTCTTAGACGGTCATAATCACCCATCATCATATAAAACGGTTGATCCTTAACAATTTCTGTTTGAATATTTTTTTCTTCACTGATGGCGTGTATGCTTCGAATTAGTTCATCGAAAACCTGTAGTATGTTAACAGGTTCTTTTTCAACAACAAAATCAGGATTTTGCATTTTAGATAATAACAGCAGATCTCCAACTAACCGCTCCATACCTTTACATTCAGACAGCATTCTTAAATAGTATTGCTTTACCTTTTCCTCATCCGTAATAACCCCGTCCACCAGGGTTTCCGTATAAGCCCTGATAACGGTTATAGGGGTTCTGAGTTCATGGGATACATTGGCAAAGAAATCGATTCGGGCCTGTTCCCTGTTCTGGCGCTCAATTTCATTTTCTTTTAATTCCTCAGCCAGAATATCAATGGTTCTGGCTAAATCTCCGATTTCATCTTTCCGTTTAATATTTGTCTTGCTGTCATATTTACCGTCTGCTAATTCTAGTGCCGTATTTCTCATTTTAGATATGGGGGTTGAGAGGCCTTTTGCAAAAACAATCGCAATGATAAAGGATATAAAAAGAGCAACTCCAACACTTAAGAAAATCAAATACATACTGCTTCGTATAATTTCTTCCTGATCCTTTATCTCAGAGCGGAGGAAGATAGCCCCAACAATTTCTCCATTAATAGTAACCGGCATACCAAGTATGGCAGATTCACCGCCTAACTCTTCATAATATCCGTTGGCATACATGACCTGATTATGGAATGCGGATTCTATGACATCGATACAATCCTGTGATAGTTTTACATCATCTAAATCTACATTTTCAAGGTTTTTGTTCAGGGGTGAACCGCATTGGGATTGGATATTGTCCAGATATCCGGAGTATCCGGATCCAATTTTCCTAATGTATCCAAATCTTCTATATAATTATCCTCTTCGCCATTTATAATAAATTCAGATAATTGTCCTGCTATGCTGGTAGCCTGGTTTTGCAGCTTGTATTTATAATTATCCATGGTTTTCGTCTTATATAAATTCATAAATATAAGACCAACCAACACGGCTAATACCGTTAACATAATTGCATAATTTATGTACACTTTTAAAAAGAGCCGGCTTCTTGACCTGACCTTATTCTTCTTATCCATTTTACACCTATGACATTCCACAACACTTGATGTGATATTCTGTATCCAAAATAAAAAGGGGGGGTATGCAAAATCTTGTGTATGATAACAATACACAGATTTTGTGCTGTTTTACAGCAATCCCAAACTCCCTTTCTGATTATTATTTACTCAGCAATCTCGAATTTATAGCCAACACCCCAGATTGTCTTAATATTCCAGTCAGGATGTTCCACTGCATCTAATTTTGCCCTGAGGCGTTTAATATGTGAATCTACTGTACGGCTGTCACCAAAATAATCAAAACCCCACAAACTGTCTAATAAATTATCCCTGGTAAAAACTTTGTTCGGATTTTTTGCTAAAGTCCACATGGTCTCAATCTCTTTTTTGGTTAATGACATTTTTTTACCGTTTATATGTAAGGTATATTCATCTAAATTAATTATCATATCACATAAGCTTATTATATTACCGGACTTTAAATCTTTTTCTGTCCGGGTCATTCTCCTGAGAACCGCCCTGATACGGGCCATTACTTCACTTGGACTGAATGGTTTTACAATATAATCGTCTGCTCCTATATCCAGTCCCATAATTCGCTCAAAATCTTCTCCCCTGGCTGTAATTAAAATAACCGGCACATTTGATTTTGCCCGAATCTTACGGCATACCTCGTAACCATCTTCTTTTGGCATCATAACATCAAGTAACACGGCAGCCGGATTATAATGTTCGAATAAACGAAATGCTTCTTCCCCGTCATAAGCAATGATTGGCTCTAATCCTTCTTTTTTGGAATAGGTAGATAATACATCAGTGATATCATGATTGTCATCGGCAATTAAAATATATTGCATGGTGTTTTCCTCCGATTAATTTAAAACATTTTAAATATTTATAATATTACAATTAAGTTTTGTATATTTTTGTATTCTTAAATATTATAGCCTATAAGTCTGGTTAAAAACAAGAGTAAATGGAACAATATATATTAAAATTCTCCTTTAATTCTTAAGTTTTTTTTAAGATTTTGCCACGTTTCTGACAAAAACTAGTATTATAGTAATTTTATGATAGGTGAGTGTGAAAAATTCTTTTTTTACTATTATGTTTGCATTTGCAAACAACCTGGGGAAGAATGAAATTTTGGAGGACAAAGCCATGAAACAATTTTTATTTAAAAAGTGTCTGTTGGCACTGGGCTTGTATTTATTCTTCACTGTAATCATACCAGTTCCTATTGCCGGTAATAGTATAATTGCGAAAGCATCCACGGTTGATGAGGATCAAAATGCAATTAAGCTCAATGTAAGCAGTAAATCAATTGTAAAAGATACCACATATGCTCTGAAAATATATAATATTTTGGACAGCCATAAGGTATCATACAAATCCGATTCTGCTTCCATCGCTACTGTAGATGATAAGGGTACTATTACTGCTGTAGATTTCGGAAAGGCAATCATTACCGTAACTGTCAAGGACGGCCTAAAAACTATTGCTACATTAGAATGTGAAGTAACGGTAGGTCCTCCGGCAATCAGCGTTATATTGACCAAATCTGAAGTTACCATGACAGTTGGAAGTAAAACTTCCTTAACTGCAATTTTAAAACCAAATAATACTGTGGAAGAAGCAAAATTCTCAAGCAATAACCCGGAAGTAGCCAGTGTTAGTGCTGGAGGCAGAATTACAGCTAAAAAAGCTGGTTCCACGTATATATTTGCTTCAATCGGTAACGGTAAATATGATATGTGTAAAGTAACAGTAGTAGAAGAAGATGTTGATACAGGTATTGCAAATTAATCAGGGATTTATAAAGACTGCCAAATAATATTCTGGTAGTCTTTATAATTTTTTCAGTTCCTTGAATTTCTTCTCTTATTATACTTTTCCTCTTATCCTTTTATAGCTTTTAACTTTCGATTTCGAATCCGGCAAAACCGATACTACCTTTTGTCCCTGTTATATCCTCTTGTTTATTTTCTTGTGTATCTTCTTGTATAGTATTTTCCTGTATATTTTCCTGCACGTTTTCTAATATATCCACATTTGCACTCTCTAAAGCTCCCTTAAGAACAATACCTCCTGTATCGCTTTCATCCCCGTAAGCCGGCTGTTTCATGTATTTTGATTTAATTGCATCCATGAAATTAAATCCGGTCAGTGCTTCGATGGTTTCCGGAAGTTTACCGACAATATCCGTTACATATCCGGAAACTTTAGCCGCACCTTTTAAGGAACCGTCCGTCCCTCCCCCATTATCAATAATTACTATCTTTTCTGTCTTTGATAATGGTTCTGCAATAGCTGTAGCGATTTCCGGCAGTTTTTCGATTATCATCTGAGTTACGGCTGCATTATTATACTGTTTGTATGCTTCCGCCTTTTTCTCCATGGTTTCCGCTTCCGCACTACCCTTTGCAAGAATTGCTTTCGCTTCCGCTTCACCTTTAATTCGTATTGCCTCCGCTTCTGCTTCCGCTTTTACTTTAATTGCCATACTGTAAGCTTCGGCCTCTTTTAATTCGGAATATTTCCGGGCATCTGCCTGCTTGCTTATTTTATACATATCCGCATCTGCCTGCTTATTTACCGTTGCAAGGAGTTCTTTTTCCCGTCTGTATGCCTCTTTTTCCTGAATCTCCGTTTCTTTTTCCTTTTTCGTTAATTCTACCAGCATAGCAGTTTCCGTAACTTCTTTTGTAACTTTATTTTTCTCTATTTCATAAGCGGCGTCTGCTCTAGCCTTAGCTGTTTCCTGCTCTTCACGGTAGGCCTGGATTTTTAATTCTTTTTCTTTATTCGCTTCCGCAACATGGGTTCCTGCCACGATTTTAGCTTCTTCACCAAGTCTTTCTGCTTCGGATACCTTAATTTTTGTTTCTCTTAAAGCTTCGGCTTCTGCAATCGCCGCATTCTTTTTTACCTCTGCAATTCTAGGCACACCCAAAGCTTCCAAATACCCGTTTTTATCGGATATGTCTCGAATCGTGAAAGCTTTTAATTCCAGACCCATACTTGCTAACCCTACTGCTGCTACCTCCTGTACCTGGGATGCAAATTTCTCACGGTCTTTATATATCTCTTCCACAGTCATTTTGGATATAATCTCTCGTAATTTACCCTCTAAGACGTCTTTTGCAGTATCTTTAATAATTTCAATCGTCTGCTGCTCTTTACCCGTATTAAACTGCTCTACGGCACTTAAAATACTCTCCTTATCGCTTTTTACCTTAATAACAGCAACACCGTCGGCTCGGATATCAACACCCTGTTCCGTCCTTGCTCCCTCGGTCCTTATCTCAATCTTCATGTTTTCTAATGAGATCTTATCCGAACGCTCCAATAACGGTATTACAAAACCACCGCCGCCGGATATGACTCTCTTCTTAAGACCGGTTACCACAACAGCTTTATCCTGGGGAACCCTTTTCCACATTGCCGTAATCAGCAATAATATTAAGATGATTCCTCCGGCGATAAAACCGGCAATAAATATTGCTTCCATAATACTTCCTCCTAAAATTTATTTATATCCTACGAGATTTAAATCTGCGTACCGATATCATCCAAACTGGCTACGTAAAATACATAGTCTTCTATCCAACAGATTGCAACATCTTTTCCTGCTTTAATCTGACCTCCGTTGGTTGATTTAGCAGGTGAGGTAAAACTGTTTCCATTAATAACATATCTTATTTCACCAAATCCATCGGAATAAATGGATTCTGTCACAGTTGCTTTTAATCCCACTAAATCTTCTATGTTAGGAGCACTGGTATTTTGTGCTTTTTTTAACGGTGCAAGCACTAATTTATGCACCGAAAGACTTACAAATATACCGGCAATACATGATAACAAGAGAATAACGAATTTGGGGAAATTTAAATTAATATCTAGCAATATCCACCCAATCCCGCCAAAAACCAAAAAAAAGGCTTCCAGTAATATTGGGCTGGCCGGTATTAACAAGGTATTCCCAAATAAATGAAAGTCCAGATCGAATCCATCCAAACCGATAATATCAAAAATACTTCCCAGCAAAAAGGAAATAATAATTAAACCAATACTTGTAAAGAAACATACCTGAAAAGCTAACAACATTACGTTCTCTCCTTTCATTTCTTTCTTACTTATAGGCAATTGCGAAACTATATAGTTTTTTGAATATACCGTACAATTGATACGAATTTCAGAGCTTCAGCTGCCCTATGGGCAAAATTCAGCTCTGAAATTGTATTAATTGCATGGTATATAGATACAATATGTGAGTTTCGCAATTACCTATTTTCTTACTTATATCTATCATATGTCTCCCAGATTAAACCAGCCTTACATGCAAATTAAAATTTCATTAAAAATAAGATCCTGATATGGAACTATTTGTTATGAAATAAGACATTTATACCAAAAAATATCAGTAAATTTGGGCATTTGTATTTGCTCCAAAGATTGACATTTAATACCTTTTGTGGTAAATTAAGTCTATCATTACTAATAATGGTATTTAACATAATTCAATTTTTTAAAAGCACTAGGAGGCAATTTATGAAGAAGGGTACAGTAAAATGGTTTAATGCTAAAAAGGGGTTTGGTTTCCTATCAGACGAAGAGGGCAACGATGTATTCGTGCATTTCTCAGCACTCAATATGGATGGCTTCAAAGTTCTGGAAGAAGGACAGGAAGTTCAATTCGAAGTTGTTAACGGAGAAAAAGGACCTCAGGCTGCTAATGTAACAAAGCTTTAATTAAGCTTAAGAAGTAAGTTATAATCAAGAGCTATACGTAATAAATAATAAACATGTTAATGAATTTAAATTAATTAATCATATATATGGATTTATACGTAAAGGTTATAACGAAAAGAGGATGTCTTAAGGCATATGCCAGACATCCTCTTTTTTGTCTTTTTATTCTTGGTAAATGCGCATGACAATCTAAAGTAATTAGTCACTGCAACGGCTCAGAGCCAGAGTCCGGTAAGCCAGACTCTTTTTGTATCATTAATGTTTAAAATGTCTCATTCCGGTGAATACCATTGCAATGCCGTATTCGTTACATTTTTTAATGGAATCCTCATCACGGATGGAGCCGCCGGGTTGGATAATGGCTGTGATGCCAGCCTGGTGTGCTGCTTCCACACTGTCATCAAAAGGAAAATATGCATCCGATGCCAATACTGCACCTTTCGTTGCATCTTCATTAATTAATTCTGCAGCATGCTCAATACACTGTTTTGTAGACCATACACGGTTAACCTGACCCGGCCCGATTCCCACTGTTTGCTTATCTTTTGCAAGGGCAATACCGTTAGATTTTACAAATTTAACCACTCTCCAGGCAAATAACATATCTTCCATTTCTTTATCGGTTGGTTTACGGTCGGTTACTACTTTTAATTCCTCTTCTATTAATAATTTACTGTCAATCGTCTGAACGATTAAACCTCCGTTAACTTTCTTTAAATCATAGGCATGTTCCTCCTGCGGAACATCAATATCTCGTAATTCCAGTACTCTGACGTTTTTCTTAGTCTGTAATAATTCAAGGGCAGCTTTGTCATAAGCGGGAGCCACAATTACTTCCAGAAAGACTTTTTTCATTTCTTCGGCTAACTCTAAGGTAACCTCTCTGTTAATTACCACGATACCGCCATAGATGGATACTTTATCTGCTTCAAAGGCTTTCGTCCAGGCATCTAATATATTATCCGCACTGCCGACACCGCAGGGATTACCATGCTTGCAGGCAACTACCGTAGGTTCTGTGAATTCTTTCAATAATTCCAGAGCACCATTGGTATCATTAATATTATTAAAAGACAATTCTTTCCCATTTAATTGTACTGCGTCCGTGATAGAACCTTTTTTCTTACCGATTTCCCTGTAAAATGCAGCTTTTTGATGAGGATTTTCACCATACCTCATATCCTGCACTTTTTCATAGGTTAAGGTCAGGGTATCAGGAAGTTCATGGTCATTTCTTTGATTTTTTAAATAATCAGCAATCATGGTATCATAATTAGATGTATGCATAAATACTTTCTGCATCAGATAAAATTTGGTGTCCAGGGAGACTTCTCCTTTTACTTTTAACTGCTCTAATACTTCTTTATAATCATCCGGATCAACAATGACCGTAACATCCTGATAGTTTTTTGCTGCGGAGCGAAGCATGGTAGGACCGCCGATATCAATATTTTCAACCGCTTCTTCTCTGGTTACATTTTCTTTTAATATAGTTGCCTTAAAGGGATATAAATTAACCACAACCATATCAATGGTTTCTATATTTAAATCTTTTAATTGTTTCATATGGTCCGGTTTACTTCTCATGGCAAGCAGACCTGCGTGAACAATTGGGTGCAGGGTTTTTACCCTTCCATCAAGACATTCGGGGAAACCGGTTAATTCGGATATTTCTATGGCAGCTACTCCGGCTTCCTTTAACTTGTTATAAGTGCCTCCTGTGGAAATGATTTCGATACCAAGTAATACCAATTCCTTTGCAAATTCAACGATTCCAGTTTTGTCCGATACACTAATTAATGCTCTCATGTTAACCTCCTTATAAATCATGGGTTTCTTCTGAGAATGGGTTTTCTGATATGGTTTAAATTATTCCGATTCTCAAAATAAGTTAAAAAAAACGCCCGGGTAACCCAGCTGATCCCATATATATCTAAATATATAAGGTTACTTTAGGCTGCCCAGGCGGTCGGCTGTTTTTATTATTTTGTACTCCCCGTGGGTTAATTCCCACTTTCCGCCAGTCATACAAATTCTAATGATAGTTTACTATATATTATTTTAAATTACAATCCCCTTTACGCTTCTAATTCTTCATTTATGTTAATAAAAACCCATAAATCCAGCTTATAATTTAAGCCAATGGATATATTGGATGACTCCAAATGTCCGGTATATTTAATGTTACAGTTCAGCTTGAGGAACTGTTACTATTTAATCAACCTTGAAAAATCATGAATTGAATAAATATGTGTTATGATATATAATGATTATTATAATTATTGGTTACACTAGTGTAATATGGCAACTAACAGTACTTAAAATAAGGAGTCTTTTATGAAAAGGTTTAAATTTACAGATATTCTAATAGGATTAGTATTTACTTTACTGTTCATATCCATCGGAGTTATAGCTGCCGTTAATTTCAGGTTTATTTATTATATGGATATATCCAATTTAAATATTGAAGCATCATCCGGGATCAGCAGAGATGTTATTCTTGAAAACTATGATGCTCTTATTGATTATAATTCTCCTTTCTATAAAGGAGACCTTAAGTTTCCAACCCTGCCTGCATCTCCCTCCGGGCTTAAACATTTTTCTGAAGTTAAAAATATCTTTGTATCCTTCTATTACATTGGTATCGTAACTTTAATTGCAGCGCTCATTATTATCGTTTATAAAAGAAAGAAAAAGGATTTCAGTTACCTGATGGTATCTTCCATCACGGTTCTTGTTATTCCTGCCATAGTGGCAATAGGTTGTGCAATTAATTTTGATCAGGCTTTTATTATATTCCATAAAATATTCTTCCGAAATAACTATTGGTTATTTGATCCTGCTACGGATCCGATTATAACCATATTGCCGGATACTTTTTTCTTACATGCGCTGATTGTAATTATAGCTTTTGTAGTACTGGGCAGTCTGATTCTGTTTCTGTTCTCCAGAAGAAAAAGAAGAGGCCGCTTTAGTTATGATTTCACGAATAATAATAGGTATTATTAAAATTAGGTAATCGCAAAACTATATTGATTTCTATACCATACAATTCCTACGAATTCAGAGCTTCAGTTGCCTATAGGGCAAGATTCAGCTCTGAAATTGTAGGAATTAAAACGTTATATAAAAAATAGCAATTTTATCTTGCAATTACCTGAATGCCATATTTCCTAGATAGTTAATTTATGAATTATGCAGCAACCTTATTTCATATTGCCATTATAAGGTAAACTTATCTTAAATTCCGTACCCTCTCCCGGTTTACTATCCACCTGAATATTCCCGCTATAAAGTTCTACTATATGCTTAACGATAGACAAGCCCAGACCGGTCCCTCCCTGCTTCCGGGAACGGCCTTTATCCACGCGGTAAAACCGTTCAAATATACGGGACAAATGTTCTTTTCCGATACCGATTCCCGTGTCTTTAATCTGTAAAATTAATTTATTGTCTTCTTCCTTACAGCTTATGGTAATACTGCCTTCCTCCGTATATTTCATTGCATTGTCCAGCAGGTTAATTAATAATTGCTTCATACGGTCAGGGTTGCAGAGAAAAGGTTTTAAATAAGGTTCGGGTTCAAAAATAACCTTCACCTTATCCGATACTTTCGATTCTAAAAGTTCTATTACGGAATTAATACATTCATTCATATCTAAGGGTATGGTTTCGTATTCTCTTTTCGATTCAATTTCTGATAAAAGAAGAATATCTTGAATTAAACTGAATAAACGTTCTGCTTCTATATCAATAATATCAAGAAAACGGTTTGCAACAGCTTCCTCTTTAATTGCCCCGCCTTTTAAAGTATCGATAAACCCGCGTATAGAGGTAAGGGGCGTTTTTAATTCGTGAGTTACGTTGGATACAAAATCACTACGTATACTTTCCAGTTTCTTAATCTTAGTAATGTCTTCAATAATTAATAAGACACCGAAATATTTAGCACCATCCAAACCTAGGGGAGTAGCGGTCACACGGATATTCCTTAGATTTTCCCTTGCCAGGGTACCCTCTTCCTCCACGCTTATATTTTTTTCACGGACCTCATCAATTGCATCAAATACGGCTGCATTTCTTAATATATTATAAAGGGAATGACCCAGGATTTCCTGATTCGTCGGATTTACAATTTCTAAAAATGCTTTATTAAAGAATAATATTTCATTGGAATCATCAATTGCCACGACCCCGGCAGTCATACTGCTTAACATCGCTTCTAATTCCGCGTTACGCTGTGTCAGATTCTCTATGGTACCTTTTAGGTTTTTAGACATAATATTAAAAGATTCCGCTAATTTGCCTACCACAGATTTATCCCTTGTATAAATTTTAATATTATAATCACCGTTTGATATACGCTCGGCTGCATTTGCAACTTCATGAATCGGTTTTGCTAAAATCCCGGTAAAAAGAATTGCAGCAACTACAGCAATGATAAAGCAAATTAGAATGGCATATATAATGGAATAAAACATATGTCCGTTTAAGGCATTGAGCTCTGATAACGGCAAAGATACTCTTAGTACTCCATCCAGATCATCGGTTTTAACCGGCACTGCGCTGTAGGAATACTGCTGTCCCATCGTCTTTGAATAACGGTTTACTGTTACACTCTCTCCATTTAACGCCTTTTTTACTTCTTCGCGGTTTTTGTGGTTCTCTAACGGCTGGCTTGTATCGGAATCAGCATAAACCTCGCCATTCCGATCAATTATAGTAATTCTCACCTTATATTTATCTGCATATTTGTTTACAAAGGTCTCATAATCCTGAATATTTTTAAAATCTTCATCCGAAAAGATATCTGCCATTAATTTAGCCTGAGTTAAATAATAGTTCTGACTCTGCGTATAGATAAACCGATAACCTTTGCTCCAGAAAATACCTGTGGAGATACCGATGGCAAGTAAGATTATTGTCAAATAACTTATGATTAACTTTTTATGCATAGTAAAAACCTCCCTTATGCAAATTTATACCCCATTCCTCTTACCGTTTTAATATAGATGGGATGACTTTCATCCTGTTCTATTTTTTTTCTCAGATTACTAACATGAACATCTACGGTTCTGGTTTCTCCAATGTAATCATATCCCCATACTTTTTCCAAAAGATTATCCCTGGTAAAAACGATACCCCGGTTTTTAGCAAGCAGATACAATAATTCAAATTCTTTAAAGGATAACTCCACCGGTACACCTTTCACGGTGACGGTTCTTCTGGCACGGTTTATTTCCAGGTAATCAATGACTATCTTCTCTTCTTTTTCTGCTTCTTCTATGTCAAAATTACTTTCGCTTCTTCTTAATACGGCTTTAATTCTTGCTAATAGTTCATGAACTCCAAAGGGTTTCACCAAATAATCATCCGATCCGACCTCAAGTCCTACCACCTTACTGATTTCATCTCCTTTTGCGGTCAGGAAAATAACCGGTAAGGTACGAAGTACCTTATTGGCTCTGATTCTTCTTAATACTTCTATACCGTCAATTCCGGGAAGCATCCAATCTAACAAAACAATATCAACTTTTTCTTTCTCCAATATATCCAGTGCATCTTCTCCGGTTTCTGCTTTTATTACATGATATCCATCACGCTCCAGATTATAGGCAAGTAGTTCCAGAATGTGTTCTTCATCATCAACCGCCAATATTGATTTCATAATAACCTCTTTTCTGAATATCAAATACAAAATCATGATATTCGTTAATACTTGTTGAAATTTTATTTCAACTAAACTTGGCCAGCATTCCTTGAATCAACGCTTAAGCTATTATTAAATATGTTTAACCCAAAGCCAAATCACCTGTAATGATGAACGTTATCCATTCAGAAATATTGGTTGCATGGTCTGCCATTCTTTCCAAATATTTTATAATCATAAGATAGCAAATACATTGAGGAACTGATTTGGGATCATTTTGCATCATTTCAGATAATTCTTCCGTTATTTTAAGGAAATACTTATCCACCTCATCATCTGCCGGAATTACCCTGGAGGCTTTCTCCAAATCTGCTTCTACAAAGCTGTCTATCGTATCACTCACCATTTTTTTCATAGCACTGATCATCTCTGTCAAATATTCCGGTGCGTTTATTTTCGGCAATTTACTCAGTTTGATAATATATTCCGAAATGTCGGAGCATTGGTCAGCAATTCTTTCAATATCCGTGATAATTTTCATAATTGAAGTGATTTTTCTAAGATCGGTGGCAAGGGGCTGCTGTTTTGCTATAATGTTAATACATTCCCTTTCTATATGTTGTTCCAGCAAATCAATTTCATCATCACGGGTTATAATCTTTTTTGCTATGTCCACATCGGTATTATTAAGTGCAAGAATCATTTCATTCGTTGATAATTCTAATATACTTCCCATTTTAATTACATTATTATTTAATTCTTCAAGTTGTGCAATAAAACTTTGTCTCATCACTGGCTCCTATCTGCCTGTTATCACAGGCCCGCTTAACTTAAAAGACTATTGACTTTACTGAATAAAAAACAATTTTGAAACTTCTTATTCGGTTCTATTACTGATGATCTAATGTGTAAAATAATTTATACAATTTCATATTAAGTATTTTTTGATTATTTTTCAAGTAGTAATTAACCAAATCTTCCGGTAATGTAATCTTCTGTCTTTTTATTCCTGGGTTTATTAAATATCTGTTCTGTTTCACCGTATTCTATCACTTCTCCTGTTAGAAAGAATGCGGTTTTATCCGAAATTCTGCCTGCCTGCTGCATATTATGGGTAACAATTATTATGGTATAAAACTTTTTTAATTCCGTAGCGAGATCTTCTATTTTTAAAGTAGATATTGGGTCCAGGGCTGAAGTCGGTTCATCCATTAAAATAACTTCCGGTTCGATGGCTAAAGTCCTGGCAATACAGATTCTCTGCTGCTGACCGCCGGAAACCGCCAGAGCACTTTTCTTTAATTTATCTTTTACTTCATCCCAGATAGCTGCCTGTCTGAGAGATTTTTCCACTATTTCATCCAGTGCATTTTTCTTACGGATTCCATGTATTCTGGGACCATAAGCAACATTATCATAAATACTCATTGGAAATGGATTTGGCTGTTGGAATACCATTCCAACTCTGGTTCTTAATTGGATTGCATCCATATCCTTATAAATGTCCACACCATCCATGGTAATATTACCGGTTATTTTTACCCCTTCAATTAA
Source organism: Anaerocolumna sedimenticola (assembly GCF_009931695.1). Classification (GTDB taxonomy): domain Bacteria; phylum Bacillota; class Clostridia; order Lachnospirales; family Lachnospiraceae; genus Anaerocolumna; species Anaerocolumna sedimenticola. The sequence goes on from NZ_CP048000.1 coordinate 432,679, forward strand.
ATCATTCATTCGGTTAATTGTTTTAAGAAAGGTAGATTTTCCACACCCGGAAGGTCCGATAAAAGCAGTAATTTTTCCTTTTGCTATATCCATATTTATATTTTTTAAGGCTTGGAAATTACCGTAAAATAAGTTTAAATCCGACACCGAAAATTTTGTTATATCATTCACCTTTTTTCCTCCTGTTAATTCCAATTTAATTCGTTCCTCTTTTCTTTAAGAAGACCCTGGTAATCATTTTGGAAGCAATATTCAATGCAATTATTAAAGCCAGTAATACAACTGCTATGGAACTGGCGGTGGACAAATCTGCCGTTTCTTTTATTAGCCAGTACATTTTGGTTGTGAGGGTTGCCGCACTGGCCTCACCACCCACAAGAGCCCCCGGAATCTGTGCAACTGTACCTGCCGTCCAGATTAATGCAGCCGATTCCCCCACAATTCTTCCTATACTTAAAATAATAGCAACCAGAATACCCGGCAGAGCACCCGGCAATATAATTCTGCTTATGGTTTGCAGTTTTGTGGCACCAAGCCCGAAAGAGGATTCCCGGTATGCCTTTGGTATTTCTTTTAACGCTTCTTCCGTAGTTGAAATAATTGTTGGCAGTAATAAAATACTTAATGTTAATGCACCTGCCAATACGGAATACTCCATTTTCGCTATTTGAACAAATAACAGCATACCGAACAAACCGTATATAATAGAAGGGATACCTGCCAGATTCTGAATGGCAAATCGGATCAAACTAAGAATTCTTCCCCGTTTCGCATATTCATTTAGGTATATGGCAGAACTGATTCCAATCGGTGCTGCGATAACTAATGACAACAGAATAATATATATGGTGGAAACCAGCATGGGAACGATACCCCCGCCCGGCCTTATAACTTTGATACGAACCGTTCCGGTTCCGTCTTTCATAGCCGTTGCTGCTTTCTCTGCCGTCATTTTTTCAATTTTTACATCGCTGTATTTTGTTATTATATCTTTTTCTTTTAAAGCATAAGCCTGTTTTTTCATGTTTACGGCTGATTTTACCGGTGAATTGCTGTCTATCCTTGCAATAATGATATTTTCTCCATCCTGGGCTAATGTAATACCAAGGGAGGGAACATATGCAGCATTATTATTCGTATTTGAACCTGTTTTTTGAGCCACATTCACAAAGGTTGTTTTGTCATCCCATTGCCTGGTCAGGAAACGTACATTAATACCCGGAAGACCTTTATATAGAATAAAACCGATTATTACAGCCAGAATCATAACGGTTAATAAGGTAGATAAATAGATTAACCCCTGTAAAATTCCATCTTTCAGTTTTCTGTCATTCCAATTTCTTTTTTCCATTTATTTTGCTCCTATTTCAGAATTAATTTCTTGATCCCTGTTCTCCCAGTTTACCGGTTAGTTTAATCAGGGTAATATTAATTACCATAATGAACAGGAAGAGAATTACTCCGGTTGCAAATAACATATCCTGATGTCTTCCCGACGCATAACCCATCTCCATTGCTATGTTAGTGGTTAACGGCCTGATTTTTGACCAGATACTGGTAGGAAGACCACCGATATTGTTACCTGCAATCATCATAACTGCCATGGTTTCGCCGATTGCCCTGCCGATACCTAAAACCGTTGCAGTAAGTATGCCGGAGCGGGCTGCCGGAACGACGGATTTAAATATGGTCTGTATTTTTGAAGCACCTAAACCATAGGACGCTTCCCGGTATGATTTTGGAACTGCCCTGATACTGGCTTCACTAAGTGAAATGATGGTGGGTAATACCATGATCGTTAATACACAGATAACGGCAAGCAAGGACTCTCCTTGTCCTGTCGGTGATACTTTGTTAATTAAGGGTACAATGATACCCAAACCGAAAGCTCCATAAATAACGGACGGAATACCAGCCAACAATTCGATAGCCGGTTTAATAAGTGCCACTAATCTTTTTGGGGCTAATTCAGCAATGAACACAGCTGTTAATAAACCAATGGGAACCCCGAGCACAATTGCACCCAGGGTTGCTAATACTGATCCGACTATCATATAAAATACACCATATATATCATGGCCGGGATCCCATTTTATTCCGGTTATAAACTTAAGGAAGCTGTATGCATCATCTCCAAAGAATGGTTTTAATCCTTTGGAGAACACAAAGACGATAATGGCGATAACGCTGAGTACACTTACTAAGGCACTTAAGAGAAATATTCCGTGGAAGACCTTCTCAGGGTATTCTTTTCGTTTGCTTATCTGATTTTCTTTGTATGCATTTTTTTTCATTAATCTACTCTTATGCCTCCGTGTTCTTCAACAAATCCCTGTCCTTCATCACTTAATGCAAAATCAAGGAAAGCCTGAATTGTTGGAGTTGCTTTATCTTCCATGTATATGAAGAGGAATGGTCTGGATAAAGGATATTCACCTGATTTTGCATTTTCCTCTGTGCCTTCCACACCGTTTACGTTAAGTCCTTTTACCGTTTGATCGATAAAGGAGAAAGAAACATAACCAATTGCATTTTCATTGCCGGCTACTGCGGTCTGTACGTTACCATTACCTTCAACAACTGTTGCATCTTCTACTAAACCGCCTGCATCTTCCAATTTAATTAATTCTTCAAATGCGGATCTTGTTCCTGAGGCACCTTCTCTGGATACAACAATGATATCTGCATCGTTACCGCCTACCTCTTTCCAGTTAGTTATCTGACCACTGTAAATTTTCGCTAAATCTTCGGTGGAGATATCTGTAATAGGATTTGCAGGATTTACTGCTACTGCAATACCGTCATGAGCAAAGGTTACTTCTTTTAAGCCATCAACTTCTTCTTCCGGTTTTAAGCTTCTTGAGGAAGCTCCGATGTCGTTAGCACCTGCTAAAGTATCAGATATTCCGGCAGAAGAACCGGTTCCGGTATAATTAATTGTTACATCCGGATTAAGAGCTGTAAATTCATCTATCATTGCAGTTAAGGGTTTTTCCACTGATGTAGAACCTGTAATGGTGATCGTTCCGGATAAGTCTTCAGCTGCTGGTGTTTCCGTAGATTCTGCTGTGTCTGTGGCTTCCGGTGTTGCTGTCACGTCTGATTCGTTCGTTGTCTCATTTGCAGGTTCCGTTGTATCTGTTGTTGCTCCGCCCTGTTTACTGCAACCGCTTAAAGCAGCTATCATAGCAATTGTTAAAACTGCAACCAATATTTTTTTATCTTTTTCATTCTCTTTCCTCCTGATATTTGGGTATCCCCCTAAGAATTTTTTGTTTTTTATTTATCTTACAAGATGTATTTTATACTCCGATTGTTATACATGTATTTTTATATTGTAAAGTCTTTGTAAACTTATCCTCTAACAAGATTATTCTGCCCTTTTAAATAATTTACATTCTAATTGTTATATGATAAAATATTAAAATAAGTTTTACTTGTAAATACAATAAAAACACGGTATCGGATTATATAGGAACAGGAGCGGAGTTAACAGATGAAAAGACAGGATTATTTAAAATGGGATGAATATTTTATGGGTATTGCAATTCTGTCTGCGGAACGCAGCAAAGACCCAAATACAAGCGTCGGTGCTTGTATTGTGAGCGAAGATAATAAAATTCTTTCCGTTGGATATAACGGAATGCCCATTGGTTGTTCTGATGATGAATTTCCTTGGGAAAGAGAAGGATCAACCTTAGAAACAAAATATGTTTATGTATGCCATGCAGAAATGAATGCAATCCTGAATTATACCGGAACTCATATGAAAGGTGCCAAATTGTATGTAACACTTTTCCCATGTAATGAATGTACGAAAGCACTGATTCAGAAAGGTATTTCAGAAATAATCTATTTATCTGATAAATATGCGGAGACAGACATTGTAAAAGCCTCTAAACGTATGTTAAATGCTGCAGGTATATCCTATCGAAGCTATACCCCTATTAACCGGGATGTGGTAATTTCTTTATAATCATATTGATATTTACATTCCCATGCAGGAATAGCTTTTACTTTATTGCTGCATGGGAATATGTATGTGTAAAGGTATATTTTATTTTTACTTCCTTAAGATTTCCAAATTCTTAAAATCACTTCATATTTAATTAAGATATTCGAAATGAAGATTAATTCTTTTCTCCTTGAAAATAGTCTCCATATATGAAAAAATAATAAAGTAATACAATATACAAATTTCATATGCTTAAGATAGAAAGGCAGGATCTGACTTGCTTACCAAAAAACAATATAACCGAAAAAAACGCAGAAAAAAATACCTAATGTTAATTACAGTAACTACAATGGCTATGGCAATTATCCTTACAGTAGTAATGATGTTGGTTACAGTTTTAAAAAATGCCAATATTAACCCAGCCACTGCATTAGGCTTCTCCCAGCCATCCAAAGTAATTAACAAACCGGAAATATCTGAGATGCTTCTAACACCCAATGAGTATTCCAGGCCGCAGACACCGTTAAATAAAGTAAACAGCATTGTTATACATTATACTGCTAACCCGGGTACCGGAGCTGAATCAAATCGTAATTATTTTGAGAACTTAAGAGTAAACAAAACTACTTCTGCCAGCAGCCATTTTGTTATTGGCCTGGAGGGAGAAATTATCCAATGTATTCCCTTAAATGAAATCTCCTTTGCCTCCAATGACCGTAATAATGATACGATTTCGATTGAATGCTGCCATCCGGATGAAACTGGTAAATTCAATGATAAGACTTATCAGTCCTTAATCGCCCTGGTTTCTTGGTTATGCTGTGAGTATAGTTTGGATAAGGATGATATTATCAGGCACTATGACGTATCCGGTAAATTATGTCCTTTATATTATGTAGAGCATGAAGATGCCTGGGAAGTACTAAAAAATGATATAATGGCTTATATTGATAAAAATGCGGTAGAAAATTAAAATACTTTTCTCACTTTACCGTTATAGAAAAAAGATGCATCCAAAACTTTCGATTGGATACATCTTTTTTATTTACTTCTTCTATTCTTCTACACTATAGTTCGGAGGCTTCTAAAAGAAGCTCCGATATTTACTTCTTCTATTCTTCTACACTATAGTTCGGAGCTTCTTTGGTTATATGAATGTCATGAGGATGACTTTCTTTAAGGGAAGCAGCTGATATTTTAACAAATTGACCGTTCTCTTTTAATGCTTCTACAGTAGCAGTTCCACAGTAACCCATACCGGATCTGAGTCCGCCGATTAACTGGAATACCGTATCTTCAACCGTACCTTTATATGCTACACGGCCTTCTACACCTTCCGGAACCAGTTTCTTTGCATTTGTCTGGAAATATCTGTCCTTACTTCCATTTTCCATTGCTGCAATAGAACCCATACCGCGGTATACTTTATATTTTCTTCCCTGGAATAGTTCAAATTCTCCGGGACTTTCATCACAACCTGCAAATATACTTCCCATCATACATACATTTGCTCCTGCTGCAATCGCCTTAGTCATATCTCCGGAATATTTAATTCCACCGTCAGCGATAATCGGGATACCATATTTTTTAGCTGCCTCATAAGAATTCATAATAGCTGTAACCTGTGGTACACCAATACCGGCAACTACTCTTGTAGTACAAATGGATCCAGGGCCAATACCGACTTTAACCGCACTGACACCGGCTTTAATCAAAGCTTCCGTAGCTTCACCGGTTGCTACATTACCGGCTATTATCTGTAGTTCTGGATAGGTTTCATGAACCATCTGAACTACTTTTAAAACATTGGCAGAATGTCCGTGGGCAGTGTCTACTACAATAGCATCTACTTTTGCATTTACTAATGCTTCTACACGTTCCAATATATTTGACGTTACACCAACCGCAGCAGCACATCTTAAACGTCCCTGAGAGTCTTTTGCAGAAAGGGGATATTTAATCTGCTTTTCGATATCTTTTATTGTTATAAGACCTTTTAAGTTACCCTTTTTATCAACAATGGGCAGCTTTTCTTTTCTAGCGGAAGCTAATATTTTTTTTGCCTCATCTAAGGTTATACCTTCCTCAGCAGTTATTAAACCTTCCGATGTCATACAGTCTTTAATTTTCCTAGAGAAATCTGTTTCAAACTTTAAGTCACGATTTGTAATAATACCAACCAGTTTTTTGCCTTCGGTAATAGGAACTCCTGAAATTCTGTATTTTGCCATTAATTCATTGGCATCATATAATGTATGTTCCGGTGATAAATAAAATGGATCTGTAATAACTCCATTCTCTGAACGTTTTACTTTATCTACCTCTTCTGCCTGTTTTGTTATAGGCATATTCTTGTGAATAACACCGATTCCACCTTGTCTGGCCATTGCAATTGCCATTCTGTGTTCAGTAACGGTATCCATACCTGCACTCATCATTGGAATATTCAACTTGATAGTTTTCGTTAAATAGGTAGATACATCAACTTCATTCGGTATTACTTCTGAATAAGCCGGTACCAGTAAGACGTCGTCAAAGGTAATTCCTTCACCGATAATAGTTCCCATCTTAAATATCCTCACTTTCTTTTATATTTTGCTTGTTTTCGAGTTTTTCGTTTATATATTAATAATTTTGTTGATTTTTAAAAGTATACCCAATTAAGGAAAGCTTGTCAATAACAAAAGTGTATTATCTTGTCTTTTCTTTAAATACACTTTTATGGGCAAGTCCGTCTCACGAGTACGTTTGTCTTTATTAATATTGCTGTTACCAAAACAACAGAAAGGCATTACTTTTTTTTAGGGCTGTTTAAAAATAGGAGAATGAAATGTATCTTTGCTAAACCGGTAAATAGACCGCGATCGAAACGATCAATCGTTCCTATTTTGCACAGTTCTTTGAAAAAATACTATTTCATTCTCCATATATGGATATTTATTATTTTTAATTTAAGATATCCCTTACACTTATGGTATAATTTATACTTTAGTATTGGGCAACTTTTCTTGGGCTTTTCAGCTTAATACAGTTAATCATTTTTTCATTAGGCTCAAATAGAATCTTGGTTGCCGTATCACCTTCCCTTAAAACAATGACATAAGGTTTTGACTCTTTACTTCTGGAACTGAAATCTTTTACTACGGTTTTTACATGTGTGTAACCGTCTAAAGCATGAGAACCTTCCGGAGCCATAATTTCTACCTGATCAAAATCAATCTTTAAAGCAGTCTTACGCTTTGCATTACCCATGATTTTATCGAAATCTAATTGTCCGTCACAAAATACATATTCGTATTCCACGCTAAGTCTTGGGAATATATAAATAATTGCTACAATTAATATTGCTGATACAAAAAGCAGTATGGAATTCTGAAACGTTAAGAAGAAAGCAATAACTGCAACAATAATTAATAAAAATCGCAATGCGTAACTTCCTGCAGTCTCTTTACGTTTTACCCCTGCTTCAGCATATAATTCATTCATTATCTTACCTCCTGCTATTTCATATAATAAAGACCCAATAAACTTATCCGTTCTAATGAGAACTTGTCTCTCTACGAAATATTATACTAAAAATTCCACTAAATATAAAGCCTTATACTTAAAATAATTCTAATATTTTTCTAAATTTTAATTTAGCGAAGCAAAAAACCTATCAACCTTATATTGATAGTTGATAGGTATGTAACTTTTTCATATTTTAGTTCGCTTGTTTATATAAATACTTATTAATTTACTTTCCTAAAAAACAGCAGAAATAGAAAAAGTTCCAAGAATTATCTTCTATTTCTTGGAACTTTTTCTACTTTATAATTAAATTGTTCTTTATCCTGGTTTTAATAACGGGATTACATCATTCCCATTCCGCCTGCTCCAGCCGGCATGGCAGGTTCATTGGATTTAATATTAGCTACAACAGATTCTGTTGTTAATAATGTAGATGCAACACTGGTTGCATTTTGAAGTGCACTTCTGGTAACTTTAGCAGGATCAAGAATACCGGAAGCAACCATATCAACATATTCTTCTTTTAATGCATCAAATCCGATTCCGGCTTTTTGTTCTTTTACTTTGCTGGTTACAACAGATCCCTCTAAACCTGCATTTGCAACGATGCAGTATAAAGGAGATTCTAACGCTTTTAGTATAATATTAGCACCTGTTTTTTCATCGCCTTCTAATTCAGCTGCTAATTTGGCAACTTCTTTGGAAGCATGAATGTAAGCAGATCCACCACCTGCAACAATACCTTCTTCAACAGCTGCTCTGGTAGCTGCAAGAGCGTCTTCCATACGAAGTTTCTTTTCTTTCATTTCTGTCTCTGTAGCAGCACCAACACGGATAACAGCTACGCCGCCAGCAAGTTTAGCAAGTCTTTCCTGTAATTTCTCTTTATCAAATTCAGAAGTAGTTTCTTCGATCTGAGCTCTGATCTGTGCAATTCTTGCATTAATTTCTTTTTTCTCACCTTCACCGTCCACGATGATAGTGTTTTCTTTCTGAACTTTAACGGATTTTGCACGTCCTAACTGATCCATAGTAACTTCTTTTAAATCTAATCCTAATTCATCAGAAATTACGGTACCGCCTGTTAAGATAGCGATATCCTGAAGCATAGCTTTTCTTCTGTCACCATAACCAGGAGCTTTAACAGCTACTACTGTAAATGTTCCTTTTAATTTATTTATAATTAATGTAGTTAAAGCTTCCCCTTCTACATCTTCTGCAATGATTAATAATCTTGCACCAGTCTGTACGATCTGCTCTAATACAGGAAGGATTTCCTGGATATTGGAGATTTTCTTATCTGTTATTAGGATGTAAGGATTGTCTAAGTTAGCTTCCATCTTATCCATATCAGTTGCCATGTATGCAGATACATATCCTCTGTCAAATTGCATACCTTCTACTAAATCCAATTCTGTTTTCATAGTTTTAGATTCTTCGATTGTAATAACACCGTCATTAGATACTTTTTCCATAGCATCGGCTACCATTTCACCAACAGCATCGTCTCCGGCAGAGATTGCTGCTACTCTTGCGATCTGTGCTTTACCGGTTAAAGTAGAACTCATTTTGCTGATAGCTTCAACTGCACAATCAGTTGCTTTTTGCATACCTTTTCTTAAGATGATAGGGTTAGCACCGGCAGCTAAATTCTTCATACCTTCATTAATCATAGCCTGAGCTAAAACGGTAGCCGTAGTTGTTCCATCACCTGCTACATCATTAGTTTTTGTAGCAACTTCTTTTACTAACTGTGCACCCATATTTTCAAATGCATCTTCCAATTCAATTTCTTTCGCAATGGTAACACCGTCATTAGTAATTAACGGAGCTCCAAAAGATTTATCTAATACAACATTTCTTCCTTTTGGTCCTAATGTAACTTTTACTGTATTTGCTAACTGATTAACACCAGACTCTAACGCTGCTCTGGCTTCTGCACCGTATTTTAATTCCTTTGCCATAATAATTGCCTCCTATAATGATATTTTTAGATCCTTAGTCTTCCACAACAGCTACAATATCGTTTTGTTTTACAACAATAAATTCTTCATCGCCTAATTTTACTTCTGTTCCGGCATATTTGGAATAAATGACTTTATCCCCTGCTTTCACATGCATAGTAACTTCTTTACCATCTACAACACCGCCAGGGCCAACTGCAATTACTTCAGCCTGCTGAGGTTTTTCCTTCGCCTGACCTGGTAAAACGATACCAGATTTTGTTGTTTCTTCAGCTACTAATTGCTTTAAAACTACTTTGTCTCCTAATGGTACTAACTTCATATCATTTTCCTCCTTATAAATAAATTATTTAAGATTAAAAGGCTTATGTTTAAAGACATCCCTAAGGGTAAGTCCCTTACTTATTATTAGCACTCGTCTAAGTTGAGTGCTAACTGATAAACTATATATTAGTAAATTTGCTTTTATTATGCAAATTTACTTCTGTTTAAAAAATAAGAGAAACAGCCTTTAATTTTAATTTTCCTAATTTATAGTCTCTTTATCTCTTTTTTTCTAACTTTTTTATTAAAAAAGCTAATATATTAATAACTAATTAAAACATACCCATAATTTATGGAATCATACTTGATTTAATGTAATTTTTTATTAATTTTCATACCTTAAATTTCATATGTTTAATGCCCTGAACCGCTTTCCTTAAGCCATTATTTTATTTACATTTCAACTTTAACTTCGTTCGTTTTGTTTTCCATTTCAGCTTTGCTCCATAACCAATTCCCGATCCGAAACCCCAAAAAGCAAGTACCTTCCAAACCATTGCTAAGCAGGAAATCCTATGCTATAATAAATGAAAAAAATAAAGGCGGAAAAACTGATAAAATCAGTAATTCTTGCAATGGGTGTTAAAATGAAGGAAAAGTTATATACCATACCAGTAAATGACGCATTTCAATCAGACAGTGAGTGCCCTATCTGTCTTATGAAAAAAACATTAGAAAATAATGCGATCGATTTTGTGATGGGGCCAAGTTATATGGAAGATGATGTCAGAGCAGAAACAGATAAAATCGGTTTCTGCAGTTTTCATATTGAAAAATTGTACGAAAACCAAAACCGGCTGGGTCTGGCTCTTATGCTTAAAACACATATGGATAAAACCATTAAAGATATAGAAAAATCTGTATCCGGAAGCAGTAAATTATCTTCTTCTTCCTTATTTAAAAGGAAAGTGGAAATATCCGGCGTTAAAACATATATTGATAACTTAGATAACTCCTGTTATATCTGTAATAAAATCAATAATACTTTTTTACGCTATATCGATACCATATTCTCACTCTATCAAAATGATGACCAATTCCGTAATAAATTTAAGGAATCCAAAGGTTTTTGTACTTCGCATTACGGACTTCTATACCAGGAAGCTCCAAATCACTTTAATGCCGATAAAACAGAGGAATTCAGGAAAACGCTAAATACAGTATATTTAGATAATATAAAACGTGTCCGGGATGATTTAGAATGGTTTATCGACAAATTTGACTATCGATATGTAAATGAACCTTGGAAAAATTCAAAAGATGCACTCCAAAGATCTATGGTTAAAACAAACAGCATAATACACGATAGCCTATTGGCCAAACAAAAGGAATAAAGAAAGAGCCAGCCCTTTGAATGAATAAATTATCCTATTTCATAAAGGGTCAGGCTCTGATTTCTGTGTAAGCAATGAGAGCAGTCCTCGGGTCTGGCTTGAAAGATTGTACCCGCGCCCGTAAAGTCGGAAAACCCGCGAAGACTGTTTCTTCCGGTTTTTAACTTATCAAATCAGATTAATTCTGTTTTAACAGTTCTTTTAATTCTCTTGCTTTTGTTTTTATTCTTTCATTGGCATCTCTGGCTGTAAGTACTTTAGATATCCATCTGCTGGACTCTTCGTATTTTCCTACTCTTCTGGCTAATTCTGCAACTAAATAAGTCATTGTATTTTCATCCATTCCACACATTGGGAACATTTCTTTTGAAAAAGCCTCCAGGAAGCCATCATAAGCATTGGTCAAAAACTCAAGCTCTTCTTTCTGAAGTTGTTCAACCTGTGCTTTCACCTCTGTTTTGTTACTTTCTGCCTGCATACTCTCTGCTTTCCCGCGCAGCAGCCAAGCTGTTTTTAAACAGGTATAAGCACGTTCGCTTAACTTACTTTTTTTAACAATCGTATTAACAAGAGCAAGTTTATGTCTTGCAATGGCATCATCATAAGATAGCACTTCTCCCTCGGTATTTATTCCTTTAAAAGAAGCAGAAATCTGTTCCTTTATCAGTTTTGCCTGGGCAGATGTCATATAATTAAAAAATCGGTTTAATGCAGAATATCCGCAATGCGGGCATACAATTGCATCATATTTAAGGGAATCCACAAGCTGATACTTCGGTCTTAGATCCGTATCGGCTGAGATAAGTTTCACTTTACCGGTTTTTACTGTTTTAGCTTTAAACTCTTTGTCGCATACCGGACAAGTGTAACTTTTATCAAATATTAAGTCTGCTTCCACTATTTTCTTTTCTTCTGCTTCCGCTCCGTCACCGGGCTTTTTATTACTTTTATCATCTGCTCCATATACTTCCAAATTAGACATCTTACCAAGTCCAAAGGCTTCCAGTCCTGAAAATAAATTAGCCATTCTTCTTCCTCCTTTATTCGGGTTTGTAGGAACTCTTAAGTGATACAATCCTGTTAAATACCAATTGCCCCGGTTTTGAATCTTTCGAATCAACACAGAAGTAACCATGTCTTAAAAATTGATAACTGTCATAAGCTTTTGCACCTTCAACACTTGGTTCTATATAACACTCTTTTAAAACAGTAATGGAATTTGGATTCAAATTAAGGCTGCCGTCTTCATTGTAAACACCTTTTTCTTCATCCACTATATTTTCATATAAACGAACTTCCGCTTTTACTGCAGCCTGCGCAGATACCCAATGAATTGTACCTTTTACTTTACGTCCTGTAAAACCGCTTCCGCTTTTCGTTTCAGGATCATAGGTACAGTGGATTTCGGTGACCTTACCGTTTTCATCCGTAATATAATCCGTACAGGTAACAAAATAAGCATGCATTAAACGGACTTCATTTCCCGGATATAAACGGAAATATTTCTTTGGCGGTTCAATCATAAAGTCCTGTCTGTCAATATACAATTCACGGCCAAATGGTACTTTTCTAAGTCCCATATCGTCATTTTCCTGATTGTTTGGTACATCTGCATATTCTATCTGATTTTCCGGATAGTTGGTTATTACTAATTTAACCGGGTCTAATACTGCCATTACCCTGGATTTTTTTAATTTGAGATCTTCTCTGATACAATACTCAAGCATAGAGTAGTCAACAGAACTTTGGCTTTTGGATACACCGCATAATTCCATAAACGTCTTTATGGATTCCGGGGTAAAACCTCTTCTGCGTAAGGCACTGATGGAAACTAATCTGGGATCATCCCAGCCGTCTACGATTCCCTCTTCCACTAATTTCTTAATATATCTTTTACCGGTAATTACATTGGTTAAATACATTTTAGCGAATTCAATCTGCTTGGGAGGATTCACATATTCCAATTCTTTTACTACCCAATCATATAACGGCCTGTGGTCTTCAAATTCCAAAGTACAAATGGAATGGGTTATTCCCTCTATGGCATCTTCTATCGGATGCGCAAAGTCATACATGGGGTAAATGCACCATTTATCACCGGTATTGTGGTGTGTCATCCTTGCAATACGGTAAATGATGGGATCTCTCATATTAATATTCGGAGAAGCCATATCAATTTTAGCACGTAATACCTTAGATCCATCCGGATATTCCCCATTTTTCATTCCCTCAAATAATACCAGGTTTTCTTCCATGGTTCTATCCCTGTAAGGGCTGTTTTTACCGGGTTCTGTTAAAGTACCACGGTACTCTCGGATTTCATCCGGGGTAAGCTCGCACACATAAGCTTTTCCCTTTTTTATCAGCTTGATTGCACCCTCATACATCTGTTCAAAATAATCAGATGCGAAAAACAATCTGTCTTCAAAATCACCGCCGATCCATTTAACATCGGCAATAATAGATTCTACAAACTCTGTTTTCTCTTTGGTTGGATTGGTATCATCAAATCTTAAATTAAATTTACCGCCATATTTTTTCGCTAATCCGTAATTAAGTAAAATAGATTTAGCATGTCCAATATGAAGATATCCGTTAGGCTCCGGTGGGAATCTGGTCATAACAGTGGTGCAATTCCCCTCTTTTAAGTCCTTTTCAATCATTTGCTCTATAAAATTTTTAGAAGTGGATTCTTTATCCGACTGCAAATCCGTATCATTCTTTGTATTTGAATTAATATCTAGCCCAATGCCTTCCTTATCCATGGCAGTTCCTCCTTAAAGCAGTATATTTTCATAAACTATATAATACCACAATTGTATTTATTAGTCAAAGTAAGTAAACAATATATTGTTAATATGAAATATAATACAAAATGCAGCCTGTTATACATTTCTATCTGTTAATTCTATCCCGTGGGGCAAAAATACTATGAAATATTGATAAAAAAACAGAAGAAATGCCCTTTCAGATTATTTTTGGAAAGGCAATGAAATTTAATTAATTATTATAAAAAATATGTTCGCCCAGAATAATATGATCAGGGTATTTTTCTTCCAGGCGGCTGCTGTCACCACTGAAATACAAGTAATCCCCAATATTATTTTCACCCTCTAAAGCAGCTTTTGCTGCTTTAATAGACTCTTCCATATTATTCTTCTCGGACTCATTTTGATATTTCTTTGAATCGTATAAATCTAAAGCTTTACCTAAGGGGCTTGTTCCTTTATCATCTTTTATGATCACACTGAACTGTACTCCCCATTTTGAATCGTAGATTACTTCTTTCACTGTGTTTGCATGGGAGAATATATCACTTTTCACACGGTTTAAAACTACATTAGCCACTGCTAATTTACCTTTATATGACTGGTAACCTGCTTCCGAATAAATAAGACAGGATAATAAACGTAACTCTGAGTCAGTATATTTTTTTTCTTTTTTTACCTGTGTTTTTACCTTTTTAGCCGCTTTTAAATCATCTTTAGCAGCAACGGTTTCTGCTGCATAAGTTTTTATAGAAGTTGCTCCGATGCTGAAAATGATTAATGTCAGCATACACAATACTAATTTGCTTATTTTCATACCAACACCCCTGCATATCACAAGTCTGCCTGCGATACTGCCCAAATAAAATGTAAAATGTCCTTTATTTCAGACGTTACCGTCTTTAACCACTTATTAAACTTTGTTAAGATTTGATATCGTGTGGTAACAAACTATTAACAATTACTTAATAAGTATAACATAATTTCTGGTAAATTCAAAGCGTTTTGTCATATGTCATAGTTGTACTGCTTTTCTTATTTTACATTTTACTCCTTTTTTGAGGGTTTTATTAAGCATTTTTTACATTATACTATTCATATTTTAGTGTATTTTATACAAGCAAATTATTGATTCATTTATTACTTGATTCAATCTGTTAATATTTATATAAAAAATCTGTTAACTTTTACCTGAAAATAAATAGTAGCATATATTACTATACTTTCATCTATATTCGGTTTATTATTTGCTCCAGAGCTTTTAATAATTGTTTCATTTCTTCATCGGTACCTATGGTGATACGGAGATAATTATTTATTCCTGGTTTGTTAAAGTACCTGACAAAAATATTTTCCTCCCTTAGTGCGTTAAATATTTCTGCTGCAGGAATGAATTTATGGGAAGCAAAGATAAAATTGGTTTTAGAATCGGGGAAAGAAAATTCTAATTTCTTCAGTTCTTCTTTCACCCACTCCCTGGTTGTAATTATTTTTTCCAGAGTTTCCTTAAAATATGTTTCATCTTTGACCGCTTCCACACCATAATATAATGAAGTCTGATTCATGGTATAAGAATTATAGGAATATTTTACATCATTAATCGCTTTGATCAGCGCCGGATTCCCCATTGCATAACCGATTCTCATCCCTGCCATGGAACGGGATTTGGAGAAAGTCTGAACGACTAAAAGGTTATCAAATTCTTTAATCAATTCCAGGGAACTTTTACCGCCAAAGTCAATATATGCTTCATCTACGATAACGATGGATTCCTGGTTATGTTCTACTATATCACGTATAAAATTCACGTCTTCATATATAGAAGTCGGAGCGTTGGGATTGGCTATAACGATTCCGCCGTTTTCTCTATAATAATCTTCTTTTTTAATTCTAAAATCAACATCCAGAGCCGGCCGCACATATGGAATACGGAATAAATCCGCCCAGACATCATAAAAAGAATATGTTATATCGGGAAACAAAATGGGTTTATCCGAATTAAAAAATGTCATAAATGCCATAGCTAATACATCATCCGAACCCACACCTACAAAAACCTGGTTTTCTTCCAGTTTATAATAATCAGCAAGCGCCTTTACCAAGAGATTGGAAGTTGGATCCGGATATAACTTTAAACGCTCCATTTGGAATTCCCTTATTGCTTTTTGTACACCCAGAGCCGGAGGATATGGATTTTCATTCGTATTCAGTTTTATCATATTTGGCGAATCAGGTTGTTCTCCCGGTGTATACGGGACAATCTTCCTGATATTATTTTCCCAAGCTTTCATAATATTCTCCATTCATGTATTTGTTTTTACGGCTCACTTGTATTACTCAGCATATCTTAAAATATACGCTTATAAACCACCGGCCCAAACTTGTGATTGTAATAAATCTGTTTATTTATTTAAATACTCTTCTGCTAACTTCTTAAATCCACTTAAGGATCCTTCAATTGTTTTATAATCCACACAATAAGCGATACGGCAATAACCGGGGCATCCAAAGGAGGATCCGGGAACAATGAGAATATTATGTTTTTTCGCTGCTGCGGCAAACGCTTTATCATCCTCTTCCAAAGCTTTTACAAACAGATAAAATGCTCCCTCCGGTTTTACACAGGTATAACCGTAATCAATTAAACTGTTATATAATAACTCCCGGTTGCGGTTATAGACGGATATGTCTACTTCCGAATCCAGACATTTCGCTACGACACGCTGTATAAGAGAAGGTGCGTTTACAAATCCTAAAATCCTGGTCGCTACATTGGCTGCAGCAGTAATATCTGAAAAATCATCCACTTCCCCAGGAATCACCAGATAACCGATTCTCTCGCCGGGCAGGGATAAAGATTTACTGTAAGAATAACCGACAATCGTATTCTTATAATAGTTTGTAAGATAAGGAACTTCTATACCGTCGTAAACCAATTCCCTGTATGGTTCATCGGAAATCAGATAGATTGAGGTATTTAATTCGGTCTGCTTTTTATTTAAGATATCCGCTAAAGCGGTTATGGTTTCTTCCGAATATACTACTCCTGTAGGATTATTAGGTGTATTGATAATAACTGCTTTTGTTTTTGCGGTTATTTTCTTTTCAAATTCAGACAGATTTGGCTGGAAATTAACCGTATTCGGGCTGACAATTACCAGTTCTCCGTCAAAGTTGCTTACGTAATTACGGTATTCACCGAAAAAGGGGGCAAAGGTAATTACTTCGTCCCCAGGGTTAAGTAACGTTTTTAGGATTACATTAAGACCGCCGGCAGCACCGACCGTCATAATTATATTTTCTTCCCCCAATGAGGTATTGAATTTCTTATTAATCGATTGGGCAATTGCTCTTCTGACATCTTCGTAACCGGAATTATTCATATAGCCGTGGACTAAATTAGCACTTTCCTCACTGATCGTCTCTATAACCGCATTTTTTACTGCCTTAGGAGGTTCCACGCTGGGATTTCCCAGACTGAAATCATATACATTTTCAGCACCGTAAATAGAAGCAAGTCTTTTTCCTTCTTCAAACATAGCCCGGATAACCGAACTGTTTTGTACTAATCCAATCATCTTATTTGATATCATAACAGCATCCTCTTTTCTTATTTGTATCATCTAATTTTGATTAGTATAGCACAGTAACGTACTAAATTGCAAGACTTCTCTGAATTTTATTGGGGTATTTGTAAAGGGGGAGGTGGGTGCCGTAGAATATTTACACAACCGCCATACGTTCACAGACAATTTTAGGCTAAGTATTGCTAGATTAGCATAGTATATAATCAGTTTGCAAATTATGGTGGTTTTATTATTTTTTTATAGTATAATTTTAATGAATTGATTGAATAATAAAAATTTTGATTTGTATCGTATATAGAAACTGGTCTTCAACTATGAATTAAATAATTACTAAGGATGTTATAATGAATCATACTATTTATAGGAAATCAACCATACAAGATCTTGAAAAGGTCAGCCATCAAATCCAAGTCAGCTATAAAGCCGCTTATAACGGACTTATGGATGAACAGTATCTTTCCTCCTTGCAAAAAGATTACTGGGTTCCAATATTACAAGAGGCTGTCTCCGCAGGAAGTGTTTGTATAGTTGCACAAAACCAAGATGAAATTATAGGCAGTGTTGTTTTTGGCAGAACGACAACGGAACCGGACACAGACACAGCCGAATTGTTTTCTATTTATTTATTGCCGGAGTATGTTGGATGCGGTATCGGTCAAAAACTGTATTCCGAGGCAGAAAAAAGGATGGTTGAGCAAGGGTTTAAGATTTGTTTTCTGGAGGTGCTGTCTGAGAACACACGGGCCATCAGGTTTTATCTAACGCATGGTTTCAAGGAAATAAAAAAATTTACTGTGACAGAAAACGGAATGATATTGAATTGTTTAGCCATGAAAAAAGACCTGCAAATATAAATCTGATAAAATTTAAACTTTAAGGCTAATAAAAAGTTACCGAGTTCTATCAGATAAGCTGAGGTATGTAATGTATATACATTATATACCTCAGCTTATCTGATAGAACCCATAGTATTCTGATTATTTCTGAAACCGGATGTCCAGATAATTCTTAACAATCTGAACCCCTTTATCAAACCCTAATTGCTGGCTGTTTAAACATAGATCATAATTTTTGGCGTCTTCCCAATTACGTCCGGTATAATATTTATAATATTCCGCACGGCGTTTATCCGTTGCCACTACTTTCTTCTCTAATTCCTTCCCAGGCAGGCTGAACATATCGGTAAGCCTTTTCACGCAATCTTCCAAAGAAGCATGAACGAAAATCTTTACTACATTATTCATATCTTTTAGGATATAATCCGCACATCTTCCCACAATAACACAGGATTCCTGTTCTGCAAGCTGCCTTATCACCTTAGCCTGGTAATTAAACAGGTTATCATTTGAAACAAAATCTTCACGGTCAGGGGGAATTAATTGGCCTTTATATTCTTTTCTTGCGATACGGTATAAAAGACTTTGTTTTAACTGTTCATCCGCTCTTCCAAACAGTTCTTCATTAATCCCGCTTTCATCCGATGCAAGACGTAACAGTTCCCTGTCATAAAAATGAATTCCCAATTCCTCCGCAAGCATTTTACCCATCGTTTTACCGCCGCTGCCGTAACCTCTTGCGATTGTAATTACATAGTGCTCCATTGTAACCCTCCTTAACTCATATCTGTGTGTGTTAACACACATAAAATTCAGGATTATTCACCCAAATAAGCTTTCTTAACAGAATCATTGTTCATAAGTTCTTTTGCATCACCCTCTAAAACAATTTTTCCGGTCTCTAAAACATATGCACGATTGGCAATGGATAATGCTTTTTTTGCATTTTGTTCAACAAGTAAAACAGTAGTACCGCTTTCACTGATTTCTTTTATAATATCAAAAATTTCAGAAACAAAGAGCGGTGATAATCCCATTGAGGGTTCATCCATTAAAATAATTCTGGGATGGGACATTAAAGCACGTCCCATAGCAAGCATCTGCTGTTCACCGCCGCTTAAGGTACCTGCAATTTGATTCTTACGTTCATTTAAACGTGGAAAACGTTTATATACTTTTTCAATTGTATCTTCAATTTCCTTTTTATCTTTTCTTGTATAAGCGCCCATTTTTAAATTCTCAAGTACGGTTAATTCCGCAAATATTCTTCTTCCTTCCGGTACATGGGCCATACCTAAAGAAACAATACTATGAGCAGGAATTTTAGTTAAATCATTACCTTCAAACTGTATACTTCCGGATTTGGCGGCTATCAGACCGGTTATGGTATGAAGAATCGTAGTTTTACCCGCACCATTTGCACCGATTAGGGCAATTACTTCTCCTTCCTTAACTTCAAAAGAGATTCCTTTAATCGCCTGTATAATTCCATAATAGACCTCAAGGTCTTTAATTGTTAACATTGCCATGGAAAATCCTCCATTTCTTTCCCTATTATTATTCGCCAAGATATGCTGTGATTACCTCAGGATTATTCAAAACTTCTTCCGGAGTCCCTGCTGCAAGCTCCGTACCAAAATTTAAAACCAGTAATTTTTCACAAATTCCTGTTACCAATTTCATATCATGTTCAATTAATAAAATGGTTATTTGATAGTGGTCTCTGACCAAGCGGATGGTTTCCATTAATTCTGCCGTTTCATTGGGATTCATACCGGCGGCCGGTTCATCTAATAATAATAGTTTGGGATTGGTTGCCAACCCTCTGGCTATCTCTAATTTTCTCTGTTTACCATATGGTAAGTTACTTGCCAGGTAATCTGCCTGGCCATCCAAATCGAATACCTTTAAGATTTCCATAGCTTTTTCATTCATCTCTTTTTCTGCCTTAAAATAACCGGGCAGTCTGATAAAGCTGGTTACAAGGGGATATTTCATCTGATTATGAAGAGCTGTTTTAACATTATCCAAAACACTCATTTTTTTAAATAAACGGATATTTTGAAACGTTCTTGCAATTCCAGCCTGACATATTTCAGACGGGGATTTACCAACAATATTAACTCCATCAATTTTAATGGTTCCATCCGTCGGGCGGTATACACCGGTCAAAAGATTAAAGATTGTGGTTTTACCTGCCCCATTGGGTCCTATTAATCCATAAAGCTGACCCTTATCTATATTAAGATTTACATTATCAACTGCTCTAAGGCCTCCAAAGGAGATTCCTAAATTCTTAACTTCCAATAAAGCCATATTATCCACCCTCTTTTCTTATTTCCCTTTACTGGCAAGTAAAGGAATCTTTGGCAATTTACCGCTCTCTTCCAATCTGGCACGAAAACCGGAGGAATTAAACAGCATCATTGCAATTAATACGACAGCATATAATAACATTCTAAAATCATCGGCTGCACGAAGCATTTCAGGTAATATGGTTAATATTACTGCTGCAATAACAGAACCACGGATACTTCCCATTCCGCCAAGTACAACAATAACAAGAATTTCTATCGATTTATTATAATCAAAATCACCGGGTTTTACGATACTTAGATGATGGCCGTACAATACTCCAGCCACACCGGCAAAAAATGCTGCAATAACAAAAGCCATAATTTTATAACGGCTTACTTTAATACCGATGGATTCTGCAGCGATATAATTATCACGTATGGCTTTGATCGCTCTTCCATATCTGGAATTAACCAGGTTAGTAATACATAACAGAGTTATTATCATAATTACATAGGCCCAGGTATAATTAGAATACCGGGGAATCTGCTTTAAACCCATAGCACCCCCCGTTATTCCCATAAAATTAACGAGAGAACGTATAATTTCACCAAATCCAAGAGTTACGATTGCTAGGTAATCCCCTTTTAGTCGTAATACCGGTACACCGATAAGAACACCAAAAATAGCAGCCACCACACCGCCTAAGATAATTCCGATTAAAAATTCTACTGCTTCCGGCATATTAGCATGAAGAGTAAAAATAGCTCCGGTATAAGCTCCGATTGCCATAAACCCGGCATGACCCAAGGAAAGTTCTCCTAAGAAACCTGTTGTTAAGTTTAAGGAAACCGCTAATATAATGTTAATACCCATAGGAACCAATAAGGACTTAGCCTGACGGTTTAAAATACCGCCATCCACTAAAATAACGCAAGCGATATATACTGCTATAATAACCGCTAATGTAATTATGTTTTTCTTATTTATTAGATTATTTCTATTTCGAATATTTCCCTTAATTCCTTTATTCATATTCCACCTACACTTTCTCAATTCGGTTCTTTCCCAGAAGACCGGATGGTTTTACTAAAAGAACCAGAACTAATACACCAAATACAATTGCGTCGGCAAGTTCGGTGGAAATATATGCTTTGGATACACTTTCAATGATTCCAAGTAACATACCGCCAAGCATAGCACCAGGTACGCTTCCGATACCACCCAAAACAGCAGCGACAAAGGCTTTGATTCCCGGCAAAGCTCCCAAAGTAGGTTTGATGGATTGATATTGACACACAAACATAATTCCGGCAACTGCCGCCAGCGCAGAACCTATTGCAAAGGTCATGGATATGGTTTTATTTACATTAACACCCATTAATTCTGCTGCTGCCCTGTCTTCCGATACAGCCCGCATGGCACTGCCCGCTTTTGTTTTCGTTATAAATAGGGTTAAGGCAACCATACAAATTAAGGTTACAGCTAAGGTCACTATGGTTACACCGGAAATAGTAACCCCACCTATTTTAACAGATTTTAACTTAATAATAGATTCAAATGTTATGGGATTTGCATTAAATATTAATAATGCAATACTTTGCAATAAAAAGCTCATACCGATAGCAGTAATTAATACGGCAAGAGCCGGAGCTTTTCTAAGCGGCTTATATGCCACCTTTTCTATTATAATTCCCAGTACTGCACAAACTACTATTGTTAACAGGACTGCCGGTATTACCGGTATATTTAATCCTGCTGTTGCTACGTATAATGTATATGCCCCCACCATAATGATATCTCCATGGGCAAAATTAATCATTTTAGCAATACCGTATACCATGGTATACCCTAAAGCAATTAATGCATATATACTTCCGGAACGTAATCCGTTTATTAATTGTTCTATTATGCTTTCCATTAAATATCACCTCTTTCTTCTTTTTCATCTAAGATTCTTCGCTAAACTCAGAACATCCTCTTCCCAGTACACATTATTTGCTCTGCGCCAAGCGAAGAAGCTCAGATTTTATACATGTAAAACCTGTATGAATCACAAGAACAAAAGGAAGTCTTGGTGATAACAGTATAAAATATACATTATCCATCATAAAATTTCCTTTTGTTCTTTTGCAAATTCTGGATTTCCAGTAAAATAGATTTATTGAATTTAAATTAACTAAGAAGTTTAAAGGCAAACTTCCGATCAGTAATATTATTAGTAAATTTTCTTCATTTGTCAACTAATTATTCAAATTTCAATTCGTAGATAACTGTTATTTTGTTAATGAAGTATATTCACCATTTACGATTTTAACGAATTTAACACCTTTATTTGGTTCACCGTCGGCAGTGAATGTAACATCACCGGTAAGTCCGCTTACCTGGATTTCTGTCATGGCTTTAATTAAATCTTCGCTCTTTGTAGAACCTGCTTTTTCCAGAGCTGCTTTAATTACATATACAGAGTCATAACCGTCTGCTGCAAACTGGTCCGGAACAGCATCGTATTTTTCTTTATATGCAGTAGTAAAAGCCTGAATCTTAGGATCCGTATCTGTTGCGTAGAAAGGACTTAAGAAAGTAGCTCCCTCTAATACCTTAGGATCTACAACTTTAGCTAATACACCATCCCAACCGTCTGATCCGATAAAAGGAAGATTCATACCAAGTTCTGCTGCCTGGGTTGTAATATATGCAGCATCCTGATAATAAGCAGGAACAAAGATAATCTGAGCATCGGTTCCCTTAATTGTGGTTAACTGAGTTGTAAAATCTACCGCATCCTTTTCGAAAGCTTCACTGGCAACAATTTCGCCTCCGTCTTTCGCTACCTGATCTGCAAATGCCTTCATAACACCGGTACTGTATTCATCCGAATTATTATAAATAACTGCTATTTTAGTTAACCCTAAATCTTTAACCGCATAGTCAGCCATGGTAACACCCTGAACCGGATCGGTAAAACATAAACGGTATGCATTGTCATAAGCTGTTAAATCCTGGGCAGAACCGGATGGAGTAATCTGGAAGATACCATCGGCGTTCGTCTGTTCCGCTATAGCAAGACCTGCGCCGCTGGTAACGGTACCAAGTAATGCCTGGATACCTTTATCCATTAAACTGTTATAAGCTGACATTGCAGTATCACCTGAAGCTTCATCATCAGCAAAATCAAGTTTTAACTGTAAACTGGAATCTCCAACTTTAACCCCTCCTGCCTTATTAATTTCTTCAATCGCCACTTCGGCACCCTGTTTAACTGATACACCATAAGATGCCGCCTGTCCGGTTAACGGTCCAAGCCCACCGATAAGAAATTCTGTGGAACTTCCTGTTTCTTTCTTTCCGCAGCCTGCTAAAGAACCTACGGCCATAGCACTGATAAGGCCTAAACATAAAACTTTTTTCATCGTTTTTTTCATAAAGTTTCCTCCCTTTAATATATTATTAGATAATGATTTCATTTACATCGTTCACCGCTTTGAACTTATCTCTTAGTAATGCGTTAAAGTATCAGGGTACAGAACCATGTCAATTCTTTCATTAACTAAAGAATCGTGTTTAGATAGAAAAGAAGGCGTTCCAATAGAGTATTAGTGAACGCCTTTATTCTGCATATATATTACTATTGTAACAGATATTTGTCAACTGCTAATTTAGCAGTAAATTAATGGGTATCACGGGTTTATTAACCGAATATCCATATCTTTCATGCAGATCTCCCGAGGGGTATCCCTCCCTCGTTTAATTGTCGTGGTTTATTAGTTCGCCTCCGCATTTATCACAAAAATCCAGTCCGACCAGGGTAATTCCTCCGCAGTCGGGACATATCATCTTTTCAGGTAATATTTCCTTCTCTACGATTTCATACTCCTGCTCTTCCTTAACCTTTTCCGGTTCCGGATTACTTGTCTCTTCCCTAACCGTATTGTTTTGGCTTCCCTTTTCCGGTGATTTCCTTTTCCATTTTTTAAATAGGAACATAACAATCCTCACATTTTTCTTCCGGGTAATAAGTATTTTATATATAAGTACATAAAGAAACTAAATTATGTTATCCTCACTTCGGTATTTGTTCATTAGTTTTTTAAATATTTCTCCATTGGAGGGTGGTGTATAGGTTATTGCATTCGCACCTGCCTCTATAGTATTAACAATACTATCCTCTGTAGGTCCTCCGGTAGCTATGATAGGTACTTTAGGATATTCCTTTCTGATTTGCCTTACGATATCGATTGTTTTAGCTGCTCCAGACACATTAATAATATCTGCACCAGCTTCCAATCTGCTTTTTATATCTGTTTTTTCAGATACAACAGTTATCACAATGGGAATATCTATTTTCTGCTTTAAATATGCAATGGTCTCGTTTGGTGTGGGTGCATTTAACACAACTCCAACTGCACCCTGAAATTCAGCATCTTCAGCCAGATTAAGAACCCGTACGCCGGTTGTCGTACCGCCTCCCACACCGCAGAATACCGGTACATCGGAAACATTGATGATGGAATGGGTGATAATGGGCTGGGGTGTAAACGGATATACGGCTATCACGGCATTGGCATTACAGTTACGAATAATAGCAATATCTGTTGTAAATACCAGGGACTTAATTAATTTGCCAAAAATTCGGATACCGCTTGCCTGATCGATTACCTGGGGTACCCGGACCATATGTTTCCTAAGATTTCCGTCTATCTCCGGCAAATGTTTATCTTCCATACATGCTTCCTCCCATTCGAATTATTTAAGGACCCTGCAAAGTTTTATATTGAAATTTCATTGGTTTGCAATAATATCCTCATTTTATACCCATGCATTTCGCAAGTTTACTTTCAAAACTGACAAAATAGAACGTGAAAATTGATTAATTTTTCACATTATACCTCTTAAGTATACAGAATAACCCATGACAAAACAAGCAAATTTTGTCGTTAATTTATGAATTTTTTGTTACTTTTTTACAGATTATTTATTAATTATCTTTAAAAGATAACCTGCCCTAACTTTAAATATAATTGAAGTTCAGGACAGGTTTACCGGTTATCTTTAATTATTCTGTTCTAACACGGGAATAAATGTTTTCGTTCTGGTCCCTCTCATTTCAATATACGGAACTCCCTTTTTCTCAATGTAATCCCCTGTTATGACCACTTTACCGATATTATCATCCTTAGGTATCTCATACATAATATCCAGCATAAACTCTTCTATTATAGCACGCAGCGCTCTTGCCCCTGTCTTTTTTTCCAAGGCTTTCCGGGCAATCGCTTCCAATGCTCCGTCGTCAAATTCCAGTAAAACCTCATCTAAGAGAAGAAGTTTCTGATATTGCTTTAAAATTGCATTTTTAGGTTCTTTTAAAACCTTTACTAACATATCCTGGGTCAGCCCTTCTAACGTAAATATAATAGGAAGGCGCCCGATAAATTCCGGTATCATACCGAATTCCCTGAGGTCATCTACGATAACTTTCTGTAAGATATTTGGGTCACTGTCATACTTATCTTTTAAATCAGCGGAAAAACCTATGGAGGACTGCTTATTCAATCTTGTTTTAATAATATTCTCAAGTTCAGGAAATGCACCCCCGCAGATAAATAATATATTTCTGGTATTCACTGTCGTCATAGGTACCATGGCATTTTTACTGGAAGCACCCACAGGCACTTCTATTTCGCTGCCCTCTAACAGTTTTAACATCCCCTGCTGAACTGATTCCCCGCTGACATCCCTGTTATTGGTATTTTTCTTCTTAGCAATTTTATCAATCTCATCAATGAAAATGATTCCCCGTTCAGCTTTTTCCACATCATTACCAGCCGCTGCAAGCAATTTTGATACTACACTTTCCACATCATCGCCGATATAACCGGCCTCAGTAAGGGAAGTCGCATCTGTAATGGCTAAAGGAACATTAAGAAGCCTTGCAAGAGTTTTTACCAAAAATGTTTTACCGCTTCCGGTAGGTCCAATCATTAACATATTGGATTTCTCTATTTCAATCTCATCCATTGTATTGGTAGCAACCCGTTTATAATGGTTGTAAACGGCAACGGAAATCACCTTTTTCGCATACTCCTGTCCAACAATATATTCATCCAATTGTCCTTTTATAATATGTGGTGACGGTATATTCTTGATATCCAGAATATTTTCTTCCTCTGCCTTATCCTCCGCCGGTTTTTTCTTCTTGATTTTCTGGCTTTTGGGAATCTCATTCTGAATATTATTAAGATTCATCATATTTGGGGGAATCCCATCATTTCCATATAAGGTGTCCCGCTGTTATTTATCGTATCAAATGTTTTCTGCATGCAATCTGAGCAAATACATATATTATTCGGTATACGGATCATTTTACCGACTTTACTTTCCGGCCTTCTGCAAATATAACAGACAGCTTCATAATCATCCTTATCTTTTGTTTCTTTCCCCTCAGAACTACTGTTTTTATTATCTATATCATCACGGAAAAAATCATCTGCCATTTATCTACCTCTCCTTTATCCTGTGCAAAACCTGTTAATAGTACAATTCTATATCCGAAGTGTTATAAATCCCCGGACATAGATATCATTATATCGTACACCGAACAGGTGTACAATAGCAGAATATTTAAATTTTTATAAACAATTATAATAGAAAATATAAAATATTTTAAATCATAGTAATTCATTTTAACACAAATAAAGTCATATTTCACTATAAAATGTAAATTTTTTGAAACACTTCTTTACTTTGGTGAAAATAAAATATGACCGGGGAATGCTATTTCCGTAAAGCATCATAATTTCTCTACGTTAAAGCAATCCCCGGTTATTTTAACCTCGCTGGCTAATTTATTCATTAACCGGAAGAAACATGCTTTGCGAGTTTCTCCGGTTCGCGTGCGCGTGCGAATTATTGCAAGCAAGCTTGCTAATTCTCACTTTGCTTTCGCGTAAATAAAAGAATTAATTGTCTTTCGATTCCGGATTTTTCCCAAGATTCACTGTAATCTGCTTTTCTTCAAATTTGCCATTGGTACTTCTCATAACCGTAACTTTTATATCCGTACCCACTCTATAGGAAGTAACTTTCTCTCTTAATTGGGTACCCGCTGTTATCTCCGTGTCATTAACTTTCGTGATAATATCTCCGGCAATAATACCTGCTTTTTCAGCACTTCCGCCTTCTACAGTAGATTTTACATATACGCCTACCGGCCAGTTGTACGTTTTAGCAATGTCTTCTGTTACATCTTCGATATATACACCAAGATATCCTTTTTCAGCATCTTTTAATATTTCACGGTTCATTAATTCATTTATAATAGGTAATGCTCTTGAAATCGGAATGGCAAATCCCATACCCTCTACTTCATTGGATGCATATTTAACTGTGTTTATACCAATTACTTCACCATTAAGGTTTAAGAGAGCACCGCCGCTGTTACCTGGATTTATCGCCGCATCTGTCTGCAATAATACCATAGTCTTGTCTTCTAATTCTACTTTACGGTCTTTCGCACTGATATATCCTACAGTTGTAGATTGTCCGTATCCTAATGCATTACCGATTGCTATCGCCATTTCACCTACTTTGGCGGATTTTGAATCACCTAATTTAGCTACTTTAATGGCAGAAAGAGTGGCATCCTTAATTGTACTAAGATCTATAGAGATAACTGCAAGGTCTGCTACCGCATCAGTCCCCTTTATAATCGCAGTTGCTTCGGATCCGTCGATAAATTTTACTTTAATCGGATCCGCTCCTTCCACGACATGATTATTTGTTGCTATTAATAATTCCTTGTCATTTTTACCAACGATAATGCCGGAACCTCCGCCCTCGTTTTGCTGGTCAAACTGTTGACCAAACCAGTCATAGGATTCTGTGTAGGTAGTGGTAATCGTTACAATGGATGGCATTGTGGCATCTACTACATCAGTAACATCGGTTTTTTGCTGGATTCCTTCCTGGGATACCGTAGTTGCTGCTATTTTTTATGTTCTGAATCTGATAAATTTAATTGAAAACCACCGAAAGCTCCCTTATCCCCGTCAACCCGAATAGAAATAGGAGCCGCATTCGGATTCATTCCATAATAAGCCAGATTAAAACCAATAAAGCTAGCTCCTGCAACAACACCAAAAACCGCTGCTCCTAACACAAATTTAACTGCCTTCTTAAATACATTAGGTTTTTTTGTTTTATTTTTGTTTATATTCTCATCCGGCATATCAAATACATGACTTTGTTCATTATTGTTATAAGAATATGAAAATTGTTCCTTTTGATCTGCTGAACCTGATTGATTTAGGTTCGATGCAGCAATCTGTTCTGCCCAGAAACTATAAGGTGCAGAGGTATTATTTTGACTTTCTGTACTTGTAGACTTTTCAGTAAGATCACTGGTACCATTTTGGTTTAAGTCACCAGTATTGCTTTGATTTAAGCTGCTTGTACTGTTAACAGAACCATCATATCCTGAGTCGGTTTGACTTATTTGATCACTCTGAGTATCGGGATTGTATGGATTATTTTGGTTATTTAAAAAATCATCTGACATATAAAAACTCCTTCCTTTCTTAAGGTACCCGTACGAGCCGTTACTTCTATTAATAGTACCTAATTTCATATATCAAGAAATAAATTTAATTTCTAATTTTATGGTTTTATTTTATCAGTACTTTGTGTAAAGATTGTGAAAATACATGAAAAAATTTGTGTTTTCTATTTCTAATTCTTAAGATTCCTACATCAAATATTAAGAATTTTATATATTGTGGATTGACTTTGAATCATGTATTATATTAGTGATGCTTTGTGACAATACTCTAAAATATACACAGATTTAAGAATGCCTTTCTATCGGCTATGGTGAGAATTATGATAAAAGATAATCAAAAGACATTTAATAGAATTCATGTAGTAATCGATGGCTGTTTGCTGGCGTTATCCTACGTCGTGTCCTATTACCTTAGATTTTACAGCCCGCTGCGTTCACTGATTAAATGGGATCCGAATGCCTGGTTTTATACTCTTCCGGAATACTCCAGAATATTATTCTTTTTGATACCGGGTTATTTAATTATTTATTATTTATGTAATTTGTATACACCAAAACGCGTACAAAGTAAACGGGTCAGTTTATGGAATATTATTAAAGCTAATTTTTTGGGTACCTTTTACTTCACCTTTATTCTTTATTTAGTAAAAGAAAGTAATTACTCCCGTTACATGATATTTATATTCTTCATTGTAAATATCATATTTGATACAGGTTTTCGTGCCATATTAGCCTATTTCCTGAAGGCAGCCCGCAAAAAGGGCTATAATTTAAAACATATTGTTTTAGTAGGTTACAGCCGTGCAGCAGAAGAATACATTGACCGTATTCTGGTAAATCCCCAATGGGGATATTACATTCATGGTATTCTGGATGATAATATGGAACGTGGAACCTTATATAAGAATATTAAAGTCATTGGATCCATTGACAATCTGATGGAAATACTTCCCCAGAACAAACTGGATGAAATAGCCATTACCCTTAGCATAGATGAATACTCAAAATTGGGACGTATCGTAGGTATCTGCGAAAAATCCGGTGTACACACCAAATTTATTCCGGATTATCAGAACTTTTTCCCCACGGTACCCTATACGGAGGACCTTGACGGTCTGCCGGTTATCAATATTCGTAATGTACCTTTAAGCAATACCTTTAACCGCGTTATCAAGCGGGCGGTTGATTTATTTGGTTGTATCTGTGCATTAATTATATTTGCCATACCAATGATTACAGTAGCTATTATAATCAAAGCGACTTCCCCTGGCCCGGTTATATTCTGCCAGGTACGGATTGGGCGGCACAATAAGGAATTTAAAATGTACAAGTTCCGTTCCATGGAAGTGCAGACGGAATCCAAAGAGAAAAAAGCCTGGACAACCTTTAACGATCCCCGTGTTACAAAGATAGGTAAACTGATTAGAAAGACCAGCATTGATGAATTACCGCAGCTGTTTAATGTTCTAAGAGGTGAAATGAGTTTGGTAGGTCCCCGTCCGGAACGACCGTTTTTCGTAGATAAGTTTAAGGAAGAAATCCCCCGTTATATGATAAAACATCAGGTGCAGCCGGGAATGACAGGCTGGGCGCAGATTAAAGGCTTCCGTGGTGATACTTCCATCCGTAAGCGAATTGAATGTGACTTATATTATATTGAAAATTGGACTTTTGCATTAGATTTCAAAATTTTGTTTCTTACTGTGTTTAATGGATTTATTAATAAAAATGCATATTAAAAACCCGGAAGAAAAATGCTTAGCGCGTTTCTTCGGTTGGCGTGCGCGTTGGAATTATTGCAAGCAAGCTTGCTAATTCTCATTTTGCTTTCGCAGAAATAATAGGGCTTGCTGCAAGAATGGGTGACAATTTTGATATAATTGTCATTATACCCTTTTGCAGCAGCCCATTCAAAATTAGAAGGGTCAGGCTAGCTTTATGAACAGGAAAAAAAAGAAAAGAAGATTAAAGAGAAAAGTACTTCTATTTATTGACTTAATGCTGCTATTAATTGTGATTGGATTTGGTTATTTCATATATATTACAGGTAAGACACAGCTGGATACCAGCGGCGATGAATCTATTGTAACTAATAGCATAGATAGTGAGGAAATCGGCGGTTACCGTAATATAGCCATTTTTGGTGTTGATTCCAGAGATAATGCTTTGGAAAAGAGTACTCACAGTGATACCATCGTAATTGCCAGTATAAACCGTAAAACAAAAGACATCAAATTAGCATCAATCTACCGTGATACTTATGCTGATATACCGGGAGAAGGTTTTGATAAAATCAATGCCGCATATTTTAAAGGCGGGTATCCTATGGCATTAAATACTATAAATACGAACTTTGACCTGGATGTAAAAGAATATCTTACCGTAAATTTTAATGCAGTCTGTAAAGTAATTGATTTATTAGGCGGAATTACTCTGGATATAACGGATGAAGAATTAAAATATGTCAACGGTTATACAAAAGAATTAAATAAGATAAACGGTACTAATGTTGGCAAGCTGGAATCAGCCGGCACCCAATTGGTTAACGGCACCCATGCAACGGCCTATGCAAGAATCCGATACACTGCCGGAGGCGATTTTAAGCGTGCCGAACGTCAAAGACTTGTTATTCAGAAAATTTTTGAAAAGGCAAAAAAGGCTGATATAATAACCATTAATTCCATTGTAAATGAAATATTTCCTCAGATTTATACCAATTTGGATTCCATGGATATGTTAGGCCTTGCTAAGGATATTCTTTCTTATAATATCGTAGATGAAACCGGTTTTCCGTTTGAGAATGTTGCAGAGTATTACAACAAAATTTCTTATGTTTTTCCGGTAGATTTAGCAGCTAATGTAACCAAACTCCACCAGTTCTTATTTGAAGACGAGGCTTACGTACCATCAAATAAAGTCCAGGAAACCAGTGCAAAGATTCTTGAAATAACCGGTAAGAAATAGTAAAAATAGTAATTAATTAGTTAGATAATAACCTATCTGTTGTAAATAATAAAAGCTCTAGATATTAAGATAATCATACGTAATAACTCCTGTAAAAGAGGGGCTGTCGCATTAAATGCGGCGCCCTTTTTCATTAGAGATGTTTATCACATTTTAGGATATCAAAATAGCGTGTGATTATTATCCAACAAAAGACACGTTCTCACTCGGTTGCCGCACATAGCGGTACATAAGGTCGTGGCAGATAAGTGATTCTGCCACAACCTAAGAACCGATGGCGGCAAACGGTCTCTTAATGGATTAATAATCACACGCTAGTCTTTTACAAATCTATGTGATAAACATTCAAGATTTCTGAGGCGCCGTCCTACTTTTTCGACAACAAAATAAATCCCTAACTTCGAAAAGTAAGGGATTTATGGTAAAATATTTGTATGCGATTACAAAATAATTTACCTAAAAATTATACTTCATTTTCAGAGCGGATATCAATTAAAACTTCCGCTAAATCTTGAATGTGTAATCTCAGAAGATGATTCCGTTCGATTACTAAGTCAGTTTGTGGAGGATATAAATTTAACTGACTTAAGGTACTTTATTTTTAACAAACACAATTCAACTCAAGATGAAATGAAAAAAAGTATTTTTAGACAAAAAGGAAGCTGCCGCCTCACGATTTTTCAATCGTTAAAGCGACAGCCCCTTTTGAAATTCATAATAGAATTATATTATATAAGATAATGTAAGCGAATAAGAATTAATATAAAAATTACTAGTTTCTAACGGTCTTGATAATCCTTTCCACTACTTTTTTCGATGCATTACCCTTCTCATATATTGTTAATTTATTAAAAAATGATTCAATGTTTTCTTTATAATTGTTATAATCAAAATTATAGATATTTGTGATCAATTCCTCTTTTGTTCTGGCTTTCAGATACGGAAGGGATTGATAATCAAAATAAAATCCTCTTTCTTTCTCATACTCCTCTACATCTGATGCATATAAAATAACGGGTTTTTTCATAAATGAAAATTCATACATAATATTAGAATAATCCGTTATTAACAGGTCACTAACTGCCATAAGTTCATAGACATCCCTGTAATGGGATGCATTAATAATTTTGCTATTGTATTTTATAAACCCGCTCTGCCCGGAAACTAAAGGATGTAGCCTAACTGCAATAATCCATTTGCCTCCGAATTTATCTTCCAAAGCTTTTAATAATGTATCAAAATCCAATTCATAAGGCTCGGTATTATTATCCCCCTCCCTATAAGTAGGGGCATAAACGGCTATTTTGGCCTCTGTGCTTACTCCAAGCCGTGTTCTGATTTCAGACAGCGATTGATTGGAAGGATTCAGCAGAATATCATTTCTTGGACTGCCGCATTCTAATATCTCACCAGTATACCAGAAGCTGTTTCGGTACATGTTAGTACAGAAACTGCTATTGGATATATAGAGATCCGTCATTGCAGAATCTCTTTTCGCGTTGGTTATATACTTAGTTCCCAGCTTATCTTCATAATCTTTTTCTATTTTTTTCAGGGCAATGCCTCCATGCCAGGTTTGAATATAATATTGCCCTCTTCTTTTTCGTATGTAATTTTCTTTCCGATTATTGTCAACCCAAGTCCTTGCTGTAGCCAGAACAAAAATTGCTTTTATGGAATTGGTCTTTAATACTGTTATCCCTTTGGGAGCGTAAGCTGTATCAGGATGATTTGCTATGAAATATATTTCAAGGCCGCTAACCCTATCCTTTTGTTTTACCAATTCCTCTGCAACATACTTAGCATTATCACCAAATCCCCATACATTACAGATTACAACCCGCTTCCTACTAATTGGAAAGAGATGGAAAATATGGAATAATACTACGATCCAGAGATATCTTATATGCTTTAATATTTCTAACACCCATTTGGGTAACATTTGTTTTATTTGGTTTCTCATATTACACCCCATGCTTTTCGCAGGTTGAAAGAAGTATCACGTGGCATCTCTTCCTATATCATATTTTCCTTCGACCTAAGCCACAACTACTTGCTCTGTCTGCTCATAATTCAAGACAATATCCCAAACTCACAGCAATCCGTTTAAAATATCACTAAATTCCTTTGCGGATTTCTGCCAGCTCAATGATTTCAGGTAATTATCCGAAGTCTCATGCATTTCTTCTAATAACTGTGGTTTCTTAATCACTTCTTTCATTTTAAGATATAAGTCTTTATAGGAAAGTGAAGTTAAGATAGCGCTGTTATCAGGGAAGAAATAAGGAAAAGTTCCATCTTCAAACTCAATTAAAGGAAGACCGGTCGCTAACATCTCATAAGGTACCAGAGATATATTACTCATGGAAGCTACCATACCAAAGTCTGATCTTTTATACAATGCGAGTAATTCCTTTTTGGATAACATACCTAAATTTTCGCCCGCATCACACCGGAAGCTTTTATCCTCGCCAAAATACAGAATGTTCAGCGTTATACCATCCTTTTTAAACTCCTCTTTCACTTGTCTTAATAAATATTGAGTTATGCAGGGCAGCCTTTTACCGTAATACTTTAAATAAACTGCAATGGTAAACTTACGTTTCTTTGCATAGGAAGCATAGTCCCTGTTACAGGACGGATATTCACGGCTTTCATAAGGAAATTCGATATAATCCACAGGAGAGATAATGTTACAGTTTTTCTCCACCATTTCTTTATTCCATGGACCTAAACTAACCATATGAAGTCCTTGCTCATATGTTTTTTTAGCCATTAAAAACAGTTCTCCAAAGGAATAAAAATATGGTTCATAATCCTGTAGAAAGTACATTTTATAACCTTTCATTTTTTTTGCAAAGGCTACCGTATCCCAGGAACTGGCAATCACAATATCAGAATTTAACTTGTCCAAATACTTATTTGTGTACATTTCCCCCTGGTAATTACTCAGGTTACAGCTTGCACACTCCTGCATATCTGCTTTTGTCTGTGTCTTGTAAACTATATATCCTACCTGATACCCTAATTTAGATAATTCGGTTCCCAATCTTAAAATAGAGGTCTGACCCCCATTATATTTTGCCATACGTTCAATTACAAAAGTGATTTTTTGAATTTGAGCCGGTTTATCATTGCTAATAATTACAGGATCATAATTAGCAAGCCTGGAATTAACCTGTCTTTTTTCCACTGTTGCCTGAAGACTGTGGTAAATACCTTTCGCTTTGATTTTTAATATGCTTTTCCATTTATTGATCATATCAGTATTACCTTTCTTGAATTTGTCTTACTCTCAGGACTTTGCATAAATATCCTGTATCAGTTTCACCACTTTTTCAGAGGTTTTACCGTTATCGGCGTGATTATATTTATTATGAAAAGCTTCGTATTTTATTGCATAATCTTCTGATTGATAATTTAATATTGAATTAATTAACTCTTTTGTAGTTCGGGTTATCGGCCCAGGTGCTTCAGCCAGGAAATCAAAATAAAAACCTCTTAGGTTATTTTTATATTCCTCTAGATCATAAGCAAAGAAAAACATTGGTCTCTTTAAAATACTGTAATCAAACATAACGGAGGAATAATCGGTTATAAGCATATCAGAAACCAGATACAGTTCCGCAATATCTTCACACATATCAAACTTATAAATAAAGTCCTTATATTTAGACCAATCTAAGTTTTCTTTTACGAGATAATGATATTTTACGATACATATATAATCTTTTCCCAACTTTTCTCTGAATAAGTCAAAATCCAAAACCTGGTTAAATTTATAAGCACCTTTGTCATAATACTCATTATCTCTCCAAGTAGGCGCATACAAAATAACTTTTTTATCAAGGGGCAGCCCCATTTTTTTCTTTAATTGAATGATATTTTCTTTATTATTACCATAAAATAATATATCATTTCTTGGATAGCCAATTTCCAGCATTGTCTTATCAAAGGCGAAAGCTCTCTTGAATATTTCCGTAGAATACCTGTTTTGTGATATTAAATAATCCCAGGTTCTAGTATTTTTACAGAAGTTTTCATGGTATTTTTCAATATCTGTTTCTCCGGCCATATTGACGGAATCCATATCAAGTGCTAATTTTTTTAATGGTGTTCCATGCCAGGTCTGTATAAAATGAACACCTTTCCGCTTAATTATATAATTAGGCTGTCTGCAGTCACTCACCCAGATTCCAGCAACACCCATAATAAAGAAATATCTCGTCCTTGTTCTCTTTATTTTTTTAGCATTACCAGGAATATCCGTATTTATATCATCTAACATAAAATAACAACGATATTTTTTGTCTAATCCCTTACGTACCATTTCTTCATAGATACTTTTCGGATTACCGGTATAATTTCGTCCCATATTACTTTCAAAAACAATCATATTTTTTTGAACTGGAATTATCTTGGTTTCTATTTTATATGCTTGGATTACAATTTTTTTAGCTGCTCTTTTTACTATCTTAAAGGCTTTTTTCAATTTTTTCTTAACTGTCTTAATAACCTTCTTTTTTATTTGTCCCGGTGATGGAATGTCCATGTAAGTTTCTCCTACTTATTTTTTGCCTAAGTGAAGGTCATTTTTAATTTTTGTAGTTGAGATTCCCTCTGTTCTAGGCAGATAGACAACCTCGCAGTAGTCTTTAAGGAAATCAAATTCGCCTTTCCAATCATCTCCCATAACGAAAACATCAACATTGTTATCAACAACATCCTTTATTTTTTGTTCCCAGGTATATTCCGGAAGAACTTCATCTACATATTTAATCGCTTCCAGAATAACCTTTCTATCTTCATATGAGTGATAAGCGGTTTTGTGCTTTATCGCGTTAAACTCATCAGAAGATAAAACAACAATTAAATAATCTCCTAATTCTTTAGCCCTTCTTAATAAATTAATATGTCCAACATGAATCAAATCATAAGTTCCATAAGTAATAACTTTTTTCATAATTTGCATTACCTTTCTTCTTGTATTTATTTTAGGTAATTGCGAAACTATATAGTTTTTTGAATATACCACAATTAATACGAACTTCATAGCTTCAGTTGCCCTCTGGGCAAGATTCAGCTCTAAAATTGTATTAATTGCATGGTATATAGATACAATAGTGGAGTTTCGCAATTGCTTATATATTTATTTTTAAATTTTATAGATATATAAGTTTTGTCTAATTGTATAAAATATATATTTTGCATTTTATTTGACCAATATCAAATATAATTTATATAATATTAAAAAATGTCCAAACAACAGAAAACAGAGGACACAACAAGTTCGTATACTTGCTCGTGTTGTATCCTCCATTTGCTAAGCCTCATTCTTAAATCTATAATCTTGAAGTTTTTATTTTTTTAATCTGTTAACAGAACTAAACACTGCCCTGATCGAAGCTCTGGTTATATTGGAACTTACGCCAACACCAAAAACTGCTTTGCCGGTTTCTATATCCAATATATGAACATAAGCAGCTGCTTGTGCATTAGAACCTTCACCAAGGGCATGCTCGGAATAATCCAAAACTTTAATTTGTATTCCCAATTCTTTCTGAAGACCTCTCTGTACCGCATCAATAGGACCATTACCGGTTGCTTCATATGTTTTTTCCACACCATGATCTGTATAGGTGACAACGGCTAATGTATCAAAGGATTCATCTCCTGAAGAGTCTTTATCGGATAAATCTTCGATTTTACACTTTTTAAAATGAAGAGGTTCTTTCATATCCAGATAATTCTTCTTGAATTCCTGCATAATCTGCTCAGGTGCAACCTCGCCGCTTTTTTCGGAAATTGATTGGATTACATTGGCAAACTCTTTATGCATTCCTTTCGGCAGTTTAAATCCATAATTGGTTTCCATGATAAAGGCTACTCCACCCTTACCGGACTGGCTGTTAATACGGACAATCGGTTCATATTTTCTGCCAATGTCGGATGGATCAATCGGAAGATAAGGTACTGACCATATCTTGCTCTTTCTTTCATTCATTGCCTTAACGCCTTTATTAATAGCATCCTGATGAGAACCTGAAAATGCTGTAAAGACTAACTTGCCTGCGTAAGGGTGCCGTACGTGTACCGGTATCTTGCAGCAGCGCTCATATATTTCTATAATTTCATTAATATTATCTAAATCTAATTGAGGATTAATACCTTGTGAAAACATATTATAGGCTATGGTTAATATGTCTACATTACCGGTTCTTTCACCGTTACCGAATAAAGTTCCCTCTATACGGTCAGCACCTGCAAGTAAGGCTAATTCACTGCCGGCCACACCGGTTCCTCTGTCATTGTGAGGATGTACACTTAATATAATGCTGTCTCTATTTTTAAAATGAGTATTCATCCATTCAATCTGGTCTGCATATACATTGGGAGTATTCATCTCTACTGTCGCAGGCAGATTAATAATAATCTTATTTTCAGGGGTTGGTTCCCATACATCAGAAACGGCGGTACATATATCCAATGCAAAGTCAAGTTCCGTTCCCGTAAAACTTTCCGGTGAATATTCTAAAATGATTTTCCCTGGAAAATCTTTGGCATATTCTTTCACCAGCTTAGTTCCCTCTACTGCAATCTTTTTAATTTCTTCTCTATCCATTCCAAATACAACATCTCTCTGAAGAGTGGAAGTGGAATTGTAGATATGAACGATTGCGGTTTTAACGCCTTTTAAAGCTTCAAATGTTCTTTTTAATAAATGTTCACGGCACTGTACTAATACCTGTACAACCACATCATCAGGAATTAATTTTCTGTCCACTAACTGTCTTAAAAAGTCATATTCAATCTGAGATGCAGAAGGAAAACCAACTTCGATTTCCTTAAAACCTAATTTAACCAGCATATTAAAAAATTCAACCTTTTCTTCCACTACCATAGGTTCAATTAATGCCTGATTACCATCTCTTAAATCTACACTGCACCAGATTGGTGCTTTTTCTATCTGCTTATTCGGCCATTTTCTTTGCGGGAAATTTACTACGGGTACTCTTTGATATCTACTAAAATTTAACATGATATGTCCTCCTTGTGTTTAAACTGGTTGGTTGCAACATATAAATGACATCTGCCTGTTTAAACAGACATCTGTACTTACCAATTGGTATTGTTTATATGCTACGGAGTCGATATATCACGCTGTATTTTTTTACAATAAATAACTTGGCATTGTCTATTCTAGCCCCATCCTTATCATTCCTTTGCTATTTTTAATTATGTGTTTTTCATTATATCATTGAAAATCTAATATTACAACACTTATTTTCTATTACTCAGTCTGTGATTTCCTCTCCCAGACCGGATTCAACGGCTTTTATAAGGGTAGACAAGGCTTCCTTTTCATCCTCACCTTCACAGATAAGCTCAATTTCATCTCCGGTTTTAATGCATGCACCTAATACTCCTAAGACACTTTTAGCATTGGCAGTCGTATCTTTGAATTTGATATTTATCCTGGAATGAAACTCTATGGCTGTTTTGCATAGTATTCCAGCCGGCCGTAAATGTAATCCGGTAGGATTTTTTATAACAACCTTACCACTTACCATTCTTCTACCTCCTATAAACCGCCTTTGGTTATTTGTATGTATTCAATCCACTAAACCGTCTTCTATTTACTAACCGGCTGCTTCAGTTATAGTTACTCTGACGCTGGTATTCGAAATAGTTAAACCGCTGTCCGGCGGACTGAACTCTAAATTGAATAGCTTCGTTCCAATTTCCGTATCTGCTAAATCAATATATGGTTTTAGATTATATTTATTAATATTGGAAAGTATATCTTCTTCGCCCATAACCTCTACCTGTATGGCATTAGTTTCATTTAAAACCGCCGCCAGACCAACAGGTAAATTCCTAAATTCTATTTCATTACTATTATAACTGATATCTATGCTTTTTAACTTTTCAACTTTTACATTAATAACGGCTGTCTTATTTTCATCTATTAAAATTACATCATTTTTAATAAAATCTGCAATATTTACTTCATCTTCAATATCTGTCCTTTGATTATCGATATTGTATTCACCCATTATATACTGTACTTTATCCAGTTCACTCTGTTCCCCTGCTATCACTACCTGCCTGGGTTCAAAATCAGGTTTTCCGTATTTATATCCCGGGTATGGAGTTCCTTTTAAATCAATAAACAGATTGACCGTTTTCGTTTTAAGAAGATCAACCGATACATCCACTGCCTCATAACTTAATTTCATTTTACCAGAGTCCATCAAGGTCCCGTTTTTATCATAAACTTTAGGAACTACTCCTGTTTTCTTAAAGGATTCTCTGGCACTTCCTACATTTACTTCCACAACCACATCTTTAATCTTGTTAATTACAGATTCCGCTCCGGAAACCTGTATAATGTTAGGACTGGCAGTTTTCTCTTTGATATAATATCCTTCTGAAACATCACCGGTTGTAACGACATCAATTCTGAATTGTTTCGTTTCAAGATTTTCCAGACTGACCTGCATGGTATAATTTTCTTTTATGATCTCTACACTGTCGCCGTATTTTGGTATGGTAACATCAATAGGAACAGCATTCACTATTGATAATTCCGAGAGGTCTGCAACCGCCTGAAAATCAGATTCTTTTAAAGATTCAATAATGGATCGTTTTCCTTTCACCTTAACATCTACGGTATCACCGGAAATCACATCATATACTTTATCTTTTTGGGCTAAAGCATTTTCATTAATCTTCGTTACGGGTATATCATAAAAGGAGTCTGTGGTAACCGGATCATCAACATTTAAGATAACAACCCAAACCAGGAATGCCATAAGCAGGGATAGAATTTTAAGACCTAAGTTTCTAGTTAATCTTTTTTTCATTCTTAACTCTTCCCTTCCATAGTTTAATTTTCTTAACATCGGTTACTTTATTCTGCAGGGAATTAATTTTATTACGTAAATAATCTCCATCTACGTTTCGGATTAAAGTACCGCCGGTGGCTATGGATACCTTACCGGTTTCCTCCGAAACGATTATGGTTAAACTGTCACTTACTTCACTGACGCCAATACCGGCCCTGTGCCTTGTTCCTAAATCCTTACTTAAATGCATATTATCAGATAGAGGCAAATAGCAGGTAGCCGCCACAATACGATTTCCCCTGATGATCACTGCACCGTCATGCAAAGGAGTATTATGTTCAAAAATATTAATTAATAATTGACTGCTTACCAGGGAATCAATTGCAATTCCTGTTTTTTCAAACTCAATTAATGGAATATCCTTTTCAATTACAATTAAGGCACCTGTTTTCGTTTTAGCCAGTTCAAATGAAGCTTTTACGATACCTGCCACTGTCTGATCAGAGAATCTCTCACTTCTGTCTTTTGAATCATTGAAGTTAAACAGAGGTGTTACTAAATTATTCTGTCCTAACTGTTCCAATGCTTTTCTAAATTCCGGCTGAAAAACGATAATAACAGCAATAATACCAACATTAATACTTTTAAAAAAGATCCATAGAATTACATTTAGGTCAAGTACGGAGGCAATAAGCCATAAAATCAGTAACACAATCAGGCCTTTCACTAAAATCCAAGCCCTCGTCTGTTTTACCCAGGTAATTACATTATATATTGCAAAAGCAATAATAAGAATTTCAAAAATATCAGTGATTCCTATTCTGGGAAGTGACAACCACGCTACATAATCTTGAAAAAAACTTATAATCGTCTCCATAATAACCCACCTGCTTTACAAATTATTAGTAACTATTATTTTGTATCGTCCTTACTGCTGGTTCCAAGTTTGTACTCCTCATAATCCTCTTCGTAATCATCTTCCTCTTCTGTTAACACTTCATTGTTTAATTTACCGGATAATCTTTGATTTAAACCAACATTCTTTTGTGTATTAAAGCGTTTCACATTTATCTGCGGTTCTGTTACATTAATCTTAGGTACGGCTTTTACATAATAATAGTAATCTTCATCTTCAAACTGTACATGTTCCACACCTGTATAATCCAGCGTGAGACGGAAAAACTGTATTATTAATGCCAGAATGGCTGAAGCAAGCGAACCTAATATCA
Source organism: Anaerocolumna sedimenticola (assembly GCF_009931695.1). Lineage (GTDB taxonomy): Bacteria > Bacillota > Clostridia > Lachnospirales > Lachnospiraceae > Anaerocolumna > Anaerocolumna sedimenticola. Next base: position 474,851 of record NZ_CP048000.1, read on the forward strand.
TGATACCAATCTGTTCCGATACATCCAGTCTTAAATCACTGAATAAAAATCCCAGAATGCAGGTTAATGTACCGGCAGCCACAGCGATTTCACGGGCATAGTCAAATTTCTTACGTCTAATAAAATATGTTACAAGAATAATTAAAGAAAAAATTATTATAGTCATAAATAGTTGTTTATTTTCCAATAAATTGTCAACAACATAAGTATATAATTGCAGTGTATCTTCCACACTGACATTAATCTGCATGGTGGCTGCTTCCTGTATAACCTGGAATAAGTAAAATAATATTACTCCGCAGGCAGTAGGTACGATGGAGATAGGTGTCGCAAACAATCCTAAAACGATTGGCACAACATACGGTATTTTTAAAAAATATAAAATAGGAACCGCAATAACCGCATAACCCAGTTTAGGCGTAAAGCGTATAAACAAGAAATACATGATTAATATAATAAGGATAACTATCACGGATAATATTTTTGACAAATAATATACATGACCTATGGATACCAGTGCAGCCAGTAATACCAAAATAGCGGATGGCGTAAATGCACTCAGTAACGATAATACAAGGACTATGGAAATCTGTTTAATACGAGGGTCGTAGCCTATTGAACTATTAATTACCTGGAATACCGCAAATGCTATTATAAACTTTACTACCGTCTCAATATATATTTCATACTTTTGATACAGACTTCGCAGCCTTGATCTAAGTACTAAAAATGTCATCATTATTTTTGCCTCCCAACTATCCGTTCACTTTCTCTTCTTGATAGAAACTGCTTAATTTCTTCAAAGACTTATAATATTTTGATAGACTTTTTCTGGAATTATCATATTTTAATGAATATCCAATGATTGAGCCGGTTATAAATACTGCCATTGTCATGATATAAAATCCTAAAAGGTATTGTCCGATGCGGACAAAATTAAAAGTAACTAATTTACTGATTATATATTCAGCCTTATACATGCCTATCATAAGCAGGATAAGAAGATAAGCGATTGTGACGCACACTACCGTTTTTAATACCTGAAGCCTTACATAATCTGTTTTATAGTATTTCCCCAGCTTAATATCTTCTTTACCTTCGTTTTGTTCGTATAAGGCAAGTTTTGTCATAATTCTGATTTTTTTATTATTTAACATCTTATTACCTCCGCTTTATAACTATAACCCTGCCCCTTCCTATAAATTGTAATAATTATAATTGTATTTTTCACAGTATTATCATACATTATAACATATTGGCCAATTATTTTCGAGCCTTATTTTTAAAGAAAAAGGATTTTTTCTTTAATTTGGGTTTTTACCACTGAAATAACAAGAAGCTGCCTAGGAAAGAGTTCAGTGAAACAGGTGTTTCACCAAGCTCCCTTATAGACAGCATTCTATATATGATATTTATTCAATTATTTTATTTTAAATCCAGATTCTGTTCATATTGTTCTCTATAAGTCATATTCTCTCCACTCTTTGACCCGTTGCCCTTTTGCCGGACCCACCTGACTAATAGTACCCCTATACAGGTACTACATTTACATTCATCTCTTTCGTAATCTCAAAAGGTCCGCTCACTGGATGGATGCCTCTGTGCTTTCCCTGATAATCTTCGTTAAATGTAATTGGTGAGCCATCAGGATGTTCAAACTTTTCTTCCGGTTCAAAGGCTTCTCCTAATATCTCCGTTGTGATAACTTCGTTTGTGGAATCCGGCAGATACTGGAACAAATTTGTTTTGAGAAAAATACCATCTTTCTCTTCCACCAACTGCAATTCGATTTGATGCAAGTCATCCTTTACATAGTCTTTTTCCCCATCATAAGGCTCCGCCCCATTAAAGTAAATATTTCCTCCTGCATATACCGGAAGGTGATCATAATATTTATCTCGTTCTTCACGAATCTTATAATTATCTTCCCGGAATTTTGCAAAATAAGTCTCTGCATCCGGATATCCATCGTATGGTTTGGTTCCCGTGATATAATTCATCTGATCTAAGGAATCTAAGTGCCTCTCTCTTGCATAATCCACCAGAAGCTGCCTTACCGGCTGTTGAACAAAAACATTGTTGTAGAATCTTGCATCACCATGGAGGATGGTCATAAATCCTTCCACCTCTGTTCTATGGGGAACATGGTAAGGTGTATAACGTGGAGATGGGAATTTCTTGCCGCCATTGTCCACTCCACTTCCGACACCAACAAAAGAACCTGCAATCAGGTTATGTACCAGGGCAATTCCCTGGGTACAGAAACGTCCTGCAACATCGGATAACATGATATTGTTATCCACTAAGGACGGACCATGGGATACTTCAATAAAGAGGTCCTCCGCTACGGATAAATGCTCTGACATAACAGTTCCATCCGGCGGTGTATTGGCGTAGAACAGGTTCTGTGTCACTCGCGTTCCCTGCGCCTGCCAATCGAGCCATAATCCACGGGTGCAGTGATGGAAACGGTTTCGCCTGATGATGACATCAATGGCCGCATGCATCTTGATTCCACCAATTTCTGCACCGGCAAGGTCCTGCTTGTTATTGATATGATGGATATCATTATCTTCTATAACTGAAAATACGCCGCCAAGATGTCCTACAATACCGGTCTGTCCACAATCGTGGATATTACAACGGCGTATGATATGAGAACCGATTTTTTCTTTTGTCCAGCCTTCCCGCTGTGCCTGACAGATCGCATCACGTTCTGTCTGCGTTCCTGTTTTGGTATGTTTTATAGCCCATTTATTATCATTATTCGGCTGCAGATATTTACCAAGTGAGATACCGCTGCATTTGGAATGGGAAATCTCACAATCTTCGATAATCCAACCTTTCGACCAGTGGGGTCCTACCATACCTTCCTGATAGGCAGTTGGCGGTGCCCACTGCGTAGCTGCCTTGGTAACTGCGAACCCGGCAAGTGTGATATAACCTATGCCTTCTTTGGACGGATAGAAGCAGTTTCTTCTTACATTGATTTCAACATTTTCTGTGTTGGGGTCAAAGTCATGAAAATTTGCATATAGGACGGTGTGATTTCCATCCTGTTTGGTATACCACTTGTATAAAGAGCCCGGCTGATCCCAGGAACCGCTGCACGAAGTGGGATTTAGTACCTCCTCCAGTGTGTCCGTCTCATATAAAGATTTATCATTGAGGTACACTTCTCCGGTGTGTACCGGCTTTATAGCATCGTACCAGTCACCAAAGATTTCAACGGTATAAGGATTATAGGTTCCAAAAATACCATTCGGAACTCTGGCTGTCCACACGGTGCCTTGATACCGTATCCAGGTCCGGACCCGTTCTGCACCTGAGATTACGGCACCATTTTTTACTTCTGACCGGTAAATGATTCTCTGTTCTTCGGTTCCTGCAAACGCCGGATCCACATATTCCCTATAAATACCAGGTGCTACAATAACCTCGTCCCCCGGACGTGCAAAACGTGCCGCCTGAGCAATGGAGTTCATCGGATATTCTTTTGTCCCGTCTCCGCCTCTTGCTTTACTTGATACATAAATTTTCATTCCAATCCCTCCTCGTATTCATTCTTAATGGTAGGTAATTGCGAAACTCCACTATTGTATGTATATACCATGCAATTGATACAATTTCAGAGCTGAATTTTGCCCATAGGGCAACTGAAGCTCTGAAATTCATATCAATTGTATGGTATATTCGGAAAACTATATAGTTTCGCAATTACCTAATTCTTAATGGCTTTTATTTTCTTTCAGCATCTTCCAATGGATTCCGTCTTGGGAAGATAACAATCCAAATGTTGTATGATTGTTTTTATCCTCACCCATAAGAATCATCATAAAACATTCTTCTTCCTTCCAGACATAAGGTGCTCCATATCTTACTGTAATCCAGTTCTGTGCCTCAATGTCGATTTTACCTTTAAACTCCCACTGTATTAGATCTGGGGAAACCGCATATGCAAGATGCTGTTCAAACAATCCTTCACTATAAATCATGACCCATTCATCCTGTTTCCGGTAAACAGTGACATTTTCCGCTCCATCCGGTGCTGCCTTGCTTGCGCCGATCAATGGACTCTCTGCAGTTGTAATGACCCATTTCTTAAGCTCCGGGTCATCCGTGTACGCATGTCCCACCAGATTTGTTGCTCTTTCATAATGCATACGGTCGGTACCCACAAAGAAGCAATGCAGTCGGTCCCCATCCACTACAAATGTAGGGTCTATCACACGCTCTGCCTGATTCCAGGGCAGATTTCTTGCTTCTTCTAAAAAGAATACCGGTTCTGACCAGTATTTTAAATCTTCTGACACACTATAGCAAAGCATGGTTGGTGTCTCGGGATAGGATTGGTAGGGAAGAATATATTTTCCATTCCATAGTATCAGATCACCCGGTGATGCAAATCCTTTTGCTGATATGTCACGATCCTTTTCATAATGTACAAAATCCTTTGTAAATGTATAACCAATGGCCCAGTTCTCTGGTCTGCTCCAGTCTTTATTGGAATAACGGGAATAAAATAAATGATACCCCTCTTCCGTTTTGTATATAGATGGATCCCGCAAATTGTCAGATCTCTCCCATACAGGGTTCCTAAGTTGTTTGAAATCCAAGATTGTTTCCTCCTTCAATCTATGATGTTTACTATTCAAATGCACCAGGACATACTTACTTTGAACGGCTCATCCGCTTTGCTGACACAAAACATCTGAGCCGCTCTATTGCCCTTTTTTACTGAATATAACGGTCGTAAGCAGCCTGCTCTGCTACGAGAACATCATCAATTTTCATGTTTTCAAGTTTTGATACAAAAGAATCAAAATTGTCGAGAGATTCTTTACCCATGATGAATTTGTTGATCATTTCATCCTTATAGGTCTGAATTTCCGGATAAGTACTGTTGATGACATCTCTTTCCTCTTCTGTGAAAGAAAGCGCCGGAATGGTCGGACGGATATACTGTTCCATTTCATTTCTGTATTTGACATACTCAGGATTAAGTAAGGAATCTTCATATCCAATATCCTGCTGATATGCCCATTCTCTATGTCCGTAAATATTCAGCATAGAAAGAATTGATCTTCCTTCCGAATCATGTGCAATCGCATCTGTATAAGTAGGTTTGCCATTTTCCATATTATAGGTTTCGCCTTCGATACCGAAGTTCATTAACCTGCTTCCTTCCTCACTATAGAAATAATCGAACAACTGCACAATTTCTTTGATATATTTCGAATCTGCACTGATTGCAGTGTAACCTCTGATTGGCTGCATCTGACTGGTAGTCATCTGTGTTCCATCCGGACCCTTTGGAGGTGCTACTACTACAAAATGTGCGTCTTTAGAGCCTGCTGCCTGTACCTGTGTTCCTAAAGAATAAGCACGTGCGGTGGTATCCTGGCATGCACCGGAAACTTCATTTGTGATGCGGGAGAGCCATACATTGGTATCGTTCGTAGCATATTCCGGGTCAATTAAACCTTCCTTGTATAATTTATTGATAAAGGTTAATGCTTCCTTGCAGCGTGGATCTGTATATGCATATTTCACTTTACCGTCTTCGATAAAGAACTGCTCGTTTGCTTCAAAACCACTGATTCCGAATGCTTCCATGAAAGCAAGAATACCAGCCTGTGTATTTCTCGTGGTATATGGAATCTCATCTGCTTCTCCATTACCGTTTGGATCCTGTTCCTTGAAAGCTTTTAATACATGATACCAGTCATCCAAAGTCTCTGGTACCTCCAGGCCTAATTTCTCCAACCAGTCACCACGTAACATCCATACCTTGAAGGTTCTTACGGCACCGATAAATGGAAGAAAATAAATCTGTCCATCGGTAGATTTTAAATCCCTGATATATTCCGGATGCTCGTCTAAGATTTTCTTTAAGTTCGGTGCATGCTGGTCAATATATTCATCTAACGGAGCAAAAGTTCCCTGCTCTGCAACTTTCATCATATCATCGCGGTAAGTGCTGACCATAACATCCGGTATCTCACCAGAGGCAACGGTAACATTAAACTTTTCGCGGAACTGATCCTCCGTATTAGGCGCTGCTATGAAATTAAAATTCACACCTGTCCTCTTAGTGATTTCCTGAATGATCGGTAAGTCTGTGCTAATTGCCTGGTCTGCAGAGTCCTGCAGGAACAGACTGATCGTAATATCCTCTTTTTTTTCATCGTTTGTGCCGGCAGCTTGGTCCTCTGTTTTCTTTGCACCATTTTCTACATTACTTCCATTTGTAGATGCTGTGGAACCGCATCCGACTAGTGTGGACATTGTTATAATAAATGACAACGCCAATGCAATTACTCGTTTCATAAATACTTCCTCCTTTTTTTCATTCCTGATAGTTTTTACTGTAATTCCTGTTTCCCCTGACTACAGCCCCCTTTCTTCTATATCACATCATGTTTATCAGCCTTTCACAGAGCCAACCATAATTCCTTTTACAAAATATTTCTGGATAAATGGATATACCATCATAATCGGAATTGTGGCAACCATGATTGTTGCATATTTAACGGATTCACTGATCTGGTCGGAACCATTGACCAGGTCGATGGATAACTCATTCGTCTGATTCTGAATAACAATATCTCTCAGAATAATCTGCATAGGCACTAAAGCTCTGTCTCGCAGATATAACATTGCCGGGAAATAGCTGTTCCACTGGGCTATTGCGTAAAACAATCCAACCGTAACCAGTCCCGACATGGAAAGCGGAAAGATGATCCGAAACAGAATCATCATCTGGCTGCAGCCATCCAGCGAGGCAGACTCCTCCAGCTCATAGGGTATCTGCTGAAAGAAATTCTTCAGAAGTACCACATTAAAAGAAGACATTGCAGTAGGTAATAAAATGGACCATACCGTATTATATATGTGCAGCTTTGTGACCACCAGAAAAGTTGGTATCATTCCGGCGCTGAATAACATTGCTACCACGACTACACTTGACATAAATTTCTGTCCAGGAAATGGCCTTCTCGACAGCGGATATGCAGCCAGTGCCGATAACAGCATACTGATGAAAGTACCGGCAATCGTATAAAAAAATGTATTTAAATATGCCCGGCCCAACATGGGGTAGGACAATATTCTTTTGTATGCATCCAGGGTAAAACCCATTGGAACAATTCCTACTTTGCCCTGTGCAAGGAATTCAAAGCTGCTTAAGGATGCTGCCAGAACATATAGTACCGGGTATAAGGCAACAGCCATCAAAAGAAACAGAAAACTATAATTTATACATTGAAAAATAATCCTGCTTTTACTATCTTTCATTTTTATTCCCATTGCATATCGCAAGCTCACTTGCGATACTGCCACAAATAAACAGGTTGAAAGAATCGAGTCGTGGCATCCTTTCCGTTTTTATATTTTCTTTCAACATTCCTTCTTACCAAAGACTTGCCTCTGAATATTTCTTTGCAATTTTATTTGCAAATACAACGAGCAACAGACCTATGACGGATTGAAAAAATCCTACTGCTGAAGAAAAGCTATACTCTCCATTCAGGATACCTCGCCGGTATACATAGGTTCCAATAACATCGGCTGTGGAGTAAGTACTTGGATTGTACATAAGTACGATAGTTTCATAACCTACATCCAGAATTCCTCCAATTTTCATTAAGAACATCAGAATAATGGTGGAGGATATTCCAGGAAGTGTTACATACCATAACTGCTTCCATCTTCCTGCGCCGTCGATCCTGGCCGCTTCATACATATCCGAGCTGATTCCCGTTAGCGATGCCAGATAAATAATAGCGCTGTAGCCTGCCATCTGCCATATTGTCATCAATGTATAGATAATCCAGAAATAACCTGGTTCTGTCAGGAAATTCACCCGTTCCATTCCAAAGGCCGCCAGAATGTTATTGACCAGACCCGTGCTTGGTGATAAGAACGTAACCACCATACCGACTACTACTACGCTTGATATAAAGTTTGGAAGATAGGTAACAGTCTGTACTGCTTTCTTATATCGTGTTCTTCCAACTTCGTTTAACAGAAGAGCCAGGATGATCGGAGCAACAAATCCTATCGTAAGCTGTAAAAAATTGATTCCTAACGTGTTTCGGATCAATCTCAAGAAAAACGGTGAACTGATAAATTGACGGTAATATTCCAGACCAATAAATTTACTATGCAGAATTCCTTTCGCTGGCTTATACTTTTCTACTGAAATGATAAAAGCAAAAATCAAAGGTACATATCGAAATACAACATAATATATCAGTACCGGAAGGAACATAATATAGAATGGCACATATTTCCTTATGGCTAACTTGTGTCCTTTTTTCCCTCGATCACCAGTGGCCTTCTTTCTCCACATATTTCCCATGCATCACACCTCACTATTTTTATTAAGCATTTCGCTATACTCCTTGCTTGTGACCAAGATTAGCATAGAGCACCCTTTCTGTAAATCTTCCGTTTTTTAGGATTTGTGGAAAATCTTATGATTGCAGGTGTCCATTTTTTAGATTTTGTGCAGGGCAGTTTCCCGTAGATTTCAAGTATTTCTGCAGATTTATAGTTGTAATAAAAAGAGCCGTCACTTCCGCTGATTATCATGAAATCAGTGGTGTAACAGCCCCTTTATATTTCTAAATGGCATGTGCTTCACAAATAATACCGTCTTTGTTTTTCCCTGTTATAGTTTCCGGAATTGCCCTGGTGAGATACCGACATATTTTTTGAAAACTTTACTAAAGCTGTTGGCACTGTTATAGCCAACTTTTTCCGCAATCTGTGAGATATTAAATGTAGTCTCCCGCAGAAGTATTTTAGCCTTTTCAATACGGAATTCATTAACATAATCTACAAAGTTCTTTCCTGATATCTCTTTAAAAATAAAGCTTAAGTAGGAAGTAGAGAGATTGACCACTTCCGCCACTGTGTCCAATGAGATATCTTCGCTATAATTTTCCTCCAGATACTGGTGAATATTTTCCAGAACATGACTCTGTTGGCTATGTTTGTTCTCTTCCGCAAATCTGGTAATCATCTCAAATACATAGGAGATATATGTTTCTTTCTCTTCAAGACCTTTTTTATTATCTATTTCGGTATAAATATCCTCTTTCTTCTCAAAAATTCTATCACTGGTCAGCCGCATCTCAAATATGGTTCTGATCGCTGTCCCTGTCAGCGCATGGAACAGATTATCCACCTGCTCAGGAGAAACATTTTTCTCTTTAAAGTTGTCCTGATATACTTTCTGAAGAATATTAAAAACTGCTGCCCTGTTGCCCGATTTGGCTACAGTCATCAATTGCATTTCTTCCTCAATGGGATATAAAATCACAGCATTGGAAATATTATTGACTTCATCGATATAAATGACGGTGTTCTGTCCTTTCACACCCTTATATTTTAACGTCTCTAATGCATCAATGAAAGAAAGATAGCAATTTCCGATATTCTCATAACTCTGGCCCACTCCTATTGTATAAGGTGCATCGGAGCTTTCCTCCAGATACTTCTGAATCTTACCTAGATAATTATTGATTCCGCTTAATTCGTAAAATGACTTTTCTGCGTTTAATACGGATACGATAGTCTGACCATCCTTTTCCAGAAAATAACACTTGCACTGTTCTCCCAGTGAGTCTTCCGCAATTTTATTCATCTCTTCCACATATTCTTTGCTGGACTTCCCGTATTTTTTTAACTCCATAGAGGCCCTGTCACCGATTTCGTAAACGACAACCTGATAATATGGAAACGGAAATACAATCCCTACATCGGCACCGGAATCTATAAAGCTATCTTTTCGGATCTGCCCGTTAATAATATCATAGATATATTTATCCTGGAGCATGGGTTTATTCTTTTCAAAACTATCCTGCAGGGATTGATTTTCTTTATAGACGTAATCAATGATTCCATTGATTAAGGTAAATTCGTTATTATTCTTCCCATGTCCCATCACAGATTTCTTACTGCCAATGATATTGATATAATTCATGATCTTATTCATCGGCTGATAGAGCCTTGCAACGATGTAATAGGTAAGAATTACTGCCAGGAAAAAACTGATGACAGATATCAGCATAGTAAACTCTTTAATCTGGTTTACACTTTTGGTGATATATTCCGTAGGTATCACAGAAATATACAGCCAGTCAAATACACTTGATTTCACATACTGTATCGTAAAGGGTTTTCCTTCAATGGACAGTTCCACGGTATCCTGAAGTTTTTCCATCTCTGCGGATCTGCTCCCAACGGCTTCCCGTATCAGTCTCAGATCCTCAAAATCAGGATAGGACTGCTCATTGGTGTATATCACGTTTCCATCTGCATCAATAACATAATCGAATACGATTTTCTCATCATTGGAATTGGCCATTTCTTTTTTAAACAGCGATTCACTGAGATTGACAACAATCATCCCTTTAGGGTTCTTATTGATAAAAGGTAATGATTCTGAAAAAACCAGAACTGGAACATCAAACATTCCATGGTGAACAGATTGTTTTCCCAAAACCCGGAAGCCGCCCTGGCTAAATATTTCATCCCAGTCCATGTCACCTGCATATTCGCAGACATCCGTAAAAAAAAGGGATTTTTGATACTTCCCTCCTGTTCCCAATACAATATCCGCCTTTTTCTGGTAATACCATATATCTGTAATATAATTACTATTGGATTTTAGAGCACTTAAATATGCAATAGAATCCTGAATCAGTTCCGTCTCCTGGTAGCTTTGCTCCAACGACAAATAAAGCACTTTATTCAGGTTTCGTGCCAAAGCCATCTGCATCAGATCTGACTGCAGTGCATTTATTTCCTGGTCTATACCTTTTTGTGCCTGTGCAAGAATCAGCATATTATTGACTTGCACTTCTTTGATCAGCGTATCCGAGGATTTCCGATAAGAAAAAAAAGATACCAGTCCAACCGAGCCAAGGACCAGTATAATAATATACAAAAAAATTCTGACAAATACACTATTCATCCGAAATTCCTTAATACTACGTGAAAAATTATTCATGTACACCCGACCATTCCCCAATTATGTATTTCTGTCTGTACTATATTTATTAACATAACGTATTTTCTTTTTCTTGTAAAGTATTTTCTGTGAATTAATATAAACCTATATGCAAGTTGTTTGTTCCTATTACCATTGTACCGTTCACAACTATGATTACAATTAATCCGAATAATCTTTCTTATGCAAAAAGCTGCAACCAGAATCTCTCTAAGCTGCAGCCTTTTCATTTATCGTTATTGATACTCATTTGTAATTTTTCTTCAGAATTTAGTGTATTACTCAATAAAATACTAGCTATTATCTCTAACTTCATTTGACCTCCTTCCATGTTATATTTTTCAAATAATATTTATATTAAAATGGTTCTTTTTAATATACTTTAAATATCGTTTAATTGCCATCCACTTACTGATTCATTTCCTCTTTATTAGTGAAACCCAAGAAATACCACTGCAACGCAAAAAAGGACACCTTTCAAAAAGTCTATTTTTGAAAAGCGTCCTTCAAGCGCAAATATCTTAAATTGAATTTTATAAGGATGTTTGAAATTATCACTAATTTTTCAAACTATGGACCGTCAATTAACTGTCCTCCAATAGTTCGACATACTTCAAATCCTTGATTTTACTGGATTTATTTTTCCATTGATTTCATCGTCGGGAATAATAAAACATCCCTTATAGCAGAGGAATCGGTTAATAACATTACAAAACGGTCAATACCGATACCAATACCACCTGTGGGCGGCATACCATATTCCAAGGCGTTTAAGAAATCTTCATCCATGCTATTCGCTTCATCGTCACCTGCAGCACGAAGTGCTTCCTGTGCTTCAAAACGGCCTCTTTGATCAATCGGATCGTTTAATTCGGAAAATGCATTAGCCATTTCCCTCCTGGTAATAAATAATTCAAAACGTTCCGTAAAATTAGGATCACTAGGTTTTCTTTTAGCCAAAGGAGATATTTCTACCGGATGATCTGTAATAAAGGTAGGCTGAACCAGATTTTCTTCAACGAACTCTTCAAAGAATAAATTAATAATGTCGCCTTTTTTATGCCTGTCTTCATATTTAATGTGATGTTTATCAGCAAGAGCTTTGGCTTCTTCCTCTGTCTTAATATCATTAAAATCAACACCGGCATATTTCTTAACCGCATCTACCATTGTCATTCTTGCAAAAGGTTTTGATAAATCTATTTCAACACCATCATAGGAAATCGTAGTTGTTCCAAGTACTTTATTTGCAACTGTTCTGAATAACTCTTCCGCTAAATCCATCATACCGAAATAATCGGTATAAGCCTGATATAATTCCAGAAGTGTAAATTCCGGATTATGTCTTACCGATAGTCCCTCATTACGGAATACACGTCCAATCTCATAGACTCTTTCCAAACCGCCTACAATTAGTCTCTTTAAATAGAGTTCAAGGGATATTCTTAAATGAATATCTTCATCCAAAGCATTATGATGGGTCATAAAAGGCCTTGCAGCCGCACCGCCGGCATTGGGTACCAATACAGGTGTTTCTACCTCGATAAAGCTTCTGCTGTCCAGATAATTACGAATTTCTCTGATAATAAGGGAACGTTTAATAAAAGTATCCTTTACTTCAGGATTCACAATCAAATCAACATATCTCTGTCTGTAACGGGTATCCGTATCTTTTAAACCATGGAATTTTTCAGGAAGAACCTGCAGACTCTTTGACAATAGCACCACCTGACTTGCCTTAACCGAAACTTCTTCTGTATGGGTTTTAAATATTTCACCGGTAATGCCTACAATATCACCAATATCAAATTTTTTAAAGTCAGCATAAGCTTCTTCACCAACAACATCTTTTTTGACGTAGGATTGTATACTGCCTTTCACATCTTGTATATTACAGAAAGAAGCCTTACCCATAACCCTTTTAGACATAATACGTCCTGCGATGGATACGGTTTTTCCTTCTAAATTATTAAAATCTGCACTAATATCGGCAGAATGATGTGTTACATCAAATTTCATGATTTGAAATGGATCTTTGGCATTTTCTTTTAATTCGGCTAATTTCGCTCTCTTAACTTTTAAAAGTTCATTCAAATCCTGTTCTGCTTGTATCTTTTCTTCAGCCACAATCGTTCTTCCTTTCTTATATACGTTCGCTTATATACATTCGCTTAAATATTTGCGAAACCAGATTATTGTAATTATGTACCATGCAACTAATACATTTTCAGCGCTGAACCTTGCTTAATAAGGTAACTGAAACAATGAAATTCGCACTAATTGTATGGTATATTCAGAAAACTATAGAGTTTCACAATTATTTAATGACATTCATTTCTTAATTGGATTTCTGTATCTCCAATATTTTATATTGAAGCACACCGGAATGAGTCTCAACATTAACAATATCCCCAACACGTGCACCAATCAGAGCCTTACCGACAGGTGATTCATTGGAGATTTTTCCTTTGAGACTATTCGCTTCCGTAGAACCTACGATTTTATATTCCATCTCATCATTATACTCTAAATCAAGTATTCTAACTTTGCAGCCTATGTTAATGACGTCAACTTCGACTTCATCTTCCACTACAACCTCTGCATTTTTAAGGATTTTATCTATTTCTTCAATTCTGGCTTCAATCTCTCTTTGTTCATCTTTTGCAGCATCGTATTCGGCATTTTCTGATAAATCGCCCTGTTCTCTGGCTTCCTTTATTTTTTGTGCTACTTCTTTACGCCTGTTAACTTTTAAATCCTGAAGTTCTTCCTCTAAAAGTCTTAATCCCTCATAGGTCAATATGTTCTTTTTATCTGCCATATTTAAACACCCTTCCTCCGTTTTAATCGATATTACGATACATTCAAAGTATTATAACGTATCACATGTTCCTTGTCAACATCTTAAGGCTTTATTTCCTACTACTTACTCATAGTTTTACAACATTTTTTATATAATTTTAATCATGTCTTGTGGCTATTCTATATCTTATCTTGTCGCCTATGAAATTATTCCATAAAAACTAGATTCTTATAATCCATTTTATAAAAATTTTGGCATTTTTTATTTTTTTTATTAAATTTTAGAATTAGTACGAATAAACTCTTTACACTTGTGTCGAATAGTGCTATTCTCTAGTATAGGTATTTTTCTAAATACATAATTCATAGTAACCAGGGCGCTATGAGGTGGCCTTTTTCTTGCTGTCTTCCAGCATAAAAACCCTGATTGCTGCATTCATAAGGAGGATAATATAATATGGCTAGAAAAATGAAAACCATGGATGGAAATAATGCTGCGGCTCACGTGTCTTATGCATTTACCGATGTTGCGGCTATCTATCCAATCACACCATCTTCAGTAATGGCTGAAGTTACCGATGCTTGGTCTACTCAAGGTAGAAAAAACATCTTCGGACACGAAGTACAGGTTACAGAAATGCAATCAGAGGCTGGTGCAGCTGGTACTGTTCACGGTTCCTTGGCCGCCGGTGCATTAACAACTACCTTTACTGCTTCACAAGGTTTATTGTTAATGATTCCTAATATGTATAAAATAGCTGGTGAATTATTACCATGCGTTATCGATGTATCCGCTCGTGCATTAGCAAGCCACGCTTTATCAATCTTTGGTGATCATTCAGACGTATATGCATGCCGTCAGACCGGTTTCGCAATGCTTTGCTCCAGTAATGTACAGGAAGTTATGGATTTAGGTGCAGTAGCTCACCTTTCCACAATTAAAGGACGTGTTCCGTTCCTGCATTTCTTCGATGGTTTCAGAACTTCTCACGAAATTCAAAAAATTGAAACCTGGGATTATGATGATTTAAAAGAACTTACCGATATGGATGCGGTTACTGCATTCCGTAAACATGCTTTAAATCCGCAACATCCGGTAACCCGCGGTACAGCACAGAATCCTGATATTTTCTTCCAGGCAAGAGAAGCAAGTAATACATACTATAATGCAATACCTGGCATTGTAGAAGAATACATGAATAAAATCAATGCTAAAATCGGTACTGATTATAAATTATTTAACTATTACGGAGCTGCTGATGCAGAACATGTAATTATTGCAATGGGTTCCGTTTGTGATACGATTGATGAGACAATTGATTACTTATTAGCTTCCGGTGCAAAAGTCGGTGTTATTAAAGTAAGACTTTACAGACCTTTCTCTGTAAAACATTTATTAGATGTTATTCCTGATACCGTTAAACAAATCAGCGTATTAGACAGAACGAAAGAACCGGGTGCTCTTGGCGAACCTTTATATCTTGATGTTGTAGCTGCATTAAAAGATACTAAATTTGATAAAGTTCCTGTATTTACAGGCCGTTACGGTTTAGGTTCCAAAGATACTACTCCTGCTCAGATTATTTCCGTGTTTAATAATACAGAAAAGAAGCAATTTACAATTGGTATCGTAGATGACGTAACTAAGTTATCCCTTGAAATTAAAGATAATCCTAACACAACTCCGGAAAGCACTATCAGTTGTAAATTCTGGGGACTTGGTGCTGACGGTACAGTTGGTGCTAACAAAAACTCTATCAAAATTATCGGTGACCATACAGACATGTATGCACAGGCTTATTTTGATTATGACTCAAAGAAATCCGGTGGTGTTACTATCTCCCACTTACGTTTCGGTAAGGATCCTATCAAAGCAACTTACTTAATCAGCAAAGCTAACTTTGTAGCTTGCCACAATCCTTCCTATGTAAGAAAATACAACATGGTTCAGGATTTAAAAGACGGCGGATCTTTCTTACTTAACTGCGGATGGACAATGGAAGAAATTGAACATCACTTACCTGGACAGGTTAAGAGATATATCGCAAAACACAATATTAAATTCTATACAATTGATGGTATCAGTATTGGTAAAGAAATCGGTCTTGGCGGACGTATCAATACGGTTCTTCAGGCTGCATTCTTTAAATTAGCTAACATCATTCCTGTTGAAGATGCTGTTAAATACATGAAAGACGCTGCAACAAGATCCTATAGCAAAAAAGGTGATGCAGTAGTTAAGATGAACCATGATGCTATTGACCGTGGTATTACAGATGTTAAAGAAATTAAAGTTCCTGCTTCCTGGGCTGATGCAGCTGATGAAGATTTAGCTGTAAAAGTATCCGGTAACAGAGGCGATATTGTAGACTATGTTAATAATATTCAAAGCCGTGTTAACGGACAAGACGGTAACAACCTTCCTGTTTCTGCTTTCGTAGATTATGTTGACGGTACCGCACCTAACGGTTCCTCCGCATTTGAAAAACGTGGTATCGCAGTTGATGTTCCTGTATGGAATCCGGCTAACTGTATTCAATGTAACTTCTGTTCTTATGTCTGTCCACACGCAGTTATCCGTCCTGTTGCTATGACAGAAGAACAGGCAGCTAAAGCTCCTGCCGGTTCCTTAAGCATGGATTTAACCGGTATGCCAGGCTATAAATTTGCTATGTCCGTTTCCGTACTTGACTGTACCGGATGTGGTTCTTGTGCTAATGTATGCCCAGGTAAGAAGGGTGAAAAAGCATTAACAATGCAGAACTTAGAAACTCAATTAGAAGCACAGAAATTATTTGATTACGGAGTTGAAATCGGATATCCGGATGCAGTTGTAGAGAAATTCAAAGAAACTACTGTAAAGGGAAGTCAGTTCAAGAAACCTTTACTTGAGTTCTCCGGTGCTTGTGCAGGTTGTGGTGAAACTCCATATGCAAAACTTGCTACACAGTTATTCGGCGACAGAATGTACATCGCTAATGCTACAGGTTGTTCTTCTATCTGGGGTGGTTCCGCACCTTCCACACCATATACGGTAAACAAAGACGGACATGGTCCTGCATGGGCTAACTCTTTATTTGAAGATAATGCCGAATATGGTTATGGTATGGCACTTGCGCAGAAAGCATTAAGAGGACGTTTAATTTCCTCCGTTGAAGCTCTCTCATCCGTAGTTGATAACGCTGATGTAAAAGCAGCTTGTGAACAATATTTAGCAACAAAAGATTCCAGCGCATTAAATGCTCCTGCAGCAAAAGAATTAGTTGAAGCTTTGGAAGCTTGCGGCTGTGATAATGAAGATAAAGCAAACATCTTAGCTAACAAAGATTTCTTATCCAAGAAGTCCCAATGGATCTTCGGTGGTGACGGCTGGGCTTATGATATCGGTTTCGGTGGTTTAGACCATGTAATCGCCAGCGGCGAAGATGTTAACATTTTAGTATTCGATACTGAAGTTTATTCCAATACAGGCGGTCAGTCTTCTAAATCTACTCCTACCGGTGCTATTGCTCAGTTCGCAGCAGCTGGTAAAGAAGTTAAGAAGAAAGACTTGGCAGCAATCGCTATGAGTTATGGTTATGTATATGTTGCACAAATCGCACAGGGTGCTGACTATAACCAATGCGTTAAAGCATTTGTAGAAGCTGAAAGCTACCATGGTCCATCCATTATCATCGCTTATGCTCCATGTATTAACCATGGTATTAAAGGTGGTATGAAGGGTGCTCAAACTGAAGAAAAACGCGCTGTTCAGGCTGGATACTGGCACTTATTCCGCTTCGATCCTCGTCTTGAAGAAGAAGGAAAGAATCCATTCCAGTTAGACTCCAAAGAGCCTACTGCTGATTATCAGGAATTCTTAACAAGCGAAGTTCGTTACAGCTCTCTTGCACGTTCCAATCCGGAAAGAGCAAAAGAATTATTTGCTAAGGCTGAAAAGAATGCAAAAGCAAAATATGCTAAGTTAGTTAAATTAGCCCAGAACTAATGTAAACTCCATATAGAAGCATGATTTTTGTTACTATATTATAACAAAGTTATTGGCAATCAAAAAAAAGAAAGTTCACAATTGTGAGCTTTCTTTTTTATTGGTATGGCAATATTTTAATAAACCACCCGTTATACATCAACGGATGGTTATGATTACTTTAAATTAATAGCTGTGATTTTTTTTAATTCCAAAATGCTATTTTAAATTTTGGCCGATAAAGAAAAGTAACATTTCCCTATAATATATTTATCGCAAAAATATCACGATTACCTTACTTTATATTTTGAAACAACTTCAGCAGAATTTGGTAATTACATTTTATAAATATCAATTTACTTTAAAAAATCCATAAATGCCATGATAATTGGAATGGTTATCAGAGAAGCTAAGGTAGTCATGGCGAATATTTCCGATGAATACAATGCATTTTTTTTATAACGAATGGCAAATAATGTACACGTTGCGCCTGTGGGGCAGGCAGCACCAAGAACTGCAGCTGCCAGCACCGGAACAGCCATGGTAAATCTGCTGTAAATAAGTAATAAAATAACCGGAATGAATATTAACTTTAAAAATAATACAAGATAAATTCGAAGTTTTAGAAAGATTTTCAGTATATTGGTCTGGGCAATGGTTACACCCGCTATAATCATGGCTAACGGAGTATTCATATCTGCAACATATTGCAGGGAATTAAACACTATTTGCGGAAGATGTACCTGTGTTATAAAAAACAGGAATCCCAGTATAATGGAAATCAGGGTAGGTGAAATCAGGGTTTTTACCATTGTTTTTTTATCCTGGGTTCCATTCATCATGATAAGCCCCTGCGTCCATACAAATACATTAAATATGGTTATATAGGCAGTAATATAGAATACTCCTTCACTTCCGTAAATACCATTTATTATGGGTATGCCAAAAAAACCGCTGTTTGAGTATATGGTAGAAAACCTTTCAATCACAACATCCGGATTTTTTTTACCTCTTAAAAAGACGTAGGCTGTTAAGATTCCGAATAAATGTGTTAAAATAGCCAAGCCTAATGAAATTAATAAACCAACCAGTAAATCATCGCTGAATTCTCTTTGATAGGAATTAAATATTAACAGTGGTGATACCAATAACAGCAATAGATCGGACAGCTTTTTATTCATTTCCTGGTCAATTACCTTAAACCTGTAACAGCTATAACCGATTAAAATTAAAATAAACATGATCAGGATTTGGTTTAAAACAATATTAGCTAAAGGCATATGTTTTCTCCAATCGTGTATTCCTATTTAATATATGTGAAAATAATTGTAAAATTTATTCCGAATAACGCTGTCTGATAAGGAGATTAAATAATCGTTTCTCTTCACGATTTTCAAATGTACCAATTCCTGATAATATAAATATAAATAGCGGCAATGTCTGTATCCAAAATAAAGTTAAATCCGTGACACCATGAACGAAAGCTGCCGCAGTTACTGCCAGTATAAGCGATGTAATCACAGTCTGCTTATCCTTAAAACAGATCGTTAATATGGAATACAAATATTTTACAAAGGATACCAGGATTATTACAGTTCCGATAATTCCGTAATTAATTAAGGAATCCAGATAAATACTGTGACTGTGAGGTATTAATTTGTGATTTTTAGAACTTAAGAAAGCACAGGACATAGATCCATGACCGATTAACGGACTCTTTTTAATTTCATGTACAACAAAGTTCCATATCTTAAAACGAAGTCTTAAAGTTTCCTCCGCGTCGGAAAGCCGGGGTATTAGATCAATATTTAACGCAAATATAATAAAAACACCTGTAAAAGCTACAAAAACCCAGGCAGAAAATAACCGCCACTTCTTAAGTATAATTAGTAACACGGATATACCTACAAACACCTCTACCCATGCAAACATACTCTCACATAAATAAATACTTACGACATTTAATATTCCTATAACGTAATAAAGCCACTTAAGTCCTTGATTAGTGAATATTTTATACGCACAGATTATTATTACAGTTGCCGTAATGGTGCCGAAATAATTGGGATGCAAGAACATTGCCGATATGCGGTCATAATTATAAAAATCATCCAACAGGGAAATTACAAACTTTTGGCTGATTGCACAACTTGAGCTTGTTATGCTTAAAAGACAAACAAGTGTTAATACTCTCTCATATAATTCTCTGGTCATAAAACTTCGTTGGAATAATCCAATAAACATGGCAAGTATCAATCCAAAACCTGCACCAACACCGAACCAGTTACCATACAGCAGAGCTACTATAAGATAAAAAGCCAAAAACAAAAATATGTATTTGGAATATCTTTGAGCAAAAATGATTTTACGGGTTTGCTTATTAAGCACCAGATATATCCCTAAACCAACCAGTAATATTCCGGCAAATATATATGGTAAAAATATGGAAGTAACTGTCATTATTATTATATTTGTATAGGTTAAAGAATCGTCTATCTGACGTCTAATTGCTGCTTTTTTTTCTATAATAATTCCTCTTTTCAAAAGTGAATAAATTGTTAACATCGAATTTGTTTTATTCACCTTACTCATAACATAAACCGAAATTCATATTAATATCATTTCCGGCATTATAGACTATTTCACAAAGAATTATATTAGCATATAAACTATAAATTATCAACCGTTTTCACTTTTCTTTCACAATTTTGTTCATTATAAATTAACAATTTATTCATAAATTAACAAAAAAAGAATAAAACCGTACATTTTCACCGCTTTTTAGAATTTTTGGAAAATTATTTTTGATAAATCATATAATAATATAAAAATTAAGAACTAAAAAGTTGAAAACATGTATACTCCCTATCCTGAATACTTTAATAATCTATCTGCAGAAGTACAATATACTCAACACAACCTTGCATATTCCATCACTATCAGTGTAGAAAATCACACACTCACTCTCTATAAAAATGGAAAAGTCAGTAAAATTTACCCTGTTGCCGTTGGTAAAGCTTCAACACCTACACCAAAGGGTACTTTTAAAATAATTAACAGAGCTATCAATCCTGGCGGACCATTCGGTGTACGATGGCTTGGTCTTAATGCACCAAATGGGGACTATGGTATACACGGAACAAATAATCCCTCCTCAATAGGGAAAAATGTGTCAAACGGATGTATCCGTATGTTCAACCACGATGTACTCGAACTAAGTAATTTAGTTCCAATAGGTACAGCAGTAAAAATAGTTTAAAGAAAAGCTGATAAATGCCTATTTTACCATAGGTTTATCAGCTTTTTTCTTAACAGATTCGAGGAAGGCCCTCCCCGTATAAGATATCAATGATTCTGCTGCCTTTTAAAGCAGTAGTCATGATTACACCACTGCCCTCCACAATCTTACCGATGATTGCTGCATTTGACCCATACCTGCTTTTTTGCATAATGGCCAAAGCTTTCTTTGCCTGGCTTTTCGGAATTACTGCAATCATCTTTCCTTCATTGGCCATGTAAAGAGGGTCAAGACCTAATATATCACAGAATCCTCTTACCTGGACACTGACAGGCAGTGAATCCTCATATATTTCCACTCCGCAGGAGGAACTTTTCGATACTTCATTTAAAACGGTAGCCAGTCCTCCTCTTGTTACATCCCGCATACAGTGTACCTTAATATTATTATCCAGCAAGTTTTTCACCATAGACCGAAGCGGAGCACAATCACTTTGTATTGTATTTTCTATTCCCATTCTATGGGACATGATAGCGGCATGGTGTTCTCCAAGATTACCGGACAGCAGGATAACATCCCCTTTACGGCAGTTTGAAATGCTTATTCCGTTTGTCTTAATCTCACCGATACCGGAAGTATTGATATAGACTCCGCCTTTTCCTTCAATTACTTTCGTATCTCCGGCAACTATTTTTACTTTCGCTTCTCTAGCCGCCTGGGACATGGATTGTGCAATTTGGTCTATAGTTTCCATATCCGCGCCTTCTTCAATAATAAAACCTGCTGTAAGGTACTTGGGAATAGCTCCCATCATCAGTAAATCATTAACTGTTCCGCAGACTGCCACCTTACCGATATCCCCTCCGCGAAAAAAAATGGGAGTAACAACGAAGGAGTCCGTTGTGTATGCGATCTTCCCATTTACCTTAAGAACAGCCGAATCTTCCATTTTAGCTAATACAGCGTTATCAAAGTTTTTTAAAAAAATATCATTAATTAAATTACTTGTTTGCTTTCCTCCGCTGCCGTAAGCCATATCTATCTTCATTGTTTACACCCTCTTCCTATTGCAGGTTAACCCGCGATACTGTCACCCTGTTTTTATACCATATCCCGCATGCGCCTTCTGTCGATACCATACAAGGACCCACGGCATTTAATGGGGTACACACGGTTTTAAATAAAGGACAGTCAACCGGATTAATCCTTCCCAGTATTACTTCCCTGCATTTACAGCCTTGCGGAGTTTTTTCCGTATAATCGTTAATCGTACTGCCGGCATCGTATTCCTGATAGTTCTTTCTTAATTTAAGACCGGAATTCTTAATAATTCCAATTCCTCGCCAATACGCATCCGTGCTTTCAAAATATTTATCCGTAAGGGCAGCTGCTTTTTGATTCCCTGATTCCGTTACGGTACTGGTATACATATTCTTCATGGAATACTGCTCTTTTTGTATCTGATGCAATATCTCATCTACGGCCGCTAGTATATGTTCCCCTTCAAATCCTGAAACAACAAACGGTTTATGATATTTTTCAGCCAGATCCTTATATATGGAACAACCGGTAATTACGCTGACGTGGCCGGGACATAAAAATGCATCAATATTCTCCTCGTTTTCGCATATATAAGATAAAGCCGGAAGTATGGTTTTTATGGATGTCATAAACTTTAGATTCTTTATATTATTACTAATAATTTCATCTAACATTAACGCATAAATCGGTGTAGTGGTTTCAAAACCAACGGCCGCAAATATATAGGTGGTATTTTTATCCTCCATCGCCATTTTCACCGCAGAGAGCGGGGAATATAGAATTTTTACATTTGCTCCCATAGCCTTTGCTTCTGTTAAGGAATATTGATTTCCTTTCACTTTCATCATATCTCCAAAGGTTAATATGCAGGTATTTTCTGACAGGGCATATTCCACTAATTTATCCACATAAGCAGATGCTGTAACACAAACCGGGCAGCCCGGACCGGAAATCAATTGAATACAGGGAGATAACAGACTCCGGATACCATTTTTGAAAATACTGGAGGTATGCGTTCCGCAGACTTCCATAATTTTTATTTTCCTGCCGGAATAATTTTTTAATTCATCCTTTACCTGTTCGAGGGTTTTCATACTCTTCCTCCTCAAGTTCTTCAAATATATTTATTAATTCCTCTGCCGCGTCCCTTTTCATAACTTCAAGAGCAAAACCGGCATGAATTAAGATATAGTCACCGATTTTAGCGTCAACCAGCTTAATATTCGCTTCACACACATTATTCATGATATCAACTTTGGCAGTATCACCATGAATTTCAATTATTTTACCAGGTACTGCAACACACATGGACTAACCCCCCTTTTCTATATTGATTTGGTGGTATAAACTCAATAGATATACGTTAAGTGAATTTATGACACCAAATTCATATTAGGCAACCACAAAGCATTTTTAATTTTCTGAATATCAAGGCTATTATGGATTTCATAACTTCAATGGCCTTTAGTGCCAGATTAGGTTTATGAATTGTATTCGCTGTATGGTAATGGTACAATAGTAATGTTTCGCAATCATCCATTTTTTCTTAGGCCGATATAGGTCTGTCCCAGACTTATACATCCGTCATTAGGCGGAACAGCCATATTGACATATACCAAAAATCCTTTCTCTCTTAATAGCTTTAAAACCCGCTCGGAAAGGACCGTATTTTGAAATACTCCGCCGCTAAGGGCAACCGTATTTACACTCTGTTTATTTCTAATTAACTCACAGACCATTAAAATAACATCAGCAACTCCATAATGAAATCCCAGGGCTAAAGAACCTTTATCCGCTGAATTTCTTAATTCACATAAAGTTTTAAGCGTTGGTTTTGGATCTATTTCTATTATACCGTTATTTTCTTTTAAAGCAAAGGTAACCTTTTCCGGTTTTATTCCTTTTCTTAATGCCAGTACGGCTTCCTTTTCCAGCATAGCCGCACATTCTCCCTCATAACGGTTTTCATGGCAAATAGAGAGGATTGAACTTACCGCATCAAATAACCTGCCCATACTGGAGCTTAAGACCGTATTAATGTTATTTTCTACTGCTCCCTTAATAATTGGAACGCGGTCGTCTTGGATTTCCGGTAGAAGTCCTGCCTTTAGGAGAAAACAGGTCGCAGTTTTCTTCGCATCAGCCATGGAAGTATCTCCGCCTAACATAGGAGTATATTGTAAATGAGCAACCCGCTTAAATTCACTTTTTTCACAGATTAAAAATTCACCGCCCCATATATTGCCGTCGCTTCCGTAACCGGTACCATCAAAGGCCACACCAATTACCGGTCCCTCTAAATCAAACTCAGCCATAACAGATGCTATATGGGCATGATGATGTTGTACCGTAATCAGCGGAATTCCTAAGTTTTTTGCATACCCTGCGGAATGATAATTAGGGTGTAAGTCACATATGGCTAAATCAGGGGTAATTTGTAATAGAGATGATAAATCCCTAAAGGATGATTTATATTCCTCCAAAACCGATAGTTCTTCTAAATCACCAAAATATTGGGATACAACTGCACTGCCCTTTTTATACAGGCAAAATGCCGCCTTTAAATCACTTCCTGCCGCAAATATTTCCAAATCCGTATTTTCTTTATTCCACTTAGGGAGAAATACTGGGTATGGAACGTAACCCCTGCTTCTTCGTATCAGTTGTGGCTTATGATCTATTACTTTAGCCACGGAGTCATCAACGGAGCGGACGATACGCCTTTTATGATATAAAACCCCATTTAAATATGGGGACTTTAAGTTAAGAATTATATCATCATCTTTAATAATAGGCTTACCCGAAAGATTGGCACTGGTCATAATAAGTGGTCCAAGGTTTCTGGTTAAAAGTATTTGTAAGGGGGTATATGGCAAAAAAGCACCGCAGTAGATTCCACCCTTACCCGTAGCTTCAGCCATACTTTTTCCCTTCGTATATAACAGTACGATAGGCCTTGCTTTTGATTCTAATATATCTTTCTCTTCTTTTGAAACTATGCAATATTCTTCTATTGATTTTATATTCTCAAACATAACGGCAAAAGGTTTCTCCTCCCTGCCTTTTAGTTTGCGTAAATTCAAAACTGTTTCTTCTATCATAGGAGAACATACAAAATGGTAGCCGCCAATCCCTTTGACAGCAAGAATACCTCCTGAATTCAGGATATTTACGGCTTCTTTTACAGCGTCCTTATCTTTTAGTTCATTCATTATGGCATAAGGGCCGCAATCATAACAGGATATGGTCTGTGCATGAAATCTCCTGCTGTGCGCATCCGTATATTCCTTATTACAGGATTGGCACATAACAAAATCCTCCATACTGGTATGATCCCTGTCATATGGAAGTTTCTCTATAATAGTATATCTTGGTCCGCAGGCGGTACAGCTGATAAATGGATTCTGGTATCTCCGGTTTTCCATAGCGTCCATTTCATTTTGACACTTTTTACAAACTGGTAAATCCGGAGGTATAATGGATACCTCATGATCCGAGCTGCTTTTAATTATTTTAAACTCCGTTAATATGTTTTCATTAATTTCTTCCACCAGTATATGGACAATTTCGTATTCATCTCCGGAATTACTCCTTAAATCATATAAAAAGCTGCTTAAATTGTCCTCTGCAGCCTGGGCTATGATTTCAACAATGCCGCCGATATTTCTTACGGTACCATGTATTTCATATTTCTCTGCAAGGCGAAATACAAGGGGTCTGAAACCAACCCCTTGTATCATGCCAAAAACTTTTATTCTTTTCGTTATTACATTTTGTTCTTTATCCATTCTACCGCTTCCTCAAAACCTTCTTCTGTTTTGCAGGAGACTTTAATGACCGGTGCTGTTTTATTAAGAGCTCTGACACCTTTCATAAAGAAATCCTCGTCAAAATTTACATAGGGAATGAGATCACATTTATTTAAGATAATGATGTCTGCTTTCTCAAATGCAAGAGGATATTTATAAGGCTTATCACTGCCTTCCGTAACAGTTGAGATAAGCATTTTAACATGTTCACCAATCTGAAATTCAGCAGGGCATACTAAATTACCTATATTTTCAATAAACAGTATACCATCCTTTAAGGAAAGGTCTTCTGCTGCCTTACCGATTAACGGGGAATCCAGATGGCAGGCTCCGCCGGTATTAATCTGAATTGCTTTTACTCCTAAAGACTGTAATAATTTCGTATCAAAATCTGCTTCAATGTCACCCTCTATTACATAGGATGTAGTATCCTTTAGCCGTTTGATCAATTGAATCAAAGTAGAAGTTTTTCCTGCTCCGGGTGCACCCATAACATTGACAGCAAATATTCCGTTCCTGGTAAAAGATGAATTAATCTCGGAAGCGACCTCATCATTTTTATCGTAAACGGACTGCATTATTTCTATTTCTTTATTCTCTGACATGATACCTCTCCTTTATTTTCTAAAACGTATCATTTACCAATAAGACTCGAGTGTTAAAAACCAATTAAGGTCCATAATTTTGAAAGAAACTGCAGCGCAGTTTCTTTTTTATACTTCAATCGATTTGATATAAAACTCCTGCCCTATCTCTGTAGGAACCCCCTCTCCTTTACAGTATGGGCATTCAAAGGAGAAAGGTTTCCTGACAAATAATTCACCGCAGGAGCTGCATTTTAATTTGGGTATAATTCGTTCTATATTAAGTTTTGCTTTATGGCATAAACTGCCTTCTGCAATTATTTCAAAATATAACTCAATGGAACTTGCGACATAACCGGAATAATCACCAACTACCAGGTTGATCTGTTTTACTTCGGCAGCTTCATTTTTCTTGGCATATTCCTCTGCTATTTCAATTATTCTCTGTGTTATCGGATACTCGTGCATTCGTATATTCATCCCTTACATTTCCGAAAGAAGGTGCGGTATATTCATTGTTCATCTTCAGACACTTCTTCGGACAAACTTCCCCGCAATAATTACATTGGATACACTGAAGTCTTTCTATGCTCCAGGAAGCCTTCGCCTTATCCACAGAAATTGCTCCGGTAGGGCAGCGTCTTTGACATAATCCGCAGAAAATACAGTCTGAAACAGTAATTTCTATTCTGCCTCTGGTTCTATCGTAGTTTTCTTTCTTATTTATAGGATATTGTACCGTATATGGTCCATGTATTAAACTCTTAAAGAGTGTTTTGCTCATACTTAAGATTGACATCGTTCACTCTCCTTGTCTTATCGTTCGGTGCAGCTAATGCATGGGTCAATAGTAAGAATTAAAATAGGTACATCCGCCAGTGCGCAGCCCTTTAAGGTTTCTAATAAAGCAGGTACATTGGCAAAGGTTGGCGTGCGTACTCTTAAACGGTCTAAAAATTTAGATCCGTTGGCCTTAGCATAATAGATTACTTCGCCTCTGGGTTGTTCTACTCTCGTGAAATATTCACCATTAGGAGTACCGGTTACCTTAACTTTGATCTCACCCTCCGGGATCATAGCAATCGCCTGTTTAATTAAGTCCATGGATTGGAAGATTTCTTTAATACGAACGGAGGTCCTAGCATAGGAATCCCCATCGATTTCAATAATCGGTTCAAAATTTAATTTACCGTAAGCCGCATATCCCTGAGTCCTTAAATCTATACTGATTCCACTGGCTTTTGCCATTGGGCCTACCGCACCTAAATCATAGGCTGCCTGTTTTGATAAAACACCAACACCTTTTGTACGGTATTTTACGGAAGAATCATTTAAGAATACCTGGGTAATCTCTGTTAATTCCTTTTCCATATTGGTAATAATACCGGATATTTTCTCCAGGGTTTCAGGACTTATATCCTTTCTAACACCACCGATATCACAGACTGAAAATATAACCCGTCCGCCTGTAGTCTCTTCAAATATATCAAGCACTTGTTCTCTAAGTCTCCAGGAATGCATAAACAGACTTTCAAAACCGAAAGCGTCTGCTAAAAGTCCCAGCCATAACAGATGGCTGTGCATACGGGATAATTCTGCCCAAATTGTCCTTAAAAATTCTGCTCTTTCCGGAATCTTAATATCCATTATACTTTCTATCGACATACAATATCCCATGCCATGCATAAAAGAACAAATTCCGCAGATTCTTTCCGCAACAAAGGTATACTGCTGAAAATCCTTTTTTTCGACCAGCTTCTCAAGACCTCTATGAATATAACCGATTCTTGGTATCGCTTCCACTACTTTTTCATCCTCAAGCACTAAATCCAGATGGATTGGTTCCGGAAGTACAGGATGCTGAGGACCAAATGGAATCACAGTTCTCTTTCCCATTATTCTCTCCATTCCTGCGCATGTTTTATGCGCATCACAAATTTTGTGCCGAGGATTACGCAGGCACAA
This sequence comes from Anaerocolumna sedimenticola, assembly GCF_009931695.1. Classification (GTDB taxonomy): domain Bacteria; phylum Bacillota; class Clostridia; order Lachnospirales; family Lachnospiraceae; genus Anaerocolumna; species Anaerocolumna sedimenticola. The sequence continues at coordinate 503,277 of NZ_CP048000.1, forward strand.
ATTTTATAGGTTGAAAGTGAATTTCTCTTTCAACCTTTCTCCTCCTTATTTGCATTAAATGGAGTCTTGACCGGTATTTTATATAAATTATTATTAAAATCTACAATAATATCTTTCATATTAGCTCCAAATAATTCTTTTATTTCATTCTCATATAAAAATGCATAAGAATAGATACTGCTTATGCTCTCTACTTCAATTTCCGAATCAACAGCAAGTCTTAAATTGATAAAATCATATTCTTTATCAAAGGAATATGTGATTTCCAATCCGTCTTTGCTCGTACAGGTAATTGCAACCAGGCGATAACCATCATTTTTAAGACGGAGGGTTTCTGCTAAAAGTTCACTTGGCTGAATGATTTTAATTTGCTGTTCCATATCGACCACTTTCTTTCTTTCGCATTTCTTTTTGTTTCTGCTCTAATATACCTAATCCCTTAACAACGCCGTCAATAATTGCTTCCGGACGAGCCGCACAACCGGGCACATATACGTCTACCGGTAATACTTTATCGACTCCGCCCACTACATTGTAACATTCGGCAAAAATCCCTCCGGATGTTGCACAGATTCCGATTGCCACTACTACCTTAGGTTCAGCCATCTGCTCGTATAGCTGCTTTACAACCGGTATATTCTGCTCATTTACACTGCCTGTAATTAATAAAATATCTGCATGTTTTGGATTACCTGTATTTATAATGCCAAAACGCTCAACATCATATAAAGGTGTGAGGCAGGCCAGTACTTCAATATCACAGCCATTACAGCTGGAACCGTCATAATGTAAAATCCATGGTGATTTTTTTATATAGTTCATATTAACTCCATTCCTGCGTTTGTTTTCAGACTTTTCGTCTTACTTAAAAAAGGAAATAATGATAAGATTTAGTGTTCCCAGAACTCCTGTAACAATCCAGCTTGAATTTAATGCAAACTGCCATTTTGTTCTGGCAAAAGCGTTATCAATGATAATTTCTAAGAAATATGCCAGGAAACATGCTATCACTGCAAACACATAACTGATTGGATTTTTATAAGCAAAAAATATAAATACCAAGGTTAAGGCGATTATTGTCTCATACCAGTGTGTTACTTCTATAACCGCAAGATCTTTTCCCGAATATTCTGTTGTTATCCCCTGTACAACTTCCTGGTGGCCATGATGTCCCATACTAAAGTCAAAAGGTGATTTTCTCAGCTTAAATGTTAATATAAATAACAGACCCAAAAACATACCCGGCAGAGATAAAATAGACGGTGTAGATGCCGTTATTATGTCTTTAATAAAAAAGCTCTTATCTACATAATATAATCCGATACCGGTAAGAAGTACCATTGGTTCATAAGCCATCATCTGCAGAAGCTCTCTCTCTGACCCAATTAAACTATAAGGTGAATTTGAAGCATACCCACCTAATACGAAAAATATAGAGCCCAGAGTGAGTGCAAATATTGCAAGTAAGATGTCTCCTCCCGTCAGCATAATAACGGTAGTAAATACGACAAATATTAATGCGATATATACAAAGAAACGATGCATTAAATTTACTTCTATCGATTCTTTTTGTAATAGTTTTAATACATCATAAAACGGCTGTAATATGGGAGGACCCTGCCTGCCTTGCATTCTGGCAGTTATGACACGGTCAAAACCCGTTAATAATCCACCAGCCAATGGTGTTAAAATAATAATTGCGATTATACTTAATATAAACATCATTTTGCAAATCCTCCAATCAGAAGTACTACTCCAGCACATAAAACACAGATGGATATTATGTTGCACCAAAATGATAATTTCTGAGTTCCAAAATAACTTTCCAGATACCAGTTACGTAATTCCACCTTACGTTTTTCCCCGTTTCCTCCGTAAAATGACTCATTATCCCCGGTATTTTCACCTGCCATGTAAATCGGTACTATTCTACGCTTATCCTGTTTATAGATTGGTATAAAGCTGATCGGTATAATTAATAACATAGCAAGCATGATAATCATAATCTTAACATCGCTGGTGCCAATCGGTATCACAGCGTTTGTTCCATATAAATTGGTAAGATACGGAATAAGCGCAAATTTTGATATAAGTGGAAAAGTAAAACAGGATACCACTACTAAAACTGCCTGTATGAAAATCGGAATTTCCTCTTCCGCAAAAAAAGTATGTTTGTTGACTTTTTTAGCATTTGCATTGGATACCAGTTTGCCCATCCATTTTGTCCAGTAAAAAAGAGTTGCCGCACTGCCGTAAGCTATTACAATTACTGTAAATATATGATTGGAATCAATAAAAGCTTTCATAGCAACCCATTTTGATATAAGCATACCAAATGGTGCAAGGAACATACCAGCGATTCCTATAATCATATATAAGGAAAGCTTTCGGGATACATGGAGTAAGATATCCATATCTTCAACATTTCTGCTTCCCAACTGATGTTCAATAGATCCAACGGATAAGAACAGCAGGGACTTGGAAACAGCGTGGAATATAACTAATAAAATAGCCGCCCAGATGGATTCCTGGGTTCCGACACTGGCACAGATTACGATGAGTCCTAAATTTGCTATCGTTGAATATGCCAAAATCTTCTTCGCATCGCTTTGGGAAATTGCAATTAAAGAGCAGATCAGGAAAGTGATACAACCCATAGTTGTTACTATAATACCTACTGAAGTAAGTCCTAATAACGGCGCTAACCTGATAATAAGGTAAACCCCTGCTTTAACCATCGTAGCTGAATGTAACAAAGCGGAAGACGGTGTGGGTGCCACCATGGCGCCAAGGAGCCATGAAGAAAAAGGCAGTCCCGCCGATTTCGTAAGTGCGGCAACGGAGAGTAAGAATACCGGAATCATAACCATTGCCTCTGGTTGCATTGCTATTAATGCGGATAACTCTAAGGTCTTAAAATTAATACCGATAAATACGATTGCAGCCGCAAACGCAAGACCCCCTCCTAAATTAATTGCCAGAGCACGGAAAGAATTGTTTTTAGCCTCTTCCGTTTTGGTATAACCAATAAGTAAATAAGAACATAACGTAGTCAATTCCCAGCAGAAGTACAACCAGGTTAAGTTATTACTCAAAACTAATCCAAACATTGCTGAAAGAAATAAGAATAATATTGCTAAGAAAAAATGTTTTCTTTCTGTATATTCCTTATGATGAGTATGGTACCATTTCATATATCCTACGGCATATAAACATATAAGACTTCCTATAATTCCTATGATTAATACCATGATTGCAGTAAGCTTATCAAAGATTATACCTGTCTCAATTTCAATACCTTGTTTCCTGGTCAATTCAAACCAAAGTATTAACGGTGTTTGAATTGCTGCAAATACCGATACAATATACTTTTTGTTTTTTAAGCCTGCAATTATAATATAAGCTGCAACCAGGGTTTCAACTGCCATGATTAAGATATCGATGGCCTCCTCATTTGCGGGAGTAAAGGATATTCCACTATTAAAATATCGTATCGAAACAATTAAAGTCAGTATTAAAACTATGAAAGAACCGGCTTTAACAACGGCATTTCTTATTCCGTCGTTTCTAACAAAAAAGGTTATAATGGATACTACCAATGGGAATAAAATTAATGCATAAATTACATTCATAATCGTCACCTTATCCAAATAATATACAAATTTCACAACGACTTATTATAGCACAGTGCTTTTTCTTTTACAATGTCGAACTTCGTTATTGTATTGACAATGAATCAGCTAAATCAAATGAATATTTTATAAATTTAAAAAACAATTTATAAATTAATAGGTTAATCTACAAATTTTCCTTGACATTTGGTGACTTTTGCAAGGAATATTTAAGGTAAGATTCTTTTTTGACTCTGATAAATATTTCACTAATTAAGCTTTTCAGTAGTAATATCAGCATTATAGCTAATTTTACAATAGATATTCGATATAAAAACAAAATTTTCTACAAACCAAACATTATATATTTCCATATAAATACACATATGGAAAATTAATTAACAAACTTATGATTGCTATGCTTATGTTTATATACAACAAAATAGAACTGCTGCAAAATCCTCTGAAAGCTTGTTTAAGAAACAAAGATTCTGCAGCAGTTCTATTTAATAAAAATCAGTACAATACTTATTTTATTTTGTTTAAATAATCAAAATCATTATTAATACTATCCCATACCGGCTTATCATATTCCTCATGTTCAAGTACAAAATATTTGGCATAAGCGGAAGCTTCTTTCACATTCTTCATATCGATGATGCCGTCACCCATATCCACATTTGCCTTGAGAGTATCTATCTGTTTCATATGGATTAGTTCAACTTTCTTTCCCCATTTCTTAATATATTCCACAGGGTCAATACCGGCATAGGCTACCCAGAAAACATCCAGTTCCAGAATAACATTGTCACTTGTGTTCTCCGCAATCATATCTAACGGAAATTTACCGTCAATTTTAACAAACTCATGTGCATGGTTATGATATCCTATTTTAATATTCTCTTTGGCAGCTTTTTCCGCAGCAGTATTCAAAAGTTTTACTAAATGATCTACTTTTTCTTTTGTGTCTACTTCCGCATAAGGACATATGATGTACTTTGAACCGATAACCTTATTAAGTTCCAGTTCCTCCTCAAAGGAATTTTCAAATACCTGAAGTCCGGTATGGGTACCAACAGAATATAAATTATTCTCTTCTAAGAGAGCTTTTAATTCCTCAGCATTTAAACCACCATATCCGGCAAATTCAACGCCTTTAAAGCCGATTTTTGAAACTTGTTCCACCGCTTTTTTAAAATCTTTATTTGTTTCTTCTTTGATTGAATATAATTGTAATGAAACTTCCATCTATAGATACCTCGTTTATGTTTTTATAAATGCTAAGTCAAAGGGATATTCTTAGGTCCACTTGACTGCTTGCAAGGTTAAACAGTTTCTTTTTTTCCGCTATGATAGGATTTATAAGCTGCTTCCATCATTCTGGTTAACATAATCGCGTCATCAATTCCAAAAGTTACTCCGTCTTTATTAAATTCACCTTTTGCCCACTGTACTACCGGGGATGGCAGTGCTTCCGGCAGACTTTCAGCTTCTACCCATTTACCGTCTGTACTTTCCGTTGCATAAAATACACCGTTACGAATGAGTAGACATCCTTTCGTACCGCTAATCTCAAGGGTAGCAGGATTATATACGGATACAAAGCCGGTTTCTGATACGCCGATTGTTCCCTTCTCAAATTCCAGAAGGGATACCGCGTTATCTTCCACGCCTCTTCCGGTTACATCGGTAAAGGTGGATTGAACCGTCTTAGGTTCTCCCAAAAGCCAATTTAATAAGTACATAGGGTGTGCGCCTAAATCAATCATAGCACCGCCGCCGCACAGTTCTTTACTGTAAAAGTGCTCCGGCAGCCAATTACCAATACTTCCGTTATGAACATTACGCATTCTTGCATACGTAATCTGGCCTAGGGCACCGCTTGTAACCATCTGTTTAGCAAACAGAAACTCTTTGTCACATTTCTTAACCAAAGATAGTGTAATATCCGTATTATTTTTTACAAGTGCTTCTTTCATTTCCAAACAATCAGCAGTAGTTAAACCTAATACTTTTTCACTAAATACTTTTTTACCTGCATTTACTGCTTTAATAATTAACTCTTTATGCATAGAGGTTGGAGAAGTAATAATTAAACCCTCAATACTTTTATCGGATAACAATTCATCATAATCCTCATAGAACTTTGCATTAAATTGTTCCGCATATTTCTTGCCGCGTTCTGCTTCTTCATCCCAAACAGCAGTTATTTTGCTGCCTGCCTTTTCTATTACTTCCCTCGAATACCCTTCTGCATGCACATGCCAGTAACTGATAACAGCAATATTCATATTTACCTCTCGTTCTGCCGCGCGGGCGGCATCTAAAATAATTGGGGAAGGAGTTTAAAATGAGCACTGTTCGTGCTCATTTTAACTGTCTTACCAAGTGAATGATATGTATCTTATTTATTGAAGATATTTTACTTGAAACTTTCTGTATTTTAATTAGTCAAAATAAACCGGCTGTCCTGATTTAGCTGATTTATAAATTGCTTCCAGAATTTCGGATACAACACAAGCCTGTTCTGGTTTTACAACAACTTCAGTATCATTCTTTACCGCATCAATCCAACGTCTTGCTTCTACTTCTGCAGGATTACTGGAAACTCCTTCATAGAAAGCAACACCGCCGCTTGCCATATCAGGTTTTACTTCAATCAAACGGTTAAACTCACCTTTATTAATTGTTACGCCGTTTTTAATCTGCGCACCTGCATCAGTTCCGCAAAGCATTGTGCTTCCTTCCGGAATTGGTTCACTGGTATTAAGTGCCCAGCTTGCTTCTAAGATAATGGTAGCACCGTTTTTCATAACGATAAAACCAAAAGCAGAATCTTCCATGGTATGCTGGTCTTTATCCCAGCCGCCCCAAGGGTTGCCGCATTCGGCATTATTTACTTTTTTATAGGTTGTTCCAACAACCATCTTAGGTTCATAGTTATTCATAAGGTATAAAGTTACATCTAAGGAATGGGTTCCTATATCAATTAACGGACCTCCGCCTTGTTCATATTCATTTAAGAAAACACCCCAGTTAGGAGTTCCTCTTCTTCTTACTGCATATGCTTTAGCAAAATAAATTTCTCCTAAATCACCGCGTTCAATAACACTCTTTAAGTAAATGGATTCCGGTTTATGTCTGTGCTGATATCCGATGGTCAGTTTCTTACCGGTTTCTTTTGCAGCCTGAACCATCTTTCTTGCATCTTCAGCAGTTTTTGCCATAGGTTTTTCACACATAACATGTTTTCCTGCATGAAGGGAATCAATTGAGATAGGTGCATGAGAACGGTTTGGTGTACATACATGAACTACTTCAATTTCAGGATCCTTTAATAATTCTTGATAATCGGTATAAACCTTAGCATCCGGTGTACCGTATTTTTCTTTTGCTTTTTGTGCCCTTTCTTCTACGATATCACAAAAAGCTACCATTTCCACATCAGACAGTTTACTTAAAGAAGGCATATGCTTTCCGTTTGCAATTCCTCCACAGCCAATAATGCCAACTTTTACTTTCTTCTCCATAGTGTTTATCTCCTTTAATAATATTTTTGGCAGGTTTGATTAACATCGATACCCTTATAACCAAACCATTTATATTACTTTACTAAAATATAGCATAATGCCTCTTTTTATGATATAATAATTTTAGGATAAAATATCAATTTTTTGTCATTGGGGGATGTTAGTTTTGGAGTATACTTATTACGTAGAGAAAAAAGATATGATAGGTGACCTACCTCTGCCATTTAGCGTACATAATCAGGTATCTAACGGTGCCGTTACCATGGCGTATGCCCATATCCATGATTATATAGAAATACTTTATGCTCTGTCAGGTGAATACCGGATTTTATTAAATAACAAAGATTATTATTTTAGCACCGGAGATATGGTACTGATTAATTCCAATGAAATACACAATATTATTTCCTTGTCTGAAGGTTATAATAATTATATTGTAATTAAGTTTGAGCCGGAAATACTTTATACCACGACTCAGTCCGTTTTTGAAATGAAATATGTTATGCCTTTTATTTTAAATGAATCCACTCACCAGAAAGTATTTAAAAAAGAAGAAATAGAATGTTCCGTAATTCCTGAGATTATAAAAGGGATTTCAAAAGAATATGCGGAGAAGAAATACGGCTATGAGCTAGCCATAAGAGCCGATATTTTTAATCTGTTTTTATTCATTCTGCGTCGTTGGAATGCACAGAATATTGATTTGAATATAAATCAGAATATGAATAAGGATATGGTAAGGCGTATGCAGGTAGTGTTTGACTATGTGGAAAATAACTATCAAAATGACATAACATCCCTGGATATGGCTGATATCTGCAGTCTGAGTTACAGCTATTTTTCCAGGGCATTTAAAAAAATTATAAAAAAGAATTTTAAAGAATATTTAAATTATGTACGGATATCCAAAGCAGAAAAACTGTTAAGCACTTCTGATTTAAATATCACAGAAATTGCCCTGGCAGTAGGCTTCTCTACTTCCAGCTACTTTATTTCCCAATTTAAGCAATTTAAGGGTATCACACCAAAACAGTTCCAGAATAAGTATATGCGTTCTGAATTGGTTAAATAAATTATTAGGATTCGAGCGTCAAAAGCCAAATTTATACTATGGTTCCGTCAATTTGCACAATTTATATTTTGATTACATGATGCAGAATATAGTTCAATCGTAACACGCTCTCGCTTGGATGAAGTACGTAGTGGTACATAAGGTCCTAAAATACAGGACCCAAGTACCAACGACTTCATACAGTTACTCATCGAACTATATTCATCATCACGCTAATGTAGAGTTATAGATGTGCAAATCGACGAATGTAAAATATTTGTATGGCTTTTGACGCTCGAATCTTATAAGGCAATTGAGAAAATATATAGTTTTTTGAATATACCACACAATTAATACAAATTTCAGAGCTTCAATTGCCCTATGGGACAGATTTGGCTCTGAGATTGTATTAATTGCATGGCATATAGATACAATATATGAGTTTCGCAATAACTTAAATAAATTAAATAAAAGAGGAAGTGCACTATCCTTAGTTACTTTCGAAATTCTTTTATATCCCTGTAGGTTATCATTTTAATACCGGCGTCTTTTAAAGCATATTTATAATCCTCATCACCCATTAAACGGTATTCACGTACACGCCTCTGCCAGGTAGGATTGATAAATTTAATCTCTTCTGTCTCTTTGGAAGGATGAATATAAGTTTCCGTTATGCCCTCCGGTAAATGATACATTCTGGTAATCATCATATTTTTAAAACTTTCATAGGTTTCTTCCGGTTCGGGAGCATATGGATGAGTCAGTAAATAGTCCGGTGTTAATATTCCCATGCTGTCAGCCAGGCTGCTGATCTGTTTAAAGAAGACCAGGTTCTCAGGCGATTCCAATGGCCTAAGCAAAGAATCATCTTTATAGTAATTTCTAAAAAAACGAAATGGAAGTTTTCCGTTTTTAGAGCAAAGTTCAAATACAATGGGAAGATAGCATTCTCCATAGATGCCATATAAACTACCCATGTGGTTATCCACATGAGACAGGTTTAATCCCCAGTTGATACATTTCTCAAACTGCGCTTCGATTTCTTTTCTTACTTCTTCTTCCTTTGCATGTCTGGCAAACTCTTCACAGCTTGGATAAAGATAACCGTCTTTATCTTCGATTGAAGTGCCATGAGTCAGGCTTTTCGATTTCATATTAACCCATTCACTGGTAAAAGTAAGATGCAAGCCGACGTTTAATACTTCGTTGCGGATACACCAGGAAGCTGCTTCATTAAACCCTGGTGTACAAGGCATAATCGTTGCGGATGAAACCAGTTGTTCTTCCAACAATTCAAATATAGCTTCATTAACCGATGTACATTGGCCGAAATCATCCGTATTCATAATAAGATAACGTTCCATTGATTACCCTCCTGATTTAAATACTATTATGATTCGCCCGTCAAAAGCCAGTTTTAATTATGGTTCCGTCAATTTGCACATTTTATATTTTGATAGCATGATGTATCACACTAATATGAGTTGTAGTTGTGCAAATCGACAAATGTAAATTATTTGTATGGCTTTGGTCAGGCGAATCATTATATTACTGACATACTATAATCCTTAGAGAAAATGCCCACCAGATTTATAAATTTTTCAGTACTTTATTATTGATTATAAGAGTACGTTGTTCCTTGGTTGCCGGGTGGGTCTGCGCCAATTCCAGTGCCCACAAAACCGCGCCTGCTGCTGGGATTACTTTAAGCGGGAAGGGTTCAAGTTTTTTACCGGTATAATAATAGATACATTCTTTAAAATGAGATAATAAAAGCGGACATTTTGACTTAGTCCATACGGAACCAGCCAAAACGATCTCCGGTGAGCCCTTAAAATCCAGCCCCAGGATACAGCCGGAAACCGATTTTGCCAGCTGATTGGCTAACTCTTTGACAATATCTACGGCAACGGCATCCGATTCATTTGCTGCGTCAAATAAATAAGTTACTATTGTTTTATCCATTTCACGGTTACTATAGAATTTATCACTTATCGCATTCAATAATTCTATGGGATCCTGTATCTCAAAGAATTTCATGATCTTTTCCGTTAAAATGGTTCGGGAACCGCAGCGGAAATAATAATCATATACCGCTCTAACAGCTAATGAAGCGATATAATGCCCGCCGGCACTGTCACCTGTCGCCATACCTATCCCACCGACCTGAAGTATATCACCACTTTCGTTAATTCCGGCAGCAACCGTTCCGGTTCCGTTAATGGAGCAGATTCCAACACCGGAGGGACAGCCTGCTTTAATACCAAGTAAGGAATCGTTTGAAACTACATAATTTAAGCCTGTTTTATTTAAAATCCCCTTAATTTTACTAAGCTGCGCCGGTGTATCAATACCAGCCAGACCAAAAGCTGCTGCACTTACTTCAGATATATTTATGGAATTCTTCGTTAACAAATACTTAATATCCTCTAATATTTTTTCCTCAACTTCAGTAAAACCACCCTCTAAAACTTCATGGCTTCGGCTTCCTACCCGCAGGTTATCAACACATTCCCCGGCTGTAGTAAAGATTAAATAATCAGTCTTGGTTCCGCCGCCATCTACTCCAATAATATATTTCTTTTCCATGGATTTCTCCTTTATTCTTCTTCCCTATTTATACATGTAACCCTGCGGGTATTCACAATCCGCTTCGCTTCTTGCTCATACATTAATTGCTCCGCAATTAATGCAATTAATTTTTAAACTGTGGAAGGTATATTTTATGGGCCTCTTTCATTTCATTAAAGCACGCTCTGGCTTTGTTATAATCGCCAACCAACGGGTGTATTAACAGAGCTTGCATCGCTTCTGCTTCGTCTCCATGAATTGCTGCTTCCACAGTATGACGCTCATATGCTTTTACAGTCTGCATAAGCTCCATAATATGCTTATTCTTAAATCCCCGGATCGGAATTGGAGTAACACCGTTCTTTCCGATAACCGCTGAAATTTCTACAGAATCGTCCTCTGCCATAAATTCCAGGGCTCCCTGATTTAATGTGTTAACTACATGTACTTCCTGTTTATCATTATATATTGCATCTACTAAAGAAATTGCAGCTTCTGAATAACGTGCACCGCCACGGTTCTCAAGTTCTTTAGGTTTTACGGACAGATTCTCATCCTTGTATAATGTTAAAAGGCGTTCTTCTATATCCATGCAGACCTCACCACGGCATTTTTCTTCTTCCATTAAATGTTTTAATTTATCATCACGATAATAGAAGTATTCTAAATAAGAAGAGGGTATGGCACCAATCGTCTGAATTAATTCACTGCTAAAGCCCTGCAAGGGGATATTTTTCATACCCTGCCCGTTTACTCCCTGTAATAGGGCATCGCTAAGCAGGTCTTTGCCCTCCTTTTTTACTCCTGTAATGTAACTTAAATGATTAAGACCTACATATTCAATATCCAGATTAGTTTCACCCAGTGCCTTTTCCACTCCGGCTATCATATTAATCGGTACGTTGCATAAACCAATAGTTTTGATTTTAGTATAATTCTGTAATGCCTGTGCTAAAATTCCGGAAGGATTGGAGAAATTAATCAACCATGCATCCGGACAGATCATTTCCATTTGTTTTGTTATATTAAGTAACGCAGGAATGGTACGAAGTGCTTTGAAGAATCCGCCGATACCCGTTGTTTCCTGTCCGATGAAACCGTATTTTAAAGGTATTTTTTCATCCAGAATTCTGCAGGCTAATTTCCCTACACGGATTTGGCTAAGGACAAAGTCAGCTCTCTCTAAAGCTTCATTAAGGTCCATGGTTAATTTAACTTCTGTCTTTAGTCCTGCGTTTTCAATCATACGTTTACAGAGCCCGCCAACAATATCAAGTTTCCTTTGATCTATATCCATAAGTGCTATCTCCGTAACCGGCAGGTTGGCAGAACGTTCTATAACGCCTTCGATTAATTCCGGTGTATATGTGCTTCCTGCACCTATGATTGTAATCTTTAAGTTTGACATAATGTTTCTCCTCTCAATTTGTTATTATTTATAGGTAATTGCGAAACTCACATATTGTATCTATATACCATGCAATTAATACAATTTCAGAGCTGAATTTTGCCCATAGGGCAACTGAAGCTCTGAAATTCGTATCAATTGTATGGTATATTCAGAAAGCTATATAGTTTCGCAATTGCTTATGTTATTATTTAAGCAATTACTAAACTCCACTATTGTATCTAGATACCATGCAATTAACACAATTTCTGAACGAAATCTCGCCCAGAGGATAACAAAATCAGAACCAAGTATCAATTGTATCGTACATTCGTAAAACTATATCGTTTCGCAGTTACCTATGTTATTATAAAAAAGGTTATTGTGAAACAAGGTTATTGTATTTATATAACATTCTCCTTGTACGCAACTGTTGACTCTTTCACTGTTAATTTGGGTGCAAGTTTCATGGCATAATATCCCTTATCCTGATTGTTAATAAAGGATAGCAATTGATTTACCGCATTTTGTGCCATTTCTTCTGCGGGTTGTCTGACTGATGTAATCTTTGGTGTATAATGATTCGCCAGAGGGCTGTCATCATATCCAACAACGGACAGATCCATGGGAACATTTAATCCCAGATCTTTTGCTGCATTGATAGCCCCAAGAGCAATATGGTCATCAAAGGCAAAAACCGCTGTCGGCATTTTATTCTCTCTGTTCCATTTCATAATGGTGCCATATCCGGTTAACTGGTCATAATCACCGTATTCCACAGCCGCCGGTTGTAGAGATAGTTCAGTAAGTGCTTTGATTGCTCCCATCTGCCTCTCCAGTGTTGACAAACTATAGGGGGCAGCCCCGATTAAACCGATCTGCGTGTGGCCTAAGTCCAGCAGATGCTTAACGGCTAAATACCCGCCGGTTACATTATCTGCAAGCACTGAGGTTATATTTTCATTTATTGTCTGATTATCTACAACCACAAAGGGTACTTTCTGGTTCTTTAAAATATCAATGTAATACTTTTCTTTATTAGGAACCAATAAGATAATCCCATCCACCCTGTGCTGGTTTAAAAAAGCCATGTCCAGACGGTCATCATCTTCGTCACAGATTGAAACAGCTAACAAATACCCCTGTTTTAAAAGCTGCGCATTTACTTCTTTAATAATGCTTCCAAAAAAGTCGTCTGTGATATCAGCGATAAACATTGCAATTACATTGGTTTTACCGGTAGCAAGAGTCCTTGCGGCTGCATTTGGTACATAACCCAATTCTTCTATTGCTTCCATTACCTTTTTACGGTTTGCTTCCCGGACATTAGGTGCATTGCTGATCACTCTGGAAACTGTCACATAGGATAATCCGGATTTTTTTACTACATCTTCTATGGTAACCTTCATGGAATCCTCCAAAAATATATGCGTATATAATTAAGTGTAAAATTATCATACACCCATTCCAGTATACTTGTCAAGTGAAGTTTATTTCAATTGAATTTTATAAAAAAACACTTGATTATTATAATATTATAATTTAATATAAAAATAGAGTGAATTATTGGTATTTAAAACTATATACGTATTAACTTTTTGGAGGAGGTTTTTATGAATAAAACTGTTTCTGAACAAGTTACGAAAGGTGAGCGTTATTCTTATGCCGGTTACTTCTTTGGGCAAAATATTTTTTATACCCTGATCAGTCAATTCTTAATGCTTTACTATACCGATGCTCTTGGTATAACAACAGTGGCAGTCGGAACACTTTTCTTTATTGCCCGTATCTGGGATGCAATTAATGACCCCATAATGGGGGTACTGGTGGATAAAGCAAAACTTAAAGGCGGTAAATTTAAGCCATGGGTAAATATAGGAATTTTCAGTATGCCTATATCCACTGCTCTGATTTTTATTCAAATAGACGGCTCCCTGTCTGTTAAGATATTTTATGCATATATAACCTATATACTCTGGGATATGTTATATACTATGAGTGATGTACCAATTTACGCTCTTTCCACCGTTATGACTAAGGATGTACATGAACGGGTTAAGATTATTTCAACCGGCAGGGTACTGGCTTTTCTTGGAACCTTAATTGCTTCCGTCGCTACGATTCCAGTGGTGCAAAGAATGGGGTGGACTCGGGGCGTGATTTTATTATGTTTTATAGGAATGCTTACCATGCTTCCGGTAAAATACAAGACACACGAAAGAGTGAAAGATTATTCCGTTTCATCACCCTCCATAATTTCGCTGTTTCAATTTTTATTTTCAAATAAATATCTATTAATATTTAATGCGGCACTCATTATATGCAGCGTAACCAATACTTTAATGCCGTCCCTAAACTATTTTGTAAAATATAATCTGGGTAAGGAAAGCCTTATTCCAATCGTTACTTTGGCAGCCATGCTCCCAAGTTTATTGGTTCCCATCTTTTTACCCGCCCTGGTAAAAAGATTCGGAAAAAAGTCAATCTTACTCACCAGTGTTGTTTTATTTATAATTGCAAGCATTCTCTCCTTTTATGTTGGTTATGAAAATTTTGTCTTAGTACTTATTTTAACCGGAATCAGAGGTATCGGTTACAGCGTTCCTATTATCTTAACCGGAATGTTTACTGTAGATTGCGTGGAATACGGAGCTTACAAGTCCGGCCACCGCCTGGAAGGTATTACTTTTTCTGCCCAGACCTTTACAGCTAAACTAACCAGCGCCATATCCGGTGCAACCAGCAGTTTTTTATTGGCTTATTATGGTTATAAAGCAAACGAGATGCAGTCAGAGAAAGCCCTTAACGGTATTTTTAAAATGTTTACCCTATTCCCGGTAGCCGGTTATATTTTAATGTTTATTATTATTTTTTTCTTTTATCAATTAAAAGAATCCGATGTAGAAAAAATGATGAGCAAAACGGTTAAATAAAAATAAAAATTTGAAAAACCCTGTAATAACTTACAGCGCTTATGCTTTGTAGTTACATACAGGGTTTTGTATATAAACTTTTGAGGATTCTCCGACAACAGAATTTATAAGATTCTATTTTGCCAGGTGAATCATTCTAATTTTATAGTATTGCTCCGCCGGATTTAATCACTTCTTTAAGCCAAAAGGCGGAATCTTTCCAGGTTCGTTCCTGTGTTTCATAATCCACATGTACAATTCCGAAGCGTTCCGTATATCCTTTCGCCCATTCAAAATTGTCCATGAGAGACCATACAAAATATCCTTTCACATCCACACCGTCTTCTATGGCTTTTCCCAACGACAATAAATACCTATGAAGAAAATCAATTCTTTCCGTATCATGTATTTTACCATCCAGACAAACAGAATCAGTACAGGAAATACCATTTTCCGTAATGTAGATTGGTTTCTTATATCTCTCATATAAAAATTTCGGCCCCCAATATAAACACTCAGGTACAACAGGCCAGCCGCAGGCAGTTCTTGCAAATCCCGGTTTTCTCGGTAATCTGCGGTAACTTCCTTGTCCATCGTCTTCAACGGAGTAACCATTATAAATGTTCTGACCGTAGAAATCAATGGGTTCTGTTATCAGCTTAAAATCATCCGGTTTAAAATCGGGTAAATCTTTTTCAAATACCTTTAATCCGGCTTCCGGATATTTTCCGAAGAAAACCGGGTCACTGAACCAGCTTACATTCCACATATAATTAGGCTGATCCGGTACATCAAAATAAGCCTTACGGGCTGCCTCTATATCCTCTGTACGATCCGTATTGGGGCAGGCAACACCGGAAGTTGGTGCATAACCTATCATGGCATCCGGTACCGCACTTCGAATTGCCTGTACTGCCTTACCGTGGGCCATTAATACATTATGCGTCATCTCCAGAACGGAACGCCTGGACATAATATTTCCCGGAGCATGTTCTCCGCTTACATGCCCAAGACCAATAAAACACTGGGGTTCATTAAAGGTGATGAAAAATTTAACACGGTCGCCAAAGGCACGTGCTACTACTTCGGCATAATTAGCGAACCAGTCCACACTATCTTTATTCTGCCAGCCGCCCTTGCGGTATAAAGCATATGGCATGTCCCAGTGATATAAGGTAATACATGGTGTAATATTTTTCTTTAATAACTCATCAATTAAGGCATTATAAAAATCAATTCCTTTTTGATTCACTGCTCCAATTCCGTCCGGTAAAATTCTGGACCAGGCGAGGGAGAAACGATAAGCACCAAAACCTATGTCACCCATAATGGCCACATCTTCAGGATATCTATGATAATGGTCACAAGCAATATCACCATTACTTCCGTCTAATATACTTCCGGGTCTTCTGCAAAAGTCATCCCATACCGTATATCCTCTTCCATCCAAGGAAGCAGCGCCTTCGAACTGATAGGAAGCGGTAGCGCTTCCCCATAAAAAATTTTGCGGAAATCTCATTTTAAATTTCTCCTATTACTATTATATTTATAGAATTAGGGTGTCAAAAGCCATACAAATAATCTACATTCGTCAATTTGCACATATACACCTCTACATTAGCGGAATGTTTCCTATCGTTCGATGAGCAGCTATAGGAAGTCGTTGGTACTTAGGTCCTGTATTTTGAGGCTTTTGTACCACTACGTACTTCATCCAAGCGAGAGCGTGCCCGGAAAGAACGATGTTCTGTATCACGAGGTCAAGAAATAAAATTGTGTAAATGGACGAACCATAATTTAAAATTGGCTTTGACACTCGAATCCTAATATTATGTTCCAATTTGGTATCTTAGGTATTATAGTAATTTAATAGTTATTAAGTCAATAGTTTATCTTATACTCCTATACTGGGAAATCCAATTCAGATATAAGTATTTCTCACTCTTCCCTGGTATCCTCGCAGACAGAGAGGAAGTTCCATATTATAGGCTTCTAACAGTTCTTTATCCCTTAATATTAATTCGGTTGTTCCTTCCCTGATAATTCTGCCGTCTACTATTAGAATAACCCTGTCACAGGTATCCAGAATCATATCCAGGTCATGGGAAGCAATGATTTTAATGTAATCCAAATTATTTAAGGTTTGAATCAGCGTTCGCCGGTTTTTAGGATCTAAGGCTATGGAGGGCTCATCTAAGAGTATTATTTCCGGTTCCATGGCAAGTATGGTTGCAATAGATGCCAGTTTCTTCTCTCCGCCGGACATTTTATAAATCTGTTTATCCTTAAGATGAGTAATTCCCATGGTTTTAAGTGCATTCATTACTCTCTTATCAACCTCATCCTCTTTTAACCCGTAATTTCTTGGGCCGAAGGCAACATCATGATACACGGTTTGTGTAAATAGCTGGTTATCCGAATCCTGAAACAAATATCCGATTTTACTCCGTATCTCAGCCAGATTCTTTTTATTAACCGGCAGCTGATCTACCAGGACCTCTCCTGTGAAGTTTAATTCCAGCCCTACCAGTATACGCAGCAGTGTAGATTTACCCACTCCATTAGCTCCGATAATTCCGACCGCTTCTTTTGCTACCGCCCGAAACGATATATTCTTTAAAACTTCTTTACCATTTTCATAGGAAAATGCTATGTTTCTGCATTCTATATTATGTTGTGTCATTTCTCTCATCCTTTTCTAATCTTAACCAATCTGCAATATTAATCCATTTAAAACATTAAAATTATAACCATCTATTAAAAACCTTCAACCAGCTTTATCAGGCGAAGAGCCGAAATTATTCCAAACCACAATACCAAGTATATATAGTCAATACTCGTAATCCTTTGCTTATGGGCATAATAAAATTCTCCTTTAAAACCCCGAAGCAGCATACTGTCATAAAGATTTCCCGCCCGGTCAATACTCCGGAATAACAGCTGTCCGATTAAAGAACCCCATATTTTATATTTAACCCCCTTTTCCCTTGGAGCACGCAGGGAATACGCCTGAAATACTGCATTCGCTTCTTTTAAAAGAACCGTAATGTACCGATAAGTAAGCAATATCTGAGTAACAAGGATACCGGGAATATGGAGCAATTTCAAAGCGTAACATATTCGCTCGATTCCGGTAGTGGCAATGAACAAATAAGACGCAAGCAGAGCATAGGTACCTTTTAACATAAGCGTCACCATGGAAATTACCCCTCCTGTAATTATCCAGCTGCCTATTTTAAATATGGGCATATGATCAAAAAAAGGATTAAACAATCCAACAAAACATATCAGCGGTAATACGACCCTTAACTTCTTAAAGCAGCTTTTTACTGAGATTTCCGCAAGATTAAACACGATCAGAGGATAAAGAATCATAGGAAATAATCCTAACAGATTATACTTATGGTAGGATACCACACAGGTAATGTAAAATACGGTAATCAGGAGTTTAATCAAGGGATGAACCTGATTAATCCTGGTATTTCTTTCCGCCATTTCATCCAGATCATGTATTTCATATAAGGCATTCGTCAATTTTCCCATGTTCTCTCTCTTTCTTTCATTTCCTATAAAAATCAGGTAGATTTAATGGATTATCGGTCCACAAAACCTACCCGTACCTATTTATTTATATTTCTCTTACAATAGAGTTTTGCTATTAACATTAGCCCTGTGTATTATCCCTTTTTCTAAAAAACTTAAAGAGTATCCCACAGCCCACGCATACAAGGGCGACTACTATAGAACCAAATATTCCGGATACTGATGTACCGAGTGTCAGATTACTGTCCGCAAAAGAATAATCCGGTAATACCGCAGTTTTGCCCTGAATATCCTCTGCTGTTTTCACTGCATCTGCATATTTACTTTCCGGCGAAACCTCCGTACTGCCGGTTACTTTCTCAATGGACCATTCCAACCCGTCCGGATTACCGGATGCCACTAAGGATAAGCCTCCTCCGATTAGTACAACTACCGCTGAAAGGATTATAAGTGCCTGCCTGAAGCTTACCCGGTTCTTAGCTGAATAATTATGTAAAAGTTCCGGTCTGGTATTATTAACAAATATAACTACTGCTGCCGTAATAAGACCTTCTACTGTTCCGATTGCAAGATGTATCGGCTGCATTAATACAAGAAACTGACCAAAAGATAATGCGGTAATTCCGGAGGCCATAGTCTCAAGGGTTACACTTAAAGCACCTATCTGAAGACTGACAACACTGGCAAGAACGGAAGCCAAAATAATCCATCCTGATTTCATGCTTTTCTTCACCAGTGGGCGGTAGATTAACAAATAACCAACGAAACACCCGTAAAACGCCATGTTCCAGATATTGCTGCCCAATGCAAGCAGCCCTCCGTCAGCAAACAAAAGGCATTGAATTAAAAGTACCGATATCATAGACAGAAAACCTGCGTATGGTCCTAATAAAATAGAAAGAAGAAGTCCCCCGCACAAATGTCCGCTGGAACCGGTACCCGGAATCGTAAAGTTGATCATCTGCGTTGCAAATACAAAAGCTGACATAACACCCATAACAGGAATTTTCTTTATATCATTTTCTAATCTTACTTTTTTAACTGAATATGCAGCGGCTGCCGTAGAAGCCGTATACATAGTTGCTGCTACTGCAGGCGCAACCAGAGCATCTGCCATATGCATAATAATATCCTCCTACTAAAAGTAATACTGTTATAATTATATTGTTATTTAAACACAATACAAGCCCGTATAGGGGATATAAAATGAATATTTTTTAATTTACGTTCACATACATGATTAATACAGTTTTTTCACTGTCTTAATCAATTGATGAATAATTTTCCATTATTTCATGCCCCGGATAGGGATATCGGGTTATCTTATCCGGCTACATATTCCATCAATACTAACAAATTATTATTTCATTCACCTGAATATTCGCTTATTTAATGAATCGATCAATTGCTTTATTAAGATTTTCAATTGCTGCGGCATCACCTGATTCAACCGCATCCACGATACAATGTCCGATATGATCCTGCAATATAACTTTACCGGTGCTGTTTAGGGCTGCGATGACAGCCGATAACTGAATTAATACCTCGCTGCAATCCTTGCCGTCTTCTACCATTCGTTTTACTGATTCCAGATGCCCGATTGCACGGGATAAACGGTTTAAAACCGCCTTGGTGTTTTCATGGCTATGTTTATGTGCTATTTCAGTTCCATGGCTGTGGGTAAATTCTTTTCCCTCGGCATCCACATGGGTATGAACCTGTCCTTTCTTTGCCATACGTTACATTCCTTTCTATGATTTCATGAGCATACCTCCGTTTTCTTTCACAGTGATGCTCATTTGTATCTTTCATCTATTCAAACCATCTTATCCTATTACTTTTTAATTTTAAATTTATCGGATATGAGTATATTAGCATTCAATCAAAAAAATGTCTACCCAAAAACAGGTTAGTTTAGGTTAACGTTTTATCAAATTATAACGAAAAGCTAGAGAAAAATGTAACTGGTATAATCAACAACTATTTTAATCTGGTTAAAAACAGCAGTAATATTAAAACACTGCTGTTTTTCTTAGTTAAATTGCTATCATACCCGTTACATTTTATTATTTTGCTGTCCTATTTACTTTTTTTATTAGTCACATTCATTATTAAATATCTCAGCGTTCTAAACCTCGATAAAATTAGTCACCACTTCATTGAATTTATCCTTCTCATCATAAAAAACTCCATGTCCGCTGAATTGGAAAGGGACCAATCTGGAGTTTTTGATATATTGATTCTGAATTTCACCTAATTGAAACGGTACAACCATATCGTGAATACCATGAACGATTAAAGTTGGCACACAAATTGATCTTAAATCGTTAAATAAAACTTCCCTGATCCAGGTATTGGGAATCGCTGCTGTTGCCCATCCGGCCGCCTGTAAGCCAAGTTGAAAAAACCAATCGCTAAAAGCTTGTGAAATATGCTGATAAAAAAACATATCTCCAAATCCCCGTAACATCTGGGGACGGTCCTTATAAGTATTCTCGATTATATTCAGAACAAAATCTTTATCCACACCGTACGGAAAGTTTTGGCGTTTAATCAGGCTTGGTGCCGCAGCAGCAACAAGTACAAGTTTGGATACTCCGAATCCCTTGTGACGTCCCATATATCTGCAAGCGATCGCACCGCCGTTAGAATGCCCTAATAATGTAAAATCACACAAACCCAGTTCTTCCACCACACATCTTACATCATCTGATAGCCGGTCAAAATCATATCCTCTAAAAGGTTTATCCGAATCTCCAAATCCCCTGGTGTCGATTCCTATACAACGGTAACCCAATTTCGGGAGCTGGTCAAATTGATATTCAAACAATTTATGACTTCCTGGCCAGCCATGCAAAAATAAAATAGTTTTTTTTCCTTCCGGGTTTAAATCTTCAACAAAGTATTTTACATTAGGTTCAACCGTAACATAATATCCCATAGGAAACCTCCTATAATTCTATATATCTTTATATTTTATTCCTATTATACTTATTTGTGCTTATATGGAGACTTCCTAAATTAGTACCTGATTTACTGAGATTATTTTATGGTAGAAAAAAACCCATAACACATGGTTACGGGTTATATTTCTTATTGTCTGCTATTTTTTTCAATGTAGATTTTTAATGCCTTAATGGAAAGAATCAATGCATATATGACAAGAACCATGATACAAATAGACGCTGCCACTAAAAACAAATTAATGATTGAAAACGTATAAAGCATACTTCCCGCACTATTCATACTGCGAAACTCCTCTCATTGGGATTTATTTTACCATTATTATACAATATATATCACAGAGAAGCAACTGAGGTATAATAATATCGATATGTTTGGGGATTGGCGTATGTTTGACTTTATATTAATCGTTCTGTCCGGTTTTTAATGATTAACCCACTCTCACCGAAGGTCTGATTAATTCCCTTGTGTCCTTAGCAGCGGGAGCACTTTTTTCTTCTGTGGAAACTGACGGTACCCGGCGGCTGCTCTTTAGTGTAATCCGAGTCAGTTCAAAATAAGTTCCGCCGCCAATCAGAATCAGGGTATTATCATCTTTAATCAGGAAAGTGCATGCACTCACATCCGTATTCGTCACACTGATTTCCTCAGCAGAATCACCTTTTATCCCCAACCTGTCAAAACTCATACGGTAATTTGATATAAAGTCATTTGCTGTAACTTCTGTCTCTGTATATACAGGATCACTTACAACCTGGTCAATTAAGGATGGATCATCACCGAAACTGGTTGCCTGACTGTCTGTAAAACTCAAACTCTTTCCTACCAGTTTTTCTGCATCTTTTTTGCTATAGGTTCCGGCAGAACCATATGCCAGCACTTTATTTATCATCCAATCTCCATAATAAACCTGTTTATTATCAGAAACTCCTCTCACTTCTTCAGGCGCAGCAACAGTGGTATTATTTGGCGCTTCTTCAGCGGGGATTAAACTGTTATTATCTTTTGTTTCATTTGGTGAACTATCTGTATTGTTTTCGCTCTTACTTCCATTATTGTTTTCATTATCGCTTGCGGTATTACTTTCATTAAGATCAGCAGATTTTAATGGTTCTTCCGTCTGCGTAGTATTAACAGAATTTACCGTCTCATCTGAAGTATCTACAGAGCCTGTTATCTCTGTTGTGTCTGCTGTCTCTGTTGTCTCTGTTGTCTCTGTTGAATCCGCTGTATTTGGTTCTATTATATCCGTTGTTTTTTTACATCCGGTTAAACCAACTAAAGCAACCGTCAGAATTATTAGAACCGTTAGTAAGGTATTGGACCATTTACTTTTTTTATATTTGCTAATCATAAGTATTCTCCTTTTGTAACTAGATTTATTTTTACCGATTCCAGCAGTTGCAGGGATAAAATTTGATTCCGAAAAAAGCTTTATCAGTTTAATTATTGTACTGCCATAATTGTTGTACTCTTCTTCATTTATGTACCTTAAGGCTTCGGCATCACAGGATATTTCACAATCCTCATGGATTTTGTAAAATGCATACCAGATGAAAGGATCGAAAAAGTATACGATCTGTAAAATGGCAAGAATCCAATTTACCAGTACATCTCTCCTTTTATAGTGGGATAATTCATGAAGAAAAATATATTCAATCTCCGTATCGCTTAACTGATCCAGGTATGATTTTGATACCAGTATTTTGGGGCGAACCATCACATACAGGGAGGGAGTTCTTAATTTTTTCGCCGTGAGCAGTTCTATAGGTTTCCTAATATTCATTTTATATTTGCAATCATTAAGTATCCTACTAATTCTCTCATCTTTTAAACCTGTATAATTTTTCTTTACCTTTGCAGCAAAAACCAGGTTTAGACAAACCGTAAGAAAAGTAAGTATCAAAACAAAAGCTAACCATAAAACAGCCATTATGTTTAATACCAGACTCTGTTTTGGGATGTCTGCTTTGCCTGAATAGGATTCCAAAACAGAATCTGTCTGACCGGATTTCACATCATTTCCATTTGCTTTAACAGGTGTATTCGGAATGACCGTTATATTATCCGACTCTCCTTTATCCGGTGTTACATTATGAATGGGATGGTATCGTTCATTAAGCTGAATATTTATTTTCCCCGCCGCTGTATTAAACAAATTAAAAACACTTAACGAACTTTCCGGGGAATAGGGAATCAATAACCGTATCAGCAGTAAAACCCATATATAATAATGCCATTTCGGGCTTATGGTTTTATGAAAAACCTTTTTTACCATCAATATAAGTAAAATTAATATACTTGAAGTTGCTCCAAGATAAAGTATTTCTGTAAAAATCCCAGTTAAATATTTCATAATCCTTACCTTCTTTTATTTGATTTTAATAACTCTTGAAGCTCTTCTATATCCTGTTCCGTTAATTTGTCTTCTTTAATAAAATTGCTTACCAGCATATTTAAGGAACCGTTAAAGCATTTTTCAAGAAATGTTTCCGTTTCCTCTTTTACACATTCTTCCTCTGAGACTGCCGCATAATAGGAATAAAAGGTACTTTCTTTTTTCGCTGTTATAGCACCTTTCGCCACCAGCCGTCGAATTAAGGTATGTATTGTTTTGGGGTTCCAGCCTGTAACTGCCTCCAGTTCATCCACTATTTCACTTCCGGATATGGGTGACTTTTTCCATACAACTTTCATTACTTTCCACTCAGAATCAGAAATATTATTCATTCGTTTTCACTCCTTTCTCGTATTACAATTGTACTACACTTTTTCATATTACATTTGTAATACGGTTTTGTCAATAGAATTTTGTAATAATTTTTGACCAATTTAATCCAAGTTAGGAAATATATGTAATTTGTTATGTAATTTATCAACTGGTTTTTGGTATAAGCTGATTTAATAGGCTGGTTTATGAATAAGCCTCGGATAGATAATAGATTCGGATAAATGATATGCTTAGATATGTGATAAGCTCGGATATAAAAAATAAGCTGATATAAACTTAAGTTTTCATAATACATTGGATGTAATTCCCTCTTATTGATGGGAGAGATATTTACATTCCCTTGCTATATTAAAAAACTTAAGAATAATATCAGCCTTAGGATTAACCTTAAATTTAGTTTATTGTAGAACTAATCTTTTTCTTTGATTGGAAACAAAAGGTCTAATTGCAGATTCTCCTGTTCCGAATCCGGCAGGTTTATGTGGTTAACATAGTTTAGATGTTCTTCCAATAAACCAAACATGCACTCAGCTCCTCTATCTCCGATATTACTTTCATACTTGGGATTATTCTTTGTTACCCAGTCATTAAGAAGTCCCCATTCTTCAAACGCTCCCATAGGAATCATATGGGCAGCATATAATCCCCCTTCAAAATATTTTTTAGTAAGAGGCGCCGGCACCTCCATATCATCCGGGATAGTCACCCACATTTCATAACCGTGAAATCCGGTTTCATCAACCGGATTGGGACTGTTAAATCCATAATGCCTTAAATCCGGTTTTCTTTTAAACAGCCCGCTGCTTCGTACGAATTCATCCATTACCTCGTTTACATGCATTTCCGGTTCATCACCAACATATTGGTAAGCAGCTACCGCAGCCGGCGGTAAATAGATAATCCTTACATCTTTTAATTTTGTTAAACTCTCATTTGCTTTGTTTAAATCATCCATCGCATTTTCCTCCTTAAAATTAATTTTGGAGATGGCCAGGGAATCGACAATTTTTTGAATGGATTTGTCTTTAAACAGATTCAGCTTAATATCCAGATTGGTATTATCATTTAAATAATTGACAAAAGTCTGCAGTATGGAACGAATGGTAGACAACGCCGTAATTTCATCTTCCACCTCAATCAAATTCTGCCTGAATACCTCTAAAACTTTTCTGGAATTATCGCTTTCCAGTATAATAATAATCTGTTTCAGGGGAATTCTTAACTTACGCAAAATAATAATCTGCTGCAACCGGTTGATTTCTTCCTGTCCGTAAGTGCGGTAGGCATAATCCTCTTTTTTGACACTTTTCAGTAATCCAATCTGCTCATAATAACGTAGTGTTCTTGTTGAAATATGAAAGTTCTTTGATACCTGACTGATTGTTTGTAATTCCATGACTATCCTCCTCATATTTCAAAGTATAAAGTACGACACGACGTCAAAGTCAAGAGTATTTTACTTTTTCATTTATTTTTAGTTATAACACATTAATCATACGCTTTGGTACAACTTTCTTATTTTGATTGATTGGCTCCATACTCAGATAACCAATCTCACCCCTATATCCTTAACTGCTTAATCTTTTTATTATACTTAAGTATCATCCCTAAAAAGATACCGGCGAATAAAAATATCACGACAGAACTCCCTGCATTGAAACCGTTTACTTCTAAGGTGAATGTACTTACCTCAATCAAACCGGCAAATAATTCAACGATAAAAGCAGCTAAAAAGAAATTTCTGATTCGTATATAATGCTGCACTTGGGAGGCGGAATCCGTATATAAATCAAAGGCTCCGTCTGCAGCTTTTTTCCTTAAAAATACCCAACGGTACCATTGTGCGACATACTCTACCCCGTATTCCTCCATAAAGGATACATAATCGTATTTATCTCCCTCCCAGTTGTGGAGTAAATCAATCCTGTAAACATACTCTCCTTTTTCACATGGTTCAAAGGTATATAATCCAAGAAAAAACCTCTTTAAGGCATAACCTTTTTCACACATTTGATTCAGCCATTTTTCTTCTTTATCTTTATCGTAATACCAACGAAATATTTTCATTAAAATCCCTCCATCAATTTACTATTTTCTATTAATTCTTTCAACCGTGCTACCTCTTCTTTAAATATACTTCTCCCGGCTTCTGTAATAACATATTCTTTTTTTCTTCTGGAATCTTTCTCTTCCCGGTACAGTCTAATCCAGCCTTTATCCAATAATGTATTAATTGCACCATATAAAGTACCAGGCCCTAATATCAGCCTTCCATTTGTCATGTCAGAAACATTTTGTATAATACCATATCCGTGATTGGGTGATTTAACAGCTATCAGAATATAATATATTGCTTCAGTTAATGGGATATTTTTATCCACCTTTCACTCACCTCCCGATATATCATCTTGCGATATATTGAATATATCACCTGCCGATATATTTGTCAATACATAAAATTTCGTTATTGACTATTATAAAAAGTAGTTATATAATGTGACTAACGAGTCATATGACCCGATAGTCACATTAGAAGCACACAAAAGTCTCATATCAAAAGAACCAGAACTTCATAAGAACCAGAAGTATAATAAGAAAATGCTCTCGTTAATAATAAAAATAATGAAAGGTGGCGTTAACATGCCCAAAGAAACTTTTTCAAATTTACCTCTTGAAAAACAGGAGAAAATTATGAGGTCTTCCATCCATGAATTTCTGAATCATGGATTTGAAAAAGGCAATATTGGCAACATTGCAAAAAGTGCCGGTGTTGCTAAAGGCAGCATGTATCAATATTTTGAAAATAAAAAAGAACTGTTTTTATATTGTGTAAAGTGGTCAACCGAGCTGCTTCTGCAAAAAAATGAGCAATATATAACCTTGAAAGATAAAACTATGAATGTTTTTGATTTTCTTTATCAGAATACCAAAATTTCATGGCTGCAAATCAAAGAAGAAAGAGAACTGGTAATATTTATGCAAGACATATTTCTTGGAAAATACAGCGGTTTAACGGACGAATCCATGTCTTATATCACAGGGTTTGCAAATGAGCATTTATTAAATCTGATTCAGGATGGCAAAAACAACGGCTCTATCAGAACTGACATTGATGATACTATGATTTCTCTATTTTTGACAGGAGTATCCTTTAAAATAAAGGAATATATCATGAATAGGGCTAGAAACCTGGGTGAAGATATCGTTGATGAGGATTTTGAAGTATTTGAAGAAGAAATTAACGCTTTACTGGAACTTTTGAAAAATGGTATGGGAGGCAAGCAATAATGTTTATAAAAGTAGAAAATTTAATAAAGAGTTATACAACTGGAGAAATAACCACACAGGTTTTAAAAGGTGTGGATTTGACCCTGGATAAAGGTGAAATCGGAGTAATTCTTGGCCCATCAGGTTCCGGTAAGTCAACCTTATTAAATATAATCGGCGGAATCGACCGGTGTGATTCCGGTCTGGTAGAAGTAGATAAGGTGGAGGTCACAAAACTATCCGATCGTGCACTTACCGATTATCGAAGAGATCAAATCGGCTTTGTATTTCAGTTTTATAATCTGATACCGGACCTTACCGTAGGTGAAAATGTTGAAGTAGTTTCTAATATAAGCAGGTCTCCCCTTTCCACAGATGAAATATTAGAGTCTGTGGGAATGGCCGATAAAAAGCACCGGTTTCCGAAAGAATTAAGCGGCGGTGAACAGCAAAGAGTTTCCATAGCAAGAGCCGTTGTTAAGAATCCGAATTTATTATTATGCGATGAACCTACCGGGGCTCTGGATTTTGAAGCATCCAGAGAAATATTAAAATTATTGCAGAAAATCAATAAAAATTTCGGAACAACCATACTTATGATAACTCACAACTCAGCCATAAGTGCAATGGCAAACAGAGTATACAGGGTAAGAAGCGGTGAGATTGTAGAGAGTTCAATTAATAAAACTATGATATCTGCAGAAAGGATTGAATGGTAATGATAATTAATAAAAAAATAAAGAGAACCATGTTTCAAAGCAAATCCCAGTATTTTGGTTCTTTCGTTCTCATTGTTATAAGCTGTCTGCTATTTACCATGTTTAATATGCTTTCCGATAATATGTCCAATATTACTTCCTCCTTTGAAGATACGTATGTTCAGGAAGACGCAAATTTTATAACTGACAGTATCTTAACCAATATTCCAGAACTTGAAGAGAAGTTTGACATACTGCTGGAAGGCAGCAGTACTATTGATTATACCCTCTCTGATAATAAAATCTTAAGAATATTTTCTGAAAATACTAAAGTAAATTTACCGGCAATTATTAAAGGTAAAGAATTAAACGGTAATGATATTTTTATTGATCCTGCTTTCGCAAAAGCAAATAAATTAGCAATCGGCGACAATTTAAAAATATATGACAGGAATCTTACCATATCCGGTTTTATGTCACTACCCAATTATATTTATCCGCTGAAATCAGATGGAGACCTATTGCGGGATGCCAACAGCTTTGGAATTGCTGTAATCGGTGGGGATGATTTTCAATCTTTTAACAAGGGAAATAGCTTCTATTCCTTAAAATATAAGGGTGAGAAAAGTAATTTTGAAACTGTAATGACACAATTTAAAGAGTATTTAAGGAATGAAAATATTTCCATTCTAAACTGGGTGAATGCAGATGCAAATCTTAGAATAACTTTTGTACAGACAAAGCTTGGAGGTATCAATCAGGTAAGCTCTACTATGCCTACCGCTATTTTGCTACTTTCCTGTATATTATCCGGTATGGTAATGTGGAGACTGCTAAAAAGAGAGTCAGCAATCATCGGAACTTTGTATGCTCTGGGTTATAAGAAAAAGGAGATACAAAATCACTATTTAAGATATCCGCTTTCCGTCGCCGTAATAGGCGGTATTATTGGAACTATCCTTGGTTCTGTAACCTTAAAACCTATGCTGAATGTAATGGTAACGTATTTTAATATGCCGGTCGGTATCGTAAATTATAGCATAAAATATATTATAATTAGTATCCTTTTACCTATTGTTTTTCTTGGTGTTGCCGGATATATCGTAACCTACAAATCCCTAAAAAGTTCTCCTCTGGAACTTATGCGAGGCGGTGACTCCAATTATAAAGTTGGTTTCTTAGAAAAAAACCTGAAGTTAGATCGGTTTAAGTTTACTACCAAATTTAAAATAAGAGAACAGCTTAGAAGTATACCAAGAAGTGTCTTTTTACTTCTGGGAGTTGCGATTGCCACCATGCTGCTCCTTATCGGATTTGCAGCAAAAAGTTCACTGGACTATGTTATGGTGGAAGGGTTTAAACAAGCGTTTAAATACAATTATCACTATGTATTTAATACGCTTCAAACAGAAACACGGATGGAGGGTGAGGCTTTTTCCGAAGAACTGTTTTCACCGGAGTCTAATGATAAATTAAACTTAGCTGTCTACGGAGTAACTCCCAATTCCAAATATATTACATTTAAAGATAAATCCGGCAATCAGCTGAATACAAATCAAGTTATTATGACGAAACCATTAGCGGATAAGTTAAAAGTAAAGCCATCCGATACGGTTAAAATAATTAGTAAGACTGATTCCAAGGAATATAGTGTAACAATAGACAGCATTGCAGAAACCTATGTCGGTAACTATATCTATATGCCTTTGTCCCAATTTAACAGTATGTTAAATTATCCGTCCGGCAGCTATTTCGGCTTATGGAGTAAGGACAAATTAAACATTCCGGAAGACCAGCTGCTTGCAGCATTGTCCGTAGATGATATGAAAAATGCTTTTAATTCAATGACTCAGCCCATTCAGGCAACCGTAGGAACTATGGCTTTTATATCATTTATCATCGGACTTATCGTAATCTATGTGGTAACTTCTATGATTATTGAAGAAAATAAGGAGAACATATCCCTTATGAAAGTTTTAGGTTACCGGAAAAGGGAAGTTTATTCCATGATCTTAAACAGTTCGTCATTTTTAATTATTTTAGGATTTATCCTCGGTATACCGCTGTTATTCATGTCTTTAGGTTCTATGCTTAATTCCTTAACGAAAGATATGAGTGTGGCGCTGCCATTAAAAATTGACTCTATTTATTTAATTCTTGGATTTGTGATTATTTATCTTACCTTTGAGGTATCCAAGGCTTTAAGTAAAAAGAAAGTAAGTAAAATCTCCATGAACGAGGTATTAAAATCCAGATTAGAATAGTAACTCGAGAGTTTCAAGAAAAATGCCGGGATGTACACCGGCATTTTTTTAAGCATCTTCTTAACTTTTATTTCATTTTATAGTTTTCTTTTGCTATAGGATATTTTTTTAGAAAAGCACTGGTATTATATTCGTTATCCCTTGTGTGGTCACTGAAATCTTTTGCATTTTTTAAGAAATAATCATAACTTAACATGGGTTTACCGGTGTTTGTAATCGGGTCATCCCAGGTAAGGTCAATGTTGTACCATTTACCATTCACAGAGACGATATTCCACGCATGGGCCGCACCCCCTGCATATCCGGTAATGATCCGGCACTTAATTCCTGCTTCCGTAAACAGACGGTAAGCAGCTAACGCATAACCTTCACAAACCGCTGATTTATTTATTAAAGCATCATAAGCGGAATGCTTCTCCAGACTCTGGTCATAACTGGTTTTCTTAATTATATAATCATGAATGGCTTTGACTTTCTGATATTCTGTTTTATTTTCCAGATTTAAAGAATCCAGGATACCTGCTATCTTCTCATCTACAGCTTTCTCCTGTTTTAAAGTTGTTCTGTAGACAGCCGAAAAGGTCAGTTGCGCTGTATCTCCCTGACTGCTCCACTGCCAATTTGTCCTCCAGCTGCTTATTGATAAATTAAGGTAATCTCCGTCTTTTGATGTTTTCTTATCATCAAGGGCCGCAACAGCACTGAACATATCTGCATTTCTTCCAATCTCGCTCATCACATCCATATCTGTTGTTATTGTAAACTTAACTTTATGTGCTAAGAGATTTTTTTTGATAATATTATATACCTGTTCTTTTGTTGTATAGGTTTTAGCGCTTGCTTCCATTGGTAAGGTAAGAAATAACATAAATACGAGGAAAGAAACGATTATTTTTTTCTTCATAGGCTTCTCCTTTGTTTACTTATCAGTTAATAGTCACCGTATAAGATTTATTATATCAAATAATGCAGGTTAAGAAAAGCAAAATGAGCTAATGGGAATTTTTACTTATAAAATAACAAAACCCCTGTAAAAATGATTACAGGGGTCTTGTTTAATTTCCGCGAAAGCAAAGTGAGAATTAGCAAGCTTGCTTGTAATAATTCCAACGCAAACGCGAACCGGAGAAACTCGCAAAACGTGTTTCTTCTGGTTATTTTTCTACAACTCCGCTTTCGACTACCAGACTTTCCGGATCGGCAGCGTCACCATATACCGGTGCTAAGGTTTCATTATAATCTTTGTGGAAGAAATTATCTTTTCCTAAAGTTACGATTTCATCATTCAACCAGTTCAATAATTCCGTATTTCCTTTCTGAACCGCCGGTGCAATCGTATCCAGGTTACCCAAGGATTCGATTCCTACTGTAAACCCTTTATTTTCAAGTGCCCATGCAAGAACTTCCGTATTATCTGTTGAGAATGCATCTCCACGGCCGTCTAACAAAGCATTATAAGCCTCAGAATATTGATCGAATTTTAATAATGTAACATCAGGATAATTTTCAGTAAAATAAGTTTCTGCTGTGGTTCCTTTACTTACGATTAAAGTTTTACCGTTCAACTGTTCAGGTGCTGTGATTAATGCATTATCCGGAGATACCACACCTAACGCTACTTTCATGTAAGGTTTTGCAAAGTCAACCTGTTCTGCTCTTTCTTCAGTAACAGTAAAATTGGCAAGAATAATATCTACTTTAGCAGTAACAAGATATTCTACACGGCTGGCTGCTTCAACCGGTACATATTCTACTTCTACTCCTAAATCTTTTGCGATCTGGTTACCAAAATATACGTCATAACCCTGGAATGCGCCATTTTCATCCACATAACCAAAAGGTTTTTTATCACTGAATACACCAATGACTATCTTACCGCTTTTTTTGATTTCATCCAATGTTCTTGCGGTTCCACCCTGAGCGGCTGTTGTTGTATCGGAACCGGTATTTTCTTTCGTATCACTTCCTGTTTTACTTCCACAGCCAGTAAATGCTGCAGTTATTAATGTTAATAGGAATAGTAAGGTAACTACTTTTTTAAATTGTTTCATTTTATTCTCCTCTTTTCCTGGTTTTAACCAAATATTTTGCCGGACAGATTCGTTATCTAATCTGTCTTTCTATCTTTAACACCTTTAACGGTAGTCAAAGCAATCATTCGCAATCCGCTACGCTGGGAAGCGGGGACTTACTTAATATGATTAAATTCAAATACATTTAAAAACTTCCTTGCCCTCTCCGTCTTTGGATTGGTGAAAAAAGTTTCCGGGTCACTTTCTTCTACAATTTCACCTTTATCAAGAAAGATAATCCGGTCTGCAATCGCACGGGCAAACTGCATTTCATGAGTAACGATAAACATGGTACTGCCTTCTTTGGCAAGTTCCAGCATAACATCTAAAACTTCTCTTACCATTTCGGGGTCCAGCGCTGCGGTAACTTCATCGAATAACATAATCTCCGGATGCATACATAATGCTCTGACTATGGCAACTCTTTGTTTTTGGCCGCCGGATAACTGCCTGGGGTAAGCATCTCTCTTTTCAAATAAGCCAACCCTTTTTAACAAATCTTCTGCTTCCTTAATTACTTCTTTTTTATCTCTATCCTGTGCTTTTAAAGGCCCTAATAAAATGTTATTCAGAATTGTCAAATGGGGAAACAGGTCATAGCTTTGAAAAACCATACCGATTTTCTGCCTGATAAGATGCATGTTTTTCGTTTGGTTACTGATGATTTCTCCCCTTAGGGATATCTCTCCTCCCTGTATACCCTCCAATCCGTTAATACATCGAAGCAAAGTGCTCTTTCCGCATCCCGAAGGACCAACAATAACTACAACTTCACCTTGCTTTATATCTAAGGAAACACCTTTTAATACCTCTAAGGTATCAAAGCTCTTCTTCAGGTTTCTAATTTCTAAAATAGCTTCTCTCTCACTCATTGATACACCACTGCAAATCCTTTCTGATTATAATCTAGTTTCGCAATTACCTATTTTTTTTCTAGTTCTTCCAGGCTTTTTCTAATTTCGAAGAGAGCAGGGAAATCGGATAACAAACGATAAAATAAAAGAAAAATATTACTCCATATATCCAAAGGGCCGCACTCGGTACGGATAAACGGGACGCCTCAATAATCTGCTGCCCTACTTTCACTACCTCTACAACGCCGATTAAAGCAATTAACGATGTGGTTTTTATCATTCTGGTAACCAGATTAATGGCCAAAGGCACTAGTCTTCTTATGGTCTGTGGTATGATTATATAGAAGTAAATCTGCAATTCCGTAAGGCCAATTGCCTTACCGCTTTCATATTGATGCTTTGGTATGGATGAGAGGGCGCCTCGCACCAAATCTCCCATTTCTGCAGTTCCCCATATGGAAAATACAATAATCGCTGAAACTTCTCCGGATAGATGAATTCCAAAGGCTTTGGTCACCCCAAAATAAACGATAAATAAAAGAACTAATTGGGGCATGATACGTACAAATTCTAAGTAACTTCTGGTTACTGCCTTTAGGATCGGATTTTTTATAGTCATGACCATCCCAAGGATAATGCCAAGAACTATGGATATTGCTACTGCAATTAAAGAAATTCCTATGGTTAAGCCCAATCCCTCTAAAAGTCTAACGAAATTTTTACCCTGAAACAGAACACTAATCCCCAAATCCCGCATGTCTTAATTTCCTTTCTATCAATGTAAATAAGATTGAAACCGGCAATAAAATTATTAAATACGCGATTACCAGCATTAGTAATGCCTCATTTGTTTCGTAATACAGTCCGATTAAATCTTTAGCCGTATACATGAGGTCCGCTAAAGCAACCGCACTGAAAACCGAAGTTTCCTTTATTAAAAAGATTGTATTTGCTGCAAAAGCCGGTACGGATATGGACACGGCCTGGGGCATAAGTACATATCTGACAACTTGGAGTTTGGTCAGTCCAAGGCTTAAACCTGACTCCAGCTGACTATCCGGAACTGCTTCCAATCCACTTCTGAAAGCTTCCGACATATAACTGCCCCCGAGAAAAATGAGGCCTGCGATGGCACAGGTTTCGGAACTCAACATAATACCTATCTTCGGCAATCCGAAATATAAGAAAAATAACTGAATCAATAATGGAGTATTTCTGGAAAGTTCAATGTATACTCCTATAACTCTGTGCAATACCGGTATTTTATAATAGCGAATCAAGCTGCACAGGAAGCCTACCACAATTGAAAGTATAATTCCAATGAAAGCAATTCGGACTGTAAGTTTTGCTGCTTCTATATAAAGTGGAATATATTCATTTATAAAATCCAGATTCATTTCGTTGCCCTCTCTTTATTACCATCCATTGATCCTGTGGAATTTACTTTTATATAGGTGAATGAAGTATTTTTTTGCAGATGTTAAATATGCTATAAGTGCATAAAAAATAGCAGTTGCACCTGCACCTGCTTACGGAATTTTTGCACCTTCGTAAGATTACTATAAAACTTACGCATCTTAAACTTGCATGCATTATTCCGTAAAACAGAAAATACACATGCAACAGCAGCTCTTGATATCATTATGGATTTTATTATTTCGATTCATTATTTCCTTCATCTATTTATCTCCTCTGCTGATTTAAATCCCTTTAATTCATATCATTTTTATATGAATTATATGATATTGGTATTTTATATTAATCCTATGCATTTGTCAATGCTTTTTTAAAGATTTTTTTACTATATATTCGGGACAAAACACCTGGCCTTCCGGAGTCTGAATTTTCTGTAAAATAAAAAAGCGTACTATTCAAATGAATAGCATGCTTTTTATAAACTCCTTCATATTATTGTATATCAAGTAAAACCTCAAGCTTGTCCGCTGCAGGATTATAGCCATTTGAGCAATTTACCGGTAAAACGGAAAATTACAGACGGTAAGGTGATAATAATAGAAATCGCCAAAGCGATTACAACTGCTGTCTGAAAGGTATCCATTCCATTAATTAAGACCTTATCAAATTGACGCTGTGTTATTTCATATGCAGTATAATAGATACCAGCTCCAGGTACTAAGGGAAATATACCGGGAATTAAGAAAACAGTTAAAGGACATTGCTTAGACACTGCAAAAGTTCTGGATAGAAACATTACCATAATTGCAGCCAAAAAATTTGCTATCATTTTACCGGAGGTAATATGATAGGTCAATAAATAAACCAACCAACCACAGGTTCCGGTTATTCCGCAATATAAGAAATACTTTTTCCTTACATTAAATAATATAGAAAATGCAACTGTTCCTATAAAAGCCGAAATTAATTGTAAAATCATCTTCTTCGATCACCTCATTATGCTCCATATTACACCAACACCGATTGCTATACTAAATGCAACTAATACCGAATCCAGCATTCGTACGGCTCCTGAAATATAGTCATTTTCAATAAAATCACGGACGGCGTTGGTAAAAGCAACACCAGGTACTAAGGGTATAATAGATCCGATGATCATCTTATCAATATTATCTCCAAGGCCTAAATTATAAGCACTAATCGCCAGTATTGTAACGATAGCACTTCCCATAATATTCTGTATGGCCTTAGTGACATAACTTTTCATAAATAGGGTCATTGTAATACCTAATATAATTCCTAAAAATAATGAAACAATGGAGTCCGTTACACTTCCTCCCAAAAAATAACAAAAGCTGCTGCCAAGGCCATATGCCGCTATCTGAACTTTTGACGGATACATCTTTTTATTCTTAAGCTCCAATAATTTATCCAATGCCTTATCAACATTATAGGTTTTTTGTTCAATCTGTCTGGAAATCTGATTTACTAATTCTATTTTTTCTAAATTGGTAGTTCCTGTGGGTATATGCTTAATTTTAAACTGATGTAAACTTTTATTTCCCTGGGCAGTTACAAAAATTCCATTGGCAATTACAAAGGTATCAATATCAAGTCCATAAGCTTTTGCAATTCTCTCCATGGTATCCTCAACACGGAATATCTCTGCTCCGTTACTTAATAATAATTCGCCCGCCAAAACTATAACATTAAATACTTTGTCCTTTTTATTCTCATTGGTATCCACTATGTTCACCCGTAATTAATTAAATTAATACATTCATCATATAGCACGTTTTAATACATGTCAATAAATTTACTCCGGTGCACAAAAATGAAGGGGCTGGGGCACTAAATGCGGCGCCCTTTTTCATTAGAGATGTTTACATTTTGGGTATCAAAATAGCGTGTGAT
Organism: Anaerocolumna sedimenticola; assembly: GCF_009931695.1. Classification (GTDB taxonomy): domain Bacteria; phylum Bacillota; class Clostridia; order Lachnospirales; family Lachnospiraceae; genus Anaerocolumna; species Anaerocolumna sedimenticola. The sequence continues at coordinate 540,062 of NZ_CP048000.1, forward strand.
TATTATCCAACAGAGGCACGGTCTCACTCGTTTGCCGCCATCGGTACATAAGGCCGTGGCAGATAAATTATTCTGCCACAACCGAAGTACCGATGGCGGCAAACGGTCTCTTAATAGATTAATAATCACACGCTATTCTTTTACAAATCACTCAAATCCAAAATACCGCTTTATTCCTAAGTATATCCCATTTGCAAACTGGTATTGGTTGTCTCTAAGCTTCATGGCATCGGAAAGATTCGTTACGTACGCTAACTCAATTAATATGGAATGCATATTCGTTCTACGTAAAACATACAGGGATGGATTTACCCGTACTCCATTATCATTTGTTCCAACCGTTTCTGTGACCGCATTCAATACCGCGTCTGCCAACCAGTTAGATTGGGTACCAGTCCTGTAAATATAAACCTCCGTTCCGTTAATGTCCGGATCCGGATTGGAATTGCAATGAATGCTGATAAAATAATTTGCCGGCCATTCATTTGCCAAACGGACTCTTTCCTGTAAGCTGGTAGTATTGTTGGTACCAAGAACCGTATCAGGTGTTGGCCTTGAGACACGGGCTTCAAATCTTGAATCACTGTTTAATAAATTCTGTAAATAGATACCTACCTGGTAATTAACTTCCGATTCTGTTACACCATTGGCCTCCGCACCACTGTTAAAAGTTCCACTGGGATTGTGACCTTGATCTATAAATATCTTAATAGGCAAAGGAACACGTCCTTTCTTATTTGCTATATTATTATATTCCATTAAACTAAAGTTGCTACAGTGATTTTTCTATAGTGTTTTTCATTTCGCCTTTCCTAACCTGAATTTTGGTATTACCATCTCTGCATCATTTGTTGTATTTGCCATAACTTACACTCTAAATAAATTTTTAGCTTAATCCTTATAGGCTAAGGGAGTATCGCAATAGTCACATTCCTTGGTTTTCCCCTCTATAACCTCACTGCTAGCCCCGCAATTAGGGCATTTTACCACTTTTCTTCTTGGTTCTTTTTGAATTGTTTGTTGAGCTGGTTGTTGCATGTTAACCTGTTGGTTTTTGTTTCTGCTTCCCGGCAATATAACTTCCTGCAAAGTCAGGTCAATGTATGCCCCGGGAAGAAACCGCTGTCAATCATTTCCCGTAGATCTCTTAGCGCAGTTTCGGTTGACACTCCGGCTGCATTAGCAATATTTAAAATATCTGTCTGATTTGCATAAATAATCTGGCAATATTTACTATACCGTTCACCGAGGATTTTCATTTTCTTAGCTCCGCGGAGGGTAAGCGCCCCTCCTCCGAGGCAAAGTGTAACCATGATAAATATCATGCCAACTACAGATTCCCCGTTTTCAGTCTCCATCCCACCGGTAACACCAAGTAATAAATATATGATTCCTAATACAGTCAAAATCCATCCAAGTACATTTACAGTCCTGCTATTCCTCAATGTTTCCGTTTTATCTTCCGTTAACCTTCTATAAATGAAATAAATACCTACCGGAAAGAAGAATATACACCATAATATGGTTGCAATAACGGATGTTCTTTTCTTTTTTGCATATGCCATAATGTTATCTCCGTAATTAATTCTTTATCGGTGAGCCGCAATATTCACATTCGCCGACTTTATCTTTTAAAACCTTATTGATTCCTCCGCAGCTTTTGCAGGTAACCGTTACATATTCTGCCTTCTGATTTTGTATATTTGATACAGCATCACGATACTGTGGAACTTCACTACTACTGCTTGTCTGGAATACAACCCGGTTATTGGCTTCATCTATGTAAGCGCTAACAAAAAACTTTTTATTGATCATATTCTGCAGATTAGCCCTCACAACATCCTGTGAAGTATTTACCGAAGCCGCCAAATTTTCTATGGACCCTGTCGGGTCTACCGATAACCTGGCAACATATTCTTTGAAATTCTTTAATAATTTTTTTCTCTTCCTGCCTAGCTGAATAAGCCAGAATCCTAATGCTGTAAATAGCCAGCATATAATAATAGCCGCGGCTCCGTCTTTTTCATGATCAAACGTACTCATAATAGCTACCAGTCCAAAAAGTGCAGCAATGATTGCTCCGAAAATATATTCTACTATTTCCCATATACCGTATATCACAACAGCCGCTTTTGAGTTCTTCAAGTTTAAATACCCCCCTGTTTTGTATTTTTTACTTCCATTTTACGTCTGTTTACCAGTAATAACATATCATCTAATAAGGCATTGGCCTTTTCCTCTTTCTGGTCATTTTCACTTAACAGGATAAGTTTTAATGACTCTATCTTGGTTTCTATCTCTGTATCTGCAGCCACGGTAGTTGATATGTCACTGTATCTGATATCTTCCGCAATTCTCTTGATTTTTTCGGAATAAACTTTATTATGCCTGTCATCAGCAAGCATTTTCAATTTATCCGTAATCCTGGTTATGGTTTTTTCAGCGGATAACAATTTATCACTGGTATACTTCACACTGGTTGATACCTGGTAAGCGATAATAAGCAGAATCACTAAAATTGCAAGTGATACAATCTGAATCGCAGCAAAAACCTTGTAAGCATGACTTTGTGATACCATAAACAGCAGCGAAACCGCAATTGAAATTAAAGGGATCGCTATCAGCGCACCGCCTCCAATCGCACTCATAACTATCAGTGATAGTTTAGTTGAAATCGATTCAAGAAATACCAATCCGCCAAACGTAGCGATTTCTGCCAGTAAAATCGAACAAAAACCGGCCCAGGTCATGGTACTTCTCTCACTTGTCAATAAAAAAAACAGTAATATAGTTACAACAACACTGATTGCACCAATAATTGATAAAGTTTTTCCTCTTTTGTTCACTGTTTTTTGCCCTCCATTTTTATAAGCATTTAAGCATATATTCTTTTTAATAAGCATTTATTCTTTTAGTAAGCAATCTATTTTTAATAAGCATCAAAATTCATATTTATAATATATAAATTACCGTACCATATTTAGTTATTCCAGTTTTTCACCGCATTCCGGGCAAAACTTAGGTGAACCCTGGATTACCGAACCGCATTTCGTGCATGTTTTCGTAAGCTTGATTCCGCATTCCGGACAGAATTTGCTTCCTTTGGAAATTAATTTTCCACAACCTGGGCAGCAAAATGGTTTTTCGTATCCGCAAACAGGGCAGAATTCAGCCTCTTCGGGCATATCTGCGCTGCATTTCGGACATGGATTATACTTCTTTCCGCATTCGGGGCAAAACTTTATATTTTCGGCTAAAATACTGCCGCATTTGCTGCATTTAATTTCAGATTCCTTTTCCTTTATTTCACTGGCTTCCGTATCAAAACCACAAGTTCCGCAAAATCTCTGAGAAGGTATTAAATTAGAATGGCACTTCGGACACTCTTTTGCAGTTGTTCCACCGGCCACACCGGTACCTATTTCTTTGGATACACCGTTAAAGGCATTACCGACTGAACCGCCAATTCCTACCCCCATTCCAAGTCCTATTCCAGCGCCCATTAAATCAGAGGATACCGAACCGGGATTTTTCGCTGCTCCTTCCAATGTATCAAAAGAGCGTTCCTGCTGGTAACTGTAACCGATGATATTCATTTCGGCACGTTTTGCCAATGCACTTTTCAATTTTGCAACTGCCGGATCTTCTTCGGGTATACTTAAATCATTCACGTAAAAATTAGCAAGTTTGATTCCATACTCATCTAATGTAGGCGCAATACGTTCTTTCATAAAGTTAGAAAGCTCATCTATGTACGCATTTATTTCCAATAAACTAATTTGTTTATTAACTACATATTGTGATATGGCATCTTTTACTTTTGTGATATACAAGCCACGAAAATATTTTACCAAGGTCGTCTTATCAAATACGGATAAGGTTCCGACTAATTTTATAAGAAATTTCTTCGAATCCTCAATCTGGACACCAAATGTACCGTTAGAACGCACCGGTGCAAATACTCCGTATTTGGGATCCTGAATCTGAATCGGGGATGCGGTTCCCCATTTCACATCCAGGGAAAATACCTTATTGATATACCATACTTCAGCGGTAAACGGGGAGCGCCCTCCAAAGGGAAGATTAACCAACTTATTCAGTAAAGGAATATTTGCTGTTTCAAGCGTATGGCGTCCGCTTTCAAATACATCAAGCGCCTTACCGCCCTTAAATAAAATAGCTTCCTGAGATTCATTTACAATTAGTTGTGTCCAGGTTCCTAATTCCTCGCTAGGGTATTTCCAGGCAAATACATCCGGACCACCGTTATATTTGATTACTTCAACTATTGCCATCTGTTTGTCCTCCTCATTCCATATCCTCGTCTCTATAAGGTAAAATTCAATTATTTCTTCATTTTCATTCTTATATCTTTGTCTATTTTGGCTATGAAAGCCATAAATACCTCTCATCATTACTCAACATAACAAGTTCGATACAAGTAACCTGGAATAATTTTAACACTCCATAGGCCAAATCTCAATATAACTTTGTAATTTTAGGAAGAAATACCGCGTTTATTATACTTTTATCTGAGTGATGTTAAGTATGAATTTTTATTTTACAACTTTGCCCGATTCATTATCACATAAAGTTATATTAAACATAAAATAACATAAGGCTTTATACGGAGAATTTAAAATGTTTCCTAAACAAAACTTTGTCAAACAATCCTTAGAATTACATTTATTCTTTGGCAGGATAATGAAAGAACATTCACTTTTCTTAGAATTAGGATTTACTCCAAGAGACAGCAAATTTAAAGATCAAGCAGATACTTTTCGTAAAGAATTTGACCGGCTATTATGTGAAGTAGTTTGTATATCAAATGGAAATGTCAGTCCGGATGTACTTCAATCAGGAGAAGTTATTACACAATATACATTGGATGCTGAAATGGCCACTTCCTTTCTTACAGGAATTCAAATACCTTCTGAAATAACCAAAGAACAGATGGATTTACTGGACAGCAGATATGATCCATGTAATCAAAGTTTAGAGCAGAAAGTATGTGAAATAAACGAAAGAGCAATCGAGTTGATTACAGCATTAATAAAATTTAAACGTACGATCTTATCCGATGTTTTATGCTGTAAAATGTTTACCGTAAATTATCCGCTTTTAATCGACCATATCACACGGGAAGCAAGGCTTTATTTACAGATGGTTCAATGTCTGCAAAGCGGAGAAGATCTTGATATCGAAAATAATGCCTTGGAATTCGAAGTATTCTGGAATCGGATAATGGCGGAACATTCAAAATTCATTCGCGGTTTACTTGACCCAACAGAAGATGATTTAATTAACACAGCGAATAATTTCGGAAATGAATTTGACCAATTAATTGAAGAGTCGAAAGCTGCTATGGATAATACCATTCCCGCAACCCAAGTAACTGCTGAAAGTCTTGAAGCGACAAAAGCTTTACGCGATTTTAAGGCACAGGGTACACAGGGTATTTTGGAATGTAAAGTAAGATCCATTATTATACCTTTATTAGGCGACCATGTTTTACGGGAAGCAAATCATTATTTAAGATTATTGAAAATGTTTAAGCGCTAATTTTAAAAGGGGCTGTTGCAAAATTCAAAATATAACTTCCTTGTGGGAGAATATGCTTTATATTTCGCAGATATTTTGTTGAAAGTATGTGCGAATGGCTCCAAGAAAGAGAATGGAGCCGTTTATTCGCGCGACTTGAAACAAAATTCAAGAAATATAAAGCATATTCTAGACACAAGTTTAGTAAATTGACTATTTTGCAACAGCCCCTCTATTTCCATAATTTATTAGCTCTACTCAAAGTAAATCGGATTCGATATCAGCACCTTCATTTGGCCAAATTCCGGTGTGAGCTTTCTGATTACTTCAAAGCGGCAGAACCTGGCATTTTCATATTTTCTCTTTAATTCCAATTCTCTGACACCGTCTTCGCAAATAATTTTTTCCATTCCATGATCTGTAACAATGCAAATTTCATCATTGATTTTCAAATTCCAGAAGTGTATCATTATCTCACTTCCCAGAGAAGCAGTTTCGCCCAATATCTTACCATCAGCCTCTGCATACAAATCAGGTCCTTTGGTAAATAAGGAAACATAACCATTTCCATTTTTTATAGCCCGCACAATATCATCGTTTGTATTGGACTTAGCATAGACGCAGGTACACGGCATACCCATTAGACTCAATACATCATGGCGATGAAAATCACTTCCACCTACAATAGGAATCTTTCTTTGAATTAACAGCTGATCATGCCACCATTCCAAACACTTTAGATTTGCAGATATTGGTAATCCCCCATTCCAAATCTCAACAACATCATAATCAAAGTTTTCCATACCCCATTTCCATCCGCAATTAGGGCAAAAAGGATGATTAAGAACCAGAAGCGCACCGTTCTTTTTTGCTCCCTTTAATTTTTCCTGTGCTTCTGATAATGAATTCACGCAAAACGCGCTTTCAAACGGCTTCTTTACTCCAAGAAGCCCTGCGTGCCCTTTGTAATGGGTCCATTCCATTCCAGGAATTACGGTGATTCCTTCCACGTCAACGCTTTGAAAGTTATGAGCATAATTGTTATGATCTGTCACAAAGATAAAGTCAAGTCCCAACTGTTTTCCCAGACTGGCAATACCTGCTACCGATAACGTACCATCGGAGCCGAGAGTATGCATATGGGTGTCCCCTTTTAAAAGTCTGCGTTCTTTTTTGTAAATGTGATATGATAGGTTACCAAACAGCCACTGTCCTGTACCTTATAAGCGCCTACGATAATACTCCAGCATCCTGCATCTGTATTTGCCGCAGCAAAGCCCTGAGAACTCTTAACAGAGGAAATAAATATATAACTGCGATCCGATCCGGAAGATCCGATATAACTTCCTCCCGCACCATTTAATCCCAGGTCAATAATATTTACTTCCCTGAAAATTGTGGTGTTGTCTTCTTTTCTTTCCTTTAAAAACCTTGTGTAATCATACGCAATTTCCACTTTCTCTACATCCTCCGGTACTTCAAAGGGCAGCAGGAAATAGGAGCCTTCTTCTTCTTTTTAATAAAACGTTCTACTTTTATTTCTATCTTATTCATGATACTTATTCCCCCAAAGGTTTATTTATTCTTTCGAAGCTCCCAAATTCATTCCTGCCAGTAAGTATTGCTGCGCAAAAATATAAATCAACAGCAATGGTATCGTCGAAATAATTATGGTCGCCATAACCGCGTTCTCCGGTGCCAATGCTGTCCCGGAAGTGGAATTATCCTGCATGATCATTGCCTTTAGCATAAGCGGCAAGGTATACTTATTCTGATCTGTAATCAAGGTGGCAGGTAACATAATACTATTCCATTTTGCTACATATTCCATAAAGAATACGGTAGCTAATCCCGGTTTTGAAATCGGCAGATATATTCCTGCAAAAATCCGAAGTTCCGAGGCACCGTCAATTCTCCCTGATTCCGCTAGAGAATATGGTACGGAAGTAAAATAATTTCTCATCAATAATATACTAAACCCAGAAATTAATCCATTAACAATAAGCCCCATGTAGCTATTTAGTAAGTTCAGCTGTTTATTCATCTGGTAGATTGAAATTAATGTCAAATCTCCCGGTATCATCATTGTCAGCATAATAAAAGAAGTAATAAATTTTTTAAATGGCAAGTCTTTCTGAATTAATACATAACCTGCGAAAGCCGATAACACTACCTGAGATATAACTCCTACCGTGGTAACAAAAAAGGAATTCAAAAATGGCTGAAATAATTTTGTTACTTTATAAACATATTGATATCCTTCCAGACTAAAATCATCCCACCATAGCTTAACACCGCTCTGTGTTGAACTAAGTGCTGTGGATGTTGATACAACAAACGCATTCCACATTGGTATTATCATAAGCATAAAAATAATGAATAATAGAATGCCGGCTACCGTTTTTTGAGGGACGGACAGTTCATTTTTTATTGTTCTTCTTTTTTTCTGCATAATATCCTCTTTCCCTCCTAATCATTGTAGGTATCATCATACCGAATTAGTTTTCGTACTGTAAACGATATAAGCATAGTCGTTAATAATACAAGGGTTGCTGCCGATGTAGCCAACCCGATTTTAAATTGGATCACACCATCATTAAAGATCAGGTATAATAAGTTTCGGACTTCGTCAAGAATGGACGAATTTGCCATCACATATATCTGATCAAAATTACGAAGTACACCCATAGCAGCCAGTACTGTTATCACTTTCATGGTCGGAACGATATTGGGTATGGTTATTTTCATCATTTGCTTCAATCTGGACGCTCCATCAATGGAAGCCGCTTCATAAATATTGGGATCAATGGAGACGATCGCTGCCAAAAACAACGCCGCATAATAACCTGCCCCTTTCCAGCCCCCGGTAAAAATCATAATCACCTTTGCAAATGCAGGCTCCGCCATAAATACAACCGGTCGGAAGACATCTCCTTGAGTCATTTTCAAAACTCCATTTACCAGCCCTGCAGGTGATAAAATTGTAATCCATAAACCGCCGACAACTGCCCAGGATAATATATTAGGTATGTAAGTAGCCGTCTGAAGAAGTGATTTTAAACCCTTATTATTTAACTCATTTAACAGCAATGCTATTAAAAGCCCCCATACGAACTGAAGTAGAAACGTACCAATTCCAACTGAAAGACTATTCCAGAGTGCTTTCAAATAAAGGGGATTTTTTACAATATTTATATAATTCTCAAATCCTATGAATTCAGAACCGCCTAGTATTTTAACCTGCTGAAAACTGTTAAATATACCAAGGGCAAGAGGATAATATGAAAAAACCAGAAAATACGCAATGATTGGTAACAGCATAAGATAAATAAAGCGATATCTTACAACTTTTTTCAAATACTTAGAAGTCTTCATTAGCGCTTCCTCCTTTAAGTCAAAATTATTTCCATAATTACCGGAATAAACATAACTGAAGTTATATAATACTATCTTTCTCCAATGATAGACGTATAAATTTTTCAAAGGAAAAAGGGACTGCCTCTTTCGTTAACGCGTATCTTCTCTCACAGAAATATCTTTCTAATCGAGCTAATACCATATGATTTGAGACAGCCCCATAATTTCTTCAAATAGATTGATTTACTTATCCGTCACACCAAGAGAGACAAGTTCATTTCTCATGTTTTCAAGTCCTTCTAACACGGGAACTTCTCCCTTTATCATTTGGATACCCCACTTACCAACAGTAGCCTTATAGTCGCCTTCGTTAGGTATTGTCAAATCGATGGTTGCATATTTACCATAGGATATAGCTTCCTCTACACCAGGATTATAACCGACCGGATGCTTAAAATCTTTCATGATTGGAAATGGCGCGCCATGATCGCACGCATGTGCTTTTCCTGTTTCTGTCAGTACATATTTGTCACCCTCTACGGTATAATCGTTATCCTTAATGCCTACAGAAAGAAGTTCTCCGCCTTCCTGGGTTGCAAAGTATTCTAAAATTTTAATTGCTCCATCTACATTCGAAGCATTGGCAGGAACACCAAACAAACTTGCACCGCCCTTACCTAACATATAGGAACCATCCGGCGTTTGAACACCTGGTAAAGATACGATTTCATAAGCTTCTGAGGTTATATTCCCAGCTAAAGCATTTGCATTGTGTAAACCAACCCATGCAGCCCAATCAACTGTTACAGCCGTTTTCATGGAAGCAGCACTCATCTTTGAACGCATGTCATTGGATTTATCAACAAAAGCGCCTGGATCTAATAGTTTATCCTCGTATAACTTCATGAACCACTCCCAAACAGGAGCTGCTTCATCTGTCGAAAAAGGTGCATATTTCTTTCCATCCGTATCAATTACCACTCCTGATTTCAGTCCTGCAGCTGCCATCCATGGCTGAAGATCCCATGCATCTGACATAACTGCATTTAACGGATAAAACTCTTTATCTGTACTATTTTCTTTTAATTTTTTGAAAATGTCATAATATCCATCTAATGTGGGGTTAATTGTCTTATAATCTATGCCAGCATTTTTAAGCATAACATTGTTTAATGCAACAACTCTATGTACTTCTTTCTTATTAAATCCCGCATATACTTTTCCGTCTACTGTGATATCAGCCCATTCTTTTTCATCAATATTGTTGGATAATATTTCAGAAGCCTGTACGCGTTCTGTAATATCAAGGAGCGCATCCTGATTAATTAAGTTCATATAGTCTGATGCTCCGATATAAATTAAATCGTATTTTTCTCCACCATTCAATTTCTGCATTAAAATAGTGGTATAGTCAGATGCCGGTTTTTCAATCTGTACATCAAGGCCTGTAGCATCACTTAAAGCTTTTTGGAATAATTGCATTTCTGCTTCATCTTTACCACCGGTTACATTCATCATAATACGAACAGTACCGCCAGCCTGAGTTTCATTCTCAGTTTTTTCTACTGTTGCTTCATCTGCTTTAACTCCATCCTCTTTGGTTTCTGCTCCTGTGTTTTCTGCAACACCAATTGGTTTCGCATCGGTGTCATCTGCTTTCGGTGCACATCCGGTTAACATCCCTCCCAGAATTGTCACCAATAAGAGCATCGTTACTAATTTTCTTAACATCATAATTCTCCTCCTTATGGATAGTATACACATAGCTTTCAATATCCAGATACCCAACTACATAATAACTTATCTTTTCATCAGCTATAAAAGTATATTATCATATTGAATATATCTTGTCAACTCAATATATTTATTGCATGATTTTATTATAATTTTTGTCTAATTTTAATATTTTTCCGCTCAAAAATTAAGGAATCGAAGAAAGTATTACTATATTTTAAGTAGTTTTCAACAAATTTATGTATTAAAATATACTTTTATGATTTTATCGCTCGAATAAAATATACTTTTGTATTTAGCAACAATAATTTAATTAAGCTAACTTATATTTTCTTATCCACAGCACCACAAAAAGACTGGTACCAAATACAAATACTTCGTCTTTACCAAATGTATTGTGTATTTTGTATCAGTCTTATATATTGTATTAAAGTTTATATGCTGAAATAATCTCAACTTTAATTATGTTGTTTTTCCCTGGTTAAAAATGGCTGGGACAACATAATCAATAGCCGGATGTATCTTATCTTGTATGAATAATTTAATTGCCAATTCTGCAATGGATCTTTCGTTCTGCTTCATATGTGTAAAATAATATCCATCGGATGCTTGATAATCTTCATCGATACAGCAGACCTTTAAATCTTTTCCGATTTTAATTGCTAACCGTTTTGAAGCTTGAACCACCGATGACATCATGCCATATTCCGTACAAACCACTCCGTCCAGAGTCCCTCCTGCTTTTTTGAAATATTGATAGATACATTCCGTATCCGCCTGTTCTGTCTTTTTATCAATAAAATTTGTATGATCATGGGTTAACACACATTCTTCCGCTGCTGTCAGTTCAACTTCTTCTATTCCAATATAAAACCCTTCTCTTCGATCAATAAGAGAGGAAGTACCTTTTGCATCAACTGTAATTAATCCAATATTACGACAGCCTCTTTCATAAAGGTGTTTTACCAGGGATTTTATCGCATTCTTTCCATCGGTACTCACTGTGGTTACCGGAATTCCATTCATTCTTTTATCGATTAAGATGACCGGAAAATTTTCAATAATCAGTTTTAATATCGCCGTGTTATAATGGGCACCGTGACAAGGCATGATAATAAGTCCCTCTACATTAAGAGATAACAAATAATCAATTTCATCCGTTTCTTTTTCCCTATTGCCATACGAAAAACGAATACACAGTTTATACCCTGCATTCTCCGCTTCCCGATCTAATTGATACATCATGTCAAGCCCAAATGGAGAAGCAACATGTTCTAGCACAAGTCCTATTATCTTTCTCTTCTTTCCCTTTGGTCCAACTCCCTTTAATTCATTCTCCATATTAGGATTATCACAGATTTGCATCTTTTCGTTATCTTCTACTTTCGAAAGTTCCTGATTGCAAATTGTATCTCCCATCACATAGGTACCCTTTCCGGGAACCCTGTGAACCATCCCATCGTCAACGAGAAGATTCATCGCTTTTTTTATTGTTATTGTACTGACTTCATATTTGGTACAAAATTCTTCTTCTGACGGAAGTTTACTTCCTTTAGAGAATGTTCCGTCCAGTATTTTTCCTCTTATTCCTTCATAAACCTGTTTATATAAAAATTCGTTTCTCATTCCAGCACTCCATCACTTTATTTCACTTCATAGTATAAAAATTTTCCACTTTATTAGCTTCCCCGAATAACCTTTTTATAATTATGACATTATATTAAATATATATTTTAATTTATATTATCATTTTTAGAATTGTCTGTAAACTGCTTTTCAATTGATTTGTTTATTTCAGGGTTCGGCTATAGCTTCTTTCCGATTTCACCCCACGGAAAAACACCCTAGCCCCTGGCTATAATCCTATCTTTAACTTTAATATGTTCAAAGGGAAATACTATAATAAAATTGGCTTTTCTTATGGATATTCCTAGGGGAACATAAAATATCAAGGGCTTTAGGAATTAGCTCTCCTATCCTTTTGCATTTGTGATGGGCATGGCTTAGAAGTATTTCAACAGGACGATGATAGTAAATCATTTGCAATTAATTAATATTGGAAAATTGTATTTAATGGAATAATATGGTATAATTTAGTTAATTTTTAGTAATGTTTCTATTATACATAATAGCAATAATGGGAAGTTTGAAAGAGTTAAAGTAAGGCTATAATTAGGAAGGCTAAAATGCGAATTTTTCATGTAAGTGAAGAAAGTAATATAGATATATTTAACCCAAGAATACCGGAAAGAGATGACTTAGATAAAAGTGTTGGGTTAGTATGGGCAATAGACGAAAAACACTTACCAAATTTTTTGACGCCTAGAGATTGTCCGAGAGTAACATACCATATTGGTGAAAATACGTCATCACATGACAAGGAAGTATTTTTTACTTCACCTGAGATTCAGCATGTTGTTATTATTGAAAATATATGGTTTAAAACCATGAAAAATACATGTTTGTTTCTTTATGAGTTTAACCCAGAAGGTTTTGAATTGCAAGATAACATTGCTGGATATTATACATCAAAAGTATCTCAAATACCTATTACTAAATATACTATTAATGATCTATTTGCAGCCTTGTTTGAAAGAAATGTTGAACTACGAATCGTAAAAAATTTATGGAATATATCGGACAGAATTAAAGAGTCAACTTTAAATTGGTCAATATGCCGGATGGGTAATGCACAACCAAGATTATAAGTAACAGAAAATACTATTTATATGTAATGCTTCTCTGTTGTTGTCGATAGCGAAGTAGAGATGTTATATTATATGTAACTATACAATTTTAAGAATATCTACCGTTAGTTGATATTAAAGTCATAAATTTAAACCGTCAATCCATTGCACATGTTAGTTTTTAGCAGTAACATTAGACTAAAGACAGGAGGGTTTCAAATGATTGACAAACTTGAGGTTGGTAAAAGAATCAACAATTTGCGCAATAATCTTAATTATTCGCAAGCTGAACTTGCTGAAAAACTTGCTGTAAGTACACAAGCTGTTTCAAAATGGGAAACAGGTGCTTCCCTTCCAGATGTTGAGATATTATTAAATATTTCATGGATTTGCAATACCTCAATCAATGCGATTCTTGAAGGAGATAATTTTTTTGATGAAAATATAAATATCGACAGAGATCTTTTTCACTTGAATAAATTTCTTATTTGCCCTAAATGCAAAAAGCAAATGAAGTTAAACATACAGAAAAATGATACTTTGATATATGAATGCGATAATAATCATCAATACTATGTCGTTGATGGAGTAGTCGACTTTAGAACAAGAGAAATACCCGGCGAACAATGGTCTTTGAGCTATCGTAATTACGAAGAATACTTGCATGAACAATACTGGCCGTGTAATCCGAACTATAATAGAGGGATAAATCAATCTGAGGTTATTTGGGAAAAAATATCAGAGCTCCGTCCGCGAGTTATACTTGATATCGCTTGCGGAACTGGACAAGGAATAAAACATCAAATAAAACGTATAAATTGGCCCGTAACAATTATTATGGTCGATTTAAGCCACCGCATTTTAAAATGGAACAAAATATTCTACTCAACCGAATGGAAAAATCCTTATGTTGAAATGATATACCTTGCCTGTGACGGAGCTAACTTGCCAATTCTGAGCGAATCTGTTGATCTTGTGTTCTCATATTCCGGTTATGAAAGTATGCAGGCAAAAATGTTTGATGGTTTTCGTGAAGCAAACAGGGTTTTAAAAAACGAAAAACATACTATTTATAATAAATCTGTTATTGAGAGTTTTGAGAGCAAAAATTCAAAAAAATGGATGAATCTTCTTCTTTCTTCTGTTAATGAAGAAGAAAAGGTATGGTGGAAGTGTGAATTTATTGATATTGAGCGTTGGCTTAATATCTGCACAACTTCAGGATTTTTAGAAAATAAAAGTATCCAAATCTATGGGGAACTTCCTGCTCCCGATTGTGATACGTTTCCTTTTGAAAATGAAATGGCTCAATGGATGGCTGAATACATTTTTATTTCTAAAAAACTTAGAGCATAGTATATGATAATCTACTATTGTCTTAATATACAATTGGTGGCGATTGTGAACTAAAATTTTTGCACTAATGCAGTGATAAATAATTTGAATTTACAGGAGAAGTAAAAATGGATTATATATTTGAAACAGAGAATTTAAGAATTAGAAAATTCGTGTTTAAAGATGATCAACGCTTATATGAAAACCATTTGGAAGCAGAAGTGAAACAATGGATTCCAAATGAAAGTTATGGCAATATTGAAGAAACACAAGGGGCAATCAATTTTTATGTTAATTGTGTGAATAACAAGCATTTGCCTTATGTACTAGCTGTTGAGTCAAAGGAAACAGGTGAATTGATAGGCGATACAGGTGTAAATGAAGTTGAAGGAAAATCAGGTGAAGTAGAAATAGGTTACGGAATTTGTAGCAAACATAGCGGAAAAGGCTATGCTACAGAACTTTTAAAGGCAATGACAGAATTTATAGTTGAGACTTTTGAAATAAAAGTTTTATATGGCCGTGTTATGCATGGGAATGATGCTTCTGTAAGAGTTCTTGAAAAGAATGGTTATGAATTTGTCAAAGAAGAATTTGGAGCAGAAGATGATCCTAATGGCAATGGAATGTTGATTTATAAAAAAGAATTCTAATTCGCGATTTAAAGTTTATGAATAAACGGGAGAGTCTTTATTGGGATTATCGATGAACATATTTTACTTAGAATCCAAGATTTACAGAAAGCATCAAGGATTGAAAATATTACTATGAGTTACTACAAAAATGAAGAAAAACAATATTTTAGTGAACTAATTGAATTATTTGATTTACATAATATAGAAATGGTGCATGCATCCGAATTTGATTTTAGAATAGAAAAAAAATATGGTTGCATTTATAGCTTCCCACTAATATTTATGAAGTGATAAGAAAGTAAGGGGAAATTGATAAATTTGAAATTGTGAGAAAAAAGCTAAAAATTGGAGGATTGAAAAGTGAGTGAAATAAAAAGATTTGATGTGAATGAGGACGGGGCTCATACTGGAATGATTAAGGCAGGGGATTTCTATTTTTTGAATTACTGTGTCGGAAATATTGGACAGTCAATTGAAGCACAGATAAATGGTGCAATTGACCAAATGGAAAAAAGGCTACATATGGTGGGATTGGAACTAGAAGATGTGGTACAGATGGATTGTTTGTTTAGAGATGTCTGGAATATTCCAATAATGGAAAAAGTGATTAAGGAGAGATTTAATGGAAAATACCCTGTTAGGAAGTCTATCCAAACAGAGTTTGCACATAAAGGTGGAGAAGACGGACTTCAATTTCAATTAGATGGTATCGCATATTCATCTAAATAAGTTCCAATTTATAGGGAAGTTGACTTCCCATTATATTTATGAAGCAAATAAAGAGATTAATAGAATAATTTGAATTCGGAGAAAATGATATGGCAAACGAAATTATTCATATATATGGAGCATCTGGTTCTGGAACATCGACATTAGGAAAATATATAAGAGATATGTTAGGATATTTTTTTATGGATACAGATGATTATTTTTGGCAACCAACAAATCCACCTTATACTAAAAAAAGAAATATTGCTGAAAGATTAGCAATGATAAAAAGCGATTTCGAAAAAGCTGATAAGGTAGTTATATCTGGTTCACTTGTTGATTGGGGAGATGAACTTATACCTTTATTTACACTTGCTATTCGATTAAAAACGGATACTAATATACGAATAGAGCGATTAAAAAGAAGAGAAAGAGAACATTTTGGTTCGAGAATTGATTTTGGTGGAGATATGTATCAAGACCATATGGAATTTTTTGCTTCTGCTTATGACAATGGAGATATAGGTATGAGAAGTAAAGTAAAACATAACGAATGGGAGAAATTGCTCCGTTGTAAAAACATTACATTAGATGGAAATGATTGTTTGGAATACAATTTAGAAATAGTAAAAAGATTTATATAAAATTTCAAGACATCTGAACTTCCCATTATGAATAAAAGATCTAAAATAATTTGAAATTAATTAGAGGTATGATAATGATTGAGTTTAAATACATAAAGAATTTTACAGAAGAGCAGTTAAGCGATTTATTTTTATCTGTCGATTGGTATTCTGGAAATTTTCCACAAAAGCTAAAAACTGCCTTTGAAAATTCTAGTAGAGTAATTTCAGCATGGGATGGTGAAAAACTGATGGGACTTATAAGAGGATTAGATGATGGTGTTTGGCAAGCTACAATTGATTGTTTATTAGTAAATCCTAAATATCAAGGACAACAAGTCGGATCAACTTTATTAAAGATGCTTCTGAAAGATTACGAACATTTTCTATATGTGGATGTGGTTCCAGATGAAAAGAAAAATGTTATATTCTATCAAAAACATGGGTTTGAAATCATGGAAGAAGGAACTCCTTTACAAATAAAAGGTGCAAATTGGAAGTAGACAACTCCTGGTTTGAGAAACGTACAACTTCCCATTATATTTACTATTAGATATAGTAAAAACAGATTTTATAAGAGCTGGAGGGATTACATTGTTGGATGAACAAAAAATAGTACATATGATTAATAAACATATTATTATAGGTATCACCATAGAGGATAGTAATGGTATGATTTTAGAGCAAAAACAAATGCATGGTGATATTATTAGAATCAATGATAAGGAAGGTATAGTAATAAAACTACATAATTCTGAAACTGAATATAAACTCCCTCCTGACCTTGATTCTGTTCAAGAAGCTCCAGAAGGAGAATATCGTTTTAGATCAACTGGTGAGATTGTTCTTAACCCTCATTATATGACAACTTGGACAATAACGAAACCAGATCCGAACGAATAACCCAACTTCCCATTATATTTATTAGCCAACTATTATAAGAAAAAAGGAATACATATTATTTATATTAGCGGAGATTATTATGAAATTATCAAAATCAATTGATTTTCTTATCGAAAACGCGGGACCGGTGATTCAATATAGACTACGGAAAGAAATTCTCTGCAATCTAAAGAAAACAGAAGAAGAAAACCTGTTGGAACAAATCTATCAAACACCGCATTTCAAACTAATGCAAAGATATATCAAGCCGAACGGATATATTGGTAGCGGGGCGCACAGTTGGGATAATTGGCGGGGCGTGATACTTCACGAAACACCTTTGCAGGATGGTGAAGCAGCTGCACGTCTGCTGTCCTACTTTGCTATACCCAAAACGCACTCGATTGTAGTAAATTTCGTTGCCGCAATGCGTAACAAGGATACTTTGCGAAAAGAGTTTTCCTATATCCCGCCCGAAGTAGAGCGATATGAAAACCGGTTTCGCGGAATCAGCAGTGGATTTTGTTTGATGATTATAATCTATACCATGCAGGCAATGCTTGGTTTCGGTGATGACGAGTATGTAAAACCCTTTCAAAGTATCGCGCTGGAAGCGTTTGAGAGCATATTGCCCCTCTCATCGCTCAATGAAATAACTAAGATACGCCAAAGCAAATCGAAATATAACTATCCTTATATCGAGGAAAATACAAGTTTCCCATGTCAATACCATTTAGAGGCTTTGGCTTATACAAAAGCATGGCGAACACCGGAAAATATAGTGTTGATGACTAATGCACTTAATCATTATAACGCAATTCTGCATGGTGCAAATCCTATTCACGTCAAGATTGGCTCGAAGTATTACGTTCCCTCTCCGCTGAATATGTCAAACAGCCCTATCCGGCCATTTCGTGCAGATGTAATTGACAGCATAACTTACCGACGCCTGCTGACAGAAATCGCAATGCTTGGAGTAGGTGAAAGCGTTGGGGTGATAAAGGATTCTATTGCGGGAATTGATGACGCAATAGGTGACGATGGCATACTCAAAATGAAATTTGATCTGCCACACAATAAACGTTACTCCCCGAAGAACATTGAATATCCGACCCCCTATGTTGATGTGCGGCTGGAACCGGATTACAAGCGCAAGTACGCCCTAGAATGTGATTTGACCTTTTGGGCAGTGCAATTTTTATATCTCTGTGGCACTGCTGACTTCCACTAATGAGCAAACGGTTAAGTTAATGCAACTTACCATTATGAGAGTTGGTTTTGTTCACAATCAACTCTGATTAGAAGTAAAGAGAACTTCCCATTATGAGACAAATTCTTTCGGTTAGAATCGATGATGGGGTAAACGCAGATTATTTATATTAGGAGGTATTAGTGTTATGGATGATGAATTGAAAATCAAAATGTACTCATTTACGGTGGATTGCAAAGATCCGCATGAATTAGCAAAATTTTATGCAGCGTTACTCAAATGGGAAGTAATGTTTATGGATGAAGAATATGCCTGTGTATACGCTCCGGGGACCAATCAGGGAACCTATCCTTGTATATTGTTTCAACGGAATCCTGAATATAAACCGCCTGTGTGGCCGGAAGAGCCGGAAGCTCAACAGCAAATGGCACATATGGACTTCGCCGTTAATAATTTAGAAAAAGCAGTTCAATATGCAATCCATTGCGGAGCAACAATCGCAGACGAGCAATTTTCCGATAATTGGAGAGTTATGTTTGATCCCGCCGGACACCCTTTTTGCTTATGTCAAATGAAATCAATTATCGAGAGTCCCCATTTTGGGTTGTTATAAAATTCATGAAATTGAGAGTAACTTCACGATATTCCTGTAAATATGGGTCTGATGGATGTCTATAAATAAGTATCGTTATTTATTTAAGAAAGCGAGGGTAAAATGAATGCTTTTCTGACAGTAATACCGCTTATACTGATAAGGTTTGGACTTTTAAGCCTATTGGACAAGGAGGCGTTAAAACGTGCTGCACTCTTCGCTCCGATGATTGGCAAAGAAAAGGTGGCACTCTGGTTTTATCAGATTTCCAACATTCTGATCTTTGTATATCTGTGTTTTCTCAAAATTAAGACTGATCCATACTGGTTTTATGTAGGTTTGGCGATATATGGATTAGGAGTCTTATTGTGTCTTGTGTCCGTATTAAATTTTGCAAAACCTGCGGAGAATGGTATTAATCTTAAAGGGCTCTATCAGCTTTCCCGCAATCCGATGTATCTGGTATATTTTATTTATTTTTTAGGCTGTTCGCTGCTTACTCGGTCATTGATACTACTTGCAATACTATTCGTGTTTCAGATATCCGCACATTGGATTATCCTATCGGAAGAAAGATGGTGCGTAAAGAAATTTGGACAAGAGTACATAGATTATATGAATAAAGTAAGGCGTTATATTTAGAAAGGCAATGGAGGAAATATTGATGAATATTGAATTTAGAAAATTCAGTGAATTCCAAAGGGGAATTATATATGAATTGCCAAAAGATGGATATTCATTTGAAAGCAGATATGAAAGGGATTGGACAACGAACTGGAAGGAATCCGATGATTTTTTTTATGATAATTTGCACATAGCAGATGAATGTGGATTTGTTACCACTTTGAATGATACTCCAATCGGTTTTATCTGCTGGGATCCAAGACATATTCCAGAATACATAGAAATTGGTCATAATTGCATTGCAACGAAGTATAAAGGGAATAAATTTGGAAAAATGCAATTACAAGAAGCTGTGAAACGAATGACTAAAAAGAATGTTCAAAAACTCATAGTTACTACTGATGAACTATTAGTGTCAGCACAAAAGAATTACGAGAGCGTTGGTTTTAAATTTGTACAACATCGTAAAAACGAATGGAATCAAGAATATGCCGGAAAATTGATGGATTATGAAATGAAATTGTAAAAAAGTGAACTCAGGAGGTTATTATGAAAAGATCAATGATGCAAGCATATGTTACAAGAAGTGATGAGGCGGTGGCTCTTTATCAAGAGGCTTTTGACGCTGTTCTCATCAGCAGTTATCCAAATGAAGATGGAACATTTATGCATTCAGAGCTTGACATTGAAGGTGAAATTTTAGCTGTGGCAGAACGAAATTCAGAAAATGCCATTATTGGTGAAGAAACGGTTACCGGCAATGTAATGCAGTTTTGTTTGCATTATGGAGACGGCAACGAAGAAAAGGTAAGGAAAGCCTATGAAGTGTTAAAAACTGATGCTAAAATTTTGATTCCGCTCGCGCCATGTGAATTCAGTATACTAATGACAGATTTAATTGATAAATACGGTATTCGATGGTGCTTATTTGTATAGTAAGAATTTTTGGATAATAAGGATAGAATGAACAACAGAAAGCAATCCAATATGATATCATTAAAAGAGAAGCAGGCGAAGTTGAAGAGGGTGAAATCGTTATGAAGTTAGATTTAATAACGCTTAATAGAAATAAACTCTTCTATCCGGTACTCTTCTACCCTAATGTTTCATTTTGAACCATTGTAATTATCAAAGAGGAGAAGCAAAATGCATTTTACATATTGTCCACATTGTGGAAATAAATTAATCGACAGAGAAATTGGCGATGAAGGAATGATACCATATTGTGAATCTTGCCAGGTACCGTTATGGGATATGTTTTCAACTGGGGTTATCTGCGCCGTAATTAACGAATATGATGAAATTGCGTTGATAAGACAAGAATATGTATCTTCAACAAATTATGTATGTATTGCCGGTATCATGCAGCTGGGTGAAAACGCAGAGGAAACTGCAATACGGGAAATAAAAGAAGAAATAGGTCTCGATGTTAAGAAGATACAGTATATACGCAGTTATTTTTACGATAAAAAACATATGCTTATGTTGGGATATAAGGCAATTGTTAGGAAAGTTGAATTTACCCTTTCAAAGGAAGTAGATTCTGCTGCATGGGTGCCATTGTCAGAAGCACTATCCAGGCTTAAAGACGGAAGTATTGCCTGGCAATTAGTAAAAGAAACTATCGAAAAATAAATCAGAAACTGTGGAGTTATAATATGATTGTAGAATATGGAAAATATGATGACATCGATTCCTGGATGCAACTTGTACATGTGGTTCATTCTAATTTTCCCGGACTGGAAACAATAGATGGCATAAACGAACACAAATGCACCGTATTGAAGTTTATGAAAGAACAAAGAGCAATCTGTATAAAAGACTTTGAGAAAGTGGTTGGAGTACTTTTATTTTCAAAAAAACATAATCTGATATGTTGTCTTGCTGTGTTACCAGAGTATCGAAAGCAAGGTATTGCAACTATGTTACTTAAAGATGCATTAAAGCACCTTGATAGAACCCATAATATTACAGTGTCTACTTTTCGTAAAGAAGACCCTAAGGGTATCGCTCCACGGGCATTGTATAAGAAAATTGGTTTTGTTGAAGATGAATTAATTGAAGAATTCGGTTATCCAAGTCAAAAATTTATACTATATCCATAAGTTTTTTCAATTGAACAAAATTGTTAAATGAAAAACTCATAAGAATGAAATAAACTTGTAGTAACTATTCCAATCAAAAAAATATTAAAATATTCGGGGAGAAATATGAAAGATAATAAAATATTAGTTCAAAATAGGAAGAGTTGGGATTCTATAGCCGATGATTGGTTTGGGTCAACTTCACTACCTACCTATGGCCCTTTATTATTAAAGCAATTAAATTATAGGACTCTTCTTTTATGAATTTTAGCATCGGTAAAACAACGCTAGTTAGTAAACATACAAAAAACTGTACGGAGATTGTTATGAAAAAAGAAAATTCAACTTTTATTTTTCTTGTTATATGGTGCATTTTGGTGATTACTTATTTTACAATCTTGAAAAATAGTTGGTTTCTTCTGGTTTCAACTAATGTACTTCTACTGATAAAATTATTTTTAGATTACAAAGATAACAGAAAATAGAGGTTGTTTAGAAAATCAGTTAAGAGAAAATATTATTTGCTATTTGGGATTGTTATGAAAAACACATGAATTAAATATGTATATTTCCATTAATTAATATACTAAGAAGGAGCATCTGAATCTTGTATACTTCAATCTATACGGAAGAAATTCCTGTTTTGTTAGAACAACTGGCAAATACCACTGAAATGCAGAGATTATCTGACATCGGCATGCATTGTGGTTGTGAATACACTAATTATCCATTTTACCAGATGGAAAAAATCCGCTATACACGGTTTACACATAGTGTAGGTGTTTCAAAGATTGTGTGGAATTTTACCCACGACATTCGGCAGGCTATAGCTGGATTGTTTCATGATATAGCAACACCCGCCTTTGCACATACCATCGATTTTTTGCAAGGTGACCATTTAAGACAAGAATCAACGGAAGACAAAACCCTGCTATTTATTGAAAACTCAAGGGAAATCTCCGTTCTTTTGAAAAAGCATCATATAAGGATTGATGACGTTTGTGACTATCACCAATATCCAATTGCCGATAATGGTACTCCCATGCTTTCGGCTGACCGCCTGGAATATACCTTTGGTAACGGCTACTGCTTATACAATATGGGGCTTGAAATTCTAAGCAGTCTCTATAAAGAATTGACCATAGCAACAAATGAACATGGAACGGAAGAACTCTGTTTCCAATCCATTGATGCCGCTAAAAAATTTACGGAAATTTCCTTGCGGAACTCTCACTTTTTCGTGTCAGATCAAGACCGCTTTTCAATGCAGTATTTAGCGGATCTCATACGCCTGGCCATAGAAAATGGCGTTCTGTTGCAAGATGATTTATATGAAACGGAAAGTAAAGTTATTAAGAAACTAAATAATAATAAACAGTTATCCGAACTATGGAAGAACTATACGGAACTCACCGCCGTTGCAGTTTCGGCGGAAAAACCGGAAAACAAATATAGTGTCAATATCTCAGCCAAAAAACGGTATATTGATCCGTTAGTACTTTGTGACAACAAAACAAAGAGGCTCACAGAGATCGACCTTGGTGTTCTTGACCAGATACAAACATTTTTGAATATTGATTTCAATCAATGGATCTTTGCAGTATAAGCATAATGCTTCTTAGTAATACTACATTTTTAAATAATAACCGACTTATGCTTATGATGTAACAATAAAATTACTCCTTTTGTGCTTAACTCTTCCATTATGTACTCTTCTACCCGAAGAGTATTATACAAACGAAAGCATTCATTATAACGAATATCACCTTTCATAGGAGAAAAATCATGGAGAATAATTCCAATGTAATCTCAGCCATAGAAGAATATTGTTTGAAACACCCAGGTGCTTATGAAGCAAGACCCTTTGGAGAATATCCGATTTGTTATAAGGTTTTAGGAAAAATATTTGCGCAATTCAACACAGAAGAAAAATTTTATAAGTTAACATTAAAATGCGAGCCGGAGAAAGCAACTCTTTATCGGCAGCTTTATCCGGATATTATAGTACGTGGATATCATTGTCCGCCGGTTCAGCAGCCATATTGGAATACCATTAATCTGGATGATTTCTTCAATATGGACATGTTATTTCAAATGATTGATGAGGCATATGACGCTGTTATTCATAAATTCAGCAGAAAATTAAAATCCGAGTTACTTAATCTATCCGAATTAACATTTAAGGATACGGACGGGGAAGATCCGGATTTTGCAATGCTTTGTGGCAGGCTGGATCAAACCCTTGACGAAATCGTTGGGGGCAGGTTTCAACGAAGTCAGTATGCACAATATAATAAAAGAGACAGTATCCATGACGTGATTGTGGCTTATCGGGATGGAAAGCCGATTGCATGCGGTGCCTTTAAAATGTATGACGAAGAACATGCGGAATTAAAACGAATCTATGTAGAATCATCCCAGCGAAAGATGGGATTGGGTGCAGAATTGGTTCGTAGGTTAGAGGCAAAGGCAAAAATCAAAGGCTACCGGTGGTGCATTTTAGAAACCGGGAAGCCGATGGAAGCAGCCTGTCATATGTACAAAAAGGCAGGATATAAAATTATACCAAATTACGGACAGTATGCGGATAAACCTAATTCCATCTGTATGGAACGAAAAATCTGATACCAATTGGGAAACCATCTGCTAATATTATTTTTGAGGGAGGAAAAAAAGGATGAACATATGGAATGAGATGTTTAACAAGGCGAAACAGGTGCAAAATGCAAGAACCATTTCACCGTTTATTGATGCAGGAGGAGTTGCTGCAGCTATATTAACTGCTAGTAATAATATTTATGTCGGTGTCTGCATTGATACGAGTTCTTCGCTTGGAATGTGCGCTGAGAGAAACGCTATTGCTAATATGATAACCAATGGAGAAAGTAAAATAACGAAAGTTCTTGCAATTATGCCTGACGGAAAAGTTGGTCCCCCTTGTGGAGCTTGCAGAGAATTTATGATGCAACTAGATAAAGACAGTAAAGACATTGATGTGCTAATGAATTATGATACCTTAGAAACAGTAAAACTTGGTGATTTATGTCCGATTTGGTGGACAGATAGCCGTTTAAATTAAACCAGAATTTAAGTTTCAAATTATTTATACACCATGAAAGGAGAAAACTTATATGGTACATTTAGTTTATTGTGACAATACCGGAAAAAGCGGTGAACGCGAGCTGGATAAAATTATGAATGGAACAAAAACGATGGTGGTACGAGGTGCTGCAGGCCGAAAAATCCCTCACAGCCGAGTATTTGAGAGTGAAACTCTGTATTTTATGGAAAAGGGAACTGCTAACATTTCCGCTCTTGCAAAAGTAAAATCTGTTCAGAACTATGTTAAGCTCACTGATAGTGAAATAACAAAAATTCTTGCGGATAATCAATGCAAGCTCTGCTTAACGGATAAACAAAAGGAACGCTGGTTTAAAAAGTGCCTGTGTCTTGTAGCGTTTAGCGATATAAAAGTGATCGACCCTCCCCTTGCTTTTGACCATCAAGGTAATATGGATGATTGGCTGATTATTGATAAAATTGAAGATGTGGTTGTTGGAACCAGTATTCCGTACAACTATGAAAAGTCAAGGTTTTAGCTTATGGCTATGTGGAATCCATGGCGAGGCTGCCATAAGTATAGTGAGGGGTGTAAGTTCTGTTATATTCACAAGGGTGATAATAAACGCGGTACTGATACTAACACCATTGTAAAAACAGATAAATTTACCGCTCCCATTGATAAAAATAAAAAAGGGGAATACAAAATCAAATCCGGACAAGTAGTTTATCTTTGCTTTTCCTCCGATTTTTTACTTCCTGATGCAGACGCCTGGAGAGGTGATTGCTGGCAAATGATAAAGGAACGCTCCGACTTACATTTTATATTCTTAACAAAACGTATTGAACGTTTTACCGACTGTACTCCTGATAATTGGGGAGATGGATACGATAACGTAACGGTGGGTTGTACCATAGAAAATCAGGAAATGGCTGATTTCAGGTTATCCATTTTTAACAAGCTGCCTATCAAGCATAAAAACATTATTTGCCAGCCTCTTATCGAGCAAGTCACGATTGAAAAATATCTTGAGGATATTGAGCTTGTAGTGGTTGGCGGTGAATCCGATTATAAAGCACGGCCATTAGACTATGACTGGGTGTTATCTCTCCGTTCTCAGTGTATTAACGCGAATACTCATTTTGAATTCAGACAATGCGGTACCTATTTTATAAAGGATGGAAAAACATATACGCTTAATGTACGGCAGCTTTGCAGTCAGGCAAAAAAGGCAGGAATCGACTATTAGTTGAAGCGAATTAAAATACAGATTATTTATATGAGAGGAAGGTTGTCGTGGACAAGAATGCAGTTAATAGAATGAATATAGGCGCAGATGGGGTGGACTCCGCCATCACGACCCACATGGACAAAAATTCTGTTTATGAAACAAACAGCTTCTATTGGGACACAAAGGGAAATTCATTTTTAGGAGCAATCGTGCTTCCTTTCTATGGAGCATTTGTCTCAGAGGAAAAATGCCAACTTTTCGGCGATGTTTCAGGAAAAAAATTACTGGAGATCGGTTGTGGAAACGGACAATCCTTGCAATATCAGGGGGAGCGCAAGGCATCTGAACTATGGGTATGGATATATCGGAAAAACAACTCAAAAAGGCAAAACAACATTTAACGGCGTGCGGTCTTTCGGCAAAACTAATCTGTTCTCCCATGGAAGAAGAATGTGGTATACCAGTAAATTATTTTGACTTTGTCTATTCGATTTATGCCATAGGTTGGACTACCGACCTTGAGGATACTTTTTGCCGGATCGCTTCTTACCTGAAAAAAGACGGAATATTTATTTTCAGTTGGTCTCATCCGATACACAAATGTATTGCCGCAGAAAATAATATGCTTATTTTTAAAAAATGTTACTTCGATGAATCCTGGTATTCTGTATCTCTTGATGAGGGTGAACTGACATTATCAGACCGTAAACTATCAACTTATGTGAATGCGCTGGCAAAAGCGGGATTGGTAATTGAGCAAATGATAGAGCAATCTGATGATGACATTATTCAATCCTACGAAGGAAACAGTGATTTCGCAAAAAAAGCAAAAATGCTTCCTGTAACTTTTGTAATCAAAGCAAGAAAACTTTGAACTATTTAAAAATGGATTGGTAAGAAGTGTTCCTATCAAAAGGTATCTTTGTGGAAATGTACTTTTGTCCTGAATATAATTAGAAAGGAAGTTTGTGATATGAATATCGGTTTTTATGCTTGTCTTATTTTAGGCTTAATCTTTGCCATTATGACCATTTTATTTACCTTACTTGGTGACAAAGCAGCCGTTTTAAAAAGTATAAAACCAAATAGAGGCAGTCTCTTTTCAATAGCCGATTTGCTTATTGGCTTGGGTTCATGATATCATCTGAATATTACCTTGTTATAGCTTTGTAAGCCTGATTCAATCTCAAGAAATAACTTATGAATACATTGGTATTACCGGTATATTTATGTTAAAATTAATTCAAATAAATTTAATTAACCAGGAGTAATATTATGCATTTGTTTCATGCCAGTTCATTGTTTAATGAGGATGGAATAAAAGAAATAATAAGTATTGCGGGTAATCCGGATAAATTAAGAAATAAAATTATAGAAGCAAAGAAATTGCTTTTAAGAGCATATAATTTTCAAGCATATCACATACCGGAGGATTTTACTGCTGCTTCTTATATCATTGCAACGAATCATTTAACAGATTCTGATGCTCCCCTTATAATGAGTTATTATTATGAGATTATGCATCCAAGTAAAGATACTTATCCCGAGCTGTTTGTTTTCGCGAAAGAAGATTGCTTTAATGGTGTTTCCATACCCAAAGAATTAAAACCCATATTAGAGTTTGAGAAAGTTTTTGCAGTGGACCGGAAAAGTACCGGTGGATCTTTCGCAGCAATTAAAACAGCTGAAAATTGGTTTGCAAAGAGCGATAAACCAAAACATTTTTTAATATTCCCTCAGGGAACTATTTATGACATAAACAAAGATCGAGCAGAGGATATTGAACGTGGAGCTTTCTGGTTAGCCAAGTTACTTGGTATTCCTGTTTTGCCGGCTTTTATTGAGCAGGCAGTTGAGGGAGCCGGGAATCGTCTCGTATTTGGAAAGCCGATTTATATACCAGAAGACTGCCGGGACTTTGATCCACATAAAAAAATATGGTTAGAAAGAGTAATTGAAGCACAGAACGAATTAGGGACACTTACAGGAATCCCAGCAAGAGAAGCCGTACTTGATGAAGAACATCGAACGAGAAAAAGATTTAAACCAATTTAGTATCTCAAATAAGCAAACTGGGTAGTAACCTCCAAACGAAGTAATTATATTTTACATCAGTTTGGAGGTTTACTTTTGAAATACAAAGATCTCACAGCTCACTCCGTGCCCTTTTTCAGCACCTCGCTCATGGATATTTTCTCGAGCTTCTTTCCACACAGCCGCTTGGTTATCTCGTACACCGCAAAGATCACCACGAAGCTTATCAGGATATACAACGGGTTCACAATCATTGGTATCAGCATATTGGTTATATCTGCTACGTAACCATACAGGTTGTTCCCAAAGGCCAGCATGAACGGAAGCCCCAGCCAAAACCCGATGAATACCGCCGGTGTGGAACTGTTTAGAATCAGCTTCGCCACTTCTTTTCCGCGGTAGCCGAATACTTTCATTAGGGATATTGTGCTGCGGCTTTCCTCAATCATCAGCGATGTTATTAGGAAGATAATAATGACCGCAATAAGCACGGCTAAGGCCGTTACAGACGTAACTATGAGCGTCGTTGGCATGGCCAGGTCTTCATACGCCTCGGGATCTCTAGCATCCATCACACCGGCAAGCAGGCTTTCGTCAAAATCTATCTCATGGCTGCTGAGCACGGTCCGGTAGCTTCCGAGAGGTTGACCGGTCATACGGTTGAACTTATCAAGGGGCATAGAAACAAATTGCACACCGTAGGTTTCGACGATCCCATCGATTGTCAGATTGTATGATTTTCCATCCAGCTTGTTTATGAAACTAATCGTGTCCCCTTCCTTAAGCTTCAGCCGGCTGGCCAGCGGAGACGTGATATTTACCTGATCCCTGGACAGCGTGTTGCCCTCCATGTCGTTCATCTTGAAGCCGACGGAATCCAGCTCCATACCCATCAGGTAAAACTCAACCGATTCCCTGCCCTCGGGATAGCAGCGGATCGTGTTATATGGCTCCGCTCCTTCGGGAATCCCTCCATCCTGTAAATTTTGTACTTCCTTGAAGTTATACTCCAGGGGATACTGGTACATCGACAGCGCCCCTCTGTCCATCACCACATCCATCGAGTAGTTGAAGGTAAAACCATACAGCAATATCATTGACGCGGCGCTCACGCCCAACACTAAGAACAACAGACGCGGTATACTTCGTACCTGCTCGCGTATCCGGAATTTGGTATTGAATTTAAACCGATCCAGCCGGAATGTACGTTCTATAAAATTCACTTTTGTTTTTTGCTCGTCACCTTTCATCAACTCAACAGCAGCTTTTCTGAGAATCTTACGTATAATAAGAAAACTTGACAGACCGATAAAAATCACCGGCATCAAAACGGCAAGCGCCAGGTTTAATAGAGAAAATGTAATGCCTTTATCAGGCAGGATGTAATAAATCAACATAGAATCAACTACGGGTTTTACACACGGCAACGCAAGCAGTGTGCCGGCAAGGCCTCCCACCGCGGACATAAGCACTGGGATCGCTGTATAATGCAAGGTCAGTTCCCGTCGGCGATAGCCCAGGGCGTAGAGCGTACCTATGACCACACCGTCGGATTTGACCATGCGCCGGATCACCACCCCCACAATAAGACAGCTAAGCAGAAAAAAAGCAGATGATACAGGAAGGCTCATGCTCTGCATACTGTTAATGTTTGACCAAGGCATACTGACGCGCTTGTTATTTTTGGCGTCCAGCCATTCGGAAAGGGAATACCCTTTTTCGCTTAAAAGCCCATGCAGCTTCACTATCTGTTCATTAATATTTTCCCTGTCTTTAAAACGTACCCCATAGACTGTGACCGCCTCCGGGAATGCCTTAAGATCCGCGGCGGAAACAATCCCGATACCAAAACCGCTGGTTGGCAGCACATCGTAAAGGCTTTTGAGTATATAAACATAATTGGGTACGGCCATCGTTCCTACTATATTGAAACTTTTGCCGTTTAGCTCTATTTGACCGCCGATATTCAAGCCTTGTGTCTTACAAAAATACGGATCGAGTAAAATATCCCCCGGATTTTTAAGACCTCGCCCTGATAATACCGCCGGAATATTGATTTTGGAAGTAAGGTTCAGAAGCCTCACCTCCCCGTCTTGCAGTTTGACGTCGTACTGTCTATAAGCCTCTATCAGCGCGCCGGATTCTACCTCCATCGCCGCGATATCCGGGATGGGTTTATCTGTGGAAAAGGTCAGATCTTCCTGCCTGTTGTCTTTTGCAAACCCCACGACCAGTTTTTTAAGGTTATTGGCCACGCCTGTCGCCGCGATGAAATAAAAGCTTCCTAAAAGAATCAGAATAACGATGCCGATATACCGGCCCTTGTTTTCTTTTATAATACGCCATATGCGTTTTCTCAGTGTCATTACCATTCAATCCTTTCCGCCGGTATAATCTTGGAATTTTGCAAGGCTTCCGTAACCTCACCGCTTCTCAGCCGGAACAGGTTGTGAGCCATACCGGCGATGGCGCTGTTGTGGGTGATCATCAGGATAGTCGTGCCAAACTGTTTATTAACTTTTTGGAGTAACGACAACACATCCCGCGACGTCTCAAGGTCAAGCGCTCCAGTGGGCTCGTCGCAGAGCAGGAGCTTTGGGTTTTTAACGATGGCTCGTGCAATGGATACGCGCTGCTGCTCGCCGCCGGAGAGTTCTCTTGGGAAACGGTTCTTTTTGTCAGAAAGTCCGACAGCAGAAAGCACCTCGTCTGTTTTAAGTGGATTTTTACTGATGTTCGACACAACCTCGATGTTTTCGGCTACCGTGAGGTTCGGCACAAGGTTGTAGAACTGGAAGACGAAACCCACGCTCTCCCTACGGTATTCAACCAGTTGATTGTCATTTAAATTTGTAATACGCTTGCCGTCCACCTCGACTGAGCCGTTGTCGGCTCTGTCAACCCCGCCTATAATGTTCATAAGCGTAGATTTACCCGAACCGGAGGGGCCTAATATTACTCCGATTTGTCCTCTTTCCATCTTCAGGTCCACACCTTTTAGTACATGGGTAATAATCCCTGTGTTATAGCTTTTTGTAAGGTTTGATACTGATAAAAACATATTTAACACCCTTTCCCTTTTTTATTGTTCAACATTTGATTAAATTCATTTTTTAGACTGCTCCATATCCGCTGTCGTTTCTGACATAAGTCAATATATAAATTTATCCGAGGTACCAGAACAAAGCGGATAAGTCCGCATCAACCTGTGAGATAAAGAAAGAGCCGATAACTGTGAACAATCTCACAGGTTATCGGCTCTGCGTCATAGCGTCTGGCTCTTTGATAACTGATACCTTCAGTTGTTTTACATTGATTAATGTTTCCTGTTTACACTTGGGACAAAATAGTGGAAAGTTTTCAAGCACCGTATCAAACCGTATCTTGACCCGTGTTTTGTTGCCACAGACCGGGCATAATATCCATTCATATTTATACATTCTAACCATTCCTTTACTTGTTGTTTTTTTGACCGCTAACATTTTAATGCCTGTAAACATTAAGCTGCTTTATGTTTATACGCTCTCATAGCGAAGATATATGCCACAAGCATAATCCCGACGCACCATGCAAGGGCAACCCAAATATCATTTCCGACAGGTTGCTCCGACAGGAGCGCACGGATAGCGTCTACTATCGAGGTCACTGGCTGATTTTCTGCAAAAGCGCGTACGACTGACGGCATCGTCTCGGTCGGCACAAACGCCGAGCTGATAAACGGCAGAAAGATTAACGGGTAGGAAAAGGCGCTCGCACCGTCCACCGTTTTTGCGATCAGTCCTGGAATCACAGCGACCCAAGTCAATGCCAGCGTAAACAGAGCGAGTATACCGGCCACAGCAAGCCATGGCAATACTCCTGCCGATGAGCCAAAGCCCATAAGAAGCGCTACGAGAATGATTACGATAACCGAAATCGCATTGGATACCAGCGAGGTCAGCACGTGCCCCCACAGCATGGACGAACGCGCAATCGGCATGGATTGGAACCGCTCGAATATGCCTCCCTGTACATCCCCAAACAGACGGAAAGCCGTATATGCGATACCGCTTGCAATCGCCATCAGCAGGATACCGGGCAACAAGTAGTTTACATAGTTATCCGTACCGGTTTGGATTGCGCCGCCAAACACATAGACGAACAGCAGCATCATCGCAATTGGAGTAATGCAGACTGTGATGATGGTGTCCATGCTGCGGGTAATATGGCGCATGGAACGTCCAAGCATGACTCCCATATCACTGAAAAAATGCTTCTTTATCATTTTCATTTATTTCTCCTCCTTTTTGCCTATGATTGCGAGGAATATCTCCTCCAATGTGGGTTGTTTTTCAATGTACTCAACCTTTGCGGGCGGGAACATCTTTTTTAACTCAGCGAGGGTGCCCTTAGCAATAATCTTTCCCTCATGCAGAATGGCAATCCGGTCGGCAAGCTGCTCGGCTTCATCCAAATACTGGGTGGTCAAAAATACCGTCGTTCCGCCGTCGGCAAGCTCTTTAACAATTTTCCATACCTCGATGCGCGCCTCGGGGTCAAGCCCGGTGGTCGGTTCGTCGAGGAAAATAAGCTGCGGTTTTCCTATAAGGCTCATGGCGATGTCAAGCCTGCGGCGCATACCTCCCGAATAGGTGGAAACCCTGCGGTCGGCGGCATCGGTCAAGCCAAAGCGTTTTAACAGATCGCCAGCCACCTGCCGGGGATTGGCAAGGTGTCGTAGCTTGGCGATCATGATAAGATTTTCCCGCCCGGTCAAAATCTCGTCCACGGCGGCAAACTGCCCGGTCAGGCTGATTGACTGTCTTACATTGTCAGGTTTTGATGTAACATTAAAGCCGTTTATAGTGGCAATTCCGCTATCTTGTTTAAGCAGCGTGGTGAGGATTCTTACAATCGTTGTCTTGCCCGCACCGTTGGAGCCGAGCAGGGCAAAAATACTGCCTTTTTCCACCTCAAAATCCACGCCTTTCAGAACATCAAGCTGTTTGTAAGACTTTTTCAGTCCTTTCACTTCAATTGCTTTTTCCATACCGATATCCCCCTTTACTTTGTTTTATCCGTAACCTTTTTCATGGCCTTATTAGTTTCTTGGTTAACAGATTCTTGATAGACGTCAGCGTAAGTTTTTGAATCTTTGATTAGATCGTCGCAGAAAGCCGCTACGTCTCTGCCCGTCACTTCGAGTACGCCTTTCCCCAAGGCCGCGCCCTCTTCAAAAAGATCGACAATCCCCGAGAGTAAACCCGTCCCGTCGGTTAGCTCTACAGGACCAACCTTAAAGAGATATTTCTGAATCTCTTTATAAACAATCTGATAATCTTTAGGGAGCGCTTTGACGCGCGCCACGTGCGCTCTCCACTCTTTTTTGCCTTCGATAATATCTTGTATACTCATGTTATCCTCCTATTTACCTAATTTTTTAGCGATATTATTATTGAGTTGCTCGCGCCACTTGTCGCGGTAAGACTTTGCCCCTTCTTCACCGACCAGCGCCAAACAGAAGCCTTTGATATCATCACCCAAAACCTCCCCGACACTCTGACCGTCCGCCGCCGTTTCTTCGAGCAGGCCAAGCACATCGTCAAGAATTGGCATGAGGTTACGACCGGTGAAATCTGAGTACGGCCAAATATTGGCCTTAATTTTTTCCCATGCCGCTTGATAATCAGCCGGCAGCTGTTGGGCTCGTAATTCAAAAGTTTTTAATTCTCTAGTCATGTCGTTGCCTGTAATTTTATCCCAAAAATTCATTATTTTTTCTCCTTTAACTCGCTAATTTTTGTTGATACGAACTCCCATTTTTCCCAGAACTTCCTTAGTTCCTTGCGCCCTGCGTCATTAAGCACGTAAAATTTGCGCGGCGGCCCCATATCGGACGGTTTTTTTTCTATGTCCACAAGTTTATTCTTCTCAAGACGAACCAGAATGGTGTAGACCGTTCCATCCACAACATCTGAGAAGCCGAGAGCATTCAGCAACCTCGTGATTTCGTAGCCATAGGTTTCTCCTCGATTTATAATTTCAAGGACACAGCCCTCAAGCACACCTTTGAGCATTTCTGTTAGGTTTTCCAGTACAATCACCTCTTTCACTATTCTGTATAACTGATATTCAGTATTACTTACTACTGCTATATAGTAACACATACTAGTTGGTCTGTCAATAGTTTTTATTCTGAGTGCGGATAAATTGTTATTGACTTTTTTAGAATTATAATATGTCAAATGTTAATACATTATTAGAAATCGCAATTAGTGAAATATCTAGCAAAGAAGGCATTTTCAAAGGATGTCTAAAACATCTGGTTGATACAGGTATGTTAGAGCATGTCTCCAGAGGAGTTGCCATATTTTATGAAAGGAAAGAGATTCGGATATGCAGATTCTATCAGAAGCATTTAAAAGATATGAAAAAGAGAAAAAGAACCACTTGATACGTTAAAATTAGATTTTGATTATACAAAAGACATTACATTTGTGGATGTTTGTGAAACAGTAGATAAACTTATGGCCCGGATTTATCAAAAACCGGTTAAAAATAACCCCATATACGGAGTTATTTTTAACCGGCCTTTTTGTCTGCTCTTACATAGAAGGCATCAGCCGGAGGATTTTATCATCCCCGGGATTCGGAAGCCCTCTGCCGTCCGTGTTGCTGGTAGTTAGGTATATGGAACCATCCCTTGCCTGATAGGCTTCTCTTAACCGTCCGTAACGACCCTGCAGTAATCGTTCCACATTAACAGCCTGTGTCCCGGATTCGTCGAAGGTGATTGCCATGAGTACACTCCCTCGGAGTGTTGATACAAGCAGCTGGCCTATCCTGGGCCCTCCGGTTGCAAAGGCAATTCCCGCAGGAGCCCAGGTTCCATTTCCGCTTTGAACGACAGGTTTAATAAAATCATATCCCTGTATTTCTTCATCACCTGTAACAATCGGCCAGCCATAGTTGCCGCCCGGTTGTATGATATTAATTTCATCATGGCCTGTTTCTCCATGTTCCGAGGCATATAGTACATTATTGTTATTCCAGGCCAGGCCCTGAGGATTTCTGAATCCCAGGGCATAAACCGGCGAACCTGGAAAGGGGTTATCAGGCGGAATACTTCCGTCTGTTCCGATCCGCAGAATTTTACCTGCCGGACTGTTGATATTCTGTGCAAGATTAAGATCACCGCCATCCCCGACAGTGATATACAGGTAACCGTCGGGGCCTATTTTTATCCTTCCGCCGACATGGAACTGGCCTGTCGGAATCCGGTCCAGAAGAATTTCCTCCTCTGACGCGGTATTATCCTCGATGCGCATACGTACCACACGGCTGTAAAGTCTTCGGTTTTCCTCATAGGTATACATAAGATAAATATACCCGTTTGAAAGAAAATCCCTGTCTAAAGCAAGCCCCAAAAGCCCACCCTCTCCCATGTTTACAAAAGGAGGGCTGAATGTATACAACGGCTCCGGATTTAATATTCCGTTTTCTATGACCCGCAGGTTTCCGTTCCGCTCCGTAAAGAACAGCCTGCCGTCTTCACTGATGTCCACTGCCCAGGGTATATGGAGGTTTTCTGCAATAACCTGAATTTGAAATGAAGAAGTCTGAGAGTTAAGTATACCCAGCCGGATGTAATCCTTATTCCGGTACCAGGCAAGCATATGGCTTAAGGTGGTAAAACTTCGGTTAATCATGGCTTGTTCCTTGCTGCTGTTTACCGGCATAAACTGCCGTATTCTTCCTAGCATTATATGGCAGGAAGCAGAATTATGTGCCAGTAAAAAAGGGCTTAAGAAATCTCATATCTGATGTACATTTGCCCTTGGAATTTCAGGCTGTTACTATGAGTTGAAACAGCCGTTTATGGTTACAAGGTGCATCCAGAAGTCATGTACGAAGTTTCAGCAATTTACTTATAAAAATCACAATTGTGCCAAATAAAAGTATTAAGAATACCGGAAGAAACCACGCCGGCATCGGTTTTGTCAATGCGGAATTTACAGATATAAAAACAAAATCGGCAACCACAATCACTTTTAAAGTAACAAGCATATTCTTTAATAGGCGATATACCTGTTCCCTGTTTTTCTCCGTAACCTGGATTCCGGTATTCCAGGCCCCGGGGAATCTTTCCAATACTGACAGTGCAATATAAAATAAAACACTAATGATTGGACATAACCATATTTCATTTTTATCTCCCCATCGGTCCACCGTACCGAGAGCATTATAATGTCCTGGTATTTTATCCGGGATATTACTCCAATTTAAAATTAAATATAGGAATACTCCAATTAACAAGATAAAACAAATGCTATTCATGAAAATATCATACTTTGTTTTTTTTATAATAAATCTATCTTTCATAAAAAGCTCCTTTTTATTTGTATCTGCCTCTTATCTGTCACCTATAATACAAGAAAATAGATGATAGAAAATCGTTAATCATTTCTTAACAAAAAAGTATATTAACATAGTAATATTGTAGCATAAGAGAGAGGAAAAGTCATACATTATCATTTTGAAGCTGATTGTGGCAGAATCACTTATCTGCCACGACCTTATGTACCGTTATGTGCGGCAAACGAGTGAGAACGTGTCTTTTGTTGGATAATAATCACACCCTATTTTGATACCCTAAAATGTGATAAACATCTCTAACCGGAAGAAACACGCTTTGCGAGTTTCTTCGGTTCGCGTGCGCGTTCGAATTATTGCAAGCAAGCTTGCTAATTCTCACTTTGCTTTCGCGGAAATGAAAAAGGGCACCGCATTTGTGCGGCAGCCCCATTTTTACAGTATGTAGCTCAATCTTAAAGTATTTATTCCCTTACAAATCTCAGAAGATCTTCTAATATAGCATGATATCCATTCCCATACATGTGCATTCCTTCAATAGAGTACTCCGGTTTTAAATTTCCGCTTCTGTCATAAAGGTTTCTATTAATATTAATAAAATGTATTTGATTTTTTTCAGCCATCTGCTCCAGGGCAGAATTAGCTTCATTAATTCTTTTGTTTGTTCTGATTTTGAGCACCTGTTTCATATCTTCGTCTCCAAAATCATACTCCCCGTTAACCGGATAATACGCCATATAATAAATCTTACATTCCGGTAAATGCTCTATGATCTGTTTTATAATAGTTTCACAGCGGCCCATGAGAGCCTCCAGTGAATAATCCGGTTCATTTAAATCATTCGTACCGATATTAATAAATACTTTGGATGGCTCTAATTCAAAGATCATCACATCCAAATATTGCAGCATCTGAGTTGTTGTAAATCCTCCTATACCCCGGTTATAAATAGTTTCCCTGATATCATAATCCTGAATGAATTCATAAATCGGGAATTGTTCCATTAATGAAGATCCCGTAAACAGAATTTGACCTTTCTTAACATATTGGTTTAATATCTTATACCGATTAATTTTCTCCAGCTTTTCTTTGTCTAAAATCTCCTCCATCTCTAACTTTTCCCTCCTATGTTCATTAATGTTTATTATAAAACTTTTAAGCGATAAAAACCATCTCTTTCCTTATTTATTTTCCATTTCCCCCAATGTCAGAATATTAGCATTCTCTCCATAAATCATATCATGCTTAACAATTATCAGGATGCGGTCATAAGCATAATTGTAAATCTTTCTGGTATCGATCTGCTGATTCTCATGGTCAAGGCTGGCTGTCGGTTCATCCAGTATTATTACTTTTTAGGCTCTGTCACAACAAAGAGTTGATAATTTAGCAAATTAATAAGTGACTATTGTTTTAGCCACTTATTAATTCGAGTTTGTATAATTATTTTTCCATTCTGAAAGAAAGATATTAATTTGTTCACTTGGCATAGCATACCCAGATTTAAAATTTCGAAAAATATCTTTTCCACCACCAATAGTAATCCCTGCAATTTCACAATTTTCATTCAAAACCACACTACCACTACTTCCACTATCTGCATATGCAGAATGTTTAATAATGCAATTTGTTTTACTTCCATCATCAAATATTACTTCCACTGGTTTTTTTGATATTACTTTACCATAAGTAATTAAAGTGCTTCTTTCACTATAAGGCTTGCTAATACATACAATTCTTTCTTTATAATTAGGTGATGAATCAGCAATCTTCAAAACACTAATATTTTCTCCTGATTGGAAACTTAATATAGCTAAATCATATTTTTCATCATAGTATTCTACTGTTGCAACTGGCAAACGCTCATAATATTCCTTTAACGGAAAATGTATTTTTGCATTATAATCTAAAACACGTAAAATTGTATTTTCTAAAGAATTCACTGCATGATAAGCAGTAAGTACATAATATCTATTATCAACTTTTTGAAAAACCACTGCTCCAAAACCTGCTGAGTATCTAACTGAATCAACTTCCGTTTTACATTGAACAATCTGTAAATTAGCCGAAAGAACTTCATCTGATATTTTCTGTGATATATCACTATATACTCGGGTCTTGCAAAGATAATCATAAATAAATGAATAAGCGATTAATAAACCCATCACAAGAAACAATACAGTAATACTACCAATTATTTTTTTGTATTTCATATTCACCTCATCTGTAAATTTTATATTGTTAATCTAAGCCATCAATGGAATTGGTTAGTTATTGATGTGCTGAATGTTGTAAATACCTTTTTTTGTCTTACCAGCCTTTAACTGGATTAAATCAATATCACTTTTTGTGGCAAATCTTGCATATGAGTTCATTTTATCAGTTACAAGAGTAGATTTACTCTCGATTCTGCCATTATAAAGATTATGTAAATCTTAGTAGATATACGACCTGTATTTGTCATTTTTGCGATTGATAAACCATTTCTGTTAACCGCACAAGGAACGCAAACCTTTCGTGTGACAAACCACGCAAATGAGTAGAATAACCTCTCTTATGAGTCTTTCTTGGCATTGAGAATGTTTTGTTCTTGATATGATTGCCCTTGTACGAGACAGTGAAAAAAGTTTCATCAGCCTCTACGATACCATTTAGGGTAACACTTTCTGCCATGTTTTTAAGTGCATCTAATATCTTGTGTCTCCCAAAAAAAGCAGTGTTTCTGTGAATACCACAAATCATAGCAGTCTTACGAATAGAAAGACCATTCATCATACAGTCAATGTATTTCACCCATGCAGAGAGGTCTTTTCTTGTACCAGACACGATAGAATTAGTAGCAATCACAAAAGATTTACCACAATCCTTACATATATATCTTTGTGTATCATCTTTTCTATGACCATTACGAACTACATGACTCCTCTTGGTATTAATTCCTACTATTATCATATACTAAAAACTGTCAAATTCAACCGTATATTGTGACATAGCCCTTTTTTATTACTTAATAGAGCTCTCTCCACTGATAATCGTCAGAGAGAACTTGCTTCAATAGAATCAATTGAATGCTGACATTCTGTTGAACTTTGATTCGAAATGGCACACTCTTCCGTTGGCTCAGCTAAGATAGTAAATAAAGAATCTATCATGAAACCAACTCCTTTTATATTAATAAGAAAAGATCCAAATTTTGCAATCGGCTTTTAAATTGTTATTATAAGGCTTAAACTTATTACAATATTTCTTCCCATAACCGGAAGAAACACGCTTTGTGAGTTTCTTCGGTTTGCGTACGCGTTCCAAGCAAGCTTGCTAATTCTCACTTTGCTTTCGCGGAAATAAAAAAACAATGGCAGGTATTAAACCTGCCATTGCCCATAAAATCT
This sequence comes from Anaerocolumna sedimenticola, assembly GCF_009931695.1. Classification (GTDB taxonomy): domain Bacteria; phylum Bacillota; class Clostridia; order Lachnospirales; family Lachnospiraceae; genus Anaerocolumna; species Anaerocolumna sedimenticola. Next base: position 580,141 of record NZ_CP048000.1, read on the forward strand.
CTTTTTCGCTTGAATTATTTGATTTTCATCTACAACCTGAATCATTTAATAGTAAATCCGTTGTCTCCTAAAGCCTCCATCAATACCATCTCCTATATTCTGGTTAACAAATTCGCGCTACTTACAAGATATTTATATATGGAATACATGAAACAAATTCTATTGAAATTTACATTTCGCTTTTAGAACAAGCTTCTGTATCCACTACATATTATATCTAATTTGTTTTGTATTATACTTTAAATTATTATTTTTTTATCTCTCCATTAATTTTTTTCTGCTTAAGCTTCTTAAGCTGTTCCTAGTGTTATGCGCTCCTGTAAAAGGTCTGAAAAGACAAAAAAAAATGAAGTATGATAACCTCATTTTTTGTACTGGGCTACAAGGATTCGAACCTTGAGATGCTGGAGTCAGAGTCCAGTGCCTTACCGTTTGGCGATAGCCCATCATATTATATTTTGTGGTTTCTAGGACGAGATGTTCGTCAGCCACGAATGATATTATAATATAAATTAAATCATATTTCAAGTAAAATTTTTAAAAAATTAAAAGATTTTTTTATATTTTATTTTATTCTAAAATTCATGGTAATTTACAGTGTAAACTTAATCGTAAAATCTCATAAGTCAAAAACTTACATTAGCCAAAAAATGATATAATAATATTAGTAATCATTAAAATAACCTATTCACACAGATTATATTCACTTAGTAAATAAGCATGGTAAAATAGATCTCATTTCATACCCAATCGCTTATTTACTAAGCAAATTAACCTATTATTTAATCCTATGTTAAATGATAATTATTACTTCAACCGGTAGCTTACAAATGCCAGCTTTTTGCTGTCCGGGGACCAGGAATTTACATTTAAAGTACCTTGTCCGCCATATAAATGGACTAAGGTTTTATATTCACCCCCCTCACTGGACATAAGCCGGATTTCAACGTTTTTATTGGCTGGATGATCCCCTGCTTCCACATCACCCTTTTTGTAAGTAATATAAGCTATTTTCTTTCCATCCGGAGATACATGAGGGAACCAGCTGTTACTCTCATCAAAAGTCATCTGGGTTTGATCACTGCCATCTGCATTCATTCTCCACACCTGCATAAGCCCTGTTCTTACAGAGTTAAACCAAATGTAACTTCCGCAGGGTGAGTACTCCGGACCATCATTTAAACCATGGGTATCCGTTAATTTTGTTTCTATACCTCCCACTACCGGAATTGTATAAATATCATATTCACCATTGCGCTCTGCACAATATGCCAGGGTTTTGCCATCCGGTGACCAGCCGTGAAGATAACTTGGAGCAATCGGCGTTATTAAGGTAGGTATTCCCCCTCAACAGGGAAAATATAAATACGTGACATACCATCTTCATATGTATGATGGCTTACCGCCAATTTTGTGTGATCCGGTGACAGTACATGATCATTATTACAATGATCACAAATACCTGATTCTATTAGAGTACTGATATCCGACGTGATATCATATGAAAAAATTCGCCCTTCCGAATTATATATCAATTCCGTACCATTCTTCTTCCAGTTTGGTGCTTCAATTAAGAAATCAAATTCATGCAAAACAACTCTTTTTCCCGTTTCCACATCTACTGTTTCCAAAACACTTATTACATCTCTTTTTCCAATTTCATGACGTTTTTTTGTTAATACGTTCATACTACCTCTCCTTTTTATTGGCAATGAGACTTAATATTCCACCAAAAGTGAATTGTTAAGACATTTTTAAAGCTTAACTATTATATGTACTGTTTCATCTTAACACATACGGCAACCCTTTTCAATTCCAACCCTCTCCGATGTTAGATTAAACAACTTTTGATTAACCCGAAAAAAATCCTTTTTTTATAAACTCAGTGTTATATATTTTCACAAGATGAATTGGGCTCTTGTCGGGTTAATCATCCTATCTGATAATAAAGGTAAAATTATATTGAATTAAAATAAGGTAAATGCTACTATATTCCTTAAGGAAAAAATTACACTGTTAAGGAGTGGGTTTATGAGTAATGAATTATCAGAAAAAGATTTTAAGGAAGCAATTTCACATAATATACTGACCGGTGAATCAATCAAACCTTATATAAGACAAGCCATGTATTACGAGACGGATCAGATGGCCATTATCCATCACTCCAATTATATCCGGTGGTTTGAAGAATCAAGGATAGATTTTCTGGAGCAGATTGGTTTGGGATATGATACATTGGAAGCAAAGGGTATATTAATTCCGGTGCTTGGAGTTACCTGTGAATATAAATCCTCAGTTAAATTTAATGAGAAAGTACTGATACTTCCCAAAATAATTATCTTTAATGGAATTAAACTAACGATACAATACAAAGTACTGGATGCAGATTCTCTTTCCTTAAAAGCATCCGGCGAATCCGGACATTGTTTTGTAAATAAAGATTTTAAACCAATTAATATGAAGAAAAATTACAGGGAAGTGTATGATACACTCTACTCTTGGGTTAATTAATACCTGGCAGGATAGAATGCTGTTTGTCCGCATTTCATCCTGCCTATTATACTATAACATTAATCCCCTCTTAAGCTGTTAAAAGTATTGTATACGTCTAAGATACCATAACCCCATGCCCTGTTAGGATATACATTGTTTGGGTCTCTTCTGGCACCCCTGATCAGTAAATTTTTAATTTCAACACTATCCAGCATGGAATAATAACCGGAAGTAATTCCCCATTCCAGAAGCATGGCAGCAACACCGGTTGTATGGGCCGCAGCTAAACTGGTACCGGATGCAGTCGTATAAGTTTTACCCGGTGCAGGTACTACCAGGTTGACTCCTGGAGCAGCCAGGTTAGGATTTATGGTATCTATCCTGGTATAACCCTGCTTGCATTGAGATACAGGCTATTATTCCTGTAGTCATATGCTGTAACAACAATTGGTATAATTGCATTACCGGGCGAAGTCACCGTGTAATCCGGATCCGGCTGAATAAATACGGCTTCACTAGTCATAAAATTTTGGATAGGAAGCCAAACGTTAAAAGTTGATGTTAAATCCCCCGATGAATATACCCGGAACCGCCATATTCCCTCCGTTGGGTTCACAAACCTCAATAAAATCAATTGATCTCCAGTCTGTTGTTCTAATAGGAGATAATCGATATTAATAACCGTTTCTTCAAATATAAACCTGACAACTCTTGTTTCTCCTATCCTTGCAGGTATTCTTGGAATATATTCTCCTGTAGGAGATAATATATCCAAGGAAAACGTTCCCGGCGAATCTCCCCAAAATTCCATTGTAAATCCTTCATTATCTGCGCCTACCCGTAACTCCAGAACCTCTGATTGCTGCCCTCCCCTTTCAATAACTCCGCGGAAATGATGACCCGTATTTCCCTCATTACCTACGGCTACAGCAATGGCTATACCAGCCTGATCCCCAAGCAGAGACAGATAACTGCTTAAGGCACCACGTCCGTCATGAGATCCCTGGTTTGTTTCAAGACCGATACATATGGCAATAGGTCTGTTTAGTTCTCTGGCAATATCAATTAAGTAGCGTACCCCGAACATAATATCATTTTCCTGAAAAGATATGGCATCTTCCTTAACCATAAAAAAATTTCTAAGAAAACGTTTCGCTTGTTTTAATTTTACAACAACAATATCTGCTGAAGGAACTATACCGGAGAAATTATTTTCAGGGCTTGGATTTCCTGCTGTTATACCTGCTAAAGAAGTTCCATGGCCAATCTCATCCACACTGGGTACGATTGATATAGGGTCTTCATTCGCTAATGCCAGATTAATCTGTTCCCTGGTATATTCAGTCCCGTAGTAATAGGTATTCGGTGACGGCCCCGTCTGAATTGACTGGTCCCAAATTGACAAAATTCTCGTAGTCCCGTCCGCATTAATAAATGCAGGATGTGTATAATCAATCCCAGTATCAATAAATCCTACTAAAACGCCCTGCCCGCTTAAGCCAAAGCTTGGTATATTTAACAACCGGGTTATACCGGATGCTTCAAGACTTCCGGTATCCGCTAATCCAAACAAAGTTGGTAAAACAAAATAACCAATCGCCTGGATTATATCATTGGGCAAGCGATCTATTGGTGCATATACGACAGCATGACTTTCATTAATGACATTTGAACAACTATCAGGAATATTGGACAGTTCCTGCGGGAATCTGCGGTATTCAATCAATAAGTCTGCATAGTCTTCGCTAATAATCCTATCACCGCAATTTTGATCCAAGTTATTTCATCCTTTTATTAATAAGTTAATTACAATATATGACGTGCATTTACTATTATTCTTTATAATAATAGTAAATTTAATTATTCAAATGAAATATTAAAATTGTAACGAATAAATTAATCAATCATATTACTATGTAATAACTTTAAGTGGCTAATTGACTCATGTTATATATATTTTAAATGAAGAGTTAATATTATGTAAAATATAACCTTTTACGTTGTAACCTTATCACTTGCATGCTATAATGGATAAAGTAAAATTTAATTAACGCACATCCTACCCGGAGGTTTTTCGTAATTTCCTATGAGATAAAAAGGCTGAATGAAATTTTGATAGAAGAAAGGAACTCCTCAACAAAGTATTCAGTGCAATACCGCAGGTATAATTACGGTATATTATGGGTAAAAATAAATGAAATTAAATTATACGCGTACCTTTTTTATCGGATTGGGATTTTGTCTATATGTGCTTTCTGGCAGTTATATGATAATCTGGTTCCGTTAATTTTATCCAAAACTTTCGGCCTTGGTGAAACAATGACCGGCGGGATTATTGCCATGAGTTCCTATCGTTCACCGGCTGTGGCTCTGATGCCGGACATTACGCCGAAGTAATGCTAATTCCATAATCAATTTAATGGGCACTTTAGGTGCAATTTTTACATTGATTATGTCAGGTATATTAATTCCCGAAGTAAATCATCCTAATTATATGCCAACTTTTATAACTGTTGCGGTTCTGATGGTTTTGGCAGTAATTTTATTGGTTATTACCATTCGGGAGAATGAATTGGCAAATTCAAATTTTAACGAATCGGCCATTCCTAAAAATATTATCATACCGTTCCCTGTTTCCTTATTCCTTTATATTTTCGATCCTGTCATTATGCACAATGTTATGTGCCCGCCACGGAGATTCGAAACCACTTAGGAAAAGATGTGCACTGGAACATTTTGATGTAGAAGATTAATTGAAATACCATAAGATTAAACTGCATATGGCAGTATTGACAACTTGGAGGATACTATGTGGTTATATATGATTTTAACTTTAGCCTTAATTATTCTGGTTCTATATTTACTGGCAATTATGCCGAAAATAACGAACCGTCACAATATTAAATCCTGGCAGGGCAAATATTATGCGCACAGGGGACTTCATCAGAATCAGGGAGAAGCACCGGAAAATTCCATGGCAGCATTTAGGCTTGCCGTCGAACATAATTATGGCATTGAAATGGATGTTCAGCTTTCTAAGGATAAAATTCCGGTTGTCTTTCATGACTACAATCTGAAAAGGGTATGCGGTGTAGATAAAAAAGTCCGTGACCTTACATTTGCGGAATTGCAGAAATTAACCTTGTATGATTCAAATGAACGGATTCCTTCCTTTCAGTCCGTACTGGATATGGTAAATGGTCAGGTTCCTCTGATAGTAGAGTTTAAAGTGGAAATACATGATACTTCCGTATGCAAAATAACTGCACCTATGTTAGAGAAATATAACGGGCATTATTGCATAGAATCTTTTAATCCTTTGGTTTTACTCTGGTATAAACGTAACCGTCCGAATATTATGAGAGGTCAGTTAGCCAGTAATTTAATAAAGGATAAAGAAGCGGGCAGTGCTACTTTGTATTTTATACTGCAGAATCTCCTGCTTAATTTTATAACAAAACCGGATTTTATTTCTTATAATTATATACACCGTAACACGTTATCCTTAATTCTCTGCCGCCGCTTATATAAGGTACCTACTTTCGCCTGGACAATAAAATCCCAGGAAGGGTTGGAGGAGAGCCGGAACAGTTTTGATTTCTTTATATTTGACCATTTTATTCCACAGGAATAAGTATACCTTTAACCGGAAGAAACACGCTTTGCGAGTTTCTTCGGTTCACGGGCGCGTTGGAATTATTGCAAGCTAGCTTGCTAATTCTCACTTTGCTTTCGCGGAAATAAAAGTACATCTGACTGATATTAACCCGCCAGATGTACTTTTTTATTGATAAAGTATTGGATGATAAATTAAATTAACTGTTAAATTATTATAGAAATACTTCATTTCAAAATTACTAACTACCTATACAGCCTCATGGAATTTACCTAAAAATGCTTTGGTTCGCTCATTATTTGAGTTAAATAATTCTGCGGGTGTTGTATCTTCTACTATCACACCCTGATCCATAAAAATCATACGGTTTGATATATCCCTGGCGAAATCCATTTCATGAGTGACAATAATCATAGTCATATTAAGACTTGTTAAAGACCGGATAACCTTTAAGACCTCACCGGTAAGTTCCGGATCCAGCGCTGAAGTTGGTTCATCAAAAAATAAAACCTTAGGTTTTAAAGCCAGGGCACGGGCAATGGATACTCGCTGTGACTGTCCGCCGGATAATTGATAAGGGTACGCTTCTGCCTTATCTTTCAGTCCTAATTTATCTAATAATTCGAAAGCTGTTTTCTCTGCTTCTTCCTTTGGAATTCCTGCTGCAAAGATTGGTGCTTCCGTAATATTTCTTAATACATTATAATGTGGGAATAGATTAAAGTTCTGAAATACCAGTCCTGTTTTCATGCGGATATTTTTTAAAACCGTCTCATTGGCATATACGCTTTTTCCGTTTAAGGTAGATACCATAATATCCCCATCCACGATAATTTCACCGGAATCTACGGTTTCCAATCGGTTTAAGCATCTTAAAAGAGTTGATTTACCGGAACCGGAAGAACCAATTAATGAGATAATCTCACCGTTATCTGCCTTTAAAGAGATATCCTTTAAAACCTGGAGGTTATCAAAACTCTTTTCTAAATTCTTTACTTCTAATATACTCATTTTTACACCCATTGCCTATCGCAAGCAAGCTTGCGATACTGCCACATGCAATAGAATGCTGAAAAGACGCATTCTATTATCAAAAATAAAAATGGTTGAAAGAATCCAATTGCGGCATCCTTTCATAAACTATATTTTCTTTCAACCTATTTCCTCCGATTATCGATAGTAACTCATCTTACCTTCCGTCATGGAGCAGCATTTGGAAACAACGCTGTTCATTACCAGGTAAAATGTACCTGCCATAATTAATGGTATCAGGGAACCTACCCTGGACATGGTATCCGTCGCCAGTTCATAAATCTCACTGACTCCGATAACACTGACTAATGCCGTATCCTTGACCAATGTCATAAACTCATTACCCATGGGAGGAAGGATTCGCTTTATTACCTGAGGTAATATTATTTTAAAAAAAGTCTGATTTTTACTAAATCCTAATACTGTAGCCGCTTCATATTGGCCTCTTGGCATGGATTCAATACCGGACCGGTATATCTCTGCAAAATACGCAGCATAATTAATTGACATAGCTAATATGGCTGCCCAAAACCTTGGCAGTGTATCTCCGAAAACATAATGAGGAAAATAAAAAAAGAAAAATAACTGAAGTATTAACGGTGTACCCCTCATGATTAGTAAGTAGAACCGTATCGGTCCGGTAATCAGGATGTGTTTTGACATTCTGCCAAACGAAACAATTAATCCTAAAGGTAATCCGAACACCAGTGTTAAAACAAATATCTTTATGGTTACAAGGGATGCAGCCCCCATTATTTTAAACAATTCAAGAAGTGTTTCTTGAGTCATTGTAATCCTCCTTATGTAAATTCAAATGCTTCACTATTATTAGTCTGATAAGTGATATTATAACACACTTTACTGTATTAGTGAAGTAATATATTATCACAATAAAATATATGATTATTTAAGTGATATGATTGGAATTCGTAAGCGAATCATACTTCAATAAGAGTAATAACCTCAGTAATTGAATTTACGTAAAAAAGTCTGACTAATAGAAATACTCTTCATAAGTATTTCTATTAGTCAGACTTTACTTTTATATTATAACTTATTTAATTACTTTTTAGAGATAACTATTAATCTCTATTTACTACTTATTTAGAAAATTTTTACATTTTTTAAATTATTCTACTGTAGTAAGATCTTTACCAAACCAGGTCTCACTGATTTTAGCTAAGGTACCGTCTGCTGCCATTTCTTTTAAGTATTTTTCTACTTCAGCACATAATGATTTATCACCTTTTCTAAAACCTACTATATAATCTTCATCCGCTAAAGTTTCATCCAGAATTTTATAAGTTCCAGCTTCTTTTTCCGTATAATAACGGGCAACAACTTCATCCATAACAACCGCATCGGAACCGGAAACCTTAAGATCTAAAAGTGCCTGTACATTATCGTCTACTTTAACCAGTTCCTTTAAGGAATTTTTAAAATCTGCATTGGCATCAATTGCGTCGGAAGCCGTTGAACCATTTTGTATTGCGACTACTTTACCTGCAAGGTCTGCTAAAGTATTAACATCACTGGATGTCAAAACAACAGTAACCTGGGTATTTTTCATATATGGAATACTTAGCGTCATTGATTTAGCTCTTTCTTCATTATAAGTCATACCATTCCAAATGCAGTCTATATTTTTTGTAGAGAGTTCCAGTTCCTTTGCATCCCAGCTGATTGGCTGAACCACAAGTTCAACACCCATACGTTTACAAACTTCCCTTGCTAAATCAATATCAAAACCTACGATATTCTGATTTTCATCCTTAAAACCCATAGGCGGAAATGCATCATCCAACCCTAAAACAAGTTTCCCTTTTGCCTTAATATCATCCAGTGAAGTGTCTTTTCCTGAACTTTTTGCACAGCCGGCAGTAAATACAACCATTAGCATTGTTATTACAAGTAACCTGATAATCTTTTTCATTTTAAATACCCATTACATAACACATCCGCTCACAGATGTGTTACTGCCACAAATTAAAAGAGTGAAAGAATCAATATGTGGCATTCCTTTCTTTTATAATATTTTCTTTCACACTAAGGTAATATGGCCGTTTAACAACCGCAAATGTTGCATGCAAATCTCCAAGAAACTGCAAAGCAGTTTCTTTTTCACACTACGAACCCTCCGTAATCATTTGAATAATTATACGGTTTTTATAATAAGCATACATTATAGTAGCATACACTTGAGTTTCTGTCAATAATGAAGGAAGAGCGAATTTATGTCAAACGTGAGAATATTATTTAAGGCAGCATCCTTTTCAATCTGGATGCTGCCTTAGGCTTTCAATCTGTAATAAGCGGATTAATTTTTATTAAATTGTGTGGCGGTATCCTGCTGCCTTTAAATAATCTCCAGATAGTCCTTATCCGGAAGATCAGGGAATTTCTTTGCCGGCAGGGTCTGATACCAGAAAGCAACTGAAGAAATGTCCTCCTGTAATGGAAGATATCTGCCGCCTTCTCTCCAGCCTAAAGCCTGAATTGTTACCTTTATATTACTATCAAAACGGATGGGATCCGTAATATGCAGACGGTACATGCCAAATCTCTTTTGGCTTCTGTATAATTTATCCGTATGGATCTCATAAAAGCCCGTATAAGGTGATGAAAAAGATACATATTGATCATGAGTATGGGGATTTTCAAAATTATAAGAACCGCAGAAATAATCCTCCGTACCGGTACCACAGATAGTAGGATAGTCCGTATCTCCATCCAGGAAGAATTTAATTTCTCCTTCTCCCCACCATCCACTGTTGTTATTTCCCCACGCCAGGTAAGTACCAACATAATGACCTTTCCCTTCTACCTGATCCAGGATTACATAATCCGACTTATAAGGAAGAGGGTTTACTCTTCGGAATTGGGCATGAAAATAGGCGCATTCCTCTATGGGTTCTGTCAAAATATAATCAATCTGATAATAATAAACAACTTCCTCTTCTGCCCTGTTTTCCAAGGTTATCCTGCAGTTCTTTAAGAAAGGCATGGTCCAGTAGCAGTTAAAGGCACTGCCCGGATTTACGCAGACTGCCAGGGAATTTATCTGATAATATTCGTTCCAGCCTGCGAAGAAAAAGTCCCCTACCGGACACTCTACCGATGGGTTTTCCTCCTTATCCCAGTAAATTCGAAGTATTGTATTTCTCCATTTACCTGTAGGCGTCATCCAGATATGCTCAATCGCACCCGGCCCTTCTATATTAGCAATCTCAACCGTTTCTCCCGCTTTCACAATAATCCTTGGATTTACCTTCCACCCTTTACCTAGATCTCTTGCTGCATCAGCTGAAAATCCGTCTTTTAATTCACACATTCCTCCCTTACCTACTTCCCCTGACATATTCTCCGGGGAAATAGAACGGCTTTTTGCCGATGACAATAGGTGCAGATTTCCAAGATTAGCCCCAATACCATTAAACATAGTTATCCTCCTTGTTGCCCTCTAGTAATATTAAATAATTCTGTTGTCATTTTTTTCATTTCCTTACCACAAACAAATGTAATTAAGCTTTAAAACTTTACACATATAGTAACATCATTTATTGAATAATTCAAGATTTTACCTGGTCCACACTCCTTTTTATATTGCTTTTTTAACCATTTAAAGATATTCTTATTTACATAAGTATATTAGGATACGAAAGTTAAAGGCCTCAATTTAGTGTTATATACGAATACAAGCGTATATAGATTCATAATTCTATAATGAAAGGCTTTTGACCCTTAAATCATCCATGCAATTATTTATTTTAATACATCTTTGAAAGGGGATCTCTCATGTTACTAAAAATACATGAATTTGCTGAATTCAGTGGTATCTCAACCAGGGCATTACATTTGTATGACAGAATCGGGCTGTTTTGTCCCGCTAAAACAGATGAAACAAACGGGTACCGTTATTATGATACGGAACAGATGCTTGAACTTAATACCATACTGAGCTTTAAGAAAGTAGGATTGCCTCTAAAAGATATTAAAGAGATAAAATTAAGCAACTATTCGAAAGAAATTATAGTTAATAAACTGCTGGACAGAAAAAATGAAAATCAGAAATTAGTTGATATTGCCTCATTAAATAATGAAATTATAGACGTTTTATTAGCCGATCTAAAAAATTATATACCAAGTAATACTAATTCGGAACAGGAAGCACTACGCCTGTCAAAATTAGTATGTTTGGAGAATGAAAAACTGGAACAATATTTATCACAAATTTTATGGTTATAACTGAATGTAAAATCTGTACAGGTAAGCATTTTTACATTTCAAAAAATTTGATACTCCGAACGAATTCCATATTGACTTTACACATGCGTCATAGTTTACACTTATTTCAAGGAGGTAAAACTATGGCGTATTTTAGTTTATTATATGAAACAAAATTGAGTGAAGATAAGATAAAGGAATCTGCAAAAAAACAGCGATTGTTAAAGGGAGTAACAGATCAGAAACGTAAATTTGAAATAATCGGCAGTAAAATGGTTGAAATAACGGACAATTCGGATCAGTACAGCAGCAAAGTACCTGCCTTTTTTAAAGATTTAAACCTGGATCAGGTTATTGAAAAAATAGTATTAGAAGATACAGACCGTATACTAACCGAGACGTTCTATGGATTATTGCAGAATAAAGATGAGATAACCTACAGACAGGACATATTTAAAGATCTTGATAAGCCTGTTGTATATCAATCTATTATGGATTTTTACAGTTCTATTAGCCAGGTAAATCAGTTTATTGATTATTCCGAAAAAGCCAATCATACCATTCAAACCTGTAAATACAGGTTAGATGCCATGTGCCTTTATTATGAAAGTATCCTGCAGCTGGTTGGGAAAACTTCAAAATATGTTGATTCAACCGGATTAAGGAAATTGCACTCTCTGCTAAAGGATTATTCGGAAAGTGATATATTTCTGGAATTAAAAAACGTAAGTTTTTCGTTAAAAGAAAAAATTGAAAGTATTCACTATAATTTAACCGTACTACCTGGTAAAATACTGCTGCATTATAAAAAAGAAGAGAATGATTTCAGCGAGAAATTAAAAAATGTATTTTTTCCTGATGTGGAATATCATAATGAAATTCTTTTTTTCCGGCAGGTTACATTAACAGATTTAGAATTAAAGATTGCTGATATCTTATATAAAAAAGAAAAGGGGTTATTTATGGAATGCTCTGCATTCACCGCAAATCACTCTGATTTTAGGGATTCTCTGATAATTCAAATACACCGGGAGCTGAAATTTTATATTTCCTGCCGGACATATATTAATACCCTAAAGTCAAAGCAATTTCCTTTCTGCTATCCGGATATTGTAAATAATCGCGGTATTGAACTAAAAGGAATTTATGACCTTGTAATGGCTTACAAATCCAAAATAAATACGGACATTATAGCAAATGATTTATTATTGGACAAATCCCATTCCGGTGTTTTCATTACAGGTGCCAATCAGGGCGGCAAAACAACATTTGCACGATGTATCGGACAGCTTACTTATTTTATGTTAATAGGGTTGCCGGTTCCCGGCCTCTCTGCCAGACTCCCAATATACAATGGAATGTTCACCCACTTTTCTACAGAAGAAAACGCGGAAACCGGTAATGGAAAATTAAAAGAAGAGTTATTGCGGATAAAAGATATGCTTTTCTATACATCCGGAAACAATAATCTCTTTATTCTAAATGAATTATTCTCATCAACTACCACACTGGATGCTTTTGATATGAGTAAGCTGTTAATTCAAAAATTAGCGGAAACTGATTCAGTAATTATCTGTGTTACCCATATTCCCAGTCTGGCTGCTTCCTGTAAAGAAATGCTTAGCTTAGGTACCGAAACGGGCAGCAGTGAAAAAAACCGGCGGACCTACCGGATTATCCCCAAAGAAGCCGAACCCACTGCTTATGCGTCAGATATCGCCAATCAATATCAGTTGACATATAAACAGATTAAGGAGGTATTAGAGTATGAAGGTTAACATTTTATACTTCAATGAAAATAACATTGTTAACAAATCCGGCTCCGCTAAAGATAAGTTTATCCGTGATTTAAAATTAGACCTGATACTGGATGCTATTGCTGAGGACGATACTTACCTTAGGACTCTTTTTAAGAAAATATTTCTGAATCCATCCGTTAATGAGGATGAAATTAATAACCGTCAGGAAATTCTGAGAGAAGCAATGCATTATCCACAATTTTTTAAAGAAGCCTATCAATTATCCACAGAAGCTATCAGTAATACAAACATCTGCAGTGAGACTTCCCATCCCAGATATAACAAAATGATTCCCGTATCCAAAAAAGTGCTTACACAAAGTGAGATTGCTTCCATAAACCTCCGCCATCTCGGACTTTTCAATCACTTAATGTCTGATTATATAAATTCATTTTCATCCCCTTATTTAAATGAATTTATTACGATGACATTAAAAAACTATACCCGGGATTTTCTCCAAAAAGCAGATGAATTATTAAATGAATTACTGGATTTAAAATTCCATTCGGAAATAGTAATCGGAGGCCATCCGGGATTTGGCCTCAAGTTAAGAGAGGTACGGCTGCACACTATTTCCAATTCAGAAAAAATTACAGAAAAAACCAAGTACCCAAAAAAAGGGAATGAAGATGCCATCATATTACTTGACAATCAGACATTAATCAATAACAGCGAGGAAATAACTAATTCCTGTTTGGTATGGATTCTTAAAACATTAAGTGATTTTAACAATGAAGCAAATAATTTTTTTGAAACCGTACGGGAAATGTTTGGTTTCTATTCAGGTGGGGTGAATCTCTTTAATAAAATTACAAAAGCAGGCGAAGCCGTATGTTTTCCGGAATTTATTTCGGTAAAAGGTTATGAATTTACCGGCTTAAAAGACATAGGATTAATATTGAAAAAGGAGGCAGCCGTCATAGGAAATTCCGTTTCATTTTCCGGGAAAAATTTATGTATCATAACCGGGGCTAATCAGGGAGGTAAGACAACATTCTTAAGAAGTATCGGATTAGGACAGCTTATGGCACAATGCGGTTTATTTGTAACTGCTTCTTCTTTTTCCTGTTATAGATACAGCGGAATATTCACCCACTTTCCCGATGAAGAAGACAGGGAACTTAAGACCGGCCTGTTAGAACAGGAATTACACAGGCTTCATGATCTGATTCCCCATATGAAAAAAGACAGCTTATTATTAATGAATGAAACTTTCTCTACTACAACCGAATACGACGCCAGTTATCTGGCTGAGCAGATAACAGCAGCATTTCGCAGCTGCGGCCTTTTGACCATCTTTGTTACTCATCTTTATCAATTTGCCCATAAACTATATACAGAAGCTCCGAAAGACTGTATCTTCTTTCGTGCCAATAGAAACAGTGATGGATCGAGAACATTTACATTGGAAACCGGAGAGCCGGTTAAATCCAGTTATGCTTTAGACTTATATCATGAGATTTTAGGTTAAAATTGTTTATAAAGATAAACTTCGGACCAATTTGGCCCGAAGTTGTCTAATTCCTTTCCTTACATGATGTCTTTATCTTCCAGATACTCAAGCAAGAACAGAATTGCCAATGCCTGACCATACGGCATTGGTTTTATTTCAATATTTTTGTAGAATTCTTTTGATTCTCTGCCCATTGGGGTACCATAGGAAACCTGGTTAACGATACCATCCTCTGTAATGTTATTCAGTACTGCATCCAATGCTTTGTATGCACATTGTTTATACGTATCATCAATATACCCCAAATGTGCAGCTCTTAGTATACCGTAGCAAAATCCACAAGTTGCACTGGTTTCCAAATAGGAATCCTGACTATCTATGATAGTATGCCACATTCCTGATGGTTCCTGAAATTTCTTCAAAGCCGAAACCTGCAACTGCAGTGCTTCCAATAAATATCTTCTGACACTTTCTTCACAGTTTCCCATATTAATAAACTCCGGTATTGCTATCGTTACCCAGCAATTACCTCGTCCCCATAATGCTTCTGAAAAATTATGATTTCCGCAAAATGTCCATCCATGAAACCAAAGCCCTGTTTTTTTGTCCGTAAGGTATTTAATATGCAGCAGAAATTGATATTTTGCTTCTTCTATGTATTCGTTATTCTTCGTGATACGCCCATAATTGGCAAGAAACAGAACTGTCATTACCAAAGTATCATCCCATAATTCCTGTTCATTTACCGTATCTGAGGTGATATGCTGAAACCCTCCCTCTTTTGTCTTGGGAAGTTTATTCATAATCCACTGTGCCCACTCATCACATAAAGAAAGATAACTATTGTTATTTGTATATTCAGCGATATAGGATAATGCAAGCATTGGTGCACAGGTATTGATATTCTTGGAAGGGAGCCCCGTCTCAATCTGCTCATTATAATACTTTATAAGCATATCCAAATACTTCCTGACATGGGTTCTATCGAATAGTATCCATAATCCAAACAAGCCTACCCCTTGAGTCCATTCCCAGTACTGATATTTGCGTATATCATCACCAGCTAAATTATTCGTTTTCATATTGGATAGAAAAGATGCATCCTCCTCATAGAGAACCTTTTGAAAACTCAATATTAGCTTATTAAGTTTATCATTTATAATATTTAACCTGTCGATTGTCATCTAATAACTTCCTTTCAAAATTTTCAAATTTACCTCTCTATCTGCATATCCATATAGAAATAATGTATATCCATCCTTTCCAGCCACATCTTAGGATATCTTTATCGTAATCTTATAACGCAACAATATCTACGCTTTTTTTGTCATTATTATGATTTATATTGCATTATTTGCTTTTTTCTCTTATAATTAATGTATACCTTAGAAAAGAAGGAATTATTATGCTGCTTGAAAATATCGTTTTATATGAAAAACATCATCTAATGGAAATTAATACTCCGGAAGATAACTTTTATTATTTTTTTGATTATGATGAACGTTCTTACACAATAAATATGGAATTCCAGCACTTTCATCAGTTTTATGAATTTTTTATTTTATTAGACGTGTCAGCGAATCACCTAATCGAAGGTGATATCTATGATCTTCAGTTTTTGGATATTGTTGCGATAAAACCTTCGGTATTACACAAAACCCAGTACCCCATGGCGGACCCAAAAAACGTTTGATCATTAATTTCTTATTTCCTATGGATACTGCAGGTTTAAGTGATGACATTAAAACTCTGTTTACTATATTTGATAAACCGGTGCCAATCTATCGTTTTATTGGGCCCTGTAAAGAGCAGATATTTGGTATTCTGAATGATATTTTTCGTCTGACCAAATCAGGTAATACCGGAATCAACTCTCTTCTTATTCATAACAAATTCATAGAATTTTAACAAAAGTTTATTTATTTCAAAATCAGAATACTTATGTTGTCCACTCCTCTGTTGATAACTTAACAAA
Source organism: Anaerocolumna sedimenticola (assembly GCF_009931695.1). Lineage (GTDB taxonomy): Bacteria > Bacillota > Clostridia > Lachnospirales > Lachnospiraceae > Anaerocolumna > Anaerocolumna sedimenticola. The sequence continues at coordinate 596,733 of NZ_CP048000.1, forward strand.
TAAGGTATATTCCATTACCGCTTATATTCATGAGCATTATAAGGAAGATTTATCTCTTGAATTTCTGGCAAAGAACTTCTATATCAGTAGTTACTACCTGTCACATCAGTTTAAGAATATTACGGGATTTACCTTGAATAATTATATCCAAATGACCAGAATTCGTAATGCTCAGCAGTTGCTTCTGACAACAGATATGAATGTAACGCACATCTCTGAATCCTGTGGCTTCTCCAGTTTTTCTCAATTCAACCGTACTTTTAATAAATATTGTGATGCTTCTCCTACAAAATACCGTGCATGCAAAGGCTTGAATTCAATGAAATCAATTAAACGTATTGATTAGCACCTTAATTACTTCCATAATGAATTCATTCTTTTTATTAAGTATGAATTCGAAATGTTTTTATTTCATAAGGTTTTATGATAAAAGCAAGGGAACCATCTTTCCATTCAAAGTTCTTTTCTGCATACTCTTGTTCCATAAGATTACACTCAGTAATATCATGATATTGGAAATGAATTAATTTTACGTTCACCTTGCAGCGTCTGCCATATGCCTCGTATATACGCAGTATGATATCCTCACTGTCTTCTGCTTTCTTAACAACATCAATCATAACATTTTTTTTATCCACTTCCAGCATGGACCATACCTGGTTGGAGGCAGAATGTTTTCCCTTAGCTAAAAGTTTGGTATACACAGGGCAATTAAGATCATATGCTTCCTGTATGACTCTACCCTCTCTGAAATCTCCCATATGAGGAAGCAAAGAGTATGTGAACTGGTGCAATTCCTGATCAGCATCCGGATTAGGAAATACTCCCGACTTTATCAAGGTTAATCTCATAACAGATTCATTTATGTCATAACCATATTTACAGTCGTTAAGCAAAGCCACTCCATAACCGTCCTCTGAGAGATCCGCCCATTTATGGGCACATACCTCAAATTTTGCCTTCTCCCAGCTTGTATTACGGTGAGTTGGCCGTTCAACATTGCCGTACTGGATTTCATAAACTGCCTTTTCTGTCATTATATCCAAAGGAAAAGCCACTTTAAGTAATAGCTGAGATTCCCTCCAGTCAACTTCCGTCTTAAAATCAATCCTTTTTGATTTTGTATATAAAATAATATCCTGTTCAATAGTAGATTCCATGAATTTACGTACAATATTGATACAGGTTCGAACCGGGCCATTTTCTGATATAGCAATACATTTCAAATTAGACACTATCCAGGATTTCTCTGTATAGGTAGAATCAATATTCCATGCATCATATTCAGCAGGTCGATCCTCATAAACAATTAATTGATTTGCATTTCTACCCTTTTGAATAAGCTCTCTTTCTGACTCTTTATCATAAAGTGAAACAAATTCTCCATCTTTATTTAATCTGATGGAATAAAAAGGCGTATCTATTGTTTGTAATTCCTTTATTATGATTTTCTTGCTATTCGCATCACAGTTTTTTTCACCAATGGATGCCTTACTTTTCTGCTTTTTCTGAAGCTTTAAAGTACGATATCCCTTGGAGGGTATTTGCTTGATAAACAAGAGAAAATTACCCTGTACGGTCTTTTGTAATGGGACCAATTTGTCATCCTGCAATACCTCATATTCAAACTCCTGAGGTTCTTTTCCGAGTTCTTCCATAGAGAATTCTGCTATACTGTCTCTTGTAAAACCTGTTTGATTCCATACAATTAGTACGGGATAACTGTCCTCAGACTGTGCTTTCATACTGTCGCATATATTTTTCAAAGACTGATCAATTAATTTTCTATCCAGTGTAAGTATCTCTTCATACTGCTGTTTTGAATCTTCATAGACTTCTTTTATTGAAGATCCGGGAAGAATATCATGAAATTGATTGAGTAAAGTAAGCTTCCATATCTTCTTTAGTTCATGTACTGGATAACTTCTTGTACCACCGTTTACTAAATCCATAATACTAAATAACTCCACATCTTGATTTAGGAACTCACACAGACGGTTATAACGTTTGTTCCTTGCCATGGAAGTATAAGTTCCACGATGAAATTCCAGATATAATTCACCGCACCACTTTGGTATTTTCTTGCCTTTCAATTCTTGATCTATTAATTGAAAGAATTCTTTAACAAATGTCTGCTTTACCATAGGGCAACCAGGTATTCCTTTTTCCAGTCTTCTGGATTCCTCAAGCATCTCAGCAGTTGTTCCACCTCCGCCATCTCCAAATCCGTAACAGGTTAATACCTCCTGTAAGATATCCTTATTCTGAAATCTCTGCCAAGTACCCATTATTTGATTTGCATTTTGGCGGCCGTTATAAGTAGTACTGATTTCAGCATTTTTATTTAGTTCAGGATAAGGTTCGTAGTTCCTGGTAGTGATAAAATAGGTTAAAACTTCCGTTCCATCAATACCTTTCCACATCATAATATCATTCGGAATCTGATTGTATTCATTCCATGCAATTTTGGTGGTCATAAAATATTTAATTCCTGATTTTATTAAAATCTGTGGTAAGGCAGCACTGTAGCCGAATACATCCGGCAACCATAACACTAAATTATCTCCTTTACCAAATTCCTGATGAAAAAAACGTTTACCATATAAAATCTGTCGCACCAATGATTCACCTGAAACCAAATTACAGTCTGCCGCCAACCACATTGCGCCTTCGGTTTCCCAGCGGCTCTCAGCTATTCGGCTGCAAATCTGTGCATATACTTCCGGGCAGTCTTCCTTTACAAATTCATAAAGTTGAGGCTGACTTGACATAAACTTATATTCCGGATATCGCTCCATTAAGTGCAGAACAGTTTTAAAACTTCGGATTGCCTTCTCTCTCGTCTGGCGAAGCGGCCATTTCCAAGCTACATCAATATGGGTATGGCCTATACTGTGTACTGTGACATCCTGCTTTCCACAAATATTTTCATAATAATAGTTGTGGAGGTATTGATCTGCTTCTAAAACGGATTGATAGAAGCTTTCACTTCCAACCCTGCGAAAATCAATCTTATTTACGGTTTCTGCCAGAATACAAATTGTATGTATTCTATCGAGGCAGTCTTCTCTCTGAAGAGATACTGCCTCAAAGGGTACCTTAATATCATAATATAATTTTTCTACATCCCTATGGATAACTGATGCTCTCAGATTCAATATAATTGATGGGGACAAACTATTAGAATATGCATATAACCCGACTTCATAAGTTGTGCCTGCTTCTGCACACTCTGATAAGACCATCTCATGGTGATTCATATCCATTGCACATATCATACTTCCGTCAATATAAGCAATAAACTGTGGATTATCCGTATCCCAAATGTCTGCTGCGCCTGTTTTCAGATTGATTACAACTTCCTTCTCATGGAATACTTGCGGTATTGTAATATAGGTTTTAAAGCAGCAATGATAGTCTTTTCCACCCCAGTGGCTCCCTCCATGAAAAGTTTCCCACTCGTCTGGAGCTTCCAGGATTGTATCCCTATCTCCATATCCCACCTGTTTCATTTTAAAATCATCAATCTGGAATGTATCAGTATAACGCGCTTTATCCAAGGCTTTAACCAGTGTATCTATTCGTTTTATTAAATCATCCATCCAATTATCACATCCAAACTATTGTATTTTCATACACACTCTGTCCTGATATGCCAGACATTATTTATTAATTACCTTATAAGATTCCAGTGTCAAAAGCCATACAAATGATCACATCCGCCAATTTACACACCTACATCTCTACATTAGCGTGATGCGATTGAACTATATTCTGTATCACGAGGTCAAGATATAATATTGTGCAAATTGACGAACCATAATTTAAACTTGGCTTTTGGCACTTGAATCCTTATAAAAATTTATAACACAAGTCAAAATTTTTAATCCAATACTTTAAAAACAATCGTCTTTTCACAAGGTGTATAATCATTAAAATATATTGTATATCCCATATCATTCTTATCTTCACCTGAATAATGACCAGGAAATTCATGTGTCCCAAAACCTGGTCCGACCTGAATGTGATTCTGATTATGAGTAATATTAAGATATCCTTCACGCAAAATCATACCAGAGCCTTTCTCTGCCTGAAAATAAAAATGTTCGTTTTCTAAGATACTTCCGGAAGGCACACAAATATTCAGCCTCAATGGAAGCCGGTCTAAGCCATCCGTTTTCATTTTTAATTGCAAACCATCTTCTAATTCCGTAATAGTGACGGTGATTCCCACTTCACTGTTATGCAGTAATTCTCTTTTTGAGTGGTCCATCTCCCACCAGTCACTAGTACCGTTATAATTTTCGAATGGAAGGTAATACCAGCTTTGAACTGTAGATGACATGGTATATTCCTTTTCATTAACCTCCAGTGTCTGTGGAACAAAATTACGTACTGCGCAGTAACTCTCACCAATTTTCACATAAATCGGTGTTTCCTTTACCTTTAGGAACAGAAAGGCACTGCTATTTTTCAGCAGGGTATATCCAAACTTTTCAGTTTTCACTCTCAAAACTCCCGGATTCGGGTAGAACCTACGATAGTTGTCCAAAAAACCATATCCTTTAAAACGATAGCGCAGCATCGCATCATTCAGCATTAAGATATGCAGGCAATCCGGTGCATCTAATCCCCGCTCTATACTATCTTTTATTATTTTATGTGCCGCTGCATCAAATTCAGGGTTATATTTTAAACTGGTCATATAAAGATACTGGTAAAAATAGATATCCATATATTCTGTTTTCCCCTGATCCTGCCTTGTAGAATTCTGCGTAAAAATTGTATCATCCTGATCTACATAAGTAAGCATCATATGAAGATTACGTTCCACATAACCCAGGTATTTTTCATCTTTACTTTCCTCATACATGGAAATCATCGCATTATTAACAACAGCGTTATAACCTCCGGTGGAACGCTCTGCGTATTGTCCATCCTCGTCACCATCAATTCCTTCAGCAAGATACTCATTTACTCTCGATCTATATTCCTTTGCTTTCGGATCTCCATCTAAAAGGTTCGCACCTTGCATTAAAGCTGCACAAATAGCCCAGCGATGGTTTGGGGTATGAAAGCCACCATTCTTAATAGCCTCCTGTGCCTTACATAAAATAATGAAATATTTTTCTTTTAATTCATTCATCTTATTCTCTGTATCATATTTATTGATAAGACGGTAAGCTGCAATTAATCGTTTATAGCAAAAGGAAGTATCCGGAGCCGATTTAAAATTGCAGGAAGGATAATCAAAACTTCCATCCTCACGTTGGAAATTACTTACAAAATCCAGTGCACGTTTCATTACTTCATAAAGCTCGGGATTATGATAATAGATGCTATCCTTATTCAGATAAACCGCTACGGAAGTAGTAAGAACGTATACTGTCGGTTTTACATCAATGATCGGATTTCTTAAACTTCCAAAATCTTTTCTGTTTACATCCTTTACTTGATTATGCATAAAATTAGTTACCCGTTTTTCAGCTGAAATAATTAACTTTCCAATATATCTATCCATACTGTAGCCTCTTTTCTCTCTTTTCTTATTATTCATATAAACTTTTCTGCCATTGTAATAGTAATCATCCCAATTAAATATACCCGATATAGCACATTTTGTGATATAAAAGTTAAACATAGTTTCTTTTACATACCAAATAAGTTTATTAATTATAATGTAGTGAATCTGCACAGATTTTCTGAACAAAATTCATGGATGGAATAAATCCATAATTATCTCTTATATATTTTTTACTTTTTCTTGTAGCTCTTTGTCATTATAATTAATATCTTCATATATTTCCGGTACAGAAATACCATCAAGTCCTGCCTCTTCCTTACAATAGCTTACTAGATCAGGAATCAAGTAAAATAATCTGGCTTCCGGAAGAAAAGCATGTTTACCTGGCTGGCTGAATGCCATTAGATGTCTATCATCCTCGTATCTGACCTGATTGGTATCAGGCTGAACCATTTTAAGATATTTTCCATGAAAACTTCCTTCGGCGTCTTTCACCGTACCTGCTTTATCTACATAAATCCACAGGTGCTCTAATTCATACAAATGTTGTATATCATAGTCAAACCACATGGCATATTCTATAACAAAATTGATACTGATCCAATCTGCAGTAATTCTCCGTTTTGGAAATGACACACTTGTGTATCTTCCCTAAAAACAGTATATCCTACTGCTGTAATATCAAAGGGGTCCTTTCTATCAAACCATATATATGGTTTGTATTTTACCGCCAGTTCTAATTCAGTCATAAGTGTCTCCATTCTAAGCCCATTCAAAAATATGGGGTTAGTAATCGCCATATTTGTGCAGTCATCCTCGGCTATAAAAAACATCCATTTTACATCCTTTATGTCAAAATCAGAAAATAATCTGCTGTAATCATATTTTTCTTGTAGTGTATTGTTAGGTTCTAACTTGAAACTCAATAACTTATTACCATTGCAATAAATTGAAATCTTCTTAATTGGACGATTTGCCAATAGTTTTAATTTAATATTCACCTTATCAGTTGTTACATGTATCCTATCTCCAGGAATTTTTCCATTAATCTCGGGAATTAATATTGGGCCATTTGTCAAAAAGCTATGTCCCTGCTTCAAACTGTCCAATATTTTTTCCTGTGAAACAATACCGTTCACATATGCATACGTTCTTACACATGCACTTGTAAGATACTCCGACCACTTTTTTAGAATCGGTAAAACATTTTCAAATAATTTATTTAAATAGGCAAGATCAACATCAAGCTCTTTCGGCAGTGATACTTTATCTCTTTTTATTAAGTCGAAAAGCCAGTATAATTTATTAAAATATTCATGATAATCATTACCCAATATATTATGTGTATCACTTCCTGTTGTAGCAGGAATATAACGCCCTTCTTCCAAAAGGTTCTTCCACAAAAGAAAGGCTTCGTAGTTCGTTGAACCCTTAATCATTGGATTAGAACCGTTCCAGATTTCCATTGTTTCAAAAATCTGAATGATATCATTGTAATCATTATTCCACGATATGGATTTACTTAAATCACGCGGATGATTAATCTGCGGTAATCCGCCTAAACTCTTGATTTCTTTCGTAATTCGTATAAATTCATTACGAAGGTAATCATCGGTACGGCCCTCTTTGTTAGGAATGTGATATATAATATCTTCATCAACACCTAATGACATCACATGCCCATTAGAAGTGGATATTTCCTTTGATAGAATCGGGGTAAAGTAATCACTTTTAAACATCCCCCATTCTTTATGATTTAATGTATTATGATGGTCGCTTAATGCTCCAAAGGAGGCCCCCATTGCTACCATAGACTGACACACCTGGGCTGGGCTTTCGTTGACCGGATCGGTTCCTCCATATACCGGACTGCTGTAAATACTATGATGATGCAGATCACCTGAATACCATCCTTCCTGCTTCAGGTTAATTATTGGTATCAATTCATTTTCAAGCTGTAAAGTTTGACTGGTAGATACAGACACAATTGCAGTACTTATCGCATATTCAGAACCTTTTGATATTTCAATGCAATAATCTCCAATTGGAAGAATCGTGTCAAGTCTTCCAGTCCAATCTGTTATCTCACGTATAAATCTTACATCGCCATATACCCTATTATTAGCAGTGTATTTATTTGCTTCTAAAGGAAAAAGTTTTACCTGAGCCGGAACCCCTTTTCCCGTTTTGTCTTTTACGAATATCTTTACTGTGCCTGACTCTGTTACACACTGTTTTGGTATATAATAAAATCCGTGATGATTACACAGTGCCTCCAGCCATTGAATTATATTATATAATCTCTCAAGATCATATTCTCCATCCTTGCCATACTCTTCTGAAGTTGACTCCATTCCTCTTAGGATATTATTTCCGATTGATAATAATTTCGTATATTTAGACATAATCCCTCCATAACACCTTATAAACACTCAGAATATACCGTGAAAGGTATCTTGTAAAATAATAGGGCAGCATTGATTGCTGCCCTTTACTTATATCCGGACTTATCTTCTTATGAGGACAAGCTCAATAATATTTATTTTGTAGCATTAGCATCATAGTATGCTGCTCTTTCTTCCAATATCTTACTTAATCCGGTATTTAAAATTTTATCATATTCTGATTTCTGTAATGAATCAAATTTGCTAGGATCGCAGCTGATTAGCTTATATACATATTCAATCGCCATTACTTTAACATTTGATAAATAGGTTGCTTCAGATTCCAAAACAGCAGGGAAAGTAGGGTATACATACTGGTTCGTATTCTCAACATCATATAAGTTGGTGAACCATTCTTTATCCTCCCAAGATAAGGTTGCTGTCCATGATGAGATAACTGCTTCTTTATTATCTACATAGGTAAAATGCTGATTTACAATATTTAAGTCTGCAGTGGTTCCAGGATATCCCTTAGCATATAACTCATCTTCTGTTAAGCTTTGCGGTACACCCTCATCACTAACTTTATGATCCGGTGTAAACTCTATATTTTCAGCAACAGCAGGATCAGCCTGCCAATTAAGGTATTTCATACATGCATCTACCTTATCAGAACCTGTAGCTGGTACCATAATAAACATACCAAATAACGGTTCTGTAGGATTAATATAAGATCCTTCCGGTGTATCAAAGCACATTAGAGGAACAAATTTAGCATCAACGACGTTTGTCTTTAATACAGGAATATAGTCAAAGATATTTGTAGCATCATCTAATGTAAAACCAACATTACCTGCACACATATCTTGTTTGAATATATCGTTTGTTGTATCAGTAGCAAAATTATTTGTGATTAAACCTTCATTGTATAATTGATTCATTTGCTTCAGACCATCAACTGCACCAGGTGCAAAGATCTTAAAGTTTTCGGAATAAATATACGCATCTTTCTCTGATAATTCTGGTACATAGGAACCAATAAAGTTAAGATAGAATTTCTCTGTATCTGTTGTACCACCCATTGCCCATGGAATAACATTATCAACATTACCAGGATTTTTCTCTTTAAATGCACGTAAGGCTGTAAATAATTCTTCTTTCGTTTTTGGAACTTCCATTCCAAGCTTATCCAACCAATCTTTTCTGATATATGAAACATGGCGAGGAACCTGTTGTCCTCTTCTCTTCATAATTGCATACTGTTTTCCATCCATTTGACCCATATACTGAATGTCCCCGATGTTATTTTTTATTGTTGAGCCATTATTCGCATATGCATCTGTTAAATCTGCTAAGCCGTTGCTTGTTACATATGAACCATATAGATTCTGACTATAAGTAAATACGATATCTGGAGCTGTTCCGCCAGCCATCATTATGTTAAGCTTATCATCAGATCCTGATCTGGGAACTGATACAAAATTAACTTTTACGTTACAAGCCTGCAAAACCTGTTCTTGAATCCATTTTGTCAAAGCATTATCTGTACTTGTTGTGTTAGGAGCAGCATTACCTCGATCCCAAACCATTACTGAAATTTCTTCTGGTGCTTCACCATTGTCAGTTGGAGCTGTTGTAGCTGTGTCAGCCTCTGTTGATGTAGCAGTAGAGATCGTCGTTTTCGTTGTGTTAGATGTTTTCGATCCGCATGCTGTGAATGTCATAGCAGCTACTAACAATAGTGCACATGTTGCAGTTAACTTTCTTTTCATAATTCCATCCTCCTGTTTTTATTATTATTTAAATTAAATTTTTATGGTTATATAACCCATAGTAAACATCTTCAGTGTGTAAATCCCCCGCTTTACTCCGAAGTAAAATTCTATTTGGAATTTAACTATGATTAAAATATAATTTCATTCATAACTTAACCTTTGACTGCTCCTAACATAATTCCTTTCGTGAAATATCTTTGAATAAATGGGTAAGCAATCATCATGGGCGTCATGGATATAACAATACTTGCAGCCTTAATATTATCTGCTACCAACTGGGTATTCGTTCCCTCCTGCAGAGAGATTTTCACCGTATCAATCATTTGTTTTAGCATCATCTGCACTGTATATAATCCCGATGAATTGATATAATACAATACATCGCTGATACCATTCCAACGGCTTACTGCATAGAAAAGGCTTAATGTGGCAATCGCTGGTACCGCTAATGGAATAGCAATCTTAACTAATGCCTTGAACTCAGTACAGCCATCAATATATGCAGATTCATAGAGCGATTTATCAATTCCTATAAAGAAAGAACGCATGATAATCAGGTTATAAGCACTTAAGGCACCCGGAATAATCAAAGCCCATACTGTATCTATAAATCCAAAGCTCTTAACATTTAAATAATTGGGAATAGTACCCGGATCAAAGTACATTGTAAGAACAAATAAAGTCATTATTATTTTTCTACCTTTTAAATCACCCTTTGAAAGCGGATATGCTGCCATAATTGTCATTAACATACAAATACCTGTATAGGCTGCTGTCAAAATTATGGAATATAAAAACGAATTAACAAAGTTGATATTTCCAAAAGACCTTTGGTATGCTTCTAGGGTAAGCTGAACTGGGACAACCCATACCTTACCAGAAAGTATAGCTGATTTTGAACTTAAAGACATTGATACTACACGCAAAATCGGAGTAAGTGTTATTAAAGTTATAATAACGAAGATTGTGCCTACTACAGCCTGAAATATTTTAGATGATCTGCTTTTTACTTCGCTCATTATATAACCCCTTCCTCTCCAAATTTCTTAGCCAAAGCATTTACTACTAAGATAAGTATTACGCCGACTACTGATTGGAACAAACCAACTGCAGTTGCAAAATCAAATCGGCCTGCTTGTAACCCGACATTATAAACATATGTACTGATAACCTCTGAAACATCTTTTACAAGAGTGTTACCCATCATATATGGACGATCAAATCCTATGGATACCACCTGTCCCAGTTTCATAATCAGCATAACTGTAATCGTTCCCTTTATCTGCGGTATTGTGACAAACCAAATTCTTTTAAGTCTTCCAGCTCCATCTATATAAGCAGCTTCACTTAAACTAGGATCCGTGCTGGTAAGTGCCGCAAGGTAAATAATTAATCCATAACCTGCTCCCTGCCAAATTCCGGCTATCCAATAGACAATTCTCCATATAACAGGATTCGTTAGAAAATCAATACTCTTCCCACCGAACAGCTTAATCAATCCGTTAAGCAAACCATTATCTGAGCATATTTGATTCACTACTCCTGCGATAATAACCCAGGAAAAGAAGTTTGGAAGGTAAAGGATTAACTGGGTAGATTTCTTAATAATCTTACTATTTAATTCGTATAAAAATAAAGCTAATATAATAGGTATTGGAAAACCGAGGATGATATCACCTAAATTTAAAACCAAAGTATTTTTCAGTGCCAGCCAAAAGTCTAGAGAAGAGAACGCCTCTTTAAAATGAGCCAGTCCTACCCATTCACTATCCCAAACACCTTTAAAAATATTAAATTGCTTAAATGCAACTAACGTTCCAATCATCGGCTTATATTTAAATAATAGCAGATATAATAACGGAAGTACTAACATCAAATATAATTGATAATGATTCTTAATATAGGTTCTTTTTGAAATTTTATGGGTATGATTATCTGGTTTCATATCCCTTTTAACTTTCATGAACTTTCCTCCTGTCTCCTTTTGCATTAATGCCATGTTAACTTTCTAAAATCATTTATAAGCTGAATTACCTTACAAAACAATTGTACCAAGCATGCCTTATAAAAACTATGCTTTAATTGCGTTTTTTTTTAATAAACATTGCATTATTTGCTATCCATTATTCTTTTTATAATAAATTTCACTTGATTTAGTAAATTTTTATTGCATATTACACAAATAGCAAGAAATAAATCAGTAGCAAATAACAACTTATTGCCATAATGCCTTACTTTGAAAGAAGCCATATCTATTGTGGTATTATGCTTCATTATAAATGATCTACTACTTACCTGCACTGAACAAAAGAAATCCTGAATGGAATCCCATACCAACACTTGACATAAGTAACTTAATTTTATATTAAAACTACCATGTCCACCTTCACCGGCAAGTTTATGACAGTTACAGAATACAAGACTCTCTTCTTTATAAATTAGCCCATATTTTACAAATCGAGTAGGAGGAAATTTTCATAATGAATGAAAATTTCCGATCTCTCACACCACCGTGCACGTACCGTTCGGTACACGGCGGTTCAATCTTATAACTAAATATGAACTATTGATATTGGTCTAGTAGCGATACTAGACCAAATTTCTTTAGTCTATCTTTCGTAATCGCTCTATGTAAAATAAATGACCCACTTTCCCGATGAAGAAGACAGGGAACTTAAGACCGGCCTGTTAGAACAGGAATTACACAGGCTTCATGATCTGATTCCCCATATGAAAAAAGACAGCTTATTATTAATGAATGAAACTTTCTCTACTACAACCGAATACGACGCCAGTTATCTGGCTGAGCAGATAACAGCAGCATTTCGCAGCTGCGGCCTTTTGACCATCTTTGTTACTCATCTTTATCAATTTGCCCATAAACTATATACAGAAGCTCCGAAAGACTGTATCTTCTTTCGTGCCAATAGAAACAGTGATGGATCGAGAACATTTACATTGGAAACCGGAGAGCCGGTTAAATCCAGTTATGCTTTAGACTTATATCATGAGATTTTAGGTTAATTTGAAAAGCGAATCATAAATTTCCACGACTGCCGGAAATTTTCGGTGAGCAACGGCAAGCGACAACGGGGTACGCTAGCCGGTAAAAATCATGCAAGGAGAGATCAACCATTATTTCCAATAAAAAAGAGAGCTTACTCAGGCTGTTCGATAAAAAACACCTGAATAAGCTCAGAAAGAATTTTTTTGATTACTATAAAAGATTTTATTCAAAATAAAACTGAATATTGAGTAAGATACAAAATAAAGAGTATCCGTATTACAACGCTTTCTTATATAACATTTCAATATCCTTTATCTCGGTTTTTCTCGGATTTACGGCAATATTTCCGCTTTTCATGGCGTCCGCCGACATAGCTTTAAATTTGTTCTCCGTTACTCCGACAGAACTAAGCTTTTCCGGTATCTGAAGCTCTTTTAACAGTTTTTTCACCTCTTCTACCAGTGTATAAGGATCCTGATAGATTTTATCCTTCCCTGTCTTTAATAAATTATAGATGATTTCATATTTACCGTTATCCACAAGAGCATTATACTCAAGAACAACCGGCAATAATATTGCATTGGCAATACCGTGGGGAATATTGAAATAACCTCCTAACGGATGAGCCATGGCATGAACATTGCCTAACCTTGCCCAGTTAAATGCAATTCCTGCAAATGTACTTGCAAGCAGCATAGAGCAGGCGGCCTCTTCGTCACTGCGGTCCGCGACAAACCGGCGTATATTTCTGCCAATCATTTTTATGGCGTATTCAGCCATTGCATCACTAAAAGGAGAAGCTACTTTTGACAGATAGCTTTCTATTCCATGAACCAGTGCATCCATTCCGGTTGCAGCCGCAATATCAGCCGGCAGGGACATAATCAAATCAGGGTCCAGCAGCGCATACACCGGAATCAGTTCATTACTGAATATGGTTAATTTGTAATTTCTGGTCCTATCGGTGATAACTGAAAAAGCAGTGACCTCACTTCCGGTACCGGCAGTTGTGGGAATTGCTATGATCGGTGCAATTTTACCGGGAACTTTGCCGCCCCCTTCATACTGTGTTATATCACCTCCATATACTGCAAGTATTCCAACCGATTTTGCCACATCCATGGGGCTTCCTCCGCCTAAAGCTATGATACCGGCAGCTTTGTTATCTAAATAAGCTTTCGCCGCGGCATTTACCGTTTCAACGGAAGGGTTCGCCTCAATATCAAGAAATTCAATATGCTTTATTCCCTCCTCATCCAATAAATCCGTAACCTTTTTGACTGTTCCGATTGCTTCCAGCCTTCTGCCGGATAAAATCATTATCTTACCGGACGGCAGATTTTTTAGTATAGAAGGTAATTTTTTTAAACTAGATTTACCAAATATAATATTCTGTGGTATTGAAAATATAAAGTCCAACATAATTCTACTCCATTCATCCCCTAATAGCTTATTTTAGGTCATCCGATAATACCTGTTACCAGGTAAAATCAGGGAACTTAATTTTTAAGTACTCTTTAATCAGTTTTACGCAATTATCAATTCCTACACGTTCACTATTTAAAGTCAGGTCATAATTTACCGGATTCGTCCAATAATTGCCTCCGGTGTAATGTTCATAATAAGCTGCTCTGTATTGATCTGTTTTCGTAATGGACGTATGCGCTGTTTCTTCATTTACATTCATTTTGCTCATAACTTTTTTCACACAGAATTCCCTGGATGCCTCAATATAAATACTGATTACATTGGTATATTCTTTGAGAATCCAGTCAGCGCATTTGCCTACGATAACACAGGATTCCGAACTGGCCAGATTTAAAATAATCTGTTTCTGAAATTCAAATAATCTTTCATCCGATATAAAATCCACATCTACCGGATTAGGCTTCAAGGATCTGGGCAGCCCCCGCAGCAGTCCCGAAAACTTTTTACCCCGGATTTTTTCATTTACTTCGTTAAATAAATCTTCATCCAACCCGCTAAGCTGTGATGCGAGTGTTAAAATTCTGTTTTCATAGCAGGCAATACCTAATTCCTCTGCCAATTTGGAAGCAATCTCTTTTCCGCCGCTTCCAAAACCTCTGGCTACTGTTATTACGTAATTATCCATATATAACCTCTCATTCTTTAAATAAGGCTTTCCAAGGTTTCCTTAATAATTTCATATGCTTTATCACAGTCATCCTCTGTCAGTATCAAAGGCGGAACCATACGGATCGTGTGTGCTCCGATTGAGGTTATAAGCAGCTTACGGTCAAAACATCCATGTTTCACATCAATTCCTTTAATTTGATCATCGAATTCCACGCCGACTAAAAGTCCCTGGCCCCTAACTTCTTTTACATGTGGTAAGTTTTTTAATTTATCCATAAAATAATTACCTAATTTTTTTGCATTACCTGCAAGGTCCCTATCTAAAAGCTCCGTAATCTGTGCTAAGGAAGCTGCACAGGATACCGGATGTCCGCCGTATGTAGTACCATGGGAGCCCGGTGTAAATACCTTAGCTACCTCTTTTCTTGCACAGATAGCTCCGATTGGCATTCCTCCGCCCATCGCCTTAGCCATGGATACAATATCCGGTTTTATTCCATAATTCATATAGGACATTACCGCACCGGTTCTGCCCCAGCCGGTCTGTACCTCATCTAATAATAACAATAATCCTTTATCATCACACAGTTTTCGCAGGCCTGTCATAAATTCAAAAGTTGCCGGAATAACACCGCCTTCTCCCTGTACCGGTTCCACCATAATTGCAATGGTATTTTCCGTAACCGCATCCTCAAAGGAACATAAATCATTAAAATCCGCATAGACAAACCCCGGTGTCATACCACCAAATCCAATCTGGCAGGCATTCATGGGCTGTCCCGTAGCACTCATGGAGCCAAAGGTTCTTCCGTGAAAGGACATTTTAGCAGTGATAATCTGGTATTTTTCAGGACTATAGTGATCAACTCCGTATTTTCTGGCCATTTTTATCATTGCTTCATTTGCCTCGGTACCGGAATTTTGAAAAAATATTTTATCCATCCGGGTGGCCGTACAGATTTTCTCTGCTAATAATACCTGAGGTATGGTATAGGGATAATTAAAGGTATGAATGATATCCATAACCTGATCTTTTACAGCTGCAACTACCTTTTCATTGCAGTTTCCGGCACTGTTTACAGCAATACCTGCATAGAAATCCAGATATCCCGTACCTGTTTCATCATATATGTACATGTCCTTTGCAGACTCCGCTACAAAGTCAAATCTTTCATAAGTCTCGATTATATATTTTTTAGCCTTTGCTTTTAGCTCCTCTTTCGTTAATCCTGTATCCTTTAATTTCATTTCATATGCCTTCTTTCAATTTTATTTAAATGAAAATATGGATGTCAACCTTACCATATCTGTTCCTTCATTGCAATACCAGTGTTCAATATCAGAATCAAACCGAAATGCGTCACCCGGGTGAATTACATATTTCTTATCCCGTACTTTTAAAGTTAAAGTTCCTGTTGCAACGGTAATATACTCCACTGTATTTTCTCCATGTGACCCACTGTAGTAGGTACCATTCCGGTAAATATCCATTCCGTAAATCTCAAAAGGTTTATCCTTTTCATATGGAAAGTAGGTAAAAATACTGTATTGTCCTTCCACCTCTTTGGTAGGTACTATTTCATCCTTTGATATGTAATAAGTCTCCTGCATGGGAGTTTCAATCAGTTCCGTCAGTTCAACCCTAAGTCCGCTTACAATCTTGCCCAGGCACCCGATGGAAGGGTTTGCCTCACCACGCTCTATCTGTGCCAGCATACTTTTACTTACTCCTGTTTGTTCTGCCGTTTCTTCCAAGCTCAGGTTTTTTGCAATTCGTATTTTTTTTAAATTAATTGCTATATTTTTATTGATGTAATCCAATCTATTCTCTCCTTATCTGAAACTGTGTTTTCTCAACCATTCATAAACCGGGTCAAGAATTCTTTTGTCCTTGGATTATTCGGTGCCGTAAACAATTTCTCAGGTACGTCACACTCTGCGATTACCCCCTGATCCATAAATATTGTTCTGGTAGATACATCCCTTGCGAAAGCCATTTCATGGGTTACGATAATCATGGTTAATCCATCACTAGCAAGTTCCTTAATTACATTTAAAACTTCTCCTACCATTTCCGGGTCCAGTGCACTGGTTGGTTCATCAAAAAGAAGTACTTCCGGTTCCATGGTCAAAGCTCTTGCAATAGCAACTCTTTGTTTCTGCCCACCGGACAACTGGGCCGGTTTTGCATTAATATATGCTGCCATACCTACCTTTTTTAAATATTTAATAGAAATGGCATGTGACTGTTCTTTATTTTTTTTCAAAACCTTTCTGCATCCTGCCATGCAGTTCTCAAGCACTGTCATATTATTAAATAAATTAAATGACTGAAATACCATTCCTACTTTTGAACGGTAATCATTAATTTTCTTTTGGGAGCCTCCGATTTCAGTATCCCCAAAGAGTATTTTCCCGCTGCTTTTGGTTTCCAGGAGATTTAAACATCGAAGCAGTGTTGATTTACCAGAACCTGAAGACCCTATAATACATACGACTTCCCCTTTTTCAATATTAAAATCGATATCCTTTAAAACTTCATGGGTACCAAAGGTTTTACTTAAATGTTCTACATCAATAATTGCCATCGCTTTTCCTCCTAGTCCGTTAAATATTCTGTTGCTAATTCATAATCTTTCTTGTCTTCCAACTTCCTTTCAAGCAGGGTTAATAATTTAGTAAATATTGCACACAGAACAAAGTAAATTGCACCTGTAATCAGGAACGCTTCAAAATAACGATAATAGGTGTTTGCTGCCGTTTTGGTAGCAAAATAGAGTTCTGCTATCCCGATAACGTTCAGTACGGAAGTCATTTTTAAATTAGTAATGAACAGATTGCCCATCTCAGGAATAATATTACGGAACGCCTGGGGTAATACAACCGAAAACATAATGGTAAAATGAGACATACCCAGAGCCTTTCCCCCTTCAAACTGTCCGTTGTCAATGGATATAATTCCGCCTCGCACCGTTTCAGCCATATACGCTCCCGTATTTAGTAAAATTACTAAAACAGCTGCACTAAAAGATGAAATATCTACACCATATTGTTTCAGTCCGTAGTAAATAACCATCGCCTGGACCATCATGGGAGTTCCTCTGAAGATATGTATAAAAATGCTGCTGATTGTTTTTATTACCTTATAATATATTCTTTTGAACCTTCCATCCTCTGGATGAACCGGTGTTGATTGAATGATACCAAGCAGGAAACCTAATAAAAACCCAAATAAAGTTCCAAGTATGGAGGTTTCTAAAGTTATTACGGTCCCTTTCCAGAAATATACGCCGTATTTCTGTAATAAAAATAAAATCCATTCAAAAATATTCTTTTCCATACTCATTCTCCTTAACAAAAACCACCGGTATTTTCAGCGGTTTATTTTTATAAATCAATACATTTTTTTAATTCCCTTATCCACATGCTTACTGGAATCAATTCATATACTTTCAGAATCTGTCACAATTCTCCAAATAGTACAAAGATTCTTGCCAGACTCTGGCGCTGACTGCTGTCACTTCAGTGATAATCTTCCTTTTACGCACCATGTGCATCCTGCCCGGAGGACTTTTATTTAATAGGGAAGTTCGGAACTTCCTATTAAATAAAAAGGAGGCGCATAGGAACTGTTACGCTCCTATGCGCCATAATATTTTTTATTATTTATTTTAAAATCATCAATTATTGCTTAATGGCTGTAAAGTTGCAGCAAGATCCATTAATGCGTTCATACTCTGCTCATTCCAACCGATAGCATCCAAAGCGTCATCCAGCTTTTTCTGTAATTCGGTATCTCCCTCTTTTACTGCGATACATACATTTAATGACTGACCTTCCGGTACGGTAAAACCATTCGCTTCATCAAATTTAATATAGATTAGATCCGGATTGGACATCGTTGCTGACATCGCTGTAGGTTCATCAAGAACTGCGCAGTCCGCAGTACCTGTAGAAACAGCCATTACTACCTCAGATGTTGTTTCATAATAAGTTAATTGTTTTACATCCGGTATTTGCGGAACATATTGTTCCCATATTGTTCCGATTTGGGTTGTTGAGGAAGCTCCCTTAAAGTCGGATAAAGTCTTGGCATTTGCATAAGGACCGTCTTTTTTTACGATAATAACATTATTTCTAATATAGTAAGGATCCGTAAAATCAACACTTTGCTCTCTCTCTTTTGTATAACCCATACCTGCTATAATTGCATCGTAATCACCGGAATTCATTCCTAATACAATACTTGACCAATCCACTTTATGTATTTCCAACTCCATTCCCATCTGATCTGCAAGTTTCTTAGCCAGCAGAACATCGTAACCATATGCATAATCACTGGTACCGAAGATTGGTACTGCTTTATCTCCATTAGATATATTCTGTTCTGACTGTGTCCAGTTAAAAGGTGCATACGCACATTCCATTCCAACTCTTAAAACCTGCTTTTCACCACTTTCTGTATCACCATTTTGTGCAGCTTTACTTTTCGTATCATTACTTGAAGTTACATCTGTTGTATCCGTACTTGCAGTATTTGTTTTAGTTCCGCATCCTGTTAATAGTGAAAACATTATTGTTAAACATAACATTAAGCTAATCATTTTACGTCTCATAATATGACCTCCTCAAAGTATTTTATTGTGATTTTTTGAGGACTTATTCTGCAGCATAAGCCTCCCTTACTGAGCTCCGGTAGCTGGAAGAAACCTGCGCCAGTTTCTTCGGTTCGCGTGCGCGTTCGAATTATTGCAAGCAACTTTCTAATTCTCACTTTGCTTTCGCGGAAATCAAAAAAGGTGTTGGTTTTACCCAACACCTTTGTTAATGTTATGAACATTATAATCATCTGCTATTTGTTTGTCAATATACATATAAACAATATTTTGCACAAATTATTTCATTGAATCAGGCTTTTTCTATGATAATTCGTATATTTGTATCAATATATTGTACAATATTGTTTATATATTGTTCATAATGTACTCACTAAATTACTGATGGTCAGCGCTTAGTCGTTCCGGTAGTTTATGTATTTCAGTAATGCTGATCATCCTCCTGTAGAAATTTATTAAATATTCCATGCTGACTTCCCATGTTTAAGCCACATGATAAAAGGATATATGCTGTTTTTTTGATAATAAAATATTTTAAATCAAATATAAATTATCCTTGGGAGATTTTTATATATTTATTACTTTATACACATAATTTATTAATTTGATAAACCATAATATTATATCATTACTGTTGTTCCTCATATTATACACTAAGTAAGTCATTATCAAGAGGAATACATGATAGTAAACATTTACTTTCCCGGAACCGGAAGAAACACGCTTTGCGAGTTCTCCGGTGCGCGTTCTTGCAAGCAAGCTTGCTAATTCTCACTTTGCTTTCGCGGAAATTAAAAAAGTTACCTGGTTTCAGGTAACTTTTCGTTTTCATTTTATATCTTCAAAACTACACATTATCCATCTATATTTAACCAATAACCTTTTAAGTGATTATAACCACTTAGGAAGTTTCCTTCTTTGGTCAAGCCCTCGACCTATTAGTATTAGTCAGCTCCATGTGTTACCACACTTCCACCTCTAACCTATCCACCTTGTCGTCTTCAAGGGGTCTTACTAGCTTATGCTATGGGATATCTTATCTTGAGGGGGGCTTCACGCTTAGATGCCTTCAGCGTTTATCCCTTCCAAACTTGGCTACTCGGCCATGCACTTGGTAGTACAACCGATCCACCAGCGGTTCGTCCAACCCGGTCCTCTCGTACTAAGGTCAGCTCCTCTCAAATATCCTACGCCCGCGCCGGATAGGGACCGAACTGTCTCACGACGTTCTGAACCCAGCTCGCGTACCGCTTTAATGGGCGAACAGCCCAACCCTTGGGACCTACTACAGCCCCAGGATGCGATGAGCCGACATCGAGGTGCCAAACCACTCCGTCGATGTGAACTCTTGGGAGTGATAAGCCTGTTATCCCCAGGGTAGCTTTTATCCGTTGAGCGATGGCAATCCCACTTTATACCACCGGATCACTAAGTCCTACTTTCGTACCTGCTCCACCCGTCGGTGTCGCAGTCAAGCCTTCTTATGCCTTTGCACTCTGCGAATGGTTTCCAACCATTCTGAGAAGACCTTTGAGCGCCTCCGATACCCTTTCGGAGGCGACCGCCCCAGTCAAACTCCCCACCTGACATTGTCCACTGCCCGGATCACGGGCACATGTTAGAAATCCAATACTGCAAGGGTGGTATCCCAACAGCGGCTCCACCACGACCGGAGTCGTAGCTTCTTTGCCTCCCACCTATCCTGTGCATGCAATACCGAATCCCAGTATCAAGCTAGAGTAAAGCTCCATGGGGTCTTTCCGTCCTGGCGCAGGTAACCAGCATCTTCACTGGTATTTCAATTTCACCGGGTGCATTGTCGAGACAGTGCCCAAATCATTACGCCTTTCGTGCGGGTCGGAACTTACCCGACAAGGAATTTCGCTACCTTAGGACCGTTATAGTTACGGCCGCCGTTTACTGGGGCTTAAGTTCAACGCTTCGGATTGCTCCTAACATCTCCCCTTAACCTTCCAGCACCGGGCAGGCGTCAGCCCATATACTTCACCTTTCGGTTTTGCATAGACCTGTGTTTTTGCTAAACAGTTGCTTGGGCCAATTCTCTGCGGCCTGTATTGCTACAGGCACCTCTTCTCCCGAAGTTACGAGGTTATTTTGCCGAGTTCCTTAACAATGCTTCTCCCGTCGGCCTTAGGATTCTCTCCTCATCCACCTGTGTCGGTTTACGGTACGGGCTTATGAAAAACAATAGCGGCTTTTCTTGGCAGTTAGCTCACCAGCTTCCCTACTTTAAGTTTCGGTCCACTTAACGTCTTCGTATTATCAGACGGATTTGCCTGTCTGACTACTACCCCGCTTGTACCGGTCTTTCCATTCCCGGCTCTGGCTTTCTCTCTGCGTCCCCACAGTTCTGTTTTCATAAGGTACAGGAATTTCAACCTGTTGTCCATCGACTACGTCTTTCGACCTCGCCTTAGGTCCCGACTTACCCAGAGCAGATCAGCTTTACTCTGGAAACCTTGGATATTCGGCCTAGAAGATTCTCACTTCTATCTCGCTACTCATTCCGGCATTCTCTCTTCTTAACACTCCACGTCTCCTTCCGGTAACGCTTCGTCGCAGTTAAGAATGCTCCTCTACCAATTGTACTTGCGTACAATTCCACAGCTTCGGTGTCGTGTTTAGCCCCGGACATTTTCGGCGCAGGACCTCTCGACTAGTGAGCTATTACGCACTCTTTTAATGTATGGCTGCTTCTAAGCCAACATCCTAGTTGTTTTCGAAATCCCACATCCTTTTCCACTTAACACGCACTTTGGGACCTTAGCTGGTGGTCTGGGCTTTTTCCCTTTTGACTACCCAACTTATCTCGTGTAGTCTGACTCCTGATCATCATCTGTATGGCATTCGGAGTTTGATAATCTTCGGTAAGCTTTGACGCCCCCTAGGATATTCAGTGCTCTACCTCCATCAGACTAAATCAAGGCTAGCCCTAAAGCTATTTCGAGGAGAACCAGCTATCTCCGGGTTCGATTGGAATTTCTCCCCTACCCACACCTCATCACCACCCTTTTCAACGGATGTGTGTTCGGTCCTCCACCACCTTTTACGGCAGCTTCAACCTGGACATGGGTAGATCACCCGGTTTCGGGTCTACATACACTGACTAAATTCGCCCTGTTCAGACTTGGTTTCCCTTCGGCTTCAGTCTTTTCGACCTTAACCTTGCCAGTAAATGTAACTCGCCGGACCGTTCTACAAAAAGTACGCGGTTCACCTTTAAATAGGTGTTCCACAGCTTGTAAACACAGGGTTTCAGGTTCTCTTTCACTCCCCTCCCGGGGTTCTTTTCACCTTTCCTTCACAGTACTATGCACTATCGGTCACTAAGTAGTATTTAGCCTTGGGGGGTGGTCCCCCGACTTCCCACAAGGTTTCTCGTGTCTCGTGGTACTTCGGATCCCGCTCGCTGTCTTCCGGTTTCGCTTACGAGGCTTTCACTCTCTCTGGCTGGCTTTCCCAAAACCATTCTGCTACCGTACGACTCACTTGTTGCGGTCCATAACCCCGAAGAATAAATTCTTCGGTTTAGGCTGTTTCCATTTCGCTCGCCGCTACTTTGGAAATCGAGTTTTCTTTCTTTTCCTCCGGGTACTTAGATGTTTCAGTTCCCCGGGTTCCCTCTATTAAGCTATGGATTCACTTAATAGTAACGGAGGAATACTCCGTCAGGTTTCCCCATTCAGAAATCTGCGGGTCAAAGGATATTTGCTCCTCACCGCAGCTTATCGCAGCTTATCACGTCTTTCATCGGCTCTTAGTGCCAAGGCATCCACCCTGCGCTCTTATTAGCTTGACCATTTACGTCTCTGCCTAGCGTGACAGATCGTTGGTCTTTGGTTTA
>NZ_CP048000.1:625000-737500 GCF_009931695.1 Anaerocolumna sedimenticola
CTCGTGTAGTCTGACTCCTGATCATCATCTGTATGGCATTCGGAGTTTGATAATCTTCGGTAAGCTTTGACGCCCCCTAGGATATTCAGTGCTCTACCTCCATCAGACTAAATCAAGGCTAGCCCTAAAGCTATTTCGAGGAGAACCAGCTATCTCCGGGTTCGATTGGAATTTCTCCCCTACCCACACCTCATCACCACCCTTTTCAACGGATGTGTGTTCGGTCCTCCACCACCTTTTACGGCAGCTTCAACCTGGACATGGGTAGATCACCCGGTTTCGGGTCTACATACACTGACTAAATTCGCCCTGTTCAGACTTGGTTTCCCTTCGGCTTCAGTCTTTTCGACCTTAACCTTGCCAGTAAATGTAACTCGCCGGACCGTTCTACAAAAAGTACGCGGTTCACCTTTAAATAGGTGTTCCACAGCTTGTAAACACAGGGTTTCAGGTTCTCTTTCACTCCCCTCCCGGGGTTCTTTTCACCTTTCCTTCACAGTACTATGCACTATCGGTCACTAAGTAGTATTTAGCCTTGGGGGGTGGTCCCCCCGACTTCCCACAAGGTTTCTCGTGTCTCGTGGTACTTCGGATCCCGCTCGCTGTCTTCCGGTTTCGCTTACGAGGCTTTCACTCTCTCTGGCTGGCTTTCCCAAAACCATTCTGCTACCGTACGACTCACTTGTTGCGGTCCATAACCCCGAAGAATAAATTCTTCGGTTTAGGCTGTTTCCATTTCGCTCGCCGCTACTTTGGAAATCGAGTTTTCTTTCTTTTCCTCCGGGTACTTAGATGTTTCAGTTCCCCGGGTTCCCTCTATTAAGCTATGGATTCACTTAATAGTAACGGAGGAATACTCCGCCAGGTTTCCCCATTCAGAAATCTGCGGGTCAAAGGATATTTGCTCCTCACCGCAGCTTATCGCAGCTTATCACGTCTTTCATCGGCTCTTAGTGCCAAGGCAT
Source organism: Anaerocolumna sedimenticola (assembly GCF_009931695.1). Lineage (GTDB taxonomy): Bacteria > Bacillota > Clostridia > Lachnospirales > Lachnospiraceae > Anaerocolumna > Anaerocolumna sedimenticola. The sequence continues at coordinate 625,966 of NZ_CP048000.1, forward strand.
CCACCCTGCGCTCTTATTAGCTTGACCTGTTACGTCTCTGCCTAGCGTGACAGATTCGTTGGTCTTTGGTTTAAATATTTTTAGATGTCTTGTCTCATAATCTTTCGATTATAAATCAATTTAATGTGTAGTTTTCAAGGTACAATCTATTCCCATTACTGGGTTTCGTTTCTTTTGAAAGATGAGATTGGATTATATAGTTATAATCGAATATCTTCTTATGATAAGAAACAAGTAGTTTAATGAGAATTGAACTCATGCCTCCTGTTGCCAGGCGCTCTTCCACTGAGCTATAAGCTATTCTATTTAATTTTACTTATTTATCTGTTTCGCTAATCAAACAATGTTTTTAATTAAATAATGCTGTTCTTATATTTCTGCAACATTAACGAAACAGTGACTTATTTTTTATAATCCGGCAGCCACCTACTCTCCCATACCGTCTCCAGTATAGTACCATCGGCCGCTTACGTCTTAACCATCGTGTTCGGGATGGGAACGGGTGTGTCCCATAAGCGCATCACCACCGGAAATTTTCTTTATTAAATTCATTCATGTCAACGTCGGGTTATTATCTTATCAAATTAAATTCATAAAGTCAACTTGTAGTTTTTACCAACTTATTTATTTTAAATTAACATATTAATAACATTCACTTTGACACACCAGTCACGGATCTACGATTATATCAACTCACATACCGTAAGTCAACTTGCAGATTATTCCATGTACGACTGATTAATGACACAAAATCCTTAATAACTCAACAGTAAAACAACCCTTACTCCAATTCCTTAGAAAGGAGGTGATCCAGCCGCACCTTCCGATACGGCTACCTTGTTACGACTTCACCCCAGTCATTGGCTCCACCTTCGGCAGCTCCCTCCCTTATCACTAAGCACGACTGACTTCGTATTTCTTTGCCACTCAGCATCTATCATGCTTCCTGGTACGTTACATACCTCTTAGTATGTTACATTCCTCTTGGCATCGTATTCTTTTTTCGAATATAATTGAACTCATTTCATTCGTTCAATTATCACGACGTCATGCTTACTGATAAGGGTTGGGTCACTGACTTCGGGCATATCCAACTCCCATGGTGTGACGGGCGGTGTGTACAAGACCCGGGAACGTATTCACCACGACATTCTGATTCGCGATTACTAGCGATTCCAGCTTCATGTAGTCGAGTTGCAGACTACAATCCGAACTGAGATGACCTTTTTGGGATTTGCTCCACTTCACAGCTTCGCTTCCCTTTGTAGTCACCATTGTAGCACGTGTGTAGCCCAGATCATAAGGGGCATGATGATTTGACGTCATCCCCGCCTTCCTCCAGGTTATCCCTGGCAGTCTCTCTAGAGTGCCCGGCCGAACCGCTGGCTACTAAAGATAGGGGTTACGCTCGTTGCGGGACTTAACCCAACATCTCACGACACGAGCTGACGACAACCATGCACCACCTGTCTCCTCTGTCCCGAAGGAAGACCGACGTTACTCGGCTGTCAGAGGGATGTCAAGACCTGGTAAGGTTCTTCGCGTTGCTTCGAATTAAACCACATGCTCCACCGCTTGTGCGGGTCCCCGTCAATTCCTTTGAGTTTCATTCTTGCGAACGTACTCCCCAGGTGGAATACTTAATGCGTTTGCGACGGCACCGAAGCCCTTTTGGGCCCCAACACCTAGTATTCATCGTTTACGGCGTGGACTACCAGGGTATCTAATCCTGTTTGCTCCCCACGCTTTCGAGCCTCAACGTCAGTTACAGTCCAGTAAGCCGCCTTCGCCACTGGTGTTCCTCCTAATATCTACGCATTTCACCGCTACACTAGGAATTCCACTTACCTCTCCTGCACTCCAGTTACATAGTTTCAAATGCAGTCCCAGGGTTGAGCCCTGGGCTTTCACATCTGACTTACATAACCGTCTACGCTCCCTTTACACCCAGTAAATCCGGATAACGCTTGCCCCCTACGTATTACCGCGGCTGCTGGCACGTAGTTAGCCGGGGCTTCTTAGTCAGGTACCGTCATTATCGTCCCTGCTGATAGAGCTTTACATACCGAAATACTTCTTCACTCACGCGGCGTCGCTGCATCAGGGTTTCCCCCATTGTGCAATATTCCCCACTGCTGCCTCCCGTAGGAGTTTGGGCCGTGTCTCAGTCCCAATGTGGCCGTTCACTCTCTCAAGCCGGCTACTGATCGTCGCCTTGGTGAGCCGTTACCTCACCAACCAGCTAATCAGACGCGGGTCCATCTTATACCGATAAATCTTTTCGCACTGCTCCATGCGAAGCTGTGCGCTTATGCGGTATTAGCAGTCGTTTCCAACTGTTATCCCCCTGTATAAGGCAGGTTACCCACGCGTTACTCACCCGTCCGCCACTCAGTCACTTTAGCTTCACCCCGAGGGGATCCGCTAAAGTGCTTCGTTCGACTTGCATGTGTTAAGCACGCCGCCAGCGTTCATCCTGAGCCAGGATCAAACTCTCAAATTTAAGTGTTAGGTTTTGTTTGCTAACGAACTGACGGGCATATCGAAAGCTTGCTTTCGGATATGTTCGGCTGCTTCGTTTTACAAGGTCACGGCCACGGTAGCGAACGACGTTGTCGTGAGCTGTGGTTGTGACTGCAAACAAAACAACTTAATTAAGTTGTTTAATCTTTTCAGAATTAACATTGGCTGTTTTAAATCTAAGATTCAAACAATCGTTAATTTCCGTGAAACATTCGCTTCCTTAGAACCGAAGTTTCATTTTACTGTTTTTAGGTTGTACCAATCATTTACACAATTGATACCGTTCTTTGATGATAAAATCATCATGAAAATTTTATTAGAATTTTCAGGGTTGTTTCACTGTTCAGTTATCAAAGTTCATCGCTCTTCAGATTACTACCAAAGGTTATTCCCTTATGGATTTGTTTCTCTGTTTTTCGAGCGCTTATCTACTATAACATATCCAGAATTGTTTGTCAACAACAATTTATTTCTTTTATTTTCTGAATATTTCTTGCTATTGTTTTAGCAAGGAAGTAAATATTATCATGTTGTCATACTTTTGTCAACAACTTTTTTCTTATTTCTTATTGTTTTTACTGCAAGACTTTTTTTATACTTATGATGCAGTTTTACAAATATAACACTTTATAAATTGTTTGTCAATAACAAAATATTCATTTTATTATCTGACTATTTTGTCCTATTCTTAAGGACGGAAACATAGGATAACATTTTACGACATTTTTGTCAACACCTATTTTTATATTTTTTAAATAATTTAATTATTTTCTTTTGTTTAATTAAATCTCCATTACCATTAATAAATGGTTAGTCTCAAAGTTATGCTTTTACAATATATTGTTATTTAAGATTATACCCTAATTTAATTACCATAATCATCTATATGTGTCTAATATATCCTTAATTAAATTGGGGTTATATTCTTTCTTTTTAAACATATCAATTTCTAACTTATAAGGAGGAAAGGATTTTTTCATATTGTCCGGATTAGTTACATAGGGAGTCTCCAATATTTTAGGTATTTCTTCAAATTCTTTATGATGCACAATATAATTCAGGGCATCAAAACCGATTTGACCCATACCTATATTTTCATGGCGGTCCTTTTTTGATCCAAGAGTATTTTTACTATCATTGATATGAAAAACGGCAATTTGATCTTTACCTATTAATTTATCAAATTCTTCAATAACCCCATCAAAGTTCTGAACAATATCATAACCCGAATCAAAAGTATGACAGGTGTCAAAACAAACACGCAATTTATCATTATATTTTACACCATCATAAATGCGGGCAATTTCTTCAAAGCTTTTACCAACCTCGCTGCCTTTGCCTGCCATGGTTTCCAGAGCAATATTAACTTTTGTATCTTGGTCCAGGACTTCATTAATTCCCTTTATAATTTGAGCCGTTCCAACCTCTGCCCCTTCTCCTACATGGGACCCTGGATGGAGTACCATACAACTGCTGTTTAAAGCTTCTGCCCTTTTTAATTCTGAAGCCAGAAATTCAGTCGCAAGAGAAAAAGTGTCATCCTTAACCGAATTTCCTAAATTAATGATATAAGGTGCATGTATGATAATATCCGAAATTCCATATTCTTTCATATATTCCAATCCGGCATGAATATTTAAGTCTTCTATTTTCTTACGTCTTGTATTCTGTGGTGCACCGGTATAAATCATAAATGTATTTGCGCCATAACTATCTGCTTCCTTGGCAGAACCAAGTAGCATTTCTTTTCCGCTCATTCCGACATGGGAACCAATCTTCAGCATCTAAATTCTCCATTCTCTTTTCTGTATTTTTTTCTTGACTATTTTTTTATTAATTAGACATTATTAATTTCATTTATTATTATAAAAATTATTGCACTGTAACAAATTACATTTATAGATTATTAGCGAATTTAATTTAATCTAATAACACTTATATAATATTAGCTATATTCATAGAAACCAATTGCTTTTATATTAAAACTATGTGTACCAAAATCCAACAATCAAATATTTAATAAATTAAAATCTGAAATAATAAGCAGTTGGGACGCACGATTTGGCTATCTTAATAGTATTTAATAAACGCAAAATATATTTGGATAAGTATCTTCCTTAACCTATTATACCAAAACTGTCAATCCAATATTATAAAAATCCTCCCTTTAGGCAGATATTGTGGAAACATTTTCTCTGCTTAAAGGGAGTACGGAAGATAATAGTAATGTATAGACTTTAATATTTTAATAAAAACAGTATTATATCTATATTATTTTTATTTCTTTAAATTGACCTTTCTGATTTCATCCGGATTAACTTTAAAATTCCTGTCCATATCCATCAATCCGTTTATTTCCTGCTGCACATCAGAAACTTGTGTATAGCAGTAACCACATATAAAGGGAACCCGTTTCAGTGCTGTTGTAATGTTATCAAATCTGCGGATAAAATCTTCTTCCGTATTCACTTTGTTTCCATAACCCCAACCACTGTCATCATTATTAAATGCAATTCCGCCATACTCGCTAATGATGATAGGCTGTCCTTTATATTCATAACCATTTGCCATAGCCGATTTATGCCTGCTGTGATAGATTTCCGTTGAAAGAATAGCTTCTTTATGATTTATATACCGGTTATAGAATACCTCTCCTTCTTCTTCGTAATCATGAAGGGTAATAATATCGGAAATAGTGTGCTCCCAACCGTCGTTTACTATAACCGGACGGAATTTATCAATTGATTTCGTTAGATAATAAATAGCCTCCGTAAAATGCTGATGCATGGTATTTACTTCTACCTGAGGAATACCCCAGGATTCATTAAATGGTGTCCAGGTTATGATACATGGGTGATTATAATTTTGTACTACAATATCCATCCATTCTTTTGTAAACTGATGTATTGCATAGTCTGAGAACTGATAACTGGCAGGTACTTCACTCCATACCAGCATACCTTTTACATCACACCAATATAAAAATCTCTCATCTTCCACTTTCTGATGTTTTCTTAATCCGTTATAGCCAAGCTGGTGTATTTTATCAATATCTTCTATGAGAGCCTCTTCATCAGGAGGGGTTAAATGGGAATCTTTCCAATAACCCTGATCTAATATAAGACGCTGGTATAATGGTTCCCCATTTAATAAGATATTGGTATTTTCAATACGTATTTCCCTCATTCCAAAATAGGAAGCTACTTCATCTAAAACTTCGCCATTTTGAATCAAACGGAAACAGATATCATAAAGATCCGGATGATCCGGAGACCAGGTTTTAATTCCCCAATCAAATGTTTTGGAATAAACATTTATTTTAGTTAATACATTTTTATCTAATACAGATAACAATTCTCTGTTTATTAAATTTTCCCCAAAGGAGATGGTTACTTCTAATAACAAATCCGGTTTGAACTCTAACGTATTTACTTCAAATTCAAGATCCAATAAACCCTCCGTGAGCAATGGAGTCATTTTGACTTTAGTAAGAGAGACTTTAGGTACATATTCTAGCCATACGGTCTTCCAGATACCGGTTGTCTGCACGTACCAGCAGCCGAAATTATCCGGCATCCAGCGTTGTTTTCCCCTTGGCTGCTGCCTGTCAAAGGTGTCTTCAGCCTTAACAACTACGGTATTTTCACCAGGAGTTACAAACTTTGTAATATCAAAAGTGAATCTTACATATCCTCCGGTATGCACACCTGCAAAAGAACCATTGACCCAGACCTTGGTAATGTAATCACTGCCTTCAAAATGAAGCATTATCTTATTACTTAAAAGCTCCTTTTCACTTAACGATATTATTCTTTTATACCAAATATTTTCATGCTTCTTTTCATCCTGAATACCGCTTAACTTCGTCTCATAAGTAAATGGAACCTGAATTTTTGTATCCGGCTTAAATTCCATATACCATTTTTCATCTTCTCCGCAATTTTTATCATCAAATGCAAAATCCCAGGATCCATTTAAATTCACCCAGCTGTCGCGTACAAATTGGGGCCTTGGATAATTTTTTATGTAACTTCTCATGTATTTCCTCCACTATTATATATTGTATCAGGGAATTACGAATTCCAAATCTGCCATATAATTAATAGAAATCCAAAACTTCTGCGGTATTGCGGACTAGACACCGTTCTGAAATCGTATTAATTATAAAGTATATAAATACAAAAACACTTGTTTCGCAATCACCCCTGTGTATTATGTAATGTTCTAAAATTTATCAATTATTTATATGGTAAGAACTGTTTTTATTTTTATAAATAAGATATACAATGTAATTAAGTACAAATAATAAAAATACGTAAAACCCTAATGCAAAACGAAAATCTTTATACCAAAAGGCGGAACCTTTAAAACTAAAAATAAAAATATTACTTATTAAAAGGTAAAATAAAGAATTAGTTCCGACTTTTTTTACATAATTTATACTATATAAGGGCATTTTGGATTTTCCAATTTTCTTAACAGCAAAACAGCAAAGTACATAATAAAAATAAATAAAAAATGCTCCGCCTATAACATAAAGTACGGACGGCGGGAACCGTTCCGGCATCATTTGTTTACGAATGAAATAAACAACCGTAGGTAAACTTATAAGAAAGGTTCCTGCAAAAAGGTACTTATTAAACTTCAATCCATATTTACTAATTACTATTCCTGCTGCAAAATAGACCAGATACTGTATGACCGGGAATGTAATATAATCATAGGAACCTAGAAATAATGCTGCCTGAGGAATGGTTATTTTATGGTACGGTATAAAACATGCCGCCAGACTGATTACGGCAATTACCATAAAGCCATAGTAATTCAGCCGATTAAACACGGGAAACATAACTAAACCTATTATGATCACAGCAGAAAAAGAAACCAAAAATTCCGACCAGCCTCCAAACTGCCTGATGCTTATAACATCCCTGATTAAATCCATCCGGAATATCTTATCTTCTACAAAAGCAAAATAAGCAATGCTGGATAAGTAAAATGCAAATAAAGTCCTTAAAGCATTGACTAACATCTTTTTCCATACTATCTGAAAATGTTTCGCAAAGTAAGCACGATAGCATACAAAACCATAGGCAAATAAAAATCCCGGAAATGTTGTCAGATTTATATAATTCACTATGTTTCCCTGATAAATTTTTTCTTCCTCACCAAAAAACTGGATGCAGTGTGCAAATATCATTAGCAGCACTAAGATACCCTTAAACAGATCCATCTCTGCACTATATTTCTTTTCTCCCTCCATCACCCTTTTACTCCTGTCATGGTGATACCGGTTACTATCTGTTTTTCAAACAGTATGAAAAGGATAATCGCAGGCAGGGAAGCTACCATATTAGCGGTCATTGGCCGGACATAATCCACGGTATATGTTCCGGCAAAGGTGGGAATACCGATCGGAAGAGTGAACTTTTCACTGCTCATGGAACAGAGTAAGGGCCATAGATAATTATTCCAGCTTCCTACAAATGCAAATATAGCGACTGTAACTAAAACTACTTTGGATAAAGGAAGCACAATCCTGGTGAATATGGTCAATTCTCCACCGCCGTCTATCCTTACCGATTCCAATAATTCATTGGGAATTCCCCTGAAAAAGGTTATCAAAATAATCAAATTCATTGATCCCGCTATGGTCGGAAATATAAGACCTGGATAAGTATCGATTAAATTCAGTTTATTGGCTGTAATAAACAGCGGAACAATCGTTGCCTCACCCGGGACCATCAAACCTAACAGGAAATAAACATAGATCAGCCCTTTTCCTTTCATATCTATTTTAGCTATGGCATAAGCTGCTAAGGCTGATAAAAGTACTACCAGGATTGTGGATAACACCGAAATAAATAAACTGTTAAACATCCAGGTTGGCACATCACTATGGAAAATGATACTGGGGTAATTTTCTATTGTATAAGGGGGTTTAAACCAGTCCCATATATTCTTAATTTGTTTTCCTTCTCTTTGAAACGAAACCGCTAAAGACCAAATAACAGGTGTTACAAAAATTAATGCGATTAGGACAGAAAGAGCTGTCAGAATGAATTTACCTAACTTAAATTTCTTGTTCATGCTTTCTCCCCCTTACCTTGAATTTTCAGCTGAATTAATGATAAAACTACTAAAATAAGAAACAGTACATAGGAAATTGCAGAAGAATATCCCATATCATTTTTTTCAAATGCCGTCTCATAAATATATTGGATCAAAGGTCTGGTATTGGTTCCCGGACCGCCTCCGGTGATCATATAAATCTGCCCGAATACTTTAAAGCAGGCAATAACCTGCAATAATAATACAAGGTAAGTGGTTGGTTTTAACAAAGGCAGAACAATAGTAAATAACTGAACTCTTTTGGAAGCACCGTCAATGTCTGCCGCTTCGTAAAGCTGATCCGGTATATCCTGTAATGCAGAAAGATATATCATCATACTAAATCCCACCGTCCACCAGATCGTCATGGCTGATATGGTTGCCCAGGCAAGATGATTATCCTGCAGCCACTGCAGTTCTACAGCCGGACTTAATACTCCGATACTATGTAAAAAGCTATTTATAAATCCACGGTAAGGTGCAAACATGTAAATAGCCGTAAAGGAAGCGACTGAAACAGACAATACGTTAGGCAGATAATAACAGATTCGAAATAATTTCCGTAACTTACTGACTCTATTCGCAAGTAAAGCTAATGTTATTGCACATATAATTAATGCGGGTACGGTTATTAAAGCAAATACAGTTGTATTACGTAAAGCTCCCCAAAAATATTTATCATGTAAAAACTTGGTATAATTATCTAATCCAACAAATCTTATCTTCCCCATAAGTCCCCATTTATGAAGACTAACATATACTCCCTGTATCATCGGCCAAATGGTAAATATCGTATAAAAAACAAGAAACGGCAATATAAACCCGGCTGCTACCAGTGCTTTTCTGATTTTCTTAGCTCTGCTGCCCATGCTTTTACCTCCTGATATTCTCGTAACTGTAATTATGATGAAAGGGCTGTGGTAAAACCCACCCTCTTTCTAAAACAAGATTCCGAATCAAGTTTTACAACAGCCTCTTTTATTTTTTATACTACAATTAATTCAAATTCGATTCTAATTCACCATATAAACTATCAATTGCAGCAGCAGTATCTGTCTGTCCAGTCCAGATAGTATTAAGGTTAGTAATCATTGCATCTTTCATTGAATAGAAATTAGGATTCTTTGATGGTAAAATCGCAGTTTCCAATGCACTCTTGTAACCACTCCTGTAATCCAGGGACAGATACTCCTGGCTCTCCAATACGGATTTATTTGCCGGTATCTGCCCGGATTTAGCCCAGGTTGCTGCACCTTTGGAGGATACATAATTAATAAATTCCACAGCAGCTTTTGTTTCTTCTTCCGTTCTGTCTTTATTAAAAGGAATAATCAAAGTATGGGAATCAGCCCAACACGCACTATTATCAAAAAGCTGAGGAAATGCCTGCGCACCGAAATGTAAGTTTTCGGTCTGTTCAAATGCTCCGACAGCCCAGGTACCGCCGATGAAAAGTCCTGCCTGGCCGCCCTGGAAGAATTTCTGATGATCGTCTATCCCCTGACTGATATATCCTTTATCAAATAAGCCTTTAACAAAATCAGCAGCTTTTACTGCGATGTCTTTATTCATGGTCACTTCCGTTCCCTCTTCGTTAACAAGAGCCGTTCCGCCCATTTGGAAATAAGTTGCCCACCATAAACGGTAAGGATCATCGCCGGAATTAGTCATTGCTATCGGTGAAGCACCTTCCGGAAGAACACCTTTTATTTTATCAAGAATTGCATATAAGTCATCCGCACTTGCAATATCAAGCTGGTTATTTGAATTAAGCGCAACTCCTGCTTTATCTAATATATCTTTATTAAAATATAAGATTTCTGCATGGGTATCCAACGGCATAGCATAGGTAGAACCATCAAATGTTACACTTTCTTTCGATGAATCTGCATATTGGCTCCAGTCAACTCCGATTTCCTTAGCATAATCATCAATTGGGATTACAACGCCCTGTTCAACCAGTTCAGGAAGTTTTGAAACATGGGAAACACCGATATCCGGACCTTTCTTGGCTGCTACGGCAGTCTGAAGTTTAGTATAATAGTCTCCCCATACCAGCATAATCGATTGTACGCCCATAGCCGGATTGGTTTTATTATAATCAGATATAATGGAATCCATGAAACTTCCGTCACCGCCGCTGAATAGTGACCAGAATACTAATTTACCTTCATCTACTTTAACATTCTCCGGATTGTTTACGGTTCCGTCTTCATTAACATCCACGGTTGCCGCATCAGATGAACCTTCTTTGGTATCAGTAACGGTACTTTGATTTTTTGCACCATCGGTATTCGCCGTACTGTCGGTTTTACCACCGGAACACCCAGTGAAAGAAAAGGCGATAAGACTTACTGCTGTTAATACACATAACAATTTTTTCTTCATTAAAATACCTCCCTTTGAAATTTGATACAACAATATTTTTGTTCCTACTAAACATCCCCCTTAATAATACACTTTATGCCGGCACGCGTATTTTCTGTTTATAACATAAATATTGTTGAATCATGGTCTTTTTTTGGGAACAAAATTAATATTTTAACATTTTTATTGTTCCTTAATTCATATCTTAAGTCATATTACATAAAATGTCAAATATTATTTGTATTATTTTAACTATTTTATATAACGAATCGCAGTATTTAAACATTATTTATGTTATTCTAAATTATGGAAATTTGTTTTTTACAGATTTTTTGTTTAATTCTCTTTAGATTAATTCTTAGGCAGTTAAAGTACCTCAATATTACCCGGGATAAATATCAGTTCACTAACACTTTCCCGCCCGAGCGGATTACTCAGCAAACCGGAAGAAATACACTTTGAAAGTTTCATCGGTTCGTGTGCATTTATTGCAAGCAAGCTTGCTAATTCTTACTTTGCTATCGCAAACAATAAAATAAGACGTACAAATCATCACTGATAATGTACGTCTTTCATTTTCATAATAACAAATAATAAAATTAATATAATTAGTGATAAAACCGGAATTATATGCTTATTTAACAATACTCAACATTCAGTATTATATCCTGTGCATAATCTCCGTATTTTCTACCGAATAGATTAAAACCGCCCACATATCTTGCCTCCGGTTTATTTCCGATTCTCACGGTAACAGACGATTGGTTCATAATCTCAAGTTCGCTTATTTTACGATCTTCCGCTTTCTTTTCATTTATATAAGAGCCTTCCTGATTAATTTCCCAAGTCATTAACAATCCATGCTGCGTATTGCCTGATTCCCAGGTAACAGGATTCAGACGTCCCCTCCTGGCCCCAAAATCCCCGGGACTTGTCCACGTACCGCATTCCAATCCGTTTATCCAAACTGTTATATCGGATTTCCAATCCTCTCTGTAACTTGGGGCTTCCGAACAGATCTCCATGGATAAGATGATTTTTCTAGGGAGCCTGCCCTTAGGTACCAGGTTTGGAAACCGATACTCCAAATATCCTCCTGAGCTCCATATAATCTGTGCATGTATACGCTCCGGCAGATAAAAACAATATTCCGTATCTTCCATTCCTATAATTTTTTCTTCATCTGCAAGTCCGCAGGTCGGTATTACATTGCATTCGGAAAAAGCACCAATAGGCATTTCCACACTGGCAGTTTCATTAATATTATAATTTCTGGCTATTAAGCTGATGTTAACAAAATCCCTTTTTCGGTTGCATAATTTCATGGAACCTCTTGTTCCAGGCTGTTCTTCCAGTCTTATCAGATTGGCCTTTTCTAGTACTTTTACATGAAGCGCTGCACTGGATGCAGGTATATTGAGTTTTTTGGCAATTTCATTTATGATTAACCCCTCATGATATAATAGCTTTAATATTTCTATACGTACCGGAGAGGATAACGCTTTGGCAACCTCACACAGTTCCTCTTCATTTTCCATATTCAATTCGACAATTTTTGCCACAATAGAACCTGCCCTTCTTAATATTTTTGCAAAATTGTACCTATTCTTTCTAATTATATCATAGTTATTCCAGTTTACAATGTTCTTTTATATCGACTTTAATATCATTTTTTTAGAAATTTCTATAGAACGAAGTGACAGCGGGCTGACACTTTCGCGCCAGCGCGGGACCCCGTAGCAATATCCTTCCTTTCCGCAAGGTGCGCTTCCCGTATGATAGTACTTTTTATTTAATAGGGAAGTGCGGAGGACTTTCCTGTTAAATAGAAAAAGACCGGCAATTATAAAAAATAAGGATACTTTTATAACCGTCAGTCTTATAAATTCATTATTACATTATTACTATACTTTTGGAATTATGCTATATCAACATTAGTTGCCTGCATACCACGTTCACCACGTGTAATATCAAATGTTACTTTTTGTCCTTCTTTAAGTGTTTTAAATCCTTTTGATACTATTCCTGAAAAATGTACAAAAACATCTTCTCCACCGTTATCGTTTGTAATAAATCCAAATCCTTTTTGTTCATTAAACCATTTTACCGTACCTTTATTCATAAAGATACCTCCTTAATTTTTTTATATTTTGCCTGCAAATAAAAAATCACATATTTTTGTAAATCTTTAAACGGGTTAAAGATTTACAAAAATATGTGAAATCTATAAAGACATCTAAAATATAATATACATAATACTATATAAAGCTGGAAAAGTCAATACAAAAAGTAAATAAATGGAATACTATTTATCAAATAATACTCCATTTTTTTGCATATATTTCTATTCAATTAAGCGTTGAATTGTTTCAGCTATGACAGGCCCAATACGCTGATAATATTTTGTTTAGACATAATAGCTAAAACCGGTCCTGCTCAAATTGAACGTATAATATATAAATAAGCCTTTTCTTTCTTAGAAATCTCATACTCCTGTTCCAGGCGGTATTCTCTTGGATTTAAAAGCTTTTTCATATATTCGGGATTATGGGAATATAAAACCATGATACCATTCTTTTTTAATTGTACTTTTGCTTTTTGAAAAAATCTGCGGTATAACTCAAAAATCTCCCGTTCTTCTTTATGCCCCATAATTCTCGGCATATCCGTGAAAATTTCATCAAAAAGATATTCATGTTTAAAGTCAAAGAAATCCCGGTTGATGTAATGTATTATAGCATGTGCTGCTTTCGCATTCTCCTTGGCTTTTTCAATAGCATTGCTATAAATATCAAGACCATAAATCGTATTAGCCCGTACTAATTTATGCCTTTCAATTAACATGGTCCCAACCCCGCAGAATGGGTCCAGAATCTGTGCTCCCTCCATAAGATAATCTTTCGCCAAAGCAGCAATGAGGGCAGCATTCACGGGCTGTATACTTGTTGCGATTGCATTTTTTCGGTAAGAAAATCTTTCATCTTTTAAAGTATATAGTTTTAACAATATGTTATAGTTACCTTCTTTATTTTCAATCAGTCTAATTTCAAACTCGTAGTTGGAAGTGCTGTTGATCAGCTGTCTGCCGGTTAACCTTTCTATTTCAACACCAAGTTTTTTTGCGAAAGCACTTTTCTTGTCCAAATCTGCTTTACTTTTTAGTTCGATTCGAAAATAATATGGTGCACCTCCCTCATGCCTTGCTTTCATAAATTCTAATAACTTACTTTTTGCAATAGATTCTGCCGCTTTACTAATATCACTGCTGCAGGTTTTTAAGTCATCCTGCATAAATAATAATTCACTGTAAGTTCTTATTGGTAATATGGTATTTATATCCTTGGTTTTTACTATAACACCCGCATTAAATTCTTTTGCACCTTCATCCTTTATCTGATCCATTGTAATTTTGATAAAGTTACGGTTCGTCAGAAGCACCAATCGGGACGGTACCTGAAATCCGGTAAAAATATGCTGTTTTATACCTTCCGCTGATATGATTAGTTCGGATAAAGTTCTTATTTCCTCGTTTATATGTTTTTTATTTGTCTCATCCTGATTCATAACGCTTAATACAGAAAGTTTCTCTTTCAATTCAGGAATCAATTTTTGATAATTAAATCCTTTCAAAGCAGTTAAGTAAGAGCTCCTGACAAACAGCTGTGTTTCGCTCCGATAAGCCTCTATTAATTTATCCAGGAAAGCAGGTATTCCTAACTCTCCCATTATCAATGCTGTATTTTTTCTTACCTTTGCATCTTCATGTTTTAAAAAATCCTCAAAAATATCATAATCCGTACCAATTTGATAAAGAAGTGCAGTTTTGTTATGGCCTTCTTTCAGCTCAGAACGTAATTGTATTAAATTCTGCCTAATATCTGCTTTCTGTTTCAATTTTTCAAATGTATCTCTAATCATGAATCTCCTTTACTTAACATTTATAAAAGTTACCTTTATAGTAATTAACTGTCCATTATTATTTTTTATTTACTATTATACCAAACTAATTATTTATCACTTTCTTTATTTTTATCGCTTTCTCTGTTTTTTTCCCTTTCCATAATAGTAACTACTATGGTATCTCCCGGTTGTTTTCCGATTTTCTGCCGAATATCTTTTCTGATTCCGATAATGTGCCCCGGAGTATTCATTCTTACTAAGCTGCCATCATATGGCTCACCATCAAATGTCGCCGAAACCGGAACTCTGCCTTTTCCAAATTCTTTTTTTACGTCGAAAGGTATTTCCACATATGCACCGTCTATGTCAGGTACTTTTTTAATTTCGGCACTAAATTCATAAAGTTTACCCATTTCTACTTCTCCTTTGATTATTATTTTTATTATATCATAAAGTTTAATAATTTGTAACAAATGAGGAATTCTTTTAATAATAGACGCTTGTTTTCCTTCATTTATATTGACTTCTTTTATATTTTATGGTACTTTATTTGTAATTAGGTATAGGCGCATAGTCATCATAGCTTTGCATTATTTGACATGTTTTGCAGTTTATGAATGTAAATCCGGATAGATTATTCGGATTTAATTTAATGACAAATACCTGTATCCTTATAATAGGATACGGGTTTTTTAATGCTAAGAACCTATATCTCTAAATTGTACAAGCACGAAGGGAGAACTTGCTATGGATTTTTTATTATCGGGAATTTCATCTGTTACAATCCCACAATTAATTATGTATGCAGTAGGCATAATTCTAATTTATCTGGCAATTGAAAAAGGATATGAACCATCTTTGTTATTGCCTATGGGATTTGGTGCTATTCTTGTCAACTTACCGTTATCTGGTGTTTTAAATCAGACCTTAAGCGGTATTGGAGAAACACAAGGTATTATTCAATGGCTTTTTAATGTAGGTATTGAGGCATCCGAAGCTCTGCCAATCTTATTATTTATTGGTATCGGCGCTATGATTGATTTTGGTCCGCTTCTTTCAAATCCTATTATGTTATTATTTGGTGCGGCAGCACAATTTGGTATCTTCTTTACCTTATCTGTTGCAACTTTATTAGGTTTTGATTTAGCTGATGCTGCTTCTATCGGTATTATCGGTGCAGCAGATGGTCCTACTTCTATATTAGTATCCCAAATTATGAATTCAAAATACATTGGTGCCATCGCAGTAGCGGCATATTCCTACATGGCATTGGTTCCATTGGTTCAGCCGGTTGCCATCAAATTAGTTACTACCAGAAAAGAACGTTTAATCCGTATGCCATACAATCCGGTTTCCGTATCCAAGAGAATTAAAATCATATTCCCGATTATGGTTACTGTAATCGCCGGTTTCGTTGCACCTATGTCAGTAGCTTTAGTTGGTTTCTTAATGTTTGGTAACCTGCTTCGTGAATGCGGTGTATTAAACAGCTTATCTGAAACAGCTCAGGATTCCTTAGCTAACCTGATTACCTTATTATTAGGTATTACCATTTCTTTCAGTATGAAAGCAGACGCTTTTGTAACCTGGCAAACTCTTTTAATCATGGGGCTTGGACTTGTAGCATTTATCTTTGATACCATTGGTGGTGTAGTATTTGCTAAAATCATTAATCTGTTCCGTAAAAATAAGATTAATCCTATGATTGGAGCAGCCGGAATATCCGCATTCCCTATGTCTGCACGTGTAGTTCAGAAATTAGCAATTAAAGAAGATCCTACGAACCATATATTAATGCATGCTATCGGTGCTAACGTTTCAGGACAGATTGCATCCGTTGTAGCCGGCGGTATTATCATTAGCCTTGTAAGCAGACTTTTATAATAAAATTAAACTACGTAACATTATTTCCGCAATATAAGCTATGTATGATTCATAACTTTTAATGGAAACTTATCCGGAAAGGAGTTATCTTATGCTTGAAAATTTTATGTTATCCCTAGGTATTATGTGGCAGGGAATGTTCGGTATATTTGCCGTAATCCTTTTAATTACATTTTTAGTTATGTTTATTCAATGGTTTGAGAAGAAGTTACCGGAAAAACCTTCTAATAACGAATAATAACTAAAAATAAGAGGTGTTAAAAATAACTCAAAAGAATTATTTTTAACACCTCTTATTTTTTGTAATTATTCAGCCTTTAGAGCTGCCATAGCTATATAGCTGTAAGGCTGATTGAAATGCGGCAGGAAGAAAAGATCAAGCAGCTTTAATTTGTCGATAGTGACTTTCTCCTGAATTGCCAGAGAAAACATATGAAGTCCCATGGATATATCATACCCGGAAGCCATCTGTGCTCCTAATACTACTCTGGAATCTGCATCATAAACGATTCTGATTTTTACCGTGTTGTTTTTTTCAATAAATGCAGGCTTCTGCAAATCTTCAAAATCCGTTGCCACAGCATTGATTCCTAATTTCTTTGCTTTCGTTAAAGTCAGCCCGGTTGATAACATATTATATCCCCAGATACTGATACCGTTTGAACCTTGTACCCCGCTGATTCTATTGGATTACCGCAGCAGTTATGAGCAGCTACGATACCGGAACGTACTGCATTGGATGCAAGAGCAATATAATTAAAATCATTTATGGAATTATCGTAAACCGTGGCACAATCTCCAATTGCATAAACATCAGGAATGCTCGTCTGCTGGTGTTTATCTACAATAAAGGCACCATTGCGAAATGTATCAATTTTACCCTCTCCCAACTTATTATTCGGCCTGAAGCCTATTGCAAGAATGACCATATCCGCTTTATAACTGCTTTTATCTGTTATTACCATCTCTACTTTTTTATTGCCTAAAAGCTTTTGCACTGTTTCCCCAAAAGCTAAATGTACTCCGTTTTTCTCCAGATTCTTTTTCATACCATCTGTAAATTCCGGATCATAATAACCTGCAAGGCAGGTATCTACACAATCTATGACGGTAACAGACTTTCCGCACCGTTTAAAAGCCTCTGCAAGTTCTACACCAATATAACCTGCACCTACCACAACTACATTTTGTATGGTGTCATCTTTTAATTTCTCAATTACATCCTGAGCATTCTGATATAGCTTAACCATCTGAACATTATCTAAATCTTTTCCTTCTACATTAGGTATAATAGGGACCGAGCCGGTGGCAAGTATGAGCTTATCATAAGTTTCCTCATATTTTGTACCGTCTTTACCGGTTGCATAAACACATTTTCTATCGTAATCAATAGAATCAACCGGGGTCTCCATATAAATTCTTGCACCTTTTTCCTCCAGTTTTTCTTTGGTGGAATAAAATAAACCTTCCGGACCGCTTATCTGCTTTCCTATCCAAAGTGCCATTCCACATCCTAAAAAGCTGATATTATTATTAGCATCAAAAGCAATTACCTCATGACCTTTATAATTGTCGAGGATTGTATTAAGTGCTGCAGTTCCTGCATGATTAGCACCAATAACAATGATCTTACTCATAATTTAAGCCTCCTTATATTTTTATAGTTTATGAATTAAGAGTATTTACTTTTATATTAATAACAGTTACTAATATTATTATAATCTAAAATTATAAAATTACAATAGTAAATTTTTAATATTTTGATGTACTTGCACAGTTCTTTTAACATAGAGAAGCTCTTTCGAATATTATAATATAAGCTAATATGAAAGGAGTTATTTTATGCTAAATTATGGTAATTTAATAAAAATTTTTCAGCCTTTGGGTATTATTATAAATTCTGAATTTATTCTTCCGATTATTTTACTATCTGCTTTTGCAGTAATTTCCGGAGCCGGAATCTGGGCTGCCTTTTATTACAAAAAGAGAAAAAAGAAAGACATGGTCTTAAGTGTTGAAAACCTTGATTATATAGAACGCTTAAAAAGACTTATTTTACCGTTGATTCCTGGTTTACACAAGATACCTAAGGTACCGTTGCCCGGTCTGCCTGATTTTCCTAACCTACCGGATACACCCCATTTACCGGATAAACCTAAACTGCCCGATTTCCCTAATTTACCGGATACACCGAAACTACCCGATTTCCCTAACCTACCGGATACGCCTAAACTACCCGATTTCCCTAACCTACCGGATACACCTAAACTACCCGATTCGCCCAATCTACCAGATACACCGAAATCACCGAATTCATCTGACCCATCAAATCCACCGAGCCTTCCTGACATTCCTTTTGATTTAGATGCCTTAAATAATGATTTAAAACCGTTTGGTTTTGCTTATTATCCCCTCAGGATTATTTTTATTCCATTATGTATGGTTGGCAGAGTGAATGCGGTTATTGCATGTTATATGATGAGGGTTCTGCGGGTTTTAGCATGATTATTGATTGTGAGCCTGTTTATTTTAAATACGGGGGAAAAAAATGGCTCATTGAATTTTGGAAAGGCCAGTATGGTATGACCAGCGGATGTGAAATCGGTATTTATACAACAACGGGTCCAATCCTTAATATTCCCGGAGTCTTTAACGGTACCTTTTATAATTGTGCCAGTAAAGAAGATCATCTTCCGTTAGCCTTTTCCTTAAAGAAAAACGGGAAAGAGCTTTTCCATCGAAAGGAACTGCATTGGTGGCTTACCGGATTCCGCCTGGGTGAATTCTCATGGCCGCACGAACTTACCGTAGATATACAGATAACTTTAAAAGATAAGGAAATGTTAGATGCTTTCGTGGGTGGTATGTTAAAAACCGGTTATTTTATGAGTGATCTGAACATATCAGGTACTACGGTATCCTTTGTATATGCAACGCCTCATTCCGAACAGCCAAGAACCAGAACAGCTTATATTGAAGATTATATGCAAACCAACAACATCCGAAATTGTACTGCATACAATATGGCCACCTCAACTTATAATAACACGGTTTCAAAATTAAAATATGTAAGATATGCAGCACCTAAGTTATATCACAGGATAATAAATATAGGAAGCACCAAGGAAATATTTAAGAGTTATGAAATTATCAGAAAGTATTTAGACTTAAAGGAACCGGTTAGAAATATTGATAAAAAAAATGGAATCTTTCTTCATGAACTTCCCGAAGAAAATAATCAAAGTACCGGGGCTGTAACATATCCTACTGTATCAGAACAGGATATCCCAGATACAGAACAGGATATTCCAAATATTGAGCAGGGTATCCCAAGTATTGAACAGGATATTCCAAATATTGAGCAGGGTATCCCAATCTCAGGTTTAGGTATCCCACAGGAGGATTCTAAATTTACAAAATGAGGTGAATAAAGTATAAGCAGGGAGGATTAAAAGAATGTCTAGTTACTCACGCCTGAACAAAGTATTCAATTCTGCCGAACAAATACCAATAGATGATTCCTCAAAAATAGTTTTAATGAGTGACTGCCATAGAGGTGACGGTAATTGGGGGATAATTTTTTAGGTAATCAGAATTTGTTTTTTGCAGCTTTGGATTTTTATTACAGAAAAGACTTTACTTATATTGAACTTGGTGATGGGGATGAATTGTGGGAGAACCGTAAAATTGACCGGATCATATCCATACACAGTGATGCTTTCTGGCTTATGTCAAAGTTCTACAAGGCAGGAAGATTTTATATGTTATACGGGAATCATGATCATGTGAAGCGCAATAAGGACTTTGCAAATGACAATTTAAAATCTTATTATGATGAAAGTATAAAAAGACGGGTATCGCTGTTTCCAAACCTAAAAATTCACGAAGGTCTGATATTAAAATATAAAGATTCGGATAATCTCCTATTTTTAACCCATGGGCACCAGGCCGATTTCTTAAATTACAATTTGTGGCGATTATCCAGATTTTTAGTCAGGTACCTGTGGCGTCCCTTAGAATTAACCGGTGTTAGAGACCCAACCAGTGCGGCAGAGAATCATACCCGAAAAGAAAAGGTAGAAAGAAAATTAGTTCATTGGACTAAAAAGCAAAACCAGATGTTAATTGCCGGACACACTCACAGGCCAGTATTTCCTCAGGTAAATGAACCGCTTTATTTTAATGACGGCTGCTGTGTTCATCCACGTTGTATCACTGCAATTGAAATCGATAACGGCAGTATAGTCCTGGTAAAATGGGCAGTAAGGACCAGAAATGATAGATCTTTATATGTAGACAGGGTAATATTAGAAGGCCCGGTTAAATTACAGGATTACTTCGGCGTAAAACCAAAAAATATACTATAACTTCATAATCTGGGCTGTTAAATGTTAGTATTATATGATAAGGTTCAAGTAAATTGTCCATATCAGGTAAACTACTGTTTTGACAGCCCTTTTCTGCTATGTATTTAGCTGCTTTTCAAACCATACTGCTGTTCCCTCTGCACCTGGTTGCTGCTGAGGTACGGCTGTTTAAGAAATGTATGTCCATAACCCCCAGGTTTTTACTGATAAGCCAAAATCATACATTTATTGCATAATTATAATATTGTAAAATGATTTTTATGGTATTTTATTATATCATCGTTCTGCATTCTGCTGATTTCTCTGGACATGGCACTGCGGTCTATGCACAAGTAATCAGCCATCTCATTACGGTTTAGTAGTATTTCAAAGGAGTTAGAGTGATTTTTCTCCGCTTCCGCGGTCAGATAAGCCATTATCTTTTCCCGTATGGTTCGTTTAGATATCAATTCCATTTTATTATTAAGATATAAATTCTTTCTTGCCAGCAGTTGAAGAAGGTTTGTTAACAGGCTGCTATGAAAGCTGCAGGCTTTCGAACAGGGAGTCACTATCCGATTAATAGGCAGCATAAGGACCCGGCTGGGTTCCATTGCTATTACGCTAACCGGGCATTCCTCTATTCCCGCACAAGCAAATGTTTCTCCGAATATTTCCCCCTCAGCCAGGCTTGTTACCAGCATACGGTTTCCTAAAATATCTTCCCGGATTACCTGTACACCGCCAGATAAGACAATACCTAAAGAGATAATCTTTGAACCGGCAGATATGATTGACTGATTTTTTTTATAACTCTTTACATTACTGCCCAAACATCCTAAAATATCTTCGATACCTGATATCTCAATCCCTTGAAATAACGATACCTGTTTTAAAATTAAAATTTCCTGGTTCATATTTTTCACCTAATGTATATCACATGACTGTCCTGTGATACTGCCACAATAAAATTGAGTGAAAAAACCGCATGTGGCATCCTTTCTTTTACTAATTTTCTTTTACTAATTTTCTTTTACTAATTTTCTTTTACTAATTTTATTTCACTTTTTTTCTATTCCGGATTGTAGTATTATCCAAAATATACTTTGTCCGGATTTTTACGTCTTAATTATTAATTATAAATTTTATAAATTACACGGTACATTTCTCTTATACCTAATTACTTGAATTAGTAATATTTTATATTAAATTTGTTGCAAATGCAACCGATATAATGAACTGACTATAGTAAGATAAAGACATGAGATAAGAAACTTATAAAAATAATGAATAAGTAATTGTGAATTTTATTTTTTGTATAACCATCTACTTTCCCAATTACTTATAAAATTTAACTTAAGGAGAATATAGTATGATAAGAAAAATTATAACAATCGATAAAGAAGCATGCAATGGCTGTGGATTGTGCGTTGATGCCTGTCACGAAGGTGCCATTGGATTAATAGATGGTAAAGCAGTTTTACTACGGGATGATTATTGCGACGGGCTTGGCAACTGTCTGCCTGCCTGCCCGGTTAATGCAATAACCTTTGAAGAAAGAGAAGCTTTAGATTATAACGAAGAAGAGGTAAAAAAGAATATGGAGAAAAAGAAAACTACACCACATTTTTCCGGTTGCCCGGGTTCCCAGTCTAAAATGATACAAAGGGATACACATAAACCTGCAGCGGCTCCTGCAGAAGCACCTGAGTCCATGTTAAATCAATGGCCGGTACAGATTAAACTGGTTCCTGTAAATGCACCTTATTTTGATAATGCGAACCTTCTTATTGCGGCCGATTGTACCGCTTATGCATATGGTAACTTCCATAATGAATTTATGAAAAATAAAATTACTTTAATCGGATGCCCTAAATTAGATGAAGGTGATTATTCGGAAAAACTGACTGAAATCTTACTTTTGAATGATATTAAGAGTATAACAGTTGTTCGTATGATAGTTCCCTGCTGCGGCGGCATTGTAAACGCAGTGAAAACCGCACTTATTAACAGCGGCAAAATGATTCCCTGGCAGGTAGTAACCATCTCAACTGACGGTACCCTCGTAGAGATGTAATCCTGTTATTGTAAATGATATTTACAATAATAATTGGACCTCTCCCTACAAAGTGTGTTCAATGTTAATATAGGAGTCTGTTGCTAAATTAGCAATAGACTCCCTTTTATTTCCTATATACTAGATAGAGTTGGCATGCCAGACTCTACCGCTGGCATGCTTTTACTTCAGTGACAAATTACTCAAAGGAATTTATCCTTTTCCATGTACATGTGCTTCCTGCCCGGAGGGTTCTGTTCTTTCATTGGGATAAAAAAGTCCAATTCGATTAATCGAATTGGACTTTTTTATTGACATGAGTTAATTGTTCTGTTCTTATTGTTTAGTTAGAGAATAACTGAGTACAGTATACAGTTCCGTTGCTTTTATATACACCGATACCAATTTTATGGAAATTTCCATTCATAATATTAGCTCTGTGACCAGGAGAATTCATCCAGCCTTCTACCACTGCTTCCGGTGTATTATATCCATAAGCTAAGTTTTCACCTGCTGCGCTTACGTTTACGTTATATTCATCCAGAACAGTTGACCATTGCGTACCATTTGGTCTGGTATGGGAAAATTGCTGTACAATTTCCTGTGCACGTTTATTAGCCGGCGCAACCAGATTCTGTGACATGGTTAATGCGGATAAACCGCCTTTTGCACGTTCTTCATTAACTAATTTTAATACCTGGCTGGCAAAACTGCTGTCATAATTATTTGTGGAAGCTGGTGGTGTCGTCTGAGTTGGGGTTTTAGTGGGGGTTTTGGTAGGGGTCTTGCTCGGTGTAGATGTCTGGGTCGGGGTACTGGTATTTGCTTTACCGTTTAATGCATTTTTAATGATTTCATTAATATCAGCACCATTTGATCCGGAATAAATAATTGTTTTACTTCCATTCTTGCAAGGGGTAGCCTTTACCTGCTTGGATAACTGACTGCCTAATGTTTTACCGTTAACTTTATCGCAGGCTTTTACTTTATAGTAATAAGTTTGGTTTGCTTTTAAGCCGGTATCCTTGAAGCTGTTAGACTTTGTAGTTCCAACACACTTATAGGAACCATTGGGGGATGTCGCGCGATATACTTTATAACTGTCTGCACCACTTACTTTTCCAATGTTAAGATTTGCAGTGGTAGCTGTTGTACTATTGACACTAACGGTTGGCTTACAATTTGTAAAACTTTTTGTAGTGGCCGCAGCAGCTACTGCTGTGTTGTTAACATCGAAAGGATTTAGGTTTCCTCCAAATAGCGTTGATGATACTAATGTTAAAGTTACCATGGAAGTTACTAAAAATTTCTTCATTCGATATGTCCTCCTATCTGCTATCTACAACTAAGTTACTCACTAAGGTTAACATAATACATCTTCCGATTCAACCACTAGTTATTGGAAGCCATCACAAGTATATCCAAAAAACTGCCCTATAAAGCTTTCAGGTTTTTTCGTGTTTTTGTCTGACTATAAACTCTCAAAACACCGTTTTACCTGAATTCCTTATAGGGCGGCCCCTAAAAAGTAAACGAATAATAAATTATTTAATTCTATATTATTAATTTTTATGACTTTTTTCTTATTATTTTAATTAATTCATACCAGAATACCGATATGAATGCAATGAAAACAGTACTAAAGAATAGCTTCAGGTTCAAATGGCTTAGCAGTAATACGGATTGTAAGGGTCCATATAATATAAACACCAGTAGAAAGAAAGTCGCTCCAAGTACAAATAGAATACCTTTTTCTTTTTTAAGCCTGCAAAAGGAGCGGAATACAGATTCCCTCTCAGAGGCATTTACAAGTACAAGAAATAGATTTGATAAGATTAATACGCTAAGACCGATGGACCTTGCTATATCCGGACTTCCTCCTAAGATTACAAGATAATAGTAAAAACTCCCGAATGCCCCCAGAAATATTGCAAATCCTTGCAGAATACTTTTTATGAGTATCCTTTTCGTCAATAGCTGCTCTGCCGGGTTTCTGGGACCATGTTTCATAATATTTACCTCGGAAGGCTGCCGTTCAATTGCTGCCGCACAAGTCGGGTTCATAATTAATTCCAGCAAAATGACATGTAAAGGCAGCAGCATTAAATCATAGGGTAAGATATGCAACAAAGGGCCAAATAAGCAGATTAGCGCTATCGGTATATGAATAGTAAAAACATATCCGATTGCTTTTCGGATGTTGTCATAAATTCTTCTGCCATCCTCAACAGAATCCAGAATAGTCGAGAAATTATCGTCCAATAAAATTAAATCGGCAGCCTCCTTCGTTACCTCCGAACCCCTAAGTCCCATTGCAATTCCAATATCAGCCCATTTTAAAGCAGGAGCGTCATTTACGCCATCTCCGGTCATGGCTACTATATCGCCGTTTGCTATGAAACCCTTTACGATTCGTAATTTTTGCTCCGGAACCACCCGGGAAAATATATTAACTTTTTTAAGAACTTCCGGTAAATCCGATTCGGATATTTCATCCAGTTCATTTCCTGTCATAGGTGTAAGATCACCGGGGAATTGTATCTGTTTTGCAATAGAAGCCGCGGTATCCCCATTGTCACCGGTAATCATTACCAAGCGGATTCCCGCTTCTTTGCATTTTCTTATATCTTCGGATATAGAATCCTTTGGCGGATCCATAAATCCAATTAAACCGCAGAACGTAAATCCATATTCCTGTAAATCCTCCGGTATCTCACTTTCATTATTTATCTCCATGAAACCCACCGCAATAACCCTGAGTCCTTTTTTAAATAATTCCCGGGTTTTATCTCCAATTAATCTGCATTCTTCCGATGGCAGATTACTGTGGTTTATCAGCCATTCCGGAGAACCTTTTGCCGCTGCAACAATTGTATCCTTTCGTTTCCAAACATGTGTCATGGTTTTACATTCCTGATTAAACGGATACCCCTTAACAAAAACTCCGCTAAAAATTTCCTGTTCACTCAACCCCAAATCATTACAATAGGTTAGTATTGCTTTTTCCATAGGATCAAACGGATTATTATCACAGGCTAAAGCAGCTATCTTTGCCAGATTAATCTCCTCACATTGATAATGAAACGTCTCTTCCACACTCATCTGATTTTTCGTAATAGTACCCGTTTTATCAAGACATATTACGGAAACTGCACCTAAAGTTTCTGCCGCGGACAATTTACGAATTAAAGCATGCTTTTTGGTAAGACGTAATGCTCCCATTGACAAAAAAACGGTAAGGATTACTGGAAATTCCGCGGGTATCATAGATAACGTCAGCACGATGCCGGATAAGAGACTTTCTATGAAACGGTCCAAAAGAGTATAATCCGTTAGATTAAAATAAGTGATGAAACTAACTATAAATAATAAAAAGATAGCTATAATCGTACACTGTTTAGTAAGGATTTTCATTTGTCTCTGTAAGGGAGTCAATTTTGGTTTTATCCCCACCATACTTAAACCGATTTTCCCGTATGCTGTTTCATTTCCTGTTTTATTAATTAAAATGGTTGCATTCCCCTGTGTAACCATAGTTCCGGCATAACAATAATCCGATCTTAAATTGTCAAGTGATTCTATGGTAAGTTCTTTAGATTTTTTATCACCGGATACTGCTTGTGCCGGTGTTTTCCATATTTCTCCCGATTCTCCGGTTAAAAGGCTTTCATCCGTGCAAAAATCATGAGAGGTTAATACATACCCGTCTGCCGGTATCCTGTTTCCCTCTTCTGCTAATATAATATCCCCGGGTACTAATTCAACACTGGGTACCCTTGTGACTTTACCGTCACGTATAGCCATAATCATAGGCTGGGATAAATTTTTCAGGGCACTTAAAGCTCTGTCTGTTTTCCATTCCTGTAATACATCCATAACAATAATACAAAAAACAAAGATAAGCATAATGACACCATCATTTGCCTCACCCAGCAGAAAATAAGTAACAGATGCAAGAATAAGAAGTAAAAAAATAGGTTCTTTAACAGCACTTAATATACGATGTATCAGTAATTTTTTACGCTCTGTAACAATTTCATTTTTACCGTACTTTTTCTGTAATTCATAAACTCTGACAGTAGAAAGACCTTCTCCATTTACATTTTTCACATAAGACCTCCCATATGAGTTCTCATTCCGGTATAAAACCGCCTGCTCCTGCTGATAAATCAAACCGGAAGAATTCTTCCGGTTTGTATATGTGCCTGCATTTGTCTATCAAAAAAACACCTGCAGGACACTTGTAGTAAACTACTGTCCCGCAGGTGTTTTCACAACCCGCTGCTGCTTTACAGCCCGGCTCCAAACATAAGATATGGCCTGATCAGTTTGTACTGTAGATATACGCAAATTCTGCGTTTTTGCAGTGCAAAGAGAATGAATAATATAATATCACTATATTCAAAGGCCATCTTTTTGTTACTCGGCAATATAACTATTTTCAATTGTGATTACAATCTGATATCTTTCATCTATTTTGCGAAGAGCTTCCTCAATTTTCAGAAGCAGTTCCTGTTCCTGCTGCTCATTATAGGAGAAAGGCACAACCAGGTCAAATATCAGATTTATATGATTTTCTCCGTTTACAACTCTAAAATCATGAATATTTGATTTCGGTTCCAGATCTTTTACAACCTGAATCACCACTTCTTTCTTCTCTACCACCTTTTGATCATTTATTTCAATAGGATCCATATGGATAACAAGAAATATTCCCATTTCTCTTAATACGTCCCGTTCGATACGGTCTATGGTTTCATGAGCTTCCTCCAAAT
The DNA here is from genome assembly GCF_009931695.1 of Anaerocolumna sedimenticola. Lineage (GTDB taxonomy): Bacteria > Bacillota > Clostridia > Lachnospirales > Lachnospiraceae > Anaerocolumna > Anaerocolumna sedimenticola. Next base: position 653,928 of record NZ_CP048000.1, read on the forward strand.
TTACATCATTGGGTACCTCAGCATGAATGGTAGCCATTGTATGGGAGGGTCCGTAATTATGCACAATAAGGTCATGGCTCCCAATGATACCCTCATACTCTTCCACTTTTTTTGTAATTGCTTCATATACTTCCCGGTCCACCGCTTCTCCCAGGAGAGGTTCCAGGGTTTCCCGGGCAATATTGATACCTGCCAGTATTACGAATACGGAGACAATAACACCCATCCAGCCATCCACCATAAAACCGGTTAACTGTCCGATAATAACGGAAACAATGGTGGTAGTTGTTATCAAAACATCACCAAGCGCATCAGTAGCCGTAGCTTTCATTACATTGGAGTTAATTCTCTTACCAAGTGTACGGTTAAATAGAGATAACCATAATTTAATTAAGACCGAAATGCACAGAATACCAACCAGTATCCAGTTAAATCCCACTTCTTCCGGGTGAAGTATTTTGGTAAAAGCGCTTTTAAAGCAGGTAAAACCAACCTGCAAAATCAAAAAGGAAACGGCAAAAGCAGCAATATATTCAAATCTGCCATGTCCAAAGGGATGCTCCTTATCGGCCGGGCGTTCCGCAAGTTTTACCCCGACCAGGCCAATTATGGAGGATGCCGCATCCGATAAATTGTTAAAAGCATCCGCCATTACGGAAATACTGTTTATAATCAGCCCGATTACAAGCTTTATTCCAAATAATATAATATTGCAGATAATGCCTACAATACTGGTTAAAACACCATAAGCGGTTCTAACCTTAGATTTTTCCGTGCTGGTATAATCTTTAACAAATAATTTCACTAATAATTGTGTCATTTAATTCCTCCCGGGCGAACAATTTATATTTAATATACCGTAGTCTTCTTTTGTTCTGTAGCACGCAATCAAGTAAGAAAATTGGACAAATTAACGAACCATAATTGAATATTTTATTTTGACACTCGAATCGTAACTATATTTAAGTTAGCAGGAAAAAAAACACACCTATGGAACATACTACTGTCCCACAGATGCGTGATTAGTCATCTGTTGCCTTACGGCCCAGCCCTTTGAATCAAAATGATCCATTGCCTGCTCAGTTTGTACTGTAGATATACGCATATTTTGCGTTATGCAGTGCAAAGAGATATTGCTAGCATTATAATATAGGCTGATATGTTTGTCAATCAGAATTTTCCAGTTAACTAAGATTGTAGCTGCAATTCATATAATTTCTTATAGATACCTCCGAAATTCAGTAATTCCTGATGGGTTCCCGTTTCCCTTATTTGACCTTTGTGCATAACCAGAATTTTATCCGCATGCTGTATGGTGGATAAACGATGGGCTACCATAATTGTGGTTCGACCCTCCATTAACTTTTCCAGGGCATCCTGAATAATCTGTTCTGTTTCCGTATCAATATTAGCAGTTGCTTCATCCATTACTAGAATGGCAGGATCATATGCCAAAGTTCTGGCAAAGGACAATAGCTGCCGCTGTCCTGCCGATAAGGTTGCCCCACGTTCCGTTACTGCTTCTTCATAGGTATGGTTTAAATTCTCAATGAAACCGGCTGCATTGACATATTTAGCTGCCTGTTTTACTTCATCATCGGATATGGACTCTTTTTTCAGTCTGATATTACTCTTTATATCACCGGTGAAAATAAATACATCCTGCTGCACCTGACCGATTGCCCCTCTTAGCTGATCCGTGCTCAGTTCCTTAATATCTACACCGTCTATGGTTATTTTACCCCGTTGTATATCATAATATCTTCCGATTAAATTAAGGATGGAGGATTTTCCTGCTCCGGTAGCTCCCACAAAAGCGGCACGCTGCCCCGGCTCAATAACAAAGCTGACGTCCTTAAGAATCCAGTTTTCTTCCTCATAAGCAAACCAGACATGGTCAAATTCGATACGTCCTTTTACATCGGGAAGATTTTTAGGTTCGTTTGTATTAACGATCAGCGGTTTTTCATCAATAATAGTAAATATCTTTTCAGCAGAAGCCATAGCCGACTGAAGGGTTCCAAGCTGTTCCGCCAATTCCTGTATCGGATCAAAGAAAGAACCAATGTATTGGATAAAGATATATAATGTTCCGATGGAAATTGCTCCTTTTAACACGGAATTACCGCCCACCCCAATAATAATTACCAATGCTATAACGGAAAGTATATAGATGGAGGGCCGGAATATGGCAAATACCATCATTTCTTTATAATTCGCATGAAATAATTCCGCGCTCTTACCCTTAAATTCTTCGTATTTTTCTTTTTCCCTGGCAAATATCTGAATTAGTTTCATTCCGGATAAATGTTCCGATAAATACGTGTTAATCACCGTTATTTTCGTTCTTACCTCCCTGTAGGTAGCTCTGGATATGGATTTAAACAGTATGGTAAGACCAATAATTAACGGAAGAAGAAGAAATCCATAAAACGACAATTTTACGTCTATACTTATCATAACAAGGGCCAGTCCGATTATCTTAACAGAATTCTTAAATAACTTTACTAAAATATTGGCATACATCTCATTTAAAGCTTCCACATCATTGGTGATACGGGTTACAATCCGTCCTACCGGTGTAATATCAAAAAAACGCAGGGATAAATTATGTACATGTTCAAATACTTCCTGTCTGATGTTATAAATAATACTCTGACCTGTTAATTGCAGTATCCAGGTCTGCAGGAAATTGCATACAAAACTGCCTATTAATACAAGAAAATAAATAAACGCTATTTTTTTAATGTCATTAAAATTACCGGTTCCTATAAATAGGTCAATTGCCTTTCCTACTAAGATAGGTCGATATAATTCAAAACCGGTTATGCATAATACCAGAATAAAGGAAAACGTCATAAAGTGCCAATATGGTTTCACATAGGTCATTAACCGCTTTAATACACTGCCATGAATGGATCTTTCATAATCGATTTCATTTCTCTTAGCCATATTAATATTCATACCTTTCCAATTTGTGTTTCTCTTTTCCGCAAATCCGCTTTGAGTAGATAAGCCTACAAGCTTTCTTATTTCGAGGAAATCATACTGCTTCCAGTTGTTTTTCCAATTGCTGCTTTTCATACATTTTAGAGTAGATTCCCTGTTTATTCAATAATTCTTCATGGGTACCGTATTCTGCCATTCTTCCTTCCTCCAGTACAAGAATCTTATCCGCATTTTGAATGGTGGAGATACGATGAGCTATAATTATGGTAGTTTTACCTTTCCTGTTATTATTCAGATTCTTTAGTATCTGTTCCTCCGTATTGGTATCTACGGCTGATAAGGAATCATCTAAAATCAGGATTGGAGCATCTTTCATCAATGCCCTGGCAATAGAGCTCCTCTGTTTCTGTCCGCCGGATAAAGTAACGCCTCTCTCCCCGACTAATGTTTCATAATTACCCGGAAAATCCATGATATTATCATGGATACATGCCTCCCTGGCTGCTTCCTGTACTATCTCAATATCCTTCGTGGATGCGCCAAAAGCTATATTATTCTTAAGCGTATCGGAGAACAGGAAATTATCCTGGGGCACATATGCAATATTTTCCCGTAATACTTTTAAGGGAATTTTACGAATATCAACACCGTCAATTGTTATCATTCCAGGTTCCGCGTTATATAAACGCAGCAGTAAATTTGCCATGGCTGTTTTGCCGCTGCCCGTCCGTCCAAGAATAGCCAGCGTACTTCCCTTATCTACTTTCAGGTTTATTCCTTTTAATACCTCGGGCGTTTCAGTTGTAAACCTGAAATTAAGGTGATTAAATTCTATCTCCCCGTCCAAATGATTGATTTTTTGATCGGTTACATCCGGTTCATCAAATACATCCGGCTGTTGTCTGAAGATATTCTGGATTCTTTTTATGGAAGCCATACCCTGAGAGAAGAAAGTCACACTGTCACCGGCTGCAATCATAGGCCATACCAGCATATTTATATATTGGTTAAAAGCAATAAATCTCCCTAAGGTTATGGTGCCCGTGATAGTCAGATAACCTCCGTAAAGAAGAGTGATTAAGCCGGATAAACCGATTACTATATCTAATAACGGCATTATGGTCGCCTGTAGTTTTACCACTTTCATATTTTTATCTTTATTTTCCTGATTTGCCCTTGCAAAGGCTTTTAACTCCTCTCTTTCCTGCACAAAAGCCTTAACAACACGGATACCCGATATACTTTCCTGAACCTGGTCCGTCAAATCGGAAAATGCTTTTTGTTTTGCTGTGAAACGTTTTTCGGCAGAACGCCCGTAATATACGCCGCCAATTGCAATAAAAAGCAAAGGAATTACCGCAAGAAGGGTCAGACGAATATTGACATATAGAATCATTTTGGTTAATACCATAAAGGTCATGATAATGGCATCAAAGGAGGTAATGACAGCCGGGCCGGCAGACATACGGATTGCATTTAAGTCATTGGTAAAATGAGCCATCAAATCCCCTGTTTTATTCTTATTATAATATCCCATGGACAATTTCTCCAGATGGGCAAACATATCATTACGTAATTCATATTCAATTCCACGGGCGGAGCCAAAAATAAAGTAGCGCCAGCCGAATCTGCCCAACGCAAGGACCAGTCCTACAAGTAAAATCTTAATGATTCCCTGAATAACACCGGTTATATCCATGGTTTTATCTTTTAGTCCATCTGTTATTTCTCCCGTAAACTGTGGTATGTATAAATTCATAAAATCTACAATAAATAAAGTTATAATTCCGAGAAGATATTTCCACTTATACTTATTCAGATACAAAAATATTATATTTTTTTCTTTCAAATATAGCTCCCGCCTTCCCAATTTTATAGTTTTTATCCTTAATTGATAGAACGTCCTTATATTATCTAACATTTTTTGGTTTATTTCAATTGTTTTTTATTTTCTGCTTACATTTTTCAATTTATATGTTAAACTAATAATAAGGACAAACGATTATTTATGCAATGAAATGTATACAAAGGAGGCTTTATTATGGCTGGTTTATCTATTGATCCTAACCTTTATACTACAAGGCCGGATTCGGAAGGACGATTGGAAAAAGAGACGAGAGTTTATGATATGTTAGAGAAACTTGAGATTCCTTATATTCGCGTAGATCATGAGGTGACGGCTACGATTGAATCCTGCCTTGAAGTAGAGGTTATGTTGGAAATTGAAATCTGCAAAAACTTATTTTTATGCAATGCACAGAAAACCAATTTCTATCTACTGATGATGCCGGGGAATAAAAAATTCCGCACCGCCGATTTAAGCAGACAAATTAATACTTCCAGACTATCCTTTGCCGCTCCGGATTATATGGAAGAATTCCTGAATATTACTCCGGGTTCTGTCAGCGTACTTGGATTAATGAATGACAAAGAAAACCGGGTTCAGTTATTAATAGACCGGGATACTTTCAATCAGGACTCCGTTGGCTGTCATCCCTGTATCAATACCTCAAGCTTAAAAATTAAAATGGCGGATTTATTGAATAAATTTTTGCCCTATGTGAAGCACGAGCCTATTATTGTGGATTTATAATAAATTTCCAATTTAATATTTTAATTAAAATAGTCATAATAAGTTATCCTATCCGGTATAATGAAGAAAGTAGTCAAAGGTGTTAATCTGATAATAGAATCAATGAATGCAGAATGAATGAGACGCCGCTTTTGCGGCATCATGACTGGATGAGTGAAAGAAAATTAGAATAAGAAAGGATGCCACATATGGATTCTTTCGCTCTTTTTTATTGTGGCAGTATCGCAGGCCGGCCTGCGATATGCGATGGGTGGAAAATATGAAAGTATTAGTAGATGCAGATGCTTGTCCGGTAAAGCAGATTATAGAAAGAGTAGCAAAAAAGTATTATATACCTGTGATCATGGTAATTGATACCAGTCATATCCTGGAATCGGAATACAGTAAAATTATTCAGGTAAGTAAAGCCCCGGATGCAGTTGACATTGCTCTAATTAACCGGACGGAATCCGGAGATATTGTAGTAACACAGGATTACGGCGTAGCTTCCATGGCTTTAGGAAAACGTGCCTATGCCATTAATCAGAACGGAAAATATTATACGGAAGAAAACATAGATCTGCTTATGTATGAACGCCACCTTTCCAAAAAATTAAGAAGAGCCGGCGGCCGCACCAGCTCTATGAAAAAACGTTCAAAAGAAGACGACGAAAAATTTGAAACAGCCTTTTCGAACCTTTGCAGGCAGTGGTATTCCTCCAATTCCGCTCCGGTCAACTAAAAAGAAATATTATAATATTTCCTTGGTATGATTCATGCAATAAATCCATCCCTGCTTTATTATAGTACTGCATCTTATAACACCGCATCTAATAATTTCTTGCTGTAAGGATGCTTTGGATTATGAAATAAATTTTCTACGGATGCAGTTTCCACTAATTCTCCCTGATACATGACACATACTCTGTCGCACATCTGGTAGATAACATTTAGATCATGGGATATAAATAAATAGGATAAATTATATTCCTTTTGCAGTTTCTTTAATAGTTCCAGTATTTGGGCCTGTACCGTGACATCCAGCGCAGATACAGGCTCATCCAGAACTATAAATTTGGAATTCTGTATCAGTGCTGCTCCGATTGCCACCCGCTGCCGCTGTCCTCCGCTCATTTCTGAAAGATACCGGTCTGCATAATTCTCATCCAGTCCAACCTCTCTTAATACCTTTGATACCTTTTCTTTCCGTTCCTTTGGGTTTTTGCTATTGGCTAATTTTAAAGGTTCTTCCAATATCCATCCCACTTTTTTAGCAGGATTTAAGCTGCTGTAAGGATCCTGAAAAACCATCTGAGGTTTTGCTTCTTTTAAATGGATCTCTCCGGTTTTACTCTCTATTAGTCCGACTACAGCTTTCGCAAGTGTAGATTTCCCGCTGCCGCTCTCACCTACAATGCCTAAAATTTCACCTGAATTTATATAAAAAGATACGTTATTTACTATCTGTTTCTTTATTCTCTTTTCAAATAACTTCTTACCTTTTTCTTCGTAGTATACCTTTAAATTCTGCACTTCCAGAATATAACCGGATTTATCGGCATTTAGCTCCGGCCGATCATTTTCAGTTCTTGCAACTTCCTCCGGAATATTCTTTTTTGATTTTTTAAGAAGTCCTGTTTTGGCGGCAATGAGACTTTTCGTGTATTCTTTTTCCGGATTTATAAATAAGTCAGAAACCAGCCCCTCTTCAACAATTTCACCATTTTGCATTACAATAGCCCTGGAACATATTTTTTGTATAACACCTAAATCATGGGATATTAATAGCACTGAGGTACCGTATTCTTCACTTAAGCTCTGTACCAGGGATAAAATCTGAGCCTGAATGGTTACATCCAATGCCGTAGTAGGTTCATCTGCTATTAAAAGCTTTGGTTTACATATCATGGCCATAGCAATCATCACTCTCTGACGCATGCCACCGGATAATTGATGAGGATATTTATGATACAGGTTTTCTACATCGGTTAACCCAGCTTCCGATAAAGCAGACAGAACTCTCTTAATTCTCTGTTCGGCATTTAATTCACTCTCATGAAGAAGCAGCATTTCTTCTACCTGAGAGCCGATGGTCATTACCGGATTTAAAGAGGTCATCGGCTCCTGAAAGATCATCGCTTCCTGTTTCCCCTTTAATTTTCTTAATTCCTCTATGCTAAGCTTTAATAAATCCTGATTTCCAAAAAGTATACTGCCTCCTAATATATTAGCCGCTTTCGATAATAATCCCATTACTGCCAGTGCCGTCATAGTCTTACCGGAGCCGGATTCTCCAACGATTCCAAGAATTTCTCCCTCCTGTAGCCTAAAAGAGACATTATTTACTACTTTATGAATATCACCTTTTTGATGAAATCCTATGGAAAGATGATTAACGGCTAGTATGGCGCCTGCTTTTTTTTGATTCATTTCCGTCATCAAACCCCTCACATCCTTTCATTAATCAAGCTGAAGCCTAATACAGTCAAAACGATCATTAATCCGGGGGCTAATGCATACCAAGGGGCATTAAACAGGTATGTCTGTGCTTCTGACAACATTCTCCCAAGGCTTGCATCCGGCGGCTGAACTCCTAATTGAAGATAACTCATTCCCGCTTCTGCCAAAACAGCGTTATTAAAACCGATGGTAACAGAGGACAATAAAATTAGCTTTGTATTGGGTAAAATATGGACAAACATAATCCGAAAATTACCGGCTCCCATTAATCTGGCATTTTTTACAAAATCCATCTGCTTAAATGAAATATATTCACTTCGTACTACTCTGGCAAAGCTGGGAATAAAGATGATTCCCAATGCAAAAATAACATTGTATTTGCCCGGGCCAATAATACTTACAAATACCAAAGCTAACAGTATACTGGGAAAAGAAGTCAGTCCGTCATTAATACGCATGAGAATTTCATCCAGAATACCTCCGTAATAACCGGTTAATGCACCGATAAATGTACCTGCCATCGCACCGATTGCCACCGTAGAAACAGCTACAAAAAAGGTCGTCTTGGCACCGGACATAACTCGGCTTAATATATCCCGTCCGAAGTTATCCGTACCAAATGGATGCGCCAGGTTAGGTGCTAAATTTTTTACAGCGCCATCCATCTTATTTGGATCATAGGGAGTATAAAAGACACCGGCAATCACAAAGATAAGAACGATACTGATAATTACAATGCCAACTATAAAATTAAAGTCATACTTAAATTTTCCTCTGTTCACCAAGGTTCTCCTTATGTAATTATATTCTAGATATTTGCGAAACGATAGTATTTAAAAACTTTAGGTATTCGCAGTTACCTGGAATCATTATTCCACAAATCACAAACGTTTATTTCTATCCGGCTTCCTTGTATTTCAGATCTGCTTACAGATATGCCACAAATTAAACCCTTGTTAAATTTTACGGACGTACTCTTGGGTCAATCCGTTGATATAAAATATCCACTATAAAATTAATGAGGATTACCACAGCTGCTATATATAACACAATTGCCTGTACTACTGAAAAATCCCTGTTGGAGATAGCAGTAACCAGCATTCTTCCCATACCAGGCAATCCAAATACCTGTTCGATGATTATACTGCCTGCCAGAACATCAGCAATGACCATAGCAATAAAAGTGATAACGGGGATAAAGGCATTTTTTAAAACATGGCGGTATAGAATAACATTTTCCTGATTTCCTTTACTCCTTGCAGTTCTTACATAATCCATCTTAAGCTGTCTTATCAGAGAACTCCTTAAGAATTTAACTACCATTGCGATCTTGGGTATGGCAATGGCGATGGCCGGGTAAATCAAATATCCTATAAATTGACCGAAATTCTCTTTGAAACCAACATATTTACCCGGAGTAAACCATTTTAATACCAGTCCAAACAGTAATGTAATAATAATCCCCAAGAAAAAAGGAGGAATCGCCATCGCCGTATGGGTTAATAAGGTGATAAGACGATCAGATAACCCCCCTTCTTTTTTAGCAGACTCTATTCCAAGGGGAATTGATAAGATTAAAATAAATATGATAGATAAAACAGCCAGCCATAGGGTGACCGGCATACGGTCCTTTATGAGATTACTTACAGGCATACCAAACTGTGAGGATGTCCCAAAATCACCCTGCAGGGCATTTCCTAACCAGCTTACATATCTTACAAATATATTTTTATTGAGGCCTAATTCCTCCCGCAGTGCTTCAATGGCTTCTTTCGTAGCGGAAGTTCCAAGGGACGCTACTGCGCTGTCCCCCGGAATGACCTGAAATGCAATAAAGGTAAAAAAAGAAACAAGCAGGAGGGTTAATATTAATGCCGTAAATTTTTGAATGATATATTTCATATAAAAACTCCTCCCTGTTTTTGTTCTTAAGTGATTACTGAACTAATTTATATTACAATTCTATTCTTCTGCTTTATAATATACAGATGCCATATCCTGAACATAAACCGGATAGAATGTGTATCCTCCCAGTTTCTTATTTATGGCTACCAGTAATGCAGGATCCTGAATATATACGGCTGCAGCATCTTCATTTAACATGGTCTGCAGGGTCTTATAGTAATTGATTTTTTCTTTATCATCCAGAGAAGCAATTGCTTTGCCTAAGATGTCATCATATTGTGGGTTACTGTAATTTAAAAAATTATTTTCAGCTTTGGATTCGTATCGATCCAATACATCCCTTGCAGCCAGTTTCGCATCCAATCCTATAATGGTGGATTCATAATTTCTGCCTACATAGACGTCGCTTATCCAGCTGGCCCATTCAACCTGTTGAATGCTAGCAGTAATTCCGACTTGCTTTAACTGTTCCACGATAACCTGAGCCGTATCAACATGGAATTTATAATTGGACGGTACGGTTATAGTAAAGGAAAAACCGTCCGGATAACCGGCTTCAGCCAGCAAATCTTTTGCTTTCTGCACATCATATGGATATTTATCTGCTAAGTCTTCATAATACTTTGCAAATCCCGGAAACATATTACTTCCGATAATGCTGCCTCTTCCTCCGGCTACCAGATCAAGGATAGCCTGCTTATCAACAGCATAATTTAATGCCTGTCTTACCTTTACATTGTTAAAGGGTTCTGCTTTATTATTTAAATATAAGCCCTGTACCAGATTCATATGTCCTTCTGCAATGGTAAAGGTATCCTTCAACTGTTCTGCCTGGGTATCGGTAAGGTACGGGAAAATATCAACCGAGCCTGCTAATAATTCCATGATGGCAGAATCCGCGTTAGGTATAATTTTAAATGTAACTTTGTCTAAATATGGTTTTCCTGCTTGATAATAGTCTTCATTTTTTTCTACTACAAAACTTTCCATTGGTGTGTAGGAAACAAACTTAAACGGACCGGTTCCGATTGGTGCCGTATCCTGTTTGTCATAGTCTTTCGGAATGATTGCACTGGTCAGATAACCGATTAATTCCGTATCGGCTTCCTTAAGATCCACTTCTACCGTTGTTTCATCAACTTTTTTTACGTCTGAAACGTTAGTAAGCGCCGATTCGACCACAACAGCTGGATCTGTTGTATCTAGCAAACCGGCGCATCTCTTTAATGAATATACGATGTCGTCAGCTGTTACCAGATTGCCGTTATGAAATTTAACATTCCCTCGGAGTTTAAAGGTATATACCTTACCATCCGGGGATATCTCATAACTTTCTGCAACAGCCGGAACTAAATTTCCATCTTTATCAGGCTTTACAAGCCCTTCAAAAACATTGAATAAAACTTCTTTAGTTCCTGCCGCAACTGCTTTGTCTGGGTCAAGACTATCCAAATCCTGTGAAATTCCTACTACTACTGATCCACCGTTAACCGGTGTATCTGAAGACTGTTCATCAGCAGGAGCTTTCTCATCATCCGTACCGGTCTTACCGCCTCCACATCCGTAAAGTGCAATAGATAGTACCAGCATCATGAGCGTTAATAAAGTGAAATGACTTCTCTTTATCATAATAACTCCTCCTTATGAAATTTTATAATTCATAATAAACTTAATTTTTAAAAATTTCAAGGTCTTAAATTAAATTTTTTTATATTAGATTGAATGTTAAAAGTCCGGTATAAAAGTTTCGAAAGAATATAAGCGCTTTATATTCATAAAATTACCCTGATAGGACCTTGGGAACTCAAATCATTATATGTCCCTGCAGAAAAAAAGAAACGCCAAGATCAGTCATCTCTGACGTTTCTTTTTTATACTCATAAGGTATGGTGGAACTCATGAATATCGATTATTACCCTAAAATTACTTCTACTTCATGTTCCATGCCATCACCAAATACAGGCACTATGTTACCGGAAATTTCTTTACCGTCCACTGTCATCTTGCTAACACCAGCAGATACATGATTTGGGTTCTTAATCGTAATCTTTAAGATATCTCCCCTGAAAAGTCTGGTTACCTGATATCCATCCCAGGAAGCCGGTATTGCAGGATTTACCATAAGCCCGTCATATTCCGGAATGATACCTAAAATAAACTGGGAAATAGCGACAAAATTCCAGGAAGCTGTACCGGTTAACCAGGAATTCTTAGCTTCGCCGAATCTTCCTGCATCCTTGCCGGCTACCATCTGGGAATATACATAAGGCTCCATCCTATGGATTTCACTGTATTCTTCCGTATAAGCCGGAGCAATTCTGGTATAATAATCAAAAGCTTTATCACCTCTGCCCACAACTGCTTCCGCACACATTATCCAAGCGTTGTTATGGCAGAAGATACCTGCATTTTCTTTATATCCGGCAGGATATGTGGAGATTTCACCATATTCTACATAATATTTCGTAAAGGCCGGATTATTCAAAACTAAACCGTATTTTGTACCAAGCCTTTCCTCAACTGCATCCAATGTTTTAATAGCCTTGCCGTCTTCGATTCCGCAGCCGCCCATAATGCAGAGGCCTTGGGATTCAATAAATATTTTTCCCTCTTCGTTTTCGTTACTGCCGACTTTCTTACCAAAGTCATCATAAGCCCTAAGAAACCATTCGCCGTCAAAGCCATGTTCCATAATGATATCTTTCATTTTGCTTACTTCTTTATTTGCTCTGTCAGCTTCTGCCTGATTACCAATCTTCTCCATAAGTTTTGCATATTCCTTGCCGATATAAACAAACATACCTGCAATCATAACAGATTCGGCAACCCTGCCGTCTTTACTGGTAGTTGTCTGGAAAGATTCACCCGGTTCCATGGAGAAACAGTTTAAGTTAAGGCAGTCATTCCAGTCAGCTCTTCCGATTAACGGTAAGCCATGAGGGCCCACATTATTAATTACATGATCAAAAGATCTCTTAATATGGTCAGAAAGAGGTGTTGCTTTGGATTCATCGTTATCAAACGGAGTTTTTACATCAAGAATCGTATAATCACCGGTTTCTTTAATATAAGCCACAACTGCAAGGATCAGCCATAACGGGTCATCATTAAAATTACCGCCGATTTCGTCATTTCCCCTTTTCGTAAGTGGCTGGTATTGATGATAGGCACCGCCGTCTTCTAATTGGGTTGAAGCCAAATCAATGATTCTTTCTCTTGCACGGTCAGGAATCTGATGTAAAAATCCCAACAAATCCTGGTTAGAATCACGGAAACCCATCCCTCGGCCGATACCGGATTCGAAATAAGATGCGCTTCTGGATAAGTTAAAGGTAACCATACATTGATATTGGTTCCAGATATTTACCATTCTGTTTAATTTATCATCTTTTGAAACGATGGTATATTTCGATAATAAGCCATCCCAATAGGCCGCCAATTCATCCAGTGCTTTATCAACTGCGGCACCGTCGGAAAATTTAGCGATCATATCTTCCGCTTTCTTCTTATTGATTACATTTTTGGATTCCCATTTTTCTTCTAACGGATTTTCCACATAACCTAATATAAATACAAATTCTTTTGTTTCACCAGGTTCTAAGGATATAGCAAGACAATGGGATGCAATAGGTGACCATCCGTCTGCAACTGAATTGTTAGATTTACCGGCAGCGACAACCTGAGGATTTTCAAATCCATTATAGGTTCCTATAAAACTTTCTCTGTCGGAGTCAAAACCTTCAATTGGTGCATTTACGGAAAAGAATGCATAATGATCCCTGCGTTCTTTATATTCTGTTTTATGATAGATAACAGAACCTTTAATTTCCACTTCACCGGTATTAAAATTTCTCTGGAAATTCGTCTGATCATCCTGGGCATTCCATAAGCACCATTCTATAAAGGAGAATAATTTCACTTCTTTTTTCTTATCTCCCGTGTTTTTTACAACTACTTTATGAACTTCTCCGTTATAATTTAAGGGAACAAAAAAGGTTACTTCTGTTTCAATATCATTTCTTTTTCCGGAAATTTTAGTATAACCCATACCATGACGGCATTCGTACCTGTCCAGTTCTTTTCTTGCAGGAGCCCATCCCGGTGACCAGAAATCACCGTTATCGTATAAGTAGTAGTAACGCCCGCCGCCTAAGTCCAGAGGTACGTTATTGTAACGGAAACGGGTGATTCTCCTTAGTTTGGCATCCTTATAAAAGCTGTATCCTCCGGCTGTATTAGAAATTAAAGAGAAAAACTCCTGTGAACCTAAATAATTAATCCAAGGATAAGGAGTCGTAGGGGTGGTTATTACATATTCTTTCTTTGCGTCATCAAAAAAACCGTATTTCATTCTTAATCTCCTTTTCTACAGATAATTTTCGACATAATATCTGTTGTTTTACTAAAATTTTCGTAATAAAAATATAATATAAAATTTCAGTTCTATGTAATTCAGTATACTCTGAATTCATACGTTGTATATTTTTGTAAAAAGCTGAATTTCTTTATAAAATCAGTACTCTCCTGGTCGTAATTATATACTAAAAACCATGCTATTTCAACTGGTATTATAAAAAAATTAAAATTTTTTTATTTTAAAACCAAATACTTTTTTTACGAAAATTTTCGTATTTTTATAGTAATTGTAGCTATTAATAACAAAATGATTTGTCACGGTTTTCCTTTATTTCCTATATTTCTGTTTTTTCTTCCATTTAGTGATTATAAGGGAATTCTAATGATATTCTAATTGACTTTATTATATACATCTGATACCATTTTTATGTGATTTATAAGGATAAGATGGTTCATCAGTTAACGGCACCCGTTAAAAATTGATTTCAGGGTTGAAGAACTTCTTTTATCCTTTATAAAAGTAGATAATTGCGAAACCGAATCATATCCTATAATTAATATAGTTTCAGAGCTGAAGCCTGCCCTTACGGCAACTGAAGCCAGAAACAAGTATTAAGTGTATTTTATATTCCAAGCCTATATAGTTTTTCGCAATTACCTGCCATACAAAAAATAAAGAGAGGTAAGATGGGAGATATGAATAACAATCCAAATGACGGCAACGAATTTGATGCCAATCCAATTACACCAAATAACGAGGATTCCGGGGATATGAATACAATGGATTCCGTTTCTCAAAGTAACAGTAATGTGACTGAAACATTTACATTTGATGAAGTACCTTATGAGCAAAGTTATGAAACAGCAGCGGAAAGCCCTTCAAAAAAGAAACCGAGCCTGAAAATAATTGCAGGAATTATTATCCTGATTGTGCTTTTAGCCGGTTCGTTAACGGCCTATGCCAACCGTAATACCCTTGCTAATACTTTTGCATTAATGACAAAAAGCCCTGTAGAATATTATTCTTCCATAGAAAAGAAAAATATTAATAAAGGTATTGATACTTTTACCGAATCTTATGATAAATACCTTACCTTATACAGTGACCAGAAAACAAAAGGTATTGGACAGGATACCAGTGTAAAGTTAACAGTAAATCCTCAATTTACCAGTATGATAGGACTTAATGATTTTAAGTCACTGGAAGCAAAAATTACTTCCCTATCAAAAAATAATAATTCAAAATCAACGGTCGGTTTTTCTTATAATGATCAATCCTTAGTTACCTTAAATGCTTTTATTAATTCAGAAACCGGTGAATTATTTGCGAGCGTTCCTGAATTAAGCAGTGCTTACCTTTTATTATCATTAAATGATCTTATGTCCTATTCCGGTGAAACCGCTGATGGACGTAATTACACGGATTATATTAAAGATATGGAATCTCTTTTCAGTAATGAGTCCCTGTCTCCGGATACACTGAATTCCTTATTAAAGAAGTATTCCGCTTTTCTCATTGATAATATTGATAATATAAAGATCGAGAAAAATGTCAAGATAACTGCTTCCAAATCAAATGCTACATATAATAAACTGACATCCGAGCTGAATGGGGAAGATGCTTTTAATATTATGTCCGCAATTTTGAATGAAGCGAAAAAAGATGAGACTTTAAAAAAATTATTTGTAACATTAAATATTTGTAAAGAAGATGAATATGCAAAATTGATTGACGATTCCCTTGCAGGGTTAGATAAAGAGACTATGACAGCTTCCTCCGATTCTGTTTTAGTGAATGTATATGTAGATAAAACCGGAAGGATTATGGGCCGTGAGTTTACAACTGCCGGAGATGAAAATTCTTCAGGCGGCGGATATTATACTGTTTTAAATGATTCGAAATTAAGTTATACTGCCTGGATAAAAGAAAATGGTGCAAATATATTCGAGTTTTCCGGCGACGGTACTTATTCATCCGCTGGTTTTACCGGAGACAGTGTACTTAAATATTCCGAATACAGTGATGAATACAGCGATTATACTAATTATTCATTTAATATAGCTGCAGAGAATGCTAAAATTATAAAAGACAAAGGTTATATAAACGGTAAATATACCATTACCTCCGATCTTTTCATGGGAGCAGAAATAGTGCTTGACTGCACTGCTGATGAAAACCAGCAGAATATGAAATTCCAGGTAATGTATGGCAATATGGAAGCCGGCGCCCTTACTATTACCAGCAAAGAAAGTGCTTATGAAGACTTTACTTTCCCTGATTCTTCTGATCAGGTTTTCGATGGGTTAAACGATATCTATTCCTATATGGGTACGGCTGACTTTGAAGGTTTTATGACCCATGTTCAAGATGTAACCGGACTTGATTTGAGTGGTTTATTACAATCATATTTATTTGGTTCATACTAATTATAAAAAAACAAATTAAATAATTTTATGGTGCAGGACATTGTTATTCTCTCTTTAATATTTAAAAGCGGGCTGGAGAGAAACTTTTGACTGCACCATTTTTTTATGAATATTTTAGAATTAATTACTTTTTTTTGTTGTATGATTATGATAAACTTATTTTAGTATAAATATATATGCAAACAATAATGTTATCGTATTCTATTCCTTATAATGAAAAGAGGTAATCTTTGTGATAGAGAAAAGTAAATTAGAAAATACCGTGCTGGATGATTCTGCTGAAATTTATAAGCCAAGGACAGAACAGACTGAAAAACAGAAACTTAGTGAAATGACTTTTAAGGAAAAAGTGACTTATTTTAATAATTATTACAGGTTAAAGGTAATCGTAATTATATTATTTATTGCCGGTGCCGTTTATATGGCATACAGTATTTTATCTCCCAAACCGGAAACTGTTTTTTATGCAGCGGTAATCAATTCCGCAATGGATGATGAAACAGCTGCAACGGTTCAAAGTGATTTTGTAGAAAAGCTTGGAATTGATCCGAAAACCCAGGAAATAATGATTGACTCAAGCTATCAATTAGGCAGTGAGGGCAATGTATCAGAATTCAGTATATCCGCCCAGCAAAAATTAGGAACCTATTTTTACGCCGGCCAGATTGATGTAATCATTGCACCTGAATCTGTTTTTGCTGATTATGCACGGCTTGGCAACCTATCGAAATTATCAGATGAGTTACCTACCGATTTGTTTACCAAATTAACCGATTCATTCTATTATTCCGAAACAGAAGAAGATAAAACCTCCAGTCCTTATGGCATTTATTTAGATGGGGCTAAAATCTATGATAAAGCAGGTAACCTTGTTGATAAACCGGTATTGGGGATTGTCGTAAATTCTAAGTATAAGCAAAACGCAGTTGAATTCATTCGATATCTTTTTGATATAAATGAATAATTATATTCAATAAATATTAACTTATATAAATCCTTATATATAATCACTTATATAAATAACTTTATAATTACGGATAACTAACCTATAACAACGGATAAAAAACTATAATAACGGATAATAAGCTATATTAACGGATAATAAGCTATATTAACGGGGCTGTCGCTTTAACGATTGAAAAATCGTGAGACGGCAGCTTCCTTTTTGTCTAAAAATACTTTTTTTCATCTATTTCATCTTGAGTTGAGTTGTATTTGTTAAAAATAAAGTACCTTAATAAATCGAAATATAGAACTCCAATCCAGCATCTGCGGTTACCTTTTTGTATTTAAATTTCAGGTATTCCTCCGCCTCTTTTAAAAAAGGAATAAGGGTTGTTGTATCGGTTGGCTGTGGTCCGATCGTAAGCCAGGTAATATATTCAGAATCAACACCATGCTGCAGTTTGAACGCAGGTTTTAATTTATTTTGTAATCGCATACAAATATTTTACCATAAATCCCTTACTTTTCGAAGTTTGGGATTTATTTTTTGATCTAAAAAGCAGGACGGCGCCTCAGAAATCTTGAATGTTTATCACATAGATTTGTAAAAGACTAGCGTGTGATTATTAATCCATTAAGAGACCGTTTGCCGCCATCGGTACTTAGGTTGTGGCAGAATCACTTATCTGCCATGACCTTATGTACCGCTATGTGCGGCAAACGAGTAAGAACGTGTCTCTGTTGGATTATAATGTTGCCATAATAGTATATATTATTGGTAGTCCTATTAAAGTTCCCATGTTCCGCCTTATAATAATGTTGTGAATAAATTAATTAATTACTACTTGCGATCTTAACCATAGCTGTTAATGCTCTATAAACGTCAATAATTGATTTTCCACTGTATGATACAATATTGGGTTCAACTAATTCTGTTCCAGGCATTATTGATGCAAATTCGGCCTGACCACTATTTAAAAAAGTAACCTTCATTTCAGGCGGCTCTTGTAGTTTTATAGGCTCAATATTCGTGGCATTGATTAAGGCAATTTTTACTTTTTCCTTTATTTTTTCAAATACTACAGAGGGCGATAAACATTTTGCTGCATATCTTCCATATGACGTTTTAACTACAACTGTTTCAATTGCAGCATTCACCTCTTTTACTTCCTCCTCTAGAGTGTTGTCGCCTGATACCAAAACAACCGGAACATTAAAGTGACCTGCCACACATGCATTCATATAAAATTCTCCAACATCTTTACTATTTATATTTATGTTTGAAATCACACCTCCATGAAAAGAGTGACTCAAAACCCCGCTTACATTCATTCTGGGATGATATCCGATTAATATTACTGCGTCAAAAGAGGAATCTAATCCTTCCATCATAGCACCCTTACGCGACGAACCTGTAATTAATTGTGCTTTATCGTTTAATGATTCTATAAGTATATTAGTTCCAGCACCATGCAGATCATTAACAACAATTTCTGTTGCGCCAACCTCAATTGCTCCTTCGATTGCTGCATTAACCTCTTTAGTCATAAGTTCTCTTGATCTTTGATAATCCCTCTCCCCGGGTATTACCTGATTAATAGCAACTATTCCGCTTATTCCTTCAATATCTGCTGAAATATAAATCTTCACATTATCACACCTTTCATATTAGCCTCTAATAAAATATTAAAAAGAGAACATTCTATGTTTCCCCAAGTAAATATTATCAAACAATTACAGTCTAATATAATTAATGGTATCATAGAAGAAGAGTTATAAGCAAAATAAACCAGTTGTTATCAATTATTTCGACTTTGCTTCAATATAACCCTGGGCTTTTAATAATTCCGCAGTGAGAACACCACCGCCTGCCGCACCACGAACGGTATTATGGGATAAACCTACAAACTTGTAATCAAATACGGTATCTTCACGTAATCTGCCGAAAGAAACTCCCATGCCGTTTTCATAATCCCTGTCAAACTTAGCCTGAGGGCGGTTATCTTCTTCAAAATACTGAATAAACTGCTTTGGTGCGCTGGGTAAATTCAATTCCTGGGGTAAACCTTTGAATTCTCTCCATGCTTTTATAATCTCATCTTTTGTAGGTTTCTTTTCAAAGCTTACAAACACAGCAGCGGTATGTCCGTCAGTTACCGGTACACGGATACATTGTGTTGTGATGAGAGGGGAAGAAGCCTTAACAATCTGTCCGTTTTCCACTTTACCCCAGATTCTTAACGGTTCCTGCTCACTTTTCTCTTCTTCACCGCCGATATAAGGGATAACATTGTCAATCATTTCCGGCCAGTCTTTAAAGTTCTTACCGGCACCGGAAATAGCCTGGTAAGTAGTTGCCAAAACCACCTTAGGCCCAAATTCTCTTAAGGCATGTAAGGCCGGTGTATAACTTTGTATGGAACAGTTTGGTTTAACCACAATAAAACCTTTACTGGTTCCCAAACGTTTCTTTTGGTCTTTAATAACTTCCAGGTGTTCCGGATTTAATTCCGGTACAACCATAGGAACATCCGGAGTCCATCTATGAGCACTATTATTGGATACGACAGGTGTCTCTGCCTTAGCATAAGCCTCTTCAATTGCTTTAATTTCATCTTTTGT
Source organism: Anaerocolumna sedimenticola (assembly GCF_009931695.1). Classification (GTDB taxonomy): domain Bacteria; phylum Bacillota; class Clostridia; order Lachnospirales; family Lachnospiraceae; genus Anaerocolumna; species Anaerocolumna sedimenticola. Next base: position 674,164 of record NZ_CP048000.1, read on the forward strand.
CATATCAACCGCACTAAAGACAAAGTCTACTTCACTGCTTACTGCTTCTACTTCATTTACGTTTTTTACAATCATCTTTTTAACAGCTTCCGGCATTGGCGTTGACATTTTCCATCTGTCGCCCACAGCTTCTTCGTATGTTTTACCCGCACTTCTCGGACTGGCAGCTATTACAACAACCTCAAACCAAGGATGATTTTCCAATAATGAAATAAAACGTTGACCTACCATTCCGGTACCACCTAAGATACCAACTCTTAATTTGCTCATATTAACCCTCCCGATAATGATTCCTTCATATTAACCAAAGACGTGACTATTCAGTCACTGCGATTCTAAAAAACAGCGCAAACACCTATGACACAAAACAGACAAAAAGATGCATATTTTGGGTGAGTGGCTCCAAATTCTTCCATCTTCTCGAGTTTCCTGAATAGCTACTAAACGACATCTTTACGACATTTTGTATTTTTTGTATTTGTATGGCGTACATTTGTCTTTGTAGTAAATATATTACTATTTCTATACATAAAAATCAACCATTTTCTATTAAATATTCATTTTTTGTAAATATTGATGAATAAACATACCACAATCACAATATCGTTGTTTATTTTTCATTTTTTATGAACCGCATTTTACCAATTAACTTTTTAGGTACGGGACCGATTTGTTCATCATCAAAATCCATTTTGATTCTCATGGCATGACTTAATTTGGAAGCACAGTCCGGACATAATCTACCGGAACGTATATCAACATTACACATTTCACATTTAATGAATATGGGCGAGTTTTCCGGGATTTCCAATCTTCCTTCTCGGAGATACTGGTTAATTCTTTCTAAACTGATTCCGGTATTCTCGGATACTTCCATAGCCGGAGCAGTTCCATGTTCATATATATAGTTTTTTACTTTCAGGAAATCTTCCTCATCCGCTTTTCGGCACATGGGGCAATAAAAATGTCCGTATCCTAAATAGGTAAACATTCTCTTACATCGCACACATATCTTGGTTTCACCAACGTTTCCGTCTTCATTAAATTTTGCAGCAATAATTTTTCGGGATTCTCTCATAGGCGGGCCTCCTTTTCTTAAAAACACAGTGTTTACCTATATTCTATTATATCTGTTTTTAAATAATAGTCAATGAAGCCGCTGTACCATATTCCCCCATAATCCTGTTTTTAAATTTTATTTATCCTATTTTTTAAATATATAACTGAATTTCTTTACATATTCTTACGATTTGTACTCTTTATATATCCTTTATCGAGTTCAGGTATTGATTTAACAATTCTTCCAACTGGGAATAATCTTCAATTTCATTCACATGCTGTCTTAACTTTGCTGCAAGGGGATAACCTGTGGTATACCAGGCTACATGTTTTCGCATTTCCCTAATGCCAATATACTCACCTTTATATTGAATGGATAATCTGGCATGGCGTAACATCATATCTACCGCTTCAAAAACATTCGGTTTATCCAGTATCTTACCTGTATTAAGGAATTCCCTTACCTGTGCAAAGAGCCAAGGGTTCCCTCTGACACCCCTTGCAAGCATAATTCCGTCACACCCGGTTTCCAGCATCAGTCTTTTTGCATCCTCCGGTTTAAAGATATCCCCATTGCCGATAACAGGTACCCGTACTGCTTCTTTTACTGCCCTTATTATGTTCCAGTCGGCTCTTCCGCTATAATACTGCTCTCTGGTACGGCCATGAACTGCAATAGCTGCGGCACCGTTTGCTTCTGCTATTTTAGCAATTTCTACCGCATTTGCCGTTGATTCCGTAAATCCTTTTCGTATTTTCACGGTTAATGGCTTTTGGATTGCTGTTGACACCGCATGTACGATTTCACCGACTAATTTCGGTTCTTTCATTAATGCAGACCCTTCTCCATTATTAACAACCTTTGGTACGGGACATCCCATATTAATATCCAAAATATCAAAATTCCGGTGTTCGATACGTTTTGCCGTTTCGCTCATAATATGAGGGTCCGCTCCGAATAGCTGGAGGGAGACTGGCCGTTCTTTCTCCTCAACAGTAAGCAGGTTTTCCGTATTTTTGTTATTATATTGTATTCCTTTTGCACTTACCATCTCGGTATAAATCAAATCAGCTCCCTGTTCTTTGCATAAGATACGAAATGGCAGGTCTGTAACACCTGCCATGGGTCCCAAGATTAAATTACCGTTTATCTTAACATTACCAATGTTTAATTCCATTCAAGTACTCCCTTAAATCACTCTATTTCTTTTCACTAATATTTAATATTTCAGTATTATTAAATATATTAAATACTACCGTATTATTTCAGTATTACTTTTTTTACATTATTATTTCATATAATAATTATAAAATATTACTTAACTTTACATTTGTTATAGATCAACCTTAACCCTTTTAAGGTCAGATTCGGGTCATATATCTGGATTACGTCCGTTGCTTCTGCTATGATTTTTCCTAAGCCGCCGGTTGCGATAACTTTGATTCCCTGAATTCCGGATTCTTCGATTGTCTTTTTTACAATATATTCTGTTTGCCCAATATAACCGTACACTAATCCGGCCTGCATACTGGTTATGGTTTCCTTTGCTAAAATAGAAGCAGGTTTCTTTATTTCAATCTCAGGCAGTTTAGCGGTTTCATTCCATAGGGCATCTGCACAGATACGAATACCCGGACTTGTAATTCCGGCTAAGAAAGAGCCGTCTTCTGAAATTAAATCGTAAGTTGTTGCCGTTCCAAAATCAATTACAATCAACGGACCACCATATATATCGTAAGCAGCAACCGCATCTACTACTCTGTCTGCTCCAATTTCTTTCGGATTAGCCGTAACCATTTTTATTCCTGTTTTTGTGCCAGCACCAACTTCTATCGGTGTAAGGCCCAAATATTTAATTATACTGTTTTTTAAGGAATGCATGATTCCTGGTACCACACTGGCCATAATGACTGCCTCAATATCAGAAATATCCACTTTCCGGTTGTTTAATAATCCACATATGGTTAATCCATATTCATCGGAGGTTCTGGGTGTTTTTGTAGTCATACGAAAACTTGCCACCAGTTCCTCTTCTCTGAATATACCTAATGTAATATTGGTATTACCAACATCTAATACTAATAACATAATAATCTCCTTTCAAACACCAAGCAAGTAATTGCGAAACAAGAATATTATATTTATATCCCCCGCAAATAATACAATTTCAGAGCTGAATTTTGCCAGGAGGGCAAAAGAAGCCAGCAGCAAGTATTATTAGTATGGTATTTTTAAAAATGAAATAGTTTCGCATTTACCTAAAATCAGGCCAAATCTTCCCCTAATAAAAACACGCGGTAGTAAAGTTCCAGTGATTCCAATAATTCCGCTTTATTCCGCTGTAATTCTTTTATTTTTAATACACTGCCTATCTCATCAAATAAAACATCACCCTCATCACTGGTTACATTGAGCATCAGGTTACCCTCCTCATCGAATTCCAGGGTTAATATACCTCCCACATCTTCCGTATAAAGGACACACATAATTTTTAGTTCTTCCTTAATACTTTCCGGCAGAGCTTTAAAATCTTCATTTAAATAATATTTTTGTTCATACGCACTGCTGGCACACAGCACTACTTTATCCAAATACATAGTATTACCTCCAAATGAATTACTCCTGTTATTTGACTTCAATTCCGCCTAAAATACAGGTACCTTTTATAAAAATGGTATGTGTATTATCGGCTGCAGGATATGGTGTTATTACTTTATTTTCTACACCACCTAAAATAGGGGTGCAGTGAATCACTACTTTTATATTATTCGGAACGTAAATATCCACTCCACCCAAAACGCAGGTAGTCTCTATCACAATATCATCATAAATAAACGCATTTCTAAGATCCAGCTGAACATTACCCAAAATGGAAGTAACCACTGCACCGGTAAATTCTTCATTAATAAACTGTACATTACGACCGCTTAATAAGCAAAAATATTGATTATATCCTCTATGATTTATCCCTTGATTATTGTTACTGCTATAATTACGGCTGTTGTTATTCTTATCGGTGTTATTGTTGTCATCATAATACCCAGAATAACTGTTACTGCCGTTACCATTCTTATCATAATAGTCTTCATCGCTGTTACCGCTGTTTTGGTTGTCATAATGATCCTGGCTGTTATTTTGATTATAGTCAGTATTCGTATTATAGCTATTACCTTCCTTATTATCCGTTCCATAATAGGAAGTATTATCCCTGCCGTAATCTCCATCCCCTCTTCTGTCTTTACGAAATAAGAAAGAGCAGCCGACAGCAATAAAAATAAGAGCAAAGATAAGTCTGGGAAAGGTATACCAGTCAATAATATGCTGAACGGAACACAATAACAGAATACCAATTCCAAGTCCAAAAATGGACGCCGACCGATTCTCACTGTTTACCAGGCCGATTGCACTTGGAATTATGATAAAGAGGGTCCACCAGCCCGGAAAAAATAAATTAAAATCAAAAACTCCTATTGCCCGTCCAGCTAACGCAACACCCAGGAGAACAAAGAAAACACCCCATACTGCTTTTGACATTGTATTTTTCATTGATCCACACTCCCTTAAAATACTTACATATCAACTTATATCATATATGGAAAATCTGAATAATTCAAGATAAAGTTATAAATGGGAATCCTTATCCACAAACCGGATTACTTTTTCATCTTTTATCCCCAGGTTACACATAACCATACACTCCCCTGACAGAGACTTCTCCAGACATTACGGTTTTTATAACCGTTTTTCTCTCTCCCCGGATCGTTTCATCGGTCTGTACCAATAATGCTCCAGTTTCATTAATACCAAGGGCAAGTCCTATATATTCCGAATCATTTCCAACAATTTTTACCTGCCGGTTTCTATTGATAAGCATTTCATTATAATCCTTAACATGTTCTTTTAAGTTTTCCTCTTTTTTGAACATCTCATAATACATTTCGAAATATTTCATGACGGAGGCAATCAGGCTGACCCGGTCTATTTCTTTCTTACTTTCCAGTTTTAATGAGGTTGCCGTATTTTTTAATTCATCGGGAAAAGAATCCCTGTTTGCATTAATGCCGATTCCGATTACGATACATTCCAGTTTTTCATTTATAGTACTCATTTCCGTTAATATACCGCAGACTTTTTTACCATTCATAACGATATCATTCGGCCATTTTATAAAGCTGTTAAGTCCTGTAACTTTTCTGATACCCTGATTAACTGCAAGTGCGGTTACCAGGGTAAGCATGGAGGCATGCTCTATACGAATTTGGGGCTGTAATATTAAAGTCATCCAGATTCCGTCACCCTTAGATGTACTCCATTTCCGGCCAAGGCGTCCTCTGCCTGCATTCTGCTGCTCAGCCAATACCAGGGTTCCATGATAACCCGGGGTTTTCCCCAACTGTTTTGCAATAACATTTGTGGAATCAACTTCATTAAAATAAACTACCTTTTTTCCAATACATTTTGTGGTTATCTGTTCTTCTATAAAAGAAGCATCCAACCATTCATATTGCTCATTTGTTATTTCAGTACTCATTTTTTTATTATCCTTTACTATGAATGATAGCTAATTTCTCTATTGTTAATAATAGAGAAAGGCCGCTGCAGAGTCAAGCTTAATCTGCAACAGCCAATCTAATTCTTTAATACACATTATTTTAATTACCTAAAGTAGCAACCATTACCGCCTTTATGGTATGCATACGGTTCTCTGCTTCATCAAATACCACATCGGCATGTTTTTCAAAAACATCCTCTGTCACTTCATTTCCTTTTACCGCCGGTAAGCAATGCAAAAATACTGTATTTTCCTTACCTGTTTTTTCCATCAACTTTTGATTTACCTGGAAAGGTTTTAACAGAGCAATCCGCTCAGCTGCCAATGCTTCTTCTCCCATGGAACACCAAACGTCCGTATAAATGGCATCGGCGCCTTTTACGGCTTCTAATTCATCCGTTATGGTAATGGTTCCCCAGAATCTTTCCCAAAGGTCTTACAGAGCGAAACCAGCTCTTCCCCCGGCCATAGGGATTTTGGTGCCAATATTGTGAAATGCAGCCCTAATTTAGAGGAACCAATCATTAAGCTGTTAGCCATATTATTTCTTCCGTCTCCGGTATAAATCAAATGCAATCCTTTTAAGTGACCGAATTGTTCTTTCAGCGTCAGAAAATCTGCTAAAATCTGCGTTGGATGATAACAATCCGTCAAACCGTTCCATACCGGAACACCGCTGTATTTCGCTAATTTTTCTACGGTCTCCTGTTTGAATCCTCGAAATTCGATGCCGTCAAACATTCTTCCAAGCACTCTTGCCGTGTCTTCCACACTTTCTTTGTGGCCTAGCTGAATATCATCCTTACCTAAATACTCCGGGTGACCGCCTTCATCAATACACCCTACGGTAAAAGCACATCTGGTTCTTGTAGATGGTTTTTCGAATATTAATGCGATATTTTTTCCTTTTAAGCTATTTCCGGTTATACCTTGCTTTTTCTTTGCTTTTAAGTCGGCTGCCAAGTCGATTAAATATTCAATTTCTTCTGGTGTGAAATCTTTTAATGTTAAAAAACTACGACCTTTTAAATTCATGGTTCTACCTCCCCGACGAGATGTTTTTGTGTGTTTATTTATACACTATACTTAATTTTTATACATTTGTCAAGGTAATAGAAACAAATTATTCTTATAAAGTCATCATTTTAATAATCAACATATGAAAGACAGGAAACTGATACCCTCTCCTTGTCATTAGTTCATATTTATCCCTGATTAAAGAAATGAGCTCCTCTTCCGTATAGATTCTGTATTTCGGTATCCTTAACGTTTTGGCACAAAGCTCCAACAGGGAAATATACAATTCATGGTAGGTCCAATCTTTATTAAGTTTTAAAGTTACAGCCAGATTCGGACACACGGTTTCCAGAAACTTTCTTATATTAATCGAAGCATTGGTATAGTCTGCTTTGTAATATTCCAGCATAGCCATCTTTGCAGCTTCATTTATATTAACAAATTGATGGATGCTATCCTCTTCTGTGTATTTCGAATCAATATAATAAATTTTCCCTTTCAGGGAACGAAGACACCGCATCCCATCGTAATAACCCACATCGATATTACGTTTAATTTTATCCGGATTGAATTCCAGAATACCGCCTAAATTAATACGTGGGGCAATCTGTATGATAGTCACGTCCTTTGGAATTTTAATTGGTTTTTCCAAACCAATGCCATAAATACGTACAACAATGATATCCTTATAACCCCTGTTTATTAACATATCAACTGGTACATTATTAAACATACCGCCATCCAGGTATTTCATTCCATGCAGCTTCTCATTTCGAAAAGCCGGCAGGGAGGCACTTGCGATTAAATAGTCCTTCAGATTGCTTTTCTCCGCTTCCTTAGCCGTTATCTCAACTTCCTTTAATTTAGATACCAGAAATGTTCCAAATACAAATTCAATATCGGAGTTTTTAATACTTTCCGCGTCCACCCAGTTTTCGATTAATTTACGCAGCGGACTTATGTCGATACCGCCATCGGCGAGAATCCGGGTAGTATCTTTTGTTAATTCCTTTAGACTTAAATTCTTAAGATTACGCTTCATAAGTTTATCCATCTGTTCGTCATTGACATCCATGATAGAGGAATAAGTCAGGCTCTTCCATAAACTTTCCGCTTCTTCATAATTGCCCATACAAATCAGCGCACCATTTAAAGCCCCGACAGAAACTCCTGAAACACCCTTTATTTTAAGTCCGTTTTCCAAAAAGGCTTTCCATACACCAATCTGATAGGCTCCCTTAGCACCGCCGCCTTCTAAGACAACTCCATATTCTTTATTCACGTCAAAAGTATTACCCATCTCATTCTCCTTTTCATGAAAGATAAGCCCCTATGAGTTAAAAGGGACTGCAGCAAGATTTAATTCCATCAACTTACGTTTAGAATGTTTGCAGCAGTCCCTATTAAGTAACTTTTTATTCTTCAGGCTGATCCACCGTATTGGGTAAATCCCGTTGTACATAATCAGCAATTAAATTTTGATCTAATATTTCTTTTGAAGTTTGTTTTAATGTTATGGCACGATTATAATCTTCCTCATACGCCAAAGCATCCAAGGGTTGATGTGTGTTAATGTCCCAAACGCGGCTTCCCTCAAATACGCCTTCTCTTGATATCTCAAACATAACATTATTATGAACAAAGGAACCTCCAAATAAATAAGCCGTAAATGCAACAAAACCGTCTTTCGCATTTACCAAATCCTGACCTAAAACATAGGGCTGATTTATATCAATACCCATGATATTCGCTATGGTAGGAAGAAAATCAATCTGGCCGCCTGTAGTAGAGACGGTCCTTGTAACTTTGCTTCCCGGAACATGAATCATCATTGGTACCCTTAACATCTCATCGTAATCATAAGGTTTTCCTAAATAATTACTCATAATTTCCGCATTATTATCCATACCTACATTTAATCCGTGATGGTCACCGTATAAAGCTATTACGGTATTATCATAAAGTCCGGTATCTTTTAATTCCTGAATGAACTGTCCAAAAGCTTCATCCATATAATGAATGGTTTGCAAATAAGCACCGAATTTGGTATCCGTATCTTCTTCCTTAAGTTTTAAAGTTGCATCCTCCGGGTCTATCAGAAACGGATGGTGGCTGGAAAGGGTTATGATGAAACTAAAGAAAGGTGCTTTCTCTCCTTTAAAGATATCAACCGCCTGTTTAAACATGGATTTATCCGATATACCAAGTCCAATGATATCCCTGGCATCCAGATCCTCCATACTATAAAAATCTTCAAAACCCTGTCCTGGATATGCTGCTTCCCTGTTCCAGAATTCACCTTTGTATCCATGTATTGCAAAAGAGTGATAACCTAAATCCCTCATAAGCCAGGGTAATCCATTAAAAGTATTATCCTGATATAAAGTATAACATTCCCTGTCAATTACCGGATATAAACTGTTTAAAGTTGAAAATTCGGCATCTGCCGTATTCCCTTTTCCGATATTACTGTAATAACGATCAAAATATACGGTATCTTTTTTAATAAAGGCATTTAGATTGGGAGTTAAAACCTGGCCGTTATATTCGGCATTAATTACAAAATTCTGCAGTGCTTCTACCTGGATTACAACCAGATTTTTACCTTGGCCGATTCCATGCAACTGATTACCCGGATTTTGAACCGCCACGTCTTCCACAGCATCCAATACATCCTCTGCAGGAACTTCATCCGTAACGATATTTTCTGTGATAGCATTAAACACATCATTTACGTGATTTGTAAAAAATTCTACACTGTTTACTTTGTCTATGGCAACACTGTCCAATGGATTAATAACCAGTAATGCAAAAATAGCACATAAGCCCGCTACTATATATTTAATTTCTTTCTTAAAACTCCATCCATTTTTTCCCTGATCTTCCTGAATATGTTTCTTAAAAAAATAATAAACAAACGGTATGTCTAAATACAGTAAAAAACTGGCGGGTATTAAAGTCGCCACAAAGCTGTCTGGAACCGCTGCAACATTAGCTGCCTGCCATAACTGTTTTATGGAAACTGTCTGGTTATAATAATTATAATACATGGAATCTGCAAACATTAAAAGACTTAACAGACTGTAAACAATCAGAAACAGTCCCTTTTTTCTTTTTAATTTACTTCTGCTGAAACATACAAATATAATGCCCATAGCTATGACACTTAATAGGATAAAAGTTATATCCTTTAAGTTCACATTGATTAAACTATAATATATCATAAGCTTTACAGCAAAAAGTAAAAGAATCATATAGGGTGATTTAATAATTTTTTTCACATGGTTCATTTACATTCTCTCCTTTAATGAAAAACAAATAACGTTCTTCTCCCCATTTCTAACTCTTATATATAATAGCTCATAGTTATTTTATTATCAAGGCAAGAATTCTTAAGTTTATCTTAAAATAAAACTGGGATGCAAATCCCAAATATTATCAAAGGCTGCTGCAAAATAAAGCACCATCAACTGCGAAATGCAAAAGATATCTTCGCGAGTCATATAGTATTTGTATTTTGCAGCAGCCTCATGCTTAATAAACTGCTTTTTTAAAAATTTTATTCAACGCTGTATTTATCAAAGCTATTTTTATTCAGCGATATTTTTATTCAACAATATTTCTATTCAGCGATATTTTTATCCACGATATTCTTATCGTTTCCTACTTCCGTTAAGGACTTTACCAATCCTGCAATACCCTGAATTTCGGAAGGGATAATAATTTTGGTAGCCTTGCCATCAGCCGCTTTTGCAAATGCTTCCAGGCTCTTTAATTGAAGAACAGCATTTCCCGGATTGGAATCATTCAAGAACCGGATACCGTCTGCATTGGCTTTTTGCACAGCAAGAATTGCTTCTGCCTGGCCTTCTGCTTCTCTTATGGTGGCTTCTTTTTTTGCTTCTGCACGTAAGATAGCTGCTTCTTTATCCGCTTCAGCTTGCAGAATAGCAGACTGTTTTTTTCCTTCTGCTACAAGGATGGCAGATGTTTTTTCACCTTCCGCACGTAAAATAGCTTCACGCCTCTCACGTTCTGCTTTCATCTGCTTTTCCATTGCGTCCTGAATTGCTGCAGGTGGTATAATATTTTTTAATTCAACCCGGTTAACCTTAATACCCCAGGGATCCGTTGCCACGTCAAGAGCTACCCGCATTTTAGTGTTAATAATCTCTCTTGAGGTTAGTGTCTGGTCCAGTTCCAGATCACCGATAATGTTTCTTAATGTGGTTGCGGTTAAATTCTCTATTGCCATGATGGGACGTTCTACACCGTATGCAAATAATTTAGGGTCAGTAATCTGAAAAAATACTACCGTATCTATTTTCATGGTTACATTATCTTTTGTAATAACAGGCTGAGGAGCAAAATCTACAACCTGTTCTTTCAGCAATACTTTTCTTGCCACTTTATCAATAAAAGGAACTTTTACATGGATACCTACATTCCAGGTAGCCTGATAACCACCGAGCCTTTCAACTACATAGGCATGGGCCTGAGGTACAATTTTAATACAAGATGCCAATACCACCAGTACAAGTACCACAAATACTATTAATACTGTTTCCATAATTATAAATCCTCCGCTTCTTCAACTATTAATTTAACACCTGCTATATCTCTTATTATGATCCGTTTACCCGGTTCAATAATATCCTGGTTATTTAATGCTCTCGCTGTCCATTCCTGACCATTTAAAGTTACCTGCCCGGAATTATTAAAATTATCGATCTTCTCAATTACTTTACCATGCCGCCCAATCAGGCTTTCGTAATTCGTTTTTATCCGCTGCTTATTAAAATACCTTTGTGCAATGGGTCTGGTAAAAAATAAAAGTACAAACGAAACTATTATAAATGCCAAAAATTCTAGAATAAAGCTATCCGCTACCAGGGACAATATAAATGCAATTAATGCACCACCGGCAAACCAAATTGTAGTAAGCCCTAATGTTATAATCTCTATCACTAAAAAAACCGCCAGTGCAATTAACCAATAACTTGAATTCATACTTTACCCCCCTTCCGTTATTATTCTGATACTATGATTTTACTGCAATTTTATTGAATTTACAAGGACATTTCCTGGATTTTACTTTATTTAATCTAATTCTAATATGGTTTTAATGTTATAGAAAAATTCATTTGATTATTTAAGTAATCAATATTCGTGGAAGAACAAACCTGTTCCATTAATTGGCTGTACTGCGGAAAAAGCAGCCTTTATCATAAAACCGGCATGTAATTTATAGTAAGTTATATTTAATATCGGGTAAAATCTGTTTATTCTTAATAATTTCCAATCACGCTTTTTTTATGCTTTATTGCTTATTATAGTTAAATTTAGTTTTAGGCTGTATAGCAGAGAAAGGACGGATTAAAATTGATAATTTCGCTAATTTAATCCCATGGACTGCCTCATATTTATTTCTTTGTTTTTATTACTTTATTTTTTCTTCTTTGGCGATATACCTCATACATTAGGATTGCCGCAGCAATGGCTGCATTTAAAGATTCCACACTGCCCTCCATTGGAATTTTTATATATTGATCAGACATACCTGCTATTTCGTCACTTAACCCATTGGCTTCATTTCCTATTAATATCGCACATTTCTCCGGATAGTTAACATCATCGTAAGCAAAGTCCGTATTTAAATGCGCTGCATAGATGGATATATCATTCCTTTTTATCTGAATTAAAGTATTTTTAAAATCTTCCGCATAAATAAATGGCATCCTGTATATAGCGCCCATGGTTGAACGAATGACTTTAGGATTGTACATATCAACAGAAGTTTTACTTAAAATAATTCCGGTTATACCTGCACCTTCCGCAGTCCGGATGATGGTCCCCAGATTACCGGGATCACGGATGTCTTCCAGCAGCAGCAGATTAACCTGTTGACCAGTAATGATTTTATCCAAATCATAAACCGGCTTTTTGACAATTGCCATAACCCCCTGAGGAGTTAAAGTATCCGAAGCTTCTTTCAGTACTCCGTCAGCCACAACCTCATAAGGAAATCCTTTAAAATAATCCGGAGTCTCTGTCAGCTGCTCATTATAAAAACTTTCCGAAACATAGGCTTTAATAAGGTAACCGCCGTCTTTTGATTCTTCAAACATTTTGGTTCCTTCCGTTACAAAAGCTCCCTGTTCCGTTCTTGCCCTAGATTTTTTTTGTAATTGTATTATATTTTTGATCTGTGAATTGGATGAACTGGTAATCATACTGGCTCCTTCTTTTTATCATATAAAAAACCTTCCTGTTTACCGACTAAGTTTTGGAAGGTTTTTCGTTTCTATTCAGGTTATATCAAGCTATTAAAAGTCTTATCTACATTATTATAGGCCAATTTAGCCAACCTGTCAATTTTTCTATTTAGGGTATATTTTTTTAATAGACTCTCTAACATTTTACAATATTTTATCTCATTATATTACCGAAAAATTCAGGCTATAATTTCAAACCCCAGGATTTCGCTATCATTAATAACTGTATTTTTTTACAATTAAATAGCAAATTATTCCTATTATGACACGATTCGATTGAAATCTTCCTGTTTTTCTTCTATACTTGAATGTGTATAATAGGGAGGTAAAGATAAATATGAAAACAGAATTAGCACGAGTGTCAGAACAACTGGGCTTAGCCTATGATAAACAGGTAAAAGTGATGTGGGGACCTTATAAAGGTTGCAAGACTGCCGTAAATGAGGATTTACATAATCAGCGTTACTATATCAGTTTTCCCATAAAAGCATCTGACTATACTCAGGGTAATAAACTGGATGAATTTATTCAAATACTACTAAATGATAAGAAGCTGATTAAAAAAGCATTCTATGAAGGGTATTGTCTTAATTTAGAAGTTTATATGTCCAGAAAGGCAAAAAGCAATCAAAGTAATATAATTTCTGTATTGGATAAGGTGACTGAATTTGTAAGGGATAATGCATATGACACCTGTTGTGAGATTTGCGGTGAGACAGCAGAAATCTCCGTATATACCATAAATGGAAAAATCTTATGTGCATGTGAGGATTGTTATAATAAAACAATAGACAGTTTAGATGAGTTAAAAGAAACCATAAAAAGAAAGAAAGGAAATGTAATTACCGGTCTGGTAGGCGCTTTCATTGGCTCTTTAATCGGTGTTGCGCTTTGGGTTGCCATATATGCCCTTGGTTATATTGCCACCATATGTGGAATCGTTTTAGGGGTATGTATCATAAAGGGTTTTGAATTGTTTGGCGGTAAGCTGAATCTATTTGGTATTATTTCCACCATTATAATTACTGTAATTATGGTTTATGCAGCAACTTATATATCCTATGGATATTCCGTATATGATGCTTTTAAAGATACAGATAATATTGATCTATTTACAGCTATCCGATCTGTAAAAAGCTTTCTGAAAGAATATTCAGAAATCAGAGCATCTTTTTATAAAGACCTTGTAACGGGCTATATTTTTACTGCTGTTGGTACTGTATCCACATTCATTTCGGCTTATCAGAACAGTAACGGGAAATATCTCACCAAGAAATTAATTGGCTAATACCAGGGGGCTGCTGGGAATTCAACTCCAATCTTCCTTTTGAAGATATGAATTATCTTCACCGCAGCCTCTCTTTCACTTTTCACTTATCCTTTGTTATCCCTAAAGTTAAGAACCGGATCACCGGTAACCGAATTATTATTTCACAGATACAAGGCACGATTAATGTTACACTTATGAATACCAGTAAATAATTAATTATTGTGGGCAAATGCAAATATGCAGTAATAAGATAAGTAATTAAAACCATAAATGGATAATGCACTACATAAATAGCAAAACTCCGGCTGGTCATATATTTTGTAAAAGAATTACTGAAATTAAACCAGGATCCGGCGCCACCCAATACAGCCAATATCATTAACCAGGCATATAAATTGGTAAGCGGATGCTGTAAACAGGCAGATGAGGTGTAATTCTGCCCATAAAAGTTTTTGACAAATAGAATACCGCTAACTATTGCAGCTATCAATAACTGTACTTTCCACTTCTTTAAAATCTCCAATACTTCCATGTGTGAAAACACATAATATCCTAATAAAAACATAAATATATATATTCCATTTCTATAAACAATTACGACCGGTGTATTCAATACATAGGAAGATCCCCAAACACCAAAAAATAATAAAAGGATAAGGAATATATTACATTTTCTGCAAAACTTCCATATTCTGTCATTTCTATCTATCTTGCGTATCACAACCAGAATTAAAGAAGCTAAAAACAGTTCGTGGGCAAACCACAATGGTCCGATTCCCATCATTGAATAAAGCAGGTATTTTGCAAAAGCCGGAATATCTGCTCCTGCAAATATACCAGCTAGTCTTGAGGTAATATAGCCGCTGATCCATCCGAATACAAATATTCCTGCGACAGATGGAATCAACAGTTTTATGATACGTTCTTTTATAAATTCTTTGTCGCTGCGTTTTTGCAGTGAATACCTGGCGCTAATTCCGGCAACAACAAACAGGCATGTCATAAACCAGGGATATACTATATATAAGAATGTATCCATAACCGGAATTCCCTCAGCATTAATATTAGAAATAACTCCGACACTGTTAAAAAGATATAAAATATGATAAAGGACCACCAGAACAACGATTCCCCATCGTATATTATCCAAATAATTTTTCCGCATTGTCAATCTCACTTTCTATTGCCACAATGGTAAACCTCAAGTTTTATATTATTCTTCCTCATTATTATCCGGTAAATTACCATCAAATATAGTTTGCGATAAATGTGTAAACATTTCTTGCGGTGGTATTGCTATACCCCGTTTTTCATCTGCCAAAACAATCAAAGTATCTCCGGGTTTAATATTAAAAATATCTCTGGCCTCCTTCGGAATGACAAATTGTCCTTTTTCTCCCACTTTAACCGTCCATGCATATTTTCCTTTTGGTCCTTTGGATAATGCCATATTTAATTCCTCCTCTTAAGCAATGTATGAAAAGTATGATTTGTATAACTCATATACTTTATTATATCCTATTCTTTAACAAAGTCAATACTAAAATATCTACCTGCTATGGATATTATTTCTCATTATTTTAAATTTCTGTTATGTATTATAAAAGGCTGCTGTAAAATCTTTAGATTGCTTAACCTGCGTCTAAAATTAGTGGTTATATTTTCTTGAAACTTATACTTAAGTAAGCTGATAAACTGGTTTTGTCTTGCTTGCCACTACCGGGTTTACTTCGTAAAGAATACTTGGAAATATATCTACCTATTCTGTTGCTTGTTAATACTCTAAGAATTTTACAACAGCCCTGATTTAATGGGCTAAAATTTCATATCCCTTATCCGTAATCAGCACCATTACTTCCCACTGCGCTGAATCCAAACCGTCCTCCGTATATACTGTCCAGCCGTTTTTATCATCTAAAATAACTTCTGCTCTGCCCCTGTTTATCATAGGCTCTATTGTAAATACCATACCAGGAACAAGCAGCATTTCTGTATTTCTCTTAGTCACATAACTCACATGAGGATCTTCATGGAATTCTAATCCTATGCCATGCCCCCTACTTGATATACTACGGAATATCCTTTCGATTTGATAAAATCATTGACAGCCTGACCCATATCCCTAATGTCTTCCAGGGACCGACTTCCTCTAAGCCAACATCTATGGCATTTTTTGCAGCCTCTACCAAATTATTTCTCTCAGAAGATATTTCTCCAATACAAAACATTCTTGAGGAATCGCCATAATACCCATTATAAATCGTAGATACATCTATGTTTACTATATCGCCATCTTTTAAATATCTGGTTGATGAGGGTATACCGTGACAAACTTCATTATTAATGGAAACACATACACTTTTCGGGTATCCTTCAAATCCAAGTGTAGCCGGAATACCGCCTAACCGTATCGTTAATTCATATATATAACTGTTAATATCTTCTGTGGATATTCCTGACGTTATTTTCTCATTAACCTCATCCAGAATCAAAGTGTTTATTCTGCCGCTTTCCCTGATTCCTTGGATTTGTTCCGTATTCTTAATCAGTTTCCTATTTGGAACAATATATCCCATACGACTAAACTCTTCCACTTTTTCATCTAAAGTAAGATGACAGTATTTATATTTTTTACCGCTATGGCACCAACAATTATCATTTCGATTCATTCTCATAACAAGAGCTCCTTTCCTATTTGGAGCATTTGACATTAGAATATCATCCATTAGCTTTAATTGCTTTGTTTCCGATATTCATTGGGAGAACAACCATATAATTTGGAAAATGCCCTTGTAAAAGCTTCATTGGATGAAAACCCATATTGAACCGCTATGTCTAAGATTCGTTTATTCGTATTCATTAATTGACTTACTGCCAATGCAAGCTTACGTTGCTGAACATATTCCTTAAATGATATTCCCACAGCTTCGTGGAATTTGGAAGAACAATAATAAGAAGAATAACCCACATATTTCGCCATCGCTTCCAATGTAGGAGTCTCTTCTATATTATTCTCTACCCAATCAATCATAGTTTCAATTGTTTTAACCGACAATGCTAATCACTCCTTCTTTTGAGAGTAACATAGAAACTTATATCATACTTGATATTTGTTGCAATTTATATATCTCAAATAAGACTAAATCAGAGTCATTCCCTTAATTTCATCATTAATTGTTCTGTTATGCCCTCTCTGTATAAGCCGGGTATAACACCTACTTCAATATATCCGATTGATTCATACAACCTTTTGGCATCAGGATTAAAATCAGCAACTACTAAAAATACTTTCGAACAGGTTTTAAAGCAATAATCCTCAAAAAATATCAATAATTGTTTTCCAATACCCTGTCCTCGGCTTTCTTCATTAACTGCAATAACATGTAAATATGGAAATGAGTGAAATATTCCATTCATAATAAACCATATAAAGCCCAGGCATTTCTTATTTTTATCTACTGCAATAAAAATTTCATCTTTTTCGAATCCCTCTTCCAGCGCTTTTCTAGTAAATTCTTTATCAGAAAAATATTTATCTCCTAATTCAGAATGATCCAGTGCCTCTTCGCAACCCTCTAAGTAATCTAAACTGCCCTTAATAATTTCAATTTCCATACAGCACCTCACTTAATAAAGATTTTAGTTTTCCTTTCTGTTATTGATTTTAAGATTAAATTAGTTATAAAATATCAAGCTAAAAGAAGCAGATATTTTATATCATTTGTAATTTCGTAATCATCTATCATTATCTTATATTTTGATATATTTTACAATATATAACACTTATTCTTGGATACCTGACTAATAATTTTATGAATCTGAACTATTAAAAAAGTGCCCTACACCAACTATTTCAGCCACTGCAGGACACCCTATCTTTTTCTGTATATTTTTCTATATCTCTTAACCATATATCACTTTATTACTGATACTTTTTATTTATTAATTTCCTGCTTTATTGCCTTGGTCGTAAGCCGACCAGGCATTTACTCTTGCTGCATATTTGCCAGTTTTGCGGCCTGGTCGGCTGCAATCAGGCTGTCAATCACTTCATCCATGTCACCGTCTAAAATTGCATCAAGTCTGTGAAGGGTTAATTTAATTCTATGATCCGTCACACGTCCCTGAGGGAAATTATAGGTACGGATTTTTTCAGAACGGTCGCCGGTTCCTACCTGGCTTTTTCTTGCTTCTGCTTCTGCATTATGTGCTTTCTCTAATTCCAATTCATATAATTTGGAACGTAAAACCTTTAATGCCTTATCCCTGTTCTTTAACTGGGATTTTTCATCCTGACAGGAGATTACGATACCTGTAGGTATATGGGTAAGCCGCACCGCAGAGTCAGTTGTATTAACGCACTGACCACCGTTACCGGAGGAACGGAATACATCAAATTTACAATCATTTAAATCCAGTTCTACGTCAACTTCTTCCGCTTCCGGCATGATAGCAACCGTAGAAGTAGAGGTATGAATTCGCCCGCCGGATTCAGTTACCGGAATACGCTGTACACGGTGAACACCGCTTTCGTATTTCATTTTGGAATAAACACCTTTACCGTTTATCATAAAAACAACTTCCTTGAATCCGCCTAAACCGTTTTCATTTAAGTTCATCATATCGATCTTCCAGCGTTGTCTTTCTGCATATTTTGTATACATACGGAATAACTCGGCTGCAAATAACGCCGCTTCGTCACCGCCGGCACCGCCCCTGATTTCCACAATTACATTCTTTTCATCGTTAGGGTCTTTGGGTAATAAAAGAATCTTAAGCTGTTCTTCAATTACGGTAAGATTCTGTTTGCATTCATTTAATTCTTCTTTCGCCAGTTCCCGCATTTCTTCATCGCTTTCTTCTTCAAGCATGGCTAAACTGTCTTCAATACGTGCTTTTGTTGCTTTATATTCTTTATATTTTTCAACAATATCCGTTAAATCATTTTGTTCTTTCATGAGTTTACGGAATCTGTTTTGATCATTTACTACACCTGGATCATTTAATTCATCCACTAACTCCTGATATCTTATTAAAAGATCCTCTAATTTATCAAACATTTCATAGTCCTCCATTCAAATTACACATACTGTTTTTCATTTTATTTATACCAGGAAGATTCACAATAGGCGAGTGTTCCAGTTTTTATATAATACCGTCAATAAATAAGTGAATTCTCCCAAATCATTTTATGATACGCAGCTAAGTGAAGGGCTCCTGGGTTTTTTTTAATCGGCCGCTTATAACACGGTTAAGTCCTGCCAAATCTTTTTTTACTTTAATTTCCGTAATTCCCGCCTCCCGTAATAATTCACTGACAGCATCTGCCTGGTTATATCCTATTTCAAAAAAAACATAACCATCCGGCTTTAAATACAAATTAATGTCGTGAATTATATTTTTATAAAAATACAGACCGTCTGTACTTCCATCTAAAGCCAAAACCGGCTCATGATCCTTAACTTCCTCCATCAGCACAGCAATATCCTGGGTAGGTATATAAGGTGGATTTGATATTATTATATCATATTTTCCCCTTACCTGTGTATATATATCACTTTCTATAAAAGTCACATCTGCCTGTAACTTACCTGCATTTTCTCTGGCTATCTCTAATGCTTTTGGTGAGATATCAACGCCTACCCCACTTTTTATATTCCCCAACTTTGATAAACTGATAATAATACAACCGGAACCGGTACATAAATCTAATATATCTTTTCCTCCGGATACCTTTAGAACTTCTTCAACCAGTATCTCCGTATCCTGTCTGGGAATC
Organism: Anaerocolumna sedimenticola; assembly: GCF_009931695.1. GTDB lineage: Bacteria > Bacillota > Clostridia > Lachnospirales > Lachnospiraceae > Anaerocolumna > Anaerocolumna sedimenticola. Next base: position 694,117 of record NZ_CP048000.1, read on the forward strand.
AATACATCCTCCGTAACACGGAATTTAAGACCCATAAACTCCTGTTCTCCGGTAATGTATTGTAATGGAATGTGCTTACTGCGCTTTTGAATTAATTCAAGATAAAAATTGAGTTGTTCCTCAGTAATTTCCTTTTGGGAATGCATAATAAACTGGGTTCTGTTAACTTGAAAATAATAGGACAATAAATACCAGGCATCTAAATCCCAATCCGTTATCCCTTTTTCCTTAAGCACGGCCCTTCCCTGATTTAATGCATTCTCTAATGTTATCATAATATCATCCTTACATAATTACATACTAATTATTATTAAGTATATTTAATACTAAAATTTCTTATTCAATACCATAATTAAAATTGACCTTTACCAGATTAATCCTCTTCCTCTTTACTCACAAGATAACGGTCCAAAGCCCTTAAAATTTCATCCTCTTCCTCTTCAAAAGCCGGATGAATCGGTGCTTTTATTGCTTTTTGAGCAGTAACTGCTGTTTCTTCCACTGCTTGTTTTATTTCTTTATCCAATGACGTTTCTTTTGTCTTTGATGAATCAGCGGCATTGATTTTCTTTTTATCAGCCTTATCTGATTTCAAATCATTTTCTTCGATACTATTCCTTTTACTGCTTTGATTGTTGCTCTGATTATTCTTTTTCTTATTTATGTCACTATTAACAGTTTTATTCTGCTTTTTGCTTGAAGGAACTTTATTCTGTTTGTTATCTTGGGTTTTATTATTCTGACTATGATTCTTCCCTGAATTTTTCTTAATATTAGTTTCATCTTTCTCTTCACTTGCTGAACCCATACCTAAGAATTCTCTCCAGTCAAATACCGCTTCTACCGACTGGATTGCCACTTCTATCATAGCATCATCCGGTTCTCTGGTAGTGAGACCCTGCAGCCACATACCCGGTTTACTTAAGATATTTACAATTTTTGAATCGCTCTTGCCCGCGAAACGAATAAATTCATATGATACCCCTGCAATAATCGGAATTAATAATACTCTTATTAAGTAACGCAGCCATTCCTGTTCCACACGGATAAATATAAAAAATATAATACTTACAAACATTACGATAAACATAAAACTGGTACCGCATCTTTTATGCTCTTTTGACTGCCGTTTTACATTTTTTACAGTAAGTTCAAACCCGTGTTCCAAACAATTTATGGTTTTATGCTCCGCACCATGATACATAAACATTCGTTTAATATCTTTCATCTGGGATATTGCCGCAATATAAGCTATAAATATTAGAATACGGATAATTCCCTCGACGATAGCTATTACAGTTTCAGATTCAATCATAGTACCTAATAAATTGGCAGCAAAGGCAGGCAGTACAATAAAAATACCAACGGCTAATAATATCGCTATAAAAAAAGTAATTCCCATAATGACACTTTCGGCTTTTTCCTTAAAAATCTTTGAAAAAGCTTGGTCCATTTTACTTGGTTTAACTTCCTCTTCTTCTTCAAAAAAACTAGCTGAAAAAGTTAATGTTCTGGTACCTATAATCATAGATTCAGCAAATGCTAACATCCCACGAAAAATAGGGAATTTAAATATTTTATACTTTTCTGCAGCGCTAATGAATGTATTTTTTTCTACAACAATTTCATTATTTGGTTTTCTTACAGCTACGGCGTACTGTTCTTTATTTTTCATCATTACGCCTTCAATAACAGCCTGTCCACCAACTCCTGATGGTTTCATATACTGCACATCCTCTCTTTATTCTGCAGCGGAAAGAACTGCAAAATACCATAAATGATTCATGGTTTCCCTTAATTTGTACCTAATATATTAAAAGCAAGTTAATTTTGCATATTCCTGAAATTTAAAAATAGGTTGAGATTCTGAAACCTCAACCTGATTTTTAACATGGATATGTTACCGTTTTTCTATTTTTCGTTATTAAGGCCATATCTACGATTGAACTTATCAATAGCTCCACGTGCTGCAGCTGCTTTCTGCTGTCCAGTGTAAAATGAATGGCACTTAGAACAAATTTCTACGTGGATATCATTCTTTGTTGAACCAGTAACGAACTCGTTACCACAGTTACAAACAACTTTTGCCTGGTAATATTTAGGATGGATTCCCTCTTTCATGATTTCACCTCTTCACAATCTAACTTAAAATTTTAAAAGTTGACCGAATGTCAAACTATTATCATCTTATAAACAGCTTTTTAATTATAGCATAGGTTCCAATCTATTGCAATACCTAAAAAACAATTTTGGTTTTTTTGATAGTCTCAATAAATTCATTATTGGTTTTTGTTTTTATAAACATATCTATAATTCTTTCAACGGCATCATCTGATTTCATACTGTTAAATGCTTTCCTCATTAAGAAAGTAGCTTCTAATTCGGATTGGTTTAATAATAAATCATCTCTACGGGTACTGGATTTGGTTAAATCGATAGCCGGGAAAATTCTTTTCTCAGATAAATTACGGTCAAGAACCAACTCCATATTACCGGTTCCTTTAAATTCTTCAAATACCACATCATCCATTCTGCTGCCCGTATCTACTAATGCTGTTGCCAGTATGGTTAAACTGCCGCCCTCTCTCATGTTTCTCGCTGCGCCGAAAAAGCGTTTCGGCATGTATAGAGCTGCCGGATCAAGACCGCCGGATAAGGTTCTGCCGCTGGCTTGTACCGTTAAATTATAAGCTCTTGCCAATCTTGTGATACTATCTAATAATACAACGACGTCCTTTTTATGTTCAACAAGGCGTTTTGCACGCTCAATTACCATTTCGGAAACTCGTTTATGATTATCCGGTAATTCATCAAAAGTTGAGTAGATAACCTCAACATTTTTACCTTCTATGGATTCTTTAATATCGGTTACTTCTTCCGGACGTTCATCAATAAGCAGAATAATTAGGCTGATTCCCGGATGATTTTTTGTGATTGCTTTGGCAATCTGTTTTAAAAGAGTTGTTTTACCTGCTTTGGGCTGAGAAACAATCATTCCTCTTTGGCCCTTACCAATTGGGGAAATTAAATCGACCATACGCATAGAAACGTTCGTACCCGGTGTTTCCAAATGAATTCTTTCATTAGGGAAAATCGGGGTTAAATCTTCAAATCTTTTGCGGCGCTGTGCTTCGGAAGGATGAAAACCATTTACACTCTTTACATACAAAAGTGCACTGAATTTTTCTCCCTGATTACGAATTCTGGTATTGCCTGCTACAATATCGCCCGTTTTTAAACCAAACCTGCGGATTTGAGCCGGTGAAACGTAAACATCATTCTCCCCGGGGAGATAATTATCACATCGTATAAAACCATATCCATCCGGCATAACTTCCAGAATTCCCTCTTTGGTTTCTCCGCTGTCTAACTGTTCAGATTCCGAAGTGGACATAATTTTTTTAGTATCGGAATCCTGAGATACACTACTATTTTTTCTCGTATCGGAATCCTGGGATACATTATTATTTTTTCTCGTATCGGAATCCTGGGATACATTATTATTTTTTCTCGTATCGGAATCCTGCTGAGAATTGATTATTCTTTTGATATCCTGATCTGCCTGACTTGAATTCCTTTTTAAGTCTGCCTCATGTTTATCTGTGATATTTCTTTTTGGTTCTGCCTGTTTCGCAATACCTGATTTTCTTTTTTCCGTTTCTGTATTAATTTCTGCTTCCGCTGATTCATTTGCTGTACTAAGATTTTCCTTTTCTCTGCCTGATTGTGAATCCACCGCATTTGCATCCGCTGAATTTGTTAATACCAAGGCATCAATCAGTTCCTGTTTTCTTAATGCAGTTATACTTTTAATACCTTTGTTTTTTGCCAATGCTCTAAGCTCTGCTAAGGACATTTCATTATACTGCGCTTCCATGTAATCTTACTCCTTTACAAGTATAAAATTTTTCATTTCAATGGGGATGGATTTCGATATGATCTAGACAGTTCTTATGATTTTAGCACCCAAAATATACGTTCTCTATATTATACACCTAATGTCCAAGAAAAAAAAGCTTTTTTTTAATCTTGTTTTATTTTATAGGGTTTTATATCCCTATTTAAAAAATGGGCGGCAGTTTTTTGCTTGATTTACCATTCTTTAAGTGATATGATATTTTATTATAAAAATACGAAAGTAAGGTGGGACAGCATATGACTAACAGCGAAAAAGCTTTAATGCTGCATGAAGAATGGAATGGCAAAATTGAAACAACATCAAAATGTACGGTGAAATCAAGAGAAGATTTAGCCCTTGCCTATACACCCGGTGTAGCGGAACCTTGTAAAGTTATTGCAAAGGATAAAGAAGCAGCTTATAAATATACATTAAAAGCGAATACTGTTGCAGTAATATCGGATGGAAGCGCAGTATTAGGCCTAGGTAATATCGGTCCATACGCAGCAATGCCGGTTATGGAAGGGAAATCTGTTCTTTTTAAAGAATTCGGTGGTGTAAATGCATTTCCTATTTGCCTTGATACCCAGGATACGGAAGAAATTATAAAAACCATAGTTAATATAGCTCCCGCTTTCGGTGGAATTAACCTGGAAGATATCTCAGCTCCCCGCTGCTTTGAGATTGAAGAACGATTGAAGGAACTTCTTACAATCCCTGTTTTTCATGATGACCAGCATGGTACGGCAATCGTTGTGCTGGCAGGTGTTATTAATGCTTTAAAAGTAACAGGTAAAAATAAGGAAACCTGCGAAGTTGTTGTAAACGGTGCCGGTTCTGCCGGAATTGCTATTACAAAACTTCTATATAATTATGGTTTTAAACATATTACCCTTTGCGATAAAGTAGGTATCTTAACTAAAGCTACAGGCGGCTTAAACTGGATGCAAAAGCAAATGATGGAGATCACTAATTTAAGCGGAAAAGAGGGTTCTTTGGCCGATGCTTTAAAGGGTGCTGATATCTTCGTCGGTGTTTCCGCTCCTAATATTGTGACAACGGAAATGGTAGCTTCCATGAACAAGGATTCCATCCTGTTTGCAATGGCTAACCCGGTACCTGAAATCATGCCGGATCTTGCAAAAGCAGCCGGTGCTAAGATTGTAGGTACCGGACGTTCTGATTTCCCTAACCAGGTTAATAATGTGGTTGCTTTTCCGGGAATATTTAAAGGAGCCTTAGAGGGCAGGGCAAAACAGATTACGGAGGAAATGAAATTGGCTGCAGCGCTTGCTATCGCCGGTTTAGTTTCGGAGGAAGAATTAAATGAAGATTATATTATGCCGCAACCGTTTGATCCACGTGTATGTGAAGCGGTAAGCAACGCAGTAAAATCTCATATTCTATAATACGATGAAGAACTTTCAAACTACTTTTTGGGGCGATAAGCGTTATTATTCCCTTGATTACTATTTAAAACAAAAATTCGGACGGAAAATATATAAATTATCCTTAAATGGTGGTATGACCTGCCCTAACCGGGACGGAACAATTGATACCAGAGGATGTATTTTCTGCAGCTTGGGTGGCTCCGGCGACTTTTCAGCCTCTTCCTTGTTATCCATCACCGATCAGATAAAGGAAGCCAAAAAAATGGTAGATGGAAAGTTAAACAAGGATGCTTCCATAAAAACCTCACATAAGAGTACGGCAGACGAAAAACTTGGAAACGGGCAATACATCGCTTATTTTCAGGCCTATACCAATACTTATGGGGATCTTGATACACTGCGCAGTTTATTTACGGAAGCCATCAATAATCCGGATATTGTTGCATTATCCATTGCTACAAGGCCAGACTGTCTTGGACAAGATGTCATTTCATTACTTAGGGAATTAAATGATATTAAACCTGTATGGATTGAATTAGGACTTCAGACCTGCCATGAGTCCACTGCTGCTTTTATCAGGAGAGGTTATCCTCTGAAGGTTTTTGAAAATGCGGTTAAACAGCTTCAGGAAAACGGATTGACAATTATAGTACATGTAATCATTGGACTCCCGGGAGAAAGTGTATCTGATATGTTAGAGTCAGTCAGATATGTATCAGCTTTCCCTATACAAGGTATTAAACTTCAATTATTGCATATACTGAAAAATACTGATTTGTCAAAATACTCTTTCCCTGTTCTGACCCTTGAAGAATATATTGATATTATTATAAAATGCCTGGAAATTCTTCCGAAGAATATAGTAATCCATAGAATTACGGGAGATGGCCCTAAAAAATTATTATTAGCGCCTTTATGGAGCGGCAATAAAAAGTTAGTGTTAAACCGTATCAATCAGGAGTTGAAAACCAGAGATACCTGGCAGGGCAAAAAGATTCCATTGCAGCAGACTTGTGATATGCAACGAGTAAAATATGACAGTAAATAAACTCATTAACCATGATAGTATTATTAATTCTTATCATTTAGAATTACACCAGATAAGTAATTGATTTTAGGAAAGGAGCTGCCATATGCAATCAGATGCTTTTACATTGTATAAATTAATTATTTTGTTTTTATTGGACAAGGTGGATTTTCCGTTAACAAATGCTCAGATATCTAATTTTATCTTAGAAAAAGATTATACAAATTACTTTAATATCCAGCAGTCCATAGCAGAATTATTAGAAGCAGAGTTTGTTACCGTAGAAACCGTTGGACATAGCTCTCATTATAGAATTACCGACTCCGGAAGAGAAACCTTATCTTTCTTTGGTAACATGATATCTTCGGCGATTCAATCAGATATTTTAGATTATTTAAGAAAAAATAAATATACATTGCGGGATGAGGTATCTACTCTTTCTGAATTTTATGAGGCCAAGAAAGGGGAATATATGGTACATTTAAGGGTTGTTGAAAAGGAAGACTCCATCATAGACCTCACAATTGCCGTTCCCACCAAAGAGGACGCGTCCAAAATATGTGATAATTGGCGAACCCGTAGTCAGCAGGTTTATGCTTATGTTTTAAGTAACTTATTAAAAGAAGATGATTAAATTCCCGTAATAAGTGCTTGAAATGAGATAATAATTTTTCATTCCCAACATTTTATTATTTAGGCTGAATCAATAATTTATAAAAGGGGCTGTTGCAAAATTCAAAATATAACTTACTTGTGGGAGAATAATGCTTTATATTTCGCAGATATTTTGTTGAAAGTATGTGCGAATGGCTCCAAGAAAGAGAATGGAGCCGTTTATTCGCGCGACTTGAAACAAAATGGGGGAAATATAAAGCATATTCTAGACACAAGTTTAGTAAATTGACTATTTTGCAACAACCACTTTTTAATATCATATTCTTTTAATAGACATTAGTTATTATTCTATTATTCTAAAGTTCCAGTCTCCGAATTGGGGGCTTGCTCAGCTTCTTTTGTAATTACCGATTCAATGAGTTCCCATATTTCATCTCGTCCCTGTTTTGATAAAGAGGAAAACGGGATTATAATAGCAGATGCTCCTGCATTTAGTCCTTTCCGAATAGCTTTCATCTGTTTTTCTATCTGGCTTCGATTAATTTTATCTAATTTCGTGGCAATTATAATTGGCTGATATCCTTGGTATACAATCCACTCATACATGTTCCTGTCATTTTCAGATGGGTCGTGTCGTATATCCACCAGAAGGAATACTATTTTTAACTGTTTTGAGGTTTTTAGATATTTTTCTATCATTTTGCCCCATTTTTCTTTTAAAGCTTCCGATACTTTTGCATAACCATAACCGGGCAGGTCCACAAAATAGAGCTCGTCATTTATATTATAAAAATTAATGGTTTGTGTTTTACCAGGCTGTGCAGATGTTCTGGCATAAGCCTTACGGTTCATCAATGCATTAATCAGAGATGATTTTCCAACATTGGACTTGCCGGCAAAGGCTATTTCCATTTTATTATTTTTCGGTAATGTACTTGTTATTCCGCATACGGTTTCCAGGTTAACACTTTTTACATGCATTTTTGTGGTGTCCTTTCCTATCTATCATTTTTGGTAATTGCGAAACTATGTAGTTTTGTAAATATACCATACAATGATACGAATTTCATAGCTTCAGTTGCCCTTTGGGCAAGATTTCAGCTCTGAAATTGTATCAATTGCATGGTATATAAATCTAATTTTCTAGTTTCGCAATTACCTACTATCATTTTACTTATGTTATCTTTTGCACGGTTTCATTCTCAGCCTGCCAAGGCATGCTGTAATACTTCTTCCATCGTATTAACAAAATGAATTGTGATTCCCTCCAGGATCTCTTCGGATAATTCTTCAATATCTTTTTTATTTTGTTTTGGTACCAGAACCAATTTTATTTTAGCTGCTTTTGCCGCAAGAATTTTTTCTTTCAATCCACCGATGGGTAGAATCCGGCCGCGAAGGGTTATCTCCCCTGTCATCGCAACATCAGCCCGGACAGGTCTTTCAATAATCGCAGAAAGCATAGCGGTTGCCATGGTAATTCCTGCTGACGGACCATCTTTTGGTACTGCTCCCTCCGGAATATGAATATGAATATCATGATTTTCAAAATAATCATTCTCAATTCCATAATCCCTACTTACGGACCTGATATAACTGATACCGGTTCTTGCCGATTCTTTCATTACATCCCCTAACTGTCCGGTTAATTCAAACTTTCCTTTACCCGGCATAACATTTACTTCAATCTGCAAGGTATCCCCGCCGACGCTTGTCCAGGCAAGACCTCTTACAATGCCAATTTCATCCGTGGTATTCGCTGTCTGAAAGGTATATTTTTCATTTCCAAGATATTTTATCAGGTTTTTATCATTAATATTAATCTTCGTACTGCCTTCCATAATAATTTCTTTAGCAGCTTTTCGGCAGATTTCACCAATTTTTCTTTCCAGATTACGTACACCGGCTTCTTTGGTATATCCGGTAATGATACGGTTTAAGGCCTTATCCGATATACTTAATTGTTTACGGTTCAGTCCGTTTTTACTCAACTGTTTTGCAATTAAATGTTCTTTTGCTATATGCTGTTTTTCATTTTCCGTATAGCTGGTAACTTCAATTAATTCCATTCTATCCAGTAAAGGCCTTGGAATACTTTGTACCGAATTGGCTGTTGCTATAAACAAAACTTCCGACAGATCAACAGGTATTTCTATATAATGATCCACAAATTTATTATTCTGCTCAGAATCCAATACTTCAAGCAAGGCTGCCGAGGTATCACCTTTATAATCACTGCTTACCTTATCTATTTCATCTAATAGCATAAGAGGATTTTTTACGCCGGCGCTTTTAAGGCCGCTCACAATCCTTCCTGGTAATGCACCGATATATGTTCTTCTATGACCGCGGATTTCTGCCTCATCCCTGACTCCGCCCAGACTGATTCTGACATATTCTTTGTTCAAAGCCCTTGCCACCGAACGGGCTATGGAAGTTTTACCTGTTCCAGGAGGTCCAACCAAACATAAAATAGGACTTTCACCTTTCTGGGTTAAGATACGTACTGCAAGAAATTCCAAAATTCTTGTTTTAACCTTAAGAAGTCCGTAATGATCCTGGTTCAGTATTTTCTCTGCATTCTTAACATCGGTTTTATCGACTCCTGCTTTATCCCAAGGCAGAGAAAGCAAGGTCTCGATATAACCTCTGGCAACGGAGCTTTCCGATGAATTGCCGGATAAATTCTTAAAACGTTCTATTTCTTTAATTATTTTATCTTTTACTTCATCCGTTGCAATCAGGGCTTTTGCTGCCTCCAGGTAATTATCCGCATCCGTCTGGGTATTGGATTCTCCCAGTTCCTCTCTGATTACCTTAAGCTGTTCCCTTAACAGATATTCTTTCTGATTCTTATCTACTTTTTCTTTTATTTTATTTTGTAAGTCTTTCTTAATTCTTAAGATATCGATCTCTTCCGTAAGAATGACTGTTATTTTCTGGTATCTCTCAATTAAATCCACCGCTTCGATTAGATTTTGTTTCTCTTCCACCGAAAGTGGTATGTTTATAGCTATCTGATCAATTAATTCCTGTACATCCTCCAGTTTCATCAACTGTTTGATAACTTCTTTGCCAATCTTAGTATTCTCTATAAAATAAACTTCCAGGATATCTTTCAAGCCGCGAAGCATTGCCTTTTTTTCCGTATTGGAAATATGCTGTTCACTGGAGTCCTTTAAAAGGCCTATTTCTCCTAACAGAAACGGTTGTTCTTCAATTAAATTCTCTAATTGTGCTCTCTCCGTTCCTGAAACCAATACACGGATTACATTTCCGGGTAATTTAATAATTTGTTTCACTTCTGCTATTGTTCCTATTTGAAATAAATCATCCTGACCCGGGGTTTCTATATCGGAATCCCGTTGGGTTAGCAATAATACTAACTGGTCATTTTCCATGGCATTTTCTATTGCATCAATGGACATTTTACGATTTACGTCAAAATGAATCAACATGCCGGGGAGAACTGCCATTCCTCTTAAAGCTACTACGGGAACTCTCCTACTATATTCACTCATCTTTACCTCCACTTTAGTTTAGTTTAAGCCTGTCCGATCAAGGCATGTCTTATGTTAAAAAGGACTGCCTTAAAATGCCTTTATTAAACTTCCATAACTTCACAGTATGCGGCCCTTGAAGTTTTTTTGGAACAGTAAAGGTATTTTAAGACAGCCCCTAGTCTATCTGTTTTTAGGCAATTTCGTTACTATTTTTTTTCGGTACCCGCTTTGATATCGGTTTTCTTGGTTGATTATCCTCTGAGCTAATTAATGTAGGCAAGGTTCCACCCTCTGCAGCTTCTTTGGTAATAATACACTTCAAGATTTGTGTATCCGATGGGACTTTATACATGGAATCCATCATAACTGACTCCATAATTGCACGCAAACCTCTTGCTCCTGTCTTTCTCTCAAGGGAACGCTTTGCTATGACACGTATCGCTTCCTCTTCGAATTCCAGTTCCACTCCATCTAATTCAAACAGTTTTTTATACTGTTTTACGATTGCATTTCTTGGTTCCGTAAGAATACGAACTAACGCTTCTTCATCCAATAAGTCCAAAGCCACCGTAACAGGAACACGCCCTACAAATTCAGGTATTAAACCATATTTCACAAAATCCTGAGGCATTGCCTGTCTGAATAATTCTCCGATATTCTCTTTAACACTTTTGGTTATTTCCGCATTAAATCCGATTGATTTTTGTCCGATTCTTGCTTCAATTATTTTTTCCAATCCATCAAAAGCTCCGCCGCAGATAAATAGAATATTGGTCGTATCTATCTGTATAAATTCCTGGTGAGGATGCTTGCGGCCTCCTTGGGGAGGAACAGATGCAACAGTGCCTTCCAGAATTTTTAATAATGCCTGCTGCACTCCTTCGCCGGATACATCCCGGGTTATGGACGTATTTTCAGATTTTCTGGTTATTTTATCTATTTCATCAATATAAATAATTCCGTGTTCTGCTCTTTCTACATCAAACTCAGCTGCCTGAATCAGTTTAAGAAGTATATTTTCAACATCTTCACCTACATATCCTGCTTCTGTTAAAGCAGTAGCATCGGCGATAGCGAAAGGAACATTTATAAGTTTAGCCAGGGTCTGGGCAAGAAATGTCTTACCAGAACCGGTTGGTCCTACCATAAGTATATTACTCTTCTGTAATTCCACATCCAGATCTCTGCCTGCCAATACACGTTTATAATGATTATAAACGGATACAGAGAGAACTTTTTTAGCTTCTTCCTGACCAATAACATATTGATCTAAAAAGTTCTTGATTTCAGCAGGTTTCAATAAATTAATATCTGCATCTTGGGTTGTATCTTCAAATTCTTCTTCAACAATTTCGGAACAAATTTCAATACATTCATTGCATATATATACATTGCCCGGTCCTGCAATCAATTTTCTGACCTGATCCTGGGTTTTATTACAGAAAGAACATCTTACCTGTTTTCTTTCATCCGCTCTGTTTGCCACTAATGTTTCATCTCCTTTCTTTTTCTCTTTATTAGGCAATTGCGAAACTATTTCCATTTCATAATTTACCATACAATTAAAACGATTTCATAGCTTTAGTTGCCCTCCTGGCAGGACTCAAAACTGCTCTGACTCATGAAAGCCACTGAAGCTATGAACCAGGTATTAGCTTTATGCTATTTTTGAGAAAATTGAATTGCCCGGCAATTATCAATTTCTATCTGCTTACGATCACGCTGTCAATGATACCATAAGCCTTGGCTTCTTCGGCACTCATATAATAGTCTCTTTCCGTATCGATCTCTATTATATCTAAAGGCTTGCCTGTATTTCCAGCAAGGATCTCGTTTAATTTCTTTTTCGTTTTTAATATATTTTCGGCTACAATTTTAATATCGGTAGCCTGACCTTTTGCACCGCCGGAAGGCTGATGAATCATAACTTCAGCGTTAGGCAGAGCAAATCTCTTACCTTTGGTACCGCCGGCTAAAAGGAATGCCCCCATACTTGCAGCCATACCAATACAGGTAGTAGATACATCACATTTAATATAATGCATGGTATCATAGATAGCCATACCTGCAGTAACAGAGCCACCCGGACTGTTAATATATAAATTTATGTCTTTATTAGGGTCTTCTGACTCTAAGAATAATAACTGCGCTACTATAATACTTGCAGAAACATCAGTAACTTCTTCTCCCAGAAAGATAATTCTGTCTTTTAATAATCTGGAATAGATGTCGTAGGATCTTTCACCACGGCTTGTTTGTTCAATGACATAAGGTACTAAACTCATAGTAAATCCTCCTTTTTGTATTAGGGGTTGCCGCAAAATTAATCAGTTTGATTATTAAACTTCTACTGCTGCCTCAACAACGAAATCTACTGCTTTTTGTACTGCCATATCCATAACGATTTGTTCTTTTTCTTTTTCTCCGACTAATTCTTTTAATTTATCTAATTCCATTTTATAAGTTTCAGCCATCTGAGTAAATTCTTTTTCCACATCATCATCGGATACAGTTATATTTTCAGCTTTTACAACAGCTTCGAGAACCAGTCTGCTTTCTATTCTCTTAAGAGCCTGCGGTCTCATCTGGTCTAATAATTGTTTGCTGTTCATACCTGTAAATTGGAAATACTGTTCAACAGTAATGCCTTGAGACTGAATTCTTTGGGCAAAATCGTCGGCCATTTGTCTTACCTGGGTTTCAATCATGGCATCCGGGATCTCCATGGTAGCATTAGCAACGACCTTTTCAATCACCTTATCTTCTTTTGCAGTTTTAGCTTCTTTTTCTTTTCTCTCTATGATTGTTGCTTTAATATCTGCTTTATATTCATCTAATGTATCAAATTCAGATACGTCCTGAGCAAATTCATCATCTAATTCCGGTAATTCCTTTGCTTTGATTTCTTTTACCTTAACTTTAAACAGTGCAGGTTTTCCTGCTAATTCAGCTGCATGATATTCTGCAGGGAAAGTTACATTTACTTCTGTCTCTTCTCCAAGGGATTTTCCGATTAATTGTTCTTCAAAGGTATCAATAAAGGAATGGGATCCTATGGTTAAGGAGTAATCCTCTGCCTTGCCGCCTTCAAAAGGAGCACCGTCTACAAATCCTTCAAAATCAATTACTAACATATCCTTATCAGCAACAGGTCTGTCTTCCACGGTAATTACTCTGGAATTCTGATCTCTTACTTTATCAATTTCAGCTATAATTTCTTCATCTGTAACAGATACTTCAGTCTTTTCCACTTCAATACCTTTATAATCACCTAAGGTAACTTCCGGCTTAACTGCTACTTCAGCTGTAAAAATAAATGGCTTGCCTTTTTCAATCTGTACAACATCGATTTCAGGTCTCGAAACAATTTCTAATTTGCTTTCTTCGGCAGCTTTTTCATATGCATCCGGTATTATCAAATTAGCAGCATCTTCATAGAAAACACTTGGTCCATACATCTTTTCAATTATGGCACGAGGAGCTTTTCCTTTACGGAAGCCCTGAACATTAATTTTACCTTTATTTTTTACATAGGCTTTTTCTATTGCAGCTTCAAACTCCTCTGCAGCAGCTTCTATGGTTAGCTTCACCATATTCTTCTCTAATTTTTCTACTTGTAAACTCATTTAAAATTTCCTCCTTAATATGTGAACGTATATCCTCATACGATCCAATTATTTTTCCGTCAATGTATTTTTCCCGCTATATATATTATATATATGCACCCATGGTTTAATTTTCTTCTGGATAGTATTATCCTTTTGCGTGTTAAAACGCATCCCGCGGAGTGTTTTTTATCACATAAGACGTAATTTATTATGCGGTAAAATAAGGCAGATTCCCACTCTGACGTTTTGACATTAGTATATTATAACATAGCCATTCTGTAAATACCATAATTATTTTCTTAATCGTTTCTTACATGACCCTGCTGTTTTAATACTTCAACTACACGATCCACATGAAGTTTACATAACTCATGACTCTGAGCTTCAACCATAACCCGGATAACCGGTTCCGTACCACTTTCTCTTACAAGAATACGGCCTTCATCACCAAGTTCGCTCGTCACCTGGTTTATAATTTCTTTGACTTTATTATCTTCCCTGGCCGTTTTCTTATCCTTTACCTTAACATTGACTAAAAGCTGCGGATAGATATAAACGTCTTTAATAAGATCAGAAAGTTTCATTTTCTTTTCCAGTATTACTTCCATTATTTTTAAAGACGTCAGAATTCCGTCACCTGTAGTAGCATGTTTGCTGAAAATAATATGTCCGGATTGTTCCCCACCAATAGAATGGCCATTTTCCAACATGTTCTCATACACATATTTATCACCAACGGCTGTTTTTACATAGGAAATACCTTTTTCATCCAAGGCCTTATATAAACCGATATTCGACATGATGGTAGTCACAATCGTATTATTATTAAGTTCACCGCGTTCTTTCATATAGGAACCGCAAACATATAATATTAGATCTCCATCTATAATATTACCCTTATCATCCACTGCTAAACAACGATCTGCATCTCCGTCATATGCAAATCCTATATCCAGTTGATTTTCTACCACGTATTTCTGCAGTGTTTTAATATGGGTGGAGCCGCAGCCATCATTGATATTCGTACCGTTAGGTTCATTGTTAATCGTATAGGTTTTTGCACCCAAAGCATCAAACACACCTTTTGCAATCGTAGAAGCAGATCCGTTAGCGCAATCAAGGCCTACTCTCATGCCGGAAAAAGATCTGGTAGCAAGGGAAATTAAATATCCGATATAACGGTTTCTTCCTATGTAATAGTCTGTGGTTTTACCTATCTTTTCCCTAGTGGCATATGGTATGCTTAATCCTTCACCGTCTATGTAGTTCTCAATTAATTCCTCAACTTCTGATTCTAATTTATAACCGCTTCCGTTTAAGATTTTAATTCCATTATCATAATAAGGATTATGACTTGCCGATATCATAATTCCGCAGTCATAATTTTCACTTCTTATTAAATAGGATACACTGGGTGTACTTGTTACATGAAGCAGATAAACATCTGCACCGCTGGCCGTAAGTCCTGATACCAGGGCATACTCAAACATATAGCTGGAACGTCTTGTATCCTTTCCGATTACAACGTTAGCCTTACGATCTTTCCCATAATAATAACCTAAAAATCTACCAACTTTATAAGCATGTTCTACTGTCAAATCAATATTAGCTTCACCGCGAAAGCCGTCTGTACCAAAATATTTACCCATTTGAAGAACTCCTTTATAATCAATAATTTTTGTTTAAAATACTCTATTCATACATAACTTTTTTATAAATGATTAAAAAAATTCATTTATAAAACCGGAAGAAACACGCTTTGCGAGTTTCTTCGGTTCGCGTGCGCGTTCGAATTATTGCAAACAAGCTTGCTAATTCTTACTTTGCTTTCGCGGAAATCATATAACCGATTGTAACATAACCATTTAATTATGGCAACTGTTCTGCCCTCTTTCCATCTTCGTTTTTCTCTATCATATGTCTGATTAACCGTCTTTGCTCCATATCAGTATAAAAAAAACATCATCTGTTATATACAGCTGGTGTTTATGTTCCCATAAAAACCAACCGTATATAAAGATGATGTTTCAAATGATTAACTCATGAAGCAATTATACAGCATTTGTTATATAATTTAAGCTAATCGTTTAATTCAAATCTTTTTCGCTTTAGTTTAGAATGAACCTAAACCGGAAGAAGAACCCTGACCAGACATAGATTCTTCTTGTCTTCTAATCATTCGTCTTACCATTTCACCGCCAACAGAACCATTCTGCGCACTTGTTAAATCTCCGTTGTAACCTTGTTTTAAAGGTACACCAATTTCAGATGCAACTTCCATTTTGAATCTGTCAAGTGCCTCTCTAGCTTGAGGTACTTCTGATCTGTTAGAACCGCTGTTATTGTTACTTGCCATAATAATTCACCTCCACGATAAGATTGTTTGTATCAACTAATGCTTGTTTGAAACAAGAAACCAATTGATTAAGATAAATGATTTGTTTTATGAATCAGTTATCTTAGTAATATTGTTAACAGAAGAGGGAAATTTTATTATGGTAAGTTGTGGAACTTATTTTTATTTTTAAATCTTTTTAACAGGCCAATTTATGTTAAACCTATGTTTTCTTTCAACTTAAATATTTACTTAGTATTTATTTTCATATATTGTCCCACCTGTTTCATATATTATATAGACAATAGTAATAAAGGTATATTATGAATGAGATTCTTTCTATAATAAAGGATATAAATAAACTTCTTTGGAATGGCCCAATGATTATTATTCTTCTGGCAACTCACTTTTTCCTGACTTTCCGTTTAAAATTCATACAAAAAAAAATTGGCAAAGGTATCCGCCTGTCTGTAAAATCCTCATCCAATTCAGAAGGGGAAACCAGCAGTTTTGGTGCACTTACCACTACTTTGGCAGCCACATTGGGCATCGGGAATATTATAGGTGTATCTACAGCCGTAGCTATGGGCGGTCCAGGCGCTATCCTATGGATTTGGCTTACCGGTGTTCTTGGAATGGCTACAACCTATGCGGAATGTTACCTTGGTATCCACTACCGCCGTATTGGAAAAGACGGTACTTTTTCCGGCGGTCCGATGTATGTTCTGGAATATGGCCTTCATTCCAAACCGCTGGCGATTCTTTACTGTTTCCTGACCCTGGCTGCGTCCTACGGTGTCGGTTGTTCTACCCAGTCTAATTCAATAACAGACGTTACAACTAATTTATGGGGCCTTCCGCCTTATATTGTTGGTTTTGTTACCGCTCTTATAACCGGTTTAGTTATTATTGGAGGAATTAAATCTATTGGCAATATCTGTACAAAACTGGTTCCTGCCATGGGAATCTTTTATATGGCGGCCTGTATCATTTTATTGGTATTAAATATAAACTTTCTTCTTCCTGCCATAAAATTAATCATTCGTTCCGCTTTTCTTCCCAGCGCAATGATAGGCGGTTTTATCGGAAGTACGATTAAAACTGCTGCAAGATATGGTATTGCAAGAGGCCTGTTTTCTAATGAGGCAGGTATTGGTACCGCTGCTATCGCAGCTTCAAGCGCAAAAACAGATAATCCTTATAATCAGGCTTTGGTATCCATGAGTGCAACCTTTTGGGATACTGTGGTTATGTGCGGGATTACCGGCCTTGTAATCGTTTCCCACATATTAAAATATCCTGCTTCGGTAAAAGGCGCTTCTGCCTCGGAATTAACTACTGTTGCCTTTGAACAGATTCCATTCGGCGGTTATATATTAGGACTCTCTATTATTGCTTTTGCTACCGCTACTTTAATCGGTTGGTCTTATTTCGGTGAAAAAGCGGTAGTCTATCTCTTCGGAAAAGAGGGAATAGGTACCTACCGCATTTGTTACCTTGTTATGATATTTATAGGTGCCATCCTATCATTGGAATTTGTATGGGAACTTTCCGATTTAATCAATGCCTTTATGATTATTCCAAATGTATTATCCATCTGGTTATTATACCGGGATATTAAATGTACTGAATAGCTGCCGCAATTTTCTCAGCAGTTTTCTTATCCTTTAATGTTTCAATAATCCGCAGGGAGAAATCAATGGATACCCCCATTCCTTTACCGGTTATGATATTTAGATCTGCTTCCGATTTATTTCCGGTAACCACGCCTCCCTGTAATTTATCCTCATATCCGGGATAGCAGGTAACTCTCTTTCCCTGCAAAATTCCGTTCATTCCCAGCACACTCGGTGCGGCGCATATTGCCGCAATTCTTCTTCCTTCTTTATTAAATAGCTTTAGCAAGGTAACCAACTCCTGGTGTTCCGCCAGGTGTTTGGTGCCGGGCATTCCGCCTGGCAAGATAAGCATGTCAGCATTACTATAATCCGATTCACCATATAATTCGTCTGCTTCGATTTTTATATTATGGGAACCCAAAACCTGTTTTGAACCGGTAATGGAAACCATACAAATTTGTATCTCTGCTCTTCTTAACAAATCTACTACCGTTAATCCTTCAATTTCTTCAAATCCATCCGCTAAGAATATATATACCATGAGTTAGCTCCTTTTTATTATATTAGCTAATTGCGAAACTATTTAGTTTTCAGAATATACCGTACAATTGATATGAATTTCATAGCTTCAGTTGCCCTTTGGGCAAGATTCAGCTCTGAAATTCATATCAATTGCATGGTATATAGATACAATAGTGGTGTTTCGTAATTACCAATTTTATTATACCATCATTTCTATATATAACAAGGGTATCACACAGCACTATTTGCAAAATTCTAAGCATTAATTTGATATTTTTATAAACATCAGGCAGATATAATAAAATCAGAAGTAACACAACTATAGTTTTCAGAAAGCTTGGCGATTGCCAGCTTGTGCTTGGAGCAATAAAAATATTAAATAATTAATATGTGACAGAAAGGAATCAGATATGAAAATTGTTGTATTAGCCGGAGGTTTAAGTCCTGAACGGGATGTATCCTTATCTTCCGGAAGCCTTATAGCGAATTCTTTAATGGAATCAGGTCATGAAGTATTGTTGTTGGATGTATATGAAGGATTAGAAATAGATGCAAAAGATTACGGTATCTTATTTTCAAAAGCAGATGACGGGAGAAAATACTCTTACCAGGTTACGGAAAAAGAACCGGATTTAAATGAAATAAAATTACGGAACAACGGACAAGAGGCTTTCATTGGCAAGAATGTGCTGGAAATATGTAAATATGCCGATGTGGTTTTTATCGCTTTACACGGTTCCATGGGTGAAAACGGGCAAATACAGGCAACCTTTGATAATTTTAATATAAAATATACAGGCACCGGTTATATTGGAAGCTTATTAGCCATGGATAAGGATATTTCAAAAAGATTACTTGTTCAGGCAGGAATTCCTACGGCTGACTGGATTTTATATCATACTTCCAATAATAGTTTTAACACAATAATAGAAAAGATTGGCTTTCCCTGTGTTATTAAGCCCTGCAGTAACGGGTCCAGTATTGGTGTCTCAATCGCAGGTACAAAAGATGAGTTAAATAGAGCTCTCCAATATGCAACAACATATGAAGATAACGTCCTAATAGAGAAACTGGTAAAGGGAAGAGAATTTTCAGTCGGTATATTAAAAGAGGAAGCTTTACCGGTAATTGAGATCATACCTCTGAAAGGATTTTATGATTATAAAAACAAATACCAGGGAGGTATGACAAAAGAAGTTTGTCCGGCAGAACTATCCGCAGAATTAACTAAAACGATTCAGGAAAGAGCTTTACTTGTACATAAGATATTAAGGCTGGGTGATTACTCCAGAATTGATTTTATTTTAAATGATGATAATGAATTTATCTGTCTGGAGGCAAATACCCTTCCGGGAATGACCCCCACCAGTTTAATTCCCCAGGAGGCAAAACAGAAAGGCATCTCCTATCAAAGCCTTTGTGAGATAATTGCTAAAATGCCATTGGAAAATTAAATTATTAATAAACACTTACCTTTTGAAGTGAGTTAAATAAGGCAGCCTTTACTATGATTCAGTAAATGGCTGCCTTACTTGTGCTAAATATTTATTTACTCTCAAATTTTTCAATAATCATAAAATACAGGTATCCTAATATTAATCTTAATCGGTAGTTCCGGAAACGATTTCTGAATAATCACTGGATTTACTTCCGTCAAAGGCTTTTACTTTATAATAATAGGTTTTATCAGATTTTAAATCGTCATCCGTATATTCATTGTCCGTAACTTTTGCAACTTTACTGTAAGTTCCTGATTTTGAAGTTGCTCTGTATACATAATAGTAATCTGCATCATCAACTTCATCCCATTCCAGAGTAATCTCATCATCTGTTTCATTCGTTACATCAAGATTATCCGGTTCATCCAAATCATCATCTCCGGCGGTAGCATAAACAATAGAGGAAAAACTACTGGTTTTTTTACCGTCATATGCTTTTACCTTATAATAATAAGTTTTTCCTTCTGTTACATCAAAATCATAATAAGAAGTATCGGTTACCTCATCAAGTTTAGTATAGGTTCCGGATTTAGAGGTTGCCCTGTAGACATAATAGGATTCCGCATCATTAACATCATCCCACTCCAAGGCTATTCCATCTTCATCTGATTCGATAATATCAAGGTCATCCGGTGCATCAAAATCATTGTCTGAATCATCACCGGTAGTTGCATGGGCAACAGAGGAATAAGCACTGGTAGCGGAACCGTCAACGGATTTAACTTTGTAATAATAGGTTTTATCTTCACTTAAATTATCATCCGTATAGTAGGTGTCATCTACATTATCAATCAGTGTATAAGTTCCGGAGGATGAGGTTGCCCTGTAAATATTGTAGGAATCCGCATCATCTACTTCTTCCCATTCCAAGGTTATTTCATCATCACCATCGGAATCTGCTGTAAGGTCATCCGGAGCATCCAAATCGCTATCGGAATCATCACCTGTGGAAGCATATTTTACAGCTGAATAATCGCTTTCAATTGAACTGTTGGCAGCTTTTATTTTATAATAATAAGTTGTATCTTCATTCAGATTTTTATCCGTATAATTTGTAACTATGGAAGTTGCTATTTTATTGTATGTTCCGGAAGAAGAAGTTGCCCTATAGACATAATAATAAGATGCATTTGTTACCGAACTCCACTTCAGCGATATCTGAGTATCACTATCAACCTTAGCCGTAAGACCGCCAGGAGCACTTAAACTGCTGGATTTACTGCCCACGGTAGCTTTAATTACAGAAGAGAATGGACTTGTACCTGAGCTGTTAACCGCTTTTACTTTATAATAATAGGTTGTTCCATTCTTTAAACCGGTATTTGTATAACTGGTTGTTGCACTGGTGGTGATTTTGGTATAAGGCCCTGTTAACGATGGAGCTCTATACACATAATAAGAGGTTGCTTTTGACACGGGACCCCAGCTTAATGTTATACTGGTTGTATTTTTCGAGGTTGCTGAAAGGCTTCCCGGAGCTGACATCAAGTTACTGGAACTGATATATTTATTTTCAACAAGGAGTTTTAGCATCCCGATATAGTAGCTTTTCAAATTGGATGCCTGTGTCTGAGTCATTGTACCGTCAGCTAAAGCATCATTAATACTATCTACTATTCTGTCTTCCAATTCCTCTAACAAAGTAGTCTCACTGAAATTATAACTCTCCGCGATTTCACCTAAAGTACTTCCGCTTGCAATTTTATTAACTATCGTTTGTTCATCTACACCTAAAATATCTGCCGTTTCTGAAAAAATATTAAAGACAGTCTGCTGTTCCTGACTGGAGCTGGATGCTTTTGCTACGATAGGGCTCGAAACAAAACTTGTACCGACCAAACTTATCGAAGCCAAAGTAATGATAAATGTTTTTGTAAATTTTCTAAACATAATTTCCTCCTTTTAATTATTAATACGTGTTTAGCTGATCCATGATATTGGAAATATCATATCATATTCTGGATTCTACCACCCGGTTATATTATTAATTTAAACCGTAAATGTGTAATATATATGTCAAAATTGTTAAATATTGATAAATATCCCTTACATTTCCTTAAATTTATAAAATATACCAGGCTTAACTCCGAAAATTAACGTTCTTTGAATTTTTCCCATCGGTATAATTTTCCTTCATTCACTCAAAAGCCAGATATAACAAAAAAGCTGTTACAAAACGCAAAACCTGTCTTGCTTGGGAAAGAATATAGTTTATATTTCGCAGATCTAAACTATATTTAGGCCCAGTCCGATAAGTTAATTATTTTGTAACAGCCCCTAAATGACAGGCAATATTTACCGCTCTTCCCTGAAATATGCCTCACCCAGACTTGCAGGCGGCTGATTTTCCAGTTTGTTTCGTTTACTGCTTAATATTAGTACGATGATTGTGACTACATACGGCAGCATTTTACATAGCTCCTGTGTAGCCCTTGTAAGACCCGGCAGATAAATATACAGAATATATAATCCGCCGAAAAGGAAAGAACCCCATATGGCATTCACCGGTTTCCATAAGGCCAGGATAACCAGGGCAATCGCAAGCCACCCTCTGTCTCCGAAACCGTTATTGTTCCAGGTGCCGCCCAGATACTCCATTACAAAATATAAACCGCCAAGTCCTGCAATTGCCGCACCGGATACCGTAGAAATATATTTATATTTTGATACATTAATCCCTGCTGCATCCGCAGCCCCCGGATCTTCCCCTATAGCCCTTAAGTTTAAGCCTTTTCTGGTATTTCTTAGAAAATAAGTAAGTAAAACAGCAAGTATGACAGAAAGATACGTTAGAAATCCATATGAAAATAACAAATCCCCGATTACCGGAATATCCGAAAGTCCCGGTATGCTGGCACGGTAAGCCGCTGCTGTTGTTTTAACGGAAATCTGTCCGACACCGCCGGCAAGCTTTGAGATAGAACCTCCGAAAAAGTTACCAAAACCCACACCGAACGTAGTGAGTGCAAGACCTACAACATTCTGGTTTGCACGCAGGGTTATGGTTAAAATACTGTAAATAAGTCCACCTAATGCGGAAGCAAGAAGGGTTATTACAAGTGAGATTAATAAACCGACAAAGGCATTGGGATTTTTAATTGCCTTTTCGTAAAAGAAAGCTCCCATTAGTCCTGAAATTCCCCCCATATACATAATTCCCGGTATTCCAAGATTTAAGTTACCTGATTTTTCTGTTAAGATTTCACCGGAGGCACCAAAAAGGATACTGATACCCTGTCCGATTGCATTCTGGATAAATGTTAATAACAATGACATGTTATTGTACCTCCTTAGTCTTTTTACGGAATTCCACTTTGTAATTTATAAAGAATTCACATCCGATCAGAAAAAATAATAAAATCCCCGTAATGATATCCGAAGCATTTTCATTAAGGCCATACTGGGTAGCAATCTGTATGGACCCCTGCTGCATAAATACTAAGAAAGCTGAGACTGCGATCATGGCTAATGGATTGAATTTTGACATCCAGGCAACAATAATTGCCGTAAATCCTCTTCCTCCTGCAGTACTGGTGGAGATGGTATGGCTGGCACCGCTTACTATAATACTCCCGGCAAGGCCGCAGATAGCACCGGAGATCATCATCGTCCGTATAATGACTTTCTTTACATTGATTCCCGCATATTTAGCGGTATTCTGGCTCTCACCTACCACGGCAATTTCATATCCCTGTTTACTATACTTCATATAAAGATAAACTCCTAATGTCATCACCAGTACAATAATAATATTCAGTCCGTATTGCAAGCCGAATATTTTATCAAACCACCCCTTGCCGGATGCAGCATTAATAATTCCCACCGTATTGGACCCCTCCGGATTCTCCCAGAAAACGATACAGAATGTTACAATCTGCATGGCGACATAATTAAGCATAAGGGTAAACAAAGTTTCATTGGTATTGTAATAAGCTTTAAAAATTCCCGGAAGCAGTCCCCATAACATTCCGGCAAGACTGCTAACGACAAATATTACAAGAAGCAGCAACCAGTTAGGCAAAGCATCTCCAAGGTAAATCATTATAGCTGCCGTCGCCGCACCGCCCATTAATATCTGGCCTTCCGCCCCGATATTCCAAAATTTCATTTTGAAAGCAGGGGTTAATCCGATTGCAATAATCAGTAAAGTTAAAGCTTCCCGGATAGTGACCCATAAGC
The DNA here is from genome assembly GCF_009931695.1 of Anaerocolumna sedimenticola. Taxonomy (GTDB): domain Bacteria; phylum Bacillota; class Clostridia; order Lachnospirales; family Lachnospiraceae; genus Anaerocolumna; species Anaerocolumna sedimenticola. Next base: position 718,313 of record NZ_CP048000.1, read on the forward strand.
GGCGGTTTTTGCCGATGGCACCATTGATAATTCCCATATAGACCTGAATGGGATTCTCGTGAATAAATGCTACTATAACAAGAGCACATACAATCAGGGAAAGAACTATGGCAAGGAGCCGAATACCCCAGGCTTTCTTTTTGGAGATTGATTCCCGTTTTGTCATTCTGATAAATACTTCATTATTTATTGCTTCTCTGCTCATTTATGTGCCCCCTTTCCGGATGCGGTCATTAACAGACCCAGCTCCTCTTTCGTCGTTTTACGTGCATCTACGATTCCGGTTATTTTACCGCTGTTTAATACAAGGATACGATCACATAGTTCCAGTAAAACGTCCAGATCTTCTCCAACACAGATAACCGCTACCCCTTTTTTCTTCTGATCGTTTAATAGGTTATAAATCGTATAGGAGGAATTAATATCAAGCCCTCTTACGGGATAGGCTACCATAAGTACGGTAGGATTTGACGCAATCTCCCGACCCACCAAGACTTTTTGAACATTTCCTCCGGAAAGCCTTCTGACAGGAGTATCAACACCCGGCGTTACCACATCTAATTTATCTACGATATCCATAGCCAGATCCTTAGGTCTCTTACGGTCTACAAAGAAATGTTTTCCCTCTTTGTAACTTCTTAGCATCATATTATCCGTTAGATCCATAGAGCCTACAAGACCCATTCCCAGCCGGTCCTCCGGAACAAATGACAGTTGAATCTTAAGATCTCTGATTTGAGCAGGTTTCATTTCCGAAATTTTCTCCGTGGTACCATCCGGAGCATTATAGAGTATTTCCCCGCTTTCGATCGGGATAAGTCCTGCTATGGATTCCAGCAATTCTTTTTGCCCGCTTCCTGCTATCCCTGCAACACCTAATATTTCACCACTGTAAGCTGAAAAAGATGCCTGTTTTAATAGGGTCAGCCCCTCTTTACTTTTACAGGTAATGCCTCTCATTTCAATGCGCTTTTCAGGTTCCACTGGTTCCGTGCGGTCAATATCCAGTTTTACCTTTTCACCTACCATCATTTCCGTTAAAGAAGTAACTGTAGCCTCAGAGGTATTCACGGTTCCGATATATCTGCCTTTTCTAAGGACAGCTACACGGTCTGATAATTCAAGAACTTCATTTAATTTATGTGTAATGATAATAATGGATTTTCCTGCTTTACGCATGTTACGAAGAACATCAAACAGTTTTTTGGTTTCCTGGGGTGTAAGTACGGCTGTTGGTTCATCCAATATAAGAATATCCGCACCACGGTATAAAACCTTTACAATCTCCACTGTCTGTTTTTGGGATACGGACATATCATATATTTTCTGAGACGGATTCAAATCAAACCCATATTGGCTTGTCAGTTTATTAATTTCCTGGGTTACCTGATTCATCTTTAGCTGTTCGCCGCCGGGCAGACCTAAAATAATATTTTCTGCAGCGGTTAATATATTAATCAGTTTAAAATGCTGATGGATCATTCCAATACCCAGGGAAAAGGAATCTTTTGGGGAACGGATGGTTACCTCATTTCCATTTATAATAATCTGTCCTTCATCGGGAAAGTAAATTCCCGAAAGCATATTCATCAGCGTAGTTTTTCCGCTGCCATTCTCTCCCAGGATTGAAAGAATTTCACCTCTTTTGACTGATAAATTGACGTTGTCATTTGCTATAACTTCGCCAAAAGACTTGGTAACATTTTTAAGCTCAATTGCATTAATCTGTTCCACAAAATGACCTCCTGTAAAGTAAATTTGCGGAACTGCTATACACAGTTCCGCATTGTGTACGGCTCTCAAACACCGTACTTGTTAAAAGTAAAACGCTGTAAAATACTACTGAGTTAATTCTGTAATACCGTCAATTCTTATGTCAAATGCCGGAGCAGAAATTAATTCTGATTCATGGAAGTATCCATCGGATACATAAGCGGAATACTTAGAGAAATCTGCATCTGATTTAATTAAGTCTTCAACTTTGGAGCCTTTTACGGTAAATGTGCTTGTATCAAACACTTTTAAGGAGCCATCTTTCAGAGCCGCTTCTACTTCTGCTACTTTGTCTGCAGTTCCTGCAGCGACAGTTTTTTCATTTAATGTTGAAATACCTACGGCTCCGTCTTTGAATCCCTGGCACCAGTCAGTGTCAATCGGAGTTCCGTCAATTACATTCTTTACTGCATAAGTATAATAGGGTCCCCAGTTAATTGTTGCGGAAGTTAATGCTGAATCAGGTGCTACGGAAGTCATGTCCACATTATATCCAACAACGGGTACTTTTGCTTCTTCCGCTGCGGTAGGAGCACCGGTTGTATCTGCGTGCTGGCTGATTAATACGGCACCGTTTGCAATCAACTGTTTTGCTACTTCATTTTCGCCGGCCATATCAGCCCAGCTGTTGGTATACTGTACTTCCATAGTTACCGTAGGACATACACTTTTTGCTCCAAGATAAAATGATGTATAACCGGATACAACTTCTGCATAAGGATAAGCGCCTACATAACCCATTTTGGCTTTATCCGCTGTAATTGTTCCTTTTTCTATCATTTCATTTAATTTTAAACCTGCTACAACACCGGATACATAACGGGATTCATAAACAGCTGTAAAATAGTTATGTACATTAGGTAAACCGGAGGAAGCTGCCTTGTAACCAGTTGCATGGCAGAACTGAACCTCAGGATATTCCTTTGCTGCCTGAAGCATAAAATCTTCATGGCCAAAGCTGTTTGCAAAGATAATATTACATCCCTGATCTGCTAAATCAACTGCTGCGTCATAACAGGATTCATCTTCTGCAATATTGGTTTTTTCAATAACCTGGTCTTCAGATAAACCAAGATTTTTTATCATTTCATCAATACCTGCCATATGAGCTGAGGTATAACCTTCATTTTCGTCACCTACATAAATAATACCTACTTTAATACCGGATATATCCGCACTTTCTGCTCCGGTATTGTCTGCTGCCACTGACTCAGATTCCGAAGCGGTATTTTCTTTCGTTGCTATGCTATCTGGTGCAGTGTTTTCACTGGTTTCTTTTGTAGCCGAAGAACTGCACCCGGTTACCAATCCTACTGTCATTGCAAGTACTAATAATAATGTTAAAATCTTCTTCATAAATAGCTTCCTCCTAATAAAATTGTGTGTAAGGTAACATCTATCACATTATGCTCTTAGTTTCCGTAATCCATTATCAAAGGATCGGCCTCTAAAGCAATATGAGCAAAAATAAAAAATCTAAAATATTGAAGGAGCTGTATGTACTATGTATACATGCAACTCCCGTCCTTGGGTTCGATTGGGACAAAACGTTTAACTGGAATAAAATTAAGTATAACATATTGTTGCAATCAAAGTATATTTAGCATTTTTAATCAAATTAATTAGAGCAGGTTATAGTTGATTATTATTTTATTAGTAATTCTAATTTTAAAGGGCAATATCTGCCGATCAAAATATAATATCATTGCTTGGTCACTGCTTGGGAGTTTCCACCCCACCGGTCTGCCAGCGGCAAGTTTTCCGGTGTAAAAAAAATACCGTAAATAATTGTCTTTTCTCCCTTGAAAGATTAAGAAGACCGTTATTTATGGTATGATTTGTTTCATCTGATATTATTTTTCATATCTAATTATTATTTGTTTCATTTCTATTATTATTTGCTTCTAATAATAAATTGGTTGATTTTCCAGGAGCTTTTTCCGTATCTTATAATCCGGTTGGATAATCTCAAGCATCTGATAAAACTTTCTGCTGTGATTTGGCTGCAAGAAATGGGTAAGCTCATGGGCAGCTACATATTGAATACATTCTAACGGTGTATGAATCAGAGCGGTATTTAATGTAATCATACCTCCATATACCGAGCAGGAACCCCACCTGGTTTTCATTTTCCTTGTCTTAATAACAGGCATATCTATCTGGTACACACGGAATTTCGGATACAGTTCCATAACAACCTGATGAAATACTTCCTTTATAAATGCAGCATACCATCTATCCCACAAGGCTTTCATTTTTTTCTCATCTTCCATATGTTTGGTATATATAATTATGGAATTATCCTCTATCCCGATTGCCTTCTTTTCGGAAGGTTTAATAGAAATCGTATATTCCTCTCCCAGAAGTATGATATGTTTCCCGTCTTCCAGCTTAAAACCCTCATTATAATTCATTTCACGGTTTTCGAATCGCTTCCTGGCTTTTTCAATCCAATCTGCTTTTCTTATAATAAATTCTTCAATATACTTTTTACTAACCCTGTTATTAGCAGTAATTAAGATTCTGCCATCTGCCTTCACATGTAAGTTAATATTTTTTACCTTTTTTCTAATAATCTCGTAATTAATACTTATATTCCCTACGGTGATAGTTTCTGTCATGCATTTATTCCCCCCGGTTTGGTGGCTGCTATCCTTCTAGTCTATACTTCCTTGCTTTTTAAATAAGTAATGTACTTATTACCGAAATTATTGAACTGTTCTAAAACCGGAATAAATTCCTTTCCGATAGCTGTTAGGGAATATTCTACTTTAGGAGGAACTTCCGGGTAAACATAACGGTGAATTAAACCGTAATCCTCCAGAGTCCGTAACTGTTTCGTCAAGGCAGCCTGGGTAATTCCAGGAATTTTTCTTTGCAATTCCCCGAATCGAAGTGTTTGTTCGCATAAATGATAGATAATCAGTATTGCCCATTTTCCTGAAAATATTTTTTGTGCTGTAGTATATGGACATTTTCCGTAAAGATTAATCTCGTGTTCCATTCTTTCACCTTCCCCTTTTATTCCATGCTTTTAGTTATCCATTGTTTCTACTTTTTGTCTCTTTTATATTTCAAATTTTTAATTCATTTTTTCAGTATATATTTTATACTAACTAACAAAACTTATCGTACTTGTTAAATCTTCTATATCTGTTATAATTAATCCGTAAATCATTATATCACATTTCATGGAAGGGGACAATATCATGAATAAAGCTGCACAATTTTTAGCAGACAATCAAACCTTTTACTTAGCAACCGTGGAAAATGACCAGCCGCGTGTACGCCCATTTGGAGCCGTAATGGAATGGGAAGGAAAAACATACATCTGTACCAACAACAAAAAAGATGTTTTCTCCCAAATATTAAAAAATCCCAAAGTTGAAATCTCTGCTATGGGCAAGGATGGAAGATGGATTAGAGTATCCGGTAAGCTTACACCAGATAACAGAAAAGAAGCAAGAGAAGCCATGCTGGCTGCCGTTCCCAGCCTTCAAAACATGTATAAAGCGGATGACGGTATCTATGAGGTACTCTATTTTACAGAAGCTACTGCAACGATATATTCCTTTACAGGTGAACCGGAAGTAATCAGCTTATAATTACTTTATACCAAGCTTGTATTCGGAGAACTTACCTATTATATAAGTAACCCTGTAAGTTTTAACTCAGCCAAACCTGAGAAGCAACTTACAGGATACCTTTTAATTTATTATTTAACCTGCTAATTTTCTACATAACATACACCGATGGTTCCGGGCCCGGAATATACACCGACGATGGCACTTATCTGTCCTATCAGATAAACATTCTTAATCCCTGGCAGCATTTTTAATGACTCATAAACTTTGGTGGCATCTTCAAGGGAATTACCATGAACGATATATGCATCACAATTTTTCATTTCGGTTCTTTCTTTTCCTATCTCTACCAGCTTTTTAAGTGATTTATTCCGGCCTCTTACCTTTGCATAGGTAAAGCATTGTCCATATTCTTCATCGAAACCAACAATGGGTTTAATATCTAAAAACTCTCCGATCGTTCCGGATATTCTTCCAATACGCCCACCCTTTTTTGCATATTCTAATGTACCAAATACAAATTGAAAATGCATGTTATTTTTCATTGAAGGAATGCAGCTTACTATCTCATCAAAGCTTTTCCCGGCTGTTATACATTCACCGCATTTTTTCAATATGATTCCTTCACATACTGAAGTCGATTTTGTATCATATACATAGGATCTAATATCAGGAAATTGTTCACTCACCAGTTTAAAAGCATTATAAGTACCGGATAGACCGCTGGAAATAACAACTGCAATAACATGCGTGTATTTTTCTTCCACCAAGGAATTATATACGGCCTCAATATCCTCTATGGCTGGTAAGGAAGACTTAGGAATTTCATTTATCATATTATCATAAATCTCTTCCGGCGTAATATCTATCTTATCCGTATATTCCCTGTCACTGTATATGATCTTAAAGGGTAAAATACGAATGTTGTATTTTATGACTGTTTCATTGTCTATGTCACAAGCCGAATCCGTAATTAATGCAATCTTTTCCATGAAATATAATTCTCCTTCTATATATATGCTTCCCATAATATTCTTCACCGTTGGATTCCGCTTATGCATTCTGAAAACAGATGATTTATTATGATTCTAAAAAGCCTAAGCTTTATATTGCGGCATTAAAATTACATATAGTAGTGTTCAAAACCATATTATCACGTTATTATAAACTTTTCAATAATTAAGTTTATTTGCCGGTCTACCAAAGGATATTATCCTTTTGCATGTGCTTGCATATCCCGCCCGATTTTATTGCACAGGAAATTCAAATGAATTTCTATATGCAAAAAAAGGTTTCAAAGCTTGTTAAAGCCTTGAAACCTAACTTAATGCGGATGAAGGGACTCGAACCCCCACGGTATCCCACTAGATCCTAAGTCTAGCGCGTCTGCCAGTTCCGCCACATCCGCTTGTTTTATTATGAAATAATAAAATGAGACATCCGGGATTCGAACCCGGGACACCTTGATTAAAAGTCAAGTGCTCTACCGACTGAGCTAATATCCCATGATGCTTTGCATCAATGTTCTCCGCTGAACTTAAGTTAAGCGGAAACTGGGCTAGCTGGATTCGAACCAGCGACTGCAGGAGTCAAAGTCCTGTGCCTTACCGCTTGGCGACAGCCCAATGGTAAACTACCATAAGGTGGATAAAGGGATTCGAACCCTTGGCCTCCAGAGCCACAATCTGGCGCGCTAACCAACTGCGCTATACCCACCATATTTAATTACGCTTATTTTATCTTGTCCACAAAGAAATTATTCTTAGAATTTCCTAACTGTAATACTTCGCAATAAAATTAAGAGCCAAGATAAAAAAACGTGCCAGAAGGGATTCGAACCCCCGACACATGGCTTAGAAGGCCATTGCTCTATCCAACTGAGCTACTAGCACACTTTAATATGCATTACGCATATTAAGCGGGTGATGGGAATCGAACCCACGTATCTAGCTTGGAAGGCTAGTGTTCTACCATTGAACTACACCCGCATATTTGTTTGTACAAATCTTGGGAAAGCACTATTATCGATTCTAACAATCACTTATTACAGTTAACATAATCGGGGTGACAGGATTCGAACCTGCGACCTCTTGATCCCAAATCAAGCACTCTAGCCAAGCTGAGCCACACCCCGTGTTGCTGTCTTTATGCTGTCTTCCGTGACGCAAGAACTATTATATAATAGAGATACATTAATGTCAACAACTTTTTTTTATTTTTTTAGTTTTTATACTTACAAGTAAGTCCCCCGCTACTTAGCATAGCGGAACTGAGAATATCCACTCTGACTACTGTTTTCTTTTTAAACAAAGAATGCTGTAAAAACCCAGCATTTACTCCATATATATTGTTAACCAATATATCAAATATAATTCAAAGTAAAATGAGCTTGTCCGTTTGAATCAATGTCCATTATGAGAAAGGACGGTTTTCCGCCTTCCTGTCTCGGCTGTGTAATACTCCCGGGATTAATAACCCATACATTACTGCTTAAATCAATCAAAGGCCGATGGGTATGTCCAAATAAAGCAATATTTGCTCCATACTGCGTGGCAATATCCCTCAACCTCTCTGTACCAAAATTAACTCCATACCGGTGCCCGTGAGTTAAAAACATTGTATAAATACCTATATTAATTATCTTATCCTTTTCAAGGCCTGTAAAATAATCATTATTTCCAGGAACCATTACAATCTCGCAGGATACTATAGACCTGATATATTCTTCACTGCCCTCAAAATCACCAAGATGCAGAAATAAATCGATTGGTTTTACCTTTTCTAATGCTTTCTCTAAATTAGTATTTCTGCCGTGTGAATCACTTACTATCATTATTTTCATATTAACCCCCGTGAATTAATCATCGATATGATTTAATTCCTACCAATTTCTTTAGATCAGGGTTAGATCAAAATTACTAAAATCACTTCTATTATAAGCTATTTAGAAAAAAACCCAATAAATCATCTGATCTATTTTAACTTATTCTTTATAATATCTTTCATCGATTCCAATGCTTTGCCGCGATGGCTGATTTGGTTTTTTATATCTGTAGATAATTGGGCCGATGTACATCCATACTCAGGCACCCAGAATATGGGATCATATCCAAATCCGTTATTCCCTGCAATTTCGTAACTTATAGAGCCTTCAATCGTTGCACGGGTGGTTACCACTTCACCATCAGGAAAAACACAGGCTATGGCGCAGACAAATCTTGCACTTCTATTCTTTTCGGGTAAGTCTTTTAACTTGTTCAATATATAATTATTTTTCATATCATAGGACGTATCTTCTCCCAGAAAACGGGCGGAATAAATTCCCGGTGCTTTATCCATAGCATCTACCTCCAGCCCCGAATCATCTGCCAATACCATTTCTCCGGTCATTTCCATAATTGTTTTAGCTTTAATAACCGCATTTTCTTCAAATGTACTGCCATCTTCTATTATATCAACGAAAATACCCGCTTCTTTCATTGATACGATATCATAGTCTAAATCCTTTAAGATCAAACGGATTTCTTTCATTTTACCTTCATTGGATGTTGCAAAAATTATCCTCTTATTCATTCGCCTTCCTCTATTCAGTATCTTTTTCTATTTCTTTAAATGCTCTTAAAATAATCTGGTGAACTGCTTTTGCAATCTTTTTTTTATTTTCTTCTTTTAATAAGAAATCTAAATCTTCATCGTTGGACATAAAAGCTACTTCAATTAAAGCTACCGGAACTTTGGACTTACCCACTATAACCATTTCATTTGCAGGTACCAGACCACGGTTAACTCTGTGAGTCACATCTGTTATTTCTTCCAAGGCGATTTCAGCTAAATCTTTTGACTCAAAACCTTGGCCCAGCTGTTTTTCATTATATAAAATTTCAGAACCGTAAGGTTGTGCCGATTCGCTGGAATTACAATGTAAACTTATAAATAAGTCAGCTTCCACATCATTAGCAAAATTAACCCGTGGATTTAAGAATATGGTTTTATCCGTAGTTCTTGTATAATAAACTTTAATGTCTTCCTGATCCAGTATTTCTTTTATATCCGTAATTAAACTGAGATTCACGTCTTTTTCATAATACTTTTCACCCTGTGAAAAAGTACCACAGTCTTTTCCCCCATGCCCGGCATCTATTACAACGATTTTATCATATACATCTTTAGGACGTTTTAAATCGATATAAATATATTCATCATCCTGATACAGGATGGGTGCATATATAAAGTCCAGGGCTATCTCTATGGTAGCGGTAAAAAGAGAGGAGGATTTATCCTGTTCATAGTTTATATTAAAACTTTTAACCGGATCTGAGGTAACCTTTGACGGCTCCGTTCCGTAAGCTGTTACCTTACCGGTTGCCGAAATTACTTCCGGTACTAAGATATTTTTATTTTTTAAATCATTGGACAAACTGGCGTTATAAGGCCTTAGTTTCTCTTCTGCCTCATTTTTTGCTGCTTTAACCGGTACTGATGTATCTGCGGTATCCTTATTTGGTATACCATCAAATTCATACCCTTGGTTTACTCTGGCTATGGATGTTCCATTAAACTTATCTTCTTTTAAATCAGTTATAGTAAGACGAATCCTTCTATCCATATACAAATCTTCTAAATTTATATTATAGATTGTTTTATCCGGTTTTTTGATAATTAAATACTTATCCCCTAAAAGTCCCCGGATGGATGTATTAACAGCCTCTGTATCACCTGTTTTACCGGTATTTTTATTAATCGGTAGACCAGCTCCCACTTCTTTATTCTTACCCGTTATATCATCCTTTATTTGATTACTGTCTGCAAAAATCTTATACTGTTCTGAATTTGATATAATAGAAGATAAAAATATAACCAATACCATTAACGCAAGGCTATTTTTGGCCATATGTTTTAGAAGTTTTTCATCCATTTATTTTCCCCCTGATATGGAAATTATACTATGCATTTTACAATTCTACAATATAGTTTTTTATATTACAAAAATATTATCTTTGTTTTACAAATCTATTATTTGAGGATATATATGTTAAGTATTTTATATTTAATTATGACATATTATGGAATTTATTTGCTTTTTTTATCATTTTTCTGTATAATTTAATAAATAATCTTAATTAGCATGGTCATCTCTAGAGACCAGGTAATAATATACCAGAGTTAATATCGGAGAATCAAATTAACCTTTTTACCTTATATTTATGGAATAGGAATATATTACTATAATATAGCCAGGTGTTACCAGAACGTGTAATTTCAATATGACAGATTTAACCACCGGGGAAGGGGTTGTTTCTTCTGTTTATTAAATTTAGAATAAGCTGCATCTATATAATCAAATGATTGCATTGCATATATATAATGGGAAAGGGGTAAAAGTATGGATATCAATACAGAAGTGATAACACAAAAGGATGGCTATAAAACCATATTATATCATTTTTTTAGTCCGGAAGAACCAAAAGCAAGTGTTATTGTATTGCACGGAATGGCCGAACATCATAAAAGATACGAATCATTTGCCAGGTTTTTAAATACCTATGGGGTGGATGTGTATTTATATGATCATAGGGGACATGGCACTGATAAAATAATGAAAGAATTAGGTTTTATCAGTAAAACAAAAGGTTATAAAATCCTGGTGGATGATGCCATGGACGTAATACAATATGTAAAGAAAAGTAAAAGAACTACAAAACTTTTTCTAATGGGACACAGTATGGGCTCTCTCATAGCTCGAAACGTGATTCAGTTAAATGATGAATTAGATGGTACCATTTTATGCGGTACCACACACCCTTTTAAATTAAAAACAAAATTTGGGGTTGCCCTGGCTTCCCTGATAAAGTTCCTGACTAAACCGGAACACCGCTCACCTTTCTTTCATAATATGATGTTTGGAGGAAAAGCATATACTCGTCTTATTACAAGAACATCTTATGATTGGCTAACGAGAAATAAACCGGCAGTAGGAGCTTACATCCATGATCCCTACTGTGGTTTTATCTGTACCATAAGTTTTTATTATGATCTTTTAAAGCTAGCGTCAAATGCGTCCAAAACCTCCTTGATGAAACACACCCGTAATTCACTGCCTATATTGATTATTTCAGGAGACCATGATCCTGTCGGCAATTATGGAAAAGAAGTGAAACATTTGATATCTTTGTATAATAAGTGGGGATTTAAGAGAGTAACCGGTAAACTTTATCCGGAATGCAGACATGAACTGCTCCAGGAAATAAATGCGGAGGAAATAATGAAAGACATTCTTAATTGGATGATAAAAGAACTCTAAAATAAAAAGCAGTTTGAATGAAATATAAAAAAATCGGGTATATTCTTATGCAAAAAATACACAAACAAAGTGTGGATGTACTTTCCTAAAGATAAAAAAACCAGAAAAACATGGCATGCCGGTTTCTCTGGTTTTTCAGTTCTATTACAAAATACTTTATTACTGTTCTATTTTAAACTATTTTTCTGTTGCCCATAAAATTGTATCTAATGTAAATTCTCTCTATTTTCTCTTTTGGGCGGTTTTGCTCCCATAAACTGATAAAAATACGTTTTCATCATACCGTTATAGATTTTACGGTTTTTATCCGCTTGCCTGCCGATATATTTTTGTGCGTCCTCATAACTGGTTATTATAAAGTAAGACCAGGAATCCAAAGCATTAAAAGTTCTTCCTATTTCCTTATATAAGGCGGGTAAATCTGCTTTATCCTCTAATCTTTCGCCATACGGCGGATTTGTAATAATAAAACCGTACTTTTTATTATGACTTAAGTCACTTACGGATCTTTGCTGGAAATGTATATATTGATCCACTTCCGCCAACGCCGCATTTTGTCTTGCGGCCTTTATAATTTCTCCATCTATATCATAACCTTGTATGGTCATTTCAACCGAATCACGTCTTACGTCATTAGCTTCCTCAATCGCGGAATACCAGGTCTTTTTAGGAATAAGGTCTGTCCAATTTTCAGATAAAAAGGAACGGTTCATTCCCGGTGCAATATTGGCACCTATCATAGCGGCTTCAATCGGTATCGTACCGCTGCCGCAAAACGGATCTATCAGAATTCTATCCTTATTCCAAGGAGTTAACAAGATTAAAGCTGCTGCAAGAGTTTCCGTTATCGGTGCTTTACTGGTAAGTTTGCGGTATCCGCGCTTATGAAGAGATTCTCCTGAAGTATCAATTCCAATCATTATCTCATCTTTCATAAATGTAACTCTTATTGGGTATTCATTACCGTCTTCAGGAAACCATTCTATCTTATATATTTTCTTAAGGCGTTCTACAATTGCTTTTTTCATTATCGACTGGATATCGGAAGGACTGAAAATTTTACTTTTAATTGAGGTGGCCTTAGCAACCCAAAACTTTCCGTTTGCCGGTATATAATTTTCCCATGGAATCGCTTTCGTTTTCTCAAATAGTTCATCAAAGGATTCCGCCCTAAATTTATCTACTTTTAATAAAATACGTTCCGTAGTCCTTAAGAAAATATTAGCCCTGCTTACTGCTGATTCATCACCGGCAAATATTACACGTCCGTCTTCTACCTGTGTAACCTCATATCCTAAATTAACAATTTCCTTTTTTAAAACACTTTCTAAACCAAAATGGCATGGTGCTAAAAATTCAAACCGGCTCATCTTTTAGTACTCCAATCTGCATTTATAAAATAAGAGACAGTAGCATAATTTATGCTTCATCATTTAATTGAGACTATAAATTATGCAGCTGTCGTTGGTTTTAACTGACAATAGATTATAACATATGGAATTAATGTTTGTAAATGCCAATTCATCAAACAAGCTGTATACATTTATTATCTTCTCAAATGAATGCGATTTCTATGTTGGGCAATTAAGCCGAAAATCATGCCTGTTTAAATGAATTTACATAAAATGAATTACGGAAGCCACGAGTGTATATATATTCAATTTAACTGTATCTCCCTCGAACACTATACTTTTTGTTACTCATTCAATAGTATTCACCATAAAGCAAAAATTATCATTGTCTTTCACCTATTACTCGAATGGTCCTCTATAAGCAGGTATACCACCATATATATTCTGCTCTAATGGTCCTCTATACGCGCGTATACCACCATATATATTTTTAACCTGATATCCGTCCTTACTTAATTCTCTTGCTAACAATAAACTTAAATTACCTCTATCACAATATAATATTAACAATTGATCGAAAGGTAATGCATTTTTTCTATTTTCAAAATCCATATATGGAATATTAATGGCTGAGGGTATATGCGCCCTATTATATTCATTTGATTCTCTTAAATCGACGATTAGTACATTATTACTGCCTATGTAATTCTCCACATCTTTTGCTCGAATAGTTTCAAATGTCATTGTCTCACCTTCTATCTTTACTATCATATTCCATTTATTACATATTGTGCACGTGCTATTGGATTGAAACATAATAATCATTATAACTTAGCATTATCGTAATTCTTCATATATTAATATATTCAGAATATTTATTAAGTTTATACTTATTATATGATGGGGCTGGTTTCAGCAGTTTACAAAAAAAAATAATCAAAAAAAGTCTCCATCCTTTTGATGAAGACTAATTTTTCCTACTCTAAACTATCTATCTCTTTCGTTAGCATCACGGAAGTTAGAGGTATTAGCGTTTCTTGAAGTAGTATTGGATGTTGTTGCGTTTCTTGAAGTACCAGTTGTATAATTCTGTGTACTACTTGTAGAGTTTCTTTCATTGTTTCTAGAAGTACCTGTTGTGTTAGAAGTGTTGGCATTTCTAGATGTACTACTGGTTGAAGTATTAGCATTTCTTTCGTTGTTTCTAGTTGTTGTTGCATCATTAAAATTGTTGTTTTCCATTTTAATTGACCTCCTAATAATCGTTTATAATCATGTTTTTCAGATTACATAAACTATTATGAACTATTTCAATTGAAAATATTCATCACAAAATTAAAATGCATTTATGTAGGATATTAAATTAGTTGATAACTCTATTTATGATCTAATTAATATCACAGGTATAATTTACTAAATTTTACTTTCAATTAATAATAAAATTAATAATTAGCCTTTATTAGACTCTTTAACTATTAAAAACGATTACTAAATAATACTATTTAATGATATACTTTAGGAAACTTTTTATTTAGTGCTCTTATTCATTAATCCTTTATCTCCAGGTAAAATTTTTTATAAATTTTCATCTTTTTTTATTGCATTATATCTCTTAATGTATTATAATGTAATTGTGTTAAAGAGATTTCATTCGTGATTCTCCTAACACACTATATAACCCCTTATTAATTATTTATACTCCCCTCATCGAAACGACCGCCTGGCTCCCCCTCGCGGTCGTTTCACTTTGTAAAAAGAATAAATAAAAAAACCCTGAGTTCATTTAAATTAAACTGAATCTTCAGGGTTTTTAATTAATCTAAATTATTTGTCGATCAAATTACCGCCTGTTGTTATTTACTATTAATCTATAACCAAGGTAAACAATTAAAAGAGGTAAACCAACAGTAAAAAATAACTGCAATAATATCCCGCCTATAATAAAAAATAATACAATTAAGATTACGGCGATAACAATAAGAATTACTTTCTGATACCACGTCAATGATGTGCTTAAATTAAATTTAAAACCTTTTCCATAATCGTTGGAATTGTTATCATATTTGCTTTTGTAATCTTGATAGGAACTACCATCAGTAGTCTGTGCATCCTGATAAGCTTTCTCGTGTTTTGAACCGCTGTATAAAGGTCCATGACTAATCTGATAGGTTTCTATAATGGTTTTAGCTATTAATCTGGGATCACCCAGCTGTGCTAAAATTACTTCTTCACTTGTACCGATACTTTTGCTTTTTATATAATCCTCATAAAATCGAATATTACTTGTAATTTCAGAATCGGGGAGTTCTCCGGTTAAGGCAGTTCTTAAACCGTCTATAAATTCACTCTTAGTCATAAATGCCTCCTAACTATACCTGCAATCAAGATCTTTTATACCTAACAGGTTCGTATCTGTGGAATTACTATCTTCTGTATATTCCTAATTAATAAGTATTTCTATTCTAACACATCTTATATAGTGCGTAAATACTACGATTATTAACATTTAATTAAATATAAAATTCCCAATAAATATACACGGCTTTTTACCCGGACGTCATTTGAATATTAATCAGTAACTTTTTACCACATCACAACTAACTTTCAATACAATAAAAAATGACCTAAGCACAAATGCACTTAAGTCTTAACCATACCTATATTAACATTCTCTAAAAAGTTGAATCAATGAGCGAAAACTAAATATTACCAAATGACTCCAAGGGGATTTGAACCCCTGTTACCGCCGTGAAAGGGCGGTGTCTTAACCGCTTGACCATGGAGCCGAGAAATCTATTATAACATAGTATGTCTATTTTGTAAACCTATAATTACTTTTTTTATATATTATTTTACTTACTTTATTTTTATATATTTTAACTTATTTAATTTTATCTTATAGATTCATATCTATGATTATTCCAAGCAAGCTTGCTAATTCTCACTTTGCTTTCGAGGAAATAAAAAAGGCTTAAATACTCTGTATTTAAGTCTTAATCATCTCTAGACTATGTGCGTTAGAGGATTCGAACCCCCGACCTTCTGGTCCGTAGCCAGACGCTCTATCCAGCTGAGCTAAACGCACGTACAACTGACTTTTTATATTGAATCAATTGTTTATTATAATGCCGGCGACCGGAATCGAACCGGTACGGGCGATTAGGCCCGCAGGATTTTAAGTCCTGTGCGTCTGCCAGTTCCGCCACGCCGGCATTTGAACAATTTGTTCAATATTGAATCAAAGATTCAATGGGACCTATAGGGCTCGAACCTATGACCCTCTGCTTGTAAGGCAGATGCTCTCCCAGCTGAGCTAAGATCCCATGGGATTAATTTTAATACATTTCTTTATTATAAAAGAAACGACCCAGAAGGGACTCGAACCCTCGACCTCCGCCGTGACAGGGCGGCGCTCTAACCAACTGAGCCACTAGGCCATATTAATTTATTAAGTGGACCTTCAGGGACTTGAACCCCGGACCGACCGGTTATGAGCCGGTTGCTCTAACCAACTGAGCTAAAGGTCCAAAAGCCGACGATCGGACTCGAACCGATAACCTGCTGATTACAAGTCAGCTGCTCTGCCAATTGAGCCACGTCGGCAAGTTGTAATCGGACGAATCTAAGTATCAAAAAATGACTCCAAGGGGATTTGAACCCCTGTTACCGCCGTGAAAGGGCGGTGTCTTAACCGCTTGACCATGGAGCCGTAATATCAATTATAACATAGAATTAATTCTTTGTCAATCAATATTTATTTTTTATATACTCTTTAAAGTATAACTTTTGGAGTACCAACTCCCCGAGTTGGGCTCGAACCAACAACCCCACGGTTAACAGCCGTGTGCTCTACCATTGAGCTATCGAGGAATAACTACATTTGATAATATCATCCAACAATCTGAAATCTTTCGATTTTCTAGAAATTAGTATTCATGAACAAATACCTTATGGTCAAGCCCTCGACCTATTAGTATTAGTCAGCTCCATGTGTTACCACACTTCCACCTCTAACCTATCCACCTTGTCGTCTTCAAGGGGTCTTACTAGCTTATGCTATGGGATATCTTATCTTGAGGGGGGCTTCACGCTTAGATGCCTTCAGCGTTTATCCCTTCCAAACTTGGCTACTCGGCCATGCACTTGGTAGTACAACCGATCCACCAGCGGTTCGTCCAACCCGGTCCTCTCGTACTAAGGTCAGCTCCTCTCAAATATCCTACGCCCGCGCCGGATAGGGACCGAACTGTCTCACGACGTTCTGAACCCAGCTCGCGTACCGCTTTAATGGGCGAACAGCCCAACCCTTGGGACCTACTACAGCCCCAGGATGCGATGAGCCGACATCGAGGTGCCAAACCACTCCGTCGATGTGAACTCTTGGGAGTGATAAGCCTGTTATCCCCAGGGTAGCTTTTATCCGTTGAGCGATGGCAATCCCACTTTATACCACCGGATCACTAAGTCCTACTTTCGTACCTGCTCCACCCGTCGGTGTCGCAGTCAAGCCTTCTTATGCCTTTGCACTCTGCGAATGGTTTCCAACCATTCTGAGAAGACCTTTGAGCGCCTCCGATACCCTTTCGGAGGCGACCGCCCCAGTCAAACTCCCCACCTGACATTGTCCACTGCCCGGATCACGGGCACATGTTAGAAATCCAATACTGCAAGGGTGGTATCCCAACAGCGGCTCCACCACGACCGGAGTCGTAGCTTCTTTGCCTCCCACCTATCCTGTGCATGCAATACCGAATCCCAGTATCAAGCTAGAGTAAAGCTCCATGGGGTCTTTCCGTCCTGGCGCAGGTAACCAGCATCTTCACTGGTATTTCAATTTCACCGGGTGCATTGTCGAGACAGTGCCCAAATCATTACGCCTTTCGTGCGGGTCGGAACTTACCCGACAAGGAATTTCGCTACCTTAGGACCGTTATAGTTACGGCCGCCGTTTACTGGGGCTTAAGTTCAACGCTTCGGATTGCTCCTAACATCTCCCCTTAACCTTCCAGCACCGGGCAGGCGTCAGCCCATATACTTCACCTTTCGGTTTTGCATAGACCTGTGTTTTTGCTAAACAGTTGCTTGGGCCAATTCTCTGCGGCCTGTATTGCTACAGGCACCTCTTCTCCCGAAGTTACGAGGTTATTTTGCCGAGTTCCTTAACAATGCTTCTCCCGTCGGCCTTAGGATTCTCTCCTCATCCACCTGTGTCGGTTTACGGTACGGGCTTATGAAAAACAATAGCGGCTTTTCTTGGCAGTTAGCTCACCAGCTTCCCTACTTTAAGTTTCGGTCCACTTAACGTCTTCGTATTATCAGACGGATTTGCCTGTCTGACTACTACCCCGCTTGTACCGGTCTTTCCATTCCCGGCTCTGGCTTTCTCTCTGCGTCCCCACAGTTCTGTTTTCATAAGGTACAGGAATTTCAACCTGTTGTCCATCGACTACGTCTTTCGACCTCGCCTTAGGTCCCGACTTACCCAGAGCAGATCAGCTTTACTCTGGAAACCTTGGATATTCGGCCTAGAAGATTCTCACTTCTATCTCGCTACTCATTCCGGCATTCTCTCTTCTTAACACTCCACGTCTCCTTCCGGTAACGCTTCGTCGCAGTTAAGAATGCTCCTCTACCAAAACCTCTGTCCTTCAGATAACCGGAAATAATCCGTAAGGATTATTTCTCATGGCTGTCTGAAAGACAGACATTTTCCACAGCTTCGGTGTCGTGTTTTAGCCCCGGACATTTTCGGCGCAGGACCTCTCGACTAGTGAGCTATTACGCACTCTTTTAATGTATGGCTGCTTCTAAGCCAACATCCTAGTTGTTTTCGAAATCCCACATCCTTTTCCACTTAACACGCACTTTGGGACCTTAGCTGGTGGTCTGGGCTTTTTCCCTTTTGACTACCCAACTTATCTCGTGTAGTCTGACTCCTGATCATCATCTGTATGGCATTCGGAGTTTGATAATCTTCGGTAAGCTTTGACGCCCCCTAGGATATTCAGTGCTCTACCTCCATCAGACTAAATCAAGGCTAGCCCTAAAGCTATTTCGAGGAGAACCAGCTATCTCCGGGTTCGATTGGAATTTCTCCCCTACCCACACCTCATCACCACCCTTTTCAACGGATGTGTGTTCGGTCCTCCACCACCTTTTACGGCAGCTTCAACCTGGA
>NZ_CP048000.1:742500-1105000 GCF_009931695.1 Anaerocolumna sedimenticola
TAGCTTTTCTTCTTAACTTTGCTCTTATTATTTTTGTTCTTATTTATCTTTGTTTTATTTATCCTTGTTTTATTTATCTTTGTCCTTATTTAACTTTGCTCTTATTCCTACTTTTCCATCTGCTCTTTATCTCTGTTCTTTACCTCTGTCCAATCTTAAGATTCGGTACAGCATTTAAATCCAATCCATGTCTGGTACCATTTAAATATTCATAATAGGCAGCTGCTCCGATCATAGCCGCATTATCCGTACATAAAATGGGTGAGGGATAATATAATTTTATTCTATGTTGTTTGCAGGCTTCCCCCATAGCTTCCCTTAAGGTTGAATTTGCTGCTACACCTCCTGCAATTGCAACTTTATCCATATGATACTCACTGGCAGCGGCAATGGTCTTAGAGACCAAAACATCCACAACAGCTTCCTGAAAAGAAGCTGCAATATCAGCTGTATTTACTGGCTCATTTTTCATGGCACAGGAATTAAGATGGTTTAAAACTGCTGACTTCACCCCACTGAAACTGAAATCATAAGGGAATCCCTCTATATTGGCCCGAGGAAAAGCAACCGCATATTTATTTCCCTCTTTTGCTAATTTATCTACCTTGGGACCTCCGGGATAACCTAACCCGATAGCCCTTGCTACTTTATCAAATGCTTCTCCTGCCGCATCATCCCTTGTTCGCCCGATAATTTCATATTGGCCATATTCCTTTACGATCACCAGATGCGTATGCCCACCTGAAACAATCAGACATAAAAATGGCGGTTCCAAATCTTTACTTTCAATGAAATTAGCTGAAACATGCCCTTCAATATGATGAACACCGATTAATGGCTTTTTTGTTGCATAACTGATTGCTTTTGCTTCGGCTACACCTACTAAAAGTGCCCCTACCAGACCGGGTCCATAGGTAACACCGATCGCATCTATGTCATCTAAAGTTACTTTAGCTTCATATAAAGCTTCTTTAATTACCTGATTTATTTTCTCAATATGTTTTCTGGATGCAATCTCCGGAACAACTCCACCGTACAATGTATGCAGGGCTATCTGGGATGAGATTACATTCGATAAAACGTTACGGCCGTTTTTCACTACGGCTGCCGCTGTCTCATCACACGATGATTCGATGGCCAATATTAAAATATCTTTTTCCATAACTTATTCTCCTGGTTCCAATTTTTCTTATAAATGAACTTTACCTCAGAATGATTTTATTTCTAAAATCACCTGAGGCAAGGAATATTAGATTCTATTATCATTGAATTATTTTTATTAGATTTTTTAATTTATTATTAATAATTTAAAAAATCCTATTATTCCTCAGAATTGATTTCCTTTTTATCGGTTAATTCCCAACCCATGATTTTCCATTTATCTTCCTTATCCTGCCTGAAAAGAAAATTCTCATAAACCTTTAAATAATCATTATCTTCTTTTGTAGTAAAAGACATTACAATGGAAGCATATTTCTGATTTCCCTTATCCCAATATTTTACTGAATCGCTGTTTTCTATAACATAATTCATGATGTTTTTATTTGCATTCCTATACTCTGTTATTTCTACATTCAAATCAGATAAATAATTCTCTGTTGGATTATTCTGAAGCAGTTCTTCATCAAATAACTGACGAAGCTGATTTGCCAACTGTTCTATCTGTTCTGAATTTAGCTTTTCATTAAACAAACATTTTGTTATTCGGCTGTACAGCTTTAGAACTTCCCTGGGGGAGGGAGGATAATTGCCAGGAATATCTTTTGCCAAAAGCTTTTCTGCTTCGCTCATGGATGAAGCTGATTCTATTTGAAAAGGAGTTGTTCTGGTTCTGATAAAAAAATACAGTGTAATTAAGGTAGCAGAAAAGATACACATAAAAACGATAGTTTTCACCGTTTGTTTTTTTGATTTTTTCATAGGCTGCCTCCTTTAATGAGGTTAAAATACCATCAGGGAATTATTCTTCCGGATTAAATTCTAAAGTGGTGCTCTTTCTATCCTTTCCTGCTTTTGCGTTAGGAAAAATTCCACGGGTATCCTCCATATACATTTCAGGTTTTACTAAAGACGGGCTGAAATGGGTTAACCATAATTCCTTTACGTTTGCTGCCTTTGCTAACCTGGCAGCATCATAAAAGGTCATATGTTTATGATCTATCGCTTTATCTTCCTTATCTTTCTCCCCGTACATTCCTTCACAGATAAACAAATCAGCTTCTTTGGCATATTCGGAAATAGCTGCTATAGGCCTGGTATCGGTACAATAAGTAAGTTTAATTCCTTTTCTTGCTGGTCCTAATACCATATCGGGGGTATAAACAATATCACCTGTTTCTATGGTTTCCCCTTTCTGCAGTCGGTTCCAATACATCTGGGGTACCTTATTTTCATTGGCTTTCTGGGTAAAAAACCTGCCGCCGCGTTCTATTAATATATTATAGCCATAACAGACAACATTATGGTTTACCTTAAAAGCCTGGATAACGTAACCTTTGATCCGGATTTCTTCCATTGGGTTCGTTAATTCGATAAAATGAATATCAAACGGCAGCTCCGGAGCAATAATACGAAGTGCATTTACAACCCTTTCCAACCCTTTCGGACCAATCATGGTAACCGGCTCCGTCCTGTCGGCATTTCCCATGGTTAAAAGCAGACCCGGTAATCCGCTGATATGATCTCCGTGATAATGAGTAAAACATATAATATCTATAGGATGAAAGCTCCAACCTTTCTCTTTGACAGCTATCTGGGTTCCTTCTCCGCAATCGATTAATAAACTGGAGCCATTGAATCTGGTCATCAAAGCAGTAAGCCAGCGGTTCGGTAATGGCATCATACCACTGGTACCAAGTAAACAAACATCTAACATGTAATTTCCTCACTTATTTCTAATTCCTTTAGGTAATTGCGAAACTATTTAGTTTTTTGAATTTAAGTACTTAATACGGATTCATAGTTTAGTTGCCCTCTGGGTAAGATTTAGCTCTGAATTTGTATTAATTGCATGATTACCTTTTATTCTACCCTTTTCTAAGCAAACATACACATATTTCCAAAACCTTTTCTACCTTAATATTAACATAACCTATCTTTATAATCAAGTTATAGAGGAATAAGGTACGTTTTTTATTTATAGTGTACGATTCTTAATGTACAAAAAAGCTGCTGCAAATGCGCTCCCGGTTACTGATTAACAGACAATCCGATGAGTTTATTCGCAACAGCTTACCCCTGCTATAATACTTCTTTTTTACGAACTACTTCAATTGGTATTTTAAAAGTAGAAATTAAATTATCATAACATTCTTCACATATATTAAATTTATGGACTTCTAAGTCATATTTAGAAAAATATCCCCACTCCTTGGCAGCTTCAAAAACATCTTCCTTCATTATCCCCTGCTCCATAATTATCTTTTTTCCACACACGTTGCAACATACGTCCTTATTCATGCGGATTTTCACCTTAACCTTGTCCATGTGTTATCCCTCCTGCTAACTTGGCCCACTTCTTAGTAACATTATAACGTTTTCCATGGTATTTTTACAGTGGGAATTAATGTATCTCAATCTCCTAGTATAATCCAATGCCCTTATCCACACTTACTTTCCCTGTCCCCCTGCAAATTTAAAGGTAGAAGATTTTGGGTTTAATCATAATAGGCAATTGTATACTTCGCTATTGCATGGTATATACAAAAAGACTAAATAGTTTCTTTCATTGCCTGAAATAAATAGCGTAAAAAGCAGATTATCCTCTTTAATCATTTATTGTAACCACATAATCAGGGCATCTTCCGTCGGCTCTTCATAGAAGTTTTTTCTGATTCCGGCATCCTTAAAATCTAATTTGTGGTATAAAGCAATAGCCGATTCGTTACTTACCCTTACTTCCAGAGTAAAAGCTCCTAATCCCTTCTTTTTTCCCTGCCCGATTAGAGCAGATAACATTGCATGACCAATACCGCGACCTCTTAAGCTTTTCTTTACTGCCACATTATTAATCTGCCCTTCTCCTGCAACTCCCCATAATCCACAATAAGCTATGATTTGATCCTCTTCTTCCACAACTAGATAAATATTCTGCCGGTTTTGTATGGAATTTTTAAAATCATTAACGGTCCAGGGTTTTGAAAATATGCTGCATTCCATTTCATGAACCCTTAATAAGTCTTTTTCCTGCATTTCTCTTATTAACATTGGTACTCCTATCTTTATACCGGTTAAAATTAAAATCTTCTTAGGTCCGCTATGCTGCGTTTCTATTCTTATACCTGCTAAATTATTCCTTTTGAGCCCTTTCTTTTTCCATCAGCTCTCTTTCTGCCTGGGATAATCTAAGGTAAACCGGCTCATGGGCATCTGCATTCTCCTTAAGACCTTTCTTATAATAAATAATTCCCAGTGCACCAACTGCTCCGGCTCTTTGCTTTGAGAGATGAACCGGCGCGAAACTAAAAGGAACTGTCATAATTTCTTTTAATTTAGCTTCATGAACCTCCACGCCATCCCCTATGAAGATTACTTCTCTGCCCAGATGGTTAAGTTCTGCCGCAATATCCGTGATACCGACTGCCTTCTGGGGTGTTACAACAACAAATTCTTCACCCTGAAATTCATAAATTCCTGTATAGACCTGGTTTCTTCTGGCATCCATAATCGGACAGATTAACCGGTCAGTTCCATATAAATTATAAGCCAGGGCATCTACCGTAGGCACGTTAATAATCGGTTTATCTAACGCCAGTCCCAATCCTTTCGCGGTTGAGGAACCAATTCTTAACCCTGTAAAAGATCCAGGTCCGCCGGCAACTGCAATCGCATCTAACTCTTTTAAATCCTGTTCTAACAGTTTCATCATATCATCTAACATGGGCAATAACGTTTGTGAATGAGTTTTTTTATTATTTACCGTATATTCGGCTAATAATTTTTCTTCCGTAACTACCGCAACCGATGCTACCAGTCCTGAACTATCTATCGCTAATATCTTCATATTTACTCCATTTCTAAGCATAACTTTATTACGTCCTGACACCTTATTTATTATTTATATCAAGCCTCTTGTTAACTGTTCATCCCGAGTTTTATCTGTGAATTAAACAGTCCCATTCTCTATAGTGATTTTTCTATAATCAAACCCCTTGTCCAAATCTTTCTCAATCGTAATAACCGTGGGATTTGGCGGAAGTATTTCTTCAATTAGATTGGACCATTCTATTAAGCAGACTCCGCTTCCATAAAAATAATCTTCGTATCCCAATTCGTCCATTTCTGTAATATCTCCAATACGGTAGACATCAAAATGATAAAAAGGAAGCCTTCCTTCTTCATATTCCTGTATAATGGTAAATGTGGGGCTGCTTACTGCTTCTTCTATTCCAAGCCCTTTGGCAAATCCTTGTGTAAATACTGTTTTACCGGTTCCCAGGTCTCCTAAAAGGCAATATACCTCACCCGCTTTTGCCTGTTTTCCTAATTTTCTGCCAAGGTCATAAGTATCATCCATTTTATAACTCTCTATAATCATAACATATCTCGCTTTACTCTGGTGGATTTGTTTATCTATGTGCAATTATAGCAGATTGAACTTAAATTACAAGTAGGTCAAAATGATAACCCAAAGAAACACGGCTGCCTTAGTATCTCCGGGTTATAAAGAATAAATCTTAATCCTTTATAACTATTAAAAAAACAAATAGAGTATATCTTAATACAGCAACTGCATTTTCTTGCAGTTTCGTAACGTTAACCTTTAAATTTCTTACAAAATAAATTTTGTAATTATACTGTTAGGCGTTAATCTGTATATGATATACTCTATCATTATTTTTGTGTATGGACTTTTGATCCAAACCATGATAATACTACATATTATTTAAGTGGCCTTATTCCACTTCTTACAAACGGTTTTTTAATAATCGATATGTGTAATGTCCGATAATACCCAAGAAAATACCTTTTACCAAGTTAAAAGGTGTTATACCCAAAAGGATTAAAGTAAATTTATCTTTTATTCCGGGAATCACCGTCGCAGCGGCTAATACATTTTCCATTCCACCATAAAGGGTTGCATATAAAGGAATTGTAACAAAATAATTCATTAAAAAGCCTGCAATTGTCAAGCAAATAGTCGCTATACCAAAAGATAAGAAAGATTTATATTTATTCTTCATTCTTCTGTAGATAATAGCTGCCGGCACAACATAAGCGGCGCTTACGATAAAGTTCGCTAATTCACCGACTCCCGCAGTTTTCGTTGCAGTAATACCTTTAATTAAATTCTTTATTAACTCAATAACAAGTCCGGCCATAGGACCAAATTGAAATGCACCTATAATTGCAGGAATATCACTAAGCTCGAGTCTTAAAAAGCCAATATACGGCGGTGATTCCAATAACATTAATACGTAGGAAAGTGCTGATAGCAGGCCAATTGTTACCAATGCCCTGGTAGTAAATACGCTCCCTTTTGATTTGTTTGAGTTAGACGATTTGAACTTTGTTTCATGAGTCATAGTTGACATACTGTTCTCTCCTTTAAAATAATTTGAAAGGAAAATTCTTGGTTATTTGTATAAAAGTCCTGGGGAATGGACTGCATATCGTTTTCGCTCTTTCGTATGAACGAATTACATTAAAAAAACCTCGAATCTATTGATTCGAGGCTAATGTTTAAAAATTAGTTGCTGATAATTGCAACAATTTATCTTCTCACATCCAGACTTTACTGTCGGTTTTGGAATCTCACCAAATCAACTGATAGACTGTGTTCTCCATGATGTTAACAGTTTAACTTCATGATGTATCAGAATATCAGGTCGCGGACTATACCGCCGGTCGGGAATTTCACCCTGCCCCGAAGAATTTCCTTATTTACTTTTTTAGTTTACAACTTTTTATGATTACTGTCAATATTATTTTTTTTACAGTGTTCCTCCACTGCATTTCTCCTGTTCTTAGGCAGCTGTAAAAGTTTATTAGCATACAGCAGTCTTTACGAAATCTCCGCAATCATTTTTTCCTTCCGGCTCCGCCGCCCCGGCTGCTTCCACCGCCTCCGGTAGAACGTCCGGCACCCGAGGAATGACCTGCCGTCCTTCCTATACCTCCTGAAGATCTGCCGGCTCCGCCGCCCCGACTTGAACCTCCGCCGCCAAAACTGCTTCTGGTTGTGGATCTGCCGGCTCCCGAACTGCCTCCCCAGGAGGAGGACCTGCCTGCACCTT
This sequence comes from Anaerocolumna sedimenticola, assembly GCF_009931695.1. Classification (GTDB taxonomy): domain Bacteria; phylum Bacillota; class Clostridia; order Lachnospirales; family Lachnospiraceae; genus Anaerocolumna; species Anaerocolumna sedimenticola. The sequence continues at coordinate 749,736 of NZ_CP048000.1, forward strand.
TACTACTTCCCCAGAAACTTCCCCCTGAAGAACTGCGTCCCGCTCCGCCATAATCCATAGGAGGCGTCCCATTTGAGCCCCAATAGCCATTTGATCCATAATGTCTGATATGTCTTCTGCTATATGGATTAAAAGGTACTCCATACTGCCTTCTAAAGCGCCTTCTGCGTCTTCCTCTTAATGATAAAAAGAATAGGAAAAGTAGAAGAAGCCCCCACATACCATAGGCCTCCGGTGGATACTGTTCTTTGTTTAAATTCTCTTGCTCTTTATTGTAACTGTTTTTACTATCTTCTTTATCGTAACTGTTCTTACTATCTTCTTTACCGTAACTATTTTTATTGTTTTTTTGTTCCTCTAAATTTTTCCTAAAAAGGTTATAAAACCGGTCCGCCGTATCCATAGCTCCCTGGCTGTATTTTTTACCTGCGAACTGCGACTCCAAAGTATTATCCAAAATATCTCTCAGAACTTCCTCCGTTGCAAAATTCTCAGCGTCTTCTCCCGGCAGCACCCAGTAATTATCATCCTCCTTATATAAAACCAATAATACATCTTTGCTGCTGCCGTTGATTTCCTGATAAATATTTACGGCATCATCCTGGAAGCTGATACCATCCTTACATTTATCTTTCGTAACAACATAAACTCCTGCTCCATATAATCCATAGGTTTCATTACTCTTTTCATTAATGTATGTTTCCGCTTTTTTACTAAGGATATCTGCTTTATCATAAGTATATTGAATAGCCGGTTCCAAGGAGGACTCCCCGGAATCTTTCGTTTCCGCGGTATCTGCCGTTTTTTCAGGCAATTGTCCGCCTAATTCCTGAATAAATGCTTTGTAGACTTTTTCCGCTCCTGCACTATAATCCTTTGCCGCAAAGTCCGGTTCCAGGTATTCATTAAGGATAGCGGATATCTTTCCGCTGGACAGACTGTCCTCCAGGCCTTCGCCCTGCATAGCCCAATAGTCGTCGTCACCTATGGATAAAAGTATAAGTAACCCGTTATTTTTTTCTTTTGATCCGATGCCCCATTTATTAAAAATCTTATATGCATAGTCTTCCAGGGAGTCTCCGTTTGTAAAATCTACCGTCACCAGGACAACCTGTGCCCCTGACTTTTCATTTAACCGGTTTCCATATTCAATCATCTCATCTTCTGCTTTCGCATCAATGACATCGGCAAAATCATTCACATAAAAAACATCCGTCGGTTTTGGCAATTTCTCCGCAGCATGAGTTCTAAGCGGCATTAACCCAAGCAATAATAAAATTATTATTATTTTATAGAATTTCTTCATTCTATTCCTCCCCATCATTCGTATAATTCCAGTGTTTTAACAAAAGTCATCCTTCTAAGCAGATTTGCAGGAAATACTTTCAAAATACGGTTAAATTCTCTGGCCTTATCATTATAAGAATTATGTGAAATAATCAATTCTCTGGACCGGACATTTACCGGAAAACTCTCCGTATAATATCGATCCCTCTCACTTAATTCCATTACCTTTAAATCATTATATAAAACCGTAGCTATTTCTATCAATTTTTTACCAGTTTTAAATTTCCTTCCCGGATTATCAGCTTTCTCCAATAACTCCCTGCTGTTTAGTATATTGATGATTCTTTCATCGTCCTTATCTATATATCTGCCGGCGACAACGGTTAAATTATAACATTCGTCGGATATGTATTCCAAATCACTGTTTATGCTCTTGCCAGATGCATTTTCTCCGTTAAAAAAGACCTCCTTGACTTCGCTTCTTAATTTTGTAAGCGAATGGTGGGAGCCATATAGAATCGATATTAAAACAAGGATGGAAGTAATAATAACAGCAGTTTTTTTACTTTTTAAATATCTCATTTCCTACCTCCTCTGCTTAAATGGTATGCGGTTCCATTCTTATAAATATTGATCCTGCTTAAGCATGGCTGCCATAACCTCCATATCAATAGAGACATCCGTTACTTCATCTTTATACAGACCATCTAAAATTTTTTGATATGCCTCCGCTAATTTAACCATAAATTCTTCTATCTGTGTCATTGCCGTAGTAAGGTTTTTCCCGCTTCGTCCGCCGGCCTCGAATTCCTTATATGAAATAAGAATTTTTACAGTTTCAGATAAATAATAATTAAAAAACTGACTGGCTTTTGAGGCTTTATTTGGCTCGTTCTTTACCAAATCTAAAATTTTAACCGAAACATTTTCCAATTGCTTAACCTGCCCCGCCATTTTAGTATTAATAATATTTTGGCTTAAAAATTTTAGCATATTAAGATTCTTAGCAGCCGTTTCAAGCATTTCATCTAAATCCCTGTCACCGGTATTAATATACTCGATACCATTTTTTTGATCCTTTATGGTAATCATGTAAGTCCCCGCAAAAAATACCGCAAAGGATAATATTGCTGCTATTACAAAATCCTGAATCCGGTATAAGGGAAAGGAAAAAGAATAAATCAACCAGACTAAACCGATAAGGTAAATGGGAATAACAGATTTTGATTTAAAACGATACAAGAGCTACACCCTTTCATATTTTATTTCATTATTTCAATAAACTATTATAGCAATATTTACCTGTTTCCACAAGTTTATTTAACTTTCGCCCAGCAGAAATGCAGAAAGGCTGTAAGCGCACCATTTCACTGGGCCTACAGCCATTTTTATTCATTTTATCCACTACATAGTACCACAAAATCTTTAAGTTTCTTAACTTGCGTCTCCTGAATGGTATATAAGTTATTTCACCGATGCGGCAATCACGGATACCTCTTTCCCCTCAGACGGACCGCTTGGGGTCATGGTATAAACCACAACACTTGCCGGGATAATAAAGGTTTCCGCATAATGGACTTCAAAAGGCTTAAACTCTCCGTTTTTGCCGGCTATGGTCACCTGCGCCCCTTCCACTAAATTCAGCATATTGACGCTGTCTTTGCAATAACAGGTAACCGTTTTATTAAAAGTATACCGGTAAGTGTCAATAAATTCACGGTTATGTAATCCGGTGTGTTCCAGTGTGAGGCCGTCTTCCTGAAAATAAACCGTTGCCTGGTCAATCAGATTATTTTTAACCCAGGTTGTATCCCTTTCCCACTGGACATTCTTTAAACCATGCTTTATATGGATTGGGCGGGGTTTGCCATCTAAGCCGGTTCTTCCCCAGTCCCATAGCTTAAAGGTAAAAATATACGGTGTTGCACTGATTTCCAGTACCATGGTATTTTTGCCGGAACAGTGGATTGTACCTGCCGGAATCAGAACATGATCATGTTTTTTAACAGGGAATTTATTTACATATTTTTCAGCCGGGAACTCATAATTTCCTTCCTGTGCCTTTCTTAGATCTTCTTCCATCTGTTTTCTGTCAATACCTTCCCTGGTTCCCAGATATACGTATGTTTCTTCGTCTTCGGATGCATCTAATATATAATAACTTTCATCCTGGGTATAATGCATACCGAAAGACTCCTGAATGTACTCCGTAAGCGGATGTACCTGCAGGGAAAGGTTGCCTCCCTCCATGGTATCAAGAAGATCAAAACGTATGGGGAATTCTGCACCAAACCGGGCATGTACCCTATCCCCAAGTAATTGTTCTGGACGGTATAATACCAGATCCATACACGGAATTTCAACCAAAACCTTGCCAAACTTAAGATTCAGGCTGTTCTCTTCCGGTACTCCGTCAAAACTCCAGGCATAATTCGGCGTATTCTGATCCAATCCAAAGACTTCTTTCATCCACTGCCCTCCCCAGACTCCCGGATCAAAATAGGGTTTTAACCGGAAAGGTTCCCTGCTCACCTGATGAAGAGCACTGCGGTAAGCTTTTCCTGTTATCATTTTAGGATAGCCGGAAGTGTTTGCATCAACGACATAATCAAAGTTTTCAAAATGAGATTTTTTATGCCTGTCTGCTAGGCGCCACTCCATAAAATACCCTCGTTTAAATTTACTTAATATCGATTCATCCCCATTGTCACATTTCCAATTAGGCATTCCTTTTCGGTAACGCAGCTGTATCTCCCATCTGGCCAGATCAAAATAAAAGTATACCTCTCCTAAGGTAATCAACCCTGCACCGACACCTGCTATAAAGATAACCCCCTGATTCGTATCCGATATTAATTTCCGTACTTTTTCTATTTTGGACGGTTCATAACAATCTTCTAATTTTTTATAAGTCATTACACCAAATACACGGTCTTCTGTTATGTTATCTTGAAATATCTCTGCAATTTTATTATTTTCAAAAGAGCATTCTTCAGAGTCAATAAATAAGGAGGGATTTAACCTCTTTAATTGACCTTCCAGCTCCTCTTTATCCACTCCGGGATATAAATCAAATACGAAAATACGCTTTCCGCCCGATATCAGTCTATTAATCTCTGACAATATGGATTCGTAACCAGCAAAAGCCTGATCGTCAAACCCATTAATTTCTTTATAAGGCAGCAAATCGTAATTATTATATATTGAATATTTTCCACCCATTTTTTTCTCCTTATATTCTGGTTATACTCCCAATCACTTAACGCCAGCCAGTTTTACTCTACAGTACATCTGACTGAGTTTCCAGAGAGCACCATTTATGCCCTGATGTCTATAATTCAATGGTATATTTATATTTATCCCCAGGGTAATAGCATACCGTATATTCTACCAGTTCATTATGCTGGTCAAAAGTTTTACGGGTTCGTTTAAAGATAGGAGAACCGGACGAAATGCTTAAAAAACTTCCTACTGTCTGACTTGCAAGTGCTGCTTCAAACGTATCCTGGCCATTTACTATTTTAACTCCGTACCCGTTATCCATTAATTTATATAAGGATTCCATATATGCGTCTGGTTCTAAGGGAAGTTCATATTTCCTTGTCAGATAAGTCATGGAATAAACCATGGGGGTACCTTTTGCACATCTGACACGCACCAGTTTATAACACTCCTCCCCTTCCTTTATATTAAGATTGGAAGCTACCGCTTTCGTTGCTTTCTGCAGGCTGATAACACAATAAGTGGTTTCCATCTTAATTCCGTGCTGCTCCATTTCTTCCGAAAAGCTGATAACTCGTTGCAGGTTCTCATCAATTTTTTCAAAGATGACAGTGGTTCCTATACCGCGGGAACACTGCAAATATCCTGCATTTACCAGAGAACTGACGGCCTGGCGGACCGTCACACGGCTGACTCCGTAACGTTCCTGAAGCTGTTTTTCACTTGGCAGAATCTCGCCGGAAAGAAATTCTCCGTTTTCAATCTGCTCTTTAATGATATTCTCAACCTGAAAATATAAAGGAGGTGCTCCCTTTTCTCGGTTTAATTCCATATATTTACCCTCGTTATTCAAACATCTTTTCAGCTTTGCATTTCCGCAAATAATCCTTTTAAAATACTCACTGAAGTATCTTCCGTTAACCGAACTGAAATCTTATGTTCCTTACAATAATCCTCCAATTGTGAACCGAAAAAATTAAAACTTTTCGATACTTGACCGCCAAGAACCAGACAATCCGGTATGAAACTTTTTAAATAAGGAACAATTGCTTCTGCCAGATTAGTTCCGAACTCTTTTAAGGTATAAAGAGCCGGTTCTTCTTTCTTTACTGCCATTTCATATAAATCGATACCCTCTACCGGCCGGTTACAATACTTTTCGGAAATTTTTAGTAACCCCCGGATAGAAATATAATCATCAATAATACTTTCTTTAAAGGGGGTTTTATAGATCCATCCGTTTTCCGGGAAATTGTCCGACTGTTTTTTTAATACCCTGCCATCCTCCGTAAAGGAAGAACCTGCCCCGGTACCAATACACAAATACATAACCCGGTGACAGTTTAAGGCAGCACCATAATGGCACTCCCCGATTGCAAAGGCTTCCACATCATGAATAAAGGTAAAGGCTAAGTCATTATGAAACCATTTTAGAGCTTTTGTTTTTTTAAGCATTTCCATAAGCTCTTTCTTAAAATCACAGTCATAAATAGCATCGTATTTGTTCAGCCCGGTCATTTTGCTGATTCCGTTTTTGTAATCAAACGGTCCTGGAAAAGCCATTCCGATTCCGGCTATCTGTTTTGCGGAATCTTTAATCTGATCAATTAAGACATTAATAATATCCGCAAAATTTTTAAATATTTCCTCTTTCGGCCGGTTTGCCCTGGAGTCAAAAGAATTTAGACCGCTTATCAGTTCGCCTGTTCCTGTCAGAATTCCTGCTTTTATTTTCGTACCGCCTACATCAAACATTAAATAATAATTCATATAATTGCTCCAAACAGGATGCCGCTTAGCAGCATCCTAATTAATTGTAGAAAATCTTAGTCTTTTCAATCAGCAAAATTAAATATAAAAGGAAACCAGCCCTTCATTTGCCGCTTCGCAAACTTTCATCGCTTCTTCTTTGGAAGTTTTATCTGTTGTTATAATCGTATAAGCAAATTCATAAAATCCGCCAAGATCAACCTTGAAATTAGTTTCCCAGTAATTATTCATTACCCAGGAATAAACGGTACTCTGATTCAGCTTACTATCCTTTCCGTCACACAGCTGTATGGGTTTTGCCTTTAAGTCTCCCAAAGTAATAAGCGGCGCATCTTTTACTGATATTATTACATCTTTATCCGCTCCCTCCATAACGACACCATTCTGTAACAGATAGAATTCCTTGTTACTTCCGGGAAGCTGATCGATACCGGGTTTTATGATACAGCCGGTTTTGTCAAGGTATTTCACTTCATCCGTTCCGGCCGTAAAAGGCAGCGATATATATAAATTCTCCGGTTCGTAAACACTTTCCTTATGTATACGTACCATTGCTTCTATCTTTGAGATTTCCTTATATACTTTTAAAAATACACTGTAAAGTTTCGTACCTTCCAGACCATAATCCAGTTGTACCGCAATATATACAGTACCATTTTCAATAACCTGTATATTTTTTAACTTTGAACCATAACGCCTGGTTGAAACACTTTTGCGGTTTCTGCCCATCTTTCTGCGTTCTTCACAGGGATTTGTTCTAATATCGGTTACTTCATAGATACCGGAGAATGGAGCATATAACGTATCCAGCCGAACTATATCTTTCTGATCCCGTTTGTCTATGATGGAACGAATACCGGATTCTTCATCAAATAAAACCTTATAAAAATCTGTTTCAATACAGGAGGTATTTTCTTCATAGGTATCCGGTACTACAACATCACGGACACCTTCGGCACCAATATGTGCATGATTTTTTACCGTATTATTATCCTGTTTTCTTGTGGGATAAATAGCAATTACTTTTTCTTCTTTCGGTTTCATGGCAACGGATACTTCAACCTGAATAGCACGGGCTATTTGCTTAATCTGATGGCTTAGAACTTCATTTGTGTTCAGATCAACCACTTTAATGGGTACATCAAGTCCAAAATCAATTCCGTCCATATATTCCCAAAATTCAATATATACCAGCGCTGTGGCTTTTATTGGAATGTCATGGGGGTTAATGATTTTATATTGCTGGGGCTTATCCTGTTTAATGGTGACTTCTCCCTTTTTTGCTAATATAAGATCAAGATTTTTGGCAATCTCCGTATTTCCATTAATTGCATAGGCAGATTTTTTTAATTCCAAATCCCCTACCATAGTCTCCCAGGGTTCTGAAACGGATGAGGAATATCCCCAGGTATGTTCTGCATATAACATTAAATTTTCGGCAGCATCCTCAATTAAGGCAGAATCTCCCTCATTAGCAGACGGATCTAATTTCTTACATAAGTCATATTTTCTCTGGGCATCCCGGAAATTCTTTACAACGGCAGGAGTGGAGCCGACTCCGTCTGCCCACCAGTCATTCCAGTCACCTTTGTAGGTAGGAATATCCGTACATTTTGCTTTCACCTGATCAAAAAATTGATCCAGAGTCACCATTTTAACAGTTAACTGTCCGGCGAATTTTTCGTTTAATAAATTGACTCTCTTTGCTATTGAGGCACTTGGGGGTGCATTATCCGTAATTGCACCCGATACCATAAACGGTACCAAATCATAAGGATAATTCTCCTCCTCCAGATTGTTAAGGTAACGTTCCAATCTCTCACACAATACCTTAAGTTCCATCTCTTCCGTATCTGCCGGACCGGATTTATACATGGTATTTGCCTGCATCTTTTTTCTATATTCATCGAAAATTAAATAAGAGGTCCCGGCATGGGGTGCAAAATGAAGTTCATTACCAAAGTGATAGTGTTCCCCGTTCCACACTAAAACTTTATTCCCTTTTGGACTTTCCCAGTAAAAAGGTATCTGTTTCTTATATAAAGGGAACATCCCATGATGGGGATGAAGACAGGAAAATAAATTTTCTACCCCGTTTTCGTATAGCGCATCTGCATAACCCCAGGCAAAGCCATTAATATCCGCAGTCATCCCGCTTTTTACCGGCATTCCTGTTTTTTCCCCATATTCTTTCGCTTTCCCTATTCTTGAATTTAAAATATCGTAATTGATAAGCTCCGTCATATTCAAATAGTTGCCGGATAACCCGATTTCACCGCTTTTTACATACTTTTCGAAATCTTCTATATCATTCTTTTTTGCATGGGTATAGAAATTACGGACCTGCCAATAATTCTCACATTGCCATACGAAACCGCTATAGTCTGTTTTATGATTAGCGTGGATGTCATTTAATATATCAATTGCCTGTTTTATAAAATCCTTGTGATAATTAATGATTTTATCCTGGCGCTCCGTATATCCGATATCTGTGTGGGAATGATGGATCAGATATATGTTCCATTTTCTGTTTAATTTCATATCATTACCTTCTTTCTATAAAATAAATATTATTTTAAAATTATTTGCTCTGATAAGCAAAACCGGCTTCAAAATTCTTTTGCAGGAATATAAATAACATTATTGTTGGAATGGACGCGATAATACATCCAACTAAAAGTGCCGGGATATGAGCTTTGCCCATCAAGGATATTGCGGCCATAACAGGCCTTATATTTGAGGATTTTGTAAAGGTGATTCCAAACATCAGGTCATTCCAAGCCCAGGTAAACTGGGATAAAAATACGACAGATAATGGTGCTTTCGCCATTGGTACAAAAATTCTGGTTAAAATCTGCATATCCTTACAACCGTCTATTTTGGCAGATTCACAAATTTCATTGGAAATTCCAATAAAGAAATTCCGAAGCACAAACATACTGAATGGAATGCATATAGCAGTATAAAATAAAATCATACCGGCTCTTGTATCATAGAGATGTAATTTGGAGAACCCTCTATATACCGGAATTAAATAGATCTGGAACGGAAAAATCGTTCCGCAGTAAATAAAAAGGAACCAGAACATTCTGAATTTGATTTCCAGCTTTGCAATTGCATAAGCTGCCAGTGTGGCAATTACTACCGAAAACAGGGCACCGCACAAAGCATAGAAAAAACTGCTTAACATACCCTGAAAAATATCAGCTCCTTTATTTAAATAGGTAAGATTATCTAACAGCATAAAGCTTTTCGGCAAGTCCCATATATTACCTAAATTATACTCCTGTTTTCCTTTTAATGCACCCATAATCGTAAATATTACCGGGAAGATCCAAAGAACTGCAAGTACTGACAGTATGCTGTTTATAATAATTTTTGTTCTCTTTTTTTGCCTTACCATAATTACCTCCTTATATTAGTCTGAATAAGGTAATTGGGAGATTATTGTTATTATATACCGTACAATTAATACAATTTAAGAGCTGAATTTTGCCTTAATAGCAACGGAAGCTATGAAATTGTATTAATTGTATGGTATATTCAAGAAACTATATAATTTCACAATTACCTACTAGTCTGATTTGTTATACTGTCAGGTTATTATCTGAAAATGTGTTTTTCAGATTAAAATATGCCAAAAATAAGATAACAACCGATAAGACAACCGCAACAGCCGAACCAACACCGAATTGATTCCTTATAAAGGATTCCTCATACATGGTTAAGGCCAAAGTTTCCGAACTGCGGTAAGGCCCGCCTTTTGTCATAACCCAGATGGAATCAAAGATCTTAAAGCTGTTGACCAGGGACATTAAAAATACAACTATTGTTGTAGGTTTTAATAAAGGAAAAATAACTTTTGTATACATACTGAATGTTCCTGCACCTTCTATAGAAGCCGCCTCAATAGGAGAAGCAGGAATATGATTCAGCCCTGAAATAAATAAAATCATATTTAATCCGATTCCCTGCCACATTCCCATTCCTATCATAATAAATGTATTTACATAGGGGATTGCGAGCCAGTCACAAACCAGACTGTCCATTCCCAGAAGTCCGAATATCTGCGGTAATCCATAAGTAGATATCATAGAGGCAATAATCATACCTCCTACTGTTGCAGATAAAGCCGTTGGAAAATAGAATATATTCTTAAAACCTGTCAACCAGGAACTCCTCGATATTAATATTGCAAAGAACAATGGAATTACCAGGGAAATCAGTAAGGAGCAGACTACCCAGATTAAGGTATTCATTACGGATATCTTGAAATTAGTATCATGGAACAGATATATGTAATTATCCAGACCTACGAATTTAATAGGTGAAAATCCATCCCAAGAATTAAAGCTTAAATAAATCGTATAAAAGATTGATGTAATGAAAAATAAACCTGTTAATAATACTGCGGGTAAAAGATATAAATAGTTTTTTAAGGTTTTGCGGCTTTTTTTTGTTCTTTTGTTTTCAATCAACTTATCCATTTACTTCCTCTTTCTTATATGGTGTATGACCGATGGATAAAACATCAGGGCCCGGCTGCCCGGGCCGCTTGATGTTACTATGGAACAATTTTGTTTCAATTTATTTTAAACTTTTGAAGACTTCATCTGCTTTCTTCTGGATGTTGTTTAAAACTTCATCCGTATCCGCACCGCTGTACATAAATCTTGACAGTTCATCCAGAGCATAATTTCTGATATCTTCAGGAGTGTTCTCATAATATCTTAAATACAATTGATAGTTGTCAGGTTCCGCACTCATCTTTAAAATATTCTGGATTGTTTTATTGCTTACATCAACTTTACTGGTATTTGCTATACCGTTTTCATTTAACATTACATTTTGCGTATCCGTCTTATAAAAATTACGGAGAGCAGCCAAAGCCGCATCTTTATCTTTACTTGCTTTTGCTACACAAATGGGAGATGCTTCAAAAAAGATTGTGCTTTTTTGTCCGTTCATACTTGGAACCACAAAAGAATCAAAATCGGTTCCAGCCTCCATTCCATATTCAACTACCATTGAATTAGCAGTCGGATTCGGTTCCAGCATAATTGCAATTTCTCCTTTTGCAAAGGTTTTAAATACATCACTGTATAATTGCGGTTTTGCAAAATACCCCTTATCAAACATACTTCTCCAGATTTCCATAACCTTTTTAACGCTTTCATCCGTATAAGCTTTGGTTCCGTTACAGATATCCACATACAGCTGAGGGTCATAAGCTGCGATTAATTGTTCAAACCATATAAAACTTGCCCAGGAATCATTTTTTAAACCAATGGGTGTAACTCCGCTTTGTTTGATTTTTTCACAAGCAGCTAAAAATTCATCAAAGGTTTTTGGCACATCCGTTACTCCTGCCTTTTCAAAAACAGTTTTATTATATAAACATGTGTTATACAAAACACTGTATGGTGCCGCATAAGCTTTTCCATCCACCGTAAAGGCTTCTTTAATATCTGCAGATACTCCATCCGCTATGTAATTATCCCACTCCGCAGTCAAATCAACTAACTTATCATTTTTAGCCAGGGTTTCTAACTGGCTTCCGCTCCACCAGGTAAACATACCAGGTGCGGATTTATCATCGATGGATTGCTGCAGAGAAGTCTGATATGCGGCTACATCCGGAAAATTCACAATTTTAACGTCAACACCGGAGTCGTTTTTCCAAACCAATGATAACTCGTCGATGATAGCCTGATCACTTAATTTGTCAAGCCAGAATTCCGTACTTCCTTCCGCTTTAGTAACTTCTGAGCTTGTGGCTTCTGCTTTTGTACTCTCGGAAGCAGAATTACTAACCCCTTCTGTTTTTGCTCCCCCACATCCGGTAACGATGATACTCATCATTGTTACACTTAATAAAAATGCTGTGATTTTTTTCATTTTGAACATGGTAATACCCTCCATTTTGATATTTATTATAACGTTATAATGTTATAACGTTATAATAAATATTAGCATAGGACCTTTGAAAAGTCAATTGTAATTATTTCTTTTTTTTATCCTATTCTATCCAGGAAAACCCTTTCTTTGCTTTCCGGTTATTGAAAATACTCGCATTGATTCCCTTTACTGGCACATAAATAAAAAACGTCCATTACCGGCACATATTCATCTAACCTTTTTTCATCTGAAAAAATGATTTGAATATATATTAGTAATGGACGTGGTTTATTCATGTGGGTTTGTAATAATCTATTGTGATATTATAGTTCAACCGAGTACTTGTATTTATCTCCCGGATAATAACAAATGGTATATTCAACGGTTTCATTTTGCTGGTCCGTTGTTTTTCTGGTTCTTTTAAAGACAGGGGAACCTACGGATATGTTCAGATGTTTACTAATCTCCTTATCGGCCAGAACTGCTTCAAAAGTATCCTGTCCTTTCACAATTTTAACTCCATACCGGGTATCCAGAAGATTATATAGGGATTCCATATACTGCTTCGGATCCAGGGGAAGTTCATAATTCTTTTTTAAATAGGTAATGGAATATACAATCGGTGAAGTTTTTACACCTCTGACACGGACTAACTTATAGGACTCTTCTCCCTCTTTTATGTCTAATTTTGCGGCTATAATTTTATTTGTTTTTTCCAATGATATTTTACAGTAACCGGTCTCCATTTTCATGCCATGCTGCTCCATCTCTTCGGAGAAGCTGATGACCCGTTTTAGTTTCTCGTCAATCTTTTCAAATACAACTATCGTACCAATACCCTGAGCGGGTTGTAAATACCCAGCATTGACCAGTGAACTTACCGCCTGTCTTACCGTTACACGGCTGACTTCAAAAAGCTCCTGAAGCTGTTTTTCACTTGGTAAAACATCACCGTAAGCGTATTCACCCTTTTCAATCTTCTCCTTAAGAATACTTTCGATTTGAGAGTATAAAGGAGCTGCGCCCTTTTCGTGATTTAATTTCATTCCGTTCATCCTTTTTCTTATAATGATAAAAAATTGCGTTGTTAAAAATACCTATCCGGGATGGCTTGTTTCAATTTACTCCCATATAATCATAACTCATTTTAATATTCTAGCATATTTATGTCTTATCAACAACTTTATTTCATAATATTTATGTGCTTTCTTATTTTAAGAAGCTTCGTCCTCAAATCCAAATTATAATTATGACAGGTGTGATTGCGAGCTGAGGCAAGGCCTGCTTATTCCAAACCTTGTTATCTACTCAATAAGTCTTTCCATATACAAGAAAATATTGTAAAATAATCTTAAAGAAACCAGCTTTACATTACTACCTGTGATTCATAGCAAATGCTTAAAGCATAACCTAATATACCCTAGGGTCAAATAGAGAGGAGTTTATTATGAAGAGAATACCGGTTCAGATCCAATTGTTTATGATACTGTTCCTGGTACTGGTTATTCCCATGTCTATCATATCTTATTACAGCAGTGCCAGCATGATGTCTTATTCGGAGCAGGAAATAGCCGATTCAGCCTTACTTAAGCTGGATTCCGGCATTGCTCTGAATGAATTTGCCTTAAATAATGTAATTGTCGATGTACTTCAGATGGTAAAAGAGAATAAATTTAATACCATAAAAAACATAACTTCTTATACTGAACTGACTTCCGACTATGATACGGTAAACAGCGCCGTCAATATTCTGAACAGTATGAACGAAATACTGTCCAATGACAGTACCGTATATTCGATTATTTTTTACCTGGATAATGCGGATTACGCCATTTCAACCAATAAAGGAATCGTCCGGCTTAAGTATTTTGAAAGCATGGACTGGCTGGAAGCCGCCATGGATAAAATCAACGGCGCCGGAGGAGTCTGGTTCCCCAGGGTGTTAAATAAGGCTACCGTTACTGAAATTGAAAAAGGCTTAAAATATTCCGAATCTATTAACGTCATATCCTACGTTTACCGGCTTAATCGCCTTACCACCTCGACGAAGGGTACTATCATAGTAAACGTAAACGAAACAAAGGTAAGCAGTTTTCTTAATTCCAATAAACATAATTCCGATTCAACCGGTTTCATCACTGATATGGATGGAAATGTAATTTCGCATAAAGATAAATCCCTGATACATAAAAATCTCAGTGAAGTTAATTATGTAAAAGACATCTTAAAGAATAAAGCGGACTCCGGATATTTTTATGTAAATACAGAGAACGAGAGAATTTTATATACTTTCTATAAAACTCCTTTCAACCACTGGATCTACATTACAACCTATTCCATGGATACTTTACTGGAGAAATCAAACGTAGTCAGAACCAATTTTATGATCCTTACCATTGTAATCATTGCCATTGGAACGGTAATAACCGTACTGGTATCCATCGGATTTTCCAAACCAATGAAACAATTGGTTAACTCTATGAAAAAACAGGCAGGTTTTGAGGACAGGGTAAATAAAAATGAACTTGCCTATCTTACGACTGCTTTTGAAAAAATCAGGGAGCAGGAGGATGGCCTGAACCAATTATTAAAAGAGAGAGAAAAGGAAACAAAATATCTGGCATTTCACAATTTACTGACCGGTGAAATTGCAAACAGTACGGAAATGGAAGAAATAAAAAAGGCCTTTCCCTACAGCCATTATATTGTTGCCCTGGTATCTGTCGATAATATAAAATCCTATTTAAAGGAAGCCAATCCCGAGACCAGAAGCTACCAGCGTTATTTATTATTTGATAAATTTGAGAACGCCTTTCCGGAAGAATACCATGTATGCTGTGCCAGATATGAGGCCGGGACCATTGCTATCATAATAAATATGGAATATTATGACCACATCCGGGTGCCGAGGACTTTAAAAAATGTTCTTAACCAGATAAAAACCATAGCACTGGAAGTCCGGGGATATACCGTAACAATCGGGGTAAGCGGAGTCCATAATAGTTATGGGGGTATTAAAGAATGCGTTTATGAAGCCGCAGAAGCGGTAAAGCAGAGATTACTCGCCGGAAGAAACAGCATTATTTTCTGGGAATCCGAAAAAAGGGAAAATAAAAAGTTCCATTATTTCTATAACAGCGAGAAAAAGATTCTGAACTTCTTAAATAACGGTGATTTTGAAAGCTTAAAATCAGAGCTTCGGAAAATCGTCAACCAGATAAAAGAAGAAAAGGATATTTCATACGACAATATCCTGCTGATCTTTAATCAGTTGGTGGGTGCAACAATTAAATTTCTGGTAGAACATAATATTAATACAAGTAAAATTTTCAGGAGTAATATTAATATTTACTCTGAAATCGCCGGTCTGGATACGGTGGATGAAATTGAAGCATATCTGACGGAAATATTCAAATCCATTATGGATTATACGGCTCCAAGCGGTAAGAATAATGAAACAAAATATTGCGAACAAATTTTTAAGTATCTCCGGGAACATTATAAAGAAGATATTATATTGGAAGATATTGCAGAAAAAGTAGGTATCAGTTATTCCTATCTAAGAAAACTTATAAAAGAAGAAACAGGAAAGAGTTTAAATGATAATGTAAATATCCTGCGTATTGAAGAAGTAAAAAACCTGCTGCTTCATTCCGATTTAAACATTTCACAAATTGCAAAAGAGGTGGGCTACCGGAATATCCAAAGCGTAATCCGTTTTTTTAAAAAATATGAGGGTATCTCTCCAAGTGAATTTAAAAACCTTAAACAGGAGGAAAGTATATAAATATACCGGGCTGTATCGTGTGAATCGTCTCGCGAAAAGTATGGGAGCCATTGGAGACTAGCATCCGGTTAAGCTATACAAAATATCCATAAAACAGATTTTAAATAACTGTTTTATGGATATTTTTTGATACTGAACTATCATTTTTGATAAAAAAATGAACTGAAATAGTCATCCGGACATGTTTTTTTCTTTCTAATTTCAGATTAATTTTCAGGAATTCTTTATGAAATTTAAGAAAAATCAACGGTTTCGACAATATCAAAAATGATAAGCAGTGACAAAATTGATACTTTACATCTCTAATAAATCATTATATAGTTCACATATATTATTTATGTATAAAACGCATAAATCCACGTGATAAGGAGGGATTAATTTATGAAAATTGCCAGAGTCACCGGCAAGGAATCCGATCATCTTACTTCTGTTCAAGAAAGTATTAAGAACCGGAATAAGAGAAAAAGTATCCTTTTCTATTTAAGAAAAGACTGGCAGTTATACATATTGTTATTAGTTCCGGTTGCTTTTGCTTTCATTTTTAAGTATGGTTCCATGTTTGGCCTGGTTGTTGCTTTTAAAGATTATAAAATCCTGAAAGGATTTTCAGGCAGTGAATGGGTGGGTCTTTCCGTATTCCGGAAAGTCTTTCAGATGAGGGATTTCGGGAAATCAATCCGGAATACACTGTTATTAAACAGTTTAACACTGATTATAGGCTTTCCGCTTCCTATTTTACTGGCCCTTTTATTAAACGAAGTAAAAAATAAGTACTTTAAAAAACTAACACAGACTTTATTATATCTGCCTCATTTTTTATCCTTTGTTATCATAGGTGCCATTGCTTACCAGATCTTCGGTCTGGCAAACGGTGTTATAAATAATCTTCTTGAAGCAACAGGCCATGTCAGGATTCCTTTTCTTCAGGAGGATAACCACTGGCTAATTACCTATGTCCTCATTAACGTATGGCAGACAATGGGTTGGGGAACCATCATTTATCTGGCTGCCATTACAAGCGTTAATCCGGAGCTGTATGAAGCGGCAACTGTAGACGGAGCCGGAAGACTTGCAAAATGTATCCATGTTACTTTGCCCTGCATCAAAAGCACCATTGTAATCCTGCTGATTATGAATCTGGGCAAAATTATGGGCGGTTCTTTTGAATCGGTAAATGCTTTAATGAACGTGGCAACTACGGAGTATACCAATACCATTCCCGTACTGGTTTACCGGTTAGGTCTCTCAAACGGCAAATACAGCGAAGCAACTGCCATTGGTTTATTCCAGTCCGTAATCGGATTACTGTTAGTAATCGGCTCTGATTTCTTCGCTAAAAAACTTGGCGAAGAAGGAATCTTATAAAGGAGGAAATGCAGATGGCATCAAGTATTAATCCGAAGACCGTTATATCCCCTAAAAAACCCTGGACCAAATCCAGGTTACATAATTTTTTTACGGATCTTTTCATTCATTCCATTTTAGCAGTTACCGCACTAACCTGCCTGCTGCCGTTCATACATGTATTTTCAAAGTCCGTCAGTGAGGAAGCATTTGTAATAGCCAATAAAATTATATTATTGCCGAAAGGTTTTACCTTGGATGCATACCGAAAAATTTTTGCCGATTTCAGTATTTTAAGATCCCTATATGTGTCCATCGTCGTTACCATAGCCTTTACTGTTTTAGGTATGATTATTACCATCTGTGCGGCATACCCCCTTTCGAGGAAAACCTTAAAGGGCCGATCCGTTTTTACCTTTTTGTTTATGTTTACCATGTATTTTGGCGGCGGGATTATCCCCGAATATTTATTGATAAACAACTTAAATTTACTGGATACCTGGTGGGCCATGATTCTCCCACTGGCTTTCAGCCCCTATAACCTGTTGATCATGAAAACCACGCTGCAAAATACCATTTCCGACAGCCTGGTTGAATCTGCAGTCATTGACGGGGCAGGTCAGTTTAGAATATTAAAAAGTATTGTACTTCCTTTATCAAAGCCAATTATCGCCACCCTCTCTTTGTTTTATGCGGTTGGCAGATGGAACGCCTATCAGGATGCCTTATTTTATATAAAGCAGAATATTGATTTAAGGCCACTTCAGTTAAAGCTTTATTATCTGGTTGTTGCGGCAACAGAATCTTTTCAGGCTGCGGCAGAGGGTTCCGCACAGTATACCAGTCCTGAAGTTTTAAAGGCTTCCTGTATTATGTTTGCAACCATTCCCATTCTATGTATTTATCCCTTTGTACAGAAATATTTCGTACAGGGAACCATGATCGGTGCTGTGAAAGGGTAATGCGGTACCAATAAATGGAGTGATGGAGGTGCTGTAAATATGAAATCTATGGTATATCCAATGACATAAGGTCTTACGCAGCACTTTCTTATAAATAATTATTATCAAAGGAGGTAAGTTTGTTATGAAAAAAGTTTTCAAAAAACTGACAACACTTTTATTGATTTGTACCCTGACCATCTTTATGACCGCAGGGTGTAAAAGCAATGAAACAGGTCCGACGGAAGAAACAGCGGCCAATGGGGCAGCAGATGCTACGGCAGAAGAAACTGCTGCAGGAGAAACTACAACAGGTGATAATGCTGCAGGGGAACTACTGGAGCTTATACCGATTATTCATCCGGCTTTAAAGATAACGTAACAATTGAAATTCCTGTATATGACAGAGCCTTTGAGGGATGGAATGTAACCGATAATTATTATACCAGATGGATTCAATCCCAGTTCGGTGATAAGTATAATATAACGGTTAAGTTTGTTGCTATCGGAAGGTCCACCGAAGTAACCGATTATACTCAAATGCTGGCAGCCGATACCGCACCGGATATTATTTTCCATTATGATATGCCCCAGATTCTGGCATACTATGGGGAAGGTGCCATGCAGAAGCTGGATCTTGATGAAATCAAATTCTATGCGCCTACCTACTGGGCTAACATGGGAGAAACCAATACTACCTATGGTAAGGTAAACGGGGATAATTATTTCTTCTTTGCCGACAGGCCGGATGCTTACAACTGGCTGACCTTAATCAGGCAGGACTGGATTGATGCCGTTGGAATGAAAATGCCAACCTGTTTGGAGGAATACAATGAGTTATTAAAAGCCTGGAAAGAAGCCGGTCTTGGAAACGGCGGAGGTAATCTGGTCCAGAACAATTTCACTTATGATTATGCTTTCCGTACCTGGCCGATTGACGAAAAAGAAAGAGCTTTATATTCGGATCTTTCCGTTCCTGCATTTACCTGGGAGCCTACACATCAATATCTAAAGAATTTAAATTATCAGTGCAATAATGGATTAATTGATCCGGAATTTTATTTAAATACGGATGATGCCTCCACCCAGGCAGATTTTGTTTCCGGCAGTTCCGGTGTTTATGCCCTGTATTTATCCAGTTCATCACCTGTAATCGAAAACCTGTTAACCAATGATCCCGATGCCAAGGTTGCCGTACTGGATCCTAAGGCATTAGTACCAAAGGGTGATGAATATAAACCCCAGGGACGTGCTTACTGGCCGTTTGGAATGATTATGGGTATTAATTCAACCTCCAGTCCCGAGGAACGGGCTGCAGTCTGGATGTACCTGGAATGGATGAGCAATACAGATAACCTGTTTTTCCTGCAAAACGGTGTGGAAGGTCAAAACTATACCCTGGATGAGAGCGGTTTAGCTGTTAAGAAAACCGATTTTACAGGCGAATCAAAATTATCGGATAACAATAACAAAGATTATTGGTGTCTGGTAACGGAAAGTGCACAGTATAAGGAGGAAGAGGTAAATTATAAGGCAAACGTCGCCAACTGGGCCCCGGCAGGCTATGAATATTTAATCGAAGATTCTTATCAATATTATAAGGATAATCTGGAATATTCCACTCCGGATGCATTATATTCCGTTGTTTTGGAATCCGTAGCCGAATATAAATCAGATTTGAATGATTTGTGGAAAGAGCTTTATGTAAAATGTGCCATGAGTCCGGAAGCCGAATTTGAGGCAACCTATAAAGAAGCCTGCCAGGAGTTCCTGGATGCAGGATACCAGGCAATTCTGGATGAAAAGACGAAAGCCATTGAGGCCGGAAATTATAATTAAACCGGCTAATGAGAGGATTCTATGCTTAAAATAAATTATGACAAAGATTATATTCTAACTGTAATTGATAAGATTGTACAAAAAACCCTGTCCATGGATTTATTGTGGGATTGGCCCTGCGGAGTTGCTTATTATGGCGTCTGTGAAGCATATAAAGCAACTAAAACGGATGGGTACATAGATATGTTACAAAAATGGACCGACGAATATTTGGAACTGGGATTACCGGACTGGACCGTAAATACCTGTGCAATGGGCCACACCATGATTACCCTTTATGAAGCAACCGGAGACGAAAAATACTGGAATGTGGTTATGAGTAAGGTAGATTATCTCCGTAATCAAACACTGCGTTTCGGTGAACAGGTAATGCAGCATACCGTATCGGTAAATAATGATTTTCCCGAACAGGCCTGGGCAGATACCTTATTTATGGCTGCTTTTTTCTTACTGAGGGTAGGCGCAAAGTTAGATAATAAGGAATTGATTGAAGATGCTTTAAATCAATATTACTGGCATATAACATATCTGCAGGATCCGGTAACAAATCTGTGGTACCACGGATATAACAATATAAACAAGGACCATATGTCAGGATTTTATTGGGGAAGAGCAAATTCCTGGGCTGCCTATACCATGGCACAGGTTAAAAAATATCTGCCGAAATGTTACCTTTATCCCAAATACATGGATATAAACTGTGCACTTAGAGACCAGCTATCCGCATTAAAAACCTTGCAGACAGAGAATGGATTATGGAGGACTTTAATCAATGATGAAGAATCCTATGAAGAAATATCCGCTTCCTGCGGAATAGCTGCTGCAATGGTGGAAAACGGCAATCCCCTTCATTCGAAATATGTCCAGAAAGCTCTGGATGGAATTCTGATTAATATTTCCGATGACGGCAGGGTACTGAACGTATCCGGCGGTACTGCAGTAATGAATGACCGGGAAGGTTACTTAAACATCTCAAAAACCTGGGCACAGGGCTGGGGCCAGGGGCTTGCCCTAGCATTCCTGACCTCAGTACTTACCATACCGAATTAAGGTGTTAGAAACAGCTGCCCCAATCCTCATTTTATCCGACTAACGTCCGGTAAGTACGATTTATTTCCGGCAGCTTATTGCCGGACCGCTAAGAGAGGGGCAGCATTGGTTTATCTTTTATATGTGACTGTTAAAATTTCTGCCAATGATCTTAAGAAAGATACAGAAAAATAATAAGCCACAAGTTATACCGATACTATCAATTAAGACATCCGTAAACTGCCCGGAGCGTTCCGGTACAAATAATTGATGAAATTCATCGGAGCAGGCGTATAAGATACTGATTCCCTCACACCACAAAAACAACCTCCATCTGCGTTTCTTGTGAAGCACATAGAGTGGAAAGGCAACTGTTATGGCTAAGATTCCATACTCCGTCAGATGCCCTAATTTACGGATAGGTGTGTGTATCGATTCTATAATAGACAATTTTTCTCCCGGGGTTAAATCAATATTAGCTATGCTGGTGACCGTATCTATAATATTTTGTGTTAATCCTAAACTTAATCCGGAGGATTGTTCTCCATTCGCAGTAGAAAACCGAAAAATAATAATCATCATAATAACAGCCGGCAGCCAATAAAACACTTTTATTCTATTTTTCATTCATTCACCTGTTATAATTTCATTTATTCTTTTAATTCGATTTAGAAACATTTATTACCGAACCCAAATTATAACAATTATAACAGGTATCCATCATTTGTCAACTTTCCATGAATACTATACGACTGTTCCAATAAAAGAAACCTTAAGTTGTTCTGTGTTTCTCCAATATTGGCTCCATTAAATAAGAAACTGCTAATATAATCCATGACGGTATTAAAATGATTAACACCGGAAAGTAATAAATCAACCCTAAACCTATAGCTAAAATTAAAAGCAAGAAAAGTGTAACGGGCAGATACCGGACCGTCATATATACTGCCAGTTTTAATATCCATCCGAAGTTCATTTCAAATCTGGATAACAGTGGATATGTATAGATTCCAATTCCTATCATCCATATATGAAGAAATAGATAAAATATTATAAAAAATAAACCGAATAAACCGTCTGTGAGTGAATATAAGATTCCTATATTTAACTGTAAAATAAAACCGGTTCCCCCCAGGATAAGTAAAAGGACTGTCCCTTCTTTCAAATTCACTTTAAATGAATGTATAAATTCCTGCAAGAGATATCCCCGGTCCTGCCTGATTACTTTATGAACGGTATAATATAAGGCTGCAGTAGAAGCACCCATAGTAACTAAGGGCAGGCTTGTTATCAGCCAAATAATACTGAGAGCAGCCATATCAAAAAATTTTTCTATGTAATTATAGATACCTCCGGAGTCCGGGGTAAAAAGCCTTTGCTTATCCCTTGTTTTTTTTCCCAATTCACTCACATCCGATCACCAAACTTTCTGAGCTATTGTTAACTGTTTGCAAAATTAATCCAAATTCTAAACAATATTAAGTTCGTATCCGTTTTTTGTAAACAAAGGAATCTCTTCCACGGGTGCGTTAATGCTAACCGTCTGACCACCCGGATAAGTTTCTTTTGTCCAGATATGTGTCCAGTCAGCACCTTTTGGCAGATAGACTTTAAGTTCTCTTACTCCCTGTTCCATAACCGGTGCAACTAATACTTCCGGTCCGAACATGTACTGGGTTTCATTCTCCCAGCAAACCTGATCCTCCGGAAAGTCATAAAACAACGGTCTCATTACCGGCGTTCCATTAGTATGTGCTTCTTCCATAATCTTTGTGATATATGGTTTCATGGCTTCCCTGATAGTTAAGTACTTTTTACATATATTGTAAACTTTGTCACCGTAGGACCAGACCTCATTGGATGCACCGGAAATACAGGTGGCTCCTCCTGTGGTACCGTACTGGGGCTGAAGCGGCCATCGGTATCCATGCAGTCTCATTACCGGGCAAAATGTTCCGTATTCAAACCAACGGATTAAGAGTTCGTGAAATTTTGGATCCCTGATATCCGCACCAAAAAATCCGCCGATATCCGTAGTCCACCAGGGAATACCGGCAATTCCCATATTAAGCCCGGCGGCAAACTGATTTCTTAAGCTGGCAAAAGTGGAGTGGATATCTCCGGACCATACCAGCGCACCATATTTTTGAGAACCAGCCCAGGCACAACGGAGGAGATTAATAATATTCTCCTGTCCTTCTTCTTTCATGCCATCAAAAAAGGTTTTTGCATACATAAGGGGATAAATATTGCCAATCTGTACATCGGGACCTAAATGATACCTGTAATTATCAAAATCATATACGGAATATTCCGGTTCCGCTTCGTCCAGCCAGAAGATTTTTACACCTTTTTTATAATAATTTTCTTTTGCCTTATTCCATACGTATTCTCTGGCTTCCGGATTCGTGGCATCATAATGAACGGTATTTCCCTGAAAATCCATAGAAATGCGAAAACCACGGTCAGTACGGATTAACAATCCCCGATTTCTCATTTCTTCAAAGTTCTCACTTCTGTAATCTACTGTCGGCCAGATGGATACCATTAATTCAATTCCCATATTTTTTAATTCTGCAATCATGGCATCCGGATCGGGCCAATATACCGGATCAAACTTCCATTCCCCCTGGAGCGGCCAATGGAAGAAGTCTACGACAATTATGGAAATAGGGAGATTTCTTCTCTTATATTCCCTGGCAACTTCCAGCAATTCCTCCTGGGTCTGGTAACGGAGCTTGCACTGCCAGAATCCCATTGCATATTCCGGCATCATAGGTACTTTACCGGTTACATTTGCATAAGCTTCTTCCAACTCCGCAGGGGTATCTCCTGCAGTAATCCAGTAATCTAACTTCTTAGTGGAATAAGCTTCCCAGGTTGTAATATTCTTGCCAAAATTTACTCTGCCAACAGCCGGGTTATTCCACAAAAATCCGTATCCCAGGGAGGATAATGCAAATGGTACGCTTGCCTGGGAATTCCGGTGTGCCAGTTCCAAGTCAGCCCCTTTTAAATCCAGAAACGGCTGCTGGTATTGTCCCATTCCAAATATCTTTTCATTAGGATTTGATACAAAACGCATGGACAGCTTATAATCACCGCCAGTGATTGGTTTGAATTCCCGCGCTTCCACTTCTATGGAACTGCAGGTATCTGCAAACATATCTTTACGGTTGCGGACATATTCCTCTAACAGTATTTCTCCTTTCTGATTATAAAAGGTAAGTTTACCGATTTTATTAATCACCGCTTTTAGTTTGCCGTTTTGTATGGAGGCCTGGTATTTTTCAATGGTTACCACAGCATTATTGTCCTCCTGTGGTATCAGTGCCCAGTCTTCTGCGGGCATTCCAGGCATCTTGCTGGCTCTGACTCTTAAACTGTTATCCCCCCAGGGCTCAATCATTACTTCTTCCGCATCATAGCGGTAATAAAGGCTGCCGCCCTGATCCTTAAAATACCCAAATAAAAAATCCTGATTTTGTCCATGATTTTGTTCTGACATACTTAAACCTCTTTTCTTTATGTTATAAAATTAATATCTTATTTTGTGTCTCTTTTAATATTCAGATTTTATTACTTATCTACTCTTTCACCGCTCCTGCTGTCAGACCGCCTATAATGTATTTCTGCAGAAATACAAAAATTAAAATTACCGGAAGGACTAATATTACACCGTAAGCCATAATACAATTCCATTTGGTTCCGTATTTACTCTGAAATTTATGGATATTGGCTGTCAAAGGACGCATTTCAGGTTTTACATTAAAGGTCATGGAATAGGCCAAGTCATTCCAACCGCTTAAAAATGATATAACGGTAACAGTTATAATCCCTGTTTTAATAGTAGGAATCATGATTTTAAAGAATGACTTTATAACGCTGCAGCCGTCAATCCGGGCCGCATCATCTAAGGAAGCGGGAATACTTTTAAAATAAGGCCGCAGTGTTATGACAATAAAAGGTACGGAACCGCTGGCAATGGCGATCGCCGGAGCAATAAAGGTTCCTAAAATACCAAGCTTATTAAAAATCAAATACATTGGGGTTAACATTAACGAAGCCGGAAGCATCTGGGTGATTAAAAATGTTAAAAGGAGAGCTTTTCTTCCGGGCACTTTGTACCGTCCCATACCGTAAGCGGCGGGAATACCAAACAACAAGGATAATGTCATGGAACAGGCTGCTATCACCACACTGTTTCTTAAGGAAACTAAAAAATCCTTATCCTTAAGATTTTCAAGCCAGGGGTCTAAGGTGAATTTGTGTGGATAATAGGTAAGTATTTTACCAAAGGTTTCGGTATCCGACTTAAAGGACATAATAATAAGCCAATAAATCGGAAAGAGGAATACAATGGTAATTAATATGGAAATGAAACAATAGATAGTATTTCTTCGCTGCTGCTTTGAAAAACTCAGGCGTTTACTGTTCCTACCGGCCATCTTAATCCTCCTCCTTTGATATCAGTCTTAAATAAAATAATCCCACCGCAAACAGGCAGATAAATAAAATAATGGCAGAAGCCGCACCTAAGGAAAATTTATATTGGGTAAAAGACAGGTTATATGCATAGGTACCCAAAACATCCGTTGAGTTTAACGGTCCTCCGCTGGTCATTACAAACATAAGGTCAAAGGCTTTAAAGGTATATATGAACCCTAACATTAAAACGGATAAAATGGCCGGGCGCATTAAAGGCAGGATAATATGCAGAAATCTTTGCCTGGGATTAGCACCGTCAACTGCCGCACTATCATAAATTTCATCGGGAATGCCGGTAAGACCGGATGTCAATAAAAGCATATTAAAGGGTATTCCTACCCAGCAGTTCATAACAATAACCGCAATCAAAGCCGTGCTTGTACTGACCAGCCATTCGACCGGTGATTTTATAATACCGATTTTCATTAATAAATCATTAATAACCCCTTCGGAGACACCGAATATATTTTTACCCATTAATGCGGTAACTGACATAGGCATCATATATGCAATCAGAATCAATCCGCGGATGGGACCGGCAAAGGTAAACTTCTTGGAAAAAAACATAGCAAAAATAAAACCTATGGTAAATTGAAAAATGAGACAGCTTATGGTAAATATAAATGTGTTTCTAAATACCAGCCGGAACGTTTCATCCTTAAACAGGAATGAATAATTTTGAAAACCGATAAATACGGAGGTAGCTTTCTTAAAATTCTTAATATCCATATTTTTAAAGCTTAAGATAAAGTTGTAAATAAGAGGATAACCCAGAATAAGTAACATATATAGAAAGCCGGGCAGAATAAAACAAAAACCTTCCAGCTTTTTCTTGGTTGCCATTTTCATTCGCATTGTTCTTACACCTCATTTCTGTATGAAGGGGCTGATGCAAAATTATAAGTTTATCTGACTCTCTGCAACTTGCATCAGCTCCTTACTGCTTCATATTAATTAGGTAATTGGGAAACTATGCAGTTTTTCGAATATACCATACAATTAATACCAATTTTATAGCTTCAGTTGCCCTCCGGGCAAGATTCAGCTCTTAAATTGTATTAATTGCATGGTATATAAATACACTATTGGAGTTTCACAATTACTTATCATATTAATTATAATTATGCTCCGTATTTATTCTGCTATTGGATTCGCAGCAATAATAGGATCCACAACAGCAGCAGCACCCGCCATAGCATCTGCCGGCGATTTTTCCCCGATGAGGGCCGCCTGAACGGAAGAATAAATTGCTTCTGAAATGGTCGGCCATTCCTCGTGAGGTCCTCTTGCTACGGCATAATTCATCCCCTCGGTAAATACGGCGTATCTTTCATCCTTGGTCCAGAAATCTTTTAACGTTGCCGCATCGCTTCGAACCGGAATCTTACCTGCAATTTCACACCAGTCTGCGTTATTTTCTGCTGACTGCATATATTTCAAGAAGTTAACACAAGCGTCCCTTGCTTCTGAGCCGACACATACACCAAAATTTTCACCGCCGATAACGCTGGAGTATTCATTATCTTTCGGCAGTAAGGTATATTTATACTTAAAAGTTCCATTTACATCCGTATCGATAGTGGATACCTGCCAGGTACCGGATTCCAACATGGCAGCTTTTCCTGCGCAGAATGCATTATAAGCATCACCCTGACTCCAGTTTACAACTTCTTTGCTCATATAACCCTGATTTACCAAATCCGTTAAGAAAGATAAGGATTTTACCGCATTGTCGGAACTTAGGGAAGAAACCGTTGCTCCTGCGGAATATAACCAAGGTATGAACTGGAAGGTACCCTCTTCATTACTGATGGCACTCATGGCAAAGCCGTATACGGAGTTAGCAGGATTGGTGGTAGCTGCTGCTATTTCTTTTAATTCATCCCAGGTCTTCGGCGGTTCGGTGAAACCTGCCGCATTTAATAGATCCATATTGCAAACTAACGCTAAACAGTTGGAATTGTTAGGAAGTCCGTAAATCCGGCCCTCCCCGTCTTTGCAGCTGCTAAGCGGACCCTCGTAGAAGTTTTTTAAATCCTCCCATCCGCTTAAATCGTCCGTAATGTCTTCAAATACTCCAAGAGCAATATAAGAAGCCATATCCGGTGAATCCACCATACCGATATCCGGCAATTCACCGGAAACTGCACCTATGGTATATTGTTTCATTAATTCTTCACGGGAAACAAAGGTGCAGGTTATGTGAATCTCGTCCTGCATCTCATTATAGGCATTTGCCAGTTTTTCCAGCGCTTCTGCTTCATTTTCAAAGTAATGCCATACGGATACTTCTATGGCATTACCGGAGTCAGCCGCTTCGGTTGGTTCCTGTGTACCGGTCTCATCAGTTGCTTTTTCAGAAGCCGTATCTTCCTTGGTTTCCGGCACACTTGTGCTTGTGCTTTCTGATTTGCTTTTGCAACCGGCCAACAGAACCAGTACAAAACAAAAAGCCATTAAAAGTGCAAATAATTTTTTAAATCTTTTCATTAATTTTACCTCCCTTTTCTTGGTGTCCTACACCTTAAGCCATGTTTAATTGTTAGCTAATTATACCGAAAAAGAAAAATCCTAAAAACTTAAGCTTTTAAGATATTGGAGATAAATTTAGAGTAAGAATTTAAGATCAGGATAATTTTTTAAGATATTCTGATACACTCATACCTGTTATCTCACGGAATACTTTGTAAAAATACTTGGGGTCGGAAAAACCCACACTGTAGGGAATATCCTCCTTAGGCAATCCTTCATTTAATAACAGTGATATTGCAACCTGGATACGGTAGTTTTTAAGGAACTTGGTAAAGGTAATTCCAATGTCCTTATGAAATAAGTAACTGAAATACTCTTTGGTCATTCCCAAACACTCCGCGAAATACTCTTCACTGATCTTCGCTGCATAATTTGCTTCAATAATCCGCAGGGCTTTTAGTATTAAGGGATGGGCCAGTGGATATTGCTTCTCCAAATCAGCAACAGCCTCTTTTAATTTCTGGTAATCTCTATTATTTAAACGTTCCAGTACGGTCTTAACCTCCTCATAAGTTACCGGTTTCACCAGGAAACCCTTAACTCCGAGAGAAATTGCCTGTCTTGCCGTTTCAAACTGCTCATAGGCACTGATTATTACAAATTCACTATTAACTCCCATGGATCGAACGGCCTTAATTAACGCGATTCCATCCATGTAAGGCATTTTAATATCTGTAAATACCACATCCGGTTTCACAGACAATATCAGCTCCAACCCTTTTCTTCCATCCATTGCTTCTGAAACCACTTCATAATCCTCTGAGATAGAGGTAATCAAATTATGTAAACCTCTTCTGGCCCTTTGCTCATCTTCCACAATCATCACACGCATATTCATCCTCCTCTGACTGTCTGTTGGGAAGGTAAAATATAAATTTTGTTCCGCCCCCTGATGGGTTATCAGTTTAATCTCCATTGCCCTGCCATAATACATGCGCATCCGGGTTACCACATTGGATATACCGATACCAACCTTATTTTTATCCGCCGCTAAAGGATTCTTTATAATACTTTGTATTACCTCCTCCGTTTTTTCATCCATTCCCTGTCCATTATCTTCAATCGTAAGTTTCAGCCTTTTGCCGGCAGCTTTCCCTCGTATGACAATTTTTCCTCCTTTCTGCTTTCCTAAAAAGCCATGTAAAATAGAATTCTCAACGAAAGGTTCCAACATGAGTTTTCTGCAGGGCCACCCCTCGAAAGCTTCCGAAAAATCTATTTCATAATCAAATACGTCTTCCAGACGAAATTTCTGCAGATACAGATACTGCTCAATCCAGGCCAGTTCCTGAAAAAAATAAACATCCTGGTGTTTCTGGTCAAAGGTATACCGCAAAATATTCGAGAGTTTTTTAATTAAAACGGATACTTTATGATTTCCCGCTTCTATGACTTCATAATTGATTGCTCCTAAGGTATTACAGATAAAATGAGCATTTATCTGGGATTCCAGGGCTGCTCTTTCCGCTCTTTGCTGTTTCTTCATGGAGATCACTTTATCCCGGTGGTGTTTTTCAACCTTTTGGTTCATTTCCTGTAAGGCATCAATCATATTGTTATATTCCTCTGCCAGTTTCCAGATTTCATTACGTCCTTCTATTATAATCTTATGGTTAAGGTTCCCTTTCTTAACTTTCAGAATAGATTGGTTAATAGCATTGACCGGCTTTAAGACCAGAAATTTAATTAAAAAGAAAAAGGCTATCATCAGAAATAAGATAATTATGTAAAATACGGTTCCCCTTAAATAAATCACATCCACCTGATGTTTCATTTTCAGCTCATCAATGGCTATATTTATGTTCCAACCAACTTTCTCAATCTTTGCACTGATATTCTGAAGATTTTCCTGAGTTAAATATTCCTCCTGCTTTTTCCCTATGTAAGCTGTGTCTTTATGGTACAATATAATCCCGCATTCGTCCGTAACGTATCCCATTGCCAGATCCTCGCTGTTTTGATGAACCGTATCCAGGAATTCACCCAATACTTTACTGTTAAAAGATAAGACTACGGAATGTGTCACATTGTCGAAAGATTTATCTCCTTTAAGAGGTACGGCAATGTGAAATACATAAAGAGATTTATCCCCCGGATGGGTGAGATAATAACTGTCCGCTTTGTATTTTGGCAGGGTATCTTGTTTTAAGAGTTCAAATAACTGATTATTAATCTGATAGAGAATATCCATGTTATCCTTGTTCCAGAATTTATAATTCGTGTAGTTCTTACGGTCATACTGAAACAGCATTCCTTTATCCGATACAATACAGATATTTTCAATCCACCTGGAGTACTGGGAATACCGGCTTAAGGCATTCATTAAATCCCTGCTGATTCTGGTACTGTTGCTGTCCTGTAACTCATAAGCCTTTACCTCTTCATAAAGATAATTGTCATTGGAAACTTCCGCTGCAATCTGTATAAATTCCTTAATAATTAAATTAAGGTTTTGATTGATCGAAGATAATACTACAATCTCCGTACTGTAAGTTTTATCTTTTAAGTACTTCTTGTACTCCTGTTTCAGATAACCTTGAATTACAATAAAGGTAAAGGTGACTAAAACAAGAAATACCAGTACAAACGAACACCATATATGGGACAGATAGTAGGTTTTTAGCTTTCGGTATAGAGAATTCTTTAAAATACTCAACTTAATCGTTACCTTTCCTTATGATAATTTTTTAATTGATTTTACGGATTTTAGTTACAATTTTATCCGGTAAATCCTCTCATCAATACATAAACAGCATGTCCTTCTTTACTAACAATATTGCGGTTTGTCCGTAAATATGTATTTATTCTTATAAAATAGTTCAGAACAATTTAAACCGCTGTCATGTCAATGACAGTTTCCTTTAACACTATGCCTTTCTGCAGATTTCAGAAACGGGACACCCTAGAACATCCGCTACAGCTTTAACTCTCAATTCACTGACTTTGTTTTCGCATTCTTCCATTCTATATACAGCGTTATTACTTAACCCGGCAAGCTTAGATAATTTATGCTGTGACAGCTTTTTTTCTCTTCTTTTTTCAATCAGTTTCCTAGAATTCACGATAACCATCATAAATCACAACTCCTTTCAACTTATACACTTGTAAAAGCTTTAATCAATTATAAGTTATGCGATTGTAAAAGTCAACGCTTTGATGCATTATTTGTTTTACATTTGTATAAATTTCTGATATACTTTTTTGGGATTGGGGGTGTTTTCATGGATGATCAAAAACAGATCATTGCTAGAAGAATAAAAGAATTACGCTTAGATAAGAGATTAACTCAGAAGGAATTAGCAAAACAAACCGGGCTGAGTGTATCTTCAATTATTGGATATGAAAATGGCTTACGAGAGCCAAATTCCAAGGCTATGGCAGCTTTGGAAAGGTTTTTTCGTGTAAGTGGCGATTACTTGCGTGGAGAAATCGACCGAGTTACTTTTCATAAAAATAGTGATGTTATTGATAATGTACTTAAAGAAAGTCTGGACTTTGTATCAAAAAAAATCATAAACACTGAATCCGACCATACTTCTTCTTTAGAAGGAGTAAGACTATTAATCAATTACTACTTAAGCCTAAATGATACGGGTAGAACAGAACTTCTCAAAAGAGCCTCTGAGCTAACCCAAATATCATCCTATACAGATATGTTTTAATAAAAACATAATATATCATTGTAATTATCTGGTCCTTATTATGTTAAAAAATACTTCCTTGGTTATGGTGATTTTTAAACGGTTATTAAAGGTGTTTCATGGGAACTGTAAAATGCCAATTGCATTTCATTGAAATACCGCATTTTCATTTAGTTTCACTCCTTTCTCATTCTTACGCTGATGTTATGGAAAAAGTAAATAAGTAAGTAAAAAATAATACTCCAAAGATCATGCCAAGACTATCAATAAGTACATCCGTAAATTGACCGGACCGCCCTAATATAAACAACTGATGAACTTCATCCGTACAGGCATAAAAAAATCCAAATGCCATACACCAGACTATTAACCTACCGTTATTGACCTGATATTGATACAACGCAAACGCCATTGAAAGTGCAAGTGCCGCATATTCTGTTACATGCCCTAATTTTCGTACAAAAATATGAAGTACCTGAAAGGATATTTTCTCCTGCGCCGGTTTAAAATCCAAAAAAGGTACACGAATAAAAAAGTTGATAATCTTCTCTGTCAGATTAGAACTCATTGCAGAAGACTGCAGGCCGTTTGCAGCCGAAAAATTATATATTAAAAATAAAATCAGTATGGCAGGCATCCATACCCAAACCCTTTTAAGCTTTTTCATTTATAATCCAATTTTCTTTCTTATTACCTTTAAATTATTTGTATGGCTTTTGCCGCATATATTATTATTCTCCCCAGCTATTTTAATTTTAATCAATATAATACAAAACCGGAAAACGCTGTCTTTCATCCACTAATTCAAACTCTCTTTCCTACGCCTAAATGATACTTTTTGTCCTACCATAAATCTTAACTTCGTATGTCTTATAATAAAATCCAAGGCTGTAAGTACGATACATATGATAACTAATGAAGTTCCCATCTTTATAAAATATAGCTTTTTTGAGAATCCCATAAATTGAAAGATATGTAACTCTTTATATACTTTTTCAATGATCGGAATCAAAATCGTCTGGTGCCATGCATAATACACTAATGAATTCTTTCCAATATACCTAATCGGTTTCATATCAATAGAGTAAGAAAAGATAATCACAAAGAAGATTCCTGCAAATGCTGCTATAAAAGTCAGTGGAGCAAATCCATATCTGCTTTCGTACATTTCCAAACCAGCACCGGCAATTCTTACTGTCTCTGCTCCACATACCAGGTTAAGTACTAAAAACAATATAAGATTAACGATTCTAAGTTTATTTCTAAAAAGAATATCTTGAATTTGATGTATATTTTTGAACAAATAACCAACATAAAAAAAAGAGATTCCGGTTAAACAAACATCTACATTCCAGGGTAATGGGCCTCCCCCAGCCTTATAATACAGTAAACCCGCAACTGTTAGGATAACGGTTATCAATCCCAGTTTTATATAATTATCCTTTACCAGTTTCACGAACAGATAAAATAAAATTTCCAGGAAAAACAGACATGCGATAAACCATAAGGTCCACATTCGGCGTTGTATGATAAAACTTTTTGCTACATTAATATAATCATTTATATTTCTTTGATAGCTTGAATACATTTCCCAATAGGTATACAGGATCATAGGGATTCCCAATGCCATATATGGAATCAGTATTGTTTGAACTTTTCTTAGCAGAAATTCTTTAAAATTATATTTACTGGCCGAGAATACGCAGCCGGATAAGAAAAAAAATAAAGGCATATGAAACGTATAAAATTCATTTCTCAAAAACGATTCTCCCAAGTGCCCAATGATAACAAATAGTATACCGTAACCTTTAGCCATATCAATCCATGTTATTCTAGCCTGTTCCTTTGACATAAAACCTCCATTGTCTTTTCTTATGTATTTAAACATACTTTGAACGATCATAACAAACCTGTTGGAAGTTAATGATTCATTCTATGTTTATTTATATGGTAAATTTTACTCTTAGATATCTGTTAAGTCAATGCGGAATTGGGTAATAACATTTGAACCGAATAAAAATGGAATATTGAGAAAGAACAAAACTATATTAAATTAAATTTTTGCCCTTTTATATGGTTCCGGCCATTCGATGTCTTCACTTAATTCCTTTGCTGCCAACAATGGCCAATACGGGCTGCGAAGAAGCTCCCTGCCTAAAAAGATAAAGTCGGCTCTTTTGTTGGAAAGGATTTCTTCAGCCATTAGAGGCGAGGTAATCAACCCTCCGGCTATGACCGGAAGACCGGTATTATTACGGATTGTTTCCGCAAATTTCACCTGGTAACCGGGATATGTTTCCGGCACTACATTAATTACCGCTCCGGAACTTACATTTACCAGGTCAATTCCTTCGTCTTTCACCAGATTAAGCATTTCTGCCATTATGGTGTCGTGATTCCCTTCTTCCGTGTAATCCTCTGCGGAAACTCTCACAATAATCGGTTTCTCTTCCGGCCACACGGTTTTTACTTCTCTAAGAACTTCCTTTAAGAACCGTACCCGGTTTGTCAGATTCCCCCCATATTCATCGGTACGTTTATTGGTAAGGGGGATAAGAATTCACTGATTAAATAGCCATGGGCCGCATGTAGTTCGATTGTATCAAACCCCGCCTTGTCTGCTCTTTTGGCAGCGTCCTTAAAAGCTGTAATCACAGTTTTAATATCCTCTTTCGTCATTTCTTTGGGATTACGGTAACGTTCGCTAAAAGCAATGGCACTGGGTGCAATACAATCTTCGGATAAAACCTCTGATTTTCTTCCGGCATGACCTAACTGGATACCCATCTTAGCACCAAACGCATGACAAGCTTCAACAATCTTACTTAATTTTTCCGCTTGATTTTCATTCCATATACCAAGATCTTTATCCGTGATCCGCCCTCTGTTCTCCACCCCGGTTGCTTCCATGATGATAAGACCTGCACCGCCTACGGCTCTGGTTGTATAATGTGTATCGTGAAAATGATTGGGCATTCCATTAAGGTCCGAGCAAAACATACACATGGGTGCCATGACAATTCTGTTTTTTAATTCCATATTCTTTAATTTCATAGTTGTAAATAGTTTAGACATAATATCCTCCTTGTTATATTACTTTTAAAATTCTGCTGACCGAATGAATAGGGGCCGCATCCATAACTATATTTTATGGGAATTAGCTATATTATTCCATATTTATTTTATCTTACTAATTTATTTTACCATACTAATTTATTTTAATAATCTATTTCTAATAATTAATTTTTTATAAATTTTATTTTTGTTTGACAAATCGGTTAGGGCAATATCATACAAGAATGTTATTGCCACTTGTGGTACACTAATATCAGATAATCAGGAAAGGCGGACAAATTCATGAAACAAGAGATAAGAACAGTAAAATATGATACCGAATTGAAAGTGGAAGCCTATCATTTTCAGGGTATTATGCAGAAATTCCCCAATCATTTTCACGAGTATTATGTGATTGGTTATATCGAAAAAGGACAGCGCTTTTTATCCTGCAAAAACAAGGAATATACCATAGAGCCGGGAGATTTACTACTGTTTAATCCACGTGATAATCATACTTGCGAACAAATTGACGGTAAAACTCTGGATTATCGTTGTATTAATATCCAACCGGAAACTATGAGCAAGACAATCTTTGAAATAACAGGAAAAGAATACCTGCCCTATTTTGCACCCCAAGTCGTTTTTCATAGCGAATTGGTTGCCGTACTCCGGGAATTACACCAGATGATTATGGATGAGGAAAGAGATTTTAGAAAAGAGGAAATCTTCTTTTTCCTTTTGGAGCAGTTGATTGAAGAATATACGGAGCAGGAAGTCCCTGCCGGAAATATGGAACCGAGCACGGAAGCAAGGGCGATCTGTGAATTTTTGGAAAACCACTACATGGAAAACATTACGCTGAATGACCTGTGCAAGCTGACCGGATTAAGCAAATACTATCTGCTTCGTTCTTTTACCAAACAAAAAGGTATTTCTCCATATAGCTACCTGGAAACCATACGAATTGACAAATCAAAGAAAATGCTGGAACAAGGTGTTTTGCCTATACAGGTGGCTCTACAGACAGGTTTTACCGACCAGAGCCACTTTACCAACTTCTTCAAGAAGTTTATAGGGCTGACACCAAAACAGTATATGAATATTTTTAAGGATACTCGCAGTTGATCTTTACATAGAAGGGATTATTCATGAATAGAAATAAAGAAATTACCGGGCATTTATTGGCATTTATTACAATCTTTATTTGGGGTACTACTTTTATCTCGACAAAGATACTTTTAAAAATCATTTCTCCAATTGAAATCCTGTTTATAAGATTTACAATTGGTTTCATTGTGCTCCTTGTGGTTTACCCTCATAGACTTAAGGTTAAGGAAAGAAAACATGAGTTGTATTTTGCCGCATCTGGTTTGTGTGGCGTCACACTATACTATTTGCTCGAAAACATTGCTCTGACTTATACCTTTGCCTCCAACGTAGGCATCATTATTTCAATCGCGCCGTTTTTTACTGCTATCTTCGCACACCTGTTATTAGATGGAGAAAAATTGAGACTGCAATTTTTTATAGGTTTTGCAGTTGCTGTTATCGGCATCTTCCTGATTAGCTTTGACGGAAGCAATCATTTAAAATTAAATCCACTGGGAGATATATTGGCTGTTTTAGCCGCCGGGGTATGGGCAGTCTATTCTGTCCTGATGAAAAAAATCAGCGGTTTTCATTATAACACCATCCAAGCAACACGGAGAATTTTCTTTTATGGATTGCTACTCCTGATACCCGCATTATTTATATTCGGGTTTGAACCAAATATCAATCAAGTGATGCAACCAGTCAATCTGTTTAACATTCTGTTCTTAGGGTTGGGCGCATCTGCCCTATGTTTTGTAACGTGGAACTCTGCGGTTAAACTATTGGGTGCGGTAAAAACCAGCGTTTATATTTATATGGTCCCGGTCATAACCGTTGTTACCTCTGTTATTGTGCTTAATGAAACGATTACCGGAATTGCTGTGTTTGGGATTGTACTTACCTTAGCCGGATTATTTATTTCGGAGATTAAACCTACTGCTAAACAAAAGGAGTTTTAAGGATGATTCTTAAGCCGTCTTAGTTATAGAATCCCCCAGAAAGAGCTCTTCAAACTGATCTGCAGGGACAGGCCTTCCAAGGAAATACCCTTGTATTTCGTCACAGCCCAATTCGACAAGGATATCAATTTGTTCCTGCGATTCCACTCCCTCTGCTATCGTTTTTATCCCAAGAGATTTTGCTAATATAATAACTGCTTTTACAATCTGAAGGTCATAATGATCCGTGGATATGGCATCAATTAACGGTTTTGCAATCTTAATCCGTTCAAACGGGAAAAACTTCAGGTAACTAAGTGAGGAATATCCGGTTCCGAAATCATCTATGGAAATCGATATTCCCAAACTGCGGAATATGGAATCTATCTGCTTAATCCGCTCTTCCCCCTCGATAGCTAAGCTCTCTGTTATTTCGATATCAATATATTCTGGCGGCACAGCATTCTCTTCCATAACTTTCTTAAGATTCGGCACAAAGGTTTTATGATCTAATTGTTTTGGTGAAACATTAATTCCTATTTTTAATCCGGATCCATAAGTATTATTCCATAAACTGATTTGTTTCACTGCCTTTACCATAACCCACTCCCCAATGGGATTTATTATGTTTAACTCTTCTGCGACAGGTATAAACTCAGCAGGCGAAACCCATCCCAGGTCCTTGTTGTTCCACCGTAAGAGGGCTTCGGCACCTATTAATTTTTTATTCGGAATACTAAACTGAGGCTGATAATATACCTGAAGTTCCTCCTCATAATTTAATCGTTTTAAATGATACTCCAGGTCACTTTTGCGGCTTAGTTTTTCAATATATTTTAAATTAAAGGAAACACAGCGGTTCTTGCCTAGCATTTTCGCCTGATACATAGCGATATCCGCATTTCTCATAAGGGTACTTCTGTCCTTAGCATCGGAAGGATAAATGGAGATACCGATACTTATGGTTAAATGGAATACGTATTGTTCCACTTCTATTTCTTTACTGCATTTATTAATAATATCATTGGATAAACGTTCCATATTGGCATAACCGTATTTGCCATGGAAGCACATAACAAACTCATCTCCGCCTAACCTGGCTAAAAATGAGTGTTCACCTGAAAAGGATTGTAAACGCCTTGCAATCTCAATTAAAACTTTATCCCCTATGTGATGACCATACATATCATTAATGGTTTTAAACCGGTCTATATCAATAAAAATAAGGGCAAGCGTTTCCTTTTCCTCCAGGGATTCCAGTTTCTTTTCCAGTGACTGAATGAAATAACGTCTATTGTAAAGCGTTGTGACGGTATCCTGTTTTGACAGGAAATTAAGCTCTTCATTCTTTTCTTCTAATTGTT
This sequence comes from Anaerocolumna sedimenticola, assembly GCF_009931695.1. GTDB lineage: Bacteria > Bacillota > Clostridia > Lachnospirales > Lachnospiraceae > Anaerocolumna > Anaerocolumna sedimenticola. Next base: position 787,965 of record NZ_CP048000.1, read on the forward strand.
TGTTCTTCTCAATAATTTCTTTTGTTCTTTCTTCTATTTTTTCTTCCAGCACCTGGTTCATCTTTTTCTCTTTCATTAAGAGCTGCTCATTATCAATATATAGCTTTACATAGTTCCCCAGTATTTGATGTATTACGATAATTGTAAGAAAGAATAATAAGTCCTTAATGACAAAACCCTCATAGGCAAATGCCAATACGGGACAAATCAGTAACAATAAATGCTTCTTGGCAAAACCTACGTTACAGGCCAGTTCTATATCCGTATTACCGGTTGTAGAATTTCTGTAAGTAAATTCAAGGAAAGCACCGATACCGATTAATATAAAGCTGCCTAAGTAAATAATATCGATTGTGGAATTGGGGTTATATAATTGATTAAAATAGATATAATAATAACGCAAATCGATCAGTGAATACATAAGGCTTCCGCTAGCGATCACTTTTAAGTGTACCGGTATCTTTCCCTTACGTACCGATATGTACCATATGCATATACTGACCATCATAATAATATCCAAGTTTATATTAAATAAATTAATGATTTCATCATTGGCTAAGATCTGGTATAGATCTATTTTCTTATGAAAGTAAATAATCCAAAATAAGAATATTAAAGATAATGCAATTGAACAGGAATCCAATAATAGCTGAAGACTGTTCCATTTTTTTACAAGGTAATATCCATATAAAACAACAGCAGCGCAGATAAAAATATTGGGTATTGTATAAAGATAGGTAAGAAGAATACTTTTCTCCGGGTCCAGGGACGGTATAAAATAATAAACCGCCCACACCACATCTGCTAAAGCCCAGAATATGCAGGCATGTCCAAATAATAACCATACGAATTTATAATGATCCCTGTTATTTTTTCTGATATCCTGATAATTTCTTATCATTATAACAAAAGAAAAGAACCCAATAAATGGAGACAATAGATTGGCCCAATTATCAGTCCGAAAGATGGTGGAAATTATATAAAGAAGATAAATAATGAAAGTAATTACTATGTAAATTTTATTACTTTTTTTCATCATCTTATAAAGGTTCCTTTCTTATAGCATAATTGACTAAAATATAAGGAAATACTTACTTGCATTTACATTATTTAACGATGATTGTTACTTTCATTATATAACAAATTATGAGAATATACAAGAAAATGTCCTATAATATTCAAATACTATAGGATTTTTTGGTATAAATATACATTTTTATAGGGTGTGCAGTCTTTCCTACACACCCCATCCCCAAGAACCTTTTCATAAATTATCAAAACCAGAAATCCGGTATAGGTATATTAATCAGGAAGATGGCAATAATTAGTATAGGTCTAACAGCACATGGCATAATATTGTAACCTGTACTATAATAATAGTATATGCAGTATATTCTCTCAACAGCCAGATTGGAGGAATACCATGCTTGTTATCGCAAGCTTAGTATCATTGATAATTATTTTTGTTTTATATTGCCTGATTAGCAATAGGTCTAGCTATGACCGTAGTATTGATGATGAAGAGCAGATGAAATATTTACAGGAGTATAAGAAGTCTGAGAAGTAATTCGTGAAAATTATTATAATGGCTTTCTTTTAATTTTGTTATGCTCTCTTTTATTATCGTATTTTTCTTTTACCTTTCACCGAACTTCTCACTAATTCATCCTCTATTTTAACCTAACTAAATAGACAAAAAACTTAAGGAAAATTTAATCACAGCTCATATAACAGAGTGTTTAGTAAAATAATTTTCCTTGATATCAACCTAAAAAGTACTTGTTGATACTACTTAAGATGATAGTAATTTTTTTGGGGGTAATCATATGTACCTACCATAGAAAAAGGTTTGGTATGCCTAAAATCAGCTCGAAAATCCCTTATATTTTATGTTTCCGGAGAATATTCATAATAAAAGATCATTTTGATGAAGTCGCCGTGGTTAAGCTTTCCCATTGGATCGCCGAATAGAAGTCATCATGTTCAGTTGATTTAATCAGACAAATTATAGGCAGTTTTTGTATCATTCCAAATCCCACCAAGTTTTTTAATTAAAAAATAAAATTCGCTTTTAGCATACGATCATAGATAACTGAAACCCATTGTTGTTGGCGAATTTTTTGGGTAGCAAGTTTTGTATCCATGTTGTGTTCCTCCGTGAGATAGTTTAAAAAGTGTGAAAAGCCTCTGGCTTTTCTCGAATACAATATCATCTAATCATTTTCTTCACAACAGCTTTGCATTTTCTAAGCACTCGTCTTAACAAACTCGGTTTTAGGACATTCTCCAACTTTAATATAGAGCTTCCATCATTTAATTCCTTGAAAAAATTTTTTCGACCAGAATGCATAGCTACCGATTTTCTGGAATCTGCTGTTGGCGGAAGAATTTTATCTACCTCTGCTTCTTTGAACAACATTTCCGACTCACATAAATCGAATAGTTTCTGTCCTTTTTCAGAATGAATCAACACTACAGATGTTCCTTTATCATCGTCCATATCCGGCATATACTGCCCTATTCCCCAGCTGTCACCGATTGTAATGTCAGAAGGACGGTCAAGACTTTTAAATTTGCAGGCATGACAAGAAGGACGTAAGCAAATGTTCGACAAGAACATTTGCATGAACAAATCTTTCTGAAAGATTTGTTCGTACGCACTTGAATTACTGAATTGTAATTTAAGCGCGTACGATTTCCAGCCAAATTCTTTTTGTCTGAAAATCGTTCGCGTCACAGCTCCGCCGTGATATTTTTCTTGATAGTTAAGATATCGTTTCCACACTTTGGGACTAGGAACTCCATGACAAAGGACATCTACCGTATAGAGTAAATCATATTCTTTTCCAAGATATTGTTTTAATCCTGCAATCTGGCACGCTGTACCGGTAAACAGAACCTTTCTTCCAGATTTCAGATACTGTTCCGCTTGCTGATATGTATTTTCAATCCGACTCTGAAGATATTTGCTTCCTTGTAATCTGCTCAATTCTTCTACTGACTCGATAGCCACATGATGTACCATGAAATCAATATCAAAAGCCGCACCAAATACCACTCCATTGTCTTTCAAAATCTGATCAGCAAACAGTGTAAATAAACCGCCGGAGGAGCTTTTCATACGAATATCATCGTCATTTGCATAAGCCGCATATGCCGCTACTTTCTGCTTATCTTCTTTTGCATTAATTACAGGGCAAACTTTTTCGCAAAAGCCACAGTCAACACACTCATTTTTATTGACGGATGGATAAAGGAAACCTTCTTCATCTTCCACCATTTTAATACAATGCTTTGGACATTTCTGCACACACGCATTGCATCCACTGCAGTACTTTTTATCTGAAATTGAAATCAATTTTATCCCTCCTACGCTCCCAACTTCTTCAGTACCTGAATTTTACCCTTCATCATTTTATCAGCCAGCTTCATACTTCCTTTAAACTCATCCATCCTGTGATAAGCAATCAAGAAAATCAGATTCGGAATGATGCAACAGATTGTTAGTCGCACTATGATAAGCGGAATGTCCGGCAATAGAATTAAGCTGCAGATCCAATAAGTAGTGCAGGTAGAAACAAACACGACTACCACATATAACATAAGTTTTCGCAAATATTCTCCCAACAACTTCTTATCAAATAACACCGTAAACAAATTGTGCAGAAGCCATGGCATACCAACAAAAAACATCGACAGCACCGTTGAAAGAATAATTCCGTAAATGCCCCAGAACTGTACCATTACTAAGTTCATTCCTAAGTTTGCCAAGGCAGTCACTAACGGTCGAAAACGGTCTTCATGCCAGATTCCTGCTGCATCTTTATAAGTATTCAGCAACTGGTTGATTTCAAGCATAAAGAAATAAATACAAAAGCAAATAACTACTGAAAAATCCAACAACAAGTTTTCGCCAACCCAAACTCTCATAAACGGTTGGAACAGACACAGGAAGCAACTAACACATACTCCGGCAATCCAGGCAATGATAAAGGTGAATTTCTGCAAATCTTTGAAGTTCTTTTCTTCGGTTTCGACAATAATGCTATTTCCAATACCGGCGGTAACCGAAGCGAAAACTGTTGTAATTAAGCCGATCATCGCCGTGATTAAATAAAAATAGTTCTGATAGATTGCAAGAACGGTCAAACCCAAAAAGGCTGAAATCACAATCGTATCAGCCGAATTTACAATTACTGCACCAATTTTAGATGTGAATAAATCCCGAATTCTGTGATTAATTTGCTGAATTTCTTCTTTGGGAAGATTGCCTTTTGCTTGAAATTTCGGATACATTTTATCTGACGCAATCGCCGTAATAATATTGGTCATAATCTGTGTCAGTAAAATGATAATCACAAAGTAATAGTAGTTATGGAAAATTGCAAGAACCGCAAATTGCAGCACATATTTTATCGTCTCAGTCAGGATCATTACCTTACTAGTAATATCTACTCTCTGATGCGCCTGAAGTATGCTGTTTTTGTAAGCAAACAGCCAATATGACAAAACCGTTGCTGCCAAGTTCATCAGATAAAGGACATAAACATTGATATCAGACGGAACATTCCCACTAATTAACTTCGGAATAAATGGAAGCAGTACAAGGCCTGCGGCACACACAACCAAGCCAATTACACGATAATATATTTTATATAAACGCATCAGTGCGCAAATTGTAGTTGTATCATCCTCTGCAATGGGCTTATACATGGAATAAACCATTGCAGAACCGACACCCAACTCAGCTAAATTTAACACTTGTAAAATGGATGTAAATAAACTATTTAAGCCTAAATACTGTACACCAAGCAAGTAAATCATTGCCGTTCGCATAACAAACGGAATAATTAGTTGATATGTTTTTAAGATGACCCCATAAATAATATTTCTAGAGGCATTTTTTGTTCGATTTATTTTCATTTTCCATTGTATCCTTAATTTTCTATTGCATCTGTTAAATAAAAAAAAGATTTATTCTTTTCTTGTTCAAGTGAAATGTTAGTATTTTTATAATCCGGATGCATCACCTTTGAAAGATCAAAATCTGGCGAAGAATATCGATGCTCTTGCAATGAAAGCATCTCACAAAGACTATCAATTCGCGATGACATATCCTTTTCCTTATCTGTTCTATCAAAAATCACGAAAGGCTTTTCAAAAATAGTAGAAAAAACTGATGCATGGAACGAATCAGTACAAATCAATTCTGCATTTTTGACAAATCCTAAAAATTCTGCCGGTCCTATTGCATTTTTCCCACCAGAAAGTAGCTTTTTTACATCAATAACAGTAATATCTCTAAACAGTTCTTTTATCATTTGATTACAAGCACTTTGATCTTCACCTAATAAATATTTAAGAACATATTTATTTTTTATTTTGGGTGCTTTTATAATTTTATCCCACTCATCTCTTGAAAGTAAGAGAGTCGGATCAAGTACGAGTTCCGCATAGCAATTCTCAAATTGTTCCACAATCTTTACTGCCTGCTTTTCTCTTACAGAAATTGCTTTAAATCCTTTCATATAATTTTCATATTTTTCGAGCAAATTACTTGGCAATTCACTTACGCCAAAACTTGCTGCATATGAGATCCTTTTCTCTTTGGAAGCAAATGTTAGAAATACATCATCATTTGTTCCTGCAAAGTTCGGATTCCACACCTGATCACTTCCCGCAACGAAAAGATCATAATTTTCAACAATTCTATCTTTATCGCCTTGAACAGCTAAAGAAAACGGACTCCAATATATCTTTTTATCAAATTTTCTAAATTTCCAATCTTTCTTTTTTAAAATTTTCTTAATGAGGTATTTAAAATGGCGAGCCAAGCTACTGTTTTTTTTCCCTCTTTGTAGCGTTTCAACCTCATAGCCAAAATTACGAATAACTTCTTGTAAAGCATAGTTTTGTAATCTATTTCCGAGATTATTATCAGTAATAGTTATAATACCTATTTTTTTCATTCTATATCTTTCTTCCCTTCCGAGCATACTGCTAAACTATCCACTTATTATTTATATATTTACCAGGATTGTTGTAATTAATTACTCGTGCATAATTTCCAACAGCTGTTGCGTTATCAGGAATATCTTTTGTTACTACACTTCCTGCACCTATGGTAACATTATTTCCAATCTTTACATTCTCTACAATACAAACATTAGGAGCAATATATGTATTATCTCCTATTATTGCTGCTTGTCCATCATTCGTACCTATAGTTGTAAATTGCGATAGGTTGACGTTGTTCCCGATAATTGCTGTTTTATTAACAACAATTGGACCTCCGTGACCAATATATAACCCATATCCTACTTTCGTAGTTCTTGGTAATTGGATATGTCTTTTAGTTCTATTTAATCCCCACATTAACAGACCTACACATCTCACCCCCCCTGATTATCATTACATAATCTAAATATATATTGAAACCGGAAGGTTTTATTGCGAATGATAGCTTTAACAAATGTAAGCATATCATATTTACCATAATACCTCATAAGATCACTCTTTATATATTCATTCATAATATTCCTCACAATATACTGTTATCTGCATTTCTGATGTCTTAACTCTCTAAATATACATAAGGCGGCTTCTACATGGTTCAATCCTTTAATCATTGTCCATGCAACCGGTATGGACTGTTTGTGAATCTTTTTCTTATCATAACACACAGATTGTTTGAAATCATAATTTCTATTTTTAATATACCGTAACATTGCACTATAGATTTCATACAAATCATTTTTCTTTTTAAACAAATTGTGTGCAAATTGATAGTCGAATTGCAAATACTGATTTAAAAGTATTGTATCAACATCCACATCTTTCGTTTGAATTTTTTGAAGCATCGCTTCCAATTCTTTGCTCTGAATCTCTTTCAGGTTACTCTTGTACTTTCCAACAGCAGAAAGAGCAGAGATTTTATAATAGCTCCAATAACAATCGACCAAAAGAACTTTGCCACATACTTGAAAGTAATCTGCCAGAAACACAGCATCCTCTCCGAGTGGTAAACCTACCGGAAACGTGATTGCATTTTTTCTAATAACATCCGCAGAAAGTAATTTTCCCCAAACCGCTCGGAACATTTGTCCCGGATAAAATTCCTTAACTCGAGTATTGTATAATGCTTCAATCAATACACTGTGCATTTGATTGCTCTGATATATTTTTTCATCTGGAACGATTGCTGGATATTTTTCTATTTTTCCGTCACAATCACTATAATAATTCCAGCAGACAGTATCACAGTCTTTCTCTTCAGCCAATATTAATGCACTTTCAATTGCTTCCGGTGCCATTCTATCATCTGCATCAAGGAAGACTATCCAAGTTCCTTTTGCTACCATTATTCCAGCATTTCTTGCTGCTGATACCCCAACATTCTCTTGATGAATAACAAAAATTTTATCATTATTTTTTTCTAATAAATCGCATATTTCCTTTGTTTTATCTGTTGAGCCATCGTCGACAATGATCACTTCATAATTTGTATATGTTTGTTCTACCAGATTATCAATGCACTTTTTTATCTCATATTCTACATTAAATGCAGGAATGACTATAGATACCAGCTCTTGCTTTTTCAACTTGTTCACCTCTCTTAAAAACAGGCTTTCCCGATCTAAATAATAGCGCAACCAGAAAAATCGGAAAGCAGTTAAACCCATTAAGACCGTGTACTTCCGTTATTCCATATAAAGCCCATATAATAATAAAAACGCTTATTTTCAAGTCCCCCTTTTTAGCAAGCAAGTAGAATAAACCAGAAAGCATTCCTATCCAAACCAATCCCTGATTTACTGCCAAGTACGTATAAAGATTGTCAAAAGTAAATCCGTTTAGCCCCCACTCTGAATCCCACACAACATTATATTTTGTAATGTCCTGTCCAAATAACGAATAACCAAAGTGTGAAACACCATATGCCCCTAACTTAATTCTACCAGTAAGTAATGTATTTATAGACATTGCAAATATGTTTCCCGACAAAATAAGTTTTACAAAAAAAAGTGTGACTCCTGCGCAAATCGGAACAATAAACTTAGCGATTATATTCATCAAATTTTTGAATGAATATTTGGTTTTTGAAACCAACAATAACATACAAAAGAAAATTGTAATTATGAAACTGGTTCTTGTCTTTGTAAAATACATAGCTACTAAAGCAACAAAAAAAATCCCGAATATATGCTTAATTTTAATTTTTTCGTAATTTAACCACGTCCATAAAATCAACAAATTAAAAAGATAAATGGAAAAAGAATTTGGATGTCTAAAACCAAAGCAATATCTATCCACCCCATTAATAAGCAATACTAATGAGAGATTTCCCAAAATAAACAGCAGTACCGCTATACACGTATGAACCACAAAAAAGAAAAATTGCAACTTAAAAATAAGCGTAAAAATTTTATCCAAATACTGCCCACGAATGGCCAGGCATACAATAATTGTAATTAAAAAACCATAGTTTCCAGTTTTTAATACGCTAAACAATGATACTAAAGTTACAATGCCATAAAGGAGTAAGGTTTTAATTGAAAATCTTTCTTGGACGATTGAAATCACAAAACAAACTACCGACATCACCGTAAATATAATATCGAAAACATCTTTATATGGTATAATTGCAGATTGCAAAAAAGAAGTTTTTAAACACATAATTAAAATCCCCCATTGCAAAGCTATCTGTACTTTGGGAACTCTCAACACACCCATAATTATCCCTCCTATTTTTGACTTAGAATTTCATCAAGATTTTCTGCAAAAGATTCAACAGAAAAACATTTAGCTGTACTAATTGCATTCCTTCTAACGATTTTCTTTTCCTCCGTATCATATTCATTAATACTAGATAACAATAATTGGGCAAGTTCTTCATATGCACCTTTTTCAAACAAATAACCATTAACCATATGTTTGATAATCTCTGGTATAGCTCCGCTTTTAGAACCAATGCAAAGTATGCCTGCTGCCATTGCCTCAACAATAGTAATTCCAAATCCTTCTTCTAGTATAGGCGCATGGACGAAAATATCTGCTTGTGCAAGTAATTCTGGAACATTACGACAATTTCCCAAAAAAGTAACTCTCTGACCTAAGCCTAAATCCAGAACTTGTCTTTCTAAATTAGAACGATACTCACCATCACCGACAATAGAAAAATTCCAATCTACAATTTCAGGCAACCTCTTTAGCGCTTTCAATATTACCTGCACGCCCTTCTGTTCAATTAGGCGTCCAACATAAATTATCTCCGCAGGGCTGTGCTTTGGATGTAGTATGGTAGCCATTTTTTCTACATCGACTCCATTGTAAATTAGGGTGATTTTATCCGCTGAAATATGAAACTGTTTTATCAAACTTTCTTCTACGAATCGTGAAATTGCAACCACACAATCTACTTTTTGAAATGATTTTTTTATCAACCATTTTTTTATAGTTAAGCCTCTATTTCCATTCCCACCCTGCATATCCCCCGCATTACAATGTGCATATGCAACAGTTTTAATTTGCGGGAACCTCTTTTTTAGTAGCACCAAATAAAAAAGTAAAATAGGTGATGTATGATGTTCTACAATCGCATCTATTTTTTCATCTTTACATACTCTATAAATAGCTCTCAATGTCCCATACAAGTCTTTCTTTGATAATTTAAGTTCAATTACGTTTAAGTTGGCATTTTTCATTTCTTCAGTTGTTGCACCGCCATTCCATGGGAAAATAAACCTATTGTCGATATTTGAAAAAACACCATAATCCTTACACAAAGTCTCAATACCACCTGTATTGCCTGATGCTAATAAGTGTAAAAATTTCATAGATAAATCTCCCTCCGTCTAAACAGCGTTACATAAACCTATTTATTATTTTCTTTAATTTCAATCTTAAACTACGCGGCAACGCATTGTATACCATATGTAATACAATCTGACTTTTAAAATTCTTCTTAAAGAACTTCTCCACCAAAGGATACTTTCCCTGCTTATACAGTTCTAGTGCCTGTTCCCTATCTCTTGCTTTTTTTGATGGTCCCACATGCTGATGATTGTGATGCTGCACCTTTTCAAAGGTCGATGGATTATCTAAAGAATTGCACAGTTCCTTCCCTTTTTCAGTATTTACCAAAACGCAGGATATACCAAACCTTTCATCATAGCTGTCTTTATTCAGTAACTCAGGATGTTCGGCTTTAATCCCCCAGTAATCGCCAATTGTCAAATCACTGATGCGATTCGGTCCAGTATATTTGCATGAATAACAATTTTCACGATATGTATAGCCATCCAAGAACAACGTGTTATACGAATTCAATTTTGCCGGCACATAGACACTACGAACTCTTCCATGATGATCTTTCATGTCTATTCTGCCATTCATTCCCTAACCTTTTTTCTTGTCACGGAATGCATAACCAGTTATTTCTTTTGCTTTTCTCTTATCTTTTTCAATTTGGTTATATCCATCAAAAAATTCCGCATTTGGAACTCCATGACAGATTAAATCAATTGTGGTTAAATTCTCATAGTTCTTTCGTAGAAATCTATATAATCCTGCTATCTGACATGGTGTACCAGAGAACAGAACCTGTCGTTCTTGCTTCAGAAACGTTTGGGCTTACTAAAACAATTTCCAATGCTACTCTGAACATACTTCGAACCTTGAAGTTTCGGCAAATTATCTACAGTTTCAATAGCAATGTGATATGGATTAGCATGACCGTTTTCAAAAGTAAGAGTAGCACCGAAAACAACTCCGCCTTCCTGCAAGAACTTGGTTGTACGAACCGCTGAGAACGCCCCGCCAGAAGCAGAATTGATTAGCTGCTCTTTATTACGATTAGCTGCTACAAGGACCTGCATTGGCTCACTACCAAAACTATTATTTTGATAAACACAAACCTTCTGGCAAGCACCACATTCTACACATATTTCTCTATCTATTTGAGGATATAGATAACCATATTCATCTGGCTGCATCGTAATTGCTTGTTTAGGACAAACATTCATACAAGCAGCACAAGCACAGCATTTATCTTTACTTTCAAAAATACAATTGTGTCCATGTACTTCTTCCTGGTATCTTGTTCCAACAGGAAAAATCACAAACCTCTACCGCTTAAGGACTTTCTTAATAAAGTCCGCCAAACCGATTTCTCCACATACTTTTTTTGTTACATGAAGAAGCTTGCCCTTTATATTATTTCCTGCATATGTTTTCAGCACAGTTTCAAACTCTTGTTGCTCCAGATCTCTTATGAATTGCTCACGCAAGTCAGGACGTTGTGTCGGATTTTTTAAATTATGCTGATATTTTACATATGCATCAGAAGTACATTCTTTTATATGCATTCCAGTGTCATCATTCACCATCTGTTTTATGCACTCAATTATCTGAGATCCCTTTTGTGTATTGACTATGATCTCTGACACCCCATTTTTCTTAGGAAATTCAGGCATAACTCGTTGAATCCCCCAAAAATCTCCTATCGTAATGTCAGAGCATCTATCCAAATTAGCAAACTTACAGGAATAACAAACCTCTCTCAAAGGTAAAGCCGTAAAAAACAATGTTGTGTATAGTCTTGACGCATGTGTATTGACTACTGTTTTCCCATTCTTAAAGTGCACTTTAACCGGATATTGAATCCATCTGCTACCTTTGTATCTGAATTGGAAATCATCAATCGAAGCTTGGTATTTACGTTCCAGCCAATTTTTGAATTTTTCCCAAACAGAAGGCATTACGGTACCATGGCAAATAATATCTATAAGAAGTAAATTTGAAATTTTCACCTCGTGTACTTTGCAGTAATGCTTTACAGAATACACCTGGCATGGCGTTCCTGTGAATAACACTGTTTTTCCTTGCTGTAAGTCATCCATTATCAAAGGCAAGATACCATCCATATTACTTTGAACGTATTTACTGCCTCTGAATTTTCGAACCTCATCAAATGTTTCTGCTCTCTGATGCGTAACTTTTAAATCTGAATCAAAAGCTGCTCCATAGGTAATTACCCTCCCCCGCAAATTTTCAAGTGATTGGTAGATTGCCGTAAAAGCTCCACCAGATGAGCTGTCTTTTAAAATGCTCTCCACATTTCGGAAAGCATATACTGTCTGAACCATTTAGACCCTCACCCTCCCTATTCGGACTTATTTTATCGCCTTTTGTAAAAATTCCTTACTCTGCTCTATTTTTACATTAGCAACCCTGTCAAACGCTTGGTAATCGACACCTCGTTTCAAAATACTTAAAATGTGATTTGCCGAACCATCTGCTTGACGATCAGATAATCCGAACTCTTTTAAAAGTGACCCAACCTTTTTGATTCTGCTGGGGTTTGTCATGTAACAAGTAAAATCCCTATGACTTAGCATTGAGAACACCACTCCATGAAACGTTCCCGTCACAACATACTTGGCATGACGGAACATCCATACCCATTGAAACGGTGTTAAGTTGACAGTTGTCTTTGTATATTTCTTATCGTTTTCTCCGGCACCATATACCGCATAGCCATTTGTCTTGGCATAATCAAAAATTACCTCTTTCTGCTCTTTAGACAAACCATCGCAATAATAAAACATAATGTATGGCTGATTGATGCCAGGAACTTCTTCGTCAGGAATATATGCTAAAAAAGTTGGGTCTACTACCCGGTAAATTTTCTCATTTCTAATTCCTGACGCTAACTGCTCTGTCAATTCGTCTCTTGCAGAAACTGCTCTGAATTTCTTGATGCCATTTACAACGTATTCAGGTGCGTCCGATCCACTTATGTTTCCAACGCTAGGAGCATAGGCAATCAATTTATTGCAAGATAATCCTTCTCCAAATTTGATTTTAGCGTTTCCCTTGGTTTCTCTATAATTCCATACCTCATCACTTCCAACAATAATGCAGTCCAATTTCAACGCATTCACCTCGCTTGTTTTATAACAACGTTTTGTCAGATTCATGTGAGCTTTTCTGGCATTTCTAAAAGTGCTCGGAAGCTTAATCTTCTGCAGCCAATTTGAAATATTTTCTTTGTCTTTATAAAATCGAAACCACCCACCGACATTAATAATAAAGTGTCTCAAATTTAAATCATCAATGATGTAAACTTCGTCATTTGGTCGCAGTTCTAGGACAGCTTGCTGCAAAGAGTATGCCTGCAAGAAAGCCCCAAAGTTATTGATATAATGATGTGTTAAAATACCTATTTTCATCATGTTTCCTCTGCTAATTTCAAATACCTATTCTGAAGTTTTATCGCTTCATTTTTAATATCATAGTTCTTTTCGCGAATCAAAGCGGAATTATCACTCCGTTCTTTCATGCTTAATGCACTTTGAAGTGCTTCAACCCACCCGGACATAGGCGCTTTTAATGGAACAAACTGTGCTTTGTCAGAAAAACCAATTTCCTTTGTAACACAATCAGAAAAAACACATGGAAGATCTGCAGTTTGAGCTTCTACTCCGACAACCGGAAGACCCTCCCAAATAGATGGCAGAACAAATACATCGAAAGCTTGATACCATTCGTTTGCATTTCCGACATTACCAACGAACAGTACTTTCTCTACTATATCAAGTTCTCTTGCTTTTTGTTTCATGGATTCCATTAATTCGCCATCACCCAATAATACGAGATAGGCTTGATTGTCCTTTTCAGATAATTGTTTAAACACTTCCAGTAAAAATGAGTGATTTTTTTGTGTCATAAATCTACCCACATGTCCAATAACATTCTTATTTTGCAGTTTATATTTTTCTCGTAAATATTTACGAATGTCTGCATTAAAAACAAAGTGTTCAACTTCAATTGCATTGGGAATTAATTCATAATCGCCGTCATCAACCACTCGTTTTCCAAAATAGCATTCTGCAGCTGCAATTCCACAGGTAAAATTATGATTGATATTTGCTTTTAATCGGCTTTTACAAAACAGTTTAATCGGCAGTTTCCAATCTTTTGTAATACTCGCCCCATGCGCATGAAAAATCCTAACAGGAATATGATTGACCTTAGCTGCATGAAGTGTATAAACACCTAAAGCTCCGTTATGAGCCTCGACAATTCTATACTCCGGATTTTCCGCAAATAAGTTTTTCATATATGCTAAATACTTTGGATATTTAGCCGGATTTAAGCCAGATGTACGGTAAATTTTCCCACCCATGTTTTTTATCTCATCATCATAAGCACCCGGCTTTGTTTTGTTGCATAAAAAATCAAACTGTATTTTATCTCTATCTATATGTCTGTAATAATTCATGAGCATTGTTTCAATACCAGCTCTATCCATATTACTGACTGAGTGTAATATTCTAATCACCTTAATTCCCCCTATATAAATCCAATGTTCGATTAACTATGTAATCCCAGTTATATTTATTACAAATAAAATCAGAGGCTTCATTCTTATACTTATCCACAAGTTCCGGTTTGTCACAAAGCATTTGCAACTTATCATGCAAATCGGCAACATCACTTTTCTTAAAGGTTACAGCCTTTTCCTCAACCACCTCCGCGCACTCGGCAATATCCGAGGTCAGGCAACAGTTGCCATAGCTCATTGCTTCCAGCAGGCTCAATGGCATACCTTCCAAATCACTCGGCAAGGTATAAACATAAGCATTGCTATATAACTCTTCTAACAACTGCCCCTGGACAAATCCGGTAAAAATAATTCGATCATCGCCAGCAGCCATAGTTTTGAGTTGTTCCATATATTCTCCACTATCCGAAGCACCACCTGCAATAACAAGCAGCTTATCTGTCTTTACCTGCTTAAATGCCTCAATCAAATAATGATAACCTTTTTCCGGGACAATTCGTGCAAGGCTCAAAAAGTAACCTTGCTTAGCAGCTAAAGGATACTTTGCTTTCAGCAATTCCAAATTTCTCTGAACCGGTCTGTTCACTCCATTCGGAATAAACCGTGTTCTCCGACCGTATATGGCCTGAAAATAATTCTGAACGCCTTCGCTGAGCACAATAATTTCATCCGCAAATTTAACGGCACATTTCTCACCCAGCATAATATATGTACGAGCAAACTTACCCCATTTGGCACGTTGGTGATCCAAGCCATGCACAGTTGCAATACAACTCTTTCCAAACAGCTTTGGGAGCCATAACATTGTACACGGTCCCTCTGCGTGGAAATGAACCACATCATAGTTTCCAAATGCAGCTTCTAAAGCAGCAAAAAACGATGAACTCATTGCTGCCAAGCCTTTTTTATCAATTGTACAGACCGACTTCAGGTGAACACCCTTATACTCGCTCAGCGCACTATCGTCGAATTCCTTGCCGCTTACATGATGCCCCTTTCGGTTGTAACAGGTCACTTGATGTCCCTGTGCAGCGATCCTGGTGGATAATTCTTCTACTACGATTTCAATTCCGCCTTCTCTCGACGGAATACGCTTATGCCCCAACATCGCTATCTTCAAATTTTTATTTTTCATTTTTTTATTAGCCATTTACTTTACTCTCCCTCAAATATTCCCAAGTCGGGAGCATTTATATTGCTATCCAAATCCCGGTGAAAACCGATTTTGAAAATTTTTTCTCTCAATAACACGACGAACAGCGGGTAGAATTACTCTATCCGCTGTGGCATACCTACCCTCCTTATGTCGGTCAAAAACCCCGTATTTACGGGGTTTTCGTTCATTTTCCGGGTAAGAAAATATGAACTTGGAGATGAGCCTTTCACTCCTGAATATCTCCTTGTTCCTATTATACCACATCCATAATATGACATAAGGGTATTATGCCGTATTCATATTATGACGTATACATATTATTCCATATCCATATTATGACTCATTCATCTTATACTAAAGTAATTATAGCTGATTTACTGATAAAAAATCTGAAAATCTTGTGATTTTTTCGACCTATCCTTAATATTACAATTTCATGTTTTACACTACTACACCATCACTTCTCATCCCCATATGTTCCATAATACTTCCCGTAATACTTCCCATAATATTTACCATAATACTTCCCGTAATACCCGTTCTTTTCCATCGCAACCTTATTCAACACAACACCAAGAATCCGACAATTGGATTTCTCCAACTGTTGCTTCACATCTCTGGCGAATCGATAACTTATGGCATTGCTTTCCACCACCAGGACTGCTCCGTCCGAAACCTTAGCTACTACGGCACTGTCGATAACGGAACCCAGAGGAGGCGTATCAATCAGGATATAATCGTAATCCTGCCTTAACTTCTCTACCATGTCGATAAAGCGCTGGTGTTCCAGAAGTTCTACCGGATTGGGTACTACCGGACCGGAGAATACGATATCCATGTTCTCAATATCGGTGTTCAGAAGAACTTCATCTAACTGCTTCTGGCCGGAGAGGTAATGGGTCAGGCCTCCCTCAATCGCACCGGCTTTATATCTGCCTACCAGGACGGATTTTCTTAAATCGGCATCGATTAGAATTACCTTTTTGCCGGTTTCCGCAAAAGATACGGCCAGGTTAAAGGAGACACTGGATTTTCCTTCATTGGGTGTACAACTTGTAAAGGCCAGGACCTTCATCTCGTTCCCGCAGAACTGAATATTGGTTCTTAATGTCTTATAGGCTTCGTTGGCCCTGTAATCCAATTCTTCCCGTTTTGCAAATGTTATCTTGTCCATTCCTGCTTACCTGCCTTTCTTCGCCGTATTTATCTTGGAACTTTTTTTACCAAGGATCTGCTGCCGTCTTCTCTTCTTTTTATCAAGCTCTGCCGTCTTATTGGCTCCGGATTCAATAGGAATTAGTCCAAGGGTGTTAAGGCCTAAGTACCGCTCCACATCTTCCGTATCCTTAATGGTATCATCCAGGAGATGAAGTACAATAACGATAGCACCTGCTAAGAATAGTCCGACAACCCCGCCGATCAGTGTATTTTTCAAATTATTAGGGCTTGCGGGATGGGGCTGTATATATCCTTCTTCCACGATGGCAGGTTCCGTCGTATCCATGATTTTGGCGATCTGGCTGGAGGATACTGCCGCGAATTCATCCACTATTTTTTTAGCCAGGTAAGGATCCGGATACTTTGTTGTGATTTCGAGGATACGGGTGTTACTCGGATTTTCGATTGTAAGGCAGGAAACCATCTCTTCATAGGTCATATTAAGGCCCAGGTTATTAATTACCTGGGTTACTACAGGACGGCTCTCAACTAATACCATATAATCCTTGGTAAGCTGGGTTCCCAGCTGCAGGTCATCCAGGTTTAAGTTTGTCAGGGATGTGGATTTACTTAATATGTACAGCTTTGTGGTAGAATTATAAATCGGTGTGATACAAAAATTGCTGATCAAACCGGCTGCCGTTGCTGTCAAAATTCCGGTCAATAATATAATCCATATGCGGGATTTTATAACATAAAAAAGCTCCAGTAAGTCAATTTCTATTTCCTCGTTCGTATTTTGTTCCATTCGTACTCCTTTATATGTACTTATCCTCTAGTATTTTTATCGGGTTTTCCATAATTATCCTCTTTAGAAGTGCAGAGTTTATGCTTTTTTCTAAGTTCTTATAGATATCTTTCATCTTCGGCGGCCGGTGTCTCGTATTATGACAGTCACTGGCAATAAAATGAACCAGGCCTTTCTTTACCAGCTTTTTGTTATAAACGGCCTCCCTGTTAAAGAATCCACCAAGCAAACTGGCACTGTTCATCTGTATACAGGCTCCAAGGTTAATGATGTCCTTTATCCGTTCTTCTTTTTTTCTCAGACAGTGATATCTCTCCGCATGAGCCAGAATAGGAACATATCCGGCCAGTATAAGCTGTCCCAAGCCCCTGTATATTGTCTGATAGGATTCACCCAGGGAAAACTCCACCAGAATATATCTGCTGGCTGCCAATGTTAAAGCCTCGCCTGTCTCCAGAGCTTTTAAGATGCCGTCACTGTAATACAACTCGTTGCCAAGTAAAATCTGTACTTCCATGTTAAGCCTTGACGCTTCCATCTGTACTTGCTCCTGAAGCTCCAACAACACCGTCACCGGTTTATTCTCCGCTCCGCAGGCATAGTGCGGTGTTGCTATAATTGTTTTGATTCCCTGCTGCTTCGCATGTAAAAGCATCTGTACGGTTTGTACCATATTTCCGGCTCCGTCATCAACCCCCGGAAGAATGTGCGTATGTATGTCAATAAATTCATTTGTACACATAAAAATTCCCTGCTTTCTCTTAAGTCCTTAACGGCTAATGAAGTAAACCGTTTCTCCAAAACCCTTACCGTTTAATCGAAATACCGCTTTTTGAGATATCCGGTCAGGATAATTAAAAATATCGACAGCAGGATTCCAAATCCGCTTAAATAAAGGAATACCTGAAGATTCCCTTTAAAATAACCGGTTATAAACCTTTTGTAATAATCAGGTGATGCCACGATCCCGTTACTAACTTTTGATATAAGTAAATAACAGGAGAAGATTGCTATACTGCAGCTTGAGGCTGTCAAAGCATAGGTTATGTAACGGATCCCTCTGTGCCTGTACCGGTGCATTCGAATCAATAAAACACTTAAGAATACAGCCAGGCATAAGATCATGGGAAAAGCCTTTATCAGTATATTCCTGTAATATATTTTATATTCCCCAAGATACCGGATAAACCGGAATTGAATTACCCGTTCATATTCCTGTCCTATAGAAGATATCAAGGCATCAATGCCTGTATCAAACTCCTCTGTCCGTTCTATGGAATTACTTTTCAGATATTTATCTATATTCTGTTTCAATACAGTGGTAAGCTTCTTAGTATCCGGCGCAGCCGGTTCACCTGCCAAAGCCTCTTCCATGTAGTTTCTGCCGTCTAAATATACTCTTTCCAAAGTAATCACTCCGGAGAGCAGCTCTGTTGGCATACCTGCATCTTCAAGAATAGCGGAAGCACTGTTGTCTAATTCTTTTTGAACTTCATAATAATATCCGCTTTCATTTATCTGATCCAAGATAAGCCGGTTATTAAAAACACTAAGCTGCAGACCAATTAATACAAACAGGGCTGAAAAAGATAAGGATAACATAAAAGAAAAAATGCAGCTTAATAACTTTTTCATATATATGGAAATCCTTTCTTAATTATATTTTTACTCGTTTGATTTTAGCTAGACTATTCACTCTGTTCCTCCCAGTTTCGATACTGCTTTTGTATCCTGTATTCTGTCACAGTATACAAAAAAGCGTTCCTCCTTGCTACCTGTTAACTGGCCAAATGGATAACAGGTGTACAATATAAGCTGCTCTTTGGTTTCCGATAAATCATAAGCCGTGTTGTCGAAAACATCCGTTACTTTTGTACCGGTTACCTTATATTCAAATTTACCATAATTGGTTTTAATACTTATCACATCGCCATTTATAATATTTTCAAGAGGTTTAAAATAGGTCCCGTCATGTCCGCCGATTAAGATGGGCTTTTCTTCACCGGGTAACCCGCTTGCCCTATATTGCCCGGCCCCTTTTTCCAGTATTTCTTCACTGTCACCATAGTAAATAGGTGCTTCCAGTCCGATTCTGTCACAGTTTAAATTACCATAATGGGTTCCCTGTGACGGTATCCGTATTCTTTCGTTTTCCGAACTGTCCTCCGTAAACAGTCCAGATTCCGATAGATTGGAATTAAACTCATTGGAATAATCCGGCGAACCTGTTTCAATAATCATATATAGATGTGCTTTCATGAGACTCAGCACCGGGGCACCTCCGATGAATAATGTCAGGTATCCCAAAAATGTAAATAACACCGGCATTGCAATATAAGAAATTATTTTTCCTGTTGTCCTGTTCTTCAATCTGTGAACTCCTTGCCCTAACTTAAGAATCCCCATCGGTATGCTGCTATTATGCAAATTCCCAAAATGATACCCATTCCTGACAGCACCCAAACTGTCCGGTTGATATTAAACCCAGTATTTTTAATTACGGTATCAACGACCATAAGGCTATTGCCCTTTTCATCCGTAATGGTAATCTTACCGTTATATTTATCAGTAACTGTATTGGTTACCGGTTGTTTTCCTATCCATTTACTTAAATCTTCTCCGGTAGTATCCGTAGGTTTTTCCGGTGAAGCAGTAACTGCTTCATCCTTTTCTTCTGTTTTTTTTGTATTATCTGAACCGGTACTGCCCGGTTTCTTTCCGTTCTTAATTGTACCTTTCTGATTCATATCAGCCTTGTTATCCTTTTCTGCTGTATTGGCTTTCTCATCTTCTTTCGCATTAACCCCTTCCTTATCAGCCATACCATCCTGCTTTTCTTCGGCAAGTTTTTCTTTCTCCTGCCCGGATACCCTTATTAAATATCCTTCTTCTATTCCACTCTCTACATTGGCATACATTTCTGCAACAGCCTCATCTCTTTGAGCTGCCGTTAAGTCTACCCCGTCTTGGCTCAAATAATTGATCAGTTCCTGCACATAAGCGGAATCGGCCTGATATGTTACACCATCTTTCTCAAACTGACCACCGGCCCTGCCCACAAGGTCCGATTCATATTGATTCAGTTCTCCTGCCTGTACTGTCCGTACATTTCCGGCTATTAAAAAGACAATAACTACTACCGGGATAATCTTCTTCATTTGTTCTTCACTCCACTCAAAAGCAATCCTGCTTATTTGTTTCAAATCAGCCTTAATCATCAGCGTATATTAAAAAAACTCATACACCATAGGAAGCTGGGTGTGAGGGAATACCCATACTTCATATGGTATATGTGTTAATCGGTCTTTTATTAACCTATTCTATCTTTGACACTCCCTTTAATATATAACAGTAAAGGATAAATTGTCCGGTGCATTACTAATATGCAGTGTCTTATTATCGGCACTCTTAGATATTTCATAAGAATTGCCAACCTTTACAGTCCCGGAATTTTCATCAATATCAACCTTATAAGACTTACCGTTTAAAGGTCCTTCTAAAAAGCTTACAGTCTTTTCGGTATCGCCTTTAACACCGCTTACATTTACTTTCTGGGTTACACTTACACCTTGAACCAGACCCGAATAAGTTTTGGTCGTATCCGTTGTATTCTTCCATTTTTCTATGGTAGACCCTTCATTACGTAAGAAGCCCTGCAGTTCAGCAAGCATCGAGCTGTCTACTGTATAGGTAATACCATAATACGTTACTTCTACCTTTTTTAACTTCGTATAAGCTACCGGTAACGTATAGGTTCCGTCTCCGGTTTTTCTTATAATTGCTATAGTGGAGGAATCTCCGTGAGAACCACCGCCACCGCCGCCGCCGGAGCCGCCAGAACCTTTGCTTCCGGTTACTTCTTCTGTCTTAGCAGCATCACCTGTTCCAATTATAACAGTAATCTTTACATCACCTTTTATTTCCGGTACAGCTTCTGCTGTTGCAGCCGTAACTGTAGTTGCTTCGGCTCCCGGTAAAACTGTTAAAGTAAATTTTGCATTGGATACTATAACCAATGGTATACTTGTAGTAATACTGGCACCTGCAAAATTATTGATAACCGGTATCGGTGCAGTAGAAGTACCGGTTATGTTGATAACCGCATTGGAATCTACAGTCAATCCATCGATAATTCCGTTATTGACAAGATCTAAATCCGTATTGATACCATTTACGAAGATAGAAGCCTTTCCGGTACTATCGATAATAATCCTTATCTTAGGAGCAGATACGGTAATGTGATTACCTGCCGCCCTCTCTGTCCAGGTTGAAGCTTTGATTGCTTTAATCTCTACTTCTTTAAATACACCATTATTGGTAACATCTGCGTTTGGTGCATCTACTACAAGTTTCTGTTTGCCGTAGCTGCCCTGAGGAATCGTAAAGGAAATCGCTTCCTCTGTCTTTAAGGTGATCAGTCCTGCACCGCTTCCAAGAAGAGCCTCCAATCCTTTTTGTGTTGTAACGATACCGTCTTTATCTATGACCTTAATCGTTACTTTGTCACTCTTACCGCTTTTGGTGGTTGCAGTAACGGTAACAGTACCCTCTTTTAATGCAGTAAATTTACCCCATTTCCCGAACTTAACAACTGATGTGTCACTGCTCTTCCAGGTTGTTGGATCATTGGAAGATGCCGGTGTTAATGTCCTGTTTAAATCATAAACCTGCCCTGCGTTTACCTTTGTGACTTTATTATTTATCACAATTTTCGTAGCAGGTTCTATAACGGTTACCTTGCAGGTAAGATACAAAGATGTCTTTTTCGCTTTTACAGTACAATAGATCGTTGTGCTGCCTTTTTTAACACCTGTAACCACACCCTTACTGTCTACGGTTGCAACTTTCTTATTGCCGGTCTTCCATTTGTAAGTTGAGTTTTTAATTGGATTTTTAATTCCCAGCTCAACTTTCTTTCCTTTTAATACGGAAACTGTCTTGGAGATTGCCGGCTGTGCTGCTGCCTGTGCAGATATAGGAGAATAGCAGGTAATGATTAATGCAACTACCATTACCACTGCCAGCAGTTTTCCTGCTGTAATTCTGAACTTATCTGCATTTTTACTCCTTGTCATGCCCTATTCACTCCTTTTTCAGATAACTTAATATCTGTTATTATTTATATTCTACGGCAGATAAATCTTCCGGGAATATCACCTCATTTGTTTCAGCTGGCTCCCCTGCCTGTTAAGACGGTAATAACCGTTTTTATAATCAATTTAATATCCAGGCCCAGTGACCAATTATCAATATATTCCAAGTCCATACGTACCACTTCTTCAAAGTTGGTAATGCTGCTTCTTCCACTGGTCTGCCATATACCGGTAAGTCCCGGTTTCAACGTAAGTCTTCTTCTGTGCCTGCTTTCATAATTTAAAAATTCGTCTTCCGTAGGAGGTCTTGTCCCAACAAGACTCATATCTCCCATCAATACGTTTAAAAACTGGGGAAATTCATCTATACTGGTTTTTCGGATGAATTTTCCAACTTTAGTGATTCTGGGATCCTCCGAAAGTTTAAACATAAATCCCTGCATTTCATTTTGCCCAAGCAGACTTAACTTTCTTTCTTCCGCATCCGGATACATGGAACGAAATTTATATATCTTAAACCTTCTGCCGTTTTTACCGATCCTTGTCTGGGAGAAAAATACAGGACCGGGGGATTCCATAAGAATTGCCGGAGCAATAAAAATGGTCAATAAACCGGTTATCAAAACGCCGATCATTGCCCCTATAATATCTATGAAACGCTTTATAACAAGTTTGGAAGCCTGGTATTCTTTTTTATTAAAAACTAACACATGGTATCCTGAATAGGACTCCACTTTCTTTTCTTTAATATTTAAACCGAAAGTATCTATATTGAGCTTTACCTTTATTCCCATTAACTCCAGTTCTTCAATTATTTCCTCCAGATACAGCTGCATTCTGGGAGGTACACTGATGAATACTTCATCCACTGTTTCATACCGTATCGTCTCTAAAAAATTATGTATCCCGGCCTTAACCGGTATACCCAGAATCTCTTTGCCGGTCATATCTTTTTCTAGTATTGCAATGGATGTTATTTTTTGCTCCGATAGATTTGCACTTTTCATTTTAGGAATTATCTCAAGAGCTTTCCGATACGTAGTAATCAGCATAATCTTGCTGCTTCGTTCACTTTCCTTAAAGTAAGTCAGCATAATTACTTTATAATACTGCCTGGCCAAATAATTAAGGCACATATAGAACACAAAAAATTCTATGAAAAACAACCGCGCATATATGATTCCCCTTTTTGATAAAAAGAGTATCGTACTTACGCACAGAACACTCAACAGATTACGGGAAATTACCATCTTTAATTCCTGAGTAAACCCTCTTCGAAAAAAACCAGTGCTGGAATCGGTCATATAAAATACAGCAATATACACCAGTATACAAACAATAAGTAATATACTATAATTTTCACTTTTTATGTATTCCAATACTACCCCAAAACGTGCAAACGCTGCCAAAGCATAAGCTAAAATCAGCGTGGCCACATCAAGTAATAATAACCTGATACTGGGTGGTTCTTTACTATAGCTTTTCATTTACTTGTCTCACATTCTTTGGCATTATTCAGCACTCTTTTATCGGAAGTACTAAACAAATGATTTCTATTTGCAATCTTTATACAAATTAATAGAGCTATAACAAAAAAAAGTAAAAAAATAATAGCCGCATCCGGTCTGGCCCCCAATAAATAACTCGGTCTGCCAATGGCAAACAATAAATCACCGATGATATTCATATATTTCTCTCCTTCTGCTGCTCATAGCAAATTTAACGGCACCGCCCATACTATTCCTTTCATGGGACTGGTACTTATTTCATGCTTAAACATTAATTCATCCTTAATTTTACATAATAGTATAAAATATACATTTTATACTATAATAGTATCCTAATAAGATATTGTCAAGTGAATTTTTGCGCATTTGTATCCATTTTAGACCATAATTCTCTTTTATTTGACACAATCATATGATAAATTACATAAATATTCAAAATACGACATTGGCAATTGATATTCATATCAAAATCTAAATATAGGGTGGCTATTATGAATCGTGTAAAACAATTGAGAGAAGAAAACAATTGGACCCAGGAATACTTGGGCAGCCTGCTAAATGTAAAAAAAGCGGCAGTATCCAAATATGAAACCGGAAAGGCAGCGTTAACGGATGATACCATCTGCAGATTAGTGAAAATATTCCATGTTTCTGCGGATTATCTTCTTGGAATAAGTGATAAGAGAAATCTTCTTCAAAACAGTTTAACGGAAAGAGAAATTGCTCTCCTGGAATATTATAATGCTTTGACCTCAAAGTACAAAGATATTGCCATTGGAACCCTCGCCTCTCTTACCAACCAGCAGGATAAAGCACTTTCACCAAAAAATAAATAATAATATCGGATACATGAAACAATAATAGACGATTCCGTTGTCAAGGTTCGAGGAACTTTTTCATCCCCTCTTTTTCAAATAAAAGATACTAATAAGCAATCCGCTTAATACTGCCAGCCAGAAAGCACCGATATAAAGAAAAATAATAATATCCCACCTAAGGTAACTTACGATAAAATTATAAAAGTACAAGGGGGCTATATGAATATTCTGATAGATACCTGACAATAGAAGATAAGCGGGAATAAGAAACAGCATAATGGCGGCAGCAGTACAGCTGTAAGCGATATACCGCAGGGCCCGGTGTTTATAATACTGCATCTTTATAAGGGTTATGATGATTACAGCTATCAGTAAAAGTATGATTGGTACGAACAGTTTAATCAATTTCTCATATATTCCTTTATATTTAATAAAGTATTTTACAAATGGAAATTGTAAAAGTCTTATATACTCCTTTGTTAATGTCGTTGATAATTCGCTGATTCCCTCATTTACTTCTTTTGTCTTTTCAACTTTATTATTGGCAATATATTCTTCCATGTTAATCTTAAGGGTGGCTTCTATCTCAGATTCATTGATAGTACTGACGTTTTCATGCAGCGCCGCTTCTATATTTTGTTTTGCATCTATGTACACCCTCTCCAGTGTAACTACATTCGTTAATATCTTTTGCCAAGGCAGTCCGGTTGGTAAGAGGTCACTTACCAAATTATCTTCTATCGTATCCCTGACTTTTTCATAATATCCGGATTTATTTAATTGGGTTAATATAACGTCCTCGTTAAATACACCGACATAAACCCCAAATAAAACTGATATACACAACATTAACATAGACAGTATAAATGCCAGTGTAAGGCTTAAGCCATTACGCAGCCTCTGCCTTTTTTTATGTTTTATTTTCTTTTCTAATTGTACATTATCCATGTGATACACCTATCGTTTCTATAATATGTAATCTTTCTTACCCCATTTATAAAATACCTCTAACTTTATTTAACTTACTTTTAACCTACTTATAAACAATCTCAGGCCCGGATGCCTTATCCGCATAAACAAAATATCTTTGATTCTTGATTCCTACAACTGCCCCAAAGGGATAGCAGGTGTAAAGGATTAATTCTTCTTTGTCCTGATTTAGATTATAAGCACTGGTATCCGCTGCGCTTTTAATTTCCATGTGGGTTACTTTGTAATTATAGATACCGTAGTTTGTAGTAATTACAAGCATATCCCCCTCTTTCACGGATTCCAGAGGTTCAAAGTAGGTACTGTCATGGCCGCCGATGAGAATCGGTTTATTATTACCGGGTATAAAGCTTCCGATATATTGGCCTACTCCTTTTTTTAATACCTTATCGGAATCGCCGAAATAAACAGGAGCCTTAAGATTTACCCGTTCACAGGTAAGATTGGCATAAAGAGTTTCATATTCCGGCAGTTGAACCTCTTTATTTTGAATGTAATCCACTGCTTTTACACTATTTTCGTTGTAGATGGAATCCAGCTCAGACGTAAACTTCGGAGTACTGTTGGTAAATACCATACCTGCTACGGAAGATACCATGTCAACTACCGGCCGCCCTGCCATATAGATTAAGCTATATCCGATTACGGTATATAACAATGGTATATAGAAATATTTAGTTACATTATGAATCCTATGTCTTTTCGTGTGTTTGCTCATATTATCTCCTTACAACTTCCGTTAACTACATCTATCTTCTTCCTCCCGTAAGGTAAACAGTCCATAATACTTTGCCGTAACGATACAGGTTATAATAAGGGAAATCAAAACCGCACCAACAACTAAGGTACCATTAAATCGGAATCCGGTGTTTTTAATAACCGTCTCTGCAGACATTACCGCTTTTCCTTTCTGATCGATCACCTTTACTTCATTTTGGCTTAAATCATAGGATACGGACACTCCCATCCTGGAAGATATTTCTTTAGCCGAATTAATAAGCTCCTCTAAGGACATGATGGTATAATTCAGAGTGTTCTGTGCTATTTCCGATTTAGAATTTCCTATGCTGTTTAAGGCTTTGGAAGTACTTTGAATAACTAAATCCTTCCTATCCGTTTCAGAATTATTACTCTCTGACTTGCTGTTAGCAGCCTTACCTTTATTATTACCGCCTTCATTCTTGTTACCGCCTGCTGCTTCGTCACTGTTTTCTGCTTTTTCCTGCTCTTTTTCACTTAAGTTTAAGTAACCCCTTGCTACTCCCTGGGGAGCTAACTCTGCCATCTTGGCAAATATCATACTTTTCTGTTCATCTGTGATATTTACCCCATCCTGGTTTAGGTAATTGATTCCCTGATTAATATATTTGGAATCAACGGTATAGTATTTTCCGTCTACCATAAAACCTGCCCTGACTCGATTAATGATTTCCTGTTCGTTGCTGTTAATTCCGGATGCTCCGTAACAAACCTGACTGCTTAGAAAAAGGAGCAGGATAAAAAAGCATCCGCTATATATTATTTTTCTCATAGATTTCTTATTTCCGGATAATACTGTTAAAGCCCTTTCTCAGAATAAACTGAGAATAATCGTATTTTCCGCCTGACTCCTTTCTATTATCTTTTCTTTTATAGGTAATTGCAAAACTCACATATTGTATCTATATACCATGCAATTAATACAATTTCAGAGCTGAATTTTGCCCATAGGGCAACTGAAGCTAAAAACAAGTATTAATTGTATGGTATATCCAAAAAACTATATCGTTTCCCATATCCTAAACTTTCCTTGCAATAGAAAGTTCCTCTCTTTATAACTATCATGAGGGGAACTTTCTATCTACACTATCCGGTTTCTATATCTCATGTATTTTTTATTTATTCATAAACCTTCGTTGGTTCTATCCTCTTACCACCTATACGAACGGTAATCCTGGATGTTGTATTACCTTTTACGGTAACCGTACCGGCATCACTGTCCACCTTAATATAATATACGGAAGTAGCTGCAGAACCGTCTTTGTTTTTGATTTGAATTGGATTATACCCTTCCCCATTAACTGCTTTTACAACAATAATATAATTGTCTTTTGGATAAGGGAAATCAAAATTAATAGGTTCAACTTCAAACTTAAATATATTTGCCAGGTTATTAATCGTAATCGTTACTCCCTCTACCTTAACGGTAGCTGGACCGGATTTGGCGTCAGATGCATAAACTGTTTCTTTTACAGTTTTGCTACCGGAGCCGCCGCCACCGCCGCCACCGGAGGATGGATTACTGGGTTGTGGTATTTCATGGGTTCCTCCGGGTTCAACGTCTTTCCCGTCAACGACGGTACCGTTTGAATTATCTCCCACTTCTACAGTTGCACCGGGTACATCAACACTGTTATTATTACCTTCAATTTTAACGTTAGTAACGGTACCGTCACCGGTTATGGTTGACTGATTGCCTTGGGATAAAACAGTACCTACCGTACCGCTATCTGTAACATGAACCGTTGTATTATTACCGGTAGATACGATATTACCTACCGTGGAGGTAACTATAATGCTGCTGCCCTGACCGGCATTATTAATCGTTGTAACCGGTTTATTACAGGTTACGGAAGCTCCATTAGAAGCAGCGTCAATATTAAGAGTTGCAGCGGTTACATTAACAACTGCTGCTAACTGACCTGTTACTGTTAAACTTCCAACTGTAGATTTCTCTGCTTCGGTCGTTCCTGCATCATTCAGGGCCAGACTCTGACCCGTAGTACCCTGAGCAGACAGACTGGTAATCTCACAAGCTTTCATGTTAATATCTACCTTGGCATTTGAGGCTGCGGATACGAAAAGAGCACCCTTATACCCTTCCAAAGATAAGCTGATATTTCCTGTGTCTTTTGCATCCAGTTTAATTTCCTGTACTTCACTTCCGTCACCCTGTATGATTTTTATGGAAGTTTCCGTAATTATAATGTTGATTTTCGTATTGCCTGTTACATTAATTACCGGGATTTTAATCTCATCTGCAAGAGATAAGCCGTAACTTAACCTGGTCTGTGGCTGTTTTGACAGATCTTTCACATTAACATTCTTAATATCACATTCATTTAAATTTAAAGCATACCCTGCATTATTCTCAAGATTTAAGGTTCCGGCAATTCTTAATTTATTAAAATTAATCTGAGCCTCCCCTACTGAATTATCAATGGATACATTTCCGTATACCTGACCGGAAACCGTTATTTTTCCGTCTATTACATCCTTACTTGTTAAAGAAAGATTGTTAAGAACGGTTACTTTCATTTTGGCACTCTTTTTACTGCCGTCCATTGCTGCTGCCGTTATGGTTGCAGTACCCGGAGCGACTGCTTTTATTTCGCCTAAAGCTGAAACAGACACTACTTTCTTATTGGATGTAGTAAATTTAAGCGTTTTATTGGCGGCGTTCTTAGGTAGGACTACTTCCTCTGCCCAGATCTTATCGCCAATTATCATTTCCTGGGCTTTTTTCATGGTAATGGAGGATACTTTTACAGAAGGATTAACTTTTACGGTACATACCGCTTTATATTCTTTCCCTTGAATTTTACCAGTTGCGGTAATGGTAACACTGCCTTTATTGAAAGCAGTAACAACTCCTTTTGTTGATACCTTCGCTATGTAGGTATTACTACTGGTCCACTTAACGGCTACTGCTTTACCGTTTTGATCCTTTGCTTTTAACGTAGTACTGGCCCCTGCTGTAATCGTTACCGATGTTTTACTTAAGTTAATCTTAGCTGATTCTTTCGCAGATACTATACCGGTATTCATTGATATTCCGGCTATTATCATTACTAACATCACGATATACGCTGTTATTCTTGAATATTTTCTTTTCAACACTGCACCTCCGCCTGATTTTATTGTAAATATTTACCAGCTCCTAAAAGTATAAAACAGTTCATTTTTAGAAGCAAGTGAAACTTTGCATAATGATCCAATTCTTATCGCAGAAATTTTTATATTATACACGATTAATCAATAATATAACGGCATAGTTTCTGATTGGTTTTAAAAGTTTATAAAGTCATCTTTATCGACATTTCCTTACACGTCTTATTTTCATTAAAGCTATATTTTCATATTATATGTATTGATTACGGATTATTTTCTTCTGGTTTTCCCGTAATAGTTCATTGGTATATGCTTCTCCGTATTTTTTAGTTAGATAAGCGGCACACTTCTTTAATCTGGGTGATTTTTCTTCATCACTATGGGAATCCGTAGCGATAATATGAACCAGATTGTTTTTTAATAACTTTCTGGTTATCCTTTTATAAGTAAAACCGTTATCCCCTATAATACTTTGTGCATTTATCTGAACATATGCACCCATATGAATTACTTCCTGAACCTGCTCTAAATCTTTGACCAGATTATCATAACGTTCTATATGGGCAAGGATTGGGATATAACCGTTTATCAGAATTTCCTGAACTGCTTTTTTCATATATGGATAATCTGCCATAACCGAAAATTCCACCAGGAGGTATCTTGAATCTGCCAAGGCAGGTATCTGCTTATTTTTTAAAAGTTTGATACATTCATGGCTGTAATAAATCTCACCTCCCAGATTCAAAATCATCTCTGGCAAAGATTTATTCAGTTCTTCCGTTACCCTGTTCCGGCAATCTATGAGCTCAGGCAAGGATGGTATTTTACCACCCGTGTAAAAATGCGGAGTCGCTATTATGGTTCTGATTCCTTCTTCGTATGCGATTTTAAACATATTGATGGTCTGTTCCATACTTTCAGCTCCATCGTCTAGTCCCGGTAAAATATGACTATGTATATCAATATATCCTTCCATATCCACTCCTTTGTATTTACTTTCTAGAGGGCAATCATTACTATCTCACATCAAGCCACAGATATTCTTTACCGGATTCATTATTATCGGAATCAATTGCATAATATAACAGTACATAATCACCGGCCTTATCCATATCAAAGTACCCTATAATATGAATTCTTTGAAACAAGGAATTATTGTTATCTTTATCATCCACTATCTTATCCACATAGGACAGGGCGTCAAACCTCTCTCCCCTCTTCAACTTAACTTCGTGGGTTTTTAATATCAGGGACGGATACTTTACGGAAGCAGATATTTTTATTTGATTTAAAGCAGAACCTGTTGTTACCGGATTGCCTGTTACCTCGGAGGGGTTCATACCCTTGACATTACCGGCTCCCGCCGTTACTCCGGTTCTCTGAGCAGCCTCTGTTGTTTCCACTCCCTGGGAATCCTCAGGTGCATTTGCCGCAGTTCCTTCCGATAAAACTTTCGTATCTGCTTCTTTACCGGCCGTATTCTCCCCATTCGCTTTCGAATCCGTTACAGAGGTTATTTTATTCCCCTGGCCGGCGGTTTTTGGCTTGTACGGCACTATCACCTCTTTCTTGGTAATATTATTATTGGAATCTTTAGCAACATAAGTTATCTTTGCTGTAAAACTGTCTAACATAGGCAGAATATTCTCAACCATAACGGTGTTTGTGACATCGCCATCCTCTGCATCCTTTGCAGAAACATGTTTCAGTAAGGTATCCTCCGGTTCATCTTCCGTATAAACAGCGGAATTCTCCGCATAGGTAATTATCGGACCGGTTTTATCTTCCGCTGCCAGTAACCGGACTAATATACTAAGTAACAGAAATATCCCTATACCGGACACAATCATAAACTTTTTCATACTTACTCCCTAAAACATACCGCAGGTTGGCCTGCGATACTGCCATAACTATTAAACCAACCTATTTCCCATAATAACTTCCATAATAAGATCCGTAATATGTTCCATAATGCCGGTTATGTTTTAATCCTACTTTATTTAATACCGCACCGAGAATGCGGCAGTTACCTTTCTCCAGCTGCTTTACTACTTTCTGTACAAATTTATAACTGGTTGCCTTGGCCTGTATCACTATAATAACCCCATCGCAGAATTCTGCCACATTGGCACTGTCAATCACAAGACCCAGGGGTGGTGTGTCGATAATGACATAATCATATATTTCACGTTGTGATTCGACTAACTCCTTAAACATATCACTTCCCAGAAGATCCGCAGGGTTCGGCGGGGTTGGTCCGGTAAATACCACATCCAGATTCTCGATATTCGTATGGTATATAATTTCCTCTAATTGATTCATTCCGGACAGATACTCAGATAATCCGTTGGTAGCTTTATCCAGCTTTAACCGCCCAATCAGAACCGACTTTCTTAAATCCGCATCAATAAACAGTACTTTTTTACCGCCTTCCGCTATGGAAGTAGCCAGCTGAAAGGATACCACCGTTTTGCCTTCATTGGGTGTACAGCTGGTAATACAAATGGTTTTCACGCTTTTACCGCAGAATAAAATATTGGTTCTTAAGGTATTGTAGGCTTCATTGCTGCTGAAATTGAAATTAGTAGTACGTTCAAAATTAATAACTTGCATTGCTTATACCTCCCTTATACCCCTTTTTATAAGCCCTTTTCAGTGCTGCCCTGACTTTTTTGGATTCGACAATACTCTCTTCAATGGGAATGGTCCCAAGCGTCGTAAGCCCCAAATACTTTTCAATATCCTCACTTTTTTTAATGGTATCATCTAACAGATAAATAAGAAGTATAACAAAAATAGAAAGAATTATTCCGGCTGCTCCGCCGATTAACACATTATTTAAAAAGTTAGGGGAGGAGGGCCCGGTTGGTATATTACCCGGTTCTACAATATTGGCTTTTTCCATCTCCATAATGGATACCATACGTTGGGAGGATACTTCACCGATGGAATCCGCTAATTTTTTAGCTATGTAAGGGTCACTGTATTTTACCGTTATCTCCAGGATACGCGTATCGGTGGGAGTATTTACCGTGATTGCATTACTTAACTCTTCATGGGTCATATTAAGGCTCAGATCACTGATTACCTGTTCCGTTACCGGTCTGCTCTTAACCAGTACCTGATAATCCCTGGTAAGCTGGGTGCCGGTCTGCAGGTCGGAATATGTGGTGAATTTCTCTGTGTCCTGCCTGTTAATAACATATATCTTAGTAGTTGACTCATAGACGGGTTTTAATAAGATCTTGGTAAATATCCCGGCTGACAATGCACATATAATTCCGGCAAAAACAATAATCCAAACTTTATCGATTAAAACAAAAAATAATTCTTTTAAATCAATTTCAATTTCGTCTCTACTTTCCTTCTCCATTTATCACACATACCTTTCGTTTTTCTAAGCCGTATATATGCCATATGGCCATTCAGAAATAATTCCTTTGTTATATTTTCACATTATGAATAAGCTTTTTTGTATTTTCTATCAATAATTGGTTAATCACCTGATCTCCGCATTTTTTACGGATCCTGTTAAGGCCTTCCGACATCCTGGGAGCCCTGTTATAATCAGAATGGGAATCCGTGCTTATAATATGCACCAGGTCATATTTAATTAAATTCATACAAAATGCCATTCTTTTATCTGTTATTTTCCTGTTGAAACTGGCTATGTTCATCTGCATATAACACCCAAGATGGATTAAGTCATAAATACCCTCATAGTTGCGGTACAAACAGTCATACCTTTCTACATGGGCAAGAATCGGAAAATAACCGTATATCAGCAAACGGTGAATTCCGGTTTTTATGGTTTCATAGGTATCCGTTCCGGCAAATTTCACAAGAACATATCTGGTACCTGCAAGTGTAAGTGCCTTCTCCTTTCTTAAGTGTTCTATAATATCTTCACTGTAAAAAACTTCATTACCAATATCTATGGTAAAATTCTCATCAATTTTTTCTGCTTCTGCCTGTACTGCCTTAAGTTTATTATAAAGTTCTTCCTTATCGGCATTTCTGCAGCCCACGCTGTAATGAGGTGTCGCTATAATATATGTAATTCCTTCTTCGTAAGCTATTTTCAGCATGTTTTTTGTCTGTTCCATACTGACCGAACCATTATCCACCTGGGGCAGTATATGGCTATGTATGTCAATTAATTGATTCAAGCCTTTTTCACTCCTACCTCGATCCTCTTCCGAATAAAACAACCCATAATGTTTTAAACAATATCTTTATATCGATAAGAATAGACCAGTTGTCAATATATTCCAAATCCAGTTTTACCACTTCTTCAAAGTCGGCTATATCACTTCTTCCGCTTACCTGCCATAATCCGGTTAAACCGGATTTTAGGGCAAGACGCCTCTTATGTCTTCCTTCATATTGAAGAAATTCATCTTCCGTGGGCGGCCTGGTTCCTACCAAACTCATATCTCCTTTTAAGATATTTAGGAATTGAGGAAATTCATCCAGACTGGTTTTACGTAAGAAATTGCCCACTTTGGTGATTCTGGGATCATTTTTTATTTTAAACATGAATCCGTTCATTTCATTTTGCGCGAAAAGCTCCTGCTTTCTGGCTTCCGCATCCACATACATGGAACGGAATTTATAGATCCGAAAGCGTCTGCCGTTTTTACCCACTCTTATCTGGGAAAAGAAAACAGGTCCCGGCGATTCAATCATAATGGCAGGTGCAATAAATATGGTTAAAATAACAGTTAAAATACAGCCTACCAACCCGCCGATAATATCTAAGATACGTTTAAGCTGCAGCTGGCTTTCATCAAATAATTTAGAACTGAATGTCAGGACATGATAACCGCTTATTTCCTGAATAATCTTTTCATGAATCTTTAGTCCAAAAGTATTAATACTTAAATTAGCCGTAATTCCCATATTTTCAAATTCCAGTATGGTTTCCTCCAGATTTAAATTAAATGGGAAATCATTTGGGATATGGATAAATACTTCATCCAATACCTGATGTTTGGCAACTTCAAACATATCGATAAAGTCGGCTTTTACTTCAATCCCATCAATAACTTCACCAACCATATGTTTATCCAGAATCGTTAAATACGTAACCTGATACTCCCAGTCATTTTCCCTCTTTATTCGGCTTAACACTTCTTTCACCTGATTCGAGGTAGTTATAATCATTATTTTCTTGCTGGAGGAACTTTTTTTATAAAATGCCAGAAGTATGATTTTATAGTATTGTCTGGCTATATACATAATCAGAATATTTAACAGGAAAAAACAGAAAAAAAATAACCTGGAATACGTCGTACCCTCTTGAAAGATAAAGATAACCGCAGTGGAGGTAACTGCCAGGATACAGTTTATCTTAATAACGACTATCATTTCTTCCCAGTATCCTCTTTTAAATAATCTGCTGTAACTATCATAAAAATAATAAATGGCCGTATATAATAAAAGCACATAAACCGATGCAAAGCTGTATACGTTATTGTACCAGTATCGTGTTATGTTACCGTACCGTATCCATGTAGCCAGCAGGAAGGAGATTACAATACAGCACAGATCCACAAACAATAAGTACTTATTGGGCGTATCCTTCTTCATTAAATCCATTGTAGGTCCCATCCTTCAAAAATAGTTGATACTTTTTCGCAATCATTATATTGATAAACAGTAATAAAATATAAATGTCACGGAAATGATTAAGGTATTCCATTGAAATTCCGGCTGTTGTGCATTTTTTTCAGTTTCATAAATGATTTTACCTGACGAATCTTGTACCTCCATTATATTGCCCTGTGTACTAACGGATAATTTCAGTCCGCATATATGATAGATCTCGGAGGATATACGAAGAGCCAGTTCCCTGCCGTCAAATGACATCTTGGTAAAATCATTTTTTTGTTCCAGTTTCATCAATGCCAAAAGCTGTGCTATCTTATTGGCAACCTCTGTTAATTCACTCTCTTCTAAGTTCACATTCGAGTTTTTAAAATAATTTTCAAGTTGACTTATGTAGGTAGCGTATTCATTACCTGCCATATTCTTTTGGCTTTCTAATTGGTTTAAGCTGTTTTCTAATACGGTAAGAACGGTTTTTTCTGTTATATTGTTCTTTTCTTCCTGTATTAAACTTCCTTTGTTGGTAATGGATGGAACGCTTATTTCATCTTTTGTTTTCAGATTTCCTACCAAGATCACAATGCTCATAAGGATTATCAGCATACTGAAAGTTACCAGTGTAGGTGCAGTTTGTTTCGACATACTTTGCCCCCTTTATCAGAAAGTATGAAACCAATTTAATAATTGGTATTCTTTCCTGTCCTGAAACAATTATATGTAAATTTTTAACAGTTCCTTAAGATTATAATGCAGCTTCTGATATTTCACAAGATAAAAATCCTGAGAAATAGGGCTTTTCACCGCAATATAAAACAATATCCAAGTAGAAGATTTAGAATATGACGGCATACATATTTTAATTATCAAATTCCTTCTATTTTTTCAGATGTTAATAATAGCAGCTATAACACTGCTGATCTCCCCTTACAATCCATAAAAAATCCTTTGCTGTCATTAACAGACAGCAAAGGATTTTACCTAAAATAATATGAAATTCTTAATTTAAATTACAATATCATGGTCAGCTGTATCCGTTTCTTAGCCACGTCCACACTCATCACTTTGACTTCCACAATATCTCCCACACTGACTACTTCCAGCGGGTGTTTTATAAACTTCTTGTTGGTAAGCTGGGAGATATGAACCAGTCCGTCCTGGTGCACCCCAATATCTACAAAGGCACCAAAATCGATGACATTACGAACTGTTCCCTTTAATATCATACCCTCCGTAAGGTCTTTCATATCCAATACGTCGGTGCGGAGAATCGGTTTTGGCATCTCATCACGGGGATCTCTTCCCGGTTTCTCCAGTTCCTTAATAATATCCGTAAGGGTAATCTCACCGATTCCTAATTCTTTCGCCATAGCCTTTTTATCTTTAATCTGTTTTCCTAATTCGCTTAATTTACCGGCCTTAATATCATTGGTAGTATAAGATAGTTTTTCAAGCAGGTTTTTGGCAGCTTCATAAGATTCCGGATGGACGCTGGTTGCATCCAGAGGATTTTTACCATCCAGTATTCTCATGAAACCGGCACACTGTTCAAAGGCCTTCGGCCCCAGTTTGGCCACCTTAAGGAGCTGGTTACGATCGGTAAATCTTCCGTTTTCCTCGCGGTAGGTTACGATATTTTTAGCGATGGTTTTGGTAATACCTGATATATATTCTAACAGGGATGCGGAAGCAGTATTTAAGTCAACTCCGACTTTGTTCACACAATCTTCTACAACACCGGTTAAAGCTTCCGATAACTTCTTCTGGTTCATATCATGCTGATATTGCCCTACACCAATGGATTTGGGATCTATCTTAACCAACTCCGCCAACGGATCCTGTAATCTTCTTGCTATGGATACCGCACTACGCTGTCCCACATCATAATTAGGGAATTCCTCCGTAGCAAGTTTACTTGCGGAATATACGGAAGCACCAGCTTCATTGACAATAATATATTGCACATTACTGTTAATTTCTTTTAACATATCTACAATAACCATTTCCGATTCCCTGGATGCGGTGCCGTTGCCGACGGAAATGAGAGTGATGCCGTATTTCTTAATGAATCCTGCTACAATTTTTTTAGATTCTTCCACTTTATTCTGAGGGGCGGTTGGATAAATTACGATTGTATCCAGTACTTTACCTGTGCCGTCTACCACAGCTAATTTACAGCCGGTACGAAAGGCCGGATCCCAGCCAAGTACAACCTGTCCCACAATAGGCGGCTGCATCAGAAGCTGTTCTAAGTTCTTACCAAATACCTTAATAGCTCCGTCCTCCGCCTTTTCCGTCAGGTCGTTTCTTATCTCACGTTCAATGGCAGGAGCGATAAGGCGTTTGTAACTGTCCTCGATTACATTGATTAGGATATCCGTAGTATAAGGATTCTCTCTTTTTATGGTCTTAGTCTGAAGATATTGTAATATTCTATCTTCGGGAGCCGTAATCTTAACCGTTAATATCTTCTCATTTTCTCCCCTGTTAAGGGCCAGTACCCTGTGTCCAGCCAGTTTTGTAAGCTTTTCCTCAAAGTTATAATACATCTCATAAACGCTCTCAAGAGTATCATCTTTCGCCGTACTGGTAATGAAACCTTCCTCGAAGGTTACCTTACGGATATAGATTCGGTAATCTGCTTCATCGGAAATATTCTCTGCAATAATATCCATTGCACCTGTTATAGCCTCTTCCACGGTATTAACATCCTTTTCCGGATCCAGAAAACGTTCCGCTTCTTTTTCAACGGGCTGGTTCGTCATCTGTAACAGAATAATATTGGCTAAAGGTTCCAAGCCTTTTTCTTTGGCAATGGTTGCCCTGGTTCTTCTCTTCGGACGGTATGGGCGGTATAAGTCTTCCACCACCACTAAAGTAGTGGCAGCTAATATTTGTTCCCTTAATTCCTCCGTTAATTTTCCTTGTTCCTCTATGCTGGACAGAACACTGGCCTTTTTCTCTTCCAGATTCCGAAGATATAAAAGTCTTTCGTGCAGATTTCTTAAAACCTCATCATTTAAGGAGCCTGTAACTTCTTTACGGTAGCGGGCGATAAAAGGTATGGTATTACCCTCGTCAATCAATTTGACTGTTGCTTCTACCTGTTCCAATCTAATTCCCAGTTCATCCCTTAATTGCTTTAAAATATCCATGTTGTACTCCTTTAGTTCTAAACATTTTCTTAACACAAAACCATACATTACATCATATCATCCAAATTCAGTAAAATCAAGTGTTACTGCATGTACAGCGACCATATTACCATGGATTATAACTCTAAATGAATCCTTAAAAAATAGTGCCGCCTACTATTTAATCAAATGACTGTCCTTATGACATATGATTAAATAGTAAGCGGCACGAGCCGGTTTCAATCCCAAAAGTAATTATAGCATTTCTATATAATCAGTTCTATTTATAAGCTGCTTTTATCCTGTATTTGATTCACTATGTTTTCCATCTCTGCCCACTTTTTCTCCATATCTTCCACCAGCTTTAGCTGGGTTCTGCAGCGGTCAAGATTATGTCCCTCACGGTGAATGCGAAAATACGTATCTCCACTCAGATAATCCGTTAAAAACCGCATACCGCACTCCAAGGTCATTAGTTTTGCACCCATGGGAAGCATTTCGATTTCTTTTTCCGTCAGGCTTTTATTACAGCCTTTTAAAAACCCTGAGGTATATAACTCAAACAATGATAAATTGAGTGATACCTTGGATAAATCCCGTTCATCCTCGGCTGCATTATTAGCCCCGAAACGGATGGAGTCGCCGAAATCATATAAAGAAAGCCCGGGCATAACCGTGTCCAGATCAACCACACAGATACCTTTTCCCGTATTAATATCCATCATGATATTATTTAATTTAGTATCATTATGGGTTACCCGAAGGGGTAATTCCCCTTTTCTTAACAGATTAAGACATACGTTCATATCCTGCTCCCGATTTCTTATGAAATCAATTTCGTAAGAAACTTCCTTTGCCCTGCCGCAGATATCCTTTTCTACCGCTTCTGAAAATGTCTTAAAACGAAGGGGTGTGTTATGGAAATCCGGGATGGTTTCATGGAGTTTTCCCGCATCATAATCAGACAACTGATTTTGAAATGCCCCAAAGGTATATGCACACTGGTAGAAATCTTCCGGTCTCTCCACCTGCTCATAACTTACCGCCTCGGTTATATATTCATAAGCCCGCCAATAACAACCGATGCTGTCAATAAAAAAAGGTGCTCCCGTTTTAGTAGGAATAACATTCATGGTTTCCCGGTGAATATCCCCGTTTCTTTCTTTGATTTTTTCTTTTAAAAATGAGGTGACACTGCAGATATTCTCCATTAATTGTTCCGGATTTTTAAATATCTCATGGTTCATTCTCTGTAAGATGTACTTTATGTAATCTCCGTTTTCCTTTTGAAACCATACCAGAAAGGTGTCATTGATGTGTCCGTTTCCATTCCGTTCATGTTTTATATAATTTCCATCAAAATCCATTATTTCAATAGCTTCTTGAATTTTTGCGCAATATTCCTCTCTTAACATGATAACCTCCTCCTATTTGGTTATATTATTTCCATAAATTGTCGGGGTAAATCCCTTTCTTTTTAAGTTCTAAAATTGTTTTAATTGTATGATATATTCAAAAAACTATATAGTTTTGCATTTACCCGAATATCCTCTATTTTGATTATATGAAATTTTATTTGCAAAATCTCTAAATAATCGTATAATAATTAGTAATATCTTACGCTTTTATCAATTATACTAAAAAGGTGATTTATGGAAGAACAAATCAGTTTATTCTCTGTATTAAAAGAACTGCATACAATCTCAGGTTTCAGAATATCCGTTTATGATACGGAACAGCATGAAATATGCGCTTATCCAAAGGAATTAGGCTATTTTTGTACTTGTATTCAAAAAAGTAAAGAGGGAAAAAACAGCTGTCTGGAATATGATTTTAAGGCATTTGAAGAGGTTAAAAAAACAGGTCAGACCTATATTTACCAGTGCCGATTTGGTTTATATGAAGCAGTATCACCACTATACCATTTTGGAGTGCTGTCCGGCTATCTGATGATGGGGCAAACCATTGATAACAGTTTAGAAAGTACGGATTATGTGTATTCCAAAGGGCTTACCTGCATTACTGATAAAGAACAGCTGAAAGAAGCCATTCACCATATCCCGATCAGTTCTAAAGATAAGATAGTATCCTGTATTTCCATCATGAAAATATGTGCATCCTACATAACTTTCCATAACGGCTGGAAACCTGCCGATAAGGATTTATCTTCCCGAATAAAAAAATATTTAAATCGGAATTACGCATCGAAAATTACACTGGAGAATCTGTGTAAAGAATTTTATTGCAGTAAGACAACCCTGACTTCTACTTTTAAAACGAACTATGGGATATCCGTTATGGACTATCTCACCGGTATAAGAATTGACCAGGCCAAAGCATTACTTCAAAATGATTCTTTATCTATGAAAATAATTGCACAGACCTGCGGATTTTCCGACCAGAATTATTTTACAAAGGTCTTTCTTAAGCATTGCGGTGTCACCCCCAGCGGCTACCGGAACAACCTACACGGATTCTGACGGTAATAATAAATTGACACATACTTTTACTGGTCTTATAATGAAAGAAGTTAATTATAGCGATAAAAAAGAAAGCAGGTTACAATGAATCAGATAGAACAAGATCAATTTATTATATTAAAAGAATTTCTGACCCCCAAAGATTGTGAAGATATTAAAAAACTGCAGGAAGTTTGTTTTACTTATGACCCTGTGAATTTAAAACTGGAATTAGATTATAAACTGTCTGTACCGAAACACGCTGAGAAGGGTATAAAAAAAATAACGGAATTTTTATATTATGCCAACGGGGTATTGGTTTCTTATCTTGGAATTTGTATGTTTGGTGGAAATGTACCGGAACTAAACGGCATGACTCACCCTGAATGGAGGAGAAGAGGTTTGTTTACAAAACTCTTTTCCCTGGCCCTTTCTGAGTTAAAAAGGGATAATCCTGAAAAGCTCTTATTATTAACGGATGAAAACTCGGAATCGGGCAAAGCATTCATTCAGCATATATCAGGTATTTACGGTTTTTCCGAATACCGTATGAAATATTATGCTCATAATATTTCTGAATTACCCCCTTGCGGGCATCCGGCTATCCAATTAAAAACAGTAGAAAAATCCGATATTAAGGAAATAAGCAGACAGAATGCCATCTACTTTGGCACTACGGAAGAAAGTGAAATTCTTGCTATGGACGAATCCATGTTAACAGATGGTATGTATCTGGTTCGACTTAAGGATTCTTCCATCGGCAAAATTTATGTAGAATACGGAGAGAATTCTGCTTTTATTTATGGCTTTGGAATACTGCCGGAGTTTAGAAGAAACGGATACGGTAAAGCTGCTTTCCGGGCCGTTATGGATATTATTAAAAGTAAGGGTATTGATGATATCCAGCTGGATGTGGAAAGTAAAAACAGAAATGCTTTGAATTTATATAAATCTTTTGGATTTCAAGAAATGTCGGTAATGAATTATTTTGAGTATATGCTCTGAAAACAATACAAGTGGGGCCGGTGTTAGGTTACCACCCCTCTTGCATTATGCAGTCTTGAAGCAAACTATCCGTAAATCCTGGAATTAACCTTTGCTTTCCGTATCTTCTTAATATTCATCTGAAAACCATAAAGGTCATACAAGAAGCAGAGATATCTGCTATTGCTTTAGCCCAGAATACGCTTATCTTTCCCTCTCCCAGGTGGTTATGTATAATTTGCTCCAATTAACTCATTCCTTTACAATCTTTATTTGTTAAATACCGGCAGCCTTTCTTCTTCAATCCGAAAAATATCATGGACTAAAAAGTCGGCAGAAGGGGATACATCAAAGTATTCCTCGAAGGTAAAGCCAGCCTGTTTGAAAATCTTATAAGTCTTTTGGGCTAAGTCTAGATGCCATTCCGGATAAGGAGTCCTGTGGCCTTCCAGCTTCGAACCCGGGTTGGGATTCCAGGCATTGGTAAGACTTAAGATTCCTTTACCGGCAAAATATTCCACCCCCTCTAAAATCTTCTCCTTTGGTTCAATTCCGGAAACAAAACCGGTTCTTACCTTACCTTTCCCGAATACGCCTGCGGCATACTCCAGGGCATCCACCCAATGCTGCCAGCCGCCGCATTCGGATTCTTTTCCGGGGCAGATGGTTTTAAATATGTTTTTATCCCAGATTTCAATCTGTATGGCAATGGTTCGGTAACCGGCTTCCTTATATTTATCAATGACACTTAAATCCTTGGGTGCACCGATGACTGCCGTACCGTTGAAGTCTTCCGCCCCTACATGTTCCTGTATGGCTTCCGCTACATCGATGTAATAATCCACTTCCCGCCTCTCCGGAATAAAACCTCCCGTAATATTTACATGTTTACCATTGTCATACTTGTAAGCTGCCGCCACCGTCTCCCCGATCTGTTTCGGATTTTTCCATTTAATGTTTTCGACTTCCGCATAGGTATTCTTAGTAGCATTGGCATTGCAGAATAAACAGTCCAGACCGGTGTCCTTTAAGGCACATTCATTACTATAGGCAACCCCAACGGTACCGGTAGGATTAAAACCGGCCACATGAGACATTGCAGTTCCGTCGGAGGTCTTTAATCCGTAATAATACGGCCTTTCAAAAAATTTAATGGGGAACTGCTCCTTGCCCCGATCCAGTAAGTAGAACTCACCGTCACGGAATTCCAGGGACACTTCGGACCTGGGGTCCCAGTTAAAATTGTAATTAAGTCCGTTGGGAGATGTGAAACTGCAGGGAAATAAAGTCCCTACATGATCTACATGATCCATCTCAAATAATCCGTGAATCTGTTCCTGGTATTTGGTTCCCAGCTCCAGATTTTTAAAAATGGACGGCTTTACATTGATCCCTTCTACATTCACCTTTGATTTAAGTGCTAATTCCTTATATAAAATATCTTTTAAATTACTCATTTACCTGCCTCCTGTCCTTATTCTCCCAGTTCACTGTATGCTGCATCTGAGAAGCTGCTGTTGACCCATTCTTCAAAATTAAATTCATTTTCAATTAATCCATTATCCAATAAAAACTGTATGGTATTCTTTCCACTTGCAATCTCTTTTTCATCACCTATAATACTGTAATAGTTGTTATGTTTCGGATACAGGTATTCATAAGAAGTTTCCGTATCTCCGGTAGTGGTCCACTGTTTTAACATGACCGTATCATCTGATTTCGCTAATTTCTGAGCTTTCACTAATGCCCTTAATAACGCTTTTATAATATCCGGATTATCGTTAATGTAAGCCGTTCTGGCAATACCGTAACCTCCGCAGTTCCATTCCGGATGTTCCCTGTAATCCACCAGCACTCTTCCGTATCCTTTCTCAATTAAATTGGACAGGGTGCTGCCGCCGACTACCGCAGCATCAACACTGCCGGACACCAGTGCTTCTGCCGAACCCTGTGCATTCAGATTGACGAATTCCACATCATCAATGGACAATCCATTTGCACTCAGTATATCGATAAATACCTTGTGCATGAAAGCACCTTTTTGCGTTGCTATCTTTTTCCCTTTTAAGTACTGTACGGTTTTAAAATCAGAATCTTTAGGCACTACCAGGGAAGCTCCGCTGTTTAACCCGTTAAACACGATTAACTGGGTATCAATTCCTGCTGATTTGCCGATAATGGCAGGAACATCTCCAAGAAAACCGACATCCAGGCTGCCACCTGCTAAGGCTTCATTAATAGCCGGACCTGCGCCTGTCATAGGGACAAAATCTGCTTTCACCCCGATTGCACCAAGTTCTTCATCAATAAAACCCTGATCTCTTGCAAGGCCTAACGTATCCGAATTGATTCCGGTACCGGTTACATCCACAAATCCGATCTTTACCGTATCCGCTTTATGGCCGGTTGGAAGATTGGAGGTTTCATTTGTTGATGCCGTATCAACTGTAGTTTCTTCCGTTGTTTCAACGGACGAATCCGTATCTGCAGCTTTTGTATCTTCCACTTTACTTTCACTGCCTTCTTCCGTTTTTGAATCGACCTGGGCGGTAATATCAGTATTTGTATCAGTAACTTTCTTGCTGCAGCCCGCCATCAGGGACATAACTAATACAAATAATAATGTTAATGCTACAATTTTCCGTTTCTTTCTCATAAAATTCCTCCTATTCTTTGTCTTGATATTCCGTTCGCGATTACCCTGGCTTTGATAT
This sequence comes from Anaerocolumna sedimenticola, assembly GCF_009931695.1. Taxonomy (GTDB): domain Bacteria; phylum Bacillota; class Clostridia; order Lachnospirales; family Lachnospiraceae; genus Anaerocolumna; species Anaerocolumna sedimenticola. The sequence continues at coordinate 832,611 of NZ_CP048000.1, forward strand.
AAAGTTCCTGGTACAAATGATCTTTTAAATTACTCATAGATTACCTCCTCTTAACACTGTCTCTCCCCAGACAGTATTCTATATACTGTATTCCAGTTCCTGTTTCTCATCCTCGAAGAAATACTGGTATACTTTATTTGTTAGGTAGGCAAAATCCGCACTACCCCTGATTTTTGATCCGGCAGTATCCACATCTATAATTGATTTTATCTCCCCCGGTCTTGCCGACATGACAACGATTCTCTGTCCCAGATACACCGCCTCATCGATGTCATGAGTAACCAAGATCATGGTTGTCTTTTCCTTCTCCCATATTTTAAGAATTTCTTTCTGCATCTGGATTCTTGTTAAAGCATCCAGGGCTCCGAACGGTTCATCCAGTAATAATATTCTGGGGTTGGTGACCAGTCCTCTGGCTATGGCCGCCCTTTGGGCCATTCCGCCGGATAACTGGTGGGGATATGCATTTTCAAAACCATCCAGTTTTACCAGATTAATGATATCCGTAACGATTCTGTTTTTTTCCTGTTTTGATACATTCGTTAAACCAAAGCTAATATTATCCTGTATGGATAACCAGGGTAACAGCCGGTGTTCCTGAAATACCATCCCCCTGTCAATATCCGGGCCTGATATCTTTGTTCCGTTATTGGTGACACTCCCGATCTCATAATCCACCAGGCCTGCAATAATCTTAAGCAAAGTACTCTTTCCGCAGCCGCTGTGGCCGACTATGGTTATAAATTCACCCTCTCTTATAGTGAGGTTAATATTCTTTAAGATTTCCACTTTCTTTTTATCCACCAAAAAGTGCTTATAAAGCCCCTCGATCTTTAACAAATCCTCTGCCATTTCAAGCCCTCCTCGCTTCAACCCAGGGTGTTACTTTTTTTGCTATATAACTTAAGATACGGTCCATTAAGATACCTATAATGCCGATTAAGAGCATACCAACAATCATAATATCCGGTTTCATTAAATTTCTGGCATCGCTGATACGGTAACCGATTCCTTTACTGGAAGCAATTAATTCTGCGGCGACCACCGCCATCCAGGCGATACCAAGACCAAGCTTCAAGCCGACGAAAATCTGAGGAAGGGCGGAGGGCAGATATACCTTGGTGAATATCTTCCAGCTGCTTAAGCGGTAAAGCTTTGCTACTTCGATATAACCCTGAGGTGTACTTGTGATACCACTTAAGGTATTTACCATAATCGGGAAGAAAGCTCCTAATACAATTACTACAATCTTGGATAAATCCTCAATACCGCACCAGAGTATAATCATGGGAATCCAGGCCATCATAGGAATCTGCCTGATCGTATTTAGGGTTAACATAAATATGCTCCGTATCGTTAAAGACATTCCCATAAGGGTTCCCATGGTAACTCCTAACAGGGCAGCAAAGAAAAATCCCTCTATTACTCTTTTTACACTTACACTGACATCGGCGGTCAATTGCCCGTTTACAGCCTGTTTCACAAACGCAGCACCCACGGCACTGATCTTAGGCAAAATAGCTTTTGGAGTATTCGTATAATTCGTTACGTAATACCAGCCGATGATGATAAGAATTGGTATGATACCACTTAATACCAGCTGTTTTGTATTTTTCATTTTTATACCCATTGCATGCCGCAGACCAGTCTGCGGTTCTGCCATTTTTAAAGGGCCGGAAGATAACGGCAGCAGCAATTTATATCCTTTATCCAATATTTCTTCCACCCGTCCTGTTCTTATGCCTCCCTGCGGCATCCATATCCATTAAGTACTATAGGTATTTCTTAATTTCATCAGCTTTATCAAGCCGTTCCCAGGGAAGATCAAGATCCGTTCTTCCAAAATGCCCGTAAGCTGCAGTCTGTTTATAGATAGGTCTTCTTAAATCCAATGCATTTATAATGGCAGCCGGCCTTAAATCAAATATTTTATCAATGATTTCTACAATCTTATCATCACTTATTTTACCTGTTCCAAAGGTATCTACAGCAACGGATACCGGTTTAGCTACACCGATGGCATAAGCAATTTCTACTTCCAGCCTATCTGCTGCTCCGGCGGCGACTAAATTTTTAGCCACCCATCTGGCTGCATATGCTGCTGAGCGGTCAACCTTCGTGGGATCCTTGCCGGAAAAGGCTCCGCCGCCGTGTCTTCCGGTTCCGCCGTAGGTATCAACAATAATTTTTCTTCCGGTTAGCCCGGCATCGCCCTGTGGACCGCCGATGACAAAACGTCCGGTAGGATTTACGTAATACTTCGTATTTTCATCTAACAGCTCCGCCGGTATGACTTCTTTTATTATGTATTTAATGACATCTTCCTTAATCTGCTCCAAAGTCACTTCTTCACTGTGCTGGGTGGAGATTACTATGGTATGGATCCTTGCTACTTTGCCGGTTTCGTCAAATTCCACGGTAACCTGTGATTTGCCGTCAGGCCTTAGATATTTGAGTCTGCCGTTTTTTCTGACCTCTGCCAGTTTTCTTGCCAGCCTGTGGGCAAAGGATATGGCAGGAGGTAAATACTCCGGTGATTCGTTGGTGGCATATCCGAAAATAATTCCCTGATCCCCCGCACCTGTACCAAAATCTTCTTTTACTCCCTCCTGCTTGGATTCAAAGGCTTTGTCAACACCAAGGGCAATATCCGGGGACTGCTCATCAATGGAGGTGAGAACTGCAATCGAATCCGCATCAAACCCACCGGAGTTTTTGGTATATCCGATATCCCTGATTGTATTTCGTACTATCTTAGAGATATCCACGTAAGCCTCTGTTGTTATTTCTCCCACCACTAAAGCCAAACCGGTTGCAACGGTCGTTTCTGCCGCAACTCTGGAATAAGGATCCTGTTCAATCAACGCATCCAGAATAGCATCCGATATCTGGTCCGCAATTTTATCCGGATGTCCTTCCGTTACTGATTCTGATGTAAATAATCTGCCCATACTAATTCCTCTTTTCTTTTATTTATTTCTTTTAATCAGCTCTTTATTAATAAGTTACTTACTTCTTCTAAAAGGGTTATGGCCCCGCTATATCCAATATCACTTCTGTCTATAATCACCTTACCATAGGCCGGATAGGATATGATATAATTAGGAATATCCAATTTCCCTGCAGTACTGTTCTCCAGACCGCTGCCAAACAGAAGCTCCACATTACTGTTTTCTAAAATCTCGTCAATCTCATTGCTGTCCTTGCTAAAATATACCCGGTTCACATATTTTCCGAGATGTTTTATAGCCTCCTCCCTGTTTTCTTCCTCTGAAAAATCCGTAATAATGGCAATTTCTACTTCCATTCCCAAATATCTGGTCAAAAATGCGGCATACCGGATCACCGTACTTTCATCTCCTACAATGGCTGCCGTTTTTTGAAAACCGTACTCATAATAATATTCTGTGATCTGTTCCAGAGCATGTATAAAATGTTCTTTCTCTTTCTCGTGATAAGTCTTAATTATGAAAGGATCAATTCCTAATTTCTCTCCGAGTTCCAAAAGAAAGTGCCCAACCGCTTCCTCCCCCAGTAACGGTTCTTTCACATACAAATATGGTGTACCAAATTTCTCTTCTGCTTTTTTTGCGGCACTTAACCCCCACTTGGAAACTACCACATTAAGTTCTGCTTTGGGTATATCCTTCCATTGTGCGATATCCTGCCCGGATCCAAACAGAGTGTTGGCTTTGAGTCCAATGTTGTTTAAAATTCTTTCCAGCTCTTTTAAGTTTCCCTGCCAGTAGATATCCTGTTTCGGCAATATTCCAAAGATAGTAACAAGACCTTTTTCAATTTTATTTTCGTCTGTGTTATGTGATATTTGATTCAGGAGGGCATCCAGAATTCCGACATAACCGGTAAACTGGTTCCCTCTAAAACCTGCTGCCTTATAATAAATGGCATTTTCGCCCTGATCAATGATTTCCTGGGTCATGGATACAATATCATCCCCTACCATTTCTGCTTCACAGCCGGATATGGTAACATACAAATTTCCATTGATCACTTTAACCGTATTTTTAATCTGTTCTCTTAATCTGGAGGTACCACCAAAAATAACCTGTTTTTCATATACATTGGAGCAAGGAACGGAATATCCTTTTAAATATCCCGTATTGCCGCCTCCTGCTTTCCCTGCAAGGTAATTTTGGATTCCGCAGCCAGGCGTGGTATGCAGGATCGGTACAACTCCTTTGATTTCTGTTAAAGTCTGGAGGGCCCCCTGAAGATTACATCCATATCTGCTTTTTTCTATGCTGCCAGACATCCTATTTCACCTCCTGCTTGATATACCAGTTTGCACTTTTTTTTAACCAGGATTCCCGGTAAGGAATACTTGAGTTTAGAGCCATATAATCTACGAAACCAGTCCTTTTTTCCACTTTTAGAATCGCCTGAATCAATTGAATGGCCCCTTCATAGCCGTACAGGATTTTATTCGTTACGGTAATTGGTATTATTCCAAGGCTTGCTGCAAGCCCGGCCTGTTCAGTTCCTCCTATGTAAAAATCCGGTTTATTTTTATTTAACAGATTGGCCAGTTCAAAGGGCTGCCCGTCACCTGCTATAATAAGAACATCCTCCGGTAAAACCTTTAACCATTCTTTGTTTAAACTGTCAATATGACTGACGGAGATACCGCTTACCTTACCGCCCAGTTCTTCTACAAATTCCGCAAGCCCCGCGGCCACCGATAATTCCAGATCAATAAATACTTTCTTTCTTGCCAGAGGTTTCTTACTAATATATTTTTTAACTCTTTCTTCTTCAACCATAATCAGGTCATTCACTTTATCCTGTTCTCCGATTACTTTGCCGAGCTCTAAGAGCCATTCACCGGTTCCTCTTAAACCGATGGGAACCGTACTTCTTATTACCGGTATCTGAAACTTCTCATTTAAACCGTTAAGCAGTACATCCGCTTCCTCCTCTGCTATGGCTATGGAAGCTTTGGCCAGTCTGGTACGTTTTATGTCTTTTATGGTGGCAAACTGTGGAATCAGATTATATTTAACTTCCAGCTTTTCTAATAGCCTGGTAATCTCTTTTATAGATTTTTCATTTTCAGTAATACTGATAAGATTAATAAAATCATCCGTATTGTTACTGTTTATTTCATTTCCTTTATTTTTCCCTTCATTTTTCCTTTCATATGTCTTTTCCGTTATACTGTCCTCATCGATATATCTGGCCAGACTATGTAACACGATATCCGTTCCGTTAATTCCTGCTTTTGTTTTAAATCCATCCGTATAGATAGAGATAATCTTCGTATCAAATTCTTCTTCCAGTTCCAGTATGATGGAATTAATATCGTCATTATTAATGGCTACCACGGGGGTTGCTACTACAAATATAACCTCCGGCCTGTATTTGTAATATACCTGTTCTATGGTTGTTCTCAGCTTATCATCGCCGCCCATAATAGTATCTCTTTCGTTTAAATCCGTGGAATACCAGGTGCCATTCGAATTATCTTTATATAAGTATAATTCTGCCGCACTGCATCCAATGGCACCGTGTATGATTACCGGTGTATCTTTAATATGGCTTAATAAAGCAAGTGCATGTATAATTTCATCCTGATTTCCCTGGGAAAAGGTTCTTATCCTCTGCCGTATCTCCGTTACCCTTAAATCTTCCCGGAGTACTTTATTAATTCCCTGATAAGCGGTAATGGTTGATGCTCTTTTTTCTCTGGAAATAACCTTTTTTTCATCCAATAGTCCCATATCTTCCTCCTAGATCATATAATCGTTATCTTCGGGCTTATTGCTCGTGGGGTTATATACCTGCTGCTCCTGCCAATACACCGGTTTCAAGATCATAAATCTTATCTCCCCATTCTTTTGCCCAGTCCCTTAATTCGGTTACGGCAATAGGATTCGGAACCACCAGTTCATCACTCTCTGCTATATGCTTAGCCAGATTTCTATATATGTCCGCGTGAGGGTCTTCCGGATGCGCTTCTATTACGGTCTTACCATACAGTTCACTCTGGGATACCACTAAAGAGCGGGGAACATACCCGACTGCTTTGGTTCCTGTCCGGTCGGCAAAGTCATTGATAATGGCTTTGGAATACCCTGCGGATAATCCGTTCCCGATGATACCTCCCAGTTTTGCACCACCGGAGGGCGCATATTTATTGATTGCTTTAAATAAATTATTAGCGGCATAGATTGCCATAAAATCAGAAGAACTTACCACATAAGCCCTGTCGGTAATTCCATCCCGGATAGGAACCGCAAAACCGCCGCACACAACATCTCCCAGTACGTCATATAACACAAAGTCCGGTTTAAATTCCTCGAAAAGGTTTAATTCCTGAAGCAGGGATACCGCTGCATTAATTCCACGGCCGGCACAACCGACACCGGGAACCGGTCCGCCTGATTCAATACACAGGATTCCTTTATATCCCACAGCGGAAATATCCTCCAGATGTATCTTTTTTCCGTCTCTTAGACTGTCAAGTACTGTTGGTAAGTAATTATTTCCCCTTAATGTATTGGTGGAATCGCTTTTCGGATCACAACCGATCTGAATTACCTTATAACCTGCTTCCGCTAAAGCCGCACTGATATTAGAGGTCGTGGTGGACTTTCCAATACCGCCTTTCCCGTAAATTGCAATGTGTTTGCCTATTTTTTTGCTCATTCCTATTCTCCTTTAAAAAAGAAGATTTTAGAACGCAGAACCTAACTTACTCTTATCTGCTTCTAAAACCTCCAGTTGTCTGGTTAGTTTTATCCTTCTCCTATTTAATAGGCCGAATTTATGATGTTGATTATAGAGTCCACCTTTTTAAATGTCAATTACCAAGCGGGAATCAATAAAGATTTTCCTGGTTACAAATAAATATTATCATGTATTCCTACTAGTATAGTAAGAATACTATTTTGGTGTATTGATCAACCTAACTCACTTATTAGTTGTTTAATAATTCCTCTTGTAAAATATCCGGCGGTTTTTTCCAGAAACCGTTTTATATTATAATGGGCATTTTCATCCGCATTATCTGAAATTACCCTAAAAACCACAAAGCTTACTCCATATTCGTAACATATCTGTGCTACAGCGGCACCTTCCATCTCCACGCACTGAAGATCCTCTATCTGGGAATTTAATGCATTTATCTTATTTCTATCGGATATAAACTGATCCCCGCTTGCAATGGTGCCCACCACTACCTTTGGCACCGTGATATTAAATTCTTTTAATAGCTTAAGGTCGAGTTCCTTCTCCAACTGGTGATTAATGTAGTGTTCGGCGGACTCTTTTGCCTTTTTTAAAAGGGGAGGCTCCGTCTCGAAGTAAATTTTTTTAAGTAATGGTATTTCAAATCTTAAAGCCCCCGGTATCCCGGTTGAGTCCATATCATGCTGGACCAATTTTTTAGCTATGACAACATCACCTATCTTTCTCTCTGAATTTCCGCCTCCTGCGACACCGGTAAATAAAACCAAATCCACTCCATAATGCTGAATTAAGGTAGTAACTGTGGATGCTGCCGCAACTTTACCACATCTTGAATAAACAAGAATAATCTGCCTGCCAAATAAGCTGCCTTTATAATAAGTTCTTTTTCCTATGGTTTCCTCCGACAGAATTTCTATCTCCTCCATCAGAAGTTTGATTTCTTCTTCGATTGCACCAATAATACCTATTTTCATATTTTTTCTTTTCTCCCTCCGGTGTATTAGCTATTTATAATATAAAAAAAGGCTTTAGAACAGAATCATTACTTAAATCCTGTTTCTAAAACCTCAGGTCGTCCAGTCAGTTCCATCATTTCTAATTACATTGCATAAGTATAAATTATCCGGTCTAAAATTTATGAGGCAATTATTGAATTTATATAAAATTGTGTCAACTGATATAAGTGAATACATAAAGATTTTCCTGGTAATAGTTAAATTCTCTCTTTATTTTCCTCCACCCATGTAATAAAGGCATTCTACAATATCCTTATCTTTAATTACATAGGTTCCATAATCCTCACGTGAAATTATTTCTTCATTTACCTGTACTGTTACATATTCCTGCATTTCAACATATCCTTGCCCTAACAGTCCAGCAATAGTGATTTCTCCCTCAAAAGTGGTCTCCTTACCGTTCAAAATAATAGTCATTTCAAGCTCCTTTCTATTCCTTCCAAAATGTTGCATCCCTTATTCCAGATTTTTTCTGTCTGTGATACTGCAGGCAGCTATTTCATAATCAATCAGTTCCTGTATCGTTGGATTCTCACCACAGATTGCACAAGATTTATCGGATGCAAGTTTTATTTTTCGGAATTCCATCTTTTTTGCATCATAAGTTAGTAATTGTCCTGTCAGAAGGTTTCCTACACCGGTTATATATTTGATAACTTCCGTAGCTTGAATAGTACCGATCACTCCTCCCATAACACCTAAAACACCAGCCTGCTGACATGTGGGAACCGCATCCGGAGGCGGTGGATTCTTAAATACGCAACGGTAACAAGGACCTTTCTCCGGCACATAAGTCATGGTCTGTCCCTGAAATCTTATGATTCCTGCATGAGAAAATGGCTTTTTTAACATAACACAGACATCATTGATTAAAAATTTAACAGGAAAATTATCTGTTCCGTCAAGTATAAAATCATAATCCTGATCCTTTATAATATCCTTAATATTATCCGCTGTTGCTCTTTCCTGATATGTAATAACATTAACATCGGGGTTAATGGCATTGATACTTTCTTTTCCTGAGATAACTTTTGCCTTACCTACATCTTTACTGCTGTGGATAACCTGTCGCTGTAAATTGGATAAATCAACGATATCCCCATCAACCAGACCGATGGTTCCGATACCGGCAGCTCCCAGGTAAAGGGCCGCCGGTGCACCCAAACCACCGGTTCCAATAATCAGTACTTTTCCGTTCAACAGCTTTTCCTGGCCTTTTACGCCAATATCTTCAAGGATGATATGCCTTGAATAACGTTCAAGCTGTGCATTTGTAAACTTCATATTTTCCTCCCATTCCTGCGTATTTTATACGCAAAGGTAACTAGACCTTTCTGTTTATGATATTTCTGACCAGAATTGCAAGCTGGTGAAGGTTTTCTTTTAAAAGGTAAGCGCAGCACCCATTTTTCATGGCCAACTTTATGCTTTCCGGTGAAACATCTTCTGAAACTATGATAAAAGGAGTACGGGGTGATATTTTATTTCTTGTAAATAAAGCCTGGATAGCATTAAAATGAGGTGTCGAATTATCCGATAAAATAATATCCCATTGTTGTTTTAGCGCACAAATCATGGATTCCTCACTGCTCACAAACTGACTTTCAACAATGAAACCTCCCCGTTTCAGCTCAAGAACATTCAAATCTGCTATATACTTAAATTCTTCAATAATTAGAACTCTGATATCCTGCATGACAAACCCCTTTCACCCTTATATTTCAAGCAGCTCAATCTGCCATCCCACCCTTTATTACTTCTAAGGTATAGGTGCCGTCCTGATTCTTATTCAGGCTTATAATCTTATGCTTCTCATTTTTTAAACTTCTGGGTACATTCTGTACCGGTTCCCCGTCATTTAATTTAATCTGTAGTATCTGTCCCTTTTCCAATTCTTCCAGCGCTACTTTCGTTTTTACAAAAGTTATGGGGCAGACCACATCGGTAATATCTACAAATCCATCCGGTCGTCTAGTACTCAACTTATTACCTCCTCTATTTTTTCCTTAAGTTTATCGATTCCTATCCGGTCTATGGTAAAGCGAAAACGTTCTCCCTGTCTGCCGTATTCTTTAAAAAAATCAATTGCCGTATCAATTACCTGGAATAAAGTCTCTTTTTCGGTTATCAAAGGTATTAAAGATTCTCCCGTGGTTATGGTATTACCGAACAGACCTCCAAAAGATGTAATATAACCGCTTGCTCCGGTCCAGTTATCCATAGGGCAGGATTTTATACATTTTCCGCAATATACACATTTATCCTTCTCAAACTCCAGCTCTTGCGTTTCTTGATTCACCCGGATACAATCAGCCGGACAGACTGCTTCACAGACACCGCAATAGGTGCAGTTTTCTTCCTCCCATTCCGGTAATATACCGCCTTTAATACCTATGTCATTTTCTTCTGCTTTTAAACAGTTATTTCTGCATCCGGTAATTCCGATTTTAAATTTATGAGGCAGGTCTTTTGCAAAATATTTTGCATCCAGCTCCTTTGCAAGAATACTGGTCTCAATAAGTCCGCTTAAGCAAATACCGTTTCCCTGACACGCCGTGATAGTTCTTACCCTGGGGCCGCAGGCACCTGGCTGTAATCCCACTTCTGCCAATTCAGCTTTCACTGTATTGATATCCTTAAAATCAATAAACGGTATCTCTATTCCCTGCCTGGAAGTCATATGTACATAACCCTGTCCATACTTATCTGCAATTTCACTTATTTTCGCTATTTGTCCGGCTTTTAATTGTCCTCCGACCACCCTAAGGCGCAGCGAAAATTTTTCTTCCTGTTTCTGTCTCATGAAACCGCCTTTTTTCAGTTCCTTATACGCCTGTTCATCCATAACTTACCCTCCTTAATTACAGTACTCTGCCTATTATGCAGCTGATTATGTTTTTCATTATAAAATGTCAAATCTTATCTGACAATGAGACTATCTTTAGGTTTTGGCCAGAGAATCTTTAGCATTTGCAAACGGAAATTGACTTTACGAAATAACATATTTAATATTGACAGAAAGAAGAACTCATTATATAGTTAAACTATATTATTCCTATAAGATTACAGGGTATAAATATAAGAACTTTAATGGATTGTTCTCTGGCGTCAGTATTCTATTTAAGACGATAAAATAATAATTATTGATACGAGGGAATTTATATGATTATTTTTAGCGAAAAACAGATTAAAGCTCTATTTACATACTGCATTGAGGGATTACCCAATGAATGCTGTGGTTTACTTGCAGGGATTATTGAAGACGGGATTAAAACTGTCACCCACATTTTTTATTTAAAAAATACGGACCAAAGCCCGGAACACTTTTCTATGGACATCAAAGAACAGTTTCAGGTAATATCCCAGATTCGTAAAAATAATTTACAGTTAGTCGGAAATTTTCACAGCCATCCGTCAACACCATCCAGACCTTCTGCAGAAGACATCCGCCTGGCCTTTGACCCAAATTTGAGTTATGTTATCATTTCTTTACAGGAGAGGGAAAACCCGGTTATTAACAGTTTTAACATCAAAGACAGTAAAGCTGGTAAAGATCAATTACAAGTTATGGAGTGAGAAAGATAGAAACTTTTGAAAATAATAAAAAAGCAGAAAATGAAATATATATATCCGCAAATCATAACAGTGATCTGAGAATCTTTAACTCCAGTATCTCCCACGAGATCAAAGCTCCGATCCGGGCAATCGATGGTTATGCCAGAATATTTCTGGAAGACTATGGGACCGATACGGATAAAAACGGTGTAGAACTTATTGAAAATATCAGGAGTATCTGTAATGATACCCTGCTGTTAATTAATAAACTTCTTGATTACACGAAATACGCCGAAATGGATCCGATCAAAGAACCTGTGGATTTAAAAAACATAATCCAATCCGTATTTCAAAAGCTTGTGGGCAGCTATTCTCCGTCCAATACCGCGCTGCTTCAATTTGAAAGTAATCTACCGATCATATTGAGTGACCGTTTTTTGATGGAACAGGTAATTACCAATATACTATCCAACTCTCTTAAATTTACCAGAGGGAAAGAGGAAGCAGTCATTACCGTTGGGTTCCGGTACGAAGATTCCCTTCCAATTTTTTTATAAAAGATAATGGTGTTGGTTTTGATATGAAGTTTTCAGAAAATCTCTTTGGTATGTTTCAGAGAATGCATTCTGTCGACGATTACGAGGGAAGCGGTTTAGGCCTTGCCCTTGTAAAAAAAATGATAGAGAGCCTTGGCGGAAAAGTATGGATTACCGGTGAAGTCGGAAAAGGTGCATGTACTTACTTCACCCTAAACCAAGAAGATATATTAAAATGAGAGACCTTACTAAGTTTATTACATAAAATATAATTTCAACTGCGTATTAACGGATATAGAATCAATGATTCGGTATTCAGAAAAGAGGTCAGCATGTATAAAACTCTCATAGTAGATGATAGAGAAATCTTTTTACTGGAATTAAAGCGAATGCATGTATGGGGAGAATCCTCCGGTTTTGAGATTTTCGGAAAAGCAAACAACGGACGTCTTGCCCTGGATTTATTACGTGAATCGACTTATGACCTGGTAATAACCGATATTCGTATGCCAATTATAGACGGCTTGCAGCTTCTTTTTGAAATAAAAAAGGAGCATCTGTGCCCCTGTGTTATCTTACTTAGCGAATACAGCGAATTTCAATATGCCCGACAGGGAATCATCTACGGTGCTTTTGATTATCTTGTGAAACCAGCCCGTGAAAAAGAACTGATTCCCCTGTTAAAAAGGGTCAGAAAACATCTGGATTCCATTCCTGTCAACAAAGCTGCCCTGTTGTCCTCCTCCGAACCAGAAGAAGATATCTGGTCCTATCCTGTTTCTGAAGAGAAATCAATACTCAACTATTTTAAAGAAAAAGATTTATCATTAATTCCTTTATTCCAGAATACCCTGGACCATATTTATGAGGCAATGAAAGACAATTTGATAAAAGCTGACTTAATGATAAAAAAATTATACCATAACATAATCTCTTCGGTATATACCGAATACCCATGGCTGTCAAATTATATCCACATCCATTATTTTGAAGAAATAGACTATATACACGAGGGCAATTCAGACTCATTTAAATCCTTTTATATCAGAAAAATAACCTATCTGATCCAATTTATTAATAAACTGGATCCTGCTATTCATGATAATAATCTCAAAGAAATCATTGCCTATATCCTGGAGCATCCGGAATCAGATATAAAACTAAAAGTGATGGCCGCCAAATTTTTTACCAATAACACCTATTTAAGTAATACCTTTTTTACCAAGACCGACATTCATTTTAATGATTATATTACTATGATTAAAATGTCCAGGGCGGAATATTTGTTTAAATATACGGATAAGAAAATATATGAAATCAGTTACCAGCTTGGATATAAGGATATTAACTATTTTTCAAAACAGTTTAAAAAGATTTATGGTTTAAACCCCAAAGAATACCGGAATACAGATATCAGTGATTATCAGATTTAAACCGGATTATTCACGCAGACATCCTAACTTATCATGATCCAATACCCTGGAAGCAATCGGCAATAAGCATCCACCGGCCATATTACCAATGGCAATTACGATTATGTAAATAAAAGCTTTTCCGCTCCAGGCATTTGCCAGGGAAAAGTAAAACATGTCCGCAATACTGTGCTCATAACCCGATAATATAAATACCATAATCGGCAGTATTAATGCTAAGTGTTTTCCCACGCTGTCTTTAATGGTCTGAAAACCGATTACTGCGATACACATCATCAATCCGCAGGATACAGCCATGATAAAAGTACTGAAGATTGTATCCGATAATTTTAACTGAACCAGTTCAGAAGTGTGTTCCACCAGCTTTACCTGTTTTGTGCCACGGTATAAATAACCCATTCCCACGGTTCCAACTGCATTTCCCAATAAAACAATTAATATGGTTAACAGGAATTTCGGCTTTTCATTGGGGATATAACATACTTTACCCGTATATAAATTCAACCCGAAGGTATAAATGGTAAATAACCCTATGGAGAACAGGAACGATCCTGCTATATGATTTTCCAAGGTCAGATAAATCGTTCCCCCAATACTGATTGCTATACCTGCCATAATTGCTTTTATAAATGTTTTCATATACTTATTCTTCCTTTGAATTTTTGTCTATAAATTATTGTCTTTTAATTTCGATCTTTTAATTTCTGTCTTATATTTTATCTTTAGATTTCTGTATAAGATCCGCTAATCAAACCACGACACATTATATCATAGCATCTTTAAAAAATATATATGAAATATTTACATGATAATATTAATCAATAATCATTTCCAATATTTTATCAAATATTTCCTTTTTCAAAATGGTATTATGGCCGGATACACAAAATTCAAAATCCAGATTTTTATATTTCTTTAAAGTTTCCATATATACAGATTTTTCACACTCTAAGCCAGGAATCAACTCTTCCATTGTATCACCGATATTGTCACCTGCATTTATTACGTTATCAACTTCGTCCAACACACTTATGGAATCTTTGGTATGCCCCGGTGTATATAAAATCCGGATTCCATCTTCAGGAAAATACAATTCATTCTCAAATGTAAGGTTGGGAAGATACTTGTTGGTTTCACCATGAAGATACTGAAACCTCTTTTGTAACATATCCTCCCAATTTTGATCCATACGCTCTCTGCACAAATAATGGGATATTATAATAGAGTCACCCATCATATGGTTACCCCATATATGATCCCAATGAAAATGAGTATTAATCACTATTGTTGGTTTCTTATCCTCTTTTATGTAGTTTATTACCGGTAAGATGCTAAGAGAGCCTAACCCGGTATCAATGATGTAATTATACTTATCTCCTAAAATCAGGTGAAGATTAAGATCCCAACCGTCCGGAATGTTATAAGTAAATATGATATTTCTGCTTTTTATTTTATTAATCTTCATAATGTTTTCTCTTTCATTAGAAATGATAAAAGAGATCTGGCTTGCCAGACTCTAGCGCTGACGCTGTTACTTTAGTGACAATATACATCTGGCGCGTCATGTGCATCCTGCCTTGCTGACTATTTATCTTATAGGATTCCATTACCTATAAGCTAAAAGCCGGAATCTTCGAAAGTAAAATCAATTTCCAAAGGTCCCGGCTTTTTATATTAAGCTTAATTTAAGCTGAATTTATCATGAACCGCTCTCATTGCTTTTTCAACATAAATTTCATCGATTAATACTGTAACTCTGATTTCGGAAGTTGAAATCATTTTAATGTTTACACCAACATCATATAATGCTTCAAACATTTTGGCAGCTACACCGGCGTTGGACATCATACCGGCACCAACGATGGACACTTTCGCTACGGATTTCTCCACATCAATCTTCTGGCATTTTAAACTTCCCTGTCTGTGACGCTCTAATATTCGGGCAGCTTCCTCTAAACTGTCTTCCGATACGGTAAAGCTGATGTCCTTAGTACCGTCACGTCCAACGGATTGAAGAATAATATCTACATTAATATTATATTTTGCCAGGTGATTAAATAATTTAAAAGCTACTCCAGGTTGATCCTCTAATCCAATCACTGCAATACGGGCAGTATTTTTATCTGCAGCTACGCCGCTAATAAGCATTTTCTCCATTTTAACTTCCTCCTTAACTACGGTTCCTTCTGATAAATTTAAACTTGAACGTACGACTAACTGTACTCCATATTTTTTTGCCATTTCTACTGATCTGTTGTGTAATACTCCTGCACCTAAAGAAGCAAGCTCTAACATTTCATCATAGGTTATTTCATCTAATTTCTTAGCATTCGGTACAAGTCTCGGATCAGCTGTAAATACTCCGTCGACATCGGTATAAATTTCACATGCATCGGCATTTAGAGCTGCAGCAAGTGCTACTGCTGTTGTATCAGAGCCGCCGCGGCCAAGAGTGGTATAATCATCAAATTTATTAATACCTTGGAATCCGGTAATAATAACTACCTTTTTATTTGCAAGTTCATTTCTGATTCGTTCGGAATCAATTCTCTTAAGCCTTGCGTTGCCATATACGGATGTAGTATGCATTGCAACCTGAAATGCATTTAATGATACAGCCGGTACTCCTAAGGAATCCAAAGCCATTGCCATTAAAGATACGGAAATCTGTTCTCCCGTTGTTAACAGCATATCAATTTCTCTTTTTGATGCATAAGGGTTAATCTCCTTCGCCTGGGCTAACAGGACATCTGTTTGTTTTCCCATAGCAGATAATACAACCACCACCTCGTTGCCCTTTTTATAATCTTCAATAATTCTACCCGCAACATTAAAAATTCTTTCCTTATCGGCTACTGATGTTCCACCGAATTTTTTAACAATAAGCATACGCTGCCTCCTATATTAATTTTCGCTTGCATCTGTAGGTTAATCCAACAGATAATTTTGCTTATATTTGTTCTTTTGAACCGTAGAGACTGAATAGCCACAATTAACTTTTGTAAGAATTATACTTCAAACAATTTATTAATTATTTCATAACCACGATTAACAATATTACCACTTTCCCTTGCTTCTGCTTCATTGTAGTTCCAGGAATTATTAAGCTCCTTAGTACTATCATAGAACATATAGGGTACAGGATCACTTGTATGGGTACGACAGTGAATGGGGGTCGGATGATCCGGCATGATTATCATTCGGTAAGGAACTTTACTTAAATCCATCTGTTCTTTTACTACTCTAATAACCTTATCATCCAAATACTCTACTGCTTTTATTTTATTCGGGATACTGCCCTGATGACCCATCTCATCAGGTGCTTCTATATGAATATATACAAAATCACAATTTTTTTCAAGTAATTCTTTTACTCCTGCCATGGCTTTTCCAACATAATTGGTATGAAGCGTTCCATCTGCGCCTTCCACTTCCACAACTTTCATATCAGCTCCTGCTGCAATCCCTTTTAATAAGTCAACCGCTGATATCATAGAACCTTTCTTATGGAACTTTTCTTCAAAGGAGGTTAAGGCCGGTCTGGTTCCTGCTCCCCAAAACCAAATGGAATTAGCTTTATTTAAGCCTTTTTCAGCTCTTTCTATATTAAGCGGGTGATTATTTAAGATATCATAACTTTTTTTCATCATATCTTTTAGATATTCATCCTGTGGCAAATATGTTCCTATTACCTTACCTAAGATATCATGGGGGGTACCAATTCCACTGCTTCCCCCTTATCCCATATGGTAAGATGCCTGTAGCTCGTCCCAACATAATACTTATATGTGTCATTTTCTAATTCCTTCCTGACCGCTTCCAACAGAATCGCCGCATCTTCTGTTGATATTTCGCTGGAACTGTGATCAATGATGGTTTTTTCTTCATAGGGAAGGTTATCGTCCGATACGGTAACGATATTACACCTTAATGCAATATCCGTCGGTTTCATATCAACACCGATACTTAATGCTTCCAGTGGTGAGCGGCCGGTATAATACTGTCTGGGGTTATATCCAAGCACGGATAAATTAGCGGTATCACTGCCCGGTTTCATTCCCTCGGGTATTGTATAACATAATCCGATTTCTGACTTTTTCGCTAATTGATCCATGGTTGGTGTAACCGCATATTCTAATGGAGTTTTTCCTCCTAATTCTTCAATTGGTTCATCCGCCATTCCATCGCCCAGTATAATAATGTACTTCATTTTTTACTCCTAACTGCGTGCCTGGCACGCTTCAAATCAGAGGTGAAAATTTATTTTCACTTTGCACCTATTGCAGACCTGTCTGCGGTACTGCCATCATAGATAGTTGAAAGAATCGTATCTGGCATTCCTTTCACTAATTATATTTTCTTTCAACTTTAGCTCACTAACTGCGTGCCTGGCACGCTTCAAATCAGAGGTGAAAATTTATTTTCACTTTGCACCCATTGCAGACCGCCGTCTGCGGTACCCTCCGGCTGTTAAAACATGACACGGATGATACTTATTATCTTATCAATGTTTATTGCTTTTTCCCGGTAGATTTCTTCACTCATCTGCAACGTAATAAATGCATATTCGTTATCTACACCGGGCGCTTTCACTTCTTCCACATGACCAAAGATATAAGCAACCTTTTCTTTCATTTCATCACTGTTATCTGCTATTCTAACAAAAAATCTATGTTTTGCATTTTTTATGTCCGATAATTTTAATTTCTTACTGCTCCATAGAGTCATGATATTGGTACCAATATGTTTTGCAGCATCCACCACATCTGCCACCACCGCACTGGCTGTTGGTAATTTACCAGCACCACTGCCATAAAACATAACATCACCGATTACATTACCTCTTACAAATATCCCGTTAAATACATCATTTACACTGAATAAAGGGTGCGTCGGTTTGATTAACATCGGGGCTACCATGGCATATACATGGTCCTGTTCTTTTCTGCTGGTACCAAGTAACTTTATGCTGGCTCCCATTGCTTTTGCATACTTAATATCAGCATCTGTTATTTTGGTGATACCCTCGGTATAAATATCTTCAAAATCCACCTGCATTCCAAATGCCAGGGAAGATAATATTGCTATTTTTCTGCAGGTATCAAAGCCTTCTATATCTGCTTGGGGATTACGCTCTGCATAACCTTTCATTTGCGCTTCTTTTAATACAGAATCAAAATCTGAACCTTCATTACTCATTTTGGTTAATATATAATTAGTTGTTCCATTTAAAATACCGGTGATTTCTTCAATCTCATCTGCAGTTAAGGATTGGTTTAAAGGACGGATAATAGGAATACCGCCGCCGACACTTGCCTCAAATAAGAAGTTTACCTTTTTTGTTTTAGAAAGCTCTAACAGTTCGGCGCCATGTTTTGCAACTAATTCTTTATTGGAGGTACATACGCTCTTACCTTTTAAGATTGACTCTTTTACAAAGGTATAAGCAGGTTCAACACCACCCATAACTTCTACGATTATTTTAACTTCCGGATCATTTACAACTATGTTATAATCATGGACTATTTTCTCTTGAATGGGGTCTCCAGGGAAATCCCTTAAATCCAAAATATATTTCACATTAATCTCTTGTCCGCAGCGTTTATTTATACTGTCCCCATTTACGTTAAGTACTTCCACAACACCGGATCCTACTGTGCCATAACCTAATACTGCTATATTAACCATAAAATCTCCTTTCTGCATACCTCAATCAGTAAATTGCGAAAACTAAATAATCTTTTGAATATACCGTACAATTACTTTTTTCCGGCTTTATTGGCCTTTCGGGCCGGATTTGGCGCTGAAACTGTATTAATTATACGGTATCCAGATAGAATGGCTTAGTTTCGCAATTGTATCTATCTAATTAATTCATTCCTTTTAACCTATGACATTCCACTCTATACAATATGACTGCAAATTCTTTCAAATGTCGTAAACCGATTACTCTCTCGCTAATATTTTTAAATAATGAATACCATCCAAAGCTTCTATTTCATCAAAAATAACCGCAGTATCACTAATATGCCCCGGAATCTCAATGCTAAGTGTTAAAGAAGCAATACCATTAACCGGAATACTCTGATGAATGGTTAAAATATTAGCCTCATTTTTAGCCACACAATTTAGTACGCAGGATAATAATCCCGGTTTATCATCAACCTGAAGCATAAAAGTTATGGTCTTACCTCTTGCATTCTCATGAAATGGGAAAATGTCATCTTTATACTTATAGAAAGAACTTCTGCTGATTCCAACTATATCAGCAGCGTCCTGTACCGTAAAAACTTTTTCTGAGTCCAGAAGCCTTTTTGCCTCAACAACTTTAAGCAGGACTTCCGGAACTGCCTTTTTCTTAACTATGAAATATTTACTTTCATCCATACTTTGGCTCTCCTGAGTGCTTATTTTCGGATATTTTGGCCCCGATTTAACGGGGAGTTACTTCCTAAAATTTGTTAGGGTTTTATATGTATGTACAGGGAATACACATGTCTTTCACAGGAAGATATATTAACATACTTTCCTATTAATTGCAACTACTTTTTTGAATAAATTCTCATAACTATTCAAATTTTTCGATTAATTATAGAATTTCAAAGGGGATTCGCCCTAATAATAGATGCAAAAAGAGATTGTCTCCTATTCATTTTAGAGACAATCTCTTCAAAGAGCAAACACTGCAATTATTCATTGACAAGATTCAGTCCGATTCTGAAAGCTGCCTTCCTTTAAACATCAGAATTGCAGAGTTTGCTTTATTGGTTGGCCATGAGGCTTTGAATATTTTCCTGTTCATTTGATGATAATATTCCGTCATGATCTAACAGAAGTATCATCCTGCCGTTAATATTTGCCACACACTTGATATAGGAAGTGTGAATGCTTTTTACAATGGTTGGTGTTTCACTGATATTCTCAGCAGATATCTCCAGTATTTCTTTTACCGCATCTACTTCATAAGCCAGGAATATACCATTTGATTTTGTAATTATCAATTTTGTATTATCATCCATTTCTTTCTCTGCTAAGCTAAACTTCCTGCGCAGAGAAAATACCGGAATAACATCCCCTCTAAGATTGATAATTCCCCGGATATAGGATGGTGCATTAGGAATCGGTATCAAATCGGTATACTTTTCAATCGCATTAACTATCATGATATCCAATCCGAATTCTTCATCACCTAAAGTAAATATAACCTGCTTTGTTTGATTTTTCTGTACGTTTTTTGTTATCTCCATCTTTCGTACCCCTTCTTTCATCCATCAGTGATTCAGCCAAAGTGATAACTATCACACTTCGCTAATTAGATCATTTATTATTTATTTATACTTAACCATTTTAAGTATTCATTAATAAACGGATCCAGATTACCATCCAGTACGCTTGCCGCATTACCTACTTCCGCATTGGTTCTATGATCCTTTACCATGGTATAAGGCTGCATAACATAGGATCTGATCTGGCTTCCCCAACCGATTTCCTTAATTTCACCCCGGATACCGGATTCTTTTTCCTGATTTTCCTGCTGTTTTAAAAGATAAAGCTTTGCCTTTAACATCTGCATGGCTTTATCTTTATTTTGAAATTGAGAACGTTCATTCTGACATTGTACCACAATACCGGTTGGTATATGAGTAATTCGAATCGCCGATGAGGTTTTGTTAACATGCTGTCCACCCGCACCACTGGAACGGAATGTATCAATCCTTAAGTCTCCTTCATCGATTTCAATTCCGGTGTCCTCTTCAATATCAGGCATAACATCACAGGATACAAAGGATGTCTGTCTTTTTCCTGCCGCATTAAATGGGGAAATACGAACCAGACGGTGTACACCTCTTTCGGATTTTAAATGGCCATAAGCATTCAAGCCGTTAATCTGTAAGGTAACGGATTTAAGTCCTGCTTCTTCTCCATCCAGGAAGTCCAGCATTTCTGTCGTATATCCTTTTTTATCCGCCCACTTTTGATACATTCTGCAGAGCATACTGGCCCAATCACAACTTTCCGTACCTCCGGCTCCCGCATGTAAGGTTAATATGGCATTATATTTGTCATATTCTTCGGATAAAAGAGTATTCAGACGCAACTCATCCAGTTCTTCCTTAAATTTATCTAACATTTCTTCTATCTCTGGAATCAGGGACGGATCATTTTCTTCGTAACCCATCTCAATCATTGTAGCAATGTCATCATAATCTCTTTTTAATGCATTATATTCCTCAACAATATCTTTTAGATTCTTTAATTCCTTGACATATCCTCCGGACTTTTCCGTAGAATCCCAGAAATTAGGTTCCTCCATGATATGTTCTATCATGTCGATTCGATCTAATTTACCTGCAAGGTCAAAGTGAATCCCCCACTTCAATTAATGGCTGTTCGTAGGTACTAAGACTATATTTTAACTGATCTAATTCAACCACTATTTCACCTCTTTCATATATATTATTTTATGTTAGGTAATTGCAAAACTCTAAAGTTTTTAATATACCATACAATTAATACGAATTTCATAGCTCCAG
The DNA here is from genome assembly GCF_009931695.1 of Anaerocolumna sedimenticola. GTDB lineage: Bacteria > Bacillota > Clostridia > Lachnospirales > Lachnospiraceae > Anaerocolumna > Anaerocolumna sedimenticola. Next base: position 854,393 of record NZ_CP048000.1, read on the forward strand.
TTGCCCTTAGAGCAAAATTCAGCTCTGAAATTCGTATTAATCACATGGTTTATAAATACAATAATTTAGTTTCGCAATAACCTATGGAAATGGTTTTAACGTATGCCACCAATGGTTAACTTCTTCCGCAGCAATATTTATACTTCTTACCGCTTCCGCATGGACAAGGATCATTTGGTTGAATCTTTTTACCAACACGTCTTACAGGCCCTTGCTGTACCGTATCATCTTTATTGGTACCGGTTACTTTGGCAACCTGTTCTCTTTCCACATTCTGTTCAATACGGACATGCATCAAAGCTTTAACCGTATCTTCACGGATTGCATCTGTCATTTCATCAAACATTTCAAAGCCCATAAATTTAAATTCAACTAGCGGATCTCTTTGTCCATATGCCTGCAGACCAATACCCTGACGTAATTGGTCCATATCGTCAATATGATCCATCCATTTTCTATCAATAACCTTTAATAAAATAACACGTTCAATTTCCCTGAGATGTTCTTTTTCAGGAAATTCTGCTTCTTTTGCTTCATAAAGACTAACCGCATCTTCTTTTAACTTCTGAATCAGTTCATTTTTCTTATAATATTTCAAATTGGAAGGATCCTGTACAATCGGTTCCAGAGGAATAATAGGTATTAATAAATTGTTTAATTCATTTAAATCCCATTCTTCCGGCAGCTGATCGTCACTGATACTGGTGTTAACGCAATCTTCCACCGTATCGGTTATCATTTTGAAGATGGAATCCCTCATACTTTCACCGTCAAGAACTCTTCTTCTTTCGGCATAAATAATTTCTCTCTGGTCATTATTAACCTGGTCATACTCTAACAAATTCTTTCTGATACCAAAGTTATTATTCTCTATTCTTGTCTGAGCTTTCTCAATGGCGTTGCTTAACATCTTATGTTCAATCTGTTCCCCTTCCGGTAAACCTAAGGAATTGAACATACCCATTAAACGTTCGGAACCAAATAAACGCATTAAATCATCTTCCAGGGAAATAAAGAAACGGGATTCACCGGGGTCACCCTGACGTCCGGCACGACCTCTTAACTGGTTATCAATACGTCTGGATTCATGACGTTCCGTACCGATAATCTTAAGTCCGCCGGCATCTACTACTCCTTCGCCTAATTTAATATCCGTACCACGTCCGGCCATATTGGTAGCAATGGTTACAGCGCCTGGCTGTCCTGCATCAGCGATGATTTCAGCTTCTAATTCATGAAATTTCGCATTTAAAACCTTATGCTGTATATTTTTTTTCTTTAACAATTCGCTGATTTCTTCCGAAGCTTCAATTGTAATCGTACCTACCAGTACTGGTTGGCCTTTTTTATGAGATTCAATAATTTCATTTATTACCGCATTTAACTTCTCGCGTTTGGTCTTATAAACCGCATCCTGTCTGTCAATACGGGCTACCGGTAAATTCGTGGGAACTTCAATTACGTCCATTCCATAGATATCTCTGAATTCCTTTTCTTCCGTTAAAGCAGTACCGGTCATACCGCTCTTCTTACCGTATTTATTAAAGAAGTTCTGGAATGTAATGGTTGCCAGAGTTTTGCTTTCCCTTTTTACCTTTACTTTTTCCTTTGCTTCTATCGCCTGGTGAAGACCGTCGGAATAACGTCTTCCCGGCATGATACGTCCGGTAAATTCATCTACGATTAATACTTCATCATCTTTAACAACATAATCTTTATCACGGAACATTAAATTATGAGCTCGTAATGCTAATATAATATTATGCTGTATCTCTAAGTGCTCCGGATCCGCAAGGTTTTCAATTTTGAAAAAGTTTTCTACTTTTGCAACACCTTCTGCAGTAAGGTTAACATTTTTATCTTTTTCATTAACAATGAAATCGCCTTCTTCTTCGATCTCTTCTTTCATTAATGCTGCCATCTTGGTTAATTCAGCACTTTCTTTACCACGTACCAGCTGTCTTGCTAAAATATCACAAGCTTCATATAATCTGGTGGATTTACCGCTTTGTCCGGAGATAATAAGCGGAGTTCTGGCTTCATCAATTAATACGGAGTCAACTTCATCGATGATTGCATAATGAAGCCCTCTTTGTACCAGCTGCTCTTTATAAATAACCATGTTATCTCTCAGATAATCAAATCCCAATTCATTATTGGTAGCATAGGTTATATCGCAGGCATATGCTTCTCTTCTTTCGTCGTTATCCATACTATTTAAGATAACACCAACTTTAAGTCCTAAAAATTCATGAATTTTTCCCATCCACTCGGCATCACGTTTTGCCAGGTAATCATTAACGGTAACGATGTGAACACCCTTGCCCTCTAAGGCATTTAAATAAGCGGGAAGGGTTGAAACTAAAGTTTTACCTTCACCGGTTCTCATTTCTGCAATTCTTCCCTGATGCAGAATAACACCACCCATTAACTGAACCCGGAAATGTCTGAGCCCTAAAACTCTTTTTGCTGCTTCTCTTACTACTGCATAGGCCTCCACCATGATATCATCCAAGGTTTCGCCGTTTTTAAGTCTATTTTTAAATTCGATTGTTTTATTTCTTAATTCTGCATCGGAAAGATTTACTATAGTAGGTTCAAGCGCTTCAATTTGATCTACAATAGGAATAATTAATTTTATTTCTCTTTCACTGTGTGTACCAAATATCTTAGTTATAAAGCTCATATTCGTTTCACTCCTGTATTATTCTGTAATCAGTAAATGATAAGTTTAGTGTTATGGCTTACCCCAGGCAGCCTTGAATGACGCATAAAAATCAGCGGAAATATTATAATAAATTCTCGCCGGACCTATTATAATACTTTAAAAAAACTGAATAAACAGTTTCGTTTTCACAGTTCAACCTATATTGTATCATTTACGCTTATACTATTCAACACTTTTCGTAAAGTATACCCTATTGGAAATATTTTCGCAAGCAAAAAGTCTATCAAAGCAGCGTCATAACCAATCATCAAGAGTTCAAATGCGCGTTTGATTTATTGCAAGCATGCTTACCAATTCTTACTTTACTATCACAGAAATTATTAAAGGGGGCTTCACAGCCCCTTAATTCAATAAGATCGTATTCCCTTTCTTATTGGTATAATAACCATACCATAACGCTCGGCTTAATATTCCGGCTCTATTAATCCATAAGTATTACCCTTACGTTTATATACTACATTTACTTCATCTGTTTCCGCATTCCTGTATACGAAAAAATTATGTCCTAATAATTCCATCTGTACGCACGCTTCTTCCGGATCCATCGGTTTTATGGCAAATTTCTTGGTTCTGATAATCTTAATGGTATCATCTTCTTCGAATTCATCATCCATAAAATTCTGGTTTAAGTTAGCTGCGGCCTGTTTTTGTTCTATAATTTTATTTTTATATTTTCTTAATTGACGTTCAATTATTTCTTCTACTAAATCAATGGATACATACATATCATTACTTGTCTGTTCTGCACGTACCATACTTCCTTTCATAGGAATTGTTACTTCTATTTTCTGCCTTTCTTTTTCTACACTCATTGTTACATGGATTTCAGTATCAGGAGTAAAATATTTTTCCAGTTTGCCGATTTTTTCATAAACAGCAGTCTTAAGACCCTCTGTTACTTCAATATTTTTACCGCTAATAATATAACGCATATGAATCAACTCCTTTTAACTTTCTTATATAACTTTGTATCTGTATTATAACACAATTCGCAGGAGGTGACAAGCTATTTCCTGGTTTGTGAAAATACGTATTAATATTTATCTTTAATACTACAAATTTATTTATTATTTTTTATAATAATCCTATAAATCGCAATTTTTCGCCCAATTATTATTAATTGTACAACATATTTCTAATTTATTTGACAATAGATATATAAGTATCCTTTCTATCATAATATGAATTTATTCCCAATTTTATCATTACTTACAAAACAAATATTCGCGCTTGACAGCCTGTTCCTGTTCGACAGGGGTGGTTATTCGTTGTGGATAATGTGGATAACTTGGTGCATAACTTCTTTTTCGTGTAAAATCAAGCTTTCAAATTGTGGATAACTTTTGGATAACTACACAGGTAACGACACTCATATATCCACACGTCAAAGCATATACTATTCTTTTGTGCAATTTGTATATACTATATTTTGTCAAGAGCATTCTCCCAACGGATTATTCCAGGTATGAATTAACTACGATTTAATAAAATTCATACAATTTTTGAAACATTTTACCACATTCTATACAATAGGAAAGAACAACTTCCTATTGTCTGATGCACGGCGCGAAATCAGCGCCTTTTATCGGAAGATAAAAAGCATCTTCCGATAAGTTATATTATGCGTAATATTGACTGAAAAATTCATCTTTTTCAACAAAGAACCGCCGCAAAATATTATCTGTACCCAAAGCGGTGCATTTTCTCTCCGGTTCGCGTGCTCGTTGGAATTATTGCAAGCAAGCTTGCTAATTCTCACTTTGCTTTCGCGGAAATAAAAAATGCTGATTACGAATTAACATAATCAGCATTCTTAATATTCTTAATTTATAACTCTTCTTGCTTTATAAGGTGTACGGTAATCATAATTGGAAACCTTGATACCATCTCTTGGATTGCTTGCATGTACTACCCTGCCGCCGCCGATATATAAAGCAACATGTCCAACACTTCCGCTGCTGTTAGTGTAGAAAATCAAATCCCCTGGCTGAAGATTACCCATACTTACTTCGGAACCGGCTGATTGAGACTGGCTGCTGGAGGTTCTTGCAATACTATAACCAAAATGAGAATATATAGATTGCACAAAGCCTGAACAATCTGTACCACCGGTTAAGCTTGTACCACCATAGACATATGGATTACCAACAAAGTTTAGTGCATAATCTGCAATTTCATTTCCGGTTGAACTACCGGAACTTGAATTGTTATTATCAGATGATGAAGAATCATTTCTGGATTGTTCAGCATCTTCAGCTGCGTTTTCGGCATTTTCTCTATTCTGATTCTCTCTTTGTCTTTCTTCTTCCTGCTGTTCGGCTAATTTCTCCAGGCGTTCCTGCTCAGCCTTCTTAGCTTTTTCTTCTGCTTCTAATTTAGCTTTTTCTTCTTCAATAGAAATAGCATATTTAAATTCTACTTCTACTTTTACCAAATCTTTGGATACATATCCTGTTATCTGTTCCTGTATATCATTGGATTCATCTTCATCAACTAAAATTTCTACCCAATCTTTAAATTCTTTTTTTATGTAATACTTATCTCCTTCAGGAATTAATGCAACTACATCTGTATCGGTACTTTTGCCTTCCCTGACACGAACACCTTTTGCTGTTACAACTGCATATTTACTTGCAACATCATCTATCAGCTTTTCTGCATCTTCACCAATAGCTAAAAACTCAGATTTAATATATCCGTCTACATTACCGGAATGAATTTTAACCCAGTCGCCTTTCGTTTCAAGAATATCCGCAGCGCATCCGGGATAAAGCTTGCCAACTACTTCACTTTCCTGATCCGGCTTGCTCCTTATATTAACATAACTGCCTTCATCAGCGATAGATATCCCAAGATTGGCATAAGGTGATTCAATCTTAGTTTCTTCCGAAGTGCTTAATTTTGTAACCTTTTTTGTTGATAAGGTTTCTAACAATTTCTCTGCATCACCGGTTTTCTTATCTGCTGTAGCTGTGTAATAATTATCTAATACAGGAGTAATACCTGCAATTCCTATATCCGATGTACTCGTTGCTGCTTTTGCTGTAATGCCATAGCCTAATGATAACAACAATGCCGCTGTACATAAGGATGCTTTAAGAGCAATACCTTTTATCATATGAAAAGTGACCTCCTTGTAAAGTCATATGAATGTAATAATCCATTCATAATAAGTCATCATTTGTTGCATTTCTACGAATAAATGTTACAAATTTATTAAATACACTGAGGCCATTATATCAAATCATTCTACTCCTGTCAACCGAAATATGGCAAAAACACTCATATTTTTTATCCATTTTCACTAAAACCGACATTGTTTTTATTATTTTATATGCAATTTTCTTAATTACAGCGTATTTAAGTACTTTTCTACTGCTGTAATGGCATTTGCTCCATCGGAAGCTGCCGTAATAATCTGCCTTAATTCTTTGGTTCTTATATCACCGGCTGCAAATACTCCCGGTATATTAGTTTCACAATTTTCACTGGCTATGATATAACCGCCGGCATCTGCCTGGACAACGGATTTATACACTTCCGAATTCGGTATATTACCTACAGCAATAAAGATTCCATCAACAGATAATTCAGTACATTTTTCTGTATTCACGTTTTTAACCGTAATCTGTTCAACCTGTTCCTTACCTTTTATTTCTTCGACAACACTGTCCCATATAACTTCTACATTATCTAGTGACATTAATTTATTAATATAACTTCTTGCTGCCCTGAATTCATTCCTGCGGTGGATAACATAGACTTTTTTGCATAATCTGGCCAGAAATATGGCATCTTCCACTGCAACATCCCCCCCGCCTACAACTGCGGTTGTTTTGTTTCGGAAAAATGCACCGTCACAGGTTGCGCAGTAAGAAACACCCATACCGGATAATCTTTCTTCTCCTTCCACCCTAAGTTTACGCGGGTTGGCACCGGTAGCTATAATCGCCGTTTTACTCCTGTATTTGGTTCCGTCATCTAATGTGATTATTTTTATTCCGTCTTCCAGACTGAAGTTTACCACCTCACCGGTGATGAATTTCATATCCATACGGTCACAATGCTCCCTGAATTTGGTTCCTAACTCAAATCCGCTTATACCGGGAATACCCGGATAATTATCCACCTCATAAGTATTAATAATCTGTCCGCCGCTAATGGGTGCCTTTTCAATAATAATCGTATCTAATTCCGCTCTTCCTGCATATAGTGCTGCTGCTAAACCTGCCGGACCCGAACCGATTATAATTAAATCATAAATTTTATCCATATTAAAATTCCTCCATTCATTCTTTTTCTTTCATGTATACCATTTTTCATCACCCTGTGTTATAATAAAAGGGTATTGTAAAGATTCACAAAATCATCCTTTGAATAACGGATAGTAGTTATATTATACCACATTATATTAAATATTAAAAATCTTATTCCCTTCAATACTGCACTTTTAGAGGGAACCGTAGCCGGAAAGGAGAACTGCTTATGGATATTTCAATGGCATCCATGTTACAAAGTCAGTCACAAATAATTACACAGGTTAGTACGGCAGTACTTAATATGAATCTGGATACTGTAGAAGGAATGGGCGACAGCCTTGTTAAAATGATGGAGCAGTCCGTCAACCCTAATGTGGGACAGAATATCGATATCAAAATATAACTGCACTTTAAATGGAATAAACAAATAATATTATTTAACCTGAATTACCGATAAAGCCCGGCTTTTAATGGACAACCATTTAAGCCGGGCAATTTTTAATTCTTTATATTAAAATAAAAACAAACGTATCACTGTATAAAAGTTTTCTGCATTCTGTTCCGGTACTGCAGGAGCAAATATTTCATTTACCAGCATAAGAGTTACACATATGATTATACCGGTAATCAGACTTACCGTGATTAATTTTCTTTTGGTTTGTGGTATCTCATAGAAAGAATCCTGCAGGCTTATATCCCCTTCTACGGTATAATTATCTGTCTGTGAGTATCCAACTCCCCCTCTGTTATTTCTCTTAAATATACTTTTCAAATGTTCCCATCTGCCGGAATTCTTTGCAATTGTCTTAAATACAATAAAAGCTAACACAGTAGTAATTACTGCTGTTATTCCATAGCTCTGAATGACATATCCTAAAGTCATGTCGTCAAGAATACCGGAATTCATGGATTTCATCAATTCGTCCGCATTAAACTTGTCGGGGCCATATAAGGTTTCCAAAAACTGAAACAGTTTCGGATATAAAGCCATAATTACTACCGATGTCCCATTAATAAAGAAATGTACAATCATCGTTGCCAGTATGGAATCCGTTGCTTCAATCAGAAGGGCAAAAACGATTCCCATGGCAAAGGCATAAGAAAACTGGTTTAAATTACCGTGTATGATGCCAAATAAAAATCCGCTTAAGAATACTCCTTTTAAAACATTTACCTTACTATACTCATTAAAAAATATACCACGGTATACCGACTCCTCTAATATACACGGCACAAAAGCCACCATAATAAGACTTAAGAAAAAGCCATTATTTTCAACAATGTTGTTCATAATATCCGTGGTATCATTTTGCACATACAACATGGATATGGCATTGATCAAGTTCATTAAAGGTGTTATCAGGTAGGCAAAGATAATAATCAAAATAATATTGGATATCTTTAATTTCTTAAACCGAATAGCCTGGGCAACATTAACTTTTTGTGTAATAAGATAAATCAATGAGGGAATTACAAGAATAATCTGGGACATTAAAAGTATCAAAAAATAGTTCCCGGTAAATTCAAAAATCCAGGTATTTATCACGGATCCCACTATGGATAAAAGAACCGTTATTAAAAACACCCGGTTCACTGACTTTATTCTATTCATAAAGCTTTACACCTGCTTTTCATCATCTATTTTCTTAACTAATACATTTAACCAAACCTCTTCACCATGTTCATTTCTGACATCGGGAGTTTTCCATATCTCCATTATCTCAAGTTCAGTAAATTTATTAATGATATCTTTCATTTCTTTTGTTCTAAAATCATTAAAATACCGTCCATTTCTAAAGCCTGAAAAATCACCATGTTTAAAGGACATATATAATACGCCGCCCGGCTTTAAGCATTTTATTACTTTGCCAAAGATTTCTTCAAATTCATCCGGCGTTATATGTAAAAGTGATGCGCATGCCCAAATACCGTCGAATACTTCATCAAAATCCAGTTCAGTGAATTGCATATGCAGAACATCCTGTCCAATATGTATGGAAGCTAATTCACATAATTCTTTTGAACCATCTATCGCAGTTACATCAAAACCTCTTTGAATCAGATTTAAGCTGTCTCTACCGGAACCGCAGCCCAAATCAAGAATTTCTCCGCCTTCTGGTAAATAACTGATAAATTTATCTAAGATATCTTCCATATCTAATTCCACTGTACTTTCAAAGTATAAATTCGCGTACTTATTATAATAGTCTATCGAGTCCAACAAAACCCATCCTTTCAATCCCAATACGGTCACATCCGTTAGAAACATGTTAAGCCAGTTTCTCCGGTACGCGCGCTCGTTTTAACGTTAAAATTGTTTCATAATGAGCAGTAACGCCAAGCTTACTTTACAGACTGACAAAGCACTTGTAAACGCTCACATTACTTTCGCGCAAATAAAAATCGGTATTATGATTTAGCTAAAAACTTGTTATTAACCTGCAATATTATTATTATAGCAAACAACAGATAAAATATCCAGTATATTACACCGGAATTTTATTACATTACTGCTAATTAAATGTATATCATAAAGCAGCAATTGCTTCAATTTCTATCAGAACATCTTTGGGAAGTCTTGCAACTTCTACGCAAGATCTGGCAGGGCAGTCTTTTGTAAAGAACTTAGCATAAACTTCATTCATTGCTGCAAAGTCATTCATATTTTTTATAAATACAGTGGTTTTTACCACATGATCCATACTGGTACCGCAGGATTCCAATAAAGCTGATAAACTTTTTAAGACACGTTCTGCCTGTACCGTAATATCACCCTCTACTATTGTTCCATCCTCCGGATTAATAGGAATTACACCGGATGTATAAACCATATTGTTTATTTCAATAGCCTGAGAATAAGGACCGATTGCTGCGGGTGCTTTCGTTGTACTAATTACTTTTTTCATATTTTCTTCTGACCTCCATATTATAATTTTCCGTTAATATAACAATTATATACCAACTGTTTCAGGATTTCACCTCTTTTCTGAAATAACTCCAATTTCTGTGTTTTACAGGCTGAATTGTAACAAATGACCTCGCGGTACCATAGGCTGAACTGTAACATGGTTTCAATTATTATAAATCTAATAATTTTGTATCAAATTATTTAAAATAATGCTATAATAAATGGTAAACCAACTAAGGAGTTATATTATGTACAGTTTTAAAAGCCGTGTGCGCTATAGCGAAGTAGATAAAGAGAAAAAAATGGATATGTACTCCATTATCAATTATTTCCAGGACTGCAGCACTTTTCAGTCAGAAGATATTGGTATGGGACTGGCATATTTAGAGAAAAATAAACGTGTCTGGTTAATGAACGCCTGGCAGATCATTGTTAATCGGTTTCCCTCTCTTGGAGAAGAGATTACTGTTTCTACCTGGGCTTATGATTTTAATAGTATGTACGGATACCGCAATTTTATGATCGAAGACACTAACGGTCAGATATCCGCGGTCGCAAATTCCATCTGGGTTTATATGGATACGGAAAATTATCGCCCCATAAAGGTTACCGAAGCGGATATCCGCGGTTATAATCCTGAAAAAAAATTTGAGATGGATTATGCTCCCCGAAAGATTAATATACCCAAAAATCTTGACAGTTTAGCAGAATTTCCCGTTATCCGAGCCAATATCGACACCAATAATCATGTTAATAATGGGCAATATATAAAAATGGCAGAGGAATTCCTGCCAAGCGGTTTTAGAATCAGACAAATGAGAGCAGAATACAGAATGTCAGCGGTTTTAGGCGATATTATCGTACCCATGGTATGCAGGGAGAACAGTACATATACGGTGGTTCTTGCAAATCAGGAAGGAAAACCGTTTACTATTATTGAATTCAAACAACAGGAAGAATAGTGAATTATAGCTAAATTCACTTAGAAAAAGCCAGTAAAATGGCTTCTTTCATGGGATTTTATGCCGCAGCCGGCGGCAGAAAGAGAGGTATTAGTTTTAATGATAAAATTAGGTGAAGTTCAAACTTTAGAAGTTATAAAAACCACTGACTTTGGAGTTTATCTTGGTGAACCGGGTAAGGATTACAGTTCCGCAGATTCTTCAATTGCAAGCCGCCCAAAATGGGAAAACAGGAGTTATAACGGAAATCGGCCGGCCAAATCAGGACAAGGCATACATGTAAATGACCTAAGTAAAATTTTATTGCCGAAAAATCAAGTATCAAGCGGAATTAAATTAGGCGATCAAATCGAGGTCTTTATATATAAAGATTCAGAAGACCGTCCTATTGCCACAACAACAATTCCGGTTCTGACATTAGGTAAAACTGCTCTTTTAAGAGTTAAAGAAGTAACCTCTATCGGTGCTTTCTTAGAATGGGGTTTGGCTAAGGATTTACTGCTTCCGTTTAAAGAACAGACTGCCAGAGTTCATTCAGGAGAGGATGTTCTGGTATCTCTTTATATTGATAAAAGTGAACGGCTATGTGCAACAATGAAAGTTTATGACTATCTGGACTGCAATTCCCCTTATCAAAAAAATGATAAAGTTATTGGTACGGTATATGAAATTGTAGATAGTTTTGGAGCTTTTGTGGCAGTGGACAACCGTTATTGTGCATTAATCCCCACGAAAGAATTATATCGTCCTTTAAAAGTAGGTGACAGTGTGGAGGCAAGAGTTACACAGGTGAAAGTTGACGGTAAACTGGATCTAAGTATCAGGGAAAAATCTTATGTGCAGCTGGATTCCGATGCGGAATTGATTTTTAACAAATTACAGGAAGCCGGCGGTTTTCTTCCCTACCATGATAAAACAGATGCAGAGGTTATTAAAACCCAATTTAACCTGAGTAAAAATGCATTTAAAAGAGCTATCGGAAGACTTATGAAAGAAGAAAGAATAACCATATCGGATACCGGAATTACTGAAGTTAAGTAAGTGGTACCATTCTGCAACAATAACCGATTAGTTATAAGGAAAAGAGGATGACAGTAACTTATTATTACTGCCATCCTCTTTTTATACTTTAAGCTTTACTAAATTAATAATCTGCAGTTTAATAAACTTAATAATTTAATCCGATGTTTTCGAGTTATTTTCTGTCCAGAAACCTTATTTTACCGTTTGGATCCTTAAAATCCTTTTTCTTATACTGAGGTTCTTCTTCCTCCTTGTACAAGCTTCCAAAATTATTTACCAGCTTATCTTTGCAAGCCTTACAGAACCTTCCGGTTTTAATCATGGTACCGCAATTTTCACATTCAATACCAATCGGGGAATCTGGAGAAAATGCAAGCCGCTCTTCCCTGATCCACTTCTGGATCTGCATGGTAGAAACATCATTTTCTTCTGCTACTTCTGCAATTCCAGCCCCGGGGTGATTATAGATATATTCCTTAACTACCGAAAACTTTTCATCAAGGGCCTTTAAACAAGCATTGCACAGAGGCGGCTGCCCGCTGATATAATTATATAATTTCCCGCAACTTTTACAGTTTCGTACATCCATATCTTTCTCCTCCTTAGTATCCTTTACCAATACAAATACTTAGAAAATAAACTTCTTTTATACCATTTTGTAACAATATATTCGAACAGGCTTCAATAGTACTGCCTGTGGTATAAATATCATCTATTAACATTACACTATGAATCGATTTTAATATCTTATTACTCTCCTCCGCCGAATAAGTAAATGCTTTTTCTAAGTTTTTTAACCTTTCTTTATCATTTAGTAGTTTTTGAGGCAACGTTTTTTTATCTCTTTGCAGGAGATGGGATAATACGGTTATATTCAGTTTTTTACCAATACCCTTTGCTAAGATATCTGCCTGATTATAACCTCTTTGCATTAACTTCGATTTATGTATCGGTATCGGTACCAATACCTCCGGAGCTATTGATTTTATTTCATTACCATAATGTTTAATTATCTCATCAATATAAAAGTCACTATATTCTCTTCTGCCATGAAATTTAAAATCTGCTATGGATTTTTTCATGGATGAGTCATAAACCCACATAGCATAACCTTTACTATAATGATGGTTCTTAGTCTCGCAGTCATAGCAGTATTCCCTTTCTTCCGATTCTATGGGTTTACTGCATTTTTTACAGCGAGGTTCTTCGATTGGCTTTAACTTTAATTTACAAGGAGGACATACCAACTGTCCTCTGGGTTCCACAATTTCACCGCAAATTGGACATCTTCGCGGATATAAAATAGTAACGATAGATTCTAACAAAATTATCCCCCTGTGCTATACTCTCCCCTGTTATACAACTCGTTTTAAAATAATTTTTCCGGATAAACTCCCTGATTGATTAAAGTTCTGAAAGATTCCACTACCATTTGTTTATCTTCTTTATAGGTAACACCGAACCATTTATCATTGGAGGATAAAACATGTACTACTGCTTTATCTTCCTTTACTAATCTTCCGACTTCCTCAGGAAGTAAATACTCTGATTTTAATTCACTTCCATGTTCCTTTAAGAATGTAATGAAACCTGTTTCCAGTTCATCAAAAAGTCCTGTTGTAAATCCCCACATGTTCATAGATACGGCACTATTTAAATTAATTTCAATTTCACCGCCTTTGCCGTCAGAAGCCACGGCCATATCTCCCTTTTGCTCGATTTCTCTCGTTTCAACAATATCTACCAGGAAGCCGTTCTCATCAACCTTACAAACTCCTCTGGTAACCGTGCCATTTTCACTTAGGGTATTTCCCAATACAAAACCAGCCATACAGAAATTATTCTTATCGTTTGATTCTAAATTAGCCAGATAATCATGCACCTTAACAAAGGCCTCTTTACCGTAATAATCATCTGCATTAATAACCGCAAATGGCTCTTTTACAACATCTTTGCAGGATAAGACTGCCTGTCCGGTTCCCCAGGGTTTTGTTCTGTCTTCCGGTTTACTAAAACCTGCCGGGAGATTATCCATTTCCTGAAATACGTATTCAACTTCAATTATTTTAGAGATCCGATTGCCAATAACTTCTATAAAATCCTGTTCCAGGTCTTTACGGATAATAAATACCACTTTATTAAAACCTGCTTTTATGGCATCGTAAATGGAATAGTCCATTATAATTTCTCCGCTCGGCCCCACCGGCTCTAACTGTTTGATTCCTCCATATCTGCTTCCCAGGCCTGCCGCCATAATGACTAACGTAGTTTTTTTCATAATTTTCCCCTTTCGTTTCCGATATCTACAAATTCTATATTATAATGTATCTTTTGTACAAATCCAATAAGTTTATATTCTTATTTTATTTATGTCATTTACCCTTTTGGATTTTATTACTTCTTTGTCTTTAAGTAAAACATTCTCTAAATAAAGTAAATTTATATCTTTATTATAACCCAGACTTCCACATTTTGCATCAGTAAATTGTCCTTATTTCAGATATAACTCCCTGATCCGTTCAGAAAGTCCGGAGAATCTTTTCTGTTCACTTTCATTATCTATCATCATCTGTACGACATCCTGACTGCCGACAATGGTAACACAATTTTTGGCTCTGGTGACTGCTGTATATAAAAGGTTCCGATTAAGCAGCATTCTGGGACCGGTTAATAAAGGCATAACGACTGCCGGGTACTCGCTTCCCTGTGACTTATGGATGGTAATCGCATAAGCCAATTCCAATTCTTCCAACTGGCTAAACGTATATTCAACCATTCTGCCCTCATCGAACTCTACCGTTACCTGCTCGGCAAATAAATTTATCTCTTTTATAATTCCCGTATCACCATTAAAAATTCCTGTACCATTTTCCGTAGTAATTCCATATCTGCTCTTTATCTCCCAGGTCAGCTGATAATTATTTTTTATCTGCATAACCTTATCCCCTTCTCTGAAAATGCAGTTATGAAATTCTTTCTCTTTTTTATCCGGTGAGGGAGGATTAAGAAATTGCTGTAACACCTGATTTAACCGTTCCACTCCTAATTCCCCTTTTCTCATGGGCGTTAATACCTGAATATCAAAAGAAGTCGCATTAACATATTTAGGCATTTTATCGCGTACCAGAGCAACAATTACCTGAATGATTACGGTTACATCATCCCGTTTCAATAAGAAGAAATCCTTGCTTTTATTATCCAGATTAATACGTTCTCCTGCATTGATTTTATGGGCATTAACAATAATATCACTTTCCGTCGCCTGTCTGAAAATTTTTGTCAATTTAACCACGTTAAATTGATGGGAATTAATAATGTCCTTCAATACATTACCTGGACCTACGGAGGGAAGCTGATTGACATCCCCAACCAGAATTAATCTGGTACCAACGGTAATCGCACGCAGTAATGCATACATAATACTAATATCCACCATGGACATCTCATCGATGATAATAACATCCGTTTCCAGCGGATTTCCTTCATTTCTCTCAAAAATTAATTTATTGTCCATATCACCGGACATTTTTGAGATTTCCAACAACCGATGTATGGTTCTTGCTTCATAACCGGTAGTTTCCGTCATACGCTTAGCGGCTCTTCCTGTCGGTGCAGCTAATAAGATATCCATTCCTTCCGCTTCAAAAAAACGGATAATAGCGTTAATCGTAGTTGTTTTACCGGTACCGGGACCTCCTGTCACTACCAAGAGCCCATTTCTGGCAGCTTCTATTACCGCAGTACGCTGCATTTCATCTAATTCTATCTGAAACTGTTTTTCAACAGCTTTTAATCGATAATCAATTTCTATTAATGGTAAATCATATTTAATATTCAAATCACAAAGCATCTTGGCAGAATTTAATTCCAGATAAAATAAGCTGGCACCATAGATCTGTTTATAACCCTCACTTTCCCGGATCATTAGCTTTTTATCCATAGCCAGGTCTATAATATGATGTTCGATTCCCCTTACATCAACCCCCAGAAGTTCTGCTGTTCTGGCTGCTAACACATCTTCCGGTAAATATACATGTCCGGCAGTACTTGCCTGGAGCAAGGTATATAAAATACCAGCTTTCATACGATAATCAGAGTCTGTTCCGATACCTATTTTTGCAGCAATCTCATCCGCAAGTTTAAATCCGATTCCGCTTATATCCTCTGCCAGCTTGTAGGGATTTTCTTTTACAATCTGATACATTTTGGCGCCGTATTCTTTATATATTTTAACTGCCAGAGCAGTAGTAATACCAAATTGCTGAAGAAATAACATAGCTCCCCGCATGTCTTTTTTATCATCAAACTGTTTGGCAATTTCCCTTGCCATATTCTCGCTGATTCCTTTTACTTCGGCCAACCGTTCCGGTTCCTCTTCAATGATACGGAATGTATCCTTTTTAAACTTTCTTACAATTCGGGCAGCCAGTGCATTGCCAATCCCTTTGATTGCACCGGAACCTAAATATCTCTCCATAGACTGCAAATCTTCCGGCTCCATAAATTCATAACTCTGAACCTGGAATTGCTCACCATACAACTGATGCGCAGTGTAATTTCCGGTGGCACGAATAAATTCACCCTCGCTTATAAAAGTAAATGTTCCGACACAGGTCATTTCTACATCATCGTTTACCAAAGTTAAAACCGTATATCCATTCTCAGCATTCCTAAATACAATCTTATCTACATACCCTTCTAAAACTTCAGACAATTTATTCCCACCTCCTTATCCTGCTCTAAAAACTAATCCCCTTGCCAGATAACCGTAATTACCATTCTGCTGCAATTTAGCTTCCATCACAGTAACAATAACGCCTAGAAGGAAAGCCTGAACCTATATATCTGCTATAAACAGAGATTTCATAACAGCGTAAAATCTCAGTTATAAGTAAAAATTAATATAGGTTAGTCATATTTCTAGGCGTATTGCTATATAAAGACTATTTATGTATTTTATTTATTTCTTTTCATGGATTCGTAAAGCAGCTGTGCAATACCTAAATCTCCGCTATTTGTTACTTCATCCGCATATTCCTGATAAAGCCTGTCTCCGAAATAATCAAGATATTCATTATCTTCTTCATTTTTCGGAACTGTTTTCTTCATTTCTTTGAACACCTGCTCAACGAAATAAGATTCAAAACTCTTGCAAACATCCATTAACTCTTGATCCGAAGAGTTTTTGATGTTACCATTCAATTTTGCTTCCAGTTTGCTGGTGTTATTCGAGGTGTTAAGTGCGGAGGAAGCAGTAGTAAATACGGAATCATTTCCGATTGAAAAACTCATATTCTACCCCTGTTATCTGCGAAGATTGTTAGCCTGCTGTAACATTTCATCTGCTGCAGTGATTGACTTGGAATTCATCTCATACGCTCTCTGTGCAACAATAAGATCTACCATCTCATTTACTGCCTGCACATTGGAGCCCTCCAAAAATCCCGTCTTAATTACACTCTTCTTCAGATTAGCATCTTCATTCTCTAATCGTGCGGTACCGGAAGCTGCCGTTTCTTTTAATATACTATCGGAAGTCTTCTCTAGTCCGGCAGGGTTATTAAATTGGGCAAGACTGATTTGAATTCCCATTGGCTGTAATTTATCATTCTCATCGGGATATAGCAGGTTACCGCTCTCATCGATTTGCAAATCCGCAGTATTAATATTGGAATCCAATACTATAGGAGCACCTGTCGTATCCAGAATAGGATATCCTTCTGTTGTCGCTAACGTAATTCCATTGGCACCAACCGATAGACCAAACGCACCGTTTCGTGTATAACCAATGCTTCCATCGCTTGTCTGTACCCTGAAAAAGCCATTACCCTGGATACCGAAATCAAAATCATTTCCAGTTTCATTTAAATTACCTTGTGTATACTGGGATAAAATAGCAGAATTCCTTACTCCTAATCCAACCTGTATTCCTGAGGGTTTGTCCTCACCATTGGAATCGGTTGATTTTGTTTGTATCGTTTGATATAACAATGTTTTAAACTGAGCATTTTCTTTTTTATATCCTGTTGTATTAATATTAGCCAGGTTATTCGAAATGGTATCTACATTCGTTTGCTGTGATATCATACCGGAAGCGGCTGTCCATAATGAACGCATCATAGGCATATATCCTTTCTTATGTGAAAATTAATTATATTTTACCTACTGAATTAGCTGCAAGATCCAAAGTACCGTCTACGGTCTGAATCACTTTTTGATTTGCTTCATAAGCTCTAGTGACAGCGATCATATCAACCATCTCGGAAACAACATTTACATTGGACTGTTCGGTATATCCTTGTCTGATTTTAGATGTCCCTGTTGTTTCATTCGCTCCCTCAAGAGCTACATACATACTGTCACCTTGTTTCTGCAGGTAGTTATAATCCTCAAAATCAGTCGTTATGACTTTATCAATATAAACACCATCTGCATATACGGAACCATCTGCATCGATTGTTACATTCGCTGTATTAACCGGAATTGCAAGCTCTCCGCTCTCACCTACCAAAGTATTACCATTAGCATCCACCAGTTTTCCATCCTGGTTCATGGTAAAGGAACCATCCCTGGTATATTTAATGACTTCATTTCCATCCTTATCTTTCGTGGAAATATTAAAAAATCCTTTTCCTTCGATTGCCAGGTCATATGGGTTGCCGGTTTGTCTGAAAGAGCCTTGTCCATAATTAGTATAAACTTCACCCAACTTCACTCCAAGGCTCATTTTACCTATCGCTTTGTCATTATATTGTTCGGACGAATCTTTGATTTTTAGGGTTAATAAATTATCAAAAGACTGATTGGTAACATTATCTTTTTTATAACCAATCGTCGCTGCATTAGCAAGGTTATTAGATATAATATCCAGTCTTTTTTGTTCATTAGCCATTCCTGTCCATGCCGTATACAGACCTCTTACCATACTTTACTCCTATCTCCCCGTCACTTTGGGTTTATAAAGTTGTCTTTATCTTATGTCATAACCTATATATCGGCTAATCTCTCTTTCCACTTAAGAACTCTACAAATTTTCCTGTACCAATTGCTACGGCAGTCATTGGATCTTCTGCTGTCATGGTATTAATTCCTGTCTTGGATTCTATTAATTCTTCCAGTCCGTAAAGCAAACAGCCGCCGCCTGTTAACACGATACCACGGTCAGCGATATCCGCTGCTAATTCCGGCGGAGTTTTCTCAAGTACACTGTGTACCGCTTCCACGATCTGAGAAGTAGTTTCTTTTAAGGCCTCTTCTGTTTCATCAGAAGTAACTGTTATGGTTTTAGGAAGACCGGTAACTAAGTTACGTCCCCTTACATCCATAGTTACTACTTCCGGACGTTTATATGCGGAACCTATTTTAATCTTAATATCTTCTGCTGTTCTTTCACCAATTAAAAGATTATGTTTTTTACGCATATATCTTACAATTGCTTCATCAAAATCGTCCCCCGCTATTTTAATGGAAGTACTTACTACTGTACCGCCTAATGAGATAACTGCAATATCGGAAGTTCCGCCCCCGATATCTACGATCATATTACCGCAGGGTCTGGAAATATCGATTCCTGCACCGATAGCGGCTGCAATAGGCTCTTCAATGATTGCAACTTCTCTTGCGCCTGCCTGATAGGTTGCATCTTCTACTGCTTTCTTCTCTACTTCAGTAACACCGCTTGGAACGCAAACACTGATTCTTGGCTTACGAAAACGCTGTTTTCCAACTGCTTTCTGTATAAAATACTTAAGCATCTTCTCGGTTACGGTATAATCAGAAATTACACCCTGCCTTAACGGACGCACTGCAACTATATTACCCGGAGTTCTACCAAGCATTAATCTTGCTTCTTCTCCGATCGCTTTAATTTTATTGGTGTCTCTGTCAAAAGCAACAACGGATGGCTCCTTTAATACAACACCTTTACCTTTTATATAAACCAAAACACTAGCTGTTCCCAAATCAATTCCTATATCACTGCCTAACATAATTATCTCCTTTCACTTCCTAATCATATTCTGCCCGTAACTCTGGCCCAATATGATGTGTTACGGACTTTTATTCTATTCATTTGTACAAATGTCATTATTACGACATCTTCCAGCCTTTACTCTGTATTGTATAATCTAATTTTTTCCAATACGCTGTCAATTAAACATACTTGATTATATTATATACATATTTTTGGAATATTTCAAAGGAAATTTTTAAAAAAATATCTATTTAGACTATTTTTAAGAAAGACTTAAGAAATTGTTTAAATTTAATTAGACAGCGGAAAATTTCGAATAAAGTGCAATTATACAGACACTTTCACGGAAACCGGAAGAAACACGCTTTACGAGTTTCTGCGGTTCGCGTGCACGTTCGAACTATTGCAAGCAAGCTTGCTAATTCTCACTTTGCTTTCACGGAAATAAAAAACCCCAAACTTTTATTCCTAAAAGTTTGGGGTAATATTTTATTTATGCAAAATTATGCAATAATAGTAGCAACTTTACCTGAACCAACTGTTCTACCACCTTCACGGATAGCGAAGCCTAAACCTTGCTCCATAGCGATAGGATGAATTAATTCGATTGTCATTTCGATATTGTCGCCAGGCATACACATTTCTACGCCTTCTGGAAGATTACAAACACCAGTTACGTCAGTTGTTCTGAAATAGAACTGTGGTCTGTAGTTGTTGAAGAAAGGAGTATGACGTCCACCTTCATCTTTTGTTAATACGTAAACCTGAGCAGTAAATTTCTTGTGGCATTTGATTGTGCCTGGTTTGCAAAGAACCTGTCCTCTTTCGATTTCGTTTCTTTGAACACCACGTAAAAGTGCACCGATGTTATCACCAGCCTGAGCTTCATCAAGAAGTTTACGGAACATTTCGATACCGGTTACAACTACTTTACGAGTTTCTTCTTTAATACCAACGATTTCAACTTCTTCAGATACATGAAGAACACCACGTTCAACACGGCCTGTAGCAACAGTACCACGACCTGTAATGGAGAAAACGTCTTCTACTGGCATTAAGAAAGGTTTATCTGTTTCTCTTTGAGGATCTGGAATCCAAGAGTCAACAGCGTCAAATAATTCGATAATTTTATCGCCCCATTCTCCTTTAGGATCTTCAAGAGCTTTAAGAGCAGAACCTTGGATGATTGGTGTATCATCGCCAGGGAATTCATATTCAGTTAATAAGTCTCTGATTTCCATTTCAACTAATTCAAGAAGTTCAGGATCATCAACCATATCACATTTGTTCATAAATACAACGATATAAGGAACACCTACCTGACGGGATAATAAGATGTGCTCTTTTGTCTGAGCCATAACACCGTCTGTAGCAGCAACAACAAGGATAGCTCCATCCATCTGAGCAGCTCCTGTGATCATGTTCTTAACGTAATCGGCATGTCCTGGGCAGTCAACGTGAGCATAATGTCTGTTCTTTGATTCATACTCAACGTGAGCAGTAGAGATTGTGATACCTCTTTCTCTTTCTTCCGGTGCCTTATCGATCTGGTCGAATGCAACTTCTTGGCCTGTACCTAATCTTTCATGAAGAGTCTTAGTAATCGCTGCTGTTAATGTAGTTTTACCATGATCTACGTGACCAATGGTTCCGATATTACAATGTGGTTTGGTTCTTTCGAACTTAGCTTTAGCCATTTTATAAAGTCCTCCTTTAATTAAATGCTTTCGATAAGCATGTGCTTATTTGCATTGCCCGTTTTGGGCTATTTGGTTTGTCTTATATGCCTAATTATATTTCAATTTAGAAATATTTTCAAGCTAAAATAATGAATCGCGCAAACTTTTTGCGTATTATTCATTTTAAACAAAGAATGAATTCATTAGTTTGTGATTTCCAGTCACATCGGTTCTCGCGAACAACTCGAAAATTCTATCAAAGCATTTTATATGCTTTTTTCTCGGACTGACTGAATAGTTACATTAGTTTTTACCTTTAGCTGCTAATACTTTTTCCTGTACATTCTTAGGAACTGGTTCGTAGCTTGAGAAGAACATGGAGTAAGCACCACGGCCCTGAGTTCTGGAACGAAGAGCGGTTGAATAACCGAACATTTCAGACAAAGGAACAAAACCTCTGATTAATTTGGTTCCGTTAATATCTTCGGATCCTTCGATACGTCCACGACGTGAACTGATATCACCGATAACATCACCCATATAATCATCCGGTACAGTAACTTCAACTCTCATGATTGGCTCAAGGAGAACTGCGCCTGCCTTGTGCATCGCATCTTTAAATGCCATGGAACCGGCAATCTTGAATGCCATTTCGTTGGAATCGACTTCATGGTAAGAACCGTCATAAACAGTAGCTTTAATACCAAGAACCGGATATCCGCCAAGGATACCTGCTTTGGAAGCTTCTTCGATACCGGCACCAACTGCAGGGATGTATTCCTTAGGAATAGCACCACCAACAACGGTTGATACGAATTCGAATGTTTTCTCTGCGTTTGCATCCATAGGCTCAAATCTAACTTTACAGTGTCCGTATTGTCCACGACCACCGGATTGTTTAGCATATTTGCTATCAACTTCAACTGCCTTTGTAAAGGATTCTTTGTAAGCAACCTGAGGTGCACCTACATTAGCTTCTACTTTGAATTCTCTTAAAAGTCTGTCTACGATAATTTCAAGGTGAAGCTCACCCATACCGGCAATAATAGTCTGACCTGTTTCTTCGTTGGTATAACATCTGAAAGTAGGATCTTCTTCTGCAAGTTTTGCAAGAGCTTCACCCATTTTATCCTGACCTGCTTTTGTCTTAGGTTCAATAGATACTTCGATAACCGGTTCAGGGAATTCCATGGATTCAAGTATTACAGGGAATTTTTCATCACAGATGGTATCACCGGTTGTTGTGGTTTTAAAACCAACTGCTGCTGCAATATCTCCTGAATATACTTTTTCAAGATCTTCTCTCTTATTCGCATGCATCTGTAAGATACGGCCAACACGTTCTTTCTTGCCTTTTGTTGAGTTAAGTACATAAGAACCGGAGTTTAATGTACCGGAGTAAACACGGAAGAAAGCAAGCTTTCCTACGAAAGGATCGGCCATAATTTTAAATGCCAATGCTGCAAAAGGTTCTTCATCAGAAGATTTTCTGTGAACTTCATTACCTTCATCATCAACACCTTTGATATCAGGAATATCAGTTGGTGCAGGCATGTATTCGATAACTGCATCCAATAACTTCTGAACACCCTTATTCCTGTATGCGGAACCGCAGGTTACAGGGATAAGTTTAACATCTATGGTAGCTCTTCTAAGAGCTGCTTTTAATTCTTCTGTAGTAGGTTCTTCACCTTCTAAGAATTTTTCGATTAATTCATCATCTGTTTCACAGATTAATTCAATCATTTCTGCTCTGTATTTATCAGCTAATTCCTTCATATCATCCGGAATCTCTCTGATTGAAATGTCTTCGCCCTTATCATCATTGTAATAATAAGCTTTCATTTCAAACAAATCAATAACACCGATAAATGTGTCTTCCTTACCGATTGGTAATTGGATCGGCACAGGAGTCTTACCTAATCTAGTTCTGATCATGCTTACAACGTTGTAGAAATCTGCACCTGAAATGTCCATTTTATTAACAAATGCCATTCTTGGTACATTGTATTTATCAGCCTGACGCCATACTGTCTCGGATTGAGGTTCAACACCACCCTTTGCGCAGAATACACCAACTGCACTATCAAGTACACGTAAGGAACGTTCAACTTCTACAGTGAAGTCAACGTGTCCCGGTGTATCAATAATATTGATACGATGTTCTAAAGCACCAGGAATCTTCTTATGTTCGAATTCCTGAGTCCAGTGACAGGTTGTAGCGGCTGAAGTAATTGTGATACCTCTTTCCTGTTCCTGCTCCATCCAGTCCATGGTCGCAGTACCTTCATGAGTATCACCGATTTTATAGTTTACACCGGTATAATATAAGATACGTTCGGTAAGTGTTGTCTTACCGGCATCAATATGAGCCATAATACCGATATTCCTAGTTCTCTCTAATGGATATTCTCTTCCAGCCAAGGAAATTCCTCCTTAATTCAAGTGGTTCACCCATTCGATCAAATTTGATAAACAGGTTATATCAATAATTACATTGTAAAATGTTAAAAGATAGCTGCTTTTGATAATATACCACTAAAGGCAGTAATTATACCAAATGTATGATTACTACCAGAAGTAATGTTATTATCTATATTTATCTTACCAGCGATAATGTGCAAACGCTTTATTTGCATCTGCCATCTTATGCATATCTTCTTTTTTCTTAACAGCGGATCCAGTATTGTTAGCTGCATCCATAAGCTCGTTAGCTAATTTTTCTTCCATTGTCTTTTCTCCTCTTTTACGAGAATAAAGTGTAAGCCAACGAAGAGCTAACGCTTGTCTTCTGTCCGGTCTAACTTCGATTGGTACCTGGTATGTTGCACCACCGATACGTCTTGCTTTAACTTCCAATACCGGCATGATATTGTTCATAGCTTCTTCAAAAACTTCAATTGCTTCTTTACCAGTTTTAGCAGCTACTCTGTCAAATGCTCCGTATACGATCTTCTGTGCAGTACCTTTCTTACCGTCAAGCATAACGTTGTTAATAAGCTTGGTAACGATTTTGCTGTTGTAAATCGGATCTGCTAATACATCTCTTTTTTGTATATGTCCTTTACGTGGCACGTTTCTTCCCTCCTTAATAATCCTTATCGAATTTCAATAAGATTTTCTTAAATCATCGGTACTCACATATCCCCACCATTAGGGGCAGTACAGGGTTAAACCCGTACTTTCATTGTGTTCGCGCTCAGTTTAACTCTCTTTCAAATCTATTCCGTCTACAGGGAAACAAGTTTCTTATAAGTCGGTGATAAAATGCAACCCAAAAATTTTATCTGAAATCTGAAATTAAAAATTAACCCGGCACTTAATGATTAGTGAAAAAACCTTGAATTATTTACCTGCTTTCGGTCTCTTTGCTCCGTATTTGGAACGAGCCTGTCTTCTCTTAGCAACACCTGCTGTATCAAGTGTACCTCTGACAATGTGATAACGAGTACCAGGTAAATCCTTAACTCTACCACCTCTGATCAGAACAACACTATGCTCTTGAAGGTTATGTCCTTCACCTGGGATATAGCTTGTTACTTCGATTCCGTTAGAAAGACGAACTCTGGCAATTTTTCTAAGAGCTGAATTAGGCTTCTTAGGTGTAGCTGTTCTAACCGCTGTACAAACACCTCTTTTTTGTGGTGCTGAACTATCAGTAGATCTCTTATTTAAGGAGTTAAATCCTTTTTGAAGAGCTGGAGAAGTAGATTTCTTCTCAATTGTCTTTCTACCTTTTCTAACTAATTGATTAAATGTAGGCATTAATTTTCACCTCCTGATTATTATTCGAATTACTTGGGCTGCCTAACGTTTCTTTGCATTCAATGCACACAAATATCTGCGCCATATAAAATCGCGCTTACTGATTATACTTTATATTTTAAATCTTGTCAAGGGTTATCAGTAAAATCTTCACAGTTTTCGGCTGTTACTGCATATATTGGATAATCCGATTGCAGGAAGACCCCAAGGTATGATTGAAAATTCTATCTGATCGGGCAGAAGCCGTTATAACAATCTCCGTCTATCAGGTCCTGGGTCTCATTTACATCAAACTGTGCCAATAAATCATAATCGATTGGTTTTATTTTACTTAGTCGGTTTTCATAATCTTCTTTGGTAGTCCTTTCAAATGGAAGCAGGGGATAGGTTTCCTCATATAACGGAAGGAACGTAACCCCAACACCATAGTCAAAGTTTTCATATAACCATTCTGCAACATCATCCCATTCATTTTCCCTTACATGAACGGTAATGGAGGTATTATGATCCGTCCAGCTTAACATGGATAATTTGTATAATTCAAGTTGTTCTATAGCCCCTACGTCATATTTTGTTTTGCCCTCCGGTGCTTTTACCGGGAATTCAATTACCTTAATGGTACAGTCTTCGTCCCTTTGCCCTACTTCATTATAGATAGGATAACAGCCTTGCTTTTCAATCATTTTATATAGAGGATCCGATGTGGCAATTCGGATTCTTCTAATAAAATAGTTGGAATGTGCAAAATGTATTCCGCTGCTTACACAAGGTAAAGTGGATAAAGTACCCTCCGGTTTTATTGTAGTCATAAGTTTAGGTACGGAGATTTTAAGGATATCACAGTATCGTTTTCCCTCCATATGAACTACCTCTCGTAAATGTCTTAGGAGTGTACCAAGTTCTTCATAAGTCATCTTGGTTTTGTTCACCATATCCATAATACCGGTTAAAGATATTCCAACAATTCTGTCTTCTTTCATTACCTGATTCCAATCAGGTAGTTCTACTTCAACCAGTGTCATACGAATTGCAACCCGTGTTGATAATTTAAGGACTTCCTCCAGCTTCTTAAGTTCTAGTTCATCCTCATCATTCACAAAAGAAAGAAGATTATTGGTAGTAAGGTTACAGCATTGTTTGGATTTTAACAGAATTTCACCACATGGATTCAACCCCTCAAAAGTACCTTTTCTACGTTTGGCCTCCGCTCCATTAATGAATCCCGGCTCCCCGTTAATCCGGATGGAATGGAGCATTTCTTTAATTCTCGTAAGAGACGGCCTCCCAGAATAAAGAACAGAATTATTGCTCATTTTACGGTGGGATATATCGGTATTTTCAACCCAATTGCCATCAATAACAGTATAGATATCCTTTTTAGCGTTAATAACCTCTTCTTCATCTTCTTCACAAATAATCATCATAGCACTGCGTCTGACACCGCCGGACACTACATTTTCACTGATTATGGTGGCTATATCCAGAACATCGATGGACTTTAATTTATTATCGTCATTATTAAGTATTACCTTATTTATCTTTTCAAACATTCTTTTTAATGACTTATGACCGGAAGCTCTGCCTCCAAACCGGCGTAACCTCTCACCCTCCGGCCTTACATAACTGTAATCAATGATAATCGTATCTATACCATCATATTTCTTTTCCGTAATTAATTTAAAATAAATCTCAAGAGCATTACACCAGCCTTCTTTACTGTCACCTACTTTAATCCTCGCAATATGCGGATTATCACGGTTTATATCCAAAACCGTATTCTCCATTAGCTCTTTCTTAGTTTCTTTACGAATATTTTCGAGATAGATTCCCTCCAGTTTTACCGTTCGGACATAAGGCATCTTGGCGATTAAATTTTTGTCAATACGAATACCGACTCCACAGCCTAACATAAGCAGATAAAAAACATCCACAAAATCACACAGGCTCTCAATCATGGTAAAACAGCAGTTGTAATTCGATAGAGGATATTCCTTTACAATTTCGGTCCCTCCCATATATAAAGTTCGTCCGGAGGTAAATGTTCTCAAATTATAAAGATTATCAAATAATTGCTCCGCTTCGTTTTGTTCTTCTATGGGGTCTATGGATATACCCAGATTCTTTTTATATTGTATTCCTAAGTCTATATTGTACTCCGTTGTTCTTAATACGGTTTCAAACCAGTTTTCTCTTCTTTTCTTATCTTCTATATAACGGGAATAAGTTCGTAGATACACAAACTCCCCAATTGGACTTAATGGTGCTTTTTGATTTTTATATTTATTTAAAAATTGTTCCGTTAATAAACCTGCCATACTTATTCCTCCGATCGATTCAGAAAAAATATTCCTATCCTATTATGAATACTTCCTCTGAAAAATACTCTGATTATTATTATATGGTACAAATCCCGGTCCGAAAAAGCCTTTGATTTCAATCTTGAATTTTATTCACTTAATAGGTATATGTACTATATATTGTGTTACATATTATATATCAATACTATATGTATGTCAATAACTGATTTGATGGCTTACATATCCATCTGTTTTATTATTACTTTTTTATTATTTTTCTTCTACTTTTTTACATTATTTGTATCAATTTTTTATAATTTGGCATGATTTATCATTTCATATTATTTTTTCTTTTCGTATTACTTTTTATGATTTAGCTCTTTTTTCTTTTCGTATTATTTTTTATGATTTAGCTCTTTTTTCTTTTCGATTATTTTTAAATTCTTTATTCTATGATTTTTTCTGTATGTGTTACAATAATTTATGTGCTTTTACTGCATCCTTATTTTTTCCTATGTATTCAATATAATACTCATTTTAATCTGATTTTGTTATTATTTACCAATGCTTTATTATACTATGAGACAAAAAAAATCTGCTAAAACGAACTCTTATCCCTTTCGTTTCAGCAGACCTTTTATTATATTAAATTAAATGTTACTGTTATCAGTCGTTATCTTCAGAATTATTATCAATTACAAATTCTTCATCCTCAAAGTCATCTTCTGATAAATCTTCATTATCATCAAACTCATCCACTTCGATACCGTCTATATCATCCATGGTTGATTCGTTATAGCGGAAGCTGTCATACTCCTCATCTTCATAATCTTCGGAGATCAATAATTCCTCATCCATGTCACTGTCTAATTTTACGGAACGATATCTCTTCATACCGGTACCGGCAGGAATTAATTTACCAATGATAACATTTTCTTTAAGACCAATTAACGGATCGATCTTACCATTAATCGCTGCTTCCGTTAAGACTTTTGTCGTCTCCTGGAAAGATGCAGCAGAAAGGAAAGAGTTGGTTGCCAAAGATGCCTTGGTAATACCAAGCATTACCTGTTTTCCTTCAGCCTTTGGTAATCCTTCTGATTCCAGTTTTTCATTAATATCATCAAAGTCTAAGGTATCTACTAATTTACCAGGCAATAATTCGGATTCACCGCTGTTTTCAATACGGATCTTCTTAAGCATCTGACGCACAATAACCTCAATATGCTTATCATTGATTTCAACACCCTGCAGACGGTATACACGCTGAACTTCCTGGATCATATAATCCTGAACGGCACGAACACCTTTAATCTTAAGGATATCATGAGGGTTAACACTACCTTCTGTTAACTCATCACCGGCTTCTAATATATCACCGTCTAAAACTTTGATTCTGGATCCATAAGGTATTAAATAAGCTTTGGATTCAGCGGTTTCTTCATTAGTCACAATTACTTCACGTTTTTTCTTAGTATCTTTAATGGTTACAACACCGCCGAATTCAGCGATAATTGCAAGACCCTTAGGTTTTCTTGCTTCAAAAAGTTCTTCAACACGAGGAAGACCTTGTGTGATATCATCACCGGCAACACCACCGGTATGGAAAGTACGCATGGTAAGCTGTGTACCAGGTTCACCGATAGACTGAGCAGCAATAATACCTACTGCTTCACCAACCTGAACTGCTTCACCGGTAGCCATGTTGGCACCATAACATTTAGCACATACACCAATATGAGATTTACAGGTAAGAATGGTACGGATTTTAATTTTTGCATTAAAACCGGCTTCCTGAACTTTCCCCGTAGCTACAATTCTTGCCGCTCTTCTTGGTGTAATCATATGGTTTGCTTTCACAATAACTTCACCGTTATCATCCTCAATGGTTTCACAGGAATATCTTCCGGTGATACGTTCTTCCAGGCTTTCAATCACTTCATTGCCATCGGTAAACGCCTTAATCCACATACCAGGAGTTTCTTTGCCTTCGCAGCAATCCACTTCACGGATAATTAAGTCCTGAGATACGTCAACCAGACGACGTGTCAGATATCCGGAGTCGGCGGTACGAAGAGCAGTATCGGAAAGACCCTTTCTAGCACCATGGGCGGAGATGAAGTATTCCAATACGTCAAGACCTTCACGGAAGTTTGATTTAATAGGCAACTCGATGGTACGGCCGGATGTATCCGCCATAAGACCACGCATACCTGCAAGCTGTTTGATCTGCTTATCGGAACCACGGGCACCGGAGTCAGCCATCATATATATATTATTGTATTTATCAAGACCAGTAAGAAGTGCCTCTGTAATATCATCATCGGCTACCTTCCAGGTATCAATAACTGCTTTATATCTTTCATCTTCCGTCATAAGACCACGGCGGAAATTCTTGGAGATTTCTTCTACTCTTGATTCTGCTTCCGCTATAATGGTTTTCTTCTGAGGAGGTACTGTCATATCGGAAATAGATACCGTCATGGCAGCTCTTGTAGAATACTTATAACCAAGGGCTTTAATCGCATCCAGAGTTTCAGCTGTTTTAGTCGCACCATGGGTATTAATGCATTTCTCCAGAATCTTCTTTAACTGTTTCTTACCTACATGGAAGTCAACTTCAGGTAATAAGAAATTATCCGGATTGGAACGGTCAACGAAACCTAAATCCTGGCTGATGATCTCATTAAAGATTAATCGGCCTAATGTAGATTCAATTGTTTTAGTTTCCATTTCACCCATGTTATTGATGCCGGATCTTCTAACCTTAATCAAGGCATGTAAAGTAATAGCACCATTCTCATAAGCAAGAATTGCTTCATTCACACTCTTAAAGCAATGTCCTTCTCCCATATCACCAGGCTTTTGCAAGGTCAGGTAATAGATACCAAGTACCATATCCTGGCTAGGAACGGCAACGGGAGCACCATCAGAAGGTTTTAATAAGTTGTTTGGAGACAACAGCAGGAATCTGCATTCTGCCTGAGCCTCAACAGATAATGGCAGATGGACAGCCATCTGGTCACCATCAAAGTCGGCGTTGAAAGCGGTACATACCAACGGATGAAGTTTAATTGCTTTACCCTCAACCAATACCGGCTCAAAAGCCTGGATACCAAGTCTGTGAAGTGTTGGAGCACGGTTTAACATAACCGGATGTTCTCTGATTACTTCTTCTAATACATCCCAAACTTCCGTCTGAAGTCTTTCTACCATCTTTTTAGCTGATTTTATATTATGGGCAGTTCCTCTGGCAACCAGTTCTTTCATAACGAAAGGTTTAAATAACTCAATTGCCATTTCTTTCGGAAGACCGCACTGATAAATCTTTAATTCCGGACCAACAACGATAACGGAACGTCCTGAATAGTCAACACGTTTACCTAGTAAGTTCTGACGGAAACGTCCCTGCTTACCCTTTAACATATCGGATAAGGATTTTAATGCACGGTTTCCCGGACCGGTAACCGGTCTTCCTCTTCTGCCGTTATCAATAAGAGCATCTACTGCTTCCTGAAGCATTCTCTTTTCATTACGAACGATAATATCCGGAGCGCCGAGTTCAAGAAGCCTCTTTAAACGATTGTTACGGTTGATAATTCTTCTGTATAAATCGTTCATATCAGAGGTAGCGAAACGCCCGCCGTCTAACTGTACCATAGGTCTTAAATCCGGAGGAATAACAGGAACTACGGAAAGAATCATCCAATCAGGTCTGTTACCGGATTCTCTGAACGCTTCAACAACTTCAAGCCTTTTGATTATTCTTGCTCTCTTCTGTCCCGTTGAATCCTTTAATCCTTTTTTAAGGTCTACTGATTCTGCTTCCAGATTAATTGCAAGTAAAAGTTCCTGGATTGCTTCGGCACCCATGCCAACTCTGAACTTATTACCGTATTTTTCGTAAGCTTCTCTATATTCTTTTTCGTTTAAAACTTGTTTGTATTGTAAATCGGTACTTCCTTTATCCAATACGATATAAGCAGCAAAATAAAGTACTTTTTCCAGAGTCCTTGGAGATAAGTCTAATATAAGACCCATTCTGCTTGGAATTCCTTTAAAATACCATATATGAGACACCGGTGCCGCTAGTTCAATATGGCCCATTCTTTCCCTGCGGACACTGGCCTTGGTAACTTCAACACCACACCTGTCACATACTACGCCTTTATATCGGATTTTCTTATATTTACCGCAATGACACTCCCAGTCTTTACTTGGTCCAAAAATCTTCTCACAGAATAAACCGTCTTTTTCCGGTTTTAAAGTTCTGTAGTTTATAGTCTCAGGTTTTTTTACTTCGCCTCTTGACCATTCTCTAATTTTCTCCGGAGAAGCTAAACCAATTTTTATGGCGTCATAGGTAATTTCCCCGACATTTTCATTATTTACTACTTCTGGCATCATCTGGCACTCCCTTTCATAGTAACGGATTATAGATGGAATCCGTCTTTTTACATTAGACATCCGCTAAAACGGATGTCTAGTATGCTAATGGAATTGATTATATACCTAAAATAAACGTATACAATTCCATTAGTTATAATTATTCTTCAAGGTCATCATCCATATCACTAAGGTCAACGGTATCTTCATCAAAGGAATCAAAGAAACTCTCTTCTTCTTCAGCAGATGTCTCACGATATCCTGCCTCACCGTAATCTTCATCATATCTGAAATTATTGTCACCCTCAATTAATGGTGTTAAATCTCCATCGCCGTAGTCTATATTCTCAGTCATCTTAACTTCCTGACCATTTTCATCCAAAACAATAACATCAAGCGCCAATGATTGTAATTCCTTAAGAAGTACTTTAAAGGACTCAGGAATACCTGGCTCAGAAATGTTTTCACCTTTAATGATCGCTTCATAAGTTTTAACACGACCGGTAACATCATCGGATTTAACAGTTAATATTTCCTGAAGTGTATAAGCAGCACCGTATGCTTCCAGTGCCCAAACTTCCATTTCACCGAATCTCTGGCCACCAAACTGTGCTTTACCACCGAGAGGCTGCTGAGTAACCAGTGAGTATGGACCGGTGGAACGTGCATGGATCTTATCGTCTACCAGGTGATGAAGCTTTAAGTAGTGCATGAAACCTACGGTTACAGCTCCATCGAAGAATTCTCCGGTACGGCCGTCACGAAGTCTTACCTTACCGTCACGGTTTATCGGAACACCTTTCCATTCTTCTCTATAGGCTTTGTTATTATTTAAATAATCCAATAAACCTGGATCTAATATATCTTTATATTTTGCTTCGAATGCGTCCCACTCCGTATTGACATAATCATTGGCTAATTCCAGAGTATCCATAATATCAAACTCATTAGCGCCGTCAAAAACCGGTGTGGCAACTTTAATTCCAAGGGCTTTCGCGGCAAGACTTAAATGAATCTCAAGCACCTGTCCAATATTCATACGGGAAGGTACACCCAGAGGATTTAATACAATATCAAGAGGTCTTCCGTTTGGTAAAAATGGCATATCTTCAACAGGTAATACACGGGAAACAACACCCTTGTTACCATGACGTCCGGCCATCTTATCGCCAACCTGGATTTTTCTCTTCTGGGCAATATAGACACGTACCGTCTGATTGACACCGGGTGATAATTCATCGCCATTTTCTCTGGTAAATACTTTGGCGTCAACGATTATTCCGTACTCACCGTGAGGAACTCTTAAGGAAGTATCCCTTACTTCTCTGGCTTTTTCACCAAAAATTGCACGAAGAAGTCTTTCTTCCGCGGTCAGTTCGGTTTCACCCTTAGGTGTAACTTTACCAACTAAGATATCCCCGGCACGTACTTCCGCACCGATTCTGATAATTCCTCTTTCATCCAGGTCTTTAAGAGCATCATCACCGACACCCGGAACATCTCTTGTGATTTCTTCCGGTCCCAGTTTCGTATCTCTGGATTCTGCTTCGTATTCTTCAATATGAACAGAAGTATAAACATCCTCTTGAACCAATCTTTCACTTAATAATACGGCATCCTCGTAGTTATAACCTTCCCAGGTCATAAATCCGATTAAAGGATTCTTACCAAGTGCCAGTTCGCCCCCGGAAGTAGATGGACCATCTGCCACTACCTGGCCGGCTTCCACTCTGTCACCTTTAGTAACTATAGGTCTTTGGTTAATACAGGTACCCTGATTACTTCTGGCAAATTTTAACAATTTATATGAGGTTTTAGTTCCATCATCGTTCTTTACAACAACTTCCTTGGAAGTTGATCTTTCCACCAAACCTGCTTTTTTGGAAACAACACAGACACCGGAGTCAACTGCGGACTTCATCTCAATACCGGTACCAACTACCGGTGATTCGGTTATTAATAACGGTACGGCCTGACGCTGCATGTTAGAACCCATTAAAGCACGGTTAGCATCGTCATTTTCCAGGAAAGGAATCATGGCAGTAGCCACGGAAAATACCATCTTAGGTGACACGTCCATCATATCAATCTTGGACTTTTCAAACTCGGAGGTTTCTTCTTTATAACGACCGGATATATTCGTACCAACGAAATATCCATTTTCATCCAACGGCTCATTTGCCTGTGCTACGACATATTTATCTTCTTCATCCGCAGTAAGGTAAACTACTTCATCTATTACCTTGGGGTTCGCAGGATCTGATTTATCTACTTTACGGTATGGTGCTTCAATAAATCCGTATTCATTAATTCTCGCATAAGATGCCAGTGAGTTAATAAGACCGATATTCGGACCTTCAGGAGTCTCAATCGGGCACATTCTGCCGTAATGGGTATAATGAACGTCACGAACTTCGAAACCTGCACGATCACGGGACAAACCACCTGGTCCCAATGCAGATAAACGTCTTTTATGAGTTAATTCACCTAACGGATTATGCTGATCCATAAACTGTGACAGCTGGGAGCTTCCGAAGAACTCCTTAACTGCGGCAGTTACAGGTTTAATATTAATTAATGATTGAGGGCTTACCCCTTCCAAATCCTGAGTAGTCATACGTTCCCTTACTACACGTTCCATTCTGGAAAGGCCGATTCTATATTGATTCTGAAGTAATTCACCGACTGCCCTGATTCTTCTGTTACCTAAATGGTCTATATCATCTGCACTGCCAATACCATATTCGAGATGAATATTGTAATTGATAGATGCAATAATGTCTTCTTTTGTAATGTGTTTTGGTATTAATTCATTAATGTTCTTTTTAATTGCTGTCTTGATATCTTCTATATCTTTAAATTCATCTAAAATGCCTTTGAGTACCGGATAATAAACTTCCTCCGTAACTCCCAGTTCTTCCTTATCGGCATCAACATAGTAAGCCAGGTCAACCATTAAGTTGGAAAGGACTTTAACATTACGTTCTTCCGCTTGTACAATAATGGAACGGACTGCAGCATTCTGAATCTCATTTGCAATTTCTTCTGTAATTACGGTGCCTGCTTCTGCAATAATTTCACCGGTTTCTTTATTAATTACGTCTTCCGTCAGCGTAAAGCCAACAACACGGTTCCTAAGTGCCAGTTTCTTATTAAATTTAAAACGGCCAACTTTAGCAAGATCGTATCTTCTTGGATCAAAAAACATACTGTTAATTAATGATTCCGCACTTTCTACGGATAGCGGTTCACCCGGACGTAATTTTTTATACAACTCAAGTAAACCATCCTGATAGTTATCAGATGGATCTTTTGTTATACTTGCTGTAATTTTAGGTTCTTCACCAAACAATTCCTGTATCTCAACATTACTTCCAATGCCCAGTGCACGGATCAAAACGGTAATCGGTACCTTTCTGTTACGGTCAACACGGACGTAGAAAATATCATTGGAATCTGTTTCATACTCCAGCCATGCACCACGGTTAGGAATAACAGTTGAGGAATACAATCTTTTACCAATTTTATCATGTCCAATTGCAAAGTATATACCGGGGGAACGTACTAACTGGCTAACGATAACTCTCTCAGCACCGTTAATAACGAAAGTTCCAGTCTCCGTCATTAATGGTAAATCGCCCATAAAAATATCGTGCTCATTGATTTCATCGTTCTCTTTATTGTGAAGTCTGACTTTAACTTTAAGAGGAGCTGCATAAGTTGCATCTCTTTCCTTACATTCTTCAATTGAATATTTGACATCATCTTCACACAGCACAAAATCCACAAACTCTAAGCTTAAGTGACCGCTGTAATCTTCGATTGGAGAAATGTCATTAAATACTTCCTTAAGTCCTTCATCTAAAAACCATTGATATGAGTTTTTCTGAACTTCAATAAGATTTGGCATTTCCAATACTTCTTTTTGCCTCGAGTAGCTCATTCTTACGCCGTTACCAACTTTGATTGGACGTATCCTGTTTTTATCCATTGACGTTTTCACCCCTTGAAATTTTATTTAACATGTGACCTCTGCCAAAGCTTCTGCTTTTGCATAGGCCCTTGTCTGATATCCGTAAATATTTCCAAGAAATAGCAGTTTTCCACTTTTAACCAACATGTTTAGAAATATTATAGAATAATTTTGTGAAAATACTTTTCATTTTCACATATATGTGCTATAATAGATGTTGTAGGTATATCATAGCACAATAGTGCATCTTTCATATTATCACAAGCTTTTCAAGATGTCAACATATTTTTGTTGACTTTTTCTATTTCTGCATAATATTTAAC
Source organism: Anaerocolumna sedimenticola (assembly GCF_009931695.1). Taxonomy (GTDB): domain Bacteria; phylum Bacillota; class Clostridia; order Lachnospirales; family Lachnospiraceae; genus Anaerocolumna; species Anaerocolumna sedimenticola. Next base: position 890,668 of record NZ_CP048000.1, read on the forward strand.
AAATAATCCCTTAACTAAATTGTATACCCAAAAATTCTAACTCTATACCGTAACCCCTACTTTTTATTTCATAGGGAAATTCGGAGAATTTTCCTATGAAACCGGAAAAACAACGCTTTGCGTGTTTCTCCGGTTCGCGTGCCCGTTCGAATTATTGCAAGCAAGCCCTCTAATTCTCACTTTGCTTTCGCGGAAATAAAAAAGTCTGTCCCAAAAGTTTGCAGGGACAGACTTGATGATAGTCTTAAACTATTTGATTGTAACTTTAGCACCTTCAGCTTCAAGTTTAGCTTTAATATCAGCAGCTTCATCTTTGGAAGCAGCTTCTTTAAGAGTCTTAGGAGCTCCATCAACAAGATCTTTAGCTTCTTTTAAGCCTAAGCCAGTGATTTCACGAACTACTTTGATAACTTTAACTTTGTTAGGACCAACATCAGTTAATTCTACGTCAAATTCTGTTTTTTCTTCTTCAGCTGCTGCTGCGCCTGCTGCTGGTCCGGCTACTACCACACCTGCTGCTGCAGAAACACCAAATTCTTCTTCACATGCTTTTACTAAATCATTTAATTCTAATACGGTTAAGCCCTTAATAGCTTCAATAAATTCTTGAGTTGTCATTATGAAATACCTCCATTTATATTTGTTTTACAGTTAATTTAATGTAACTTTCAATTTACCCGAGAAATTCTCAGTTACCATACTATCTTATGCTACGCCTTCTTGCTTCTCAGCGATTTGCTTAAGAACACGAGCAAAGTTGGTAATAGGAGACTGTAAACTTCCAAGTAATTTGGAAATAAGTACTTCTCTTGATGGGATTGTTGCGATTTTCTGGATACCTTTTTCATCATAGTAGGTTCCTTCAACAACACCGGCTTTGAACTCTAACTTAGGAGAAGTCTTCATTGCGTCATTGATGATTCTTGCAGGAGCAGTTGCATCTTCAATACCAAATGCTACGGCAGTTGGTCCTTCTAAATGCTTAAATAATGCTTCGTATACTGTTCCTTCAAATGCACGTTTTAACAATGTATTTTTGTAAACCTTATATACAACACCTGCTTCTCTTAACTGTTTACGAAGTTTTGTGTCTTCTTCTACAGTAAGCCCGCGGTAGTCTACAGCAACAATTGCTTTAGCGTTATTCACATAACCCTTAATTTCGTCAACGACAGGTTGTTTGATTTCTACTTTTGCCATTCTAGTACACCTCCTTATAGATTTTGCAAAAAATTCTTTTCTTTTGCTTCACTGCTTTGGGGTACGACGATATAAAAAAATCCCTTACTGCAAGCAGTAAGGGATTCTAAAAGTCATCTAAAGATTTTTATCCCTCGGTAGGCGTTTTTTCCTTATGCCTTGCGGCACCTACTGTCTTCGGCAGTTATTGCATTCAAAAGTATAACATTAATCTATTATAGTGTCAACCATAAATCAAATTTTCTTTGCAAAATTATTGACTTAATTTAGCTGTATTTAATTTTACACCAGGTCCCATAGTGGATGCTAATGTAACGCTTCTAAGATATTGTCCTTTTGCAGCAGATGGTTTTGCTTTATTGATTGCACCGATCAGCGTATGGAAGTTGTCCGCTAATTGATCTTCGGTAAAGGAAGCTTTACCTAACGGCACATGAATAATATTTGTTTTGTCTAATCTGTACTCGATCTTACCTGCTTTAATATCATTAACAGCTTTTGTTACATCCATGGTAACAGTACCGGCTTTCGGGTTTGGCATTAAGCCTTTAGGTCCTAATACACGTCCTAAACGACCTACAACACCCATCATGTCCGGAGTTGCAACTACAACATCGAAATCGACCCAGCCTTCGTTTTGAATCTTAGGCACTAATTCTTCACCGCCAACATAATCTGCTCCTGCTGCTTGTGCTTCATTTAATTTATCACCTTTTGCAAATACAAGAACTTTAACAGTTTTACCTGTTCCGTGAGGCAGAACAACTGCACCACGTACCTGCTGGTCAGCATGACGTCCGTCAACACCAAGTCTGATGTGAGCTTCTACTGTTTCATCAAATTTAGCAACTGCTGATTTTTTAACTAAACTAATTGCTTCTGCTGCATCATAAAAACTTGCTCTGTCGATAAGCTTGGCAGCTTCAGCGTATTTTTTTCCTCTTTTCATTCTATTAACCTCCTAGTGGTAGTATCGGGAGTATACATAACCCTTGTTATGCCTAATGAAAATTGCAAAGCAATTTTCCATGGCAGCCTTGCTGCCATTACCCTCCCACGTAATTGCTATTACTTAGTCAACTACAGTGATTCCCATACTTCTTGCAGTACCGGATATCATACTGATTGCTGAATCAATATTTGCTGCATTTAAATCAGGCATCTTAAGTTCTGCTATCTTCTTAACTTCTGCTTTTGTAATAGTAGCAACCTTGGTCTTATTCGGTACAGCAGAACCGGACTTAAGATTACATGCTTTCTTTAAAAGAACTGCAGCAGGCGGAGTTTTTGTAATGAAGCTGAAGCTTCTGTCCTGATATACTGTAATTACAACAGGAATAATCATTCCTTCTTGATCTGCTGTTCTTGCGTTAAATTCTTTTGTAAACTGTACAATGTTAACACCATGCTGACCTAAAGCTGGTCCAACCGGTGGAGCTGGTGTAGCCTTTGCAGCAGGGATTTGTAATTTAATGTATCCTGTAACTTTCTTTGCCATTATAGCATACCTCCTAAAATTGTGGTGTTATCGGGAGTATACATAAATTCTTATTATGCATTGTGAAAATTGCGAAGCAATTTTCCAGGTTGCAACGCAACCATTACCCTCCCACCATCTAGATTTACTTTATCTGCAACGGAATTTAGGTATTCTAGATGTTTGTTTACATTTTTTTGATATCAGTGAAACTTATTTCGACAGGAGTTTCACGACCAAACATATCAACACTGATTGTGACGATTTGTTTATGAGTATTAATCTGCTTAATGATTCCTGTAGTATTCTCCCACACACCGGAGATTACCTCAACGGTATCACCAATTTCGAAATCTATCACAATATCGTCTTTTTTGATTCCCATTGACTTCATTTCTGCTTCCGTTAACGGAACTGGTTTCGATCCGGGACCGACAAATCCTGTGACGCCTCTCGTATTACGAACTACGTACCAAGTATCATCGTTCATTTCCATGTTAAGCAAAACATATCCAGGGAACATTTTCTTCTGGACTTTTTTCTTAACGCCGTTCTTCACCTCAATAACATCCTGAAGCGGAACGGAAACCTCTAAGATTTGATCTTGAAGTTTTCTGTTTTCAATTGTTTTCTCAATGTTGGCTTTTACCTTATTCTCATATCCTGAGTAAGTATGAACAACGTACCAATTCGTCTTTGACATATAATCACCTATATCCTATTTGATAAGAACATCTATACCGTACTTAATACCTAAATCCAATATAGAAATTATTACACCTAAAATTACGGATATTACAATGACTGCCACCGACTGCTTCGCAAGTGATTCCCTGTCCGGCCAAACAATTTTGTTAAATTCGGCTTTCAGGCCTTTAAACCAACTTTTCTTTGGAGCTTTCTCTGTGGTATTAGCAGTTTCTCCCATGTTTTCACTTTCCTTTCTTAACAATGCAGTTATAAAGTCGCTAAGCACCCAAAAATATCCCATATTACATATTTTGAGTACCTTGGTTCCTAAGAGCCGCAGTGACAAAATAGTCGCTTAAATTCTTTATATAAATGCTCTGCTTGTATAGAAGATTAGACATCTTATTTTGTTTCTTTGTGTAATGTGTGTGACTTACAGAACTTACAATATTTTTTTGTTTCCATTCTGTCTGGATGTGTTTTCTTTTCCTTTGTCATGTTATAATTACGTTGTTTACATTCTGTACATGCCAATGTGATCTTTACGCGCACAACTTCCACCTCCGCTTAAATTTTAAAATTATGTGAACTATCATTTTACTCTTAATTTGTTGATAATTAAGTTTTTTTGTAAAATATACGGTACACAGGTTTTTAGGCATAAAAAAAAGACCTCTTCCATCGCTAGTCTAATATAACATACTCTATAACGTACGTCAATATTTTTTTTAAAATGCTATATAATTATAGTACTTCTTAAGAAATATTTCAAGTTTTATTTATAAAAAAGTGAAATACAGGTGAACGTTTGATCCGGAGGAATCATCCTGTATTTCAGAAAAAATAAAACCAAGGTATGAAACTATGATGACTTATAGGAATAAACCTTAGTAATTTTCATATATTTATTGATTTAATCAGCCTTATTCAGGTTGCGGACAGATGCACCCTTAACCAGCTGAACTTTAAGATAAATGGTATCCAACGAGGTAGACATTGGATTTTCTATTAAATTAATAAGCTGCTTAGCTGCTTCGGAACCTATCTTATCCGTATCCTGCTTTATCGTTGTAAGTTTCGGTTCCAGTGCCTGGGCAACAGAGATTCCGTCGTAGCCTGCTACCGATATGTCCTCCGGAATTTTAAGTCCCATCCGTCTTGCCGTATTCATTACTCCTAAAGCCGCATAATCATCCGAGGCAATAATACAGGTTGGCGGATCCGGTAAGTTTAAAAGGCGCAGTGCCAATTCTTCTGAAGATTCCGCGCTTCGGTATATACCCTCTACAAAATATTCCTCCGGGACCGTTATACCATTTTCTTTTAAAACATTATGAAAACTTACCAATCGGTTATGGGTAACGGATGATTTTGTTCCATGAATATATGCTATCTTTCTATGGCCCTGATCTATTATATATTGGGTCAGCTGTCGCATACCCTCCACATTATCGGATAAAACGGATATTGCTTCATTAAATGCATGATCTATGGTAACAACCGGATAGTCGCTGTTTACTAATTCCAGAACTTCCGGTTCCGTAAATTCCGCACAGGCAATAAATACCCCGTCAAAATTCCGTAAACGGCAATGGTCCAGATAGGTCATTTTTCGATTGCCTATATTATGTTCGATAAAAGTGATATCATATCCTCTTTTTGCCGCTTTTTCTTTAAAGGAAGCTAAAATATGTGCAAAATACTCATTACGTAAACCATGTTTAGTAAGGGTAGAAAATAATACTCCGATATTATAAGTCTTTTTCATCTTTAACGCCCTTACATTGGCATCCGGAAAATATCCGGCCTCATGGGCTGTTTTTATAATCATTTCCCTTGTTGCTTCACTAATGTCCTGATATCCGTTTAATGCTTTGCTCACAGTAGAAACCGATACACCGCACCTTAGTGAAATATCTTTTATTGTAGCCACTTTTTTCACCACCGTCTTTCCCTCTATGTGTTAAGTATTTTCATTTGTACTTTTAACAGCCAAGCTCCAAGTAACCCTATCAGAAGCCCCGTGATAATACCGGATATGAGTAAAACGGGCAGATAATATACAATACTTTGTGTTTGGAGGACAATGGCAGCCACTACAATCTGTCCGATATTATGGCTGATCCCTCCGGTAATGCTGACACCAATCATACTAAATACTTTTGTTTTTTTACAAATACACATAATCAGCCAGCTTAAAATTCCCCCTGACAGACTGTATAAAATACTGAACATGTTTCCAAATGTAAATCCAACCAGTACAATACGTATACAGGATATAACAAAGGCTTCCTTTACTCCCATTGCGTATAATGCCGTTAAGACCACTATATTCGCAAGCCCGAGTTTAACTCCCGGAATTCCCACGGAGAAGGGAATCAGCACTTCTATATAGCTAAATACAAAAGCCAGAGCAACGAACATTCCGTAAAATGCCACTTTTTTAGCTTTAGAATTTTTCATCTGTAACCTTCCTTTCATATATCCACTCTCATTAGGTAATTGCGAAACTATTTAGTTTTCTGAATATACCGTACAATTATTATAATAGTGGAGTTTCGCAATTACTTAATCTACTCCCATATACATTATATCTGACTGGATACAGACAAACGGGGCTGCTGCAATAATTCACTTATCGGACTCAGGGCTGGAATTCCGTTGATATTCTCTCCCAAGTAAGATCGATTATGAATTCTGCAGCATCCCCCTTCATAATCCAGCATACACCTTAATACTTTCTGCATTCATGTGGGTTAACATTCTTGCTATAGCACACAAACAGTAAAAAATCACGCAGCTTGTTTTTAATTCTGACAGAGCGCTATTTCAACTCTGACAGAATTACCTTAGTAGGACATTTCTCTGCACATTTACCGCAATTCGTACATTTACTGTAATCAATCCGTGCAAGATTATTCTCAACTTTTACTGCATCAAACTCGCAGGCTTTCACACACATCATACATCCGATACAGCCAATACTGCAGCCTGCTTTTACATCTTTTCCTTTATCCTTTGAATTACACCTTACAAAATGTCCCGTGTTATACGGTACTAATTCTATTAAATTATTCGGACATTCTTTGATACATAAACCACAGGCGGTACATTTTTCTTTATCTACAATTGCAACTCCGTCTACTACATGGATTGCATCAAACTGACAGACTTTAACACAGGAACCGAAACCGGTACACCCATACCCGCATTGTTTCGGACCTTTTCCCGGCGTAAATGCGGCTTTTTTACAATCTTGTATACCATAATAATTATATTTAACTTTCGTTTTATCACATGTTCCGGCACATTTTACAAATGCAACTTGCCTTTCAGTTTCTTCTACATTAGTTCCCATTACTTCTGCTATCTGGCTATGGACTTTGCTGTTTGCTACAGGGCAGGCATTAGCTGCTGCATTTCCTGAGGCAATTGCCTGAGCCAGATTATCGCAGCCCGCAAAACCGCAGGCACCACAGTTATTTCCAGGTAGCAGCTCCCGTACCAGCTGTTCTTTTTCATCTACTTCAACTTCTAATTTTTTGGCGGCAAGGCCAAGAAACAGGCCGATGATAATTCCGGTTGCACTGATTAGTAAAGTTGCAATCCCAACCCCGGTTAAATTAAGGGCTAAAACAGGGAAACTATTTAATAGAATACCATTTATAATTGTTATATTCATCTATTCCCACCTCCTATAATAAACCGGAGAAACCAAAGAATGCAATAGCCATAAGTCCTGAGGTAATCAGAACGATGGGCATTCCCTGAAATGATTTCGTGATGTCGTTGTGTTCAATTCTTTCCCTTATACCTGCCAAAAGGATAATGGCTATCAGGTATCCAACCGCTGTTCCCACACCATTTACAATACTGGTAATTATGCCATAATCTTTTTTAACATTAATGAGTGCTACACCTAATACGGCACAGTTGGTGGTAATTAAGGCAAGATATACACCGAGTGCGTTGTATAGAGTAGGACTGTATTTTTTAATAACCATTTCTACAAACTGCACTAAAGCTGCAATAACCAAAATAAATACTATTGTCTGTAAATATTCCAGCCCACTGGGTACTAATATTAATTTATAGATTAAGCTGGCGCAAAGTGATGCAATGGTAATTACAAATACAACTGCAAAACCCATTCCGGCAGCTGTTTTTATTTTTTTAGATACGCCGACAAAGGAACATAAGCCAAGGAACTGACTTAGTACGACATTGCTGACTAATGCGGATCCTATAAAGACCAGTAATAATTCTCCCATCTAAATCCTTCCTCCTTATTCTTTATCTGCTTTTTCATTTATTTTATCGAACTCTAGCTTCTCTCGGTTTACCATACAGGAAATCCCGCCGCAAGCCTGGCAGTTGCCGCCGCAGGCAAGATTTGATTCCGGTGCGGAACCATTGGTAGCTGATTTTAATTTAAACTTATTCTGAAGTGCGGTTAATACGGCCAATACAAAGAAAGCTCCCGGTGCTAATATAAAGATAATAGCGGGTTCATAAGACTTAGGCATAACCTGAATATTAAAAGCCGTACCGTTACCAAGTAATTCTCTGAATAATCCGATAAATAGCAAACCTATCGTAAATCCAAATCCCATTCCCAAACCGTCCATAACGGAAAGTCCCACAGAGTGTTTATTTGCATAAGCTTCCGCTCTGCCGAGGATAATACAGTTTACAACGATAAGCGGAATGTAGATACCCAGGGAATCATATATGGCAGGGACATACCCCTGTAATAGGAACTGAACAATGGTTACAAAAGATGCAACAATTACAATATAGGAGGGCATTCTTACTTTATCCGGAATTATATTTCTTAATAAGGATATTAATAAGTTAGATGCTACCAATACCGCAGTAGAAGATAATCCCATTCCGATTGCATTGCTTGCAGAGGTTGTAACGGCTAAAGTAGGGCATAAACCAAGCATTAAGATAAAGGTAGGATTCTCTTTTATAAGTCCGTTCATAAAAGGTTCCAAGTAATTTTTCTTTTCTTCTTTTTGCATTTTGTTACTGTTTTCGTTATTCTGACTCATCCTATCCCCTCCTGTTAATTTCCTGCTTCCACCAAATCCGTAATGAAGCATAATCCTGAATTTACTGCGTTTGTCACTGCCCTTGTGGTAATTGTGGCACCGCTTAAAGCATCGATTTCATTTTCATTTTTCGCACCGGTTTTGGTATAAGCAAATTCCGTAACTTTTTTGTCTGCAAACTGGCTTTTAAATTCTTTTGCTGCGGCTTTCGCACCAAGACCTGCCGTTTCATTCATGGAAAGTATTTCCATTCCTTTGACTGTACCATCCATAGCATAACCTAAGGATAAGGAAATAGCACCGCCGTAACCCTCCTGGGTGGTAACTACTATAACATAACCCAGTTTGTTACCGGCTTCATCCGTTGCAATTAATGCTTCATCTATGGTTATATTGGTATAACCCTTTGACTCTAATACTTTTGCAGCTTCCCCGATTTTAAGAGTCAGTGCTTCCTCCTCTTTAAACTCGGAAGCACCCGGAAATACCGTACGGTAAGCCTCCATCTTAGCCTGCAGATTCTGGGCCTCTATTGCAGGGAGTGTAATTTCATGTACAAAGCCCAAAGCAAAACCTGCAATTAATGTGATGGCAAATAGTATTAAGGCATCCTTAAATATTGTGCCTTTTTTACCTGAATTTTTTTCCTTACTCATTTGCTTTGGCCTCCTTTCCAAACATGTTTGGCAGAGTGACTTTCTCAACCAGAGGAACTAATAAATTACAGAATATAATTGCAAAGGATACTCCTTCCGGAGATGCCCCGAATAAGCGGAATAATCCGGTCATAATACCCAGGATAATACCGTAAACTATATGCCCCTTTGCAGTTATAGGACTGGTAGAGTAATCCGTAGCCATAAAGAAAGCGCCTAACATAAGACCGCCTCCGAACAGATGGCCAATTAAGAAATTCGGGTCTAGTCCTTTTCCGCCGAATAACATAAGGAATACGGAAAAAGAAGCCAGATACATCACCGGAATTCTCCAGGTTATGACTTTCTTTAAAAGTAAATAAGCAGCACCTATTAAGATTGCGGCTACACTGGTTTCTCCAATGGTTCCGGCTGTTCTGCCGATAAAAAGATTCATCAGATCAACGGATTCCCCCGCACGTATGGCTGCAAGCGGGGTTGCACCGGATACACCATCTATGGCAATTACTCCTTTATTTAAATACTGCAAGAAATTTGGTGCGGAATCGTTATTTGTAATTGCGGATATTTGAAAATTATTCATTCTGCCCGCAAAACTGATTAATAAAAAGCATCTTGCAGCCAGCGCCGGATTCATAAAGTTCTGTCCAATACCGCCGTACAGCATTTTTACAACAAGAATAGCAAATATACTGCCTACTACCGGGATCCATAAAGGCACGGAAGCCGACAGATTAAGAGCTAATAATAAACCTGTAACAACAGCGCTGTAATCACCCGTTGTCAGAGGTTTTTTCATAGCTTTTTCGTATACATATTCCGTTAAAACACTGGTTACAATAGACGTTAAGATAATCAATAAAGCATTGATTCCAAAGTTAAAAATTCCAAAGATACTGGCAGGAATCAGCGCAATCGCCACATCCTGCATAATTGATGTTGTGGTTACCCTGCTTCTTGTATGGGGAGAAGCGGATACATTATACAAATTGCTCAAAATCGGCACCTCTTTCTTTCTACTTTTTTCTGCTGCTAAGAATGTTTGCTCTCATCTCTTTAAAAGACTGGTTTAAGTTTAATTTTGCAGGGCATACAAAGGTACAGCTGCCACAGTCACAGCATTCCATTCCGTTAAATTTAATAAAGTTCTCACTATCGAACCGCTGTGAAAATTCATATAATTTCTGAGGTACAATACGGCTGGGACAGGCCGCGGCACATCTGCCGCAACGAATACAGGCAGAAGACTGCATTCTCGATGCCCTGTCTTTGGCATATGCAAGCAGAGCAGAGGAGGTTTTTGTAACCGGAATGTCTAGGGAATATAATGCCTGACCCATCATTGGCCCGCCGGAAATAACCTTTTCCGGTTCTTTATTAAATCCTCCCGCAGCTTCAATTAATTCTCTATAATTCGTACCTATCTTCACATTAAAATTCCTTGGATCTTTTATGGCGTCTCCTGTAACCGTAACAATCCTTCTCATTAAAGGTGTTGATTCTGCAACTGCCATATATATTGATATGATAGTATCAACGTTGTTTACAATGCATCCGGCATGCAGCGGCAATAGAGAAGAATTTATTTTACGGCCGGTAGCTGCAAATATTAAAAAACGTTCTCCACCCTGAGGGTATTTGGTCTTAAGAGGTTTTACCTCGATTCTGGATTCTCCTTTTATAAGTTCCTGCATCTTTTCAATAGCATCCGGTTTATTATCTTCTATGGCGATAATCCCTTTTGCATTAGGGAACAGACAAAGTTCAATTTTAAGACCTTCTACTATTTTCTCAGGCTCTTCCATTAACATTCTGTAATCGGATGTAAGGTAGGGTTCACACTCAGCTGCATTAACAATGACATAATCAATCTTGTTATCATCTTTTGGTGTTAACTTAATATGGGTGGGGAAAGCCGCACCGCCAAGACCAACAAGACCTGCTTCCTTAATAAGGTCTCTGATTTCAGTTTGATTCAATTTGGTATAATCTCTCTTTTCACCTAAGCCCTCTATTGCCTTATAATTATTATCATTTTCAATAATAATAGCCGATGCCATAGTTCCGGAAACTGTTAATCTCGGTTCTATTCCTTTGACTGTACCGGATACGGAACTGATCACATTGGCTGAAACAGGACCGTCTGCTTCTCCAATCTTTTGTCCCATTAAAACATAATCACCCTTAGATACAAGCGGCATTGCCGGTTTACCAATGTGCTGAGCCAATGGGTATACCATCTCACCTTTAGGCATCAGTACCGTAGTTGGTTTATCTTTTGATAATTCCTTGCCTTCATAGGGATGAATGCCGCCTTTAAATGTCGCTGCTCCCATTTCGAATTCCTTCTTTCTTTTTTGATATTAAAAATGTATAAGTGTTTAGAATAATTACAGTCACGTATATTAATACTAACATAAAATGATATATTTTTATAGCTTTTTTTATAGACTATCGCATAATTAAACAGTTTTTTGGGAATACTTTGGTACCTAATGGAATATATGTTCGTATCGGGCATTGAACTTCAATGAATATTCAAAAAGCCGATTTCCACAAATTCACTTGGAAACCGGCTTCTATAATTTGCTATTTATTACTTACATAGGATTTTTTTACATAAGATTCAAAATTCGTACTATATTTTATATCGCCATTTTTAAACACCCACAGGGCTTCCGTATCCGGAATACTTTCAATTAATTTTCGTCCTTCCTCAAACGGCATATTTATAACTTTAGCCAGAGCATCCGCCATTCCGGAATCTTTTGTCACTATAGAAACAGATAAGTAATCGTTTGCCGGCATTAAGGTATCCGGGTCAATAATATGATGATACTGTTTTCCATCTACCGTATAATATCTTTCGTAAACACCGCTGGTCACCAGTGACATATTCTTTAAGTCTAATATATATAAATATTTATCTTTGCTTTCCAAGTCAGGATTTTGAATACCAATACTCCAGGCTTCACCAGTATCTGCTTTGGGATCTAAGGTACGTACATTACCGCCGACACTTATGGAGCCGCTTTTAAAACCATTTTTATATGCTATGGCAGCAACCTTTTCCGTTGCGAACCCTTTACCTACCGCCCCGACATCCAGGCTCATTTCCGGGTCCTCCAGATACACGGTTGAATCCTTTTCGTTAATAACAACTTTATTTATATCCGTATGTTTTGCTTTTTCTTTAAGTAAATCCATAGGAGGCAATTTGGCATTCACAGGATCATCCACACCCCTGGTGCGGTAATCATGCCAAACACTAAGTACAGCGCCGAATGCAACATTCATCTGACCGTTAGTAAGTTTGTAGGCTTCTTTTGCAAATTTTAATAAATCTATTATTTTCTGATCAACTTTAACCGGTTTTTTACCTGCATTATCATTGATTGTTTTAATATTATTAATACCGTCATAATCGTTATATATATCATAAAGCTGATGATATTCTTTTAAATTATCATAAATCATCTGAGCATAATTCGTAAATTCTTCTTTATCCTTTGCATAACCCGTAATTGTTGTTACCGTATCAAACAACTCCAGAAAGCTTGCATCGTAACGCTTTAATTTTGCGGAATATGATAATTTTGTACAGCCTGTTAAATTAAAGATAAAAACAATGATTAATAAACATGCTACTAATTTTTTGTTCAATTTAATCACCTCATTTAGTAAATAAGGCAGCGGCCGCTGCCTGTCAAGAAAATTGGGCTGCTGCAAAATCTTAAATTTAATGAAGCTGAAAGAAGTTTCATGTTGTAATTTTTATGCGAAATACAACACATATTCTTCCGCAAGCAATAAAATTTAAAAAATTTTGCAACAGCCCTGATGTAATTATTACACTGAATTTTGTAATAATACAATAATTTACATTATATTATTGTGCTGAATTTGCAACTGCTTTTTCAATTGATGTTACGAAGTTTTTGATATCAATTGTTACAGAACTTGTTAAGTCAGCAGTTGTAGGAGCACCTTCTTCATTAACGGAAATTCCTTTTAATTCATCAACTGTCTTACCAACAGCATACTGAGCAAAAGTATTTGCTTCTTCATACCATTCTTTTCCAAGTCCGGATGCTTTCTTCATACCGTAAGCTTCTTTTAACTCATCTTTTGTCTGAGGAGCAACTGTGATATCGTTAGTGATTTTACCGGTTGCATCGAAGTTTACGATACCCTGGGAAGCATCAATAAGACAGCTTGTGATCTTTCCGGCAGCATCTGAAGTAGTTACGATGTAATAAGAATAAGCCTGAGCTACACCATCAGCGTCAGCTGCAGCGTCTTTGGAGTTTTCCATGTTAGTTGAAACACCAAGGCCAAGTTTATCAGCATCTGTAGCACCTAAATCCTGTGCATTAGCAACTGCTTTTTCCACAGCGGCAATGAAATCGCCAATATGTACTGTTACGGAAGAAGCTAAATCTGCATCTGTTGCAACACCTTCTTCATTTAATGCAATTCCTTTTACTTCATCAACTGTTTTTCCTGTTACATAATCAGCAAAAGCATTAGCTTGTTCATTCCATTCTTTGCCGATACCGGAAGAACCTTTCATACCATAATCAGTACCAAGTTCCTGTTTTGACTTAAATGTAGATTCAATCGGTGTTGTTAATTTACCCTCTTTGGAGAAATTAATTTTTGTCTGAGCCATATCAAGTTTGCAATCTAAGATTTTACCATCCTGGCCAACTGTTACCGCTACTACTACGGAATTTGTCTGGTTTACACCATCAGCATCGGCAGTCGCAGATGTTGATGAACTGATATCATTGATTACTGCAAGACCTGTTTTAACCGGTGTGCCAGTGCTTGCTGTTTCTTCTGTTGTTGCAGCTGCTTCTTCTGCTGTTGCTGTTTCTTCTGTTGTTTCTGCTGCAGTTGTTGGTTCTACAGTAGGTGTTGTTGCATCACCACTAGTTTCGGATGATTTTCCGCCGCATCCAGTAATCATTGTAACTACTAGAATTAAGCTAAGTAATAAAGCTGATAATTTCTTCATATCATATTTCCTCCTAAATAATTTTTTTTATTTCAATCCAATTTTTATTGATATAAAAACCGGAAGAATAAACCAGAATTGTTAAAATACAACACATTGATAAAAAACCTACAAATTAAGCGGTAACAAAGCGTCAGCAAGCTGACACTTTCGCGCCCGGGCGGATAGCTTGCAATTATATTTCCTTTCCGCGAAGTGCACATCCCGCCCTAAGTGTTATTTAAAAGAGAAAATCGCAGAACTTTCCTGTTAAATAAAAATACTGATTAGAATCAGCAACGCATTGCTTCCCATAATTATAATGAAATTTTTGATTGCTAATATAAATGTTGTAGATTTTTCCTGTTTATTAAAAAATTTATTTATATTCCTCTGTACTGCAAACAAAGTTAGTAAGGATAACAGACAGACAGGGGAAAGTATTTTAAATATTACCATGATAACGACTGCGGCATACGTCCCATAATAAAGCAAGGCAAACAGCGTAAGTGCTTTTTTACCGATGTAATAAGGCAAAGTATGTCTTCTTACGGTAATATCTTTTTCCAGATCACAGATATTATTTGCCAGCATAATATTTGCAGTCGTGCAAAAAGGTATAACAGCAAATAGCAAAAGAGTTAAAATTGGTACTACCTGTAATGTGAAAGAAATTGTACTTAAATTTAAATTAAGTGTGATATAAGTACCTTTTGGTGTATTTATATAGAATATAATAAAAGGAATTAATATTCCGTAAAACGCTCCGGACATAACTTCACCCAAAGGCTGTCTGGATATTGGCACCGGACCATACGTATAGAAAATACCGCATAAAAAACAGATCCCACCGGTTATTAAAATTACAATATCCGTAAAATAAGCCAATGTTAATCCAAGTATAATACTTGAACCCAATAATATATATATTATAATCAGGGCTGTTTTCCGTTCAAAGGGTAATATTTGCTTATTCCCCGGTAATATTTGCTTATTACGCAGCAATATTTGTTCATTACGCAGCAATATTTGCTCATTACCCTTTGAGTCAATATAATTATTTATAGCGGTCGTTGTTAAATCAAATAAAAACATTGCAGTGAAAAACAGTAACGTAAGATTCCAGTTTATTTCCTGTCCCTGATACTTAAGAAAAGCAATTGCCATTACAAATGTAAACGTACTGGTGATTTTCGTTCTGATCTCAACGTAGTGTAAGAACTTTTTAATCATGAATCTTCCTCATATCTTTTTGTCAGTCAGGTCATTATATTCGCTATATATCCTACAATTAATACAATGTCTATCGTTTTAGTAGCCTTTAAAATCAATTTACTCTGGATGCTTTATTTAATAAGGTCATAAGTTTCTCTTTCTTATTATCCGAAACCTCTATGTCATTTATGATTTTCAGAGCCTTATTGTAATATTTTTTTACTACCATATGAGTAAAGTTCAATCCCCCGGCTTTTGAAACTGCCTCATTAATTTCAGCTCTTGATATGCCTGAACTTGCTGCCTTTTCACTGAACCCCTTTATGTTTTTTAAAGCCTGTATAAGCGGAAGTGTAATTACACCCTGTTCATAATCAGATTGCACCGGCTTTTTTGCTGATTCGGTCGTATCTTCAAAGTCGATACAATCATCCGTTAATTGAAAAATCATACCAACAAGATATCCTAATTGTTTGTACTTTCTGCATTCTGACTTGTCACAGTCCGAAAAGATTGCGCCTGCATGAAAGGATGCTTCAAATAAAGCAGCAGTTTTACCGGATATAATTTTTAAATATTGATAGACAGATAAATTTAAATTGGAATTGTTTATATGCTGATTTAATTCACCCAGACATACTTTTCCCATATAATCAGGCATGTCTAAATCCAGGTAGTCCTGTTTATCGGATATGGAACCAGCCAAATTCAGTGCCGTACATAAGAGGTAGTCTCCGCATATAACTGCGGTTCTTTTTCCGTATTTTTTCTGAAGAGTTACATCACCTCTCCGTAGATCCGCATTATCAATGACATCATCGTGTACCAGGGTAGCAAGATGCAATATTTCTATTGCAGCTGCAATTTTAACGGCATTAGGATGAATCAGCCCGTTTTTATCCTCTGCACAAATAATTACAGACATTGCACGGATGTACTTGCCTCTCGATGCCATTAAATGTTTGGTATATCCCCTGATTATAAGCGGTGACTTAGCTAAAACCGTATCCGATTCCTTTTTCACCATCTCGAGTGCATCATCAAATTTTATCAACTGAATATTGTCATTCACTTTTGTTTTATCATTAATCATTATAAATGTACAACTTTCTAACAAGTGGTATTCTCTTCCATAATTTCTTAAGTCCAGGCATTGCATAATAATCAAGTCCCAAGGATCTTCCGCCTCCGATTAATACAGCTATACCAGCAAATATCATCCAGAATGTATTTAAATATAATCCGGTTGTCGTTACAAACATAAAGTTAAGTATAAGTGAGAATGCTGCGGCAGGAGCCGTAAATAATCCTCCCATTAATGCAAGGCCGATTAAAATTTCGGAAAGTACGATGAATACCTGCATAACAATCTGTACACCGGAATTCGGCAGTATTAACGTATTAACAAACCAGTTCATAACCGGAATATCTAATTTAAAAGCATAATCACTGATTGTAGAACTTGCTAAATCTTTACCGGTTACAAATATAACCTTAACTAAACCTAATATATCCCAATGAACTAATACCTTGCCAACTGCATCGGCAACTGCTCCTGCTGCATCGGCTGCTGCTCCTGTTGCTGCTGTTACCGCATCCGCTGCGGGTGCTGCTTTTTCAGCTGCTGCAGTGGTAGCGCTTGATACGGCATCCGTACCGCCAGGTGTAGCTGTGATACCTAAAATACTGTTATACCATGAGTTAGCACCACCGAAAAAGTCGGTAAGCATAGCTTTATTAAACCAGCCCTCTACAATTTTCATAATACCTTCAAATACCCATACTGCACCCAGCCATACTCTTAAAGGAACTAGCAAAAAGCTTGGAGTTCTGTTGGAGAAATGACCGCCGACAAAACTTCTGCAGTTTCTGATTGTAAAGAATTCATGTTTTACATAACTGAATATTTTATTCCATCCAAGAACCTGGATAAAATAAATGATATTTATAAAATGTTTTGCAAACATGGCAAGGAATGACGGCAGGCTGAAGAAATGCCCCGGCAAACCAACATGGGCAACGCCATAACGTCCCCCGATACTAACCATAACTCCATGGAAAGCAGGTTTATAAACTTCCATCTTGCCTTGTCCGGTAATCGCACATGTTATATTATGTGCTGCTACATCTGCACATTGTTCGCAGTTTTCAACCATCTGAGGAACCGGACGTTCTTCTCCTTCCGGAATATAGAACATATTATCACCGGTAATGTACACACTTTCATCCTTGGTTGAACGCAGGTAAGAATCTACCTGAACCCGTCCGCCTCTGGTTAATTCCAAAGTACTTCCGGAATTCTGAGTAACATCCGCACTTTGTATACCTGCTGCCCAGATAACGGTACCTGCCGTATTGTGTAATATCTTATCATTCTGTTTTAATTCAATATAGTCAGTTCCAACACTGCTTACGGTAGCATTCATAATCAGCTGAACACCCATTTTATCCAGACGTTTCGCAACTTTATTAGAAAGCTTCTCCGGCAGATTCGGAATAGGTCTGCTTAACCCATCCACATCAAACATGGTTACATCATTTTTATTGATACCATATTTTTCACACAGGATTGGTACATATTCCGCCAGTTCTCCAATCATTTCAACACCGGTAAAACCTGCACCGACTACATAGAAAGATAACATCTTTCTTCTTTCTTCTGTATTTGGTTCACATGCGGCTTTGCGGAATGTATTATGAATATGATCTCTTAATATAACTGCATCTTCATAGGACCATAACTTAAATGTATATTCTTCAGCCCCAGGTACCCCATAAAAGGTAGGTTTGGATCCGGCAGCCAATACTAGGATGTCATACTTGTAAGAAGCATTTGCACCAAGAACAGTTTTACTGTTATAATCAATACTTGTTACCGTATCGAGTTTCACATCAACATTTCTGCCTGCAAAAACTTTTTTCAGGCTGATTTTTATACTGTCCTCATCTACACGGCTGGCCGCAACTTCATGAAGCTCTGTCAGCATAGTGTGAAATGGATTCTTATCAATAATTGTAATACTTACATTACTGCTTTTCTTGAATTTTTTTGCTAATTTCTTAGCTGTTAGGATACCGGAATATCCTGCACCGATAATTACTATCTTTTTCTCCATCTTCTTCTCCTTCGCCAAAATTACAGATGAATTGTATCAAATTTATCTGAATCCGTCAATTGTATTTGTTAAAATTTTAATAAGCATTCTCAAATTTTGCAAAATCAGCAAATACAATTTTACGCATTTTTTGATGATATCATTATAACATATTATTTAATAATTTAATACTCTTTATTTACTAAAACTGTTAAATATCCAGATCACTTACATACCTTTCCATCACTGCATAATAATGGAATGAGTGATTTGTTTTGTTTTAAAATTCTATGAAACGTTAAAAGGAATCGGTTAAAAAACCGGTTCCTTTTTCTATTATCCTATATTTAATAATAATTTTTCCAATTTTCTTTAGAGGCTGCATATTACTTTTAAATTGCTTAGTAGACCTGGTTGTATTTTGATTTATGAAGGTATTTTTCTTTTGTGGCTAAACCTCCTCTTATATGCCTTTCAGATTTGTTGAGGTCCAAAACGACTCTGGCTCTGTTGGCAAGGGATGGATTAATCTGTCCAAGACGTTCCGTAACGTCTTTATGTATAGATGTTACGAAAACGAAAGTAATTTTTAAAATTATTCATGAAATTCTTTCTTACAAGCTTTTTAAAGCTTTCAAGCTTAACCATGCAGCTTATCCTGGTATATGATATCCCAATTCATATCGGTGCATACCTGAATACAGATGTCAACAATCTCAGGGTCATAATAGGTACCGGAATACTTCTTTATTTCTTCCAAGGCATAGGTTATGCCTAAAGCAGGTTTATACGGCCTGTGAGCTGTGATTGCTTCTACAACATCAGCTACCGAGATAATTTTTGCTTCCAAAAGTATATCTTTTCCAAAAAGTCCGTTTGGATAACCCGTACCGTCTACCTTTTCATGATGCTGTAAAACAATATCCGCAACCGGCCAGGGAAACCCTATTTTACTTAAAATTTCATAAGCTATTGCCACATGTGTTTTAATTAATTCAAATTCCGCATCGGTTAATTTATCCGGTTTTGCTAAAATCTCCGCCGGTATTCCAATTTTGCCTATGTCATGCAGCATTGCCGCTACATATAACCCTTCAAAACGTTCTCTTTCCAATTTAATTTTAGTGGCGATCCGGCATGCTAAATAAGCAACTCTTCGCTGATGTCTTGCGGTATAAGTATCCCTTTTTTCTACCAATAATCCCAGGGCTGTAACCGTATTCATAAAATTCTTTTTTTCAACCGGTGTAATTTTCAGTTTTCTGAAGCTTTCTTCTTTATTAATTCTTTGCTGTAATTCCCACAGGTTAAACTTAAGCTCGTTATTAACTGCTACCAGTTTATCATAGGATATTTTCATCTCAGCATAATTATCCAGAAGTTTATGACCTATTTCATGCCCTTTCATCTGCCTGGAGAGGAAATCGCTTATTAAATGAATATTCCGTTCTATAAAATCAATTAATTTATTAAAATCTTTACTATTTAATTGTAAAACACCGGATTTCCCATACTCTGATGATTCCGTTGCTTCTGACACATTATTATATGTTTTTTCCTCTTTAATATCACATAAAAATATATTAGCGATAACGGAATCAATTATGTATACCGGTATCCTAAACATGTTTAAACCACAAATACAACTGATTTCCCTTTCACTTTGTAAACAGGTATCGTTGTTTTTCCAGTATTCCTTTAAACATAAATTTTGAAACTCCTGATAATTACACCCAATATTGGAACAGGCAGACATCCAGCCGGCGCTATCTATAACTTCTCCGTTTATGTTAACAATTGATATTGGTACATGAGTAAACTTATAAAAATCATGTATTAATTCTTCCAACAAATTATTACCAATCAGTTCCTTGATATTATATGACATTCTTATAACCCCCGACAAAATTGTTATCAGACAATAGAGAAAATGAAGTTCTATTTTCTATTGAAACAAACCCTCCCACGGTTTACGTTATGGAAATTACCAGTATAACTTTAATAATTTCTACAACTTATATACAATTCTGTAATATTTTTGCTTTTTAGACAAATTATACCATTATTCTAACTCTATAATCAAGTTATATCAGTAAAAATGCATAAAAAAAGTTAAAACACTATCACCTAAGAAATATGATAGTGCTTTAAAGCTAAAACTTATGGATCTTTTTCTTTCATATCCGAATATACCCCCAGGTATATATCAATATTCCCATTTATATCTACCTCAATCCTATCCAATAAATTTCTAAGTAATAAAACGGAAGCAGCATTACTATCCTTAAATAGCTCCTCAAGATATAAGGGCAATTCAAGATTACAGGCAGGCGGGTTATAAATCTTTCTAATTTCCTGCACTGTCTGCCGGCACTCTTTTATTTTTTCATAAATGGAATTTATCTTATTTTTTAGCTCTTCCATGGTCAAAATATCATTGGCGTACATCTCCATGTATTTTTGTTTTTCTCTGTTAAGTTTATTAATTCTTGCCGCATTTTCTTTTTCTTTATCCGAAAACCTCTCTTTTCTTTTTAATTTCTTATTATATTCTTTTAAGAAATTCCGGCAGGTTTCAGGATTATTTTTTAATATGGTAATAAAGTAGCTTTTTATGGAATCCAATAATTTTATTTCATCTATGGAAGTTGTATTACTGCAGAAGTTGGTACCATTGCTGTTACGTCCATTGCATACCCAGGTTACATATGTATTTTTATAGGTTCTCACCAATCTGCGAAAAGTTGATCCGCAGCATTTGCATTTCACTAACTGACTTAATATATATCTACTGGAACCGGTATCTTTGGGGAATGCGTTCATACGTTTATTCCGGATCTGCTTTGCCTTTATAAAGACGGCATCGGATATAATTCTCAAATCAGGATTCGCTATAATCATCCATTGACTTTCATTCCTGCTTTTTCGCTTACCGGTTAAGAAGTCTTCAATTTCCTGTTTTCCGTTTATTACTTTCCCCACATAAATTTCATTGGACAGAATACGGTTCACCGCGTTTTGGGTCCAGGAGCAGTTTCTCTTTGTACGAATTCCCTCCTGGTTTAAAATAGAAGCGATACGGTTTGTCCCCAGGTTTTTATTGGTATATAGGTCATATATCCGGCTTACTACGGCTGCTTCTTCCTGGTTTATATTAAGATGAAAATAATCACCGGGAATCTTATCATATCCATAGATTAAGTTTGGCACCCGTCCATGTTCGGCATTCTGTTTTTTACCAAAGCGGACACGTTTTGAAGTGTTGGCACTCTCCTCCTGGGCTATTGCGCTTAACATCGTTAACATAAATTCAGAGCTGTCCGAGGAAGTCTGATCATAATTTACAAATATGACCCGTATATTGAGGGCTTTCAATTTTCTTATACTTGTCAAAAAATCAACCGTATTTCTTGCCAGCCTGGATATATCCTTAATCAGGACTATTTCAAACTTTCCCAAACCGGCATCGGCTAACAGTTTTAATAATTGGGTGCGGTTTTTTATTTTGGTACCGCTTTTCCCTTCATCCGCATAAATATTAACTAATTCATATGCATTTCTCGCGGCATATTCGGCAAAGAAATTCTGCTGACTCTCCAGACTGTCCAGTTGTTCATCCTTATTTGTAGATACTCTGCAATAAGCCACCGCTTTCATTGATTGTCTCCTTTCCTTGGTACTTATTGGCAGGTAATTGCGAAACGCCGGCATTGCATCAATATACCATGCAATTGATGCAATTTCAGTGCTGAATTTTGCCTATCAGGCAACTGAAGCTCTGAAATTATATCAATTGTATGGTATATTAAGTAAGTTATATAGTTTCGCAATTATCTGGTACTTATTAGGCTTTTTGCCTCTCTCGTATCTCATTCCGGTTCCTCCAAAGTATGAAGTATTAATCTGGCTAAAAATTCCGCCGTATCCAATTCTGAGTTTGGATTGTGAAAAGTTATCTGTAATTCAGCGTTTTTATTTTTCTTCCTTTTTGCTTGTCTTTCTTTTTTATGTTCCGGGTCATTCCGAATATTAAGTTGATATTGTTTCTGTAATTCCATTTTTTCTGCCAATTTGCATTTTTTACATATTATGATTGTATTATTTTAGATATGCTTGTTTTAATATGAAATCTTAAGGCAGTCCATGCAAAAAAACAGTGCCCGATTCAACAGGCACTGTTTTTGATATAGGATTGAGGTACAATTTGAAATTAAAGCTTATATTACCGGTTGCATATAAAATGATTTGAGTGTCAAAAACCCTTTTAAAATTCTTTTTTGTTAAATATTTTAACAGATAGGTTATAGGATATAAAGACAGCTATCAATACAATAACCGGGAAAGCAAATCCTAACATTTTTAACTGTTCCATACTGGGTTTTGGTATATTTAAATTATCCAATAATTTAATCAGTCCCACCACCATTAAAAAAGGAACTGCAAATACTGCAAACATCATGATTCGTGCCTTTTCCACTCCATATTTAAATAGTAAAGGCAATAAAAAACTAAACATAAAAATTGCTATTAAAGCAATAATACCGCTAGCTATAAGGTTTTCCATGGGATTTTGGATTTTCATCGCAACTGACATGATAATAGCTGCTATTCCGGATAATATCGTTCCGGACAGTACCGTGAAGATTAAAAATACATATTTTGATAATACGATATCTTTTCTTACCAGCGGCATAGTTAAGGCATATTTATCCCATTTTGCAGTCTCATCATAAGACATGGAAGTTATAACCAACATGGAGGACATCATAACAATCATCCCCACTAAATAAGACGGGCTTTTTAAGTTAATTGCAAAAAAAGCAAAAAGTATTACAGTTAAACCGATTTGTTTTACGTATTTTCTTATATTATATAAATCTTTAATAAATAATCCTGCCATAACCCTATTCCCCCTGACTTTAAATAAAATGATTTCTTCAATAGACGTACTGTCAATAATTAAGTCGTTCCTAAACCGTTCCAGTTCTTTTTTATTATCAACCATAACCTCATACCCGAACTGACCTTTACGCACCCCTGCTATGTGGCTTTTATCCAACTTATCATAATCCTCTTTTCTGCAGCGTACAATTCCGTAATTATAAATCAGGTCATCTTTACTTTTACTGAATACGATTTTGCCTTCATGGATAAAGGTAATATAATCTGCAATTTTTTCTAAATCACTGATTATATGGGAAGAAATGAGAATGGTATGTTCTTCATTCTGAATAAAATCCAGGAAAATATCCAGTATCTCATCCCGGACAATAGGATCCAGTCCGCTGGTAGCTTCATCTAATATGAGAAGTTTAGCACCATGGGAAAGTGCTGCGGCGATTGACAGCTTCATTTTCATTCCCCTGGAAAATTCTTTAATAATCTTATCTTCCGGCAGCTTTAACCGGTTTGCGTATTTTTTAAAGGTATTTTCCTCCCAATTGGAATATATCTTACTCATTATCTTAGATATATGTCCCAGGGTCAGGTTATCATGAAAATAGCTTTCGTCAAAAACGACTCCAATCTGTTCTTTTATTTTTCGTTCATCCTGAATATGGTCCAGACCAAAAACCTTAATATTACCTTCATTTTTATGAATTAGATTTAAAATTAATTTTAAGGTAGTTGTTTTACCTGCTCCGTTCTCCCCAATGAAACCCATGATACTTCCTCTTGGCACTGAAAATGATATTTTATCTAATTTAAAGTTTTTGTATTGTTTCGTAACACCATCTAATACGATTGCATTTTCCATATTTTACACCCACCTTATCTCGCAGGTTATCCTGCGGTACTGCCACAACGAAAACGGGGCGAATGAATCACCTGGTGGCAACCTTTCTTAACGATATTTTCTTTCACACTTTTTGCGACATGACTGCCCACGAAAGCCTCAATTGGACATAAAGAATATACGGTATTGCAGTTTATTTTCACTCTTACATCTCATCCCAAAACCTGTGACGGTACTATTTATTCTTACTCATTATAAATCACATCCAATATATCATGTAATTCTTCCAGTTTAATTCCGCTTACCTTAGCGTTATCCACCGCTTTAAGCAGATATTCTTCAATTACTTTAAGCTGTTCTTCCTTTACCAGCTCGGTATTTGTTTCTGAAACAAAACTTCCTTTTCCAACCAGAGTGGTAATAAAGCCGTCTCTCTCTAAATCTTCATATGCCCGCTTTGTGGTAATTACACTGATTCTTAATTCCTTAGCAAGCAGTCTCATCGATGGCAGGGACTGTCCTGACTTTAATTCTCCGCTTATTATCATATTTTTAATCTGATTGGTAATCTGCTCATAAATCGGTTTACCACTTGAGTTACTGATAATGATATCCACCCAGTCACCTCTTTCATGTGTTTATTGTATATACCTTATATATACATAATACTCATAATATACATTTTGTCAAGAATAATTTTGAATTTGAAAGAAAAAATAAATTTTCTCTTAAATAAAAAGGGTCCTGGCAGGGCCTGTTTTTCTTGTGGCCAATCTATAAAACTACTTTCAAATATTCTGATAATATACTGATTATTTTGCATATTTCAGGTCTTTTTCTGACATTCTAACCCTATAAAATCCCTGATGAAAATTACAGTAAATATTTTTAAAAAAACCTCTTTACAAAGTCTATTCTTTATGTCAAAATATAAAAAATTATAGGAGGTAACAAATTAATGTCATCAAAAAATCAATCTATCGGCTACTTGCCAGATGAGCGACCCCCGTTTCTGGAATTGTTCCTATTTGCATTACAGCAAATCGTAGTTATGTTCCCCGCAACGGTTCTGGTAGCACTTATTACAGGTTTCCATGTATCCACTACTATTTTTGCCAGTGGTTTGGCAACACTCACTTTCCTTCTTGTTACAGGAAGAAAAATACCATTATATTATGGTTCCAGTTTTTCTTATATTGCAGCTATCGCATCTATTATGAGTGCTGAAGCATTTTCTAATTACAGTCTTAATGACAAAATCTCTGTTGCTCAATTTGGTATTGTAATGTCCGGTTTCGTTTCTATTTTCGCCGGTGCCATTATAAGAAAAAGTGGTAAAGCAGCCATCGAAAAAGTCCTTCCCCCAACTGTTACAGGCAGTATAGCTATTATTATTGGTTTATCACTTGCATCAAATGCAATGACCAACGCAGCAAGCCATCCGGAAGTAGCAGCTGATCAGGCAGGTTTAGCAGGTAACTTAGCTTGGGTTATCGCTCTTATTACCCTTATTTCCACAATTTTATATTCCGTATACTTAAAAGGTAAGCTGAGTCAGCTGCCTATTCTTTTTGGCCTTTTTACAGGTTATATCGTTGCAGCGATTCTAGGTGCGGCTACAGGAATTCCTTTTATTAACCTTCATACTGTTGAATCAGCAGGAATTTTCAACTTACCGGTATTCACTTTACCAAAGCCGTCAATGGCAGCTGTTGCAGCAATTATGCCTATTGCAATTGCAACCATACCGGAATCTACGGCACATGTTTACCAGCTTCATATTTATGTTAATGACCTGGCTAAGAAAAAAGGCTCCAAACGTTATGATATTGATGATAAGCTTGGACTAAATCTGATCGGTGACGGTATCGGTGATATTGTATCCGGCTTTATCGGTGGTCCTGCAGGTACAAACTACGGTGAGAACATCAGTACCATGGCATTATCTAAGATCTTCTCCGTTCCTGTATTAATTGCAGCTGCTATCATTACCATGGTTATTTCCTGCTTTACACCATTAATTAACGCGGTATACTCCATACCTACTGCAGTTATCGGCGGATTATCCATCTACTTATTCGGTATTATCGCTGCTCAGGGTATTACTATTATGATGGACAGAAAAGTGGATATGTTTAAATCCAAAAACTTAGCAGTTATCGCGGTTATCTTAATCATCGGCTTAGGCGGCAGTTTCGGTTTTGAAGGCGGCATGATACCGATGTTTGGAATTCAGTTTCCGGCTATTGCTTCCGCAGCGGTTTTTGGTATTGTTTTAAATCTTCTTCTTTCTTTTGCAGATAAAGATATAACCTCTACAGAAGAATAAGTAATATAACGAAATGTACGTATTCTAACAGTAAGTAGTAAAAAGAAGCAGAGGTGCTTCCTAAAAGGATTCCTCTGCTTCTTTTATGCATTTAAATAAAGCTTCCTCATTTATTTACATTACTTATAACTTGTTGTTTTAAAACCGCAGCGGGCTTGCTGCTTTGCGGCCGAGTGGTTATACAGCAATGTCTTCTTTTTACGCGAACCATGTACCATAAGGCCCCGCTATTCATGTGAAAGGGTTACCCTTTCCAAATTAAAAATACTCTACATCCTAAGGGAAATAATAAGACTTATTATAATTTCCTGTTGAATATAGAGTAT
Source organism: Anaerocolumna sedimenticola (assembly GCF_009931695.1). Classification (GTDB taxonomy): domain Bacteria; phylum Bacillota; class Clostridia; order Lachnospirales; family Lachnospiraceae; genus Anaerocolumna; species Anaerocolumna sedimenticola. The sequence continues at coordinate 917,449 of NZ_CP048000.1, forward strand.
TAATCTTAATAGAAATTGAAAGCTTAACTAGTTGATTATAATAAAGATAAAATAATAAAGTTTAGGATAAACAAACCTGTTGCAACCCAAAGAACCGGATGTATTTCTTTTGCTTTACCTCTGCAGATTTTAACTAAGCAGTAGAATATAAATCCGCCTGCAATACCATAAGAAATACTGTAGCAAAATGCCATAAAGATTGCTGCAAAAAATGCAGGAATTGCTTCATCTAAATCTGTCCAGTTAACTTCCTTAAAGGATGCTAACATCATAATACCAACAGCGATTAAAGCAGGTGCGGTAGCCTGTGCAGGAACGATTCCTACAATAGGAGCAAGGAACATGCTGATAAGGAATAAAGCGGCTGTAACGACGGAAGTTAAACCAGTACGTCCGCCGGCACCAATACCTGCAGCACTTTCAACATAAGTGGTTGTATTGGAGGTACCAAAGATAGCACCAATGGAGGTAGCGATAGAGTCGGCAAATAATGCCTTGTCCATCTTGGACTTAAATCCGGAACCGTCCTGAAGTGCTTTTTCATCAGCATCATCAAAAATTCCTGTTCTCTTACCTGTTCCGATGAAAGTTCCAAGAGTATCAAATGTATCAGATAAACTAAATGCAAAAATCGTCATTAAAACCAGCGGTATTTTAGCTGCATCACTGAATAAGGATAAAAGACCTGCCTTACCAAAAGCTGCACCAAAGGTTGTGCCAAGCTGGGTGAAAGAATCACCTAAACCAGGTGTTGCACTAAGAGCTGATAAATTTACAACACCCATAGGAATTCCAATAATTGTAGTTGCAGCGATACCGATTAAAATTGCGCCTTTTACTTTTAAAATTAAAAGTACAAACATAATTAAAATTCCGATTAACGATAAAATAACTGCGGGATTGTTAAACTTTACTAAAGCTGGTACGATACTGCTGTCAGCAACAACGGTACCTCCATCTAATACAACATTTTTACCCGGGTCAGAGGTAAACTGAAGAAGTCCTGCATCTTTAATACCAATATAAGCTATAAAGATACCAATTCCGCCGCCGATGGCATTTTGTACGCTTGCTGGAATTGCTTTAATAATTAATTTACGTATTTTGGTAACGGTAATAAGGATATTGATTAAACCACATAAAAATACCATTGCCAAAGCCTGCTGCCAGGAAAATCCCAAACCAAAACATACTGTGTAAGTAAAAAATGCATTTAATCCCATACCCGGAGCCTGTGCATATGGCACATTTGCAAAAAGTCCCATAACCAAGGTACCTGCAACGGATGCTATGATGGTTGCCAGAAATACCGCTCCGCTAGGTATTCCAGTCTGGCTTAACATCTGCGGGTTAACAAAGATAATGTAGGCCATTGCAAAAAAGGTTGTAATACCGGCAGCTACTTCCGTAGATACTGTAGTGCCACTTTGCTTAAGTTTGAAAAATTTTTCCATAACTTTCTCCTTTTAACTTGTTTTATCTTAAGAGTTTTCCTCTTAATTTTAAATAATTGTAATAAATTTTATAAAACCTTAATAACATGGTATATTATACATGATTATTTTTCATATTTAAATAACTTTTTTACAAGGCCTTTATTAAAAAAATAATCAATCACTTATATAATGCTTATATATAAACAAAAAACGTGTTCCTATTATCAAGATGCACGGCGCAAGGTCAACGCCTTTTATGGGAAATTTGAAAAACAATTTCCCATAAGTTTATTATTGCTGATTGTTTTCCGATTATTTAAATACTGAAAATTATTTTCAATTTTCTGGAAGTATGGTATACTCAGGATAATATCGTTAGGTAATTGCGAAACAGAATTATGGAATCTATATCCTATGCACTGATACAATTTCAGAACTGAATCTTGTCCACAGGGCATCTGAAGTTATGAAATTGTATCAATTGTATGGGATATTCGGCAAGCTATATAGTATCGCAATTACCTAAGGGTAATATCGAGATGAAAGGAAACAAACCATGTATTATCAGATACAAAGCGAAATATCTCCCATAAACCTGCAGGACTATAACCCGGATATCCTGACTTTCGGAATCATTACCCTGGACGAATTGGAAGAGTGTTATGAATGTTTTGGTTTTGCTCTTGCTACCGTTATGGAATGTAAAAATGATACCCATGAAATTCATGGTGAGATTGAAGTTTATGATGATTACCATTTTGGCATTATAACCGGAATAGAAACGAAACATTTTATCCGTGTACAGGACCGAATCGGCATCTATATAAAAAGCAATTTATTTCTGATCGTAGTTATTGAAGACCAGGATGACAGTATGAGAGTGGAATTATTTGAGTCATTAAAACATATCAACCTTTCAAAAGTAACCTTGGAGCGTTTAATATATGGTTTCCTGGAACGGCTGATTCTCAATAACTATTCCACATTGGAGAAAATCGAAGAAGAGATTAGTAATCACGAAGATAAAATTAACGATAACCATCTGGACCGGAATTTCAACTATAAAATAACCGGAATCCGAAAAAGACTGCTTCTCTTAGATAATTTTTATGAACAATTAATTGTAATCGGTGAAGAATTGGAAGAAAACGCTATTGATATTTTCAATGCGGATAATCTGAGGTATTTTAAATTATTTACAGACCGGGTTACCCGTCTTAGCAATAATACCAGAATGCTTCAGGACTACAGCGACCATGTAAGGGACTCTTATCACGCCCAGCTGGATTATAATTTAAATAATATCATGAAGATGTTCACCGTGGTTACTACCATTTTCCTTCCCCTTACCCTGATTGTAGGCTGGTATGGCATGAATTTTACCTATATGCCTGAGCTGCATTGGAAATATGGTTATTTATTCGTAATTGTAATAAGTGTAATTGTTGCTGTTTTATGTATCTTTTATTTTAAAAAGAAGAAATTTTTATAAGAGGTACCTAAAATTCATAAACTTTTATTATTTATGCCCGGATACCAAAAATGCTGGTGTAATGTAAAAAGCGAATTCTTGTAGTTGTGTAAACCTTTTCCGGCTACAAGATTAACAGCTTATTAATTAAGCACCAGCCTTATTATTTATTTACTATTATCATTATAATTTTCATTTCTTTTTTCCCGGAAAAACTCATCTACGATGAATTCAGCACTTTCGCACCACATAAGAGATCCTGTTTTTTGTAATGCTTCATAGACTTTAGACTGGTAGAATTCATAAAGGCAATCGTCAAATGGTTTCTGGGTCTGATCAGCTATTAAGCGGACTACGTGTTCTATTTTCATAATAATATCCAGCGTAATATCCTGTCCTTTATATATATACCGATTTATCATGCTATTGTAATCCTCCCTAGATACTCCAGACATTCTAATGCTTTTTTCGTATGTAACGAAACCTGGTCATGAGCTTCATAAGTTCTCAACTGTTCAATTGCCATTTCCTCATTATAAATTCCTGCTACATATAAAGCCACGGTTCTCATTGTATTATCATTGGCTACCGGGCCAATTACTATATCATAATCGTGTTGTATTCCGCCGCACATCCGGTTATTTTTAATCATGGTAAGCCACTCTCTGGTTAACCCGCAGAATGTTTTCACTTTTAAGCCGGGACCCGGCTTTAATTTAAACTTCATGACATATCTGCCTTCCCCTCCATAACGAATGTACATATTCTCAGCCCAATTCGCTGCATAATCCTCCACTGTGGTAGTATAAAACCCTTTACCGAAATCCCGTTTATCCTTAGAATGATTCAGATCAACCTGGTCAAATACAACATTGGTGCCATGGAATACAATCCTTTCATCCATCATTTCGCTCTCTCCTTAAAACATCTTCCACAAAATAAATGCTTTCTTCCAGACTTTGTGTATGCAAAGCCTGATATTGAGAACGAAGTAAAGATATAATACCCTTTTTTGAAAAAAGTTCGTATACCTCTTTTGCTGTTAATTTATGATTGTATGCATAACCCTCAATTGCTTCCACAACCATTAAATTCATATCTCTCTCTGCCTGGTTCAAAAACGCCACTCCAATACATTTCCCTATTACATTTATATTAATCTAAAGACAGATAATGAACTTAATTTATAACTTATTGTTAATAATTTTGCTTAGAATAAACAAGAATTTTACTAGATACAGAGAAAAACGTTCGTATCTGTTACATCTGTATGTACGGTTGATTTCGAAATGCCGAATTGTTTGGCCGTCTGCCTCACGGTTGCATTATTATCAATTATGTAATTGGCAATTTCTACTGCCCGTTCTTCTATATAGCCTTTCAAAAGGATATCCCCCTATTGTACTTGTTTCTATATTGTATGCGTGAATGCTATAAATTATATCCGATTTTAGCGTTACTTCCTTAGCCGAAATAACAGCCATCCGTCTGGACTGTTTTATAGAAAAGGTGTTCTAAAAATAACTTTTATCCGTAAAGTAAAGGGCTGCTGCAATGATCTTATTATATTTAACCGGCGTATAGAATATAAGTTTATTCCTCCGCAAGGTTTACAATTTAAGATTATTGCAGCAGCCCCTTATAGAAAAGCTTTCCTTTATTTTAAATAACAATGCTAAGTACAGATTTAATAATCTTCCCTTATTCCAAATTCAGCCGATTCCACCCATTCTTCCGGCCTGGTCGTTAATTTTACCAGTTCCTCGAGAATAATACAATGAATATCTTCCTGCTTTATTAAATACTGATAGGTTTCCTTTTCCTTATCCGTTTCAGCCGTATCATGGAGGTTTTTATAAAATTTCAGACTTTTTTCTTCCATCTCAAGAGCCATCCGGTAGGAATCCAACTGATTTGGAAATTCCTTTATCTCACTTTTAAAATCTCTTAGCTGAGTAAATAATTCTCTTGCTTCATCCAGAATGTTTTTGTCTTTAATATCCAGATCAAGAACATCTGCTTTTCCTAATAAAATCTCCGTGTGCTTTTGTTCTTCTCCTGCCAGTATGGTAAAAACAACGCTTAAGCTGTTGTCTTTATTCTTTTCCGCCTGGGCTTCATAATATTTTTCAAGGTCAAACTCCAGTGAAAGTGCCAGTTCTAAAGTATCCATATGCATCTGCTCCTTTTCTTTTGATTTTATATCTTAACCATATCTGTTTTTCCTTTTTTTGTCAAGACTGCTTCAATATTGAGATGCAGATTCCAGATAAAATTATCTTTGATATTTCTTTTTTGAATAGTAATAATAGTAACCAATTCCGCCTACAATAAGGCAAATCAGCATAAATACAGGTACATACAGTGGATTGGAGACAATTCCTCCAATTAATATAATTACAGAACCCAATATCCCAAAAACCGGACATATAATTCCTTTAAATTTACTTTTTATTAGTTTATCCTTCTTCATTTTCATAACTTTCAAATACAATATAATATAACATACGTAACTAAATACAATTGCTATTTCACTTACATCACTGCTTCCGATGATACCGCTTTTTTGTGTAATATAGTGAAGTACCATCCATATAAGAGTAATAATATAGCTTAAAAGGCACGATTTTAAGGATAATTGATACTTGGGATGTATTTCAGCTATTTTCTTAGAGCCAGGTATCATATCTTTACTGGCAAGTGCCTGGGGCATTCTTAAACTTCCCAGGGTTATTCCATTTACAACTCCTAAAATTGAAATAATGATAAAAATCAAAATAATTTTACTGCCATGATTGCCTAAGAGAATCTCTCCGGCTTTATTTACGGCATCATTACCGGTTGACATAATGTAGCTGGTACCCAGCATATTGGTGATTCCAAGAAAATACAGAAGATAAACTCCCAATACTACGAGTGGTCCTATTATTAAAGCAAGGGGCATATTCTTTTGCGGTTTTTTTACTTCATTCGTTATGCTTGTTGCAATAATCCAGCCATCATAAGAAAAGGCTATGGGCGCAAGAGCGGCAAGCCAGCCAAAACCTACATTGCTTTTTCCTATAATTTCAATACCCTTGGGAATTTCAGGATTAGCAGAACCTAAAAAAACACCTAATAAAGCGATACCCAATAAAGGGATCAGTTTAATTATGGTTGTGAGATTTTGAAAATATCCCCCAAGTTTCAGAGATAAAATATTAATTAAAAATAATAAGGTCATAAAACCAAAACCGATCGCTATTTGATTTTCTAAGGTGCCCTCAAACCCAAAAAGCGAAGCGGTATAAATTCCGGATACCCATGCAACAACTGCAGTGAGAGAAGGAAAATAGATAAATGTCTGAAACCATCCAAAACCACAGGCTGCTCCTTTCGATATAAATTCTTCGTAATATCCGACAAAACCGCCGTTCTTTTTCGTTCTCATCGAAAGCTCTGTAAGTGTCAGACTTCCAAAAATAATACTAAATGCTCCAATACATAACACCAGGATACCTAAGCCTATATTTCCTCCAGTGTACTTTAATACATCATCACTTTTAAAGAAAATACCGGAACCAATCACGATACCAATGATCATGGTGGTAGCGGTTAATAAACTGTAATGTTCTTTTCTATTTTCCATAATTTCTCCTGTTTTTTTTGAGTTTTATCCATTGTTTTTTATTATTACTATTTGTATCCTGTAACATGAATTCGTTATACATCTATTTTTTCCCAGATTGTCTCAAGCCGACTCTGGTAAGAAAATATCAGGGTGTCTTCGATCCATGCTTACAAAGACACCCTTTGGTTTTACATTGCCTCAACAATACTCCGATATTTCTGCCTTGTTGCCAAACCGCCGCGAATATGCCTCTCCGACTTATTCGTCATAAGTATTTCATTAACGGCATGGTATAACTGCTTATTGACATAAGGTAAACGGTCTTGCAAATCTTTATGAACAGTGGATTTACTGATTCCGTATTTCAGAGCCGTTTCTCTTACAGTCGCTTTCGTCTCAATGGTATAATAAGCCAGCTCGATTATTCTATCTTCAATGTATTGCTGCATCCTATGGGCCCCCAAGCTTGTTTTTTCTAATATATGCTTGTTTGTCCCATGTTATGTCTAGTACAGCCTTGCATAAATTTCGCTTACTATCAGTGCTTGATATTTACGCTGGGATAAGGCGAAGTAATGAGACGTAGCAATGGCTACGCTGATTGACGACACGCAGTACCTGCGTAAATAGCAGGTGCTGAGTTAAGTGAAATCTATGCAAGGCTGTACTATTTACTAATACCCTTCTGTTCTTCTTATTTTACGTAATTCGTTGCGTTTTAATGCACCCTCCCATTCACCACGCTGATTTTCCGTTTCAACGCTTAAGCGAGGTACACGGGTTGGTTTTCCTTCTTTATCCAGAGCCACAAAAACCATATAAGCCCGGTTTATCGGTCTGCGGATTCCAGATAATTCCTCAACATAAGTATCTACCCTGACCTCCATGGAGGAGTTCCCGACATAAGTAACCCTCCCGATCAAAACCAGAGTATCATTCTGATAAGCTCCCTCTTTGAATTGCAGGTTGTCAATAGCAGCAGTAATAACATCACATTCGGAATGTCTTCTGGCCGTTACTCCGCCCACTATATCGATCCATTCCAGGAGTTTACCGCCAAACAATCTTCCGGTTCCGTTAATATGCTGAGGCATCAGCAGCTGTATTTGTTCCGTAAGTGAATCTTCCACTCGTTTTATTTTTTCCATTTTAGAACCATCTATATTTTCTTTCACTTTTTTGCTCCTTGTATTGAAACTGTGATTGATTTCGGTAGTTGATAGGATTGAATTGAGTGAAAAAATCCAATTCGTGCTGGAATGAGAACGGGAGAAGATTTTTTACACTTAATTCTAATATTTAAATTAATTCAGACATTATATTATATACTGCTTTGCCGTTAATTGTCCACCTATTTCTTTTTGCCTGAATCTGGGATATTCAGGGAAAGCCTTTACTGCATAACCATATTATGATAAAATACCTAACAAGTCCATATCTATTATTTTATCCTAAAAAATAAAATAACACCTCGTTAACTAATGAATTTTAACCCAAGAAAGCAAATCAAATCTGCTTAATGGGAGACAGGATTTTCATGTACCTTTGCGGTTATAAACGGCAATGTTGCATTCGTGTGAATTGTCTCGTAAAAGACACGCGAGCCATTAAAAATTTATTAAAGAAAGGAATGCCATACATAGATTCTTTCACCTGTGAAACTTGTTTCACATTTTATTGTATGGCAGTAACACATCTGTGAGCAGATATGTTATGCAATGGGTATTTAAATGAACAAAAACAAGAAAATGATAGGAATAGTAAGTGCTGTTATTATAATTTTGCTGGCAATCATAATATGCGGTTTTCTTTTTTTAAACCAGACCGAAAAAACTTCCGGTATGGACGCTGATAATCCCGGCGCAATTGATCTCACCGGTTATCAAAATTCAGGCGATGCCGTAATCAAATCCGCATCTTATATCTACACAGATGACGGTAAAATCGGAGGTTATCTGGTTACTGTTTCAAGTAAGGGTTATAGCGGAAATATTCTTATGGATATTACCTTTGATAATACCGGTAATACGGTTAAATCAATCACTATAAAAGAACAGAAAGAATCCCAGGGCTACGGAGATAAGATTACGGATAATACTTTCTTAAGTCAGTTTAACGGTATAACTGCCCCCGTTTCATTAAAAGGGCAAGTAACAGCCGATACCTCTACTGCCAATTCAGATGAAGTACAAACGGCAGAAACAGGATCTGATTCAAATGAAACTATGGATTCTGAAACTACAGATGTTAGCACTGCTGATAGTGATACTACAGAAGATACTTCTTCTACCTCAGAAACAGGCAATATATGGGCTGATGGTACATACGAAGCGGAAGAGGCAGAATTTGATGATCAGGGGTATAAAGATAAAGTTACATTGACGATTCAGGATGGTAAAATGTCGGAAGTGATCTGGGACGCTTATAATGAAAAAGGGGAATTAAAAAGCGTTTTATCCGCAGATGGTATTTATGTAATGACTGAGCACGGACCCACCTGGCAGGAACAGTCGATTGCCATAGCAAATTACTTACTTGAAAAACAGTCCGTTGATGCCTTTTCCGTAAGTGAAGAAGGAATAACAGATTCCGTATCCGGTGCCAGTATCTCGATTAATGATTTTATCAGCTTAGTTAAGGAATGTTTATCAAAAGCAGCTCCTGAAACAGTTGTAGAAACTGTAGAGAATACTTCGGATAATACTGCTGACACTACGGATTCCATAACTTCAGATACTACAAAAGATTCCGAATCAACAACCTCTGAGGTCACCTCAACAGAAGAGGATTCATCTACGGCACCGGGACAGGTTGATGCCGTATCCGGAGCCACGGTATCATCAACTGCGGTTGTTAATGGCATTAATCAGGCACATTCTTTTATAAAAGATTTTGTAAAAAACAAATAGCCTTATTACAGAAAAGGGACTGTCGCTTTAACGATTGAAAATCGTAAGGCGGCAGCATCCTTTTTGTCTAAAAATACTTTTTTTCATCTATTTCATCTTGAGTTGAGTTGTGTTTGTTAAAAATAAAGTACTTTAATAAATCTAAATATAGAACTTCGAAATTTTAATTAGATAACTTAAAATTTATACACTTTTAACTGGAAATAAATGCATTCCAGTCTTTCCATTTTGAATCTTCTGATGTAGTTTCTTTATGTTAATATCCCTTTTGCAATTAAGTACCATGGATCGTGAAGAATAGTCACCATTCATGTAAGAGTAAAGTATAATCTTTAGAAGTGTTCTTGGCGATACCGTATTTTCTCTTACTCTTTCGTAAGTAAAATATAGGTCAGTTAAATTTATATCCTCCACAAACTGACTTAGTAATCGAACGGAATCATCTTCTGAGATTACACATTCAAGATTTAGCGGAAGTTTTAATTGATATCCGCTCTGAGATGAAGTATAAATTTTAGGTAAATTATTTTGTAACCGCATACAAATATTTTACCATAAATCCCCACCTTTTCGAAGTTTGGGATTTATTTTTTGATCTAAAAAGTAGGACGGCGCCTCAGAAATCTGGAATGTTTATCACATAGATTTGTAAAAGACTAGCGTGTGATTATTAATCCATTAAGAGACCGTTTGCCGCCATCGGTACTTAGGTTGTGGCAGAATCACTTATCTGCCACGACCTTATGTACCGCTATGTGCGGCAACCGAGTGAGAATGTGTCTCTGTTGGATAATAATCACACGCTATTTTGATACCCTAAAATGTGATAAACATCTCTAACCGGAAGAAAACACGCTTTGCGAGTTTCTTCGGTTCGCGTGCGCGTTCGAATTATTGCAAGCAAGCTTGCTAACTCACTTTGCTTTCGCGGAAATGAAAAAGGGCGCCGCATTAGTCCTAATTTATTGAGCTACTGCATCTACTTCATTTTCTATAGAGCTTTCTATTTCTACAACCACTTTATTAGGAAGACATACTATGGTTTCTCCATCCTTATCAATCTGCCTTTGGTCGACACAAAGCTTGTCCGGACAATTTGCATCCACGACATCAGCATGGCCGTCTTTTATGACAAGAAGATTTCGTCCTTCTCCCACTCCTTGAATTTCAAAGGTTGTATCTTTATTCAAAGGTAATTCTTTATATACTTTCCCATCTACTTTTACCACAACCATATCCCCGTTCTTCTTCGAGAAATTCATGTATAGCAAACCGGCAGCGGCAAATACTAATATAACAATAATTAATATGATATCATTCCGTTTCATTACAACACCAAACCTTTCTGCTTATTAAGACACGTAAGTCTTAATAAGCTTTCCCTATTATACAATGATGTCCGCTTGTTGTGCAATGCATTCTTGTTAGAAACTTTTAAAATACTTGACGGAAAATTTTCTTGGCGCTTTGATACCGGTATATTAGACAAGGGGCCGATGCAAAAATCCTTTAAAGTACTCACCCAACCCAACATGCGGTTCGTAATTTAATATTTTTGTATCAGCCCCTTTAAATCAGGGAGTTTTGGCTCTTATGATTATGCCGGTAAGTATTATTCGGCAAATAATGGAGTAGATAAATATCTTTCTCCGGTATCCGGAAGTAATACTACAATTGTTTTTCCTGCATTTTCAGGACGTTTAGCAAGCTGTGTTGCTGCCCAGGTTGCTGCTCCGGAAGAAATACCTACTAACAGGCCTTCACTTTTTGCGATTACCTTGCCAGTAGCAAAAGCATCTTCATTATCAACGGTTATAATTTCATCATAAACTTCCGTATTCAGAACTTTCGGTACAAAACCTGCACCGATACCCTGAATCTTATGAGGTCCCGGTGTACCCTTTGATAAAACAGGAGAAGCACTTGGCTCAACTGCAACAATTTTAATATCAGGATTTTTACTCTTTAGGTATTCGCCAACACCTGTTATTGTACCGCCGGTACCAATACCAGCTACAAAGAAGTCTACCTTTCCATCGGTATCTTCCCAAATTTCAGGACCGGTAGTATTTCTATGAACCTCAGGGTTAGCACTATTGATGAACTGGCCCGGAATAAAGGAATCAGGTATCTCTTTTGCTAATTCTTCTGCTTTTGCAATGGCACCGTTCATACCTTTCGCTCCTTCGGTAAGAACTAATTCTGCACCATAAGCTTTCAGAAGATTTCTACGTTCAATACTCATTGTTTCAGGCATGGTTAAGATAATTTTATACCCTCTTGCTGCTGCTACAGAAGCAAGACCGATACCGGTATTACCACTGGTAGGCTCAATGATGGTTGCGCCTGGTTTTAAAATGCCTTTTGCTTCCGCATCATCGATCATTGCTTTTGCAATTCTGTCTTTTACACTTCCTGCAGGATTAAAATATTCTAATTTTGCCACAATTTTAGCCGTAACGTCATTTGCTTTTTCATAATTTGATAATTCCAAAAGGGGGGTTCTTCCGATTAATTCTGTTAAACTGTTTGCTATCTTTGCCATAATACAATTCTCCTTTATTTTTTATTTTTAGAAACTTTATAATTGAATTCATTAAGACCATTTTGTTTATATATAATCTATCACAGTACTTACCAATTGTCAATGATTATTTTTAATATTTCATATATGATTACTATGAATTATTATAAGTTTCAAAATTACACTCTGATTATTGTATTATTCTAGTTATCTTTTTATTCAAAATTACCAACTATAAAAATAAGCAGATACTTTTTATTTACTTTTTCTCTTCCTTAATCCCAAGAACAATTGGTGTAGAGCGGTAACCAATGCCCATTCTGTCAATTCCCAGATCAATCAGCTTAAAGAAATGCTCCTGGTCACGAATTCCACCGGAACCTTTTACCTTGCATCTACCTTTTGCCGTATCCATAATAGCAGTAATTACTTCTACAGTAGCTCCGTCACTCTTTCCGCCTGTAAAGAAGCCTGTTGATGTTTTTACAAAATCAGCTCCCGCAGCGATAGCAGCCTCCGTTGCTTTTTTAATCTCATCAATAGTAAGAGCATCTGTTTCAAAAATAACCTTTACTAATGTACCGTACTTGTGGCAGGCATCTACAACAGCCTTAATATCTTTTTCTGCTTCTTTTAACATTCCGCTTTTAATGAAGCCATAGTTAGCTACTATATCCAAATCCTGAATATCGCCTTCTTTACATATTATATCTGCCTGTGCTACCTTTGCTTCTGTTGAACTAAGTCCAAACGGAAAGTCGCAGACTACACAAATTCCCGTGTCTGTTCCGTTGCACATCTCCCTTGCAATTGATAAGGATGCAGGGTTAATACAAACAGTTGTACAACCATAATCAATACCTTCCTGAATGTATTTGCGGATTTCATCCTGGGTAAATTCAGGTTTCAAAACTGACTGGTCAATATAAGCAGCTAATTCCTTTGTCGTCATTTCTTTTGCTTTTTTTGCTGGTATCATAGTAATTTCCTCCAATTAATGATTTTGTATCGTATAAAAATATCATACTGCCCAACCTCGGTATATACTTCTTGTAGTATATGTATTAAATGTATGATACATTAATCATATTCCTATTTTATGTCTAAGTCAAGTATAATCATCTTTATTTTGAAATATCATTATTATTAGTGAAAGGAACTGTAAAGGCTATTACAATGTTGCAATTATATGATACATATGATATGATTATTGCGTTAAATAATCTCTATTTTGCCAACAATAAGCTTTTACAGGATACGATATAAGGATGGTAACTATTATGGATATGGATAAAGAATACTTTAGATCAACCTTTCATCTCTCCCCTAATACCACTGCACCAATCTACACTCAGCTTGCAGAGTATTTAAAATACCAAATTCAATCCGGCTTATTAAAGCCTGGTGACAAAATGCTCGGTGAAAATGATATCGTAGAAATCTTGGATATCAGCAGAACAACAGTAAGACTTGCCCTAAACCGCTTGGTAGAAGCAGGTCTTATTGTTCGGTACAGAGGGAGGGGGTCATTTATTGCTGAACCGAAACTCAGACGCAGCATAAACTACCTTTACAATTTCACTGAGAATATCCGGCTCTCAGGAGCCATCCCTTCCTCTGAAATTAATCGGTGTGAAGTCGTTTCTGCTGACGAAGAAATGAAAGAGAAGCTTAAGCTTGCTACTGTAGGACAGAAGGTTTTTGTGCTTGAAAGACTTCGCCTTGCTGATGGTGAACCATTGATAATTGAAAACACTTTTATCCCATACTATTTGTGTACCGGAATTGAAAAAACTAATTTTTCTAAGGCATCTCTCTACAATGTTCTTAAAACCCAATATGGAATAAATGTTAGTCATGCGGAGGAAACCATTGAAGCTATCATAATTAATAAAAAAAATGCATCTATCCTTAAATGCAAAAATAGAATGGCGGGATACTCCATTGAGAGAACATCCTATCTGGATTCCGGATATATTTGTGAATATACCTCATCTGTGACCAGGGGAGACAGATGTGTATTTAAACTTGATTTATATAACAGTAATAACACTAGAAGTGGCTCAATTGATTTTGAGAGGAAATTGAGTATTTCATAGAACCTGTGGTCCATTAGAATTGCCTCATATATTATTTTTGTTCCGTTTCCGTATCATGAATTACTTTTGTTATAATCATTACCGTAATTTTTCCCTGAATCTGCGGATGATTGGTAAGTAAGTCATAACTGACCGCCCTTGCGGGTTTCAGCATTTCATCGCTGGTTTCCTCATTTATTCCAAATGGCACGCTGAAATAATAATCAGTTTTAATTTCTAATGTACTTTCTTTTTCACCGTTCGCACAAATTTCCCGATTTATTTCCTCTGGTAATTCCAAGCTGCTTAAATTTATCTCAGGGATTTCTTCCGAATGAGGTAAAAATTTACCAATAGCAATTGTACCTTTTACTACACCTTTCTTAGCAGAGGTTACCGTATTATAACCGCTTAATCCGGTTAAATTTTCAGGTATTAATTCATGAATTTTATCAGGGATTCCTATATCAGGGATACCAATTCCCCAGGCGCCGTTATGATTTACCAGGCGCCAATAAGGATCCTCCCTGGTATAAAAAAAGGTATACTGCCCAGATCATAAATACCCACTTTGGCACTCTGAGATGGTTTCTTATTTTTCTCCCTGGTCAAACGGTAATCAATAGCCAGGTTAACCAGCCCATTATTGAAATCACCTAAATTAAACGCCTCGACTCCGCTGATATCCAGGGTTTTATAATTGTGCTCGATATAAGCCTCCAGGGGGTATCCAATATCCTGCCTGATATTATTTAATAAATCCATGTCTTTCCCATTTGAAAGTAATTTAATTTTAAAATCATCCGAGTGATCTTCTGAAAAAATATAGTTAATGCCATTTGATTTATTGAAATCCGTATCTGCATCCACCGTCGCAGCGTAACTGACACAGAGACTGCACATACTTAAGACTATTACAAACAGGATAACCCAATTATGGATCAAATTATTCCCTTTCATGATAACCCTCCAAAACCTTAGTTTTTTCTAACACATTTGTCTCATCCAATTATTTACAGCAACTAATTATACCGTAAATCTGAACTGGTTACAAACGAAAACGGGGGAAATCGTTCGACGGCAGCATCACACCTTTTCTGATGAAATGCAACGGCTTTTTACCAGAAATCACCTATTCAATCCTATATTTTGTTTAATCCTATCCGTAATAGTAATATTCTGCTTTGTGAATAACAACGAATCTAATCTGTTCTTAAGTAAATGTGGATTAAAATGCCGTATCATCCAACACAATCGTAAATGGTCCGTCATTAATCAGATCTACCTGCATATCTGCTCCAAATTCACCGGCTTCCACTTTACCCAATATTTCTTTACATCTCTTCAGAAAATACAGATATAGTTCCCCGGCTTTTATAGGATCGGCAGCCTGTAAAAAATTAGGCCTGTTACCCTTTTTACAGTCCGCATACAAGGTGAATTGGGATACAGCCAATACTTCTCCTTTTATATCACTCAGTGATAAATTCGTTTTACCCTGTTCATCCGCAAAAATCCTAAGCTTTAAAAGTTTATCAATATATTTATCAATTACTTCCTTTGTATCTTCCTTGCCTATACCGATTAACAGTAAAAGTCCCTTACCGATTCTGCCGATACAGTTTCCATCCACTGTCACAGAGGCCTGTGTTACCCTTTGTATTACAATTCTCATAATAACTCCTATTTTGCTATTTCTTTTAAAAAGGAAGTACCTGCAATATTTCCCTGAATATCTAAATAATCCAATATAGTTGCTGCTATATCTGCAAAAGTACTTCTGGTACCTAAATTAATACCCTGTTTTACGGACATACCATAAATTAAGCAAGGAGTATATTCCCTGGAATGGTCTGTGGATTCTGTGCTTGGGTCACAGCCGTGATCTGCAGTAATTAATAGAATATCTTCTTCCCTTAATCCTGCCATAATATCAGGAAGCTTGGTATCAAAATAAGTTAATGCAGCCGCATATCCCTCTACATCATTCCGGTGACCATAAACCATGTCAAAATCCACTAGATTAGTAAAGCATAATCCCTCAAAGTCTTTTTTCATATATTCAAGGATACGTTCAATCCCCTCTGCGTTGTTCGCAGTCCTGACCATATCTGTAATACCCTGTCCTGCAAATATATCATTTATTTTTCCAACGGCCAGTACATCCAGATTTTTTTCTTTCATTTCATCCAGCATGGTAGCTTCAGGTGGTGTAAGGGAGTAGTCATGCCTTCTGGAAGTCCTTTTAAAATTGGGGGCTTTACCTTCAAACGGTCTGGCAATAATTCTTCCTACGCCCCAATCATTCACGCATAAACTTCTGGCTATTTCACAATAACGGTATAATTCCTGTATAGGTACAACTTCTTCATGGGCTGCTATTTGAAAAACACTATCCGCCGAAGTATATACAATCAAATCTCCGGTTTTCATATGTTCTTCCCCATAATCTTTAATAACCTCCGTCCCGGAATATGGCCTGTTACAGATTACTCCTCTGCCGGTACGCTTAGAGAATTCCTGGAGCAAAGCATCCGGAAAACCATTAGGGAAAGTAGGCATAGGATTTTTAGAAATAACACCGGCTATTTCCCAGTGTCCAATGGTGGTATCCTTACCCTTAGAAGCCTCCGTCATACGTGCATAAGCTCCCAAAACTTCCTGGGCTCTGTGTTCTTTCATATCAACCCCATCCAAATGAAATAATCCTAATTTAGCTAAGTTGGGAACATGAAAAGCCTTACTTACTGATACGGCTTTTAATGTATTACTTCCGGTATCGCCAAAATCAGAAGCATCCGGCATTTCTCCAACACCAAAACTATCTAAAACAATTAAAAATACTCTTTTCATAATTTACACCCTTTGCATACCGAAGACTGGACCGCGGTACTGCCACATATCCGGAAGAAACACGCTTTGCATTTCTCCGGTTCGCGTGCGCGTTTGAATTATTGCATGCAAGCTTGCTAATTCTCACTTTGCCTTCGCGGAAATAAAATGTGAAACAAGTTTCACAGGTTGAAAGAATCTGTTTGTGGCATCCTTTCTTTATTATATTTTCTTTCACCCTTCACGTTATTATGATGCTTTTTCTTTACACTTAACACTCACATACCACAGGTCTGTCTGTGGTATATCTTAAATCCATTCTGGGCAATCACATTTAGATTTTCAATTCTTACATTTTCCTTAAATTAATTGAATATTCTTTAATAGATATTGTGATATGAAACGCTTTGTGCTATAATCGCCAATGAGTAATAATAATATATTTGTACTATAATAACTATACTGTCTATGGATATGCTTATGTCAAATTCCAGAAAGGTTGATTTAGTTGAAAGATTTAATTCAAAAATATAAACACGGTTGGATATTATCGTATTTCTTTATTTATATTGCCTGGTTCTTCTTACTTGAAAAGAAAGTAACAACTAATTATGCACCCGTTCATATATGGTTGGACGATTATATTCCCTTTAATGAATGGTTTGTAATACCATATTATCTATGGTTTCTCTTTATATTTGCAACTGTAGCTTATTTTTTCTTAACTTCAAAGGAAGATTTTTATAAAGTAACAGCCTTTTTATTTATCGGAATGACCGTATGCCTTATTATTTATACAATTTGGCCGAATGGACAAAACTTAAGGCCTGATTTGTCTACAATCGGCAGAGATAATATATTTATCCGGATTGTTAAAGCTCTTTATGCTACCGATACCTCAACCAATGTATGCCCAAGTATTCATGTATTTAACTCTATCGGTGCCAACATAGCCATCCATCGGAGTGAAAAGTTAAAAAACTATAAATTGTTAAGAATAGGTGCTACCATTCTTACTGTTTTAATTTCTCTCTCAACCATGTTCTTAAAACAACATTCTGCTTTTGACGCGATCACTGCTATTGCATTAAGTATAGTAATGTACTATTTTGTTTATGGCTGGAGTGACAGTAAACAGGCAGCTAAAGCTAAAGAAAAGAAAGTGTATGCGCAGTATTAATTTTTAATACTATAATAAATCATGGTTAGAGTATATGGTTTCAGTTTATTAACTGAAACCATATATTTTTCTCGAAATTTTATATCCGACTTCAACTATTTTACGTCCTGCTTTACCTGGCAGATTCATGGATCTTCCTAAAAACCGGTTATGAATTTTAACGTACAGCTTTTTATTCGCCTTCTCTAAATAATCCCAAAGTTCTTGTTTCTTAGCCAGACTTTCCTCCGTATTTTCTTTGATCAGAAAAACGGAAGAAACCGTCATCATCATACACAGATATTTAATCATATAATTGCGAAGCTTTTTATTTTTGATTAATATAACGTCCGTATCATCAATCATTATTTTCGTAATATAAATCTGCTGGTCAATCCGTTTAATCATATTTTTTTCATTTACTGACTGGTCATCACGTCCTATAAAGTAACGGTACAGATTCACATCCATATAATACATGGTTTTTACATAGGGCAGGGGATGGTACACAAAGATATTATCCACGTAAAAAGTGTGTTTCGGTAATTTCAATCCACAATCTTTTAATAATTTGGTACGATAAATGGCAGCATGCATAATGATATGCTGGCTTTGCTTAAAAAATATAATATCATTCCAGGAAAAAATCCGATCCTGCGGCAGAGCAGTTTTATAATCCATAACTTTATGCTTATTGATGCTTGGTTTTTCATAAACATAATTCGCAAGCATAAGATCCAGGCTTTGTCCATCTTCAACTAATTCCCTTAACTTATCAAGAACCTTTCTAAGGGCCGTTTCGTTTACCCAGTCATCACTGTCAACAACCTTAAAATACAAACCTTTCGCATGTAAAAGACCGGTATTAACTGCTTCTCCGTGTCCTCCGTTTTCCTGGTGAATCGCTCTGATTATTTCCGGATATCTGGCGGCATACTCATCTGCTATTTTTGCAGTATCATCCACAGAACCATCGTCAACAATAATGATCTCTATGTCATTACCGCCGGTTAGTAATGTTTGGATGGCATGTTTCATATAAGCAGCTGAATTATAACAGGGTATTGCCACACTTAATAGTTTCATTTTCTATCTTCCTCCTAATGATTAAAAATCCATATATAATTATAGAACATTAAATTTAAACATAAAATAGTATTCCAAGAAATTAAGAAATATTAACTTTTAGTAAGGTAAATGTAAGAAATATTTCATTGTTTTGCCATATACCCAATGATATAATAAAAGCGGATGAGGAATACCAAGTAAATTTATATACTAATTTAATTCTTAGCATTTTTAGTAAGGAATATTCTAACTATTCAGCACTCCGAGAAATTCGTAGAGTTTCGGGTTAATCGGCGCATAGCATTCAAGCATTGTAAGACATGCTTGAGAGAAACAGATTTTGCAGTTTTGTGTGCATAAATACATACATGCGCTGTTCTTTAGAACCGGTGTGATTGAATAGTCACGAAATATTACAAATAATTTCCGGAGGTTATATATGTCATTCGGCGCAAATTTAGAAAAATTGAGAAAAGAACATAAAATCAGCCAGAGTAAGTTAGGGGTACCCTTGGTATAACCCAGCAGATGATCAGCAGTTATGAAAAAGATATCTCCTCCCCTAACATTGAAACTCTTGTAAAAATAGCTGATTATTTTGAAATTTCCATCGACAGGTTAGTTGGTCATATGATTAAATCAGAGAATCCTGAATCCCCCAAAGTACAATTTGACCATTTATTTGATTCCTTTTCTGCTCAGGATAAGGAACGCTGTCTGCTTATATTAAAAACTCTTCTCCTTGAACGGGAAATGAGCAATGAAAAAACACTTCTCAAAAAAACAAATTAATCATATATTTATTTTAAATTTTCCGGATTTAAGCATTCTAATTCAGGGATTACAAAACGTCCGTCTTTCCGTATTAATACATCATCAAAATAGATCTCACCGCCGCCGAATTCAGGAGTCTGGATACATACTAAATCCCAATGAATAGCTGATTTATTGCCATTTGGAGCTATCTCATAACAATTACCCGGAGTAAAGTGGAATGATCCCATAATTTTTTCATCAAATAAGGTATCTTTCATTGGTGTTAATACATATGGATTAACTCCGATGGCAAATTCTCCAATATATCTTGCCCCTTCATCCGTATCAAATACTTTATTAATTCTATCCGTATCATTGGCAGTTGCATCAATAATCTTACCGTCTTTAAAGGTCAATTTAATATTTTCATAAGTAAATCCCTGGAAAACAGCCGGTGTATTATAAGAAAGGGTGCCGTTAACAGAATTTCTCACCGGAGCAGTATATACTTCACCATCCGGTATATTGCATTCACCGGCACAAGGTATATTAGGAATTCCTTTTATGGAGAAGGTGAGGTCGGTTCCTGGACCTACAATTCTAACCTTATCTGTTTTATCCATATATGCGACCAGACTTTCCATTGCTTTTCCCATCTTAGAATAATCCAGATTACATACATTAAAATAAAAATCCTGGAAGTTTTCCAGACTGGTATTCGCTAATTGTGCCATAGCGTAATTTGGATAGCGTAAGACTACCCATTTGGTTTTACTTACACGAATATCATGATGAACCGGAGTAGTGTAATATTTTTCATATAATTCCATATTTTCTGCGGGAACATCGGATAATTCCGATGCATTGTCCGTACCACGAACACCCACATAACAATCCATCTGATCCATTTCTTTCGCATCGACTTCTGCCATAAGGATTAACTGCTCTTTCGTACAATTTAAGAGTACTTCTCTTTGAATCGTCTGATCGGTAAAATGCGGGAATGGCAACCCGCCGGCCAAATATACTTCTTTTATGATTTGGCTTGCCAGCTCTTTTGTAGAATTACCAACGTAATGTACATAAACCTTTTCCCCCTTTTTTACACTCATTGAGTAATTTACTAAATTATGAGCTAAAACTTTAATTCTTTCATCCATATTACATCTTCCTTTCTCAAACAGAATGCTGTAAAAAGCAGGCAATTCTTGTTTTATTAAAATTTATTTGATATAAATAAAAACTTATTTATTATCTGTTAAATAACTGAAAAACAGATTTCCCGCCTGTTCAAACATTGCTGTACCGTCATTCAGTCCAATCTTTTTGGATTGGTGAAGATTCGGGTCAATTACAGTTATATTATAGGTATCATACCCTATAATTAATACAGCATTATCCTGATCTTTCATACCGATAACCGGAATATTCTTATCAACATAATAAAGTACTTCATTCAGGCTACATCCGGTTAAATTTAACACGGAATTACCAATATTCCGGCTAAGCATTTCATTAACCGTACCGGATTTCAAATTTCCCGAACTAAAACCGCCGCTTCGGTAATTAAGCAGCATCTGAACACTTGCTTTAACACTGTCGATACCTCCGGACGTATAAACGGGCGTAATATTGATTTCTTTTACACTGCTCCTTACACCACGTTCCCATATTTTCTGCTGGTCTTTATTTAATACAACCCCTGACGTATTATAAGCCTGATTAATAGCATCTCCGGCTTGTTCATATATTCCGGCGATACCCCGAGAGCATAAACCGTATAGGGTTCAACTACTGTCTCCGAATCTTCTAACCGAAGGGTTGTATCTTCATTAATTATTGTATTAATCGTACTGTAATACCTTGGTTTTTCCTCTATTTTAAAGCCGGATGGCAGTGAAATATAGAACTCGGTCAATGTTTTCTGCGTCACTCTGGAGGTTAATCCGATTGCTTCCACTTTACTGGTTATGGTATTTAAGATATTATCTGGTTCACAGGATTCAAATTTATTTGTACCTTTTTTCTTCACACGTTCTAATGTTATCACATTCCCATTTACGGTTATTCCCGATACGTAATAGCCATTCTTTGAATATTCTTTAAGAATCTGAGACTTGGAATCAGCTATATTTATTTTATACATGGGAACCAATAAGCTTCCGTCTATTTGCTCTGAAATACTATTATGTTTAACAAAGCCATAGATAAAATTGTTATCTATTTTACCAAGCAAATTTATATTATCACCGGCAGATGCCGTAATCTTTTGTTTTGTACCGCTTTCCAAATCCAAAATAATAATTTCAGTCGATTTTTTCGGATTGCTGTTATTCTGCCATGCAATAAAATGGTCCTGCTTATTAACAACATAGTCCTCACTGCTTATGTCGGATGCGATAACCGTTAAAGCTTTTGTAATCAGGTTATAGGAGTAAATTTTATGGTTAAGAGCAAAATAATAAACGTCCAGTTGGTTTACATAACTAAAACTATCCAGTTCTTCTTTTAACATCTGGTAAGTAACATTCATCGGTATATAAACTAATTCTTCTATACGGTTTTCCGCGCTGTAATATTTATACAAAACAATGCCTACGCGTCCTTCATAAACACCCCGGTTCATGTAACCATATACACAAAAGTCAATATTACCGTCATCGTCCATATTCAGAATTTTTACATCGTGTTCATCATAAGTATCCCTGACATAATCCGTATTCTTTTGTCGGAAAGAAAATACCTTAACTGCCTGGTTTTCTGCTAAATTGTAATACCATAATTCTCTTTGGCTTACAAAAGAAAGTTTATTATTATCTGTACTGGTAACCAGGTTGGTATCTTTCTTATTGGTAATACCAAGCTTTAATTCACTTTTAGTTAAACTGGTTAAATTGATATCAAATACGGATTCCATAGTTCGTTCATAATTTAAAAGATATATCCTTGATGTTGTATAACGAACACGGTAAAATTCTTTCACATAATAATACTCTTCACTGGATTCCGTTTCAGCCGAAATCATATATTTTAGCTCAACGGAGGCTGTATCATCATTTATTTCATTAATAGTTGGTATAATTTCTCCCATTACTTTCGGCTTTAGATTTCCCCAACGTACTAAATCAAAACTGGAATGTATATTAACATAAGATAAAGAAGTATTATCCGCATCCCCGTCGGGTTCCAGATACATTACAATATTCTCTGCCTTTTTTCTATCCATTATGGCATTATGAAAATCCATAACAAAATCCATCTTTTCCTCATAGTGGGAGGAGGGCTGCAATTTTACTCTGGTATAATAATTCATTTTTCTACTTTCGCTGGTAACCAGAGTAATTTTAACCGCATATTCATTTCCTTCTTCTAATTCCGATTTAAATTTAATCCTGGCTGTTTTTTTATCTTCTTCTTTTTCTAAAGCATTTATGGTATCCGTCTCTAATAAATTATTATCCGCTACGGAACGTAATTCATAAATTACACGTTTTACATCGTTTTCTTTCCCATCAATTACCACATCAAAACTTTGGTTCGCATCCAAGGGAGTAATAGAATCTCTGACCAGATTGGCATTCAGGTTATTGCTATAACCATGAAGCAGGTTCATTTCGTTTTTATCCATTCTTATAGTCAGTATGGGAAAAGAAGTTTCACCCATTTCAATGGTTTTTTGTATATCAAACACTTCCTCTTTAATATCCCGCCCGAAATAAAATAAAGAGGCAGCAAAGACAGCCAATAAAATAATAATCCTGTATAATAATTTTAACATAATTTCACTTCACTTCCTTACTGCTTTCGTGGTATAAAATGATCAGATAACAGCTTATATAAAGTAGGCTGGACTCCCAAAAATTTTCTTAAGTCTTCATAGGAGTTTAACTTATCCTCTAACGCCGGATTATTTGTCTTGCTAATTTGTTTTTTTACAGCACGAATTAGAATATTTTTTGGTGTATGCTCCATATCAATAAATTCAAGTATTTGGGTTTTGTAACCGATAATATCCAGCAGTTCAGCCCTTAAGGCATCCGTTGTCAACGCTGCGATACGCTCTTTAATCAGCCCATAACGGAACAAAGGTTTTAACATATCATTTTCTATTTGAGAATTTAATTCATGCTGACAGCAGGGTACGGATAAAATCACATCCGCATTCCATAATACGGCTTTATATAAGGCATAATCCGTAGCCGTATCACAGGCATGCAGGGTAACTACCATATCAACTTTATCTACACCCTCATAAGAAGCAATATCACCTTCAATGAAAGTTAATTTATCGTAACCGTAACGGTAAGCCAGTTTATTGCAATCGTTAATCACCTGCTTTTTTAAATCCAGTCCGATTACTTTTATGGGATATCCCTTTAATTCTTTTAAATAATAATACATGGCAAAGGTTAGATAAGATTTACCGCACCCGAAATCGATAATCGTTAATTCTCTCGTCTTATCCAAATGAGGTATAATATCCTCCACAAACTCCAAAAATCGGTTGATTTGCTTAAACTTATCATATTTCGATTTAATAATATTCCCCTCAACTGTCATTACTCCTAAGTCTATAAGAAAAGGAACCGGTCTGCCTTCTTTAAGAATATAGACTTTCTCCCGGTTATGGCTTAAGACAGGACTTAGTTCCTCTATTGTATCTTTTTTATTGAAATCCTTTACTTTTATGGCAGCTTTACCTTTTTTGCTGATTAATATAGTTATCTGCTTCGTCTGTGTCCTCATAAGTACCTGTTTCATAAAATTTTCTAACCATTCGGACAATCGGTTAAGCAGCTCACCCTTAGTATAGTTACTATGGAAGACCTGCTTATTCTTAAATTCAGAAACCTGAAATATGAACTTATCTTTCAGTAATACCGGCCGGATCTTTATTTTATTTATCTCCGAGTTTGCCGGCGGATTACTAAGTATCATATCTATAAAATTTATATCTAAATTATTACTAATTATTTCGAGTATATTCTGATCCATTCTATATTTACCCTTCGTTTACATTGTAACACAATACTTGTTCAGATATGAGAAAGAATTCTTAAAAATTAACCACTTATTTCTTAAGAAATAATAATATTGTTTCAATTCTCCATTAAGTATTTTATCATACTAGTTAAAATATTCCTACTATTTTTACAAACTTCCTGTTCTTAATTTATGCACGGTTCGCCTCACTGAGCATATATTGGTAAATAAAATGATATTGAACTCTAAGGAGGATATAATGAAATATTCCTTGCCTGAATATTCACCCTTTAATAATCCAAATGATCAAGAATCGAATATTAGCTTCAAAGGCAGTATGAAGGCTGCATCTAGAAAAGGCATACCAAATTATACAACTGGATTGCCAAGTAATTCAACTGGATATTATTATAAACCGTTAGCTAATCCATATTACACGGACATGGATGATAATACGATACAACCTTTTCCAGAATATTCCACTATGCAGACTCAACCTAGGACTACCAGTCCTATGATACCGGATACCATGATTCCAGGAACAACTCCTTCCAATGGCACTCCTTCTACTACTACACCTACAATGCCTGGAAGTACTACTCCTTCAATGCCTGGTCCGGCAGCTCCGGGCATGCCCAGGACCACTCCTACTACTCCGGGTACTACGACGCCGGGTATGCCTAGAACTACTCCTACTACTCCGGGTACTACAACCCCGGGTATGCCTGCTCCTACCACACCAGGCGCTCCTCGAACTACACCCCCTGTTGTTCCTGCCAGACCAGCTACCCCGGCTACTCCGGCTATCCCTGCCACTCCGGGTATGCCTGCCACTCCGGCTACTCCTGCCACTCCGGCTACTCCTGCCACTCCGGCTACTCCGGGTATGCCTAGAACCACTCCTACTACTCCGGGTACTACAACCCCGGGTATGCCTAGAACTACCCCTACGACGCCGGGTACTACGACGCCGGGTATGCCTAGAACTACCCCTACTACTCCGGGTACTACGACGCCGGGTATGCCTAGAACCACCCCTACTACTCCGGGTACTACAACTCCGGGTATGCCTAGAACCACTCCTACTACTCCGGGTACTACGACGCCGGGTATGCCTAGAACCACCCCTACTACTCCGGGTACTACGACGCCGGGTATGCCTGGAACCACTCCTACTACTCCGGGTACTACGACGCCGGGTATGCCTAGAACTACTCCTACAATGCCGGGTACTACGACGCCGGGTATGCCTGGAACTACTCCTACGACGCCGGGTACTACAACTCCAGGTATGACTACCCCTTCCATGCCGGGTACACCAAGAACTACAACTCCGGCTACTCCGGGCATGCCCAGGACTACTCCTACTACTCCGGGTGCAACTATTCCATTAACACCGGGTGCTCCTAGAACTACACCTCCTATGACTCCACCCACTCCAGGTATGCCTGGTACTGCCCCTGCTACACCTGGTATGACACCGAGACCCACTACACCAGGAATGCCATCAATGCCGGGTACACCAACTCCTGGTTCACAGCCTGGAACTACTACTCCGACTATACCATCTACTCCCGGTGCAACCAGCCAAAATATGGCTTTTCAGTCAAATGCCTATAACAAACCATATTATCAGGAATCATATAATAGCTATGCCAGTAATAAAGCGGATTATGATAATTCCGTATTTCCGGTATATGGGAACAACGGAATTTATATATCCGATATGAACCCTTACCGCGTACCTATGGGAGTTCCCATGATGCCGTTATATGGATATGATAACTGTGAAGATGCAGATAAAGACTGGGACTATATGAAACAAATGTATCCGGTTGTTGCCAAGAAGTTACTTAGGGAAATCGAAGATGAATGTGACAAATTAGAATATGATGGCAGCTGTATGTTTGATGAATATCCTGATAAAGTCTATTTAGGAAGGATTACAGACAGAATCTATAGTAAGTTCCAATATATGGAAGATGATGATGAATTAGGTGCTGAAAGTATCTCCTCTATAAAACCAAATTACGATAATAGGGACAAATCGGTTAAATCCAATCAATTCGATATTGACCGGGATTTCCGACGTGATCGCAGATTCCGTCGTCCAAGATTTTTAAGAGATTTAATTGAGGTATTATTATTTAATGAATTCCTGAACCGCCGCAGACGTTTTAGGGGAAGAAGACGTTGGTTCTAAAACCGATTTCTTACTATCTATAAACAAATCTGCTTATAAGAATATCAAGATGTCCTTGTCTTACGGCTCTTATTTTTAAAAAGTTTCTCCCCTTTATAGTAAACTACAAAGGGGAGTTTTTTTATAATACCAGCCGATTCTAACTAATCGATTCTAATCTTAATAACCTCCGTTAATAACCGGTGTTCCCAAATATACATGAGTTGTGTCTGTTGCTTCATCATAATTCATAGCTACATGAATGTTTATCTTTGTACCTAATGAAGTTACATATTCATCTAACAGGCCGCTGTATGCGTAAATAGTAAATAAATTCTCTTTCCTGTTTTCATAAGCAATCTTTCCTTCCAGATTTTGTATCATGTTATCTGCAATCTTATTCATATTATCCAGACTTAACTTACCCTTATAATCACTGGATAACTGCATCGTTGTCTGAACATCTTTGACATCCAGATCTTTGAATACTTCTTTTAACAAATCACGGTATTCTAATAGATTATCCATGTTTTTATATAGTTTAAGATTAACCATAAGATAATGATTCATCTCGTCTGATCCGGAAGAATTTTCCCTTTTTATACTAACTATCTTAATTAAAGTCTCTGCGTTTTTACCTATTTTTTCGGTATATACTTCACTATCATCACCGTTTTTGTTTACGGTTACTTCTTTCTCCACATTAAGTCCAATTTGATTAGCGACATATAGAATAAGTTCCTTTTTATCTGTTTCACTTAAATATCCTGTTCCATAATCAGCTGCCATTTCAAGCTCAAATGATGAAACTTCCGAATTCGTGCTAACAAAAGCTTCAAGGATATTACTTTGCGGCCGCAGCATTGTATTAACTGCAAGCTGCATTATAACAGCAATCCATAATATCCCGATAACATATATTGTTAATTTTGACTTTTTTTTATATAACAATTGTTTCAGCTGCTTTGATAGACTACTTGTTGCATTCATTTTGGTAACCTCCAAATTTTACGGGCACTGCATTTCCTTGTACCGTTCATGTCAAAATCAAGTTCTGATGACTGAGTAACAAAAAATAAATCTTTTCCAGTATTCTATCCTTAATTTAGAAATTTATACAAATGGAGTATATAGACCAAAAAACAAAAGGATGCAATTTTCTAAAGATAAAAAAGTGTCTTCGACACATCAACTCCCCTAGCCCTCATTCATGAGGGGAATCTGGGGGTTTCTTTTTTTGTCATTTTGTTTCATAATAGTCATATGAATATATTACAGAAGATTTTCAATGACAATTATGAAATAATTAAATATTCTCTTCATCCTCGTCATGTTGTTATGGAAAACATTGAAAAGATGATTAACTGCGGCGATCCTTCCTTTGGTGGTGCCATGTACGGCTGTTCCCATTGCGGTGAACTTAAATTCGTTCCTTTCCGCTGTCACTCCAAGTTTTGCCCTACCTGTGGCAGCAAATACTCCAACGATCGTTCTACCACGATATCTTTTAAGTTAATTCGTTGCACTCACCGCCACTGTGTTTTTACTATTGATGAAGAACTTCGTCACTTCTTTTTGGAAGACCGTTCCCTTCTTAACTGTCTTTTCCAGGCGGTCCGTAGCGTTGTTCTTGAACTGTTCCACAAGATGAACAAAAGTAAGAACTATGTTCCCGGTTTTGTCTGTGTTCTACATACTTTTGGCCGTCCTCTTGAATGGAATCCTCACATTCACTGTCTACTTACCGAAGGTGGATTCTCCGATGATGGATTCTGGCGTGTTGTAAAACATTTTAATTACTCTTATTTTAGAAAAGCTTTTCAGACCGCTCTTCTTAATGAAATGGAGAAGCATATCGGTCCATCTTTCAAAAAAACCAAGGCCGCCATCTACAAGAAAGATAAAAATGGTTTCTATGTTTACGCAAGACCAAATCTTTGTGACCCTAATACCGTTGTAAAATATATCAGTCGCTATCTTAGTCGTCCTGTTATTGCTACTTCAAGAATTGACTCCTACGATGGTGAAAATGTAACTTTTCATTATAACAAACATGAGGATAATTCTTATGTTCAGAAAACAATTCCTGTATTAGATTTTATTAAGCTTCTTATCCAACACATCCCCGAAAAGAACTTTAAGATGACGCGCTATTATGGTCTTTATGCTCGTCATCGCGAGTTAGATAAAAGCCTTACCAAAGCTGTACCAAAATCCAAACACAAGATAATTCTGGATTTTAATAAATGGCGTAACCTTATTCTTTTGTCCTTTGGTTACGATCCTTTAAAATGTCCAAAGTGCAATCATACCATGGAGTTTCTGGAACTCTACTTTAACCACAAACGTGTATCTCTAGTTGAACTTTACGAAAGGGCAATGGCAAAGTTTCACTGCCGCTCCAGCGGTAAAGTTACTTGATTTTCTATCCCATCTGGTCCATACTTAAATCATTCTAAGATGGGAGGCACTACTAATGGATCCAAAACAACTAGAGGAACTCAGACAAAACTATATCAAAAATCCTCCAGAAGGAATGACGGCTAAGCTTGTTCGGAACATGACTGATTCTGATCTGCTCGACATGCATTATTTTCTTACCGAGGATGAGGACCTTGATGAGGACGAATTTGAAGAAGGTTTTTATATCTTCTAGCAATATCGTCTGTTTCCTATGCCCGCTTTTAGCGGGCATATTTAATACACAGGTTCTCCGGAGGAGAACTTTCCTAATAAATAAAAAAAACGCGCTTCGCGAGTGTGACAGTTCGCGTGCGCGTTTCTATTAAGTAAACAAAAGTAAATTCGAGTTAATCCTCTATCAAATTAATTCTTCTTATATGCCTTTCATCATTGGAAAACGGTGTATCTAAAAAGGTATCCACTATTTTAAGAGCTAATCCAGGTCCAACCACCCTTGCACCCATTGCTAATATATTGGCATCATTGTGGGATTTCGTTGCTTCTGCACTAAAACAGTCATGGCAGAGTGCTGCTCTTATTCCTTTCACTTTATTAGCCGCTATGGAAATACCAATTCCTGTACCGCAAATCAATATTCCCAGTTCACATTCCTTACTTAAAACTGCTTCTGCAACCTTTTTTGCATATACAGGATAATCACAGGATTCTTTTGAATAAGTTCCATAATCCTTGTATTCTATATTCCTTTCCTTTAAATGTTCCATTACTTCCTTTTTCAGTTCAAAGCCGCCATGATCACTGCCGATTGCTATCATAATGTTTCCTCCTCGTTAAGTTTATATACGGTTTTTTTCACTAAACGTGCCAGTTCAACATAACATTCTTCATAATCAATTAATGTACCACCGTACGGATCTGTTACATCCCCATTTTCTCCTACAAATTCTTTTATGGTATAAACATTATCCGTATTCTCAAAATTATCTATAATACTTTTTTTCTGCTTATCCGTCATGGTTAAAATAAGGGTATTCTCATCAATATCAGAATTTTTTAAACCTTTGGATATATGTCCTTCCAGCTGCAGATTATGGCTTTTTAATACCGTGTCGGCTTTTGGATTGGAAGGTTCGGAAAATAAAACTACCAGCCCCCTGGACATCACCTTAATATCACTGTTGGTTTCCAGACTTTTATATATTGTTTCTGCCATTGGACTTCTGCAAGTATTACCGGTACATACAAATATGATTTTTTCATATTTTATCATATAAACCTCTTTTCTGGATATTCAATTCGAAAACCGAATTATCCGTATATAGCTGCTATATAGATTCTGCCAGGTTAAACTTTTTCTATATGATATCCTGCTGCTTTTAACAACCGATTCATAATAGCTTGTCCTAACCTGTTATTTTCAAAACTTTCCGTAAATATATAATCTGCTCCTTCTGAATCAAAATCCCTTAAAATTTCAAATAAACCTCTTGCTATGGTACTTTCATCTTTCCTTGTTCCTATAGTTTTTACCGACCCTTTCTGATAGGAAGAGAAAGTTTCATCCGTTGCTATGATACCTACCTTAAACCCAGCTTGAAGTTTTTCTTCAGCTGATTTATTAATCGCATCTATCACACTTTTTGTATTTCCCTCGTATATGGTAAGATCTCCTTTGGGAGCATAATGTTTATATTTCATACCCGGTGCTTTCGGTTTCAAATCAGGGTCCTGCACACGGGATAAAACTGCTTTATCGTATTCTACCTCACCAACTACCTGCTTAATCATTTCTTCTGTAATGTAACCGGGTCTTAATATAGCAGGTATCTTAGAAGTAACATCAACGATCGTAGATTCCAAGCCAATCTCAACCTTACCACCGTTAATAATCATATCAATAATTCCGTTCATATCTTCTATGACATGTTCTGCCTTAGTCGGACTGGGCCTTCCGGAAACATTAGCACTTGGAGCCGCTATATAAATACCGGACCTGCGTATCAGTTCGTATGCTATTGGATGAGACGGCATTCGTATAGCTACCGTATCCAGGCCGCCGGTTGTACTATAAGGCACCTTACTGCTCTTATTAAAGATTAAGGTAAGGGGTCCCGGCCAAAAGGCCTCGGCCAGTTTTCTGCCATTTTCCGGACAATCGGCAGTTAATTCATTTAAAGCATTAAAATCAGCAATATGAATAATTAAAGGATTATCCGACGGTCTTCCCTTGGCGGCATAAATCTTACCGGATGCTTCCGGATTCAATCCGTCCGCCCCTAAACCATAAACCGTTTCCGTTGGAAAAGCCACCAACCCTCCCTTTTTAAGAATCTCTGCTGCTTCTTTTAATTCCATTGTATTAAAATCATTACTGTCTATTGTTACTATCTTTGTTTTCATTCTTATTCCAATCTAGCTCCCATTGCACAAATCAACTGTCGGCATATTTTCTGACTGACATAAACATCCGGTTTAAGGATATGCCATTGTATAATCAGGGCAATTAATCTGCTGTATAAGCTTTAAGTACAATTCATAGAAATTATATCTACACATTTACGCACATTATAACACTATAATTTTGATTATGCTATCATTATTTGTCGAGAAGATTATTCAGGTAGGAAATTAACCCCAGATGGATTGCCCATGCCATCTTATCCTGATATTTTTCGTCTGTTAACAAGGCTGCCTCGGCATAATTGGATAAATATCCGCATTCTACAATTACTATCGGACAATTTGTCTTTCTTAACATATAGTAACTGTCATTGGCTTTCGCAACCCTCTTATTTCCGTCCTGTATACTTTTCTTTATCTGATCCTGCATAATTTCAGCAAATTCTTTTCCCGTATCGGAGCTGGTATAATAAAAAACCTGAGCACCTTTTATGCTTTCCTGTGTAAAACTGTTCTGATGTATACTCACGGCAAGAACCGCATTGCTGTTATTAATAATTTCCACACGTTTTCTCATATCTGCAGATTTTTTATTGGAATCACCTGAAGAATAAAGTCCGCTGTCATCACTCCTGGTCATAATGACTTCAATATCGTTCTGTTCCAAAAGCTTCTTCAGTTTTAACGTTATAGATAAATTAATATCTTTTTCCAGTGCTCCGTTAACTCCTACCTTACCTGGGTCCATACCTCCGTGTCCCGCATCTAATACTATGGTAACTTTCTTTTTTGTCTTCGGTGAGGGTGTGGCGGTTCCGGCCTGCTTCATAACATGAATAGCCGGCTCTGCTAACAAAAATACGGATAAACTTATCATAATCAAAAATAATACGTTAAAATACTGTTTAAAACCTTTCCTTTTCATATAATATACCAGTGTCATAAGCTTTAATATATTCTATGAAAGGAATTTCGCTGCTATGAGTTTTGTATGAAAAAGATACTGCTTTACATCTTCTTTTTCATATAACATTTGCAGCCATGTTGCGTTAGCTACCCCCCAATTTGTTCCAGTTGACTGGTGGCAGTGCCGCATATGAAAGCAGATAGTTTTACTTTAAATATTTATTAATAATCTCCCAGATACTTTCTTTTTCAAGACCAAGCTTCCAGCAGGCTATTCCTGCCACGCCGGCTTTATTAATAAGCTTTAGCTTTGCTTCGATGGAATCTTCCTCTTCCAGCCAGATTTTATAGGTAGCTCCATCTTTCTTATATTCACCATAATATTGTCCGGTTTGGTCATCCCATTTTACTTCAACTCCGTTATCATCAAGCAATGCCTGGGCCTTACTCATTCCGTATGCTTCGGAAGTAACGGTAATTTTACCGCTTTTATCCGGAGCCTCTTTCCACATTCTTGTGTAAAAAGGGATACCTATAATAACTCTCTCACCAGGAACCATTTCCAGTATATTGTTAATCGCGTTATCCACAAATCCAATAGAAGCCACGGAGCCGCTTTCTTCTGAGCCACCGTGATGCTCATCATAAGCCATTATAATTACATAATCTGCTACCAAACCTTGTTCTTCCCTGTCATAATAAGCTGAATAACTGGTTGGAACATAATTATCAATGGATAAAACAATGCTGTTATTTCTGCACATTACGGAAAGTTCACGGATAAATTCTATATAATCTGCACCTGCTTCAGAAGATATTTTTTCAAAATCAATATTAATACCATCTAAGTTATATTGTTTTACCGCATTTTTTAAATTCTGAATTAATTTTTCCCTGCTGGAAGTATGGGAGAGTAAATCGGTCATACTTATATCCGTGCTGAAATCATCCACCAGTCCCCAAACCTCAAGGCCAAGAGCATGCGCCTGTTCTACATAACTCTCTTCTGCAAGGGAAGTAATGGAACCCTCATTGTCTGATATCTTAAACCAGGTAGGTGACACTGTGGTAACTCCCTGGGTTTTCTCAATAAGATTACCCAGATTGTTATTCGCATCCATATTAGTAACCTGATGCCATACCAAATTTATACTTCCATCTTTTTTAATGTGCTTATATTCAGGTGCTTTATAATCACTTTTTAATGTGTCATAATAAGATTTAGCCGCATACTTATTCTTCACATAACCAATAATACCATCCTCTGTCATAACCTTACTAAAACCACCCTTTATTACTTCATTGGGATCAACATAGGTCAATGGCTGATCTGGTTCTAATTGTACCAGAATATCACTTTTGATACTTGGTTCATATCTTAGCTGGGTCGCTTTTTTCACAGTTGTCGCTAAATAATCTCCCCATTGGTAATTAATAACAACCCGATCAGGCTCTTTATAATACTCATATGACATGTCCGAAAACTGTTTTACAAAGTCTATGGCAATATATACCGTATTATCTTTTGTTACCGTAATCGGATACTCCGATTGCTTTTTCTTTTCATTTACAAAATAAAAGGAACTGTCTGCTTCCGTTTTAATAACTTCAGTCGGAGTGGTATAGCTTAGTATATTTTCATTGGAATCCCAATAAAACCTTTTATTTAATATCCCGCTTACCGTATCAAAATCAAGATAAACCTTTTGACCCTGCAAGAGAGCTTTTTTTCATATATCTGATTTTGCATTATTACCATAACTTCATTCTTATCTAATTTATAATATTCCGTAAGATCCATTGCTTTATCACTAGGTGTAATCTTCTTGATAATAGCGGCGCCTATGACTACAAAAATAATAACCAAAGCAATGGAAGTACCGATGATTGCCTGTTTTGTTCTTCTATCCATACTTATCCTCCTGGGCTAATATAGAGTACTTTTTTAGTACTTCACACCTTTTCTATTATAACATTTAATTTACACACCGTCATTATTTAAATCGACTATTTTTTAGTTAAATACTCATAACATTTAAATTGAATAAATTTTAAGTCTGTTAAACTCGAAGTTCATCGTATGGATAGTGATATTTGTCGTATAACATGTTTGAATGTCAAAAGAAATAAAGGGCCATAGCAAAATTTAAGAAAAATAAACTCACTTCTAAACGTAAGTTCAAATCTTAAGAATTTTGTAACAGCCCTATAATTCAGAGTATTTTATTTGGTTTTTTTGTTTCTGCCTAATGTATTGAGGATACCTTTTGACAGACCCGTTAAATATGTATTTTTACCCAAATTATTTTATTTTAAACAAATTGGTGCATACGACAATTTACAGTTACAATAGTTTATTATTTGGATAAGAAGGCCATTTGTGATATGTTATACTTATCCGAAATATTTGCTTAAAATAAAACGATTACTCTTATTTTCTTTTAAATAACTACTTACTCATTGAAAAATTTTTGAAAATAAATTAATTACTGATACAGTTAAAAAAAACGGATCCGGTTCATATGGAATTCCATAAACTTTTCTATGAAGCTTTTTTGTAACCCTGTTTATCGTAGCTTGTTCCGAAAAAGGAATAACATAAGTCCACTGCTCACTATTTCTTAAATGTTTTGTGTTTTCTATAAACTGTTCCATTTCATGCTCTTTCCAGACTGACAGGCTGCTGACCACAATTTTTTTATCACAGCGTAAAAATTCACTTTTGTTTTTTACCATATCCGTTCCCAAATCCAGTACTATGCAATCATATTGATCCCCTATGATTTCCGGAATACCCTGCAGGTTTCTTTTCTTATAAAAAGTTACCCTGTGAATTGTGAAAAAATCACGGTTATATATATCCTCGCCAGGATCATAGAAATACTGTTGTAAATATTGAAAGTCACTTCCGGAACCACATTCTAAAAAAGCTGTTTTACGTCCCAGATATTCGCTGAAATAATTACTAAGCATAATCCCCAAATGAGTAACTCCCGCTCCGGGGTGTGTCCCTATTAATCCTATTATGAATTTACCTTGAATTTTTTCCTTTTTTATTTTTTTCATTAATATAGGTTCTCTCTGCATTGCTGCTCCTGTTTCCCTAAGCCTTTATCAGACTCTTTATTAAATCATTCAGATATTCGTTATTTTTTTGCATAAATGGATCGGGCTCGTAAGGGATCCGGTAACAATTAAGCTTATCCATATGTTTTATGATTTTACCAAACTGATTACCATCTAAAAAGTTAAATAAGTACTTAATATCTTCCTGTTTATTTAGAAGCCTTAAAACTTCCTCCGTATTCCCTAATTCCCACTCTTTCCCGCCGGATATGATTAATTTTATATCTGCCCTTAAATAATCCTCCAGATTATTTGTATCCAGACATCCGTAATCCATAACCGTAACCGGATAATCTTGTTTATTAATCGGTAAATTCAAAGTGAAATTCGGAAGTATATTACAGTTAAATATCTGACAGATACCATCTTTTGTCTTTATATTCTGATACCTGTTTAGAATTTCAGAAATGTGGTTAGAATCGTTTCTTTCCATATATAAAGCTTTATTACCATATTTATTATAATAAGCTGTGATAAGGATAGACAGATGTGTCGTACCTATTCTGTGCTGAGTTCCTGCCACCGCAATACTTATGGATTCCTCGTTTATTGATCGGCAGATAATTTTTTTGTGATTTATTTCTAATAGTTTATTTTTTAGTACGTATACGGAAGGATATCTTAAGAAGGGATGCTGCCTGAGACATTGTTCTATAATACGCTGCAAGGATTTTGAATACCTTTTTATGTATTTGTTCTGATACCCTTTTAAGAGCTTGCAGTCATAGGTAGTTCCCGCTGCCATATAATAAAGCAGAGCACCAATTCCATAAATATCCGTCCTCTCATCCGGTGTATGACCAGTATATAATTCCGGTGCGGCGTACCCTTTCGTTCCGAATGAAAATTTTCTTTCAAATAAGTTATTTTTAAAAACGGAGGCTCCGAAATCAATGAGTTTTACCACATTATCAGAAACGATAATGTTCTCCGGTTTTAAGTCTAAATATAAAATTGGATTATCCAGGGAGTAAAGATATTGTAATAAATCACATATTTGTATTGCGAATTTCAGGATAAGATTTTCTTTTAACTGTCGGTATTGTTGTCTGAATACTTTTAAAGATGTGCCCTCGATATACTGTTCTATGATATAAGAGTTAAAGACATCCTCTTCAAAATCATAAATGACAGGTATACAGGAATGTTTAAGATTTTTAAGAATATAAGCTTCATTCAGTAATTGTTCATGTTGGATATGATCCTTACTGATACGCTTAATTGCTCTAAGGGATTTTAACTTTATATGTTCCGCTAAAAATACTTCAGCGCTACCCCCTCGTCCTAACAATTTAATGATTCGATATTTCTGAAACCATATCTGGTCTGACATTATCTCCTTTCTTATTAGAATAAATCCTATAACTTATGACTTTTTTCCGCTTAAATCAATGGAGTAATCCTAATACTTATTATACAATATAACATATCTATACACAACAATTTTCCATTCGACTCTTTTACCAAACTTTTCTTATTTCTTTGTTAATAATGTTAATAAGCAGCTCTGTCATATTATGGGAAATGAAGTAAATATTTAATAAATCTTTCATAAATAATCATATTGACTTTATTTCACATTTAAATTATACTTTGTTTACAACATAGCTAAATGGTGTTACTTTACCTTATTTTAAAGCATGTTGTAACTTTTAATCTATATATTCCAGGCCAGCACATAGAAAAGGATGTGATTCTATGAAGATAGAGAAAATTAGTGACCGCCAGATTCGCTGTACTTTAAGCAGAGATGATTTAGTTGATCGTGAATTACGTATTAGTGAGCTCGCTTACGGAAGTGAGAAAGCAAAGGCCTTATTTCGAGATATGATGCAGCAAGCAAACTATGAATTTGGTTTTGAAGCAGAGGATATTCCCTTGATGATAGAAGCCATTCCGGTTTCGCCTGAGTGTTTAATTTTAGTAATAACCAAAGTTGAAGATCCAGACGAATTGGATACCCGTTTTTCCAAGTTTTCACCGGATACGGATGAACATGAAGATTTATATGAAGACGAAGCAGATGATTCTTATGCAGATGAAATTATAAATTGTTTTGGTCAAATGGATGATTTAATGGGTGAGAATTCTGAGGAAGAAAAAGATGATTTTGTTCCCCTGGCCGAAGCATTATCCATTAATAAAGAGGATACTCCCGAGGAGGATTCATCCAGTCAGAAGAGTGTTTCTTTTCAGACTAATTTAGTAAAAGTATATTCCTTCAAAACACTTAATGAAGTTACAAAATTAGCAAGCGTGATTTTTGCTTATTATAAAGGAACTAACAGTCTATATAAAAATCCTGTTAACTCCATATACTATCTAATCATTACAAAATCTGACCATTCACCGGAAGAATTTAACAAAATCTGTAATATTATATCGGAATACGGAAGATCAGAACGTACCACTTATGCAAGCCCTTATTATTATGAAGAACATTACGAAGTAATTATAAAGAACAATGCAGTTCAGATATTAGCAAGTTTATAATCATTCTTAACAAAGTAATAGGATAATAAACCTTATGAAACAAGGGCCTCCGACAGTGACGGAGGCCCTTGTTTATTCGGACAAAGTGTTTTTGCTTATTATGTTTCGGACAAATTCTGCCGAACCGCAAGAAACACGCTTTGCGAGTTTCTTCGGTTCGCGTGCCCCTTCGAATTATTGCGAGCAAGCTTGCTAATTCTTACTTTGCTTTCGCTGAAATTACCAAAACAACCCGGAATAAGATATTATTCCGGGTTGTTTATATTAATTATGAATATTTGCTTTCAGCATAATTTGGTATTTATTATTTTGTGCTAAGATATTCGTTAATTGTTTCTAATAATTGATCTGCATCCATACCATGAACCATAGCAGCTTCTTCCAAGGATTCTCCCTGAGAGGAAGGACAACCAACACAATGCATACCGGATGCCATTAAAATAGGGATAATACCCTGATCTACTCTGATAATTTCACCAATTGTCATGTCTTTTGATATTTGAGCCATGT
Organism: Anaerocolumna sedimenticola; assembly: GCF_009931695.1. GTDB lineage: Bacteria > Bacillota > Clostridia > Lachnospirales > Lachnospiraceae > Anaerocolumna > Anaerocolumna sedimenticola. Next base: position 956,316 of record NZ_CP048000.1, read on the forward strand.
ATATACCTCCTTACGTTTATTATAAACGATTATATTTATTTGTATGTGAACTTCTTCATTATAATCTATGTTCCAAATCCCGTCAAGGGTATAATTTAGGATACCAAAACAAACAAAATGTGCAGAATTTTCTAATGATTATTAAGTGGTATTTATACAATATATTCTTTCAAAAGCCCAACATGAAATTTATATAGATTTAACTTGTATTATATCTGATTTTATATTAAAATAATGAAGAAAACTAAATAGGAGGTACATAATCATGGCATATAAAATTTCTGACGAATGTATTAGCTGCGGCGCTTGTGCAGGCGAATGTCCTGTAGGAGCTATTTCCGAAGGCGCAAGTCATTATGAAATCGACGCTGATGCTTGTTTGGATTGTGGAGCTTGTGCAGCTACATGTCCAACCGGTGCTATTGAGGCTTAATATATTCAAAACTAAGAGGCTGAATAAATGGATATTCCATTTATTCAGCCCCTTATTATTTTTACTTTTTTGAAAAAAGTCCTTTTTTCTTTTTCAGCCGGTCTATCTTTGCTGCAGCGAATTCGGTACGCCCATTTTGTAATTCACGTAATGTCCGATCAAATTGTTTAAATCTCTCTTCTTCCCTTTCTTCTTTCATCCGCAGTAAAAAGTCCATTTCTTTAATTACGCTTTTCGTTACCACATCACTTACGGAATCCGATAAAACGTCATTATTATCCCTGATGGCGTCCGTAATCAGGCTGTTCATAATCGACTTAAACTGATCCAGTTTATTTACTGATTTTTCCACAATATCATCCTGTTCGTTACCCCTTGCTCCTTGAACAGATAAAGAAGCCTGATTACTTTCTCCAACAATAGCATCCATATACTTTTTATCCCATTCCTGTTGCATCTTTTCTACTTCCTCTTTATCCAAATTACTTAATTTCTGAATTTCAGGCAAAAGCATTTTAATTGCACGCAGCTGGTATCCTTTTTCTTTCAGGATTTTAACCGCTTTTAAGACCTCTATATCCTCTTCTCTATAATATCTGTGCCCCATTTCATTTCTAAGTATATGTAAATCTAACTCTTCCTCCCAATATCGTAATGTATGCTGTTCAATATCTATTCTTTTTGAGGCCTCTGATATCATATATCGAGTTTCGCGCATAGCTCTTCCTCCTCTGTTAATTGTAATATTTTTACACTTTTTAATTATATCACAGCAATACATCAATGCAATAGACCTGGAGTACTTTCTCAATTAATTTGTCGACAGGGATTGGCAGAAGCTTGTCCAGCTCTCCACCCCTTGACATTTTCCAACGGCAACCACCATTTTAAACCGAAATAAAAAAACTCTGTCTTTGAAATAAGTTAAGAGTATTTCTTACTCACTTATACCAAAAACAGAGCCATTCTTATGGTTATCAGATCAATATGTAATAACTCCACATTACTGATAAAAATTTATGAATTTCCTTGCCTTTCCAAATTAGCAAATTTCGTATATTGAGACAACCAGGCCAGTTTTACCGTACCGGTAGGACCGTTTCTTTGTTTACCAATAATAACTTCAGATATTCCTGCTTCCTCCGAATCATGATTATAATAATCATCACGGTATAAAAACATAACAATATCCGCATCCTGTTCAATAGCACCGGATTCCCTAAGGTCGGATAACATTGGTCTTTTATCGGGACGCTGTTCAACTGCACGGCTTAACTGAGATAATGCAACGACCGGGACGTTAAGCTCCCTTGCCAGGCCTTTTAAAGAACGGGATATCTCTGAAATTTCCTGCTGTCTGGATTCTGATTTCTTTCCACCGGTCATTAACTGTAAATAATCTATGATTACCAGTCCCAGATTATGTTCCAATTTAAATTTCCTGCATTTAGAACGAAGTTCGCTTATGGAAATACTGGAAGTATCATCTATAATCAGATTGGAATTACCGATTACCCTTGCACTTTCCACCAGCTTTAACCAATCGTCATCACTTAAATCGCCTGTCCTCATAGATTGGGAATTAACCTTAGAATGCATGGACATGATACGTTTTACCAACTGATCCTTGGACATTTCCAAGCTGAATATGGCGGTAGTTACATTATTTCTTAATACAACATGCTCAGCAATATTTAAAACAAATGCTGTTTTACCCATGGACGGTCTCGCAGCGATTAAAATTAAATCCGATGGCTGTAAACCTGCTGTTTTATAATCCAAATCATAAAATCCTGTAGCAACACCGGTTACACTGCCTTTATTCCTTGCCGCTGCTTCAATACTCTCCAGGGATTTAAACACAATTTCTTTAATACTAACAAATTCACCGGAATTTCGTTTTTGAAGGATATCAAACATCTTCTTCTCCGAATCTTCCAGAATCGTCTCTAACTTTTCTTTATCCAGATAACATTCATTTGTAATAGATTCCGTTACTTTTATTAATTGTCTTAAGGTTGATTTCTCCTTAACAATGTTTGCATAGTACCTGACATTGGCTGATGTCGGAACAGAAGTAATCAGATCTCTGATAAATTCCAAGCTGCATAATTCCGGTGGTACATCTTTCTCTTTTAATTTATTCTGAAGGGTAATTAAGTCAACCGGTTTACCCTCATTAAAAAGCTCTAGCATGGCATCAAACAAGACACCATAACGATTTTCATAAAAGTCTTCCCCTGTTATTAGCTCAGAAGCCGCCACAATTGCATCCTTATCCATTATCATGGATCCGATTACCGATTGCTCTGCTTCTGTACTATGAGGAAACACCTTTTTTATAAATGCCTCATCCATCTGCCTTTCCTCCTGATATCCCCTTTATTGCTCACTTACCTTTACCTTAAGTTCTGCTGTTACCTGGGGATGGAGTTTTACAGGAACCGTATGGGTTCCGATTGTCTTGACAGGTTCCGGAAGGTGTAATTTTTTCTTGTCAATATCGATTCCGCATTGGGCTTTCAGTGCCGCAGCAATTTCCTTTGAGGAAATGGAACCAAAAGTTCTTCCGCCTTCTCCGGCTTTAATTTTAACCTCCAGGGTTTTTGTTTCCAGATTTTTACCTAACGCCTGAGCTTCTTCCAATAATTCTTTTTGTCTTTTATCTTCTGCTGCTTTCTGCAATTTTAAATCATTTAAGTTTTTTGCATTAGCCTCTAAACCTAACTTTTTCGGTAATATAAAATTTCTGGCATAGCCATCACTTACATTTACTAATTCACCTTTTTTTCCTAAGGCTTTCACATCCTGTAATAAAATAACCTGCATATCTATTCTCCTTTCAAATAAAAACGAGTTTTAGGTTGCAACTACCTAAAAACTATAATTCTCCTTCTTGTTTCATAGCCGACAGAGTTTCTTTTAAATCATCAATTGCTTCTGCCAGGGTGGAATTGGCAAACTGGGCACCTGCGACACTCATATGCCCGCCGCCGCCAAGTCGTTCCATAATCAGCTGCACATTAACTTCATCTATGGAACGGGCGCTTAAATATATTTTATCATTAAATTCTGTAAAAACAAAAGATGCACGGATATTGGTAATATTAAGCAGTTCATTGGCTACCTGTGCTCCCAATACCGTTGGACTGTAAATTCCTGCACTGGAGCATACCGTAATAGCAAAATGTTCCAGGTAAACTTCGGTCGCACTGATTGCTTCCGCTTTGGTCTTATATTCACCCATTTCGCTGCGGAAAGCTTTGCGGATACGGGTAACATCCGCACCGTTACGTCTTAAAAATGCAGCTGCTTCAAATGTCCTTACGCCGGTTTTCGTAAGAAAATTGTTGGTATCAATCATTACACCGGCGTACATGGCGTCTGCTTCCACCTGCTTTAGTCTCAGCCCGTCCCCGATATACTGCAGGATTTCCGCTACCATTTCACAGGATGAGGAAGCGTAGGGTTCAATATAGGATAAAACTGCATTTTCAATTGCTTCCCCTGTCTGACGGTGATGATCCAATATAACTATAGTCTTTGTTAAAGACAGCAATTCCTTGCACTCCGTATAATTGGGCCGGTTTACATCAACGATAACCAGAAGTGTGTTATTATCTACCACACCCATTGCCTGATCGCTTTTCAAAAACATATCTTCTTCATAATCCGGATTATTAATAAATCTGGTCATTAACGGACGGACGGAAGTAGTTACTTCATTTATGACAATATGAGCTTTTTTATTTAAAGTTTTAGCAATACGGTAAATACCGATTCCAGCTCCAAAGGAGTCTACATCCCCAATGGCATGTCCCATTATTACTACCTTATCTTTTGCTTCCACAAATTCCTTTAAGGCATGGGCTTTTACTCTTGCCTTTACCCTTGTACTCTTCTCCAGCTGTATACTCTTACCGCCATAATAAAGAAGTTTATCTCCTTCTTTTACGACAGCCTGATCACCGCCCCTGCCCAGAGCTAAATCAATGGCTGCTCTTGCATATTCATAACTTAGCAGGTAGGAATCCGTATTTACACCAAGTCCGATACTGATGGTTACAGACATTTCATTACCGATATTTACGGCACGTACTTCCTCTAACAAGCTGAATTTACTTATTTGCAGCTGCTGCAGGTATTTCTGTTTAAACATAAAGATATATTTATCTTTTTCGAGCTTCTTAACGATTGCATCGATACTCTGCATATACTTATTAATTTTACGGTCAACTAAAGCGATTAACAAGGAACGCCTTACTTCATCAATACTTTCTAAGGCTTCTTCGTAATTATCGATATATAAAAGCCCTGTAATCATCTTCTGCTCGTAATTTTCCCGAATCAGAGTCTTTATCTCCGTTTCATCATAGAGATACATGGCAATCAAAGTATTGGAATCATTTAATCCCATATCATCTTCCTGATATTCAAAGGGTGAACTGTCTGAAAAATCAACGGCGACTATTTTTCTTAATATTATCTTATAATAACTGTTATTTCTTGCCGCATTCACAGTTTTATCCTGCATATCCTTTGGCAGAACAGAAACAGTGATTTCCGGAAAAATGTTGGTTATTGACTTACGGGCTGATTTTTCATTCTCTATGATATCCAGGAATTCATTATTCCCCCATAGGAGTCTTCCTTCATAATCCAGAATCGCATAAGGTAAAGCCATCTCTTTTAATAATTGTTTTTGGACCTGACCATAGTCAGCGGCATAGCGAATTAAATCACCTATTATAACAGGTCGTTTAAAAAAGTACAAAAGCATTGCCAACACGATATATAGTATTGAGAAACCTAGCATTACTAATCCGGCTTTATTATCTATTAAGTATATAAACAGATTCATGCATGCCAATAACATTGACAGCATAATCGGCCAGCGCAGATATGCTTTCAACGCTCCCTTTACTTTAATGTTCCTTTTCATTCTACCATGCTCCTTATATAATCAATATCGGCGATAAATCAGCTTAAAAAGTTAAAAATAGCCCTAATTTTCCTTATAATTTTATTGTGATGTACATTATACCATTTATAACGGTTAAATTAAAGTTATTTTTATAATTTAATGCTGGAAGGAATGAAAGGGGGGTGTTGTTAACCGCTTACCAGGTTGATTTCAACATCATCATCCGGAACAAACCCAACACTCTTATATAATCCTATCGCATTTTCATTACAATCATCCGCCATTAAAAACGCTCTCTTGGCTTCTCTTTCCTTTCCAAACTTTATACCTTGTAAAATCAGCTTTCTACCGATTCCCTTTCCCTGGTAATCGGGATGTACTGCAATTTCCCGAAGCCATAATACAGGACCATTTGTACTGTCATAATCATAAACGGCAACAAGTGCAATTCCAACTATTTTATCTGATTCTTTATGTATTAAAATACTGCAGTGCCTTGAATTACTATCTTTGGCATTGGGGTTTTCTCCCTTTATCCAGCTCCTGATTCCCTCTTCACTTTCGCCGTGAAATCCTCTGCTCTGATTTCTACAGGATAAGGTCACCTCGGAAGCCTGTTTGCATTCCTTTTCCTGTAACAGACAATAATCCCCATATCCCTTTATTTTCGTTATATCCTGAATCCAATATCCGCGAAATATAGCATAGTCGGAAAAACCATTCTCATTAAAATAATCTTTCCATTTTGCGGGGATAAAAGAAATCAATATGTTAGGACCCAGCCTTTTTACAGCAGAGACCAGATCCTCTGCGATATTAGCTGCCCAGGAAACCCCGAAGCAACCGATTTCTGAATTTTCTCCATATATAAGAAGTATGGATTCATCCTTTTGGATTAATTGATAATTCTGAACATTTTCATATTCCAGATATTCAAAAGAATTATATTTATAGGTAACCGATTCCTTTTTTAGATTATCAAATTCTTGCTTCGTCATATTTACTCCTTTCAGACTTATGTGAAATTATTCCATATCCTGATTTTATTATATCACAGGTTAATAATCGTTTATACCTCTGAAAGTTAGAATTAATAGGTAAAATCCTCTTAAGGTAATGTTCCGGCATAAAGCAAAATAGCCTGCTGTATGTGCAGCAAGCTATTTTTTCGGAGGTTTTAAAAAGCCCAGTTTTTTTCTAATATATATTAATCTCTTCCCCTCAGGATTAGGATATTTTAGAAAACATATGCACCAATGGTACCAACAAAAGTTGCCTTATAGGTACCGTTTGATTGAAGCATTGTATATTTTAAATTTAATGTTCCGCTGCATTCGGCATCCACACCGGAATTATATTCGCTGTACTCAATAGAGTCCGGTACATCATAAAGCGATGCATAAGTTTTAGTAATCGTTTTAGTATAAGAATAATACCATGCGTATGGAGTTACTACACTATTAGTCTCAAATACTTGCGCACCTTTTTCGGTATCAACTGTTTCTGCAGCATATGCAGTGGCGCTGAAAGATAATAACATAACTGCTGTCAAAAGAAATGCCATAACTTTTTTCATATAAAATATCTCCTTTGTTTTTTTATTTATAATCATTATAACTATGCAATCTTACATGGATGTGACATTTTTAGAAATTATCTTTTATTTTTCGATACCGCCATAATGGATAATAAGATATGGCTATATTTAATAATAAATAGCCAAGAATTAAATATACAACATATACCCAGGGCATCCTACAAAAATACATCACATAAGTGTATTTACCCGCTTCCAGTATGCTGCCGCTTTTAAATAAACCACCGAACTCCTTTAAATATATGGCAGTAAGAGATATAAATATAATAGCAATACCAAGTACAACCGCTAAAAAACTGTTTTTTAAAATATTATAAAGATATAAAAACTGTAACTTATTCCTATCCATTCCCAATATATTAAGTATATAATTTCGTTTATTATCTGCTTCCATTCTGGATATCTGATTATTGCACTGCACTGTAATGGTAATAATAAGGACAATGGAATTCAGTAATAAAGATATAAACAGACTAATCCTGGCATTATATTTTGCATCTTCTTTTTGAATTCTGATATTTTGAATAATATATTCCTTTTCCAACTTGGATATCTCTACATCGGTTCTTTCATAATTTGCGTTCCTGTTAGCATATATCTGCAGGTATTCATAGCTTTTTATATCCTTAGCCGAAACTAACTTTTCATATATGGAATCATTACAGATAATGGAGTATGGCTTTGATAATAAAGCTTGAGAATTCTTATGCTCAATCTCGTAGATAATTCCTCCGATTTTTACTTTAACCTCTCCCCTGGCGCCATTTATGATTATTTCATCTCCTATTTTTAGGGTATCTTCCGTCACACGACTGAGTGATGACTTTGATATCTGCAATGCCGCATCCAAACTATTTAAGATAATACCATCAGGCATCTTGTAATATGCCGGCAAGTATACGATTACTTCATTCCCATGTAAAAAAGCATCCGCCGACAAATTACCCTCATCTATCTCATCAAGATAAAACTGATAATCCCTTTCATCCTGTAACAAACCGAAAACCGTAGCAAATGTTCCTGATTTCTTTGCATATCTAGGATAATAGTTAAACTTTAAACAATCTGCGTATTTGCTTTTTTCTATTCCGTTCCAGGTAATGGGCAGATACTTAGTAATTTGGTATGCTCTGACATAAGCAATTCCATAAATATTCCTGATTCGTTCCACTTCTTCTTCGGACATATGGACCTGAGGTTCATAGTAGGTAGCCATGTTTCCATATTCATAATCTGCTGTAAATGTATTTTTTATATAAGTATAATCTTTGTATTTTTGGTATGTCCAATAAGCAGTACTGACAAGTACCAGAAAAGTACTGATAGTAAGGCAAAAATAAACAATAGCTTCCCTGGAATGGAAACGGTTGAATATCTTCACCATATTTCTTACGGTTAACGGTCTGAATTTTCTTTTGTGAAGTGGTATTATTCTATTTACCGGCTGTAAATTCAAATTACCTGTTAACGGCATCTGTCTGATCCGCAGTACAGAGCATAAGGCAAACAGAATGGTAAAACCTATGAGAATAAGTAATAATGTTATTAATTTCAGGCTGTTTATCGAAATGATAAATTCCTGAGGAAAAAATGCACTCACTAGTTGATAACCCAAATAAACGGCTAATAAGACAATAATAATTCCGGCTGTATAGGCTATAGAAAAAACAATTAACAGTTCTTTAAAATAAAGTGAAAAAATCTGGGCTTTACTTGCTCCCAGACAACGCATAATTACAAAACTTTTATTATGCTTCTTTTGGGAAGAATATAATATTTGAAAAATAAAAAAAGCTGAGGTTATGGTAACAAGAATTATCAAAATTGAGTCGGATAGGAATGTTTCGAATTCTCTGCTTTTTTTAATATACTCAAAATACGTATAATCATTTTTAATAAATTTCCCTCGGTTTAAAGTAAGCATAGACAATTCATCGGTATTTTCTACGAATTTATTTTTAATAATTCCAAAAATATTTTCAAAAAACACAGGGGTTTTAAGGGAGGTATCCGTAACGAAGAAAGATATCAGCTGATTACCGTCCGTTTTCCATATGGAGGAATAATTTTTTAATACACCGGTGAGGATAAAATTCCTGGTTATTACCTCCTGGCTGTTATTATTATGGATACGGATTTTCAGGGTTATTTCCTGTCCCAGTACATACGAATACCCCATCATGGATAGATAAGCCATCTCTATGGCCACCTCGTTGTCCTTTACGGGTAGTCTTCCGTCCAGAAGAGATAGTCCCATATGTGCCGTATTTTTATCCACGGAACCGATTACTCCCAAAGTACTCCCGTTACTTCTTAATACCTCCCCATAACCGGTCATCTTACCGATACTTTTTATTGTTCCATGATTTTTAAGATCCTTATATAAACTATCATCCGTATTATAAACAGATATATGCCAGCTGCCGTAGATATCTTTACGCTGCTGTTCTTCGGTTTTAATCATGCTGTCATGCAGAACGGTAACGGTAATGGTAAAAGTACAGGCTAAAACAATTACAGTAAATAAAGATAGATACGACTTTTTATATTTTTTTAAATTTAATCTGACTAATTTATTAAAATAGCTCATATCATTTCACCAACTGAATCCGATACAATTTTTCCGTCCTGCAGGGTTATTACCCTGTTTGACTGTCCGGCAATTTCCAGGTTGTGGGTTACCAGTAACGTTGTTTGATTGAATATTCGGTAACAATACTGAAGAGCATCTATAACCTGCTCTCCGCTTTTAATGTCCAGATTACCGGTTGGTTCATCTGCTAACAGAAGATCAGGTTTCACAGATAAAGCCCGTGCCAAAGCCGCCCTTTGCTGTTCACCGCCGGATAATTCATGGGGATATTTGTTTTTTTTATCTCCCATTTCGATAATCTCCAGGACCTCATCAATGAACTTCATATTCGGTTTACTTTGGTCCAGATAGGAGGGCAGGCAAATATTCTCCAGGACCGTAAATTCCGGTATTAAATTAAATGCCTGGAAAACGATTCCTATCTTTTTTCGTCTGATTCTGGCTAACTCCTTATCTTTACGTACATAAAGATCAATATCCTCCAGGATAACTTGTCCTTTATCCGGAATTAAAAGCCCGCCGGCTATATTAAGTAAAGTAGACTTACCGGAACCGCTTCTTCCTATAATCGTTGTAAAACTTCCCTTATCAATGGAGAGATTTATTCCATCCAGAGCTGTAACCATACCGGTTCCTTTTCCGAATGTTTTACTTATGCCCTCTAATTTTAATATACTCATCTGTCTCCCCTCCATTCCCAGTTATTCATTAGGTCTTGTACCTTTTTACTATACTATAAGAAGCTTGCATTTATCTTACATCAGAGTAAATATTATACACTTCTGTTCCTTTTAATATCGGAAGCCATATTTCAAATGTGACTCCGTTTCTCTTATTGTTTTTTACTCCGATCTGACCAAAATGCCGTATTACGGCCTGTTTCGCAATCGCTAACCCTAACCCGTTGCTGCCGTCTTTCTGTCGGACACTGGAAACAAAACGTTCAAATAAAACAGGCATATTTTTTTCTTCTATTCCGTTTCCATTATCTTTAATAAATAACCTTAAATCATGGCTGCCGCTGGTATAGGAAACCATAATTTCAGAGTCCTCCGGTGAGTGTTCAATGCCGTTCTTAAACAGATTCACCAATGCTTCTTTCATCCAAAAGGAATCAAACCGGAATCTTGCTTCCTTTTCGCCCTTTACATGAATAGTTATATTTTTGCTGTCCAAAAGCGGTTGTATATCCTCAACACATTCTTCAATAAAAGCGAGAATATTATGGTCTTTTACTTCTAATTTTGTATTGCAGGATTTTAACATACCGATTTTTAAATAAGAATTAATTAAAATATTCATTTTCTCTAACTGCTTTAATCCTGTCTCCAGACGCTCCGTATTTGATTTGACATTTTCAAAGATATATCGTTCCACACACAAACGGGATACCGTAAGCGGTGTTTTCAATTGATGGGATAAATCCTCCATAAAATCGTGCATTTTAGCTTTCTCCTGATGAACCAGAAGAATATTATGTTTAGAATTCAGATAAATTTTATGCAGTTTACCCATAATACGATTGGTGTAATTATTTGATTCCTCGAAAGAGGAGGCAGGGTTATTAAAATCGTCCAGATATGTCTCCAGTCTCTTTAGAAACTTCATATGGTTTTTAAACAGGATTGTAAGGCAGAATAGCAAGAAGAGTATAATAGTAAGTTCAAATATGGATAAATATGTAATTTCCTCATTTATGGAATCCTTAATAAGTATCTCACCGCTAAGACGGTATCCATATTTTTTTAATAGTTTAGTACCTGCCGCATAGGCTTTATGGTCATCATTCATTACCGTATCGATCACGGATTTATTCATATCACCATAAGCCTCAGACATAGCCCCTAAGACAGATACAATTCTCTCTGTGTAACTGTTTTTAATAGTATAAGACATATAGCTGACATTTATAATATAAAACGTAAATACCAAGAGGCCTATTCCCAGAACAAATTGTCCGTCTAAAAAATAATTTTTTTTCATATATTCTCTCCATTCCTGCGTATGATTTTTGCCCATCTGAAGTTTTTTCAACCTTACCCTCATGATGCCGCTTATGTCCCATCTCAAACAATAGGGGAATGCTCTTTGGGCATAAATCCCGAAGAAAAGCTGCCTTTGCTATTCTTCTAATGGCTCGAAGTACTTTGTGAGACTATTCACATTTACCCCTTTAATTTCTAATAATATCCACATTCCACCGGTAGCCGTAATTTTTAACAGTTTCTATGTACCCCGACCCACGGTATGTTTTTAAGGATTTTCTAAGTCTGCTGATATGAACATTAAGAGTATTTTCTTCGATGAATTTGTTTTTACAATCCCAGATTCTCTCAAACAGCAATTCTCTTTTTATAATACGACCGTTATTTTTTAATAAAATTTCACATAAGTCAAATTCAATGCTTCTTAATTTAATTTCTTCTTCATTTAAATATATTTTTCTGGTATCAAAGTTAATTGATAGATCACCGCTGAATACAATCTGCGTATCTTTTTGGGTCTGTAACTCATTTCTCCTTAATTGAGCTTCCACTCTCATTAATAATATCCGGATGGAAAAAGGTTTTGTAATATAATCATCCGCACCGTTTTTCAGTCCGGTTATGATATCCTCTTCTTCATTACATACCGTTAGCATGATAATAGGATTTGTAAAAAATGTACGGATTTCAAGGCAGAATTCAAAACCGTTGCAATCAGGTAACTGAACATCTAAAAGGCATAAATCTATTTTGTTAAACTTAAAGTAACATAAAGCAGATGAACGGCTCTGTGCGCAAAAAACCTGATACCCAACCGAAGTCAAAAGTTCCTTTACTTCATTTTGCAGTTCCGTATTATCTTCAATAATTAAAATATTGTACAAAATGATACCCCCAGAAAAGAATTCTTCCAAACAGGATGCTTTTAAAGCATCTTTCACATTTATTCCTAGGTGTATCATAATACATAATCTGACATTTATCAACTTGTTAATGGGAATTATTAGAGGGAAAACAGATAGAAATTAGATGAAAATAGATATGATAATCCTTAAGAACATTACTCGGTATTTCTTATTATAAGTTTGCTGGAAATTAGTTATTATACCGTTTATCCGTCTTTCCTGGTTAACAATAGTGAAGCATAATAATCTGTAATTAACCAGAAAAGACGAATCACACAATTAATCAGAATGTTAAACTCTTTTCTTACCTAACTTTTTATGAAATATTACTAAAACGAGGGAAGCTAACATTACCAATATAATTGCAGTTATTATTTTTACCGGATTTATTTGTTCCTTTACCCGGTACCCTGCTTTTACGATTTCCAATGAAGTACCATGTAAATCTGCTTCACCGCCGTGTTCCGTACAGGCTCTATGAAATAAACCTGTTATTTTTACCGTATCGCCTGCATATTTGTAATTTCCATAGTGAATAACATGATCTGCCTCATTTTTACTAATCCATATGCCGATTGCATTGGTTCCGTCATTGATATTTATCCAGGAATATTCTCCCCTGTCCATACGTTCCCCAATCGCTTCACCCTGAACCGAAACTTCCTGTCCATCCAGCTCTTTTGCATTTTCAATGAGATCGTTTATCTCCGTTACAGACTCTGCCTTTGCTGATATTGATAACAGGTTGGTTAAAATTAAAAAAATCAGGCCCGCTGTAATAATCTTATGCATGTTTTTTTAACACCTCCCAGAATATAACCTATTAATGCAAATACAGACAGAAATTCCAGCCTGCCTAAATACATTGCAATGATGTAATATATCTTCATAAAAACCGGCATGGAAGGCGCTGTAACACCAATGGACAATCCGACATTACCGGTAACGGAAGCGGATTCAAAAGCGGAATCTGCTAACGAATATCCATAAAATGAACCAATCATGGTTCCTATGGTAAATGTAATCATGTAACAACATATGATAGTAGCAGAAGACTTAATTAAACCGTCTTCTAATATATGGTCCTTAATATGATGGTATTTATACACTTTCATACTTCTCTCCGATGTAAGAAGTTTTTTAACATCCATAATCAAACCTTTAAAAACAATACCTACCCTTAGACCTTTAAATCCACCTGCCGTTGAGCATGCGGAACCGCCGATCAGCATAACAATTATCATAATCAGAACCCCGAAATCTCCCCATTCTAAAGCAAACTGTCTGGCATAAATAGACCCTAATCCCGTTGTCGTATGAGCTGAGACTACATTGAAAATAATTCTTCTAAAACCTGCCACCGCATCAGGATACACATTTAGTTTCGATAACCCGATCAATGCCAACATGCAGGATATAAATGATGTTATAAAGAAACTTTGAGTTTCTATATTTTTTACTATTTCTTTTCGCTTACCCTGCCATATGGCATAATGCAGACCAAAGTTAAATGAACCAAGTATAAATATAACCATAGTAACCGATTCATATAATATACTGTGATAGTACATAATGTTTTGGGTATAAGGGGCAAATCCTCCGGTACTCCATGAGGATTCAAACATATACAGTGCATGCAGAAATGCCGATACAGGTTTCAGTCCAATAAACATACCGATTATCCACAGGGAAAACGTACCAATAATAAGGTATACCATGCTTATTTTCCATATATATCTCGCAGTTCCTTTTACATTAGGCACCAATTCAATATCTTTACCTTCTCCAACATACATTTTATAAGCTCCGCCGATTTCTCTAGTTAAAAAAGAAAGCGCCAGAACAATCATTCCCTGCCCGCCAATAAAAGTTAACATATGTCTCCACATATTGAAGCCATTGGAAAGATGGTCCAGGTCCTGCGTAAGAACTAACCCTGTTGTTGTAAATCCACTCATTACATCAAAGCAGGCATCTATAAATGAGTTTGTATGCCCGCTTAACCGATACGGAATTGCACATAAAACAGTTAAGATAATCCAGGATAGTGCAGCAATAACAAAACCATGCTTCCACCCAAAATCCGGTCTGTTTTCCTTAAATTCCGCTCCAAACAGAATCAATGACAAGGCAATAATTGTTGCTATTGCACCACTGATTATAAAATCCATCATCGGATTCCATTCCCTAAACAGTATGGATGTTACGATGGGTATAATCATAGATGCGGCTACGATTAGAACTATGTATCCGGTATAATAACATATGATACCTATACTGAAAGTTCTTTTTTTATTTATATTCATCGCTTACACCCATTGCAATCTGCAATTGCATACCGCAGACAGGTCTGCGGTACTGCCACAAATAAAAACGATTGAAAGAATCTGTATGTGGCATCCCTTCTTTTATTATATTTTCTTTCATCTTATCAAACATGATGCCGCAAGGCGGCATCTCTAACCATTGGGGAAGACGTCTGGAATGAGCACCCTCCGTGCTCGTTTCGGATTCTCCTAGCGTTAAGATGTTTTTTCTTAACATGTTCACCTCATAATAATGAATGCTGCTGAAAATATTAATAAAATATAAAAAGCAGCCGCACCTAGTTCAGATATGATTCCTTTTATTTCATTTTTGATAAAGTCCATCTTTTATTCCCTCCATCATATAATTCAGTAACAATAATTGATAAGATTGATTTATTTGTGATTATTACTACCTTATCATCGGATAAAATACAGGTGTCTCCTCTTGGATATATAACTTTTTCACCCCGTAATATTGAGACAAGTACACATTCACTTGGCAAAACTAAATCTTTCACCTTTCTGTTACACCAAGAATTATGCTCATTTATTGATAATTCCGCCAGAATCATGGACCCACGTTCAAAGGTATTGATAATCCTGTAATCCTCTTTATCAAATGAATATTCTATTAAACCTGCTATTACTTCCGTACTGCAAACCGTATTATCGATACCCAGAGTTTTAAACATAATGGTATTTTTAGGATTATTAACACGGGCAATCGTTTTTTTCGTATGAAAACTTAATTTTGCAATCTGACAGATAACAAGATTTTCTTCATCCGTTCCCGTAACAGCCGCGATGATTTCTGCATCTTCGATTCCTGCATCTTTTAATACCTCTAATTTGGTACCGTCTCCCCAGATTACATCCGCATTATAGTCTTCGGCAATTTTCATACATATTTCCTTATCCCGCTCGATCAGAGTTACTTCATACCCTCTTTCTTTTAAAGTTCTTAAGAGGTTATACCCTATTTTCCCTCCGCCAATAATAATTGTTTTCATAGGAATACCTCCTTGCATAAATAATTTATTAATTTTTCCTTATCATTTTTATGAACCGTACAAAATATCCTGTCTCCTTTATTAATCCGGTCGTCTTTTTTCGGAAGACTTACCGCTCCGTCTTTCATCAGGCCTGATATGATGCAATGGAATTTATCTTCAATATTAACTACAGTAACATCTTTTTCCTTGCCTACAAGAAGCTCAATAATTCCATAATTGTTATCTAAGGTTGAAATTATTTCTAAACTTTCACTGGGCAGCTGATTTTTTAGTATTTCAATCTCATATTGAATCGGATTAATGGTAGAAATACCAAGTTTATTATAGAAATAGCTTTTATCGGGATCATTTATTCTCGCAATTATTTTAGGTACCATATATATTTTATCTGCAATAAGTGATACCGTTATATTTATATTATCATCCGGAGAAGCTGCTATCAGTGCATCTGCCTTTTTTATACCTGCCTCCAGCAGTTTATCACTGTCAAATTCAATGCCTTTGATACGCCTGCCGTTAAACCCGCTGCCCAAACCATTTAATTTATCACCATCCCGATCAATGATACAAATATCATTACCGTCGTCAGATAATCCTTTCGCAAGATTACTGCCCAATCTTCCGCAACCAATTATGATTATATACATATATTATCCTCCGCACATTAATTAGCTTCTTTTAAATGTGTTTCTTTTGTTCCTTGATTGCTTATATCAGTATTCACATCACCAAAATCAACTTCGATATTTTTATATGGAAATAAGGTACTGACCCGTTCCAAATTAACACTGGCCGGTTTATATGTGGGATTCAGTACATATGAGATTCTGTAATGTTTCCTGGCTAAGTCATTCTCTCCTTTGAATTCATACCAGATTCCGAGAAGATTATGGGGCTCCGCAGCATTAGGATCAATATTGATCGCTTTCATTATAAGTTTATATGATTCTTCATACTCATTATTTTTAAGATTACTGACTGCATCTTTCATATACATACGTAATTTACCTGACATCATTTCATAATCATACATATTTTTACACCCATTACATCCCGTTTACCTTTCAGCGGGATTGCCACAAATAAAATGAGTGAAAGAATCACATCGTGGCATCCTTTCTTAATTATATTTTCTTTCACTCTTTCCAAGGGGCTGTTTTATAATAACCCCTTTGTGAAATACTTTTTCATCAATCTTCGGCCCGGTTACGCCTGCCGGAAATGAAGTTTAAATTTATTTCATAAGTTAAGAATAAATTATTTCGTATAAGTTTTGTGTAAGTATTTTCTTATCCAAATAATTTTTGGATAAGAATACGTCTGGCGTGTCCAATGCAGAGCGTTTTTATCTCATAGAAGGATGTTTCCTATGGGATAAAAAAGGACCGTTACTAATTCTTATAGTATTAAACTTACGGAATAGTAACCTGTATTCCAGGTGTAAGTTATAATTATAAGAATTAGCAACGGTCCTATATCATATGATACATCTTTTCTTATTCGTCTACCAATCGATATCCAACCCCGATTTCTGTTATGATATATTCCGGCTGTGATGGGTCTTCGCCAAGTTTTCTCCTTAAATTGCCCATGCATACCCGCAGTGATTTCGTATCACTTGTTAACATACCCCCCAGATGTTTTCTGCAATGTATTTATGCGTAAGAACTTTCCCCCGATTCCGGGCTAATAAAACCAATACCTTATATTCATTTGGAGTTAATCGTATTTCCTTTTCATTAATCCAGACCCTGTGTTTATCCGTATCAATGGTTAAGTCTTTTATTTTATAACTTGGATTTATCTCTATGTCAGGAATATTCTCATAGTTTTTATGCCTTAAAATAACCCTGATACGTGCCAGCAATTCAGGTACGCTAAAAGGTTTGGTAAGATAATCATCCGCCCCGGCGTCAAGTGCTTCAATTTTCTCTCTGTCATGCCCTCTGGCAGAAATAATAATAATGGGCATCAGAGATACCGTCCGTAATTTTTTTATAACATCAACTCCGTCCATATCCGGTAGACCAAGGTCTAATATTAAGATATCCGGATTCTGAGATACCGCTAACATCAGAGCGCTGGAACCATCCGAAGCATCCATACACTTATATCCCTGCATTTCAATGGATACTCTAAGAAAACTTCTTATTGACTTTTCATCATCTACAATTAAAATAAGCGGTTCCATAGGTTTACTCCTTTTCCGTTAAGATATAAAAACTCACAATGGTACCATGCGGTTCATAATTTCTGATTGATATATTTCCATTATGAGCTTCGATTATTGATTTACAAAGCGGCAGCCCTAATCCCATCCCTTTTCGGTTTCCGGTATTTTTCGAATTATGATAATATCGGTCAAATACGTGGGATAATTCATCTTTCAAAAAGCCTGGCCCGTTATCTTTCACTTCAAATACAACCCGATCTGATTCACGATACAGGGAGACAATAATATCGCTTCCCTCAGGAGAATAGTTTATTGCATTATTTAAAAGATTTACTAAAACCTGCCTTATTAATATTCCGTCCACTTTTATCAATAGGATTTCATCCGGTATCTTTACGAAAATATTATAGTTAAGAGCATGTTTTTTCACATGTGTAACCGCATCCGTAATAATCTCTTCGGCCGCCTCCTCCTCAAAATTGAGCTTTACTCTGCCCTCATCAAACCGTGTAGTCTGTAATATATTTTCCACTAACTCATTTAACCAGTCCGCATCTTCATAAATGCTCTGTAAGAAGTTTTTCCTGATTTCATCACTGATCTTTTCATAATTATCCCGCGCCGTACTGGCTAACCCCATAATGCCTGCTAAGGGGGTACGAAAATCATGAGAAATGGAGCGTAACATATCAGCACGCAAACGCTCCTTTTGCATCTCAATTTGTACTTTATGCTGCTCCTCGGATATTTTCTGACGTTCCAATACAACAGCTATTTGTGGAATAATGACGTCTATAAATGTACTTTGATCATGATTCAGGACGGACTCATTTCCCAGTGAAATACCTATAACTCCCAAAATTCCGCTTTGACTTAATATGGGTTTATAAAATGCTTTAGCCTCAGAAAAAAGTGTGGTCCCAAAACCGCTAGGGATTCCTGACTGTAATGTCTCTAAACTGGCTGATTGGTCAATAAGTCCAAGAAAGCTTTCCTTACCACAGGTACTTTTATAAAGCAGCTCTCCGTTAGAATTGTTGAATTGTACAAGTATATCTGCATTCAGTAATTTTGACATCTCTTCGGCAGAGGTATCCGCTAATTCTTCTTTGCTTTTCACATCAAGTAATTTTTTTTCTATATAATACAGGGAGGCTATATACTTTTCCCGTACTTCAACAAGCTGCCTCTCCTTTTTTACCCGAATGGTCAGCATACTGGTAATAAATCCAACTATAAACATTACCATAAATGTAATGATATAATCCGGATCATGTACTTTTAAGTTAAAATACGGCTGTGTAAAGAAAAAGTTATAAAGCAGCACCGCACAGCTTGAAGAGATTAAGCTATAGATGTAACCCTCTGCTAAATAGGTAAAGATAAGTATACCTAACAGATAGATCATCACTATATTTGATTCAAACATTTTTATCTGAAAAAAAATCATTGCTATTCCGGTACATATCATCATGATAAATACCATAATTACAAGTTTTATTAATGTATTTTGCTTCTTCCCTTTATCATTTAGTGTTAAATCCAATATTTTTTCATTTGCCGTATCCATCGAAAAATTTCTCATTTATATCAACTCCGCCTATTATTAAAACAGACAATTCGTAAAATTAGTTCCAATAATAATTATCATTATTTATCACTATCAATTTTAATCATCCGGTAACCAATACCGATATGGGTCTGTATATATTTGGACTCAGTTTTGTCTTTCTCTATTTTTTTACGTAACGATGCCATATAAACTCTAAGGGAAGATAAGTCACTTTCTAATGCATTGGTCCATACTTTATCAAGAATATAATGATGCGTTAAAACCTTACCTACATTCTTAGCCAAAAGACACAGAAGATTATATTCCATAGGCATCAGATGAATTTCCCGCTCACCCAGTTTTACGGTGGCTGAGGTATAGTCAATTGTTAAGTCTCCGTTATGAAAGACGGATTCTTCTACGGTACCCCTTGCTTCCAGATATTGAATTCTCCTTAAGGTAGAACGCAGCCTTGCAAGAAGCTCCTCCACACTGAAAGGTTTTGTAAGATAGTCATCTGCTCCGGCATCCAAGGCCTGTATTTTATCTTTATCATCACTGCGTGCGCTTATTACAATAATGGGAATTACGGACCAGGAACGCAGTTTTTTAATTACCTCTACACCATCCATATCCGGAAGTCCCAAATCCAATAAAATAATATCCGGCTTTCCTGACGTAACCGCAAATAAAGCTTTCCCCCCAGAGGCTGCCGTGATATATTTATAATTCTGAGTCTCAAGGGTTGTTGTTATGAGATTTCTGATTGGCGGATCATCTTCCACTACTAAAATGTTTGGTTTTCCATTCATCATCGTAATATTACCTCCTCTGCTTTTAGAGTAAATCGAAACATGGTTCCTTTCGGTATATTATCATGTACGCTGATCTCACCCCCGTGTGCATTGATAATGGATTTACATAAGGCAAGCCCTAATCCCATACCGCGCCGGCCGTCAGCAACGGAGTTATTCACCGTATAAAACATATCAAACAGTTTTTCTTTCTGTTCATCCGCTATTCCGCTTCCATTATCCGCCACCTCAACAATGATTTCGCTTTTCCTTTTTTTAGTGGAAATGCAGATTTCAGAACCCTTTTCCGTATATTTAATTGCATTGTCTACTAAATTAATAATAACCTGCATAATTAATTTTGCATCCATTTTTGCAACCAGAAGATCATCTTCTTCCTCAACCCGTATCCGATGTTCAATACTGTTTCTGTTAATATGTTTTAATGCCTCTGATATAACGTCTTCTAACAATTCCGCCTGTAAGTTTAAATTCATGGTACCATTTTCAATCCGGGTAACCGACAATAAATTTTCCACTAAATTAATCAGCCACATGGAATCATCATAAATATCCACATACAGCTTCTGCCTTTGATCACTGCTTATTTTATCCGCATTGCCTATCAGGACCCCTGCATTTCCCGAAATGCTGGTAAGGGGTGTCCGTAAATCATGGGATATGGAACGTAAAAGATTGGCTCTTAACTGTTCCTGCTGCAATTTTATCGCTGCTTCTTTCTGCTCCCTTGCCAATTCTTCTTTTTCCAGAGCCAGGGAGCACTCGTTTAAGATAGCACTCATAATATCTTTTTCAAATGCAGGAATTTCTTTTCTTTTCATGTCAATGCCAACTACTGCAAATACCTTTTCACTGTTACGTACTGCCAGATACAGGCACTTGGCACCCGGTAATGTAGTTGTGGAGAATCCGGCATGTTTGTTGTTCTTAAAAGTCCACTGGGCAACGGCAAGTTCTTCCTTATTCAGGATATTTGTGACATCATCGTGAAATTTATAGATAAAAGGCTCTTTATTATTTTCCGGGTTACCGAGGAAAAAATAAATATTCTTCTCTAACAGCTTCCCTAACTGTTCTCCTGTATGGATAATAATATCTTCCGGTTTATCTGCCTTTTGCAGTCTGCGGCTGGTTTCCAGAAGAATTTCAGTCCGGTAAGACTTTTTTGCAGCCTGTTTTGCATGGTTTTTCACCTTTTGTGTCAAGGAAGAGCTTATAAAAGCAGTTACGAACATAATAACAAACGTTACAATATATTCCGTATTATTTACTGTAAAAGTGAACGTGGGCTCTATAAAACAGAAATTAAATACAAAAACGCTGGCGACACTGTAAATTACGCTGCATATCCTTAGTTTCGTTGCTAAAGCAGTAAATAATACACTTAACAGATAAACCATTATTATATTGGCATCACTGAAACCTAAATAACTGAATAAATATGCTATTACCGTTGCAATGGTCATAATACCCACTGATGCCAGAATATCAATTAGAACATTTTCACTTTTTAACCGATTTCGGGCTGCTTTTGATTTTATTATATATTTTTTATCAAAGGAATCCGGTACTAAAAATATTTCCAACTGCGGGGCAAGCTTTGAAAGCCGTTCTGAAAAACTCTCCTTTACGGAAAACAACATTCTTTTCGTATAGGTTCTTCCTAAAACTACTTTCGATACCCTTGCAACCTTAACATACTCCGCAATCTGTTCTACGATATCACTTCCATACGATGTTACGATTTTAGCCCCTAATTGTTCTGCCAGCCTGGTATTCTTTTTTAAACGGTCGGAATCCTCTTTCGACATTTCCGCAAACCCGGAGGTTTCAACGTAAAAGGCAGTGAACTTACCATGAAATGCATTTGCCATTCTGGCCGCCTGTCTTATTACTTTTTCATTGGAGGGAGAGGGAGACAGACAGATGAGGATATGCTCCATTACAATTCCTTCTGTCTCTTTTACACCGCCACAAGATTTTTCCTGTATCAGATTTACCCGGTCCGCCATTCTCCGAAGTGCAATTTCCCGAAGGGAAACCAGATTTTCAACGGTAAAAAAATGATTAAGTGCTTTTTTAGCCTGTTTATCTTTATATATTTTTCCCAGCTTCAGCCGTTCTAATAGTTCTTCCGGTTCTATATCCACCATTTCCACCTGGTTTGATTTATCAAATACAAAATCCGGTATTCTCTCCCGTACAATAATGCCGGTAATTCCGGCAATTACATCGTTTAAGCTCTCCAAATGCTGAACATTTACCGTTGTATAAACATCAATCCCTGCCTTAAGTAATTCCTGAATATCCTGATATCTCTTTTCATGCCTGCAGCCGGGCGCATTGGTGTGTGCAAGCTCATCCACCAGAATAAGCTGAGGTTTTCGTTTTAGGGCACTGTCCAGATCAAATTCATGCAGAATCATATTAGTATAATTTACGGACAGGTTGGGTAACGTCTCCAACCCTTTTGTTAATTCCATGGTCTCCGGCCTGGTATGAGGTTCCACATATCCTATAACAACATCAAGTCCGGCTTCTTTTGCTACATGAGCAGACTCTAACATGGCATAGGTTTTACCTACGCCAGCCGCGTATCCGAAAAAGATCTTTAACCTGCCTTTTCCCTGCTGCTCTTCACTTTCCTCTATTTGTTTTAATAATAAGTCGGGATTTCGAAAATTATCTTCCACCAGGCCGCCTTCTTTCTAACTGATTTTATCAAAAATTTATCACTTGCTTCGGTTTTGGGTGTCATAAAAATCAAACCTGCCGGTTCGATTTTAACCGGAGTCTATTGTAAAATTCCGTCCAAAGCCAGATTGACTTTTAAAACATTTACTACTCTTTCACCAAATATTCCTGCAAATCTGCCGGTTGTGTATTGATCGATAATCGCTCTGACCTTATCTTCCGTCATATTACGGGTTTGGGCAATCCGTTTAATCTGATATTCAGCCGCAGCCACACTAATATGGGGATCCATTCCACTACCGGAAATTGTAACTAAATCAACCGGTATTTTATCCATAGTCGTATCCGGATCTGACTGCCTGATTTTATCTACCCTTTCCTCAATCAGGGTTTGATACTTTTCACCGGCAGGGCTTATATTGGAAGGTCCTGCATACATTAAAGCATTTCCTTCTGTATCTGTAAATAGATCCGTATTAATATTCATAATTCTTCCCCATAAATAGTTATCCCCGCCGTATTGCTGTCCCAGCAGTTCACTTCCATATTTTACACCATTTACTTCAATCAAACTGCCGTTAGCCTTATCCTTAAAAAATAACTGTGAAATTCCTGTAATCAATAGCGGATAAATGATTCCGCATAATAAAGTCATGATAAAAAGCATGTTAACTGCTCTTAGTAATATTGGTCTTATTGTATTCATATTTCCTCTCTTTCTTACCCAATAAAAGGTAATTGCGAAACAAAATAACTTTATTTATACCATGCAATTCATACAAATTTTTGAGCTGAATCTTGCCCTAAAGGCAACTGAAGCTATGAAATTTGTATGAATAGCTGGTATATTCAGAAAACAACATAGTTTCGCATTACCTACTACCCAACCAGTCCCGTTGCCACAATGATCAGATCAATCAGTTTGACAAACAGGAATGGAGTAATTATTCCGCCCAGGCCATATACGAGTAAATTTTGGGACAAAAGTTTACCTGCCGGTAGTTCCCTATACCTTACTCCTTTTAATGCCAGAGGAATTAATGCAACAATAATAAGTGCATTGTAAATGATTGCTGAGAACACCGCACTTTCCGCACTGTGCAGCCTCATAATATTTAAAGCGGACAATTCCGGATATAATCCTACAAACAAAGCCGGGATAATAGCGAAATATTTGGCCAGGTCATTTGCGACACTAAAGGTGGTAAGGCTTCCTCTGGTCATAAGCAGCTGCTTACCAATCCTTACAATCTCAATTAACTTTGTCGGAGACGAATCCAAATCCACCATATTGCCGGCTTCCTTTGCCGCCTGTGTTCCCGTATTCATTGCAACTGCAACATCTGCCTGGGCCAGTGCCGGGGCATCATTGGTACCGTCCCCTGTCATTGCAACTAAATGGCCTTGTGACTGGAATTCTCGTATCATGGAGAGTTTTCCTTCCGGTGTGGCTTCCGCAAGAAAATCATCCACACCGGCCTCGGCAGCGATTGCCGCAGCCGTTAAAGGATTATCCCCGGTAATCATAATGGTTTTTATACCCATTTTCCTAAGATCTGCGAACTTTTCTTTTACGCCCGACTTAATAATATCTTTTAAATAAATTACTCCCAATACGGTGTGGTCTTTTGTTACCACTAACGGTGTTCCTCCCTGGTTCGCGATTCTTTTAACAACTGCATCACATTCCCCGCTGTACTGATTACCAAATTTCTGCACATATGCTTTCATGGAATCAGCCGCACCTTTACGTATCTCACAGCCTTTTATATCTACACCGCTCATTCTGGTTGCGGCGGTAAAAGGTACGAATACCATATGAAGTTCATTTAAATTACGTTCCCTGATACCAAACTTTTCTTTCGCAAGTACCACAACACTTCTGCCCTCCGGAGTTTCATCGGGTAAAGAGGACAGCTGGGCTGCATCTGCCAATTCTAAAACAGTAAACCCGTCTACCGGGATAAATTCGCTTGCCTGGCGGTTGCCAAGGGTTATAGTACCTGTTTTATCCAACATCAGAATATCCACATCTCCTGCCGCCTCAATTGCCCTGCCGCTCATGGCAAGTACATTAGCCTGATTTAGTCTGCTCATTCCTGCGATACCGATAGAAGATAATAAAGCACCGATCGTAGTAGGCGCAAGACATACTAAAAGTGCGATTAAGGAAGTAACAGAAGTCGGGTTAGGAATATCAGCCTGTTTTGATGAAAATAAGGAATACGAATATAAGGAAACCGTAACCAGGATAAAGATAACCGACAACGCAATTAAAAAAATCTGCAAGGCTATTTCATTGGGAGTCTTTTTTCTGGAGGAACCTTCTACCATAGCTATCATTTTGTCCAGGAAACTTTCACCTGCTTCATTGGTTACTTCAATGATAAGCCAATCGGAGATTACTGTTGTACCTCCCGTTACGGCACTTCTGTCACCGCCTGCTTCCCTGACAACCGGTGCGGATTCCCCTGTTATGGCACTTTCATCCACGGAAGCCGCTCCTAGTATGACTTCTCCGTCCGCAGGAATCTGTTCTCCTGCCCTTACAATAACAAGATCACCTTTCTTCAAAAGAGCCGACGATATAACTTCCTGTTTATCCTTACTATCAACGGACGGAATTTTATGGGCTTCCACATCCTTTTTCGCTGAACGAAGAGAATCCGCCTGGGCTTTTCCCCTGCCTTCCGCAATCGCTTCGGCAAAATTGGCGAAAAGAACAGTAAACCATAAAATAACGGAAATTCCTAAAATATAACCGGTAGGAGCATCTTCTATTCCAAACAAGGAAAGGATAAATAATCCGCTTGTTAATATGGCGGAAACGTAAACTAAAAACATAACCAGATTTTCTAACTGTATTTTAGGTGATAATTTTATAAATGATTCCTTTAAAGCCCGTATGAGTATTTTTTTATCAAACATTGTATTCTCTTTCATATAAATCCTCCATACTGCCGATACCCGTGAATTTGGGCGTCAGCACAAATTTGCTAGCCCAGCATTTTAAGGTGTTCTGCAATCGGTCCCAGGGCTAATGCCGGGAAAAAGCTCAACGCACCGATTAATAAAATAACAAAGATCAACAAAAAAACAAACATGGTATTACTAGTAGAAAGAGTACCGGTTGTTGCTGCTATCTTTTTCTTATGCGCAAGACTTCCCGCTGCTGCCAGCATCGCAATCATTGGTACAAATCTGGCAAACAACATACACAGTCCAAGTGACACATTAACAAATACCGTATTTGCAAAAAATCCTGCAAAAGCAGATCCGTTGTTTCCTCCTCCTGAGGTATAGGCATATAAAATTTCGGAAAACCCATGTGCACCGGTATTATTTAAGCTTGCTGTTATATCCGGTACCACTGCTGCAATACCGCTGCCGATTAAAATTGCAACCGGTGTGGCAAGGCATGCTAAAACTGCCATCTTCATTTCATATGGTTCTATCTTCTTTCCCAGATATTCCGGTGTACGCCCGACCATCAGCCCGGCTATAAATACGGTTAATATAGCAAAGCCAAGCATACCATACAGGCCGCTTCCGACACCGCCGAATATAACTTCACCAAGCTGTATTAAGAGCATTAATGCCATACCGCCAAGGGGTGTGTAGGAATCAAACATGGAATTGACAGAGCCGTTGGAGGCTGCCGTGGTGAAAACCGACCAGGTAACCGATGACGCTATTCCCAGTCTTGCTTCTTTTCCTTCCATGTTACCTCCGGCCTGATTCTTTGTACTTAAATCTACGGAGCCATTTGCCGCTAGCTGTGGTGTTCCGGTTTGTTCATTTACTGCTACACAGGCAAGAGCAATAACCAGCACAATCATCATAGCTGAAAATATGGCAATACCCTGTTTTTTATCCTTTATATTCCGCCCAAAAGTAAATACTAGTGCCGCAGGTATCAATAAAATGGAAAGCATCTGCACCAAATTGGATAAGACAGTGGGGTTTTCATAAGGGAATGCTGAATTGGTTCCAAAAAAACCGCCGCCGTTGGTTCCCAATTGTTTTATTGCTATCTGACTGGCAGCCGGGCCCATTGGAACTATTTCATTCGTTACCACGGTTCCGTCCTTAAGGGTTATAGGTTCCACTAATTTCACCGTATCATATGGTTTAAAATTCTGAACCACCCCTTGCGACACCAAAATAACGGAGACTAAAAGAGACAGGGGAATCAGCACATATAAAATAGTTCTGGTAAAATCCACCCAAAAGTTTCCTATCCTGTCTTTCTGCTTATTGATAAAACCTCTGATTACCGCAAATAATACAGCTATTCCGACGGCAGCCGATACAAAGTTCTGGACCGTAAGCCCTAACATCTGCGTAAAATAGGATAGCTGTGATTCGCCGCTGTAAGCCTGCCAGTTTGTATTGGTTATAAAACTGACTGCCGTATTAAAAGCCAGATGCCAGCCGGTACCTTTTACTCCCTCCGGATTTAGCGGCAGGTAGCCTTGAAATAAAATAATTAAAAATAATACCGCTAAGCTGATAACACTTAAGCTGATTACACTTGCCGCATATCTCTTCCATGTCATTTCTTCCGTATTGTCGATTTTTAAGATACGGTATATGAATTTTTCACATGGAAGAAATATCCTGGATAAAAACACTTTTTCACCATTCATTACCTTTCCGATATAACTTCCCAGCGGAATGGCCAATAAAACTAAAATAATTAAATATAAAAGATATTGAATTATAACATTTACCATTTCATCTAAGCTCCATTCTATTTTCAATATACAGGTTAAACCTTTTGCTATTTTCCTCCTGTTTGCTATAAAATATAACATTGATGATATAAAATAGGTGTTAGAATTCTTTTGGCTCATATTAAAATTACATTAAAACAGCCGATGCACTTTAGGTCATGCAACGGCTGTTTCAGATTCCTATGATATTATAATATTATATCCTTGGCTAACCGGCCAAATCTCTTTAATTGTAGTAGTTTTTCAATTGCTTCAAAGGATTTCCACCAGTTCTCGCTGATAGCAAATGCTTTAGGGTACTCATTACCGTTATACCATTCCCAGGGTATGTCCCAAACGCCTGAAGCAGGTCTGTTTAAAATAATCTGATCAAGTGCATTTTCTACTTCCGGTTTGTTTTCATCATAGAATCTGCTGTTTGGCGATAAAACGAATTCCAGGGGATTCGCCATAAAATTACCGGTTTCGTTCTGTATTTTATTACGGACCAAAGAAAATATCTGCTCACTAAAATCCGGGTGATCAAATTCTTTTGTTAGCCCAGCACTTTCTAAATCATCCAGCAATCTGCAATATCCGCCTATTCCCATATCACCGAAATTCTTTGTTGTAGGCAGTTTGCAGACTAATAATTTCGCATATTCCTTTGCCATTTGATAAAGGTTCGATTGCTTTTCACCATACCGAAGGATAAAACCGGACAGAATTGCCGTAATTCCGATGCTTTGAAAAACATTATCCTGCGGGTTATAATCCCACCACCTGGCATGGGGATAATTATCATTTGACGGAATTATGAAAAACCAGCCGTAGTCCGCTTTGTACTCCGTATTCTCAAGATAGCGGAACAATCCCTGATATACGGGATGTGCGGTATCATAAAAATCAATTTGGCGAAGAATTCTTATAACAAACTGTGCGTTGTATGGAGTAGATGCCGGATTCCAGTTATCAGGCTCTATGGCACCTCCAAAACCACCGTCGCTATTTTGATAGCAGGGCAAAATTGCAAGGACAGCCTCCTTGCTTCCATTCTCAAAGTGATACTGCCACAATGCTAAATCAAGCGGCCTTGCATTTTTGTAAATCCACCGGCGTATTTCCTCTAAGGTTTGTTTACTCAATATTTGCATATCCTTTCCTCCTGAATTAATTTTAAAAAAATGTAGCGTAAATGATGTTCCTATTGTACCTTACATTTTGAAACGGTCATTGTAAAAAACGGACATATTATGTATATATTCCTGCGGGGTCAGACCGCAGACCATTCTAAAATCATGGATGAAATGAGGTTGATCAAAAAACCCGGCTTGTACAGCAACATCCGTTAGATAAACGGAGTCTCTTTGCAGTAAATGCAATGCATAATTGGTTCGTACAATTCGGGAAAACATCTTGGGGCTGGTGCCAACAAAACGCATAAATAACCGCCGGATCTGTTTTTCACTATAATAGTATTCAGAAGATAATTTACCGGTGCTTTTATTTCCATGCTGCTTAACTATATCTTGCATCATTGCCAAAACACTTTTGTTTGTTTGGAAATTCATCAGTTTGGTAATAAAAATCCTGTTCAGGGTTTCAACCAGATCCGTAACCGATTCGGATTTTATAAGCTCATTTTCCAGTGTTGTCGTAAATGTTTTATCCAGCTCATCCAGCTTAAAGGAGGAATCAACTAACTCGAACTGGTCTATTTGGATAAAAGGATATAACCCGCCCGGTTGAAATTCGATCAGCAGCAGAAGCTTCATCTTATTTGCAAAAGCCCCGACATTACATGCTTTGGTGTTAACTCCACGTAATCCGCTGAATATAGTATCAGAACCGACAGATATGGTAAGCGTTGAACTCGCCGTAGGCAGAACCGTATATTCATCCGGCATCGTTTGCGGTGACGGGAAAGAAATTGTATAGTTAGCGATATAAGGTCGCAGCAAAATATGGGGAGATAGATAAAGAAAATTGCTTCCGCGATTCAGGGATATTCCCTGATAGGATTGAATACTTTCTTTCGTGATCATGGCTGCCTCCAAAGATTAATCATTCTCATTACCGTTAAAAATTAACTATAATAAATCTATTTAATTTCCAATCCTAAAAGACGCGCTAAGGCGGCAGCCTGGTAGGTATCCACGATTGCTCCTGCCAGTTCTTTATAGTTATCGGAAAGCAGGATTCCATCTATGGTGCTTTCTCTGAAATCGATTCCCTTTAAGGGAGTCTTAAAGAAATCACAATTATTTAAGATTACCTCCTTTAACTCCATCTCTTTTAATATACATTCGGCCAAACAGGCATTACTGAAATTTGAGGATGCCAGAATCACTTTCTGAAATTTAGAATGTTCAAAATTTGAGTAAGTAAAATTAGAATCTGAAAAATTTACATGTTTGATAACTGAGTTTTGGAATTTACAGCCCATGCCTTTACAGGAGATGAATTCCACCTGATTAAAATAACCGTTTTCAAAAGTACAATTGGAAATGTCACAGTGTTTAAAATACACATTTGTAAATCCCACTTTATTAAAGTTGCAATCTAACAGCTTGCAGTTGTCAAATTCAACAATATTATAATCGATCCCTGATAAATCTTCCCCGGAAAGGTAATCCGATGTAAACAATAACCTTTCTGCTGCCCGCTCTTCGGCCTGTAGTTCAATGATTTGATTCAGCATAGGTCCCGCATCTCTTAATTCAGTTACCAGTGGTACATTAATCTTCATATCTCCATCCCCGTATTTTATTATTTTTAGTATAGTATCATTGTAGCCGTTATCTTTTGGATAATCAATCCTGAAATACAATTGATTAACACCGGAGCCGGAATAAACATAAATGATATAATAAAAAACAGACCATAATTGAAATGCACCCCATTGTTAGACAAAAAATCTAACATTTGGAGGTGCACTTCAATTTATGATCTGTTTATATGGTATTATTTAAACAAATAGTCAAGAATGATGATAGTTATTTCTTTTCCTTAAACATTAAGGTCGTACCGTCCTGGTCCATTGACAATACATCATCCTCTAATTTAAGTGTCATATTTTCGCCTTCCGAACCAATGGTTACTACACCGTCTTTTTCAGACCAAGTACCATCTTGACTCTCGCCTGCAAAATTGACAGTTACAACACCATCTTTTTTGAATTCAAGTGTAAATTCAGTCATTCCGAGCTGTTCCATTTGCTCCGCTGTAACTTCAATACCGGATGGATCTTTTCCGCCAGATAACTCCCAAGTTGTACCCTCGAGCTTGGATGCCGGTTCTTTGCTGCCACAGCCAACTAAAGCAAAGCTAAGTACTAATAATACTGCTAATAATAATGATAATCTCCTTTTCATTTTTTACTCTCCTTTTTTGATTAAATTTTGCCAAATTCGACAAATTAATTATATATGACATTACCATTTATTTCTACCCGGACTATTGCCCTAAGTTTTTATACTAATATTTCCTTTTCTGGTATATTTTGTATAGTTTTTCCGGTCGATTTACCCTTTTTTATCAAAAATGCTCCCAACATAACAGACAGATACTGTTTAAACTGCCTGGCTTATTGGGAGCATAAAGCAAATGTTTTTTATGAAATTATTATATTTTTATTGGGAAAATAGCAGAGAACTTACTATAAACCTTTTGATTTCCGATTATTTTGTATGCTCTGACTTTATAATAATAGGTTCTTCCTTTTGTTAATCCGTAATTGATAAAATGTAAAGAAGTAGTGGATTTAACACGGCTATACGTTTTCGTTTTAGAAGAAGCCCTGTATATTTCATAACCGGAGGCACCGCTTACCTTATTCCAGGTAAAACTGATTCTTCCTGAGCTTACCTTTACCAGTTTCACATCACCAGGTGTGGAAGGTACCGGTTTGGCACCGGCTATTTCGGAAAAGCTGCTATAAACTTTTTTTGTTCCCTTATATCTGTATGCTCTGACTTTATAATAATAGGTTTTTCCGGTAGTAAGGCCAGTGTTGGTAAATGATTTTGCAGTTGTAGCTTTTATGATTTTATAAGCCCCTGTTTTTGAATCAGCCTTGTAAACCTCGTAACCGGAGGCACCGCTTACCGTTCCCCAGGAAATTTTAGTACTATTAAAACCTCCGGATACCGCTTTTAAAGCCGCAGGTACAGAAAGTTTAACAGTAACGGAACATGACGCCTTTTTATTGCCGCCGGCAATTGCTGTAAGTGTTGCCGTTCCTGTCCCTACTGTTTGTATTTTCCCTTTTGAATCGACTTTTACTACGGTCTCGTCACTGCTTGCCCATGTGACAGTTTTGTCATCCGCCGGGTTAGCCGGATTATAAGTTACTGTTAAAGTTTCACTTGTACCTAAATAAAGATTCAGATTTTGCTTGTTCAGGGAAATACTTTTTATATCCGTACCCACTGTAACCTGGATGGAAGCAGATAATGAGCCGCATACAGCAGTAATTGTAGCTTTTCCCCTCTTCTTTGCTGTTATTATCCCCTCGGAATAGGTTGCAACCGATTCATCCGTAGAGGTTATTACCAAATTATCCGTCGTATCCACCGGCTGTACATCAAGAGTTACTGTTTGCTTCTGTCCGGCAGTTAAGGCAACCGATGCTTGTGAAAATGTGATTGACTTTACAGGAGCCAGCACACTTACAGGTATACTATGGGTTAATGTCCCTACGGTCGCTATAATAGTGGTCTTTCCCGGTCTTATCGCTTTAATAATACCATCCTCCACCATAGCAATGGATTCATCTTCGCTTCTCCATACAACAGTTTTATCATCGGTTGTGTCCATAGGATAATACGACACTGCAATTCTTTTCGTTTCACCTTTATTCAATCTCATTTCGTTATAGTCTGAATAAATTTCTTTCAGTGGATTATATACCGTAATTCTGCAATTTGCCGAGGCTGTCCCGGAAATCGCAGTTATCGTAGCAGTTCCGGGTGCCTTCGCATAAATACGCCCATTATCCACGGTAACTACCGAATTATCTGAACTTTTCCACGTTACCATCCGGTTTGTAGAATCTGCCGGTGTAAAATCAAGATGAAGTTTTGTGGATTCCCCTTTATTCATTGCCAGATTTTTTTCATCAATTGTAATTGACGTAGGATTAAGAGCCGTACCTCCCACAATAATATGACAGGTTGCCTGATATTTTCCCATAGCAGCAGATATATCTGCCTCTCCGGAGCTTAAGCCCCTGACTGAACCGTTTGCATCCACCGATACAGTATGGGGATTTGAACTGGTCCATATAATATTACCTGTTATATCAGAAGAAAATGCCGGATAAAAATCAGGCTTTAATGTAACGGTATCTCCGACTCCAATATTTTTAACATCTTCAGAAAATACCATTTCTTCTAACGGCAGGTTGATTATCTGATAATACTCCGGAAAATTCTTTTCAAAGAAAGTTTCCGCGTAAGAATTTTTATATACCAATACACCGGTATAAGGGAATTTGCCGACGCCTATACTTGTAACCTGGCTTGGTATCTTTATAGGTCTTAAATTATCACAGCCTTGAAATGTAAAATTTCCTATACTGGTTACATTCTCCGGAATACTTATACTTATTAAACTGCTGCAGCCGTAAAACGCAAAATCTCCTATGCTTGTTATCCTGTCCTGTATTCTGATTGTGGTCAGACCGGTACATTTTATAAATGTTCTGTTCTCAATTTTAGTAACTTTATAGGGTATTTTTATACTCGTCAGACTGGAACAGTAAGAAAAGGCATATTCCCCAATACTTGTTATTTCATCTGATAAATGAATATTTTTTAAACTAATGCAATTATTAAATGCATACTTACCTATACTTTTAATACTATCCGGCAGCATAACCGATGTTAAATTGCTACAATCCTGAAATACCTCATCTTCCAGTCCGGTTACTCCTTCCGGTATGTTTACGGAGGTCAGACTGCTGCAGCCTGAAAAAGCACTCCTCCCAATCTTTTTTACTGCTTCCGGAAGATTAATCCCCGTAAGCTTACCGCAATCCTTAAATGCACTGTTACCGATATAGGATACCCTGTCAGGCAAATGCATGCTTTTCAGGCTGCTGCAGCCTGAAAATGTACCATCCTCTATACCGGTAACTCCATCCGGTATATTGATATTTGCTAAACCGGCGCAGTTTCTAAATGCATCTTCACCGATATATGTTATTTTATCCGGCAGTTTAATACCTGTTATATTAACTGCATCCATAAAAGCCTCGTCCTCAATACGAATTACGTTATATGTCATATTTCTGTTCGTAACCGTCTGGGGTATGTTCACTTCTCCCGATAGCTTTTCATTGCTTCCCTCCTCGTTGATTACTTCCGCAGTTCCATTCTCTGTCTCCGTCGGTTCACTAAGAACCTTGTAAGTAAGGGTTTGATTATCATAAGCATAGGTAAAGGTACTGCCTACATAGGCCTCTGCCGTTATGCCTTTCAATATGAGCAGAACCCCTGCTATTATTAATATTGCCAATATATTTTTGCCCTTTTTATTCATTCCGCTATTCTCCTTCAGCTCCTTAATTACCAGTTTACATAACATGTTAACATAATAGTATTGTAGCATTATCAGGGCCTATTGCAACCTGTAATAAATGTCAAAAATCGATGTACCTTTTTAACCATGTACCCTATTGACAAAAATTTCTAATAGTGGTATATTTATAACAATATGTTAGAAATATACCACTACTAGGGAGGTAATTAATGATGAAAATTAATAAATTAGGTTTTTTATCGTGTCTGGCACTGCTGGGTATTTTAGGACTATTTGAGGAACACCGCGGTATGATGGGATTCTTTGGATTCGCTTATTATATCCGATATTTCTTTGTAATACCGGATGAGATGTTCCTGCTGAATGTGCGGCAAGCGGCATGCATTGGTTTTTTTACCGGAAGCGCCGTTACCAGTCTTGCAATCATCATTCGAATTCTATTTCCAGCTATTTTAACAAGCAACATGGCTCTGGCGTCATGTTACATTGTATCCATGTTCATCTTTACTTTGGTGCTCACATCACTTGAGATAAAAGAGCAACGGGGGTGAATAACATGGCCTTGATTACAAAAATGCGCGAATATAGAGCAAGACATAACATAACACAGGATGAACTCGCCGCACTTGTTGGAGTGCGTCGGGAAACTATCATTAATCTGGAGAAAGGCCGCTATAATCCATCTCTAAAGCTCGCCATGGATATTGCCCATGTTTTCTCCTGCACAGTAGAAGATTTATTTTCATTCAGTGAGGAGGTAAAATAATGAGACGCTTTATAAGGCTTTGCGGAAAGGTAAAATATCTGGGGCTTTTGGGGCTGCCCGGCCTATTTCTCAAGTACAGATTGTTTGATGTTCTCTGGCTATTCTATAATAGTAAGGTTAATCCACCTCATGTCACATAGTTTCCTTACGAAAAGCACCTCATTTCCCAAAAAATTTATGGAAAATGAGGTGTTTTTCGAATTCTGTTTGTCTTATGAGGTAAATATGTAATTTATCCTTGTGATTTCTCGTCTTACATCATATAGTAGTTATTTTATCTTTATTAAAATTTATTCAGCTGAAGATTTTGATTTGTTATAAACATCAAAGGCAACTGCTCCCAAAAGTACCATACCTTTAATTGCCTGTTGCCAGTCAATACCAACACCCAATATAGACATACCATTGTTAAGAACACCCATAAACAAAGCACCAATGATAGCTCCTACGATTTTACCGATCCCGCCGGAAGCGGAAGCTCCACCGATGAAGCAGGCAGCTATGGCATCAAGTTCAAAGTTAGTTCCCGCCTTTGGTGTAGCTGCATTAAGACGTCCGGCAACAACCAATCCTGCAAGTGCAGCCAGAATCCCCATATTAATAAAAACAAAGAACTTAACATGTTTTATTTTAATACCGGATAATCTTGCAGCTTTTTCATTACCACCAAGAGCATATATGTGACGTCCTAAAATAGTTTTCTGTGTAACGAAAGAATATATGGCAATTAAGCTGGCAATTAATATAAGGACTAACGGAATACCTTTATATGCAGCCAAACTATAGGTGAGAAGATTAATAGAAATAATTACAACTGCTATCTTGGTAACTGTAAAACTAAACGGCAATACTTCGAAATTATACTTTTTCTTGTTTTTCACTCTCTTTAACTCCGTATAGATAAAAAGCAGGGAGAGTGCGATACCAATTCCTATTGCAATTAAGTTTAAATTCCCTAATTTAATGCTTTCCGGCAGGAAACCGTTCGCCATGACCTGAAAAGATTCCGCAAAAGGTGATAATGTCTGTCCCTTTAGGATAACCATTGTCAATCCTCTGAATACAAGCATACCTGCAAGGGTAACAATAAATGCAGGCATTCTTATATAAGCGATCCAGAAGCCCTGCCAAGCGCCAACAAGAGCTCCAATTATAAGGCAAAGAGGTACTGCAATGATAACCGGCATTTTAAAATTCACCATAAATACGGCCGCGATTGCACCTATAAATGCCGCAACGGAACCCACCGACAAATCCACATTACCGGTTAATATAACTAACAGCATACCAACCGCTAAGATTAATACATAACTGTTTTGTAGAATAATATTTGTTATATTTAATGGCATGAAAAGAATTCCGCCTGTCAGAATCTGAAACAGAATCATGATCACAATAAGAGCCAAAACCATGGCATATTCACGTATATTATTTTTAATAATTGTTTTAATATTTGTTAAATTCATTTCTTTACCTCCTTGTTATGACGCATGATACATCTCATAATACTTTCCTGTGAGGCTTCTCCTCTTGTTAATTCTCCTGCGATCTCACCTTCATTAACAACATAAATCCTATCACACATTCCCAGCAATTCAGGCATTTCAGAGGAAATAAAAATGATGGATTTTCCTTCATCAGCCAACTGATTAATGATGGTATAAATTTCGTATTTAGCGCCTACATCAATACCTCTGGTGGGTTCATCCAGGATCAGGATATCTGGATCTGTAAAAATCCATTTACTTAAAACAACTTTTTGCTGATTTCCTCCGCTTAAGTTTCCTGTTCTGTGTAATATACTGGAGGATTTAATGTGGAACTTTTTACGGTAATCCTCAGATACCAATATCTCTTCATGAGGATTTATAACACTTTGTTTACTTATTTTCTTCAAATTAGAAAGTGATACATTATTTTTGATACTATCAATTAATATCAGACCATAATTCTTTCTGTCTTCCGTTACATATGCAATACCACTGTCGATTGCTTTACTGACTGTATCTAAATTTGTATCTTTGCCATTTATTTTTAGGTTTCCGGAAATTTTCTGTCCATAAGATTTTCCAAAAATACTCATAGCCAGCTCGGTGCGTCCTGCACCCATAAGTCCCGCAAAACCAACGATTTCGCCTCGTTTTACATTAAAATTCACCTGATTAATTACAACCCTGTCTGCGTTTTGCGGATGGTATACCGTCCAATCTTTAACATCCAGAACAACTCCGCCTATTTTAGGTTCTCTGTGGGGGTAACGATTTTCCAAATCGCGGCCAACCATACCCTTGATAATAATATCTTCCGTTATTTCGTCCTTACCTTTTGTTAAAGTTTGTATTGACTTACCGTCACGGATCACAGTAATTTCGTCTGCAACTAAATTTACTTCATTTAATTTGTGGGAAATGATAATAGAAGTAACTCCGTGGTCTTTCAATTCCAAAAGTAATTTTAATAAATTTTCACTGTCATCATCATTCAGTGCTGCTGTAGGTTCATCAAGGATTAAAAGCTTAACATCCTTTGCAAGTGCTCTTGTTATTTCCACCAACTGCTGTTTTCCAACCCCGATATTTGCTACCAAGGTATTTGGATTTTCTGTTAACCTTACTTTTTCCAAAAGCCCTTTTGTATTGTGTATGGTTTTATCCCAATCAATAACACCGGCCTTAGCCTGCTCATTGCCCAGAAAAACATTTTCAGCAATAGAAAGGTAAGGTATCAGGGCAAGTTCCTGGTGTATGATTACAATCCCTTTCTTCTCACTATCCTTAATTGATTTAAAATTACAAACAGTACCCTCAAATAATATTTCACCGGAATAAGAGCCATGGGGATAAACCCCGCTTAATACGTTCATCAGGGTAGATTTACCGGCTCCATTTTCTCCTACCAGTGCATGGATTTGTCCTTTTTTAACCCTAAGGTTTACATTATCCAGTGCCTTTAAGCTGGAAAATGTTTTTGTAATTCCCTTCATTTCCAATAAAAAATCAGACATAATTTTGGCTCCTTATAAGAAAATTGTGCAGGTCCTTGCAGAAGTAAAGTATTAATTTCAGCTCTGCTGCAAGAGCCTGCACAGAATGAATAAACCTGTTTACCGAGGCTTTTTCTATGCTTCTTTATTACTGTAATTCTGTTTCTTTATAATAACCGGAGTCGATTAATGCCTCTTTGTAGTTCGTTTTATCAACTGCTACCGGGTCACAAAGATAGGACGGAACAATTTTCTTGCCGTTTTCATAAGTCTCTGTATCGTTTACTTCCGGCTCTGATCCGTTAAATATGGCATCAACCATTTTTACACATTTCTCAGCAAGCACTCTTGTATCTTTAAATATAGTAGAATATTGTTCTCCCGCGATGATGGATTTTACAGACGAATCTCGGCATCCTGTCCGGAAACAATCGGCATCGGCATATCGCCTGAACCATAACCGATACTCTTTAATGAGGATAAAACACCAATGGATATGCCGTCATATGGTGATAAAACTGCATCTACTCTTTCGGATGTATAAAAAGCACTTAAGATATTATCCATTCTGGCCTGTGCGGTTGCTCCATCCCAACGAAGTGTGGAAACTTTATCCATTCCGGTCTGTCCGCTCTTAACAACTAATTTGCCCTGATCGATATAAGGCTGAAGCACTGACATAGCACCGTCATAGAAGAAATATGCATTGTTATCATCAGGTGATCCACCGAATAATTCAATATTAAAAGGTCCTGCCTGATTTGCAAGATCAAGTCCCTTTACGATTGATTCAGCCTGTAAAACTCCAACCTTAAAGTTATCAAAGGTTGCGTAATAAGAAACATTTTCTGTATCCCTTATTAATCTATCATAAGCAATAACTTTAATTCCGGCATCCCCTGCTTTCTTTAATACATCTGTTAATGCCTTTCCGTCAATGGAAGCTACAACAAGGACTTTGGCTCCCTTTGATATCATGTTTTCTATTTGAGCTACCTGATTATCAATGTTGTCTTCCCCATATTGAAGATCAACCTTATAACCTTTTTCCTCCAGCTGTTTCTTCATGTTGTCCCCGTCTTGAATCCAGCGCTGTGATGATTTCGTCGGCATTGCAACACCAACTAATTTGTCATTGCTGCCCTGTGCGCATCCGGTAAGTGAAAAAAGCATTAAACTTGCCAAACCTAGTGCAATCCATTTTTTTAGTTTCATAAATTATCCTCTCCTT
Source organism: Anaerocolumna sedimenticola (assembly GCF_009931695.1). Classification (GTDB taxonomy): domain Bacteria; phylum Bacillota; class Clostridia; order Lachnospirales; family Lachnospiraceae; genus Anaerocolumna; species Anaerocolumna sedimenticola. The sequence goes on from NZ_CP048000.1 coordinate 995,547, forward strand.
TTTATAATATAGTTTTGCTGGTTTCGAAAAATCATAAAAAACAAACAATATAAAAAGAATTATTTACGTTTATGTTCGTTTTATTACGTTTCCGTGATTGAATCATATCATATCTTCAGAACCTTGTCAATATAATTACTAATCAATTAAAAATTTAACACTTTTATTTATACATTCTGCCCAATTGATTTGTTTTTTTTATTTTATGGCGAAACATTTTGTTGTTTGTTTGTTTTCGTTTTATTATTCTTTTATTAATATTGCTTTTCTGATATGAATGGTTTATACTTGGAATAAGTACTAGTTTGTATAACCATAAATATTTTTAAAACAATATAATAGTAAATTAGCAGAAATTATCCCTCTATTATAAGGAAGTGTAATCTATGTTTGCGATTGAGCGAATTCGTATCATTAAAAATTACATTATAAATAATCAGCAGGCCGAAGTCAGTACATTAAGCTCAATGCTTAATGTCTCTGAAGTGACGATTCGCAGGGATCTTGAAAAATTAGAATCTGAAGGCTTTCTTACCAGAACTCACGGGGGTGCAGTTCTGAATAAGATAGAAGAAAATATTATTTCAACAACAGAAGAGTATAACTTAACAGATTATCAGGAAATCGCAGAAATAGCTGTTCAGCTGATTAAAGACGGTGATATCATTATGTTAACCAGCGGTATCATTAATCTGTATATAGCTAAAAAGCTGGGCACAAAGAATAATATTACCATTTTAACAAACGATATTACTATCGCAATGGAGCTTTCCACCAATAAATCCGTTAAAGTTGTCCTATTGGGCGGTGATATGGATTTTCGCTATAATGCCGTATTTGGGACCTTAACCAATAACAATTTAAAGCAGTTTTTCGTAACAAAGCTTTTTATTGAAATTGACGGTATTTCAAGTGATTTGGATTTAACTGTATCCAGTATTGACATGGCATCACTCATTCAGGAGGCAGCAATTAATGCCAGTCAGAAAATACTTTTACTTACGGCAGATGCATTCGAGAAAAATTCTTTTTACCGTGTGGGAAAAGCCAACCAGATAGCTGACCGGTTAATTACAAATTCCCGCATTAAAGATACTTATAAAAATATACTATTTAACAGTAATATACAGTTATTTACATCTATAGATGCGTTTGAAGGAAAAGTATAATCTATACCAAAATTATACATGTAATAGAATTCTGGCGGAGGTCACATTATGAGCACACCGGCATTGCTATTGAAAGATATAGACAAATATATGAGTGAAGATTTTTCACTAAGCAGTATTAATCTGGACTTATTTTACGGAGAAGTTCATGCTTTAATCGGAGAAAACGGTTCAGGAAAATCAATGATAATTAATGTGATAAACGGGATTTTTAAGATGGACAGCGGCCATATTTATCTGGATGGGCAGGAAATCAATGTTAACTCCGTCTATGAAGCAAAGAAAATCGGAATACATTCCGTTCTTCAGGAAATGGCTTTATATCCCAACCTCACCATAGCTGAAAATGTATATGCGGATAAGCTGCCGTACAAGAATAGTTTGTTACATTGGATTGATTTTGACCGGTTATTTTATAATTGCAAGGAATTATTTACTTCACTGAATATCAATTTAAATCCGGATGCTCTGCTTGGTACACTTGGCTTTGCCCAAAAGCATCTGATTGAAATGATTAAGGCATATATTTCTGATGCAAAAATTATAATTTTTGATGAACCGTCTTCAACTTTCTCACCGCTGGAAAAAGAAATTCTGTTTCGTATCATAACAGAGTTGAAATCTAAGAACAAGGCAATCATATACATCACACATTCACTGGATGAAATTAAAAAAATTGCAGACCGTGTTACGGTTACATATAAAGGTAAAGTAGTAGGCACAAGGAATGTGAAAGAAATTTCTACGGATGAAATTATTAAATTAATGGCTATGTCGAAACCCCATAAACGTTATCCGAAACTCGATCTTCCCATTGGCAGGACTGTTCTTTCCGTTAAAAACTTATCCTTCAGTACGGTTTTATCAGATATTAATTTTGAATTAAACAAGTCGGAAATACTGGGTGTCACCGGTCTCGTCGGTTCAGGCCGCTCCCTTCTCGCCAAATGTATCTTTGGTGTCAATCGGCCCACAGCCGGCAGTATTGAAGTAAATGGCAGACCGGTAACCATCAGGGAACCTTTTGATGCTATTAAAGAAGGAATTGCATTATTACCTGAGGACCGCATAAACAGTTCTGTTTTTGGAAGTCTGAATCTTCAGAATAATGTGTCCGTATCTTCTCTTAAAAGGTTTGTACAGCACATGATAATTGATCCCTATATCCTTAGAGATGTATCTGGTTCCTATGTGGAAAAACTAAGCATTAAACCAGGTAACGCAGACGATATGATTAATACCTACAGCGGAGGAAACCAGCAAAAGATGGCTGTAGCAAGATGGATGATGAGCCGCCTGAAGATATATATTATGGACGAACCTACACGGGGTGTAGACATTGCCTCTAAAACAGATATCTATAATTGCATGGTGGATCTGGTAAGAAAAGGCGCCTCAATCGTATTTATCTCCTCCGATATTGATGAAATTATGGGAATGTGCGATCGAATTTTAGTTTTGAATTCCGGCAGGCTTGTATGCGATATACCAAAAACCCAGGCAACAAAAGAGGAAATATTAATGTATGCAGCGAAAGAATAAAAACAGGGCTATTGGATTTTATGTTTCTTGCTATAGTAATACACCAGGATCTTTCATTGAATTCACCTCGAAAGCTTGGCAAAAGTTACACCTGAAACCGGAAGAAACACGCTTTGCGAGTTTCTCCGGTTCGCGTACACGTGGGAATTATTGCATGCAAGCTTGCTAATTCTCACTTTGCTTTCGCGTAAATAAAAGAAACCTCCAAACTAAGTCATTTCATTTTACATCAGTTTGGAGGTTAACCTAAAATTTTCTCATCTGCGTCTCGGTTTTATTTCTTTTTTAAAAAAATCCACCAATTCTTATCAAATCCATCCAAAAATATCTCTTCGCATCCATCCAATTCAAGCATCCATTGTCTTATCATCGGAACCATATTTTCAAATAAGTCAGCCGGATATCCCCAGTCCAGGTCAAGCTGAAACATATAATGGTTTATGGCAATCATTCCATCTTTTTTCAGAACCCTCAATAAGGTTTGCAAGAGACCTAAAAAGGGGCTTTGGCATGTTGCTCCAGTGTTTGTTCCTTAGTCTCTCTTTGCAATATTTCTATCATTTTAGGCAGTGTTTCCATCCAATCGGAATATATCGTATCGATACCCTCTCTATCACATAAAATCGCCTGTATTACATCGTTAGCAGCATGCTGGAAAGCAATAATATCAACATACTCTGTGCCCAGATGCTTTTCAATAAATGCTGCGTCATCTTCTATTACCCTCATATTCAGCTGTAAATCTTTGGTTTTATTGAATAAACTTTGGTTTAAATTTTTATTCATATTAGCAGTAATGTATTGGCTGCCCGGATATGTACGGCTCGTAACCTGGGGAATCATATCCGCGTCACCGGTTGCTACTTCCAGAAGCTTCAAATCATCTCCGTGATAAATAGTTCTTAATACTTCCGCCCATCTGGCTCTAAAATATAATTCGTTCATTACAGTAAAATTTGCTATAGGCTTTTCTAATAAATTCTTGAGCTGACTTGCTGCCTCTTCTTCTGTAATCTGATTGAATTCGTCAAGCTCTTTATTATTTAGATAGAAATGTGCATTTTTAGTAATTAGGGGCAACCATTTTTCATAATTATCTAAGGGTTTCATCTTAAGCCTCCTTGACTCTTTTTCGTTTTAGTTACGAATCATTTACAATTATACCAGAGATTTATTTTACTGTATATATTATTTTCCATATTATAGCAGAGCCTTTTTCTCTTAGGGCAGTTTACCAGTGAAAGAACGAAGCGGACAGGTCCGCATCACTCCCTAAATTTCTAACCTATATAGTATTGCTTTTCATTTAATGAAATGCTTTCCAGAAAGATCCCTCCGTATGAATGATACGGTTTATATCCTTAAATGGTATTTTAAATTCCGGAAAACCAGCGGCATAGGGTGCTATCGCTCCGCTGTCAAAATATATTACCAGACCGTCTTCACTAATATAAAAATATTGGTCTTTACTAATCGGGGCTTTACCGTCATAGAAATAAACCATACCGCCCTTGCTGTTTTCTTCCATTTGCTTAACTACAATTTTATTTAACTTTGAAACATAATCACTGTCACTCTTAAATAAATCCTTTAACTGATAGAACTCTCCTGTTTTTGTATTAATGAAATAAAAAAATCTAAACGGAGTTCCGTTTCAAAAATTATCTCACCCTTTTGGTTAATTACCTGGTTTTTGTTATTATTATAAACAACGGCTAATCCTTCTGAAAAATTTTCCCCACTTTCATAAATTGGCTGTATCACCATTTTACCTGTATTGTTAATATAACCGTACCTAACTTTTCCATCTGTTTGAACTGAGATTGGATATAAATCATTTGCTTTTACTGATTTTGTTGATTTATCTGTTTCTGCCAGCAAAACCCGCATATTAGCAGACTTCATCATATTTAAACTCCCTGCTGTATTTGGTGCATATGCTGCATCAACATTTTTGGCACAGCTGCTATACCCTGCCGCAATTATAATTCCTACCAGTGCAGCCTTTCTTATGTAATTCCTAAGTTGCTTCATTTCTTTTGCCTCCCATGATTTCGGAAAATAATTAGGTGAATTTATCCTGAAATCTTGATAGTAAATCTTCCATTTATTACAAAAAGTCGCTACACAACTTAAGTTTTATATGCTCCTCCTTGTGACAAACTTCCTTTTTGTAAACAGGCATTGCAAATTTACATCTTTTACGGAATTTACTACTGATGGGACAGTAAGCTAGCGCCAGAGTCTGGTAAGGGACTCTCTATTAAGTTTGCCGTATTTATTCCTCCCAGGTAATATTATTCAGTTACATGAATCGTACACCGCACTTTAGTCCCGTCCTCACTGGCATAGACATAAGCGGTTCCCTTTTTTAGCGCTGTGATTTTTCCATTTGAATTAACAGAGACAATATTGGAATTACTGGTGGACCATACCGGCGTATTCGATGAAGAAACCGTTGCGGTAATGGTTTTGCTTGTCCCCTTCTCTAAGGAAAGTTCGGTTGAACTTAAGGATATATCAGGCTTTTTGACGGTAACGTTACAAATTTTAGTAACTCCGTCCACAGTGGCCTTAATAACAGCGGTTCCATTTTTAATTGCAGTGATAGTTCCGGTCTCATCTACGATGGCCACACTTTTCTTATTGGTTTTCCAGACGGGATTTACTTTTGAAGATACGTCAGCAGAAATTTTAACGGTTTCACCGCGATATAATTTGACAGAAGTTTTACTTAATTTTATTGTTGGAGATTTTACTATAAGAATACAGGTTGCAATGCTGCCGTCCGCTTTGGCAGTTATGATTGACTCTCCGGGCTTTATACCGGTTATGGTTCCATTTTCATCGATTGTGGCGATACTTTTCTTACTGCTCTTCCAGGTAACCTCGGAATTATTAGAGGTAGCCGCAGTAAGTTTCAGTGACTCACCCCGTTCAATGGAGCCACTGGTCTTATTAAGGGTTATTTTAGTTTTATTTACGGTAATCATACAGGAAGCTTCCGCATTTTTAATCTTGGCAGTAATAGTGGTTGAACCGGCTTTTTTGGCAGTCACCTCCCCATAGGTATTTACGGAAGCTATTTTTGAATCACTGCTTTTCCAGGTCGGAAGTTTTCCGTTAGAAGTAACCGCAAACAGGTTGATCTTATCCCCAATATCAGCAACTGCTTTATATTGTGAAAGTATGAGAAATGTAATTGAGTCGGATGTCAGGGCTGATACCGTCTGATATGGTAAGGCCAGAGTTAATAATGTAATACATAATAAGATAGATAAGATGCATTTTTTAATATGCGACATGAGAATCCTCCATTCATTGAATGTGAGGAATAAATTACGGCGTAATGCCGCCGGCAAACTTTAATATAGTTTACCATAAATACCGCAAAATGTAAATAAGGTTGGGCTGATCCAACTGATTTTTGTTACTGTTAACAGGTGGTAAAAAATATGCCAACAATTACTTGACAGTAACATCCCCTTGCGTATTTCAATTCAAAAAAGCCGCCACACAACCTAAGGTCATGTAACGGCAATTTCAATTTCTTATTCAAAGTGTGTACAAGTCGTGTACTACCTTTCACACTCTCTGGGGCCCTACTAAAATAAGGCTTAATCCAATGTGTAAGGCATCAAAGCGATATGTCGAGACATATTGCTCAATTATTAATCTAATGTGTAAGGCATTAAAGCGATATGTCTTGCTCTCTTGATTGCTACGGTAAGAGCTCTCTGATGTTTAGCACAGTTTCCTGTAATTCTTCTAGGAAGAATCTTACCTCTTTCAGATACGTATCTCTTTAATTTGTTAACATCTTTATAATCAATACCTGCATGATTTTTGTCTGCGCAGAATACACAAACTTTTTTTCTTCTGCGAGTGGTTCTTCTCTTCATTGGAGAATCGCCTTTATCGTTTCTATCATTTCTGTCGTTTTTATTGAATGGCATAACTGACCTCCTTATCCGATGAATACATTTTTAATGTATACTAATATTATTCTTAATGCTTAATTAAATGGCAATTCCTCGTCCAAACCGTCCGGTATATTCATAAAACCGTCGCCAGCTGCCTGACTTGGTGCAGGTCTGGAGGTTTGTTGATAATTAGAATCACCGCTTGCTGCTTTACTTTCAGCAAATTCCTGTTCTTCCACTACAACATCGGTTGTATAAACTTTTTGTCCGTCCTTATTGGTATAACTACCTGTCTGGATACGGCCGGTTACAGCAATTTTAGTTCCCTGTTTTAAGTATTTTTCTGCAAATTCAGCAGCTTTTCCAAATGTTACACAATTGATAAAATCTGCATCCGGTTCTCCGGGTCTTTTAAATCTACGGTCAACTGCTAAGGAATATCTTGCTATTGCTAAGGAATTCTCTCCTTGAGAGTATCTTACTTCAGGGTCTCGTGTGAGACGGCCCATTAGAATGACTTTATTCATATAAAGGAATACCTCCTTGTATTATGCGTCCCGTCTAATGCATAAGAATCTGATTACGTTTTCCATAATGCGAATACGATCTTCTACTTCGCCTGGACACTTTGAATCAGCATCGAATTGGATGAAATAATAGAAGCCTTCTTTCATTTTCTGAACTTCGTAAGCTAATCTCTTCTTACCCCATTCATCAACGTTAGTAATAGTACCGCCGAATCTTGTAATAAGATCTTTAACGGCTTCTACAGTTGTTGTTCTGGCTTCATCTTCGATTTTTGCATTTACAACTAAGGCTAATTCATATTGATTCATAGTTGTGTGCACCTCCTTCTGGTCTCTGGCCCTTTATCCTGGCGGCCCACTGTGGGTTCGTTGACAGTTTGGAATAGAATATCTATCCATCTGTGTGTAAAGAGCAAGGAAAATTTTGTATAACATATCACGAATATATATTTTACCATAGTTAATAAAGCTTGGCAAGTATTATTTTATTTTATGCTGTAATGATATTTTTTCTCTATTTAGTAATTAAGTATAACCCCATTAACTATCGATTTATTTATTTAGACTAAGCGAAAAAATCGTCCAGCACATCCTGTACCGTCCTGATCCTGTCTTCTTTATAAGCATTGGCTCCGCAGAACAATAAGGCCTCATCAAGATTACCTCTTGCCGCATTAGCTAATGCATCTGTAATGCAGTATGGTGTCTCTGCCGGATTACAGGTTTTAATACAGTTATGGCAGTGCTTGATGGGGATCCGGCCTAATCCTGCCCTTTCCATAAAGGCATTTTTCATTGCTCGTCCGGGCATTCCAACCGGGCTTTTTACTATCATAATATCCTCTTCCTTACAGTTGATATAAGCCTGCTTATATTTGATATCCGCATCACATTCTTCCGTGGTTACAAATTTCGTTGCCACCTGGATACCGTCTGCTCCTATGGAAAAATAATGTTCCATATCCTGTTTATTTTCGATTCCTCCGGCAACGATAACGGGAATCTCCTTGCCGTATTTTGTTTCATAATCTTTGGTTAATGCAATAATAGACTTAATTTCTTCATCATAAGCAGCATCATCTATATGTTCCAGTTCTTCCGGGTGAAATCCAAGATGTCCGCCGGCTTTCGGTCCTTCGATGATAATGGCATCCGGAGCTACATTATTTTTTCTGTCCCACATTTTAAATATAACACTTGCTGCTTTTAAGGAAGAAACGATGGGAACCAGTTTTGTCCTGCTGCCTTTGGCTATCTCCGGTAATTCCGTGGGAAGCCCCGCTCCTGATATGATTAAGTCAATTCCGTTTTTGATCGCTTCTTTTACGTATCTGGCATAATTCTGTGTTGCCACCATGATGTTAACACCTAATATTCCGGATGGTGCTAATTTTCTTGCCCGTTTAATATGTTCTCCAATCATTCTGAGATTGGCTTCCAATGGATTACGGTCAAAGTCAGGTTCCGTAAATCCTATCTGAGCAGTGGATATTACCCCTATGCCTCCTTTTGCGGAAACAGCTCCTGCAAGTGAACTTAAGCTGATTCCAACACCCATTCCTCCCTGGATAATGGGAAGCTTTGCTGTAAGATTACCTATTCTAAGTGCTTTATACATGCTACCTCTTTTCCATGCTTATGCATATATTTACAATTCATCCTTTTAAAAAAATGAATAATTTGTTTCAATAAGTTTATACACAGATTTTCGGTAAATCTTGCAGAGCTTATACCACTTTTTTAATCTTATTCAGCAAATAGCGTAAGCGGACCTATAAATATCCGCTTCGACTTATTGTTTGCCCCAGATTCTTAAATCCTGCCCGGTTGGATTCTGAAAGATTCGCAGCCCAAATTCTGCTGCAATGGAAAGTATATGGTCAAAAAGGTCGGCCTGAAGGTTTTCATAATTCACCCAATCCGTATATCCGGTAAATGCATAGATTTCCAAGGGTAATCCAAACTCTCCGGGAGGCAGCTGTCTCACAATATGAGGCATCTCTTTACGTATTCCGGGATAATTTTCAATATAGTTTAAGATATAAATACGAAAGGTTCCGATATTGGTCAGATGCCTGCCGTTAACGGGTAAATCATCCTTTACTCTATTTTCTTCATTAAATTTCTTAAGTTCTTTTTCTTTTTATTTATATACTCTTTAAGATAATGAATTTGTCTGAACTTCTCAATCATCTCATCAGTGCAGAAACAAATGCTGGTGGTATCAATATAAACCGCCCTCTTAATACGCCTCCCGCCTGATTCCTGCATTCCTCTCCAGTTTTTAAAGGAATCGGAAACCAGGGCATAAGCCGGTATCGTTACGATGGTTTTATCAAAATTCTGCACTTTCACCGTATTCAGTGTAACTTCGAATACTTCGCCGTCAGCACCGTATTTATCCATCTCAATCCAATCACCGATTTGTAGCATATTATTGGAGGTTAACTGGATACCGGCAACAAATCCTAATATGGAATCCTTAAATACCAGGGAAAACACTGCCGTTAATGCACCGATCCCGCTTAGGAGGGCAATAGGGCTTTGTCCCATCAGATTTGCTATAATAATAATTCCTACAATAATATATACAACAATCTTAACCACCTGAATCAGGCCTTTTATCGGCCGAATTCTGGATATAGGATATAGGTTATAAATATCATTCGCAGAATCTAATATGGCATTTAACACAAATAGGGTAATAAGAAAGATATAGGTTAAGGTAAAACGCTTTATAAGTATTTCATATTGATAAAACAGCGGAGCCGCATTGTAAACAACGATAGCCGGAACAATGTAGGAAAGTCTCTTAAAGACCTGCCGTTCCAGCATAATATTATCCCATTTATGATTATTACTTTCAATCAGTTTGGTTATTAGTTTAAGTATGACTCTTTTTATAATAAAATTAATGATTACACATAATAAAATAAGTATTAATATCATAATACAAACGGATAAGTATTGTGCATAAATGGAATTTAAACCGCGGTCCGTAAATATTTCCGTAAAATATCCCATACCTTTCTTTCCTTTCTTATTTTAGCTTTTTCATTTAAACATAAATAACATTTACTCTATATGGAATATGCTTTTTATTACCCGTTCATTCCTATTTCGTTATGATATGTATGAAACTGTATTTTATACCCAGATAATATGCAATAATACAGGTATTGGAATGTTAATCTGTTTTATCCTGATAGTTATCTACCACTTCTTATCAATATCCGGACAATAGTTCTTATCTATCACAGCCCGCAGTTCTATAAAACAGCCGCAGATCCGGCACATACCGTTTAAAAGATTATCACACTCTTTACAGATATTTAATCTTCTTTCATATTCTGCCGCGTTTGCTTTAATATCTTCACTTAAAGTTTCAATATAATCATATAGGTTTTTAAAATATACGTTTTCCGGCATGTCTTTTAATAAACATTTCCTGCAATAATTCATTCCGCCGTATTCCTGTTGATTCATCTAATATCCTTTCCCTCCTTATTAAATTTAAATCTAAGCAATTGCAAAACTATGTCGTTTTCTAATATACCATACAATAATCTTATTTCGCAAATTAACTAGCCCTAAAATAATATAACCCGGTAAGTATCTCCAATTCTATATTAGAATACCTATCAGGTTATAGTTAATTTTTTAATATATAGGTTAATGCAGTACTTCACAAGACCATGAGGTTCTGCAATTATGGTATATCAATCCATCTCTTTTGCTTGTTGCTTAGCAGACACGCTTCTATCAGTTTCATAATATAATGTCCTTCCGCAAATGTGGCATAATTTTGTTTTTCTTCCTGGCAGGTACCGCTTAAAATGGATTCATAAAAAGATTGTATGGCACATTTTAGGGCATCTGCCCACCCCAAAGGATGACCGTTCGGCAGGAGTGCATACCGTTTTGCCGTACCGGTTAAAAACCCGGAGGCTGCATATATTTCTTCGTTGCCGGAATCCCGGTGTCCTACCCATAATTTATCGGGTCTTTCCTGATCCCACTCAAGAGATGCCGTGCTGCCGCTTATGGTTACCGACAAACCGTTCTTTTTTCCGGCTCCTACCTGGGATAGATTAAATAACCCCTGTATCCCGTTTTCAAACTTTACCATAATAAAAGCAGCATCTTCCGAATGGATTGGAATTTCTTCTAATACCTTTCCATATTGGCCTGAATAGGTTCCTCCTGTTTTTTCGGTCCGTTTACGAACCGGATATACTGTTATTAAATTGGCATAAACAGAAATAATCTTCTTATTTAATATGTACTGCATGGTATCAAAACAATGTGATCCGATATCGGAAACAGCCCTGGACTCGCCGCCCATCTTAGGATCCAATCTCCAGTCATAATCCGTTTCATATAAAAGCCAGTCCTGGAGGTACTGCCCATGTACAACAAGCACTTCACCGATACTGTTATTTTTCACACGTTCATGCATTTCCTGAACCATGGCATTATGCCTGTAGTTAAAATTAGCGCCGGCTGCAACACCTTTTTCTTTCGCAAGCCGGACCAGTTCTTCTGATTCATTTGTATTTAAAGTCAAAGGTTTTTCACAATAAACATGTTTACCACTCTTCATAATAGCTTTATTTATTTCAAAATGCAATGCACTTGGTGTACAATTATGAACAATATCTATGGTTTCATTCTTTAACAGTTCTTTATAATCGGAATAATAAGACGGGATATGAAGCTGTTCACTAACCGATTTAACCATTTCTTCGTTACTGTCGGAAACCGCAACAACTTCTGTACCAGGAATTCTACGAATCGCTTCAATATGTTGTTTTCCGATAAATCCTATACCTATTACTCCAATCCGCAAAACCTTTGATCCCATATAGCCATCTCCTTTATAATTTTTAATTAAGATAAAAGCATGTCTAATTGTTTCCGTAATTTAAATTTTTGTTCTATTTTAAAATATTATAATATTTTCTGTAATATTTTCTTTTTTCCGTAAACTTTACATTTTCATTTTACAAAAACTTTCCACCATTGTCAATAGTTTTTCCACGGAGCATTTAATTTAATTATGCAATTTTCACAATTATCAATAGATAATATAAAACTTTTTTTATAAAGTCTCCCTCTTTGCTAAATAAGAGCTATGATAAAATGAAAACTTTCTTACATATAATGAAAACTTACCAAACATTATATTCTTACAAGATCAGATATATCCTTATATCAAATAACATTCCGGAAATATCTCTTTACATTATTTACATTTATAGATATACTATATAAAATGCTATCTATTATTATTTTTTACAGGAGATTGTTATGAAGAGAAGTACAATTACCATAGAAGAAATTGCAGCAAAGGCGAATGTATCCATTGCTACCGTATCCAGAATAATAAACCACAAAGACTCGGTAAAACAGGAAACCAGACAGCGGGTTTTAGCGGTAATGGAAGAACTTAATTTTTTGCCGAAATCTGCATCTCCTTTATGTGATGCTAATAGTAATGTTATACTCATGTGCGTACCGGAGTTTGACAATCCGTTTAACAGTTTGGTTATCAACGGAGTACAAAAATCAGCCCACGACCATGGATTTGATGTTTTACTTTTACAGGCTAAGGCTTTTTATACCGATAGCAGCGATTATATGAATATTTTAAAAAACAACTCCATTGCAGGAATTATCATACTCTCCTCCGTACCCCACCCTACGCTGATTGAAGAATTATCTTTCCGTTGTCCGGTGGTAATGTGCTCAGAATACTGTGAGGAATATAATGTACCTTTTGTCAGTATAGACGATGTGGCTGCGGCAAAAACAGCCGTTAATTACCTCATATCTTCCGGCTGTAAAAAGATAGGTATGATAAACTGTTCCCCGAAACATAAATATGCCAGACATCGGGAACAGGGTTATCGCGAAGCATTAGAAGAAGCCGGCATAACCGTAAATGAATCCTGGATTGCACACATTTCATCCATTAACTACAGTCTGGCATTATCCAATGCCATGCATATTTTAAGTCTTCCCGATCATCCGGATGCTTTTTTTACCGCATCGGATGTATTTGCCGTAAGTGTAATGAATGGTGCCAGAAAACTCGGGCTTTCCGTCCCGGAGGATGTATCCGTGGTTGGTTTTGATAATATTGAATTATCCACTATGACAGAACCTCAGATTACAACCATTGAACAGCCTTCTTACCAGTTGGGATTCCAGGCCTGTGAACTTCTCGTAGAAAAGATTGACAAGCCATTTTTAGAAGATAAACAAATTATATTAGGTACCGAATTAATTGTAAGAGGCTCTACATTACTTAAAAAATAAATTGGAATTCAAAAAACCTGCCGTATTAGAATAATATGCGGCAGGTTAAATTTTATATGCTTTACATCCTTGCTACTGATCCTCATATAAGTCACCACTGTTTTCTTTATTCAGGGTACCTTCTAATTCAATCATCAAGAATTTAGTCAATGCTTTTACTACCGGTCTATGTCTCGTCCCTTTCGGTACAATAATGAACTCACCTTCCTCCACTTTAATAAGTCCTTCCTCGACTTCCAGATGAAAACTACCTTCAATCACGTAAAACAACTCATCTGACTCTTCATGTACATGAAAATCCAAAGTGCGATTCTCTACATTTACAACGCTGAGTACATGGCCGTTCAATCGTCCTACTTTATCATATATATATAGCTTTTCAATAGAATCTACTCTTGATTTCAGATTTACTTTCTCGATCATATTACGAACCCTCCTGGCAGATTATGGATAATTATTTACTATTGCTCATGTACCATCATGATAAGCTTCTCGTTGTCAGTTATTTTAAAACCACAGTGTTCGAAAAGCAGTTGCCCCTTTTGTGTAGCATGTAAGGTAATCCTGTTATGTTGCTGTTTTATCGCTTCATTAACACACATAGATGTAAGCGTTTTCCCAATCCCATTTCTCCGATACAGAGGAGTTACAAACATATTTTGTATGTATGCGTTTTTTCCATTCGGAAGCTTTCTGCCGGGTAACACAGAGTACAGGCAAACTGAGCACGATCCAACAAAAACGTCACCGTCAAATGCTAAAAATGCAAAGAAAGATCCGTTTGCTATACCATCTTCCATATAATCTTTATTACTTTGGTATAATAATTGTCTCACATCGTCCGTCATCGCACCAGAATCTTCTTCCAGTAGATTTATTCGGGTATTGACCAACAGCTCCACATCTGATGCAATTGCTTTTCTATAAGTAATATTCATTGACTTTCACCCCCTTACTTTAACATTCCAGTTGTCACAGTTCATCTTTTTGGGGCTGAACCGCTGCAAATGAAACACGAAAAATATGCATACCACATAATTTCCCACACATATATCTCGTGTTTTCTATGACTTTCGCTTCGCTTCGTTCACAAAAACACCTCACTGGTACCATAGATTGAACTGTAACTCTGGAATCATTATAATATATTTAAACTATTGACGAAATAGATTGAATTTGATAGAATCTATCAATAATGTTGATACCAGGAGGCCGCCATGGAATTGATATATTTTAAAAGCCTTTTATGTTTGTGCGAATTAGGTAATTATTCCCAAACCGCAGATGTATTAGGATATTCCCAATCCAGTATTTCCACACATATTCAAAAGTTAGAACAAATATACGGGGGAAAAATTATCTGCCGCAAAGGTAATTGCTTAGTATTAACCTCTAAAGGAAAAATTATCTATCAATATGCTAAAAAAATATTAGATTTAATGGAAAAGATGGATAACGAATTGCGAATCCATGAAGTAAATGAAATTAACATCGGTACAATAGAATCCATAGCCTTATATTATTTACAAGACATTATTGAAGCATACAAAATCAAATACCCTCAGATCACCTTTCACCTATCGATTGAAGATGAGAACATCTTGTTAACGAAACTGATTCAACAAAAATTGGACTTTATTCTAGTCTTCAATAAAGAATTAGCAATTGATGGAATAAAAGTGTATAAAGTTAAAGAAGAAAACCTGTGCTTTGTATATCATTCAATAGCCAATACCGATTCGAACGTTCTAAATAAACTGGAAGAACAACCACTCCTGCTGACCGGTGAAGAATGTCCTTATCGAAAGGCTTTACTTGCCGACTTTGCAGAACATGGGCAGAAATATCATATCTCTATGTCATTAAGCAATGTAGATACAATAAAGCGTCTAATTTTAAATGATTGGGGCGTAGGTTTTCTTCCGCAATTCACCATCAAAGGAGATAAGAATTTAGGAATTATTAAGTATAAAATGACAAGTCCTTTTTATATACAGCTCATGTGCTACTCAGAATTAGAAGATTACATGGAATTCCAGGATTTTGTCGAAATAACAATGGCATCAATAAATGATATACATAAACACGAAACATAAAAGCAGCAAAAATCTATTAAAAAAGGAGAAACAAAAATGGATAACATATTTCCTGAGCCTATAACAAAACTGCCAGTTGCAGACATGCCTTTTACGAACTACGAAGCTTATATTTCTCAGTCTGAAAACCACCAAATTATTTTTATGAAGTTTAACGAAGATATTGAATTGCCGGAACATTCCCATGAAAGCCAGTGGGGTATCGTTCTTGAAGGCAAAATCGAATTAACCATTAATGGTATAACGAATATTTATACCAAAGGGGACAGATATTTTATTGGAAAGGGTATAAAGCATTCCGGCAAAATTTACTCTGGTTACGCCGATATGACTTTCTTTAACGAAAAGAATAGATATAGCACCAAATGAATATAAGTCCCACCTGCAATTATAGTTTAAATTCACTCCCCTTTATTACTTTTGCGAACATCCCGTTTAAAGAAGCCATAAAAGATTCGTGAACAACCTTTGCAGGGATTGTTCTTCCGTTATAACTCAGATCTTTTGTGGTACAGGCATCATCTATTAATGTAACATTGATTGCATAGTCCTTACATGCCCTCACGGTTGTATCAATGCACATATGACTCATCATACCACAAATGACAACATCCTTTGTTCCAATTTGCTTTAAAATATCGGAAAGATTGGTTTCAAAAAAACTATTCGGTGTATGTTTAACCACAAGGTATTCATTTTCTAAAGGTGTTAGCTTGGGGTGGATTAATACCCCGTTTGTGTTTGGCAAAAAAAATGTCGCACCAGCCCGGTTGTTTATGTGTTGAACATGAATAACCGGATATTTTTGTGTTCGAAATATTTCCAAAATATATTCTACTTTAGCCAGAGTATCTGAGGAATTCCAGAGTACGGATTTTCCACCTTCAAAATAATCATTTTGCACATCAATAATAATTAACGCTTGTTTCATAATTCTCACTTCTTTCTGAATTTTTTAATTTTTTTAACGAATAACACGAAAGATTGCAAATAAGACTATGGAAAACCATAGCCTTAAATCGTTACCACAACGGGCTGCTGCTAAACTCATAAATTAATTTCGAAATGCAATACACTGCAAGGCGGAATTACAAAGTCCAGGCCGTTGTCCGTAATTTCAAATTCTGTAAATTCTTCCGTATGTACATGATCCGGATTCTCAAAAGTATTATAAGCATCCATCTTATTGGTTAATATTTCTGCTTTAACACCGGTTACTTTTCTGTCAACCAGTATACTGTTAATACTATAGGACTGGCTTACGGATAAATTATTAAGAGTAATATGTAATCTTCCGTCCTCATCTACGGAAGCGGATTCATAAAGATTAGGAACCTTTGCTTCTTCCTGGCCTACTTCTTCCGTATCAATATAACTGTCTACCAAAGTTGCATCCTGATGGCATTTATACATGTTAAAAACATGGTAGGTGGGGGTTAACAGCATCTTATCCCCTTCCGTCAGAATTACGGATTGCAGTACATTAATGAGCTGTGCAATATTGGCAATTCTAACACGGTCACTGTGTTTGTTAAAGATATTCAGAGTGATACCTGCCACTAACGCATCCCGCATAGTATTCTGCTGATATAAAAATCCCGGATTAGTTCCCGGTTCCACATTAAACCAGCAGCCCCACTCATCCACCGCTAAAGCGATACGTTTATCCGGATCATATTTATCCATGATTTTACTGTGTCTGGTTACCAGTTCTTCCATATATAAAGCTTTCTTTAACGTGATATACCAGCCTTTTTCATCAAATACGGTTGCCGAACCTTTATCTTCCCAGTTCTTTTCAATGGTATAATAATGCAGGGAAAGAGCATCCATATAAGGAGAAGCCATCCTCATAACCGTATCACACCATTCATAATTATGGTCATTAGGACCACAGGCAATCTTAAAAAGGCGGTTATCACCGTAATTCCTGCAATAAGTCTGATATCTCCGATATTCGTTGGCATAATATTCAGGAGTCATATTACCGCCGCAGCCCCAGTTTTCATTACCTACGCCGAAGAATTTAATTTTCCAGGGTTCTTTTCTTCCGTTTTTTTCCCTCAAGTCCGCCATGGGAGAAACCCCGTCAAAAGTCATATATTCAATCCACTCAGACATTTCCTGAACCGTACCGCTTCCAAGATTGCCGTTTATGTAAGGCTGGCATCCGATCTGATCACATAACTCCAGAAACTCATGGGTACCAAAGCTGTTATCCTCCAATACTCCGCCCCAATGGGTATTAATCATTTTCTTACGGTTTTCTTTAGGCCCAATACCATCCATCCAATGATATTCATCTGCAAAACACCCCCCGGCCATCGAAGCAGCGGCAGCTTCATCTCCTTAAGGGCATTCACTACATCTGTTCGCATTCCATTTTTATTTGGAATCTTAGAGTTTTCTCCAACATACAATCCTTCATAAATACATCTTCCTAAATGTTCGGAAAAATGCCCGTAGATTTCTTTATTAATCCTGGATTTTTTGTTACCTGCATAAATAACTAACTTACTCATACCGTACCTCCAATATTAGTTTTAGACATTTCTAAAATAATTTACACGTTATTGAACTTACCAATATTCTACTATACCGTATGAATTTTGTCAATGGAGTATTGTGTTACGATTAATCATAGATAAAACGAACCGCCTTATCAATCCAGTCGGATGACATATGACTCTCTCCGTATTTTTTATCACCGTATACCAGGTAATTTCCCAATGAAAGACCATGGCTGCCGCTTTTATAGATATGAAGTTCCGTGGGTATCTGATTCTCAATTAATGCAGATGCAAACAGCATGGTGTTTTGCACCGGAACCACCGTATCATCATAGGTATGCCAGATAAAGGTCTCCGGAGTATCTTTTGTAACCTGTTTTTCCAAACTGTTAAATTCCAGCCATTTTTCATTCTCTTTCTCCTCCCCCAGTAAATTTTCAAAAGAACCCCGATGGGCATATTCTCCGCTCGTAATGACAGGATAAGATAGTATTAATTTGTTTGGTTTTAATTTCTCCGGTTCTATATCCAACAGCTTAAGAATATATTCATTATTCCAGAATACACCGGTGGAAGCGGCCAGATGCCCTCCGGCAGAAAAACCGCATACACTGATATTATCAGGGTCAATATGATATTCTTTTGCATGGTCTCTTACATATAAGACCGATAACAAGGCTTCACATAAGGCAACCGGAAAACGGACCGGTGCGACATGGTATTCTAAAACAAATGCACAGATTCCCTCAGAGATATATTTAAGGGCAACCGCTTCATTCTCACGGTATGAGGTAAATTGATAACCCCTCCCGGCAGAACCACCACCGCAGGATGCAGCCTGTCTATGTCTATCTCCTGTGAATTATCGGGTATGTAACAGCTAAGGGTTACCGGCTGTTCCGGTGCATTTTCTAAATTAGTTTTGATTTCCGTGGTAAAATATTTCATTGTAATTCTCCTTTCTCATTATGCCTAAACAGGTAATTGCGAAACTATTTAGTTTTCTGAATATACCATGCAATTAATACGAATTTCATAGCTTCAGTTGCCCTCTGGGACAGATTTGGCTCTAAAATTGTATTAATTGCATGGTATATAAACACAATATTTGAGTTTCGCAATTGCATATAAACCTAAATAGGTAATTACGAAACCAGATCAATTATGGATTAATAAATCATCCCTGGTCTTTCATTGGAAATATTATAGAAAAAGTATAGCACTGTATTATATATTCTTCAATAAATGTCGATGATTTTTAAATAAAATGGTTTAGAATTTATTTTTTGCTAAAATAGTACTATATTTTTTATGAAACATGGGTTAAAATAGAAGCAAGTTTAACTGCCCCGGATTGTTTGGCGGTAACATAATCACTAGTACGGCCTTACATAAGTTTCGAATCAGTGCGGGATATTTGCACTGGGACAAGGCTAATAAAATATTACTTGGAGGTTTTTAACATGTTATTTGGTGCTTTAGAAGCCGGCGGTACTAAAATGGTACTGGCTATCGGCAATGAAAATGGTGAAATTCTTGAGCAGGTATCCATTCCTACAGAAACTCCTTCTATAACAATTCCTAAAATAATTGAATATTATAAAGGCAAAGAAATTGCAGCTCTGGGGATTGGATCCTTTGGTCCCATTGATTTAGATAAAAAATCAAAAACATATGGATATATCACTTCTACCCCCAAATTGGCATGGGCTAATTATGATCTGGTAGGCAATATTAAAAAAGAACTGCCTCTTCCCATAGGATTTGATACGGATGTAAACGGATCCGCACTGGGGGAAGCCACCTGGGGAATAACGAAAGACGTAGAGTCCAGTATTTATATAACCATCGGTACCGGAGTAGGTATCGGCGTATATCTAAACGGCGGATTGTTACACGGAATGCTTCACCCGGAGGCAGGACATGTGCTTTTAAGCAAACATCCTGATGATAAATTCGAAGGTGTATGTCCTTATCATCCCAATTGCCTCGAAGGTTTAGCGTCCGGTCCTTCCATTGAAAAACGCTGGGGTAAAAAAGCAATTGATTTAAAGGACAATCAAAAAGTCTGGGAAATAGAAGCTTATTATATAGCTCAGGCATTAGTTGGTTATATATTAACGCTATCTCCTCACAGAATCGTATTAGGGGGCGGCGTTATGCATCAGGAACAGTTATTTCCTCTTATTCGCAGCAAGGTAACCGAATTATTAAACGGTTATGTAAGGACTTCCCAGATTAATGATATGGAGCACTATATCGTTCCTGCCGCTTTAAATGATAACCAGGGGATTATGGGATGTATCCAGTTAGCTAAAATGGAATTACAAAATAAATAAATTTAAGGGCTGCTGCAAAACCTATTTCTTTGAAGATATTCAAAGAAGCAGATT
This sequence comes from Anaerocolumna sedimenticola, assembly GCF_009931695.1. Lineage (GTDB taxonomy): Bacteria > Bacillota > Clostridia > Lachnospirales > Lachnospiraceae > Anaerocolumna > Anaerocolumna sedimenticola. The sequence continues at coordinate 1,016,028 of NZ_CP048000.1, forward strand.
TTGCGCAGTCCTTTTAAATCAGGCTTTTGTTGGATGAACCATAGATGTAATAAAATAATCAAATATACTTTCTGACCGTATCCCAATTGGGCTCCCATTCCTTTAAGATAATACTTTTGCATCCGATTGCCAAATGCAGTTCATTATCATCCCACCTGTCACCAATACCTGCAATGAAATCATTTTTATCTTTTAATTCTAATACAATTTTCATTCTTTCTTCCTGATTTTCCCCTAAGTAAACTTCACCCTCCGGAAATCCAACTTTCTTAAGCCATTTTCTTGTTATATCAACATAAGAATCAGGTCGTGCTCCAATATAAATAAGCTTGTATTTTGAAGATAATTCTGTCATACATTTAAGACTTCCCCCCGTAGGCAAATCGCTTAAAATATTATCCTCCGAATTAAAATACGGCGTATCAACAAATTGAATGCGGTTCCTCTGGTCACAAATAGTTCCATCAATAAAAACAAGAACAGAATACATTATATCATCTCCTTTAATAAGATTTATATTAAACATATTATACCATATGGTGCGCTAAAATCAAACATTTGTTCTTGCCGTCAGTGAGTTTCGATATTCTCTATTAAGGTGTTTTAAAAGGATTTTTAAAATAAAAACCAATAATTCAAAATATGCGTTTATAATTACGGTGATAAACATATAATACTCTCATTACCTAATGATACCCATTATCATTTTATTATAATGATAAATTTTAAAGTAACTAGGTAGTTGTGAAACTATTTCATCTTTTTTGTTACAATAACCTTGTTTCGTAATTATCTATTTAAGGTATTTACATGGAGGTATACATGTATAGAAGACATAAACATAAAACAACCGCTATCTATCTTATTTTGTTATTCTGTGTTGTTGCCACAGCCATAGGAATATTCATTTACCTTTCCTTCCTACCAAAAGTAAAAAAATCCGTAACCCTGGAAGCAGGAAGCACAATGTATGATGTAACGGAATTTTTAAAAGGTAAAAATAATAGCGCCTCTTATGAAACCGATATTTCTTCCCTGGATCTTGACACACCGGGAGCCTATGATATCAGAATAAGGGTCAACGGTAAACTATATACTTCTAAATTAATTATTGTTGATACCAGGCCGCCTGCTGCTACCGTAACCGATCAGGCAGTTCCTAAAGGCTCTGAAATAAAACCGGATACTTTCCTTACGGGTATTCGTGACGTTACCAGTGTAACGGCCGCTTATAAGACACAACCGGATTTTATTAAGACCGGAGTACAGCCTATAATCCTGGTTCTCACCGATACCAGCCGGAACCGGACTGAACTGCCTGCTACCCTTACCGTACTGGATATGAAAAATAAAGTACAAATGGAAGCCGGCTCACCTGCTCCTGATATAAAGGAATTTTTAAATACGACCGACTATAAGCTTTCCTATGAAACCGATGTGAATAAATTAAATTTAAATAAGCCGGTTATGTATGATATCAAGATTAAGGCAGATAATAATATCGTAACCTGTAACCTTGAAGTAACTGACACAACTCCGCCATCAGCCGTACCCGTAAACCAGGTAATCTGGGCCGGAGAAAGCATTGACGCAAAATCTTTTGTTAAAGATATAAACGATGTTACTGATGTTGCCGTATCTTACAAAGTACCTCCTGACACCACAAAAGAAGGTGTTTTAAGTATTATTATCTTATTAAAAGATACCAGCGGGAACCAAAAAGAACTGACAGCTAAACTAACCGTAAAAAAAGATACAAAGGCTCCCGTTATTGTTGGTGCCATGGATAAGACCGTTTATATCGGTGATAAAGTTTCCTATAAAAATAATGTAACCGTAACGGATAATAAAGATAAGGATATCTCATTAAAAATTGACAGCAGTAAAGTAAACTTACGGAAAGAAGGTTCTTATCCGGTGATTTATACCGCTGCGGATTCAAGCGGTAATAAAACCAAAAAAACCATTACCGTAACAGTAAAAAAATATTTAGTAGATAAAAATATTCTGGATAGTCTGGCACTAAACATTCTTAATAACATTATCGATTCTTCCATGACCAAACGCGAAAAGGCTTATGCTATCTACAAATGGACAAAAGGGCATATTGCTTATACCGGTCATTCCGATAAAAGCGATTGGATAAAAGAAGCTTACAATGGTATTAAAAATGGTGTGGGAGATTGTTTTACCTATTTTGCACTATCCAAAGAATTATTAACCCTCACCGGAATCGACAATCTGGATGTAATCAGGGTCGGAGGCACAACAAGGCATTATTGGAGTATGATTAATACCGGTGACGGCTGGTATCATTATGATTCCTGCCCTAATAAAGACCATAAGGATTCTTTTATGATGACAGATGCTAAGTTGGAACAACTCTCCCGTGAAAGGGGTAATAACTATTACAACTATAATAAAGATCTGTATCCGGCTACACCCGAGGAATAATGTGCATTACAAAAAAAATTGATAAAACAACCGAAAGGAGAATCTTTACGAAAAAATTAGGAGTTATCGGTGGACTCGGTCCCTTTGCTACAGCTTACTTTTTTGACCTAATTTTAAAAATGACAGATGCAAAAGCTGATCAGGAGCACCTGGAAATGGTAATTTATAACTGCCCATCTATTCCGGACAGGACTTCCCATATCCTCGGTAAAAGTAAAAATAACCCGGTAATTCCAATGATTGAGATTGGGAATAAACTAGCAGCCCTGAAAGTGGATTATATAGCCATTCCCTGCATCACCGGTCATTTTTATCATTCTTTACTGTCTCAAAAGATTGGTGTTCCTATCATTAATATGATTCAGGAAACTGCAAAATATTTACACAATAACGGTATAGAAATTGTGGGGTTAGTGGCGACGGAAGGAACCGTTTTCAGCAGAATATTTCAGGAGGAATTGCAGTTTTATGGAATTCGTGTCATTGTACCTAACCGGCAGGGGCAGGAATATGTAAACAGCATAATCTATAAAAATATCAAAGTAGGCATCCCGCCGGAACTGGATAAATTTATAAGCGTATCACAGAATTTAAGAAAGTTTGGCGCCGAGGTTATTATAATCGGTTGTACCGAACTATCCCTTATCAAACGGGACTACCCCATCGGAGCCGGTTATATCGATGCCATGGAAGTTTTGGCGGCTCAATCAATTCTGTTATGTGATACTAAATTAAAAAAGGAATTTAATTGTTTAATCTCGAAATAACACAGCCAGATGCAGTTAAGGAGTTAAAAATGCAGCGTAACGTTTTAGAATATTTAGAGGCCACCGTGAGGCAAAAACCGGAAAAAACTGCATACGCCAATGAAGAGATGGGAATAACCTTTCGTGAAGTATATGATTATGCAAGGGCAATCGGAACCTTTCTTGGTAAAGAAAAAGTCTGTAAGGAACCTGTCCTAGTATTTATGAGAAAACATCCCTCCGTTATCGTTGCTTTTTACGGAATTGTTTATGGCGGTAACTATTATGTGCCTATCGATGAGGAAATGCCGAAAGACCGTATCCGGCTTATCTTTGAAAAATTAAACCCAAAGGCTGTAATTTGCGATGAAACAACCAAAGATATGATTCCTGCCTTGAATTATAAAGGAAAGATCTTCCTTTATGAAACGATTATAAAAACTGTTATTCAGGAAGATATTATAGCTAGGATCAGAGACGCAGCAATTGACACGGATCCAATCTATATCGTATTTACCTCTGGTTCCACCGGTATTCCGAAAGGTGTCGTTGCCTGTCACCGATCAGTGATAGATTATATTGAAAATTTATCGGAAGTACTCCAATTTAACGAAAATACCGTATTCGGAAACCAGACTCCATTATATGTAGATGCCTGTTTAAAAGAGCTGTACCCTACCTTAAAATTTGGGGCAACCACCTATCTGATACCGAAGAGTTTATTCCGGTTTCCGGTTAAACTGGTAGAATTCTTAAATCAATACAAGATAAATACGGTTTGCTGGGTCGTATCCGCTCTTACTATGATATCGGCTTTTGGTGCGCTGGATAAGGTGATTCCAAAATATCTTCATACCATAGCCTTTGGCAGTGAAGTATTTCCCATAAAACAATTTAATCTGTGGAAGCAGGCTCTTCCGGGAGCACGGTTTTTTAATTTATACGGTCCCACGGAAGCTACCGGAATGTCCTGTTATTATTACGTGGACCGGAATTTTGATTTAGAAGAAGTTATGCCTGTTGGACGGCCTTTCCACAATACAGAGATTATATTACTGGATGAACAAAACAAAGTCCCGTCTCCCGGAGGCACCGGCGAAATCTGTATCCGTGGAACCGCACTTACTTTAGGCTATTATGGGGATTTTGACAAAACCAGGGAAGCTTTTATCCAAAATCCGCTCAATACGGTATACCCTGAATTAATCTACCGTACCGGTGATCTGGGGCGATATAACGAACGGGGAGAATTAATTTTTATTTCCCGCAAGGACAATCAGATAAAGCACATGGGACACCGCATAGAACTTGGTGAAATCGAAATGATCGTAAATAACTTGGATGAAGTGAAAGCTGCCTGCTGTTTATTTGATGAGAATAAGAAAAAAATTATCTTATATTACGTTGGGAGCCTTAAGGACAGTGAAATTATTAATAAAATGAAAGAAAAATTACCCAGATATATGCTGCCGAATGTTATCAAATCCCTGGAAGAAATGCCCCTCACACCTAACGGTAAAATAAACCGGCTTCTTTTAAAGGAGTCTTATACAAAAGGAAGATAACCAGCAATGATATGGTATTCATGGAATGAAAATATTGGCTAAAAAAAGAATCCTTTAAAAATTTGGGTTTTACTTACAAGCTTATAATGAATAAATCAGCCTGTGTATAAAACATAAGGCAGAAAAGAGGAATATATGGAACAATTAATTGAAATATTAAAAAGCATTCATCCGGAAATCGATTATGAAACCTGTAACACTTTAATTGACGATAATATCATTGATTCATTTGATATTGTAACCCTGATATCTGAAATTAATGATGAATTTGATGTAGCCATTCCGGCAGATGAGATTATTCCGGAAAATTTTAATTCAGCAAAAGCACTCTATCAATTAATAGAACGTTTATCAGATGAATAGCATTTGGAAAGTTATTCTATTTTCCGAATATACCATATAACTAATACCTGTTTCTAGCTTCAGTTGCCTTAGTGCCTGTAACGAGGGGGTCTCATGCTTTTTACATCCCACAACTTTGTTATATTTTTAATTCTGTTATTTATTATTTATTATCTGATACCGAAAAAATTCCAGTGGATATTACTTCTGACTGCCAGTTATATCTTTTATTTCTTTGCAGGAAATTGGTATCTGACCTATATCTTGTTTACAACTGTTTCCACCTATTTCGTCAGCCTTAAATTAAATCAGCTGTCAGTCAGGCAATCCGGTTATTTAAAAGAAAGGAAAGATTCTCTTACCAGGGAAGAGAAAAAAGAATATAAAGCAGCCGTTAAAACAAAACGTTTTCGTTGGCTCTTATTATGCTTATTTCTTAATTTCGGTATTCTGGGAATATTAAAATATACGGATTTTGCAATATATAATATCAATATGATTTTTAATCAGGAACTGTCTTTTTTTCAGTTCATCCTCCCACTCGGTATCTCCTTTTATACTTTTCAGTCAATGGGCTATATCATAGATGTCTACAGGGAAAAGTATCCGGCTGAAAAAAATATAGGTAAACTTGCTTTATTTATCTCATTTTTCCCCCAATTGATACAAGGACCAATCAGCCGTTTTGATGACCTGAAAGAAACCATGTTTAAAAAACATGAATATAACCAGACAAATATTACTTTTGGTCTTACCAGGATTTTATGGGGATATTTTAAGAAAATGGTAGTAGCTGACCGTATTCTGATTGCAGTAAATACCATCATCGGCGATCCGGACAAATATCAGGGTGCATATGTGTTAATGGGAATGTTTTTTTACGCCATTGAATTATATTCCGATTTTACCGGGGGCATTGATATTACCATTGGAATTGCCGAAGTTCTTGGTATCCGTATCAGAGAGAACTTTATACGGCCATATTTCTCTAAATCCATCGTTGAATACTGGAGGAGATGGCATATTACTTTAGGAACCTGGTTTAAGGAATATATGTTTTATCCTATTTCGGTTTGCAAGCCCATGTTAAACCTGTCGAAAACCTGCCGAAGGGCTTTTGGTGAGAATATAGGCAAACGGATTCCCGTTTATATAGCAACTTTAGTTGTTTGGTTTACCACCGGTTTCTGGCACGGCGGAAGCTGGAATTTTATCGTATGGGGGTTATTAAACGGAATCATTATTCTTATCTCACAGGAATGTGCACCATTATATGATAGATTCCATAGTAAATGCCATATCGGGCATACTTTTTGCTACCGGTTATTTCAGATAACCCGTACTTTCTGGCTGATGAGTTTCTTAAGAACCTTTGACTGCTACCGGGATGTAAGTACCACGGTTAAAATGTACGGCACCATTTTTACCAATTTAAATATTCAGGAAATCCTAAACGGCGGTTTCATGGGACTGGGATTAACAACAGCAGATTATATCGTACTTATCCTTGGGGTAACTACCATACTGGCTGTCAGCTTAATCGGGCGCAGAGGAAGCGTACGTAAAAAACTGTCGGCAAAACCGGTTCTTCTCAGATACGCCGTATATTTTATCCTGTTTCTCTCCATATTGATATTAGGGGCATATGGCATTGGTTACGATGCAAGTCAATTTATATACAGTCAGTTTTAAGATCCGCCATCTTTTAAGTTACCGCCGTCCATGGCAGAATGGGAGGAAAATATGAAGAAAAATTTACGTTTCAATCTCATCGTGATAAGCTTTTTTATAATTTTCCTTATACTATTGCAACGATTATTTATGCCAAAATATGTATCTGAAATACATGAGGGTAATTTAATAGAAGAGTATTATGCCGAAGAAAAAAATCATGATGTTATATTTGTTGGTGATTGCGAAGTTTTCTCCAATATATCCCCTATTACCTTATGGGAGGATTACGGAATCACCAGTTATATCAGAGGCAGCGCCCAGCAGCTTATCTGGCAGTCTTATTACTTATTGGAAGAGACTCTTAAATATGAAAAGCCGAAAGTTGTAGTTTTTAATGTATTAGCCATGAAATATAACGAACCTCAGAATGAAGCTTATAACCGGATGACTTTAGATGGTATGAAATTCTCAATAACAAAATTAAAGGATATTCAGGCTTCCAAAACCAAAGAGGAGAGCTTTTTATCCTATCTGTTTCCCATTTTAAGATACCATACCAGATGGTCGGATCTTACCATGGATGATTTTAGATATCTGTTTCACAGAAAAAAAGTTTCCAGCAATGGTTACCTGATGCGGGTTGATGTTAAACCGGTTACTTTTATTCCTCCCGGAAAGAAACTTTCCAATTATCAATTTGGAGTAAACAGTTATGACTACCTGAACCGGATGACCGATCTTTGCAAAAAGAATGGAATTCAGCTGGTATTAATTAAATCTCCCAGTGTTTACCCGTATTGGTATGAAGAATGGGACCGGCAGATGAAAGATTATGCAACGAAAAATGATTTATTATATATTAATTTCCTCAATTTTATCGATGAAATGGGTATTGATTTTACTACGGATACCTGTGATGGAGGCCTCCATTTAAATCTTTCCGGTGCAGAAAAATTTACTAAATATTTTGGAAGTATCTTAAGCAATACCTATCAGATTGAAGATAAAAGGAAAGATCCTAAACTTAGTGCTGCATGGAAAGAAAAAGCAGACTTCTATTATGCCACTAAAAAAGCACAGCAGGAGGAATTAAAAAAATACGGTTATTTAAAAAGCCTGGGAGCGCAGGCCGTCACAAGGGAAAGTGAATAGTATAAGAAGACAGGAGTAAACTTATGAAAAAAATATTATTTACACTCATCCTAATAACACTTTTGGTTGGATGCAGTAAAAACAACAACAATGGTAATACGATCGAAAATAATACGCAAACTGCAGAAAATACGGCCGGCTACCAATTTGATTACCAAGGCGTAACCATGTCTATGAATGACAACGCCGCTGCTATTGTTGATGCTTTAGGTGAACCTATGGATTATTTTGAAGCCCCAAGCTGTGCATTCCAGGGCTTGGATAAAATATATTACTACAGCGGTTTTGATTTATCTACCTATCCGGGAACAGATGGAGATTACATCTCTGCAATTGAATTTACAGATGACAGCGTATCAACCAAAGAAGGCATCTTTATAGGAAATACCAGGGATGAAGTGATCAAAACCTATGGTAATGATTATACCGAAGAATCCGGTTCCTTAACTTATACGAAAGGAAAAACCAAACTTACTTTTCTAATTGAAAATAACGCAGTTACCTCTATTAATTATGAATTTATTACAGATTAAGATATAAGCATAAGTTAATTTAGTTTTTATTCCTGCTGCTTTTTTGTGATTTGGCGAATGCTTTTTTCCACTTGCTTTCTTGGGAGCATAATTTGATGTCCGCATCCTAAGCATTTTAATCGAAAGTCCATACCTACCCTCAAAACCTCCCATTGGCTGCTTCCGCAGGGATGCTGTTTTTTCAGTTTTAATATATCGCCTATTTGTATATCCATTTTAATCCTCCTTATAAAAATGTCTAATTATTTCAAACTGCCCATTCCATATTCCAAAAATTCTGTATTTTTCCGGCTTATAGTATTCGCAGGTCTCAAAACTTCAATTATTAATATGGGTATAATTTCCTGCTAATTTAATTTATTTACCCCTTGCATTTTGTTTCCACATGATGTAGTATAACGTTATAGATAACGTAGTTTTAATTACTACTTCATGTAACTTTCAACTCTAACTGGCATCTATAAAGTTAAAAGTTTACAAATACTAGTACAAGAAATAACTTATATAGTAGCAAGAAAGGAATGATTTTATGGCTAAAAAAATTATGAAACCCAAAGACCCAGGCAGTGCAATCACACATTTTATCGGCATGCTTATGGCAGCATTTGCAGCACTCCCCTTATTGTTAAAAGCTTCGAAAGCGCCGGATCCGGTACATTTCATCTCTTTAGGTATTTTTGCATTAAGTATGATATTATTATATACTGCAAGCACAGTATACCATACCTTTGATTTATCTGACAAGATTAATAGGCGTTTAAAAAAGTTTGATCATATGATGATTTTTATCTTAATCGCTGGAACCTATACACCTGTATGCTTAATTGTTTTAAATGGACCGGTAGGTTTTGCCTTGTTATCTTTAATATGGGGTATGGCATTATTAGGAATCTGCCTAAAAGCTTTTTGGGTATATTGTCCAAAATGGGTTTCCTCTATTATATATATTGCCATGGGTTGGACCTGCGTTCTGGCTTTCTCCCCTTTATTAAATGCTCTTTCAGACGATGCTTTTAACTGGCTTCTCGCAGGCGGTATTATTTATACCGCAGGGGGTGTTATCTATGCGTTAAAACTTCCGATCTTTAACAACAGACATAAGTATTTCGGCTCTCATGAAATCTTTCATTTATTCTGCCTCGGAGGAAGTGCCTGCCATTTTATATTAATGTACAAATTTGTAGTAAATATGCCAATATGATACACCTTGACTAGTTATACCTCATATGATAGAATCAATAATGGTTACTATTATCGGAGGTGAGAAATGATAACTACTAAATTCAGCCGTCAACGTGAATCCATTAAAGAATACCTGTCCCAAACCAAAGAGCATCCTACTGCAGATACCGTATATATGCATATACGTGAGAAATATCCAAATATCAGTTTAGGAACCGTATATCGTAATCTTAATTTGTTAGTAGATCTGGGTGAAATTATAAAATTATCTCCCGGGAACGGAAGCGACCGATTTGATGGCAATCCTCTGCCCCACTACCATTTTGTATGTACCGAATGCTCCTGTGTTCAAGATCTTGATATTGTACCGGGTGCACTTGATCATATTAACCGGATCGCAGAAGCAGGTTTTAACGGAGAGATACAAGGCCATTCCGTATTCTTTTATGGTAAATGCAGCAACTGCAAATTAAATAATTGATTAACGTTGCAAACTGTTCCTAAATTAAGATTCCTAACCGATTTTATTGGAATCTTAATTTAGGAATTATTTTGCAACTAAAAATATCTAATTCGTGCAATTGAATTAACTTTTTCATTTTTTACCATCATTCATTTAACCTTAAATTCTATTATTCTTAGTATTAATTCTTATTTTTGCTTCTTTCATTATAATTGAACCTTTTTCCCCTGTTCTGTAAAAACTAAGTAGCCAGATAAAATCTATGGACAATAAATTCAATGTTTAACCGGATATTTACAGAAAAATAATTTTAAATATTTTTTTAAAATTAGTATTGACAAAAATACAATCCTATTATATTATAATATCAGTAATCATTATTATTATTATTTTAAATATTGAATAGGAGATTAAAAGTATGAAAAAATTTGTATGTCAAGTTTGTGGTTATGTTTATGAAGGAGATTCTGCACCGGAGGCTTGTCCTATCTGTAAAGCACCGTCATCAAAATTTGAGGAACAATCCGGGGAATTAACCTGGGCTGCTGAACATGTTGTGGGAATAGCACAAGGTGTAAGCGAAGATATATTAAAAGATTTAAGAGATAATTTCAACGGCGAATGCTGTGAAGTTGGTATGTATCTTGCTATGTCAAGAGTTGCTTTTAGAGAAGGTTATCCGGAAATCGGTTTATATTATGAGAAAGCCGCTTATGAAGAAGCAGAACATGCTTCTAAATTTGCAGAATTACTCGGTGAAGTTGTAACAAACAGCACAAAGAAAAACCTCGAATTAAGAGTAGCTGCTGAAAACGGTGCAACCGCAGGCAAATTTGATCTTGCAAAACGTGCGAAAGCAGCAGATCTGGATGCTATCCATGATACCGTTCATGAAATGGCAAAAGACGAAGCTAGACACGGAAAAGCTTTTAAAGGATTATTAGAAAGATATTTCGGTTAAGATAGAATAAATCATAATGACATTCACACAGGTTATTTCTATGGTGCCTGGCTTTATTTCGCTCTAGTTGTTTTATGACACTGCATATGTAAATAAAGTAAATTGATGGTATAAGGAGGATTTTTATATGTTAAAACGCTATACAAATTTATCATTTACTTATGCAGTGATTGGCCTAATATCAGGAGTTTTCTTTCGTGAGTTTACAAAATTAAATCACTTTACAGGAAAAACAAGTTTATCCAGCATGCATACTCATTATTTGACTCTTGGAATGTTTTTCTTTCTAATTTTGTTATTACTTGAGAAAAACTTTGCTTTTTCTTCTCAAAAGCATGTTAATAAAGCACTTATTATATATAATATCGGACTAAATATATCCGGTATCGGCTTTTTGATGAGAGGTCTTACTGAGGTATGGGGAACAGAATTAAATAAAGCACTAGATGCATCTATCTCAGGAATTTCTGGTGTTGGTCATATTCTACTTGGTTTTAGTATGCTTTATTTATTACTGAAAGTTAGAAAGAAAGTTGTATAAAAGCTAGATTGCTGTTTTACTTCAAGCATGAAGGCTTGCATAAATAATTAATTGCAGTACTTATTATAAATGACGGAGGAAACGATACGCTTCTTTTCCCGATTCGCGAGCTGTCTGAATTATACCAGTAAACCCTGTAAATTCTTACTAGCTTTCGAAAAAATATGCAGGTGTTCCCATAAATTATGATAACTTCAATATTAGCACTTGGAACACCTGTTTACATAGATTGTATTTCTTACTTAACGTGCCAATTTCTATTATATATAATCCTCCCCATTATATATAACTTGATCCCTACATACTTTGTAAAGAACCGGCTGCGATCCCCCAAATCGCAGCCGGTTCTTTGACAATACTATGGAAAGTTATCCTATCAGGTTGTGAAAGATATTTACCATAACTATTGAGCTTGCAATGGCTCAATTTTTATTTCTCAAGTATCTCTAAATTCTTTTTGATAAAATCACATCTTTGCTGTACACATTCTACGGAACGTAACGGATCTTTTGGTGTATTAAAGGTATAATCCAATAATTTATCAATGGTTGTAGCCGCTACATGCAGTCTGGTATCAGAAGATGCATAATAAATGTAAACTTCTCCGTTATCTTTTGCAATGGCTCCATTGGTAAAGGCAACGTTCGATACATCACCGACTCTCTCTTCCCCTAACGGTGCAATAAAGAGTCCTGACGGTTCAGCTATTACTTTGGAAGGATCTTTTAAATCCGCAGCAAATACATAAATAACATATCTTAATCCTGCTGCCGTATTTCTTACGCCATGAGCAATATGAATCCAGCCTTTTTCCGTTTTAATCGGTACCGCACCTGCTCCGTTTTTCGCTTCCGTAATGGTATGGTATTTTCTTTCGCTTGTTATGATTTCTTCATCAATCACTGCATTCGTGATATCATCACATAAACCAAAACCAATTCCGCCGCCGGAACCGGTATTGATAAAATCATCCATAGGTCTGGTGTAAAAAGCATATTTGCCGTTAACAAATTCCGGATGGAGAACCACATTTCTTTGTTGCGGAGAATTTAATGTCTTCAGGTTATTTAATCTTTCCCAGTTTTTAAGGTCTTTTGTTCTTACAATACCGGCTTCCGCTTTCGCTGCGGATAAATCATTCACGGAATGATCCTTACTTTCGGAACAGAATACACCATATATAAATCCATCTTCATGTTTGGTAAGACGCATATCATATACATTCGTCTCTTCCGGGCACGTATCCGGTAAAAGAATCGGATAATCCCAGAATTCAAAACCGTCTACCGGACATTCACTTTCTGCTACTGCGAAAAATGACTTTCTGTCATTTCCTTCTACACGTGCCACTAAATAATATTTACCGTTTAATTCAATGGCACCGGAGTTAAATACCGCATTTACTCCCAGTCGTTCCATAAAATACGGATTGGTTTTTTCGTTTAAATCATATTTCCAGAATAACGGAATATGTTCATTGGTTAATACCGGATTTACATATCGGTCGTAAATACCGTTATAAATTGGGCTTATTTCATTTTTCTTATGAATTAATTTGTTATATTTTTCTAATTGAACATAATAATTCGGATGCATCTTTTACCTTACCTTTCAGGGCAATCAGCCAAATATTTTTACCAGTCAACGTTTCTTTTAATTACTTCAAAACACATTCTTCCATTGTGGTAAGGGCATTTCCAAGGTCCCACAATTTCTTTTCTGCTCTCCGGTTCACCATTTTTATTAAGATCATAAAACCACTCTGAACCGCTTCTTTTATCTATCATATAATTCTTTATAAAATCCCAGATCTTAGCGGCTGCATCAATATACTCATTTTTACTGTTATCAATTTGATAACCGTTAATAAAACCAAGAACCGCTTCTGCTTCCACCCACCAGATTTTCGTTGTATCCACTTCTCCTTTAAAGCATTCATTATTAAGGGAAGTTCCGTCAAACCCTTCTTCTAAGATATGTTCTCTTAATGCATTGGTCACTTTTCGCATTTTAGCAGTATATGCTTCGTCCCCCAGGACTTCGCATCCGCGGTCAATCAGCCAGGAAGCTTCAATATCATGTCCGTAGGAATTCAGGTCTGATAAGGTCTTCATATTCTCATCAAAGAAAACTTCTAAAATCTTTCGTTCCGGATTATATAAAACATCTGCAAACTGATCCATCATCCATCTTAAACAGTTGCCCACTTTATCCTGTTTGTCCACACGGTACAGCTCCGTATAAGCTTCAAATACATGGAGCAGGGTATTCATGGTTTTACTTGCCATAAGGCCGTTCTCCGAAAGCTTTTCATTATCAACCGGTTCAAAGGTACGGTCAAAAGCTTCCAGATATCCAATGGAATCCTTACATTTTGTTTCTATCAGCTCAAATAAATCATATGCAAGCTTTAAACTTTCCGGATCTTTTGCTGCACCATAATAGGAAGATAATGCATATATTGCAAATGCCTGATTATACGTGTGTTTCGTAGTATCCTCCGGTTTTCCGTCATAGGTCATTGACCAGTATACACCGCCATATTCCCTATCCAAACAAGAATTCTTTAAAAATTCATATGCATGTTTTGCATGGTTTAAGCATTCTTCACTACCCAATGTTGTGTAAGCATTGGTAAAAAACCAGAGAATTCTGCTGTTTAAAATAACACCTTTTGTTGCTTCTTTGTGCAATTTTAAATCAAAATCGTAAAATCCATAATAACCGCCATATTGATTATCTCTTAAGTTTTCCCAGAACGGAATAATATTACTTACCAAATTATCCTTTACTTCCTTGATAAACACGATAATTTCCCACCTTCCATAAGATTTTTTGCTACTTTATTATAACATATTTGAAAGTGAATACAAGAGACCAATTCACTTTTTATGCACATTTTATATGTATAAAATTGTGCATTTATAGTGCATTATATCAAAACAAAAATTTCTAATTTACCTGACTAATTGTTCCTATCATTCTTTTCATAGTATATCTCTTGTGGTACCGTATCATTCGCCGAAGGTTAGAGTTCGGCCATTCAGGATAAAATCAACAGCTAATAACTTCGGTTCCAAACGTTTAGTTAATTTACTTCAGCTAATAACATGTTCCAAACGTAATATTTCTATGTTTTAAAAAAATATGGGAGGGCGGTTACATGAATACTTGGTATGGGATACTCCAGCTTGGGAGAAGATGTTTATATAGATAAAGAAGATTATAAGTGAGTGACGGCCTTATGCCCGTTATGCAGGTAAATCAGCCGGAGTATGAACTCCGACTGATTCGAGTAAGTCCTATTACAATAAAGTTTAAACCTGTTCGTCCACAGTTAAACCTTTGATATCCTCCGTAAGTAACTTTTCTTTGTCTGCCATGGCCTGAATTTCCCTGTGAATTTTGTCCCAGTCGGCATCATTCTTTTGAGCTTGTTCTATTGAGGTATCATCCCTATTATCTTTCGCTTTCTGTGCGGCTTTTTTATCATCGGCAGCTTTTTCCAGTTTTTCTTTTTCTTCTTTTTCTTTCTCTTTTATTTCTTCTGCTTTATCCTTATCCTCTTCTATCTTATCATCGATATTCTCTTTTGCTTCATCATACAGGCCGCTAATAGCTTCTTTACCGGCAGCTTCTAACATTTTATCCGATTCTTTACCTGCATCAACCATAGGGTGGGTCTTTAATTTGGCCAATTGAATTCCCTCGATAGTCATATGCTCACCGGTAATTGAATTTTTGGCATCATTAAGTCTTTCTCTCCAGGTCAATTCCATATCATGATATTTCAGAGCTGCTTTTTGATACTCTGTTAAAGGTCCCATATTTTCTATTCGCTGTTTTTCCTCTTCAGTAAGAGGAGTATCACCAAGGCCTTTGGCACAATCTTTCTGTTTTTCCAACAACTCCAGATCTTTTTGTTCGTCACTTTCCGGATCAATATTACATGTCTTCTGCAAATCCTGTTTCAGATTATCAATTCGATTTAATTCGTCCTGTGCCTCTTTTGCTTCTTTTTCTAATGCTTTAACATTATCCTGGTGTGACTCAATATTTTCATCTATTTTCTGTTCACCGGTAAAGGCACTTAACAACACTTTTATTGCATTCTTTTTCATATGATCTTTTTTGGAAAGTATATCCGTTTCGCCAAGTTGTAAGTTTCCGGCAAAAATGGTATCCCCGCTTTTCCCCTGCTTATTATTAACTTCCTCCTGTTTGTTTTGTTCCTTTTCTTTTGCCCCGGTATTTTGAATATAGATACTCTTGTTATAATTTTGTCCATTGATTTTATCCATGATTAATTCTCCCCTTTTTATTTTGAATTATAGTACTGATATTTAGTATAATAAATTTTATAAATTGCCATTTACTACCATATGTATCGGAGATTTAATCCTATAATTTAACCGGTCAGCTTATATTTAATTTAAAGAAATATAAATGCTTATAGAAGAACTGCTGTGCTCACATTACTATAAGTTCTTTGAATCATATGGAAATTTATACTAACATGATCTGAATAAACTTTTGGCACCTCTAATCCTAATATAATAATAAGAAAAAGAAACTGCCCATAGTTTTCCATGCGCCCGCAATCCTTTTAATGTAAAATGGGCACTGTTGGGCAGCGATAAAGCGTTATTTTATTGCATGAAAAAGGCTGAACCAATTGGTTCAGCCTTTTTCATGTATAATTAACGATCTTTATGCAATGATCTTATAGTCATTTTTTATTAGCCGGTTCGATATTAATACTCTTACCTTTTATTTTCGCATCTTTCATAACCTGAATGACATCCGAAGCATATTCCCTCGGAACTTCAACAAATGTATATTTGTCATACATGTCAATAGAGCCGATTAATTTACCGGGCATACCGGTTTCTCCGGCTATGGCACCCAAGATATCTCCCGGTCTTGTATTCTGCTTTTTACCGATATTAATGAAAAGCCTTACCATACCTGCTTCCGCACCGGTGTCGCCATAATCCATATAGCTTTCTTTCTCTTCAATCTGTTCATTTTCTTCACCCATGGTCATTTTAAGGAAAGCCGCCGCAATATCTAAAGTAGTATAGTCTTCTGCATTAACACGGGCCTCAATAATTTCAACCATTTTTGTTAAATCTTCCGAATTGATAATATTATTGACACGATCCAATATCTTTTCTGCTTTTACAGCTGTTACATCATTCATGGAAGGAATAGGCTGAGCAATAATTTTAGTCTTGCAGTATCTTTGGATATCCTTTAATTTATATACTTCTTTTCCAACTACAAGGGTAAAGGCACGTCCAGTACGTCCTGCACGACCGGTTCGGCCGATACGGTGAACATAATATTCATCATCCTGGGGTACATCATAATTAAATACCGCTTCCACATCATCTACATCAATTCCTCTTGCCGCTACGTCGGTAGCTACTAAGATATCTGTTTTTCCGTTACGGAAACTGTTCATAACACGGTCACGCTGCTGCTGTTTTAAATCACCATGAAGTCCTTCTGCAAAATATCCTCTGCCCTGAAGTACGGATACCAGTTCATCCACCTGTTTTTTGGTATTACAGAAAACTAAGGATAATTTCGGATCGTACATATCAATTAAACGGCATAAAACTTCTTCTTTATTTTTCGGTTTTACTTCATAATAATACTGTTCAATCTTAGGTACGGTTAATTCTTTTTTCACAACACGAATGATTTCTGCTTCTTTTTGATAAGTTTTTGCTATATCCATGATGGGTTTTGGCATGGTAGCAGAAAATAGTACCGTCTGCCTTTCTTCCGGAACATCCTTTAATATGGTTTCAATGTCCTCACGAAATCCCATATTTAACATTTCATCCGCTTCGTCCAATACCACAAGTTTTACATCATCAAATTTTACCGTTTTTCTTCTCATATGGTCCATAACACGGCCCGGAGTACCAATTACAATCTGGGTACCGGCTTTTAAAGAACGTATTTGTTTTGAAATTTCCTGTCCTCCGTAAATAGGCAGTACTTTAATTCCATGAAGAAACGTTGCAAGTTTTCTGATTTCATCTGCGATCTGAATAGCCAATTCTCTCGTCGGACTTAATACAACCGCCTGTAAATGTTTATTTTTAGGATCAATTGCCTGTAATAGCGGAATACCAAAAGCTGCTGTTTTACCTGTTCCTGTTTGTGCCTGCCCCACAATATCCTTACCGGATAACATAATGGGGATCGCATTGGCTTGTATCGGTGATGCTTCTTCAAAGCCCATATCAACAATTGCCCTTAATATGGGTTCAATAATTCCTAATTCTTCAAATTTCGTTGTTTGCATGTTTATTTCGGTTCCTTTCTTTTTCCTTAAATCTCTTATTATTTTGTCCTAGTTACCAGACATTCAATCCTTGATTAAATATCCGTGTTAACATAACT
This sequence comes from Anaerocolumna sedimenticola, assembly GCF_009931695.1. Lineage (GTDB taxonomy): Bacteria > Bacillota > Clostridia > Lachnospirales > Lachnospiraceae > Anaerocolumna > Anaerocolumna sedimenticola. The sequence continues at coordinate 1,034,061 of NZ_CP048000.1, forward strand.
TAAGCATCTGCAAAATTATTATAAGAACGAACTTTCAGCTCCTATAACCAGATTTACGTCAAAAACGATCGCCGTGGGAATCGTAGTTCCCAAAAGTTTAATATAATCAACTCTTATTGAGTGAAATCCCATAATTTTTATGTAATAGGAAATCTTCTGAATTTCTTATTACACAAAATGTATTCTGCTTGCGGAATACTCTGCCTGGGGTGGGTTTCGCCAGCAACATCTTTCCATCTACCCCAGTGCGATCCTCGCGGAGCATTTTTTATCGTATAGGACGAAATTTCCTAGACGATAAAAAAAAGCTCTTGGCCAATTTGGACAGAGAGCTTAAATATATAATGTATTAACTATACTATTCTTAAACTATTCCTTTGCTCCAGATGCTTAATCCAGATAAATGTACCGTACGTATTATAACACGGAAACTTAATTTGGTCAAATAATTTCTGAAATTAATACATCTTTTAATAATTTACTGAATTTTCGGCAATTTTGCAACATTTGAAACAATTCAAATTACCCTTTAACTCTTTATTACCATCTCAATGACTCTTTGTTCTATCAAATGTGCCATTTCATCAATTTCCTGTTTTGTATTCAGGTTGGGCAGGAAACCTGCTGCCATAGTGGCATGCCCTCCGCCATCGCCAAAACCTGACAGCGCCTCTTTAATCACTTTTCCCGCATCCACTGTTTTTGATTCACTGCGAACGGAAAACTTAAGCCCGCCCACCCTATAAGAATAAACCAATGTAAAATCAACTTCCGATACCGTTAACAAAAAGTCAGAAATACTGCCGATAATCGCTTCCGAACAGTCATCACCGATTCTGGCTATTCCGACCCTGCCATATAGTTTCAGATTCGAGATTGCTTCCTGATAGGCAATCAGGTCATTTTTCCTTAAACTGCAATTATCAAAACCGAATAAAATATCTTTATCCGCTTTTTTATAAAGAAAGCAGAACATATCAATATCCAAATCCGATGCCCTTCTGGATAAATTAGCCGTATCCATCTTAATACCGTAACTTAGAGCTGTTGCTATTTCCATTGATATTTCAATTTTGTTTTCCACAAAATATTCTGCTATTAACGAAGCACAGGCTCCAATCTGACTGCGTATATCATAAAAACGGTACTCCAAAACCTCCTGTTTGGGATGATGGTCAATACAGGCAACTTTTCTGCCAATAAAATTAACCATATTGACATTACCCATCTGACCATCCACCAGGATTATTTCATCTTCCGCTTCCATTGAAAATTCTTTGTTATTATATATATCAATATGAAGAAGCTCAATCATTTTTAATGTGTTAAACTTATCAATCTGCCCATTATAACAAATAGTAGATTTTATACCCTTAATTTCAAGCAAAGCCTGTAATCCGTAAGCAGAAGCCAGTGCATCCTGATCCGGATAATTGTGCATTTGAATGTATACATGCTCTTTTGTAAGGATGGATATCAGTTCATCTAATTTAGTCATACACCTATGGTACCTCATTCTAACACTCGAAAAGTTGTCCGTTACAACTACAGTATGGCCAAAACCGTGTCAATGCTATTGTTGCTAAACGGATCAGTGTAAGCTGCAATTCTTTAATCACTTCCATTATATCTTATTTCAAGCAGAAATACTATATGAAGATCATTTACCCTGGAGGTTCATTTTTTCCATATACAGAAGAATCTTCCTTATGATCCGGAACATGTGAACATTCAAAACTGGAATGTACTGAAGAATCCTTATGATTACAATTCAATTGACACCTTTAATAAAATCGCTTTTCGGCACTTCTGGACGTATGCGCCTATTGACATAAACTGCATTAATAAGTAAAATATTGTTATATTAAAGTAATCATTGTATTATTATTCCATATTATATATGCTTAATACTATGTATATTAATTTAAAACAATATTATATCGTCTTATGTTATAACGTAGCATTCAAAAGTATATAGGTATTCTCTATGTTTGATTTATTATTTGTATTATTGTAATCTGACATGTAATATGACATGGCTTTATGTAGATGTTTAAATAATTTTCCCAATTATTTCGGGAATATTAAATTAAAATATCTTATATAAATGTAAGAACGGTTACACTCCAATTTTCTTTAGAAGAGTATGAGTTTATAAAATTTAATGTAATTGCTATGGATGTTACTTTAAATTGATTTACAGGCGATAATAGATATTATAGAGTAGGCTAGGCATCAATTCTGATTATGGTACAATGTGCCTTTATTCATAGTATAAAAGGTGTATTATTACATAGATATAACAATTAGAGGTATAATATATGAAATATATTGCTTTCTATAAAAAAGCATTTAAATCCATGACCTTTTATCGGTCTACAACGGTTATTCGGTTGTTAAGCTCGGTTTTGATGTATTTAATACAGTATAGCCTATGGAGTGCGCTGATTCGAACAGGAAATCATACGGACGTGTCTCTGAATGAGATGATTTCCTATGTGATTATCAACCTATTTGTTAACATGCTTACCGATACCAATATTGCATCTCAACTGGAACCGTCTATTCGGGATGGCTCTGTTGTCATGGACTTTATTCGTCCCATTAATTTCAGATTGTATTTATTCAGTTCCTCTTTGGGCATAAATACTTATAATATGCTTACCTCGGCACTTCCGATTGTAATTGTGATATTTATCTTTCATGACTTGTCATTTCCAAGTCCTTTCTATACGCTTATGTTTGTGCTTTCTCTGCTGATTGGGGTGTTAATAATATTTGAGCTTACATATATTTTTGGGCTGCTGGCCTTTTTTACACAGAGAGCATGGTATCTGCGCTGGTATCTGGACGGATTTAAAACTATTTTTGGAGGAACGGTCGTCCCGCTGTGGTTTTATCCGGATATACTAAAGCGAATGAGTATGCTTCTGCCGTTCCGGTATGTTTCATTTGAACCCGTCAATTTTTTCCTGCAAAGAACACCCATCGATGAGTCTTGGCGGGTTTTATTCATTGGTGCGGGATGGATTGTCATTTTGCGGCTTATTAGTACTCTTATTTACAATCGAATTATAAGTCGTATTACTATCAATGGAGGGTAAAATGCGGATAGGCCAAAAAATTCTCATATATTTTACATTTGCTAAATCTACGATCCGCCAGGAGATGACATACCGTGTTTCATTCATCACAGGTGTCGTCGGGCAATGGATCGCCTATGGCGGTACATTTTTAAGCCTTTATATCATGATTGAAAACTTTAATGTCATGGGCGGTTGGACTTCTTACGAGGTATTGTATTTATACGCTTTCAACCTCTTGTCTTATGCTCTGGCCGCTACAGTTTTTTTTACGCCGTGTAGAAGTCTGTCCATGAAAATCCGGACGGGCGAATTTGATATTTCGCTTACAAAACCGATTAATCCGTTTTTACACGAGATTTATAATGGCTTCAACTTCGGCTATATCGGCCACACTATTTTGGCTGTTTCTGTCATGATTTTTTCAGTATCTCATCTTGACACCCAGTTTTCCATTGTAAATCTGATACTACTATTGATTTGTGCAGCATTGCTGCAAGCGGCATTTCTTATTTTGTCGTCCAGCTTTTGTTTTATAACGGTCAATCAAAATCCGGTGTTTGATTTTATATTAGGAAATTTCAAAAGTTTCACAAATTACCCAATCACAATCTACGGAATAGCCATACAATTTTTATTAACGTTTATTCTGCCATTTGCGTTCATGAACTTTTATCCATCATTAATTTTGTTGGGCAAAACTCCTTCATCACCGTTTGCAGCTTGGCTTCCGTTTGTAAGTCCGTTTGTTGGCATTGCTATGTTCATACTAAGCATTAAAATCTGGAATTATGGTCTATCCAAATACCAGAGTTCTGGATCATAAAAGGGAGGAAATATGAGCCTGATTGAAGTAAATCACATACACAAGAATTTTAAAATCGCAGAGCCTACAAAAGGTGTTATGGGAAGCCTTAAATCTCTGCTTAAGAAGAAATATTACACCAAAGTAGCGGTGGAAGATATCTCCTTTCAGATAGATAGGGGAGAAGTAGTCGGATACATTGGGCCAAACGGCGCGGGAAAATCCACAACTATCAAAATTCTTTCCGGCGTGTTAACACCGACAAGCGGGTCTGTTACAGTCAACGGTATCATCCCCTATAAAAACCGGAAAGAAAACGCACTGAAAATTGGTGTTGTATTCGGACAGCGTTCGCAGCTTTACTGGGATTTACCGGTAGCTGACACATTCGAGCTGTATCAGAAACTATATAATATAAAAGACGACCTCTACAATACCAACCGTAGATACTTTACGGACATTTTGGAGATGCACGATTTTATCAACCAGCCTGTACGGCAGTTGAGTCTTGGACAGAAGATGAAAGCGAATTTGGCACTTTCTATGCTACATGACCCGGATATTCTTTATCTCGACGAGCCTACTATTGGACTGGACGTGATGAGCAAAAAAACGCTACGCACTTGTATTGCAGACATTAACCGAGATAAGCAAACAACCATCATCCTAACAACGCATGACATGGACGACATCGAAGCGGTCTGTGGCAGATTAATACTCATTGATAAGGGGAGAAAACTATTCGACGGTAGCCTGACAGATTTCGAGGAACATTACAAAAACGGTTATTTGGTGAGAATGCAGTTTGAAAGGAACCTGCCTGTTTGGGGGGCGGAAAAGAATTATAAGCTACTGGAGCAATCGGAAAACAATTTTGTTATCAGCGTAGATAAATGCCTGACGACTAGGGAGGCCCTGACTTATCTTATCAATCGCTACAATCCGGATAATATCTACATAGAAAAGGAAAAAATCGAGGACATTATCCAGAAGATTTTTACAAATTGAAGCTTATTTGGAGATATCATATTTAAAATGCCGGTATAGAATTGTTTTATCTCTAATCTGCATTTTACTCTACCCAGAAAGTGCAAAAAAGCCATCCCATTCTTATAAATTATACAAATCTTATAATTTTTAAGAATGGATGGCTTTGTTTGGAATTTACTTTATAAAAGTGGATCTGACCTTGAAATTTGACTCAAGTTTCCCATTTACCACATCAATAAGGATGGTATCCTGCTCCTGTATCTGATTGCTTAAAATCAGTTTTGCACTAAGTGTTTCCACATGTTTTTGCAGGTATCTCTTAAGCGGTCTTGCGCCGTATACCGGATCATAGGCCTGATCGATGATAAATGCTTTTGCGGCATCTGTTAATTCTATGGTAATCTCTTTATCCGACAGCCTTTTATTTAAATCATCCAGAAGTAAACTGATAATATCCCCGATATTCTCTTTTGATAACGGTTTAAACATAATAATCTCATCCAGACGGTTCAAAAATTCCGGACGGAAATGATTTCTCAGATCATCCATTACCAGAGACTCGCATCTTTCCGAAATATTACCGTCTGCTTCAATTCCCTCCAACAGATAGGTGGATCCGATATTGGAGGTCATAATAAGAATGGTATTCTTAAAATCTACGGTTCTTCCCTGGGAATCTGTAATTCGCCCGTCATCCAATACCTGAAGCAATACATTGAATACATCCGGATGTGCTTTTTCTATCTCGTCAAACAAAACGACGGAATATGGTTTTCTTCTCACAGCCTCCGTTAACTGACCGCCTTCTTCGTATCCAACATATCCCGGGGGCGCTCCGATTAAACGGGAAACAGAATACTTCTCCATGTATTCACTCATATCAATCCGTACCATATTCTGTTCATTATCAAAAAGGGATGCCGCTAATGCTTTTGCCAATTCTGTTTTGCCAACACCGGTAGGTCCTAAGAACAGAAAAGAACCGATGGGTTTTGATGGATCTTTAATTCCGGCTTTGGAACGCAAGATAGCATCGGAGACTTTACTGACTCCCTCTTCCTGCCCGACTACCCTTTTATGAAGTTCCACGTCCAAATGTAAGGTTTTATTTCTTTCACTTTCCGTGAGTTTCGCTACGGGAATACCCGTCCAGCGGGATACGATTCTCGCAATTTCATCTTCACTTACATTTTCATGAACTAAAGTATGGGCTTCTTTCTTAACTTTCTCTTCTTCCTCTGACAGCTGCCTGGTTAGGGATGGCAGTTTACCGTATTTTAATTCGGCCGCTTTATTTAAATCATAATTACGCTCGGCAATTTCTATTTCGTTGTTTAAAGCTTCCAACTCTTCTCTTAACTTCTGGACTTTTTCTACAGCGGCTTTTTCATTGTCCCATTTGGCTTTTCCCGCAGCAAAGATTTCCCTTTGTTCTGCCAGTTCTTTCTTAAGATCTTCAAGGCGTTCCATACTTAAACGGTCCGTTTCTTTTTTCAGTGCTGCCTCTTCGATTTCCATCTGCATAATACGCCTTTGTATATCGTCAAGTTCGGTAGGCATGGAATCCAGTTCCGTTTTAATTAAAGCACAGGCTTCATCCACCAAATCGATCGCTTTATCCGGAAGAAAGCGGTCGGATATATAACGGTTTGATAATATGGCTGCCGATACTAAAGCACCATCGGTTATTTTAACTCCATGAAATACTTCATAGCGGTCTTTTAAACCTCTTAATATGGATATGGTATCCTCAACCGTGGGCTCATCCACCATAACCGGTTGGAAACGTCTCTCCAGGGCCGCATCTTTTTCGATATACATCCGGTATTCATTCAGGGTTGTTGCGCCGATACAATGGAGTTCGCCCCGGGCCAACATAGGTTTTAACATGTTTCCGGCATCCATTGCTCCTTCTGTTTTTCCTGCACCGACTATGGTATGCAGCTCGTCAATAAATAAAATAATCTGCCCGTCGCTGTTTTTAACTTCTTCCAATACCGCTTTTAATCTTTCTTCAAATTCACCGCGGTATTTTGCACCGGCAACCAATGCCCCCATATCCAGGGCAAATATTTTTTTATCTTTCAGGCCCTCCGGTACGTCTCCTCTTACGATTCTCTGGGCCAGGCCTTCTACTACTGCGGTTTTACCGACACCCGGTTCACCGATTAATACCGGATTGTTTTTTGTTTTCCTGGACAGAATCCGAATAACATTACGGATTTCGGAATCCCTGCCGATAACCGGGTCTAGTTTTTGTGCTTTTGCCCTCTCTACCAGGTCTGAACCGTATTTTTCAAGAGTGTCATAAGTTGCCTCCGGATTATCACTGGTTACTTTCTGATTTCCTCTGACCGTCTGAAGCGCCCCAAGAAAAGCCTCTCTGGTAATTCTGAAGTTCCGGAACAGCTCCTTCACTTCCCTGTTAGGCTGTTTTAACATACTCAGGAAAAGATGTTCCACGGACACATATTCGTCCCCCATGGATTTAGCTTCATTTTCCGCGTAAATTAGCACCTTATTTAAATCATTGCTGATATATACTTGTCCTCCGGATACTTTAGGCCTTTTATTAAGAAGTCCTTCCACCTGGACAGTAAATACCTCCATGGTAATATCCATCTTTTTTAACAATTTTTGTATTAAGCTATCTTCCACGGTGATCAGGCTGTATAGCAAATGTTCCTGGTCGATTTCCTGGTGTCCGTAGTCTAAGGCAATTTTTTCGCAATCCTGAACAACCTGCATGGATTTCTGCGTAAATTTATTGACATTCATAATTTGCACCGACCTTTCTAATTAACTTAGTTCGTTTTGTATATTCTTATTTCGCTTTTACTTGTTCTATAACTAATATAACACCTATAATATAATTACGCAAGAGGGATTTTTAGAAAATTTGAATATAAATACTTATCCTAACTAATATTTTCATTATGTTATAATAGCTTATTTATTATTATCATCTTTTCTCAAAAATTTCATATTATCTTATTAAGTTGTTAAGTTGAAGGATTATTAAAATGAAAATTTATGTAGTTCAGCCTGGAGATACTGTCTACTCTATAGCAAATAAATTTAATTTACCAGTTGAAAAAATAGTACATGATAATAATATTTCTCCGGATTACGGAATTGTAAACGGGCAAATTATTATATTGGCATATCCAACGCAGACCTATATGGTACAACCAGGTGATACTTGGAAGAGTATTGCTGAAGCTACTGGTTTGTCTATTGTTCAATTATTGCAGAATAATCCTTTTCTATCAGAAAGAGATTATTTGAATATAGGGGAAGAGTTAGTTATAAGCTACGATAAACGAGAAGAACTGTTGGAAGTAAATGCTTATTGTTTCTCTTTTATCGATGATAACATACTAAAAAAAGCATTACCTTATCTGACCTATATTACAATTGCTAACTATAGGGTATCTGCGTATGCTGAAATTGAAGCCCCGGATGATACAGATATAATTCAGGTAGCAAAAGAATATGGCGTAGCTCCTATTATGATGATTACAACGGCTACAGAACTGGGAAGAGGAAGCTTTGGTATTACACACAAGATATTTAACAATGAAGAATTACAAAATGAATTAATTAATAACATAATATACTATTTAAGGGGAAAAGGGCTTTCCGGCATTAACTTCGGTTTCTCTAATGTAATTCCGGAGGATTTACAAAGCTATGTCAATTTCATTATACGAACAGCAGAAATACTTCAGAGTGAGGGTTACCAGGTACATGTTACATTAATACCTAATACTTTTGGATATCATGCTGATGAAAATAATGATAACCCATATTATTCACAAATCGGCCAGGTGGTAGACAGGGCAATTCTTCAGTCATATACATGGGCATCGGCAGATATTGATTCTTATGAACAGACTACTATTCCATTTTTAAAAGGTTATGTCGAATATGCTATAACACAGATACCTGCGGAAAAAATTTTGTTAGGTTATACGCGGATAGCATACGATTGGGAATTACCTTATGTGGAGAATGAGTCTCCTGTTAATGCATTAGCTAATTACCAGGCTTTATCCTTAGCACACCAGATCGGAATTGATCTTGGTTTCGACGAATATTATGTTACCCCTTACTTTCGTTATTACAACGATGGAATAGAGCATTTTGTCTGGTTTAAAGATGCAAGGACATTACATGCCATTTTAGATATAGTAATTGCGTATAACCTTAGCGGAATCAGTATATGGAACACAATGGATTTTACACCCCAGTTATGGGTTACTCTTAATTCTCAATTTAATATTTCCAAAATATTAAATGTAACATCTGAAATTTTATCATAATATAAAAGGTTCATCTACTCGTCAGGACATTCACCCTTTCTTGCTATAATAATAACTGACAGATAATCCTGTATCATTTCTCTGGTAACATTCATTTGTATAAGATATAAATCAGTTAAGGTTTTCTTAAAATACAATATTTCATCCTTATTATTAATTCCTGCCGGCACAGGTGTATATTCCATTAAAAATACGGTTCTTGCTACATCATACAAAAAAGTTCCATGACACAGGTTCATAAAATCTATAACACTTGTTCTTCCGTTTGACAGGATTATATTATCCGGATGGAAATCGCCATGGCAAAGTGCATTTCCATCCGGTAGCTTATCTACCATATGCAATACCTCTTCCCGTTTATTGATATCTGTTGCTAATGCTTTCGTTATATAATACTTTAAAAAATCTTTATAATTTGATACATTATTAATCCCGTTTTTAAGAATAGCTTTGTGTAAATCCGCCATATATACGGCACATTTATGTACATCACCGGTTTTTAAAACCCAATCAAGGAGGGATTCACCCTCCACATTGTCATATATAATCCCGATTCTTTCTTTATAAGAAATTATTTCATATGCCTTTGGCTTTGTAAAATTCATATCTCTGATTGCCATTGCATTATGGAATTCTTTTTCTACCGCTTCTTTAGGATAATCCTGGCAGAAAAGCTTAAGTACCTTACCTTCTTCCCATTCATAAACTGTTGCTGTATTACCTACTCCGATTATTTTTTCGCTGTTCATATATATTTCCTCCTATCTTTATATTTCTATATTTATGATTTTATAACTCTAATCTTTTTTATTACTCATACTGTACCAAATATAATAATGACGTTTTGTTAAATCATCCAAGAAAAACTTAGGAATTCCTAAATCAAACGGAACAAAATCAAAACAATATTTATTTGAAATATCAAATGCCTCAAAAAGTTATTTTCATATACAGCATGATATCGTTTTAATTATGTATCTCCCCCAATTATTAATTTTCTATAATAATTACAGACTAAAATAAAAATATTTTACTACATAAACCCATATATTGCTATCTTATTAACGAAACTGTGATTGGGAAAGTAATTTCTTCGGTTATTTATTCATTTATGAGACAGATGTATAACTCTATAAATTCATTCTTATCCCCGCACTATTACGAAAAACGGTTGGTGTCATACCATAGGCATTTTTAAATAGTGTTGCATAATAAGCAGAGTTGGTGAATCCAAATTCAATTGCGATATCATTGATCGTTTTTGTTGTTTCCAAAAGGGCAACTTTCGTTTTTTCCAGCCGATAATTCATAACATAATTGGAATAGGATTCCCCTTGGATGGATTTAAATATCTTACCAACATAGGTCGTTGACAGGCCAAAAACCTGAGAAACACTTTTTAAAGATAAATCCGGATTTTTATAGTTTGAATTCGTATATTCCAGAATGGATTCAACCAGTTTTTTGTTTTTTTCATGATAATTTGCTGTTACCTGGTTGTTGGAATCAATCAGTTCCTCTCTTCCGATAAGCTGATTCATTTCAAGATACTGCTTTGCTTTCTGGCAGGAGATCGATACATCCTTTTGACTGTCTACAATAAGGCCTAAGCTTCCGCTTACGGTAATACGGATCATCTCCTCTGCAAATTGTTTCAATTGTTTGAAACTTAACATATAATCCTCTGAGATATCCTTTTTATCCAGCATAAATAACAGACCAACCAGATCATTACCAATGTCGACGGATTTGCAGTGAAAACTTTTTTCGAATATTTCATCTGCCAGATTACAGATAGTATAACGGTATATTTTAAACTCTTCTTCCTGTTCTGCCTCATTTAGCGGTAATAAATTCTGTATTTTTATTAATAAAACACAAAAGTGATTCGCCGAATATTCCCCTCTTATCTGCCTTAATTCATGATCCGGAATCATTACAGGCATTTGCTGCCCTAACAATAAACACCGTAAGAACTGTGTCCGGATATAATTCTGATGAGCATACCTTTCCTGCTTCCCTCTTGCGATAGCAATATCCAGATATCTTAGTTCATCCATATCAGACAGTTCTTCCGCATCTGCCGCGTTACGGATTTTATTTACAAGCTGAACAAGCGGTTTTTTAATCTTTTTATTAAACAATGCGGATATTAATATACAGATCAGGATAAAAAATGCTGATATACCGATAAAGGGATAACTGATATCCTGAAATGCCTTATTAAAATAGGAATAGTCCTGTACGTCAATAAACCACCAGCTAAATTCTGCAGATTTCGAAAAAAACACCATCTGCCTCTTTGCCTTATCGTCATAAACAAAACATCCTTCCGTTTTGTTTTTAAGAGTTATAATGGAGTAAAAATAATCAGATAAAGGGTTATTTTGTATGATATCTTTCGTATTGCCGGTTACTGCATTCCCATTGGAATCTATAATATAAACGTTTCGTTCCTCTCTGCCGTTTTTATTAATACTGTACTGAAACAAATCCGCATTCACATCAATGACTATCGCTGCATTGTAGTAGGGAAGGTATTGTAAAAATGAAACTACATTTTTGGATTCCTTTGATATTTTAATCGTTCTGGGTACAATATATTTCTGCTTATTAATCATGGAAGAAGCAAAGTCGATATCTCCGTTTTCATTATTACTCCCCAAAGCCTGAACACATACGGAATTATTAAAATTAATGGCAGCTATATCTTCTATGTAAGAATAATAACTTTTTATATCCGTAAGCCTTAAAAATAAATAATAGTCATCCTGTTTATTATCGTTTTTGTTCTGATAAAAACGCAGAGCTTTGCTGTCACCTGCTATGACTGTCATAACATTATCAACGTCTGTCTTCAAATTCTCCACACCGCTTACCAGCTGATTCAAAAGTTGTTTTGAAGTCTCAGTGGAATAATTTTTTAAATTATTCGTAAAAACTTTATAGGTGCAAATTAGGATCAATACGGTAATTATAAGTATACTAACGGAATATGCAAGTAATGTCTTCCGGTATACGGAATAAGATAGCAATTTATTAATAATCTTTCTCAACCCAGGCTCCCATCTGCGTGTTTAACACACTTATAAATAACGGGGATATGATTGTATTCTGTCACATTGATTCCTCCAAACAGGACCGGTTATTTAAGCGGTACACTAAAAGGATAATCTATTGCAATACGTCCTTCCATGGAATCACCGATTCCTCCGTAAAGATCTGCCTTGCCATCCTCCCTCATTACAATTCCGGAAGTAAACGTACAATCCACAAGACTTGGAACCTTAGCCGGTGCATATGGGTAACAAGCTCTGGTACCTATAATCTTTTTATTTTTTATTTTGAAAGTAACGGGATTAAATTCAAAAGACACGTTCACATAAACCGCTAATTCTTCTCCATCTTCAACCGCTTCTTTATAACTTTGATGTCCTATGATTCCTATATTTCCATCTTCCAGCAGATAAACCTGATTACAGCCGCCCCATTCATCCATGTCAAATATACCGGCAATGGGCGCTGCATTTTGTATCACTTCATCTGTGAGATCATCAAGAGTTTCTATTACAGTAAATCCAATCATGGCATCACAGCCATATTTCTTTTTGATTTCTTCATTTCTGGGTCTTGAGAAAACACCGATTTTACCATCCAGAAGTTCCACAAGACGGATATCTTTCATATAATCCGGTCCCGTTGTAAAATAAACCAGGTCATTTAAATCAGTTCCTTTATAGAAATATCCATAATAAGTATCGATTTTACCGCTGCGTTTTCTTACATGGGTACCGCCTAATATCATTTCACCCTTTATTATACTAATATACGGATCTTCCAACTGGTAAATCATATGGTCTTTAACCAGGGAATACTCATCTCTTCCTGTCTTCTCAAATAATCGAACCCAGGACCTGGCCCATTCTTCCCTTTTCTCAACCCGCCCATAGATATATTCTTTTCCTCTCCAGGTAAAAGGAATGGAACAATTATAAACGTCAAATCCTTCTACTCCATGAAAGGATAATATCACACTTTCATAGATTTTATTCATTTTATCCGCCTCAAATTGGTTTTTCTTACTCTTTATAGACATATACTTCCTCCTTTATTTTTTACGAAATCCACTAAATTAAATATAACAATTGGTGAACTTATTTGCAAGTCAAGAAAAATCTTTGGAGAAGATACTCCAAAGATTTTCCGTACTTAAGGAATAGTTACCGGTTGTGTTTTATTGGTTTTCTCCTAATTGTTTACTAAATTCCGCTACTAAATCATCAATACCGGCTTCCTTTAATAATTTAAGCGCTTCCTCGATATAGCTATCATAGTCTACTACACCGGATGCCATAGGAGCTATATTAGAAGCTATAATTGTATTAACATCAGCAAGCTGAGTCTGAAGTTTTGAACCGTCGAAAGTGAATTTGGAAGCAACCCCTTCCACTGCGGTATCATCCAGCTTATAGAGATGGTCATTGGTTATCTTCGGTGCAACAGCACTGGTATATTCAAAATTAATGTTACCAATCATCCAGGTTGGGAAAGAATATGGCGCTGCCCCTGATGAAGCATCTGTAATCGCTTCATAATTTCTGTCATCCAGTTTCTTATAATCCGTGCCTTCCGTTCCATATAAAAATAAATCGAAATTATCCTGATTTAAATATAACCAGTTAATAAATTTAACTGCTGCTTCCGGATGTTTGCTGGATAGAGGAACTGCCTGCATATTTCGTGTACCATATGGGCGGATTTCCGGTGTTTTCGTATCATAATCCAACCAAACAAAATCATCTGTTGTAATATCAGGGTAGTTTTTCTTAATGCCTGTAATATCTCCGATAGTACCTGCATGAACTAGCCAATCACCGGAATTTAACTGATTATCCATCTGATCCTTTGTCGTTGTTAATACATCCGGGTTAATTAATCCTTTTTCATACCACAGATGTGCTTTGTTGCAGCTTTCTTTAAAGGCATCTGTTTCAAAATAATTTTTAACGTTTCCGTCCTGATTTACATAGAAAATTTTATCATATAGTACATAGTTATTATCACTGTTAAAGAAATAACCGCCTACCTGCTCGGTTCCGCACATAGGGAAATAAGGTTTCTGGTTACCCTCCCAGTTTTTCATAACTGTTTCGTAAGCACTGGTTAACTCCTCGAATGTAGCAGGTACTTCCAAATTGTATTTCTTTAAAATGTCAGTTCTGATAGATGCCTGATGATTTAATGCACTTTCAACCCAGTATGCTGGAATACCATATTGTTTTCCTCCCACCTGCCCGGACTTCATTGCACTTTCCGGATTCTTTTCTTTAATTGCCGAACCGTATTGGTTTATTAAATCCGTAAGATCTGCCAGGGCTCCCCTGGATGCGTAATTTGCCAGTGAAACACGGTCATTCATAACATGGAACATATCAAATTCTTCCCCGGTGGAAAGCATGATATTTAATTTCTGATCCCAGGCATCCCAGGCTATATATTGAAGTTCAATCTGAACCCCTACACCATCTGCCAGTAATTTATCGTTTACATTTTTAAGACCTCTCTCCAAATCCTTGGGAGCATCCCCCGGAACAACATAAACCAGTTTTACCACTTCATCCGATGCGGTATTGTCATTTGATGTATTACTTCCGGTTGTAGACTGTGCGTCTGTTTGTTCTCCTCCTGCCGGATCCGTATTAGTTTTGTTGCTGCAGCCTGTGAGAATGGATATAACCATCATAACGGTAAGTAATAAAGCAATTCCTTTTTTCATAAACACCTCTCCTAATTCATTATAATAGGTAATTGCGAAACAAGATTATTGTATTTATATACCATGATGCCGGGGTCAAAAGCCCTTTAATCATAGATATTATGAATACAGTGTATATATCTTCGATTTGGCGTCGACCGGCCGAAAACACTGCATATATTTTGTCAAGACTCTGGCTAAAAATCATGCCAGCAGGTTTGATTTTCGAGCCGTTTAGAGGCTTGCAAAAAATATAGTGTTTGAGGGAAAGGTAGCTGAATTGAATATATATACGCTCGTATTCATTCAAAACCCTTAATTGGGGCTTTTGACCCCGGCATCATACCATGCAAATAATACAATTTTAGAGCTGGAATCTTGCCAAAAGGGCAACTGAAGCTATGAAATTCGTATGATTTGTATGACATATTTTCATAAAATTTTATAGTTTTGCAATTACTTTAGATTCTATAATTAACCCTTAACAGAGCCAACTACCAAACCTTTTACATAATACTTTTGTAAAAATGGATATAAAAGTACGATGGGACCTATGGTTACTATCGCCGTTGCCATCTTAAGGGATTCCGCCGGAGCAACCGCTGATGAAGTCCCGCTTAAATACTGTAAATCCTTTAACATGCTGATTTGTGATTTTAGCTGCAGCAGTAAGTACTGTACGGGATATAACTTTTCGTTATCCACTAACATAACCGCATTCCACCAGTCATTCCAGTAACCAAGTCCGTAAAACAATCCTACCGTAGCCAGTGCCGGAACCGTTAACGGAAAATATATTTTTAGTGCAATGACCATATCATTTGCGCCGTCTATGGTAGCCGATTCCCTTAAGGAATCCGGTAATGAGCTCATAAAATTCCGGACTAAAAACATATTAAACGTGTTAAACAACAATCCTGGAATAATCAGCGCCAATAAATTATTACGCAGATGCAGCATATCGCAGATTAAATACCAGGGAACGATTCCGGATCCAAATACCATCGGTATAAAGAAATACATTCCAAGTAAGTTTCGGTATTTTACTTTTTTATTTGCCAAAGTGTAAGCCGCAAGTCCCGTAATTACAATTGCAAGTAAGGTTCCCACTACTGTTACGAAGATGGATATGAAATAACTCCGTATTACATCGGAACCACCCTGGAATATAAGCTTATAAGCATACAAGGATAACTTTTTCGGGAAAAAGCTGTATCCGTTCCGGGTTATGGAGGTCTCATCCGTTATAGAAACCATAAAGGTTAATACCATGGGTAGCAGACAAATCAGTGCAAATACCAAAATGACTCCCCCAATGAAAAAATAAGACCAGGTAAACCTTTTTTTCATAGTTACCACCATGGTTTTCTTTTTTTGTTTTATATTTCTTTTCAATTTTCTGCCTCCTTTCTTTTTTATCTTTAACTTAGGTAATTGTGAAACTCCACTATTGTATCGATATACCATGCAATTAATACAATTTCAGAGCTGAATCTTGCCCATAGGGCAACTGAAGCTATGAAATTGTATCAATTGTATGGTATATTCGGAAAACTAGATAGTTTCGCAATTACCTATTATCTTTAACTAGAATTCGAGTATCAAATACCGCATCAGAATGGCTATCTTCTTTAATATAACGCACCATCCGGATAAAACTTTCTGGTCAGCCAGTTAGAACCGTAAACCATAATAAATCCGATGCCAGACTGGAACAATCCGATTGCCGTGGACTGGGACATATCCCCTACCTGCCGCATGGAACGGAATATATAGGTATCAATAATATCCGTAGTTTTATATAGCGTACCATTATCTCCGACTAAAGCATATATCATACCAAAATCACCATACATGATTTTGCCCAACGATAATAATGTCATAATAATAATGGTTGGCATAATTAAAGGAATGGTAATCCGAAATACCTTATGTAAACGTCCGGCTCCATCAATGGAAGCCGCTTCATATAAAGAATCATCAATACCCGTAATGGAAGCCAGAAAGATTATGGCACTCATACCGGCGCCTTTCCAGATTCGCATGAATACAAGAATAACCGGCCATACATCCGGATTGGTATACCAGTTCACTGTCTCCATTCCGATTGATTTTAAGATAGAATTCACCAAACCATACTCCGTAGAGAATAAGCTGATTAAAATATAACTGACCATAATCCAGGATATATAACTAGGAAACAACATAACCGACTGTGTTGTCTTAACAAACCATTTACAGCGAAGTTCATTCAGCAGAAGAGCCAATACCACTGCCATTATGGTTCCTGTTAGTATAAATAATACATTTAAATAAATTGTATTATAAGTAACACGGAAAGCATTTTGTGACTGGAAGAAAAATTTAAAGTTGTTAAATCCCACCCACTTAGCTCTGAATATAATATCAAAAATAGAATTGTTCCTATAATCATACCGTTGAAAGGCAATCAGCATATACGGATATGCCATATAGCTGAATATAAATACATAAAGGAGTGCCGGCAACGCGATGATATAAGAAAACTTATTTCTTGCAATATCCTGAAGCAGGCTTACTTTTTTCTTATTGTTATAATGCACAGTAATTTTTTCTTTTGTCGTAACTACTCCTGTTCTATCTGTTCCTTTTCTCTTCAAAACTTAAACACCTCCTCTTGTTCTGTCATGCTCTCATTTTAGTATGCGTTTTGCAGGGTGTAAACTGAGGAGAATTTGCTTACGTCTTTGAAAAATAGCAATTTCACCTTCAAAATACTGATTTTCCTTTTAAAAACCTGCAAAAAGATAGCAGAAGACGCTATTCTTTGTGATTTTTGGGGTTGTATATTAAAAACGGGAAAAATGATAATAATACCGCAGTCAGATCTGTGGTTACCGAACTAGTTTCCAGAATTGAGTATGTATTTGACACATTTTTACCAAAATATCATATATGATAATAAAGATAGATATAGGGTAAAAATATATGAGTGATGAGGAAAAATATAAGATAATAAGCAATGCCTATGCTGATTTTTTAATAGAATACAATAATGATGTTACTCGTTTTGCAGCTTTTCCAAATAGCTCTGTTAATTATATAAATAAAAAGTATGCGGTTATCCATATGCCTGTAAGTAATATGACACCGGATAGTATTTCAAAATATGGTTATTCGGCTCTTCCTGGTTGTTACGGTTTATTATCTGCTCCCGGATATAATTCCACAGGAATTGACAAAATAAGGAACATTCCCGACTTATTGTTAAGAGGCAGAGGTATTCTGATCGGATTTGTAGATACCGGTATCGAATATACCCATCCCGCATTTAAAAACATAGACAATACTACCAGAATAATTTCTTTATGGGATCAAACCATAGACAGTGCGAACCATTATCCGGAAGGATTTTTTTATGGAACAGAATATAACCGTAATTTAATTAATCAGGCTATAAAAAGTGACAATCCCCTCGCCATTGTACCAAGCACGGACGAAAATGGACACGGAACTATGCTTGCCGGCGTTGCGGCAGGGACACCGGTAGAAGAATACGGGTTTATAGGTGTTGTTCCCAGCGCAGATTTAGTTATTGTTAAATTAAAACCTGCAAAACCGTATCTTAAAACGTTTTTAGCCATTCCTGAGGAAGCTATCTGTTATCAGGAAAATGATATTATTTTAGGTGTAAAATATTTAACACAAGTCGCCGAAAGACTGAAGCGTCCCATCGCTATTTGTATTGGGTTGGGTTCTTCAGGAGGCGATCATGGCGGAAGCGGTATGTTAAGCCAGTACTTATCCTCAATCTGTGAAAATCCAAGAACAGCTGTTATTGTATCTGCAGGAAATGAAGGAAATACCGGGCATCATTATTTTGGAGAAAGAAAACCTAATATGAATCCGGATAATGTTGAATTTATTGTAGCCAATGATGTATCCGGTTTTTCTATGGAATTTTGGGGGTTTCTCCCAATAATTTCTGGATAGATATCTTTACTCCCACGGGGGAATTTATATCAAGAATCCCTCCAACCTTAAAACATACACTGTATCTGACTCACGATAGTACGGTAATAACAGTGGATATCAATTCAAAAGAAGCTACTATAAATAAACAATTTATTCTTTTTCGTTTTCATAATCCAATGCCGGGAGTATGGAAGTTCCTGGTGTATGAGCAAAACAGTGATCTGCCCTTAAGATATCATATATGGATGCCTATCGAAAGCTTGATGACACCTGGTACATTCTTTTTAAATTCCAATAATGAAACGACGATTACCACACCCGGTAATTCTGAAGGACCTATTTGTATTACTGCTTATAACTATGTTGATCAAAGCCTGTCTAATAATGCCAGCAGGGGATATACGGTACTGAATTATCCCAAACCGGATTTAGCTGCTCCGGGGGTTGATATTTTATGCCCAACAATCAACCATCAATTTGTTAATGCCACAGGTTCAAGTCTAGCTGCTGCCCATGCAGCCGGAGTTGTTGCAATGTTGCTGGAATGGGGAATTGTAAGAGGTAATTATACGGCTATGAATAGTACTTTAGTGAAACGTTTATTAATTCAGGGTGCAAGAAGAAATCCCGATATGGAATACCCGAATCCTGATTGGGGGTTCGGAATTATAGATATTTTTAGAACTTACCAATCCTTAATTAATGACGGAACCATGATATCCGAAATGTATTATTGTGATTTGTATTAGCAAGGATTCAGTCTTGCCGTCTTTTGGTACTTTCACTCTGTTACTTCAGTAACAAACAATAAAATGCTCCCAAATACAGGGAGCATTTCATAAATAATAATTATAGGTACTTGCTTCTGACTTTCTGAACCAGGTTATATCAGTAAACTACAGGATATAAGCCCTTAATAATTTTAATGTATTTTCCATTGAATTTCTATGAGTTCTCTCCATTCCATGGGAAGCATGGATACCCTGTCCGATTAACGCTCCTTTTATATTAAAACCCCCGCGGATTGCTGCTGATACATCAGAGCCGTAGTGTGGGAAAACATCTACTGCATAATCAATATGATTTTCTTTTGCCAGGTTAATCAGGCTGGTAGTCAAATCATAGTCATATGGACCGGAAGAGTCCTTGGCGCAGATGGAAACCGCATATTCCGACCCGTTTAAATCATCACCGATAGCTCCCATATCAACTGCTATAAACTCCGTAATATCCTCCGGAATCCAACTGGCACCAAAACCTACTTCTTCATAATTACTAATCAGAAGTTTCAGATTTCTTTTCGGTTTTAGCTCTCCCTCCGAGATATCCTTAAGCAGTCCCAATAAAACAGCTACGGAAGCTTTATCATCCAAATGCCTGGATTTAATAAAACCTTTTTCCGTATATTCAAAACCGGCATCAAAGCTAACATAATCGCCGCTGTTAATTCCCAATTTTATAACATCTTCCTTGTTCTTTATTACTTCATCGATGCGGATTTCCATATTCCTTTCATTACGATCCAAAGTTCTGGCATCGTCATAGCTATGTACGGAAGGACTTTTTGATAATATGGTACCGGTATATACTTTCCCATCCCTGGTATGAATCTTACAATAACAGCCCTCTATACTCTGCATGGTATAACCGCCTACCATAGTAAACCGGAGCATTCCCTCCCTTGATATGGAACGAACCATGGCACCTAATGTATCCACATGTGCGGATAATCCTAATGTTTCATTCTCTAAACCGTTAACGGATATAACCAATCCGCCTTTTCTGCTGCTTTCGCATTTAAACCCATATCCCTTCGCCTGATTTTTAACAAATTCCATAACATTGTTTGTATAACCTGACGGGCTGGGTATATTAACTAAAGTTTCCAGTGTCTTAATGATATACTCCATTGTATCCATAATAATTTAGCTCCAGTCTATTACTAAAATTCTATCAGTACCGCCCTGCAGGGTGCACCGTCACTTCCGCCTAATTTAACCGGTGCGGCAGATAAGAAGTAATTACCTTCCTCCACCTCATTCAATCTTACACCCTCTAAAACTACTACCTCCTTGCCTAGTAATTCAAGATGAACTTCTCTTGGTGCTTCTGCCGGTCCTACACTTTGACCTTCAATTCCAATCAGTTCCAGGTTATATTCATTCATTAATTTAGCAAGTTCAATGGTAACAACGACGTTTCCCTTTAATAATAATCTTTTTTCACATTTTTGAAGTACCTGCTCCATTTGTTCCACATCTGGCTGCTTTTCAAATTGAACCACACTGCAATTGCCGATGCATTTCGTTAAATCCAGCTGTTCAATACTTCTTGCACCCTCATAAAAATGATATGGTGCATCAATATGAGTACCGTTATGGGCACACATATTTAATACGGTTACATTACAGGGTGCGCCCTCTTTCATATTTAATTTCCGTATAAAAGTAGGCGGCACATCCCCCGGATATACCACACTTGTAAATAATTCCTGGGTAATATCATAAATCTTCATATAAAACTCCTTTCCCTATATATTTATAGTTAAGTATTTGCAAAACAGAATTATTGTATTTATATACCATGTTATTCAAACAATTTCAGAACGGAATCTATCCTATAAGGCAACTGCAGCTCAAAACTTTAATCAGAAACCGAGCTTATGCTTAATCTTCCTTCAGTGAAATATTCAGTTCTACCGGACAATGGTCGCTGCCCAGGATCTCATTATGAATAACTGCATCCTTTATTTTTGATTTAATTTTTTCCGATACAATAAAATAGTCAATCCGCCAGCCTGTATTCTTCTCTCTAGCGTGGAACATATAGGACCACCAGGTATAAGCATCGGTTACATCGGGATACAGATAACGGAATGAATCCACAAATCCGCTGTTTAACAGTTCCGTCATCTTGCCGCGTTCTTCCTTGGAAAATCCGGCATTTCCCGTATTGGATTTAGGATTTTTTAAATCTATTTCATTATGAGCTACATTTAAATCTCCGCACAGAATTACGGGTTTGACCTCATCTAATTTAGTCAGATAATTACGGAAATCGTCCTCCCATTCCATACGGTAATCAATTCTTGCCAATTCCCTTTGCGCATTGGGCGTATAAGCTGTAACCAGGTAAAAATTCTCGAATTCCAGGGTAATGGACCGTCCCTCATCATTATGTTTATCAAGACCAAGATCATAAGCTACGGACAAAGGTTCTGCCTTAGTGAATACTGCCGTTCCGGAGTAACCTTTCTTTACTGCACTGTTCCAATACTGGGTATATCCCGGTAAATTTAAGTCAGCCTGTTCCCGCTGCATTTTTGTCTCCTGTATGCAAAACACATCCGCATCGATCTGACGGAAGAAATCTTCAAAGCCCTTGGTTAAACATGCTCTTAATCCATTTACATTCCATGATATTAATTTCATATACAGCTCCTATCTGCCCCTTTATCGGGCGTAAAATCAGAAAGTACTTCTTTTAATCTTCCAGTAACAAAACTTTTAAATCGTCAACTGTTTCCGCTATCTTACCTGCACCGGCATTCACTAATTCCTCTCTGCTTCCGAATCCATACAAAACACCGATAGAATCGATCTTATTTTCCCTGGCCCCCTCAATATCATGAAGACGGTCCCCTACCATGACGACCTGATCCAGGTCAGTTATATTATTCTTATCCAGTGCATAACGGATAACATCACCTTTTTTACAGCGCTTATTATCCATACTTGCACCGCAGATATCATGAAAATAAGTATCCAGGCGGAAATGTTCCATTATTATCCTTGCAAATTTTTCCGGTTTAGAAGTAGCCATTATGAGCGTTTTCCCTGCATTTGATAAACTTTCACATAATTCTTTTATTCCCTCGTACTCATAATTTTGATAGATACCGGTAACGGAATAATATTCCCGGTACAGGTCAACGCAGTGTTCTGCCTCCTCTTCACTAAACCCCCAGAAATCCATAAATCCAAACTTTAAGGGAGGGCCGATATGTTTACATAAGGAATCCAGGTCCTCCACTTCGATTCCCATACGGCGTAATGCATACTGAATGGATTTCGTAATTCCTTCTTTCGGATTCGTTATGGTTCCGTCCAAGTCAAATAAGATATATTGTTCCAATTATAATATTCCTTTCTGTGCAGTGCTTCCTTCTGATATACTGTACCTACCGGTAAAATTTTACACTTAAATAATAAATATTATTTTCTTAATCATAAAGACTGCTGTAATCACTCAGCCTTTTGGTAAGTAAAGTATAGATATCCTCTAAGGACATATCCTTTGCTTTATCCACCCTGATTGTAAAAGGGGGAGTCTGGTTATCCATATTATTTTTAGCCAGCCGTTGTTTTATTGGCGATAATTTATCCGTAAAATATTTTTCGTCTTTCGGTATAACACCGATTACTTTTTGTCCGCTATTGTTAACGATACAAAACCGTTCGATATCCTGAAACGGTATATAACCCACAGAATTAACGGATGAACTGTCAATGATACCGTCAAATGTGATCGTTAGTAAGGGTTTCCTTTGCAAAGCCCGCCCTAAATAGATTAAAAAACCGGTACAGGACAGTAGCATTGATAATAATCCTGTCAGCCATAATAATATTTTCTTTTCTCTCATTCCTAATATCCATATAAAAATTGAAAGCAGTAATAACAAAAATCCAATAGACATTAGTTTTATCGTTTTCGATTGCTTCATTTCGATGACAATCTTCTCCACAAAAAAACCTCCCTGAATTTTACAACCCTATTATATTTTATCTTATTTTATATGCTAACTGGAAAAAAAGCAAGCAGACCCTTTATTATTTTTCTATTATAAAATGGGCTTTTCAGGTATATGCGTTTCCATTGACGTCATTAAAACTCTTTAGTATACTAAAAAGTAAATACCATAATAATAGATATTTATATTTCAGGAACTACAATCACGTTTCCGGAATCAGATGTATGACGGAAATGCACTGCTTTTTATCGGAATTGTAAAAAGCAACTTCCGATCAGTTATAATACCCCTCATATATTAAATACTTAAAATAGAAAGGTACCCTTGATATGAATACATTATATATCTCTGATTTAGATGGTACGTTATTAAATAAAGAAGCAGAACTTTCAGAGTACACCCGCAATACTTTAAACGAGTTAATAAATAAAGGGATGAAGTTTACCATCGCTACAGCCAGAAGTGCGGCTACGGTTAATGGTATCCTGAAAGGAATTCATTTAAACCTGCCGGTAATCCTGATGAACGGAGTACTTATCTATGATTTTAACAATAAGACTTATATTAATATAGAGTATTTACCTGAAGAAAGCCTCACTTTTATTATAAGTACGTTGAAACAATACCACTTAACCGGATTCTTGTATGAAATAAAACAGGATACCCAGACGACTTATTATGAGAGATTGGATCATAAAGCCCAGAGGGATTTTTATGAAGAACGGGTCAGGAAATACCAAAAGCCCTTTACACAGGTATCCGATTTCTCCCTTGTAAGTCCGGAACATATTATTTATCTTGCCCTGCTGGACAGACAAAAAAATCTGGAACCTGCCTATGAGCAGTTAAAATCCTGTCCCGGAATTGCAATGGCTTATTATAAAGATATCTACTCAGAGGAAGAATTATGGTATCTGGAGATATTCAGCAAAGCTGCAACCAAATATAATGCCGTACGATACTTAAGAAACAAATACCATTATGAAACAATTGTAGGGTTTGGGGATAACTTAAATGATCTGCCTTTATTTAAGGCATGTGATATAACCTGCGCGGTAAAGAATGCAAAGGATGAATTAAAAGCAGCTGCAAACTATATTATAGACAGCAATACCGAAGACGGGGTTGCAAGATGGTTATCAATGAATGCCAATTGAGGAGGAATTCTATATGACAAATACTTATTTTTATGAGACCAGTATCGGTAAAATAGGAATCACGGAAAACGGAGAGGGAATTACGAACCTTACCTTTTCTGATGAAAAAATCCCGGATGGAACCGAAATTAAAGAAACTGCCCTTTTAGCAGAAGCTGCAAAACAATTAAGGGAATATTTATCAGGGAGTCGTACTTCCTTTCAGTTAAATCTGCTTCCGGAAGGCACGGATTTTCAGAAAAAAGTATGGGAAGTCCTTAAATCTATACCTTACGGCAAAACGTTAAGTTACAAAGAGGTTGCAATAGCCGCCGGAAATCCGAGGGCCTGCCGTGCCGTAGGTATGGCTAATAACAGGAATCCTATCGCCATATTTATCCCCTGCCACCGCGTTATTGGAGCAAATGGTAAGCTTGTGGGATATGCCGGCGGTTTAAAGCTAAAGGAACAGTTATTGCAAATAGAAAAAATGTGATTATTGTACACAAATATTATGAAAAAATAATCTTGCTAAATTTTTTAAAAAAAGTTAAACTGTATTTCGTATCTTATAATATTTAATAATAATTTAAAATATTTTATCATATCTAATACTTTAGCTATCATAGGAGAACACATGGAAAATTTAGCAAAACAATTAACGATACGCTATGCCTTTTTACAAAGTACTTACTGGGTCTGCCAGTGTGCCATATACAGCTTTGCTGCTGTTTATCTGCACTCCAAAAATTTTAATAATGTACAGGTGGGTATAGTACTTGCATTGGCTGCCATCTTATCCATCCTAATTCAGCCTTTGGTCGGTGCTTTTGCAGATAAAACAAAAAAAATCTCCCTGCGGCATATTGTTATAGTGCTTATGTTTGTGGTTTTTATATTGGCTTTCCTCTTATACATATTACCGGGATCCTTTTTGTTAATATCCGTTATCTATATTTCCATAAATGCAATTACCTTTACTATAAACCCATTGTTTAATTCCATGGCGTTATATTATTTAGATAAGGGTATTCCTATGAATTACGGACTTGCGAGAGGAATCGGTTCCATTGCTTTTGCGGTTATGTCCTATTTATTAGGTTATTTTGTCAACCGCTTTGGTGCGGGTATATTAATATCCATATTTTTAATCTGTTATTCATTTACCATCTTATCTGCTTTTCTATTTAAAGTAGATATACCGGAATCGCTCTCAACCGATTTAGACCCCGGGTCGAAAGTTTCTCTGACTCAGGGTAATACAGAGAAACAGGAAAATGCCCCCACCGGTATATTAACTTTTTTTATAAAATATAAAAGGTTTATTTTCTTCTTATTAGGTACCGCCATGATTTACTATTCCCATAGTTTAATCAATACTTACCTGATTAACATAATTGAAAATGTCGGCGGTAACAGTACGGATATGGGAATCTCCTTATCCATAGCCGCAGCTCTGGAATTACCTGCCATGGCCGGGTTTACCTATATTGTAAAAAAGGTGAAATCGAATAAACTGGTTACCATATCCGCCTTTTTCTTTGTAATTAAAGCAATTGTAACCTGGATGGCTCCAAACGTTTTTATGATTCACTTATCCCAAGGATGCCAGCTCCTGTCATATGCCATATTTACACCTGCATCCGTTTATTATGTTAATTCCATTATGGATGACCACGATAAAGTAAAAGGTCAGGCTATGCTTGGTGTAGCCCTCGCCGGAATTGCAGGATCCACTGCTAATATCACCGGCGGAAAGATACTGGATACCTTGGGTGTATCCGACATGTTAATGTTAGGAACTATAGCTACCGTTATCGGATTTATCATTATATACTTTTCAACTGAAAAGAAAACTGTGAAAATAAGCTAAAAAATAGATAGAAAACTTAGTAACGTATAAAACACCTCGTTAAGTTAGCTTTATGCTATATGCCCCGAGGTGTTTTTTATATCCAAGTATTCATAGTTACTTATCTGCTGCGAACTTTTCTTACACTGGCCGGTACGGATATGATTTGCTGAAGCGGATTCCATACAAATAATGCAATGGCAAAATCAATCATACTGTGGATCACAGTACCTAATCCTACAAGCCCTATAACAGCAAGAAGATAACCTTTTTCGTAATATGCACTTGTCATACCGCTTCCCCAATAAAAGAAAGTTACTACCCCTACTTCCATAACCGCATGAATTAATGATACGAATAAACCGAATAAGGCGGTATTTTTAGGAGAACTAAGCAGATTCCCGTTTTTCTTTAACATAAGTGCTCCAACGGCAGCAAATACAATATGACTTAAAGCACGAAGCACGATAACAATGGGAAAACCTGACATTAAAAATCCTAAGCCGCTGATTAACGCAACTGCAATTGCCACATAAGGTGATATGAACATAGCGATAAATACCGGTACATGGCTTGCCAATGTATAGGATGCAGGCTCCAAGACTATCTTAGGTGCAAACATAGGAATAAGAATTCCGATCGCACTGAGTAATGCTGATATGGTCATTAATTGTAATTTGTTTTTCTGATTCATAAAAAAACCCCCTGACTATTTATTCTTGATTTTAAGAACAGCTTGTCTGCGTAATCCGTTTACAGTCAATATAGCTGTCTTGTCACCTGTAATGTCAAACGTATTTTATCGTATATAATCACAAATGTCAAGAGTAATTGGAATGGAAAATAAAAAATAAAAATCAAAAATGGATCATAAAATATAAAAAATATACAAGACCGTTCTATTCCAGGCAGGGTACGCCTTGCAATGTTCATAGATAAGCACTTAGTTTGGATATCCAATAGATTATAGGATTTGTAACTGTATTAAAGTAAACCGGAAGAAACACTCTTTGCGAGTTTCTCGGTTCGCGTGTCCGTTGGAATTATTACAAGTAAGCTTGCTAATTTGGTTATATTTAACAAAATTTTAGTTTTATTCCAACTTTTACTTGCATATTTATTGAAAGAATGTTACCTTAATACAGTAACATAAATTTGTAAAGGAGGTCAGGTAATGTTTATTTTAATACTGAAAAGAAACCAACAAAATAACAGCAGCATGACCCGCCTATGTATAGATAAGTCGTATTTTATTTAACATAGATATAATTCACCGCAGGGTATGCTTATCCTGCGGTTTTTTATTACTATATTGATTTAGCCGATACATGTCTGTAATAACAAATTCTTATTTTTAGTTTTTGCTGACGAATAGCTAAATGAAAGCCACAGGTAAAAGATCCTGTGGCTTTTTTATTTGCAGAGGACCGATTGAGAATATCGGCTTTTCTTCAGAGTTTCGCAATTATCTGGATTACTATATATAAAATGAGGAGAAGTATTTATGAAAAAATCCATACAAAGTTATACCAAATTATTATCAAAGTATTTAAAAAACAGCAAACTGCAGCTGGTTACACTGGCTTTCATTATGGGAGGCAGTATTATAATCCAGTTGATAAACCCTCAGATTGTAAGCTTTTTCATTGATGGGATCGGGAAACAAAAGCCAATGGATACACTGTTTCTGGCAGCCGGATTATTTATATTGTCGGCTTTGATACAGCAGGTTCTGGCAGTCGCATCTACTTATTTCAGCCAGAACATTGGATGGAGGGCAACGAATTCCCTTCGCCTTGACCTGGTGAAACATTGCCTGGGACTTGATATGACTTTTTTTAAGGAGCACCAGTCCGGGGAAATCGTTGAAAGGATTGATGGAGACGTTACAGCTTTGTTTAATTTCTTCTCCAAATTATTTGTAAGCTTTATTAATAACATCTTTTTAATGGCCGGTATCCTTATCATTCTGATGATCCAAAATACGGCTGTAGGTATTGCATTTATCCTCTTTCTGTTTCTAGCCTTAGCAGTGATGTGGAAAACCCAGAAAGGTGCTTCCTATAACTTTGGTAAGGAACGGGAAATCAATGCACAATTCTATGGCTTTTTAGGAGAACATATCGGCTGTACGGAAGATATTCAGACGAATGGCGCCAGGAGCTATGTCATGAACCGGTTTTATGCCCTGTTAAGGAATTGGCTGCCGGTACAGTTAAAAGCTTTTCTTTCCGGATATAAAATCTGGATCACATTAGAGGGTATCTTTGGTATCGGAAATATTATGATATTTGCCTTAGGCGGATATTTGTGGTTTACGGGTAAGATATCCTTAGGTATGGTATATCTGATGATCAATTATATACAGCTATTGGAAAAACCTTTGGAGCAATTAAGGGAACAGCTGTTAGATATACAAAAAGCTTCCGCAAGCATTATCCGTATGGAAGAATTATTACAAATGAAATCAAAACTTAAAACTACGGTGGATAACAGGGAGGATTTCCCAGGAGAATTCTCAGTAAATTCAATGGAGCAGTTCACTGCAGGTAATAAAATAAATGAATTTATTAAGAATAAAAATAAAGATAATATTTCCTTGAAATTGGAGCAAGTGTCCTTTGAATATGAGGAAAATATACCGGTACTAAAAAATATATCCTTTGAACTCCCTGCCGGTAAAATCCTTGGGATTCTCGGGCATACCGGATGCGGTAAAACTACTCTGGCAAGACTTATCGTAAGATTCTATGATCCTAAGTCCGGACTTATTTATCTAGGTGATAAACCCCTTAAGCGTATCAGTCTGAAAGAGCTGAGAGAAAATATTGCTTATGTTACCCAGGAGGTACAGCTATTCCATGCAAGTGTCAGAGACAACATAACCTTTTTTAATCCTGCCGTAGAGGATTCCTTAATCATTAGAACAATTTATGAAATGGGTTTAAAAGACTGGTATGAAAACCTTAGCAACGGCCTTGATACCATGATTCAATCAGGGGGAGGAATGTCATCCGGTGAAGCACAGCTTTTAACTTTAGTCCGTATCTTTTTAAAAAATCCTAAGCTGGTTATTTTGGATGAAGCCTCCGCCAGGCTTGACCCTATCACAGAAAAGCTGGCAGACCAGGCATTATCAAAACTAATGGACGGCCGGGCCTGTATTATTATCGCCCATAGACTTGGCACAGTGGAAAGGGCTGATGATATCCTTATACTGGACGGGGGCAGTATATTAGAATACGGGAAAAGAGAAGAGCTTTTACAAAAGAAAGATTCTAAGTTAAATGAATTATTAAAGTATGGCATAGAGGAGGTGTTGGTATAGTGAATGCAACTATTATAAACGATTTAAACAGGCAGGAGTCTGCCAAGAAAACAGCTATCTTCCCCTTATTCTGGAAAATGATGACCTACAAATCCGGGTTATATACCCTCAATTGTATTCTCTGGTCCTGCATTCATGTTGAACCTTTACTATTAGGGCTTTTATTTAAACAATTTTTTAATATCTTAAAACCGGGTGAAAATTTTACAATAAATCTTTTCAGTATTATAGCTCTCACTTCTGTCTATACCATAGGCAGAATGATTAATATCAGGTGGGGAGCTATGGTTGATAATAAACACCGCTTTAACATGAGTGCATTACTCAGAAGAAATATGTTTGAGAGTATTCTGAAAAAACCGGGCGCAAGTTCCATTCCCTGTTCTCAGGGCGAGGCATTAAACTGTTTTCGGGATGATGCAAGAACCATAGAGGATTCCATCAGCTGGACTCTTGATTTTATCGGAAATGTAGTATTTGTAATTGTTGCTGTCACCATCATGGTAAGCATTAATGCTAAAATAACACTGTTTGTATTTACGCCTTTAGTTGCGGTAGTTGGAATTGTCCAGGTACTCAGGTCAAAACTGCAGAAATACAGGGTAGCTTCCAGGGAGGCCACCGGGCTTGTTACCGGGGCTATGGGTGAGATATTTTCTGCGGTACAGGCTATTAAGGTAGCCGGGGAAGAAGAAAATGTTGTCCGCTATCTGGAAAAACTAAACCGTCAAAGACATAAAATGATGTTAAAGGATACTCTATTAACACAATCCCTCCATTCCATCTTTTACAATACCGTAAGTATCGGTACAGGATTTATCCTTCTTCTGGCTGCCGGTTCCATGAAAAACGGTGATATGACAATTGGTGAATTATCCTTGTTTATTTATTATCTAAATTTTATTTCTGATTTTACCAGCTTCTTTGGCGGATTTATCGCCAATAACCGGCAGGCAAAGGTTTCATTTTTAAGAATTGCGGAAGTTATGCAGGAAGATAACCTGTATAATGCAGTAGAGCACAATGACCTGCATTTAAAATCCGGGAATAAAGATACTAAGGATAATATAAATATAAGTGAAAAATTCAGTGCAGAGGATCTAACTGATATCTCCGTTGAGGGCCTTTCTTATCAATATAAAACCTCCGGAAACGGTATTGAAGATATTCATTTTAGGTTAAAAAAAGGTTCATTTACTGTAATTACTGGGCGTATTGGCTCAGGTAAATCTACTTTAATAAAAGTATTACTTGGACTCTTACCTTCTGATGGCGGAAATATCAAATGGAATGGAAAAACCGTAACAAACCCGGCAGAATTTTTTATATCCCCTTACTGTGCCTACACCCCACAGATTCCAAATCTGGTCAGTGACAGTATAAAAAATAATATCCTGTTTGGACTACAGGAAGAAGCCGTTGATATTAATAATTCCCTCCATGCAGCCGTACTGGAAAAGGATATTAAAGAACTGGAAAATGGCTTGGATACGGTAATCGGCCCTAAGGGAGTAAAACTCTCCGGGGGGCAGATTCAAAGAGTTGCCGTAGCAAGAATGTTTGCCAGGAAAGCAGAATTGTTGGTTTTTGATGATATATCAAGCGCCCTGGATGTTGAAACAGAGAACAAACTATGGAACCGGTTGTTTAAGGACCGGCCCGCTACCTGCCTCGTTGTATCCAATCGCCGGGGTGCCTTAAAACAGGCAGACCAGATCATCGTAATGAAAGACGGAAGGATTGAAGCAATCGGCAGACTGGAGGAATTATTAGATCACTGTGACGAAATGAAAGCAATATGGGGATAGCCATAAAAATTTGGCTATTATAAGTAATCCAAAGGCAAAGCAAGTGGTATTGCTTTGCCTTTATTATTATTAAAATGGTTTATGATTGGGTAATTGATATTGTGATTTGAAAATTCTTCCATATCTATAACGGAAATGGAATGTAAATTCCACAATAGACTTATATTAATTTTTAATTACGATTAAAAAATAAAAATTATAATTGAAATTGGAATAAATTAGTTTTATAATATGAATGAAACTTACTTTGATCTTAATCAATCAATTCTGCGGATATAGTTTAATGGTAAAATGCTAGCTTCCCAAGCTTGTGTTGCGGGTTCGATTCCCGTTATCCGCTTACGTTACAGTAAGACTCATGACACAAGTTTTTTGTGGCATGGGTCTTATTTTGTTGTAAGTGTGTTAACAAATTAGAAGAGAAACTACAAGAATATCCCACTACTCCTAACAGTAGTGTTTCTGGTAATCGGAACCCTTTTCTTTGCAAGAAGTGGAAAAAACAGATAGCTAATAGCCCTGTTCGATTATACGTATACTACATTTAAGCGTATCCGCCTAAAAGCGATACTAAAAGGTTAAAACATCAGTCTGCGGGCTGATGCTATAACTGTATATGCTTCCGGCAGTCACCCACCTCTCATTGCCACACCTGGAATTTACTCATAGTTTCTATGATTCTTCCGATGTTTTATTTGTCATAAAAGATTTAATAATAAATAACCAGGTCTTTGTATCTACTAAATAATATTGAAAATAAATTCATAAAAATTTTTATTGATATTTATTCATATCCGCTTTATAATATTCTGGTAACTATTTTTTTTAACTATCCTAAATAAATACTGCATACTTATTTAGTTTTTTTATCTGATTCGGGGCATTAGCGCAGTTGGGAGCGCATCACACTGGCAGTGTGAGGGTCAGGGGTTCAAGTCCCCTATGCTCCATTTAAAAAATGCTGGGAATCAAAGGTTATAGCTGTTTAATATATTATTAAGGCACTCTTAATGATATGATTCCTTTAAAGTGGACAGTACAAAAATATTTCAAATGTAGCATAGATATAAACAAAAAGCACCTACCTAGTCTTTTATTACCGGACTTGAATACCGGTAGCACTCCGGTTTTTATTAAGCGATTAATATGATACTCTGTAAAGCTCGTTTCTGGATCCAACTGCTTAAAATATTCTGCTGCCTGGTGAGCTGTTCGCATCCGTGCCAGTCCTTGGTTGTTCTGTGTCTCGTCTTTAACCGGAAAAATATTATTTAATTCCTCCGTTTCTTCTTTCATAAATATGCTTAACCAGGTAGCCGGTAGGACGGTCACGCCATCCGTTTCGAGTCTTGCGAAAGGGGTGGTGCTTATGTACATTACATATAGTGATTTATTCACCTTTGTAATTATGATAGTTGCTATAATAACACTTGCCAGAAATGACAAGCACAAAAAATAGCCGTCCTGCTCTCTGCTAAAAGTCGGACGACTATTTTAAAGTAATCTGATTTTTCGCCGAGACGGATAGGTGCTACTATCCTCCGGCTGTCTTGTTAAGTATATTATACAACTTTAGCACTAAAGTGTCAACGTGTCAAAATGTTAAGATAGCGTCAATTTACTGTTGATTTTTGAAACTGGTGTCTATACTGGTATCTTTATGGAGTATATTGTATAATAAAACCAAAAAATAATAACCCATTTATCCAAAGAAGTCTGATATGAGTAAGATTAAGATAAGAAATTTACCTATGGTGTATCCGATCCCCTCTGTTTTAGTTGGTGTAATTGTCGATGAAAAACCTAATTATGTTACCTTAGGTAACTGTGGGATAATAAGTGTTGAGCCATCTGTTATTTATATTTCATCGAGCAAATCACATTATACTAACAAAGGCATTTATGACAATAAAAAATTTAGCATTAATATACCATCTACAAATTTAATGACCGAATTTGATTATTGTGGACTTGTTTCCGGAAGTAATATTGATAAGTCTGATGTTTTTGATACGTTTTTCGATAGTAGCAATAGAATACCAATGATACGTGAATGTCCTATTAATATGGAATGCGAGGTTATACAGGTATTTAACATTTATGACATGGAAGTATTTATTGCCCATGTTACAGAGGTATATGCTAATGAAGAATGCTTAATAAATGGATTCCCAGATACTCAGAAAGTAAATCCATTATTTTATTCCATAGACAACACTTATTGGACTATCGGAAAACAAATAGGTCATGGTTTCACTGAAGGTAAAAGCCTTAAAAAATAATAATACTCTAGCTATCATCTTAATATAGATTAAGGTACGAAACCAACCGGTTATGTACCTTATCTTTTTATCCTTTCCTTTCAATATAGGTCCTTTTATATGGGCCAGTGATGCTCATTGAAATCTTATAGGACTTAATTCTTGGCTTAAGCACCTCAATCACCTTTTGGCTTTTAGATCTCTTCGAAACTGGTAGCGGATATTCTTACTTTAGTAGATATGGTGATCTCCCTCCCTTTTCCAATTCTTCGGCAGATAAATGTCGCTGCAGATATAAAGATACCGGCCACACTCCGGGCAGCACTTCTTGTCCTGGGGATAGATATGTATTAACTTGGTCTAGAGACCTGACATTATTTCATTTCTGAAACTTTCTTAGCATGAACAAAATGTCTAATTTTGTCATATAATAGTTAGTGTGAAAGGAGGGAGATAATATGATCTCTAATAATCTGAATCGAATGGATATTGAATCATACTACAATCGCAATAATATTTATAGATACCCCGACAATTTAGACAATGCACTTTCACTAATACAGCGAGCAATTTCAGGAGAAAATGAAGATATATATTATTACAATTATTTAATAGAGATTGCCCCTAGCGAAGAAGATAAAGAAATTATAACTAGTATTAGAAATGATGAAATAAATCACTACAATATATTCATGCAAATATATTATGAAATAACGAGACACTCTGCACCTCAGAGAAACGATGAGCCATTTAATCCACCACTATCCTATTGTGACGGTTTAAAAACGGCACTATTTGGTGAAAATAGTGCAATACAAGAGTACCCGCAAATACTTTATGCAATGCAGCCACGCGTTCTTATAAACATGTTAACCGGAATAATAGCAGATGAAATTAGACATGGTATACTATTAAATTATTTATACTCTAAAAATAATTGCTATGTCTAATCATATCTTTTGCTATGTATCAAAAACAATGAGCACCTTATGGCGCTCATTGTCTCCGCGTACGCTCTGCAAGAAATATACTGCAAATTG
Organism: Anaerocolumna sedimenticola; assembly: GCF_009931695.1. GTDB lineage: Bacteria > Bacillota > Clostridia > Lachnospirales > Lachnospiraceae > Anaerocolumna > Anaerocolumna sedimenticola. The sequence continues at coordinate 1,069,148 of NZ_CP048000.1, forward strand.
GTGTGAAATACGGGGGAGTATTAATACAATGCTATTATCGGACTTAGTACCAATAAATAAAATAATATCTAAACGATTACTATGCTTCTCGCATTATTAATTTTTCAACTTATGTACTAATAATTTTTCTATATCGATTTTATAAATGTTGCATATTATAAAAACACGGATAAGAAGGTTCGCTAAAAGTACCGGTATGCCGACAGATTCGTTATCAATATTAACATCCATATAATCTGGTGTAAATCCGATTTTATGCATTTTATATATTTCTGATAATTCGTTTAGACAAAATATTATTTGATTATCAAAACTACTATTTGTAAAATTTGAAAACTCTTTTTTTAATAATATCATCTCTGTAAAATCTTCTATGTTATGATCTTGTGATATTTTATTACCTTCTTCAAAACTAAATTTATTATTTTTATATAATGTTAATACCCATCTGCCTAATTCATTTAATGAATTACTATAAGATTCGGCTGATCCTGTTTCCATTTCTTTTAAACTATTTAAAATTAATTTATATAATTTTTTCATTTTTTACTCCTATAATATACTAATCATACTTGCATTCATGGACCTTTTATTTATAAAAGCTATTTTAATACATATGAAAAAAATATACTATTATTTATGTCGATAAATTTAATCAAGCCGAAGTAAGTTTTAAACCAAAATTCCAATTCATATAAAACCAAGGAATATTATTCAAGCTAACAACATTATATATATTGTTAAAAATCTGCCAATGATTAAAAGAGATTTGGAATGACTTGCCGGCATTATTATGAGGTTATGACATTTAACTTAATTATCCTATGGATTATTTATTCTATTAATTATTTAAGAACATATAATAAAACAAAAAGAAATAAAGGACTAAATATGACAATACATGTTGTCCAACCAGGAGAAACCATTAATTCTATATCAGATTTATATAATATTCCAGCTGCCAGGCTAATACAGGAAAATGGCATAGACAATCCGGATAATTTGGCTATCGGTCAAACTATTGTTATAGTCTACCCTGAGTCGGTATATACAGTCCAGGAAGGAGATACTTTAGCAAGTATTGCGGAGAAAAATGGTATTTCTGTGATGGAGTTGTTAAGAAATAATCCCTATCTTTCTGATAGAGAGTTTATATATCCCGGTGAAACCCTTGTTATACGGTACCAGACGAATAAAATCAGAACCATTGCTACCAGTGGCTATACATTCCATTATATAAATAGAGATATTTTAAGGAAAACACTTCCCTTTTTAACTTATCTGACTATATTTAACCACCGGGTAACGTTTGAGGGAGAAATTATAGAGGTGGAGGATTCCGAATTAATACAGATGGCAAAAGAATTTGGCGTGGCTCCTATGATGTTCGTATCTTCTTTTACAGAAGAGGGAGTAAGCAGCAGTGAAGTTGCCTATAACATATTAAAAAATCCTGATGCTGTGCAACGATTGTTAGATAATCTTGTTCGTTTATTGGATAGTAAAGGTTATTATGGAGTTAATCTTTATATAGAATATATTAATCTGGAAAATATTGACAGAATAGCTGAATATCTCAGCCAAATAGCTGATATATTACATTCCAGAGGATATCGGGTATTAGTTACGGTGACACCAAATGCTATTATTGAAGGCCCGGTAGTAAAATTTGAGAAAATTGATTATTCAAAATTAGCGGTTTCTGTTGATGCTATTTTATTTACTACTTATGAATGGGGAATGACCTACGGTTTTCCAAGTTCACTTGTCCCAGTAAATATATTAAGGGATTTATTAAATTATACGGTTAGTATTGTTCCGCCTGAAAAGATGTTTTTAGGACTTATACCTATCGGTTATGACTGGCAGCTCCCTTATGTACCCGGTGTCTCAGGGGCAAATGCCATAACTTCTGACGGAGCTGTACGAATTGCCGCAGATTTAGGTATACCCATACAATTTAATGAACCTGCACAGGCATCTTATTTCTATTACTTTCAAAATGAACAGGACTTACATATAATATGGTTTAAAGATGCAAGAAGTTTTAATACAATCGTAGGGCTGATACCGGAATACGGCCTTCAAGGTTTATCTATCTGGACAATTATGAATTTTGAACCACAGCTGTGGTTTGTAATTAACACTCAATATGAAATTGAAAAGGTACTCAATATCTAAAAATAATAATAATAATTTTGTTGACAAGATTTAATTTCTGAACGATATGGGTTTCCTTCAAAATTTAATGTACCAATTAAATTAGACGTACATATAATGGTAAAAAGATTTATTGGAGACAGAAAAATTGAACTACAAAAACTATATTTTTCCAAACTCTAAAAATATTAATATATATGAACGTATAAAACAAATGGAATTAGAATCTAAAAATGAGGAGAATATATTTGTATACCCTTATAATCTGGATAATGCACTTTCATTAATACAGCAAGCAGTATCAGGGGAAAATGAAGATCGAATATTCTATACCTATTTAATTGAAAATGCACCCAATGATGAAGACAAAGAGATAATTACCGGCATACGAAATAACGAAATGGATCACTTTCGGATGTTCAGGCAGATTTACTATGATATAACAGGAAATATGCTCCCTAAAGTAAGAGCAGAAGAATTTGTTCCTCCTAAATCATATTGTGACGGACTTAGAGATGCCCTATTAGGCGAACAGAATGCTGTAAGAAAATACCGTCAAATACTTTATGCTATGCAGCCTCGGGTCCATATTAATATGTTAACTGAAATAATTACGGATGAAATCAGACATGGAATACTTTATAACTATCTGTATTCCAAAAATAATTGTAATTCATAAGGGAATAAAATAAGGGGATGCTGTTAAATTAATAATGTAAACACAAATTCTGGTCATTACTAAAATTGTTTATCATTTTGCAGCATCCCCATTTATTAATTATAATAATACCATTCATTTGCCGTTTACAGTATCTTCTTTAATAATAAAATTAAATTCATAATCATATAAGTAGGCAGATGATTCTTCCAGTATCTTTCTTTTTTCTTCTTCCGTGCAAATAACATGAATAATTTTATTCATTTCATCAATTTCCTGTTCCATAAAATACACTCCTTTCGGATATTATACCACTAATAGGATTATGTTGTACAGAACAGGTAAGAATAACTGATTTTATATTACTATTTAAAGCTGGAATAACCAAATTACTATGAAACGGAAATACCAAAAAGTCTGGCCTGCCAGATTCAAGCCCTGACGGGGAGAATTTTCCTCGTATGAGCCCAAAAAAGACTATCCGTTAACAGGATAGTCTGAAGTAAATAATAATGAAATCACTAATACTAATAATTAACAATTATTCTTATCTACTAAATCTTTGGTTGAGTCATTACTTGAATTTTTTCATTCCTGCTGCTACCAATATTACGGAAATCCTGACTACTATCCCTTAAACTGCTGTCATTACTTGTCGTTTCCTTTAAAGAACTATCGTTGGATGCATTTTTAGTTGACGTATCTTTATAATTGTTTTTCATAAATTCCTCCTAAGATTCTGTTATGGGTGGGTTACATATTTAATATGTGATAATTGCTTTTTAAATATTCTGCTAGATTTCATACAAAAAAGTCAAACTTTTCTAACGGCAGATTTGCAATTATATTTTATTATTTCATGTAAGTAAATTGGGACTTGCTTATTTTTTAAGATATCACTATAATTTTTCTATAAATACAATTTCTTGGGGATTAAAATTTTTGGAGGAAGATTTAGAACGAATCGCAAGAATGACTATGACTAATTTTTTTTCTTTTACAGAGAGGTTTTGCAAAATTAAAATTATATATAGTTAGTATTTTGCAGATATATTTCTAAGAATTAATTATGTACGAGTAAAAGAGCGTATCAGTAAATAATGAAAAAGTTTAGGCTGGGCATGTGACCCAGCCTGTTTACTATGCTCATAAGCTTTTCTAAAATCACTAAAAATGTTCTTGACTTTCATTAGCAGGTTTCTTTATTTCTATCTTAAACCTTCGAATTTATTTACTGTTCTTGATTTTCTGTCATTTCTTCCTCCTGCTGATGCTTCTTAAGCCTACTGATTAGTGCTAAAAACCAGACTCTTAAAACCATTCCTATCACAGCGGCTGATGCGGTTAGGGAATTGTTATAAAGTGTGAATGAGATACATACTAAAATAGTATTTAAAAAATAGATAATAAGATACCATTGAAATAGTTTTACAAGATTATCTGCGGTTTCCATATCATCCCCATCGTATAAATACTCTGCGGAACCATGAATAATAAAGTACTCTATTAATATCTCCAATATACTTATGAGGATAATCCAAAACATCATAAATGGGGAGGAATTATCCGCATATGGGTACCGAAACGTTACCAATAAACTGATAATGGAATGAAATACTGCTATAAGCGCTATAACTGAGGCCTTTTCAAATCTAGCACTGTTATAAATAGTTCTCAATTGATTTATTCCGCTGACAACCATAGCCCACCCGATGAAGTTAGGCAGTATCTGAAAGCTTCCAAGGTTAATATGAAAACTGATAAAAACAATCCCCCAAAAAATAGTTTTATATCCCCGAGACATTTAGAACTTCCCCTTTCCTGCTAAGTATTTATAGATCTGTATCCAAGTAAAATTCTGAATCATAGTATTATATTCAAAATTATATAACCTTACGGTATCAGTATTTCCCTCGGGAGTTTTAAAAAAAATACAGGGCTTAATATCAAAAAAAGAAAACTGGTCAACATTGTTTAACGACATTTTTAGATTACTGGTAACATTCAACGTACTTCCGGCATTGTATTGGATTCCGTTAATATCCTTACTGTCAATTCCATCTACCTTAATCTGATACAAACGATTTGCTTCTTTCATTAGAGGCGAGTCTATTTTTATCAATAATAAATCCGATTTCACATTAAATGACACAGAGGAAGTACCATCAGAAGAACTGGAACTGGAACGGGAATCCAGGTATCTATCCGAATGGTCTTGTTTGTAGAATATTATTTTACCAATATCCGCATTCCTCTGCGTACCGTCAGAGAATTCAAAGACAGCATGTGACAGCTGAGACTTATCAAACTTCTCTGTATTGCTGTCATAAACCATATTTACATAAACAGTACGTAAGGAATATCGTCCGTATACCATTCCCTTCTGTTGAAAGGCATTATTGTTCCAAACTATCATTCCGCCTCTCTGGTTATTTTCTGTTGCATAAAAATCAAGCTCTGGTGCTTCCTTAAAAGTGATACCGGTTACTTCTTTTTATCTGACCGGTTGGTAAGATAATGAAGTGCAAACATACTTTCTCCATTATCAGTATCATAGGCAGGAAGTTGACATTCATAATAATGCTGTAAAAATACCGGTTCGCTAAGTCTGCAATAATATATGAAAAACATACTTCCAGTGAGAGTTAATGCAATTAAAATTAACCCACCTGTAAGTATTTTCTTATTTAACTCCATTCCCTCACCCCGATTGTTTATTCTTCATTCTGATGGATACTTTTTAATTTCTTATTTAGATCCTCGGCTGTTTTCTTATCATTTTTAAACATTATTGTTGTAATATATACATATATGACGGACACTAACCCAAACAGGAATATAATATTAATTATTTCCCCCGGTTCAACCCAACCGCAGATAAAAGCACCACCAACCACAATTATATTAGTATAGATATAATGTAAGACAAAACGAAATTTAATCTGTTTCTTACTTAATTCCGTCCTGGAGTAAAATATAAGATCTCCCAAGGCGCATACTGCAGCAATACCAATAAACTGCCAGAGAAATCCGTAGGTAAACTGATAATCCAGATCGAAAACTGTAAGATAGATTGCCGCTCCTATGGTATTCCCAGCGGTAACATTGATAAAAACCTGTAACATACTTTTAAAAAATGACATATTCCTGCCTCCTTACAATCCAAGTCTTTTCTTGAGTTCGGGTACATATTGCCTTGAAATGACCACTTTTTCACCGTTAAACAGCAAAGCCTCGAATCTTCCTGAAAAGGCCGGACTAAGACTCTTTATTTTCGTAATATTTAATATTACTGACTTAGAAGCTCTAAAGAAGTTAGAATTCTCGTAGTTCTCTTCTATCTCATATAATTTCAATTTTGATTCATATACATTTTGCTTACAGTAAATAAACACCTTATTATCGACCCCTTCGAAATAATAGACATTTTTTGTATCTATCATGGTAATCATACCATCTTTAATTCCGGTAAGCTTCTTCTGCCCTGCTTTCAGTTCCGATATCAATTTTAAAACAGTATCGTCCAGATTTTTACAACGTATAATAATCTGTTCTTCATCCCCGGGATTGATATCCTCGATAATAATTTTCATGGCGGTTTGCTCCTATCTGACAACTGTATTTCGTTTTCTCTGAATCAATGCAGACATTATAATTAAAATTATACCACTAATTAACAAAAACGCCACCTGAAATTGACTTCCTATGATTTGATCTCCCCAATGTATGGTAATCCCCATATATTCCTTATAACCATCAATAAGTTGGTTCGGACAGTCCTTAAAAGTGGTCTGTAATGCTGTTTCCGTAAATACATTCCTCATTAAGGAACAGCCGTGAAGCAGTGGAAGACATTTTAACACATTTTGGATATCGGATGGAAGCATACCCATAGGAAGATATATGGCTGATAAAAAACCAACAAGGGTACCAATAATAGTACTCAGCCCGGAAAACGCACTGGTGCTATGTACAAAATTGGCGATAAAAAACACCATACTGGCTGACATAAATACATTTAATATAATATATAACAAAATCTGTAATAATTGTTCCATTGCCAACAGGGCACCACCGGTAAGCCATACATAAAATTCTCCTACACCCAGCGTAAAAAGGCAGATCACTATTCCCATGATAACTGCTGCCAGAATATAACCTAAGACAAAGATTGCCCTATTAACCGGTGCCACATAAAAACTGGATAATCTCTGCTGATCCTCATCCTCTACCATAAATCCAACCATCGTTAATGTAATTGTTACAGAGTTCACCACTATGATACCTGCAAGTGTCCATAACAAAACCAACTGTTCTGCATGATCCTGGTCTGCGGCCGCATCACGTGCCCCTCCATATTGATTTAGCAGATCCACAACACTATCTGCGTTCATATTTCCTAAAAATATTGCCATTAAACCAATAATAATGAACATAGATAATAAGGAAAAGAATACATTTGCTTTATTTCTGGAATAAACTAAAATATTTCTTTTTATTAGATTAACTAAAGTCATAATTTACCCTCCGTTTAAATACTAAAGTTATTAAAACACTGTTTTGCGCTATGTTTCCAATGACAGGAACATAAATATTGTTCCCTTCATAAGCCCAAGCGGAAGAAACACCCTTTGCGGGTTTCTTTGATTCGCGTGTCCGCTCGAATTATTGCAAGCAAACTTGCAAATCTCACTTTGCTTTTGCAATTACCTATACCTAATAAAGTTTTTATAAGCTCTTTCCGGTGATATTAAGAAAAACATCATCTATAGTGCCCTGAACTATTTCACAGGCACCCAAATAATCTTTTAAACTATTAAGCACTTCTAATCCATATAAGGTGTCTTTTATATTTACACGTATATGATTACTTCTTTCCTCAAAGATACACTCTTTTTCTTTCAGCAAGTGAAGAATATTTTCTCTGTCTTTCGGATAGACCCTAATCAAGTCGTGGGCATACCTTTGCTTTAATTCATAGGGAGTTCCCTGGGCAACCAGTCCCCCTGCCTCCATAATAGCAATATATTGTGCTTTTGCCGCTTCCTCCATATAATGGGTTGTCAGAAATACCGTCATCTCTTTCTCTTTTCTCAGTATTTCGATGCTATCCCACACATTTTGCCTGGTCTGGGGATCCAGTCCTGTTGTCGGTTCATCTAAAAATAAGATTTCAGGTCTATTCATCAACGCTCTGGCAATTTCACACCGTCTTTTTTGTCCTCCGGATAATTTTCGAAACTGCCGGCCTAGAAGGTCTCCGATCCCTAATATATCACAGACAAAATTTAAATTTTTCCGTATGATCTTAGAATCTTTGTAATAGAGTGAGGCACGTATCATCAGATTTTCTTTAATGGTCAATCGGTTATCTAAAGAGTTATCCTGAAATACCACACCAATCTTATTTCTTATTTTTTCATTTTCCTTACCAAGCTCATAACCACATAAGTAAACTTCACCTTCCGTTTTGTTTAACAAGGTGCATAAAATATTAATTGTGGTGGATTTACCGGCACCGTTTACTCCAAGAAAGCCATATAACTGCCCTCTTTCTACCTGAAAATTAATGTCATTCACAGCTTTAATTTCATTGAAATACTTCTTTAAATTAGATACTTTTATAATTGGCTCCATAATTGACTCCTTTCATTATTTTCATTATTAAAGCAATTGCGAAACTATATAGTTTTCTGAATATACCATACAATTAATACGAATTTCATAGCTTCAGTTGCCTTTCAGGCAAGATTCAGCTCTGAAATTCATATTATTTGCATGGTATATAGATGCAATAAGCTAGTTTCGCAATCGCCTATTTATTTAGGATTTGAGGGTCAAAAGTTAGGCCCTGTAGTTTAGTACCTTATATACCACTACGCAATTACCTGTTTTTGTCTTTTACTGTTTAATCTTTTACTTGCATTGTTTCTATTGTTACTGTAGTGTATATTACCTGTTACCTGTGCGCAATTCCTTTCATGGTAAGCTGCAGTCTCGCCACGGTATGTGGTTAATAGACGGCCGTAAGTGGTAATAAAAGAACTAAGGTACTTATTATAATAAAAGCAGAATATAATTAAACAGAACATCATACTGACTTCAGAACAAGTTGAAACATCAAGAAGTAGCAAAACTTATATATTGGTAAATACTTACAGATAGTTTACAAAGATAAAATATGTATTTTACAGATTTAAGATAGTAACTTTTAGGAAAAAGCACTATTATTTCTGACTGACAATATGTCCGTAAAAGAAATGCTTGCCGCAGCAAAACTGCAGTAGGCATTATTTTGTTTCTAAAAAATAAAACAGGAGTTTCTATGGAAAAAACTTATGTTCTTATTAAAAAATGATGATGGGGAACGGGGAGCTAATGCAAGGCAGGCAATACGCTATTTGGAACAGCTGCGCCAGGTTGGGAGCTTATTTGAAGGCGTTCCGCATTAGCTTTTGACGCGGCAAAGAGAATGTAGATTGGATAACACAATGGGTAGCAAATTGTTTGAATGTATGACAGTAATGGAAATGAAAAATTATCTTTTCTATTGAGCTTTCGATAATTCGCCATATAAAGATAGGAAGTAATAAAATACGAATGATATAGTTTTAAAACATTCATTTGTTACTCGGAGGATTAATTAACCTTATGCCAGATAAGTGTATAATAACCTATTTAGCTTTTGCCCGGGACTTCCGCCAGAATACCCTCTGGGCAAACTTTTGACTCACAGAGTATGATTCGCCCAGTTGTATAAATCTAAATAGTATTATTATACACTATCCACAAAACCTTAAATTAAACCCATAAACAGGGGTTATCTATAATTTAGGATATTACCCATAACCTAATTTAAAATATAATCTTTTTTTATTTTCTTACTCCCCTTTATATGCCTTAATATACAGTTCTTTTAATTCTGATACCAACGGCATTCTAGGGTTTGCAGTTGTACATTGATCTTCGAAAGCTTTATCAGCAAGTTTATCCACAGCTTGCATGTATTTCTCTTCAGAAATTCCACAATCCTTTATGGTTAACGGTATATCCAGCTTCTTTAAAAGTTCCGTTATATTTGATATCAGGCTGGAAATACCCTCTTCTGTGGTATTGCAGGGCAATCTAAGGTATTTTGCTATTTCCGCATATTTTTCATCCGCAATATAATGTTCATATTTAGGAAATGCCGTAAATTTCGTAGGTTTCGAGGCATTGTACCGAATAACATGAGGAAGTAAAATAGCATTTGCCCTGCCGTGAGGAATATGGAATTCACCGCCCAATTTATGGGCAAGACTGTGGTTGATTCCCAAAAATGCGTTAGTAAATGCCATTCCCGCAATACAGGATGCATTGTGCATTTTCTCCCGGGCAACATGATCATTACCGTTTTTGTATACCTTTGGTAAAAATTCAAATACAAGTTGTATGGCTTTCATAGCAAGCGCATCTGTATAATCCGAAGCCATCACGGACACATAGGCTTCAATGGCATGGGTTAAAACATCGATACCTGTATCCGCTGTTACATGAGGGGGCACTGATTGAACAAATTCGGGATCAATAATTGCAACATCAGGTGTAAGCTCATAGTCGGCAAGAGGATATTTCATATCCTTGGACGGATCCGTTATTACCGTAAATGAAGTGACTTCCGAACCGGTTCCGGAGGTAGTCGGTATTGCAACCAGCTTGGCTTTATTTCCCAGAGACGGATATTTAAATACCCTTTTCCGGATATCCATAAACTTCATATGAAGATCTTCAAATTCGATATCCGGATGCTCATAAAATAACCAGATGGCTTTTGCCGCATCTATTACCGAGCCGCCGCCTAATGCTATGATAACATCGGGCCTGAAAGATTCGGCTGTTTTAAAGCCCTCTAAAACCGTATCAACGGTAGGATCCGGCTGGACTCTGTCAAAAACTTCTGAATGCACATATTGGTCACTGTTACGTTTTCTTAAATGATACAGTACTTTTTCCACATACCCTAATTTCTCCATGATTTCATCAGTGACGATTAATGCTTTTGTGATACCCGGCATCTTAGACAGATATTGTACGGAGCCCGGTTGAAAATATATTTTTTCTGGGATTTTGAACCATTGCATATTGTACCTTCTTCTTGCCACACGTTTTTTGTTAATCAGATTAACAGCAGAAACGTTAGCCGTTGTACTATTTCTGCCAAATGAACCGCAGCCCAGAGTGAGGGATGGCATATTCGTGTTGTATAAGTCACCTATGGCACCGTGGCTGGAGGGTTGATTTACAATGATACGGCCTGTATTTACCTGTTTTGCAAATTCCGTTATAATTTCTTCATTATTAGAGTGGATAACGGCGGAATGGCCGGAGCCGCCAAAATTAATCATTTCAACCGCTCTCTTAATACCTTCTTTGGAATCATCCACTTTATAACATGCCAGAATCGGACAAAGTTTTTCTCTTGATAACGGATATTCATTCCCAACTCCCTCGACCCTTGCTACCAGGATTTTCGTATCAGCAGGAACTTCAATTCCAGCCATTTGTGCTATGGTTACAGCAGATTGTCCCACGATCTGGGGATTCATGGCACACTTTTTCTCATCAATTGCAAGCTTTTCAAGTTTTTGCTGATCCTCTGTATTTACAAAATAACAACCGAGCTTTGTCATATATTCAACTACGGCATCATAAATATCTTTATCAATAATGACTGCCTGCTCGGAAGCGCAAATCATACCATTATCAAATGTCTTGGATAATATTAAATCCGTAACCGCCCTTTTTATATCGGCTGATTTCTCAATATAACAAGGCACATTTCCCGGACCCACCCCTAATGCGGGCTTTCCGGCACTATAAGCTGCCTTAACCATGGAGGAACCGCCGGTGGCCAAAATTAATGATATTCCATCATTATTCATAAGTGCCTGTGTACCATCAATGGACGGCTTATCAATCCATTGGATACAGTCTTTTGGTGCACCGGCTTTAACGGCAGCATCCCGTACGATCTTTGCCGATTCCACACTGCACTGCTGGGAACTGGGATGGAAAGCAAATATAATGGGGTTCCGGGTTTTTAGGGCAATGATACACTTAAATAACGTTGTTGCAGTAGGATTGGTTACAGGAGTGATTCCTGCTATCACTCCTACCGGCTCTGCGATTTCAAAATAATCCTCTTCCTCATTTTCATCAATAATACCCACAGTTTTCTGGTACTTTATACTATGGTATATATACTCGGTGGCAAAAAGGTTTTTGACAATCTTGTCTTCATAAACACCCCGTTTTGTCTCTTCAACTGCCATCTTGGCAAGTCTCATATGATTTGACAATCCTGCAAGTGCCATCTCTTTCACAATATTGTCTACCTGTTCCTGATTTAATTTAATCATTTCTTTTAGGGCTATTTTTCCCTTTTCCACTAATTTTTCTATCTCATTTGCAATCTCATTTTCATTTTTACTTTCTCCTACTGCTTTATCGCTAATATCGTTACTATTTTCCTTATTACTTTCATTCTCCATAAGATTCTCCTTACTATAGCAATTTTTACAATACTGATATTGTTTGCAAATTATATTTGGTTTATTACAGGTTATTTTTTATTCATAATAAAGATAAATGAATAGAGAACTAATTTTAACAAATTCTAATAGAACAAATATCAGCATTACGCAGACATAAAATAATAGGTACAGGTTTTATTCGTTTAAAAAATTGATAAATAATTCTTGACATGCAACCAAAAGGTTGCTAATATAATGACATGGATAACATATTTAATGCTTTAGGTGATAAGTCTCGTAGATACCTGCTGGATTTACTATATGAGAGAAACGGCCAATCTCTCACTGAGTTAAGCTCTAAATTGGATATGTCCAGACAGGCTGTAACTAAGCATCTGAAAATTTTAGAAAGTGCAAATTTAGTAATACCTGTATGGAAAGGGAAAGAGAAGTTACATTATCTGAATCCCGTTCCATTAAGACTGATTTATTCACGTTGGATAAATAAATTCGATGAAATACGAATGGAAGGTCTTTATGAACTTAAAAATGAATTGGAAAATACGAATCAGGAGGTTAAAATGAAAGGTTTTATTTATCAAATTGTTATAGCATCCACTGCAGAAAAGGTATGGGAATCTCTGACTAAACCGGAATTTACGCAAAAGTTCTGGTTTGGCCGCAGCATATCTTCTGACTGGAAAGCAGGTTCAAGTGTATCTGTTATAACTCCGGAGGGAGAAGAAGAAGTAAAAGGTAAAGTAGTTGAATTTGACCCTTTTAAACGATTATCTTATACATGGCAGACACCGGATGAACAGGACAAAGAGCCCACAACTGTTGTTTTCGAACTACAGGAAATGGGACCTATGGTAAAGCTGACTATCTTACATGACATCGATACAGAAAATGCTAAATTCCAGCAGGCGGCTGCAGGATGGACATTTATCCTTTGCGGTTTAAAGACATTTCTGGAAACCGGAGCACCAATGCCTTCCATGCCTTGGAAAAAGTAATAAGACTATTAATCAGACTTTATTAGGAAAAATGAGATATGATGATTTATCCGGCAAAAGTTCAATTTTAATTTTTGAATGAATACGTGCATATATATATTCATGCTAATTTATGATGACTTTTGCCGGTTAATCTTTATGGCACCAGATACATATCGTAATGGTGCCATATTTTAATCCAATTCCGAAATCTTCAAAAATCAGTATCTTAGTTCTTTATGCTATTATATTTTAATAGCGTTCTTTTTTAACTCCCATCAATTCTTATCCTGCATTACCATAACTTTAATAAGCTTATACTACAGCTCATGGTATAGCATGCTCAAAAATCCATTAGTGAAGTTACCTATAATATTCCATGATTATTATTTTAATCCAAAAGAGATTGACTAATAAAAAATAAATTAAAAATAAAACTAAAAATTATTATTTATTTTCTATTGACAAAGACTTGAATAAATAGTAATATTTTTACATGGATTACATTTGTAATCGATAAGGAGGATAACTATTATGGAAAATACCGCAAAAATATCAGATTCTGAATGGGAAGTAATGAAAATTATATGGAAAAATCCTAATTGCACTGCACAGGATATCATTGAGCAATTAAAAGATAGCCAAAAGTGGAAACCTAAGACAATCAAAACATTAATCAGAAGATTAATCGATAAAAACATTGTTGGATTCGAACAATTTGGCAGGGAATATAAATATTACTCTTTAGTAAATGAAGATGAATGCAGAAAAGCTGAAAGTGATTCATTTTTGCAAAGAGTTTATAGTGGTTCATTAAAATCTATGCTTCTTAACTTGATTGAGAAAGAAAATTTATCGAAAGAAGACATTGAAGATTTAAAGTCTATCCTTAATGAAAGGAAGAAGTAATAATGAATCTTATTTATACACTATTTTATAAAATAGTTCAATTATCGTTTATGGGAAGCTTTATTGTGGCCTGTATTCTTTTGAGTAAGAAACTAATTAAAGATAGGATTGGAGTTAAGTTTCAGTATGCAATTTGGTTTATATTAATTTTTCGTTTGATGCTGCTTATTTCACCTTCAAGTAATTTTAGCGTATATAATTATGTACCGGCTTACGAAAATACCATGATGAATATTCCCGTTGTCTACCATAATACTGAGAAAACTCCCATTAATGATAATAAAGATGAAAGGGTTGGAAAAACCGATACAAGTAACGGTGTACCCTTAGAATCATTAAAGAAATCAGAGCTAAAATCTTTTGACCCTATAGCTCTTGCAAAAAAAGTAATTCCATTTATATGGGTATGCGGTGTTTTTATTATTGGATCGATAATATTTATCATTAATACTTTATTTTTTAATCGTATCAAGAAATGTCCCCATATAAATGACCCAAGTGTTTTAACTATATTGGATGATTGCAAAAACCTGATGAAATTATCAAAAAATATTTGTTTAGTTAAAACCAATGTTGTAAAAACTCCGTGTGTGTTAAATATTATAAAACCAATCATACTGATACCTGAATATTCATTAGAAAAATTTAATTTAGCAGATCTTAAGTATATACTTTTACATGAGTTAGCACATGTAAAGCGGAAGGATATTTTTATTAATTATATAGTTAGCTTATTATGTATCATTTATTGGTTTAATCCATTGATTTGGTATGGATTTCACAAGATGAGAGAAGACAGGGAAATATGTTGTGACTCCCTTGCACTTTCTTTTTTAAGAGATGATGAAGTAAAAAGCTATGGATTTTCCATAATTAAAATTGCGGAAATATCATTATGGGCGCCATGTCTGCCAGCAGTGGCAGGCATTATTAATAAAAATTCAAAAATAAAAAGGAGGATCGAAATGATCAAGGTATTCAAAAAAAATTCATACCGATTACCTGCATTTGCTCTTGTAGTTTTGCTTCTAGCCGGAATAGCCTTCCTTACAGAAGCAACCGAATCAAAGGCAAGCTCAACAGAAGAAATGGCTGGCTCAACAGATGAGACGTCAACACATCAAATCGTAGACAAAATTGATTATCCCTTTGTTGATGATGAAGATGCGGTTGGGAAATGGGAAACCGTTGATTTTGTAAGAGAAATTGAGGATTTTAAAGTTAACGTAACATCATGGCAGGGAGGTTTATATCTTAAGAGTATCAATCTGCTTCCTAACGGCCAGATGACACAACCCGTTGCCTCCGGAATAACATCGGATGAAACAACTCCTATTGATTGGATGACCTGGACAAAAGGATATATCATTCATCATGGTGATAAGACCGCCGGTAAATATGCAATAAAAGAAATCGACGGCTCCAAATATATGTTCTGGGAGTGGAAATCCGGGGATTATACCATAAGAGGTATGAAACCATCTTACTATGTATTAAAACAAGTAACTGGAAGCACAACAGAAGAAGTGCCAAACTCAGCGGAAGAGACATCAACACAGCGAATCGTTGATAAAATTGATTATCCCTTTGTCAATGATGAAGATGCGGTTGGGAAATGGGAAACCGTTGATTTTGTAGAAGAAATCGAGGATTTTAAAGTAAACGAGGTATCATGGCAGGGAGATCCATATCTTCTGAGTATTAATCTGCTTCCTAACGGTCAGATGACACAACCCGTTGCCGTTGGAATAACATCGGATGAAACAACTCCCGTTGATTGGATGACCTGGACAAAAGGATATATTATTCATCATGGTAATAAAACTGCCGGCAAATATACAATAAAAGAAATAGATGGTTCCAAGTATATGTTCTGGGAGTGGAAATCCGGAGATTATACGATAAGAGGTATGAAACCATCTTACTATGTATTTAAAAAAGTCAAATAAAATTCGAGATTTGAATTATATAAAAAATAATAAAATTTAGAAGCTGTAAAAAATAGTTTGTAAGTGAAATATTTAAATCGCTAAGGCTTTCTATGGTAAATATAAAAATCATAGAAAGCCTTACATCATATATCGTTCAGACCATACTACGGAACCTATCATTTCCCTCTGCTTTATACTATTTAGTTTTTTCCAAGCCTCCAGCGTCTCAAAATTAAACCGGCTGGCTTAATTTTGGTCAGAGTAAAATATATAATAATATATTTAATAAAATATAAACAGTATCCTTGGCCAGATCATAGTCGAATAAAATTCGAGCAAAATTATATCTATACACTGTATTCATAAAATTCGATATGAGAGACCTTTTGACCCTCGAATCTTATTTAGGTGATTGCAAAACTATATCGTTTTTTGAATATACTATACAATTAATACAATTTCAGCGCTTCAGTTGCTTTCCTGGCAAAATTCAGCTCTGAAATTGTATTAATTGCATGGTTTATAAATACATATTCAATTACTGTTATTCTTATAATAATTCAGATTCTCTAATGCCCATTCTTTGTTATAGAAATGATTGGCCATCGACGCTTTATCACTGGCAGATGCACAATAAGCGGTTCTCTTTCCTTCTTCAAGCTCTTTAAAGAACTCCAGGTACTTCCACTTGAATTCTTTAACAAAAGGAGTATTTTTATATGACTCCCTATGAATATTAAAACAGGTATTATTCTTTTTGTCCAGCTTGCACTGATCCTTTACTAAACATTCGGCACAGGTGATATCTTGAGCCATGTCTATCACTATCTGCGAAATCATATTCTGATCGCTCATAAAACCTGCCTTGAAATTGGTGTAATTGACAATTCTTGGTGAAATCTCTGCATCACCATAACATGTTTCCTCACTCCAATATCCTATTTCCTTTATTAACTCAGGTCTCATTCCCATACAACATCCGTGTACAAAATCCAGTAGAACATCTACATATCCATTCTTAAGTTCCAGGTAGGTAACATTATCTTTGGTCTTAGGTATAACTTGAGGGTATATCGGAAAATAAGGCGCGGTCCTCTGAACGCCCAACAGGCCTACGTCAGGAAATGTATTAAATACATTCATAAAAAGTGTAATCCAATTTTTAGTCTTTATAACCACATCACTGTCAACAGAAAAAAAGTATTGATTCTCTTTCCTCTTTGAAAGATTCAAATTTAACGCGAATACAGGCCCATAATTCATAACAAGTCGGGTGATTGATTTAATACGGCTGTCATTTATTGACTTAATATATTCCCAAGTATCATCTTTGGAATTACTGTCAATGATATGCATTTCAAAGTCTTCTGTCGTTTCAAGGATTGACTTCAAACTTCTTGCTGTTAAACCAAGACGATTGAACGTAATATAGCTTAAAAAAGGAGGAATCATTTTACCGTCCTTTCAATAAATACCATAGGTAATATTTAATTACAAACCATATTATGTTGACTTAATTAGAACTGTTACAATATTGTATTTTAAATGCTTATTTATAAAGGGACAGGGATTCCTTTAAGCGGCGCCAACCAGATTTGAAATATTTGAATATTACCAGAAGTCGCATAGAAAGGAGGGTTTTCAATCTCTGATACTGGTTGCACCTAGTTTACACCTATTTTATCTTACAAATTTTGGCGAAAATGAAAATGTGAAATCCTACATTTCTTCTGGGCATTGTATTCCTAATAAGTCCATTGCATCTTTTATTATTTTCTGCGTTAAATAAACCAAAACAAGACGCGCTTCTTTTATACTCTTCTCTGCATTTAATATATTACAATCATGGTAAAACTTATTAAACGATGTAGCCAATCCCCATACATATCGAGCTATAACAGATGGTTCATATCTTAACGCAGCTTCTTCTACTTTATCTTCGTATTTACTTAGTTCTTTAACTAATTCATAGCTTACTTCATCAGTCAGCATATTTACGTTAATTTGCATATTAGCTTTTTCTACATTCCCTTTCCGTAAAATACTTTTCGCACGGGCATAAGTATATTGTATATATGGACCAGATGCTCCTTCAAAGCTTAATACCTCATCCCAGGAAAAGTTAACATTTTTTATGCGTTGATTGAACAAATCATGAAATATTATTGCCCCAACTCCTACCATCTCAGCTATTTGTTCTTTATTCTTCAAATTTGAATTTTTTTGAGATATCAATTTATATGAACGATGAATTGCTTCTTTTAGTATATCTTCTGCATAAACAATATTGCCTGTTCGAGTTGAAAGTTTTTCTCCCTCAAGACTTACTAGCCCATAAGGTATATGAACCAGCTCTTCTGCCCAATCATATCCCATTTCCTCTATTGCCTTAAAAACTTGTGCAAAATGTAATTTCTGCTCTAATCCTGTAATGTATAAGCACTTTTCAAAATCATATTTCTTTTTGCGGTAGAGAACAGCAGCCATATCACGGGAATGATAGATTGAACTACCATCGCTTTTAGTTATTAAGCAAGGCGGCATATTATATTTTTCAAGACAAACTATATTCGCCCCCTGACTTTCTTCTAAAAGTCCCTTTTCCTTTAATTCAGTAACCAATGCCGGAACCTTATCCATGTAAAAGCTTTCCCCAATATAATAATCAAATTCAACATTTAATAGTTTATAAACCCTTTTAAATTCTTTCAGACTAATTTCTTTAAACCATTTCCAGATTGAAAGTGCCTCCTCGTCTCCCTGCTCCATTTTTGAAAACCAACTTCGTGCTTCTTCCTTCAATTTAGGATTTCGTTCAGCTTCGGCATTAAAAAGCACATAAATCCGTAATAATTCTTCAATACCGCACTGCTCTACTTTATCTTGTGAACTCCAGTTTTTATACGCAACTATTAATTTTCCAAATTGTGTACCCCAATCACCTAAATGATTAATTCGAATTACTTTATATCCTAATTTTCTATATATTTTATAAAGTGAATTGCCAATCACTGTTGTACGAAGATGCCCAACATGAAAATTCTTGGCTATATTAGGAGATGAATAATCCATACATATAACCTTATTTTTAAACTCAAAACTGATACCTATATTAAGATTATTGGCTTTCTCGAATATATAGTGGATATAACTACTTTTATTAAGATATATATTAAGATATCCATTAATATTTTGTATTTCTGATACAACCCCCTTATCCATATCGTTATCTAAATCACTCTTTAATTGATTTGCTATAATAACAGGTGATTTTTTTATTTTCTTGGATAGAGCAAAACATGGAAGTGAATAATCTCCCATTTTTGTTTCTGGTGGAATTTCCAATAACTGTTCTACTTCGTTTTCTGAAAATCCATCCAAATATTTGATTATCATTTTACTTAATACCTTTTTCATATAATTCCCTCCATTTTTAAATAAAAAAAGAACCGCAAAGATTTATTAAAAATCTAATACGGTTCTGTATATCTGATATTATCCAGCACCGCATAGAAACAAGACGTAAATCGCTTGCAACTATGCGTGAATTCTCACATAATTACAAGAGCTTACGTCTGAATCTACGTCTTAAGCTAATGTTATTTAATGCCTTCATAATATCTTCCTTTCAAATTGTTGTTTGTAGATTAACATAGCATTACCAAAAAGTCAATTTATTATTGTAAATATGTGTACACAAATTATCAATGTGCACATTCTACACTTCTTCAAGATGGTATTCTGACTTCATCAGAGTTTGAAAACTATATGATTATGGCAAGAAAGAATCAAGTAACGAAGGTTCACCAGGCACCCTTTTATTAGAGAAACGATGGACGCTATTTTACCAAGGTAAAGGAATGTGGAAAGACGAAGCAGATACTGGCAAGGGACGAGAAGGAATTATATGATAAGCTCTACAATATATCGATATTGCATTTTAGTGTCTATTTTTCATTTTTATCAATTTACTCTTGACATTGCATTCCATTATTTTCTATTTTATATGTTAGCACCGTTAACTTTAAGGAGAAACTATGAAACAATCATATCATCACACAAATCTTAGAAATGAATTAATTGAAGTTGGAATTAAAATGGTACAAGAAGTTGGAGTGGATAAGCTTTCTTTGCGAAAGCTAGCTTCTCTTTGTGGTGTCAGTGAAGCTGCTCCATATAAACATTTTGCAAGCAAAGAGAATTTGTTGACCGCAATGCAAGAATATGTGACGCAACAGTTGATGAATTGCTTACAAAAAGCTGCTGAATGCACGGAACAAACGAATCCAACCGAATCAATTTTGCACATGGGCAAAGCCTATGTTCTATTCTTTATGAACAATCCAGAGTACTATGCTTTCCTATTTCTTCATTCGAACCTATCGATTAACTTATCCGCCAATGAGAATCTAGAGAGTTATCCACCATTTCAGTACTATAGAAATCAGGTGTTTCAAGTGTACCGTGCACTAGGGTACTCTGATGGCAGAATTCAATACGGACTAATTGCGATGTGGGCAAAAGTTCACGGTATTGTAGCAATCATAGCAATGAAAAATGTTGTCATAGATTTCGAATGGGAACAAGTATTGAATCAGATCTTAATTGAATAAAAGAAAGGATCACTTGAATGATGAAATTATGTAAAAAAACTATCGAAAAAGGAGAAAAATACATATGTGGTTGATTTTAGTAATTGTTGTAATCTGCCTTACAATTATATGTGTGATTTTATTGCCGCCAAGCAAAGGAGAAATCCAGCCGTTTCTTAATGAAGATGATACTGTCATTGATGGAAGCATTGCAGAAAAGGTATTTTTTAAGACTAATGGAACGACATTGGGAATGATTCTAGAAGGAAAAGACGTTTCCAAGCCTGTTCTCCTTTTCTTAGGCGGTGGACCAGGAATACCAGAATATTTTCTGGAACAAGAATATCCCACCAATTTGGCAGATGAATTTGTCGTTTGCTACTTAGAGTACCGTGGGACTTCCCTTTCCTACGATTCCAAATTAGAGAAAAGTACACTTAGCACAAATCAATACATAACGGATGTGGTTGAGGTAACACGATATCTATGCTCCCGTTTTGGGCAAGAGAAAGTCTATCTGATGGCTCACTCCTTTGGTACATATATTGCACTAAATACAATAACACAGCATCCAGAACTTTATGAAGCCTATATTGCTATCTCGCAAATGTGCAACCAATATAAATCCGAATATCTAGCCTATGACTATATGTTGGATTATTACAAAAAGACTGGAAATAAGAAAAAAGTCAAAGCATTAGAACAGTCTGACATCAAAGAATCCGAAGAAGTATTTCAGCAGTACCGTACTTCTATGCTCCGTGACAACTCCATGCATGAATTAGGAATTGGGACAACCAGAGATATGCATTCCGTGATTCAGAATATTCTGATACCATCTCTAAAATGTAAAGCCTACACCCCAATGGAACGACTCAATATCTATCGAGGTAAACTTTTTGCCCAAAAATCTGAAGTTGCAAAAGATGCATGGAGCTTTGATGCATTCACGCAAATTCCTGAAATCCAGATACCAGTCTATTTTCTTGCTGGAGTATACGACTACACATGCTGCTATTCCTTGCAGAAAGAATATTACGAGCAATTAGTTGCTCCGTCCAAAGGATTCTATACTTTTCAGGAATCTGCTCATAGTCCACTCTTCGAAGAACCAAAGAAAGGCTTATATATTATAATTGAGGATGTGAAGCAAAGAGAAACTAAATAAGCGGACTAATCTTTATTAAGATTATGTTCCTCATCCTCAGCAACTGTAGCAAGCAAGAAACAATCGAAATCATTGTGAATGCTCTTTGCGGAATGAATAAATCGACGTACTCATGGATACTCAAACTTTAATTAGCAAAAGAATCCCTAGAAACCTTGAATCATCCATGTTTTCTAGGGATAAATAAAAAGCACGCGACGGGATTCGAACCATAATCCATCCTACAAATACCGAAAAAAAAGGGGGTCATCCACTTCTGATTTATATACACATAATAGTACACATATTTATTGATTGTTTTTGACATTGAGATTTTTCCGAAAGCTACCGAACTTGCCTGTCCATGAATTGTCGAGTATAATGACCATAAAACGACAGAAAGAAAGCATTCCCTTAATGATAACTGTGCTACCAACACAGCGATCGGGAATGCCCTCAAACACCATGATTATTATATCGAACTATTTCTTGGATGACAAGACCTCAAATGATTTTTTTATGTGAGGAGCAGAGAAACCATTCCTTGCCCTGATTGTGAGGCAAAATTAACGGTAATAGGAAGCCGTAAGCGAGGACTGATCGAATACAGTGGCGAGAAAAAAGTATTGATTATCCGTAGACTCCGCTGTCCTGGCTGTGGAAAAATTCATCATGAGTTACCAGACATAATAGTCCCTTACAAACGGTACAGTTCGGAAACCGTAGAACTTATTATCTCGCCTTCCAAAGAACAGAAAGATGACTATCCCTGTGAACTCAGTACCGCCAAACGCCTCAAGATATGGTTTTTCTTGCTCCGTAACTACTTTAAAAATACCTTGCTATCCCTGACTTTTCTTTATGATTATGAGGAAGCATTAAGCAAAGAAATACAATGCCTCCTGTTTCGCTTAAATAACAGTTCCGGTTTTAACGGCTGGCTGAAAAAGCTTGTCCGGTATCTCGTAAATTCCGGCCGGTGGTTACATACCCGTTCTGCGTAGATTCCTTTCCAACGCTTTGTTAGGATACCCTTATCAAAAAAATAAGGAGATCATTATCATGGAAAACAAAAGAAGCGAGGAAATCGCGGCCAACCGACTGAAAATCATTGCACCACTTATGGATACCACACTGGATAAGGAGAAACGGCAGTTATTAAAGGAAGAAATCAGTATCCAGACCGGTTTGTCAGAGCGCACCATAAGAAGATATTTAAATGATTATAAGGAAAAAGGCTTTGAGGGATTAAAACCCCAGAGTCCAGGACGTGGTGGTAATTCCATTATTCCGGAAGAGGTGATACAGGAAGCCATTGCACTCCGGAGAGAAGTTCCGAAAAGAAGTATTACAGAACTCATACGCATTCTGGAGTGGGAAGGTAAAGCGGAGCCGGGATTTTTACGAAGGAGCACCCTGCAGGACCAGTTAAACTACCGTGGGTATTCCAGCCGTCAGATGCGGACTTACACAAACAGTGTAACCGGAGCCAGAAGGTTTCAGAAGCCGTGGCGTAATTATCTGTGGCAGAGTGATATTAAATATGGGATTTATGTGGATGGGAAGCCAACGTATATGGTTTGTTTTCTGGATGACTGTACCAGACATATTTTACATTCCGAATTCTATCCGACACTGGATCAGAAGATTGTTCAGGATTGCTTCCGAAAAGCATTACTTAAGTATGGTGCCCCGGATTCGGTCTATTTCGATAATGGCAAGCAATACCGGACACACTGGATGCAGAGAGCCTGCGGAAAGCTTGGAATCCGGCTTCTCTATGCGCGTCCGTATTCGCCGGAAGGGAAAGGCAAGCAGGAAAGGTACAACCAGACGGTAGATTCCTTTCTTCGGGAAGCACAGCTTGCGAAGCCGAAAAATCTGGAAGAACTGAACCGGCTGTATCAGGTATGGATGGAGGAATGCTATCTTCATAAGGCACACAGTTCCTTACATGGGAAATCCCCTTACGAAGCATATCAATCAGACCGTCATGAACTTAAATTTCTGTCTGCTGAGGCGATAGCGGATGCCTTTCTGGCCTGTGAAACAAGAAAGGTGGACAAAAGCGGCTGTATCAGTTTCCTGGGACAGAAATACGAGGTTGAGCTTGGCCTTTCTATGATACATAAGGAGGTAGAGGTGGTTTATGACGCCGCTGATATTTCTAAGGTTACGATCGAGTGTAACGGAATGCCCTCCTGTACGGCAGTTCCATTAAAAATCGGAAGCCATTCCGGAGAACGTCCGAAATTACCGGAATATCGGAATGCAGTTCCCGTAAAGGAATCAAGACTCCTAAAAGCGGCGGCACAGAAAAATAAGGAGCGTCAGATGATACGAAAGACCGCAATCTCTTTTACTGGAATGAAAACAGAGCAGAAAGACCGAGGTGATGGTAATGTTTGAAGCGTTCTATGAACTGACTGCACCCCCTTTTTCCAGAAGTATTCCAACAGATGCCTTATATATGCCGCAGGAACTCACAGAAATCTTGAACCGGCTCAATTATGTGGCAGAACGCCAGCTTTTTGCTGTACTTACCGGTGACTGCGGCACCGGTAAGACAACGATTCTGCGTAAGTTCAGTAATGACCTGAATCACAATCAGTTCAAGTTTCTATATATTTCGGATTCCAAACTGACACCAAGGAACTTTTACCGTATTCTGCTGGAGCAGATGGGATTTCAAGCAAAGTATAACCGTGGGGATGCTAAAAGACAGCTTCATACGGAAATCGAGATTATGAAAGCGGTTCATGGAATCCAGCCGGTCTGTGTTTGTGATGAATGCCATCTGCTAAGCCGTGAAATGCTGGAAGAGATACGCTTTTTACTGAATGTAAAGCTTGATTCGGTCAGCCCAATGGGGCTGATATTAACGGGACAGACGGAACTGTGGCAGAAACTTCAGCTGCAGGCTTACACTGCAATTCGCCAGCGAATTGATATTCAGAGCGTACTGAATCACTATGACCGTTCCCAAACGGGAACCTATATCCGTCATCAGATGAAGTATGCCGGAAGCACCGGTGAAGTCTTTACTGAAGCCGCTATGGATGCCATCCATCAGTATAGTGCCGGAACAGCCAGAATCATAGATAAAGTATGCACCAGCCTTCTGCTCTATGGAAGCCAATCCAGGAAACGAATTATTGATGATCATGCAGTAAAACTGGTTCTTGAGGGTGAATTTTCCTAAGAAGTACAGAAAATGAAGTTTGAATGTACCGAAAAACATAGAAATATCGAACACGATGGATAGAAAAAAAGAAAGCCGACTGAGGTAATCGATAAGCTCAGTCGGCAGTAATTCCGGTAGCTGACGGACAAAAGTTCCCGTCTGTTTTTGGACATAGGACAGCAGTAATAACAATTGATATTAAAACCATTTTAAATATAGCTGGATGTATTAATTCTATATAAAAAATCTCTAAACCCTTATCTTTTCAAGGTTTAGAGACCATTCTAAGAGGCGACAACCAGATTTGAACTATCAGGCACTTTTGAAAACCGCATAGAAAGGGGATTTCTGAACCCTCTGACATTTTTGCACCTATTTTGCACCTATTATAAGTTAAGTAACATTTAAACTAACATATACAAGAAACGATATAAAACAAGTATTAAATTTTATTTTTTAGAAATATCGGGCGTGCATATTACTAACTAATAATATAGTTTGGTCATTATTTTATTTCATCTAAAAATGCATCTAAAAGATAAGTCCATGATTGCTCATCTACCGTAATATTAAATAATTGCGTTATTTTATTCTTTAATTCTATCATGCTTGCCTTACAATGTGCATCACTTTTGAGAACTGCTCCCATTTTTCTAGTATCAACAGCACACTCATGATACTTCGGATTTCCGAACTCAAAATCTGGTGTATAAATATTGGTATAATCGCTTTGAACTACCCATGCAGCACCCATTTCATTAAGGCATGCAGGGCTTTCTAAATATTTATTTGACCATAAAATAATTACAAATGTGTTTAAATTCAAATTGTTTCTAAGAAAATCATATATATTGTTATCTAAAGGAATTTTATGTAGGGGATGTGATGTATAAATCAACTGATTATTTCTTATTCCCATACCACATATTAACTTTTCTAATGCATCAGCGTACTTCTTATCGTCTGATTTATGACTTAAGAATATTATAGGATTATTTTTCTCAAGTTTAATTTCACTAGATTCCTTGACAACATAATCATTAAATTTTTCTCCAAATTCTTCAATAAGCTTTTTATTTCTATTATGATCTTCTTTATTAGAAACGTACTGATTTGAATGAATTTTACTGATGTTCTCATTATACCAGATACTTATTTGTTCTAAATAATATTTTATACTTTCTATATCTCTATCAGAGATTCCCTTACCTAATCCATCTACAAAATTACCGATATTCCCTTTTGATGAATACTGAGTAATTACACTTTCTATTCCACCGAATTCTAATTCCAGTTTTTTTAACAAATCCATCCTTTAACTCTCCTCATTCTAATTTCATTTATATTTTTAAGAATGATATTGCTATCAATTAACGTGCTTACATAAATTAATTGTATCAGTATTATTAAATAAGTACTCTGCTACTATATCCACTAAATTATTATTCAATATTATCATAAGTTTCCTTATCACTGACTTTAAATACTTTATTATTTTAAAAACTTTACAGCAATGAACGAAAATCTCCATATCTGTATTTTATTTTAAACACTCCATAACCAACAAGGGGTTGTATTTTAGTTATTAGATAGACCAGTCATACTCATCTGTATATTCTTCATACTCCTCATCGTATATGTCATCTACACCGTAGTACTCTCTCTCTTCTGGCGTCATGAGGTAAGCATATTTTTCCCATAAATTTAGAGAATCAGTAGATACATCTACATTATTAACCAAAAAGTCAGTCCCTGGTATAGCTACATTAATCATAGTGCCGTTATTAGTTTTAAAAGTATATGCTGATATATAGTTAGAATTAACATCAGTCAACTGACCCCAGTGAAGAGGACTACCTTTGTAACTCTTAACTATATCAGATGGGTATCTAAATACTGTACTCTGGCATAAGGTTTCACCTATCATATAAGCATCATAGAATTTATCCGCCAATAATTCATCTAAACCTTCATGATTATCCATTTTATTGAGTTTTGTTAATTGACTCATTCTTTGTTTAGCTATCTTGTCAAAAACTTTATTACCTACTTTTAAAGTATTCATACACTCAGGGTCTTCCGTTAGGTTATTGTGTAATTTAATAGTCTCTTGTGCTAATTTAAATTCGTATGCACTTGACTTGTATCGTTCTTTCAGACTAATAGTACTTCTTTCCTTATTTAATTCAAATAAAAATAGTTTAGTCTGTTCATTTAAGATACCACTTTTCACACTATCGTACTCTTGTTTATACTTATCTTTAATATTTGCGTATTTCCAATTTAATTCTTTATCTGTAATAGTAATCTTAGTAGTTAATGTTACTGCATTAAACTGTGGATGACTAATCTTAATTTTTAAAGTTGTAGTTCCCATCTTTTTAGGAGATACTACAATATGTTTTCTACCTGTTGACTTGTTTTCCTCAGTTTTTACTGTTATCACTTTTTTATCATAAGTAAAAGTATAAACTTCTTTATAACCTGTAGATAGCATAGCATAAGACATATCATAAAACGTCTTACCACCTAAAGTGCCTGCATTGTACTTAAGTGGTATTTTAATTTCAGAGCTCCAAATCTTATGCATTGGAAAATAAAGTTTGTCTTTATTTGATTCAGTAACATAGACTTTAGTTGCCGCCTGTGCTTCTGTTGCATACAAAGGGGATATTACACCCATAATTACTAATACCATTGCTAATAAAATCATATATAATTTCTTCACACTATCTCCTCCGTTTTCTTTAACCCTATCAGTACTTTGATATAAATATTGAACCAGTAAATCAATCAAACTACAATATGGTAAATATTGTACCATAATACCATAAGATGGACAACCATATTAATAATAACAATTATTAGCCGATAAAAACATTCTAAAAAATATTTATAAATTAATTCTAAAAAATATTTATAAATTAATTTGACAAAATAATGCTCTACTGATACAATATAAATGTGTTATAGTTTATATAGCATAAAAGAAGAACCAATTAAGCGACATTTCTATTTTTACATATATGAGAAGTGAACTTAATTATACGTTGAATGTTATTAGTACATGATGTTTATGTGCTTACTTAAAAAACAACTTATAATTGGGTGCACTTCTTTTTTTGTGCGCTCTCTGTCTTAAAAGTTAAAGGAGGCGACAAGATCAAGTATAAAAATTGTAGAAACTTCTTCTAGAAGATAAAATCACGGCTGATTTAGAAGAGAATTTATTAAAGAACAGTTATTGTATCTAAAACATAATCGTGAAAGGAGTAAGCGAATGAAAAAAAAATTGACCTTTAATATGTTACATAAGTTCATTTCAAAACAAGTATCTAAAGGTAGAACTTTATATAGTTCTAATAATTTTAGATTACAGATTTACGGCACATCTAATCCATGCACCATCCTAATATCTTCCTACGATAGACCCATGGTGAAAATTCAGTATGATACATATGGTATTTTTACTCTGTTTTTTCAAAAGAGAGACATTCCTAATGAAATCGGTTATACAGGTTATCGATTACATGAAACAGACCCTATCGACAAGTTACTTGCTAAAGATATTCTTAACAATTATCCAATAGCAAAAGAAGTATATGAATACTTAATAACTTTACTTAATGAAAGAGAGGATAAACAAAATGATTAAACCTACTGATTTTATATTCAATTTTCCCCTTATAGCACGTTCAGAAACAGCGACTGCCGTAAATGCTTCTGTCTATTACAACTATATTAATGGTAAACCTGACGGTGATACCCCAGCTGGTATTAAGGTAGAAGTCGTACTTCCTAATTTTAAGTACGAAAAATTAATTGTAAAACTTGAGGGTATAAAACACCCTCTAACACCTGAAAGCTTTGAAGTAGATGGCACAACTTACAAAGTTAAATTCTCCCCTGATTTTCAAGCTAAATTTTATAGAACATCAACTGGGGAATATTCTTTATCTTGTAAGGCTTCAACAGTAGAGATAGTAAAATAGCCTTATGGCTAACACAACATTCTTAAATATCAATCGACACACAAAATGCACCTCCTCTATATATCTGGAGGTGCAAAAGGAGGTCAAATGAATATTATAAATCAACTTTATAACCTTGCAATACAACTATTTAATGACAAGAAATATATAAAGCTATCCTTGTTATTATTAGGTATTATTTTGTCCGCTGTATGTACAGGTTTTGTACTTTACATGATTATATCACTGATAGTGACACACCTTATAGAAATAGTTACTACCATTGGTGGAATTATCATCTTTTTTTCGGTTCTTATCAATTTCTTTTCCAAAAAGAATACAGAGGTAGAGCCTGTAACATCGGTAATGGATTATGACCCTATTGTATTGGAATCGACATACAGTTTAATTAGAAAAAATCTTGCGGTAATTATATCAGATATAAGTGAGATAATCAAACTCAAGAAGCCAGCTACGGTTATGCAAATGGACGCACCATCTCATTATGATATTGTGGGTAATGTTCCAATATACCATTATATGTTTTTTAAACTAACGGAGAAAGCGGATATAGATGTTATAATGGGGGTTTTGCAAACAACAATAACCCAAAGATTAGAAAGCAACTCCTTTGAGGGAATAACACAAAGCCGTTTTTTATACAATTCCGCTTCCTATCCCTCTATTCTTGTTGATAACGTTATTGATACCGGCAGCTTTATACAGGTGGATATTGCAATAGCAAGTGAAGCTTATTGCCGTCATCGTAAACAGCGTTTATACAATACAATAAATAGTGGAAATATGCACAGCAACGTCAGTGATAAGGATTTTTAAAATGGGTATACAATTATTTTTAAACGAACAATACCTTTCCTACCATATTAGGCAGAATGTGGAATGGCAACCAGAAAAAGCTCCCCATGCAGTTATATTCGGCGCCACCGGCTCTGGTAAAACATATGCCACCAAGTTAATACTAGGACGTATATCTTTACATATTAGCAATTCGCAAATATATGTTTGTGATTACAAGGGGGATGATGATTTTTCATTTTTATCTGGTACATCACGCTTTTATCGATTTCAGGATTGTTCAAAAGGATTGGATAATTTTTTTAAGCGGTTTCAGGACAGGCAATCAGGTTTAGATACTTCTCGGAACATGATTATTTTATATTTTGATGAATGGGCATCCTATTGTAATAATTTAGAAAAGAAAGTGGCAGAAGAGGAAAAACGAAAGCTTGCAACCTTATTAATGTTAGGTCGGTCATTCCACGTTCACATCATTATTGCACAACAGAGAGTAGACGCTGTATATTTTAACTCTGCCAGGGATAATTTTAATCTGGTCATTGGCTTGGGTAACCTGTCACAGGAAAGTAAGGATATGCTTTTTCATGAGTTTAAAGAGCAGATGAAGCCTGATAGAAAGCAAGGTACAGGCTATATGTTGACCAATGGAACTGATTTTACCCCCATACAAGTACCTACCATAAATGATAGGGAAAAACTACACAATTATATAAAAATGGCTGTAACCAGATAATTATGAATACCTAGGTGCGAAAGACGTACGGAGTGTAAGGCTTTTGCACCTAGGGGAACGCAAAGCGTTCCGAACAGAAGTTGTCTAGTATTACCACAACTTCTGTGTCAGTGTCAAAAATAGAAGAAACCCTTATAAATCAATGGATATGGCATGCAGTGTAATCGTGTCGGCTCTGTGCCATAACATAAGAAAGGCGGTATTTCAAATTAAAAAAGATAATTATAATAACAGACGTAATCGTAAGTATCAATTAACTTTTAATAATCCTGATAAGCATAAAAAAACATCTCATCAGTCAATTAAAGAAACCCTTAAACAATGGGAAAATCTCATATATTGGTGTATGGCAGATGAAATAGCGAAAACGCTACATACCCATTTATTTATCCAATTTAAAAACCCAATATATTTTTCTAGTATAAAAAAAGCATTTCCTACTGCACATATAGAAGAAGCACAAGGGACTGCAAAGGAAAACAAATTATATATAATAAAAGAGGGTAAATGGGCAGAAACTGAGAAAGGCACAACTAACTTAAAGGATACTTATGAAGAATGGGGTACTATTCCTGAACAAGGTCAGGGAAAACGTAATGATTTAATGAACCTATATCAAATGATTAAAGATGGTTACTCCAATGTGGAAATATTGGAGAATAATCCTGATAATATTTTAAATCTACAACACATTGATAAGGCAAGACTTGAAATACTATCTAATCAATATAAGTCAGAACGACGGCTAAACCTTGTAGTTACATATGTATCTGGTAAAACAGGTTATGGTAAATCCAGACATATATTAGACTCTCATGGCGATGCTAATGTATATCGTGTAACTGACTACAAACATGCCTTTGACACCTATAACGGAGAGGATGTAATTGTATTTGAGGAATACAGAAGTGATTTACCCATAGGAAACATGTTGAATTACCTTGATGTATATCCCTTACAATTGCCTGCCCGTTATAACAACAGACAAGCATGTTACAATTTTGTCTATATCGTATCAAATTGGAAATTGGAAGACCAGTATTTCAATATTAAAAATGAGCAACCTGAAACCTATCAGGCATGGCTTAGAAGAATTCACAAAGTTAGGGTATATACTGCACCAAATACATGGAATGAATATCAACCCCATGATTACCTTTATGGGTTTCATCCAGTAAATGACATGGAAACCCCTTTTTAAATAACTAATTTCTACTGGGGTTTAAAGGTTATAAATAAAAATATCAAATACAAATATAAAAACAAAACATCTGAAAATCTATAAAATTCCCATAATAACAAATAAAAAAAGAAAACCACAAATCAATATACCCACAAATCTACTGTAAAAATCAAATTTCTTAAAATAGTAACCTTACCCCACTATAAAGGATGGTGGTGTAAATGAAAAAATTAAATGACTTCGACACAGCTTTATTTAATTCCTATGCAAATACTGATAATCTGTTTCATCATTTAGCTTGCTATGGTATAATTGAATTGTCAGAGGTTTCAGAAAAAATATATATAATGAAAAAGAAAAAAGTTGAAGCTGTACATAAGAAAAAAATCTATACCAGAAAGGATGGTCGCATATTTACAAAGGTTATTGAAAATGGCAAGGAAAAACAGGTTATTGGTAAAGATGAAACTGAACTATATACAAAACTTTATGATTTTTATTTTGGTGAAAGCAATTCAAGCCTTGAAGATTTATATCCTCAATGGATGGAATGGAGAGAAAACGAATCGAATGTATCCAAAAAAACTGTAAAAGAAAATGGTTATGTATGGAATACTTTTCTTAAAGAAAATGCTATAACTAAAGTACCTTTGAAGCTTTTAAAACCAAAAGATTACATCAAGTATTTTCGTGAAGTTACAAAAGGCGGAGCAATCACACGTAAACGCTTTAATGATATGAAAAGTGTGATGAATGGTATTATCTATTATGCAATAGAAAGTGAAATAATTGAACATAATTATTTGCGTGATATTAATTACCGCCAGTTTCAATATAAGTCAGAAAATAATAATATAATACCCTTTAACGAAATAGAACGTTTAAAGATTATAAATTATTTACCTAATGATGATTTATATTCCCTTGCTATTAAGCTGGACTTTCATCTCATACTAAGAATTGGAGAATTAAAAGGATTAAGATGGGATGATATTAAAGGAGATTTTATCTATATTCAACGCTTTGTAAATGATAAGAATGAAATAGTGGACGATATAAAAGGTCATAAAGAAGAGGGAAAGCGATACATTCCATTAACGAATACCGCTAAGGCTATCTTAAAACGGATTAAATTATTAAATCCCAATAGTGAGTATCTATTTATTCTAAATGGTAAACCTTTAGCAACCTGTACATTTAACAGGCGAATAAAAAAATGTTGTTCAGAAATTGGGATTGAATACCGTTCCTCTCATAAGGTAAGATTTTCAACAGCTTCTATCATGTATAAGAATGGTGTCGGTACTCCTGAATTACAGAAAATGCTTGGACATACTACACTTACAATGACAACGCATTATCTACGTTCCGTAACACCGGAGGATGATACTTTACAAAAATGAATACAGTCTTAGGCTAAAACGGCTTGCACCAATTTGCACCTATGATTTTAAGATAGTAAAAATGCTTCAAACCCTTGGTTTATAAGGATTTGAAGCACTAACTAAGAGAGGCGACAACCAGATTTGAACTGGTGATCAGGGTGTTGCAGACCCATGCCTTACCGCTTGGCTATGTCGCCATATATATATTACTATTGTATTATAACAACTAGTTTTTTATTCGTCAAGCCATTAAAATCTGTCTAGTAGCATTAACACTTGTTTAATTTATATTAGCCATTTAATGTCTTGAAATAAAAACTCCCCGAGTTGGGCTCGAACCAACAACCCCACGGTTAACAGCCGTGTGCTCTACCATTGAGCTATCGAGGAATAACTACATTTGATAATATCATCCAACAATCTGAAATCTTTCGATTTTCTAGAAATTAGTATTCATGAACAAATACCTTATGGTCAAGCCCTCGACCTATTAGTATTAGTCAGCTCCATGTGTTACCACACTTCCACCTCTAACCTATCCACCTTGTCGTCTTCAAGGGGTCTTACTAGCTTATGCTATGGGATATCTTATCTTGAGGGGGCTTCACGCTTAGATGCCTTCAGCGTTTATCCCTTCCAAACTTGGCTACTCGGCCATGCACTTGGTAGTACAACCGATCCACCAGCGGTTCGTCCAACCCGGTCCTCTCGTACTAAGGTCAGCTCCTCTCAAATATCCTACGCCCGCGCCGGATAGGGACCGAACTGTCTCACGACGTTCTGAACCCAGCTCGCGTACCGCTTTAATGGGCGAACAGCCCAACCCTTGGGACCTACTACAGCCCCAGGATGCGATGAGCCGACATCGAGGTGCCAAACCACTCCGTCGATGTGAACTCTTGGGAGTGATAAGCCTGTTATCCCCAGGGTAGCTTTTATCCGTTGAGCGATGGCAATCCCACTTTATACCACCGGATCACTAAGTCCTACTTTCGTACCTGCTCCACCCGTCGGTGTCGCAGTCAAGCCTTCTTATGCCTTTGCACTCTGCGAATGGTTTCCAACCATTCTGAGAAGACCTTTGAGCGCCTCCGATACCCTTTCGGAGGCGACCGCCCCAGTCAAACTCCCCACCTGACATTGTCCACTGCCCGGATCACGGGCACATGTTAGAAATCCAATACTGCAAGGGTGGTATCCCAACAGCGGCTCCACCACGACCGGAGTCGTAGCTTCTTTGCCTCCCACCTATCCTGTGCATGCAATACCGAATCCCAGTATCAAGCTAGAGTAAAGCTCCATGGGGTCTTTCCGTCCTGGCGCAGGTAACCAGCATCTTCACTGGTATTTCAATTTCACCGGGTGCATTGTCGAGACAGTGCCCAAATCATTACGCCTTTCGTGCGGGTCGGAACTTACCCGACAAGGAATTTCGCTACCTTAGGACCGTTATAGTTACGGCCGCCGTTTACTGGGGCTTAAGTTCAACGCTTCGGATTGCTCCTAACATCTCCCCTTAACCTTCCAGCACCGGGCAGGCGTCAGCCCATATACTTCACCTTTCGGTTTTGCATAGACCTGTGTTTTTGCTAAACAGTTGCTTGGGCCAATTCTCTGCGGCCTGTATTGCTACAGGCACCTCTTCTCCCGAAGTTACGAGGTTATTTTGCCGAGTTCCTTAACAATGCTTCTCCCGTCGGCCTTAGGATTCTCTCCTCATCCACCTGTGTCGGTTTACGGTACGGGCTTATGAAAAACAATAGCGGCTTTTCTTGGCAGTTAGCTCACCAGCTTCCCTACTTTAAGTTTCGGTCCACTTAACGTCTTCGTATTATCAGACGGATTTGCCTGTCTGACTACTACCCCGCTTGTACCGGTCTTTCCATTCCCGGCTCTGGCTTTCTCTCTGCGTCCCCACAGTTCTGTTTTCATAAGGTACAGGAATTTCAACCTGTTGTCCATCGACTACGTCTTTCGACCTCGCCTTAGGTCCCGACTTACCCAGAGCAGATCAGCTTTACTCTGGAAACCTTGGATATTCGGCCTAGAAGATTCTCACTTCTATCTCGCTACTCATTCCGGCATTCTCTCTTCTTAACACTCCACGTCTCCTTCCGGTAACGCTTCGTCGCAGTTAAGAATGCTCCTCTACCAAAACCTCTGCCCTTCAGATAACCGGAAATAATCCGTAAGGATTATTTCTCATGGCTGTCTGAAAGACAGACATTTTCCACAGCTTCGGTGTCGTGTTTTAGCCCCGGACATTTTCGGCGCAGGACCTCTCGACTAGTGAGCTATTACGCACTCTTTTAATGTATGGCTGCTTCTAAGCCAACATCCTAGTTGTTTTCGAAATCCCACATCCTTTTCCACTTAACACGCACTTTGGGACCTTAGCTGGTGGTCTGGGCTTTTTCCCTTTTGACTACCCAACTTATCTCGTGTAGTCTGACTCCTGATCATCATCTGTATGGCATTCGGAGTTTGATAATCTTCGGTAAGCTTTGACGCCCCCTAGGATATTCAGTGCTCTACCTCCATCAGACTAAATCAAGGCTAGCCCTAAAGCTATTTCGAGGAGAACCAGCTATCTCCGGGTTCGATTGGAATTTCTCCCCTACCCACACCTCATCACCACCCTTTTCAACGGATGTGTGTTCGGTCCTCCACCACC
>NZ_CP048000.1:1110000-1202500 GCF_009931695.1 Anaerocolumna sedimenticola
TCACTTAGCTTTTGCGGAAATAAAAAAGACAAAGGATAACTAATTTATCCCTTGTCTCTATTAAATGTTCCTAGTTTTCTACTTGAATTTCAATAAACTTATCGATTCATTTCACTCTGATAACCGGTTCCCTTATGGCTTTCTATAATCTTATCCATTTCCTTTATATCAGTTGAGGGTAAATCACCTAATACCGTATTTTTAACGGCACATGCAGCATTACCATATTCAAGAGCTTTCTGGCAATCACCATAAGCAAGCAGACCAAATAATACACCGGATACATAAGCATCCCCGCTTCCGATTCGGTCAATAACCTCAATATTTTCATACGGCTCTTCACGGTAGAATTTATCCTCTTCGGCATTATATATGGTTGAACCAAAGGTATGCTTTTTCGGACTGATAATTTTACGCTCCGTGGAAGCCAGAACCCCTATATTATATTCTTTAGCAAATGATTTCAAGATTTCCTTTAAATCACCGGTTCTTCCAAAAGTACGCCTTGAGGTTTCTTCTGATATAAATAAAATATCAACGTATGGCAATATACGTTCAATATATTTCTTCGCATCTGCTTCCGTCCACAAATTAGCCCTGAAATTCACATCAAAAGATATGAAAGCACCTGCTTCTTTAAATTTCCTGATTAAGGTTTCTGCAGTATTACGTGTCTGCTCTGAAAGTGCTAAAGATATACCGCTGGTATGGAACAGCCTTGTGGTATGATAAATACTCTCAGGAATCTCATCCAACTTAATGCTGTTTATTGATGCATTCTTTCTATCATATACTACGGTAGGTTTTCTAGGGAATACTCCGTGTTCATAATAATAGATACCCAGTCTTGCTTCCGGACTTTCATCATAAACCAGCCATTCATCACTTACACCGCAAAAGCGGACATTGTTTTTTATATAAGTACCTAATTCGTTTTTGGGAAGCTTTGATATAATTCCGGTATGCAATCCCATTAATGAAATCCCGGATACAACATTTAATTCTGCTCCGCCTGCCCTTTTTTCAAATACGGCTCCGGATATCATTCTCTCGTTTAAAGGAGATGATAATCTTAATAATAATTCTCCAAAAGCAAGCGCATCAAATTCTTTTTTTTCCTCTGAAAACTTCATATATCCTCCATGTAATACGGCAAATATTTAAACTATAACCGTTTATAAAATAACAGAAGTTGCTTCTCAAACTTCTGATAAAAGGCGATATTTTCCGCCGTATATTTACTTCTTCTGAATCAGGTGTACCCCAAAGCCGCCAATTTCTTCTGCTATATATATGGCAGTCATGTTACCATTATTATCATATTTTACAGTATTCATATCAAAGGTGACACCTTGCAGCTCCAGATGATAAATGGCTCTATCGATATAATTGGTCTGGATGGCGATATGTCCATTCTTTCCTAAATAAGGTGCTTTCATTACTTCAATTCCAAGTCCGGCAAAAACAGAACTTACACCTGAGTTCTTTGTAAAACCAAATATTTTCTCAAAGGAGGAAGCAATATGATCCGCTTCCGATTCGTCAGAAGCATTGATACCAACATGACATAATTCGAACCCTAACATTTTGGTTACCGCTTCTTTGGTTAATTGACTTATCTTATCAAATTCACCGGCTTTGATCATTTCATCATTAACCATCCAGCTTCCGCCGCATGCTATAATTTTAGGAAAATCCAGATAAGTAATTAAATTTTTCTCGTTAATACCTCCGGTAGGCATAAATTTCATATTAACATATGGTGCAGACATTGCTTTAATCATATTTAACCCGCCTGCTGCTTCGGCAGGAAAGAACTTAACAACTTCAAGTCCTAATTCGATTGCCTGCTCAATATCGCTGGGGTTAGAACAGCCTGGTGTGATTGGTATTCCTTTGGAAACACAGTATTTTACGATTTTAGGATTTAAGCCGGGACTTACAATAAATGTTGCACCTGCGTTTATTGCTTTATCTACCTGTTCCGTTGTAAGTACCGTTCCTGCTCCCACCAACATGTCCGGGTATTTGGAAGTCATAATACGAATCGCTTCTTCTGCTGCATCTGTTCGAAAAGTTACTTCGGCACAAGGCAGTCCGCCTTCACATAGAGCCTTCGCCAAGGGTTCGGCATCTTCCACGCGGTCCAGTTTTACTACCGGTACGATACCCATTTTTTTTATGCTCTGTAAAACATTATTCATTTTTTTCTCCCTCTTAATAGTATTTTCAATATGTCTTATAACAACCTTGGTTTTAGTATACACTTTTGGAAAAGTAAATTCAATGTTCCAGGCATTGCTTTTTTACACAATTTTTTCTATCAATCTATTCTCTTTTATTTATTCCAAAAACAAAATTGGGCTTTGCCGGGTTAATCTTTCTAATATAAGTGTCATAAGTCTCAAATAGTTAAAATAAAATCTTTCCCAAATTCATAATAAAGCTTAATAGTAAATTATTATTATAAATAGTACTTAAGAAAGTATTTTCATTTATCAGCTGAAAAACAACTTCTCCCCATTTTGTACTACTCAATATAGTTATAAAAATACATCCTATCCATATTACGATTATTCCTTGCAAAAGTCCTGCCAGTAATCCGGCCGTCTTATTCAGACCGTTTATAAGGGGTAGTTTACTGATTATATCCAAGGTTTCACAAAGTAGTGCCAGTCCAATCGTTATAAAAAGTACTACAAGGAGGAAAACGGCTGCATTTATAATAATTCTTGCTATGGAATTTATGATATAACCTTTAAAATTCTTTACTGCCATGGCAGTATAAACATCTTTTGTATTATTTTCTATCAGAGTATGTTTCATTATCTTAGGAAGTGGAAGTTTATTAATGAAATTAACCTGATCGGGTTTTTTTTCACCCATGTCTTTAAACTCAATCACCTTTGAAACTTTCTCGGTAACAAATCCCATAACTTTATCATTTTTCTGAAGTTCTTTACTAATAGCCGGGCTGACCCAACTTGTTACTATAAGTGCTATTATTGTTGAAAATAGAGTAAATACAGTCCGGATAAATCCTACTCGCCGCCCGTTTAATGCATACCCGGCTAAAACTACCAATACCAATATCACCAACCAATTCATGATATCCTCCTGTTTTATAGAGTTTTATTTATATTGTCAATTAAGGAATTTTCTTATGTAAAGGTGACCCAAAATAATTATTATTTCTTAGCTTCACTTAGTTTTACTTCTTCTATATACTGATTATCGATAATTATGTAGCTATCAATATTATTGACCGGCAGAATATAGGAAATATCGCTGTCAAAGGTATAATGGAATTTCTCCTCTCCGTCGTTATGTAAAATAGTCCATTCTAAATTGGAATAAAGAATGACTTCATCTCCGGATACATAGATATTGTCATAATTATAATTAATAGCCTTATCAAGTATTACATTACCTTTTAAATCATATAGGAGAATAAGGTATTTATCTTCTTTATCACCATTATCCAATACAAATCCTACGTATTTATCACTATGGAATATACTTTTGATTTCCGACTTAAAGGTTTCTTCATATACAACTTTTGGTGTCTGGTTCATGGAATACAGGCTAAATCGGTCATCGCCAAAGGTACATACTGTGTTATTATTGATAAATTCAATATTGGGTATAATTGTCTGTCCATAATCAAAACCACCTACCACATTATCAACATAGTTTTGACCTACCCCGCCAAAATTATAAAAGGTAACTTTATTTTGTACTTTGCCGCTGCTTATGGATAAATAACTGGTAACCAGTTTTCTTCCGTCATTTGATAAGGAAAGGTCAATGGGGAATCCGTCTTTCTCATTAATCGTTCTGGTACTTACCAGTTCTTCCCCATCTTCACTGTAAATTTTTATGTAATTTACATCATCTCCATCCATTAATACCGCAACCACTCCCTGATTGGCTATTTCACTTTTAATTATGGGATCTGGTACATTAATTGTGGTCATTCCCCCTTCTCCATTAAATACCTCCAGAGATTTATAACCCCGGTCGCTAATGACCACATATTTATCACAGACATCTGCAATGGGATCTTTCATTTCAAATGTACCATTCCAAAGGAGATTACCTGCTCCGTCCATAGCCATGGCCCCATCCCTGCTGTAACGGAGTACCCCTGTTCCATAGCTGTCATATTTAGCTGAACTGCTGTCACTCCTTTTCGTTTTATGGATGACCTGGTAACTTGTATAATTTTTATGTAAAATTAAATTTGCTGCAAATATAATAAAACCGATACCAGCAATTACTGAGACTATCGTTATTATGGTTACTATTTGTTTATGTTTACGTTTTCTTAGTTCATAGCTTCTTAAATCCCGTTTTTCTAATTCTATCGCCATGATTTCTCCTTTTTGCTTCCTTTTATCTTTATTAAACTCTTTTTGTACATGTATGTTAATTATACCTTATTTGCCTCATATTGACACTAACTTTTTTATATTTTTAAACCAGAAGAAACACGCTTTGCGAATTTCTTCGGTTCACGTGTGCGTTCGAATTATTGCAAGCAAGCTTGCTAATTCTCACTTTGCTTTTGCGGAAATTAGGAAAGCTGTCAACCTGAGCTTAGGTAACCAGGCTCAATTCGACAGCTTCTAATATATTATGAAACAAACATATAAATAGGAAATACTACCTGATCCGTATTTTATGTCCTAACTAAGACTAAGGTACGATTAATTTCTGACCCTCATAAATTTTATTTTCATCTTCTATTCCATTTAATTTTTTAATCTCATCCATGTAACTGAATGTATTATAAAGCTGATGACTAATGGATGCAAGAGTATCTCCTGCGTGTACGATATAATATTTTACCGGAGCCGAAGTCTGTACGGTTTCATTATCGTCCTTATTAGAATTGGAATTATCCGCTGCACTTGCAGAATTATCGTTCTGGTCATCGGCTTTTGCAGTATCCTTTTTATTACCTGTATTATCACTTTCGGAATTATCCCCGTTCGGAATATTATCTCCATCCGCATCGTCCGCCGGCTTATTGTCATCC
This sequence comes from Anaerocolumna sedimenticola, assembly GCF_009931695.1. Taxonomy (GTDB): domain Bacteria; phylum Bacillota; class Clostridia; order Lachnospirales; family Lachnospiraceae; genus Anaerocolumna; species Anaerocolumna sedimenticola. The sequence continues at coordinate 1,115,042 of NZ_CP048000.1, forward strand.
TCCTCTATGGTGTTTACATTACCCTCAATTGTTTCAACCGTTGTTTCCTGTCCGTTATCCGAGCCTTGTTCCTCTTCTGCATCAGATCCTTTACCTGGTTGATTGTCCACTATGTTCTTATCATTGTCACCGGTTTGGGAATCGGCATCGGCAACCTGGGAATTCTCTTTATTCCCATCTGCAACCTGGGTATTATCCCCGGTCTGCTCACCCGTCTCTGTATTTACTGCCTCATCTAAGGTATCACCGTCATTTTGAGCTATATTGAGACTTTTGGATATGGTATTGAGGGCTGTTTCCATACTCTTCATTTTATCATAATTATCTAACATAGTCGCGGCTATAACTAACACAATGATTGCTAATAAAGTACTGGCAGCATACAGCAGCCGAATAATACTTCTATCATCTTTAATTTCTTTCTTTTCCTGAATTACATTGCGTATTTTTCTGGTGGTATGATCGGTGTAATTTTTTTCTTCACTTACAGCCTCCTTATTTTCCACCATATAATTCTGCATTTCTTCATTTTTTTCATAATATATGTAATAGCCATTTAATTTTACCAACTGATTATTTTCATTTACATAAAAAGCTTCTTCCTTCTCCATACTGTCCATCTTGAGGAAGACTTTATCTGATCCCGAGAAATTCTCCATATGAATTTTCCGAATTTTTTCTCCGCTTTCGATAAAAAATTCCGGACCTATCAGAGACCATCCTACAATTTCCACATCGCTGAAATATCTTTTTATATTTTCGTATATACTTGTCCAACCCTCGTCAGAAAAGGCAATTCCATTACCAAAGTCCGTATTCATCATTTCTATTGCACCTTTGATGAATATATTTTTGCTTTCTTCCGTTCTTATATAATATCCAAGTAAAACAGCAATTCTGCAGCCGGAATGTTCTTTATCTGATAATTGCTTTATATAAGTCATTACATAATCTTCTACATAAATCACCTTATTACGAGATCCCATACTTCCTACCTGTCTAACATTTTTAGGAATCTTAATGGGCATGGTGTTAACAGGCTCTGGCTGGTTATTTATATTTCCGCCCTTACTGTTTAAGTTGTCCATAACTTTTTCCCTCCTAACCACAGTCTATTTTAGACAATGATATAAATATTACTGTTGTTAATCGTATCATAGCCGTCATAAATATTATGTCAAAAGAATAAAGCAAACCTAGATATCTTACTTATTTTATATTCTCTTATTCGCCTTTTATTTTCAGGTTCTGCAATTTTTTTGCTGTATTTAATATTACCGGATGAGATTTATTACTATTCTTGGTGGAATTTGGCTTTCAAAATATTGCTATAATCTGACTATTTTACTTTTTTAAGGTAATACTTTTGTTATTACAGAATATGGTTGTAGTGTACGAGTATTAATAGGAGGTTATAATGAATAGAGAGTTAGAGGCTGAAAAGAAATTATATTATTTTAATACGAAAGATCGTTATTCTGTGTATGATTTTAGCAAGACTTTACAAGAATTGATACAGAAAAACATTTATAATAAAAAGCAAATAGTTTTCTTATGTATTGGAACTGATAGGGCAACCGGCGACTGCCTTGGACCTATTGTTGGTTATAAATTATCAAAACTTCCTCATAATATCATATTATACGGAACATTGGAGCAGCCTGTGCATGCTAAAAATCTCGGAGAAACCATGAATTACATTTATGCACATCATCAAAATGCTTTTGTAATTGCAATAGATGCCTCTTTAGGCAAATCCGGCCATATCGGTTATATTACTCTGGGGGAGGGCCCTTTATTACCAGGTGCCGGAGTTGATAAAGCTCTACCGCCGGTGGGAGATATCTTTATCACAGGTATTGTAAATTTTTCAGGAATGTTAGACCATATGCTGCTTCAGACTACACGGCTAAATGTAGTAATGATTTTAGCAGATTATATATGCACCGGTATTAATTACTGCTTTTATAAATTAGCTGCGGATTGAGGAAAAGCCTGTGTAGGTTAAGTTTTAAATCTTACCTAGACAGGCTTATTTTTAATAATTTCCCTCTTTATAATAACCAAGCGCTTCCGAAATCGTTTTTAAATCATTCTCAATTATAATATCAGATAATATATTTAATTTGTCTACGGACATAAATTCTTTACCCAGATAGGCTTCATATTTATTAGCTATTTCCATGGATAACACTTTAATCTTTTCTTCCGTATCTTTTATTTTAACATATACTTCACCATATTCTTTCTTCAAAGAATTTAATTCTTCCTGACTTCTGGCTCTAATTTCATCTCCGATAACCAAACGGGTATTATTTTCAAAGGTATTCAGAGCTTCTTTCTTTTGCTCCATTATTGATTTCAACTCATAATCCAGTTCGGATAATTCCTGGTTAAAATTATCCAGTCCATATTGGCTTTCATCCTTATCCTTTAAAATTCTCTTTCTGATTTTCTCTCTTTTTTTCTTATTTTCACCGATTTGTAAACGTATATTATAAATCCGTTTAATCGTCTGCATATGCTTATCTTTGACATTATTATCAATAAGCATATAGGAGCCGCCGAAAAATATTACGGTAATAAAATAAATTAAAATCAAATAAATCATTTTTTCATCCGGAATTACATAAAAGTAAAAGAAACAGGGAATGATCAGCAGAATTATAATTAAGGACAGTAAGATGATTGCCATATCCCCCATACCTGTTGGAAGAAATAAAGCATAAAATAACTTGGTATTACAAAAAGCAGGCACTTTCTTTTGCTTTAGTATGGCTTTCGTTTCTAATACCATCTGCCTGTACTCTTCTTTAAGCTGAGACGTCTCTGTTTCAATACGTTCAGAGATTTTCGCACTTTTTGATTTTTCTTTTTTATTACGGATTTTTTTCGCTCTTAAACGTGTTTTTTCAAGCTGATCGTCGTAAGTCGCTTCAATTTCATCTTTTCGTTTTTTTGTAGTACTTGCAATTTCTTCAGTTATTGCTTTTTCTTTATTTTTAATGGTTTTTTCCAAACGGGATTCTTCCGATGCCAAGGCATCATTACTATCCATGTAATCATTTAACTCGGACAATATGTCCTTTAATCTGTTTACATCATCTAATCCACCGGATAATATATTACTTTCCATATACCTTTCCTCCTATGTATTAGTTAATAGGTAATATGTTTATCAACTGTTTTTTACAAAATATCTCTATAATCGATTTTACTAGATATGACAGGAAAGGTCAATGGATATTCCAATAATGCTCCTATTTGATTAACACAAAAACAGGGCTAAAGAATAAAGTACATTCTCTTTAGTCCTGTTTTAATATATATTAAGCTCCCCAGCTATTTATATAAAGCAATTTAATACGAATGTTATTATCTAGAATTTAAATCTATTTATGATTACCTGAAGGTCCTGAGCCATTGCAGCTAACCCTTCACTTGCTTTTGCTATCTCTTCAACCGATGCGGTCTCCTCTTCCAGAGAAGATGTTACCTGCTCCGTAGAAGCGGAATTTTCCTCTGCAATCGCAGATAGGTTCTGCAAGGTATCCAGGATTTCATTTTTCATTTTCTCCATTTCCTGCCCGGATACATTTAATTTCTCAACTGCTTCTTTCGCATTTTTAATTGCTTCGGCAATCTCCATATATTTCTTTTTATTGATCTCTACACTATCTGTCTGTTCTTTGATAACGGATGAAATTTCTTCCATTGTATGGACAGCATTCTGAGAATTGCTTTGCAATTCCTTAACCATTTCATCAATTTCTTTCGTGGAAGCAGTGGATTGTTCCGCCAGGCTTCGGATTTCTTCTGCCACAACAGCAAACCCTTTGCCTGCTTCCCCTGCTCTTGCTGCTTCTATTGCCGCATTTAAAGCTAAAAGGTTTGTCTGTTCGGCAATAGAGGAAATTACATTGCTTGCCTGTCCAATTTTATTAGAACTTTCGTTTGTTTTTAAAATAACTTCCTTAATATCACTTGATGCCTTATTATTTTCTTCTGTTTTCTTGATAAGGAAATCTATCTCTTTTAATCCTTCCTGAAGAACTTCCACAACTTTTTGTGTTGCATCATTTAATCCTGCTAAATAATTCTGATCCTTTTCGATTGCTTCTCCCAGTGAATCGGCTTTCATGGAGCCTTCTTCGGTATGTTTCGCCTGATCCATTGCTCCCCTTGCAATTTCTTCTACGGTTGCTGATACTTCCTCAGATGCCATAGCCGATTGTTCCGTGGTTGCTGTTAATTCTTCGGAAGCGGCAGCCAACTGTTCCGAGGAATTATTAATGTCACCGATAATACCTCTTAAGCTGTCTGTTATACCTTGTAATGCCTTGGACAGAACTCCTATTTCATCTTTCTTATCCAGATACCTCTTATTAATGTTTTCAGTTATATCCAAAGCTGCTATTTTTTCAGCATGTCTGACCGTATTAATAATTGGCTTGGTAATGGTATTTCCCATAATATAAACTATAATAATGCAAAGTATAAATATGAGGAAAGCTATAATGATGATAGTATTACGCAATACAGGAATTGCAGATAATACTTCACCTTTATCCGCTGTTATAACAAAAATCCAATCGGTTCCTTTAATTGCTGAATAACCTGCATACAAATCTTTTCCCTGATAAGAATATAAATCAACACCATCTTTTTTATTGACTATCATCTGAAATAACCTGGAAAGGGAGGATAGGCTTGCATCCTTTTTGGATTCCTCGATAGGATTAAATTGATTTAAAACTTTATCTTTCTCCGGATGTGCGATTACTGTTCCCTTACTGTTTATAAGATAACCATAACCATTTTTACCATACCCCGTATCAGATACGAGTTCACTTAGTGAATTGCCATCCCTTCTTCCGATTATTGCTCCCACCACCTGATTATTTTTGCGGATTGGGGCTGCTATCATTATAACCGGCTCATTTGTTACCTTGCTTATTAATACGTCCGATACTGCTGTTTCACCTTGAAGGGCTTTTTGGATATAATCTCTGTCAGCCAGATCGCTGGTAGTTCCATCCGTATATTTAGCAGTACCATCCATCCCTACAATGGCAATGGCAAGAAAATCGGTAGAACTCACCATAGATTTTAATAAACTCTCCTGATTAGTCCAATCCATACTTTGAATGACTTCATTAAGGGCAATTATCTCTAAAGTACGTTTTAGAATATCTACTCTGCTTTCTGTTAACTTAGCATCTTCCGCTGATAAGGAGGCCAGTGCTCTTTCTCCTTCCCCAGTTAAAGATTTACTGGAACTTTCAACTGAGATAATTCCCAATAGAATAGAAACCAATAAAATCAATACCGAAAAATTGAGTATTAATTTTGTTTTAATGCTTTTCATTTCGAAAATAATTCCTCCGATTCTTTTTTCTATTTATGTATTGTCATAAAACAACAGAGTAAAGCGGACATGTCCGCACCAACTCCCTAAGTCCCTAACGAGTGAAATGCTTGAGCGTTTTGTGCGCCAAATGCAATCACGCCAGTGATTTCCACAAAAAGGTTATTATCCTTTTGCGCCTCCCCCGGAGGGCTTTAATTTTATAGGAACGTTCGGAGAACATCCCTATAACCGGAAGAAACACGCTTTGCGAGTTTCTCTGGTTCGCATACGCATTCGAATTATTGCAAGCCAGCTTGCTAATTCTCACTTTGCTTTCACGGAAATTAAAAAAACCCTTTTTCATAAGCAACAGAAAAAAAAGGGTTTTATACCATATTTTGCAACCGGCTGCCATGTTCGTTAACTTAGGCCCTTGGCTTTGCGTCCTTATCTTTCGAGAAGTTTGCCCTTTTTAGTAATGCTTTCTATAAAAGAAATAAAAAAAAATTCGTTTTTTGTCGAATTACAAATTATATATTACATTACTTTATATTATTATGCAAGGATTAATAAATAAAAAAATTTTTTTGTCCGTTTCTAAGTACTTATAACGGAAAATATGGCAATTATTAACTGATATGTTAAATATATGAAGTCAATGTTCACACTTTTTTCAAACTTCTAACATATTTTCTACACATTCACGCTATATAATGTCATCAATCAAGGAAGTCCCTCTCCCTTGTTTATATAAATACCTTTTCATAACGGGCCTGTTGTAAAAATAAAATAATCTCAACTTACATTTATAAAATATACTCTCCCGTAGATAATATAAATTTTTTTACAGCAGACCTACTCCTCTAAACTTATCTCCCAATCCTGTAAAAGACACCAGTTCATAACCGGGTTATCTTCATCTGCACTTACAGTACCCACCAATACATCTTCGATTTTATCTTCAAACTCCATATATTATTCCTGTGTTATTCCTGTTTCCTCATATATTTCCCGGAGACAAGCCTCCTTGGGACTATTTAATTCTTCCGGTTCCAGGTGACCGCCCACACCTGCCCATAAACCTGGCGCCAGATTTCTGCCGGCTGCCCGCTTCATTAATAAAAACTCGTTTCTGTTCATTAAATAGGCTGTTGCCATATTTCTTAGTTTTATCATGATATCTCCTTTAAGTATCAATCCTTGTAAGTACATTCTATAAAATTCTTAATTAGATTTAGATATTTTTCATAATATTTCAGGCTGAGTTCCCCATGAGAACAGCCTTCTGCAAGATAAAACTTACTACTTGGAATAAGTTTATGAAGATAAGCCGCTGATTTTTTCATAATCTTTAATTCCTTTTCTCCGACTATAATCAAAATCTTTGCTGTATTGTCTTTAATAGAATCTTTTAAAATATAGTCTCCGTTGCTCAAAGTAATATTTATTAAAGATTCTTTTGTTATTTTCAAACTGTCTTCATAATACGTCGGGGACATATCCTCCGGTACGGATAAAGTCTTTGCCTGCAATTTTGAAAACCATTTTTCCCTGATTAACCCATAAAATAATTTATAGCTTGGCACAGTAAGTAATTTAGTACCTTTTATAGGATACAGCAGGGCACTTTCAATGATTCCAAAAGAACTTATATCTTTACGTATGGATAGAACCTCCGTTACTATTTGAGCTCCGATTGACAATCCTCCAAGTAAAAATACTTTTCCGTGAAATTCCTTATCTATATATGCAATTAGTTTCCCGGCTGAATCCTGAATACTTATAAAGGTCGTAACTCCATCTTCCCCGTGACCGTCTATAATGGGGGTAACTATATAATAATTGTCTTGTAATTTATCAATTATTTTTTGATATGACCACCAGGATAAACCACCCCCATGGAGCAGTATAACTACGGGCCTCTTCCTATCACCGAATACTTTAAATTTCATAAAACCTCCTTACTCCTATTAAAAACATCACTTTGCTTTCGCGGAAATATAAAACCATGGTAAATGGGATTTTCCCCATTTTACCATGGTCTCATGTTCAGGTGTTCTTTATGTTTGTATTATTTAGAATTTATCTGCCTTTACAATGATTGCAGAATCTTCCGCTTTTTATTTTAGTCCCGCACTTTTCACACACAAACCAGGCATATTTGGATTCCTCTGAAAATTCCAGCCTGTCTTCCCGAATCCACTCAAACAGCTTTGTTGGTGTTATTTCATTGGCTTCCGCTATTTGTACAATGGTTGCTTTCGGATGTGCCATGATATAATCCTTAACCTGTTCAAATTTCTCTTCTTCCTCTTTCACCATAGGCCTTAAAGCTGAAGTCAGGCTTTTATTAACCGGTTCTGCTTTTTCTTTGGACACCAGTTTCGTGCATTCCGGGCATAACTCCGGTCCATAAATATATTGGAATAACCTTTTGCAGTTCTTGCATACTCTTACTTCCATTCACATCTCCCATATATTGAATCGGAAAGGGTATCTTATAATTCCACTCGTCCTTCCAGCGCACGAAGTAATGTCACTTCATCAATGTACTCCAAATCTCCCCCAACCGGTACACCGCTTGCAATACGGCTGACCTTAATTCCGGTAGGCTTAATCAGTTTACTGATATACATAGCGGTAGTTTCACCTTCCAGGCTGGAATTCGTTGCTATAATAACTTCCTCAACATCCCCTTGCAGACGTTGTATTAATTCCTTTAATTTAATATCATCCGGACCAATACCTAACATCGGTGATATCGCTCCATGAAGTACATGATATACCCCATCAAACTTACCGGTCTTTTCATAGGCCGCTAAATCTCTTGGATTTTCAACTACCATAATGATATGTTGATTTCGTTTTTCACTGGAACAGATAGGACATAACTCACTATCCGTCAGGGTATAACAATTGGAACAGTATCTGACATTTTGCTTTGCTGCCGTTATCGCCTGGGATAAGTTATTTACCTGATCCTGTGGCATGTTAATTATATGAAATGCCAGTCTTTGCGCAGTCTTAGCTCCAATCCCCGGCAGCCTGGATAACTCTTCAATTAATTTGCTGATCTGACTGCTGTAATAGTTCATTAGAAAGGAAATCCTCCTAAACCACCAAGGCCTCCGGTGATTGAACTCATAGCCGCCTGAGATTCATCCTCCATTTTACGGAATGCTTCATTGACTGCTGCCATAATAAGATCCTGAAGCATCTCAATATCATCCGGATCTACTACGTCTTTGGAAAGAGTGACAGAGGTTATCTCTTTTTTACCGGAAACTTTAACCGTAACAGCACCGCCTCCAACAGAAGCTTCCCACTCTTTTTCTTCTATTTCTTTGGTTTTCTCTTCCATCTGCTTTTGCATTCTCTGAGCCTGTTTCATTAAATTATTCATATTGCCGGGCATAGCTCCTCCCGGAAATCCACCACGTTTTGCCATGTTTATTCTCCTTCCGATTATTAATCCTCATATTCAATCGTTATATTTTTTATTAATTTAGTTAAATCCGGGATGTCTTCCATAGATTCTTTTCCCACGGTTAACAGCTTTGTCTGTACTTCTACTTCTTTATTAATAACTTTAGCTATGGCATCTTTTAGTTCTTCCATATGACTTTCCTGTGATATCAGTTCTTTATCCATGGATTCGGTAAATACCAGCAGAAGAGTATCATTATTTCCGATACTCGGTTTTGCATTCATTAAAGAGGCTTTTGTCAAAAGGGATGTACCTGCAACAATATTATGCCAATTTTTCGCTACTTCCTTTAAGTCTTCTGAAATAGCCTTAGTCAGTACCTGCGGTACCTTTTCCTCCCTCTCCTGCTTTACCGGTTTGCTTATGTCTCTCTCAACCGGTGGGGCCATTATTGTTCCGTTTTCTAATTTGCCCTCAATTATCTTAAGTCGATTAATAATATCTTCATAATTTGTTTCCATCTGAGGTTTACATAATTTAATCAGTGCCACCTCAACCATAACTCTTTTCTGGGATGCATATTTAATCTGATTGGATAAATCTGAAAATATCCGGATATACCGTATTAAGGTTTCCATATCAAACTCTTCTGCCTGCTGCTTTAAAATAACCAGATTATCTGTTGATACTTCAATAATCTCATTTGCCTCATCCGATGTTTTTACTAAAAGAAGATTTCGTAAGTACCAGGTAAAGTCTACCGTAAACTGGGTTAATTCCTTACCTTTTATTATAAGTTCTTCCAACAGAACCATGGCACCGGTCACATCACCTTTTCGTATGATAGCAAGTAGTCTGGCAAATATTTCAATATCCACTGCTCCCAAGACTTCCAAAACATTATCAAAGGTTAACTTCTGCCCGAAATAAAAAGCGATACATTGATCCAAAAGGCTCAGGGCATCACGCATGGAACCATCACCCATTCTGGCGATATACCTGACTGCTTTTTCCTCGGCTTCAACACCCTCCCGCTGTATTAAATCGGTTAATCTGACTGCTATGGTGTCTATGGTAATTCTTTTAAAATCATACCGCTGGCACCTGGAAAGAATCGTAATGGGGATTTTATGTGCCTCCGTTGTCGCCAGTATAAAGATTACATAAGAAGGTGGTTCTTCCAGAGTTTTTAAAAGGGCATTAAAAGCTCCTGCCGAAAGCATATGAACCTCGTCAATAATGTATACCTTATATTTCCCCTCGGTGGGAGAATACCTTACTTCATCTATAATTTCACGGATGTTATCCACACCGTTATTGGAAGCAGCATCTATTTCAATCACATTCATTGAAGTCTGGTTATTTATGGATCTGCATATGGAGCATTGGTTACAGGGGTTACCATCCACCGGATGCTCGCAATTTACCGCTTTACCTAATATCTTGGCAATTGTAGTCTTACCCGTACCCCTGGTTCCGCAAAATAAATAGGCATGGCCTATCCTGTCCGCCTTCACCTGATTTTTTAAGGTGGTTACGATATGATCCTGACCTTTTACATCATTAAAATCACCCGGCCGGAATTTTCTATAAAGAGCAGTATATGACATGCTTGCACTTCCTCTTATTAACATAAGCCGCAATAATAACAGCTTTGTCTATCTTACTTTCGTTATTATTTTACCAATATCACGGCAGATTGTCAAAAGATTTATCTTATCCCTCAAGGTTCCGATAAATACTTTTTCTCTCTTAATGCTGCTTCAATATGATCTAAGATTTCTTCCGAGTCTGCTTCCACCGTATGCAAATGTACTCCATCTGTCAATTCTTTTAACGGAACCGTATTTTTAAATTTTACCTTTTTTACAAAATCATATACATCCTGACGGTTCTTTATAATTAAATCCGCAGCTATTTCTCCATAAAGATCATGGGCAACGATAACATTTAATACTTTTCCGCCATTATCCACTATGGTACATAATTCATCTTCTATCTCCTCGGTAGTATGTTTAACCATAAAACAGCGGTTCACTTTCTGCTTTTCCTGCAGATATATCATATATCCCTTTGTAGTGGATAGTATATTCTTATTTACTGCCCGCAGTAAGGCTATGTCCTGTACAATAACCTGCCTGCTGACACCCAGCTTTTTCGCTAGTTCAGTTCCGGAGATAGGCTCTTTGGCAGAATGCAGCAACTCTATTATTTTATCCCGGCGTTCCTGTCCTTCCATAACAACTCTCCTCCTTTCGATTTTAAAAGTTAGTAGGTAATTGCGAAACTAATTAATTATTTTATATATCCGTTATTAAGATAATTCTATAATATCTTTGCAGGAAATGCAAGGGATTCCCCATGTACGGGGTTGGTGCAGTTAAATAGACGGAACCCTTCATTTGTATAAATCCAGTATTCTTAATCCAGTATACTTATTATTGCATAATACTTTATAGCACTTCGTTTCCTAACACTAAATTGGACTTTTACCCTCAGTCTTTACATTATATAAAAAAAGAAACCCGAATTGTATTCAAAGAATTATTCGGGCTTCATTAATATCCTATCTAAAATTTCTAATCTATGAGAATTCCACCGGCTGAATTGGAGAAATTTCCGGTACTGTGCTGGGAGTGGGGTTTTCTGCCGGTATTGGCTGTATTTCAGGTTTCGGGCTGTTTTCTATGGTATCAGGCTGAGGACTCGGTACGGAAGAAGGGTTGGGAGAAGGTATCTCGATACCCGGCTTAGGCGCAGGTACTTCTTTCTCCCCCGGTTTTGTATCTGCATCTGATTTCATAGAATTATTATACTCTATATCCGTTTCTTGTGGCTGGAATCCAATCATTACTTTTTCTCCTTTCATTTATTTGCCATTATTTAGATAATTGCGAAACTCACATATTGTATCTATATACCATGCAATTAATACAATTTAAGAGCTGAATTTTGCCCATAGGGCAACTGAAGCTCTGAAATTCGTATCAATTGTATGGTATCTTCAGAAAACTATATAGTTTCGCAATTGCCTAATTTACCATTATTTTTTCCGATTGGCAAATAAATTATGCTAGAATTAAAAAAGCATTCTGATTCCATAATAAATAACAGGTATCAAAAGGGAAGGCAGCATATTAACTGTTTTAAATTTAATATCGGTCATTAGATTCAGACCAACGCATATTATCAAAGTAAAACCAACCATACAAACCTGGGTAAGCAGTTCACCAACTAAAATATTACTTAAAAAACCTGCAAATAAGCATATACTGCCCTGATAAATAACCAGGGGTATACAGGAAAACATAACACCAAACCCTAAACTGGCAGCTAAAACGATAGTAATTACCAAGTCTAATATACTCTTAGTAATTAAAATGCTGTTATCGCCTGTCAATCCACTGGTTAAAGAACCGATAATCCCCATGGCTCCTATACAGCATATACTGGAGGCGGTGATAAAACCGGCCGTAAATCCCTGGATTTTAAATTTATGTTCAATTTTACCACTGAAAGCATTTATTTTATCATCCAGCTTTAATATCTCCCCGGCCAATGTACCTATGGTAAAACTGATTACCAATAAGAGTTCTCCGGATGAGAGCAGGGATCCGTCAGCCTGGGTACGGAACATATTCGATATGACTCCATTGATACCAATAATAATAACAACAAGTCCAAGCGCCTTATTCATGCTTTTTTCAATGCTTTCCGGAATGCCTTTTTTAAATAACAAACCGATAAAACCACCGAATAAAACAGCTGCACCATTAATTAAAACACCTATCATTCTGAATTCCTCCCTAATCCTATGTAGTCTATGGTTTCTATTAATTTAATATTAAATCTAACTATTAATTTGAAATAGATTTATTTTATAAACATTACAATTATAATAGAATGTTCCGGAAATATACAGTTTTTTTTATAATTTTATAAGGGAAATAATATACCAACGCTATACATCTTTCATATAGTTATGCTATAATAGGAACTTGTAAATGATACTTATTTTCACAGCTGCCACCATTATGGCATGCTGACCTTTCATGAATGGAGAATGTTATGTTCCGATTATGGGCCAAAATATTTAAAGATAACCGCATGTTACATGATATGGTTGTCTGTAATGACAATAAAAATTTAAACCGTACTCAGAAAATATTTGCTGCAGTGGATGAAATCTGTTACACATATGATTTATCCAAACCTATCTGGCTGGATTCCACCATTGCAGATTTTAAGAAACATGATAAAACCAGATTTACACAGGATAATTTTATAGATCGAATTGATTTTGATTATTTAGAAATTCATGTGATAGAGGAAGGTTAAAGTAACGGTTACTGATTATGAAGAGAAAATTAAATCTCCTGATATTATCCATTCTTATCTTGCTTATAATATTTATGAGTCAGGTTATTCATAAATTAGATAAATTCTCTGTTAAACAGAATGCAAACAAGATACATGAAACCTCTGATAATGTAAAAAGCCATGAAAACTCTTCACAGTCGGATATTTCTGATGCTGGCAGATTAAACTCTGATAAAACGGGGAAAGAAAAAACCATAGAAGAAACAGCAGATTCAATATCTGCAAATGAAGAGAATAAACCCTCCAAAACAACATCAACTACATCTCATAAAATTAACCATACCGCTAATAAAACAAGTCAAGAGGCGATTACCGTGTTAAAGACTAAGGAAGCACTGCGGAAAGTATCTGCCGGTAGTGTTATAGAGGTAAAAGAACTAGGAGCTAACCTTATGAATAACTGTTTTTACTCAGAAAAAATTAAAGATGACATAAAGAAAAGAATCATGGGAAAATCCTACAAAGAAGACTGCACCGTTCCCTTTGAGGAATTAAGATATGTACGGGTACTCTATTATGGCTTTGATAAGAAAACCCATATCGGTGAGTTAATTGTTAATAAAGCGATTGCTTCCGATATCGTTGCTATATTTACCGAATTATATGAAAATAAATATCCCATTGAACAGATGGTACTGGTAGATGAATATGAGGCGGACGATAATGCATCTATGGCTGCTAATAATACTTCCTCCTTTAATTACCGTGTAGTGCCGGGATCCAACCATTTATCCAAGCATGCACTTGGGCTGGCGATTGATATTAATCCTTTATATAACCCTTATATCCAGTATACGGAGGAGGGAACCATTATACTGCCCGAGGAGGGAAGTAAATATGCAGACCGCACTTTGGACTGCCCTTATTACATAAATGAGGATGATTTATGTTACAAAGCTTTTACCAAGAGAGGTTTTACCTGGGGCGGTTTTTGGGAGACAGAACCTGATTTTCAGCATTTTCAAAAAAGTTTCTGATTTTGGGTAACAATATACTTCCTTTCCCAAGATGCTCATCCCGCAGGCCATACTCTTTCATGTTTTAAAACAAATTTCTCACTATGCTTTCACGGAAATCAAAAGCGATACCATGAAATATTTAGGTTAAAATTTAACTTTATATATCATGTTATCGCTTTATTATATAATAAATATTTTATTATGATTCTAATCTCTTTAATAATTCTTCTCTTTGTTTTTCAAATCCCGGTTTACCAAGAAGTGCAAACATATTCTTCTTATAACTTTCTACACCCGGTTGATCAAATGGATTAACTCCCAGGATATAACCGCTGATGCCGCAGGCAAATTCAAAGAAATAGAATAATTCACCTAAGAAGAATTCATTCTGTTCCGGAAGATTAACCAATAAATTAGGTACATGTCCGTCGGTATGAGCCAGTCTGGTTCCGTTCATGGCACTCTTATTGATAAAGTCCACACTCTTACCGGCTAAATAATTTAAGCCGTCTAAGTCCACCTCTTCCTCTTCCATAATAATCTCAACAGGAGATTTTTCAAGGTTAATAACTGTCTCAAACATAGTTCTCTGCCCGTCCTGTATAAACTGTCCCATGGAGTGAAGATCAGTTGTTAAATCAACTGCCGCAGGGAAAATTCCTTTCTGGTCTTTTCCTTCGCTTTCACCGTATAATTGCTTCCACCATTCAGAAACATAATGAAGGAAAGGTTCGTAGTTAGCAACGATTTCGATGTTCTTACCTTTTCTTAAAAGGATGTTACGTACGGCCGCATACAGCATGGCATCATTAGAGGCAAAAGGATTGTTAAGACAGCGTTCCCTCATGCTCTGCGCACCTTCCATTAATTTTGTTATGTCGGCACCGCTGACAGCAATCGGAAGTAAACCTACTGCGGTTAATACGGAATAACGTCCGCCTACATCATCCGGAACTACGAAGCTTTCATATCCCTCTTCTGTTGCCAGATTCTTTAAAGCTCCCTTAGCTTTATCCGTAGTTGCATAAATTCTCTTAGCTGCTTCTGCTTTTCCGTATTTTTCAATCAATAACTTTTTGAACACACGGAATGCAATCGCCGGTTCCGTGGTTGTACCGGATTTACTTATAATATTAATAGAGAAATCCCTGTCTCCGATTACTTCTATTAAGTGGCTGATATAGGTACTGCTGATATTATTACCTACAAAATAAATCTCCGGTGTCTTTCTGATTTCTTTTGATACGGAATTATAAAAACTATGTCTTAAGAACTCGATTGCTGCTCTGGCACCCAAATAAGATCCGCCAATTCCTATTACTAATAATACTTCAGAATCTTCTTTAATCTTTCCGGCAGCTTCCTGTATGCGTCTGAATTCTTCCTTGTCATAGTCTACCGGTAAGTCAATCCATCCTAAAAAATCATTTCCTGCGCCTGTTTTATTCAGTAACTCTGCTTTTGCATATTCTGCAATTTTTTCTATCATCTTTATTTCAGATTCGGTGATAAACCCTTTTGCTGCTGAATAATCAAATGTTACATATTTGCTCATTTCATGCACTCCTTTATTAGTCATTTATAGGGTTATTATTACATATTCCTATTTATTCTATCAAAGTGGTGCTGGTTAATCAATATCTTTTTTTGTATAAGAGATGTATTATATTTTGTAACTATTCATGCCACCCGAGATATTCTTAGAAATTCTAGTTATTCGGCGTAAAGTAATGAGAAACACTAGAAATATACATATATATGCATACTTTGTGCACATAAACGCATATAAACGTTGTTCGTCAGAACCGCAGTGACTGAATAGTCACTGCATTTTACGCTAAAAATTCCTTCAAAATATCTTCAATCAGCTTATCATCGGCAGTAGAAGCTTGCTTTGCTTTTTTAGCAGCCGGTTTTACTTTTTCTTCTTTGGCTGCGCTGGTTTTAATAATTTGTCCTTTTTCTACCTTTGGTTTTTCTACATGAGCTAATTCAACATTTACTTTTTCTACCGCAGCTTTTTCCATATGTAATTTTTCAGAACTATTAACCGCAGCCATCTTATCTTCTTTTTTGTTTTCAACTGCCGGTTTTTCATCCATTAATGTTGCTGCTATTTTATCCTCCCTGCTATACAAAATAACATCCTTTTCATCCTCATGGGTTTCTATATGCCTGCGTTCTCTGATTTCTCTCTTTAAACTTTCTTTTCTTTCCTGGGCTATGGTTTTATATTCAATAGGCTGCGCTTTGCGTTTTTCCTCTTTTACCGCTTTCTTTTCTAAAATTAATGCTTTCTTAATTTCTTCCTGTTTCCGCTTTTCTTCTTTTTTACGTTCTTCATTGGCTTTTACTTCAGATTTAATTCGTTCTATTTCAGCTCTTTCCGCTTCTCTTTTTCTTTCTAACGCGAGTTTGGTCTCCCTCTTAATACGTTCTTCTTCTTCACGAGCCTTTTGCCTATTCTGAACTTTAAGCATTTTCTTCTTTTCTTTATCCAGCCGTTTTGCTTCTTTTTTATTTAAAGCATCTGCTTTCTTTACTTCTTTATTATTTATTTTTTCAGCCCGTTTTGCTTCTTTTAGCCGCATCTTCTCTCTGATTTTTTCGGCTTTAGCTTTGGAGAGCTTGTCCTTCTTTTCTTTTCTGGTCAGTTTTCCTGTTTTCTCACTTGCTGCTGCCAGAAGTTCGGAACTATTGAAAGCCTGTTCTTCTTCATGAAGATATTCTTTTTTGTATTGTTCAATTAATTCAGGTGAAACCTGTTCCTGTTCTAATCGAACTTTTAAAATATTTTCCAGATAGTCTTTCATATTCAGACGGATTAATTCTTTTCTGCCGGAGAGATTAATTAACCCTTCTAAAAATATCAACAACCCGCTTGTTAAAATACCCACAGAAAATGTACTTAAAATCTGTTGTTTTCCACATTCATAAATAAGCCCTACAATCGTACTGATTGAACCAATCAAGATGCATAACATTAAAATTTGTCCACCGATGTTTTCCCATGTTGATAAAAGAATTCCACAAAATCTATGGCGAAAAACATACTTATCCACAAAAATATCCACATTATTCACACCTATTTTAAGTTTATAGCAGGTTTCAAACTTTTTCTTCATCATTTGAGTCAATTTATTCTTTGACTTTGCCATATTATCAGAAGCTTTAATCAGCCTTGAATAAACCAGATTTAATATTAACTTTAATAATATTCCGCATGCGCAAAGAGCTAACATTATGTATGAAAAAATATTTTTGTCAAATAACTCTTGTACCACAAAAAGGTCCCCTTTCTTCCCATTAATTTACAGTTATTATAACGAATAACTTTCCATTTGAAAAGAGAGGAGACCTATAAATCGGTTGACAAATCCGGTCACGGGTACACATGAGCCTGTTTCGTTCACCATTATTTTTATGGGATTTTATTCTATTATTGTATATTTTGGCATATCCTGTCAGATAGTGTCTACGAAAAGTTGTCTTATCCCATAACCTTTTCCTAATAATATATAATTACGTGCTTTATAAATCCTTAACCAGAGCGGTTATAAATTTCACCGTATGAGCTATGGCACCGGCTTCAAACTGGCCATAATCCATATGTGCACTGTCATCCGCTTTATCGGATATGGCACGTACAATTAAAAAAGGAACCTTATTTAAGTAAGCTGTCTGAGCGATAGCCGCACCTTCCATCTCCGTACAATACCCTTCGAATTGTGCCGCTATCCAGGTTTTTTTATCCTTATCCCCTATAAATTGGTCACCGCTTACAATTCTGCCAAGAAATACGGATATATCCGGATTAACCTGGCTGCATACGGCCTGTGCCTTTTTCGCAAGTTTTTCATCCGCTTTAAACACAGAGGTATCCATTCTGGGAATTACTCCGTAAGCATAACCAAACCCGGTTGCATCCACATCATGATGGAGGGTATCCGTAGAAATTACCATATCTCCTATATTTATCTCAGCTTTTAAAGAACCGGCGATACCTGTATTAAAAACCATATCTATATGAAATTCATCTACCAGAATCTGAGTACAAACAGCTGCATTAACTTTTCCTATACCGGAACGTACGATTACAACATCCCGGTCTTCTAATTTACCCGAATAAAAATCCATCCCTGCTTTACTTATAACCAGCACTCCGGTCATCTTTTCTTTTAACTGATTTACTTCCTCGTCCATTGCACCTATAATGCCGATTTTATCCATTATTTATCTCCTTAAAAATACCATATTTTTATATTGAAGTATTATAGCGGAATTCTTATAATCCTGCAAGGCTATTCACTTTTATCACTATAAATTTATTTTAAAGTTTTGAATCAGTCCTTTTAACTTTTGAGACATTCCTTTTACTGCATCACTTACTTCATTAATAACAGTCATGGTTGCAAGTATTTCCTGTGTAGAAGCAGAGGTTTCTTCGGTACTGGCTGCATTTTCTTCAGCAATTGCTGATAAAGTATGTACAATATCTACAATCCTTGAGCGGCTCTGTTCCATTTTATTGCTTACCGTATCAAGAGCTTCAATTTCATGGTCAATGGTTTTTATATTATCCATAATAGATATATATTTGACTTTAGTTTCATTAACACTTTCTGACTGAAGCTTAACGGCAGTTTTTACTGCTTCGCTTTGATTATCCGCATTCCGGACATTATTATTCAGATCCTCTAACATACTGTCAATCACATTGGTAGAAATTGTGGACTGCTCAGCTAACTGGCGGATTTCATCTGCTACAACGGCAAACCCTTTCCCGGCCTCTCCAGCCCTTGCCGCTTCGATTGCAGCATTTAAAGCCAGTAAGTTGGTTTTGTGGGCAATTTCTGTAATCATGCTGCTGGCCTCACCAATTTTAGCAGCACTTTCACTGGTTTTATCTATTATATCAAATATAGCGTGAAAGGAAACCTGGTTATTTTCCGTTATTTCCGTTAACTCATTTACCACCTTAAGGCCATCGCTGCTTACTTCATCAATCTGGCGGCTGGCAACGGACAAACCTTTACAGCTTTTAGCATTTTGAATGATTACTTCACCCAAAAGATCAATTTCTTTTACTACATTTTCTGTATCTAGAGCCTGTTGTCCGGCGCTTTTGGCTATCTCTCCCACCGTACTTGCTATTTCATTAATAGAATCCGTAACTTCGCCTGCACCGGTACTCATGGAAGATGAAGTAGCTTCCAGTTCCAGGGAGGTATTATTAATTAACGTAATAATATTACGCAAAGAATCAATCATAGTAATTACCGATGCTGACAGAGTACCAAGCTCATCTCTGGCTGTTAGCCTGTGAGGCTCAAAAGACAGGTCGTTATTAGTTAACTGATTCATATCCTTTGTAATATTAAGGATGTTTTTTCTTAAATATTTGATAATTAAAATAGCTAATATAAATAAAAACAGAATTACGGCAATAATTACAGGAACTGATATGATTATGCTGGTCATTACATCCTTTTGTATATCGGAAGATATTTTTTCTCCATATTCCTCCAGCAGTTCAGTCATAATATTAATATTTTCCCTTGCAGCATCAAAAGCTTCTGCTTGCACTTTTATATCACCTGTTCCATCTTCCGGGTGATACGCCTCTTTCCAGGTATTAAAATCTGCATTAAATTGTTTTTCAAGCTTCGCTAAGGTTTGATCTGTTCCTGAATGTGTAAATTGATTAAAAAGTTTTTTATTACCTTTCAGGTTATCAAGTGCAGTTATTATTCTTTCTAAGGTCTGGTTTATATTATCATTATAATCTGCGATAAGCGTTTCCTTTTTATCAGGCGTTAAAGAATCTCCGCCAAGGAGTAGCTCTTTCTCTGATAAGGAAGCCTGGTAAAAATCCCTGTCCGCATTTAAAATTAGGGCAGTACTGACAAAAACTTCATCGTATAATGCTTTTTTAGAAATTTTGCTTATATCCACAGAACGAATAATGAATATTGCCAATAGCACTACCATAGCGATAACAGCAGGAAGTATTAATAACCACAATTTTTTAGATACTTTTAAATTTTTAATCATATTCATTACCTCTCTCCGGATTTTTGTATGGGCTGAATACCCAAACCATTTGTATTTCTTCTGGTATTTCAACAACATTCTACTATATCCATTATAATTTGACAAGAAAATATAATTGTATCTTCACACCTACTTAATACCCATATGAATTATCAAAAGATAATGTATGATATAAAATCGGTTTACTATTTGTCACAAATTCATTCTTGCACCGTCTCTAAAAAATGATATAATAAGAAAGAACTTGGGCATATCAGGTTTTATAGAGAGTTAATGAATTATTTTATACATAAAGAAAGGACTGACGATTATGGTATATAAAGCTTCCGGTGTATGCTGCACCGAAATTACTTTTGAGGTAGAAGATAATATAATTAAAAATGTTAATTTTAAAGGAGGCTGCTCCGGTAATGCAGCCGGCATCTCTAAATTAGTAGTAGGTATGCCCGTCGATGAGGTAATTGCTAAGTTAGAAGGAACAAAATGCGGGTATAAATCTACCTCTTGTCCGGATCAGTTAACGAAAGCCCTAAAGGAATGGAGGAAATAAAAAATGAAACGTATTGTCTTAACCGGTGGTGGAACTGCCGGACATGTAACACCTAACATAGCCCTGCTGCCTGCACTTAAGAGAGAAGGATATGAAGTTAATTACATCGGATCCTATGATGGAATTGAGAAAAAGTTAATTGAGGAACTTAATATTCCTTACTATGGCATTTCCTCCGGTAAATTAAGACGATATTTTGATCCTAAAAATTTCAGTGATCCCTTTAAGGTAATGAAAGGTTATCTTGAAGCAGTTAAATTAATGAAACAATTAAAACCTGATGTTGTGTTTTCAAAAGGAGGTTTTGTTGCTGTTCCGGTCGTACTGGCCGCAAAAAGAAAAGGTATTCCGGTGATTATCCATGAATCGGATATGACACCGGGACTGGCCAATAAAATTTGTATCCCGTCTGCTAAAAGAGTATGTGCTAACTTCCCGGAAACGGTAAAATATTTGCCGGAAGGGAAAGCGATATTAACCGGTACGCCCATAAGGCAGGAACTGTTTTCCGGTAATAAGATGATGGGGCTTGACTTCTGCGGCTTTAACCGGAATAAGCCGGTTCTACTAGTGGTGGGAGGCAGTACCGGTTCCGTAATTGTGAATGAAGCGGTAAGAGCAATTCTTCCTGCCTTATTGGAGAAATATCAGGTCGTTCATTTGTGCGGTAAGGATAAGGTAGATGAAAAGTTTAATAAAACTCCCGGTTATGTTCAGTATGAATATATCAAAAAAGAACTGAGTGATCTTTTGGATGCGGCTGATGTTGTAATCTCAAGAGCCGGTGCCAATGCTATCTGCGAACTACTGGCACTTAGAAAACCTCATATCCTGATTCCATTATCCGCTGCTTCCAGCCGCGGTGATCAGATTTTAAATGCAGAATCTTTTGAACGGCAGGGTTACAGCTATGTTTTAAAGGAAGAGGTTTTGACCGGGGTATCATTATTAAATGCAATTGAAACCGTATATAGTAATAGAAAGACATATACAGAAGCCATGAGTCAGAGTAAATTAAATAACTCCATTGAGACAATTATCCAGTTAATTAAAGAAGTTTCTAAATAAATGGACAGACAGAGGGTACTATGGAAAAACTACATGTAGTTAAAATGATGAAGCAACAATTTAAAAACATGCCTATCCGTAATAAATTCACTGCAGTATGTATTTCCATCATGCTTGCTTTGGTTGTCTTAATTCTAGTAATTTCCAATATCATCCTGTACAATTCCGATATAAAGAAAACAAAGGAAATTGCACAGGATGAATGCGAAATCATTAAAGTGCGCTTAAATTCCATGCGGGATAACCTGGTTATCTGTACTAATATGCTGACTCAGGATATTAACCGTATTTATCGGGATACGAATATGCGGAATATAAACGATGTGTCCTTTGTATCCATAAAAAAGAACATTAATGCGGCATTGGATTATGATAAAAGGAGCTTTGCGGATATTCATTCCATTCTTTTTGTTGATGCCAGAAGAAATATGGTTTCCGTAGGTCTTACTTCCAATCCGGATTACAAGATAGTGAAAGAGGAGCTGCTTTCTCAAATTGCAGATTTTGGTCTGGCCAAAAACGTGCAGTTACCAATAAAATACAGGACTTACTTTAACTCAGATGAACCTGTTTTAACTTTCGGAAAACGCATTATCAGTATGGATACCGGGGAAATTATCGGTTACATTTTTATTAATATAAAAGAAAGCACCATATCTTCCATATTTCCCGGAACTAAGGGTGAAGTTTTTAAACGTTCCTATTATCTGGCTGATGAATCCGGTATTATCAGGTCATCTTCGGAGAAATCCGCACTATTAAAAGGCATTCAGGAAAAGAATCTATTGGAATATGTCAAAGAATTTAAAGATGACAGTAAGAAACTTTTTATCCAAAGGGAAGCATATCTGGTGACCAAAAAACCGGTTACTGTTTTATCTTTTAATTTAGTAAGCCAAATTTCCATTCGTGATTTGACACAAAATATCCGAACCACATCCAAAATTATTATAATATTAGGTATTACCGGGATTATCATAGCGGTTATCCTTATTTTTATCATGTCTAATTTTATCACCACTCCCATTCATATACTAACCGATGCGGCAGAAAAAATCCAGGAAGGCGATTTTACGGTACATTGTGAGAGTAATACGGAAGATGAGGTTGGTATTCTTTCAAGAGCTTTTAATACCATGACCGTAAAAATCGACAGACTGTTAAACCAGATTAAAGCAGAACAAAAAAGGAAAAGAGAATACGAACTGGCTTTAATCCAGTCACAGGTAAAACCTCATTTTTTATATAACACACTGGATTTAATCTATGTCTTATGTGAAAGCGGTATGCCGAAAGAAGGTGCAAAAGTCACAAAATCCCTGGCTGATTATTATAGGACAAGTTTAAGCAGCGGCAAAGAGATTATTTCCATTGGAGAAGAAATAAAAAATATTGAAAATTATTTATATATCCAGAGGGAACGTTATTGTGATTTAATTGAATTTGAAATTAAGTCAGATAAAAAAGCAGAAAATTACTCCATACTGAAAATGACTTTACAGCCAATTGTAGAAAATGCCATTTATCATGGCTTAAAGGAGAAAGGTTCAAAAGGTAAGATTTTGGTTACTGTAAATATGGAGGAATCCGCGATTTTACTGTCTGTAGAAGATGATGGGGTTGGAATGAGTATAGAGCGTATGGATGAAGTGTTAAAGGAAAATAAGCAGGAATACAAGCAGCATTTTGGACTCCGCAGTGTAGACGAAAGGATTAAGCTATATTACGGTGAATCCTTCGGCATACGGACCCAAAGTACGTCAGGCAAAGGTACAAAAGTGTTTATACGGATTCCGAAAAAGATGGAGGATGAACTATGATAAGAGTACTCATAGCAGATGATGAACCCCACTTTCGTAATTATATGGAACGGGTTATAGCCTGGGAGGAATTAGGATTTAAAATCTGCGGTATCTGTAAAAACGGAGAAGAAGCTTTAGAAACCACCAAGGAGACGTTTCCTGATATTGTACTTCTTGATATTAATATGCCCGGTATGGATGGAATTTCTCTTGCCAGGATATTAAAACAGATGAATCCTAATCTTTACATCGTATTTGTTACAGGTTATTCCGAATTTGAATACGCCCGAAAAGCGGTTCAGATAGGGGTGGATGAATACATCCTCAAACCTTTTACCAAAGAAGAACTTACCAATATCATGATTAAGCTTAAACTTAAGATACAGAAGCAGACTGCTTCCCTGTTTAATCAGAAAGCGGATAAAGAAATAGTAAAAGAGGAATTATTAAAACAGTTGATCCGTGGAATTTCCCCAAATCGATTGGAAGAATTCCTGGAGAAATTAGAACGGGTGGATATACAGTTATCCGGTACTAATTATCTGGTCAGTGTGATAGAAATCGATAATATCTCAAATATGTGGAAGCAGTCGGATGAAATTGACTTATGGAAATTCGGTATTTCAAACGTTACACAGGAAGTGCTTAATTTAGAGGGTATAAGACATTTAATATTTAACGGGTTTGAAGACCGGATTGTATCCATATTAATTAATAATTCAGATATTGATCTTCATGAATTTACTAAACCTTATTACGAAAGCATTAATTTATTAATAAAAGAATATTTTAGCTTTACCATATCTATTGGCATCGGAACTGTTATCAAAAAAGCAGACGATATTGCAGAATCTTACCGGCACGCCATGGCTGCGCTGGAAGAAAAGTTCTTATTAGGGCCGGATCGGGTGATTTGTTATGATGATGTTGCCAGACAGAACAGGGAAGCTAATTTTTACCGCCTTGATTTAAATGAATCTTTACTAAATTGCTTAAGAAAACATGAAAAGGATGAATTATTAAGTATTATTGATGAAGCAAGACAGGTTATTATGGATAAAAATCTAACCGTAGATTATGCTTATATGATAATAAGCGGTATGATGTCTATCTGCCTTTCCTATATAACTGAAATGAACGGTAATATAAGTGAAATATATGGTTCGGAATTCTCGCCCTATTCCGAATTGTATGCGAAAGGATCTTTAGATGAGTGTTTTTCCCTGCTGAAAGAAATTTTCTTAAAAGCTATGGATGCGTTTAAAGTAACTTATTCTAAAAGAGGAATTGAAATTGTACAGCAGGTACAGCAGTATATTGAAAATAATTATAAAGATCCGGAATTAACGGTGGAAAAGATAGCTGCAGGAGTTTTTCTGGACAGCAGTTACATCAGACGGGTAATTTCAAGGCAAATTGGCTGTACGGTATCTGACCTGGTAACCAATATCCGTATGAAAGAGGCGATAAGGCTGATGGAGCACCAGGAACTTAGTATTGGGGATATTGCAGAACAGATCGGGTATAATGAACCAGGGTACTTCAGCAAATGTTTTAAAAAATGTTATGGAATTACCCCAAAACAATATTATAACCAACGTAAAAGTTAGAGTTGAAGCAGGACACTTGTGTCCTGTTTTTTTCATAAACAGACACGTATATTACTTCATCTTCCAGAGATTGAGATGTTATACTTTAGTTACAAAACTTAATGAATTGGAGGAATTTTTATGAAACTAAGAAAATTATTAAGCATTACCTTAGTGGCAGCCATGGTTCTTGGCTTAACCGCTTGCGGGGGAAAAGGCAGTTCAACGGAATCACCGGAAAAAACCGGCAGTGAATCTGTAAATACCGATACGGGTAATGCTGAAACCGGCAGTATGGATTCAGCTTCAACGGACGCTGCCAACACGAAAGAAATAACCTATAAAGTATGTACTTATTACGGCGGTGACAGTACCGTATTTGCTGAATTTGCAGCAGAAAAAATTAAAGAAAAATATCCAAATGTAACATTAGAATTTGAAACTCTTCCATCCGACGGTGGTTTAACCATTAAAACCAGAGCTGCAACAGGTGATTTACCGGATATCTTATTAGTAGATTCCGGATCCATCGATGTACTTGCAAAAAGCGGCAGTATCATTACTTTAGATGAATATGTAGATAAATTAAATATCAAAGATTATTACACTCCTGCTATTATGGAAAACTGCCTGTATTCACCGGACGGTCATGTATATCAATTCCCTATGGGAAGTATATCACCGATTCTTTGGTATTATAACAAACAGATCTTTGCTGATAACAACGTAAAAGTACCTACGAATTTTGATGAATTAATGACGGCTGTTACTGCTTTTAAAGAAAAAGGTATCATTCCAATGGCAATGTTCGGTAAAGAACCATGGCCTCTTGGGGCATTTTTTGATACTTTTGCAGTAAAAGAAAATCCGGGCGGAAATTATGCTTTATCAAAGGGTGAAGCAAAAGCTTCCGATGAATCTTATTCTAAGATTATAGGAAAAATGGAACAGGCTATTAAGGCCGGAATCTTCCAGGATGGTGCGACCAATACAGATTTTGATACCGCATCCGCATTATTTAAAGAGGGAAAATCAGCTATGTTTTTAAACGGAAGCTGGTATACTGCCGATGCTATAACCGGTTTAGGAGACAAAGCAGATGTTATTTTATCCTATCCTACTGCAGATGCAGGTAAGGAAACTGTGAACCAGTATAGTATGACCGGCGGCGGCGATACCAGCGGTATGGCAGTCACAGCCAATGCCGAGGATAAGGAATTAGCAGCTAACATAGCATTTTTATTTGCTTATTACCGTGAAGTAGCTCAATATGAGAAGAACTCTTTAGTTACAACTCCTCTTCAGACAGACGGTTTAACATTGGAAAATGAACTGGATCCGATTTCCGCTAAATTACTGGAAACCATACCTCAATTTTCTTACAATACCAAGTTCCTTCATACCTTGCCAAATACCAAGTTTGCAACAACCTTTACTGAAGAAATGCAGAAACTTCTGGTTGGTGAAACTAAAGATGATTTTATTAAAAATGTAGATAAGAGTATTGAAGATACAGTTCAGAAATAAAAAGTCGAACTAATAATTTAATTTTATAAAACCGGGCGTAAGTTGAAAATTCATCCAATGGATTTGACCATTTCAATTACGCCCATTTATATCACTTATTTTGTGAATCATACAATTATGTTTACAAGTTAAGCTTTAAGAAAATATTTCAAAGAAAGGTGGCTGTATCGCAGGCGGTACTGCGGTATGTTAATGGTATAAGCATGAACAGAATGTTAGGTAACAAAAAAGCAATATTAATTTTTACAATGCCTACTTTAATTGTATTTACTGTTTTTGTATTTTATCCGGTATTTCAAACATTCTATCGCAGTTTTTTTGAATGGGACGGAATTACGGATGCAGTTTTTACCGGACTTAATAATTATAAAGAACTATTTCAGGATGACCTGTTTTATGAATCCCTGAGAAACGGTATGATTTTTGCCGGAATCTTATTGACGGTTCAGGTAGGTTTGGCTACTTTGCTTACTTTTGCTTTAATGAATCATAAAATACGGGGAAAACGTTTTTTCCGTACTGCTTTTTTTATTCCGGTTGTATTATCTGTAACCGTAGTGTGCCAGTTATGGGCCGCTATTTATAATCCGGAATTCGGGCTGATCAATCACGTTTTTGAACTTCTTGGAATGAGTTATCGGCAAAACTGGCTTTCGGACATGAAATTGGCGATTATCGCAGTTACTTTTGTAAATGTATGGCAATATACCGGTTATCAGTTTGCAATTATATATGCCGGTGCCAAATCAATTCCGGAAGATTATCTGGAAGCAGCTAGGATTGACGGTGCTTCCAATTGGAAAATCAATACCCGGATTATTCTGCCTCTATTAAAGGATACTTACCGTATGTGTTTTATCTTTGCGGCTACCGGGGGATTAAATGCATTTGCTCATATGAATTTACTGACAAAAGGCGGTCCCGGAACTTCTACTTACACCCTCACATATATGACTTTCCGCAGTGCTTTTACGGTAAGTGAATTTGGTTACGGCTGCACTTCCGCGGTTATTTTAGTATTGCAATGTCTGATTGCAACAATTCTTGTAAATAAAATCTTTTCACTAAAAGAAAGTGCAACATATTAATAAGGAGGCTGGTTTCATGAAAAATATTAAAACGGTATTGTTAACAATTGCACTTTTCCTGTTTGGCTGCATATGTATCTATCCGCTTATTTATCTGTTATTTTATTCTCTGAAAACAAATGAAGAGATTTTCTATATCAATCCTTTTGGATTCCCGGAAAATCCTCAGTTTAATAATTATATAGACGCAATTAATGCCTTTAATATACCGGGTTTCTTTAAAAACAGTATTCTGGTATCAGCATTTTCCATTATTGGAGTTATGATATTAGCACTTCCTTTTGCCTATGCAACTACAAGAATGAAGTGGAAAATGAAAAATGCGGCAGCAACCTATCTGACTTTGGGATTGTTCATACCCATCCAGGTTATCGTTCTTCCCCTTGCAATTCTGGTACGTCAAATGCATTTGTCCAATACGTACTTAGCATTAATCATTCCTTATATTGCATTTAACGTATCCTTTTCCAGTATGATTCTGGCTACTTCTTTTCGTGCACTTCCGAAAGAAATGGAGGAATCTGCGTTTATGGACGGAGCTTCCATCTACCGTACTTTCCTGCATATCATCATGCCTCTTGCAAAACCTGCCATTGCAACAGCCATAATATTTGTATTTCTTGGGGTCTGGAATGAATATACGGTAGCCTCCATATTTATAACAGATAATGCAATTAAGACCTTACCGGTCGGGCTGGCCTCTTTTACAGGAGAACATTCCACGGATTGGGGGGCTATGGGTGCCAGCCTTATGATAGCAAGTATACCAACTATTATTATCTACATCATTTTCAGTGAACAGATAGAAAAGGCGCTTACTATAGGCGGTGCTGTGAAAGGGTAATAAGATAGATTAAATATAATGAAAGACTGTAAAATGGTTTAAATATGTGATTTGCAATCATCTTATTTTAACATATAAAGTT
Source organism: Anaerocolumna sedimenticola (assembly GCF_009931695.1). Taxonomy (GTDB): domain Bacteria; phylum Bacillota; class Clostridia; order Lachnospirales; family Lachnospiraceae; genus Anaerocolumna; species Anaerocolumna sedimenticola. The sequence goes on from NZ_CP048000.1 coordinate 1,143,762, forward strand.
TCCATTCTTATAAATATTAATTAAACCAGCTATATATGCAAGTTGTTAGAGTATTAAGAATGAAATAAGGAGAGTCTTATGAAAAATTTACTAATGTATGATAAACCGGCAGAAGCATGGGAAAAAGGTATGGCTCTGGGAAACGGCAGAGTGGGGCCATGCTTTTGGGTGAACCTTTAAAGGAAAGAATCTGGCTCAATGAAGACACTTTATGGTCCGGTTTTCCGACAGATTATAATGATGTGAATACTTCTTATTATCTGGAGGAAGTTCGTAATCTTATCTTCCAAAAGAAATACAAAGAAGCCGGTGACATCATCAACCATCATATGGTTGGAGTATGGAATGAATCCTATCTGCCAATGGCTGACCTGTTTATGGATATAAACGGGATATCAAATAATACGAATGAGTATTACAGGGAGTTGGATTTAAGTAAAGGAGTCAGTACCGTGCGCTTCAAATCCGACGGCGTCAAATATGAACGTTATGCTTTTTGTTCTTTTCCCGATCAGGTTCTGGTTATCCGTTTGAAAGCAACCGGTAAGCTAAAAGATTCGGTTAAGGTTCGGTTAGGCAGTCAATTAAATCATTGGCTTACTTATGAAAACAATGACATTATATTAAACGGCTGGAGTCCTTCCGTTGTAGAACCGGATTATTATCCAGCCGAAAATCCAATTATTTATGAGCCATATGATAATACAAATGCAATTAAATTTCAGGTACGGTTAAGGTTAATTACTGATGGTACTGTTACAGCAGATAATAAACAGCTTATTGTTACAGATGGCAGCGAAATACTTCTTCTATTAACAAGTGCTAATAGTTTTCAAGGTTATGACAAAAATTCTGATAGTGAATATAAAACAAGGATCATAAAGTGTTTAGAGGATGCAGCCAATAAAACTTATTCTGAATTGCTGGATCGGCATATAAAAGACTTTAATAATTTGTTTCATAGAGTTGACTTAGATTTAGGACATACGGATAATGAAAAGCTCCCGATGGATAAACGTATAGAACAATTCTATCTTGGCAAATCCGACCCGGAACTGATTGCATCTGCTTTTCAATTCGGACGTTATCTTCTGATATCCAGTTCCAGAGAAGGCACACAGCCTGCTAATCTTCAGGGAATTTGGAACAATGCCCTCAGAGCCCCATGGAGTTCTAATTATACGGTAAATATTAATACCCAGATGAATTACTGGCCTGTAGAAAACTGCAATTTGTCAGAATGTGCAGAGCCTTTAATTCAACTTATTAAGGATATCTCTGTTACCGGTGAGAAAACGGCCAAATCAAACTATAACTGCCGGGGTTTCGTTGCTCATCATAATATCGATTTATGGCGCAAAACAACAGCTGTAGGTTCCAGGAGTAAGGAAGTTGATACTCTTCCCTGGTCTTTCTGGCCAATGTCCGGAGGATGGTTATGCAGACATTTATGGGATCATTATACCTACACCATGGATGAGAAATTTCTAAGAGAAACTGCTCTTCCGGTGATGGATAAAGCTGCACTGTTTTATTTGGACTGGCTGGTTGAATATAATGGGGAACTTGTAACAAATCCCTCCACCTCACCTGAAAATCTCTTCCAGGATAATGGTACAACTTTTGGAGTAACCTATGGTTCAACCATGGATATTTCTATAATTAAAGAATTATTCCAAAACTGTATCAAAGCAATGGATATATTAAAAATAACAGAAGATAACGAATTATACGAGGAAATAAAAAATTCCCTGGCAAAACTGCCGCCCTTTAAAATAGGCAGATACGGTCAATTACAGGAATGGTATGAGGACTTTGAGGAAAATGATCCGGAGCACAGACATCTTTCCCTGCTGTATGGTTTATATCCATCGGATTTAATTGACGAAAACCAAAACCCTGAAGTTTGTGAAGCCTGTAAAGTTACCCTGAAACGCAGGGGAGAAGATGGGGTCCCCTGGAGCAGAGCCTGGAAGATTGGAATATGGGCACGGTTAAAAGACGGAGAAAAGGCATATACCGAGGTGAAGCGGTTTTTGCAGCCGGCTAATTCCAATGAGATTTCCTATACCGATGGCGGTGTATATAATAATCTGTTCTGTGCAAGGCCACTTGAAGTAGACGGAAACTTTGGATTTACCGCTGGTTTAGCTGAGATGCTGGTACAGAACCACACAGGCAAGACGGAATTTTTACCAGCCATACCCTCCAGTTGGAAAAACGGTTATGTAAAAGGTCTTAAAATACGGGGTAATAAAGAAATTGAGATCGAGTGGAAAGATGGTAAGATCGTAAAATCTAATATAATTTAAAATAAAGAAAATGTTTAACTTTTTATGATTTAGTAACTTTTTTTAAAAATACCTATAGTTTAACAATACCTGTTATCAGAACCAAATTAATAGCGATTTAATAATATATATTTTTAATATTATTCATTTTAGTGATTTTAAGATAAATACAGAGAAGAGGAGATTGATGATATGCCAATGTTGGATATGCCTTTACAGGAGCTGAAAAAATATTCGGGCAGCTCACCGAAACCGGACGATTTTGATGAATATTGGGCCCGGGCATTAAAAGAGATGAATGAAGTAAAAGCAGAACCGGAGTTTATAAAATCCGATTTCGAAACACCTTATGCTTACTGTTATGACCTGTTTTACCGCGGAGTAAAAGGTGCCAGAATTCATGCTAAATTATTAATACCTAAAAAAATCGAAGGATCAGCACCGGCCGTATTAAATTTTCACGGGTATACCGGTAATTGCGGCAACTGGTTTGATAAACTCCCCTTTGCGGCGGCCGGTTTTGTAGTTGCAGCCCTGGATTGCAGAGGTCAGGGCGGTTTATCGGAGGATGTGGGAGGTATTAAAGGTAATACCATGGAAGGTCACATTATCAGAGGATTAGACGGAGACCCTGATAATATGCTTATGCGCAATATTTTCCTTGATACCGCACAGCTTGCTAAAATTATAATGGAAATGCCCAAGGTTGATGAAAACAGAGTAGGTGTATACGGCGTATCCCAGGGAGGCGGGCTCTCCCTCGCCTGCGCTTCCTTAGAACCGCGAATTGCAAAGGTTACCATACAGTATCCTTTCTTATGTGATTATAAAAGAGTCTGGGAAATGGATTTAGCAAAGGATGCATATAAAGAACTGCAATCCTATTTTCGCTTTTTTGATCCCCTTCATGAAAGAGAAGATGAGGTATTTAACCGCCTTGGTTACATAGACGTGCAAAACTTAGTTCCAAGAATTAAAGGTCAGGTTCAGATGGCAATTACATTAATGGATAATATTTGCCCGCCTTCTACTCAGTTTGCAGCATATAATAAGATTACCGCCCCAAAAGAAGCTAACATCTATCCGGATTTTGGGCATGATTTTTTACCTGGTAATGAAGACAGGATGTTTCGGTTCCTAATGCAATTATAATACAAAAACTGCCCCTATAAATCGATGGGCCGTAATCCCTTTTGTTAGAAAAAATCTAATGGAAAGACTTTGCTTCACCGATTGGGGGCAGTTTATGATCATAAGCTTTTTTATAATAAAATTTGAATTTTTAGATTCGTTTATTTATCGCAGCAGCTATCATTTCTGCTTCTCCTGCTTTATAACTGTCATGAGCCCAGGTAATACGCACGGAATCGCCTATATATCTGGGGATGAGATGGATGTGAAAATGGAATACTGTCTGACCTGCTGCATCTCCATTGTTTTGCAGAATGTTCAAACCATCACACTTTAGCTCTTCCTGCATGGCTTTTGCTACTTTAGCCGCAACAACGAAAATTTTAGATGCGGTATCCTCATCCATCTCAAAAATGTTGGCAATGTGTTTCTTCGGTATTAAGACGGCATGTCCCTTGACTGCGGGAGAAATATCCATTATTACCTTAAAATCGTCATCTTCATACAGCGTAACAGAAGAAATTTCATTCCCAATAATCTTACAAAATATACAATTATTATTCATATTTCTGCCTCCAAAATCTTATAATTTATAATTCTACAATTTTTGTTTCATTTATAGCCTCTTATTAAGTATTTTAAAAGTGTTTACTGTCGTTTCTTGTAAACGAGATTTTATTGTATAATGTACCATATTCTGCTAATATTAGCTCAGGAGGTGAACAAAATGTTTACGAAGGAAGAACAACAAAAGCTAACGGAATTAATGAATTCCAACAACGATTTTGCTTATTATTTTAACAAAGTTTCAAATGAATGTAAGCTTCTTACCTCACAAATCTCTCATGAGTTACGTAACCCCCTAACCCTAATTAAAAGTACTGCACAATTAATTGAAACCGTAAATCCCGAAGTTAAGAACTTTAAATACTGGGATCAGTTAAAAGAAGATATTGACGGATTAGAAACTTTATTAATAGAGGTTAGTAAATTTAATCACAGTGAGTCAGTTAACAAGCAAAAGCAAAATTTCTTTCTTTTACTCAAATCGATAGTAAGCACCTTTCGACCCCTTGCCGAGCAAAACGGTATTGAATTGTCATTAACAATAGCAGAAGCTGATATCCCCTATTATATCAGCTATTCCTTAGACTCAGTTAAAATTAGCCAGGTCTTTACGAACTTGATTCGTAACGCTTTTGAAGCAACGGAAAGCGGCTGCTATATTAACATAGTATGCAAAGTATTTGCACCATCATATCTGACAATTGAAGTCCAAAATAACGGTAGAATGATACCCCCTGATGAATTGCCCACTATTTTTAGACCATTTGTAACCTATAAGTCTGGTGGTTCCGGTCTTGGACTAGCGATTTCTTCCAATATCATTGCAGCTCATAACGGCACGATCGAAGTGACCTCTTCTGAGGAGAAAACAAGCTTTATTATCCAATTGCCACTATTTGAATAACAACTGTTTAAACAATATGGGAACTCCCCCCATACTGCTTATTCTGACGTTCAGGACATAATTACACTTTACATAATTTTGACCCCAAATACCTGTTAATTTCAAAGGATTAGCTTAATAGCTAATCCTTTGAAATTTCCGACTATTCAGTCACTGCGGTTCTAACGATCAAAGCACAAGTGTACTTCGGCTTACAAAATATATAAAAATATAAATATTTCATAAGATGCATACTTTGGGCATGTTCTTCAATGCTGCGAAACAATCCGAAATTCCACATACAAAGTTAGTATAGTTCAATGATAGTATATATCTATATTTATAAAATATTAAACTGAAATACCTGGTCAAAAGTTCGTAATGTTTTAAAATTCCCTTTTGCCGTAAGATCACCGGACATAAAAGCTCTCTGCATCGTCATACGGCCGTTTATTATTTTATTTATAATATCATACGTGGTTCTAGCGTTAACATCCGCGTCTTCTTTTTCTCCATAAAAACAATTCAAGTTTATACCGTCTACTTCAATAACCATAGTCCTGTCAGTATCCGTCATAGTAATAGCATAAATGGCTTTAAAATCATTCAGAGGATGGAAATTTTCTTTCAGATTTCGTATAAACTCCTGATGATTTTCATTTTCCTGTGTACCAAGCATTCCCTTAAATATTTGAGCCAATTCCTCAATATCCTCTTTCTGTTTTTTAACATAAGTATCATCCGATACATACATGGATAATTGTTCACTTTCCTGAGGTGTTAAATCAATGGAAGCAGACCTTAAAACATTGTTTCGAATGACTGAATTGCTTACCGGGAGCATTTTTGTTTTCTGATTAATTATCTTGTAGAATAATTCTGCCTGTTTCTCAATAATCTGCCCATATGCAGAATTAGTCTCAAAGTCTACGTGATCCTCAACATAAGCACGCAGACCATTGCAGGCAATTCCTCCCAGCATTTCCCAGGCTTTAATTAAATACAGCTCTGCTTCTCTTTCTCCATAAGAATTCGCCATAACCACAGGAAGCATATATAATTTACTGATATGTTCCTTATCTGCATAAAGCCAGCAGGCATCCAGGAATTGCTGCATATACCCTCCAATACCCAGCCATTCCACTGTAGTAGCCAATATAACACCGTCAGCTTCTTTTAAGGTTTTAGGCAAAACAGCAATCGCATTTTTTTCTTCATATAAGTTATACCTGACAACATTAACACGAATTTCATTTAAGACCTCGGTTAATTTATTAATAACGTATAAAGTAGGATCCTCTATAAGTCCCCTTCCGCCATAATAAATATTTACATTCATGTTTTAACCCCTTTCCGGTTCCTTTTTCTTATGTTTACGATACAAGATGGCTGCAAGTACAATACCCGCTAACAGTCCTCCGATATGAGCGGCATTATCCACACCCTGACTTGTCAGGCCTCCATATAAGCTGAATATTACGAATAGAATAATCTGCCTTGTACTAATATCCTCCAGCCGGCCTTTATTTACTGCAACAATATAAGCCATAGCGCCTACCACTCCGAATATAGCACCGGAAGCACCTATAGAAATGGTATTTAAATTATTTACCATATTATAACTCATGGATGCAATCCCTGCAATAATTCCTGAACCAAAATAGATTAATAAATACCTCCACTTACCGGAAGCCCTTTCCACATTATCACCAATAATAAGCAGTACAATCATGTTATTGGCTAGATGTTCCATACCTCCATGCAAAAACATGTAAGTAAATAAACGGTAATATTCATCCTTATATTTTATCGCAGGCCAATATAATGCTCCCGCATCTACAATACCATTATTTAAAAAGGGTATATAACCTCTTTCTATGATAAAAAATACAAGTATATTCAAAAGCACCAGAAAGGTATTGCATTTTGCAAAATATTTTGTCCAAAAAGAACCGGTTACTGCATTTTCCCTGAATTCGTCAGGAGAATTAAGAAATGGTTCTGCCCCCGAACCGGAAATCTGCAAACTTAATAAAATATCCTCTAATTCACTTCGAGTACCCACAAAATCAGGGTTCTGGTCCTCATAAATAATCAACCTTACATGAAGAGTATCGATAATCCATACATTCCTTCCGCTTAACGTAAGATTACGCACAGCTTCTACGTGATCGGTACAGATAATAGCCTGAATATGGATAGAAGTAAATCCCTTCTCCGAATAATTCTTATATAGCTGTGCTTGAATATTTTTAAACTGGTCATAAGTAAATTCAGTACCTGCCTTAAAATCAAAAATTGCAAATATATTAATTTCATTATCAAAAGTATGATAAAGAAGATAAATGCCTTTGACATTTACCTCCACCTTTTGAAATCCCTTTTCAACTAGTTTGGTTCTGATTTTCTCAATGATCATATAAATTTATTCCGTCCATTCAAAAGATCGCTGTACAGCCCTCTTCCAACCATGTATTAATTTGTCTCTCTGCTCTTTTATCATATCTGATGTAAAGGTCCTGGATAAGGCCCAATTTTCTTTAATTTCGGTTTTATCTTTCCAATATCCTGTAGCCAGCCCTGCAAGATAAGCTGCTCCCAGAGCCGTAGTTTCAATACAGGACGGTCTATGTACAACTACATCCAGTATATCTGCCTGAAACTGCATGAGAAAATTATTTGCAGACGCACCGCCATCTACTTTTAAGGTTTTTAAAGTATTTCCTGCATCCTGTTCCATGGCTTTTAATACATCATACGTCTGATAAGCAATAGATTCTAACGTTGCGCGTACTAAATGCTCTTTATTAAAACCTCTCGTTATACCTACTATGGTACCTCTTGCATACTGATCCCAATACGGTGCACCAAGACCTGAAAAAGCAGGAACCACATACACACCACTGCTGTCTTTTACTGCCGCAGCCAATTCTTCCGATTCAGCTGCCGACTTTATGATACCCAGCTCGTCTCGCAGCCATTGGATTGCTGCTCCCGCCACAAATACACTGCCCTCTAAGGCATACTGCACCTTATCCTTTTCACTTGCTGCTATAGTAGTTAATAATCCATTTTGGGATGAAATAGCCTCTTCCCCGGTATTCATAAGTAAAAAGCAACCTGTTCCATAGGTATTCTTAACTTCTCCCCGTTCGAAACAGCATTGTCCAAAAAGAGCCGCCTGCTGATCTCCGGCGACACCAGCAATAGGTATTGTACCTCCTAACAGCCCGGAATCCGTATGACCGTAGATATAGCTGGATGGTTTAACATCCGGAAGCATGGACCTTGGAATATTTAATTTATTTAATATCTCTTCATCCCATTGTAATTTATGAATGTCAAATAACATCGTTCTGGAGGCGTTGGTATAGTCAGTGACAAAAACCCTTCCATTAGTAAGATTCCATATTAACCAGGTATCAACCGTACCAAATAATAAATTACCTGCTTCTGCTTCTTTTCTTGCACCCTCTACATGATCTAATATCCATTTAATTTTCGTACCGGAAAAGTATGCATCAGGTATTAATCCGGTTTTGTTTCGTATAATCTTGTCGAATCCGGACTTCTTTAATTCCTGTATCATATCCGAGGTTCTTCTGCATTGCCATACAATTGCATTGTAAACAGGCTCACCGGTATATTTATTCCATACAATGGTTGTTTCCCTTTGGTTTGTAATTCCGATAGACGCTATTTCATCTGCGTTTGCTCCTACTTTAGCCATAGCCTCTGCCGCTACACTAATCTGTGATGACCAAATCTCCATAGGATTATGTTCCACCCAGCCGGCAACCGGATAGATCTGTTCAAATTCTTTCTGAGCAATACTAAGAATTTGCCCCCTTTTATCAAATAATATACATCTGGAACTGGTAGTTCCCTGGTCCAACGCCATTACATATTTTTTCACGTAAATTCCCTCCACATTATCGTTTTTTACTAATAAAAAAGCTATGGAATAAACGATTCCTTATGGTAGATTATACTATTCTTTCGCTTTTAATACAAGGGAACTTCTATTTAACTTATGTATATAACTGACTACTATTAATTGTTCTATTTTTCACTGTTAACTGACCATACGTATTTTGTTTGTGATAACATTATTTCATCTTTATCAGCTAAAAGGTAGGGTTTATTCTCCGTTAATTTAATTCCATTTAAATAGGAACCGTTGGTTGAGTTTAAATCAGTTAGAAAAATACTCTCTCCTTCTTTTGTAATTCTTGCATGGCGGCGGCTTACGGAGGTACTTTCAGCGACAAGGTCTGACCCTTTTGTTTGCTTACCTATTACAAACGGAAAATGATCTACTTTTATCTTCTTATTATCCGATTCAACAGAAATTAAAAAATAAGTTATATTGGGTACTATTTTTGACAGAATTACTGTTTTATTTTGTTCCGGATCATCCTTCTCTCTCCATAAAACTTGAGTTTTATCATATTTCAAATTATTTATATAATTTTTTCTGAAACTATTATATTATTATTGGATTCCGTTTGACTAGATTGATAATGTGTATCCGGTTGATAATCTGTATCTGGTTGATAATCTGTATCTAACTGATAATCTGTATCCGGTTGTTGAGTCCCCGCCTTTTGCCGATTTTCATACGGTTCCACATAATCCACGTCTTTTTTCAACCGGGTTCGTTTATTGTTTTTATCAAATAACTTAATAAGAATAAATATTTCTATAGCACAAATAATTATTATACAACAAATGAGTTTAATCATATCAATATGAGTTCCAAAAGTGTTATGCAGTAATTTCAATTGTAAGGCCAATATAAAAACCAGAAGCCCTATGAATATAGAAGCCGAAGCCAGGATATATATTTTCCATCCAAAATAATAGATTTCCCTTTCCACTTCCACTTCTTCCAGTACGGCATATGTATTAACTTTTCTTTATCCATAATACTGTTCCCAAACCAGTTTCTTATAAAGTTATTCAAGGACTTTTGGATCTTTTTCGATCGAGAATCCTGATTTAAATCCTCCATAATTTTTTTGGAAATTGAATTGTATTTTTTTATCGGGTTATTATTTTGTATTTTGTTTTTATTTGGAATTTTGTTATGATTCTGAATTTTATTGTCAGTATTTTGGGTGTTACCCTGTTCGTTTATTTTATTTACATTATCCATACTGATTTTTCTAACTTTGGGTTCCTTGCATTTATTATCTAATTCCTTTAATAATTTCTCAAATGTACAGCCTACCTCTTTACTTTCTTTATACATTGCATAAATCAGTAATACGGCTGCTTCCTCCTTATAATCTACTTTGTTCATAAGATATTCCATAAATTTGCTTAATTGTTCCCGGATATCCACCTGCTGCCCTATCAGATGGCATAATTCTATTTTATTTGATGTATCATCCATAAAGATATAATTGGGCTCTATAATAAAGTCATTTTCAGATAGTAAATACTCGCCGCTGTTTTTTATTGTTTCAATTATTTGGCTAAGTATCATTTTAATATCATTATAATTATAGGATTTGTTTTGAAACGTGTCCCATATGGAAGTTTTAGCAGTTATGTCATAATAAAATAAATCCATATGATCAATACATCTTACTTCTGTTTTTAAAATACCAGGAATGGAATTGTTTAACAGCATTTTTACTCCAAAAGTGGATACTATACCCTCCATACCTTTTAAAACCAAATAATTATTGTGCATATCTCTTACATATTCTGCCTGTATCATAAAATACCTCCATTTAATTACTGAATTTATTTAATATCTCTTGCAGCTTTTTTAATGACTCACTCAATACTGGTATTTTATCAGCAACACTGAAAAAGATATCAAAGATACGTATAAATTCTGCATTATTTTCAATCGGTACTTTATTTTGGGCTGTTATTGATGTACCGCTTTCTGCAAATAAAGGCATCAGCCCAATAAACGGCAGTCCCATCTCAGCTTTTATTTGCAGATTAATATGAGTATGGCTGGCTTCTACATTAATTGAATTTACTTTGGCAATAAATAATCCGTTAGTTAATTGCAGTTGTATATCATTGCAGATCTTCTGTTCTTTTTCCTTAAGATTATCTTCTAAGGAATATAATAAACCTCTTTTATAATATTTATCATAATTAATAACCCCCGTTTGCATATCTGCCTCATATTGAATGAAATCTCTGCCTTTTATTAAGTATTCATCCAGAATAGCTTCTAATTTATCCTGATCATGCAGATAAAAACCTAAATAGATTAGACTGGTTATTATGAATAAAATTGTTGGGAATATCAGTGCGGCTTCAATGGTATAACTTCCTTTTACCATTTTTAACATATCAAAATCACCCCCAAATACCCTATAAATATAAATGGGATAAATGGAATCGTTGCTTTTTTATTAACTTTTTTAATGAGTATTAATCCAATTGAAAATATGGCAGAGACAAATAACCCATAGGTAAGTGTAAATGCTGCTACAGGAAAACCTAATCCAATTCCGATTATACTTACAATAAGCCCATCTCCAATCCCTATTTGCCCCCTTGTTACCAGGGTCAGTAAAAACAACAGCAATCCTAAACCTAATCCGGCAACCCGGCTCCAAACTGTAATCTCCCCTGTTATGAAAGAGCAGATACATATAATTAAGCATCCTATACCTATTAAAACCACATGCACTCTCTTCTTTTTTATATCCTGCCAGCTGCAAATCACAAGCCAGATACAAACAAAAAGAGTGATTAAATAATCCATATTCACTATTCTAATACCATACCTTTCCGGTTCTTTAGTCTTTAATGAACAAGTTGAATATATAATATAAATTTATCTTAATATTGTCCTATTTTTCCTTTGCATTACATCTGGTACATAAACTTCGATTGCCTGTCTCTGATATAGGAATTGTTATTATTGTCCGCTTCAGACCACTGCAGTTTAAATCATTGTGATAACGGTCCCCTGAATCAGTTATATACACGCTTGTTACTCCTATGCTTTTTCCCCCGCATATACTGCATTTTTTATATTTACCGCCGGAATTATTTCGTAATATATCAATCTGTTCAAAATCAACTTCATGAATGGATAAATCCAGGTATGTACAGTCTTTAAACAAGTGGTATACGGTTCCTGTTTCGGTTATATAAACCATTTTCTCATTACCCTTATCAGAATCAGCAGGCGGTGTATTTTTAACAGCAACTTCATGTCCGTTCCATCCACGCATACGTACTCTTTGAATAACAGGTATATCCTTAATTGATATAAAAAGCAAAGGAAGTTTGATATTATATGACAATATAATGTCAATCGTATCGTCTTCTTTCATAAAGCTTGACAGATAGGTATGTATACCATCAAAACCATTCCTAATGCAGAAACGGTCAATTTTATTTTTATCAAGATAATCCTGTATTTTAATTTTGTAATAAGTGCTGTCAATACTTTTAGCTATGGCTGCCTCTAGGCTTGTTTTAAGCTTATTATTTTTATTTTCAGTCTGCTCTTCCTGTGATTTTTTGTTCGTTGCTTCTTCTAAGCTATTTTCTTTCTCTTTATCCTTATTATTTTCTTCTTCCTTTTTCTCATATTCTTTGATGGAATCATATACATAGGCATATTTAGCAGTATAAAATCCTGTTTCGGTAATTGCATACTGAAGATTTTCCTGAATTCTTATAATTTGTAAAAAATAAGCGAAAGCAATAATTATATAAATAAAAATTGGTAATACCAGGGCTGCTTCTATGGTCAGGGAACCGATTGCACCTTGATTTGGCTTTTTTTTTTCATTTTATTGTATTTCCTTTCAACCTTTACCTCATTTTAGGTAACTATTATCTAGTTTCGTAATTACCTATTTACCTTATTACAAAAACCAGTGGTTATTTAGTTAATTTAGAATGGATAGGGATATCCGTTCAAGAAAAAGTGTTTTGGATGATGTTTTCTTGGAGAGAGAAATTGTTGATTTAATAGTTATTTTTAAGATATTTAGATAAGAACGGATATCCCAATCCATTCTAAATAAGATACATTCGATATAAAATGAAACAGTTTTAATATGCATTTTCTATAACAGAATAAAAAATATATAGATAATCATCTTTTTTGTCTGGTTGCTTATGAATGAACGGAAAATTAATAAATTTAGAATCCATCCCAAACTCTGCCGCTGCCTGAAAACCTAAGATACAGTTTTTTATGTAAAAGGTATCCTCATACTTTAGCTGGATATTTTCCTGTATAAGATCCATTGCTCTAAAACTTTTATTTTTCTGACTTTCCATTAATAAAAATAATTTGATATATTCTTGATAGCTAAGAGTCATTAAAGATTGATTTTCCTTAAATTTTTTTGCCTTTGAACGGATTAATGATTTATTTAAAGTAAATATTTCATTTAGTGCAATTTGTAACTCACTTCCTTTCTTTAAAAGAGGTATAGATTTACCTAAAAGTAAAATGTTTATATCAACTATGGATTCTGCAAAAGCCCATACCGTTAAAATAATCATTTTTGTTATTTCCATTAATGCCGGAAGACCTGTAAAACCGACAAAACCAATTGCTAAAACCCGCGCTTCTTCGTTGCTTTTCTTATCGCTTAATAAGGTTATCATATTCATTATGGTACGTGTTAATAAAATACGCATAAGAACTGCTCTTAAGTTTTCATAATCGGAACTCTTTCCCATAATGATGTATTCCAATTCATAGTTAAGTGCTTTTATCTCATTCGCCTGATCAGACTCACAGAAGCTGCTAAAATGGTCTAATAAATACTCCTGTAATAAAAGAAAATTACCAACACTGTCCACCCCATTTAAAGCTGCTTCCTTAAAATCAGCACCTTTAATGAAATCTCCCATAATATTAGAAAACAACCCCACCCCACCCGATAAATTCATCTTAGAAATGGAAGACGTAATATCCGTGGGTTCCTCACTCTGCTTAATCTTTAGCAGCGTGGATGGCAATTCATTGCTGCTTAATTCTTTGTCCGAAATTTTGTCCGTATCATCAATCATAAGGCTCATTATTCCGTCCTCCAGCAAAGACTGAACGCCAGAAAAAAATGAATCACTTTCTATGGGTTTTACTAAAGTACTATAATCAAATTGAAGCTTATCATAACTATAATTTCTAATAATACTCTTGATATTGGTAAGTGCCGAACTATAATCAATCCAGGATTCTTTACTGGTTGTTATTTTTTCTTCAGTATATGGCTTAATCTGTTTTAATATGGTTTCATCAATATTAAGTGTCCCTTTCATACCCCTAAAATCGTATTGGTCAAAGGAACCATTGCTATCTTCCGATCCTTTATATCTTTCCATAATGGTTAAATCATCTAATAAACTCTGATAAAATTCCTCATTTATCAGTTCCTTGTTCTCTGTAAGGTATTTTTCGTAATCCTGTATTTTTAAACCGGCATCCCTCTGCAAGGGTATTAATTCATCGATTACACCTTTCGCACTATTAATAACCGGCAGAATCCCATTCACTAGTTGGTTCAATTCATTTATTGCATCATTTAAAGACTGAATTAACTCTTTCTCTATTTTCTTATACTGATCCAATTTCTTTTTAGCTTTTGATATGGATTTTTTAAGCGCTGAAAGCTCTTTAGGATTTTTAATTTTACTTTGATCAATGGATTTTAAGCGCTGGTAGTTTTCTTCTGCTGAGTCCTTTTTATCTCTATTTTTATATAGTGATTCCAGATCACTTTCAGCTGAATCAATGATTTGAATAGGGTCTGTTAAATATCCTTTTAATGAATGAAATACTAAATCATTTTGAGTTCCTATATTTTCTTTTGTGGCAGGTAATATAAAAATCTCTTTTACAAAGTTATCCTGGATTTCTATTTTACCGTCTTTATTTATTTTCACTCCTTTCTCGCTTATATTAATCCCATCAATTAATTTCATTAAACTTAAAACTCTTTCATCTATTTTGAATAGACTTTCTTCTGTTTTCTGCTTTTCTTCCAGAACCTCCTGAGCTTTTACCGATTCTTTCGTACCGGTAATCTTAGGTAAAAAATTTTCTAATCCTTCCCCTAATTCGTTATACTTCATATAGGAAGCTGCCTGATTAATAAATAATTCCCCGTCAAAATCCATCAGAGTATTAACCCTATTAATATTAATCGAAGTTGTATCAATACCATATAGGTTGAAGTATTCATTAGGTGATCCTCTTAAATCTTCCAAACCTTTTCCCGGGTGAAAGGTATAATCCATATATTCCGTTAGCTTTTCGGATATACTATCCATATTCAGGCTGTCCGTGCCGAAACTTCCATCCAGCCCGAATATATGATATTCTTTAAACAGTGGCAGATAATATTCTCCTAGTACAGAATCCATCGCTGCTCTAAGAGCCCGCTCAGATTGTACCTTAGCACCGTTTACCCTTGCTGATTCAACCGTACTCATAATAACCGCCAGAATCAGTAGTAGTATAAGGCTTAAGAACACTGTAATGGATCCCTCTTTCTCTTTCCTCATATCCGCCCTCCATCTGCCTGTTTTCAACGGCGTGTAATTAAGATATCTATAGATATACTGTAAATCAAAGTAATTCATATTATTCAGTTACGATTCAGGATTAATATTATTCATATCAGCTGTAATTGAATTTATGATTTTTTCTGTTAAATCCACAATCTTATCTCTAAATATAACGACCAGACCGATTAATAATACTAATATTAATATAATTTCCACAATTGCTATTCCATCTTCCTCATTAATAAATTCTTTAATTTTATTCATGGGTAAACCTCCTATTTATTCTTTTTATTTTTTAACCTTGCTTATACTTAATAATGTAAAGCAACCTTATTATTTTTCCATTTAAACGCACAGAAGTATAAGTTATTAGTCAAAGCAGATATTCTTTGGTCTGCATTTACGCTTTATAAGCTGCAGACTTACTTGCAGGTTAATTAACAATTATAGCTGTAAAGATATAAATGCCGGAATTAAAATAATAACTAATACAATAATAAGCATTAACATCATGGGAACCAGCAGCTTGGTTCCGGCTTCTTCTCCCATTCTTTTGGCCAATTCCTTTCTTTCTTCGAATGCTTCAGCTGCTTCCAGTTCCAATTGCCTTAGTAACTCTGATGACCCTTTTTTTACATTTTGTGCAAGGAGCGAACTGAATCTGAGATAAGGAATTAATTTTACCCTTCTACCGAATCTTTCATATGCGGTAATTTCAGAAGTTCCCAGCGTTAACTCTCCATAGGTGATATTCATCTCCTCATAAGCATACCTTGTTTTTGCACCTTTTTCCTTATAATCCCTGGTTATTTTACTCCATGCATTGGATAAAGACATACCCGCACCAACCAAAAGGGTAAATTTATTAATTATTTCCGGATAATCCAGCAGCATTTCCCTGTTTCTTTTTTCCACTTTATCGTACAGATCCCGATCCATTAATTTGAACATGATATATGCCAAAACGATTCCGAAGGGCAAAAGCAGCCAGCCTGTTTTATCTTCTCTTTCTGCCCAGGAAATATGAAGTTTATTTATAGAATCCGGAAGGGTAAGCCTGTCTTTCGTTTTAGATTGTTCGTTTGCTTCATTAAGTGCATCAGTAAGTTTTTTCCTTGTTAATTCTTCCCTGGTATACTGTTTCGGTAAAACCTTAAAATATCTGGTATACTCTTCTGAATAGTTTTCATAGGATATATGAGCCGTGACCCATATTAATAATTCTTCGTCTAACACTTCGTTATGTAATGTACCCTTTGCATCAATAATATTATTATCACCGGTAGTCCACGTAACAGCTAATCCGGTATCCGGTATCCTGGAAATAAAATTGAGATCTGATATTATTTTTTCAGATGATTCATTTTTATTTAATATACGGTTATCAATGTATTTTTTCGCATATTCAAATTTCTGATTTAATTCCTTTTTGGTATAATGCTTTTCTTCCAGGTCAAGTTCCATATCCTCTTCCAGGATTGTCGAATCCTTATCTGAAACATTTACTTTTAACTCAACCGATTTACTTCCATTCTCATATCCCGGCCTTTGAAGATATTTTCCGTCCAATAATTGTTTATTTGTTATGGCTTGAAAATTACTTAGAAGTGCAAAAAAGTTAGCTAAAAAAATGATAAGAACTGTAATAACCACTTTATTGCACAAATACATTTTTTTTATATAATCCAGTTGATTCCCCACGTATAAGGCTCTAAGCGGCTCCTCCAGATGATGGGAATCTTTATTTTTATCTATCCGTAACTTATCCATCAGAAATAAACCAAGAGGATAGAAAGCTACCAGTTTATGCTCATTTTTATTTAGTTTTTGTATGTCATCTTTGTTATAATTTTTAGAAATAATCCAGACTATAACAAAGAAGATTAAAATTAAAATATTTAATAAAATCATTCCCGGCTAAAACCTCTCTCTTTTGATGTACTATAGTTAAATCATAGTAATTTTTCTTATACTTCAATACTTATGATTTTCTGTGTTAATTGATAGACTCCATAATATAAAATCAGTACGGCTGACATAAACAGAAACCCAAATGGATTATGATAAAGCGGATTCAAAAATCCTGAGGAAAAAAACCTTAAATATAAAATTATACCGATTGGTATTAAGCTCATTATATCTGCTTCAAGCTTTTTACCTGAAATTAGTGTAACAATTTCTCTTCTGACTTCGATTTTATCACTGATCGTATTGCCTGTACTTCGGATGATTTTAATAATGTCCCCACCGGTCCTTTTGGCTGTTATAAACACCTCTGCAAAATTTTTAATATCATCTAATCCGCTTCTCTCTGCAAAGTCGCTTAATGCATCTTCTACAGGTCTATTCATATCCAGTTTATTCACAATTCCCTCGAATTCCTTTACTATCAAAGCATCGGGAGAGTATAAAAGCTTCAGATCCGTCACTGCCTGGCTGAATGCATTTTCTACGGAGTAACCTGCATTCAGTGCTGCCGACAAGCTGGCAAGCCCATCTCTGAATTCTAAGTTTAACTGCCACTTTCTTTTTTCTACTAATTGCTTTTTTTTACTATGCACATGAATAAACGCGTAAGGCATTAGTAATAAGATTCCAAGCAGATTTGAATAAAATAAAATTCCTAACCCAGTTCCTATCAGGATTCCCTGGATAAAATATCTTATCTGTTCTTTTTTTGTTGTTTGGTAATTGTTATAATCCATCACAGAATCCCCGCTTTACTTAATTTTGCTAAATTAATTAATTCGTTATTGGTCTTTTGTAGCTCTCCCAGAACTTTACCATTATCATCTTCTCCCGATTCCTTAAAAACATAAAGTTTATTTACTTCAATTTCACCGTCTACACAATCTAAAACTTCCGATACTTCAAGTACTTTTCTGCTCTTATCTCTTAATCTTCCCAGATGAACAATAACATCAATAGCGGAAGCAATTTGTTTTCTTACCGCCATTAAAGGTATATCTGCCCCCATTAAAACTAATGTCTCCAAGCGGTTTAACATATCTACCGTAGAATTTGCGTGGCCTGTTGACAAAGATCCGTCATGACCGCTGTTCATAGCCTGAAGCATGTCAATCGCAGCTGCATCTCTTACTTCGCCCACCACGATTCGATCCGGGCGCATTCGAAGGCTTGATTTTATAAGATCCCTAATGGTTACAGCATTTTTACCCTCCACATTTGCATTACGGGCTTCTAATTTAACCAGATTGGGAATCGACTTGATTTGAAGTTCTGCTGAATCTTCTATGGTGATTACTCTTTCATCTTTGGGAATAAAGTTAGAAAGAACATTAAGAAATGTTGTTTTACCGGAACCGGTACCGCCGCTTATGAATATGTTGTAACCTGCTATTACTAATTTTTCTAAAAATTTTGCAACTTCATCTGTAACAGCACCAATTTCGATTAATCTTTTAATGGTAATGGGATTATCAGGGAATTTTCTAATGGTAACTATGGGGCCTTCCAAAGCTACCGGTGGGAGAACAATATTAACTCTGGAACCATCTGATAATCTTGCATCTACTATAGGGCTTGCCTCATTAATAATCCTGTTTGATTTAGATACAATCTGCTGAACCACATCTTCCAGCTTTTTTACTGATTCAAATTGTTTATTCCAGGAACGGATTGCCCCATTTTGTTCTATAAATATATTATTGGCACCATTAATCATGATTTCCGTTATGGAACTGTCTTCAATCAGCTCCTGTAATATATCCAATCTACGGATAGAATTAAATATATCTTTCCTAAGCTGCCTTTTATCCTGCAAACTTATGTAATTATTTTTACTTTCCTTTAGTAAAATATCGTCTATTATCTCCAGAATTTCATCATCTTGTAATTCTTTCGATAAATCTATCTGTTTAATTACCAAGTCCTGGAGTTCTTGCTTTTTTATATCCATCTTACCTCCTATCCGGTTAGTTTCGTTATTTTATATAAGTATTATTAAATATTGGATCTTATGGTAAACCATTATCTATTTTTGTTATTTCGTATACTCAGAAATAAAATTAAAATTACCGGTTTCAATATCAAAGTGTTGATACATCCTATTTTCCAGTACCCCTCTTACTTCTTCCGTAACAGGAACCTTTTTTATCTTTTCTAATACGTCGGTATAACCGGACCAGCTCAGTTGGTTCTTAAATACATTGTATCTTACCTCATCCCAGCCGTTTTCTTCTAAAAATACCAATACCTGGCTGCTATTACGAAATAGTTCTAACACCGTATGAAAATAACAGCCGACATCAAACAAAATAACATCATAATCCGCATTCAATTGTAATTCACCTAACCATAGAACAATATCTTCTGGCGTTAACTCAAACAAATCCGGTCCAAAAGATACACCCTCTATATAATCAAGGTTTTTTCTTTTCGTAATAATTCCTCTTATTTTGTTACTTAAATTGGATGGATTTTGTTTTAGAAAATAAATTAACTCAGACAAGCCTTTATCCGGTTTATAACCCAGAAGTTCTGATAATGCCGGATAGGTATCCAGATTGATGTATAATGTTTTTTTAACTGACGCATATTGCTCCGCCAGGGAAAACGCAAAAGCCTGCCGCATAACGTCTGCTTGCATGGAAAAAATACTGATTATTTTAGTTTTGCCGCCATATGAATTCTTAATATTACTTTGATGTAATTGTTCCGGAAAGTATGAAAAAAGTTCTTTCATAATAATTTCCGCTGACTGATATTTATAAATTACCGGATAATTATGATGATTAGATACTGTATTTTCTTCTGATAAGATGCAGATATTTTTTATATTATCCATATTTATTTCATCGAGTGGTAAGCTTTCATTGATTACTAGTATAGGAATGGAGTTTTCCCCCATATATTCCTTTAGACTTTGCAAATTTGTGAAAACACGTATCTGCGTTAATTTTTTCTGATTACGTTTTAAATAATCCATCAAATGATTAGCATAATCACTTTCCGAATCATAAATAGCCAACGTACAGCTCAATTTACATTCCCCCTTATTTTATCTAAATAACTTAATACTAACTCCCAAGCTTTTTCTAGTATAATTCCTGAGGAATAGACTCTTTTCCTTTTTTCCCCAAACCTCGTATCCTGGGCTTTTGCCTCGAATTTATTGTGAGACTATTCAAACTAATAAATCTGAAAGATATGAATTAGTACGGCTATTAAAATTGCCGGTGAAAAATGAATGACTCCCTGCTTACTGCCTTTTCTTCTCTCACAATATTTTCTAATAGCCGGTAAAGTCTTTTTCTTTTCTTCCTCCCTAACTTCTTGATATATAATTATTCCAGGGTAATAACCGCTTTCTGTTCTCCTTTCCATACTTTTTGTTTGTTTTTGAGGATAACTTTGGAATCTAAAGACAAAATATTCTATTTCATATTTTACCTTATAAAAACTTTTCGGTAATTTATTAATTATTAAATGAATGGATTTTGAAATTTGAAAAATGCTCTGAAAGAAATTCAATCCAGATACAACATACCTGTGCTTAATAAGATGTAACATAGATAAAAATGCAGCTATAACAAACGCAGCTCCGATAGAATGATACACATTGGCCGCACCGCAAAAACAGCCCACTACAGAAAAAAGCTTTATATCTCCTGCTCCCAAGGCTTTCATCAGAAAAAGCGGAAATAGGAGAAGTACTGGTAATAACATACCGAAAAAACATAAACTTAGGCTCGTCCATCCCTGTTCACTGTAGTTCATTATAAATCCTAGAATTAATCCGAACGTGATTATAAGATTACTGATTTTATAAGATTTTAAGTCCATTATAACAGCAACTAGAAGCAGACAGACAAGGCAAGTCATCTTAAAACTAATAGGCCTCACCTCACAGACTTTTTAGATAATGTATATCTTACACTCATTTTATGAGTTTTTCAACCAAAATAATGTAAAATATGTAAATTCATTACATGTTACAATTTTTTTATAATTTTTTATCTATATTTATATACAAATTAATTATAAAACAACCCTTTTCGTTAAACTTTTGTCTAACAAAAGGGGTTCCCTTCATTAAGCAAGGGTTTTTATAAATTTTTGATTTCATGTAAAATAATAAAAAGCAGTTATACCATAAACCAGCAGGAACCCGGGAATGCCTAATAATCCTATTACTAGGGCATTAAAAGCATTAGTGCCCGCCGTTAATGATAAATGCAAACTGAGTAATAAACTATTTAAAAGATAAATTCCTAGTAACCCTGAAAAAATTCGCAGGCCGAAATTTACCAATAAATCAAAGCGGTGTTTAATTAAACCAAATAAAATTAATGCAACGCATATTATAATTATTATAACAAAAATCTGGCTTTCCATAATTTCCTCCTTTTATTAAATTAGGTAAATTTTTCTATATTTTAGTATATTCTAGATATAGCCTGACTATACTATAATTATAATAATTATTTATAACCCTGTTAATCAGGTAGAAATGGAGCATGAATGAAATTGTTTTCAAAAATAAAAAAGCAGCAAACGAATGCTTTGCTAGGTGAAATTGAAAAGACAAAGCTTGCTCTGGAATCCGCATATTCGAATTTTGAAAACGTAATTGATCCTGATTTAATTGATTGTTATATCTATGAAGTGAATGCGATTCAAAAAAGATATAAATTTCTCCTAAAGCAAGCGAAAGAGATGGATAATGATTATTCAACTATATAATTAGATCAATAGTAAAGGACATACATAAATCGTAAAGTAAAACTTAAGATTTATATATGTCCCTTATTATTTAATACAATTTTTACGCTCTGAATCCTCTGCTCTGCTCATTGGGATTTAAATAGGTTTCATTTAACACACCTTTGCCATAAGTCAGACCCGCATAAAGTTGCTGGGTATTCTGCATAACAGGCCCGGACTTATCTTCTTTAATAATTCCTTTAAACCCATCCATTAATATTTTAAGAATAGCTTCCGCATCTGTTAAATTATCGCTTTTCTTTTGATATATAGCAGTTATGATAGATTTATTAATGAAAATATACAGGCTCATTAACTGGTAGGAAAGTTCATACCGGTAATCAAGAGTTGCCATTAATTCATTAAGAAAACGCTGGGCATGTTTTAATTCACGTGTATAGGAATCAGATTCACCGGCTTCGAAATATTTTTTAGCAGAATCTATGTCTGATAATATAATCTCATACATAATTACCACTAACTCACTTTTGGATGCCTGAGAAATTCTGGCTGTATAAGCTTTTATCAAATCGTTTTCCATTTATGTTCCTATTGCCTTTCTCAAATCAATTCTTACCATAGGCTATTAGCCTTGCAGTAAGGATAAAATTGCCTGGGGTCTCTCATTCGCCTGTGCTAACATAGAAGTACCTGCCTGGGATAATACATTTTTCTGTGTATAATTAGCCATTTCCTTAGCCATATCAACATCTTCGATACGGGATAATGCTTCCGTCATATTTTCAGAGGTGGTATCCAGATTGGAAATAGAATGTTCCAAACGGTTCTGATATGCTCCTAATTTAGCACGGATAGCGGTTACTTTCGTATTGGCATTATCGAATGTTGTAATTGCGGCTTGCGCGCCCTCTTCCGTACAAAGATTAACATTATCAATTCCTAAGGTAACGGGATCTACCTTGGGAATCCTTACGTCCATGGTCTGATGTTCATTGGCACCGATTTGCAATTCCATAGGGCCAGCATCTAATACTGTTATATTAGTAATACTTTCGTCTACGGTAGTTGTAGCAGCATTATCCACACGTTTAGAACCCGGTCCCGCATTAATAATCATTTCAAAATCGCTGTTATCCGTTACTTTTATTAAATTACCATCAGCCGAAACGGTTGCTGTTGTAGAAAAACCTGATGTCAGGGTTGCTTTTGCATCTGTTCCGCTTGTAGAAGTTATAGTTGCAAGGCCTAAAGCAGCTTTTAAGCTGTCATTATCACACTGAATTTCAATTTTTTGATCACTGCCGTATTCTTCTGATATAAACACAAGCGCTGTTCCATCGGCAAGATCAACCGCATGATACCCTGCTGTGTCCGGAGAGGCTGCGATTTCCGCCGCCGTTGGTGCTGGAGCAGCAACATCATCACTGGTTATTACTTTAATATTAGCCGTATCGCAGGTATTACGTATCTTTTCAAATACTTCTTCCATGGTGTCTCCTGCTTCGATTTTCACTTCATTACCGTTAATATTAATCGTTCCTGCCTGGCTGGAGCTGATTACCAAATCTTTATCCAGGGAAGCCGTACCGGTTGCTACTGCTTTGGTTGCTTCCGAATCAATTCTTATTCCATAACTTCCGCTTTGAACTGCATCAGATAAAGAAATTAAATCAACGGAGGTATTATCGGAATACGACATACTATCAATGCTTCCGTCCAATATTTTTTTGTATTAAATTCTGTCGTATCGGAAATTCTCTGTATTTCTTCCTGCAGTTCGTTAATTTCGTTTTGTATGGATTTTCTGTCCTCTGTTGTATTAGTTCCATTGGCAGCCTGTACGGCTAATTCTCTCATTCTTTGCAGCATAGAATTGACTTCGGTTAAGGCACCCTCTGCTGTCTGTATAATGGAGATACCGTCTGAAGCGTTTCTGGAAGCCTGGTCAAGACCTGCGATCTGCGTCTTCATTTTTTGGGAAATGGCCATACCTGCTGCGTCGTCCGCAGCACGGTTAATACGAAATCCGGAGGATAGTTTCTCTAAACTTTTGTCCAGGGCGTTATTGGTTTTTACTAATTGATTATTTGCTTTTAATGCTGAAATATTATGATTAATTCTCATATCTTGCTCCCATCTGTGATTCTCACGTGTTTTTTAAATTAATTTCAATTTCTTTTATATGTACCAAAAATGTTTTCGCAAGGTTGTATAAGGTATCCGTTTTAACCCCTGTATTATCCGGACTCTCTTCCTTTTGGTTTTCGCTGTCCGAATTATAATTTGTATATCGGTAAGAATCTTCCTTTTGATTACCTATTCCATAATTTAATTGTTTGATTTCAATTCCTGTCTGATTAACCGCATAAATTAATTCATCCCTGTTTTGTTTGATTGTATCAAGGCCTTCGCGGTTATCACAGGTAATCAGGGCGTTTATTCCTTGTTCTTTTACCGTTATACTGGCAGTAACCCTGCCCAATGTATCGGACTCCATATTAATACTTACCTTACCGGTTTCTCCCGTATTTCTGACAACCGTCACATTTACATTAGTAATATCATCACCAATCGGAAGCGGTATCTCATAAATCTCTTTACTGGCAAGTTTTCCGATAAATGACATTCCATAATTGATTCGTTGAAGTGTTGCAATATCCTGAGAAGTAATAACCGGATTTTCATATGCCTGGCTTAACAGTTTATTAACATTCTGTTCTAAAACCTGGTATTGGTTTTTCATACTGGACGGGCTTTTTAAAGCTTCAATCATATCCTCAGAAACTTCTTCCAAATCCAATGCAGCCTCTTCCCTATCTGTATCGGATGTTTCTGTTTCCTCTGTTTTACAGTTATCCCTTAATATTTTAGTTAACTGTTTATAGAGTGTATGGTCATTGCTGATCAAATCCTTTGCGGCCTGTATATTAGCAATACTGGTTGGCATTTCATAATTATTTAGTAACTTAACTGCATCTTCTGATTGAGATAATATTTCATGATAATCTTCTAATTTTTTATTCCAATAATCGTTTTCTTCTTCTCCGTTTGGGATGTTAAGCAGTTCTTCCTTTAATTTTTCCATGGATATATTTAAAATTTCATCGGTATTCTTATAAGTCTGCAATTTCTCGGGGGATATTTCATCAATAACACTTCTAACCAAATGGCTGGCATACTTAATATTTTCATTTAGAACATTGGCCGTATCATCTGTTCGATCCGATTGACTTGTTTTCTTAGATTGTTCTTCCTGGTGGAAAGAAGTATTAATCTGCTCCGTAATGCTTTCTCTGGTAAAATTAAGTTGTGTTAAAGCTCCGAAGCTGTCATCCACTGTCGTATCCAGACCGCCGCTTTTCATCGTTCTAACAGCAGTCAGAAGATTTTGCATGGTAACCTCCTGCCCCGCTTTTATCACTGAACCCAATGCTGCGCCATCTGTTTTATCAACCGTATTCAGCAAGCGGTAGATACCAATATAAGATTTTTTCTCCTCTTGTGTAATTCCTTTGTTTTTTTCCAGCTTCCAGAGATATTTACCGTATTTCTCTTCTTGGGTTATACCCAATTCATTCTGAATACTTTCAATCTGCTGATTTAATTCTTCTATGGGTATATTGAGAGGATTCACATCTTTTTTAATCAGTTCCACTGCAACTGCAGGCTGAAAATTTTTCATCATCCTGTTTACCTGTTCATCATAAGACTTAACATTTAAAATATTTTCCTCGGTTATTTGAATCCCATTATACCCCAAGATTCGGACGGCCCTTTCGTTAGCCTGGGTAGTCTCCAGTTTCATATCCTTCAGGATATCATCCACATTCTGAAAGGCTTTTGAAATGGAATCTCCCATGTCAGAACGGGGTTTTGTCATTAGTGCTTCATAAGTTTCCCCTGCTTTAAGGGAATTTTTGCATTCAATTCCCGCCGATAACAGTCCGTCCACTGTTTCAATGCTGCGGCTTAATAATGTACTGCCAAGGAGGTAGCTTGGCATAGCTTTTAGTTCTTCTACGCTTTGAATACTGCTCTTTAATGTCTGGACATTTTCTGAAGTTACGGCTGCATTACCTTCTTTTAGAAGATTTTTATAATACTTATCCTCTATTTCTCTTAAGCCGTCTACGATTTTACTTAGGGAATCCGTATCCAGATGAAAGCCGTTTTTGATTAATTGCCGACCGGAATCCAGTGTCATTTTAAGCCGGATTTCTTCCAATTGTCTTCTGACGGTAATGGTTTTAATATCGAAGTCATCTGTTACTGTCCCACTTAGATCATTTTTGCTTATATTTTCATCAGCTTTTTTAAGTTCGCGGCAATTTATCTGACTGGTTTCCAGTTTACTGTTTTTAACAACCTCTGTAATAGCCTCTTCACTGATAGACCAGAAAGTACTTATGGCCTGTCCCGCTCTTATACTATCTGCCGTACCTAAAGAAGCTGATTCCGGAGCTTTACCTAAGGAGTAAGCTTCCACTGCTTTATTTAATATGGTCTCTTCCTCCGTATTATCCTTTAACTGATTCAGTTCACGGTAAGCCCATAGTGTTTTATCCGTTACCGGCAGCCCATTATTTAATAACCATTTAGCAGAAAGTAAATTCTCCTCATTTACTTCTAAACCGGAATTCTCAATAATATCATTTATCTGCTCCTGTAAGTTTCCAAAAACCTGGTCGCTTATTCCTTTATTTTGCGAGAAGCTGCCGCTATATTGGGCTTTATATATATTTTCAATGGTTGGTTCCAGGTTGTTTTTTATTAAATAACTGATTCCTTTATCCGTTAAAGAAAGGGCTGATGATGCCATTTCCATCGCTGCTGCAACTTTAGCAATATTGGCTTGTGTTACCGGCATATCGGATGCTATTAATTTCTCCACAATCTTTTTTGTCGTACCGCTGTAATTTATCATATTTTCAACGGCTTCCATTTTTTGTTCTAAATTCTCTTTTTGATCCGTCAGATTTTCTTCTTTTACAATTCTTTGTGCCTTAACCCGCTGCAAAGCCTGATTAAGTCTTTCGCTGTTATATTCATCAAGAGAGATTCCTTCTTCACTGATTGCTTTATAATCTTCTTTTGTCATTCGCTCTTTCGGATTGCTTTGCTGTTCTTCCCCGGTACTTTTCTCTTCCTGCGTCTTTTCACTGTTTTTATTCTGCAAGGCATTTTCGTTATAAGTCGGATATTCCGTATCTGCTGTTGCCAATGCGGGTTCCGCAGTTATATTATTACTGGCCTGTTTCACCTCTGCCGATTCTTCTTTCGGTGCCGTATTTGCCGCATTTTCCTGTACACAAGGACTGGTAATCCCATATACTCCATTTATCATCATCAACTTCTCACTCTCTTTTGACTATATTACATTTACGTGATACAACATATTTCGGCAATTTGGCAGGAAAGCTTTAATGAATATTTCGATACAGAAAAACACCCTGGACCAAACAGAATCTGGTTGGTCCAGGGTGTTTTAGATATTGTGATATACTCCCCAGTAATCATCAATTTGCCTTAGCTATGCATTCTTCTTATTTCTGACTTCGGAAACTGCTTTTGGTTCTTTGGCTTGATATACACCATACTGAGATGCAGTTCCCCCTGCGTTCATAGCACTTTTGTAACCTAATCTGGCAATAGCTCTTAATAGGTAACTTTTAACCTTCATTTAATACAGCTCCTTTCTTTTATTTACCTCAATTAACATTAACATGGCAACAAAAACCAATGTAAACGTTAATGTAGCAGCATATTCTCTTGCTATAAAATATAATGCAACGACAAATGCCGTCCAGCATAAACTGATTACGATGCTGATTTTCCTGTACTTAAGTTTATCCAATTCCAATAACGGTTTATTGCTATTTTCAATTGGTGCATATTCAAATATGCATCCTATGTAAATAGCTATAAATACAAGTAAATAGACCAGTGATATTGTAGGAAGTAGTAATCTGGACATAAACATTGTTACTAAAAAAATGGAAGCAAATGCAATATGGCATTTTAAATAAGTACTTGCATGATAGCCGCCAGAATACGATCTGGTTACTACAAAAGCTATATAAAACAGCATCGCATGATAAAAAAGATTCAGCAAATAGCCTAAAACTACCACGATGGTAAAATTTATTAAGTTAGAAAGAAAAATTTCAAATCCGTATATATAAATGTCCTTATCTTTATTCCGAATTGTATTATTTTTGCATAAAAAATCAGCTATCTTCACAGCAACTCGATTGGCCAAAATACCCCCTCCTAATGCATCAGCATTATTGATTGCCCTAAGTTCACTTTGATGATAACTGATTCTAACTCTATTTTCAATAGCCCGTACACGTTTGGTTAAGTATCAAGCACGTTTGGTATAACTATGTATCCGGTTTCAATTAAGGATTCATTTTTAGCCAGACGTCAGCATAAAAATACCGTTCTTTTCATAGAAACTTATCATACCATTATGTTTATTTACTATATCTTTAATACTTAAGCTACCCACACCATGCTGCAATTTATCTTTTTTCGTAGTACGCAGATGAGGGTTTTTATCCAGTACCGACTCTGCTATGTAATTATTAATTAGAATAACAAGATAATTACGTTCATTGTATATTTTTAAATTTATTTCCCTGTTATTTTTAATTCTGTTACTCGCCTCTATGGCATTATCAAACAGATTTGCAAGTAAGATGCTAAGATCCAGCTCCGGTATTTTTTCAACACTGCCGGTTATTTCGTAATGGAATATAATGTTGTGTCTTTGGCATAATGAGGCTTTGGAACTGATTACCGCATTTATGGCATCACTTATCGTAAGAACAAGCTGAGTTCCAAAAGTTATTTTATTTTCTAATAAGGTGCTTAAATAAGTTTTCGCTTCCGTGTCTTTTCCGTTATGGAGAAGCGTGGCAGCACATTCCACATAGTTTTTCATATCATGGCGGATCTTTCGGATTTCTTCGTAGGATTGTTTCATCTCAACCAGATTTTTTTCTTGTTCTTTCAGACGTAATTCCATTAAGGAGTATTGAAGCCGTTCTTTATTTTTGGCACTTATATTTACAAAAATGTAATAACATAAAACATTTATCAAGATTAAACTGATCATGATTAATACGGCAAAGAAGCCGTTTTGCCTGGTATTCGGGCTGGTGATCAGAATTTCAAAAACCAGTACTCCTGCTGCAAAAGACGTAATAAATACGCTTAAAATCGCAATCCATTCCATAATAGATAGTGCAAATTTGTTATTCCTCTGCAGTCTTAATATCATTCGTGTCAGAAAGAAATAGCTGGATTGAGCCATAGCCAGAACAATAAACCGCTCAATTCCCTGCTGGGTAATGAGGTTTGTCACTTCATATGGGGAAATATAACTTATCAAAGTTAAAACAGATATTCCGGTTATCATTTTCAGTCCGTTATCTATGCAGGCAATAATTATTTTTTCAAATATGGAACCATTTAAAAAGAAAATTCCGTATATCACTACAATTCCCGGATAAATAAGACCTGCTACCCCCTCAAATATAGTAATCTTATTCATAATTAATGTTGCTGTAACCTGTGCTATAAAAGCCGTTATAAAACCTATATATTTCTTATAGCTGTCATTCTTAAAACCTAAATACCTGGTAACAAACTCCGTTGAAACGAAACATTGGATTAGTGTTGCAGAGTATTCTATTACTGTCCATATCATCTTTTAAGTACCTCTCGTAAATAATTGCAGCTTTTGTTTGACCGTTTCTATGCGGTAACGGCTTAATGGGACCATATCTTTATTGTTTAAAATCACCTTTGTTTTATCTATGGAATAAATATATCGGTAATTTACAAGAAAACCACTGTGAACCCGGATAAAACCGTAAACTTCAAATTCTTTCTCCATTTTATGAAGATTACTTTTAATGCGGTGCTTTTCGTCCTCCGTATAAAGAAAGATATCATGCTTATAACTTTCAATGTACATAATATCGGTTATCCGAATCTGCATGGTAGAATTATTGAAACTTACCGTATAATATTGGTTATCATCTTTGATTTTTTTAATTATTGCTTCCGTTGCTTCAGGCAACTCTTCTTTCAGCCAATGCTTTCTTATAAAACGGAAAGGCCTGTAACGGATAGATTGAAATACAAGATCATCTCTGTTCGTTATAAAAATAATACTCACAAAGGGGTTGGTAGCTCTTATCTTCTCTGCTACTTCAATTCCATTTATTCCAGGCATCTCAATATCTAGAAATAATATGTCAAAGGGTATTTTTTCACTGGCTTCTAATAATTTTTTTCCATCCATATAGGAGTTAATATGAATTTCATTATCATTCTCTAAAAATTGTGTAGATATTTGACTAACCAAATCTTCCAAAAAGATTTTTTCATCGTCACATACTGCTATTTGCACAACCATTCCGGAATTCCCATCCTTTTACTTTTGCTTATTTAAAATTCAAAGTAAATTCTTAAAACACCCTTATTATTCCAATACTGCCATAAATTACTAGAAAAAAATTATAAAATAAGACTAACCAAATATGCACCCCGAACTCCAAGTACATGTATCAGTTAGTCTTACTTTATAATAGCTTCTGCCCTCTCACGTTCCCCAACGCGCTTACTTCCTCTAGTACAATACCTTCTTGTATCGACTTATTTGATAATATCAGTTTTTGTAGGATTTGTCAATAGATTGTAATAATTTTTTTATAATTTAGTAATATCGCCAAGTAAAATTTTACAATTCAAAAAAACCTTTTAATAATTTTTCAAGGTGCCCCTGGTCTTTGGTGCCCATTAATTCCCTGGATGAGTGCATTCCCAGTAAGGGTACTCCCAAGTCTACAGTTTTCATTGGTAACCAGGAGGAAATAATAGGCCCTAAGGTCATACCACCGGGCATATCGGACCGGTTTACAAATTTCTGATAAGAAACTCCGTATAAATCGCAGATTTGCTGAATAATTGCAACTGCTTCCGTATCAAAGGTATATTTCTGGTTACTGTCTATTTTAATAACAATGCCCCCATTTAATTTAGTGTAATTTACAGGATCATATTTCTCCGGCCTGTTAGGATGAACCCCGTGTGCAACATCCACTGACAAAAGTATACCATCCGCCGTTGCTTCAGACAGACGTTCTCTATTATGAATACCAAGCCCCTCGTATACTTTTGACAATATCATGGTAAGCAGAGCAGAATCGGCTCCCTGTTTGCTGCGGCTTCCAATTTCTTCATTATCGTATAGAGCAATTAAATTAATACCCTCTTTACGTCTGCCTTCTATAATCCCTTTTACTAAGGCCCAAACTGAGGTCAGATTATCTAATCTCGGACAGGAGATAAAATCTTCCTCCATACCGATTAAACTGCCCTCTTCCGCATTATAAATATATAAATCATAGTCTAATATTTTATCTTCTTTAACCTGTAATTCCTTTGCCAGATAGTTGATAAAAAATTTATCTTTCTTTAAACTTTCATTTATAACAGCAATAATCGGCAGTGTATCGGTTTGTTTGTTTAGTTCTACTCCTTTGTTAACTTCTCTGTTAATATGTATCGCCAGATTAGGTATAGTAAGAATCGGTTTTCTAAAATCAATTAACCTTATTTCCGGATGAAATGGATCTTCGCTTTTTAAAGCTACTTTCCCGGCAATGGATAAAGGTCTGTCCAGCCAGGTATTCAGAATAGGACCACCGTATACTTCCGTATTTAGCTTACAATAAGCACCTGAAATCATTTCTGCGTTGGGTTTTAACCGAAATCCCGGATGATCCGTGTGAGCTGCCGCGATACGTAAAGTCTGTCCTTCCCCCCAGTCCTTTCCTACGGTAAATGCAAATAGTGCCGTTCCATAAGGTTTAATATAATAGGCTCCTCCTGCATTCAGACACCAGGGTTCACTTAATTTTAATTCTTTAAATTTTGATTTTTCCAGGTAATTTATACTTTCCTCCACAACCTGGTAGGGAGAAGTCGCAGATTTTATAAATTGCAGCAGCTCTGCTGTGATTGTATTATTTGACATATTAACACCCATTACATAACAAATATATTTTTTGATTTGTTATTGCCACTTACAACAAAATGCCGGACTTGCATTCTATTGTCATAAAAAAGGCTGGAAGAATCTGCATGTGGCATCCTTTCTATTTTTTATTTTCTTTCAACCCAAGTATTCCTCTTCTCCAAATATAATGACTTCCCAATAACGTCCATGCCTTTTGGGCATAAATCCTGAAAAATAACCTTTTTTGCTATTCTTCCAAAAGCCTCATATCCGAGGCTTTTGCCCCTTGCCCCCCATGGCTAAGCATCTAAACCAATCTTTTATTCATCAATATTATAGTCTACGAATCAGAATTAAACAATAGAATTTCTCAAATTAAGTATTCTGTTACTGTTGGCTCCAAAGCTGAATTGCAACTTCTGTCTTGACGTCCTTACTTGGCTGCTATATGCTATATGGGTGACCTAAGGATTATTAATATAACCATATTTATAATGGAAAGGGGTTATTAAAATGAATCAGTTATTATTTCAGCAAACTTGTGATAAGATAATTGACAGCAAAAGGACAGATAACGGTATTGGGACCTTAGGAGAGAAAACCGTTCATGCAATTCTTAAAAATTATCTTGTAACAGATGAATCCTGTCATGAAATTAAAATCGGGGGGTTCTATGCTGATATGGTAAATGAAAACGGCATTATTGAAATACAGACCAGAAGTTTTGATAAATTAAGAAAAAAATTAGAAATTTTTTTGGAATTATCCTCTGTTACCATTGTTTATCCCATACCTTATACAAAGTGGTTAAGATGGGTGAATGAAGAAACGGGCGAAATCAGCCCTCCCCGTAAATCTCCCAAATCCGGGACCCCATATATGATATTTCCTGAACTTTATAAGATTAAAAATTATCTTCTCCATCCCAATCTACGATTACATATTATACTAATGAATCTGGAAGAATACCGGTTTTTAAATGGATGGAGCAAAGATAAAAAGAAAGGCTCCAGCAGATGCGACCGAATTCCAACGGAATTAGTACAGGAAATTACAATTCAAGATAGATCCGAATACAATAAACTGATTCCTATAACCTTACCGGAAACTTTTACATCAAAAGATTATAAGACAGCTTCCGGTCTGCAGCTTAGAGATGCTGCAACTGCACTGAATATACTATATTATGTAGGGGCGGTAAAACGAATCGGTAAATCCGGACGGGCTTATCTCTATTCCAGATAAGCCCGTTTTATCTTATATATACTCTATTTTGATGGATGGTTCTTCCGGTATTCGGCAAGCAGCAGATCCACCATTCTGCCATAACTTTTTACTCCGTCGCTTTGTTTGTTGGCCTTTAAATAATTATCATTCATGGTATTGGAAACCGTGCTGATGACCGTATTTTCAAATTGCTCCCAATAAAAATATTCGGCCCTGAGATCTGCTAACATTTCTGTATTGTAATGCTCCCTGACTGACTGGAAAAGGGAAGGGTCCTGCTTGTATAATTGATTTCCGGCATAAGTCAATGCCAGCATGATACCACTGTATTGATATTCCAGATTATCGGATTTTTTGCAGACAAGATATCCAATAAAATTAGCCTCGTCTTCTCTCATAAAACCCCTCAGATGTGCCAGTTCATGTCCCATGGTTGCTGGGATGGAATAGTCTGCAGCATCTACATTAACATTTGCCTCCATGGTAAACGGCCAAAAGATTCCCGTAATTTCCATTCTCGACATAACGTCAGAAAAGAGCACCGGCTTTAAAGAGGTATAATATCCGCCCAACACAGGATAATCCTTAGATAAATTCATGAATGCTTTCTCTAAATTATCAGATACTTCATTCCAATCGGTTGTATTTACTTTTAGAACTCCGCTGCTATCTTCGACACCTTTCTTCTCATGTAATTGTTCCCTGATACCTGCTGCCTCATCTGCTAATTCCAGACACAGATTATATAATTCATCAACGGATGAATCTTTTATTTCCAAGCCGCTGTAAGAAGCAAAGGAGTAACGGTAATAGTTTGTGCCGCCTAATATAAGATAGAGAAAGAATATGATACTTAAAACGCAGATTCCATTTAAAATTCCTAAAGTAAAGGTATAACCTGCTGCTTCTTTTTTTCTTAATTTCGTAATAATTTTATAGATAAAACGTAAAATAAAATAAATTGCTGTAATTGGCAAAAATATAATCTCCAACTCCATCAGGGAAAAAGGGAAAATTCCGGAAATCATACTGATTCCCTGGCTGATCCATTTATATAAACCCCGTGCAAATACAAATTCAGCAATATCCGGATTATTCCGGACTAACCATAAGAGAAAGAAAGAAACCGGAAACAGTAATAGCCACAGAGTTCGTTTCTTATAGAAAGCCATATACCATTTAGTGCTTACAGGTTTTTCCATTATATCATTACGTATATCTAATTCCAAACTCTGGTTGTTGTACATGGGACAAGTCCTTTCTAAATGTTAAGGGGAAGCCGTTAGGAATTCCACCGATAAATCCAATCCGGTAAATGTGATTGGTTTATCTTATCCTCGGACTTCTGTTCAGACGATTATGTGAATGATTATGGTTATGTCCATGATCACCCGATTGTTTATTATTTGCTAGATGATTATCGCTGCGGCCATTATCTAATTTAATACTTTCCACAGCTATATTAAGGATATCTGCAATCTCTTCTTCCGGCATCTTTATATATGCCGCCAGTTCATGAAGGTTTGCTTCCCTGCACAAATCCTCAGCTAATTCATTAGCCGCATCCCGAATATAATTGATTTTCTTTACTATATTATCTTCAAAGCTGCTGCTCTCCTTTTGTTCCTCAATAGCAGCTTCCATAAACCTTTTTATATATTCTGTAACTATTTCTTTTCCCTGTTTTACCTCTGAAATTGCCGATACGGATTCAAGAGAACTGATAAGACCCATATTACCCTCCTGGATTAAGTCCTCCATGGATAATCCCTGGTTCTTGTATTCCTGTGCTATTTCTACCACATAATGAAGATTTCCTTCAATATATCGGCTTTTTGCAAAGCTTTCGCCGTTTAGAATTTTCTCCATCAAGTCATTTTCTTCTTCCGGGGTAATATCTTTAATTGCCTTTAAGTCTTCCAGATACATCTTTAAATAAGCAGAGTCCTCTTTAAGCGTATGGGATTCCTGGTTTTTTGGTTTCTCTGTTATTTTATTATCGTCCTCATTCTGGCTGCTTTCCGGTTCAAAATCACTATTCTCAGCTTGTTTGTTTTCTTTCTGCAGTGCCTTGGAATATTCGGATTCCGTTGCTACATAACCCTTAATAGAGATATGATTAGCAGCCAAATAAGCAAATATATGCTCATACTGGGCTTCATTTAAATTCATGTCGCCAAATAGGCTTTTAATCTCGTTCATACTTAACTGATTACCCTGAACTCTTGCTACCTCAAGGATATCGCTTAACATTTCCTGAAATTTATCTTTACTTTCCATTTTCCTTACCAGTGTGATTCCTTTCAATCTTAATCGCATAATAGGTAATTCCGAAACACCATTATGTTTCTAAATGTTACCCGGTAATAATTTTGTCTCCTTTATAAATATTTACGTTATTATTACAGGTAAACATAAAAAACTCAATACTTAAGAGCGGTCTATAGAAATATTTTATCATAGATATACCTTTATAGCAATTTGATTATTTTAACAGGTTTAAAACTATTATTTTTAGTTAACATCCTAACTTAACCGGTATATGTTACCAGGTTTGCCGCGTCTATTATTATACACCCTTGAATTAACTAAATTTTTTATGGTATAATATCGTCAGATATTATACCAGTGCCGAGCGAAAGTGAGTGCACATAAACGGCACGAAGTGCCGCATACCATGGGAGCTTGCGAACATGGTATAATAATTTAATAATTTGTGTGCTTGATAAGCTCAGATAGGAGAAAGATTATGTACAATGATAGTGAAACGGACGTAACACAGGAATTAAATGATGTATCGGAAGATACCAGCGCAGTTGAGACTACTCCTGAAACTGAACCGGTTCTTTCCATGGGAGATTTTGAAGAGCAGATTAATAAATCCTTTATACGGATTAAGGAAGGAGAAATTGTAAAAGGTACCGTTATCGGAATTTCTGATACGGAAGTTACTGTAGATTTAGGCTATTATGCGGAAGGTATTATCCGCCTGGAGGATCTAAGCAATGACCCTCGTTTTTCCATTAAGGCAGATGTTATTATAGGGCAGGAAATAACTGCAACCGTAATAAAAGAAGATGACGGACAAGGTAATATTCTGTTATCCAAAAAAGAAGCAGATAATATCTTATCCTGGACGGCTCTTAAAGAATACTTGGATAATAAAACGGTTTTAAAGGTTAAGATTGCTCAGGCCGTAAACGGTGGTGTGGTTACCTATCTGGAGGGTATCCGTGGTTTTATTCCTGCTTCTCAGTTATCTTTGAATTATGTGGAAAATTTGGAATCCTGGGTAAATAAAGAGATTTCCGTCATCGTAATTACCGTGGATGAAGATAGCAGAAAACTAGTACTTTCCGGTAAAGAAGTGGAACGAGAGAAAGCATTGGAAGATAAAAACAGCAAAATATCAAGACTTCAGATTGGTCTGATTACAAAGGGTACCGTGGAGAAAATTGTACCATATGGTGCTTTTATTAACATCGGTGAGGGGTTATCCGGACTTGTTCATATCTCCCAAATTTGCGGCAGACGGATAAAATCTCCAAACGAAGTTATAAAAGAAGGAGAAGAGGTTACGGTTAAAATCACGGAAGTGAAAGATGGAAAAGTGAGCTTAAGCATGAAAGCGGTAGAAGAAAAAGCAGAAGTCCTGGATAATGTGGATGAAGTTCCTTTTGAATACAGCACCGGCGGTGAAGCATCTACAGGTTTAGGTGATCTTCTTTCTAAAATCAAGTTATAGAGTTCTACAATATTTATAGGTAATTTAAACAGGTACATTATCCTGATCATTTACGTTTGTTTGTTCCGGTTAAATGGCACTGCCTTATACAGATATACCTTTTTATCGTAATAATGTACCTGTTATATTTTTATTAATTTGAGAATTTGTTAGTATTAGTAAACAGAAAGAGTATTAGTTAAGCATGTTTGTTTCGATCTTATCTCAATCGAAAGAACTTAGGGTGTTTTCCGTCAGATTTTTTATCCTCTTTTTTCTTTGAGCCCGGAACTTTATTATTTTTATTCTCTTCCTGCTCTTCCTTATATACTGCTGTCTGCAATAATGCTTCGTCCGTTTCCGTTATGGATCCTTTCAATTCCTGTCCGTCAGCGTCCTCATTATCATCATCAATAACCGTCCCATAAGATTCTTTTATCATATTTTGAAAACTTTCCGACAGTATCTCTTTGTATTGTTCTATTTCATCTTCATGATTATAAATTTTAATTTCTTCATTAAGTGTTAACATTTTATGGTCCAGATAGGATACAATATCCGCACACTCTTTTAATTCTTTCCGGATACGTTCCGGTGCGTTTCCTTCAAATTTATAATAAATTTTATGTTCCAGGCTTGCCCAAAAATCCATGGCAATGGTTCGTATCTGAATCTCTACCTTTACATTTACCATGGTACTGGATAAATAAATCGGTACCGATATAATCATATGGTAACTGGTATAACCGTTTGGCTTTGGAAACATAATATAGTCTTTTACTTTGAGTACCTGAACATCGCTTTGTTTCGCGATAAGATCTGCTATCCTGTAAATATCGGAAGTAAAGGAACAGATGATGCGGATACCGGCAACATCATTAATGTATTTTACAATATTTTCAACCGTTAATTCCCTGCCGTTATGACGCATCTTTTTTGCTATGCTCTGCGGTGATTTAATACGTGAAGTAATATGTTCTATAGGATTATATTGATGATTCAATTTGAATTCTTCATTTAATATTTCAAGTTTTGTATTTACTTCTTTAAGAGCTGAGTCATACATAAGCATGACTTTTCTCCACTCGTCTTCTTCATTGTAAAACATAGGTAAATCCATAGTTTTTATTTCTCCTCCTTAAATAAGGAACACCCCTTAAACCCATTTCGACTTATTATATCATACAAATATGAACAATTTTTGAATAATAATAAACTTTATAAAATATTAAGGATTCTAAAATATTGATAATTTTTTCTCATTAATAACAAATTAATGGTTGACAAAATTTACTAGTATGTTATAATGGGGAAAGACTATTAAAGAAAGAGAGGTAAAAAACATGATGAATTTAATATTAGCAGCCGGAAATTATAAACCAATAACATTGTGTAAGCTTACCTCAATAATAGGTTTTACCGTTAAATGATTTGGACCATACTGAGATGATTTTTTTCTACATATGGACTTCATTTATATGAGAACAACTTTTATTGCCGTGGTAACTTACCACGGCTTTTTTTTGCCCTTAAGCCGGGTAAAAATAAAAGCAGGTAAAATTTATTGCTGGGAAAAAGTTTATGCTTTATTTGTTTATTGGTAATTGCAAAACTATTTAAATGCTTGAATCTACATTATGATGTTTTGCAGTCACCTGATTTATGTTAAGCGTGGGAGGAGATTTATGAATAAATTAACAAAATATATGCGCAGATACTGGTACGCTTATGTATTTGCACTGATCTGTATGGTAATCAGTATAGCACTGGATATGCTGGCACCCCAGATTACCAAAAGAATTATTGACGACGTTATTGTAGGAGGAAACCAAAACCTCTTAATAAAATTATTAATAGGAATACTTATCGTAGGAGTAGGCAGAAGTATCTTCGGGTACTTTAAAGAATTGACATTTGACCTGGTAAGTTCAAAAATTGCGGCGGATATAAGAAGAAATCTGTTCCGCCACATACAGAGCTTATCCATACAGTTTTTTGATAAGACCAATACCGGTGAATTAATGTCCCGTGTAAAGGATGATGTGGATAAAATATGGAATGCCTTAGGTTTTGTAGGTATGTTGATAATTGAAGTAGTGA
This sequence comes from Anaerocolumna sedimenticola, assembly GCF_009931695.1. Lineage (GTDB taxonomy): Bacteria > Bacillota > Clostridia > Lachnospirales > Lachnospiraceae > Anaerocolumna > Anaerocolumna sedimenticola. Next base: position 1,182,923 of record NZ_CP048000.1, read on the forward strand.
TTCATACTTCCATTGTATTATACTGTATGATAAATTTAAGTCCGAAATTAACCATAATCCCTTTGATTGCAATGCCAATCGTTGCCTGTATTGCTATCTTTATGGAAAAGAGCTTGGGAACCGTATATGAAGAAATCAGTGAAGAAAATGCTGAACTCAATACGGTGGCCCAGGAAAACCTGGCCGGTGTAAGAACCGTTAAAGCATTTGCAAGGGAAAAATTTGAGATAAATAAGTTTTTATCACATAACAAACGGTATTATGAATTGAATATGAAACAATCTAAGGTTTTTGTCAAATATAATCCGTACTTTCAGTTTATCACCAAATTACTTCCGGTATTAGTAATCATATTCGGCGGATCTATGGTAATAAAGGGTGAAATTACCCTTGGTACCTTAGGTGCCTTTACGGAATATTCCAATAATATTGTATGGCCAATGGAAATGTTAGGATGGCTGAGCAATGATTTAGCTTCTGCATTTGCTTCCAATAAAAAAATCCAAAAAATCTTAAAAGAAACACCTGTGGTAAAAGAAAAAGCCTCTGTTACCCAGCTTGGAGATATGAAAGGTACCATTGAATTTGACCATGTTTCCTTTACACAAGGAGATAAGACGATTCTGTCCGATATCAACTTTAAATTAGAAAGCGGTAAAACCATAGGTATTATGGGTGCCACCGGTGCAGGAAAAACTTCCATCATTAATCTGCTCCAACGGTTTTATGATGTAAATGAAGGCGAAATCCGCCTGGATGGAATAAATATTAAGGACCTGTCTATCAAAGAAATCCGCAGTAATATTTCCTTAGTTATGCAGGATGTGTTCTTATTTTCCGATACGGTTACGGAAAATATTAAATTAGGCAAACGGGATGTCATCAACGAAGAAGAAATCTTACATGCGGTTACCAATGCTCAGGCTAAGGATTTCATTGAACGTATGGATAATCAGTATGAAACTATTATCGGTGAACGGGGTGTAGGGTTATCCGGCGGTCAGAAACAACGAATCAGTATTGCAAGATCCTTAGCAAAACAGACCCCCATCCTGGTTTTAGATGATTCCACTTCAGCTCTTGATATGGAAACAGAGCATTTAATCCAAAAAGCCCTGAACGAACTTGATAATACCACTAAAATAGTTATCGCCCACCGTATTTCTGCGGTGCGTAATGCAGATGAGATTATTATTTTGGAGGACGGTACGATTGCGGAGCGGGGAACCCATGAAGAGTTATTACAGGCAAAAGGCCTTTATTATAAAACTTACATGGCACAATACGGTGATTATTTAAAAACCAGTACAATCGCCGTTTAATTGCTTCTACTTAATATTAACGCGTAAGTACTAATTAAATAATCAAAGTATGTTCGCGCAGGAGTGCAATACAAGGGGCCTTCCAGTATAAAAGGCTCCTGAAATAAAAAAAACCTTTATCAAAAGGGAGGGAAATGTATGTCCGTTAATGCAATCCGGGACGACGAGAAATCTGTCAGCACCGGTAAATTAAAAACGCTGCTTCGGCTTTTTAAGTATTTATTAACTTATAGAAAAGAAATAATTCTCGTACTTATTATAATGGCCGGTACGGTCTCAATCAGTTTAATTAACCCACTGATCGTGGAATATGCCATCGATGTTAACATAGCAAACCACGATATAAACGGGTTGGTAAGACTGGGTATCTTTGCAATCATATTAAACCTTATTTTTATATTTCTGGTTAAATTAAGAATGTATATAATGGCAAAAATATCAAACAACGTTCTTCTTACCGTCCGGCAGGAACTTTATACCCATATACAGAAATTGAGTTTCAGCTTTTTTGACAGCCGGCCTACCGGTAAGATTCTTGCCAGAATTATCGGTGATGTCAACTCACTAAAAGATGTCTTATCGAATAGTGTTACCACTTTAATCCCTGATTTTATAACCATCCTCGCAGTTGTGGCTATTATGGTTATTAAAGATTATAAACTGGCATTCGCTGCCATGATCAGTTTACCGATTATGATAATAGGTATGTGGCTGATCCAGATTTATTCTCACGTAAGATGGCAGATTTACCGTAAGAAAAATTCCAATCTGAATGCATTTATCCATGAAGATCTGTCAGGAATGCGGGTGGTACAAAGCTTTACGGCAGAGGGTGAAACAGCTGCTGCTTTTGATGAACTGCTTATGGAACACAGGGGGGCATTTGTAAAAGCCGTAGTATTAAATGACGCCTTTGGTCCGGTCATTGACTTCTGCTGGGGACTTGGTATGGTCTCTCTTTATTATGCCGGAGTTAAATTAACCGGCAGCAATGCTGTTCAGGTCGGTACCCTGATTGCTTTTGGAACTTATATCTCCATGTTCTGGCGGCCGATTATGAATTTAAGTAATTTCTATAATCAAATGGTAACAAATATCTCCGGAGCGGAACGAATCTTTGAGATTATGGATACGAAACCTGAGATAACAGACAGAGATACGGTGAAGGAGTTGCCGGATATTAAAGGAAATATCCGATTTGAACATGTGTCCTTTGCTTATGATAAAGATACCCAGGTTTTAAAGGATGTAAGCTTCCAGGTGAAAGCCGGGGAAACTATTGCACTGGTAGGTCCTACCGGTGCAGGTAAAACCACGGTAGTTAATTTAATCAGCCGTTTCTATGATATACAGGAAGGAAATATCTATATCGATAATTATAATGTTAAGGATGTTTCCATAGAAAGCCTGCGAAAACAGATGGGTATTATGACACAGGATAACTTCCTGTTTTCCGGTACCATAAAGGATAATATTCGTTATGGTAAGCTGGATGCAACAGACGAAGAAATCATTGCCGCAGCAAAAGCAGTAAATGCCCATGAATTTATTATAAAATCGGAAAAAGGTTATGATACGGAATTAAAAGAGCGAGGTGCCGGTTTATCCGTGGGCCAAAGACAGCTTCTCGCTTTTGCCAGAACCATGGTATCCATGCCAAAAATACTGATTCTGGACGAAGCCACCTCAAGTATTGATACCCATACCGAACTTTTAGTTCAGCAGGGAATTGAAAATTTACTAAAAGGAAGAACTTCCTTTGTTATTGCACACCGTTTATCAACGATACAGAAAGCAGACCGGATTTTCGTCATTGATGAGGGTGGAATCAAAGAACAGGGAAATGCAAAGGAATTACTGGCCAAGAAAGGTATGTATTACAACCTGTATATGGCACAGTTTAAAAATGTATAAAAGCGTTATAACTAGCTATCATAAACTATTCCGTGCTTATATTGATGTTCTAGGCAGTCAAAAAACAGACCTTACCATGTACTTTTTTCTTTACTATGGTAAGGCCTTCTTTATAACTATAAGTATGAATAGACCTTCATAGGTTTTTCTTATCTTTGAGCGGTTATTATCAAATATCCTTTACGGTAAATAACACCAAATACTAATTAGATAATGAGAATACAAATATAAGTAATATTAACTTTTCAGATTACTTATGGTATAATATTACAAAAAAAGAGTACCGTTTATGGCATTATTATGTTTGATAAGTTTTGCTTTTGGTTTAATTATTTTTAGATCAATTCCATGTAAATATTAAAAAGTGGTTACTACCAATTCTGCCATCACTTCTTCCTATATATTTTTGTCTGATAATCTATGCGATTTTACTAAATCTATAGTCTTGTATCCCACATTCCGCAGAATGAATCAACTGGGTCTTTTCCTTTAAATTCACTTCTTCCAAGTATTTTATCCATCACCGCATCAACATTGGCCTTTTTAAACTTGTATGCATTAATATAAGTCCGTATTCTGGGTACATCGATTAAATGATAGGGATTTGCAAATGATATAAATATAGTTGGGATGTCTGCCTGGTAATTCGGACAGTTTACACCCATAGGCTGTGCCCATTCAATGCGGACTACTGTCTGATTACTTTTTGTAATCATATTACCCACATATAAAAGCAGGTCATATTTATCCAGCATATCCTGATATTTTGACAATCTTCCCTCTAACCCTTTGGGTGCTTCGAATACATCTACAAGAAACCCTTCTTTTTCAAGTGCTTCTTTCATGGTTTCGGTTACATCTTCACCACCTGCATATCCAAGGGCATTTTCACCGGAAATAATGGGATAAAGGAGCACTCTCTTATAGTCTTCTACTTTTAGCGGAATCAAACCCTGTTTATTTTTAACCAAGGTTACCGCTTTATCCGAGCAATCCAGTTCCATATCTTTATGTTCCTTACAGCCAACAATTTCTCTGGCTTTATCTATATCCGGTATCAGGGTTCCCTCTATCTGCTTCTTGTGAAGTTTAAGCGCTGCTTTTAATCCAAGTATTCTTAGAACTGCTTCATTAAGGCGCTCTGTAGTAATCGTCCCGTCTTCTACTCCGGCTTTCATATATTCATAATCTTCTTCCAAATTCTTTGTAAAAAGGAACATATCACATCCTGCTGCAATGGTATAAGGTACTGCTTTTTTTCGGCTCATAGGAATGCACATACCTGCCATGGTTGTTGCATCGGTTACAATCATTCCGTTAAACCCTAATTTTTCTCTTAATAATCCATTGATTAATTCCGGTGCTAAGGTAGCCGGCATAATATCTTCATCTTTGATACCCTGTTTTAATTTCCTGCTGTATGCCGGCTGCATGATATGCCCTATCATAACAGTCATAGCCCCTGCATCGATGCAGGCTTTATAAACTTCACCATATGTTGCATCCCATTCTTCACAGGAAAGGGAATTGATACTGGTAACCAGATGCTGGTCTCTTTCATCCACTCCATCTCCGGGGAAATGTTTAATGGATACCGCCATACCCTGTTCCTGGCAGGCTTTTGTATAAGCCAGGCCGCATTCTTTTACCAGGTTATCATCGGAACTGAACAATCTTGTTGCCATAATGGGATTCCTGAAATTTTTATCAATATCGATAACGGGTGCAAATGCCCAATTTGCACCTACTGCAGTGCCTTCTCTTGCGCATACATAACCCATTTTTCCGGCAAATTCAGAAGTTCCTGCCGCTGCTGCCTGCATATTCGGACCGATGTTGGTCCCCTCTTTGATTAACCCATCCCCTCCAGCTTCAAAATTAGCTGAAATCAATAACGGAATCTTTGTATTTTCCTGCATACAGGTAATTGTTCTGCATATTTCCTCCAGTGGCATAGGCCTTCCCATACAACCGCCGATTTTATACTTAGTTACATAAGACTTTAACACATCTTCTTCACTGCTATAGGCGATCAGGCAAAATAACTGGCCTATCTTTTCCTCCGTAGTCATCCCCTCCAAGGTGCTTTTAACCCAGTTTACATCCTCGCTTGCTAGATGAAACGGTTTCTTTTCCAATAAATTATAATCTAACATAATAACCTCCTTTTTTATAATAAAATAGGATTCGATTGTCAAAAGCCAATTTAAAATTATGGTTCGTCAATTTACACAATTTTATTTCTTGGCCTCGTGATACCGAATCACTCCAAATCTACAGCTGGTTCATTAAATCATCAATCGTTATATGAAAAAGCCCCGGAATACAGATATCCGCGTTGGGCAGATTTTCCTTTCGCCCGATCCCTATCGCTTTCATTCCGCCATTATGTGCGGCATCTACTCCTGCTTTAGCATCTTCAAAAACGATACAGGCCTCTTTTTTTAGTCCCAGCTCTTTCGCACCCAGTAAAAATACTTCCGGATCCGGTTTGGCAGTATTTACTTTTGTCCCGTCAATAATAGCATCAAAAGTATCTGTTAACATTAATCTTGATAAGATTACCCCTGCATTTTTACTGGCTGAACCTAACGCGATTTTATATCCCTTTTTTCTGGCATCATTTAAAAATTCATTAACCCCGGGTAACACTTCTTCCTGTTTTAATTTATAGATATATTCCAAATAAATATTATTTTTTATGGTGCAATATTTTTCTTTTTCTTCTTTGGATAACTCTAATCCACCAATCTCCAGTATGATTTCAAACGACCGCATACGGCTTACACCTTTTAATCTTTCATTATCTTTTTCCGTAAAAGGTATCTTAAGTTTTTCTGCTAACTCTTTCCATGCAAGATAATGATATTTAGCCGTATCCACAATTACTCCGTCCAGATCAAATAACAAACCTTTTATCTCATCCAATACTAACTCCTCCCTTTTCTTACTATTAAGCAGGTAATTGCGACACTATATTGTTTCACCGTTTTTAACCAGTGTTTATATAATATAATCATACAGTAATGATATTTTCTAAACAATGCTAAAACAATAGGATTTATATGCTGATTTCTGCTGTTTTTATTACTCACTGAATAATTTCAGTTTAAACCAATCGTAAAAACTTGCAGTTATTCTTGTCAACGCCATCTTCATATGCTATATTTGGCTATAAGTAAACCATTTATCAGTTAAGACAGAGGTGAAATATGAACAGTAATCATGAATTAATTGAATACAGCAAAAACCTTCCCATAAAACTGTTTTGTGAACGTATCGGAAGTGTACAAAAACACTGGCATAGAAGTATTGAACTTCTTCTCGTCTTATCCGGTGATTTGGAAGTATTGGTAGAAGATGAGCAATTTACACTGAAAGAAAATGATCTGATCCTGATTAATTCCAATCAGGTACATGAGACTTATAGTAAGGATTGTGTATTGATAGCTTTGCAGGTTCGTCTGTCCATGTTTCACATGGACTGGCTTAATTCAGAAAATGTATTTTTTCAATGTAACTCATGTATACAAGGAAATAATGAACATTTTGATTATATCCGGGAGATTATTGCAAAGTTGATTGAACTAAATACCAGTACGGTATCATGCAACCAATTACTATGTTTTTCTTATGTCTGCCGTCTGATATATGAGTTACTTAGACATTTTAAAGCAGAACAGCCGTCCGTAATCCGCACCCAGAAACAAATGGAACGCCTGCAGAACATTATTGAATATATTGAAAATAATTTTAACAGGGAAATTACCCTGAATGAATTAGCCGGAACTGTATATCTTTCACCCTCCTATTTGTCCCATTTTTTTGAAAAGAATATGAATATCTCAATTACTAATTATTTAACCAAAATAAGAATTGAACATTCTATTGACTTTTTACTTAACACTGATTATTCCATAGAAAAAATAGCTGAACTTTGCGGTTTTTCAAACCCCCGATCCTATGCTTCATTTTTCCGTAAGCAGTATAATAAACTTCCCAGCCAGTTCCGGAAAGAGAAAAAGGGTGAGTATCTTCCTTTAGATCGGTTGGATCCTGCTCAGAATAGCAGTTATTTAAACTTAGACAAATACGATTTTTTTGGCAAACTTTCCACATATCTTAACAATACCGATACGAAAAACGATATGGAACTTTACAATGTCAAAGTAAATATAGGCAATATTTCAACCAGGGTGACTGTACCTTTTACGAACCCTGCACTGACTTTTTGCTCTGTCGGCCGTGCTCAGGAAATATTATATCGAAACATACAGGAAATGCTGATTATACAGCAAAAAGAAATCGGTTTTCGTTACATAAAATTTCATGGTATTTTTGATGATGCGTTAATGGTTTACCGTGAAGATTCCACGGGAAATCCTGTCCTAAATTTTAATATGGTAGATGAAATATTGGATTTTTTGCTGAGTATACAGTTGTACCCCCTGATACAATTTTCATTTATGCCAAAAGCTCTGGCTAAAACGCCTGAAAAGGAATTTTTCGCGGTTCCTTTTATTATGAGCGAACCAAAAGATTATACCAAATGGGAATACCTGGTAACCCAGTTTACGGAACACATTCTGAATCGATATGGACTTTCAGAAACCTCCAATTGGATTTTTACTTTCTGGAATGAAACCCTGTCAAATTTTCCTTTCGATTTTAAAAACCGTGAAATATCGCTTCAATTATATAAAGTAACCAGAAATACGGTAAAAAAAGTAAATCCTCTTTTTCAATTTGCAAATACCTCATATATAAACAGCAGTATGTCTTCCGATACTTTGCAGTATGTTCTAACCTATATGGAAGATAATGATTGTAAACCGGATGTATATTTATTTCATTTTTATCCTACTACTAATTCACATTGGAATAAACTAAAAGAATTTGATCATGATACTTTTATGGAATATATCTCAAATAACAGTCCTGCCTTAAATAATGACCCCGATGCCTTCGGAACATATCTGGACATGCTGAATGATAAACTGCCTGACCGGAGTAAAAAACCCCTCTATATAACCGAATGGAATCTCAGCCCTTCTCACCGGGAGTTACTTAATGATACCTGTTATGCTGCTGCCTATTTTATCAGGAATATCCTTATAAACTATAATAAAGCAGACAGTTTCTGTCATTGGTCCCTTTCCGATTGGATGGAAGAACTATCTTTTCCTTCCCAACTTTTTCATGGTGGCGTAGGGCATTTTACAAAAAACGGCATAAAAAAACCTGCTTATTATTCCTACCTCTTTTTATCAAAACTAAAAGAAGAGTTGGTAGCGCAGGGTGATAGTTATTTTATAACCAAAAATAAAAATAATGAAAACTATAGCATTATTTTATATAATTACTGTCAGTTTTCTGATCTTTACAGTAAAGGTTTAAATTTTAATTTTTCCTATACCAGCCGTTATGAAGTTTTCCCTGACGAGTCAAAGAAAGAACTTAAATTTTCCTTATCCGGTATGGAAAACGGGGAATACAGAGTAACGGAAGAAATCGTAAACCGTAACTATGGAAGCTGTTATGATAAGTGGGTGGAAATGGGGCTGTCCCTTTGGAAACAAAAGAAGAGGTTGAAACCTTAAAACAGTTATCCCATCCATTTTTAAAAAAATCCATTTCTTCCGTTACAAATCAGGCACTGGATTACGAGACCGTATTAGAACCTCATGAAATTCGGTTAATACAGATATCGAAAAGAGATTGACGTATCAATTCCTGTTGGACTACAACAACACCTGCAAAATGAATACTGTTAACTTTAATTAATATTAAGTTAGTTTTAGAACTGCAGACTTAATAAGATTTTCTGCCGGTACTTTAAAATCTTTTTGGTAAGGTTATGATAAAGGTTGTCCCTTTTGTTAGCTGGGATCTTACCTTTATTCTTCCCGTATGGCCTAAAATAATTAATTTTGCAATGGATAAACCGAGACCATGACCGTATATTTTTTCATTTCTTACCTGGTCTGAACGATAGAACCTTTCAAAAATATTGTCAACGTCTTTTCGGGTCATACCAATACCGGTATCCTGCACCGTAATTACACAATCTCCGTCATCATTTTGGCATTTTATCGTAATGGTATCACCATCCCTGGTATACTTAACAGCATTGTCTATAAATACACGGATTGCTTGTTTCAGAGCCTGTTTGTCACCATATACGATTATATCTTCTAAAACTGGACTTTCAATACTTCGGTTTGCAGTGACCAAACGGGTTTCTTTCACCATTTCTTCTACGACGTGGCACATATTAAACTTAACTTTTTCAAGTTTTAAAGTTTTTTTATCATGCCTGGATAAGAAAAGCAGCTTTTCCACCAAATCCTGCATAGATTTTGCTTCATTATTAATTGCTTCTATGGATTCCAGTAATACCTCTTCGTCCTTGGTTCCCCAACGGCTTAAAAGGTTTCCATAACCCTGTATTACGGCAATGGGAGTACGAAGTTCATGGGAGGCATCCGAAACAAATTGCTTCTGGCTTTCATAAGAAACTTCAATACGGTCTAACATACTGTTTATCACATTTGCCAGGTCTTTTAATTCATTTTTTGTACCTTCTACGTTTAACCTCTGACTATGAAGATTATTAACAGTAAGGTGATTGGCGGAAGCAGACATTTCATATATTGGTTCTAATAATTTCTGATCACTTTTCTTTCCTTGTTTAATAATAATATAAACCAAAACAAGATAAAGGATTATCATAAATCCTAAAAGCCAATCAAGTTTCTCACCGCTCTCTTCCAGATTATATTGAAAGTATAACTTATATGTTTCATCGCCGGTCGTAATCTCTCTATTCTCTGAAATTATAATAATTGGCATGAATACGTTATCATTCCTCTGATAAGTAATGTATCCAAAGATTTTTTTGTCACCGGAGTAATCCTTCCCTGTATCATTATAAATTACCGATTTCGTATCTTTATTGATAATTTTTAATGTAAAACCATCAATTATATATGGGTTAAGAATTTTGTTGTTTTGGCTTTTTCCATTATTTTTAAAATTTTCCATGATACGATCCGCTTTTTTATTATAATTTCTCCATTCTGCTCCATAATACAACATGGAAAATATAATAGCAAAGACTGCTCCGTTTATAATTAAAAGCTTTAAATAATGAAGGGAAATGCGAAACGCTATTGAGAATCGAAATTTTCCAAGCCATTCTTCCTTTTTTCTTCTGAATGGCAATACAATCTTAATTAATAACTGTCTTATACTTTCTCTCAAATTAAATTTCATCCTTAATAATATAACCTACCCCTCGCACTGTATTAATTAAATGAATTCCGTATTTATCATCAATTTTCTGTCTGAGATAGCGGACATATACATCCACCACATTGGTATCTCCAAGATATTCGTAATCCCACACATTATTCAGTAGCTGCTCTCTTGTAATAGCAATGTTTTTATTTCGAATCAAATATTCCAATAATTCATATTCTTTTTTAGTCAGAGTTACTTCTTCTTCTCCGTAATATGCACTATGGCTTGATAAATTAAGTTTTAGATTACCGATCTGAAGCAGGTCTGCTTTGGGTTGTATTAATTTGGAGTGTCTGTTTAATGATACACGGATTCTTGCCAGAAGTTCTTCAATTGCAAATGGCTTAGTCATATAATCATCCGCGCCTATATCCAAACCGGCTACTTTATCCGTAACATCATCTTTCGCCGTCAGCATAATAACAGGAACTGCAGATTCCATTCTGATTCTTCTGCATACTTCAATTCCGCTAATACCGGGAAGCATAATATCAAGAAGCACTAAATCAACATTTTTCTGCAGCGCTTTTTCCAGTCCTGTTCTTCCGTCTGCTGCTATTTCTACCTCATATCCTTCGTATTTAAGTTCCAATTCTACAAATCTTGCTATTTTGCTTTCATCTTCTACAATTAATATTTTCGCCATACTATATAACTCCTCCTATTACAAAAAAAATATCTATCACCATTCTATCGGTTAAATAAATATTTTTCAATAACTATATATTAAAGTTTTATTAGAAATAGAAAATTTATTGATTATCTTACAGCGTAACTATTGATAATTTTAGTGTATAGGATTTTTGCTCTAGCTCTGACGCTCTGTCACTTTAGTGGAAATCCACCTATGGAGCGTCATGGGCAATCTGCCCGGTAAGGCTTTTTATTTCAAAGGAAAGTTCAGAGAACTTTCCTTTGAATAAAATAGACCCCATTTCCTCCGATTATAAACAAGTTTTTTAATTTACATTACTTTACTTATCTATAATTGGTAAAATACAGGGTCTATTAAATCAAATGTCTTTCACTACTCTTTAAAGAATAATAATAGTAATACATAAAAAATAAAGAAATAAGTTGAGACATATTAAATATAAACTAAAAGATAATAATGTATAAGTTATAAATTATAGTACAGATTTTACGGCAGCTACGACATTTTCTGTAGTAAATCCGAATTTCTTAAATAATTCTCCTGCTGGTGCGGATGCTCCAAAACCTTTCATAGTTACGTAAGCACCGTCTAATCCGACATATTTACCCCAGCCAAAATCTATTGCTGCTTCTACTGCTACTCTTGCTCTGACTTTCTTTGGTAATATACTATCTTTGTATTCTGCACTCTGTGCCTCAAATAAATCTAAAGATGGCATACTAACAACTCTGATATCAATTCCTTCTTTGGCAAGTTCCTCTTTTGCTTTAATTCCTAATTCAACCTCGGAACCGCTTGCCATTATAATTGCATCCGGTGTTTCTTTTGTAGAATCAGCTATGATATATCCGCCTTTTAAGGCTTCTTTGCTGGAACCTGTATATTGAGGAAGATTCTGACGAGTTAATACCAATGCAGTTGGAGTTTTCGTCGATGTAATGGCATAATACCATCCGGCAATGGTTTCCGTAGCATCTGCTGGCCTGAAAACCGTAAAATTAGGCATCGCACGCAGCATTGCTAACTGTTCAATCGGCTCATGGGTAGGTCCGTCTTCTCCTACACCAATACTGTCATGAGTTAAAACATAAGTTAAAGGAAGTCCCATTAATGATGTTAATCTTGCCATTGGTTTCACATAGTCACTGAATACAAAAAATGTTGAAACATATGGCCTTAAACCGCCATGCAGGGCAAGTCCGTTTCCGATTGCTGCCATAGCAAGTTCCCTGACACCAAAATGTAAGTTACGGCCGGCATAATTCTCTTTAGAGAAATCACCTTCATCTTTCATATAGGTTTTGGTAGATGGTGCAAGATCTGCAGAACCTCCGATAAACCCAGGAACTAAGTCTTTGATTCTATTAATTACCATTCCGGATAAATTTCTTGTTGCTTCAGGTTTATCAGGATATGCCCAAAACTCTTCATTATTAATAAGATCTTTTGCAATGGATTCATTATGATATTTATCCCAAAGTTCTTTCATTTCAGGGTAAGCTTCGCAATACTTATCAAACATCTGATTCCATTCATCTTCTACTTTTGCATTCTTTTCAGCAATCGCTTTGAAATTATCATATACAACTTCCGGTACAAAAAATGCATCCGTATGGGACCAGCCTAATTTTTCTCTCATGGCAGCTACATTTTCAACACCTAAAGGTTCTCCATGGGCACTTGCCATACCTTCTTTCGGAGATCCGAAACCGATTTTAGTTTTAACCGTAATCATGGAAGGTCTTGTTTTATCAGCCTTGGCCTGCTCGATTGCGGCACCGATTTCTTCCAGGTCATTACCATCTTCCACTACTAATGTCTGGAAACCAAAAGCTTCAAAACGCTTTCTTACATCTTCCGTAAATGCGATATCTGTACTTCCTTCAATAGAAATTTTATTAGAATCATATAATACAATTAATTTATTTAAACCTAATGTACCTGCCAAAGAAAATGCTTCGGAGGAAATACCTTCCATCATACATCCGTCTCCGCCCAATACATAGGTGTAATGATCCATTACAGGGAATTCTTCTTTATTAAACTTGGCAGCTATATGAGCTTCTGCCATTGCCATACCAACAGCCATTGCCATACCGGCACCCAGGGTCCTGTAGTTGCTTCCACACCAACAGTATGTCCATATTCCGGATGTCCTGGGGTCAATGAATTTAATTGTCTGAAGTTAGCCAAATCATCTGTTGATAAATCACCATAACCAAATAGGTGTAATAATGAATATAAAAGGGTTGAACCATGACCGCCTGATAATACAAAACGATCCCTGTTAGGCCACTTAGGGTTCTTAGGATTATGATTCATATGCTTTGCCCATAATTCATATGCCATTGCAGCAGATCCTAAAGGAAGTCCGGGATGTCCGGAATTTGCCTTTTGTACTGCATCAGCGGATAATACCCTTATGGCATTTACTGATAAAGTATCAATGTTACTCATTTTATTTCCTCCTGTAATATATATATAATTTATTCTCCGAAAACAGCTTTATAGTCTTTTTGGAATTTTTCGATACCCTGATCAGTTAAAGGATGTTTTGTGCATTGTTCAATAACGCTGTATGGAACTGTTGCGATGTCTGCTCCTGCTAATGCACAGTCGGTAATGTGAACCGGATTTCTTACGCTAGCTGCAATAATTTCAGTATCCAGATTATAGATATCAAATATTTCAGATATGGTTCTTATTAAATCGATACCAGGCATAGAGATATCATCTAAACGGCCTAAAAATGGAGATACATAGGTTGCACCTGCTCTTGCAGCTAATAATGCCTGGTTAGCTGAAAAGATTAAAGTAACATTGGTTTTAATGCCTTCACCGGAAAGAACTTTAGTAGCTTTTAACCCTTCTACAGTCATAGGAATTTTAACAACCATATTCGGATGGATTTTAGCAATCTCTCTTCCTTCTGCAATCATACCTGCAGCATCAACCGTAGTAGCTTTTACTTCACCACTGATTGGTCCGTCTACAATGGAAGCAATTTCTTTAATAACTTCATTAAAATCTCTTCCTTCTTTAGCGATTAAGGATGGGTTAGTCGTAACACCACAGATAACGCCCATTTCATTTGCCTTTTTGATATCCTCTACATTGGCAGTATCAATAAAAAATTTCATTTTAAAGCCCCCTTGGTTTTTGTATTTTTTATGTTAGTTTAATAACTAAACAAATTTAAAATCCATTATTTTTTAAAATAATGAAATAATATAAATTTCCTAAAGATAATCACATATAAATATAATATACTATAATCAATAGTATAATGCAATAAAAAAATAAATATTTTATGTCCTATAAATTACATTAAATTTATACAATAATTAATATAAACTGTTTTTAATTATCAATAATTTATGATAGTGTATTATTATAAGCTTAATAAATAAGTACTTTTTCCTTTGAATAAAATTCTTTGGGAATTATAAAATTCATTATAACGAATAGGAGGTTAACTATGGAGAATTTAGGTTACTATTGCGGGTCTTATGGACTTATAGAAGATATGAAGATTCCAATGAATGATCGAGTATGTTATTTCGGAGACGGTGTTTATGATGCTACATATACGGCAAATCATATGATATTTGCATTGGATGAACACGTAGACCGTTTTTTTAGAAGTGCTGAACAGTTAAATATTTCAGTAAGTTTTAGTAAATGTGAGTTGAAAAAATTATTACAGGATATGGTTAATAAAGTTGACAGCCCCGAGCAATTCTTATATTGGCAGGTTACAAGAGGAACTGCTATACGGAATCATGCTTTTCCTGAACCTGATATTCCATCTAATTTATGGATTATGATCAAACCAGGAGGCATTAAAGATATTTATCAAAAATTTAAACTAATAACTGTTGAGGATACTAGGTTTTTTCATTGCAATATTAAAACTCTAAATTTATTGCCAAACGTAATAGCGAAACAAAAAGCTGTAGAAGCAGGATGTGATGAAGCTGTATTCCATAGAGGGGATAGGGTAACGGAGTGCGCTCATAGTAATATATCCATTATAAATAATGGAGTGTTAAGAACAGCGCCTCTAGATAATCTTATATTACCGGGGATAACCAGAGGTCATTTGTTAGATTTTTGCCGTGAAAATAAAATCCCTGTGGATGAATCTCCATTTTCACTAAATGATTTAATGGGAGCGGATGAGGTAATTGTTACGAGCGCAGGTGCCCTATGTATTGCTGCTTCAGAAATAGACGGCATTTCCGTTGGGGGAAAAGCTCCGGAATTACTTAATATATTACAACAGTCTGCTTTGAAGAAGTTTCAGCAGGATACCTGTTATAACAGTTGTTTTTAACCATTACAAGTAACTTTCTAAATTCGGTAATAACTCGAAGTGGATGCTTTTAATATACAAAAAATTACAGATAATTAGGTAAATATATATATTCTCTCTAAATAATGAAACACAAAAAAGACTATATTGAATATAGTCTTTTCGTGATTTTAATGAGACATCCGGGATTCGAACCCGGGACACCTTGATTAAAAGTCAAGTGCTCTACCGACTGAGCTAATATCCCATATTTATTGAAAACGGATTTATCAAAAGCATTACTGCAATTATCTACTTCACATATCCAATAAAAAATGCCCAGAGCCGGAATCGAACCAGCGACACGAGGATTTTCAGTCCTCTGCTCTACCGACTGAGCTATCTGGGCAAGGCCAACTTCGTTGACCCCCAAAGAAAATTTCCTTCTTTTCGGGTTAACGAAAACTATTCAGTTTTCGAATTGCGGGGATAGGATTTGAACCTATGACCTTCGGGTTATGAGCCCGACGAGCTTCCAGACTGCTCCACCCCGCGACAATATTTTTTTGTAATTATGTTTTTTCAAACAAGTGGATGGAGAAGGATTCGAACCTTCGAAAGCGTCGCTAACAGATTTACAGTCTGCCCCCTTTGGCCACTCGGGAATCCATCCATATATACTAGATGTAAACATCTTAGCACTTTAATATTATGTGCAATTATTATAACTTATTGCATAATATAGATGAAAATTTTTCATCTAAGCCGACGATCGGACTCGAACCGATAACCTGCTGATTACAAGTCAGCTGCTCTGCCAATTGAGCCACGTCGGCAATAAACCATTTAGTCATTGTAGTTAAGTGGGACCTATAGGGCTCGAACCTATGACCCTCTGCTTGTAAGGCAGATGCTCTCCCAGCTGAGCTAAGATCCCATATTTTAACTAAACGACCCAGAAGGGACTCGAACCCTCGACCTCCGCCGTGACAGGGCGGCGCTCTAACCAACTGAGCCACTAGGCCAATACTTGACTTACACTAACACATTAATTACACCTAAATTTTATGAACAAACACTTTATGGTCAAGCCCTCGACCTATTAGTATTAGTCAGCTCCACACATTACTGCGCTTCCACCTCTAACCTATCCACCTTGTCGTCTTCAAGGGGTCTTACTAGCTTACGCTATGGGATATCTTATCTTGAGGGGGGCTTCACGCTTAGATGCCTTCAGCGTTTATCCCTTCCAAACTTGGCTACTCGGCCATGCACTTGGTAGTACAACCGATCCACCAGCGGTTCGTCCAACCCGGTCCTCTCGTACTAAGGTCAGCTCCTCTCAAATATCCTACGCCCGCGCCGGATAGGGACCGAACTGTCTCACGACGTTCTGAACCCAGCTCGCGTACCGCTTTAATGGGCGAACAGCCCAACCCTTGGGACCTACTACAGCCCCAGGATGCGATGAGCCGACATCGAGGTGCCAAACCACTCCGTCGATGTGAACTCTTGGGAGTGATAAGCCTGTTATCCCCAGGGTAGCTTTTATCCGTTGAGCGATGGCAATCCCACTTTATACCACCGGATCACTAAGTCCTACTTTCGTACCTGCTCCACCCGTCGGTGTCGCAGTCAAGCCTTCTTATGCCTTTGCACTCTGCGAATGGTTTCCAACCATTCTGAGAAGACCTTTGAGCGCCTCCGATACCCTTTCGGAGGCGACCGCCCCAGTCAAACTCCCCACCTGACATTGTCCACTGCCCGGATCACGGGCACATGTTAGAAATCCAATACTGCAAGGGTGGTATCCCAACAGCGGCTCCACCACGACCGGAGTCGTAGCTTCTTTGCCTCCCACCTATCCTGTGCATGCAATACCGAATCCCAGTATCAAGCTAGAGTAAAGCTCCATGGGGTCTTTCCGTCCTGGCGCAGGTAACCAGCATCTTCACTGGTATTTCAATTTCACCGGGTGCATTGTCGAGACAGTGCCCAAATCATTACGCCTTTCGTGCGGGTCGGAACTTACCCGACAAGGAATTTCGCTACCTTAGGACCGTTATAGTTACGGCCGCCGTTTACTGGGGCTTAAGTTCAACGCTTCGGATCGCTCCTAACATCTCCCCTTAACCTTCCAGCACCGGGCAGGCGTCAGCCCATATACTTCACCTTTCGGTTTTGCATAGACCTGTGTTTTTGCTAAACAGTTGCTTGGGCCAATTCTCTGCGGCCTGTATTGCTACAGGCACCTCTTCTCCCGAAGTTACGAGGTTATTTTGCCGAGTTCCTTAACAATGCTTCTCCCGTCGGCCTTAGGATTCTCTCCTCATCCACCTGTGTCGGTTTACGGTACGGGCTTATGAAAAACAATAGCGGCTTTTCTTGGCAGTTAGCTCACCAGCTTCCCTACTTTAAGTTTCGGTCCACTTAACGTCTTCGTATTATCAGACGGATTTGCCTGTCTGACTACTACCCCGCTTGTACCGGTCTTTCCATTCCCGGCTCTGGCTTTCTCTCTGCGTCCCCACAGTTCTGTTTTCATAAGGTACAGGAATTTCAACCTGTTGTCCATCGACTACGTCTTTCGACCTCGCCTTAGGTCCCGACTTACCCAGAGCAGATCAGCTTTACTCTGGAAACCTTGGATATTCGGCCTAGAAGATTCTCACTTCTATCTCGCTACTCATTCCGGCATTCTCTCTTCTTAACACTCCACGTCTCCTTTCGGTAACGCTTCGTCGCAGTTAAGAATGCTCCTCTACCAATTGTACTTGCGTACAATTCCACAGCTTCGGTGTCGTGTTTTAGCCCCGGACATTTTCGGCGCAGGACCTCTCGACTAGTGAGCTATTACGCACTCTTTTAATGTATGGCTGCTTCTAAGCCAACATCCTAGTTGTTTTCGAAATCCCACATCCTTTTCCACTTAACACGCACTTTGGGACCTTAGCTGGTGGTCTGGGCTTTTTCCCTTTTGACTACCCAACTTATCTCGTGTAGTCTGACTCCTGATCATCATCTGTATGGCATTCGGAGTTTGATAATCTTCGGTAAGCTTTGACGCCCCCTAGGATATTCAGTGCTCTACCTCCATCAGACTAAATCAAGGCTAGCCCTAAAGCTATTTCGAGGAGAACCAGCTATCTCCGGGTTCGATTGGAATTTCTCCCCTACCCACACCTCATCACCACCCTTTTCAACGGATGTGTGTTCGGTCCTCCACCACCTTTTACGGCAGCTTCAACCTGGACATGGGTAGATCACCCGGTTTCGGGTCTACATACACTGACTAAATTCGCCCTGTTCAGACTTGGTTTCCCTTCGGCTTCAGTCTTTTTGACCTTAACCTTGCCAGTAAATGTAACTCGCCGGACCGTTCTACAAAAAGTACGCGGTTCACCTTTAAATAGGTGTTCCACAGCTTGTAAACACAGGGTTTCAGGTTCTCTTTCACTCCCCTCCCGGGGTTCTTTTCACCTTTCCTTCACAGTACTATGCACTATCGGTCACTAAGTAGTATTTAGCCTTGGGGGGTGGTCCCCCGACTTCCCACAAGGTTTCTCGTGTCTCGTGGTACTTCGGATCCCGCTCGCTGTCTTCCGGTTTCGCTTACGAGGCTTTCACTCTCTCTGGCTGGCTTTCCCAAAACCATTCTGCTACCGTACGACTCACTTGTTGCGGTCCATAACCCCGAAGAATAAATTCTTCGGTTTAGGCTGTTTCCATTTCGCTCGCCGCTACTTTGGAAATCGAGTTTTCTTTCTTTTCCTCCGGGTACTTAGATGTTTCAGTTCCCCGGGTTCCCTCTATTAAGCTATGGATTCACTTAATAGTAACGGAGGAATACTCCGTCAGGTTTCCCCATTCAGAAATCTGCGGGTCAAAGGATATTTGCTCCTCACCGCAGCTTATCGCAGCTTATCACGTCTTTCATCGGCTCTTAGTGCCAAGGCATCCACCCTGCGCTCTTATTAGCTTGACCATTTACGTCTCTGCCTAGCGTGACAGATCGTTGGTCTTTGTTCATTAAAGTTTGTTTAGATGTCTGACATAATCTCCATAAATATCAATTTATAACTTACTATAAA
>NZ_CP048000.1:1205000-1872500 GCF_009931695.1 Anaerocolumna sedimenticola
GGCTAACTCTCATCGCGTCAGCAAAAACTATTCTACCACAGCACTTATATTTTGTCAACACTTTTTTAAAAATTATTTAATATTAGATATCAATTAATTCTTTTTTGTTTTAACAAAACTGATACAGAAAATAGTATTAATAAAAATATGACGGAGAAAGAGGGATTTGAACCCTCGCGCCGCGCAAACGACCTACACCCTTAGCAGGGGCGCCTCTTCAGCCTCTTGAGTATTTCTCCATGATCTGAACTTCCATTCATCATATTTAATTATTAACATCTAACTTTTCTCGTCAGGTGCATTAGATAGTATAGCAAACGCTTTTTCATTTGTCAACAATTTTCTAAAACAATTTTTATATTTTTTTGATAATAGATTAAAATGCTGCTTTTTTGTTATATAGATATTGATTAGTCTACTTCTTACCATGAAAAATATTCGTTTTAGATTAATTAATCTATAAAATTTTCTTCTCTAAATTCTTTTTGAGCAGTTTCATATAGATTATTACCTAAACAATCTATCACAACTATTACCGGAAAATCCTCAACATACAATTCTCTTATGGCTTCCGTTCCTAAATCATCATATGCAATTACTGCAGACTTTTTTATCTTCTTTGATAACAAAGCACCGGCTCCCCCGACAGCAGCAAAATAAACTCCTTTATTTTTTATAATAGAATTAATTACCTCTATACTTCTTTTACCTTTTCCAATCATACCTTTTAATCCATGTTCAAGTAAAAGAGGAGTGTATTTATCCATACGGCTACTGGTTGTAGGTCCGGCTGATCCGATAACCTGATCCTCTCTTTCCGGTGTTGGACCTAAGTAGTAAATAATAGTGTCGTTAAAATCAAATGGTGCTTTCTCACCATTTAACATTCTTTCATATAATCTTTTATGTGCTGCATCTCTGGCTGTATATATGGTTCCTGTAATATATACATAATCCCCTGCTGTTAACTCTTTCGTTATTTCTTCAGTTAACGGAGTTTTTATATGTTTTTCCACGTACTGCCTCCTAATTTAGCAATTTATCCACAAATCAATGAGAGATATCTATTAATCCGTGGATAAAAAAATTTTTTTCAGCTTAATTTGTTACTATATCTTATTAATATCCTTCTTTTACATATTAACTGCCTTATCTTTTGAAAAAACCCTTCTTTTATCCTTTTTACCCTTTTCCATGATTATTTACCTTAGTATTCTGGTTATATGCCGGTTTACATGACAACAAATATTAATTGCTACCGGCAGTCCTGCTATATGTGTCGGATAGGTTTCAATATTAATACCTAATGCAGTAACCCTACCGCCGAGTCCTCCGGGTCCTATACCTAATTTGTTAATTTCACTTAATAATTCCATTTCTAGGTTTTTAATGTGATCTAATTTGGAATGTTCATTAATATTCCTGGTTAAAGCCTTTTTCGCTAATAATGTGCATTTTTCAAAACTGCCGCCAATACCCACGCCGACTACTATGGGCGGACAAGCGTTGGGTCCTGCTAAATTTACAGTCTCAATAACTGCCTTTTTAACTCCTTCTATCCCATCAGATGGTTTCAGCATATAAACCCGGCTCATATTCTCACTTCCAAAACCTTTTGGAGCTATTGTTATTTCCATAGTCTCTCCGGGTATAATCTCATAATGTATAATTCCTGGTGTATTATCTTTGGTATTAATTCTAAGGAGAGGATCCCCTACAATAGATTTTCTTAAAAATCCTTCCTCATATCCCTGCCTGATTCCTTCATTAATTGCATCTTCTAAATTAATTCCCTTAATGTGTACGTCCTGTCCTATTTTTATAAATACAATTGCCATTCCGGTATCCTGGCAAATTGGTATACTATCGTTTTTTGCTATCACTAAATTTTCATCTAATTGCTCTAATATCTGTTTGCCAATGGTGGAACATTCTTTAGAAATTGATTTTTTTACAGCCTCCCGTATATCCGGTGATAGATTATAATTAGCCTCTATGCACATTTCTTTTATATTTTTTATTATAATGTCGGTGTGTATCGTATTCATTTGGTCTCCTTTTTATTATTTTTATTTTTAGAATTGGAGTGTCAAAAGCCAAATTTCATTATGGTTCGCCAATTAGCATATTTTATATCCTGATTGTGTGATACGAAACATAATACTTCCGGGTACGCTCTTGCTTGGGTAAGTAGTAGTGGTACATTTTAAAAAATAAGCCTTATCCCTGTTATAATAAATTGTTCTATTTCCGATTATCTCAGAAATAATAGAAACTATTTGATACATAACAGGTTCAGGCTTATTTTTTATATTTTTTATCTGTTTAAAAATAACTTCTTTATCCGATTGATATTTTTGAAATCCTATTCCACATCCATACCATCATTGGATTGGATTTCAATTTCTGATTCAGCATCTTCATCATAACTTTCTTCATCATCTATAGAATTATCAACAGCCTGATTATCAGAATTTTCTTCTTTTAATTCCTTTTCCAGCTGTTTGATAACCTCTTCATCTGAAGTCTGAGTATTATTATCTCTTACTTTAGCAATACTTGCAACCGTAATATCTTTTTCTGTATCCATATCAATTAACTTAACACCGGATGTAATTCTTCCCAAGTTTGATATATCCTTTACTGCTAAACGGATAATTATACCCTCCGTCGTTATAATCATGATTTCATTTTCTTCATTTACTGCTTTAACACCTACAACATATCCCGTTTTTTCGGTAATTTTATAGCATTTGACACCTTTACCGCCCCTTCTCTGAACAGAGAACTCTTCCATACTGGTTCGTTTACCCATACCTTTTTCAGATACAAATAAAAGTGATTCTCCCTGGGTACTTAGCTGCATTCCGATAATCTCATCATTATCTTCCAGGTTCATACCTATTACACCCATAGAAGTACGGCCGGTTTTTCTGACATCTTTTTCATTAAACCGGATACATTGGCCATTTTGGGTAACTAAGATAATATCTTTTTTATTGTTGGTCGCTTTTACCTCTATTAAGTCATCATCTTCCCTGAGATTTATTGCCTGTAAACCGGATTTACGAATATTTTCATATTCTTTAATCGGTGTTTTCTTAACAATACCTTTTTTCGTCGCCATAAATAAATATTTATTATTCTGATATTCCTTAAGCGGAATAATGGCTGTAATTCTTTCCTCTGGCAATAACTGAAGAAGATTGATGATGGCGGTTCCTCTGGCCGTTCTGCCGGATTCCGGTATTTCGTAAGCTTTTAACCGGTAAACACGTCCTTTATTGGTAAAGAACATAATATAGTGATGGGTTGTAGTCATTAACAGATCTTCGATAAAATCCTCATCAATGGTCTGCATTCCTTTAATACCCTTACCGCCTCGGTGCTGACTCTTAAAGTTATCTACTGTCATTCTCTTTATGTATCCTAATCTGGTCATAGCGAGAACCGTATTTTCATTGGGGATTAAATCTTCCGTAGACAGATCATCTTCGTCAAAACCTATGGAAGTTCTCCTGTCATCCCCGTATTTATCACGAATAACCGTAATTTCATCTTTTATAACTGTAAGCAATTTTTTAGTATCACTAAGAATTGCTTTATATTCTGCAATTTTTTCCATTAATTCAGCATGTTCATTCTCAAGTCTTTCTCTTTCCAGACCTGTTAATGCACGAAGTCTCATGTCCACAATTGCCTGAGCTTGTACATCGGTTAAAGAGAATCTTTCAATTAATCGTTCTTTTGCTATATTAATATTTTTAGAAGAACGGATAATATTGATAACTTCATCAATATTATCCAAAGCAATTAATAATCCCTGTAAAATATGGGCTCGCTCTTCTGCTTTGTTTAAATCGTATTTTGTTCTTCTCGTAACAACTTCTTCCTGATGTATTAAATAATACTTCAGCATCTCGTGAAGATTTAATACACGGGGTTGATTATCTACTAAAGCTATCATGATAACCCCAAATGTATCTTGCATTTGGGTGTGCTTATACAGCTGGTTTAATAACACATTGGCATTGACATCACGTCTTAATTCAATACAAATTCTCATACCGGAACGGTCTGACTCATCTCTTAATTCCGTGATACCGTCAATTTTCTTATCTTTTACAAGTTCAGCTATTTTTTCTATCAATCTGGCTTTATTAACCATATAGGGAAGTTCGGTAACTACTATACGGTTTTTGCCATTTGCCATGGTTTCTATAGTAGATACCGCACGTACTCTAATCTTTCCGCGGCCGGTACGATAAGCTTCTTCAATTCCTCTGACACCTAATATACTTGCACCGGTAGGAAAATCGGGGCCTTTCACGATTTCCAATAATTCTTCCATGGAAGTATCTCTGTCTTCCAAAATGTTATTATCGATCATTTTAACTACGGCATTAATAACTTCTCTTAAGTTATGAGGCGGAATATTGGTTGCCATACCAACTGCTATTCCGGATGTTCCATTTACTAACAGATTAGGATATCTGGAAGGAAGAACCGTTGGTTCCTTTTCTGTTTCATCAAAGTTCGGGGAAAAATCAACCGTATCTTTGTTAATATCCGATATCATTTCCATGGAAATTTTACTTAAACGGGCCTCCGTATAACGCATTGCGGCTGCTCCGTCTCCATCCACAGAACCAAAATTACCATGGCCGTCTATTAATGGATATCTAGTTGAAAAATCCTGAGCCAGTTTTACCAATGCTTCATAGATAGAGCTGTCTCCGTGAGGATGATATTTACCCATGGTATCACCGACAATACGTGCACATTTACGGTGCGGTTTGTCAGGACCATTATTTAACTCTATCATAGCATATAATATTCTTCTTTGTACCGGCTTCAGACCATCTCTTACATCCGGAAGTGCACGGGCTGCTATTACAGACATGGCATAATCGATATATGATGTTTCCATTGTCTTTTTCAGATCAACCTCATGAACCTTATCAAAGATATTTTCGTCCATTTGTTCTCCTCCATCAATTCTATGTCAACGTAGTTTTCGAAAAATTCATAGAATAAAATCTCAAAAATTACATTTCAGTACAGATATTAAATATCTAAGTTTTTAACATATTTTGCATTGGTTTCGATAAATTCTCTTCTTGGTTCCACTTTATCTCCCATTAGGGTTGTAAAAGTTAAATCAATTTCAGAGGATTCTTCTTCATCAATGGTTACCCTTAACAGAACCCTTCTCTCCGGATCCATGGTTGTTTCCCAAAGCTGTTCCGCATCCATTTCCCCTAATCCTTTATACCGCTGGATTTTATTATTGGAATCACGTCCGATTTCCGTTAATATCTGGTTTAGTTCTTCATCGCTGTAAGCATATTTTACCAGCTTATTTTTTTCAACTTTATATAACGGCGGCTGAGCCATATAAACATGCCCGTCTTTGATTAGGTCAGGCATAAAACGGTAAAAAAATGTCAATAGTAAAGTACTGATATGGGCTCCGTCCACATCGGCATCCGTCATTATAATGATTTTATGATAACGTAATTTAGAAATATCAAAATCATCTGATATTCCTGTTCCAAAAGCCGTAATCATGGCTTTAATTTCGTTGTTAACTAATATTTTATCCAATCTCGACTTTTCAACATTTAATATTTTACCTCTTAAAGGCAGGATTGCCTGGGTCGCTCTGGACCTGGCAGTCTTAGCGGAACCACCCGCAGAATCACCCTCAACAATATAAATTTCGCAGTTTTTGGGATCCTTATCGGAACAATCTGCTAATTTACCCGGTAAACTCATGCCTTCTAAAGCGGTTTTTCTCCTTGTTAAATCCCTGGCTTTTCTTGCTGCATCTCTGGCCCTTTGGGCTAAAATTGCTTTTTCCAGAATTATTTTTGCAACACTGGGATTCTGCTCCAGAAAATAAGTCAGCTGCTCGCTGACAATACTGTCAACAGCACCTCTGGCCTCACTGTTACCTAATTTTTGCTTCGTCTGTCCTTCAAACTGAGGCTCCGGTATTTTTATGCTGATAATCGCCGTCAGGCCTTCTCGGATATCTTCACCGCTGAGACTAGGCTCATTATCTTTTAAATATTTTAGATTTCTGGCAAATTCATTAAAAGTTTTCGTTAATGCATTTTTAAATCCTGCCAGATGGGTTCCACCCTCAGGAGTAGTAATATTATTAACAAAGCTATAACAGCCTTCCGTATAGGAACTGTTATGCTGCATAGCTACCTCAACATATACATTATCCCTGTTGCCTTCACAGTAAACAATCTCAGGATATATCGGATCCTTATGCCTGTTAAGATATTCCACATATTCTTTAATACCGCCCGCATAATGGAATTCTCTTTCTACCTGAGGTTCTACCCTGTCATCTTTTAATATTATTTTTAAATTCTTGGTTAAAAATGCCATCTCACGAAGACGTTGTTTTAGAACTTCATAATCAAAGACCGTCTCTTCAAATATTTCCTTATCCGGTAAAAAAGTAACCGTTGTTCCTGTTCTGTCAGTTTCACCAATTACTTCTAAGGGTCTGGCAACCTTGCCTCTTTCATATCTTTGTTTATGGATTTTGCCATCCAAATATATCGTAACTTCAAGCCATTCCGATAAAGCATTAACAACGGAAGCACCAACACCATGCAAACCGCCTGATACCTTATATCCTCCGCCGCCGAATTTTCCTCCCGCATGGAGAATGGTAAATACCACTTCAACAGCAGGTATTCCCTTCTTATGATTGATTCCCACCGGTATTCCACGTCCATTATCAATTACGGTTACGGAATTATCTTTATTAATGATTACTTCTATCCTGTCACAAATTCCTGCCAAAGCTTCATCAACTGCATTATCAACAATCTCATAAACTAAATGATGTAGGCCCTTTGCTGAGGTACTGCCAATATACATACCAGGCCTTTTCCTGACTGCCTCTAAACCTTCCAGTATTTGGATTTGATCTGCACCGTATTCTGTACTCATAAATTGCCTCCTGTTTTTCTATGGATGATTTCCAATGTAGATGTATTCTCGTTAGTAACTGTGCCTTCGACAACCCTGTAAATATTATCACATTCCATCCTGTTTGTGATAAATTCCTCCAGGCCTGTACAAGTAATGATAGTCTGTATACCGTGAATACTATTCAGTAAATAATTCTGCCTTTTTCTATCTAACTCAGATAACACATCATCCAATAAAAGAATTGGTTTATCTTGGGTTATCTTTTTCACTAATTCAATTTCTGCAAGTTTTAATGATAAAGCCGAAGTTCGCTGCTGTCCCTGGGATCCAAATCTTCGGATATCGATATCACCGTTTAAAAAACTGATGTCATCCCTATGAGGACCCACATTTGTCATTTTTAAAGCAATATCTCTTTCCTGGGAATCGGCAAGTTTATTGCTAAAACTTTCAATACTTACGTTTGGTTCATATTTTATAACCAATTGCTCTTTGTCACCGGATAATTTTCTATGTATATCGTATACAATTTCATTAAGCTGCTCTATAAATAGATTTCTTCTTTGAATTATCTGAGTTCCATATTCTACCAATTGCATATCCCATATACTAAGTGTATCCAGTAATTTTTTATTAAAACTGATCTGTTTCAATAAATTATTTCTTTGGCTAATAATTTTATTATAATTGGTTAAATTATATAAGTAAACTTTATCCAGCTGGCATAATTCAAGATCGATAAACCTGCGTCTTTCGGAAGGACCATTTTTTATGATGCTTAAATCTTCCGGAGAAAAAAATACAATATTAACGATTCCAAATAATTCACTGGATTTTTTGATAGGCAACCCGTCAATCGCTACCCCTTTGGGTTTATTTTTCTTTAAATGCATATCCACTTTATGAGTTGCTTTATCACGGTCTAATAAAATCCTTATATGGGATTCGTCTTTATCCAGCTTGATAATTTCTTTATCTTTACTACCTTTATGAGATTTCGTAGTGCCGCAAATATAAATTGCTTCTAAAATATTGGTTTTTCCCTGGGCATTATCACCGTATAGAATATTAATACCATTATGAAATTCCATAAAAAGATTATCATAATTTCTGAAATCTTTTAGTTCAAGGGTTTTGATATACATTCCAGCACCACGATTCTAATTATTTTTCAATTTTTATAGTCTCATGATTAAATTCGACTATATCACCATCATATAATTTCTTACCTCTTTGTATTTCTGTGTTTCCATTTACTTTTACCAAGCCATCCTGTATTACAAGCTTAGCATCAACTCCGGATTCTACTAAACCGCCGGCTTTTAGGGCTTGGCCTAATTTAATGAAATCTTCTCTTAATTTAATTATTTGCATTTTAATACCCTAACCTTTCCAGACTGTTAGTTACCGTATAATTATAATATTAATCATACCAATAATCTATAATACGAACGACTTAGAGATTATTGATAAAATACTATTTATTGAACTGCGGAATTAAAATTTACAGGTAGTATTAAATAAATATATGATTCATCTTTATCTCTGATAAAACAAGGAGCTTTCGGATTAATCAGATAAATATCGATATCTTCATCATCAATTACTCTTAAGGCTTCAATAAAGAATTTAGGATTAAATCCTATGGTTATATCTTTGCCTTCTTTCGTAATGTCTATTTCTTCATCCATGGAACCTATGGTTGAATTTATTTTAAGCTCCATATTTCTATCATCAATTTTTACAATAATAGGTTTCTTTTCTGTTTCTTTGATTAACAGGGTAGCTCTGTCAATACAGTTTAATAATTCTTTTTTATTAATCGTAACTTTCGTTTCATAATCGCTGGATAACATTTGGTTAATTTTGTAATATTCACCTTCGATTAACCTGGATAAGACAATGGTATCATCAAATTCAAATAGAATATGTTTATCAGTAAAAAATAAACTAATTTCATCTGTAAATTCACCTGACAAAATTTTACTTACTTCAATTAAAGTTTTACCAGGAACAATTACTTTTATATCATTATATTCTTCTTTTAATGTTATTTTTCTGATTGAAATTCGGTGACCATCCAATGAAACTACTTTTAATTCACTTCCGTTAATCTCAAATAATTCACCGGTCATTATTTTATTGCTTTCATTATCGGATATGGAGAATACCGTCTGTCTGATTACTTCTTTTAGTGTAAATTGGGATAAAACAACTGCACTTTTCTTTTCTATATTAGGCAGGTACGGAAATTCTTCTCCGCTTTTTCCGGATATGGTAAATTTCGCTTTTTCACAGATTATAGTTAATAAGTAATTACTGTCTGTATCTATGGTTACATCATTATCAGGCAGCTTACGGATAATTTCAGAAAATACTTTTGCATTTACAGCTACCGTTCCGGGTTCAATAATTTCACCCTTCACTAAGGTTTCTATTCCTAATTCCATATCATTAGAAATTAATTTAATTCTATCATTTTTTACTTCAATTATTAAACATTCCAATATAGGCATCGTAGATTTAGCTGGAACCGCTTTTAAAACTATATTAACACGATTTAGTAATTCTGTTTTAGAACAAACGATCTTCATAATTGTGTATAACTCCCTTCGAGGTTTTCATGTAAATATATATAATTAAATTTTCTAGCAGTAGTAATAGAGGCTGTTAATTTGTGTATAAGTACTTTAAAGCTATAAAATTCATGGTTTTAAGAAAAGGATAACCATGTGAAAGAATCTAAAGCGAATTTGTATGAAAAAATCAGCTTAAAATTAATCCTTAAGTTATCCAAAGCAAATTCACATGAGAATAACAATCTACCAACAGCAGCGTGTGGAAAAAAATAAACCTTTTATTAAGGATTAATTTTTTTGGTTAATACTTCAATTGTATTTTGCATACTGGGATCTTTCTTTATATTGGATTCAACTTTATCAATACCATGCAGAACGGTGGTATGATCTCTGTTACCCATAATCTTTCCAATATCAGAAAGGGAAAAATCCGTTAATTTACGGCATAAATACATGGCAACTTGTCTTGGGTATGCTATGTTCCTACTCTTATTGACAGAATAGATATCAGTAGATGTAATATTAAAGTGTTCTGCAATAACATCAATGATTAAAGCCGGTGTTATCTGTTTTTTATCATCCGGAGAAATAAGGTCTTTTAATGCTTCTTCCGCAAGGGTTACATTAACTTCCTGTTTCTTTAAACGGGAAAGGGCTACTATTTTAGTTAGAGCTCCCTCTAATTCTCTGATATTTGATTTAACATTCGTTGCGATGTATTTCATAACTTCATTATCAATCTGCAGACCGTCCAGTTCTTCTTTTTTCTTAAGAATTGCCATTCTGGTTTCATAATCCGGCGGCTGAATATCAACGGTTAAGCCCCATTCAAAACGGGAACGAAGCCTTTCTTCCAAGGTTAATATATCTTTCGGCGGCTTATCGGAGGATATAATAATCTGTTTTTTCGATTCATGCAGAGTATTGAAAGTATGGAAGAATTCTTCCTGAGTACTTTCCTTACCAATAATAAACTGAATATCATCGATTAGCAAAACATCAATATTACGGTATTTTTCCCTGAACTCGGTCGGTGTAGTGTTTACATTACGTATGGATTCAATCAATTCATTGGTAAACTTTTCACTGGTTACATACATAACCTTACTGTTAGCATTTTGTTCTAATATATAATGAGCTATGGAATGCATTAAATGGGTTTTACCAAGTCCTACACCTCCATAGATAAATAGCGGATTATAAATTTCTGCCGGGGATTCGGCAACTGCTAAAGACGCAGCGTGTGCCAGATTATTATTGGCACCAACCACAAATGTATCAAAGGTATATCTTGGATTCAAAAAAGACAAACCGTTTTTCTGATTTTTATTAACTTCTGCGGAAGCTGTTGTACTTTTGGCTTTTGCAGGTTCTATTTGGCTTTCCAATATAAATTCCAAATCGAAATTTTGGTTCATGATTTCTGTAATAGCAACCTTTAATGGAATACCATACTTTCTGCTTATGAAATTTTTGCTGTCAGGGCCGATCATTTTATCATCTATAGATATAGTAATTAAATTATCTTTTACTGAATATACTTTTAAAGGAAGCAACCAGGTTTTAAAAGAAACATCAGTTACACAATGTTCGATTTTAAGATATTCCAGTATTTCGTCCCATTTATCTTGAATTTCATTCATTACATTAATCTCCCTAATATAAAATTTCGTACATACCTAACTTATATGATATAACAAAATTGTGGATATTTCAATGAAAATATGTAATTTAATCTCTTAAGAAGGCGGATATCCCCATAAAAATCAAGTTTAACAACAATTGTGTGAATAAATTATAAAAAGTATAAACATCAAAAAATTCCAGATTTCTTGGGAATTTAATTTACAATTGTTTTAAATATTCACACCAATTCACATAGTTATCCACAAATTATCAACAATTTGTGGATAACTATGTGTGAAATAATTGTTTTTAATTTTTTATTGTGATTTTCCGGTACTTCAGAAAAAAAAGAATGTAATTTAAGATGAGAAAAATGAAAAATAAAAAGCCCCGTATTCGAGGCTTTCTGAGAATGAAAAAGGAGCTATTTTTAAATATATATCAAAAAGGTAAAAGGATTAATACTTAATATAAAAGGATAAAAAGTATAATAAAGTATAAATCCAGTAGTCTATTATAATTTAGTATATCCATATCCATTCACAATGGCTTCTATTTTCTAGTTCGACTGACAAAAAGGACATTCAGTTATTTTGTAATTTTTATATTCGGGTAAATCTTTACTTCTAAATATGGAGTATACCGGAATACCTTCAATTTTATTTACCGCACTAAATATTGCATTAATACCTTGTATGATTCCACCGTAGTATTTTATACACTCGATGCATTTTCTAACCGTATTGCCGGTAGTAACCGATGCAACGAATAATAATATATGTTTGCCGTTTACGGACGGCAGATTATTATCTCTGAAAATCAATTGTCCGCTATTATATTCGGGAGATATGATATAAATTGTTTTGTGGGCATTCATGGATAATATACCGGCTTTGGACAGTTCTAATGCTAGAAAACCACCCATAACTTCGCACCCGTCCATGCAGACTATGGTATCCACAATAATATCATTACTATTAAATTTAGCTAACGTTTTAGATGCTTCCATAGCTTCGTTTAAGCGGGTCTTCAGAGAAGTCATATCAAGATATAAATTAATATGGGAGTACCCCGTTGCAAAATGACCAGGTATGATTTTTAGAGAAACTTTGTTATTCATAGGTGCTTGAATCTTCAATGCTCTGTTTTCCATATTCCATATCTCCTTTAAATTAGTTGAATACTGTAAATATTATACTATAATTACCAAATAATTTCAATTTATTATCATTACTTCATAATAATATAAATTCCATATGTAATTTAATTAAATTATTAATTTATTCGATTATACTTAAAAACTTATACTGAGAATTAATAAATAAAATGTATTATGTTAATTTTATAATTGAATAATTTAGTATTTATGAAAGATAATAGAAATAAACTGTCCGATATATGCTGATATTAATAAAATAACTACTTGACGTACAAGCAGTTAACGAATATAATAAAACATGATATTTTAAATTTAATTAAAATAGAACAAATACGCTTACCATATATATTTTGGTATATTTAGAAGGAGGTGCACAATAATGAAAATGACATTCCAACCGAAGAAAAGATCCAGAGCTAAAGTTCATGGATTCAGAGCAAGAATGAGTACTTCAAACGGAAGAAAAGTTTTAGCCAGCAGAAGAGCAAAAGGTAGACACAAATTATCAGCATAGGTCGCATTATTGTGGCCTTTTCTTCTCTTATAAAACTAATATTAACATAAGGGGTCTGCAATAGGCAGGCTAAAGTTGTTAATTTGAGGCGTTCGCTTAGGGCGGTCGTTTATTGTAAACATAAGATGTTCGTCAAAGCGGGCGTCTAAAGTTTAATCTGTTTTTGAGAAAGGGCCGTGGGATTTTGAAATCGTCAGAATCAATGAAAAGCAACACCAACTTTAAAAACGTATACCATAATGGCAAATCCTATGCAAATACGTATTTAATAATGTATGTTTTAAAGAATGAGACAGAAAAGAATAAGATTGGAATTTCTGTAAGTAAAAAAGTTGGTAACAGTGTGATAAGGCACAGATTAACAAGATTAATTCGTGAAAGTTACAGAATGAATGAAAATATGTTTAATAGTGGTTTAGACATAGTAGTGATTGCAAGAGCAGGTGCAAGAGGAAAGAGTTATAATGAAATTAATAGTGCATTAATTCATTTGGCAAAGATGCATAAAATTCTAAAAGAGATGATAAAGTCGTGATAAAGCGAGTTTTAATATTTTTAGTTAAATTATACAGAAGGTTTATTTCTCCTCTTAAAGGAAGGTCCAGTTGTATCTATACGCCTACCTGCTCTTTGTATGCACTACAGGCACTGGAAAAATATGGTGCAATTAAAGGAACGTATTTAGCTATTAGGAGAGTTTTAAGATGCCATCCTTTTGCAACAGGTGGTTATGATCCGGTTCCGTAAAGAGTTTGGTCAGGGAATATGGCACTTAAAGTGGTGTGTCCAAGGAGGAAATTAATTTGTTTAGTATATTTTTAACGCAGAGAGGCGGTATATTAGGTCCGATTGAATCATTATTAGGATGGATATTAAATGCTATTTATGAATTCTTAAGTTTATTCGGAATACAAAATGTAGCTATCGTTATTATTTTATTTACGTTTATCGTTAGGGGTTTTATGATTCCTTTAACCATAAAACAGCAAAAATTTTCCAAATTGTCATCTAAAATGAATCCGGAAATATCCAAGATTCAAGCTAAATACAAAGGAAAAAAAGATGAAGTGTCATTAAGAAAACAACAGGCTGAAACCCAGGCCGTTTATCAGAAATACGGAGCAAGTCCTACTGCAGGGTGTTTGCCATTATTAATAACTTTACCAATCATGTTTGCATTATACCGGGTAATATATAATATTCCTGCATATGTACACGATATAAATCAAATGTACAGCAATATTGCGGAAGCCATCAGAGGTACAAATGGTTATGTAGACATCATGACCAGTCTGGCAGAGAAGGTTAATGTTAAAGCGTCTTCCTTTAATGAAGTAACGGCTGATGGAATTATCTCCGTTAATCATGTAATTGACATTTTATCAAAATTTAAGTCAGATCAATGGGCGGAATTAAAGAATAATTTTCCATCCCTTTTAACAGTGATAGATCAGAATTATGCGAATATTTCCAGTGTTAACAGGTTTATTGGAGGTTTGAATATTATAGATGCTCCTGGATTTTCATTTCCGGGAATACTTATTCCAATATTAGCAGCCGGTTTACAGTTTATTCAGGGTAAACAGACTCAGGCATTAAATCCGACAGATAAAGATAATCCTATGAGTTCAACTATGAATACCATGAATACGGTTATGCCTATTATGTCAGGATTTTTCTGCTTTATGTTACCTATCGGTGTAGGTATCTACTGGGTAGCCGGCAGTTTATTTGCTATTATCCAACAGTTTATTATAAATAAACACATGGAAAAAGTAGATGTTGATGCCTTAATTGAAAAAAATGTAATGAAAGCTAATAAACGTAAAGCAAAATTAGGAATTGACCCCAATGCTTCCATGGAAGAATTAGCAAAGAAACAAACCAGATCAATTGAAGTACCGGTAGAAAATGTAAATACTTCAACATCAAATTATGCAAATGCTGTAAAAAAGAACTATGAACCATCCGATTATAAGAAGGGCGATGAATCTTATAAAGCCGGTAGTATATCTGCGTATGCGAACCTTCTTAATAATAGGAATAATAATAAGGGGGATAAGTAATTATGGAATGGTTAGAAATTACTGCTAAAACTGTAGATGAAGCGTTAACAGAAGCCTTAATTAAATTGCAAACAACCAGTGACCGGGTTGAATATGAGATTATTGAAAAAGAAAGCAGTGGTTTTTTAGGTTTATTTAATAAACCTGCCAAGATACGTGTAAAATTAAAAGACAGCGTGGATAATATTGCAAAAGACTTTTTAAGTAAAGTGTTTAAAGCCATGAATATTGATGCTAAATTAGAAGTTGTGTATGACGAAGAAGCATCCTCTATCGATATAAATATTGTTGGTGATGATATGGGTGTACTGATTGGTAAAAGAGGACAA
Organism: Anaerocolumna sedimenticola; assembly: GCF_009931695.1. Classification (GTDB taxonomy): domain Bacteria; phylum Bacillota; class Clostridia; order Lachnospirales; family Lachnospiraceae; genus Anaerocolumna; species Anaerocolumna sedimenticola. The sequence goes on from NZ_CP048000.1 coordinate 1,220,234, forward strand.
ACCTTAGATTCTCTTCAATATTTAGTGAGTCTTGTATTAAATAAAGAAAGTGATAATTATTTAAAAGTAAAACTGGATACTGAAAATTATCGTCAAAGAAGGAAAGAGACCCTTGAGAACCTGGGTAAAAACATAGCATTCAAAGTGAAGAGAACGAAAAAGCCCGTTTCTTTAGAACCTATGAATCCTTATGAGAGAAGAATTATCCATTCTGTTTTACAAAATGATAAATATGTGGAAACCCATAGTGAAGGGGAAGAACCTTATAGAAGGGTAGTTGTCACTCTGAAAAAAGGTGCGGTTAACAAAGATTATAAATATAATAATCATGGTAAATACGCACACAATAACAGCTCTAATAAAGAATATAACGGGAATATAAATAAGAACAGAGAGTTTAGTCAAAAGCATAGTGAAGTGGAATAGAAGTGAGGGTGTATTAAAGATAAATTTGCTTTGATACACTCTTTTCTAACATTATTCCAGGATTCATTCTTAAAGTTTGTGATGCCGTCAAAGGGCATCCTGTCTGAAGGCTGAGAGAAAATATTATCAATGAAAGGATGCCACAAGAAGATTCTTTCAACCTGTGAAATATGTTTCACAATTTATTATTGTGGCAGTATCGCAATCAGCCTTGCGATATGCAATGTGTGTAAAGATGAATAAAGATACGATTGCTGCTATTGCAACTGCAATGAATAATGCCGGAATCAGTATCATTCGTATAAGCGGCGATGATGCATTGTCAATTATGGATAAGATATATAAAAGTAAGAGCGGGGATAAAAAGATTTCTAAAATGCCCAGTCATACGATTCATTATGGATTTATTGTGGATGATGAAGTCATAATCGATGAAGTAATGATCCTGATAATGAAGGGTCCAAAGAGTTATACGAAAGAGGACGTTATAGAAATTGACTGCCATGGAGGAATCGTTGTTACGAAACGAATCTTAGAGGCGGTTATTAAAAATGGTGCAAGAATTGCAGAGCCAGGAGAATTTACGAAGCGTGCTTTTTTAAATGGAAGAATCGATTTATCCCAGGCTGAGGCAGTTAGTGACATTATTAATGCCAAAAACGAATTTGCGCTTAAAAATTCAATCAATCAATTACGTGGTAATGTATTAAATAAAATCAAAGTCATACGGGACGGTTTAATACATGATTTGGCATTTATTGAAGCTGCTTTAGATGATCCGGAGCATATTAGTTTGGAAGGTTTTGGCGATGAATTAAATTCTCATATAGATGATAATTTAAAAGAGCTGAAAATACTATTAAAATCATCTGAAAATGGACGTTTTTTAAAAGAAGGAATTAAAACAGTTATAATAGGTAAACCCAATGCCGGTAAATCTTCCTTATTAAATATATTAGTTGGAACTGACAGAGCAATTGTAACGGAAATAGCAGGAACAACCAGAGATACATTAGAAGAAACAATTCAATTAGGTAATATTACATTAAATATAATTGATACGGCAGGAATACGAACTACTGAAGATATTATTGAAAAAATCGGTGTGGATAAGGCTAAAAAATCTGCTTTGGACGCAGATTTAGTTATTTATGTTATTGATGCTTCAAGAAATTTGGATGAAAATGATAAAGAAATTATTAACCTTATAACGGATAAAAAGGCAGTAATATTATTTAACAAATCGGATCTTGATGTTATAATTAATCCCAAAGAGATTGAAACATTAACCGGTAAAGATGTTATTTCAATTTCAGCTAAGGAGAATCAGGGAATCGATTTACTTGAAAAATGGATTATCGATCAATTCTTCAGGGGCCAGTTGAATTTTAATGATGAAATATATATTACAAATATGAGACAAAAAGAAGCGATAGCCGGAAGTATTGAGAGTCTTGAGATGGTGAAAAAGAGTATCGAAGATCAAATGCCGGAGGACTTTTACTCCATTGATATAATGCATGCTTATGAACTGTTAGGAAGTATTATCGGTGAGGCGGTAGATGAAGACCTGGTAAATACAATCTTTAGAGAATTCTGCATGGGTAAATAAGGTTTTATATACTATGTATTTTCTTACTATGTTTTTTCTTATTAATCAATTACAGCTGTAAATTAAATCTTATTAAATTGTTTTTATTATAAAAGTAGTTAAGCAATAAAGTTTATAGTAAATTAAATTTAAATTGAAATATTATATTTTATGATGTATTTATAGAAATTTATAAATGGGACTTTATTATTTGGTGGGAATATAATCTAATGTCCTTGATTTGCTTAATATCACCTATCTGGCATTAAAAAGTAATATTAAGCTTAGATAACAGAGGAGGATATAATGTCATATACGTATGAAGCTTATGATGTTGTAGTAGTTGGTGCGGGCCATGCAGGATGTGAAGCAGCACTAGCATGTGCAAGATTATCTCTAAATACATTAATAGTTACAATCAGTATGGATAGTATTGCTTTAATGCCCTGCAACCCTAATATAGGAGGAACATCAAAAGGGCATTTAGTAAGAGAAATTGATGCATTAGGCGGTGAAATGGGTAAAAACATTGATAAGACCTTTATTCAGTCTAAAATGTTAAATATATCAAAAGGACCGGCAGTCCATTCCTTACGTGCACAGGCAGACAAGCAGGATTATAGCAGATCCATGAGAAAAATACTTGAAAATACTCCAAATTTAACATTAAAACAAGCAGAGGTAGCTGAAATACTTGTTGAAGAAGGAAAAATTGCGGGTATTAAGACTTTTTCAGGTGGAATTTATCCTTGTAAGGCCGTAGTTTTATGTACCGGTACTTATCTGAATGCAAGATGTGTTTATGGTGACGTAAGTAATTACACAGGACCAAATGGATTACAGGCCGCAAATCATTTAACAGATTCGTTAAAATCCCTTGGAATCGAAATGTATCGGTTTAAAACCGGAACACCGGCAAGAATTGATAAAAGATCCATAGATTTCAGTAAAATGGAAGAACAGTTTGGAGATGAAGAAATTGTACCTTTTTCTTTTACCAACACAGCAGAACAAATAAATAAAGAACAGGTATCCTGTTGGTTAACCTATACCAATGAAACGACTCATAATATAATCAGAGCCAATATTGATCGCTCTCCATTATATTCAGGAAATATAAAAGGTACCGGCCCCAGGTACTGTCCGTCTATTGAAGATAAAGTAGTTAAGTTTGCAGATAAAGACAGACATCAGGTATTTATTGAACCGGAGGGTAATTACACCAATGAGATGTATGTTGGCGGTATGTCCAGTTCTCTTCCGGAAGACGTTCAATATCAAATGTACCGAAGTGTGGCAGGTCTGGAAAATGCAAAAATTGTGCGTAACGCATATGCAATTGAATATGACTGTATTAATCCAATGCAGTTAAAACCTACATTGGAGTTTAAAAACATAGAAGGATTATTCAGCGGCGGACAATTTAACGGAAGTTCCGGTTATGAGGAGGCTGCAGCTCAAGGTTTAATGGCAGGTGTTAATGCAGCTATGAAACTTCTTGGCAAGAATCAAATCGTACTGGATCGCTCCGAGGCTTATATCGGTGTATTGATTGATGATCTGGTAACAAAAGAAACCCATGAACCATACCGTATGATGACATCCAGAGCTGAATACCGTTTATTATTAAGGCAGGATAATGCCGATTTAAGATTAACCAAGATAGGTTATCAGATTGGATTAATACCAGAAGAAAGATATCAAAAAGTTTTAACAAAAGAGAAACAGATAAAAGAGGAAATGATACGGTTAAATAATACTTTAATTGGGGCAAACCAGGAAGTACAGATTTTATTAGAGGAAAGTAACAGCAATACGTTAAAAACAGGAACTACCTTAGGTGAATTAATTCGCCGTCCTGAATTGTCTTATGAAATAATTGAATCTATTGATAAAAACAGAAAACCCTTACCGAAAGATATAATAGAACAGATAAATATAAATATTAAATATGAAGGATATATTCAAAGACAATTAAGACAGGTGGAACAGTTTAAAAAATTAGAAGGCAAACTCATACCGAAAGATTTGGATTATACCAATGTTCCAAGTTTAAGAATTGAAGCAAAACAGAAATTAATGCAGATCAAACCTGTATCAGTGGGACAAGCTTCCAGAATATCAGGTGTTTCTCCGGCTGATATTTCAGTACTTCTAATATATTTAGAACAATATAAAAGAAAAGCAAGTAATGAATAAAAGGAACATTTAAGTAAGAGAATAATTTATAAAATTTAAATATTACTATTGAGAAATTTACTCATAGATTAGAAGGATTAGAGCGATGGATAGGAAAGCAGCATTTTCCCTTTTGTTAAATGAATTAAATATAACATTATCGGATAAACAGGTGGATCAATTTTTAAAATATTATGAAATGTTAATAGAAAAAAATGAAGTTATGAATCTCACTGCAATAACTGAATATGAGGAAGTTTTAAAAAAGCATTTTATAGACAGCCTTTCTATAATTAAGGTATATAATATTAACCAGGCAATCAAGGTTCTGGATATGGGTACCGGAGCTGGTTTCCCTGGAATCCCTTTAAAAATTGCTTTTCCTTCTTTAGAAATAGTGTTATTAGATTCATTAAATAAAAGAGTTAATTTCTTAAATGATGTAATAAGGGAGCTGGGATTAAAAAATATTACAGCTGTGCACGGAAGAGCCGAAGATTTCGGGAAAGACAGGAATTATCGGGAAAAATTTGATCTTTGCGTATCCAGAGCAGTAGCAAAATTATCAACACTTTCGGAATATTGTATACCATATTTAAAAGTCCAAGGGTATTTCATCTCATATAAAGCAGGAAATATTCAAGCGGAATTAGAAGAATCAAAAAAGGCAATTGATATTTTAGGGGTTGCGTTGATAAGGTTGATAATTTTCAATTACCTGGTACGGATATGGAACGGACATTAATACTAATTAAAAAATTAAAAGCTACACCTAAATCATATCCAAGAAATGCCGGAAAACCTTCGAAAGAACCTATTATATAAGTATCTGCATAGATATTTTTAACTATTTTAATTATTACTTTTTCAATTTTTTTTCATTTATTTTTAGAAATTCATATATTTATTACTTTTTTTAATAAATATAACGAGGAATAATGTAATATGTTGACGAATAATGTAGAATATGGTATTTTATTAATAATGAGTTAATTATGCATATTAACAATACCTTAAAATTATAAGAATATTGGAGTGTCAGTTGTCTTTAGTGTATAAAATTATTTATTTAATATCTTTATGCATTCCATCATGAAAAGGCGATTGGCACTTTATTTAATATTTATAAAAAATTTACCATAATAGATAAATAAGTATTATAATATAAAAAGACAATTTAATTGTTACGGTAAAAAATAATCAGAGGTGAACATTTTGGTACAAGGAAAATATCTATATTATGGTGACGACTTATCAGAAGTTTTCAATATTAGAAGAAAAGTTTTTGTAGAAGAGCAAGGGGTATCAGAGGATGAGGAGTTTGATGAATATGATGATTTATCAATTCATGCTCTTGTATATGATAATAGTGAAAGTAAGAAACCTGTAGCAACCGGAAGAGTATACAATGATGGTATCAATTACAGAGTGGGAAGAATTGCTGTTTTAAAGGAAGAAAGAGGCAAGTACTACGGTGATTTTATAGTAAGGCTCTTGGTAAATAAAGCATTTTTGTCCGGAGCGAATGAAGTAATCATTAATGCACAGGTAAATGCAATTCCATTTTACGAAAAAATAGGTTTTAAAACTTATGGGGATGTTTTTCAAGAAGCTGGAATTGATCATATAGCTATGAAAGTTTTACTAAATTCCATCTGCAAGAAATGTGACAAAAAATAACTAATTTGGGACTTTTTAAGAAAAATTATTTTTTATTTTTCAATTTAGACTTTAAAAAAAGCTAATTATGTTATATTATATAGTTAAAAAATAGGGAGAGTTATATTATTATGATTCATCAAGATGATAATATGGGGTTTATGGAACAATTATGCGATGCGCTAAATTTTTTAACACAAAATGAAGAGCAGACCCAGAAAGAACTTGATCAAATTAATACTACAATTAAATGTTTAGAAGAAGAATTAAAAGAAATTAATAATAGTTTAGATGTTATTAATAAAAATAATTCTAATGCTGATTTATTTTCTCCGTCTATAAAAAATGATAAAGATAATAGGGTAAGCTTTTTAACTGCAGAGAAACAAAATATTGAATCAAAAATAAAAGATTCGGAAGAAAGTTTTCTCTTTTTAATTAAGCGTAAAAATAGCCTGGATAATTTGATAAATTGTTTTTATACAATGAAAAGCAATTGTATTGAAGAACCGGGAGCGGTTAACGAATCTGCAAATTACAGTACTGAAAATAAAATCAGCCTGGAAATGGGAATTAATGTATTAGAAACGCAAGAAAATGAACGAAAGTGTATAGCAAGAGACTTACATGATTCCACTGTACAAAACCTGACAAATATGATGCATAAAACTGAATTGTGTACAAGATTAATTGATGTTGATCCGATTCGTGCCAAGTTGGAATTGCAAACAATGATTAATACAATTAAAACTACCATTAATGATATGAGAAATATTATTTTTGGATTAAGGCCTATGTCTTTAGACGATTTAGGTCTAATAGCAACAATTGAGAGATATATCAGGGATTTCAAAAAGAATCATGAAATTGATATTAATTTAAAAGTTTTAAACGAAGAAAAAAGTATCTTACCGGTAATTAATTTAACCTTATTCCGAATAGTCCAAGAAGCATCCAATAACGCTATTAAACATGGTAAAGCGAATGAAATTATAATAGATTTAGATTACGAAGATGATTTTATATTATTATCAATATACGATAATGGTATTGGATTTAAAAAGGATTTTAATATCGAGACAAAAGAAAATATGGTTTCAGGGTATGGATTATCTATGATGAAAGAGAGAGTATTGCTTTTATCTGGAGATTTTAATATAGAATCAAAAGAAAACAAAGGAACAAAGATTTTAGTTAAGGTACCGCTAAACCATGCAAGGAGGACGTATAAATAATGGAACCGATTAAAATTGTTATCGCAGATGATCACCGTATGGTAAGGGAAGGATTAAAACAGCTTCTGGAATTAGATGGTGATATAGTAGTTATTGGAGAGGCAGGAGACGGGGTATCATGTCTTGAAATAATTAAAAATTTAAATCCAGATGTGGTTTTGCTGGATATTAATATGCCGCAGATGAATGGTCTTCAAGTTCTTCAAAAATTGAAGGAAAATAAGTGTAAGAGTAAAATTTTAATTTTAACTATCCATAATGAAATTGAGTACCTTATGAAAGCAGTTGATATAGGAGTGGATGGGTATGTATTAAAAGATTCAGAATGTGATGTATTAAGAAAAGCAATATTTTCTGTTTTCAACGGTGAGAATTATATTCAAAGTGAATTAGTATCTCTAATGAAAGAAAAATTAGAAAACTCTGAACAAGATGAATTAACAGAGGATAATTTACTTACCAAGAGGGAGATGGAAGTACTAAAACTATTAACAGAAGGTTTATTTAATAAAGAAATTGCTTATCAGTTATCCATTAGTGAAAAAACAGTTAAGAATCATGTATCTAATATATTTAAAAAGATAAGTGTTTCTGATCGTACACAAGCAGCTGTTTATGCAATAAAAAATAATATTGTAGAAATTCTATAATGAAGTAAATTATAATATATAATACTTTTAGCGTACAAATCAAAATGAGATTGTACGCTTTTTGTTTCACGTGAAACATTTTTGTAAACTATGTCGGAAAGTATAGATATATGTATGAATAAGTGTTATAATTAAGTGGTTAAAATTTAGAATTGTAAAGGGGGAATAAAATGGGACGTATTATAGCTGTGGCTAACCAAAAAGGTGGAGTCGGTAAGACAACGACCGCCATAAATCTATCCGCTTGCTTAGCTGAAAAAGGAAAGAAAGTTTTAACTATAGATATAGACCCACAAGGTAATACTTCCAGTGGATTAGGTATAGATAAAAACAATCTAGAGAATACAATATATGAATTAATGATAGGGGATTGTACCATTGAAGATTGCCTTTTGAATAATATCATTGATAACCTTTCTCTATTGCCCTCTAACGTAAATTTGGCTGGAGCTGAAATAGAGTTGATCGGAATCGAGGAAAAAGAATATATTTTAAAAAAAGAGATAAGTAAAATCAGAGATAATTATGATTATTTAATTATAGATTGTCCCCCTTCTCTAAATACATTAACTGTAAACGCAATGACAACAGCGGATACCGTGTTAGTTCCGATTCAATGTGAGTATTATGCTTTGGAAGGTTTATCTCAATTAATACATACAATCAATTTGGTAAAACAAAGACTAAATCCTAACTTGGAAATTGAAGGGGTGGTCTTTACTATGTATGATGCCAGAACAAACTTATCTTTACAGGTTGTTGAAAACGTAAAGATGAATTTAAAGCAGACGATTTATAAATCAATCATACCTCGAAATGTAAGATTAGCCGAAGCACCAAGCCATGGACTTCCAATTAATATATATGATCCAAAATCCGCTGGTGCAGAGGGATATAGAGATTTAGCAGATGAAGTTATAGAGAGAGATACTATTAATAATAATTGAAAATAACGAATAAATTATTAACTTATTGCTGGTATGTTTATATTTATTAAATGATGTAGATAGTTTTTGATATAAATAATGATAATTTTTAGAGAATAGGTTTTATAATGACTTAATACAAAAGTAAATATATATTTAATTCATTCTTAATTGTGAAAATATACATAAAAATTAATAAAAGTAATTGTAATGTGTAGATTTAAGACATTTTTAACTTAGGTTTTAATAGTTAAACTTTTTAGAAAGGAATATGAAAATGGCAACAGCAAAAAGAGGTCTAGGTAAGGGATTGGATTCTATGATACCAGAAAAGGTGGACAAGAGTGGCATTCAATCAGTAAAACAACCGGATGATAATGTTTCACGTGAAACATTAATAAACATAAATGAAATTGAACCGAATAAAGGACAACCTCGTAAAAATTTTGACGAAGATGCTATTCAGGAATTAGCAGATTCGATTAAACAATATGGAATAATACAACCTTTGATTCTGCAAAAGAAAGATAAATATTATGTTATTGTTGCAGGTGAAAGAAGATGGCGGGCTGCTAAGGTAGCCGGTTTAAAGAAAATTCCTGCGATTATAAAAGATTATTCTCCTCAAGAAATAATGGAAATTGCATTAATCGAAAATTTACAAAGAGAAGATTTAAATCCAATAGAAGAAGCAATGGCATTTCAGAATCTTATCAAGGAATTCAATTTGAAGCAGGATGAAGTGGCCGAAAGAGTATCAAAAAGCAGGGTTGCAGTCACTAATTCCATGAGATTGTTAAAACTGAATCCAAAAGTACAGCAAATGTTAATAGATGGAATGATATCGAGTGGGCATGCAAGAACTTTATTGGCTGTTGAAGATCTGGAGCTACAATATCAGGTAGCATTGAAAGTGTTTGATGAAAAATTAAGTGTAAGAGACACAGAAAAATTAGTTAAAAACTTAATGAATGCGAAGGATGAAGTTAAAAAAGAGACAGCTGTAACAAGAGAAGACTTATATATCTATCGGGATCTAGAAGAAAAAATGAAAAGAATAATTGGTACTAAGGTTTCTATAAAGAAAAAATCCAATAATAATGGAAAAATAGAAATTGATTACTATTCAACAGAAGAATTAGAACGTATTATTGAATTATTTGAATCTATTAATTAAAGGAGAATAAGTACAAATGCAGATTTTTGATACACTTGGAATTGATATGGGTTATGTTTTAATCGGTGTTTCCGGTTTTACCATCGTACTATTTATACTTGTTATTATATTAATGGCTAAACTAGGCAATGTTAATAAAAGGTATAAAAAATTTATGGTTGGAGCAGATGGTAAAAGTTTAGAAAATCAATTTATTACCAGATTTGCAGAAGTTGATGAATTAAAATTAGAAAGTAAAAAAATAAAAAACAAAATAAATAAAATCAGTGAAAATTTAATTCTTACTTATCAAAAAGTCGGTATTGTAAAATATGATGCTTTTAAAGAAATGGGCGGAAAGTTAAGTTTTGCATTAGCCATGTTAAATGATAACAATGATGGGTTTATTCTTAATTCAATGCATTCTAGCAGAGAAGGATGTTATACTTATGTTAAAGAAGTAATTAAAGGAGAAGCTTTTGTTGTCTTAGCAGAAGAAGAGCGATTGGCATTAGAAGAAGCTAAAAGGACTAGAGATTTTATGAGTTAAATTTTTAGATCTCTTAAGTAAAAGAATGAAAATAAAAGAATATAAAATATGAAATAGTAATATAAAATACGAAATAGTAATAAAAACTACGAGAAGTAATATAAAATACGAAATAGTAATATAAAATACGAAATAGTAATAAAAACTACGAGAAGTAATAAAAAAATATGAAAAGTAATAAAAAATAAGAAATAATAAAAAAAAATACGAAAAGTAATAAAAACAGGAATAGAAAAAATAGAAAATAAAAAAAACAGAACTTTAAAAATAAGAAATAGAAATAGAAAAATAAGAAATTGAAGATATAAGTAAAAGAAGAAGTCTCCCTGATCAAAATAATTGCATAGAGAAGACTTCTTTTCTATATGAACTTATTTGGGACCGTTTCAAATTTTGTGTTACAGATATTTTGGAGCTATAAAATTTTATTAAATCCATGAAACACCGTATAGGCTGGAATCTTTACCTTGACTGCTTTTCAAGGATTTTATGTAGTACTATTAAGACAATATGAGAAACTCTGTAAAATAAGTTTAGACGAAACGATAAACAGCCCGATCCCGGGGAATATCTAAGTCCATATCACCATAACTGGTATGCATGATTATCGTGTTGTAACCGTTTCTGCTGTTATCGATTTCTTTATTCCGATAATCATACTTAGAATAACCAAGTTCCTCATCCATTTCACCATCCAAGCTGCCTTTCAGGATAACAGACATCATTTCTCGCATAAGTGCATTAACATCCGTTCCATTCTTAACTGGATTTTCTTTCAGGTATCCGCTCATCATTTTACGTTGAGCTTGTCTTGCGGGAGACTCATCCCTTCTTTTTTTAGCCGTAAAAAAAACCTCCAAACTGAGTAATTTTATTTTACATCAATTTGAAGGTTTACACAAACTTTGGGATGCTCCCTTTATTTTTCTAAATATACAGTATTTCTTTTAACAGTTTAATGCGGTTTTACATTATAAATTTTAAAGTTAATAGTGAAACTAAGAATTAATAGTTTTGCGGTTAAGCAAAATACTTAATCTCTTTTATATACCAATTATTAAATACTTAACTAATACATCAATTATTTCTTAACAGGTACATTATCTTTTCCATAGTATGCAATCATATATAATTCTTCAAGTTCTGAAACAAGAGGAAGTCTGGGATTAGCAGTTGTACACTGATCACCGAATGCTAAATCTGCAAGTGAACCAACTTTGGATAAGAAATCTTTTTCGTTAATACCATATTCTTTTAAAGTTGCAGGTATTTCTAAGAAAGCATTTAACTTCTCAATTTCAGTTGCAAGAATTTCAACCGCATCATCATTATTTTTTGGTTTAAAACCAAGTTTATTCATCAAGGAAAAGATCTTATCACCAACAATGTAATTTTCATATTTTGGCCATGAAGTAAACTTAGTTGGGCAGGAGGTCCCATTATAACGAACTACATGTGGTAATAAAATTGCATTTGCACATCCATGAGGAACATGATATTCTCCGCCAAGTTTATGAGCTAAAGAGTGGTTGATACCAAGGAAAGCGTTAGTAAATGCCATACCGGCTATAGTGGATGCATTATGCATTTTTTCACGAGCTACCGGGTCATTAGCTCCAAATTCATAAGATTTCTTCAGATAATTAAATACCATTTCAATTGCATGAATAGCAAGTGCATCCGTATAGTCTGATGCTAGAATTGATATATAAGCTTCAATTGCATGAGTTAAAACATCCATTCCTGTCCAAGCAGTTGATTTTTTAGGAACGGACATTACGAAATCAGGATCGATGATTGCAACATCCGGTGTTAACTCGTAGTCTGCTAAAGGATATTTTTTGTTCTCAGTTTTATCTGATATAACAGCGAAAGAGGTAACTTCGGATCCTGTACCGGAAGTAGTAGGAATTGCTACTAATTTAGCCTTCTTTCCAAGCTGAGGGAATTTATAAGTTCTCTTTCTGATATCCAGGAATTTTAGTGACATATTCTTGAAATCAGCTTCCGGATTCTCATAAAATAACCACATACCTTTTGCAGCGTCAATAGCAGAACCGCCACCCAAAGCAATTATTACGTCCGGTTTGAACTTATTCATGGAATCTACACCTTTCATGATTGTTTCTAAAGATGGATCCGGTTCAACCTGATCGAAGATTTCGCAGTGTACATATTCTTCTCTTTTTCTTAATTGATATAATACTTTATTTACATATCCTAACTGAGTCATGGCAGGGTCTGTTACGATAAAAGCTTTGTTGATGTTGGGCATTTTTGATAAGTAAGCAGTTGATCCGGACTCAAAGTAAATTTTACTTGGAACTTTAAACCATTGCATATTATTTCTCCTCTTAGCTACTCGCTTAACGTTTACAAGATCTACAGCAGATACATTATGAGTAGTTGAATTACCGCCGTAAGAACCGCATCCAAGTGTCAGAGAAGGCATATTTGTATTATATAAGTCACCGATAGCACCATGAGTAGACGGAGAATTAATTATGATACGTCCGGTTTTCATTCGGTTAGAGAATTCTTCAATAACCTTTGAATCAGTGGAATGTAATACGGAAGAGTGTCCCATACCACCATTTGCAAGCATCTTTTCACATAATACTAATCCGTCTTCCACATCATTAGCTTTGGCAACAGCTAAGACCGGTGATAATTTTTCAATAGAAAGAGGGTAATCTTTGCCGACTCCATCTAATTCGGTACATAAAATTTTAGTATCTTTCGGGATTGTAAATCCAGCTAATGCTGCTATTTTTACCGGTGATTGACCAACTATATCAGGGTTAACGGATCTTTTCTCCAAATTAATAACAACAGGTTCCAGTTTCTTGATTTCTTCTTTTGTTGCAAAATAACAGCCGGCTTTTTTCATTAAGTCTATTACTTCTTTATATACAGGGGCTTCAATAATAGCAGCCTGTTCGGAAGCACATATCATACCATTATCAAAAGATTTGGATAATACTAAATCGTTAACGGCTCTTTTTAATACAGCTGTTTTTTCAATAAAGCAAGGAACATTACCAGGTCCTACACCAAGAGCAGGTTTTCCTGATGAATATGCCGCCTTAACCATTCCAGGGCCACCGGTAGCTAAGATGCAAGCAACACCAGGATGATTCATAAGAACAGAAGTAGCCTCTACAGATGGGTATTCAATCCATTGAATACAATTTTTAGGAGCACCGGCATTTATTGCCGCATCTAATAATGTTTGAGCAGCTGCTTTGGAACACTGCTGTGCACTTGGATGAAAGCCAAAAATAATGGGATTACGTGTCTTAATACAAGAGATGATTTTAAACATAGTGGTAGAAGTAGGATTAGTAACAGGTGTAACACCGGCAACGATACCGATTGGTTCAGCAACCATCATATAATCTTCTTCTTCGTTATCTTCAATAATACCAACAGTTTTTTGGTATTTAATAGAATGCCAGATATATTCAGTAGCAAATATATTTTTGGTTATCTTATCTTCATAAATACCTCTTCCTGTTTCTTCAACTGCCATCTTAGCTAAGACCTGTTGTTTAGCGAGTCCGGCTAAAGCCATTTCATGTACAATGTTATCAATAGTTGCCTGATCATAATTCATGAATTCTTTTAAAGCTACTTGCGCATTTTTAACCAGTAAATCAACATGTTCCTGAGGTGTTGGTTGTTGTTTTTTTTCACTCATAATTTAAAATCCTCCTATAATGAATAATCAAATATATGTTAATTTATTAACAATGTGCTGTAAATATTTATTACACTTTGAATATATCAAAGAATACGAATTTTGTCAAATAAAATCTTATAAATAATCAACAAAACAATGTAAAAAAAATAAAATAGAAACCGATATAAATATACATATTCACCAAAACATAGATAACATATATATATAATATACAAACAGATATTAAGAAATAAAGCAATATGTTAAAATTATAACAATTTTAATAAATTTTTAATTAATCATAATATTGACATTAATTGTTTTATTGGATATTGTATTATATAGGTGGATAAATAAAGCCTCGGGAAATTATATTACAATTACGCTAAATGCTCATTATCCGCAAATGTTCATATTACGAGGTGTTTCATATGAGAAGAATGTTACTTGATTCTATCAAGGGACATGAATTGCTTGCCAGAGATATCATAAGTAACAGTGGAATTGTAATCATGTCGGCAGGGTCGGTTATTAAAAAGGAATATGCTAGAAGGCTAACAGAATTGGATATATTTTATGTCTATGTTGAAGATGAATTATCCAAGGGGATTGCTGACGAGGATAATACAGAAGAAAAGATAAAAGAACAGTGCCAGGACATAGTAAAAAATATAATCGATAAGTATTCTTACCAAGGATATGGAGAATTGGAAAATATTCAAGAAGTCGCCGAGCAAATTATCGGAGATATGATTCAACAGCCTGAAGTTCTTTTTAATATATCTGGAGTAAGAAGGAAAAGTGAAAGCACCTATTCACATTCCATAAACGTTTGTGCCTTATCAGTATTACTGGCCTTAAGAATGAAACTACCAAAAGTGAAGGTCCGAGAGATAGCTGTTGGAAGTCTTTTACATGATATAGGGTACAATTCCATGCAGTTTGATTTTATGAATAATAATTATAATGATTTTAATAAATTAGAGCAGAAAGAATTAATGAAGCATGTTATTTATGGATATTCCTCCGTAATTAAAGAAGACTGGTTAACGTTATCTGCCAAAGATATTATATTATGTCATCATGAAAAATTAGATGGGTCCGGTTATCCGTTTCATAAAAAAGCTGATAAAATAAAAATAGGAAGTAAAATAGTTGCCGTATGTGATGTTTTTGATAGTATTGTGTATGGGT
Source organism: Anaerocolumna sedimenticola (assembly GCF_009931695.1). GTDB lineage: Bacteria > Bacillota > Clostridia > Lachnospirales > Lachnospiraceae > Anaerocolumna > Anaerocolumna sedimenticola. The sequence continues at coordinate 1,235,481 of NZ_CP048000.1, forward strand.
TTCTTTGCCCTAAAATGAAAGTACATCATGCAATTGACTATATAGTAAGTCAGGCTGGAGTAAAGTTTGACTTTGATATTGTAAATTGTTTTATTGAATCGGTTGCAGCATATCCTAACGGCACAGTAGTAATTACAAACACCGGTGAAAAAGGAATAGTAATAAGGCAAAACGTAAAAAGTCCGACACGACCAGTTCTACATATGATCTCAGATGTAAATGGCAATAAATATACAACCTGGGTAGAAAAAGACCTAAATAAGGAATTAACTATAATAATTGAGGATACAATTGAACTATGATAGTTAAGCTGAAATTCTTTCATCTCATAGCATCTTTTTGGATGGAAGAATTTTTTGTTTTTATGAAATGAGAGTAAAATAGATGCATTGTTTCATTTGATTCTTACAAATAGGAATAAATCTTGCAGATAACGTAAAAATATGATATAAGTAATAGATAAATATTATTTGTTTAAATTTTAAAATAATGGTTATGATAAATAAGCTGGACTCCATATAATGAGGTAATACCCATTAAATAAAAAGTTAGGTGGTGGATGATTGTGCATAGTTATTTAAGAGCAATAGGATTTAGTGAAGTGACAGATAGGATAGAATTAGAAAAATTGTTGGGCATAATCATAGATCAGCCAACAGAGAAAAAAGTATATAATATGCCAAATAATAAAGTATTTACAGAAATAACCAAACTGTTTTCTAAACAAATGGGAATAACCTTACGAGGCGAAATTGATTCAAACGGTAAGTTTTATATGGAACATTATTTTCCGTTTTATAAAAGCCAGTATATGAGTACAAAAGAAGAGACATCTATTATAAAAAGAGTTGACGCGGAAGCTTATACCGGTATGTGTGATGATGTGAGACTTGGAGTGTCATTAATATTTTATTTGCAAAATGTTGTAGATTATTTTATGGAAGGAAAAAATAAAACAGACAGACCATTCCCGATTTATTTATCAGCTTTGTCTATTTCCGGTAAAATTATTCTTCCTATGGAGTTAGATGAGAAATTGGCTAAAAATAATAGTGCGGATGTACAGTATCGAAGGCAGTTAATAGCTGAAGCAAAGAAGGGTAATCAGGAAGCAATTGACAGTTTAACCATTGATGATATCGATATGTATGCTATGATATCACGAAGAGCCAAAGTTGAAGATATATATACAATTGTGGAGACAACTTTTACCCCATATGGTTCAGAATCAGATAACTATACTGTTTTAGGAACCATAACAGATATGGATACCCTTATTAATGAAATAACCGGAGAAGAAGTTTATAGTCTTATGATATCTTGTAATGATGTTATATTTCAAGTGGTTATCAATAAGAAAGACCTTCTCGGAGAACCTGTTGTGGGCAGAAGATTTAAGGGAAATATATGGTTACAGGGAAATATTGATTTTAATTCAGAGAAATGTTTGAATTAAGGTTGACTAAATTCAAATAAAATAGTAGAATGGTTTTGCTGCCACATGGTAGTGAATGCATCTATAGCTCAGTAGGATAGAGCGACCGCCTCCTAAGCGGTAGGCCGCTGGTTCGAATCCAGTTAGGTGCATGATAAAGGAAAGGGCTGTCGCACTAAATGGGCGCCCTTTTTCATTAGAGATGTTTATCACATTTTAGGGTATCGAAATAGCGTGTGATTATTATCCAACAGAGACACGTTCTCACTCGGTTGCCGCACATAGCGGTACATAAGGTCGTGGCAGATAAGTGATTCTGCCACAACCTAAGTACCGATGGCGGCAAACGGTCTCTTAATGGATTAATAATCACACGCTATTCTTTTTACAAATCTATGTGATAAACATTCAAGATTGCTGAGGCGCCGTCCTACTTTTTTCGACAACAAAATAAATCCTAAACTTCGAAAAGTAAGGGATTTATGGTAAAATATTTATTTTTAGACAAAGGGGAAAGAGGTCTCGCGACCTCTGACCTGCTCTACAAGTTCTTCCTATATGACTTAAGTGACACAGGTATCTTGGTCAGATTAGAACTATATTACTGATGAAACCTGCCCCAGGTGGAACTCACAAGGGGACCCTCTGTTGTATTGTTATTATTGTATCTGTCTATACTGCAAAAACCTCTTAATAATACATGGTTGTGTTTACTAACAAGTATTATTAGGAGGTTTTATTAATCAGAAATCTACATAATCTTTTTTATTGTAATGTTTTTTCCGGCCTTTTTTTTCAAGGTAAGAATTTCTTCTTTTACGGAAAGGTATTTCAACAAATACTATATATAAAGTGAAACCTATTAAAATACATCCAACGATAATAGCAATGATAATTGGCTTTAAATTACTGGAATCATCAAACCGGTTAATTGCCTGGCTGTTACCGGAATCAGGCGATGCCGTTGGGGTTGGAATATAGGAACCTTTCAAAATGTTTTGGGAAGGCACATTATTATAAATTATATCGGCTGATCCAACAAAAGTATCTCCATATGTGTATTGAATGGAGCCAATTACATTTTCGCCATCTGCAATTTTGTCTGTGGGTTTTAGCACAATTTCTTTTTTGGCATCTTTATAGTCTGCGTTATTAGGCAGCACAATATTTCCTTTTGAGCTGATTTGGAGACGGGAAGTATTTCTGCTAAATAACGGGCTGTATTTTGTAAATAAAGGAGTTGTTTCTTCCGTATCCGGATTCTCCTTATCGGTAATATTATATATTTTGAAATTATCAAAACCGTAATTTAACAAATTAGCGGTATCTGAATATTCATGTTCTATACTGTCACAGTGCATAATTACGCTGATTAAAGTCATTCCATCCCGTTCTGCAAATGTTACTAAGGTATATAAAGCTTTGGAAGTGTATCCGGTTTTACCGCCGATAACTCCATCATAATCCAGATCACCTTTTATAAATTTATGGTGGTTAGCCAGATACCTTGTCTCATTTTGAACGTTAGTCGGAGGAATGGCATAGGTTCTTGTGCCGGTTATTTTCCTGAACACATCATTGTTAATAGCTGCTTTTGAGATTAAAGCCATATCATAAGCAGAGGTATAATGATTTGGATCGGGTAAACCATGGGGATTTACAAAATGGGTATCGGTACAACCAAGCTCGGCAGCTTTTTTATTCATAAGTTCAGCAAAAGAAGCTATGTTACCGGAAATATGTTCAGCAATGGCATAAGATACTTCATTGGCAGATTCCAACATAATTCCGTAAAGACACTGCTCTATGGTAAGTTTTTCGCCAACATCAATACCAATACGGCTGCTGTCTAAATCAACATCATAGATTGCATCTTTCGAAAAAGTTACGGTTTCTCCAAGCGATGAATTTTCAATGGCTAATAAAGCCGTCATTATTTTAGTGATACTTGCCGGGTAATAGGATTTATGGATATTTTTAGAATATAAAACAGCTCCGGTGGATGCTTCCATAACAATTGCCGCTTCCGAATTAACATGGGGTTTGTTATCCGGCCATTTTAACTTAGTACTCTTTGATTCGTTAATTTTACCGGTTGAAACAGCATTAGAAACAGGTTGGGCATAACAGGTAGATATATTAACAAATAATAAGCATAGAATGCCTATTATGGCTATTGACTTTTTCATAGTAACTCCTTTATAGAAAACCGAATGGTATTTTTTTTGATACATCAAATGTATATACTTGTTCTCAAGGTTATAACTTATATATATATTTATTTAAATTTATAAAAATAATTTTATTTCATTCATTTGTACAACTAACATCAAATCATAGTATATGAAAATAATACATATATTATAGATTATTTCATGATTTGTATCAAGAAAAAATAAGATATTTAATAAAAATTCAGAATTCATAATTCGGCAAATTTTGGAGATTCAGTTTGTAGACCGGTTACAGGGTACTAACTGTATTTTCCAAAAAAAAAAGGAACCTCAAAAGTTCATAAATTAACTTTTGAAGTTCCTTTCTCTATTCATAACTAATCAGAACTGCGAAGGTGTTTTCTGCCCATAATAAGCATTTTTACCGTGTTTCCGTAAGTAATGTTTATCCAGAAGCTCTTGCTGCATAGGCGGTATTGAACCGCCGGAAAGAACAAGATTATGCCATGCCATAAATGCTACCTCTTCCAGAACAACAGCATTATGAACAGCGTTATGAGGATCATTTCCCCAGGTAAACGGTCCATGGCTGTATACAACCACTCCCGGGACATCCTCCGGTTTAATATTACCTTGCTGAAACCGTTCAATAATTACAGTACCGGTTTCCTTTTCATAAGCAGAATTAATTTCTTCCGGAGTCATTTTACGGGTACAGGGAATTTCTCCGTAAAAGTAGTCTGCATGAGTAGTGCCCAGAGCAGGTATTCCCTGTCCGGCCTGAGCAAAGGTAGTTGCCCAGCGGGAATGAGTATGTACGATTCCGCCGATACCAGGAAATGCTTTATACAACTCTATATGAGTAGCCGTATCGGAGGAGGGATTTAAATTTCCTTCTATGCGGTTGCCGTTTAAATCGACTACAACCATGTCTTCTGCTTTCATAACGTCATATTCCACACCGGAAGGCTTAATTACGATATAACCGGATTCTCTGTCTATTCCGGATACATTCCCCCAGGTAAATGTAATCAATCCATATTTGGGTAATAACATGTTTGCTTCAAATACTTGTTTTTTTAAATTCTCTAACATAAGTAATTCCCTTTCAAATTTATACTAATTTAGGATTAGAGTGTCAGAAGGTCAATTTTGTATTCAGAATCTATGTACATGTATTTTTAAAAATACATGTACATAGAGTATTTAACACTGGAATCAATTTAGGCAATTTTTAAACAAATTATTCTATTAAAATATAAAATCAATTAACCCAATTTCAGAGCGGAATACGTTATTTTAATTTCCAGGCAATATCCTGTAAAAATAACAGCTGTTTTAGCCCTTCTATAGTAGTATCTTTACCGATATGAACGTATTCAATACCCATAATTTCGGCAAAGTCCTGCATATGTTCTGCCGTTAAGGAATAGGAAAATACCGTATGGTGGGCGCCTCCGGCCAAGATCCAGCATTCGGCACCGGTTTTAAGATCCGGCATAGCTTTCCACATAACACGGGCAACCGGAAGATTTGGCATTTCATAGATAGGTTTTACGGCTTCTACATCCTGTACAATTAGTCGGAAGCGGCCGCCCATATCCACTAAGGAGGCAACAATTGCTTTACCGGGATGGCCTTCAAATACCAGACGGGCAGGATCGGCTTTTCCTCCGATACCAAGTGGATGTACCTCAATTCTTGGCTTATCCGCTGCAAGGGTAGGGCATACTTCCAGCATATGCGCACCTAAGGATAATTCATTCCCCTTAGTTAAATCATAAGTGTAATCTTCCATAAATGCAGTTCCGCCATCCAGTCCATCCGCCATCTGTTTCATAATATGGGTCATGGCCGATACTTTCCAGTCACCTTCACCGCCGTATCCGTATCCGGCTTCCATTAATCTCTGACTGGCAAGTCCGGGTAATTGTTCCATGCCGTGCAAATCTTCAAAAGTATTGGTATATGCGCTGCAGCCGGCTTCCTGCAGCATTTTTTTCATTGCAATTTCTGCTTTGGCCTGATAACGGACTGCTTCCATATTATCGGTTGCAATAATGTATTTTTCCTTATATTCCTTTATTAAAGAATCCACCTGTTCTTCCGTTACGGCGTTAATTTCCTGTACCAAATCACCAACTGCGGTGGTATTTACCTGCCAGCCCAATTTAATCTGTGCTTCCACCTTATCGCCTTCTGTTACGGCAACCTGCCGCATATTATCTCCGAAACGCATTACTTTAAGGTTTTTACTTACAAGAACGCCGACAGCAGAACGCATCCAGTTTCCGATTTTTATCTGAACGTCGTCATCTTCCCAGTAACCTGCTACAACTTTTCTAGGTATCCGCATTCTGGTCCCGATAAAACCATGTTCCCTGTCTCCATGAGCGGACTGGTTTAAATTCATAAAATCCATATCAATTCCTTCATTGGGAATGGTACGGTTAAACTGGGTATGAAAGTGGCAATACGGTTTTTCTAAAATGGATAATCCGTTAATCCACATTTTAGAAGGGGAAAAAGTGTGCATCCAGGTAATGATACCGGCGCATTTTTCATCATAGTTTGCTTCTTTGATTACTTTCGTAATCTCATCCGGAGTGGTAACAATGGGTTTATAAATTACGGAACAAGGTATAACACCGGAATCATTTAAACCTTCTGCAATTACCTGGGAGTGGGAAGCTACCGCTTTCAGAGTCTCCGGGCCGTAAAGATGCTGGGAACCTGTAATAAACCAGAATTCATAACGTTTCATTGCTGACATAAATCAAACCTCCTTAATCGCGTTTTTTACGCATTATTTATGTAATAGTTTAGTACTTACATTTCAGGATGCCATATAAGATTATTAACATAAAACCGGTTAAACATGGGGTATGTTTATCCGGTTTTATATTATTTAAATACTCTGTTGTTTTTTAATCTCTTTTAACCGTTTCATTACATCATTTTCTCCACGGCCGAAATAATCATGTAATTTGGAATACTCAGCGTATAATAAATCGTAAACTTTAGCATTCTCCGGAATTGGAGTATAAATGGTATCGCGAAGTTTACCCATTACACTGCCTGCTTTAAAGACATCATCATATCCGCCTTTTTCCGAACCGGCTGCAACAGCACCGAAGATTGCGCTGCCAAGAGCAGGACCCTGGGTTGTTCCGCCAATTTTAATAGGTATCTGGATAATATCGGCATAAATCTGCATCGCCATAGGATTTTTAAGGGAAATTCCGCCGGATGCGTAAAATTCATCTACCGGTACACCATTTGCACGGAATGTCTCTATAATTTTTCTGGTTCCATATGCAGTTGCTTCAATTAAAGCGCGGTACATTTCCTCCGGTTTCGTCTGAAGAGTCATACCTAAAATCATACCGGTTAAATCCACGTCAACTAATACGGAACGGTTGCCATTCCACCAATCAAGTGCAACTAAGCCGCTTTGTCCTGGCTTTAATTGTTCTGCTTTTTGGGTCAAATACTGATGAATATTAAGGCCTTCCTCTTTAGCCGCATCATAATATTCTTTACTTACACAATTTTCAACGAACCAGGCGAAATGGTCACCTACGCAGGACTGACCTGCTTCATAACCAAAGAAACCAGGGCATACGCCGTCTTCTACAACACCGCACATACCAGGAACGTTATGTTCTTCATTACTTAATAAGATGTGGCAGGTAGAGGTACCCATAATAGCCAGTAATTTTCCGGGGCCGTCTATTGTAACGGCTGGTACGGTAACATGAGCATCTACATTGGCAACGGCTACTGCAGTACCAACTTTTAATCCGGTAAGCTTTGCCGCTTTTTCCGTAATTTCTCCGGCTTTTGAACCAAGCGGAGTAATCGGACAGTTCAATTTATCTTCAACTACATTTTCCAGTCTGGGATCCAAAGCTTTAAAAAATGATTTATCCGGATAACCATTTTGCTTATGCCACATTGCTTTATAACCTGCGGTACAGGAGTTTCTTGTCTGTACACCGGTTAATTGCCAGATAACCCAATCGGCTGCTTCCATAAAGAAGTCAGCTTCTTCATAGATATAAGGGGCTTCGTCTAAAATCTGCCAGATTTTTGGAAACATCCATTCCGAAGAAATCTTTCCGCCATATCTGGCTAACCAATCCTGTTCCATATCGGTTGCAATCTGATTTAACTTATTTGCTTTATCCTGTGCGGCATGATGTTTCCATAATTTTATATAGGCATGAGGGTCACCTTTGTATTTATCCAGCAGGCAAAGTGGGGTTCCGTCAGCCTTAACCGGAAGAATGGTACAAGCAGTGAAATCAATACCAACACCGATAATATCTTCCGCTGATACACCGGATTGTTTTAATACGGCAGGTATGGTAACCCCAAATACATCCAGATAATCGGCAGGATGCTGAAGTGCCCAGTCAGGAGGCAGCTTCCTGCCATCCGGTAATGTTTCATCCATTACTCCATGGGATATTCGTAGGTTGCATCCGCTAATTCTTCCCCAGTTTCCACATTAACCAGTAATGCCCGCCCGGATAATGTTCCAAAATCTACACCAATTGAATACTTTGGCATATATAATTACCTCCTAAATAAAATAAATATTGTTTTTTAAGGAGTTATGAAGCTCCTTGTAAATAAAGTCACAGAGTACGCAGGTAAAGATGTACGTACAAGTTAATGTATTTTAATTGTATATGAAAACACCTGAAAAAGCAAGTAATATAAATTACAATTTTTTAACGGAATCCCGGATTTTTAAAATAGGTTCAAATACCACATGTTCCGGTTTTTTCGATACATTTAGCTGCTGCAATATAATTTGTGCGGCTTTCTTTCCCACTTTTTTTGCAGGGTAAACAATAGAGGTTAGATTAAAAACCATTTGTTTGGATAAAAAAGAGTCATCAAAACTAACCACGGAGATATCCTCAGGAACATTTTTGCCGTTGCGCTTTAAGAGACGTATTAAGGAGGCAGCAACCAGATCATTATAACAAACTACGGAAGTAACCTCAGAAAGCCGGTTCAAAATAATATGATCCATCGTTCCTTCAAAGTAATATTTATAGTCTTCTGTGGTATACCATATAATAGAAGTATCATTTATGGTAAGATTATTCTTTTTCAGCGCTTTTAATAAGCCTTCATAACGCCTGATTCCCTGAAAGTCGTCTGATTTGTAAAAACCTCCTATATATTTATGGCCGTTTTGAATTAAAACATCTGCTACCATTTCACCGGCTTTTACATCATCCAATATAATATAAGAATCATTATAACCGGTGTAGTAACCGTTAATAAATACGGTAGGAATATTTTTTTCTTTTATCTGCTCGTAAAGACGTTTATTGAAGTTTGGAAGGGCTGATTTCGTACCTTCTACGATGAAAGCATCCACTCCGCTCTGCATCATCTGAATCAGGCAATTTTCCTCATCCGAGGGTTTATTGTGTGTTATTCCAAGAGACATGGTATAACCGCCGTCTGTTAAGACTTCTTCAATTCCGTGGATAATGCTTGGAAAAACATAATCATCCAAATAGGTAGTAATAACACCAATTCTTTTGGTTTTATCAGCAGGTTCTTTTTTACCCGGAAAATTAACATAAGTTCCTCTTCCGTGTTCCCTGATGAGGATACCCTCAGCTACCAGTGTACCAATTGCCTGTCTGACTGTCTGACGGCTGATCATAAACCGGGAAGCCAGTTCATTCTCAGACGGAATTTTATCTCCTATTTTAAAGGTATTATCAGCGATATTCTCTTTAATCCATAAACTAAGTACCGCATGTTTGGAAAGCTCATTATTATTCATATATGCACCGTATTCTTCTCTGGTATAAGTAATTTATTCTTTTCATTTTACTATAAAATTACCAGGTTGTAAATACAACTGCAGCTCTGAAAGGTAAATTTGTTTGTATCTCCCCTGACTGGGTTATTTTCAGATATTATGTTTGCATACTGGTAATTATAGTAGCATTAACTTGTCATACGTCTATGTTTTATTACTTTTAATCTGGTAAATTCCTCCCTTTCCCGTTCCTCTAATGAGTTTTGAATATCTCTGGCTAATTCAGTAAAATATGGAATGGTTATATTTTTCAATGCATTAGCCCGCTTTTGGGTTTTCTTTATATTAGCAGCCAGCCGATAAGCAGAATTCTCTATCATAGCCAGCCGTAAAGTCAGCTCTTTCACTTTGATAAAATGACTGGTAGCTTCATCTAAAGATATCCTGGTATTATAGAAAGAATAAGTCGGTTTATTATCTGGTTTATTAAACTCCACCAAAGGAATATCGGTTCCCATAATACTCCGCTGCTTAATGAGAATGGAAGTCTCCTCAGGTATAGTGCTGCTTAAATCTTCTACATTACGTATACCCATTTCAATATTAGCCCGCTGCAGTGCCTGGTAAGCAGCGTTAAAAGTAATATCAATTTCCGATTGTATATTCTTGGCCTTATCAATTAATTCCAATAATTCGCGGATTAATATATTACGTTTCTTATCCATCAGTTCATAACCTTGTTTTGCCAGAGATAAGGAGTTTTTAGCTAATATTAAGTTACCCTTGGTAGGAAAATTATTAGGATCCATAGAAATCTCCTTTAAATATCTTGTTTCGCAATTATCTTGTTATTCATTTTCTGACAATACTTCCGCAGAAAGATGATAATATTGATCTAAAATCTTTGTATCAACACGGTCTAATTCTTCTCTTGGCAAAATGGATAACAGCTTCCAGCCTTTATTTAAGGTATCAAGGATAGAACGGTCTTCATCCCGGCTCTGGGCAATAAATTCCTGTTCCAGGTCGGCACCGAATTTAAGATATTTTTTATCAACGGGAGATAGTTCATCTTCGCCGATAACGCTTGCCAAATTTCTGGCTTCTCCAACCCGGGCATAGGAAGAAAACAGCTGATTGGCCAGATCCTGATGGTCTTCCCTTGTATATCCTTGCCCTATGCCGTCTTTCATTAGACGGGATAGAGAGGGGAGAATACTAATGGGAGGGTATACAGCTTTTTGATGTAAGGTACGGTCCAAAACAATTTGTCCTTCGGTGATGTACCCGGTAAGGTCAGGAATGGGGTGTGTTATATCATCATTTGGCATGGTGAGAATGGGTATCTGAGTAACGGAGCCCTTAGAACCCCTGACAATTCCGGCACGTTCATACAGAGTAGCAAGTTCGCTGTATAAATAACCGGGGTAACCCTTTCTGCTGGGGATCTCTCCTTTGGAAGAAGATACCTCGCGCATAGCCTCTGCAAAGGAGGTAACGTCCGTTAAAATAACCAGGATATGTTTTCCTTTTTCGAAGGCCAGATATTCTGCGGCCGTTAAAGCCACTCTGGGAGTAATTAAACGTTCTATCACCGGATCATTGGCAAGATTTAAATACATGACCACATGGGAACTTGCTCCGCTTTCTTCAAAAGTACGGCGGAAAAAATCTGCCACATCATGCTTAACACCCATTGCTGCAAAAACAATAGCAAATTCCTCATCACTGCTTCCGCCAAGGGAAGCCTGCCTGACTATCTGGGCTGCAAGCTGGTCGTGGGGAAGGCCATTACCTGAAAAAATGGGGAGTTTTTGTCCACGGATTAAAGTTGTAAGGCAATCTATGGCAGATATACCTGTTTTAATATAGTTTCGTGGATATTCTCTGGCACAGGGATTTAGAGGCTGGCCGTTTACATCACGCTTTAGCTCGGAGATGATATTACCCAGACCGTCAATCGGCTGGCCAACCCCGTTAAAAATACGGCCTAAAATATCCTCCGAAAGAGACAACTCCATTGGATGTCCGGTTAATTTTGTATGAGTATTATTTAAGGACATATCCTCCGTTCCCTGAAACACCTGTATTACGGCTTTATCTTCATATACTTCTATAATTCTGCCTATTTTTTTCTTACCTTCTACGGATAATTCTACGATTTCATCATAGGATGCATCCCGAATCCCCTCCAAGGCAATTAAGGGACCGTTAATTTCACTAAGTCCCAGATATTCAATTGACATAGGAGTCCTCCTTACGCATTTTTAAGTAAGACTTGTTGATAAAATTCATCAATCATAACTCTGTAATGATCAAATTTATCCAACTCATCATTTGCCACATCATATTTGATCGAAATAATCTTTTCGAAAATATCCTCCTGTTTTAAAACGGACATAGGCATATTCATAGCAATTAGCTGTTTCGTTTTCGTATACAAATATAATATGGTCTGCATCATTTTAAGCTGTTTTGTTAAAGGTACAAAGGTATCGGAAGGGTGATAAGCGTTCTGCTGTACAAAACCTAAACGAATGACTCTTGCAATTTCCAATATGAGTTTCTGGTCATCCGGTAGTACGTCGCTGCCGATTAATTTAACGATTTCATTCAGCTGGCTTTCCTGGGTTAAGATACTTAACAGCTGATTTCTGCAGTCTACAAAGTCACTTCCTACATTTGCCGTATACCAGGGGGAAAGATCGGATAAATATTCACTGTAACTGGTAAGCCACTGAATTGCCGGAAAATGTCTGGCATATGCCAAAGATTTATCAAGTGCCCAGAAACAACGGACAAACCGCTTGGTATTCTGGGTAACCGGTTCCGAAAAATCACCACCTTGGGGAGATACGGCGCCTATAATGGAGACACTGCCCTCCGTTCCGTTTAAATTCTCCATAAAACCTGCCCTTTCATAAAAACCGGATAAACGGGAGGCTAAATAAGCCGGAAATCCTTCTTCCGCGGGCATCTCTTCCAAGCGGCCGGATAATTCCCTCAAGGCCTCAGCCCAGCGGGAGGTGGAATCAGCCATGATTGCTACATGATAACCCATGTCACGGTAATATTCAGCCAGAGTAATACCGGTATAGATACTGGCTTCCCGCGCGGCGACAGGCATATTGGAGGTATTGGCGATGAGGGTGGTCCGGTCAAGGAGAGGATTACCTGATTTGGGATCGACAAGCTTTGAGAAATCTTCCAAAACTTCAGTCATTTCATTACCACGCTCTCCGCATCCAATGTATATAATAATATCCGCATCAGACCATTTGGCCAGTTGGTGCTGTGTCATGGTTTTTCCCGTGCCAAATCCGCCCGGTATGGCAGCGGTTCCCCCTTTTGCTATGGGAAACAAGGTATCCAGAATACGCTGACCAGTTATTAAAGGCCTGTCAGATGAAAAACGCTTATTTACGGGCCTTGGAATACGGATTGGCCATTTTTGTGCCAAAGTTAATACCCTTTCCTCTCCTGAGAAATCTTTTAATGTAATAATAGGATCGTTAATGGTGTATTTGCCATCCGATACAACATTTGTAACAATACCCGATATTCCCGGAGGAACCATGGATTTATGCAGTATCGCGGGAGTTTCAGGCACTTCTGCTATAATACTGCCTCCATACAGCTCATCTCCTGATTTAACGGTAATATGGACATCCCACAGTTTATTGATATCCAGGGGTTCCACACTGATTCCACGTGTTATATAAGCGCCGGAGCGTGATTGAATTTCCTTTAAAGGGCGTTCTATACCATCAAAGATATTACTGATAATTCCCGGGGCAAGGGTTACGGATACGGCGGCGCCGGTAGAGGTCACTTCCTCTCCAGGTTTTAATCCTGAGGTTTCTTCATATACCTGAATGGTTGTTTCTTTTTTCGTAAGCCCAATTACTTCACCCACTAATTTTTGCTTACCTACCAGAACCATTTCCCCCATTTTAAAGCCCTGATTCCCAGCTACATATATAATTGGACCGTTTATACCGAATATTATGCCCGTATTAATCATAAATGGAAAATCTCCTTTCCTTATTAGGTTTACTTAGCTAATTGCGAAACACCATTATTGCATCTATTTACCATGCAATTAATACAATTTCAGAGCTGAATTTTGCCCATAGGCAACTGAAGCTCTGAAATTCGTATAAATTGTATGGTATATTCAGAAAACTAGATAATTTCGCAATTACATATTTGGCTTAATTAGGCAATTACGAATAAGTGCCAATTATTGAATTATATATGAGCTTTTCAGTTCTTCTAATTTAGTTAAAAATGAATTGTCAATTAATATATTTCTACCATGGATGACGGCCCTGATACCTCCCATAAAATCTCTGGTGCTGATTGTTAAGGAGGTTTTCGTTTTTTCCTCTAAGGAAGCTTTTAAACCCTCATCCGAGGGATTAATATAAATAGTCATATCTTCTCCATTGGCATAATCCACGGCTCCCATTATCTGATTGCAAAGAAGAATAAAATAATCGGGGGAAGTTATGAAACTTTTTAGTTTCTCAGACGCTTCCATAAACAATTTTTCCGATAGTTCAGCAGATTTGTCACTGATTTTTCGTTTCAGCTTTATAGCTTCCGTTGAAAGCGTACGGTTTTTCTCCTGCAGCAGCTTTTCGGATTCACCCCGGTAAAGAGCGTCGGCTTTTCTTTCAGCTTCTTTTTTATATTCATCATAGATTTCCTGAAGTGATTTCTTATATTCTTCAACTATCTGAATATTTTGATTTGTAGCGCTTTCAATAGCGGCATGATAGAACTGGTCCAGTTTTTCATCTAAAGTCATATGAACCCACCTCACTTAAATTTTTACTTAGGTTGTTTCAGCGGCCTTTGGGGTCAGATATTTTTATGCCTATAGCTTCATTAACGTAAGATGTAATGAAATCGGGTTTCCTGCCGGTTCCGTGCCGGTCTGGTATCTCAACGATCAACGGCAGTTTACGATTTAATTTTACATCGTTAATGATATCCGGAAACTCCGCACTTAGCTTTTCCGTAATTAATACAACTCCGATGGTCTTATCTGCTAAAACAGTATCCAGCTGCTGTTTTAAATGATCTCTTGAATGTATTACTACACCGTTCACGCCGGCAAGGCGCATTCCGGTATAGGTATCCACATTATCACTGATGAGAAACATACGCATTGGATTCCCTCCTTAAGGCCTAACCTAAAATGGTAAAAGAAACAATTAATCCGTAAAGAGCAATTCCTTCCGCCAATGCAACAAAGATCAGGGCTTTACCCATAATACTGGAATCCTCACTCATCGCCCCTAAGGCAGCAGAAGCAGCAGAAGCAACAGCGATACCGCCGCCGATACAGGATAAACCTGTGGCAAGTGCAGCAGCCATATATCTCCATCCCTCAGAGGAAGCAGAAGTAACCGCTCCGGAATCCGCGGCTAAAACCTGACCGTTCCATAATAAAATATCAGCGATTATTAATGAGCCAAAGAAGAATAAGGCATTGCAGGCAAGTGCCGCTTTTAAATTACCCTTTTTCTTTTCACCAAGTAAAAATGCTCCGAACGGAATCAGAATGCTTAAAATCAGAGCTGCAATTAAAGTTATTTTTAGCAACATAATAAACTCCTCCTGTAATAGTTGTATGGTAAATTATATTTAATAATGAATTGAAATGGATACGCTTGTATTCATTTGAAACAATAAAATGGCCTTTTGATACTCAATTCCCAATTATTTATTTTTATATGGTTTAAAAACCTTGCCGTTTCCGTTATAAAAACGGCTGAACATTTCATAATATTCCAGACGCAGAACCTGGATTCCAACAATCAGGCCTTCCATTCCGGCTACAAAAGCATTGCCTAATACTAAAACAAAAATATTCGGATTGGCAGATTCGGCATTTGCTAATAACATAACCACCCCATCATAGCCGCATGGCTTAAAGCAAATGCACCTACCCTAAGGAAAGAAATAGAGTTAGTTACATAACTTAATAGTATTTCAAATAATTCAAATAAGGATTCTACAAAAAACATGACCTTATTATCCGGAAATATTTTCGTTTTCTTTTCAATAATATGGGATAGGGGTTCCCTGAAAAAGATAAGCAGTAACGGTATGGCAAAAAACAGAATTAAAATAATGGCCGCGGGGAGGGTTTTGCCGGTAAATAATAGAAGGGCACAGGTTATGGCCGCACCGTAAAATACAAGGCCCGCAACACCATTGGTATCGAAGAATATTTTTTCGGTATCTTTTGCTTTTATGCCGTTTATTATATTCAGTATCATTGAAATTAAGATTAAAACTACCCCAAAACCAACGGCAGCCATCAGGACGGTCATAACGTTATCCATTGGATTTAACCAAAGGTGGGGAATAACATCTTCAAAACCAAAAATACTTCCATACAAAAAACCCATAATAGTAGAAAAAATTCCGGCGGTGGCTATAATCGCCGCCAGGTTCATTTTCTTAATTTTATAAATGAGCGTTCCGCCGATAACAAGACAAAGTCCTTGTCCCACGTCCCCGAACATAATGCCAAAAAGCAGGGAATAGGTAATAGCTACGAAAGAAGTAGGGTCAATTTCGTTATAAGCAGGTAAGCCATACATTTGAATAAACATTTCAAAAGGTTTGAAAAGCCGGTGGTTCTTTAGCTTTGTGGGAGGTTTAGTCGTCATGCTTTCATGATTATCTTCCGACAGGCAATAAACGCTGGGATCATTTTCAATTTCTTTTAAGAAAGAACTGGTGTTATCCTCCGTCATCCAGCCGCACAAGATAAAATAAAATAAGTCACTGTCGGAGGATTTGGTGCAGGCGGCTAATTTCCTTACATCAAAATTCTTTGAAAAAGTACTTAAGGTATCATATGCCAAAAGGATATCATTTGATTGATTCACCAGCTTTTCTTTTTCCTGTGCGGATATTTCTTTAATCTTATCAAGAACCGTATCCAGCTTATTTGATATTAATTTATAAGCTTCTTCCGGCGTTCCCTCGTATTCGGCCGGAAGATAAATTCTCTCAAAATGCAGAGAGGAATAGATGGCATCTATCTTAACGGAATAGGCAGCAGGAACAAAATATACTCCCCATATGTATTCTGCGTCGCTGTCACATTCAAAAAAAAGGGTAGTTAAATTATCATATACATACCTGGAGAACTTATTAAAATATTCGTGGGAAATTCTGCCGAAACGGAATTTCGTAAATTTAAAATTCAGAATTTTATTTATCTCATAATCCAGGTGCCGGAAAGGGATTATCTTCGACAGCAAATCCCTAAGATGTTCCCTTTCCTCCTTTAATTCATTTTTCCTTTTTTCCAGCTCCTCCAGTTCAGCCGTAAGGGAATAAATTAAATCAGAGGCGGCACCGGGTGATAAATTGTTAACGGAAGCGGAAGCTTTTTTATCTAATTTATCTACAAGATCTTCTGCTTTAAGAAGTACATCCTTATAAGGATTTATCTCAATAAAAGGTTTTAAGTCATGAACAGATTTGAGCTCGGATAAAGCATTCTCCAAATGAATTTCATATTTACCCAGATAAACATTTACCACTCGGTCAAAATCACTTTTTGGCCCGGTAATGCTTAAAAATTTCATTTTTTCAACCATTCTCTTACCTCCTTAAAACTAAGCCAGAACATATTTTAATATATCCTGAGGGCCGAGCTTATACCGGATACATTCCAGTGCGGTAATCAGCCGGCGGACTTCCATTTGCTTCAGATGTAAGTAATAATGAACCGGTGACATGGAAGCAGGGTACAGGGACGTATTATCTTTATATATTTTAGTTATCAACTTCTGGCAGGTATTTTCGATAGAACCATCTTCCAGGGATGATATAAGATGTTCATAATATGTTGTTTTAATTACTGCGATAAATTCATCGATAGACGCTGATTCCGTAAGCTGTACTAATTTTTCTTTGGTAAGTTTATATGTTATTGGTATAACATAGGCATAAGAGTCGGCAGAGCGAACATTAAAATACTTTTTAGAACGATATAACCACAGGATGTTAAGCAGGTCAATTTCAGAGCCCAGCCGTTGAGTAAATGCCAAACGGTTATCACCGTTTAGTCGTTTATCTTTTAATTGCCATACTTTTTTATAATAATAGATATCCAGCTGCATCTGATAATCGAAAGGGGTTGCAGCAGAGGCATTGGATAAGTTATATAGCAGAGAATAATACGGAGTAGCTCTTAAATGATTTATATATTCATCTATGGTTTGGGAGGAAGCCAAAGCTTTAACATCTATACTGGAATGTCGGTTAAAAAAGGGAGCAAATATATCTAAATTGTAATCATTCACTTTCGTATAGATCATTTGCATACAGGATTTTAATACATCAACCTCATAACGAAAGAAAATAAAATTTAAATCATTTCTTTGTTCCGGATCTGCAAACTCATATATTTTAGAAAAATCCTGATATAAACCATTAATAAAAACCTTTTCTGCCTGTCCACGGTGTAACACATGTTCATCATAATGATAAAATATTTCCCGGTATCCGGGATGGTTCTTAAGAAATGCAATAAATTCCGAAGTCGATTCCAAATCGGCAATTGCCTGATAATCCTCGGAACTTATAAGGTTTGCCTGCATTGCCCTAATTTTGGTAACAATTCCGCTGTAAGATAATAAATTACCCATCAGATACCTCCTGACTTTATGAACTGATAATTTCCTTAACTATTTTATCTGTAAGTTCGGTGTGATTCTTTTGATAATTTTCTTCCATAAGAGTGATATGTTTCAAACAATCGCCGGTTAAGGACTGCATTTCCTGATTTAATTCTTTTCCTGCCTGGATTTTTAATATTTCCAGCTTCAGGGTATTATCATCAGCTAATTTTTTATCCAGTGCTTCCATATCTTTTTGCAGTTTTTCATGTAATTTTGATTTTTCTTCATTAGCCCGTTTGACGATTTGATTAGCTTTTTCTTCAATATCATATAATAGATTAATTACTTTTTCCATATTTGTCACCCATCACACAGATCGCAGGCCTGCCTGTGATACTGCTAAAAAATAAAAAAGAGTGAGTGAAAGAATTCACATGGGAATCTTCCTTTTTCAAATATTCCTTCACTCTTACTCCTATTAAGTCTAAAGTAAGTAAAACATTCAAAATATAACAATTTTATAGATATGTATATATATTACTATATTTCCTTGAAATTACCATAGCCAAATTGCACAAATTAATATTTTAATTGTTTTTCTCCAACTCTATGTTATAATGTAAAACGGTATTTCATCTTTCATTTTAGGGTAAAAGCAGTTTTTATCCCTTTATAATAGAATTTTTAGGTAATTAGGAAATTATAGTTTTCCGAATATATCATGCAATTGATACCTGTTTATAGTATCAGTTGCCCTATAGTACAGATTTGGATCTGAAATTGCAGTAACGGTATGGTATATAGAAGCAATAATAATGTTTCGTGATTGTCTAAATAGAATTCGAGTGTCAAAAGCCCTTTAATTATAGGTATAATGAATATAGATACGCTCGTATTCATTTAAAATACTAAATTGGGCGTTTGACCCTCGAATCCTAAATACAATTTTAATTGAAAGGTATGGGAATTTTATGAGATTAAGGAATGTAACCGGTTCCAGGGAAGTAATAGCATCCAATGAATATGTGGTGCATGATCCTGAAAATTTAAAGGGTAAATGGAATGAATTTTTCGGTAATGATAACCCTATTCATATAGAAATTGGTATGGGTAAAGGAAAATTTCTAGTTCAGCTGGCACTTGCTAACCCGGATATTAATTATATCGGTATTGAAAAATACTCCAGTGTTTTAATCCGTGCCGTTGAAAAAAGGAAAGAAATGGAATTCAATAATCTATGGCTGATACGATTTGATGCAGAATATATTAACGATATATTTGATGAAAACGAGATAGATAGAATCTACTTAAACTTTTCCGATCCCTGGCCGAAAGACCGTCATGCAAAGAGAAGACTTACTTCAAAAGAATTTTTAGCCAGATACGATAAATTCTTAAAATCAGACGGAGAAGTTATTTTTAAGACGGATAACCGCGTTTTATTTGATTTTTCCCTGGAACAGGTGGAAATAGCGGGCTGGAAATTACGTAATTATACCTATGATTTACACCATAGTGAATATGCTATAGGTAACGTTAAAACCGAATATGAAGAAAAGTTCTCATCCATGGGAAATCCCATTCACAGATTGGTAGCATACCGATAAGTCAGAAAGAAGTAGAGGAATACTATGCCATTTCATATAATGATTATAACAAAAGGAAGATTCGGGTGAGATGGCATGAAAAATTCATTTAAAACGCAGCTTTCGAAAGCTTTGGGCGGTAATGTTGAACTGAATAAAAAAGCGATACGTATAAAACGTTCCTGGGATGAAGTAGCAGGTTTAATTACCAAAGGTAAACAGAAACCTAAAAAATGATAAATTTAGCCATGATATCATGGTGCATATTCTGGTTTGCCTGAGGCATTCTATATAACAGGAAGAGTTAAAATAAATCAGATTGTTAATCAAAGGAGGAAAGACAATGGAATTAAAATTTACAGATGAAAACTTCGAATCAGAGGTACTTAAATCAGAAATGCCGGTATTAGTAGATTTTTATGCAGACTGGTGCGGACCATGCAAGATGATGGCGCCGATTATTGAAGAAATAGCAAATGAGTATGAGGGCAAAGTTAAAGTCGGCAAGCTTAATGTGGATGAGGCTCAGGGTACCAGCAGCAAGTACAGGGTTATGTCCATACCGACCTTATTAATTCTAAAAAATGGTGAAGTAGTGGATACCATAGTTGGCGCCGTACCAAAATCAAAAGTTGTTGAGAAACTGGATCAATATAAATAAAGTTTTAGTGAGATCAATTGACATAGGATCGGTAAAACGAAACTATGTCAATTGAGTTTAGCAACACAATATTTGCCTATAAAAAATAGGTAAGGAAGGAAAGATAGGAAGACGTAACATGGCCTTTCTTGCAGCGGTTTATAGACACTAATTTAAGAATAATACCTTGTATTTTCATAAAGTATTATAAGGTATGCAGTAGAAAAACGTCATAATTTTTATAATTCATAAAAAAATCTTAAAAAAAACTAAAAATATGCTTGCAATTTAATAAACTATCAAGTATAATGATTTTTGCGTTCAAAACATAACGTAAGCGCTTCTAGCTCAGTTGGTAGAGCACCTGACTCTTAATCAGGGTGTCCAGGGTTCGAGCCCCTGGAGGCGCACTGTAAAGTCCTTGTTTGGCAGACGTAGGAGCTGCTGGGTAGGGGCTTTTTTGTGTGGAAAAATTCGGCCCCGGCTTCCGCCAAACAAAGTAAAATGGAGTTGATGTAAGCCGGAGGGCCGTATGAGTTATAAAGAAATGAAAAGTAAATAGAAAAGGTGAGAAGCAGATACCGGTTTTGGGGATTATATAAATCGGTTATCTGCTTTTAATTTGTTAAAATGAAAATAAAAATATAATGTAATTATAGACAAAAAAGTTTGATTTTTTGCTCCACACAATATCCAGTATTTCAAACCAAATGAAGCACTTACTTGAGCAGCTAAATACCCATTTTAACGGTAATTTTTAGCTTATAAGAATCAAGCTTGTTGATTGGGAAAAAAATTGCTATAATAGAAACATAAAAATCGAACATATCTTTGCAGGGAGAAACATAGCTAAAAGGAAGATATATACTCATTAAAAACAACAAGGATAAAAACTTGAATAAAGAGGTAATTAGAATGATAGCAAATAATACGTTAACATACATAAGCTTATTTTCATCTGCAGGGGTAGGCTGCTATGGGTTTAAGCAGGCAGGTTTTGAGTGTATAGCGACAAATGAACTCATTCATCGGAGATTAAATATTCAAAAGCTTAATCAGAAATGTAAAAACCCAGGCGGTTATATTGAAGGGGATATTACAAAAGAAGAAACCAAGGAATTAATCTTTGCCGAGATTAAGAAATGGGAATCCGAGGGTAATGACAAAGTTGATGTAGTTATTGCGACACCTCCCTGCCAGGGTATGTCTGTTGCCAATCATAAAAAAGCGGAAAATGAAATCGTAAGAAACAGTTTAGTGGTTGAAAGTGTGGAAATCATTAAAAAAATTAAACCCCGTTTCTTTCTATTTGAAAATGTAGCAGCGTTCTGGAAAACAGGGTGTACGGCACCGGACGGCAGTATTAAAGCCATAGGGCAGGTTATAACGGAAGAGTTAGGAACGGACTATATCATTATGAACCAAATTCTAAACTTTAAGAATTATGGCTCCAACTCCTCCAGGACAAGGACCGTAGTAATCGGAGTTGAAAAACATTTGGCAGAATTTATCGCCCCGGTCGAACTGTTCCCAACTTACAAGCAAGAAAAAGTATTAAAGGACGTCATCGGTCATTTACCAAAATTAAAATGGGGACAATTTGCACCGAAAGATTTCTATCATCAGTTCAGGACTTATCCGGAAGAAATGAGGCAGTGGATTCATGATTTAAAAGAAGGAGAAAGTGCCTTTGATAATGAAGAGCTTGAGAAACGGCCTCATAAAGTGATTGATAATACCATCGTTCAGAATCAAAGAAAAAACGGAGATAAATACACCAGGCAGGTGTGGAGTAAAGTTGCGCCCTGTATACACACCAGAAACGATCAGTTAGCAAGCCAGAATACGGTACATCCGGAAGAGGACCGGGTATTTACTATACGGGAATTAATGGAGCTGATGACGATTCCCTATGAATTTAAGTGGTGTGACATGGAGCTTAAGGAACTAAACAAACTATCCATTGATGAGAAATTGACATTGCTTAAGAAAGAAGAAATCAATATCAGGCAAAGTATCGGGGAAGCAGTGCCTACCACAATATTCCATCAGATTGCCTGCAATATTAAGAAATTTATCACACAAAACCATTTATCGGCTCAGGAAATCAATAAGATTATATTAAACTATGACCTAAAAGATATAAACAATTTAAAGAAATTTATCAGGCAGAATGAATTAAATTTAGGAAATGCTACCTTAGCCAGAATCGCTGAGTTAGTTAATTCAAAAAGGGAAAATAATTCGGCTTATTTTACCAATAAATTTATCGTAAATGAGATATTTAAAGAATTACCGGATTTTGAAAAGGAAGAAATCAATGTGATTGAGCCATCGGTAGGTGTGGGAAATTTCCTCCCGTTTATTTTTAAAAAATATGAAAGTATCCACAAAGTTAATATTGATGTGGTGGACATTGATAAAGATGCTTTGGAGATTCTTAAATTATTATTGGAGAAGATGGAAATCCCTGAGAATATTCACTTAAAGTTTATCAATACGGATTCTCTTAAATACCGGGAGAAACATTATGATTTGACCATCGGAAATCCGCCGTTTACGAAGATGAAAGCAACTGACGTAAAAGATTATATTGAGTTTAATGTCAATAAGGTAACGACTAATTTATTTGAATTTTTTCTGGAAAAGGCAATCCAGACAAGTGATTTCGTTGCTATGATTACACCCAAGGCGCTACTTAACACCCCTGAATTTGAAGCTACAAGAAAAATGCTGGAGCAGCTAAGAGTCGATTGTATTATAGATTTCGGAGAAAATGGATTTAAAGGGGTTTTGGTGGAAACCATCTGTATCCTGGTTAATACGCGGAATAAACCGCATAAGACGAAAATTAAATCGTTGACCTTAAATCTTGAACTGGAACAAAAGCAAAACTATATTTTTGATAATAGATTTCCTTACTGGATTATTTACAGGAATGCCTTTTTTGATAAAATAGCAAAGAAAATGGAATTTGATATATTCACCGTATTCCGGGACAGGCAGATTACCAATACCAACAGTACCTTAGAAAAACAAAAGGATATGATACGGATCTTAAAATCCAGAAATATCAGTGACGATGGGACGGAAATCCTCGATATAGAAGGATATGATGCTTATATGGACAAAACAGAGGCAGAAAAACTGGCGGTCTATAAATATTTTAATGATTTGAGTGTATACTTAACACCTAATATGACCTATAAACCCAGAGTTACCAAAATGAAACCGGATATCATTGTAAACGGTTCCGTGGCCGTATTAATTCCAAAAAAACCGGTTGAATTAACGGAGTGCCAAATGAAATATTTTTCCACCGGGGAATACAGGGAATTTTATAAAATAGCAAGAAATTATCAAACCAGATCATTAAATGTGGATAGTAACAGCTGCTTCTGGTTCGGAAGGCTTGCTAAGGAGGAAGACATAAATTGAGTGAAGAGTTAATAAAAGACTTTTTGAATCAGTATGATTATGATATACGGAAAAGTCATGATGCAAGATGGATTGACCAAAAATGTACCATGGATGTAATATCCTTAATCGCTGACTGTATACTGGAACATACCAAGTCGGATTATAAGAAAGAATTTGCGGTAGGAGACATTTGGCACAGTCCGTATACCATAGATAATGTCCAGGAGATCTTTCGTAAACCAAACCCGGAACATGCGGCCCAGAATGAATATGACAAATGGTTCGGACAACCGATAAAACTCCTTGGTTATAGTAAGATTTTAAACTGCGAAACCAGAAGCGGCAGAAATTATTATACCGTAGGGAACCGGGAAGTGCTGGAATACATCAGCATACGGGAAAGAAATGCCTTTTTATTTCTATGTTTGTATATAGAGAAAGTTCTTAGAGACAGTGACATTTATTATTTATTTGAAGCTTTCTTTGATGCACCGGGTAAGAATACATTTTTAAGTATGAAAAAGGGATTTTCTGATTTTACCATAAAATATACACCCATTAACGGGGAAGTGGAATGTAACCGGATATTTATAAAAGTTCTAAATCCCTTGGCATGTAAATACCGGAAATTTGGTACAGTAAAAGGCTCCATGTCAAAAGACATTATCACCCAGGATATGCTCATGTATAATCAGAAAAACTGGAGAGACCTTTATTCAGAAAAACCCAAAGAAAAAACCAGGGAAGAATATGAAGCGACATTAAAGCCGGATAATAAAATGGCTGATTATAAAATACAAAAAGCCAAAAAGATTGTCAGGCAATACAATGATGTGTACAGGGACGGTAAAAGTGAGGTTTATGAGGAACGCCATATGTTGGATCTGGCCAGTCAAATACATCACATCTTCCCGGTTTCCGAACATCCGGAAATCGCGGATTATTTAGAAAATCTAATTGCCTTGACACCCACCCAGCATTTCGTCTATGCCCATCCGGAAAATAATACGAAATACATTAATAAAGAATATCAATATCAATGTCTGATTGCCAAGGCCGGAACGATTAAAGAAAATCTGACCGATGAGAAGCTTAATCCTATTTATAATTTCGAGGATTTTATGAATGTATTAAATACAGGTTTAAATACGGATAAATTTAAGGATATCACATTCATGGATTTTAATACGGTACTACAGACGATTGAGTGTTTTTATTAATATGTTAATTATAGGTAATTGGTGTCAAAAGCCATACAAATAGTTACATTCGTTAATTTGCACAGCTGCACCCTTATATCAGCGTGATATTCTGTAACACGTAATCAAAAAATAAAACGGTGCAGCTTGACGAACCATAATTTAAAAGGGGCTTTTGACACTCGAATCCTAATATAAATTTAATATATGGGGGAAAAAAATATGGACAGGCCTATCAGGAATTCAGCCAAAGCGCTGATAATTAAAGATGGTAAAATATTAGTAAGTAAAATTGATGATAACGGGGAAATCTATTATGTTATGCCGGGAGGCGGGCAGGAATCGGAAGAATTATTAACGGAAGCGGTAAAAAGGGAGGTTGCCGAAGAAGCAGGTATTCTGATAGAACCCAAATCTCTGAAATTTGTTGTGGAAGGGCTTGATGGAGAACCCTTTCACAGAGTGGACCTGGTATTTTTATGTGAATACATAGGCGAGATTAAAAATATTAAAATCCAAGGGGACCGGAACCAGGTAGGACTTGAGTGGATAGCTATTGACAATCTTAAAACTGTACTTTTTTACCCTTCTAAATTGCGTGAGCCGATTATACGCTTTTATCATAACGAGGAGACGGAAGTCTATCTATCTTAACAATGAAAATATGCAAACGTGTGAAAAATAATATACTCATATAACAATAATTTAAAGCAAAGGGAAATATCTTAATAAAATTAAGATTGTTTTGTCTTTGCTTTTTAAAAGAAAGGAATTTCAATATGCTTCGTTTAAGACCGTTTAAAATAAGTGATATACCATATTTATTAGATTGGGCCAAAGAGGAACGTATCTTTACCATGTGGTGTGCCAATCAATTTTCCTATCCCCTTACCGCTGAACAGTTAATGGAATATAGAGAAACTTATGATAAAGAAGAAAATGCCTGGAGCTTTACAGCCATTGATGAGACTGGTACACCGGCAGGGCATTTACTAATGAGAAATGCGGATTATGAGAAAGATAGTATTCATTTTGGGTTTATTATTATGAATCCCGATATCAGGGGAAAAGGTTACGGAAAAGAGATGGTTGGGCTTGCAGTAAACTATGCATTTGAAATCTTAAAAGTTAAAAAAGTGACCCTTGTTGTATTTGCTCCCAATACAGCAGCCCATAGTTGTTATAAAGCAGTTGGCTTCACAGATGTCAGGCTCCGGGAAGAACCGTTTCTTTATAAAGAGGAAACCTGGCATCTTTATGATATGGAAATCCAAAATAAGGCATAACGAGGAAAGGGAACAATATGAAACTTGGATCTTACTGCATGTATTGCATGATAAAAAGGCAAATGGAAAATGTGGAAAAATATGAGGATGAAGCTAAAAAAGCAGAATACATGAAAAATGTTTTAAAAATTATCTTAGACGCCGATGACCTTGCGGCGCCTGTAATTACCGCCAGGATTAACAGGCTTCATCTGGAATTTTTTAAAACCTCTTACAGCTTTGATGAGTTAAAAGAAAAGTATAATAACCTTATGTTACAGAAAGAACTGGCTATAAACGAAAAAATTGCCGCTTCTGGGGACAGGCTGTTAGAAGCGATTAAATATGCAAGAGTTGGAAATTACATAGATTTTGGAGCAATGGGGAGTGTAGATAATAATAAATTAGAGACACTGCTTGATACGGCTTATAAAGAAGACATAAATGCAACAGAGTATGAAGCTTTTTTAAAGGATATGAGTAAGGCAAAAGAGTTGGTTTATTTAACTGATAACTGCGGTGAAATAGTTCTGGATAAACTGCTTATAAAAATTATTAAAGAACTATATCCAAAGCTTAATATAACCGTAATCGTGCGGGGAAAACCAATATTAAATGATGCCACAATAGAAGATGCTAAATTGATTAAACTGGATGAGCTTGTACCGGTTATGGGCAGCGGCTTGGATGTACCGGGTACTTATTTGGAGGAAATGGAGGAATCGGCACGGGGAAAACTGGAAAGCGCAGATTTGATCATCTCAAAAGGACAGGGGAATTTTGAAACCTTAAACGGCTGCGGGTTAAATATATATTATATATTTTTATGTAAATGCGACTGGTTTTTAAGGCGTTTTCAGTTAGAAAAGTTTAAAGGTGTTTTTCTCAATGAAAAAAATCTGGTGGATACGATGAAACAGTTAAATTAAAATTTACAAGTGTAATTAAATATATGGTTATGATTCGAGCGTTAAAAGCCATACAGATAAATTTTATTCGTCAATTTGCTCTGCACTTCATCCAAAGCGATAGCGTGTTATGAAGAAACTTGTGTTTGCATCATATGGTTAAAATATAAATGGTGCAAATTAACGGAACTGTAATTAAAAATTGGTTTTTGAGACTCAATCATGGTGATAAATTAAATACAGAAAAACATTTTGTATTTTTAATGAATCTGCTATAATAAAAGGTAACTAAGAATTCATAGCAACTGTTTTGGAAAGCGCTTTTAATAAATGATATAGGTATTATTTGTACCGTACTGTATCTGCATATTTTGAAATCAAACAACCCGAATAACTTAAATTTCCAGGGATTCCTGAATAGTTGCAATTCATATATCATGATATAACCAACATAAAACGTTTACCGGAGGAAAAGGTAGTATGATTAAAAATGAAGACTTAACAAGTCAAAAACTAAGAAAAATTGCACCGGAGCTGGACCCTTTACGCAGAGGAATGGGATGGAGTGTAGAGGATTTATCCAAACCACAGATTATGATTGAAAGCACCTTTGGTGACAGCCATCCCGGAAGTGCCCATTTATTAAAATTTGTGGACAGCGCGGTAAAAGGTGTTAATGAAATGGGGGCAAAAGCCGCAAGATATTTTACAACAGATATTTGTGACGGTATGTCCCAGGGACATGATGGTATAAATTATTCTTTAGTTTCCAGAGATATGATTGCCAATATGATTGAAATACATGGAGGTGCCACACCTTTTGACGGCGGTATTTTTGTTGCCAGCTGTGATAAAGGGGTACCGGCGCACTTAATGGGAATCGGCAGAGTTAATATTCCCTCTATTATGATAACCGGAGGTGTTATGGACGCAGGTCCTGACCTCCTTACCTTAGAGCAGATCGGCACTTACAGCGCCATGTACCAGCGCGGTGAAATTACGGAAGAGAAATTAACTTTCTATAAGCATAATGCCTGTCCCTCCTGCGGAGCCTGCTCTTTTATGGGAACGGCCTCCAGTATGCAGATTATGGCGGAATCCTTGGGGCTTATGCTTCCCGGAAGTGCCTTAATGCCTGCCATGTGTGAAGATCTGAATACATATGCCATAGAAGCCGGAAGACAGGTTGTAAACCTTGCTAAATTAGGGTTAAAACCAAGAGATATGGTTACTATGAAATCCTTTGAAAACGCGGTAATGGTTCATGCGGCTATCTCCGGTTCCACCAATTGTCTGCTCCATATGCCGTCCATCGCCAGAGAATTTGGATTAGAACTGGACAGTGAAAGCTTTGACCGCCTTCACAGGGGCGCCCATTATCTGCTTGATATCCGCCCTGCAGGAAAGTGGCCTGCTCAGTATTTCTATTATGCCGGCGGTGTTCCTGCAATAATGGAAGAAATTAAAGATAAACTTCACTTGGACGTTATGACGGTAACCGGTAAAACCTTAGGTGAAAATCTGGAAGATTTAAAGAAAAACGGATACTACGACAAATGCTATTCCTACCTTAAGAAAGTAGGACGTAAAAAAGAAGATATTATCAGGTCATTTCATAATCCCATCGGTACGGATGGAACAATTGCTGTCTTAAAGGGTAATTTAGCACCGGAGGGCTCTGTTGTTAAGCATTCTGCAGTACCTAAGGAGATGCATAAAGCAATTTTAAGGGCAAGACCGTTTAATTGTGAAGAGGATGCCATATCTGCTATCTTAAATAAACAGATTAAACCGGGTGATGCGGTACTGATCCGTTATGAAGGACCAAAAGGCAGCGGTATGCCGGAGATGTTTTATACAACAGAGGCTATTTCCTCAGATCCGGAACTGGGCAAATCCATAGCGTTAATAACGGACGGACGTTTTTCGGGTGCTTCCAAAGGTCCCGCGATAGGTCATGTTTCTCCTGAGGCAGCAGAGGGCGGGCCAATCGGATTGGTTATGGAAAACGATATAATTGAGATCGATATTGAAAACCGTATCTTACAGATTGTAGGTATCGGCGGGAAACGCTGTTCCCTGAAAGAAGTGGATAAAGTATTACAGGAACGTAAACATCAATGGACTCCGATGGAAGAGAAGTACAAATCCGGAGTATTGAATATATTTGCCAAACATGCGGTATCGCCGATGAAGGGCGGATACATGAAATAAGCGTTTTATTTCAAAATATGATCCGAGTGTCAAAAGCCAATTTTAAATTACGGCTTCGTCAATTTCCACAATTTTATTTCTTGATTGCTTGATACAAACACGAATTCACTCGTAACACGCTTTCGCAGTTACTCATTGAACTATATTCGGTATCATGCTAACGTTAGGTACCGAAGTGCAAATTGACGTATGGAGTTTCTTTGTATGGCTTTTGACACTCCAATCAAATATAACTATGTATAAATATTCAAAGTATTTTTAATACTGAAATTATATACTAAAATTATATATTTAAATCGTAGTAAATGAACAATCGCAATTTACTACGATTTGTTTTCAAACTATGGAGAGTTTACAATATGATTATTTATTTAGCATTATTAAGAGGTATTAACGTAGGCGGAAAAAATATTATTAAGATGGCAGATTTGAAACGAGTATTTGAAGCAATTGGGCTTTGTGATGTAAAAACATATATTCAAAGCGGAAATGTTCTATTTAAATCAGATGAAAAGGAGGAAGTCCTGTCAGATAAAATTGAACATGAGATAGAGGCGGTTTTCGGAATTCCTGCTAAAGTTATTCTAAGGACATCTAAAGAGTTTAAGCAAATTATTTTGAATTGCCCCTTCTCCCAGGATGAAATAGCAGAAGCAGAGAACTTATCCGAAGCAGAGAGTCTCTATGTTGCACTTTTGGCACGTACCCCTTAAAAGAAAATACCGGGTGTTTAGATGCTTACAGAAGTGAAAGTGATAAATATTATATTGCAGGCAGAGAGATATACCTATTATTCCAAAACAGTATTCGGAATTCAAAACTTGCTAATAATCTTCATAGACTGGATGTGCCGGCAACTGTACGTAATTGGAAAACATTAAGTAAACTTGCTGAATTAACAAAAACCATGGAAGTTTGAGATGTAATCAACAGTAATCTCCTAGTGAAATCATAATATATAAACTTTATAAGCCTTAATAAGTCCGGAACTTATTTGATAAAATTTTTTTAAACATTATAATTATTGAACATTTCATTCATAATAACTATGATTCGTATAAAATAAACAGCTTGGTTAGTAAATGATTCAGGTAATTAAAATTGTAAACGAGGTAATAATATGCGTCCGGATAAAATATATTTTGAACCCGAGGTTTTAAATTTTCCCCTCGGTAAACAGCTTAAAGAACAATTGAAAGATATAGAATGGAACCCAATTGAAAATCATAACAATATTGAGGAATTAAGAAAAAAAGAAAATGCGGAATTTGCTAAAATGAAGCAATTGCTCATAATAGGCATACGTAAGACACATAAGTATACGGAAAATTATAAAGTTTCGGATTATCTGATACCCTACACTTCTTCAGGATGTACCGCAATGTGCCTGTATTGTTATCTGGTTTGTAACTATAATAAATGCTCTTATTTAAGGCTTTTTGTAAACCGGGAACAGATGCTGGACAGGTTGATCCGTTTCTCCAATAAAAGCGAAAAGGAACTTACCTTTGAAATCGGCAGTAACAGTGATCTTGTACTGGAAAATACCATTACCGGAAACCTGCCTTGGACTATAGAAAATTTCCTAAAAAATAAAAAGGGAAAGTTAACCTTTCCAACAAAATTTAATATGGTGGAACCTTTACTTCCTCTTTCCCATCAGGGGCGGGTTATTTTTCGAATGTCGGTGAATCCCCAATATATTATAAGTAATGCAGAAGTTGGCACCGCATCCTTAAAACATCGCATAGAAGCTATTAATAAAATGGCGGAAGCCGATTATAAAGTAGGTATATTGATTGCCCCTGTCATTCTGTTAGACAACTGGAAAGAGTTATATCTGGAACTGTTAGACCAATTAAAAGACGGGTTATCCGAGAAAATGCAGAAGCAGATGTTTATAGAAATTATTTTTATGACATATAGTTTTATTCATAGAAAGATAAATAATGAAGCCTTTCCGGAAGCAATGGAATTATATGATAAAGAGCGTATGAAAGGCAGAGGTATGGGTAAATATTGTTATAAAACAGAATGCAGGGATGAAGGGGAAGAGTGGCTTTTGAACGAGATTGACAGAAGATTTGGAAAAGATAAAATATTGTATTTTAGTTAAAATTAATAGTTAATTAGAAAATACAAGAGGGGCTGTTGCATAATAAACTTATCGAGATTGGGCCTGGAATTTCTCCCAAGGAAGATAAATTTTGAATTTGCAACAGTCTCTTTCTTGTAAGTCTTATCAAACCCCTCTATTGCAGGAGTACACATGGATTAAAGTTAGCGAATGAAATTTGTAGCTACTCTTTCTTCTCTTTCAGGGAGTGAAATTCCGGCTTCTTTACCGGCTTTGATACATTTTAAAAGCCAAGCCATATTCTTGCCTATGGTTCTCATAGTCTGCATACCCTCTAAATCTTTCTTAACCTCTTCCGGTGTATTGCCGTGAACCATATTCCAGTATTGAGAGGAAACCACAGGCATACTGGAGATTGTTAAATATTTATTCAGTTGTTCAAAAGCAGCAGTGGAACCGCCGCGGCGGCAGCTGACAATCACTGCACCGGGTTTGTACTGGTAACCGTCTCCGGCATAAAAAAATCGGTCTAAGAAGGAAGTCATCTGTCCGGAAGCTGCGGCATAATGAACCGGTGACCCAAAGATAAAGCCATCTGCTTCTTTTGCTTTTTCTAATGCTATATTTACGGTGTCGTCATTGTAAATACATTTACCGGAACCGTCATAACAACCACCGCAGGCCATACAGCCCCTGATCGGTTTATTTCCGATATGAAAAATTTCTGTTTCGATGTTCTCTTTCTCTAATTCCTTTACAATTTCCTGTAAAGCAGTATAAGTACATCCGTGAATTTTAGGACTTCCATTGATAAGTAAAACTTTCATATTTACACCTATTGCATATCACAGGCCTGCCTGAGATATAGCCACAATATAAAAATGTGAAAGAATTCATATGTGGCATCCTTTCTTTTTAAAATTTTCTTTCACTTTTACCTTAAACCCGACGTTTTAATTTTTACGCAAATGAAGTTTGCCGGGAATTATGCGGGTTTAAAATTTTTTAGGTTGAAAACGTGCAGCATCCTAAGTAAATAAAATTGATCATTTTTATTAACAGTATAAAACATAAATATAAAAAAGGGAAGAACTTACTATTTGGTGCCATACTATAGAAAAGGTAAGTGTAAGGTTAAATAAAAGATTGAATAAACAGACTTTACCATGTAAAATAAAAATAGTTCTTAAGGAGGAGCTTTGGAGTGGTTAATAAAACCATAAAAAGTACCGAATAATAAAGAAAGGCAAGTCATTGCATATGAATTTATACGATAAATTATTAGAATACAGTGAGTCGGATTACTATCCCATGCATATGCCCGGACATAAAAGAAATAAGGAACTTCTTACCATGGTCAATCCATATTCCATCGATATTACTGAGATTGAGGGTTTTGATAATCTGCACCAAACTGAGGGAATCCTCTTAAAAGGAATGGAGCGGGCGGCTGCTCTTTATAACTCCCGGTTTACCGGTTATCTGGTAGGCGGCAGTACGGCTGGAATATTAACCGGTATATCAGCCTGCACACAGAAAGGCGATAAGATTTTGGTGGCGAGAAACTCCCATAAGTCGGTATATCATGGGATTTATTTAAATGAATTGGAACCGATTTATATTTATCCACAGACAGAGCCCCAATTTGGGATCAGTGGTGGAATTCTTCCTGAAAAAATAGAAGAGATGTTGATAAAACATCCGGATATTAAGCTGGTAGTTTTGACTTCACCTACTTATGAAGGAATACTATCGGATATAAAATCGATAGCAGAAATAACGCATAAATACGGTGTGCCTCTTATGGTGGACGAAGCCCATGGAGCTCATTTAGGCTTCCATCCCGGATTTCCCCAAGGTTCCGTCGGACTGGGGGCTGATATAGTTATCCACAGCATTCATAAAACATTGCCCGCCTTTACTCAGTCTGCATTAATCCATGTTAACAGTAATCTGGTAAATATTGAAGAAATCAAAAGATACCTTGCTATATTTCAGAGTTCCAGTCCATCCTATCTATTAATGGCTGGAATTGAACAATGTATCACTTTACTTGAGGAAAAAAGGGAAGAATTGTTTGAAGAATATTATAATCAGCTTGCCCTATTTTATGATCGTATGACAGGATTGAAATATATGAGAATACTAACCGGTGATATGGTTAAAAGTTCGGGCTTTTTTGCATTTGATCCATCTAAAATTATTATTTCTGTAAAGGGTTTGGATAAAAATGGAAATGATTTATATAACTGCCTGTTAGAGCAATATCATATACAGATGGAGATGGTATCTAAGGATTATGTTCTGGGTATGACTAGCATCGGAGATACCCGTGAGGGTTTTAAGCGGTTAGGAGATGCATTATTAGAAATAGATAGCCAACATAAAGAATATTGTTTGGTGGAAGATAATCTAGCTGCTGATGATACAGATAAATACATATATCCGGAAAGAATAATATCATCCAATGATGCATATAAGAGGCCTAGTGAAGTTATTCTGTTATCAGACAGCATTGGAAGAATTACAGCAGAATATATTAACCTTTATCCACCGGGGATACCTTTGCTTGTACCCGGGGAGAAGATCAGCAGAGAACTTCTTTTAAAAATAATCGGTTATCAAAAGAACGGACTATCGATTCAGGGGTTGGACGATACCGGCAAGTTTGTAAAAGTTATTTTAAATTAAGAGAGTTATAAATGAAACATAAGCTACGGGAAAGGAATATAGTATGTCCAAATTATTTGTTGTTATGGGGAAAAGTGCTACCGGAAAAGATAGTATTTTCAAAAAATTAAAAGAGACCGCAGCACTGGGTTTAAAATCCGTAATAGGTTATACAACCCGTCCTATTCGAAACGGTGAGACGGAGGGAATAGAATATTATTTTGTTAATGAAGAGAAATTAAATGAGTTAAAACGAAACAATAAAGTTATTGAACACAGGGCGTATCATACCATTCATGGAATCTGGAATTACTTTACTGCCGACGACGGACAGATTGACCTGAGCCGTTCCAACTATATTATGATCGGTACCTTGGTAACCTATGAGCAGATAAGGAATTATTTCGGAGAGAAGTCCGTAGTCCCTATCTATATTGAAGTGGAAGACGGGCTGCGTTTAGAGAGGGCATTACATAGGGAACAAAGCCAGGAAAACCCAAAGTATGCAGAAATGTGCAGGCGGTATTTAGCCGATGAGGAGGACTTCTCAGAAGAGAATTTAAATAAATTAAATATCACAAAACGTTATGAAAATAAGGACATTGAAATTTGTCTTAACAAGATAATTAAGGACATAAAACAGGCCTGCGGAGAAGAATAAACACCCATAAAATTTTTCTATTTATTATAATTAATCTATGATATAATGAAAGCGTAGTGAGGAATTGCAAGCTTGCTTGCAATACCGAGCGGAGTAACAAGAACATGAACATGCTTTTTGTTCATGTTATAATGAAAGCGTAGTGAGGAAAGGAAACTTGTTTCCTTTCGGAGCGGAGTAACAAGATCATAAACACGATTTTTGTTTATGATATAATGAAAGCGTAGTGAGAAGCTGCGAACTTGTTCGCAATTACCTAATTTGATTGGGATGTCATAGAATACTAATCGAAAAACCAAAATAAAGTGAGGCGGTGATTCATATGGATATTAAGGTAAACCAGACACCAATTGTAAATCAAGTAGAACAAAAGGCGCCCCTTCCGGAAACAGACGGGTCTTTTAAATTTACCCTCATTAGCAATATTGAGGAACAGGAATTACAGGCGAGGCTAAACCTTATGATGGAGGATATTACCCAGCAGGGAAAACGTTTATCCAAACATATGGATGTCCGGGATATGAGACGGTATCGTCAGTTAATTAAAAATTTTATGAATGAAATCGTAAACCGCTCTCACAAATTCAGCAGGGAGAATTTCCTGGATCGCAGAGGACGTCACCGTGTATACGGAATGATTAAACTCATTGACCAGAACCTGGATGAATTGGCCATGGAACTTATAAAGGAGGAAAAAGATAATATTACTATTTTAAATAAAATAGATGAAATAAGAGGTATGCTGTTAGATCTTATTGCGTAGTGGAAGAGAGGTGCTGTTAATGATAGATTTTAAACATATCGTTGGACATGAGCAGATAATACAGCATTTAAAAGATGCAATTAAGTCAGGGAAAGTATCTCACGCTTATATTTTCGTTGGAGAAGACAATGCGGGCAAGAATCTGCTTGCTAACGCTTTTGCAATGAATCTGCAGTGCGAAGACAGGGAAGACAAGTCAGATGCCTGCGGTAAATGCAAATCCTGCATACAGGCAGCATCAAATAATCATCCGGATATAATACGAATCACTCACGAAAAGGCCAGCATTGGTGTTGACGATGTCAGAATTCAGGTTAACAATGACATTCAGATTAAACCATATAGCAGCCCTTATAAAATATATATCATAGATGAAGCAGAAAAGCTGACTGAAGCAGCGCAGAATGCTCTGCTTAAAACGATTGAAGAGCCGCCGGTCTATGCGGTAATACTATTACTTACCAATAATTTAAATGCATTGCTGCCCACCATTTTATCCAGGTGTGTTACCCTTAAATGTAAGGCGGTTGACAAGGAATTAATAAAGAAATTACTTATGGAAGAATATAAAATACCGGATTATCAGGCAGAATTAAGTGCCGTATTTGCACAGGGCAATGTGGGTAAAGCTGTTAAATATGCTTCTTCCGATGAATTTATTGAAATAAAAAACGATGTTCTTCATCTTTTGAAATATATTGATGACATGGAACTATATGAAATTATTGATGGTTTGAAAAGGATTTCTGAGAATAAAGGCAATATAAACGATTACTTGGATTTAATGATTCTTTGGTACAGGGACGTATTAATGTATAAAGTAACCAAGAACCTGAATCTGTTAACATATAAAGAAGAATATTTGGATATAACCAAACAGGCAAATATAAAAAGTTATGAAGGAATTGAGAAAATCATAACAGCCATAGAAAAAGCTAAAATACGATTAAATGCAAATGTTAATTTTGATATAGCAATAGAATTAATGTTATTTACTATAAAGGAGAACGGTAATGATTAATGTGATTGGCGTAAGATTTCGAAGGGCAGGTAAGATATATTTCTTTGATCCTGCCGGTTATGAAATAAAGCAAGGCGATAATGTTATTGTTGAAACAGCCAGGGGGGTTGAGTACGGACGTGTTGTAATAGGTCCCAGGGATGTGGAAGAAAGCAGGATTATACAGCCTTTAAAACCGGTTATACGGACTGCAACACCTGAGGATGATGAAATAGAAAATAAAAATAAAATTAAAGAGAAAGAAGCCTTTGCCATCTGCCTTGAAAAAATCCAAAAACATGGGCTTGAGATGAAATTAATTGATTCGGAATATACCTTTGATAATAATAAAGTATTATTCTATTTTACAGCTGACGGAAGAATCGATTTCAGGGAATTGGTAAAAGACCTGGCTTCCGTATTTAAAACCCGTATCGAACTGCGGCAGATCGGTGTAAGGGATGAAACCAAGGTAGTCGGTGGTATTGGTATCTGCGGAAGAGCCTTATGCTGCCATACCCATTTATCCGAGTTTGCACCTGTCTCCATTAAAATGGCAAAAGAACAGAACCTGTCCTTAAATCCTACCAAGATTTCCGGTGTATGCGGACGTTTAATGTGCTGTCTAAAGAACGAAGAAGAGGCATATGAAGAGCTAAACAGTACCTTGCCCAATGTAGGAGACTTTGTTACTACAAACGATGGGTTAAAAGGTGAAGTACAAAGCGTAACGGTATTAAAACAGTTAGTTAAGGTTATAGTTACCCTGGAAAACGACGAAAAGGAAGTAAGGGAATATAAAACCACTGATTTAAAATTCAAACCGAGAAAACGAAAAGAAAAGATAGCGATAGATGAGGAATTAAGGGCGTTGGAAATGCTTGAAATGAAAGAAGTAAAATCTCATCTGGATGATGAATAATAAACAATACAGGTTATAATTAGTAAGGGCTGTTGCAATTTCAAGTTTGTATTACTTATAATAGTTAAAAAGTGCAACTTTATAAGTAATATAACCGGTGAGTTTGAGAACAGCCCTATATGTATGTAGCAGGTAATTGTAATGCTATTAATTTTTGAATATACAAACAAATAATACGAATTTCATAGCTTTATTGCCCTCCTGGCAAAATTCAACTCTGAAATTACATTATTTGAGATGCCGAATTACATCATTTTCATTGGGAGTGTAAATATGCAGGATAATCTAAAAGCAGACGAAAGAATTGATGAACTTCATAGAAATGGTTATAAAATTATTCAGAATATGAATAAGTTTTGTTTTGGAATGGATGCTGTTTTATTATCCGGTTATGCTAAAGTAAAGCAGAATGAAACTGCATTGGATTTAGGAACCGGAACCGGTATTATTCCTATTCTGTTAGAAGCCAAAACAGAAGGAAAACATTTTACCGGCCTGGAAATTCAGGAAGAAAGTGCGGATATGGCAAGAAGAAGTGTTGCTATGAACCGGCTTAATTCAAAAATAGATATTATTACAGGCGATATAAAGGAGGCATCCGGGATATTTGGTTTAGCCTCCTTTGATGTGGTAACCAGTAATCCCCCTTATATGAACGATAATCATGGTATTACCAATCCGGATTTGCCAAAAGCCATCGCCAGGCATGAATTATTGTGTACACTGGAAGATGTGGTAAGAGAGGCTTCGAAGGTTTTAAGACCCGGAGGGAGATTTTATATGGTACACCGCCCTTTTCGGCTGGTGGAGATTATAAATACCTTATCCGCTTATAAGCTGGAACCTAAGCGGATGAAACTGGTACATCCCTTTGTTCATAAGGAACCCAATATGGTACTGTTAGAGTGTATTAAGGGCGGCGGTTCCATGATTAAAGTGGAGGCACCTTTGATTGTATATAAAGAACAGAATGTGTATACGGATGAAATTTACGATATTTATGGATATTAACTTATTTTAAGAAACGAGGCATAGTCAAATGGAAGGGAAA
This sequence comes from Anaerocolumna sedimenticola, assembly GCF_009931695.1. Lineage (GTDB taxonomy): Bacteria > Bacillota > Clostridia > Lachnospirales > Lachnospiraceae > Anaerocolumna > Anaerocolumna sedimenticola. The sequence continues at coordinate 1,273,920 of NZ_CP048000.1, forward strand.
TTATTTTTGTGCGCCACTCCCATTGGTAACCTGGAGGATATAACCTATCGTGTTGTACGTACTTTACAGGAAGCAGATCTGATTGCAGCAGAGGATACAAGACACAGTATTAAGTTATTAAATCATTTTGAAATAAATACACCCATGACCAGTTATCATGAATTTAACAAAATAGAAAAGGGAAAGTATCTTATTGAACAGCTGAGGGCAGGTTTAAATATAGCACTTATAACCGATGCAGGGACGCCGGGTATATCCGATCCCGGAGAAGAATTGGTTAAGATGGCATATGAGGCTGGAATTGAAGTGTCATCGCTTCCCGGACCTTCAGCCTGTATTACGGCACTTACCCTATCCGGGTTATCTACCAGGCGGTTTGCTTTTGAAGCTTTTCTGCCAATGGATAAAAAAGAAAAGCAGCTGATTTTAAAGGAATTACAAAATGAGACAAGAACCATAATCTTATATGAAGCGCCTCACAGGCTGGTTAAAACTTTAAAGGAATTACTGGAAGCCTTAGGTGATAGAAAAATGACTTTAGTCAGGGAACTGACCAAAAAATACGAAACTGCTTTTCAAACAACCTTATCAGGAGCAATCCAGTACTATAACGAACAGGAACCCAAAGGAGAATGTGTAATTGTTATAGAAGGAAAATTGCAAAAAGAGATCGAAAAAGAAGGTCAGGATAAGTGGATGGCCTTATCGATACAGGAACACATGGATATATACTTGAATAAAGGAATGGATAAGAAAGAAGCCATGAAAGCCGTATCCGTTGACAGAGGAGTCCCCAAGAGAGAAATATATCAGATGCTGTTAGATAATAAGGAATAAAAACGGAAAGTTAAAGGGCCTGTCCTTTTGGACAGGCCCTTTCCTTGAGCTTATGTTATTCAATAATACCTGCTAATTTAGCAAGTTCTAAGATAGATTCTTTCGAAATCTTCTTACCGCAATAATCATAAAGATTATCTTTTGAACCGTTGAAGATATCGGTAGGTTCATATTTTTTTAATATGATTCTATCCTCATCAACAAAAATTTCAAGAGGATCTCTTTCGCTTACGCCTAAAGTCCTTCTTAGCTCAATAGGGAGAGTAATTCTTCCCAATTCATCCAATTTTCTTACTATTCCTGTGCTTTTCATATATGTACCTCCTACAATACTTTAATAAAATAGCATACAAGAATTGATAAGTCAATAAATTAATTATGATATTTTAGCAATTATTTAGTATTTTATAGGAAATATTGTAAAAAGAGTATTAAAAAGTAAAAAAAATAGTGGTAGGCAGATTTGATTTACTTAGTTGTAATGTATTTTATTAAGTTAGAATATAGTAATTAATAAGAAAAGGTGAAAGGACTTACTTATGTTAAATTATTTATGGGGTTTCATGATTGTAATAGGAATTATTGTGGGCGTTTTAAACGGGAAAATTGATGATGTAAGCACAGCCTCCATAAATTCAGCCAAAGAAGCCATAACATTATGTATTACCATGTTGGGAATTATGTCGTTGTGGACCGGTATTATGCAGGTAGCAAAAGCTACGGGAATTATGGATGCCTTAACGAAAGCCCTAAATCCAATACTGCGCTTATTATTTCCGGATATCCCTAAGGATCATCCGGCCAATGAGTATATAGCTTCCAATATGATTGCAAATATATTAGGGTTGGGCTGGGCGGCAACCCCCATGGGGCTAAAAGCCATGGGAGAATTGCAAAAATTAAATAAAAACGGCGAAACTGCCAGTTGTGACATGTGTACCTTTCTCATAATAAACATATCCTCTCTTCAATTAATACCTGTCAATATAATTGCTTACCGAAGCCAGTATGGGTCTATCAGCCCTACGGAAATATTAGGTTCGGCGCTTGTTGCTACAACCATATCTACCATTGCCGGTATTATTTTTTCCGTTGCAGCCAGAAAATTAAGTAAGTCTAAGTAAGTGGGCAGAATGAGAGGTAAACATGAAATTTCTACTTTATATCTCGGATTATATTATACCGTTTGTCATTTTTTATATTGTTGGTTTTGGATTACTAATGAAAGCTCCCGTATTTCATGAATTTACAAAAGGAGCGGAAGATGGCTTTAAGGTAGTATTGAATATTATGCCTACATTGATTGGGTTAATGGTGGCTATTGGGATATTAAGGGCTTCCGGTACCCTTGATATCTTAGCAAATATTATGAAGCCAGCAACGGATTTTCTTAAATTCCCATCTGAACTTGTACCGCTAGTTACGGTAAAACTTTTCTCTTCCTCGGCGGCAACCAGCCTGTTACTTGACATTTTTAAGGAATACGGTCCGGATTCTTTCCTGGGAAGGCTTTCTTCTATTATTATGAGCTGTACGGAAACAGTTTTTTATACCATGAGTGTATACTTTATGACAGCTAAAGTTAAGAAAACCAGATATACCCTTGCAGGTGCGTTGTTAACCAATTTAATTGGCGTTATAGCCAGCCTCATACTTACCAATTTCATATTCAAATAGTTATCCGGACATAAAAAGTACACGGAGGGAATTACTTCTCTTCCCTGAAAATTTAGCACAGAAATGATACAAAAATTGACAATGAAAATTTTTTATCGACAAATACATAACAAACTATTGAAAAATATGTCATAATATGGTAATATAATTTGGTCTTTTGCCCACCATATAAAAGATAAAATGTCAAAAGACTGAACTGAATAAAACAGCCAGTCCCAATTTGATGTTATGAAAAATGTAAAATTGATGCGCAATGATATATTCTGTACCTGGGCACTTGGAGTATATATAGCAAGTAGTGCAACCGGCAATTTTATCAATTTTTCATTTAAAACCGCATAAATACTGTAATGTTAAGTTTAGTTGACAGAATTCCAAGTCATAATGGTAGACTTTCTCTGCATCCGGTATTATAGTAATATCAGTTGGAGACGTTTCAGTGTGAAAATGAAAAGCAATTTTCACTTTCTATTTGGGCAGTCTTGCAAGAAAACTAGCGAAATGCATGGGGTGTAATATGGAATTTAAAGACAGGTTAATGGAATTGAGAAAAAGCAAGGGATGGTCCCAGGAAGACTTAGGATATCAATTGGATGTAACCAGACAGACAGTATCTAAATGGGAACTTGGCCAAACCACTCCGGAGATGAGTAAACTAGTAATTTTAAGCGAATTGTTTGATGTCAGTTTGGATGAGTTAATAACCGGAAGTGAACATCCAGGTAATACTTATACCGGAAATGAACAAGTCATCAAATATGAAGATATATATATCGAAAAAAAACGTCACTACGAATATAAGAGTAATACAAATTTTATGGGGATACCTCTCATCCATATTAACCTGGGATATGGATTATATCGGGCGAAGGGTATCATTTCAATTGGTAATATTGCTACGGGAGTAATTGCTTTGGGAATTATTTCTTTTGGTATTATATCCTTTGGAGCAGTTGCATTAGGATTATTTGCTCTGGCAGGCCTGGCATCAGGTCTATTTGCTATAGGCGGTGTTGCAGCGGGGGGATTAGCGGCTGGCGGTGTAGCAATCGGTTACCTCGCAGCAGGGGGATTAGCGATTGGTGTCTACTCCATCGGAGGCTGTGCTATAGCTGATAAAATAGCTTTAGGCGGTTATGCGAGAGGAACGATAGCAGTGGGAGATAAAGTAAAAGGTACTGTTACATTTCTTATGAACAATTACCATAATGTAAATGCAGAGGATCTTAAAAACGAGATCTTGGATCAATATCCGAACATATGGAAAGTAATTTTAAAACTATTTACATCTATCGTTTCTTAAATACTATATTTAATTAAAATGTTATATCTTAAAATACTAATTGGTATTTAGATACCAAAATTATATACAATTAATCATTCAAAATGTATAGGGTGGTTACAAAATTTTTAGATTAATAAACATCCCGGAGATATTCCGGGAACAAGTTAAATAAACTAAAGATTTTGCAACAGCCCTATTTTTGCAGACACTTACTTGGAATAACCTATACAATAATTGCCATACCGGGTGGATGTATAGGACGCCCGTAGGCAGATTTCTACTAAAGTTAACAATAATCAAGGTATGCTAATACAATATAGCAGGGGATTCTATTTAGCTGATTATAATTTTTCATGATAGCTGGAAAGGAGAATATTATGATTAAAATAGAATTTTTATTAGATGAGATTAACTATGGTGAAATTGCGGATACGCTAATTCCAGTAATAATAGGCAGGTTATCGGAACGAGAAGACTCTGGAAAACTCATACAGATTTTAAATAGTTTAGACAAACTCCCCGGGGCTATTGCTAAAACAGCCTTAAATACCTTACCTGAAAGCGTAAAAGAAGAAGCCGCCGTATACTTTTTAGAAAAATATAAGGATAAAATGATGGAATTTATTAATACTTTTGCAGAAGAAAATCAGATTCAGGCAGAAGTAAGCGGTATTAGAATAACAAAGGAAGCAAAGGATTTCTATAACAGATAATCAAAAATTGAGAAATAAGATTAATATATCGATATATCATACTAATCATACAATTTCAGAGCTGATCCGGTTACAGGCTGAAGCCAATCAGCTCTGAAATTAGCATTTACGATGTCTGGCTCATGATTATAGACTATCTTACAAATTCAATATGATAGGTTCCGGATCCCGTAAGGGCTTTCCTATCATTCTGTGCTTTTTCAAATTGTAAGCCGTCAGCCTGCAAAACATCTTTCGCACCGTCTAAAAGGATGGTTGCTGATGTGTTATGGGGAACGGTTACTTCTAATATGCATTTATCATCCTTTTGTTCCCAATGAACGGACAGGTTACCATATACGGACTTATAACCTGCATTGACATAGGACAAACCACCTCCGAAACGTGGATGTATTATGGAATGTTTATAACCCGGATTGGTTTCATCTATTTCTATACCGGCAACTACCCGGTACAGCCACTCACCGATAGCGCCATAGGCGTAATGATTGAAAGAATTCATATCCGGGCTCCACATGGTTCCGTCAGGTTTTAAACCGTCCCAGTGTTCCCAGACCGTAGTGGCACCTTTCTTAACCTGATACAGCCAGGAAGGGAAATCGTCCTTAAGCAACAAATCATAAGCTTCCTTAATATGTCCGTTCTGACTTAAAGCATGGCAGATATAAGGGGTTCCCACAAAACCCGTAACCAGATGGCCGTTTTCTTTTTCCACTAAACGGACTAAAGCTTCCGCAGTTTTTTGACGGTATTTTTCAGGAACCAGGTTAAAATACAGGGCTACCACATGGGCAGTCTGGGTATTAGCGGTCATATTTCCATCTTCATCGAAGAAATGCTCTTGAAATGCTTTTTTTATCTGCTCAAACAAAGCCCGATAGGTTTCATAATCCTTGGTGTTACCGATGTAGTTTGCCATCCTGGCAAATAGTCCGGTGGAGTAAGCATAATAAGCAGTACAGGTTAAATCGTTGGGTGTTGCTCCGAAATAACTTCCTTCTTCGGCATCCAGGGCTACCCAGTCCCCGAACTGCAGTTTATAATTCCATATATTATCTACCGAATGGGTCTGCATGAAATTAATCCAGGCTTTCATACTCTCATATTGTTCTTTAATGATTTCTTTATCCCCAAAGGTTAAATATAAAGTCCAGGGATTTATAACGGCTACATCGGCCCAGGCTGCAGCGGAATGGGTACCCTGGCTTAAAAGCCAGTCATCCGCCTCTTTGCCGGAAAGGAGATCGGGAACCACATGGGGAACACCGCCCTCGGGAGTCTGGTCTGCGGCAACGTCTTTTAACCATTTGTGAAAGAAAGTATAAGTATTCATTAAATAGCTGGCTGTGCGGCAGAAAATCTGGGCATCTCCGGTCCAGCCAAGACGTTCGTTTCTCTGCGGACAATCCGTAGGAATGTCTAAAAAGTTTCCTTTTAAGCCCCATAAGATATTATGCTGAAGCTGATTTATATCCTGATTGGAACAGTCAAAGGTTCCGGTTGGTTCCATATCCGAGTGGACTGCGTAGGCAGTAAAGTCCGAAAGCTCTGTATTTCCGGGATAAGCGGCTATCTTAGCAAACTGGAAGCCCTGGAAAGTAAAATTAGGTTCGTATTCCTCTTCCCCGCCCTTGCAGGTAAAATCCAAGGTCTCTTTTGCTTTTCTTAAATTATCAAAATATACATTTCCCTCAGAATCCAATACTTCAAAGCAATTTAGGATAACTTTATCACCGGCTTTGCCGTTTACCCTAAAATGAATCCACCCGGTCATGTTCTGTCCGAAATCAATTACCGTATCTCCTTTTGGAGTGGTAAAAATACGCTTTGCACTTACTTCTTCGACTTTTTTGACTCTGGTACCGGATTGTGCGGTTAAGATTTCTTTGTTAAAATCTACGATAGAAACAGCTTTCCAGTCCTTATCTTCAAAACCTGGAGTATTCCATCCGGGCTGTTCTAATCTGGCATCATATATTTCTCCGTCATAAATCTCGGAAAATAATACGGGGCTGTCGGAACCTTTCCATGTCTCATCCGAGCCGATAATATCCGTTGTGCCGTCCTCATAACGGATATGGATCTGGCTTAAAAAGGCTGTCTGATCGCCATAGTTATTTCTTGCCCCGATAAATCCCATTGTCCCCTTATACCAGCCTGCCCCTACTAAAGCTCCGGCTGCATTTTTACCTGTATTAAGCAGGTCCGTAATATCATAAGTCTGATATAATAAGCGTTTGTTATAGGAAGTCCAGCCCGGAGTCATTTCATCCGTTCCTACCTTTTTACCGTTAATATAAAACTTATATAACCCTAAGGCAGTAGTAAAAGCATAGGCTTCTTTTACTTTATTTTTTACAGTAAACTCTGTACGCAAATAAGTACCTTTCGAATTAGAGGCATCCTCTTTTGTTTCCGCTGAAATAAATGCAGCCCTCCATTCTATATTACTGATCAGAGCGGTTACAAAATAAGTACTATCACTCCATTTACTTATCTCCCCGGTATTGCTTTTTATCCTTACATGGACAAAATATTTAGATGCCGATTTCAGGGCTGGCTTATCTGGTATAACGTGGGCTGAATCCTCGCTTTCAACTAATCCGCTGTCATATATGGCATTGTTAAAATCAGGATTGTCTGCAATCTGCAGCTGATAAGCGGTCTGGATAATATTCCTTTGGTCACTGTCTATCATCCAGCCAAATTGCGGTAACTTGGTAACACCAACCGGCTGCTTTAAATAGTCCAGCCGTAATTCCGATATTCTGATCATATTGTATTCCTCTCTTTCTAAGTATACACTTAAAATCCTCTATAGCTAATTGGGAAATAAAGATACAGTATCTGTGAAACGTATAATTAATACAATTTTAGAGCTGTATCCGTGCAATTACGTATAAGTGGTTACATGAATTCCGGGATTTTTATATACTTAGAATAATAGAAAAAAAACCGTATGGCTATAACGGTTTTTCATAAATCTATCAACCAAATGTCAGCTTTCTCTAACGACTTATAAACATCCTTTCACGGTACTCTGCAGGTGTACAGTTTTCCGAATTCCTGAATTTTTTATAAAAGAAATTTGTGTTATTATAACCGCAAAGAGTAATTATTTCCGTAATAGGAAGATTTGTATTCATTAGCAGCAGTTTTGCCCGGTTTAGTTTCTGTTCCTGAAGGTGTTCGACAAAACTTCTGCCGGTTCTTCTTTTTAATAGCATGGTCAGATATTTCTCATTAAATCCAAAGTACTGTGCAACAGAGGAAAGAGTACAGTTTTCATAATGATTCTCAATATATTCAAGAATATCAAACAGTTTATGGTCTGATTTCAGGGGTTCTTCATTGTGTGCAGGGGTTTCACGGTAAGTTCGTAATAACTCTGCAAAGAGGATTATAATATAACTTTCCATTACTTCTCTTTTACCAAAGCCATTACTGTAATACTCACATAAGATATCTTTCATTAAACCGCAGAATTTGTCATTGCTCTGTGTTTTAAACATTAAATACTGCTTGGTTTCTTGACCTTTTGTCATTGCGTTGATCAGGAATTCAGCCAGGATTCCCTGCTTTGTCATTCGATTAAAAAAGGCAGCGGCAAAAAATTCTTTCCGGATAAGGATGTTTACGATAATGTCGTTCTCACCGGTTTCCTCAACAGAATGAATGGTGTTGGTATCCAGTATGCATAAATCACCCCGTACAAACTTAAGTTTTTTACCATTAATTATCTGGGTGCAGGCTCCGTACCATACATAAATTATTTCTATATAATTATGCCTGTGAGGTACAATGGAAGTAAATCGGTCCTGTTTATTTATGCCGATATTTTCATAGGAGGACAGGAAATAATCGTCTTCAAAAATATAGGTTTTAAAACTGGTTCCGTTATCCTGACCTGTTATTTCATATTTCTCAAACACCAGGTCTTTATCGTTTTGGTTACCGGATAAAAAATATAACTCTTTATCGGTATACTGTCTTAAAAACGGTTCTAATTCTTCCGGTTTCATTTGTACCCTGCCTTTCCGGAGATATCATGGTTTCTAATCTCCTTTTATTCTTAGTTTACTTTTTAGGCAATTAGGTTTACTTAATAGGCAATTGCGAAACTATATAGTTTTGTGAATATACCATACAATTGATACCTGTTTCTAGCTTCAGTTGCCTATTGGACAAGATTTGGATCTGAAATTATTTATTGTATGGTATATAAATATATTTTTCTTGTTTCGCAATTACCTGTTCCCTGATTTTAAGTATAACAACGAAATGGGTTATATTCAATGCATTTATGACAAAACAAAAGTAATCCGAAATCTGTTTCTTAAGGCTGGACTTAAATTCTTATTGATTGTTTTTACCTTTATGATTATGATGGAATTAGAATGTTCTTTTGATATCGCTTAGAAAATATACCTGGAGGTTTAATATGTACAGCCTGCTGTTAGTAGATGATGAAAAACTGGAATTGGAAACCTTAAGAGATTATGTTGACTGGAATGAACTTGGTATCGGTACGATATATACAGCCTTAAACGGTAAAGAAGCTTACAGTAAAGTAATGGAATATCAGCCCGATATTATGATAACTGATATACATATGCCTGTAATGAACGGAGTAGAACTGGTTAAGAAACTTTATGAAGAACAGGTTACAACGAAAATTATATTTTTAACCGGATATGATGATTTTGAATTTATCAAAGTAGCTTTTTCCGTAGAAGCAATTGATTATATTTTAAAACCTTTTACCATTGAAGTTATAAATAGTGCAATTGGGAAAGTCATTCAGGTACTGGATAAAGAGCAAGTCCTGAATCAATCGGTTAAAGTACTGGAGAAAAAACTCCTGCAATCTGTTATAAGTTGTGAAGAGGAGGTACGTAACCCTGCTTTGGAACAATTTAAGAAACTGAAGAAAGATCAGCCGGAGCTGCTTCAGTATGGTTTGGTGCAAGCGGTGGGAAATACGGAGAGTATTGATACGGAATCTCTGGAAAATAAATTTGCAGAAATAGCGTATGCCGTTAAAGAAGAGGGAAGAATTACTTTTTTCATTCTTTATTTTGTTAATTTTTTAGATTCGGCCAAACGTATTGAGAAATATTATGAAACGGCAGAAATACCAGCCTTATTTCTTTATAGTGCACAGAAACACAAAATTGAGGATTTATATCTGGAATATGAAAAATTTATTACGTGTAACAACCTGTTATTTTATGAAGATACTTATGCAATAAAGGAAGTATCCCGGTTATTAAATCCGGATACCCAGGAAAACTTACCGGTAGAGCCGCAGAATACGATACTGCATAAAGAGTACTATAAAAAACTAAAAGATATTTTACAGAAACCCAGAGCCGATTCTAATCTGGAAAGAATCCTTGAGTTATCCAAAGAGTATTTTAAGGAAATCAAGGTAAACAGGCAGGAACGGAATTTTGTAATGGAGGAGGCAGCATTTTTGTTAACCCATATCTATGATACCTATGTGGAAGATAATATAGCTTTAAAGGAGGGGTTGCCGTTAAGGGGTCAGATTATAAACAGTATCTACCAGGTTATTAATGAAGAAGAACTGGAATCCATCTTTTTTAATTACCTAGATTATATTCTGGAATACCAGGGAAGAAACAGCAGGGATTATAAAGATAAAAATGAATACATTGTTCAATGTGTTAAGAACTATATAATTACGAATTACGCCAATATTATTACCATAGAATCTATTGCAGAAGAAATCGGTCTATCCCCTAACTACGTAAGAAATATTTTTAAAGAGAAAACGGGTATTACCTTAACAGAATGGATAACCGATTACAGGCTGGAGGAGGCATGTAACCTTCTAAAGGATGACAAATTGAAAATAAAACAGATTAGTTTCATGGTAGGTTATGAAAATATATCTTATTTCTGCTCCGTTTTTGCTAAAAAATACGGGCTTTCTCCAAATGAATACCGGAATCGATATATTCATTAAAAAGTATATCCTTGTTGCCTGAGACCGGGTGATAAGGATATTTTTTACCGGATGAAATCTAACTGATCATTGAATTCTCGTGAAAATGAGATATTCATATAGATAAATAGTCAATTGCATAAATGCAGATAAATATTGGGAGGTTTACATGAAAAAAATATCACAAAAATTATTGGACCTGAAGTTAAAGTGGAAGTTTTTTTATAGTTTCCTGATAGCCGCATTAATACCCATATCTTTTTTCAGCTATTACGCTTATGAGAATACGAAAAATATAATGCTCCAGCAAAGTTACCGTAACATGGAAACAAGTCTGGCACAGGCAAATAAAAACATCCAGACGAAATTAAATGTGTATAAAGATGCTTCATCCTTAATCTATATGAATAAAACCATACAGGATTATCTGTATATGGACTATTTTGTAAACGGACATGAAGATTTGTATTATTATCTCAGACGTTATGTGAATGAAATACTTACCATAAATCCTGAGATATTAAAGTTCTCCATTTATACCACCAATCTTTCCGTACCCCAGGATTACTATTATATCTACCGGGCGGATGATGAGGTGGTAAAAGAGGAATGGTACCAGACTGCCTTGGATAAGAAGGGGAAAGCTTTCTTTTTAAGCACTGATTATAATTCAGACGGAAAGCTGGTATATTACCTGGTGCGTCACCTCAATTATTACAGTTATGGGGTTATGCGTAATGTACTTAAAATGGAAATTGAAGAAGAATCCCTTTATTCCCTGATTTCAGAAACCAGCCATAGTGATCAGTTTATGATTATCGACGGGGATAACAAAGTCGTTTCCTGTAAAGATAAATCCTTAATTGGAACATCTATTTATGATGTTTTGAAAGAGTATAAGGGCAATTTTGAGAATAACCTTAAGGAACGTACTGTTTATGACGGCGAGGAAATGCTAATCAGCTGTCTTTCCACTAATATGGGATGGAAAACAATCTCTTTAGCTTCCCTGTCAGAAATTAATGCAAATGCAAAACGTTCTGCAATGAACCTGATCCTGGTGGCGCTTTTGGCCGTATTTACCGCAGGCAGCCTGTCCACTCTTATGTCATACATATTATCAAAGCGGATTAATAAGCTGATGGTTGCCGTACAAACTATGAAAGCAGGAGTCTTCGGCCTTGAAATTAAGGACAAAGGAAAAGATGAAGTGGGGCTGTTGGCAGAAGCATTTTCGGAAATGAGTATAAAGGTAGATTACTTAATTAAAGAAATATATGAAAAAGAATTAATTAAGAAAAGCGTAGAGCTGAATTTATTACAGGAGCAGGTGAATCCACACTTTCTGTATAATGCTCTGTCTTCCATTACATCCTTTGCAATCAGAAGCGGAGATAAGCAAATAATTGAAATGGTGCAGCATTTAGCTGATTTTTACAGGATATCTTTAAATAATGGCAGAAACATCTTATCTATCCGGGATGAAATTAATCTGTTAAAAAGCTATTTATCTATACAGCAGATACGTTTTGGTGATATGGTATTGGTGAATTTTGATCTGCAGGAAAGTCTGCTTGATTGTAAAACGATCAAACTCATATTGCAGCCTTTGGTGGAAAATTCCATACATCATGCCATTGGGGAAGATCAGGGGACGCTTCAAATTACAGTTAAATTGTATGAGGATGACAAGGGGATTGTATTTGAGATAACCGATAATGGCAAAGGTATGGAGGAAAAAATGGTCACTGAATTAAATACGGAAATCCAATCTGCCATAAGGGGTTATGGGCTTAAAAATGTATCCATCCGGATACAGCTGCAATATGGTAAAGACTACGGAGTCCAGGTTTTCAGTGAACTTAATGTTGGTACAAGAGTAGTAATCCATATACCGAAAGTGGAAAGGTAGTACGACAACATACTAACAAGAACTAACTTGTACAAATGGATGGAACCAGAATTTTAAATTGATTTTTGTCGGGTGGACTATAATTAAACAAATTAGGAAGTTTCATCATTAAAATAATTAAATATTGATATAAATTGTTAAATATTTATATTCTTCTTACGACTTTTGAAAACTACTGTGCAAAATTGATACAAATTGTTAAATAGTGATGTACTCTGTTGTACGAAATGCGGATATAATTGACTTGTAACAAGAACTAATTGGTTAATATAGATAGTAAAGGAGAGGGATTTATGAAAAAAGTAATATCATTACTTATGGCATTAGTTCTAACAGCTGCGCTGCTTAGTGCATGCGGAAAAACTGAAAAAGAAACCAGCAACACCTCCGGTTCTAAGGAAGCAACGAAAGAGAGTACCGGCAGTAACGAGGGAACAGTAGAAGCAGATGGGGCTGCATCCGGGGAAACAGTAACCATTTCCTTTTTTGATCCAAATTCCGGTTCCAGAACCTGGAATGACAGAATTGCAGCAGAAGTAACAAAACGTACGGGTGTTAATGTAGAAATACAAAACCCTACCGGTGACCCGGCAGAAAAATTAGCTCTTATGTTAGCCGGGCAGGAATATCCGGATATTGTTATGATGTCCCGGTCCAGTGATATCGTAAATAAATATATTGAAGCAGGTGCCTTGCTTCCTTTAGATGATTTATTAAAAGAAAAAGGCCAAAACGTAATAAAAATGTATGGGGATACTTTAAATAAAACAAAATATCAGGATGGTAAAAATTATTATTTATCCAACTGGTACGGACCTGACCCTGATCCGGTTGCCGGATTTATTATGAGATATGATTATATGGTTGAAATAGCAGGTAAGGAAAGAGCCGACAGTACAAAACCTTTTACCCAGGATGAAATGATTGATATCTTAAAGAAATTCAAAGAAAAATATCCATCTATTGCAGGCAGTGATTCCATCGGTCTTACCATGAACGGGGAACAGGCTAATTATTTTAACACCATCAAAGGTATGTATGGTATGAAAACCTATTATGATAATAACGGTACCCTTTCTTATGATGTAAGGGACCCCAAATATATAGAAATGCTTAAATTTATGAATCAGCTTTATACCGAAGGGCTTCTGGATAAAGAATGGGTTGTTAATAATACACAATTATTTACCCAGAAACTTTCAGCAGGTAATGTAATGGGCGCCCTCTGCGCTTACTGGGATGTAGGCGATGCCAATACAAGCTTAAAGGCTACGGATGGAGAAGATGCTATTTTTGTAGGATATAAAGTACTTGGTAATGGAATCGGTGAAAAGGAAACTACTTATGGCGGAAGAAGCTCTTTAGGCTGGGATGCGATTGGTATTACAAATAATTGTAAGAATGTAGATGCAGCCATGAAATTAATTGATTATCTGGCAAGCCAGGAGGGGCAGGATCTGTTATTATGGGGAATTGAAGGCGAAGACTGGACCATGAAAGATGGCGTTCATGTGCCAAATGATGAAGTAGTAACTGCATTAAAAACTGATTATACCAAGGCAGTTGAGGATACGGGTATTTTAAAATGGACCTGGTTTGTTAAAAATTCAAATCATGAAGACGGAACACCCAGCAGAATTTCTATGACGAAATTGGATAAAGCGGCAGAAATTGCTTGGAAAAATCTTACCGATACCTATTGGGATACGGCTCAATATGATAACCTTGCACCTACCGGTAATTCCGTAGTAGCACTGCAATATCAGAAAGTGCAGGATATATTTAAACAGAGTTTTCCTAAAATTGTAAACGCTTCTTCGGCAGATGAAGTAGATACCTTATATAATAAATTAATCACAGATATGGAAGCAGCCGGATTAAAAGATGTGGAAGCAGAGATTAATAAAAACTATGAAGCCCGTAAAGAGCTTTGGGGTATTAAATATTAATTGTTAACAGGAGTTAGCGTGACTTTCAGGGTTGTTGCAAAAGAATAAAATTTTATCGGGCATGGGTCTAATCCCAAGCAAGTTAGATTTTGAATTTTGCAGCAACCCCTGTTAATAAGGGCGGTTACCCGTTTAAAGGAGGAATTTAAGAATGGCAAAAACACCCCTAAACCATAAAAGCAAAAAAGCATTGACCAGAAGGTTATGGGATCAGAGATATTTATATTTACTTCTGCTGCCAGCGCTAATCTGGGTTATATTAATCTGTTATGCACCTATGACCGGACTATACATGGCATTTACCAATTATGCACCGACAACGAAAGGCTATTTTCACGATTTATTAGGGGCACCGTTTGTCGGAATGGATTGGTTTACGTATTTTTTTCAAAATGATTTTGCCAAAATCATGCGAAATACACTGATGACCAGTTTCCTGACGTTATTAATATCATTTCCGGCACCTATTCTTATTGCAATATTCTTAAATGAAGTACAAAACGCTAAAATGAAGAAGTTCATTCAGACGGCATCTTATCTGCCTTATTTTATATCCTGGGTTATCGCAGCCAATATCTTTTTAACTATGTTAGCATCCGGCGGAGTGGTGAATGACATCTTAAGATTCTTACATATAACCAAGGAGGATGTACTCTTCTTTCAGCACGGAAAATATTTTTGGTGGATCATAGCATTTGCCAACACCTGGAAAGGAATGGGTTATAATGCTATTATTTATCTTGCGGCTATCGCAGGAATTGACCAGGAACAATATGAAGCTGCCGAGGTGGATGGTGCCAGCCGCGTTCAGAAGATATTTTATATTACCTTGCCGGCTATAAGGCCTACGATCTGTATCTTACTGATACTGGCAATCGGAGGCATATTAAATACGGGATTCGAACAGCAGTTATTAATGCAAAATGATTCTATTCTGGACTTTTCTGATGTTTTAGATACTTATGCATATCGTTATGGTATGAAAAATGGTATGTACTCTTACGGTACTGCGGTTGGTTTATTCAAATCTGCCGTATCCTTTATTTTGGTAATGAGTGCGAATAGTATTACGAAAAAAATAAATAATCAGGGATTATTCTAGAAGGGGGTTAATAATGACTGGCAGTCGCATTACACATAAACGTAAAAATAGCAAGGAAGATATAATTTTGGATATAATCAAAGTTGTATTTTTAGCATTGGTTACCATAGTAACTTTATATCCTTTCTGGAATATTTTTGCTATTTCTTTAAATGATGCAACCGATGCTATTCGGGGAAATATTTATTTCTGGCCCAGAATATTCAGCATAGAAAGTTATAAGAATATTCTTACCAGGGCAGATTTTTTGAATTCCATTAAAGTAACCGTAGCCAGAACTGCAATTGGTACGCCTCTGGCGGTAATTGTTACTTCTATGTTGGCATATGTCCTATCCAGAAAAGAACTGGTGGGAAAGAAGTTTATAACCATTATATTTATCTTCACCATGTATTTCGGAGGAGGATTAGTACCTTATTACATGGTATTAAAAAATGTACATCTGACGAATAATTTCCTGGTATTTATTATCCCTTCTCTGGTCAGCGTCTATAATATGATCCTGGTAAAAGCTTATATCGAATCCATGCCGGAGGAAATATTTGAAGCAGCCAAAATAGACGGAGCGAACGATTTAAAAATTTATGCTAAAATGATCATTCCTTTATCCAAACCGATTCTTATGACAATCGGGCTTTTTGTAGCCGTAGGTCAATGGAATTCCTGGTTTGATGCTTATCTCTATACTTCAGACCAGAACTTAAAAACGATGCAATCCATACTGGTTGAAATCTTAAACCAGTATCAGATGGGGATACCACCTCGGAACAGATGTCCAATGCAGCAGCCGGAATGGTTGTAACCCCGGACAGTATCCGTATGGCAGCCACTATGGTAGCAACCATACCAATTATCTTAATATATCCATTCATCCAGAAATATTTTGTAAAGGGCATTATGCTGGGAGCAGTGAAGAGTTAGTGAATATCTATTAATGAATACAAATAAGAGGAGGAAAGGATATGAACTTATTTTCTATTAGTAACTATAAAGCTAAATTTGAAATCGACATTAATACAGGGATCTATTCCCTTGATTTTATAGACGGTGTCAGGTTTTTAAACCTGACCTGCGCTATAAGAAAAAAAGGTGAAGATATAGTATTAGGTTCTGATATGAAATTCCATGAGGTGGATATAGCAGAACAGGAAGATATACTGGGTAAAGGAAACAGACTAACGGTTCAACATTATAATACCAGGGATTTTATATTGGAACAGACCGTAACCTGTTATGACAGCGGTTATATGACCGTTAAGCTGAAAGTGATATCGGAGGATAGAGTGAGTACTAACTATATGGCACCTCTCTGGGGTGAATCCAGCGAGCCGGTATTTATAAGCAAAAAGAAGGAAATTAGATTCTTAGCTGCACCTTTTGATAATGATAAATGGGCCAAATTTGTAGATTACCCGGTACAGTATGCACCTATAAGTTATGAATTCACTGCGATACATAGTATAGAAGAAAAAGCCGGATTAGTAATCGGCTCCCTGGATCATGATAATTGGAAAACCGGAATTAAAATGAAAGCAGAAGCTAAGGGTGAACTCATTAACGGTTTTCGTGTATTTGCAGGAGTAGCTACGGAGGAGACCAGAGATCTAGACGGCATTAATCACGGATATCTTTCGGGAAAAACCATTGAATCACCGAGGATTTTTTTGTCTTTCTATGATTCTTATCAGGAGGGTTTCAAAGAATTCGGAAAATGCAATGCCTTGATCAAACCGCCCTTACCTTGGAATGGTCCGGTGCTGTTTGGATGGAACAGCTGGGCTGCCCTTATGGGTAGATTAACATTTGAAAAGTATAAGGAAGCTTCTGATTTCATGAAGAAAATAAAACATTCTTATTGTGATGAGAATGGAACACAATATATTAATTTTGATGCTTTCTGGAATAGTTTTATAACCAAAATGAGGGATTCCGTAGACTACGTAAATAATAACGGCCAGTTACCAGGAACCTATGTGGCTCCGTTTATTACCTCACCTCCGTTTAATAAGGAAGTGTCCGGTACGGATGGTAATTATTTATTTGAAGATTTGTTACTCCGGGATGAATCTGGTGAAATCTTACCCCCGGTTGACGGGTTATATTCTTTAGACCCTACCCATCCTGGGACTTTGGCTCATATACAGTATGAGACCAGCCGTATTATTAAATGGGGATTTCGCAGTATTAAGGCAGACTTTTTAGGACACGCCTGCAGAGAGGGCTCATTTTATAATAAAGAAATCACTACAGGTATACAGGCTTATAATTATGGTATGAAATTTTTTACTGATTGTGTATCGGAGGATCGTGTGGGATATCCTATCTTTATCAGCTTATCCATCGATCCAATCTTCCCCCATGGATACGGTCATGCAAGAAGAATCTCCTGTGATGCTTTTGGATCTATTGACCAGTCTGCTTATTTAAATAATTGCATTACTTATTTGTGGTGGATGAATGACTGCCTTTATCGGTTTAATGACCCGGACCACATTGTACTTTACAGAACTCATGACAAAGTCTCCACTGCCTTTGAAGAAGGGCGTACCCGCTTCCATACCGGTGTGATCTGCGGAAGTTTAATGATAACCAGTGATGATTATGAACTGGAAGAAGCCAGAAGACGGGCAGAGATACTCTTAACCAATGATGAAATCAATGAAATAGCCAGAAAAGGGCAGTCCTTTCAGCCGGTTTCCGGTAATTACGGAGAAGTTGCGGCGGATGTATTTATGAGAAAAGATAAGGATGCCACCGTAGTTGCGGTATTTAATTATAGTTTGTCCGAGCCAAAAACTGTGAAAGTACCTCTGACAGATCTGGGCCTGAATAAGGAGGATACATATTCATATAAAGATTTATGGACCAAAGAAATAAAACCCTGTCATGAGCTATTAGAGGTTGAATTAGGACCTACCCAATCAGCTATGATTAAAATATTTAATTACAATTAATATAAAGGTTTAATGTAGAAACTCAAATTTAGTGTTTTGGAATAAATACTGGCGTATATTCATGTGGAAATATTCTGCACCCTTAGTGTCGGTTATTTTACTTATTATCGCTGCTTTTATATGGATTAGAGGAGTACATAAATATTCCGGATCCGGCAATTAACCTTTTTCGGCAAAGTTTAAATATTTAAACTTATTTAATTTCTATGAAAAAACAAGCCCTGCGCCAATAAACCGTAATGCAGGCTTTAAGAACAAACCAAATTTTTTACAGTACCGTTTTATTTTTTATATACTTCCGAATACGTCCCCCAAACTCTGCTGTATTAGAAGATCAGCCTGAGAATCGTAAGGAGTTGCGGACTTATTAATCAATACCAGGCGGTTTCCGGTGTAATAGTCTATGAAACCTGCTGCAGGATATACCGAAAGTGACGTCCCTCCCACAATTAACATATCGGCAGAAGATATGGCATGTATGGCACGAGTCATTACTTCTTCGTCCAAGGGTTCTTCATAGAGAACCACATCCGGTTTTATCACCCCGGTACATTCACAGCGGGGGATTCCGTTGCTTTTAATAATGGAATCCATATCATAAAACTTTCCACATTTCATACAATGATTTCTTAAAACACTTCCGTGAAGTTCCAATACATTTTTACTGCCGGCTTTCTGGTGGAGGCCGTCAATATTTTGTGTGATCACAGCGGATAATTTCCCAAGGCTTTCTAGTTCAGCAAGTTTTGTATGGGTAATATTGGGTTTCGCGTTGGTGTACAGCATTTTATCCCGGTAAAATTGATAGAAATATTCAGGTTTTTTTAGAAAAAAGCTATGGCTTAGAATCTGCTCCGGCGGATAATCATATTTTTGATGGTACAATCCGTCCACACTTCTAAAATCCGGAATACCACTCTCCGTAGAGACTCCCGCACCGCCAAAAAACACGATTCTGTTGCTTTTCTCGATCCATTCTTTAAATTGTAAAATTTCATCCATAATAAAAACCTCCTATCACAGTTTGCATTCATTATAAGAGTTTATAAGGAAAGGTGCAATAGGAGGTTATGGAGCTTGTTAAATTTTTGCATTGTATTTTATTTATTTCATTTAGTTAATTGAAATTCTGCATAAAAGGTTTGACCGTTTATGGTTTTTACCAGCCTGTAATTTCCTGCATCCAGGCTTGGGTTTAACTTACTTAGATCTACGGTAAATTCCTGACTGGCAGCAGGAGCTACGGAGTAAGCAATCTCAATAAAAGCTAAATCCTTTACTCCAGGCACTGTTTTCCAGCTGCTACCGTTTAGTTTTTCTATACTAAAATCTGCGCCATAAAAAATATCTACTGTACCGGTATTTTCAATATTTATTTTAAGCTCTTTAGAGCCAACCGGAAGGGAGGATTCTTTTAAGGTAAGATTTATACTTGTATCAGCAGCAGTATCATCGCTAGTTGCAGTTTCCGCAGCGGGATCGGTAACCGGCATGGTATTCCAGAAAGCATTAAAAGCAGCATCATCTACCTTAAAGAAACCTACCTGGGAATCGTATACGTAACCGCCCTTAAAAAGCCTTAAAGAAGTAATTAAATGGTCTTTTGTTTTAATATCAACAAATTTTTGACTGTCATAATCCGTATTTTCCGTTAACATATCAATATTCTCACCGATGGGTACAGAAGTATAAAGACTGTCTAAGAAAGTGTTGAAAACATCACTGGTATCTTCCTCATTTACCTCATTCATTCCGTTATTCCAGCTGTTGTAACTTTCCCACTGGTAGGAAAGAACATTTCCTTTTAAGTTTAACAGGTTAAAATAATCTGCACCGCTGTTTAAAGTCATACCGCCGTAGCTGTCATATAATTCACAGCCAAAGCCGCCGTCCTGATATTCATAATAAACCATTAATCTATGATCGGGATTGTAACCTTTTACCGTATATACATCGCCCTCTCCGATGGTGGAAGCAAATTCTTTTGCATAGTCCGCCTGACTGCTCCATTCGTCAATACTTCCTTTTGTTTTCCCTAAATAATCACCTCGTAAGCTTAAAACTTCATCTTTATTTAAAGTCATACCGTCGGGTGTTTCAAAAGATGTGGCACTTTGTACATAGATATGTCCTTTGTAAACAAAAAGAGGAAGCATTCTTGCTTTTACCTGGGTATTCTGAGCCGGTATCTCTACAACAGGAACGGTGATACCCTGGGACTTGGCACTTTCCGTAGTTACCGTATTCTCTGCGATATAAGCTCCGGTTCCGCCATTTCCAGAAAAGTTATTGGAGTTATTTGTTAAATTCATTGCTGCCGTACCTGCGGCAATAATAACTGCCACACTGGCTGCAGATAGGACATATTTCTTAAGGTTGGGGTATTTTTTGCCCGTTTGTTCTCTTAGGGCTGCTTTCATTTTTAATGCGGTTCTATTGTTAAAATCTTCAGATATTTTTAAACTATCCATGGATTTGTTATATCTATTTTCATTCATATTCAAAACCTCCGACTAATTTTGATTTTAATAAGTTACGGCCTCTTGCCAGCCAGGTTCCTATGGTTGCCGGTTTTTTTCTTAAAATTACGGCGATTTCCTTAATAGAGTAGTTTTCGTAATAATGTAAATGAATTACCGTACGGTATTTGGACGGCAAATCTAAAACCATAGCCAAGACATCGCTGTCTTCTTTTGGCATATAGCTGATATCCTCTTCTAATGGAACTTTTAACTTGTTCCAGGAAGATCTTAATTGATTTTTGCAGTTATTTATTGTAACTCTTATAAGCCAGGCTTTTTCGTGTTCCTCATTTTCAAAACTGATTCCTCTCTTAATTAAACTGACAAAGACATCCTGTGTTATATCTTCCGCATCTGCTATATTTTTTACATAGGTAAAAGCTAGTTTAATCAACATTTTAGAATATTTCTCTAACACATATTGTATATATTCATCGGTACCAAATGAATAATCCATCCGTTTCAACTCCTTTCACTTATAATACAATCCGGAAAGCAAAAATTTTTCATTATAAGATACAAAATAAAATTTTTAATTTTAGAAAACCAATATATTTATACATTAAAAAGTATCATCACAATCATCTTAGTCCTAAACCAAAGTATATTTATATAAGTTTCTTAGTTTTATCCAAAACATAATTATAATAAGTTTCTTAGTTTTAAACTAAAGTATAATTATAGTAAGTTTTTATTCAACAAAAGTATAATGTAACCAGTTTCTTTGTTTAGTCGTAGGTCTGCCTGGTATTTAATTATTTTCTTTCTTTAAAATACAGGTTTTTAATTGATATAAAAAAGGAACTTTACTAAATAACAAATAAATTAAATAATTACCACAAATTTACCACAAATTAACAATATAATCGAAAAGCAGTTTTGATTTTTTTATAACTTAATAAAATCCTTCTCAAAACTGGAAATTAATTTTACCACGGTTTTCCTGGCAAAATCCAGGAGAACATTACACTTGGCAAGATATTTCGAAACAATAAATCCATTTAAGGCAAGTTAACACATTTTTGACTGACTGAAAGAAGTCAACCTATATTGCTTTAACTGCCCGCTGATGGATTAAGGATTTCAAAAAAATATTACTACCAGGAGGCAAAAAATGATTGTAGTGGATCACATGAACAAGACCTTTAAGGTCGCAAGGCGTAATTCAGGTATTTCAGAAGCATTTAAAGCGCTTTTTCACAAGGAATACGAATACGTCAGGGCTCTTAACGATATCTCTTTTACCATTGCAGATGGTGAAATGGTAGGTTACATCGGGCCTAATGGTGCGGGTAAAAGCAGCACCATAAAAGTATTAAGCGGAATTTTAACACCGGATAGCGGAGAATGTTCGATTAACGGGCGTACCCCCTGGAAAAACAGGATAGAACATGTCCGTGATATCGGTGTGGTGTTTGGGCAGAGGTCCCAGTTATGGTGGGATGTACCTGTCATTGATTCTTTTGAACTGCTGCGGGATATTTATAAAATACCGGAGGTCAGGTATAAGCAGAATTTAGAAGAATTAGTCACTCTGTTAAACTTGCAGATGATAATTAAGACGCCAACAAGGCAACTCTCTCTGGGACAAAGGATGCGGTGTGAAATTGCAGCTTCCCTTTTACATAGTCCCAGCATTTTATTTTTAGACGAACCGACGATTGGACTGGATGCAGTCTCTAAAATCGCAGTCCGTAATTTTATATTAGATATTAATAAAAGACATAAAACAACTGTAATTCTCACCACTCATGATATGCAGGATATAGAAGCTTTAACAAAGCGTATCATTCTAATCGGCAAAGGTAAGATATTAATGGACGGAGAACTGGGTGATATGAAAAAGCAATTTGGCGGATACAAGAAACTAAGCATTGAGTATTCCGGTAAAAGGCTTGAGTTATGCGAGGGTATGAAACTAATATCCCATGATTTCTCCGGAGATGATAAAGAATCAATAGTTACCGGACATGCCGTTATTGAAATTAACACGGATGTAATTCCTGTTTCCGAAGTTATATCCGTATTATCAGCCCGGATAGATTTAAAGGATATATCTGTTTCAGGTTCTTCTATTGACGAAGTGGTAGTGGAACTTTATAAACAGTATAAGATATAGGGGGTGGTTTGATGAATAAGTATTTATCTTTTTTCCGCCTCAGGTTTCTATACGGACTTCAATACCGGGCTGCAGCCCTTGCAGGAATCGCTACCCAGTTTACCTGGGGTGCCTTGGAAATATTAATGTTCCGGTCTTTCTATGCCGCCGATCCAGGCGGATTTCCCATGACATTTTCAGCACTTACCAGTTATATATGGATGCAGCAGGCATTTTTAGCATTATACATGACCTGGTTTATGGAAAATGATATATTTGAAACCATAAGAAACGGCAATCTTGCTTATGAATTGTGCAGGCCTATTGATATTTATAATATGTGGTTTACAAGAAGTATGGCTACACGGATTTCAAGGGCGGTGCTTAGATGTTTGCCAATCTTGCTCTTTGCTGCTTTTCTACCGGCTCCTTATGGGCTTTCGTTACCCCGGGACGGAGGGGCTTTTATTTGGTTTCTCCTAACCATGGTTTTGGCATTTATTGTAGTAATCGCTTTTTGTATGCTGGTTTATATTATAACTTTTTATACCATATCTCCCTTGGGTGTACGTATGGTAGCGGTAGCTATGGTGGAGTTTTTCTCGGGTGCAGTCATCCCTCTGCCTTTTCTTCCGGGGAATATACAGCGGATTTTTGAGTTACTCCCCTTTGCTTCCATGCAAAACGTGCCTCTCAGAGTTTATACCGGAGATATAGCCGGACCAGCCCTGTATAAAGCGGTACTGCTTCAGATCATCTGGGTCTTTTTGTTAATCGCAACCGGTAAAATGCTCATGGCAAAAGCTATGAAAAAAGTAGTAATACAAGGCGGTTGAATAGGACTGCTGTGATATGCAGGGAGGTGTAAGTATGCAATTATATTTAAAATATTTTTCCATTCATTTAAAAAGTGCAGTTCAATACAAAATATCCTTTCTCCTAACCGCCGTAGGACAATTTCTGGTTTCCTTTAATGTATTTTTAGGGGTCTATTTTATGTTTCAAAGGTTTCATAAAGTAGAAGGTTTTACCTACAGCGATGTTTTGTTATGTTTTTCTATTGTTTTACTTGAATTTTCTTTAGCGGAGTGTTTTGCAAGAGGATTTGATACTTTTGCTACCACCATTGGCAACGGAGAATTTGACAGGATTATGGTAAGGCCGCGGAATGAAATGTTTCAGGTATTGGGAAGTAAAATTGAATTTACCAGAATCGGGCGTATGTTTCAGGCCATTATTATGTTTGTTTACGGAGTTCATAACAGTGATGTAACCTGGAGTCCGGATAAGGTTTTGACCGTATTGTTTATGTTTGTTGGCGGAACGGCAGTGTTTACAGGTATTTTCATTATCTATGCAGCTTTTTGTTTTTTTACCATTGAGGGATTGGAATTTATGAATATATTTATTGACGGGGCCAGAGAATATGGTAAATATCCAATCAGCATCTACGGGAAAAGAGTATTGCAGATATGTACGGTTCTGGTGCCCTATGCCCTGATTCAATATTATCCTCTCCTTTATCTTCTGGGGAAAAGCAGGAATCCGGGGTACATCTTTTTACCGTTACTGGCATGTTTCTTTTTAATTCCCTGTTATTTATTCTGGAAATTTGGTATCGGACATTATAAATCAACCGGATCATGATTTAAATGCACATGATTTAAAATGGGTATTAACCGGAATAAACTGGATTAATTTTTAAAGAAATAATAAAAGTTCCCTGCATCGAAATATCCGTGAGGTAGTTGATACAGGGAACTTTTATTTTTTATTTTTCAGCTTTCTTTACGGTTTTAACCCAATTATCCATACGGCCTGCAATAATGTCAAACTGTGCGGGGCCAATATCCAGCAAAAACTTATGGAAATCTTTTAATGCAAATTTATCTCCGAGAGCATTTTCGGCATTATTCTTTAAATCCATAAATTCCAAGTAACCAATACCGTATTCAGGATAAAGAGCAGGTTCTTCAATCATGGTATTATATAACAGCTTAATGGTAGAGGAGTCTGTTATATAATTTTTTAGGTAAGCAGCCGTATCGGCAAGGCTCCAGCCGTCATAATGAATGCCCATATCCAGGCGGCAGTACAGAGCCATATTGGCAGCCATATTTGCTTCCAGAAAATCTGCCACGTCTTCGCTGAATCCTGCAAGATGATAGGAGTAATATTCCACATAAGTTGCCCAGCCCTCCGCATAACCGCCAAAACTAAGAAGATTTCTTATAGCAGCCGGTTTCTTGCTTCTAAAATATACGGATTGATATAAATGTCCGGGATAACCCTCGTGTGCAATGGTAGTAAAAATCTGTGATAAATCGTAATCCGGATTTTTATTAATATAAATAATATTATTATCATAACTGTCTAATGGCGGTATTAAGTACATTGCAGGGCTTAAATGATCCTGCAGAGATTTATCCACATATTTTATGGAGCATTTTACATTGGGTATGGGAGGAAAATCTTTCTTTATGGCACCTTTTAAGTAATTAATTATTTCAGAGGGATCTGTCAGGGAATAGGATAAGGACTTAACCGTATCATAAACCTCCGGATTTTTTCTCATTATGGTGTTGAGCTTTAGCATATTGGTACTTAAGGAGGTGTCAAGCATCTTCTTTAATTCCGGAATGGGGCGGGAAGAGCCGGTATTTACCTTAATTAAATACTCATAATATTCTTTACCCTTTTCATAATGACATAAACCTTCTTGATTTGTACCGGTTCCTTTTAAATCCGTCAGAGTTTCCATTAGTAATTCATAGGCAGGTATTACGGAGTTAAGAACCGCATCTTTATTTGAGGTTTCATAGGCTTTTATTTCTTCCTGTGTTAAGCCTTCAATATCAGTTAATTTATCATTGAATATATCAATTAAATAATTATTTTTTTTATCATTAACGAACTCTTTACACTGATCTATGATACTGTCGGCCACTTCATCGTTCATAAATAAACCGGCTGCGGATTTATTTCTTTCAAAATCGCAGATTTCTTTAAAATAGTCGTATACCTGAGGCAGCATTTTTAAATAAGTGTCAATATCTTCTTTCTTATAAAAGTTATATTCAGCAAGAAGCACCGGAAGTTGTGCCTGTATACCGGTAGTCGGTCCAAGGCCTTCGCTGTACTCTATAAAATCGCCCAAAGATGTTTCTAATTCCAGGTCTTCTTTTAATATATCATAAGAAAGCTGCTGATCCTCAGTTAAGGAATTGTAATCATATTTTTTAAGGGTTGCCAGGTAATTTTCCGAAGCTACCAGAGATTCCTTTATATAATCTACAGTATAGTGTCCAATGGTAACTTCCGGATTTTTAATACCATAATTTTCAGGATTAGCCAAAGAATAATTCAGAGTAAGAGTATCCTTTTGTACTTCGGTTGCAAATACACGGTCTAAAAAGGTATCAAAATCTTCGGTAGGAGTATTATCCTTTCCATTTGCGGAACAGCCGAGAATGTTAAATAACATTAAAAACAGCATTAGGGCAAATATCAGGTATTTCTTTTTCTTGTTCATAATTAAACCAGACCTTTCTTTTAAGCAGAACACTTGCTGAATGTTTAGCGAATAAAAATAACACTAGAATCTGGCAAACCAGACTCTTACTTATAATACATTTCATTCGTAATATTATGAGGAAAGGCAGGTATATATTCTTACATTAATTTAAGAATATTCCTAAAACCCACATTAATATAAAACTTATGATAATAGTTAAATTAGTTAATGTTCCGACCAGTTTCTTATCAAGGTCAAACTCAACAGAATACGTAGTGGTAGACATGCTGACCGGTAATATTAAACCGATTAAAACCGTATTACGAAATAAAGGTTCAAAGGGAAGTACAAAGTATAATATGATACCCACAGTAAGCCCTGCTCCATAACGGAGAAGTAAGGATTTTAATATACTAACCCAGTGGCTTTTTTCAAGATTGAAACTTAAAAAAATTCCCAATACTAACAAGGATAAAGGCATATTTGCCTTAGAGAGTGCACCTGCAAGATCCAAAACGAAACTGGGATAGTTAAGATGGAAAAAGTTTAATAACAGGGTCAGAATATAAGTTAACATGGGAACGGAACGGCACATTTTCTTTAGGAGTTCTTTCGGATTAATCTTTCCGTTGTTTGAAGTATAGAAACTACCCAGAAAATAACATAATCCATATATAATCAGGGCATTTCCCATATCCAGCATTCCAAAGTATTTTAATCCCTCTTTACCCCAGAGTGCTTCTACCAGGGGGTAAGCAAATAAACCTATATTAAAACCAACGGTGGTCATGGAAAGGGCACCTTTATTTCGTGGAGTTTCATTTCGAAATACAAAGTTCCCCAAAAATGCTACAAAACAACTAAAAACTATTACAATGACCGGCAAAATAACCAGAGAATGAGTTACTTTAATTGTACTGAAAGTAGTTATAATGAGTGCGGGTAAGGTAATATTAAAAATAATTCTGGAAATTCCGTCCCCATCTTCTTCTTTTACTAAATGAAATTTTTTGCTGAAATAACCAATGATAATAATGGTTAAGGACAGTAGAAATTGTGTATTTATACTAGTCAATGAATTGTCCTCCCTAATTTGGATAAGAATAAAATTCATTATATCATAATAACAGGAATCTGCAATAAAATAACTTCCTATAAAAGTAATTTATTATACCATATAAAATCGAGCTGCCACGGCAAACGTTTGAAAGAAATTATTTTCAGGATCAAATGCGGTTATCCAAGTTGGGTGAATATTCATCCATTATAGGCGATTACCAAGCTGAAAAAACGCTTTTTTAAATATTTGCCGTGATTAACTCCCAGGTATCAGTTGACAAATTAAATAGCACGTGCTATTCTAAATTTTAGAAAAAATGGGTAAACTAGTGTATAAGTAACTATAATTGAATAAGTAAAAGCTATGAAAAGAAGAGTAAACAAGGATACCATGTACAGAGAGCCCTGTAAAGCTGAAAGAGGGTCATAGGTGAATTGCTGAAGATGGTCTTGGAGCTGTGCACTGAGAGGAATGAATATTTCTTTAGGCTGCGACGGGTGCAACCGTTATATTGATATGCTGTTGTAAGGCAGCAGATAAGGATCTGATTGTGAAATCAGGTTAAATTAAAGTGGTACCGCGGGATTTAAGCTCTCGTCTTTAGATTGATTAAAGGCGTGAGCTTTTTTAATTCAAGGTAAGTTCCAGGAACTTACCTGTAAATTAAAAAGACCACCGGGCAGGATGCACATATACACGCAAAAGGTTATTATCCTTTGGATGGTGTCACTGAAGTGACAGCGAGCCGGCGCCAGAGGCTTTCTTACCGCATTATTTAGGAGGGTTAAAATGAATAAAAAACCATATTATATTACAACCGCAATTGCATACACATCGGGAAAACCGCATATTGGAAACAGCTATGAAATCGTATTGGCTGACAGTATAGCAAGATTCAAAAGACAGCAGGGATATGAGGTATTCTTCCAGACCGGTACGGACGAACATGGTCAGAAGATTGAAAACAAGGCTTCTGATGCGGGTATTACACCAAAAGAATTTGTAGATAAAGTAGCCGGTGAAATTAAGGACATCTGGGATATGATGAATACTTCCTATGATAAATTTATTCGTACTACGGATACTTATCATGAAAAGCAGATTCAGAAAATATTTAAAAAATTATATGAAAAAGGAGACATTTACAAGGGTTATTATGAAGGAATGTATTGTACCCCTTGTGAGTCTTTCTTTACCTCTTCCCAGTTAGTGGACGGAAAATGCCCGGACTGCGGCAGGGAAGTTCAGCCGGCCAAGGAAGAAGCTTATTTTCTTAAATTAAGCAATTACACAGACAGGCTGATCGAGCATATTAAAACACACCCGGAATTTATCCAGCCTGAGTCCAGGAAAAATGAAATGATGAATAACTTCCTGTTACCTGGGCTTCAGGATCTTTGTGTATCCCGAACTTCATTTAAATGGGGTATTCCGGTAGACTTTGATGATAAGCATGTAGTATACGTTTGGCTGGATGCTTTAAGTAACTATATCACAGGCCTTGGTTATGATGCGGACGGTAATCATGGGGAATTATTTAAAAAATTCTGGCCTGCAGACCTGCACCTAATCGGTAAGGACATTTTAAGGTTCCATACCATTTATTGGCCTATTATGCTTATGGCTCTGGATATTCCGCTGCCTAAGCAGGTATTTGGTCATCCCTGGTTATTACAGGGTGAGGGTAAGATGAGTAAATCCAAAGGTAATGTATTATATGCGGATGAGCTTATCGATTTCTTCGGTGTGGATGCGGTTCGTTATTTTGTACTTCACGAAATGCCATTTGACAATGACGGTGTTATAACCTGGGAACTTATGGTTGAGAGAATGAATTCAGATCTTGCCAACACGTTGGGTAACCTGGTTAACAGAACCATCTCCATGTCCAATAAATATTTTGGCGGTATTGTAAATAATGCCGGGGTAAAAGAGGAAGTGGATGAAGAGTTGATTACTCTTGCCCTGGAGACGCCGAAAAAAGTAGTGGCAAAAATGGAGCAGTTAAGAGTAGCAGATGGGATTACGGAAATATTCACTTTATTTAAGCGGTGCAACAAATATATTGATGAAACTATGCCTTGGGTATTGGCAAAAGAGGAAGAAAAACACAAAAGGCTGGAAACGGTATTATATAATTTGGTTGAAAGTATTTGTATCGGCGCAAGCCTGTTAGAATCCTTTATGCCGGATACCTCTGCAAAAATATTACAGCAGTTAAACGCCAAGGTAAGAACCATTGATGAATTAAACCAATATGGTGTTTATGTTTCCGGTACCAAAGTAACGGAAACACCGGAAATTTTATTTGCCCGCCTGGATTTAAAAGAAGTATTGGAAAAGGTGGAAGCAAAGAAAGCAGTCGAAGTGAAAGAAGTTAACACCGACAGCGAAAAGGCTGAAGATACGCAAGCACAAGCAGTTATTGATATTCCTGCAAAAGAGGAAATCACCTATGATGACTTTATGAAGCTGCAATTCCAGGTTGGCGAAATTATTGCCTGTGAAGCAGTACAAAAGTCCAAAAAGCTTCTTTGTTCCCAGGTAAAAATCGGCAGCCAGGTAAAACAGATTGTATCCGGTATTAAAGCACACTATTCACCGGAAGAGATGGTTGGCAAAAAAGTCATGGTATTAGTTAACCTAAAACCGGCTAAATTAGCAGGTGTTTTATCCGAGGGTATGCTTTTATGTGCAGAGGATGAAAACGGGGAACTGGCTCTTATGGTTCCTGAGAAGAAAATGCCTGCCGGTGCGGAAATCTGCTAATTAATTTAATGCTACTATAAGGTTATAAAATAAACTATAATATTTAATTATAAAAGACCTGCAATACAATTAATATCCGTTTCCTTAAGTTTATCAAGGAGTAAGGTATTAATCTGTATGGCAGGTTTTATTTAAGTATTTTAGCTGCTAATTAATTGATACTTCCACTTATTTTATTCCCAACGGAAAAAACGAATTGAGATGCTTATGCAAATTACGGCAATTGCAATCATGATAATAATTGGAATCGCGATACTGTTTACCGGTAATCCCAGGGAAGCAGCTTTCAATAACTTTATCCCTTGAGTCAGGGGTAAAACATCGGATGCTTTTTGCAGCGCTGTCGGCATAATCTCATAGGGCAGGGTAGTACCTGAGAATATAAGCATAGGAAAATAAAGTACATTGCATACCAGATTAACGGTTTTTGTATTTGGTGCAATACCGCCCACCATCATACCAAGGCTGTACATAGACAATATTACTAAAAAATATGCTCCGATAAAATGAAGCCAGGAGCCTTTCATCTGATACCCAAAAAAGATAGCGGCAGCCGAATAAACAAGCAGCAAAGATATTAATGCATAAAACATATTTACCGCAACTTGAACCAATAAAATTAAGGAAGGGTTGATAGGTGTTACTTTAAATCTTTTTAGAATTTTTTTATTCCTGTAATCAGAAACGACCAATGGAAGGCCCATCATACCGGCAGCACATATTGCAATTGATGACACCGCACCAAATGATTGTTCCATAAAGGTGTAATCTGCACCCTCGAAAGCAGGTTTATTTCCAAATAGGATTCCGAGTATAACGGTAATAACAAGGGGCATGGCAAGTGCAAATATCACCATATCCAAACCTCTAAGGGATAGTTTTAATTCTGTTTTAAACATTGTGCTAAATCGTTTCATTCTTATCTTCCTCCTCATCGGTGTACCAAAGATAGGCATCCTCGAATTTTTTATACGGACTGGATTCAATTGCATCTTTAACGGTTCCGCTAAAAATCATCTTACCCTTTTTTAGAATACAGATATTATCACATAATGCTTCCACCTCGTCCATAAAATGAGAAGTTAGAAGAATTGTTATTCCTTTCTCCTTCAGACGGAGAAGCCCACTCCAGACAGTTTTTCTTGCTTTTACATCAAGCCCGGTGGTAAGCTCATCTAAAAATACAACTTCGGGATCCGGAATTAATGCAAGAATAATGAAAAGCCGTTGTTTTTGTCCTCCGGAGAGCTCACTAATGGGACTATTTAATTTCTCTAACAGACCATATTGACTTAATAACTCGTTGTAATCAGCGGGACTTTTGTATAACGACTGGGTAACATTACATAATTCTTTCACTGTTATTTTATCCTGGTAATTCGCTTCCTGAAATTGAACCCCCACCTTTTCGTATAATTTCTTCCGGTCTGTCTGAGGGTTGAGATTTAAAATGGATGCGATTCCGCTGTCCTGTTTTTTCGTACCTAATATGCATTCTAGAGTAGTACTTTTACCCGCTCCGTTTGCACCAAGCAGACCGAATACTTCACCTTTTCCGACTTTAAATTCCAGATTCTCAATAGCCGGGATACCTGCGTAGGATTTACATAATTTTTCTACTTTTATTATTGGTTCCAAAGTTAATTTTCCTCCTGTTTCTGGTAGATTTTCTTGTACAAATCACACTCTGTTTATTAATGTCTGATCAAGTTACAAGACGATTCAGATTTTACATATAAAGAATAACACCAGAAAAAAGTCTGGTGTTAAAGTGGAGGGTTACTATTTATTGTTTTTTTCATATACACCAGTTGTTTCCTCATAACCAATGCATTAGCCTGTGCTTTACCTAATGATGTAAGCAGTTTATCACAAACGGATATAATATCATCATTATCTGACGGGGTATCAATGATTGTTCTTATATCGGCGTTGGGATTTTCGGACAGGGTATTCAGAAGACGTAATATTGCAGTAAGCGAATAATTGGCGCAGCGGAGAGAACGAATTATTTTTAATTGATTAATTTCATTTTCAGAATATATCCGATAGCCGTTTTGTTTTCGTTTAATTGTCACCAAACCATTCATTTCCCAATTTCTTAGCGTATCAATTGAAATATGCAGATAATCAGCAGTTTCTTTTCTGGACAATAATAGTCCAACTTCTTTTTTATTGTTGCCGCGCAAAAGCTCTTTTACAATCTTTATAGCTTCTTCCGCATTATTTTGTTCCGTTCTTATTTGCTTTATGTAATTATCGGTAAGTGTTATTGCATTATCAAAATCTCCTGCAGCGGATAGCTTAATTATGGAGATTGCATTTTTTCGTAATCCGTTCTGTAAAACTTCTATCTGTAAAGCAATCCTTACAAGCTTAATTTGTTCTAAATGAAATTCTGTAAAAATGCGATAACCATTCGGCTGCCTTATTGGTTTGGGTATAAAGCCAAGCTCCTCATAGAGTCTAACTGTATTTGGATGTATGCCTATTATCCGTGCAATTTCGGACGTTTTATATGTATTCGTGGTACCACCTCCAATATAAAAATACAATAATTATTTTTATTTAAATATATAATACAACTGTATACTGTACATAATCTGATTAGGTTTTTATTGGATGAATCTTATAATTATTTTACCATATATTATAAGTCTGGTGATATAATGGAAGGTTTTATTATAATACTCTTCATACGATCAATTTATGGTTTCAGTTAAAAGAAATTAAAGTATTAAAACCGGAAGATATACTTTGAAATAATAAAACCTGTCATATAAATTCTCCTGGGAAAATTTTCATGACAGGTTCTTTATGAGTTTATTTCATTAAAGGTTTATCCAGTTCCGTATTAACAGCATAAAAGTTTTTGGAATCTAATCGTTCCTGCACTCTGATTAAAGCTTCGCCAAAACGTTGATAATGAACTACTTCACGTTCCCGTAAAAAACGGATGGGATCAATAATTTCCGGGTCCGTTATTAGGCGGAGAATATTATCATAAGTGGTACGTGCTTTCTGTTCGGCCGCCAAATCTTCATGCAAATCTGTTAATGCATCTCCTTTTGACTGGAAAAAGCAGGAGTTAAAAGGGATACCGCCGGCTGCCTGCGGCCAAAGGGCAGTAGTGTGATCAATATAATAGGCATCAAAGCCACCGGTTTTGATTTCGTCCAGACTTAAATTTTTAGTTAATTGAAATATAATAGCACTGATAATTTCCATATGAGCCAATTCCTCTGTGCCAATATCTGTTAATAATCCGGCAACCTCTTTATAAGGCATAGAGTATCTCTGTGAGAGATACCGCATGGATGCGGCCAATTCTCCATCCGGTCCGCCAAACTGACTGATAATCAGCTGTGCCATCTTAGGATTCGGATTGGTAATTTTGACCGGAAATTGAAGTCTTCTTTCATAGGTCCACATATTTTACAACTCTCCTTCCCAAGGCCAGGGGCTTTCAACCCAAGTCCATTGATTTTCTTGTTTTACATTATAAGCCAGAATTGGACCGAAGTTTTGTTCATATTCCTGCAATATCTGTTTCCGTTGATTTTTATATTGTTCATAATTTGATATTGCTTCTTTTTCATAAGGATGGGTATCTAAGAATAATCTAAGGTCGTCCAATGCAAAGCAGACAGCCTGGACATTTTTCATCGCATCGCATTTATCTTGATTCATAGAAGTGTTCCTCCTATTCCGTAAAATGGTAGATCCAGCTCTTTAAACAGGGTACCAGCCTGTAAGGCATAATTAATATCATATAGATCACGAAACTGCTGCACAGGAACATAAGCCATTGCTAAAGACGGTGAAGCCAAAGTACTGTTGTCACCGCTGTCACAAGGAAGTTTGGGAATACCTGAGATGGAACAATCTTTTGGAGCTATCTTAAGATCAGCCTGTATTAAATCCATATTCATACTTAAAACTCCTTTCCGTTTCAAACTTGGGAAATTAAAAAAATTTTATAATTCCTCAAAATTTAGTTTGTCTTTAAATGAATGAGAAAATACTAGGAATTATAAGTATGAAATCCATAAATTATATAAAGTAAGATTTTCTTTTCACTTAAAAATAACCACTTCAATATAGAAATAACCATTACAAATAAAAATAGTCATTACAAGTAAAAATAGCCATTATAAACAAAAATAACCATTTTTTAGTAAATATTTTTAATAAGAGCTTTTGTTTTGTATCTAACTCAATCTTCCGTTACAGAATAAAGTAAAAAGAAGAATAATTAGTACCAAGCTTGTTTTAGCCAGAAAAGAAGAAAACATAGACAAAATATAAGAAAATCACTATAATACAATAGGAACTTCATTTAAAGAAAATTTGAAATAAGAAAGGTATTACAGTAATACGTCTGTCCGCAGGTGTGTTATGCATAGGTATAAAAATGATTTTTGAGACACACGCTCATTATGATGATGAAGCTTTTGATGATGATAGAGACAGTTTATTAAAAAGCCTGTATTCGGAGGGAATAGAATATGTGGTTAATGTGGGAGCCAGTATCACGACTACGGTAAAAACCCTGGAATTAATGAAGCAATATCCATTTGTCTATGGTGCGGTGGGTGTTCACCCAAGTGAAACGGCAGAATTAAATGAAGAAAATTTTAAATGGTTAGGTGAGACTGCCTTGCTTCCCAAAGTAGTTGCAATCGGTGAAATCGGTTTGGATTATTACTGGGATACGCCTGAACGCTCCATTCAAAAGGAATGGTTCAGCCGTCAGATGGAACTTGCCAAGGAATTAAAACTCCCGGCTATCATACACAGCAGGGATGCGGCTGCAGATACCCTGGATATGATACAAAGTGCTGACTTAAAACAAACCGGCGGAGTGATTCATTGTTTTTCCTATGGAAAAGAAATGGCGAAAAGTTATCTGGATATGGGATTTTACTTAGGAATCGGCGGAGTAGTAACATTTAAGAATGCCAAAAAACTAAAAGAAGTAGTGGAGTATGCGCCAATGGAACAGTTAGTCTTAGAAACTGACTGCCCTTATCTTGCACCGGAACCGAACAGGGGTAAGAGAAACTCATCCCTGAATTTAATTTATGTTGCTCAGGAGATAGCAAAATTAAAGGGAATTTCCTGTGAAGAAGTTATAACAATTACAGAAAATAATGCAAAAAAAATGTATGGCTTTCCCCGTTTTGAGTGAAATGCCGCATTACGTTATCAAAACCGTAAGTGTAAAATGGAAGAAGAAAAGAGGTTATACATGGCTACACTAGGTAATCCGAAAGAAACTATAGAAATTTTGAATAAATATCATTTTATTTTTCAAAAAAAGTTTGGTCAGAACTTTTTAATCGATAACCATGTCTTAGACAAAATTATTAAGGCAGCCGGCGTAACCAGGGAAGATATGGTTTTGGAAATAGGGCCCGGTATCGGCACTTTAACCCAGTATTTATGTGAATCAGCACGGGAAGTTATAGCTGTAGAGATTGATAAAACATTAATTCCTATACTCGATGACACTTTATCTGCTTATGATAATGTAACTGTAATAAACGAAGATATTTTAAAATTAGATATAAACAAGCTGGTGCAGGAAAAAAACAACGGAAAACCTGTAAAAATTGTTGCAAATCTTCCCTATTACATTACAACACCCATAATTATGGGATTATTTGAAGCCCATGTGCCGGTAGATAATATAACGGTCATGGTTCAAAAGGAAGTAGCTGACCGAATGCAGTCTGGCCCTGGAAGTAAGGATTACGGAGCACTTTCACTGGCTGTGCAATATTACGCGGACCCCTATATCGCTGCCAATGTACCTCCGAATTGTTTTATGCCGAGACCTAATGTAGGATCTGCAGTGATACGCCTTACTTTACATGGTGATAAACCCGTCAAAGTAAAGGACGAAAAACTCATGTTTAAAATCATCCGTGCCTCTTTTAATCAGCGAAGGAAAACTCTGGTTAATGGATTAAATAATGGAACGGAGATCGATCTGCCTAAAGAAACAATCGCAGAAGCCATCAGCGAACTAATGGTATCTCCAACCATCCGGGGTGAAGCATTAACTTTGGAACAGTTTGCAAGACTCAGCGATATTATTTACGATAAAATTCATTGTTAAAAAACAATTAGAAAGCTGTTGCATTATTATTAGTGAAAACCTGCGTTACAGGATGCAGGCACTAAAATTTGCAGCAGTTTTTTTTACGGAATTAAAGCACATCAACGCTGGAGTTTGGCGCCCCGACGCTAGCTTAATATTAGTTTAGTAACTAGAATAATTTCAAGAAGCCTCTAATGTATTGACATAAGATAATTGTAATGCTATTGTGTACTAGCGCAGAGAAAAGTTACTTTAGATTAATCTAAAATATTAAAGAGACTTATAATTACATTCCTGGAATGTCAGAATTGTACGGAGGGTAAAAGATGATAGGTAATGTCCTGGTTGGTCAATCTGGAGGACCTACGGCAGTAATAAATTCCAGCCTGGCTGGAGTGTATAAAACAGCGAAAGACCAAGGAGCAGTAAAAGTCTATGGGATGCTTTATGGAATACAGGGACTATTAGAAGAGAAATATTTGGATTTAGATGAACATATTCATAGTGATTTGGAGATTGAATTATTAAAAAGGACGCCTTCGTCCTATTTAGGTTCCTGCCGCTATAAACTACCTGATTTTAAAGAGGACTCTGAAACATATGAGAAAATATTTAACATACTGAATGAATTAGATATTCAATATTTTTTCTATATCGGTGGAAATGATTCCATGGATACTATCAAGAAATTATCTGATTACGCACATACCATTCGAAGTAATATTAATTTTATCGGTGTACCAAAAACCATTGATAATGATTTGGAAATTACCGATCATACACCGGGTTATGGAAGTGCTGCTAAGTTTATAGCGGCAACCGCCAAAGAAATAATCAGGGACAGTCTGGTATACGACCAAAAAAATGTAACTATAATTGAAATCATGGGCCGCAATGTTGGATGGCTTACGGGCGCTGCCGCTTTAGCAGGCGGTATGGACTGTGAGGGGCCGGATTTATTATATCTTCCGGAAATGGATTTTAATTTAGATGAATTTATCAAAAAGGTGGAAGAGCTTCAGAAAACCAAAAAAGCTTTGGTAATAGCCGTATCGGAAGGAATACGCCTGTCAGACGGAACATATGTCTGTGAACTGGTAGACAATGTCAAATTTACTGATCAGTTTGGACATTCTTTACTAAGCGGTTCTGGCAAATACTTATCCAATAAAATTTCCACGGAATTAGGATGTAAATCCCGGGGAATTGAATTAAATACGCTGCAAAGATGTGCTTCCCACATGGCATCCTTAATCGATATAACCGAAGCCTATCAGGTAGGAGCGGCGGCTGTAAACGCTGCTTTAGACGGAAAAACAGGTGAGATGATTGTTATCAACCGTATTTCCAATCAACCTTATCAATGTAACACCGGTACTTACGATATTCATAAAATAGCCAACATCGAGAAAAAGGTCCCCCTAAACTGGATTAAGGAAGACAATACCGGTATGTCGGAAGAATTTATGGAGTATGTAAAACCTTTAATACAGGAGGAAGTAACCCCTATTATGATCGGAGGGCTTCCGTCGCATATTAATTATAATAAGTTTTAATATAACATATTAAATTGGGCTAAGAGGTAAAGAAATGCAAGTAGTATATAACCTGCTGCTATATTACAACTTAGCCCGTTTTTTAAATTCCGAACATAAATCCTTTTAATTCGGATACATGAATCGAATTTATACGGATGAAAGCGATTAAGCTTTATTTAAATTGTTCCATATATGCCGAAGGGGTAGTACCGGTGTACTTTTTGAAAATCTGACTGAAATACCTTGGGTTATTTCCGCAGCCAACCCTATCGGCAACGAGAGCAATAGCAGCATCCTGCTTCAGTAAAAGGATTTTTGCAGTCTCAATTCTTCTGCGGTTTAGATAGTGGGAAAATTTTTCACCATTTTCCTTAGCAAATATTCTGCTCAGGTAATCCACATTCATATGGATTTGCTCTCTGGCTATTTTTTTTAAGGAAATATCAGGATTGGAAAGGTTTTCTTCTACATAGCTTTTCACCTGGGACACAATGGAGTTTTTTTCTCTGCTGTCTGAAAGCAAGAGTAATATCTGTTCTGTAAGTATCTCCCGATAAGCCTTCATATCCTCACATACGGATAATTTCTCTAATAGATCATGGTATACCGATTTATGAAATGAATTTTCTGGTAATTTCCGAATTAATTGGGACAAAAGATGAACTCCGTAATTATGGAGAAGATCAATGTCTTCAATCGGCATAAAAAAGTTATTTAAGAGTTTTTCTATTTTATCTTCTTCCGTTGTCCTGTCTTTTAAATTCAATAACTGGTTCGTCAGATATTGTATTTTTTCAAAGGATAAACATGCATTATATATTTCTCTTACTTGACGGATGTTCTTTTTACGGAATATTTGCTAAGGTAATACTGCCGCTTATTGTACCGGCATTGATTACTTCCGCTATTTTTGCATTTATGTGGAAATGGGACGATTTTCTCGCTTCCCTGCTTTACCTTAATAATCCCAGTAATTATACCGTTTCTCTTGCTCTTAAAATGTTCTCGGATCCTTCTGCACAGTCTGACTGGGGGGCAATGTTCGCCATGGCGACACTCTCCATTTTACCGATTATGCTGATCTTTATCTTTTGCCAGAAATATCTGGTGGAGGGAATCAGTACGGAAGGATTAAAGGGATAATACTCTATTTCTCATTATAAAGACAAAAGGGTTAAGAAAGTTAAACTTACATATTCTCACATCTCCATCCTGTCCGGTGATCTTTTTAATGAAATAAAAAAGCCTCCTTTGGTATCTCTTGTTTGAAAGTGATACCAAGGGAGGATTTACTATTTAAATCTAAGCTTCAGTGGTTAAATCTTTACGCATG
Organism: Anaerocolumna sedimenticola; assembly: GCF_009931695.1. Lineage (GTDB taxonomy): Bacteria > Bacillota > Clostridia > Lachnospirales > Lachnospiraceae > Anaerocolumna > Anaerocolumna sedimenticola. The sequence goes on from NZ_CP048000.1 coordinate 1,313,260, forward strand.
AGATAGTCTGTCTGTTCTTCCTGTCCCATAAAGAAAGAATGTTCCCCCATTTTATAAAAGCCGTTCTTTTGATAGAAGGAAAGTGCATTATCATTTTTTTCCCAGACACCAAGCCAAATATATGATTTGCTTTTATTTGCTGCAACTTCAATTGACTTCTTAAGCAGCAGCTTACCAAAACCACGGCCGTGGAACTTCTTTTTTATATAAATCCGTTCAATTTCAAGGGACTGGGGATCGTTAATATCTGTCTGCACCTTATAGTCATTTAATTTCAGGTAACCGGCCAGCTCTTCCCCAATATATAGAAAATAAAATACGGAATAACTGTTTGATAATTCCTTACGCAGCTTACGAGTATCAAAGGCCTGTTCCAGATAGGCATTCATACTGGAGGATGAATTTTTATCCCGGAATGTATCATCATAGGTCTGATATGATATTTCCCGGAGTACAGGAAGGTCATCTTTGGTACATTCTCTGATTGAATATTCCATAACGTTTTTACCTCCTTATAGGTATAAAAATGGTATTACACAATTATCTAACAAGACCCGGGTAACCTTTCTTCACCCGAATCTTAACAATGATATTATTTATCAGGCCGATTATTCTATATTTTGGATTAGCATAAGTTTATTGTGGGATAAGGATTTTTTCACATCGATCACATTCTGGTTGCTGCTGCCCTTCCAGTGGAGCTGGTTATTTAAAAGCTCTATTTGAAATTTGCCGTCCACGATAACATCTACAAAAGGTATAAAGATAAGTGTACGTATATCCTCCCAGGAGAATCCGGTATAAAGCCAGATATTTTTGTTGGGAAATGTTGCCTTAATTTCTTCGATGAGTGCTCCGATTTCAGTCCGGTTAGCAGGATGAAGAGGGTCTCCTCCGCTTAAGGTAATCCCTTCGATATAATCTTTTTTCAGTTCTGCAAAGATTTCTTCTTTTGCAGAAGAATCAAAAGGTAATCCATCATTAATATCCCAGGTAATTGGATTCTGACAGCCTTTACAGCCGTGAGTACAGCCGGATACCCATAATACCACACGGAGTCCGGTCCCATTCAGCATATCATCCTTGGTTATATTATGGTATCTCATTACATACTTTTCCTTTCCTTAATCTCTGCCATCTTTGCATCATTTAAACGGGTATCGCCTTTTACCCTGGAATAGGATAGATAGCCGTTCATACGGTCTATTTTAGTCAGGTTACTGCTTCCGCATTTCGGACATACATCCATCTCCAGTTCCTGGTGGCCGCAGTCATCGCAATAGGCCAAAGATAAGTTGACTCCTTCATAGAAGCCCATATCCATTGCCCGCCTTACCAGAGCTTTTATTGCACTCAAATTATAATTAATCGGATATTTAACATATTGAATCTTTCCGCCGTTGGATAGATCCCAGAAACGGTATTCCAAATCCTGCTTTTGTATCGGAGTAATATCTTCCGTTACATGGCAATGGAAACTGTTACTTACATATTCACGGTCGGATACATTTTCAATGATTCCGTATTTTTTCCTGAATTGCTGTACCTGAAGACCGCACAGGCTTTCCGCGGGAGTTCCGTAGATGGCATAAAGATGTCCGTCTTCCTCTTTAAACTCCGTTATCTTTTGATTGATATACCGTAAAACTTCTAATGCAAATTCCCCGTCTTCTGCCAGGGATTTCTTATTGTACAATTGCTGAAGTTCATTTAAGGCGGTAATTCCAAAGGATGCGGTGGCCGATTTTAAAACAGGTTTTATTTTATCATGAATTCCAAGGTATCCGCCGTAAAAACCGCCTTCGCAATATGCGAGAGGATTGGTGGAGGCTCTCATTTCTCCCAGATATTCATAAGTTCTGATATGTAAATTGCGGATCAGGTTCAGGTAATAATCTAATACCTCGTAAAAATCCCTGCTTTCCTGTCTTGCTTTTGCTAAAATCATTGGAAGGTGTAAACTGACGGCACCGATGTTAAAACGTCCGGTGAATACTGGGATATCGTGTTCATTTGCCGGTTTTAAACCGCCTTCTTTGTACCAGGGCGACAAAAAGGCACGGCAGCCCATGGGACTGATGATTTCACCGTATTTTTTGTACATACTTGCAACGTAACCCTCACCGGTTAAACTAAGCCAGTCCGGATACATGGTTTTACTGGAGCAGTGGATACCGGCCTCAAATACATCTTCCAGCTCACAGCCCTTTCCGTGGAGGTTTTTATCATAGAGGAATACAATTTTCGGGAATAATACCGGCTTTTTACATTCTTTTTTACCCTGCCCCATACGTCTTACATCAAGGAGAGCAATAGAAGCCATTTTGGCAAATCTGCCCGTTCCGGTACCGGTTGTAACTGTAATAAACGGATAATCGCCCCGGCTGCTGGCTACAGTGTTAAACTTATATTCCCAACCCTGAAAGCCTTTTTCAAAGTCTTCTTTAACATCTTTTAGTGCCTCAGCTTCCGCACGCTCCGGTGAAATACCCAGATTCGTATACTTTTCATAAAATAAAGCATAAGATTTCTCGGCGTAGGGCTCCAGTAAAAGATCTACACTTGGCACCGTAAAACCGCCGTACTGCTGACTGGCCGCACTAAGTACGATATCTCCGATTACGTCAAATGCAACATTTAAAGTTTTCGGTTCGTTGTACCAAAGATTACCCATCTCAAATCCGCCTTTTAAAACCTGTTTTACGTCAAATAAACAGCAGTTCATGGTATCTCTTCTTGCAGACATATCATGTATGTAAATGTAACCGTCTCTGGCAGCCTGGAGCTCTTCGGTAGTTAAAAAGAATTTCTGGTATAATTCCTTATTCAGCTGGTTAAAAATCAAGCTTCTTTTTGTTGAAACCAATGCACTGTCCGTATTGCTGTTTTCTTTGTCACCTATATACATAATGGACTGGCTCTTTTTATAAACCTCATCTAACATATGTACAAAATCCTGTTTATAATTGCGGTAATCCCGGTAACTCTTAGCCACCAGGGGATTTGTTTGTTCTAAGGCGCTTTCTACCACATTATGCATCTCACTGATGTAAATCTCATTTTTATTCATTTCTTTTACTTTGTTTTCTACAAAATGACAAATGAACTCATGCTCTTTCGGTGTGAATTTAATGAGAGCCCGCTGCGCTGATTTATCAACGGCATGAATAACTTTCTGAACATTAAATTCCTCTTTGGTATTATCCTTTTTTACCACTTTTATCATTGATAATTCCTTCTTTCTTGTATACTGCTTTCAATCTATCACCCGTTCGATGATAAAACCTTAATCGTAATCATTACTATATGCAGTGGTATTATAACATATCCGTACTAGATATAGTAGTCCTTTTCTGAAAAAAAATAAAAAAATTTTTTTTGAAAGAACCAAAATAAGAAAATGTGGTATAATAGCCTTAAATATGGTATTCTTTATAAACACAGAATTTTTACCGTACAGGAACTAGTACTGTGATTAATCCAAGTTTTAACGCATCAGCACACTGTAAGGAGTTATTGTCATGAATTTGTTAAATGTAGAAAAAATGAGCAAAAGCTTTACCGATAAAATTTTATTTGATCATGTAACCCTGGGAATTAATGAAGGAGATAAGATAGGTGTAATTGGTATTAACGGAACCGGGAAATCAACTTTGTTAAAAGTTATTGCAGGTTTGGAGGAGCCGGATGAGGGAGGGTTATAAAAGGTAAAAATATACGGGTGGAATACCTGGCACAGGCCCCCGTATTTAACCAGAACCTTACTATATTAGAGAATGTTGTACATGGTAAAAAAGCGGCTGAAGAGTACCGTAACTTAGAGGGGGAAGCAAAAACCATGCTGCAAAAATTAGGAATAGAAGACTATGACGGAAGAGTGGATAACTTATCCGGAGGTCAGAAAAAGAGAGTAGCATTGGTAAGGACCCTGTTAACACCGGCAGAAATCCTGGTTTTGGACGAGCCTACCAACCATTTGGACAATGAAATGGCAGAGTGGCTGGAGGATTATCTGAATAAATACCAGGGTGCTTTTATTATGGTAACCCATGACCGTTATTTTCTGGATAAAGTAACAAATAAAATTGTTGAAATAGATAAGGGAAATATTTATACTTATATAGCGAATTATACCAAATTCCTTCAGTTAAAGGCAGAACGGGAAGACATGGAAATGGCTACCGAACGAAAGAAGAAAAGTCTGTACCGCATGGACTTGGAATGGATGAAACGTGGTGCCAAAGCGAGATCTACCAAACAGAAGGCGCATATACAACGTTTTGAAGAATTAAGGGACCGTAAGGTAATAGAAATGGATAAAAACGTGGAGTTAAATTCCCTTTCTTCCAGACTGGGCAAGAAAACCGTTGAAATCAGCCATATAAGTAAAGCATATGGGGACAGGCAGTTAATTAAAGATTTTAACTATATCATGTTAAAAAATGACCGGTTAGGTGTTGTCGGTCCTAACGGCAGCGGAAAAACAACACTGTTAAAAATGATTACCGGGAATGTAGAGCCGGATGAGGGTTATGTAGAAATGGGAACAACCGTTAAAATCGGTTATTTTTCTCAGGAAAATGAATACATGGATGAAAGCCTCAAGGTGATTGAATATATCCGGAATGTGGCAGAATATATAGAAACCAGTGAGGGAAGCGCCAGTGCATCCCAGATGCTTGAACGTTTTTTGTTTACGGGAGCCATGCAGTATTCCCTGATCAGTAAGTTATCCGGCGGTGAGAAAAGGAGACTATATCTATTAAAAGTTTTAATGGAAGCTCCCAATATTTTGATTTTGGACGAGCCTACCAACGACCTGGATATTCAGACCCTTACCATACTGGAGGATTATCTGGACAGCTTTGACGGTATTGTATTAACCGTATCCCATGACCGGTATTTCTTAGACCGTATTGTAAACCGTATTTTTGCATTTGAGGGAAATGGACTCATTAGACAATATGAAGGTGGTTTTTCGGATTATAAGGATGCCGTAAGTGATAGGGAAAGATCCGAGGGAAAAGAAAGCGATAGTAAGAGTAATAATACCGGTAATGCATCCCCTGCTGGTAAACAAAAACCCAAGGAAATTAAATTAAAGTTCACCTACAATGAGCAAAAAGAGTTTGATGAAATTGATACCGTTATAGCAGGGCTTGAAAAAGCTGTTAATGATACAGAAGCCATGATGGCGAAAGAGTCCAGTAATTATGCAAAGTTAAGTGAATTAATGGAGCAAAAAAATGTGTTAGAAAAGCAGCTGGAAGAAAAAATGGACCGTTGGATGTATTTAAATGATTTAGCGGAACAAATTGAAAACGCAAAAAATAAATAAATATATATCAGGAGGTATTATTATGACTAAAATTGAACTTGTAAGAGCAGAGATGGTTAAAGCTATGAAAGCCGGTGATAAAGGAAGAAAGGATGCCCTTTCGGCCCTTTTGACTGCGCTCAAAAACGTAGCCATTGATAAGAGAGCCGATTTAACGGAAGAGGAAGAAAATGCGGTTGTATTAAAAGAAATCAAGCAGTTAAAAGAAACGCTGGAATCCGCACCGGCAGACAGAACGGATATCATCGAGGAATGTAATATGAGAATCACCGTATTAAATGAATTTGCACCTCAATTTATGACGGAAGAGGAGATTAAAAAAGTAATCAGTGAAGTTTTGGCCGGCCTGTCCATAACAGAACCAACGGCTAAAGATAAAGGAAAAATCATGAAAGAACTAATGCCAAGAGTAAAAGGTAAGGCAGACGGTAAGCTGGTAAATGACATGGTTGCAGCCTTGTTTTAATATTTAAATTTAGTATTACAAAAGTAACGATGGGATGTATCATCCCTGCAGATCGGTATTCACTGGATAATTAGTATCGAAAGAATACAATTCTAAAGCCTGAAAAGGAAAAGAATTAATCTGCAGGGATGATACATCCCATCTTGATTTACAATAATATGATTCTAGTATAGAAAAGCCCCATTTGTGTTCTATATGATTGCCGGATTGTGCAGATTCATAACAAATACGTTGGCGGACTTGTCCGCTTTATTCTATAAGAATAGCATCTCCCGCTTAATTGAATTTACTCCTATGTTTTTTGTAAATTCCCGGTATTTTCCGCTAACCCTCGGTATATTCTCGGATATATCCGCTAAGAATAAAGAAAAATTATAATGGGAAAGGCTTAATCTATGCATTACATAATATTTGATCTGGAATTCAATCAGGATATACCATCTATTCGGGAGCCGTTTAATAGTGACTGGCTGCCTAAAATGCCTGATACGGATAACAGAGAAATACCTGAATTTCCTTATGAGATCATACAGATTGGTGCATTAAAACTGGATGAAGAGTATCGGACCATAGGAACTTTTAATTCTTTTATAAAACCTTTCCTGTATTCTGCTGTAAATCCCGTTATTACCGAACTTACCGGTATCACAACTGAAAAACTTAAACAGGGAGAACCCTTTCCGAAAGCGTATAAATCCTTTCTGAAATTCATGAATGATTCCCAATCCATATTATGTGTATGGGGAATGTCTGATTTAAAAGTATTATATAAAAATGCCGAATATCATAAACTTGATGTAAAATCCATACCACGTATGTATATTAATATTCAGCCTTTTGTACCGCAATATCTGAATCTGGCCGATAAGAAACTGCTTCGGCTTAAGACTGCAGCAGAATTACTGAACATTCCTTTAACACACGAATTCCATAACGCTCTTTATGATTCTTATTATACCGCAGAGATATTTAAAAAATTAAATAACAGTACCATAACCCCCAAAATTTATGACCCGGCTTTTGTTACGATCCGGCCTAAACGGCCGAAAAGAACCATTAATTTTCCCGGATTGATTGCCCAAATTGAAAAAATGTATGACAGATCAATGACAGAGGAGGAACAGGAAATAATTAAGCTTGCCTATAAAATGGGAAGGACAAATCAGTTCGTGGATTGATTTATTTGTTTTGCGGTCTTTATTTCCCAATACGATCCAAGCTTTGTCATATATTTTAAGGAACAGAATATAATTAATATAAGTATATTAGTGCGATGATTGTACAATTGTTAACTGTACTTTCGGACACGGGAAAGTAAGGGAGTAAAAAATGCCTGACTATAAAAGATTAGTTTCATACATGTATAATTATGATGACGGCATAAAGAAAAATAATGTAGGATATGCCAGAGTAGAAGCTAGAAACGGACAGTGCAAATGTACCCTCCATATTGCAGCACCCAGTTTAAATGATAAACAATTAAAGGTGTATATATTTAAAAGAAGAAAAGATGGGCTTGAGGGTATCTTGCTTGGCACACTCCAGGTTAAAAACGGAGCCGGTGATTATAAGACGGTAACTGACTCCGTACATATTATGAATTCATCCTATGGTTTGGATGACATGGGTGGAATCGTATTGTATCTTACGGAAAGAAAATATTTTGCAACTTCCTGGGATGACGCCCCTATAACAATGGAGCTGGTGGCAGGAATAGAAAGCACAAAATATGAAAAAGAATTACAGGCTGCCGCTGTTTATGTTACCAGGCTCGATCAACTGACAAAGAGTGCTGAAAATCAAAAAGAAGCAGTAACGGTTAAAGAGCAGGAGGATAAAAAAGATTCAGAGGATTTTGTAAAACAGGTTAAACAAGAGGAAATAATTGAAGAATCCCCCAATAATGAGGGGGAAGTGTTTAATGATTTTGCTGATGGAAAAGCAGAGCAGACAGAATTAAATACTGAAATAAAGCAGAAAGAACCAGCAGAAAAAGAAGTGGCAGTCAAAGAAGTAAGCAGGGAAGAAAGTCAGAAAGATAACCAAAAAGAGAACAAAGATGATTTAAAAAATGAAAAAGAAGAGGAAAACAATATTGTTGATGAATTAAATGCTCCTGTTGAAATTCTTCAGAAAGAAGAGATGTTAACAGAGGATACGAAAGGGCAAATAGAGGAAAGTAATTCATCGGATGATAATACAGATAATAAACAAGATGGGTTTACATACGATTCTTTTGGGCAGGATCCATTTACCGATAACCTAAATGTGAATGGTCTTAATGAATTCTTAGAAACAGAGCAGTTTAATACCGGTGAGTCCACTGCTTTTGATAATTTTGATTTGCAAAATAATGATTTACAAAGTTCAGAATCGCAAAATGCAGATTTGCAAAGGGAAGATTTTCAAAATATTTTGGAAACTCAGACTATAGCAGAAGACATACAATCGGATATACAGGGTGAAGAGTACCAGAAAGATGGAGAAAGACAACCGTTCTTTGAGGATCATCCTTTAGCTAAACGAATTTACCGCTCTTTCCCGAGAATGTACCCCTTTGAAGATAACGAAATTGCCTGGTGTGTGAGAATAGAACCCCAGAATATCGGAATGTTTCCAATGGAGGCCTGGATATTAGGTAATAATAGTTTCCTGCTGCATGGATATTACAGTTATAGACATCTGATTTTTGCCAGAATGAATGATAAGAATGGGTTCAGCTATATTCTTGGTGTACCTGGAATCTATCATAACAGGGAAAAATTTATGGCTAAAATGTTTGGATTTGAGAACTTTAAATGTGTAAAAAGAAAAGCTCAAAGAACTGGTGAATTTGGTTATTGGTATATTCCAATCACCTTAACTTGAATAATAGAAAAAATGGTTTGGGTGTTATTGACATCCAAACCATTAGTTTTATTTCCGCGAAAGCAAAGTGAGAATCAGCGGGCTTGCTTGCAATAATTCAAACTGCACCGGAAAACCGACGAAACTCGCAAAGCGTGTTTCTTCCGGTTAAAAAGTTATTGGAATTAATTTATTGTTATTCTTCAAAAGCTGTATTGATATAAGCGTATCGGGCATGATCTTCCCACTTATGATTAATATGGATGCTGGATTTAGACAGGCCCTCATAAGAAAATCCCAATTTCTCAATAAGGCGGATGGACCGGGTATTTAATGGCATAATATTTGCTTCAATCCGGTGTATTTTATAATCCGCAAATAAAACCCGCATTCCTGCCTGAACACTTTCTAGCGCATAACCGCATGCTAAGTGGTGTTGATCAAATTTATAACCCAGCTGGCAGGTGAAGTAGGATCCCCGGACAATATTGTAAAAATTGATGGACCCGATTATAGTATGAGGAGCTTCTTTTAGAAAAACCCAATACCGCAGTAACTTGGACTGGAGCATTAAGTTATATTCTATGGACAGAGAAAGCCTCTGATAGGAAAGCGTATAGAAATTCGGATCACGTTCCGGTTCCCAGGGCTCGAAATGTTCTTTATTATTCTCATAAAAGGTTAATACTTTATCCGCATCATTTGGGTGTAAAATATTTAAAATAAGGCGATCCGTATTAAAAGTCATCTGCATAATTTTATTCTCCTGGCTGCTTTCAAGAAATTAAGTAAGGGTAAACCGTACTTTTAAATTTCAGGGAATGTCAATCGATACCCCGGATTGAAACATTCTGAACATAAGAAGATAGGATATCTTTGTATTCCAGTAATTCTTGTTTGGTTGGACTGCTAAGTCCCGGTTGTATAATATCATCGGAATCCTTATATGGCTGTAAATAATATGCTTTTGCACCTTGAGTCCATTCGCCTATTTGCTGTATATCTTTATGAGTATGATGCTCTCTCACTACAGTGGTACGAAACTCATAATCAACAGGGTTTGATAAGAGATAGGTTACACTCTCATCTACCCTTGATAGATTGAAAGGATTGATACCGCAGCTTAAACCGTACTTTTCCCTGGAATTTTTAATATCCATGGCAATATAATCAAGATAACCTTTCTCTGTTAATTCTTTTATTATATGTGGATTATTTCCGTTAGTATCTAGTTTTACTAAAAATCCAAGTTCTTTCATTTTATGTATAAATGTAAATAAACCAGGATAGAGAGTTGGTTCTCCCCCGGTAATGCAGATACCCTCGATTATCCCGACTCTTTTTTTTAACGTCTTAAATACTTCCTCTTCCGGAATGGTTGGCTGTCCGGATGGTGAAAGTACCAAAGATGCATTATGGCAGAAAGGGCAGCGAAAGTTACAGCCTCCTAAAAAAATGGTTGATGCTATATGTCCGGGATAATCTAACAGGGTTGTTTTTTGAAAACCGTGAATTTCCATTTGTAATTCTTTTCCTTCCAGTCCGGCTCGTTGAATGCTGGAAATAAACCGGATTAACATTTATAATAACGATTTATACATTGCCTATTGATTTACTTCGTGCTAAGATAAATATAGCAGATAAGAGGAAATTCGTCCATAGTATATTCCTTTCATCTTTATTTAAGAGTTTGGATTTTGGCAATGGCGACGCTAAAGGTTGGCATATAAATACAATAATCTAGTTTCCCAATTACCTATAATTTATGAATGATTATAAAGGAAAATGAAATGAATTTAAAATATATGAAAGAAGCTTTAAAAGAAGCGAAAAAAGCAGCAAAACTGGGAGAAGTACCTATCGGATGTGTCATAGTTTATGAGGATAAGATTATAGGCAGAGGGTACAATAAAAGGAATACCAGGAAAACAACCTTAGCTCATGCGGAACTTATCGCCATACAGAAAGCAAGTAAGGTGATAGGGGATTGGAGGTTGGAGGACTGCACCATGTATGTGACATTAGAGCCATGTCAGATGTGTGCGGGAGCCATTGTACAAGCCAGAATAAAAGAGGTTATTGTAGGGACCATGAATCCCAAAGCAGGATGTGCAGGTTCCATTCTGAATATACTACAAATGGAAGAGTTTAACCATCAGGTGGAACTTACCACCGGAGTAATGCAAGAGGAATGTGAAACTGTGCTAAAAGAGTTTTTTAAAGGGCTAAGAGTACGAAATAAATTGGAAAAAGGAAAACAGGGATAATAAACGTTGCCGCAAAAGTGATTGATCATCTGTAATTCATACGTATTTTTATATAATTCATTATGACCTAAGTTGTTTTAAAATGTAGATATTTAGCATATAAAAGCAGCTGTTTACCACTACCTACCTGTTTCGATATACTTGACTTTTCCTGCGAAATGAAGTATACTGTTTCATACAGGTCTCCTGAATAGATTGAGCCTGTTTTTATAATTTGTTTAACGGCTTTAGAGAGAGCCGTATTCATAATAGTCAAAAAGTTTCCGTGCAGCCGGGGAGATAGCGGTGCCCTGTACCTGCAATCCGCTACAGCAGGGGTGATGCCTTGCCTAGGGTGCTTTTTTGTAGGGCTGCCCCCTATAAGTGATGTTGACGTCTGGGTCTTACGCAACAGGAATTCGTGAACCGTGTCAGGTCAGGAATGGAGCAGCACTAAGCGAAAGCTCTTGTGTGCCGTAAGGCAGCCTGGGCCGAGTTAACTGTAGGGGTAACGCCTATGAAGAGCATTCGAAGCAAGACGCACGGAATTTAAATATGTTAATACAGGCAAGGATGTCGTCACTTTGTGTACGGCATTTTTTTTTACGTTTAAATAAAATCACTTCAGGGGAATATTACGTTTACCCTTACTTTCCTACGGTAGGAGCTGCCCGAGGGGTAGTTTTCTATATACAATATATAGGGGCCGGATACTATCAATGGGGATAGGCCTTTGCTCACAACCATCGGAAACGGTGGCCCGGCCCCCTCCAATACGTTACGGAAATTTTGCATCAATAAGCTTGGCTATTGGTGCTTTTTTACTATAAAACAATTTTGTATTTTTATAAATAAGCCTTTCGAAATGTCGATTTTTAGATTATAATAGTACTATTAATAAAATGTCAAAATTTTGAGGTGAGCTATGGCAATGAAGATAAACAACTATGCAGTGAATCAGGCTGAAAAGGGGTCGGTTATTTATGAATTAGATGAACAGATTAACAGTGTGTGTATTATTTTAAAAGGGCGGGTACAGGCTGTTAACCATGGTTCTAAAATTATATTAGGATCCGGAAATTTCTTAGGTGTCAGTGACCTGTTATACAAGGGGAGATATCTGAATACTTATATTGCTTATGATGATTTAACTTTCTATTGTTTTCCCATACAACAAAAAGATGAACTAGGTGAAATATTTGCCTCTAATAAAGATTATAAAGGTTTAATGGTTGCATCTTTGACCAGGCAGATTAATGAATTGGATAAGGTATATGGTTCTCTGCAATTGATGGCCGAACAGCTTTATAATTTTATTAACCGTAATTATGAGGTTTATTTGGAAACCGGGAAAAGATATGGTTATCCGACGACGGCTATTGATTCCATAGTGGAAATGGAAAGGTACAACAGCGAATCTATTATAGATGAGCGAAAACTGGCTTATTATAAAGAATGTGCCAAAATTTCTTTGGATGTATGGAAGTCTTTTTGTACTTCAGGTGATGGGGTAACTCTCTATTTAGTGGAAGAAACAGCAGGATTAATAGATCAATTAACTACGGAATGTATGGAATTGTCCACGTATATTTATGATATATTCAGTCTGTTAATGAATAATACGGATATCTGCCTCTTTAAGGGATTTGCAGCCCTGGCTATCTCCATAGAAGAAAGCGGTGGTTATAACAACGATATATTACATATAGTAGATGAAATCATTGACCAGATAAATAAGATTGAAAAACTTTATGAAGAAAAGGTTGGAAGATCCATACAAGTAGACAGAGCTCGTATGGAAGAAATATATTATCTGCTGTTATCCAAGAACAGCAGCCGAAAGGAACAGGTTGAAAATAACTTCCAGTATACCCAGAGTGAATTGCAGCAAATGTCTGAGGGCTTTAATGACTCCTTAAAACAGATCCAGCTTTATGGTGAAAGGGACGATGAAAAAACAGAGGAGCTTAACCAGCTTATACTTGATTTTATTAACCTTAAAGATAAGTTCTCGACAGATGACAGAATCAGGGTATTACGCAGAAAAATTATGCAGCATTATTACGAATTATATGAAAGGGTATTCTTTAAAGCACTAAATGATAAAGAAGTACCCAGAATCATTGATTTGTTTTTAAAATATGGATTCCTGGACGAGAGACTTTTATCAAAAGAACAGTTGAAAGAATTATATTACCTGGAAGAGGAACCTTCAAAAGACGAGGGACCTTGTAAGGTTTATAATATTAAAGAGTGGCTTATTAATATTTACAAAGGAGCAAAGGAACCATCCAAGAATGAGTTTGATTTGGATTATGCAGATATGCTCCGTGACAGAAGAAAAAAGGCTGAAATTACAGAAGCCCAGGAAAAAGAATTATTAACGAATCAAAAAGAGAAAGTTACCTATGAAATAAATAACATGTTCCGTTATAATCACAGGGTAGTAAGCGGGCAAATCAGCACATTCGTACCATTTTTATGGGGTGAAAATATGTTCAAGGGTATGAAGCAGTTACTGGTATCGGCAGAAACAGTTAACCGTACCATAAACGAACTGCTTGAAATTGATTACTCTGTTTTCCATAGAGAGGTAATGTACGTAAATGCGGAGAAAGGTATTTCCAAAGAATATATTCTAAAGCAGGTCTTTCCGGATATTATTCTTATGCCAACATTAGGGTATAACGGTGTTATGTGGCAGGAAATCACCGGAAAGAGAAAAAGTAATGAAGGAAGATTCGTTCTACCGAAATTTTCGGATGTAGGTATTAAGGATATATTAATTAAGTTACTTGGCAGGTTTCGTTGGGAACTTTGCAGAAGCATTCAGGGAAGCGCATGGAATAATATTAAGTATAAGTCATTAACCTCCGAATATGCGGACTATATCCAATTCTATAAAAAGAACAGGGACCTTTCGGAAGAAGTAAAAGAAAAAGTAAAATTACAGATACAAAAAGGTAAGGGCAATTACCGTGAGATTTTCGTCATTGATTATGAAGCATGGATTAAAGGCGAAGCCACCGGTGCATTAAGATTAAACCGGGTTGCAAGGGAAATTCTGGCGACCTATTGTCCGTTTGGTAAACCCATAAGAGATAGGATAAAAGGACAGCCTTTATTCGCAGATGCTATGGAACGATTCACACGAAATACTTTAAAAAAGAAAAAAGAATTAGAATTAAGATTTCGTGCTTTAGAAAAAGAAGGCGGCGAGATTACGGAGGAATTAATGGAGACATTTATTTTCTACCGTGATTTATAATAACTATTCCATAGGATGCCATTTAGATTTACTCTTAAATTTAAGATACAATTGTCAGACAATTGACGCATAGCAGTTCAATATATTAACTACAATTATAGTTTGTAAAAACATATTGACAAATAGAGACTTATTATATATAATGACATTATAAACCATTTGATTGGTTTTATTAACGGATAATTCAACAAGACATTTTGTGTTTAAGGGAAAGGAGGAGATTCCAATGGGCTCTTTAGAGGAAGATTCAGAGTATATACCTACCCGTTACATGCAGAAAGATTGTCCTGCTGGAAAGGCCTTCAACATAGATAAATGTATCTAAGGATATGTAAGTTGTGTGATATAGATATTGGAGTTATAATAACTAAAATTCTGAATGCATGTATTGATGGAACTGTAAAACCTGTTATTAAATCAGCTTTAGCAGGGCATAAAGTTATATATGGGACTCCGGTTAACTACATAAAAGAGATTGAATAAGAAGTAACAGGATAACCTGCCATAATCAGATTTATGGCAGGTTTTTTTATGATTCTTTCAATCGAAATGGGAAATTTACGAGGTTATACTTGTCTTAATAGGTCTCGGATGGTAAGATAAAAAAGGATGATTTTATAAGGCAATTGCGAAACTATATAGTTTTCTGAATATACCATACAAATAATACGAATTTCATAGCTTCAGTTGCCTTTCAGGCAAGATTCAGCTCTGAAATTGTATTATTTGCATGGTATATAGATGCAATAAGCTAGTTTCGCAATTACCTAGATGAGTTTACATAAAAGAGGTTTGACTATGCTTCGTTTACTTGATGTTAAAAAGTATTATAAAAAGAATAAAGCGGTGGATGGAATATCTTTTGAGATACAAAAAGGTGAAATATTCGGATTGGTCGGAGCAAACGGAGCCGGAAAATCCACAACGATTTCCATGCTGACTACAATGAGTAAGCCGGATAGCGGGGATATTTTATATCAAGGTAAAAGCATTGTAAAAAACCCAAAACTTATCAGGGAACATTTGGGTTACGTTCCGCAGGACATTGCACTTTATTTATCTCTTTCAGGAAGAGATAATTTGGTATTTTGGGGTAATGCCTACCATGTACCCAAAAAATATTAGAAGATAGAATTAATGAGGCCTGCGATATTATCGGTTTTACGAAAGAGATGTTAAGTCAGAAAACAGCTGATTATTCAGGGGGGATGAAACGGCGTCTTAATATAGGTGCAGCCCTCTTACATCATCCGGATTTTCTAGTGTTGGACGAACCTACGGTTGGTATTGATATTATAGCCAGAAATCAAATTCTGGAAGCTATAAGAAAGTTAAACAGAAACGGTACAACCATTTTGTACTGCGGGCATTACATGGATGAAGTGGAACAGCTGTGTGATTCAATTTGTATATTGGATAAGGGTAAGGAAATTGTATATGGAAAGAAAAAAACCTTATTAACAGATGCAGATAAATCCTTGGAAAATTTATATTATGAGCTTATTGAATAAGATAATAATAGAGGGAATTAGGAAAACTTTTCACCATCTTTTCACTATTTAGATAAAAAATGTGTGCTTAAGCATACGGACGGGAGTTAATATGGAACGTTATGATAATATTGTAAAAATAGAAGAAATCAGAAGATTGGTTGAAAGCGGCCAGTATGAAATAGCAATGAAAGTTCTGGATACCATGGATATTGCCAAAATTAAAGCACTTACCGATATGAGTATAATTGCGGATGTTTATACACAAAATGAACGGTATGAAGAAGCCATGGAGGTATTAACCAAAATTTATGGTAAAACCAAAACCAGAAGAGTTCTGTACCAGCTTGTAGAGCTGTCGATTAAGCGGGGGAATATTCCGGATGCGGAGGATTACCTGGAGAAATACATTAAGGCAGCACCACAGGATCCCAACCGTTATATTTTACGGTATTGGATAGATAAGCTGAATCGTGAACCTTTCGAAGTTCTGATAGCATCCCTTGAAAAATTAAAGGAATTCGAATATTATGAAATGTGGGCTTATGAACTTGCCAAACTCTATCATAAGGCCGGAATGAAGGATAAATGTGTCAGGGAATGCAGTGATATAATTTTATGGTTTGGCGATGGTATATATGTTGAAAAAGCCAAATTATTAAAGGGTTATTATGTAGGAGAAATTAACCCGATACATATGTTAAAAGCAAAAGAGAAAAAGGAAGCTGAAAAGAAGCTTGGTCTGGATAAAACCAAAGATTACAGTGTTATGCGTAATCAGATTGACCAATTTTTAGCGGATGAAGATTATTCTGATGATCAGAAAGCTGCTATGCAGCAGGCCCAGTCCGGTGAATTGGAAAATGACAACGAAAACACAGAGGGAAAGGATCCGGAATTGCAAGAGTTCTTTAAAAAAGTTGCAAGAAAATTGGAAAAGGGCGTATCATATAAAAAAGATTTGGAATATCCGGGAAAAGGTACGGATAATACAGGCGAAGAAGCAGAAAATGCAGAAAAAGTCTCTGAAAATAATCCCATACGAAATACTATATCTAGTATTGTAAAGGAAATAGAGAGTGAACCTGATAATGAATCGGAAGCATTATATTCAAAAAATCTGAATCATAATGAAGAAGACCGGTATCCGGAAGAAACAGAAGAAACAGAAGAAGACCGGTATCCGGAAGAAGATGAGATTCAGGAGATTAATAACTCTGCTAATGAAGAAACAGAAGAAAGCCGGTATCCGGAAGAAACGGAAGAAACAGAAGAAGACCGGTATCCGGAAGAAGATGAGATTCAGGAAATTAATAATACTGCAGCTAACGAAGAAACAGAAGAAACTACAGATGAAAAAATAGTAACGATACAAGAAGAAACTGCTTCGTTATCTGATGAAAAAAATAACAAAACATCTGAGAATGAGATTAAAGTTATGAAGCAGCCGGCAATCTCCTTAGGGAAAAATAAAAGAGAATCCCAATATATTCCGGGTAAGTTTGATTCTATACTTTCCGAAGCCGGTATGAATTATGAAAAAGATTTTGGATATTTTATTCGTATGGATTCCTGCAGGAATCAAATAGAATCATGCTTAGAAAGTATCCTGTCTGACTATACTAAAACTAATCATATGATAATTATAGGGGAAAGAAAATCGGGAAAAACAACTCTGGCAAAGAAAATATCCAAGGCTCTTTATGGGCTTAACTATATAAATACAAATCGGGTTGCCAAAATAACAGCCTCAAAACTTAACGGAATTTCATTGGAATCAAAGAAAGATAAACTGGTTAATAGTTCCCTGATAATTGAAGAAGCTGGATCACTGGATTCTGAAGCAGTGGAACAATTACTTTCATTAATACAGAATTTAAGCGAGAACATATTTGTAATTTTAGAGGATAATCAAAAAGGAATGAAAAATCTGCTTGATAGGAATCCTAAATTAGGCGAAGTTTTTAGCAGTACGATAAAACTTCCTGTGTATTCAAAAGAAGATTTATCAGGTTTTGCTTTTGCTTATATACGAAATAACGATTACGAATTTACCAGGGAAGTCAAAACCGCCTTTGAAAGGGAGATAGAAAATATCATTCATTCAGTAAAAGAAGAAGATCACCTTGAGGCAGTGATGGAATTGGCAAAGAGAGCGAAAACATCTGCAGACGAAAGGAATAAATCTCTGCTCTCAGATATTATTCTCGACCGGGATTTAAGTTCAGAAGACTTCTTATATATTAAAAAGGAAGATTTTTTGTAATTATTCAGTAAACTCGGGAAATTCGAAGAATTCCCAGTGTTTGACGCCAAAATATGTATCTGTTTTCTACGCACAAAAAGCATGCATGGGTCGTTCGTTAGAACCGCAGTGACTGAATTGTAGCAATTTTTATGGGAGGAATCAAATGGATAATGAAATATATGTCATAGGTCATATTAATCCTGATACGGACTCCATTTGTTCTGCAATCGCTTATGCTAAGTTAAAGAGGGTTCTTACAGGCGGCGAATACAAAGCAAAAAGGGCAGGTCAGATAAATTCTGAAACAAGATTTGTGCTGGATCGGTTTAAGGTTACTGCTCCCAGCTACTTATCGGATATCCGTACCCAGGTTAAGGACATAGAGATACGAAGGACAGAGGGGGTTAAGAAAGGAATATCGTTAAAAACCGCCTGGTCCTATATGCGGAAAAATAATGTGGTTACGTTGCCCATTATTAATCAGAACAATCAACTGGAAGGATTAATTACCATTGGTGATATAGCAAAATCATATATGGATGTTTATGATAACCGGATATTAACTAAGGCGGAAACACCTTGTATTAACATTATAGAAACCTTAGAAGGTGAATTGGCAGCAGGAGATTCGGAAGAAATTTTTACGGAGGGTAAAGTCCTGATTGCTGCCGCCAATCCTGACTTGATGGAAAATTATATTGAAAAAGGCGATATAGTAATATTGGGAAATCGGTATGAATCCCAGCTTTGCGCTATTGAGATGAGTGCTAAATGTATTATAGTTTGTGATGGCGCCAAGGTATCAAAAACCATAACAAAACTGGCTCAGAATAATAACTGTACTATTATACGGACTCCTTTTGATACATTTACGGCTGCCAGATTGATTAATCAAAGCATACCAATCCGTTTTTTTATGACAACCCAGGAGTTAATAACCTTTACTACGGAAGATTATATAGAAGATATCAGGGAAAGTATGACGAAAAAAAGATACCGTGATTTTCCGGTTTTAAATAAAGACGGACGTTATATTGGAATGATTTCCAGACGAAACCTTTTAAATCCAAGACGGAAAAAAGTTATATTAGTAGACCATAATGAGAAATCCCAGGCAGTAGATGGTCTGGAGGATGCAGAAATATTGGAAATCATAGATCACCACCGTCTTGGCAGTTTAGAAACCATAAGCCCGGTATTTTTCCGTAACCAGCCTTTAGGTTGTACGGCAACTATAATATATCAGATGTACTGTGAAAACAGTATTGAGGTTGAACCTCAAATAGCAGGATTATTATGCTCTGCCATATTATCCGACACCCTGGTCTACCGCTCTCCTACCTGTACCGAAATCGACCGGACGTCCGCAGAGGAACTTGCGCAAATAGCCGGTATCCGGGTGGAGGAATATGCGAAAAAAATGTTTGCGGCAGGAAGCAACCTGACCTCAAAATCGCCGGAGGAAATATTCTATCAGGATTTTAAAAAATTTACGGCAGGAGATCTGGTCTTTGGAGTAGGCCAGATTAATTCCATGAATCAGGATGAATTGGAAGCTATTAAGGAAAAACTGGTACCATATATGCAGAAAGCGTTTAGAGATCATGGAGTAGAAATGTTATTCTTTATGCTTACCAATATAATAGATAGTTCCACAGAATTGTTATATCAGGGTACCGGCTCAAAAGAATTACTTGTAAATGCTTTTAAACTGGATAAAGACAGCGATATTATTTATCTGAAGGGAGTTGTATCAAGGAAGAAACAGTTAATTCCTGCCTTGATGATAACCCTCCAGCAGGATAATGTTTAGATTTTAAATTGAATCTGAATTTCTTTTTTTAGGTTTTTGCCGCCCATGGATTTTACATTCTTCGTAATGGTTAATAGGTAGGATTCATTTTCAGTATAAGGCTCTAAGGGTTCAATTTCTATGTATTTGTTAATGGAATCGTAACTTATATGGGTTTTAAGAGGAACCTGGTTGATGGAAGTGACATAAAGATTACGATTATTTACGGTAGCAGGATTTAATGGTGAAGAAAATTTTATACGCCATACAAAATTACCCGTACGAAATTTAAGGGTCTGCTTAACTTTATCTTGGACTTCATCAGAAACAGATTCAATGTTTAAAAAATTACTTGACATTATACTCACCTCAATTTTCATCATTTATGTTCTTTACTTTATCTGTATCAGCAGATAATGTTTATCGAGTTAAATGTTATATGATTTTATTATACAATATTTTTTTAAAATAGCATAGTAGTTATTAAGAATTAGAACTATGCTTTTTAACAGGTTAATGTGCCTCATGAATGGGAGTAAAGCATCTCTTTTTGTATGGTACAGGGAGGAAATTAAATGGAAAAAGAATTTTGGAAAGCCGGGAATATGTTGTATCCGCTGCCGGCTGTTATGGTCAGCTGCCAGAGGGAGGGGGAAAAACCCAATATTCTTACCGTAGCCTGGACGGGTACCATCTGCACCAATCCGGCTATGGTATATATATCGGTAAGGCCCAGCCGGTTATCCTATGATATAATAAAAGATACCAAGGAGTTTGTTATTAATTTAACAACAAAAAAATTAGTAAAAGCGGTAGACTATTGCGGCGTAAAATCAGGAAGAGATGTAGATAAATTTAAAGAAATGAAATTAACACCGGTTCCGGCGAAAATATTAAATGTACCATTGATTTTGGAATCTCCGGTTAATATAGAGTGTAAAGTGAAGCAGATTTTGCAATTAGGATCCCATGATATGTTTATAGCGGAAGTATTAGGTGTTCATGCAGATATTTCCTATTTAAACAAAAAAGGTAAGTTTGATTTAAGTAAAGCAGACCCCGTTGTTTACTCACACGGAGAGTATTTTGGACTGGGGGAGCTGATGGGTAATTTTGGATACAGCGTCAAGAAAAAATAACCTGTTTAAGATTTAGAAAACAGGAAAAAATAAAAAGTACTTGGCGAGGTGGTCGAAAGGTGATATAATCTGTTCATTGTGTTCAAAAGAAATTGCTTCGTAGTTTTATTAGAAATTACTTTACAATTTCTTTCAGAAAATTACTTCGTAATTTCTTTTAGAAATTGCTTCGTAGTTTTATTGGAATGTATATGTGACGTGGACGCAGAATGAGAGGAAGATATGAAGAACATAGTATTGATTGGAATGCCTGGCGCCGGGAAAAGTACAATTGGTATTATACTTGCCAAGGTTTTAGGATATAATTTTTTGGATTCTGACTTATTAATACAGGAACAGGAACAGTGTTTATTGCGGGATATCATAGAAAAGCATGGTTTAGATGGTTTTATTGCTGTTGAAAATCAGGTTAACCGTGATATCAGGACAACCAATACAGTCATAGCCACAGGCGGAAGTATAATATATGGTACTGAAGCGATCAATCATTTAAGAGATATCGGAATTGTTGTATATATAAAGTTAAGTTTAGAAACAATTGATGACCGTTTGGGTAATATAAAACAAAGAGGGGTTGTTTTTAAAGAAGGGCAGACTTTAAAGTCTTTATATGAGGAACGCTGCCCATTATACGAAAAATATGCCCATATTATTATAGACGGAGAAGGTTTAAATACAGAAGAACTTATGGAAAAGATAGCAGAGGAAGTAAGACATTATTCCTAGACAAGAAACAAAAAATTATTTTGGAATTATTTAACACGGCCTGAATATTCTTAAAAAATATTTACAACAGGATAATTTATGGTATAATCAAGTTAATCTAACAAATTTTACAACTAAAATTAGTGATTTATGTACAAAATGGATAAATCACGTAACAAAAATAATGAGGTGTGCAATGGAGCAATATATTATAAAAGGCGGCAAAGCTCTGCAGGGCGAAGTTTCAATTGGCGGCGCTAAGAATGCAGCGCTTGGGATTTTGTCTGCGGCCATTATGACGGATGAAACGGTAACTGTTGAAAATCTGCCGGACATAAGCGATATTAATGTTATGCTGCAGGCAATTGAGGAAATAGGGGCTAAAGTAGATAGAATCAATGAACATTCTGTTAAAATAAACGGAAGTAAAATTAATTCCATGAGTATAGATTATGAATTCATACGTAAAATACGTGCATCCTACTATCTTTTAGGAGCTTTATTAGGCAAATATAAAAAAGCTCAGGTTGCTTTACCGGGTGGATGTAATATCGGAAGCAGGCCTATTGATCAGCACATTAAAGGTTTTGAAGCCTTAGGTGCTTCCGTAAAGATTGAACATGGTATGATTCAGGCAGAAGCCAAAGAATTAAAGGGTACTCATATTTATCTGGATATAGCCAGTGTCGGGGCTACCATTAATATTATGATGGCTGCATGTCTGGCAGATGGTGTGACTATTATTGAAAACTCAGCGAAAGAACCGCATGTTGTTGATGTTGCAAACTTTTTAAACAGTATGGGAGCCAGTATTAAAGGTGCCGGTACCGATGTTATACGTATAAAAGGCGTTAAATCCCTAACCGGAAGTGAATATGCAATTATCCCTGATCAGATCGAGGCAGGTACCTTTATGTTTGCAGCAGCTGCCACGAAGGGTGATGTTCTGATTAAGAATGTAATTCCGAAGCATCTTGAGGCTATTACCGCTAAACTTATTGAAATCGGGGCAACAGTGGAAGAATATGATGATGCGGTACGTGTTACAACATCCAGTAAATTAGGACATACTAATATTAAAACACTTCCTTATCCTGGATTTCCAACCGATATGCAGCCGCAGATGGCAGCGACACTGGTAACATCGGAAGGAACAAGTATAGTAACGGAAACAATGTTTGAAAACCGGTTAAAATATGTTGATGAACTTGCCAGAATGGGAGCCAATATTAAGGTAGAAGGTAATTCTGCCATTATTGTAGGTGTATCCGGACTAACCGGTGCAATTGTAAGTGCGCCTGATTTAAGAGCCGGTGCAGCGCTTGTAATAGCAGGCTTAGTAGCAGAAGGTTTTACCATTGTGGAGCAGGTTGAATATATTGAACGGGGTTATGAGCATTTTGAGCAGAAGATGCAGGGTCTTGGTGCAACAATGGCTAAAATTGATATTGAAGACGATAAAGCCGTACAGAAATTTAAATTAAAAGTAAGTTAATTATAAAATACACAGCAAAGTTTAGTCTTCTCTGATTTTGCGTAAATCAAAAGGATATAAAAGAAGTGAGGTAACTTCTTCATATCCTTTTTTAATATGTTATGCATGACGCAAAATCTGCGTCTTTTATCAGAAGTATAAAAATCAACTTCCGATAAGTTACATTTCCGAAAGAATTTATTTATATAATAGCTTCAATAACCAGTTCGTGCTCTTTGGATAGATCTATAAAATTGTCACCAATCTGTACAATCGGTTTAGTCAAATTATGATTATTAATCAAACGGATTTCGCCCACGGCCTGGTTACTTAATCTTACTCGCTTACCTACATAGGATTGAACGATTTCCTGGAGAAAAGTCATTATATATTGAGGGTCAAATTTTTGGAGACCTTCTGCTTCAAATACGCTGATAGCCTCGAAAGGACATAAAGCAGGGCGGTACACCCTGGCGGAAGTCATGGCATCGTATACATCGGCTATAGCAATTATTTTGGCAAAAGAATCAATTTTGGAACCGTGAAAGCCGTTGGGATATCCGCTGCCGTCACACCGCTCATGATGCATTAAAGCAGTATATTTTACACGTAAATCAACGTCTTTGTTTTTTAAAATCTGATATCCTTCAATCGTATGGGTTTTCACTGTGGAATACTCTGAAGCTGTAAGGCTGTCCTGTTTATTAATGATTTCGGTAGGAAGTTTTAGTTTACCTATATCATGCAGTAAACCGCTGAGGGTAAGAATATCAATGTCTTTTTCAGGCAGCTTAAGCCAGTGTCCGAATACGTTTGCAATCAATGCTACATTGATGGAATGGACGTAAGTTATATCATCAAATTCCCGCATGCAATGCAGCATATCAAATACATGAATACCATTACGGCTGTTTGATAATATCTGGGTAGCGTGATTTATTAAACCAGTAACATCAAGAGCTGTATCATTTGCATCAATTTTACTTAACTCACCCTTAAAATCCTGAAGGGATTCCATGAAAGAATTGCTGAATTGTTTAAACTCGGCACTTTCACGTGTTATTTGGGATTGACTTACGTCTTTAACCACTGGTTTTTTTACATCTTCTAGAATAATACTAAAATCAGTAATGGAATAAAACTTAAGGCGTGTGATAATTTTATCCGTCAAAACGGTGCCTTCTGAAATAACCAGCTGGTTGTTATAATTGTAGACATCTTCTCCTGCTACCATCCCCGGGGTAGCCTGTCTTATTGTAATACGTTTTTTATTCACGATTGCCCCCAATCTTCGCGTATAAAACGCTGTATCCATATAAAGTTTTCTTATCATTAGTATAAGAATTTTGTTACAATTTGTCAATAAAGAAAAAGCCCTTGACAATTTAATCAAAATAGTATATTCTCTAGCTTGATAGATATCTTATAGGAACAAAAGACATATTCCTGTAATCAGATATACTGCGGTAAAAAGAACCGCCTTTTATCAGAAATTTAAGAAGCAATTTCTGGTAAGTTTTATTAATTGCATATAACGCAATATTTCTCTTATTCAGAGTGACGGAGAGTAAAGGCTCTATGAAGTCACGGCAACCCCCATAGCGGAAGGTGCCAACCTGAGCGAGTAATCGAACAATAAGAGGATTTGATGTTTATTATTATCAAGTCCGTCTTATCGGACTTTTTTTATTGCATAAGAAAGTTCTCTAAATATCCCTCATGCAATAAAAACCCTCCGGATGGATGCGTACGAACGCTAAAGGCAGATGTCATTGAAATGACAGCGCATCAGCGCTGGAGTCTGGCGAGACAGACTCTTTCTTATTTCCGCGAAAGTAAGGTGAGAATTAGCAAGCTTGCTTGCAATAATTCGAATGCGCACGCGAACCGAAGAAACCCGCAAAGCGTGTTTCTACCGGTTTACTGGGAATGTTCTTTTAACTTCCCGCTGAGTTTCCAAGGAGAAACTCTTAGTAAATACAAGCGTGAAAAACACGCAGATAGGAGCAAAAATATGAATAAATTACTATTTACCTCAGAATCAGTTACAGAAGGGCATCCTGACAAAATCTGTGATCAAATTTCGGATGCAGTTTTAGATGCGTTATTAGAACAGGATCCTATGAGCAGGGTTGCCTGCGAAACAGCCATCACCACCGGTTTGGTTCTGGTTATGGGTGAAATAACTACCAACAGTTATGTTGATATCCAGAAAATAGTTCGTGATACCATTCGTGAAATCGGATACGATAGATCCGATTATGGTTTTGATGCCAATACCTGCGGTGTTATCGTAGCATTAGATGAGCAGTCTGCAGATATTGCAATGGGAGTTAATAAGGCTCTGGAAGCCAGAGAACATACCATGACAGAAAATGAACTGGAGGCAATTGGAGCCGGAGATCAGGGTATGATGTTTGGTTTTGCCACGAATGAAACGGAAGAATACCTTCCCTATCCGATTTATCTGGCACATCAGCTGACGAAGCAGCTGACGAAAGTAAGAAAAGATGGAACATTGCCTTATCTTCGTCCGGACGGCAAGTCCCAGGTTACGGTAGAATATAACGAAGAGGGAAAACCGGTGCACTTAAATGCTGTCGTATTATCTACACAGCACAATCCGGATGTTACCCAGGAACAGATTCATAAAGATATTAAAAAATATGTATTTGATGTTATATTACCAACTGAATTAGTGGATGAAAACACGAAATTCTTCATTAATCCAACCGGACGTTTTGTTATCGGCGGACCAAACGGTGACAGCGGTTTAACCGGACGTAAAATCATTGTAGATACCTATGGCGGTTATGCACGTCATGGCGGCGGTGCATTTTCCGGTAAAGATTGTACCAAAGTGGACCGTTCCGCATCTTATGCGGCACGTTATGTTGCTAAAAACATAGTGGCAGCCGGTTTGGCAGACAAGTGTGAAATACAGTTATCCTATGCCATCGGTGTAGCGCAGCCGACTTCCATTATGGTAGATACCTTTAATACAGGTAAATTAGAGAATAATGAATTAATCCGGATTATCAGGGATAACTTTGATTTACGTCCTGCCGGAATTATTAAAATGCTGGATTTAAGACGTCCTATTTATAAAAAAACAGCAGCCTACGGACATTTTGGACGTAATGAGTTAAGTTTACCATGGGAAAGATTGGACAAGGTGGATGACTTAAAGAAATATCTTTAATAAGAAATAAAAGACATTTTAAATGATAAAAATTTAAATAGCCGGTGTCAGCTGGAGAAATCCTCTATTGACGCCGGCTGTTTGCATTTTCGGATCCATGTCCGAACCCGATCAGTTAATTATTTTGCGGCAGACCCTTAATCGAATATAAGTATATAATATTTTTATAAAAGTCTAAGTTTAATAAAATATTTATAAAAGTCATGGTTAGTTAATATATTATTCCGGCAAAAGTATGCTATAATGAAAGCGGAATGAGGAATTGCAAGTAAACTTGCAAAGTCCGATTGGAGCAGCAGAATCATGAACACGACTTTCGTTTATGATATGATAAAACTACTATTGATATAGTGCAATTATATAAAGCAGGTGAAGAAGTTGAAACTGAAAAGCAGGCTGTTAACAGCATTTTTGATAATTACGGCACTACCAATTTTTTTAATCACTCTTGCAGCCGGAACCATTGTCAGGTTTCAGGTCAATTCCATAGAAGAGACTTATGATGTTAAATCGGATACTATTAAGCTGATTTCTAATCCGCTGCAGATTTTAAGCCGGTTAACCAGAGGAGTTTATAATGAAATTGTGATTACCTCCAAACAGGAGCCGGAGAAATTTGAGGATGAAACATATATAAATTATCTGAATTCAGAACTAACCGGCAAGTATTCTTATATTGTATTAAGAAAAGGGAATCAGTTCATATACAGCGGTAATAACGAGAACTTGGACTATATCAAAAGGTATTTGCCAAAGTATGGAAAATATACGACGGATATGGAAGGCGGTATGTATATTGATACGAAAAACCCGTTTTTGCTGAAACAGAAGGATTTTCATTTTACGGATGGTTCGGAAGGAAGTATTTTTGTTATTACGGACGTAGATACCTTAGTTCCGCAAATCAGGTCATCTGCCATACAGATGGTATGTTCCCTGATTTTTGTGGTAATATTAACAGCAGGCGTGCTGATTATATGGATATACCGAAGTATTTTAAGGCCGTTAAATACACTACATGCGGCTACAGATGCCATGAAAGAAGGTAATTTGGATTATTCCATCGAGGGTGACCCTGAGGATGAAATCGGGCAGCTTTGCGTAGATTTTGAAGAAATGCGTATCCGCCTTAAAGAACTTATTGAAGTAAGACTTAAGTATGAGGAGGATACCAAGGAGTTAATCAGCAATATATCCCATGATTTAAAAACACCTATCACTGCCATAAAAGGTTATGCGGAGGGTATTATGGATGGGGTGGCAGATACGAAAGAGAAGCAGGCCAAGTATATTAAGACCATATATACGAAAGCCAATGACATGTCTGTTTTAGTGGACGAATTATCCTTTTATTCCAAAATAGACTGCAATACCATGCCGTATACTTTTACCAACATTAACCTCCATGAATATTTCAGTGATTGTATAGAGGAACTGACTTTGGACCTGGAGGTTAAGAATATAGAAGTTGTTTATAAAAATGAAACCGATGCGGCTCTTAAAGTGTCAGCAGATGCGGAACAGCTAAAACGAGTGATCAATAATATTATCGGAAATTCCGTTAAATATATTGGAAACAAAAAAGGCCTTATAAAAATACAAATTGAAGATATAGGTCAATCAGTTAAAATTTCAATTGCGGATAATGGACAGGGAATTCCCTCTAAAGATTTGCCGTTTATATTTGACCGTTTTTACAGAGCAGATTCCTCCCGTAATTCTACCAAAGGCGGAAGCGGTTTAGGTTTGGCAATTGCTAAGAAAATAATACAGGACCATATGGGTACCATATGGGCTGAAAGTGAAGAAGGAAAAGGTACAACTATTTACTTCACCTTGAAAAAATGTAAGGAGGTTACGGAATATGAGTAGGATATTAATTGTAGAGGATGAAATTGCGATTGCAGAATTAGAAAAAGATTACCTGGAATTAAGCGGTTTCGAGGTTGAAATGGAAACTACGGGTGATGGCGGAGAAGCAAGAGCGGTGAATGAAGAATTTGATTTAGTCATATTGGATTTAATGCTTCCCAATGTAGATGGTTTTGAAATATGCAAAAAAATCAGAGCGGTTAAAAATATCCCCATTCTTATGGTTTCCGCCAAGAAGGATGATATTGATAAAATCAGGGGATTAGGGCTTGGTGCGGATGACTATATCACCAAACCATTCAGTCCAAGTGAATTAGTTGCCAGAGTTAAGGCTCATTTAGCCAGATATGAGAGATTAATCGGTACCAGTACAAAAGAAAATGAAATCATTGAAATTCGCGGAATTAAAATTGATAAGACAGCCAGAAGAGTGTATGTGAATAATGAAGAGAAAAGTTTTACCACAAAAGAGTTTGACCTTTTAACCTTTTTGGCTGAGAATCCCAATCATGTCTTTACCAAAGAAGAACTATTCCAGAAGATATGGGATATGGAGTCAATCGGTGATATTGCTACCGTTACGGTACACATTAAAAAAATCCGTGAAAAGATTGAATTCAATACATCAAAACCTCAATATATTGAGACCATATGGGGTGTGGGTTATCGATTTAAAGTATAATTCCTAATTGAAAAGTCTGCCGTATATTCTAAATAAACGACTATTTCCATACAGTATATTTAGAATTTATGGCAGGCTTTATTTGTTTTGGAAAATGGACATACAACTGAAGAAAACAGGCAGTGTAGTGCTCCGGTTTGACAAAGGATTTCATAAATGGTAGAATATAGAAGTCAATTCAAAAGGAATAACTGATGGAGAGACTGTTAATAGGCAAATATCGTTCTAAAACATAAGGGAAAAGCCCTGGTGGTAAGACGGTGACTGAATAGAATTTAAGTAAGCCTCCGGCACCTTTTGGTTAAGGAGGTTTTTTTATAGGAATGTTCTCCAAACTTGTTACCCTATTAATAGTAGCAATCAGTTTAATATTGGAGGTGAGAATTAAGTGGAAACCAGGATAGCTCTGATCGGAATCATTGTGGAGAATATGGAAGTAGTAGAGAATGTGAATCAGATTCTTCATGAATATGGCAAGTATATCGTAGGAAGAATGGGAATTCCCTATAAGGAAAAAGGTGTAAGTATTATCAGTATTGTTATCGACGCGGATAATAATGCAATCAGCTCCTTATCCGGTAAATTAGGTATGTTAGAAGGTATAAGTGTAAAAACCGTATATTCAAAATACGGTAAATAAGGTTAGGAAAAGAGGAAATATAATATGAAAAAATATATATCCATTCTATTGGTTATCATTTTAACGTTAACTATGACTGCAGGCTGCCAGAAGAATGTAAATAGCAACGGAAACACAGAAAGAAATACAACAGAAGATACCTTAACAGAAACCGTACAGGATACAACCTCGGCGGAAAGTTTGGAAAATGGCGAAGAGGATAAGGTGATTGCAGAAACAGCAGAGAGTACAACACCAGGCAAAAAGATGGATATTCCTATTGCCGCCTTAAAGGGACCTACTGCGATGGGAATGGTTAAAATTATGGAGGATTCAGAAAAAGGTGAGGCAGCAAATAATTATGATTTCACCATAGCAGGTGCACCGGATGAAATTACTGCTGGAATTATAAAAGGAGACTTTGATATTGCTGCGATTCCCTGTAATTTAGCAGCAGTTTTATATAATAAATCGGGGGGCGGCCTTGCTGTGGCGGGTATTAATACCCTGGGAGTACTTTATATCGTTGAGACCGGAAAAGAAATTAACAGCGTAGAGGATCTAAAAGGCAAGACCATTTATTCTACCGGTAAAGGCACAACACCGGAATATACAATAAATTATTTACTTTCTTCCCATGGTATTGATCCTGCGAAAGATGTAACGGTAGAGTACAAGTCGGAGGCTACGGAAGTAGCTGCAATTTTGAATGAAGCCACAGATGCGGTAGCCATGCTTCCACAACCTTATGTAACGACAGCTATGATGAATAATAAAAACATTAGGATTGCATTGGATGTTACGAAGGAATGGGATAAGATCAGTACCAATGGCAGCACGGTTGTAACCGGTGTTATTGTTATAAATAAAAAATTCCTGGAAAGTAATAAAGAAGCCGTCGATACTTTTCTAACCGAATATGAAGAATCTGCACAGTATGTAAATAGTAATAATGAAGAAGCTGCTGCTTTAATCGAAAAATTTGATATTTTTAAGGCAGCTCCAGTATTAAAAGCATTACCGTTTTGTAATATTACTTCGATTCAGGGGGAGGAGATGAAAGGAAAAATAAGCGGTTACTTGGAGACTTTATTTGAACAGAATCCGGATACGGTAGGCGGTAAACTTCCGGACGATACTTTTTATTACGTTAAATAAAGAAATAAGTTAAAATCATTAAGCAGATAATAACCGGCTGGAAAAACCAGGGTGACAGGGGCTGAAAAAGCCCTATGCCACCCAGCCCGGCTAAATTAGATAACTGCAAAGCTAACAGTCAAAAATACATAAAAAATCAGTTTATAACCCGGGCAGAAAGGATATCAGGTATGAAGCAGGTTAAATCAGCCGTATATAATAATAAATATAGAATTTTAGCAGTTGTTTTCTGGATTACGGTCTGGCAGTCTGCAAGTATGCTTATTTCCAAGGAGATGCTTTTGGCATCTCCCTTTGCCGTTATAAAAGCTCTCGGATTTTTGACCGGTAAAGGAGTCTTTTGGCTGTCCATTTTTAATTCTTTTCTTAAGATATTAATGGGTTTTCTGCTTGCAATCATTCTTGGTATCTTACTTGCTGTTTTATCTTATAAAATGTTAATATTAAAAGAAATTATTTCACCTTTAATGAAAATCATACAGGCAACACCTGTTGCATCTTTTATTATATTAGCTTTATTGTGGGTAGAATCAAAAAATCTGTCCATATTATGTTCATTCCTGATGGTAATACCGGTGATATATGTGAATGTACTGCAAGGTATTGTGGGAACGGACCCCAAATTAAAGGAGATGGCTTATGTGTTTCAAATCACTTCGTTCAAGAAAGTCCGTTATATCTATCTCCCGGCTGTTATGCCTTATTTTGTATCGGCCAGTACAGTTGGACTGGGACTCTGCTGGAAAGCGGGAATTGCAGCGGAAGTAATCGGGTTACCCAAGTTCTCCATTGGGGAACAGTTATATGAAGCAAAAATTTATTTAATGACGGATGAATTATTTGCGTGGACGATAGTTATAATTCTTATTAGTGTGATTTCTGAAAGATTAATAATCCGTCTGATTCATAGGGTTCAGATTATGTTAACTTAAATTCAATTCTGGCTATAACCGGCCGGCAAGTTAAACCGGCTTTTGACAGTCTATTATAGTATTAATCGGTAACATAACTAATAATAACAAAATCATAATGACCTTGGAGCTGGCTATGAATACAATTTATATAAAAAACCTGACAAAGCAATATGAAGGAACACCGGTGCTAAATCAATTAAATCTGGAGATTAAAGAGGGTAAGATTACTTGTATTATGGGACCATCCGGTATAGGAAAAACTACCTTAATTAATATCTTAATGGGCTTGGTTAAAGCAGATTCCGGTGTGGTAGATGGATTGGATGGTAAAAAATTTGCGGCTGTCTTCCAGGAAAACCGGCTATGTGAAGAAATTGGTGCAATTTTAAATGTTAAAATGGTCTGTGATAAAAAGGTGACCGAATCCCGGATTAAAAAAGAATTGGAATCGGTTGGTTTAATAGATTATGAGAAAAAAAAGGTAAATGAGTTAAGCGGCGGTATGAAACGAAGGGTAGCCATAGTCAGGGCAGTTATGGCAAACAGTGATATTATTATTATGGATGAACCTTTTAAAGGGTTGGATGATAAACTAAAAATTCAGGTCATCAATTATATCAAACAAAAGACCGGGGGTAAAACCCTGATTGTGATAACCCATAATAAAGAAGAGGTGGAGGCGTTTTCCGCCGATCTAATTGAATTAGGTAATAATCATAAGGAATATTAAAAATCAAATAGTAGTGCAGGCCTTTAGGGTCAGATTCTGCTCTGAAATTGTATTAATTGTACGGTAATAGATAAACAGCCTGGTTTCACATTTGCCTAATAAAATTAAAAGAAAGGAACTCTATATGATAGAATTATATAAAACCAGAAGAAGTATTCGAAAGTTTCAGGATAAAAAAGTTGAACAGGAAAAAATAGATGAGCTATTAAAAGGAGCATTAATGGCGCCCTCCTCCAGAGGATTAAAACCTTGGGAATTAATTGTAGTTACTGACAGGGAATTACTGCAGAAATTAAGTGAATCAAGGGGACCGAGTTCTAAACTCATTTCGGGTGCTGCACTAGGAATTGTGGTTTTAGCAGACGCAGAGCTTTCCGATGTATGGACAGAAGATGCTTCCATAATAGCAATTATGATGCAGTTATCGGCTCACTCTCTTGGACTTGGCTCTTGTTGGGTACAAGTCAGGGAAAGGCAAACTCCCCAAGGGGAAACAGTGGACTCTTATATAAAAAAATTATTGGATATTCCGGCTAAATACAAAACAGAATGTATCCTTGCTTTAGGTTACCCTGCGGAAGAAAAAGGGACTCATAAGGAAGAGAACCTGCCTCTTGAAAAAATTCATTATAATACTTTCTGATCCTTTAAAGTCTTTACGTAAGGAATATGTGGTGGTATAATGTTTAACACTATGATGAAAGAAATAAAATCAGAATTCCAAAAGGATAGATATTTTTAATACCAGGGAGGACGTTATGCATATCACTATTACAGGCAATCTAGGAAGCGGAAAATCTACAATATGTAAGATATTAGAGGATAAATATGGATTTGAGATTTATTCTACCGGTAAAGTGCAGCGTGAAATTGCGAAAGAGATGAATATCACTACTCTTGAAATGAATCAATTAATGTGTAGTGACCGTAAATACGATACCATGATCGATGATGCAACAGCCAGAATTTCAAGAGAAAACAGAGATAAAAATATTATATTTGATTCCAGGCTGGCCTGGCATTTTGTGGAACAATCTTTTAAAGTATTTTTATCAGTAAGCCTTAATGTTGCAGCAGAGCGGGTAAAAAACGATGACCGTGGAAATGTGGAAAAGTATTCAAGCATAGCGGAAGCTAAGGAAATGCTCGCGGCAAGAGCAGAGACGGAAGATAAGCGTTATAAAGATATGTATCATTTAAATTATTTTGATTTTTCCAATTATAATTTGGTAATAGATAGTACATGCTGTACACCCGAAAAAATTGCATCAATTATTATGCAGGAAGCAAAGAAATTTGAAGCGACTATGAAAGAAAAAGGCGCATTTGAATCCGGCAATCAGGGAATTAACAGAATTCTCATATCACCTAAAAGATTATATCCACATCCGGTTTTAAGTGAGGAATTAAATAATTTAAAAGGAATGATAGATGAATATGCGAAATTGAGCGACTATATTGAAACCACTATACCGGTAAGTAAAAACGGAGATGAATATATGATACTGGATGGACTTGACCAGGTAAAAGCAGCTGCAGCAGCTGAAGTACCTTTTATACCTGTTATTATAAATTAATTTATATTTTTATCATTTTTTGTTTCGTTCAGGTTTCGTTCCTATATTATTTTTTGCGTATAATATTTGTCCGGGTTGAACATTCCCTTATTTCTCGGATTATTTGTATTCAAACTCATATACATGGAACTTTCTAATAATTTTGGTAACCCATTCTTTTGAAATCCTTGCAGTAATCACCTAACATACATTTAATAATTTTACAGATAATACTCACAGAGAGTAATTACAACTTATGTAATTACTCTCTGTTTTTAACTTTATTGAAAAAACATTGGAAAGGAATTTCCGCAGAAAAGAGCAATTATAAATAAAAAATTAAATTAATGAAGGGAGGATTCTATGATTAACATAAATAATAAAATAAAATTATTATATGTTATAATAGCAGCAATTATTGGAGTATATATCGGTTTTGAATATATTCTTCCCCTTTTTATTCCGTTTGTACTGGCATATTTTATAGCATGGATACTTTTACCCGTGGTGAGATTCTTAAATCGTAAGATTCATATGCCAAAACTGATTGGTGGAGTCCTGTCTTTAAGTTTATTAGGATCTGCTGTAGTCTGGACTTTATGCAAATTGTGCGGTCTGTTCTTACAGCAGTTAACTATATTGTTGCGTAATGTGCCTATTTATTTGTCCATATTGGGTGGTCATGTAGATACATTTTGTGATGGGTGTGACGAATTTTTCGGAATTCAGCTCGGGACCATGAGGAGTTATTTTTACAGCAGTATGGATGGAATGTTAGGTATAGTAAAAACCAAAATCATGCCGGTTATAACTTCCCAAAGTTTAAACATAATGATTGGTTTAGCAGGAATTGCCGGCATTTTATTAATAGTATTAGTCTCAATCCTGTTATTTATTAAGGATGAAGAGCAGTATGGAAGCAGTTTTCGCAGCTCGGTCTTTTATCCGGATATTCATCTTGTTACCAGTAAATTATCTGAAATGGGTGTCGCTTACTTAAGAACCCAGGCTATCATGATGCTATTAATTGCTGTATTATGTACGGTGGGATTATTACTGATAAATAACAAATATGCCTTAATTATCGGAATCGGAATCGGTATATTTGACGCTTTCCCAATACTGGGCAGCGGACTTATTCTTGTGCCTTGGGGTATCATATCGTTATTTAATCATGATCTTTATTCCGCGGCTGTTCTTCTAACACTGTATCTAGGCTGTCAGTTAATCAGGCAGTTCTTAGAACCTAAATTATTAGGTAACCGTATTGGAATAAAACCAATTTATACATTAATGTCCATGTATATTGGATTGAAAATATTCGGAATTGCAGGTTTTATCCTTGGGCCTTTAGGATTAGTGATTATAATAACAATAGTGGGTGAATACAAGCAGCGGCTGAATTTTTGCAAAAATAACGGATAATTGGAAAATTACTTGACAAAATATTTGATGTAGCATAGAATCTTCAGTATAATAGCGATGATAAGGAATAGTATATAAAAATTATCCTCCCAGAGAGAGAATTTAAGCGGTGAGAGATTCTCAGGATAATTTTATAGAACCTACCTTGGAGCACTGTATGAAAATACAGCGTAAAACCGGCGTTAACGGGCGAAAAGAGAACTGCAGATGCAGTTAATTAGGGTGGTACCGCCGAGGTCTTTCGGTCCCTTGTGGATGAAGGGCTTTTTTTATTTCCCGAAAATAAAGTGAGGAGAATTTCTGGCACTTAGCTAAACGGGAAAAATTTAGCCGTCATCAATTCAATTTCCTAAATTATCGAAAGGAGAAAGCGTTATGGCTAAGGAAAAGAAGTTAGTAGAGGCAATCACCTCCATGGAAGAGGATTTTGCGCAGTGGTATACGGATGTTGTTAAAAAAGCGGAATTAATTGATTACTCCAGTGTAAGGGGATGTATGATTTTAAGACCCAATGGTTATGCAATTTGGGAAAATATTCAGAAAGAACTGGATCGGAGATTTAAAGAAACCGGTGTTGAAAACGTATATATGCCCATGTTTATACCGGAAAGTCTTTTACAGAAAGAAAAAGATCACGTGGAAGGATTCGCACCGGAAGTTGCATGGGTAACCCATGGCGGATTGGAACCTTTACAGGAGAGATTATGTGTTAGGCCTACTTCAGAGACCTTATTCTGTGATTTTTATTCCAATATTGTACAGTCCTACAGGGATCTGCCTAAATTATATAATCAATGGTGCTCCGTCGTTCGTTGGGAGAAAACCACGAGGCCTTTCCTGCGTTCGGTAGAATTTTTATGGCAGGAGGGTCATACCATACATGCTACTGCAGAAGAAGCGGAAGAGAGAACGATCCTGATGCTTAATGTTTACGCAGATTTTTGTGAACAGATATTAGCTATCCCTATGGTTAAGGGAAAGAAAACGGATAAAGAAAAATTTGCAGGAGCAAAGGCAACCTATACAATAGAAGCATTAATGCACGATGGAAAGGCACTTCAATCCGGTACCAGCCATAATTTCGGCGATGGATTTGCCCATGCATTTGATATCCAATATACGGATAAAGATAATAAACTCCAATATGCTCACCAGACTTCCTGGGGTATGACAACCCGTTTAATCGGTGCCATCATTATGGTACATGGAGATGACAGCGGTTTAGTCCTGCCTCCCAGAATTGCACCTACCCAGGTTATGATTATCCCTATTGCACAGCATAAAGAGGGTGTTCTTGAAAAAGCAGCCGAACTGAAAGAAAAGCTTGGCGGCTTCCGTGTAAAGGTTGATGATTCTGATAAGAGTCCGGGCTGGAAGTTCAGTGAACAGGAAATGCGTGGCATACCAATCCGTATCGAAATCGGACCGAAAGATATTGAAGCAAATCAGGCGGTCATTGTACGCCGTGATACAAGGGAAAAGATGGTTGCCTCCTTGGACGATTTAGACAAAACCGTGGGTGAAGTTTTAGAAACCATGCAGATCGAAATGCTAGAACGAGCAAGAAAACACCGTGATTCCCATACGACCAGCGCATCTGATTTTGAAGACTTTAAAGATGCCATAGCGAATAAACCGGGATTTGTAAAAGCTATGTGGTGCGGTGACAGAGCTTGTGAAGATACAATCAAAGAACAAACCGGTGCAACCAGTCGTTGTATGCCATTTGAACAGGAACATATTGCAGATACCTGTGTATGTTGCGGTAAAAAAGCAAAATCCATGGTCTACTGGGGCAAAGCTTATTAAAAGACTGTTCCTTAAAGAGGAGCTGATGCAAAATTTTAAGGTATAAACTTGAGAGAATGTAGCTCTCACAAGGTTAGAAACTTAAAACTTTGTAGCAGCTCTTTTTCATAGGAAATACTTTCGAAATCTTCTACGATATAAAAAGAACGGACTGCGGAGTACGCACAATACGAAAGGCAGATATAGATTACAAAACCTTTTACCTTGCAGATGTATTAAATTTTGCAGATTATCATATACTGGAAGTATTCTTTTGAGTGAAATTGGTTTAACTTGATAGGAATATGAACGGCAGCTTCTTTCAACAGATTTAATGTCGCAGCAGGCGGCGAAATGCGAGGTAGATATGAAAATACTATTAACTAACGATGATGGTGTATTTGCGGAAGGAATTACTAATCTGGCAAAAATAGTAAGTGAAATAGGTGAAGTTATAGTGGCGGCGCCCAGCAGACAGAGAAGCGCTGTATCCCATGGTATTACGGTACATGAACCTTTGGTGGTGAAAGAAGTTTCCTATCCGGTTCCTGTAAGCAAAGCCTACAGTGTAAGCGGTAATCCCGCCGATTGCGTAAGGGTTGCATTGGAGGATTTACTGGAGGAGAAGCCGGATTTGTTAATTTCGGGAATCAATGCCGGTCCGAATTTCGGACAGGATGTTATCTATTCAGGAACCGTATCCGGTGCGATAGAGGGGATGTTTTATCAGGTTCCGTCCATTGCATTTTCTCTGGACGGATTGTCTTATGAAATCTGTTACCATACGATTAATACAATTATAGAGAATTTTATGAAAAATAATAAAGATTCTAAAACCATATGGAATGTGAATATCCCATCCTGCCCGTTAGAGAGATATAAAGGGATAACCAGGGCTCCTTTATCTGGACATTCCCAATATCCGTTTCGTTTTAAAAAGTATTCGGCTAAGGAGAAGGAGTGGTATTATTTCCCTATAGCAGAGGCAGTGGGAGTCTTAGAACCTAATACGGACGTGGATTTGGTAAAACAAGGTTATGTTGCCATAACACCTCTTACTATTAATTTTGAGAACAAATCACAAAATGCAACCATCTCCATTGAATCTATGGAATAATACTTAATTATTTATTGCGGTTATCCCGATTGGCAAATGCTTTAGGTGAAACGCTGCACCTTTCTTTAAAGCAGTTTGAAAAATAATGTTCGTCAGAAAAATTCAATTGAAAAGCAATCTGTTTGATGGAAATATTCGTATTGGTGAGCAGCAGCTTTGCAGTCTCTATTTTCTGTTCCAGGATATATTCGTAAGGAGTTTTTAAAAATTCCTTTTTAAATATTCTGTTTAATTGGGAAGGGGATAAGCAGGCTGTTTCTGCCAACATGTTTATGGAGAATTTTTCATATATATTTGTGTCAATATATTCTTTTATTTTATATGCGGTAGCATTTTTAACAATTGGTTTATCATACAAATACATGCTGATTCGGGAGATGATTTCATGATAAATGAGAGAGCATTTCTGAAATGTAATAGCAGTCCCAACCTCTTTGTCTTCACAGACCGTGAGAAATTTCTGAAATAAATCCAGCAAATCCAAACCCTTAATTAATAAAACGCCCTCCAGATGATAAGTATTAATCAGCAGGTCACATAATGGACCGTGAATATTCATCCAGATTTTTTTCCATGGATTATTAGAACTGGAGTAATAGCGGTGGTGGTGTCCCCTGGGAAGAATATAGATATCCCCTTTAGAGGGATAAATGACCTGATTGTCCATATGTACGGTCCCCTCACCCTCCATAATGTATTCAAGACAAAATATCCTGGAATTATCCCGATTAACATAATAATGAGGATCCGGATATGTAATTCCCGTCATTTCAACAATAAACTGGTTATTAATCCTGTTCTCATCATATAAAAAGCTTACTATGTGCTCCATTTGCTTGTACTCCTCACTTAATTGCAGGTAAAATCCATGTTTTTATCTATAATATAGCAGTATAATACAAAAAGGTAAAATAGTAAATATAAAAAGGAGAATAGAGTCATGCAGAATATACCAAGACCTGAACATCCATTTCCGCAAATGGAACGAAATAACTGGAAAAACTTAAACGGTGAATGGCAGTTTGAATTTGATTTCGGCAGCAGCGGGATCGATAGAAAATTTTATGAAAAGAAAGAATTAAAAGATAAAATCATCGTTCCATTCTGCCCGGAAAGCGAGCTGAGCGGTATAAATTATAAGGATTTTATACCTGCGGTATGGTATAAGAGATCGTTGGAAATTGCAGAGGAAGACTTAAAGGGAAAAATACTGCTTCATTTTGGTGCGGTGGATTATGAATGCCATGTTTATGTAAATGGTAAAGAAGCGGGTATACATAAGGGCGGTTATGCTTCTTTTCAATTTGATATCACGGACCTTTTAAGTATTGGAAGCAACGATATAACGGTTTATGCCAAAGACGACACCAGATCGGGATTACAGCCCAAAGGGAAACAAAGCAGCGGTTATTATTCCTCAGGATGTGATTATACCAGGACAACCGGTATTTGGCAGACAGTATGGGTTGAATTTGTACCGGAGAAATACATTAAAACAGTAAAATATTATCCGAATATATCAGAAGGCCAGCTGTACATAACCGGAACTGTTGCCGGAAGCGGAACTTTTAGGGCCGTTGCAAGTTATCAGGGCAAAAAGTGCGGAGAAATATCCGTACAAGCAGATAACGGTAATATCCAGGCAGTACTTAAACTTAATGAAATACATCTTTGGGAGTTAGGAGAAGGAAATCTTTATGATTTGGAGCTTAAGTTTGAACAGGATGTGGTTAAGAGTTATTTCGGCCTAAGAGAAATTAAATTAGAGAATATGAAGTTTTATCTTAACGGTAAATCCGTATTCCAACGGCTGGTGCTTGACCAAGGCTTTTATCCGGACGGAATTTATACCGCACCGAATGAAGAAACGTTAGTTCGTGATATCACGTTATCCATGGATATGGGCTTTAACGGAGCGCGCCTCCATGAGAAAGTATTTGAAGCAAGATTTTTATATCATTGTGACAAAATGGGATATATGGTCTGGGGAGAACAGGCAAACTGGGGATTGGATATATCAGAACCAAGCGGTCTGTTTGCCTTTTTGCCGGAATGGCTTGAAATCGTAGAACGTGATTTTAACCATCCTTCCATTATAGGCTGGTGTCCTTTTAATGAAACCTGGGATAACAGAGGAAGGAAACAGATCGATGATATTTTAAGAATTGTTTACCTTACAACAAAACAGCTGGATACAACCAGACCTTGTATTGACACCAGCGGTAACTTCCACGTTATTACAGATATTTATGATCTTCATAATTACACTCAGGATCCGGAAAAATTTAAGGATTATTACGAAGATTTTAAAAACGGCGGCGAATTAAAGGACGACCATTTAAAAAGGCAGCAATATACACCGGGACTTCCTGTATTTATCAGTGAATACGGCGGTATTAAATGGGATCCTGCCGCATCGGAAGAAAGCGGCTGGGGATATGGTGAAGCACCTAAAACAGAAGAAGAATTTTTAAGCCGTTACGAGGGATTAACAACGGCACTTTTAGAAAACCCCAATATATTTGCGTTCTGTTACACACAGCTATATGATGTAGAGCAGGAGGTAAACGGATTATATACTTATCATAGAAAAGCAAAATTTGATCCGGCAGTTATAAAAGCTATTAATACTAAGACGGCTGCAGTTGAGGTATAATTCTAGAATATTTATTAAATAAAAACTGTTTTTAATCTTATGAATTATTAATAACTTAAACCTGTAAAAGCTAAACAAGGATTCCATTTATATCACTGTTAAGCTTTTTACAGGTTTTTTGCTTTATGAACATAATGATCTTATTTTTTTGCAATCACACCTATATATTAATATAAAGAACAGAATATTTGGCTTATCCGGAAAAATGATTGTTATACCGCAAAACTTCGGCTATAATATTACTTATCAGAAGTTGCTTTTTTCCGCTCTACATCTGATTATAAAAAACGGATTGTATATACAGAAAGGGTTTAGTGTTAACATGAAAATTGAACTGCCCCAAAAGGTGGACTATATTATAAATGAATTGATGAAAAACGGTTATGAAGCATATGCAGTCGGCGGATGCATAAGAGATTCCATTCTCGGTAAAGAGCCTGAAGACTGGGATATTACTACTTCTGCCAAACCCCAGGAGGTAAAAAAAATATTCCGTAGAACCATAGATACAGGTATTGTACATGGTACAGTTACGGTAATGTTAGAAAAGGAAGGTTATGAAGTCACCACTTACCGGATTGACGGAGAATACGAAGATAACCGCCGTCCCAAAACCGTAGAATTTACTGTAGATTTAATTGAAGATTTAAAAAGAAGGGACTTTACCATCAATGCAATGGCATATAATAAACAGAAAGGGCTGGTTGATGTATTTAATGGACTTTCAGATCTTCAAAACGGAATTATACGCTGTGTAGGAAGTGCATCGGAGCGTTTTGACGAAGATGCCCTGCGTATCTTGCGGGCTATCCGCTTTTCTGCCCAGCTGGGATTTGAAATAGAGAAAAAAACATTAGAAGCAGTTACTGCCAAAGCGGCGAATCTGGAAGCAATCAGTGCGGAGCGGATCCGGGTAGAGCTTAATAAACTGATTATGTCACCTCATCCGGAGAAGTTAATAGATGCACAAAAGTCAGGAATTACAAAAGTGGTATTTCCGGAATTTGATACTATGATGAATACGGAGCAGAACAACCCCATCATATCCATTCAGTCGGGATTCATTCCATAAAAGCGGTAAAAGAAGCAGGAAACGTTGCTGATTCTTTTAACCAGAAAGAACTGTTGATTTTACGATGGACAATGTTACTTCATGATATAGAAAAGCCAAATTGCAAAACAACAGATCAAAAGGGCGATCATTTTTACGGACATCCGGAGAAATCTGCAGAAACTGCCAGATTAATTCTTAGAAGATTAAAGTTTGATAATGAAACCATTGATATGGTATTCCGTTTAATTAAATGGCATGATTATAAGTTTTCCCTTACACCGCAGGCTATGAGAAGGGCAGTTAATAAAATAGGTACGGATATATTTGAGTTACTGTTTGAAGTAAAAGCAGCGGATACCCTTGCGCAGAATCCAAACACCTGGAAAGAAAAACTGGATAATTTAAACCAGGCAAAAATTATCTATCATGACATAAAATCCAATCAGGAATGCGTAAATCTAAAGATGTTAAAAATCAATGGTAAGGATTTAATCAGTATTGGTTTCAAACCTGGCAAGGAAATGGGAGAAATACTGAACCGGCTGTTGGAACAGGTTTTGGAAAATCCGAGCCTCAATGAAAAAGAAATATTATTAAAAATGGCTTTGCAATATAAACCGGCGAATACAGAAAAAGTCTGAATTAAAACTCCATAGGTATACAAAAAACCTCCAAATTTTATCATAAAATCCCTGCTATTCCTGTCATGAATTGGAATGGTTTATCATAGGATTAAAAGAGACACCCCTATGTAGCGGTGCAATAGTTTGGGTCAGGAGGCTTTCCTATGGAGGATAGAAATCTAGAACTATTTAGACAATATAATATAAAAATCTACAATACATACAGAATCAGGGGGGCATTTATTTTAGAGACAGATAAGGGACTCAAGCTATTGAAAAGCTTAGAGAGTTCAAAAAGCCGCGTTGATTTTGAAAATACTGTACTGGAGTATTTGACCGTTCAAAATTACCCCTATGTAGATTTATATGTTAAAAATTATTCTAATGAAATTATAACCGAAGATAGTGCAGGTAATAAATATGTTTT
Organism: Anaerocolumna sedimenticola; assembly: GCF_009931695.1. Taxonomy (GTDB): domain Bacteria; phylum Bacillota; class Clostridia; order Lachnospirales; family Lachnospiraceae; genus Anaerocolumna; species Anaerocolumna sedimenticola. Next base: position 1,356,096 of record NZ_CP048000.1, read on the forward strand.
AAAAAATTGGTTCCCGGGAGAAGAATGTAATTTAAGGGATGAAGCTGATATTGCGGATGCCACCGTTAATCTGGCAATACTGCATACCTTGCTCCGGGAAGTTCCGTTATCGGAAGAACAGTTACTGCATAACACATATATAGATCTAATGGAGGTCTTCGATAAAAGAAACCGGGAGCTTAAGAGGGTCAGAAGTTACATAAGGGAAAAAGAAAAAAAAATGAGTTTGAGTTATGTTATTTGAACTGTTATGATGAGTTTTATAATCAGTCACAGGAAGCAACCAGGATACTTAGTGAGTCAAATTATGCGGAACTTATGAAAGAGGCAGTAGAGCACAGGTACATTTGTCATGGCAACTATACGTATCATAATGTTATTATGCTGAAAGCAAATCAAATAAGCTCTGTTAACTGGAATTCTTATAAAAATGAAGAAGCACTGTCAGCCGCAGGATTAAGGGGAACAATAAAAGCCAATATGGCAACTACTAATTTTGACCGGGCTTGCGTGGGAATACAAATCACGGACATATACCAGTTTATACGTAAAGTAATGGAGAAAAATGATTGGGATCCGGATATTGGAAGTATGATTTTAGATAATTATAACCGTATTCTGCCCATCGATAAAGACGAACTAAAACTCCTTTATGTATTGCTTTTATATCCTGAAAAGTTCTGGAAGATTACGAATTTTTATTATAATGGCAAGAAGTCCTGGGTTCCTCAGCGAAATATCCAAAAACTTATCGGAATACAGGAGCAGATGGATCGAAAGAAGCAATTTCTGGATTGTCTGGCAGCTACATTAACTTAAGGGTATAAAGTATAGTTGCTTAACAATTCAGAATAGTCTATAATGAAATTACCGGTAAAGGGACTGCTGTAATGTGTGGCTTTCTAATGCTGCCAAATGTCATTTTGCACCAGGCCCTTTTCGTATGAATTGTATGTATATTGGAAAAACGATATAGTTTTGCAATTACCTAATGATATTCTATAGTGAGAGGTAAAACATTGGACGATAAGATAATCAGTTATAAAGAACATAAGAAAAATAAGAAAGATTTATTCCCTTTCTTATTATTTGGCGCTTTTTTCCTTATTTTAGTTACTGTGATTTTATCTGTTACTGCTCAAAATTCTTCTAAAAAAGTAAGTTCAGACAAAGCTTTAACCGGTGGGGAGGAAAGTATTGATAAAGAAGATGCCGCTAAAATTTTAGCTGTTTTAAAAGAGATAGATACCGGTTCCGGCACCATAACTCTTTTAGACACAGATAATGGACAAGATATTATACTTACCCTTACCGGCGGAACGAATGTAGTTGATAAATATGAAAAGGTAATATCGGTATCCCAGCTAACCCTGGGGGAAATGGTAGATGCTTATTATGACAGGAGCTCTTCCGTAGTTTCGAAGCTTCAGATATCCAATAAAGCCTGGGAGTATAAAGGGGTGAGCAATTGGGGTATGGATAAGGTAAAAAACATCTTTACCATTGCAGAAACCAAATACAAATATCCTGCGGAATTGGTGATTTTTAAACAGAACCGGCTGCTAACCCCAAAAGACCTGGACCCAAAGGACGAATTGGTAGTAAAAGGTTATGATAAAGAAATATGGTCCATTCAGGTGACCAGAGGACATGGTACGGTTACATTTGAGGATTATGATGATTTTATCGGAGGTACGGTATACATAGGAAACAGTGAAATATTACCCGTTGTTTCGGATATGTCAATCGTTGTTAAGGAAGGCAGTTATGAAGTTACTATGGAAAAGGGAACTCTAAAAGGTTTCAAAAAAGCGGAGGTAATTCCTTTTCAGGATACAGTCATCAATATGGGTGAATTTAAACTACCACCCAAACAGATGGGTAAAGTTAAATTCAATATCACTCCGGAGGGAGCAGACCTTTATATTAATGATGAATTAAAGGATTACAGCAAGACACTTGAACTTGATTACGGAGAATATGCCATTAAGGCAGCACTCGGTGGTTATATTACCTATTCCGGCAAACTGGAGATTACCGGGCCAAGCAAAACTGTCCTGATAGATCTTGTGGAAGCACAAAATACCGGGGATAATACGGAATCCGACGACAGGAATATATCGGAACAACCTGCTAGCACCGATGATAAAAATAATAGCAGCACAAGTGAGGCCGATTCTGATAATAGTACTGATGAGAATAATACGGAGGATGAGAAAGACCCGGATAAGAATTATAATGAAGTAAAAGCTGCTAAGAATATTTACATTCAGGAACCGGGAGGTGCAAGTGCTTATTTTGACGGACAGTTTAAAGGTACCGTTCCGATCAGCTTTCCTAAAGTAACAGGGACGCATTATATAACTTTAATACAGTCAGGACATCGGACGAAGACCTATACGGTTGAAATTGAAGATGATGGTGAGGATGTGAGATATAGTTTTTCGGGTCTGGACAAATCCGAGTAGAATATGTGGACTTCTTGCATATTTTAGGACTTCCAACATAGAATAAATTAAGGAATTTCTATGGAGGTTAAGATGCGAAGGCTTAGGATTATATTACTTCTGTTGGGGGTAATAGGAAGTGGTTTACTATTTACCGGGTGTAAGTCTGAAAATACCGATGTTAAGAAAATTAAAGATTTGGAATTTACAGTAGTAGAGGATGCAGATGTTCCGGAACAGCTGATGCAGATAATAAACGAAAAGAAAAAAGAACCTTTTAAAATGTCTTATTCAAATGCAGATAGTTTGTACATTGTAGTAGGATATGGAGAGCAACCCACAGGAGGTTACAGCATTTCAGTCGACGAATTATTCTTAACATCGAACGCGGTTTATATTGATACAAATCTGATAGGTCCTTCAGAATCCGATTACGTAACGAATTCTGTTACATATCCGTATGTTGTTGTGAAAACGGAATTTATAGACAAAAGCGTAGTATTTAAATAAAACGAATAACGTCCATAATAAACAGTCTGGAAAAGTTATTTTACTTACCCAGACTGTTATCTTTTGTATAGAAAGAACAATGAAAAAATGTTTGTTTGGGGAAAAATCACAAAAATATGGTTGGTTTATTTAAAATAATACGCTATATTTATGATTTATTGTGCAAAATCACAATTTCTATGAAAAGTATTTTATTATCTGATTAGAATCATCACTATAGTTTGCAATAAATTACAATTATATTTGTTCCCTTTTTTGTATACAAGTCCTATAAAAACCTTAAGTTGTCAGAAAATTTATTGACAGGTTGGAAATTACATGCTATAGTAGCAATAGCTGTATTTTCGGAACTTATGTCCAATAGTTTGTGGAATCCCGACAATGATTCCTAAATCCTATATAAAGTTTTACTACCCTTAAGGAGGCTGTTATTATGGTGAAACAGGCAGATGTTAGTAAGGTTCGTAGAGAAATAATAAGTCACGTAGGAAGCAGAGTAAAATTAAGGCAAATAGAGGCAGAAATAAAATGGATATTACAGAAGGCATAATTACTCAAACTTATCCCAGCATTTTTCTCATACAGATTGATGATGCCGGAAGTGACGCGGTAAAGACAATGTCATTTAGTTATGCTGACGTATTAACAAAAGATGTACAGATGATGTTATGCTAATTCCTTAAACATAAGATAAAGACATGCTTCAATTTATCAGGATGATAAATTGAAGCTTTTTTATTTCCGCGAAAGCAAAGTGAGAATTAGCAAGCTTGCTTGCAATAATTCGAACGCGCCCGCGAGCCGAAGAAACTCGCGAAGCGTGTTTCTCTTCCGGTTTCATAGGATAGTGTTCCAAACCTCTCTGCAAAATAAAAAGCCCCACCGGGCAGGATGCGCACCTCGCGGCAAGGAATTTATTGCGTTCCAATTCGTTCGGGCGCGAAAGTGTCAGCATGCTGACACTTTTTATTCATAAAAAATAGGACTCCTGAATATGATATGGTATAAGACAAGGAGGGATTTTTTGTGGAGCTGATTAAGAAAAACGTTCACATGAATAAATTGAAATGTCAAAGCAGCCTTCAGCTTACCCTAGACGATGATTTTAATGTTCCTGATGTGAAACCGGACATCTTTAAAATTATTAAGGAACAGGGAGCTATTAAAATTAATGATGTCAAGATGCTAAATGGTAAATTGATGGCAAAAGGCGCTCTTTCCTTTAATATGCTGTATTTAAGCGACGAGAACGTCAGGCCGGTACATAATATGTCTGGTGAAGTGCCATTTGACGAAGTAATCCACTTAGATGAAGCCTGCGCCGGCGATGAGGCTATCATTAATTGGGAACTGGAAGATTTGACACCTGGACTCATAAATTCCAGAAAAATTAATGTAAAAGCAATTGTAAGGCTTACAGTTCTTGTAGAAGAATTGTATGATGAGGCAACAGCGGTTTCCATAGAAGGTGACGAGAACGTTCAATTTATAAATAAGAATATAACAGTAACCGATATTGCTGTTGATAAGAAAGATACTTACCGTATAAAAGATCAGATACACCTGCCATCCAACAAAGGAAATATTTCAGAAATTTTATACAGTGAGCTTGAACTTAGAAACCCTGAGGTAAGATTGCTGGCAGATAAATTTACTGTAAAAGGCGAGATTCTGGTGTTTATCTTATACGCCAGTGAAAGTGATGATAATCCTGTAGAGTATTTTGAAACAGAATTACCTTTCAGTACTACGGTTGAATGCAACGGTTGTACGGAAGATATGGTTGATAACATCGAATTTTCCATTGCCAGCAAAAGTCTGGAAGTAATGCCGGATGCAGATGGTGAAGAAAGAATAATTGATGTGGAAGTAGTTTTGGAAATGGGAATTAAAATTTACGAGGAAGAAGAACTGGAATTATTAAATGATATTTATTCTCCGGTAAAAGAATTGGTTCCTGTTTTAAAGGATGCTCATTACGAAGATCTTTTAGTTAAAAATAACAGTAAGGTAAGAGTAAATGACCGTATTAAGATTACTGCCAACCAGCCGGAAATTCTTCAGGTCTGCCATGCGGCCGGTGGGATTAAAGTGGACGATATTACACAGGTAGAAAATGGTCTGGAAGTAAACGGCGTTTTAGAGACACAGATTCTGTATATCTGTGCGGATGACAATAAACCTCTTAATTCCGTTAAAGGTATTATTCCTTTCACCCAGACAATTGAAGCAAAAGGAATTAAACCTACCAGCATTTATCATGTAAAACCTGCATTGGAACAGCTTAGTGTCATGATGTTAGACAGTGAGGAAATAGAAGTTAAAGCAGGTATTGGATTAAATACCATTGTGTTTGATTCTATCACGGAACCTATTATCACAGATATAGAAGCTTATGATCTGGACTATGAAAAAATAAAGAATATGCCCAGTATTGTGGGTTATATTGTGAAAAACCAGGACAGTTTGTGGAATATTGCGAAGAAATACTATACCACTGTGGATAGAATCAAAGAAATCAACGGTTTAGAAGATAATACTTTAAAGATAGGCGATAAATTAATCATTATGAAAAAGGTCGAGAGAACGATATAATTTACAAAATCCCTTATCAATGGAAAAGAAAAAGGCTCTGTCATAAATTCTGATGTTTCAGTATATCTGAATTTATAACAAGGCCTTAATTTCTGTTCCGTGATACGTTTAGTATGTTATCAAAAATTAGGTTCAATTATGTTGCAACAAATTATAAAAGATTATTTTTCAGCGGCAGAATCCTGACCGGCAGCGGATTTTTTCCATTCATCCAGTTTTTTCATTGTTGTATCCAGGGTCTGTTTGCAGATATCCGGCAATTCACCGCCCCAGGTCTTGGTAGCTTGTTCGAAACCCTTCTTGACGGCATCAATCATCTCGTCTATTTTATCCGGGTCCCCGCCTGTTAACGCTTTCGCAAAAGATACCAAACGGTCTGAAGTCTGATTTACACCCCAATAACCGTCTTCCGCTATGTCGGCTTTTGCCTGTGCAGCAGTTTCTTCATCTACAGGTACTTTGCCCTCTCTTAATAATTGATACATTGTGGATTCATCAAAAGTCTGACCCTGTTTTAAGAGCATCTTTTCCACTAAATTTCTTAACTGTCTGGTACGTTTTTCTGCATCCGCCTTTAATTGGGAGATAGTAGCCGTATCCTGTTTATAAACGACTTTCTTTGTCCCCTCATCGGCACTTTTTTCATAAACGGCAGATGGGGTCTCCTGATTGCTATCGGTTACAGCTTTACCTGTTGTGTCCTTACTCTTAGTCTGGTTTGTTTTCGTGCTTCCATATACGGAAGCGGCAGAAGTAATTCCATTTAAACCCATAACTTACACCCTCCTTGGTAGAATAATTAACTTTATATGGTAATTATCGGAGAGGTAATATAAAAACTTAATATGAAAATTTAATATTAGAATTTAATATAAAAACTTAATATCTTGGGTGATATAAATCGGTAAGGAATACCTGTTTTCCCAAATCACTTATTTTAAACTGGTAGAATGCTTTTTCCGCTTTTTTAATATCATCAAATAATCCGAATACGGTTGGACCGCTTCCGCTCATAAGCGAACCCACCGCACCCAGTTCCAGCATTTTGGCTTTAATATCACGGATAACCGGGTACTCTTTTTCCGTTACAATTTCCAAAACATTGCTGAAAAGATTTACCGCACCATAAAGATCTTTTTCCCTTATGGAATGGATAATACTATCTATATCGGGATGTTTGGTGTTTTCATCCAGCTTCAGGTTTTCGTAGACATATTTGGTAGAGACACTGATACCGGGTTTAACAATTAATACATTACATTCCGGAAAGGGAGGTAAGGGAGTCAGGACTTCTCCGATACCCTCAGATAATGCGGTGCCTCTCATGATACAATAGGGAACATCCGCTCCCAGCTTAAGTCCCAGTTTCATCAAATCAGCTTTGGTAAGGTTTAAGCTAAAAAGCCGGTTCATTCCGTATAAAGCAGTAGCGGCATCCGAACTTCCCCCTGCCATACCGGCAGCAACAGGGATTTTCTTTTCCAGGTTTACATAAACACCCTGTTCAATTTGAAATTCGCTGCGAATTAAGGAAACAGCCTTATAAACAAGATTACTTTCATCTGTAGGTAAATAATGCAGGTTCGTATTCATTACGATGGAGGTATTATTGGTACGGGTTATGGTCAGCTTATCATAAAGACCGATAGTCTGCATAATCATACGGACTTCGTGATATCCGTCTTCCCGTTTCCTCACCACATCCAGGCCAAGATTTATTTTTGCGTGGGCTTTTAATTTTATCGAATTCATAAGTGCTCCTGTTTCTCTTTATGTAGTATTTAGTATAAAAAAGATACTGCTCTGCAGTTCTTTTTCATTTAACATTTGCGGCCTTTAAACGGCCATGCTGTGTAAGTATGAATTGTCTCGCGAAAGGTATTTTAAGCCACAAGCCTCGGATACGAGCCTTATGAGGAATAGCAAAAGCAGCTATTTTCACATTTATGCCCAAAAGATGGGTGTAAGTTCTATTTCGGCAATATCCCAAGCCGGCTTGCGGTATGCATGGGTGTAAATATGATTATAAACGCAGGAGCAGATCTTTGCAATAGCAGCCTTTTTTCTAATCTTTCAGTGCATCTTTTATCATGGATATTATTTTAAATTTTACTTTTATTTTCATATCGTTTTTAGAAAATACGGCGTTATATTCTTCATCTGTTAATAAATATTTCAGCTCATCTTTCGACGATTTCGGTACTACACTATAGGTGGAATCAACGAAACAAAGAGGGGGAAACATGATGCACCACCAGTTTTGCCCGGCGGCAGAACCAAGTTCGACCCGGACGGCTTCATATTCCCCGGGAGGAAGAGATAAGTCCCATATACTTTTAATGGGAAATAACCTTTCTCAATGGAGGCAGAGGCCGTATAATCGTAACCATTTTCTTTAATTATTCTGTCAGCAATGGTTACCATTTCATCTAAATTGTTTTTTAGAATATTTCTTGCTTCCTTAATACTTTTTACATGTTCCAGTTTTGGTCTCAAAACATCCGTCAGAGCTCCTTTAACTACCAGCTTTAAAGCCTGATCCTCAGCGGAATCACTATTTGCAATAACATGAAACCGAATGATTTGAGAAGCGATGCCTTTTTGAAGGTCTTCTTCCTTGGCATCTGAATGAAGCGCCTTAAATAATAGTAAGGAAAATAAAATAAGCAGAATACTAAAAGCAAAAATGCCACGGTAAAAATAACTTTTGTAATCCCATTTCTTATGTAAAGCCAATGAATGATTGATACTATGATTATTCATAAAACTCCCATCTGCCTGAAAACCAGGCTAATTATATTATTATGTAATAAATTCTTTCATATTCAATTTATTATTAGTATTACCAATATTTGGATAACTAAACATTTGTAATAAATGTATACATATGATAAAAGGAACAGGTTAATGTATTTATGCATATACAGAATACTAAAAAAAGGCTTAAAACGTATAAAATTTCATGATTTACTGACGATTCCGGTAACAATTCTGGTATCGGTTAATATTTTAATGTAGAACAAAGAAAAATAAGTGACAGTATAAGCATGATTTAAAAATAGGAATAGTATTCATAAAAGCTATTGAATGTTAGTGAAATAAATAGTAAAATGAATAAAGTATTTAAGTGCCTAATTGAAATACTATTGGAACAAAATCAGGTTCCGATAGTCAGATGTATGGCGTAAATTCTGCGTTTTTATCAGAAATTTAAATAGTAGTTTCTGATAAGTTATAAGCACTCGTTTACATATCTGTATTTTATAGCTCTTGGGTATAAAGAAAGGATACATTATTATGAATAAAAAAACAGTAGCAGTTTTGTTTGGAGGGCAGTCCTCGGAGCATGAAGTTTCTTGTGTTTCAGCAACTACTATTATTAAGAATATTAACACGGATTTGTACCGGATTATTATAATTGGAATAACGAAAGGCGGCAAATGGATTAAAGTCGACTCGGTGGATGATATAAAATCAGGTGACTGGATAAAAGGGTCCGTAACGGCGGTTATTTCACCGGACGCTACCCAAAAAGCAGTTTTATTTCTGGATGGCAATAAAGTGTCGTCAGAAAAGATTGATGCAGTATTTCCGGCACTCCACGGGCTTTATGGAGAAGACGGAACGGTTCAGGGCTTACTTGAACTGGCCAAGATTCCTTACGTTGGATGCGGTGTTGTTGCCTCCGGTGTTTCCATGGATAAATTGTTTACGAAAATCATCGTAGATACCTTGGGAATCAGACAGGCAAAATATGTTCCGGTTATGAAAAAAGATCTGGAGCAGATCAATCAGGTTGTGGAAAATATAGAACAGAAACTTCTTTATCCTGTATTTATTAAACCGTCTAATGCGGGCTCATCCAGAGGAATCTCAAAAGCTTTTAACAGGGACGACTTAATCAAAGGATTACATACGGCGGCACAGCATGACAGAAAAATCTTAGTAGAGGAAACCATAAATGGCAGGGAAGTCGAATGTGCCGTACTTGGAGGCAATGAACCAAAAGCCTCCGGTGTGGGAGAAATTATTGCAGCTGCAGACTTCTATGATTATGATGCAAAATATAATAACGAAGCATCCAAAACCGTATTATCTCCGGAACTTCCTGGAAATGCAGCGGAGATTATCAGGGATTATGCCGTAAAAATATTTAAAGCTGTGGATGGTTTTGGATTATCCAGGGTAGACTTTTTTGTAGACAAAGAAACCGGAGAAGTTATATTTAACGAGATAAATACTTTGCCGGGGTTTACCTCTATCAGCATGTATCCTATGCTCTGGGAGGCTAAAGGTATCGGAAAGCCTCAATTAATCGAAAAGTTATTGCAGTTGGCATTTGCCAGAGCAGCGGAGGCAGGAGGCGAAGGGGATGTCTTGTAGTGCTCCTATAGGAGTTTTTGATTCCGGTATCGGCGGACTTACCGTTGCAAGGGAGATAATGAGGCAGATACCTAATGAGACTATTATTTATTTTGGAGATACAGCCAGGGTTCCATATGGCAGCAAATCAAAGAAAACAATTATAACTTATTCCAGGCAAATTGTAAAATTTCTTCAGACAAAAAATGTAAAAGCAATTGTAATTGCATGTAATACCGCAAGTGCATTTGCTCTGGAGACTGTCTCACAGGAAGTATCCATACCGGTTATTGGAGTAGTGAAACCGGGAGCCAAGGTAGCGGCTGAAACCACCAGGAACGGAAAGATTGGTATTATTGGTACGGAGGGTACCATTAACAGCGGTATCTATAATACTTATTTAAGTAAAACCAATCCCAACGTAAAGGTATATGGAAAAGCCTGCCCCCTTTTTGTACCCCTTGTGGAAGAAGGATGGTTAACCGACCCTATTACAGTAGAAGTTGCGAAAAGATATATGAATGAACTGACAGATTATGATATTGATACTCTGGTTTTGGGCTGCACCCATTATCCGCTCATCCGTCATACCATCGGCTCTATACTGGGGGATAAGGTAACACTGGTCAATCCGGCATTTGAAACTGCCAGAACGTTAAAAGAAGTTTTGGAATTGAAAGGATTAGAAAGTATAAATCCGGCCGGAGACCATAAATTCTACGTAAGTGACGGAGCTGAGAAATTTAAAAAATTTGCAAATACAATTCTGCCTTGTGAAGTGGTAGAGACGAAAGATGTTAATATAGAAAGTTTTGCTGATTCTATAGGTTGACCACAGGCAGTAAAAAGCGATTTTTGTTTCGGTCGCTAAAGCGACCATGTTACGTCAGTATGAAATAAAATATACTTAAAGAAAGGAATGCCACATACTTTCACTCTTTTTATTTGTGGCAGTAGTACATCTGTGAATAGATGTGTTATGCAGGTGTTTAATATGAAAAAAGATGTATTGGTGTCAATATCCGGACTTCAATATGAGATAGATAAAGATGAAGCAGTAGAAGTAATATCCGTGGGAGAGTATTATAACCGCAATGGTAAGCATTATGTTATATATGAAGAAATTCTTGAAGATATGGAGGGAGTTTCAAACTGTACTATAAAAATAGCAGAGAAACAAATCGATATCATAAAACGTGGCGCAAATAATGTACACATGGTATTTGAGGAGAATTCCAAGAATACTACTTACTACCAGACTCCATATGGTGAACTTCAGGTTGGTATCTATACGTCACAGATAAAAGTTACGGAAGAAGAGGATAAAATAACCGCAGAGATAAATTATGGACTGGATATTAATTATTCCTTTATTTCAGATTGTCAGATACAATTAAAAATTAGTTCCAAAAAAATTGGATAAAAATAAGAGGTTATCACGTCTTTATATCATGATGCAAGTACTCCTGCAGTCAACGTAAAGACGCAATAACCTCTTCTTTAGTATATTATTTTGATTTTGCTTTATTTAATAAATTATTTTTCATTCTTTGGAAGAATTTTTGTTTTACCGGTTTCACATCTAAATTAGAGCGCAGACCTTTTACATCCATGATATAAATACCATTCATAACTGCTTTTACTTCCTTTTTAACCGGGATTAAATCAAATACCTTTTCATCACACATTAAAGTCATTATCTTTGGCCCGATTTTCGCTTTCACAATAGGCACCTTGGAGCCACGCAGATATCTTGGCGTTTGATCTAAAACAATTTTCGGAAGATTCGCTTCCTTAAGTTTCATGCGCTTTTTATCTATAACTAAAATTGAGACTGTCTGTGCACCAGCTTTCATTTGTGCCTGGGATTCTTCTGATCTTTTCTGAAGTTTACGTCCATAAATAACTAAAAAAATCAGTGCTCCGATTACGACAGCCAAAACAATTAACAGAATTATTACAGCGGGTTTCATGTATGTACCTCCTTCCCTCATTAATACAGTGGTAATATTGTATCATTAATTATTTAAAAGTTCAAGCCTTAGAATTGTACAAGACGGCCCTCTTCTATTCTCTTACCAGTTCCGGTATATTTCCCTTATTCCAATAATATGCTCGTAAATACGCCATTTTATCCGCTCCCTGCTCGATAATACATGGATTATTATGTTATGGGATCTATTATAATTTTTTCGTTTTTATAAATAATATCTGTAATAAAGTCTGATCCTTCAACCGTAAAATTCACAAAATCCTTCAGGACAGATAAATCGGCAGCATATAAGGACAGGCCGCTGCCTGCCGTGCAGGTAACCAGCATATCTCCATCCAGACGGGTGTAATCAACAGTTACTACCTGCTTTTCAACAGGGTCAAAATAGCCGACATGGGAACGGTGGAGCCCGGAACCATAGGAATAGGTAAAATACAATTCCGGTTTCCTGTCACCGTTTAAATCCCCAAGGGCCATGCTGGTTACGCCAAATCCGCCAAACCATTCGCCAAGCGGATAGATTTTATCTTCGTACAGGAGGAAAGAAGCACAGGAAGTATTATATTTAAAAACCTGATAACCGGAATTTTCTTTCACATATTCTGTAGTAATGTTATAGCACTTATCGGCCTCATAGCCTGATACATAATCCCTGTTCAGGGATAAAAATTCTGAGACACCGTCCTGAGTTCCCGATATGGAGGTTATTACCGGAATATTATTGGTAATTTTTTTGATTTTATAAATACTCCAAATATATTCATTTTTCTCTGTATTTGTATTCCCGTGTAACCACGCCAGCCATATATCACCGTCTAGCAGATAGATACGGCAGACGGCTGAATGATCCGAATTTTTCAGTGTGTACTGGCGCAGTTCCTGGTAGGAAGAAATATTAGGAAACCCTGTACTTTTAAATAAAAAGCTGTTTTTGAATTCTTCTTCCTCTACCACAGCCGGTTCATAGTCAATATCAAATATCTGCTGGCTACCGGTTTCACTGGTGACGATAAGGTGGTCTTTTGTAAGTGTATAGTATTCCTTATACCCGTCCAAAGCTATAAAGGAACTGAGCGGATTCATATAAATCTGCTTTTCAAATGCATAATTGCCGTATAGATTTTCGTAATGTTCCCCTGATTCCGTCTTTTCCTCCGGGTTTGCAGCACAGGTAGCCACAGTGGTAATACAGAGAAAGGTAGCGAGAAGGATTATCCATTTTTTCGGCTTACTAAAATGCAGAACGTTATTAATCCGTTCTCGAATACCCGACTCACCAAAGGCCAGAGGATTTGCCGCAGGAAACCGCCGATTTGCGGCAAAGGAAAGCAGAGAAGCACTGTATTCGTGAATGATACCCGTACCGGTTTCCGTCAGTACCTTTTCATCACAGCTCATTTCCATGTCTTTTGTCATCCGGGTGAAAGCAAGCCAGACAAGAGGGTTAAACCAATGCAGGACCATTACATAAAAACTTAACGCTTTCATCAGGTGGTCTTTCCGTTTTAAATGATAAGCTTCATGTTTTAGTATATAAATCTGTTCCTGACCGGTAAGGCCGAAAGGAATATATATTTTGGGCTTTACAAAACCCAAAATAAAGGGGGAGCGGATTTTGTCGGATTCATAAACATTGCCCTTAAGCCTGATTGCAGTAGCCATACGGCCTTTTAGGCGGATGAAGCTTACAATGCTGCAGGTTAGAAGCAGGACGGCAACAGAACACCAGAGAAGTGTTCCGAGTATTATCCATATCCGCAGGGGATCGGTGCCGGAATTGGCGGCCGTTTGAGGCAGACCGTCGTTTATGATGGAATTCATAACCGGTATACCTGTAGTTATTCCCTGGGGCTCGTATATTCTGCCCTTTCGGGTATATATTTCAGTGCCGCCCTGCCACCTCTTAGCGCTGTTGTCATATCAAAGGGTTTTGTTTGAAAAATGCTGAATACCGAGGTAAAGGATACCGGACAAATCAGGCGGAATAATACGACAGACCACAGCAGATAGGAGTACTTTTTCGGTGCCTTTTTTAAAAGGAAACGGATAAGTAGTACCGCCAGGATCACATAGCCTGCTGTTATACTCATATTGAATATATTTAAAAACAATGTTTCCATGTTTATCCCTCCTTGTGTTCGTCTATCAGGCGTTTAAGCTCCTCGGCTTCTTTTTCAGAAATGGTTTTACCGTTTAGGAACGAGGTGAGAAAATGGGGAAGAGAACCTTCAAAAGCCTGATCTACAAACCGTTCGCTCTCAAAAGTCTGTACCCGTTCTTTCGGAATAATGCTGCTTACTATGGTAGCTTCATTTTTTAATAATCCCCTTTCACACATCTTCCGCAGTACGGTGTAGGTAGTGGGCTTTTTCCAGCCGAGCTTTTCTTTGCACAATTCCACAAGGCGGCCCGATGCCACCGGTTCGTTTTCCCATACAACCAGCATAAAACGGTAGTCACTTTCACAAAGTTTTAGACTTTCCATGTGGATATATACCTCCCTCCATGGTTTATAATTATAAACCATATTATAAGTTTATAATTATAAACCAGAATTGTCAATAGAAATATGTCACCGCTTACACCTAGGGATAGCGTCAATTTTACTCTCACATTTACGCGAGAAAAACTTTACCCTAAGGTACTATACAGTTTGTCTTACCGATTTTTATAGAAATTTTCAAAACAATAAAAAATACGTCCAACTTGCACAAAGGCAAATTGGACGTAATATATATAGGCAGTTTCCAGTAATCAGTGACAGGTTAATCAAATATATCAATGAGTACAATAATAATTCATGGCTGACTGTAATTCGAATCCACAGGAGGTATAAAGGTTAAGAGCAGTATTATTTTTGCATGCGACATCAAGTTCTATATCATAAAAATTATTTTGATGGCACATACGTATAGCAGCAAGCAAAGCAGCTCTTCCATAGCCCTTCCCTCTGAAATCCGGCAAAATACCAAACCCAAAGATATACGCAGAACTATCTGTATACTCGATGCAGATTTTACCGATTATTTTTTCATTTAATTCTACCATTTTTTCTTTAAAGAGCTAAAAACCTTAAATTCAGTATAATTAGTGCTAAAAATTTTTACCTTCCAGAGCTGATTACACAAGCCCGGCATTTCTATTCAAGGTTTCACGGATAATATTCTGCACATAGGAACCGATAAATTTACGGTTTTCCTTATCCAAATCGCCGGGATATACCGGTTTGCCAAATTCTATAATTACATGAGCTCTTTTTATCCATGGAATATGATTTTCAAATATGCTATCTGTATTATTAATGGATACAGGGATAATAGCACACCCTGTTTTTTCAGCCATTTTAAGGCTTCCTTCCTTAAAAGGAAGCATTTCGGTTTTCTGGCTTCTTGTACCTTCCGGAGAGATAAAGATGGAATAACCTTTCTTAATTAATTCCACTCCCTCTAAAATAGTCTTAAGGCCTTCCCTGACATTGTCCCGGTCTAAAAATAAGCAGTTTAAAAAGCGCATCCACAAGCTGATAAAGGGAATATGAGACATTTCCTTTTTGGCAACAAATCCGGTCAGGTTCGGCACGGAAGTATAGCCGATCAAAATATCAAAATAGCTGCGGTGATTTGAAACATATAAAACAGCTTCATCTTTAGGAATATTCTCAACACCGATTACGGTTTTTTTAATACCGCATAGAAATAATATAATTCGAAAGGCGGATACCACTATGCTTTGCGATGATTTAACTTTTAAATGCGGATTGATTTTTCCTATAATTATTTCTAAAATAAAAAGAGGTATACTAATAATAAAAAATATAAGTAAAAACAGTGCTGTAATTATGGTTTTCATAAAACCCTCCCAATTTCTTATGATTCGTTAATACAAAACTGCCTGAATTACAAATAATATGTGTAACAGTTCTTTTTTGCTTTATATATTATACCACAGCCTTGTAAAAAATACGAAGTATTTTTGTAAGCAGTATAAATGAAAATAATGTTTTTATCACTTTAAGCACTTAATCTCAAATATAAGTTGCTTACGAAATTCTTAACTATTATTAAATATTTTGCGATTGGTTGTACTATTCGGATAATGTGTTATAATGGAAAGGATAAAAAACACTCATGGAAAGTAAGGGTTAGAAAACCTGAATGAGCTGCCTGGAAACAAAGGAGTAAACAATGGGAAATGAAAATTTAACTTTATTAACCGATTTTTATGAATTAACGATGATGCAGGGCTATTATAAAAATAATAGTAATGATACGGTAATTTTTGATGTTTTTTACCGTAACAACCCATCCGGCAGCGGATATGCCATATGTGCGGGGCTGGAGCAGGTTATCGAATATATAAAGAGCATTCATTTCAGTAAAGAGGATATCGCATATTTAAGAAGTTTAAATATGTTTGACGAAGATTTTTTAAACTATCTTACCGATTTTAAATTTACAGGAGATATCCATGGGGTTCCGGAGGGAACGGTTGTATTTCCTATGGAGCCGTTATTAAAAGTAATAGCGCCGATTATGGAGGCTCAATTAATAGAGACAGCAGTTTTGAATATTATTAACCACCAAAGCCTGATTGCCACAAAAGCCTCCCGGGTATGTTATGCTGCCAAAGGGGAACCTGTTATGGAATTTGGTTTAAGACGTGCCCAGGGACCGGATGCAGGAACCTATGGGGCCAGAGCAGCGGTAATTGGTGGGTGTAATGGTACAAGCAATGTACTTGCCGCTAAAAAATTTGATGTACCGGCTTTAGGAACTCATGCCCATAGCTGGATTATGAGCTTTGATGATGAAATTACGGCATTTCGCGAATATGCAGCACTATATCCGAATAATGCCACGCTGTTAGTGGACACTTATGATACTTTAAGATCCGGGGTTCCCAATGCAATTAAAGTATTTACGGAATTAAGAGACGCCGGGAACATGCCGAAGAGATACGGTATCCGCTTAGACAGCGGTGATTTGGCATACCTGTCAAAGAAAGCAAGAAAGATGTTGGATGCAGCCGGTTTTAAAGAAGCTTCTATCGTAGCTTCCAGTGATTTGGATGAATACCTTATAGACTCCCTTAAAACACAGGGGGCTGCTATTAATTCCTGGGGTGTCGGTACGAATCTGATAACTTCCAAGGATTGCCCTGCTTTCGGAGGTGTATACAAGTTAGCGGCAATTAAAAAGGACGGTAAGTTTATTCCTAAGATTAAACTTTCTGAGAATCCGTGGAAAATTACTAATCCGGGCAATAAGACCGTTTACCGTATCTATGATAAAGAGACCGGTAAAATTAAAGCAGATCTGATTTCCATGGCGGATGAGAAATATTCTGAGGATAATCCCCTGAAATTGTTCGATCCATTAGCAACCTGGAAAAAGACTTATTTGAAAGCGGGTACTTATACTTTAAGAGAGATTCTAAAACCTATATTTAAAGATGGAAAATGTATTTATAAGTCTCCGTCGGTTATGGAAATCCGGGAATATTGTCTAAAAGAACAGGATACTTTATGGGATGAAACAAGAAGACTTGTTAATCCTCATGACGTATATGTGGACTTGTCTAATGAATTATACCAGTTAAAAAATCAACTATTAGATAATATCAATATTAATAATCTAAACTGAAATTAATTTTAATAAATTAATTTCAGCGCTTAGATAACAGCACTTAGATAACAGCACTTAGATAACAGCGCTTAGATAACATATATCATTACTTATATTTATTTTAAAATATTATAAACTTATCCAGATATACCAATTTTAACGGTATTTATTCAGATAATTTATAATTTTTAATTTTTGTGTCGTTTTATTTAATGAAAATGTGCATTTTGTCTAAAAATATGTTATAATATTGATGACTACCTGGGCAGGTATCGTAGATATAAAAGTTAGTACTTTGTAAATGTCAGGTTATTTATGCTTGATAGCAGTTAAAAAATGGGAGCAAGTATGTTAAATAAAAAAAAGAAACGTATGATTAAGAGGAATTTAAAAAGGGTAGCTATTGTGGGTGTACCATTCGCCATATTGTGCACGATTACCTATGCATCCATAACATCACTATCCCATGCAGGTGAGTCCACCTATGCCTTTGAACATTACTATGATGATCCATCATATTCCGGAAGCGGTTCGGAATATGATAATATAAATAAAGCAACAGGAGATTCGGGAGTGGGTAACAGTAAAGACGAAGCCCTGGAAGTAATCACCAATCATGATAATGTGGTGATGGATACCAATCCGGAAAGTATGACAGTTTTAGTCAATAAGGAATTGCGATTGCCTTCTGATTACATACCTGGAGATTTAGTTGTTCCGGATGTCAGTTTTTCGTTCAGTTATTATGATGAAAAGAAACTTATGAGGCAGGAAGCTGCGGATGCCTTAGAGAAGCTTTTTGATGGAGGCAAAGCACAGAATATAATATTAAACGGGGTATCTGCCTACCGTTCTTATCAAAGACAATATGATATCTTTACGGATAATGTCAAGAAACAGGGGTTAGAGCATACCACCAAATATTCCGCAACACCGGGATACAGTGAACATCAAACCGGACTTGCCATTGATGTATCAGCGGATTCAGTAAATAATAGATTGGATGAGACCTTTGGAGATTCAACAGAAGGTAAGTGGCTGGCGGAAAATGCTCATTTATATGGATTTATCATCCGTTATCCGGAAGATAAAACAGAAATAACCGGTTATTCTTATGAGCCCTGGCATATTCGTTATGTTGGAAAACCATTGGCAAAATATATATACGAGAATAACCTTTGTTTAGAAGAATATTTTAATTTTGAACCAAGCATGGATTATTCCGATCAGATCAGCTATGATAATCTTGTGGATTACGGAATTGATTTGGCAGATGTATTGGAACCAACCAAGGCACCTACCAGAGTACCGACTCAGGCACCGACGAAAGAACCCGATAAAAATACGGAAGAAGATAAAGATACGGAAGATGATACAAAGGATACAAAAGATGATTCTATGAAAGAACCTACGGGTAAACCATCCGGCGGTAAAGGTGATGAAGATACTTCCGGTGAAACGAAAGATGCAAACGATGGCGATGACGGAAATGTAACGCCAACGAAACCTCCGAAAGGACATGGAAGTACTCCGTCTGTAACACCGACACCTACGGAAACCATAACCCCAACACCGGATCCGGACGAAGAAATAACACCTCCTCCGTCTGATATGACAACGGACGAAGAAACGCCGTAACGATATTTTTTATACTTAAACTAAGCTTAGGGTGTCGAAAGCCATACAAATAATTGACGAACCATAATTTAAAATTAACCACACCCTAATCAAAATATTATATATTTATATAAAAAAGAGGCAGTTATTAATCTTAATACTTATTTTGCATTTGGAATAATCTAATATTCATCTGCAAGAATGTATTTTAAGAATTTAATAACGGCCTTTTTCTTTTGGTTATTTATTATACTCTGTACACTAAAAAGAGGAAAAGGCTGGGAAGGTAAGAATTGATATCCTTTGGTAGATTGTCACTAAAGTGACAGCGTGACAGCACTAGAGTCTGGCAAGCCAACTCTTTCCTGTCAGGAAAAGTTGACTGTAATAAATTATCTGCAGTTAGGCAGTATCGATTATTGACGAAAATAGTAAAATTTGTTATGATTAGAGAAATAGAAATAATTGTTAGTTCCTATAATATAATTTATCGGAAGAAGTTTTTTGTTTTCCCATAAAAGCGGTGCTTTTTGGCTGTGCATAAGGCTACTGGAACGGATATTTTGCTCCTATAAATTTTTATCAGAAGCTGGTTTTCTAATTTCTGATAAAAGGTGTGGATTTGCATCGTGCATCCGATTATAGGAATGGTTTTTTATTCCTAAAATATAATTATAAAAAAAGCGGAGGATTATCATGTCAGATTGTCAAAAAAATATCAAACACTCTACAAACGATTTACTAAGTACAAATGATACAAAATTAATTAAAGTACAGCAAAGGAGCAGAGAAAGCTCCTATAACAAAGCAACTTTCCGTTGTTTAGCGAGGGTTTTTGGGACAGCTATGTTAACGGCCGCTCTTTTGGTTTTATCCTTTGTTGCACCTACAGCGGTTAAAGCGAATGCTGAGACAACCGAAACAACCGTGACTTCTGCGGATTATTACCAGAGTGCTGAAAAAGCAAACTTAGAGAAACAAATCGATGCCATAACCCAGTATTATGGACTTTGCCTTGACAATTACAAGAATGCAAAAAATGGAATTGGTTCAGAAGTTACGGTAAAAGCCGATATCGATCCCAGCATAGTTTCATCTATGGGATTGGAAGGTCTTAATAGTGTAAAAGCAGCCATTAAGTCCATGCAAACGGATAAAAAAGCAAAATCTGAAATTTCTCTTTTTACGAATGACAAGGAATTTACAAAATTAGATGTATATGTAGATATTAATAAAGAATTAGAGTATATCTTAATTCCTGAATTAAGCAAAGCTTATCTTAAATTATCTATGAATCCAGCAAACGGGGTATCTAATCAGACTCCGATGCCTTTTACTACAAAAGAACTTATGGATCTGTTATATAACAATCCACTTTCCGAAGAATCATTAAATAAGCTGTTAGTTAAATACACATCTATTTTAGTAGAAGATTTAAATGACGTAAGTGTAATCAATGATAATGTTACTGCATCCGGAATCAATGAAGTTGCAACAAAAGCAGCTGTACAAATTACCAAAAAAACGCAGTTAGACATTGCTGAAAAAGTTTTAAAGACAGCGAAATCCGATACAGAACTGGCTGATTTATATGTAAAATTTAAACTTGGTACAAAACAAGATTATACCAATGTCATAAATGCAGCCTTAGTACAAATTACAGATGAAAAATCCAAAGCTGATACTGAGGACAAAGTGCTGGTAATGAATGTCTGGGTGAATGCAGACGGAAATATTATTGCCCGTAATTTTACCTATGATACGGAACCGGGAACATCTTTCTTAGGTTATGTATCTGCTAAAAAAGATTCCGAGATAGGTTTTGAAGCATGGTATACTCCAAATAACGATGAAAAGTATGCAATAGATGGAAGATTAAAAGAAGAAGGAAAAGCAGTAACCGGAGATATTCAATTAGCTCTAAATGATGGTACTTCACCTGTGCCGGATAAGTTCCTTATCAAATTAGATAACTTTTCATATACCAGTGACAGTTACACCAGCTATATGAACGGTAAATTCACAATAACAGGAAATCTCTTATCAGGTATGAGTATCGCTGTGGACTGTACCGGTAAAGATAAGAGACAGACCATGAAAATGGATTTTGCACAATATGAAAAGAATCAGGTATCAGTTTTGATAGACTCTAAGATAATTGATTATAAAGATTTTAAATTACCGGATAAATCAGCAAAAATCTATGATATGGAAACCCAAATGGAAGATTATATGGCCAGTACCGATATTCAGAAGTTTTTAAAGGGTATTAACAAAAAAATAGACGTAAAAGGAATTAATGCTATTATTGACCAGATGTTATATCCTTCCATGCAGATGGAGCAGAATCAACTGGATATGAAAAATTAGGATTGACATTTAAAAAATAATATACTATTATAAAAAATAATAAATTTTATAATTAGTATAAAAACTATGACGGAGAGAGTAAGAATCCAATTTAGCGAAAGTGAAAGCGAGTCGGGGATAGTGAAAGCCTGATACCGGTAGCAGATTTCTGAAAATCACTCCCAAGTTGTAAGCTGAAAGTTTATTTTTTATGAACAAAGTAAGCCGAGCCGGTTTCCACCGTTATATGGAAGCATATTATATTCTGTTTTGGCGGATACTTTTACCAAATGGAATCGTATGTAAATAGGTGGTACAATGAAGCACATATGCTCTCATCCTGTTTATGGATGGGAGCTTTTTTATTAAATAGGAATTTCTCAAAATTTTCTATTTATAAAAAAGCCCGGTTTGCG
Source organism: Anaerocolumna sedimenticola (assembly GCF_009931695.1). Lineage (GTDB taxonomy): Bacteria > Bacillota > Clostridia > Lachnospirales > Lachnospiraceae > Anaerocolumna > Anaerocolumna sedimenticola. Next base: position 1,378,009 of record NZ_CP048000.1, read on the forward strand.
GGATGCGCATGAAAATGCAAATGGATAATGTCCATTGTAAGATTGTCACTGAAGTGACAGTGCGTCAACGCCGGAGTCTGGCAAGCCAGACTCTTTGTTCTTTGTTAGTAACTATAAAGGAGGAAATAAAATGTACGATAAAGTGTCTACAAATCTTAACTTTGTGGAAAGAGAAAAAGAAGTACTGAAGTTTTGGAAAAATAATAAGATATTCGAAAAAACCATTGAAGAAAGAAAAAACGGCAAAAACTATACTTTCTATGACGGCCCCCGACGGCGAATGGAAAACCTCATATCGGACACGTATTAACCAGGGTAATTAAGGATATTATTCCGAGATACCGTACTATGAAGGGATATAATGTACTGCGTAAAGCAGGCTGGGATACCCACGGACTTCCGGTGGAACTGGAAGTAGAGAAAAAATTAGGTTTAGATGGTAAAGAACAAATCGAAGAATACGGACTGGAACCATTTATTCATGAATGTAAAGAAAGTGTATGGAAATATAAGGGTATGTGGGAAGATTTCTCAGGTACCGTTGGTTACTGGGCTGATATGGAGAACCCATATGTAACTTATGATAATGATTTTATTGAATCTGAATGGTGGGCATTAAAACAGATCTGGGAAAAAGGATTATTATACAAAGGTTTTAAAATCGTACCATATTGTCCAAGATGCGGAACCCCGCTTTCCAGCCACGAAGTAGCACAAGGTTATAAAGATGTTAAGGAAAAATCCGTAATAGCTAAATTTAAGATAAAAGGTACCGAAAATGAATATATCTTAGCCTGGACCACTACACCCTGGACACTGCCGTCAAACGTGGCACTTTGTGTGAATCCGAATGAATCTTATGTAAAGGTTTCTGTAGAACTGAATGCCAAAGGTGATATTATTAAAGAAACCAGCGAAGGAGAAGATAAAGTATCCGTTAAAACTGAGAAATATATTTTAGCAGAAGCACTGCTTTCCGTTATTGATGGTATCTATATCATAGAAGAAACTTATATCGGAACCGATTTGGAATATAAGGAATATGAGCCTTTATTTCATTATGCTACACCGGATAAGAAAGCTTATTATGTAACCTGTGATAATTACGTTACGTTAACCGATGGTACCGGTGTGGTTCATATTGCACCTGCATTTGGTGAAGATGATGCTAACGTAGGACGTAAATATGATCTTCCTTTTGTACAATTAGTGGATGCGAAAGGTGAAATGAAACCGGAGGTTACTGACTTTGCCGGTATGTTCTGTAAAAAAGCAGATGAGGGTATTATAAAGAAATTGGCCCAGACCGGTTTACTATTTAAAACCTTAAAGTTTGAGCACAGCTATCCATTCTGCTGGAGATGTGATACACCGCTTATTTATTATGCAAGGGAATCCTGGTTCATTAAGATGACAGAGGTAAAGGAACACCTTATTGCCAATAATAATACCATTAACTGGATGCCCGAAAGCATCGGACAGGGACGTTTCGGTGACTGGTTAAAGAATGTTCAGGACTGGGGTATCAGCCGTGACCGTTACTGGGGTACTCCTCTTAATATCTGGGAATGCGAAGACGGACACAGACATGCCATCGGCAGTATAGAAGAGTTAAAGTCCATGTCGGATAATTGTCCGGAGAATATTGAATTACACAGACCTTTTATTGATAACGTAACTATTAAATGTCCGGAATGCGGCAAGGAAATGCGCCGTGTGAAACCGGTTATTGACTGCTGGTTTGACTCTGGTTCCATGCCGTTTGCCCAGTGGCACTATCCATTTGAAAATAAAGAAATGTTCCAGAATAATTTTCCGGCTGACTTTATCAGTGAGGCGGTTGACCAGACCAGAGGATGGTTCTACTCCTTACTTGCTATATCAACCTTAATCTTTGATAAGGCACCATTTAAAAATGTTATCGTACTTGGTCATGTTCAGGATGAAAACGGTCAGAAGATGTCTAAATCCAAAGGAAATGCGGTAGATCCTTTTGATGCACTTTCCGAACACGGTGCAGATGCCATCCGTTGGTACTTCTACATTAACAGTGCCCTCTGGCTTCCAAACCGTTTCCACAACGGAGCCGTTACGGAAGGCCAGAGAAAATTCATGGGTACTTTCTGGAATACCTATGCATTTTTTGTACTGTATGCTAATATTGACGGATTTGATGCGACCAAATATTCCTTAGAATATGATAAGTTAACCGTAATGGATAAATGGCTCTTATCCAAATTAAACACCGTTATTAAAACCGTGGATGAAAATCTGGAGAATTACCGCATCACAGAAGCTGCCAGAATCCTGGATGATTTTGTAGATGAAATGAGTAACTGGTATGTAAGAAGAAGCAGGGAACGTTTCTGGGCAAAAGGGATGGAGCAGGATAAGATTAATGCTTATATGACTCTTTACACGGCACTTGTTACCCTTGCTAAGGTTTCAGCACCTTTTATTCCCTATATGACAGAAGATATTTACCGCAACCTGGTGGTTAATATTGATAAATCAGCGTCGGAAAGTATCCATTTATGTGAATATCCTGCTTACAAACAGGAATATATCGATAAAGAACTTGAGAAAAATATGGAAGCTGTATTGGATATTGTTGTACTAGGCCGTGCCTGCCGTAATGCAGCTAACATCAAAAACAGGCAGCCAATCGGTATGATGTATGTTAAATCGGAGGATACCTATGCGGATGCAGCTGGAAATAAAGTTTTAGGGTTACCGGATTTCTATAAGGAAATCATAGAAGAAGAACTGAATGTAAAAGAGGTAACCTTTACGGATGATGTAAGAAACTTTACTTCTTACAGCTTTAAACCCCAGTTAAAAACGTTAGGACCTAAATTCGGTAAACAGATCGGACAGATCCGTCAGATTTTATCTGAACTGGATGGCAATAAGGCTATGGATGAGATTAATGCAACCGGAGGCCTGAAAGTAACCTTAGACGGATCAGAAGCTTTGCTTGAAAAGGAAGATCTGTTAATTGAAGCAGCACAGACGGAGGGTTATGTATCCGATTCTGATTCAGGTATTACCGTAGTACTGGATACAAAACTTACCAATGAGCTCATCGAAGAGGGATTTGTAAGAGAAATTATCAGTAAAATCCAGACGATGAGAAAAGATGCCGGCTTTGAAGTTATGGATCACATTAAAGTATATCAAACCGGAAATGATACTATTAAAGCTATCTTTGAAAGAAATTCAGAAGAAATTAAAGCAGAAGTATTGGCCGAAGAGCTTATCCTTGGTGAGACTGACGGGTTCATAAAAGATTGGAATATTAATGGAGAAAATGTAACCCTTGGTGTGGTAAAATTATAGAATAAAAACTTAGGGGTTGTTGTAAAATTCTTAATACAACGACTTGCAGGAGGATATTATCAATCTATTCCGAAAGCAAGTTTAGTTGTTTTAAGATTTGCAGCAACCCTTTTTTCTGTTTCATAGGTAAGTTCTATGAGACAAAAATTCCCCGGAGGATGCAGGAATACAAAAGACAGATGTCAACGTCATGGCTGCATTCGGCGACCAAAGCGGTCAAACCTCTTCGTAGTCTAAATCAGCTTCGCTACTATCTTCTTATTAGTTATCTTTTCTTGAAATTAAGCATATATAACTATAAATATATACTTAAACCGGACTATGTATGGAGGTTAGATGACGAAAAGGAATAAAATTATATATCCAACACAAATGGGTGTTAGAAATATAGGGGTAATGCTAATTCAAGTGGTTAGTGAATTAAATGCCCATCCGATAGAAGGCGCTGTTATCCAGATATTTAACAAAAGAGAGCCTGCTACTGTTATAGAGAGTCTTATTACGGACATATCGGGAAGAACTCCGGAAGTCGAATTAAGTGCACCTCCGGTTGAATACAGCCTTGAGCCGGCACAATTACAGCCCTATACAGAATATATCATAGTTGTGACAGCGGAGGGATATCAAACTGTAGTGATAAATAGTGCTCATGTTTTGCCGCTTATAAAATCCATACAACCTGTTAAAATGCCTCCTTTGGTTTCGGGAGGTAATAACATGATTGTAATCACGATTGACCCAAATTATTTGGCGGGTACCTATACGCCAAAGGTTTATGAAGATGAAGTAAAAGAATATGCAGAAGGTGATAATGCAAAACCGGTGGTGATACCGGAATTTATTACCGTCCACAATGCGATACCAGGTAATATTACGGCGAGAAATTATAAAGTAGAATATGTCAGTTATATAAAAAGCGTGGTATCCAGTGTAATATATGCTACCTGGCCGGAAGAAGCAATACTCGCTTATATTTTGGTGGCAATCTCCTTTTCGCTTAACAGGATATATACAAATTGGTATCCTAACAGGGGATATAATTTTGATATAACTTCAACTGTTGCCTTTGATCAAAAATGGTTTTACGGAAGAAACATTTTTAATAATATCAGTCTGGCAGTTGATAATATATTCTTAAATTATCTATCCAGACCGGGTATTATTCAGCCGATATTAACGCAGACCTGCAGGGGTGAACTTGCAACCTGTCCTAATATGATGTCCTTATGGCAGTCAAAAAGCCTTGGTGCCAGTGGATTCTCAGCTATTGAAATATTACGTTATTTTTATGGGGATACAATCTATATAAATACATCAAATATTATTGAAGGAGTAGATATGCTTTGGCCTGGAACGGATTTAACCCTTGGTTCAACGGGGGTTGAGGTACAACATGTCCAGAATCAATTAATTATTATATCTGATGTATATAAGGCGATGACCATTCCTGAGGTAGATGGGACATATGGGCAGGCAACGGCAGCAGCGGTAAGTGACTTTCAGGAAATATTTAATTTACCTGTAAGCGGTACCGTTGATTTCGCGACCTGGTATAAGATCTCCAGGGTATACAGGAGACTTACCAGAACTTCCGGAAATGAAGAAAATATATAATAAATTAACAGATAGCTTTAAGTATATGCTATCTGTTTTTTATTTCCGCGAAAGCAAAGTGAGAATTTGCAAGCTTGCTTGCAATCATTCGATTAATTTCTTATGGCAACCACTTGTACAATATAGAGCTCCTATTATATAATGGAGGTAATATTGTAAAAAATGGAAATATATTGACGGAAGGAGAATGATTATGCCGGACTTAAATAAAGAAGAATTTAAGAAAGATGTGGAGGGTTATGTAAAACTACTTTATCGCAAGTCCTTACAGGAGGCTACCAAACAGCAGATTTTTCAAGGTGTAGCCTATTCTGTTAAGAATATAATTATAGGAAATTGGATGGCTACCCATAAAACCTATGAAGAGGAAGATATAAAAACCGTATATTATTTATCCATGGAATTTTTAATGGGCGGGCATTGGGTAATATCATTATTAATTTAAAAGCCGAGAAAGAAATACGGCAGGCATTGGAAGAACTGGGTTTTGATCTTAATGTAATAGAAGATGAGGAACCGGATGCCGCCCTTGGTAACGGTGGTTTAGGAAGGCTGGCAGCCTGTTTTTTAGATTCTCTGTCAACTTTGGGGTATCCTGCTTATGGCTGTGGAATCCGATACAAATACGGTATGTTTGAGCAAAAAATTGAAAATGGATTTCAGGTGGAAGTTCCGGATAACTGGTTAAGGTATGGTAATCCTTTCGAAATCAAACGCTCTGAATATGCCCAGGAAGTTAAATTCGGGGATATGTTAAAATGATTCGTGACGAACAGGGCAGAGATCGGTTCATTCAAGAGAATTATCAATCTGTTCTGGCTGTTCCCTATGATATTCCCATAATCGGATATGGCAATCATATAGTAAATACCTTAAGGATTTGGGATGCGGAAGCTATTAATACTATTAGCCTGGATTCCTTTGATAAGGGAGATTACGGGAAAGCAGTGGAGCAGGAGAATCTGGCCAGAACCATATGTGAAGTACTTTACCCTAATGACAATCATTATGCAGGGAAAGAACTCAGGTTAAAACAGCAGTATTTCTTTGTATCTGCAAGTGTTCAGAGAGCAGTAAAAAAATACATGGAAAAGCATACGGATATCAGACAGCTACCTGAAAAAGTATGTTTTCAGTTAAATGATACCCATCCGACTGTTACCACGGCAGAATTAATGCGAATCCTACTGGATGAATATTACTTAAGCTGGGAGGAAGCCTGGGAAATTACAGGTAAGGCCTGCGCTTATACCAATCATACCATTATGTCGGAAGCATTGGAGAAATGGCCCATCGATTTATTCTCCAGATTACTACCCAGAATTTATCAGATCATCGAAGAAATTAACCGGAGATTTATCAATGAAATACGTGGGATATATCCGGGAAATCAGGATAAGATAGTAAAAATGGCTGTTTTATATAACGGTCAGGTTCGAATGGCACATTTAGCTATTATATGCTCCTTTTCCGTGAACGGAGTGGCAAAGCTTCATACTGAAATACTTAAAAATCAGGAGTTAAAGGATTTTTATCAGCTGTATCCGGATAAATTTAATAACAAAACCAACGGAATTACAGCACGCCGGTTCCTGCTCCACGGAAATCCGCTTCTAGCCGAATGGGTTACAAAAAGAATCGGAAACGGATGGATAACTGATTTATCTCAAATAAACCGATTGTACCCTTATATAGAAGATGACGAATGCTTAAAAGAATTTATGGAGATAAAGTATCGTAATAAAGTCAGACTTAGTGAGTACATTAAGTTACATAATAATATTGATGTGGACCCGGATTCTATCTTCGACATCCAGGTAAAAAGACTCCATGAATATAAACGCCAGCTCTTAAATATTCTGCATATAATGCATTTATATAACCTGCTAAAGAAAAATCCCGGAATGGAATTTACAAAAAGGACCTTTGTATTCGGAGCAAAAGCATCTGCCGGCTACAGCAGGGCAAAAGCAATTATCAAGCTGATTAACAGTGTGGCTGAAGTTATCAACAGGGATGAATCCATTGAAGATAAAATAAAGGTTGTATTTATTGAAAACTACAGAGTATCAAATGCAGAGTTAATCTTTGCTGCAGCAGATGTATCAGAACAGATCTCCACTGCAAGTAAGGAAGCATCCGGTACCGGCAATATGAAATTTATGCTTAACGGTGCTCTGACCCTTGGAACCATGGATGGTGCCAATATTGAAATTGTGGAAGAGGTCGGTTCCGAAAATGCCTTTATTTTTGGCTTATCTGCTTCAGAAGTAATTGCATACGAGCTGAACGGAAGTTATAATCCAAGGGACATTTATGATACGGATGAGGATATCAGACTGGTGGTGGACCAATTGGTAAATGGAATGTATTCAGGAGAGGATAAGGAACTCTTCCGTGAAATCTATCATTCCTTATTAGAAGCAAAAGGTGGAGATAGAGCGGATCAGTATTTCATTCTAAAGGATTTCAGGTCCTATGAAGAAGCTCAGAAAAGAGTTGAAATGGCGTATGGCAATAAAAATAAGTGGGCAAAAGCTGCCTTATTAAATACAGCGCGTTGCGGCAAATTTTCATCAGACAGGACCATAGAAGAATATGTCCGGGATATCTGGAAGTTAAAAAAGGTAAGAATAACGGTATAAAAATATAAAGGTGCATAAGCTGTGATAAAAACTCCTGTAACTGTAATCAGTTAAGAAGTTTGAATATCACAGCTTTTTTGTATCCTGGTAAAACCAATTTAACTGAACATATACCGGACCTAAGTGGAAGTAATTGACAAATGGTTGTGAAGTGGTATGATAATATTATAACAAACCCTAAAAAGAGAAATCCCAGGGCAAAGAACGGGCTTAGAAAAAGAGAAGGTGTATGTTATAAAAAAGTAAATTTTATTGGGAGGTTATATGCAAAACCAAAATGTAATCGGGGATATTGTAAAGAATATTGAAAAAGTTGTTGTGGGTAAAACAGAGGTAATTGAATTTGCTATGATAACCTTACTGGCAGAAGGTCACCTCTTATTAGAAGACGTTCCCGGTGTTGGGAAAACAACGTTGGCTAATGCTATTTCTAAATCCATTCATTGCGGATTTAACCGGATTCAGTTTACACCGGATACACTACCCAGTGATATTACAGGTGTATCAGTTTATAACATGCAGACGGGAAAATTTGAATTCACTCCCGGTGCGATCATGAATCATATTATTTTAGCAGATGAAGTTAACCGTACTTCACCTAAAACCCAGGCCAGTCTTTTAGAAGCCATGGAAGAAAAACAAATCAGCGTGGATGGTAAGACATATCCGTTACCCGATCCTTTTATGGTAATTGCAACCCAGAACCCCATTGATTATCTGGGTACTTATAATCTCCCGGAGGCACAGCTTGACCGTTTTCTTATGAAATTATCCATCGGTTACCCAAGTATACCGGACGAAAAACGTATGGCAGATTATTATATCAGGAGGAGTCCGTTAAAATCCCTGGAACCTGTTACGGACGGAAAAACCATAGCTGCCATGCAGGAAGAAGTTAAAAACGTAAAAATACATAAAGATTTAATTTCTTATATTATTGAGATAATGGATGGTACAAGGAATGACACAAATATAACCCTTGGTGCCAGTCCAAGGGCGACTCTGGCACTTATCCGTGCCTCCCAGGCTGCTGCTTATTATTCTGGAAGAGATTATTGTATACCGGATGATATTTTAAAGGTAATTCACCCGGTTATCAGGCATAGGTTGATTTTATCTCCGGAAGCCAGACTGAATAAACAAACTTCTGAAAAAGTATTAGCTAAAATTATTGCTAAATTCCGTGTCCCTATACTTCCCGCTTTGAATCAGTAATAAAAACCGGAATAAGCATAGAAATCTGATTTGTTTTTATCGTATAAAATATAAAATAAGGCAGGAAGGTATTTTTATGTTTTTTAACCGTTTATTATTATTTATTTTGATAATAGCATCAGGAATTTTTGCCTCTAATTTTGGGGGAAATGTTTCGTATGCTCTTTTTTATATGAGTTTATGTATCCCGGTCATATCATTGATATACACCTATTATGTATACCTACGGTTTCGGATTTATCAGGAAATCGGGCAAAGAGTATTGGTAAAAGGAGAATTAATACCCTATTCTTTTACCATTGCCAATGAAGATTATATTACTTTCAGAAGCGTTAAGGTTAATTTCCTTCATGATAAATCTACCATATGGAATGGGGAAGAGATTAAGGATTATTGCCTTTTACCCGGTCAAGCAGAGAAAATGGAAACGAAGCTTCGCTGTAATTACCGGGGAGAGTATTGTGTAGGAGCCAATACGGTAGATATTATCGATTATTTGTATTTATTTCGAATAACATACCCAATTGCTTCAAAATTAAAAGTAACTGTTCTTCCCCGCGTTGTTCCAATATCCAGGTTAGGAATTGCACCGGTTAAAAGGGATGTTAAAAATTCTCCCCAGCTTCATAACGCTGAGCAGGATGCCATGGATATTGTTACCAGAAAATATCAGACCGGTGATAGTAAAAAACAGATACATTGGAAATTAAGCGCAAAGAAAAATCAATTGTTCAGCCGGAATTACATCACCAACCCAAAATCAGAAGTTATTATTCTAATGGATTTAAGGCCAATTCATGAAGATGACTTAACTACGGTTATAATAGAAGATCAGATTATTGAAAGTACTTTAGCGATAGCAAATTATTGTAAAGATAATAAAACCGATGCGAGGATTTATTATGAGCAGTCAGGTTTAAAAACAGATGTTATACGGGGGAAAACAGATTTTGATTTATTTTACAAAAGGTGCATTGAAATACATTTCAATGCACAGGTTCCATTAGAAGAGATACTTGGGGAAAGTAAAAGTTATGCGGGAGAGAACAGCTTTTATATTCTAATTACCCACAATTTGGATTTTAAACTATATAAATCTATACTTGAAGTTTCGGAGAATGGCAGTGAGCTATCCCTGTTGCTTATTCGGGATAAAGTGAATCCCGATGAGGAAGAAATTATTAAAAGTATGAAACTTTCCGGTATTACAGTCAAATTAGTCACAAGAGAGGATGAAACCTTGGAGGTATTAAATGCATGAACGAAAATACTGCTGTTTCCCGAAGACTGACGGTAACTAACAGTTTTCTTATTACTCTGGCATTTGGTGTTTTTTTAAATAGTTTATTTCATTTAAGAATTTATACCATTTTTAACCTGTTCCTATGTGTTATATTTTTAGGGTTGATTTATCTGTTTGATCAATATAAAAAAAACCTGGCCACCTATTTTTCTCTATTTGGTCTTTTTGTTGTAGGTATCTTTATCAGTATATTTTTTCAAATAAATTACATAAATGGGATTGATAAGGTTTATAAGTGGTGTCTTATTTATAATGGGGATGAAAAACTGTATGACAGAGGATGTGCCCTGGCTGTAAGCGCAGGTATCTTACTGGCCGGCAGTATACTTACTTATATTCTGCACCGGTTTAAACGGGTAAAAAGCATTGTTTCTGTTTTATTATTTGTTTTACTTATTCTATCAGCAGTTTATAAAATAAATATTCCTAAAATATCCGTAGGAATTGTTATCTTTTATGATCTGACCGAATTGGCCGAATATTGCGGAAAGCTTTTTAATAGAAACAGCAATAGGGTTAATAACAGTATAGCTACTATTTATCTGGCACCTGCCTGTCTTATTATAGCTATATTATCAGTTTCTTTCCCCTCCCATGCTGAACCGATACAATGGAGGGGAGTTATAGACCTTATGCATAAAATGGAGGAAAAAGGCTCACTATTAATGACTCAGTTACAATATTTTATTGATCGGACAGGGTCGGAATTTACCCTTAATTTTTCAGGTTACTCGGAGGAGGAGAGTGAACTTGGCGGTGACATAAATATAAATAATGTAACTGCCCTAAAGATCAAGACACAGAGTAAAAGTACGGCGAAAGGTTATTTAGTTGGTTCTATCAATGACATTTATACAGGACGGAAGTGGGAAAGAAGTGAGGCAGAAAAGGAATATAGCCATGAAGAATATTATTATGACTTTTATGAATTGCTGAATGCCTTTGCCAGGGAAGAAGAAGCGGGCAGAGATTTAACTAATTTAGTAAAAAAGAAGAGTTATAACATTGAGTATTATGATATTAGAACCAGATCCCTATTCTATCCATTAAAAACCTTTCAGATAAATTTTAATAAATCTGTTAAATACAACGAAACCTACCAGGGTGCATTTCTTTATGACAGAGCAAAAGGAGTGGGAACTAAATATGAGGTCCAATATTATGAACTTAATCTAAGCAGTGAACGATTACAGGAAATGCTTCGAAATGCAAAAGAGACAGATTATATGGTATCAGAATATGCCATAAATAAAGCCGCAAAAGATATTTTTGATTATAATACTTCGGGCAGTCAATTTGATATAATTGGGTTAAAAAACGATTTACTCCGCCGATCCCAGGAGATAAAAAAACAATATACCCTCCTGCCGGAAAACCTGCCGGACAGGGTAAGAAATCTTAGTTTTGATTTAACCAGAGGCCTGAATAATAATTACGATAAATTAAAGGCAATCGAGGCTTATTTAAATAAATTGCCTTATACCACCAAAATAAATAAGACGCCAAAAGGGGAAGACTTTGTTGATTACTTTTTATTTGAACAGCAAAAGGGGTATTGTACTTATTTTGCATCGGCAATGGGTGTATTGGCAAGATGTTTAGATATACCGACCCGTTATATAGAGGGATTTGTAGTTGATTATAAAAATCCGGACAGCAGCAATACCTATAAGGTTTTAAGCAGCAGTGCCCACTCCTGGGTCGAAGCTTATATAGAAGGAATCGGCTGGATACCGTTTGAACCAACACCTTTGTATTATGCAGGACGGTATACCCTCTGGGCGGAGGATAACTCCGATTACCCATATCACGATTCCGGTGTTACCATTCCCCAAATCACCGGTGTGCCTCCTTATAATGAAGGCCTGGTTAACGGGAATACACCAGGAGCAGAGGAATCCGATAAGGTTAACAAAAAAAGTTACGTGCTTCCCGTACTTGGAATTCTGGTTAGTATTCTAATTTTATTTATCGGTATTATTTTAATTTATTATGGAATATTAGTAAGAAAATATGGTAAGAAATTTAAGAGTGCGTCAGATAATTTAAAATTATCACTAACCCTGGCAGAAATCCTGCACTATCTGGATAAAGAAGGTTTTCGTATATCTTCAGATGAAACTCTGCTTTCCTATGCAACGAAAATCGGTGATAAAATTAATTTTAACCATACCAGTTTCTTAAGTATTGTAACGGTATATATGGGTGTCAGATACGGGGAATATGAAGTAAAAACGGAAGAACTTAAGCTGGTTATGGATTTTTTAAAGTATTTTAAGTATCATCTGCAAGAAAAATTGGGTAAAAGAAGAATGTTTTTTGATAGATTTTTGTTTCTACATTTTTATCAATGAATAAAACTATCATTTCTGGTGAAAATATATCTAGAGGTGATAATAATGAAAAAACATAGCTTAGCTGAATTTTTCAAAAGCAAGAGCTTTTATGCGTTATTATGTGTCGGTGCTTTGGCAATTGTAGCGATTACTATGGTGGCTTTAAATCAGACATCAAACAAAGATCAAGGTAACAATTTGGTGGATTTAAATGAACCGATTGTTTCAGATGTAGCTGATAAAGACAACAGTAACCAAACCCAGAACCCACCGGCTGTTAATAACCAGGCCTCGTCAACTGCTGCTAATAATAAAGAGGGCACTAGTAAGACTGAGGTAGCACAATCCAATCCGAATACCCAGAGTGATATCACTGAGCCGGTAACGGATGGCAGCGTTTTAGAATTTGATGCTGAAGACGACCCAGAAAGTGTTGCTGCTAACCCCACAGATGCACAAGATGGTACTAAATCAGATTCTACTACGAAAGAAACGGCAAATGCGGCAACAACGAAAGATGCGGCAGATGCAACTGAAAAGACAGCTTCTTCTGAACCAAAGAAAGAATCGGAAGAGGTTATGACGCCGGATTCCCTGTATTTTGATACGGATGATGGTCTGTTATGGCCGGTAACCGGTAATATTTTAATGGACTACAGCGTAGACAGGGTTGTTTATTATGAAACATTAGAGCAGTTTCGTGTAAATCCTGCCGTAATTATTGATGCTGAAATTGGTACTAAGGTACTTAGTGCAGCAAAAGGGGTTATAACAAAGATTACAAAGGAAGATGAAACAGGTACCACCGTAACAGTTTCTCTTGGAAATGGTTTCAGTGTTGTTTATGGTCAGCTTGATGATTTAAATGTTAAAGTAGGGGATATGGTAAAAGAAGGACAGGAAATAGGTGTTGTAGCAAAACCTACTAAATATTTTACAGTAGAAGGCAGCAATCTTTATTTTCAGGTTTTAAAGAATGACAAAACAGTCAATCCTATGCTGTATTTAAGATAAACAACAAGCAAGCTTAACAGCGGTTAATTAAAAAAACGTTACTAAAAGGCTGCCCTCTATGAGATCAGCCTTTTTTATTGTTTGCCTTTTCCAATCTACAATTAAAGCTATAAAAAAACTCTTTTTGACAGGAACATAACTTATATGGTTGAATATAATAATGTATAAAATGTAAGGGAATAAGAGATACATATCTACAACAATCCGCAACCGAAACTCTTATACCTTATATTTTTCTTTTTTGAAAAGCACTTATTTTATTCGGCTGCTTGACATAGATATGATTAAAAAATGGGTAAACAATGATCTTGTGTCTTGTTTACTCATTTTAAATTCTTGACGAAAGAGAGACTTAGTTTTAATATAGGATATATATAACTGAAATGAGGTTAACGTAACAGGGGTATTTGTTTTTTAAGGGAGGTTAATAATTATGTGGTTTTGGAACCGAAGAGAAATATATCATGGTTTTTCTTTAAAAATGCAGGCAGATGTAAGAGATATATTAAAAGCGAACCATATAAAATATGATTACAGAATAATTAATTTGAATAATAAGGGGCTTGTAAGAAGCGGTAATTTTGGCATCAATCGCGATTTTTCGATGGAATATTATATTTACGTATCAAAAAAGGATTATGAATACGCATCCCACTTGTTAGGGAATCCAATGATCTAAACTGATATTCAATAGACAGCTTGGTCCATTTCTATATTTTATTATATTGATTTACATAATAAAAAGTATTAGAATGATAAGAAAAGGACTTAAATTATGCTGCATAATCGAGAACGAAAAAGTAATAGAATATTTAATAATAGAAGAATTTTTACAAATACCCTTAAGTTATTAGTTCAGCATAGCATTTCACTGTTTTTCGGCCAAGGTTTATTAATTGGTTTATCTATATTGCTGTTAACTCCGTTTATTTCATTACTATACCGTTTAGCACTATCTTTAACAGGCTACAGTTATGTAACCATAAAGAACTTCGGTTATTTTTTATTAAATCCCCTTATTTTGATTTTATTAATATTTTTGTTTGCTGTAATAGGGGTATTTTTATTATTGGAGGCCTGTTATCTCATTACATTTTTTACACTGATTGAAAATGATGAAAAACCATATCAATTCAGAGTATTGCTTTTATCATATAAAAAACTTCTTTTTATATTCATCCGAAGAAAATTTACTTTACTGCCGATGGTGTGGTTTATTACACTGTTATCAAATCTTCCTCTTTTTATTTTTGTTATGAAAAGAGTCCGGTTTATTCGTTTTTTAGCTGATAATATATGGGATAAACCTTTAGCCGTACCAGTGGCAGTAATTATAATCGCTGTTCTTAGCTGGTTTATGATACGGAGGTTGTTTTTATTTTTATATTCTTTAATTGAGGGTAAATTTTCTGCTAATTCCCGGAGGGATAAAAGGAAATTAAGCAGAGATAATGAAAATAAAGAGAATAAAGTTAATAAAGAAAACAATAAAGATGATGCAAATCAGTTTGATTTAGAAACAGACAGTAGATATTGTGATTCCATAAATCAGGGTTATATGAAAAAAACCAAGTCTTTTCGTACCTTGATGTATTTCTTAATTTGGAATATTGGTATTGGTTTTGCAGTTTTAGCATTATTTATTTTTACAATGGCAATTACCGCAATATTTATTAGTGGAATACCGGATAAGAGTCTGGCGTTTGCAACTTTTCTGACAATGATAGATAAGATGAACGGCTATTTTATCGTAGGGATCTTTGCTATAAATACAACAGCTAATTTTGCACTTTTCACCCATTTGTTTTTTCAATATAAGCTGGAATTAAACGAAAATATAAATATTGATCATTCTGCGGATTATATTGTAATCCGTGTTGGATCATATAAAACGGTAATTCAGGTTACGATTGCTATATTTATACTGGTTAATTTTTATTTCTTTTTTGATATTATCAGAAACGGTTCACCACTGGATTATATGAATCTGGATATGATCAAGGTCACGTCTCACAGGGGATTTTCCGGAGATGTTCCTGAAAATACGTTGCCGGCAATTGAAAAAGCGATTGAGGAGCAGGCAGACTTTATTGAGGTTGATGTCAGAATGACAAAAGACGGAGAATTGGTTTTACTTCATGACAGTAACTTAAAACGGACTACCGGCTTAAATAAGAATATCTGGGATGTTAATTATTCAGATTTATCTTCTCTGGATGCAGGAAGCTGGAAAAATAAAGTTTATATCGGTACACCTATTCCCACCTTAGGGGAAGTATTTGACTTATGCAAAGGAAAAGTCAACTTAAACCTTGATTTAAAGTTCCACACGAATAAGGAAGAGCTGGAGGATAAGGTGGTAGCCTTAATCGAGGAATATGAAATGGAATGGCAGTGTGTCATCAGCTCAACCAATCTCCCAACTCTGGAAAAGGTAAAACTTTTGGATCCGGATATTCGTACCGGTTATATAACTTATCAAATATACCGTGGATATTTAGCAGATGATATTATTGATTTCTTTAGTATAAGATCCAATCTCGTTACCAAAACTGTAAGCAGTGAAGTACATAAGTCCGGTAAAGAAATACATGTATGGACGGTTAATTCTAAAAATGAACTGGAGAGAATGAAACGACTTGGTGTTGATAATGTAATTACCGACGATCCATCCTATGCAAAAGAAGTATTATATCAGGAAGAGTCGAACCGCTTTTTAATCACGCTATTAAAGATAATGATGGAGTAAACACATAACAGAACCCAGTAAATATTAAGCGGCTTTGCGTTTGTAAGCCCTCATTGCGACAAGATACGCGACAATTGCAATGCCCAAACACCAAACGAGCGCGATCCAAATGTCATTACCGACAGGCTGCCCGGTGAGCAGAGAACGTGTCGCATCAACGATGGAGGTGACGGGTTGGTTTTCGGCAAAAGCGCGAACAGGTGCCGGCATAGAAGCGGTTGGTACAAAGGCCGAGCTAATAAATGGCAGGAAGAGAAGAGGATAGGAAAACGCTTCATCCAGATACTGTGTAGTCAGAAATACCGTCGTGCCATTATTAGCAAGCTCTTTGACAGTCTTCCAAACCTCAATGCGCGCCTCGGGGTCAAGCCCGGTGGTCGGTTCGTCGAGGAAAATGAGCTGCGGTTTTCCTACCAGGCTCATGGGTATGTCGAGTCTGCGGCGCATACCGCCCGAATAGGTGGAAACTCTGCGGCTTCCGGCATCGGTCAGGCCGAAGCGTTTCAGTAAATCATCCGCGACCTGCCGGGGATTTATGAGGTGGCGCAGCTTGGCAATCATAATGAGGTTTTCCCGCCCGGTCAAGATCTCGTCAACAGCGGCGAATTGCCCGGTCAGACTAATCGACTGACGCACATAATCGGGCTTTGCCACAACGTCAAAACCGCCTACGGCGGCAGTTCCGTTATCCGGTTTCAGCAGCGTGGTTAGAATTTTGACAATCGTTGTTTTGCCCGCACCGTTGGAACCGAGCAAGGCGAAAATACTGCCTTTTTTTACCTCAAAATCCACGACCTTTAGAACCAGAAGTTTCTTGTAGGACTTTTGCAGTCCTTTCACTTCAATTGCTTTGTTTTGCATATTCTTCACTCCTTATATGCTGGTGCAAAGCCAGACAAAATTAAATGATGGTAACCTTTGACAAATCGGCCGCCATGCCTTTGAGTAAAGCGTAGGTCAGCTTATCCATCATGGCTCCGTCAAAGCAGATGGTTTTGATGGCACGGTAATATTTTTTAGTCAAGGCATACGGTGCACGGAAAGATACATTCTTGAGTGTAGCGTCCCTAAAAGTAACGTTGTTCAGTGCCGCATTGTCAAACTTGACGCCAATAAAGGTCTGCCCATCCAGGCACATTCCCGTCAGGTCGGAATATTTGAAGTCTACCCCGTTGAAGATACATCCTTTAAAGGTCGTTTTTCTAAGGTCGGTCATGGTTAGCTTGACATCAGTTAGATTTACACCTGTGAATTTTGTCCCGATTAGCCCCGACATGCTGAAGTTGGTGCGTACAAGGTTGGATTTGTTGAAGCTTGCATCCGTAAGGTCGAGGGTAGAGAGATTGCAGTCAGTTAGATTTGCGCCGTCAAAATTAGCTTCACGTACATCGCTGCTCTTAAATGAGCTGCCGGTCAGATCTGCACCCGAAAAGTCGGAGCCGCGCAGTGCGCTCGCTGTAAATTTTCCGTTGCGCGCGATAACACCGGCGAAGTCACTCTTTGGCAGATTACTTGCACTTAAGTTTATCAATACCTGACTTTCCGGGGAGCGGGAGAGGTTTGCAACATCCTGTACTGTTTGCTCAATGTCGCCAATGCTGTCGATGGTCATCTGAAAAGCCGTTTCATCATCTTTGCCTTCGGCCCTAAGTTCATTAAAGCGTTCCTGTAAATCTAAGAGTAGATCAGCCTTTAGTTCGGCGGCACTTTTCACCCCATCGTAAGGTGCAAAAACGACATTCAAATAATTTATTAATTTCTCATTCATATCATCATCTCCTTATAATAAGTTATCAAGTACGCGCTTTGCGTATTCCCAATTGTCTTTGTTACTTGTATAAGTAGCTTTCCCTTTTTCGGTAATCCTAAAATACTTGCGCCGTCCGCCCTGAGATTCATCACCCCAATACCACTCAATATCACCGTCTGCCTCAAGCCGTCTGACACTGGAGTACATCGTAGCTTCCTTTAATTCATATTCGCCGCCTGAGCGTTCCGCAATCAGTTTGACAATTTCGTAACCATAACGGTCAGCTTCGGATAATAGCCTTAAAATCATTGTATCGGTATGCCCGCGCAACAGGTCAGATGTAATCTTATTCTCACTCATATTAACACCTCCATATTGGCATTATATATCATACTACTGTGACTGTCAATGTAATATTTTAAATATATTAGTTTGATAGTAAAACATGACAGGTAAAATATATTTTAATTTATACCAAACAGTTGATGTTATATCATTCGGATAAGGGAAGACAGAAGAAGCGTGCGGTCTTTGATTCAAACAGAATGGACGTTTTCAGCTTTTTAAGGATAAATCTAATATCAGAAAGAATTAGAGATTAAGAAACCGAATGAAACACCTTTTGGGAGTTTCTTCGGTTCGCGTGCGCGTTGGAATTATTGCAAGCAAGCTAGCTTATTCTCACTTTGCTTTCGCGGAAATAAAAGAAAAGTCCAGGGTGTTTTCCCTGGACTTCAATAGTCTTAAAAGACTTTTTCATTTATAAGATTAGTTTACACTTCTTTTTACATAAGTTGTATGAAGAACTTCATGAGCCTTATGGCTGCCCGGTTTACCGAAGTAAGTGCTGTATAATTCTTTTATAGCAGGATTTTCGTGGGATTTTCTATATGGCATGGAAGAATCCAAATCATAGAGAACTTTCGCACGAAGAGATCTGATATCATTGAAGTTACGAACACTTGCAGGTACCTGAGGCATACCGCCGCCGTTTACACAGCCGCCGGGGCATCCCATGATTTCAATGAAGTGATATTCTGCTTCGCCGGATTTCACTTTGTTAAGAAGTTCATTTGCATTCTTAAGACCGGAAGCAACAGCAACTTTAACATCCATACCTGCTACATTGTAAGTAGATTCCTTAATTCCCTCAATACCTCTGACTTCTTTAAAGTCTAAGCTCTTTAATTCTTCACCGGTTAAGGTTTCTACTGCAGTACGAAGTGCCGCTTCCATAACACCGCCGGTTGCACCAAAGATAACACCTGCTCCGGTTGACATTCCGAGAGGAGAATCAAATTCTTCGTCCGGAAGAGAAGTGAAATTAATACCAGCACGTTCAATCATCCTTGCAAGTTCTCTTACGGTAAGAGCGATATCTACGTCCGGAAGACCTGCTGCATCCTGATCGTCACGGCCAACTTCAAACTTCTTAGCGGTACATGGCATGATACTCACCATTACGATATCTTTCGGGTCAATGCCCATTTTTTCAGCGTAATAAGTCTTAGTAGTAGCACCGAACATCTGCTGAGGGGATTTACAGCTGGAAAGGTTCTCTGTCATATCAGGGAAATAGTGTTCACAATATTTAACCCATCCTGGTGAACAGGAAGTGATTAAAGGTAATACACCGCCGTTTTGAACTCTGTCTAAGAATTCATGAGCTTCTTCCATAATTGTTAAATCAGCTGCAAAATCAGTATCAAATACTCTGTCAAAACCTAAACGGCGAAGAGCAGCAACCATTTTGCCTTCCACGTTGGTACCAATGGGAAGACCGAAAGGTTCACCAAGGCCTGCACGAACGGATGGAGCTGTCTGTACAACAACGTGTTTGGTTGGATCTGCAATAGCTTTAAATACTTCGTCCGTATTGTCTTTTTCGGAAAGAGCTCCGGTAGGACATACGGCGATACACTGACCGCAGGATACACAGCTGGTTTCACCAAGTCCCATATCAAATGCAGATGCAATGGTTGTTTTAAATCCACGTTCATTCGGTCCGATTACACCGACAGCCTGAACTTTTTCGCAAACTGCGGAGCAGCGTCTGCAAAGGATACATTTATTGTTATCACGGTACATATGAGCAGCTGTATAATCAATCTCATATTGATTCGTTTCGCCGTCATATAAACTTTCATTTTCAACCTTAAGGTCTTTGCTTAACTTCTGTAATTCGCAGTTACCGCTTCTTACGCAAGATAAGCATTTTCTATCATGATCAGAAAGGATTAACTCTAAAGTTTTCTTTCTAGAATCTAATACTTTAGGTGTGTTGGTCCATACCTCCATACCTTCGTTAATCGGATATACGCAGGATGCCACAAGACTTCTTGCACCTTTCACCTCTACAACACATATACGACAGGCACCAATCTCATTAATTTCTTTTAAATAACAAAGAGTAGGAATGTCGATGTGTGCTATTCTGGCAGCTTCAAGAATTGTAGAACCCTTTGGTGCAGCTACGTCTACACCGTTTATTTTAATATTTACGGTTTCCATTATTGTCCTCCTTAAAGAAATAATCAATTGGTGTTACCTTTTGGAAATTGCACCAAAACGGCATTTTTCCATACAAGCGCCACATTTAATACATTTATCCTGATGAATGACATGAGCTTCCTTAACTTTGCCTTCGATCGCTCCGTTTGGACATACTCTTGCACAAAGGGTACAGCCTTTACATTGATCCGCATCGATTACATAGGAAAGTAATGCTTTACATACGCCCGCCGGACATTTCTTATCAACAACATGGGCAACGTATTCATCCCTGAAGTAACGAAGTGTGGATAATACAGGGTTTGGAGCAGTCTGGCCTAAACCGCAGAGAGAATTCTCTTTAATATGGTAACAAAGTTCTTCTAACTTATCAAGGTCTTCTAAAGTTCCCTGACCTTTTGTGATTTTATCTAACATTTCATACATACGTTTTGTTCCGATACGGCATGGTGTACATTTACCGCAGGATTCATCTACTGTGAACTCTAAGAAGAATTTTGCAATATCAACCATACAGTTATCTTCATCCATAACAATAAGTCCGCCGGAACCCATCATGGAACCGATTCCGATTAAGTTATCATAATCGATGGGGATGTCAAAATGTTCCGCAGGGATACATCCGCCGGAAGGACCGCCGGTCTGTGCTGCTTTGAACTTTTTGCCGCCCGGAATACCGCCGCCGATCTGTTCCACAACTTCACGGAGAGTAGTTCCCATAGGAATTTCAACAAGACCTGTATTTTTAATCTTACCACCAAGAGCAAATACCTTGGTTCCTTTGGATTTTTCGGTACCCATAGCTGCAAACCATTCAGCACCATGTAATATGATCTGTGGAATGTTAGCATAAGTTTCAACGTTATTTAAAATGGTTGGTTTACCGAATAAACCTTTCTGGGCAGGGAACGGAGGCCTTGGACGAGGTTCTCCTCTGTTACCTTCGATGGAGGTCATAAGAGCGGTCTCTTCACCACATACGAAAGCACCGGCACCAAGTCTTAAACCGATATCAAAATTAAATCCGGTACCAAAGATATCGTTACCTAATAAGCCGTATTCTCTTGCCTGAGCAATGGCAATTTCAAGACGTTCAACAGCGATAGGATATTCAGCACGAACATAGATATAACCCTGGGAAGCACCGATTGCATAACCGGCAATTGCCATAGCTTCCAATACAACGTGAGGGTCACCCTCTAATACGGAACGGTCCATAAATGCACCCGGGTCACCTTCGTCCGCATTACAGCATACATACTTCTGATCTGCGTCGTTTGCTTTTGCAAGTTTCCATTTTAAACCGGTAGGGAAACCGCCGCCCCCACGTCCGCGAAGGCCACTGTCTAAAAGAGTCTGGATAACCTGATCCGGAGTGTACTCGGTTAAAACTTTACCTAAAGCTTCATAACCGCCGGTACCAATATATTCTTCAATATTTTCCGGATTAATTACACCACAGTTACGTAGTGCGATTCTGTGCTGCTTTTTATAGAAATCAGTTTCATTTAAAGATTTAATACCGTCATCGGTAACTGTTTCATTATATAACAGGCGGGTAACAACCCTTCCCTTTAATAAATGCTCTGAAACGATTTCCGGGATATCTTCTACTTTAACCATGGAGTAAAAGGTTGCACCCGGATATATTATCATAATAGGGCCTAAGGCACAAAGTCCGTGGCAGCCTGTCTGAACGACTGATACTTCTTTGGTTAAGCCATTTTTTTCAATTTCTGCCTGCAGTGCGTCGATTACTTTTTGACTTCCTGAAGAAGTACATCCGGTACCACCGCAAACTAAAACGTGTGAACGAAACATGTCTTAAATCCTCCCTTCAGAGCTGATGGTGTATTTGCTGACAACCTGGCCGCGGATAAGATGTTGTTCCACAACTTCCAAAGCCTTTTCCGGTGTCATTTTAACGTAGGTAACTTTATCTTTACCAGGTTCAAATACTTCAACGATAGGTTCATATTGGCATAAACCGATACAACCGGTCTGTGTAACTGCAATGTTAGTTAAATTCTTAGTCTGAACAGCATCGGAAAGAGCAGTTAATACGGGTCTGGCACCACTTGCAATACCGCAGGTAGCCATTCCGACAACAACTCTGGTCTGGCTGTTATTTTCAGAACGTAAGCCAACCTGACCCTGCATCTTTTCTCTGATTGCTTTTAACTCTTCTAGAGTTTTCATATAATACCCTCCTTGTTAAAATTTAGACATTTAACCTGTTAAAAAATTGTCAAACTTTTCTATAATTGAATATTGATATCATACCGAACGGGGCAGATATCAACTATAGTTTAGTTCAGGACAAGCAATAACAGTTTAACTAAAAAATTCTTCCAGCGTCTACTTCTAATTGGTTTTCCTTAAGATATTCTTTTATATAGGATGATACCTCAGGTACGTCAAAAGGTACACCCTCAAGGATTTCTCGAAAATCCCTGGTATCTAATGTAAAGCTTTTCTCATCTACTTTATAGATGTATAAGAAATCTATTGTAGTATTCAATGTAATTAAGGTGTGTATGGTACTGGTCATATCGCCTAAGGGCATACGATCAATATGGGATAGAACAAATACAGCAGTAATTATAGTTCCCAAGCCGGGTTTTGAGTCGATACAAAAATCACCACCGGCAGCCAGGGCTGCATACTTAAAAAAAGGTACCCCCAGTCCCACTGATCTGGTTGTTCGGGTTGTATAAAATGGATCTTCTACCTTAGTTATCTGCTCTGCCGTCATTCCACATCCGTTATCTGATATCGTAATGGTTAATCTGTTCTGTTCGTTGTTTATTTCTACTCGAATCTGTATAAAATCCGCATTTGCACGAATAGAATTCTGAGCCACATCCAATACATTAAGAGAAAGTTCTGTCATCATAGGATCAATATATGTTATTCATACTTAGCTAAGATATCCGGAAGCTCATCTACTGTTAATCTTCCATATACATCTTCGTTAATGGTCAGTACGGGAGCTAATCCGCATGCACCGATACAACGACAGGCATCTAAAGAGAATTTTCCGTCCGGTGTACATTCGCCGCCTTCAATCTTTAGCAGTTCCATTAACTTGTTATAGATATCACCTGAGCCTTTAACATAACATGCAGTACCTAAACATACGGATACTTTATATTTTCCCTTAGGATTTAATGAAAATTGTGAGTAAAAGGTTACAACACCATATATTTTTTCCAAAGGTATATCCATTTCATTAGAAATAATTTTCTGTACTTCAATCGGCAGATAACCATAGATGTGTTGTGCCTTCTGCAAAATCGGCATTAATGCGCCTTTGTCATCTTTGTGTTCGCTAATGACTTTAAGAAGTTCCGCTTCTTGCTCCTTAGTTCCGGCAAAAGGGACTGTTTTTTTCTGGGAACCCATTTTTTAACCTCCTTGATTCTAATCTTTTTCTGTTAATATCACTTCATGTTAATATGTTATACCGGAAGATGCCTATTCTTCCGTTGCGGTTTTATCCGCCGTTAACTAATAAGGCGGTTTTGTCCGCCGTTAACTTATAAGGCGGTTTTATCCGCCGTTAAACCAATGGCGGGTGCCTATTCCGCCATAAATTGAATTACAGAAAGTAACTGTTAACTTCCTATAACTACTTCACTGCCGCAGAGTGATTTTATACAAAAAACAAATATTATATAACTCTCTGTCGACAAACAACAACAGTATAGCACGTTATTGATAAAAAATCTACATATATTCGAAAATTCACATAACTTACTAATCTGCCCATAATTTTTTTATATTATTCTTGAAATTCATAATTAGTTGAAAAATACCTTTGGTAATGTTATACTATATTTATTTCGTATAGTAAAAATAACTGTTAGATTTGCATACTGGGAGGTTCTTATGACCGTTAATGATGTGAAAATGATATTAGATGCATGTATTTTATGCGGAGAGCAATATATAGGGAAAGAGGTCCATACGGCATGCGGCGCCGATATGATGAGTGACGTTCTTGCATTTGTGAAAGATCAATCCGTGTTATTGACCGGGTTATGTAATCCGCAGGTTATCCGGACAGCTGAAATGATGGATATCGTTTGTATCGTATTTGTGCGCGGTAAAAAACCGGATGAAGCCATGGTGGCTCTTGCGGAAGAAAGCGGGATTGTATTATTATCCACAGATCACAGAATGTTTACTGCCTGCGGAATGCTCTACGAAAAAGGTTTGCACGGAGGTGCATCCGATTGAGTAATCAAATTCAATTAACCTATAATGTTTCTCCTGATGATTTTACCAGGGCGGGAGAGGCCTCCAGTGATGTAAAGAGCAAATTAAAACAAATGGGTGTTAGTCCCGAAGTAGTTCGTAAGGTAGCAATTGCCATGTATGAAGGGGAAATTAATATGGTAATTCACGCAGACGGCGGAACCATTAACGTTATTATAACGGCAGATGAAATATTGATGATACTGAACGATAAAGGTCCGGGTATTCCGGATATTGAACTGGCTATGCAGGACGGTTATTCTACTGCACCGGATAATGTAAGGGCGCTTGGCTTCGGAGCCGGCATGGGACTTCCCAATATGAAGAAATATTCGGACGAAATGGATATTCAGACAGAATTGGGAGTAGGTACAACAGTAACAATGAGAGTATTTTTATAGTTAAAATAATATCAATAACTTAAAATAGATCGAACCGTTAATTTATTTGCCGTTACTTAGGCAATACCTTTCAAAACTGGGGAGGAGTAAGAAATGGATAAATTTTTTACTGCTGTTCGCCTGGATGAGAATTTGTGCAAGGGCTGTATAAATTGCATTAAGAGATGTCCCACACAGGCAATCCGGGTACGGAATGGAAAGGCTGCAATCACAAAAAAGTTTTGTATCGACTGCGGGGAATGCATCAGAATATGTCCTCACCATGCGAAATTGGCAATTTATGACCCATTAAGCATCTTGAAGGAATATGAATATACCGTAGCCTTACCTGCACCTTCCCTATATGGACAGTTTAATAATTTAGATGATGTTAATATTGTGCTAACCGCCTTAAAACGTATGGGCTTTAATGATGTTTATGAAGTCAGCGGAGCTGCGGAACTGGTTTCTGAAGTTTCACGAAAATATGTGGAGCAGCATAAAGAGCAGTGGCCGCTGATCAGTACGGCGTGTCCATCCGTTGTTCGTTTAATCCGGGTACGTTTTCCAAACCTGATAGAACATCTGCTTCCTGTTAAAGCGCCTGTTGACTTAGCGGCAGCTTTAGCCAGGGAAAAAGCAATGAAAGAAACCGGACTGCCCGGTGATAAAATAGGTATTATATTTATATCTCCCTGCCCTGCAAAAGTCAGTGCAGTTAAGACACCCCTTGGTATTGAGAAAAGTGATGTGGATGGTGTTTTGGCAATCAAAGAGGTATATCCGAGATTATTACCTCTGATGCGGGAGGTAGAAGCCAGCCAGAATATTGAAGAGATTGCCATATCCGGTAAGATTGGTATCAGTTGGGGTGGAACCGGCGGTGAAGCAGGTGGTTTGCTGACGGACAGTTATCTGGCAGCGGATGGGATTGAAAATGTAATCCGGGTTCTGGAAGATTTGGAAGATCAGAAATTCAGTTCGCTGGAATTTATAGAACTGAATGCATGCAGCGGAGGCTGTGTAGGCGGTGTTCTTACGGTTGAGAATCCTTTTGTAGCCAAGGTTAAAATAAAACGTCTCAGAAAGTATATGCCGGTAGCCTGTAACCATTTAATTAACGGCAAAGTGACGGGTGTATATTGGACGGAAGAAGTCCGGTATGAGCCGGTATTTAAGTTAGGAGTAAATATTAAGGAAAGTATAGCTATGATGGCAAAAGTCGAGGAATTATATGAAAGATTTCCGGGGTTGGACTGTGGTTCCTGCGGAGCACCGACCTGCAAGGCTTTGGCAGAAGATGTCGTCCGGGGAGTAGCAAGTGAAAAGGATTGTATTCATATCCTTCGAGAATATATTCACAAAATATCAGGTGAAATGTCAATGCTGGACAGCCAGAACAGGAATACAGAACAGGAATAAGGTTGAAAGACCTGTTTGGATACGCAATTGCAAACGCTATGAGATAAATTACGAAAAGGCAAGGTGAATTATGACAGTACAGGAATTAATTAATAAAGGTATATTTGAAGTAATTAATACCGGGGATAACTTAGATAAAGTAATATCCAAACCGTTTTGCTGTGACCTTTTAAGTATAGCTATGGGAAAGGCTCCGGCAGATTCCGCCTGGGTAACGGTTATGGGCAATATAAATACGCTGGCAGTCGCGACACTTACAGATATTGCATGTATCATCTTAGCCGAGGGGGCAGTGCTCGATGTTCCTGCACTGAATAAGGCCAAGGATCAAAATATTACGGTGCTAAGCACCGATAAACCCATATTTGATACTTCACTTATGGTTTATGAAATGATTCATGCTGCCGATAACTTATGATCTTCATATACATTCCTGTTTGTCACCCTGCGGCGATTCGGATATGACCCCCGGGAATATCGTTGGTATGGCATTGATAAAACAATTGGATGTAATCGCACTTACGGACCATAATTCCTGTAAAAATTGTCCGGCATTCCTAAAGATTGCGAAAGATTACGGAATAACAGCGATTCCTGGCATGGAATTATGTACGGCGGAAGAGGTACATGTAGTATGTCTGTTTCCGGAACTTGAGGATGCCATGGGTTTTGATGAATATGTTTACAGTCAGCTGGTGCCGTTTCCCAATGAGGAAGTTATCTTTGGAAAACAGGAGATAATAGATGAATCGGATGAGGTAACCGGCAAGGAACCAAATCTGCTAATCAATGCAACGAATATTTCCTTTGACCAGGTATATGAACTGACTAAAAAATATAATGGTATCATGATTCCGGCCCACATAGATAAAAGTTCCAACAGCCTGTTATCCAATCTGGGATTTATCCCGCCGGATTCTAAGTTTTCCTGTGTGGAATTTAAGGATTTAACAAAACTGCATGAGCTTAAGAAAACGAATCCTTATCTGGAAAAATGTAAAATTATCAGCAGTTCCGATGCCCATTACCTGGAGCATATCAATGAACCGGTTAATTATCTGTATGCTAAAAGCAAGGATGTTAAAGATATCTTAGAGGCACTGCAATGTTTATGAAGTGAATCAGAGGTTTGCATTAGATAATAATGATAAATGATTTATGTATTTTTCGAGACCATTAAGAATAAAAAATAACTAGAATAACCGATTGAGAAAGACTGGTTTAAAGTCTCTTTCACCGGTTATTTTTACTTTATAAACTATATTATCAAACTCCGTGGAGCACAACTCAATATTGAATTTAGATTATCTGTGCATGGAAAATTCCAAGTTCTCATACCGCTTCAAATTCTCATGAATCTCACGGTTATCTGCCTTAGCAAATAAATTATTACGGTTAAGGTCAGCAGGGCGTCCGGTTAAAATACTTCCCGGTCCGCCGGAACATCCCCCTTCACATACCATTCCTTCGATGAAGTTTTCCGGGAGCTTACCTGCTTTTAAAAGCATTAACGCTTTTTTGCATTCGGAAGCACCGTTACATGTCCGGACAGACAGCTCGGCTTCGTTACCATTTTCTTTAAGAGACTTCATAACAGAGGCGGTAACACCGCCGGATACACAGAATTTCTTACCATATATACTTCCCTGCTGCAATGTTTCCTCCGTTTCCCTTGGTTCCACATCCTTTGCCCGGAACATGGCATAAAGTTCATCTAAGGTAAGGGCATAATCGGCACCTTTTAAGGAAACCGTATCCAGTACTTCCCCTTTTTTCGCAATACACGGTCCTATAAATACACACACCGCATCGGGATGTATGGTTTTAATTAGCCTCGCGGTGGCAGTCATAGGTGATACGGTAGCAGAGATATTAGATTCTAATTTAGGATAATGTTTTCTTATCATTTTAACAAAAGCCGGGCAGCAGGAAGTTGTCATTTTTTTACCCTCGCTATAAGCCTCGGCCCATTCCTTGGCTTCACTGGCAGCTACCAGATCTGCACCCAGGGCAACTTCATACATCCCTTCAAATCCTAATTCTTTTAGTGCTTCAGCCATGCCGGCAGTGTTTATATCTGCGCCGAACTGCCCTTCCCATGCAGGAGCTAACATAGCATATACCGGTATATCAGGGCGTCTTATCAGTTCTATAACATCCACCAGAAAAGAGCGGTCTGAAATTGCGCCGAAAGGACAGTTTTTAATGCAATTGCCGCAATCGATACACTTTTCTTCATTGATTACAACAATATTGTGTTCATCCATACAGATAGCGTCAACCGGACAGCTCCTTTTACAAGGACGCATCAGGTCGGCGATGGCATTATAAGGACATGCCTGGGAACATTTCCCACATTCCTTGCAAAGATTCGGGTCTATGTAAGCACGGTCTCTAAGCATGGTAATTGCATCGAAATTACAAGCTTCCTGGCACCGTTTTCCCATGCACTTCTGGCAGTTATCCGTCACAACAAAACGGGTAATGGGACAGCCCTCACAGGCTGAGTTAATTACCTGAACTACATTTTTATTATCAGAGCCGGCTGAGGGTGACTTTCCTTCTGCTAAACGGATTCTTTGACGAATGATTTCACGCTCTTTATAGATGCAGCACCGGAAATTAGCTTGCGGCCCGGGTATCAATTCGTAGGGAAGAGCTTCTTTTTTTTCATCCAGCTCGCCTTTAAATGCAAGCTTTGCGACTTCATAAAGAACCTCCTGTTTAATAGTGTCAATATTCGTATTTACTCCTAGCATTTTATCACTCCTTACGGTACACTTGCCGCGGTTAAAATATAATGATTAGAGTGCCAAAAGGTCAATTTAGTGTTTGGTATGAATACAAAGGGCATATATATTCATAAAACACGTTTTGATTTACTTTTGACACTCAAATAAAGTATTATATTAAAAATATTTTACAGTTACTTGTTTACCCATTTTCATTACCGTATCTTTAATCTGTTCCACCAGATGCATACGGATACTTAAATCAAAAGGTAAACCTGGATTTTGATGAGCTTCATTTATTGCCTTACCGACATATAAATTTAAAACAGTACAATCTTCTATTATCATCTTTGCTACTTTCGACCCGCCGTTGTCTTTATCTAATTCCTCAAAGAAGTATTCATCTACGTTACCCTCAACATAATGTTTCATTAAAACCAATGCTCTGGATAAGGTTAATACTCCTCGGTTACAAGATCAATATCATCGATCCAGGCAATAGGAGGAAGAGCGGGATCCGTATAATTTAATGAAGTTTTTATAGGTTTATCCATTATCCTGGAAGCGATATTGGCACTTGTTCCTCCGCAGATAATTTTCTTTGACGTATCTTTCATGAACTCATGAATCATATACGCATCATCTGCTTTGTCGGAGGGGGGACCGGTTAATAAATTTATGACTTTGGTGTTAATAATCCGTGCTACCGCTACCGTTGTATCATCTCCCGGAATCTGCATGTATAAATCATCGCAGGCTTTGGTAAGAATGGTAGCAAGTCTGGAAGCGGAGAGGGTTTCCCTCATGGCATTCAGCGCATAATCAGCCATGCTTTTCCAGGTCCATCCGAAGTTTAATAACTGTCCCACACCGGCATGGATTACGCCATCGCTCATCAGAATAAAACAGTCGTTAATCGTTACCTGAAAACGGTATTCACGAATCGTTTTATTTTCAATAATTCTTTCCTGGTACGGAATTTCTAAAAGCTTGCCATTCCGGATAAATACACAGCTTGGGTTGTCAAATTCAACCAGGTAAGCTTCTCCGTTATGAAATATCTGCAGGATACTGAAAGTGGAATATGCAACCTGGCGTACCTGGCATACGGGAAGAGTTTTAGCTATGGTTTCCACACAGTCGTCAATACTGGCTCCGTTTAAAAACATAGTGCCAAGTATTTTAGAGGTCAGGGTAGCCAGTATATTCGCTTTTACCCCGCTTCCCATACCATCGGCTAAAATCATAATATTGGAATCATCTGTTTTTAAAAGTTCAACTTTATCTCCGCAAAGTTCTTCATGATGCTTATTTAAACTTTTATAAGAAGCATCGATACTTACATTCATATCCGGCTCCTTTCCGCCGTTATACGCTTTAGGCAATTACGAAACAAGATCATTACATTTTATATGCCATGCAACTAATATCATTTCAGAGCTGAATCTACCCTAAAGGTAACTGAAGCTCTGAAATTCGTATAAATGTATGATATATTCAGAAAACTATATAGTTTCACAATTGTCTAATTATACAGTTTTCTTTTTTGGCTGTTCAATTCCATCATAAAGAATGGTATCTCTGAGTTTCGTTAAGGTTACTTTCGTTTCTGCGGTTGTTTCCCCTAATAAGCCTGCTATCTGCTGGGCAACCAGCATCTGTTTATCAATTACTTTCTGGGCCATTTCTATGGTATCAACTTTTACTTTATAAGCCTGTTTTATTTTCTCTTCTTCCATGGTAATATCCTGAAAGATACCAAGTACTGCATTCTGTTCCTGTACGTAGACGATATTCTGCAGGGTGGTAAGGCCGATTTCCGGATATTCCACTTTCTTACCCATAATTGGGTTATGACTGCTTAATACCTCAAGAAAATCCGTATGATTTATTATTTCATACAAGTACATTTCTTTTGCTTTGCATCTGGGGATATGAAAATAACTTTCAGCCGCACCGCTGAATTCCACTATTTTTAATTCGGAATCTGCTAATATTATGATGTTGGGGGTTGTATCCAGAACAACATTGGCCATTGACTGGGCTTTCTCATGCATATATGGAATACACATGGTAAGTTCGGCTTTACCCTGGTAAACAGCAATTGCTTTCTCTCTGCAGCTGGAATAACCGCAGGCACCGCAGTTTAATTCATCTTCCGGTTTTGTTTTGCCGATTTTGCTTAGTATATGGTTGATCTCTTCTTCAGAGGGTAGAGGATCCTTAGGGGAACGGTTTAAGAATACTTTATGAAAAGATATACCTTTTGCGCGGTCATAAAAGTCAGGATCACTTAGAGGTTTTTTGGGGACAGCCTCTTCCAAGTCCAGCTTTACTTTAAAGCGGGATATAGATTCCCTGTCAACGGCAGAACCTTTAATACAGCCTCCGTTACAGATATCGGCCTCTATAAAGCAGCCGGATACCTCACCCCGTTCCATGCTTTCAAATAATTCAATACAATTTTTAATTCCATGAACATAAAATTTACGGTAGTTATCCGGCTTTTTCTTAGAGGTTACGACGGAGGATAAAACTCCGCTGCTAATAGGATATAACCGGTTAACCTGGGGATCCGGATTATGGGGCAGGGTATCCTCCTGTTCCATAATATCAATATTTTTTTCTTTTAACCATTGTTCCACTTCGGGGAAATTAATAACTGCATCGACAAATCCAACGGTTCTGGGGTCACTTTCCGCTTCCCTTTTTTTAGCGATGCAGGGGCCTAAGAATACAATCTTTACATCATGGCCTAATTCTTTCCGGATTAGTTTGCCGTGGGCAATCATGGGAGAATCTACTGGGGCCATATATTTTGTAAGGCTGGGATAATAGATTTCTATTAAATCATTTACACTGGGACAACAAGTTGTAATTATATTATTCATTGTACCGGCTGTCAATAATTTTTCATATTCTTCCGTTACAAATGCTGCACCTTCAGCCGTTTCCCGTACCATGGAAAATCCAAGTTTCATCAATGCTGTGATGACCTGTCCGGGAGTTTTATATTTTAATATACCAAGATAGGCGGGAGCAATGGATATTACAGTGGGAATATTATCTCTTAGATAACCTTTTACTTTATCCAGATCGCTGATAAATGTCTTGGCATTCTGGGGACAGGCTTCAAGACAATGCCCGCATAGAATACATTTATCATTCATAATCTGTGCCTGTTCATTTTTTACCGTAATAGCTTTTACTTCGCAGGTACGGACACATTTATAACAATTTCTGCACTTTGCTTCTTTAAAGCCGATTACATTCATTCAGTCAGCCTCCCAAGTACTTCTTCATTAAAAAAAGCCTCTGTGTTATCCGGGGATAAGGAAAATAAGGTTTCCCCTAATTTTACGCAAACACCCTTTACACATTGCCCAATACAAAAGGAACCATTTAATTCTACCTTATCGTCTAATTTATGTAAAGTAATAAGTCTTTCCAAAGTCTGAACAATTTCCCTTGAACCTTTTAAATGACAGGAACTCCCAATACATATTGTGATAACCATACCTTTATCCTCCTAATAAAGATTGTTTTTTATTTAACAATGTCTGAACATAATTCTAGCACTTATATATATTACTGTCAAAGGGTATTTGAGATAGTACTTCCATTTCGTTAGCAACCGAGCCGAAATTATCCCAAGCACCGACGAGCGGGTATACTATACCGGATATCGTGAGCCCAATTACGGTAAAATAAAATACCACAGAAGCTGAAAGATTAATCTAAATTGTTAGTATCGTATTTTTGCAAGCTGTAAAAGGTGAGGAATTTCTACACTGCACATAAAACTTTTCGGTTGTAATCATACTATGATATGATATAATAAATGAAGAGAAAAATTTGACAAAGGAGCCAGATATATGGATTTGATTACAGTTCGGGAATTGTATAGAGAAAAAGAAAAATTTATCGGTAAAAACATAAAGGCTGGAGGCTGGGTAAGAAGTATCAGGGACTCGAAAGCTTTCGGTTTTATCGTATTGCATGATGGTACTTATTTTGAAACATTACAGATTGTTTACCATGACAGCATGGAGAATTTTGCTGAAATATCCAAATTAAAGGTAGGTTCGGCAATTATCGTTGAGGGTGAGCTGGTTGCTACACCACAAGCACAGCAGCCTTTTGAAATACAGGCAAAATCGATTGTTATAGAAGGCACATCCACAGCGGATTATCCATTACAGAAGAAACGGCACAGCTTAGAATTTTTAAGAACGATTTCACATTTACGTCCAAGAACCAATACGTTTCAGGCAGTATTTCGTGTCCGTTCCCTGATTGCATATGCAATTCATAAGTATTTTCAGGACAGAGACTTTGTATACGTACACACCCCTTTAATTACAGGAAGTGACGCAGAGGGAGCCGGAGAGATGTTCCAGGTTACGACCCTTGACATGGACAAGATTCCCAGAACGAAAGAAGGTAAAGTTGATTATACCGAAGATTTCTTTGGCAAAGAAACGAATTTAACTGTCAGCGGGCAGTTAAACGGTGAAACTTATGCTATGGCTTTTCGTAATATTTATACCTTTGGACCCACTT
This sequence comes from Anaerocolumna sedimenticola, assembly GCF_009931695.1. GTDB lineage: Bacteria > Bacillota > Clostridia > Lachnospirales > Lachnospiraceae > Anaerocolumna > Anaerocolumna sedimenticola. The sequence goes on from NZ_CP048000.1 coordinate 1,411,842, forward strand.
TCCGTGCGGAGAATTCCAATACCACACGTCATGCGGCAGAATTCTGGATGATTGAGCCGGAGATTGCTTTTGCTGATTTAAAAGATGATATGGCGTTAGCGGAAGGAATGATAAAGTTTGTAATCCGTTATGTTTTAGAACATGCACCGGAGGAAATGAAATTCTTTAATCAATTTGTGGACAAGGGTCTTTTAGAGAGACTGGAACATGTTATGAACTCCGAATTCGGACATGTTACCTATACGGAAGCAATTGAAATTCTGGAGAAAAATAATGATAAATTTGAATACAAGGTAAGCTGGGGCTGTGATTTACAGACGGAGCATGAAAGATATTTAACGGAAGAAATTTACAAAAAGCCGGTATTTGTTACGGACTATCCGAAAGATATCAAAGCCTTTTATATGAAGTTAAATGAAGATAATAAAACCGTTGCCGCTATGGATTTATTAGTACCTGGCATTGGTGAAATTATCGGAGGAAGCCAGAGAGAGGATAACTATGATAAATTAGTTGCCAGAATGGACGAATTAGGCCTTAAGAAAGAAGACTATGAATTTTATTTAGACCTTAGAAAATTCGGTTCTGCAAGACATGCCGGATTTGGCTTGGGTTTTGAGCGTTGCGTAATGTATTTAACCGGTATGGGTAATATCAGAGATGTCATTCCATTTCCACGTACTGTTAACAATTGTGAGTTATAAGGTAAATCAATAAAAAACACATCCGATTTGGAAAAAGCAAAAGGATTCTTTACCGAATTCGTTATGGATTAATGCCTCTATATGGATATGTAAATCATGTCAAAATATATTAAAATTTTATTAAAACCTCATATTATATTGACAATTCAAAAACACCATGATATTATTTCAAAGTATTAAATGAGGGAGTAATTAGCGCTTAAGCAATAGCGTGGTAAGTCAACAATCCTGGCTGATTTACAGTCTGGCTTATCTTAAAATATGAGACTCATGTACAGAATAAACACTGTACTTGGGTCTTTTCTAATAAAAAAGGTCAAGTACAGTAACTTGATCTTTTTTTATTAGGAGGATTTTAATGAGAGAATATTTACAAACATCAGAAGAAGTTTTGCAGAAGTTAAAAACGGAAGCAAGAGGCCTTACAGAGATGGAAGCCGCTAAGCGGCTTACACAAAATGGTAAGAATAAATTAAAAGAGGCCGAGAAAGATCCGCTTTTCATCCGTTTCTTAAGCCAGTTAAAAGATCCCATGGTACTTATCCTGATTGCAGCTGCGCTGATATCCGGTATTACTGCAATATATGCCCATGAATCTTTTGCCGATGTTATCATAATTCTGGCTGTGGTTGTCATTAACTCCATACTTGGTGTATATCAGGAAAGTAAGGCAGAAAAAGCAATTGAAGCTCTACAGGCCATTTCGGCGGCAACTTCCAAAGTGATGCGTGACGGAAAACTACAGGTTATAAAAAGTGAAGATCTGGCAGTAGGTGATATTATTGCTCTGGAAGCCGGTGATTCCGTTCCTGCTGATGCCAGGTTGTTAGACACAGCAAGTATGAAAGTGGAGGAAGCAGCTTTAACCGGTGAGAGTGTTCCGGTAGATAAGATTATGAATGTCCTTAATCTGGGCGGGCAGAAAGACATTTCTCTTGGTGACCGAAAAAATATGGTTTACATGGGTAGTACGGTTGTATATGGACGAGGAAATGCTGTAATTACTGCGACAGGTATGGACACGGAGATGGGTAAAATTGCTGATGCCATAACAAAAGCAAAAGAAAATACCACTCCTCTTCAGCTTAAATTAAACCAGCTTAGTAAAACTTTAAGTTCACTTGTTCTTGGAATCTGTGTTGTTATCTTTTTATTTAATATCTTCCGTCTTTATCCTGATATTTCAGGGGAAGGTATTCTTGAAACCTTTATGGTGGCCGTATCATTAGCCGTAGCTGCTATCCCGGAAGGACTAGCAGCAGTGGTAACCATCGTATTATCCATTGGCGTAACCAACATGTCAAAAAGAAGTGCGGTAATCCGAAAATTGACCGCAGTTGAAACATTAGGATGTACCAATGTTATCTGCTCCGATAAAACAGGTACATTAACACAGAATAAAATGACCGTCGTAGATAGTTTCTGTAAGGATGAGTTATTGTTAGGCCGTGTTATGGCACTTTGCAATGATGCACATCTGAATGATTCCAACGAAGCCGAGGGAGAACCTACGGAAGCGGCACTTGTAAATTATGGCTTTAAGCTTGGAATCCAAAAAAGTAAAGCGGAGACTGAAATGCCACGTGTAGGGGAAGTACCTTTTGATTCCGGAAGAAAGCTTATGAGTACTATACATAAACTTTCGAATGGCGGCTTCGAACAATATACAAAAGGTGCTCCGGACGTACTGGCTGCCCGCTGCACCTCTTATTGGGACGGTTCTGATATAAAACCTATGTCAGAAGAAAAAGAAAAGAAATATTAAATGCCAATAAGAACTTAGCGGATCAGGCATTACGTGTCCTGGCCGGAGCAATTAGAAGATGGGAGCAAATGCCGGAGGATATATCGTCAGAATCTTTGGAACAGGGGCTTTGTTTCGTAGGGTTAACCGGAATGATTGACCCAATCCGACCTGAAGTAAAACCGGCCATAACCGAATGTAAGGCAGCCGGTATCCGTACGGTTATGATTACCGGTGACCACAAGGATACGGCCGTTGCCATTGCAAAACAGTTAGGTATTATTAAAGAGGCATCGGAGGCTTTAACGGGAGCGGAACTGACTGAGTTAAGCGATGAACAGTTGGATAAGGATATTGTAAAATATTCCGTTTATGCCCGTGTACAGCCCGAACATAAAGTACGAATTGTGAAAGCATGGCAGAGTAAGGGGATGATCGTTGCCATGACCGGTGACGGTGTAAATGATGCTCCGTCAATTAAAACAGCTGATATCGGTATCGGTATGGGTATCACGGGAACAGATGTTACGAAAAATGTTGCAGACATGGTACTGGCAGATGATAATTTTGCTACGATTGTAAATGCGGTAGAGGAAGGACGCCGTATCTACGATAACATTCGCAAAGCAATTCAGTTCCTGTTATCTTCCAACTTATCCGAGGTGTTATCCATCTTTATATCCACATTACTGGGATTTACAATCTTAAAGCCGGTTCATTTACTTTGGATCAATCTGATTACCGATACTTTTCCGGCGGTCGCACTTGGAATGGAAAAAGAAGAAGCAGATACGATGAACCGTCCTCCCAGAAATGCAAAGGAAGGAATATTTTCAAGAGGGCTGGGTTTTGATGTTATCTGGCAGGGGGTAATGATTACCGGATTGACTGTAATAGCATATTTTGTCGGCCACTATATGGAGGCGGGTGTTTTTGAAATTGCCGAAAGTCCTGATGGTATCACAATGGCATTCTTAACACTTTCCATGGCAGAAATGTTCCATTCCCTGAATATGAGAAGCAGACGCCAGTCCTTATTCCGGATAAAGCATCATAATAAATATTTATATGGAGCTATGATAGCTTCCTTTATTTTAACAACTGCGGTAATATTTGTTCCACCGCTAGCAAAAGCTTTCCAGTTTGAGAGTATATCCCCTATAGAATATCTGGCTGCGATGGGACTTGGTATTGTGGTTATTCCGATTGTGGAAATCGTTAAATTTTTTCAAAGAAAGAGTGATAAGAAGGAAGAAAAATAGTAGTAATTATTTTCTTGCTGTTAAAGTGGCTGCCCGTTAAGAAATCAGGGCTGTTGTAAAATCATAATTTATCTTACTTGGAATAGAATATAGTTAACACTCACAGATATTTTAAAGTATAACTATATTCATAATCCATGTAAAGATAGGTTAATAATTTTGCAGCAGCCCTCTTTTTTGATATCATGTATTATATTTAAAAATAATGTTCCTGTAATTATTAAGTACAAATAATAATAGTAATCCCAATAACCCGCAGGATATCACTTCTCCTATGCCAACAGTCAACATCATAAAAGGAATGGGCAAAACAAAAGCATAAGCATACCGAAGTATCCAGGGGACAATAATTGTGTTGGCTAAGATGGGTGGAATGGGAACAAGGAATTTATGCTTTCTTAATACGTAAGAACCAATTGCTCCGATTAAGGTAGCCAGGGATCCAAATATAATGTCCAGCATATCTGCGCCGGTAAGTAAATTGGCTAATAAGCATCCGATTGTTACTCCCGGTATGGCAGCAGGTGTGAAATAAGGTAAAATGGTTAGTGCTTCCGCTATTCTTACCTGTACATAAGAAAAGCTGATTGGTTTAAACACATAAACCAGTACCACATAGATAGCTGCAATCAGGGCAGCCTGTGTGATGAATAAAGTTTTGTTTTTCATATGAAATTCTCCTTTAGTTTTGTTTTACGTCAGGAAGGTTGCGAACTGACGTTATGTGACTGATGCAAGCCTTGATTTATAAGAGTTTGCGACTTATTAAGTATAACATGAAAATGGGGGTTGTCAAGAGTTGACTCAAATTTTGACTCAACTTATGAGAATAAACTGAGAATAAGAGATGGAATCAGATAAAAGAAATGGAGCGTGTATCATTCGGCTAAACATTGCTAAAGTGATTTGAATAACCCCAACAGCAATCAAACCCAAATGAAGAGAAATTGGAATTTTGCAGCGGCTTTGGAATAACTACAGCATAATTCATAAAAACACCTCGCAATAAATTGGTTCATAATGAATTGCGAGGTGTTTATCCTGTCAGATATTTTTTAAAATAAGGCGGAAAACATAGACCCTGAAGAATATGTATTGCTATAGTTACCGTTATAACTATAGGTATTGGCTTTGGAGGCTTCGTGATCCGCAGCAAAGTTAATTAGAGAAGCCTGAGCAGAGACACGATATGCGTAAGAACCGGTACCATTAAAAAGTGATTTTACAGTATTTATATCCCCTTTAACAAAAGTTTCCTTATTTAAGGAAAGCGAGTTATCACTGTTAATGGTAATACCTACACTGCTTAATAATTTGGAATTGGAAGCAGTGTTATTGATTAGGTTCTTCGTTTTGCTTAATATAGAGGTACTGGTAACATCATCAGAAGCCGCCATAACAGAATTATAGTCTGTTACAAACTGAGAAAGTGCTTTATAAATTGTATCAGTATCATAACCGGTAGTAGAAGTTTTGGTTCCGTCTGCGGCAGTAGTGGTTATTTCCTTTTGGGTAAATATTGAATTTTTACCTGTAGAACAAAGGGCATAAGCAGATTCCTTTAAGGCATCCGTACTGCTTTGTACTTTGACTAAGGTCTTGGTATCATCAGAGCTGATGGAATTAGTCTTTACAATGGAAGAGACTGCGGAGTTAGAACCGTCCTTAGTATAATATGCTTTTAATAGCTTTAAGTAACTTCCGTTTCTAATACTTCCGTAGTCGGACAGGAAGTTCAAATTGGAAACAGAATTCCCCTTTGAGGAATTTAAGCTCCTAAATAAATAAGAATAATCGGCTCCAGATTGTAAACTTACATTCATAGTATCACTCCTTGCGAATTGGAGGCATCCATGCCTGCATTAACACGGTAACAAATAGTATAAGGAATTATTTGCTTTGCATTTTATTATAATAGATATCGGCATTTCTTTCAATAAAAATAATAATAAAACAGCTCTGAAAGGTAAAATTCTATACTTATAGTAACTTTACTATTTAGCTTATTAAAAACAAATAAAATTGCGTTTATACACAGGTGCTAATTAAAATCAGAATATTATACACATCACACAAGTAGTACACCATTTTTATTTCCATGTAAGATATTGACAAAACTATGAAAACTATATACAATTAAACTCAACAGAATAAGCATAGTAATTTAGTAAAGAAAGGTGGAATGACATCCGGTATGCTTTAGATTTATAACAAGTGTACACGGAAAAGTAATTTTAAAATCATTAGCTGAATAATTGAGTAAAAGAAAAAGCTGTCTTATATACAGTTTAATTTTCATGCTCAATTACTTATGATTTTAAGATTACTCGCATGTGCTTTCATCAAGGAATTTGAGCCGTAGAGTAAATCTACGGCTTTTATTTTCGCGAAAGCTAAGTGAGAATTAGCAAGCTTGCTTGTAATAATTCGAACGAGCACGCGAACCGAAGAAACTCGCAAAGCGTGTTTCTTCCGGTATTAGGCTAAATTATTATGCTTTTATTTTGTTAATAAAAAATTGGAGGAATTAATTATAATGCAAAAAAATAAGAACCTTATTATAAACGGAAATATGAATATGGAACTGCTGTTAAACTCTGTAAAGAAGCCGGATTTATACTCTACTTTAGAAGAACCATTCTGGGATGATCCTTATATAGCACAACAAATGCTGGAAGCTCACTTAAATCCTGATTGGGATGCGGCAAGTTATAATCATAAAACAATTGACCAAATTGTAGAATGGCAGATTAAATATCTAAACTTAAAAAAAGGTGCAAAAATATTAGATTTGGGCTGTGGCCCGGGTCTGTACTGCACCCGGTTCTCCCGGTATGGACTTGATGTTACAGGTATGGATTATTCCGGAAATTCTATAAGTTATGCTAAAAAGTATGCAGAAACCAATGATTTAAACATTCAATATATCTATCAGGACTATCTCACAATGGACTATTCCGATAAGTTTGATGCTATTTTCCTGATTTACTGTGATTTAGGTGCACTTTCTGATAGCAGACGTGATCTGTTGCTGCAAAAGATACATAAAGCACTGAAACCTGGTGGGGTATTTGTATTTGATGCTTTCACAAGATTCAATTGGGAGCAGCAATCTATGCGTAATTGGTATATGAGCGAATCAGGATTTTGGAGTCCGTACCCACATCTTGTTCTGGAGCAGACCGTTGACTTTGAAGCTGAGAATGTTTTACTCCGGCAATATACCATTATTGACAGCAGGGGTGAAGTAACTACCTATAATTTAAGGGACCATTATTACACGAAACAGAATATTCTGCTATTAATGAAGAGATATGGATATCATGTACAGGATGTTTGGAGTGACTTAACAGGTAAGGATTATGAGGAAAATACGAAATGTATGGGTATTGCTGCCAAAAAGTAGACAGTTCCGTCAGGTAAGATATTAATTACCTTATATTGAAATGACAGAGAATCTATAATTATATGGATTCTCTGTTATTGCTATCTTGCCTCAGAATAATGAAGGATTATGCTATCAAAGCAATTAGAAATATTGCATATAACAATAGGGGGTGGTAATATATGGTTAAAATAATATTATTTGAGGGAGTAAAAGATGGAAATTCAAAAAACGGATTTAAACCATATAAAAAAAATGTCCTACATCAGGATGAAATGTATATCTGTTCTATCTATTGCAGTATTCTTTTTATTATTGATTACGATGTTAATTAATATTACGGTTGAATATGGAGCCGATATTAATATAATAAGAGCTTTTCTTCATGGTCTGATTTATGTTCCGCTGCTGATAGGAACCATGACGATTTATATCATATGCCGAAGAAAATTAAAGCGGGATTTTTCCGGCAGAATCAATGCAAGGACCGGAAAGGAAAATATTTTCCATATTATTATAAAAACGATTTCAATAATTGCGGCTGTTTTCCTTATAATTTTAGTTCTGATTCCATATGTTGGACTACCTGCGTTCGTGAACCGCCATGTTAATTACCGCGGATATGCAACTTTCAATTTTCCGCTGCAGGATGTTTATCAGGCGGAGGATTATAATCTGAAAGAAAACCAAATGTATTTAAAGACGGAGGATGGTCTGAAAATATGGGTTTCGGAAATATATTCGGATCATCCGAAAGCAGTTATTATTTATTTAAGTGGTATAGTCCAGCCATCTGTTACATATTTTTACGGACATGGGAAGTTCATGCAGGAAAATGGTTATTCATCCATATTGCTTGAAGTCCGTGGGCATGGTAAAAGCGACGGCAACAGGATATGCCTGGGTTATGACGAAGTGAATGACGTGAAAGCTGTTGTGGATTACATTAAGAGCGAAGAAAAGTATAAAGATGTTCCGATTGTGGTGCAGGGAGCATCTATGGGCGGGGCAATTGGGGTAAATTCATTTGGACAGATAAAGGATATTGATGCTCTGATCGCTATGTCGGCATATTCCAGCTTTGAAGATGTTGTGCTGGATGAGTTGGACGGACTTGGAGTACCGGTTTTTCTTCGGTCTATAGAAAAACCGCTTTTCAGCTCCTCTTTAAAATTGATATATGGAAGTAATAAAGTAAACCATATTAAGCCTGTTGAACAGATTAAAAATGCCAATGGAAGACCCGTGCTTTTAATTGCCAACAAAGGAGATACCGAAGTGCCTGCCGTAAGTATGTATAGGCTGAAAAAGGCATGTCCGGATGCGGAAGTGTGGCTGCGTAATTCGTGGGAGCATTTTATAGTAAAAGATTGTGATTTTAAAAATGTTGCGGAAGATGAGGAATATTGTAGTAAAATTCTCGGTTTTTTAGAAAATAAGGTACGGCATAAATGATCAAATTACATTTAGGGTTAAAACCTATGCTTGCCCTAAGTGTTGAATAAAAATGATTATCCTAGACTTCTCAGGGTGCAGGATAATCATTTTTTGTTGTTCATCTTTTTCAAATGAACAACAAGAGTGATTAAAGCTATAACAAAGGTAGCAAATGCTATCATTAAAGATAAAGCTTCCGCAACTGTCATAAGGTTCACTCCCCTTTCTATGTAATCTCGTCAAGGTAAGTTCACCTCCTCCTATGTAAAAATAAGAGGGCAAGCACTCATAATTATCCCAAGTCAATAAAATTGACTCTGTTCCTGTTACCATAAGAATATCGTAGCATTGAAAAGAGAAAAAGTCGATTAATATATGGAATTTAATGGATTCTGTTTATGGCTTTAATGAAATAATATATTAGGTTATGTAACCTTAAGCTTTTTCTAATGGTCTAATAAGTAGAAAGGAGGTCATAATATGGACAATATATCAAGGCCAATCAGTATAAAAACTATGGATGAACAGGCCAATAAAATCGTCAGCGACTTGATGGGAGAATATGCAGACAGTGTTTTGAGGATGTGTTACCTTTATCTAAAAGATTATCATCTGGCAGAAGATGTGACACAGGAAACGTTTATCAGAGTTATGAAGCATTATGATAAGTTTAGGAAGGAATCTTCCGTAAAAACATGGATAATGAAGATTGCTATTAATCTTTGTAAAAATCAGATGAAGACCTGGTGGTATAAAAGACAAAACTTTAATGATATTACTGAAATAGCTTATGATGCGAGCTATGATGGATTAGTGGATAGGCAGGAGTTATTTCATGAGATAAATAAATTATCAACGAAGTATAAAGAAATTATCTTGCTATTTTATTATCAGGAAATGCCTGTCTCTGAAATAGCAGAAATATTGAAGCTAAAAGAATCAGCTGTAAAGACAAGGTTGTTTCGGGCAAGGGAACAGCTTAAATTGAATTATTTGGAGGACGAATCCTATGAATGATATTAAAAAAGCGTTAGACAGCGGAATGAAAAGTATACATTTTGACGAAAACCTGGTTTTAAATAATATTAACCGTAATTATAGAATGAAAAGTATACTGAAAGAGACAGCAGCAGTTGTGGCAGTAATTGCATTGGTTACAGTTTGTACTATAACGGAAACGGCACAGTCGGCATTTGCTTATGTATATCGTTCGATTGCAGATATTATGGAGAAGAATGATAAAGTTGAAGAGTATATCAAGGTAATTGGCAAATCTGTAACTGATAATGGAATTACTGTGACATTGAGTGATGCTATCGTTTCAGAAGAAAAATTGATTTTTTCGATTGATATTTCAGATGGGGAAAAACTGGAAGACAAAACGGCTTATTGGGGAGATAATATAAAAATCTATATGGACGGCAAGGAAATGCCGGTTATTGGAATGGATGGCACCGGACAAGTGCTGGATGAGTATACCTTTAATAATATTTTTGAATATTATATTGGTTTGATTGCTCCGGAAGAAGAACATAAATTTGAGATAGCAATAACTAAAATAGGTGAGAAGAATAAAGAAACCAGTGGTAATTGGACCTTTGATTTTATGGCTAACGGTAAAGCTATGTCAGGTGATACAAAAGTTGTTATGCTTGATGACATGTTGAATTATAATAATGACAGCATATTTTTTGAAAAATTTGTATCTAATAGCTATGAGAAATTATTGTACGTATCTTTTTCTGATGGAACAGGGTATGAAGATAGAGGAAGTGAATTTGATTTAATAGGATATGATGATTTGGGAAATGAAGTCAGGCTTTATGCACAACCGGATTACTATAATAAACAAGGCACAATTTTCATCTGCGTGGGCGGTACTGATATTAGTGATGAGGCATCAACACTTACCTTACAAGTAGGTGATTGGCCGTATGAATATAATCCATCGAAAGAATCCGTTACAATTAATATTAAGTAAAGAATCTTTTTCAATTTGTAATAAGTATATGTAAGGTTAACAGTAAATGGTAAAATAAATGGAATATTTTAAAGTCAGAGGGCTGGAAACAGTCCTCTTTTTCTGACTCAATTTTTAGCTAAACATAGGTATCTGATACCTTGTTTTAGGTATTTGATTCCAACGCGGTTGATATGTATAAAATAAATTTATATAATTTAAATGTAAGTTTAATTAAGATGAAAGAGAGGAGGAAAATTCTTTTGAAACTGTCAGTAAATCAAAGCCTTGAAATCCAAGAGAATGAGATTATTATTAATTGTACGGTAATGGATGACAGATTAAAAAAACTGATTAACATGATAAGGCAGTACTATTTTTCACTGCAAGGAATACAAGGTACTGAGAGTTATAAATACCTTTGGAAGACATTCTCTTCATAGATTCTGTGGACGGCAAAACATTTCTTTATTGCAGCAACGAGGTTTATGAATATAAGGATACGTTATCTTCCTTAGAGCAGATGCTTTTATATACTTCCTTTGTACGTATCAGCAAAAACTGCATTATGAATTTGAATGAATTAAGAAGTGTTCGGTCCTATTTAAATCACAGAATGGAAGCAACTATGAAAAATGGCGAAAAACTCATTGTATCAAGAGGTTATATTGATCATTTAAAGAAAAAATTAGGAGAATAGGGAGGGTTTTAAATGAAAGAGATAAGAAAGTACCATTTACCCAATATATGTATGGCGTTTACCTTTGTAATTATATTAGCGTCCATTAACAATCTCATTAACAACAATGATCCGACGGGATATCATACGTTTGTATTGCAGTTTGCAGTACTTTTAGTAGTAATCCATGTAGTAAGTTATTTTATTAACAAGATAGATTTTAAGAATGATAAGCTGCAGGTTGGAATTGTATACTGCCTGAATTATGCTATATTTTTGACAATGGCTTATTTTCTTAACTGGTTTGGTTTCAGAATTTTAAATATCATTATGTTTACAGTTGTATTTATTATTATTTCCGTATGTCTGACTGTCCATAACGCTAAAATCAGCAAGGAAGATGAAATATGGATTAATAAAATGTTGGAACAAAGAAATAATATAACCGGGGAAACAAAAGAAGAGAAGCATATTAAGGAATAAACCTATACTGATGATTATATTGAGTATTTTATTGAAGTAATGGAAGAATAAAGTTATTATGGAATATAGTTAAAGGCATCACTATAAATGAGCAGCTCCCTGTCATTTGACAGGGAGCTGCTCATTTTAATATAGATTTTATACTGAATCTGAAAAGATCTTATATTATCGCCGATAATAAATTTATCAAAAGCTGCATTCCAAACTTCTGGTAAAAGGCGGTGTTTTTCCACCCGTTCATCGCCTATAGAAACCCGTCCTTCGTTCTATAATATGGTTATTCGCCATTATACATAAAAGCAAGTAATTTTTTTATATCTTCCGGTTCATATGCAATAAGCTCCATTTCGTCAATCTTGCCTTCTGTAAAAACATTGGCCAAAGCAACATATTGTGACAGCTTTGACTTTAAATTTAAACGATCTCCTTCGTTTGTAACCAATTCAACTTTACCGGAGCATGAATCAATTATTTTAAATAAACCATTAACATTAGTAATATTCATCACTTTCATCTTGCTAATCTCCTTCCGATTTAGAATTCTTCCAAAATTCTTAAATCCCTCATAAAAACTGTCAAAAATAATATGTTGGACTAATTATTTACAATATAATTATACACTAGATATATCCAATATAGCAAGCGGTTACACAATATTTTTAACTGCGATAATATACTATTAAGTTTTTAAGCTGTAAATTCATAAAAACATCATATCGTGATGAAAATATATCGTAAAACGATAAATATATATTGCAATACTTACTGTTATATAGTATAATAAGTTTAAATAAAAGAATCCATTTTTAAAAACTAAAGGAGATATAATTATGAAACAGCAGGAGATGACGAATTGGTTAAAAGGAATCTGTATTGGTATTGCAGTCATGGGACTTATTTTCTTTGGTCTGCTTATGCCAAATCTTGCAGTTGAAAGTAAATTGCAATATCCGGAGTTGGCCTTTCTATTCTGGCCCGGCTTAATCTATGTCTGGATTATTGGGGTCCTTTGTTATGCAATTCTCTACCAGTTCTGGAAAGTGTGCTTACAGATTGGTAAGGAGAATTCTTTTTCTGTAGAAAATTCAAGGGCATTTGTAAAAATAAGTAAACTAGGCGTTGTAATTTCGGTTATGTGCTTTCTTGGGATGTTTTACTTGGGGGTAAATAAATGGTTGAATCCAGGTATTATGTTTCTTATGATCGGGGCTATTTTTATTGGGATTATCATTACAGTGTTGGCAGCAGCGCTGTCCCGTCTTATCTTAAAAGCGTATGAGCTGAAAAAAGAAAATGAACTTACAATCTGAGGTGAATGATATGGCGATAATAATTAATATCGATGTTATGCTGGCAAAAAGAAAAATGAGTGTAACGGAATTATCTGAAAAAGTGGGAATTACAATGGCTAATATCTCCATATTAAAAAATGGGAAAGCGAAAGCGATAAAACTGGATACGTTAGATAAAATATGTAATGCCCTGCAGTGTCAGCCGGGAGATATCCTTGAGTGGAAAGAGGAGGAAGCGGAATAATGGAAGAAAATCAAAACGCTCTGGATTATGGAAGTATCCGGGGAAAATCAAAAATTGATGAGAATTTAACTTTTACTAAATTGGAATGTATTTATGCTTATCTGATGTTAGCTATGGGTTTTTGTTTTATTCGTTTGGTATTATGGAATGTTACCGGCATATTTACTACAGTATTTTTTATGGGAACAGCATTTGTCTGTCTGTATTTTCTTAAAAAGAACAATTATAAGTTTTATACTAATCATAAAATACTATTTGGTTTAATTTTAGTTTTTAGTTTCGTATTTTCAATTACCGCAAACAATTTTATAAAATTTCTGGATATCTTATTTTTATTAATGCTGGGAATCTACTGGGTTTATTCCGTTTGCAAAGAAGATAAGAAAATTGAACGTTTTTTCTTTTTTGATATGTTAAAGGCCATCTGTGTAATGCCTTTCGTTAGCTTTGGCAAAGCACTAAAAGCAATCATCTATTCGTCCGGTAAATCAAAATCCGGTAATAATATAAAGCTTGTGATAATAGGTTTAGTGGTAACGATTCCCTTAACCATGGTAGTGGCTATGCTTTTAATAAGTGCTGACAGCGGTGTTGAAGTGGTATTAAATGCTTTATTTGGAAACGTTTTTGAATCTAGTACCATGACTATCATGCAGTTTACTATGGGTATTCCCGTTGCTTTCTATCTCTTTGGCATGCTTTATTCCAATGTAAATAAAGTTAATATAAATGTTCTTTCCGAGGAACAATGTGTAAATAAACTAGATGGTATAAAGATTTTTCCTAATCTGGTTATGTATTCGGCGGTTACGCCTGTCTGTATCTTATATATCCTGTTTTTTGTTCTGCAATTACGGTATTTTATATCCGCTTTTGCAGGTATTTTACCGGAAACTTATAGTTATGCTGAATATGCAAGAAAAGGGTTTTTTGAATTATGTTTAATTGCTGTAATTAATCTTATGGTGCTTTTATTTATTAATTTCCTTTCGAAACAGACCGGTGAAAATAAACCTGTATTACTTAAAGTATACTCCGTACTTATATCAGTTTTTACAATTCTACTCATTACAACGGCTCTTAGCAAGATGATAATGTATATCGGTAATTACGGACTTACCCAGCTCAGAGTGTATACATCATGGTTTATGCTGCTTCTTGCCATTGTAAATGTGCTGATTATAATGAAACAGATGAATGTCAATTTTAACTTTGCCAGATATTCAGTTTTAGCATTTGTTCTTTTATTTGGTGTATTGTGCTTTTCCAATGTGGACGGTAATATTGCAAAATACAATATAAAGATGTACCAGACAGGGTATCTAAAGGAGCTTGATGTGGATGCTCTTTGTAATTTATCGGATGATGCACTGGTTTATGTCCTGAAAGAAAACCTAGATATAAAAGATAAATTGGATTGGAAATTAGATTTCTATAATAATAATCCGGGGTACACCTATAATCTCTCATCACTAAGAGTAAAGATGTTATTGGAGGAAAATTTAAAGTAAAGACAATTGAAAAATCGTAAGGCGGCAGCTTCCTTTTTGTCTAAAAAGTAGGACGGCGCCACAGAAATCTTGAATGTTTATCACATAGATTTGTAAAAGACTAGCGTGTGATTATTAATCCATTAAGAGACCGTTTGCCCCCATCGGTACTTAGGTCGTGGCAGAATCACTTATCTGCCACGGCCTTATGTACCGCTATGTGCGGTAACCGAGTGAGAACGTGTCTCTGTTGGATAATAATCACACGCTATTTTGATACCCTAAAATGTGATAAACATCTCTAATGAAAAAGGGTGCCGCATTTAGTGTGACAGCCCTAAAGTTTACAGTTGAAAAAAATTGCGAGTAAAACTTACTTCGGATTATGCTTATAATCTTCATTTACCTTTTGAATACCGTTCCAACCTTTCTTCAAGAGTTCCAGTATGCAATTCAAATAGATGATTGTCATAGTCATAAAAATATATTGAACGCCCTTCGCCTTCTACACGGGAACGCTCTGGTATTATTTCTGCTCCAACATCCTTAATTCGCTTAAGAAATTTGTCATAACAACTGTCTGGTATCTTAAAAGCAATATGATTATAAGTACGCTCTACAAGTGGCTTACCTTCCATAATACAAATCCATAAACCATTAATAAGAAAGAACTTTTCTTTTGAAAATGAAAAAGTCTCATTTCCACTTGAGTAGACTTCTCTTGCTTCAAATATTTTCTCTAAAAATTTTGTTGTTCTCTTTAAGTCATTTACTATTAATGTGATATGGCTTAATCCAGAAATCACAATATTCAACTCCATTTCATCTATAGATAACAATTATTATTTAATAAATGCAGCCTTTCTGCTTTAAACAGATTTTGAGTTATTTCTGAAGTTTTCTTATTTCTTTATTATGATACCAAAAGATACTTGAAATAAAGCCAGAAACTCCTGAAATTAAAAACATAACCGCCATTCCGCTGCCCTGGCCGAAGCCTACGAATTTCTGCAAGAATAAAGCAAGTTTATGATCTGATAACATATATGGCTCAAATACACAATCGGCCAGAAAACCTCCCAGTAAAATACCCATTGGTATGGTGCAATACTGTATTGCATTCCTAACGGCAAATACACGCCCCTGTAATTCTTTCGGAATAGCATGATACATAATAAGACTTTGCCCGGCGTTTATGAAAGAAATGGGTGCACTTGCTGCAAATGCGGCAATACACCAGACGATTGTATTCTGGCCTAAACCCATTAACAAGTCGCCAAATAGAAAGGAAAGTGCAGCTGAATAATAGATCAGTTTTATATTATCCCGGTGAATTTTCTTAAAGGAAACAATAAGTCCGCCAATAATTCCGCCGGCACCCAGGATACCATTTACAATTCCAAGTACTTTTTCATCACCGCCGCTTCTGCCTAAAATCATGGGGGTTAAAATATTTTCATAAGTCAGACGGGAAAAAAAGTTTAAGAAAGCCATACTTATGACGATATACCAGATTCCTTTGTGATTAATAAGAAATAGCAGGCCGGCCTTACAATCATGCAATATATTATTATTTCTATCCGTTGGTATCTGCAGACATTCAGGTAATGGTATAATCAGCATTAAAGTGACAAAAGCAATTAAAAACGTAATCAAATCGATAAAAATTATTCCTTTTAAACCTGAAAAAGAATAAATAAATGCTGCTAACATAGGAGTTATTACCGTAAGCAGGGAATTTGAAAAAGAATTCATACCACTCACCTGCGCGTATTTTTCCTTAGGAACCATCATTCCAACCGCAACAGTCTGGGCAGGAGATTCAATGGAATTCATTAGTCCAATCACTCCGTTTACTATGTAAATATGCCAGATTTCAAGGCGGTTCATAACTACAAGTGCCAAAACAACCATGGAACAGCTGGCAGCTATTAAATCTGCCGTTAACATAATAGATTTTTTCCTGTGTTTATCTATTAAAGCTCCCGCAAATATACTAACGGCGATATAGGGCAAATACGAGAAAAAAGTCATTAATGAAACGGAAATGGCAGAATTCGTCTGTTTATATGCCCATATGATCAGCGAAAAACCGGTCATAGAACTCCCTAATTGCGACAGGGAACCGGTTAGCCAAAATACAATATAGTGATTAAAATTTTTATCTTTCATTGGTACTTTCTCCTTATAAGTTATTTATTTGACTTATAAGTGCAAAACCCAATGCGGACGATAATTTACCTATTTCTCTGTACAGGGTTCGTCCAATCATTAGACCTTGCACAGAGAAAAGCATTCAAATTGATTACTAAATGACATAACATATAAATCACCTCCTTTTATATATAACCGGAAGCAACACGCTTTGCGAGTTTCTTCGGTTGTACAATTAATAACAAATTTCATAACTTCCCTTGCCCTCTGGGACAGATTTTGCTCTGAAATTGTATCAATTGCATGGCATATAGATACAATAGTGGAGTTTCGCAATTATCTAATATATAATAATTATCTATTATAATAATTTAAAATCCCAGTTTTCCGAATTACAATAATAAAATTCATTCAAATTTTCATCTTCAAATACCTTAATCATGGATTCAAAATCATCAGCTAAATGATATTCTGACAATTGATCCCGAGAAATCCAAAATACATTACCCTCTTCTGAGCTTGTTAATTTTCCCGAATATTGATTTGTTTTAAAAAACAAAACAACGTACCGCTCATCGTTTTTGGTCTGAAATTGTTTTACTCCACACAGCTTAGGATTCTCGATTGTCAAACCGGTTTCTTCCAGTACTTCTCTTTTAACGGCTTCTACAAAAGACTCACCATGTTCTACATGTCCCCAGGAAAACATAAACCCGGCCAATTTTTGTCTGTCCGCTCCTGCACCAATATTTTATCCTTATCATAAACCATACATAAGGTAGTAAATTCTGCCTTTTCACTTCTTCCCATTTTTAAACCCCATTTTATATGTCGTGTAAATCCTGATTACATTTTACAATTCAACTTAATACTTAATCTTACCCTATAGCAGGCAATCCCTTAATCAGTTCCAGCAAATCCTCAAAACCACCCTGTTTAAATATGGAGATATCATCCTCTTCCGTACTGATTAAGCAGTCTTTAAGCAGGAAAGTATCCATACCAAGATTAGTAGTACACATGTCCTCTTTTACATCATTGCCCACCATAATACATTCCTCGGGTGACTTACCGATTATAGTAAGTATTTCCTTATAATAATTCAGGTTTGGTTTACAGAACTTGGAGTTTTCGTAGGTGGTTATATGTGAAAAATCATTCACATCAAGACCTGCCCATCCGATTCGGGAGTAAGTAGCTATCTGCGGAAAAATTGGATTGGTTGCAAGTACAACGGTATATCCTTTCTCTTTCAGCAACTGGATACATTCCTTGGCAATCGGATTAGTTCCGGTTGTTATCTTAGCACTATTAAACTCATTTTTATAAAACTCCTCAAATACCGGTTCTAATTCCCGGATCTCCTCCCTAATATTTCACTGAAAGTATTCCAGAAACGCTGGTCGTTTGTCATGGTTCCATCATTTTGTATCATTGCATTCGTTCCGGTCCAAACGGCTTTAATGAGTTTCTGAACATCTATGCCGTAAGGAATCAATTTTTTGGACAATGCTTTAAAATAAGCATCCAAAAATAACTCCTGACTTGGCATGGGTAAAAGTGTACCATCTAAATCAAATATAAATGTATTCATTTGTTCGTCCCCTTTGATTATTTTTTTCGTAATTGTGAAACTATCCAGTTTACTGAATATACCATACAATTAATACTTGTTTATAGTTTCAGTTGCCCTTGGGGCAAGATGTAATCACCTAAATTACCATATTATGAATATAAATCATTATTTTTCCTCATAGTATCAAAAGAGTCACAAAAAATCAACTGATTTCAAGATTGTTAATCAGCAAGAAAAGATTCTAAACTATAATCTATTATTCTTCTTGTAAATAAATCAGCAATTACCGGATAAAATCATATCTAAATAATCGTTACCTCTTTTGTGTCAAGATCAAGAATTCTAGTTCTTGTATCAGATTTTGCAATATAGACAGGCTCACCGTCAGAGCCGATACAATAAGAGATAGGTATGGATACGCCGCAATTTCGGTAGGAACCATCAGCATGGCTTGTCCCGATTATCATTGTCTTATAGGTTCTGGCTATATTTTTAGCTTCCTCTATCCACAAATTAAATTGCTCATCGCTGAACATGCCAACACCTATCGGGTGGGCTATAAAGTTAAGTGCTTTATTTACTTTTTTTAAATCCCGGATTCCCTTAAGGATTTCCATACATAACAGGTAGCCGATTTCTATATTTTTATAAGAAACCGATAACGGGGTAATTAATTCTTCCTTTTCGTCCGGAGGCGTTTTTGCTCTTTCCAGAATTAGATTACCTTTGGGATCAATTATTGCTGCACGGTTTTTATTCTCTTTTCTATAAGACGTAATGATTAGTTTATTATTCTCTTTTGCCAGGCTGCAGGTTTTGGCCAGTTTGTTTTCACAGGATAAGTAGCCCTCCGGAAAGAGTAGCATATTAATATCCGGATTTCTTTTTATTTCGTTTTCAAGCTGGGAGTTTCCATCTTCATGTACCGGCTGTGCGATTAATACTTTCATAGGCGCTCCTTGTCTGCCCGCTTACGCGGAATTATAATAAGTCTAATTCAAATCTCGTTTGTTATTCCAAACGTTTCAATACTCCGAGACAGGGAGTAAAATAGATAATATAATTCTCCTGCTTTCTGTTAGTTTCATTCTTTTGATCTAATATTTTGATTACCTAAACCGTACTTACATAAGTAAAATATAGCACTAACTTTCGTAAAATGCAAAATGATATTAAAGAGGACCGGTAAAGGCTGATTCGAGTTGAAGAGTCAGTTAAGCAGGCCCACCAGTCATTATGCTGATAATTGGTACAGGCATCAAAATAATCGTGAATTTTTCGCATATCAATGCTACAATTATACTAGGAGGAATGAAATACTAAAATACCTAAAATTTCTTTTCAAATCATTTTTACTGATGTATAATAATATTATTGTGTATATTAAATATTATTAATGAGGTATTCTATTAATGAGGAACAGTTTTTTATATATGAATATTTATGATGACTTGAGGAAAAAAATAGAGCAGGGCATCTATATGGATGGAGACCGGATTGCGTCAGAAGAAGAACTTAAAAATAAGTTCGGAGTTAGTATGATTACCGTTAAAAAAGCTCTAAGCATGCTGAAAGAGGAGGGATTATTGCAAAGGATTCCCGGAGTGGGTACTTTTGTAAAAGGACGTAATCCCGTCATCGGAGAAGAGAAAAAGATATTATCATACCAGATGTAAAAAAAATAGGCCTTGTGATGGAACATGTTTCAAGTTCCTTTGGCCTGGATTTGCTTTATAAGATTGACCGTACCCTGGAAGAAAGCGGTTATAAGATGATCACCCGTTTTTCTTATTACGGCAGAGAGAAAGAAACGGAAGAAATTGATTTTTTATTACAATCCCAGATAGAGGGTCTAATTGTAATGCCATGTCATGGTGTTTATTATAATCCCAGAATTTTAAAATTAATCTTAGAGGGATTTCCGGTAGTGGTCATTGATAAAAAAATGGAGGGAATTTCAGTACCCTCTGTCCGCACAGACAATAAACAAGCTATAAAAACACTGGTGAAATATCTTTGGGAACAGGGCTGTAGGAAATTAGGTTTCGCTTCTTCTGAAATTGTTGGAACATCCTCCTTACAGGAAAGAAAAAGTGGATTTTATGAAGCCGCTGTTGAATATTCTATCGAAGTTCTGCCGGAATGTGAGCTGAAGTTTGACCTTGATATTTACAATCATTCTGCGGGGGAAGAAAATATTGAAAAAGCAGCAGCCTATTTAACTCAGGTAAAAGGTAAAATCGATGGAATTGTTTGTACGGAATATAGTCTGGTACCGGCTTTTATGGAAGCATCAAAACGAATACATGCTAGTGTTGGTGAGGATATACAGATTTGTTGTGTGGATGGTCCGGAGGATTTAACGATCCCGCATATGAAGCAGAATGAGATTGAAATGGCTGATAAAATAGTTAAACTGTTAACAGCACAGATAAATGGAGCAGGTGCGGGTAAAGATATATTAGTACCTGCCATATTAAAAGAGGAAAAGTAATATCCATATAATACTGACAGACTGATAAAACATTTACAATATATCATCTTAAAATATAATTAAACAGATTTATAATAAAAGCTTTGATAGGAAGTATTAGCTCCTGTCAAAGCTTTTTGCCTTTTTATATATTTTTAGGCTGTTTCCATCTAATCATATTATAAAATATAATTAATAGCAATTGTAAAAGTAAATTTGCCTATTAATTAATTTATTATTAAATTTAACCATAAAATTTATAATATAATGGTATAAAGCATAGAAATTATATTAAAATTCAAATCATATTAACAAAAATTATTAAATACTTTACAAAGATATATTGGTATGATAATATCTGATTATATATTAAATATGATTAATATAATGTTTTGTAGTTTTTTATTATAATAAAATATATATAATAAAAATATAGGTATCAGTACATCCCCGTAGTTTTACTTGTTAAAGTGATACTTTACGCGTGTTCATACAATTTAGGATGGTATTGAAATTTTGGAACAAAAGTATATATAATAATTCTGTTTACACATTTACAATAATTCTCAGATTTGTTATTATGACGTTACAAATTGAGCAATAAGCACAAATGAGTGCGGCATTTATCTGAAACTATGGCTATATTGAACAAAAATATGGTAATTTTTTAGAACTTTGTTATATGGGGTACATTCAAAAAATATATATTCAAATTCTAAAAATATATGGTTTCCCAAAATGAGGCTCATACCAATAACTGCATAAAAGCCTGTGCAGATTGGCACATAATAACAAGGAGGAGAACAATGAAGAAAACAGTATCGCTAATTTTAACAGTAGTACTTATTTTAGGAATGCTGTCAGGCTGCAGCAAATCGTCATCGGACGGAAAAGATAGTAAGACCTCTTCTGCCGGTGTTACTACAGAAAGTACGGAGGCAGAAGAATCTGAGACTTCTGTAGATGCCAAAGAAAAAGAAGCGCCTATGCTGGCCGAACAGGTCGCAGCCGGAACCCTACCGAAATTGGAAGACCGTATGCCTGCGGCAGAAGATGTCATGGTAGAACCGGATATAAAATCACTGGGTCAATATGGCGGCAGTATAACAAGTACGACAAATGACCAGGGTCATTGGGGTTGGGGCCCTTGGACCGAGGAAAGTATGTTCCGCTTTAAACAGGATGGTTCCGGACAGGTGGAAGCAAATGTATGTAAAGATTTTTCTCCCAATGAGGACGCAACCGTATGGACCATTGAACTTCGTAAAGGTATGAAGTGGTCCGATGGAGAACCTTTTACGGCAGATGATGTTATTTTCTATTATGACCATATTTCAACCCCGGCCTTAAATCCTGACCGCACCGCAATTGCGGTTGATGCTAAGGGGTATTATCCGGCATATACATCAAAACCTTATAACTGCTATCAGGTTAACAAAGACGGTAAAAGCTATTGGGCAAAATTTGATAAAGTGGATGACTATAAATTTACAGTTACTTTTGCTGCTCCAAAGCCCGATTTTCCGGTAGCGGTAGCAGTTGATAATAAATGGATGTTTTTACCGAAACATTTCTATGCAAAATATGTTGCCCGTAAAGACGGTGTATCGGATGATCCGAGTTTTCCTCTGATCACAGAGGAACAGGCAATTGCCAATGCAAATAAAGATTTTGGCAAGGAATGGACAGATTACAGCACCATGGGTAAAGATATCGGTTATTATAATTGGGATTATGCAATTGTTCCTCAGTTAAGAAGCTTTATAGCAGTAAAAGACAACTGGAATACAGTCGGCCAGACTTATGAACTTGTCAGAAATCCGTATTTCTGGAAGACAGACAGTGAAGGCCGCCAGTTACCGTACCTTGACAGTATAAAATTCGAAATTATAAATGACGCAGATCAAATTGTATTAAAACAGACTGCAGGAGAATTAGATGTTTCAACAGTATTACCGAATGATTTTTCAGTAGTAACCACTGCCACTCAGATAACACATACTCCGATACAATGGGTAACACCTGACTGGTGCGCAGCTCCGTCCCTTTCTCTTTGCCAGTCGGTAAAAGATTTGGATAAACGTGCTTTGTTTCAGGATATCCGTTTTAGGCAGGCACTTTCCATCGCCGCGGACAGGAACCTTATGAATTCAACCTTAATGAATGGTCAGTCAAAGCCGGCACAAGCCTCTGTTCCGCAGGGTGTAAATGGTTTTGACGGTGAATGGCAGACCCAATGGACCGAACTTGATGTAGACAAGGCCAACAGCCTCCTGGATGAGATTACGGAGCCTTGGAACAAAGCTGAGGGTACCTACCGTAAGATGAAAGGAACGAATAAGGATCTTGAAATTATAATTTCCATCCAGGATCCTTCTATAGAAGGAGATTATGTAGCATTGCTTCAATCTGCTTATAAAGCAATTGGTATTAAAATCTCCGATAAGGTAGATGCCAATATCGCACAGTCCATTTTGGTAAATGATATAGAAGCCAAATTTGAAACTCTAAGTGTAACCTCACCAGCTGTTCGTCCCGATGCGGTTGTCCCCATGCGTAACTTCAATTGCTGGTACGGCGCCTATGGCAAATGGTATGAAGATGGCAAATCTACAGCTAACGGAGGCCTGGAACCAACCGGTGATATGTTGGAACTGATTCATGCATATGACGCAATCAAAGCAGCAACCGGCCCAGACAGGGAACAGGTTGTAGAGGATAACGTAAAGAAGATATATGAACTTCATAAAAAGAATCAATGGGTAATCGGCTTCCTGGCACCACTGCCGATAAACTGGATTGTCAATAACAATGTAAAGAATTTCCCTTCCGGTATCGTTTATGCTGACGAGTATAGATTTGCAAGTATGATCCGTCCGGAACAGTTATATCTGCAGAAATAATCATAGTATTTACTTATATAATTGGCTGTTGCAAAAAATATTGTCAGGTATTTGGCAGTCCCAAACCTAATAAATTTATTGATTTGCAGCAGCCCATTTATCATAGTTTTAGCTTAAGCAAGAATGGTATGAAGGGTGATACGAAATGAATGACAAACTGAAATATATAATAAAAAGGTTAATTTTAGCCTTTTTCACCTTATTAATGATAACTTTCGTAGTATTTTTTGTAATCCAGCTTCCGCCCGGTGATTTTGTAGATAATATTGTTAATGGTATGATTGCACAGGGTGAAACGGTTACCCAGGCGGATGTAGCAAATTTAAAAGAAATGTATCATACAAATCAGCCCTTTTTAATGCAGTATGGGCGTTGGTTAAAGGGGATTGCCACAGGTGACTGGGGTGTTTCCTATTTTTATAAACAGGATGTTTTAGTTAAAATCGGTGAGACGCTTGGTGCTACGTTAATGATTTCCCTTATAACTTTGGTAGTTACCTACCTGGTTGCGATTCCTATTGCAATTCATGCGGCGAAACACCAGTATCAGATCAGCGATTATTTATTTACGTTTATCGGGTTTATTGGTATGGCGGTGCCAAGTTTTTTATTGGCGATCGTCTTAATGTATATTTCCTTCAAAATAACCGGAAAACCTTTAATGGGATTATTTCCGGAAGGGGGTATTCACTCCTGGGATTCATTCCTGGAGTTTCTATCCAAGTTAATTATCCCGGTCGTTGTTATCAGTATGTCCGGTACCTGTGGGCTGATTAGGAGCATCAGGGCGCAGATGTTAGATGAACAGGAACGCCCCTATGTATTATGTACCAGGGCGAAAGGTGTAAGTGAAAAAAACCTGACTTACAAATACGAAATGCGTGCCGTGTTAAATCCGGTGGTCAGCGGATTAGGCCCCATGATTTCAGGTATATTTAATGGCTCTACCATTACTGCAATCGTGCTGATGCTTCCTACCCAAGGACCAATCCTGTTAAAAGCACTGCAGTCCCAGGATGTCTATTTATCCGGAGGTATGCTGTTGATTTCTGCCATATTGGTCGTTGTGGGTACGCTTATTTCTGACTTACTGCTTGCAGTCTTGGACCCAAGGATTAAATATTTGGAGGAGAGTAAACAATGAACCAGGAAAAAGAATCAATCCGCTTGACTCTTAATAAAACGTCTTTCGAAGAAAAAGAACTTCGCAAACTGGAAAAAAGAAGAGCAAAGCAGGAAAAATATTATATGTCCTCCCAATGGCAGTTAATGATGAGAAAACTTATCCGTCATAAACTTGCGGTAATCAGTTTTATCTTATTATTTATTTTATATACGGGAGCTATCTTTGCCAATTTTATTGCACCCCAGGGGTTGGAAGATTATTCTGCCACTTATTCCAATGCCCCGCCAAGTAAGATACATTTTGTACATAACGGTAATTTTGAGGGTCCTTTTGTGTATCATTATGATATTAGTTTTGATAAATTTCAAAACAAAACCTTTATTGAGAATAAAGAACAGATTTATCCCGTTAAATTTTTCGCTAAAGGAACTCCTTACAAGTTTCTTGGACTTATAAAAGTCGACCGCCATTTATTTGGAATTGATAATTCCAAACTCCCTGCCGGGAAAGATCCGGTAAATCTGATGGTATTTGGGGCAGATAAATTAGGACGTGACATCTTTTCCAGAATATTAATCGGCAGCCAGGTTTCTCTGACGGTCCCGTTAATCGGTACTATGATGTCTTTTCTACTGGCAATAATCATCGGCGGTTTATCCGGTTATTACGGCGGAGCTGTGGATATTGTCGTACAAAGAATAATTGAAGTAATTTGCTCATTCCCCACCCTTCCGTTATGGATGGCTTTATCTGCAGCGATTCCTCCCGGAATCTCCGTAACAAAGGTTTATATTTTTATTACGGTTATCATGTCTTTGCTTAGCTGGCCCGGTCTGGCAAGAACCGTTCGCAGCAAATTTTTATCCCTTAAGAAAGAAGATTATGTTATGGCAGCGAAGTTGGCAGGTGTATCTGATTTTAAAATAATCATGAAACATCTGGTACCAGGTTTTATGAGTTATTTAATCGTAAGTCTGACCTTGGGTATACCCGGTATGATTCTGGGAGAGACCTCTATGAGTTTTTTAGGTTTAGGCATGCGCTCTCCGGCTACAAGCTGGGGTGTTTTGCTTCAGGAATGCCAAAGTGTCAGCAATATTGCAGGTTGCCCTTGGAAACTGATACCGGTTTTATATGTCGTGGTAGCTGTCCTGGCATTTAACTTTTTAGGCGATGGTTTGCGTGATGCGGCAGACCCATATAAATAGCAAAAGACGCTATTCTTCAGGATTTATGCCCAAAGAGCATGGGCTTTAGCGTGAAATAAAGTTAAATAAAAGAAAGGTATGCCATATAGATTCTTTCATGTTTTTTATATATGGCAGTAACACATTTCTGAGCAGATGTGTTATGCAATGGGTGTATTATGGAAAATAATGTGGTATTAGTTGAGGATCTTAATATAAAAATAAAGATGGATGAGGGAACTTTAACACCGGTGCGCGGTGTGAGTTTTGAAGTCCATGAAAATGAAACACTGGGACTTGTAGGGGAATCCGGCTGCGGTAAAAGTTTAACCAGTAAGGCAATCATGGGAATTAATAGTAAGAAATGCATTACTACCGGTAAAATTAATTTTAATATAAATGGGAAAACTGTAAATCTATTGGATTTAAAATTCGGAGGTCCGGAGATTCGAAGTATCAGGGGTAAAAGTGTTTCCATGATATTTCAGGAACCTATGAGTTCTTTTTCACCCCTGTTCACCATTGGCCATCAGATTGCAGAAAATGTGCGCCTGCATATAACAAAAGATAAGAAGCAGGCAAAAGAAATAACCATAGAAGCCATGAAACGGGTCGGTATCGCCAATCCGGAAAAGCGGTTTAACCAGTATCCTCATGAGTTTTCCGGCGGTATGCTGCAAAGAGCACTGATTGCCATGGCTTTAGTGTGCAATCCGAAAATGTTAATAGCGGATGAACCTACCACAGCACTTGATGTAACTATCCAGGCACAGATACTGGAGCTCATGAAGCAGCTTCAGAAAGAATATAAAATGGCTATTTTGTATATTACCCATGACCTGGGTACAGTAGCTAAAATGTGTGACCGGGTAGCGGTTATGTATCTTGGCAGAATTGTGGAAGTGGCACCGGTATATGATATCTTTAAAAATCCGTTACATCCATATACAAAAGGGTTGTTAGGATCCGTACATAAAATCGGCGGAGGGCATGAACGCCTTTTCTCAATTGAGGGCACCGTACCCCTTGCCATGAATTTAAGTAACCGCTGCGGTTTCTATGAGCGCTGCACTTACCGGGATGAAAATAAATGCGCAGGTGTGGAACCGTGTTTAAGGGAAGTGGAAAAGGGTCATTTCGTAGCCTGCTATTTAGATCCTGCCGCTGCACCGGATAAAATGGAATAAGGAGGGACTGTAATGCCGGAAACAATATTAAAAGTAAAGGAAATGAGCAAGACATTCTCCTCAAAGAAAGTAAACGTCAGAGCGGTGAATAACGTAAGTTTTGAAGTAAAAAGAGGGGAAACCGTAGGTATCGTAGGAGAATCCGGATGCGGGAAAACTACCCTGGGGCGTTGTATCGTACGTGCTATCCAGGCAACGGGGGGAGATGTCTTATATCTGGCGGAAAATGGACAGGAATATGATATTCAGAAAATAGATAAGAAAACCATGAGATCCATCCGGAAAGAGATCCAGATGATTTTTCAGGATCCGTTTTCCTCTCTCGATCCAAGAATGACCGTTTATGATATTATATCAGAACCCCTTAAGGCAAACTTTAAGATGTCCACGAAAGAGATTGAAGAAAGGGTAAAAACTATAGCGGAAAAGGTTGGATTAAACCCAAGCTATTTAAAACGGTATCCCCATGCATTTTCCGGAGGACAAAGGCAGAGAATCGGAATTGCAAGAGCACTTGTACTTTATCCCCGGCTGATTGTATGCGATGAGGCAGTGTCTGCCTTGGATGTATCCGTTCAGGCGCAGGTTGTTAATCTGCTCCGGGATTTACAGGAGGAACTCCACCTGACTTACCTGTTTATCAGCCATGATTTATCCGTCATTGAACATATATCGGATAAGGTTGGTGTCATGTATCTTGGGAAAATGGTGGAATATGCTTCTTCGGAAGATTTGTTTAAGAGCCCTTTCCATCCCTATACGGAAGCATTGTTATCTGCAGTACCGATAGCAGACCCGACAGTAGCCATGGAGAGAATTCCTCTTCAGGGTGAGATACCGAATCCGGCAAATCCGCCGTCGGGATGCTTTTTCCACACTCGGTGTAAGTATTGCATCGATAAATGTAAAACTGATGAGGTTGAATTTATAGAAAAGGAGCCGGAGCATTTTGTGGCGTGCCACCGGGCAAATGAGTTACATTTGCAGGGTATCGTACATTAAGTTAATTATCTACTTAAGAGGCACTCTTTGTTACGGGTTAATTACAGAATGAAAGAATTAATTATTTTTATTGACAGCGGCGATACGTTAGTGGACGAATCCACAGAAGTCCGGGATGAAACCGGTACGGTCATCCATTCGGAATTAATAGAAGGAGCAGGAGAGACCCTGGTTAAACTGTATGATAGCGGATACACCATAGCGTTGGTAGCCGATGGCACAAAAGCTTCCTTTGATAATATTTACAGGGAAAACGGTTTGGATTATTGCTTTTCGGCAAAAGCAATATCCGGTGAGCTAAAGCATGAAAAACCGTCTGAAGTTATGTTCTTTCACGCAATGAAATCCCTAGGACTGAAAGAAAGTGATAAGGAAAGAATTGTTATGATAGGCAACAATATAAAGAGAGATATTCTCGGTGCTAACAGAATAGGGATTACGTCCATATTGTTAAGTTACAGCCCGCGTTATGTTATGCAGCCGGAAACGGAGGAAGAAATACCGGATTACGTAATTTCTTCGCCCCTTGAATTATTCGGTTTGATTGAGCAGTTAAACCTGCAGGTTAAAAATAAAAAGATTTTAAAACAGCATTAGAATTCAATGTGACAGGAAGATTAAAGACAATTTTAGTTGTATCGATTTAAGGTATCAACGGAAAGACATGGGATTGTTAAACAACAGCCTCATGTTACAGGTATTGAAAAATGAGTGAAGAATTTATTAAAAATGCAAATATTTTTATCAGTGACAGATCTCATTTGAATCTGACTTTAAATATTTATCATTGCGGTAATTTTGATATAAGTTCCGAAGATTACTTTCCAATCATGAATCCGGATATGTTTACCCTTGTTTATATCAACAGCGGTACAGCTCTGCTGGAAAATGACCATATAGCCGTTAAGCTGACAGCTTCACAGGGTTATGTGGCATTTTCTAATGTTACCTATAATCTAAGGAATATAAGTGAGGACTATTTAAATGTAACCTGGATTGCATTTTCGGGTTACCTGGTGGAAGAGTACTTGAATCGAGCGAATATCACTGTTAACAGACCCGTAATTGATGACAGGGATACCGGCTGTATCGGTAAGAATATTAACCGGCTTTATATGAAAGCTCATAAGCTGCCGAACCGTTATTGTAAAATGGCCTCCATTCTTTATGATATCTTTGCATATCTTCTGGATAAGAATCCTACAAGACCTCTGGATGATTTCAGTGACTGTTCGGATTATTTTGCCATTAAGGCGGTTGACTTTATCGAAAGAAACTATTCCAGAAACATAACGGTGGATGAAGTGGCGAACCGGTTGGGTATTACACGGAAACATTTATATAGGATATTTAGTTATACTTTAAATATTTCTCCGAAACAATACATAATAAACTATCGGATTGGAAAAGCCTGTATCCGGCTTCGGGATACCAATCAGTCCATCTCAGAGATTGCGGAAGCGACAGGATATATTAACCAGTTTTACTTTGCGAAAGAATTTAAAAGGCTTACAAGACTTACACCAACCCAGTACCGCAATTGCCCGGTTGAATTAGAACTATTTGCATATCAATTGCCGCCTCCGGAACTGGAGAGAAAATTCTCAAGTAAACAGATGGAGGGATAGGTGATTGCGTGGTACATAAAGCCCTAAAATACAGGACCTAAGTACCAACGACTTCATACAGTTACTCATTGGACTATAATAAACATCGCGCTAATGCAGAGTTATAGATGTGCAGATTGACGAATATAAATTTCTTCTATGGCTTTTGACGGGCGAATCATTGTATGAATTGCATATCATTTAAATGCAAATTTTGAGATTCGCAATTGTCTATTAAATTTATGTATGGAGGAATAAAATGACTGACAGGGAAATAGCTATAAAGTATGCTCCGCATCTTTATTTTGACAAAAATGAACCGTTTACCATAGACCAGATCGGTTACAGTATAATTCGCAGTTCGGGTACCAGCCCGTCTTTTAACAGGTATATCCGGATAGATGAGAAAACAACGGCTTTTGTTATAGAATACCAGCTGTATTACGATTATGATATCCAGCATATGTATGATTTGGAACATTTCTGGGTTTATGTAGATTCCTGCGGTAAGGTTTTAAATGGAGAGGCAAGTGCCCACGGATCTTACCTGAATTGCTACCAGTACAAAAAGATATTGGAGGACGATACCCATATACCCATTTATGTACAGCCGGGAAAACATGCTCTTCTCCCTGAGGGTAATTTATTTAAGCTGTTCAGTGATTATAAAGAGGTATGTAATAAGCTTGCCGGGGTGGATGGTCTTTTGGTAGCGGATATGTTTAAAGGTAGAATCAGGAAAGATTCCTATATTGATTATGAGGTATGTACTTACATCAGAAAGCATTATTCCTTTGAACCAAGCCTTTCCTTTTATCCGGTAAATTATAAGGAAGATGTGATTGTGACATGGGAAGAACTTTATCTGCTCATTCCGGAAAGAGTGAATAAGCTCCTAAAAAATATGAGCTTGTAATATAAAACACAAAAAGCAAAAAGCAGAGAAAAACGGAGGTTTCTATGGTAAAAAAATTTATTCTTGTATTTAAAACTCATTTTGACATCGGATTTACGGATTTATCATCTAAGGTAATTGATAAATATTCGAATTCCATGTTAAAGGAAGTTATTGCTACCTGTAAAGCTACGGAACATATGGGAGCCCTTAAATATGTCTGGACGATGCCGTCCTGGCCGCTTAAGGTGATAACCGAAAGATGCAGAGAAGATTTAAAGAAAGAACTGGATCGGTTAATTGAACAGGGTCAGATAGTCTGGCACGCTTTACCTTTCACTTCCCATACGGATTTTTGCAGTGCGGAGGAATATATAGAAGCCTTAAGATTTGGAAAAGAATTATCGGAAACTTACCATAAGCCTTACGTAATTTCAGCAAAGATGACGGATGTTCCGGGGCATAGTATTATGCTGCCGGCGATTTTAAGCGGAGCAGGGGTTAAATTTTTGCATTTAGGCTGTAATGAATTTGCAACTCCTCCCAAGGTTCCGTTTTTATTTCATTGGCAGGCTAAAAGCGGAGAGAAACTGCTTACCATGTACAGTAAAGGTGGTTACGGAACTTCCCTATTCCCGCCAGAAGACTGGGATTATCCGGTTTGGATGGCTTTGATGCAGACCAATGATAACAGTGGCCCACAATCCGCTTCTGTTATAGAAAAACTGGTAAAGAACATAGGGAGTAAATACCCGGAGGCAGAAATAGTATGCGGGACTATGGATGATTTTTACAATGAGCTTGCAAAGTGTGATTTAAGTAATATTCCTACTATAACAGAAGACCTTGGAGATACCTGGATTCACGGAATCGGTTCTTATCCGAAAGAAGTGGGCCTGCTAAGGGAAGACAGGGAAAGAAACAAAAGGCTGCAGGCAATTTACGCGAAACATTTATTGAATTCTTCGGCCGGTGATACAGGTAAGGCAGCAGAACTTCTGGATCAATATTACGAAAATGTAGGCCTTTTTGAAGAACATACCTGGGGAGCGGATGTGAAGACCTGGCTGGGACCAGAACGTGTATATCAAAAGGATGATTTCCTGAAAGCAAAAGAGAACGGAAACTACCGGTTCATGGAGACCTCCTGGGATGAACAAAGAGACAGGGCTAAAATAAGTAATTTAACCTTAAAAGAAGTAAAATCCTTAATAGATGGTAAGGAGTCCGGGCAGTTATCAGTATTTAACCCTGGCTGCAGTGAATTTACCGGCTGGGTTACTGCAAAAGAGATAGATAAGGATTTTACAGATCTTTCTCTGGAAATGAACCATGAGAAAGTCCCGGTTACCAAAATTAACGGTGAGTGGGCTTTTTATGTAAAGAACCTCAAACCCTTTGTGACAACTCCGGTAACTGTCATTAAGCATGCTTCTGATCCGGGCTGCCTGAGTATAAAAAAAGACGGATCTATTGTTAAAGTTGAAAACCATAGGTATATCCTGAAATTTTCTGAGGTTAACGGGGAGATCTCCGAGTTATATGATAAAAAACTAAAAGAAGTTTTATTACAGCAGCAAAATAAAGAATCTGTCTTTGCCTACCGTTATGACCGTTATGGTATAGAAGATGTAACGCAGTTCTTAAGAGATTATGCCTACCGTTATTCTACCTGGGGAATACAGGATTACGGAAGAGAAGCCTATCCGGAATGTGATCATAAAACATACTATCCGGTTTATCAATCCTTTACGGTTGAGCAAAATACTCTTGTGTTTCATTATTTAAATACGGAAAGTGTTGAGAAATACGGGGATGCCAAAGAGGTTAAGTTAGAGATAACTCTGCCCCCCGCGGGAGATGAATTGTTTGTAACCCTTAGACTGAAAGACAAACAGGAAACACCATTTATAGAATCCGGTTCTTTCTTGATTCCTTTAGCTGATAAGGATTGCCGGTATCATGTGAACAAACCCAATGTACGATTAAATCCCGAAACTGATATCGAAGTAAATGCAAATCATGTTTTTTACTGCCTGGAGAATTATATCTCTGCTTATGATGATAAAAAAGGAGTTTGTGTAATTCCCATGGATTCTCCGCTAACAGCAATAGGCAGTACAGGGGTTTATGAGTTCAGAAAAGAATATCAGAAACCGGAAGAACCTGTCCTCTACTTCAATTTGTTTAATAACATGTGGGGAACCAATTTTCCGCAATGGATCGGCGGTGATTTATGTTACCGTTATATACTTTATGGATTTAGCGGGGATGAGGAGACTTTTAACTTAGAAAAAGCGGCAGTATTAAAGGAAGGTGCAGAGATTACCGGCAGTACTTTGGATACAGAAGATTTGAAATTACCGGAGCACATGCAGTTGATTAATGTAAGAAAAGAACAGGACAATATAGTGATAAGGTTGAAAGAACTTCAGGGAGAAGAGGCTGTAAGAAAGCTTGCATTAAATGGTTATACCATTACGCCCGTAGATTTATATAATAGGGAAATAGGAAAAAAGATGGACAGGGAATATATGTTTACGGTAAAACCTTACGGTATTTATTCTTTCCTGCTTTCTGAAAGTTAAGCGTAAATGTCATCGAATAAAGGAAACGTAAAAAAGAGCTTTTTTATTAGGCATGAGTTTTAGAAGGATAGAGGTTTATTAAAAGGTAAGTTCACGAGATAAAAGGTAATTAAATTGAATGAGAAAGGAATGTCATATGAAACTAACTTATTACGGTACGGCAGCAGGAGAGGGGTGGCCCGGGTTATTCTGCAACTGCAGTCTTTGCAAGGCTGCCAGAGAGTTAAAAGGTAAAAATATCAGAACCAGGTCACAGGCATTGGTTAATAATGATTTATTAATTGATTTGCCGCCGGATACCAATATGCACAGCCTGGTGCATGGGCTGAATCTTGAGACGGTTGATCATCTTCTGATAACCCATAGTCATTCGGATCACTTTAATCCGCCTGATCTGGAGCTTTTACGGGAGCCTTTTGCCCATAACCGTCCTAATACGTTTCACATTTATGGAAACGGCAAAGTGAAGGAAAGAATATGGAATGAGGTTCCGGATGTCAGTCAAGTGGAATCAAAGTTTTGTTTTCATAATGCTAAGCCGTTTCAAACAATTTCCATAAAAGATTATACGGTCGTGCCTCTTCTTGCACTTCATGACAGAAGAGAAGAGTGCTTGTTTTATCAAATCAGGCAGAATAGTAAAACCATATTGTATGCTCATGATACCGGTAATTTTCCGGAACCGACGATTGAGTACTTAAAAGCAAATAAAGTACACTTTGACCTGGTAAGCTTAGATTGTACAACTCAAAGTGAAGAAGATGGAAAAAATCATATGGGCCTTATGGATGCAGCCAGGGAAAAGAGGCGTCTCATTGACCTTGGCCTTGGCGATATCTCTACCAAATGGATTGTAAACCATTTTTCACATAACGGCCTCTGGCTTTATGAGAAAATGGCGGAGGAAGCCGATAAATTCGGTTTTCTTGTATCCTATGACGGTATGGTAGTTGAATTTTAAAGGAAAATTCCCGACTATCAGTTATTTCTTTAAGATGTTCAGCCAGGAAGTGACCGGGCGGGTGAAAGTTACATGTCAAATAATTAGGAAAGAAAGAATCAGGGTAACAGCATATGGAAAGAGGGTAATAAAATGCTGCAAAACTTAACTGAGCTTGATATAATTGATACTTTAATCAAATTGGTGTTGGCCTTGTTATGCGGCGGAATTCTTGGAATCGAACGAGGCAGGAAAAAAAGGCCTGCCGGATTCAGGACCTATATGCTGGTGTGTTTAGGGGCTGCATTAGTTATGATGACAAATGAATATGTGAGCAGGATATATAGCAATGTAGATCCTTCGCGAATGGGAGCCCAGGTAATCAGCGGAATCGGTTTTTTAGGGGCGGGTACCATAATAGTAACCGGAAATAACCGTGTAAAAGGATTAACAACGGCAGCAGGTTTATGGGCGGCAGCTTGTATCGGACTGGCAATTGGTATTGGATATTATAGCGGCGCACTGATTGGCTGCGCTATGATATTTGTGGCAATGGCAGCTTTACATAATGTAGATGAAAGAGTAATGGCTCATACTAAAGTATTAAATTTGTACGTGGAGTTTGAAAAACTCTCCAATGTAGGCAGATTTATTGAGTATATTAAGGAACGTGATATCCGTGTCAGTGATTTGGAAATAGCCAGATCAGGTGCAATCGATGAAATTGGAATAGCAATTTTAATTACACTGCGTCTGCCGAAAAAACAAACCCATGCCGCCATATTAAGCCTGTTAAATTGCGCCGAGGGCGTCAGTTTTATAGAAGAAGTCTGAATACAAAAAACCTGTTATGTTTTGCATAAAAAGATTATCTTTCTAATACAAACATAACAGGTCTTTTGCTCAAATCTCTTAGTAACGGGAATAAATCAAAATATATGAAAAAAATTAGGGGGGTCAAATTAAAACAGGTAAATTTATTTAAGCACCTTATCTAATTAACGAACGTTCTTAAAATTCATTTCACCTGAAACCTTACATAACAATTTCCTTAAGTAATACCGGACGATTTTCATCTAAGGACTTTTTGGCTGCTTTTGCAATAAGTACAGGCTGTAATCCGTCGTTGATATTTACCGGAACTTCGGTATCATTAATGATTGCCTGTACGAATAAAGATACTTCTTTTGAGAAAGAAGCCATATAACGTTCCAGGAAAAAGTATAAAGGTTTTTCGCCGGTAACTCCGGAAGCGGTACTGATTACTGCGGTAGAACCGGAATCGTTTGTAACGGCAACCTGTCCTTTGGATCCGAATACTTCAGCACGCTGATCATAGCCATAGTCAGCTTTACGGGAGTTGTCAATGACTGCAAGGGCACCATTGGAAAGTTTCATCGTTATAATAGCGGTATCAATATCGCCAGCATCTTTAATTGCCGGATTAACCAGAGCAGTTCCGTTTGCATAAACTTCTACTACATCGCTTGAGGTTAAATAACGTACCATATCAAAATCATGGATGGTCATATCCAAAAACATACCACCGGATACTTTTACATATTCAATCGGCGGTGCATCAGGATCTCTGGAAGTTACTTTAACAATATGCACATCTCCGATTTTGCCCTCTGATACGGCATTCCTTACTGCTTCAAAATTGTGGTCAAATCTGCGGTTGAATCCAACCTGGAATTTTACATTGGAACCTGCCAAAACGTCCATAACTGCTTTTATTTTAGAAAGATCCTGAGAAATTGGTTTTTCGCAGAAGACATGCTTATTTGCTTTGATTGCTTCTATAGCAATATCCGCATGGGTATCCGTAGAGGAACATATTAAAACGGCGTCTATACTGCTGTCCTTTAATATATCTTTATAGTCTGTATAGATATTAGGAATTCCTAGGCTTTTCGCCCAGCCTGTAGTTGCTTCATTCATATAAGGATCTGCAATTGCAGCAACCTGTGCCTCTTTAACATGATATGTAATGCTTTCTGCATGTACTTTGCCGATTCTTCCGGCACCGATAATACCGATATTTAACATAATATCATATCCTTTCGTTTGAATTTAATAAGACTGAATTGTCACATTTTTGTTAAGAATAAGAAGATTATACCACGAAGTTTTTAAAATATCAACAATAACTTAATAAAAATATACGCAAAAGGTTACAAAATATATTGATTTCTTAATAAAATATGATAATATATAATTAATTTTATTAGTAAATCAGAAAATACTTGCTAAAATTGATGACATAAGGTAGTGTTATTAGTAGTTAAATTGTGAGTACTATTCAGAACGCTTAAGATTAAATGATAAAAATCTCAGTCACATAGAATTTGAAGTTACGGTATCAAAGTTAAACCACAGTGAATGAATAGTGAAAGAATTATCATATTTGTGAAGATAAATCAGTAAACGGAGGATAATCGAATGGGGATGAAATCTTTTCGAATCAAGCAGATGGAACAATATATTATGGAACATGATCTTGTATCCATGGAGGAATTACGCAATGTTTTTGGCATATCAATGAATACGGTGAGGTTGGATGTTACCCAGCTGGTGAATAAAGGTGTCATCCGGAAAGTATACGGCGGTGTATGCAGCAATCAAAAAGGAAATCTTATCCCTTTTGAAGAAAGGCAGTCTAAAAATATCCAGGGAAAAATAGCGGTGGGTAAAGCCGCAGCTCTGCTGGTGCAGGATGGAGATATCATTTATATTGATTCCGGAACAACTACCATGTATGTAATCGATTATCTGGGAGAATTAAATAATGTTACGGTGTTAACCAACAATTTAAATGCAATCAACAGGGCTGTATTACTTCCGGATGTGAATGTAATAAGTTTACCGGGAACCTTGGAGAGAAAAACCAACTCTTTTGTATCGGCTGATACGGTACGTACTTTGGAAAAATACAATATTAAAAAAGCATTTATGGCTTCTTCCGGTATTACTGAAAATGGTATGGTGACCAATGCTTCACCATTAGAATATGAGATTAAAAAAGCTGCGATAGAGAATAGCGATAATGTTTATTTACTGATAGACTCTTCAAAATTTGGGAAAAGTGCGATGTTAACTTATGCAAACATATCAGATATGAGTAAAGTTATTGTAGATGATCATGCTGATGAGGGACTCTTAAGTTTATGTGAGAAAAAGAACGTGGAAGTGGTCCTTGCTAAGAATGAAACAGAGGCGGATTAGTATAATGCAGTAACTGAAATTCTAAGTAAGCGCCAGGTATAGTCAAGATCCGAGGCATTTCACAAATTGAGAGAATATGATAATAATAGATTGCAAATTTATGTGACTACTCAGTTACAACAGTTCTGGCGGGCAAAGCATGTCCTCGGTCCTGCTGATTAGTTCAATTTATTATCATATTCCCGGATGAATCTGCAGCATGTGTTTTATTTCAAGCGTGTTTCTTCTCTTTTTCTAACATATCGGTTTTTACCCCAGACTTTTATAGGAATTAACGGCTTAGTTCTCCGGTACAATTTCGACATTTTTTTAAAACTTATGAATTGTTCGTATAGTTCCTTTCTTATTTTTGTTAAAGACCAAAATTATAAATAAAAATAGTATTTATTTAATTGACTAATGATTATATTTATGTTAAATTATTGGTAAGTTATTAACAAGTTGATAATAAGTTTCTAAGAAAGGTGAGTGTACGTGTGTCGTTAGTTGATATGAAATCGCTGTTATTAAAAGCGGAAGAAGGAAATTTCGGAGTCGGCGCTTTCAGCGTTGGAAATATGGAGATGATAATGGGAGCTGTGAAAGCTGCTGAGGAAAGTAAATCGCCGGCAATCCTTCAAATTGCCCAGGTAAGGCTTCCTTATTCTCCGCTTCCTCTTATCGGACCGATGATGATTGCGGCAGCTAAAAATGCTTCTGTTCCCATAGCAGTTCATTTTGACCATGGAACGGATATTGCTGCTATTAAGGAGGCTCTGGAACTGGGTTTTACCTCAGTAATGATAGATGCTTCCCACCTGCCCATAAAAGAGAATATTAGAATCGTAAAAGAAGTAAAAAATATGGCTGATAACTATGGTGCTTCGGTGGAAGCAGAAGTAGGCCAGCTTGGTAAAAGTGAAGACGGTACCAAAGATACGGGAATGTTTTATTCCAATCCGGTAGAGGTAAAAGATTTATATGAAAGTACAATGGTGGATGCAATTGCCCTTTCCATAGGGAATGCTCATGGGTTATACAAGGATGAGCCGAAATTAAATTTCAATATATTATCGGAAACAAGAAAGCTTGTATCCGTGCCTCTTGTTTTACATGGCGGTTCCGGCATCAGTGAAGAAGACTTCAGAAAATGCATTGAATACGGAATCCGGAAAGTTAATATTGCTACGGCCAGTTTTATGGCAGTAGAAGAGGGGCCAGGAGATACAGCGTTGGTGAGAAACGGGATTATTTCAAACTAAGTTCGGAAATGGTAACCGGTATGTATAACAATGTAAAAGAACATATCAATATATTTAAAAGTAATGGTAAAGCTTAAAGAAAGGCGGGAAAAAATGAAATACGTTCAATTTGCAGAAAACAGGCCATTTGACATTATAATGCTCGGCAGAGTTGCAATTGATTTTAATCCGGTGGACTATTATAAACCTCTCTCAGAAAGTACTACCTTTAAGAAATATCTTGGAGGATCACCGGCAAATATAGCTGTCGGTATGGCACGTCTTGGGAGAAAAGTTGGTTTTTTAGCAAAGGTTTCAAAGGATCAATTCGGTGACTTTGTAATAAATTACTTTAAAAAGGAAGGGATTGATACAAGCCATATCAGCTATTGTACCAACGGCGAAAAGCTTGGACTTACCTTTACAGAAATCTTAAGTGAAACCGAAAGCAGTATATTAATGTACCGGAATGAAGCGGCTGATTTACAGCTTTCCGTAGATGAGATAGAGGAAGATTACATGAAACAGGCAAAGGCTATCTTGATATCCGGAACTGCTCTTGCACAGAGCCCCAGCAGGGAAGCAGCATTAAAAGCCATGTCTT
Organism: Anaerocolumna sedimenticola; assembly: GCF_009931695.1. Classification (GTDB taxonomy): domain Bacteria; phylum Bacillota; class Clostridia; order Lachnospirales; family Lachnospiraceae; genus Anaerocolumna; species Anaerocolumna sedimenticola. The sequence goes on from NZ_CP048000.1 coordinate 1,451,209, forward strand.
TAGCTAAAAAACATAATACGGTTATCATTTTTGACATTGACTACCGCCCATATAACTGGAAAAATGCAGATGAAATTGCAATCTACTATTCCATGGTGGCCATGAACAGCGATATCATTTTAGGATCCCGTGAAGAATTTGATTTAACTCAGAAACTGATCGCTCCGGGGAACAATGATAAAGATACGGCGGCTTTCTGGCATAAACACGGAGCTAAAATTGTAATCATTAAACATGGTAAGGAGGGTTCCACCGCCTATACTAATGATGGAAATCAGTATGGAATCAAACCGTTTCCGGTTAAATTATTAAAATCTTTTGGGGGAGGGGACGGATATGCTTCCGCATTTCTGTATGGTTTATTGGAAGGCTGGGATATGATTGACTGTCTGGAATTCGGCAGTGCCTCAGCAGCTCTTCTGGTTGCAAGCCATGCTTGCTCGGAGGATATGCCCTCAGCCGCAAAGATTCAGGAATTTATCAAGGAATGTAAAGAAAAATATGGTGATATGATAGCAAGGGTTTAGCAGATTTTAAGTAGGAGGCAGTTATGTTTGATTATTTAGCATTTGACCCGGACGGGAAAAAGGTTGTATCCCGTATGGACGGAATGAACAGCAATATGCTTATGGATATTACTGTTTACCAGATGAAAAAAGGAGATGTACTGGATTTCCTGAATAAAGAGAAAGAAACAGCTATTTTATTATTGGAAGGAAAGGTTACCTATCAATGGGAAGCACAGACTGAGACAGCCAAAAGGTCTGATGTATTTTCTGAGCCGCCTTACTGCCTTCATATGGGTAAAGATACAAAAGCTGTTATTACTGCTTCGGAAGACAGTGAAATTATCGTACAATCCACAACCAATGAAAATATTTTTGCCAGCCGTTTTTATAAACCAGCCCACTGCAAAATTGAATTAATGGGTGAAACACAGTGGGAGGGTACTGCCAAAAGGGAAGTACTTACTATTTTTGATTATAAAAATGCCCCTTACTCCAATATGGTAATGGGTGAAGTTATTACAAAAGCAGGGCGTTGGTCCAGTTATATACCGCACAGCCATCCCCAGCCGGAAGTATATTATTACAAATTTGACAAGCCACAAGGCTTTGGAGGTGCATTTATCGGGGAAAATGTATTTAAGGTAGCTGACGGCAGCGCCGCATCCATACCCGGCGGGCTAACCCATCCCCAGACCTCTGCTCCGGGTTATAACATGTATTATTGCTGGATGATCCGTCATCTTGATAATAATCCCTGGACGACCAGAGATAATGATCCGGTACATGAGTGGTTATTAGGTGAATAAGCAGAAAATAAGGAGGAATTACATGGGTAAATTAACAATGACGGTTGGCCAGGCTTTAGTAAAATTCCTGGATAACCAGTATGTAAGTTTTGACGGTAAGGAAGAAAAATTCGTTGATGGGATTTTTACTGTATTCGGACACGGTATTGTCTGCGGATTGGGTCAGGCACTGGATGAAAATCCCGGGGAATTAAAAGTGTATCAGGGCCGTAATGAACAGGGAATGGCCCACGCTGCGGCAGGATTTGCAAAACAGAGCAACCGCAGGAAAATTATTGCCTGCGCTTCCTCCATTGGTCCGGGAGCAGCCAATATGGTAACAGCTGTTGCTGATGCTACGGCAAATAATGTCCCCCTGTTAGTATTTACCGGTGACACATTTTCAACGAGACAACCGGACCCGGTATTGCAGCAGATCGAACAATTCCATGACGCTACGATTACCACCAGTGATGCGTTCCGTCCGGTATCCAGGTATTGGGACAGAGTCAGCAGACCGGAGCAGTTAATGACGGCACTTTTAAATGCTATGCGAGTTCTGACAGATCCTGAGAAAGCAGGAGGTGTATGCATATCACTTCCCCAGGATGTGCAGGGAGAAACCTTTGCATTTCCTGATTATTACTTCAAAAAAAGGGTACACAGAATAGTCAGGATGAATCCGGATTCTTATGAAATAAAAGATGCCGTAGATCTGATTCGAACTAAGAAAAAACCTATGGTAATCGTTGGCGGAGGTGTCAGATATTCAGAAGCCGGAGAAGAAGTTGTAAAGTTCTGTGAAACCTATAAGATACCATTTGGAGAGACTCAATCCGGTAAAAGCGCCATTCCCTCCTCACATCCGTTAAACCTTGGCGGTGTAGGCGTAACCGGTAACAGTGCGGCTAATTCTATTGCAGCAGAAGCAGATTTGATCATTGGGGTAGGCACCAGATTAACGGACTTTACAACCGGATCGAAAGAGCTGTTCCGGAATAAAGAAGCCCAATTTGTTTTGGTTAATGTATCCAGATACCATGCGGAAAAGCTGGATGCTTTCCCGGTAGTTGCAGATGCGAAAGCCGGAATACAGGCAATTCTTGCAGGTCTTAATAATTCCGGTTATCATTCGGCTTATACGACGGAAATTGAAGAAGCTAACCTTGGCTGGAAAAAGGAAATGGAGTACTTAACAAAGGCGGTATTTGACGAAAACTATGAATCCTTTGTAAAAGCAAAAGAACCGGGTATTGAAGAGGAATTCGTAAAAGCTACGGGAGGTGTGATCACCCAGACAGGAGCTCTTGGAATTATCAGAGAGCAAATAGAAAAAGATGCCATTGTAGTGGGTTCTTCAGGAAGTCTGCCGGGTGATCTGCAAAGAATGTGGACGACGGATGCAAAGGATTCCTATCATATGGAATATGGCTATTCCTGTATGGGTTACGAAATTGCAGCAGCCTTGGGTGCAAAAATTGCAGAGCCGGACAGAGCATGTTATGCCATGGTTGGGGACGGAGCATTTATGATGCTTCATTCAGAAATAGCAACTGCTTTACAGGAAAATAAAAAAATAACCGTTCTTCTTTTTGATAACTGCGGTTTCGGATGTATTAACAATCTTCAGATGGGAAAAGGGATGGGAAGTCTTGCAACCATGTTCCGTTACAGAGACAGTGCAACAAATAAACAGGACGGCAGATTAATTACTACGGACTTTGCTATGATTGGACGCGGTTATGGTATGACCACCTTTACGGCAAAAACCAATGATGAACTGATTACCGCTCTTAAAGAGGCAAAGGAAACCGACAATTCCGTACTGATTGATATTAAAGTTTTACCAAAATCCATGACTGCTGATTATGGTTCCTGGTGGCATGTAGGAATCGGTGACAGTAATACTAACCAGAATATAAAGGCAGCTTACGAAGACAGGCAAAAACATCTGGAAAATGCAAGAATGTATTAATAGGTAGAGTTTGAATTAAACATCATGATTTGCAAAAAGATTAGTGGTGAATATCAATAATATAAAAAGAATAGGACTGGAGGAAATAGTATGTTTCATAAAGATAAGATTAAGCTTGGAATTGCACCAATTGGCTGGACAAATGATGATATGCCTGCATTAGGGGGAGAAAATACATTTGAGCAGTGTATTTCCGAAATGGCATTGGCCGGATTTACAGGATGTGAAGTTGGAAATAAATATCCCAAAGATACTAAAGTTTTAAAAGCAGCTTTAGATCTCAGAGGAATGTCTATTGCCAGCAAATGGTTCTCTTCCTTTCTTGCAACAAAACCTTATGAAGAAACAGAAAAAGAATTCATTAAAGAACTTGATTATCTGGAGGTTTTAGGAGCTAACCGTATCAATGTCTCAGAACAAAGCTACTCCGTACAGGGAAATGAAGCTCTTTCCATATTTGACAACAAGGTTTATTTTACCGATGAAGAATGGAATAAATTATGTGATGGATTAAATAAACTTGGTAAACTCGCAGCAGCGCGTGGTTTTAAAGTATGTTTCCATCATCATATGGGAACCGGTGTACAGACAATAGCCGAAACAGAACGCCTTATGGATAATACGGATAAAGATTATGTATTTTTATGTTATGATACGGGTCATTTCACATTTTCAGGTGAAGATCCCCTTTACATATTAAGAAAATATCCGGAAAGAATCGGCCACGTACATTTAAAAGATGTCAGGGAAGACGTATTGAAAAAAGCTACGGAGGGTAAATGGTCCTTCTTAAAATCTGTTAGGGAAGGTACTTTCACAGTACCTGGAGACGGCTGCGTAGACTTTAAATCCATATTCGCAGAACTGGAGAAATTTGGGTATGAGGGCTGGCTTTTAGTAGAAGCAGAACAGGACCCTGCGAAAGCGAATCCGTTCCAGTATGCAAAGATGGCACGTAACTATATCAGACAGATGATAAATATATAAAAGATAACTGCATGAAATAACCATTTATTTAATACTAAAAAGATTTGAGTGCCGAAAATTCAGCCAAGTATATTGAAATATGGATATAACAGTATTCAATCAAAATACAATTGGAGTTTCGGCACCATACCAGTACAACATTTACCGGATAATTTGTATCATTATTTACAGAATGTTGTACCGGAAGCAAAAATAATAAGCCCACGCAGTTATCAGCATAGAAAGGTTTGGTGTAATATGGAGAAATTAAGTTATTTTGCCGGCGGACGGTATATAGAATCAGAAACAGATAAATATAATGAAGTATATAATCCAAGTACAGGAGAAGTTACGGCACTGGTACCTAACTGTACCTCGGATGAAGTGGAAAAGGTTATTGACATTGCAAAAAAGGCTTATGAGAGCTGGTCCAGGGTTCCTATCGTTAAAAGAGTTCAGGTTCTCTATAAATTACGTCAGTTAATCGAAGAACATATGGAGGAATTGACTTACCTGGTAGCCCAGGAACATGGAAAAGTGTGGGATGAGGCTATGGGAGACGTATTAAAAGCCAAAGAGGGTACTGAACTTGCCTGTTCCGCACCAAGTCTCATTATGGGTGAATCCTTAATGAATGCTTCTTCCGGTTTCGATACGGTTTTATATAGGGAATCTTTAGGTGTTTTTGCGGGAATTGTACCTTTTAATTTCCCTGCCATGATTCCTATGGGATGGATGACTCCTATGTGTGTGGCAGCCGGAAACGCCATTGTGTTAAAGGTATCCAGTTCCACACCAAGGACAGCACTCCGTTTTGCGGAATTATATAAAGAAGCAGGCCTTCCGGACGGTGTTTTAAATATTATAACCTGCAGCCGTAAGGAAGCAGAGATCTTCTTAACCCATCCGGATATTAAAGGAATCTCTTTCGTCGGAACCACAGCAGTTGGAAAGCATATTTACTCTGTAGCAGCAGCACATGGCAAGAGAGTTCAGGCTTTATGCGAAGCTAAAAACCATGCACTGGTAATGAAGGATGCACCGATTGACCGTACGGCAGCAGGTATTATTAATTCCGCATTTGGTTGTGCAGGTGAACGTTGTATGGCATTACCGGTAGTTGTGGCAGAAGAAGAAATTGCTGATGAACTGGTAGCAAAACTGGTTGAATTGGCTAAAGGATTAAAGGTGGGACCTGCTTATGACAAGGCTTCAACTTTAGGACCGGTTGTTAATCTAAAACACAAAGAAAGCATTTTAAACTGGATACAAAAAGGAATTGACGAGGGTGCTGAAATAGTATTAGACGGAAGAAACGTTAAGGTAGAAAACTTTGAAAACGGCTATTATTTAGGACCAACAATTTTTGATCATGTTTCGGAAGATATGACTATTGGTACTACAGAAATCTTCGGACCGGTTTTATGCATTAAACGGGTAAAAGATTTTGAGGAAGGCCTGGCTGTTATGAATCGTAATCCATTTGCCAATGGTTCCGTTATATATACTCAGAACGGTTATTTTGCAAGAGAATTTGCATCCAGAACTCATGGCGGTATGGTAGGGGTTAATGTAGGTATTCCTGTACCGGTAGGTGTATTTCCGTTTTCCGGACACAAGGATTCATTCTTTGGAGATCTTCACTGTCTTGGAAAAGATGGCATTAAGTTCTATACGGAAAGCAAATGTGTAACTACCAGATGGTTTGACGAAGACGAAAAGAAAAATACGAAAGTAAATACCTGGGACGGTACCATTTAATACGGTAAACAATACATTATAAAATAAAAGTGAATATCTAAGAAAAAAGCAAATCATTAACAGTGATTTGCTTTTTTCTTAGGAATTACCCAGATAGATTATTAATTATTTAGAGATTTCTCGGCATACAGTTCGGCTGCAGCATAAAGATAATAGGAAAGACCGGTCTGCTGGCTTTCCAGCATGTTTCTGTGAAAATCATCATGAATCATAAATTTCGCAGTATTTACAAAAGTATCGGCATCTGTAGAATTAACGTTTTCGTTTAAATATGCTATATGATCCTTCAGAATATTTTGTATTCTATCATCATTTGGCTTCCAACCGTTTTTTAATCCTTTTATCATATCAGATGTAAATTGGATAGCTTCGGCTGCCTGTGCATTTAATTTATCGGGTTTTATCACTTGCTTCTTAATCATATCAAATTCATACTTATCTTTCAGGTATTCATTTTGTTCTAAAAGGGCCTCTTTCCATTCCTCTTTGTTTAGTCCTGTAAACATTTTTGTTTTATCCATATTGACTCCTTTCCTGGTGAAGTGAATCGATTCCTCTATGGTTTTTAATAAACAATCCATTCTCTGCCTGCGCGCATTTAACAGATTATGCTGTTTTGTTAAACATTCTAATCGACTCGGTTCATCTTCCAAAGCTTTTTTAATATCTTTAAGAGAAAAATCAAGCTCGCGGTAAAATAATATTTGCTGGAGACGTTCTAATTCCCCGGTTCCATATAACCGGTAACCCGCTTCGGTTATTTTGCAGGGAAGCAACAACCCTATTTTGTGATAATGATAGAGAGTTTTAATGGTAACTCCTGTTAATTCTGCAATTTCTTTTACCGTATATTCCATGTTTTTCACCTCGTATATTATCCTAATGCCTTACCTAAGGTTGGAGTCAAGACTTTTTTATAGTTTTTTATGATTGCAGAATTATGGTTTAAGCTTACGTTCCTGGTGGAATTTTTCTGCAGCCAGCAAAAATTTAAGTATTAATATATGGGGATTTTCTTTTGTTGAACTTAATTGAGGCTGAAAAAGCGTAGCTATATAAAAACGGTTTTCAGGCAATTCAAATATTCTGACTTCCCCGGTTTCATCCGTACCGGATACATGAAATCCTCTTGCATCAAAAGTATCCTGATAAGAAGGGTTCAGGCCAAAACTGCAATTATATCGTTCCACTGTTTCATCCTTATCATAAATCTGTTGAACTATTGATCCCTCTTTTAGATAGATCTTTTTGGTTTCTCCAACAAGTGAACAGGACAGAGGAGCGATAAAGAAAGTGGAGGCGTCCGGATTATATTCCGCATGATAAACTTCAGTTAAACTTAATACATTTTGGGCATATTCCATAACCGCATGCTGAAATCCTCCGCAGGTTCCGATAAAAGGATAATTATTCTCCCTGGCAAATTGTATTCCTTTGATAGCTCCGGTATAGCTTAGATAAGGGCTGCCGGGAGAGCACCAGAAGGCATCAAACATGGACATGTCTTCCTTACTTATGCTCTCAAGACTTTTTGTAGGAAGCCAGCTTATCTCTATATTCATAGAAAGCTTATCTGCACAATGGGTTAGTGCCTCATTCGTAGCGAAATGGGATGGTCTTTTTTCATCAAAATCTCCAATGATACCGATCGTTATAATATCTTCCATAAATATCTCCTTTCCTATGAAACAATTCCATAACCTGCTTCAGTCAAAGCTTTTATTGCCAAAGAAAGCATTTCATCCTTAACCAGAATATAATCGGTATTATACGTTGAAATAGCAAAAACACCGATTTTATTATCGGCCAGTATTTTTGTAATTTTAGATAATATACCAATTAGGGAAAAATCCAACTGCCCCTGGATTTTAAATGCTCTCCAATTATCTTCCCTCTCCGTATAGTTGCTCGGAACATTTTTTGTGTCACAAACCAGAGAGAGCTCTTCCTCTGTTTTTCCAATAAAAACATAATCATCCTTAACATTAACCATGGATAAGTCCGTAATTTTACAGACGGAAAAAACGGATGATAGTACTTTTAAATCCATATATACCTCCTATACTTATAAAAACTTAAAAACAGGGAGCCTGCCTTTATTCAGATTCCCTGTTTTTTTGTAATTTAATACTTAACTGCATGTACCACAATATAATAATCCGGATATTATGGCTGCCAATAACAGCTATTTACTAATCCAATATATGATAATACTACAATATTATTCGGTAATATTATTAATTCTTAAATAATTTTCATATGCCAGTTCCTGTAAGATTTTATAAAGGCCCTGAACATTAAATTTCTTAGGAAATTCAAGTTTGTGAGCGGCATATTCTACATGATGGCCCTTTAATTCCGGTGAGCTGATATAGGTAAAAGTTAATTCACTGTCATCAAACCCGAAACCGGAGGTCTCCATGGAAACATTTACAATTGATAAAAGGTTGATAGAAGTAACTTTCATTTTAGTACCTGTAGCACCTTGCTTATCTGTCATGATAATACGTTTGTTCGTAAAAATCAAAGCATCTCTAACTAATTTAAATCCCATAGTAATTTTTTCGCCGTCCATTAAGTACTGACTATACTCTTTTTCTAGTTCGGCAATAGGAGCTTCGCTGTAATTTGCTGCTAAACCGCCCTGCAAAATGTTTTTCATTCCAAAAGCCATTGATATATCCCCTTTGTAATTTTTATTTTGAATTATACCACAACAAGTTGGATTATGCAATAAATTACAATAATGTCAGGCTTTGGGTAATCATCTCTTGGCCTTATACCATATGCAAAATTGAATTGACACTAAATCTTAAGGTTTGAGACATTTTTTTAATAGAACATTAATAGAATATTAGGTCTTTTTGTGATATAGTAAACATAATAAAAAACAGTTACTGGATGAGGAATATTACCAAGGGAGGGAACGGAATGAAATTTATTCATATTGCAGATCTGCATATTGGCGCAAAGCCGGATGTTGGATATCCCTGGGGAGCAGAACGGGAGAAAGAAATACTTGAAAGTTTTCATAAGATAATTGATACATGTAATGAAGAGGAAATAGACCTGTTATTAATAGCAGGTGATTTATTTCATAGACAACCTTTAATTCGGGAATTAAAAGAGTTAAGTTATTATTTTGACAAATTAAATAAAACACAGGTGGTGTTTATTGCCGGAAATCATGATTACATCAGCGGCAGGTCCAATTATACCGGATTTGAATGGGGAGAGCGGGTACATATGCTTACGGAAGCTTCCTTAGACAGTGTATATATTGAAGAGATCAATACGGAAGTTTATGGACTTAGTTATCATAGCAGATTTATCACGGAACCATTATATGATGCGGCACAACCCGGGTGTGAAGAAAGAATTAATATTCTTTTAGCCCATGGGGGAAATGAAAAAGATATCCCCATGGATAAAAAAGCGCTGCAAAGCAGCGGATTTGATTATATCGCCTTAGGACATATCCATAAACCACAGATTTTTAGTGATAGAATGGCTTATGCAGGTTCGCTGGAACCACTTGATAAAACCGAAACCGGTGAGAGGGGTTATATTTTAGGGGAAATTAGTAAGGAGTATGAAACATCTAAAATATCCATACAATTTATCCCGTTTTCCATAAGAGAGTATCAGAAATTGGAACTCAATATTCATCAAGGTATAACAAATGGAGCACTTTTAGATTTAGTTAAAGGCAAAATCACGGAAAACGGCAGTAACAATATATATCTGCTTCGGTTTACCGGAATTCGTGATACGGATATTATATTCCAGCAAGAGGACTTTAAAAGATTGGGGCATATCATTGAAATTATTGATGATACGGTACCTGATTATGATTTTGAAGCCTTATACAGGGACAATCAGGATAATATAATCGGTTTATATATTCAGGGTATTAAAGAGCGGACCAGACAGGATGAGGTTGGGAAGAAAGCCTTATATTATGGAATAGAAGCCCTTCTTGGGGCTAAAAATTATAAGTAATGGGAGATGAAGTGTTTGCAGTTAAGAGAATTACGTCTGAATGATTTTGGAAAATTTCATAATAGGTCGCTTCGTTTAAAAAAAGGTATCAATCTTATTTATGGTGAAAATGAAGCAGGAAAATCAACTATACATTCTTTTGTAAAGGGAATGCTGTTTGGCATAGAAAAGCAAAGGGGAAGGGCTTCTAAGGATGATACTTATGAAAAATTTCTGCCGTGGGATAATGCTGGTTCCTATAAGGGCAGCCTTGATATAGAAATCTCCGGTAAGAACATAAGGATTATCCGCAACTTTGAAAAAAGCAGCAAAAATAACAGTATCATCGACTTGGATACCGGCAGGGAACTGCAATTAAGTCCTGAGGAATTAGCCGGTCTGTATGGTGGACTTACGGAAGCAGGTTATCGTAACACCATAAGTATAGAACAGTTAAAGTCCAGAACAGACCAGGATTTAGTGGAAGAGGTACGCAATTACATTACGAATTTATCTTTGTCAAAAAGCAAGGAAGTTGATGTAACAAAGGCGTTAAATTATTTACAGGACAAAAGAAAAGAACTGGAATCCAGGCAATTGAAAAGTAAGATTACCGCTTTGGAAAAAGAGATTGAAGAAGGGCTTAAAAAAGAGGCGCTTGCTGATAAATTATCGCTTCAACTAAAAGAAACTGCCAAGCAGGAGAAACTACTTACACAACAACGAAATAGTCCGCAAAATAATGTGTATTATAATAAGTATTCTTCTTTTAACGAATACCTGGCCTGCTTGGAGCAGTTTCCCATCATTAAGGAAAAATACAATATTTTAAAAGAGGTAAATCAGCAAGCGGAGCTTTTAAAAGAAAAATTAACTTCCATAGAGGTACGTTTTCATGAATACCAGGGGGATATTTCGGTAGCTTTAAAGGATAGCATAAATGAATTGGATTCTCTTAAATATGAAAGTAAAACTCTGGAAGAAGAAAAATCTGCTTATGATAGGAAAAGTGAATCTGAGCTGAATCAGATTAAAAAAAACAGGATAAGTATATCATTTTTACCGGGATTAACAGGAGCTGCAGGTTCCCTTATCTTTATGGGAAAAAATAATCTGTTGATGGGTCTTAGTGCCGCACTTTTATTTACCGCCATTCTTTTATATCTGTTATTTACCGGCCGCGTCCGTAAAATGCAGAAAGATATTGATGTGAAAAATGGGGGATATGAAAAAGCTTTGAATTCAATCCAAGAGAAGGCGAAAAATATCCTAAATAAGTGTGGGGCAGAGAATGAAAAATCCTTAAATCTAAAATATGAGGAAGCACTCAGGCAGGAGATGTCATATGAACATCTACAGAAACAAAAAAAGGAGTATATGGAACAGGAACAACTCCTTAAAAAAAGGGCTGCCGGTCTGGAACCGGAGATAATGGAATATATAAGGAAGATTTTAGTACCATCCAATCAAAATGTCATTCCCTTTAATTTAATGGATGATGTCCGGATGAGTGAATTGGAGGAATTTATCCGAAAGCAGAAACAAGAAATTAAAGAAAAACAGGAAGCAAATACGAAAGAGCTTGAAACTATAAGAATTAAGAAAGAAAAGCTAAAATGGGAACTGGTAACCTTAGAGGATAATGAGGACTCGCTTTTAAGAAATCAGGAATTATATAAGGAACTACTGGAAAAGAAAAAAGAGACGGATCTGGAATTGGAAGCAATTCAGCTTTCCATAGACACCATACAGCAATTATCCATTGATATTCATGACAGTTTCGGAAGAAAGTTAAATGATTTGGTATCAAATCTAACCGGTGAAATAACTGACCATAAATATCTGGATATTAAAATAGATGAAAAATTAAACATTAAGGTAGGTTACAAAGACAATTACGTATTATTAAATAAATTAAGCGCAGGAACAATAGAACAATTTTATTTTGCCCTGCGGATTGCCATATCGGACCTGGTTTACGGACAGGGAAATATGCCCATCCTTTTAGATGACTGTTTTGCCTTATATGATGATAAGAGAACCCGTGGGGCACTTACTTTTCTGGCGGAGGGCAGACAGGGGCAGGTAATTATTTTTACTTGTCATAACAGGGAAAAAGATATCATGGATGAATTAAATATGAATTATAATTATATCGATTTATCGGCAAACAGTTAGTAGTCCAATAGGATAAAATATACTTGAATTCGTAGGTAAGTCCGGTACGGATCAGATACTTTTATCGATTAGAAATGCAGAGGAAATTATGGAAAATAACAAAAATAAGCAAACTAAAAACACAGGATACAATACAGGAGCAAAAAACAGAAATTCGGGAAGTAAGAAAGTACATACAAAAGCGAATTCAAAGAATACAAAAAACGGGAAAAAGAAACATTCCCGATTCAGAAGAAAACTACGCTGGATCTTACTTATTTCCAGTTTTGTATTTTCAGTCAGTGCGTTAATTGGTATTCTTACTTTTTATCTCATATACGGGGATGATTTTGAACGTTATCAAAAGGAAGCGGATCAATTTGTCAGTCAGTCGACGTTAGATACGTTCAGACAAACTGAAACCAGTTTGGTATATGATCAGAATGAAAAGCTGATATCCGTATTAAAGGGAGCTAAGGACGTATATTACCTGAAATACGAGGACATACCAAAAACTGCCGTGGAGGCCATGATCGCGATTGAAGATAAGAAATTTATGGAACATGCGGGGATTGACTTAAAAGCCAATGTGAGGGCATTTATAGCTTTAGTTAAGCATAAAGGCGGTGTAACCCAGGGAGCCAGTACCATTACCCAACAGCTTGCCAGAACCATTTTTTTAACAAATGAGGTAAGTATTGAAAGAAAATTAAAGGAAATCTTTATTTCTGTTGAATTGGAGAAAAAATACAGCAAAGAACAAATTATGGAGTTCTATCTGAATAATATTTATTTTGCTAACGGATATTATGGAATTCAGGCGGCCAGCCGCGGTTACTTTAATAAAACTGCGGATAAACTCAGTTTATCCCAGATTGCATTTTTATGTGCGATACCCAATAATCCTACGATATATGATCCAAGAGACCATAAGGACAATACCATAAAACGACGGGACAGAATACTGTTTCAGATGGAAAAAGACGGCTGGATCAGTAAAGAAGAATACGATGCTGCCTGTAACGAAGAGATTAAACTCGTACAAAAAAGGTCAGCAAAAACAATTATGTAGAAACTTATGTATTTTACTGTGCTACAAGAGCTTTAATGGCACAGGAGGGCTTTGAATTCAGGAATGAATTTTCCAGTGAGGAAGACCGTAAGAATTATGAAGAAAAGTATACGGAACTTTATAATCAGTATCAGAAATCCTTATATACTGCAGGTTACCGTATCTATACTTCCATCGACTTAAAGAAACAGAAAGAACTGCAAAAAGCAGTGGATGATAATCTGAAAGGTTTTACGGATAAGAATAAAGAGGGCATCTATAAACTTCAGGGTGCGGCAGTATCCATAGAAAACAAAACAGGCAGGGTAGTTGCCATTGTAGGCGGCAGGTATCAGGAAGCCTCCGGTTATACCTTAAACCGCGGATACCAAAGTTACAGGCAGCCGGGAAGTTCTATTAAACCATTAATCGTGTATACTCCATCCTTTGAAAACGGACATTATCCGGACGATATGGTAGTGGATGAGAAATTTAAAGACGGGCCATCCAACTCCGACGGAACTTATTTAGGAAAGATTACAATAAGAAAAGCCGTAGAAAAATCAAAGAACACCATTGCCTGGAAGTTATTCGAGGAGCTTACCCCTAAAGTAGGATTGTCGTATCTTTTAAATATGAATTTCAATAAAATAGAAGAAAATGATTATTATCCGGCGGCTTCTCTGGGTGGTTTTACAACAGGTGTGAGCCCGCTTGAAATAACTTCAGGTTATGCTGCTTTGGAAAATGACGGTGTTTACAGGCAACCAACCTGTATTATCCGGATAGAGGATTCCCAGGGAAATGTTCTGGTAGATGAAAATAAAACCAAGAAGAGAATCTATGATACCAATGCGGCAAGAATGATGACGGATGTATTAACCGGCGTTATTTTAAGGGGTACCGGAGCCGGACTGGGACTTGACGGAATGATAAGTGCCGGTAAAACCGGAACCACCAATGATAAAAAAGACGGCTGGTTTGTAGGTTATACTCCTTATTATACCACCGGGGTCTGGGTTGGATATGATATTCCAAAGGAAACGAATGAGTTGTCCGGTGCAACATTTCCGGGCTCTATCTGGAAACAATATATGAGCGTTATTCATAAAGGCCTGGAAAGCAAAGAGTTTACTCCATACGAAGACGGCCGGCCTAAGGATGTGGAAGAGGAGACGGTGGAAACGAAAGATACCGCAGAAACTAAGGATACGTTAGAGCAGACGAATGAGAATAGTTTTGAAAGTGAAGAAACAGATACCGGAAATGAAGATTCTTCAGATGGTTCCGTGGAGAATCCTGGTGATACTACGGATAACCCTGATGGAAATTCCGATGAGGATGGCTGGAATGATAATGGCGGTACAACAAATGACGGCGATGGGGAAGAAACTCCGCCTGACTGGGAAGACCCATCCGATAATGGGGACAATGTTAACAGCCAGGATGACGGCTCATGGAGCGATGAAGACAGCTGGGATAACCAGGGAAACAGTCTGGAAGAGTAAAAACCGTAGATGATAAAAAACACCCTCAAAATAAATAAAATAACGTAAGATAATAAGAAAACAAAGTAAAATAAAAAAATCAAAAAATTATATTGACTCTCCTGTTACATTAAGGTTTATCATACCTGTAAGGCCTTAATAAATAATAAATGTGTACACATAGGTGATGGATTATGTTCAAAATAGGTGATTTTGCAAAATTAAACCGTGTTACGGTTGCCGCTTTAAGGCATTATGATGCCATAGGGCTGCTGCGGCCGGAAACTACCGATAACTTTACCGGTTACCGTTATTATTCCGTTTCCCAGATGCCTAAGTTAAACCGCATCATAACACTCAAAGAACTTGGGTTTTCCCTGGATGAAATATCTTTGATTTTAAATCACAAATCCGGAGATACGCTTAAACTTCTTTTACAATTAAAGTATAACGAGATAAAAAGTAAATTAGAAGAAGAACAATCCAGACTTACCCGAATAGAAACATTTATGAAGTTGTATGAACAGGAGGATTATATTATGAAATATGATATTGTATTAAAATCTATTGATGAGATAAAAGTAGCAGGACTCAGGGATTTTATACCAAGTTATAGTGAACAGGGACATTTATGGATGGAACTTGGAGAGTATCTCGGTAAAAAAGGTGTAAAAACAGTACCGCCCTGTATGGTAATTTATTATGACCCTGGTTATAAGGAAGATAAGGTAGACGCAGAAATCATTGAACCTATTATGGGAGATCTGGAAGGAAATGACCGGATAAAGGTCAGAAATTTAGAAAGTGTAAAACAGATGGCCTGTGTTGTTCATAAAGGTTCTTACCAGACCTTAAGCTTAGCTTATAATGCCTTATCAAAATGGATTGAAGAAAACGGCTATACCATGTCCGGCCCACAAAGGGAATTATACCTGAAAGGAGAATGGGATTCTAAAAACCCGGATGAATATATAACGGAAATCCAGATTCCGGTTTCGGTTAATTGAAATTTGAGTCAAACCAGCTATAGTATAATGAATTAAAAAACCGGATAGGATGAATTTTATTCATCCTATCCGGTTTTTTGTCTTATTTCCGCGAAAGCAAAGTGAGAATTAGCAAGCTTGCTTGCAATAATTCGAACGCGCACGCGAACCGGAGAAACACGCAAAGCTTGTTTCTTACGGTTTTCAAAAAACTATCCTTATATTTTATATAAGTAAGGTTTTCTTTTCGTTTATTTCTTATATTTATTTAAAATATTCTGGATTCTTTCTGTAGGACTTAATAATTTACTGATGGAGGAATCGTGATTTAAGGTATCAATTAATAAAGCAATATATTTACTCATATCTACATTAATATAATAAGGTTTTGATAATAATTCTTCTGTCTGGTAAACCAGGTTTGTTGTTAAAACCCTATAGATTAATCCCTGTTCGTATGCTTCATCAAATTTGGAGAGACCATTGGTGAATAAACCAAAGGTGGATGCTACAAAAATTCTGCCTGCTTTTCTTCTTTTTAATTCTTTGGCAACATCGATCATACTCTCACCGGAGGAAATCATATCATCAATGATTAACATATCCTTGCCTTCTACATCAGAACCTAAGAATTCATGTGCGACAATTGGATTGCGGCCGTTAATAATTGTTGTATAGTCACGGCGTTTATAGAACATACCCAGATCCACTCCCAGGACATTGGCAAAATAAACGGCACGGTTCATGCCGCCCTCATCGGGGCTGATAACCATCATATGCTCCGCATCAAGATTAAGATCCGGTACTTTTTTTAATAAAGCTTTGATGAACTGGTAAGTAGGCTGTACCGTTTCAAAACTCTTTAATGGAATAGCATTTTGTACACGTGGGTCATGGGCATCAAAGGTAATAATACTTTCTACACCCATATTGGTTAATTCCTGCAAAGCCAATGCACAGTCAAGGGATTCCCTGGAACTGCGTCTATGCTGACGGCTCTCATATAAGAAAGGCATGATTACAGTGATTCTGCGGGCTTTACCGCCTACAGCTGCAATTATTCTCTTTAAATCCTGATAGTGGTCATCCGGTGACATATGGTTGGTATGTCCGCAAACCGTATAAGTTAAACTGTAATTGCAAACGTCCAAAAGCAGATATAAATCGGTACCACGGACGGATTCCCTGATTACACCTTTCGCTTCTCCGGTACCAAATCTTGGGCAGCCGGCATCAATAAGGTAAGAATCACGCTGGTATCCTGCAAATGCAATTGTAGAAGTGTGTTCGCTTTCTCTTGCCTTACGCCAATCCACAATATAATCATTTACTTTTTGTCCCAGAGATTTACTGCTTTCCAGAGATATGATACCTAAAGTACCGACTGGGATCGTTTCAAATATTTTTTCTTGCTGCGGCATTCTATTGACCTCCAATAAAATTTGATTAACAATGGCATTGAGAAATATGCCGTCGTTATATGTATGGTAAAATGTCCATTAACGTTATACCATTAACCTTTTAGTAAGTCAAGGCTAAATAGCAAACTAGGCTCTAAAATGTTACAGTTCAGCCTTGTAGCTGAACTGTAACTCTAAAATAATTTCTTAAGACGAATATCCTCACCGACAATTTTAAGAAGAGCATAATTGCTTGCAATTCTTGAAAATACGCGTTCACTGTAAATTGTATTAATATTATCCAAAGATAAATTGGTTGAAATAATCGTTGATTTTCTTCTTAAGAAACGTTCATTAATACATAGATATAATTGTACATTTACAAAAGAATTATTTAATTCCGTTCCAAGATCATCGATAATCAGTAAATCACAATCCAAAATATAATCAAACTGGTTCTGGAATTCAAAATTATCTTCTCCTTTACCAAACTTATTTTTCTCTAATATATCAAATAGCTGGAAAGCAGTAAGATAGATAACCGTATTAGCTCTGTCTAAAAGTTCCTTGGCAATGCAGTTGGCCAGAAATGTCTTGCCAACACCGGTATTGCCGTATAATAAGAGATTATTATATTCTTTATCAAACTGGTTAATATAATTCCGGCAGACTTCTACAACTTTCTTAATATTTTCTCTGGGTGTCATTCTGGTACTCGGTTCGACGTAATCCTCGGAATAATACTCATAGGAGAACGTATCAAAATTCTCTCTCATAATTGCTGTTTTTATGTTGGACTGGGAATAAACGATATCTACTATGGCCTGTTTAAAACAATGGCATTTTTCGTTACCGATATAACCGGTATCCTTACAATCCGGGCAATGATAGGTAGGCTGCAGATAATTCTCAGGATACCCGTGTCTCACTAATAACGAAGTTCTTTTTACAGAAGCTTCCTCCGTCATTTTTTTTAATCCCGGTAAAGATTCATTGTCACCCATTAAAAGAAGTTTCGCACTGGAAACCGCACAGGTTACAACCTCATCATCAATTTCCTTTAGCTCCGGTATGATACGATAGACTTCTTCTGTTCGAATATCCAGGTCATGTTTATTCTGTAACTGTTTCATATCATATTCCCTTAAAATCTTATTATACTGATAATTTTTTAAAGCCATATCGGACCCTCCTCTATAGGTTGTTGGTAATTGAGAAACTCCAATAATATATCGATATACCATGCTATAATACAATTTCAGAGCTGAATTTTGCCCGGAGGGCAACTGAAGCTCTGAAATTCGTATTAATTGTATGGTATAATTGAGAAACTACATAGTTTCTCAATTACCTAAGTTGTTTATTGTTTATGTAATAACCGCTGTTCCATGGAAGAATAATCTTCATCGGTGTAGGTTCTTTGAGGAAAAGCATTAAAACGGTTTCCCGGGGATGGTTTGGTATTAAGGGCAGCAGGTTTATTATTTGCTTTAATAGCAGCAATCTTTTGATGTTCTTCATCCAGATGGGATATCTGTGATAGTTCTTTAACACCTTTTTTATGCCAGTTTTCCAGTATTTTATCCGCATATTTAAAATCCGGTTTCTGAGTCTGCAATATGGTACGGTTGCAGGCTTCTACAATAATATCAATGGAAAATCCGTATTTATTAAGCCATTTGTTAATAAATTGTTTTTCAATCTGACCGGGAGCTCTGTTTAAGCCAAATGCTTTATTAACGGCATTGTAATTACTGTTATAAAGGGCGGTAGCTGCTTCTGCTTTTTCTACCGTATCGATACCCTCTTCTGCCCAGGAAAGAGCGACTGCCTCAATGTAGGAGGGATTCTTTTTATTTTTGGATACACAATATTCATACAGATACATAATTAATTCAGCCGAGAATCCTACACTTTCATATAAGTATAGAATTAACTGGAGATCCATGGGTTTAATCAGCCGGTCCAGATAGATTTCAATAATATTTAATAACCACTTTACTTCATCCGTATCGGTAAGCTGTTTAATCTGGGCTTCCGAATATGTGGGTTTTTCAAATATTCTGCCCGGAATGGTTTCACTTCTGTCAGTCAAAGCCGGTTCCATCTTTTCGTTTGATTCTTTTGTCATTGCCGCCACTGTTGCCTGAATTGTTTCCTGAATCGGATCTGCATCTTTAAAATTCAAGTTATTTATATCATTTATGGTAATGGAAATAATATCATTATCGGAGCCTCGCACGAGGGATATTAAATTTATCTTTTCCCAATAACACAGAGCACGAATAATATCCTTTTCCGTATCATCCAATCGGTCTGCAATGGATGAAATTGAAATCTCTATATCAGTGGGGCAGTTTATACACCGAAGCAGATATAAATATACCTTCACATAAGAACCGTTGGCAGAGGGCATAAATTGATCGATAAATAGATTCGGTATTATAGTTATATCTGAAACACTGTTAGAATTTAATATAATTGTACTCATATTGCCTTAACTCCTATCTTCGCGTTATGTACGCATTTTAATTACAGGGGGACTATCTTTCTTTATTTCATAAGAAATTGCGTCTTATGAGATAATAAAGCCCTCAGGGCAGGCTGCGCACTTGCGTGTATGGAATATGCCGGCCCTGCCGACCACGCTTGGCGCAAGAGTTTGCCATGCATACTCTTTGCCATGCAATTATATCACAGGTAAGATTATAAGGAAATAGGCTATTTTCCTGGAAATATTCCTGAGGCAGTTAATGTGGATAATGTGGATAGTGTGGATAACAGGCGATGTGAAATATGTAAAATAATGTAAAATTAAGTAGAAAACAATAAAAATCAATTATTCTTGTTCCATGTTACCAGTATTGTAAAGAATTATTATGTGAACTAAAAAATCCACAGCCTTATCACAGGGAAATTGTTGATAAGGTTGTGGATAATGTGGATAACTATATACCTAAGAGTGCTTCTCCTATGGTTACAACGTCTCCGGCGCCCATAGTTATCAACAGGTCACCGTTATTACAATTTTGTAATAAAAAATTTTCAATTTCATCAAAACTTTGAAGATAGTATGCATCTTTACCAATTTTTATGAGTTCATCCTGTAAATCCTTGGAAGAAATGTCTCCCGGATTGTTTTCCCTTGCCGCATAAATATCAGCTAACACGATTTTATCAGCAAGGGAAAGGGCAGAGGCGAATTCTTTCAGGAAAGCTTTTGTTCTGGTATAGGTATGAGGCTGGAATACACACCATGTGGTTTTATGGGGATAATTTTTCGCTGCCGTTAAGGTAGCTACCACCTCAGTGGGATGATGTGCATAGTCGTCAATAATGGTTACTCCTCCAATTTCTCCTTTGTATTGAAAACGGCGTTCGGTTCCTGTAAAGGAATACAATGCTTTCTTAATAACATCCAGAGAGATGTTTAAACTTCTTGCCAAGGCAATGGCAGGTAAAGAATTGGATACGTTATGAATACCGATTACATTTAGTTCGATATGGGTTAATCGTTTCCCATTTTCCATTAAATCATAATGGCCATGACCTAAGGAATCATATTGAATATTGGCTGCGGTATAATGAGCGGCAGTTCCGGGAACAGGGTCAGAGGATGTATTGATACTATAAGTCATAAAGGAACAGGGAAGATCTTTTGTAAAGTAAGAAACGTTTTCAATATCTCCGTTAATAACCAGAAGACCGTTCTTTGGAAGCCTTTCTGCAAACAGGCGGAAGGAATGACGAATATCATCCAAATCTTTAAAGAAATCCAGATGTTCGGACTCCACATTTAAGATAATACTTTTTGTTGGGTTAAATTTAAGAAAACTGTTTGTATATTCGCAGGCCTCTGTTATGAAGTGTTCGGAACGGCCGATTCGTATATTGCCGTTGATATTATCTAAGATTCCGCCAACAGATATGGTAGGATCTAAATTTGCCTCTAATAAAATTAAAGACAGCATAGAGGTGGTGGTAGTTTTACCGTGAGTACCGGATATGGCTATAGCATCCGTATAATTTAACATTACCTGTCCTAATAACTCAGCTCGGTCCATGATCGGTATACCTGCCTGTATCACGGCCTGGTATTCCGGATTTGATTCTTTTACAGCGGTGGTATAAACTACCAGATCTAAATCCGTAGTAATGTTAGAAGCCCTTTGGCCATAAAAAACTGTGATACCTAAGGATTCCAGATTTTCGGTTATTTTGCTCTTTTTTGCATCAGAGCCAACTACATTAAAACCTATCGTATGTAAAAGTTCGGCCAGGCCGCTCATACTGATGCCGCCAATACCTATAAAATGTACCTTAATGGGATTGCTAAAATTGATATGATACATAAAATTGCACTTCCTATCTTAATTGATTATTTTGTATTAACTATTAACAATAAATATAACTCTTCTTTTATAATAGCCTTATTTATATATTTTTATCTATAAGCTATTATAATCATTTCCTATAAAAATACAATTAAAAAATTCAGCATACCAACAAGATATGATAAAATTTGGTTATTGTAACTTGGCTCAATGCATACAAAGTAACAGAAGTATGATTTATTATTAATTTTTCAGAATTACCTGTCGGTAGCAAATATTTTTTATAAAGTTATGAATTAATTTATTAAGTAAATTTAGAGTAAAATTAGGTATAATGCTAAAAAAAGAATAATTAATTTTAAAATATTTGTAAAATTTATTCACATTTATGTAAAAGAATGGTATAATGATGTCAAAATAAACAATAGGAGGTGATTGCTTGATTAGAAAAGAAATGATTGCTATGCTTCTTGCGGGCGGACAAGGTTCTAGGCTTGGTGTCCTTACTTCGAATCTTGCTAAACCTGCGGTGGCATTTGGCGGAAAATACAGAATTATAGATTTTCCACTAAGCAATTGCATCAATTCAGGTGTGGATACCGTAGGAGTATTAACCCAATATCAACCCTTAAGACTGAATACCCATATTGGGATAGGGATACCCTGGGATCTGGACCGTAATATCGGCGGCGTATCTATTCTGCCTCCTCATGAAAAATGTAACAGCAGCGAGTGGTATACCGGTACGGCGAATGCCATTTATCAAAATCTTGAATATATGGAATATTATAACCCGGAATATGTCCTGATTTTGGGAGGAGACCATATCTATAAGATGGATTACGAGTCGATGCTGGATTTTCATAAGCAGCATAAGGCAGATATTACCTTAGCCACAATTCCCGTACCTATGGAAGAAGCCAGCCGTTTCGGAGTAGTTATTACCGATGATGAAAACAGGATAATCGATTTTGAGGAAAAACCACCCAAGCCCAGGAGTAACTTAGCATCTATGGGAATTTACATCTTCTCCTGGAGTATCTTAAAAGAAGCTCTGATTACCTTATCCGAACAAAAGGGCTGTGATTTTGGTAAGCACATAATACCCTACTGTCATGAACGGGGAGATCGGATATTTGCATATGAATACAATGGATATTGGAAAGATGTCGGAACCCTGGGGTCATACTGGGAATCTAATATGGAATTAATTGACCTGGTACCGGTATTTAATTTATATGAAGAGTTCTGGAAGATATATACCAAAGGTGATACCATACTACCCCAATACATAGCAGATACTGCAGTAATCAATAGGGCAATTATCGGTGACGGTGCTGAAATTTATGGTGAAGTGTATAACTCCGTTATCGGTTCCGGTACTTATATCGGTACAGGAGCTGTGGTAAGAGATTCCATTATAATGAAGGATACCATAATAGAGGACGGGGCTGTCATTCATAAATCCATAGTGGCAGAAGGTGCAAAAGTCGGAGCATATTCCGAACTTGGTATCGGGGAAGAAGTTCCAAACAAAAAAGAACCGTCAATTTATTCGTATGGACTCGTTACCATAGCGGAAAAATCAGTAATACCGCCCCATGTTAAAATTGGTAAGAATACGGCAATTTCAGGTTTAACCACAATGGAAGATTACCCGGACGGAATCCTTTCCGGAGGCGAAACATTGATTAAGGCAGGTGGTAAGCAATGAGAGCAGTAGGAATCATATTAGCCGGCGGTAACAGTAATAAAATGAGGGAACTATCGGGTAAAAGAGCGATAGCTGCCATGCCGGTTGCAGGGAGTTACCGTTGCATTGATTTTGCATTAAGTAATATGTCCAATTCCCATATACAGAAAGTAGCTGTGTTCACACAGTATAATTCCAGATCATTAAACGAACATCTGAATTCCTCAAAATGGTGGGATTTCGGCAGAAAACAGGGGGGATTATTCGTATTCACTCCAACCATTACGGCAGATAACAGTTTCTGGTACCGTGGAACCGCAGATACCATGTATCAGAATCTCAGTTTCCTGAAGAATAGTCATGAACCTTATGTAGTAATTACATCCGGTGATGGTGTTTATAAGCTGGATTATAATAAAGTGCTGGAATATCATATTAATAAAAAAGCAGATATCACGGTGGTAAGTAAACAATTAATAGAAGGAGAGGATGCAAGCAGATTTGGTGTTATTAGTACAAATGAAGATGGAAGAATAATTGAATTTGAAGAAAAACCACTTATGACAGCTGCTAATACCGTTTCCATAGGTATTTATGTTATAAGAAGAAGATTGTTAATTGAGCTTTTAGAAATGTCGGCAGAAGAAGACCGTTATGACTTTGTGAAAGATATTTTGATTCGTTATAAAAATCTGAAGAAAATATATGCATATGAGATGGATACGTATTGGAGTAACATAGCAACCGTAGATTCTTATTATAAGACAAATATGGACTTCTTGAAGAAAGACGTCAGGGACTATTTTTTTAAGGAATATCCGGACATCTATTCTAAAATTGACGATTTGCCGCCTGCAAAGTATAATCAGGGGTCTTCAGTAAAAAACTGTATTATTTCCAGCGGAAGTATTATCAACGGAGTAGTTGAAAATTCTATTGTGTTTAAGAAAGTTTATATAGGCAACAACTGTACCATTAAAAATTCCATCATATTAAATGATGTATATATTGGGGACAACACTTATATAGAGAATTGCATAGTAGAAAGCCGGGATACGATTAGGGTTAATACAACCCATATTGGGGAACCGGGAAATATCAAAATAGTAGTAGAGAAAAATGAAAGATATATACTTTAGACAATAACAAAAAGATAAATATTATTAAAGGGGGATCTACACAATGCAGATAACAGACGTGCGTGTACGCAAGGTGAGTAAAGAAGGAAAGATGAAGGCGGTCGTATCAATTACAATGGATAACGAATTCGTAGTACATGATATTAAAGTAATCGAAGGCGAAAAAGGATTATTCATTGCAATGCCCAGCCGAAAAGCAGGTGACGGGGAGTATCGCGACATCGCACATCCAATTAATTCGGAAACAAGGGATAAAATTCAAAAAATAATTCTGGAAAGCTATGAAATTGCGGCGGAAGAATTTGAAGAAAAGGAAATGTAGTAAAAAATGAGGGGAGTATCTTAATTGACTGTAAAGGGCATTTAAGATACTCCTTTTACATTTATTGATTGCAGACTAATATAGTAGTAGAGTATAATGGTAATTAAACTAATTATAAGGTATATAAGTGCGATAAGATAGAATAAGAAAATAGTGTAATTAAACGGGTAATAATAATCCTGGATATAAAAATCCTGGAAATAAAATATCCAGAAATAAAAATTCTTAGAAATAAAAATTCTTACAAAGAGTTTTGATTATAGATAAGTAGAGAAGATAATGAGAAAAAAGAGATAATGAAAAAAGGAGATGGTTTATGAGACAATTTTTTAAGTTTCTGTTTTCATTAATTTTCTTAATTCTGATTCTTTATACCGTTAATAACAGGTATCATTTAACGGATTGGCTGTTCTTTACCGGTTATGCGGATCAAACCGGAAATGAACAAATTTTTGTTAATGATGTGCGGAATGCCATGTTGGATGGATTAACGGAAATTGAACTCCGTTTTGTCGGCAAGGTAGAGAATATGGAGTGGTTTACGGAAGACGCCATTGATATGGTTTATGAAATAGATGATAAAAGAACTTCAAGTGATTATGATTACTTAAGATATAAAACCAACAGTATTTATGCTCATATTGTAGGGTTTGGCAATGTTCTTACCGTTACCTATGAATTTGAGTATAATGAGACTGCAAAAGAAACCTTACAGGTAGATGAAACAATTAAAAAGCTGTTTGAGAAATGGGAGCTTAATAAAAAAACTGATTATGAAAAAATTAAAAAGATACATGATTATATTATTCAAAATGCTTCTTATGATACGGATACGGAAAACTATTCTGCTTATGATAATTTAATAAACAAAAGATCCACTTGTCAGGGATATATGAGTATTGCTTATAAAATGTTTACTGAGGCGGGAATACCCTGCCGCATTATAACCGGAACCGGAAATAAAGACAGCCACGGCTGGAATATAGTACAATTAGACGGCAAATGGTATAACGTAGATTGTACCTGGGATGATCCATTGACTTCTGATGGAAAAAGTATTTCTACTTATGATTATTTCCTGAAATCGGAGAAAGATTTTAAAGGCCATAAAAGGGATGATGAATTTCAGAATGAAGAATTTATTAAAAACTATGTTATGAGTGATGTATCCTATAAAGAATAAATTTCGTTTTTAGGTAATTTTTCTTTTACATATATAATTATGTGGCATCAAAGAGTGGAATAATTTATATAACTGCTATTTAATCCTGTCCAAAAACTTATTGCTATAAATTTACTATTAGATTATAATATTGATTAACAAAAAAATTACGCTGTACATATAGTATTTATTATGTGCGGCGTAATCGTGCGCCTATTTTTAGCTTAATTAAGGTTTGCGCAGAAATGGAGTGAAATATGTTAAATAGCTTACAGGATAAATGTAATTTATTTGCGGATAACTATCAGACCTTACGTAAGAATTTTAAGTGGGATTATGCCATGATGCATTGTCTGGGAGCCCTTTTATATACGAATACAGGCCTGCCTGTGAACGTTCAGGCAATTAAACAGGCAAAAGAAATCATTAAAGAGAATACGGGACTGTTTTCTTCTTTTAAAGAAACTACATTTTTCCCATTGGCTGTTTTATTGTCCCTTGATTCGGAACCGGAGGCGTTGTTTAAACGCAGTTTTCGCATTTACGGTGAATTAAAGAAAGAAGGCTTTTACGGATCTCCTTATTTAACGTTAGCCGCATTTTCCATAGCAAAGCAGCCATATGTTATAGATAGTGAACCTGTCGTAAGAAGAGCAAAAGAATTTTATGATGCCATGAAGAAAAAACATAGATTTCTGACTTCAACAGATGATTACGGATATGCAGCCATGTTGTCATTAACGGATTTATCCGTGGATCAGGCGATCCGTGAAATGGAAACCTGTTATGAATATTTAAAGGATGATTTTGGTGCAAGCAACGTCCTCCAGTCATTAACCCATGTATTGACGTTAGGAGAAGAAGCGGCAGATATAAAATGCGGCCGTACCAAAAAGATTTATGACGAATTATCCCTTAAAGGTTGTAAATTAAGTAAATACAAAGAATTAGCTTCCTTGGGAATCTTAGTATTGATTACTGAGGATGTGGATAAGATAACTGAAGAAATAAAAGATGTGTATCAGGTATTAATTGAGAAAAAGGGATTCGGCAGATGGTCTATGACCAAACATGAAAGAGCCATGTATGCGGCTGCTTTAGTGGCTTCCGAATATATTACTGATATGCAGAAAAGTTCCATGACGTTAACGATTGCCAATAGTTTAACCAGTATTGTTATAGCACAGGAGACAGCCATGATTATTGCAGCTTCCAGTGCGGCAGGGGCAGCTGCGGCTTCCTCTTCAGGTTCGTCATAATCGGATACATGGTATAATAAGCGCTTTTTTCCGAAGTTTGAAAATCAGTTTAAATCATTATTGCAGATACCTAGGTTCTTTCATAACATACACAAGAATCAGAAAGGCAGAAAAAATGTACATTATAGTAGGATTAGGAAATCCAACCAGAGAATATCAGGCAACCAGGCATAACATTGGTTTTGATGTTATAACCCGTATATCGGATGATTATAATATTCCCTTGGATTTTAAAAAACATAAAGCAATATGCGGCAGGGGTTACATTGAAGGTGAGAAGGTTGTTCTGGCACAGCCACAGACATTTATGAATTTAAGCGGAGAAAGTGTCAGGGAACTGGTGGACTTTTATAAAGTAAAGCCCCAGGAAGTTATTGTTATTTACGATGATATCAGTCTGGATGCAGGACAACTCCGTCTTAGAGCCAAAGGAAGTGCCGGTGGGCATAATGGCATCAAAAGTATTATTAATCATCTGGGCACCCAGGAATTTCCAAGGATAAAAGTGGGCGTTGGAGATAAGCCGGCGGGATGGGACCTGGCTGATTATGTACTTTCCCGTTTTAAAGAGGAGGAGCAGCCTATCATACGGGATGCCATTAAGAAGTCCTCTGAGGCTGTAAAATCTATCATAAAAGATGGAA
This sequence comes from Anaerocolumna sedimenticola, assembly GCF_009931695.1. GTDB lineage: Bacteria > Bacillota > Clostridia > Lachnospirales > Lachnospiraceae > Anaerocolumna > Anaerocolumna sedimenticola. The sequence continues at coordinate 1,478,820 of NZ_CP048000.1, forward strand.
TGGAATCAGCCATGAACATCTATAATAGAAAGTAATGGAGACAATTACTTAAATCCAAACAACCAGATTAAAGGAGGTAACAGTTTGAAGACCTTTACTACCCCTCTGAAGGAATTAAAAGAGTTTAATGACATAAAAGACAATTTAAAATTAAAAAACACACCGGTTCAGGTAACCGGCTGTATTGACTCGCAGAAATGTCATCTCATCAGCGGTTTAAGTGAAGGCTACCTGTGGAAGTTAATTATAACTTATAATGATATGAAAGCGAAAGAAATATACGAAGATTATAAGTTGTATGACAAAAATGTCTATTTGTATCCTGCTAAAGATATCATTTTTTACAGTGCAGATATTCATGGTAATGCAATCGTAAGAGACCGTCTGAAAATACTAAGACGTTTAATCGAAAAGGAGCCTGTTACGGTTATAACAACACTGGATGGTGGTATGGATAAAATACTTCCTCTCGACTTTATTAAGAAAAGAGTCATTACTTTAAAGGAAGCAGGAAACCTTGATTTAACTAAGTTACAGGCAGATTTAATCCATCTGGGTTATGAGCGGCAGGGACAGGTAGAAGGCCCGGAGAATTTGCGGTCAGGGGGGAATATTGGATATTTTTCCGCCCACGGAAGATTGTCCCTACCGCATTGAGCTATGGGGCGATGAGATTGACTCCATACGTTCCTTTGACATCAGCAGTCAAAGGTCCATTGAACGAATCGATAGTTTAAGAATTTATCCCGCAGCAGAAATGATATTAGATCAGAACAGAATGTTACTGGGAATTAAAAAAATCGATGATGAGAAAAAAGAATATGTAAAGAAGCTGAGAGAACAGAAGAAAACGGAAGAAGCTGCAAGAATTCAGGATATTATTGAAGAGTTTAAAGAAAATCTGGAGAGTTTCCAGGGTTCTGTTGGAATTGACAGCTATATTAAGTATTTTTATGATGATACGGTTTCTTTTTTGATTATTTTGACAGTGAAAATTCCGTGATTTATATCGATGAGCCCAGCAGGATACAGGAAAAAGGAGAAGCAGTAGAAACAGAATTCAGAGAAGGAATGATTGGAAGAATCGAAAAAGGCTATATTCTTCCCGGTCAGAGCGATGTAATCTATGGTTATAAGGAACTTTTGACAAATCTGAATCATAAGACAACACTTTTACTTAGTACCATGGACTATAAAGCAAACTTTTTTACCATAAAAGGAAGATGGGACTTTACCGTACGATCGGTAAATCCATATAATAATAACTTTGATATTCTGGTAAAAGATTTGCAGAAATGGAAAAAAAGCGGTTACCGCATCCTTTTATTATCCGTATCCAGAACCAGAGCGAACCGGCTCAGTGAAGATTTAAGGGATCATGACCTAAATGCCTTTTATAGTGAGGATATGGACAGGGTTATTCAAAAAGGCGAAATTATGGTTACCTACGGAAGTCTTCACCGTGGATTCGAATACCCCTTAATAAATTTAGTGGTTATTTCGGAAAGCGATATTTTCGGAGCTGAGAAGAAAAAAAAGAGAAAACTTAAGGAATATGACGGCAAAAAGATACAGAGTTTTACTGATTTAAATGTAGGTGATTATGTTGTTCATGAAAATCACGGTCTTGGAGTTTACCGTGGTATTGAGAAAATCGAAGTAGATAAGGTAATAAAAGACTATATTAAAATTGAATACGGCGGCGGTGGCGTGTTGTATATACTGGCAACAGGCCTTGATGTGATACAAAAATATGCAGGGGCGGATACCAAAAAGCCAAAGTTAAATAAGCTAAATTCGCCGGAATGGAAAAATACCAAAACCCGGGTGAAGGGTGCTGTTAAAGAAATTGCCAGGGAACTGGTTGAATTATATGCCACCCGCCAGGCGAAAGAGGGCTTTCAGTTTGGTTCTGATACCGTTTGGCAGAAAGAGTTTGAAGAAATGTTTCCCTATGAGGAGACAGACGACCAGCTTCGCGCGATTGAAGAAACCAAAAGTGATATGGAAAGTAAGAGAATTATGGATCGGTTGGTCTGCGGGGACGTTGGTTACGGCAAGACGGAGATAGCCATCCGTGCCGCTTTTAAGGCGGTTTCTGACGGCAAACAGGTGGTATTCTTAGTGCCTACCACCATATTAGCCCAACAGCATTATAATACCTTTGTGCAAAGGATGATGGATTTTCCCATTAGTATTGACATGTTGTCCCGGTTTAAGACGGCTGCCCAGCAGAAAGCGGTTATAGAACGGCTTAGAAAAGGGAACCTGGATATCTTAATCGGAACCCATCGGGTACTTTCAAAGGATATACAGTTTAAGAATCTTGGATTGTTAATTATTGATGAAGAACAACGCTTCGGGGTAACCCATAAAGAAAAGATCAAGCAGTTAAAAGGAGATGTGGATGTATTAACCCTTACAGCAACTCCCATTCCAAGAACTCTTCATATGAGTCTAATCGGTATCAGGGATATGAGTGTATTAAATGAACCTCCCGTAGACCGAATGCCGATTCAGACCTATGTGTTGGAACACAATGAAGAAATTATCCGCGAGGCCATTAACAGGGAATTGGCAAGGGACGGTCAGGTATATTACGTTTATAACCGGGTTAACGGTATCGATGAGGTAGCAGGAAAAATAGCGAGGCTGGTACCGGAAGCGAATGTATCCTTTGCCCATGGTCAGATGAGTGAAAGGGAACTGGAACGGATTATGTTTGATTTCATTAACGGAGAAATCGATGTTTTGGTATCTACCACGATAATTGAAACCGGGCTTGATATATCCAACGTAAATACTATGATTATTGATGACGCAGACCGCTTAGGTCTATCCCAGCTGTACCAGCTAAGAGGCCGGGTAGGGCGTTCCAACCGTACCGCTTATGCCTTTTTAATGTATAAAAGGGATAAGATGTTAAAGGAAGTGGCTGAGAAGAGGCTGCAGGCTATTAAAGAATTCACGGAATTAGGCTCCGGGTTTAAAATTGCCATGCGTGATTTGGAAATCCGCGGTGCCGGTAATTTATTGGGTGCCCAGCAGAGCGGTCATATGGAAGCGGTGGGTTATGATCTTTACTGTAAGATGTTAAATGATGCCATTCGTGCCATGAAAGGTGAGGTAAAAGAAGAAGAGACCTTTGATACTATGGTTGATATGGATATTGATGCATTTGTCCCAGCCACCTATATTAAAAGTGAATTCCAGAAGCTGGATGTATATAAGCGAATTGCGGAAATTGAAAATGAAGAAGAGTTACTGGATATGCAGGAGGAGTTATTGGACCGTTTCGGAGATATGCCAACCTCTGTAAATAATTTATTAAATATTGCTTATATTAAATCCATTTGCCATAGCGCTTCTGTTACCTCCCTGGTTTATCGGAATGAAGAAATTAAACTGGTTATGTATAATAAAGCAAAACTAAAGGTAGAGAAAATTCCGGAACTGATAGAGAAATATAAACCCTCCTTAAAGCTGGTACCGGAGGCAAATCCTTACTTTATTTATTCTTTAAAGAAACCTGGTAAGGCAGGTAAAATGGATGTAATAAGCTTATTTGAACATGTGAAAAATCTTCTGGGTGATTTAAAATTATTGTTAGAGGAAGAAAAATAATTTATAATATCAAAGAGATAAGTGAGACACAATATTGATTTACCAGGAAGAAAATACCGCAGTTGCGGATGAATAGGAGTTTCCATGAGAAAAAGGATAAAGAAATTAATCATTTTAAACTTACTGGCTGCTTTGGTTTTAACTTCAACAGCCTGTACTAAGAACACAGGGGAAAAACAAAAAGAAATACCAAATAATGCGGTAACTGCGGATAACGGTGATGGAAGTACGATAGAAGCAGATACGGTTACTGCAACTCCGGTAGACGAAGATACTTTAAAAAAAGTAGTTGTCAAAATCGGAAAAGACGAAGTAACTTACAGTGAAGCCATGATTTATTTCCAGTATATTAAGGCTCAATATGAATCCTATTTTGGTGACCAGATCTGGACCTATGATTTTAACGGACAAAGCTTTGGAGATATGGCAAAGCAGGAAATAATGAATATGATAGCACAGACGAAGATTGCCTGCGCTCAGGCGGAAAAGTATAAAACGGAAATCACGGAAGAAGACGAAGCTCAAATTAAGGAAAACGCACAGGCTCTGTTTGCCGGAATAACCGATGAAGATAAAACACGTTATGGCCTGACCCTGGAGCTTGTCCAGAAGTTTTACCGCGATAATATGATATATGAAAAAGTTTATGACGCATCCACCATGAATGTGGATACGGATGTTTCCGATGAAGACGCAAAACAGATAACCATTCAGCATATATTAGTACTTACAACAAAAACGGATACCGACGGTCAAAAGATTCCTATGACAGATAAAGAAAAGGAAAAAGCTTATAAGAAAGCAAAAGATTTATTAAAGCAGGCCAAAAAAACTGATAATTTCTATAATTTTGCTGAGGCAAATACGGAAGATTCCAATGTGGAATATACTTTTGGCAAGGGTGAAATGGTAAAAGAATTTGAAGATGCTGCTTTTGCTTTAAAGACCGGTGAATTCAGTAATATAGTGGAAACCGAATATGGTTATCATATCTTATACTGCGTAAGCGATTATAATGAAGATGCAACCTTGGAAAAAAAGAAGAAATCATTGCGAAAAGACAGGATGAAACCTTTAAGAAGCTATATGAAGATTGGGCGGCCGACTTTAAGATTGATATTAATGATAAGGTGTGGAACGAGATAAAGTTTGAATCCTCATCAAAGGATACTTCTTCGGAGAATACAAAAGATACAATAGAGAATACTGCTGAGACAAAGGATAATACAACAAACGGTGATTGAAAACATATGTTTTACAAATCTCAGTTCAGCCAGAAACCAATAATAAATACGAAAAGCTCCCTATAACCTATATTACAGGGAGCTTTTTCATTTACGTAAAAGCAAAGTGAGAATTTCAAGCTTGTTTGCAATAATTCGAATAGTACGCGAATTGGAGAAACTCGGTGTTTCTTCCGGTTTACGCAAATTTTGCATTTAACCCTATTGTTTTTACCAGCCAGATTACCATAAATGCGGTCACAATGCCAAAAACAGCACCTGCTAAAACATCGGTAGGATAATGGACGAATAAATACACTCTGGAAAAACCAATAAGACCGGCAAGCAGATAGGCGGGTATACCGGCATATTTACCGGCATGAAAAATAACGGTGGCAGCAGTAAAAGATGACATGGTATGCCCGGAAGGAAATGAATAAGAGCCAGGTTTATTGATCAGAAGTTTTATATCCGGAAAACGAATAAAAGGTCTGGCCCGCCCAAATATTTGTTTCAGAAGACCCTCACCCAGAACGCATTCGACGGATAAGGCAACAGTTAGTACAATTCCGCAGCATCTGGTTCTCTTATTAAGGAGAAGAAAAAAGGTTATAACAATCCAGATAAACCTGGAGTTACCTAAGGTGGTAATGGAAATCATAAACTTATCCATAAAAGGTGAGTGAAGATGATTTAATACATATAATAAAATTGCATCATCCAATTCCTGAATTATATTCAATTTAGTGCTCCTTTCACTTAAATTCTATTATAGGCAATTGCGAAACTATATAGTTTTCTGAATATACCATACAATTGATACGAATTTCAGAGCTTCAGTTGCCCTATGGGCAAAATTCAGCCCTGAAATTGTATTAATTGTATGGTATATAGATACAATATGTGAGTTTCGCAATTACCTAAAATTCTATTAGGATTTAAATTATGATTCATCAATTTGCACAGTTTTATTTCTTGATTACGTGATACAGAATTATAGTTCATTCGCATCATGCTCTCGCTTGGATGAAATACATAGTGGTACATAAGGTCCTAAAATACAGGACCTAAGTACCAACGACTTCATACAGTTGCTCATCGAACTATATTCAGTATCCCGCTAATGTAGAAGTGTAGATGTGCAAATTGACGAAAGTTAATTATTCGTATGGCTTTTGACAACCTAATCCTATCAGGCAAAACAGTATCGGTTTCATAGTAAACCATACATAATATTACTTTCGTAATGATCCAAAAATTTAATAATTATTATAGCATATTAAAACTCTATTAAAAAGATTCGTGCTTTAACTTTTTAATAGAATTCTAAGATAATACTAATGAATCTCAGATTGACAAAGGGTGACACTGGGTTTAATCTATCCATGTAAAAGTGAAATAACGATAGATGGGAGTTTAGTATTTCTCCTGAACATTACGGCCGATAAACGACATGTTGCGTAAGGCTTTTGTTAGGCAATAAATCATCTGCCGGAAGGTGATGTCGGAATGGGAGCTAGGTTGAAAGAAAATAAATAAAAGAAAGGATGCCGCATGAGATTATTTCAATCTGTGAAACTTGTTTCACATAGAAATTTGTTTCACATAGAAACTTGTTTCAAATTTTATAATGTGGCAGTAATACATCTGCCTGCAGATGTGTTATACAATGGGTGTTTAATATGATAGAAATAAAAAATCTGACTAAGGTTTATAAATTAACTAAAAAACAAATGGCAGAGCAAAAAACAAAGAAAAATATGAAAAAGGCAGTGGATGATATCAGCCTGACAGCGCGAAAAGGTGAAATATACGGTTTGCTCGGACCGAATGGAGCCGGTAAAACCACAACTCTGCGCCTTGTTGCCACATTATTAAAACCAACAGCCGGTGAAGTTACCGTATGTGGGTATGATACCATAAAAGAACCGGAAAATGTAAGAAAATCAATTTCATTTTTGACCAACGAAATAAAACTGGATCCTCAGTTTTCACCAAAGTATATGTTTAATTTCTTTGGCAGACTGCATGGCATGGATGAGAAAACAATAGAGAAAAGAAGAGAAATGTTATTTGATTATTTTGGAATTAAAGATTTTCAGGATAAAAAGATTGACGAATTATCAACGGGTATGAAACAAAAAGCATCCATTGCGGTAAGCCTTGCCCATGACCCGGAAGTAGTAATCTTTGATGAGCCTACCAATGGACTTGATATCGTGACGGCAAGAAGTGTTACCGATTACCTGAAATTACTCAAACAGGAAGGAAAACTGGTGATTGTTTCCACGCATATTATGTCCGAAGCAGAAAAACTCTGCGACCGTATTGGTATTATTATAAACGGTAAAAAAGTTATGGATGGAACACTTTCTGAGATTCTTACCTCTACGAAAACAAAAGATTTGGAAGATGCATTTTTTGAACTTTATAAAGAATATAACAAAGAGGAGGTTTCGTATGTTCGGAGCAAAACAAATTATTAAAAAGGAAATGACCAGAGTATTTACAGATAAAAAATTAATTATCAGTTTATTTATATTGCCTGCGGTTTTAATTATTGGTATCTATTACTTTCTGGGGCAAATGCAAACTGCCATGATGAATGATATTAATAAACATGTCTCCACGATCTACATCCAGAATGTTCCTGAGGATTTTAAAGATATAATTACTTCCTCCAAGCTGGAGGCAACGATAAAGTATCTGAAACCCGGTGCAGACTTAACAAAGGTAAAAGAGGGCATATTAAATGGTAATACGGACCTATTAGTAGTGTTTGAAGAGGATTTTTTAAACAAGGTAAATGCGTATAAGAAAAGTAATACGATTCCGGAAGTTAAAACTTATTATAACACTTCAGAAGACTATTCCAATGCTGCCAGAGAAAATTTTGTAAATGTTGTTTTAACTGCATATGAACAAAAACTTTTAAAGGAACGATTTGGAAATGTTAACCAACTGACTGTATTTCACACGGATGTGGATCCTTCAACCTCTGTGATTGTAGATGAGAAAAAAGCTACCGGAAAAATATTTGGGACCTTATTACCCTATTTAATTACATTTATGTTATTCCAGGGAGCCATGAGCCTTGGTATTGATGCCATCACTGGTGAAAAAGAGCGTGGAACCATGGCGAGCATGCTATTAACACCTTTAAAAAGGAGAGAAATCGTAGTAGGAAAATTAATCTCCATTTCCATCCTTGCAAGCCTTTCTGCGGCCGTATACGCAGTTTCCATGATAGCTGCCATGCCGGTTATGCTAAAAAACTTAGGTGAGGATTCCATGGAGGGATTAAGTCTGAAATTTTCAGCTATCCAGGCAGCGGAGCTCCTTGCTATCTTAATTGTTATGGTTTATTTGTATGTTTCGGTAGTAGCGCTTGCGGCCGTATTAGCAAAAACCGCAAAAGAAGCCGCAGCCTATGTAACGCCCATTCTGATTGTTGTAATTGTAGCAGGTATGGCTACCATGTTTTCCGGAAATGAAGAAAAAGCACTAAGTTCATTTGCAATTCCGGTTTACGGAAGTGCCATTTCCATACAAAACATTTTAGTGGGAGAATTGACTTTGCCTCAATTCGGTGCTACCATCGGCGGAACGCTGCTCCTTGCCGTTTTTCTAACCGTGTTAATTACCAGGGCGTTTAACAGTGAAAAAGTAATGTTTAATGCATAAATTTTAATTAATTAGATAATGGGAGTTAAAATGCATAATAAAACTGCTAAAAGTAATAATAAAAGAAATCTAAGATTAATATTAGAGTATGACGGAAGCGGTTATGCAGGCTGGCAAAGACTCAATAATACCAAAGGGAAAAGGTCCATTCAAAGTGTATTGGAGGATTGTATATCCGGTTATTTGGGAGAAGATATTAATGTAATCGGCTCCGGAAGAACGGATGCAGGTGTTCATGCTTTGGGGCAGGTTGCCAACTTTTATTGCACCTCAGGTATTTCAGCGGAGGATATGAAGAAAGAAATTAATACCTTACTGCCGGAGGATATTAAAGTGATAGATCTGATAGAAACGGACGGGGAATTTCACAGCCGTTATTCTGCCAAAGCTAAGACTTATGAGTACCGGATAAGTGTGAGCGATGTTAAGCCTGTATTTACCAGAAAGTATACTTTACATGTAACGGAAAGTCTTGATACGGATTCTATGGAGAAAGCTGCGGCTTATTTAACCGGTACTTTAGATTTTAAGGCATTTTCTACTGACAGAAAAGACGGTAAGTCTACGGTCAGAACAATAAAGAATATAAAAATATATAAAGTGGAAAATGCCAGATATAAAAAAAACTTGGAAGAAGTACGTATTGCCATAACCGGAGATGGATTTCTTTATAATATGGTCAGGATTATAACAGGCACCTTAATAGAAGTAGGACAGGGAAAAAGGAAACCGGAGGATGTACTTAACATACTTAAGGGAAAAGACAGGCAGCTGGCAGGAAAAACCGTAAATCCAGAAGGTTTATTCCTTTTGGAGGTAAGGTATTAAATCCATAAAATATAAAAATTTTACTTAAATTGCTTCTGAACGTATAAATTCTTCCTTTTGACAAACAATAATAACCATAAGTACCACATTATGATTATCATGCAAGATGGAGGAATAAAATATGAAAGCCACAGGAATCGTTAGGAGAATAGATGATCTGGGACGTGTTGTTGTCCCCAAAGAAATTCGGCGCACATTACGTATACGAGAAGGAGATCCGCTTGAAATTTTTACTGACAGAGAAGGAGAAATCATACTCAAGAAATATTCACCTATTGGAGAACTGGGATTATTTGCTAAGCAGTATGCTGATTCCCTGGCACAGACAACCGGGCACATTATTGCAATATCGGATAAAGATCAATTTGTTGCAGCATCCGGCAGTATGAAAAGGGAGCTGTTATCAAAATCCATTACACCTGAATTAGAACAGGCTATTAATGAAAGGGAGAATATTATAGCCTCCAAAGAGGATAAAAATTTTGTACGTATCGTTGCAGATGATGACACTGAGTATTCCTATCAGGTAATCTGGCCGATTATCAGTGAGGGTGATGCAATCGGATCTGTCGTTTTACTTTCCAAAGACCCGAAAGTAAAATTTGGTGAAGTCGAAAATAAGCTGGCAAGTACGGCTGCTTATTTCTTAGGAAGACAGATGGAACAATAATTTTAAATTTAATAATTATGAGGGTGTCCCAAAGTGATGATTTCTATCATGATTTTGAGGACATCCTTTTATGTTATTGAAATATGAAACCTAAAATGGTTTCGAACAAGTTAAGCAACTAAATTGAGTTGCAAATAGCAGGGAGAATAGGTATAATGAATAGGGAGGTGATGGAAATGCAGTTATATACTGCGTTAATTGCAGATGTTAAAAATTCAAAAACCTATGACATAACAGAAAGAAATAAAATTCAGTTATATATAAAAGATTGCATCGATGTCCTAAATTGTATTTTTAACCCCAAAATGGAACGCCTGGTGATATTCAGCGGCGGAGATGAGCTTCAAGGTTTGTTTTCAACGACGGTATCTGCATATTTATATTTACGATTATTATCTCTGCTTTTATTCCCGGTTCAGATTCGTGCCGGTTTAGGGGTTGGAGCCTGGACGGTTAAAGTAGAAAACGGAAGTTCCACAGAACAGGATGGACCGGCTTATCATTTTGCCCGTAAGGCAATAGAAGATGTTTATGGAATGCAGACACAAAGATACCGAATACAGGGGGAAAAGTCAGATTCTTTATTAAATGCCATTCTGAATGCATCTTACGATTTATGCACCCAGCAAAGTTACTTACAGAACTTTACCATGCTTCTTTTGGAGTATATGTATCCTTTTACTGATGAAACTAACATAAACGCGGATAAATTTAAAGCTCTAAAGAACTTAATAAAAGATAAATATGACAATGAGATCGGTTTGAAGGGCGGTAAAAGATTAAACTCCAAAAATACAAGACAAATTTACCGTATTAATGACGGTGAAATGAACGTCTCTGATAAGATATGGATATCCGAAACGGATAGAGAATTCGAAGATATGCTTTTAAAAAAAGGAATGGCAGCTAAAATATCCAGAGCCATTGGAACTACCAGGCAAAACGTTGATAAAATGATTAAAAACGGGAATATCATAGCAATAAGAAGTTTAGACTTAGCAGCAATAAAATATATTTTAAAAACTTATGAGGAGAATTAATATGGGTTACGTCTTATTGGTTATAGGACATTTACTGGGAGATTTTTATTTTCAAAGTAATGAGACTGCCCGGACGAAACTGTATAACGTCCGGAGATTATTGCTGCATTGCCTGATCTATGGAATTATTCAGGGAATCATGGTACTCATAGGTTTTTCAATTAAATATGCCTGGTTAATATTGGGAATTATTGTATTATCCCATGGTTTAATTGATTATTTGAAAATCGCAATACTACAGAAATTTGAGAATAGATCAGATCAGGCGAAAATTAATTTAATTCTGTTTATAACAGACCAGATTTTGCATTTGGGTGTTATAATAATCCTGTTATTTACACAACCTATGAATGCAGAGTATTCTTATGTTTTACAAAATGCGGCAGGAGATATTAATATATGGGAAATCGAAAAATATACCTGGTTATTAACAGCTTATTTGATTTGCGGCAAACCAGCTGCTGTCTTTGTAAAATTATTATTATTTACACTTGATTCCCAAGGCAGAAAAGATTATTATACGGTTCCGGCTAAGAAACAATATAATGAAACGGAATTATATTATACCGTTACAGTGGAGCCGATTACAGATAAAAGTGCCGGTAAACAGACAGGATATAATGTAAAAACTATGGAAAATAAAAATATAGGAGCCGTTATCGGTATTTTGGAACGGGAAATTATATTAACGTTAAGCCTGTTAGGGCAGTTTGCTGCAATTGGGTTTGTAATCACGGCCAAAAGTATCGCACGGTTTAAACAATTGGAGGATAAAGATTTTGCTGAAAAATATCTTATTGGCACATTGACAAGTGCTTTTATAGCAATCGGATGTGCCGTACTGTTTTCGGGGAAGATATTACATAATTTATTATGAGAATTAGGAGAAATTTACTATGGAGAAAAAGTATAATTATGACGATTTTATGAATATCATCAGACAATTGCGGGGTGAAAACGGATGCCCCTGGGACAGGGAACAGACTCATGAAAGTTTAAGAAACTGCTTGATTGAAGAAGCCTATGAAGTCATTGAAGCAATTAATAATAAGGATACGGAAAATTTATGTGAGGAATTAGGGGATATTTTGCTGCAGGTAGCTTTACATACTGCCATAGCGGAAGAACAAAATGAATTTGGTATGGAAGATGTAATTAACGGAATAAGCAAAAAAATGATCCACAGACATCCTCATGTATTTGGAAATGCGGATGAGGCAGCGGGTATGAACGGAATTGATTCCGAAACCGTAATCAGAAATTGGGATGATATTAAGAAAGAAGAAAAGAATCAAAGAAAAGCTTCCGAGGGAATATTAAGTGTTCCCAAAGCACTTCCAGCTAATATCCGTGCGGAAAAAGTACAGAAAAAAGCAGCCAAAGTCGGATTCGATTTTGAGAACTATAACCAGGCATTAGAAAAGGTCTACGAAGAGCTTAATGAGCTGAAATTATCAAAAGAAAAGGGGGATGTCAGGGGTATAGAAGAAGAATTTGGCGACTTGATGTTTTCAGTGGTAAATTTATCAAGGTTTTTAGAACTAAATGCAGAAAATTCCTTGACAAATGCCACTAATAAGTTTATAAATAGATTTGTAGGAATTGAACGTCTTGCAGAGCTGGAAAGCAAGAGTTTAAGCGAAATGTCCATTGTCGAGCTGGATGCTCTTTGGGGACGTGTGAAATAATCAAAGTGATTATTCGAACAAATATAACAAATACTTTAGAGGAGGAGTTTTATCCATGAACAAAGCAGAATTAGTTGCAGCAATTGCAGAAAAAACAGAATTATCCAAGAAAGATTCAGAGAAGGCTTTAAAAGCTTTTATTGATGTCGTAACAGAAGAATTAACAAAAGGTGAAAAAGTTCAATTAGTTGGATTTGGTACATTTGAAGTATCTGAAAGACCAGCCAGAACAGGTAGAAATCCTCAGACAAAAGAGGCTATAACTATTGCAGCATCTAAAGCTCCAAAGTTCAAAGCAGGAAAAGCTTTAAAGGACGTTATTAACGCATAGTCAATTAAATTCAAGGAGAAGCTGTTATAAAAATCAAATTCCACCTTTACGTGCGGATAAAGCACTTTATTGGCTGAATGTGGTTTTTATAACAGCTTCTTTTTTATCCAGTCAAATCTATAGGGCAATTGCGAAACTATTTAGTTGTATATACCACCAATTGATACTTGTTTCTAGCCTCAGTTGCCCGCTGGGACAGATTTGGCTCTAAAATCGTATTAATTGCATGGCATATAGATACAATATGTGAGTCGCGCAATTACCTACAGCTAAATCTAAATTTATAGGAGAAAATTTATGAGATTAGATAAATTTTTAAAAGTTTCCAGATTAATAAAACGCAGAACTGTTGCCAATGAAGCTTGTGATGCAGGCAGGGTACTGGTAAACGGAAAACCAGCCAAAGCTTCCGCCGCCGTAAAAGTAGATGATATTATTGAAATAGGATTTGGCAGTAAAGCTGTGAAAGTACAGGTTTTAGATGTTCAGGAAACCGTACGTAAAGATGATGCAAAAGAATTATACAAGTATCTTTAATAATAGCTATCTTTTGGGCATGAAATTAGAAGTCTTTTAATATATTGAAATGAAATGAAGTATATTAGGAGGCTTTTAGTATGGATGAAAAACAACCGATTCAGAAAAACCATAAAGTAAGTTTAAATGCAAGGAGTTCAGCTGCAATTACCGGGGTAAAAGATGTGTTGTCTTTTGATGCCGGTGAAGTACTCTTAGAAACAGAACAGGGTATACTTATGCTTCGGGGCAATGATCTTCATGTGAATCGCCTTACATTAGAAAAAGGTGAAGTAGATGTTGATGGCAAGATTGATAGTTTGACGTATTCTGATTCAAACAATTATGGAAAGTCCGGGGAATCATTAATTAGCAGACTGTTCAAATAATCAGGAGGAGAACAGACGATGAACGATGCAATTATGGTTGAACTGCGGTTTTTTGGTACCTCTGTATTATGGGGTATTATTTTGCTGATCCTATATGACGTATTGCGTATATTCAGACGTGTAATAATTCACAATGGATTTTTCATTGCATTTGAAGATTTAATTTACTGGGTAGTGTCCAGTTTATTAATATTTCATATGATGTATCAGCAAAACAACGGTATCATTCGGGGTTTTGCAATCTTAGCCATGCTGATAGGAATGATACTTTATCATTCCGTATTCAGTGAATTATTTGTTAATACCATATCTACATTATTAAACCAAATCATAAATCTGACCTGGAAGTTATTTGCTCTGATATTAAGACCCTTTCGGTTTATATTCCGCAAAATAAAAAGATTATTTATGTGGATATTCTCAAAAATCAAAAAATTTATACAGTTTTTGTTTAAATCATTGAAAAAATTAAAAAAATCAAGTAAAATAACAGTATCAGATAACGAAAAAGGTGATTAGTTTGAGAAAGAAAAGAAAAGCAAGGCGGACAGGCTTAGGCCTAATTGCCGTTATGGTGCTTTTAGTTTGCGGTATTGTTTCTTATAACAGGCAGGAATTAGATAAAGCCAATGCAAAATCTACAGCTCGAATTGCGGAATTAAAAGATGATATTGAGCAAGAGAAAGAGCAAGCGAAAGAAATACAAGAGAAGAAAGCCTATATGCAAACAAAAAAATATATTGAAGAGATGGCTAGGGAAAAACTCGGGCTGGTTTATAAAGATGAAATTATTTTTAAAGCCCAAGAGTAATACTGGATTTTCTATGATGCTCAAAAATATAAAAAATTTTAAACAACATACATTAATAGGTTGACAAGCATGGAAAAAGCAGTTATAATGTAGTTCGTCACTTCGGCGAAGTAGCTCAGTTGGCTAGAGCACGCGGTTCATACCCGCGGTGTCGGCGGTTCAAATCCGTCCTTCGCTATTTATTTAAATTAAATATTTATAATACCAGGATCCTGTTAATATTGTTACCTGTAAAGGTAAAGAATATGGCAGGCTTTTTTTATTACATAGGTAATTACGCCCCATGAGATAAAACCACTTTCGGGTAGGATGGATATGTGCACGCGGATAATATTCTTTGGGCAATTAGCCACTGAAGTGACGGAGTATCGGCGTTAGAGAATGGCAAGCCAGGATCTTTTCTATAATTTTGAGAAATTCACCCTATAACATAAAAAGATCCGCAGGATGTACGGATTCTTATTATTCTTGCTGCCTCAAGACTCCTGTTATAAAATAAATTTTTGCTTTTTTTATATACTATATTTCCCTTAAAAATGCTTATAATAAATGACAAAAAAATAAAAAACAAACATTAAAATAATAATGATTCCGTTAAAATAATAATGAGCACATTAAATAAACTCTTCAAAAAACCATATCCTACAACCTCCCGGTACTTATACTATTAATGAAATTCGTAAAGACTCTTATAAGAGAATAAATACCATAAATAAAATACCATTGAAAAGAGTAAGTGAAACATTAAAATACCATTTAGAAAAGTAAGAAATAACTAAGAAATGCGCAAATAGCAACTTCATTTAAACACTTAAGAAAATTATAAAACTGATTCCCGCCCATAGCCGCGTTCAGCCCTCTCTTACCCTAAAGTGAAATTCTTAATAAGCCTTAACTCTCTTGATTCGATTCTAACATGCTTTCTTTGAATTTCTTGTCAAAAACTTTTTGGAAACCATTTCTGATTTTTGACAAACATTTCAAAAATCAAATTCTATAATACAGGTCTAACGGATACTTCTTGGTTTGCAAAGACGTTTCTATAATAAAAATCCGGTTGAGGAGGACAGTATGGTGTGAAAAAGAAACTGCCTTGCAGTTTCTTTGGAAATACGATAAGAAAGTCAGAGGGACTTTCTTATCATATTTCTACTGATTTTCATGCAACATTTGCGGCCAGTCATACGGCTTCTTCTCCTGTTATTTATGACGCCGTAAAGCAGTATCATGTCGGGAGGGTTGAAAGAAAATATAATCAGTGAAAGGATGCCACAATCAGCTTCTTTCAACCTGTTTTATATGTGGCAATATCGTGGGCACACCCGCGATATGCAAAGTGTGTGTAAAATGAAAGAATTAAATATGAGGAAGTTTTTAATTAATTTAATGGGGATAGTTATGGCACGGGCTGTATTTGCAGGTATGAATCCGATAGCAATCGGTTATTTTGCTGCGGTTTATTTGGAGAGAAAAGGACGGCTTACAATTATGTTAACCGTATTATTAGGAATGCTCACTGCTCTACCTGCAGTAGATACTGCAAAATATGTAATTGTAATGATTGTAATTTCCATTATAACAGCATTAATGGAATATAATAATAAAAAAGTTTCCGTATTGGTATTAGGCGGGCTTGCCGGCGCAGTTACAGCTGCAATCACGATTGCCGGCGGATTAATGTATGAAAATCCCACTTATTATATACTAATTGGTATTGGAGAGGGTATCTCTATTTTTGCCTGCAGCTTTGTCTTTCGAAAAGGTTTGGAACCTTTGATGCATGGAGTCAGGGGACAAGTCCTGGACAATGAGCAGATAATCAGTATAGCAGTAATTTTAGCCGTATTTATCTATGGTATGCCGGAATTTACAGCTTTGGGTTTTTCTTTAACCATGACCATAGCCTTATTCAGTATCCTCTTTACCGGGTATAAGTACGGAGCCGGTTATGGGGCTTTGGCAGGAGCCGCGTGTGGTGTTATAATGGCCTTAAAAACAGGCCAGCCAAATCAAATCGGACTTATGTGTATGTTGGGTATTGTAGCCGGAACTTTTCGGGAATTGGGACGGTTTGTTACGATTGTTTTATATTCGGCAGGAGTCATTATCCTGGGGGAATTATATCAGAATACTCAGATCAGTATGTCGGGATTCGGTGCCTTGGCATCCTGTGCTGTGCTTTTTCTTCTTTCGCCAAAGACATTAATCTATAAGGTGAATCTTGGTGATGAGGGGGAAAAAGAAGATATTTTTGTGAAACAAAGTATACAAAATGTAGCGAAAGGTAAACTAAGGGATTTTTCGGAGTCTTTTCACAGTCTGTCCAATACCTTTTCAACGATTTCGGAAAAAAAGACTGCGCTAAGCAAAAAGGATAAAAGCGATATTTTTGATGAAATATCGGAACACCTGTGCAAGGATTGCAGCAATTGTAATATCTGCTGGAAAAGTTATTTTTACGAGACCTATCAGGGCGCCTACCACATACTGGATGTTGTGGAGCAAAACGGCACAATCGCATTAAGCGAGGTTCCGGTTGAATTTGCAAACCGGTGCATCTTCCTGGAGAATTTCCTGGCAGAGACCAAAAGGGTATTTGAAATGGCTAAGTTAAATTTATCCTGGCTTAACCGTATGGCAGAAAGCAGGGAAGCAATTGCCGGACAATTGTCGGAAGTTGCTAATATTATAGATGATTTTTCCCTGGATCTGTATAAAACGGTTGATACTCCGGAAACCATTAAAAATAAATTAATTTATCATTTGAAAGCAAACCATATTGTTGTTAACCGTATTGCTGTTTTTGAAAAAAGAAATAATAAGCAGGAAATATATATGACGGCCCGGACGGAACGGGGACGCTGTATCACTACAAAAGAAGCGGCCGGCTTAATAAACGACGTATTTGATAAACGGATGCGTCCCTCTGATGGCTGCAAAAAAGTCATAACAAAAGATTATGAAACGTTTGTATTTGTGGAAGATGCCAATTTTAGCGTATTTACAGGTATGAGCAAGATGACGAAAGAAGGAGGAAGAATATCAGGGGATAATTTTTCTTTTATCTATCCCGATCCGGGTACATTGGTTTTAACCTTATCCGATGGTATGGGCACGGGAGAGACGGCATGTGAAGAAAGCGAATCCGTAGTTGAGCTGCTGGAACAATTTATTGAAGCGGGGTTCCGGAAAGAATCTGCCATCAAGCTGATTAATTCCATATTAGTACTGCGTTCGGAGGAACAGACGTTTTCTACCATAGACATGAGTGTAGTTAACCTGTATACCGGTATCTGTGATATCATTAAAATCGGTGCCTCCACTACTTTTATAAAACGGGAAGACCGGGTGGAGACCGTTACATCCTCCACTCTGCCGGTGGGGATATTAAATCAGGTGGACTATGATGTTGTGACCAAGAAACTAGGTAACGGTAATTTTGTCATTATGGTAACAGATGGGGTCATTGATTGTATTCCTGGTGATGAAAAAGAAAAATTTGTGGGAGAATTTATTAAAGACCTGAAAATGAATAATCCACAGGAAATAGCCAATGCTGTATTAAATCAGGCATTGGAATTAAACGGATGGGTTCCGAAAGATGATATGACTGTGCTGGTGGCAGGCTTTTGGAGTAAGTAGCTTGAAATTTGGACAGGTTAGAGTTAAAATGGAAAAAAATTGTTTTTTACTAAAAAATTGATACGGGAGTCAGAATGTTAAATACAGTCCGTAATTTTATTCAAGAACATAATATGATTGAAGAGGGAGACAGAATCGTGGTTGGTGTTTCCGGTGGTGCTGATTCTGTCTGCCTTTTCCATGTACTTCATAATTTATCTCCAATCTATCATCTAACCCTGTTTGTGGTCCATGTAAATCATGGAATAAGGGGAGAAGAAGCGGATGAAGACGAAGCGTATGTGAAACAGATATGTCTTAATAATAATGTACCATATACCTGTGTGAAAGCAGATGTTCCATCTGTTGCTAAAAGCCTTGGATTATCCGAGGAGGAAGCCGGCCGGAAGGTACGGTACGATTCATTTAATGATTGTTTCCTCAAAAATAAGTGTAATAAAATTGCAATTGCACATAATAAAAATGATAATGCGGAAACCATTCTTTTCATTTATTCCGGGGAAGCGGAATCAAAGGTCTCACGGGCATACCGGCGGTAAGAGGGAATATAATCAGACCTTTGTTATGTATGGACAGGGATGAAATAGAACATTATTTAAATGAAAACGGCATTTCTTATCAGACGGACCGGACAAATTTAACACAGGATTATACCCGTAATAAAATCAGGCATACTATCATAAGCTTTGCAAAAGAGAAAATTAATCCAAAGGCGATTGAACATATCGTAAGTGCTTCCGAAAAATTAGCTGAGATTGACGGATACTTGGAGAACAATATTAAAATTGCCTATGAAAAGGCAGTACAATATAAAATAAAACAAGAAGCTTATGAAATTAACATAGAGAAACTGAGGCAGGAGGACTTGGTAATTCAAAAAGGTGTAATACGAAAGATTTTTGAACAGCTAGCAGGGCAGTTAAAAGATGTGGAAGCACTCCATGTCGGCCTCATACTGGAATTATCAGAGAAACCGGTAGGTAAATTATTAAATTTACCCTATTGCATTTTGGCAGTGAGAGGTTATCATACCATAACCATGCAACATAATAAACCTTCAGAACGGGTGGAAAATTTCCCGGATGAAAGGCAGGTAAATCAATTCAGGGAGCAAATGGTAAACATCCCGGGTGATACTTTAATACCGGAGACAAATCAAATCCTGCGTACAAAATTAATAAATTATAAAAAAAATATGATAATTCCGAGAAATGGGTGTACGAAATGGTTTGACTATGATAAAATAAAAAATACTGTTCTAATCAGAACCAGAAAAGAAGGAGATTATATCCAGATAGATTCTGTTGGAAGCAGAAAGAAAATTAAATCATTATTTATTGATGAAAAAATTCCAAGAGAGAAAAGAGATCTCCTCCCATTATTAGCTGACGGCTCCCATATCATGTGGGTAGCAGGCGGCAGAATGAGTGAGGCATATAAAGTAAGTGAGGAGACAAAAGTAATACTTGAGATAAATTTAGACGGAGGAAAATAAGATGGATAATAAAAAAATTAACGTATTAATACCGAAAGAAGAGGTAGATAAGAAAATTCGTGAGTTAGGAGAACAAATCAGTAAAGAATATGCAGGGAAAGAACTGCATTTGATTTGTGTTTTAAAAGGCGGTGTATTTATAACCTGTGAATTAGCTAAAAATATAACGGTACCGGTTTCCCTGGATTTTATGTCAGTATCCAGTTACGGAGATGAAACAGTAAGCTCCGGAAGGGTTAAAATCATCAAGGATCTGGATGATTCCATAGAAGGAAAAGAAGTACTTATCGTTGAGGATATTATTGATTCCGGTAATACTTTAAGATATTTAATTGATCTGCTTAACAGCAGAAAACCTAAGAGTATTAAAATCTGTACGCTGCTTGATAAACCGGAAAGAAGAATTACCGATGTGGAAGTGGATTATGTTGGATTCCAGATTCCGGATAAATTCGTAGTGGGATACGGACTTGACTATATGCAAAAATACAGGAATTTACCGTTTATCGGTGTAGTAGAATAATTGAGTAGAATAATTGAAAGGAGGTCATCCTGTGAGAAGACAATTGAAAGGATATGGTTTTTATATCATTATCCTTGGTATTATATTAGCAGCATTGCTATTACAAGACAGCTTAAACAACACTGGTTCACAAAATTATGAATATAATAATTTTTTGGCAGATATGGGAAATAATACAATACAAAAAGTGGATGTATTTCAGAACCAGGAGGTGCCAAGCGGTAAAGTTACCGTTACGTTTAACGATGGGAAGAAGGAGCAGTTTAATGTCCCTGATGTAAAAGCGGTAACGGAACTATTATTTACTGCTAATAGTCTGAAAGATAAATATACGATACATGATATATCAAAGCCTAACTGGTTCTTAACCAGCGTATTACCTTATCTCCTCGGATTTGTAGTTATTATAATCTTATTTTCTTTCTTATCCAATCAGGCAGCCGGTGGCGGCGGTGGTAACAGTAAGGTCATGAATTTCGGTAAAAGCCGGGCGAAGATGACCACGGATGAAAATAAGAAAACCACATTTAAAAATGTGGCAGGCTTAGAAGAAGAAAAAGAAGAATTAAAAGAAATCGTAGACTTTTTAAGAACCCCGAAGAAATATGTGCAGGTTGGTGCAAGAATACCAAAAGGCGTATTATTAGAGGGACCTCCGGGAACCGGTAAAACACTTCTTGCCAAGGCAGTGGCCGGTGAAGCAGGCGTACCGTTCTTTAGTATATCCGGTTCCGATTTCGTTGAAATGTTTGTCGGTGTGGGAGCATCCAGAGTAAGGGATTTATTCGAAGATGCAAAGAAACATTCCCCTTGTATTGTATTTATTGATGAAATTGATGCCGTAGCCAGACGCAGAGGTACCGGTATGGGCGGCGGACATGATGAAAGAGAACAGACCTTAAACCAGTTGCTGGTGGAAATGGATGGTTTTGGTGCCAATGAAGGAATTATTGTTATGGCAGCAACCAACCGTGTTGATATTTTAGACCCTGCTATTTTACGTCCCGGACGTTTTGACCGTAAAGTAATGGTAGGCCGTCCCGATGTGAAAGGAAGGGAAGAAATCCTGCAGGTACATTCCAAAGGAAAACCCCTTGCAGAAGATGTGGATTTAAAACAAATCGCCCAGACAACTGCCGGATTTACCGGTGCGGATCTGGAAAATCTGTTGAATGAATCGGCTATTTGCGCTGCTAAGGAAAACCGTTCCTTTATTGTACAGGAGGATATTAACCGCTCCTTTATTAAAATAGGTATCGGCACCGAAAAGAAGAGCAGGGTAATTTCTGACAAAGAGAAAAAAATTACTGCTTATCATGAAGCCGGTCATGCAATTTTATTTCATATCCTTCCGGATGTGGGCCCGGTATATACCGTATCCATTATTCCTACGGGTAACGGAGCCGCAGGTTACACTATGCCTTTACCGGAACGGGATGAAATGTTTAATACAAAGGGAAAAATGGAACAGGATATTATTGTGGGACTCGGCGGCAGGGCAGCAGAAGAGCTTATCTTTGATGATATTACAACCGGTGCATCCCAGGATATTAAAATGGCAACGAAAACAGCCAGATCCATGGTTACGAAATATGGTTTTTCAAGTAATGTAGGCATGGTTAACTATGACAGTGATGATGATGAAGTATTTATCGGCCGTGATTTAGCTCATACAAGAAGCTATTCCGAGAGCGTTGCAAGAACCATCGACGATGAAGTAAAAGGTATGATAGATCACTGCTATAGTGAAGCTAAGAGAATATTAACCGAATACAATGATGTTCTTCATAGCTGCGCGAAATTGCTGATTGAAAAAGAAAGAATTAATCGGGAAGAATTTGAAGCTTTGTTTCACAAACCTACTGACGGGGATAATGGAATGAATTCCGTAATATTAGAGGTCTAAAATGGGGATTTATAAAAATCAGATAAAAATATTATAGTTTTTATAGGTTTTACAATATGGCTTTGATAGGACTTGATTCTCAGTCGTAAAAACAAACAAAAATTATTTGATAATTTTGTAATGTTTGTGCACACTTTTAACGGTCATGATGTTATACTAATAAACGTAAACCCCAATACATTATATAGTTTTTGCTACACCCCATAAGTAACAAAAATACCTTCTCCAAAAAAAGGACAGCGTTCGGAAAGCTGTCCTTTTTTTTACGCTGATTTAGGTTTATGGTCTGACGGAGGAGCATGTCTGACTGATTAATATTTCAGGGGCCGGGACGGCGGCAGGTCCTGTGGTAACAATTTTAGAGAAAGAACCTTTCTAATGCAATTGTTACTCACAGGACCTGCCGCCGTCCCGGATCCTAAAATGTTCTGTTTATATAAGACGAAAGATAAAGATATCAGATTTCACTCCTTCGTCTGATTTTCTTTATTTTAAATATAATATATTCCGTATCCAATACTGCTCCCCAATCTACATTTCCTTTACCTACGTATAATTCACAATCCGCTACAAATGAAGGACTATGAGATGAATATCCGTTACGGAACATTATTTCGAGGTTTTGATGTGAACCCTGCTGAAACCATGTAAACAGTAAAGTTTCAGATACTTTGAAAATATTGGTTAACCTTTTAATATAATATGGTTTGATTTCTCTATATTCTTCTTTCTTTTCACCGGATAAAATCATATCAAACCATTTCTTTTTTATAGGTAATATCATCATAATAGTTTACTCCTAAGTATTAATTTATGGGCCTGCCGATTTTCATGTCCCGTCTCCATCCGGGTGCTTCACCATCATCTCCCCAATATTCGTCCAATTTAATAACTTTCCCGTTTTCAAATACATAAAAAGAAGTTACATGGGATACTATACCCTTATCCATTGATTTGACAGATCCGACAAGTATAACCAGATTAGCAATCTGTTCGATTCTCTCAATATCACCTTTCCACTCCCCCGGATACTCACAATTAGCCCTTATGTATTCGTCACGGGAAAAACTTTCGTTTGTATTATGCCAGTTAATAACCGCTGTTTCAGTAAAGAATGCTTCCATCATTCCGGCATTTTGTTGAATAGTAACTCGAAAAATACATTTAACTATTTCTTTTAAATCCATAGATATACCTCCCTAAAAAACTTTATATATGTTCCAATAGTAAAAGATTACGAACCAACTAACTCCGTAATATGCTTTTTCGTTACGTCATTTGGATTGTATTGGATAAGCTATAGTTGGTCTGAAAATAATGATGGCATAATAGCCTCCTGTACTAAGTTATCCTAAGTTCTATTTTATCATCATCAGAACATATGTTCAATATCAATATTATTATCTAACAGAGGGTAATTTTAATATACATAATAGCTTACATACTCAGTAATGTTAATCATTCAATAATAATGTAATTAAATCAAAGTAAAATAAAATTTTCGATTCTTATTAAAAAAAAAGTGTTATGATAGAAATTAGAAGAAGTAAGGAGTATACTATTTTAATTGCAAATTCATGTACCAATTTTTAAACGAATTACAATTATATAGTAGCGAGTAAAACATTTGTATATCTTGTGTTATTCAGTATTTGAAAAAAGTAACTTAGAAAATCAAAAATGGGAGGGGTTAGTATTGTACAAGCATATTATTTGGGATTTTGATGGTACACTTTTTGATACATATCCAGTTACGGGGATTGCTTTTCAAATGACTCTTAAGGAAAATGGAATACTGGAATCACTGGATGAAATCATCTTCTTGAGAAATATAATATACTCCATAATGAGGCAATAATGATAGGTGATAGGGATTTAGATATTTTATCAGCAAAAAATGCCGGAATCCATGCTTGCTATTTCAATGAGCGGGGCGATAAAAATAATATTGCTGATTATTCTATAAGTAACTTTGAACAATTAAATACTATTATTTAGTTTCTTTCATAAGTAAGAAAAGCTGTATTTGGAGATGACAGCTGCTCATACGCTGTTACGAATGAACATTAACATAGCGCCCATATCAACACTCGAGAATTTGCTCTTTGAGATAAGTGCATTTATTTCTTCTATTGTGGCCCAATGGATTAAATGAATCAAAAAAGTTGTGTTTCCCTAATAGTTGTAATAAAATGGGGTATATCTATTATTAGGTTTTTAAAAACTAATAAGAAAGGATTACTTTGATTAATTATGCTTAATGTGGATGCATTTTTTAGCGACGGAACCCAGGATTACAGGATTCCCTGTGAACCGTCGTCTTATGATATAGTTACCATTCGTTTTCGTGCAGGTAAGGAGGATATAGACAGTGTCAGGCTGGTTACCGGCGAGGGTTTTTGGCAGATGGTAGTTAAGGAATCGGATTCTTTGTTTGATTATTATGAGATAGAGTTTGAACTAACGGATCAGATGGTCTCTTATTATTTTGAAATATATGGTGATGATAAAATCTGGTATTACAATAGAACAGGCGTGGCTTTGGAACTTCATAAAGAGTTTAACTTTATGATAACCCCGGGTTTTCATACGCCGGATTGGGCAAAAGGCGCCGTATTTTACCAGATTTTTGTCGACCGATTTTATAACGGTGATGTTAATAATGATGTCGTGGATGGAGAATATAGTTATATTAATATCCCTACCAGAAAGGTTACCGACTGGAGTAAATACCCGGATTCTTTCGGTGTAGGAGAGTTTTACGGAGGCGATTTACAGGGAGTAATTAAAAAACTGGATTATTTGCAGGAATTAGGTGTTGAGGCTATCTATTTTAATCCTATCTTTGTATCCCCTCCAATCATAAATATGATACCCAGGATTATGATTTTATCGACCCCCATTACGGAGTAATAAAAAATGATGGCGGAGAAGCACTGGTTCCAAATGAGACCAATAACAGGCAGGCAACAAAATACAGGTTCCGGGTTACGGATAGTGAAAATCTTCATTCCAGCAACGATTTACTGATACAGCTGGTAAATGAAGCTCATAAGAGGGGTTTAAAAGTTATTTTAGACGGGGTTTTTAATCATTGCGGTTCTTTTCATAAATGGCTGGACAGAGAGGGCATCTATGAGAATACAGACGGGTATGAAAAAGGTGCATATACAGACAAAAACAGTCCTTATACTTCATTCTTCCGGTTCAGGGAGGATCATTGGCCTGATAATGCCTCTTATGACGGCTGGTGGGGTCATGATACCCTTCCAAAACTTAATTATGAGGGTTCCCCCATGCTTTATAACTATGTTATGGATGTTGCGAGAAAATGGGTTTCTCCCCCTTTTAACTGTGACGGGTGGAGGCTTGATGTAGCAGCTGATTTGGGATATTCCGCGGAGTTTAACCACCAATTCTGGAGAGATTTCCGCAGAAGTGTAAAAGAGGCCAATCCGGATGCAATTATTTTCGCCGAACATTACGGGGATCCCAAGTCCTGGCTTCTGGGTGATGAATGGGACACCGTTATGAATTATGATGCCTTTATGGAACCGTTAACGTGGTTTTTAACCGGTATGGAAAAGCATAGTGATGAATTTAGGGAATCTCTTCTTAACCGTCACGATATTTTCTTTCAGGCCATGTCATATCATATGTCCAGGTATCAGACTTCCTCTCTTTTTACGGCTATGAACGAATTATCAAACCATGATCATTCCAGGTTTTTAACCCGTACGAACAAAAGAGTGGGAAGAACCGCTTCCCTAGGTCCCCATGCAGCGGAAGAAGGAATAAATAAAGGTGTGCTTCGGTCTGCGGTTACCGTACAGATGACCTGGGTCGGCGCTCCGACGATTTATTACGGGGATGAAGCAGGAGTATGCGGTTTCACGGATCCGGATAACCGCAGAACTTTTCCCTGGGGAAATGAAGATATGGATTTGATTGATTTTCACAAGGAAATCATAAGTATTCATAAAGATTATGAGGCTCTTAGAACCGGTTCTATTCTATTTTTAGGCGGTACGTACGGTTTTATCAGTTATGGCAGGTTTAACCGGGTAGATAAATTTATTATCGCTGTGAATAATAATAATTATGAAATTACGGAGACAATAAAAACTTGGGAAGTAGGCATATCGGATGAGGATACCTTATGCAGGCTGATCCTTACCACAGAAGAGGGATATTACCGGGACGCTGTTATTTTTCACACGGAAAACGGTATGTTACAATTAACGATGCCCCCAATTTCTTCACTCATAGTTAAAAATGTTGTGCAAAATAAGAAAATATAGGTAAAATCTTTTGAAAAGATAAATTACTTGTGAAGTTTTATTTTAGGAAGTTACTTCTTAAAGGTGTTAGTAAATTGGTAAATCATATATCTTTAAGTTTCGCCAAAACCATAATCCTAAAGAATCGTAACAAAATTTACGAAAATTACGAAAATTTATAAAAACACTTGAAAATGGTTATTTGATATGATATAATTCATCCTTGTCAGAAAGTTTTGATTAAGATAATTTTAGATTAATCAGATGCCGGCGTGGCGGAACTGGCAGACGCACAGGACTTAAAATCCTGCGGGACTAATCTCCCGTACCGGTTCGATTCCGGTCGCCGGCATTAAGAAATTAAATATAATTTATAACTATTGTTTAATTTTCTTGTCATTTTAATTATATATTGGTTATGCGGGTGTAGTTCAATGGTAGAACACTAGCCTTCCAAGCTAGATACGTGGGTTCGATTCCCATCACCCGCTTTTTTGCTGCCCTAAAATAGTTTATAATAATATTAGTTTTGCAATTTGAACATACTATATGCAGATGTCTTAAGAAGAGGTTACAGAAGTTGTAAATTCTTTCGTATAATCAAGGTTTTACAACATTCGCTGATCTTAAGGGTATTAAAACTACCTTGGAAAGGATGGAAGCAATATGCTCAAATTATATAACAAAACGCTGAAATACATTCTTCTCTTCTTTGTAGGTGGTTACTCCTATTGCGGAATAGAAATACTGTTTCGAGGTTATTCCCACATATCCATGCTGATTGCAGGGGGAATTTGTTTTATACTTATCGGGCTTTTGAATGAAATATTTACGGATAAAATATCAATTATCAGCCAGATGGTTATTTCTGCATTTATTATTACAGCAGTAGAACTTATCGTAGGTCTCGTGGTTAACGTTTGGTTAAAACTCAATGTATGGGATTATTCCAATATGCCCTATAACTTTATGGGGCAGATCTGTCTGCTTTTTACTAATATATGGTTTTTTCTTTCGTTAGGAGCGATATTATTAGATGATTACCTGAAGTATTTTCTGTTAGGGGAAGAAAAACCCGACTATAAAATTTTCTGATGAAAGCTATTTAGGACTGGATACGGTATCCCACCGGACACAGTCCTTTTACTTTTTATAAAAATGTGCTACTATATTATTAGTTTTTAATGTAACAGTAAAAGATGTTTATAACACGGATAGGAGCAAAAGTGAAAATATTACTTACCGCTATTAATGCAAAGTACATTCATTCCAATCTTGCAATTTACAGTCTAAGGTCATACGCAAAGGTCTATAGGCAGCAGATTCAATTGGCGGAGTTTACCATAAATAATTATACCGATGATATATTACAGGCAATTTATAAGGAAAAGCCCGATTTTATAGGATTTTCCTGTTATATCTGGAATATAAGCATGGTTGAACAGTTATGTATCGAATTAAGGAAGTTATTGCCGGACTGTAAGATCTGGCTGGGAGGTCCTGAAGTTTCTTATGATGCCGAAAAGCGACTGGAAGAGAGTACGGCCGTAGACGGTATTATGGTCGGCGAAGGGGAAGAAACATTTCTGGAATTAATGAATTATTATATTGCAGGGGTGAAATCCATAGAACAGATAAAAGGAATCGTATTTACAGATAACGCCAGGAAAACAGAAGAACGGAATGAAATTTTGGGGAAGGAACCGAGGAGAGTTACCGTAACCGGAATAAGAACAGAGATGGATATAAGCAGCATACCATTTCCCTATGAGAATATAGAAGACTTTAAAAATAAAATAATTTATTATGAAGCCAGCAGGGGATGCCCGTATTCCTGCAGTTACTGCCTTTCCTCTATTGATAAAAAAGTAAGGTTAAGGAATATAGAACTGGTTAAAAAGGAATTGGAACTATTTTTACAGTATAAAGTACCACAGGTCAAATTTGTGGACAGGACTTTTAATTGCAATAAAAAACAAACACTTGCAATCTGGAATTATATTAAGGAGCGGGATAACGGAATAACTAATTTTCATTTTGAAATTTCAGCCGATATATTGGATGAGGAAGAACTTGAATTATTATGTACCATGAGACCTGGACTGGTACAATTAGAAATAGGAGTTCAATCTACCAATCCTAAAACCATAGATGCCATACGCAGGAAAATGAATCTGGATAAACTAAAACTAGCGGTCCACTGTATTCATAAAAGCAGGAATATTCATGAACACCTGGACTTAATTGCAGGTCTGCCTTTTGAGGATATGAAATCCTTTCAGAATTCCTTTAATGAGGTATATGCAATGAAACCGGATCAGTTCCAGCTTGGTTTTCTAAAAGTATTAAAGGGCTCGGCTATGTTTTATGAAAGTAAAAACTGGGGAATTGTAAGTAAAAGTATACCGCCCTATGAAGTGTTATATACGAAGTGGTTAAGTTATGATGAAGTACTTATTTTGAAATCAGTGGAAGATATGGTAGAAATCTACTATAACAGCGGGCAGTTTGAATATGCTATAAAATATATGGAGCATTTTTTTGTGGCTCCCTTTGAGCTTTATCTGAAGCTGGGGGACTATTATGAAAGAAAGAAGTTAAGGGGATTGAATTCTTCCAGAATGAGAAAGTATGAGATTTTACTGGAATTTATGTCTGAGTTAAAGGAAATGGGAGGTAAACTATCAGAAGGAATAAATATCACGGCTTTTCGTAATATTTTAGTCCATGATTTATATTTACGTGAGAATCTGAAAAGCCGTCCTTCCTTTGCCGATGGTTATGAGCCATATAAAAAGATTTATAGGGATTTTTACTGTGATGAACAGAAAATCAGAGAGTATCTGAAACTGGATTCCTCACAGATATCGATAGATCAGGTAAAACCACATCTGCATCTGGAGCATTATAACATTAATGTGAAACAAACTGCGGAAACGGGAATAACGGTGAAAGACGAAGAATTTATCCTGTACGACTACTTTCATAAAAATGCATTAAACTCACAGGCGAGTAATATTTCCGTAAAATTAAACTGAAGATTCCTTTACTTAATAGAAAAGAGGTTACGATGGCAAATAGAAGAATTACAAAAGCGGAAAGAGAAAGGGTGGATAAAATATTAACCTTATTGGATGAATATTATACTACCGAATATAAATGTTATCTAAACCATGAAACCCCATGGCAGCTATTAATTGCTACCATATTAAGTGCACAGTGCACGGATGAAAGAGTAAATTTGGTTACAAAAGATTTATTTAAGAAGTATAAAACATTAGAGGACTTTGCGGGTGCCGATCTAAAGGAATTGGAGAAAGACATTCATTCCACAGGATTTTATCATAATAAGGCTAAGAATATTATAGAATGTGCAAAAACACTGGTTACGGAGTATGGTGGAGTAGTTCCTAAGGAGATAGATAAATTAACCGGATTGGCCGGAGTAGGGAGAAAAACTGCTAATGTTATCAGGGGAAATATCTATCATGAACCAAGTATTGTGGTTGATACCCATGTGAAAAGAATATCTGGTAAACTAGGCTTTACCAAAGCGGAGGACCCGGAAAAGATTGAATTTGAATTAATGGATTTACTGCCGAAGGATCATTGGATATTATATAATTTACAGATTATCGCCCACGGAAGATCTATTTGTACGGCAAGAAATCCAAAGTGCACGGAATGTTTTTTATATGACCTGTGTAAATGGAAAGGGAAAAGTTGAAAATATAATGAGAGAAAGGTAGCCACTTATTAATTCTTTCAAATTTTTATTATGTGGCAGTATCGGAAACAAACTTGCGATATGCAATGGGTGTAACAATAAATGGATGATAAGATACAAAATGAGAGGATCACGTCATTTGTCTGTTTTGATGTTGAAACAACCGGACTCAATCCGGAAAAGGACAAGATCATTGAAATAGGTGCGCTTAAGGTGAAAGAGGGAAAGATAATCGGTAAGTTTACCGAATTTATCAATCCAAAGATGAAATTACCCGGCCATATAACAAAACTAACAGGAATAACGGATGAAATGATTCAATACTCTGAGACGGAAGA
Organism: Anaerocolumna sedimenticola; assembly: GCF_009931695.1. Lineage (GTDB taxonomy): Bacteria > Bacillota > Clostridia > Lachnospirales > Lachnospiraceae > Anaerocolumna > Anaerocolumna sedimenticola. Next base: position 1,509,535 of record NZ_CP048000.1, read on the forward strand.
TACGGTTGTATGCCGTTTCCTGGAATTTGCGGGGGATTATATTATCATGGGTCATAATATCGGGTTTGATTACAGCTTTCTTAAAACAGCGGCCGTAAGACAGCATAAAACCTTTGAAAAAATGGGAATTGATACTCTTTCATTGTGCAGAAAACTATTGCCGGATATGGAGAGTAAAAGCTTAGGAAGTATGTGCAGACATTACCAGATCATTAATGAAAATGCACATCGGGCTTATGATGACGCTAAGGCTACCGCTATGCTGTATGTAAAACTTTGTAATGAATTTTATCTGAAAAGACCTGAAATTTTTTTACCAAAACCCTTGTGGTTTAAGATAAAGAAAAACAGGCCTATTACAAATAAACAAAAAAATTACTTGATAGATTTACTAAAATATCATAAGATAGAGAGTGAACAATCCATAGATTTTCTTACCCAAAGTGAGGCATCCCGGATGATTGATAAAATTATTCTGGAAAAGGGCAGAATAATCTGATGTGTATGAATTATAATAAATAGAATGAAGAATACTAAATAAATAACATGAATTATTTTAAATAAAAAGACATTTTAATTTCTTTCAAAGAAATTAGGATGTTTTCCCTGGATAACGTATCAAGGGTCTGCGCTGTCTGAATTAAATCATCGATTTTATCCTGAGTGTTTAGCTCTTTATACAACTCGGCGAGGAGAATGTAATTTTTACTGATATCCGTTTTACATTGTACACCGAATTCAAGGACGGTAACGGCTTCATTCCATCTGTTATGGTCATAAAGATAGGAACCCCATCTGGACAGATTTTTCACCAGAAAGGTGTAATTATCATCGCATTTTATCAAAAATTTAATATTAGCAACTCCATACTTAAGCTTTAAATCAGTGTTGGACAATCCTGCCAGATTTAAAATCGGTTTTTGGAATAAACTTTTTATATTAGACTGAATCTCATTTAGTTCTCCCTCATCAGTATCAGTAAAGGGAAGGGTATCCATAGGGATTGTAATATAGTCTAGGCCGGATATGTCAGACTTCCTGGTTGAATTAGCCTGATATTCTTTATTCCAAAAAGTTTCTTTCTCTTTCTGGATTATCTGTTTTGTCCTAATATTGGAATATTGAATCAATAGATAAAAGAATAGGAGTATTCCTATAACAATTAACATAATATAATCCTTTCTATAAGGTTATGAGCGAGTACCGTAAGCGGAACTAAGAATATCCGCTGTAATTAAAAAATGAATGTTGAAAGAAAAAAATAAAAAGAAAGGAATGCCACATAGGATTCTTTCAACAAAATTGTGGCGATATTATAGAGTATTCTATAATTTAAGGGTATTTAACATGAACAGAAAAACGAGGAAAATAATTTCTACTATAATAATCTTAATAATCGTATTATCAATGGTAGTACCAGTAGTCTTAAGTGCAATTATGTATTAATTTATTTCTGTTTAATAAGAATATACATAATATATATGGAAATGTCAAACGACAGAAATAATATCTTGATTAATCTAAGGATTATGTTACAATAAATTTTAGCATGTAAAAAGGAGGAAAACTGTATGGATAGGAAGAAAAAATTAATTACATTATTACTGTTTGTAATTTGTTTCTTTTTTACTACTATAAGTCCCAAGGTATTGGCTGCATCGGAAGATGATACAATCACCCAGGGCGTATATATAGATTCCATTCATATCGGCGGTATGACGGCAGAGGATGCGAAACAAGCTGTTAAAGATTATGTGGATGATTTAAAATCAAAGAAAATTATTGTTAATATTGATGATAAAACGGAAGAAATAGCCCTAGACAAGCTTGGTTATGAATATAAGGAGAACAATTATATTGATGAGGCATTTCTGATTGGCAAAACGGGTAATCTCATTAAAAGATATAAGGAGTTAAAAGATACAGAACAATCTAACTTAGTTTATAATCTGGAATTTAGTTTAAGTGATAAAAAGCTTAAGAAATTTGTAAAAGATAAATTAAGTTCTCATGATGTACCTGCTAAAAATGCATCAGTAAAAAGAACAGGCGGCGAATTCGTTTATACAAACCACTCTATTGGCCGTAAAGTTAACATAGATAAAACCGTGGATGCAATTAAAACAGCCATTTTAGATAACTGGAATCATGAAGATATTACACTTGCTGCAACCGTTGAGGATGACCAGCCGAAATATACCAAAGAAATGGTTGAAAAATGCAATACAAAACTGGGTACATTTTCTACCACCTATACCACTTCCTCCGAAGACCGTGCCGGTAATTTGGCAAATGGTGCCCGTTTAATTAATAATACGGTTTTATATCCCGGAGAAGTTTTTTCTGCTTATGAAAAACTTACTCCGTTTACTACGAGTAACGGTTACTTTGAGGCCGGTGCATATTCTAACGGTAAAGTTGTTGACAGTATCGGGGGCGGTGCATGTCAGGTTACAACTACTCTATATAATGCAGTTTTATTATCGGAATTAGAGGTAGTAGAACGCCAATCTCATTCCATGACTATCAGTTATGTGGATTTATCAAGGGATTCTGCAATTGCAGGAACCTGGAAAGATTTAAAATTCAAAAACGATACGAAATTTCCGATCTTAATAGAAGCATATACTTCCGGAAGGACCATTACCTTTAATATATGGGGTGATGAAACCAGAGATAAAAAGAATAGAACGATTAAATTTGAAACGGTAGTATTAGATGAAAAGGCACCCGGTAAAGATGTTGTAACAAAAGATCCGACTAAACCAACAACCTATACGTTAACGACACAGTCAGCGCATACGGGATATGTAGCGGAATTATATAAAATCGTATATGAAAATGGTGTGGAAGTAAGCAGAACCAGAGTAAATAAGAGTGTATATAACGCATCACCGAAATATGTGACCGTTGGCACCAAGAAGATAAAAGAGGATAAACCTCCAAAAGGGGAAAAACCGGGCGATACTCCTGAAGGTGATGACGCTCCGCCAAAAGATACTGACACAAATATAGATAATACAAAGCCGGGTAATACCGTAGAAGATCAAACATCTGAGAGTACGCAGGCTGAAGAGGAAACTACGAATAATCAGACAGTGGAAGATGCTGAGGATGCAAACTAATTATTAATAAAAAAAACAAGTAGCAAAGCGGATGAATATCTGCTTTGCTAGTTTTATAGGAGGCAGTATGAATATTGGTAAAGTTTCAGAAACTGTTTTAAAAAGATCTATTTTGAAACAAATAAAACATAGGAGGGAAGAAGTACTGGTTGGTCCGGGTGTAGGAGAAGACTGCAGTGTTGTGGAGCTAAAGGAAGACGAAGTATTTGTTATCTCAACGGATCCAATTACCGGAACCACTGAGGACATGGGAACCCTTGCCGTACATATCACTGCCAATGATATTTCTTCGAATGGTGCGGAGATTGTAGGAATTATGCTGACAATCTTATTACCGGATGGATTCAGGGAATCTGATTTAAAAGAAATAATGCAGGAAATTGAAGGTGTATGTGAAAAGCTGAATATTGAAATTATGGGCGGACATACGGAGATAACTGCAGCTGTTAACCAACCTGTTATTACGGTTACCGGAATTGGTAAAATGCCAAAGCAGCATATGATTAAAACAGCTGGCGTCATTCCCGGACAGGAAATCGTAATGACAAAATGGGCAGGTCTTGAGGGAACAGCAATTATTGCTAAAATGAAAGAAAATGAATTGACCGGTAAATACACCAGGGATTTTATATCGGGTGCTAAAAATTTTATACAGAATATATCCGTTGTAGAGGAAGCTAAAATAGCAAGAAAGCTGGGAGTAACCTCCATGCACGACGTAACGGAGGGCGGAATATTTGGAGCTTTATGGGAATTAGGGGAAGCCTCGGGAGTAGGTCTTGAGGTAGATTTAAAAAAGATTCCAATAAAACAGGAAACCATAGAGATTTGTGAATTTTACGACTTAAATCCATATCAGCTGATTTCAAGCGGAGTTATGATTATGGTAACAGATAAAGCCAATGAGCTGGTAGAGGTTCTTAAGAAAAGTAATATTCCGGCCGCCGTAATCGGGCGGATTACACCGGGAAATGACCGGGTGGTGAGAAATGATGAAGAAAAACGGTTTTTAGCACCACCAAAAAGTGATGAGTTGTATCATTGCCTAAAATAATATCACATGGAAAGGAAACAATAAAATGAGAGAGAAAATATTAGCAGCCATTGATAAAAATAGTAAATTAACTGCGAAAGACCTGGCCGCCATGTTAGGAAGTTCCGAAGAAGAAATATCTGCAACGATAAAGGAATTAGAGGCTGAAACTATTATCTGTGGATACCCGACCTTAATTAACTGGGATAAAACGGAAAGTGAAAAAGTTACGGCTTTAATCGAAGTAAAGGTTACCCCTCAGAGAGGACAGGGATTTGATAAAATTGCAGAAAGAATATATAAATTTGATGAAGTGGAGTCGGTTTATCTTATGTCCGGCGGTTTTGACCTGACCGTAATTATTGAGGGTAAAAGTATGAGGGAAGTTGCCAATTTTGTATCCAGTAAATTAGCTCCTATGGAAGCGGTACTTAGTACGGCAACGCATTTTGTGTTAAAGAAATATAAAGAACATGGATTACCATTAGTACATGAAACCAACGACGAAAGGATGCTGATTACACCGTGAGAAACCCATTATCTAAAATAGTTGTTGATATACAACCATCCGGCATAAGAAAATTCTTTGATATCGTTAGTGAAATGAAAGATGCCATATCTTTAGGTGTTGGTGAACCGGACTTTGATACTCCATGGCATATCAGGGAAGAGGGTATTTATTCTCTGGAAAAGGGCAGAACCTTTTATACTTCCAATGCAGGATTAAAAGATTTAAAAATAGAAATTTGCAATTATCTAAACCGCAGGTTTGGACTGCGCTATCATCCGGATCATGAAACTATTGTAACCATTGGCGGAAGTGAAGCAATTGATATTGCCCTGCGTGCCATGCTGGATCCGGGAGATGAAGTTTTAATTCCCCAGCCCAGTTATGTATCATATTTACCCTGTGTTACGTTAGCAGGAGGCAAGCCGGTTATTATAGAATTAAAAGCGGCAAATCAATTCAGACTTACGAAAGAAGAGCTCTTGGATGCGATTACCGACCGAACCAAAGTATTGATAATGCCCTTTCCCAATAATCCAACAGGGGCAATTATGGAGAAAGAAGACCTGGAGGACATCGTTAAGATAGTAGAAGAAAAAGATATTTTTGTCCTGTCTGACGAGATTTATTCAGAATTAACATATGGTAAGAAACATGTATCCATTGCCGAATTTCCGGGGATGAAAGAAAGAACAATCTTAATTAACGGTTTTTCCAAATCCTATGCCATGACCGGTTGGAGGTTAGGTTATGCTGTTGGACCCGCAATTATTATTGAACAGATGGTAAAAATCCATCAGTTTGCTATTATGTGCGCTCCTACAACCAGCCAGTATGCAGCTATAGAAGCTTTAAGAAACGGAGATTCCGATGTCGAAACAATGCGGGATGCTTATGACCAGAGAAGAAGATATCTAATTCATGCTTTTCGTGAAATGGGACTGGAATGTTTTGAACCTTATGGAGCCTTTTATGTTTTTCCCTGTATTAAGAGTTTAGGTATGACTTCAGATGAATTTGCAACTACTCTTTTAAAAGAAGAAAAGGTAGCTGTGGTACCGGGTACAGCCTTCGGCGAATGCGGAGAAGGTTTTTTAAGAATATCTTATGCCTATTCCATAGAAAACCTGAAAATAGCAATTGAACGAATGGAGCGATTTGTTGCAAGGCACAAGTGTAAGTAGTATTACAGTTCAGCCTATGGTACCGCGAGGTGTTATATGTGAGTGGGGTGAAGCGAAAAATTCGCCACATATACACGCGAGATTATGCAGAATCCATAATTTTTGTACATCATTAGTACAATTCAGCTCCAAGGATGAACTGTACTAATTTAGTTTGTTAAATAAATATTTTATATTGTAATCTGTATTACATTTGTGATAAAATCGAATTATGATTAATTTTGTCTTATGGGTAATGTATCCTATAAGATAAAACGCTCCGCGGGAAACGTATAAACAGACAAAAGAGAAAAATCCTTTGGGAAATTGTCACTAAAGCGACAGCGCGTCAGCGCGGGAGTTGGTTTATAGGCTCTTGTGATCACTAAACGAAAGACGAGTTACTTAGGAGGATAAATTATGGCAGGATTGAATGCAGAGCACATTAATCCATTTTTAATTGCGGCTACAAAAATACTAAAGGATATGTGCTTTGTAGATGTTAAAATCGGGAAACCATATGTAAAAAGTACTGATTTTACAGATGACACATTAGTTATTATGATTGGTATAACAGGAGAAATACGTGGCCAAGCTATGATAGCATTTCCTAATTCAGTGGCATGTGATATTGCATCTAAAATGATTATGATGCCGGTTGCCCAGTTAGATGAGTTATCTACCAGTGCAGTATGTGAATTAGGTAATATGATTATGGGTAATACTGCTACCATATTTTCAACAAAAGGTATTGGTATTGATATTACCCCGCCAACTCTTTGCACGGGTAATGTAACCTTTTCTAATAATTATTCTCAGAATATCTGTATACCATTGATTTATGATGAGAGTAGAGCAATTGAAATTAATGTAGCATTAAAAGATTAAGAAATAATTCCTCCAATTTAAATAGAAAGTTCTTTCTACATAAAGGGAGTGGAGTATAAGGGGATTGTTTTAAGTTATACAATAATCGAAAATGATTCGATTAGAAAATAGGAGTAAAGATGAATGTAGTATTATTTGAGCCGGAGATACCGGCAAATACCGGAAATATAGGACGAACCTGTGTGGCAACCGGAACCAGATTACATTTAATAGAACCTTTAGGTTTTAAATTAAATGAAAAAGAAATTAAACGGGCGGGACTTGATTATTGGAAAGACTTAGATGTAACGATTTATGATAATTATGAAGACTTTCTGAAGAGAAACCCCAATGCAAAAATATATATGGCGACAACCAAAGCGGTTCACACATATACGGAAGTAGACTATGATCCGGATTGCTTTCTTATGTTTGGAAAAGAAAGTGCCGGAATTCCGGAAGAAATTCTTCTACAAAATAAAGATACCGCAGTACGTATACCCATGATAGGAGAAATTCGTTCTCTGAATTTAGCTAATTCGGTTGCAATCGTACTTTATGAAGCATTACGCCAGAATAACTTTTCGGGCATGAAAAGAACCGGACAGTTACATCGCCACACATGGGATGAAAGTTTATAGTTAATTCTATCAATAATGAAGAGAAGTACAACTGGATGGACAAAAGTCTAATCCTGATGTACTTTTTTATTTCAGCGAAAGCAAAGTGAGAATTAGCAAGCTTGCCTGCAATCATTTGAACGCCCCCGCGAACCGAAGATACTCGCAAAGCGTGTTTCTTCCGGTTTCATAGAAAAGTTCTTAGAACTTCCCTATGAAATAAAACCCTACGGGAGTTTATGAGTAGGTAACAAGGCTTGGAATAAGCAGGCCTTACCTCAATTAATACAAAAGTAAAAGATAGATTTGTATATTCAAAAAAATTTGGAGGTATCTTTCATGAAAGAAAAAACAAACTGCGAATATTGTAGTAATTATATTTATGATGAAGAATATAACTGTTATGGTTGTGACATTTATCTGGATGAAGATGAGATGGGCAAATTTTTAAGGAATACGTACGATAATTGTCCGCATTTTAAATTTAATGATGAATATAAGATTGTAAGGAAACAAATGTAAAAGATGTCTCCTTACAAAAGAAATCCTTCCGTTCTTGGCAGTGTAAAGATGAATTCTGTCCCCACACCCTCCGTGCTGATTACATTAATATTTTCATTATGGGCAGCTATAATTTCCTTGGTTATGGAAAGGCCGAGACCGGTACCTTTTTTATCTTTTCCTCTGGAAGCATCCGTCTTATAAAAACGCTCCCATATCTTTTTAATACTGTCTTTTGGAATTCCAATTCCATTATCTTTCACAGAGATGAATACTTTATCCCCTTTTTCTACCGTTGAAATTTTAATCGTAGAATTGTGGTGGCTGAACTTAATGGCATTATCCAAGAGATTATAAAGCACTTGCTGAATTTTACCCATATCGGCATCCACTAAGGTTTCTTTGGATGCAAAGATTAGATTTAAAGTAATCTTTTTCTGGGTGCAGGCACCCTCAAAACTTTCTGCTGTCTTCTTAATAATATGATTTATATCAAATGATACAATTTCTAATAAAGTACCGTGATTTTCAAAGCTATTTAAGGCTAAAAGGCTTGTTGTCAGTTTATTCAGGCGTTCTGTTTCAAAAAGTATAATACCCAGGTATTTGTCTTTCATTTCATAAGGAATCGTACCATCCTGCAAGGCCTCCGCATATCCTTTTATGGATGTTAGTGGAGACCGGAAGTCATGGGAAATATTCGCTACAAATTTCTTTTGATAATCGTCCAGGTTATTGATTTCACCGGCCATATAAGAAATAGAGTTAGCGAGACTTCCGTACTCGTCCTGCCGTTTCATTTTTAAGATGTAAGAGTAATTCCCCTTGGTGTATTCGGAGGCAGCTTTATTTAATTTACCTAAAGGTATGATTGTCAAATAATAAATATAAGAGAATATAAGGAATAAAAATCCCAAAAAAAGGATAAAACAAATATTAATAATATCAACTACATGGGTACATTCTTTTTGTATGCTGCTAATAGAGGAGTGCATAACAATATAACCCTGTACCTGATATTTATAAATCACCTTATATACTACACTTAGCATTGGTTCCGACAGGACACCTTTCATGACAGTATGGTTGTGAAAGGTTGAATCCAGAAAGTCCGGATTCATGTCCAGAACATTAATCGGACTATCACTTTCCGCATCCGGTTTCGTATCTGAAATAACAAAGCCGGAATTATTCACAATCCATATACGGGCATTCAGAATAGCTCCGATGGTCTTAATCTGTGTTGTCAGGTTAGGAAGGGATAATTCTTCATTGTAAAAGCTGGTCATATATTCATCGGAAATAGACGCTGCCTCGTTATATAATAAAGACTTTTTATCTTCGATTAATTTATCTTCATAGCGGTTTGCAGCATATGTATTAAGCAGTATAAACATAAATACTGCAGAGAAAATATAACAAATCAGAAGTTTAATCCATAAATATTGTTTCATACTAGCTCCCATTGCATAACACATCTGCTGGCAGATGTGTTACTGCCTCTAATCAGGGTGTGAATTATTCATTTCAATAAATTCACACTACACCCCGTGCATTCTGCTGGTTTATTTGCGAAACTGCCCAATATATCCGTCTGCTGCGGTTACAGCTTTAGTTACATTATTTTCAGATATTACCGTTACTTTTTAACTTCAAATTTATAACCGATACCCCAAACAGTAGACAAGCTCCAAGAGGTATGATCCTTTATTTTTTCTCTTAAACGTTTTATATGCACATCAACGGTTCTGGTATCACCAATGTATTCGTACCCCCAGATATGATCCAAAAGCTGCTCCCTGGTAAATACCTGGTTTGGATGAGAAGCCAGGAAATAAAATAGTTCCAGCTCTTTTGGAGGCATTTCAATTGTGTTACCATAATATAGTACCGAATAATTTGATTGATTAATTACCAGGTCCGGATAGGAAACATAATCCCCGGTTTGTTCGGAAACAGTAGTTTCAGGAACCTGTGCAGCCGTTGGATGAAAACGCCTTAAGACCGCTTTTACGCGGGCAACTAGTTCCTTGGAATCAAAAGGTTTTATGATATAATCATCTGCCCCCAGTTCCAGGCCTAATACTTTATCGAAGATTTCACCCTTAGCGGATAACATAATAATAGGTACGGAAGAGGTTTTACGGATTTCTCTGCAGACCTCATAACCGTCAATTCCCGGAAGCATTAAATCCAACAGAATAAGATTCGGCTGATAAGTTGCAAAATTAAGAATTGCTTCCTCCCCATCATGTACCATAAGAGTATCAAAACATTCCTTGGTAAGATAGAGGGAGATTAATTCCGCTATATTTACATCATCATCCACAATTAATATTTTTTGTTTCGTTGCCATAGAACCTCCTACTCAATATGTGTATCAGGTTTAAAATTCATATACAGTAAATTATCGGCAGTCCCAGAATAACTGAATTGCCCGTAATAGAATTTCAAACCCAAACAGTTATTTATATTATTAAATCCTATATTCCATTATTGTGCAAATTCGACAATGGTTACACCCTGGCCGCCTTCCCCAAAAGCACCTTCCCGGTAGGATTTTATATATTTTGTCCTCTTTAAATGGGAGTGTACGGCATTTCTGAGGGCTCCGGTACCCCGCCCATGGATAACGGTAACCTGAGGCAGATGGGAAAGGTATGCGTCATCTAAATACTTATCCAGGAGGGGGAGGGCTTCATCAACCGTTTTACCGATCAGATTTATCTCCGTACTAATGGAAGAGGTTTTAGACATCTTAATTTTTCCGCTGCCGGTGCGGTTTATATTAGGTCCGGTGATAACCGGTTCATCAATTAATTCTAAATCGCTTATATTAACAAGGGATCTTAAAATACCCATCTGAACATATAAATCGCCTTTGGCATTTGGAAGACTGCTTACCGTACCTTTTAATCCTAAGCTTAACACGTTTACAGAATCGCCCAATTTAAAATCTTTCGCTTTCGGCGTTTTCCTAGACTTTTTACTGTTTTTTATGGCAAGACCGGATTCTGCCTGTGATAATTTTTCCCGAAGGGCAGTACGTTCATTTTCCATATCTCTGCTGATACCGCCCTCGGCACTCCACTTATTGAAGTTCTTAATGGTTCGGTCGGCAACATCCTTGGCATCCTGCAGAATTTTTCTTGCTTCTTCTTTTGCCTCGGACATAAGTTTATCTTTAGCATTGTCAATCTTTTCATTTTTTTGTTCCAGCCTGCGGCGTAACTCATCAATTTCCTTTTTGGTTTTACTGATCTCCAGGCGTTCATTTTCCATTGCGATTCGGTTTTTCTCCAGATCGCTGATGAGGTCTTCAAAGCTTTTATCCTGTACACCGATCAGATTTTTGGCATCATTTATGATAGAATCCGGAAGCCCTAACTTTGAGGAGATAGCAAATGCATTGCTTTTACCGGGAATCCCGATTAACAACCGGTAAGTGGGACGCAGGGTTTCTACGTCAAATTCACAGCAGGCATTACTAACCCCTTCCGTTGAAAGAGCATATACCTTTAATTCGCTGTAATGGGTAGTTGCCATAGTACAGACTTTACGTTTATGAAGGTTTGATAAGATAGCCATAGCCAGTGCGGCACCCTCCGTAGGATCGGTTCCGGCGCCTAATTCATCAAAAAGAACCAGGGATTTATAATTTGCTTTCTCTAATATGGATACGGTATTGGTCATATGGGAGGAGAAAGTACTCAGGCTTTGCTCAATACTCTGCTCATCACCAATATCTGCGTATACCTCTTCAAATACGGCTAACTCGGATCCGTCAAATGCAGGAATGTGTAAACCAGCCTGACCTAAAAGAGTAAATAGTCCGACAGTTTTCAGGGAAACGGTTTTACCGCCTGTATTTGGGCCTGTAATAACCAAAAGATTAAAATCATTTCCCAAAGCAATATCGATAGGAACAACCTTTTTAGGATCGATTAGAGGATGCCTTCCTTTTTTTATGTTAATGATACCTTTATCATTAAAGGCAGGCTCCGTACCTTTCATCTGCTTTGACAGGGCTGCTCTGGCAAATATAAAATCCAGCTGTGCGATAACCCGGACATTGTTATCCAGTTTTTCCGTTTCAAAGCCTGCCTGGTTACTTAAATCCGCAAGTATCTTCTCAATTTCTTCCTGCTCTTTAATCTCCAGTTCCTTTAAATCATTATTCAGTTTTACTACCGCCATCGGTTCGACAAATAAGGTGGAACCGGAAGAGGACTGGTCGTGAATCATACCGGGAAACTGGCCTCTGTATTCCTGCTTAACAGGAAGACAGTATCTGCCGTTACGCATGGTAATGATATTCTCCTGAAGCATGGTCCTGGAGGAGTTTACTAAAGAATTTAACTGCTCATGTATCTTATCATTGGTTACTTTCATGGAGCGGCGGATGCTTTTTAAAGCCGGACTTGCATCATCTGCAATTTCTTCTTCACTTACGATACAGCGTTTTATTTCATTATTAAGAGGAGTTAAGGGTTCTATGGAAGAAAACATTTCATCCAGGGAGTCACCTGCATTTTCCTCGTTGTCCCTGACGCCATAAGCTTTAATACGCAGTGCCGCATCCAATACGGAACTGATATGAAGAAGTTCTCCCGCACCAAGTGTGGATCCGATCTCCAACCTCTTTAAAGAACCCCGGATATCATGTAACCCATAAAAACCTAAACTTCCCTTACGGTAAATCCGGGATAAGGCATCCGAAGTTTCTCTCTGCCTTGATTGAATCTCATTAATATTGTCACTGGGCTGCAAGGCAGCGCATAATTCTTTGCCCAGCCCTGAACCGGCTAAAGAAATTAATTTATCTATAATTTTATTATATTCTAATTTAAATAAAGCTTTTTCATTCATATGCTTCCTCCATATTAAACTATTGCCTATTTCCAATTATCGTTTATAATAATACTTATCGGTAATTGTTTTCCAATTTGCCAATAAAGGCGGTGTCTTAACCGCCCTACATCCGACGATAGGAATACAAAAGACGGAATGCAGTTACTTTCTAATTCTTTATTTTACCTTATTTTCGTTAAAAATAAAACTATAATTTAAAAATACCTAATGAAATACCCTTTTGTTTACAAATCATTCATATAATGTTCATATGTAAATGTTAAAATAAACATACGGATTGTCCTAAAGGAGAAAAGAAATGTCTAATGATAACAATAATAAGGATGAGAAAGAGTACTCTTTTATTCAGGAACAGATAGCGTCCAAAAAGAAATTTAAGTTTAGAAGAATGTTTTACTCCGTAACCTGGACGATAGTATTAGCATGTATTTTTGGTATTGTAGCAGGTGTTTCATTTTGCATTTCCCAGCCTGCAATTAATAAAATTTTAGGAAAATATCAGGACAAAAAAACAGTTGAATTTCCAACGACCACACCGGAAAGTTCAACAGATCCGGATCAAAACAAAACACACACGGGTGGCTCGGAGAATACAAATACACTGGAAACGGATAAACCAATTAGCAGTGAGGGCGAAAAAGAAACGAAAGAAGATACGAAACCCGATACGGTAGTAATAGAGAAATATATTCAGGCAGACATACAGGATTTAAATAACATCTATATGGATTTAAGAAATGTTGCCAGCGAAGTAGATAAATCCATTCTTAATGTTACCAGCATTAAGAATGGTGTAGATGTATTGTTTAATAATGAATTCGAGGCTTCAGAAGTATCCTCAGGATTGGTTGTAGCCAATAATGGAGCTGATTTACTCATTTTGGTAAGTTACGACAGAATTCAGGATGCTAAAAATATTCGGGTGACTTTAACAGATTCTTTAGATGTCAAAGCAAAACTTCAGGATTATGACAGTGATCTTAATCTTGCAGTTATAGCCGTAAGCCTTGATGATATACCGGATACAGTATTAAGTAATATTAAGGTAATAAATTTGGGTGAATCTTATCCATTGATAATCGGTACGCCAATAATTGCCATGGGAAGTCCCAACGGATATGTAGATTCTATGGAGTATGGAATTATAACCAGTAAGGATACCAGTACTTATATTACAGACAATAAGATAGACTTATTCACTACCGATATTCATGATAATGAAAACAGCGATGGAATAATCGTCAATCTCCGTGGAGAAGTAATTGGTATTATTACTCAGAAGTTAAAAGATGAATATAATCAGAATGTTAATACGGTAATTGGTATAACTAAAATAAAAGAAGTCATTGAAAGCCTGGTAAATAACAGGGAAAGAAGTTATTTTGGGATTAAAGGAGCAGACATGACGGACGCTGCATTAAAGCAAGCCGGTATTACCAATGGTATTTATATTACCGAAGTTGAGGCAAACTCTCCGGCTTTGGAAGCAGGATTGCAGAGTGGTGATATTATTCTTTCTGTTAATGGAGCAGAGATTTTATCCGTGAATAATTTTAACAGTCTGATAACGGCGAGTGAACCTAAATCTACTCTGAATGTTACCATCAGGCGTAATACTAAGAACTCATCAAAAGAAATGGATTTAGAAGTTGTGCTTGGGAAGAAATAATAAAAAAGACAGATAATGAAAGGCTCTTAAATTTATGGTTTAAGAGCCTTTTTGATATGTAATTTGTTTCATTACTAAATTAATTAAATATATAAAACCCTATTATCCTATAAAAAATGAATTAGACAAGTCTTTCGTAAATGCGTAATGAACATCAAAAAAGTATTTCATAGCACCATTTAAAAAAGCATTGGAATCTAATTTTGAATACTGTACTTCCACGTTATCAACCATTCTTCTAAAACCTGTAGATTTTAAATTTTTATTAATCTCCTCTAAAAATAAATCACCAAGAAGAATACTTTTACCACCAAGTATTATAAGATGGGGATTTACAATGGAGATTAAGTTAGCCAGACCATAGGATAGAACATGAGCAATCTCTTTTATTACTTTTTTTGATACGGCATCTCCGTATAGAGCAGCATTACCCAGTGTTGCAAAAGTAATTGCCGGCAGGCGGTCTAAAGCCGGGCTGCCACCCTCAGACTTAACCATTTTAGCTAGAGCACTTTCGCCCATCATAGCTTCAAGACAGCCTCGGTTACCACAGGCACACAGAACACCATCCGGATCTGCGGTATAATGTCCGAACTGCGTAGATGCTCCATTTGCTTTACCAACCATTTTATTTCGAATAAAAAGAGTTGCTCCTATACCACGACTAAAATTTATGAATGCAAAGTCGGGTTCGGTCACACGAGCGTATACTTTCTCAGCATATGCAGAACAGGCGGTATCCTCCAGTATTGCTACGGGAAATTCACGAAATGTTGATTTTAATGATGCAATAAGATTCATACCCTCCGATTTTGGCAGACTGAGGGTTGTTGAGTAAATTTCTTCATTAACAGCATCTATCATTGCAGATACAACTACACAGACACCAAGGATTTGTTCTCTATTTACTTGAGTCAGGATATTTTCATCCATACATTTACGGGATAATGAGACATAAGTATCATCCCCTTCCAATTTAAGATGAAGTTCAAAGGTTGTGGCGCCTGTTATATCCATTAAATATAAATTAACAAAATTCTCTATCCAACTAAAAACGACAACATAATAGCTGGATGGTTTTACATGCAGACTGTTTGGCTTACGGCCAACATTATTTGAATCCGTTACTCCGGAATCATAAACAAAACCGCGGTTAATTAATTCATCTATAAGAGTAGAGACCGTTGTTTTACTCAAATTAGATAATTTAGCTAATTGTGCTCTGGAGATGCCACTATTATTATATATTGCATTATATAACAGTTTCATATTAGAATCTTTAATTAGGTGTTGATTTACTAGTTTCAAGTTAATACCTCCTGGTATATTATATCTTAGAAAAATTGAAACATATTGAGGGATTTTGAGGGGTATGTCAATTAATTAATCCAATTAACTTACTAATATATAAATATTACCATAATCACATTATTTTAGCAATAATTTTATTTTTAGTGATTTAATAAAAAAGGAATTGACATTAAAGATTGCCAGTGTTATCATGAGAATAGATTAAAAGTTCCAAAAATTACCCTAAATAACAAATTTTATGACATGACAACTGTGCGCTAGGATAATGGGGACTTTTTTTTAAAGACAATTAATAAGGTGGGTGGACAAACTAATAACTTTATCTTTTAGAAAAGAGGTGTCATTATGAAAGTAGGACTTATTGGTTGCGGAGGAATGGGAACCGTACATAATCTGTCCTTAAAAGAATTATCTAAGCAATATGATATCCAGGTAACCGCAGTTGCAGATTGCAGAGAAGAATTTTTGGAAAAGGCGGCCGGACAGTGGTCAAATGTTCAAAAATTTAAATACGGTAAGGACTTAATTGAAAATGCAGATGTTGATATCGTACATATTTGTGTTCCCAGTTACTTACATGCTGATTTAGCAATTCAGGCCATGGAAAAGGGAAAAAACGTCTTTGTGGAAAAGCCGGTATGTCTTAGTAAGGAAGATTGTCAGAGATTATTAGATACGGAAAAGAAAACCGGCGTAACGGTTATGGTAGGTCAGGTAGTAAGATGTTTTGATGAATATAGGTTTTTAAAAGATGCCTATGATAATAAAACTTATGGAAAGCTTCAATCTATTATGATGCATAGATTGAGTGGAGATACTACCTGGGGGTGGGAAGACTGGTTCCATGATATAAACAAAAGCGGATCAGTTATATTAGACCTCCATATACATGATACGGATTTTCTTAGATATATGATAGGCGAACCGGATAGTTATAAAGTATACGCAACAAAATTTGAAAGCGGAATGCCGAATCAGGTAGTTACCACATATGAGTTCGGAGATACTTTTGCAGTAGTAGAAGGAACATGGGATATTTCATCAAAAATGCCTTTTGAAGCATATTACAGAGCTGCTTTCGAGGAAGCAACCATAGTTTTTTCCGGCTTACATGAACCGCATGTGAGCATTTATCATAAGGACGGAACAGTTACAATTCCGGAAATAAAACCGGAATATGATGTACAGGATGATACTGCGGGCATAAATATTTCCAGTTTAGGTGCATATTATACGGAGATTAAATACTTCATAGAGTGTTTAGTGAATAATAAACCTATTAAAATTGCTCCGCTGTCAGAAGGTGTTAAGTCAGTTTTACTTACTTTAAACGAATTATCAGAGGCAATGAAATAAGAATATTTTATTATCTCTATAGTTAAATTTACTATTAAGCAAATCAAGGAGGAAATTTTATGTTAAAGAAATCTCTAGCATTAATGTTAAGTTTGACAATGGTAGTATTTACGTTAGCAGGGTGCAGAGGGGGTGCATCAACAGAAACAAATAATGATGCCGGTTCAGCGTCTACCGTATCAAGTGAAGCAGGAAGTACGGATACTGGTGCAGATACAAGTGCTGCTTCAGGTGAGAATGTGACTTTGACGGTATTTGACGCCCAGGCATATGGTCTTGAAAGATATGATGAATTAGTTAAGAGCTTTGAAGAGAGTCATCCAGGGGTAAAAGTTGAAGTACAGCATGCTGCCAATGATACGGATACCATATTAAAGGCAAGGGTTAACTCTGATGATGTTCCGGATGTATTTGCCGTACAGACTGGAACACAAGCTAAGTCTTATTATGATTTCGCTTATGATTGGACCAATGATTCGGATACTTTGGTAAAGTTTAATGAAGCGGCAATCGATACAGGCAAAGATGCAGATGGTAATATAAAATCGTTACCATGGACATATGAAAATATGGGGCTTATTTATAATAAGGATCTATTTCAAAAGGCCGGTATCACCGAAGTTCCTACAACTGTATCACAATTAGAGGATGCTTGTAAGAAGTTAGATGCAGCCGGTATCACCGCATTTGCACTTGCAGCAAAAGAAACTTGGGTATTAGGACAGTTCGCTACACATTTCTTAATGGACAAGTCTAAAGATGCAGCTGGTACGGTTGCAGCTATGAACGATGGTTCTTTAACTTTTGATACTGCTCCGAATTTTAAGAATTTATTTAAAGTATTGGATTTAGCAGTTAAATATGGTCCTGATAAACCATTGGAAATTGATTGGGAAACTTCAGAAAATATGTTAGCAAATGGAGAAGCAGCTATTATCCATATGGGTGATTGGTGTCAGGCTACTCTGGATAAATTTAATCCTGACGCAAACCTTGGTTTCTTACCGTTTCCTGTAAGTGAAAATCCGGATGATACAACACTTTTATCATCTGTTTCCTGGACATATATAGTAAACAAAGATTCTAAAAACCTGGATTTAGCAAAAGAATACTTAGAATACATATTAACTTCCGATGAAGGTTTAGATTGGATGTGTAATACAATCGGTTCTGTTCCGTCAGCAGCCGGAGAACATCAGGTTGCAGGTAAACTGGCAAATGATGCAGCAACTTATATTTCAGCAGGTAAAACCAATGGGTGGATTCATACATTATATCCGGACGGATATAACGATAGTACCATGGGACCTACACTTCAGGCTTATATGTTAGGTGATCTCCCAGTAGACGATGCAATCGCTGCTCTTCAGGCAGGTTGGGTTACGCAATAGTAAATAACTATATGATTTTATAGTAAATTTTAAAGGCGCTGTTGCAAATTCGAAAGAATATATTATTTTTGCAGCAGCCCTTTGCTTTATAACAGGGAGGCGAAAAGATGCGTGTCAAAACAAAAAGAAAAATATCAGATTGAATATGTTTTGCCATTTTCACCATACCGGCTTTAGTGTTTGTACTATTTGCGTCGGATATTCCTTTTGTGATGAATCTATACTATTCTGTATTTAAATGGAATGGCATCAGTAAAGATATGACTTTTGTGGGTTTTGATAATTTCAAAAAGATATTTACGAATGATCCTTTATTTATAAAATCGGCTATGTTTACTTTAAAATATTCTGTTTTTTATGTAATAATTGTTAATATCATATCTTTAGCAGTCGCTTTAAAACTTGCAAAACAAAAGAAAAAGAACAGCCTGGGCCGGGCATTTTATTATGTTCCATATCTTATCAGCCTCACAGCCATCAGTTTAATCTGGAAATTTATTTTTGGACCAGGATTTGAGGCACTGTTTGATATGACCGGCTGGCAGTTTTTTAACTGGAGCTGGGTTGGTACACCCAAATTAGCTTTCTATGTTGTTGTAATTATGACTGTATGGCAAAACATAGGATTCTACATGGTTACCTATATAGCCGGAATCATAGGGGTTCCGGTAGATGTACTGGAAGCAGCCAGAATTGACGGTGCATCCAAAGGGATGGTTACAAAGAAAATTACTCTGCCGCTAATTATGCCATCTATCTCCATATGTTTATTTACATCTCTTACCTTTGCATTTAAATTATTTGATGTCATTATGGTATTTACAAAGGGCGGGCCGGCAAATTCCACTATATCAGTAGCTTACAATATCTATAAAGAAGCTTTTACCAATAGTAGTTATGGACTTGCAACAGCTAAATCACTGGTATTCTTTATTGCTGTATTAGTAGTTACGGTTATCCAGATGAGAGTTACTAAGTCCAAGGAGGTTGAGGCATAATGAGAAGAAAACATAAGGATATTGACATAGTATCATGGGTCATATTAGCTTGTTCCATATTTTGGCTTATGCCTCTTTTACTGATTTTTATCAATTCGTTTAAACCCTATAACGATATGATCCAGCATTTTTTGTCCTTACCATCCAGTATTAATTTTAATATGTATGAGGAGACCTGGACAACTTTTAAATTCTCACAACTTACGTTAACTACCCTTTTATATACCGTTTGTACGGTATTAGGAGTTGTAATTTGCGCACCTATGGCAGCATATAAATTAGCAAGGACTAAGACAAAATATAGTACTGTTATATTCGGACTTATTATATTACCTATGATGGTTCCTTTTCAGGCTTATATGATTACCTTAACTAAATTAGTATCTAAAGTAGGTTTGAATGGGACTAAGATTGGTTATATCATGGTATCTGTGGGTCTTTGCATGCCTTTGGCGGTATTTATGATTCACGGATTTATTAAAGGAATTCCATTAGAATTAGAGGAGAGTGCGTTAATAGACGGGGCTTCTAGATACCGAACTTATTTTTCAGTGGTACTTCCGCTATTAAAACCGATCCTTACAACGGTAATCGTATTGGATGCGCTGGCAACCTGGAATGATGTTATTACCAATCAGTTAATTGTAGGAGGGAAACAAAACGCTTTAAATATACAAAATGCTTTATATATGCAATTTTCCGCCCAGACCGCAGATTGGGAACATGCTTTACCCGGGATAGTCATGTCAACGATACCAAGCCTAATCTTTTTCGTATTTATGCAAAAACATATTGTCGGCGGAATAACTGCAGGAGCAGTAAAAGGTTAAACATAACAGGTAAAGGAGAATTCGGAATGAATGTTGGTGTTTTAATAGAACTTAACAATAATATAAATGAGAAGTTTGAAGAATTACGGGCCATGGGTATGAACAGCTGTCAGCTGGTATGCTGGGATGAAAATAAATTTACAGATGATATGGCTGAGTTAGTTAATCAAGCCGTTAAAAAATATGACGTAAATATTACAGCGTTTTGGTGTGGCTGGTCCGGTCCTGTAACCTGGGATTTTTATGACGGACAGCTTACTCTTGGATTAATACCACCTGCTTATCGTTTTCAGCGTTTGCAGACATTAATGCTTGGTTCTGATTTTGCTAAGAAAATGAATATCAGAGACTTTGTAACCCATGTAGGTTATATACCGGAAAATCCTTATGATGAAAATTATACTGGTACCTTGGTTGCACTAAAGAAATTAATTGGCAAGTGTAAAGAAAATGGGCAGAATTTCTTATTTGAAACCGGTCAGGAGACACCGGTTACTTTAAGAAGGGCGATTGAAGATATTGGATATGATAATGTAGGGGTTAATCTTGATCCGGCTAATCTATTAATGTATGGTAAAGCAAATCCTATTGATGCACTTGATATATTAGATAAATATGTACTTGGCATTCACGGAAAAGACGGAATGTATCCTGCTGACGGCAAAAATCTGGGAGAAGAAAAACCCTTAGGAGAAGGAAGAGTAGATTATCCGAAATTTATAGCAAAACTTAAGGAAATCGGCTATCAGGGGGATATAACCATAGAAAGGGAAATATCCGGAGAAGAACAGAAAAAAGATATTATTATGGCAAAAAAAATATTGGATGAATTGATTCAGGTTTAATAGAGAAAGGTGTCAGAGGAGTAAGGTGGAAATTACTTCTCTGGCTATTTTTATTTTTATAACAAGGTTGAAAACCAAAGTCTGCTAAGGTATAATGTATGGGACGACGGAAAATCCGGTGTAAGAAATAATAGAATTAAGGTAATCTATAAAAATTAGAGTGAAAAGAATTAGAAAGGCCGGGTATCTGAATGAGATATATTGGAGAACTTAGGGATGGAGAAATGGTTTCGGAAACCTATCTCTGTAAAACAAAACAATCATTAAAAACAAAAGCAGGAAAGAATTATTATTCTCTGCTACTACAAGATAAATCAGGAACATTAGATGCAAAGATATGGGAGTTGTCCGGCGGAATCGACCATTTTGAAGCAATGGAATATATCCGTGTAGACGGGCAGGTAATCTGTTTTCAGGGAGCATTACAGCTTAATATTAAACGGGTAAGAAGAAGCCAGGAGGGAGAATATGATCCTGCTGATTTTGTACCTACAACCACAAAAAATATCGATGAGATGTATAATGAATTATTGAAGTTTATCAGCTCTGTCGAACAACCACATATGAGAAAACTGGCGGAAAGTTTTTTCGTGCAGGATAAAACTTTTATAGCCGGTTTTAAATCGCATTCCGCAGCAAAAAGTGTACATCATGGTTTCGTCGGAGGTTTATTGGAACATACTTTAAGTGTAGTGAAACTGTGTGATTATTATGCTCAAAATTATCCTGCGATAAATAGGGATCTTCTAATTACAGCCGCCATTTTCCATGATATCGGAAAGCTTTATGAGTTATCTGCTTTCCCCGAAAATGATTATACGGATGACGGACAGTTATTAGGTCATATTTATATTGGAACAGAAATTATAGGAACCAGAATTAAAACAATACCAAACTTCCCGGTTCAGCTGGCTTCCCAGTTAAAACACTGTATATTAGCCCACCACGGGGAACTGGAGTATGGTTCACCTAAGAAACCAGCGATTATTGAAGCTCTTGCTTTAAATTTTGCGGATAATACGGATGCAAAACTACAGACTATGACCGAAATTTTAAACAGTGGGGATGAAAAATCAACCTGGCTTGGATTAAGCCGTTTATTTGATTCCAATATACGGCGTACTACGATCTAGGATATCAGGCAGCACATTTTCATAGTGTTGCCTGTATATTTATTTCATAGGAAAGTTCTCCGAACTTCCCTATGAAATAAAAAGCCCTACCGGGCAGGATGCGCACCTCGCGGAATAGAATTTCCGCTTTTACTCTAAAGAAATGAAAGAGAGACAGAAATGTTAATAAACAAAAATGACGAATTAATTATTGAAATAGACGATATTGGTTCAGAAGGAGAGGGTATCGGAAAATACCAGGGATACACCTTATTTGTTAAAAATGCCCTGCCCGGTGACAAAGTAAGGGTTAAAGCCATGAAGTGTAAAAAGAATTACGGTTATGCCAGACTTATGGAAGTAATTGAAGCATCTCCTTACCGGACAACTCCACAATGCGGTATAGCGGATAAATGCGGTGGCTGCAGTCTTATGCACTTAAGTTATGAGAGGCAGCTTTTATTTAAACAGAATAAGGTAAGAAACTGTTTGGAGCGTATAGGCGGTTTTAAGGAGGAATTACCTTTAGGACCGATTATCGGGATGGAGGAACCCTATTATTACCGGAATAAAGCACAGTTTCCTGTGAGCCGAAACAAAGAGGGAAAAGTTGTAATGGGATTTTATGCAGGTGGGACCCATTCTATTATAGATACAGATCATTGCTTTATTCAGGCTAAAGAAAATGATAAATTAATTCAAATCATACGGAGTTTTTTAGAAAATTACAATATCAGTATATACGAGGAAGAAAAACACAATGGCTTAGTGCGCCATATTCTTACCAGAATTGGATATGTAACCGGTGAAATTATGGTATGCATCGTCATTAACGGAAATGAGCTTCCCCATCAGGATAAGCTGGTACAAAATTTAAGAGAAATACCTGGAATGACCAGTATCAGTTTAAATATTAATAAAGCAAATACCAATGTGATATTAGGTGATAAAGTAATTAACCTTTGGGGGAAGTCCTATATAACGGATTATATAGGTGATATTAAATATCAGATATCTCCTTTATCCTTTTATCAGGTGAATCCGCAGCAGACAAAGCGATTATATGAAATCGCACTTAAGTTTGCAGATTTGCATGGAGATGAAACCGTTTGGGACTTATACTGCGGAATCGGCACGATTTCTTTATTTTTGGCGGGTAAGGCAAAACAGGTATACGGAGTGGAAATTATACCTCAGGCAATTGAAGATGCCAAGAGAAATGCTGAAATTAACCAGATAATCAATGCAGAATTTTTTGTTGGGGCAGCAGAAGACATTCTTCCTGAAAAATATAAGGAAAATAACATTTACGCCGATGTTATAGTCGTAGATCCGCCCAGAAAAGGCTGTGAAGAAAGCCTTCTGGATACTATTATATTGATGGCACCAAAAAAGATAGTCTATGTTTCCTGCGACCCTGCGACCCTTGCCAGAGATCTGCGTTATCTCTGTGACAGAGGATACGAATTAATAAAGGTTCAGGCAGTGGATCAATTTGCCCATAGTGTTCATGTGGAAACGGTAGCATTGTTAAATTGTAAAAGATAAATAGGTAAACATATCAGGGGACTGTTGCATCGTTCTTAAAATATAAACCGGCTGGTTTAATCAAACAAGAAGCATAGCGGATTGCACATATCTGCTTTGACAGCTGGGTAAATCATTTTTAAGAATTTGCAGCGGTCTCTTTTTTATTTATAGACATTGACCTAACAGGTAAATGGTGTTATAATATATTTGTTGACCTGTTAGGTAAATAATTAAAGATTAAGAGATTAAGAGATTAAGAGATGAAAAGATGAAAAGATGAAAAGATAGAAAGGATAAAAGGGGTAAATATTATGTTTTCTAAATTTATGGGTTTAGAGCCTGAAAGACGGGATGTTGTTCTAAATGCAGCCCTTAAAGAATTTGCCAAAAAAGGTTTTGATGATGCGTCAACCAATGTTATTGCCAAGGAGTCCGGAATCTCTAAGCCATTGATGTTTCATTATGTCAACAATAAAAAGGATTTTTTCCTTTTCCTTTACGATTATTGCTTGGACGTTTTGGGAAGAGAATATTTCGACCGGATCGATATAAATGAAAAGGATATTTTTGAGCGTTTGCGGCAGACTTGTCTGTTAAAAATTCAAGTAATGCAAAAATACCCGTGGATTTTTGATTTTATAAGAGTTGCTGTTTTTACCGATTCCGAATTAGTGAAGGATGACTTGGTAAAAAGGCGTAAAATGGTGGAAACCAGAAGTTTTGAACGGTTTTATGGTGATATAGATACATCGCGCTTCCGCAGCGGGTTGGATTTGGAAAAAGCAAAGCAATTGATTTTCTGGGCAGTAGGTGGTTATGCAAATCAAATACTGGAGCAATTTAAGAGTTCGGATATCCTGGAGTTTGATTTTGAAAAAATTCGTACTGAGTTTGACGGCTATCTTAACGAGCTGCGAAAAACCTATTATAAATGATCGGAGGGTAGTGTGAATAGTCTCACAAAAAAATGCGAGCCATTAGAAGAATAGCAAAAGCAGCTATTCTTCAGGATTTATGCCAGGAAAGCATGGGTGTTAGTGTGAAAGAAAATATAATAAAGAAAGGAATGCCGCATAGTGATTCTTTCACACTTTATATTTTTGATAATAGAATGCACGTATTATCCGCATTCTATTGTATGTGGCTGTAATACATCTGTGAGCAGATGTGTTATGCTAGGGGTATAATTATGAAGAATGTTATTGAAACAAGAAAACTTACTAAGTCCTATGGCAAGCAGGAGGCTTTACGCGGAGTTGATTTGACTGTAAAACAAGGCGAGGTGTATGGATTTATCGGCCCCAATGGAGCAGGAAAATCTACAACCATCCGAATTCTTTTAGGGATGCTGCACAAAAGCAGCGGAGAGGCAAAACTGTTTGGCGGCGACCCGTGGCAGGATGCTGTGACTCTTCATCAGCGTCTTGTCTATGTGCCGGGGGATGTGGCTTTGTGGCCCAACTTAACCGGCGGTGAGGTAATTGATTTCCTGGGCCGCTTACACGGCAAAATTAATCCCTCCCGCCGCAAGGAATTACTGGACAGGTTTCAGCTGGATCCAAAGAAAAAATGCCGCAGCTATTCCAAAGGAAACCGCCAGAAGGTAGCGCTGGTCTCTGCTTTTGCTTCCGACGCGGATCTGATGATTTTAGATGAGCCTACCAGCGGCCTTGATCCGTTAATGGAGCAGGTTTTTCAGGATTGTATCTTTGAAGTAAAGAAGCAGGGAAAAACTGTTTTTCTATCCAGCCATATTCTTGCGGAGGTAGAAGCACTTTGCGACCAGGTTGGGATTATCCGGCAGGGAAAAATTGTCGAGTCCGGCACCCTTACCGAACTGCGGCATTTGACACGTACAACCGTGACCGTGGAACTAACCAAACCTGCAAACCTGAATCAGCTGCAAGGGGTTCACGACGTATCACGAATGGATGAAAAGTGGAGCTTTTCGGTGGATGCCGATTCCATAGATGCAGTTATGAATGCGCTTGCACCAATGGGTATTAAATCGCTTATAGCGGAACCTCCTACTCTTGAAGAACTGTTCAAACGCCACTATGGAGATAAGCCCCAGAGAAAGGAGTTGAACTGACATGAAAGGAAATCATTTTGCCGGTACAGGCAAGCTGCTTAAGTTTTATCTGCGAAGAGACCGAATAGTACTTCCTACATGGATCTTGCTTCCCATAATTCTTATTATGGGTCAGATGTCTTTCGTGAAAGCGCTGCCGGATTGGCAGGTGCTTATCACTGAACTGTCCGCAAGCCCCCTTACCGCTTCTATGCTCGGGCCTATTGTTCCGTTAAGCATAGAGGGCGCTATCCTGTGGCGGGGCCTGCTGCAAGCCTCCATAGCAGTTATGTTCGGAGCGGCGCTTACAATGATTCGGCATACCCGCACAGAGGAAGAATCCGGAAGAAATGAATGGATTCTTGGAAGACCGGTAGGAAGATACGCCAATCTGTCTGCAGCATTGATTCTTTCTTGCGGGGGAAGCCTGCTGGCGGGCTTATTGACTGCCGCAGTCCTGTTGGGCAACGGCCTCGCAGGAAACGGTTCTCTGCTGGCAGGATTGACGCTTACCGCTTCCGGATGTATCTTTGCTGGGATAGGCTGTTTATGTGCTCAGATTTTTGAGCACAGCGGAAGTGCAAGAGGGGGCGTATTTAGTGTATACGGATTAAGTATGATTGCCATGGTTCTTAATAATATGGGTGGCGGCAGCACCGGTTGGGCTCTACTTGCCCCCGAAGCATGGTTTCGTATCACCGTTCCCTTTGGGGAAAATCATGCCTGGAAATTGTTGGTTTTTATCCTGCTTTCAGCCCTGCCGATGATACTTTCCTATATGATGCTTGTACGCCGTAACATGGGTGCCGGCCTTATCCCACAGAAAGAAGGTTCAGCTGACGCATCCCCCCGTTTCAACTCTTCGTTGTCTTTAGCCTGGCGGCAGTACAAAGGCAGTATTCTTATCTGGGCAATCGGCATGGCTTACCTTGGAGGGATTATGGGTGCAGGTACGCCCAATATATCCGGAGCCATAAGTTCCACGTTCGCCCGGATGAACACCTCCTGGGCACCAGCTATGGCAAAGCTGGGCAATCAGGAAGGTTTCATTGCCATTTTAATCTATATCCTGGGACTGATGGCCGGTTTATCAGTCTTTGCCATCACGGCGGTACAACGTCTGGGGAAAGAAGAAAAGGAGCATTATGCCGAGATGGTACTGTCGAGACCCGTAAACCGGGTCAAATGGATGGGAAGCTATCTAATGGTTGCCTTCATAGGCAGCGCATTAATACTTCTTGTCCTCGGTTTGACTTCCGGATTAGGATGGAGTATCGCCGCGGGAGAGTTTAGTTATTTTCCCCGCGTGTTAGGTATGAGCCTTTCAAAAATCCCTTCCGTCTGGACAATTATCGGCATTGCCGCAATGCTGTACGGCTGGCTGCCCCGTATCGCGTCTGTTCTCAATTGGTTTATATTGGGCGTGTTTATCTTCATCGAGATGCTTTGGGAAGTCGGAATCGCCGGATGGTCCGCAATGCAATGGACGCCTTTCGCCTATGCCCATTACAGTATTCCAATCAATGAGCTTAGGGTTATGCCGCTGATTGTGTTAACAGTTATTGCAGCAGCACTTACATGGTTAGGGTTCATTGGATTCAGGTCTCGAAGTATTGGGTAAAATAAAAGTAGAAACAAGTAAAACCAGATTTAATAGGTATATCCGTTCCTCTTACAGTTTTTGGGTTATGAAGAGAGGATATTAGTAAAACAATTAAAAAGGACAATTTATTAGTGGAATGACTGGGAACTCCATCAAATATATTATAATAATAAATATTTGATGGAGTTTTTCATGAAATGGATAAAACAGATAAAATATAAAAATGTGATTCTGACCATTTTTGTATTTGTCATTGCGTACTTACTTGGCGGCGGAGCTGCTGTATTAGCTGATGTATATGGAAAAGATATTTTAAAGCCAAGTGAAGAAAACTGGGGACTTGGGTTCTCCAAGGAGGGAAGTCCTCCTACGGGCAATGCTACGCCGGATGAAATGAAAAAATATGATGCCTACTATATCGGAGACGTTAATAAAAAGGTTATCTATTTAACTTTTGATGCAGGGTATGAAAACGGATATACGCCTGCTATCCTGGATGCCCTGAAAAAGCATAATGTCAAGGCAACCTTTTTTATAGTGGGTAATTATATTAATACAAGTCCGGATTTGGTTAAACGAATGCTAAACGAAGGACATAATGTAGGGAATCATACATATCACCATCCCAATATGTCAAGTATGGCGTCCTTGGAATCTTTCCGTAAAGAATTGGAAGATCTGGATACGGCATATGAGGCTTGTACCGGACAGAAGATGATAAAATATTATAGGCCGCCTCAGGGAAAATACAGTGAATCAAATTTGAAAATGGCTCAGGAATTAGGATATAAGACATTTTTCTGGAGTCTGGCTTATGTTGATTGGTATCAGGATAAACAGCCTACGAAAGAGGAAGCCTTTAAAAAGTTATGCGGAAGGATCCATCCGGGTGCTATCGTACTTCTTCATAGTACATCTAAGACAAATTCTGAAATCTTGGATGAGTTACTTACCAAATGGGAAGAGATGGGTTATACATTCGGGAATTTAAATGATTTGGTCCAACAATGAATTAAGTCCAAGTCAGACAATAAATTCGGTCTGAGTTGAACAATAAAATTAGCCTAATCGAAAGGAAAAATAAACGGATAGAAATAGTGCTGCTGCAATCCGATTCTGCTGAATTATGACATTTTGTGTCTTGGCAGAATGAAGATTGCAACAGCACTTTATTCATTAGGTATATTTAGATTCAATTTAATTAAGATTTATTTGATAAAGTATACAGTTAAAATAACAATTATTTAAATAAAGATAAAAGAATACCGGCTGCAACAGCGGAACCGATAACTCCGGCTACGTTTGGGCCCATAGCATGCATAAGCAGATAATTGCCGGGACTTGCTTTCTGTCCTTCTACCTGAGATACGCGGGCAGCCATAGGTACGGCAGATACTCCGGCTGAGCCGATAAGAGGATTTATCTTACCCTTAGTTACCCAGCACATGAATTTACCGATTAAAAGACCCCCAATGGTACTGAACATAAAAGCAGTAAGTCCCAGAATAATAATTCCTATTGTCTGAGGTCTTAAAAATTCTGAACCAACCGCGGTGGCGCCGACGGTAACCCCTAAGAAAATGGTTACTATATTAATCAATGCATTCTGTACAGTATCAGACAATCTCTCAACCACTCCGGATTCCCTGAAAAGATTGCCCAACATAAGCATACCGATTAACGGAGCAACGGATGGGAGGAGCAAGATGCATATTACTGATACGGCAATAGGAAAACAAATCTTTTCTAACTTGGATACGCTTCTTAATTGTTCCATTTTCACTTTACGTTCTTTATCCGTTGTAAGTAATTTCATTAACGGTGGCTGAATCAACGGAATCAATGCCATATAGGAATAAGCGGCTACTGCTATGGATGCCAGAAGATGGGGAGCCAACCTTGTTGTCAGATAAATAGCTGTGGGACCATCCGCACCGCCGATGATACCAATGGAGGCAGCCTCCTGGGGTGTGAACCCCATAACAGATGCTATGATGAAAGCTACTGCAATACCAAACTGAGCACCGGCTCCTATGAGTAAACTGCTTGGACGGGCAATAAGTGGACCGAAATCAGTCATCGCACCAATTCCTAAAAATATCAAGGATGGATAAATTCCCTTTTTAACTCCCATATACAGATAATACAAAAGTCCGCCTGCTTCTTTTGAACTTGCGGGTTCAGCCATAAGGCCTGTTAATGGCAGATTCGCTAAGAGCATACCAAAAGCGATTGGTAACAGCAGAAGCGGTTCAAATTTTTTACCAATAGCCAGATAGATAAGAACACATGAAATAAAAATCATTACGAGAGATTGCCAGGTTAAAGCAACAAAACCGGAATCTTCCCACAATTTTACCAGTGAATCAATAAACACAATGAAGTCCTCCTTTAATTTGTCACAAATAGTATTTGATGTGAATTCTTTTAATAAGCATCCGTTGAACTTTTTTCATTTCTTTTCTCAATGCTTACAATAATCAGAGAAAATATCCGAATAATAGCCCAGAGCATGCCTAAGACGGCAAATACCACTGACATGCAGAATAATGCAATAAGAATACTCTCATACAAAGCCACTTCATTCACCCCATTTCATTCGTTAAGTCAGGTCTTAATTTATTTTAAACCGGAGATAAGTGTGAAATATTTTTCTCCGATTCGCCTATGTGTGTATATTTCATATATTAGTTGACATGCAATTAGATATGGTTTTTTACAAAAAAAAGGAGAACTTCAATAAAGAAGCTCTCCACCCTATAAGCCTAAACTTGAAACAGTTTTAATAAACTGCCAACCGGAAAAAATCGAAATATTTTTTTACATTATACCATAAATAGTACCGACTGTCAATATGTGTTAATTGTAAGCTCCATGCGCGTTTATTGACATTCATTGACATATGTCGACAAAGTTTAATGCCTGAGTTCTAATATAAATACCATTAGAATAGAGACCAATCAAAACTTCAGCGTGAAATTTACAGCAGATTACTGAAATATTATGAAAAAAGAATACTTGGACTAAATATCTGTGTAATACAGGATTGCAGTTCTAAAACATAAATACTGTTTATATATTTTGTATAGGAAGCAATTAAAATTCGCGGTATATATAGCAGAATTAACAAAAATATGTAAAAGAGCCGGAATTGCGTTTAAGAAACCGGAGGAGTGTCCGGAAGGCGGAAGGAACACCGAAGGTAACAGGTAACATTAAAATTTAAAATCACCTTTAGGCCGAAAAAATTAAATTATCGGCTCTGCCGCAAATCTCAGAGGATTTGCCGGCAGATTTCCGTAAATGCAGGTGATTTTTAAATAAAGGAATGGAAAGTCTTAGAAATTAAGAACTGGAAATTCGAAATAAATTAAAGGAGGTATTTCTATGAAAAAGGTAATGCACCGGTTACTGGCTTACGCTGTAGTTTTCGTTCTTATGGTTACCATGCTTACAGGCTGCAAGGGTCCTAAGAACACGACAACCGGGACGGAGACTGCTCAAACGACGGAAAAAGCAGAGGCTGTAACGGATACTGAAACGGGGGCTGAAACTGAAACGAAGGCTGAGGCAGAACCTGCGCCATCGGGAGAGACGACGGAGGTTGGTACTCCAAGAAATGAAACACTTATCGTTGAGTGTCAGTCGCCTACTGACACACCAGGACAGTTTAATTCCTATATGCAGGGAACTACCATGGGATTTGGTATTCATCAGCTTATGTCTGCGATGATGTGGGAAATCGATACTGTCAAAGGTGAACAGTTCGGCGAAGTTGCAGATGGTATGCCGGAATCAAATGCTGATTTTACAGAGCATACGGTTAAGATTCGTCAAGGTATTAAATGGTCTGACGGTGAGGATTTAACTGCCGGCGATGTTGTATTTACAGTTAACATGATAATGACCAA
The DNA here is from genome assembly GCF_009931695.1 of Anaerocolumna sedimenticola. Lineage (GTDB taxonomy): Bacteria > Bacillota > Clostridia > Lachnospirales > Lachnospiraceae > Anaerocolumna > Anaerocolumna sedimenticola. The sequence continues at coordinate 1,540,851 of NZ_CP048000.1, forward strand.
CCCTGGGATCACTCAGAATGCTTATTACAATCAGGTATTTAAATCTGTTGAGAAAGTAGACGATTATACCGTTAAGTTTGTTACGAAGGAGTCTTTCCCTCGTTTGGCACAGCGATTTGGCGTTACTATCTGGGGTAATGATTTAAGAATCGTTCCGGAACACATCTACTCAAAACAGGCTGATGTTACTCAGTTTAAGGATTCAGCTCCTGTTGTTGCCGGTCCATATACCGTAAAGGCTTATGACGAGTTAGGAAAATGGGTTCTGTATGAACGCCGTGAAGACTGGAAGAACAGTACAATAGGTGTGGTAACAGGAAAAGAGCCTAAGGCTAAATACGTATGGTTCAGAAATCTTGGCGATGATACTACCCGCCAGATGAGCCTTATTAATAACGAAGTTGATATCCTTTGCGAAGTTACACCGGAAATGTTAGAGGTTATGACTGCACAGAACCCGAATATCGCATGCTGGTATAAGGGCTTCCCATATGCTACCAGTGATGACCCCTGCTCAAAAGGTTTGGCTTTCTCCATGGGTAAAGGCGCTCCTTTTGATAATAAAGATTTCCGTTGGGGTATTGCACTTGCTATGAATTTTGATGAGATCTCACAGAACATATTTAACGGTGTCGGCCGTGCGTCACCGTTCCCGATGCTTACAAACACAAGTGCATGTCAGGAATTGTATGTAAAACCTCTGCTTCCATGGCTGAAAGATTTCTCACTTGATTTAGGTGATGGGACTACAGTGAAACCTTTCGATGATGGTTATGCAGAAAGAATCGCCGGTGTTCTCAGGGATAAAGGTTATGATATCCCAACGGATCATGATGCTCTTATCGATATGTTTGGTGTAGGCTGCTGGAAATACGATCCTGCTGCAGCTGAGAAACTGTTTATTAAAGCAGGTCTTGAGAAAAAGATGACGGCTGGTATTTTAATGGTAAACCTTTCACATTCAACATGACATATTTAGCAGATACGGAAGCTCAGACAGGACGTGGTGTTCAGGCGGCTTTCGACCAGCTTACAAAATTTGGTTTCAAAATCAATCTTGTTAGTGAATCCAGTGCAACATGGGATACCAATGGTCAAACAGGACAGTATGATATTGCCGGATACTGGCCTACCGGTTTCATAACCAAAGATATCTATTCACAAATCAATGGCTGGGATGCTGATCTTATCGTTCCGATGGGAGAGAAAGGTTCAGGTCAGGGAACTCGCTGGAAGAATGACAAAGCTACAAAAATTATTCATGAACTAGCGAAACTTTCGCCTGATGATCCGAAAGCATATGATTTAGGTATGGAATTTTTCAAGAATTCCATAGAAGAACTTCCGTTTATTGGCTTCCATTCAGGTGTTAAGTTCGTTCCGACCAACAGCACATACTGGAATAACTATCCAAATTCAGAAAATCCTTATAATGGTCCGTGGTGGTGGTGGAGCTGCTTTAAATATATACTGACAGAGATTTCACCGGTTCAGTAAAATAAAAGGTTCGGTTACTGTAATATAGTATTTGTTACTGCCTGGTGGCTTCACCGGGCAGTAATAACATTAAGGAAAAATCATCACGAATTTACAAAAAAGGAGTGAAGCAGTTGAAGTTTCGTAAATATTTCGGTCTAAGATTTTTAACTTATTTATTAACTGTTTGGATTGGTATTACCTTTATATTTTTTATACCTAGAATGTTTCCTTCCGATCCGGTTGAGAACATGATTGGTCAGATTCAGTCCCGTTCCGGTCAGATGGATCCTGCACAAATGGATGCGCTTCGGTCACAGCTCAGGGTTCAGTTTGGTCTTGAGGGTTCTTTACTTACACAATATGGTACTTTCCTGTGGAACGGGTTATTACATTTTAATTTTGGCCCTTCCCTGATGAGTTATCCTACTCCCGTAGGCCAGATTATCGGTATGTATCTGCCTTATACGCTTTTTCTCTCACTGACAACGACCGTCATTGCCTGGATCATAGGTAATATCATCGGACTTCTTGCCGGTTTTAGAAAAAATAAAATTTCATCCAAGATTCTGGAGGGAGTAGCCATATGTATTTACCCTGTTCCCTATTTTATTATAGCCCTGGTACTGCAGATTGTATTTGCATTCGTTTTGGGATGGTTTCCGATTCAGGCTACGATAAACACGCAGGGTAATTTTGCAGTTTTGTTCGCATCTCTCCTTAAAGCATCGATTCTTCCGGCTTTTGCCATGCTGTTAGTAGGGACTGGCTGGTGGATCATATCCATGAAATCCCTAGCAGGTACAACCTCAGAAGAAGATTTTGTTCTCTTCGCCCGTTACAGAGGACTTCCAGAGGGAACCATCGGCACCGCTTACGTATTCAGAAATTCCATTCTGACTCAGGTTACCGCTTTGGCAATGAGTCTTGGCGGCGTATTCGGCGGTTCTATTATGACAGAAATTGTATTCGGTTATCCGGGTGTTGGTTCCCTGGTACAAAAGGCTATCCTGATGTCAGACTATAACATGATACTTGGATGTATCACAATTTCTATTGTAGCAATATCTACAGCAACATTGATTGTGGACCTGATATACCCATTTATCGATCCACGTATCAGGTACAGCTAAGAGAAAGAGGTGGAATAATCTGTGAAAAGAATTTTGAAAAAATTTTGGAAAAATTCAAGTATCAGCTTAAAAATAGGTCTGCTAATGACGGTATTTTTTGTTGTTATTGGTTTCATTATATACTTTTTACCGCATATCAATCCGTTTACCTTTAATTCTTATCCCAGTAAGTTAGAACCTACCTCCGAACATTGGCTTGGGACTACGAGTATGGGGCAGGATGTTTTATGGCTGCTCATTGAGGCGATACATAATTCACTCCTTATCGGGCTGATCGTGGCTACCATTGGTACGGTTGCGGGTGTCTTTATAGGGCTTCTGGCCGGATTTTCAGGCGGATGGCTGGATCGGGTACTTACTGTTGTAACCGATACATTTATTGTAATACCATCCCTTCCGATCCTCATATTGATGACCTCATTTATGAAAGGAACTTCTACGGTTTTTATAATGGCACTGGTACTGGCTATGTTCGCCTGGGCCTGGCCGAGCCGTCAGATCCGTTCCATGGCTCTTTCCATGCGTGAGAGGGATTTTATCCATACGGCATGGTTTTCAGGTGAGGGTACCGTTCAGGTCGTCGTAACAGAAATACTTCCGTATGCTCTTACATGGTCACTCTCCAACTTCATGAATGCTACTCTGGCTGCCATAGCTTCCGAATCAAGCCTTGCTGTGCTGGGACTGTCACCCGGAAATCTGATCTCCTTAGGAAATATGATTCAATGGGCAAGAGACCGTAACGCTATCTTTACGAAGCAGTGGTTCTGGATAGGCTCTCCCATCGTAGCTACGGCCGTAATGTTTATCGGATTGTTTCTCCTCATAACAGGCTATAATGATTATTTATCAAGGAAGAGAGGAAGGTAGCATGAATAGTCTTGTAAAAAGCAACGGATTAATGAATATCCAATAATATTAAATTGGAAATTCAGGAAAGAGGTTAAGATGATAAAAATAGACCATTTATCCACCTCGTATACAACGATAGACGGACCCGTTCATGTAATTAACGATGTGGATTTTGAAATATATGATAATGAAATTTTCGGAATAGCCGGTGAATCAGGCTGCGGTAAGACGACACTTTTAAAAGCACTGTATGATATACTGGATTTTCCTTTGGTTGTAGATTCGGGTAAACTTATCCTTAGCGGTGAGAAAAACGGGCAGGCATTTTCATTTGAAACAGGCCAGATCAGAAATACCTGGTGGAATCATATTTCTTATGTGCCCCAGGCAGCACAGAGTGTATTAAATCCAATCGTTCCGGTAAAGAAACAGTTTCTGGATTCCATTCCGAAAGCCAATATTACGAAAGAACCAAAAGCAATAACAATGAAGCGGATTTCGAACTATCTGGAAGAGCTCAGTCTTTCTCCGGATTTGCTGAATGCATATCCTTTCCAACTCTCAGGAGGTATGAGGCAGCGTGTTATTATCGCATTGGCTACCTTTATGTCACCTAATGTAGTTCTGGCAGATGAACCGACTACTGCTCTTGACGTAGTCGTGCAGCGAGGAATACTTATGATGCTCATGTCTCTTCAAAAGCAGTTAAAGAACACCATGGTAATCGTAAGCCATGATATGGGTGTTCATTATCAAATCACAGACCGTATGGGTATTATGTACTCAGGAAGTATGGTTGAGCTGGGTAAAACAGAAGATATTTTTGAAAAACCGATACATCCGTATACAAGGATGCTGGTAGGTGCGCTGCCGCGAGTAGGTGACAAGAGTCAGAAAACAGGTATACCGGGAAGGCCGCCTGCACTTACCAATCCGCCTCCGGGTTGCAGGTTTGCGCCCCGTTGTCCAAAAACAGCCGAAGAATGCAAAAAATCGGTACCAAAGTTTCGTGAAGTAGAGAAAGGGCGTTTCGCAGCCTGTCATTTACTAAACAGAGGGGAGTGTAGATGTCAGAAAAATTACTCGAAATAAAAAAGGCCAGTAAATTCTTCCGGATTGGTGGAATGCTCAGCAAAAAGAAACTTACTGCGGTGGATGATGTCAGTTTTGATATCGATGCCGGTAAGCCGGTTATCCTTTCCATAGTAGGTGAGTCCGGCTGTGGCAAGTCCACTTTATGTAAGATGATTCTGCGCCTGCATGACCCCGATCAGGGTGATATCGTGCTTAACGGCAGATCGTATAAAGATCATAAAGGGTACGATCCTTTTAGGTTCAGGCTGGACGTACAACCGATATTTCAGAATCCCTATGAAGCTTTTTCCATGCGCAAAACAGTGGATACTTATCTGTTTAATACCGCACTTCGATTGAAAATTGCTAAAAGTTACAAAGAAGCTGAAAAATTAGTTGATGAAACACTAAAAAGTGTAGGGATGTCATTTGAAGTAATAAAGGGCAAATACCCAGCCCAGTTTTCAGGCGGCGAGCTGCAAAGGGTATCCATAGCCAGAGCACTTATTACCAGACCTAAGTTAATTATAGCCGATGAACCGGTTGCTGCTATTGATGCATCTATGAAAATGAATATTGTAAATCTGTTTAAAGAGTTGAAAGATAAGTACAATGTTTCTTTTATCTATGTTACCCATGATCTTTCAACTGCTTATTATGTATCGGATTATATAGCAACTTTATACAGAGGCTGCCTGATAGAATACGGCCAGGCAAAAGAAATCATGGACGACCCGTCACATCCGTATACGGAGCTTTTGATGAATGCAGTGCCAAGAGTAGGAGAAAAATGGAATCAGGAATTAGTAATGCCGGATACAGAAGATAAAGAGTATGCGATTACCTATTGCAAATTTGCTCCCCGTTGCCCTTATGCTACGGAGGAATGCAGGAAATCCAGGCCGGAGATGAAAGTGGCGGTAAACGGGCGGAAAGTACTGTGCTTCCACCCGTTAAATGAAAAGGAAGGTTCATAATTTGTTCTGCCTATGTGAAATAACAATGGGGCTGTTGCAAAATAGTCAATTTACTAAACTTGTGTCTAGAATATGCTTTATATTTCCCCCATTTTGCTTCAAGTCGCGCGAATAAACGGCTCCATTCTCTTTCTTGGAGCCATTCGCACATACTTTCAACAAAATATCTGCGAAATATAAAGCATATTCTCCCACAAGGAAGTTATATTTTGAATTTTGCAACAGCCCCTTGTTATTTTTAAAGTATAAAACAAATTTACCACGGTCAGGTATTTTGTTGTTTTTACCGGCTGCCATGAGGTATCGCAACTATACTGTTCTATGGAAACGAAATCTTATTGTGATAATGTTTTATTTATATCGAATATTATAATTGACATCACTCGAAGTAGATGTTAAAATATGGTAAATAATACGCTTTATAAATATTAAATCAGGGGGATTATATCGTATATGAGTGATGAAAATTGTACAAAAAATGGTATGACTATTGGCTACAGAGATGTATTTCGGCAAAAAGAATATATGAAACTTATTTTTGCAAATGTGATTAACCGGTTTGGAGATTCTATTGATTATATAGCTTTTACCTGGTTGGTCTATTCCTTAACAGGAAGTGCTGCCTGGTCTGCAATTATATTTGGTATTAACCGGGTACCCACAATTTTTCTGCAGCCATTTGCCGGAGCAATGGTAGAGAACTGGAATAAAAAGACCGTTATGGTTTTAACTGATATAATAAGGGGAGTAAGTGTAAGTCTGGTAGCAGTATTATTTTTGCTGCAACTATTAAATCCCTGGATACTCCTTTCCTTTACCTTAGTAATATCAAGTGCGGAGGCTTTCAGAGGGCCGGCAGGTACGGCTGTCTTACCCAAGATACTGGAGAAAGAATGTTATGATTTCGGTTTATCACTAAATTCTACTTTAACCAATGCCATAGAATTGGCAGGCCTCGCATTAGCCGGAGGTATTATTGCCCTTTTTGGGATCCATACGGCAATCTTAATTGACGCATTTACATTTTGGGGATCAGCGCTTATAATATTATTCATTAATACGGGTGAAGATAAAAATACGAAGCAAAAGATAAATTTTAAAGAATATCTTGATACTTTAAAAGGCGGAATTATTTATTTAAAAAGGAATTCTGTTATTTTCAATTTTGTATTACTGGCCATGGTTGCAAATGCAATCTTAGTTCCTCTTAATTCCTTACAGGCGCCGTTGATTAAAGATATATTAATGCAGGGAGAATTAATGCTTTCGGTTCTCTCTTTTTGTTTGACGGCAGGATTAGGGATCGGTTCAGCTCTTTATCCTTATGCAGCCAAAAAATTAAATACCAGAACCATTATTTTTGTTGGGGGTGTATTACTAAGCTTATATTATATAATTCTTGTCTTATGCGGTTATTTAAGTTCCTATAGGTTAATAGTGTATGGTTTATGCGGTACTACATCCCTGATTACGGGGTGTGCTTTATCATTGCTGATTTCCGCCCTGAATGTACAATTTATGAAGCAGGTAGATACTGAATATTTAGCAAGAGTGGGAGCTATTATGAGCTCCGGCTGTGTGGGTGCAATACCAATTGTTTCCTTTTTGATAAGTATTCTCACCAAAATTATAACATTATCAGTTATCTTTTATGCCATCGGCGGACTGGGTATGGTATTTTTTATCTTTCTTTATTTAAAAAAAGTAAGGTTTGAGTAGAAGAAAGGAAGTGTTAATTTGCAGGTTACTATTAATAAAGAAATAAACTATGTGGAAGAAGCAAATAATTTATTATTTCATTATGCCAATTCTATTTCCTATGAAGAGATGAAACAGAACGGTTTCGGCAAATTCGATTATAGTGAAGAAGTTTATAATGAAAGATATGAGCTTATACTTAAGATTTATCATTATGTAACAGAAAATATAAGGTTTGATAAAGGCAAACTTGACTTTTATTTTAAAGAACTTGGTGATTCAAAAATGAGTATATCGAATTATCTTTTACCGATATATACCTCCGTACAATACACTACCTTAAAGGAATATGAAGAAGATGCCAAAGGTAAAAGCGGTTCTCAGATTATTAAGGAATTTGATGATATATTGTCCCAATACTGCAGTATAGGAGAATCAGGAGAAGAAAGAAAAGCGGAATCTTTTGAAGATTTAATGCGGAGCATGGATACAGCAGATTTAGCCGCTGAAGATAAATGGAAGATAGTTCAGGTATATCTGGAACGTGATAAACATATTGAAGAAGTCTGTATTATACTTCAGAAGATAATCCAATTACTTCAGGAATGCCGGAACGAAGTAAAGGTACTGGAGAAGGAATTCTATGAATATTGGACTAATTATATTTCCGGAGCCGACCTGTTAAAAGAACTGCAGGATTATACGAACATAAGATGGAAATACAATGAAGCGGGCACTTACATCTTACCGACCATATTTTTACCACAGTCAATTTCATTCAGTATTAAGGATGAGGAAGAGAATAAGCCGGATGTTATCAGGCTAGGAGTCATATTAGATTCCAATTTATATTATAAACCAGCAGAAGTTAACAGTGAAAAATTAAATAATGCACTGAAACTTCTAAGTGATAAAAGTAAATTTGAAATACTAAAATATATAAAAGACAAACCGGCTTATGGATTTGAAATTGCAAATGCCCTTAATCTATCCACCTCAACAATATCTTATCATATGAACAGCCTGATAACAGCTAATTTGTTAAAACTTGAGAAAGATGCTAATAAAATATATTACAGTATAAATAAAGATACCCTTAATAAATTACTGGAGGATATCCGTTTGATGCTTCTTTAATACAGCTTAAAAATTACCACCGGTTTACCACTCTCTCCGCAAATCCCATAAAGTTTTTCAAGTAAACGGTACGGCCATCATCCAGAACAGCCGTACCGCTGAATCTTCCGAATACCTGATGCTGGCTGGTTGACAAAAAGACGGCATTTAAGGTAAAATTCCGGTCGAATATCGGCTCAAAAGTCATAGTAATCCGATTATCCGAAGAAGTGAAATTCCAGGGTTCCATATAGTCATATTTATTTTTGAATTTTTTTGGAATCCCAAAGTTTACACGATCAAGTTTATTTGCAATCCCATTAAAAAATAACATATTTTCCGTAGCATTATCCGTATCTCCAAAACCGTAACCCAGATTAAAACCAAAGGTATTGTCTAAAATAAAACCGAAAGCTGAACTCCAATACCAGGTGGTTTTATAAGGCCAGACCCCTCTGCCCCAATCTAAAAGACCGAAAGAATTACCGGAATCAAAATTATAGATTGTATCTTTAACATTGATAGAACCTAGTGCCGACATTCCGATAATCTTTTGATTATAATAAAAACATTTCTTATTTTCTTTAAATGGTGTGGCAATTACCATGGAATCTTTCGATTCCTTAGACAGCAGAAAGGAAGCCGTCAGAGCCGAATCAGGTAAAAAATCATCCAGATACAGAAAGATTTCCCGATCCGCACCCTTATGGATGATTTTTAAATCTGTTCGTATATCTTTATAAATAATATCACCAATTTGTGAAGATTCCGGCAAGTTCCAATTACGTACATGCTTTATAACACTTTTCGATTGTTCCGTTCGCTTGATAAGATCTATAATAGATATGCTAATCAGTATATAACCCATGGTGTATCCTACCGTCAATGCAAAAGCATATGATTCGTTATTTATCAGGTAGTAATCCCATTCTTTCAGACGCCTCTTTTGTACTGCCGCTTTTCTGTTATATTTTAAAAGTGGTGTTGTGGCATATCCTGTTTGGATTAATTCTCCGTGTTCATTTAACAAATCAGACGGTTCAGTAATTTTCTGCTGCATTCTAAAACCCCGAATTCTAAATTCTATACTATATGTTATTAAGTTAGAAAAAAATACAGAACAGGGTATCTACTGTAATCTTAAAATTTATGACATTGGAAAAACATTCATTACTCTTGTTTATTTCTTTCAGTAGTTCTTGCAAATAGTTTAATTATTTCATTAACTACAAGGGGCACTAATGCAAATAATATAACAATCCCCCAATCTCTTAAGCTTAAATTGTGCACTTTAAAAGCCAAAGCCAGGAACGGTATGGAGATTACCCCTAATTGAAGAATGATACCAACGATTATGGAACCGATCAGATATCTGTTGGAGAATAAGCCTACCTGGAATATGGACTTTGTAGCATTCCGAATTGTTAAAGAGTAAAATAATTGTGACGCTGCAAGTACAACAAAAGCCATAGTTCTGGCATAAATCAATACTTCCTCCGGTATATTTTCCGCTCCCAGGCTGTATCCATGTTCTGCAAGACCGAAATAGAATGCTGCTAAAGTTAAGATACCAATTAAAAGGCCGCCAACAACAGCACGAAGTCCGGCGCCGCCCGCAAAAAAGCTTTCCCTCGGATCTCTTGGCTTTTTCTTCATAACATCTTTATCTCCCGGATCTATACCAAGTGCAATTGCCGGTAAGGAGTCGGTAATCAGATTAATCCAAAGAATCTGAGTGGGCATCAATGGAACCGGCCAGAAAAATAGAATGGAAGCTAAGATAGTAACCACTTCTCCTAAATTACAGGAAAGCAGGAAAATAACGGCTTTCTTAATATTATTATAAATATTTCTTCCTTCTTCAATGGCATTAACAATGGTGGTGAAGTTGTCATCGGTTAAAATCATATCACTGGCACCCTTGGCGACATCCGTACCGGTAATACCCATAGCAACGCCGATATCCGCATATTTTAGGGAGGGGGCATCATTTACACCGTCACCGGTCATGGATACAATATTCCCATGTGATTTAAAAGCCCTGACAATTTTAACTTTATGCTCGGGAGAAACCCTGGCAAATACCCGGTAATCATTAATTTTATTAGAAAACTCTTCATCCGAAAAACCATCAATTTCAGCACCTGTAATACTTTGGCCTATGGACTGGGCTATTCCCAGCTCTTTCGCTATGGCAACTGCAGTATTTTTGTGATCCCCGGTAATCATAATCGGTGTAATTCCGGCAGATTTGGCTTCATTAATGGAATCCTTTACTTCAAGCCGGGGAGGGTCAATCATACCGACTAAGCCGATGATGGTTAAGTCTTTTTCCATGGCCGCTGGGTCAATGACCTGGTCTGTATCTTTAAAGGCAACGCCAAGTACCCGCAGAGCCGAATCAGACATCTCTTCCGTGATTTTTAAATAATCTGCTTTTAATTCTTCTGTCAGGGGAATTATCTTACCGTCTGCCAGAGCGGAAGCAGATATACTTAATAAATTATCGATAGCACCTTTTGTATGAACACGGTAACCATTTCCCTCCTGATTTAAGGTTGACATTAATTTTCGGTCGGAATCAAAAGGTTTCTCCGATATTCTTTTATGTTCTGCATTTAATCCGGCTTTAGAAAGACCAAAACGATCACCTAAAATAATAAGGGCTACTTCCGTAGGGTCTCCCGTTCCCTGACCATTCTCATAAGTTGCATCAGAGCATAAAACAAGAGATTTCACTAATTCAGCCTCATCCCCTGAGGCTTGTATGGTATTGAAATCGTCTAAGGGAATATCTTTTAAATTATGAAGAGTATATTGCTTTACCACAGTCATTTTATTCTGGGTAAGGGTTCCTGTTTTATCTGAGCAGATGATATTTACAGAGCCAAGAGTCTCAACTGCCGGTAATTTCTTAACAATTGCATTGATTTTAGACATTCTGGTTACACCCAGAGCCAGCACGATGGCAACAATAGCAGCCAGACCCTCGGGAATAGCAGCAACGGCTAAACTGATGGCAGTTAAAAACATTTCAAATAAATCTCTTCTTTGGATCATAGCTATGATAAAGATAACCGCACAAATGCCGATGGCAATAAACCCCAGAATTCTTCCAAGTTCATCCAGTCTTTTCTGAAGTGGTGTCATTTCATTATTATCTTCTTCTAGAATTTTAGCTATTTTACCGATTTCCGTATCCATAGCGGTAGCAACGACAATACCCTCACCTCTGCCGTAGGTAGCCAGAGTGGATGCAAATGCCATATTTACCTTATCACCAATGGGTGTCTTGGGATCTTCCAAAATTTTTAAGGCATCCTTGGCAGACGGTACGGATTCACCCGTCAGGGCAGATTCTTCTATTTGAAGATTAGCGCTTTCCACCAAACGTAAATCAGCAGGCACGAAACGTCCCGCATCCAATATAATAATATCCCGGGGACTACCTCTTCTGAATTGATCTCCTTTACTTCAGCGTCACGTCGTACTAAGGATCTTGGTGTAGTCATCTGTTTTAGGGCTTCCACGGCTTTTTCTGCTTTTGCTTCCTGGACTACACCAATCACTGCGTTTAAAATAACAACCAAAATAATAATTACGGCATCAACATATTCACCGATAAACAGTGTAATTACAGCAGCACCCAGAAGTACATAGATCAGCATATCTTTCAGCTGTGCCAGAAATAAGAAAATCAGACTCTTCGTAGGTTTTCCCTCCAGCTTATTCATACCGTACTTATCAAGCCGCATTCTGGCTTCTTCACTGGTAAGGCCGGTTAATGGGTTAACATTTAACTCTTTACAAATTTCATCCGTGGGTTTTGAAAACCACATTTTATACACCTCTTTCATTAAATTGATATGGACTGCCTCATACTATGTTTTCTAAAATTTACAATTTTATACTTTGGGATTTCATTGTACTATATATTCTCTGATGAGTAAAATTAAAATTTGATTAATTTTGGGAATTAAGCCATGGTTTTCCTGTAAAGTATATTTTTATTACCGATTATATTTATAATTTAACTAAATTCCAGTTGACAAAAGAAGAAATTGGTAATAAAATAATAATACAACATATGAACAATTGCTCATATGTTCAATAAAGAAAATGTGTGGCAATAAGTTGGAGGCATGCCGCAATGGCATGTCAGAAAAGTTGGAAGAAAATAATCAGTGAAAGGAATGCCGGATACGATTCTTTCAATAAATTAATTTAAGGCAGTACCGCAGGCAGACTGGGGTAACAGATGGGTATAAAAATGGATAACAATACAGATTTTGAACGATGTAATTGTAATGTGATACACGAGGATATTGTAAGCAAAGTTAGAGAGCAGATGCCTCCGGAAGAAAACTTATATGATTTGGCAGAATTGTTTAAAGTATTTGGTGATACTACAAGAATTAAGATTTTATGTGCCTTATTTGAATCTGAAATGTGTGTATGTGATATAGCAGCGCTGTTAAATATGACACAGTCGGCCATCTCCCATCAGCTTCGGGCTCTAAAACAGGCCAGACTTGTTAAATTCAGAAAAGATGGAAAAGTAGTCTTTTATTCCCTTGATGATAATCATGTACAGAGTATTTTCAGTCTTGGATTAGTACATGTGAATGAGAAATAAATTTGGAAGGCGGGGGCTTTTATATGAATGCAAATAATAGTTTAGAACTGGTGCTGGACGGCTTATGCTGCAGCAACTGTGCAATGAAAATTGAAAAAAGGGTAAGTGAACTAGAAACCGTTAAAAATGCAAGCCTTAACTTTGCTACTAAGGTAATGATAGTGGAAGCAGAAAAAGGAGATACCAGAGAAGTTATTTTAGAAGATATTAAACGGATTGTTAAAGCAGTTGAACCGGATGTTGTCGTTAAAGAGAAGAAAACAAAACATAATACAGGGTCTTCGAAACACAGTGGATATGATAATGAACATAAACATGAGAAAAATCAGGGTAACATAAAAGAAGAATGCACGGATGGATGCGATTGCTGCAGTGAAAATTCCCACGAAGGAGGCGATTCTTTCGTTAAAAATAAATTGATACAGTTCGGGATAGCTGTAGTATTGTTAGTGGCTGCTTTAACAATAGATTTTCCCAATTGGCTGAAAATTACCTTGTTCTTCGGAAGTTACCTTATAGCAGGTGGCGAAGTACTTCTATTAGCTGTTAAAAATATATTCAGAGGTGACATTTTTGATGAAAACTTCCTGATGTGTATTGCAACGGTAGGTGCATTTGCTATTGGGGAATTCCCGGAAGGCGTAGCGGTTATGTTATTTTATCAGATTGGCGAAATGTTTCAGGGAATTGCAGTTAACCGTTCCAGAAAATCAATTGCCGATTTAATGGATATCAGGCCGGATTATGCTAATTTAAAAGTAGGCAGTGACATTAAAACCGTAGCTCCGGAGGAAGTAAGAATCGGTGAATTAATCGTAGTTAAACCGGGCGAGAAAGTACCTTTGGACGGTAAAGTAGTGGAAGGCTTTTCTATGGTTGACACTTCAGCGTTAACCGGTGAATCGGTTCCCAGAGAGGTTACTATAAATGACAGTGTTTTAGGCGGTTTTATTAATAAAAACGGTCTTTTAACCATAGAAGTAATTCGGGAATTTGAAGAATCCACCGTAGCAAAGATACTGGATATGGTTCAGAATGCAAGCAGCAGAAAAGCTCCGACGGAGACTTTTATTACAAAGTTTGCAAGAAAATATACTCCTGCTGTTACCATAGCTGCATTTTTACTTGCAGTCGTTCCTCCGCTTATTATACCGGGTGCCGTTTTTTCTGATTGGTTGTACCGGGCGTTAATATTCCTGGTTATTTCCTGCCCTTGTGCATTGGTGGTGTCCATTCCTTTAAGTTTCTTTGGTGGGATAGGAGGGGCATCAAAACAAGGAGTATTAGTGAAAGGCAGTAATTATCTGGAAGCACTAAATTATGTTGATACCATCGTTTTTGATAAAACCGGCACTTTAACCAAAGGTGTGTTTAAAGTAACTAAGATTAGTTCTGCAGGGAAAACAACCAAAGAAGAATTACTGCGCTATGCAGCATATGCTGAAAGTTTTTCCAATCATCCAATTGCAGTATCCATATTAAAGGCTTATGATAGCGCGATTGATAAAAATAAAATAGATAATTTTGAAGAATTACCAGGTTTGGGTATTCGAATCAGTTTAACGGGGGATACTGTTCTGGCTGGTAATAATAAGCTGATGAACCAATACGGTATTCCTTATGAACAGGCGGATTCCATTGGTTCCGTAGTCCATGTTTCAGTTAATAATAAATACATCGGTAATATCGTCATTTCTGATGAATTAAAAGAAGATTCGGAAAGAGCGCTTAAGACTTTAAAAAGTATGGGAATTAAGAAACTGGTTATGCTAACCGGTGATAGTAAAGCAGTCGGTGAAAAAATCGGGGAGAAGCTGGGTATGGATGAAATACATGCAGAGCTGTTACCCGATGAGAAAGTTCATAATCTGGAAATGCTGGATAAACAAAAAGGAACAAAAGGTAAACTAGTTTTTGTAGGTGACGGTATCAATGATGCACCGGTACTTGCCCGTGCGGATATTGGGGTAGCCATGGGAGGACTGGGATCCGATGCTGCCATTGAAGCTGCCGATGTGGTTTTGATGACAGACGAACCTGCTAAATTGGTCACTGCGATAAAAATAGCAAAGAAAACTCATATTATCGTTTGGCAGAATATAATATTTGCATTGGGAATTAAAATAGTTGTTTTAGTATTAGGTGCCGGCGGACTGGCAACCATGTGGGAAGCAGTATTTGCTGACGTAGGTGTGGCACTCATTGCCGTCTTAAATGCTATGCGCGCCATGAAAATTGAATAATCAGGTGATTTAGGAAAGGATATACTATAACGAGGGATTAGCTAAATAATATCTTATGTAAATTAAAAACATTACATTCAGGGTCTGATTGAAATTAATACTGTTATGGGTATTATTAAGTCGGACCCTTTTAATAACTGAAATATACTACTGTTAATTATAAAAATTATCAATAAATAGTAATGTTTAAGAAAAATATATATGATATAATAAATTTTTGATGAAATAAGTTTGATACAACAAGTTTTTAATAAAAATTTCTTATCCATAAAAAATCCATAATCCTCTGATATGATGAATTTACAAACTAGTAATCCAGTAGGATAGGAGGAAATTAAATGTTATTTCAGAAAAAATCTAAGGATACTGCTGATAGCAATAGGAATAGCCATAACCCCTTAAAACTCATCGGTATGATGGGTATGTGCTGTTTGCTTCCTATATTAATTATAGCAATACTGCCCTTTTTAAATATTAACAATCCTGGAGCAAATGTGGTCATATCCGGCTTATCTTCTTTCATTTGCCCGATCATGATGGGGCTTATGATGATAGGTATGCTGCGCGGAGGGAAACATAAGGGATGCTGTAAGGAAGAGAACAGTGAATCAATAAGATAATAGGTAAAGGCAGGTTAAGTAAAGAAAATTAAATAGAAAGGATGCCACTTATTGTTACTATCAACCTGTGGAACTAGTGTTTCACGTTTTATTTGTGGCAGTGGTGTGATTGCAAAATTCATAAATATATTCAGGTTAATAACTGTAAGAATTTGCAATAGTACCACGAGGTGGGTGCAAAGATGAAAACAGAACAATTTAAAATAACAGGTATGACTTGTGCAGCCTGTGCCAAAGCCGTTGAAAAGGCGGTAAGTAAATTAGATGGTATCTCAAAGGCCAGTGTTAATTTTGCTACGGAAAAATTGCATCTGGAATATGAGGAATCTTTAGTTTCTGCTGATATGATTAAATCTGCAGTAGATAAGGCCGGTTATCATGTTGTGGAAGAAACCGATGCTAAGGAAATTACAATATCAGTAGCAGGAATGACCTGCGCAGCTTGTGCCAGAACCATAGAAAAAGCAGTTGGAAAATTAGATGGTGTGGAAAGAAGCACTGTAAATTTTGCAACTGAGAAAGCAACCGTTCATTACGATCCTCAGAAAATAAGGTTATCTGAGATTAAAGATGCCATTACCAAAGCAGGATATAAACCACTGGATACGCAGGCCGGCAGTAAGACCGATGAGGATAGGATTAGAAAACAAAAGGAAATCAAAACCCTTTGGACCAAATTTATTGTATCAGCTATATTCTCCATACCTTTATTGTATATAGCCATGGTTCCTATGATAACCTGGTTCAGACTTCCTTTCCCCGGAGGTCTTAATCCAATGCAATATCCATTAATTTATGCTTTGGTGGAATTACTCCTGGTTATTCCGGTACTGATTGCAGGAAATAAGTTTTATACCATTGGTTTTCGTGCAATAATCAGAAGAAGTCCCAACATGGATTCTTTGATAGCTATGGGAACTTCGGCTGCTGTTTTATACAGTATCTATTCCATTTACCGAATCTATAACGGTGAATTCGGACATGTGGAAGATTTATATTTTGAATCGGCCGGTGTCATAATAACACTGATACTTTTAGGAAAGTCTCTGGAAGCCGTATCCAAAGGAAAAACTTCGGAAGCGATTAAGAAACTTATGGGCCTTGCTCCGAAAACGGCAATTGTAATTCAGGATGGAAAAGAAATTGAAATGCCCATCGATGAAGTTGAAGTCGGTGATATTATTTTAGTAAAACCCGGCGAAAAAATTCCGGTGGATGGGGAAGTCTTAGAGGGTAACTCCTCCGTGGATGAGTCCATGCTAACCGGAGAGAGTATTCCGGTAGAAAAGAAAGTCGGAGATAAAGTAATCGGTGCAAGTATTAATAAAAACGGCTTACTTAAGTTTAAAACAACGAAAGTAGGAAGTGATACAGCTCTGGCTCAAATTGTTAAGTTGGTTGAGGATGCGCAGGGGTCCAAAGCTCCTATCGCGCAAATGGCGGATATTGTATCCGGGTATTTTGTTCCTATTGTATTTGCCATAGCAATTATTTCGTCCCTTGCCTGGTATATAAGCGGACAGGGCGAAGTATTTGCACTTACGATATTTATTTCTGTACTTGTTATAGCCTGCCCTTGTGCCCTTGGACTTGCGACTCCGACCGCCATTATGGTAGGAACGGGTAAAGGTGCGGAATACGGGGTTCTGATTAAAGGCGGAGAAGCACTGGAAAGTACCCATAAAATTAAAACGATTGTTTTTGATAAAACCGGAACCATAACGGAGGGTAGACCGGAAGTTACGGATATAGTAACAACAAATATTATTGATAAAGAAAAACTCCTGCAAATAGCCGCATCTGCTGAAAAGGGTTCCGAACATCCTTTAGGGGAAGCGATTGTAAGAGGTGCTGAAAAAGAAAATCTTAAGACGATTAAAATCGATCAATTTACCAATATACCGGGACATGGTATTGAAGTAGAACTGGACGGTAAACTGGTATATCTGGGCAACCGGAAGTTAATGTTAAATAAGAATGTAAACCTTGGTGAACTTGAGAAAGAATCAGACCGCCTTGCCTCAGAAGGAAAAACACCCATGTATATTTCTTTTGGCAGCCAGCTGGCAGGAATTATTGCCGTAGCTGATATTGTAAAGGAAAGCAGTGGGAATGCGATTAAGAAATTACATGAAATGGGAATTGAGGTTGCCATGATTACCGGTGACAATAGAAGAACGGCTGAAGCGATTGCAAAACAGGTTGGAATAGACAGGATTTTAGCAGAGGTATTGCCGGAGGATAAAGCAAGTGAGGTAAAAAAACTTCAGGCAGAAGGTAAAAAAGTTGCCATGGTTGGAGATGGTATTAATGATGCGCCTGCCCTTGCTCAGGCAGATATCGGTATTGCAATCGGTTCCGGTACGGACGTAGCCATGGAATCCGCAGATATCGTATTAATGCGCAGCGACTTAATGGATGTGCCTACGGCTATCCAATTAAGCAAGAGTACCATACGAAATATAAGACAGAACCTGTTCTGGGCATTTGCTTATAACATAGCAGGTATTCCGGTTGCAGCCGGTATCCTTTATGCGTTCGGCGGACCGAAGTTAAACCCTATTTTAGCGGCGGCAGCGATGTCTTTAAGTTCTGTTTCCGTATTAACCAACGCATTAAGATTAAAGAGATTTAAACCTTACAAATAAATTTATTATGCATAATGGAGAAACTATATCGTTGTATGATGATTATGTTTTTGTATTACGCTACGGATTGACGAACCATAATTTGAAATGGGATTTTGTCACTCCAATCCCAAAATTATAACAGGAGGAAATATTGTGTTAAGAAAAAAAATTGCAAAACTAACAGCTGTTTTAACCCTGGCAGCAGTTTTAACAGCTTGCAAACAGGCGGATGTCATCGGAAAAACAGCAGTTACATCTTTTGATAAATTGATGAATACCTTGGGGGATCAGGTGACTTTTGACGACAGTAAAAATTCCTGGGTTTTAGTTTCCCCAACCGGAGAATATTTTGAATGGAGCAAGGATTTTAGCAGTGATGTTCCTGATGCAACGGTAGAGTTTGATGCGGCACCTTTTTTGAGCGCAGGATTAGATGTTAATAAGCTTCCGGGAGAGCAATATGTTTATGATGAAGCTTCCGGCAGAATTCGTATGCCATATGAATTAGGTCAGGATGCATTTACCTATTCCGGTGATGTTACAGCCAAAGATACATTCCAGAATATAGTTGATAAAAACCGTAAGCTCATAGGTTATCATGCACAGCTAGACCACTACGGTATAGCACTTGGTAACGGTAATATGTTTGAATGGGCGAAAGATATGGCTAAAAATGATAAAGATATGGTATTTGTTCTGAATCCGCAGCCTTTTATTGATGCAGGTGTAGATCCTGCCAAAGTGGAAGGATGGGTATTCGGTAAAGTAAAAGTTGACAATGGCAAGGGTAAAATGGTAGAAGTTGATAAGCTTTTAAAACCATTTGATTTAAACTAACAAAAATACACCCGTTGTGAAGAATGGTTTTTCATAGTATACTTTCCTGAAAGCTAGTATACAATACTATTCTTCACAGGGTGTTTTTGACTTTTTGCATCCATGTCGATAGAATATGTAAGGGAGGAATAGGATGTTTAAAAAAATAAAAAAAGCGATTCATAATTTCCTTCTTCAAATGGCGAAAGAAAATGAAGAATTGTACGGTAAAGAGCGAATGGACTGCTGCAAACTAAACAGTCCGAAAAAGAGGTGATTTTGTGGGGAACGATTCAAAAAGAATTCTTGTAGTGGAAGACGAAATAAAAATTGTGGAGTTTATAGAATCCTATCTGCTAAACAGCGGGTATGAAGTGTTAAAAGCAGCAAACGGCAGAGAAGCATTGCGATTATTTGGTCAAAAGGAAATTGACCTGATATTATTGGATTTAATGTTACCGGACATCTCCGGAGAAGAAATCTGCAAGGAAATCAGAAAAACTTCCAAGGTACCGATTATTATGCTGACGGCAAAAAGCAGTGACGAATCAATTATTAACGGCCTGGATATTGGTGCGGATGATTATATGACGAAACCTTTCAGTCCAAGACAAATGATTGCCAGGGTAAATGCTCTATTACGCAGGAGTACTGCAGAAGAGGCAAGTGTAGAAATCTTATCTTTCCATCAAGGTGATCTGGTCATTAATTCAACGGATTATACTGTAAAAAAAGCAGGAAAAGTTACCTATCTTACCCCAAGCGAATATAAAATATTAATCACACTTGCGAAACGACCGAATAAGGTATTTACCAGAGAAGAGCTCATTAATGCAGCTTTTGACGGGGATTATTTCGGTTATGACAGAACCATTGATTCCCATATAAAAAATCTCCGTGCCAAAATTGAGGACAATCCCAAAGAATGTACTTATATTTTGACCATACGGGGTATTGGTTACCGTTTTGGAGGTGATTTAGCTGAAATACACCTTAAGAAGTAAATTAACCCTATCCTATATCTTTATTGTTGTGATTGTGGTTGGGCTTACGAGTCTGGTGACTAATTTCGGATTAAAGGCTCAATTTGAAAATTATGTAATTCACAGGCAGGAAAAACAAACCAGGGAAATAATTGACCTGATTAAAATGAAATATGAAGAGGAAAAAGCCTGGAATACCGGTTATTTAGAAATAATCGGTATGAATGCTTTACAAAACGGCATGATTCTTGAAGTAGAGGATAATAAGAAGCAGAGTGTGTGGTCCGCATACAAGCATAATAATGGATTATGCCAGGCTATGATTATGGATATGAGGGCGAATATGTACAGCTATTCGGATAAATGGAATGGGGAATACCAGGAAAAAGCCTATCCCATTACCATTGATGATGTGCAGGTTGGAACTTTAACTACCGGTTATGTCGGGCCTTATTATTTTAATGATGAGGAATTAATCTTTATTAAAGCACTTAATTCTCTGTTTCTGATTACCGGAATCTGTTCCCTGATTATAGCCTTTGCTTTAGGTGTTTTTATGTCGTTAAGATTAAGCAATCCTTTAAATAAAGTTGCAAAAAAAGCGTTATCCCTTTCGGAAGGAAATTATAAGGAAAGATTAACAGACGGTTCCCATACGAAAGAAATAGAAATATTGATTGAAACGATCAACGAACTATCCGACGCATTGGAACATAAAGATAAACTGCAAAAGCAGCTGACACAGGATGTAGCTCATGAACTGAGAACTCCTCTCACATCCGTCCAGGGTCATATGGAAGCCATGTTAGATGGAATCTGGGCTATGGATAAAGAAAGACTTACCAGCTGTTACGAAGAAATAATAAGAATAAAAAAATTAATCGGAAGTATCGAAGATTTATCCGGGGTTGAAAACGAAAATATACTGCTTCATAAACAGGAGTTTAATTTAGCTAAATTATTCATAAGACTTCTGAACAATTATGAAAAAAACTTTCAAATGAAAAACATACGGGTGAATTACCGCCCGGAATCAATTATGATCTATGCCGATGAGGATAAAATGAGCCAGGTATTTAACAACCTCTTATCAAATGCTCTGAAATACTCAGAAGACGAAGGTGAAATCACGATTCAAACTACAGTAGAAAAAGATTCCGTTATAGTAAGCTTAAAAGATACGGGTATGGGGATATCGGAAGAAGACCTGCCTCATATATTTGAAAGGTTTTACCGTGCGGATAAATCCCGTAACCGAAAGACAGGTGGTGTCGGGGTGGGGCTTACCATAAGTAAAGCTATTATTGAAGCCCATGAGGGGAAAATAACAGTTAATAGTAAATATGGGGAAGGAACGGAGTTTGTTATAAAATTACCCCAATCCGAAGATATTATTAATAAACTTTAAGTATATATTTATGTCTTTGTTTTAAATAATAAAAATGGAACCTTATTAAGCGGACTATAAAATCCGCTCTGAAGGTTCCATTTTGTTTAATAGCTTTTATTCCTGTTCCATCGCTCTTTGTCTTCTTCTCGGGGGCATACCCATAGCAGCAAATGCTCTGCAATGTCTGGCACAATTTAAACATACCATAGCACAATGCTGTGACATTTCATCGGGATAACTTAAGCATTCCGTTCCGCATGTATGACAGATATCCGCACATAAAGCGGCAGCATTTCTGGAATATATGGCATCACGTGCTGCAAATTTAGCGGTTAAACCGCAAATATCTGCGCATTCACGCAGTAACATGGCCTGTGCTACTCTGTCTGCCATCTGCATTCTTATTAAATGATGGGTCATATGTTCACAGACTGCTTCACAATCCTGAACTGTCATAACAAAGTCCTCATTCATATAATGTATAAAATCAGGTTCAAAATCCATATTATTATTATTATTATCCACTTTGTACTCCTTACATAGTGATTACAATTTATTATATTCAAATTACGGAATAATGTACCAATTGAATAAGTGTTCGTAAACAAACATTAATGATAAAAGTTAGGATTTTAGCTTGGGTGTCAGGGTAAATTTACATATCCTCTTTCTCATAGGTAATCTTTAAGTCAGGTTGATATCCTTTTTCCATTTTATGCCTTGCCTTACGGTTTTCCACCGTATCAAAAATAATGGAAAAATCATAATCTACCGGATATAATTCGGTGGCAGGTGCTTTTAACTGAAGCCTTTTATGATTAACCAGCTGTTTTGTTTTTTGTATCTGTACACCAATTTCTCCTTTTTCATTGGCAGTTTTATATACAATACCTATCTTCTTCTGTGGGTATACCATAACACTGTCTCCGATATGAAAGCGTAAGCTCCTTACATTAACCGGCTTTTCTGATTTTTCTTTTTGTATATGGTTTTGCATAACATAATTGGTTTCCTCTGAGGCATCCATTATGAAAGCGGAGTCAGGAATAGTTCCATTTTTTACCTCATTACTTCTGCCATAGGCTTCTTCGTAAGCTCTTGTAAGCATTCTTTTTGGAAGACCTAAACGTTTTGCAATATACAATGCACAGCTTTCCCCTGCCATCCCGATTTCCAAACGGTAAAGCGGTTTTAAGCTATCCCGGTCAAATGCCATTTTCGCATTGATTAATCCTGCCGTATTATCTGCATAATCCTTTACCTCCGGGTAATGGGTAGTGGCGATAAAGAGGCAGCCTTTTTCCTTTAATTCCTCCAGAATAGAGATTGCGATTCCCATTCCTTCCGCAGGGTCAGTGCCCGATCCTAATTCATCCAGTAATACAAGGCTTTCTCTATCGGTTTGACTTAGTATTTCAATAATATTAGTTATATGGGCAGAAAAAGTAGAAAGATTCTCCGTGATGCTCTGACCATCTCCGATATCACATAATATTATATTGTTCATACATAGTTCTGCTGATTCACAGGGAATATGCAGTCCGGATTGTGCCATAAGCTGTAAAAGGCCTACTGTCTTTAGGGCAACGGTTTTACCGCCTGTATTGGGACCGGTGATGACTACACCCCGTATTTCATTACCTATAGTGAAATTCAAAGGAACACAGTCAGAAGGTTTTATAAAAGGATGCCTTCCATTGATAATATGGATATACCGCTTATTGTTCATAACGGCCGGTACGCCGTTCATATCCATGCTTAATTTTCCTTTGGCAAATATAAAATCCAAGGTTTCCAGTGCTTCCATATTTAAGTGAATGGAAGGTGAATTGTCCTGTACCAGATTAGTCAGGGTATACAGGATTTTTCGCTCTTCATTCTCCTCCCTGATGCGCAGCAGGGATAATTCGTCTTCCAGATTTAAAACGGTATTCGGTACAATAAAATAGGTGGCGCCGGTAGAAGAGATATCAAGGGTAGACCCATTTACCTGATTTTTGTATTCTTTTTTTACCGGAAGAACAAAATGTCCGTTTCTGTTAGAAACAAAACTCTCCGTAAACCAGTCCTTTTTACTGCGTAATAAATTCTCCAGTTTAGAACGGATTTCGGAATTTACACTTTCCATCTTTCGGCGGATGTCCTTTAAATCTTTTGATGCGGCATCATCAACCCGGTTACCCCTTATGCATACATTTATTTCATTTAGCAGACCGCTTAAATCCACCAGGGAGTTGCCGTAATATGCCATGTCGACACCTAGGGATTCCGCTTTTTTTAAATAATTTTTCATCCGGTTATTTGCCGCAATAAACTGGCCCACAAGACTTAGCTGCTCCGGAAGAAGCATGGAACCTTTTTCAGTCATATCCAGAATTTTCTCCATGTCTTTCATAGCAGGTAAAGGCGGTGTTCCCATACTCTCCAGTATTTTTCTTGCTTCCGTCGTTTCCTTAATCCTTAAATTAACCTCACTGATAGATAAAAAAGGCCTCAAAGTTAATAATTTTTGTTTCGTCTTATCAGATATTGCTATATCACACAACTTATTTATTATTTTATCAAATTCCAATACGCTTATTGTTTTATCGAGCATTACTATCGACTCCTTATAAATTAAAATTTTAACCATATTAAACCGCTAATACTCCCGGATATCATTCTTTGGTATCACGGAATTAAAAACCCACAGGGTAATTCCACCTTTACAAAAAGCAGAGTTTCCCTGTGGGTATAGAATCAGAATATTAGAGAGTATAGCAAAAATCAAAATCATCTACTTCGTTTGAATCTATAATTACGATTCACCCAAGTTAAACATTAAGAATTTTGCTATAGTTCCATAACCTGATAACTTTATAAGTCGTAAACGAAAAAAGGCATAACAGGATATACCTATTATGCCGAATCTATCGCCAGGACGTCCGCATATGAGTATTTTCTGTAAAGGTAGTTAAGTAAAGGCACAACAAAATAAGGCATCTGATACTGCCATGACCTTTACTTATTCATTCTGTTAAGTGCTAGTTAGCACAAACCTCTTTTACAGATAATACCGACATCAAAACCATCCTTTCAAACATGTTAATTTTAATTATATATGATATAGCATATGCATTGTATCATACTTGGAATGAATTGTCAAAGCTATATTTCGAAAAGAAGCCTTAAATTATTTTTTAAGTTATTGTAAAACAGAAGCCTGAAAGATTTATTTTGCAGCTCAAAAAGAATTGTTTTAAAAATCATGGGAATAAAAAGCCGGTACAGTCCTGCACAATTTTAGAAGTATTTCGCGTGCATGTTTATTCTTTTAAAAGTTGTATAGACATAAGTGTCCATATACATATGAACAGGATATTGGTAAAATATAAATGTAAATAATTTACTGGAAAGGCCCCCCTTATCTAGTAAATACCGCTTAGCTAAAAGTATTAAGCTAAGCGGTAATTTATTTATAATCTTTACTTATGCAGGTTGTTCTTTAAATATTTCAGGATAAACTGTTTTGACCGTGTCTTCGATCTCAGCCAATTTAGTTTTATTATTCGTTATTTTATATAGAGATATCGTGTGGTTATAATATTCTTTGGCTTCCTTATAATTTTGTTCATGGTATAGGATTTTAAATTTCATAAATAACAGGTTAGGAAGATGTCGTATATTATATTCCTTTAGAGAATATACGATGCCTTTCTCTATGTAACTCCGTGCTTTGATTATTTCATCATGCTCGAATAAATGAACGCCCATATTATATAATACTAACTGATATATCTTTTGTGAAAATTGTGAGGTCTGAAACATCGGATAAGGTGAATTTATTACAAAGGTCTCTAATACCGCGAGAAGCTCAGTAAGTACTTTCATACCATTATTATACTGTTCCATTGCAAAATAATTCTGGGCTATGCAATTTAAAATTGCTATGCCAATATTTGAATACATGGTTTTGGAAATGTTATCCATGTTAAATTCAGGATATTCGATTCGTACACCCTTAAAACAGTAATCTAAGGAAGTATTATAATCATTGTCTAATATAGCGGAATAAAGTGCTTTACCATAGTATATATGCTGAAGATTTTCCCCTTTTTTAAAGTCTTCCAGCTTTTCATATTTATCAATCGTGGATTTTATTAATTGTATGTCTTCCTTTTCAATTGCAGCGTTAATAGATTTAATTCCTTCCAAACCTGCTATGGTATTACTGGTAAAATGCATCTTGTAATACTCATTTAAATCCAGATTAAATTTAATGGATAACTGATGCAAAAGGTAGATGGAGGGCTCAGAATCTCCTCGTTCGATCCGGTATATCTGCTTTGGAGTACATATATTTTGAGCCAGCTTTTCCCTGGACATATGATATTTTATTCTTAATTCCTGAAGTAAATTACCAAAATGTTCGTAATTCATTTTAACACCTCTTGGCATAAACAATTATTCCGTAAATATTTCTGGGTATTCCGCCTTGGACGATTTTTCCAATTCGGATATTTTATTTTCTTTATTGATTATTTTATATAGATAAATAGTACGGTTATAATATTCCTTGGCAACCTCATAATTTTTTTTATAATAGAAGATTTTAAACTTCATTAGCAATAAATCAGGTAAAAATCGTAGATTGTTCTCTTTTATTGAAAATTGAATTCCTTTTTCTACATAATCGAGCGCATTTTCAATTTCACCATTATCTAATAAAGAAGCGCTGATATTACATAATACTGCCTGATATATTTTCTTAGAAAATTGAGATGCCTGGAACATGGGATATGGAGATGTTAGAACATAGGTTTCTAATACATTAAGCAGTTCAAAAAGAACTTTCATTCCGTTATTATATTGATTCATTGCAAAATAATTTTGGCTTATGCAATTTAAGAGTGCGATACCAACGTTAGAATATGTATTTTTATCTATTTTACTTATATTAAATTCTGGGTACTCTACTTGGATACCTTTAAAACAATAATCTAAGGAAGTCTTGTAATCCTTATCTAATAAGGCGGAACAAAGTGCTTTACCATAATATATATGCTGAAGATTGCTACCTTTTTTAAATTCTTCTTGTTTTTCATATTTATAAACTAAAGAGTTTAATAAAGTCATATCTCCGCTTTCTAAAGCTGCATTTATGGTTTTAATTCCCTCCAAACCTGCTATGGTATTACTGGTAAAATGCATCTTATAATACTCATTTAAATCCAGATTAAATTTAATGGATAATTGATGCAAAAGGTAGATGGAGGGCTCAGAATCTCCTCGTTCTATCCGGTATATTTGTTTGGGAGTACATATATTTTGAGCCAGTTTTTCCCTGGACATATGATATTTTATTCTTAATTCCTGAAGTAAATTACCAAAATGTTCGTAATTCATTTTTAAATCCACCTCACCTTTTTGAAAGTTATTTCAAAAAGTATTAACTATTTTTAGTTTATAACATTTAATGTCTTTTTAAAGATAGACACAAATGTCTATTTATTTTACAAGAATAACATAATATAATAATGGATATAAATACTGAGCTTCGATAACTTTTATTTTTCCTGGTATTACCGTTAGCATATAATTAATTTATTTATGTATACTTTTCCTTAAATATTTCAGGATACTCTGTTTTAGCTGTATCTTCCAATTCACCTAAAAGAGCTTCCTTATTTGTTATTTTATAAAGATTAACAGCTCGGTTATAGTATTCCCTGGCCTCTTCATATTTTTGCTCACAGTAAAGGATTTTAAATTTCATAAATATCAGGTTAGGAAGATGGCGTATATTATATACCTTTAAGGAGAAAGCGATACCTTTTTCCACGTAAGTTAGAGCTTCTTTTATATCACCGTGATCAAATAGATGAACGCTGACATTATATAATACCCCCTGATATATCTTTTGTGAAAATTGAGAGGCCTGAAACAACGGATAAGGTGAATTTATTACAAAAGCCTCTAATACTGCGAGAAGTTCAGTAAGTACTTTCATGCCCTTATCATGCTGTTCCATTGCAAAATAATTCTGGGCTATGCAATTTAAAATTGATATACCAATATTAGAATACATGGTTTTGGAAATATTATTCATATTAAATTCAGGATATTCTATCCGTATACCCTTAAAACAGTAGTCTAAGGAAGTATTGAAATCATTATCTATTATCGCGGAGCAAAGTGCTTTACCATAGTATATATGCTGAAGATTTTCACCTTTTTTAAAGTCTTCCATCTTTTCATACTTATCAATCGTGGATTTTATTACTTGTATGTCTTCTCTTTCTATAGCAGCATTAATGGAGTTTATTCCTTCTAATCCTGCTATGGTATTACTGGTAAAATACATTTTAAAATACTCATTTAAATCCATATTAAACTTGATAGATAATTGATTTATCAGATATAACGAAGGCTCATAAACCCCTTTTTCAATTCTGTAGATTTGCTTTGGAGTACAGATATCCTGAGCCAGCTGCTCTCTGGTCATATTCCGTGACAATCTTAATTCTCGTAAAAACACGCCAAAATGTTCATAATTCATTGGTAATCACCTAACTTTTACTGGACGCAAGCGTCCATTTATTCATTAAAAAAATAATGTTATAATTTAGTTACAAATATGAAAGATGAGGATAAGAAAATGAGAAAACTTATTTCCAAGCTTCGTTATTTTCTGGCTTTAGCTATTATTGCTTTAACAATTTCAAATGTAACTTTATTATCTAACCAGTTTAAACCATCTGAGGGGATAACTGCTTCAAGTAATAGTGGTAACTGGTACTTTGAATCTAGATAATACAAATTATAACATATTAGGGGAAATTTATCAAATATGTTGTAATAAAACCTTACAGAATCTGCTAATTTTTCTAGGTTTTCTTTTAGCACTAATAAAAACTATTCAGAGAAAGGAGAGAATAAAGAAAAATTTTAAAAAACATATCAATATTGCTCACTTAGAAAGTTTAAAATCTAAGGACAAGTACATATTTAAAAACGCTCTTAAGCTTTTTATTTAAGGTAAATTTAAATAAAAATTTTATTAAAACTTTGAGGGGAGTTCATATAAAATTTTTACCATAAGTATTTAGAATAATGCTAGCAAACCTGCCTAAAGGCAGCGGCGCAAAACTAAAGGGCCTAAACTAACAGGTATGGCAGCCAGTTGCAATATGGTCAATGTATGTTGATTAAAATTATAACTTAAGCTTAAGTTTTTTCTGCTTTGGTTTATGCGAGGTGAGGTATTTTATGGACGAAAGAAGAAGCAGTTCGGAATTAAAAGTGAGTGATAATGAGACGTTTAATAAAATACAAGACCGCTACAGCGTAATAATTGAGCAGACTAACTTGTTTATTTATGATTTAAATCTTATAAACCACGAAGTTTATGTATCGGATAACTTTATTGAACTAACAGGAATACCATTCAAAAAGCAGGCTATCTTAAAACAGATGGTATGTAGTAAGAATGTACATCCGGATGATTTGGACAATTTTAAAAATTTTATAAAACATGGTAAGGACGGAAGTCATTCCCATTCCATTACCTACCGGCGAAAAAATCCGGATGGCAGGTATGCTTGGATAAGAAGCAGTAAAAAAAGTATTTTTAATGAATGCGGTAAACTCATTCGGGTCTTAGGGACGGCTCAGGATGTAAGTGCAGAGATGGAAGCATTCGAAAAAATAAAAAACCGCGCAGAGAAAGATGCACTGACCGATATTCCCAATCTTCTGAAGTTTACTGTTGATGCGGAAGAATTAATCCGAAATAACCGGGATAAGTCATATGCGGTAGTTGTTTTCGATATTGATAAATTTCGAATTATTAATGATTTATATGGGTCAAAAGAAGGGGACGGAGTATTAAAATATATTGGTTATATTTTGAAAACCAAAATCAGTCAATTTTTACACTGCCGCATGTACGCCGACAATTTCGCAATTTTAATGCAATATAATAAAGACTCCGATTTTAATAATATGGCAGATTTATTGAGAGAAGAGATGAAACAATACCCCTTAAATTTAGGGGTAATGCTTTCATTTGGCGTATGTAAGGCGGAAGATGAAACGAATATCATTACTTTATGTGATCGTGCCAGTCTTGCTAAAAAGACGATTAAAGGAAATGTATTAAAGTTAGTAGCCTATTATGATGAAACATTACGGCAGCGGGGAATTGAAGACAAAGATATCGAGAATGAAATGAACTTAGCGCTGGATAATGGGGAGTTTGAAATGTACCTCCAGCCGAAAGTATTAATTGCGACTACGGAAGTTGTAGGTGCTGAGGCTTTGGTCAGATGGGTTCATCCATCAAAAGGAATCATTTCACCGGAGCGGTTCATTCCATTGTTTGAAAAGAACGGTTTTATTATCAAGTTAGATTATCTAATTTGGGAGATGGCGTTTGCGACTTTAAGAAAGTGGTTGGATGAAGGTTTTATTCCCATCCCGATTTCAGTTAACGTTTCCCGTCTTCACTTACACAATTCCGATATTGTTCAGAAATTCATTCTGTTAGCGGAAAAATATCAGGTTCCGCGGAATCTTATTGAGTTGGAACTAACAGAAACAGCTTTTCTTAACAATCTGGATGAGTTATCCTATTTGGCGCAGTGCTTAAAAAAAGAAGGTTTTATCCTTTCCATGGATGATTTTGGGACAGGTTATTCATCGCTTAATATGCTGAAAGATGTACCTGTAGATGTAATTAAGATTGACCGGGGTTTTTTAAATGAAGTAGTAGCTACAGAAAGAGGTAAAACGGTTATTCAATATACCATAGCAATGGCGAAAAAGTTAAATATTGAAGTCATAGCTGAGGGGGTTGAGAACTTTGTGCAGGCGGAATTTCTATATGAAGCCGGCTGCGAAACAGCCCAAGGCTATTTTTATTCAAAACCGATACCCATTCCTAAGTTTGAACAGTATACATTTGGTTATATTAATAATTAATTATTCAGACACATATCCTATGCACTAAAAGGCAGGATTATGTGTCTTTTTTTTGTTTGTAGTAACTTTATATAAAATAAATCATAAAATATTGTATAATCAAAAAAGGAGATTTATTAAATGGATAACTACAGACGTCCAATGAATACCCGTTATAACAGAAACATGGGTTCCTATCAAAATCCTCAATGTGACTGCGGCGTTACCCCGGTTATGGAAGCCGGTGATCGTTGTGGCAAAGATGATTACGATAAATGTCTTGAAAAATTTCCGCTGGCAATGGCATATGTACCTTTCCAAAAATGGAGAAAGGTTATGGATGCACGCGAAGGTTTAGCAGTAGGGACAATATTCCAGGAACTAAACTTACCATGGTATGGCGATAGAAATATGTGTGGAATGAGAGGTGATAGGCATGACAAATAGAAGCCGTGAGCAGTTAATGTGTATTATCACCGAATCCAGTTTTGCATTAGATGACGTCAAGTTATTTTTAGACACTCATCCTTATGACAGGGAAGCTTTGGATTATTATCAGAATTACAGGCAGATTCGTAAAGAAGCTATGAAAGAATACAGAGATTGTTATGGACCTATCTCGGCTTATGATGTAGCAGATGCTAATTATTGGACTTGGATAGACGAACCATGGCCATGGGAAGGAGCGTGCTAATTTATGTGGAATTATGAAAAAAGATTGCAACATCCTGTAAACATCAAAAACCCTAATGCGAAAGCAGCAAAATTTATAATTACCCAGTTTGGCGGGCCAGACGGCGAATTAGCAGCTTCCATGCGTTATTTATCTCAAAGATATACCATGCCTTATAAAGAAGTTACTGCGGTATTAACCGATATAGGTATATCGGGTTCAAAATGACACTAAATATGCTTGACTTTTTCATAGCTTGCAATCATACTATGGAATAGAAAATAATAGAATACCTGCCGAAGAACTAAGGAGGACTTAAGTGGATAAACATAATACATTATGGGCAAAAATAAAAGAATATATATATATAACCCTTGGGGTTGAGTTAGTAGTTATAGGTGTCTACTTTTTTAAATTCCCTAATCATTTTTCAATTGGCGGTGTAACCGGGTTAGCCATCCTGTTAAGTAATATATTAGGACCTGCAATCAGCTCGGGAACCCTTGTTTTAATTATTAATTTTATATTACTAATAGTGGGATATGCTGTATTAGGGAAAAGTTTTGGGAACCGTACGGCCTACGGAAGCATATTAATGTCCTTATCTCTAAAACTTCTGGAATTATTGGTGCCAATGAATGGTCCGATAACCAACGAACCTATGCTGGAACTTGCATTTGCTGTTATCCTGCCGGCTGTGGGAGCAGCCATGTTATTTAATATAGGCGCCTCAACCGGAGGAACCGATGTAACAGCAATGTTGCTGAAAAAATATACAAATGCTGATATAGGAAAATCATTATTATATTCCGATTTCGTTTTAACACTTTTTGCATTTGTTGTTTTCGACGTTAAAACAGGATTGTTATCTTTATTAGGGTTATTCTTAAAATCAACATTAGTGGATACCGTAATTGAAAGTATGAACTTAAATAAGTATTTTACAATTATATGTAAAGAGCCTAAACCAATCTGTGATTATATTTTAAATCACCTACACCGTAGTGCTACGATTTGTGACGCGAAAGGTGCTTTCTCAGAAAAAGAAAAAAAACTTATCTTAACGGTTATGAACCGCAGCCAGGCAGTACAATTAAGAAGATTTATCAAGCAGACGGAACCGGATGCGTTTATACTTATAACAAATACAAGCGAAATTGTGGGACGAGGTTTCCGAGCTTAAAGGACACGCCAGCGTTATAACTGTTTTTTTGCTAATTCCCATACTTACAATGCATAGATATTCTGCGACAGATTTTCTCTCCTCATCCGGATATGATTTTGATAAATAAAAGACATATTACAGTTAAAATAATAGGACGTATGATTTTATAACCATTTTTTAAGACAAGTCCCGAACCGATATAATTACCGGCAATACTAAAAAGAGCTGCAGTTAAACCTAGTAAGAAAATTATTTTTCCATTAAGGATAAAGGTTATCAAGGCTGCTATATTAGAAGATAAGTTTACCAGTTTGGTATTACCGGATGCGATTCTAATATCCATCCGGGCCAGACCGGTATAGATAAGAATCAAAAAAGTTCCGGTTCCCGGACCGTAAAATCCATCATAAGCTCCTATTACAAAAGCTGCACCAAAAGCAATGAGACATACTTTCTTTCTTGGAAGGGGGTTCTCTTTAGCTTTATCTGCAAAGGAATTGTTTTTAATAACATAAAAGCCCACTACCGGTAGAATCATTAAAAGGATATATTTTAAGAACTTTTCATTAACTAAAAGTGCCAGATTAGCTCCGAGAGTGGAACCTGACAAAGCCAGTAATATGGATGGTATTCCAATCCCCCAATCAACCAGTTTATTTTTACAGTAGCGGAATGTGGCAATAGCAGTACCCACGCTTGATGACAGCTTATTGGTAGCTATTGCATAGTGAGGGGGAAGACCGGCAATAAAATAAGCAGGGAGAGAAATTAGTCCGCCGCCGCCGGCAATCGAATCAATGAGTCCGGCAAGAAATACCAAAGGGCAGACAATCAAAAAAGTATGTAAGGTAATTTCCATAATAATCTCCAGTCTATTTATGTTTTATAAGTATTAACGTATGTAAATGGTAACTTCTATCGATTCTCATTCAAAGGTTAATTCACCCCAAATCAGCATATCCATTCTATATTAATAAAGTTAAAGAACCCTGAATCAGTATATCTACTCTGCTTCCTTAAGTCAATAATATTATAAATTATACTTCATTTAATATTGAGTTATTAGGTAACCTGAATTACATGAGTGTATTTATATTCAAGGATCAAAAGTCCACTTAATGTGATTTTTTATAATAGGATGTCTATGATTCAATTTAGATTTAAACTAATAAACAGCTGAATCTTTTGGTATTAAATCTAAAGTTATTTGAGTATAATATTTGATTCTGGTAATTCTATCATTATAAATGGATAGAAAGGAAAATAATTTATGAGTTCAGATAATTGTACGTTAACGAATCATAATACGGAATCGATATGGAAAAAAGAGTGTCAGTTTGAAAAGAGAGAACAATTAAAAAATGATATAAATGCAGATGTTGTTATTATTGGGGCAGGTATGGCCGGATTATTGACGGCTTTTTTACTAAAAAAGAAAGGTATTGATGCAGTGGTTCTGGAAGGAAACGAAATTGCAAGCGGCCAGACACAAAATACAACGGCAAAAATCACTTCACAGCATACTTTAATTTATGACAACCTGCTTCAGAAATTTGGCAGGGAAAAAGCACATTTATACGGTATGGCCAATGAAGCAGCGATACAGATGTATGCAGATTTAATCAATGAGTATAACATTTCCTGTCATTTTGAAAGAATTCCATCCTATGTATATACGAAAGATGATGTTTCAAAAATTGAAAAAGAAGTTAAAGCAGCAGAGGAATGCGGCATCAAAGCAGAATTTACTGCAGATACAACTCTTCCTTTTTCTATCAAAGGAGCAGTCAAATTTATAAACCAGGCAATGTTTAATCCCCTGGAATTTCTGCAGGAAGTTACCAAACCCCTAAAAATTTATGAGCATACCATGGTAAAAGGAA
The DNA here is from genome assembly GCF_009931695.1 of Anaerocolumna sedimenticola. Taxonomy (GTDB): domain Bacteria; phylum Bacillota; class Clostridia; order Lachnospirales; family Lachnospiraceae; genus Anaerocolumna; species Anaerocolumna sedimenticola. The sequence goes on from NZ_CP048000.1 coordinate 1,575,156, forward strand.
TTGAAGATATGGTTGTTTTAACAGATGGGGGGAAAGTGAAAGCAAAGGAAATTGTTGTTGCAACCCACTATCCGTTTATCAACAGCCCTGGATATTATTTTGTGAGAATGCACCAGGAAAGATCCTATGCCCTTGCAATCAGTAATGTACCCATGCTTGATGGTATGTATAAAGACGAAAGTCAATCCGGATATTCCTTCAGAAACTATAAAGACATGATTATATTAGGAGGTGGAAGTCATCGAACCGGTGAAAATTCCTCCGGAGGAAAATATGAAAACTTAAGGAAGGCAGCAAGTGAATATTATCCTGAAAGTAAGGAAGTATGTCATTGGTCCGCCCAGGATTGCCATTCGGTGGATAAGATACCTTATATCGGGAAATATGCCGCGACCACTCCAAATCTCTATGTGGCAACTGGCTTTAAAAAGTGGGGTATGACCAGTTCCATGGTATCTGCCAAGATATTAAGTGATAAAATAAGCGGTAATAAGAATCCCTTTGAAGAGGTATTTGATCCCCAAAGATTTGAAGTTACTGCTTCCATGTCAGGACTTATGGATGAAACAAAACATACCGTGGAAAATCTAATCTTAAAGAAATTCAAAATACCGGAGACAAAACTGGATGAAGTCCCCAATGGTCATGGGGCATTAATAGAAGAAGAGGGGCATAAGATTGGGGTTTATAAGGACATAGAGGGGCAAGTATTTACGGTATTGGCCAAATGCACCCATTTAGGCTGCCAACTGGAATGGAATCCGGATGAATTATGCTGGGAATGCCCCTGCCATGGTTCCCGTTTTGATTATACCGGTGCTTTAATTAATAATCCTGCCCTTAAGAGTCTGGAGCGTGAGCAGCATAATTAAAAATATTCACAAAAAATCCTTTTTTGAAGGCTGGTATTTTAAATGTCAAAAGGGAGATCAGATAATTTCATTTATCCCAAGTTACAGTACGGATAAAAATGGAATATCCCAGGTATTCATACAGATTATTATGAATGACAATTCTTATATGGTTTCCTATCAGTTGGAGGATTTTTACCTTAACCGTAAAAATCAATTTATACGGATAGGGAATAACAGCTTTTGCAGAAAAGGAATTAAAATTGACATCGATACGGAGGGTATTTCAATAAACGGTATCCTGTATTTCGGTAAAATGGAACCTCTCCGGTATACTATCATGGGTTATTATCATTATTTTCCCGGAATGGAATGCAAGCATGAAATTATCAGTATGTATCATAAGATAAAAGGAAGCTTAAAGTGTAACGGAAGAGAATATTCATTTTGTTCGGGTTCCGGTTACCTGGAAAAAGATATGGGGAATTCCTTTCCCAAGACTTACACCTGGATACAGTGCAATCATTTTCCGGCAGAAAAATGTTCGGTCTTTATTTCCATAGCTGAAATTCCCTACCATGGAATTCATTTTCAGGGTTGTATCTGTGCCATACATTATAAAGGAAAAGAATACCGGTTTGCCACCTATCTCGGAGTAAAAGTTTTAAAAAGTACCCGTAATGAAATATGCTTAAAGCAGGGGAAATACTTATTTAAAGTAAAACTTTTTAATAGTAAAAAGGGAATGAATTATTCTCCTGAGTTTTCTCACAAACTGTTTGCTCCGGTATTTGGAGAGATGTCAAGAACCATCAAAGAGCAACATTTAACCGCCGGTGAATTTCTGCTTTATGAAAAAGGCAACTTAATAATTCCTCTTAGCAGCAGTAAAGTAAGTTATGAATATGTTGAATAACGGTTACAGTTCAGCCACAAGGCTGAAAATGTAACGAATAACGTACAACCTCCAAATAATAAATTGTATCAACCCTGATTTTATTGTTTGGAGGTTTATTATTGAATGGTAATACAAAGCTGATTTTTAAACAGGATAATATGGATATATTTGAATGTAAAAATGCTGAATTCCTCTTTCATTTACAAGAAGCGCTGCTCCTGGTACTAATGGATAAAGAAATGATTGACCGGTATCAATCAGATGAATATCTTATAGAACAGCGAGAAAATCACAAAAAGGTGGTGATTCCATGAAAGTTGCTGCCTATTGCAGGGTCTCTACGGAGACGGATGATCAATTAAATTCCCTGGAAAATCAAAAGATATTTTTCAATGATTATATTAACCGGAATCCCGGGTGGGAGCTTTCAAAAATCTATGTGGATGAAGGTATAACCGGAACCAGTATTAAGAAAAGATTTGCTTTTTTACATATGTTAAGGGATGCGCAAAGCCATGAATTTGAGTTGGTTCTGACGAAAGAAATCAGCCGTTTTGCCCGGAATACCTTGGACAGTATATATTATACCCGGATGTTAAAGAATTTGGGAATCGGTATTATTTTCCTAAACGATAATATTAATACACTGGATAAGGATGCGGAGCTGCGACTTACCATTTTAGCTTCCATAGCACAGGAGGAAAGCCGCAAAACTTCTGACCGTGTAAAATGGGGACAAAAGCGCAGTATGGAGCGGGGTGTGGTATTCGGGACTAATATGCTTGGGTATGATTTAAGAAATGGTAAGTTATATATCAATGAGGGAGAAGCAGAAACGGTACGATTAATTTTTAATAAATTTGTAAAAGAGAAAAAAGGTACCCATGTAATTGCCCGGGAACTCTCGGAGGCTGGTATTCCAACGGCAAGCGGTAAAAATAAATGGTATGGGGCAGTAATCCTTAAAATCTTAAAAAATGAAAAATACTGCGGAGATTTGATTCAAAAGAAAACATACACGCCTGATTATTTAGATCATGAAAAAAAATATAATCACGGAGAAGAGGATTTAATAACAATTTATAATCATCATGAACCTATAATTGAAAGAGAGCTGTTTTGTCAGGCGCAAGCAGAATTAAAACAAAGGCTTCTTCTGCCGGGAGAGAAAAAGAAATATACTAACAGATACTGTTTTTCAGGACTGATAAATTGCGGAATCTGCGGCCATTCTTATGTTTCACGGTCGAAAAAACTTAAAGACCAAGGAGTATACCGATATTGGCGGTGTTATGAAGCCGTACAGAGAGGAAAACAACATACTGATTCTAACGGAAATATAAAGGGATGTAATAACAGTACCATAACAGAGGAAGATTTAAAGTTTATTCTGAAGGATTTAATTCAAAAATTAAACATTGATAAAGAAGAGCTGCTTAGTAATGTATATAGGATTTTTAAAAAGACTGTTAATGAGGATTACAAAAGTACGGAGCCGAAACAGATACAGGAAAAACTTCAGAAAAATATATTAAAAAAGCAATATTTGATTGATTTATATCTTTCAAATGAAATAACAGAAACAGATTATAATGTACTAAAACAAAAATATGAAACAACCATTAGTCAGTTAAGAAGGGAGTTAGAGAAACGTATTCAGAAAGATAAGGATACAAATCAGATTACGTCAGAGGTTAAAAAAAAGAAAGTTTTAGATGATATCAGGCAAATTCTATTTCCGGTTATAAACGGTTTAGAATGGAATGATATCTTTTATCATAATATCCTGGATAAAATTAATATTTACCGCATAGAGGATACAGAAAATTCAGATGTCACATATGCTGAAGTATATTTAAAAGGAATACATAATAGCTTTACTTATCAGATAAATAAAAGTAATTCGTCATTTCAAAGCCGAGGCAGGTACAGAAGAACTGGCACATATGGAAATCGTTAGTACCATAGTTCATCAATTAACAAGAAATTTAACGATTGAAGAAATTAAAGCAGCCGGTTTTGAAACTTATTTTGTAGACCATACGGTAGGTTTATGGCCGCAGGCCGCAAGCGGTATGCCGTTTAGCTCAACTTTCTTCCAATCAAAAGGTGATCCAATAACGGATTTACATGAGGATATGGCAGCAGAACAAAAAGCCAGAACGACTTATGACAACATTCTTCGTTTGGTTAAAGATCCGGATATTATTGACCCGATTCGTTTCTTAAGAGCAAGAGAAATCGCCCATTATCAGAGATTCGGCGAATCATTAAGAATCGTACAGGATCATTTGGACTCCAGAAACTTCTATGCATTTAACCCATCATTTGATAAATAACTTCTTAAAAACCTGATTCATTATACTGTATATAATCTATCATAAATAGGGTTTCTTTTTCTCAAATTAAAAATGGAGTGATTTTATATCGCTCCATTTTCAAAAAAAATATTAATATTAGTGAAATAATGTAAGGGTTAAAGAGTATGCATAATCCTTACATTATTTTTATTATTAGGGAAATTATATAAAAGGAATTATTAAAAGTGATTTAGGCAATTGCGAAACTTTATTTATATACCAAATAATGCAATTTCGAATCTTGAAAAGTAAATTATTGTAAAGGAATCCGTAATGTCAACCATGATTAATTATAAGGTTGACATTACGGATTCCTTATGTTATTTTATATACTAAGGAGGTGCTTTTCATGAGTGCAAAACAGCATGTGCTATCCGTATTGGAGAAAAATAAAGGAAAAAGTGTATCCGGTGCTAAACTGGCACAAGAACTTTTCATCAGCAGAAATGCAGTTTGGAAAGCCATAAAAAGCCTTCAGCTGGAGGGATATGATATTACAGCAGTTCCCAATAAAGGTTATTGTTTATCGGAAGATAATGATATTCTGTCTGTTGAAAGCATTATACCTTATCTGTCTGACCATATAAGACCTGTTAATCTGGAGGTGCGCAAATCAGTTACTTCTACCAACACAATTTTAAAAGAGCTGGCAAGCGAGGGTGAAGCAGAGGGAAAAGTGCTGATAGCGGAAGAACAGACCGGAGGGAGAGGGCGTTTAGGCCGGAATTTTTATTCTCCTGCCAGGACCGGTTTATATATGAGTATACTTTTACGGCCGAAAGTAAAGGTAGAAGATTCCCTGTATATTACCACCTCCGCTGCGGTTTCGGTAGCGAAAGCCATAGAGAAAGTCACAGGCTGCGAAGCTAAAATTAAGTGGGTGAATGATATTTTCTGCGACGGTAAAAAGGTTTGTGGTATTCTTACGGAGGCCGGAGTAGATTTTGAGGGAGGCGGACTGGAATATTGTATTGTGGGAATGGGGATTAATGTAGCCAGACCTCAGGGAGATTTTCCGGATGAAATAAAAGAAATTGCCGGAGGAATTTTTGAACCCAATAGGTATTCATCCAATCTTCGAAGTAAATTGGCAGCGGAAATTCTCAATTACTTTTGGGGATATTATTCGGAATTTTCAAAGAAAGCGTTTATAGACGAATACCGCAGACGTTCCTTTTTAATTGGGAAAGAGGTGAACATTATATCGGGAGATCAATTACAGAATGCAAAAGCATTGGATATCGATGAGAATGCCCGGTTAGTGGTTCAATTGCCGGATGGAGAAATAAAAACATTATCCTCCGGTGAAGTAAGCATCAGGCCTAAGTAATATATTGGTGTATACATTCGTATTTATTGAAAACAATACATTGGCTGATTGACACCGCCAAAACAATAGTTTACAAGAAAAAGGAGAAAAATATGAAAGCACTGGCAGAAAAAATCATAAATGGCTGCCGTTTAAAAAGGGAGGACGATTTAAACTGCTTTTTAACGGCTGATTTAGAGGAATTATGTGATGGAGCCAATAGAATCCGGGAATTTTTTCGGGGTAATAAAATAAATTTATGCGCAATCATAAACGGAAGAAGCGGTAAGTGCAGTGAGAATTGCAAGTTCTGTGCCCAGTCCGGACACCACAACACCGGGATTGCAGAATATGGTTTTTTAGACGGAGATGTCATCGTAGAGGACTGCAAAAAGCATGAGGCGGAAGGTGTACATCGGTATTCTATTGTGACTGCGGGACGCGCACTTAAAGGAGAAGATTTTACTAAGGCACTATTAGCATACCGGAAAATGAAAGAGGAATGCAGGATAGATTTATGTGCTTCTCATGGGCTGTTAACGGAAGAAGATTATATAGCCCTAAAAGAAGCCGGTGTTATGCGGTATCATGAGAATATTGAAACCTCAAAAAGAAATTTTCCAAATATCTGTACAACCCATACGTATGAAGATAAAATACGCTGCATTCATTCAGCAAAAAAGGCAGGACTGGAAGTCTGTTCCGGCGGTATTATCGGGATGGGCGAGACCTGGGAGGACCGGATTGATATGGCAGTCAGTTTAGCTGAATTAGAAGTGGATTCCATACCAATTAATGCCTTAACGCCCATAAAAGGAACACCTTTGGAGGATGTTCCCATTATATCCCAGGAGGATTTGCTAAGAACGATCGCAATTTTCCGTTATATTAACCCTAAAGCAGATATAAGACTGGCAGCCGGACGGGATATTATGGATCATTCCGGAGAAAAAGCATTCCTTTCCGGAACTAATGCAACCATAACCGGAAATATGCTCACCACTTCCGGGAATAATATAAAAGAAGACATTACAATGCTTGAAAAACTGGGATTTGACTTATCAAAGTAGAGTTTATGCATAAAGCATGGGCGTTAGTGTAAATGCGGTTGAAAGAAAAAAACGAATGTCACACAAGTTTTAACTTGCTGATTTTTTAGATATAGGCAGTATCCTGCATGGATAAGGCGGATACATAATTTTAAGAGTGGAAGAAAAATAAAAAAGAAGGATGCCACACAGGGATTCTTTCACTCTTTTATTTGTGGCAGTATCGCAGGCCGGCCTGCGATATGCAATGGTGTAAAAATATGAATAACAAAAGAATGAATACCAAAGAATTAACTTTAATTGGGCTGATGACGGCAATTACCTGTATATTGGGTCCTCTTTCCGTGCCTTTACCAATTAGTTTGGTTCCAATATCCTTTACCAATTTAGCAATCTATTTTACTGTATTCTTATTAGGGTGGAAGAGAGGGACAATCAGTTATCTTATCTATCTTTTTATCGGATTTGTCGGTGTTCCTGTATTTTCCGGTTTTAGCGGCGGACCCGGAAAGCTGTTAGGACCTACAGGAGGGTATCTGATTGGATTTTTATTCTTAGCAATTATAAGCGGATTATTTATAGATTATTTCAAAGGTAAAATCTATATGTACACCCTTGGTATGGTTTTAGGATTAGCTGTTACTTATTTACTTGGAACAGCATGGCTGGCATTACAGATGGACCTGTCTTTTTACGAAGGACTTATGATGGGGGTTATACCATTTATACCCGGAGATATTGTTAAAATAATAGCAGCACTAATTCTAGGACCAATACTCCGGAAAAATATAGCTAATATAGTGGGATAAAAACAGAACAAAAAAGCAGGATCACAGAATTAATAATTAATTAAGGGGTTGTTGCAAATTCTTAGAGTAAACCTTACGCAAGATTTCAGGTGCGAGTTAGGTATATGAAAGATTTTGCAGCATCCCCTTTAATATTGCTGAAAGTAAATTAGTGTGTTCATCCTAGGTAAGAAATCCAGCACTCTTATAGATGGAGAAAATATACTGGTTTTATCTTATGGTTCATCAACTGCTTTTAATTGCCAGCAGCAGGCAGCGAAATCTCCTGAGATTTTCTCGGGAAGAATACCGTTATTCATTATTCGTCTCCGCCAAGAACAACATCGGAATCATTGATACGAGCGGATTAGGATTATACAGTCAATAGAAAGGTGAATATTAAGGAAAACCGCTGTCTTATGCATATAAAAAATTGTTAGGAGCAGCTGCCGAAAAAGGGTTTTTATTCAAAAAAAAGTGCGTATAAGCACAACAATCTATTGACAATGTGCGCGAATGCATATATAATGGTATACATATACAAAAACTAACAAATAATGATATAATTTAATAAATTATGTCAAATAAAAATTAATTACGAACGTCTACTTGTTAACAGTTTCATTATTATATGGGCTGCTCCAATAATTTAACATAAGTTAATAGGTAGCTAAGAGATGGAGGATAAGTAATGATTCATTTATCAGGAATAGATGAATGCAAAGTTATGATTGAAACACTTGCTGATTTGGTTCATGGCGGAATTTTATTCTGTGTAATTGAAGGGGATACCGTTGTATGGAGGAAAAAATCAAGCTCTTTTGATTTGGATATTTTGAACGTTGGTTTTCGTTTGGATGAGACTACTACCACCATGAAAGCAATCCGGGATAAAAAAGTCATGATTCAGAATGTATCCAGAAGTGTATATGGTAAAAGATTAAAGATATCTTCCTTACCTATAATTAAGGAGGATGGAGAACCTTTTGGTGCCTTAACCATTGTAGTACCTCTCTTACACCCGGTTGGTGCTTCTTTTTATGATTTTGCTCCGATTTTAGCTGAAATGTTTAACGAAGGTGCATTTCTTTATATGACCGATTTAAATAAAGTTGCTTATAGACAGGATTCTGTAAAATTCCAGGTCCCGATGTTTGAAATAGGATATGAACTAAAGGAAACAGATGTTGCTTATCAAGTTATCAGAGAAAAAAAGCCAAAAAGTGTCGAACTGGATGCTTCTAAATTTGGCGTTCCCGTATTTGTTGCCAATTTTCCGCTTTTTGATGAAGAAAATGCAAATGATATCGTTGCAACTTTAGGAATCATTATGCCAAAGCAAAATGCAGTGGTATTACGTGAAATGTCAGGCAATCTTGAAAACAGTCTGTCAGGTATTTCCTCAGCCTTGCAGCAATTAGCTGCGTCAGCGACGGAGATTCATACCAATGAACAGGTTTTAAATGATACAATTACAGAAATAACAGGGATTTCAGAGGAGATTAAGTCAGTATCTGCTTTTATTAAACAAATAGCGGAGCAGACCAAGATGCTGGGTCTAAACGCCTCAATTGAAGCTGCAAGGGCAGGAGAAGCCGGTCGTGGTTTTGCCGTAGTTGCCGATGAAATCAAAAAATTGTCTGATCAATCAAAAAGTACAGTACCCAAAATTAATAAATTGACAGATGACATTAAAAGTAAAGTGGAAGATGCCAGCTTAAAAAGTAAAAATTCCTTAAATGCCAGTCAGGAACAAGCTGCTGCAACAGAAGAAATTACTTCAAGTATAGAGGAGATAACTACAATGTCAATGGAACTTGGTAAGATGGCATTGGAAGTTTAAACGGTTATTTTAAAGCAGAGTGTAACAGTTTAAGATGATTCCTTATTTTTCTGATAAATTATAAATTTAGCGAACCGAATCACTTCGTTTCTTTCATTGTCGTTTAATTGTTGATAGAGGCTTAAGAATTCGGCCAGTAAGTCATCACAGGGTATAGAATCAGCAGCAGTATTCTCGTTAGGCTTATTATGGAAGGGGGATTCCGGGAACTCTCCCGTAAGTAACCATTCCACACTGGTATCCAGGTTTTTGGCAATAAAATAAAGTACATCTGCCTGAGGAATAGCATTTTTATTTTCGATCCTTCCAATATTTGTATGATGAATACCTGATAAATTACCTAATTCTGCCTGGGTTAACCCTTTTTTTAGTCGTAAATCTTTTAATCTGCCGCCTAAATTAGTCATAGTAATACCCCCCTGTATTATAGTAGCAAGTGAGAAAACGGTTAACTTGAGAAAAGAATCTCAAAGTGAAAAGATATATAGATTTTAACAAATTTTAGTGAATTTTTCTATAGTTTATTATAAATTTATAGTAAATACATAGGAATTAAACAATAGCGTTCTCGTAAGAACCCTCCGCGTTCTGAGATAAAACAGAGTCTGGTAACCCAGACTCTGTTTTATCTTAGAACGTGCAGTCACTTTAGTGACAGGTTTCAAAAGGTAACTATCCTTTTGCGGTGTTCATAAATATCCTGCCTGGAGGGCTTTCATGCAATAGGATGATTTTCTATTGTATAGAAAAGGCTAAGATCACTCATCTTAGCCTTTTTAAAAATATTATGTTATTTATAATTCCGGTTTAAGCTGTTTCATATTCTTCGATTATGTTTTTAATTCGGGAAGAAACGATATCGGCTATTTCACCGGATTTCATTCCCTGATAGTCCTCGTAATATAAAGGTTCCAGATAATGGATCTGTACGGTTAATTTCGATACGGAGTGGGTATCAAATGCCTTATAAGAATCAATAATTGCTACCGGAACGATGGGACATTTCGCGTTCATGGCACATTTAAAACTGCCGCCTTTAAATTCCTGTATTTGATTTTTGTTTCTTGACCGGGTTCCCTCGGGAAATATTAAATAATTACGGCCTTCTTTTACTTCTTTTGTAACTTCCATCATAATCTTCATAGATTGCCGTACATCTTCCCGGTCTATAAATTTTGACTGCAATATATGAAAAATCTGTTTCAGGAAAAAAATGTTTTCAACTTCTCTTTTTGATACGGTGGCAAAAGGCTTTTCATGGGTTTCCAACAGGATTAAGGCATCAAACATACCCTGATGATTGGAATACATAATGTAGCCATTTTCTTTAGGAAGATTGGAAAGGCCATAACACATTATCTTAACGCGCCCTTTACGGTTCGCGACGGTGGTCAGCCGGTGCAGCATGGCATATCTGGTGGGTTCATCATACTTATCAATATTACAGTAACTGAATATTTTATACAACCAATAAGGTAATTGAAAGAAACAACGAATGACCATCAATATAATTCGTTCCATAGTAACCTCCATGAGTATAATTACGTTTTGTATTATACTTTCATTATCTTATAAAGCTCTTATTAAGTTTAAGAAGCTCTTAAATGAGGCTCTTTTATAATTAATAAGTTCTTCTTTATTATTGACATTTATACTATTATAAACCATTTTAAACCATTATAAAACCCTTATAATAGTATAAAATTTTTAATAATTAGAAAGAACTTATATCATTATAATTTACATGATATCGTAACCTTTTAGCATTCTTGCTCTGCTGGGATGCCTTAATTTTCTTAAAGCTTTTGCTTCAATCTGCCTGATTCTTTCACGAGTTACGTTAAATTCCTTGCCAACTTCCTCCAAAGTCCTGGTCCTACCGTCTTTTAACCCAAATCTCAGGATTAGCACTCGTTGCTCCCGTTCTGTTAATGTTTCCAGTAATTTAGATATCTGATCCTGCAATACGGAATAGGAAGCAGCATCTTCCGGTCCCATAATGGAATCGTCTTTAATAAAATCTCCTAAATGGCTGTCATCTTCCTCACCAATTGGTGTATCCAAAGAAATAGGATCAGCAGAAACTTTAAGAATCTCTCTGACTTTTTCAATAGGAAGTTTCATAGCGTCAGCAATTTCCTGTTCGGAAGGCTCACGGCCCAATTCCTGTAGAAGACTTCTGGATACACGGTAAGTTTTATTAATTACCTCAGACATATGTACCGGAATACGAATGGTACGTGACTGATCGGCTATGGATCTGGTAATTGCCTGACGGATCCACCAGGTAGCATAGGTACTGAATTTATACCCTTTATTATAATCAAATTTATCTACCGCTTTTATTAAGCCTAAATTACCCTCCTGAATTAAATCCAGAAAAGATAACCCGCGGCCAACATAACGTTTTGCTATACTTACCACTAACCTTAGATTGGATTCTGCTAATACCTGCTTTGCATGAGCATCTCCTTCTTCAATTTTCTTGGCAAGCTCAATCTCTTCTGCAACGGACAACAGAGGATAACTGCCGATTTCCTTTAAATATAACTTAACCGGGTCATCGGACATCGTTCCCACCATGGAGAAATCATCTAAATCTAAAAGGGCAGCTTCATCGCTGTCTTCTAATTCCATTATAATTTCATCGTCCGGTTCGTCTTCTTCAATAGGATTTAGAATTACAATATTGTGTGCTTCAAGATACTCATATATTTTATCAATTTGCCTGACATCCAGGTTCATCTCTTTAAAAAAGTCATTTACCTTACCTATTTCAACAACACCTTTATTATCATTGGCATAGGATAATAATTCTCTTAATTTTTCTTCAAAATTATGTGCTACTTCGCTCATCATATTCCTCCATGGGTCTGGTTGCTTGTAATGTACAATAAAAAAAGAAACTATTTACAAAATTAAGAGTCCCTTTTTTATAGTATGATTAATCACGGGACATTTCATGCAAAAATATTTAGTAAATAAGTTTCCTGGGACGATATTATCACCAAATATCATTATAGCACAGGCTGTCCGAGAAGAAAAGAAGATTTTTTATTTTCGACATATTTCGGCTGATATAAAAAGCTGTTTCCAGCCTTGTATCTTATACAATATTAAAGTTTATTATTGAAATCTGAAACGTTGACGAGCGAAGCAATGAAGCGAAATTATGTATTTCATATATATAACCTTTTATGACTTTTATTATAAGTTATGATTAACTTTTTATTTTGTGATAAATTTATAACTATTGTGCTTACAATAATAAAATAAATGTAATAAAGTGCTGTCTATGTAATAAAGAGCTGCCTATTTAATAGATTCGCTATATATCAGTTTCTGTCTTGAATGAAAAGAAAGAGATACATAAGTTTAAATCTGTATAAAAAGTTGTCTATAAAATAAAATATGTTTGTAAATGATAAAATATCCATTATTTATCTTCAATTTATCGTATAAATAAGGTACTATGTTCTTATTCCTGGATTCCCGGTATTTTCGGCAGCTGTGAAAAACCCATTTCTAAATCTTCATCGGTTGGAATGTAATCAGTCATTTTACCTTCTAAGTATGCATTATAGGCCATCATATCAAAATAACCGGTTCCGGTAAGACCAAAGAGAATGGTTTTGGATTCCCCTGTTTCTTTGCATTTTAATGCTTCATCAATGGCTGTACGTATAGCGTGGGAGGATTCCGGTGCCGGAAGGATGGTTTCCTGTTTCGCAAACAGGCAGGCAGCTTCAAATACTTTGGTCTGTTCAACAGCTACCGCTTCCATATATCCATCATGGTATAGTTTGGACAAGATTGGTGACATTCCATGATATCTTAAACCGCCGGCATGGTTAGCGGAAGGGATAAAGCTGGAGCCTAAGGTGTACATTCTCGCCATCGGAGTTACTTTACCGGTATCACAGAAATCATATGCATATTTACCTCGGGTTAAGGAAGGACAGGATGCAGGTTCCACTGCTATAATTCTTGGATCTGCTTTGCCAAGAAGTTTATCCTGCATAAAAGGAGCTATTAAGCCACCCAGATTAGAGCCGCCGCCGGCACAGCCGATTATAATATCCGGGTATTCGCCCAGTATCTCCATAGCTGTTTTGGTTTCCAGGCCAATAACTGACTGATGCAGCAGCACCTGGTTTAATACGGAACCTAATACATAACGGCAGCCCTCTGTTGTAACGGCCTTTTCCACTGCCTCTGAGATTGCGCAGCCAAGGCTTCCGCCTGTTCCTGGGTTTTCAGCTAAAATCTTACGTCCTGCATTCGTGGTTTCACTTGGACTGGGAATTATGGTTGCATCAAAGGTCTGTATTATGGATTTACGGAATGGTTTTTGTTCATAAGAGCATTTAACCATGTATACGGTAAGAGGGATATTATAATAAGAACAAGCTTCTGCCAATGCAGTACCCCATTGTCCCGCACCAGTTTCCGTTGTCAGGCTTGTTAAGCCCTGTTCCTTTGCATAATATGCCTGGGCAACTGCAGAGTTTAATTTGTGGCTCCCGGAGGTGTTGTTACCTTCAAATTTGTAGTATATTTTAGCCGGAGTGCCAAGTGCTTTTTCTAAATTGTAGGCACGGATTAAAGGAGATGGACGGTACATTTTATAAAAGTCCTGTATCTCCTCCGGAATATCAACATATTTTGTTTCCGCATCCATTTCCTGGTGGGCGAGCTTTTTACAGAAGACCGGATATAAATCTTCTTCCGCAGTCGGTTTAAAGGTTCCGGGGTTTAACATGGGATCCGGCTGCTCTTTCATGTCGGCGCGAAGATTATACCATTTCGAAGGCATCTGCTCCTCTGTTAGATAGAGTCTGTGTGGAATTTTTGCCATAATAAATTTCTCCTTTCGATAATTGATTTGTTTCTTAATGAATGCGGGTATAATATTTACTATCGTAAATATATATTCAATTTAGCACCTTTCCCTCAAACACTATAAATATCTATGATCAAAGGGCTTTTGACCCTCGAACCTGATGTTTTAAGATATAAAAAAAGACCTTTGTCTCAGTAAATTACTGGGACAAAAGTCTATATCTGCTTCTGCGGTACCACCCTGTTTGGTGAAAAATCACCCTCTTATTCCATATACGCTTCATATATGCTCCCAGGATAACGGGTGGAGTTCCCGTTAGGCATTACTCGGCCGTTAGCCTTTCTTCCCAACCTCTTAAGTCCATTCCGTCCGGCTTCTATTACCTTAATCACACCAATATAAGGCTCTCTGAAAATGAAATGCCGTGCGTACTCTTCTTAATCAACGGTTTATTAATATTTATTCATTTACTATATTATATTGTGAATTTTATACATTGTCAATTATAAAGTTTGTAAAATTTCTTAAAGCTTTTGTTAAAATTCGGCATATTGTGAAAGAAGTATGAAATAATATATAAATCGCTTGACAAATAAGTAAACTAACAATAAATTATTCTTAACAGGATATAACTGTTTATATTAAGGAGGTAACAAATGCCATATATTAATACAAAAACCAATACCGTTATAACAAAAGAAAAAGAAATAGAAATTAAGAAAAAGTTTGGAAAAGCAATAGAATTAATTCCTGGTAAAAGTGAAAATTGGCTTATGGTTTCCTTTGAAGATCATTGTTCCATGTATTTTAAAGGTAAATCCGACGACAGTATGGCTTTTGTGGAAGTAAAATTGTTTGGTAGTGCAGATTCAGGAGCGTATAATAAGCTAACAGCAGCTATAACCAAGATATTAAAGGAAGAACTGGATATTAACCCGGACCATATTTATGTGAAATATGAAGAAGTTAGTAATTGGGGCTGGAATGGAAGTAATTTTTAATGCTAGTAAAGAAAAAGCGTGAAATATATATTCACTAATTTTAATTCATCCGTAATACCAAGGCAAAATTGACCGTATATACCGATCGATAATCATCGGGTAAAGAGAAAGAGTGATGAATATGATGAAAATTAAGAAAATGAGCTTTACCATAGTAATGGCAATATGTTTATCTGTTACTATACCGGTTTCCACACCATTATACAGTAATGTCATAGAAGCGGAAGCGGCAGCTGCTGTGAAATTAAATATTACAAAAACCTCTGTTTATATAGGTGATACTGTAAAACTTAAGTTAAGCGGTACAACAAAATCCATAAAATGGTCCAGCAGCAATAAGAGTATTGCCAAGGTATCAACGTCCGGAGTGGTTACCGGTTTAAAAAAAGGAACGGTAAAGATTACTGCCACTGTGGGAACAAAAAAATATATCAGTACCATAGCGGTTCAGAAAAAAACACTTACTGCTGAACAGATTTATGAGAAATGTTCCAAAGCCACGGTGGAAATCGTTGCAGAAGTAGATGGAGATAAATATAACTTAGGTTCCGGTTTCTTTTTAGATAATGGGAAAGTGGTAACAAATCTTCATGTGGTAGCTGGAGCAGAAAAGATACAGGTAACGAACTATAGCGGAACAACTTTTGATGTACAGGAGATTCTGGGATATGATAAAGATATTGACCTGGCGGTATTAAAAATTAATTCTAAAAATGATTATTTGATTCAAAATCAGGAAGGAGTTACGGCAGGAGAATCCGTATATATCCTTGGCAGTCCCTTAGGATTAACAGGGTCGTTTGCTGACGGAATGGTATCTTCCCCATCAAGAAAGATCGAGGGAGTTGATTACATACAGGTAACTGCACCAATGTCACCGGGAAACAGCGGAGGACCGCTTATTAACAGATATGGTGAAGTAATGGGTATTAATACCTGGCAGTTTGCAGATGGTCAAAACCTGAATTTTTCCATTAATATTGATGAGATAAGCGGGGTAAATACGGATAATCCGATCAGTGTTTCGGGATTTCATGATATAACCCAAAGCTACAGAGACAGTTCTGATGAAGACACCGCATTTAGCGCCTCTGATGCGTCAGTACAACAAAACCAATTGACGGATTTCAAGAAAATTTCAGATCTTTTTAGTGGTTTAAATGGAAACTTCTACGCCGCATATATTTTAGTACCCAATGAGGATGGTACAAATTATAATTGGATACTGCCTCAGTAAAACAATGAATTTACCGGTTTAACTGAAGTTTTTTCCTTGTTTATAAATAAGTAAAAAGAAACCCTGGGGTTTTTTCAATGATATTAAATGAAAACCCCGGGGAGTTTTATGTCCTATGTAAATAAGATGCAAGTATTTTATTAAATATTAAAACCAAAGTAGTCCAAAATACCATCATAAATTGCATATGCAAAATCGTGTTGCCTGGTACTTAGTTTCTCGATGCTTTCAGAATTTGTTATGTAAGCAAGTTCAACCAAAGTAGAAGGCATATTCGTTCTTCGCAGTACATACAGAGATGGATTAATCCGGACACCATTATTTTTTGTATCTAATCGGCTTACGATAGCCGGTAAGATACGTTCAGCTAAATAGTAGGATTGGGTATAATTCTGATATACGTAACATTCCGTTCCGTTAATAGCAGAATCTTCATTGGCATTACAATGGATACCGATAAAATAATCGGCTGGCCAGGAATTTGCCAGACGAACCCTTTCAGCAAGGCTGGATGTGTTGCTGTAACCTAGCGACTGTTCAGGCGAAGTTCTGGAGGTACGGGCTTCAAACCGGGAATCTGCGTTTAAGATATTAGCAAGCTCAATTCCAACCGCATAAGTAATATCCTGTTCGCGTAATCCAAAACCTTCTTCTCCGGCATAAACGCCGTTTGGGTTATGTCCCTGGTCTATAAATATACGAATAGCCAAAATAACGTTCTCCTTCAATATTTTATAACATAATATTCATCAATGACCAGATTGATACTGGAAAATAAGAAGACGTTTAAATTAGGTTTCTATTGACAAAGATGAAACAGGTAGTATAATTTATTGTGTGCATATGCACAATAATAATGAAGATATAAGATCTATACGGTAGTTACTCAATTAACTAATACATAGGAAAGCTTAGAAAGGAGATACTTTATGCCCAGAAGTGCAAAATGCAGAAAGGTATGTGCTGAGTTTGACCATAAAGTATTTACACCGGAAGATAACAGGTTAGGTTATATTGTTTTAAGTGTAGATGAACTTGAGGCACTTCGTCTTTGCGATTTGGAGGATTTAGAGCAGGAAGATGCTGCTAAAAAAATGGGTATATCCAGAGGAACCTTTCAGCGAATTCTATATTCAGGCAGGCATAAAACCGTGGAAGCTCTGTGTGATGGGAAAGGAATATTGGTTCAGGGCGGAAATTACGAAATTACAGAAAGAGATTGTCACTGTGACTTTGGTTGTAAGCGGTGTAAAAAGCAGCCTTAAGAGATTCAGAAAAAATTTAAGAATAGGAGAAATAATATGAGCGAAACTTTTGAATCACAAAGCAGCTGTTCCAGCGATTGCGGGAGCTGCAGTGCAAATTGTTCATCCAGGCAACCATCCAAGGAGGATTTCTTAGTACCACTTAATCCATATAGCAAGGTTAAGAAAGTAATCGGAATTGTAAGCGGCAAGGGCGGAGTCGGTAAATCCTTTATTACTTCTTACCTTTCCGTACTAATGAACCGGAAGGGATATAACACCGGTATATTAGACGCAGATATTACCGGGCCATCCATTCCGAAAGCTTTTGGTATTCACAGCAAAGCCGCCGGCAATGAATTGGGAATTCTGCCGGCAGTAACGAAAAATGGTATTAAGGTGATGTCCGTTAACTTATTACTGGAAACAGAGGATACCCCTGTTATCTGGCGCGGACCTGTAATCGCCGGAACTGTAAAGCAATTCTGGTCCGAAGTGCTTTGGGAAGATGTTGATTATATGTTTGTAGATATGCCGCCGGGAACCGGAGATGTACCTTTAACGGTATTCCAGTCCTTACCTGTCGATGGTCTTATCATTGTTACCTCACCTCAGGAACTGGTATCCATGATTGTATCAAAAGCAGTAAATATGGCTAATGCCATGGATATACCAATCCTTGGTTTAATTGAAAATTACAGTTATATCAAATGTGGAAATTGCGGTGAAAAAATCAGTGTATTCGGAACCAGCCACATAGATGAGATTGCAAATAAATATGATCTTCCTGTACTTGGTAAGGTTCCGATTGATCCTGCAATTGCAGCAGCTATTGATGGAGAAAAAGTGGAAGAGTTAAAAGGGGAATGGCTGGATCTTGCAGCAGAAACCATAGAAATTGTTCATAAAGTAAGAGAAAATACTTCCGTTTCAGAAAAAATATCAGCAGCAGATGAAAAAGCTGCAACCATAAAAATAGCAGTAACTGTAGATGAAAATAATGATGTATTTCAGCATTTTGGGAAATCAGATAAATTTAATCTATATGAAATACGCGGAGAGGAATTAATCAGCAAAACAACTCTTAACAGTAATGGAAGCGGCCATTCCGAATTAGTAACCCTTCTAACCGACCAAAAGGTAAATGTACTTATCTGCGGCGGAATCGGCATGGGTGCCATGGAAGGTCTTATGGATGCCGGAATATTGGTTGTGCCGGGAGCAAAAGGAGATGCAGATGTGGTTACAGCCGCTTATCTGGATGGCAGTTTGGCAGAAAGTACGGAACCCAATTGTGACCATCATGATCATAATGAAGAAGCTTGCAGCAGTGAATGTAAATGTCATGAATAATCTTTGATGCGGGTGACGAAAGTCCATTTTAAGTATATTTTGCGTATACGGTATATTCTACGAATATACCGTATACGCACGCTGGTATTCGCTCAGAATACAAAGATGGACTTTTGACACTCATTTCATTATTCATATTTAATGCTAATCAGTATGATGAGGTTTTTAGCCTGAAAGAAATATCCTGGCAAAAGTCTGGCTATTATTCGTTTGGTCTTGCCTCATGTTTGGAATCTATAAATCTGGCACGTTTAATTGCATCTGTTCCGAACTTGTTACGGATACTGTCAAGTGCCTTGTCTAACTTTTCTAATTTTTCATTTTTAGCCATATCAAATAAATTCATCTGAGTATAATCTTCTGAACTCAATTTCGTAGTCCGGATCCCTAATAGCCGTATTGGAGTACCATCCCAGAATTCCTTTAAAAGTCGGCATGCAGTTTCATGAATGGTGTTGGTAGTGTTGGTTGGTGACAGTAAGGTAGTCTGATGGGTTTGATGATTAAAATCACAGTCGGTAAGTTCAACCGTGACACAACTGCATTTAACATCACCTGCACGAAGTCTGGCAGATACGGTTTCACTTAAAGATAATAATACAAGATTTGCAGTTTCATAATCAGTAACGTCCTTGGATAAAGTGGTACTGTTCCCATAACCTTTATTGGGGGATTCCGTGGATTCAACGGAATCGCTATTTATCCCATGGGCGTATTCATATATTACCTGACCGTGTTTATTTCCTAAGTGTGCTTTTAATATGCGGATATCCGTATGAGCAATATCTCCGATGGTAATCAAACCTAAACCGTGTAATATCTTACTGGTGGAACGGCCTACGAAATACAATTCTTCCAAAGGAAGCGGCCACATTTTAACAGGTATTTCATTGGTAAATAAAGTATGGACCATATCCGGTTTTTGAAAATCGGATGCCATTTTGGCTAAAAGTTTATTGGATGAGATACCGATATTTACGGTAAAACCAAGTTCATTTTTGACCCGGTCTTTTATGCCGTAAGCGGTCTCAATCGGAGAAGAGTTAAGGCAAGCCCCGGTCATGTCAAGGAATGCTTCATCAATGGAAAAAGGTTCAATATCGGGAGTATACTGGTGTAATAGGTTTAATAAACTCCGGGAATATCTCTCATATAATGTATGGTTTGGCGGAACCAAAAGAAGGTCCGGACATTTTAGCAAAGCTTGGTGGATTGGTTCTCCGGTCTGGATATTATACTTTTTGGCAGGAGTGGATTTGGCAAGAATAATGCCATGCCGTTTTGCAGTATCGCCTCCTACTGCAGAAGGAATGGTCCTTAAATCCAGAACTTCGCCTAGAACTTCTTTTCGGTAAACCGCTTCCCAGCTTAAAAATGCAGAGTTAACATCAACGTGAAAAATAATTCTTTCCTGCAAGGAAAATCCCTCCTTTTAGTTTTTTGTTAATTATAGGTAATTGCGAAACTATTTTAGTTTTCTGAATATACCATACAATTAATACGAATTTCATAGCTTCAGTTGCCCGTTGGGCAAGATTCAGCTTCGTATTTAACGATAGCCCCAATTACAGTTTAATAAATATAGTTTACAGCAAGGTTTAAAAATAGGCAATATAGAAACAATATACATATGAATGATGTGATTCGTATTCTATACAGTAAGAGAGCAAAAACAAAAGGGGTTTTAAGAAAGTTTCCGGATTCTACATTGATAAAACTATAACAAAAAAAGCTTTTCGTGATAATTTATATTTCTTTTTCTATAAAAATAGGTTATAATAACAAAAAGTTGTGTAACAGCTTATACAATAAAATAGAAGAAGATGGAGGTATATTATGTTAGTATCAGCAAAAGAGATGCTTAATAAAGCAAAAGCAGGCCATTATGCATTAGGCCAATTTAATATCAATAATCTTGAATGGACTAAGGCAGTATTATTAACAGCTCAAGAGTTAAATTCACCTGTTATTCTTGGTGTATCTGAGGGTGCCGGAAAATATATGTGCGGTTATAAGACAATAGTTGGTATGGTTAACGGAATGTTAGAAGAATTAAAAATAACTGTACCCGTTGCTTTACATCTTGATCACGGCAGTTATGAAGGCGCATTAAAATGTATCGAAGCTGGTTTCTCATCTGTTATGTTTGACGGTTCCCATTATCCAATTGATGAAAATATAGCTAAAACTACAGAATTAGTTAAAATATGTGGTGATAAAGGAATATCCATAGAAGCAGAAGTTGGTTCCATTGGCGGAGAAGAAGATGGTGTTATCGGTGCCGGTGAAGTTGCAGATCCTAAGGAATGTAAAGCAATTGCAGATCTTGGTGTAACAATGCTTGCTGCAGGTATCGGTAATATTCACGGAAAATATCCTGAAAACTGGGCTGGACTTAGCTTTGAAACCTTAGATGCAATTCAGCAATTAACAGGATCCATGCCTTTAGTTCTTCACGGTGGTACCGGTATACCGGAAGATATGATTAAAAAAGCGATTTCCCTTGGTGTTGCCAAGATTAACGTTAATACAGAATGCCAGTTATCCTTTGCTGCGGCTACACGTAAGTACATTGAAGAAGGCAAGGATTTAGCCGGTAAAGGTTTTGACCCTCGTAAACTTTTAGCTCCTGGTACGGACGCTATTAAGGCTACAGTAAAAGAAAAGATGGAATTATTCGGTTCAGTAGGCAAAGCTTAATTTTTGTTTTACGTTGAAATAAATAATAAATTGGGATGTTGTTAAATATTACATTTTACAACATCCCGATTTTTTTTATTTCCGCGAAAGCAAAGAGAGCATTAGCATGCTTGCTTGCAATAATTCGAACGCGCACGCGCGCGGAAGAAACTCGCAAAACGTGTTTCTTTCGGTTTCGGTACCTTTAAAAAACACCTGGCTGTGCAGGAAACGCAATATCATTCGTAAGTTTTACCTAATAAAAGGACTAACTTCAAGCCGATTAATTATAATTAAGATTTAAGAATTAACACTCTTTACAACTTTTTTTGATAACCACAAATGAAATAAGAGACCACCCAGGATGCAGAGAAACATACCAAAAGCCAGAGCGATAGAAAGATTTTCTTTGGCAATTCGGCCAAATACGATGTTGATTACCGTCATCATACTATTTATATACATAGAATTATAGGATAATGCAGTAGCCCGGTTAGAGGTTGTAATTTCACGGTTTTGCAGTTCGCTGCTTATAGGACTGAATAGATTGAAGGATATTCTAAGTAAAATAATACAGAGAACAGATAATAACGGATTTATACTGAATACTAAAATGCAGCAGGATAAGGCACTTACACCGTAAATTAATGTAATAATTCTGTGCTCTCCAAGCCGTCTGCTTAATCTGACGGAATATAATCCCAGAAAACCTACTAAATTAATTCCGATATAAATAATTCCCATGTACTGCGGTGATATGCCGCTCCGTAAATACTGTAACTGGCTCAGGAAAACAGTTATGGTCTGATGGGTTTGTGATAAACAGGCTATAGCTGTCAGCAGCAGTAAGTGCCTTTTATTCGTGATGATTCCCTTAATGAATTGCGGTATGGATGCATTTAATTCTTTAGCTGCCCTTTCATGAGAAATTTCTTTTAAACCAAACGATAAAACAGCAGCTAATCCGTAGCTGATTACCGTAAGAAACCCTGCCAACCGGTAATGATCTCTTATAAAGACCGAATATACGAAAGCGGCAATTACTAATCCCAAAGTTGATAAATTAAAATACATAGTGAATACTTTTTGACTTTTTCCTTTTTCACAGGATAGGTATAAAATACTCTCATCACATCCGGAAAGTCCGGCGCATACAAAACCAAGTAATATTCTTTCCAGCAAAAAACCTGTAAAACCACTGGCCTGCCAAAAAATAATTTTCGAAATGAAATAGAAAGAACAATTAATTACCATTGTTTTTTTATAACCGATTTTATCGGCAGCAATACCCCATGGAACTTCAAGAAGTATCTGGCATATAAAAGAGATACTTTCAATTACGGCAATTTGTAAAATGTCAATACCTGCTGCTTGCCGGTATAGGGTAGCAATAGGTGCATAAAAAATTAACCCTTGAAGCAAAGCTATGGTGTACATAATTCGTATATTCTTTTTACAATACATTTACTGTATTCCTCCAAATTTAAGCATGATAAAAAGGCCCGACTAAACCGAGCAGAAAAATTAACATTTTATTAAACTTAAATTGGACAATACATAGTTTATAAACTCCTTAAATATTAAATGTATCTTTTTTTACTGCAATCCTATACCGAATAAATATTAGAGTAATCCCGTTATAATAATTCGGATACTGAATCGGCTGTTCTTTAAAATAAATCTCTATAGCTTCAAACAGAAATGGTTATACAGTTATCCATATTCTTTATAATTCCGGTGATAATATGGCAAGGAAATACTGTTATAATATTTTTCTCCCTGCGGATTTATCGTTTCCCATGCTTTTACGTAGGACTCGGGTAAGTCCGGAATCCAGTACTTATTCATATCTATTTCTGCTTCTTTATTAACAGTTTTACCCCATGTTAGATCCGCTGTCACTATACCTTCCCCCTCATGGAAAGTCCGTCTGGAAATCATTTCCCCCTCTGAACTTATTATCTGTGTTGCTCCAACCATTTGACGTGCTTGCAATTCGGTTTCTATAGGAGTGTTATTCTTTACACCGGAAAACTTATAAGCGGTAACCTTGCCGCAATGATTAGCATGTATAACCGGGATATGTAACAGTTTTGCAAAATGAACCGGTGTTTCTAAGGCTAATTGCTGATTATAATGCCTTAGTGGTTCTCTTTCAGGAAGTGCATCATCCGGCAGGTCCCACCAACAGGAACCGGCTAGTATGATATCTGCTTTCCCTGAGAGGTTTCTAACTGTATCATAACGGATCATCTCCCAGCATAATGCAACACCAATTTCACCAATAGGTGTGTGTAAAATATGATTTGTGTCACCTTTGGTATAATAGCAGTTTTCAAATTGAGTCGGCAGGTCTTTTTTATGTGTAAAAGTATTACCGTCAGGAAACACTAATTCAAATAAGTTATAACATTGATACCCATCAAAAGAAAGATATGAGCCTCCGACTATAACATTAAACTGTGAGGAAAGCTGCACCAGAAATTCATGTGTTTTCTTACCCTGGAGTGCCACATCCGGCATTTTAGGTGAAAAACCAATAGCCGAAGTAAAAAATTCAGGGAGTACAACTAATTCCGCACCATCATTTACTGCACAGAGGACTAAGTCACTTACCCTCTTTAGATTGGCACTGACATCAGCAAAAACTGCATCTAATTGAATTGCCGCTACTTTCATATTAATACACCTTGCTTTCGTTAAGGGCAGATCACCTGCCCTTGTGTTTTTCTTTTCTTTTTAACTGTTTAAGAGAAAACTGTCTTTCATTTCTCTCATCTTTTCTTTGGCGGTACTTAACATTTCGTTCTAATCTTTCGGTTCTGATCCAAATGTAATTTTACATACGGTTAAATAATCACCGGTTCTTCTTTCACAGATACCGATATAAAAGGGCGCTTCAAAAAATACACTTAAGCTTATCTGTACTTTGTCCATATTATTCCTCCTTAAAATAAAATGAACAAAGAACGGACAACCAAGGAGGCAGGTTACTGATAGCTTATGCTACGTCTGGACTACCAACCAGAGCTGTGTTTTTATCTTTGTAATACAATTATACTAATTATTTTTATAGTAAACAAGAATTACTTTATTTCATATATAAAAATTATTATTATTTACCATAAACCTAATGTACAGTTCTGCAATAACAGGGTATATCTCATCCGTTTGGTTATTTTGTTATAGAAATGGTTACAATTTGATTAAATGATTTCGGTGTAAAAATCTAGTAGACTGTTTTAAGTGATAGGAGTGCATACGTCTTGATTACCAATTTAATATAGCTGTGCATCAATAGTGCAATATAAATGCAAATACAGTCTTAAATTATGCAAAACGGTGTTGACATGGAAACTGAATTAAAATATAATAGTTATAACTTAAATGCAAGGTAATGCACGGGTGTGCAAATGAAATATTTGATGGTGCATTATAGTGCATAATATAGAAATTAATATACTAAAGGAGTTTTGATATGGGAGAGATAAAAATGTATGCAGAGAATCTGCCGAATATACCATGGCAGGAAAAGCCGGAAAACCAAGTTGGTCCGGTTTGGCGTTATTCTGAAAACCCTATTATAGGAAGAAATCCTTTAAAAGGAGTGGCCAGAATATTTAATAGTGCGGTAGTACCCTACGAAGGAAAGTTTATTGGAGTATTTCGTGCAGAAACAGGTAATGGTATACCCCATTTATATTTAGGACGTAGCGAAAACGGTATTCACTGGACTTATGATGAAGAAAGAATACCTTTCGTAAATGAAAAAGGGGAACCATTTATGCCCAGATATGCCTATGATCCCCGTTTGATTAAAGTTGAAGATACTTATTATATTATCTGGTGCACCGACTTTTACGGTGCGGCATTAGGCTTAGCTAAGACAAAGGATTTTAAGACTTTTACCAGATTGGATAATCCTTTTTTACCTTTTAACAGAAACGGTGTATTATTCCCCAGAAAGATTAACGGCAATTTTACATTGCTTTCCCGCCCAAGTGACAGCGGACATACTCCTTTCGGTGATATTTTTATCAGTGAAAGTCCTGATTCGATTTATTGGGGAAAACACAGACATGTTATGACAAAAGGGACTCAGTGGTGGCAGTCATTAAAGATTGGCGGCGGTGCGGCACCAATTGAAACGAGTGAAGGCTGGTTATTATTTTACCATGGTGTAACAGGTACCTGTAACGGTTATGTATACAGTATGGGAGCTGCAATTCTCGATATTGATAATCCTTCCATCGTAAAATACCGTTCTGAGAATTTTATACTTACTCCGGAGGAATGGTATGAGGAGAGAGGCTTTGTAGCAAATGTAGTATTCCCATGTGCAACTCTTCAGGATGCGGCAACCGGAAGAATTGCTATTTATTACGGAGCAGCCGACAGTTATGTTGGTATGGCTTTTACAACCCTGGAAGAAATCGTAGCATATGTAAAAGAACATCACGCTGAGATCGGGGATGATGCTTCTATTGGAATTATTTAACCTTACAAGTATGTCCCCGCTTCAAAGCAATAAATAAAACTTTAATTGATAGGCACTAAAAGAGATGGAAATATTTTTGATTTTCCGTCTCTTTTCTAATGTAGAAGAATTAGTTATAAAAGGTATTTTTATAAAGTGTATTTTTATTTTAATTATCCTATTTATCAAATAAATTCGTATCAGATGCAATAAAATAATACCTGTTATTTCAAAACTGTATTAAAAAATGTATTGCAAGATATCATGAAATTCATTACAATGTAAAATAATAAGAAACATGAAAGGAGAATACGTTTTGGATTATTTAAAGAAATATAAACAATGGACAACCGATGAGTATTTTGACGAGGCAACAAGAAAAGAATTAAAGGATTTATCAGAAAATGAAACTGAGATAAAGGATCGTTTTTATAAAGACTTGGAATTTGGTACAGGAGGTCTTCGTGGTGTATTAGGTGCCGGAAGCAACCGAATGAATTTATATACTGTTAGAAAAGCAACACAGGGTCTTGCAAATTATATTATTAAGCAGGGTGGAACTAAGAAAGGTGTTGCAATCGCTTTTGATTCCAGAAGGATGTCTCCTGAATTTGCAGCGGATGCAGCCCTTTGCTTAAATGCCAACGGAATTAAAGCTTATGTGTTTGAATCCTTAAGACCAACACCGGAATTATCCTTTACTGTTAGAGAATTAGGATGTATAGCCGGAATTGTTATTACTGCCAGCCATAACCCGCCGGAATATAACGGTTACAAAGTATATTGGGAAGATGGCGCCCAGATTACTTATCCTAAAGATGTTGAAATTATTACAGAGGTTAATGCCATAACAGATTATGCCACTGTTAAAACCATGAATTTAGAAACAGCGAAGGCACAGGGATTATATCTTGTAATCGGCGCCGAGATTGATGACAAATATATTGAAGAATTAAAAAAATTAGTAGTAAATCCTGTTGCTGCAGAAAACAAGGACATGAAAATCGTCTATACCCCTCTTCATGGAACGGGCAACCTTCCTGTCAGAAGAATTTTAAAAGAACTTGGATTTACCAATGTATATGTTGTTCCGGAACAGGAATTACCGGATTCAAACTTTTCAACAGTAAGTTATCCGAATCCGGAAGACCCGAAAGTATTTACGTTGGCTAAAAAATTAGCGGATGAGGTAGGTGCCGACCTAATTCTTGCAACCGACCCGGATGCGGACAGACTTGGTGTACAGGTGCGAAATGAAAAAGGAGAATTTGTGTTATTAACCGGTAATATGTCCGGTGCATTAATTGCCGAGTATGTATTTTCCCAGAAAGCGGAACATAATACCCTTCCCTCCAATGCAGCCCTGGTTAAAACAATTGTAACAGGTAATATGGCAGACCAGATAGCTAAATATTATGGTGCAACGTTAATTGAAGTCTTAACAGGATTTAAATACATTGGTGAGCAGATTAAACTTTTCGAAGAAACCGGATCACATTCCTATGTATTTGGTTTTGAAGAAAGCTACGGCTGCTTAATCGGAACACATTCCAGGGATAAGGATGCGGTTGTTGCCGTAATGACTTTATGTGAGGCTGCTGCTTATTATAAACAAAAAGGTATCACCCTGTATGAACAGATGAATCGCATTTTAGAGAAATACGGATATTTTAAAGAAGATCTGGTATCTGTAACCTTAAAAGGTATTGAGGGTATGGAGAAAATTAAAGAAATTATGGGAAGTTACAGAAAGAATCCTCCAACAAAAGCCGGTGACTTTAAAGTGCTTAAATTCAGAGATTACGAAGCAGATATCATAACCGATATTGCTACGGGAACAGTAACTCCGACCGGACTTCCTAAATCAGATGTTTTATATTTTGAATTGGAAGAGGATGCATGGTGTGCGGTAAGACCATCCGGAACTGAACCGAAGATTAAGTTTTACTTTGGTGTAAAAGGTAACAGTTTAAAAGATGCGGAAGAAAAACTAACAAAATTGGTGCATGACCCGGTATTCCAGGTGCAATAAAAAAAATTATAATATTTCAGGGCTGCTGTTAGATTTAAATCATTTAACAGAAGCCCTGAATTTATTATAGGATATAACCTCTTTTAATAATACCGATACCAGTATAACTTAACCTATTGTATAGAGACTAATTAAAATAATATAAGTTAGCTATAGATTTATTATATTAATTTCTGACCGCAATTCGGACAGAAATTAGCATCCCCGGTTTTTTGACCGCAATTTGGGCAGAAATTAGGTTTCTTTCCATTACTTACGAATTGGCTGTTTGGCTGATTGGAATTCATTGTATTTGTCTGATTCATATTCTGCATCATCTGGTTTGCCATATTCATACCCATCATCATACCGGCCATATCGGATGCCATACCGCCGCCTTGCACCCTGCCGGAGGCAATTCCGTCGGTCATCACGGCCTGCTGGTATCTGCTCATATCCCCGATCATATTGGCAGAAGCATTACGGTTAATCATCTGCTGAATTTCATCGGGATAATTAAAGCTCATTACGTTAAATCCGGTTACAGTAATACCTGTATCAAATAACTGCATATCCAGGTCAGTGCGTATACCATTGCTGATATCAAAAGAATTTGCCTGAAGGTTAAACATATCTTTTCCTTCTTTGGTTATCCATTTCATTAATAACTGATCCAGGAGAGCGGTAATACGCAGTTTAACATCCTCCACTAAATAACTGTCTTTTACGCCGGCAATTTTATCAATTAATTTAATATAGTCATTAACTCTGAAGTTAAAAGTACCGTTGGCTCGTATCGGTAATCCGCCGGGCATGCTGGGAGTAGGAATATTAATTGCGTTTCTGGTCCCCCATTTTACAGTGAATTCTTTCGTGTTGATAAATAAGACTTCAGCCCTCATGCCGCTGTTAAACCCGAATCTGAAACCTTTTAAGGTTGAAAGAAACGGTATGATTTCCGATTCTATATCATAGTCACCGTCGTCTTTAAAGATTCCCTCAATTTTTCCGTTAAAGAGAAATACGGCATCCTGTCCCGGACGGATAATTAATTTACTGCCTTTTTTTATTTCTTCGTTATGCCATTTATAGAAGATCATATCTTCTCTGAATTCTTCCCATTCTACAACATTGGATAATTGTCCTGAAAAAAAGCCCATGGTATGCTACATCCTTTCTGTTATTAAATTATTACATATTAAAATCCCCGGCTTCCACCGCTGTGGGAATGGCCTCCGCTTGATATTCCACCGCCGCCGCTGCTTCGGCCGCCGCCTCCGTTATTGGATGGCTTTTTAACTCTGGTGGTGGTGGTTCTTATATAATCATCCCGGCGTGCTACTATTCCTGAATTTTGCTCATCCAGATAAGTACTGTCGGAAACGGTAACCCGCCCCCGGAATTAGCCGCCATTATTCCTACGGTAACAGCGCCGATAATAACTGCCATTAATAATTGAAAACCGGTATTATAAAAGATATTATCTTCCTTTTCCCCATAATAATCGCTGGGGCCGTCATAACCGGATTCACCGTAATAATTATCCGAACCAACATCTCCGGTTGCAGGGGTTGTGTTTACGCCTTTCTCTTCATTCATATAATAAGCAGCCTGCTTGGCGAATTCCTCCATGGCATCATAATAAGCGCTGTCTTTTAACATGGGGGTAATATCATCTAATATATGCTCGATACGGTCATTGTTTAAATAATATTCGGCATTGCCGTAACCCTGAATGGTTACGTTTCTGTCTTCACTATACATATTAACCAGGACCATAGCAGTATCCCCAAACTCCTGATCATATCCAAACTTGTGTTCATCATAGAAATCTTCCAGATATGTTTTAGGTGAGTCTCCTTTCAGGTCGTCAGTGATTACAACAATATCAACCTTGCCTTCTTCTCCATATTCTGCGCAGATATTTTCCAAATCTGCCGATTCCTCTTCACTAAAAAGTCCGTAATAATCATATACTTTCTGATCCTCTGCAGCTGCTAAGGTTTTTATTGTACTAAACATAGTAAAGAAAGGAACTATAAGAAATAATAAAAGAAAAAAAGTAATAGTTTTGTTAACAGGTTTTAACTCTTTTTCATTTCTGTATTTTACGAAATTAATCATAGAATAGGCCCTCCCGACAAAACTGCAATGATTTTAATAACCAGAAAAGCAACACCGCTGACACCTGCAAACCAGGCTGCAATTTTACCCTTGCTTAACGGAGGTTTACCTACAATCTTACCGGTTTGGCCGTTCATTGCAAAGGTATGTTCGGATTGTTTATAATCATAGCAAACCATCCAGACAGGCAGAAGGACATAGTCTGCGTTCCGCTCCTTTATTATTATATCTTTTTGAGTGTAGGAGGTGGTAGTATAACCGTTTATGGTATCACCTATATAAAGATCCACATAATCTGTAACTCTTTCCCTGACTCTGTCAAATAATTCTTTATCGTTATAATTATACTTTTCAGCAAGATAGCCTGCCAGATAAGGCATATTAAAATTCTTGAGTTCCTGATAATTGTAAGGCTCTAATTTGTCCATTAATTTATCATTCATTTTCTCGGAAGCATCCGCAGGTACTTTAAGATAATTTAAGTTAACTTTCCGGTATACATTAAAATGACTGGTTTCCGTATAAATGTATTCCCCCTGGGTGTAAGTCCGGACTTTGGTACAGGCTGCATTAGCTTCCCCCTGCCCGTTTAAATCATACAACCAGAAAGGCACGTATAATCCGGTAATACTTTTAATCCGGTCTGCGGTCATAAAACCTTTTGGAGTCAGGCGTCCTTTTCTACACCATTTTTTAAAGGCTTCCTGTGCCTGTTCCTTATTAATGGTAAACGGAATAACTTTAGCCGGAGCTTTGCTTCCGCTTAAGCGGTCTGCTAATACTACGCCGGCTCCGCAGAAACTGCAGGTTGTTGCAGTGGTATTTTTATCCGTAATCAATACGGCGCCGCAGTTCTGACACTGATACTCCACCGTTTCATTTTCGTCAAAGGTATGGAAATTACCGTTAGTACCGGTAAAATTATCTTGATCGGAAGAATGTGCCGATTTAGATTCTGAACGGTTGTAATCATTGGAATCCTGATTTTTAATTGTGTTTATGTCAATGTTCTCTCCGCAGCTGTCACAATGCAGCATACCTGAGGTACTGTCGTATGCCATGTCGGCTCCGCAATTTGGACATTTATATTGTTTTACCATGAAACTAACCTCTTTCTGCTATTATTTCATATTCACGAGGCTCATATAATAGCGATGCTTCGCATCGTCGATGCGCACTCACTACGTTCGGCGCTGTTATCATGTCTGCCGGCATGATAACATAGCGCGAAAAACAGCGGCTTTTATTTCCTGCCGCCATTTCCGCATATGGTATGAATGATTATTACTTATTTAAGCTCGCCTTAAGTGCAGCTAGTTCGGCATCCACATCGGTTCCGGATGAATACTTCTTTGTCAGGTCTTCAATGGATGATTCGGAGGTTGAACGGTTCAGTTCTGCCATCGCATTCGCTTTATCAATCGCTTTGTCTGCCAATTCTTCATATTTATTAAAGCTTGCCATGGAATCATTGGCACTTGCTATGGAAGAGGTCATTTTGTTAATACGTTCCTGAGCTTTTGCAACGGATAACTTACCTTTAATCATGTCTTTACGGGATTCAAGTTCATTAATGTCACCCACTAATTTATCATGCATTTCTCTCATATGCACTGCATTGGCATGAGATAAATCATAAGCTTCCTGTAAACCAGTTAATTTATTGGTTAACAAGGCTTTCTGTTCTAAGAATTTCTTAGCATCCGCTTCATTATTAGCTTCAAGTGCTTTCACAGCATAGGTTTGCATTTTCTCGATTTCTTCCTTGCAATCATCTAAAACTCTCTTAGCACGTTGTTCTTCTGCCATAATGGTAGCTGTTTCAGATTTAACCTTACCTAAATCAGTATTCAGGTTTCTTAAGCATTGATCAATCATCTTTTCCGGATCCTCAGCTTTATCAAGTAATGCATTGATGTTACTCGACATAATGTCTTTGAATCTTGTTAATATTCCCATATTTAATCCCTCCAACTTTTATTAATTAATACGTCTTATGAAGCAGACGTCTTTTTAATATTTATTTCCATGTATTGTCTGCTCTTTCAGTTTATATTTTTTTTATAGTAACGTCAAGTTAAAAAACGGTTAAAATAATAATGAACAGATTAAAATAATTTAAGGGAATTTAAGAAATCCTGCGTGGTTTAACCTTACAAGTAAGTCCCCCGCTTCTTAGCGAAGCGTAAGCGGTGGGTTTGGGACTTACTTGTTACAGTCGGAGTTCAAGCTCCGACTGAAATGCCTGCGTAGCAGGTATAAGGTTATGAGCAAGTAGCGTAGCGGATTGCGAATATCCGTTTCGACTCAATTCCTGAGAAAATAAAACTTTTAATAAATGACTAAGCCTGAAAATTCAATTGACATCTGTAAGCGGCTGTTGTAAATTAAATGTGAGGAAAAATACATATTATTTTTACACATTTGTATATTTATAGTGCAAAAATTATGACAAATAGAGAAAAACCAGGAGAATGCAGGAATTACCTAAAAGCATCGTCTTAATATGGATGAGGTGAAGCAAGTGAAAAAAATAACGATACAGGATGTTGCAAAAGAATTGAACTTATCTCGCAATACGGTAGCTAAGGCATTAAATAACAGTGATACGGTAGCTTATGAAACGAGATATGTAGTGGTTAAAAAGGCTTACGAGATGGGATATACCAAATTATCCCCGGTGGTCATAAATGATTTTAAAATAAAGGACAGAATGGAAAAAACCAAAACAGTTGTTGTCTTTGCCAGAAGAGAATTATCAACTTTCTGGAACCGCATTATTATGGGAATATCCGATGAATTGAATAAAAATAATTGCAGGCTACAATTTAATTTTATCAGCGAGGAAGATGAGGCAGGCCATATTCTTCCATTGGATATGCAGACAGATATGAGCGGAATTATTATTTTAAGTGTATTCAGCAAATCCTTTTTGGAACTGATTATTAAAAAAGATGTTCCGGTAGTTTTCCTGGATGGCCCAAGTAATGTTCATGAGATTTCTAATCTGGGGGATATGCTTGTTTTTGAGGGCTACAACAGTACGAAAATACTGACAGAACATCTGATAAATCAGGGAATGAAAAAGATTGCATTTATTGGTGATACCAGCTATTGCCGAACCATTAAGGACCGTTATGAGGGATACTTGGCCGCTCTTAATGAGTTTGGTATCGCACCGTATGAACAATTTGTTATTAATAAACATGTGGAGCATAAATACTACCGGCAGGAAGAAATTGCCGCCGTACTGGATAAGCTGACTAATATGCCGGAAGCTTTTGTATGTGCAAACGATGATATTGCAAAAGATGTAATGCTATGGCTTAAGAAAAGAGGAATAAAAATACCGGAAGACGTTGCGGTAACCGGTTTTGATGATAAAGAAGAAGCAGAACTCTTAACACCTGCCTTAACGACCGTACATGTCGGGAATCAAAGAATGGGCAGAAGATTGGTTCAGATATTAATGTGGCGTATGGAAAATATGAACTTACCGAAAGAGATAGTAATTATTAATACCGAGGTTGTAATCAGAGAATCTTCCGTAAAAAAGAGATAGAATTCAAAGATGCTATGTCTCTCATTATTTGCAGAAGAAACTTGTTTGGAATCCTAAAATATATAGTAGAAAAACAGTGAGAATCCCAAATCACATAATAAAAACCGGTAGAATCATAATGGGAATATTGATAAATGGTAATACTGTTTGTTAGGTATATAATAAGCTGCCTGAAGATTTCTGAATCTAAGAAACTTTGGGCAGCTTCATCCTTAATAAATTGGTTTAGGAAGCTGACAATTATTATAATGTTATTAAGATATGTTATATAAAAAGGTCTTATAAATGATAGTTACAGAAATGTTTATGAAGCATAGTAAGATAGTTTAACTTAACGCTTGTTGAAATATTTATTATGATGTAATATGCTTTAGAATGTAGAATGAAAAAACCGAAAGAGAGAAATGATATGTGGATTGCAGATGGATGGAAAGATTACGAAGTAATTGATACTTCTACAGGAGAAAAGTTAGAACGATGGGGTAAATATACATTGGTTCGGCCGGATCCCCAGGTCCTTTGGGAAACACCGAAAACGCATGGGGGATGGAAGAAACCAAATGCTCATTATCATAGAAGCAATAAAGGCGGAGGTGAATGGGAATTTTTTGATTTACCCAAACAATGGCAGATTAAATACAAGGATTTAAGTTTTAATCTCCAGCCTTTTAGCTTTAAACATACCGGGCTGTTTCCGGAGCAGGCGGCAAATTGGGAATGGTTTGGGGATATCATACGTAAGCAGAAGGCTAAGAATCCGGGCAAAGAAATAAAGGTATTAAACTTATTTGCTTACACCGGAGGAGCTACTATTGCCGCAGCGAAAGCCGGAGCCAGCGTTACCCATTTGGATGCCTCAAAAGGTATGGTTACCTGGGCCAAAGAAAATGCAGCGCTTTCCGGACTTTCTGAAGCACCCATCCGTTATATTGTAGATGACTGCGGTAAATTTGTAGAGAGGGAAATACGGAGAGAAAACTTTTATGATGCTATTATAATGGATCCGCCATCTTATGGAAGAGGTCCTAAGGGTGAGATTTGGAAAATTGAAGACAGCATACATCCTTTTGTTAAACTGTGTTCCCAGGTATTAACAAAAGAACCTTTATTTTTCCTGATAAACTCTTATACCACCGGCTTACAGCCTGCAGTGCTGGCTTATCTGTTAGGAATTGAAATCAGCTCTCTATACGGTGGTACGGTTATTGCAGATGAAGTGGGGCTGCCTGTTTCTTCCAATAACTTAATACTGCCCTGCGGTGCATCCGGACGGTGGTCAAGTTTATAAAGTATTTTACCATTTTGTGATAGGTACCTATTATTCGGAACCTAGCAGATGTCATATCGGCAGCAATAAAATTTCAGTAAATGTAAAGTGATGTATTGTATTTTTATGTAAGGTGTTTTATAATTATAAACGAGCAAAGTCCAGGGGTAACTGCGTCATTTGTTACCCTTTTTTTAACGTTTATTGTAAAGGAGAAGAAGCTATGGATTATGTAGATGAGGTACTAGAGACGGTAGTCCGTAAAAATCCTGCAGAGCAGGAATTCCATCAGGCAGTAAAAGAAGTATTGGAATCCTTAAGACCCATTGTTAAGGTAAATGAAGCAAAGTACAGAAAAGAAGCATTACTGGAGAGATTGGTAGAACCTGACAGACAGATTAAATTCCGTGTTCCCTGGGTGGATGATAAAGGACAAGTTCAGGTGAATACCGGTTACAGGGTACAGTTTAATAACGCAGTGGGACCTTATAAGGGCGGTTTAAGACTGCATCCTTCCGTTAATATAGGAATCATTAAGTTCCTGGGATTTGAACAGATTTTTAAAAACTCTCTGACAGGACTCCCTATCGGGGGCGCAAAAGGAGGCTCCGATTTTGATCCGAAAGGTAAATCAGATCGTGAAGTACTTGCATTTTGTAAAAGCTTTATGACAGAACTTTATAAGTATATTGGGGCAGATGTTGACGTTCCTGCCGGAGATATCGGTACCGGCGCAAGAGAAATCGGTTATATGTTCGGACAGTTTAAAAAGATAAAGGGTACTTATGAAGGGGTTTTAACCGGCAAAGGATTAAGCTACGGTGGTTCACTGGTACGTAAGGAAGCTACAGGTTATGGTCTGCTGTATCTGGTGGAAGAAATGTTAAAGTGTAATGGTTTTGATATAACCGGTAAACTTGTTGCAATATCAGGCTCCGGTAATGTTGCCATATATGCTGCACAAAAAGCGTTTCAACTGGGAGCAAAAGTTATTACTGTCAGTGATTCTAACGGCTGGGTTTATGACCCCGAGGGTATTGATGTAGCTGCACTGCAAATAATTAAAGAAGAAAACCGTGGAAGACTTACGGAGTATAAAAAATACAGACCAAATTCGGAATACCATGAGGGACGGGGCGTATGGAGTGTTAAATGTGATATTGCACTTCCTTGTGCTACCCAGAATGAGTTGCTATTAGAAGATGCAAAAGCATTGGTATCCAATCATTGTATTGCTGTAGCAGAAGGAGCCAATATGCCAACTACTCTGGATGCCACCGAATACTTACAGACACATGGTGTATTATTTGCACCCGGTAAGGCTGCTAACGCCGGAGGTGTTGCTACCTCTGCATTGGAAATGTCTCAGAACAGTGAAAGGCTGAGCTGGTCTTTTGAAGAAGTTGATGAAAAATTAAAGCATATCATGCTTAACATTTTCCATAACATGTCTGATGCCGCAGAACGATATGGAGCCAAAGGAAATTATGTAATGGGAGCGAATATTGCAGGGTTTGAGAAAGTTGCTGATGCTATGATAGCTCAGGGAATCTGGTAAAATAAATAATATGGTCCATACCATCCTTAAAAATCTAACTTAGGATTGTATGGACCTTTTTATTTCCGCGAAAGCAAAGTGAGAATATGAAAGCTTGCTTGTAATAATTCGAACGGGCACGCGAACCGGAAGAAATTCGCAAAGCGTATTTCTTCCGGTTTATAGGAAATTTCTCCGAGCATTCTTATGATAATAATAGAACTCCGGGAGGAAAGTATAAACATTCTGCGCTTTAACTGGAATAGATTAGAAAAAACTACCTATAATAAACTTATTGGAAGCTGGTTTTAATCTTCCGATAAAAGGCAGTGCCTTATCCGCCGTGCGTCTGATTATGGGAACAGGATTTTATCCCTATAAAATGAATAATTTTACTTACAAAAGTCTGAATTAGAACACTATAAAAAATTTAAAATAAAAAATAAATATTTGTAAAAAAATACTTGCATTAATTATTTTCCTGTAGTATACTAATTAGTGCTGTGACATTGATAGCGTAGAAACGTGAGGTTGCTACATAATATGTAGGTTTTCCGTGGAGCGAATGTCAAGTTATGAAACTGGCGACAAGTCACTGTACAAAACAAGTCTTTCTGCTTCGGGCAGATAAACGTGGGTAAGTCTTGCAAAACTGCATTGTAAATGAGACGTTGCAATTTACAAAAATAGGTTTTGATGCTATGACACACACGGTTGAGTGTACAGTCACCGCTTGTCGTACTGCAATTAAGTGCGAAAAGGAGGCGACTTTTTTTATGGCAAGTCAAGTAATGAGAATTACATTGAAAGCGTATGATCATCAATTAATCGATCAGTCAGCTGCAAAAATCATCGAGACTGTAAAAAAGACAGGATCAAAGGTGAGCGGACCGGTACCCCTACCTACTAAGAAGGAAGTAATAACAATCCTCAGAGCGGTACACAAGTACAAGGATTCCAGAGAGCAGTTCGAACAAAGAACTCATAAGAGATTAATCGATATCATCACACCTACACAAAAAACAGTTGATGCATTATCAAGATTAGAAATGCCGGCTGGTGTGTACATCGACATTAAAATGAAATAAATTCATTTGATGAAATAATTGATTCATCTGATGAAATAATCGTTTTAATCCAAATGAAACAAAAAGAAAGAAATCCTTTAGGGTTTATATATAGGTAATGGTTAAATCAGTAACCGGCACCCATGGTAGACCATCTAGGATGATTACACGATCGTGTAATCCGCTGTAGATTAACAGGAGGTGCAATAAGCAATGAAAAAAGCAATTTTAGCTACTAAAGTCGGAATGACTCAAGTCTTCAATGAAAGTGGAGCATTAATCCCGGTTACTGTATTACAGGCTGGTCCTTGTGCGGTAACACAGGTTAAAACTGTTGAAAACGATGGATATAGCGCTGTTCAGGTAGGCTTTGGCGATATCCGCGAAGTATTAGTAAATAAGCCAAGAAAAGGACACTTTGCAAAAGCAGGTGTTGCAAACAAAAAGTATCTTAAAGAGTTCAGGTTTGATAATGCCGCTGATTACACAGTAGGACAAGAAATCAAGGTTGACATCTTCGCAGAAGGTGAAAGAGTTGATGCTACTGCTAAATCAAAAGGTAAGGGATTCCAGGGTGCAATTAAGAGACACGGACAGTCCAGAGGACCTATGGCTCATGGTTCCAAGTTCCACAGACATGCAGGTTCCAACGGTGCAGCAACAAGCCCGGGTAGAGTATTTAAAGGGAAACACATGCCAGGACACATGGGTAATGTAAAAGTAACTGTTCAGAATCTTGAAGTCGTAAGAATTGACACCGCAAACAACATTATCTTAGTTAAAGGTGCTGTTCCAGGACCGAAAAAATCTATGGTAATATTGAAGAATACCGTGAAAGCAAACTAGAAGCTTTGAGAAAGGAGGAACACACAGATGGCAAACGTATCTGTTTATAATATGGAAGGCAAAGCCGTTGGTTCTATTGAATTAAACGATGCTATCTTCGGAGTAGAAGTTAATGAACATTTAGTTCACTTGGCAGTTGTTCAACAACTTGCAAATAAACGTCAGGGAACACAAAGCGCTAAGACACGTGCGGAAGTAAGCGGCGGCGGAAGAAAACCCTGGAGACAAAAAGGAACCGGTCATGCTAGACAGGGTTCAACAAGATCACCTCAATGGAAAGGCGGCGGCGTAGTATTTGCTCCAAAGCCAAGAGAATATTCCTTTAAGTTAAACAGAAAGGAAAAGAGAATCGCATTAAAATCAGCTTTAACTTCCAGAGTAGCAGCTGAGAAGATTTTTGTACTGGATGAACTTAACTTTGATGAAATCAAAACAAAGAAAATGGCAGCAGTACTTAACAGCTTAAATGTTAACAAAGCATTAGTAGTTCTTGGAGAGAAAATGATAACGTAATTCTTTCTGCAAGAAATATTCCTTCTATTAGAACTGCATTACCTAACACGATTAATGTATATGATATCTTAAAATATGATTCATTAGTATTAACCAAGGATGCAGTGGCAAAGATTGAGGAGGTGTACGCATAATGGCAGATTTAAAATATTATGATGTTATACTCAAACCGGTTATTACTGAAAAGAGCATGAACTCCATGAGCGAGAAGAAATATACATTCTCCGTTCATCCGGATGCTACAAAGAACCAAATCAGAGAAGCTGTAGAAAAAATGTTCCCGGGAACAAAGGTTGTAAGTGTTAACACGATGAATTTAGAAGGTAAAAACCGCAGACGTGGTAATACAACCGGTAAAACTTCAGCTAAAAAGAAAGCAATCGTTCAATTAACAGAAGACAGTGCAGAAATCGAAATTTTTGCAGGTCTGTAATTAAGAAGCATTAAACAAATTATGGTGTTTATTCGCCGATAACAGAATAAAATAATTGCTCGAAAGGAGTGCAAAAGATGGGAATCAAAAAGTTTAACCCATATACACCTTCCAGAAGACATATGACTGCATCTGATTTTACAGAAATCACAACAGCTACACCTGAAAAATCTTTAGTAGTTTCTATTAATAAAAATGCAGGTCGTAACAATCAAGGAAAGATTACAGTAAGACATCAGGGCGGCGGCTCTAGAAGAAAATATAGAATTATCGATTTTAAAAGAAAGAAAGATGGTATTCCGGCAGTTGTTAAAACGATCGAATATGATCCTAACAGAACAGCTAATATCGCTTTAATCTGCTATGCAGACGGTGAAAAAGCATATATCCTTGCTCCTAACGGACTTACCGTTGGAACAACAATCATGAATGGTGAAACAGCAGAAGTTAGAGTTGGTAACTGCTTACCACTTCAGAACATTCCGGTTGGTACTCAGGTACACAACATTGAATTATACCCTGGCAAGGGCGGACAGTTAGTTCGTTCCGCAGGTAATGCAGCACAGTTAATGGCGAAAGAAGGAAAATATGCAACACTTCGTTTACCTTCTGGTGAAATGAGATTAGTTCCAATTATCTGCCGTGCAACTGTTGGCCAGGTTGGTAACATTGATCATGAATTAATTAACATTGGTAAAGCCGGTCGTAAACGTCATATGGGTATCAGACCTACTGTCCGCGGTTCCGTAATGAACCCGAATGACCATCCACACGGTGGTGGTGAAGGTAAGACTGGTATTGGTCGTCCAGGCCCTGTAACACCTTGGGGTAAACCTGCTCTTGGCTTAAAGACAAGAAAGACCAACAAGTCATCTAACAAGCTGATCGTAAGAAGAAGAGACGGTAAAACTGTTAAATAATTAAGGAGGTTAAACCTATGGCTCGTTCATTAAAAAAAGGACCATTTGCTGATGATCATTTACTTAAAAAAGTAGATGCTATGAATAAAGCAGGTGATAAGTCTGTTATCAAGACTTGGTCACGTCGTTCTACTATTTTCCCTCAGATGGTTGGACATACAATCGCAGTTCATGACGGAAGAAGACATGTGCCTGTATATGTAACAGAAGATATGGTTGGACACAAACTAGGTGAGTTTGTAGCTACCAGAACTTATAGAGGACATGGAAAAGACGAAAAGAAGACTAAGAGATAAGATAGATTGGAATTGAAAGGAGGTTTCATCCATGGCGAAAGGACATAGATCCCAGATAAAGAGAGAAAGAAATGAGAATAGAGATACAAGACCAAGTGCAAAAGTTTCTTATGCAAGAGTGTCTGTACAGAAAGCTTGTTTCGTTTTAGACGCCATCCGAGGTAAAGATGTTGAGACAGCTCTTGGTATTTTAGCTTACAATCCAAGATATGCATCAACTGTTATAGAGAAGGTTTTAAAATCCGCAATTGCGAATGCTGAAAATAATAATGGCATGGACGTGACGAAATTATATATAGAAGAGTGCTACGCAAATCAGGCACCGACAATGAAGAGAATCAGACCTAGGGCACAGGGTAGAGCTTACAGAATCTTAAAGAGATTAAGCCATATCACTGTTGTACTAAATGAAAGATAAGGAGGGCAATAATGGGACAGAAAGTTAATCCTCATGGCTTAAGAGTCGGAGTTATTAGTGACTGGGACTCAAGATGGTATGCTGAAGCTGATTTTGCAGACAACTTAGTAGAAGACTACAATATCAGAACATATCTGAAAAAGAAATTATACAGTGCAGGTGTTGCTAAGATCGAAATCGAACGCGCATCTGATCGTTTAAAGGTTATCATTTTCACTGCTAAACCCGGTGTAGTAATCGGTAAAGGCGGAGCAGAAATTGAAAAGTTAAAATCAGATATTCAAAGATTTACTACTAAGAAATTAATGGTAGACATCAAAGAAATCAAGAAACCGGATATGAACGCTCAATTAGTAGCTGAAAATATTGCCGCTCAACTTGAAAACCGTATTTCTTTCAGAAGAGCAATGAAATCAACTATGTCAAGAACTATGAAAGCAGGAGCAAAAGGTATTAAAGCTGCTGTTGCAGGACGTCTTGGCGGTGCAGATATGGCTCGTACTGAATTCTACAGTGAAGGAACTATTCCGTTACAGACTTTACGTGCGGATATTGATTATGGATTTGCAGAAGCAGATACCACTTATGGTAAATTAGGCGTTAAAGTATGGATTTACCAAGGTGAAGTACTTCCAACAAAGGCAAAAAAGGAAGGGAGCGATAAATAATGTTAATGCCAAAAAGAGTAAAACGCCGTAAACAATTCCGTGGCTCCATGGCAGGAAAAGCATTAAGAGGTAATACTATCTCTAACGGCGAATTTGGTCTGGTATCATTAGAACCAGCTTGGATTAAATCAAACCAAATCGAAGCAGCCCGTATTGCTATGACTCGTTATATCAAACGTGGCGGTAAAGTTTGGATTAAAATATTCCCCGATAAACCTGTAACAACGAAACCAGCTGAAACTCGAATGGGTTCCGGTAAGGGCTCATTAGAATACTGGGTAGCAGTTGTAAAGCCAGGACGTGTAATGTTCGAAATTTCAGGTGTTCCTGAAGAAACAGCCAGAGAAGCATTACGTCTTGCTATGCATAAATTACCGGTTAAATGTAAAGTAGTTTCTCGCGCAGACTTAGAAGGAGGTGCGGGCAGTGAAAACTAATAAATATGTAGAAGACTTAAAAGTAAAAACCGCTTCCGAATTAAACGAAGAATTAGTAGCTGCTAAAAAGGAACTTTTTAACTTAAGGTTCCAGAACGCAACAAATCAGTTAGATAATACAAGCAGAATTAAAGAAGTTAGAAAAAATATTGCAAGAATTCAAACAGTGATTTCTGAAAAAGCTAAGGCTTCTAACTAATCACGGGAATCGACGATTTAGGAAAGGAGAAATTGTTGTGGAAAGAAATCTGAGAAAAGTTCGTACTGGTAAAGTTATCAGTGATAAAATGGATAAAACAATCACAGTAGCAGTTATTGACCATGTGAAGCATCCTTTATACAACAAGATTGTAAAAAGAACTTATAAATTAAAAGCACATGACGAGAACAATGAATGCAATATTGGCGATAGAGTAAAAGTTATGGAAACAAGACCTATATCTAAAGATAAGAGATGGAGACTTGTTGAAATTATTGAAAGAGCGAAATAAGAAGTGCTGAAAGGAGTAAAGTCATGATACAACAAGAATCAAGACTTAGAGTTGCTGACAATACAGGCGCAAAAGAATTACTTTGCATCCGTGTACTTGGCGGATCCACCAGAAGATATGCTGGTATCGGCGATATTATTGTTGCGTCGGTTAAAGATGCAACACCAGGTGGTGTTGTTAAAAAAGGTGACGTTGTGAAAGCTGTTGTTGTTCGTACTGTGAAAGGAGCTCGTCGTAAAGATGGTTCCTATATCAAGTTTGATGAAAATGCAGCTGTTATTATAAAAGAAGATAAGAATCCAAAAGGAACTCGTATTTTCGGACCAGTAGCAAGAGAATTAAGAGAAAAACAATTCATGAAAATCGTTTCATTAGCACCAGAAGTATTATAAGGAGGTGTCGACTGTGTCTACTATTAAAATCAAAAAAGGTGATAACGTAAAGATTATAACCGGTAAAGATAAAGGCAAAGAAGGCAAAGTAATCGCTGTTATGGATAGCAAGGTATTAGTAGAAGGCGTTAATATGGTTACTAAACATAGTAAAGCAAGCCAATCTAATCCTAAAGGTGGAATTATCCATCAAGAATCACCGATTGATATTTCAAACGTTATGTACGTTCACAAGGGAAAAGTTACCAGACTTGGTTTTACAACCACGGAAGGTAAAAAAGGTTCCAAAAAAGTTCGTATTGCGAAATCAACCGGCGAAGTAATCGACTAATTCTAAGAGAGGAGGTCTCATAAGTTGACTAGATTAAAAGAAACCTATTTAAATGAAATCATAGATGGTATGACTAAAAAATTCGGTTATAAGAATGTTATGGAAGTACCTAAATTAGATAAAATCGTTATTAACATGGGCGTTGGTGAAGCAAAAGATAATTCCAAGCTTTTAGACGCAGCAATTAAAGATATGGAAATCATAGCAGGACAGAAAGCTGTTGTAACAAAAGCTAAGAAATCCGTCGCTAACTTTAAAATCAGAGAAGGTATGCCAATCGGATGTAAGGTTACATTAAGAGGCGATAAAATGTATGAATTTGCAGATCGTCTTATAAATTTAGCTTTACCTCGTGTACGTGACTTTAGAGGTGTTAATGGCAATGCATTTGACGGAAGAGGAAATTACTCCCTTGGTATTA
Organism: Anaerocolumna sedimenticola; assembly: GCF_009931695.1. Taxonomy (GTDB): domain Bacteria; phylum Bacillota; class Clostridia; order Lachnospirales; family Lachnospiraceae; genus Anaerocolumna; species Anaerocolumna sedimenticola. The sequence goes on from NZ_CP048000.1 coordinate 1,618,822, forward strand.
AAGAACAGGTTATTTTCCCTGAAATCGAATACGACAAAATTGATAAGGTTAGAGGAATGGATATTATCTTCGTAACCACAGCTAAAACAGATGAAGAAGCTCGTGAATTATTGACATTATTCGGTATGCCATTCAAAAAATAGTTAGGAGGGAATTCCATGGCTAAAACGTCAATGAAGATTAAGCAACAGCGTACACAAAAATTCTCTACCAGAGAATATAACCGTTGCAGAATCTGTGGTCGTCCACATGCATATTTAAGAAAATACGGAATTTGCAGAATCTGCTTCCGTGAATTAGCTTATAAAGGACAAATACCAGGTGTTAAGAAAGCAAGCTGGTAGGAAACAAGGAAGGAGGCAAATGACATGACAATGAGTGATCCAATTGCAGATATGCTTACAAGAATCCGTAACGCAAGTACTGCAAAACATGATACGGTAGATATACCTGCTTCTAAGATGAAGATAGCTATCGCTGATATTCTTCTTAAAGAGGGTTATATTAAGAAATATGATATTGAAGAAGTAGATAACTTTAAAACAATCCATATTACATTAAAATATGGTAAAGATAAAAATGTTAAGATTATTACAGGTCTTAAGAGAATCTCTAAGCCAGGTCTTCGTGTTTATGCTAACAAGGATGAGCTTCCAAAAGTACTTGGAGGTCTTGGTATAGCTATTATTTCTACGAACAAAGGTGTTGTTACTGATAAAGAAGCCAGAAAGCTTAACGTAGGCGGAGAGGTATTAGCATTCATCTGGTAGTCAGCATATCGATTCGAGGAATCGATATAGTACCCGTAGGGCATGTTTTGACGAAGCGGGTACTGACGGACAACGAGGAAGCTTTTCTGAGTATGGCGTCTTAATAGGACAAAGAAGAATGAAATACAATAAAACCTACACAAAATAATAGGAGGTGCGGGCATGTCACGTATAGGAAGAATGCCTATCGCGGTACCAGCAGGCGTTACTGTTGATATTGCAGAAAATAATAAATTAACCGTAAAAGGACCGAAAGGAACTCTTTCCAGAGTTTTAGCGTCTGAAATGATAATTAAGTTAGAAGGTTCTGAAATTGTTGTAACCAGACCTAATGAATTAAAAAGAATGAAATCTTTACATGGTCTTACGAGAACATTAATTAACAATATGGTAATCGGTGTAACAGCTGGTTATGAGAAAGTGCTTGAAATCAACGGTGTTGGTTATAGAGCAGCAAAAGCCGGTAAGGAATTGACCTTAACATTAGGATATTCACATCCAGTAGTAATGGTTGATCCGGAAGGTGTTGAAACTGTATTAGAAGGACAAAACAAGATTACAGTAAAAGGTATTGATAAAGAAAAGTTGGCCAATACGCTGCTGAAATCAGAGATAAGAAGAGACCTGAACCATATAAGGGCAAGGGTATTAAATATGCTGATGAAGTGATTAGACGTAAAGTTGGTAAGACTGGTAAGAAATAATTGGAGGTGAAATACAATGGTTAGTAAAGAATCAAGATCTGAAGTTCGTGTAAATAAACATAGAAAATTACGTAATCGTTTCACCGGAACTCCTGAAAGACCACGTTTAGCTGTGTTTAGAAGTAATAATCATATGTACGCTCAAATTATTGACGATACGGTTGGTAATACTTTAGTATCAGCTTCTACACTTCAAAAGGATGTTAAGGCTGAACTCGAGAAAACAAACGATGTAGCTGCAGCTGCATATTTAGGTACTGTAATTGCAAAAAAAGCATTGGAAAAAGGTATTACAGCAGTTGTCTTTGATAGAGGCGGTTTCATATATCAGGGAAAGGTAAAAGCATTAGCAGATGCAGCCAGAGAAGCTGGTCTGGAATTCTAAGCAAGGAGGAAAACACATGAAACGTACAATCGTTGATGCTAGTCAACTAGGTGAATTAGAAGATAAAGTAGTATCAATTAAACGTGTTACTAAAGTAGTTAAAGGCGGACGTAATTTCAGATTTACAGCTTTAGTAGTAGTTGGTGACAAAAATGGACACGTTGGTGCAGGCTTAGGAAAAGCAGCAGAAATTCCGGAAGCTATTCGTAAGGGAAAAGAAGATGCTATGAAGAAATTAATTTCTCTTCCTATCGACGAAAACGGCAGCGTACCACATGATTACATTGGTAAATTCGGCAGCGCAACTGTATTATTAAAGCGTTCTCCTGAAGGTACCGGTGTTATTGCAGGAGGTCCGGCACGTAATGTTCTTGAACTTGCAGGTTTTAAGAATATCCGTACTAAATCACTTGGCTCTAACAATAAGCAAAACGTAGTTCTTGCTACAATTGATGGATTAAGTCAGTTAAAGACTCCTGAAGAAGTAGCTAAGCTTCGCGGTATTTCTGTAGAAGAGATGTTAGGTTAGGAGGGGCTTAAAATGGCAGGTAAATTAAAGATAACTTTAGTAAAGTCTACTATTGGCGCAATTCCAAAGCATAAGAAAACAGTTGAAGCATTAGGACTTAAAAAACCTAATAAATCTGTTGAAATGCCGGATAATGCCGCAATCAGAGGTATGATTGACCAAGTAAGACATTTAGTAAAGGTTGAAGAGATATAATTACTAAACGAGTAAGGAGGTGTAACGATGAATTTATCAGAATTAAGACCAGCTGACGGTTCCAAACAAAGTGCAAACTTTAGAAGAGGACGCGGACATGGTTCAGGCAATGGTAAAACCGCAGGTAAAGGTCATAAAGGCCAAAAAGCTCGTTCAGGAGCACCAAGGGTAGGTTTTGAAGGTGGTCAGACACCATTTATCAGAACATTACCGAAAAGAGGTTTTACTAATAGAAATACAAAAGAAATTATTTCAGTTAACGTAGATAAATTAAACAGATTTGAAGATGGCGCCCTTGTTACCGTTGAATCATTAATGGAAATCGGTATCATCAATAACCCAAAGATGGTGTTAAGATTCTAGGAAATGGAGAACTTACTAAGAAGCTTGATGTTAAGGTTAACGCATTCAGCGAAAGTGCAATCGCAAAGATCAAAGCTCTTGGTGGAAATGCTGAGGTGATTTAGGATATGTTTAAAACGTTCCGAAATGCTTTTAAGATTAAAGATATAAGAAGTAAATTAGTGTTTACTTTTATAGCACTGATTTTAGTAAGACTTGGCTCTCAACTTCCTGTACCACGTATCGATAGAGAATATTTCTCCCAGTGGATTGGAACACAGACTTCTTTAGGATTCTTTGATACTTTAACAGGTGGTTCTTTTACACAAATGTCAATATTTGCGTTAAACATTACGCCATATATTACATCCTCCATTATTATGCAGTTGCTCACAATTGCAATTCCTAAACTTGAGGAACTTCAGAAAGAGGGAGAAGACGGTAGAAAGAAAATTGTAGAGTTTACCCGTTATGTCACGATCGGTTTATCTCTTATTGAATCCATTGCTATGGCAATCGGTTTCGGAAGTTCTGGTTTGTTAGAAGGTGGTACTACATTTACGAATGTAGTTATCATCGTAGCATCCTTAACTGCCGGTTCTGCATTCTTAATGTGGTTGGGCGAAAGAATTACAGAAAAAGGCGTTGGAAATGGTATCTCAATTATCCTTTTAATTAATATCATCGCAAGAATGCCTAATGATATTACAAACCTTTATAAAAAATTTGTCGCTGGTGCATCTAATGTAATTAATGGACTTATTGGTGCTGTTGTAATCATTGTTATTATAGCCGCTGTCGTTGCTTTCATTGTTTTACTTCAGAATGCACAAAGAAAAATCCCCGTACAATATGCTAAGAAAGTACAAGGAAGGAAGATGGTTGGCGGCCAGTCTTCCCATATTCCTTTAAAAGTAAATACAGCCGGTGTTATTCCGGTAATCTTTGCAGGCTCATTAATGCAATTTCCAATCGTTATCTCATCTTTCTTTGGGGTAACACCGGCAAGAGCATATATTTGGCCTAAAGTATTGTACTTATTAAATCAAAACACCTGGTGTAATTTTACAAGTTTAGGTGAATTTAAATACTCTATTGGTTTATTAATCTACATTGTACTGGTAATCTTCTTTGCATACTTCTATACTTCAATTACCTTTAATCCGATTGAGGTTTCAAACAATATGAAAAAGCAGGGTGGATTTATTCCTGGTATCCGTCCGGGAAAACCAACTACAGATTATTTAACCAAAGTATTAAATAATGTAATTTTTATAGGTGCTGTTGGTCTTACCATTGTAGCAGTTATTCCTATTTTCTTTTCAGGAGCATTTGGTGCAGATGTATCTTTCGGCGGAACATCCTTAATCATTATTGTAGGTGTTGTACTTGATACGACGAAACAAATTGAATCTCAGATGTTAGTCCGTCATTATAAAGGATTCTTAAACGATTAACAGACATAATATATTTTGCTAAGGCGGAGCCCCTGCTCCGCCATTTGCAGATTATACTTTTTTGCTAAATCTATTTAATCGGCATTTGAAAAAATTGAAATAAAAGGCGAAGTATTACCGCCGTGCATATAATGATTTAAGTATGAAAAAGAATCTGCTCAGCAGTTTCTTCAAGGTGTAAAGGATCTAATAGCAGATGATATCTGCACATGGAGGTTAGAATGAAAATTATTATGTTAGGCGCGCCTGGAGCAGGTAAAGGTACACAGGCTAAAAGAATAGCAGATAAATATGGAATCCCCATATATCAACTGGAGATATATTCAGAGCAAATATTAAAAACGGTACGGAACTTGGTAACAAAGCAAAGTCTTATATGGATCAGGGATTACTGGTACCGGATGAATTAGTGGTTGATCTTGTTGTAGACAGGGTTAAGCAGGAAGACTGTGTCAATGGATATGTATTTGATGGTTTTCCCAGAACAATACCCCAGGCAGAAGCATTAGATTCTGCATTAAAAGCAATTAATGAAAAAATTGATTTTGCAGTAAATGTTGAGGTACCGGATTCTAATATAGTAGACAGAATGTCTGGCCGCAGAGCCTGCTTAAACTGTGGCGCTACTTATCATTTAGAGCACATTCCCACTAAAGTAGAAGGCATCTGTGATGTTTGTAGCTCGGAATTGGTATTAAGGGATGATGATAAGCCTGAAACAGTATTAAAGAGATTAAAAGTGTATCATGAACAAACGCAGCCTTTAATTGATTTTTATAAAAATCAGGGTATTTTAGTTGAAGTTGACGGAACTAAAGATATGGCTGAGGTATTTAGTGATATTGTAAGTATATTGGAACAGTAAAGATCTATTTAATGCAAAAAATGCAATACATTAATATATTATGAATATTAATGCATGGGAGAGATTATGTCAGTAATTATTAAATCAGAAAGAGAAATTGAATTAATGCGTGAAGCTGGCAACATCCTGGCTATTGTACATGAAGAGCTTGAAAAGTATATAAAGCCCGGCATATCTACCCTGGATATTGACAAAAAAGCAGATGAGATTATCAGAAGCTATGGTTGTATACCATCCTTTTTAAACTATAATGGTTTCCCTGCTTCTATCTGTGTTTCCATAAATGAGCAGGTAGTTCATGGAATCCCAAATAAGAGTACATTTTTAAGAGATGGAGATATTGTCAGTTTAGACGCAGGTGTTATTTATAAAGGCTATCAATCCGATGCTGCCAGAACCTGGGCAGTAGGAGAGGTAAATGAAGAAGCCTTAAAGCTTATTGAAGTTACAGAACAAAGCTTCTATGAAGGTATTAAATATGCAAAAGCTGGCAATCATCTATATGAAATCTCTGCTGCTATTCAAGATTATGTAGAGTCTTTTGGTTTTTCTGTAGTCAGAGATCTTGTTGGACATGGAATTGGTAAAAACATGCATGAAGAACCTCAGATACCGAATTTCCGTCAGAAGAGAAGAGGAATCCGGTTAGAACCTGGAATGACATTTGCTATAGAGCCTATGGTGAATGCCGGGCGTTATGATGTATATTGGGAAGATGATGACTGGACCGTGACCACGGATGACGGATCATTATCGGCTCATTATGAAAATACAATTCTAATAACCGATGGAGAACCTGAGATACTGTCCATAAGAAAGTAATTAGAATGAATTAGATGTAAGTGGAGAACCAATATGTTATTATATGAACTCGGCAGTTTAGTAGTATCCAAGGCCGGCCATGACAAGGGAGAAGTATTTGTCATACTTAAATCGGAGTCAGAATATGTTTATTTAATGGATGGTAAAACCGTACTTTTGAAAAGCCCAAGAAAAAGAATATAAAACATATTCAATTGGTTAATTATAAAGATAAAAACCTGGCAGAAAAACAATTAAAACAAGAGAAAATAATCAATGAAGATATTAAGAGAGCAATTAAGCTTTATCGAAATAGTAAAATGTAGTTATTGTTAGTAATAGTTAATGGTTATATCCAATCATGGAGGTGACATAATGTCAAAATCAGATGTAGTAGAAATCGAAGGAACCGTAATTGAAAAATTACCCAATGCAATGTTTCAGGTAGAATTAGAGAATGGGCATAGAGTATTAGCACATATCAGCGGAAAGCTGCGCATGAACTTCATTAAAATTGTACCGGGTGATAAAGTTACCCTGGAATTATCTCCATATGATTTAACTAAAGGTAGAATTATTTGGCGTGACAAATAATTTAAATAAATTTCAAGTAAAATTAAAAAATGTTATTATTTTACTTGATTTACTGTTATATCAGTGTTATAATGATAGACGGACTTTTTTTGAAAGGAGTGAATTACTGTGAAAGTAAGGTCATCAGTAAAACCAATCTGTGAAAAGTGCAAGATTATTAAAAGAAAGGGCAGTATCAGAGTAATCTGTGAAAATCCCAGACACAAACAAAGACAAGGCTAATATTCAATCGAAGAGCCGGCCGGATGGCGGTCTTCAATTGTTTTATATATGAATAGTTCTTGCTTTTTGTGTTACAATCTGCATTTTTAGCAATTGTGATATTGTGAACAATTTACTTAATAAATTGTTTTGTAAATCATGTCATTATCATGTTTACAGCAAGCAGGGGAACTTTCCCTGTGTTTGTCACAATTTAAAGCGGCTGTGCAATGAAACACTTGGAAGAGTTGTTTGTTGCGAAAAATTAAGAATATGTTTTATTAAAAGTAACATTTAATCCCAAAAGGGTGATAAGATAGGTATACATTTCACCATATAAAGCTAAGTACTTTTATATGATACTGAATTCAATCACTCTTATTAAAATCCAACGGAGGTGTAATACGCACATGGCTCGTATCAGTGGTGTAGATTTACCAAGAGAGAAACGTGTAGAAATCGGACTTACTTATATTTATGGTATCGGAAGAGTAAGTTCTAACCGCATTCTTAAAGAAGCTAACGTTAATCCTGACACACGTGTCAGAGATTTAACTGACGAAGAAGTAGCTAGAATTCGTGATATTATTGACGCAACCCAACAGGTTGAAGGTGATTTACGTAGAGAAATCGCTCTTAATATTAAGAGACTTCAGGAAATCGGATGCTATAGAGGAATCCGTCATAGAAAAGGTCTTCCGGTTCGTGGTCAGAAAACTAAGACAAACGCTAGAACTAGAAAAGGACCAAAGCGTACAGTTGCAAATAAGAAAAAGTAATTTAACTATTTAACCATCTCGAGAAATTCGTAGAATTTCGAGTTATACCGTGCCAAAATATGATACCATTTTTTGTGTGCATCGGTTCGTATGAACCGCCGTGACTGAATAGTCACGAAATAATATTAAGTAGTTAAAAATCCAATAGGAGGGTTTGTTAAATGGCTAAAAAGATAGCAAAAAAAGTGGCTAAGAAACGTGTCAGAAAGAACGTCGATCGTGGACAGGCACATATCCAGTCATCTTTTAATAATACAATTGTTACTCTGACAGATGCAGAAGGCAATGCTCTTTCATGGGCTAGTGCCGGCGGATTAGGATTTAGAGGTTCCAGAAAATCCACTCCATATGCAGCTCAGATGGCAGCTGAGACAGCAGCTAAAGCAGCGTTAGTACATGGTTTAAGATCAGTGGATGTTATGGTAAAAGGCCCAGGTTCAGGAAGAGAAGCAGCAATTCGTGCACTTCAAGCTTGCGGTATTGAAGTAACCAGTATTAAGGATGTCACTCCGGTTCCACATAACGGATGTAGACCACCTAAACGCAGAAGAGTCTAATAGGAGGTAATAAACTTATGGCAAGAGACATGGGTCCTGTTTTAAAGAAATGCAGATCACTTGGTCTGGAACCTACTTATTTAGGAATTGATAAGAAGTCCAACAGAACTTCTTCAAGAGCCGGAAAAAAATTAAGTGAGTATGGTACACAGTTAAGAGAAAAACAAAAGGCTAAATTTATATATGGTATTCTGGAAAAACCTTTCAGAAACAATTTTGATAAAGCAAAGAAAATGAAATACGGTACAACTGGTGAAAATCTTATGATTCTCCTTGAGCTTAGACTGGATAACGTATTATTCCGTTTAGGATTCGGCAGAACAAGAAGTGAAGCCAGACAGATTGTTGATCACAAGCACGTTTTAGTTAATGGAAAGTGCATCAACATTCCATCTTACGTTGTAAAAACAGGAGACGTTATTGAAATTAAAGAAAAATTCAAGAGCGCTCAAAGATATAAAGATGTATTAGAAGTAACAGCTGGAAGAACAATACCAGCTTGGCTTGAAGTAGATCACGAAGCTTTAAAAGGCACAGTAAAAGAGATTCCTTCAAGAGATCAAATCGATGTTCCGGTAAATGAAATGCTTATCGTCGAGTTGTATTCTAAGTAATCAGTAATCGTATCATAATAACCCAAAAGGAGGGTCCTATTGTGTTTGATTTTGAGAAACCAAAAATTGAAATTGCAGAAATTTCTGAAGATAAAAAATTTGGACGTTTTGTAGTAGAACCTTTGGAACGAGGATACGGTACAACCTTGGGTAATTCTTTAAGAAGAATTATGCTTTCATCCTTACCCGGTGCTGCAGTCAGTCAAGTTAAGATTGATGGCGTTGTTCATGAATTCAGTGCTATTCCTGGAGTTAAAGAGGATGTTACTGAAATAATCATGAATCTAAAGAGTTTAGCAATCAAAAATACAAGTGAGACAAATGAACCGAAGACGGCTTACATTGAATTCGAAGGCGAAGGCGTAGTAACAGCAGGGGATATCCAGGCTGATCCGGATATCGAGATACTTAACCCTGAATTACCGATTGCAACACTTAACGGCGGCAATGACAGTAAATTGTATATGGAAATTACCATTACTAAGGGCAGAGGATATATTAGTGCGGATAAAAACAAAAATGATGATTTGCCAATTGGTGTAATACCGATTGATTCCATCTACACGCCTGTTGAACGCGTTAATTTAACTGTCGAGAATACCCGTGTTGGTCAAATAACAGATTTTGATAAACTTACGCTAGACGTATATACCAACGGAACTTTAGCTCCAGATGAAGCTGTCAGCTTAGCTGCTAAGGTTTTAAGTGAACATCTTAATTCATTTATCGATTTATCCGAAAATGCTAAGACCGCAGAAGTCATGGTTGAAAAAGAAGATAATGAGAAAGAAAAAGTTCTGGAAATGAATATTGACGAGCTAGAATTATCAGTTCGTTCTTATAATTGTCTCAAGAGAGCCGGAATCAATACGGTTGAAGAATTAACGAATAAAACTTCTGAAGATATGATGAAGGTTAGAAATCTTGGTCGTAAGTCATTAGAGGAAGTACTTGCAAAGCTGAAAGAGCTTGGCTTATCACTTAATGTAAGCGATGACTAAAAACAGAAGTTAAAGGAGGGAAAACAATGGCAGGCTATAGAAAACTTGGAAGAACATCCAACCAAAGGAAAGCGTTGCTTAGAAACCAAGTAACAAATTTATTATATAATGGTAAAATAGTAACAACTGAAGCGAAAGCAAAAGAAATCCGCAGAATCGCTGAAAGTATGATAGCATTAGCTGTGAAAGAGAAAGATAATTTCGAAACAGTAACAGTAAAAGCTAAAGTTGCTCGTAAAGATAAAGATGGTAATAAAGTAAAAGAAGTTGTTAACGGTAAAAAGGTTACAGTATATGATGATGTTGAAAAAACAATCAAAAAAGATAGTGCAACCCGCCTTCATGCAAGAAGACAGATGTTAAAATTCCTTTATTCCGTAACAGAAGTACCTACAGAAGCAGCTGGTAAAAAGAGAAATACAAAAACTGTTGATGTAACAGACAAATTATTCGATGAAATAGCACCTAAGTATGTAAGCCGTAATGGTGGTTATACAAGAATCGTAAAGATCGGACCACGTAAAGGTGATGCTGCTATGGAAGTTCTAATCGAATTAGTATAATTGATTTGATTTAATTAAATATAACAGAAATAAAATAGCTGTTTCATTTATATGAAACAGCTATTTTTGCACATTTATAGTAAGGTAGATATTAACAACAATAAGTAAAAAAAATAACAATATAAATCTTAAATAACAATATAAATCTTAAATAGTAATAAATCTAAATAATAATATAAATCTAAATAGTAATATAAATCTAAACAATTAATTAAGTTTGGGGGTTAGAACCCTAATTTAGTAATTTAATTGATGGATAATATCGTATGATGGCTTTACCTAATATTTTTTCTTTTTTTACATAGGGATTATTCCAAAACCTGGAATCCTCTGAGATATTCCTATTATCACCCATCATAAAATAAGAATCTTCCGGAACTTTATATGGACCAAAGGATCCGGTTGGTGTTTCTTTCAGATAGTCTTCTTCTAAAGGTTTTTTACTGTTATTTATGTATACTTTACCATTCTTAATCTCAATGGTATCTCCGGGTAATCCTATAATTCTCTTTAGATAATTAACTTTTTCATCATCAGGAAAAGGGAAAACCACAATATCTCCTCTTTGTGGATCTTCAAATAGATAAGCCAGACGGAATGCAAAAATTCTATCTTTAGTCATAACGGTATTTTCCATGGAGCCGGTTGGCACCTGTGCATTTACAATAACATAATGATTCAATATAAATGCAATGGCAATCGCTAATATAATAACTTTTGCCCATTCAAAAATTTCTTTCTTTATATCTGTCATACCACAATTGTCCTTTCTACTCTTGTAATTAATTCATTATTAGTAAGGATAACAAAAGGAAACAAAAGGAAATAAAAGGAAAATAATCATTACAATCGATACAAACTCTTATTTAAACTAATTATTTGTATAATTGTTGATACTAAAGTTACTATATAACTTAATATCTGAAAAGTCAATTTAAATGATAATAAGGAAGAAAAAAGTAATAAATGTAATAAAAATTTAAGAATTTAGATCCAAAATAAAAATACGTTGCAAATCTTATTATTATACTTTACAATGTAGAAAGTTAAGAAAGTAATTATATTCATAAGAAGGTCATATACATGGGAATGATTAAAGCAGAAAATTTAATATTTGAATATATAAGACGGGATGAAGAGGGCAATGTTGAGTCCATTAACCGTGCCATTGATAATGTTAATATCGAGGTTAATAAAGGTGATTTTGTGGCTATTTTAGGGCATAATGGTTCCGGTAAAAGTACAATGGCAAAACATATTAATGCAATTCTGACTCCCACGGAAGGAACTGTGTGGGTTAACGGAATGAATACCAAAGAAGAAAATAAGATTTGGGATATACGCCAGACGGCAGGTATGGTATTTCAGAATCCGGATAATCAGATTATTGCTACAGTCGTAGAAGAAGATGTTGGTTTTGGCGCTGAAAATCTAGGCATACCTACAGAAGAAATATGGAAGCGGGTTGAAGAAAGCCTAAAGGCAGTAGGAATGCTGGAATACCGTAAGCATTCTCCGAACAAGTTATCCGGAGGCCAGAAACAAAGAGTAGCGATTGCCGGTATTATGGCAATGAAACCGGAATGTATTGTGCTTGATGAACCAACTGCCATGTTAGATCCAATTGGCCGAAAAGAAGTAATACAAACCATTCATGAATTAAATAAAAGAGAAAAAGTTACCGTATTACTTATCACACATTATATGGAAGAAGTAATACATGCGGATAAGGTAATTGTAATGGACCGGGGAAAGGTTGTTATGCACGGTACTCCGAGAGAAATATTCTCCAAAGTAGAAGAATTAAAACAATACCGGCTGGCAGTACCACAGGTGACAGAACTGGCATACGAATTAAGAAAAGAAGGCCTTGAGATTCCAAAAGGAATACTTAATATAGAGGAACTGGTAGAAGCTATTAGCAGGATAGCTTAAGGATATGTGTATTAAATTGCAGCTGTTTATTGTACGCTGCGGGAGGTTTATTATGTTAATGGTTGTGGATAAATTAAATTATATATACAGCCCCGGAAATGCATACGAAAAACATGCATTAAAAGATATAAATCTGGTAATTGAAGAGAGAGACTTTATCGGGCTTATCGGTCATACCGGATCCGGCAAATCCACTCTGACGCAGCATCTAAACGGCTTAATGAGAGGAACAAGCGGTACCATCTATTATAAGGGCGAAGATATCTATGATAAAAATTTTAATATGAAAGGCTTAAGAAGCAAAGTGGGACTGGTTTTTCAATATCCGGAACACCAGCTGTTTGAAACTACAGTTTATAAAGACGTAAGTTTTGGGCCTAAAAATCTGGGTTTGGATCAATTGGAAGTAGATTTAAGAACATATGATGCTGTTAAAATGGTCGGGTTAAGTGATGACTTACTGGATACATCCCCCTTTGAGCTATCCGGCGGACAAAAACGAAGGGTTGCAATTGCAGGTGTATTAGCTATGAAACCGGAAGTCCTGATTTTAGATGAACCCACAGCCGGATTAGATCCGAAAGGAAGAGACGAAATCTTAGAACAAATTGCGAGGCTTCATAAGGATAATAATATTACCATAATTTTAGTATCCCATAGTATGGAAGATGTCGCAAAATATGCCAACCGGCTGGTGGTAATGAATAAAGGTGAAATTGTTTATAACGATACTCCCCATGAAGTCTTTACTCATTATAAAGAGTTGGAGAAAATCGGACTTGCTGCACCACAGGTAACTTATGTTATGAATGAATTAAAATCAAGAGGGTTTTCGGTAAACACTTCTGCTACAACAGTAGAGGAAGCAAAGGTATCCATACTTCGTGCCCTTAGAAAATCGTTATAACAAAAAGGAAGATAAAAAATGATCAGAGATATTACCATAGGACAATATTATCCGGTAGATTCCATCCTTCACAGATTGGATCCAAGAGTAAAATTAATCGGAACAATTATATATATATTTTCATTATTTATGTTTCAGAATTATTACGGTTATATACTTGCGGTTTTATTCTTAGTATGTATTATAAAAGTATCCCAGGTTCCGTTTCGATTCATTGTAAGAGGGCTGAAAGCTGTCCTTGTACTTATGTTGTTTACTGTTATGTTTAATTTGTTTTTAACTCCCGGAACCGAAGTTTTTCGAATGGGATTTATAAAAATAACCAGGGAAGGTATTGAAACAGCCGTATTAATGGGATTACGACTGGTGTTTCTAATATTAGGATCCTCACTTATGACTTTCACAACCACACCGAATCATTTAACGGATGGGTTGGAAAGTGTAATGTGGCCGCTTCGTAAAATAAAGGTACCGGTACACGAAATATCTATGATGATGTCCATCGCTTTACGTTTTATTCCTATTTTAATGGAGGAAACGGATAAAATAATGAAAGCACAGATGGCAAGAGGTGCAGATTTCGAGTCCGGCGGATTAATTAAGCGGGCGAAAAGTCTTATTCCTTTATTAGTTCCATTATTCGTATCAGCATTCCGGCGTGCCAATGATTTAGCTATGGCTATGGAAGCCAGGTGTTACCGCGGGGGTGAGGGAAGAACGAAAATGAAACCTCTTAAATATGCAACAAGGGATATGCTGGCTTATTTGGTACTTATTCTTTATGTTGCTGCTATATTTGTATTAAATTCATTGGCATAACAGGATGATTTTATTGATTATAAATACGGTTGAGTAATGGGAGCTTATATGAAAAGAATTATGTTAGTAGTAGCTTATGACGGGACAAACTATTGCGGGTGGCAGATTCAGCCAAATGGGATTACCGTTGAAGAAGTTCTGAACCGCCATTTAAGTGATTTATTAAAAGAATCAATTGCCGTAATTGGAGCAAGCAGGACGGATTCCGGGGTACATGCTATCGGAAATGTTGCTGTTTTTGATACGGAAACTAAGATACCGGGAGAAAAGATATCTTTTGCATTAAACCAGAGGTTGCCCAAGGATATTGTTATACAACAGTCCAGAGAAGTTCCCATCGATTTTCACCCAAGATTCTGCAATAGCACGAAAACCTATCAATATCGTATATTAAACAGCAGATTTCCCCTGCCTACTCAAAGGCTGTATACTCATTTTATTTATTATCCTTTGCAGGCAGAAGCCATGTCTGAAGCATCGAAATACCTGATTGGAGAACATGATTTTAAAAGTTTTTGCTCTACCAGAACACAGGTTACGGATACAATACGAACGATATATGATATCAATGTGATAAGAGACGGAGAAATGATTCAGATAACCATATCCGGAAACGGATTCTTATATAATATGGTTCGAATTATTGTAGGAACTTTAATAAAGGTAGGGCTTGGTATATATCCTCCGAATCATGTGAAGGAGATACTGGATAAAAAAAACCGGCTGGTTGCAGGCCCAAAGGCACCTGCACAGGGATTAACCCTGCTTAAAATAGATTATCCGGATCTAGAGGTTCTATAGGAAATGAACAATATAAGAAAATTATATAGATAATAAACTTAAATTATACAGTGGTAAGTTTAATAAATCGATTATAAATCAGACTTTTGTTACTCAAATCAAATATATTATTACTCTCTCACTTAAAATGGATGGAATAATATTATATAAATAGTATAAAACCGGTTAATTTGTAGAATGATTTATAATATAAATATCTGGAAAATCATTCGTAAACCGCATAAAATCTATTGACACGCCAGGTGGAATGTATTATAATATTTAGATGTGACGTGAGAATACTTAAGCCAAGCCCCGGTAGAGTATTTTAACATATATTAATGATAATTATTGAGATTTTAATTAATCTAAGGAGGGTAACCAATGAAAAGCTTTATGGCTAGTCCAGCAACGATTGAAAGAAAATGGTATGTAATAGATGCTACAGGTCATACTTTAGGACGTCTTTCATCCGAAATTGCAAAGATATTAAGAGGCAAAAATAAACCGACTTACACACCTCACATTGATACTGGTGATTATGTAATTGTTGTAAATGCTGATAAGATAAAAGTAACAGGAAAGAAATTAGATCAAAAAATTTATTACAATCACTCTGATTATGTAGGTGGTATGAGAGAAACCACTTTAAGAGAATTAATGGCTAAAAAACCTGGTGAAGCAATCAACATCGCAGTTAAAGGAATGCTTCCAAAGGGTCCTTTAGGAAGACAAATGATCACAAAATTACACGTATACGCTGGACCAGAGCATGACAATGCAGCTCAGAAACCAGAAGTATTAGAGATTAAATATTAATCAAAGAGGTTGAAAGGAGGAAATTACATTGGCTAAGGCAAAATATTACGGAACCGGAAGAAGAAAAAGCAGTATTGCTAGAGTTTACTTAGTACCTGGTACTGGTAAGGTAATAATAAATAAAAGAAGTATGGATGAATACTTTGGACTTGAAACTTTAAAATTAATCGTTCGCCAACCATTGGTTATTACAGATACAGTTGATAAATTTGACGTTCTTGTAAATGTACGCGGAGGTGGTTTCACTGGCCAGGCTGGTGCAATCAGACACGGTATATCCAGAGCATTATTACATGCTGACCAGGATTATCGTCCATCCTTAAAGAAAGCTGGTTTCTTAACCAGAGATCCAAGAATGAAAGAAAGAAAGAAATACGGTCTCAAAGCCGCACGTCGTGCTCCACAGTTCTCAAAGAGATAAGAAAAGAATTTTTACAACCCCGAAAAACCCAGTGTTTTCGGGGTTTTCTTCAGTTTACGGCTCAACTAAAATCAATAAAAATTAACTTGTAATACACAGGTAATACACAAAAAAATGTATCAAAAAAGCAGATTTTGAACCCTCATTTTGCAGAATTTATATTTTATTTATTTCGGTCATTCTTCTTCTCGGTCATTATTCTTCATTTTCAACATGGGTGTAATGCTACCTTCTAACTGAAAGGCTTTCTGTCAAAGGCATTCGGATTTACCACATTGCTGATATCAACATATTGCACAAGGTCACGTTCTTTGGATATAATTTCATGCATAATAGCGTAATCATATAACTGACCAAACATTACTTTCAATTTACGTACCGTTGTAGCTTTAGCACATGCAGAAGCGACAGGTACTAAAGCTGTAACATTGGTTAGAAACAGCAGCGCAGCAAGGGTTAAATTTTTTTTCATAGCCATATGAGGTTTATATGAGTTGTCAGACATAGAAGAATGTGATAGAATTACAACATGGAACGACTGTGTTGCAGGGTGCGTTGACCTTCATTCTTTAGGGATGGGGGTGATGCCTATGAAAAATCATTACGATTTTAAGGATATACTAACTTTTGGTATATTTCTTTTGGCACTACTTACATTCGTTTTTACGTTTTGTAAGTAGCTATACATAGAAAAACCACCCTGATACTTTGGACGGTTTAAGGGTGGAGTTTCTACTTCTATAATCGGTCAAACCACCTTGTGGGCGGTTGTTCCTTATCTAAGTCAAATATACCACCTATTAGGTGGTTTGTAAAGATGGAAGTGAGAAAATTCAATTTTTAAAGAAAAATTGAAACAGGTCATGGTGATTTGAATCTTAGTCAAACAAAACTTTAAGAACTTACTGTAATCCCCTTGTAATACAAAATGAGATGTTCAAATACTGATTTTACTTGCATTGGAGTTCTCAAAGAGATAATGAGAATAATAATGAAAGCCTTGAAACTACAGTGTTCCAAGGCTTTTTTAATATTTTGGAGAGTATACTGTTAAATTTTCTATAATGATATCCGATACAATATAGTAGGAAGAAGTATAAATCATAAGGAGAAACTTTTATGGAAATAACGGGAGTTAATACACAGTATGATTGTAACTCATCTGTTAAAAGGAACGGAAATAATAGCGACAATCCAGGAGTGTTTGAGACATTTAAAACTGAGAGAATGAAATGGGTAGAGAAAGTCAAGGAAGAGATCAATGAACAATTAGAAAATGACAGTGAAAGAAATATTAAGATGTCTGATAAACAATGGCAAGCTCTAATGAATCATGTGGATATCGCTATTAATAACTTTAAGAAAAATGTAAGAGAACAAGAGGTAGAAAGCCAACAAAAAAATGAATCCATATCCGGCAATAGTCAATCCTAAAGTATCAGGTAATCTTGACAATATTATTTATTTGATGATATGATATAAATATAAAAACATGAATTTTATGAAACTTTTGAGGTGACGATATCCGGTTCACTTGATATTACATAATCAGTAATATAAGTCGCACGTGGAAGTGAAGAAAAGATCATAATTGAAAAGAAATATGGAAACTGCTCAATGGCAGTCTCTTTTCTATACACAAAATATGATTTTCATGGCATTTTCCGCGCATATAATTCAACAATTAATTAGCTGTGGAGATTTCCGCAGCTTTTTATATTTTAAGATGGAGGTAACTATGAAAAATAGCAGACCTTATGTTAGTGTTAAGAAAGATAATAATTTAGAAGAGCTTATAAATGCGCTTGATAAGAATATGGATAAAATTAAAGCGTTTGATCAGATTGCGGGTATTATGCTGGATGGTGGTATGTCAAGAGGGTATGCTGATTATTTGTCAGAAATAGATGTTGTTATCTTTCTGCATAAAGATGCCTACGAAAATTATAATTTGAAAAAAACTCCGATTGCTCTTGGAATTACAATGCTTGATGGATATCTGTATGATGTTAAAACTGTAAATTACGAAGAAGAGCTGAAACGGGATTATGACAGTACAACATTATGGGATTTGTCTTATGCGAAGATTATTTATGATAATAATGGAGAACTCAAAAGTCTGTTTGAAATGAAACTGAAAAAGGAAAGTGAAGTTTCTCAAGCCGAAAGGCTGATGTTTGATGTTTGGTGGAACTATAGGCTTGCAGGTGACATATGGATCCACAGGGAGGATATTCTTCAAGGACATTATTGTTTTAATAATGCTGTAAAACCCCTGATATCATCCTTATTTATAGCAAATAAAGAATATATCCCTCATGATAAGTGGCTGATCCATATGAGCAGAACTTTGGAATGGAAGCCGCTAAACTATGATAGATTGCTGAAGGACATTTTTAGTACAGGTGATATGAGTCTGGAAAGTTTATATAAAAGACAGGAAAGTATTGAAAGTTTATGGAACTCCATCGATATACAATTGTGTAGGATGATTGACTTTAATAATGGTTTGAAACTGATGCACAGGGGAGCATATCAAATTTTAAAAAGAGCAGTAGATAAGGGGATATTTACGATTGAAGAATGGAATAAATTTAGCAGTATAGCAAATTTAAATTTTGAACCGCTTTTCAGTATTTCAGAGATAAAAGACGGAAAGGTTATTTTAAATAAAGATAAAATGAATGCTTTAGGTGAAAATGATATGTATTTTTGGTTTCTCGATATAGTGAAAGCTATCAGACAAGGTGATTTAATAAATAATAAAGATTAATTTGTAAAAATGATATAATGAATATGGGACAGCAGTATGAATAGCCAAAGAAGCAGATAAGTTTCTTGAATATATAGTTGAACAAAGTCATATCGCTCTTTAAAAAGGTGATTGTAACTAACTGGTGATGTGATATAAAAAAGAGCCGGCATTTTTAATATAGCTCCTAAGGTCAGACAGAAATCTAATTCTAAGAGTTCACTTTATAACACCGGCTCATCAATCTATTAAAAACCAGTTCTGGTGGGCGGACATTATAGCCCGCCACACATCATAATTTTGCGAGGTATTTTGCAGTACGAATCATTTGGCTGGTAAAAGAGTTTTCGTTATCGTACCAGGCAGCGATTTTCACCAGAGTATTGTTACCAAATTTTGATACTTTCGTCTGAGTTGCGTCAAACAAGCCGCCGTAAGTCATGCCGATTATATCGGATGAAACAATCAATTCATCCGTATATCCGTATTCATCGGATTGGGATTGCTCCATTTTTTCGTTGACCTGCTCTACTGTTACGGAACCGTCCACAACTGCGGTCAATTCGGTTAGTGAACCGGTCATAATAGGTACCCTTTGGGAAGTGCCATCCAGTTTGCCGTCTAAGGCCGGGATAACCAACCCGATTGCCTTTGCCGCCCCTGTTGAGGTAGGTATGATGTTACCGGCCGCAGAGCGCGCACGTCGCAAGTCGCCTTTGGCGTGAGGGCCGTCAAGGGTATTCTGGTCATTAGTATAGGCATGTATTGTTGTCATAAAACCTGTTTTGATAGGTGCAAGCTCGTTTAAATAATATGCCATTGGAGCGAGGCAGTTCGTGGTACAGGATGCAGCCGATACAATGGTATCGTCTTTCGTCAGTGTGTGTTCATTTACACCGTAAACGATGGTGGAAACATCTTTTCCGGCGGCAGTGGATATTAGTACCTTTTTTGCACCTGCTTCAATATGTGCAGCCGATGCTTTTTTTGACGCGAAAAAGCCTGTACACTCCAGAACAACATCTATTTGTAATTCTTTCCAGGGAAGACTCCTTGGGTCTTTTTCGGCATATATCGGAATCTCCACACCATTTACGGTCAAGCTGTTCTCGTTATAACCAATTTTTTCGTCATAACACCCCTGAGTTGTGTCATACTTTAGCAGATGTGCAAGCATCTGCGGACTCGTAAGGTCATTAATAGCTGCAATTCTATATCCTTCCGTATTAAAAAGCTGTCGAAATGCAAGTCTTCCAATTCTGCCAAAACCATTTATTGCTATATTAATTCCCATAGCAACCACCTTTCTTTTTTAAATTATATTGTGTTAAAATTATTTTGCGTTCTTATTATATCGTTTAAGTTTTTGTGATACAATGTTATATATGAAGCATTTTACTATACTATATGTTAGAAGGTGAGAACCATGCCACAATTTGACCGCCATAAAAAGAGAACTGTATATATTGAATTTGTTGCAGCGGAGGATTTTAATAATCTTCCCTATCCGGAGCGGTTTACTCTGGTATTTGTTACGAGTGGAAGTATAAAAGGGCTGTTGAACGAATGCCCAATTACAATTTCTGCACCTGGTGTTCTTTGCCTGGCTAAAGATGATACGATACAGGTTGTTCAAAAGTACAATGTCTCCGCTCAGTCATTCAGTTTTCATCCGGATTTTCTTAGCTTCGTCACAATTTCTGAAACGAGGGATTTCATTTCAACTAATTTAAAAATACAAACAGTTCTGTCGCTTTTTCAGAGAGATGATACACATAACGGAGTTCCCCTTGTAACCGAGAGAGCTTATCCACAATTACTGGAATGGTTTTTTGTGCTTGGAACAGAAGTATATGCGCAAAGTGATACACTCTGGGTATGCAGAATTAAAAGATACCTCATACAAATTTCGGGGTTACTTGAGGATTTAAACCGTCAGAACGGACAATCACCTGTTGATAGAGTTTTAGCATATATACACACAAATTACTCCGATAAAATCAGTTTAAAAGATTTAACTAATTGTGCGCACCTGAATCGTGTGTCACTCAATAAAATGTTTCAGGAAAGATGCGGATGTACAGCAATGGGTTACTTGCTGTCGCACCGATTGAAAGTTGCGGGGGATCTTCTGACTCATACCAATATGAGCTTGAATGAAATTGCACGTTCTGCCGGATTTGAGTATGATACTTACTTTATAAAACAATTTACGGCTAAAAGAGGGATATCTCCTACGGCATATCGGAAGACTTCCCGGAAGTTCGCTACTGCCCTATAAAGGATGGAGGAAAAGCAGATGGAATATGCAGCAAGTTATTACGAACAGATTTTTAATCAGAGCGGTATTTTCAGACGAATATCTAAACGAGGTATTGTATTTAACCTCCGGCAGTAAGATAATATCGAAAAAAGTAATGGAAGGTAGGATTACATAAACTATTAATCTCCTGGAAAGACAGCTATAGGTTTGGTTTCCACTAGAAGTTAGGGGTTGCAGTTTTAAAAAGGATATGGTATAAATAATTTAAAGTATTAGGCAAGTGCCTTGATCCACGTCTGTTAGGGAAAAACTAACAGGCGTGTTTTTTTATGGAGGTATTGATGAAAAAGGTTAAATTACTGATTGATATATTAATAGTTATATTAGGAAATTTTATTTATGCAGCGGGGGTAGTATTTTTTATTCTTCCTTCGGAACTGATTACCGGAGGTACAACAGGGATTGCAATAAGTATTAACCACTTTATAGGTCTGCCCGTATCTTATTTTGTTTTGGGTTTTAATGTTTGTATGTTTCTGCTAGGTTTCATTTTTCTGGGTAAGAATTTCGCGCTGACAACATTGATCAGTACATTTTGTTATCCTTTTGCCCTGGGACTGTTACAAAAATGGGGCGGAGAATATAGGGTGACGGATGATATTTTTATATGCACCCTCTTTGGAGGAATTTGTATTGGTGCATCAATCGCCCTTGTTATCAGAGCAGGAGCAAGTACGGGAGGTATGGATATACCGCCGTTGATTCTAAGTAAATATGTACGGGTACCGGTGTCATTAAGCTTATATATAGCAGATTGTTTCATACTTACATTACAGGCGGCATTCAGTGATAAAGAAAAAATTCTCTATGGTATTGTTTTAGTGCTGATTTATTCCATTGTTCTGGATAGGCTTCTTATGCTGGGCACAAATAAAATGCAGCTAAAAATAGTAAGCGACAGAGCAGAAGATATTAAAGAAGCAATTATCTCAGAGATTGACAGGGGAGTAACGCTTTTGCACGGCAGGACGGGTTATCTGGAAAAAGAGACAGACATTTTATTAAGTGTTGTTTCAAACAGGGAACTTTACAAAGTAGAAAAACTGGTGCATCAAATTGATGAAGAGGCTTTTGTTATGATTAGCCGTGTCAGTGAAGTTAGAGGCCGAGGATTTAGTGTGGGAAAGAAATATTTGAACAAACAACCCTCGAACTAATATTTGAGGTAGTTTTTCATCTTAACATAATTTATAATTAATAATAGTTAAATTATTAATAGGAGGAAATTATGGATGTCATTATAAAAAAGGGTTATCAGAAAGATGATACTTTAAGAAAGTCGTTTATTGAATTAGCAGAGAAAACATTTGGTCTAAATTTTGAAAACTGGTACCGGAACGGTTATTGGACTCCAAAATATATTCCCTATTCGGTTATACTGGATAATAAAGTTATTGCTAATATATCTATTAATGTCATGGATTTTAAGTACTATAATGAAAATAGGCATTACATACAACTTGGTACGGTGATGACGGATGAGGAATACAGAAAGCAGGGATTTAGTAAAATGCTTATGGGAATTATCCTGAAAGAATATGCGGAATATGACGGTATATTTTTATATGCAAATGACAGCGTACTTGATTTTTACCCTAAATTTGGTTTTACAGCTATAAAGGAATATCGGTATTTTACGGATACCAACTGTATGGGAAAACGGAATGTAAAACATGTACCGATGAAATCAAAGAAAGACTGGGACTATTTTTTATGTGAGAAGAATAAAAGGACCAGTCTGGGAATGGCAGCCATGGTCAATGATGGTTTGATGATGTTCTATTTAACTCAATTTATGCAGGATAATGTTTTTTATATTGAGAAGCTGGATGCATATGTTATAGCAGAAATTAAGGAAGATACACTGGTATTGTTTGACGTATTTGCCGGGGGAGAGATAGCAATGCATAACATATGGGAGGAATTTGGGAAGGAAATTAAGAAAGTTCTATTTTCGTTTACACCTCAGGAGGTCAATGGCCTTACCCGGTTTGAAGTATCAACAGAAAATAATACATTTTTTATTCTTGGCAATAAGATTAAAACGGATATGAGGATAATAGAAAGTTTCCCAGAACTATCCCATGCATGAAGTATAAAAGACATACAATTATTATACTGCGCTTAAGATAAATAATAATTTTATATTAGTAAATTTATTTCTTAGGTAATTGGGAAACTCCACTATTGTATCTAAAGAGTTAATTGTTCCGCAAAATTTGAACATGATCCAAACTTTGCAGTCGGCGATTAATATGTTATAATAATATATTACAAAGATGCTTCAGGCATCGATGATATGATTGAAACAAGAGAGGAAAATTTAATGAAAAGAAATTGTAGTCTGGATGAAATATCGGATGGAAGACTATTTGGTATAGATGATTTGGTAGAAGTAAATTGCAATGGCTGTAAGGGAGCAGCTTCCTGCTGTCATAGAATGGGCAATTCCATAATTTTAGATCCTTTTGACATCTACCGGTTGACAATCAAACTGAATCTTACATTTGAAAAATTACTGGCGGATAAAATCGAACTCAATGTAGTGGACGGAATTATCCTGCCCAATCTTAAAATGACAGGGTTATATGAGAGCTGTGCTTTTTTAAATAAGGAAGGTAAATGCAGTATCCATGTTAACAGACCGGGAATATGCAGAATATTCCCGCTCGGGCGGTATTATGAGAATCATGGGTTTAAATATTTTTTACAGATAAATGAATGTAATCATAATTCGAAGACAATGAAAAAAGTCAGCAAGTGGATTGATACACCGGATTATAAGAAAAATGAACGTTTTTTAATTGACTGGCATTATTTTTTAAATGATGTGGAAGAAATAATAAAAAATACCCAGGATGAGAACCAGATAAAAAATATTAATATGTATTTGTTAAATACCTTTTATGTAAAGAAATATGAAACGGATACAGATTTTTATACCCAGTTTAACGAGCGTTTAACCGAGGTAAAGAAAGTCATAGCCTAAGAAAGTCATAGGCTAAAAAAGTAATAGGATAAAAAATGACGATATAGGCTACTAAAATAAAGTATAAAAGAGCTGCAGTAAAATTTAGAGTATAAGCTTGCGGGAGAATATAAGTACCTATTCAAGGCGCAAGTTAAGTAACTTTAAGACTTTGCAGCAGCTCATTTTTTTTATTTTAAACTGAAATTGGTAGAAGCCGAAAACAATCCGGTTCCTGAAAATTGTAGTGTAGTATCCGTTACTTTTAAATCAGACGGCACTTCAAATACAAGGTTACCGGTCACGTCCAATCCGGGATTTATTGTTTCAAAACTGATGTATTTATTATCTAATCCGATTAAAATCGTAGGTGTGTATTCCGCTCCGTCGGCAGTTATTAAATTGAAATATCCGTTTGTTAATGAAACTGCCTCTTTCCCGGCGTTTTTAATTGTGATATTTACTATGGCATATTTACCGCTGTCTGGTTTGTAACTTAAAAAATCATTTTCTACGATTTCATCCGTATCACCGAATTCATTTACTTTTAATACTAAATCTTCCGATTGGCCTTCGGAACCTAAAGCTACGAAATCATCCTTTGCTTCTTTTTCTTCGGAGGTTTCCGTTTCTTCGGAGTTTGCGGTGGCTTTCGTATTTGAATCAATAGATGACTTATTGGTATCCTGTTGATTCGCTGCATTATTGGTATTTGCTACCTGCGTAGGTTCATTTAAACTTGCAAGGAATCCGATTAAGGCGATTACAATGATACCAATCATAACAAATTTTAGTATTCCTCCTCCTTGCTTCTTTCTGCAATTCGGGCAAATCTTAGCCTTTTTGTCAATTTCGCTTTGACAGTACTTGCATTTCTTTGTTTCACTCATCTTCCTTACTCCCTTTCGAATTATTATTAATTGAAGGTTTCTCCAACGATTAGTATTATAGCAGCCGGGAATGATTAAATCTTTAAAATATCCATATTATAGCATTATAATCACATTAATGTACGATTAGAGTAATAATGGCAGGACGAAATAATAGCTGAAATAATAACAACCGGAAGAATAAGCAAAAGAGCTTATTTTTATTTATAAAAATGTTTGAGGTGGTTTTTTAGTTTTATGGAATTTATACTAATTACAGAATTTATAATTCAGATACCAAAATGATTAGATATAAAATAGAAGAAAAGGGGAAAGGCAATGAGTGAATTTCATAAAATAAAACAATGGCTGGAAGAAACAAAGGACGAACCATTAGAAGAAATGGGGGACTTCTTTAAGAAAAGAGTGGACGGATACGAGTCTCATATGAATCCGTGGAAAGATTATTATAAATGGATGGCTGATCTGATACCGGAAGGAACACAAACTTTATTAGATATCGGTTGCGGAACAGGATTGGAATTGGATGAGATATTTAAAAAGTTTCCGGATATGGAAGTAACAGGGATTGATTTGGAATCCGCTATGTTAAAGAAATTAAAAGATAAACACGGGGAACGAAAACTGAATTTGATCTGTGGAGATTATTTTCTTGAATCTTTTGGATATTGTAAATTTGATGCAGCCGTGTCTTTTGAGACACTGCATCATTTTAAGCCGGAAAAGAAAATAGAAATTTTTAAGAAGATTTATGATAGTTTAAAAGCCGGAGGTTGTTATGTCGAAGGAGATTATGCTGCGGAATCTAATGAAATGGAAGGATATCTTTTTGAAGAATGTGAAAAAAGAAGAATAAAAAATCACATACCCGATAATGCATTAGTACATTTTGATACTCCGCTTACATTAGAGCATGAAATATTACTGTTAAAAAAGGCTGGGTTTAAAGAAGTTGACCAATTAGGGACTTATTTAGAAAATCATACAATGATGATAAAAGCAATGAAATAATTTAACTGCCCATTCATCCGGGTAAAATGATAATACTGTAAGTTTCAAAGCAGTTGCTGCTTTTAGTACCAAAGTAACAGGCCAATTGACAACCATTAAAAAGTATGATAGCATTTGGTAATATAATAAGTAAAAGGCTATGAAAAGAAGAGTAGATAATGAAATAGGTCACAGAGAGCCTCGTTTGGTGGGAAGAGGTACAGAAAGCATTATTGAAATAAAGACTTGGAGCCGCGTACCGACTGCATCTTGTGATTATGCTGAGGCTACGATGGGAGCGCCCATTACAGCGTCAGAGTATCAGTATTAAACTTTAATACTCGTACTTGTGGAGGTCTGTATCGTGAGATATAGATGAAACAGGGTGGTATCACGAAGCTTTGCTCTCGTCCTTGAATAAAATCAAGGAAGGGGGCTTTTTTTATATCATTTCTAATTGGACCGTGTTAATACTGTAATTTTATTTATAAGAACAATAGATTGAGGTTTATTTATAAGAACAATAGATCGAGATTTATTAATAAGCACAAATGATTAGAATTAATAGTAAACAAAAATAAAAGAAACGTATTAGATAACTTATCAGAAACATGATGATAAGATGATTGCCATGATTATCATGAAAACTGTTTAATTTTCAAGTATCGTAAGGAGGTATATACCATGGAATCAACATTGGAAACAGTCAGAAGAGAAAAATTAGATAAAATAACCGAGATAACCAATCCCTATCCGGAGCGGTTTGAAGTAAGCCATCAACTCTTTGAATTAACGGATAAACCGGACGGGCTGACAGACATTAAGACAGCAGGAAGAATAACCTTTATCCGCAAAATGGGAAAGTTAACTTTCATAACCATAGCCGATATTACCGGACATATTCAGGCTGCACTGAAAAAAGACGTGGTAGGGGAAGAACAATATGATTTCTTTAAGAAATGTTTTGATATCGGAGACTTTATTGGTGTAAACGGAGAATTATTTACCACACAGACCGGAGAGAAAACAATCCGGGTAAATGCCTTTTGGTTTCTGGGCAAAGCGCTTAAACCTTTACCGGAAAAGTTTCATGGACTTAATAATACTGATATCTGTTACCGGCAGAGATACCTGGATTTAATTATGAATGAAGATACCAGGAGGAGGTTTCTGAATAAGTCCGATTTTATAAAAGCAATCCGCAGGTTTTTAGAGGATCACAGTTATATGGAAATCGAAACACCAGTATTAATCAATAAGCCGTCCGGCGCATCGGCCCGCCCTTTCATTTCCCATCATAATGCCCTGGATATGGATGTGTATCTGAGAATTGCACCGGAAACCTATTTAAAACGCGCAATTGTAGGTGGTTTTACAAGAGTGTTTGAATTTGCAAGATGTTTCCGTAATGAGGGAATGGATGCCACACATCTGCAGGATTTTACCATGCTGGAGTGTTACTGTGCTTATTATAACTATAAAGACAATATGGAATTTATACAGAAAATGCTTTTGCAGGCGGTGCAGCAGGTATTTGGAAGTACGAAACTTAAGATTGAGGACAGGGAAATCGACTTTTTATCCAAATGGCCGGTTGTTTCTTTCAGAGATTTGATCTTAAAAGATTGCGGAATTGATATTAATGATTTCAAAACAGCAGAGGAATTACTGTGTGAAATTACGAAGAAAGGTATCACATTGGAATCGGAAACAGATATAAACCTGTTAGGCCTTGGCAATTTAATTGATCTGTTATATAAGAAAGTAAGCCGGCCTATGATGATCCATCCGACCTTTTTAACCGAACATCCCATCGCTCTTTCACCTTTAGCAAGGGCAAATGATAATAATACGGAAATAACCGACCGATTTCAGCTGGTTATCGATGGAGTGGAAGTAATCAATGCATACTCCGAGCTGGTAGACCCGAGAGAACAGGCGAAGCGGTTACGGGAACAGGCTGATCTGAATGCAAAAGGGGATGAAGATGCCATGGTAATGGATAAGGATTATATTACTGCAATGGAATATGGTATGCCGCCTATATCAGGCTGGGGAATGGGAATTGACAGAATCATACAGGTACTGCTCGGAACGGACAACATTAAGGATTCCATATTATTTCCTATTATGAGGCCTCTGGAAAAGGATCAGGTTTAAGGCCTGACAGAAAAGACCAATCGATCTTGCCGTTTGTATATTATACCAGCTAAAATTAATGGTTATATTCTATATCCATGCGCCGTCCAAATGGATAATCTGACCGTTTAAATAATCATTTCCCGCTGCCAGTTGAAAAACGAAATCAGCCACTTCATTCGTCTTACCCAACCGGTTGGCGGGGATATCTTCTATTAAAGCTGAGAGTTCTTCTTCGTTTAAGAAATGGTTCATCCGGGTATCTATGGCTCCGCAGGCTACCGCGTTCACCTGAATATTACTAGGAGCAAGTTCTTTTGCCAGGGCTTTGGTGAAGGCATTAATCCCCCCTTTTGAAGCAGAATATGCAACTTCGCAGGAAGCTCCCACACTGCCCCAGACGGAAGAAATATTTATAATTTTACCTTTCTGTCTGGCTATCATATCAGGAACTACTAAATTACAGCAGTTATAAACGGAGGTTAAATTAGTTGCAATGATCCGGTTCCAGGTATGGATATCCGTGTCCGTAAATAATCCAACGTGGGAGATTCCTGCATTATTAACCAGAATATCTATGTTACCGAATTGCTGTTTTGCTAAAGTAATCATATGTTTAACTTCTTCAAAATTTCCCATATCTCCCACAAAAGTAAAACAGGAGACGTTATAGCTTTCCAGCTCTTCTTTTACCAATAACAATTCATTTTCGTGATGGGCGCAATTTATAATTACATTAAAACCTTCTTTTGCAAATTTCAGTGCGATGGCTTTGCCGATTCCTCTGGAAGAACCGGTAACTAATACGGTATTTCTTCTCATAATAACTCCGTTTCTGATTCAATTTATTAAATATTACGATTTGGGTGTCAAAAAGGTTATAGCTGAGTGACCATTTGGTACCCGATTTAACTTATATGTAATTGATTATCCAGTTCATTATATCATACTAGGCAATTGTGAAACTAGTAAATTTTTGAATTTGTGAAACACCTTATACTAATTCCGTGGGGGCGTTTCTTCCGTTTGCTTCCGCTCCGGAATTGCATAAGATGAATCACAAATACCAACAATATCGGAGTTTCAAATATTATTACCATAACTCACCAGATAATATCATTTATACCTAAATTATAATAAAAAATGGCAGATAATTCTGCATAAAACCGAAAAGTTTAAATTTTTATCATGGTTTTTAAAAATTGATAATATACAACTACAAAAAAAATAAGTAAAATTGACAGGGGCGTAAGTTTCAATCTTATACATGAGGTTAATATTGTTACAAGGGGGTAGCATAATGAAATCAAAAATCAAAACCTTACTTATTAAATGGTTCCTATCATATTTGTTTATTCTTGTTATACCAATTATCTTAAGTATTGGTATCTATATGTATTCTTTGCAAATTACCAAAACCCAGTCCAATAAAATGAACGATGCACTTATGGGTTCTGTTAAAGTAGAAATAGACAATCATATCAATGAAATAAAGAAGTTATTTACCCGTATTGCTTTGGATAAAGATGCACAGTCGGCGACTATTATTAAGGACTATGTTACTTCAAAAGATCAAATCCTGTTATATCATCTGGTAAACACACTAAAGAATTTAAATATGACCGATGATTTTATAGAAGATATCTTCATTTATTTTAATAATACCGGAACTGTATCCAGTATTAAAGGCAATATGTCGGGAGAATTGTTTTATCATTTATTTTACGAAAATAAGGAATATGATTTCGTTAAATTTAAAGAGTTAATGAGTGAAAAATTTGTACAGGATATTATACCGGTTCATAAGTTAAATGGTGAAAATGTCCTGTTGTTTGCCATGACAACCCTGGAGACACCGGGCGGACTTGATTCCGGTACAATCGTAATTACCGTCAACGAGCGAAAACTCCAGAAAATAGTGGATAATATGAAATGGGATGATAGTTTAAGGATATTGGTACTAAACAGCAATAATGAGATTATCAACAGTAATAAAAATATGGACTTGGATAAAGATTTGAACTACAAAAATCTAACGGACGGTAAGCATTTCTATAAAGATATTAAGGATAAATCTTACGTCATTTCAATAGAAAAATCAGATGCGGTAGATTGGAAATACGTATGTCTTACTCCCAATTCCCTGATAGAAAAAAGCGCGAAAAGCATCCGGTATTTCAGTTTGATTGGCTTGTTTATCTGTATCTTCGTCGGCTCTTATTTTTCTTATTTCCTTGCAAAAACCAATTATAATCCCTTAAAAGGTATATTAGATCTTTTTAAAGGCCAGGACAACCGGACCATGGATGAGGAGAAAAATGAGTACCAGTGGCTCATGGAGGAAGCAAAATATATATTTAAAGAAAGAAAGGATACACGCCTTATACTTTCCAATAATAAAAAAATATTAAAAGATTATTACATATTCCGCCTGCTGGAATATCCCTTTAACAAACAGAACGGTATGGAGGAGTTTCAGAAGTTTAATCTGAAATTAAATTCAGATTATAATATAGCAGTCCTCTTTGCCATTATTCCCTCTGTCAAAAACCAAACCAGTACAGATTCCTATGAAGAAAGCCTGGATTTGTATAAATTTATCATAACGAACATATTCACGGAAGTTGCCAGTGATCATTTTAATCTGGAAGTTACCTCCATTGGCGACCGGGTGGCGGTTATTGTAAATTTACCGGAGGACAGTCTGGATTTATTGGATATTCTAAAAGAAGTCATATATTTTGTGCAGCAGGAAATCATAGAAAGCTTTGGAGTTCATACCGTTGCTTTGGCCGGAGACGTTCAATACGGCCTGGAGGGGATACACGCATCTTATGTGGCTGCAAATGAAGCAGCAGAATATATAAGACTTCTGGAAACAGATATTATTATGTATGATGAAATTAAAAATCTGCAGACGAATTATCAGTATCCCATGGAAATGGAACAGAAAGTGATAAATGCCATTAAGGTAGGAGATGGGGAAGCAGCCAAGGAATATATCTTTAAGGTACTGGATGTTAATTACGGCACCAATAATATCTCCATTGATATCCGCAGATGCCTTATCTTTGATATGATGGGTACGTTAATGAAAGGAGCGGATATCAGCGGATGCGGTAATGTATTAGCCAATCTTGATATTTCAAGGAAATTGTCTGCAAAACTTCCCCTTATGGACATTAAGATCAGGTTTGAAGAAATAGTTGATCTATTATGCGGCGAGATTGTAAAAAAACAAAGTGTCAATGAAAGCAATAAGCAGCTGAGCAAAAAAATCATGGAATATATTATGGAAAATTATCAGAATCCTGATTTAAATATTTCCTTAACCGGCCTGCATTTTGATATCACACCGGCCTATATATCTACGTTGTTTAAAAAACAGACAGGGGACAGCCTTTTGGAATATATTAATGCGGTCAGAATCAAAGAGGCACAAAAACTGTTGGAACAGGGCTGCAGTGTGGTGGAAACATCCCAGAAAGTCGGCTTTCGTAACAGCGGTGCTTTTATCCGCGTTTTTAAAAAGCAAACAGGGATTACTCCGGGACAGATGCGTAAAGCATTATAAAATCCATGGATTTTATGAATTGAACATATATCCTGAATTTTGAATATGTCACATTCTAAGATATCATCACACATTTAAAATTTTTAATATATCTTTGTATTTGCTCACGGCTTATAATGTGCTTACGTGATCACGAACGAAAAAGTTTTCCTGTAATAAAGCGGGAAGTAATTATATGAGGAGGTTTTTTTATGTTTAAAAGAAAACTGCTTACTATGGTAACAGTCACAGCAACTGTAATGTCTTTACTTGCAGGATGCAGCGGACCGAGTAAAGAAACAAATACGAATGGAGATGCGGCTTCCGGAACCCAGAAGGAAAGTACGGAATCAAGTGAAGCAGGGGGTGGCGGAGAATTCAGTTATCCTATGACATCCGGTAAAACACTTACCTATTGGACCGGGTTAAATGGAAATGTTTCCGCTAACTTTTCAAATCTTGGGGATACACCTTTTGCAAAGGCCTGGATGGAACAGACCGGGGTACAGATTGAATTCCAACATCCGCCGGCAGGTCAGGATCAGGAACAATTCAGTTTATTGTTAGCAGACGGTAATCTTCCGGATATGATTGAATATCCCTGGATGACTTATCCGGGCGGTCCTGAAAAGGCAATCAGTGATAATGCAATTATTCCTTTAAATGATGTGTTTGAAAAATACTGTCCGAATTTAATGGCTTATTTAAAAGCAAATCCGGACATCGATAAAATGATTAAAACAGACGATGGAAATTATTATGTATTTCCTTTTATCAGAGGGGATGAAAGTTTATGTAATACCATTGGATTAATGTTACGTCAGGACTGGCTGAAAGAATTGAATCTGGAAGTACCTACAACCATAGAGGAATGGCATACCGTACTTACGAAGTTCAAAGAAGAAAAAGGTGCAACCTCTCCCTTTACCTTTGAATATACCATGCCCGTATTAACGGAAGAAAATCCGTTTGCCTATGCTTATAATACCTCTAAAACATTTTATTTGAATTCCGACGGCAAAGTTCATTTTGGTGCTGTGGAAGACGGATATAAACAATTCCTTACAACCTTTGCACAGTGGTATAAGGAAGGTTTAATTGATCAGGATTTAGCTACTTTAGGAAAAGACCAGGTAAGCGCTGAGATGACGAACGGAAGTTCAGGTGCTACCATCGGCTGGGCAGGAAGTACCATGGGTGTACTGATTGCAGCAGCAACTGCAACAGATCCAAACTATATGTTACAAGCCGCTCCGGTTCCTACATTGAAAAAAGGTGATTTCCCGGAAATGGGCCAGATCGAAAACAGATACCCGAACCAGGGTGGTGTAGCCATTACAACAAGCTGCAAGGATATTGAAACAGCTGCCAGATTACTTGACTATGCTTACAGTGATACAGGACATATGCTGTTTAACTTTGGTGTAGAGGGAGAATCTTACACGATGGTTGACGGTTATCCGACCTATACGGATAAGGTAATGAAAAACGCAGACGGATGGCCGCTTGCACAATCTCTTTCTGCTTATATCCGAGGCAACTATAACGGACCTTTTGTACAGGATAAACGTTATCTGGAACAGTACTATACGATTGATACCCAGAAAGAAGCCAATCCAATCTGGGGTAAACATAACGGTAAAGCACATAAAATTCCTCCGATTACACCTACTTCGGAAGAAAGTCAGGAAATGTCCGTTATAATGAACGAAATTAATACATATCGTGACGAAATGGCTTTAAAATTCATTTTCGGCGAAGAAAGTCTTGATAAATTTGATGATTATGTAAAAACAATCGAAGGCATGGGACTTGATCGCGCCTTAGAAATTGAGAATGCCGCATTGGAACGTTATAATTCCCGTTAATAAGTTTACAAAACCCTCTGCCCCAATACCTGTTTTTATTACCGGGTTTGGGGCAGTTATAGGAATACTTGGGAAAGGATGAATTAATTTATGAAGCCAAAAGGCTTACTTTATAG
The DNA here is from genome assembly GCF_009931695.1 of Anaerocolumna sedimenticola. GTDB lineage: Bacteria > Bacillota > Clostridia > Lachnospirales > Lachnospiraceae > Anaerocolumna > Anaerocolumna sedimenticola. Next base: position 1,652,459 of record NZ_CP048000.1, read on the forward strand.
AATACAGAGAGATTTACGTAAAAATTACTCGCTGTATCTTCTTGTATTACCTGTTATATTATTTTACCTGTTATTTAGCTATAAACCCATGTATGGAGCCATTATTGCATTTAAGCGGTATACACCGGCCCTTGGGATATGGAGCAGCCCCTGGGTGGGTTTTGATAATTTTATCCGCTTTTTTAATAGTGTATATTTTGTTCGTATTATAAAAAACACCCTGTTGTTAAGTTTATACTCCCTGTTATTTGGATTTCCGGCTCCTATTTTATTGGCTCTTATGTTAAATGAAGTCAGAAATAAAAGATTTAAAAGTCTTGCCCAGACAGTTACTTATCTTCCTCATTTCATTTCTATGATTGTGGTAACCGGTATGATTGTAAACTTTACCATGTCTACCGGATTGATCAATGATATCATTGTATTTTTTGGAGGAGAAAGATCCCCGCTTTTGCAAAATCCCCATTTATACCGATCTATCTACATAGTGTCCAGTATATGGCAGGAAATCGGGTGGGGCTCCATTATTTATCTGGCTGCATTATCCGGCGTAGACAGTCAGTTATATGAAGCGGCTATGATAGACGGAGCCGGTAAGTTCAAGCAGCTGTTATTTGTTACAATTCCGTCCATCATGCCCACAATTGTAATAATGTTAATTTTAAAAATAGGATCCTTAATGAGTATAGGATATGAAAAAACCATTCTTTTATATAATCCGTCTACCTATGAAACAGCAGATATTATATCCTCCTATGTCTACCGTATTGGTCTCTTAGAGCAGAACTGGAGTTATTCCACTGCTATTGGCCTGTTTAACTCTGTAATTAATTTAATACTATTGATCATTACGAATAAATTGAGCAAACGGCTTAGTGAAACAAGTTTGTGGTAGGAGGAAAAAGAAGATGAAGATTAAAAGATCAAAAGGAGAGATTGTTTTTTCCGGATTTAATTATTTTATACTTGCTTTTATTATGCTCATATGTCTCTATCCGGTTGTTTATGTAGCGGTAGCCTCCGTTAGTGACAGTAACTTACTGACCCAGCACAGCGGTATATTATTAAAACCTTTAGGGTTTAGTCTGGATTCTTATAAAAAGGTATTCCAAAACCCAATGATATTAAAAGGATACGCCAATACCCTGTTTATATTAATTATAGGAATCTTTCTAGATATCTTAATGACATCCATCGGTGCTTATTTTTTATCCCGTAAAGGGGTATTGCTAAAAAAACCGGTTATGCTTTTGATAATTTTTACCATGTTTTTTTCAGGTGGTATGATTCCTTTTTATTTAACTTTAAAAGACTTACATATGACGAATACTTTATGGGGCTTGATTATACCTTTTATGGTAAATACCTATAATCTCATTATTTTAAGAACCTCCTTTGAAAGTATTCCCGATAGTCTCGTTGAAGCCGCAGAAATGGACGGAGCCGGGCACATCAGGATTTTATTTTCTATCATACTTCCCCTGTCCAAAGCAATTTTAGCAGTTATGGTCCTTTATTACGGTGTCGGTATCTGGAACGGATGGTTCTGGGCTTCTACCATCATTAGGAAGAGGGAACTGTATCCGCTGCAGGTTATCTTAAGGGAAATATTAATGCAAAATGATGTTGGTTCCATGACGGCAGGTGTCAGTGCAGCCGATCAGGAATCCGTAGGTATGACCATTAAATATGCCACCATTGTGGTAGCAACGGTACCGATACTTTGTATCTATCCTTTTTTACAGAAGTATTTTACGAAGGGTGTTTTAATCGGAGCGGTAAAGGAATAAAGAACAGGTATTTGCGAATCTTTGCAATTTCTGGATACTGAATACTTTTTTCGCAATTACCTGAATCATATAAAGAAAGCAGGAATACAAAATGAATCAGGATGTTATGAATGCGGTTTTTGATGATAAATTATATCAAAAAGCATTAAAGGAAATCTTAAAAAAAGTAGACTTAGGACTTGATATATTTGTTATGGAATATCCCCATGTAAGCAAAAACAATATTTATACGGGGGAGAAGAATACTTTATGGACCGCTTCGTTTTTCCCGGGGATTTGTTATCTGGCATATCAGATGACCGGAGAGAAAAAGTACCTGTCCCATTCCGAAGCTTATTTGGACAGTTTTGAAGACCGGATCATAAACAGAAAACATATCAGCCACGATTTAGGTTTTCTGTACACGTTAACCTGTGTGGCGGCTTATAAGTTAACAGGCAATAAACGGGCACAGGATCTTGCCAATCTGGCAGCAGAAGTATTAACGGAACGTTATAATGAAAAGGGAAAGTATATTCAGGCTTGGGGAGAGATGGGTATAACCTATCCGGAGGTTAAGATTATTATTGATACGATGCTGAATTTACCCCTGCTTTATTGGACGGGGACAGATAAGAATTATGAAACAGCCTTAAATCATGCCAAAACGGCGGGTAAATATCTGGTAAGGGAGGATTTTACCACCTATCATACCTATTTAATGAGGCCGGAGACAGGGGAAGCCGTATGCGGAAAAACCCATCAGGGTTATGCGGATGAATCCACCTGGGCCAGAGGCCAGGCCTGGGCAGTGTATGGGTTTGCGCTTTCCTACCGTTATACCAAAGAGAAAGAATTTCTGCATATAGCAAAAGAGACAGCTAGAGTATTTATGGAAAATTTACCGAAAGATTTCGTACCATATTGGGATTTTTACTTTACGGATGCCAATCCGGATATTCGTGATACCTCAGCCGCTTCAATTTTCTGCTGCGGTTTACTGGAATTATGCCAGTTTGCGGAGGGAGAAGAAAAGAGTCTCTATGAGAAAACAGTTTATTCCATTATAAAATCACTGTACGAAAACTACAGTACGAAAGATCTGAAAGAGTCGAATGGTTTGCTTACGGATGGAATGTATCACCGCCACGACGGATTTGAAGAATGCGTAATCTGGGGGGATTATTTCTATTTTGAAGCGATTGTAAGGCTGCTTACAAACTGTGAGACTTTTTGGTAAAAGGGGTGTACAGATTGAGAATCAAATTTAAATACACTACTAGCTATATAAGGATGAATTTAAACAAATCTACAAAAAGCAGGGGTGAAAATAATTATGTATTTTGAATTACTAAAGGAATGGTGTGATGCATTAATAAATCTGCAGGTTACCGAGATAAAGAAAAAAGAACTGTACGGGGGTATTTTATGTCCCGCCTGTGCAAGAGTTCACGGGCGCTGCGGGGATGCCATATATCCCATGATGTATATGGCTTCTGTTACCGGGGAAAATAAATATTTGGAATGTGCCAAGTTACTTTTTCATTGGTCGGAGAATATGGTAAGGCCGGATGGAAGTTATAATAACGATACCAACAGTGAATGGAAAGGAATCACGGTATTTGCCGCTATCCAGTTAGGGGAAGCTCTATATTACCACCAGGATTTATTGGATGAGAAAACGAAAGCCTTATGGTTAAAACGGTTTCAGATCTCTGCCGATTACTTGTATCATAATATAGAAAAACTGGGAGGGAATATTAATTATCCCGTAACCTGCGCCGCCGCTATGGCAATCGCTTCAAAATTGTTAAGTAACACTGATTTTGCATTAAAAGCACAAAAGCTTGCGAAAGAAGCACTTCACTATTTTACGGAAGACGGACTTTTATATGGGGAGGGCAAACCACGTGACGGCATTACTAAAAAAGGCTGCCGCCCGGTGGATTTAGGATATAATGTGGAAGAATCCCTGCCCGGCCTTGTTACCTATGCATTATTGCGAAATGATGAGGAAACTCTTAAAATTGTTATGGAATCCATGGAGACTCATCTTTTCTTTATGCTGCCTGACGGAGCCTGGGATAACAGCTGGGGAACGAGGAATAATAAATGGAGTTACTGGGGAAGCCGCACTTCTGACGGATGCCAGGCGGGATACGGGCTTTTGGCCGGCCGTAATCCTTTATTTGCGGAAGCGGTTTACCGGAATACCCTATTGCTAAAAGAATGTACCCATAACGGATTATTGTATGGAGGGCCGATGTATTACAGTGCGGACGAACCGCCTTGTGTACATCACACCTTTTGCCATGCCAAAGCCCTGGCTATTATGCTGGAACACGGAATCAGACCGGAACCCGGTAAGAAACTTCCCAGAGAGGAGCAGGAGAGCATCAGATATTTTCCCAGCGTACATGTAACTCTGGCAGCTAAAGGAGAATGGAGAATGACGGTATCCGATTATGATTTTGAGTATAGTGAAGAAGGACATGCAACCGGTGGAGCCATTACCATGTTATGGAGTAAATCAGCCGGACCGGTTTTGGCAGGTACCATGACTGATTATTATCTGGTAGAACCAAATAATATGCAATTGCCGCAGTATACAAAAAATATTTGTCTGACTCCCCGGATCGAATTCTGTAAAGAGGGAAAGTATTATCGAAATATCAATGATAAATCTGCCCATGTAGAGAGTTACGAGGGTGATAATATAGTAATAATTACCAAAGGAAGGCTGACGGACAAAAAGCAGCAGGGAACGGACACATTTCGCCTGCAGTATGAACTAAGGGATACGGAACTATTAATTATAGGCAGTACCACGGCGGAAAAATCCAGATTTTATATTCCCGTTATATCTCCAAGCGGGCATAGTGCCGGACAATTGAATGAAAGCAGTTATTCTATACAGACCCAAAGCGGATTTGTTCTTCTTGAATCCAGGCTTAAGTTACATATAGAAAAAGGTTTTGATAAGAAAGTACTTTTAGATTCAACAGAACCTGCCAATAAAGAAATTAACCGGATTTTTAATCCGGTGGGAGGATTTGAAGCGATTCCTTTTTACATCGAAATTGATTCCTGTGAAGAATTCAGGATAAAGCTAAGTATTGTAAATACGCAATAATAATATCTAATAAAACCGGCTGTATCCGGATAGGTTAATTAAAGCTCTTGACTAAAGCTTATTAAACAGCTTACTAAATAGTAACAGCTCTTTCAAATCATCTTTCTTCCTTAAAAATCCTATGATCAGTTATGTAAAAGGCACTTTCCGGTAATAATATAATTATAATGGAGAAATTACAAATTAGATCAAATAAAAAGAAAATATAACTTCCGGGTGTCGAATAAGCAAGGATAAGTCGGCTTGTCTTTCTAATTATTTTCTGATATACTACAATATGGAAAAGTGCCTGTGTTTTCAGATTGCTTACCTTGTTTTGTTTAGGAAAAAAATTTGAAGGACAGTCTGGCTGCTGATTTTATATATTTCTAAGAAGTCAAAATTAAGAAAAGGCGAAAAAAATATGGAAAAGATATTTAAGAAAACCAATGCAGGTCATTATTTACTGATTATTGCAGGTACATTATTGATGGCTGCTTCGGTTAATTTAGTATATGACCCATTGGAAATGGTTACCGGAGGGGTCACGGGTCTTGCAATTGTTATTAAAAAAGTTACGAGTATCTGGATTAAAGGCGGTATTCCTATTTGGCTTACGAATATCTTACTTAATATACCTTTATTCCTGGCAGCCTGGCTAGTCAGGGGCAAAGCATTTTTAAAAAATACATTTTTTGCTACGGTTAGTTTATCAATTGCGTTATATATCATACCGACCTATGACATTGTTTATAATGATTACCTGCTGGCTGCGGTTTTCGGCGGAGTATTGGGCGGAGCCGGCTTGGGCCTGGTTTTTATGACATTATCTTCCACCGGGGGTACGGACCTCTTAGCCATGGTAGTCCACAAATTTAAACCGTATTATACCGTACCGCAGATCCTGACTGTAATAGATGGTTTAATTGTGCTGGCAGGCGTTATCAGCTTTGGTTTGACCAAAGCTTTATATGCCATTATAGCAGTTTATATTACGGCTAAAATATCCGACAGTATTTTAGAGGGTTTAAAATTCGCCAAAATGGCTTATGTTATTTCGGATTATTATGACGATATTGCAAAGCAGGTCATGAAGGAGCTTGACAGGGGAGTAACGGGAGTTTCGGCTACCGGTATGTATTCCAATAAGGATAAAAAGATGCTTTTTTGTGTGGTATCCAAGAAAGAAATCGTGACATTAACTGATATTGCGGTAAGTATCGACCCGAAAGCTTTTATTATTGTAAGTGATGTCAGAGAGGTCACGGGAGAAGGCTTTAGAGAATATAGACAGTAATTTTATCTAAAAATATAAAAAAAATCGGTAAAAGTACTTATTTTAAAAACGAATATACAAATTATACAAAAGGAAAAAAATTAATTTGTTAAATTGGGATATGGCTTTCAAAGTGCTAATGGTGTATGATAAGTCATATAGTAATAGTACAAGGCAGTGTACTCAAAAAGACATTGAATTTAGGGAGGAAATGAGAAATGGCAAGTTTATCTTTAAAAAATATTAACAAGACATATCCTAATGGTTTTGTAGCTGTTAAAGATTTTAATCTTGAAATAGCTGATAAGGAATTCATCATCTTCGTAGGACCATCTGGTTGCGGTAAATCTACAACTCTTCGTATGATCGCAGGTTTGGAAGAAATTTCAGCAGGTGAATTATGGATTGGTGAAAAATTAGTAAATGACGTAGAACCAAAGGATAGAGATATCGCGATGGTATTCCAGAACTATGCGTTATATCCTCATATGTCGGTTTATGATAACATGGCATTTGGTCTTAAATTAAGAAAGACTCCAAAGGATCAGATAGATAAATTAGTACATGAAGCAGCAAAAATTCTTGATATCGAACATCTCTTAGACCGTAAACCAAAGGCTTTATCCGGTGGTCAGAGACAGCGTGTTGCTATGGGTCGTGCAATCGTACGTAATCCTAAAGTATTCCTTATGGATGAACCTTTATCCAACCTGGATGCTAAGTTAAGAGTTCAGATGCGTATCGAGATTTCCAAATTACATCAGAATTTACAGACAACGATTATCTATGTAACCCATGACCAGACAGAAGCTATGACTCTTGGTACCAGAATCGTTGTTATGAAAGATGGTGTTATCCAGCAGGTAGATTCACCTCAAAACCTTTACAACGCTCCTAACAATTTATTTGTAGCTGGTTTCATTGGTTCTCCTCAGATGAATATGATTGAAGCAAAAGTTGTTAAATCAGGTTCCGATGTATTATTATCTTTCGGTTCTAATTCCATCAAAGTTCCTGAAGCAAGAGCTAAGAAGTTAGTCGATGGCGGATATGAAGGAAAAACTGTTATTTTCGGTATTCGTCCTGAAGATGTAAAAGATGAAGAAATGTTTATCAGCAGTTCTCCTGACAGTGTTATTGAGGCTACTGTTAAAGTGTATGAATTATTAGGTGCTGAAGTTAACTTATACTTCTCAGTTGATCAATTTGATATTACCGCTCGTGTAAATCCAAGAACAACTGCAAGACCTGGCGATACAATTAAAATCGCTTTTGATTTAGCTAAGATGCATCTTTTTGATAAAGAAACAGAACAGATTATTTCTCACTAATCTTTTTTAATTAAAACATATTAGGTAGGGCGTACGAGTTTTCGTATTCCCTACCTTTTTAACGGAATTTTTTGCATATCACATAGTTTAGATACTGAACTAATTAAGAATTCCAAGGTTTTGACAGTATTGTACTAAATTTATCATAAAATTTCTATAAAGTTAGTTTACTTTCGACGAAAACAATGTTAAAATAGCGTATATAAAATTGATTTTTGCATAATTATTAAAATTAAAGGAGTGACGATATGATTTCGAACCAGATATTACAGAATACCATCGAAGGATTAAAAGCCATTACCAGAGTGGATCTATGCGTTATGGACACAGAGGGAAAAGCTTTAGCGACTACTATAAATAATGCAGACGAATATGAAAGCGCAGTATTAACTTTTGTGGAATCACCTGCTGACAGTCAGGTATTACAAGGTTATCAATTTTTTAAGGTATTTGATGAGCACCAGTTAGAGTATGTTATATTAGCCAAAGGTGACAGCGATGATGTATATATGGTAGGAAAGATTGCATCTTTCCAGATTCAGAATTTACTGGTGGCTTATAAGGAAAGATATGATAAAGATAACTTCATCAAGAATTTATTGTTAGATAACTTATTATTAGTAGATATTTATAACCGTGCGAAAAAGCTTCATATTGAAACGGATGTCAGAAGAGTTGTATTTATTATTGAAACCAAAAATGAAAAAGATGTGAATGCTCTTGAGACGGTAAGAGGATTATTTTCCGGAAAGACAAAAGATTTTATAACGGCGGTGGATGAAAAGAACATCATCCTGGTAAAAGAACTGAAATCAAATGAGACCTATGAAGATATGCATAAAACCGCAAGGGTTATCTTAGACATGCTGAATACGGAAGCGATGACCAAGGTTCATGTTTCCTTTGGTACCATTGTAAATGAAATAAAAGATGTATCAAGATCCTATAAAGAAGCTAAGATGGCTCTTGATGTTGGTAAGATCTTCTACAGCAGCCGCAATGTGGTAGCTTACAGCAACTTAGGGATCGGTCGTTTGATCTATCAACTTCCTATGCCTTTATGCAAGATGTTTATTAAGGAAATTTTTGATGGTAAATCTCCGGATGAATTTGATGAAGAGACATTATCTACAATTAATAAGTTCTTTGAGAACAGCTTAAATGTATCAGAGACTTCAAGACAGTTATATATCCACCGTAACACCTTAGTATACCGCTTAGACAAACTGCAGAAGAGTACAAACTTAGACCTTAGGGTATTTGAAGATGCGATTACCTTTAAGATTGCACTTATGGTAGTAAAATACATGAAATACATGGAGACTTTGGAGTATTAAAATGGCTTATGATTTAAAGAAACATTTAAAAGATATGGATGCTCCGGTAATTATCTTTGATCAAGTGTCGAAATCATATCAGAAAGGAACCACTGCTATTAACAATATAAATTTACAAATTCGCAAAGGTGAATTTGTATTTATTGTTGGCAGCAGCGGTTCCGGTAAGTCAACTATGATAAAACTTATGTTAAAAGAAATTGAACCTACCAGCGGTAAGATTTATGTTAACTTTAAGGATTTATCCAGGTTAAGGCACGGGCAGGTTGCAAGATACCGAAGAAGTATCGGAGTGGTTTTCCAGAATTTCAGATTACTTAAGGACCGGAATGTTTACGAAAATGTTGCTTTTGCCCAAAGGGTAATTGAAACTCCCAGTAGTATGATTCGTAGACAGGTACCGGCGATTTTGTCTGTTATGGGACTGGCGGATAAACATAAGGCATTGCCCGGGCAGCTATCCGGCGGTGAGCAGCAAAGAGTGGCTTTAGCAAGAGCGCTTGTTAATAACCCGGTTATTTTGCTTGCGGATGAGCCTACGGGGAATCTGGATCCCAAAAATTCCTGGGAGATTATGCGTCTTTTGGATGAGATAAATAAAAAAGGTACCACAGTAGTTGTTGTTACCCATAACAGTGATATAGTAGATAAGATGCAAAAGAGAGTCATTACATTAAGTAAAGGCATTTTGATTAGTGACGAACAAAAAGGTGGGTATACTCATGCGTTTTAGTACATTTTTTTACAGTTTAAAACAAGGCATTAAAAATATACGGAGAAACCGTATGTTTTCTCTTGCCTCCATCGGTACAATAACCGCATGTTTATTTTTATTTGGCATATTTTATTTTGTTGTAGCTAACTTTCAATATATGGTTAAAACAGCCGAGACTTCAGTTGGGGTAACGGTTTTTTTTGATGCCGGGATCAGTGAAGAACAAATCGATAAAATAGGGGAAGAAATTAAATCCAGGGCGGAAGTAGCCTCAGTTGAATATGTATCGGCAGAAGAGACCTGGAAAAATTATAAAGAAAAATATCTAAACCCGGAACTGGCGGAGACCTTTGGGGATGATAATCCTTTAGCAGATTCCGCTTCCTATTCCGTATATTTAAACGATGTATCCATGCAGAAATCCCTGGTTAATTTCATTGAAGGATTAGACGGGGTCAGACAGGTGAACCATTCCGATTCGGTTGCCAATACGTTTAGAACATTTAATGCTCTGGTAGGTTATGTGTCGGCAGCTATTATTATAATACTTTTGGCCGTTGCGATTTTCTTAATCAGTACAACGGTAACTATGGGTATTGCAATCCGTAAAGAAGAAATCTCTATCATGAAATTAATAGGGGCAACCGACACCTTTATTAGGGCTCCTTTTATTGTGGAAGGGGTAATCATCGGAATCATCGGTGCAATCCTTCCAATAATCGGATTATATTTCATTTATCATAAAGTAATATCATATATTACAGAAAAGTACATAAATATATTTCATGCATTTCAATTTTTAGAGGCCAAGGTTATTTTCTCCAATTTGATACCGATATCCTTAGGTATTGGTATCGGTATCGGATTTATCGGAAGTTACATGACGGTAAGAAGGCATTTAAGGCGTAAGGAATCTGTGTAATACTAATAATTAGAAGTAATTAACCTATGAGAAATCATGCAAATGGGAGATGAACAAAATGGATAAAAGGCACCTTAAATCAATGGCGGAGAATGCTAAATACTTTCTTTCTATTACAAAAGAGAGGACCGGAAAAAGGAAAATACAAGGTATACTTATATTATTGTCGGTTATAATGTTAGTAGGCTCCTTAACTTTCCCTTCCTATGCCGGTGAAATTGACCGGGCTAAGGGCGTGAAATCTGACCTGGAAAAAAAGAAACAGGAAACAGAATCAAGATTATCGGAATTAGAAAAGGAAAAGGACGATATACTTAAATATATCGAGGAATTAGATAAGGAATTAACCAACTTAAACGATGAAATTGATTCCTTAAATACTGATATTAAAAAGACGGATAAATCTTTGGATAAAGCCAGAAAAGAATTTAAGGCGGCAAAAGTTGTAGAAGAAAATCAATATAGTATCATGAAAAAGCGGATTCAATATATGTACGAGAACGGAAATACGGATTACCTTGAAATCATAATGAAATCCGATAATTTATCCGATGTACTTAACCAGGTTGAATACATGTCCAAAATTACCGAATATGATAACAGTCTTCTGGATAAATACAAAAACTGAAACAGGATGTGGCTGACAAAGAAAAAAATCTGGAAGATAAAATAGCGGAATTAAATGCTTTAAAGGAACAACTGACCTTTGAACAGGATACAGTTAAAAAACTAGCTTCCGATAAAAATAAAGAGCTGGCGAAATATGAAGCCAGTATTGATGAAACACAGGCACTTTCGGCAGAATACACTTCCAAATTAGCGGAACAGGAAGATCTCATCGAAGATTTGCTAGAAGCTGAAAGAAAGCGGATCGAAGAAGAGGAACGTAAGAAAAAGGAAGAAGAGGAACGTAAGAGAAAAGAAGAGGAGAGAAAGCGCCAGGAAGAAGCTGCGAAAGGTAATAATGATTCTTCCCAGAATAGCAATACGGATAGTAATACGGACAATGATTCCGGAAGTCAGGTAAAAGTAGACGGATTTATATGGCCCTGTCCCTCCAGTACCCGGATTACTTCAACTTTTGGTAACAGAGAGCAGCCTACGGAAGGCGCCAGTACCTATCATAAAGGAATTGATATTGGTGCAAGTACCGGAAGTTCTATCGTGGCTGCAGCGGGAGGTTCCGTCGTAACCGCAGCTTATAGTGTATCTGCAGGTAATTATATCATGATTTATCATGGGGATGGGATATATACCGTTTATATGCATTGTTCCAAATTATTAGTATCAGTAGGAGACGAGGTCAGCCAGGGCCAAACCATAGCTTTAGTCGGTTCCACCGGTGTTTCCACCGGGTCCCATTTACATTTTGGCGTATCGGTAAATGGTACATATGTAAATCCTCTGAATTATGTAAGTTATTAAATAAAACATGACTATTCAGTCATTGTGGTTATACGAATAACGTATGAATGTGTTTATGTACACAATATACAACTATAATTTTGCATATTTCGTCACCGATAAACTCACAATTTTATGAATTTCTCGGGAGTACAGAACATTTATAAAATCCCGACTGCAGAAGGAAATGACATTTTAAAGCGGAAAGATGCAGTAATGCGGCATGAATGACGGTCAAAGTGAAAAAAAGACATTCACTCTTAAAGAACCCGCAAAGCGGCTTCTTTCATCATATTGTATGCTGCCTAATGGCGGCATGGAGGTAATTATGAAGAATAAATTTTTATCTGGTTTTTTATCAGGATTAGCAGGCGCATTAATCATTTTTACAATTGTACTTACAATCTATGTTACCCAGGTGCAAGGCAATGATTCCGATAACCAGAATACTAATACGACCAGTGAACAGAATGATATAAAAGCAACTGAAAAAAGTACTGGTGCCAGCGATGCTGTTATTCAAAAGATTAATAAGCTGGAAACTTTGATAAACCGGTTTTATATGGAAGATGTGGATGATGCTAAATTAGCAGAAGGCATTTATAAAGGACTTCTTGCCAGTCTTGGTGATCCATATTCCTGTTATTATACGAAGGAAGAGTATGATGCTTTAATGGAATCTTCCAGCGGAGTTTATAGCGGAATCGGTGCCACGGTAAGCCAGAATGTAACCACCGGTATTATTTCTATTGTAAAACCTTTCTTGAATGGACCTGCACATGCGGTTGGTGTATTGCCTGGAGATATTGTTTATAAGGTTAACGGTGAAGAAGTTACAGGAAAGGACTTAACGGAAGTAGTCAGCAGGATTAAGGGAAAAGAGGGAACCAAGGTATCGGTTACTATTATAAGAGAGGGAGAAGCTGATCCGATTGAATTCTCCATCCCAAGAAAAACAGTGGAAGTTCCAACGATCGAGTATGAAATGTTAGATAATAAAATCGGGTATATTGCAATTTCTGAATTTGATGAAGTTACAGCTGATCAGTTCCGTAATGCAATTAAGGATTTGGATAAACAAGGACAAAAAGGTCTTATCGTGGATGTACGGAATAATCCGGGAGGATTGCTGGATACGGTAGTAGATATTTTAAACCGTATGCTGCCCAAAGGGCTGATAGTTTATACGGAAGATAAATATGGTACCAGGGAAGAGAAATTCTCGGATGCTAAGGAGGAATTTGATAAACCATTGGCTGTTCTTATTAACGGAAACAGTGCCAGCGCATCTGAAATTTTTGCAGGTGCTATTCAGGATTATAAACGCGGAACGATTGTGGGAACCACCAGTTTTGGAAAAGGTATCGTACAATCCATCATACCTTTATATGACGGAACTGCTATAAAGGTCACGGTATCAAAATATTACACACCAAACGGTAAGAATATTCATGGGAAAGGTATCTCACCGGATGTAACCGTAGAACTGAATGATAAATTAAGGCAACAGGTGGTGATTAAGAAAGAGGAAGATAACCAATTGCAGAAAGCAGTTGAAATTATTAAGGAAAAAATGAAATAAATATATAATCCAGATTTTAAGACAGGTGTGTTATCTTTGGAGTTTTTAATGGAAATCAGTTGGGGTTAATTAATATACAGATTATATTATTGAGCCGCAATCCGATTGCTGTAAAAATTCAGGATATAACATACCTGTTTTATTTTATAAGTAAGAATGGACACATCCTAGCGGATAGAACAAACATTCGAAAAATTATTGCTTTTAAAATAAAGATATGATATAATGACAGACGATTAGTTAATACTTAAAATAGAAAACGAATTTATTTATTTTATATAGATAGTAAGGCAAAATTTAGAAAGGATGAAACAGATGAGTGAATTCAAGCTAGTTTCGGAATATGCACCCACCGGGGATCAGCCGGAGGCAATTGCACAGCTGGTTAATGGTTTTAAGGAGGGAAATCAGTTTGAGACCCTGCTTGGTGTTACCGGTTCCGGTAAAACATTTACAATGGCTAATGTAATACAGGCCTTAAATAAACCTACATTAGTAATTGCACATAATAAAACTCTTGCTGCTCAGCTATACGGAGAATTTAAAGAGTTCTTTCCTGAGAATGCCGTGGAGTATTTTGTAAGTTATTATGATTATTATCAGCCGGAAGCTTATGTTCCGTCCACGGATACTTATATTGAAAAAGATTCTGCAATTAATGACGAGATAGATAAATTAAGGCACTCGGCTACTGCTGCATTATCGGAACGGAAAGATGTTATCATTGTTGCAAGCGTGTCCTGTATCTATGGTTTAGGTGACCCAATCGACTATCAGGAAATGGTAATCTCCTTAAGGCCGGGTATGGTAAAAGACAGGGATGAGATATTAAGAAAACTGGTAGATCTTCAATATACAAGAAATAATATGGACTTTAAGCGTGGTACGTTCCGTGTTCATGGTGACGTGGTAGAGATATTTCCGGTTACATCCGATGACAGGGCCATCCGTGTGGAATTTTTTGGTGATGAAATAGACAGGATAGCAGAAATAGATGTGTTGACCGGTGAAATAAAGTGTACCTTGGAACATATCGCTATATTTCCGGCCTCCCACTATGTTGTATCCAAGGAAAAGTTAGAAGCGGCCATTAAAACAATTGAAATTGAATTGGAAGAACGGATCCGGTATTTTAAAAGTGAGGATAAATTACTGGAAGCCCAGCGAATCGCTGAACGAACCAATTTTGATATAGAGATGTTACGGGAAACCGGATTCTGCTCCGGTGTTGAGAACTATTCCAGACATTTATCCGGGTCGGAACCGGGAAGTACACCCCATACGTTAATGGATTATTTTCCGGATGATTATCTGATTATAGTGGACGAGTCTCATATAACCGTTCCACAGGTTAGGGGTATGTACGCGGGAGATCAGGCTAGAAAGAGTACGTTAGTAGATTATGGATTCCGTTTGCCGTCAGCGAAAGATAACCGCCCTTTAAATTTTGAAGAGTTTGAAAATAAAATCAATCAGATGATGTTTGTATCCGCAACCCCATCGGTTTATGAAAGTGAACATGAATTACTCCGTACGGAGCAGATTATCAGGCCTACCGGACTTCTGGATCCGGAAGTCTCCGTAAGGCCGGTTAATGGGCAGATTGATGATTTAATCGGAGAAGTCAATAAAGAAGTTGCCGGTAAGAATAAGATTCTGGTAACAACTTTAACGAAACGTATGGCGGAAGACCTGACCGCATATATGAGGGAAGTCGGTATCCGTGTTAAATATCTGCATTCTGATATTGATACCTTAGAACGGTCGGAAATCATCCGGGATATGCGAATGGATGTGTTTGATGTTCTTGTGGGTATTAACTTACTAAGAGAGGGTCTTGATATACCTGAAATCACATTAGTTGCCATACTGGATGCGGATAAGGAAGGATTCTTACGTTCGGAAACCTCTTTAATCCAGACCATAGGCCGTGCAGCCAGAAACTCACAGGGCCGTGTAATTATGTATGCGGACCGGATTACGGATTCCATGAACAAGGCTATATCGGAGACAAACCGAAGAAGAGCAATACAAAGCAAATATAATGAAGAACATGGTATCACGCCTACAACCATTCAGAAAAAAGTCCGGGAGTTAATCAGTATTTCCAAGAAAGCGGATAAAGATTATTATAAGATGGAAAAAGATCCGGAATCCATGAGCAAAAATGAACTTGAGGCAGTGGTTAAGAAGATTACAAAAGATATGCATACGGCAGCAGCAGAGTTAAACTTCGAATTAGCGGCAGAATTAAGAGACAGATTGCTTGAACTGAAAAAACAGCTGAATGATATGGAATAACAGCGGCTTTAGAATACAAGGATGAGGAGGCAGCAGTCCCATGGAGAATGAAAGGTACAGGTGTTAAAATGGCAGAAAAAAAGCATTATATTAAAATAAGGGGAGCTAAGGAACATAATCTTAAGAATATCAGTGTAAATATTCCCAGGGATGAGTTTGTTGTATTAACGGGATTAAGCGGTTCCGGTAAATCCTCTTTGGCATTTGATACAATCTATGCAGAAGGACAGAGAAGGTATATGGAATCCCTATCTTCTTATGCAAGACAATTTTTAGGTCAGATGGAAAAACCCAATGTAGAAAGCATTGAGGGATTATCTCCTGCTATTTCCATTGATCAGAAATCAACCAATCGAAACCCTCGTTCCACCGTAGGTACGGTTACCGAAATATATGACTATTTCCGACTGTTATATGCGAGAATCGGAATTCCACATTGCCCCAAATGCGGCAAGGAAATAAAGAAGCAGACCGTGGACCAGATGGTGGATGAAATCAAACGTCTGGATGATGGCAGCAGGATTCAGATATTAGCTCCGGTTGTCAGGGGAAGAAAAGGTGAACATGTCAAATTATTCGAACAGGCTAAGAAAAGCGGTTATGTTCGAGTTATGGTTGACGGACATCTTTATGAATTATCCGAAGAAATTAAATTAGAGAAAAATATCAAACATAATATAGAGATTATTATAGACCGCCTTATTGTACGAGAGGGGATTGAGAAGAGGCTTTCCGATTCTATTGAAAGTGCGCTAAAACTTTCCGAAGGGTTATTAATTGTTGATGTTCAGGATAAGGCACCACTTACCTTCAGCCAGAATTTTGCCTGCCCGGACTGTGGTATCAGCATTGATGAGATTGAACCAAGGAGTTTCTCTTTTAACAACCCGTTTGGTGCCTGCCCCGAATGTCATGGGTTAGGTTTTAAGATGGAATTTGATGAGGAATTGATAATTCCCGATCAATCCTTAAGTCTTGCGGAGGGGGCTATTGCAGTTTTAGGCTGGCAGTCTGCCGTGGATAAATCCAGCTATACCCGTTGTACCCTGGAGGCTTTAGCCAAAGAATATAAATTTAATTTAAATACACCATATAAGGATCTGCCGGATAAAATTAAACATATGATTATGCATGGAACCGATGGCAGAGAGGTAAAAGTTCATTACAAAGGTCAGCGTGGCGAAGGGGTATATGATGTAGCGTTTGAGGGACTGATACGTAATGTGGAACGGCGATACCGTGAAACAGCCTCGGAAACTACCAGGCAGGAATATGAAAGTTTTATGCGGACAACACCATGTAAGGAATGCGGCGGAAGACGATTAAAGAAAGAATCTCTTGCCGTTACCGTAGGAAATAAGAATATCTCTGAAGTTACGGATTATTCCATCCGTGATTTATATGCTTTTATGAATAATCTGGAACTGACACCGACCCAGTTAAAAATCGGTGAACTGGTTTTAAAAGAAATTAGAGCCAGAGTTGGGTTTTTAATGGACGTTGGTCTGGATTATCTGTCCTTGTCCAGAGCTACGGCTTCTTTATCCGGCGGAGAGGCGCAGAGAATCCGTCTGGCAACCCAGATAGGATCCGGTTTGGTTGGTGTTGCATATATCTTGGACGAACCAAGTATCGGTCTGCATCAGCGGGATAATGATAAACTTTTAAAAACACTTAAAAATTTAAAAGACTTAGGTAATACCTTAATCGTAGTAGAACATGATGAAGATACCATGTTTGCAGCGGATTATATTATTGATATCGGCCCCGGAGCCGGAGAACACGGCGGTGAAGTAATTGCTGCCGGTACCGCGGAAGAAATCATGAAAGTAGAAGAATCCATTACAGGTGCTTACTTAAGCGGCAGGATCAAGATTCCTATTCCGGATGAAAGAAGACAGCCTAATGGTTATTTAACGATAAGAGGTGCAAAAGAAAATAACCTGAAGAATGTTACAGTAGATATTCCCCTTGGGGTTATGACCTGTATTACCGGTGTTTCCGGATCCGGTAAAAGTTCATTGGTAACTGAGATTTTATATAAGAGGCTGGCCAGAGATCTTAACAGAGCACGCTGTATTCCGGGAAAACATGATGATATGATTGGTATAGATAAACTTGATAAGGTTATTAATATTGACCAGTCACCCATCGGAAGAACGCCAAGATCAAATCCCGCTACCTACACCGGAGTATTTGACCAGATAAGAGATCTATTCTCGGCCACACCCGATGCAAAAATGAAAGGGTATACCAAAGGACGGTTCAGCTTTAATGTAAAAGGCGGAAGATGTGAAGCCTGCAGTGGTGACGGTATTATTAAAATAGAGATGAATTTCTTACCGGATGTATATGTTCCCTGCGAAGTATGCGGTGGTAAGAGGTATAACCGTGAGACATTGGAAGTGCGGTATAAGGGTAAGAACATCTATGATGTTCTGGACATGACGGTGGAAGAGGCTATGAAGTTTTTTGAGAATATGCCATCCATCCGCAGAAAGATTGAAACCCTTTATGACGTAGGATTATCCTATATCCGTCTTGGACAACCCTCAACAACCTTATCCGGCGGTGAAGCCCAGAGAATCAAACTTGCCACAGAACTGAGTAAACGCAGTACCGGTAAAACAATTTATATCCTGGATGAACCTACTACCGGACTTCATTTTGCAGATGTCCACAAATTAATCGAAATATTAAGAAGACTTTCCGAGGGCGGTAATTCCGTTGTGGTTATCGAACATAACCTGGATGTGATTAAGACAGCGGATTATATCATTGATATGGGACCGGAAGGCGGAGACAAGGGCGGTACGGTAATTGCTCAGGGTACTCCGGAAGAGATTGCGGAAAATAAGAATTCTTATACCGGTATTTATATTAAGAGACAGCTGGAAGATTATCAGAAAGATAAGTTGAAAGTGATTTAATTAAAAATACTTTGTTAAAATCACCTGTAAAGGTCTTTGTTTTAAAAAGTTATAATAGTATGTATTGTACATACTATTGATACAATTAATTCAAACTTTATAGGTGATTTTTTAAGAATTACAATGGGATTATTTTTTAAAGGTTGCCATAATACGATTCTTACAATTATCGCACAAAACTTTATAAGCGCAAAAATCAAACGCTGGAAAGGAGAGAAATATGGAAAGTCATTTTTTTGCTATGATGTCCAGAATGAAATACATAGAACGTTGGGCTCTAATGAGAAATTCCCAGTCAGAGAACATATCGGAGCATTCTCTCGAGGTCAGTATGTTAGCACATGCTTTAGCTATAATAAGCAATAAGCGCCTGAGGAATGACCTTAATGCGGAAAAGGCTGCCTTAATCGGCTTATATCACGATTCCACCGAGATTATTACAGGTGATATGCCAACTCCTGTAAAATATTATAACAAAGACATTCAGGGGGCTTTTAAAGAGATTGAAAAGATTGCGGCATTGCGATTATTAAATATGCTGCCTGAGGATATGAAAGAATCCTATGAATCCATATTTTTTCCTGAGGATGGGGAAGAGTATCTATGGAGACTGGTTAAGGCTGCGGATAAGCTATCTGCTTTAATCAAATGCATACAGGAAGAAAATGCAGGAAATACGGAATTTACCAGTGCGAAAAAGAGCCTTACCGATGCAATAAAACGAATGGATTTAAAGGAAGCGGATATTTTTATGGAAGAATTTCTGCCGTCTTATTATAAGACTTTGGATGAATTGAATTTATAAAAATTTGAAGAGAGCCTTTGTAAAACCATAATTTTATATCCCTTGTACCTGCCCTTGTACTTTGAAGATGTGTTATATTTTACAGGTAATAAAAAGTATATGGATTTTACAAAAGCCCTATTGAATGTTAATGTATTTGTATTTACAGTAACATAAGCGGGATACAAGCGGAAAACTTGCAATGTATATTACTTATGGATATACAAATTTTTTTAAGCTATTTTTATTAGATTATTAGATAATTTATTCTATTGCTTTACATAACCTGTAATTGATGTTGAACGAATTCATTCACACTTATATTTGGATTCGTATATCTGCCTTTATTTTCGGTTGCTTTACCATATTGGATTGCTTTAGCGGGACAATAATTGATGCATGCCAGACATTGAGTACATTGCTGCCGCCACTCGGGTTTTTCCTTTACTTTAATATTGCGGCAGTTGCAAACTTTCTCGCAGATACCACAACCGTTACACTGGTCAGTTGCATAAAACTTTGAAGTGTTACTTGCATTTTTGGAGAACAACGGGTTTATGATACCGGTTAATAGCCATGGTAAACGGCCTTTTTCTATCAGAAATTCCTTTCTCTTCTGACGAATGGAACCATTGATATACAGCAAGGTTCTGTCTGCCTCAGAAAGCTTTTCTTTTTCGATTTCTTTTGAATCTACATTACCCATAAGGATATAGTTGCTTGGCATGATAACAGAATAGCCGCTGCTTAAGGAGATGTTCTTTTTCCTCAGGCGAGCAGTAAATATCTTCATGGTATTTCCAATATTGCTGCCGCAGGTAACAACAGCAAAGACGTAGTTTCCATGATAATTATTTAATTTCAGTTTATTGATAAAATCAAGGAGGGGTTTCGGAGGTCCCCATGCATAGATTGGACATACAAACCCGACAAGCTCATTTTCTTTTAATGTATATTCATAATGATTAATACTGCTGTTTACTACAGCAGCTACGGAAATCAATTTCTCATTGTTATGTTCTGCAATATTTTTAGCCACATAAAGGGAATTACCGGTTCCCGAAAAATAAAATATCATAATTCTTCTCCTTATAATGTGATATCAATAGGTAATTGTGAAACTATTTGTTTTTCTGAATATACCATATAATTAATACGAATTTCATACTTCAGCTGCCTTTCAGTCAAGTCTGAAATTGTCTTAATTGCACGGCCCTGAGTGTTTTTTCTTCTCAACATGGTAATAGACACTGTAATGATGTTTCATAATTCCCTAAAAATGATATTATTTACCTGCGTTATCCAGCGCGTCCTCCACTGATTTGAGATATGCTTTGGATGTAATGGTAGCCCCGCTGATTGCATCTACCTGTAACGACTGTGATTGGATCACTCTGCCAAATAATTTATCAGTAAATTCAACGGGCCGGTTTTCTTTATTCAGTAGAAGATCAATATCCGTTACCTTACCGGAGGAAACGGTAACCTGTACTTTATTGGCTCTCCATTTATATTTCCCGCCTGCGTATTCACCGATGTAAGTACCGTCTTTCAGATTTGTAAAATCTACATTATTAATTTTTAAGCTCAGGCCTTCTTTTCGTTCACCTGAGGTAAAGAGTATTCCTGTTCCTGCAGTTATAATAATTACAACGAAAACTACCAAAATTACTAGCCACATAGTTATCTTTCCTTTCTTTTTCTTCCTTTTTTTCTCATTTATGGACATGCTGGTTACCTCCCTGTATTTAAACTATCGTCAGGTAATTGCTAAACTATTTAGTTTACCTTATGATTTGAATGTTAATTTCATCGACCGGATGAAAGCAATTTCCGAGGTTTGACGTAATGTAAACGGTTAATTCGTTATCCACAAGAATTGCTTCAGCTCCCGGAAAGCTCTTTAGTATATTCAGACCTGCATTTTTACCGGTTATAAATATTATGGTGGACAGCGCATCCGCAGTTGTTCCGTTCTCCGTAACAACAGTCACACTAATCAGTTCCGACTCGGAAGGATAGCCGGTGACAGGATTCAGAATATGGTGATACCTTTTACCTTTCCGGTCTATAAAATAACGCTGGTAATCCCCTGATGTAACTACCGCCTTATCTGTAACTGAAACAATGCCAAGAAGAGTGTTTGGCAACCTTGGATGCCGGATGCCGATATTCCATGGGGAGCCGTCTGGTTTTGTTCCTAAAGCAGCTACATTGCCGCCGAGATTCGTTAGTGCGGACGTGATACCGTAATTACGGAATATTTCCAGAAATTTATCGCTGGCAAATCCTTTGCCGATGCCGCCTAAATTGATACATTGGCCGTTTTGTTTAAGTCCGGCAGTTTTAGCCACAGGATCCAGATACAGATCAGAATAGTTTATAAAAGGAAGTACTTCTTTAATCTTTTCTGTCTCCGGAATTTCAGACGTTTTTTTATAATCCCACAGATTTGCCAGGGGTCCAATGGTAGCATCAAATATACCTTTGCTGCAAACCGAAAAAAGAATGGAATGAGATAGTATTTCGTAGGTCTCCGGGCTTATTTTTTCACATTTTACTCCTGCACTTTGATTAATTCTGCTAATATCACTTGTGGGGATAAAGCAGCTTAACAGTTGTTCCAACCGCCAGGCTTCCTGATTGACAGCTTTGATCGCCTTTTCTGCATATTTACCGAATGCTGTATGGAACATATCCGTATCCATTCCCTTACCGGCAGACCGGATGGCTGCTGTTTTAAACAAGTTTTTCTCTCCTTTCTAAATATGGCTTTTTAAATACACTTAAATTTGATTGGAAGCTGAAAATCTTTAATCAAAAAATATCTAACTTTTTATCAAAATCATTGGTAAAAGTTATCTAAATTGTGAATTGAAATCATTGATAAATGATATCCAAATTGTAAACGGAAATTATTGATTTAAAGATATTGATGTATTTTTTATATTTGAATGAATAATATAATATTCGTTCACTAATGCGTCACAAAAAATTATTATTAGATAATAGCCAAATTTGATAAAGAAATCTATTTCCCTGTGTCCATGAGGCCTTTAATTACAAATTCAGTAATGGAATCTAAAACCTCCGGAAAATATTGCAGTCCGATTTCTTCTTTATGTGTATCAATATTTATCAATGCTGCGAATATAGCCATAATCAGTTCAGAAGACAAATCGCTTCTCATTTTACCTTCCCCTTGCCATTTGGTGACCATTTCCAAGGAATTGCCATAAATAAAATTAACGGAATCATTCCCATTTTCCTGACGGTATAAATTTTCTATTTTATTAAATACATCACGGTTATACCATTCTTTTAAGATTGGATTAGATTTCATACCGGCTATATTCATAGATAAAAACCCTTTGATAAAATCCAGAGGGGTGTCCTCCGGATTTACCGATGACATCATACGTTTTTTTAGTTTTACATTTTCATTCATAAAGATTTCCATAAAAAGTTTTTCTTTAGACGGATAGTAGTTATAAAATGTTCCTACGCTTACACCGGCTTTTTTTGTAATGTCAGCCACGTTTGTATCTTTAAAGCCTTTGGAACTGAATAATTCTTTCCCACAATTATAGATATCCGCTTTTTTATCTTCCAATTTAATATCCTCCTTTAAGTAAAAATTGCATAACACTGGTATAGTTACATTTGCAACCGCTTCTTATGAGGCAATTGTAAATACACATTTTATTATAAAAATATACTAATGAATATACTTTTGAATAATACTTTGAAATATTCTTTGAATGGCTTTGATATCCAAATCATTATTATAATAAAAATAATTTTTTACATTGTATTTGTATAGTAATCTATATAGTAATTTATAGTATTTTTCTCAATTATTCAGTTTTATATCACAAGTGAATGAATTTAAAAATATTCACTCACTATTTACAATGTAACATAGATATCAGTTTATGTCAACATTTAAAATGGTGGATTAAGAAAAAGGTAGTATGGATATTATAAATAAGTGAAAAAATTTGGAATTTTTTCAATATATTTAGTCTTGTGTCTCACTCAATATTCAGTTTTCACTCGAAGTGTCTTTCATCTAGTACTATAGCTAATGCATTATTATTAAGTGAATACTTTTTATATTTGACTTAGGAAAACGAGGATATGTTTAGAACCTATAAAAGGAGGAAATGAATCTATGTTATGTATAGAATATAGATATATTGCACAGATTTTGATAGTATAATAATATATTTTGTACTGGTGTTCATGAAAAAAATGTTGTAAAATAAGATATATTTTAGAGAACAAGATACAAAGCGACGATGAATCTGTTAGGAGGAAAAACAAGTGGATAAGGAAATAGTAATTGTGTTAGATTTTGGCGGCCAGTATAACCAGCTGATTGCCAGAAGAGTAAGGGAATGTAATGTATATTGTGAAGTATTGCCTTACAACACAAGTCTTGAGAAAATAAAAGAAATCAATCCCAAGGGTATTATATTTACCGGAGGTCCGGCCAGCGTTTATGCAGAAGACTCGCCTACCTGCGACAAGGAGATATTTGAGTTAGGTATCCCGATTCTGGGTATCTGCTATGGCTGCCAGCTAATGACTTATTTATTAGGAGGCAAGGTGTCCAAAGCACCTGTCAGGGAATATGGCAAAACAGAAGTAACGGTGAATAAGAATTCAAAATTATTCGGGGATGTTACGGAAAAATCTATTTGCTGGATGAGTCATACGGATTTAGTTGAAGTATTACCTGAGGGCTTTACCATATCTGCCCATTCCGATTCCTGTCCGGTAGCCGGATTAGAGAAACCTTCCCAGAGTTTATATGGCGTACAGTTCCACCCGGAAGTTGTCCATACCCAGGAAGGTACCAAGATGCTTTATAATTTCCTTTTTAAAGTATGTAATTGTACCGGTGAATGGAAAATGGATTCCTTTACGGAACAGTCCATCAAAGCTTTAAAAGAAAAGATCGGAGATAAAAAAGTTTTATGTGCTTTATCCGGCGGCGTTGATTCTTCCGTTGCTGCGGTTATGATCAGTAAGGCAGTCGGCAAGCAATTAACCTGTATCTTCGTAGACCATGGTTTACTTCGTAAGAACGAAGGAGACGAAGTTGAAAAGATATTTACGACGCAGTTTGATGTTAATTTCGTCCGTGTCAATGCACAGCAAAGATTTTATGATAAATTAGCAGGTGTATCCGAACCGGAAGCGAAGAGAAAAATTATCGGTGAAGAATTTATCCGTGTATTTGAAGAAGAGGCAAAAAAGATCGGAACTGTGGACTTCCTGGTACAAGGAACCATTTACCCGGACGTCATCGAAAGCGGTCTTGGGAAATCCGCCGTAATCAAAAGCCATCATAACGTAGGCGGTCTGCCGGATTATGTGGATTTTAAAGAAATTATCGAACCCTTAAGGTTATTATTTAAAGACGAGGTAAGAAAAGCAGGTTTAGAACTTGGTATACCTGAAAAGTTAGTCTTCAGACAGCCTTTCCCGGGCCCGGGACTTGCCATCCGTATCATCGGTGAAGTTACCGAAGAAAAGATCAAAATCCTCCAGGAAGCAGATGCCATCTACCGTGAAGAGATTGCAAACGCAGGCCTTGACAGAAGCATCGGCCAATACTTTGCAGCCCTTACCAATATGCGTTCCGTAGGTGTTATGGGTGATGAAAGAACCTACGATTACGCAGTAGCACTAAGAGCCGTAACTACCACGGACTTTATGACCGCGGAAGCAGCAGAACTGCCCTGGGAAGTACTTGGCAAAGTATCCTCAAGAATTGTAAATGAAGTGAAACATATTAATCGAGTACTCTATGATTGTACGGGAAAACCACCGGCAACGATTGAGTTTGAGTGATTGGAAAAAACCTCGGAACCCGCTAAACACTGGGCTTTCGAGGTTTATTTTTGCCTTGTGACATTGCTGTGACATTAATATAATTTTACAGAGGTTTTTTGAAGCATAAGAAAAGCATATTGTGAAATGGGCCGGTACATGTTATAATCTTCCATGAGCACCGTGTACAGGGTGGAAGCCTCCCAACTTGCAGAAGAGGGGAGGTGATGCATATGGATACATACCAGGCCTTAAGTATATTATTTTTAGGCGGGTCATTCCTGATCGCATTACTGACCTACATAGATAGGAATAATAAGCGAAAGTAAAAATGCCTACCCTGTCAGCCAACAGGATAGGCGGTGTCCGTAAGGACGCTTAATCTCTAATTGGGCTTCCACCTTGTGGGCGGTTGCTCTTTTATATTGTTATTATAAATCATGTCTTTGGAAATTTCAAGGCCTACAGATATTTTATTGGCAGTCCCCGACTAGCAAGACAATAGACTATGCCACATATCTCTAAATATCCGGATTGAAAAATTTCAGCTACGGCAAGGTCTGCTTCTATGTTTTGGGACAATATTGCATTAGTCTCAAACTCCTCTTGTGTGACAGTGGTCTTTTCCCTGGTTTCCGGATTCCAACGAATAATTTCTTCACTGCTTATATCAATAAGAGCCGGCTGTTCCGCAATATGGGTTTGGAACTGTGTCATGAATTTGGTAAGTTGGTCTTCTAATGATAGGTTAGCTGTTATACCATTAATCTTTGCTGTATTAAGCTGAGAAGCTAACATCTTCTCCTTGTCAGGGTATAGATGGGCATATGTCTGCCAGGTAGTCTCAACTTTTTCATGCCCCAATCTTTGCGATACCATAAGGATATTAAAACCCATTTCAATGAGAAGGGAAGCGTGAGAATGACGAAGGTCATGAACCCTTATGACCGGCAGGCCGGCAACTTCTGCCTTGCGTTTGATTTCTTTTTCCAGAGCGTGTTTTGTAAAGTAGAAAATTTTTTTATCCGGCTCGCACTCGTATAGTCGGGCCATATATTCCTGAAGTTCATCATAAAGAAAATCTGGTATAGCAATACACCGCTTACTCCTGGGTGTCTTTGGAACCAGAAACATTTCAACCCCATTAACCATTGCATAATTTTTGCAGATATTAATTCTTTTCTCCGGAAGAATATCTTCAGGAGTTAGTGCCAGGAGTTCTCCGGAGCGCATTCCGGTATAAAATAAAACGTCAAAAGCCAATTTCATAGCACTTTTATTTACATATTATAGTCACTTTTTGTTCTGTGGTATATCCGGTCATGGAGCGGAAAACAACTTTTTCTGTGCTCCTGATAGACCATTAACTTACTGCAAAGCAAAACTGAATGTAAGCTTTTATTTTTCCAGCGTGCAATGTGCTGTTGAAGAGTCTAAATTCTACCGTTCCCTTTGAAAAATAGGAGTGTAGATTAACACCATGATATCTGGTGGAATTATAATGCTCATGGCACTACCGCCTATTTCAAGTGCTTCATAAATCAGATCCTGCCGCGCTGTCATGAAATTAATTAAGCGCCGTAATGATTGAGGTGTATGATTTGCACCATCAACATGAATATGTATGCCGCAGCTGCTATTCACCATGGCACCGGCAATTTTCAAGTCTCTGACAATGTTCTGTAATAATTCTATATCAACATATTTTAATGGAGGAGTTACAAACTCTACTTTATGTTCATCATTTGCATATCCGCTTGCAGTCTGTTCATGGATAGAACTGTCACGCATTATCTTCCAATCCCGTCCTAAGGTATCAGTTATGGTCCTGGTATGATAACATCCTCCCTGTGCTGCTGAAGCACTACTGTTGAGCACAGATGCAACAACTTTGGCGGCCATTACAGACTCGGTTTTTTTGTTATTCTATTACTTCTTCTTTTTCTTGTCTGTTTTCTCTTGTTCTTAAAATTCTTCTAACAGTATATCACTAAGCTCTTGTGATGGAACCTTAGCCCAACGACTGGCCTGATCTGATTCTAGATATTTATATCGCCATTCATCCTATTCTTCTTCCCAGAATCGGATTTATATATTACTGTGTAGGCCTATATATTGTACAGCTTCAGCAGATCCTCAGGCGATGAAAAAATATAATCTGCATCAGGCTCTAAAACAGATGAATGGTTCCAGGTCACAAGTCCAGAAGTAAAACCAGCCGCATTTGCACATGTAATATCTGTCGGCATATCACCGATATAGATACATGAATCGGGGGTTGTACCGGACTTTTCTGCATAATAAAGAAGCGGCTCAGAATCCGGTTTATACCGCAGTGTATCGTCTGCACAGACAATCAAATCAAATATTTGTTCCAGGTTGAATTTGCGGAAATAGCTTTCATATTCCGTTTTCTTTCTGGAAGTGACAACGCCAAGATGAAATCCACTTTTTTTCATAAAGTGCAGCATGTCTTTTGTACCGGGGAAAAATTCGGCCTGATCAGAGAATTTGCTGTAATTTTGTATCCATTTATTTTCAAAATCCTGATCTACAGATGCATCAAGCAGTTCAAGGGCATCAAGAGTCGGAATTCCTAATACAATTCGCAGTTTTTCAAGAGAATACTTAAGGCCATATGTTTCAAGTGTATACTGCCAAGTCTTCAAAATTGCATTTTCAGTATCAATCAATGTTCCATCCAAATCAAAAACGATATGATTATATTGCATAAGCGTCTCCTTTGTGGTGAGTTCAATCAGTTGCAGTGCATAATTTAGATATAACTTTCGATAGGTGTCACATTTGCTGTCCTGAGCCAGATATATCATATTTGAGATCATAGTTCGGCTGGCACAGCTGTGTACAATAGGAAGAGACATCAGTTAAGACCTCCTTTTAATAAATTGCCGGTATCGTCAATAGCAGTATCAGAAACTGTCAGAATTGTAAGAAAAAATCCAATCATAAACCCTGAAAGGCATCCGGTCAGATAAAGCATAAAGTGATCACCATAATAGACCGGTAATGTTATAAGACTCGGAAAAACAAAAGCGGGAGTTTCGATTTTGGAAAGTCCGGCCAGTAGCCCACCAACGGCACCGGCTAAACATCCAAAAAGGAAAGGCTTCTTTCTGGGAAGATTTATATTAAATAATACAGGTTCAGTTATTCCAAACAGTGCAGAAAGAATTGCAGGGGCACATAATGATCGAAAAGAAATATTTCTGCTTTTTACCATAACAGCAAGGGCTGCACCGGCCTGAGCAAAAACAGCAGGAGCCATGATCGGAAGAATACTGTCATGCCCCGTAACTCCAATGTTATATATTGCTACAAGAATCAATCCCCACTGAAAGCCGAAGATTACCATCGGCTGAATCAGTGCACCGAGCAGAATACCGGCAGCTGCAGAGGAAAAGGAATAAAGCGATGCATAACCGGCTGCAAGAGCATCTCCGATTATGGCACCGATTGGTCCGAAAACAAAAAGTGTGACCAAACTGACAATACTGAGACAGAGAAGCGGGATAAGAAAACCTCTGACCAGTTCGGGGAGTATCCGTTCTAGAAAATGCTCCATAACAGCCAGAAGAGCACTCGCCATGATAATTGGAATGATGCCGGAGTGATAAGTTACAGCTTTAATCGGAAGATTGAAAAAATGAAGAGTTGTACCGGTTTCAAAAGCCTTTGTTAATGATGGATACAACAGAATTAGGGCAATTACTGTACTGTAAAACGGATTGGCGCGGAATGTTTTTGCTGAAGTAATTGCCAGCAGCACTGGAAGAAAATAAAAAGTGCTGTCGGATATTGCATTCAGTATGAGATAGGTTTCACTGCTGTCAGAAAGAAAGAAGGTCGTTGTTAATATAAGCAGAGTACCTTTCATAATTCCACCTGCACACAGTACATTCATAAGGGGCATAAACATTTCAGAAATGCCGGCTATCAACTTGGAAAGTAATTTCTTTTTCTCATCATGCTTCACTGCATTTAACCATCCTTTCATTTGACCATTTCATTTACTTTCATTAATTTCTTGCAAGTATAATTATAGCGAATGAAATACGTTGCGTCTTTCTGATTTGCGACATATAATATAATTATTGCGACAGACATAGGATTCATAGGATTTATGCTAGATATGGGACAAGGAGATGACGAAGTATGCTATTGACCGCTAAAACAATTCCTTTGAATGATGAAGGAAAAGAAATCATGAAGTGTGGAACACCAGGTTTTCCCTGCAATGCTTACATCGGTGATATTCATAATTATATCAGAGGTGAAGTATCGCTGCATTGGCATAGTGAGCTTGAAATGTTTGTGCTGGATGAGGGAATGGTGCAGATCATATTTGCAGATCATTCATATATTCTGCGACCGGGTGAGGGGTATTTCGTGAATTCAGATGTCCTGCATGGAATAATCTGTAATACTGATCTGCCCTGCCGATACCGCTCTGTTGTATTTGACCGGTCTGTTATATCAGGACGTACCGGAAGCGTGTTTGATGAAAAATATGTCAGCCCCTTTGTAAAGGGAGACGCATCATCCTGGGCACTTACTCTGAGAGATGCAGGCAGCGCGGCAGTGATTTCTCTTTTCAATACAGCGTTCTATGCCTGCGAATTGGAGCCGGAAGGCTATGAATTTACAGTAAGGGATGCAATGTCGAAGATTATCATGTTATTGAACGGAAACAAGGAAAAGCAGGCAGTCAGGATTGAGACGATACAGGAACAGCGCCTGAAGCAGATGCTGAACTGGATTAATGAAAATTACATGAATAAAGTAACAGTTGAACATATTGCGGGTGCAGCCGGAATATGTGCACGTGAATGTCAGAGGACATTTGCAACAGTTATCCAAGACACTCCGATAAGATATCTGATGCGAAGGAGAATTGCTATTGCAGCTGATATGTTGAAGTCATCAAACGCTGCCAATAGTGAGATCTGTGCACAGTGTGGTTTTGAAAGTCAGAGCTATTTTTCTAAACAGTTTCGGCTTATTATGGGAGTTACTCCTAAACAGTATCAGAGAAATGTATGCACTAATTGGAAGACAGTAACTGGGAGCATACATGATAAATAATTAGGAATATTCATACATTATTGTCAAGAAACCAGAGTACTAATTTTCTGCTTGCAGATTGAATTGTTTTGTTGGTTTGTGTATAATAAGGTCTTGTTCTCAGCCGGTTGGCTTTTATTTTAGGCTTAAAGGCGGCAACCAGCAGGGGGATGGAGACAATAAATCAAACCATATATACCCGGTTTGGGAGATATATGACACTGTCAGATTTTTTAACAGTGTGGTATTGAGTGTATGGAATAGGAGAAACTAAAGTGAAGTAGAAACAACTATTTAGGGAATATATTCTGGATAGGATAGCCTGCCGAGTATAGAGGAGTTTATTCTATCGGTAAAGCATTCGCCGGGTGCACACTTTTGCATAAAGATATGAAACTTATCATGGTATTGGTTAAATATTTGTTTTTGTGCCATACAAGATAGTGCTGCCTGGTCAGGTCTACATCTGTTATCTCCCGGGTACTTATAACACCGTTAACAATATCCTGATAAATCAACTGTTCCGGCAGAAAGGATATTCCAAGACCTAAACTTACTGCTTTTACAATTGCCTGTGTACTGGCACTTTCCCATATTGGGTTAAGGGTAATACCGCGCAAGGAAAAAATATTGTCTAAAAATGCCCGGCCGTTGCTGTCTTTTTCCCGTAACAGAAATGGGTAGGTAAGCAGATCAATCAACTCAATTTTTTCTTTCGACATTAATTTGTGTCCAGGCGGAAGTATAAGTACCAGGCGGTCTCTATCGAACGCTTCTGTATGTAGTTCCTCTTCCCAAACACCTCCTTCAATTAAAGCGATATCCAGCTGATTATCAAGTAATGCCTTTTGCAGATTGGTACCGTTTGCTATGGTTGCCTGTATTTTAATATTAGTGTGTTCTTTTTGGAATTGGCTTACTAACTCAGGAAGCAGGAAATTCCCTAAGGTTATGCTTGCACCAATGCGCAGCACACCAAAGGTATCCCAGTTTCGAAGTCCTGTTTCCAGCATGTCAAAAGCATCCACGATATGTAAAGACTGTGCATAGAGCTGCTTCCCAATTTCTGTTACAAAAAGCCGCTTATTAATCCGTTCAAACAGACAAACACCATAATAGTTTTCAATCTCATGGATGGCTCTCGTTACCGCCGGTTGAGTCATATGCAGTAATTCCCCAGCACGCGTAATGTTTTGTGTACGATAAACCTGTATAAATATTTTCATATGACGAACTGTCATTATAATCATTCCTCCTTTAATATATCAATTATGGTATGAATTTAATAAAATAATAGCATTTTACATATTTATTGGCAAGATATAGGATTAATGTAAAGGAAGAGTATGTTGAAAAACCAAAAATCTGTTATTTCAACTACGATTTAACGGGGCTATTGCAAAATTTAATATTTATATTTACTTGGGTGAAAATGATTCTGGGTTCGAGAACGATATATTTATTATTTTGCAACAGCCTCAGGAAAGAGGCTAATATGGACAACGGAATGAAAGCCTGTAACAGGGCGAAAATGCTATTTAAACTATTCTTAAGTACCCTTTATATCAGTGCATTCACCTTTGGGGGTGGCTTTGTAATTATTACCTTTATGAAACGTAAATTTGTCGATGAACTGCATTGGTTAGAGGAAGAGGAAATGCTTGATTTAGCTGCTCTGGCGCAGTCGTCCCCAGGGGCAATTGCAGTCAATGCCGCTATTCTTGTAGGTTGGCGTCTTGCCGGTCCCGTAGGTATGGCAATAGCGGTTCTGGGTACTATTCTGCCGCCCATGATCATTTTATCGGTCATCTCATTTTTTTATGCCGCATTTGCATGTAATCAGTATGTTGCACTTGTTCTAAAAGGTATGCAGGCAGGCGTAGCAGCGGTAATTCTGGATGTAGTATGCGGTTTGGGCAGGAATGTTCTGAAAGAAAAATCTTTCATGAATATAGCAATTTTGGTATTGGCTTTTGTCGCAACCTTTTTTCTAAATTTAAATGTCATTTATATAATCCTTGCAGCCGCGGTGATTGGAATTTTTAAAGAGCTGCATAGGCATAGGAAGGAGTGCAGACAATGATTTATATACAGCTTTTTCTCAGCTTCATACAAATCGGAGCATTCAGTATCGGCGGCGGATATGCTGCTATGCCGCTGATTCAAAACCAAGTGGTTGAGAGACATGCTTGGCTTACCATGAGCGAATATACTGATCTGATAACCATAGCGGAAATGACGCCGGGCCCCATTGCCGTTAATTCGGCCACTTTTGTAGGAATACGAATTGCCGGAGTTGGAGGTGCCATTATTGCAACCTTTGGCAGTATTTTGCCATCCTGTATCATTGTTTCGCTGCTGGCTTATGTGTATTACAAATATAAGGGTGTTGCTGCTTTGCAGAGTGTCTTATCCAGCTTGAGGCCGGCGGTTGTTGCTTTGATTGCTGCAGCGGGCCTCTCTATTCTGCATTTAGTACTTTTTGGTGGGAGTACCATACAATTTGCGAATGTCAATTGGTTTGGGGCAGGAATATTCCTTATTGCATTTTTGATATTGCGAAAATGGAAATGGAACCCCATTTTGGTCATGAGTCTATGCGGTGTTGTGGGTTTAGGTTTGAATCTATTGTTGTAATGGGGAATAGATTGATTGTGAGATTTTATTCCGTTTAAATAAGATATTATATAAAATGTTTTATGAATAATTATTTTCTCAATGTGTTTTATGAAAAATATTTAAGGTAGTCTGTTATTCCTAAGTCTATTATACTAATAACAGGAAAATACGATTAATTATCTAACAATACAATACTGTTTAGGCTGTAAAACTTAATTAGTAATAAACGAAAACATATTAACGTTAAAAGGGGAATACCATGCTGGCAATAAAAAATATGCAAATCGAAACAGAACGGCTTATCATCCGGCCATACAGGGAAGAAGATTTAATGGAGTGTTTCCAGCTGATGCAAAACAAAGAACTTTTCCGATATTTGGATATGGACGTTATGCCATTAGATGAATATAAGAACTTGTTTTATTGGCTAATTGACTCATATAACACAGGTTACAACGAAGATTTTAAATATTCCTTTAACATCACTTTAAAAGAAAATGGCACCCATATCGGCTGGTGTGGTGTTGGCGGAATTAATTATGATCATAATCAAAAAGAAATCTATTATTTAATCGGCAGACAACATTGGGGAAATGGATATGCAAAAGAGGCGGTGCGGGCTTTGCTTGATTATTGCTCGGTGAAACCTATACGGGTGGACAGACCATTTCAGTAGAGGCACCTATTGAGCAGATACCCCTGTTTATAAAAGGAGGAAGTAAAGTTAAAATCCGTTGATTCATCACGTACGGCAGGGTTACCCGAATCGGGTAGCCCTAAACACTAAATCAGCCGCGGTTTAAAGCCCGGTATGACATGGATTTATTGCCGTTTTTTTTATCGTTCCTTATAGAAAGACCGGTGCCCCGATTGCTATCAGATTCTGCCATTCTATTTTATCTTTATATAGTTCTATAACAATAACAGAATCAGTTGATGAGATAAGTTCATTCATGTCTGTTCTCAAGTTTTTATCAATCGATACTACGGTTTCCTCAGAGGCTGTTTTGACTTTAAGGTACAGGGGGTCTTTACAGTCAATCTCATTTAAAAATCCATCTTCTTTAGAAAGCAGTTCTATAAACAACGAATTATTTGTTAAATTAGTTTTTATGATCGGTCCTTTTGTTACACAGGTTTTACAATTTGTAATGGCATTCGTAAATTGTTCTGCAAGAGTATTATTTTTAAAAGTATCCGGAATTTCAATATATGTAGTAAAAAAATCACTCCTGTCACAGGGACGATGGAAATCCATACCGCTGACCGGTGCAATCCGAAACCCGTTAAAGAGGAGATTTTCCCACCAGAGTATCCCCTTGTAATTGTCCGGAATCATTGGGTGAGCATTATTAATAATCTCAATAAAATCTAACAAATGATGATTGTGAATCTCCATGCTAAATTGCATTCCGTTTGAAATAGGTGCTCCGATGCTGAACGGATGGGCAATACCAACCAAACCTCCTGCGGTATGAACCCGTTCCAATAAAATATCTGCATTATTTTTATCGATATCGTCCCAGGGGATATACGTGGATACATTCTGGCATAATATATGGCCATAATAGGAAGTAAGTTCGTATCCGGTTATATACTCCATAGGAAACCCGAGGAATCAACTGCTTTTTTTAGCTTTCTATGGCCGGATATGGTATTGTGATCTGTTAAGGAGAAATGATTAATTTTGTTGGTATGGAAATATTGTACCAATTCATCCACGGTCATTTTTCCATCCGATTCAACCGTATGGTTATGTAATTCAACTCGCTTATACATTCTGTTCTTCTCCTTTTATTTGCAGTATATAGGAAGTACGGTTTTCTAAAACGCTAAAAGCGTTAATTACGATCTTTAACAGACCTTTCATGTTTTTGCAGGGAAGACAGCCATCGGAACTTAGCTTTTCCGACAGAATCATTTCTTTTTTCGTTCCGGGCATGTGGATATTTCCAACAAAACTTCCGTTTATAAATGCTGCAAGCTGAATTTCTGTTTTCATTGAACCGATCACAT
Organism: Anaerocolumna sedimenticola; assembly: GCF_009931695.1. Taxonomy (GTDB): domain Bacteria; phylum Bacillota; class Clostridia; order Lachnospirales; family Lachnospiraceae; genus Anaerocolumna; species Anaerocolumna sedimenticola. The sequence continues at coordinate 1,687,480 of NZ_CP048000.1, forward strand.
CCTGTAGTTGATTATCGTCTGGTTTAAAACCATAGTGCTTTTCATAAGCCTCCTCAATTCTATGCTTGTAATAACTATCTGCGGTTTCAATTTTTTCATTATCATAAGTTAAACAGATATATAATTTATCATAGGAGGATTCCAGGTTAAAATTGTAGGTGATGTTTCCAACGAATCCCCTATCCAGAGTTCCGGTTAAAGTCTGTATCTCTTTCATATTTTCCTTTCCGGGAATTATAGTATCAGGCAATTGGGAAGCACCATCATTGTATCAATATACCATGCAATTAATACAATTTCAGAGCTGAATTTTGCCCATAGGGCAACTGAAGCTATGAGATCCCTAAAGTTATTTTAGATGTCAGAAATATGGTATCGTTTCTAAAGGGAGTTGTCAACAAATGATTATAAGTTTATAATAATATTATATAAATTTACCAATAAATTGATATATTTATATGTCATCAATTTATACACCATCAAATGAAAAAAAAGGAGTAAATAAAATGACTTTAATAACGGCTCATTCCGGTTGCGATCGGACAAATGATAATTCCATAGAATTCATTAAATATGCACTGAACAGTAAAGCAGACTGTTTGGAAGTGGACGTGCAGAAAAATGGGAAAGGTATTCTGGTCCTGTCTCATGATGAAGCAGATAACGAAGCCCCTCTTTTAGAGACAGCTTTTTATATGTTAAAGGAATATCCGGATAAAAAGATAAATTGTGATTTAAAGCAGAAAGAATTAGAAATTGAAATCTACAAGTTAGCAGAAAAAATCGGTGTTAATAATCAGTTGATTTATTCGGGAAATGTGGATTTGATGTTGATAGAAAAAGGAAATAATAAATTGCCCCAAGTTGATGTATTTTTAAATATAGAAATATTATTTCCTGAGTTAGATGAGGTTTGTGGATCAGACAATAAAGATTTTTTATATCATGGATTAATCAAAGCAGCACTTGAAACCTCCAGATATGAGATTAAGTGCATCAATATTGATTATCATTTGTGTACGGAATCATTACTTACATATTTAAAAGAGAATAGAATTTTATGCTCTGCCTGGACAGTGAATGAGAAAAGGGTTCTTAAGCAATTTTTAGAAAACGATATTTATAATATAACAACCAGAAATGTTTCCGATGCACTGGCTATCAGAGCAGAGTTGAGCTAATCTGCTATCATTTGATATTATATAAATTAATCATGTTATATTGACTTCTAAATAACATGATATTATACTGTAATTATACGGAAATACATAAAACTGCATAAGGGATCTTGTGAAAAGATAAAGTCTGGATTAAGGCACTTTTCATCTGAAGAATTATAACAGAAATACGGATATATTATTGTAGGACATTACCAAAATTTGCACTAAATTTATATCTATTTTATACAAAGAAGAAATTGTTATAATCAGGAAAATATTATATGATACTATTATAATTTAGATGGGAGTGTGATATCTATGAAAAGCAAAACAATTATCTTTAAAACTGCTAATGATCTTTATGCCTTTAATAAAGAGGCATCCAAATGTAAAACTGATGTAAGAATCAGAACTGCCAGCGGAACATTTGATTTTGATGCTAAGACATTACTTGGATTGTTCTTTGCACTTAATTTACCGTCTATTGATGTTTTTTATGACGAGCAGGAAAAAGAGTTCGATGAATATTTGACCAGCTTAGAATCAGCAGAATAATTAAATAATAACGATATATATTAATGTGAGTAGTAATGACTATCTTTTGTTAAGGATAATCAAAACTACTCTTTTTTATCTCATAGAAAGTTCATCCTATGAGATAAAAACCCTCCGGGGATGCGCATTTCGCGGAAAGGAATTTATTGCTTTGCAATCAATCCGCTCGGGCGCGAAAGTGTCAGCCTGCTGACACTTTGTTCGTTATACCATATATAATTGTATCTTTAAATTCTCAATTTCTTTTTTCCACTCCTCGGGAATGGAAGAATCCGTAATAATTACGTCAAAATCTTCCAGATTTGCAAAATAAGCCGGTTTTACCTGGTCAAATTTCGTGGAATCCAGTATTAGAATTTTCTCTAAAGAAGATTGCATAATCGCTTTTTTGGGTGGTATCTCATAATGATATACGCAGGTAACGCCTAAGTTGTGGTGGATTCCTGCCGCAGAGATAAAGGCCTTGGTAAACCGCATACTTTGGATTAATTCTATTCCTTCCGCGCTTTCCACCATCTGGGTTTTAGGGTGGTATCTTCCGCCGGAAAATATAAGTGAAAGATTCTCCTTTAATCTTAATGAATTTAAAATGTTAGCATTATAACATAAAATAGTTGCTTCCAGAGTATCGTCTATATTTTCTGCAAGCATCTCCGTGGTAGATCCGGTATCAATAACGACAATATCACCCGGCTTAATCATGGAAGCAGCAAAGGCACCGATTTTGCTTTTCTCAAGATCCTGCGTATTTTTCGCATTGGAAAGTTCATAGGAGGAATCGGGTTGTTCCTGTTTATAAGCAGGATTATAGATAGCGGCACCATAAACGTTATTAACGATATTATTTTGTTCTAATACGATTAAATCCCGCCTTATAGTCATTTCGGAAACCCCTAACAAAGATGCAAGTTCCTTAACGGAAGCTCCGTTTTTAGACTTAATGATATCAATTAATCGATTCATACGATCAGCCTTTTTGCCCATAATTCTCTCCTGACTCCATGGTTTTCAATACGTTAATTAACGAAAGAGTTTCGACTATATGTTAGCATTATAACATTTTTGTGTTATTGATTCAATAATTATCTAACAATTTTAGAAATGTAACAAAATATCCAGAATAGTGATATAATGTGACAAATCAAACAGGAAAAATGTTAAAAGTAAAACAAAATATTATTGACCGAAATCATGAAAAGTGTTAGTATATAAGTAGAAAAAATACATTTTTAAAGTTGAAAGTAATAAGGTTTAAGGTTTAAGGTTTAAGATTTAAGGTTTACAGTTTACCAGTTTAATTAAAAAATATTTTGAGAATGAAATATATAACTTACATAACACATACTATAATATAATTCTGGCATCAGCCTAATAAACATATCTTTTGTTACTATAAACATTACTTTATTAGGAGAGTTTAAACACAAGAAAGGATGAAAAAATGAAAGAATCAGAAATGTTACATTATGTTGATCACACACAGTTAAAAGCTATAGCTACCTGGGAAGATATTCAAAATCTATGTGAGGAAGCATTGGAGTATAAAACTGCTTCCGTTTGTATACCGCCCTGCTATATAAAAAGGATCCATGATAAATATGGTGATAAGCTGAATATTTGCACGGTAATCGGATTTCCTTTGGGATACAGTACCACCATTGCAAAGGCTGCTGAATGTGAACAGGCATTAGAGGATGGCGCTAAGGAAATCGATATGGTTATCAATATTACGGATGTTAAGAATGGGGACTATAAGAAGGTAGAAGACGAAATCGCATTCTTAAAAAAAATTGTGGGAGATAAAATTCTAAAGGTAATTATAGAAACCTGTTATCTTACCCGTGAAGAGAAAATTGCCATGTGCCACGCCGTCACCAATGCGGGTGCTGATTTTATAAAAACCTCTACAGGTTTTGGTACAGGCGGTGCAACTTTAGAGGATGTCAGATTATTTAAAGAAAACATTGGCCCCAATGTGAGGATAAAAGCAGCCGGCGGTGTGAAAAGTGTAGCAGATTTGGAAACCTTTATTAACGAAGGATGTTCAAGAATCGGCACCAGTTCCGCTATTAACCTGATAAAGGGAAAATTAGCGAAAGAGTATTAGGAGGAAAAAAATATGAGTATACCAACGCCACATATAGCAGCAAAGACAGGAGAGTTTGCCAGAACGGTCTTAATGCCGGGAGATCCGTTAAGAGCTAAATTTGTTGCGGAGAATTTTTTGGAAGATGCCGTATTAGTAAATTCGGTTCGTGGAATTAACGGCTATACCGGTAAATATAAAGGCAAGACGGTTTCTGTTATGGCAAGCGGTATGGGGATGCCCTCCATCGGAATTTATTCCTATGAACTATTCAATTTTTATGATGTTGATAATATTATCCGTATTGGTACTGCAGGTTCCCTAAATCAGGATTTAAAAGTAAGGGATGTAGCTTTTGCCATGGGTGCCTGTACGAATTCCAATTATGTTAGCCAGTTTGAATTACCGGGAACCTATGCACCAATAGCGTCCTATGATTTATTAAAAAAAGCCGTAGACGTAACGGAAGAAATGGGAATCCATTATAAAGTCGGTAATTTCCTGTCCTCCGATACTTTTTATGATGATTCTAAAGGGACTATGAAGTGGAGTAAAATGGGCATCCTATGTGTTGAGATGGAAGCGGCAGCTCTTTATATGAATGCTGCAAGGGCTGGTAAAAATGCACTTGCTATTTGCACTATTTCCGATTCTTTAGTAACGGGTGAAGAAACCACAGCTGAGGAGAGACAAAACAGCTTTCAAAATATGATGAAAATAGCATTGGAGATTGCTTGACATTCAAACAGAAATAGGTAATTGCGAAACGGTATGGAGCTTAATGGGTTGTTTTGCAATAATCTGGGTAAAACAGGTTTGATAGTATAAGAATCATAAAAGAGGAGAGTGATAAACCAATTTTCGGGATAAAATAATGAAGGAATGACCAGGTAACACAGGAGTAAAGAAAAGGTATAAAAAATAATTATTGGGAGGAACCAACATGAAGTTAACAAAAAAATTATTAAGTGTAGTATTGGCAGCAGTATTACTATCCTTAGGAGCGTGCGGAACAAAAGGAAATAATACGGGAGATGCCGGAAACACTGCTACGAATGAAGCAGGTGCCACGGCAGAAGATACGACAGCAAATACAACAGCAAATACAACAGATACTGCTGCGAATAACGGAGATGATTCCGGCAAATATGAAGTTGCTTTAATTACAGACATCGGTACCATAGATGATAAGTCCTTTAATCAGGGTGCATGGGAAGGTGTGGAAGCTTATGCAAAATCAAATAATTTAACTTATAAATATTATAAACCAACAGAAAAGTCCGACGATGCTTATCTTGCATCCATGGATTTAGCGGTAAAAGCCGGTGCAAAGATTATCGTATGTCCAGGTTATTTATTTGAAGTTCCGGTTTTCACAGCTCAAACGAAATATCCGGATGTGAAATTTATTATCTTAGACGGTGCACCTCATAGCGGTGATTACAACTATGATATCAAAGATAATACTTACTCCATCTTCTATGCGGAAGAAGAAGCAGGTTTTCTTGCCGGTTATGCAATTGTAAAAGAAGGTTATAAAAAACTGGGATTTATGGGCGGTATGGCAGTACCTGCCGTTATCCGTTATGGATATGGCTTTATTCAGGGAGCAGATTATGCAGCTAAAGAATTAGGTTTGGCAAAGGATGATGTACAGATTCAATATACCTATGTCGGTAATTTTGATGCTACACCGGATAATCAGGCGAAAGCGGCAGCTTGGTATAATGAAGGAACCGAAGTTATATTTGCCTGCGGCGGTGCAGTTGGTAACTCTGTTATGAAAGCTGCTGAAACAGCAGGTAAAAAGGTTATCGGTGTTGACGTTGACCAGTCATCCGAATCCGATACCGTAATCACCTCCTCTATGAAGAATTTGAGCAAATCCGTATCCGATGCCCTTGCAAGTTTTTATAGCAATAAATTCCCTGGCGGAACCACTGCTACTTTAAATGCAAGCAGCGAAGGTGTTCAGCTTCCTATGAAATCTTCTAAGTTTGAGAAATTTACACAGGCAGATTATGATGCAATTTATGATAAAATCGTTAAGAAAGAAATAACAATTGGCAATGATACCGTAGCAAAAGATGCAAGTGGCGTTCCGGTTGAAAATGTAGCTGTTAACGTAGTTCAATAAGGAAAAAGGATAAGAATAAAATAAGGCTGTTGCAAAACTATATTATGTTTTTATACTATTTTGCAGCAGCCTCATTTTAAACATGCCAGGAGGACTGCAATGGAATATGTTATTGAAATGAATCATATCACGAAAGTGTTTGGTAATTTTAAGGCTTTAGATGATGTTACCTTATGTGTTGGAAAGGGCGAAATCCATGCACTTTTAGGAGAAAACGGTGCAGGCAAATCCACCTTGATGAGTATATTATTCGGTTTATACCAGGCAGAGAGCGGAGAGATTAAGATTAACGGCAAACCGGCAAAAATCAACAATCCTAATGATGCCAACAACTTAAGTATTGGAATGGTTCACCAGCATTTTAAACTGGTTCATAATTTTACCGTATTGGAAAGCATAGTATTAGGCAGGGAAACGGTAAAAGGCGGCTTTCTTAAAATGGAGGAAGCCAGAAAAAGAATAATGGATTTAAGTAATCATTATAGGTTAAAAATTGACCCGGATGCTTACATATCAGATATTACGGTAGGTATGCAGCAGCGGGTTGAAATTCTTAAAATGCTATATTGCAATAATGATATTTTAATATTTGATGAGCCGACGGCAGTATTGACACCTCAGGAAATCGAAGAATTAATGAAAATAATGAAGAATTTAGTAGATGAGGGCAAGTCCATCATCTTTATTTCCCATAAATTAAATGAAATTAAAGCGGTAGCCAATCGTTGCACCGTATTGCGAAAGGGTAAATTTATCGGTACCATTGATGTGGAAACGGCTACGAAAGAAGAGATGTCAGAGATGATGGTTGGCCGAAAGATAAACTTTCATCTGGACAAACCGGAATTAAAAACCGGAGAAGTAACTCTTGAAGTTAAGAATCTTACGGTTGTATCCAGATCGTCCCATAAAAATATCGTCAATGATGTCTCCTTCCAGGTAAGAAAAGGAGAAATTGTATGTATTGCCGGGATAGACGGTAACGGGCAATCGGAACTGGTTTATGGCATTACAGGACTTATCCCGATTCAATCAGGGAAAGTAACTTTAAACGGTAAAGATATTACGAAGGAATCAATACGTAAAAAATGTATGGATGGGTTGGCTCATATTCCGGAGGACAGGCATAAACACGGTCTGGTACTGGATTATAATCTGCAGGAAAATATCGTACTTCAGACTTATTTTGAACCAAGGTTTCAAAACAAAGGTATGATCCGTTTTAATGCTGTCAGGGAATATGCAAGGAAATTAATTGATCAATATGATATCAGAAGCGGTCAGGGAGAAGATTCCATCGTTCGGGATATGTCCGGAGGTAATCAGCAGAAAGTTATCATTGCCAGGGAATTGGACCGCAATCCGGATATCGTAATTGCGGTACAGCCCACCAGAGGCCTTGATATCGGAGCTACGGAGTATATTCATAAACAGTTAATTAATCAGAGGGATAAAGGAAAAGCTGTCCTCTTAGTCTCTCTGGAATTGGATGAAGTAATGGAAGTCAGTGATCGGATTCTGGTAATTTACGAAGGGGAAATTGTAGCTGACCTGGATCCTAAAACAGTTTCCGTACAGGAATTAGGACTTTATATGTCCGGCTCAAAAAGGAGTATACAGCATGAAAAAGAAGCATAATTTTTGGAATAGTAAAGGCAGTAAAAGCTTTTTTGCTTCCCTCATGGCCATAGCTGCCGGCCTTATCTTTGGGCTTATCATTCTTCTCTTTAGTAATGCCAAACAGGCTTTCCCGGCATTCTGGATGATTCTTATGGGAGGTTTTACAGATGGGATGGCAGGACTCGGACAAGTTCTTTACTTGGCTACACCGATTATCCTAACCGGTCTTTCAGTCGGTTTTGCTTTTAAAACCGGGTTATTTAATATTGGTTCCTCGGGACAGTTTACATTCGGAGCTTTCTGGGCAATTTATATTGGTGTAAAATGGACCTTTTTGCCTCCCGGTATCCACTGGATCGTAGCACTTCTCGGCGCAACTTTGGCAGGAGCGCTTTGGGGAGCGGTACCAGGTATTTTAAAAGCCATATCCAATGTAAATGAAGTAATTACTTCTATTATGATGAATTATATCGGAATGTATTTAGTTAATATTTTAATTGTTAAATTTGTGCATGATCCGATTAAAAACCAATCCGTGCCGGTAGCTAAGTCAGCAATAATACCGAAGGCCGGCCTGGATGTGTTATTCCGTTCTACCAATATGAATATTAGTATATTTATAGCTATTTTAATAGTGATTCTTATTTATATTATATTAAATAAAACCATATTCGGATATGAATTAAAAGCCTGCGGGCACAGCCCCAGTGCAAGTAAGTATGCGGGTATTAATGCAAAGAGAAATATAGTCTTATCCATGGTAATTGCAGGAGCTCTCTCCGGTCTTGGCGGAGGTTTGTTATATCTTGCCGGATCGGGAAAATATCTGCAGGTTCTGGATGTATTAGCCCTCAGGGTTTTAACGGTATATCCGTGGCATTGCTTGGTATGAGTAACCCAATCGGTATCTTATTTGCAGGTTTGTTTATCGCCCATATAACAGTTGGCGGTAATAATACGCAGTTATATAATTTTGTACCGGAAGTAATTGATATCATTATTTCAGCTATCATATATTGCGGTGCTTTTGCTCTGTTATTTAAAAGCATTATCGGAAAACTTGCCCGCAAAACCGCCGGTGAAGCAAAGGAGGAAAGCTGATGGATATTATATATTTTATTGTACAGCAGACAATGTTTTTTGCGATTCCTCTGTTAATTGTTGCACTTGGGGGAATGTTTTCGGAAAGAAGCGGTATCGTTAACATTGCTTTGGAAGGAATCATGATTATAGGCGGTTTTATCAGTATTGCTTTTATCCATATTTTTGAGACCCGTATGAGCGGACAGATTTTATTACTTTTAGCGGTATTGATAGCCGGACTGTCCGGAGCAGTTTTTTCCCTGCTCCATGCATTTGCTTCCATTAATCTGAAAGCAGACCAGACGATCAGCGGTACTGCCCTGAATCTATTTGCACCGGCTTTTGCTATCTTTGTCGCCAGAATGGTACAGGGTTTACAGCAGATTCCTTTTCAGGATACTTTTCATATCGCAAAGGTACCTGTATTAGGAGATATCCCCGTATTAGGACCATTGCTGTTTCGAAACAGCTATATTACCACTTACTTAGGTATTGGTATAGCCATATTATCGGAAATAGTGATTAATCATACAAGATTTGGCTTAAGGTTACGTGCCTGCGGGGAACATCCTCAGGCGGCCGATTCCGTAGGTATTAATGTATACAAAATCCGTTACGCAGGTGTCATTATATCCGGTATATTAGCCGGTATCGGTGGTCTGGTATTTATCGTACCGACTTCCACCAACTTTAATGCAAGTGTTGCCGGTTACGGCTTTCTGGCACTGGCAGTATTAATATTTGGACAATGGAGAACAAAACGGATTATTGTAGCGGCATTTTTCTTTGGAATTATGAAAACATTTGCCTCCGCTTACTCAGGAATTCCGGTATTAAAGGATCTGCCAATATCCAATGAAGTTTATAAAATGATTCCCTATATAGCCACCTTAATTATACTGGCATTCTCCTCCAGAAATTCTCAGGCACCTAGAGCAGAGGGTATACCATACGATAAGGGAAGCAGATAAGAGGGTGCATCTTTAGATAAGAAAAACAGAGGTTCCTGTGTTTTACCAGATGTGACTAAAAAAGTAGAAGACAAAAAATGGTTCAATATCATAATCCGGGCATAAATTTCGGATTATTCGTATTGAACCATTTTTATATAATACCACATTATCTTAGATAGAATTTATTCAAATGTTTGATTATAGCTGCGCTTTCTGTCCTTTCTGACCACGCTTGCGGTTACGGACTTTCTTAACACTTAATTCCTTACCGTTAAATACAAAGGTTTCGTCAGTAGGTTTTACAACAGCAGTAAAAGCAACCGTATCATTTTTTTCTAAGTCTATGGATTTGACTCCTCGTCCGGTTTTTTTCATTTCTGTGACTTCGTCAAGAGAATATCCGAGGGATAATCCCTTTTCCGTAAGTAGAATTACTTTTCGGTCACCTGATAAAATTTCTCCGGCACTTAGTTTGATGACATTTACGATCTGATCACCGTCATCCAGTTTCGTTGCGGCGATTACGGAACGGTTCGTTTCAAATTCTACTCCGGATACCTGCTTGATATAACCGGATTTGGTGGAGAAAACTAATTGGGACTCAAATAACTGTTCAAAGGAGGTGTACATTAAGATGTTTTCCTTATCAACTTTACATAAAGTCTGAATCAAAACACCTTTATCCTTTATTTTACATTTTGGGATAGCACCGGCTTTTACCTGGTACATATTGCCCTCGGCAGTAAATAAACATAATTTATCGTTATTTTTCATTAGTATGATATGGGCAAACTCTTTTAGATTCTCTTCTGAAGCACGGGAGAAACTGGAGGTATCCACTGATTTGGTATAGCCGAAACGGTCAATCAGTACATAAATATCCTCAATCTTTATTTCCTCCACATATCCGGTACTCACATCCACATTATCTAACTGAGTTCTTCTTGGAATATTAAATGTCTTTTTATACTCTTTCAGACGATTTTTAATGACTTTATTGAGTTCATTCACATCTCCTAGAATCATTTTATATTCGGCTATACTACTGAGCAGGGAATCATTCTCTTCGTGTAGTTTCAGTATTTCCAAACCGATTAACTTACTTAAAGGCATAGCCAGTATGGCATCTGCCTGGCGGTCCGTAAAATTAAGAGTAGAAGCTTCTTTTTCGGATTGTTTTGTTTTAAACTTGATATCCGTAATGTCCCCATTGGTTAAACAGGCTTTCGCTTGTTTTATAGAAGAACTTCCTCTTAAAATCTCAATAATCAGATCAATTACATCCGTAGCCCGGATTAAACCATCTACAATTTCCAGGCGGTTTTCCGCTTTTTCTAACAGATGCCTGAATTCTTTGGTATAAAGTTCTTCCTGGAAACGAATGAATTCTTCCAGAATACTTTTTAAATTGAAAACAATGGGCTGCTGTTCTTTTACAGCAAGAAGGTTTACTCCATAGGTATCTTCCATAGGAGTTTTCTTATACAAGCCGTTTAATAAATTATCAATATCACGGTCTTTTTTTACTTCTACAACGATGCGGATCCCTTCTTTTGAAGATTCATCCCTTACATCAAAGATTTCATCGAAAACTTTATCTTTCATCATGGAAACTAAGCTTTCAACCAGTTTGGTTTTATTACCGGCGATGGTATAAGGGATTTCGGTAATTACTATATTCTTACGGCCATTTTCGCCATTTTCTATTTCTATTTTAGAACGGATGCGGATTTTTCCTTCTCCGGATTCATAAATCTGCCGTATGTCACTTTGATTTATGATGGAACCACCTGTCGGAAAATCCGGTGCCGGAATATATTTCATCAATTTTTCTATGGAGATATCCGGGTTATCCAAATAAGCAATAGCACCGTCAATTACTTCGCCTGGATTATGAGGCGGTATATTGGTAGCCATACCTACGGCTATACCGGTAGTACCGTTGATCAGCAGATTGGGAATCATGGCAGGAAGTACGGTTGGCTCTTTTTCACTGTCATCAAAGTTTGGGATAAACTCCACAAGACCTTTTTCCAGATGATCCAGCATGGTCATCGCACCTAAAGATAAACGGGCCTCCGTATAACGCATCGCTGCGGCTCCGTCCCCATCAATGGAACCAAAATTACCATGGCCGTCTACCAAAGGAATAGAAAGAGAGTAGTCCTCTGTCATTCTTACCAATGCTTCATAGATGGAACTGTCACCATGGGGGTGATATTTACCCATGGTATCACCCACGATACGTGCGCTTTTTCTATGGGGTTTTTTGGGGTCTAAGCCAAGCTCACTCATGGCATAGAGGATGCGTCTCTGAACCGGTTTTAGGCCATCTCTGACATCCGGCAGTGCCCTGGCAATAATTACACTCATGGCATAATCTCTATAGGAATTTCTCATCTCTTCTGAAAAATCCAGCTGTATAATATTCTCCGTATTCTTACTCATAAATTCTCCTTTATATATGATTATTCTTAGGTAATTGGGAAACTATGTAGTTTTTCGAATATACTATCCAATTGATACGAATTTTATAGCTTCAGTTGCCCTCCGGGCAAGATTCAGCTCTAAAATTGTATCAATTGGATGATATATAGATACAATATTGGAGTTTCGCAATTATCTAATCTCATTAATCTTGGAATTATTAACCTGTTTTTCAGATATTTTAGAGGGTTGGTAAGCTAATTTACATTTTCATGATTTCATTTTTATGTTTTTGCGCCGACCATATGAATGTAGTAAATGTAAGGTAAGCAAATACATAGATATGAAAGACAGAAAAGGTCCAGTTACCATCTTTTTGTCTCGAAATATCTGTACAACATTTTTCAGGTATCTGGATTATATATCCAGATTTGCATATTTAGCTTCTTCCAGAATAAATGTTTTTCTTGGCGGTACATTGCTGCTCATTAGCGTGTTGGTGATTTCATCCGCTTCCACGGTATCACTGATGGTAATCTGGGCAAGGATTCTGGTATCAGGATTTAAGGTGGTTTCCCATAACTGATTGGCATCCATTTCACCAAGACCTTTGTACCGCTGCAGGCTAACTATTTTATTTTCTGTTTTCTTACGGAATTTCTCCAATTCAAAGTCATTAAAAAGATATTCTGACTGCTTTTTCTTTTTGCCTTTCACCGTGGTTTCATAGTCGACTTTATATAACGGCGGAAGACCGCGAAATACCTTGCCTTCTAATATCAGCTCCGGCATAAAACGATAAAAGAAAGTAAGGAGTAAGGTACTTATATGAGCTCCGTCCACATCGGCATCGGTTAATATTATAATTTTACCGTAACGGAGTTTATTAATATCGAATTCATCCCCAATACCACAGCCAAAGGAGGCAATCATGGATTTAATTTCATTATTTAACAGGATTTTTTCCAAGGAGGACTTTTCCACATTTAAAATCTTGCCGCGTAAGGGAAGTACGGCCTGGGTTCTGCGGTTTCTTGCAGTTTTTACGGTACCGCCCGCAGAATCACCCTCGACGATATAAACTTCACACTCCTCCGGCTTTTTGGAAGAGCAGGAGGCAAGTTTACTTCTGGTGTCTACGTCGGATAATTGTTTCATAACAGCGGTGCGGGCTTTATCACCGGCTTTTCTGGCGGCATAGGATTTCATGGAATTATCCAGTATACTTTTAAGAACTTCTACATTTTTATCAAAATAGCGCTGTACTTCAGCCGCAAATACCTCATCTACGGCACTTTTCGCATCCGTATTGCCAAGTTTGGTTTTCGTCTGGCCCTCAAACTGGGGATCCGGGTGTTTAATGGAGATAATCGCAACTAAACCGTTTCGGATGTCTTTTCCGTCAAAATTCTCATCTTTCTCTTTCAAAATACCCAGTTCCCTGGCGTATTGGTTCATGACTCTGGTAAGTGCAGTTTTAAAACCGGTTACCAGAGTACCTCCATCCACTACGTTGATTCGGTTACAATAAGCATTAATCTGCTCTGTGTAAGTATCGGTATATTGAAAGGCTACTTCAACTTCTATCTCCCCGCTGGTTCCGTCTACATATATAGGTTCGGCATGAAGCAGAGTTGCTTCCCTGTTTAAATAGGAAACAAAACTTTTAATTCCGAATTCCTCCTGATAGGAGGCTTCTTCGCCGGTATTTAAATCGGTAAAATGAATTAACAGGTTTTTATTTAAAAAAGCTATTTCTTTTAATTTTTTCTTAATGGTATCCGCTTTAAATTCAACGGTTTCAAAGATTGTTTCGTCAGGGTAAAAAATAACCTTGGTTCCCGTATCACTTTTATTGCATTTACCAACTACGGGAAGTAAACCGTCCACAAGTTCTATGGCAGGATGTCCACCATTTTGATATTCGTCCCGGTATATCTTACCGTCACGTTTGATTTCAACAATCATTCGGCTGGAAAGTGCATTTACAACCGAAGCACCTACCCCATGAAGTCCACCGGATACTTTATAAACAGAACCACCGAATTTACCGCCGGCATGGAGAATCGTATAAACTACACGTGCCGTAGGAATTTTTTTAGTCGGATGAATATCTACAGGCACACCTCTACCGTTATCCTGAATGGTAATGCCGCCGTCTTTTTGCAGAATGATATTAATTTGTGTACAGAAACCTGCCAGATGTTCATCAATTCCGTTGTCTAAAATCTCCCAGATTAAGTGGTGTAAACCTCTGGAACCGGTACTTCCGATGTACATTCCCGGCCGCTTCCTGACAGCCTCTAAACCTTCCAAAACTACAATTTGACTTCCTGTATATTGTTCCATTATTCGAATCCTCTCTTAAATAATATGAATCTGCCGTACTGGTTTTGTATCGATGCAAGTATGCACGCAAACAGTAAGAAACCAGCAGTTTGTTTCTTACGGCTGATTTAAGCAATTAGAAATATTGTAACATATCTTTTGTGGGAAATCCAGTTTTTTGAACAATCATATGTTCGTAGGAAGTACCAATTTCCTATTAAATAAAGCCTGGCAGCAAATGGCTTAACAGACGTTAAATGATTAAAACAGTTAGTAATGTACATTCTATAGTACATAAACATTCACAAAATAAGAACAAAAAAGCAGGAAGCTATTGATATATTACAGCAAGGATTGAATTCGACATATATTTATGCTAAACTAAGTTCGGTAATGAGGATTTTATAAAACGAGTATAAAAACTGTGATATAGTTTCAGTTAGAAATAAAACAGGGAAAGAAGATAATCAGATAATGTATAAATACGATACTCATGTGCATACGTCGGAATCAAGTGCCTGTGCTTCCATGAGCGGGGCTAAACAGGCCAGGTTATATAAGGAATTAGGATATACGGGAATAATAATAACAGACCATTTTTTTAATGGTAATTCTTCCGTACCAAGAAACTTACCTTGGGAAGAAAGGATAGAAAGATTTGTCTTAGGTTACGAGCATGCCTTAGAAGAAGGGGAAAAAATAGGGATATCCGTCTTATTTGGCTGGGAAGAAAGTTTTTGCGGAACCGACTTTTTAGTTTATGGTCTGGATAAGCAGTGGCTGCTTAAGAATCCGGATATTCTAAACTGGGACATTCCGGAACATTTCAGGCGAATACGGGAAGAGGGTGGATTGTTTGTACATGCACATCCATTTCGTAAAGCGGATTATATTTCTGAAATCCGGTTATTTCCGGAATATGAGGATGCAGTTGAAATTATGAATGCCGGTAATCAGCTTCCTATCTATAATCAAAAAGCTGTGGAATATGCAAATAAAAATAATAAACCGATAACCGGAGGTTCGGATGCCCATCATGCAACTTCTATACATATTGGTATGAATTTTGACTATGTTCTCAAAGATATTCATGATTTCATTCAATGTGTTAAAATGAGGAAAAATTATACCATAATCCCAATGGAGGAAAGTATATAAGCAGCTGTATTATAAAACTATCTATGTATTAATAAATATGTAATATTGATACAAGTTATAGCATTGTTAAAAGACAAAAAATTATCAGCGGCATAAAATAGATCAGAAAAGCAATTGACAACTTTTTGATTATATATTATAGTGATTTCTATAATAAAAAAATGAATAAATATACGAAATCAATGAAGGCGAAAACCTTCATTCTTTTTACCATAAAATAGAAGCCTTTTTATAAGGCAGATTGGAGCGAAAGATGAAAAAACCATTCGTAACATTAGAACAGTTAAAAGAAATAACGAAACAATATCCTACACCGTTTCATATTTATGACGAAAAAGGAATACGCGAGAATGCAAGAAAGTTAAAAAAGGCATTTTCCTGGAATAAAGGATACAGAGAATATTTTGCGGTAAAAGCTACACCGAATCCATTTATTATTAAAATTTTAAATGAGGAAGGCTGTGGAACGGACTGCTCCTCCCTGACAGAATTAATGCTTTCAGAAGCACTAGGAATCAAAGGCCATAATATTATGTTTTCTTCCAATGCCACTCCGGCGGAAGAATTTATGAAAGCAAAAGAATTAAATGCTATTATTAACCTGGATGATTTTACCCATATCGATTTTTTGGAAAAGACAGCAGGAATTCCGGAAACGATCTGCTGCAGATATAATCCCGGCGGTTTATTTAAAATAAGCAATAGTATAATGGATAATCCCGGTGATGCAAAGTATGGATTTACAAAAGAGCAAATGATTGAAGGATATAAAAAATTAAAGAGCCTTGGTGCAAAAGAATTTGGTATCCATTCATTTCTGGCAAGCAACACGGTTACCAATGAATATTACCCCGCATTAGCAAAGATATTATTTGAACTGGCTGTTGAGCTAAAGGAGAAGACAGGCGCTCATATTAAATTCATTAACCTGTCCGGTGGAATAGGAATTCCTTATAAACCGGATCAGCCTGAGAATGATATTATGGAAATCGGAGAAGGCGTACGCAAGGCTTTTGAGGAAGTATTGGTACCGGCCGGTATGGGTGATGTGGAAATTTATACAGAGTTAGGAAGATATATGCTGGCTCCTTATGGTCATCTGGTAGCAACCGTTCTGCATGAAAAACATATCTACAAGGAATATATTGGGCTGGATGCCTGTGCTGTTAACCTTATGAGGCCTGCCATGTATGGTGCATATCATCATATTACCGTAATGGGTAAAGAAAATGAACCAAATGATTATAAGTATGATATTACAGGATCATTATGCGAAAATAATGATAAATTTGCTATAGACCGTATGTTTCCTAAGATAGATATAGGAGACCTTCTGGTAATTCATGATACCGGTGCCCATGGATTCGCAATGGGGTATAACTATAACGGAAAATTAAAATCTGCGGAATTGTTATTAAAAGAAGACGGATCCGTTCAGTTAATCCGCCGTGGGGAAGAACCGAAAGATTATTTTGCTACCTTTGATTTCTGTGATGTTTTAAAAGATATGAAGTATTAGCAACGGAAGCTTTCCAGTTATATATATAATACAAAATGAATTGAGTATCAAAAGACTGTTGTAAATTTTACAATGGTCTTTTTCACGCCCAAAAAGAAAAAGTAAATTATTTCCAGAAAAAATATAAAAAAACAAAATTAACTATAATGTAAAGTGCAAAACGTCCGATAAATAAAATATAAGAAATATGTAAAGGTTAGAACAGGTGGTGAAAACAATGCGTATAGATGCATATAACAAAATTTCACAGGTATATCAGACAAATGCGGTACAAAAAACAATGAAAGCGGCAGGGACTAAGGCGGCAGATCAACTTGAAATATCAAGAACTGCAAAGGATTGTCAGGTTGCAAAACAAGCAATCGCAAGCACACAGGATATTAGAACAGACAAAATAAATGATATAAAGAGCCGTATGGAATCAGGAACTTATAACATAAGTATGGAAGAAGTTGCTGATAAAATACTGGATAGCTATTTTGAAAAATTAATTTAGCAGGTAGTCTATTTCATTACATTAACATCATAGGAAAAGAGGGTTGTTTTAGTGGCAAGCTTAATTGAAGAATTAATTCATACGCTGCAAGAAGAGTATGATATTTATAAGCAGTTAATTCCCATTGCGGAGAATAAAACCCAGGTAATTATCAGTAATGACCTTGATAATCTGCAGGATATTACCAATAAGGAACAGGTTATGGTAGATAAAATTACTGCTTTGGAGCGAAAACGGGAGAACGTTATTGTGAATATAGGCACCGTTATCAGCAGAGATCCTAAAACAATCCATATCAAATCAATCATACAGATATTGGATAAACAACCGAAAGAACAGAGACAACTTTCCGAAATTCATGATAATCTTAAGAAGACAATTCAAAGACTTGTTGATATCAACAATCATAACAAATCGTTAATACAGCAATCCCTAGAGATGATAGAATTCAATATGAATTTTATTCAGAGTACAAGGATGTCACCGGGGAATCTAAGCTACAATAAGGGCGCTTCACAACTTGATATGCCCTCTTTGCAGACAGGGATGTTTGACGCAAAGCAGTAGCAGGATACAAAGCAAGTAAAGGCAGGTGAAATTCCATGAGTTTAATGAGCAGTTTATATATAGGTGTATCCGGTTTAAGAACCAGTCAGAACTCTTTAAATACCACGGCACACAATTTGGCTAATGTCGGTACGACCGGTTATGTAAGACAGCAGGTAGTACAGTCGGACAGCCGTTATATTAAGTGGGGCGTTACACATTTATCTACACTTCAGTCAGGGTTAGGGGTAGATATTGAAACAGTAAGACAAGTCAGAGATGTATTTTTAGATAAAGCATACCGGCAGGAAGTGGGCAGGCAGGGCTTTTATGAAGTACAATATGAAGCGGTACAGGAAGTAGAAAGTATGTACGGCGAACTAGAGGGAGTCGCTTTTCAGAATTCCATGTCGGATCTGTGGACCTCTCTGCAAGAATTATCAAAAACGCCAAGCCTGATTGAAACGCGTTCAACCGTAGTACAGAATGCGGAGTCTTTTTTAGAACGTGCGGAAGCGATACAAGACCAATTAAAAAAATATCAGATTAATTTAAATACGCAGATTCAGGATAAAGTTGACCGTGTAAATGAAATTGCAGATGAAATATACAACTTAAATAATAAAATAAGCAGATACGAAAGTAATGGGCTGGAACATGCCAATGATTTACGGGATGAAAGAAATAATCTACTTGATGAGTTAGGACAGATTATCAGTATCACATATAAAGAAGATTCTAACGGTGTTGTTACCGTTAATGCCGAGGGTGTACCATTAGTTACGGAAAGCAATACATTTGAAATGGGAACGGCTAAGGTAAGCGATTCATCCGATCTCTTAAAACCGGTATGGACAGATTTTAATAATGCGGATGTATTTAATCTGGAAAATGAAGCTACTTCCAAAAATGATACGGATGTTGGTTCTTTAAAAGGTCTTTTAGTCTGCCGGGGTGATGATACGGCCAACTATACGGATATGCTGTTATCTCAGGACGAATATAACAGTACTATTAATACCTCCGTTATTATGACAGTGCAGGCTCAGTTTGACCAGTTAATTCATGGTGTGGTGACTGCCATTAATGATATATTATGTCCGAATAAGGAAATTACTTTAGCAGATGGAACGAAAATGACCGTATTGGATGAAGAGAATGCACCGGCAGGTATGGATAGCAATCATACCATGGGAGAAGCGTTGTTTGAACGTAAATCCATGGAACGTTACGAAACAGTAAATGTAATGGTAAAAGTAGTAGATCCAATAACAGGGGCTGTAACAAGCGAACCAAAGACTGTAAAGAAATATAATGCAGAGGATAAGGATAATAACTATTCCCTATATACACTGGGGGAACTTGAGATAAACAAGGATATTAAAAGTAATTATTCTTTAATTCCAATCAGCTCTAACGCTGGAACGGGAGATGTTGACCAGAAAGTTGCAGAAGCTTTAGTGACTAAGTGGAAAGAACCATTTGCCACCATTTCTCCTAATACATTAACAAAAAACAACTTTTCGGACTACTATACCTCTTTTATAGGTGAATTAGCAACACGGGGAGAGGAACTTAACAGTATAAGTACAAATCAGGCTACATTAGCTAGTAATATCGATGACCAGAGGCAGCAGGTTGCCGGGGTATCTTCGGATGAAGAACTGACCAATTTAATTAAATTTCAGCATGCCTATAATGCATCGTCCAGATATATTAATGTAATCGATGAAATGCTGGAACATATTATATCAACACTGGGAAGATAATAGAAAGCGAAACATTAACCAGAAGTAAAAGTGAAAGAAAAATTACTTACATAAAGTGAATTGATTCAATCTAATTCATTTGGGAAGAACCCGTTCGGCGGGTTTCTTTCATCAAAATTTGTGCCGATGAGGGCGGCGGAATGAGAGGGAAATATGCCATCAACATTTTTTGGATTAAGTATAGGAACTACTGGGTTATATACATACCAGGCAGCCCTTAATACAACAGCTCATAACATAACCAATGCAAAAACAGAAGGGTATACCAGACAAATCCTCAATCAAAAGGCTGGGGTGCCGATTCGGGTTAACAGTTCCTATGGTATGGCAGGAACCGGTGTAGATGTAACCGGAATTACACAGACCAGAAATAACTATTATGATGTAAAGTACCGTGAAAACAATACACTATATGGTTCCTATTCTGCAAAAGAATACAGTATGACGGAAATAGAAAATTATTTTAATGAAGTTACGCTGGAGGGCTTTACGACTACATTTAATAACCTTTTTAATAGTATGCAAGGTTTATCTACCAGCAGCGCCGACTTAACAAAAAGAACAGAAGTTACAAATTTTGCAAAAAGTCTTACGGAGTATTTTAACAGCTTATCCGCTAATCTTTCGAGTACTCAGGAAGAATGTAATTTCGAGGTAAAAAATCAGGTGGAAAGAATTAATTCCCTTGGCGAGCAGATTGCACAGGTTACAAAACAGATCAATGTCTTGGAATCCAGCGGCGGAACAGCAAATGATTTAAGGGACCAAAGACAATTGTTATTAGATGACTTATCTGAAATAGTTAACATTTCTTATAGCGAAAATGTTGTAGGGGATGATGTTGGAATTACCAGCTTTACTGTAAAAATAAACGGTCAGACACTGGTTAATACCGACTCTTCCAATACTCTGAAATTGGTACCCAGAACAGAAAAAGCAGATCAAAATGATATTGATGGACTTTATGATATCGAATGGAGCAATGGAAATACCTTTAATACCCAAAGTCCAACATTAGGCGGATATCTTAAATCCCTGATTGAAGTACGGGATGGAAATAATAATGAAGGTTTTAAGGGGCAGGTATCTCAAATTAAATCAACTACATTAGTTGACGGGACGGATACTAACGAAGTTGTGGTTTCCTCGAGTAATATAAATTCGATTGAAAAATTAAATATACCAAGTGACGGTGTGGTTACTATCGGTACCAAAGAATACAAATATGATAGTTTTAAAGTAGAATACGATGCTGCCACCAATACCTGTAAATACCACTTTTTCATAGCTGATGATGATGTCCTTACAGAGGATGTTCCAAGTAACATTTCCATAGGGGAGGATATAAATTATAAAGGGATACCCTATTATCAATCCCAATTAAATGAATTAATCAGGACATTTTCCAAAGAATTTAATGATCTACATAAAAGTGGGCAGGATTTAAACGGTGATAAAGGTTTGGATTTTTTTAATGGTAAAAATCCGGTAACCGAAGATAATTATCAGTTCGATAATTATGAAGATTATTATAATTTGACGGCATCAAATTTTACAATCACGGATGAAGTATTAAATGACCCCAGTAAGTTTGTAACTACTACGGACGGACAGATCGTAAACGGAGTAGAAAATAACGATGTTTTAAAATCATTACTGACATTAAAAAGTGACGTTTCCATGTTCAAGCAGGGAACGCCTGCTTCCTTTTTTCAAACACTGGTAGGTGAGGTTGGTATTGATGCCAAAAAAGCAAGTAATTTTGCACAAAACCAAAGTGATATTTTAGATATGATTAAAAATCAAAGATTATCCGTTTCCGGTGTAGATGAAGACGAAGAAGCCATGAACCTGGTAAAATTCCAGAATGCTTATAACCTGTCGGCAAAAGTAATTCAGACAATGAACGAAATTTATGATAAATTAATCAATGGTACAGGGGTATAGTCTTGCAAAAAACTTGCGAGTCATTAGAAGAATAGCAAGGAAAGCTATTCTTCACGATTTATGAAGAAAGGAAGCTGTGATAAGCAAAGGGGTAAAATATGAGAGTTACAAATCAGATGATTACTAATAATATGATGAGCAGTATTAATAAAAATAAGAATGGTCTTGCGGTATTAGATCAACAATACTCTTCAGGTAAAAAGATACAGCGCCCGTCAGAAGATCCGATCGTTGCAGTCAGGGCTTTAAAATTAAGAACGAATTTAACAGAACTGAATCAATATTATGAAAAAAATATACCCGATGCAAAATCCTGGATGGATGTAACGGAAGGTGCTTTAGACAATATCAATGATATTCTAACTCTGATTAATACAGCCTGCGTTCAAGGCTCCAGCGATCCTTTGTCTGTGGATGACAGAGAAAGTATCATAAAAAATCTGGAACAGTACAAGCAGCAGATCTACCAGGAAGGGAATTCAAACTACGCCGGCAGATATGTATTTACAGGGTATAAAACCGATACCAGTCTGATATTCGGAGAAGATACTTCGAATTTGGAATATACCATAACTGAAAATTTTTCCGGTAATGATATCGAAACTATATCTAAAGTTGTGGATACTTATTCTGTGGATGATTTTCCTTTATCTACAGGATATAGTAAATCTCCCACTGTGCAGACTTCCTACCGATTAAGGTTATCTTATGATAATCTGGATGATGTAGGTATCAGCAATTTTTCATGTAAAATTAAAGATACTTTAGGAAATGATGTAGCTTACAATCCTACAATAAATAAATTAAAATCAACAGATGAAAATGCATATACTCCGGATGATAATGAAATAAATTATATTACGGATACCGGCGAGTTAATTCTTGGAAAGAATGTTTATAATAATTTAAAGAATACAACCAGCTTCTCGCTTGATTATAAAAAAACCAATTTCAAAGAAGGGGACTTAAGACCTGAACATTATTTTAATTGTATAACACACGAAAAAGGTGCAACTGATGATTCTACGGATAAAAAATATACGAAACAGGATCAGGATATGCAATATGAAATTAACTTTGGTCAGAAGTTAACGGTAAATACCCAGGGCAGTGATGCCTTGCAGCATGATATCGGAAGAGATATAGACGAAATTTTAGCAGCAGTACAAGATGTGAAAGCGACAGAGGATAAAATAGCAGAAGTCGATAAAATGCTGGCAGATACCAATTATGCAAATCAGACGGATAAGCTCAATGAATTAAAGAAACAATTAGAAACAGAGCTGACTCTTAAAAATGATATTATGCAGAATAAGTTTGAAAAGGGAATCACTGATTCCAATGAATCCCAGGATACCTTAAATGTTGCAATAGCCGACCTGGGAAGCCGATATAAAAGGCTTGAACTTACGGAAAGCAGGTTGTCCGACCAGCAGGTTGAATTTGAAGATCTTTTATCTAAAAATGAAGATGCAGACATGGTAGATACTTATATTAAATTAAGTTCCGCGGAAGTTATTTATAATGCTTCTCTGTCTGCGGCAGCTAAGGTTGTTAAAAATACGCTGCTTGATTTTCTGTAAAATTAAGAAGTTCAGATGATTTATAGAATAATTTATTGGTAAAATACAGATATAGATTAATTAATAAGAATATTGGGTATTTAAATATACATAATTCAGTTTGTATCAGATTGTGGAAGTAATTGAATTAATTTTTATATTCCTAAAGTTTAGTTAATATAATATTGATTATCTTTTTAAATTAAATATTTTAAAATATTTTCTTATTTAATAGATAAAAAATATTTTACATTATATTAACAGGTTAAACTATTTAATAGTATTAGCAATATTAGAATTAGATTATTAAACAAAATTGGAGAAAGTACTAAGCTTAAGATTTGTGGCATATTCGATTCCTTTGTTCGAGTATGCCATTATAAAAAGGTAAGGCTGAAGGGAGAAACATGTTAGTAAAAACAAAATATTTTGGTGAAATAGATCTGGATGCGGATAAAATAATTACCTTTCCTCAGGGAATTATGGGATTTGAAGAATATAAAAGATACACCATCTTATATGATGCAGAGGAGGGGAAGAAAGCAAATATCTCCTGGCTCCAAAGTTTGGACGAGCAGGCTCTTGCCTTACCTGTTGTTAATCCTTTTCTTGTAAAAGAAGATTATAATCCGATTGTGGAAGACGAGATATTAAAACCTTTAGGTGAAATTGATGAACAGAACCTTATAATTTTATTATCACTTACAGTACCAACCGATATTACTAAAATGTCAGTTAATTTAAAAGCACCATTTCTGATAAATTCAGATACCAGGAAAGGCTCCCAGGTTATCCTGGAAAATCAGAATTATGAAGTGAAGTATTATATCTATGACAAAATGAAAAAGCTTAAAGAAGAGAAGGGAGAGGAATAATGCTAGCCCTTACAAGAAAACTGAATGAATCCATCATGATTGGAAATGATGTTGAAATCTCTATACTGGAGATAAAAGGCGATCAGGTTAAATTGGGAATAAGTGCTCCCAAATCTGTTCCTATTTACAGAAAGGAAATCTATATCCAGATTCAGGAGGCAAATAAAGAAGCTATCGATAGTTCGGCATCAATGGATGTGATGAAAAAATTGTTTCATTAAAGTTCATTTTTATTGAATTAAATATTATGATATTGTATTATTTCAAATTTTATATTTTAATTTGTATATATTTGGAGTTTTATGGTTGAAACTTCAAAAGGTCACTCAGTACCTCATTGGAAACACAAGATGATCTTT
Source organism: Anaerocolumna sedimenticola (assembly GCF_009931695.1). Lineage (GTDB taxonomy): Bacteria > Bacillota > Clostridia > Lachnospirales > Lachnospiraceae > Anaerocolumna > Anaerocolumna sedimenticola. Next base: position 1,712,060 of record NZ_CP048000.1, read on the forward strand.
AATCTCGAATCATACCGTATAATTATTAATCCAAGAAACATCCAAAAGGTAGTACAAATGAGGAGAATTAATAAGTGAGATAAAGGGTAAGGAAGCCAAATAGGTATTATGTCGGATGAAGGGTCAGAGTACAACTATAAATAATTTACAAAAAAAGCCGATATAATAGCTAAAATACAAAAGGATGGGTTAGTACCCACATCACACGGAGGTGGCAACATGTCAATCGAATCAATTTCAAATACAGTACCCTATGCTGATTACAAGCCTGAGCAAAAAGTACAACAGGTTACTGTTCCAGCCGGAATCAATCCAACAGGTGCAGAAGTAACAGATACTGCAGCCGGAAAAACATTTACAAGTAAGCAGGAAAGTAAGGAAGAAGAAAAACAAAAAGACGCACAGGCAAATGCAAACCGTATCAAAAGTATTCTTAATGAAACTAATAATAAGATAAAACCTGCACGAACCCGATGTGAATTTTCTTATCATGAAGAAGTAAACCGGGTTTCCATTAAAGTGATGGATGTGGATACTGATAAGGTAATAAGAGAAATACCGCCGGAAGAAACCTTAGAAATGCTTCAAAAGCTTTGGGAGGTAGCCGGATTACTCGTTGATGAAAAAAGGTAATATACTAAGGAGGTAGGAGTATGTCTACTATAAGAATGACAGGGTTAATATCCGGGTTAGATACGGAATCAATTATTAAAGAATTAATGAGCGCTCAAAGGTTAAAAAATAAAAAGACCTCGGATAAGTTAACTTTATCCGAATGGAAAGAAGATAAGTGGAAAGAGTTAAATGCAAAACTGTATAAGCTTTATACGGAAGATTTAAGTAAATTGAGATTGCAGGGAGGTTATAAGACGAAAAAGGCAACCTCATCCAATGATGACTTAGTTACTGTAACAGGAGGCTCAAGTGCACCGGAAGGAGCTCATACCCTAACTGTAGAACAATTAGCCAGTTCACAGTATGTAACTGGTGGTAAATTGGGTACAGTAAATGGAAAAGCAATTACAACCAGTACCACATTAAAAGACCTTGGTATGACTGTAGGTACAACAATAAATGTTACGAGTAACGGTAAGCAGAAAAGCCTTGTTGTTTCAGATAGAACAACTTTAGATGATTTTATCAGTACTTGTTCCAGTGTAGGTTTAAATGCCAGTTATGATACAACTCAAAAAAGGCTTTTTATCAGTTCGAAAGCAAGCGGAGCTGCTAATTCCTTTACTATAACCTCAGATGCAACATCCTTTAATGATATAAAAAATCTGGCAGGGTATAGTGGACTGGATGCAACAAAACAAAGGCAAGTTTCTGATGCATTAACAGTTATAAAAGGAATTTCGTCAGGCGATTTGGAAAGCTTGTATACGAAAGCGTTGGACGGCACTGCTGGAGCTAATGCGGAAGAACAGAAAAAGATTGACGCTATTAAAACCTTGCAAATATACACAGTAGAGCAAGCGAAAGCAGATAAAAAAGCAGAGTGTATTGCCAATGTAAAACAGACAGATGTACGAACAAATCTTTTGAGTAGTTATTCCGGGACTACAGATGATGAAAATAAAATACTAGCTATTAAAGATGAAATACAAACTCAGGTTCAGGAACAAATTGCTGCAGGTAAGTTAACACTTAATGACACTGAGACCGTAGAAAGTTATGCTGAAAATTTATATAATACATACATTGATGCTGATAGAGATTTTATTTTTTCTAAAGCTATAGATAGAAAATATGCAAGCGATCCAGCTTATGCAGCTAGAGCAACAACGTATTATAATACTGCTATAGCTGACCCTACCTTTTCTGAAAATGTTTTATCCACAACAAATACAAGTGGCATCTATAGTAAACTAAGTTCTTATCTAAGCAACACAGTCGGTGATTTATCCGCACTTGGTTTGAGTGAAATAACGGGTGCTGAAGTTACAACATCAGACCCGACTGCAATGAGTGTAATAAAAGCAGCAGATGCTTCGATAATATTAGACGGCGCAAACTTAACCAGCAGTTCCAACTCAATTACTGTCAACGGATTAACCATTAATCTAAAAGGTAAAACTGAAGCAGGAAAAACCATTACTTTGGACGTATCGAATGATACACAGGCAACTTATGATAAAATAAAAGATTTCATTAAATCCTATAATGAGATCCTTAAAGAAATGAATGATTTATACTATGCCGGTTCTTCTCGTGGTTATGACCCTCTTTCTGATGATGAAAAGGAAGCTATGACCGATGATCAGATTGCAAAATGGGAAACCAAAATTAAAGATTCCATATTAAGACGTGACAGTACCTTAGGATCAGTTATTGATTCTATGAAGATTGCTATGATGTCATCTGTTTCAGTAGATGGTAAAAAGTACTCCTTATCATCTTTTGGAATTCAGACTTCAACAGACTATACGGAAAAAGGTTTACTGCATATTTATGGTAATAAGGAAGATTCAACTTATTCTGATAAAGATGATAAACTAATGAAAGCACTTACAGAAAATCCTGATGCTACGATTGAGGCCTTAGCAGGAATTTTCGGTGAATTATATGATACCATGAATGATAAGATGAGTTCAATTCCTAATGTAAGAAGCATCTATAAGTTTTATAATGATAAATTAATGGATAATGAGCAAACAGAATACAAGAAAAAAGTAGCTGCCCTAGAAGATAAGTTATCCGAAATGGAAAACAAATATTACAAACAGTTTTCAGCTATGGAAACTGCTTTAGCGAAAATGCAGTCTCAGAGCAGTTCTTTAGCAGGACTACTTGGAACTTCAAACAAATAGGTGATATATAGTATCTAATGTATAATTATCACAATCAAATATTATTATCCTAATATTTATTTATTTTAAATATAATAATAAATTATGTAATTAAGTATTTATTTTTCTTGCGAAAAAAGGTATAATGTATACATGTTAAATCTTTAAATAATGCTTAAATAAAAGCATTTTAAAAGTTATACGGAGTATTCAATAGGAGGAAACATAATGCCAATTAACGCAGCTTCAGCGTATCAAAACAATAAAATATCTACAGCTACACCGGCTGAATTAACATTAATGTTATTTGAAGGGGCAATTAAATTTTGTAACATGGCTATTTCAGGTATAGATGAAAATAATATTAGTAAGAGTAATAATAATATAATAAAAGCGGAGAAAATAATTGCTTATCTACGGTCAACACTAGACTTTAAATATCCGGTAGCTGAAGAATTTGAGAGAGTTTATAGTTATATATATGAGCGCTTGATTGCAGCAAATATGAATAAAGATAAGACAATACTAAGTGAGGTTCTGGAACATCTAAGAACTATGAGGGATACCTGGAAGGAAGTTATGAATCATACAAAATGATAATAGCTTGTTGTGAAAAGAGGTTTAGTGTGGATAATAAAACTTATATACATATTCTGACGGATACCTTAATTAAGAAAAATAATCAGTTAGACAAGCTGTTACAAATAACAGCCTTACAGGAACAATATATTAATGAACCAAATCTGGATATGGATAAATTTGAACAAACATTTGCAGAGAAAGAAGAATATATTGAACAAATCAATTTGCTTGATGATGGATTTGAAAAAATATATCTCCATATACAGGATGAACTTAGTACCAAACGGATTGAGCATAAGGAACAAATCAAAACATTACAGGATTTAATTCGGAAGATTACAGAAAAAAGTACCAAGCTTCAGGCTGCAGAATTACGTAATAAAAATAAGATGGAAGCCTATTTCTTAAATAGAAAAAAAGAAATCAAGAATTTTAAGCTGAGTAGTCGTACTGCAACAAATTATTACAATAGTATGCGAAATCAGCCGATAGGAGAATCTTATTTTCTTGACAAAAAAAAATAAAAAATGTGTTATTGCTATAAAGTTTCTTATGATTTATTCCGATATACTTTACAAGTAAAGCAAATATCTCCTATTGCTGTCGGGAGCGTACGGCCTAATTGCAATAATTGAAGATATTGGTTACTAACATATAATTACGGTAGCATGGATGCTACTGCACTTTCAAGGAGGAAATACATATGATAATTCAACATAATATGGCATCTGCCAACACAAACAGACAGTTAGGTATTACTACAACCAATCTTTCCAAATCAACAGAAAAATTATCTTCCGGTTATAGAATTAACCGTGCTGGAGATGATGCAGCTGGTCTTTCTATTTCTGAAAAGATGAGAGGACAGATCAGAGGTCTTGAACAAGCTTCTACTAACGCACAAGATGGTATCTCATTAATCCAGACAGCAGAAGGTGCACTTAGTGAAACACAGTCCATTCTTCAAAGAATGAGAGAATTAACCGTTCAGGCATCCAATGATACTAACGTTACAGCTGACCGTGTTGCTATTGCTAAGGAAGTTAAAGCTTTAACCTGCGAAATCAACCGTATTTCCAGCCAGACAGAATTCAATACTATGAAATTATTGGATGGTACATTAACTGACAAAACATTCCAGATTGGCGCAAATGAAGCTCAGACAATCGGTTTATCAATTGGTACCATGAATTCAGCATCCTTATTGGTAGATAAGGCTACTGGAAATACTGAGATAGATATAGCTGCTGAGATCACATTAGCTGCTAAAGGTAATGCTGCTAGTAGTATTAATGGCGCTACAGCTGCTAAAAAGATATCTAACTTAATCAGTGTTGTAAACAGAGCTATTACAAAAGTTTCCACTCAAAGATCTTACTTAGGTGCTCTTCAGAATCGTTTAGAGCATACGATTGCTAATGCTGATAATACTGCTGAAAACTTACAGTCTGCAGAATCCCGTATCCGTGACGTTGATATGGCATCTGAAATGGTTCAGTACTCCAAGAATAACATTCTTCAACAGGCTGCTCAGTCTATGCTTGCACAGGCAAATCAGTCTACACAGGGTGTATTATCATTATTACAATAATTGTATTGAATTATTTAAAGGCTGGCCGAAAGGCCAGCCTTTTTTGACATCCGATAAAACATATTTCCTATATATAAAGATATAATAAAAATAGACTAATTACGACATTTGTTATAAAATAAAGATATAAGGATGATTAAAAATGTGTTATAATTTATAGGAAATAAACTATGAATAATCATAACTTAAAGAAAATTTGATTTACGAGCGGATAAAGGAGATGGTGGGTGAAATTATGAATAATATTAAGAACCAGATTAATGAAATTTTGAAAGAAATGAATGAAATTACAGAGTTACTATACCAACAGAAGTCCAAGGAAGGATATGTGTTGTTAAATGGTACATTAGGTAAAATAATGATACTGATGGATACGATAAGTAAGATTAAAACAGAAAAAGAACATTTGTTTGATATAGAAAGGCTGAATAACAATCTAAAAGCCGCTTTAGATGCTATGGAAATAAAGGATAATGTAATGCTTGCTGATATTTTAAATTATGAAATTGCTGAACAATTAAAGGAATCAATAAACTTATAATGGTAAGGAGCCTTGCTATGTCTTTATTTGAAAATAATATGAAAGCACTTGAAACTCACCGCAGTGCTTTTTTTCATAAATTAAAGATTTTATTAGTTGAAGATAACAATAAGAGTAATAACGATATTCAATTAATAGAAACTAAAGATGGAAATTCGGCGTTTTCACTAACTGTGGATGGCAATAAATATAATTTGAACAGTCTATATAGTCCTGTTATGGAAGCGAAAAGATGGTCAAACCAATTTGATTTTAAAAACCTGAATATAGTGGTTTCCATGTTTGGCTTAGGTAATGGATATTTTGCAAGAGAACTAATGTTGAAGTTGAAAAAAGAGGATTTCTTACTAATCTACGAACCAAGTACAGACCTTTTTGTAAAAGCAATGGAACACTTTGATTTATCTGATATTATCGGTAATGAAAATACTATACTATTGTTGGATGAAATTAATGGAATAGAGTTTAAAAATGTTCTAAAAATGTGCGTTAACTGGATGAATCTTAATTCGCAGGTAATATGTAATCATCCTCATTATGATACAATTTTTAAAGAAAGTTACAACTTGTTTAATAAAGCAATTAAAGATAATAGCAATGGTATCCTTGTAAACGAAAACACGAATGCTGCTACAAGTAAGCTGATTACCAAAAATACCATGAATAATTTTAAATTTTTAAAAGGTTGTAATATCGTAACGGATTTGTTGGGTAAAATACCTGTCGACATACCTGCTATTATCGTGGCGGCAGGACCATCACTTGATAAAAATATTAATGAATTGAAGATGGCAAAGGGAAAAGCGGTTATCTTTGCCGTTGATACGGCTGTTAAATATCTTCTTAAAAATCAAATTATTCCTGATTTTATTGTTACCCTGGACCCTAAAAAATCACTTCACCATTTATCGGACCCCAGATGTAATAATATTCCTCTGATTTGTAGAATTGAGGCAAGAACTGAAAACCTTCAGAGAAATAATAAAAGAATAATTTTCTTTAATATGGAAGGGTACACGGCAAAGCTGTTGCAGATGGTTGGCAAAGATACTGGCTGGTTTCAATCAGGAGGATCTGTTACAACAGGTGCTTTTTCCATATGTAAAACTCTTGGATTTCAAACGATTATTCTGGTTGGTTGTGACTTGGCATATTCGGGAAAAAGTACTCATGCGGGCGGAATGACAGTAGATGTTAGCGAAGCAGGAAGATATTTAGAGACAGTGGAAGATATTTATGGCAATGAAATTAAAACCAGGTATGATTGGTTTATTTACCTTAGATGGTTTGAAGAAGCGATTACTTTACTAAATGACGGGGAAGTAATTGACGCTACGGAAGGCGGAGCCAGAATAAAGGGCACAAAGCTAATGACATTAAAAGATAGTATAAATAAGTATTGTCTTAAGAATATTGATGTCGACAATATGATTCGTGAACTACCTCCGGTGATTTCGAAAGAAGAATTAAAAATTATTCAGGAATCTATAGAGAGAGATTTAAAAGAGTTGAAAGATATACAAGAAAAAGCAAATCAGGGAATAGAAATATGCAAAAGATTATTGAATAAATATAATAAATCAATCAGGGAAACTGAGGGTAGTATTGAAAAAAATAAACAGTTAAGCCAGATAAACAATTTCATCGAGGCGAAACGCGTATATATTTTAATTGACTGGGATATCGCACAGGATACTTTTTCCTATATATCAGATTTATATGTTTATGCCGATAATGAAAAAGAAGATAAAATCTATACTTATGAAAAAGCCAAAACCCTGTATACTTCCATTGCAAAGGCTGTAGACAGGATATATCCCATGTTGGAAACAGCATTGTTAAGTATAAAATAAACTGAATATTATGCACAATTTCAGATAGATTTTTAATGTTATGGTATATATTTTGCAGGTGGATTTATTAAAAAGTAATAAAGATTGAAAGAAAATTGATTACAGAAAGGAATGCCGCGATTGGATTTTAACCTGTTTTACTTGCGGCAGTATCGCAAAATGTTTTTGCGGTAAAATGGATGCAATTATGAACATATTAGCAATTATACCGGCCAGAAGTGGTTCAAAATCCGTACCAAATAAAAATATACGGTTGATAGCAGGAAAACCTATGCTGGCATATTCCATTGAACATGCGAAAGGGTCAAAATACATAAATCGTATCGTTGTAAGTACAGACAGCGAGGAATATGCAAAAATAGGGCAGCAATATGGTGCAGAGGTACCATTCATTCGCCCTAAGGAATATGCACAGGATGAATCTTTGGATATTGAAGTTTTTTATCATTGCCTTAAGTACCTAGAGGAAAAGGAGAATTACTCTCCGGATATTGTAGTCCAATTAAGACCTACTTACCCCATAAGGAACCCAATTGATATAGACAATATGATAGAAATGTTACTGAATACAAAAGAAGCTGATTCTGTCAGAAGTATTGCACCGGCAAAAGAATTGGCATACAAAATGTGGTTTAAAGATAAAAATGACTTTATTAATCCTATTTTGACCGATATACCGGAGGCATATAATATGCCAAGGCAGAAATTACCTGCAATTTATTATCAAAATGCATGTATTGATGTTACAAGAGGAAAGACGATTATTGATAATTATTCCATGACCGGGATTAATATTATGGGTTATGTAATGGAAAAAAATTATGATATTGATACGGAAGAAGAATTTAGAAAAGCAGAAGAATATCTAAAAATAATATCAGGTGGTAACCGGTTTGTTTTTGACATTGACGGGGTAATTGCCAATCTGGTACCTGACAATAATTATTCCCTTGCAACCCCAAATGTTAGAATAATTGATGTAATAAACAGGTTGTACAGCATGGATAATTATATTGTTCTGCTGACGGCCAGGGGATACGCGACAGGAATTGATTGGAAAGATACCACAGTAAAGCAAATGAAAGAGTGGGGAGTAAGTTATCATGAACTGCATTTTGGAAAACCTAATGCTGATTTTTATATAGACGATAAAATGATGGATCTTAATAAGCTGCTCACTATGTTTAATTAGTATAGATATAAATGGTATCAAGTTTAAAATTTAAATTGAATAAATCAAGTTGTATGAAAAAAGGATAGAAGGTTTAATGATTAATAGATGTGCAAAAAGAATGCCGGTTAAGTATTATCGCTGCTAAACGTTTGTTTTTAGGAAGTATTCTAACAATTAATTAATATAAAAGGTTTTATTGATTTGTTTTGCATATGTATATAATTATGTGTCGATTTATGCCGATATATACATAAGAAGAGATACGGAGGCGGGAAAGTTTATGAATATTAATAAAAATCTTTTTAAAGATTTATTTATTTTTGAAATGGCAAACAGTCATCAGGGCAGTGTTGAACATGGAATTGATATTATAAAGGCTATGAGCAGAATAGCCAGAAAATATAACATAAATGCAGCTGTAAAGCTGCAATATCGTAATCTCGATACTTTTATACATCCGGATTATAAAGGCAGAGATGATATTAAACATATCCCCAGATTTATGAGTACGAAGTTAAATTATGAGCAATTCACCCAATTAGTAGAGGTGATCCATGAGGAGGGACTTCTTGCAATGAGTACTCCCTTTGATGAGGATGGCGTGGATTGGTGTATGGATCAGGGAATTGATATCATTAAAGTTGCCAGCTGCAGTGCATTGGACTGGCCGCTGCTAACTAAAATTGCGTTTACTCAGAAACCTATTATTATATCTACAGGCGGAAAATCCCTATCCGATATTGATAAATTATATAATTTCTTTACCCACAAAGGCTGTGAATTTGCATTTTTGCATTGTATAGCAGAATATCCGGCACCTATGGAACACTTGCAATTAGATTTTATAGACCGTATGAATCGCAGGTATCCTGAGATAACGATAGGATATTCCGGACACGAAAATCCGGATGATAATATAATACCTATGTTAGCAATTGCGAAAGGCGCTAAAATTTTGGAAAGGCATGTTGGGCTTCCCACAGAAACAATTACTTTAAATTCTTATTCCATGAATCCGGAGCAGGCGGAGAAATGGGTTAAAGCAGCAATTGATGCCAAAATGATATGTGAGATGAAGAAAGAGGATAATAAGTATATCAGCCAGGAGGAAATTGATTCTTTAAATTCCCTAATGCGAGGGGTATATCTGAAAAAGGCAGTAAAAAAAGGTGATCCGATTATGCGGGAGGATGTATTCTTTGCAATGCCTTGTAACAGTAAGCAGATGAACAGCGGAGATTTTACCGAGGGAATACTGGCAAGTAAAGATTATGATGAAAATGAAGAATTACATGAGAAGAGAAAGATTACGGATATAGGAAACGTACGTAATGTAGTACATGATGCAAAAGGTATGTTATATGAAGCCGGAATTGCACTGGGTAATGATTTTGAGGTAGAGTTATCCCATCATTATGGCATGCAGCACTTCAGACAGATTGGTGCAATTATTATCAGTATTATTAATAGAGAATACTGTAAAAAATTATTAGTTATACTGCCCGGACAAAAACATCCCGTACATGCTCACAAAGTAAAAGAAGAAACTTTCCAGCTTTTATACGGAGACTTAAATGTGAATATAGAAGGTAAAGAGGTAATCATGAAACCCGGTGATATTCAGACGATTCTAAGAGGGGTAAAACATTCTTTTACATCAATAAAGGGAGCTATTTTTGAAGAAGTATCTACAACACATATAAAAAATGATTCCTATTACGATGATCCCAAAGTAAGAAGTTTGGATCCTATTGAGAGGAAGACGATTTTAAAAAGGTGGTAAGAAAGAAAGAGGCAGCATAAATTATGCGGAATTTTTTCCTAATTATGTTGCTTCTTTTCATTTATTTACGTTATATAATATTAGATTTATGTAATTGGTAACGAAATAATTGTCAGATTATATTAAGTTTCTATTAATTATGTCGATATAAGTATTATAAGTAAAAGAAATTATTTATAAAAATACATGGATGTAAATAAAGAATCAGGGATGATGAAAATAATGCAGAATCAAAAAATTATAGAAGCAATCAAATATTGGTCACAGGTATTCTTACTGCCAATTTATTGGTTGTCTTTTCTTATACCCAGAAGTAAAAAGCTTTGGGTGTTTGGAAGTTCTTTCGGTAAACGGTTTGCAGATAATCCAAGATATTTGTATCTATATATAAATCAATTTAAAAAAAATGAAATAAGAGCCATATGGATAACGGCTGATCCTGAAATTGCAATGTTTTTAAATAGTAATGGGATGGAGTCGTATTATAAGCATTCACTAATGGGAATCTGGTACTGTTTAAGGAGTGCTGTTTATATTTTTGATAATTATTCTAAAGATATATCATTTTGGCTCTCGGGTGGAGCTAAGAAAATTAATTTGTGGCATGGATCCGGAAATAAGAAAACAAATTATGATAATAAGTTTGATCGGGTGCGGCATCCGAGAAATAATTTGGAACGTTTTAAGACAGCCCTTAGAAGAATGTCGGATGAAAAGCCAAACCATTATACTCTTGCGACTTCACCTATGATGGCTGATATATTTACTTCTGCTTTTCATACAGACTTGAACCATATTATTATTGAGGGATACCCTAGGAATGATGTCTTGTTTCCTAATGACCTAAATAATGTATACACTGAAAAAGAAGCAAAAATCATAAATGATTTGAACGAATGTAAATGTAAACAGCTTAAAATTCTTTTATATATGCCAACTTTCCGTAATTCAGAAACATTGTTTTTTGAAGTGATGGATTTGGGAAAATTTAATGATTTTCTAGTCGGTGAGAATATGATATTCTTTACTAAATTGCACCCTAAATCAAATTTAAAAACTGTATTCCAGAAAACCATCTTTTCCAACATAAAAAATATTGATGCTGAAGTTGACCCTTATACAATATTAACTTATGCTGATTTGCTTGTGACAGATTACTCCTCTATATATTCGGATTATTTAATGTTAGACCGTCCTTCCGTTTTGTTTCCCTATGATTTCAAGGAGTATACGGAGGATACAAGAGAGTGCTATTTTGAATATGACGAGTATATGCCGGAAGTGAAAGCTTATAACATGGATGAGTTGATGAAATATATTAAGGGCGCTTTTATCATAGATAATTATGAAGATGGAAGAATGAATTTAAGAAATAGAATATTCCAAACAGCTGACGGAAAATCTTCTGAAAGGCTTTATTATAAAATAAGAAATATCTTAAAAATGTAAAAGGAAACATATCGGGAGGTTCGAAGATTTATGAACATTGCTATGTTAATTGCCGGTGGCAGCGGGCAGAGAATGAATCAGGATATACCCAAGCAGTTTATAAATGTCAATGATAAGCCGGTTATTGTATACACGCTGGAAGCTTTTCAGCGACACCCCAATATTGATGCCATTGAAGTTGTTTGCCTGGAGGGATGGCGGGAAATCTTAAAAGCTTATGCCAAACAATTTAATATTACAAAATTACGATGGATTACAGAAGGCGGAGAAAACGGACAGGCATCCATTTGTAATGGGATTAAGATATTGAAAGAAAATTGTGATATGCAAGATATGGTGTTAATTCATGATGCGATACGCCCCATGGTTTCACAGGAAATAATTTCAGACTGCATCAGTAAATGTAATCGGTATGGTTCGGCTATAACGGTTATTCCTTGCGTAGAAGCTGTGTTATACAGCGAAAATCATGTAAAAGCAGAAGAAACAATAGATAGAAGTGCATTAATGAGAACCCAGACACCTCAGGCATTTTATTTATCGAAACTTTTATGGGCGCATGAAGAAGCAAAATCAAGAGGAATAATGAATTCTGTTGCTACCTGTACGTTAATGATTGAATTAGGAGAACAGGTCCACTTTTCTACAGGTTCTGAAAAGAATATTAAGTTGACAACAACAGATGATATAGAGATATTTAAAGCTTTACTGCAGTCAAAGAAAGATGAATGGTTGAAGTAAATAGTACATAATTAGAAAAGAGACCATTATGTTAAAACATAAACTGTATATTGAGGATTTAGAACAAATTAATAATATTGATATTCCCTGGAAGCAATTAGAGAATCATTCTATTCTTATTACAGGTGGAACAGGTCTGATTGGTTCTGTGTTGGTTGATTCCCTAATTTACCGTAATGAAGAAAAGAATGCCGGAATAGATTTATGGGTATTGACACGAAATGAAGAAGTACTAAGAGAAAGATTCGGAGAATACCTAGATAAGGAATATTTTCATTATCTGATACAGGATGTATCTAACCAAATTGATATCGATGACCCGATTGATTTTATTATTCATGGTGCAAGTAAGGGAGATCCTTATTCATTCGCTCATGATCCGGTTGGCGTGATGAATGCTAACTATTTAGGGACATATCAGGTATTGGAATTGGCAAGAAGAAAAAATTGTACAAAGGTTTTATTTATTTCAAGTGGTGAAGTATATGGTATAGTAGATGTTAAATCTAGATCTATTATAGAAAATGGTGAAAGAGGTATTAAAGAAACTGAATATGGATATCTAGATGTATTAAATCCAAGATCCTGTTATGCTTCTTCAAAAAGAGCAGCAGAAACTCTTTGCCTTGCTTACATTAATCAATATAGTATGAATGTCTGCATAGCTAGACCTTGTCATACCTATTCAGCAACTATGTTATATTCAGATAAACGGGTGATTGGAGAATTTATCAGACATGGTTTGCAGAAACAGAATATTATAATGAAAAGTGAAGGAACCCAATTGAGGTCATACTGTTATGTAGCTGATACGGCTACTGGTGTATTCTGTATTTTATTAAATGGAGAAAGCTGTTTAGCTTATAATATTGCTAATAGAAATTCTATCGTTACAATAAAGGAACTAGCTTATATAATTGCAAAAAAATCAGCAGTTAAGGTTCGAATTATAAAACCTGGCGAGGTTGAAAAGAAAGGATACTCTGGTATCGAACATGCAGTCTTAGATCCTGCTGAACTTGAGAAATTAGGTTGGCAGCCCAGATATGATTTACCAAATGGTATCGACAGAATTGTACGGATATTATCAGAGGAAAATAAGCAAGAAAGATAAAGGGCTGAGAAATTATGAATGATATTGGAGTTATAATCTGTAATTATAATAAAGAAGAATATGTTATAAACTGTATACGGTCAGTTATGAAGTCTTCCATAAGTAATTTTGATGTATATGTAGTGGATAATGCTTCCACAGATAATTCGGTTGAAAGGATAAAGGAGGAATTTGGTAAAGAGGTTACTCTAATAGTAAACAAAGATAATTTAGGCGGTTCCGGAGGTTTTAATACAGGGCTTAGAGAAGCATTAAAACACGATTATAAATATATAATGTTGCTAGATAATGATATTGAGATGGATAAATATTCGATTGAAGAATTATATAAATTCATGGACTCACATGATGAAGTAGGAATGGTGGGTTCAAAGGTTTATTTTATGGATTATCCTGAACGTATCTGGGGCTATGGTGGAAATATTAATTTCAAATCATATAGACAAGAAGACAATTTTAAGAACTGTACGGATAGTGAAAGCATACCAGAGGTATTATATTGTGATTATGTTGCAGCATGTTCATTAATGGCAAGAGCAGATGCAATTAGAAAAGTAGGGCTGATGCCTGAAGATAACTTTATATATTGGGATGATATGGAATGGGGATATCGATTCAACCAGGCTGGTTATAAGGTGGCGGTCTGGGGAAAATCAAAGGTTTGGCATAAGGCTGGAGGAAGAAACGCTGGTAATACATTTATAAATTATTACATGTGGAGAAATAGAATTCTTTTTTTCTTAAAAGTTTTACCAATAGAAAAAAGAGATCATTTTTCAGAAATGATTTTATCAGATATGTTCCAATTGATTTACAGCTGTAATCTTAAAAGTGAAACAAACATCGTTAAATCGGTTATGTTTGCATTTGATGATGCGATACATAAGGTTTCTGGAAAAGCAGCTGATTATAAGATATTACCTCGAAATGGACAGTATGACCGTATGGAAAAGGCAATAGGTAGTGCTAAAAATGTGTTAATAAAGTTTAGTGGGGATTTTGAGGGATTAGGCAATATAATACGTAAAGTGGGCAAAATCGGCTCTGTTTCTAAAATTACTATTAGTACGATAGATATAAAAGATTTGACACAGCAAGTTAGAGCACAGTTCCCTAGTTGTGAAGTTATGGAAACGTATGAACCATTTAATTATGATTTTAATATGGAAATGTGTAGTCATATTTTTAATGCTGATTTGAATGCCAATACTGAAGTTTATGTTGACCCATGGTGTAATATCATTAATGGAAAAGAAGAGCATGCGTACTGCGAAAATTATGAAAATACAAAAAAGATTTTTACATTATTATTTAAAGAATTAATGCTCGTAAAGTAATTATAAATTGGAGTGGAACATATGGAAAAACCTATAGTTATATTTGGAGCTTCTGGTGCTGGCCGAAAAATATCTGAAGTAATAGATAAACTTAATAAAGAAATTGAGTTTTTTGTTGATAATGATAGTAATAAATGGAATACCTTGTTTTGCGGGAAAGTCGTGAAGTCGCCACAATCCTTATTGTTACATGATTATACAATAGTTATGGGTAGTACACATGTAGAAGAGATAGAAAATCAACTGGAGGAAATGGGCCTTATTAATAATCTTGTATATGGAGATTGTTTTAAATTAGAATATATAATAAAGAGTATTAAAGAATTTCAAGCTATGCCAGTTGGCATTAATAGTGCAGTCAGTCCGGAAGTTATTATTGATATTAGTACAGGACCACCAATGTGTGGTGTATGGACCTGGTCATTTCAACAGGCTGAGATGTTGTATAAAAGAAATCATAAAGTTGCTTTTTTTTATTCAAACGATAGAGATAATATACCTAAGAATGTTGCAGCTCATACTTACATTTTTGATTTTCCTGAAAAAGGATATATTGAAACTATTATGGACATGGCTCGCATCGTTATTGATAATTTACCATGTACAGTAATAATTAATTTTCAAGGCGAAATGATGTATGCGGCTATAGCTGCAAAAATTTTATATCCTAATGATATAAATATAATATCTATCATTCATAATGATGACCGAGATGTATGTTATAAAAATAAATTGATTGCAGAATATATTGATAAAATAGTAGCTGTCAGTATAGATATAAAGAATAAAATGATAATGGATTACGGAATTTCATGTGAAAAATTGTTTTATAAAGAAACCCCAATATTTTATAATAAAAAATTTATAAAACAATACAATATTAATGCATCACAACCTATTGTTATAGGATATGCGGCAAGATTGGAGATTTACCAGAAAAGAGCGGATTTACTTATCCCGTTTATTAATATTTTAGACGAAAATAAATGTAATTATCAGTTATTAATAGCAGGAGATGGTACATTTCATAAGAAATTAGAAGAATATGTTAACGGCAGAAAAGATAATTCAGTTCGATTATTAGGAAGAATTGAACGAGAAAATATGGAGGAATTCTGGGAAAAGTGTGATATATTCATTAGTCTATCAGAATTTGAAGGTTCTTCAATATCACTTCTGGAGGCCATGTCGAAGGGGGTAGTTCCTGTAGTAACAGAAGTAAGTGGGACAAATGAATTTATCATTAATGGAGAAAATGGATTTGTGTACCCAATAGGTAATATTGAGAGTATTGGGAAAAGAATTATAAAGCTTGACAATAATCGAAGTGCATTGATAAAATTGGGTGATTGTGCTAAGAAAGTTGTGAGGATGAAATGTAATCCGGATGATTATATTAATTTTATCGAACAATTATTATAAGGTATTATTGGAGGATGAACATATTGGACTATACACCACTTATATCAATAATTATACCTACTTATAATAGAGCTAAAACAATAGTAGCTGCTGTTAAAAGTGTGTTAGAACAAACTTTTATAGATTTTGAAATTATAGTTGTAGATGATGCTTCGATAGATAATACGGGAGAATTAATACAAGAGTTACAAGATCAGAGAATTCGATACATAAAAAATGATCATAATAAAGGGGCTAATGCTTCAAGAAACATAGGTATTTTACATTCAAAAGGTAGTTATATAGCTTTTCAAGATAGTGATGATGTTTGGCGAAAAGACAAATTAGAGAAACAGATAGATCTAATTATAAAAGCGGATAAAAATGTTGGAGTGGTATATACAGGATTTATGCATCATAGAGGAAAAAGAATTGATTATATACCATCAAAGAGTATATCGCTTTATGATAAGAATGGTGGTATATATCAATATTTACTGCTTACAAAGATTAATATTGTATCCACTCAAACAATATTAGTAAAGAAAGAGTGTTTTGATACTGTTGGGGTCTTCGATGAAAATATGCCTAGGCTGCAAGATTGGGAAATGTGTATACGATTAGCACAGAAGTATGAGTTTATTCTTATCGATGAACCATTGGTAGATGTTTATTTTACCAGTGAAAGTATATCTGCTAATCCATTAGCTTATATAAAAGCTAGATGTATAATGCTTAGGAAGTTTTATGATTACAAAAATAATCTAGAAATGTTTAATTACGTTTTAAAAGACATTTTATGTTTTTCTGCTGAAAATTTCTTAATTAGAGATTGTATAGACATTTTAGATGAGTATTTTAATAAACAGATTTTAAATACTGGGATTTTAGTTGATTGCATGATTTCTATTAATGAAAAAAGGGAAAAATTCAGAAGTAATTATTATACTATAAATAAATGGTTAAATTTAATCGAAAAAGGCTTACGTATCGACCAATATTTAATATCAAAAGGTTATAAAAATATTGCGATATATGGCTTAGGAGAGTTGGGCAGGCATATATATAATGGATTTAGGGATTCTGAAATTATAATAGATTATGCAATTGACAAATTAAAAGGAAATTATTCAGATATTAATATTAATGTTTATTCTTTAGAGGAAAAATTAAAACCAGTAGATGTAATCATAGTGAGTGTAATATATAATTTTAAACAGATTGAAAAAGAACTGCAGAAAAAAATTACATGTCCAATTTTATCATTTGATAGTATTATAGACGATATGCTAAACGAATATTAGGTGCAAGGAGGAAGAATTGAAGAAAATAGCATTAGTTATACTTAATTATTTGAATTATATTGATACCTTTGATTGTGTAAACAGTATTATGCAATATGATTATAATATATGTGGAATAGTTATAGTTGATAACGGCTCAAATAATCAGTCATATCACATTATAAAAAATAAGTATATACATAATCCATTAATACATGTATTAAGAGAAACTAGTAATTTGGGTTTTGCTAAAGGAAATAATATTGGCATCAATTATGCTAGAAAAAAATTACTGGCAGAATATGTATTAGTCGTTAATAACGATACTATTTTTATTAATAAAGATTTTATAAAAAATATGTTGCAAGAAGTAAAACCAGGAATCGGGGTATTAGGTCCGAAAATTTTACTTAAAAATAGACGTATACAAAATGAATATAGTATTTATACAAACTTTTCGGATATTTTAGCTTTTTATTTAGTATTATGGTCATATTACTTTAATGTGGATGTGATAGGACATATAATTGAAGAAAAAATGTTAAAAAATAAGACAAAAACTAAAGTTTTACATGGATGTGCGTTACTATTTACACCGGAGTTTTTTAAGTATTATAAAGGATTCTATCCAAAAACATTTTTATATAACGAAGAAGCCATTCTTTATAATATGTTGAAAAAAGTAAAACTTAAACAGGTATACGTTACAAATGCAATAATATTGCATAAAGAAGATAGATCATCAAAACTAAGTTATAAGAATGCCAATAATATAAGACTGAAACATAATATAAAGAGTTTTAAATATATATTTGTTACAATGTTGTTACCATATAGTAGATTAATACAAGATAATTAAAGGAGAATGTTAATATGAAAAAAGGAATAGTTGGTTTATTATCATTAATTTTAGGAACAGCATTTGGTGCATCGGGGGTTAATTATTTAAAAAATAAAACAATATTAGAAAAAGAAAAGAAAGTGGACAAGTTTAAAAGTTATTATAATATGCTAAATCAGTGGTTGATATTAAAACAAGAAAATAAATCTTTTGAAAAATATTTTATCGATAACGAATTTAAGACAATTGCCATTTACGGAATGGGGGAAATGGGTAATCGCTTATATGATGAATTGAAAAATTCCAACGTTGAGGTTAAATATGCCATTGATAAAAATGCAGAATCTACCTATTCTGAATTAAATGTAGTGAACTTGGATGATGATTTAGAAGAGGTTGATGTAATTGTTGTAAGCGCAATATTTGCTTTCGATGAGATAGAAGAGCAATTGAAGGATACGTTTGATTGCCCTATTGTCTCTCTGGATGATGTAGTTTTTGAATTATAGTAAAGTTTTTACCCATTACAATTAAAGAAGGGAAAAATGTTTTTAAAATGAAAATGAATAAAACTAAACTTATTGCATATTATTTGCCACAATTTCATGAGATTGAAGAGAATAATAGATGGTGGGGTAAAGGCTTCACAGAATGGTGTAATACAAAAAAAGCTAAACCCTTATATTGGGGGCATTATCAGCCTAAAACACCTCTAAATAAAAATTATTATGATTTATCAAAGCCAAAAGTTATGGAAATGCAGGCTAAAATGGCAAAGGAATATGGTATTTATGGGTTTTGTTTTTATCATTATTGGTTTAACGGTAAAAAACTACTTGAAAAACCTGTGGAGGATTTATTTAAAAACAAGGAGATAGATATTAATTATTGCTTGATGTGGGCTAATGAATCATGGACGAGGACCTGGGATGGTATTAATGGTAATAATAGTACCCTTATAAAACAGGAATATGGAAAGGAAGAAAACTGGAAGAATCATTTTTTATACCTAAAAGAATTTTTTATGATAAAAGATATATTTGTTGTGATGGAAAACCGGTTTTTTTGATTTATAAAGCAAAAGATATTCCCAATTGTGATGTCATGTTGGAATATTGGAATAGTTTAGCCATACAATATGGATTTCAGGGTATATACTATATCCAGGGAGATTCATTTAATGGTTATTGTAGAAAAAGTAAAAAATTTGATGCTATCGTAGAGTTTGAACCTAGAAAAACAGTTGCGGGAATCAAAGATAACAGATGGAATGAAATTATAAGAAAGGCTGCATACCCACTGCGAAAGTTACCTATTATCGCAAAACATTATTATATTCAAAGAAACTACGATGAAATTTATCATAATATAATAAAACGTAATTATAAGAGAAGAGGAAAAAAGGTATATCTAGGGGCATTTGTCAACTGGGATAACACACCAAGAAAAGGAGACAAAGGAGAGATATTTATTGGAGCATCACCATCTAAATTTAAAGCATATCTCTCTAAGCTTATTTCTATAAGTAATAAATATGATAATGAGTATTTGTTTGTTAATGCATGGAATGAGTGGGCTGAAGGTGCATATCTAGAACCAGATGAAAAAAATGGTTTTGAATATCTTAATGCAGTACATGAAGCTTTAAATAATAGAAAGAATTATAATTGTGAATCAATGAATAGATATGGCATATAGCGTAATTTTTTATTAATGGAGGAGTTATGAAAAAGAAGATTAATGTTTTATTGGTTTCTCATGATTCTTGCTTAAATGGAGCTCCAAGATCAATGGTTAATCTAGCTACATCGCTAAGGAAATATGGTGTAAATCCTTATATATTAATACCTTATCATGGGGACATAGAAAAAGAATTAATAAGACATCGACTTAAATATTTTATTATTCCGTATAATAAATGTTTTAGAGTGATTGGAAATAAAAACCTATTCTATGAGTGTTTTAAAGAGTTTAATAATTATGTATCATTAATAAAAATTATATCACTTATAAAAAAATTGAAAATAGATATAATTCATTCAAATTCCCTAGCGGTAGATGTAGGTGCTATGGCTTCTTATATTTGCAGGTGCAAACATATATGGCACATAAGGGAATTTATGGAAGAAGATTTTGGATTTGAACATTATTTTAAAAAGAAAATTGAATATCTAATAGGAAAATCAGATAAGGTTATTGCAATATCGGAAGCAATAAATAAAAAATATAGTAAGTTATACCACTTGTCTGATATTATAACAATATATAATGGCTTACCAGTTGATAAGTATGAGATTAAAAATAAAGAATTATTTCCTGAACCATATATAAATCTTATAATATCTGGAACCATATGTGAAGGCAAAGGGCAAATAGAAGCTATTGAAATGATGGAACAGTTAATGATTTTAGGATATAAAAATATATATTTATATATAGTTGGTTCGGGTAGTATAGATTATGTAAATCAGCTGAAAAATACAGTTAAAAATAAAGGACTTTTAAATAATATTAGATTTCTTGGTTTTAAAAATGATATGCAGCAAATAAGAAATAAAATGGATATAGAATTAGTCTGTTCCAAGAATGAAGCATTTGGCCGTGTAACGGTAGAAGCTATGCTAAGTAACCTATTAGTTATTGCTGCTAATACAGGAGGAACGAGAGAAATTGTTAAAGATAAAGTTAATGGATTATTATATAAACAGGGAAGTGTTACTGATTTAGAAAAGAAAGTACTCTTTGCTTTAGAAAATAGAAATTTAATCACTCAATATATTCATAGAGCAAAAGTCGATGCAAACAATTTATTTAATATCACTAATACTGTACAAAATGTAATAAAAGTATATGAAAGTTTAATAGGCAGGTAGTTATATGTATGGATAAAACGATTATTTTAATTCATATGTTAAAAATATATAGTGACTTATAAAATCAAATAAGTACTTGGAGATGGAAATAAAAATGAAACCTGATGAGACATTAGAGCAATTTATTAGATTTGAAGCGGAACAAGAATTTTTTAAATTGAAGATTAATGATATAAATTATTGGCATTATATTAGATTTTTTTTCTTTATGGCAATTTTAGAGGCTAAACATGGTATAATCAATAGAAATAATTATCAAAAGAATGCCAAGACTACTAATAATATAATTAAACAAAGTGATAAATTTATTTTTAAAAATCCTTTATTTGTAAGACATAAGGATGTTTTGGTATTTAACCATCCTAGACGAATTAAGCAGAATAATTTTTATAAATGTGTATATACGGATGAGTGGCTTAAGGAATGCGAATTCTCATATTATGTCTTTGAGGAACCCTATTTAGGAACAAATTTAGTACCTATAAAAACAAAAAATATAAAATATCTCGATATAAATTGGTATGGAAAGTTTATAAATCTAAAAAAATCAAAATTAGATTATAAAACATCTACTCCTCTTTCTATAATTTTTAATAAACTTGAAATTGAATTTGCTATTAAATTTACTAACCAACAAAAGAAAAATATTGCAAAGACAATGAATGATCAAATTGCAAATAGAGATTTTTTGAAGAAATGTTATAAACATATTTTAAAGAAAATTAGCCCCCAAGTCATAATATTAGTAGTTGCATATAATTTTGGACATATGATGATAATTGAGACTGCTAAAGAGATGGGAATTCCCACTATAGAACTGGAACATGGTATAATAGGGAAAGGGCATATTGCATACAATTTTGCTGAGAAATTAAACTTGGAATCATTTCCGGATTATATATTTGCATTTGGAAAATATGATATTGACACTCCAAGATATCCGATTAATAAAAAATATATAATTCCGGTAGGATCTACTGAATTAGAAATGCAGGCTTTGAACTATAAAAATAAAATTAAGAAAAGAAATAAAAAAGTAATTACTTTTTTATCTGATGGCACAACCGAATTGATGCAATGTGCTGCAGAGCTATCAAAAATCATAGATAATCTTGAACTTGAAATTATTATTAAATTACATCCATCTGAATATGCAAATTGGAGAAAAATATATCCATTTTTATTAAATACCAAAATCCAAGTTGCTGATGATTCTAATCATAATATTTATTATTATCTTGCTGTATCAGATTTTGTCGTAGGATGTGCTTCTACAACAATGTACGAAGCAACTATTTTTGACACTGAAATTTTAATATTCAAATCAGGTCAATATTATCGGTCTGCCGCATTGGTAGAGAATAATATGGCTATTTATGTTTCTTCGGCAGAAGAAATAATAGAATATATTATTGAACCAAATAATATTAAGAAATTAAAAAAACAAAATTATTTTTTTTGTAATAACAGTAAAAAATTAATATATGATGCGATAAAGTCTATTTTAGCAGAAAGAAAATAGAGGTTTGCCAGCATACATTTTAGTAAATAAGTATACTTAAAATATAAAACTTATAATATAAAACAAAATAAAGGAATTAAAAATGCCAGAACTTAAATTATACAGAGATTGTACAATAATGGAAAAACCTCCATTCCCTAAAAATATTATGATTGAATTAACAAACGCATGTAATCATAAATGTATTTTCTGTGCGCATGATAAAATGAAAAGAAAGATAGGAAACTGTGATAAAAATTTCATTTTTGACATCATGAAGCAAGCAAGAGATGCAGGAGCAGAAGAAGTGGGATTTTATATGACAGGAGAGCCTTTTTTAGTTAGTGCTTTGCCAGATTATGTCGAAAAAGCTAATCAGCTAAAATATTCATATATATACATTACTACAAATGGTGTTTTGGCTAATGCTAATAAAGTAATGGAGTTATATAAAAAGGGGCTGAAAAGTTTAAAAATCTCAATAAATGCTGGAACAAAAAAAACATATGAGATTATTCATGGTAAAGATGATTTTGATAAAGTTATCGAGAACTTAAAAAATATAAAAGGGTTAAAAAAAGATAATAATATAAATTTACCTATTTTTGTATCATTTGTTCGAAATAAATTAAATATGAATGAAATTGATAAATTAAGGAATCTAATAGAAGATTATATTGATCAATTCGTTATATATGATGCATATAATCAAGGCGGTAATATGTATGAATTGAACGACACTATAATGGTTGACGATTTTCATGGTGGGATTCAAATGCCTTGTAATATGATTTTCAATAGAATACATATTACATATGAGGGATATCTAAATGCATGTTGTGTTGATTTTGATAATTTTATGGCAACCTCTGATTTACATAAAATAAAATTAATTGATGCGTGGAATAGTGATCTTATGATTAATCTAAGAAGACAACATATGTCAGGAAATTTGAAAAGTAATATGTGTTACAATTGTATTAACAATAAAAATACAAAAATTGCACCATTAAATAAAGAACTCTATGAAAGAGAAATTGAAAAATGCTAAAAAATAAAGTAATTTTAATTACTGGCTGTGCAGGATATTTGGTAAAGAGTTTTTGAAATGATATTCGAACAGTATTCACCTAAAAAAGTGATAACATATTCAAGAGATGAGTATAAGCAGAGTGTAATGAAATCAGAATATGCTGATAAAATTGATATGAGCAAAGTCAGATTTTTTATTGGTGATGTACGAGATAAAGATAGATTATATAAGGCATTTGATGGGGGGGATTATGTTACACATGCTGCTATGAAGCAAGTACCTACATGTGAATATAACCCATACACCTATCAGTACAAACTATCCTATGCTTATTTTATACAGCATAATAGTTACTTTAAGATTATTAAATATGGTGAAGAGAAGGGGAAAAATTACCGATCATTAACATTTTCCTATATTCCGGCACTAGCAGAAAAAAACGATATATTAATGAAGTAGAAACTAAACATAGAGATATATTATTGTGGTATGGAGGAAGCATGAAAGTACTTATAACCGGAGCTGAGGGCTTTATCGGAAGCCATTTGACAGAGACACTATTAGATAAAGGATATGATATTAAGGCATTTACTTTCTATAATTCATTTAACTCCTGGGGATGGTTGGATACCTTGCCAAAGCAGAAGTTAAATCAGATTGAGATATTTGCAGGGGATATCAGAGATCCTAATGGAGTATATGAGGCAATGAAGGGAGTAGATCGGGTATATCATTTGGCTGCTCTAATTGCAATTCCATTTAGTTACCATTCTCCTGATTCATATGTTGATACGAATATAAAAGGTACATTGAACGTACTTCAGGCTGCGAGAAAGCACGAAACAAGTAAAGTATTAATAACGTCTACATCGGAAGTATATGGTTCCGCACTTTATGTACCTATTGATGAGAAGCATCCTTATCAAGGGCAATCTCCGTATTCGGCAACCAAAATTGGTGCAGACCGGTTGGCGGAAAGCTTTTATCGCAGCTTTAATATGCCTGTTACAATTGTTCGCCCCTTTAATACCTATGGGCCCAGACAATCTGCGAGAGCGGTTATTCCAACAATCATATCTCAGTTATTAGCTGGAAAAGAAGAAATTAAAATGGGCTCATTAACGCCAACGCGTGATTTTAATTATGTGAAAGATACTGCCAATGGATTCGTTGCCATAGCAGAATCGGATAAAACGACAGGAGAAGAGATTAATATAGCGACACAGCAGGAGATTTCTATTGGTGAGCTGGCGAATGAGATAATCATGCAAATAAATCCCAAGGCTAGAATTATTTGTGAAGAAGAGCGATTAAGACCGGAGAAGAGTGAGGTTAATCGTTTGCTGGGTTCAAATGAAAAGATTAAACAGCTTACAGATTGGACTCCTAACTATACACTTAAAGAAGGAATTAAAGAGACGATTGAATGGATTAGACAGAACTTAAATTCCTATAAAACAGATATTTATAACATTTAGGGAGATGGCCAGATGGGAAAGTTCATACCTTTATCAGTACCAAATTTAAAAGGAAATGAATTGGAGTATATAACCAATGCTATAGAGACAGAGTGGGTTTCTACGGCAGGGCCATATATCTCTGACTTTGAGAAAAACATAGCGTCTTATGTAGGGACGCAGGAGGCTATTGCATGTCAAAATGGAACAGCGGGACTCCATTTGGCTTTGCTTGTATGTGGTGTGACGGAGGAGGATATCGTTATTGTACCCACTTTAACATTTATCGCAGCAGTTAATCCGGTTAAGTACATAGGGGCAGAACCGTTATTCATGGATTGTGATGACAGCTTAACAATGGATCCTCTCAAGCTTGAGAAATTTTGTGATACAGAATGTGATTTTATTGAGGGGAAGTTAATTGATCGGTCTTCCGGTAAGCATATAAAGGCAATTGTTATAGTACATGTATTTGGTAATATGGCTGATATGGAGCGTATTGTGAACATAGCAAACAAATACCACATAAAGCTTATTGAGGATGCAACTGAGGCTTTAGGTTCTTACTATACAAGTGGATTATATCAAGGTAAATATGCAGGCACAATTGGCGATATTGGTGTTTATTCCTTTAATGGTAATAAAATCATTACCACTGGCGGAGGAGGAATGATTGTGTCTAACAATCAGGAATATCTTGATAGGAGCCGTTATCTCTCAACCCAGGCAAAGAATGATATTTTATATTTTGTACACGATGAAGTGGGGTATAATTATCGTATGACTAATCTTCAGGCAGCTCTCGGACTAGCACAATTAGAGCAGCTTGAGAAGTTTATCTCAACGAAAAGAGAGAATTATTTTGAATACAAAAAGCAGGGATTATTACTTCTTGGATTCCGTGAGGATATCCGCCCCAATTATTGGTTTTATTCTTATATAACAGATTATCGTGATGCTGTTCTTCAATTTATGGAAAGGAGTAGTATACAAGCCAGACCGATATGGAAATTAATTCATACCTTACAGCCATACAAAGGTGCACGAGCTTATAGGATAGAAAAGGCATATTACTACTATGACCATGTCTTAAATATACCTTGTAGCAGCAATCTCTCCAAGGAGGATGTTGAGTTTGTTGTTGACACAATTAAGGGGTATGGAGAGGAGAAACAATGAATCTTAATGATTTTATTGTTAAAGAAGAAGACACAGTATTGCAGGTAATGCAAGCAATTGACAATAACGGCAGGCGGATTGCTTTTATATGTAAAGATAAAATATTAATAGCAGTTATTTCTGATGGTGATATCAGAAGATATATACTAAAAAAAGGAAGCCTTGATGCTTCTATCAAGGAAATTGCCAATTATCATCCGCTTTATGTTACGAATGAGGAAGCAGTAGATTATCATGCGTTCATGAAAGAACGCCATATTACAGCACTCCCAGTGGTTAATAAAAAAAAGAAAATAATTACAGTGCATTTTTTAAATGAAAATTTACCTCTTAAAAATGAAAACCTGAATGTTCCGGTAGTTATTATGGCAGGAGGAAAGGGGACAAGATTATATCCGTACACCCAGATATTGCCCAAGCCATTAATACCCATTGGTGATAAGACAATTACTGAGATTATCATGGATCATTTTGAAGTATTTGGATGTAAGCATTTCGATATGATAGTAAATTACAAAAAGAATTTTATCAAATCTTTCTTTATCGATAATGAAAGAGTGAGAGATGTTGATTTTATAGACGAAGAGGAATTTTATGGAACTGGTGGTGGATTGAAATTATTATCAGGAAAATATCAGGATTCATTTTTTGTTACAAATTGTGATATTGTTATTGAAGAAGACTACGCTGACATTATGGAACATCATAAGCGGGAAAAAAATATTATAACAATTGTAGCTGCAATGAAAGAAACTACAATCCCATATGGAACAATTGAAATTGGTAATGAGGGTCAGGTTATAAAGTTAAAAGAAAAGCCAAGCTTTTCTTTCTTAACGAATACCGGACTGTATGTGCTTGAACCCCATTTTCTTGATTTAATTCCGAAGAATACCTTTATTCACATAACCGATGTTATTGAGGAGTGTATCACTAGAGGTGAAAAGGTAGGAATTTATCCGATAAGTGAACATGCATGGATGGACATGGGGCAAATGGAAGAACTGGAGAAAATGAGAGAGAGGTTGGGAATTGACTCAAGAGAATAATATAGCTCTAATGCTTGTATCAGAAGGAATGGTAAATAGGTATGGGATATCTTATGGTCATTTTTTTCATATTTCTAATATTATAGGAATGACAGCTGTGGGTGGCTCCTTTATTATGCTGGATAAAATATTTTATATGTTGCAATGGAAATGGTTACAACAATTGAAATAAATAGTTGAATAAACCAACACCATTATATCTTAAGGAAAGCAAGTAATATTATAAAAGGGGTTTTTGTATTGATTAAGAATAATACTGTAGTTTTAGGCTTCATATACCCCGGTATTGAGCCTTATATTGATGATTATTTTCATTCATTATTATTTCAGACATATGAATGCTTTGACTTATATTTATATAATGATGGAATGGATAATAGTATATTAAATTCATTGCTTATAAAATATCAAAAGTTAAATATTAAAATTATATGTATAGAAGAAAAATATACACCTGCCCAAATTAGAGAAATTGCAATTCTGGAGGTTGCTGACAAATATAACTATGTGATTTTTACCGATATAGATGATTTTTTTAGTGCCAATAGAATCGAAAAGAGCATTGAGGCATTACAATATTATGATTTTGTTATAATGAAATGTATTTAGTTGACAGCAATGGAGTCAATATTAGCCCAAAGTCATATTATGCTAGTAAGGACAATCCTAAGGAAGTTATTCAATATGAGCAATTGTTGGATAAGAATTTTTGTGGGTTGTCCAATACTTCCATTAACTTAAAGTCAATATGTTTAAATATATTAAAAATACCTCCTAAATTGATTGCTGTTGATTGGTGGATTTTCTCGATTTTGGTGATAAAGGGTTATCGTGGCTATTTTATTCATGATGCCTATACTTTTTATAGGCAGCATATGTCAAATACAGTTGGTGGACTAAATAGTATCAGCGAGAAACAATTAATTATGGGGATACAGTTGAAAAAAGAGCATTATAAATTGCTACTTGAGTACTATCCATCGAAATATAATGACATAATAAAAATGGAATATAGAAATATGATTAAGTTGGATGAGATGATTCTTAATAAAAAAATATTAGTTAATTATCTGTCTAATGTTAATGATGGAAATAAAGAATTTTTATGGTGGGAAAACATCAAATTAAATGAGAGGTGGATGCAAAAATGAAAGAAATAATGATTGGAAAAAGAATAATTAAAGATTATACTGAACCATATATTATAGCAGAAATAGGCGCAAATCATAATGGAAATATTGATTTAGCGAAAAAAATGATAAATGTTGCGAAGGAAAAAGGTGCTGATGCGGTTAAATTTCAATCTTGGACTAAAGACTCTATATTTGCCAGACAAGTGTATGATGATAATTATTTTCTTACTGATGACTATAGAAACAGAACGGATTATTCGCTTGAAGAAATTGTAGCTGCTTATGCATTAGGAAAAAATCAACAAAAGTTATTAAAAGATTATTGTGATGAGATCGGAATTACTTTTTCCTCAACCCCTTTTTCAGAGGACGAGGTGGATTTTTTAGTGGACGAGCTGGATGTAGATTTTATAAAGATTGCATCAATGGATTTAAATAATTACCCATTTTTGGAATATGTGGCTAAGAAAGGAAAACCCATTGTTCTAGCTACTGGATTGAGTACTTTGTCTGAAGTGGACGAAGCAATTAGAACAATATTAAAAACTGGAAATGATAAGATTATTTTACTGCATTGCGTATCAATATATCCCCCCAAAGATGAAGAAGTTAATATAAATAATATTGATATGTTACGTAATCTTTATGGATTCCCAACTGGTTATTCTGATCACACAATAGGAATTACAGCTCCGATACTATCAATCTCTAAAGGTGCTTGCATGATCGAAAAGCATTTTACCTTGGATAAAAATATGGAAGGATGGGATCATAAGGTATCCGCTGATCCCTATGAGCTTGATATCATTACCAGAGAATGTAAGAAAGCATATAAAATGTTAGGTTGTTATAATCGTACTGTTAATGAATCAGAAGAGAGGTTAAACGCCTTTCGAAGAAGTATCGTTACTACCAGAGCCATCAAGGCTGGTGAGGTAATTGAAAGAAAGGATATTTCTTTTAAGAGGCCGGGTAATGGTATAGAACCTAAGTATCTAGATTTTATCGTTGGAAAGACTGCAAAAAGAGATATTGGATTTGATGTTTTGATTAAAATGGAAGATTTTTAGGAGGGACTATGATAGCTATTATACCTGCGCGAGGGGGATCAAAAGGGTTACCAGGGAAAAATATTAAAGAATTAGCTGGCTATCCTTTAATATACTATACAATAAAAGCAGCAAAGGAAGCAAATAGCATTGATAGAATCATCGTGTCAACTGATGATAAAAAGATAGCAGATATAGCTTCAAACTTTGGAGCGGAAATTCCATTTTTAAGACCGGAAGAATTAGCCGCAGACCACTCAAAGGCAATTGATAATTATATTTATACTGTAGACAGGTTAAATCAGACAAGAACTATTGCAATTGATGAATTTATTGTTCTTCAACCAACCTCTCCATTAAGAACTTCTAAAGATATTGATAATGCTATTGAATTATTCTATAAAATGAAAGCTGAAACGGTAATATCTGTAGTAAAGGCAGAGCATCCTCCTACCTGGTATAAGAAAATATCACCAGATGGTATATTAATAGATTATTATACTTCAGTAGATAATAGCCAAAATCGGCAAGAAGAAGAAGTCACATTTTTACCGAATGGAGCAATTTTTGTATTTAATTTTAATGCTCTAAAGAAGAACTGTGGGTATTATAATTCAAAAACATATCCATATGTTATGCCTCAGGAAAATTCGGTTGATATTGATACACCCATTGATTTTCAACTGGCAGAATTATTATTAAAAAGTAAACGAAATGAATTAATATAAAAAAGAGGGGAATATGGAAGCAAAAAAGGATATTGTAATCATTGGAGCTGGAGGCTTTGCAAAGGAAGTTTTATGGCTGCTTAAAGAAAATAACAAAGTTTTTGAAGAATGGAATATATTGGGATTTGTTGATAAGTTATATAGGTCAGAGGATTACAGCATTCATGGATACCATATAATTGGTAATAATGAATGGTTGCTTGGTCGTAATGAACCTATTCATGCCGTTTGTGCTATTGGTAGCTCAGAGTTAAGAAAGAAAATAATAAGAACATTAGAGAATAATAAGAATATTATTTTCCCCAATATAATATCCCGTCATGCGACTATATCTGATGATATAGTTATAGGTAAGGGGTGTATAATCTGCGCAGGAAGTATATTGACAGTGGATATTCAGATGGGTAATTATGTTACAATAAACTTAGACTGTACTGTCGGGCATGATACCTATTTAAAAGACTTTGTTACCTTATATCCAAGCGTTAATGTATCAGGAGATGTATTTATTGATGAAGGGACAGAGGTCGGTACAGGAACCCAGATAATTCAAGGAAAATCTATCGGTTCATCTTCTATCATTGGTGCAGGTGCTGTTGTAATTAGGGATATCCCTGATTTTTGTACTGCTGTAGGAAATCCAGCTAAAGTTATCAAACAAAGGGAAAAAACTAATAATGAAGCATATTAATTATGCAACGGTACCTCTGATTTTATAGGTTCTGTCCCATCTTTATCTAATTTATCTTAGCAATCCGTTTACTAGAGAGAGCTGTTTATATGGGCTTTGGCGTTTTAAAATATATTATATAGAGAGGAAAGTATGATTAAGACTAATAAAATATATCATACAAAGTACATATGATAAAAACTATTACTGTTATTGGCGCAAATGGGACAATGGGTTATAATATATCTGGTATTTTTGCATCATTTGGTAATGCAGAAGTATATATGATATGCAGAAATTTGGATGATGCAAAAAGAGCAGTCAATATGGCAGCGAAGTCAGTAAAAGCCGAAGCGATAAAAAGTAATCTTATACCCGCAGATTATTCAATGCTAGAGAACTGTATTTCATCATCAGATTTAATATTTGAAAGCGTATCAGAAGATATTAAAATAAAAGAAATTATTAACAGTGAAATTGCAAAATATGCTAAAGTTGATGCAATTATTAGTACGGGAACATCAGGTCTGTCTATTAATAAGTTAGCCGAATCTTTGCCAGCTTCACTAAGAACAAATTATCTTGGAATACATTTCTATAATCCGCCATATAGTATGACTTTATGTGAGTTAATACCATCTAGCTATACGAATTCAAATATATTAAATAAAGTTAATAATTATGTCACAGAAATTTTATATAGAACAGCAGTAGTTGTCAAGGATTCGCCGGCTTTTCTTGGTAATAGAATAGGATTTCAATTTATTAATGAAGCTTTACAATATGCAGAAAAATATAAGGATAATGGTGGAATTGATTATATCGATGCTATACTTGGTCAATTTTCTGGAAGAAGTATGGCACCACTTATAACTTCTGACTTTGTTGGTCTTGATGTACATAAGGCAATTGTTGACAATCTTTATATAAATACAAATGACTATGCAAAAGATACCTTTATCTTGCCACAGTTTGCGTTCAATTTGATTAAGAATGGAAAACTTGGGAGGAAAACAAATGGTGGATTGTATAAATTAGAAGTATCTGATAGTGGACTAAAGAAGAGTCTTGTTTATGATATTAATACGAATAAATATAGAGATAAGTATAAATATAGTTTTCCATTTGTAGAAAATATGATACTTTCTTTAATGAATGGCGAATATGCGATTGCTTTTAGTATATTAATTAATAATCATTCTATTGAAGCTGAATTGTGCTTGGAATTTTTAATTAAATATGTCCTCTATTCTTTAAATTCAGCTATTTTTGTTGCTGATGATTTTCAAGCAGCGGATGATGTAATGGCTAATGGATTTAATTGGTGCCCTCCACTTGCAATCGTACAAGCATTATTTGGGGTTGATAATTTTAGATGTTTGGTACAGGAAAGAATTAATCATCAAATATTAGAGCATATAGATATGGATAGGTTATTTAATAACTTGAATACATCAACGTATGACTATCGTAGGTATTTTAAAGCGAAACATTAATTAACGAAAGAGGTGTATTATGAATAAGGTATATGTTTTAGGGGGGGCACAGACAGATTTTGAAAGGAATTGGACTAAGGAAGGGAAAGGTGTGATAGCATTACTTAGAGAAGTTATATCTGATGCTTTAAAATCTGTAGGCTTAACTTATCAGGATATCAATATTATAAATAAGAAAAATAAAATTGCTTGCTTTGTAGGTAATTTTATAGCAGAAGAATATATAAAGCAAGGCCATTTAGGGGCACTTTTAACAATGGTTAATCCTACATTTTACGGTGTTCCATCAGCCAGGTACGAAGCTGCGTGTGCATCAGGTTCAGTTGCATTAGATGCAGCAATAACCAAAATAAGAGCAGATGAATATGATTTATGTATTGTAATTGGTTGGGAATTGATGAAGACAGTTGACTCCAAAGTTGGAGGAGATATATTGGGAAGAGCAGCTTACTATCAAAGTGAAGCAAAAGGTATTGATTTTCCATTTCCAAAACTTTTTGGAAAACTGGCTGATGAAATTATATTGAAATATAAAATGGATGAGAACAGATTTTTAGATAGTTTAGCATTAATATCATATAATAATTATAAAAATGCAAAAAAGAATCCTTTAGCCCAAACACGTAAATGGTTTATGAGTCTAGAACAAGCAAAAATGAGAGGCAACGATACAAATCCATATGTCGGGGGAAGATTATCGGTATCAGATTGTTCACAAGTTACTGATGGAGCAGCTGTAGTTATATTAGCTTCTGAGAGGTTTGTTAAAGCAAATTATGATCAACAGTATCCTATTGTAAAAGGATATGGGCATAGAGTTGCACCAATGCTTTTTAATGAAAAGATTGAAGAGAATATCAAATCACCGTATTTATTATCATGGACACGTCAAGCAGTTCTAGATGCTTATCAACGGTCGGGCTTAAATGTTAGTGATATTGATTTTTTTGAAACTCATGATTGCTTTACTTCTAGTGAGTATGTTGCTATATCCTCATTTGGTATCACAGAACCAGGGAAGGAATATCAAGCTATTGAAGAGGGTATTATTTCAATAGATGGAAGTAAACCAATTAATCCAAGTGGAGGTTTAATTGGGTGCGGGCACCCAGTAGGTGCTAGTGGGACTAGGATGTTTTTGGATTTATTTAAGCAAGTAAGCTGTAAAGCAGGTGCTTATCAACTTGAAAAATCAAATAATGGTATGATGCTTAATATTGGTGGAAGTGCAACGACTAATTATGTTTTTATTGTGGGTAATGAATAATATTAATACAAAGAGATATCTCGCTTATGATACAATCTCAATTTCTTACCAATCCCAGTTTTTAAAGTAGGTTAAATACGGGAAGAATAAGGAATACGATCTCCTGCCGCAGATCGATCAATCTGGTACTTCTCTATGGTGAGGAATCAGGACTTATAAATGATCATTATAATCAGGAACACGAGAAGCAATACGCAAAAAATTTTGAGCAACATAAAACGCTAAAACAAGAAGTGATCGATAACATATTAAAAAACAGTGGATATTCTATACTTATTTCCAGTGAGATCAAAGATCCAATGGAAGCGCTCAGGACCTACCGTTCAGGGGATGTTCCTACTTTGTTACGGAAGCTTATTTAAGGAATTTAAGTGCCTTTACGACGACTCTATCTGGATGATATGGCTAACATTAGTTATCCGGTACATATGCTGCTTAACTATAACATATATGCAGGTATAAAAAACTTTGAGGACATCTATAGGTTTAAAAAACTGAGCGACTGAATAGTGATACTTATAATATCTTATAAATTTTTGGATTTATTTAAAGTTTAGGAGGAAGAAATGAAAATAACAATAGCAGGAACCGGTTATGTAGGACTGTCTAATGCTGTTTTATTAGCACAGAAAAATGAAGTGGTAGCTCTGGATATAATACAGGAAAAGGTAGACCTAATCAATAACAGAAAATCGCCTATTATAGATAAAGAGATTG
Organism: Anaerocolumna sedimenticola; assembly: GCF_009931695.1. GTDB lineage: Bacteria > Bacillota > Clostridia > Lachnospirales > Lachnospiraceae > Anaerocolumna > Anaerocolumna sedimenticola. The sequence goes on from NZ_CP048000.1 coordinate 1,746,691, forward strand.
AAGGATATTTAATTGAAAAAGATTTAAATCTAATTGCTACAACAGATACTTACAAGGCATATAAAGATGCGGAGTATGTTATTATTTCAACACCGACGAATTATGATCCGGAAAAGAATTATTTTAATACCAGAACTGTAGAAGCAGTAATCGCTAATGTACTATCAATTAATCCGGATGCTGTTATGGTAATCAAATCCACAGTGCCGGTTGGTTACACTGAAAAAGTGAAGTCCATGTTTGAAACGGATAATATCATATTTTCTCCAGAGTTTTTAAGAGAGGGACGAGCTTTATATGATAATTTATATCCTTCCCGGATCATTGTAGGGGAACAATCAGAGAGAGCTCATAAATTTGCTGATCTGTTGGAGGAAGGGGCTATTAAGAAAGATATACCTATGCTTTTTACCAATTCAACAGAAGCGGAAGCAATTAAGTTATTTGCCAATACATATCTTGCGCTAAGGGTTGCTTATTTTAATGAACTGGATACCTATGCAGAAGTAAGGGGGTTAAATACCAAACATATTATTGAGGGTGTATGCTTAGACCCTAGAATAAATAGTCATTATAACAATCCGTCTTTTGGTTATGGAGGGTATTGCCTTCCCAAAGATACAAAACAATTATTAGCAAATTACTTTGATGTACCCAATAATATAATAGCCGCAATCGTAGATGCCAATCGCACAAGAAAAGATCATATTGCAGAACGTATACTCCTTAGAAACCCTAAAATTGTTGGGATTTACCGATTAACAATGAAGATGAATTCAGATAACTTCAGGCATTCTTCTATTCAGGGCATAATGAAACGCTTAAAAGCCAAAGGTGTTGAAGTTGTTGTATATGAACCAGCCTTAAACGATGATAATTTCTTTAATTCTAAAGTAATTAGAGATTTAGAAGAATTTAAACAGTTATCAGACGTTATTGTTGCTAATAGATGGTCGGATGAAATCTATGATGTGGAAGATAAAGTGTATACAAGAGATTTATATGGTAGAGATTAATTTATTAACTTTATGTATAGTTCAAATCATTAAAAGTAAGTATACGACTAATTAAATGATTGATTCTGATAGTATGCCAATTTTATAAAAGCAATAGAATATTATACGTTGTATACTACAGTTTCATTAGTTAAAATGTTTTCTGCTTCAAAAGTTTAAACAATATATAATACAATGTTAATATATTAACTATTAAAAATTATCTATAACTAATCTTAAAATCGATATCTTTATTATATTGTTCAAGCTACTGGTAAAACCTATGCAAGTTAAGATAGTAAATGTATATGGATGGAACTGATCTATTAATACTTTAAAAGGTAATTTTATGGATAATGATTGGGTAGGTAATATTTGATTGGAGGAAAAACCTTGGAATATAAAGTGAAAAATGTATACGACCAAAACATTCAATTACTAAATAACATAAACAAATTAATATATCATTTCCACTCCCAGAATTATGATTATGCTCTAAGGCTAACTTCCGATATAATTAATCTCTTTACCCAACACCTTAAAGTATTAAAAGAATATCAGTCTTATTTCAATCAGGAAATTTTGATTTATGACATGCAATCCACAATGGAAATATTTGAAGGTATTCTTAACGCCCAGGAAAATAAAGACTATATCCTATTAGCCGATCTCTATGAATTACAGATAATTCCCCTTTTAACAAAACTCCAGGAAATCCTCATAAGCAAAGAGGGATTTTCATTATTAGAGGGTAATTACCAGGCTATGCTAGAGATTATTGAAAAAAATTATAGTAATATTACTACGGAATTGAAAAAAATGCCGGAACCCTCTACATACGATAACAGATACCAAATTGAATTTACTTCCGTGGGATTAATGACCTTGGCAATAATAGATGAAAATAGTAATAAATATTATTTCCACAGTAACAATAACCCATCTTCGGAAGCTATGACATTAGCACATTCCTGGTATAAGGAAGATAAGACAGAATATGTAATTTATGGGCTTGGATTAGGATATCATATCTTTGAATTATTTAATTTAGACCGGAGTATAACCATCGAGATCTATGAAAGTGACTTAAGGATAATACAATTAATGTGTGCTTACTCCAATATAGCGGGTGTCTTTAAGTTTAACAATATCAAGCTTGTGTATGATCCGGAATTCAAACAGTTGATAGATAAATTAAGCAACCTAACGGAGGATTCAGAGTTTGTTATTCATTACCCATCGCTTAGAAGTATACAAAATACGGTTATAAGAGAAAAATTAGATAATTATTTTATTCAATATAGTTCTATTAAAAATCAGTCCCATTTACTTAATTCTAATTATAGATCTAATGTTAATAACTATGATGGGTTTGTTGATGATTTAAAGGAGAAGTTTAAAGGGAAAGACCTATTTATCATTGCAGCCGGCCCTTCTTTAGATAAAAATTATTTAGAATTAAAAAAAGTATCTGGAAGAGGAGTTATATTAGCTACCGGTACTGTTCTTAAAAAACTGATAAATGCCGGTATAAAACCCGACTATTTTATTGTAACCGATGCGAATGAAAGGGTATATGCTCAGATTTCAGGTCTTGAGAATATGGAAATTCCTATGATTTTCTTATCCACAGCCTATAAGGGATTCGCAGCAAAATATAAAGGTAAACGTTATATGGTATGCCAGGAGGGTTATCCTAAAGCGGAAGAATTTGCTGCCGCTAATAATATTTCTCTTTATCAAACCGGTGGTTCTGTAAGCACTACAGCGCTGGATGTAGGTATCAATCTTGGGTGCAAACGCATCATCTTTTTAGGACTGGATTTAGCATATACAAATAACTTTGTACATGCATCAAATACTTCAAGAAGAAATCTTGCCAGTACGGAAGGATTAAGACAGGTGGAAGATATCGAGGGGAACCTGATTTATACCAGCAGAAGTCTGGATATGTATAGAGAATGGATAGAAAAAAGAATTGCAGGCGTTAAAGGAGTTGAGTTTATAGATGCTACCGAAGGGGGAGCTAGAATAAGGGGTATGAATATTCTAAAATTAAGTACTTTATTATCAGGTGACAAATTATAATTTTTTTACTTCATATAATAGCAGGGTCACATAATACAGACTAATAATACGAACTAATAATACAACTCATAATGCAGATTAACAATAGACTAACACTACAGAATAATAAACATACCTTATAACACTAATTCAAAATATAGCCTCATAATAGAGGTAAACATAGTGAATTAACATGGTATTAATGCTACGCTCATCTTATTAGAGTATCTGTACCAAAAAATTTAGCAGAATTGCATTAGTTATTCTTTTATAAAAAGTTACCGACAGAAAGGTGGCACAAGATGAAAACTATCTTGTTGTGCTTTATCAATGATATTAATCATGGCGATATTTTACAGTATATCGAAAAACTGGACAGCTTAGGTTTGGAAATCCATCTATACGATAATATTGTAGACTTAAAAATTCAACCTCATGATATTATTAGAGAATTGGATTCACTTGAAATTGATAAAAATGCAAATATTTTATTCTTAACAGATTGCGATATATTATTTTATTCCGTTTTTCGGCTTTATCATCAGATATTTGATAAGTTTATATATTTTCATATAACAAAAGAAATAAACTATGAGTTGGATAAATTATATGTTCAGTTATTAGATATAGCGATCGATGAGAAAGAAGCCCTCAGCAAACCAATATACACAAATAATTTTGATATATTACAGTTTTTTGAATCAAAGAATAAAAAGACTTTAGATCAGCTGTTGATTGATTATGATAAGAAAGAGTTAGTAAATAAAAATATAAAGAATAAGTATTATTACATGGAGGGTCGTTATTATTTCTTTGAACCTTTATATTCACCTGAGAAGGTATTTATTAATACAGCAGGGATAAACCAGTCCTGCAGTAATACTGAGTATATTTACGACTTAAATTATGAATTTATCTCTCTGGTATTTGAACATCTGCAGAATAAATTTAATATACTGGTAAATGAATTTCAAGCTTATTTTGAATCTGTCAGCAGATATTTAAATAAACTGCCAAATTTTCATCGGCAGATGTTTATCTCGATTTTTAATGACTGGGATTATATAGATGGTACAGATAAACCATATGAGGCTGTTCTATTACTATCTTTTCTGGCCAATTATACGAATCAATCAATGTATTATGAAAAAATTTTACGTATAGCTTTGAATTCAAAAACTTTAAAAAAGAAAGAATGTTATTTTCTGTACCAGCAAATTAAAACAGTTACATTCATGAAGCCCTATCTAGCAACAACAGCAATAAATGATATGCAGACGAAGATGTATAAGAATATTTATAAACAATATGAAAATATCTTTATTGATCAACTACAACCGGTTAAAAAAGAAGATAGAAATAAGGAATTGATAATCATTATAATTTACCAATTTCTCAATGAAGCACATCCTCCGACTCATACGGCGCTAGAAAGAGCGTATAACTTAACCAAATACATGAATAAAAAGGTAATGATTATAAATACGCATGAAAACATTACTTTACACGGAAAAGTACCTTATTATTATACACTGAAGTCTAATAATTTGGAGGAAAATATAACTAGTATCACCTATAAGGATTTGGATTTCCAGTTTTATCAGGTAGCAGAACCTATGCCCTCTGCAGAAGGAATAAGTAAAGTTTTAAATTTAATTAAGGATAGTAAGCCTTACTTTATATTAAATATCGGAGGAAGCAGTATAACAGCCGACATTTGTGGAAACGTGGTTCCGGAATTATCTATGGGAGTAGTATTTTCAAATTTACCCAGAACAGTGGGGGAAATTTCCATTATAGGGAAAAGGTTAAACCAGAATGAGTGGGACAAGCTTCTTAATGCAGGGTATCAGAAAGATAATATTATAGAAAGTACCTTTACCTTTGAACTGGCCAAACAAAAGTCTAAGATATCACGCAAGGATTTATCTTTACCTGAAAATAGTTTTATAATGGTGGTTGTTGGAAAGCGTCTAAATGACGATATAACAGAGGAATATATAGAAGCAATATCTAAGACATTTCAACATAATACCCATATTGTTTTTGCCGGAAACTTTAATAATTATGATAATCTATGTACCAAGTATCCTAACTTAAGGGATCATTCAACTAGCTTGGGACATTATCCGGATATATTGGCATTAATGGAAGTTTGTGATCTTTATGTAAATCCTAAGAGGATGGGCGGCGGCTTTTCAATCACGGAGGCCTTTTATAAGGGAGTGCCTGGAGTAACGATAAACTTTGGGGATATTGCATCGGCAGCAGGCAATGATTTTTGGGTAAAAGATTATGAGGAAATGATACAGATGATACTAAAATATATTAGTGATAAAGATTTTTATAGAATCATGTCCCAGAAAGCAAAAGAAAGAGCTGCTATTTTAACTGATTCACAGGAAGCGTTGAAAGAAATAGTGAGGAATGCGGAGAAGAGTAAATTCTTTTTCTGATTATTATGAATTTTATATATGGTATAATTTAACGCTAGCTATATTCAATTAATAAGTGAGGATATATGAAGAAAATTTTAATTCTTAAAGGGATTTCGCAATACAATGTACTAAGGTATGCAGCAGATGCCATAGCTTCAGGATTTAAAGACTTAGGTTGTCAGGTCAAGGTTATAGGGTTTCATGCAGCAGATGATTTTGATGTTGCATTAAGGGAAATTATGGGAGAGTATGACCTTATATTTTCCTTTCAGGCTCTGTTTTTTGATTATAAATTAGAAGACAATACATTTCTTTACAATAATATTTCAACTCCCGTATTTGGATATATAGTAGACCATCCCTCATATCATCATGAGAGATTATCTGCAGAACTAAATTCCAATGTATACCTGGGGTGTATCGATAATAAACACGTGAGCTATATAAGGAGATATTATCCTGGTATAAAAAATGTCTTTTATATTCCGCATGCGGGGTTTGAATCGAAAGAACGGATACCGTTCGAAAAGAAAGATATAGATCTTTTCTTCCCAGGTACCTATACACCTTCTTTATCATACGTTGAAGCAATTAACCAATTACCTGATATATTCTGCAAGACAGCATATAAAATAATCGAATATATGCAAAACGATTTAACAGTAACCTTAGAGGGTGCCCTTGAGGTATATTTTAATAGTATTGGATTTAATTGTTCCATAGATGAATTCAGAGAACTAATGGTTATGCTTCTTCCTGTTGATGGTTATATACGTTCTTTTTACAGAGATTTATGTATTCATACTTTACTGGAAAATGGAATCCATGTAACCGTGGCAGGAAACGGGTGGAGAGAATTTATTACATCCTATAGTGAAAATTTAAACGTAATTTCTGACAAAGGAATAGATATAGAAAATGTTATTGAATTAATCGGACGTTCTAAAATTGTTTTAAATGTAATACCCACTTATAAAGAGGGTCTGCATGAAAGACTGATAACCGGTATGCATTGCAATGCTGTCAGTTTGACACATTCCAGCACAAGTATAGAGAAATTTTTTAAGAATAAAGAAAATATAGTAATATTTGATTTAAACAACACCGATCAATTACCGTATATCGTTAATGATCTGTTGACAGATGTAAACAAATCAAAAGAAATTGCGATAAAGGGATGCTCCATAGCAGCTGGAAATCATAAATGGAGTGATAGAGCGCGAGATATTTTAAATATATGCTGTAATATTTAGCGGCATCTATTTCATAAAAAATGATTTAAATTAGTTAATTCACTAATTAGAAATTATTTAATAAATTATAAAATGAAAGGTGAACATAATTGTTCTTAGGAAAAATAATGGAGGAAAATACGCTTAAAGTTCAGCAAATGGAGGCATTGGAAGAATTACATAATTATCTGATTAAATTAGTACCGGCTGTTGAGGCTATAATTATTGAATTGCGGGGAGAAAAAAGATCAGATACAGACGAGCTCTTTAATGCTATTATAAATGGTATCAATTGGTCTATTGAAGTATTGAATAGAACTATGGATATTGTAAATGAAAATGATGAGGTTATAGAGAAAGAGAATATAAATGATACCATTAAAAAGTTTAGTTTTGCTATTAGAGAACATAATGAATTAGATATTGCAGATATTTTGGAAAAAAACATTCTGCCATTTCTGGTGACTGTAAAAAGCAGAGTCAGTGTAATAACAAATCGTACTAGTTAATAGCTAAAAGTAAAAAAATAGTAAAAAAAGAAATAGTAGAGTGTATAATGTATAAAGTTGATAAGTTATTTTCTCTTGGGCTAAAAATGTTCTAAAAAATTTAACGTTAATAAACAGATACTTTATATAGGGTTAATATGATATGTTTTGTAATAAAGATAGGTGGTTTTTAGATGAAATTTTCTAAAAACCACCTGGTAGAAATTACAGAGAATTGAATGTGATATTTCGATAATTATGACTTATTCGGTTTTACGAATAGAACCGTTTTTAATTTTCAATCATTTTAATTACCTTTCATCCAACCCATATAGAAAAAATAGATTTAATAGAAGTTTAATAGAAATTTTCTATAAATTTAGTATAACACGACATAATATATTATACAATATTGGTAAAACGACAATTTTCTCTACATAATTATGTCTATTATGCATACAAAATTTGATATTAATTTATAAAAGTTTTAATTTATGAGTCGAATTTTTAAACAAATAAAATGGAAAAAATTTGGCAATATGTCGATGGTATCTAGCCTATAAGTGCAGTATACTAAAATGTTGTATATATTTTTTACAAGGGAGATTTGTAAAATGATTACGATTAGTGCTTGCTTGATTGTAAAAAATGAAGAAAAGGTACTTGCCAGATGTTTGGAGAGCCTAAAAGATATTGTGGATGAGATTATAATTATCGATACCGGATCAATGGATGGTACAAAAGAACTAGCAAAATTATATACAGAAAAAATCTATGATTTTAAATGGGTGGATGACTTCTCAGCAGCCAGAAATTTTTCCTTTTCAAAGGCAGCTATGGACTATATTTATGTGGCAGATGCGGATGAAGTGATTGATGAGGAAAATAGAAAAAAGTTTTTGGACTTAAAGAAAGCCTTATTACCGGAGATTGAAATAGTGCAGATGTTATATTCCAATCAGCTAGCATTTAATACTACATATAATTATGATACAGAGTATAGGCCAAAGCTTTATAAACGAATCAGAAATTTTACATGGGTTGATCCAATCCATGAATCAGTAGCGTTACAACCTGTGATATATGACAGCGATATCACTATCATACATTTACCGGAAAATAATCATGCCGGAAGGGATTTTAAAACCTTTCAGTCAGTAATTAAACGAGGTGAAAAATTATCGGAAAAATTACTGAATCTGTATGCCAGAGAATTATTTATAGCGGGTACGGAATTTGATTTTTTAGAAGCCGAAACTTATTTTGAAGAACAGGCAGAAGAGAATCTGCCTTATGAAAGTTTAAAGGTAATTCATTGTGTATTGGCTAAGTGCGGACGTCTAAGACAAGACGAAGTACAAATGTATAAATATTCCTTAAAAAATATTGCTGGGGGGAAACCCAGTGCGGAAATATGTTATGAGGTAGGGGAATATTTTTATGAAAATGGAGATTATAAGGAAGCTATTATCTGGTATTACAACGCTGCTTATGAGACAGAATGTGACCTTAATATACATTTCTCCGGCGATTATCCTTTATTACGCCTTTCAAACTGTTACAATAAATTAGGGATGAAAGAACAGTCAGAAACTTACAAAAAGCTTGCTGATAATTGGCAACAAAGGTAAGATATTTATTATAAATTGCAGTACTGTTATTAGCGCTTTAAATGTATAGAGGTTACCGGTGACTTTTTTAAAAAAATTATTAATAAATACGCCGATTGTGAAGACATTTTCTCACAGACGGCGTTTTATTATATATATCGAATAAATACGCTAAATCAGAGTAAACGGTAAAATGTATTAAAGATTTTCGAGAGGTTATCTTGTCAATACAATTAATTATATGCATGAGATAAAATTACGAAATAATATATTTAACATTGTATGCCTTTGCGGTTTGTAAAGGTATGTTTCTGGAGTGAATATTACCAAGTACTTGCTGCTTAAGCTGTATGTACCCCCTCGAATATACCAATATTGTTTAGAAGTTATTTGGCTTCATTACAGTGATTTAAAATATATTATTTTAGGAGATAGAAATGAAAGATTTAAAAAGATATACAACTGTCCTGAAAATTATTATTTTCCTTTTAGTCATTAATATTATAGTTGGCGGAAATTTTGTCTTTACGGTTCTTGCTTACATATTTACCTGCCTGTTGATGATTATCCGTACGTTAATGGTACCATCGGAAAGTAAGATAAAAAAATACTTAATTCTATTATATATTGTTATCATGTCATTACAAATAACTTTTATTTCTCTCGCCACTTTCCAACCGGATCATTCGGAGCTTCAAAGATTTCTAGACAGACTTTTTGGCGCAGCTGTAATATGGTTTCCTTTCCTAATAGAACGATTTGTAACAATTAACAAATATTCCAGTTTTTATTTACCATCCGCGCAAGAAGTTTCAAGCATAAGTTTTGCTGATATTAAATCAGGCAGGGATAAAATAATCAATACCATGGAGACAGTAACCAAAGCCGGAAAAGCATTTTCAGTAGAAAACCTGAAAGAAATCAAAAATGATCTGCATCGCCATAATTCTTTTCAGTATATAAACAAAGGTGTGCTGACGAAAGAGTACTTTGAAGAGGCTGAAAAATGGCTTGAAGACAGGCATATATACATTATCCTGTCTAACACCGGAAGTCCGGCCAGTGAAATCATCTCCACTTTTACAAGAAAGCAGTATAATCATGCATCCTTATCCTTTGATCCGGAACTAAAGACCATAATCAGTTATAATGGCGGGGAACGAGTATATCCGCCTGGTCTGAATTACGAAATGCTGGATTTTTTCAATAAGAAAGCGGATGCCTCCATCCTTGTATATAAACTGCCGTGCACCCAGGAACAAAAAACAATCATACTGGATAAGGTGAAAGAAATCAACCGAGATGGAAGTGCGTACAATCTAATGGGATTAGTTTTGAGATATTCCCATAAACCCAATATTATGTTCTGTTCCCAGTTTGTCTATAAAATGCTAAACTTTGCTGGAATTGCCTATTTTGAAAAAAGGGATGGAGAAGTAAAACCTACGGATTTAATAGAAATGGATTATTATCGAAGACTGCAATTTGTATATGAAATGAAGCTGAACGAAAATTAAAAGGTGAGATTAGGCGGACAGGCGGGATAACTATTACAGATATGGGATTCGCACAGGTAATGCTAAATTAGATTAAGGTAAAAAATCAATTACTGTTCGCTTGTCTATAAATTATAATTATCTTAAGTTATTTCGTTCTTTTATGGGGAATACTTTTATTAAAAATTAACATGAATAATATTGATAAATCTGAAAATTTTCATTATAATGATTGATAAGTAAGATTTATTCACTATTTATGCTAAGTTATACTATAGTTCCTAATATAATTCAAACCAAACCGAGCGGAGGAGTATAATGATCTATATTCTTATTGTAGCGTTGATTTTTATCACTGAATATAAAATAAAGAAATATATTGAAGAAAATAAGGAAATGCATAAAAAAGAAGAAATACTAAATGGCAATATTATTTTGGAACGTTATCATAATAAAGGTGCAATGCTAAACTTTATGGAGGATAAGGTAGAGCTGGTAAAGAAGATAACCGTTGCTCTGGTGGGTGTTCTTATATTACTTTTTGCGATGCTTCTGCCTAAAAAAGGGAATCGTGTCTTGAAATTTGCATTAGCCCTTATATTAGGCGGTGCTTTAAGTAATGTACACGACCGTTTGATCAGAGGATATGTAGTTGACTATTTTAGTTTTAAGTTCCTGAAAAAGATAATATTTAATATTTCGGATATCTGTATCTTTCTTGGATCCGCACTTATTACCTTATTATCACTATTTAAAAAAGACTAAAAATAATAAAAAATAGTGATTACGATGAACAATTTGGTCAATATGATGATGTTGGGTCAAAAGCACTTTAAACATAGACATTATGAATACAGTGTATATATACTCTGGTATTCATTCAAATATTCAAAAAGCAAAATTGCCTTTCTGACACTCAACTCTATCAATAAATAAACAAGTATATAGCCATGAATTAAAGTAAGCCAGTCCTGTCGGCTTATTATTAATTCATGGTTATATGATTTATTTATTCTCTTATTTTAGTAGTTCCAATACGGTTTGGGGTATCTGGTTCGCCCTAAAGAAAAGAAGTGCCATAAAAATGGAGAAAGCTGAAAATATTAGCAAAAGATATAAAGTAATATTCCTTAAGGATTCCTATATTATGATTATAGAAGAGTGTTAATAAAGATAATAACAAAAAAAACAGGAGAAACGTAACCTTTATGTTTCTCCTGTTTTTTGAATTCTTTTTATAGAAAGAAATTGTATCTGAGTTATTGGTCGTTAAAAGCAGCTTTTTGCTGCTTTTTTTGTTGCGCAATATAGTGCGGTAACATGGGAAGATTTGTTGCTCAAGGTTGCTCAAAAATATGGAATATTTTGGCGGAATTATACAATACAGAATAAAATATATTTGGAATTATGCAAATTGAATTAAAAATGTTATAAGCGTATTATAAAAAAAGAGCTATTTAGGTAATAAATGCACTATAGGATCAGCTGTAGATAAGAGTAACTGTTAATAATGCACATTTTCCGAAAAACCGCTTTGACGGCGGTAGCGAAGTGAGAAAGAGAGGATGAGAAGTTACACAAAAAATAAAAAGAAAGGAAGAAAAAATGAGGAAAGTAACAAATAACAATCGGTATAAGGTGCCATTCTTTAAAACCGTAAGAAAACATTGGATGTTGCTGGCTATGCTGTCTCCGGCGCTTTTATATGTGATTATTTTCTCATATATACCTATGACGGGTATTGTGCTGGCATTTAAGAATTATCAGTATTCCGGCGGCATCTATGGGTCTCCGTGGACAGGGCTGGACAATTTTAGGGCGCTGCTGGTAGCGGGAAAGTTGGGACAGGTAACACGTAATACACTGTTGTACAATATTGCATTCCTTATATTGGGTGTAATTTTTGAAATGGGCAGCGCAATATTGCTAAATGAGTTGTTTGGCAGACAATTCAAGAAGATAGCCCAATCCTTTATGTTCCTGCCATATTTCATCAGCTGGGTTGTAGCTGGCGCAATTATGTATAACATATTCAATTATGAGAGGGGTGTATTCAACCACATTCTGAATATGCTGGGAATGAATTCTTTCGATTTATATAATACGCCCGGAGCATGGATTGTCGTCTTGATTTTCTTGAAGATATGGAAGCAGACTGGATATGGGTCCGTCGTATATCTGGCTGCCATAACCGGACTGGACCAGGAGATGTTTGAAGCATCTTCTATAGATGGAGCCAGCGTTTGGCAGAAAATCAGATATATCACGATTCCTTCCCTGATACCTACCATGATGATACTGGTGTTGTTAGGTATCGGCAATATTTTCAGGGGCGACTTCGGTCTGTTCTACCAGACAGTGAAGAGCAGTGCGCTGCTCCAGCCTGTGACGGATGTCATAGATACCTATGTGTTCCGGCTGTTGATTACTAACAGCGATATCGGCGTATCAGCCGCCGCCGGTTTGTATCAATCGGTACTCTGTTTTGTAACAATTACTGTCTGCAACAAGCTCGTCAAAAAAATGAACCCGGATTATTCCCTGTATTAATGGAAGGAGAGCAATGTTATGTCAAATAGAAAGATAAATCATGGCAGGCGTATGAGTAAGGATACCCTTGCAGTAAATGTGTTAGGTTATGTAATGATTGGTTTATTTGCCCTGATTTGTGTAATTCCCTTTTATCTGATCATTGTGGCATCCTTTACACCGGAAGCTTCTCTGATTCGTAACGGATATCCTCTGATACTTACCGAATTCAGTGTACAGAGCTATCTCCTGTGTCTGAAAAATCCGCTTTCGATATTAAAGGCTTATGGAACTACGATCGGTGTTACCGCTGCTGGCACAGTACTATCCGTATTTGTGGCATCTATGACAGGGTATGTGCTGTCACGTAAGGATTTCCCTTGGCGGAATAAGCTCTCATTTTTCTTTTTCTTCACCACATTGTTTAATGGAGGATTGGTGCCCTGGTATATGATGTGCATACGTTATCTGAATTTTAAGAATTCTTATCTGGGAGTTCTGCTGCCGTTAATGTTCTCCGTATGGAATATGATAATCGCCAAGTCTTTTATGAATGGTATTCCCAATGCAATCAGTGAATCAGCCAAGATGGACAGAGCAAATGATTTTGTGATCTTCACCCGTCTGATTCTGCCATTGAGTAAGCCGCTGCTGGCAACCTTAAGCCTGTTCTCCGCACTGGCCTACTGGAACGACTGGTACAATTGTATGCTGTATATTACAAATGAAAATATGTTTACCTTGCAGTATTATCTGCAAAGAATACTGGGAAGTGCAGAAGCTATGAGACTCGTGGCGGAGAAGTCGGGTATCGCACTTCCGTCCGTCCCTCTGGAGAGTATGAAGATGGCAATGACGGTAATTGCTACCGGACCTATCGTACTACTGTATCCTTTTGTACAGCGCTATTTTGTCAAGGGGCTTACGATTGGCTCAGTCAAAGGGTGAGGGAGCTCTTCGGTGTCAGGTTAATGTTAGTGTATCCGAAGCAATAATTGCTTCAGAACATAAATAAGAAGGAGAGAGAATAAATGAAAAAGAACAAACTAGTATCAATCATTTTAATTCTATGTCTGTTGGTTACAATGCTTGCTGGATGCGGCCGATCTTCAACAACTGCCACGGACAACAGCTCCGGTACTGCAAAAGTCACGGAGTCTGCAAAAACAGGGAGTGAGGCAACAGCAACGGAAACGTCGTCAGTTTCTCTGGATGGCCTGCCGGAATCCGTAAGTGCAGGCACTATTGCTGCATCACCGGATTTCTATTCGAATACTGATTTGAGTAAGGACTATACCGTTAACATGTATCTCATCGGCGATACCCCTAAAGCTTGGGACGAGGTGCTTTTGAAGGTTAATGAATATTTAAAACCCTATAACACACAGCTTGCAGTAACATTCATGAGCTGGAGTGATTATCAGACCATGTATTCCCTGGTGTTAGCAGGCGGTGAGGACGTAGATCTGATTTTTACAGCCCCCTGGTGTTATATGTATAATGAAGCAGCAAAGGGTTCCTTCTATGAACTAAAAGATGATTTTATCACAAACTATATGCCCCTAACCAGAAAATATCAGGCAGATGAGAGCTGGAGTGAAACCAATATTGCCGGAAAAACAGTTGCAGTTCCCTCTAATGTTGCTACGCCTATGGGTAAGATTGTAGCAGTACGTCAGGATCTGATGGAGAAATACGGAATGTCTGAGCTTAAGACTTGGGATGATTACAAGAAATTTATGCTCACCATTGCTGAAAAAGAAACCCCAGGCAGTGGTATCTATGCACTGGCAGCAGCTACCGATAATAATGAACTGTGGGATGTATACCGTCAGCAGTCCGACACTTTCCTGGCTTTGGACAGCAGCTATCTGGATATGATGTATCAATATAACGGCGGTATCCCTGCTAAGGAGGATATCAAGCTGGCTTATGAGTATGACAGCTTCCGCAATTTCGCCAAGGATATGAAGGAAATGGCTGATGCAGGATGCTGGAGCCGCAGTGCTCTGACCAACACAGTAACAGATGATGATGCTTTCGGCAATTTGCAGGGTGCTTCCATCGCATGGAATGCTTCCGTATTCACCTACATGGAGCAGGCAGAGAAGACGGCTGGTGTAAAATGTATGGCGTATGATCTCACCACTGACCATCTGGTAGGTGCAGAGGCATATTCCAACAATGATATGGCAATCGCAGCAGGTTCCAAAAATCCTGAGCGTGCCGCTATGATTCTTGATATGATGAAATTCGATACTTATTTGAACAGACTCCTTATTCTTGGTGTTGAAGGCGAGCATTACAGTATCGATGCTAAAGGCCAATATACAGAGCTGGATAAGGCCACTGATTTTGCGGCATCCGCAATCTCCGCTTCATGGGCAATCAAGAACGGTAATTTGACTGAAGCAGGTGTACCTGAGCGTGAGAAAGCCATCACCGATTCATGGCAGGATCGTGTGGTTATGAATCCCACCATCACCTTTGTATTTGATGATACGAAAGTTAAATCCAATGTCGCTGCTGTAACGGCTGTCCTTACGGATTATGTTCCTTCGCTTGAACTTGGTCTGGTGGATGATGTTGACGCCTCATTAAATGAGATGCTTCAGAAATGCAAGGATTCCGGTTTGCAGGAGATATACGATGAATTTTATAAACAGTATGATGCGTGGTTGGCAACCCGTTAACAGGCAGATTATAGGGGCAGGCATTCTGCCCTCTTCTATGGACAAGAAAACTACTCTGCAGTTTTCTATCGAAATATAAGAATTCTGCCGGAGAAACGAAATTCTTACTCCCTGTTTCAAGTAATATTTGCGGACGCTTAAGCGACCAAGTTGCGTTAGTATGAAAAGCTGGCAGGATCTTTATTAAAGAGGAGGAAGAAATATAACATACGATGAGATTGCAAAAAATCTGGGAGTATCCAAGAGCACTGTTTCCCGGGCATTATCCGGAAAGGGAAGAATTGGGGAAACTACCAGGATAAAAATACGCTCCTACGCCCAAAAGCATGGGAAATGGCAGGGAGATAAACAGGCAGCAGAGCATTCCAAAACAAAAAACATTGCAGTAGTAATTCCTACGGATGCGTATACTACAAGTATTCCTTTCTTTTATGAATGCCTGCTGGGAGTCAGTGAAGTGGCGTCAATGCTCAAGTATAGTGTACTGATTACAATTGGTGCACCAGGTGATATATCCGGTATTCAGGCACTTGTGGAGAAAAATGAAGTGGATGGACTGATCCTGTTGCGCAATATTGAGGATGACAAGCTTTTAAAGTATCTTGTTGAGAATCATTTTCCCACAGGTCTGGCTGGCACCTGTAATTATGAAGAAGTGATTCAGGTGGATATTGATAACAGGGCGGCTTCGGAAAGCCTGGTATCTCTGTTGATTGGCCAGGGATACCGCCGTTTCGCAACGGTGGTGGGGGACTCGGCCTATCATGTAAATAGGTGTCGGTGTCAGGGCTGTTATGATGCCTTTGATAAGCATGGACTGCCCAGGGAACAACAGATGTTTTATCCAAACTTTGTAAATATGGAGCTGATAGATAGTATCATCAGTGATATGTTTGCTAGAAAAATAGAGTGTATCATGTGCGGAGATGATGTAATCTGTACAAGAATTATGTCAAGACTGCAGGCAGAGGGGTATCGGATTCCCAGGGATATTTCCATTGCATCCCTGCATAACAGTACGAATTTGGACTGCTTCTCACCTGCGGTCACTTCAATCAATGTCTCTGGAAGACAGGTTGGTAATATGGTTAGCAAGCAGCTGATTAACCGGCTTAAGGGAGAGGCTTACAATGCCAAGACT
Organism: Anaerocolumna sedimenticola; assembly: GCF_009931695.1. Taxonomy (GTDB): domain Bacteria; phylum Bacillota; class Clostridia; order Lachnospirales; family Lachnospiraceae; genus Anaerocolumna; species Anaerocolumna sedimenticola. The sequence goes on from NZ_CP048000.1 coordinate 1,763,380, forward strand.
AATCCGGGTTATGAGATTCTGTTGCGCAAATCAATAGGGAAAATGTATTCTGTATAAGAAAGATAGGAGAGGTAGGGAAAATGTATTTAACAGCGAAGAAAGTAAGACAGAGAGAAAATTTCAATCTGAACTGGTTCTTTTATCACGGAGAAGAAGACAGAAGACCAGGGGAAAGTGACACGGCCGCCTACAAACCGGTGAAGCTGCCCCATGACTGGAGTCTTGAGTATCCCTTTGATGAACACGCAGCTTCCTGCGGCTCGGGCGGTTATGCAGAGACGGGAATAGGATGGTACAGAAAATGTTTTCAGGTAAACCCTGACGTTTTGATTGGTGGCAGGGTAGTGCTGCAATTTGACGGAGCGTATATGTTGACTCAGGTTTGGATAAACGGACATTATCTGGGGCGTCATGTCTATGGCTATACACCTTTTGAATGGGATATCACAGAGTTGCTATACCGCGACGGCGGTGAGAATGTGGTGGACGTAAGGGTAGATAACTCTGCTCAGCCCAGCTCACGGTGGTATTCCGGTTCCGGAATTACAAGGGATGTATGGATATGCGGGGTAAGAGATCTTCATGTTGCTCCCTACGGTGTATGGGTACATAACCTCGAGGTAACTAAGGAAAAGGTGCGTCTTGCTGTGGAAACGCTGGTGTGTGAACAAAGCACTCCTGTGAGGGATAACAGTGCCGGTACAGTCAAGTCAATTACGGTGGGAACCAGTATATATGGGCCGGGCGGTAAACTTTGTATACAGGAACAGATAAAAGAGGAGATAAACGGAATTCAGGAAGCCGGAAGACGGTCAGGAGAAAACTGCAGCGGGCTGGTACATACTTTTCACCAGGAACTTGAACTTTCTTCTCCTACGTTGTGGAATGTGGATAATCCGGCACTGTATGAAGTAATTACCAGGGTCTATGCTGACGGAGTACTGCAGGATGAGGTACATACCGTGACTGGGTTTCAGAATGCCCGGTTCGACAGCAAACAGGGATTTTTGCTAAATAGCGTAAGGGTGAAGTTGAACGGTGTATGTATCCATCATGACGGCGGTTGTGTGGGTGCGGCGGTCCATCCGCAGATATGGGAGAGAAGACTTGAGAAACTGAAAAAAATGGGTGTAAATGCCGTGAGGATGTCCCATAATCCGCCGGATCCTGCACTTTTGGATTTGTGTGACCGGCTGGGGTTAATGGTGATGGATGAGGCCTTTGACGAATGGCGTATCCTCAAGGGTAAGGAACTGGGTAGCAATACCCATGAAAGCAGAGGTTATTCAGAGTGGTTCGACAACTGTCATGAGGAGGACATACGCACCATGCTTCTGCGTGACAGGAATCATCCAAGCATCATTATCTGGAGCATCGGCAATGAGGTGCCGGAACAGACAGTCCCGGAGGGTTATCTGACTGCAAGGCATTTAAAAAGTATTTGTAAAGAATTAGACCCGGAGCGGGCTGTGACCCAGGCGAACGATCAGGTTTGCGCTGAGCCGCATGCGGCAACAGAAGAGTTCTTAAATGAGCTGGATGTGGTGGGTTACAATTATGTGGACAGATGGCGTACCAGGCAGGAAACTCTCTATGATGATGACAAACGCGCCTATCCGAACAGGTGTGTGCTCGGTACGGAAAACAGCGGCCTCGGCGGAATCCGGGGAGAATATCTTATGACCCTGCAGGAAAGGGCGGGCTGGTGGAAGAGGCCATATTACAGTGCTCCGGTGGAAATCGGCAGGCTGCTGCGTTTTACTATGACGCATGATTATGTGGCGGGAGACTTCATGTGGACTGGGATCGATTATCTGGGAGAAGCCCACTGGCCGTTGCATTCCTCCTGTGCAGGAGTGTTGGATACCTGCGGGTTTGAAAAGGACAGTTTCTATTTCTATCAGAGTATCTGGAAACGCTCTGAACCTATGGTACATCTGCTTCCCCACTGGAACCTTAATGTAAAAGAAGGCTCAATTTTGCAGGTATTGGGCTATACCAGCTGTAACAGTGCAGAGCTTTTCCTGAACGGAAAATCTTATGGCAGAAAGGCTTACACCTATCCGGCTTATGGAATGACGGAGAAGTACGGACATTATGATAAGAACCCTACACCAATCAATACAAATGATTTATTTTTAAGTTGGGATGTGCCCTATGAACCTGGGTGCATTGAGCTGGTAGGATATGTGGACGATAAGGAGGCTGCCCGTCATGTAGTGAAAACAGCCGGAGCACCTGCGGCAGTACGATTGTCCTGTTACCGGCAGCAGATGAAGGGAGACGGCCTGGATATTGCCCAAATAGAGGCAGAGCTTTTGGACAGCCAGGGTAATCTGTGTGTGCAGGCAGATACGGAACTTATCTTCACAGTAGACGGTCCTGCCTGTGTGATAGCTGTGGATAACGGAAATCCGGAGGAGATGGAGAGCATGAAAAAAAATCATATCCATGCATTCCATGGACGGGCTCTGGCTATTATACAGTCATCAGGAGAAACAGATGAAGCTGGTCTGGTCAGGTGCAGCACAGCAGAGAAATGTTCTGCACAGACAGGGACAAAACAGTGCACCGTACGTGTCCGGGCGGAAGGTCTGACAGGAGATGGCATTCCCATTATAATAGTATCCTGACGTTACTGTCAGATGGTAATAAAGGTGATAATTGCGGATAAAAAAACAGTAGAAACTTAACATTTATGTTTCTACTGTTTTTTGACCAGAGTCTTGACAAAAATAGATGCTTAGATAACTATGTTGTTTCGCAATTACCTATTTATTTCTGATATTCCAACGCCGCCCCAACAAACCCTTTAAATAACGGATGCGGTCTGTTCGGTCTGGATTTAAATTCCGGATGGGCCTGCGTGGCAACAAACCATGGATGATTTGCTAGTTCCATCATTTCCACAATACGTCCGTCAGGGGATAAACCGGATAATTTAATGCCGCCGCGGACAAAATCTTCACGGTAATAATTATTTACTTCATAACGGTGTCTATGTCTTTCATGAATCACTTTCTCACCATATAATTCATATGCTTTTGAGGTTTCATCCAATACACAGGGGTAGGAGCCTAACCTTAAAGTTCCCCCGATATCTTCAACACCGTCCTGTTCAGGCATTAGATGGATAACCGGGTGTGTAGTACTTGGATCAAGTTCCACACTATGAGCATCTTTAAAGCCAATTACATGGCGGGAAAATTCTACGATGGCCAGCTGCATTCCTAAGCAGAGGCCTAAGAAAGGAATATTATTTTCACGGGCATATTTAATTGCGGAGATTTTACCCTCGATACCTCTGTCACCGAATCCGCCTGGAACCAGGATTCCGCTGACATCAGAGAGGATTCCGGCTGCATTTTCATCGGTTAAAGTTTCGGAAGGAATCCATTTAATATTAATCGATGCATTGTGGGCAACAGCACCATGTTTTAAAGATTCCACTACGCTGATATAAGCATCGTGGAGCTGCGTGTATTTACCAACCAAAGCAACGGTAACTTCTTTTGCGGGGTGCTTTAATGCTTCCACCATTTTCTCCCATGCGGTAAGATCCGGAGTCGGACATTCAAGAGCCAGGCATTCACAGGCAATATTTGCCAGATGTTCCTTTTCCATTGCTAATGGAGCTTCGTATAATGTTTCAACATCAAGATTCTGAATAACGTGGTTACTTGGTACATTACAGAATAATGCGATTTTTTCTTTGATACCGGGTTCTAAGGGGAGTTCGGTTCTGCATACAATGATATCCGGGCGGATACCCATTCCCTGAAGCTCTTTAACGCTGGACTGGGTAGGTTTTGTTTTCATTTCCCCGGAGGCTCTTAAATAAGGGATTAATGTTACATGGATAAGGATTGCGTTTTCATGACCAACATCATGCTGGAATTGACGAATTGCTTCAAGAAATGGCTGACTTTCAATATCACCCACGGTACCGCCTACTTCAATAATGGCAATCTGGGTATCTTCACATCCGTCATTATGATAAAAACGGTTTTTGATTTCATTGGTGATGTGAGGAATAACCTGAACGGTTCCGCCGCCGAAATCCCCGCGTCTTTCTTTGGATAAAACGGACCAATATATTTTACCTGTTGTAACATTGGACTGTTTTGTTAAGCTTTCATCAATAAAACGCTCATAATGACCTAAATCAAGGTCAGTTTCAGCTCCGTCATCCGTAACGAAAACTTCACCATGTTGAATTGGATTCATGGTACCCGGGTCTATGTTAATATAAGGATCAAACTTTTGCATTGTTACATGGTATCCGCGCTCTTTTAGCAATCTTCCTAAGGAGGCAGCGGTGATACCTTTTCCCAAGCCTGATACTACTCCTCCGGTTACAAATACATACTTAACTCCCATTCTTATGATTCCTCCTTTGATTATAATATTTATTGTTAGTTTATTTTTAACTGGTTTCTTTTCAGGGTAATATACTATATATAACGTATATTCTTTGTTTCATATATCTTCATATATCTTTAAGAAGCTGCTTTCCAAACTACTGATAAAAGACAATGTATTTACGTAATGTATTTGATTATAAGAATATTAAAATTGTCTATTAATTTTTATAATGAATAGAATATAAATAACATACATATTTAACGAGTCAAAGCTTTACTATATACAGGTATCACGATACATTGTCACCAATGTAGTTATAACTAATTATTCGTCATTACCGATATAATTATTAATAACTGTACTTCTGCTCATAAAAAAGTAGATATACGTAATTCACTGCTGTCTGATAACAGTAAAAGCAGTTATTCGCAATCCACCTAGATGCCTGCCTTTAGCCCCACAACTGCTTCCATTTGTGAGGTTAAATAATGAAAAAAGCCCTAATACAATCGATGGAAATTCGTATTCCATCGGTTTAAGGCATTTTAAACAAGGATAAAGCCTGTTTGTCTTCATACTATCATTTTAAATTCCTTAATCCCATTAATGTACTTAACATGTACAAAATCAGGATGGAGAAAGACACTTTATATTTTTTTTGCAATATCTTAAAAGTATATTTTTAAACAATCACAAGCTATTATACTATCATCTAATAAATAAATCCAGTATAATTTTAAAAAAATTAATATTTTTTTTATTTCCAACACAAAAATTTCATGACATATGTATTGATTTATAGTTGGAGTAACATTATAATGAATTGTATCTATTATAAATCTTTATTTATCCCCAGTTTAGCTTACAAGTAAGTCCCTCGCTGCTTATCGCAGCATAAGCGGTGTGTCCTGACTTGCTTGCTTCAGTCTGAGTTCATGCTCCGACTGTAATACCTGCGTTGCAGGTAAGGATAGAGCCAAGTAGCGTAGCGGACCTAAGAACATCCGCTTTGGCAACAATGCTTCGATAAATGTGATCCAGCTGTTAGCATGTTTTGCAAATAGATATGATTTATTTAGACCTATCATTACAAGTTTAAAAAATAATACGAAGGAGGTAGGGTATGGATAATAAAAAATTAAATAATAACAAACGCGGAATGAATAATAAGAAAACATTTTTCTATATTTTAATAGCTGCAATCGTTACTTTGGCATTATTTACTTTTATGACGAATCAGTTAAAAGCGGGCAGTAATATTGAGATTTCTTATGATAAATTTATCAATATGTTAGATAAAGGGGAAGTAAAATCTGTTCTTATACAGTCAGATAAAATCGTGATAGAGCCGGTTACGCAGCCAAATCAGCTTTATAAAATATCCTATTATACAGGTGTAATTAATGATGATAAATTAGCAGACCGCCTCTTGAATGCCAAAGATAAAGATGGTAACCAAGTTACGATAAAACCTGAGATTGTTGATACCAGAACGACTTTAATGGATATCATTGTTGTCTGGATATTACCATTTGTGTTAATTTATCTGGTAATGTGGTTTTTATTTAAGATGATATCAAAAAACGGCGGCGGTATGATGGGCGGCGTCGGAAAAAGTAATGCAAAGGTTTATGTAGAAAAACAGACCGGTGTAACCTTTAAGGATGTAGCCGGACAGGAGGAAGCAAAAGAATCCCTTACTGAACTTGTGGATTTTCTCCATAATCCTGGAAAATATACCAGGATTGGTGCTAAGCTGCCGAAAGGCGCATTATTGGTAGGACCTCCTGGAACCGGTAAGACCTTACTTGCTAAAGCAGTAGCCGGTGAAGCCAATGTACCGTTCTTTTCTTTATCCGGTTCCGACTTTGTAGAAATGTTTGTCGGTGTTGGTGCATCCAGGGTAAGAGATCTGTTTAAACAGGCCCAATCCATGGCACCATGTATTATATTTATTGATGAAGTAGATGCCATCGGTAAAAGCAGGGATTCCCATTACGGCGGCGGTAATGATGAAAGAGAACAGACATTAAATCAGCTCTTATCAGAAATGGATGGGTTTGATACTTCCAAAGGCCTTGTAATCCTTGCGGCAACGAACCGTCCGGAGGTACTGGATAAGGCATTACTTCGTCCGGGACGTTTTGACCGCCGTGTCATAGTGGATAAACCGGATTTGAAGGGACGTATCGATATATTAAAAGTTCATGCAAAAGATGTATTGATGCATGATTCTGTTGATTTAGAAGCAATAGGTTTAGCCACATCCGGAGCGGTAGGATCGGATCTTGCTAATATGATAAATGAAGCGGCAATTCTTGCAGTTAAAAAGGGCAGAACTGTTGTAACCCAGGAAGATTTATTTGAATCTGTAGAAGTGGTAGTAGCCGGTAAAGAGAAAAAAGACCGCATTCTTAATAAGGAAGAAAAGCAGATTGTTGCTTACCATGAAGTAGGCCATGCATTAGTAACCGCTCTTGAGAAGAAAGCGGAACCGGTGCAGAAGATCACCATTGTACCAAGAACCATGGGATCTTTAGGCTATGTAATGCAGGTTCCTGAAGAAGAAAAATACCTCATGAGCAAAGATGAATTAATAGCCAGAATCGTAACCTTATATGGCGGCCGTGCTGCGGAACAGTTAATATTCAATTCCATAACCACCGGAGCTTCCAATGATATTGAGAAAGCAACCCAGCTTGCAAGGGCTATGGTTACCCAATACGGTATGTCGGATAAGTTTGGTTTAATGGGATTAGAATCAATTGAAAACAGGTATCTGGACGGAAGAGCCGTATTAAATTGTGGTGATGCAACGGCAGCAGAGATTGATAAGGAAGTTATGGCAATCTTAAAAGAATGTTACAGTAAAGCGGAATCCTTATTAGCCGATAACCGTGAAGTGTTGGATAAGATAGCTGCTTTCCTTGTAGAGAAAGAAACGATTACAGGTAAGGAATTTATGGATATATTCCGTGAAGTAAAAGGTTTACCCGCCGAAGATGATTTAGATGGTGAGAAACCGGTAATTGAGGATAAAGAAATTCCTTCACAGCCGGTAATTTAAATATTTAAATTGAGTGACAAAACAAGTAGTGTTAATGAAAATATATAGTTACCAGATGAATGTGGGTTTATATTTCAATTAAAATGAAATGTAAACCCACATTCTGGACGAAAGGTAATTTAATCTATAATTAAAAAGGAGAAGCCATGTTTTTTAACATAGAAGAAGAATTAAAGAAGCTTCCTGCCAAACCCGGGGTATATATCATGCATGATAAGCATGATACGATAATATACGTCGGCAAGGCAATCAGCTTAAAGAACCGGGTCAGACAGTACTTTCAGAACAGCCGGAACCTGACTCCTAAGATTCAGCAGATGGTTGCCAGAATACAGTATTTTGAATATATCATTACGGATTCCGAGCTTGAAGCTTTGGTTTTAGAGAGCAATTTAATTAAAGAGCATAGGCCAAAATACAATACCATGCTTAAGGATGATAAAAATTATCCTTATATCAAGGTAACCGTACAGGAAGCGTATCCAAGAATATTATTTGCCAGGGAAAGGGGCAAAGATAAAGCAAAGTATTTCGGACCCTATACCAGTGCCAAATCCGTAAAAGATACCATAGAGCTAATCAGAAAGCTTTATTTTACAAGGAGCTGTAACCGTAACCTGCCGAAAGATATCGGCAAGGAAAGACCATGCCTGTATTATCATATAAAACAATGTAAAGCACCCTGCCAGGGTTATATCTCACAGGAAGATTACAGGGAATCCGTAAACCAGGTTCTGGAGTTCCTTAACGGTAATTTTTCTATGATTACCAAACAGCTGGAGCAGAAAATGAATGATGCGGCTATCAATATGGAATACGAAACGGCAGCAGAGTACAGGGATTTGTTAAACAGCGTTAAACAGGTATCGGAAAAGCAAAAAATAACCAGTGACGAGTCCCTGGACAGGGATATTCTTGCCAGCGCTACCGCGGGAGATGAAGCCGTGGTACAGGTATTTTTTATCCGAAACGGGAAATTAATCGGCAGGGACCATTTTTACTTAACCGGTGTGGAGCATGAAACAAAAAGCAGTGTTATGACTAGCTTTGTGAAACAGTTTTATGCAGGGACTCCTTTTATACCCAGGGAACTTATTTTAAGCGAGGCTTTAGAGGATCAGGAAATTATTGAAGAATGGCTGGCCTCCAAACGCGGGCAGAAAGTTTACATTAAAGTACCGGTAAAGGGTGAAAAGGAAAGACTTGTTGAACTGGCTAGAAAAAATGCCTCCATGGTTCTGCAGCAGGATGCGGAAAAAATTAAACGGGAAGAAGCCAAAACAGTCGGAGCCATTAACCAGATTGGTGAGATGTTAGACATTCCCGGACTTTGCCGTATCGAGGCTTTCGATATCTCTAATATCAGCGGTTTTGAATCGGTAGGTTCTATGGTGGTATATGAAAACGGCAAACCGAAACGGAATGATTACCGTAAGTTTAAAATAAAAGGGGTGAAAGGTCCGGATGATTATGCTTCCATGCAGGAAGTGCTTACCAGGCGGTTAACCCATGGACTAAAAGAAGAGCAGGAATTAAAAGATAAAAATCTGGATGCGGAATACGGAAGTTTTAACCGATATCCGGACCTGATTATGATGGACGGCGGGAAAGGTCAGGTAAATATCGCTGAAAAGGTGTTAAGTGAGTTAAAGATGAATATACCTGTTTGTGGTATGGTTAAGGATGACAACCATAGAACAAGAGGACTACTTTATAATAATGAGGAGATTCCATTAGATCATAACAGTGAAGCTTTCAAACTTATAACAAGAATCCAGGATGAAACACACCGGTTTGCAATCGAATATCACAGACAGCTTCGAGGTAAGACGCAGGTTCATTCCATATTGGATGATATTGTGGGAGTCGGAACAGCCAGAAGAAGAGCGCTTATGAAGCATTATCAGTCATTGGAAGCAATAAAAGCTGCAACAGTCGAAGAACTGGCTGCGGTTGAAACCATGAACAGCAGGGCTGCAAAGCAGGTATATGATTTTTTCCATTAAAATATAGATATTCAGGGCTATAGACATCCATGCAATTAACCTTATGTTTTACCCTGTATAAGATAAAGCTATTTACAGCATAGTAAGGTCTGTGATAGAATATGTCTAGATAAAAGTATATATTGGAAATAAAAACCCGCAAAGTGTGCTTTTTATGCGAAGTTGGTGTGATGGAGAAAGGACGTAATTATGTATACGGTACAATTATCAAAACTGATTGAAAAAATGAATCTTGAAAATGTTACACCGGAAATAGATATCAGGCATATTAAGTTATGTCAACCGGATGTTAACCGTCCGGCTCTGCAGCTGGCGGGGTTTTTTGACTACTTTGATTCCGAGCGTGTGCAGGTTATCGGACATGTGGAATATGCATATATGCAAAAGATGGAAAAGGATCACGGTCATGGGATTATGTCAAGACTTATGGACTATAAAGTACCCTGTATCGTGTTCTGCAGGAATATCGAGGTTGCGCCGGAATTGATACAGATGGCTACGGAAAAGGGAGTTCCTATTTTACGTACTGCAAAAACCACCTCTTCCTTTATGGCAGAAGTGATCCGCTGGCTCAATGTGGAATTGGCTCCCAGAATATCAATACATGGAGTTTTGGTCGATGTTTATGGCGAGGGTATTTTAATAATGGGTGAAAGCGGAATTGGTAAAAGTGAAGCAGCCCTGGAGTTAATTAAGAGAGGACACCGTCTGGTAACGGATGATGTGGTTGAAATAAAAAAAGTCAGTGATGACACCTTAATCGGTACCGCACCGGATATCACCAGACATTTTATAGAACTTAGAGGAATTGGAATTATTGATGTTAAAACTCTGTTTGGTGTTGAGAGTGTTAAGAATACCCAATCCATTGATTTGGTAATTAAACTGGAAGAATGGAATAAAGACCAGGAGTATGACCGATTAGGCTTAGAAGAACAATATACCGAATTCCTTGGCAATAAAGTTGTCTGCCATTCGATTCCTATAAGACCGGGCAGAAATCTGGCTATTATCTGTGAATCAGCTGCGGTTAATTACAGACAGAAGAAGATGGGTTATAATGCCGCACAGGAATTATATAACCGAGTAACAAATAATTTAATGAAAAAAGCAAAACAGGATGAAGATTAATTAATATACAATAGTCCTGAAGAATAGCTGTCTCTGCTATTCTTCTAATGGCTCGCATGTTCTTAGCGAGACTATTCACACTAACGCCCATGCTCTTTGGGCATAAATCGTGAAGAATAGCGTCTTTTGCTATTCTTTTAATGGCTCGCATGTTCTTAGCGAGACTATTCACATTAACAAATAAATAATAAAAGAGGATAAGAAAAATGGAAAGACTATGTTTTGGCATTGATATTGGTGGGACTTCAGTAAAATTAGGATTATTTACGGAAAACGGCAACCTGTTGGATAAATGGGAGATTCCCACAAGAAGAGAAGACAGCGGAAGCCATATCTTAGAAGATGTTGCAGCTACGGTAAAGAAAAAAATAGCAGATGACAATCTTGTAAGAGAGAATATTATTGGTATCGGAATCGGGGTGCCAGGACCGGTAACGGAAGACGGAACCGTAATTAATTGTGTTAATTTAGGCTGGGGTATTTTTAATGTATCGGAAGAGACGGAGAAGTTGACCGGTTTTAAAACCAGAGTTGGAAACGATGCCAATGTAGCTGCTTTAGGTGAAATGTGGCAAGGAGGCGGCAGAGGTTATAAAAATTTAATTATGGTAACATTAGGTACCGGAGTAGGCGGAGGCGTAATTTTAAATGGTGAAATCTTAACCGGAAGTAATGGAGCAGCCGGTGAAATCGGCCATATTACTGTTAATCCGTCCGAAGAAGATAAGTGCAATTGCGGAAGACCAGGTTGTCTGGAACAATTTGCATCTGCTACCGGTATTGTAAAAGAAGCCAAAAGACTTCTGGATAAATCGAAAGAACCTTCTAAACTCAGAGAGATACAGCATCTATCAGCGAAAGCTATTTTTGATTGTGCAAAAGAGGGGGATGCATTGGCTAATGAACTGGTGGAAGAATTATGCAGATATTTAGCACTGGCTTTATCCCATATTGCCCATGTTGTGGATCCGGAGGCATTTGTTATCGGCGGCGGGGTATCCAAAGCCGGAACTATGTTAACGGATTTAACTAAGAAATTTTATGAAAATAATGTTTTATTTGCATTAAAAAATAAAGATTTTAAGCTGGCTGAATTAGGTAATGATGCCGGAATTTATGGCAGTGCCAAATTAATAATCGGTAAATAAGTAACATATAAAAGTGAAGTTAAAGCATATACTAAATAGCATAGAAATGAATGAAACAGGAATGCGATGGGAGTAAATATGAATGAGGCATTTTATCAAAAATTACGAACGATATTAGACGACAATCAGATTATGATAGAAGAACCTCTGGCCAGGCATACTACTTTTTTAATTGGCGGCCCTGCGTGGTTTCTTGTTTTACCGGAAAGTGTTTCTGACGTGGCGGCTGTGGTAAAGTTATGCCTTGCAGAAAATATGCCTTATTATATTATGGGAAATGGCAGTAATCTTTTGGTCAGCGATAAGGGATACCGGGGAACCATAATAAAATTAGGACAGTCTTTCAGTAAAATTTCTATTGATGAAGAAAAATATATAGTAAGGGCTGAAGCCGGTGTTTTATTATCAAAATTGGCAAATGAGGTAGCCGATCACAGCTTAACCGGGTTTGAATTTGCCGCAGGTATTCCCGGAACACTTGGCGGTGCGGTAACTATGAATGCAGGCGCCTATGATGGAGAGATAAAACAAGCTATTTTAGAAGCTGTTCTATTAGATAAGGATGGCAATATACTAAGACTCAATAAAGAAGAGCTAAAAATGGGTTATCGTACTACCATTATTCAAGAAAACCATTATATAGTTCTTGAAGCTGTATTTGGCTTTCAACCTGGTGTTAAGGAAGATATTTTAAGTAAAATAAAGGACCTTAATGCAAGAAGACGAGAGAAACAACCTCTTGAATACCCCAGTGCCGGGAGTACTTTTAAAAGACCGGCGGGATACTATGCAGGAAAGCTTATTATGGATTCCGGGTTAAGAGGATATCAGGTTGGAAATGCACAGGTTTCGGAAAAACATTGCGGGTTTGTCATTAATAAAGGCGGTGCAACAGCCACTGAGGTTAAAACATTAATTTCTGATATAATAGAAATCGTTAATAATAAATTTGGAGTTGTGTTAGAACCTGAAGTAAAACTTTTAGGTGAATTCTAACGGATTGAGAGGTTGTTATGAGGATGGTTATTGTAACAGGAATGTCCGGTGCAGGTAAAAGTTCAGCTTTAAAAATGCTGGAGGATGCCGGATATTTCTGTGTTGACAATCTTCCAATCCAACTTATATATAAGTTTGTCCAACTCACTGTTAATGGTACTGAAAAATTTGATAAAGTAGCATTAGGTGTTGATATCCGAAGCGGACAGGCATTGGAAGAATTAGACGAAGTATTGGAACAGATGAAAAAGGATGGATATCATTACGAGATATTATTCCTGGATGCAAAAATGGAAGTTCTGGTCAAACGGTATAAAGAAACCAGAAGAATCCACCCATTATCCGGATCAGGCCGAGTGGAACAGGGTATTGAGGATGAACGGGATAAATTAGAATTTATTAAAAAAAGAGCAGATGTGATTATTGATACCAGTCAATTACTCATCCGTGAATTAAAAACTGAGATAGATAAAATCTATATTAAAAACGAAAAATACAATAACTTTTTTATAACCATCTTATCTTTTGGATTTAAATATGGAATACCAATGGATTCGGATTTGGTTTTTGATGTAAGATTCTTACCAAACCCTTTCTATGATCCGGTATTGAAAAGCCAGACCGGTAACGATCAACCTGTCAGAGATTATGTAATGAGTTCTGATATGGCCGGAGTTTTTTTGGACAAATTGGAAGATATGATAACTTTCTTAATACCCAATTACATTCTTGAGGGAAAAAATCAACTGGTTATCAGTATTGGCTGTACCGGAGGCAAACACCGTTCCGTTACCCTTGCCAATGAATTGACAGCCAGGCTTGAGAAATTAGAATACGGGTTAAAAGTGGAACATAGAGACATAGAAAAGGATGCTAAAAGAACGTTGTGACTGATTAGTCACATATAATTGGGTTTTCCTGTGAGGTGAATAAGGATGTCATTTTCTAAAGATGTTAAGGATGAATTATCAAAACAGATCAACCCTGCCAGACATTGTCAGATAGCGGAATTATCAGCATTAATCAGCTTATGCGGACGTATCATTATTACAGAGAATGACCGGTATATCTTAAAAATTCATACAGAAAATATAACCGTTGCAAGAAAGTACTTTACTTTAATCAAAAAAACATTTAATATAAATACAGAAATTTCTATTAGACGAAATGCTTATTTTAAGAACAGCATTATGTATAGTTTAATAATATTGGATAATGATATTGTAATAAAAATATTGCAGGCAACGAAATTAATAGATGATTTTAAGGAAATCGGTGAAAATCTTTCAATAAAGGATAACTTGGTAATTCAAAATGTCTGCTGTAAAAGAGCCTTTATACGAGGTGCTTTTCTGGCTGCCGGGTCTATGAGCGATCCTGAAAAAACGTATCATTTTGAGATTGTTGCCTCCAATGAACCAAAGGCAAAACAAATACAAGAGATAATCAATAGCTTTGATATTGATGCAAAGATTGTTACCCGTAAAAAATACTTCGTTGTATATGTAAAAGAGGGATCACAAATCGTTGATTTGTTAAATATAATGGAAGCTCATGTAGCACTTATGAATCTGGAAAATGTACGGATTTTAAAAGAAATGAGGAATTCCATTAACAGGCAGGTAAACTGTGAAGCTGCAAATATTAATAAAACAGTTATGGCAGCAACGAAGCAGATAGATGATATCCTATATATTAAGAATCAAATAGGTTTCAGTGAATTAACAGAGGGGCTTGAAGAAATTGCAACTCTGCGAATCGAATATCCTGAAAGCTCATTAAAAGAATTAGGAGCGCTGCTTAGTCCGCCGATTGGAAAGTCAGGTGTGAACCACAGGTTGCGTAAACTAAGCATTTTAGCAGATAACTTAAGGGAACAGAAGGAGGAAGTAAATTATGGTAACAAAGAAAATATTAATTAAAATCCCAACAGGATTGGAAGCAAGGCCGGTTGCTTTACTGGTTCAGGTTGCAAGTCAATATGAAAGTAATATTTATGTAGAATGTGATGAAAAGAAAGTTAATGCCAAGAGCATTATGGGGATGATGAGCTTGGGATTAGCCGCAGGAGAAGAAGTAATTGTATCTGCAGATGGTCCTGATGAAGAAGTAGCAATGGAAAATATAGAAAAATATTTAAGTAGTAAATAATTATAAAAATCTGCCACATGGAATGACATATGAGGCAGATTTTTTGTTTCAAGGACATTGAAACACTTAAATCTTACCAGTTAATAAAAAAGAATAAAATTCGCAATTTATTTGAAATATTAATTAATAAAATATTAAACAAATATAAAGTTGGATATGCTATAATATAACTTATCAGAAGTTGCATTTCCAAAGAAGTTGCAATTCAAACTTCTGATAAAAGGCGCTGCTCTTGCGCCGTACATCTGATTATAGAAACACGGGTTTTGTTTCTATAATATAACTTATCGGAAGTTGCAATTCAAACTTCTGATAAAAGGCGCTGCTCTTGCGCCGTACATCTGATTATAGAAACACGGGTTTTGTTTCTATAATATAACTTATCGGAAGTTTAAGTACATATTATTATTTTGGTCAGATGATTTTCTTATAAATTTATTTTTTTTATTTTTATGTATTATTTGGAGTATTATAAGTAGTAAGGATACAATTCTAATGAATTTGACATAATAACATAGAAATAAATCATATTAAATTTATTGAAAATATGAACAAAAGTGTAGAGGTAAAAAATAGGAGAAATGAAGATGGCTGATAAAAGCGGATTTGAACAAAAACCTAAAAACACTGGTTCTATTATGGATACAAATAATACGAATAGGTTAAAAAATAAAAAGTTTCGTAAATTATTAATTATTGAAGCTTTCATATTATGTATTGTAATTGCTGGTTATGCTTACCTGGTTATGCCGGGGTTTCACAAAAACAGTGGTAATAAACCGGATAAACCTGGAAGTACATTAAATACAACCGGTGATAATGACCAAGATGATACAAAAGACAGCACAACTCCTACACTGACTCCGGAACAGCAGGAGGCACAGAGAGCAGAGGAAGAGAAAAAAGAAGCAGAGAAAAAGATAACCGATTTAGTAGCGAAAGCGGATAAATTAGCATTAGGTTATGACTATGATGGTGCGATTAAATTAATAAAAAGCTTTGGTGATAACTATAAGGATTATGAAAAATTAACAAACGCGATAGCAGGTTATGAGGCCAAAAAACAAACTTTGGATCCATTGGGAGCATATGACTCAGTAGACCAGATTAATCATATTTTCTTTCATAGTTTGGTTGCGGATACCAAAAAAGCATTTGATGGGGACTATGAAGCTAACGGCTATAATTATTACATGACAACCATATCGGAATTCAAAGCTATGATGCAGCAGATGTATGATGATGGTTATGTACTTGTAAGTATTCATGATGTTGCTAAAAAAGTAAAAGGGGAAGACGGTAAAACAAAATTTAAGCCCGGTAATATAATGCTTCCTCCTGATAAAAAACCGTTTGTTTTATCCCAGGATGATGTAAACTACTATGAATATATGAATGATGACGGATTTGCCACTCGAATTGTTATTGATGAAAACGGCAGGCCATCAACGGAGATGACTTTAGATGATGGTACGGTTTCCGTAGGTGATTATGACATGGTACCTATAGTAGAAACATTTATTGCGGAACATCCTGATTTTTCCTATAAAGGTGCAAAAGGTATTATTGCTTTAACCGGTTATGAAGGAAGTATGGGCTATCGTACCAATGATCCTACCTCTCCAACTTATGAGAAAGATAGGGAAACAGTTAAAAATATAGTAAAAGTTATGAAAGAATGGGGCTGGGAATTTGCTTCCCACAGTTACGGACACCGTGATATGTACAAAGCCACCAATAGTTTTACAGTTAAAGATACAGACCGGTGGATGGAGGAAGTTGGATCGCTTATCGGTCCGACGGATATCTATATTTTCCCTTTTGGAATAGACATTGAAACTACATTGGACCACTATAGCAGTGATAAATTTAAATATCTTAAAAAGCTTGGTTTTGATTATTTCTGCGGTGTATATAAAGAACCTTGGATACAGGTCCACGATGATTATGTCAGAATGACCAGACGGCCCTTAGACGGACAGGCTATGCTTCAATTCCCGGAAAGATTAAAGGATTTGTTTGACTTAAGTAAGATAGTGGATCCCAGCCGGCCGGAATTAAAATAATTGTATATAAATTAAATACACTGTTATCTGTAGTTTAAATAGAATTAGTCTGTGTTTCAGATATATAATTTACCCTTAAGGGAATTAATAAATATCTGTTATTCAGACTAATTTTTTATTTATAAAACCGAACAAATTTTCTTTTTTATTTATTTACTTTTACGAAAACAAAATATTGTGTTATAATAAAAAAGGTTCATAGATAAATAATTGTATAACAAAGGGCAGTTTACGTTCGTCCGCATAATCGGACAGATAGGAGCCAGATATGAATTTTACACATTTACATTTACATACAGAATACAGTTTATTAGACGGTTCCGGCAAGATTAAAGAGATGGTGGCCAGAACCAAGGAATTAGGTATGGACAGTATGGCAATTACAGACCATGGTGTTATGTACGGCGTAATTGATTTTTACCGTGCCTGTCTGGCGGAGGGAATTCAGCCTGTAATAGGGTGTGAAGTCTATGTAGCACCGGGATCCCGTTTTGACCGGGAAGCTAATTCATCCGATGACCGTTATTACCATCTGGTATTGTTAGCCGAAAATAATACCGGGTATGCTAACTTAATGAAGATTGTATCCAAAGGATTTTTAGAGGGATTTTATTATAAACCACGAGTTGATTACGAAGTTCTCAAAGAGTACAGCGAGGGTATTATTGCCCTGAGTGCCTGCATTGGAGGCGAAATTGCAAGTAATATAAGGAAAGGTTTTTATGAGGAAGCTAAAAAAGCAGCCCTGCGGCTAAAGGATATATTCGGTGAGAATAATTTCTTTTTAGAACTGCAGGATCATGGAATACCGGAACAGAAATCAGTAAACCAGGGATTACTGAGAATGAGTAAGGAAACAGGAATCCCTTTGGTAGCCACCAACGACGTTCATTATACTTTGGAAAGTGATGCCGCCGCCCATGATATCTTGCTGTGTATCCAGACCCAGAAGAAAGTAACGGATGAAAACCGCATGCGTTATGAGGGCGGACAGTATTTCATAAAATCACCGGAAGAGATGTTAAAAATTTTCCCTTATGCCACAGAAGCATTGGAAAATACCCACAAGATAGCAGAGCGCTGTCACGTGGAAATTGAGTTCGGCGAGTATAAACTTCCGAAATTTGATGTACCGGCTGGGATTACCGCATTGGAGTATTTAAAAAAACTATGTTATGAAGGATTAAATAAAAGATACCCCAATCCCTCCCAGGAATTAATAGACCGCCTGGATTATGAAATTGAAACCATCCGCAGCATGGGATTTGTGGATTACTTCTTAATCGTAGGTGATTTTATAAAATATGCCAGAGATCATGAAATTATGGTCGGACCGGGAAGAGGAAGTGCCGCCGGAAGTATCGTATCTTACTCTCTGGGAATAACTAATATTGATCCGATCAAATATAACTTATTGTTTGAGCGTTTTTTGAATCCGGAACGTTTAACCATGCCCGATATCGATATTGATTTCTGCTTTGAAAGAAGACAGGAAGTAATCGATTATGTTGTTGAAAAATACGGCAAAGACCGGGTGGTTCAGATTGTGACGTTTGGTACCATGGCTGCAAGAGCTGTTATCCGTGATGTGGGACGTGCTCTGGATTTAGGATACGGCAGAGTGGATACGGTAGCTAAGATGATTCCCACTGAGCTTGGTATCACTATAGAAAAGGCATTAAAACTTAACCCGGATCTGAAAACCTTATACGACAATGATGATGATATAAGAAACTTAATTGACATGTCCAAACGTCTGGAGGGTTTGCCCCGCCATACTTCCATGCATGCGGCTGGAGTTGTAATCAGTAAAGCTCCCGTGATGGAATATGTACCCCTCTCCCGGGCTTCCGACGATTCCATCACCACCCAATTTACCATGACAACCCTGGAGGAACTGGGACTTCTTAAGATGGACTTTTTAGGCCTTAGAACCTTAACTGTTATTCAGAATGCGGTCCGTCTGATAAATAAAAGGCGTAATGAGGGAGAGAAAATAGATATCGATAACATCGATTACAATGATAAAAATGTATATGCTTTATTTGCCTCCGCTAAAACAGACGGCATATTCCAGTTTGAAAGTGCAGGAATGAAAAACTTCCTGAAAGAATTAAAACCAAGCAACCTGGAGGATATCATTGCAGGTAATGCACTCTACCGTCCGGGCCCAATGGATTTTATTCCAAAATATATCAAAGGTAAAAATCAGGCAGGCAGTATTATCTATGAGTGCCCTCAGCTGGAACCCATCCTGTCTCCAACCTATGGCTGTATCGTTTATCAGGAGCAGGTTATGCAGATCGTTCGTGACTTGGCAGGGTACAGTTATGGCAGAAGTGACCTGGTACGCCGTGCCATGTCAAAAAAGAAAGCTTCCGTTATGGAAAAGGAACGGTACAATTTCGTATACGGTAACGATGAAGAAAATGTTCCTGGCTGTATCAAAAATGGGATATCAGAAGAAGTTGCAAACCACATATTTGATGAAATGACAGACTTTGCGAAATATGCTTTTAATAAGTCCCATGCGGCTGCTTATGCAGTTGTAGCTTATCAGACAGCATTTTTAAAATGTTATTATCCGGTTGAATTTATGGCTGCTTTAATGACTTCGGTAATTGATAATCCAGGAAAGGTGGCAGAATATATTTTTACCTGCAGACAGATGGGTATTAAAATACTTCCGCCGGATATTAATGAAGGAGACAGTACTTTTTCCGTATCGGAGGGCGCTATCCGGTATGGACTATCCGCAATAAAAGGTCTTGGGCGCCCGGTTATTGAAGCAGTAGTAAAGGAACGGGAAAGTAATGGTAAATTCACCAGCTTAAGAGATTTTGCAGAACGGCTGTCCGGCAAGGAAGTAAATAAAAGGACTGTTGAAAGTTTTATCAAATCCGGTGCTTTTGACAGCTTACAAGGTACCAGAAAACAGTTAATGATGATTTATGTGCAGGTACTTGATGATGTGGCTCAGACCAAAAAGCGTAATCTGTCAGGGCAGATGTCATTATTTGATTTTGCAGAGGAAGAGGAGAAGACGGAGTATGAGAATAATCTTCCGGATGTAGGGGAATATACCATTGAACAAAAGCTTTCCTTTGAGAAAGAAGTTATGGGTATCTATGCAAGCGGTCATCCACTGGAAGCCTATGGGGAATTAATGAAGAAAAATATAACGGCAACTACCATGGATTTTGTTATCGATGAAGAAACGAATGAAACGAAAGTAAATGATGGAGAGATGGCAACCGTAGGTGGTATCATTACAGGGAAAACCGTAAAAACCACAAGAACCAATTCCATGATGGCTTTCGTCACTCTGGAAGATATGGTGGGAGCTGTTGAAATTATTGTATTTCCTAAAGATTATGATAAATATAAAATGCTTCTTGTAGAGGATAATAAAGTACTGGTAAGGGGAAAAATAGCAGTAGAAGAAGAAAAAAATGCTAAATTAATCTGCCAGACGATTATTCCTTTTGAAAGTATTCCCAAAGTTATTTGGATAAAGTATCCCAATAAAGAGAAATTTGTTGAAGATGAACAGAGGCTGTATACGATATTAAGGGAATATGATGGTACGGATAGTGTATGTATTTATCTGGAATGTGAAAAAGCAATAAAACACTTACCTAAAAGTATGGGTATTAAGGCGGAAATAGAGCTTATTGATAAACTAAAACAGACATATTCGGAAGCAAATATAAAAGTAATTGAAAATAGTATTGAAAAAGCTAGAAAAATAGATTAAAATATAAGCAATTTAGTTTTTTTGGAGGTGGACACAATGGCAAATGAAGTAAAGACAATCGGTGTATTAACAAGTGGTGGTGATGCACCGGGTATGAATGCAGCAATCAGAGCGGTCGTTAGAACAGCTTTAGCAAACGGTTTAAAAGTAAAAGGTATCAGACGAGGATACAGCGGCCTATTAGATGAAGATATAGTAGATATGGAAGCGCAGAGCGTTTCTGATATTATACAAAGAGGCGGTACCATTCTATATACTGCCAGAAGTAAAGAATTTATGACAACAGAAGGTCAGGATAAAGCTGCTGAAATCTGTAGAAAGCATGGCATTGATGGTTTGGTGGTAATAGGCGGTGACGGTTCTTTCCGTGGTGCTGCCGATCTTGCTGTAAGAGGAATTAATACGGTATGTTTACCAGGAACCATTGACTTGGATATTGCATGTACCGATTATACCATTGGTTTCGATACGGCAGTCAATACGGCTATGGAAGCAATTGATAAAGTAAGGGATACTTCAACTTCCCATGAAAGATGCAGTATTATTGAAGTAATGGGTAGAAAAGCCGGTTATATTGCATTATGGTGCGGTATCGCTAACGGGGCGGAAGATATCTTAGTTACTGAAAGATATGATTATGACGAACAAAAGATTATAGATAAGATCATTGAAAGAAGAAAAGCCGGTAAGAAGCATTACATCATCGTTAATGCAGAAGGTATCGGCGATTCCAATAATATGGCAAAGAGAATCGAAGCAGCTACCGGTATGGAGGCCAGAGCAACCATTATCGGCCATATCCAAAGAGGTGGCAGCCCAACCTGCATCGACAGGGTACATGCTTCCGCTATGGGTGCATATGGGGTTGACTTATTATGTAAAGGAGCTTCCAACCGTGTAGTAGGTTACAGAGACGGTAACTATGTAGACTATGATATTAAAGAAGCACTTGCCATGAAAAAAGATATTGATCAATATTTATATGACGTGTCTAAAACATTGTCCAGATAATTATAATACAATTGTTTTATAAACGAAAGCCTGACTTAAAAACCACTTAAAGCTTAAGTGTTATTCAACGGTCAGGCTTTTAAATTTCTGAGAAAGCAAAGTGAGCAGAAATTCAAGCGTTAAATTATGAACTTTATAAAATCGTCATAAATATAAGTATAAAATATAAAAATGCTGTTAAACAGGGGGAAAAGATGAGTAATAAATTTCAAAAGTTTTTATCCTATTATAAACCATATATGGGTTTATTTTTATCTGACATGTTTTTTGCATTAATAGCAGCGGGTATATCACTGGTGTATCCATTAATAGTCAGATATGTAACCAATGATCTGTTGGTGCATTATGAAATCAGTGAAGTAATGCATACTATAATTAAATTATCATTTCTTATGATAGGGCTGGCCATACTGGAACTGGTATGTAACTTTTATATTGCTTACCAGGGGCATGTTATGGGTGCGAAAATGGAATACGATATGAGGAATGACATTTTCGAACATTATCAGAAATTATCCTTTAATTTTTATGATAATCAGAAAACCGGACAATTAATGTCCAGAATTACCAATGATTTGTTTGACATTACGGAATTATGCCATCATGGTCCGGAAGATATCGTAATCTCCATTATTAAGTTCGTAGGTGCTTTTATTATATTAATTAATATAAATCTTCCCATTACATTAATCGTTTTTGCTTTTATTCCCATTATGTTTATTTTTGCTTATCACATGAAAAATAAAATGAATCACGCTTTTCGTAAAAACAGGGAACGAATCGCAGAGATTAATGCCCAGATTGAAGATAATTTGTCCGGTATCCGGGTTGTAAAATCCTTTGCAAGTGAAAATAAGGAAATGGATAAATTCCACGACGGAAACCGCCGTTTTGTGGAGAGTAAACGTAACAGCTACTGGCAGATGGCAACATTTCATTCCGGACTTGGGTTTTTTACAAGTCTAATAAATGTTGCGGTTATTGTCGGTGGTGCCGTACTTATGGCAAATAAGATCATTGCTTTAAGTGATTTACTTACTTTCTTATTATATATCAATAATATTATTGAACCCGTCCGTAAATTAATTAACTTTACGGAACAATTTCAAAACGGAATTACCGGTTTTGACCGGTTTATGGAGATTATGGATATCCAGCCGGATATTATTGATAAAAAAGATGCCGTATCCATTAAGGATGTAAAAGGAAAAATTGAATTTCGTGAGGTATCATTCCGTTATAATGATACCAAAACGGATGTATTCCGTAATATAGACTTGAAAGTGGAATCGGGAGATTACCTGGCTTTAGTCGGTTCCTCCGGTGTAGGTAAAACAACTCTTTGCAGCCTGATTCCAAGGTTTTATGAAGTAAACTCCGGTAAAATCCTGTTAGATGGTACGGATATTAGGAATATTAAACTTCGGTCGTTGAGAAAAAATATTGGAATTGTTCAGCAGGATGTTTATCTGTTTACCGGTACGGTATTGGATAATATACGGTATGGTAAATTAGAAGCTACGGATGAAGAAATTATAGAAGCCGCTAAAAATGCCAATGCCCACGAATTTATTATGGAACTTCCGGATGGATATAATACATATATCGGACAGCGTGGCGTTAAGTTATCCGGGGGACAGAAGCAGCGGCTCAGTATCGCCAGAGTATTTCTTAAAAATCCGCCCATACTAATCTTTGATGAAGCAACTTCTGCCCTTGATAATGAAAGTGAAAAGGTAGTGCAGGAATCCTTGGAAAAACTGGCGAAAAACAGAACCACTTTTGTTATAGCCCACAGACTTTCAACAATCCGGAATGCCAAAAATATCATTGTTTTAACAGAAGACGGAATTAAAGAGAGAGGAACGCATACGGAACTACTGAATCAGAACGGAATCTACGCCGGCCTGTATAAATTAACACAGGGAGCAGAGAAAAATCTGGCATAAATTAGCAGTTTTTTTATTGGAACCATAATTTCATTTGCGTCGTCTAATAGTTGATAGTATACTAATACTGCAGCTATCAATAAAAGCGGAAAGAGGACTGTCCGGCTCGCGGCATAACTTAGAGAGCTGCCGGACAGCGTACAGGTCCTAAGTCGGCACAGAATAGGAGATGGAGCAAAATATTACCGCGTAAATAATATATTGAGGTTATAATTCAGCCTATGAAACCGCGAGGGGTTTTTGGTGAGCGGAGCGAAGCGAAAGTCACAGAAAACCCACGACATGTATGCAAAATTATGCATTTAGCATTATTTTTGTGCATTATGTTACGGTTAAAAGCCAAGGCTGAACTGTAACAAATAGGGGGAAGTTATCAATGTACGAGGATAAAGAACCGGTTTACGACATTGAGACATTGATGAGGAAATATGGCAATGATGTACTCCGTACGGCATATATGTATGTAAAGGATAGTCATTTGGCAGAGGATATTTTTCAAGATGTCTTTATAAAAGTAAATCAAAAACTTGAAACCTTTCAAGGTGGCAGCAGTATTAAAACATGGATGATACGTATTACTATTAATACCTGTAAAGATTATCTGAAAAGCGCATGGAATCAACGTGTCATGCCTTTTACGGAGTTTCAGGAGAACACAATGGCAGGGGAGGACGATTTTACAGCTGTAGAACAACAGGATGAAAATCGGATCATCCGCCAGGAAGTTATGAAACTGCCGGATAAATACAAAGACGTTTTGCTTTGTGTCTATTATCATGATATGACAATAAGTGAAGCCGCAAAACTTTTGCATATTGCAGAAGGAACGGCAAAAAGCCGTCTGTCCCGAGCAAAAGAAAAACTTAAGCTTTGCCTTGAAGGGAGGATTTAAGGTGGATAAGAATAAGATAAACAATAGCCTTCCCAGTGATTTGGATGATTTACGTGTGAAAGACCATCTGAATGCCTCTTTTGAACTGGATAATTTAACGGTATCGGAAGATTTAATCGCCAGAACCCTTAAGGCAATAAAAGAGTCCGATCAGCAGGAAGAGCAGTCAAAAAAAATAAATAAAATTAAGCATTTCCCGGTTCGAAGACTTGTTAGTGCCGCAGCAGCTATTGCCGTACTAATTGTTGGAATCAATATATTTCAAAACAGTTTTACAGGAAATAAAAAAGGTACACAAATCAGTATGGATTCCAGTTCGACTGAGAAAGCCCCGGAAGAAGCGGCGACTATGGAAAATTATAGTGCTGCAGCTGATGGAGCAGCATCTTTAAATAATAGTACCAAGAGCAGTGAAATTACGGGTTCATCCGCTGAAGAAAGTGACATGGCCGCTGCTGATGAAGAAATTACCACATTTTCAGCGGAACTGAAAGAGGATACGAAAAAAGCAGGAGGTGCCAGTTCCGGTTATGGAGAAAATCTTTTTTCTGTATTGTATCCAATCAACTATGATACGGTTACGACATTTAACGTATCAAAAAATGGTGATACCGGTAAAGCATTAAAAGAAACCGGTATTAAAGTAAATGAATTCTATAATATACTGGACGGATATCCTTTAACTGAAAGCAATACAAACGAGAATAGAAATACTGCCGAATGGATTTACAAAGCTGAAATTGTTGAACCAAATCAAGTGGCCTATACTATAATAATTGGGGATACGATTCAGGTAGAACAGAAAAGTGAAACGGGAGAGCCACAAGTTTCCGTATACAGTACGGAAAATATGGATAATTTAATTAAACAAATTCAAGATTTTTATAATTCGAATAATAAATAAAATAATAAAAGAATGTTGAAAATTCTAAATCTATTCGTTATATTTTAACAAAAAGCAATGTACCTAAAGCCATTCTTGCAACCGGAAGGAACACGCTTTGCGAGTTTCTCCGGTTCGCGTGCGCGTTCGAATTATTGCAAGCAAGCTTGCTAATTCTCACTTTGCTTTCGCGGAAATAAAGATAACCGCTCATTCTTAACAGGAACGAGCGGTTTTTCTAATCTGAGAATATTATTCTTCTGTAACCTCTTTTTCGTCAGTTTCAGTATCAGCTGCGGATACTTTATCTTCAAAAGAACCCTGGTCAGATCCTTCTGAAGTAATATTAATTGAAACATATTCCCTTGTATCTTTTTTATTTTGATCAGTGGTATCCTCGTCTTCAGCGTCGAAATCTTCGAATTCATCTTCAAATTCATCAAAATCATCAGAAGAGTCCTTATTTACTAAGTTTTTGTACAAATAATAAGCACCACATGCTATAGTCGCAACGGATACTGTACCAAATAAAAACTTTCCAAATTTTTTCATGCGATTCATACTTCCTTTCGTTAAACAGTATATGCAATTACTGTTATTTGTTATACAGTTTAAAAGAATTTGTTTGCTAAAAAAAGTTTTTCAGTTCCATTATAAGGGAAGGGGGTGGAAAAATAAAGTAAAACTTATCTAAATTTTTACCAAAAAAACAATAAAATATAATAGTATTACAAAAAATTATTTTTCCAAGGGTAAAAGGTTTCTGAAAATTCTTAAGATAAGACAGTATAATGTAACGGTGAAAACAACACGACTATTTCTAAGGTTCCTTAAAACGTTTGTACTGTGTAAAATATGGAAATATATTGATTCAAAAAATTAGAAATGATATAATTGAAATAAAAAGCACGGAGGGTGCGTTTCACTCAGAATTAGTATGCCGCTAAAGCGGCAGATGGGGTGTATTATGAAATATGAAAATGTGCTGGCTGGGATATTCTTATCAAGGCCCAACCGGTTTATAGCATTTGTGGAGATAGATGGGTGTGCAGAAACCTGCCATGTTAAAAATACAGGACGATGCAAGGAATTACTGATTCCAGGTGTAACAGTATATGTACAGAAAACGGATAATCCGTCCAGAAAAACGAAATACTCACTTATCGGAGTGAAAAAGGGAACGCGGATTATTAATATAGATTCACAGGCTCCCAATAAGGTCGTTTCTGAATGGCTGCAAAGGGGCGGGTTATTTAAAGATATTACTTATTTAAAGGCTGAGAAAACCTATGGTAATTCCAGATTTGACTTTTATTTGGAAACCAAACAGGAAAAAATTTATATGGAAGTAAAGGGGGTAACTTTAGAGGATAATGGCATAGTTTTATTTCCTGATGCACCGACTTTGAGGGGGATTAAACATATCAAGGAATTATGTCAGTGCAGGGAAGAGGGGTTTACGGCTTATCTTTTATTTGTGGTACAAATGAAAGATGTATTATATTTTAAACCAAATGATAACACTCACCCGGCATTTGGTGAAGCTTTACGGGAAGCAGCTAAGAACGGTGTTCATATTCTGGCTGTGGATTGTGAAGTTTCATTCGATGGAATGGAAATACGGGAGAAAGTACCGGTTAATCTGGGATAACAAAGGAACGAAAGAAAATTCAATTATGAAAGGATGTATAAAGTATGTATGAGATGAAAGAGGAATATTATACCGGTATTGAACTAATAGATAAAGAGCATAAGGAATTATTCCGGCTTGCAGATGAAGCATATCAGGTTTTAAAAGACGATTTCATAGCGGATAAATTTGATCATATCGTTGAAATTATTATAGGGCTAAAAGAATATGCAATCAAACATTTTGCAGACGAGGAAGCTTATATGCAGAGTATCCAATATAAAAGGTATTTATCCCAGAAAGTAGAACATAATGATTTTGTTGAAAAACTGGAGGCAATCGATTTTGACCAGATGGATCATAATCAGACCGGTACACTGGTTGATTTACTGGAATTCTTAAATGACTGGCTTGTTCATCACATTCTGGAAAAGGATAAGTTAATTGGAAAGATTTAAGAAACTAATAAATTCTTAAATTTTTTATCATATAAAATTTAAGAATTTTTAGTTATTATATAAGAGTCATAATTTAAACTGATAATCAATCAAATTTTTGCAGGCAGTTTAAATTATACCATTACTTGCAGGAATCCTGGATATCATTTGGATAGAGGAGAGTTATCATTGAATATTGGTTTGTTTACGGAGACTTATTACCCTGAAATCAATGGTGTTGCGAATTCGGTATATATGCTCAAAACAGAGCTGGAGGAAATCGGACATAATGTATATGTCTTTACAACAACGACACCGGGAGCACCGGAATTTGAGCACAATGTTTTTAGGGTTCCCAGTCTTCCTTGTATATTAATTACGGAACGAAGAGTAGGACTGTTTTATCAGCCGAAATTAGCTTCCCTCATAAAAAATTGAATTTGGATTTAATACATACCCATACGGAATTTTCTTTGGGTATCTTTGGACGGATTATGGCAAAAGAATTGAAATTGCCCACGGTCCACACTTATCATACGATTTATGAGGATTATACTCATTATTTGACACACAGAAAAATTCTGGACAAAAGGGCAAAAGCTTTTGTAAGGGTGTTTTCAAAAATATGCTGCAATACCGTAGAGCAGGTTATCGTACCGACTGAAAAAGTAAAGGAATTACTCTTAAAATATAGTGTTTTCAGGGAGATATCCGTTATTCCTACCGGGGTAAATTTAAGAAAATTTAATCCCGGACTTTATTTAAAAGAAGATGTATTAGCCTTAAGAAATCAATTTGGAATCAAACCAGAGGATAAAGTACTTTTATATCTTGGCAGGATCTCAAAAGAGAAGAATATTGCTGAGATCATAGAAGCAATGCCGGATTATATGAGAAACAGAGAACAGGTCAAGTTCCTGATCGTAGGCGGTGGGCCTGAGATAGAACATTTAAAACAGGTTGTGGCAGACAGGAATATGACGGATAAAATTATTTTTACCGGACCCAAACCCTGGGATAATATTGGACTCTTTTATCAATTGGGAGATGTATTTGTCAGTGCCTCCCAAAGTGAAACCCAGGGACTTACTTACATTGAAGCTATGGCAGCAGGATTGCCCGTTGTAGCAAAAAGAGATAAGTGCCTTGAAGATATTCTGGAACCGGGATGGAACGGATATGATTTTACAGACCGGGAAGGCCTGATTAAAGGACTGGATGCTATCTTTTTTGAAAATAACGGGATCCCCTACGGCGAGAATGCCAAAATCAGAATGCAAAGGTATTCTTCCGAAGAATTTGCCAAAAATGTTGAAAGGGTATACGAAGAAGTGATGCAGCGGGATGCCATATCTGAGCAGCGTGCAGCCTATGAAACCAAAAAGATAAGTCATCTGTTTCATACCTGATAATTGGAGAATTAAATGAATTTATTAGCAGTTATATTTTTAATAATTGGACTATTCAGTATAGGATATACGATTGCAATCGTCTGTTATTCCGGTATCAATACGGCTTTTCTGGGGTTTTGGATCATCATGGGACTGGGGTGTATTGTTTTATCCCTAGTATTAAGATTTCTTTATACTCATAATATAGAGGGTCCGAAATACCTTAAATTTATCTTTACTTTTCTCTTTTTATCCGGAATAAGCATTTTCCTGTTGGTTGAAGCAGTAGTTATCCAAGCTGGAAATAAACAGCCCCAACCAGGAGCAGATTACGTTATTGTACTTGGTGCCCAGGTGAGGGGAACGGCCTTATCAAGAGCATTAAAAAACAGACTGGATACGGCTTATGAATATCTTGTTAATAATACCACTGCCAAGGTTATTGTATCAGGCGGACAGGGTAACGGTGAGGATATATCAGAAGCAGAGGCAATGAAAGAGTATCTTGTCGGGAAAGGAATACAAGACGAACGGATACTTATGGAAGATAAATCTACCAATACACATGAAAATCTTCTTCTAAGTAAAGTACTTATGACAGGTGAGGAGCATAATACCGTCATCGTTACCAGTCGTTTTCATGTATTCCGGGCAGTCGGTATAGCGGGTAAACTTGGTTTAACGAATGTAAGCGGTTTAGGAGCACCTACCAAT
This sequence comes from Anaerocolumna sedimenticola, assembly GCF_009931695.1. Lineage (GTDB taxonomy): Bacteria > Bacillota > Clostridia > Lachnospirales > Lachnospiraceae > Anaerocolumna > Anaerocolumna sedimenticola. Next base: position 1,792,974 of record NZ_CP048000.1, read on the forward strand.
GATATATTGATAGTAAGCTATTATGTCAGGGAATTTTTTGCTATTATTAAGGATAAATTGGTGGGTAATATATAAAGAAGGGGTATTCTTATGATGAAATCGGATAGTCAGTTAATAATCAACGGTCTTAATTTTACACCGGTAGTTATGGAAGATGAGATTAAAAAGGTTGCCGCCGCCGCAACGAAAATCTGGCACGAGCATTTTACAGCTATTTTATCATCAGAGCAAATAGATTATATGGTGGACAAATTCCAATCTGAAAAAGCCATAACCAACCAGATAGAAACAAGCAGTTACCGCTATTATATGATCAGGGTTGAGGAAAAGCTCATTGGTTATTTTGCCATAAAGGAAGAAGAACCGGAAAAAAGTTTATTTTTAAGTAAACTATATCTGTACAAAGAATATAGGGGATATGGTATAGCCAGTAAGGCATTTGAATTTATGACAGATTTATGCAGGCAAAAAGGTTATCATAAAATATGGCTCACTGTAAACCGCTATAACGAAAATACTATCAAAGTTTATGAGAAAAAGGGTTTTATCAAAGTCCGTACACAGGTAGCCGATATTGGGAATGGTTTTGTTATGGATGACTATATTATGGAGAAAACCATATAATGAATAAAGGTGTATGGCTTCGGTTAAATTTTATTAGCTTATCTCATTCTTTTATAAAGCTGTTACAAATAATAAATGAAAAATAGAATTTAGAATGGATTAAAGTTGATTATTAAGGATATAAATTAGATTATAAGATATTAATAATTAGGATTAAGTGTCAAAAGGTCATTTTATCGTTTTCAATGTATACGGGCGTAGTAGATATACGGTATTCATTCATTACGATATGAGTGACCTTTTGACACTTAATCTATTTGGCTGTTGCTAAAGTATTTTATTATTAGAACATACCATATAATACTCTTATTTCACAATTAACTGGATATTAATATTAATTATAAGGATAGTGATATTAAATTTTAGCATCTTAGTAATCTGTTTTATAATGTTAATAATGCTTACCGTTGAAAGTAAGTATTAGGATTCTCTGAATAATTAGAAATTACCTGAATTTATACAAATGTAAATACTGATGAGAGAAAATCCCTCTTGACAAAGATTTTTACAATGCTATAATGAAAATTATCAAATAATATGTTAATACGATGATGAGACAAGTAAGATGCCTGATATTGCAGAGAGAGATATGATATGCTGAAAATATCTTATTGGAAGACATCCGAAGACTACCTCTGAGTGACCCTAATCCGGTCCGTTGATTACGTTATAATCTAATTAAGATGGGAATTTAATTACAATAAACAATCATTTATAATAATATAAATTCCAACAAGGGTGGAACCGCGAGATAATGACTCGTCCCTTTCGAAACTAATCAGGTTATTCGGAAGTGACGGGCTTTTTTTATTTCTTAGAAAAGTGATAAAACTTGCTTATCTTAATGCAAGCGCCATACAAGCCGGAGAAATTCCTACTGTATACTTCCAACGATTACCTGATGATACAATAGAGTATTTGACATATCAAATCATATAACTATTTAAAGGAGAGAATCAAATGAAGATTACATTAAAAGATGGATCAGAAAAGCTTTATGATAACGCCATGTCTGTAATTGACATTGCAAAAGATATCAGTGAAGGCCTTGCCAGAATGGCTTGTGCCGGAGAAATAAACGGAAAAGTTGTGGACTTAAGAACCGTGGTTTCAGAAGATTGCCAATTAAATATATTAACCTTTAATGATGAGGCAGGTAAAGCCGCATATAGACACACAACCTCCCATGTACTGGCAGAAGCGGTAAAACGCTTGTATCCCAACGCAAAACTTGCAATCGGTCCTTCCATCGATACCGGTTTTTATTATGATTTTGATATAGAATCTTTCGACAGAGCAGCTTTAGATGAATTAGAGAAAGAAATGAAAAAGATTATTAAAGAAGGTGCTGAGCTGGAACGTTTTACCCTGCCCAGAGAAGAAGCAATGAAGTTCATGGAAGACAGAGGAGAGCCTTATAAGGTGGAATTAATCCGTGACCTTCCTGAGGATTCCGTAATTTCTTTCTACAGACAAGGGGAGTTCGTAGACCTTTGTGCCGGCCCTCATTTAATGAGCACGAAAGGAATTAAAGCGATTAAATTAATTTCTTCTTCCGGCGCATACTGGAGAGGCAGCGAGAAAAATAAGATGTTAACCAGAGTATATGGTACCGCATTTACCAAAAATGCAGACTTGGATGAATATCTGGCGCATCTGGAAGATATCAAGAAACGTGATCATAATAAATTAGGCCGTGAAATGGAGTTATTTACCACAGTTGACGTAATTGGACAGGGACTTCCTCTGATTATGCCAAATGGTGTTAAGATAATTCAGACTCTTCAGAGATGGATTGAAGATGAAGAAGAAAAAAGAGGTTATATCAGAACGAAAACTCCTTTGCTTGCTAAGAGTGACTTATATAAAATTTCAGGACATTGGGATCATTACAAAGATGGTATGTTTGTTCTTGGAGATGAAGATAAGGATAAAGAAGTATTTGCTCTTCGTCCAATGACCTGCCCATTCCAGTATTATGTTTATAAGGCAAGCCAGAAATCCTACCGTGATCTGCCTCTGCGTTATGGTGAAACCTCAACTCTTTTCAGAAACGAGGATTCCGGAGAAATGCATGGTTTAACCCGTGTACGTCAGTTTACCATATCAGAAGGACATCTGATAGTAAGACCGGACCAGATGGATGAAGAGTTTAAAGGCTGTCTTGACTTAGCAAGATATTGTCTGAAAACTTTAGGTTTGGAAGATGATGTAACCTACCGTTTATCAAAGTGGGATCCAACCAATAAAGAAAAATATATCGGTACGGAAGAAATCTGGGAAGAAACCCAGGGAAGAATCCGTAACGTTCTTACAGAACTGAATATTCCATTTACGGAAGCAGATGGGGAAGCAGCGTTCTACGGTCCTAAAGTAGATATCCAGGCAAAGAACGTTTATGGTAAGGAAGATACCATGATTACGATTCAATGGGATGCTATCATAGCAGAACAGTTTGATATGTATTACATCGACCAGAACGGTGATAAGGTTCGCCCTTATATTATTCACAGAACCAGTATGGGATGTTATGAAAGAACTCTTGCATGGCTGATTGAAAAATATGCCGGACTGTTCCCAACCTGGTTATGCCCGGAACAGGTAAGAGTACTTCCTATTTCCGAAAAGTATCATGATTATGCGAAGAAAATCGAAAGCGAGTTAAAGGATAACGGTATTCGCAGCAGTGTGGACGAACGTGCAGAAAAAATCGGTTACAAGATTCGTGAGGCAAGACTGGACCGCGTTCCATATTTATTAGTAATAGGTCAAAAAGAAGAGGAAGAAGGTTTAGTTTCCGTAAGAAGCCGCTATCTTGGAGATGAAGGACAGAAACCTCTGGATACTTTTATAGATGATATCTGTAAAGAAATCAGGACAAAGGAAATTAAGAAGATTGAAGTAGAACAATAATTCACATAAATATATAGGCCGGCCCGACTGGGCCGGCTTTTATATTTTGGTAAATCTGGATAAACCGAAGATAAGTTAAAAAAATGCTTACCTGATTATACTGAAATACCTTGACAATTAATGCTTTTTTATTATATTATGAAGTGGTTTTGAGAGTTATTTACATTAGAAACAGGAATCACGGATAATATAACTTATCAGAAGTTGCTTTCCAAACTTCTGATAAAAGGCGCTGCACTTGCGCCGTACATCCGATTATAGGAACACGGGTTTTGTTCCTATAATATAACTTATCAGAAGTTGCTTTCCAAACTTCTGATAAAAGGCGCTGCACTTGCGCCGTACATCCGATTATAGGAACACGGGTTTTGTTCCTATAATATAACTTATCAGAAGTTGCTTTCCAAACTTCTGATAAAAGGCGCTGCACTTGCGCCGTACATCCGATTATAGGAACACGGGTTTTGTTCCTATAATATAACTTATCAGAAGTTGCTTTCCAAACTTCTGATAAAAGGAGCTGTTCTTGCGCCGTACATCCGATTATAGGAACACGGGTTTTGTTCCTATAATATAATAGTAACTGCTTTGATTCTGTATTTATGAATTATGTTTACCGTGATTACATTGATAGATTAAAAATTAACCATGAATTATATAGTGTGGAGGATTTATTTTGGCTGATTATACAAAGGAAATTAACAAAAGACGAACATTTGCAATTATATCCCACCCCGATGCCGGTAAGACGACATTAACGGAAAAACTTCTTTTATACGGAGGAGCAATTAACCTGGCAGGTTCCGTAAAGGGGAAAAAAACGGACCGTCATGCGGTTTCCGACTGGATGGAGATCGAGAAACAGCGTGGTATTTCGGTTACTTCTTCCGTAATGCAGTTTAATTACGGGGATTACTGCATCAACATTCTGGATACACCGGGGCATCAGGATTTCTCGGAAGATACTTACCGTACTTTAATGGCAGCAGATTCTGCGGTCATGGTAATCGATGCGTCAAAGGGTGTTGAGAACCAGACAATTAAATTATTTAAAGTTTGTGTTATGCGTAATATTCCCATCTTTACTTTTATCAACAAGATGGACCGGGAAGCAAAAGACACCTTTGAATTATTAGATGATATAGAAACCGTTCTTGGTATCCGTACCTGCCCCATTAACTGGCCTATTGGTTCCGGCAAGAATTTTAAAGGGGTCTATGACAGGGAAACAAAACATATCACACGTTTCTTTGCCGCTAATAACGGACAAAAGGAAGTGGATACCGTAGAAGTGGAATTAGGAGACGAAAGCCTGGATAACTTAATCGGTAAGGTAAATCATGAGGTCTTATCCGAAGAAATCGATCTGTTGGACGGTGCCAGCAGTGAATTTGATATTGATTTGGTTAGGGAGGGTAAATTAACACCTGTTTTCTTTGGTTCCGCATTAACGAATTTTGGTGTGGAAACATTTTTAAAACATTTCCTTTCCATGACAACATCACCGTTGCCAAGAAAATCAACGGAAGGAATCATTGACCCGGTACAGAATGACTTTTCCGCGTTCGTATTTAAAATACAGGCAAATATGAATAAAGCCCACAGAGACAGAATTGCATTTATGCGCATCTGCTCCGGCAAATTCGAAGCCGGTATGGAAGTAAATCATGTGCAGGGCGGGAAAAAGATACGACTGTCACAGCCGCAGCAATTAATGGCACAGGAGAGAAAAATCGTGGAAGAAGCTTATGCCGGGGATATTATTGGTGTATTTGATCCTGGTATTTTTTCCATTGGTGATACGTTGTGTATGCCGGATAAAAAATTTGCATATGAAGGAATTCCAACCTTTTCTCCGGAGCATTTTGCCAAGGTGAGACAGGTGGATACCATGAAAAGAAAGCAATTCTTAAAAGGTGTATCCCAGATAGCCCAGGAGGGAGCTATTCAGATATTCCAGGAATTTAATACAGGAATGGAAGAAATTATTGTGGGGGTTGTAGGTGTTCTGCAATTTGATGTGTTAAAATTCCGCCTGGAATCCGAGTATGGTGTTGAAATCCGTCTGGAGCCTTTAGCATATGAATATATCCGTTGGATAGAAAATAAGAATCTGGATGTAAGCAAGTTAAGTATTACCTCCGATACGAAAAAGGTAAAAGACTTAAAGGGAAATCCTTTATTGCTTTTTATACACAGCTGGAGTATTCAGACTGTTTTAGACCGGAATAAGGAACTCAAATTATCGGAGTTTGGCAGAGAGTAATCTTTAATATTAGTAGTGTTTAGGGTATAAAATTAAGGGGAGGATACTATGATAGAATATCGTAAGGCAACACTGGAAGATGCTGATTTAATCGCAAAGATACGGGCTGACTTTTTAGGTGAGGTAAATCATCTGACCCAGGAGGATAAACAGGATATGTGTAAAGCAAATCAGGACTATTTAAAAAAAGCCTTAGCAGATGGAAGTTTTGCTGCCTGGCTGGCAGTTTTAGATGAAGAAGTTGTTGGAACAAGCGGTATAACTTTTTATCATGTGCCTCCCAATATGAAATGCCCAAACGGAAAAGCTGCTTATATCAGTAATATGTTTTCTTATCCCCAATATCGTAAACAAGGTATTGCGACAAAATTATTTTCCCTGATTGTTGAAGAGGCGAAAATACAAGGTCACAATAAAGTACTATTAAATGCTACTGATATGGGTAAACCTTTATATGAAAGATACGGATTTAAAGAAGTACAGGGTGATATGGTGTATTATATTGCTTAGATGGAAGAGTCCGGATTAAAAACATATAAAAAATTAATAATATCTTAAGTGCTAAATAACTTATTGACATTTGCAATTATCTATGTTATACTTATAAAGCTTGTGAATCATATGTGATTTTTATGGTGATTCAACGATAACAACAAAGCAGAGTATCCACTCTCACCTTAGCACTAATGTGTGACTTTGGTTCATAATTTCGGTAAAGAAACAGCATATCAGCTGTGAGATTAGTACTTATTGAATTAGTTCAGTGAGGAATTTAACGAATTGGAACGTGGATAGACTTTGCTATCCACTTTTTTTATTTATTAGGAAAGTTCTCCTCCGGAGAACCTGTGTATTAAATATGCCCGCTAAAAGCGGGCATAGGAAACAGACGATATTGCTAGAAGATATAAAAACCTTCTTCAAATTCGTCCTCATCAAGGTCCTCATCCTCGGTAAGAAAATAATGCATGTCGAGCAGATCAGAATCAGTCATGTTCCGAACAAGCTTAGCCGTCATTCCTTCTGGAGGATTTTTGATATAGTTTTGTCTGAGTTCCTCTAGTTGTTTTGGATCCATTAGTAGTGCCTCCCATCTTAGAATGATTTAAGTATGGACCAGATGGGATAGAAAATCAAGTAACTTTACCGCTGGAGCGGCAGTGAAACTTTGCCATTGCCCTTTCGTAAAGTTCAACTAGAGATACACGTTTGTGGTTAAAGTAGAGTTCCAGAAACTCCATGGTATGATTGCACTTTGGACATTTTAAAGGATCGTAACCAAAGGACAAAAGAATAAGGTTACGCCATTTATTAAAATCCAGAATTATCTTGTGTTTGGATTTTGGTACAGCTTTGGTAAGGCTTTTATCTAACTCGCGATGACGAGCATAAAGACCATAATAGCGCGTCATCTTAAAGTTCTTTTCGGGGATGTGTTGGATAAGAAGCTTAATAAAATCTAATACAGGAATTGTTTTCTGAACATAAGAATTATCCTCATGTTTGTTATAATGAAAAGTTACATTTTCACCATCGTAGGAGTCAATTCTTGAAGTAGCAATAACAGGACGACTAAGATAGCGACTGATATATTTTACAACGGTATTAGGGTCACAAAGATTTGGTCTTGCGTAAACATAGAAACCATTTTTATCTTTCTTGTAGATGGCGGCCTTGGTTTTTTTGAAAGATGGACCGATATGCTTCTCCATTTCATTAAGAAGAGCGGTCTGAAAAGCTTTTCTAAAATAAGAGTAATTAAAATGTTTTACAACACGCCAGAATCCATCATCGGAGAATCCACCTTCGGTAAGTAGACAGTGAATGTGAGGATTCCATTCAAGAGGACGGCCAAAAGTATGTAGAACACAGACAAAACCGGGAACATAGTTCTTACTTTTGTTCATCTTGTGGAACAGTTCAAGAACAACGCTACGGACCGCCTGGAAAAGACAGTTAAGAAGGGAACGGTCTTCCAAAAAGAAGTGACGAAGTTCTTCATCAATAGTAAAAACACAGTGGCGGTGAGTGCAACGAATTAACTTAAAAGATATCGTGGTAGAACGATCGTTGGAGTATTTGCTGCCACAGGTAGGGCAAAACTTGGAGTGACAGCGGAAAGGAACGAATTTAAGTTCACCGCAATGGGAACAGCCGTACATGGCACCACCAAAGGAAGGATCGCCGCAGTTAATCATCTTTTCAATGTTTTCCATAACAACATGACGAGGATGAAGAGAATATTTAATTATTTCATAATTGTCATTGAAAATCTTCTGTAATATATTCATATGACTATTATGAAACAAAATGACAAAAAAAGAAACCCCCAGATTCCCCTCATGAATGAGGGGCTAGGGGAGTTGATGTGTCGAAGACACTTTTTTATTTCCGCGAAAGCAAAGTGAGAATTAGCAGGTTTGCTTGCAATAATTCGAACGGACACGCGAACAGAAGAAACTCGCAAAGTGTGTTTCTTCCGGTTTAATAAAATAACACAACGATGGAATATTCAACCTATGGAGGTGCAGTACTATTAGTGAATTAATGATCAATGAGCAAATTAGAGACAAAGAAGTCCGTTTAATTGGAGAAGAAGGCGAGCAGTTAGGTATTATGCCAATTAAGGATGCACTAAAGCTTGCTAAAGAAGCCAATCTTGATTTGGTTAAGATTGCTCCTACCGCTAAACCGCCTGTATGTAAAATTATCGACTATGGTAAGTACAGATATGAATTAGCAAGAAAAGAAAAAGAAGCTAAGAAAAAGCAGAAGATTACCGAAGTAAAAGAGATCCGTTTATCTCCGAATATTGATGAGAATGATCTTAATACTAAGGCAAATCAGGCGAGAAAGTTTATCACAAAAGGTGATAAAGTTAAAGTAGCTCTTCGTTTCCGTGGTAGGGAAATGGCACATATGGCATCCAGTAAGCAGATATTAGATGATTTCTTTGCTAGGCTTGAGGATGTTGCAGTCGTTGAGAAACCAGCTAAGTTAGAAGGCAGAAGCATGATTCTGTTTTTGACTGAAAAACGTTAATTACACTTTGTAAATGTCAGGGACACTTTATTATTATAGAAGCAATAACCGAAGCTTAAGCTTCGGTTATGCAGGAAAAGACCCGATAAGATTTTGCCAAGTGAATAATAATAAAATAAGACAATTGGACAACCCGTAAGGGGATAAGTTAATTGTATCATGATTAAGGAGGAAATATCATGCCTAAAATTAAAACAAACAGATCAGCAGCAAAGCGTTTCAAGAAAACCGGTACAGGACAGTTAAAGAGAATGAAAGCTTATAAAACCCATATCTTAACAAAGAAGACTACTAAGAGAAAAAGAAATCTTAGAAAAGCTACTTTAACAGATGCAACAAAAGTAAAGAATATGAAGAAGATTATGCCATATCTATAAGATATAGGTGATATAAGGAGGGAAATAGAACATGGCTAGAATTAAAGGCGCATTAAATGCTAAAAAAAGACATAATAGAGTATTAAAACTGGCAAAAGGTTATAGAGGAGCCAGATCAAAACAATATAGAGTAGCGAAACAATCCGTTATGAGAGCTTTAACTTCTTCATTTGCAGGAAGAAGACAAAAAAAGAGACAATTCAGACAATTATGGATTGCCAGAATCAATGCAGCAGCAAGAATGAATGGAATTTCTTACAGCAAACTTATGTTTGGCTTAAAAGTTGCCGGAGTTGAAATCAATAGAAAAATGTTATCTGACATGGCTATAAACGATCCTGCAGGCTTCACAGCTTTAACAGAAGTTGCAAAATCCAAAATAGCATAAATCATATATTCTAATTAAGTTGAATTCAAAACCATTGATATAGATAAAGAGCTTATTTCAGACAGCAGATTTTATAATCTGAAGTTTAAAATAAGCTCTTTTTATATTTATATATCATATGGTCTATGTTATCAGTAGGTACTAGAATTTCAGTTGATATTACCAATTAACCAATCGGAAAGTCAAATTGTAAATGGTCTCAGCCATTTCCTTTGCAGACTGATTGATACCGTTCTTCAGCCAATGCTGTAAGAGACCGACACTTCCGTTTACAGCAAATATAAAATAATCTTTGCTGACACCGAAATCCGTCTCCGCTCCGGTCGACGGCGATATCCCACATTGCTGGTAAATTAAGGTAAACATTTGCTTTTGGAAATCGATATCACCCTGCTCACTCATTAGAATCTTAAGATGCCTGCTGTTCTCAACGAAATATTGGAAGATTTTCTCTAGTACCATCATTTTTTCCTGCTTATCCGTTTTACCAATCAGATTGGAAAGCGATTCTTTCACCCAAAGGAGAGTTTCATCCTGAATTTTACGAAGAAGGTCATACTGGTCGGTATAATATGCATAAAAAGTCGTCCGGTTAATGTCTGCATTTTCACAGAGTTCTTTGATCGTTATTTTAGTGATGGGCTTTTCCTCCATTAATTCAAACAGGCTCTCCTGCAAAACCATTCTTGTATATCGTGTTTTACGGTTCTCTTTTATTTCTTTTACCAAGTTGTCCTCTCACCTCACCAAAAATAAATTTAGCTAATCCTGTTTTTAAATCAACATTTGTATAGCAATTTGTTGCAAACAAGACATCTATTAAAAAAATGATGGTTGCATAATCAACATAGTGTCATTATAATGAGTTCTTAGTTAAATGTCAAGAATGTGTAAAACTTGCACAGGACTATTAAGGCTAGCAATGGTTTTTCCCATGGCTTCTCAAAAGGAGCCTGCAAGTTACGCAGCAAAGGAGACTACATATGGATTTTATCACATTCGAAAACGTGGAAAGGGAGTATCACATCGGCGGTAATGTCATCAAGGCCGTGGATGGCGTCAGCTTTGAATTTAAACGAGGTACGTTTAATGTGGTACTCGGTCAGAGCGGCGCAGGGAAAACGACGGTTCTTAACCTGCTTGGCGGTATGGATTCACCGACCGCCGGCCGAATTGTCGTAAATGAGTACGAGGTTTCCGGTATGTCAGAGCGGGAACTCACCGACTACCGACGTACGCAAATCGGTTTTGTATTCCAGTTTTATAACCTGGTGCCAAATCTGACTGCACTGGAAAATGTACAACTAGCTGAGGAAATTTGCTCCGATCCGCTCGATGCCAGAGAAATGCTGCGGCGCGTGGGGCTGGAAAATCGGATGGACAATTTTCCAAGCCAGATGTCCGGCGGCGAACAACAGCGCGTATCTATCGCTCGGGCACTGGCAAAAAACCCCCAGATCGTACTGTGCGATGAGCCAACAGGAGCTTTGGATTCCGGAACCGGCCGAAAGGTGCTGCGCCTGATCCGGGACGTGGCAAGGGATCTTGGTAAAACCGTGATTATTGTCACGCACAACGCGCCGATCGCCGAGATGGCACAGACGGTGTTACATATGAGAGACGGCAAAATCGCAGAGATAGAGTTCCATGAGCAGCCCAAAGATGTGGAGGAAATCATATGGTGAGGGGGGCATTATTTAAGAAATCTCTGCGAGACATGCAAAAGTCAAAAGCACAGTTTATTTCCATCTTTATTATGGCGACTCTCGCCATATCTATTATGACAGGCCTTGATTGTATTTGGTTTACCGTTTGGAACCACACGGACACCATGTACCGCGGGACGAACCTTTCCGACCTGTGGGTGACCGTTATGAATCCTTCGGAACAGGATTTATGGGGTATACAGCGAATCGACGGCGTCAAACAGGTAGAGAAGCGCTTTTCTGCTGAAGCAGATACGGACCTGCCCGGAAAACCCACTCTCCATGTCTACGCTTTAAATGACGGCAGTACCCTGGACCAACCCGAGATGCAGGCGGGACGATTCAAGAAAAGCGGGGGCGGTGCGGTACTAGACAGTGCATTTGCAAAAGCTCATAATCTGAAAGTCGGAGATACTATTTCTATCAAATTGAACGGCGTATGGCTGTCTCTTCCCATCGATGGGCTGGCGCTGAACAGTGAACAGGTCTATGCTGTTAAAAATACTGCAACGCTCATTCCGGATCCCATGCTTTACGGGTTCGTTGTAATTCATACCAGTGCACTAAAGAGTGTTTACGGTCAGAAGGTCTACAATCAAATCAGTGTGAAAACGGAGCCGGGGACCGACCTTAAGCAGGTGGTTCAAAAGGCAGATGCTGTAATTGGCCGTAAAATGATTGGCACTACCCTACAGAAAGATAACACCAGCGTCAGCAGCGTTAATGGCCGCATACAGCAGTTTAAAACACTTTCTTTTGTATTTCCCCTTCTGTTCTTTCTGGTAACGGCTCTGATTACCCAAAGTACCATGTTGCGACTGGTAGAAAGTCAACGTACACAAATCGGGATCCTGAAAGCAATGGGTTACAGCAAGATAAGGATCCTTTGGCATTATACCTCTTACGGAGTTTTGATCGGTGTGCTGGGCTCAATATCCGGCCTTATCCTCGGTCCCAACCTGTTCGGCAGGGTTTTGGTCCCACGGTTAAAACTGACGCTAAACAGCTACAGCCTTCATATTAATTACTGGAACTTCGCCCTATCATTCCTCCTTATCCTGTTGTGTACGGGCGGTGTTTCGTTTTATGCCTGCTGGAAGCTTCAGGGGATACTCCCGCAGTGCTTCTCCGCGACAAACCGCCCAAAAAGGGTGCCCATATTTTTCTGGAAGCATTCCCCTCTCTCTGGGGGAAGATGAAGTTCAGTGATAAACTGATTGTACGGAACACCTTGAAAAACAAAGGACGTCTTATCATGAGTACCATCGGTGTCATGGGCTGCGTCAGTGTAATTATCGCTGCCCTGACCGTCAGAAGTACCATATCTGGAATTACCGACCAGATGTATGGGAATACATTTACCTATGATCAGAAAATTCTCGTTGACCCAGAGAAAGCGGATTCTCGTTATCTGAAAAATCTGGGGATTAACGGCATCACTCAGCAAATCCAGGAATCCGCCATAGAGGTGATTTGCCCAAATGGTAAGCAGAAAATGGAACCGATTACTATCACCACCGGAAACAGCCCGCTGATTCACATGTTTGATGTTAGAGGGAATCCCATTTTTTTTCCGGAAAACGGAGTACTAATGACCCGAAAACTATGCAGTACGTTGGGTGTGAAACAAGGAGACAGTATCCGAATTAAACGTTCAGGGGAAGATTATGTATCGGTGCAAATCATTCAGGTTGCCTACATGGCATCCGGCCAGGGAATCTACGTAACCGACAGTTACTGGGAATCTTTGGGCGAAACATTTTCGCCGACGGCTCTTCTTATACAATGGAATGGCCAGCCCAATCAAAGATTTCTTAATAGTGATGCAGTAATTGATTCAGCAACCCGTGAAAGCCAGCAATCCGGTTTATCCTCCAGTATGCAGGTAGTAAACTTCGCTGTAGTGGCGCTGATTGTAATGGGTGCATCGTTAGCATTTGTGGTGCTGTATAACACCAGTATCCTTAATTTCGTAGAGCGGATTCGGGATCTTGCGACCTTGCGGGTTCTAGGGCTTCATCATCATAAAATCCGAAACCTGGTGTTGATAGAGAATTATTTTTCCGTTTTGCTCGGTACGTTTGCCGGCATCCCCATAGGACGGTTTATATCCTGGGTAATCGCCAGCAGCCTGGATGAACGTATGGATCTTCCGGGCAATATCACATTACCCGACGTGCTGCTAGCAACCGCCATGACCCTGTGTTTCGCATTGATTACCAACAGTATCGTAGCCCGAAAGATGAAACAGATTGATATGCTTGAAGCGCTTAAAAGCGTCGAATAATTATAGATGGAGGCTTATTTCATGAAAAAATGGATTTTATCCCACAAAAAAACGGTGTTTACGGGTGCTTGTGTACTTGCTGCACTTTTTATTATTCTCGGTTTTTTTTATTACCAGAAAAACAGTGCTTCCGCTCTGCAAACCATGGATGCCGGGGATTCGGCTAATCAGGTAGAAGAGATCGATGTCTGGGGTGAGGTGAAATATACGCACATGGAGGACATCAGTATCGATTTCCTGTCTGTGGTAACGAGTGTATCGGTAAAGGAGGGTGAACGGGTTGTACTGGGTCAACCGCTTGTAACCCTTGATCTCTCCGAATATAACGGAAATATTGAAAAATTGAATCAACAGCTAGCCGCCGGTGAAGCGGCTCTGCCCGCTGCAGAGCAGGACATTTCCGCACTAAAAGCAGATATAAACCAGATGCAAGGTCAAATCGCACGCAAGACCAATGAGTATAATAACGGTACGAACGTCGATCTTAAACTGCTTCAGAGTTCATTGGATCTAGCCAGAAAGCAGCTTGCTACCGCTAAAAGTGATCTGAAAAAACATCAAACGAAGTATAACGATGGTACGAATGCTGATCTGAAACTGCTGCAGAATTCCCTGAAATTAGCAAGCAAGGAGCTTGCTGCCGCTAAAAGTGATATGCAAAAAAGCCAGTCCTTGTACGACGCCGGAGCTATTTCAAAAGACGAACTGGACCAATACGAAGATGCACTGGATCAGAGGCAGAAAGCGGTTAACGATATAAAGTATAACATCCAGAAAACGAAAACTGCTTTAAAAGATGAGATAAACCAGTACGCGGATGTGTTGGATCAGAGACAAAAAGCTGTAAATGATATAGAGGATAACATTCAGAAGACTAAGACCGCTTTAAAAGAAGAATTGGATCAGTTGAATGTTTCACTGAAATCCAAGAAGGTACAGCTTTCTGAGGCTAAGCTGGGAAACACCGCGAACGTTACCAAGCAGCAGAGTGGTATTGGAACCGCACAGGTGGATTTGGACACGATGAAAGCAAAAACCGCAAAAGATTACCTAAAGGGTAATCAGATCGTCTCCAATATTAATAATGGCATCGTACAGAACATCATGGTCAGCGATGCTGCTCATCTTGGTGCACAGGGCATGCCCACTCAAGTTTTACAGATTATAGATGCAGATTCTCTCACCATAAGCGCGGAGGTTGATGAGGAATTTATCAGCAGTGTGGAGGTGGGAGAAACGGTAAAGATTATACCGGTCTCAAAGCCAGACGTCTCGCTCACCGGCACAGTGACGCAGATTCCCAGTCTCGCCGTGGAAAAGGATGGCAAACGCGTAATCCGCGTACTGGTAAAACCCGACGATCCGAACAATTTGTTGAAACCGGGGTATACCGCTGATGTTTATTTTAAAAAATGAACTTAAACAGACACAGTATGAATAAAAACCTAAAATGCATACAGGAGGTATTTGGATGAATAAAATTTGTAGTCTTATAATTTTAACAGTTTCATTATTATTTCTTGCTCCAATAAATATTCATGCCAGTGAAGTTGATGGCGGAGCTGCCAATGAAGCTGTTGCTGTGAGGGAATCTGCCAATCAAGGTATCAATGAAGTTGATAATGAGGCTTCCGGTGATGATGGCAGTGAACATAAAGGACAAATAATGTTTGAAGATATTGAAAAAGAAATATTGGATAATAACCCGGCGGTCTTAATTAACCAAAATGCAATTAATGCAATGGAAGAAGATTATAAACAGATTAAGGATACTAGAGATGACCTGGAGGATGATAGAGATGATCTGGATGACGCAATTGATAGGATGGATCTTCAAATAAAAAAATTGCAACAGGATAGAGCCAGCCTTGAAACCAGAATTGATGGAGACCAGGATCTAATAAATCATATCAAATCAAACTATGATGCCCTCATTGGTATTTATCAATATAACAAAGACAGTCTTATAAACAGCAGAAAATCTTTAAGAGAGCAGCAGTTCTCTTTAGATGACCAGGCAGAAGATATGGATGATGCCATTAATAAATTAAGGGTTCAGTCAAAGATGTCCGAATGCCAGCTGGTGTGGACAGCACAAAATCTTTATATTACCTTTAATGTATTACGGAATAAGGAAACGGATTTAGAAAATCAGACCGAATTAATGCAGAAACAGCTTGAGATCGCCATACTGCGGGAATCATTAGGCCAAATAACAAAAACAGATATAACTACTCTGGAACTTAAAATCAAGGACCTTCAAATAGGTTTAAATGACTTGCAGACGCAAAAAAAGGCGGTTTTAGGTGAATTTAACCTTATGTTAGGCAACAACTATGATTTTACCTTGACTTTAAATACCGAGTTAAAACCTGTATATGAGAACTTTAATGAAGAAAATTATAATAAGGATCTTAAGAGTGTACTTGAAAATAATTATTCCATAGCGTTACAATCTCTTGAACGGGAAACGAAACAAAGATTGCTCAACCGGTCGGATGGGAGTGATACCCAAAGTGAGGAAGCAGCAGAATATAACCTTGAAAACGAGAAAATAAAATTGGAAGAGACAAAGAGGGATGTGTCCTTTTCTTTTGATAAAGTTTATGAAGAGGTACTCAGTAAAAAGATGTCTTTTGAACAGGAAAGCAAGAAGTTCGAGCAGGCAGGCACTAACAGAAATTATGCAATCATGAAACATGAACTCGGAAGGATTTCTGATTTGGAACTTGAGATTGAAAATTCAAACTATCGGAACCAGGAGATAAATACCGATGTGGCAGAGTTTGAGTATATCCGGTCTTACTTAAAGTATGACTGGATGATAAATGGTTTAACCTTTTAAAAAAATAAAAACAAGGGTTTCAAAGTTTATCTAAACTTTGAAACCCTTGTATCTCAATATGCAGTCGAAGGGACTTGAACCCTCACCCAGTTTACCCGGACTAGAACCTGAATCTAGCGCGTATGCCAATTCCGCCACGACTGCAAAATTAGTAACGTATATATTATACTACAAATTTTTAAGATGTCAAGTAAAAAGTGATTGAAAAATAATTGTAAATCATTTCCTGAAAATAATAGAATGGTTGATTAAATCAATGGTTACCAGGAGGTTGTTTTTCCTTATTTGATCAGAGTTTAATTCAATCATTACAGGGTATGGCAAATCGGTAACTTGAGTTATATTCACTTCCTCTAATCCTTTTAGGGTTAATTGCATGCCGCCAAGATTAATTACAATATTCTTCCTGGGAACGTTGGATTCAGATGTGCCTGTAGAAAGAGAACTGTCAGGATTATGCATATAGGAATGATTTTTACCTGTATCTAAATAAACAATAATGGATGCACCATTTAATTTGGCTTCAAAAAAGAGTAAATTTTCCTGATTATTTAACTTTGTCTTTAGTAGAGGCAGTACTATATATTTATCCATGTCCAGGTTTTTATAATCCGGCGGATGATTGGTTATGGCAATTTTCCTGCCCGTATAATCAAGTGTAACCAATTTGGATTTAAAATATTTTAAACCAATGATACCATTAAATTTTTCACTGGAAAACATTTTCCAATCTGCAATAACAGACGTAACCGCAGCATACTTCTCACCAAATACTGATAAATCGTTTATACGTATACTTTTAGACCAGCCTCTGTGAGAGCCGTCCCGGTTTAACTGTTCTGTCTGACCTAAAAGGGTATATGTTATCTTGCCGTCCATTAAATTGGTAAGAGTAATGCCGGGAGCACATCCGGTATCAAAATCGATTGTAAAATTACGATTATCTATTTTGATTGGAATCCTTGGACATCCCAATTTATTTAAACTCATTTCATGGACCTCGTCATTCTTATAACCGAAATCTTGAATCCAACTCTTATCAACTGGCCTAATTGAAATATATGGTATCGAAAAATAGCTTCCACTGACCAGTAATAGTATAATTATTATGGATGTGATAATATGCTTACGGGATTTCATTTTGTATCTCCTACATAGTTTGTTCTCCTAAATTATACCATATATTTATAACTTAACAAATCCAAAAGCGGCAAATATTTTTATAATTTTATAAAATTATCCCTTGACATTAGTGAAAGACAGTATTAAAATTACAGATGTATTCCTCGATAGCTCAATGGTAGAGCACACGGCTGTTAACCGTGGGGTTGTTGGTTCGAGCCCAACTCGGGGAGTTTTTTTATGTAAATTTAGCGGATATAGGAAAGTAAAGAAGTCTAATGAAATTTAAACCTCCAGCTGATACTAATGATCAAATCAGCCTGGAGGTTATTTTTATCTATCTTAAACTTATATCATTTTACATCTTTAATTTTATTAATTTTCCAGATCCAGTCGGAATATTCCTCTATCGCTCTGTCCGCCGAAAATCTTCCGGAAGCAGCAATATTAACTAAAGACATCTTATTCCACCTTATTTTATCCCTATAACGGGAAGCCGCTTCTTCCTGTATCTTTCGGTAGGCTTCAAAGTCAGCCAGAACCATATAAGGGTCGCTGTTTCCATACTGTCCGCCGATTAAGCTGTTTGCAATATCCTGAAAGGAGACACCGTCCACACCGGATTTAAGCCGTTCCATTAATCTGCTGATATTTGGATCGTTATAATAATTAGAGGGGTAATACCCGTTTTTCTTTAGATCCTCTACTTCATTCGTTCGCAGGCCAAAGATTAATATATTGTCTTCTCCAACTGCTTCACTGATTTCTACATTGGCACCGTCCATGGTTCCTAATGTAATAGCTCCGTTAATCATTAGCTTCATATTACCGGTACCGGAAGCTTCCGTACCTGCCAGGGAGATCTGTTCGCTGATTTCGGCGGCAGGAATAATGAGTTCGGCCAGGGAGACTCTGTAATCTTCTAAGAACACTACTTTTAATTTATCGGAAATGCTTTTATCCTTATTAATTTCATTGGCTATACTGCATATTAGACGAATGATCTGTTTTGCCATATGATAGCCGGGAGCAGCCTTTGCCCCAAAGATAAATGTCCTTGGATAAAAATCCATATTCGGGTTTTCTTTCAATTTATCATAGAGCAGCAAAATGTGTAAGGCATTTAATAACTGCCGCTTATACTCATGTAATCTCTTAATCTGAACATCAAAAATAGAATCGGGATTAACAATAATCTGATTGGTTTCTTTTATATAATCAGCCAGACGTAATTTGTTATATTTCTTAATCTCAGCCAATTTCATTAATACATCCTGATTATCAGCGTATTTTAAAAGACTTTGCATTTCCTTTGGATTGGTTTCAAAACCGGGACCTATCAGTTCGGCAATATAACCGCACAGGTTAGGATTGGACTGGCACAGCCAGCGGCGGTTTGAAAAACCGTTGGTAATATTGATGAATTTAGACGGAAACAATTCGCTGAAATTCCGAAACAGGCTGGTTTTAATAATATTAGAATGAATTTTTGAAACACCGTTAACGGAAAAACAAGCACAAATACAGAGATTGGCCATATGAATCTGTCCGCAGTTAATAATAGCCATCTGGGAAACCCGCATGGAATCATTACACATTTCATAAATCTTGTGGCAGAAACGGTTGTTTATTTCCTGCACAAGCTGATAGATACGGGGAAGGATCCGCTTAAATATTTCCTCCGGCCATACCTCTAAAGCCTCACTCATGACCGTATGATTCGTATAGGCAAATGTTTTGGTAACCGTGGTCCAGGCATCCTCCCAGCCATAGTTCCACTCATCTAAAAGAATTCGCATTAATTCCGGTATAGCTAATGCCGGATGAGTTTCATTAATATGAATGGCAACTTTATCGGACAAATTATCTATGGTTTCATAATAAGATAAATGTTTCCGTATGATATCCTGTATGGAAGCGGATACTAAAAAATACTGCTGCCTGAGCCGGAGACTTTTCCCTTCCATATGGTTATCAGACGGGTACAAAACGTTACTGATAACTTCAGCCATAGCCTTTTGTTCCACAGCATCCATATAATTACCCTGATTAAACAGCTTAATATCAAAATTTAAATTTGTTGCACTCCATAAGCGGAGAAGACTGACACTGGTATTATCATAACCCGAAATCATCATATCATAAGGAATTGCTAAAACAGATTTATAATTAATATGTTCAATATGGTGTTCATCGCCCCAATTCTCCATGACCTGTCCGTCAAATTTAACGGTAACGGCTTCGTCCGCCCGGGGAGTCAGCCATACTTCACCTCCGTGAAGCCATAAATCAGGAAGTTCTGTCTGCCATCCGTCAATTATTTTCTGACGGAAGATACCAAACTCATAACGAATGGAATAACCGTCAACCGGATAACCCAGAGAAGCCGCCGCATCCAAAAAACAAGCAGCAAGCCTTCCAAGGCCGCCATTTCCCAGACCGGAATCCGGTTCTAAATCAAAGATTGCAGAAAATGAATGGTTTAGCTCTTTTATAGCGTCTTCAAATGGTTCCAAGATCCCCAAATTGAACAGATTATTGCGAAGAGATCTTCCAATCAAAAATTCCATACATAAATAATAGACGGATTTAGCTTCTTTCTCTCTCTGGGCTGATACAAATTTACGCCTGCGTTCAATTAACATTTCCTGAACAATCATAACGGACGCCCGATAGAATTGTTCCAGGGTGGCATTTTCCGGAGGTACCCCGAAATGATGATTAAGCTTCGTACAGATACGCCTTTTTATTACCTCTTTATTCATAGAAGCTTCCATAGATTAACCCTCCTTTACGTTTATTTCTGATTTAATAATTTCTTATAAAGAGTTATATATTTTTCAGCCGAATTCTGCCAGCAGTTATTACACTCCATTGCACGTTTGATCAGGCTTTCCCAGGCCATTTTATCAGAATATAAATCCAAACCACGTTCTATTGCTTCTAACATATCATCAGAACTATAGCTCCTGAACGTAAATCCATTGCCGTTTTCCTCCTCACAATCTATTACGGTGTCTTTTAAACCACCGGTCTCTCTGACAATGGGGATAGTTCCGTAACGCAGAGCAACCATTTGTGATAATCCGCAGAGTTCTGATTTGGAGGGTTTTAAAAACAGATCAGCTCCTGCATATATTTTTCGTGCAATATCCGGATGGTATCCAATTTTAATGGCCATTTTCGCGGGAAATTTTTTCGCAATATCCTGGAAAAAGGTTTCATTTACAGGATCCCCTGTGCCTAATAAGACAACCTGTACTTTTTGGCAGAGAATATCCTGAATGACCTCACGGACTAAATCAAGCCCTTTGATATCCACCATTCTGGTTACCATTCCGATAATAGGAGTGGAACTATCTACGGGAAGGTTAAATAATTTCTGAAGTGCTTCTTTATTCATTGCTTTTCCGCTAAGATCGTTGCTGCAATAATTTTTCAGGATACTTTCATCTGTCTCCGGATCATACAATTCCATATCAATGCCATTGGTAATTCCGGTTATTTTATCCGAATGCTTCCGTAATATTTCATCCAGACCATATCCGAAGACAGGATCTTTAATTTCCTCCGCATAGGTCTGACTTACGGTAGTAACCGCATCCGCTGTTTCTATCGCGGCTTTTACGAGATTGATACAGCCATTGTACTCTAATAAAGATAAATCCTGAGGATTTAAACCAAGTACATCTGAGAAAAACTCTAAGCCAAACTGTCCCTGATATAACAGGTTATGAATAGTAAATATGGTCTTAATATTTTTATATTCTTCTATTTTACTATATAATAATTTATAAAAAACAGGAATTAACCCTGTCTGCCAATCGTTGGAATGGATAATATCCGTAGGGTAATGGATATATTTTATCATTTCCAAAACAGCCCTTGAAAAAAATGCAAAACGTTCACCGTCGTCCGGATGGCCATAAATACCGGAACGTTTAAAATAATATTCATTGTCAACAAAATAATAGGTAGTGCCGCTTACGTGTACTTCAAAAATACCGCAGTATTGCTGACGCCAACCCAGTGGGACAATGAAATTAGTTAAAAATTTCATTTTCGAACGCATTGCTTCCGGTATATCCGAATATAACGGAAGTACAATCCTGCAATTGGTGATTTTCTCACGGATAGACCGGGTGAAAGATGCAGCAACTTCCCCCAGTCCACCGGTTGCGATAAATGGATTTGCTTCCCCATAAGCACATAAAATATTCATATTGATACCCATTGCATAATACATCTGCCACAGATGTGTTACTGCCATATATTAAAATGTGAAACAAGTTTCACAGGGTGAAAGAATCTATATATGGCATTCCTTTCTTTCATTAAATTTTCTTTCACACTAACGCCCATGCTCTTTGGGCAAAAATCGTGAAGAATAGCGTCTTTTGCTATTCTTTTAATGGCTCGCATTTTTTGGCGATACGATTCTCACTGGTCCTCCAAAAATTTTTACACATTGGAACCTTTGCTGATATAAATTGGACGTCCTTCATAACCCATAAGCATCCGGTTATCCTGAAAAACCACATTTTTATCAGCTAAAATATAATTAAGGGTAACATTTTCACCGGTTTTACTATCTTTCATTACGATAGAATTGCTGATTTTCGATCCTTTACCTATTTTAACGCCTCGAAATAAAATGGAATTGTGGACAGAACCATAAATCTCACATCCATCTGCAATCAGGCTGTTAGATACTTCAGCTGATTCACCGTATTTTGCCGGAACGACGTCCAAAACCTTGGTATAAATGGGACCATATTTATAAAAAAGATCATCCCGATTCCTAGAATTCAGTATGTCCATATTTGCCTGAAAGAAATCGCAAATGGAATTTGTTTTTCGGATATATCCGTCAAATTCCCAAGCGGCTATTTTATACTGGTTTAATTTCTTCTGGAGTATATCCCGTTCGATATTCTCCAGATTATGAGAAGTGGCATCTTCAATTATGCTAACTAATAAACTTTTTTTAATAATCCACATATTTGTTCCAATGGAACATGGCTTACAGGTATTCTGATTAATTAGGATATCTGTTACAAAGCCGTCAGGAGATATGGTGTAAAGGGTTTCGTTTTTTAATTCCTGTGAAGGAGTTATCTGATAATAGATCACCGTCACATCTGCATTTTTATTAATGTGATACTGAAGCGGTACTGCCCAATTCAGGTTGCAAATGGTATCACAATCCGTAATAACCAGATATTCATTTCTGGATTTCTTTATATAAGTCATAATACCATGCAGCGCTTCTATTTTATTTTTGTAAATGCCGGCAGATAAGCGGCTGAAAGGAGGAAATATAAATAAGCCGTCCTGTTTTCTGGACAAATCCCATTCTTTACCCGAGCCAAGATGTTCCAGGAGAGATTGATAATTACTCTTGGCAATGACACCCACGCTGGTGATGCCGGAATTATGCATATTAGATAATGCAAAATCAATCAAACGGTATCTTCCTCCAAAGGGTAGGGCACCCATCGTCCTTGAGTTAGTCATTTCATGCATTTCTTCGTCATGCATATTTGAAAATATAATTCCGCTTGCGTTTAGACTCATTTTATCACCTCTTTTTTTCTGATTCTATCATGCTGTTTTCTTCTATTACGTCACCCTCATTGATAATGACATCTTCGCCGATTACCGTGATAAGTTGAGCGATATCTTCCTTATTGTTATTGGAAGTTCCGATTATGGCATTGGCACCTACCTTGCAGTTCTCATCAATAATTGCATAATTAATAAGACAGCCTTCCCCGATACGAGTGCCTGGCATAATTATGGAATTTGAAATTCTGGCATTTCTTTCAATTGTGACACCATAAAAAATAACGGAGGAGTTTATCTCACCATCAATGGTACATCCGCCGGATATAATACTATTAGTTACTTTAGCTGTTGTACTGATATAGTGAGGCGGCAGGACAGGACTGCGGGCATAGATCTTCCAGTCCGTATCAGCAGAGAAAATATTGTATTTGGAATTTAACAGATCCATATTGGACTGCCATAAACTTTCGATAGTGCCAACATCTTTCCAATAACCTTGAAATGGATAGGCAAATAGATTTTCACCGGCCGTTATCATGGCTGGAATTATATTTTTACCAAAGTCTTTTTGGGAATTATCATCTTTGTCATCCTGTTCTAAATATAATTTTAATTTTTCCCAGGTAAAAATATAAATTCCCATGGAAGCTTTTGTACTTTTCGGTTCTTTGGGTTTCTCCTCAAACTCATAGATCCTGTCATTTTCTTTGGTATTCATAATTCCGAAACGGGAGGCTTCCTTAATATCTACATCAATTACTGCAATGGTGCAGTCTGCCTTTTTTTCTTTATGGTAAAGAAGCATTTTGGAATAATCCATTTTATAAATATGGTCACCGGATAAGATTAATACATACTTGGGATTGTAACGTTCGATAAAAGGTATATTCTGCTTAATAGCATTTGCGGTACCGCTGTACCAGTCAGAAGACTCACGTTTTTGATAAGGGGGTAAGATATGCACGCCACCCTCGATCCGGTCCAGATCCCAAGGCTGCCCGTTACCAATATAATCATTTAACTCCAGCGGTTGATATTGTGTCAGCACTCCGACCGTATCGATTCTGGAATTAACACAATTTGATAAGGTAAAATCTATGATCCGATATTTCCCTCCAAAAGGAACAGCAGGTTTAGCACGCTCTTTTGTTAAAACACCCAATCTGCCGCCTATTCCACCGGCTAATAGCATTGCGATACATTCTTTTTGCATGTTTTATACTCCTAATCGATTTTTGTGATTGTGATTTTGTCTTAGTTTTCTCGATTATTATGGTATTACCTGTATAATAAATGAAAAATTGAAACAACCTAAATAACTGGTTTTTTTAATAATTTAGTCTTTATTAGAGTTCCAATTTTATTATTTTTTATTAGAATTATAACTGGAAAAGACTTGATTTGTTTTGTTATATTGGTTAAAATAGGTTTGTTTTCTCCTGTTAATTTTTAATTAATTCATTAAATCAAAAGCAACTACATAAATTTAAAATCGCCGTCCATAGTCTAAGATATTTTGATTTTTAGTAATGCCTGTCATATTACGGAATCGATATTTGTGAAAAAACACTATTTACAACCTGTATAAAAAAAGATATTATAATTCTTGGATGTCCTTAGTCTTGCGGATCTAAGAAGATCCGCTTTGAATAGTTGAAATTATCACCTAAAAATAAAATGATTTAGGATTTAATTAGTTGAAATTATCACCTAAAAATAAAACGATTTAGGATTTAAATAGTTGTGGTATCATCTGGAAATAATTATCAGGATCGATTTTGATCCAAGCAGAGGTGGGATAAGATGTTTTATGATATTAGCAATCGCTCCTTAGTTATAGTTTATTTTATAATTTATTTAGCTACCTGTCTTTCGTTGACTTTATTTGCTAAATGGCTTCCTCAGGACAAGGGGAGGGAATATGCATACAATGGAACGAAATCAAAAGGAAAACGCCGCGGTGCCGGTTTAATCATGATAATAATTTTCGATATAGTGTCATGTTTATTTTTACCGTTAAAGGCAGAATATATCATATATTATTTACTTATAGGGATATGTATGATATTCGGATATTTGGACGATAAGGCAGAAAAACCATGGGGTGAATATAAAAAGGGTTTTTTTGACTTACTGTTAGCTTTAATAACAAGTTATGCATTTTTAAAATATAATGAAGGACTGGATATATTTATTTTCAGCCATTTAAACTTTTATATAGTATGGATTATCGCGACTGTTTTTATATGGTTATCAATAAATGCAACAAACTGTACCGACGGGGTAGATGGATTAAGTGGGGCATTATCAATAGTTACCATATTATCTCTTGCAGTTGTACTATATTTACAAGGGCAATCCAATGACATGATCAAATATGCAATAATAATGTGTGAGATTATTTTTGCTTATTTGTGGAAAAACACTTCGCCAAGTACACTATTAATGGGAGATGCCGGTTCCCGTGCAATAGGATTTTTTATTGCTATTTTGACTTTAAAAACTAATAATCTGATGTTTTATTTAGGAGTTGCAATGGTGTTCATTCTTGACGGCTTAATAGGTTTGGTAAAAGTATCATTTACCCGCTTTTTTAAAATTAAGTTATTTCCGAATATCATTTTCCCGCTCCATGACTTTTTTAGGAAAGAAAAAGGGTGGTCGGACAGTCAGATAGTTTTTCGATTTATAACCTTTCAAGTGATAATTTCATTTATGACAATATTTTTATATTTTTATTACTAAGTAGAAAACCTTTACGCATGATTGAAAAAAGTATACCTTACTTATTTTTAAGAGACAAATAAGACGTATAAGAGATAAAAATAAGAGACAAAAATAAGAGATAAAAATAAGAAACAAAAATAAGAGATAAAAATAAGAGATAAAAATAAGAGATAAAATTATAATAAGTTTTAAATTGGGTATTGCTTTTTTATTAAAAAATTGATATAATATAATTCGTTCGCTGGACAACAGCCAGAGTACAGATTGACTAATGAATTGATGTTCCAATATATTTCTTTGTCAGTTTTAATTAAATTTATGCAGTCGTGGCGGAATTGGCATACGCGCTAGACTAAGGATCTAGTGAGCATTGCGCTCGTACGGGTTCAAGTCCCGTCGACTGCAGTAGTAAAATCAAGGGTTTCAGAGTTTTGATAAACTTTGGAGCCCTTATTTTTGTGTTTTAATTGGATTACGCTGTATGTGTACTAACTTTGTCAGGAGGACTCTATTGTTTTAACAATATTCCCGATAATCAAGTCGATTTTATGAATATGAATATAGCCTTATTCTTTACATGTTTGTTATTGCATTAAATACATACAGCATATTTGCAAAGCCTGATATATATGATTTATATACAAGGTTTATAAACATTATATCTGTTATATCTACTGCTACGATACTTTTATTAAAATTTGATAATATCAAAAAATGATATTTCACAGGAATAAATTGAATAATATGTAATAACCCAGGCGTATTCAGCAATATTAAAACTTCCTATAATGAAATTGTCAATGGGTTCAATCAAACAGCATCAGCAATGAAAGTAATTGATGATAAGTCAAGAAATATATCCCTTAGAATACAGAATGTAGCTTCAGTTGCGGAAGAATTTGCTGCAAGTACTGAGGAAATATCAGCATCGAGTCAGCAGCAGCTTGCTTCAACTGAAATGATTGCACGAGCTTTAAAAGGGTTATATACTTTATCTGAGGAACTCATTTCTGAAGTAAATAAATTTAAAGTACAATAGTAAATCAGTCAAGGCACAAGTTATTTGTAATATTTATCCAGACGATAAAAAAACGCTATGGAGACCTTTATGTTTAAAAGGTTCCGCAGCGTTTTTTATTCTATTATATGATTTGAGTGTCAAAAAGGCCAATCC
Organism: Anaerocolumna sedimenticola; assembly: GCF_009931695.1. Taxonomy (GTDB): domain Bacteria; phylum Bacillota; class Clostridia; order Lachnospirales; family Lachnospiraceae; genus Anaerocolumna; species Anaerocolumna sedimenticola. Next base: position 1,820,013 of record NZ_CP048000.1, read on the forward strand.
AGCTGCCTTTTTCTTGAACAATATATTTTTTACAAGCCTCTAACGTCACAAAAATGAAGCGGATGAATTCATTTCTGACCAGAGTCTTTACTAAATATTACTTCTGTGTATTTCCGCCCGCTTTATTTTTGGATGTAGAATCACCGCTTACATTATTACGTGCTCTTTCTGTATTATTGATTACAGAATTACCGTTACCTTTACCTGCACTTTTTTTATTACTGGTTTTATTATTCATGTCTTTACCTCTTTCTATATTTTATAGCTTCAGCAGCCTTTAGATATAGATAGTATTTACCAATATTTTTAAAGTATACTTTAAGTAACTATGATTAAGTGTAAAGTCATCAAATCAGATAAAGAAGAGGAAACTTTAATGGAACAGTTTATTCAGTTTTAATATCTGATTTAGTTAAGGTATTTGATTCCATTCCCATGTTAAATACGATTCCTCCCGGTTTATGTTTTTCAGAACAATTAAGGTATTTGAAATACTGATACCAATATACCTTTTCACTGTTATCTGTGGCTATCAGTATAATTACCTCATCATATTTTTCTCCGGAAGTATCTGTTTGGTTATATTTATATTGTTCTTTATGATACAGGTTTATAAAGCCGGTATCCAACCGGATATCATCTAACAGGCCATTGATTTCTTCAGCTGTAAAGGCAGGACTGTCTGATTCTTCTGGCGTTTTGGGGGTTTCTTCCTGATGTTTGAGAGAGGGGATATGTACTTTTAAACCGTGTAGTCCGTTACCATAGTCTATTTGGTATTTAATAATACTGCCAATCAGGATGAAACAAAATGCGCCGATTATAATTCCATATGTTTTAATAAGAACCAATATCGTTTTTTTCCTTTTATAGGAATTTTCCAGGTATAAGGGATCAGCAGATAAAGGGTTGTATTTTCCGCATTCAGGACACATACCGTCATGTTTGCTGTAATTGAAGATACTACCGCAGTTGCAGCATTTTGCCATTAGTTTTGTATTATTAGAAGTTTCCTGTTTTGGTGATTTCATGTTATCAGTTATCGGAATATTCTCTTTTGTATCAATGTAAAACCAGATGGAAGTTGTTAAAAATAAGAGTACCCAGCCTATAAACAGGGCAATAAGTATTTTACCATAGGTAATGGATGCAAAGGTTGTAAGAATATAATTGATATCCAGGGTTTCGGAATCACTTATGATAAGTGCGGTAAAAAATTCCGCAAACATTAAGAAAATACCAAGGATAAATACTGCCGGTCCGTTCCAGGATCTTTTTATGGATTTTAATGATTTACTTTCCGATAAAGCAGCCAATCCGTGCATTTTATTCGTCTCCAGTAAGAATGCCACTAATTGAAACAAAAAAATATTTCTTCTTGTCTTTGCTGAAAGCAGAGTTGGCTTTTCAGGGAAAAAGATGCCTGGAATAGCGATAACGATAGAAAATATAAGATACAAAAGTGATATAAGTATCATAAATATATCTGCAGTCGGGTTAAAAGAAAAAGACTTCAGAAAGAAAAAACTGGTTATGGATAGGATAAAAATGAGAACAATAAGAAAGCTGTTAATGTAATGTATTATGGTTTTTGATGTAATTTTACCGTTATTAAACATTCGATTATTTCCCCCTAAAAAAATCAAGAAGCAGATAAAATGCACCTGTTAACGACATTAATATATTATGGTTACCATTATTATACAATAGCTACACTGATATTACTATATAATTTTCCCGCGCTCGGATGTCTCTTTAATCTTTAATAAAGTTATTTGGTTGTGGTAATATCCATTTATTTAATGTTATTTACAGGTTAAGCTTAAAGTCTTCAATATCATGATACAATATCCTGAATTTACCCGGTGAGGTACCAATATATTTTCGGAATACTTTATTGAAATAGTTTGAACTTTCATATCCTGCCATGTTAGCTATGGCATCTATGGTAAGGTTTGTAGATAGAAGCAATTCCGCCGCATATTCAATTCTCAGTTTTGTAAGATAATTCCAGGGTGATATTCCCACTGACTTTGTAAATATGTGGTTAAAATGATATTTTGACATACCAAGAAAATTTGAAATTTCATCCAGAGAAAGAATATGGTGAAAATTCTCTTTCATATATTGGATGGATTTATCTATGTTACTATTGACAGGACTTAAGTTAATTAATTGGGAATTCAGACTTCTATAAAGCTTCATGATAAATTCATAAGCGATAAAAGAGGTTTGATAGCCATCCGTTATTTTATTGTTGGCAGCAGACCAATAGGTTTCCCATAAATACTTAATGATTTCTTCCTGTCCCTTAAACTTTATAACCGGTTCAAACTGTTCCTGGATTTTATTCCACTCTGAAAGAGCATAATCCCCTGTTAACGTAATAAATAGAAATTCCCATTTATCACTGTCTTTCGGAATATAATACCGGTGTTTACTTGGAATGACCGTTATAAATGCACTGCCTTCATCAAGGATATGTTTTTGCCCATTCAACTCTAATATTCCATAGCCGGACAGGGTATATTGAAAAATACAGTTGCCATTTTCACTATACCGATTCATCCCATCAAAATCATAAACGGAAGAGGTCTGTATCTGCCAGCCTAATGAGTATATCTGTGCAGGTGGTGATTGAGGACTTTTTATAAAACGGTAGGCAAAGGATTTATGTCTGGAATCATTATTTATGTGAAGCAATATTTTACCCTCCTTTAAGCATTATATTACTGTTGTCTGAAACTTTAATAAATGCTATTATGATTATACGCTATAATTAAAAGGATTTCTATAACTCTAATAAAAAATAAAACTGTGATCATTTATTTTTTTAGGCGCAGTATTTGGAAAAAAACATATATGAAAGGGTGGGGCAAATGAAAAGTAATGTGGAAAAAGAACTTTTAGAAGGAGAATACTGGTGGGGTGGAATCGTTCAGGATGGGATTTATATGCCCTATAATGAAATAAACTTTTCCAGAGATTTGAATAAGGAGCAGTTATATAATCAGAGTTCCCCTTTGTTATTGTCCGACAAAGGCCGTTACATTTGGAGCGAAAAGCCTTTTTCTTATTCCTTTCAGAATAACAAATTAACTATAAATTCTAATGATGACATTATATTCAGCGAAGGTCATGGGGATTTAAGAGGAGCTTTTTTAGATGCTTCAAAGAGTTATTTCCCGTCTGATGGAAAGATTCCGGATTCGTTGCTTTTTACCGCTCCCCAATATAATACCTGGATCGAAATGATGTATGAACCGACGCAGGAAAAGGTATTGGCTTACGCAAACTCAATTATAGACAATGGTATGGCGCCGGGAGTGCTAATTATTGATGACAATTGGCAGGAGGATTATGGAGTATGGAAATTCCATCCGGGCCGTTTTCCCGAGCCGGGTGTTATGATTGATAAACTGCATAAGATGGGATTTAAAGTAATACTCTGGGTATGCAATTTCATAAGTGCGGACAGCCTCACATCCAGATTAATTCATAATAATGGCTATCTCGTGAAAGATAAGGACGGAGATCCTGCTATTGTAAAATGGTGGAACGGTTATAGTACTATGCTGGATATAACCAATGAGGATGCGGTTCATTGGTTTAAGGAACAGCTGGATGTTTTAATCCGTGAGTTAGGTGTTGACGGATTTAAATTTGATGCAGGAGATTTAGAACACTATAGGAAGAACTTTGTTTGCAGTAAATCAATAAATGGCCTTGAATATTCTGAAAAATGGGCTCAAATCGGTTTGAGTTATTCCTTGAATGAATATCGTGCCTGCTGGAAGATGGGGGGAAAACCACTGGCACAGCGGCTTAGCGATAAAAATCACAGCTGGGAAGTTAAAGGCGGCCTTGGCAGCCTTATTTCCAATGGTCTGGGGCAAGGCTTGCTGGGTTATGCTTTTACTTGTCCGGATATGATTGGCGGAGGCGAATATAAAGACTTCCTTGATATAAAGAATATTGATACGGAACTTATCGTTCGGAATGCAGAGTGTGCCGCATTATTTCCTATGATGCAGTTCTCCATAGCACCATGGAGAGTACTGGATGAAACTCATTTGAAGATATGTGTTGAGATGGCAAAACTGCATCAAAAATTCGGGGAAAAAATCCTGAAATTAGCAAAAGAAGCTTCCATAAGCGGTGAACCAATCATCAGACATATGGAATATGTTTTCCCTCACAAAGGTTATTCAAAAATAAATGATCAATTCATGTTAGGAGATACTATTTTAGTTGCACCGGTACTTGTAAAAGGAGCTGTTACAAAGAAAGTGGTTTTTCCGGAAGGAAATTGGCTTGGTGATGATAACAGTGTGGTTAACGGACCATGTACCTTAATTATAGAAGCTCCGTTAGAAAGGCTGCCATGGTATGAAAAACAATAGATAATCCATAAAAAGTATCCGATTGGAGAATCCATGGAAGTAATCGCAAAAAGATACTTATCAGAAGTATATTCAGCAGAAGAGACTGCCAAAATTATACAACATCCAATAGAGTTTGTTAAAAAGTGCAGAGAAAAATTATAAGACAGTAGAATTTTTAATAATTTTAAAAAAGATATATCCTCCTGAATTAATAGAAAACAAATTCTATTCAGGAGGATATATTTTAGTTTATAACCAAGTTTTTATACAATATAGACTAGACTCCTTAAACAGGCAAAAGTTCCTGTCATTTTATTGTTTTATTTTGTATAGGTATAAAAGTCGGCGGCGCATTCTGCATCAAAAAATACTGCTAAAATATAAAAGGTATTGGAATTCTTGACCTTAAAATCCAGGAATCTCATATCCTGAATATTGAATGGTTCATGGCTGCCATCCATAAGCGTTCTCAAATGCCCGTTTTCCATGTTGATCCTATAGATACCTGTTTTCTTCAGGATATACATGTATTTTCCTGAAACCGCATAATCATAGTTGTATTGAGACCCCAATAGTTCGGAATAATCATGTAGCTTAATCAAATAGCCATAATCTGCAAGATGTATTATATTTATTACTTTGCCTGAGTCAGAATCAATTACAATGATATTATCTTCAGAGTAATCCTGCATATAAATGAATTTACCGTTAACTTTTATATCACCGGAAGAAGGATAATAACCGGTATCATATTCTCGGATGATTTTTCCAGAAGCCAGATCGAGTAGCTGCAGGTTGTTATATAACTGCAAATTGTTCGGCGCGTGTGAAGAGGAATCGGCGGGGTCATACGTTTTAAGCAACACCTTACCGTCCGATAATAAGTAGAATCCTGTATTTTGGCTGTCAGTAAGGTCGGAAATACAAACCTCGTGTTTTACTTTCAGCGATTTATCCAATTGATAAATATAAAACTTATCCTCATATCGAACAGATATATACCAGTTACCATTAGAGTCTCTTTTAATTTCGTTGGTGTCCTGCTTTTTTAAAGGGTTTGGTTTTGTACCGCTATCTGTATAGCGGAAGGATTCAGTAATCCATGTTCCATCTGACCAGGTGAGTACCCTTAAGGAGTATTCTTCCGCAGGGACGGATTTCAGCGGTTTCCACTTGCCCCCAGTCCATGCATATAATTTCTCGTCTTTCATGTAATCCGGATCAAGGCGTATGGAATTATAGCAGACGGGAGCTCCGGCAGGTGTCTGTTCCATGGTGAATATTCCGTGGGCAGTATTGCCATTGTAGAAAGTTTTAAAAACTTCATAATGCTTCTGAGTGTATTGATTAAGCATATTCGGTTCATTCACTTCACTTAAATGTAGAACGGGATCATTTTCATTTAGTGGAAACATCCGTCCGACTGTAATAAGATTTTTAGTTTTGTTAAAAATATCTTCGTCAATTCCATCAAGAACTCCTGCAGTCATTTTATTTAACAGGTCAGAATAGGAAATATCATTACAACTATTATTATTGAAATTATACTGTAAAGAAATTGCCAGGCCTAAACCAGCTATAGGGGTAGGGGTGGAGTCGGAATCAGTAAAATTCAGCTGTTTTTCATCTGCAATATCAGCGTAGTACATATCAATCCAGACTTGACGTGCTGACATTATGTTTAATCCTACAGATTCCAAATCACTTTTTAATGCTGAATATTTAAAAACACTCTCATTGGAGGTTTGATAGAATGCTAAATCGAATTTTACACCGGCTTTTGTATATGATTCTAATATATCCAGATTATCAATTGTAGGTTGCAACCCAACCATTATAACCTTATCTGCATCAGTAATTTTAGATATTACTGTTTGGTCGGTCAAAATGGTTGATATACTGTAGGAGTAGATACAATCCACAGTGGAATGACCTGTAAAATCGCCAAGATATTTATAAAATTCTGCAACCTTTGAATTAACCATATTGTAGTTCATGATAAAGACGATATGAGAAGCTGCATCTTTAATGCTCCCGCCGACTGCTTCAGGAACGGTTGTGACTGTTAATGGACCGTGTGTCACAGTAATCTGTATGTTGTAAACAGGGATTGTTTTACCGCCTTTTTTGTAATCAAATATAAGGTCTGTTGTACCCGCACCTACTGCAGTAACATGGCCGTACATATCTGTGGTTACCATTGTAGTATCGCCTGAGTGCCACCGGCCTGAAGATATATTTTTATCGGTTGAAAACTTGTTAATATCTAAATCCAAACTTTGACCAACATAAAGACTTAATATGTCTTCAGCATATGCATTCGCAGTTAATGGTGAGGGCAATGCAACTGACAGCGTTAATGCTAAAACAAAAAATAAAGCTGCTATTAGTTTTCTTAGATTAATCATAATAACCTCCATTTGCCGCTTCAGCGGCATACAAATCCCTCATGTTAAAATTTTATCCTAATTCTTTTTCCTTGGTAAATATCCCCTCAAAACTATAATGATCTGCGTAGGTATCCTTTATACCATCTACTGTTACCACTGCCGAATTAATATCCGGCAGATTAAGAAGTGTATTGGTGAGTTCATTCATCAATATGATTCCTGCGCAGCTGCCTGCATTAAATTTATCGGCCACTTCCTGAGGTATATCTACGGTTATACATTTTGATGTGGGATCAACTTTGGCGCTGTTAAATCGGATATCCGTTTCAGCAAAAATAAGATTTAAAGCTTGGGGCAAATCAGTCTCGTATAATACTTTGCTTACCTGTATTATTTTCTTTTCTATCGGGTTATCATAATCGTCCGGTCCATAAATATAAAGGGTAATATCAAGCTTTTCATCCGTAACAGTATTTTTATCTGCCGTTGGAGCCACAGAAGCGGCCGGAGCAGAAGATAACAGTATGACATCGGGAGCAGGAAAAATGAACAAGGGTTTTACTGTGGGAGCAGCAGAAGCTGGTTTCGGAGCGATATAATCAGTTGATTTTGATATTGTGCCGGTAGATGCTTTATCTTTTGTATTACATCCAACTAAAAATGTGAAACATAACAGTATAAATATTACTTTTATCTGTTTCATAATTTCCCCTTTATATAGTGAATTACTATTTACAATTTCATTATACTTTATTTTCCAAAAATGTGCAATTGGTTAACAGATTCGGATAAAATATTTACGGATTATACTTAAGGGTAGTAGAAATAAATCACCCGGTATTGGGGTATATTATATAAGAAAAACTCCGGCAAAAATCTGCATTCACCGGAGTTTGACATAATAAAATTATGCTTCCCTTATATATCGTTTCAAGTTATTAAATCCAATAGTAAGAGCAGTTATTGTCTCTTCCATTCCTTCAAACTCGATTGCTGCATAACCGTCGAAATCAACATTTTTTAACGCCCGGATACAGTGAAGTACCGGGACATCTCCATGGCCGATAATTGCACCTCGGAGATAATTTCCGCTCCTGGACCTGAAAAAGCCTTCACCAGGATCCGGAAGCATGGCAGATTTTACGTGAAAATCTTTGGCGTGTGCATAAAAAGTGTAAGGTGCTATCCTGCCAAACGCTTTCTCTGGTGGTTCATCTGCACATAAAAAATTGCCCATGTCTGCCAGTAATCCAAAGTTCTCATGGCCTACCGCATTATATAATTTTTCTACCCTGTCACTGTCCTGACAGAAATAACCGTGGTTTTCAACCGTAGTTTTAATGCCCTTGGCAGCAGCATAGACTGTTACCTCTCTGCAGGCGTTTGCTATGATTGGCAAAATGGCATCAAAGGATCTTCCATCACCTCTGGCAGCATCATGCCGGATTAGTTTTGCGCCCAGGATTGCAGCGATATCCACCATTTTTTTTACCCGTTCAATTTCTAAATCAGTGCTGCCGCCGCTTCCCGTTAAAAAATCTGCACCAAAGGTAAAACTGGATACAGGTAATTCCATATGTTTACATTCTTTTGATAAGACTTCGGCATAATCTTCTTTTGATACACCGTCGGGTGCAAGGATATCTACAAATTCAATGGCATCAAAGCCGATTTCCTTAGCTTTCCTGATGCAGTCAAACTGCGTCATTTCGCCTGAGGATAATAATTTGTCAAAGCTGTACGAACTAACGGATATTCTCATATTTTTGTAACCTCTCTGGTTGGATTATAATTAGATAATTATAATATAACTTCATGTCCTGTTGCTGCAGATTTATAAATTGCATCTAAAATTGCCATAATCTCAATCCCATCCTGGGCTGGAGAAATGCAAGGAGTTCCATCTGTTATGCAAGAAACAAAATGATTGATTTCCTTAGCAAAAAGACCGTCGAAGCTTAAGGAGGTTTCTGCATCTAATGTAACATTAGCTAAATAATCGTTGATTTCGCTGTATAATTCCAGTTCCGGATCTAATTTGGCACCACCCTTTGTACCAAAAAGTTCAATTTTACCCTCATCTTTCTTTAGGTTCAGGCTAAAGCTTGCTTCAATTGAAAGTACCGCTCCATTGTCAAACCGTATCATGGCGGAGGCTAAATCTTCTACATCACAGATATCGTGATCCGTAGCACTGGAGGATTGGTAGAATTTTTTCCCTTTAATATTGTCTCTGTTACCCAGTTTTTTGAAAGTTGTACCATATACGGATACGGGTTTCGGATTCCCCATTAAAAATCTCACAAGATCAATTACATGGACGCCCAGGTCTATTAAAGGGCCGCCCCTGAACGGGATTTATCACCGAACCATCCGCCGGGATTTCCTTTTCGTCTGAGGTAAGTTGCTTTCGCGTAATAGAGATCACCGAAATAATCGGAATTAATAAACTCTTTTAATATTTTGCAGTCATTTCCGTAACGTCTGACAAATCCAATCATCAGCAATTTACCGTTTTTTTCAGCTGCGGCTTTCATGGCTTTTGCATCTTCTTCCGATACTGACATCGGCTTTTCACACAATACATGTTTACCTGCATTTAAAGCTGCAATGGTACAGGGGGCATGTGCCGAGTTCCAGGTACATACGCTGACAGCATCGATTTCTCCTAGTTTCAGCATTTCATTCATATCCGTAAAGGTATGCTTTACGTTGTATTTTTCAGCCATGAATTTCAAACGTTCTTCATTCAGGTCGCAGAAAGCATATAATTCTACATTATCATTTTTTAAATAAGATTCTATATGTTCTACAGAGATTGAACCTGTTCCGATAACACCAATTTTAATTTTTGCCATATTGTATTCCTCCTATAAACCTTTCATCTTATTAAGAAAAATTACCGCATTTTTAATATCTTCTTCGGGATTTTCACCAACTTCACGTTCTATGGTTAGGAATCCCTTGTAACCGATATCATCAAGGGCTTTTAAATACTCCGCAAAGTTCACATCACCCGCTCCTAAAGGAAGTTCAATAAATGGCAGATTGCCCTCTCCGGATGTAAAATTATCATGAGAAGCAGCTACTTCTTCTACCGTGATACCGTAAATAATTTCCGGATCTTTTACCAGTAACCGCCTGCCGTCTTTTGCATGTGTATGAACGATATAATCTTTTAATGTATAAACAGCTTTAACAGGATCATCCCCCGTTACCATAACAAAATTGGCAGGATCAAGGTTCACAGCGACACCTTTTGAGTGTAGTGCATCTAGGAATTCTTTTAAGGTTACGGCGATTTCCGGACCGGTTTCAATAGCAAAATGTCCGTCTAAGGAATCGGCAAAACGGCTTAAGGTATAGCAGGCTTCCTGCATAATTTTGTACCGTTCATGGTTCTTGTCTTTTGGTACAACACCGATATGAGTGGTGATAATATCGGTTTCCAGATCTTTTGCAAGTTCCATGATACGTTTTGATTTTTCAATCAGTTCAGAATTTTTCTCTCTATTGCCAAAACCCTGTCCTAAATCCCCGCATAGTGCAGAAAAAACCAGGCCGTTTGATTTCACCATATTTAGAAGTTCTTTTCTTTTGCTGCCGGTTAAATTTTCCGGAGAGTACTCACCGGAGGTTGCATACATCTGGAGTCCTTTTGCTCCAAGTTTTGCAGCTTTTTGGGTAGCAGTTTTTGTATCCAGCTTAAAGGAATCCAACATGACACCTATAGGAAAATCGTACATAAAAAACCATCCTTTCAAATAAAAAGTTGTTTGTTTATTAAGCTTATTGTATAATTGAGCTATGATGATGTAAAGAAATGAAGTTGCTATAAATTAACACTATATTGCTCTGAGTGCATGTGAAATAAAACAAACGGTATAGCAATTGCATGGGATATTTAAAAAAATAAATCGTTACGCAATTATCTAATATAAAACCTGTTATAAATGGGAGCCGCAGATGAATTCAAGTAATTTCTATGAACCGCATACTCATAAGGACCCTTCCTTTCCGATTATATTCCATTTGGATACTATGATAAAAAGCCAGTCCCAATTCCTGCCTCATTGGCATGAAAACATTGAAATCCTTTATGTTATAAAAGGAACGATTAGCGTTTTATCTGATGCCAGCAGTATAACTGCCAATAAGGACGAAATTATTATCATTAATTCAAACAATGTTCATTACATACAAACTTTAGAAGAGGAATCAAAATATTACTGCCTGATTATAGACCGTAAATTCTGTGAGGAGATAGGAATAGATACAGAGGAAATTGTATTTCAGAGGCTGATAAAAGATAGAATGGTGAGAGATAAATTTAATGTCATAAAAGAGGAATTTTTTTCACAAAAAGCTCTCTATAAAGCCAAAATTAAATCGGTAATCATGGACCTGGTAATTTGTCTGTACCGTGAGCACATTCTGTCAGAATCGGCCTTGTCTAATAAACCGGAAACAAATAAGATAGAGATGATTAAAAAAGCAATCAGATATATACAAAGCAATTATGATAAAAATATTTCCATCGCTCAAATTGCCGAAGAGGCAGGGGTAAGCAAATATTATTTTTGCCGTATTTTTAAGGAAATAACCGGTTATACAACCATATGTTTTATTAATATCTTAAGATGTACCAATGCAAAAAAACTATTGCTAAGCGGAAAATACAGTGTGGAAGAAGCAGCTTTTGCTTGCGGGTTCGATAATCTGTCTTATTTTTCCAAGACCTATAAAAAGCATATGGGATGTTTGCCGTCATCATTAAAAAAGCGTTGATGTTTTAATGCGACAGCTCGTTTTAAAAAAAATGTTGACAATCATTATAGACAAGTGTAGAATACAGAATATAGACAAATGTAGAAAATAAAAATATCAGGAGATACATATGAAACAAGAAGATATAAAAGAGGATTCCAAAATGAATAATAATATCAGGCAATCAGAAAAAAGTCCTGCTGAGACGTCAGTTTCTTTAACAAAATTACCGGAAACCGAATTTGAGGTGATGTCAGCGGTTTGGAAAAATACCCCTCCGATAACTACTGCTATGCTTATGAATCAACTGGGCAATGAAAAAGGATGGAAGCTGCAGACCTTAATTACCCTATTAAATCGTTTAACGGAGCGTGGTTTTTTACACAGTGAAAAAACAGGAAAAGAACGTACTTATTACCCCTGTATTAAACAGGAAGATTACATTCAATATGAAACTAATCTTTTTGTAGAACGTTATCATGCCAACTCATTGTTTCAATTAGTAAGTGCTTTTACCGGAAATAATAAACTCAGCAAAGCGGAAATAGATGAGCTTAACACCTGGCTAAAAAATCAGGAGGAAGAATAGTTTGATAAATTTATTAGTTTTATATTTTACGAATTCCCTTAATATCACATTCTTTATCCTTTTAATGCTATTAATTGAACCATTTTTAAAAAAATACTTTTCTGCGATTTGTCTATATCGTGTTTGGGTGATATTAATGATTGGATTATTGATACCGATACGCTTTGAATTTTCAAAGGCTTTATTTTATATCAGTTCGCCGCGGATAACTGTAGAAGATAAAACCTATGAATCCAATATGCCGGGAACCCAAGAATCCAATGAAAATCCTGATGCAGCTGACTTATCACATAAACAACCCAATAATCAACATAGCAGGAGTATCTATTTTTTCAAAGAGTTACTGTCAGATATGCAGTCTCTTGTCATTCAATACAAGTATTTGCTTTTATGCCTGATTTGGATTATTGGTATTACACTTATGCTTGTTATAAACAGTATTCGATATTTCAGATTAATAAAATTGCTAAAGAGGTACTTTCTGCCAATAAACCAAACAGATATACAGCAGAAAATTATCCATTGTATGAATAGCTTAAATAATAATTACAGTAGAAATATTAATACTAGGTTTACTAAATATTGTAAGATTAATATATTTAAGTGTGCTCTTATTTCAAATCCAATGACAATAGGTATTTTTAGACCAACAATTCTTTTGCCGGATGAATCATACACGGAAAAGGACTTACATTTTATATTAGGGCATGAACTGGTACATATTCATAGAAAGGATTCCCTGGTCAAATTAGTGCGGTTAATTGTTCAGGTACTAAACTGGTATAATCCGTTTTGCTATGTATTAGCGAGGCATATAGATGATTGGTGTGAAATTTCCTGCGATGAAATGGTTCTTCGAAAATCAACGAAGGCGGATTGTCTGGATTATGGTAAACTTTTATTAAAATGTGCAGCAGCTTTGCCCAAGCAGAATACAGTATCTTTAATGAATTTATATGGAGGAAAAAATAATATGAAACATAGATTAAATTTTATTTTAGATCATAGAAAAAAACATGCCGGAAAATTACTTCTTGCACTATCTCTAAGTGTAATCTTTACAACAGTAATTGTAGCAACCGGCAAGGATGTATTGGCATCTGATAAAAATGTAAAAATTACTGGGGATTTAACTACCATACAGTTAGATGAAAAAGATAAAAATAATACTGTGGATAATACTGCAGTTACTCCTGACAGCAGTGATAGCGGTAATAATATGGCTAAAACAAATCAATATGATTCCGAAGTTATAAATTCGGAAGATGTTTCCAATACTGACACCCTGCGCAATGATGTAGTAAACTATGCGAAACAAGCGGAGGGTATTCCTTATATATGGGGAGGTAATGATCTTAAAACCGGCGTTGACTGCAGTGGATTTGTTCAGGCAGTATATAAAAAAGTCGGTTACGACTTACCCAGGACATCAGAGGAGCAAGAAAAGGTAAGTAATCAAGTATCTATGGATAATCTTCTTCCAGGTGATTTGATATTCTATGCAGATTCAAATGATAATACCATTGGGCATGTCGGAATTTATATTGGAGATAATAAAGTGATTCATGCCAAAAATCTAAGAGTTAATGTGGTAATTGAAGATATGAACTACCGTCCGCCTTATTCTGCAGGGAGAATTATTAACAATTAAAATATTAAGTCCCATTTAAGTGTATTTTAGGAAGGGGCTGTTGCAAATTTTCAAATCTATCTTACTTGGGAGAGAATGTAAACTAATTCCGGACCCGAGTCCGGTAAATTTATTATTTTGCAGCAGCCCTTTTCTTATCGGCAGGGATAAGAAATAGGAGTAGAAAGATATTTATATTGACTATTTGGTAATATTATGCTAATATTAGTACTGAATAGTCAGTATAAAAAGGAGCAGAACTATGAATCAACCTAATGCACGTGAAAAAATTCTTCAGGCTGCCATAAGAGTATTTGCAGAGAAAAGCTATGAAGGTTCGCGTATGGATGAAATATCCCGCGAAGCCAATGTGCCTAAATCGCTGATATATTATCATTTTAAAAGTAAAGCTGAAATTCTGGAGGTTTTGACTTCCAGATTTATAGATGAGTATACCGGTATTATCTCTGAAAATACGAAAGAAACACATCAGGAAAAAGCACAAGAGCTGACAGGCCGAATGAAAAATACCTATTATGAATTTGGACGGAAAAATGCGGATTTAATTCGGGTTATATTTATTGATTCACTAAAGAAATCAACGGAAAAACCTATATTATTTAAAATATTAGATGCCTTAATTGCCAAAGAAACTGAAGATAAAGCAGATATAAACTATGATATACAGGAAAGAAGAGTTGCAGAATTTTTTACAAGTTTTATACCAAGCTATGCTTATATCTGTTATGCAGAGCCATGGATGAAATATTACAATATTGAAAAAGAACAATTTGATGGATTATTTTTAAAAGTTTATGAAGAAACTCATGGAAATTACCATAAAAATCATAAATAACTAGGAAAGGTATTTTATGTGACAGTACCGCAGAACTTTCTGTGGTATGCAATTACGTAAACAATGGTGTAAATTATGAAACAGGAAATCATAAGAATTGACCTAAGTGGTGTTAATTGTTATCTTGGTAAGGAAAATGATAATTTTATCCTCTTTGATACCGGTGGGCACCTGTTTTTTGATAAGAAATTCAATAACCGCAGGGAGGCGGTGGAGAAAGAATTAGAACGCCATGGCTGTAATACCAATAATCTGAGGCTAATTGTTTTGACTCACGGTGATAATGACCATGTTGCAAATGCATCCTATTTTCGAAAAAAATATAATACCAATATAGCAATGCACCCTGCTGATGAAATTTTAGTTAATAACCCGGAGATTGAAAATTTAATGGAAAACTGTCATTATCACTCCGTTTTATTTAAAGTAGTTTTTTTGTTTATGAAGAGATTAATTAAAAAAATCGTAATTAAAACTCTTGAGGATTATGATAGTTTCAGACCGGATATCCTGATAGACGAAGGCTTTGATCTGTCTGAATTCGGGTTCCATGCTAAGGTAATACATATTCCAGGCCACACCAGAGGATCGATTGGTATAATTACTGAAATGGGTGATCTAATTTCGGGCGACACTTTTGCCAATACAGGAAAACTTGAAATCGCGCCTAACGCTTATAATTTTAAAGAGCTTATAAAAAGCATTAAAAGGATAAAATCTTTAAATAGGAAAACAATTTATCCCGGACATGGAGATCCGTTTAATTCGGCTTTATTAAATAATCTAAAATAGTAGCAAAATAAATAAATTTCAGATGCGGTGATACACCTTATCCTGTTAAATTAACAGGCAGAGTTTTTTTGTTTAAATTTCAGTTTGGGATAATGTCCGTAAGTAATGAAGAGTTTCATACTTACGAACGCTGTCCTTAAAACTGAAAAATTTTTCTTGACAATTGTACTATATAGTACTATTCTATATGAAGAGGTGATAAAGTTGAAAACATACGGAGGTTTCTTAATAACACAGATACAAAGGCTGCAGGGACGGGTATTTGAGAAAATGCTGAAAGACAGTGGTATAGAGGCGTTTAATGGTGCACAGGGCAGGATACTTTATGTACTGTGGGAACATGATAAGCTGTCTATCACCGATGTAGGCCGTCTGACGTCCCTTGCTAAAACTACGTTGACCAGTATGCTGGATAGAATGGAAGAAAGCGGGTTAGTAAGGCGGGTTCCCGATAAGAAAAACAGAAGACAGATTTTTATATCCATTACGGAAAAAGCAAAAGAATACCGGGAAATGTACGATCAGGTTTCTGAACAGATGAACGAATTATTTTATCAGGGTTTTTCTGAAACAGAGATTGAAGATTTTGAAAATAAACTAAGGAGAATTATTAATAATTTAGAAAAATAGGAGGGTTTACTATGAATGAGCAAGTAAAAAAAGATATCTTGAAACTGGTAGAAGAAAGCAGAGATGTAATAGTGTGTTCCGTCACTGAGAACGGTTATCCCAATGCAAAGTCCATGTTTAAAGCAAAACAGGAAGGGTTAAAAACATTCTGGTTTTCAACTAATGTATCTGCCGCCCGTACAGGGCAGTGGCTTAAGAAACCTAATGCATGTATCTATTTCCTCGATTCGGAGAACATACATGGTCTGATGTTAACCGGGCAGATGAAGGTATACATGGATAATGAAACAAAACAGGCTTTTTGGAAGCCGGGAGATGAGAGATATTATCCCCTTGGTCCGACGGACCCCGATTATTGTATGTTAAAGTTTACGGCAACAGAAGGAAATTACTGGGGACAGCAGAAATATCTCTTTAACGTAGATTCTGTAGAGGAGTGATCATAAAGAGCTATCATAGGTTACGATGCTGCCCCCAGAGACTGACAATGATTTAAATTTTTCGTTGGCTACTATGGGGGCAGCATCGTACACAGCTTCCCTGGCATAATGCAGGATAGCATCTGCTTTTAATTCCCTGTCTTCAATAAGAAACCTTAATTGATCAATGGTTCACCTAATCCGATTAGGCTATCTTAATTTTTTCAATAATTCCATCAATCTGTTTAACCTGATTCTCACTTAGCGGTCCGAATTCGGCAGCACGGGCTAATTCCTTAACCTGTTCTACAGTACGAAAACCGGGGATTGGTATGGTACGGTTACTCTTGGCCCATAACCAGGCCAATGCACCCTGAACCAGAGATCTACCCTCCGATGTCAGTACTTCACGAATCAAACCAAGTCGCTGCAGCAATAAAGGATTGACTTTTCCGTCTTTATAATAAAAATTCCAGTCAATATTTTCGCTTCTGATATCACCTACGATAGCAGGAGATTCATTTGTATATTTACCGCTGAGAACACCCATCGCCAGTGGTGAACGATTAATGCTTGCAAGATCGTAGGTATCGCATACCTTAAGAATATCGTCTGCGTTAATTAATACATTAAATTGATGCTGAATCACGGCACCGTTCGTATTTTTTACAAAAAAGTCAATTAAGTCAGGATGATCCGTACTCCATCCGTATGTTCTGATCTTACCTTCTTCTTTTAACTTATCTAAGGTTTCAAAAACGGCTCCGGCTTCATCTAAAGGAACAAACCATTCATGACATTGGAATAAGTCGATGTAATCGGTATTTAGTCTTCTTAATGAGTCCTCACAGGATTTTCGGATAAAATCCGGTGATACACTGTTCCCGATGCAACGTTTTGTTTCTTCATCAAAAATAGAACCAAATTTGGTTGCCAGAACAACCTGGTCTCTTACCCTGCTAAAGGCTTTGCCAAGGAGTACTTCGCTGTGACCGCATCCATAGACACTGGATGTATCGAAAAAAGTTATCCCCATATCCAAAGCGGTTAATAACGCTTTGGTGGATTCCTCATCATTAACGGTCTTAAAACCACTGAGCTGGCCGCCTTCGGAATAAAAAGGGCCGCCAATCGGCCAGCAGCCTAATCCCAATTCACTTACTTTAATATTGGATTTACCGAGTTTTCTGTTTAACATTTTCTAATTCCTCCTTATTATTTAATTTATATAGATAAATTCAAAACAACAGATTGTATCTAAACTATATAGTTCGCAATCATTGATTATGTTGATTTGTAATTAAATTATATAAGAAAAAGTTGTATGATCCGAGAACCAATAATCGGCTTTTTTGAGGAACCACTTAAGTAAAACTGTTTGAACTGGAATCAGGATGTTATAAATTCAGGCTAACGGCAGAAGAGATAGTTTTATTGGAGAGTCAAAAAGAAATATGTTCAATTACTAATTTGTATTATAGAAAATATAAAAACTAATAACGAAGTAAACAAAATACACCGAAAGGAAAAATTAAGCCGGTAATATAATTGTTTCCTTTCGGTGTATTATAGGTTATTCAGTTATATGTAATAAGTTTCAAATGAAGATGAATTTTACAGGTCAAATAATATTGGATTCATTATATCCGTATAAATTATAGATAAATTTATCCTAAATTCTTGTATTTTATGTATTATATCCTAAATCGATTAATTAACATTTGTAATTCGGAAGTTATCTTGGTTAAATTCTCGCTGGCATTTGCAATTTCTTCACTGGATGCATATTCCTCTTCCATAGCGGCAGAAGCTTCTTCTGTAGCAGCCGCATTTTCTTCTGCAGATGCAGATAGATTTTGGATCAGATCGAATATTTCATCTTTTCTATCTTTCATTCGGCTGCTGGATTGATTCAGAACATTTACAGCCTCTTTTGCATTGGTCATTGCTAATGCGATATCATTGAAATTCGTTTCCGTTACGCCTACGCTAACCGTCTGCTCTTTTACTAGGGCATCTGCTTCTTCCATTTTTGTAACAGCAGTAGCAGCGGCTTCCTTTAAGGAATGTACAATTTCATTAATGATTTTGGTTGAATCGGTGGATTGCTCAGCCAATCTTCTGATTTCTTCTGCAACTACAGCAAACCCCCTGCCATTTTCTCCTGCTCTGGCTGCCTCAATCGCTGCATTTAATGCCAGCAGATTCGTCTGTTCGGCAACGGAGGTAATAAAATCACTTGCTTCACTTATTTTTTCAGAACTCTCACTGGTTTTAAGAATGCTTTGGTAAGCAACTGATACTGCTTCTCCATTGGTTTTGGTATTAAGGGACAAGGTTTTTACCGCTGCCAGACCGTCTTGAACCAATTCGTTAACGTGATTGGTTTCTTTTGTAAGGTTTGCTATATGAGTTTTATCCGTATCAATCAGGTTTCCTAATTCCAACAGACCTTGGGAACTTTCTTCCGTATTTTCTGCCTGCTCAGTTGCACCAACTGCGATCTGATTAATGGTCTGGGCTACTTCTTGTGATGCTATGGCTGATTGCTTTGCTGTTGACGACAGTTCCTCAGCCGTTGCAGAAACCTGGTTTGCATTATCAGCAGCACTTATCAGAAGCTGTCTTACATTTTCTTCCATGGTTATCAAGGAGTTGGTTATAATCCCTATTTCATCTTTCCGTTTTCCATATTTCATAAAGTCAGCTTCACTGTCCCTGCTGAAATCCAGATCAGCCTGTTTCTTAATAGCTGCAGTAAGAGAAATAATCGGTTTGGAATTTTTGTCTCCTACAAAAACAGCAATTACCGCTACGATTAAGATAGTAATAAGAGAACAAATAATAAGTGCTGTCAACAGGTCCTTTACCGGCTTTATGTACTCTGCATCGGATATTGCCAAACCAAATTTCCAGTTTGTTGATTTTATGTTGGTCATAACGAAATGCCGCATATTACCATCATAATCCTTTAATGTAGCCAATTGATTATTATTTTCTATATTTTGTATTACATCTTTACTTGCTAAGTGTAAAACATCATTTAAATTGCTTATTTTATCTTCTTTTGGCATAAAATCATCATTTTGATGAATCATTATATTATCCTGTTCATCCACCATAAAAGCATAGCTGTTTTTGGTGGAAACGGATTTTTGGACTATCTCATTTAGTGTTCCCAATTTAACATCCATACCTATAACACCGATAAAATTACCATCAATAATAATCGGTTTTGATATTACAGTAACCATTTGTTCGGTTGTCATATCAAAGGAGGGTGAACCGTAATATAAATCACCTTTTTCTTTAGCGTTTTGAAACCATGCTCTGGTCGTACAATCGTAATCGGCCGGCGGCTGCCAGCCAGAGCCATCTAAAAAGCTCTTGTCGGCAAAACCAAAATATACATCTGAAGTGTAGGGATTTGATTTTGTTTTTGTCTCAAGATATAGTAATATTTGTTCCTTATCTAATTCTTTCTGGGATGTAATACTATCTGCAATTTCATATACTATCTGACCCTGAATTGATAACCAGCCATCGATTTCGTTGGAATTTTTCTCAGAAATATTGATTAATTTTTGATTGTTTTCTGATGAAATTATTCCGTATGACATGAAACCGATAACCAGAATGATTGCTAACAGAGTAATAATGTTCATGGATAGAAATGTTAATACCAGTTTCAATTTCATACTTTGATTTACCGTCCTTTTTTCTGCTGCTTTTTTTTCATTTGTTTTTTTCATGGTAATCTCCTCCTGCTTTTTCAGTCATTAAATTCCTTGCTTGGAAATACTTTTATGCAAAAAATAGTTATTCACAGCAAATGCTTTGAATAACTATCTTTGTTTCCGCGAAAGCAAAGTGAGAATTGGCAAGCTTGCTTGCAATAATTCGAACGTGCCCGCGAACCGAAGAAACTCGCAAAGCGTATTTCTTCCGTTTATCAGGGTACGGTAAATTAAATTTTTCTGTATGCTTTAAACTATTTATTTTACTGTATTTTGTTATGATTATATCAGATAATGTCGAAATTTGCAATCGTTATTATGTAAATATAAATAGGACATAATCTTATATATACAATAAAATACAGGGTTAATACTGATTGCATCTTATCATCAGGTACAGCATAACTTATTATGATAGAAACAATGTAAAATATTAATAGGAGGGATCGCATGTTATATGCAGAAGACTTTCGAAGTATTGCAAGAAGAGCGTTAAAAGGAAAGTGGGGACTGGCAGTAGGAACCGGATTTGTAGCAGGATTACTGGGAGCAGGTGCTAATTTAGGCAGTTCCACAAGCTTTCGATATAATGATATGGAACGTTATGCAGATTCCAATTTTGGAATAATAAGTACCTCGTTTTTTTCTATATTTTTTACGTTTATCGGTATTTATTTAATCATTATTTTTTTATTAGGCGGTGTGATCCAATTAGGTTATTGCCGGTTTAATTTGAACCTGGTTCACGGTACAGAGCCAAGGTTTGCAGATCTGTTTACTAAGTTCGATATATTCTGGAAAGCTTTTGGTATGCAGCTATTAGTAGCTATATATACCATTCTCTGGTCTTTGTTGTTAATTATTCCCGGAATCATTGCTTCCATCAGTTATGCAATGACTCCATATATATTGGAAGAAAACCCATCACTGGGTATAAATGAAGCAATAAAACAATCGAAAATAATGATGTACGGAAATAAATGGCGGTTTTTCTGCCTGGGTTTAAGTTTTATTGGCTGGATTATATTGAGTGCATTTACACTGGGTATTGGTTTTCTGTGGTTAAACCCATATGTAAGTGCAGCCTATGCAGCTTTTTATGATGATGTTTCCGGTAAAAATATAACTTCGGAAAGAAATGACAGACAGGATGACAGGATAGGTTAATATCATTCCATCCTGTATAAAAAAGATGAGAAAAAGAACCAAACCATGGTATGCTCTCCTTGTGGTAGACGGAGAGCGGTTCAAAGCAGGTTTTGGTTCTTTTTTCAACTTTATAATGCAATTATTTTAAGGCGAAAAAAATATTTTTAGCAGCGGTATATATTTTTTATTAAAATTGATACATAGACATGAGAAAAAAAGTGAATTCTATGAAAGAAATAAAGTTTTTGTATCTTTCAAATGTTATTTTTTATCACAGAATAGGTAATGGGAAACAAGTATGTAATATTATATACCATGTAATCATCTATCTATCACGGAAAAACGAAAGGAGTAAAATGAGCAAAGTACTGTATATTAAAGCAAATGCCAAACCGGAGGGTACTTCGAGAACTTTTAAAATATCCGATGCCTTTATAAAAGCCTATAACGAAAATCACCAAGGGGATGAAATTATAACGCTGGACTTATACAAAGAAAATATTCAGTTTCTTACGGAAAAAGATATTAATACAGTTTTTGGACCTAAATCTGATGACAGCAGGAATCATCCTATTTTAAAATATGCATATCAGTTTATGGAGGCTGATAAAATAGTTATTGCCGCTCCTCTATGGAATTTAGGTGTACCCGCCATCTTAAAAGCATATATTGATTATATTTCCGTATCCGGAATTACTTTTAAATATACCGCAGAAGGACCCGTTGGTTTATGCCAGGGAAAAAAAGCAATTCATATTGTTGCAAGAGGCGGTGCATATACGGAGGGACAAGCAGCCGGTTATGAAATGGGTGACAGATATTTAAGAATTCTTTTCGGATTTTTTGGTATAGTGGATTTTACTACCATAGCAGCAGAAAAATTAGATGTAGTCGGTGAAGACGTTGAGGGCATTGTAAATATTGCGATTCAGAAGGCTCTTAAAGAAGCACTGGAATTTTAAGTTAAAAAAAGATTCAACCTGTTAAAGGTTCTGAGTCTTTTTTTATTGTTTGAATGAAGGAATAGAATGAAGCAATAAACAGAAGCAATAGAATAACGTTATGTATGAATTACCAGAATAATAGAAAAGAACTTTGACAATAATGGGGTTTTGCATAATAGAAAATACTATTTTACAAAACCCCATCTTTATTTAATTAAAACAATTACAGTAGGAGGACGTTTATAGATTAAAAATCAGCTTTCCAAAGTCCGTGTAAATTACAGTACTCATAAACAGTTCCGGATTTTACTTCCTCAAATTCAGCTTTGGGTTCCATGCCGGGTTCCAGATATTTTAACTGAACCGCATCTTCAGTTACTAAAGCAATCCATTCAATGTAATGTTCCGGAAGGGATGGATGAAGAACAGAACCAACAGTTACTTTTATTTTGCCATCTTCTTTTGTTACTACCGGAACATGTTTTTCTTTTGCTCCGTCGGAAGTATTTGCTTCCAGCTTAGTCATTTCATCTCCGCAGCAGGAGAGTGTACCACCGCCGTTCTTAATTAATGCCACCATATTTCCACAATGTTTACAACGAAAAAAATTTACATCTGCCATATTAAAATTCTCCTTTTAAATTATATTATTTTTTATTTATTTTAAAATGTTATCTAGGTTATTAATTATAATATAAAAACTTCCAATTAGTCAAAAACAATGATTGCCTGTTTGCGTTTTATTCTTAATAGAATACTTTCCATAACGCGGAAACTGTGGTTTAAATCTTTTTGCTCCAGATAAGCGCAAGTTAAATCCTGACCAATTACAAGGTCCATATTTCTTGCTTCGGGGCAAAGGATAACGGCTTTATTGTTACCTAACACCGATGAGAAAAATACATTGCCCTTTAATAATTTATTAATGCGTTCAATTTCCAATAAACCGGTTCCGGGTTGGATTCTCTGTAATTGCATATAAAGATCCGGGCTTAGTATTAAAGCATAAGTTCCATAAACACCTTTTATGGAAAATAGCTCCAATGCAGAGGCAATATCGGAAAATGCATTTTCACCGGTTGACCAATCGCTTTTTTTAAGTTTATTTATACCGGAAGCTGTAAATAGACCCTCATATCCATAAGATTCATTTCCAAAAAAGATAAATTGGTCTTCCTTTTTGGAACAAACCTCTGCAGCATATGCCGCTTTAGATAAATCAATGGGATATCCTAACTTCTGACTGTTTTCCAAATCCTTTGACAGAAGAGTAAAATCCTCATAAATGGTAGGAATTTCAACATATTTTCGCCCTTTGGTGGTTATAAATCCTTCTTCTATGACTTCATCCAAATTATCTGAGTCATCGACAGGAATACTTGTTGTACCTATCCCAAGGGGACCGAAGATATGCAAAAATCTCCTGGATACTAAAACATTACGTGCGGTATCTATAACATGGGAATCAATTTGGTTCCACAATTCATCCGGTAAGTTAGAGTTTTCTCTTGATAAATAGCTCATGTATATACACCTCCTGGACTTTTTATTTCTTTAATAAACTACCAACGGTATTAAGATTTGAGGTTGTTGCTGCCTGTCCGGAATCCTGACTGGTGATACCTAAATCTTCTAACATCTCTTTAACTTCAGTTTCCCCGGATACAAACATCTCTGCTTCGGTAGGATCCAGGATCTTAAGCAGAGTCATTAATTCGCCTACATGAGCTTTTTCTTCATCTCTGATATCTGCTATCACTTTTTTTGCAATCTCCTCATCCGTAGCCTGAACGTGTGCATCATATAGATAAATAGCTTCTAACTCTCCTGCAATGTCAAGGCGAATTGCTTGTATCAGTTCTTCTTTTGACATTTTTCTTTCAACATTACCCTGAAAAGGGTTTCCAAAAGCTGGCATTTTACTTTACCTCCTCAATAATAGTAATTATTACTGTTATTATTATATATCCAAAATTTATAAATTGCAATACCAAATTAAAGAAAATAATAAAATAATTTTTATTTTTCTTTTAATAGTATTCCACGATATTAGATTTATGACTAGTTCCTTTTTGAGGATGCTCTTTTTAAATCATCCCTGTAGAGCAACTGGTCATTCACAATAGGATTGTACTTCAATAGCTCATGTTTTATTCACAAAATGAACATATATGCAGCATAAACGTTGAGTGGGATGGAGGGAAAGACAGCCTTGGAGGACTTTGGAAGCTAGTATAAATTTGATACTAAATATATGATTGTTTAGTATGTATAAAAATAATTAGTACTTGAACAACAAACAAAGTCATGATATTATCTAATAAATTCTATATATTGTATACAATCAAAATAGATAGCTATAAGTAATCCGCTTTCTTTCAGGTTATAATTCCTGAAGAAAATGATATGTTATATAGTTGGATAATTAGATAGGATGAACTTAAAAGGAGGTAATCATTATGTCAAAATCATTTTGGGAAACTGTAAAAGGCAGAAGAAGTATATATGGCTTTAGTAATGAAAAAGTTGTAAGTGAAGACCGCATTGAGCAAATAGTAAAAGATGCTGTTAAATATACACCATCTGCTTTTAATTCTCAGAGTACAAGAGTTGTTGTATTATTTGATGAAAATAACAGAAAGTTATGGGATTTTACTCTCGAGGAATTAAAGAAATTAACTTCGGAAGAACAATTTGAGGGTACGAAGGCAAAAGTTAATAACGGCTTGGCTTCGGGCTATGGAACCATTCTTTTCTTTGAAGATCAGAATGTTGTAAAAGGTTTGATGGATAATTTCCCATTATATAAAGATAATTTCCCTGTATGGTCCGAGCATACCAGCGCAATGCACCAATATGTAATCTGGGCAGCTTTAGAGGCAGAAGGGCTCGGTGCTTCCCTGCAGCATTATAATCCGTTGATTGACCAGGCAGTGCAAAAGGAATGGAATATTCCTGAGAATTGGAAGCTTGTGGCTCAGATGCCGTTTGGTAAACCTTTGGGAGAACCTGGTGAGAAAGAAATTTCCGATCTTGATGCCAGAATTAAGATATATAAATAAAAAGTCTTCCGGACAGGATATACAGGAGCACCCAAACGGAAGATATCCTTTGGATGATTGTCACAGAAGCAAAAGTGCATCGGCGCTAGGGGCTGTCGCTTTAACGATTGAAAAATCGTGAGGCGGCAGCTTCCTTTTGTCTACGCTTTGAACAAGGTGCAAAATGAATGCTTCGAAATCTTGCAAAGGTCGCATGATCAGGAGCATTGACACCTTCTAAGAGAAACATATATTTTACCATAAATCCCTTACTTTTCGAAGTTTGGGATTTATTTTGTTGTCGAAAAAGTAGGACGGCGCCTCAGAAATCTTGAATGTTTATCACATAGATTTATAAAAGACTAGCGTGTGATTATTAATCCATTAAGAGACCGTTTGCCGCCATCGGTACTTAGGTTGTGGCAGAATCACTTATCTGCCATGACCTTATGTACCGCTATGTGCGGCAACCGAGTGAGAACGTGTCTTTTGTTGGATAATAATCACACGCTATTTTGATAGATTTATTTAATATAGTTAATGGTAAAACTGGTGTTTACATCTCCCGCGAACACAATATATCCTTTTTCAGGTAAGGTTACCGTATCCTTTTTAGTAATATAGGAATCTATTATACAGGAATTATTAGTATCATATACACTGAAAGAGGCATTTTTAGGGAGTGTAACCTTAAGTTTTTTATTGGCAGATTTTGTACCGATTTTATACCATTTAGCATATCCGTTACCGGTTATGTCCGCTTTAAATGCAGAAGCCGGCAAAGTTTTAATCTCATCTTCCGATAATAATATGCTGCTTTCCGCTTTCAGGTATTCGGTACCATTATCCTGATAAAAGACAAAATCACTTAAATCTCTGCCGAAAACACCTGGTATCTGTAAAACTGCTCTAGCAGTATTGCTGTCTGTAATTTTAGCATAAAGACAATAACCCTCCAAATCATTTAACAGGCTGATCTTGCTATACATGGAACCAATAGCATAATATTCGGAATCATATTTTTCGTTAACAAGGAAATAGTATTTCCCGTTTCTTTTCTCCCAAGCTGATTTTACTTCCTGTGATATTGGATTATCCGTAAATTTCTGTGCCTGATAACCGTCCGTTACGGTCTGCCCTAATCCTGGCAGTGCCACATATCCGGAGACATTCAGATAAGTAATGTCATTCTTTCCTTTTTCGAAACTGATATAAGCACTGCCGTCACTGTAATAGAATTTTCCGTCACCGGTATAAATAAACTTCTGAGCGGGGACAGCAGGTGTTGTAAGAGTGTTAAAAGTTAAGATACCGTCATTACTGATTGTTACCTTATAAGTACCGCCGTAACTTCCATATATTCCGGCGTATTGTCTTAGATTTTCCGGCATCTCTGACTTCACCGGTTTCGTATATGTTACATCAGGGATGATTTCATCAATGTCACCTTTTGCTTTTAAAGCTGCTAAGAGGATTTCCTGAGCCATAACCTGGTTATACATACTGGACCCTCCGGAAGATAATACGGCAACTGCCATATTTTTCTCCGGTAAAACGGTCAGATTACCATGATAAAATAATGTGTCACCGCCTTTTGATAAAGCTTTAATACCGTATTTTTCAAAGGGGTAGGTTGTTACGCTGTCCCAGCCAAGACCGTAGTTTATTATGGAAGACTTATCTTCAGACCACAAGCCATTTAAATATTCCTTATTTTCCATAGATTTTGCAGAAGAATTATCAAGTACGGAAGAATTGGAATCATTCATAAATATCCTGGCAAATTGGCATAAGTTACCGGCAGATGAGTACATGCCGCCTGCTCCGATCATATTCAGGGTCTCTGTTGGTAAAGTCATATTTGAACCTTGTAGATAAGTTTTTGCTAACCGATCCTGATCAAAAGTATCCTGTGGCGTTTTGGTGTTATATAGATCGAGAGAATCAGAAATATTTTCTTTCATATAATTCGTAAAGCTCTCTCCGGATACTTTTTCCACTAAAATTTCTGCCAGGGTAAAACCATCGTTGCAATAAACGGAAAATTCACCGGGATCAGCCTTCAGTCTGGAAGTTTTTAATGAATTCAATAAATTTTTATAAGCTGTATTATCCTTATCATTAAATAATACTGCGCTTCCAAGGGAACTTCCCATTAACCCTGAAGAATGGTTTAATAACATTCTTACGGTAATATCCTTATAACGGGAATCGGCCATGGTGAATTCAGGTATGTAGTCCGTAACCGGTGTATCCAGATTAACCTTACCATCCTCTACTAATTGCATTACTGCAACAGTTGTGAACATTTTACTGATGGAACCGATACCATACATATTGGTATCCGTCAGGGGTGTATTGGAATTTTTACTATAGACTCCGGAATGACCGGATACTGTAATCTTACCGTCTTCCAGCAAGGCATATTGTACACTGGTTGCTCCATATAGAGTAGTTAAAGTAGCAGCTTTATCTTCTGCCAGTTTTTTTATTGATGTAATGTCATCACTCGGAGCAGGATCAGCTGTATCCTGACTCAAAGCTGCTTTAACTGGTTGTGAAAGGAAAGTCAAAGTTGTACTACTTTGGCTTTTAGGCATGAGATCCGTTGCTTTTGCGGATACATAAGTATTCGGCATTAACGTAATTGTTAGTGCCAACACGACGGAGAGGCCGGTCTTTACTAATTTTCTTACCATTTCATTATCCTCCTGTAATTATTCCTTTATTTACCATTGTATTATAGCATAACTATGATAGGAATCAATTAACTTAATCAAACTTTAATCTAATATCAGAGGAAGTTTTCCGGTTGTTAAAATATTATAGTACACTAAAGAATATTTTACAAACAAATAAAAAACAAAAATAATTTAAAAAAATATAAACTAATATTGACAAAGGAAAGAATTGGGTTGTATAATATTACCCATAAAGAAAGCTTATATTGTTTGAAAATAATAATAATATACAACGTAGAAGTGATATGGAAATATTAGTTTGTATAATAATTCGATATTTTTTAAACAATATATAACTTTTATAAACAAGTTTAGATAAGTCTAAATATGAATTTTAACCAAAAAGGAGGAAAAAAGTATGAAAAGAAAATTATTTAGTCTGTTACTGTGTCTCATTCTGACGGCATCAACGCTATACGGATGTGGAGCTAAGAAGACAGCTACAACAGACTCGGAAGCGGCTGATCCGGCTGCAGCACAGGAACAGGGAGCAACAAGCGAGGGAGAGGCGAGTACAGCCGAGGGAGAAGAGAGTACGGCAGAGGGAGAAGTAGTAGCAGATGCCATTACAACAGTTGGTCCTGAGGATGGAACACATCTTGAGATGTGGACTTTTGTGGAATTACATTCCAATTTCTATGCAGAGATGCTGGAACAATGGAATAAGGAACATCCCGATAAACAGCTTAACATCACTTTTACTACATATCCATACGCTGACATGCATAACAAATTAATGTTAGCCAATCAATCCGGTTCCGGTGCTCCAGATCTATGTGATATTGAAATAGGCCAGTTTCCTAATTTCCTGCAGGGCGAGGTTCAGTTCCGCCCGATGAATGATGTAATTGAACCATATAAGAAAGACATTGTACAGGCTCGTCTGGATATTTACAGTAAAGATGGCAATTATTACGGAGTTCCTACCCACGTAGGTGCTACTGTTATGTACTATAATACAAAAATCTTAGAACAATACGGCATAGATTATACCAAGATAAAGACCTGGGATGATTATGCAGAAGCTGGAAAGCAGTTAAAAGAAGCCAGCGGAGGTAAAGTATATATGACCAGCGTGGATACAGGCGGAACTGACTGGCTGTGGCTCGCAATGGCTGAATACGGGGAAGATTACACCACAGAAGACGGTGCTCCGAATATCGAACTTCAATCTATTAAGAACATGATAAATATGCAGAAAGGCTGGCTGGATGAAGGTATTGCCATGGTTTCTCCCGGCGGTCAGGTAGATATGGAAGAGGGATATGCGAATGTAGCAGATGGCAATATTGTATCTTTCCCGAAAGCAATGTGGTTCATGTCAAGATTTTTAAATTACATGCCTGAAATGACAGACACCTGGGCAATCGCTCCCTGCCCGGTATTTGAAGAAGGCCAGCCTCGTTCCGTAGGTATTGGCGGTACCGGTACGGTGGTCTCCTTACAGTCTAAGAATGCTGATTTGGCAGCTGAATTCATAGCCTGGGCTAAATTGTCCTATGACGGTAATGTTAAGATATGGGAAAATCTTGGATTTGATACCTGTAATACAACAATCTGGACGGATGAAACAATCACGAAGGATACAAGTAATAAATATATTGCATACTTTGTTACCAATCCCTTTGATACACTTAATGAGATTAAAGATGAGATCGGTAAGATAAAAGTAGGTACCATAAATCCTGCTATTTCAGAACAATTTAATTTAACGATTCTAAATAACTGCTTTGAAAACGGTGCCAATGTAGATGATGAGTTAAAGACGGCACAGGAAGCATTAGAGATTGAATATTAATATCATGATATTAAATGCAGTAATTTAAAAATTATTAATATAAAGGAATTTGGGGATTTGTATAAATACATAGATTCAACCTGTGAAAAACAGGCGGATAGGCTGGTATTTTACAAACCCCTCTTCCTGTTTCTATATGAATGGAAAGAAGGATGGACATGAAAAAACTAAAAAAAATACTATATTCCCAGAAAGCAGCGCCATATATATTTGTTCTTCCTTTTATTTTGAGTTTTGCTTTTTTTTGGATATATCCACTATTTAGTACGGCTAAGATGAGTTTTCAATCCATACTTCCTGGTGAGGTTGAATGGATTGGTCTTAAGAATTATTCTAAATTATTAAAAGACTCCGCATTTCATATTGCTATAGCAAACAGTTTTGAATATATGATCTGGACCTTGGTATTGTTAATACCGTTTCCTATGATTTATGCCTGTTTGATGGACAGCAGATTAGTAAAAATGAAAGGGTTATATAAGGCTTTGCTGTATTTGCCTGCACTTACTTCCGTAGTAGTGGCCGGTACCATATTCCGCCTGATGTTCAGTGAATTGGAAGGTTCACAGATGAACCAGTTTATTTCCTGGTTTGGATTTGAACCCATTAAGTGGTTAAAAATGAAAGTAACCAGTTATTTTGCACTGCTTACCATAGCCTGTTGGAGATGGACCGGGGTAAATATGCTGTATTTTCTGGCAGGACTTAAGAATATTGATGATGGTTTATATGAAGCGGCTGAAATAGACGGGGCGAACGGAATTAAGAAATTTATATACATAACCATGCCTTTATTAAAACCTACTACTATTTACGTACTGACAATCAGTGTATATGCCGGCCTTGCCATGTTTCTGGAAAGCTTTATGTTGTGGAACGGAAATAATTCACCGAATAATATTGGTTTAACCATAGTAGGGTATCTATACCGGCGGGGCATTGAAAAAAATCAATTAGGTTATGCTTCTGCCGTTGGTCTGGTTCTTCTGGTAATTGCATTATCTATTAATGTGGTTCAATTAATCATGAATGGAACCTTTAAAAAGGAGGAGAAATAAATGGAAAGAGTAAAAAATAACTCCTTTGAAAAAGATAGATTAGGTATGAAAGCTAAAAATAGGATAGCGTCTGCTATTATTATGATATTTTTTACAGCCCTTGGTATTTTGGTAGTATTTCCTTTTGTAGCAGCGGTAATGGCTTCTTTTCGTCCAGGGCAGGAATTAATCCGATATGGTTTGAGCATTAATTTCAATCTGGCTGAAATGACTTTTAATAACTATAATTATCTTTTTACCGGGGATCACAGTTATTTTCTCTGGTTTAAAAACAGTATGGTGTTAACTGTATTATCGGTAGCATTAACCTTAATTGTCTGTTATTTTATAGCCTATGGTTTATCCATGTATGATTATAAGTTAAAAAACCTGCTGTTTTTCCTTGTAATAGCTACCATGATGGTTCCTTTTGAGATATTAATGCTTCCTCTTTATCAGGAAATAATTGACCTGAAACTGATTAATACGACAGCAGGTGTTATATTGCCAGGATTATGCGGAGCATCCACCATATTCTTTTTCCGTCAGTATATGATCGGACTTCCCAAAGAACTGCTGGATTCCGGCAGAATCGATGGAGCTACGGAATTTGGTATCTGTATACGTATCATGCTTCCTATAACCAAACCTGCGTTTGCTGCTATGGCTATCTTATGCGGTATGGGTGCCTGGAACAGTATGTTATGGCCGCTGTTAGTATATCGGGATGCACATAAATTCACGCTGCCTATCGGATTAAATACACTGTTAACTCCTTATGGTAATAATTATGACCTGTTAATTGCGGGTTCCTGTTTTGCAATACTTCCTATTTTTATTTTATTCCTGTGTTTTCAAAGTTATTTTATAGATGGTATGACAGCCGGAGCTGTTAAAGGGTGAGAATATATTAAGAGCCTGTCCGAAACTCTCCATTTATGGATTTGTTTCTGACAGGCTTTTATTTCTGCGAAAGCAAAGTGAGAATTAGCAAGCTTGCAATAATTCGAACGCACACGCGAACCGTAGAAACTCGCAAAGCGTGTTTCTGCCGGTTTAATCATCTTCAACCATTCGGTATCCTACACCGATTTCGGTGAATATATATTCCGGATCCACCGGATTTTTTTCCAGTTTCCTTCGGATATTAGCCATATTAACCCTTAAGATCTGATTATCTTTCAGAGCAAAAGGACCCCATATTTTTGTTATAATATAATCATAAGTGAGAACCTTCCCCGGATTATGAGCTAAAAGGGATACCAGTTTATATTCTATCTGGGTTAAATGCACTTCTTCCCCGTTTACGGTTACCAGATATTTATTAAAATCTATAAATAAGCTTTTTGCTTTAAACGTATTTTGTGATGATTTACTTCCGTTTCCACCCTTATTATTATGGCGGATTGCAGTACGGATTCTGGCTAGAAGTTCTGAAGTACCAAAAGGTTTGGTGATATAATCATCAGCTCCCAAATCCAGAGCCTGTACTTTGGATTTTTCATCTCCTCTGGCAGATACTACAATAACCGGTATATCGGACCATTCTCTTACTTCTTTTAATACTGCAAGGCCATCCATATCCGGAAGACCCAGATCCAATAAAACAACATCGGGGCAATGGGAGGGTATCAGGGAAATAGCTTCTTTCCCGGTGCTGCATTCAATTACTTTATATTCATTTGCAGACAGTGTAGTTGCAATAAAATTACAAATGATAGGTTCATCTTCCACAACCAGAATCATAGCTTTCCGATTCATTCGATTAAACTCCCTTCCAGCGGCAAGGTGAAAGTAAAAACTGCACCGTGCCCATCATTATTTTTCGCAGTAATATTACCTCCATGTGCATTGACGATTGTTTTACAAATGGATAAGCCAATTCCAAGCCCTTTGGAAGAATCACTGCTTAAGTTTTCGGTCTGGGAACAGCCGTCAAATATGGAATCTATTTTTGATACGGATATTCCTTTTCCTTCATCCATTATGTGAAATGTAATATTATAATCATCTTTTTCAACCAGTAAAGTGACCGGTTTATTATAACCGGAGTATTTAATTGCATTTTCCAATAAGTTAATAATTACCTGTTCGATTAGTGTGGCATCCATCGGTACCATAATAAAGTCATCCGGTATGTCCACCTGTATATTGGCATAAGGGAACCGTTTGCGTATCCTCATAATAGCCTCTGTTATTACTTCCTCAATCGGCTCGGGTACCTTATTAACGGAAGAATTACCCTCCCGTATTCGTGTAACTGATAACAGATTTTCAACCATATGAAGAAGCCAGTTGGAATCTTCATAAATATATTCGATTAGCTTAATCTGCTCTTCTTCACTAAGAAAACTTTTATTATTCAGTATAGTTTCACTGGCGCCGATCATACCGGTTAACGGCGTTCTAAGATCATGGGATACAGCCCTTAAAAGATTTGCTCTTGTTTTTTCCTTTTCGTTTTCTATCTGAATTAATTGCTGGTTGTTGGACAGATGCTGTCTTTCTATAGCAGTGGCAACCTGTTTGATAATTAAATTAAGTGAAGAAATATTAATCTGTTTCAACTTCTCCTGGCCTGTCCGGAAAATGCCCATTACTCCCCAAATGGTATTGTGAGAAAGCAGGGGTAGATACGTACAGCTGGAAACCCCGGGAAAATCAGTACCGATTCCGGCCGGGCTTTTGTTTTGGAATACCCAGTCGGCTATAAACTCTTCGTGGTGGGAATGGATAATTTTTTCGTGTTCCGGTTTTAAACTTTTCATATAGCATTTACTGCCTAACTGGGGAGATACTTCATAATATACTACGGTGCTCCCTGCAAATTCACCGATGTATTCCAAAGCAAGCTCAATAATTCCGGCGAGGTCGTTTGTGGAAAACAGTCTATTATTGATTTCATTTAACCGGTTTGACTTTGCTTCCTGCTCCTCCGCCCGTTTAGCGAATTCTTTCAAATGGGTTATTGCAGTGCTGATTATGACAGATATGGTTAACAGGCCTATCAGAGTAAGAGGATAGCCATAACGGTTAAATTGTAAAAAATAAGGATAATTTAAATAATAACTGACGGCGGCACCACCCAGGAGGGAAGAGAAAATGCCCCAGAAATACCCATCCGTTACCTTGGTAATCAAAATTATTGCCATAAAGTAAATGACAGCAGAATTTATACTGTTATGAGTAATTTTTATTAAAAAGAATGACGAAATAACAGCGGTAAAAAAAATTAATAATGTTTTTAAGCCGTTCTTAAAAACATTCCTGTAATTATGTTTATCCATTGGTATCCCTTTCCAAGATAAAATTCGGAAAATTAAAGCGTTTCGCAGTTGCCTTGAAAAACTTATTTTATTATTATACTACATATAGAGCAGAAAACCTAGTAATACTAAATAAAGAAAATGTTAAGAAATTAAGATAATATTGATATTTGGTAAAATACATGTTAAGATTCATTTGTTTATGAAAAAATATAGTACTTAGGGAGACAATTATGACAATTTCTTTGAGTGAATTTATTGGACAGTTAATAAGTAATCCACCATTGCTTATTACGGTAATACTAACATTAGGTGTAATATTGGTAAATGGCTGGACCGATGCACCTAACGCTATAGCAACTTGTGTATCCACCAGGTCAATGGGACCCAAAAAGGCAATCGTAATGGCAGCTGTATTTAATTTTTTAGGTGTATTTGTTATGACACTTTTAAACGCCACAGTTGCAGAAACTATTTATAATATGGTTGACTTTGGGGGGGATCCTAAAAATTCCCTGATTGCTCTTTGTGCGGCATTATTTGCCATAGTAATATGGGCAACCGCTGCCTGGGCTTTTGGAATACCTACCAGTGAAAGCCATGCATTAATTGCCGGTGTTTCCGGTGCGGCAATCGCGTTGCAGGGAGGTTTTTCCGGTATTAACGGCCATGAATGGATAAAAGTTATCTATGGTTTATTCTTATCAACCATATTAGGTTTTGTTCTCGGTTTTTTTGCGGTTCGTTTCATTGGGGCTCTCTTTAAAAGAGTGGACAAGCGTAAATCCAGACCATTTTTTCAATATGCTCAGATAACCGGCGGAGCTTTTATGGCATTTATGCACGGAGCACAGGACGGTCAGAAATTTATGGGTGTATTTATGTTAGGTATATTCCTTGCAAATGGCCAAAGCAATGTTACAAATTTCCAGATTCCGATCTGGTTAATGGTTTTGTGTTCCGCAGTGATGGCACTTGGAACATCTATTGGTGGTTATCGTATTATAAAAACAGTAGGTATGGGTATGGTAAAAATGGATACTTACCAGGGATTCGGAGCAGATTTAGCCGCAGCAATCAGTCTTTTTATGGCATCTGTATTCGGTCTGCCGGTTAGTACAACTCATACGAAAACAACAGCAATTATGGGTGTTGGTGCATCCAAGAGAGTTAGTTCGGTAAACTGGAGCGTTGTTCAGGAAATGGCTGCAGCTTGGATTCTGACTTTTCCGGGATGCGGAGTGGTAGGATTTTTAATGGCTTACATATTTATGAGAATCTTTTAAATATTAAGCTTTTACAACTTTATATTTAAATTTTGGTTGAAAGAAAATATTAAAAGAGAAAGGAATGCCACACAGAGATTCTTTCAGCTTATTATGTGGCAGTATTCCAGTAATGCTGGGGTATGTAATAGGTATAGATATGAAAGGTAAAAAAGATTATAATTATTTTGAGGCATTTGTTGATTTATCAAAATTTTCATTAAAATCCGCTGAAATATTAAATAAAACTTTACGTGAATTTGATATAAAGAAATTGGAAGAGAAAATCCGTGAAATGCATAATATTGAGCATTCCGCAGATATCGCGAAACATGATATGTTAAACAGGTTAGTGAAAGAATTTCTTCCTCCTATCGAGAGAGAAGATATAACCAGCCTTTCACAAAAAATTGATGATGTAACGGATGCCATTGAGGACGTGTTAATGGGTATAGATATTTTTAATGTACAATCTATACGTCCGGAAATATTAAAATTTACGGAAATGATAGTTGACTGCTGCAAATCCATGGATGTTGCTTTAGCTGAATTCCAGAATTTTAAAAAATCCAAAAGGCTGCATTCTGAAGTTGTAGAAATCAACCGTCTGGAAGAAGAAGGAGACGCACTGTATATTAGCGGTGTACGTAACCTGTATAAAACAACAAAAGATCCAATCGAGCTGATGGTATGGACAGAAATCTTCCGCAGATTGGAAAAATGCTGTGATGCTTGTGAAGACGTTGCAAATGATATTGAAAATATTGTTATGAAAAACTCATAAAGGACTGGTGATCTTAAGTGGCAGTATTTAAAAAAATGAGCCCGGGCAGGTTTATTGTATTAGGTTTTGCAGCGGTAATCATTTTAGGAGCAATCTTATTAGTGTTACCATTTACATCAAATGATGGTGTTAATATATCCTTTATAGATGCTTTATTTACATCTACAAGCGCGGTTTGTGTTACAGGATTATCTACAGTTGATACCAGGGATACTTATAATGTTTTAGGAAGAATAGTGGTAGCTCTTTTAATCCAAGTCGGAGGACTTGGATTTGCTTCCTTTGGTGTAGGCTTTTTCTTATTGGCCAGAAAAAAGGTATCCTTTAAAGACCGGCTAGTTGTAAAAGAAGCTTTAAATCTGGGTTCAATTAAAGGAATAGTTAAATTGGTTAAATCGATTTTTTTAATAACCCTGTGTTTTGAATCCATTGGAGTAATATTAAGTTTTATTGTTTTTTCAAAAGATTATCCGCCTTTGACTGCCCTTGGCATAAGTATGTTTCATGCAGTTTCTGCTTTTAATAATGCGGGGTTTGATGTTTTAGGAGGTTTTAAAGGTTTGGTAGGTTATGTGGATAATGTCCTTTTAAATCTGACGACATGTGGATTGATTATTTTTGGTGGACTTGGATTTTTTGTAATCAAGGAAATTATTCATAAACATTCTTTTAAAAAATTTAGTCTGCACACCAAGATTGTATTAACTATGACAATTTCGTTGTTAATAACGGGTACATTGATAATAAAATTAACCGAAGATGTTAGCTGGTTAGGAGCATTTTTCTTTAGTACTTCGGCCAGAACAGCCGGATTTGCAACTTATGCAGTTGGGTCATTTACAAATGCCGGTCTTTTTGTTATTATTATCTTAATGTTTATAGGTGCATCTCCCGGATCAACCGGTGGTGGTATTAAAACCACTACAGCGTTTACTTTATTTAGAAGTGCATATAGTGTAGCTACAAACAAACATTGTTGTGCTTTTAAGAGAAGAATATCTCATGATGTAGTCACAAAAGCGTTTATTATTGCCTTTTTGGCACTTACTTTAGTATGCATTGATACATTTTTAATGAGTATCATTGAGCCGGACTATACTTTTATACAGATACTGTTTGAAGTGGTATCCGCTTTTGGTACGGTAGGTTTGTCAACAGGTATTACGCCGGAGTTATCTTCACTAAGTAAGTTGATTTTGATACTGACTATGTTTGTCGGACGTTTGGGGCCGCTGACCATAGCAACCATATGGTCTTTTAAAGCGATGTCTAATGTTACCTATTCAGAAGAAACCTTAACAATTGGTTAATTATATCATTAAAGATTAATAAGAATTTTTTTATATCTCTCAGGAGGAATATAATGATACAGCATAAATCAATCATAGAATTCGGTATAATCGGACTTGGACGTTTTGGCTTTGCTTTAGCCAAAACTTTAGCAGATGCCGGAAAAGAAGTATTGGTTATAGATAATAATGAAAGTAAAATTAAACAAATCAGGAATATTACGGAAAATGCTTTTGTAGTTGGTCCTCTGGATAAAGAAACATTAGAAGACGCCGGTATACAGAATTGCCAGACAGTAATAGTATGTATCGGTGAGAAAATCGATGTAAGCATCTTAACCACGCTTAACGTAATAAGTATGGGTGTTCCGAGAGTAATCGCCAAAGCAATCAGTTATGAGCAAGGTATGGTATTGGAAAAAATAGGCGCAGAGGTAATTTATCCGGAAAGTGATATGGCTATCCGGCTTGCTGACCGGTTAATCTCCTCCAGTATTCTGGACTCTATAGAACTAACCGGTGATATTGCCATAGCAGAATTAAAACTTACCTCCAAACTGGCTGACCAGACTGTTGTGCAGGCGAATCTTCGTAAAAAATACAACCTTAATATTATAGCACTGGAGCATGATGGAAAAACTACGACCGATATTACTCCGGATATTGAATTAAGAGTAAATGATAAAATCGTAGTAGTTGGTAAACGTGTAAATATTAAAAAATTCGAGGAATTTTTAACAGGAATTCGATAAAATTTTGACATGAATATAAAATAAACAATTACGAAACAGGATTGTTCTATTATATACCATGCAGTTAATACAATTTCAGAGCTGAATCTTGCCTAAAAGGCAACTGAAGCTCTGAAATTCGTATTAACTGTATGGTTATTCAGAAAACAATAGTTTCGCAAATACCTACAGGACTCTATAAAAATAGGAGAAGAAGGATGAATTTAAATAAGCAAAAGGCGTTTCTTATACATTTTGCGTATTTTGCAGTTATATTAGGAATTGCATATATCAGTATTAAATATTTTCTACCATTGCTGATGCCATTTGTCATTGGTTTAATTGTTGCTGCACTGTTACGCCCTCTCATAGATATTATTTCAGGTAAATTGCATTTGAAACGCTCTTTTGTTTCTATTTTTATTCTTCTGCTTTTTTATAGTTTTATTGCCTTTTTAGCTACTTTGGTAAGTGCACGGGTAGTTTCTTTTGTTCAGAATTTATTTTATCAGCTGCCTAAGATATATGAAGATTCTCTTAATCCTGCGCTGAATAAAGCTGCGGAAGATTTACTGAAACGGTTCCCGGATATTGAATTTTATTTAGAAGATATTTTTAACAGTATCAATGAATCTATCTTCTCTTTCCTTACCACAGCATCTTCTACCGTAGTAGGTGCCATAACCGGTTTTGCAGGACAGGTTCCTTCCATACTGATTAATTTTATTTTTACGATAGTATCAACATTTTTCTTTACAATTGACTATCACCGGATTGCAGGTTTTGTACTGAAACAATTTTCCAGTGAAAAGAGAAATATGATTATTCTGATGAAAGATAATATAATTGGTACTTTGGGTAAATTTATCAGGGCTTATACCACTTTAATTATTATTACATTTTTGGAATTATCCGTTGGATTTTGGATTTTAAAAGTACCGAATCCTTTTCTTATAGCGGCTTTGGTAGCTTTTGTAGATATACTTCCCATACTTGGCACCGGAGCGGTATTACTGCCTTGGGTAATTCTCTCTTTTATCTTCGGAAATAATACCATGGGTATTGGGATACTGATTTTATATATTGTTATTACCGTAGTAAGACAAACCTTAGAACCCAGAGTAGTCGGGCAGCAAATAGGTCTTCACCCGGTTGTAACCTTAATCTGCATCTTTGTAGGCGCACAGCTATTAGGAGTGGTAGGTATCTTCCTGCTTCCAGTAACGGCCACAATTATTAAAAAGTTAAATGATGAAGGGACCATTCATCTCTTTCGTTAACAAAAATGGAAGTAAATGTATAAAACAACATGAGTCTGTTTAAAACTTATAAATAAGGTTAAGTTTTAAGCAGACTCTTTCTTCTTTTACAGGAACGCTCTCCGGACTTCCCTGTGAAAGAAAAAGCCACCGGGTGGACGGGCAGGAGTGCAAATGGAGAATATCCTTTGGGCAGATATAACTGCTATGACTGCATTCGGTGCACAAAGCGGACAAGTCCCTCAAAAGTGAGGGAATGCCCTCTAAGAGAACAGGGGAGTTGATGCGGACTTGTCCGTTTCGTTCATTCTGCGACTTGCAATTATTTACAATATAAGCTATAGTTATTTATTATGGCATGAAATGAGGAAGTTTAAGGGGATTACAATTATGGATATTTATTCAGAAAATACACAACAGATTATAAATGAAGTAGGTAAAGTTATAATCGGCAAAAATCATATTATAAGTAAAGTTTTAACTGCAATATTGGCAAAAGGACATATTTTAATCGAAGATATTCCAGGTGTGGGAAAGACTACTCTTGCACTTGCATTTTCCCGTGCGATGGATTTAGAACACAACAGACTTCAGTTTACACCCGATGTTCTGCCAACAGATGTAGTAGGCTATCATCTTCTTAGTAAAGAAAATGGAGACGATCAATTTAAACCGGGTCCTGTAATGTGTAATTTGTTCTTAGCAGACGAAATTAACCGTACTTCACCGAAATCACAATCAGCCTTATTAGAAGTTATGGAGGAAGGAACAGTAACTGTTGATGGTATAACAAAGGAGATACCAAAGCCGTTTACGGTAATTGCTACCCAGAATCCTATCGGCTCCATCGGAACCCAGATGTTACCTGAATCACAATTAGACCGTTTTATGATAAAATTAACTATGGGATATCCGGATATACGAAGTGAAGTGAACATGTTAAAAGGAAGGCAGTCGGTGAATCCTTTATCCAATGTGAATAAAGTAATTAACAAAAAAGAAATTCTTGCAATGCAGGCTAAGGTGGAGAAAATATTTATTCATGACAGTATATATGATTATATTGTGAATTTAATACTGTTAACAAGGAAAAACCCCTATATAGAATTAGGGTTAAGTCCAAGAGGAACTATCGCATTAACCAATATGGCAAAGGCAAATGCTTTTATTCATAACAGGGATTATTTGATACCTGATGATGTCAGGGCGGTTTTTGGTGATGTAACCGCTCACCGTATACTGCTAAAACCCAAAGCAAGGTTAAATGATGTTACAATGGACCATCTGATAGATGCCATTTTACAGCAGGTACAAGCCCCCAGGGTAGGATAGGAGGTTATATGGCCAGAAATAAATTGGGATATCTTCTGTTTCTTATTGCTGCTGGTTTTTTTGCCATTTTATATAATGAGTATTTTATAGGGATAATCTTTTTAACTGCGGTGGTGCTGCCGCTGGTTCTTCTTGTTATAGCTGTTTATTGCTCTTTTAAGGTGATAATAAAACTGGACAGTACTACGAAAACGGCAGGTAAACACGAATTTCTGAATCTGACTGTTAATCTTAACAATACTTCAATTTTTCCTATAGCCCGTATGAACATAGTAATTGAGTATTACAATGAATTTTTGGGAGAGGGAAATAAGGAAAATATACAGGTGACATTAGACCAGAAGAGTTTTCAGAATGTATCCTGCCAAATAAGCTCCAAATACAGCGGTAATATATTATTTAAGGTGAAAAGTATTACCTTATATGACTATTTTCACATCTGGTCTTTTACCAGAAAAAGTAAGCAGGAAATTCATATAACAGTTTTGCCTGAAACCTATGAAATACCTGTTGATTTAATAAAAGAGAATCATTTTATTAACATAGACAGTGGAATATATTCAACCATCAGACCCGGTGATGACCCCTCGGAAGTATTTAGCATCAGAGAATACAGGGAAGGGGACAGACCAAACCGTATTCACCGAAAACTCACTTTAAAACAGGAACAGCTAATGGTAAAGGAATATAGTGAGCCGGTGAAAGAGGTTATAGCAGTTTTTTTAGATTTAAATTGTCCTGCGGCAGAGAATGCTCATTCTAAAGTGCATTCTCTATTATTTGAGACGCCGCATATACGGTATCATGACGGCAAATATGAAAAAAAGCTTCAGATTGTGGATGGGTTACTGGATTGCGCCATGTCAGTTGCCTATAACCTATTAATCTATGAACATAGATTCAAGATGTTATGGTATGAAAATGATAATAGTGAACACAAAGAGATTTCCATTCAAACAGAAGCAGATTGCTTAGCAGCAATAGGACAGCTTTTAAAATTACAGTATCCGGTAAATAATCCCTCCATTTTTTCGGAACAAAACCGATACGGAATTAAGCAAAATTATACCCATGTATTTTACATTACCTCTGAATTTAGAGAAGAGGATATTTTTGAATGGTCTGAGAATCATAAAGATACTTTCTTTACTATCCTCTATATCAATTATTTAGACAAAAACCCGGTAAGTGAGAAATTAAAAACGGTATTACGTGAGTACAATATTATTTTACATGAGATTGATAGTAATAATATGGAATCGGCAATTAAAGCTGTTGGATTTATAGCTTAGGAAGGAGTATATCCTTGTTTCACAGGAATACAATAGAAAATGATAATGGAATTGAGTTTACAAGAAGAAACCGAATTACACTGACGAATAAGATACAAATATCAAATCAACTTAAGTTGTTGCAGTATATGCTTATAATAGCAGGGGTATACGGAACCACATTCAGTTTAACCAGTGGACTTGGTATAGATGTATATAAAAGTGGTTTATTTGCGGTTGTTTTTCTTGCCGCATTATATTTCTTTGCCGCATTTTCAACACCAGGTCTGGCTAAATACGGCATACCTTTCTTTATGCTGATCTATCTGATTGCAGGTTATGTATTTTGGGATGAGATAAAAAATGGGTTCTGGAACTTGGAAAATATTTATATCAGTAAATTGAATACTTATTTAGGTACCAATGTTTTCAAATATTTAGTAGACGATTATGATCCTAAAATGGTACTTACCATATTTTTTGTTTTTGTTACTATTTTGTTGAACCTGCTGTTAAGCTGCGTAATTTTGTTAAATACCCTGCGCTCATTGTTCGTAATCGTAACTTTACCGATTGTTTTTTTATCATTTACCGTAGGATGTATTCCATCGCCTGTACCTATTGGAATCTATCTGGCTTGTGCGG
Source organism: Anaerocolumna sedimenticola (assembly GCF_009931695.1). Classification (GTDB taxonomy): domain Bacteria; phylum Bacillota; class Clostridia; order Lachnospirales; family Lachnospiraceae; genus Anaerocolumna; species Anaerocolumna sedimenticola. The sequence goes on from NZ_CP048000.1 coordinate 1,862,760, forward strand.
TTAGTATTATCGGAATAGGAACCACCTTAAAAGAGAAACACCATCATTATTATTTAAAAAGTTTTTACAAAAAACGAAGAGCAGAAAATGAAAAAACAGACAATCGGTTACTGGAACAAAAATTCAGATATATCATAGGATTGAAAATAGGAGGTTTTTTATCTGTATTACTATTGGGTCTAATTTTAATAGTATCAATCCTTTTTACACCGGATTTTTATGAAAAGAAATTTAATATAACGAATACGAAAAATAAAATCCAGAAACAAATGATGGAATTTAATCTGGAAGAAGCAATCAGTCAGGTAAGTTCCATTCAGGTAGACGGACTTGACCTGTTTGAGGGGATTACCGCCTCAGGTGGTTTGAGCGGCGGTAAATTGGGAAGAATAGGAGAAGTAAATTTTAATAACCAGACTGTGCTTAGGATTAAGACTGCGGTTATGGGTCCTAGTCTTTATTTGAAAGGTTATGTGGGAAGTGAATATAAAGGTAACTATTGGGAAGGATTAAGTAAGGCAGAGCTTAAGGAATACAAAAAAATAGAGGATTTATGGAAAAACAGTGATTTTCGGATCGGAAACCAAAGCAGTTATTTTTTATCTTTGATTCAACAATTGGATGGAAAATCCTACTCCGATTTTAGCTATTCCATAAGTGATATGGAAGTAGATGGTATTCGTTCTGATTCTGATTATATCTATGCACCTTATTATTCCAATTATTCACCGGATTCCGTAATGGAAGTAGATAATCCGGAATATGTAACACCAAAGAAGAGGCAGATTTCATATGGACTGGAGTATTTTAACTGTTTTAATGATCTTTTTCAGTTTGAACCGGATAAAGAATATTCACGATTATTAAGCAGTACTCTGGCAAGCAGTGGTTTTAACGATGAGAAAAGTAAAGGGGATGTTTCGATACTTAATCGGATGGAGGAATACCGGTCTTTTGAAGAAGCCTACCGGAGGTTTGTTTATAAAACATATACGCAGGTTCCGGATCAAGGCCTGGAGCACCTGAAAGAAGATTATGGTGCAATTCATTATGGAGATTATAAGAAACAGTATGGTAAAGAGTCGCTTGATAATCTCATAAAAATGGTTCGTGAAAACTTAAGCAATGAAACAACGTACTCCTTAAATCCTGGAATTTTACCAAAAGGTAAGGATTTTGTAGAGTATTTCTTATATGAAAATAAAACCGGTTATTGCTCCCACTATGCTTCTGCTGCTACATTGATCTTTCGGATTATGGGAGTTCCTGCCAGATATGTGGAGGGATACATTGTAAAACAGGCTGATATGCAAAAAGGTACTGACAGCGACACGGCGATTGTTAAGGAATATGAGAAAGGGATACAAAAAGAATATCAGGTAACCGCCAAGTCAATCGATATCCCGGATGCCAATGCACATGCGTGGGTAGAAATCTATGTAGACGGGTTGGGATGGGTTCCTGTAGAAGTCACTCCCGGTTTTAACGGCAACGGTAATGGAGAGGATTATGGGAATAATTTACAGGATGAGAAGGATATAACAAAATCCGGTAAAGATGCTGCGGTAACAAAAAGTCCGGAGGTTTCTGAAGACAAGGAAGATAATGATTTGGATAAAAAAGAATCCCTTAAGGCTGAGAATTCCCTGGAGGAATCGGAAGACCCCAATATGGATAAGGAGGAGTCGGAAGCTGCCGGTGCAACTTTAAAGGATAAAAATCAGAAAGTATTAATTCTGGTGTACTTAAAAAAGGCCGGTTGGATTATACTATGGACTCTCATTTTATTTATTGTAATCTTATCGTATTTTATTCTTCGCGCTTTACTGATTCAAAATAATAGAAAAAAGCGAGAAAAGCAGCAAACTTCAGTAAAAGAGTACTGCAAAGATATAAAGAAATCAGGCGTATCTTTGATTTTTATCATATAAAAATGGATGAAGAATTAGCCTATGAAGAGACAGCGATACAAGTAGAGAAAGATTGGAAGTTAATAAAAACCGGCAGATTTGTACGGTTTTATGGAATTGTTTTAAAGGCGGGTTTTGACCAGCATTGCATTTCGAAGGAGGAATACCGGGAAGCAGAAAAATTTTATCAGGAACTTATAAACGCAATTTATACTAATTCCACCCCCGTAAAAAAGTTTATCTTGAGGTTTGTTAAAGTATTTCATTAAAGCCTAAGAACTTCTAAAATCCAGAAAATTCAGTTCACAGGATAGAATAACTATGCTATAATAATAGTGAAAAATAGTAATTTTGTCAGTTTCTTCTGTTCGTTTTATTCTGTGATGGATGCAAAAGGGAAAGGCGGGTAGATTTTATGAAAAACGTGATTACAATAAGCAGGCAGTACGGAAGCGGAGGAAGAGAAATTGGTAAAAAGCTTGCCGATAAACTTGGAATCCCATTCTATGATAATGAATTAATAAACCTGGCAGCAAAGGAAAGCGGATTTTGTGCTTCAGTTTTTGAGAATGCGGAAAATAAAGCAACAAATAGTTTATTATATTCCATTGCCATGGGTATGAATGCATATGGAAACCAGGAATTAGGATTTACAAACCTGTCTTTAGATGACCGGATTTATCTGGCTCAGTCAGATGTTATCCGGAAGGTGGCACAGAAAGGGCCATGTGTTATTGTAGGCAGGTGTGCAGACTATGTATTAAAGGATACACCCGGAGTTATAAATGTTTTTATTTGGGCAGATATTGATTTCAGAATAAAGAGAGTTATGGAATCGGATAATCTGACGGAGGCAAAAGTTATCGAAAGAATTCAAAAGATTGATAAAGGCAGAGCTAACTATTACAACTATCATTCATCTGAAAAATGGGGAAGAGCAGAAAATTATCATTTATCCCTGCGAAGTGATTTTATTGGAATTGACAGTTGTGCAGACTGCATTAAATCTTATATTGAATACGCTAATAATAAATGAAATAGGATAACCTTTATTTACTGGGTAATTGCGATACAAAAGAAAAGTGTCGTAATTACCTAGATTATTTTCGCGTGAGAACCTGCATTGACGCTTCATGAACGGTCGAGCCTGGTCCGGTGCTTCTTCCGATTAAAACTACAATAATTGAAAGGTTTGGTTAATGAAATGAATTGGAATAATAAGTTAAATAAGAGATATACCTTAATATCTTTATATGTGATTGTAACCTGTATCATTATTTACTGTTTAAGTTTAGTGGCAAAAAGTGCTCCTTCTATCATAAAAGATATCATGAGTAAAGTTAATTGGTTTATACAGGTGGCTAAACCGATCTTACTCGGCTTTGTGTTTGCATATCTTTTTGATCCGTTGAATGATTTTTTTGAAGAAAAATTAAAGAAAATAAAAATTAAAAACAGACAATTAAAAGCTACCCGGTCATGGGCTGTTTTGATAACTATCATACTGTTTTTATTGTAATTATCGGAATTATATCCATACTGGTTTTCACCGTAACCGACCAATTAAGACTTGCTAATTTTGATGATATTATAGTATTGGTTAATTCTTATTTGAATACATTTAACGATTTCTATAATTCCATATTGACCAAACTGAATGATTTAAATATTCAATCCAATGAAATAACACAATATGTTAAGGATGCCGCAACCTATGTCTTAAATTATTTAAAAATGGCCGGAATGTCCATAGCATCCTCTATCAGTAATATTTCCTCCTATATTACTACCTTTTTGTTTTCATTTATCATTGCTATTTATTTTATGATTGACGGAAAAATGATTTTAGATTATATAAAGAAAGTTGGCAGAGCTTTATTAAGTGATAAATGGAATCTAAGAATCGCAAAGTTTCTGGCTGATGCAGACAGCGTCTTCTCCGGATACATAAGAGGGCAGCTCACAGATGCATTAGTAATGGTGATTTTAATCAGTATTACCCTTTCAATTACCGGTGTAAAGTTTGCGGTGATTATCGGTATATTAGCCGGTATAGCTAATCTTGTTCCCTACCTTGGTCCGTTAGTTGCTTATTTTAGTACCGCACTGGTTTGTATTATTAATGGACAGTATAAGACATTAATCGCTGCGTTAATCGCTTTATTTATCATTCAGGCCATTGATGGAAATATTATAGCACCCAAATTACTTAGCCACAGTATTCAGATTCATCCCGTATTAGTTATAATCTCCTTGATATTTGGCAGCGCAATAGGAGGTTTACTTGGTATGCTTTTGGCAGTCCCGGTAGGTGCACTTATTAAAGTTTTATTTGTACGTTATATTAATCACCAATTGGAAAAAAAAGAAATGGAGAATAACAATATTTCGGATTAGATATTATTATTATATTAAATAAAACCTGACATTATTTAACAAAATGTCATAAAAATGTAAGAAATAATATAGTCTTTATTTAATAAATTTAGAGTAACATAAACGAGAGACAAGAATACTAAAAAGGGAGGAGGATGCCAGGGTGGATGACCAGATTGAGAAGATAATCGAGGTTAAGAACGTTAAAAAAGTATATCGAATGGGCAGTGAAAAAATATATGCGGTTGATGATGTAAGTTTTGAAATACTTAAAGGTGAGTTTTGCTGCCTATTAGGAACTTCAGGTTCAGGTAAATCAACCCTTCTAAATCTAATGGCTGGTATAGAGAAGTTATCGAGCGGTCAGATCATTATTAAGGGTAAGAAGATACATAAGATGAACGAAAACAGTCTGGCTAGATTCAGACAGCGGTATTTAGGTTTTGTTTTTCAATCTTACAACCTTATGAGTTCTATGACGGCCTTGGAGAATGTGGAATTTCCTTTAGTATTTAAGAGAGTCAAAACAAAGGTCCGAAAAAAGATGGCCAGGGATATGCTGATAAAAGTTGGACTGGGTACAAGATTATCTCATAAACCGAAAGAGATGAGCGGCGGGCAGCAGCAGAGGGTCGGGATAGCCAGGGCTTTCGTAGCAAAACCGGAAATTGTATTTGCTGATGAACCAACCGGTAATCTTGATACAAAAACGACAATGGAAGTTATGAATCTGATTAAAAGTATAGCCAAAGATAATAACCAAACCATTGTAATGGTTACTCATGACAGAAGACTGGCAGATTTTGCGGACAGGATCATACATATTCTAGATGGAAAAATTCAAAGTGTTGAACTGGTTCACAAGCCAAATGGTGTAAATGAAGATTATAATAATAATTTGGAAGAGAATAATAATGAGAACGGTACGGAATATGAATCAGTGCAATCTGACTCCACACAAACCGAAACAACACCTGCCGGTTAGCTGATAGAAGCACCTGCACAATAATAGCAAGCCGGTAATTGAATATAAATTAAGCTGCGTATAATTAAATTTTCTGATTTTTCGGATCAGATAATTACAGGGAATGAGAAAATTAAGGAAGTAGAGGGAGAAAAAATGAAAAGAGTAAGAAAAATTTGTACTGCAATCTTAACTCTGGCATTAATCTTAAGTAACATAATTGGCAATGTGATTATTGCAGATGCAGAAACTTATAGTAATAAAGCGACGGCGATTAAATTTGAAGGAGCGGTAAGTGATATTGAAGGAATACCTGGGGAAACCGTACACGTTAAATTACCTGTCAGGGCAATCAACGGTTATATTTTTGACCCTTTAATAAGAGTAGATACGAATGATATGCCTTTTACGGTATCTAATATTTCCTATTCTGCAGAGGGGAATACGCCTGAAAATCCTCCGGCCGGAATATCGGATTATGAGGTTACATATATAGAATTTGATGTTAAAGTAAAAGAATCCGCAAAGATAAGCAGGTATAAATTAAAGGTAAGTGTGGAATTTACTGCTGTGGATCATGACGATGAATCCGTTGATCCATTTACCTTAGAGCTTCCTACTGCATATCTGGTAATTAATAAAGAAAAAGAGCCCGCCCAATTGACGGTTGATAATATAGAATTTAACGATGCAATTATAGGTAATGATACAAAGTTATCATTTTTGATTAAAAATGAAGGAGAAATCACAGCCCATGATGCCTATTTCAGTATCAACGGTTATGATGAAGCAGGAATTATTCCCAGGTATTCCAAGTTAAAACAATCTGTAGACGGAGATGGCAATGTGCCTGCTGGCTCAGCTTGTTATGTTGAGCTGCCGGTAAGTATCTCTTCTACCGCCACAGCCGGTACTAAAAAACTGACCGTTAAGATGGAATATAAAAATGAAGAGGGAGAAACCGGCGAAAATTCGGTTGAAATATATCTTAATATTAAAAATGACAGTATGGCTCCTAAGATAGAAGTAGTCAGTACTAAGTATGCCAGTGAATTGAAAGCGGGTGACAGCTTTAACCTGGTCGCCACTTTACGCAATACGGGAGAGAAAAAAGCGGATGAAATAGAAGTCTCTGTTGGAGGATTGGGTACAAGTAGTTTTCTGCCGGGTTATACAACAAAAACCATAGCCGTAAAAGACTTAAAGTTTAATAATAAAATCGATGTAAAGATTCCATTGATTGTATCCCATGATGCAACGGCAGGATTAAAAGAAGTGCCCTTAACCATCACCTATAAAGATGATGCAGGTGTTGAACTTACAACAACTTCAACATTATATCTGGAGGTAGTTTCAGCTGACGGAGTGGATGCTGACGGTAAACCGAATATAGTAGTAAGCAATGTATCTCAGAATCCTGCACAGCCTAATGCGGGGCTCGTATGGATGTATCATTTGATCTTGAAAATAAGAGTAAAATTAATATAAAAGAAATTAAAGTTTCTATAGTAAGTGCTGAGGGTGCCAGTTTTACCCCGATGAATTCGGAACCATATCAGTACATTGATAAATTAGATGGCCTTAAGAAGAAAAGAATTACGATACCGTTAAGCGTTTCTGAAAATGCACCGGAGGGAACAAACAGCCTCAACTTAAAATTGGACTATAAAGTAGCAAACGGCAAAACTCAGTCCGATACAGCAACTTTATTCATTCAGAATGTTCAAAACAGTGGAATAGGATCCAGTAAACCGAAATTAATTATAAGTAATTTTTCAACTGATAATGAGGAGTTAAGAGCAGGTAATACCTTTAATTTTAATTTTGATATTAAAAATACACATTCCAGTGTGGATGCCCGAAATATAAAGGTCACTGTATCACAAGCAGATAATGTGTTTTCTGTTACCAAAGGCAGCAACACTTTCTACATAACTGAGATACCAGCTGGAGAAACGGTGCAGAATACACTGGAACTAAGAGTAAAAGCAGATGCCACAACCAAAGCTTACCCGTTAGAAATAACGATGGAATATGAATACGAGGGTGCTGAACCCAATCCTCAGACAGGAGAAATAGGAGAGACGGCTAAAGAGACAATTAATCTTCAGGCTGTGGAAAATTCAAGACCTGTAGTTGATAATGTAGTTGTAGGTTCCTGGGATGCTCCCGTAGTGAACCAACCAACTGCATTAACCTTTGAATTTTTTAATATGGGTAAATCTACTCTTAACAATGTTCACGCTACCGTGGAAGGAGATTATTCTTTAAGTACGGGAAATATGTACTTTATCGGTAATGTGGAAGCAGGCAGCCAGGAATATGCAGAATTAGAAGTAATACCAACAATGGAAGGGCAGGCAAAAGGAACTCTGGTAGTAACCTTTGAAGACAGCAACGGTGATGAAGTTACTATAAAGAAAGAATTTGAGGGGATGATACAAGGAGAATTTGTACCGCAAAACGGAGGAGATATGGGAGGAGATATACCGGTTGTGGATACGGCAAAACATCCTATACTTCCAGTTTGGGCTTTTGTGCTTTTACAAATTGCGATTTTAGTTATAATAACTCCAGTCACAAGAAAAGTAAAACTAGGATTATATAGAAGAAAATTAAGAAAGCAGGAAGAAGCAGAATAGGCCTGAAAGGAGGAAACTATGACTATATTTATGGATCAGGAATTTAATGTACAGGTATTATTAAATGATGCGATGGTTAAAAGTGCCGCAGGTGAATCCGGTACAGAAGCAGACGGTGGGGAAATAGTGGGAGAAGTTCCGGGTACGGCAGGTGGTGGCAAGGATCCGCTCCTCTCAAGCTGGCCTTTTGTTATCGGAATCACTGCAGTTACTATGGCAGTAAGTATTTTATTTGGTATTTTATTAGCTAAAAGAAAAATAAAAAAGGGATATGAGCTTTATGAGGATTAGCGATTTAATAAAAATGGGTCTAAGGAATCTAAGCCGCCGAAAAGCCAGGACGGCTTTGACAGTTACCGGCGTGGTCATAGGTACCATTTCCATTGTAGTTATGATTTCTATCGGTATTGGAATGAATACTAACTTTAAATCACAAGTTATGGAGCAAGGCAGCTTAACAACCATAAATGTAGAACGTTATGCTAATATTATGGATGAAGAGGGAAACTACGTGAATTCTAAAGAGCAGGTTATGAATGACTCTTTAGTGGAACAGATTAAAGGACTGGAACATGTTAAGGCAGTAGCGCCGATTATATCCACAGATGCTACACTGCATTCAGGAAAATATGAGTCCTATGTGCAGATAAATGCAGTTGACAGCAGTATGTTTGATGAGTTTGATTTTCCTTTATTGACCTCCGGCAGTTATCCTTCGGCTGAAGATAACCATGTAATTGTATTTGGCAGTGATACACTTATGAATTTTTATAATCCATACGTCAGAAGCAGTGCTCAAAAGGAAATTGATTTAAACAAGGATAAGGTAACATTAGGTTTTAATCGGTACCAGGTCGATCAGAAGAAAAAACCATTTAGCCTGAAAATTAACGATTTTGCAGTAATGAATCGAACGGAAAATTATGAATATGATTACTTTTGCTATATGGACATTAATTATTTTCGAAGCCTTTTTAAAAAATATACCAACACCCTAAAAGCAGAAGATCGTAAAAAGGCGTTAGCCAGCATTGAAAATTATGGAACAATAAAAATAACGGTTGATAACATCAAAAATGTTACGAAAGTACAGGATAAGATTGAAGAATTAGGTTATCAGACTTCAAGTTTGGCTATGTATCTGGAGCCGATGCAAAAGACCTCTAATATGCTCCAAATGGTTTTGGGGGGGATTGGTGCCATTGCTATGTTAGTTTCAGCAATTAATATTGCCAACACCATGATTATGTCTATTTATGAACGAACCAAAGAAATTGGTATTATGAAAGTATTAGGCTGTATTATCCGTGATATTAAAAAACTATTTCTTTTTGAAGCAGGTATGATTGGTTTAATTGGAGGGATAATAGGTATAATACTAAGTTATATTGGTTCATGGGCGATTAATAAATTTGGTCAGCCATTATTTAAAGCTTTATTATCAACCAATTATATGTACGATATGGAAAGTGCTAAGTTTTCTGTTATTCCTATATGGCTCCCCTTTTTAGCAGCTGGTTTTGCAATTTTAGTTGGTATTTTATCCGGCTATTATCCGGCTAACCGAGCTACTAAAATCAGTGCAATCGAAGCTATGAAAACAGATGGTTGATAGACCTAAAATATGTAAGTACATAAGTTATTAAAATTTTTTAAAATAAAATGGATTGATATACCCAGATAACGGTACAGGGGTTGCGCAATGTTGCGTCAGCCCCTGTATTGTTATCTAGGTATTAATTATTTACCTGTAATCGAAACGATAATGTGTATAAGAAGTGAAACCTTTGACTATAATAAAAATATCAAAAAATGTCTAAAAAAATATTGACATTCTATTTCATGTATG
>NZ_CP048000.1:1877500-4167500 GCF_009931695.1 Anaerocolumna sedimenticola
AAAAACACAGGTCTATGCAAAACCGAAAGGTGAAGTATATGGGCTGACGCCTGCCCGGTGCTGGAAGGTTAAGGGGAGATGTTAGGAGCAATCCGAAGCGTTGAACTTAAGCCCCAGTAAACGGCGGCCGTAACTATAACGGTCCTAAGGTAGCGAAATTCCTTGTCGGGTAAGTTCCGACCCGCACGAAAGGCGTAATGATTTGGGCACTGTCTCGACAATGCACCCGGTGAAATTGAAATACCAGTGAAGATGCTGGTTACCTGCGCCAGGACGGAAAGACCCCATGGAGCTTTACTCTAGCTTGATACTGGGATTCGGTATTGCATGCACAGGATAGGTGGGAGGCAAAGAAGCTACGACTCCGGTCGTGGTGGAGCCGCTGTTGGGATACCACCCTTGCAGTATTGGATTTCTAACATGTGCCCGTGATCCGGGCAGTGGACAATGTCAGGTGGGGAGTTTGACTGGGGCGGTCGCCTCCGAAAGGGTATCGGAGGCGCTCAAAGGTCTTCTCAGAATGGTTGGAAACCATTCGCAGAGTGCAAAGGCATAAGAAGGCTTGACTGCGACACCGACGGGTGGAGCAGGTACGAAAGTAGGACTTAGTGATCCGGTGGTATAAAGTGGGATTGCCATCGCTCAACGGATAAAAGCTACCCTGGGGATAACAGGCTTATCACTCCCAAGAGTTCACATCGACGGAGTGGTTTGGCACCTCGATGTCGGCTCATCGCATCCTGGGGCTGTAGTAGGTCCCAAGGGTTGGGCTGTTCGCCCATTAAAGCGGTACGCGAGCTGGGTTCAGAACGTCGTGAGACAGTTCGGTCCCTATCCGGCGCGGGCGTAGGATATTTGAGAGGAGCTGACCTTAGTACGAGAGGACCGGGTTGGACGAACCGCTGGTGGATCGGTTGTACTACCAAGTGCATGGCCGAGTAGCCAAGTTTGGAAGGGATAAACGCTGAAGGCATCTAAGCGTGAAGCCCCCCTCAAGATAAGATATCCCATAGCGTAAGCTAGTAAGACCCCTTGAAGACGACAAGGTGGATAGGTTAGAGGTGGAAGCACAGTAATGTGTGGAGCTGACTAATACTAATAGGTCGAGGGCTTGACCAAAGAAGGAAACTTCCTAAGTGGTTTAAAATCACTTAAAAGGTTATGGTTAAATATAGATGGATAATGTGTAGTTTTGAAGATATAAAACGAAAACATGAAAAAGAAAAGTTACCTGTTGTCAGGCAACTTTTTTTTGTTTTAAAGTAAAAAAAGTTATTAATAACTTGAATGATTTCGAGTGGTTTATTGAACCGGAAGAACTTGATTAAAATGTATATAACAAGTATTTTGAAATAAATTATAAAATAATAGGGAAAAGTGATGACAACTTTCACATTTTATGCTAATCTATTAATAGTTATATTGGTAAAAATGACGTAAACGATAACTATTTGTCTATAAATTATATTATTTTACTGCAATTGGATATGAAACAAATTTTTGGTAATCTAATGTCAGGATCTGTAACAATCAAAGTAAAAAGGATAGGGTTAGTATGCTGCATAAAACATTGGTTAAAAAATTTTTATCCTTAAATCTGTTTAAGAAATTAATGATCATGTTACTTATAATATCGATCCTCCCAATATTCTTAATTCAATTTATATCATATAAAATAAGTACTTCTACTATTGAGAAGCAGACGAAAGAACTAATTATGGCGAACCTGCAGCAATCCAGCAATAGCGTGGAGGAATTTTTCCATGCGTATGATAAGATTATTATGGATATGTATACAGACAGCAGCTATATTGATAACTTAAAATATATCAATGTTTGGGATTCAAAAAATTATTATTCGGCAAAGCATCAAATAGAAGAAAAACTGGAAAACATCGTGTATGTATACCCGGAAATATTGGGAATAGCCATTGTTGGTTTAAATGGAGATGCTACTTTCTATGACACAGTTACATTATCCGGTGTGGAAAGTTTTTGCTTCGATGTGAAAAATATAAGGACTAATACCATGTTTAAAGATTCCTTAAATGTAAAACATGCTATTTATTCTAATACAATCCGTAAGTCGGATATGAATTATGGAGAAAAAAGTTATTTTTATATAGCACATCAGTTGACTGATTTTAATAATTATGAAAATGGACCAGTCGGAAGTATTATTTTATGTATCGATGAAAGTGCGCTTCGTAATGTTTATTCAACCGGCATGGATTTTAATTCGAATTTGACTTTCCTGGTAAATCAGGAAGGAGATATTATATCTTTTCCAACGGTATCTTATGTGGGAGTGAATCTATATACTGGTTATAACAAAGAGAGTATAGATAAAGCAACAAAGAATTTTTTTACCATAATAATTTTATGGACTCGAAAAGATTGGAAGTACATGTAAGCAGTATTAAAGATGGGGTATTTACGCTTATTAACGTACAGAATTTAACGTATGCATTAAAGGATGTACAGAATATAACCATGATTATTATTTTAATCGGTATTTTAGTGGGAATGATATGTATTTTAGTATCTATGTCATTTGCCGCAAGTACAGATAAAGCAGTTAAGAAAATCATACACGCTATGGGTAAAGCAGATCAGGGAGACTATGATGTACAGATATCCTTAGAAGGCAAGGATGAGTTTGCAAGAATTGCTCATCATTTTAATGACATGATAATTAGAATAAAAGAATCCAATCAGCAGGAAAGAGATGCCTTGGTTCGGGAGAAAAATGCCGAGATAAAATCTTTGGAAGCACAAATCAATCCCCACTTTTTATACAATACTTTAGATGCTATTAATTGGGTTGCTGTTGAAAATGAAGAATTTCAAATCAGCAAGATGCTTATTAATTTAGCTGCCATATTAAGATACAGTATTCAAAAATGTAATGAAATCGTAACTATAGAGGAAGAATTGGAGTATCTAAAAAGGTATATCTATTTGCAGCAGCAGCGGTTTTGTTATTCTTTCCAGTGCATGATTCATATGGATGATGCGCTTAAATGCAGTAGAATACATAAGCTTTTAATACAGCCGCTTATAGAAAATACCATCGTTCATGGATTTCCGGGTAATACGGGTCATGATGAGATAGACTTAATCATTCAAAAGAAAAATGATACCTATATTCAAATCCAGGTAGAAGATAATGGAAAAGGAATGTCACAGGAATTGGCAGAATTGTTTAACAGTTATGATTACAGGAAAGATAAGATTGAAACAAGCATAGGAGTAAGAAATGTAATAACAAGATTAAAACTATATTACGGCGACAATAGTTATTTTCATGTGGATTCAAGTGAGAGAGGGACTACCGTGACTATAATGATACCATATGAAATATAAATAGTAACCAATCATTACCCCGAGAAAGAGTGAAAAGACAAACTTATTCAGAATTTTGAGTTAATCAGCGCAAAACATTATGGAATATGCTCGAATATGCATATTTTTATATATTTATAATGCATTGATGCATATATGTGCTGTTCGACAGAATGGTAGAGACTGAATAGGCACTAGAAAAATATATGTGCATGGCGGAATCAATGTAATGCATAAAGAAAATTATGGTGAATCGGAGGAGATTTATGCGTATTGTCATTGTAGAAGATGAACCTAAAACCAAAGAAGGCTTAATCAATATTATCAACAAATTTACGGATTATGAAATATGCGGTATTGCATCAGATGGATTTGAGGGAATCAATCTGGTTAAGGAGTTAAAACCGGATTTGATCATATCGGATATACAAATGCCCGGTATGGATGGACTAACAATGCTTCGTACACTTGAGAAAGAAGGTATTGCTTTTTATGCGTTAATACTTACGGGGTATTCTTCTTTTGATTATGTCAGGACAGCATTGCATTTGGGAGTGATCGATTATATATTAAAGCCGGTAGATATTGAGAATTTTATATCGGTATTAAGGGATACAGAAGCAAAGATATTAAAAGAAAAGTCTGAAAAAATAAGTTCAGGACAGTTAATCTGGAGTTTAATGACCTGTGAATCGGAAGAAAAAGAACGGTTGATACGCCAGCTTTCAAATCAGTTACAGGCAAATGACAGAATGGAAATCACTTTATTTCTGATAAAACCGGATAGCCTTGATCAGGAGACTGTCGGGGAAATGATTCATTGCATTAAAGATAAGATGAACTCCCTATGTATAATGAATTTCCATGTCGTTCATTTATCTTTTGAATATGGAATACTGTTACTTATTATTGATACCGAAAAAAATAAATTTTTAAAAAAATTATTTTCGGTGCATGTTTTGTCCAATTTAAATAATATAGGCAGCTGTCATTGCAGCTATACTTCCATAATGGGACTGATCGGGCTGGAAAATGCTATGGCTGAATTAAAAAGCCTTTTATCTTATGCTTTTGTTTATGGCAGTGATGTGATTCTGGATAAACATATGGTTGAAAAATTGGAGTTTAACTCAATTAGTTATCCCATGGATTTAGAAAACCGGATACGAAAAGAAATCATTAATGGAAATTATGAAAAAGCATTGAGTATAAGTAATAAATTTAAATCACTTATCATTGAGAGTAATGGAAAGCCGGAGCTTATCCGTGAATATACGGCAAGATTTTCTTCCAGTATTTATAATGTAGCAAAAGAATATAATGATCAATCGGAACAGCAATTAATCTTCCACTATGTAATTAATAATATTATTGAGAGTAAAACAAAAACAGATTTAATCTTAAACTATGAAAAAATTATAAATACCATACTTACCGGTACGGATGAAGAGATGGATATTGATAATTTAACCGTATTGAAAGTGATTAATTTTATCAGGGACAATTATAGAAAAGATATTACATTATCCGAGGCTGCGAATCTGGTAGGTGTAACTCCGGAATACTTAAGTAAATTATTTAACCAGAAAATTAATGTTAACTTTGTTGTCTTTTTAAGGAACTTTAGAATTAGTATTGCAAAGCGTATGATACTTTCCGGAAAATACCGGATACAGGAAGTTGCTGAGCAGGTTGGGTTTAAGGATCCTAAGTATTTCAATAAGGTATTTAAATCCGTCTGCGGCATTTCACCATCAGAGTATAAGAAGGTAATCTAAATGAAAATGTTTCGGATAACTGCGATTTTGTCATTAGGGGTAATGCTGATCTTATTAATTTATGCAGGTAATTATTATAAAAGTTTAAGGGAAACACCTGTAGACAATCAGATAAAGGACAGAAAAGTTTTACGTATATTGGCTCCCTATGAAAATACAGCAAACAGTAAAATGCTCAAGGATATAGCAAACCAGTATTCCAATATTAAAAATAACCCAAGGGTGGAAATAGAGTTTATATCCAAAAACGATTTTAAAAAAGAAATCTGTATGAATTTGGATCAGGATCAATTAGCGGATTTAATATTATGTGACAATTCTATTATGCCTGCTCTGATTAACCTTAATGTGCTTAGAGATATCAGCACTTATATCGATGAGACATCCTTGGAATCCCATTACTATTTGGAACAATGGAATAATACCAGAAGTGATGGTAAATATTATGGAATCCCATTTACCTGTGATCCCTATGTGCTGATTTGGAATAAGAACTTATTTAGAAAGAACAATGTAGCTGTGCCAATAACCTGGGATGATTTAAAAACTGCTGCACGAAAAGCAGAAGAGGTCGGCATTAACGGTATCGGTATTGCTGCAAGGCAACCGGAAGAAATAACCGCTTTTTTTATTCAGATGCTTTACACCACAGGCGGATCGATTCGTGAAATTAACGGCGACGGTGGAATGAAAGTATTTGAATTAATAGACTATCTAAAAAGGAACAAACTGATACCTGAAGAGTGTATTAATTGGAATCAGCTGGATTTAACCAATAATTTTATAGATGGTGAAATAGCAATGATGATCAATAGCCTTAGTGCTTTATCCGTTATAAAAGAAAGTGATATCGATTTTGAAGTAGGAGTAGCCGCAGTTCCGTATGAAAAAAAAGAAAATTATATGTTTCACGGAAAAAACATTGGAATTTCAATAACGGCTGATTATGAAGCTTCCATAAAGTTTCTTAACTATGTAACACAGAAAAGTATTGTAAAACAGATTGCAGAGGAAACAGAAATCATACCCGCGCAAGTAGATGTAGATTATAATTTTGAAAAGGATGGATATGTGGTTAGTAAGGAGTTTATTCAAAAGCAGAAAGAACATGGAATAGCAAAGAGTTCGTTAAATTCCTGGTTTGATATTTCTGCTGCCATATCCGATGGAGTTTATCAATTAATCAGTGAAACGAATCCATCCATTAAAAATATAGCCGATACCATGCAGGATAGAGTAAGGATAGCTATAATAGATAATTGAGGCGGTAATCTACTGCGTTTACATGAAGAATAGTTTTATCGTACTGCCATAGTAGACTGTAAGGAATCTTGCATAGTAAAAGCCCGAGACGTTCATACGCCTAAATGACGCGAAACGGCATTTCTGTGCATATTGTATAACAATTCAGACGTAAGGTTAAAGTAAAAATAAAAAATAGACATATTATAGAGATTAATAATTTACTCCTTTATTAAAAATTTGGAATGTTAGGAAAAGTCCATAAGTGTTAATATGGAAAAGTAACAAATAGATAAATTCTATTAAAGGAGGTATTATATGAAAAAGGTAATGCGCACTAGACTGGCATTCTTTTTAGCTTTTGTTCTTTTGTCCACCATGCTTACAGGCTGTGGAAGTTCTAAGAACACGACGACCGGAACGCAAACAGCTACTGGTACGACGGAAAAAGCTAATACTGAAACGGGGGCTGAGGCAGAACCTGCGCCATCGGGAGAAATGACGGAGGTTGGAACTCCAAGAAATGAAACACTTATCGTTGAATGTCAGTCACCTACTGACACACCAGGACAGTTTAATTCCTACATGCAGGGAACTACCATGGGGTTTGGTATTCACCAGCTTATGTCAGCAATGATGTGGGAAATCGATACTGTTAAAGGTGAACAGTTCGGCGAAGTTGCAGATGGTATGCCGGAATCAAATGCTGATTTTACAGAGCATACAATTAAGATTCGTCAGGGTATTAAATGGTCTGACGGCGAAGATTTAACTGCCGATGACGTTGTATTCACATTTAATATGATTATGACAAACCCTGGTATCACACAGAACGCATATTACAATCAAGTATTTAAATCAGTTGAAAAAGTAGACGATTATACCGTTAAGATCGTTACAAAAGAATCTTTCCCTCGTTTAGCACAGAGATTTGGTGTTACTATCTGGGGTAATGATTTAAGAATCGTTCCGGAACACATCTACTCAAAACAAGCTGATGTTACTCAGTTTAAAGATTCCGATCCTGTCGTTGCAGGTCCTTATACCGTAAAGGCTTATGACGAATTAGGAAAATGGATTCTGTATGAACGCCGTGAAGACTGGAAAAACAGTACAGTTGGTGTTGTAACAGGAAAAGAACCTCAAGCTAAATACGTATGGTTCAGAAATCTTGGCGATGATACTACTCGTCAGATGAGTCTTATCAATAACGAAGTTGATATCCTTTGCGAAGTTTCACCGGAAATGTTAGAAGTTATGACAGCACAGAATCCTAATATTGCTTGCTGGTACAAAGACTTCCCTTATGCTACCAGTGATGACCCTTGTTCAAAAGGTTTAGCTTTCTCTATGGGTAAAGGTGCTCCTTTTGATAATAAAGATTTCCGTTGGGGTGTTGCACTTGCCATGAATTTCGACGAGATATCACAGAACATATTTAACGGTGTAGGCCGTGCGTCACCGTTCCCAATCCTTACAAATACAAGTGCTGGTCAGGAACTGTATGTAAAACCTCTGCTTCCATGGCTGAAAGATTTCTCACTTGATTTAGGTGATGGTACTACAGTGAAACCTTTCGATGAAGGTTACGCAGATAGAATGGCAGAAGTTCTTAGAGGAAAAGGTTATGACATTCCAACAGATCACGATGCTCTTATTGATATGTTTGGTGTAGGATGCTGGAAATACGATCCGGCTGCAGCAGAGAAACTGTTTATTAAAGCAGGTCTTGAGAAAAAAGATGACGGCTGGTATTTTAACGGAAAACCTTTCACATTCAACATGACATATTTAGCAGATACAGAAGCTCAGGCAGGACGTGGTGTTCAGGCTGCTTATGACCAACTTACAAAATTTGGTTTCAAGATCAATCTTGTTAGTGAATCCAGTGCTACATGGGATACCAATGGTCAAACAGGTAATTTTGATATTGCCGGATACTGGCCTACCGGTTTCATAACCAAAGATATCTATTCACAAATCAACGGCTGGGATGCTGACCTTATCGTTCCGATGGGAGAAAAAGGTTCAGGTCAGGGAACACGTTGGAAGAATGACAGAGCTACTGAAATCATTCATGAGTTAGCAAAACTTTCACCAGATGATCCGAAAGCATATGAACTTGGTCAGGAATTTTTCAAAATTTCAATAGAAGAGCTTCCTTTTATTGGTTTCCACTCAGGTGTTAAGTTCGTTCCGACGAATAGCACATATTGGAATAACTATCCAAATTCAGAAAATCCTTATAATGGTCCATGGTGGTGGTGGAGCTGCTTTAAATATATAACAACAGAAATTTCACCAGTTAAATAAAGATTTTTGTACTTATAGTAAAACTTATCAGAAATGACGTATCAATTTTCTGATAAAAGGCGGTGCTTTTACTGCCGTATATCCGATTGCAGAATTTTTGCTTACTGTAATATAGATGTTATTACTGCCTGGTGGCAATCACCGGGCAGTAACAGCATTTAAATAAATTATTTCTTACAAAAAAAGGAGTGAAGCAGTTGAAGTTTCGTAAATATTTCGGTCTAAGATTTTTAACCTACATTTTGACCGTTTGGATTGGTATTACCTTTATATTTTTTATACCTAGAATGTTTCCTTCCGATCCGGTTGAGAACATGATTGGTCAGATTCAGTCCCGTTCCGGTCAGATGGATCCTGCACAAATGGATGCACTTCGGTCACAGCTCAGGGTTCAGTTTGGTCTTGAGGGGTCCTTACTTGAGCAATATGGTACTTTCCTGTGGAACGGGTTATTACATTTTAATTTTGGCCCTTCCCTGATGAGTTATCCTACTCCCGTAGGACAGATCATAGGAATGTATCTGCCTTATACGCTTTTTCTTTCACTGACAACTACCGTCATTGCCTGGATCATAGGTAATATCATCGGACTTCTTGCCGGTTTTAGAAAAAATAAAGTTTCATCCAAGATTCTGGAGGGAATAGCCATATGTATCTACCCTGTTCCCTATTTTATTATAGCCCTGGTACTGCAGATTGTATTTTCATTTGTTTTGGGATGGTTTCCGATTCAGGCTACGATAAACACGCAGGGTAATTTTGCAGTTTTGTTCGCATCTCTCCTTAAAGCATCGATTCTTCCGGCTTTGGCTATGTTGTTAGTAGGGACTGGCTGGTGGATCATATCCATGAAATCCCTAGCAGGTACAACCTCAGAAGAAGATTTTGTTCTCTTCGCCCGTTACAGAGGGCTCTCAGAGGGTAAAATCGGAACCGCTTACGTATTCAGAAATTCCATTCTGACTCAGGTTACCGCTTTGGCAATGAGTCTTGGCGGCGTATTTGGCGGTTCTATTATGACAGAAATTGTATTCGGTTATCCGGGTGTTGGTTCTCTTGTACAAAAGGCTATCCTGATGTCAGACTATAATATGATACTTGGATGTATCACAATTTCTATTGTAGCAATATCGACAGCAACATTGATTGTGGACCTGATATACCCATTTATCGACCCACGTATTCGATACAGCTAAAAGAAAGAGGTGGAAATTGTGAAGAAGTTTTGGAAAAATACGAATTTCAGTTTAAAAGCAGGGTTAATCATGACCGCTTTTTTTGTAATTATTGGTTTCGTAATATATTTTTTACCGCATATCGATCCGTTTACGTTTAATTCTTATCCCAGTAAGTTAGAACCTACGTCCGAACATTGGTTGGGGACCACGAGTATGGGGCAGGATGTTACATGGCTGCTCATTGAGGCAATACATAATTCACTCCTCATCGGTCTGATTGTAGCTACCATTGGTACGGTTGCAGGTGTATTTATAGGACTTCTGGCAGGATTTTCAGGCGGATGGCTGGATCGGGTACTTACCGTTGTAACCGATACGTTTATTGTAATACCTTCCCTTCCGATTCTAATATTGATGACTTCATTTATGAAAGGAACTTCTACGGTTTTTGTAATGGCACTGGTACTGGCTATGTTCGCCTGGGCCTGGCCGAGCCGTCAGATCCGTTCCATGGCTCTTTCCATGCGTGAGAGAGATTTTATTCATACGGCATGGTTTTCAGGAGAGGGCACCGTTCAGGTCGTTGTAACAGAGATTCTCCCCTATGCTCTTACATGGGCACTTTCCAACTTCATGAATGCTACTCTGGCTGCTATAGCTTCCGAATCAAGCCTTGCAGTTCTGGGTCTGTCACCCGGAAATCTGATCTCCCTGGGAAATATGATTCAATGGGCAAGAGACCGTAATGCTATCTTTACGAAGCAGTGGTTCTGGATAGGCTCTCCGATCGTAGCTACGGCTGTAATGTTTATCGGACTGTTTCTCCTCATAACAGGCTATAATGATTATTTATCAAGGAAGAGAGGAAGGTAGTAGATGTTAAAAATAGACCATTTATCCACTTCATATACAACGATAGACGGACCTGTTCATGTTATTAATGATGTGGATTTTGAAATATATGATAATGAAATTTTCGGAATAGCCGGTGAATCAGGCTGTGGTAAGACTACACTTTTAAAAGCTCTGTATGATATTATTGAGTTTCCTCTGGTTGTAGACTCAGGTAAACTTATCCTTAGCGGTCAGAAAAACGGAAAAGATTTTTCATATGAAACTGGCCAAATCAGAAACACCTGGTGGAATAATATTTCATATGTACCACAGGCAGCACAGAGTGTATTAAACCCCATCGTTCCGCTTAAGAATCAGTTTTTGGATTCTATTCCGAAAGCCGATAAAAAGAATGAAACGAAAGAACAGACATTAAAAAGGGTTGCTGCTTATTTAGAAGAGCTCAGTCTTTCTCCGGATTTGCTGAATGCATATCCTTTTCAGCTCTCAGGAGGTATGAGACAACGTGTTATTATTGCATTGGCTACGTTTATGTCGCCTAATGTAGTTCTTGCTGATGAACCTACCACTGCTCTTGACGTTGTTGTACAACGAGGAATACTTATGATGCTAATGCGTCTTCAAAAGCAGTTAAAGAACACCATGGTAATCGTAAGCCATGATATGGGTGTTCATTATCAGATCACAGACCGTATGGGTATTATGTACTCCGGAAGTATGATTGAGCTGGGTAAAACAGAAGATATATTTAATAAACCAATACATCCGTATACAAGGATGCTGGTAGGCGCGCTGCCGCGAGTAGGTGACAAGAGCCAGAAAACAGGTATACCGGGAAGGCCGCCGGCACTCACCAATCCGCCTCCGGGTTGCAGGTTTGCACCTCGTTGTCCAAAGGCAACCGAAGAATGTAAAAAATCGGTACCAAAGTTTCGTGAAGTTGAAAAAGGGCGTTTCGCAGCCTGCCATTTACTGAACAAGGGGTGGTGTAAGATGTCAGAAAAATTACTTGAAATAAAAAATGTGAGTAAATTTTTTCAAATAGGTGGATTGCTCAGCAAAAAGAAACTTACTGCTGTGGATGAAGTCAGCATTGATATCGATGCCGGTAAACCGGTTATCCTTTCCATAGTAGGTGAGTCCGGCTGTGGTAAGTCTACGTTATGTAAGATGATCCTGCGTCTTCATGACCCTGATCAGGGAGACATCATTCTTAACGGAAGATCTTATAAAGATCATAAAGGATATAATCCTTTTCAATTCAGACTGGACGTGCAACCGATATTTCAGAATCCCTATGAATCTTTTTCCATGCGTAAAACAGTGGATACTTATCTGTTTAACACCGCACTTCGGTTAAAGATTGCTAAAAATTATAAAGAAGCTGAAAAGTTAGTTGATGATACACTGAAAAGTGTAGGTATGTCACTTGAGGTAGTAAAGGGAAAATATCCTTCCCAGTTTTCAGGCGGCGAGCTGCAAAGAGTATCCATAGCCAGAGCTCTTATTACCAGACCTAAGCTAATTATAGCTGATGAACCGGTTGCTGCTATTGATGCATCTATGAAGATGAATATTGTAAATCTGTTTAAAGAGTTGAAGGATAAGTACAATGTTTCCTTTATCTATGTTACCCATGATCTTTCGACTGCTTATTATGTATCGGATTATATTGCAACATTATACAGAGGCTGCCTGATAGAATACGGCCAGGCAAAAGAGATCATGGACGATCCGGCACATCCGTATACGGAGCTTTTGATGAATGCAGTACCAAGGGTAGGAGAAAAATGGGATCAGGATTTAGTAATGCCGGATACAGAGGACAAAGAGTATGCAATCACTTATTGCAAATTTGCTCCCCGTTGTCCTTATGCTACGGAGGAATGCAGGAAGACCAGGCCGGAAATGAAAGATTTATCAGCTGGCCGTAAGGTATTATGTTTCCATCCGTTAAATGGAAAAATTGATAAATAATTCAGACTATGTTAGGTTATAATGGTGATATTGATAAAGGTATCACCTGAGAGAATGGAAAGGGGCAGCCTAGCATCATAATTGGATTATAAAAATGGTGCAGAGGAGGAGATTTTGGCAGTAAATCTTTGGGTTATATAATAAGTGGCAAATGATTAATAAACTCCCAAAGTTTCAAAAAAAGGAGAGGTATTACTATGAAGAAGTTATTAAGCTTATTGCTGGTGATTGTAATGGGTTTAACACTAACGGCATGCAGTAAATCAAATTCTGCAGGTAACAAAAATACAGCAGCGACTGACACAAATACAATAGAAAGTACTGTTGGTGCTACACCTACTGAAGCTGCAAAAAGTGTTATAACCGTAACATTCAGGGATGACGGCCAAGGCGAAAACGGTTCAACATGGAAATGGCTGCAAACTGCTTATGACAGTTTTGACAAAAAAGACAGCTGTGAACTAAATATTGCTCCTATCACTGCTTCCGAAGGTGATTACTTTGCTAAAATTGCACTTTCCTTACAATCAGAAGAAACAGCGCCTGACTTAGTGACAGAGGATACTTTCCAGCTTGCAACAGATGTTGAAGCAGGATACCTAACTCCATTAGACGATTATTTGGCAGATTATGCGGACTGGACAGATGGTTCTTATTATGATTCTTTAAAAGAGGGTGTTACTGCTGCAGATGGCAAAGTATATGGTGTTCCGTTTACTACCGATACCCGTGGCTTGTGGTATAACAAAGAAATCTTCAAAAAAGCCGGTTTACCGGAAGATTGGGATCCAAAGACATGGGATGATATTCTTGCCGCTTGTAAGAAAATCAAAGATAGAGTCCCTGATGTAATACCTTTCTGGTGCAACTCAGCTGTAGCTACAGGTGAAGCTACTTCCATGCAAACATATGAAATGCTCCTTTATGGGACAGGAGAAAAATTAATAGATGAATCTACCGGCAAATGGGTGATCTCCAGCCAGGGTATTTTAGATTCCTTATCATTCCTTGATAATATTTATAAAAACAATTTCGGACCTCCATTATCGAAAGTTTTAAATGGCCAGGCTAGTAATACTTCAGCAAGAGAATACTTACCACAAGGTAAGCTTGCAATATCATTAGATGGTAATTGGATTACCGGTAATTATCTGGAAACTGGTGCATCACCATGGCCGGAATATAAAGTTGTATTAGGATTCACTGCGATGCCTACGGAAAATGGTGACGGTTCGGGTACCGTTACATTAGCAGGTGGCTGGGGGTGGTCCATTCCAGCTAAATCCGATAACAAAGACATCACTATGGAATTTATTAAACATTTAATGGAACCCTCCGTTTATATTGATGCTATTATTGAAACGGGCGGCATTGGAACAAGAGCAGATATTGCGGAGGATGAAAGATATTCAAAACAGCCTTTCATAGCTACTGCCACTAAATTCTTACAAGATGCGGCTTTCAGACCTAAGGATAGTAAATATTCTGCAGTTTCCACTAGTATCCAGACAATGGTTGAATCTGTTGTATCCGGTACAAGCCCGGAAGATGCAATGGCAACCTATGCTGTAGATGTAACCAGAACGGTTGGAGAAAATAATGTTGTTTCTAAATAATATATAAGATTCAAGTGGGCGGTATAACGTTGCCAGTTTAGCTGCAACCGGAAACCGCTCATTTTTTTACCAAATTTCTAGAATTTTATGTATAATAATATATAGTAATGCAAGTAATTGCGAAACTCCGATATTGTGCAAATTGACGAACCACAATTTTAAATTGACCTTATGACACCCTAATTCTAAATATATAGTAATAAAAAGAAAGGAGGCTTAAGTGATGAGAGCGGTAAATGCATCTAAGAAAGGCATTTTAGCAGAAGAAGCCAAGAAGTCAGTTTTACTGATTCCAGCTGTAATTATGCTTGCAGTATTCTTTGTTCTGCCAATACTTTTAACGGTTTATTATTCTTTCACAAATCTTGCATTGACCGGGGAAAATGCTAAGACTCTTGATTTTATCGGATTAGAAAACTATGGAAAGTTATTTAAAGATCCATCGGTACAAATCAGTATTTTAAATACACTGATTTTCTTAATAGGAAGTTTAATCGGTCAGCAGGTTTTAGGTTTTACATTGGCTATCCTTATGAAAAATAAAAATAAAATTTTCCGCAGCTTTGCAGGTCCTTGCATATTGGCAGGATGGGTAATGCCGGAGATTGTGGTTGCATTATGCTGCAGTACCTTTTTCATGGATTCCGGTACTTTAAATGCAATTCTGCAATCGATACATCTTAAGCCGGTTGAGTGGTTATATAAATTCCCAATGCTTACGATTGTTTTATCAAATATTTGGCATGGTACGGCATTTTCCATGATGAATTTCCAGTCGGCTTTAGATGGGGTTCCAAGTGATATCGAAGATGCAGCTAAAGTGGATGGAACCGGCAGGTTCCAAAAGTTGATATGTATTATTTTGCCCAATATTAAAAATACAATTGCTACCAATACCATGCTTAATACACTCTCCACCTTAGGTGTATTTGGCTTAATTTATACCATGACCGGCGGTGGTCCGGGAACCAAGACTTTAACATTACCGATTTTTATGTATAAACAGGCTTTTGTAAGTTATCAATTAGGATACGGAACCGCAATCTCTATGATACTTTTAGTTATAGGTATTATTTTTAGTGTTGCTTACACAAGACTTACTAAAGAATAGAGGAGGTGGTATTTTGAATAAAAAGAGATCGGAAAAAACAATTCCCTACCTTATTCTTGCAATTCTCTCTATTACATTTATATTACCTTTATTGTGGGTTATAATTGCTTCATTTGATGCGAATGCTGCACAATCTTTAAAAATACCCCTATTCTGGACAATCGGAAATTATAGGAAAGTGCTGGCGGATCATGCAAATTTAAGGGGTTTTGCAATTGGACTTGTTATTTCACTGGTTCAATCGATTTTGGTAGTAATAATAGCGGGGCTGGCGGCCTACCCCTTATCCAGATACGAACTGCGTTACAGGAAAATGTTTCTTTATACAATACTTTTTATGACATCTTTACCTATGACAACTGTTATGGTACCAGTATTTAAGCTTTTCTTATCCATCGGATTATATGACAGTATTATTGGCGTTATTTTATTTTTAACTGCAACATCCTTACCCTATGGTATTTGGTTAATGAAAAATTATATGGACGGAGTGCCTATTGAGTTGGAAGAAGCTGCTAAGGTAGATGGAGCATCCACCATTACAAGTATAAGAAAAGTTATAGCACCGTTAATGTTTCCGGGTATTTGTGTTACTGCGATATTTACATTCTCCGGCAGCTGGGGTAATTTCTTTGTTCCTTATATCTTACTGCAAACCCTGGAAAAATTCCCTGCATCTGTAAAACTTTATCAATTCTTCGGTAATTACGGAATGGTTGCATATGGTCAGCTTGCCGCGTATTCTGTTCTTTATGCTCTTCCATCCGTTATTCTATATATTTTATCTCAGAATTATATGTCAAAAGGATTTAATTTGGCTGGAGCTGCAAAAGGTTAGATTTCCATAAATCAATGAAACGATTTTATTCAATTGGGCTTTGAATATTTAAGATTAAGACCATGTTAACTTACCATTGTCTGGAATCTTAGTATATCAAGGCCTTTTAACGTTTCATAATATTTTTATTTGGATTTTTGTTTGAATGTGTTATAATAGATAAGATGGTTAACAGAGGGAAAAAGTACAGATAAGAAAGGAAGATAATAAATGGTTTGTAAAGCTTGCGGTAGAAGTTCAGCGAATGAAAATGCGAACTACTGTGAATATTGCGGAACTTCTTTCCGTGAAAATATACCAATCCGCCAGGAGGATTATTCAATAGGAAGAGAACAGAGTACGGAAACAGAAAGTGTTGGAAATGAAAAACCGATTTCATTCGGTAACTGGATGGGAACCATGTTGTTACCTTTCATTCCTATCGTTGGAATTTTTATTTATATTGTTATGATGTTTGTATGGGCTTTTGGAAGCGATACACCAAAAAGTAAAAAAAATTGGGCCAGAGCAAGCCTGATTGTCTCCGTAATTGCTATAATTTTATTTGTATTTATGTTTACATCTACCATGATGGATATTATGAACAGCGGTCTTAGTATTGAAGACTATATGAGCGAATTTTATTGATAAATGAGTAAGAGACAGGTAATTGGGAAACAAGAATAATATAATTATATACGATACAATTAATACAATTTCAGAGCCGAATCTTGCCCAAAAGACAACGAAAGCCAGAAACAAGTATTAATTGTATGGTATATTCAGAAATCTATACGGTTTTGCAATTACCTAACTAAAGTAACAGGATTCTTAACCTAAGATTGTTTCAATTGCATTTAATTCCTCATCCGTAAAAAGAAGATTTTTTAAGGTTTCCACATTTTCTATTATTTGGGAAGATTTGCTTGCACCAATTAATGCAGTAGTAATTCTGCCTCCTCTAAGCACCCAGGCAAGGGCCATCTGTGCCATACTTTGACCACGTTCTTTTGCTATGGCATCCAGTTTTCTTACCTTTTCAACTTTTTCTTCCGTAACAGAATCAGCATTCAAAAATCTGCTTCTGGGATCGGCTGCTCTGGAATCAGCAGGAATACCCTGCAGATATTTACCGGTTAACAGCCCTTGAGCTAACGGGCAAAAAGCAATACTGCCTACTCCGTTTTCATTCAATACATCCAGAAGATCTTCTTCGACCCAGCGGTTAAACATACTGTAGTTTGGTTGATGAATTAAAAGGGGAGTCCCTAATTCTTTCAGAATTTTTGCAGCTTTGGCAGTATCTTTTGCATTGTAATTAGATAAACCAACATATAAAGCTTTGCCGGAACGGACTATATGGTCGAGGGCTCCCATCGTCTCTTCCAAAGGAGTTTCCGGATCCGGTCTGTGATGATAAAAGATATCCACATAATCAAGTCCAAGTCTCTTAAGACTTTGATCCAGACTGGACACCAGATATTTCCTGCTTCCCCAATCTCCGTAAGGTCCCGGCCACATGTCATAACCGGCTTTTGTGGAGATAATTAATTCATCCCGGTAAGGCCTAAATTCATTTTTAAGAATTTTACCGAAATTTTCTTCTGCTGAACCCGGCTTTGGTCCGTAATTATTAGCTATGTCAAAATGTGTAATGCCCAAATCAAAGGCGGTGGTTACCAGGTCCACCATATTTTCATAAATATTAACGGAACCAAAATTATGCCATAAACCCAAAGAAAAAGCAGGAAGCTTCAGACCACTTTTCCCACAGCGGTTATAATGCATACTATCATAACGTTTCTCATTTGCCTGATACATATTCGTACACCTCTTTCTGATTTTTATAATCTAGATTACCGTTCAAACCAATTTCGGGAGATTACAAAAATTCACAGTTCTTTGAACCGGTCCTACAATAAACTTGTTACGTAATTCCCTATTATTACCTTTAATAATGAATTTTATAAGAGTCTTTCATTATAATAAATTAATATTATTCCCCATTGGTATAGAAAACAAGGGGTAAAACCCATTAATGTATGTAGTTTCTTATAGAATTAATAGCGGTCTTTGATAATTTCTGAAAAATTAACCAAATTTAATAATTTTATTACGTCTTTCATATTTTTCATTTCGAATTTCTTAAGGATACTGTTAACCTGGCTTTTAATCGTAGCCTGGGATACAAACCGGGTCTCGGCAATTGTTTTATAACTATTTCCCTCATAAAAACATTTTAATATTTCAAACTCGCTGTTGGTTAACTTAGAAATGATATGAAAGGCATATAATAAGCTTTTTTGCTGGGTTTTTAGGCGGGTAAATTCATCAATGATTTTTTCAGCTATATTCGGCCGCAGCATGAGTTTGTTAATATAGACGTTTCGTATGGAATTAATAATCTGGGTAATGGAATCGGTTTTAACAATATAATCCATTACTCCTGCGCAATAAGCCTGAAATAAAAATTCATCTTCTTCGTGTATGGTTAAAATTACAACTCTGATATTTGGTTTAATCGTTTTAATGGCATTGGTAGCATCAATACCTGCAGTCCTGGTTTCCATCTGAATATCCATAAGAATAACATCCGGATTTAATTCTTTGGCACACTGAATCGCTTCCAAACCGGAAGATGCAATCCCAACTACCTCTAGATCAGCTTCCTTAGATAAAATCATGCTGAAATATTCTCTGATATCTTTCATATCATCAACAATTAAAACTTTAATTTTGTCCATTTGAAATACTTCTCCAATCCGCCTTAAGGCCCATTTCTTAAAAAAACTTTATCATAACATAACAAAAGCGTATTTATGATCTTATTACCTTATGGGAATTGTGAAGCGGGTTTTTAATTCCTCATTTTGCTTTAATTATATTATATTTCTCTGGGCAATAAGATTTCTACGATAGTAAATTCTCCGGGTTTGCTTTTTATTCGAATATGACCGAAGTGTGATTTAATTACTCTATATACATAGGAAAGGCCGATACCCCAATTGTTCTGTTTGGATTTAGTAGAAAAATAAGGACTGAATATTTTTTTTAACATCTTCTTTGGTATACCGCAGCCGGTATCTTTAATGGAAAAATAAATCCACCCGCTGCTGGCATCAACCGTTATATCTATATAAGCCCGTTCACTATGACTGCTGTTAATGGCATCAATGGAATTAGATAAAAGATTGTTTATAACCTGTGTCATATGGTACATATCGAAATTACAGTTAACCGGGGTATAGTTATAATGTCTCGCAAGAATAATATGATCGGGTATTGCGACTTCTTTCAAAGAAGACTCAATAGCATCAATAAAATTATAATTTAAAGTTTTAACCTTTAATTCTTTTATATTATCCAATGCTTTAGAGATAGCATTCATATGATTGTCACTTAATTCCAGGATTTTATGCAGGGTATCTAAACTTGCTTTCGTGCCATAGCCGTTAATTGCCTCTTCCGCTAGTATTTTCATGGTAAACATAATATTTTTATTGGAATGAAGGACATCTTTTAAATTCGAATTTAACATATTCAGGTTTTTCTTAATCGCCCGCTCTTTAAAACCTGCCATAATATTGTTGGATTTATAACGAATCAGTATATATAAAATAATCAGCAGAATAAAAAAGGTCATAACCGGCATCAGAGTAGCATAAAACCTTGGTACAACGCTGATTAGTTTACTTTGCCAGAAAGCTGTTTTAAATACACTGTTTACGGAAGTTTTAAATATACCCGTAAAAAATACAAAAAAGAAAATAGTATTTAACAGACCTAAACATATGGACAGTCCTAAAAGCTGTTCTGAAAAAAAGGTGATCTGGTTTTTTATGTAGTTTTTTAATAAAAATCCAATCGGATAAACCAAATAGATAAAAGCGATACATACCATAATAAAATCAACTGCAGTGATAAAATTTACCCATACTGCCTGCTGTCCGTTATCTTTTAAGGATTGCATAAATAAATATATCCTGTAAGCCGAATCGGGATGATAAAAACAAAAATATAAAATAGGATATGTTATTAACGCTATGTATTTTATGATATGTTTTACATGTTTTACATTGGGATTACTGCTTTTAACACTTCGGTTAAAAGAAAAAGCAAAAAACATAATTGCCAATAAATAAATAAAAATTCCTAAATTCCTAACTATCAGCAGGCTGGATAATGGTAATTTAAAGATTTTACTTATTATTAAAAACATTTTGTATTCGATACTGCTGTAAATAAAATTAGAAGGTACCAGATAATTACTGCTTCTATAGATTTCCATAACTATGGTAAAGATTGATATACTCATGCCAATTATCATTAATATAAATAAAAGTGTATACTTATTTTTGTAATCCCTTATAACGAGAATTACGGAAAAAAGCATCATAATTATGATTGTGAGTGCCATGATTTCTCCTATAATAAAAGTATGGTAGTATTCAGTATTCCTGAGAAATTCTTTGAATTTCGAGTTGATCTGCGCAAAGTATTGGAAAATATGCCCCAATATGCATTTTATGAAACATCTATATTTCTGCATATTTTGTAAGCCTAAATGCAAGCATGCAGTTGCATACCTGCAATGTTTCTTAGAACCGCAGTGACTGCATGGTCACGAAGTAAGTCAATCTATATTCATTTAATAAATTATACCATAATAGTCCTTAAATGATAAGGTGTATAAAATATAATACCATTCAATGAATTAATGATAAAAATCTGCTGCCCGGTTTGATAATTATTCTATCTTACGTTTTAAGGGATAATAGATATAATAGAGGAGTAGGTAATGAAGAAAAACTTTAATAGATACATTAAGGTAATAATTCTCATTAACGATTGTATTACAAATTAAGATAAGGAGAAGGATGAAAAAAATGAAAAAATCAGTAAAAAAAGTATTAGCTATGGTTCTTATTGGTATAATGTCAGTAAGTTTGATGTCGGGCTGCGGCAAAAAAGAAGATACCGGCAGTACTGCTTCTACCGATACGTCGGCGGAAAGCAGTACAAGCACAGCAGATGGTAAAACCTCCGATGTAAAAATGGAAAAAATCCGTGTATGGTCCTCTAATGCCCATGAAAAAGAACTGAGATTACAGCAGATTGAAAAATTCAACAACACAATTGGTAAAGAAAAAGGAATTGAAATCGAGTATACAGTTTATGGTTCAAACTGGATGGATGCTATGAAAGTTGCCGCTGCAGCAGGGGAAGCTCCGGAATTATTCCAGCCATCCGGACAATTTCTTTTAGATTTTGTTAACGCCGGTTATTTAGTCCCTGTCACGGATCTTCCCGGTGGTGACGAATTCGTTTCCCAATACGAAGGCAGTCTGGTAAACAATCAGCACATAATTAACGGAAAGGTATATACATTACCTTATAATTTAACAACTTTTAAATTTATCGTTAATGATGACTTATTCAAAAAAGCGGGAATTACCGAATATCCGAAAACCTGGGATGAAGTAAGAGAAGATGCAAAAATTATTACGGAAAAAGGTAACGGACAAGAATATGGCTGGATCTTAGGTTTACAGTCGAACTGGATGATAAGCAGTTATATTACCAGGCCAAATGCACAGAATGTAGGACATTTAGGCTTTAACTGGGAAACCATGAAATTTGATTATTCCGCATTTGCACCGGTTGTAGGAGCAATTAAAGGAATGGTTGATGACGGAAGTGTATTCCCCGGATTTGAAGGTTTGGATGCGGATGCCGCAAGAGCACAATTTGCAGAAGGAAGAGTTGGTATGATTGTAGGTGCAAGTTTTGATACGGCAGTTTACAACGAACAATTTCCTGCAAAATGCAACTGGAAAGTTATCCCTGTGCCATCCTATACGGAAGACGGTCCAAAATATAAGGAATTTGTTGACGCAACTTCCCTTTTAGGAGTAGGGGCAGCCGGTCTTGATAAGCCGGAGAAGACATTGGAAGTTATGAAATTCTTCTATTCCGATGAAAATATGGCTCAAATGTATGAACAATCCCTATACATTCCTTACAGACAGCAGGCCATTGATATGGCAAAATCACAACCGGCACAAAAAGGTTTTGCAGAATTCTCCGATGTACCGGAAAAGAACTTAATGTTACCATCCCCGGACTCTAACGTTACGGTTGAGGGGGATGCTTACAGAGAAACAATTATGAAATTCTTTGCCGGAGGTTTCGGTGACGAAGATGTAAAAGATGTTTTGGCAGACCTGGATAACCGTTATAATAAAGCATTAGGTGATCTGGACCCTGAACTATTAAAATCCTTTGAACTTACTCCTGAAGTATTGGCAAGTTTAAAGAAATAAAACGGATAAGCTAGCAAAGCAATCAAGTAAATGAATGATGTAAAGTTAAATTATTAAGGTAAGTACCAAAAAGTAGTAATATTCTGATTTTTATAGGATCCGATAATTGGTTTAAGTATGATATTATTTTTAAGCCGATTATCGGATATTAAATAGATATAGTGTCGAAAGCCGCTTGTATACAGGCAGGATTGCGAATGGAGGAGAATAATCATGAAAGTCACAATTCAGGAAAAACATGTGGATATCACAAAAGAAGTAGATGTGCTTATCGTAGGAGGCGGCCCGGCCGGTATTGGCGCTTCGGTTGCTGCTGCAAGAAGCGGCAGCAGTGTAATGCTTTTAGAAAAAAGAGGGTTTCTGGGTGGAAATATTACAGGAAGTTATGTTGAAAATTGTAACCATTTTTTCTTCGGAACTGATTTTAAAGCAGATGGTATTTATGCGGAAATTGAAACAAAATATTTTATGAAATATGGCAGATCCCACGATATAAGGATAAATTCTCCCATCCGGTTCAGCAGTGAATATTTAAAAGTATTCCTGGATGAATTCCTTACCAGTGAGGGAGTTGAAATAAAGTTTCATTCTTTTGTTAATGATGTAATAGTTGAAAATAACACAATTCAATGTGTAATCATACAGAGTAAAAAAGGTCCGTTAGCAATCAAAGCGAAAGTTGTCATAGACTGTACGGGAGACGGGGACGTGGCATTTAGTGCAGGAGTTCCTTTTGAACAGGGCAGGGATTTAGACGGATTATGCCAGCCCGGCACATTAAATTTCAGAATTGCCGGTGTAAACGTTAAAAAACTTACCGATGGCGGAGATAAGTTAAAAGAAATAGGAAAGAAATTTAAAGAAGATTACAGAGCTGGCAAGACCGGATTAAACTGTAAACGTCAGGATTTACCTTTTGGACGTCTTACTGCCGGAGGCCAGGTATCTTACATAAACTATCCCTGCTCCTATGGGATTGATCCTACGGATGTGGATGACCTTACAAAAGGTGAGATGGAATGCAGACAATATATCATGGAATTTTATGAATACGCGAAAACTCATTTTGAGGGGTTTGAAAATATTGAACTTGCTTCCATTGCAACAGAGATTGGTTTCAGGGACAGCAGAAGAATAAAAGGGTTATACCGCCTGACGAAGGAAGATATTGAAGCAGATACAAAATTTGAAGATGTAATCGCCGTATATCCTAAGTTTTACGACATGTTGGCACCGGATGCATTTATGGACGGGGACGGCAAAATGGAGGGGTTAGGTTATAAAGGACATATCTTTGTCCCTGTTGAAGGAGATAAATCCTATCGAATCCCTTTCAGAAGTTTAATACCGGTAAATATAGATAATCTACTGGTAGCCGGAAGATGTATCTCAGCAGACCATGTTGCGGAGAGTACCATTAGAGGAATCTCAGCATGTATGCTCACCGGGCAGGCAGCAGGCGGTGCGGCATCAATTGCCTGCAAGGATAAGGTTGCTCCTAAAGAAATTAATATTAAGGAACTGCAGGGTTTTCTTATCACTCAGGGTGTAAACTTACCAAAAGAAATATGATATGAAAGGATGCAACAGGTGTTGAGATGAAAGCAGATAAAGTTAAGTCTCTTAAGTTGGAACATAAAAAGCAGAAAGGCTTAAGTAAAGATTCGGTTCAGGCATTTTTGATGGTATTACCCATGCTAATTGGATTTTTTATTTTTACATATATACCGATTATTTATATCCTTCGTTACGCTTTTTATAAATATGATGGTTTTACAGCCGGTCAGTTTATAGGATTTGATAATTTTATTCGATTATTTATGAGAGATCCTGCATTTTGGAAATCATTAGCCAATACAATGATTTATGTAGGTAAGTTAATTATTGAAATACCGTTAGCTCTAATATTAGCAGTCCTTTTAAACCAGCGTTTAAAAGGAACGGGTTTTTTCAGAGTAATGTTATTTTTACCGTCTATTATGAGTACTGCTATCATAGGACTTATATTTTCCCTTATGTTTGCAGCATACCAGGGGGTAATCAACGGTATGCTTCAGGACATCGGTCTCATTACCAGACCTATTAACTGGTTCGGGAATAAATGGTCTGCCATGTCGGTTCTGATTATGGCCTCCGTATGGCAGTCAGTGGGAATTAACATGATATTTTTCCTGATGGCTCTACAGAACATACCAAAAGAATTATACGAATGTGCTAATATTGACGGTGCATCCGGCTTCAGAAGATTTTTCAGTATTACACTCCCAATGATAGCTCCTATTTTTCAAGTTGTGTTACTTATGGCCATCGTAGGAAGTATCAAGGTAAGTGATTTAGTTTTGGCTTCTACCAACGGACAACCCGCTGGACAGACGGAAGTAGTTATGACCTATGTATTTAAGTACTTTTTCGGTTATTCCG
The DNA here is from genome assembly GCF_009931695.1 of Anaerocolumna sedimenticola. Classification (GTDB taxonomy): domain Bacteria; phylum Bacillota; class Clostridia; order Lachnospirales; family Lachnospiraceae; genus Anaerocolumna; species Anaerocolumna sedimenticola. Next base: position 1,902,477 of record NZ_CP048000.1, read on the forward strand.
GACGGGCTGTGGAGATCGGTTATGCATCTGCGATGGCTATCATAACCGGCATTTTCCTTGGATTAATCACCTTGGTATATTTAAAGCTTAGTAAAAAAATGAAAGCAGAATAGGAGGAGAATTATGCCTGGAAGCCAAAAGAAAATAATGAGAAACACGGTTATATATTTCATATTGATTATTACATTAATTGTTGCAATATTTCCGGTATTTTACACATTTATGGCATCCTTTAAAGGTAATCTGGAAATACTCACAAGCGGTAATCGTATTATACCGAAGAAATTTGTACTGGACAATTATATCCAGGCCTGGAAATTGGGTAACTTCAGCAGATATACCTTTAACAGTGTATTTATGTCATTCTTTATCGTGACCGGTACCATTATATCCTGTACTGTATCCGGTTATGTTTTTGAGAGAGGAAAATTCTGGGGTAAAGAGATACTGTTTGCCATGGTTATATCCTCCATGTTTGTATCCCTTGGAAGTTTAACCTTATATCCGACCCTGATGATTGCCAAGGGATTTCATATGAACAGATCTTTATGGGGTGTTATCATCATCCGTGTATTAGGACTTAATGTTACTAACCTGTTTATTGCAAGAGGATTTATTAAAACAATCTCCAATGAAATTGATGAAGCTGCGAAGATTGACGGTTGTTCCTTTTTTGGTATTTACCGCCATATCATCTTCCCTTTATGTAAACCATTAATTGCTACCATTGGTATTCTGGAGTTCAGAGCTGCCTGGAATGATTACCTCATGCCGTTGGTTTTTACCTTGTCAAATCCGGAGAGAATGCCGTTAGTTGTTGGTGTAGTTAATTTAAAAAGTTCGGGGGAAGCAGCATCTTCCTGGAATCTGATGCTGGCTGGAACAGCGATTTCTATTGTACCTATGATATTAGTGTATATGATATTTAACCGTTACTTTATAGAAGGACTTACCAGCGGGTCCGTAAAAGGCTAAAACCTGTACTCTTACAACAGAAAAAGGGACAGTTGCGAAATACCAGGTTTATGGAACTTGTTTAAAATTGTAGCAAGGAATATAGTATCTGAATTTAGCGACTGCCCCTATTTATTATATCTGGGAAAATAAAGTGATAAATAATCAAGTAGATCGAGTAGTTTGCAAGGTAATAAATTTCAGAGAATCTGCTTTGATGATAAAAGAAAAACTTAAATATATAATATACAGAAAGGAAAATGATTATGAAAACCATAACAAACCCAATTTTAAAAGGATTCAATCCGGATCCCTCCATCTTAAGAGTCGGTGATGATTATTATATCGCTACTTCTACTTTCGAATGGTTTCCCGGGGTACAAATCCATCAATCCAAAGATCTCATTCACTGGAAATTAATTGCTAGGCCTCTTAACCGGATATCACAGCTGGATATGCGGGGGGCGGGAAGCTCTGAGGGTGTTTGGGCACCCTGCTTATCCTATGATAAAGGTACCTTTTATCTGATTTATACCGATGTAAAGCTATGGGGTTACGGAGGAGCAAGGGATTTACATAACTATATGGTGACAACTAAGGATATTACAGGAGATTGGTCCGAACCGATCTATCTAAACAGCAGCGGATTTGATCCCTCCCTGTTTCACGATGAAAACGGACGAAAATGGCTGGTGAATATGCTTTGGGATCACAGAAAAGGGAAAAACCGATTTGCCGGTATTATGCTGCAGGAATATTCTGCGGAGGAAAAAAAACTGGTCGGACAGGCGGTTAATATATTTAAAGGCACAGAATTAGGACTGGTGGAAGGACCTCATCTATATCAACGAAATGGATATTATTATTTATTAACGGCAGAGGGGGGACCCGTTATAAACATGCGGTTACCTTTGCAAGATCAAAGGAAATAACAGGACCATACGAAGTCCATCCTAACAACCCTATATTGACCTCCTGGAACGACCCGGCATTAGAATTGCAGAAAGCCGGTCATGGCAGTCTGGTGGAAACACAGAATGGGGAATGGTATATGGCACACCTGTGCGGAAGACCTTTGCCGTCCAGGGGACGGTGTGTTTTAGGAAGAGAAACCGCTATCCAGAAAATGATCTGGAGGGAAGATGACTGGATTTATTTAGAGGGGGGCGGTAATAATCCTAAAGTTACCGTACCGGCACCGGATTTAAATGAGGTTATCTGGACGGATATGAATACAAGAGATGATTTTAACAGTGAAGTTTTAAATATGCATTTCCAAAGTCTTAGGGTACCCCCTTTTGAGGATTCGTTATCTTTAAAGGAACGCCCCGGGTATTTAAGACTTAAGGGGCGGGAATCCTTAGGGTCTAAGTTTCATCAAAGTTTAATTGCCAGACGCCAGCAGGCTTTTAAGTATACTGCAATAACATCTCTGGAATTTAGCCCGGATTCTTTCCAGCAGATGGCGGGGTTAATTGCCATGTATGACATTAATAATTATTTTTATTTAAATATCACCTTTGACGAGGAAAAAGGCAAGGTATTAAGTATTACAACCTGTGACAACGGAAATTTTGATGAACCGGTTGCAGATAAGGTACCTCTGGGAGATTTCAATCCTTGTTATCTTAAAGTGGATGTAGATTATCATCTGCTTCAGTTTTATTATTCGACAGATGAAACAGACTGGATAAAGTTTGGACCCGTATTTGATGCCAGTATCCTGTCCGATGAGTATACGGAACCCAGCCGTTTTACCGGAGCATTTGTAGGATTATGCTGCCAGGATTTATCCGGACAGAGAAAACCTGCGGATTTTGATTTTTTTGATTACAGAGAGAGAGATTAGTTTTTAGTAACAAAAGAAGATTTAACTGACAAAAGTCCTCACAAATTATATCTATATAAGCTCGTATGCATTCAATATATTATATTGGACTTTTGATACTCAAATCATAATATAAAATACGGAGGATAAATAAGATGAGGAATCATAAACAATTAATAGAAGGAGTAACGGCTTTAAGACCTGAGTTTAAGGAAAAGAAAATGGAAACCAGGTCTAAAAAGCAAAACAGCGGACCAGGAAAATTTGGTATTCGTACGAAACTGATAATTGGATTTATTATACCGGTATTATTTATTTTACTGCTTGGTCTTATATCCTATACGAAAGCCTCCCAGGGTTTAATAGCCAACTATGAGCAGGCTACGAAAAAAACAATTGATATGACAGCCAATTATATCGGTTTCGGGCTGAATTCTGCAGATGCGGTTGCACTGCAATATACAGTAGATAAGGATATATCCGGTTATGCCCTGGGTCTTTATAATTCCAAACCTTTGGAAATGTCAAATTTAATGACATCAGTAAATAATGATATGATGGCAAAAGCAATGTCGGAACAATTTATAGAAAGCATTCAGATTATAACCAGAAGTGATGTCAAGATATTTTCCAGTAAAAATAAAAACATGGATGGGTTTTACGATGAGCTGTTAAAGGAAAAGGAAGGGGAGTATCTAAACAATACGGAAAAGAAGTCTTACTGGATTGGGGAACATTCCTTTACGGACAGTAAGTTAGGAACCACCAAAGAAGATTATTCCTTATCTTTATTAAAGAATTTCGAAGCAAAAAATGCCTGTGTCATTATTGATATCAAATCTAAAACAATTGATTCTATATTAAAAGGTTTGGATCTTGGTAAAAACAGTTTAGTGGGATTGATTACAGCGGATGGAAGAGAAATTTTATTAAACAGTACGGATAAAAATAATCAGGACTTTAAATTCAGTTCGGAAAGTTATTTTAAGAAAAGTGTAAAAGCAAAAGAGGCAAGTGGATCCGAATATGTAACCTACAAATCGGAAGAGTATCTGTATCTATACAGTAAAGTCGGTGATACAGGTGTAATCATCAGCGCCCTGATTCCGAAAGCCTATATTATGAAGCAGGCAAATGATATTAAATATAGTACGGTTATATTAGTTGCTTTAGCTTGTATCGCTGCGATCATTACGGGTACCTATCTCTCAACAGGAATCAGTAACTGCATACAAAGTATCACAAAAAAATTAAAACAGATCTCGGAAGGGGATTTAACCGTTACAGTCACAGTAAAACGAAAGGATGAGTTTGCGGTTTTAGCTAATAATATAACGGACATGTTAGGTAATATGCGCGGACTGATACAGAAAGTTGCCCGGGTCAGCCGCTTAGTTTCCGATTCGGCTCGTAATGTAAAGGAAACCTCTAAAGCCATAGCAGGTACAAGTACCAATATTTCTTCAGCTATTAATGAAATCGGTCATGGTATTTCCGGCCAGGCAGAGGATTCTCAGAGCTGCTTGATGCAAATGGATGAGTTATCACAAAAAATTACCGTGGTGAATGAAAATATCGGCGAAATCCAAAGAGTTACGAATGATACAAAACAAAGAATTACGAAAGGTATCACAACAATGGAGGAACTGACAAAGCAGTCGGAAGCTACCAATAACATTACTAAATATGTGGTGGATAATATAACTGCGTTAGAGGCGAAATCAAATTCCATTAAGCAGATAATTAAAGTCATTAATGAAATTGCTGACCAGACCAGCTTGCTTTCCCTGAATGCTTCCATTGAAGCGGCAAGAGCAGGCGAAGCCGGAAGAGGGTTTGCAGTGGTAGCAGATGAAATAAGGAAATTAGCAGATGGGTCGATACAGGCCGCCAATGAAATTAAAAGAGTTGTGGAGGAAATTATAACACAGACTACGGACACGGTTACTACGGCAAAAAGAGCAGAAAATATTGTGGCCAGACAGGATGACATTGTAAATACAACCATCAGCTCTTTTAGAAACATGAGTATTGGTGTGGAACGTTTGATTAATAACCTGGAAGTAATTGAACAAAATATTAAAAATATGGAGGGAGCAAGAGAAGGAACCTTAAGTGCAGTTGAAAGCATTTCCGCTATATCTGAGGAAACTCTGGCAGCTTCTTACTCCGTGGATGAAACCGTTGAACTGCAGAACAACTCCGTAGATGCATTGGAAAATGCATCTGTAGTATTAAATGAAAATGCAGTGGAATTAGATGCAGCTATAAATTTATTTCGAATCTGATATAGAGATTAAGCAGTATGCATAATCTCTGTGCATCCTTTGTTACTGTCCAGTTGTAAGGCTGAACGGTAACATTTTTAATTTCCGCGAAAGCAAAGTGAGAATTAGCAAGCTTGCTTGCAATAATTCGAACGCGCACGCGAACCGAAGAAACTCGCAAAGCGTGTTTCTTCCGGTTTCTGCCTGCCTGATTAGGCTTGACAGAACCTGGTACATAGATTATATTATAACCTATATAAACCTGAAATTTGCTATATAGTTTTTTTAAACAAATCAAAGCAGGTAACATAGTGAAAGATAATAAATAGAAAATAGATTATAATAGGAGCAGGGATAAACATGAACAGAGTAAGAACCAGATATGCACCGAGTCCAACCGGCAGAATGCACGTAGGAAATTTAAGAACAGCATTATATGAATACCTGATTGCAAAACATGAGGGCGGAGATTTTCTTCTTAGAATAGAAGATACCGACCAGGAAAGATTTGTAGAAGGTGCGACTGAAATTATATATAATACTTTAAAATTAACCGGATTGATCCATGACGAAGGCCCGGATAAGGACGGCGGCTGCGGACCATACGTACAAAGTGAACGTCAGGCTACCGGAATCTATATGGAATATGCCAAACAATTAATTGAAAAAGGGGAAGCTTATTACTGCTTCTGTACAAAAGAAAGATTAAGCACCCTTAAGAGTGTAGTTTCGGAAGAAGAGGATAAAGAGATTGTAAAATATGATAAACATTGTTTACATTTATCCCAAGAAGAGATTGAGGCAAACCTCACAGCAGGTATTCCTTATGTTATCCGTCAGAATATCCCGTTGGAGGGTACGACTACTTTTCATGATGCCATATACGGTGATATTACGGTAGACAATGCAGAATTAGATGATATGATTTTAATAAAATCAGATGGTTTCCCCACCTATAATTTTGCCAATGTAGTAGATGACCATTTAATGTCCATTACCCATGTTGTACGAGGTAATGAATATCTTTCCTCATCACCGAAATATACCAGGCTTTATCATGCGTTTGGCTGGGAAGAGCCAATCTATGTACACTGTCCGTTGATTACCAACGAGGAGCATAAAAAATTATCCAAACGAAGCGGACATTCCTCATTTGAAGATTTATTGGAGCAGGGATTTGTTACGGAGGCAATCGTTAATTTCATTGCATTGCTTGGTTGGAGTTCCGGTACAAATGAAGAGATTTTTTCCTTAGAGGAATTAGTAAAAGAATTTGACTACCACCATATTAATAAATCTCCGGCGGTTTTTGATATGGCAAAACTTAGATGGATGAACAGCGAATATATTAAAAAGATGGACAATGAGTCTTATTATGAACTTGCAATTCCTTATATCCGCGAAGTAATCCATAAAGATCTGGAGTTAAAGAAGATTGCTGATTTAGTAAAGTCAAGAATAGAAACATTCCTAGATATAAAAGATATGATTGATTTCTTTGAGGAAATGCCTGAATATGACACTTCCATGTATACTCATAAGAAAATGAAAACCGACGAAGAAATTTCTTTAAATATCCTCAAAGAACAATTACCTTTATTAGAGGCACTTGATGATTATTCTGTTGCCGGAATTGAAGAAGTAATCATGGGATATATCAAAGAAAAAGGTATTAAAAACGGTATGGGCTTATGGCCGGTCAGAACAGCGGTATCCGGTAAACAGTCCACACCCGGAGGTGCTTATGAAATCATGAATATCATTGGCAAAGAGGAAAGTATCCGTCGTATTAAGCTTGCAATTGATAAATTAAGTAACAGGTAATGAACCTATGGATATTAATCAGTCACAATTAAATGCGATTCATCATAACAAAGGGCCTATGCTGGTATTAGCTGGGCCCGGTTCCGGTAAAACCCTGGTAATTACCAAAAGAACGGAATATCTGATAAATGAGTGCGGGGTTAACCCGCAGAATATTCTGGTAATTACTTTTACCAAGGCAGCGGCCGAGGAAATGAAAGAACGGTTTTACCGATTAACTGGAGGCAGGGGACAAGGTGTTAACTTTGGAACTTTTCATGCCGTATTTTTTACCATTTTAAAATATGCTTATCATTATAGTGCTGCTAACATTATTAGAGATGATCAGAAAAATCAATTCTTCCGGGAAATAATCGAACATCTGGATATGGAAATCGAAGATGAGAAAGAATTTATAATAAACATAACCTCCGAAATCAGCCTGATCAAAGGCGAGAGAATGAATTTAGAGCACTATTATTCCATAAACTGTTCTGAAGAAATATTCAAGAAAATCTATCAATCTTATGAAAGCAAGCTCCGTAAAGCAAATTTAATTGATTTTGATGACATGCTGGTTTTATGTTATGAGCTTTTTAAGGAGCGGGCAGATATCCTGGCTATCTGGCAGAAAAAGTTTCAGTATATCTTAATTGACGAATTCCAAGATATTAATAAAGTACAATATGATATTATAAGGCTTTTGGCATTGCCGGAAAATAATTTATTCATCGTGGGTGACGACGACCAGTCGATTTACCGTTTTCGTGGGGCAAAACCGGAAATCATGCTGAACTTTGATAAAGATTATCCGGAGGGTAAACGGGTTCTGCTGGATGTGAATTACCGTTCCACTGAAAAGATTGTGGAATGTGCGGCCAGGCTTGTAAAAAATAATACGAAACGGTTTCCTAAGAATATCCATGCCAATAGACAGGGCGGGCAGGAGGTTATAATTAAAACCTTTAAAGAATTAAAAGAACAAAACAGCCTGGTAGTTGCAAATATACTGCAATATTATAAGATAGGGATTCCGTTTTCCGATATGGCTATCCTCTTTCGCACCAATACCCAGCCCAGAGCATTAATTGATAAATTAATGGAATATAACGTTCCTTTTCAGATGAGAGATATGATACCGAATTTATATGACCATTGGATATCGGTTAACGTCATAACCTATATGAAATTAGCCATGGGTTACCGGGACAGATCTTATTTTTTACAAATAGCGAACCGGCCGAAGCGTTATTTAAACCGGGAATGCTTTGTGGAACCTAAGGTTGATTTCGTAAAGTTACGGGAATACTATGGGGATAAAGAATGGATGTTAGACCGGATTGATAAATTGGAATATGATCTGGAATTTTTAAAGAATATGAGCCCTTTTGCAGCCATTAATTATATCAGAAAAGGTATCGGATATGAGGATTATCTTACGGAATATGCAGCGTTTCGAAGAATCAAAGCAGAAGAGTTAATTGATACTTTAAATGAATTGCAGGATTCTGCAAGGGAATTTAAAACATATGAAGAGTGGTTTCGCCATATAGAAGAGTATCAGGTGGAATTAAAAAAGCAGGTTCAAAACCAGAAGCAGGATAAAAACAGTGTAGCTTTGGTTACCATGCATGGCTCTAAAGGATTGGAATATAAAGTTGTTTTTATTGTTGACGCTAATGAAGGCATTACCCCCATCGGAAAGCCATGCTGGAAGCGGATATGGAGGAAGAGAGAAGACTATTTTATGTGGCAGTTACCAGAGCCAAGGAATATCTTCATATTTACTCCGTAAAGGAAAGATATAATAAAGAATTATCCTGTTCCAGATTTGTTGGAGAGATGTTATTGGACCGGGAAAGCTTAAAAGCCGGAACTAAAATAGAACATAAATCCTATGGTGTCGGAACGATTAAGGCCAATAACCAGGGAAAGCTGACTATTTATTTTGATGAATTAAAAAAAGAAAGAATACTGGATTTAGAATACTGCATCCAAAATAAACTTCTAACTGTAAAAGAGTAAAATTTACTTAAATATTTACCGGTTTTTTGCTTACTTATCTGCCAGTTATAAAAATTTTAATCGTTTAACATTTCACATTTCATTTACATGAATCGTTTTACCACTTATTGTAATAACAGAACATATGTGCTATAATATATAATATGTAAAGCATTAAATATAAAATAGAACAATCTATGATAAGGGGAAAAAATTATGGACTTTTATGAAGCGGTGAAGAACAGAAGGACGGTCAGGGATTTTAAACCGGAACCGGTGGATATGAAAGTAATAAAGAGAATTCTGGAAGCAGGGCTTAAGGCTCCGACTAATGATCATTTACGGAATTGGGAATTTGTTGTGTTAAATGATAAAACTGAAATAGAAAAAGTACTAAAGAAGATTCCTAAAAAGGTTTCCGGGAAACGATTGGATTTTATTATGAACTCTATGAGGCTTAAGGATGAGTGTCAGCAGAAGATGTATTATGATGCAATTCCAAAACAATTTTCCATGTTATTTGAAAGTGGGTGTCTGATATTGCCTTTTTTTAAACAGAAGTCCCCTCTTTTAGCACCCAAAACCTTAAGTTCACTGAATGGATTTGCCTCAATATGGTGCTGTATAGAGAACATTTTTTTAGCAGCCGCGGCAGAAGGACTGGCTTGTTCCATGCGGATTCCCATGGCCGCAGAGACAGAATATCTGGCAGAAGTTATCGGTAATCCGAAAGATTATATTATGCCATGTTTTTTGTCTATTGGATATCCGGCTGAGGATGCTGTTACGATAAAACAGAAAGAGGTTAATATAGAAGAAAAGATACATATAAACCATTGGTAATTGCTCTGATGGGAGTCAGTTATATGAAAATTAAGAGTATAAGCAATATAACACTTAAAAAGCGTATTCGTTGTTCACGGATAGGTGTTATTAAACGGTATAAAAAAGGCAGAAAGAAATTAAACGGAGGCTTATAACAGAAAAACCCACCAGTTAAGTGCTGGTGGGTCTGATTCAATATATTCGCCTGTTTCACGAATATTAATTTTCATCGTCCTCTTCGTCCTCATCAAACATATCATCAAATTCTTCACTGTCCATTAACTCGTCAAAAGCATCGGATACAGCTTCAAATTCATCATCATCTTCAATATTGAGTAATTCAATTTCATCATTTTCATGTTCAATGAACTGATATAAGAAAATTTCTCCGTCTTCTTCATCTTCTCTTTCAGCAGGAACAAGTGCAATATAATCTTTCTCTCCAACTGGGAATATACATAAAACTTCACATTCTAAATCTGTACCATCATCCAGTGTTAAAGTTACATTCATATGATCATGATCATGTTCGTGGTCATGTCCGCAACCGCAACCGTCACCACAGCCGCAATCGTGTTCGTGTTCGCTCATTGTAATATACCTCTCTTTCAGTAAGCCTATGAATAGGATTCCTATACCGGCAAATAATATTATGGCAATAAAATGGTGATTCCATTCCATTGTTTCATACAATTTGACTTTAACAGATAAACCGTTAAATTGCAAGGTAAATCTATCCATAAAAATAAATTATTTTTGATAAAAATATATTGACTTTATATAAAAATAGAATAAAATATACAATAGATTTGACAAGAGAATCATGTATTTATGGCTATTCACATTGTATTTGTGACAATTTAAGTCACAACGGTTCTTACGAACCGATGCACACAAATATGCAAAAAGCGCATATATTGGCGCTGACTAACTCAAAATCCGATGGATTTCTTGAGGTAACTGCATAGTTGCTTGTATTTAACCTAGTAAGAGAGGAGAACATTCAGTGGCTACAACCAATGCTAATGATAGCAGACCAAGAGATAATCGTGGCAATGCCAGATTAAACGATAACCACAGGCCAGGAACTAGTCGTGAAACCGGAATGACCGGGCAAGGAAACAGAGACAACAAACCTTTTAATCGAGAGAATAAACCCTATAATAAAGATAACAAATCGAGTAATTCTTACAGTAGGGAAAATAAACCTTATAATAAAGATTCTAAGCCTTATGGCAGAAAAGACAGCAACGATACCAGAACAACGGGCAGCTATAATAATAGAACCAGGAATCTAAAAGGTGGCGGTTACAATAAGGATAATGATTATGACAACGACAATAAGTACGGCAAAGGCTATAGCAGTGGAAAAGACCAACGAATGGGTGACTCCAGATCAAGAACATCCCCAAATAAGGAGAAAGAACAACAGCCGGACAAATTCGAAACAATCAAACGTCTGGAAAGAGAAAAGAAGGCAATACAAAAGAAAAGCCAGGAGATTAATAAAAAATCGGAACGACCGAACAAACCTCAGCTTAAGCATAGACGAACGAATAATATAGACTGGACGAAAGGTTATGCAAATGGCCGGTACGGGGATGATGATGAAGATTATACGGAATTTATGTAACCCGGTTTTTTATTAAAATATAACATAAAAAACAGGCATCTGAAATGGAAATCATGGAAGGTGCCTTATTTAAGTGATTGCGAAACCATTTACCGGATTTATAAATAATATAGGGGAAATTTACATGGAAAAGGATAACGGAGATAAAATAAAAATATCTGTAAGAAATCTGGTTGAATTCATTCTGCGTTCCGGTGATCTTGATAATCGGACAGGCGGAAGAAGGGATACGGATGCGATGCAGGAAGGAAGCAGAATCCATCGGAAAATACAAAAGCAGATGGGTTCTGAATATAGTGCGGAATTTCCATTAAGCATTACCGTACCCCTCACTCGCGAAGACATAACTTTTGAGCTGTGCGTGGAGGGGAGAGCGGATGGTATTATCAGCAGAACTGACGAGGATCCCTCTATTGTTATTGACGAAATAAAGGGTGTATATATGGAGCTGAGTCATCTGGAAGAACCTGTACCCGTACACCGGGCACAGGCTATGTGTTATGCCTATATTTATGCCAGGTTGTATGAACATAATAAAATAGGCATAAGGCTGACTTACTGCAATCTGGAATCGGAAAATCTTAAGTATTTTCATGAAACCTTTACTTATGAACAGTTGGATAACTGGTTCTCGAATCTGATAGACGAATATGGCAAATGGGCAGCCTGGCAGATACGATGGAACAGTACACGAAATGACAGCATAAAAACCTTAGAGTTTCCTTTTCCATACAGGCATGGGCAAAAAGAACTGGTCACAAACGTGTATAAGACTATAATGCGGGATAAAAGGCTGTTTATTGAAGCCCCTACCGGTGTGGGAAAGACCATATCAACTATATTTCCAACAATAAAAGCTATGGGTGAGGGGCTGGCTAGTAAGATATTTTACCTGACGGCAAAAACGATTACGAGGACGGTAGCGGAAGAAACTTTCCAGAAGTTAAAAGAAAACGGTCTTTTAAGTAAATCAGTTACCATAACGGCAAAAGAAAAAATCTGTATCCTTGATAAATCGGATTGTAACCCTGTATCCTGTGAAAGGGCCAAAGGCCATTATGACAGGGTAAACGATGCGGTTTATGATTTATTAATAAACGAAAATGATATTTCCAGAGATTTAATCTTAAATTATGCAAAAAAACACAAAGTATGCCCGTTTGAGATGTGTCTGGATGTAACTACCTGGGCGGATGCTGTCATATGCGATTACAATTATGTTTTTGATCCCAATGTTTATCTCAGACGTTTTTTTCTTGGGGAGAAGAAAAATGATTATATCTTTTTAATCGATGAGTCACATAATCTGGTTGACCGAGCCAGGGAGATGTATAGTGCGGTATTATATAAAAAACAATTTTTATCGGTAAAGAAAATAGTTAAAACCATAGAAACAAGTAATCATATATCCAAACCTTATAATGGTCCCAAATTAGAAAAACGGCTGGAAGCCTGTAACAGCGATTTACTTAAGTTAAAAAGAAACTGTGATAATTGCACCGTTATCGATGACATAACTGATTTTGTACTTCATCTCATGCGGCTTATGACCGAATATGAAGAGTATTTAACTGAATTCTCGGATTCGGAGGGAAAGGATGAGATTCTTGGTTTGTTTATGGATATCCGCCATTTTCTTAGTATTTATGAAATTTACAGCGATAAATATATAACCTATACCGATTACGACGAGCAGGGTGAATTCCGAATAAAATTATTATGTATGGATCCATCGGATAATCTAAAAACCTGCCTTGAGAAAGGGAAGAGTGCGGTCTTTTTTTCTGCCACCCTGTTACCTATCCTGTATTATAAAGAGCAATTGGGGGAAGAGAGGAAGATTATGCGGTTTATGCCCCATCTCCGTTTCCATCAGAAAATCGGCTTCTAATGATAGGCTGTGATGTAAGTACGAAATATAGCAGACGTAATAAGGATGAATACGAAAAGATAGTAGAATACCTTATAGCTTTTACCGGTGTCAAGAAAGGAAATTATATGGTTTTCTTTCCGTCCTATCAAATGTTAAATCAAGTTGCTGAACTTGCAGAGGGAAAGTTAGAAGGAATGGTAATCCAGACAAATAATATGACAGAAATTGAGAAAGAAGAATTTTTACTGGACTTTACCCTGGAACCGGATAAAAGCAGAATTGGTTTTTGCGTAATGGGAGGTATTTTCAGTGAGGGAATTGATTTGAAAAATGACCGTTTAATCGGTGCGGTTATCGTTGGTACCGGTCTTCCCATGGTAGGAAATGAAAGAGAACTATTCCGTAAATATTATGATAACCGGAATGGCAGGGGGTTTGATTATGCTTATTTATATCAGGGAATGAATAAGGTATTGCAATCCGCCGGAAGAGTCATAAGAACCATGGATGACAGAGGCGCTATACTGTTATTGGACGAAAGGTTCCGGCAAACTCAATACTCTGGTTTGTTCCCCAGAGAATGGTACCCTAATATCTTGGTTAATGCTAATACAATGGAAGCGGAACTTAAGAATTTTTGGAATTCTTAAATTCCGCCTGATAAAAGTTTAGTTTAAAGATTTAGAAATGAATGGAACTTCCATAAAAGTGATAATGGGGCCGTTTATACAGGAAGTCTTCATCAGTAATGGTACGATAAACCTGATTTACGATATGATAAAGGATTGTACCGATAAAACCTCCCAGTAATCCTAAAAGGACATCATCTATATCGCTTTTGCCAAGAAGAAAAGCCCATTGCAAAATTTCTACAACGAAAGGGAGAAGCAAAAGTGCAAAAAATCGCAGCAGCCGGTTTTGATAACGTAACAGTAAAGCTGTATAAAATCCGAAAGGAATAAACAGTACGATACACATAGCAAAATATTTTATTAAGTCTGCCAGTGTAAAATACCCGGATATATGATCTTCAATTAAGGTTGCCAAAGATAAAAGCGGGACATAATTAATGGATTTTATATCGGTATAATAAGAAATAAAAGAATTATTTCTTAAAAAAAGAAAAATTATAAGAACGGCTATATAGAAAATCAGGAAAACAATATTGGTATTTCGATAAAAAACATTAAAATCCGTATACTTAAGCGAGCTGTCCGCTAAATTGCGTATCATACAATATACAAGAGGAAGAAACCAGTCAATTATGATGAATAAAAATAAATCGGGATGAAAAGACAAAATGGAATCTTTACTGTCCACGTAGGAAAGCAGTATGATAATAGTGCATAAGAAAATATTCAGTAAAGTATAACTGAAACAAACCTCATAATTTAAAACCTGTTCTAAAAGAATATGACAGAACAGGAAACAGATTATTGCAGCTATACCAAAACTTAAGTAATTTGAATTCAGAAAATAATAAGCACCAAACTGCACCAATACGGTGGCAATACTAAATAGAATAATAAGTGTGGCAATATTAACAGAACCCTTTTCATATAAACCCCTTCTTTCTTTTGTAAATTATCTAAAAAACCGGCCCAAACCGGTATTTATCCAAAAAGTAGAACGATACCTTACATTCAGTCAAATTTATTTAATTCCTATACATATCGAAAGCCGGCTTGACGATAACACCCATGCCTTTGGGTGTTACTTGGAAAAAATAGCCTCTTTTGCTGTTCTTCCCAAGCCTCGGATGCGGGGCTTTAGGCTGAAGAAACTGCAGAACAGTTTCTTTTTCATACTATAATCCTTAATTGATTCGTAATACATGAAACTGTAAGTTGTGAAAAAGTATCCGGGCATTCCCCGTCAATATGCACCCAGTACGGATTGTCCACTTCTATATCAAGTAACCTGCAATTAAATGTTACAACACCTTTAAAATGAATATGTTTACCAAATAATAAAAAAGGTAATACAGTTAAGATTCTAAGCCTGGATACGCCGTGAACGATACATACGGATAACTTTCCATCGTAAGGATCAGCTGCCGGAGCTATCTGCATCCCTCCGCCTTCGTATTTATGAATCATATTTGTTATTAAAAGGATTTTCTTATAGGTTTGAGGCTTACCACCGTCTACAGTAACCATTCCATCCATAAACCGGCAGGATATTAATTGTTTTAAACAGATTATAATATAAGTCAGTTTACCTAATCCGTAACGGTTTAAAAATATTTTTAATTTGGAATGAAAGGTTTCTTCACAGATAGCCGCATCAAAACCTATACCGGAACTTACTGCGAATTTTCTGCTATAATTGGAAACGTAACTTTTTATTAACCCAATATCTACATATTGAAAACGTGATGGGAACAAAATATTCTCAAGGCTCTTAACCGGATCTTTAGGCAGTTTTAAACTTCGTGCAAGATCATTACTGGATCCGGATGGAATATAACCCAAAAGCACATCATTAAAATCGGTAATACCGTTAATCACTTCATTAACCGTTCCATCCCCGCCAAGGACTATAATATTTTTAATACCGGAATAAGTACTGCAAATTTCCATTGCCAATTCAGTCGCATGATTTGGATATCTGGTAATATGGAATGTATAAGATACTTCTTTTTTATCTAATACCTCTTTTACTATATGCCATATTTTAGCTCCTTTTTCCGACCGGGATTTTGGATTAATGATAAAATGATACATAATATACTCCTGTCTGTTTAATCATTCCATTTTTGTATATCTATGTAAATATTATATGATAATCAAATTAAAGTCAAGGAGATGATAATGAGGTAAATTCCGTATTATTTTCTTGAATCCCTATAAACTTATGACAAAATACAGTATGACCTCATGACAAATGTAACTTGTTAATAACCCCGCCGTAAAGTATCATTAAGACATCAAATTAATTAAAAGTTTTTGGGAGGTTTATTATGAGAATAAAAACATCAAATATGTTATGGGGACTTTTCTTCATATTAATCGGAGTTGGCTTTGCAGGAAATGCATTTAATTTATGGAATTTTGAATTGTTCTTCCGCGGATGGTGGACATTATTTATTATCATACCCTGCGCCATCAGTTTAATACAGAACGGTTTCCGTGTCAGCAATTTAGCAGGTTTAATTATTGGTATTATGTTGTTAATGTCCAGTCAGGGTATCGTTGACGGTAATGTTATGGGTAAATTAATTGTACCTTTTATATTTGTACTAATAGGATTTAGTATGATATTTAAAAATATGTTCCATGGTGATAGAAGCCTTCACATCGATGTTAAATACCAGGGCGGTGCGGCAGAACATTCCGCAATTTTTGCAGGAAACAGATATCAGGTAACAGGAGAAAAATTCATGGGTACCACCATTAATGCCATTTTCGGTGGTGTTGACCTGGATCTTAGAAATGCGATTATTGACGAAGATATTGTAATTAATGCAACAGCAGTTTTTGGCGGTATTGATATTTTGGTACCGGCCAATGTTAAAGTAAAGGTATCCAATGTTCCTATTTTTGGCGGTGTTGATAATAAAGCAGGAACATCACCGGACCCTAATGCACCAATCATATTTTTAAATTCAACATGTATGTTTGGGGGGATTGATATAAAATGAGTGAATTCCAAAAAGTAATAAAATATTGTGCCATGGCTTTTGCGGCATTTCTTGCATTTTCCATCATAACAGGTATAGTAACAGCTGTTTTTTCCATAACAGGAATTTTATCGACTACATCAAACAGGAATTTAATCGATATTAACAAAAGTTTTGAAAATGTAAAGAGTTTATCCGTAGATCATGGTATAGGCAGCCTTAATATAATGAGCGGTTCCGGTAATAATGTAGAAGTGGATGCAAAAAATGTAAGCAGCGATTTTGTTGTAGAAAAAAGTTTCAGTGGGGAATTACAGGTTAAAAGTAAGTTCAATTTCTGGAATTTTATCAGCGGAAATAATGGAATTAATGATAAGTCTAAAATAACGATTTATGTTCCGGAAGGAATTTCTTTAGACAGAGTAAAGCTGGATGCCGGTGCGGGTAATATCGATATTGATTCTCTGCAGACTGAAAAGCTTGATATTAATGCGGGAGCAGGTAATATTGAAGGCAGCAGAATTACCGCCGATCAGGTTAAATTAGATGGTGGAGTCGGCGAGATTAATTTTAATGAAGTGAAATTTACAGATTCCGATATTGACAGTGGAGTGGGAAATATAAAACTCCAGGGAGCTTTATATGGAAGAAATAAAATTGATTGCGGAGTCGGTGAGGTAACTCTGGACCTGAATCAAAGTTCGGATGAGTTTAGACTCAGTGTTGAAAAAGGCCTGGGCTCCATCTATATTAACGGTGAAAAATATTCCGACCTGAAATGGAATAATATGAATTCAGATAATGTATTAGATGTGAATGGCGGAGTCGGAGACATCGATATAAATTTTCAATAAAATTCTCAATAAATATTAAAATAATTATTTTATCAATTTTTAAAATAAATCATATATTCTAACAAGAGTTTTTTCAATTGGCATTATTTAATGTCTTGAAGAGACTCTTTTTCATTTCCGGGAATGCAAAGTGAGAATTACAAGCTTGCTTGCAATAATTCGATGTCGCACGCGAACCGAAGAAACTCGCAAAGCATGTTTCTTCCGGTTGGATCGGAAATTGCGTCCTATATGAAAAACGTACCGCTTTGGATCACGATTTGGATGAGGTCAGTGAAAGCTGGCTAAAAATAATTTTAATTTCGGACTGTAAATCGAATACTGTTTGCTATATATGGAAATAAATAATATGAATACAGGAAAGAAGGAATCAGAAACGCCTTGTAAAACTGTAGTTATCTTTAACATGACAATTTTGCTATAATATGATATAATTACCAGATAGTTATTTGGAGTACGTATATTTTACTTGAGATGACATAAATAAGTCTTAGGGCAGTTAGATAAGACTTTTATCCATAATATTATATGCAAATTAAACTTTATTTAAAGGAGGATATGATATGCCGAGAAATTTAAAAAGCAGTAAAGAATTAGGCGGCCTTACTGCTTACGAATTAATCATTGAAGAAGAATTAAAAGACATTAACAGTTTAGGGTTATTATTAAGGCATAAAAAAACCGGTGCCAGAATTGCTGTAATAACCAATGACGATAATAATAAAGTGTTTTCCGTAGGATTTCGTACACCACCTTTTGACAGTACTGGTGTACCGCATATTATTGAACATTCTGTATTATGCGGTTCCAAAGCATTTCCGGCGAAAGATCCTTTTATAGAGTTAGCCAAGGGCTCATTGAATACTTTTTTAAATGCCATTACCTATCCGGATAAAACCATATATCCGGTAGCCAGCTGTAATGATAAGGATTTTCAGAATCTGATGCATGTTTATATGGATGCGGTTTTTTATCCTAATATATATAAGAAAGAAGAGATATTCAGGCAGGAGGGCTGGCATTTTGAATTAGAGGATGAGGAAGCAGAGCTAAAATACAATGGTGTTGTTTATAACGAAATGAAAGGTGCTTTTTCTTCACCGGAACAGCAATTATTCCGTACCATTCAGAATGCTTTATATCCTGATACCTCTTATGGCGTAGAATCAGGCGGAGATCCGGATTTTATTCCGGATTTAAGTTATGAGCAATTTTTGGATTTTCACAGTAGATATTATCATCCTTCCAATAGCTATATCTATCTGTATGGTGATATGGATGTGTTGGAAAAACTTAACTGGCTGGATGAGGAATATTTAAAAGATTTCGGTAACGAACAGATAGATTCGGAAATAAAATATCAGACACCGTTTAGTGAGAGAAAAGAAGTGGAGGCGGTTTATCCGTTAAGCGAAAATGAAGACTGTGCATACAATACCTATTTAAGTTATAGTTTATCTATCGGAACAAGCCTTGACAGAGATTTATGTATGGCTTTCCAGATTCTTGAATATGTCCTGTTGTCCGCTCCGGGTGCTCCCTTAAAGCAGGCTTTATTGGATGCGGGAATCGGAAAAGATATTATAAGCAGCTTTGACGCGGATACCTATCAGCCCATTTTTACTATTATAGCTAAAAATGCGGAGGCTGAGCAAAAAGAACAGTTTGTGACATTAATCCGTGCAACATTAGAGCAATTGGTACTGAAAGGCTTGGATGAAAAGTCCCTTAAGGCTGCTATTAATTACTATGAATTCAAATATAGGGAAGCAGACTTCGGGCAATTCCCGAAAGGCCTGATGTATGGTCTGCAGATGCTTGCAAGCTGGCTGTATGATGATAATAAACCATTTTTAAAATTAAATTCCAATAAAGTATTTGAAGTTTTAAAATCCAAAATTGGTACGGATTATTATACGAAATTAATTACCGGATATCTTTTAAATAATAACCATGTCGCATTGGTAACTTTAAAACCACAGGCTGGCCTTACCGCAATTAAGGAAGAACAATTAAAAAATAAACTTGCGGAGTTTAAAGCAAAGCTTTCCAAAGAGGAAATCAAAAAAATTGTAGATGATACCCGTCACCTGAAAGAATATCAGGATGAACCCTCTTCCAGAGAAGACGTAGAGAAAATTCCATTACTTAGCCGTGAAGATATCGGCAGATCTCCGCTTCCGATCAACAATGAAGAAAAAGAAATAGATGGTATACCGATTATCCATCATAATGTTTATACCAATGGAATTGCTTATCTGAAACTGTTATTTGATTTAGAGGATATTCCCAAAGCATTAATTCCTTATGTAGGCTTATTATCCACAGTGCTTGGATATATTGATACGGAACATTACAGCTATTTGGAATTATCCAACGAGATTAATATACACACCGGCGGTATCAGCAGTGACGTGGCAAGCTTTGGGAAAAAAGGCAGCTCCAGTGAATACCTGCCTACTTTCCAGATCGATGTAAAAGTATTATATGAAGAAATGGATAATGCTTTTGATCTGTTAAAGGAAATTATCAGTTTTACAAAATTGGATGATGAAAAACGTTTATTAGAAATTATATCGGAAATTAAATCAAGACTCCAGATGCATCTAAACTCCTCCGGGCATTCCGCAGCAGTGGACAGAGCAATGTCTTATTTCTCAGAGGCATCCAGGTTTAATGAGGAAACCAGAGGAATTGCATATTATAAATTTATTGAGAGTTTAGAGGCGGATTATCAAAACCGGAAAAATGATTTAATAGATAAAATGAAACTATTAATGAATTATATTTTCCGTAAAGAAAATCTGATCATTAGTTTTACTTCCAATGAGGAAGGCCTTCTAACCTTATCCGGTAAATTACTGCCTTTTGTGGAACAGCTAAAGACAGAACCTGTAGAGAAGGTATCGGAACATTTTAATTTGCATTGCAGCAACGAAGGATTTAAAACCTCCGGGCAGGTACAGTATGTGGCAAGAACCGGTAATTTTTTTAATGCAGGTTATGAGTACACCGGAGCATTGGATGTATTAAAAGTAATAATGAGCTATGACTATTTATGGAATAATATCCGTGTTAAGGGCGGTGCTTACGGCTGTATGTGCGGATTTTCCAGTATCAGCGGCAATGGTTACTTTACTTCTTACCGCGACCCTAATCTGAAAGAAACCAATGAAGTGTATGAGAAAGCAGTCGATTATATCCGTAATTTTAATGCTGATGAGAGGGATATGACGAAATATATTATAGGTACCATAAGCGGAATGGATACCCCCAGGACTCCAAGAACCCAGGGAAATATATCCATGGGCGCTTATTTATCCGGAACTACCCAGGAAGATATCCAGAAACAAAGAGATGAAGTTTTAGGTGTAACCCAGGAGGATATAAGGAAATTAGCGGATATAGTGAAAGCAATTCTGGATTGTAAGAATCTATGTGTTATAGGAAATGAAAAGAAAATAGAGCAAAATAAAGACCTGTTCTTTGAAGTGAAGACATTAATTAAATAATTGTAACTAAAGTGACAGCATGTCAGCGCAGAGTCTGACAAGTCAATAAAAAAGAGCCTGACAAGTCAATAAGTAAGAGTCTGACTTGTCAGACTCTTACTTATCTTATAGATACTTGTGTCCTATAAGATAAGGGCGTAGATGCGGACTTGTTCATTTATTATAAAAAGGTTCGAATATACTAAAAGAGGATAAAAACATGAAAAAAAATGAATTTAAGTCGGGTTTTGTAACCTTAATCGGACGTCCCAATGTGGGGAAATCCACATTAATGAATCATTTAATCGGGCAGAAGATTGCGATTACTTCTGATAAACCACAAACAACCAGAAACAGAATACAGACGGTATACACCGAAGAACACGGACAGATTATATTTTTAGATACTCCGGGTATTCATAAGGCGAAAAACAAGCTGGGTGAGTACATGGTAAATGTTGCGGAGCGAACCCTAAATGAAGTGGATGTCATATTATGGCTGGTGGAACCCACTACTTTTATCGGAGCCGGCGAGAGATATATAGTAGAACAGCTTCAGAAAGTGAAAACTCCGGTTATATTAGTTATTAATAAGGTAGATACAGTTAAAAAAGAGGAAGTATTAAAATTTATCGCTGCGTATAAGGACATTTACTCATTTGCAGATATCATTCCGGTATCAGCTTTAAAAGGGGATAATACCAGGCAGCTTATTGATATTATATTGGGGCACCTGCCTCAGGGGCCGCAGTATTTTGATGAGGATACCATAACAGATCAACCGGAACGGCAGATTGTTGCGGAACTGATTCGCGAGAAAGCTCTTCGCCTTTTAAATGATGAGATTCCCCATGGAATCGCAGTGGCCATTGACCGGATGAAGGAACGCCGGGGAAGTGATATCATTGATATTGATGCTACCATCGTATGCGAACGGGATTCCCATAAAGGAATTATTATAGGAAAAAACGGAGAAAAGCTGAAACGGATCGGAATGGCCGCCAGGAAAGAAATTGAAAATTTGCTGGATATGCATGTAAATTTAAAAATCTGGGTTAAAGTGAAAAAAGATTGGAGAGATAGTGATTTCCTTCTCAAAAATTACGGTTATAACAAACAGGAATTGTAGCCCGCTTTTCCAGTTAATGGTTATTTCGTTTTGTCAAGCCCTTTTGAAAAAAATCCATATGGGATATTCTTATCAGTTTAGAAAAAAACGATATGGTAATCATATTAGTGTAACATATGATAATTTGTGGCGATTCAGTCATGGAGCTTTTTTTCAGTAAGGGGGCATTTTATGAGAAATAAAGATTATTGGGAAAAATTTATTAAAACCGGAAACATATTAGATTATTTGAATTATACGGCTTGTACTTCAGAGGAATTAAATCAGCTGTTATCCATTAATATTAAGGAGGGTGAATACAGTGATGATAGCAGCCTCAGTGATGGGAATGGTTTTATCGACCATGCCTATTGGGGATTATGACAAACGTTTGGTTATATTAACGAAAGAAAAAGGTAAGATTACAGCATTTGCCAAAGGCGCTAGGAAACAAAATAGTGCCTTTTTGGCGTGTAGTCAGCCATTTTCTTTCGGTGAATTTACACTCTATGAAGGGAAAAGTTCTTATAATCTTGTCTCCGTAGAGATCTCCAATTATTTTGAAGAGTTGCGCAGAGATTTGGAGGCTGCTTATTATGGATTATATTTTTGTGAACTAGCGGATTATTTTACCCATGAAAATGAAGATGGAACCCTTATTCTTAAATTATTATACCAGTCCCTGAGGGCGTTAAGTCAAAAGTCTATAATGAGGCCGCTTGTACGGGCTGTTTTTGAGTTGAAAATACTGGAAATAAATGGAGTGGCACCGCAGGTTTTTGGATGTGTGAAATGTGGTAAGACAGATAATCTATATCATTTTAACAGGGAAGAAGGCGGTCTTATCTGCAGCGAATGCCTGAGTGCATTTCCGAAATCAATTAAAATTAATGAATCCACCGTTTACACCATGCAATATATAATTTCTTCTACCATAGAAAAGTTATTTACTTTCACTGTCTCCGATGAAGTTATGTCTGAGCTGAAAAAGTGTGTTGGAAACTATAAGGAAATCTACATAGATAAGAAAATGAAATCCCTGGATATGTTGGAAAAACTTTTCTTATAGTAAATTTAAGTTGAAAATAATCCAATTTAAGGTTACAATGGTAAAAAACTATGTAGCTATACAGTTTACTTGATAAATATGTAAAATTTCCAATTAAACTAATAGTCATAACACTTTAATTTATAGACGGAGGAAATTATTTATGCAAAAGTTTTTACTTTATACAGTTCTGGTCTTTTGTCTTATTTTTACGGCCGGTTGTAAAAATAAAGAAAGAATAATTAGTGTGGATGAAGTTAAAAATAATACGATTTTGGTTAAAAATGATGGTACGGTACAGTCTGCCACAGTTGAAACCTTTGATAAAGAGTATTATAATCTGGATGAATTGAAAACTTTTATTACAGATCAGATAGGAAAGTATAACCAGACAAATGGCCAGGATGCAATCGTATTTGGTTCATTAGATCTTAAAGATGGAAATGCCGTTTTGATATTAAATTATTCAAACTTAGAACATTATAAAACATTCAATAAAGTGGACGCTACATTAACGACCACCGTGGATGCAAAAAGCAGTAATCTTGAATTACCGGACGTATATGTCAGTGCATCGGATGGAGCTTATGCATCCCCTGATGTTGCCCTTAAAAATGATAAATACAAAATTTTGATTGTAAATGAAAAAACAGATGTAATCGTAGACGGTACGGTTAAATATTTTACCAATGCCGCATTATTAAGCAAGTCAAATTTACAGACTAATTCAGAAGAAAAGTCGGTAATTGTTTATAAACCATAAAAAATGGCCAGGTAAGTGGCAGAAATTTGTGCCTGCAGGATTTAAGCACAGATTCAGAGAATGGAGGAAATGATGGAAAAGACAATGGAAAAAATAGTTGCCTTAGCAAAGGCGAGAGGATTTGTATACCCGGGATCCGAGATCTACGGTGGTCTTGCAAACACCTGGGATTATGGCAATCTGGGCGTTGAATTAAAGAATAATGTAAAAAAAGCCTGGTGGTCAAAATTTATTCAGCAAAACCCTTATAATGTGGGTGTTGACTGTGCAATACTAATGAATCCCCAAACCTGGGTAGCTTCCGGACACCTTGGAAGTTTTTCTGATCCCCTTATGGATTGCAAAGAATGTCATGAAAGATTCCGTGCCGATAAAATAATTGAAGATTATGCCCATGATCATGGTATTACATTAGAAAGTTCCGTAGATGCGTGGTCCCATGAAGAAATGGCAAGATATATCGAAGAACATAGTATAAGTTGTCCGACATGTGGAAAACATAATTTTACTGATATTCGTCAATTTAACTTAATGTTTAAAACCTTTCAGGGAGTTACTGAGGATGCAAAGAATGTTGTTTACTTGAGACCGGAAACCGCGCAGGGTATCTTTGTTAATTTCAAAAATGTGCTTAGAACATCCAGAAAAAAATCCCTTTTGGTATCGGACAAATCGGTAAATCCTTCCGTAACGAAATTACTCCCGGTAATTTTACTTTTAGAACTAGGGAATTTGAGCAGATGGAGTTGGAATTTTTCTGTGAACCGGATACGGATTTAGAATGGTTTGCGTATTGGAAACAATTCTGCATCGATTGGTTAAAAACACTCGGAATGAAAGAAGAAGATATGCGTGTCCGTGACCACGAAGCTGCCGAATTATCTTTCTACAGTAAAGCAACAACCGATATTGAATTCCTTTTCCCCTTTGGTTGGGGTGAATTATGGGGAATTGCAGACAGAACGGATTATGATTTAACCCAGCATCAGAATGTATCCAAAGAAGATTTATCCTATTTTGATGATGATAAGAAAATAAAATATGTTCCTTATGTTATTGAGCCATCCTTAGGCGCCGACAGAGTAACGCTTGCTTTTCTTTGCGGAGCTTATGATGAAGAGGAAATCGGAGAAGGGGACATTCGTACGGTTCTTCATTTCCATCCTGCTTTGGCACCGGTAAAAATCGGTGTGTTACCTCTTTCCAAAAAGTTATCCGAGGGAGCGGAGAAAATATATGCCGAACTGAGTAAATTCTATAACTGTGAATTCGATGACAGAGGCAACATCGGAAAACGTTACAGAAGACAGGACGAAATTGGTACTCCATTCTGTGTTACTTATGACTTTGAATCGGAAACTGATGAAAGTGTTACTGTTCGTGACCGTGATACCATGGAGCAGGAAAGAATTAAAATAGCTGATTTAAAGGCATATTTTGAGAAAAAATTTGAATTTTAAAAAAAGAAAAAAATTATTTCCTTATTTAGAAAAGTTATGATATAATGTTAAATGGCGACTAGAAAGTCAAAATTATGAAATATTTTAGGAGGTTATTACTAAAATGGCAAAATGGGTATATTTGTTTAAAGAAGGTAAAGCAGACATGAAAAATCTGCTTGGCGGTAAAGGAGCTAACTTAGCAGAAATGACTAATTTAGGACTTCCTATTCCTCAAGGCTTTACCGTAACAACTGAAGCTTGTACGGACTACTATAACAGCGGTAAGAAAATTACAGACGAAATAAAGGGACAAATCTTTGATGCTTTAAAGATTCTTGAAGAACAGCAGGGAAAGAAATTCGGTGATACTGAAAATCCTTTATTAGTATCCGTTCGTTCAGGAGCTAGAGCTTCCATGCCTGGTATGATGGATACCATTCTTAACTTAGGCTTAACTGACGTTGCAGTTGAAGGCTTTGCTAAGAAGACTGGAAACCCAAGATTTGCATATGACTCATACAGAAGATTTATTCAGATGTTCTCTGACGTAGTAATGGAAATCAGCAAAGCAAAATTTGAAAGAGTATTAGACGAAATCAAAGAAAAGAAAGGTGTTAAATTTGACACTGAACTTACTGCTGATGATTTAAAAGACGTAATTGCACAATTTAAAGCATTATACAAAGCAGAAAAAGGCACAGAATTCCCTCAGGAACCAACAGAACAGTTAATCGAAGCTGTAACTGCAGTTTTCCGTTCCTGGGACAACCCTCGTGCTATTTACTATAGAAGAATGAATGATATTCCTGGAGATTGGGGTACAGCAGTTAACGTTCAGGCCATGGTATTCGGTAACATGGGCGATACTTCAGGTACAGGTGTTGCATTTACACGTAATCCATCCACAGGTGAAGCTAAGATTTATGGTGAGTACTTAATCAATGCACAAGGTGAAGACGTTGTTGCCGGTATCAGAACTCCTCAGCCGATTACCAAACTGGAACAGGATATGCCGGAAGTTTATACGGAATTCATGAGAATTGCTACTTTACTTGAGAATCATTATAAAGATATGCAGGATATGGAATTCACCATTGAAGACAAGAAGCTTTATTTCTTACAAACACGTAATGGTAAGAGAACAGCTCCTGCAGCTCTTCAAATTGCTTGCGATTTAGTTGATGAAGGAAAGATCACAAAAGAAATGGCTATCGCAAGAATTGAAGCGAAATCTTTAGATCAGTTATTACATCCAGGATTTGATGTTAAAGCTTTAAAAGCAGCTAAACCTGTTGGAAAAGCTCTTCCTGCTTCCCCTGGTGCAGCAGCTGGTAAAGTATACTTTACTGCAGAAGACGCTAAAAATTATCATGAAAAAGGCGAAAGAGTTATTCTTGTTCGTCTTGAAACATCACCTGAAGATATCGAAGGTATGCATGCAGCTGAGGGTATCTTAACTGTACGTGGTGGTATGACATCTCACGCTGCCGTTGTTGCACGTGGTATGGGTACTGCTTGTGTATCCGGTTGCGGTGAAATAGTTATCGATGAAGAAGCTAAAGTATTTACTATCGCTGGACAGACTGTAAAAGAAGGAGATTACATCTCTCTTGACGGTTCAACCGGTAACATCTACATTGGAGACATCCCTACAGTAGAAGCTGCTATCAGCGGTAACTTTGATAGAATTATGACATGGGCTGACGAAATCAGAACATTAAAGGTAAGAACCAATGCAGATACTCCTGCAGATGCAGCTAACGCTGTTAAATTTGGTGCAGAAGGTATTGGTCTTTGCCGTACAGAGCACATGTTCTTTGATGCTGACAGAATTCCTAAGATCAGAAAGATGATCCTTTCTAAAACTGTTGAAGCAAGAGAAGCTGCTCTTAATGAATTAATTCCTTTCCAAAAAGGAGATTTCAAAGGTTTATACGAAGTTATGGAAGGAAGACCGGTTACGATCCGTTTCTTAGATCCTCCGTTACATGAATTCGTACCTACAGAAGAAGATGATATCATTGCATTAGCAAAAGACATGGGTCTCTCTGTAGAAGAAGTAAAAGCAACCTGTGATTCTTTACATGAATTCAACCCTATGATGGGACACAGAGGCTGCCGTCTTGCCGTAACTTATCCTGAAATCGCTAAGATGCAGACAAGAGCCGTTATGGAAGCAGCTATCGAAGTTAAACAGGAAAAAGGTTTTGACATTATTCCTGAAATCATGATTCCATTAGTTGGTGAAAAGAGAGAATTAAAATTCGTTAAAGACGTTGTAGTTGAAACAGCAGAAGCAGTTAAGAAAGAAAAAGGATCTGATATCGAATACCATATCGGTACTATGATCGAAATTCCTCGTGCAGCTTTACTTGCTAACGAAATTGCTGAAGAAGCTGAATTCTTCTCCTTCGGTACGAACGATTTAACACAGATGACATTCGGTTTCTCTCGTGATGACGCTGGTAAATTCTTAGATGCTTACTACACCAACAAGATTTATGAATCCGATCCATTCGCAAGACTTGATCAGGATGGTGTTGGCCAGTTAGTTCAGATGGCAGCAGAAAAAGGCCGTAAGACAAGACCAAACATCAAACTTGGTATCTGCGGTGAACACGGTGGAGATCCTTCAACTGTTGAATTCTGCCACAAAGTAGGTCTTAACTATGTATCCTGCTCACCTTTCCGTGTGCCGATCGCTAGACTTGCTGCAGCACAGGCCGTTCTTAACAATAAATAATTGATATATACTAATAAGAGAGAAAGAGGACATTGAGTCCTCTTTTTCACTTATGGAAGACGGCTTGGGCTTACACAGGCTGTATTAAACAATAAATAAGATGAGATTTATACGAGAGAAGAACGTAGTTTTTCTTGAGAATGAGTTAGAGACCCTTATATTGACTGGAAAGGTTGATATAAGGGTCTTTTTTTGGTATGTTGAAACGAATACTATTTATACGTAGAAATCAATTCAAATTAGTGTGCGGGTATGTATAGAAAATTGATGATTATTCGATAATATGACACACTGACGTCATATTCAATGATATATACTTTAAAAAAATTAAGTGGGAGGGTGATGAAATGCATGAAATAAAATATACATACGGCATAATATATAGTTTTGCAGGAACAGGTAAAGCAGGTTACAGCGGAGATGGAGAAAAAGCGGACTTAGCGCAACTAAATGGACCGGCAGGTTTGGCAATTGATAAAGATGATAATATTTATATTGCAGAAATACATAATAGTACAATTCGAAAAGTAGATGCGATAACGAACCATATTACAACAGTGGCTGGTTGTGGCTTGCAGGGTTTTAATGGAGATGGGGGATTGGCAATACATGCTAAGCTAAACGGACCGGAGGGTGTATTTGTAGACGAGTTCGAAAATATATATATTGCTGATACCTATAACCAGCGCATAAGGAGGGTTGATGGTCGGACGGGTATTATAACTACAATTGCCGGATGTGGTGATGCTGGTTATAATGGTGATGGTATTAAGGCATGTGATGCAATGCTCAACAGCCCTGCAGGTGTCGTTGTTGATAAGATGGGAAATGTATATTTTAATGATTATAGAAATGACAGAGTAAGAAAGGTTGATTTGGATGGGATTATTTCCACCTTTGCTGGAACAGGAACGAAAGGTTATAGTGGTGATGGAGAAATAGCTGATAAAGCACAAATAAATGATGTGTATGGGTTGGGTATCGATAAATATGATAATATTTATGTTATGGATAGCTTAAATTTTGCTGTTAGGAGGATAGATGCCGAAACGAAAGTGATAAAAACTATAGTTGGTAAAGGAATACCCGGTCCGATTACTGAATTTGAAAGCGTTTTAAGTAGTTATATTGGGCGGGTTGTTCATGAAAAGGGAACAATAGGAATGGAAGCACCTCATGCAGTGGAAGTCTCTTCGGATGGAATTATAATCATTGCGGATACAGGTCATTACCGTATTCGAGCGATAGATTTGAAACACGATATCGTATATACGATAGCAGGTAATGGGGAAAAGGGGTGCAGCGGAAATAATATGAAAGCGCTTAACGCGAACTTGTGCGTTCATGGATTAAGGATGGATTCAGCTAATAATCTATATTTTAATGATTTCGAGAATCATGTTGTGAGGGTAGTAAGGTTTTAATTAAGAAGCAGGAGGATGGATTCTTTGCATTGCTCACTAGTGAAACACTGCCATACAAGCCGTTTTAAATAATAAGTGAGATGAAAAATTCTCTGAGAGAAGAACGTAGTTTTTCTTGAGAATGAGATAGAGACCCTTATATTGACTTAAAAGTTGATATATGGGTCTCATTCTTTTTATTTTTAATATCATTTAAGTCGATATTTAACAAGTAAGTCAAAAAATTCTCTGTTAGGAGAGTTTAAACTCGCTGAGATATAAATAAAAGTATCAATTAGGAGATTAATTGATATGGAATTTTTTTTGTATCTTGAAAACTTGACAAACATTTTACTCGTTATTTATTAAGAATTTTTGAATCCTGTCTGCTTGATTAACAATTAGGTGACCCATGCCTGGCAACAGATTTATCCATAACCATTTCTTTAAATCTACCTTTTTGAATTATCTCTTGAGGGATAATGGTTGTAGTTTTTATACCATAGTTTATAAATTTTTTTTTAATTCATATCCAGTTGCGGACTTCCAACTTAGTATGCCTAATATTGCTGATTGAATTGTCATAAGTGTACATCCATATGCAATAACATATGTTATTTGAAACATATGTTATTGCATATATCAACATGATTTATTGTTATGATGCTTCTGGATCTAAACCGGGATATATTAAGAAATTGACTGCATTTAACATGTAATTGATAAAGACGGACTATGGGAAGCTATAGATGGGATATTCTATATAACCTTCGTTATTTATTGCTCACCTGTGAACCACTGCAGCACAGGCTGTTCTGAATAATAAGTAAGATAAGAAATTCTCCGTAAGGAGGTTCGAGTTTTAACTTAGACGTAAATATAAATTCCATATCAATTAAAAGATTAGTTAATATGGAATTTTTTGCGTTATTAGACAGATTTGATAAGATTGACATCTAGTGCAAACTTAGCGTTGTAGAAACAAAAATGGAAATCCCTTCATACTTCATTAGAAGCTCTGTACAATGAGTAAAATTCGTATCGAAATACTTATTTCGATATAAATTGAGAATGATCTGTCTGGTTTCTTTAGAGAGGGCGTGAGCAGGAGTACGGCCTCTGTTTCCATGTATAAAAAAAGACTTTCCATCTCGTTTGTATCCGGCAATCATTCTGTTGATATGTCTTTCACTGCAGCCAAACTTCAGAGCAGCATTTTTTTATTTCCGTTTGTGTCTACTAACTTCTTAATTACTTCAAAACGTTTTTCTTCATTCATAGTTAAAATGACCTTTCTCATAACGCCTCCTCATCTGTAAGTCATGAGGATATAGTATAACATAGATTATTCTTTTGGGACATAATCGTATACGGTTACTTAAGACAATATCAAAAATGGTTCAGAAAGAATTACTGGTTGGTCTTATAAATCGCCGGTAAGTTAATAAGTTTTTACGGAGATTATTTACAACATGTTACATTGGTAATAAATTTGTTACTGTATAAGGACCAATATATGTACCGTGTACATATTATTGAATATTGATAATCTCTTTCCAATAAGTGATAATAACAAATAAATGCACTCATTTTTGGGGAGGATAATATGGCTAAATTAATTATTGATACTAATGTTATTATTGGAAAGATTAACCGTAATATATACGGTCATTTTTCAGAGCACCTCGGGCGTTGCATCTAGGCGGTTTGTTTGTGGGTAAAGACTCGACAATTCCTAACACAAATGGAGTACGTAACGATGTTGCAGAAGCGTTGAAGAATATCAAAAACCCTATTCTTCGCTGGCCTGGTGGTTGATTTTACTGACGAATACCATTGGAAAGACGGCAATGGTAACACTCGCAAGAAGATGATAAATGCATCACTGGGTGTTTAAGATAATAGTTTTGGAACACACGAGTTTCCTGAATTGTGTTAACAGCTGGAATGCGAGCCGTATATTACTGGCAATCTCGGTAGAGGCACGGTTCAAGAGATGTCCGAATGGATTGAATACATAACATTTAAAGGTATTTCGCCAATGTCAGATTTGCGATCTAAAAATAGCAGGGTTGAGCCTTGGATACTCAAATATTTTGGCATCGGAAATGAAAACTGGGGTGGTGGTGGAAATATTCGGGCAGAATATTACTCCGATGAATACCGTCGTTTTCAGACGTATTGCCGTAATTTCGGCGACAACAGACGCTATAGGAAGTGCAACGATTTTTGATAACAATATATAAAAATAACTCACCAAGAGAACATTCGTCTTTTAACTCCCGGTTTTCTATGGATAACATTATATATCTGGTGAAAACAACTGCTACATGGGCAGTTATTGCATCATAAGAAAGAGAATGGCATTCTTTACTGAGTCTGAGATAGCTTTTGCAGACATTAAAGAAAACTTCCATATCCCATCGTTTGCCATAAAACACGGATGATTTCATCCTCTTCTATTATTATATCTATAGAAATTAAACAGAGATATTCCTTGCGGTTGTTTTTGTTTCGGACATAAACCACCTTGGCCGTATGAATTCACCATCTTTGATGACATCCACCATTACAGATAAAAGAAACCGTGATTTACCACGACGCTTTTTATTCTGCTTGTAAATTTCGGAAATGACATATCGTTGTTGTTGTAACGGAAAAACACTTTTGGCGTTTTATTCACCATTCGTAGCCGATTTTTTTTACTGCATGAATGGTATTGGGCGATGTAAACCAGCTGTCAAAGAGAACATTTTGCTGGAATAGCTGCCGCCTTAGCGGATTCCAGAAGTTCTAGCATAGCTTTTGTTCCTTTGGTCATAGAAAGCTTGCGACGTTTATATCCTGCTGTCCTTTTGTCCAGTATATTTGCTTCATTTTATTCTCTTTTTCTGTTTTTCTGAAGTTTACAGAATGCTGTTAATCGGCAAAAATGTACTTCCGTCTGATCATCCAAGTGTCAACATACGAAGTCCAAAGCGATAGGCATGCTTGCGTGTTCACTAGGAGAATACGTGTTGACACCGGAGGCTTTTGCTTATGAATAATCCTACTTATTGCAGTATTTTCAAAACCGAGTTCCAGGATCTGGTAGAAGTCAAAAAAGCACTTGGTTTCTCCTATGATGCAGAAGCAGCCAGCTTCCAGCGAATAGACATGTTCTTTGTCCAAAACCACCTTACAGTTAAAATGATTTCCTGGGAGCTTTGCGATGAATGGTGCAAAAAGCGCAGCTATGAAAACGAGCTTTATCCACTATTGTGCTCACAGCAGATATGCTAACATGCTGAAAGTATACCCGTTAGCTGAACCGAAGACATATGTCAGTGTTTACTCTGAATAATTGTTAACAATTAATTTTGTGAAAAGCCGGATGCGGGAAAATCGCACGTCCGGTTCTGTGAAGGGGTATGTCTACCCGACTGGTGCAAAGGCATTGATTCAAGTGTGAAGTTTTAGTAATTTAGTTAACGGTATGTGTGGCCTATACGTGTCTTTTGTTGAGGTACGAGGCTTAAAAAACACGCGCCATTGAGAGCCAAAAAACGAAGGGAGGATAAATAAGATGAAGAGGGTAGTTACAAGGGCAGATGTTGCAGAAGCAGCAGGTGTGTCGGTAGCTTCGGTAAGCCGTGCTATAAATAATTCGGGTTACGTCAAAAAAGAGGTTAAAGAGCGAATCTTGGAGGTGGCAAGAAACATGGGTTATAACCCTAACCCCATCGCATTGTCGTTGTATAGACAAAAGACAAGGCAACTCATTCTCTATCAAAACGAAATAACTGCGCCGTACAACCTTCAATTTTTTAATGGGGCAACAAGGGCTGCTTATAAGCGGGGTTATTCGATATTTCTGGACATTAATTGCGACTTCGATAAAATTAGGAGACATATGGTTGATGGCGTTATGTTTTCTTTGGATTATATAGCAGAAAATTATATCAACACAGTTGGCTTCAATTATCTTTTGCCAGTAGTTGTTGCCACAAATGATGCGAATTTCACGTTTTCTCATCCTGTTCATGAAGTCATTATTGATAATTATAAGGTAGTCAACATAGCAATCGATTATTTTTTGGAAAAAGGGCATCGGAGAATTGGGATGGTTTTACCTGAGAGGGGGAAGCATAGCGAAATACGGTATCAGTTATGGAAAGCGCGAATGAATCAAATTAAACAAGATTTCGAAATAAATATGAACTTAGAAGAACTCGTTGTACGAGCGGAAATTGATGATACCGATAATATGCATATTAATCACCCTGACCCACCGCTCATATTACAACCTTCGGATGATAATTATGCAAATTATTCATCCTTCAATATGGGTAAAAGAGCGGCGAAGAAATACTTGGAAAGTAAAAACCCAGCAACTGCTTTGTTGTGCTTTAACGATGACATGGCGTATGGTTTTATCCGAGGTGTGGAAAAGAGTGGTTTGTGTATACCCGAGGACATTTCAATTATGGGTATAGACGGTATTTATTTACGGGAATGGCTTGAAAAAAAGGTAACAACGGTATCTATCGACCCAGAAAACATTGGCACTCTTGTCACTGATGTTATGATAGATATTTTGGAGAACAAAAATCCAAAGTATAGAAATTGGACTTCGCCAAAAATACTTGAGGGCGAAACGGTCAAAACAATTGCTGTGCGTGAGAGTAAAGACGGTATGAGGAGGGTAATTTGCCCCAAATCAAGCGACCTTTAAATACTGCATTATCCCGATGGGACGCGTCTTTGAGAACGCGAAGACGATGAACCACAATTCGATCCGGGTGTATTTATAGAAAGAGAACATATCTATCTGTATACCGCTTTTTCGGGCATGGTGATGTCTCGAGGGCGGGTGCGATGGTTACAGTGCTTGAGAATGTGGTGTCTGCCAGTAACATCCCAGACAATATTCATAATCATAAATATATGTACATAGGTACATGTTTCTGATATTTGACAATATTGCATAAAAAAGTTAAATTAATTGTGTTATATATGTATAGAATTACATATATTTAAAATCAAAGAAATGATTTACTAAAACTAAGAGGAGGAGATTATATGAAAGTAAAGAAAATTTTAGCGCTTGCTATGGTTCTTGTAGTAATGCTTACCGCTGTAGCATGCAAAAAGGATGCTGAGCCGACGAAGGCTCCAGGTTCCGTAACGAATGCACCTGGCACAACTGAAACACCTGCTACAACTGAAACACCTGCTACAACAGATCCGCTTGCCGATCCATCCGGCGTACTTACACCCGACAAGGAAACAACACTTTCGGTGTGGTTGATGACCGCCGAGCAGGCACCTGCACCTGACAACAAGATCACCAAATTACTTAAAGACAAATTGGGTGTAACAATCAACTATGAAATAGTTTCTCCGGACAACGCTGACCAGAAAATCGGCGTTATGTTAGCAGGTGGTGAATATCCTGACCTGGTTGGCACAACAGATTTAAAGATGCGTCTTCTGGAAGGTGGTGCACTGATCAAACTGGATGATCTCCTTGCTACAGGCAATTATCCAAATCTTAAAACACACGTGGATCCATATATTAAAAAGATGAGTTATAGCGGCAGCGAGGTGGATCCAGGACTATACATAATCCCGAACTATAATCGTTTTTATGGTGAGATCACCGGCGGTATACACTGGGGTACAGCATTCTGGATTCAGAAGGCTGTTCTTGAGGATGCCGGTTACCCAGACCTTACCAACATTACGCTTGAACAATATTTCAAATTGATTGAAGATTACAAGGCAAAATATCCGGAGATTAACGGTCAGAAGACGGTAGGCTTTGCAGTTCTTGCCTCTACCGGACGAGAATGGGGTATGACGAACGCTCCGAACTTCCTTGCGGGTAATCCAAACAACGGTGGCGTTATCGTTGACAGTAATAATGTTGCGACGATTTATGCCGACAAGCCGATTGCACACGACTACTTCAAGATTTTGAATGCTGAGTATGCAAAGGGTATAGTAGACCCTGAATCTTTCACAGAGAATTTTGACCAATATATTGCGAAAATTGCAACAGGCACTGTACTTGGTATGCATGACCAGTATTGGAACTTCCAGACTGCTACACAGTCTTTACAAGGTGCCAAAATGGATGAACGCACGTATGCTCCGGTTATGCCGGTATATCCCGGTGCGGAGCCATACTATGCAGACCGGGATGTTATGAATACAAATCAGGGCTTCGGTGTATCAGTATCCAGCAAACAGCCTGAGACTGCACTTAAATTCGTAGATTTGATGCTGAGCGAGCCTTGGCAAAAGGTTTTGTCATGGGGTATTGAAGGAGAAGACTATGAAGTTGACAGCGATGGCAAGTTTTACCGTACGGAGCAGCAACGAATTAACTACAAGGATTTGACATGGCGTTCCAGCAACAGGTTAACTGCGTTACTTGATTTATTGCCAAAGCACAATGGGCAGTACACCGACGGTAATGCCTACAGCCCGGATGACCAACCTACTGAATTCTATGATACATTAAGCGATTATGATAAGGCTTTCATGAAAGCCTATGGCAAGCAGACATGGCGTCAGTTCGTGAACAGCCCGCCTGAAAATCCAGTGTATTATCCATGTTGGAATATCACACTGAGTGACGATGCCACTGAGGTTAACCAACAGCTTACTGATGCGGGAGTGCAGTATTTGCCAAAAGCAATTACGGGTTCAGTAGATGACTTCGAAAGTAACTGGACTAAATATGTTGATACCATAAAGAAAGTGGATGTAAAGGTGTATGAAGATGCTATAAACGCAGGCATTCAGGAACGTATTAAAAACTGGAAGTAATCACTAAATTTATGTAAGACTATGGGGGATTCAATGCCCCCCAATTTTGTGGGAGGTGCCAGATTGAATCATAAAAGAAAAAAAAGTGTGCGGGCTACCATCTGTTCCCAGAAAGCCTTGCTCATCATGAGTGTACCGTTATTATTATATCAGATTTTGTTCAGGTATGTACCGATATACGGTTGGTCTATCGCATTCCAGGACTATAAGCCGGGGCGCGGTCTGTGGGATCAGAAATGGGTTGGATTTTCCAATTTTAAGAAGTTGTTTACGGGCGTTATGGGTGAGCGATTCACGCGGGATATTGTAAACACACTGGGGCAGAGCATACTGACATTGCTCCTTGGTACGATATTAGCGATTCTGCTGTCACTCATGTTGAACGAGGTAAAAAACGTGGCGTTTAAGCGAGTCATTCAAAATATTACTTATATGCCACACTTTCTTAGCTGGATTATTGTGGCAGGCATTGTTTCAGTTGCACTCTCTGAACCAAGCGCCGGCGGATTTATCAACTCTATTCTCATGGCGTTGCATATTATTGACCAGCCGATACAGTTCCTTGCGAAACCCGGATATTTTTGGGGCATCGCTGCAGGTAGTAATCTATGGAAGGAATTAGGTTGGAATACTATCTTGTATATGGCAGCTATGACAGCCATAGACCCGACGCTTTACGAAGCGGCGGATATGGATGGCGCAGGTCGCTATAGAAAAATATGGAACATTACACTTCCGAGCATTCGACCAACCATCGTCATACTGTTGATTATGTCTACGGGTTACATTTTAGAGGCAGGGTTTGAAATTCCATATTTCTTAGGTAACGGACTGGTAGTGGAAAAATCAGAAACAATCGATGTATTTGTTATGCGATATGGCTATCAGATGGGAAATTACAGCTTGGCTGTTGTGGCAGGTATCTTTAAGACAATTGTAGGCATTGGTATCGTTGGCCTGGTCAACTATATTGCCGGGCGGCTTGGCGAAGAAACACTGGTGTAAGGAGGCAAACGAGTGAAAATTAAGAGGTGGAAACCAGAGAAAATTATATTCACAATATTAAATTCAGGCATTCTTTTATTATTGTCTGCATTTATGATTTATCCGCTACTGAATACACTGGCGATTTCCTTTAATGACGGACTGGATGCGATAAAAGGCGGAATTACTATATGGCCGAGAATGTTCTCACTAAAGAATTATGATATTGTCTTTCATATGTACACGATTTATGATGCATTTTTTACTAGCGTGACAAAGACGATAGTCATTGTGCTTACAAATATTTTATTTACATCTATGCTTGCATATGCACTTAGTCGGAACGAGTTTTTCTTAAGAAAGCCGATTACGATTATATTCGTGTTGACAATGTACTTTAACGCTGGTCTTATCCCGAATTATTTATTGATAAAGGATATGAATATGTTGAATACATTTCAGGCTTATTGGGTACCAAATATCATCAGTGCGTTCAACCTCATTGTTATACGAACATATATGAAATCAATCCCCGATTCGCTTACGGAGTCTGCCAAGATTGATGGTGCGGGACATTTCCTTATATGGTGGCGTATCATTATGCCACTGTGCAAGCCAACGCTTGCGGTTATTGCACTTTTCGTAGCTGTAGGCAGCTGGAATAGTTGGATGGATACGCTTCTGTATAACTCAGGGGATCAAAAGCTGTCCACGCTTCAATACGAGTTGCAGAAACTACTGGCAAGCGCAATGAACGCAGGAACGAATCAAGGCGGTATGGCAGGCGCAGCGGCAATAGCCGGTCAAGGGGGCAGGTAACGACGCCGCTGGCTTTACGTGCCGCGATTACCATTGTGTCTGCTGTACCAATATTATGTGTGTATCCATTTTTGCAACGGTACTTTGTCTCTGGTTTGACTATCGGCGGCGTAAAAGAGTAATTTCTTATTACAAGACAAAACGATCCATAAGCTTACGTTTAAATTATAAGAGGATGTTGGATGAGATTTATCTCCTTGTTAAAGACAAAATAGAATTAGCTTAATATAACTGTCTTCAGTTGCGAACAAATACGTTTATTTCAAGAGCGGAATGAGAGCAGAATGTCGAAGTTAAGTTTAGCTCTTGCTATTTTTAGATAATCTGTTATAATGCAATTAGAAAAGGCAATCGCCACAGGGTGGTTGACCAGTAGAAAAAAGTAAAAAACCTTCCTGAACCGGTCAAAGTACAGGGAAGGTTTTTTAAGTTAGAGTCATATTAAATAAATGTCAGTAATGCAATAATGAACATTCCAAATTGTATTAAGTATTTAAAATCAAACTTATTATTCATACGCATCTCCTCCATTCTATGTAGAATGAAGGTCAACCACCCTATATACGATGGCCGGCAGTTATGGCTACTGCTTAGGTAAACTATACCATAATTAAAATGAGAACACAAGTTCGAAAAGCGGATTGTAAATATATTTAACTAAAGACAATAAAAATACTTGAAATAGCAAGCTTAAGTTTTGGCTTCGAAGAAAATTGGTAGCTATGTTTTCATTGGGGTCTACACAGGCTGTTCTGAATAATAAATAGTTTTAAAATACAGAAAAGCAGTCCGTAAGGGCTGTTGTTAATATAGGCTGTCGTAGTGCCGAATGATATTTAACTGTTGAAGTATATATTTGTATATCAAAAATTCAAAATACAGCACTCTATCATATGAAAATGGTAGGGTGCTATATTTTGGGGGATTATGAGCGAAAAATAACAATGACTGCCGAAGATGGCCGAAAGATAACCAAAAATTTATATAATGCAAAAGATTTTCATATTTATCAATACTGAGAGGCTAAGGAAAATTATATTAGTTGATACTCCTGGGTTTAAATACTGTATCTTGCTCGAAGAAGTTTGAGGTGAGATTCCTCTTGCTTACTTAACTGTGAGGACGGAAGCTGCTTACTCCCTCCTACCGGGTAATAAACAATCCTAGGCATAAAACTAAATTAAAAAAATATAAATTGGCAAAAATGGTAAAAATAGTGCTTGATGAAGTAAATATATTACATTTAAATTCTAGATAGATAACTATATAATGAAACAAGAAAGAGGGAATTGCATGAAAATAGTTAAATTTCTGCCAACTTTTTTGGTTATTGTGCTCATAATGCTGTTGACGACAGCATGTGGTAAGAATGCCACCGCTAAATCGAACGAAGCAAAGGGGATATGCGGCAGTTGGGCTTATACACACGATAAAGAGACGGCTATAGCAGTATTTCATAAAGATGGTACCGCACAGTATGAAGGCAAGGATTATTCTTTCGAATGTGACAGTCAATTTATTAAGCTAAAGGATAAAGACGATAAGACAATAAAGCTTCGCTATTTGCTTGATGACGAGGGAATGTACCTATATAGCAATAATACATATACCTTTAGTGGTAAGGGGGAGCCTCATGGGCTGGTAGGTGAATGGTCATGCGCAGATAAAAACTGGTCTTACTCCTTTACTGAGGCAGGAACATTTTTGGAGGATGGTTTTTTTCCCGGCAACTATACAATAGATGATGAGAAATCGACCATCAAGCTTGTTTACAATGATCATTTTGAGGATACAGTGTGCTATTTTCTTCAGTTAGGCGATAGTAAGCTGCAGTTAGAATATCCGTGGCCAATGGTTAAAACAAGCAACGAATAACAGGGATGGAAATGTGATTTGGACTTAGGAGACATACGGCAGAAATCCGGATGCTTCCAAGATACACAGGATCATATCACATTAACATAAATAAAATTATTTTATAGGAGGAGCATAATGAAAAAAGTTATTGCGTTATTAATGACTATGATGATGCTTGTATCTCTCGCTGCATGTGGAAAAAAAGATTCCAGCACATCTACCGACAATACTGCACCTGCAGCAACCGAAGCTGCAACCGCAACTGAAGCAACTGAAACACCTGCAGCAACCGAAGCACCGGATGTAAGCAAGAGTGAGCCTACCAACCTCACTATGTGGTGTATAGCAGTAGAGAGCGATTCAAATCGTCATGCTTATGAAACTGCCATCGCTGATTTCCAGAAAGCACATCCGGATATCAACCTCAAATGGGAAGCTACCCAAAACCAGGATTATAAGACAAAGATTAAGGCAGCAGTAGCAGCAAATGAATTGCCAGATATCTTCTTCACATGGGGAGGCGGTTTCCTTAGAGAATTTGTTGATGCTGGTCGTGTTTATGGCTTAGATGATGTCTATGCTAATTATTCTTCTGAATTGCCTGATAAAGTGTTGACAAACCACAAATTTGACGGAAAGCTTTATGCCGTACCAACAAATTACAACGCCGTTGCTATGTTCGCTAATATGGAACTTCTCAAACAAGCAGGTTTCGATAAAGTTCCTGGTACATACGAAGAACTGTTGGCTTGCTGTGATGCTCTTGTTGCAAAGGGAATTATTCCTTTTGGCTGTTCAGGGAAAGAGACCTGGTGTGTTACCGAGTATCTTGAGTCTATTATCGAGAAGAGTGTTGGTGCTGCCGCACTTACCGATATGTATCTTGGCAAAACTCCATGGAATAACGAGGGTGTTATCAAGGCAGTTGATAGTTTCCAGGAAATGATTAAAAAGCAGTATTTTGATCCGGAAGGAATTGCACTTAGTAATGATGAGGTGAAAGCAAACTTCATAGCAGGAAAGTACGCATTCTATATTAATGGTACATGGAACTGTGCAAGTTTTGTTGATATAGCGGATAAGGTTCAGGTTGCTGAGTTCCCGGTTATTGATTCTACCAAGTCTCAGCTGGGCGAGCTCATTGGAGGTCCTAGTGATTCACTTGCTGTTTCAGCTAGTTCTAAGAGTCCTGAGATTGCTGCAATGGCCGCATTTGAACTTGCTAAGAGTGTTTGCAAATATGGTTACCTTGATGGTAATGGACTTCCAGCATGGACACAAGATCCTAATGGTGACTATTCATCCGTCAACCCTCTGACACTGTCAGTTGCTGAAATTATGAATAATTCAAAACAGAGTGTTCTGTTTGGTGATGGTATTCAGTCTGCTGATAATGCAAACATTTATCTTGACTATGTTAGCCAGATTTATGCTTCTGCAATTGATGGTAAGGCATTTGTTGAAGGTCTTGATAAGGACCTTAAAAAATAATTCTGAGAAGTATATGATAATTTAAGAAACATGAATAAGAGCTGTTGAGCTATTAGGCTCTGATTTGATAAAGCAAGAAGCGGTTTCCCAACGATTGTCTGGATCAAAATCATTTGGGAACCGCTTCTTATCTATTAGGGAAGGAATCAAGATGAAAAAACTATATAGTAATAAACTAACAATTATTCTTTTTATTCTCCCTGCGCTGCTACTTTTTTTTCTCATTCTTGTTGCACCGATATTTATATCGGGCTATTACAGTTTTTTTGATTGGAACGGCTTTGGAACAAAGACTTTCATTGGATTAGAAAATTATAGGGAACTGTTTACCAGCAACTCGATAGGCTTTGTAAAGGCTATGGGTAATGCTCTGCTTTTGGCACTGCTTTCGGTAGCGCTTCAATTGCCTCTTGCGTTAGGGCTTGCACTTCTTCTCGGCAAGGGAAGAAAGGGGGAACGAGGTTTCCTTTCAATTTATTTTATGCCCGTTCTTATATCGACGGTTGTTATCGGTCAGCTCTGGCTAAAGATTTACAATCCATCCTATGGTTTACTTAATGTAATGCTGAGATCTCTTGGTCTGGATAGTTTGGCAAAGATTTGGCTTGGAGAAAAAGCTACCGCACTCGGTGCTGTTTTCGTACCTGTTTTAT
The DNA here is from genome assembly GCF_009931695.1 of Anaerocolumna sedimenticola. Lineage (GTDB taxonomy): Bacteria > Bacillota > Clostridia > Lachnospirales > Lachnospiraceae > Anaerocolumna > Anaerocolumna sedimenticola. The sequence goes on from NZ_CP048000.1 coordinate 1,944,758, forward strand.
GGCAGTTTGTCGGTTATCATATGCTGCTAATGTTTGCAGGTATCAAGAGTGTTCCTCCCGAGTATCGTGAGGCAGCAATGATTGATGGAGCAAGAGAGGGACAGGTAAACCGTTATATTATTTTACCGTACATAAAGCCTATACTGAAGATAAGCACTATCTTCGCTGTTACAGGCTCCCTTAAGTCTTTTGACTTAATTTATGTTTTAACAAATGGCGGACCGTTACACGCAACGGAAGTGCCCAGTACGCTGATGATAAGTATGTTGTTCCTGCGTAATAGATATGGTATGGGCAGTACGATTGCTCTCCTTCTCATCATTTTATGCTTCGCATTTGCTTTGATTATTGGCCGCATATTTAAGGATAAGGAGGATTAACAACATGAAACAAGGTGATATCTTTCTGAATCAGAATAAGAAATCCAGACCTCAGGATAAGTCTTTCCAGAATAAAGGAATTAAGGGCAAAGAGATTTGGGTATACATAGTATTTGGTATATGGGCGCTTATTAACCTGTTCCCCGTCTATTGGATGTTTACCTTTTCCCTCAAGGGAAACGAGGAAATATTTGGCAGTAATATTGCCGGTCTTCCGAGAGAGTGGCTGTGGTCAAATTATGAGCAGGCAATGAGGGATGGGCATATTGGTAAATATTTCATAAATAGTACCATTATTGCCGTTGTGACCATTTCAATAGTTATGATGTTTTCACTTATGGCGACTTTTGCCCTGACAAGATTTATTTGGAAGGGAAGGAAGCAAATGAACGCATTTTTTATGCTTGGCTTGACGATTCCTATTCATGCGGCAATCGTGCCTATCTATGTCATTCTTTCCAAAATGGATATGCTCAATAAGTATGTTTCTCTAATTATTCCATACTCTGCCTTTTCATTGGCGATGGGGATACTTATTTGCACAGGTTTCATGCAAGAATTGCCCATAGATCTTGATGAGGCAGCGTGTATCGATGGCTGCAATACATGGGGTATTTTCTTCCGAATCATAGTACCGCTGATGAAGCCGGCTGTAGCAACGGTGTCAATTTATACGTTCCTGCAGTGCTGGAACGAGTTGATGTTTGCAACTGTCTTTATTAGTGATTCTGCGCACAAAACACTACCTGTCGCTATACAAGGTCTTTCCGGAACGTATGCGCAGAATTGGGGACCTATTGGTGCAGCGTTGGTTTTAGCAACGTTCCCAACGCTCATATTCTACATATTCTTTAGCAAGAAGATACAGGATAGCTTCATTGCAGGAGCAATCAAGGGCTAGTGTGCTGTCCGCCTGATATCTTGACTAATTACTTGCCTGAATTTCCTTCTGCTGCGTTGTCGTCAATCGCCGTAGCATTTATGCTGCTGACATCGCTACGATTCATTCCTCCGTCTTGAAGGCTGATTCTTCATTCTGCGTAATTAGTTCAAGTACCAAGCGGACAGTACACTAATGATAAGTTAATATTTTTATCAGATGGGTTTCAGACTATGCTTAAGTATACATAACAGAGTCGGAGACCCGTTGTAATATCAGAGTTGTGGATAACTTTGGATGTACCGTGTTGAAAATAAGGAGCAGGTGTGATACGATAACATATGTAAAGTATAGGTAAAAATAGCATTTACATAAATATACGTGTTTGAGGTGTAGAATGAGGAATGGCGGCAATGAATTTAAACGCGATATTAGAATGTCGCTGCAGCAAAAGGCCCTGTTAATGCTTATTATTCTGTTGCTTTTTTTCTGTATGATGTTTATAATAACAACCTCTATCATAATTAAGAAAACGGAAGATGATTTCAAAGCAAGAACATCGGAAACGGCAGTCAACAATGTGGTGTCCACCATCAGAGCAAGTTTGGTGAACTACAATTATTTGACACGACTGATCATGCTCAATGACAGAGTCGTGAGCTATTTAAAAATGAAAGAAACAGATAGAGAAACGATATATGACGCACGAGAGAGTATAAATGAAATACAAAGTTTATATAGCTATATTGATTCGGTATATATCTTCCGCAACGATGGTGAGCATGTAAGTACAGGAATAGGTGAATATACTATCGAAATAAACAGCATAGAGCGTTCTAATATATTGGAGGCACGTGGTGCCACAGTTATTTCAATTAATGGCAACGGCACGATTAGAAAAAAAGAAGTAAACCGTTACTTACTATGTCACGTGCAATATATGATATTAATTCACAAAAGCTTTTGGGTATGCTGATGATGAACATATCAGGCGATGTGTTTGACGATGCGCTTGCGTTACAGAATTCCAGCGGTATGTGTATAATTGATCATAATGGTACACTTCTATGTGGGAATAAAGAAATCGGTGCATTGTATGACAGAGACTACGATAGTAACAGTATAGTTTATAAGAGTATTCGCTTAGGAGATGAGAGGAAGACTCTGACCGGCAAACTTGCGGTAAAGCCGCTAGTGGTTTTGTGTGCCAGCGGTAGGGGGCAGAGCCACTACCGCGAGATACCTTATATGCGTTGATGATCACTCTGACAGCATTTATCCTGTCGGCGTTTGTTTGTGCTTGGTTTATTACATATAATATTGCACGACCTATCAGAAATCTAAGTGTAGCAATGGAACGCACGAGATCATCTGGGTGGCTTAAGAAGATTGAAACCAAAATGCCAAACAATGAAATTGGCAGGTTGGCTGAAAGCTACAATAGCATGATAGAGTATCTTAACGAGCTGTTCAATCGCCTGCTGGAGAATGAAAAGAATGTGCAGAAGGCAGAGATACGCGTGCTCCAAGAGCAGATAAAGCCTCATTTCCTCTATAATACATTAGAAACGATCAGCTATATGGCAGTGCAGGAGAATGCAAGCAAAGCCCATGATGCACTGGAAACACTGGGCAGCTTTTACCGCAATTTCCTTAGCAAAGGTGATCGCGAGATACCACTAAAACGTGAGCTGCGCATTACGCAGGATTACCTCTCACTGCAAAAGCTTCGGTATGGAGATATATTTGAGGATGAATATATCCTTGACGATAGTACACTCGATTACATGATACCTAAGCTGATTCTTCAACCGCTTGTGGAAAACTGTATCTACCATGGAGTACGTCTCAAGGGAGAAAAGTGCGTTATTCGCATCACTACCTGCATGGACGAGGGCGGTTTGCATATAATTGTGTACGATTCAGGCGTTGGCATGAGCCCTGAGCAGATAAAGAACGTGCTGGAAGCAAGCGAGAAGGATGATATCAAGGTACTGTCAGGTTTCGGTCTGCGCGGCACCATCAATCGAATACGTTATTACTATGACTGCGACAACGTAGTACAGATATGCAGTGAGCCTGGCGAGTATACGGAAATTGAGATATACATACCCAAGATGAGGAAAACAAAAGTAGAGGGGGAAGAATGATGTACCGAGTTATGATCATAGACGACGAGGTGTCTGCTCGTAGGCTGCTGCAGGTATCCATAGATTGGCAATCGCTTGATATGGAATTGGTGGGTGAGGCGGCAAGCGGTATAGAAGCGATTAATATCATTGATGAGTTGCGGCCAGACATTGTTTTTGTTGACATTTCCATGCCCTTTATGAATGGGATAGAATTCATAAAAGTTGCAACGAAGCGATATACAGACTTGATGATTATCGTTTTGACAGGATTTGATGATTTTGAGTATGCACGTCAGTGTGTTCGTCTGCCGGTGGTAGAGTATATGCTTAAACCGATTGTACGGCAAGAGGTGACTGAGGTGTTAACCAAGATAAAGGAAAAACTTGATAAACACAAAACTCGTACACAGGAGATTGGACAGGAAATTACGACCTCTGATATCGAGAAGATAATGCAGTATTTACGCGATAATTTTACCGATTCTAACATCAACCTAACCTCTGTGGCCCAACATTTTGGATTTAATCCGAGTTATCTTAGCCGGAAATTTAAGCAGGAAACAGGAAAGAGCTTTGTCGAATTCCTGAACAAGTGCCGGATGGAACGGGCAATTGTGCTGGCAGGAACAAGCAAGAAAATGTTCTGTACTGCCAATGATGTCGGCATCCCTGACCCGAACTATTTTGGACGCTGCTTCAAAAAATATACGGGCAGCAGCTATTCGGATTATGTCAGCTCACATACCCCACGGTAAACTTTTTCGTATTACGGTATTTTACTATAATCCAAATATCACCGCAGAACCGGAATATTGAAAGCGTGTTTTGGAGCATATTCTACACCAATTTCAAATCATGGCCGCAGCAGCACAGGCAGTGCTGAACAACAATAATTGATAGAAACTAATAAATGAAAAAGAGGACGTATAGTCCTCTTTTTCATTTATGGAAGAAGGCTCGGGCTTGCAAGTCAAGATATAATAATCTATTGACAATGGGAAACTTAAATGATACTATTTAACTAAATAGTTAAATAGTATCATTCAAAAGGAGGGTTAATGTGGCGAATGTATTTAAGGCTTTAGGAGATCCGACAAGGCGAGAAATTCTAAAATTGCTTAGAGAAAAAGATATGAGTGCAGGTGAAATTTCTGAAATTTTAGTATGTCAAAGCCGGCTATAACAAAGCATTTAGAAATACTGAGAGAAGCGGAGTTGGTATCTTCTGAAAAGAAAGGTTTGTATATAATATATTCGATAAATATATCTGTATTACAAGAAGCAATAAGTAACTTTATGACATTTTTTGAAAAGGAGTAGGAAAGATTATGAATAAAAATTACAGCGTTTTAGAATTAATAGTTTGTATTTTGTCTTTAATTGTATTGATTTGTGGATTCTTAGCACCAAATACCAATACAACATCTACCATAGTAGGAATATTAATATTTATTCTTTTGATAATATTTCACGTTTATACGCCAAAGATTGCAGGATTATCAGCAGATAATCCTAAAGTAAAGACTATGAGAAGAATGAATGTGCTCTCGATGGTATTAGTAGCGATCTGTTTTGGAATCATGAATTGGTCATCAGAGTTACCGTTTGTTAAAGATAATCAAAGTTTTATGGAATTTACTATTATCATTGCAGTAATTATTGGTATAGGAAATGTTGCACCGAAATTTCCGTTTAACAGGTATATGGGATTGAGGCTGCCATGGACAATTCGTGATGAGAAGACATGGAAAATAGCACACCATATATTAGGATATTTGACGTTCCCTATAGTTATAATAATACTTATTGGTGGATTATTGGTTGATACTGAAGAATTTGCAAAATGGGGAATTATTGCATGGGTTGCTATTCCAAGTCTTTATTCATGTTATTATTATTACATGAGGATATCAGGAAAAAAGTAATGCAGATAATTACATCCTATATTTTGTTTGATTTTCCGAAAGGACAGTCATATCTGGTAATTAGATAAGTAGAAGTGTTAAAAACCTATCATCTCTGTATTCGGTTGGTAGGTTTTTTGCTTCCATAAAATATATTTTAAGTTATCGATTATGATAGTTGAAGGAATAAAAGGTTTCATAATATATACAGAAATAAAGAGAAATGATAAGTAAGAGGGTTATAGGCATCTGAGGATAACTGGAATAAAAAGGTAGAAATTAATATTCTATGATGCTATAATTTAATTAATGATTTGAAATTGTTGCAACAAGCATAAAATTGATCATATAAAGCGCTTTGGCAAGCAGGAATTCATGGAGGAAATGCAGTGATGATTGTTACTAAGTCACAAATTATAGCGGGTTTAAGAGATTTAGGCATAAAAGAAGAAATGGAACTGGAAGTACATAGCTCTCTTAGTAGTTTTGGTATCGTAGATGGCGGGGCTAAGACAGTAATTGATGCGTTAAAAGAAGTGCTTGGTCAGAATGGAAGTATATTTATGCCGGCATTGCGATTAAGTCCTGAATTGCCTCTTTCAGAAACTGATAAAAAATTGGGGATATTTCGTAAAATAAAGGTTCTTTCACCTGATAATACACGAAGTGCGATGGGATAATCGCAGATACATTTCGGATTATGCCGGATGTTTATACAGGTAATGGAGTTTTTCGAATATCTGCATGGGGAAAACACGCAAAAATGTCTGAAAGAGGATTGGAGTATTTGATTTCAAATGGCGGGAAAGCACTTTTGCTGGGTGTTGATATATATAAATTAACTGCTATGCATTATGTTGAAGATTTACTTCCACAAAAAATTCGTGATATTTTTAAACCTTCTGACGAAGTTAACAAAATCTATCCCCCGGAAGACTGGTTTATTGAAATGGGAGAACCCCAGTTAAACCTTGGTATACAATTCAAGAAATGGCATATAAAAAAGGGCTGATTAAGACAGGAGTAATTGGAAATTGCAAATGTATGTTTTTTGACATTTGGGATGTGGTAGGGATATACGAAAGAGAACTTCGAGATAATCCTTATAAGCTTTATGGAATAAAGTAATAATTGCAATTTGCGAGATGATTTCCAGGAAATGATACCAATGGATATGGCGAGATTGCAACTTTTCAATGTCCAAATTCAAAGCTGTGTTTTCAGGTGTTAACGAAACAATTTTTTAGAGCTAATTTATCTATAAAAGAAAAATTAGTGATTTCCGACATTCCATGCAAAAGTGGGGACGCTTTACCTGTACTATTAACAAGTTACAAAAATAATATAGGAGAAATCAGGAGGCCACATGAATAAACATACAATCATTCAAAAAGCAAGAGCTGGATTTGATGAAGATTTTTTAAAGAAAAATTATATGGAAGAACGTACTGGAGATGTTGAACATTTACTTAAAATCCTTAGCCATTTAAACATAACATCTCATAGCAGAATCCTAGATTTAGGAACGGGTAGCGGATTCTTAGCATTTCCAATAGCACAGGCTGATCCGGAAAATACTGTTACTGGACTTGACATAGCAGTCAGGACACTTGCACAAAACAGAGAGAAGGCATCCATGATGGGACTGACCAATCTTAATTTCATGGATTATGATGGAATAAACTTCCCGTTTGAAGATAACACATTCAATTATGTTGTTACAAGATATGCATTGCATCATTTCCCGGATATCGAAAAGTCTTTTATTGAAATCAGTAGAGTCTTAAAAACGGGTGGAATTCTATTTATCTCTGACCCGACTCCAAATGGGATTGATGACATTAGGTTTGTTGATACCTTTATGCAGATGAAAGATGATGGGCATGTTAAATTCTATTTGAAATCGGAGTTCACGGAATTAGCAGGTAAGCATGGATTTCAACTAATAGCTTCATTTGATTCTGAAATCAGATTTCCAAGTGACCGTACAGAGAAATATCTTCAAATTGCAGATAGTATTGATGAAACAATTATTGAAAGCTATGACCTTGAGGTGAATCAAGGGCAGGTATTTATTACAGAGCAGGTTGTTAATCTTATGTTTAAGAAGCTGTAAGTATTAATTGGTGAATTAGGATGATATGGAAATATGTTGCATGATATCATCAAATATCAATATGCGGGGGCTTACTTCGCATTTATCCCCGAATGTTGACCAATTTAACACTTGGGAGTGGTGAAATTAACTTGAAAGAGAGATGGAAGATAGCTGAAGAATATGGCTGCAGATGTGTTATAGAGACCAAAACAATAGAATGTTAAAATGGAAACGAGGTGCTGTATGAATCAAGAAATCGAACAAATGTTATTAGAAAATGGTGCATCTATGGTTGGGTTTGCAAAGATTGGTGAATTATATAGTAATGTGGATTTGAATGGTCCAAGAAGTGGAGATTCGGTAACAGAGCCAATAAACATACCGAATTATCCACTTGGAATATCTATTATTCTTGCCCATCCTAAAGATGTTATAAAGAACATTAGCATTTCTCCGACGATGGATTATTATGATGCATATCATAGGTTAAATAATAAGCTGGATGATTTAGCAATTCAATGTGCCGAATACATAAAGGAGCAAGGTTATAACGCATATCCGCAAACGGTCTTAGCTACGAAAGAATATGGCATATTCCGGACAGTTATGCCTCATAAGACAGTAGCTGTTCATGCAGGACTAGGATGGATTGGAAAGAGTGCATTATTTATTACAGAAAAATATGGTTCCGCTGTTCGCTTAACGTCAGTTTTGACGGGCGCTCCTTTGGAGTATAACAAACAAATAATGCAATCAAAATGTGGAAGCTGTATGCTTTGTACAAATGCATGTCCGGGAAAAGCGATTTCCGGACAAATATGGAATCCTGAGCTTAACAGGGATGAGTATTTTGATGCAATGGCTTGCAGGAAGAAAGCTAGGGAAATTGCAGCTAAAACGATTGATAAGCAAATTACTTTGTGCGGTAAATGCATTGAAGTATGCCCATATACCAGAAGATACACGCTCGATATATAACAACCAAATACAAGGGAATGCGGAGGATAAGATAAAATGAATTGTGAATTTTGGACAGCATTAGATAATTTAGTAAATCAATCTGAAATAGTAATCGACAGACCAAAAGGGACTGCTCATCCAAGATATCCGGATTTTATATATAAAGTGGATTATGGATTCCTGAAAAATACTACCTCTATGGATGGAGCAGGAATCGATGTATGGGTTGGAACGGATGAAAGAAAGAGTATCGATGCAATCATATGTACTGTTGATTTGATGAAGCGAGATACAGAAATTAAGATACTGATTGGATGCACAGAAGAAGAAAAGGAAATTGCTTATAAAACTCATAATGAATCAGAATATATGAAAGGTATTTTAATAAAACGGGAAAATTAGATAACAGTTGTTTGAAGAACTGCCGGGATTTGAAATTGAATAAATGAGTGATAAGTATTATATCTGATATTATAAATACGCTAGTAAAAAGATATTTGGTAACCAATGTCAAGGATTTAGGTTATTAGATTAATGCCCAATTGGGTATTGGTGATATACCGGATAAACTTAAAAGGGCTATAAGTAAATCTCATGAAGTGGATAAAGAGACCGCAGGATATGAAGATACGAATAAATATTATTCTTATGGATGGAGTAATGATGTAGAAGATAGAGTGATTAACCATAGCGGAAGTAATCCGAATTATTCTTCTCAGGTTATGATAGATTTAGAAAAGCAGGAGGCTATATTTGTACTGGCAAATTTAGATTCAAGTGTACCTACTCAAATAGCTGATAATATATATGAAAATATGAATGGTAAGCAGTTGAGAAAATTTAGTTATGATGATTTTAACATATTACTGGATTTGATATTTTCAATTTTAACAATAATAGCATTGGTGAGCTTATATTTTCTTACCACAGTAGAAAAAAAATACACATTCTACTTGGGCTTTTGGCACTCTATCATGTAAAAATGACAGGGTGCTTTTAAATATGGGCTTTAGCCTGTTTAGCTGGAGTGGAATTTCGCAAAACAGGAAAGGTTTATTTAAAACTTTAATGTTATGATATGTGTGTAGCTTGCAAGCACAAATAAAGTGAGGTGAGACAGATGGATAACCGAGAGATTATTCAAAACAGCATTGACTATATTGAAGAGAACCTAAAAACAGAAATAACGGCATATGAGCTTTCTGAAAATGCGGGATTTTCGATTTATCATTATTATAGACTTTTTCAGTCGGCTGTTGGTATGCCGGTTATGCAATATATTATAAGGAGAAAACTTATCAATGCAGTTTATGATACCAGTCAAGGTCAAAAGATGATAAACACCGCTTTGATATATGGCTTTGATACTCATGCAGGATTTTATAAGGCATTCAAACGTGAATTCGGTTATACACCATCTGAGTTTCTCAAGAAATATAAGGCAAAAAAACCTTATAGAATCAATCTATTTAAGGAGGAACATATTATGGTAACACATAAAAAAGTGAGTGAAGTTCTTAAGAAATGGGGACTTCAAAACGAAACTATTAAAGACATTTATTACGAGAAAACAGGAAATCATAACGACAGTGCATATTATGTCGGTAATGACTATGTAATTAAATTTACAGCTAATGTAGGTAAGTTAAAAAATCATATAGAACTTTCAAAAGCCATTGAAAATGTAGGGTTATGGTCAGCAACAGTAATAAGGACCGAAGATGGTAAGGAATATATCCAAGACGGGGAATTGTATTTCTATCTGACTAAACGTCTCAATGGCAGCCAGATAAAATCAGGCGATATATATGAAGGGGATTATGATAGGAAAGGACGTTTTGTCGGTGAAATTATTGGGCAGCTTCACTTGGCTTTGAAAGAAGCAGATATAATAGTTAATGATGTTGATATGTATGAGAATGTAAAGAACTGGGCTATGCCAAAAGTAAGAGAGCTTATGAATTTGCCAGATTATATTTGCAAGGATTATATAGAAGTTTTTGGAAATCTCTACCCTAAATTGCCCAAACAAATTATTCATCGCGACCCAAATCCTGGCAATATTATAGTCAATAATGAACGATGGGGATTTATTGATTTTGAACTTTCGGAAAGAAACTTGAGAATTTATGACCCTTGTTATGCTGCGACTGCCGTTTTATCTGAAAATTTTTCAATTGGTGCCGATAAAAAACTTACACAGTGGATAGAACTATGTAGAAGTATTATTGAGGGATATGACAGTGTTGTAAAACTATCCGAAGAAGAGAGAAAAGCAATCCCTTATGTAATACTATCAAATCAGCTCATCTGTGTTGCTTGGTTTTCAGAACAAGAAAAGTATAAAGAGATTTATCAAATAAACAAGGCAATCACTAATTGGATAGTAAATAATTTTGATAAATTGCATATATAACATATATCAATCCGCTTGAAAAGAGTATATGTATTATGCGGTAATTTCTAATTAATTGAAGAAAAGCAAGAGGAAGCTGTTACGCTTCCTCTTTTGATTTCCGCGAAAGCAAAGTGAGAATTAGCAAGCTTGCTTGCAATAATTCGAACGCGCACGCGAACCGAAGAAACTCGCAAAGCGTGTTTCTTCCGGTTCTAATTGTTAATATGAAAGTTGTTGTTCAGACATAAATGGAACACCCATTTCATTTGCAGAACAGCATTAAGGATGGCAGATACAGATTTTGAAAAATGCCTTGATTATATTGAAATTAGTCCGGAGTCAGTTATTTGTTGGGCGTAATAGCTTCATTTATTTTTTCTTGGCATATAGCACTTTACATGGAGGAAAGATCTGAAAAGGATGTTTATCAATATATTCAATAACAAAACCTTGATTTACAAGAATATTTTTATAATACTTAATGTATGCTATATCCAGTATAGCTAATTTACAGCCTTTTTTTGCCACTCTTGTTATTTCAAGAAGAGCTTTTTTTCTTTCTGCATTATTTCTTAGATTATGTATAGCAAGACTTGATACAATGACATCAAAATATTCATCTGCAAATGGTAAGTTTCTCATGTCTGAATTTATTACTTCAACTTTTGATTCAGTACCTTCTATCTTTGCATTTTGCATAACAGCATCAAGCGTGTTTCCGGATTGATCTTTAATCTTCCAAATATCGATACCATATGCTTTCCCGGAATTGAGCTGAGCGGCTACTCCATGAAGCATCAAACCTCTTCCGCAGCCTACATCCAAGGATAGTTCTTCTCCGTTTAAAGATAGTCTTTGTATTATTTTTTCTCTCATCTTGTACTTACCAATTTTGCTGCTATAAATCATATAAAACCCAATGACGAAACATAAAGCTCCTAAATAGAACAGCCAGCTTTCACTGGAAAAATTAAAATATCCTATAAGAGATAACAGGATACCGGATGTAATATATGCGATAACTACAGCTGGTGCATCTAAACCATACTTGCCTTTTTTCATAATATTTTATCTCCTATATTGTTATTATATTTTTTTAGTAATTTTGACCGACGGTCAATTTTTATATAGAGTATCCTATTTTTGACCACTGGTCAAGTGAAATTTTATATGATACAATAAAATTAGTTAATTAAAAATAGGAGGATAAAATGAATAAAAAAGATTTAATTTTAGATGCAATGTTGGAGTTGTTAAAGGAAAAATCAAATGCTTCTATAAGCGAAATTGCTAAAAAAGCCGGGATTGCAAAAGGTGGAATTTATTACTATTTTTCCTCTAAGGAAGAAATACTTGATTCACTTATTGACCGTTCCTTTAATGAAATTATAGAAAACTGCAGGATAAAGCTTCAAGAAAAAGAGGCAGATGCCTTATTGAAAATTAGCATATTATTTAAAGCATATTTTAGCCAACATGTGAATTCCGAAATAGATACTTATTTACATTTACCCCAAAATGCTGAGTTGCACCAAAAGTCACTTGCTAAAATATTAATGGAGATATCCCACATTCTTGCGGAAATTCTTAAGCAGGGTGTAGAAGAGGAAAAATTCCATTGTGATTTTCCTGATGAGTATGCTGAAATAATACTGTCTGTATTCACTTTTTTGCTTGACCCTGGTATTTTTCATTGGACTATAAATGAGATTGACACTAAATTAAAAGCTTTAGCTAATTTATTGGAGCGAGGTTTAATGATTCCTTCCGGCAGCTTTAGCTTTTTATATGAAATTGATTTATCAGTACAAGAAAGCTGAACCCAAATTGTGTTAAGATATACTGCAAAGGGATCTTATAAGATTTATGGAGGTATTAAATGCATATATTGGTAGCGGAAGATGAAAAAGATATTTTAAATCTGATAACAGAACAACTAAGAATGGAAGGATATACAATCTATCAAGCATTCAGCGGATTGGAAGCATGGAATTTATTTCAAAAAGAAACGATTGATTTAGCTTTACTGGATGTTATGATGCCAGGAATGGATGGATTAACACTATTAAGAAAAATTCGCGAAACAAGTGAAATTCCGGTTATATTTTTAACAGCAAGGGGAGAAGAGATGGATAAAGTGTCGGGGTTATCATTAGGTGCCGATGATTATATGGTAAAACCTTTCAGTCTTGCAGAATTGAGTGCACGAGTAGCTGTGCAGTTAAGACATTTGAAAAAAATAAAACGGCCGGATGTTAAAGAAGATATTATAATTTGCGGTGAATTGTGTCTGGACAGGCTTCACGGTACATTGCATAAAAGGGGGAAACTGATAGAGTTAAATGCAAAGGAATACTTGTTGCTGACATACATGATGGAAAATCAAGAAATCATTTTAACCAAAAGGCAAATGTACCAGGCAGTATGGGAAGAAGAATATATTTATGATGATAATACGGTTATGGTACATTTATCTCATATCAGAAATAAGATAGAGGATAATGCGAAAGAACCGCAATATATGATTACATTCCGGGGTGTAGGTTACAAATTAACAGATCCGATAAAGAGTGAACATTATGAGTAAGAAATATAAAAATATTTCAAGAGTACTTTGGAAAAATTACATAATAATGGTTATAGTTTCATCCGTTTTGATCATAGTCCCATTTGTATTAATGATAATTATAACTGATATCATGAAAGATAAGGTTGTTTCTTATAAATATACTGCAGATTCCATCATGTGTGATGATATTAATAAAATCACAGTAGATGATGTTATAAAAAATCATGGGGGAGTGCAGGTGATAACAAAGGATTTGGAAGTAATCCAATTGGGCGGGTTAAATAACATACTGTCTAATCAGTTGTCAGTTACGGAGTGGACGGATTTTTTGCTTCAATGTAACAGGGAAGAATCGGAATACGCTTATTCTATAGCTTATAATGAAAAAGAAAAATTCTGGCTGGTTGTAGAATTCCCGGTTTCTTTGATATTCAAAGTATATTATAATTTTAACTCGGATTCTGTTAATTTTGGCAGGATGGTCTGGTTAATGGGTGTAATTGTAATAACTTATATCCTGCTTTTGATAATTAGTGCAATTATTTTTTCAAATATTACGGTAAGACAATTTATAAATCCAATTAAAGATTTAAACAGGTTTATGAAAGAATTAGAAAACGGCCAATATCAGAAGAAAAGGGAAACAAGCAGCATTACTGAATTAAAAGAACTGCAGGAGGGATTTAACCATCTTACAGAGGAACTTAAGGTACAGGAAACCATTCGCCAGGAGATGCAGGAAAATAGAAACAGACTGATACGGGATATTTCTCATGATCTTAAGAATCCGCTGGCTAGTATACAGGGTTATGCAGAGATGTATATGAGACAGAAAGGACTACCAGATGATACTCGGGATAACTATCTAGGTATCATATATAATAATAGTGTAAGAGCTAATACTCTGATACAGAGTTTGTTCCGTTACTCACAAGTAAACAGCAGTGATTTTAAACTGAATCTTAAGAAAACGGATTTATGTGAATTATTAAGAAACAAAATGGCATCATTTATTCCTGTTCTTGAAGAAAAAGGGTTTTCTTACGAAATCAATATACCGGATGAGGACATCATCTGTTTGATTGATGTATTGCAAATGAATCGAGTTTTTGATAATCTTCTGGATAATGCATTAAAATATAATAAAGTTGATACTAAGATAACGGTAATGATTCGTAAAACAAAGCAGAAAGTAATAATTGAAATATCAGATAATGGTGTTGGAATGGATGAAACAGCATCAAAATCTATTTTTGAACCCTTTACAAGAGCGGATGAGAAAGTCAGAAATTCCGAAAACGGCGGCAGTGGACTGGGTCTGGCAATAGTAAAAAGAATTGTTGAATTACATAATGGCGTAATTTATGTTAAAACAAAGCCGGGTGAAGGCTGTTTGTTTGAGATCATTTTAAATATCTGAAAGTTTAAGATAGATTTAAGGCAGATTCAAGATATATTTATAGGTACTTAGTTATAATATGTTTAAAGGTTTTGGAAAGCTTTATTCCAAACTACATATGTCAAATAACTAAGTGGAGGTTTTATGAAAAAACTTGCAGGATTATTTATAGCCATTGCTGTTGTAATGAATTTATTTTCAATGAAAGCTTATGCCGAAGAAATAAAGGAATGGGAAACACCCTCAGGAATTTCTAGTGAAGAAATAGAGACTGTTTGTGATAAGGCTTTTGCTGGTTATATCGGTGATAGTGTGGCCGGAGGAGCAATTGCCATTGTAAAAGATGGGAGGATTGTTTTTGAAAAAGGGTATGGTTATGCTGATATTAAAAACCGGATTACAGTTGATCCAAAAACTACGGTTTTTGAGTATGGTTCCGTAACCAAATTATTTACATGGATAAGCGCCATGCAATTGGCAGAGCAGGAAATGCTTGATTTAAATGCTGATATCAGAAATTATCTTCCTAATGGTTTTAAACTAAAGATGAATTTTGAAAAACCGATTACCATGCTCAATTTAATGAATCATCAGGCAGGATATGATGATTATCTGATTCATCTGTTTAGTAAGGCAAATGAAATACCGGATTTAAAATCCAGCCTTTATGAAAATCAGGCAGATCAGGTACATGAACCGGGATTTGCCATGAGTTATTCTAATTATAGTGCCGGACTCGCAGGATATATCGTCCAATGTGTCAGTAAAGAACCTATGTACCAATATGTGCAGGAACACATTTTTGATGCGGCAGGAATGGAACACACAACCATGAATCCTGATATTTCAACTAATGAATATGTGCAGGAACATAAATCATTAGCCTATAAAATGCAGGACAGCGGTGATTTAGCAGAAGCCCGGTGGAGTTATGTGCCAATGTATCCGGCAGGAAGTGCCAATGGAACGGTTGAAGAGCTTGCTGAATTTGGTATTGCACTATGTAATGAGGATGAGAATCCGGTACTGTTTAAAAATAAAGGCAGTGTGGAGAAACTTCTTTCTGCCAGTTACCGGGCAAAGGAAGAAGTTTCGGGTATTGCACATGGTTTTATTGAGTATGACGGAGAATTTAAAACTTATTGGCATAATGGAGGCACAGAAAACTTCTCCACCTTTTTTGCAGTAGTACCGGAAGCTGATTATGCAATTGCTATGGCAGCCAATACAGAAGCTGGAATGTCTTTGATTCAGGAGCTTGGATTTCAAACCGTACAAAAAAAGGCTGTGACTCTGGAAAAACCGGAAGATAATCTTCCGGATACGAAAAACGTGGAAGGAAAGTATAAGGATTTCAGGGAAGTACATCATGGTATCTCACAGTTATTTTATTTGTTCCCCGAAGCTATTAAGGTAAAGGCAGTTAATAACACTCAGATATCGGTGGCTGGAGAACTTTATACCCAGATAAAACCATACCTGTATCAGAGTGTGAAAACAGGAATAAAAAGCGGGTTTGTTGTAGAAAAGGGTAAAGTAGTGAAATACTCCAATATGATTGACTATATCCCCGTTACCTGGAAAGAAAATATTAAAAGGTATATTACATATATTATACTCGTCTGCTTCTTACTGTCATTTTTTATTCAAGTTATTTACCTGATCGGAACATCTGTCAGAAATAGAATCCGCGGTACTGAACGGGTTCAAATAACCGGTATAAATAAAAAAAGATGGGCGATTTTTTCCTTGGCTGGTTACCTGGCATTGTTTTCTAATATTTATATAATAATTAATAAAATTCTTTCGTGGGAGAATTTTTCAAGCATACGAATCCATATTTTTGTGAATTATGGAATCGGTATATTTGTAATGATAACGAGTGGAATTGTTATTTTTTCTTTAAGACAAAAGAAAGGCAGATTGGAGAAATTTATATATGGAAGTTATGGCATTTCCTCTGTTTTTATGATAATTACCTTAGGAATGTGGGGAGTCTTTAACTTTATGAGATAGGATCAGCGCTGATGTGCAGAGGTTCGTTTTAAATGACCGGTTATGTCAGAGGTATCAATGCTGGTATTTATGGGATTTATGGTGATAGAGGACAAGCAAATTATAATAACCGCATTAAATTTATGTTTACCGGAAGATATTTGTAAGAGTATACAATTTCGCTTTGTTAAAATTCCTGTCATATGCCAATGATCGAAAATCCCGTGGAATTGGCTGATATAATAAAAGAAATAATTAGAGTAATTTAATTGATATTTAAAAATATCTTGTGATTTAACCATTGATAAAGTATATTTTAATAATATTAGGTAATTGCGAAACTCTAAAGTTTTATGGATATACCATACAATTAATACAATTTCATAGCTTCAGTTGCCTTTAGGGGTAAAATTCAGCTCTGAAATTGTATTAATTGCATGGCATATAAATGCAATAATCTAGTTTCGCAATTACCTATTTAATAATTTATGAAAGAGGATAAGAGTATGTTATATGTTTATTTAATGAAGAATCAGAAGCCGCTTAATAGCGATATCATTAAGAGTCATGTGGAACACTTAAGAAAATTGAACAAGCGGGGTAAACTAGTACTTTGCGGTCCTTTCACTGATTATCCGGGAGGAATGGTTATCCTATCGGCAAAGGATATTCAAGAAGCAACAGACCTTGCAAGTTCTGACCCATTTATCGCATCAGGTTGCAAATCTTATGAATTAAGATCACTTGAACCAGCAAACGAAGAAAATAATTATTTACTTTAATTCAGTATTAGAGGCTGTTGTAAAATTCAAAAAACAAACTATATTCTAGACCTAAGCCCGGTAAATTTATAATTTTGCAGCAGCCCCTATAATAAAGCGTTTCATGAAAAATAAGCAAATGCGAAACCAGATTAGTATCATTAGTTTTTGGATTAATTTCACATTAAATACTTGTAATTACAAATTTTGGTTGAGTGCCAGTCGATTTTATAGTAATATGATAAAGTATTAAGATATAAGAAATACAAAAGTAAGAGAAAAAAACTGTTTGTGATAAAAGGTGATAGTGTGAATAGTCTCGCCAACAACATGCGAGCCATTAAAAGAATAGCAAAAGACGCTATTCTTCACGATTTTTGCCCAAAGAGCATGGGCGTTAGTGTGCAAATTAAAAGCAATTTTCACTTTCTATTTGAGCAGTTTCGCAAGTAAATTTACAAAATGCAAGAGGTGTAATATGGAATGTAAAATTTACAACTTAAATGAATTAAAAGAATATAAATATGTTGTAATTCTTTCAAAATATAAAGGCAGCATATTACTTAGCCGTCATAAAAAACGTTCAACCTGGGAAACCCAGGGTGGACATATCGAAAAAGGAGAAACACCCCTTGAAGCAGCAAAACGGGAATTGTTCGAGGAATCAGGTGCAGTAAAATATACAATTACTCCTGTATTCGACTACCTGGCAGGGGATGAAAAGTCTTCAGCCAACGGTATGGTATTTATGGCAGATATAACCGAACTAGCGGATATCCCGGATAGTGAGATGAAAGAAGTAAGGACTTTTGATAAGTTACCTGATGCCTTGACCTATCCTGAAATAACTCCGATTCTTTTTAAGAAGGCAAAGGAATTTTAACCATTTTAGGCAGTATATGGTCTAAACTATCTATCGTTTATCATTTTTCTGGTAAATGCTTTCTTGTATTGGGACGGAGTCATACCTTCTAATTTCTTAAATATTTTCAAAAAATACTTCTCATCTGAAAATCCGCAGGAATAAGCAACTTCTTTAATCGATAAATCATAATTGCTGATCAGTGACTTCGATATTTCAATCCTTGTTTTGTTAATATAATTTGTTAAGGTAATATCCGTAGTCTTTTTAAACAGGGTAGATAAATAATCTGAATTATACCCGAATTCATTGGCTATTTCTTTTACAGTGATAGGCTTATAATAATTTGCTTTAATCCATTCCATAACCCGGGCAATATTCGGGGAAATATTGTGTTGTATTTTATAATGCATTTCTATAAATTCCTGGGAAATCTCCATTATCAATAAACTAAGTGCATAATCTATTATCTGGTTTGAATAAATCATTTCCTGTCTTGATAAATCCAGCAGTTGATTAAAGAGTAACGGAGCTCTTTGAGTAAGTGCTATTTCTCCGTATTCCGGTATTATATAAAAGTTGTTTTGCGTGGATTCTATTGTTCGGTCCATGATGCCATTTAAAAAACTTTCTTTGGTGGTAACTGTCATTATATCATTTGTTACAAAGTGAACCCATAAATAAGATAATTTTCCGGTAGACGGTTTATATCCATAGTGTTCCTCCTTTGCTCTTAATAATATAAATTGATTCGGGCCGACTTCGTAATTTACTCCGTCCTGGGCAATATATAATAACCCTTCTTTTACCATAATAAGTACGTTTATATTAAAATTACGCCTTACATGCAGAAATTCCTGCTTACTAATCAGATTACCGCATGATAGGTATTTTAATGGATAATTAGCGTCAGATAAAAAATACCGCATCTAAGTTTTCACCACCTTTTATATAGTTATAGCAGTTGATTATTAATTGATAATATCTATAATTAGTATATATCATAAAACAATTTAAAATAATTGTCTATCTGTTTTATACACTTAAGATTAGGGTGTCAAAAGCCATACGAATAATTAACATTCGTCAATTTGCACATCTATTCCTCTGCATTAGCGGGATACTGAATATAGTTTGAGGAGCAACTGTATGAAGTCGTTGGTACTTAGGTCCTGTATTTTAGGACCTTATGTACCATTACGTACGTCATCCAAGCGAGAGTGTGCCCGGAATGAACTATGTTCTGTATCACCTGGTCAAGAAATTAAATTGTGCAAATTGCGTACCATAATTTAAAATTGACCTTTTGAAACCTTAATCCTAATAATTTATAATCATAAAAAGGAGGATAAATAATGAGTGATTTATTAAAGAATTTTACTGTTTCCGACAGTTTCCTCGGAAGATATGAAAAACTTGTAAAGGATATAGTGATACCCTACCAGGAAAAGGTGTTAAAGGATGAAATCCCGGATACTGAAAAAAGCCATGCAATTGAGAATTTTAACGCAGCAGCTAAATTGCTTGAAACCGGAAAATGTGATGATGAATTTTACGGGATGGTTTTTCAGGACAGTGACGTTGCGAAATGGCTTGAGGCTGCCGCTTATTCACTTCTTAAGTATCCGGATAAAGAACTGGAAAAACGCTGTGATGAGGTAATTGCTCTTATCGGCCGTGCTCAGCAAAAGGATGGATATCTGAATACTTACTTTACGGTTAAGTCCCCTGATAAGCGCTGGACTAACCTGGAAGAGGCCCATGAGCTTTATTGTGCGGGACATATGATGGAAGCAGCTGTTGCTTATGCAGAATCAACAGGCAAAACAAAACTTCTGGATATAATGAGCCGTATGGCTGATCACATTTACAAACGATTTATAGAAGAGGGTGCAGAGGGATATCCCGGACACCCGGAAGTTGAACTGGCTCTTATGCGAATGTACCGATGCACCAAAAATGAAAAATATAAAGAACTGGCAGAGCATTTTATTAATGTACGGGGTGTAGACAGTGATTATTTTATAAAGGAAAGTGAGAAGTACAATTGGACCATATGGGGAAATGACTGCCACAATAAGGAGTATACCCAGAACCATGTGCCGGTACGTAAGCAGACAAAAGCCGTAGGTCATGCAGTCCGCGCCGTTTATCTATATACGGGTATGGCAGACGTAGCTATTGAAACGAATGACCAGGAACTAAAAGATGCCTGTAAAACATTATGGGATAACATCACCCAGTGCAGAATGTACGTCACCGGAGCTATCGGCTCAGCTTACGAGGGGGAGGCTTTTACAAAAGATTACCATCTACCCAATGACACGGCTTATGCCGAAACCTGTGCTTCGATAGGATTAATTTTCTTTGCAAGAAAAATGCTTGACCTGGAGAAAGACAGCAGATATTCGGATACCATGGAACGTGCGTTGTATAACTGTGTACTGGCTGGAATGCAGCTGGATGGAGAAAAGTTCTTCTATGTTAATCCCCTGGAAGTAATTCCTGGAATTTCCGGTGAAGCCGTAACACACCGCCATGCTCTTCCCCAGAGACCGAAATGGTTTGCCTGTGCCTGCTGTCCTCCTAATGTGGCCAGATTACTGTCTTCCGTAGGCAGATATGTTTGGAGTGAAGAAAGAGATACGGTTTATTCTCATTTGTTTGTAGGCGGAACCCTTGATCTTACCCATACTTTACATGGTAAAATAGATGTTGTAACCGAATACCCATATGGCGATAAGGTCACATATAAATTTAAGCCGGATGATACGGTAATGAATATGACACTGGCAATTCGGCTGCCTCAGTGGAGTAAAGAAACCATTATTACTCTTAACGGTAAAAACTGCAATTATGAAACAAAAGGCGGGTATGCTTATCTTACCGGAGAATTTACTGATAAAGATGAATTAACCGTGAAATTTGACATGAGTGTAAGGCGTATTTTTGCTTCCAGTAAAGTTAGTTCCAACAGCTGTAAGGTTGCATTTTCCAGAGGACCTTTGGTTTATTGTGCGGAAGGTATTGATAATAGCGATGATGTTCTTAGCCTAAGTGTTAAGAAAGAAGCGGAAGTGGAAACTTGTACATCAAATAAACTGAACGGAATCGTTGAAATTAAAATGGATGGATACAGGACTATAACAGGTGATTCCCTATATTCACTTGAACGCCCTAAGACGGAAACCTGCAAGCTTACACTTATCCCATATTATGCCTGGGGTAACAGAGGGTTGAATCAAATGCGGGTATGGTTACCGGAAGAGGAATAATAATATAAAACTAATTGAATAATAGGGCTGTTGCATAATATAAAATCTATCTTGCTTAGGAGAGAATATAAACCATATTCCAGTTCCAAGCTTTATAGGTTGATTAGATTGCAGCAGCCTTTTTTCAGTATAATGATAACTGACTTATTAGAGTAATTTTGAAATTTTTAATTATTTGTATTGTAATTTTCTACCCCAATGCATAAAATGGACATATGCCATTTAGTTTCGGAATTATAAGGCTTAAGTATTAAAGATGGGGAGGCAACCTATAAGTCTTTCATTAGGGTAAGATTAAAGTATTTATATAGAGGTGGAAAGGGGCTAAATTCATGCCGAATGATATGACAACAGATAAACCTATGAAATTGATGATTGGTTTTACAATCCCGATTTTAATAGGCAATATAGTACAGCAATTATATTATGTAATTGATTCCATTATTGTAGGACAATACTTGGGGGTAAATGCACTTGCAGCAGTAGGCTCTACGGGATCACTTACTTTTTTGGTTATTGGATGGGTTATGGGAATGACAGGAGGTTTTGCAATCATTATAGCCCAGCGTTATGGCGCAAAAGATTTAAAAGGTGTGAGACATTATGTAGCAATGTCTTATTATTTATGTATTTTTATGGCAGTTGTTTTAACAGCCGGATTATTAATAGCTAACAGATGGATATTAACTGTAATGAATACACCGGAGGAAATCATGGAGGATACCTATCGTTTCATACGTGTCATTTTTATGGGACTGACCGCTACCATTGCATATAATATACTCGCTTCCATTTTACGGGCGTTAGGTGATAGTAAAACTCCATTATACTTTTTAGTCCTTTCTTCCATCGTAAATATTATATTGGATTATATATTTATCGCAGGATTTTCTATGGGAGTGGAGGGTGCCGGTTATGCTACGGTAATATCCCAGGCTTTAGCCTCTCTTTTGTGTTTCGTTTATATGGTAAAGAAATTTCCGGTTTTAAGATTGAAGAAAGAAGATTCCAATTTCTCAGGGAAAAGTATTAAGCGATTAATCGGAATGGGAACTCCTATGGGGCTTCAATTTTCTATAACAGCGATTGGAACGATGATGGTTCAGGTAGCTCTGAATGGATTAGGTCCGATTTACATAGCTGCATTTACCGCATGCGGTAAGATTCAGAATATTATTACACAACCATTTCCGTCTTTAGGAGCTAGTATGGCCACCTATGTAGGTCAGAATACCGGAGCCGGAAGAATGGACAGAGTCAAAGACGGAGTCAGGGCAGGTATTATTATAACATTAATCTGCAGTGCGGTTTCAATGGTGGCAGTATTGGTTTTCGGCGATTTATTGGTAAGGTTATTTATTACTGATAACAGCGGAGGCGTTGTGGAAAAGGCAAAAGTTTATTTCTGCGCGGTAGCCGGATTTTATCCTGCCTTAGGATTTATTTATGTTTACAGAAATTCATTGCAGGGTTTGGGATACGGACTGTTACCTATGTTAGGCGGAGTTTTTGAATTATTTGCAAGAGTGCTTGTTATAATAATCCTGGCTAAGCCTTTTGGTTATGTTGGAATATGTTTTGCAAATCCTGTTGCCTGGGTATCCGCGTTAATACCGTTAATTCCGGCTTATTATTACCGAATGAAAAAGTTAAGCGGTAATATTACCAATACTTTGGAATAATAAGATAATATCAAATTAAAAAGGTGCTTGAACGAAAAAAACAGCAGGATTACGCTCTGCCAGACTAACCCTGCTGTTTTTATGTGCAAATAAATTCCATATGAGTAAAAGTATTAAATTAAAAATTAAATATAATATCCCCGCGCCGCATGGGAGTATGGTTTCATTAATTATAGTATGGTGATATCAAAGGCAAGTACTGTAGACTGGTTCGGAGGCAGTATTTTAACTCCTCTTTTTTCTTCAAAGATATCGGATTCATCATTGCAGGTGGAAATTCCGGTCCAAGGTTCCAAAGCTACAAAAGGGCCATTATTGGAACTTGACCATAAAATAAAATAATCAAAACCTTCAAAATCCACTTTAATTCCTTTGCCGGTTCCTGGATTAGTCAGTTTTACGGAACGGGATTTTAATTGGTCAAAAATCAACGCATCCACACTGAAATAGCTGTGTTTCAGCGGAAGTACGGATTCATTGTTAAGAACAGGCAGACGGTTATCCACATTTATCAGGCCGGTGGCAGGTATGGATTCCGGACATAGTGCAACTTCAGGTTTTTCAAATTCTACAATATAATCTTCAAATTTTTCACCGGGCAGAAGCGGACAATTAAAGCCAGGATGTCCCCCGATAAAAAATGGCATTGGGATGGAATTACGGTTAAATACATTAAAAGATGTTGTTATTGTTTTATCCTT
This sequence comes from Anaerocolumna sedimenticola, assembly GCF_009931695.1. Classification (GTDB taxonomy): domain Bacteria; phylum Bacillota; class Clostridia; order Lachnospirales; family Lachnospiraceae; genus Anaerocolumna; species Anaerocolumna sedimenticola. Next base: position 1,968,754 of record NZ_CP048000.1, read on the forward strand.
AAGCATATATGTAATTTGTAATTCAAAATCATAGGGGAATCGGGATTTTAATTCCTCATTGGACCGAATGGAAAATGTTATGGAATCATCTGTTTGGCCTACATAGGTGAATTCCAGTTTTCGTACTATTCCATGACGCTCCATAGTACAGGACAAACCATCACCGATAACAGCCTTTTTATCCCTTATACTTCCGCATATGGGGAACATGACAGGGGCCTGTCCGGACCAGAAAGCAGGATCCCCTTGCCACAGGTATTCTAAACCCTCAGAATCTTTAATCGAAACGATTCCACCACCCAGGGTATCAAATTTTACTGTAATCTTATCGTTTTTTAAAAAATATTGCATAATTACCTCCATTTCTATACATATCTTATTGGGAATCTGTAGTTTGTAACATAAAACTTAGATATTAAACTAATATTATTAACTTGTTTTTGAAAAGTCAATAGAAAAATTTATTTAAATAGTCGAAAATAATAAAGTTGACATTGATGATGGTTATGATATAATGTAATTGAAAACAGAAACGTTTCGGATTTGAATAAAGGAGGAAATGGAATATGGCACTTGTAACATCGGAAAAAATGCTTTTAGATGCTCAGAGAGGTGGATATGCCGTTGGAGCATTTAATGTTGAAAATATGGAGATGGTAAAGGCAGTTTTAGCGGCAGCAGAAGAATTGAATGCACCAGTTATGCTTCAGACAACTCCTTCTACTGTTAAGTATGGTTCACTTGAAACCTTTGCAGCTATCGTTACAGCGGAAGCCAAGAAAGCTTCAGTTCCGGTTGCATTGCATCTGGATCATGGCAGCAGCTTTGAACTTGCAGTAAGAGCGATTAAAGAGGGATATACTTCAATTATGATTGATGGGTCCCATGAAACTTTTGAAAATAATATTGAAGTCAGCAGGAAAGTAGTTGAAGTAGCAAAACCTAATGGTATACCCGTAGAGGCGGAGCTTGGCAAAGTCGGCGGTAAGGAGGATGATCTGGAAGCGGAAGCAGATACCAATACAGATCCTATGGAAGCAAAAGAATTTGTGGAAAGAACAGGAATCACTTCTCTTGCAGTAGCGATTGGAACAGCACATGGTTTTTATAGTGGTACTCCGGTGCTTGATAAAGAAAGACTTTCTGAAATCAGAAAGGTAGTATCCATACCTTTGGTATTACATGGTGCTTCCGGGTTAAGCGATGAAGATGTAAAAGACTGTGTAAAACGGGGAATCTGCAAAGTTAACTTTGCTACGGAACTTCGGGTTGCTTATACGGACGGAATTAAGGAATTGTTAAAAGAAAAACCGGATACCTTTGATCCGAAGAACTTTGGAAAAGCAGGTATGGAGAAAGTGAAAGAGCTGGTTAAAAACCGTATTTTAGTTTGCGGAAGTGATAATAAAGTGATAAAATAATTAAAAGTTATTAGTTATTTTATAAAAAGGCGGGTAGTAAAGCAGTGGTAGCTACGATTAAAGATATAGCAAAGTACACAGGTCTGGGGCTTGCGACAATTTCTTCCTATTTAAATGGCGGTAATGTCCGGGAAGAAAACCGGAAAAAGATAGAAGCGGCAATTAAAGAGTTGAATTTCGAAGTAAACGAAGTAGCACGTGGCCTAAAAACAAATAAAACCAAAACAATTGGTGTCGTGATTCCGGAATTAAATATTAATTTTTGTACGGAAATTATAACTGCTATGGAAGATGTTTTGAGAAACCATGGATATGCTACCATTGTCTGTGACTGTAGAACCAATAAAGAGCTGGAGAAAAATGCAGTTGATTTTCTTTTTCGTAAAAGAGTGGATGGAATTATTAATATGCCGGTTAATTCGGACGGGTCCCATTTAAGCTGTTTCCACAAGGCAAAGAAACCAATTGTTTTGATTGACCGTAAAATTAATGGAATCGAATGTGATTATGTTCTGGTAGATAATCTTACCGCAGCAAAAAATGCGATACAGAGGCTTATAGATAACGGACATAAACGAATTGGCATGGTTGGCGGCCCGGAGGATGTATTTACTGCACAGGAGAGAATGCTTGGATATAAACTGGCTCTAATGGAAGCCGGCATTGTTCCCGAGGATAGACTGATAGAACATGGGGACTATACCATTAATGGTGGGGCCAGGTGCCTGGAAAAACTGGTAAAGAATAATAGAGATATGACGGCGGTATTTGTTGCAAATCATGAAATGACCATGGGTGCGGTAATCGGAATCAATGAGTTGGGTGTTAAAATACCGGAAGAGCTTTCTGTTATTGGTTTTGATAACACGGAATTTGCGAGAGCATGCAAACCTAAATTAACCATTGTAACCCAGCCCAAAGAAGAGATAGGCAAAAATGTAGCCGAATTAATTTTAAAAAGAATTGCAGAAAATAAAAGTGAACAGGAAATAGAATATAAAATTATAAAACTGCAAACAGATATCATGGAAGGCAATTCTATCAGAAATTTAAAAAAATAATAGAAATAAAAACAGAAATAGAAATAAAAATAGAATTAAAAATTATAATAACAATAATAATAAAAAATAACAGACATTTAAGTGTAGTTAATTTTAATTAAAGGCGAAACGTTACGATTTTGAGAAGCTGCCGGTAAAGCTGATACCTAAATCCGCGGCGTGTTGGCAGCAGGGAGGATTAGTGTGAAGAAATACTTACTTGGAATCGATATTGGAACAAGTGCTTGCAAGATAGCAATTTTTAACAAGCAGGGTGAAGTGTTAGCCAGTGAAAACGGAGATTATCCGGTTTATTATCCAAAACCGGGTTATGCGGAACAAAATCCGGATGAATGGTGGGAAGCAATTTATCAAACCATAAATACTACTATTCAAAAAGCAGGTATTGAGAAAGAAGAGATCGCTGGTATTGGTGTTGACGGACAGAGCTGGTCGGCTATTGCAATTGATGAAACAGGAAAAGTCCTTACAAACACGCCAATCTGGATGGATACCAGGGCAGATGCCATCTGTAAACGTCTGAATAAAGAAATCGGTGACGACGCTATATTTAATCTGGCGGGCAATTCTCTTCAGCCTTCTTATACCACTGCAAAAATATTGTGGTATAAAGAAAATCTTCCTGAGGTATATGAAAAGACTTATAAAATATTACAATCAAACAGTTTTATCGTTTACCGACTGACCGGAGTGTTAAGCCAGGAAAAATCCCAGGGTTATGGATTGCACTGTTTTGATATGCACACCGGAACCTGGAATGAAGATATGTGTAAGAAACTTGGAATTCCATTTCATTTTCTGCCGGAAATCTATGACTGTCATCAGGTGGTTGGCCATGTGACGGAAGAAGCGGCCAGATTAAGCGGTCTGGCAGCAGGAACTCCTGTTGTAGCCGGTGGTTTGGATGCAGCCTGCGGAACACTTGGAGCAGGAGTTATTCACCCCTATGAGACACAGGAACAGGGAGGCCAGGCCGGCGGAATGAGCATCTGTCTTAAGGAATACAGTGCAGATCCCAGTCTGATTCTCAGTTTTCATGTAGTACCGAATTTATGGCTGCTGCAGGGCGGCACTACCGGCGGCGGTGGTGTGATGAGATGGTTCGAGAAAGAATTTGCCGATTATGAAAGAGAAGTGGGGAAAAATACCGGAAAATCTTCTCTGGCTCTATTGGATGAATCCGCAGCCAAAGTAAATCCAGGCTGTAACGGTATGGTCTTTTTACCGTATATGGCGGGGGAAAGGTCACCAATCTGGGATGTGAATGCGAAAGGCGTATATTACGGACTGGATTACAGTAAGACCAAAGGGCATTTCGTAAGAGCGGCAATGGAGGGAGTAGCTTTTTCCCTAAAGCATAATCTGGACGTTGCAGCGGCTGCCGGTGCACAGGTGGGCGAATTAAAGGCTATGGGCGGAGCGGCCAATTCCCGGATTTGGACGCAGATAAAATCAGATATAACCGGTAAGCCGATTGCCGTTCCGTCTTCCGATACGGCAACCACCCTGGGAGCGGTTATTCTGGCCGGTGTCGGCGTGGGAATGTACCGTGATTTTGAAGAAGCGGTAGAAATGACGGTTAAAGTAAAAAGGTATCATGAACCAAATATGGAGAATTATAAGATATATCAGGAAAGATATAAGACATATTTGGAACTGTATCATAATTTAAAAAACACCATGAAGGAGAGGTAAGGTAAATGAAAGCAGCTGTAGTCGTAGCAAATGAAGATGTACAATATTTGGATTATGAAGAACCGGTAACAAAACCCGGTACGGTTAAAGTTAAAGTAAAAGCTTCCGGTATCTGCGGTTCCGATATTCCAAGAGTATTGCATAACGGTGTCCATTTTTACCCTATTGTATTAGGACATGAGTTTTCCGGAGAGGTTGTAGAGATTGGTGAGGGTGTTACAAAAGTTAAGGTCGGAGACAGGGTTTCCGGTGCGCCGCTGCTTCCTTGTTTGACCTGTGATGACTGTCAGAACGGAAACTATTCCCTGTGCAAACATTACAGTTTTATTGGTTCCAGAGAACAGGGGAGTAATGCGGATTATGTAGTAATACCCGAAAGAAATGCAGTGGTATTTGATAAAAGTATCTCTTTTGAACAAGGTGCTATGTTTGAGCCTTCTACCGTAGCTCTCCATGGACTGCTGCAGAATGATTATCAGGGTGGAAAAAATGTTGCCATATTAGGCGGAGGAACCATCGGTTTATTCACCATGCAGTGGGCAAAAATCTATGGATCCAGGAAAGTGGTAGTATTTGATATCAACAACGAAAGGCTTGCACTTGCTAAACGGCTTGGTGCGGATGAAGTGGTGAATACTACGGAAGAAGGTTTCATGGAAAAAGCGATGGAATATACAGACGGGAAAGGTTACGACTATGTTTTTGAAACAGCAGGGGCAGCCCCGACCATGTATATGGCATTTGAATTAGCAGCTAACAAATCCCACGTTTGCTTTATCGGTACTCCCCATGTTACTTTAGAATTTTCACAGAAGTTGTGGGAAAACATGAATCGTAAGGAATTTAAATTAACCGGTTCCTGGATGTCTTACAGTGCGCCGTTCCCGGGAAAAGAATGGGAGTTGACTGCCCATTATTATGCAACGGGACAGTTAAAATTTGATAAGGATTTAATCGCAGGAAAATACCCAATGAGCAAAGCACAGGAGGCATTTCAGTTATTTAAGGTGCCTGGTGCGGTAAACGGTAAAATTCTGCTGGTAAATGAAGAATAGCGTACGGCATAGAAAGGAATACAGATATGATTTTAACAGTTACCCTAAATGCAGCGATAGATAAAAGGTATGTCGTAGAGAATTTGCAGACCGGCAGTGTAAACAGAGTAAAAGAATGTACTTATTCCGCCGGAGGAAAAGGATTAAATGTATCCAGGGTTGCAGCAATTGCGGGTGAAGAAGTAACGGCAACCGGGTTTGTCGGCGGACATGCAGGTGATTATATTGTAGAAGCACTGGATGGGCTTAATATTAAAAGTGACTTTGTGCATATCAGCGGAGAAAGCAGATCCTGTATTAACATCTACGATGAAACAAATCATACCCAGACAGAGTTCCTGGAACCTGGAGTATTTATAACAGATGCAAATGAAGAAGAAATGTTAAAAAAGTTTCTTTCACTCATTGACTCCTGTTCGGTTGTAGCTATTTCCGGAAGCGTTCCAAAAGGGATGGACGGCTCGTTATACAAAGAAATGATTAAGATTTCAAAAGAGCATAAAAAACCAGTAATTCTGGATACCAGCGGGAAATTACTGGAGGAATCCCTTGAGGCAAAACCTACCATGATAAAACCCAATATGGATGAAATCAGAATGTTAACCGGGAAGGAATTAAACAACCAGGAAGATTTAATAAAAGCAGCCGTAGACATCAATAAATCAGGAATAGAAGTAGTGGTAATATCCTGTGGTTCCGATGGTTCCCTGATTGCCTGTGAAGAAGGCGTATACAGGGCTTTTGTACCTAAGATTGATGCGGTTAACACAGTAGGATGCGGGGACTCTATGATAGCAGGCTTTGCAGTTGGATTCTCAAGAGGATTATCTATGACAGAAACCATAAAGCTTGCCAGTGCGATTTCAGCGGCGAATGCAAAACGTATGGAAACCGGATTTTTTATGACTAAAGATATGCAGGAATTACTGCCGCAGATTAAAGTGGAAAAATTAATTTATTGATTAATTTAACCTTACAAGTAAGTTCCCGCTTCTTAGTGGAACGTAAGAGGTGGGTTAGGGACTTACTTGTTTCAGTCGGAGTTTATGGTTCCGACTGAAATACCTGCAAAGCAGGTATAAGGTTATGAGCCGGGTAGCGTAGCGGATTGTGAATAACCGCTTAGACTAATAAAATTTAAAAATAAGGAGAATATAATATGACAGCATTTATTGATCCAAAATCAGTACCTCAGAGAAAATTATATACAGGCGAATATATACCGGGTATTGGAATGGGAACTTTCGGTTCCGACCGTTTCACACCGGATCAGGTTTCCGCAGCAGTAGCCGGTGCAATTGAAGTGGGTTACCGTTTATTTGACTGCGCGGCAGTTTATGGGAATGAAGACCTGATAGGTGAAGTGTTCCAGGCAGCATTTGACAAAGGAACCGTAAAAAGAGAAGAATTATTTATTACGACAAAAGTATGGAATGATATGCACGGAAAAGGTGATGTACTCCTCTCCTGTGCGAAAAGCTTAAGAGATTTACATTTAGATTGTATCGATCTTTTCTTTGTTCACTGGCCATTTCCAAATTATCATGCACCGGGTTGTGACGGAGATTCCCGTAATCCAAATTCAAAACCTTTCAGCGTAGATGAATTTATGAATACCTGGAGGCAATGCGAGAAATTAGTTGATATGGGTCTTGTAAGATACATCGGTATGTCCAATATGACCATACCTAAATTAGAGGCAGTACTTCCTCTTTGCAGGATTAAACCGGTAGCAATAGAAATGGAATTACATCCATGCTTCCAGCAGCCGGAATTATTTGATTACTGTATCGCACATGAAATCCAGCCAATCGGTTTCTGTCCTATTGGTTCTCCTACCAGACCGGACCGTGACAAAACTCCGGATGACGTTGCGGATATTCAGGTACCGGAATTAGTGGAAATTGCGAAAGCACATAATGTGCATCCGGCGGTAATCTGCTTAAAATGGGCAGTACAAAGAGGGCAGATCCCGATCCCATTTTCTATTCATGAGAATGAATATGTAAGTAATTTAAAATGTACAACAGAAGATCCTTTAACAGATGAAGAAATGGCTGTTTTAAAATCCATTGATAAAAATAACCGATTAATCAAAGGCCAGGTTTTCTTATGGGAAGGTGCAAATGATTGGGAAGACCTTTGGGATTTAGACGGTACTATAACAAAATAATAATTGATTGTATCGTTGCAAAATGTTAACTTAAAGTAATTGACAATATATTAGGCTGTTGCAAAAATCTTAAAATATCAGTTTGCGGTTTGTGCAAATTAATTAATTCTAAGCTTTTGCAGCAGCTTTTTGGCTAAAATAATTATGGGAGTGAAAGCCATGTACCGGGTATTATTAGTTGATGATGAAGTGCTTGTAAGAGAGGCTATTAGTGAAAATATAAAATGGGACGAATTGGGGTATGAACTCGCAGGAAGCTGTCAGAATGGAAAAGAAGCAATTGATTTTCTGGAGAAAAATTCAGTTGACGTTGTTCTTACTGATATCTGTATGCCATATGTGGATGGTATGGAATTAAGTGAATTCATCTTCAATCATTTAAAAAATATAAATATAATTATATTCAGTGGTTTTGATGATTTTGAATATGCAAAAAAAGCAATAAAATATAATGTGAAAGAATATCTCCTAAAACCGGTCACCGCTTCTGAATTATCCAAAATCTTAACGGATTTAAAAGATAAAATGGATAAAAACAAACAGGAAACGGAAAAATTTGTAAGATTAAATGAAAGCTACAATAAAAATAAACTTTTAATTAAATCCAAAGTAATGGATGATTTAATCAAAGGCAGTAAAACTGTTGAAGAAAACGAGAAAGCTCTTCTGGAAAATAATATTATTTTAGATGCTTCCGAATATAGAGTGGCTATTGTTGAAATTGAATTTGATTCCGATCTTAACAAGGATGAGGAACAAAATAAACAATTTAGTTCCTTAATGACATTTGCCACATACAATATCTGTGACGAGATATTAGACCAATATCAGGTTGGGCTTGCCTGCCTTGGTAATGATAACAGAGTTTTTATGCTGTTTAAGACGAATAAACCGAAAGCCTCCCATCAGGAAGTAAAAAATGTTTGTATGGAAATAAGCAGTAAAATCAAGCAATTTATGAATCTTGGAGTTACCATTGGTATCGGAAGAGATGTAAAAGACTCTAAGGATATCCATAAATCTTATGAGGAAGCGGAATATTCCATGAAATATCAATATCTTTTTGGGAAAAGCAGTATTATTGACACGGAAGATATTATAAGAAATCAAAAATCAAATGAGGAAATAATGCTGGAAGACAAGATTGATTCCCTGATATTAGCTATAAAGATGAAAGATAATCTAAGTATAGATGACATTTTAAATAAAATTGAAGATACGATAAAAAGGTCGTTGGCAGATAAAAATAGAATCGACTTATCTCTGCAGCAGATAATTTTAGCCATAAATAATACATTAAAAGCCTCTGAGTTAGAGGAAAACCAGTTATATATCATGAGAAATCAAATATTGACAGATATTGCAAATTCAAAAACACTGGGGAAAGCAATGGAATTACTTAAAAACTATTGCTATAAGGCAACAAATGAAATAGATATTCAGAAAAATATCGGCGGTAAAAAGCAAGCTTTATTGGCTATGGACTATATAGAGAAGAATTATGCCGATAAAGACTTAAACCTTAATTCCATTTGTTCCTATCTTAGTATAAGTGCCAGTAGATTCAGCACTATTTTTAAGAGTGCGACCGGAGAAACATTTATGGAAGTGCTCATCCGAACCAGGATGCAAAAAGCAAAAGAACTATTGGAAAACACAGATCTTAAAAACTATGAAATAGCTGAAAAAGTAGGTTTTAGTGATCCCCACTATTTCAGTATTGCATTCAAAAAAATGACAGGAAAGACTCCGTCTGAATATGCCAAGGAGAAGAGGTAACTAATTTGAAGAAAGAAAGTAAGAAGAATGTATTATTACATCATTTTAAAAGCATTCGCCTTACCATATTGTTTTCCTTTTCTGCATTAATTGTTTTTTCATTACTGATATTTTTATTGATATCATTAAATTATACCGAAGATACCGTACTTGAAAATTCCATCGACAATACCACACAGTTAATTAAGCAGGTTAACGCAGATATAGATTCTTATATCAATTATATGGAAAACATCTCATCCTTAGTTACAAATAATGATAATGTAAAAGACTATTTATTTGATGATAATTTATCTAATGATCAGAAATCACTTTTTATTACGGCTATTTTAGATCAGTTTAATACAATTATGGAAGCAAGGCATGATATCTGTAATATTGCGGTAATCTCCAGTAATGGGAGATATATAATCAATGACGGTACGGACATGCTGAATGAGTTTGTTTCTCTTTTTAATCTTGATTGGTACCGCTATGCTTTTTTATATCCGGATAAAACTGCCTTATCTTCCTCCCATGTACAAAATGTCATTAAAAATAATTATAAATGGGTTATAACCTTAAGTAAAAGTATAAAAAACGCAAAAAACAATAAAGAGTCAGGGGTATTTTTTATTGATCTTAATTATAACGTAATCAGCGACATGTGCGAAAACAATAGTCTTGGAGAAAAGGGATATGTATTTATCCTGGACCGGGACGGCAACATTATCTATCATCCCCAGCAGCAGCTGCTTTACAGCGGGCTGAAAACCGAACGGGTAGAGCAGGTTTTAAATAATAAGACTAATTATTTCGTAACGGATGAAGGAGATGAAAGTAAACTTTATACTATTTCCACCTCCAAAAAAACAGGGTGGACCATAGTTGGTGTAGTATATGAATCGGAATTGATGAAAAACAAAACCCAGACACAGATTTTATATATTGTGGTGGCTTTTATTTTACTTGCTGCGGCAATGATCATTTCTGCATTTGTTTCTACCAGAATTACCAGACCGATTAAAAAACTGAAGGATTCCATGAAAGAAGTCGAGAAAGGGCATTTTGACAATGCCAACATTGAAGTAACCTCAGAAAACGAGATTGGAAGTTTAAGTAAGTCTTTTAATATTATGACAGCTGAAATAAAAAAATTAATGGAAGAAAATATCTATGAGCAGAAACAAAAAAGAAAAAGTGAATTAAAAGCCTTGCAATCCCAAATTAATCCGCATTTTCTCTATAATACACTGGATTCCATTATCTGGATGGCAGAAAGTAATAAAAACAAAGAAGTTGTACTTATGACCTCTTCCCTGGCAAAATTATTACGGCAAAGTATCAGCAACGAGAATGAGGTGCTTAAAATTGAGCAGGAAATTGGCTATATAATAAGTTATTTAACGATACAAAAGATGCGGTATAAGGATAAATTGGAATATGAAATTGATGTGGACAAAGATATTTACCAATACGAGATTGTAAAACTTGTACTTCAGCCAATCGTTGAAAATGCAATTTATCATGGAATTAAATGTAAAGAAACGATGTGCCTGCTCCGTATCCGGGGATATTCTGCAGGAAATAATATTATAATTAAAGTTATTGACAATGGTGTAGGTATGTCTAATGAAGTTCTGGCTCATATATTTGATGAGCATAAGCATAACCATAAATCAAATGGAGTTGGTGTTTTTAATGTACAGATGAGACTTCAGCTGTATTACGGCAAGAACTACGGAATTTCGTATGAAAGTTTTCCTGGTGAAGGAACAACAGCCACCATCACAATTCCAAAAGGAAAAGTACAGGGGATAATAATGAAAAACTATAAAATTTTAATTTTGATTATCGTATTATCGCTCTGTATTTTAGTACCCGGTATTTATAAAATAGTGAAGAATAGCTTAGGAACGGAAGAACCGATTAAAATTATATATATACCGAAAATTATTGATGATACCAACGAATTCTGGTCTGCTTTAATAGGAGGAGCCGAAATGGCTGCCAAGGAGTTCAATGTTGATTTAAATGTTGTAGCTCCCGACGCGGAAGAAGATTACGAAAGACAGAATGAACTGATTGACTGGGCCATCAGGCAAAACCCGGATGCTATTGCCCTATCCCCTGCCGATTATTCCGAAACGACTGCGATGGCAAAAGAAATCGTTAAGAATAAAATAAAGCTTATTTTCATTGATTCCACCGTAAATGAGAATGTCCAGGATGCTCTTGTTGCAACGGATAACTATCTGGCAGGTAAAAAAATGGGCGAATTTATGAAAACATTTGTAAATAAGGATACTAAAATTGCTATTGTGGGGCATGTAAAAACGGCATCCACGGCAATTGAGAGGGAGAAGGGACTTCGTTTTGGATTGGGGTCCGATGAAAAAAGAATAGTGGATGTCGTGTTCTGTGATTCCGAGTTCGGCAAAGCATATAATTTAACCATGGATTTATTAAAAGAGTATCCGGATATTACTATGATTGCGGGATTAAATGAATATTCATCCGTCGGTGCGGCCAGGGCAATCAAGAGGCTTGGCCTGTCGGGGAAAGTAAAAGTAATAGGATTTGACAGTTCTATTGAAGAAATTGAACTGTTAGAAGAAGGAGTCTTCCAGGGAATTATTATCCAAAAATCGTTTAATATGGGTTATCTCGGAATTGAAGAAGCAGTGAAATTGGTCAAAGGTAAAAAAGTAGAACAAAATGTGGATTCCGGCTCGCAATTAATTACGAAGGATAATATGTATACGGAAGAAAACCAGAAATTATTATTCCCTTTCTGGGGGGAGTAAGGAATTGGTTTACATGATAAAATCAGCGTTTCAGACCTTGAGAAAGCAGTGGTTATGATTATTTTTCCTATATTTGCTTTGAGCTGATTTTATCATTTTAGACCTGCAAACTAATATCTAATATGAAAGAAGTTTTGCAAACCATTTATCAGTCGTTTGCAATAGCTTCTTTTTTTATTCCGTGTCAGGGCAGCCGTAAGGCTGAACTGTAACTATTTCACAGGTAATTTATACGTAACAGGTATGGATGAAAGCCGATAAGAGAATTTTGAATGAAAAGAGTTTCCATAATGGTCAATTTTATGGTTAATTTTTATACAGTCAGTAGAATTTTAACTATTTTTAAAAAGATATTCTATTAAATAATTGAATAATTGATTATATAATATTTACATATTAAGAGACTGAGAAATGCCTGAAAGAATAGACCAAAAGGAAGGTGAAAACGTGGGCGAAGTAATTTTAACAATGAAAGGGATAGATAAATCTTTCCCAGGCGTGCATGCGTTGGATCATGTGGATTTTGAGGTAAAAAAAGGCGAAGTTCACGCACTTATGGGCGAAAACGGAGCCGGAAAGTCAACACTGATGAAAGTACTGACCGGCATCTATAAGAAAGATTCCGGAACTATAACCTATGAAGGCAGGGAATTGGAATTTAACAACCCGAAGGAAGCACAGGATGCAGGCGTTGTAATCGTACACCAGGAGCTTAACATGATGGGCCACCTTACTGTGGCACAGAATATATTCATTGGCAGGGAATTTATGAAAGGTAAACTGATTGATGATGCCAAAATGAATGAAGAAGCTGGAAAACTATTTGATAAACTGAATATTAATATAGATCCCAACGAAAAAATGAACAAGCTAACGGTAGGAAAACAGCAGATGTGCGAGATAGCAAAAGCTATTTCCCATGATGCAAAGGTTATCGTATTCGATGAGCCCTCCGCAGCACTGACAGAATCCGAAATCGAAGAACTGTTTAAGATTATTAAGGATTTAAGGAGCAGGGGACTGGGAATCGTTTATATTTCCCACCGAATGGATGAAATCAAAGTCATAACCGATCGTGTAACGGTAATGCGTGACGGCGGATATGTAGGAACTCTGATTACCAAAGATTCTACCAAAAATGACATTATTAACATGATGGTAGGGCGTGTGATCTATGAAGATCCGAAGACAGAAAGCAATGTTTCGAAAGATGCACCGGTAGTACTAAAGGTAGAACATCTGAATGCAGGAAAAATGGTACGGGATGTAAGCTTTGAACTGCACAAAGGTGAAATCTTAGGTTTCTCCGGACTGATGGGAGCGGGAAGAACAGAAACAGCAAGAGCACTGTTTGGAGCAGATCCGATTGAGAGCGGAGATATCTATATTAATGGTAAAAAAGTAGATATCAAGTCCCCTATGGATGCGGTAGCCAATGGAATCGGTTATTTATCGGAAGACCGGAAACGTTTCGGTATCGTAGTACAAAAGACCGTAGCGGAAAACACCACCATGGCAGCCTTAGATAACTTCATGTCAGGAATCTTTATCAATAAGAAAAAAGAAAAAGAAGTGACCAAGAAATATATTGAACAGTTAAAGACAAAAACTCCAAGTACGGACCAGCTGGTAGTAAACCTGTCAGGCGGTAACCAGCAGAAGGTGGTAATTGCGAAATGGCTTGTAAGAAACTGTGACATCCTGATATTTGATGAACCTACAAGAGGAATTGACGTAGGAGCAAAAAATGAGATCTATCATCTGATGAATGAATTGGTTGCAGAAGGAAAGTCAATCATCATGATTTCTTCTGAGATGACAGAAATATTAAGAATGAGTGACCGTATCGTAGTTATGTGTGAAGGAAAGAAAACCGGTGAAATAGATATAGCGGAAGCAACACAGGAAAAGATTATGAATGCGGCAACGCTTAGAAACTAGGAGGAAAGAAGAAGTGGAAAAAATTAAAAACAATGCATTGGTTAAAAAAATTGGATTTAATAAGCTGGTGCTGTGCTTCGTTTTAATCTTGATGTATTTTGCATTTGCTATAGTTAGTCCGACATTTATTAGTTACTCCAGAATATTAAGTGCATTAAGTTATGCATATTTCTTAGGATTCCTTGCATTGGGTGTAACTTTTGTTATTGGTACCGGGGGAATTGATTTCTCCATCGGACCGGTTATGTTCTGTGCGGCATTAGTATCAGGGCAGTTACTGACCAAAAGCGGTTGGCCGTTGATTCCCTGTTTAATCGTAAGTATACTGGTTGCTTTACTTTTTGGAGCATTAAATGGATATATGGTTGCATATTTCCGTATCCCTCCTTTCATTACCTCCATGGCAATCATGCAGATATCAAAGGGTGTCGGATCCGTTTTCACAAAAACCCAATCCGTAAGCTGGCCTCAGGCTTCAGAAGCGAATGGCTGGTACCGTTATCTTGTTAAAGCAAATATCGGTGGGGTGGATGTACCAACAGGACTTATCTTTTTAGGTATAACTGCTGTCATTTGCGCAATAATTTTAAATAAGACAAAAATAGGACGTAATATATTATGTATCGGCAGTAACAGAGAAGCAGTTCGTTTATCCGGTGTTAATGTAAAGAAGTGGGAAATGATGGCATACATGATCTGCGGTGTATTGGTCGGTATAGCGGCAATATTCTTTGTAGGTGCCTACACAACGATTCAGCCGGGTCTTGGTGATCAGTATAACAATGAAGCAATTGCAGCTGCAGTAATGGGCGGAACCTCTATGGCAGGTGGTATTGCATCTATCGGAGGTACTTTTATCGGTACCATGATTATCGCATTACTTCAGGAAGGTATCCTGGCAATGGGCTTTACAAAGGATTATCAGTTAGTAATTACAGGTATTATAGTTATAATCGCCGTATATATGGATGCTATGTCCAAGAGAAGAAGAAATTAATCAGGAAAGGATAGATAGGTGAAAACGTGGGCGAAGTAATTTTAACAATGAAAGGGATAGATAAATCTTTCCCAGGCGTGCATGCGTTGGATCATGTGGATTTTGAGGTAAAAAAAGGCGAAGTTCACGCACTTATGGGTGAAAACGGAGCCGGAAAATCAACACTGATGAAAGTACTGACCGGCATCTATAAGAAAGATTCCGGAACTATAACCTATGAAGGCAGGGAACTGGAATTTGCTAACCCGAAGGAAGCACAGGATGCAGGCGTTGTAATCGTACACCAGGAGCTTAACATGATGGGCCACCTTACCGTGGCACAGAATATATTCATTGGCAGAGAGTTCATGAAAGGTAAACTGATTGATGATGCCAAGATGAATGAAGAAGCTGGAAAACTATTTGATAAACTGAATATTAATATAGATCCCAACGAAAAAATGAACAAGCTGACGGTAGGAAAACAGCAGATGTGCGAAATAGCAAAAGCTATTTCCCATGATGCAAAGGTTATTGTATTCGATGAGCCCTCCGCCGCACTGACAGAATCTGAAATAGACGAACTGTTTAAGATTATTAAGGATCTTAGAAGCAAGGGATTGGGAATCGTTTATATTTCCCACCGAATGGATGAAATCAAAGTCATAACCGATCGTGTAACGGTAATGCGTGACGGCGGATATGTAGGAACTCTGATTACCAAAGATTCTACCAAAAATGACATTATTAACATGATGGTAGGGCGTGTGATCTATGAAGATCCGAAAACAGAAAGCAATGTTTCGAAAGATGCACCGGTAGTACTAAAGGTAGAACATCTGAATGCAGGAAAAATGGTACGGGATGTAAGCTTTGAACTGCACAAAGGTGAAATCTTAGGTTTCTCCGGACTGATGGGAGCGGGAAGAACAGAAACAGCAAGAGCACTGTTTGGAGCAGATCCGATTGAGAGCGGAGATATCTATATTAATGGTAAAAAAGTAGATATCAAGTCCCCTATGGATGCGGTAGCCAATGGAATCGGTTATTTATCAGAAGACCGGAAACGTTACGGTATCGTAGTACAAAAGACCGTAGCGGAGAATACCACCATGGCAGCCTTAGATAACTTCATGTCAGGAATCTTTATCAATAAGAAAAAGAAAAAGAAGTGACCAAGAAATATATTGAACAGTTAAAGACAAAAACTCCAAGTACGGACCAGCTGGTAGTAAACCTGTCAGGAGGTAACCAGCAGAAGGTGGTAATTGCGAAATGGCTTGTAAGAAACTGTGACATCCTGATATTTGATGAACCAACAAGAGGAATTGACGTAGGAGCAAAAAATGAGATTTACCATCTGATGAATGAGTTGGTTGCAGAAGGAAAGTCAATCATCATGATTTCTTCTGAGATGACAGAAATATTAAGAATGAGTGACCGTATCGTAGTTATGTGTGAAGGAAAGAAAACCGGTGAAATTGATATAGCGGAAGCGACACAGGAAAAGATTATGAATGCGGCAACGCTCAGAAGTTAGGAGGAGAAAGTGATGTCAAATAAAAATGGAAATATAGTAACGAATAATCCGTTTGTCAGAAAGATGGGTACACAAAAAACGATTGTCTTAATTATCATTATTGCCCTGTTTACATTCTTTTGTATAGCAAGTCCGTCATTTAGACAGTATTCTACGGTTTTGAGTATTATGGATTATTCCTATTACATTACTTTAATGGCAATTGGTGTAACCTTTACCTTGATTACAGGCGGTGTTGACTTATCAATCGGTACCGGACTTGTATGTTATTCCATTGCCGGTGGTTATCTGGTTGTTTATAAACACTGGCCGGTTGTACTTGGGATGCTGGTAGCGATTCTGTTTGGTGTTTTAATTGGGTTATTAAATGGTATTTTAGTAGCAGTTATGAATTTGCCGCCATTTATTGCAACCTTATGTACCATGATGATAACCAGAGGGTTAGGTTCCCTTTGTTCCGGTGGTTTTGGTATTCCCTGGCCCCAGGCTGGTACGGACGGAGCATGGTTTCGAAGTATTTTTAAACTCAAGATCGGTACTATGAAATATCCGGTAGGTTTCCTGCTGATAATTGTATTAATTATAATTATGTCGATCATCTTAAATAAATCTAAGATTGGCCGCTATATTATTGCAATCGGAAGTAATAAAGAAGCAGCAAGGCTCTCCGGTGTTAATGTTAAAAAATATCTTATTATTGCCTATGTTTTATCCGGTTTATTTGCAGGTTTAGCCGGAATCGCATACGCAGCAACCTTTACCAGTATTAATCCTGGTACCGGAGCAGGTTTGGAATTAGATGCTATCGGTGGTGCAATAATCGGTGGTGTATCCACAACCGGCGGATCCGGTTCGATTGTCGGCGCATTACTTGGTGTATTTGTAATGTCAATGTTAAAAACAGGACTTCCCTATATCGGTTTGCAGGCTAACTGGCAGCAGATTATTACAGGTGTTATATTATTAAGCGCAGTTCTAATTGATGTATTAAAAAGAAAAGACAAATAAACATGTTATGTAAACGCGTATGCGGTTCATAAATAAATGAAAAATAATGGAGGGTTCAAAAATGAAAAAGAAATTTTTGGTAGGTTTACTTAGTGCAGCTATGGTAGCAACCATGTTAACAGGCTGCGGAAAAAAGCTGATACATCAGACAATTCAGCACCAACAACAGCTCCAACTCAGGAAGCAACCGCTGATGAGGGGACTGCAGAAGCAACAACAGACGATGCTGCAACTTCTGATTCATCATCCACAGGTGATATCGTAGCAAAATCTGCTTATCACTTTGAAATTGTATCAAAAGGATTCCAGTCCACTTACTGGCAGGCAGTTTACAAGGGAGCTTCTGCTGAAGCAGAAAAATTAGGGGTAACAATCAACATGGTTGGGCCTAACTCTGAATCAGATATCGCAGATCAGGTACAGATGTTAAATAGTGCAGTGAATGCAAAACCTGCAGCAATCGGTTTAGCATCCCTTGATACAAAAGCAGCTTTAGATGCTATCACAGCAGCTCAGAGCGCTAATATTCCGATTATTGGATTTGACTCCGGTGTTCCGGCCGCTCCGGAGGGTGCTGTATATGCTAACGCATCAACCGATAACTATAAAGCTGGTGCAGTAGCAGCAGACGGTATGTATGACGGTATTAAAGACAGGGTAGCTAATGCGTCCGGTCCTGTTAGAATTGGTGTTGTTAATCAGGATGCTACGTCCGAATCGATCTGTAACCGTGGTTTAGGATTTATTGATGAAATGATTACAAAGCTTTCAGCTGACGGTAAAACAGCGGCTGTAGTTGGTAATGATTATTATGTACAAAATGTAAAAAGCCCTGTAGTAGATGAGAAGAGCGCTAATGTTATCATTGAAGTCAGAGTACCTTCCCAGACTACAACAGAATTGACAGCAATCGAAGCATCCACAATCTTAAATCAAAAAGACACAATTGCTATCTTCGGTTCTAACCAGACAGCAGCTGAGGGTGTTGTTACAGCTAATGATAACTTAAGTGTTTTAGGAACAGGCGAAGGCCAGATTATCGGTGTAGGTTTTGACTCCGGTTCCGTTCTGAAAGCTGCAGTAACCAGTGGAACCTTATATGGTGCTGTTACCCAGGCTCCGGTATCTATCGGTCAGAAAATGGTTGACTTACTGGTACAGGTTGCTAACGGTGAAACAGTAAGCAATGTTGATACAGGATGCCAATGGTATAATAAAGATAATATTGCCAGTGAAGAAATAGCTCAAAACTTATATGACTAATATCTACTTCTGAAATAGAATAAACTTACGAAAAAGAAGGAGCTGCTTTTAATAGAAGCTGCTCCTTCTTTTTCGTATAAATAGTCCCGCGAAAGGAATGCGAACTTTTAAAAGAATAGCAAAAACGCTATTCTTCATGATTTATACCCAAAAGCATGGGTATTAGTTTAAGATAGGAGGGGCAATACGGTGAAGAAAAGAAAGATGGAAGAAAGGTATTCCGTATTAGGAGGAATACGAGTAAAGCTAACTGGTGCCTATTTAATACCGGTTGTCTTAATCGTTTACTTGGAGTACTATCCTATACCAGAGCTTCTGAAGCGATTATATCTAATTATGAGGCAGCAACCAGAAATACGGTACAAAAAACGGCAGAATATTATAGTTTGCTGATGTCGGATATTAATGCAAAATCTCAAAAACTCGCCGGTGATAATACGATAAGAAGTTATTATAACGGTGATTATAAAGATTCCTCCGGTAAAGAATCAGACAGCTACAGTTCAATAAACAGAAACATTCTTTCTGAAAAGACATCGGATTCTAACTTGAATTTAATATCAGTGTTAGCACCAAAAGGAAAGGGTCTATCAACCAATGGTATAATCGGTCAGGAAGCATACGGTAAATTTATTGAAACAAAAGAGGGTAAAAAAATTCTAAATGCTTCCAATACGGCAGGCGTATGGACCGGGTATCACAATTACATAGATGATTATTTAAATATTGGGATAAATACTTATGGAATAGCGCTGTCCAGACAGATTATAAATAATAAGATGGAGACTATAGGTATTCTGGTAATGGATATAGCTTTGCCCGCGATTAAGACCCCATTAAAAACGATAGATCTTCCTAAAGGAAGCCAATATGCTTTTATCACTGCCGATGGAAGGGAAATTATTTCAGAAGGTGATAATACAAAAGCCATCTTTTACGGACAGGATTTTTATAATAAGGCAGTAAAAGCTGCAGAAAATACCGGGCTGCAATATACCAACTATCAGGGAAAAGCCAATCTCTTTATTTACTCCAAAGTAGGAGATACCGGAAGTATGCTTTGTACCCTGATTCCTAAAAGTGTTATTATAAAACAGGCAGATGGCATAAAAACCGTCACAGTTATTGTGGTTATATTAGCTATAATAATTGCATTTTTAGTTGGAGTTATTCTCGCAAGCGGTATCGGAAGTACAATACATAATATAAATTCAGTTGTTAAAAAGGCGGAAGAAGGAGACCTGACTGTAACGGCCCGCACCAAACGAAAAGATGAATTCAGTCTTCTGGCAAAACATATAACGGGAATGTTAAGCGGCATGAAGTTATTGGTCAGTCGAACAGCAAATGCAACCTACTCCATATCGGAATCAGCCGAATCGGTAGCTGCCGCCACATCCAGGTTAATTGAATCCGCACGCAGTATAACTCAAGTGGTTGAAAATATTGAAGCCGGTATAGAGCAGCAGGCAGAAGATGCGCAAAACTGTCTGAAAATTATGGGTAATCTGGATGAAAAAATTAATTACGTAAATATAAGTGTTTCGCAAATTTCGAAATCTGCCGGCAGTACAAAAAATATTGTAAAAGACGGAATTATTACTATGGATGAATTAAGGAATAAATCAAAAGCTACGTTCCGGATCTCAAAAGAAGTAATAGAAAATATTGAACAGCTGGGATCAGAGTCTGCCGCCATTGGAAGTATAATCTTAACAATTAATGAGATAGCGGAACAGACAAATTTACTAGCGCTAAATGCCTCTATTGAAGCAGCCAGGGCAGGTGATGCAGGGAGAGGTTTTGCCGTTGTAGCGGATGAGATCAGAAAACTCGCTGAAGCTACGGTTTTGGCCTCCGACAGAATCAATAAAATAATAGGGAATATAGAAGAGAGGACAAAGATAACGGTAAAAGCCGCCAGTGAAGCAGAAGAAATAGTGAACTCACAGGAATCAGTGCTTTTGAATACATCACAGGTGTTTGACAACATTACGAAACATGTTGAAAGTTTAACGAGAAATATAGATGAAATTACTAACCGTGTGAAAGATATTGAAGAAACGAAAGTAGACACCTTGAATGCAATCACCAATATATCATCCGTATTGGAGGAAACAGCTTCTGCATCGGTAGAAGTTCAATCGGCTGCTGACAGCCAGTTAGCTGCAACAGAACATTTAAACCACACAGTAGGAAGACTTAGAGAAAATTCTAAAGAGTTGCAGAATGCAATCAGCAGTTTTAAATTATAACAATAGTACAAATTTACTTAATTAGGATAACGTTGCGGTATAGTTCTTAAGATATAAACCTGTTAAAGAATATGATTTCATATTTAAAAACAGGTTTATATTTTAGTAGACTGCAGCGTTTTTTTAAATTATTTTATATCAATGTTGCAAAGGCAGTGTTCCTACGCTGTTATTCTCCGGTTTTATGTAACGATACACTCACAAAAAACACGTCACTTATGTTGCCTATGAACAGTAACGTTAATAAACTATAAAGTTTTTATACTATTATAATAATATTGTATAAATTATTGATATATGATAAAATAACAATGCAAAACTATGGGACAAGGCCTTAAATTATTAAAGAATCAGGAAACTGTGTGTTGTTACAGGAGGTTTAACATTGAGATACCGTTCTAAAAAAAAGAAAGAAATATCATGGCTAAAAACAATCTTATTATGTTTAGTCCTAATATTAACAGAACTTTATGCTCTTGATGTTGAAACTGAATTTCAGTCATTACATACTGTTGCGATCAACAATCTTTCAACAGTTTTCTGGCATAATAAAAGAGTAGATAAAATAGCCGAGATTTCAAGAAGTCTGTCGGATGAAGTGACTTCAGATATCTCATCCGGGGCTGTGAATTTATTATCGCCCAAAATTAACTCATTCGATTTCCTATCTTTTTTAGTAAAAAACAAAGGTATTTATCCTTTTACTTTGAAAGTCTTACTTACTTTATTACTGAATGCGTATGTAATAAGAAGGTATTTAATTCTTTATATACATAATTCGGATGGTGAAAAAGGAGTGGCGGCGGGTTATAGGGCATTAATACCTTATTATAAATTTTGATATTCAGATTCCGTCCGGATATTTGTTTAATAAAATAACTATAATAATTTAAACAGTATCTGCAACTAAAAATTATGAAAAGAGGATTATTTATGAAACCAGGAAAGAAAATGCTTGCTGTCATATTTATTACTATAGCGGCATTTATTTATATAGCAGGATTTGGACTAGGCAGCCGCGTAAAGGGTGTATTTGATATGCGTTTTGGTATTGATATCCGCGGTGGAGTTGAAGCAATATTTGAACCCCAGGGATTGGATCGGAATGCTACCGAACATGAGCTTAATACAGCCAGGGAAGTAATTGAGACCAGACTTGATAATGAGAATATTGCTGATCGTGAAGTAACAGTTGATAAGAATGCCGGTTACATTATCGTTCAATTTCCTTGGAAATCCGGTGAAACGAATTTTAATCCGGAGGATGCTATTGCAGAATTAGGAGAAATGGCAGAACTTACCTTTAAGAATCCTGATGGGAAAGTATTGATACAGGGTAAAGATGTTGAGAATGCATCCCCGGAAGTTAATAAATCGAATGATATAATCAGCGGCTATCAGGTGGCTTTGCAATTCAATGCTAATGGAGCAAAATTATTTGAAAAAGCTACCGGTGATTTAATTGGCGAGAAAATGAGCATCTATATGGACAATAATCTGATATCCAATCCTACGGTACAGACTAAGATAGCTGGTGGAAAAGCAGTAATCACCGGCCTTGAAAGTTTTGAAGAAGCAAAGGAATTAGCTGATAAAATTAACGCAGGTGCGCTTCCTTTTTCCTTGGAAACTACGAATTTCTCAACCATTAGTCCGTCACTTGGGAATAACGCTTTAAATATTATGGTAATAGCCGGAATAATAGCATTTTTTATGGTATGTATTTTTATGATCATTTATTATAAACTGCCGGGTGTTATCGCATGTATCACACTGGTACTGCAAATGGTATTGCAGATGCTTTCCATTTCTATTCCGCAGTATACCCTTACCCTTCCGGGTATTGCCGGTATTATCTTAACACTGGGTATGGCGGTGGATGCCAATATTATTATTTCGGAACGTATATCGGAAGAGTTAAAGAAAGGTGTTTCTGTCAGAAGTTCCATTAGAAACGGGTATAAGAGTGCTTTTTCTTCCGTATTAGACGGTAATGTTACAACCGCTATCGTTGCGGTTATTTTAATGATTTTTGGATCCGGTTCCATGTTAAGTTTTGGTTATACCTTATTAGCAGGTATGGTTGTGAATCTGCTGGTGGGTGTTAACGTATCAAAAATGCTCCTCTTATCATTTTCCGATTTCCGTTTATGGAATAATGAAAAATGGTATAGAAAAAAGAAAGAGGTAAAAATATTACCGATTTATCAGAAGAAATATGTGTTTGCAATAATTTCCGGTATTATAATTCTCTCCGGAATTGTTGGATGTTTTGTAAAAGGGGTAAAACTGGATACACAATTTACCGGCGGTGCCGTTTTAAGTTATACGGCTTCGGAAAGTGCTGATACGGATAAAATTAAGGATGCAATCGAAAAACAGACCAACAGACCGGTTACGGTTCAGATTAAGAAAGATAATATGACCGGTAAAGAAAGACTTTCGGTTACCCTTGCCGGTAATGAGGGTATGTCACCGGACGAACAAAAAGAAATTACAAAAGTAATTAACAGTACCGGAGATAAGGTTAATGCAGAACTTTCAGAGACTTATGTAGTAGAACCGTATATTGGTGCAAAAGCACTTAGGAATGCAGGTATAGCCATTGCACTTTCTTCTATCTTCATCGTAATTTATGTTTGGATAAGATTTTCTGCAATGTCAGGTCTGTCAGCCGGTATTACTGCCCTGATAGCATTGTTCCATGATGTATTTGTAGTGTTTACCGCATTTGTACTGTTTGGTATTCCTTTAAATGATGCTTTTGTAGCGGTAGTCCTCACCATTATAGGATATTCCATTAACGATACAATTGTAGTATATGACAGAATCCGTGAAAACAGGAAATATGACAGTAAGATATCTGTAGTGGATTTGATGAATGCAAGTACATCCCAGACACTTGCCAGGTCAATCAATACTTCATTAACTACCGCAATCTGCGTTCTTATTATAATGGTTGCCTCGGTGGTATTCCAGATTAATTCCATCAGGGAATTCTCATTGCCGATGTTTTTCGGTATTCTGACCGGATGTTATTCATCAATCTGCATTGCAGGTACTTTATGGGCTGGCTGGAAGAACAGAAAAGCCTGAGGAAAAGGGTTAAGGCTGTGAAATAAGTTATAACTTCATAATTACTTATGCCAGTAAAAATAATTATGGCCTAAGTAATTATTACTAAAATAGTAATTGGGAAACATAAAATTTGTATTTATAGGACATGAAATTCATAGAATTTTAGAGTTGAATCTTGCCCCTAAAGGCAACTGAAGGCATAAAATTCGTATGAAATATTTGTAATATTTAGATAGCTATATTGTTTTGCAAATACCTATATTACTAACAAACTGAAAGGGAATACTGCATTAGTTAAGAACATAACGATGTAGTATTCCCTTTTAAGTATCTTATCTTTATTAAAGCTTCCTTTCAATGAGCTGCAGATTTTTCTTAAGCCGTTCATCGAAAGGACTGATTTCAATTGCAGCTTCTGCGTGTTGTTTGGCCCTCTCATACATTCCAAGACGGTAACAGCTGATGGCGGCCAGGTCGTGGGGAGTATAATCCCAGCAATAGCCCATATTTACAAAAGATTTAGATTTTTCTTTGATTTTTAGTGCTTCTTCCGACATAAAAAATGCCATAGGCCAGTCGGTTTTCAGATATGCGGTTTTTGCACACTCAACATATGGATCACGCATATCCGGTGTTTCAGCAATTGCCCTAAAAAACCAGCTGTAAGCCTGTTTCAGATCTTTTAACTGGAAGTACGAATTTGCAATCCATCGCATGGCGGCACAACGTTCCTCTTTCCACACTGAGGAAGGAAGGGTAAGATACCGCTTTAAAGTATCAATACATTTCAGCCATTCTCTGTTGTACATATATTCTCTTCCCAGGTAATAAGTGACACGGCTTCCTTCCGGATCTTCATCGACTGCCAGTTCCAAAAGAGGCAAATAGGATTTTCTGGATTTTGTATTGTCTGGGTAATGGTTCAGTACCATACCGTTTATAATTACGGTTTTTAGAGGCTCTTTGCCATAGTAGCTCAGCCATTCATGGACAGGGTGGATCCATTTAAACCCCTGTCTCACATGTATTTTGGAATAATACATCTGGATATCGGGAGAGCCGTCCGGTTTTAAACTCCAGTTGTAGATGTACTTACCGGATTTGGCATCCGGTGTCCAGGACTGTTCCAGATGTGTTCTCCAGCCTTTTTCAAATAGTTCATCAAGATCCGTACAGACACAGATATCAACATCAGCAGGAACATGGTCCAGCGACAGATTACGTGCGGTGTCAAATCGCCAGGGATTAATTTGTTCTACATAAACATAAGCTCCTCTGCTTAACAATTTTTCTGTGGTTTTGTCATTGGAACCCGTATCGGTTACTACGATAAGGTCGGCTTCACTCATGGAATCCATCCATCGGTCTACAAATTTCTCCTCGTTTTTGCAGATCGCATAGACACATACTTTATACTTATTCATGAGAGGACTCCAAAGCCGCATTATATTTTATATCTATCAATTCCAGATTTCTTTTTAGACGGATATCATCTGGCTCCATCTTAATAGCGATTAGCGCATAATTATGAGCTTTTTCATACATTCCAAGTCGGTAACAGCAGATGGCTGCCAAATCATAAAGCTCATAACCCCAAGAGTCGGTTTCGAGGAGATAACTGCCTGTTTTCTCGGTGATGGCCAAAGCTTTTTCCGTCATTAGGTGAACAAGGGGCCAATTATTTTCAAGATAGCCAAGTCTCGCCAAATACAGATAGGGTTCCCTTATATGCGGGCACTCGGCGATTGCTTTAAACAGCCAACTCTGTGCTTCCTTATAATCCCCTTAAGCTGATAGCATTTCGCTATAAAACGCATGGAAGCAGAACGTTCCTCATCCCATTTTGCCGAGGGAAGACTTAGGTGCCGCTTAAGCTCTGGAATACATTTGTCATATTGACCATAATACATATATTCTCTGCCAAGCCAAAAGGCTGTCCTGTCATCCTGGGGATTTTCTTTCGCGGACAATTCCAGCAGAGGCAGGTATTGGGACCTGGGTTTGGTAAGATCAGGACGGTGGTTTAATACCAAACCGGGTATTCGTACGATTGACTCTTCACCTTCACCGGTGTATTGCAATATCTCATGAACGGGATGTACCCAGTGAAAATTTTGGCGTCTATGGATTTTTTCCATAAAGGATTGCTTATTTGGGGTACCGTCCGGTTTCCGGTTCCATGTAAACGTATACATTGCCCTGGTATTACCTGGCTGCCACGCATCTTCCAGTTTTTCACGCCAGCCTTTTTCGAAAACCTCATCCATATCATTAGCAACACAGATATCCACATCCTCCGGAACGTGGTTCAAAGCAATATTGCGGGCAGTATCAAACCGCCAGGGATCAATGGTTTCTGAATAGACGACAGCACCCCTTAAGCGGAGTTTTTCAACCGATTGATCCGTTGAACCGGTATCTGTCACCACAACCATATCAGCCTCATTAACTGAATCCATCCAGCGGTCTACAAACTGTTCTTCGTTTTTACATATGGCATAAACGCATATCTTATATTTATTCATTTGATTTATACACCTCTGTCTTTCCTTAACAGTCTGATTTGAATCAGAGTATTATATTAATATAAAGGGAAGAAAAAAGCCGTATGAATACTCTGATTATTTATATAATATGCGGAAAGAGATTTGGGTGTTAAAAAAGGATATTAAAAAATTAATTGAAAAACATGTTCTATTGTTATAAAATTTAACTATGCGTTACAAGCTAAGGACAGAATTCATTCAAAGAAAAGTAATGGATTGAAATGAATGGATTGAATGAATAGATTGAAATGAATAGTTGAAATGAATAGTTGAAATGAATAGATAGGTTATATGTAATAACAAAGGAAAGGATGGCCATATGGGAATATTCCAAAGTAAAAAAATCAAATTAGAGAAAGTTAATAATGAGGGCAAAGACCTTTATTTTATCGATTATTATAAATTGAATGAACCGGAGGGATTTTTAATCAATTTCATTCAGGATTACAGTGAAAATAAAAACAGTCTTTTAGTCGTTGATGCCGATAACTTTTATGTAAAAAAACATAAAGAAGCTGATAACAGAATAAATGAATTGAAGACAATACTTGATAATCATTGTATTCCCTTTAAGGAAGTAATATCTAAAAAAGAAGTTGACAATAAGATTTTCGGCATAAAAGTACAAAATTCAATAAAAGTAAATACTTCTAAGATTGGATTGACTGTATCAGCGGACCAGCTCAGTAAAGTAAGCAATCTTATAAAAGACTATAGTGTATTTTATTATATTGCTTTTGATAATATGGATTCAGAAACACTTATAAACCAATTTCTTGATACCCGCGGTAATTATGATGAATTAAGCGAATTATACGAATCAGCTATATTTAATGATGCTTATTTCCGTCGCATGAGAGTATGCAGTAAGAAAGATATAAGCCAAGCCCTTGAATCGCTAATACAAAAATATCAAGGCTAAGCTTAAATCAAATATACAAAGCCAATTATCCTCCTATTTCGGTAATGGTGCAAATAACTTGTATGTGAGATAGATACCTTGTATAAGTATAACAATTATATTTATAGAATTCTTAATAAACAAGGAATAAAATTGAGGATTAAAAAATATATAAAGTTGTCTTTGGAAAAGTGGTATGAAAAGGGATTCTGGAATGATAAAACGATACCATATACCCTTTTTGACGGACAAAAGGCGGCGGCCAATATTCTTGTTATCCAATATGAATTCAGTATGGAGGGTAAGACAAAAAAATATATTCAATTAAGTACGGTAATGACGGATAAAGAATACCGGAAACAAGGACTTTTGCGGTTTCTCATGGAGAAAGTATTAAAGGATTGGAAAGGGAATTGTGACGGTATGTATCTGTATGCTAATGATTCCGTCCTGGATTTTTATCCGAAATTTGGTTTTAGGAAAGAAAACGAATTTCAGCGAATCCTACCATTAACAGGGAAAAACTTCGCCATGCGTAAATTAGACATGTCCAATCAGGATGATTTTAATCGATTGCTTGGCTTGTGCAGACAGCCTAATCCTTTTTCCAGGATTGATATGAGTAAAAATTATGAGTTAGTTATGTTTCATGCCATGATGGACAAAAAAGACCATATCTATTATTTAGAGGAATATAATATAATTGTTTTAGCTAAACAACAAGAAAAAACTCTCATTTGCTATGATATATACGGTTATACAGATGTTTCGTTAACTGAGATTTTATCAAAAGTTGCAGATTTTTCATGTGAAAGAGCACAATTATTATTTACCCCCAAAAATCCGGAGACCGGAGTTACTTCTGTTTATGAGGAAGAAGATACTACACTTTTTGTTTTGGGAGAACGCGATACTATATTTGCCGAGGATAAGGTAATATTACCGCTTACTTACAGGGCTTAATTAGTTGGAGAATACTATGGAAGGACTTTGTTGGAACATTTAGAAATAGTTAACGAGTTTATTTCTAAATGTTCTTTTTTCTACTGCTAAAATATACCAGTTAAAAATAGTATTAAAGGCCCATTGGTGATATTTGCTTGCTTTTATATGCTGCCGATTGTATACTTAAAATGTAGTCCGTTTTGTAAAACACTGCATGTACTGTACAGAACTTGCCAATGGGCAGGTTTTTTTATCTTATAGGAGATTATGTCCTATAAGATAAAAAAACCCTCCGGGCAAGATGCACACCTCGCGGAAAGGAATTTATTGCTTCGCAATCCGCTCGGGCGCGAAAGTGTCAGCAGGCTGACACTTTGTTGTTTCATAGGATTCAGGTGTCTAAAGGTAAATTTAGCTGCCTTTCCCTCGAATACTACTATTTGTTTCTGAAAAGGATGATTCTAATTATGAAAAAAAAATCATTTACCTTAACTGCTAAGATATTTCTGATTCTTATTATATTCGCTGTTATCCCTATGGATTTGATATTAATTTTTATGAAGAGTCGTTTTGAAAATTATATTATATCAGAATTAAATGCAAGAACGGCACAAACACTTACAAAAAGTGAAGAAGATTTACATGAGACATTTGATCGGCTGTCTAATTTATCAAGTATCATTGTGTCGAGTGAATTATTAAAAAATGAATTACAAAGTAAGGATTCTTATTTCAAAAAATATAAAGTTTTTGATGATGTAGTTTATCAGATTATGCTGAACAGTGTTTTCGATGCTAATAAAGTACAAATAACCATTATTGATAATAATCAGGATATTTATTCAAACTGGGAAAAGAATTATCATGACTATACTTTTTTGTTGGATAAAGAATTTGTTAAGCAAAGTCAAAACAATAAAGGGTATGTACAATGGGCTGCATTTTCGGATGCTTTTATTTTAGAAGACAAAGAAACAGATAAATATATAGGATTATCCAGAAGTATACTTAATGAAACGGTAGTTGGGAATGAGATAGGTACTTTAATTATCAGCATAAGGCAGGATCAGATCAGCAAGGTCTTGGAGAAGTATGCAAATCCTGGTGATAGCATCTATGTGTGTGATGAAGACGGACAGATAATATTAAGATTAGACCAGGGAAATGGAATATTATCTGAAGCGGCAAGTATTATGCCAAAAGAATATTATCAAGATGTAGTAGAAGATAAAGTAAAGTCCATCAATGGTTCGGACTACTTATTGTGTAATTATAATATCGATGCAAAATGGACCATGAATGGAAAAGAATTGAAAGTATGTTATTTTTCTGACTATCAGGATGTCATGAAGCAGTTTAGAGTCTTCACAAAACAAATGAACATCTTAGTAATGGCAGCTCTTATTATATTAATTATAGTAATCTATTTTATTGCAATTATGATTGTCAAACCAATAAAGCTATTGGCACACCATATGAATCAATATGATATGAATATAGATACCTCTTATAAAGAATTGAATGTAAAGAGAAATGATGAAATCGGCCATTTAAATCGTTCTTTTTATAATATGAATGAAAACATCAAAGAACTGTTTAAGCAAATTAAAGTGGAACAGAAAGTAAAAGAACAATATCGTATTGAGTTTCTAAAAGCTCAATTAAATCCACATTTCCTGTTTAATACCTTAGGTACTATCAGATGGATGGCTATTATTAAAAAGGCTGATAATATTGTAGAAATGATAGATGCTCTTGGTAATATGCTAAGATACAGTATGGGAAAAGGAGAGGAACTGGTATCCATTGAAGAAGAAATTGATAATTTAAAAGGATATATTAAGATTCAGAATATGCGCTATGGAAATTTATGTGAAACGCGAATCCTGGTACCAGATAGTTTATTTCAATACAAAATAATACGATTTATGCTTCAGCCTATCGTTGAAAATGCAATTGTACATGGTTTTGGGAAAAATAAAAAGGACAACATATTGACGATTAAAGCAGATACGATAGGAGACTATTTACAAATAATCATTGAGGATAACGGAAAAGGGATAACGGATGAGCAAATGGTTCATATAAATCAGGAGAATTGTGAAAATAGTCCGGAGGATAGTCAATTAGAATATAAAAAATTTAATAAAATCGGTATTCATAATGTTAATGAACAAATAAAAATCAGATTTGGAAATATGTATGGCTTACATTTTGAACGAGCAAATGATAGCGGTACAAGTGTTATAATAAAATTACCTTTAATAAAAGAGGATGATGAGAATTATGAAGAACGTAATGATTGTTGATGATGAGATTATGGTGCGGCTAGGTATGCAGTCAATAATTGATTGGGAAGAACAAGGATATCAGGTAGTTGCCGAAGCGGAAAACGGTCAAGATGCATTGGAAAAAATTGAAATATATCATCCGGATTTAATCTTTACCGATTTAGTAATGGATAAAATGGATGGTTTTCGATTAATCGAGGAATGCAAAGAAAAATATAACAATATACAATTTGTTATATTGAGCAATCATAATGATTTTAATAATGTGAGAAAAGCATTGCAATTAGGCGCATTAGATTATGTATTTAAATTAACCATCAATAAAGAAGAGATATTAAAAATACTGGGGGAAGTGAATCAGAAGTTAGGAAAATCATTAAATAATGAAATGGAAAGTGTCGTTCGTAAAAACAGACAAGCAATAAAAAGTACATTGATAAAAATGCTGGCTGAAAAAACATATATAGATAGAGATGAGATATTAAGAGAATTGAATATTGTTAACGTTAGATTCCCTTTTGACAAACCATACATAGTAATGATAGTTGGAATAGATGATTTTACAAGGGAAGTATTAACCGGAAAAATCACCAGCATTCAGTTAACCAAATTTTCAATGGAAAATATGATCACTGAGATTTTAGAAGATCAGTTTAATATTGTAGGATTTAACTATGATGCGGATGATGTGTTATATTTGATTGAAACGGAAGGATTTGACGATCAGGGAAAGATTTATAGTGAATTAAATCAAAAATTTCAAATCATTTTTGAATATCTAAAAAGATATTTTGATATTAATGTAACCGGAGTTATCAGTAAAATTTATAACAACATTGAAGGAATTCATTATGCTGTAAATGAATGTAAAAATGCATTATACCAAAGACTGCCGGGTGAATGTGGAAAATTACATTTCTGTGATGATAATTTACGAAGTGAAATCAGGATTATTAAAGAATATATAAATGAACATCTGAATGAAAATTTAAGCATAGAGATTGCAGCCAGAGAAATAAATATGAGCCAGAGTTATTTTTCACATGTGTTTAAAGACAATATGAAAATGGGATTTACGGATTATGTTAATCGTACAAGAATTATGCGTGCCTGTGAACTACTGCAGAATCAAAATATAAAGATTAACGAAGTTGCCTTATTAGTAGGAATTGAAAACTATAACTATTTTAGTATCTTATTTAAGAAAATTATTGGCATTGCTCCCAATGTATACCGTAAAAATATTATTGAAAAAACAGAAGAAATAGGAGAAAGTATCTAAAATATACTTACATCAAAAAATAATGATGATATTTCAAAATAAAGTGATAATAAATAAATTGTTGCTTCTTTAAAAAGTATTATTGTATAGGAAAATAGCAATTTACTTAATGGAGAATTGAAGATTGTGACTATATAATCAAACTGTATTTAAAATAATCCATCGGGAGGAGATACAAGATGAAACGTAAATTGGTTTCAATTATTTTGGTAGCAGTTCTGTGCACTTCATTACTAGCGGGTTGTGGGGCAAAAAAAGAAACAGCAGGAACAAATGTTACTGCAGATGATGCAGCAGACAATAAGAGTAGCAACAAAGATATGGTGACAATTAGATTTTGGGGCGGTGTACCGCCGGAAACAGGTCCGCAGGATGTTGTTGACCGTTTTAATGAAGAATATAAAGATAAAGGTATTCAAGTAGAGTATGAGAGGTATGTAAATGATGATCAAGGAAATTTAAAACTTGAAACAAGCCTTTTAGCCGGAAGCGATATTGATGTATACGTATCTTACGGTACTTATAAGATGCAGAAGAGAGCAGAAGGCGGAATGGCGCTTGACCTTTCAGAATTAATGACCAGAGATAATTTTGATTATGAAGGCATGTTTGGCAGTGACGTGAAAGCAGATTATATTAATGGTAAACCGTATTCAATAGCAAGTGTTATTACAAAAGGTACACTTCTCTTAAATAAAGATATGTTTGATGCTGCCGGAATTGCAATTCCTACGGAATGGACTTTTGATGAATTTAGAGAGGTATGTAAAAAGTTAACCAAAGGCGAAGGCCAGGATAAAGTATATGGTATGTTCTGGAACACTCAGCAAAACATTACTGAATATTGGCTGTATCTGGCAATGCAGACTTTAGGCGGTAATCCTTTATACAAAGAAGGCGGTAAAGAAACTAATTTTGATAATGATGTTCTTAAGAAAACAGCTGAATTAGTATACAATACAATGAATGTTGACAAAACAGCACCTACCCATGTGGACAGCATAACACAAAAATTAACTCAGGAAAGTATGTTTTTAACAGGACATTCGGCTATGATAGTTGGAAATTGGGCAATTCGCAGCGTAAAAGATAAAGAGCAATATCCCCATGATTTTGTTACTGCATATGCACCTTATCCGGTTATTTCGAAAGACCAGAGAAATTATGTATATGGTGGTTTAGGCGATGAGATCAGTATTAATCCCAAATCAGAAAATGTTGATGCCGCTTGGGAATTTGTGAAATGGTATACGCAAGATGGTGTGTCATCAATGGCAGCAGGCGGACGTATTGCATTGTGTAATAAAGTGGACAAGAATGTATTAGCTGAATCGTTCTCAAAAGGTGCAGAGGATTTAATAGATATGGATTCTGCAAAAGCTCTCGTTTTCCCGGTAGGAGGTGAAAAACTTACGATACCGACGATAACAACCAGCTTACCGGAGATACAGAAGATACTGGCAGAAGAAACAGAAGCTTATTTTACAGATCAAAAGGATCTTGATACAGCATTTGCGGATGCAAAATCCAGATCAGATGAATTATTAAAATAGAAAAAAGGGAGGGGGTTCCCTCCTTTTTCTATTTTCACGAGAATCTTACAGAAAGGAAAATAACTATGATACATGAGAAGATTGATATTAAAGTCAATAATAAAAAAGCCGCTTTGGTAACATATATACTTGATAATTTTGTGGAAATGGATTTAAACCGAAAACGGCCGGCGGTTATTATATGCCCTGGCGGTGGATATAGTTTTACTTCAAACAGAGAAGGAGAACCGGTCGCTATCGCTATGAATCAGAAAGGCTTCCATGCATTTATTCTGCACTATACAACAGAATACGGGAATTTCCCTCAAGCCCTGTTAGAGTTGGCAAAAAGTATGGAATTAATTCGAGAGAATGCGGATAAGTGGCACATAGATAAAGAACAAGTGATAGTCTGTGGTTTTTCTGCCGGCGGTCATTTAGCAGCCAGTTTGGGGGTTTTCTGGAATAAAGATATCCTATATAATAAATTACATTGCCAGAAGGAAAAAATAAGACCGAATGCTCTTTTACTCGCTTATCCCGTCATATCATCTGCTCAAAATAAACATCAAGCTTCTTTTCAGAATTTATTAGGAGAGGATAAAAGTAATCTCTTGGAAATGTTGTCTTTAGAGAAACAGGTTACAAAAGATGTTCCGCCTGCTTTTATTTGGCATACCTATACGGATAAGACGGTGCCGGTTGAGAATTCCTTATTATTTGCAACGGAGTTGTGTAAGTATAAGATACCATTGGAACTTCATATTTATGGTGAGGGAAATCATGGGCTAAGCCTTGGAACAGAAGAAGTAAGTACTGAAAAGTTTGAGTGCAGACCAGAAATACAAAACTGGATTGATATGTTTTCAGTTTGGATAAAAAAATTAAAAGATATTAAAACAAATTCGTAAAATAATAATTATTTTATAAAAAAGCGTACATCAATAAACAGATTATTATAATAAAAAGACCATTTACTTCATGGATGTAAGTGATCTTTTTTTATATACTTTTTATTAAGAAAAGAACAGGAGGTAAGATTGTGAAATTAAGCAGACAGACAAAAAAGGATATAGCAGGGTATGTTTTTATATTACCCAATTTAATAGGTGTCTTGCTATTTACGTTTATTCCAATTGTATATTCCTTAATAATCAGCTTTACAGATTGGGATTTTACAAAAGGATTTGGTAATTGGAACTGGGTAGGATTTAAGAATTTCCTGGATATATGGAAGGATAAGTGGTTTGTAGATTCCTTAAAAAATACAATCATTTTTGCGGTTTGTGTTGTATTATTCACCTTAGTAACAGCAATTATATTAGCGGTTGTAATAGACCGATTCTGTTTCGCCAAAACGCCGATACGATTGGCATTATTTATGCCATACATCTCGAATGTTGTAGCGGTAGCGATCGTTTGGGTTATGATGTATTCACCCTGGGGGCCGTTTACGCAATTTGTTAAATCAATGGGTGTGAAAAATCCACCGCAGTGGCTGGGCGATTATAAATGGGCACTGCCGGCGGTTATCATTATGACCGTATGGGGGGGAATTGGTTATGCAGTTATGATTTATACGTCAGCAATACAGGGATTACCTAAAGATGTGTATGAAGCAGCTGAGGTTGATGGTGCCGGAGAAATAACAAAATTTTTAAAATTAACCATTCCTTTTCTGTCACCAACAACATTTTTTCTAATAATAACAACACTGATTTCTTCTTTTCAGGTATTTGCACCCATCCAGTTGATGACCAGAGGCGGCCCGGGTTCCTCTTCGTCCGTATTGGTATATTATATTTATCAATCTGCATTTAGCTTTTATAAAATGGGTTATGCATCGGCAATGTCATGGATTCTATTTATTCTCTTGTTTATAGTTACATTAATACAATGGAAAAATCAAAAGAAATGGGTTAGTTACTAGGAGGCAAGTGATGATGGAAAAGAATAAGAAAAACAAAGAAATAATTTCATTAAAAAGCAAAGGTATATTAGTTAAAGTGCTTCTTACAATAATCATAGCAATCATAGGAATTACAATGATTATTCCATTTATATGGATGTTAAGTGCTTCCATGAAAATATCGGCAGATGTAATGGAATTACCAATAAGGTGGATACCAAAAAGTTTTAATTTAAATAATTATAAAGAAGTATGGAACATTGGTGGAGGAGCAACAAGAGACTATCATTTTGGATTGGCTTATTTTAATTCCTTAAAGATTGCATTTATAAATTTAATCGGTGCGGTTTTGACAAGTACTTTAGCTGGTTATGCTTTTGCAAAAATTGATTTTAGAGGACGAAATATACTATTCCTTGGGTATCTTGCCACTATGATGATTCCATCTCAGGTTACATTAATACCTAAATTTGTAATGTTCAGTAAGATAAATTTACTGGGGACTCATCTTACTTTAATACTACCAGGAATTATTACAGTTACAGGAACATTTTTAATGAGACAGTATTTTATGCAGATTCCGGATGAGTTAAAAGAATCGGCATACATAGACGGAGCAAATGAATTCCAAATATGGGCACATATCATGGTACCTATTGCAAAACCATCTATGGCATCATTGGCCATGATTGTATTCCTGTGGAATTGGAACAACTATCTGGATGCATTGGTATTCCTATCAAATTGGAGATTGTATACGATTCCGGTATCATTAACCAACTTCATTGAGGAAACTTCTACACAGTACAATTTAGTTATGGCAGCATCAGCGTCAGCATTAATACCTGTTTTTATTGTATTTTTAGCGGGACAGAAATTCTTTGTAAAAGGGTTAATGTCCGGTGCAGTGAAAGGATAGTGGGTGATATATATGGATAAGAACAGAAATCATAACGAATATATTGTGAAAAAATACGATGTGGTAGTGGTTGGCGGAGGAATGGCAGGAATCTGTGCAGCTATCGCTTCTGCCAGAAATGGAGCGCGTACAGTGCTTATTCAAAATCGGGCCGTACTTGGCGGCAATGCAAGCTCAGAGATACGCATGCATATTTGTGGAGCTGATAGCCATATGAACCGTCCCAATGCCAGAGAAACCGGTATTATTGAAGAGATATTATTGGAAAACAGAAGCAGAAATCCATTGCATTCATTTTCCATTCTTGATACGGTTAATTGGGAGATGGTAAAGTACCAGGAAAATCTGGAGTTATTTTTAAATACTCAAACGTTAGAAGTGATAACTCAAAATAATGTAATTAAAAAAATATATGCTTTTCAGTGGACAACAGAAAAGTCTTATGAATTTCAAGGGAACATTTACATTGACTGCACAGGAGATGGGAATGTTGCTTATCAGGCAGGAGCAGAATGCCGAATGGGAAGAGAGGCAAGGAGTGAATTTGACGAAGAGTTCGCTCCGGAACAGGCAGATAAACATACGATGGGAAATACCATTATGTTCTGTGCTAAAGACACTGGGAAACCATCTAAATTTATAAAACCTTTCTGGGCATATGATATTACGGAAGAACAACTAAAGAACCGGGGACACAGTCATATGGTAAGTGCTATGGAAAACTATGGAGTGGATTCGGGTTACTGGTGGCTGGAACTTGGAGGAACCAAGGATGTCATTAAGGATGGAGAAGAAATACGGGATGAGTTATTAAAATATTTGTATGGAATTTGGGATCATATTAAGAATAAGGGCGATCACGGAGCGGAGAATTATGAATTAGAATGGGTTCAATTTCTGCCTGGTAAAAGAGAAAGTAGAAGAATTATGGGAGATTATATCTTAAAATATCAGGATCTTAAAGAATCCAGGGTATTTAAAGATGCTGTTGCTTATGGCGGCTGGCCGATGGATATGCATCCGCCGGAAGGGTTTATGTATTCAGGTGAAGCTACGAATTTTATTAAATTAAAAGATGTATACACCATTCCGTATCGGTGCTATTATTCAAAAAATATAGAAAATCTTATGATGGCCGGAAGAAATATCAGCGCCACACATATGGCATTTGGCTCAATCAGAGTTATGGCTACTTGTGCAGTGGGCGGGCAGGCAGTAGGAACAGCGGCAGCCTTAGCAGTGGCTAAAGGATGTATACCAAGGGAAATAGGAGCTGACATTGAGAAACTTCAGCAAAAACTTTTAAAAGATGATTGTTATATTCCCTCTGTCTATAATAAAGATGAAAATGATATCGCACGGCATTCTAAAGTAACAGCATCCTCTTGGCTGAAAGGTTATGAGCCGGAACTTGTTATTAATGGAATGTCAAGGACGGTAAAAGATGAAAATAATTGTTGGAAATCAATGGAAATCTCTAAAACAGGGGAATGGTTAACATTGGCTTTTAAACCGTTGGAAATATCAGAAATCATTTTAAAGTTTGACTCTAACTTATCTCAAGAAATCATGATTTCGCTTTCCAAGGTCACAAGAGATATGCAAAGACCCGGAATACCGCAAACTTTGGTTAAAGATTATAGCATTCATTTTTATATGGATCAAAAGGAAGTTTTCTCACAAAAAGTTAAGGATAACCATCAGAGAGTTAATAAATTAACATTTACAGAATCAATTAGGGCAGATAAGATTACACTTTGTATAAATTCTACTCATGGATGTAAAGATGTAACTATTTATGAAGTACGGATATATTAAAGTTAATGATGTTTAATTCTGCATACAGGCTTTAAGAGAATATGTAAAACCGTTATTGTTCACGCCACTGAAAAAAGCAGCAGTTTCGTGAACAATAACACGTTTTTCGAAACACACAAAACGAGGAGACAGCGTTTCTATGCTGCAATTCTCCGGTTTTCTGTGACAATACACACAAAAAAACACGTGACGTTGTTGCCTGTGAACAGTGACAAAAACCCAGTCATTTTATGCATAGTTGGAAAAATTTTCTTGATTTTATTAGCGGTTAATTGTATACTCAACTTATAGTCCGTTTTTGTAAACGCTGTAAGCACTACTTGCCGATAGGCAAGTTTTTTATTTATTAGGAAAGTTCTCCTCCGGAGAACCTGTGTATTAAATATGCCCGCTAAAAGCGGGCATAGGAAACAGACGATATTGCTAGAAGATATAAAAACCTTCTTCAAATTCGTCCTCATCAAGGTCCTCATCCTCGGTAAGAAAATAATGCATGTCGAGCAGATCAGAATCAGTCATGTTCCGAACAAGCTTAGCCGTCATTCCTTCTGGAGGATTTTT
Organism: Anaerocolumna sedimenticola; assembly: GCF_009931695.1. Classification (GTDB taxonomy): domain Bacteria; phylum Bacillota; class Clostridia; order Lachnospirales; family Lachnospiraceae; genus Anaerocolumna; species Anaerocolumna sedimenticola. The sequence continues at coordinate 2,007,489 of NZ_CP048000.1, forward strand.
GATATAGTTTTGTCTGAGTTCCTCTAGTTGTTTTGGATCCATTAGTAGTGCCTCCCATCTTAGAATGATTTAAGTATGGACCAGATGGGATAGAAAATCAAGTAACTTTACCGCTGGAGCGGCAGTGAAACTTTGCCATTGCCCTTTCGTAAAGTTCAACTAGAGATACACGTTTGTGGTTAAAGTAGAGTTCCAGAAACTCCATGGTATGATTGCACTTTGGACATTTTAAAGGATCGTAACCAAAGGACAAAAGAATAAGGTTACGCCATTTATTAAAATCCAGAATTATCTTGTGTTTGGATTTTGGTACAGCTTTGGTAAGGCTTTTATCTAACTCGCGATGACGAGCATAAAGACCATAATAGCGCGTCATCTTAAAGTTCTTTTCGGGGATGTGTTGGATAAGAAGCTTAATAAAATCTAATACAGGAATTGTTTTCTGAACATAAGAATTATCCTCATGTTTGTTATAATGAAAAGTTACATTTTCACCATCGTAGGAGTCAATTCTTGAAGTAGCAATAACAGGACGACTAAGATAGCGACTGATATATTTTACAACGGTATTAGGGTCACAAAGATTTGGTCTTGCGTAAACATAGAAACCATTTTTATCTTTCTTGTAGATGGCGGCCTTGGTTTTTTTGAAAGATGGACCGATATGCTTCTCCATTTCATTAAGAAGAGCGGTCTGAAAAGCTTTTCTAAAATAAGAGTAATTAAAATGTTTTACAACACGCCAGAATCCATCATCGGAGAATCCACCTTCGGTAAGTAGACAGTGAATGTGAGGATTCCATTCAAGAGGACGGCCAAAAGTATGTAGAACACAGACAAAACCGGGAACATAGTTCTTACTTTTGTTCATCTTGTGGAACAGTTCAAGAACAACGCTACGGACCGCCTGGAAAAGACAGTTAAGAAGGGAACGGTCTTCCAAAAAGAAGTGACGAAGTTCTTCATCAATAGTAAAAACACAGTGGCGGTGAGTGCAACGAATTAACTTAAAAGATATCGTGGTAGAACGATCGTTGGAGTATTTGCTGCCACAGGTAGGGCAAAACTTGGAGTGACAGCGGAAAGGAACGAATTTAAGTTCACCGCAATGGGAACAGCCGTACATGGCACCACCAAAGGAAGGATCGCCGCAGTTAATCATCTTTTCAATGTTTTCCATAACAACATGACGAGGATGAAGAGAATATTTAATTATTTCATAATTGTCATTGAAAATCTTCTGTAATATATTCATATGACTATTATGAAACAAAATGACAAAAAAAGAAACCCCCAGATTCCCCTCATGAATGAGGGGCTAGGGGAGTTGATGTGTCGAAGACACTTTTTTATGCAATAGGAGCGTGTAAAGCGAAGCGGAAAGGTGTGGTTTGGAACTGGAGAAGACCCTACCTGCCAGCATATGATAGAGAAGATGCGTATAAGCAGTGCGACTTAAGGAAGATAAACATTATCAAAACAAGGATGGAACCTTTTTAACATCAGTGAAATATATTGGAGGATAAAAGCAGAGAGAATCTGAATCAAATATGCCATTACAACAGTCCGGTATTTTTAATTCACCAGAAGAAACTTTAGATTTTTGTCCAGGTACTTTCTACATAGATATATGCCGTATTGGTAATGCGGATTCTTTTTTACTTTGGAAGAATACCGATTTTATGCTTGTAGATACCGGTAATTCTATAAATGCAGCAGATATCATAGGTCTATTGATAAAAAGGCAGGTTACCCGTTTAAAGGCTTTGACGATTACACATTTTGACAGTGATCATATGGGGGCATATCTGTCAATTATTGATTACATGAATTCTATAAAACGGAGTTTAACCGCACAAACCATAGAACATATCTATGCAAGAAAATATACAGCAGCGCAATTAGATATAATTCCAAAAGACCGGTATAAAAATTATGTTAAGTTTATTAATGGTATTTTAAGATATCTAAATCGTTATGAAGAAGAATTTGATTTAGAGGTTTTACCGGAACCGGGTACTTTAGCTGCCAAAGCAGAAGATTTATTTGGTGCAGGTGCCGGGTTATGGATCTTTCCGTATAAAACTAATTTAAACAGTCATTTAAGTCTTGATGATACGGTTCAAATCTGGTGGCTCAACCGATTTGACTCCTATCTGAAAGCGGGGGTATCGGCAAAAACTATGGCTGGGAATATAAATAATGATTCTCTTATTTTCAAAGTAATCTATAGTGATAAATCGGTTTTATTTCTAGGCGATATGGGTCAAAGCGGTTTAAATGATCTACTTCTTTATAATTCGTTTTATCTTAGAAGTGACATTATAAAAATAGCACATCATGGTCATAAACTCAGTTCACCAAAATACTTTATAGAAGAAGTCTGTCCTGTTATTTCTCTGGTCACTACAACGCTTAAATCGGCTCCGGATAATGCTGCATTTGGTAACAGGCTGGAAGAACTTATCTCTGAGAACATCAATTTCGGTACAATCGTTTTCTCCGGCGATGTAAGAGGAGATTATTCGACAATAGCAATCCGATATGTTGAGCCTAAAATCTTTACAGCTAATACATCCATTATAGGTTATCGGCCGTGGTAGAAATGGGGTTACTACATTAAGTCGTATCTCAATTGAGTAATGTTTCATAATAATAAAGGAGGTATTTTTTATGAGCAATCTATTTCCGAGAACTGAGGTAGCAGGAATTTCATTATCAAGGATGATAATGGGAACTAACTGGTTACTTGGCTTTAGCCATACCGGTGCAGCTGCGGATAAGATGATTACAAGCTGTTATGATACAAAGGAGAAGATGTATCCCATTCTGGAAGCTTATTTGGAATATGGCGTTGACACGATTATGGCACCCTTCGGGTTAAGCCAGACCCTGGAAGATGGGGTAAAGGATGTGGAGCAGAAAACAGGGAAACCGATTATTAGGATCGACACTCCCTGTATTAATGTGGATGATACACCGGAGGGCCGAAGAGAAGCAGAAGAGGTAATCAAGGCTTGCGGGAAAAGGGGATCTAAAATATGCCTCATCCATCATTCAAGTGTTGAACAGCTGGTAAATAAGAATAAGGGTGTTATAGACAGGCTTTCCGACTATACCAAAATGATACGGGATGCCGGGATGGTACCGGGGCTTTCTGCGCATATGCCGGAATTAATTACCTATTCGGATGAAAACGGTTATGATGTGGAAACCTACATCCAAATATATAACTGTATGGGTTTTCTTATGCAGGTCGAGGTGGAAACCGTTGCCCGAATCATACATAATGCCAAAAAGCCGGTAATGACCATCAAACCTATGGCCGCCGGACGGGTAACGCCATTTGTAGGTTTTAATTTTGTATGGAATACCATTCGTGATTGTGATATGGTTACCGTCGGTGCTTTTTCTGCAGACGAAGTGCATGAAGATGTGGAGATATCCCTTGCTGCCTTGGAACGAAGACTTCCGGATACGGAAAGGCGCTCAAGCCCTGTAAATGATCAGGCCGCTTTCGGCAGATCATAACAATAATTTCTTGGATGGGAGTAGGATATGCTGAAAGTAATCATAGCCGATGATGAAGATAAAATATGTCAGCTAATATATAAACAGACCGTCCAGGCTGTGTTGGACTATTTGGAGCAAATGAGGGATCAAGTGTCGGTATTGGTAATGCAATTCAGGAATCAGGAGACACTATCGTTGGTGTAGGTTTCGATAAATCCGATACAATCCTGGAATTAATCAAAGGCGGATATATTATTCTTTGTGCAACGGCACAGAACCCTGATGTTATGGGTTATGAAGGCATGAAAGAAGCAGCGAAAGCTTTGGCAGGTGAAGATACCGGAGCGGACTATGTAGATACCGGAGTATCCGTAATTACCAAAGCAAGTTTGGAATAACAAAGATAGTAAGCAACTTAAGTAAAAATCAGATTTATTTAATATTACTAATTAAAAAGTTCCATATCAGCCGGTCATTTGCTGATACGGAACTTTTTGTATTACAATGGCCTGTGCCGGTCAGTGTACTTGGTGCTGCTTTTGGCAGAAAGATTAACAGAAAATGAAATAATATGGCTGTGAATCGGTTATTTCAGGGTTTACTTATTGTAATTATGGTTATTTATATGTATAATTTTAAAAAATATATGCCGTGATAAAAATAATGTGCAGGGTAAGTGAGGAAATATAATATGCCACCAATGAGTGTTTTGATAAAACCGGCTTCCGGTAATTGTAATATGAAATGTGATTACTGCTTTTACTGTGATGAACAGAATAAGAGAAGTATTTCATCATTTGGAATTATGAGCGACCATACATTAAAAAATATAATGCGTAAAACCATATTGCATTCAGAAGGTTTTTGCTCCATTGCATTTCAAGGAGGAGAGCCTACCCTGGCAGGTATTGATTTTTTCCGCAATATCACCCAGTATGAGAAGCATTATAACAGAAAGCATATAAGAGTAGAATATGCCCTGCAGACCAACGGATTAAATATAAATGAAGAGTGGTGCCGCTTTTTTAAAGAAAATCATTTTCTCATTGGTTTATCAGTTGACGGAATTCAGGATATTCATGATAAATACCGTCATACAAAGTCAGGAAATACGACCTATGAACAGATTATAAGAGCTGCCGGGCTGTTGGACCAATATGGTGTGGATTATAATGTCCTGACAGTGGTACATGGGGAAGTGGCCGGACGTATCGATGAGATTTATGATTTTTATAAAAATAAAGGCTGGCATTACCAGCAGTACATAGCCTGTTTGGATCCTTTATATGAAAAACCGGGAAAGTATGAATATTCTTTACTTCCGGCGGAATATGGCAAGTTTTTGGTTAAATTGTTCGACCGATGGTTTTGTGATTTGGAGATGAATCAGCAGCCCTTTATCAGGCAGTTTGAAAATTATATAGGCATACTTTTAGGCAGGATGGCAGAAGCCTGTGATCAGCGGGGAACATGCGGAATTCAATATGTAGTAGAAGCGGACGGCAGTGTTTATCCTTGTGATTTTTATATGCTGGATGAATATAAACTAGGAAATATGAATGATACCACAATAGCTGTTATGGATGAAAAGAGGAAAGAAATAAGATTTATAGAAGAATCCTTTAAATTAACGCAGGAATGCAAGCAATGTGAATTTTATGGAATCTGCAGAGGCGGCTGCCAAAGAAGCAGATTGAAAACTGATAATGAAATGTATAAAAATTATCTGTGTGAGGGATATAAAGAATTTTTTGAAAAATGTCTCCCCAAGATGGTACAGATAGCAGATATGATAAAAAAAAGTAATTAGAGGCAGTTTATGAATAAACGTAAAAACACCTGAGCAGGTAACAAGGGTTGGAATAAGCAGGCCTTACCTTAAGTTCACAAGCAAGTGAGGTTGAAGCAGTCCCAGGAAGGAATTGGGGCTGTTGCAAAATAGCCAAATGTACTCTTTTGCAACAGCCACGTTAACAGTAGCTTTATTGAACTCTATTTTAATTTAATAGTTTTCCATTTTCCGGTCAAATATCTTCCAAAAGATAACAGGTAATTCGCGGTCCACCCCATGGGAACCGCATACCAGACGGCAGCTATTCCCCAGACAGGGGCAAAATGAAAGGCTACAAAAACACGGATGGATAGATTCACCAGATTGGCAATGGTAAATACTTTCATGTCCCCGGCACCTCTGAGTAAACCGTCCGTAATCATTTTCAGGCCAATCATCACATAGAAAAATCCCATAAATTTTAAATAAGCAGTACCTGTCTGTAAAGCCAGTGTACTGCTTTCTTTATTTAAGAAAGCAGATATGATAGGGGTATGGAATAATTCCAGTATTAAGCAGGTTGCTATGGCAAACATGGCAACGATAAGATATCCGGCATGATATCCTTTCTTTGCACGGTCTTTCTGATTGGCGCCAATATTTTGCGCCGTAAAGGTTGAAACGGCATTTCCCATTGCCGTAAGGGGCACAACAACGATACTTTCAATTCGTATTGCTGAAGAGTAGCCGGCAAGGACCTCGGAACCGAAACCATTAACGACGGATTGTACCAACATCATACCAATGGATACAATAGATTGCTGTAGGATGGATGGAAGTGCAATCTTAAATATTTTACCTAAAGCAGATGTATCATATCTTTTTATGTTACCGGTATCCATATAAATCTTTAAATGCCTCATTAATATTATAAAGGACATAATTGCAGAAATTCCCTGAGCTGTCAGGGTTGCCCATGCGACGCCTGCCACACCCAGGTGAAAAATACATACCATGATAAGATCCAATACCACATTTAAAAGGGAAGAGAAAATTAGAAGATATAACGGTATATTTGATTTCCCCAGGGAATTAAATACGGAGGAAAGGACATTATACATAAATAAAAACGGTAATCCCATGAAATAGATACGTAAAAATAAAGAAGCCTGCTCTATAATATTATCCGGGGTGTTAAGCCATTGCATAATGGAGGAACTTAAAAAGAAACCGCATAGGCCAAGTATGATACTCAGACCTAAAAATGTAAACAGAGCGGTAAAGATGGAAGTTTTCATTTTTGAAAAATCTTTCCCGCCCAAATATTGACTTGTCAGGACGGAAGCACCAACGCCGCCTCCGATTGCAATTGAGATAAAAACAGTTGTTAAGGCATAGGAGGCACCAACGGCCGCCAGCGCATCTTCCCCAACAAATCTTCCTACGATAACTGCATCGATCATAGTATAAAATTGCTGGAACAGGTTTCCAATCATCATGGGAAGTGCAAACAGGAATAAAGACTTTCCTGCACTGCCACGAAGCATATCGTTTGTTTTCATTTATATTTTCTCCTTATAATTTATCTGTCGCATGAATACTCACAGGAACAATTTTTTATTTCTTTTGAGGACTGTTCGGCTGATTGCAGCATTTTTGACATTTCATCCCGTATTCTTTGCAAAGTATCCGTTTTAACAATATAATGCATATGATAACCCAGCTTTTTTCCGTATACAATGCCAGCTTCTTTTAAAACACTCATATGTTGTGATACCGCAGATTCACTTATATTTAACTTTTTCGAAAGGATTCGGACACAGTAATGCCGCTCCAAAAGCAAACCAATTATTTTATATCTGGTGGGATCAGAAATAGCTTTTAATTGCATGGTAATATCCATGGCAGTATCCTCTTTTTCATTAAGTATGTACGAATTAAATTATAGTATCCTATTTGATTAAGTCAATACTTAATTAAAATTTTATCTTATTTTATTCAAATAAGAAAATTTCAAAATAATATCCATTGTATAAGATGAATATTCCAACAATACTGTTGGTCATATTGTCTAAAAAACCCATAAAATATCAGGTTTTATAGCGAATAATCAAATGTGTCTGCAAAAAAATCATTTTTGTCAATTGTTATATTGTGTAATGAGCTTTATAATTCTAGGCATATCAGTTTTGTTTTGTGCTATTTGTACATTACAATAAAAATACAGGAGGCATTTCAATGGTTTCAACTCACGGATTAAAGGCCAATAGTCATAAAACAGAGAGAGCCAGAGTTAAAAATCAAAAATGGAAGCAGGTCAAAAATGATTATATACTTTATTTGATGCTTTTATTACCTATTATTTATCTGGTCATTTTTAAATATGTACCCATGACAAACATTGTTATTGCATTTAAAAATTATAATTTGTTTCAGGGCATGTGGGAAAGCCCTTGGGTAGGGTTAGACATTTTTAAGCAGGTATTTACAACGGATGGTTTTTACCGGGCATTAAGAAATACGATTGTACTTAATTTTTTAGATTTAGTTGTAGGTTTTCCTGCTCCAATTATATTAGCACTTTTACTTAATGAAATTTGTTTTAAGAGATTTAAGAAAATTACACAGACAGTAGTTTATATGCCGCATTTTTTATCCTGGATCATAATCAGTGGTATTGCATTACAGGTTTTTGCTCCCAATACAGGTCTTATTAATCTGGTCCTCAGAAAGTTTGGCATAGAAGCGATCCCCTTTTTAAACGAACCGGCACACTGGATAATCTCCTATATTCTGATTGGTGTCTGGCAAAGTGTAGGCTGGAACACGATTATTTATTTGGCCGCAATTACCGGAGTAAATACGGAGCTTTATGAAGCGGCTGTTGTAGACGGTGCGAACCGTTTCAAAAAAATTTGGCATGTAACGCTGCCCGGTATTCGTCCAACAATTGTAACACTCCTGATTTTAAATTTAGGACGTATTCTGTCTATTGGTTTTGACCGGCCTTATGCACTGGGTAATTATTTCGTAACCAATGTGGCAGATGTTATCAGCACGTTTGTTTACCGGGTGGGTCTGCAATCACAGCAGTATTCCCTGGCAACGGCAGTAGGACTGTTCCAGTCGCTTGTATGCATTATTTTCCTGACCATTGCAAATGTAATTGCCGAGCGATTTGGAGAAGAGGGTATCATGTAAAGGGGGAGAAAGTTATGATTAAATCAAAAAAGACAAAAACAGTGGATTGGATCATAGTAATATTTGCATTATTGGCAATTTGCATCTGTATATTTCCGGTTCTGAACGTTATGGCAGTATCATTAAGTTCAAATTCGGCAATTACCAATAACAAAGTGTTTTTATTGCCGGTGGAATTTACAACAAAAGCCTACTCCTATGTATTATCCGATGCAAGTGTTGTAAGAAGCCTGTTTTTTACAACATATCTGACATTGGTATGCACAGTTCTTTCTATGGTTATAACAATACTTTGCGCTTATCCTCTGGCACAGACAAAGCTTGTGGGAAAAAAGGCCATTAATATCGTAATTATTATAACCATGTATTTTAATGCAGGCATTATTCCGGATTATTTAAATGTGAAGAACCTTAACTTGTTGGATAATTTTTGGGTACTTGTTATTCCATCCTGCCTCAGTGTATTTAATATGATCATTCTTAAAACATTTTTCAGGTCCATCCCTGAAAGTCTTAAGGAATCTGCCAAACTTGACGGGGCTACCCACTGGACAATATTGTCAAAGATTTATTTGCCCCTATCAACTCCCGTATTGGCAACACTGGCACTTTTTTATGCTGTGGGGCGGTGGAATGGTTTTCAGGATGCACTTTTTTACATATCGAACCGTAACCTTTATACGATCCAGCTCAAGCTTTATCAGATCGTAAATAATCTTTCTTCCATAGACACACATGCGGAAGCTAATGTTGTATCTATGGTTACAAGTGAAAGCATGAAAGCAGCCACCGTTATGTTTGCAACAGTTCCGATTTTGCTGATATACCCCTGGCTTCAAAGATACTTCATTGAAGGGGCTACCATCGGTGCGGTCAAAGGTTAAGCTTACTTTGCAGATATATATCATATATTCAGCCATTTTGGCTTGTATATAAAACAAAAAACGTTGTGACTAACCGTCACAAAAATAATTAATATGGAGGAATTAGTATGAGAAAGGTATTATGTAAATTGGGGCGTTTAGCATTGGTGCTTACTCTAACTGTTGCTATGGTAAGCGGCTGTGGAGCAGGTACGAAGAATACGGCGTCCCCGGCAGAAACTACATCCCGCACATCGGATGGGGCATCCGGGGAGACATCTGAGGGAGCAGCAGAAGCTGTCACACCTCTTACGGTGGAGGTCTTTGACCGTGGCGCAACTGGTGCAAGCGATCCGACAAACAACTATTGGACAAAATGGATACAGGAAAATGCGTTAAAAGACCTTAATCTGGATGTGAAATTTGTGAGCGTTCCCCGTTCACAGGAAATCGACCAGCTGAATGTTTTAATGGCAGCCGGCACGGCTCCGGATATCTGCTTTACATATGATGTGGGTACGATATATAATTATTATAAGAACAACGGTATTGCAGATCTGACTGGAAGTTTGGAAAAGTACGGAAGCGACCTGAAAGCCTATCTCGGTGAGGATATTTTATCCAGAGGCCAATTCAAAGGAAGCCAATATGCAATTCCTGCAAAACGTATTGTACTTGGCAAATACGGAACCTATATCCGTAAGGATTGGCTGGATGCTCTTAACATGCCGTTACCTACAACAACGGAAGAATATTATCAGGCTTTAAAAGCATTTAAAGAGAAAAATCCCGGTAAGGTTGAAAACGTGATTCCCCTTACGGCTACTTCGGATGTCGCCTGGCGTTGTGCAACAATTTTAGAATCCTTTATTGAACCAAATCTTTCAGAAGAAACCATGTATGTAAACTGTCCGACAGGCAACTTCACCTTACTGCTTCCGGGTTATGCGGAAGGTGTACGTTTCCTGAATAAGCTTTACAACGAAGGTCTGTTAGACCCCCAGTTCGCGCTTTATAAGGATGATATACAAAGTGATGCGGATACTGCCCGGGGTATCGTAGGTTCCTATATTCATACCTATGACCAGCCTTTGCGTTCAAGCCCCGGGATTATGGACCAGTTAAAGGCCAATGTGCCTGCGGCGGAATTTGTTCCGATTGATACCTTTCAAAATGCCGACGGTAAATATTTTAAAACGAATTATAGTCCAACCGGCATTAATATAATTGTTCCTGCATCAAGCAAAAATGTTGACGGTGCGGTTAAATATCTGAACTGGATGAGCAAACAGCCTGTCCGTTATTATCTTGAAACAGGTGAGGAAGGAGTAAATTATGATATGGTAGACGGTTTACCGATTATGAAAGCGGCAACCGGAGATATGATAATGAACTCCCCCAACAATTTTGACTATGTACTTGTTGTAAATGGCATGGAGATGGATGATCCTGCTAAAAATATTGATGTAATCGCCAAATCTTATCCGGGATATGAAGAGGTATTCAGGCAGGCTTATAATATAAGTCTTAACGATGGGTATATTTTACCTACACTTATGGATCCTATTGATGCTGAAGCACAATTTTCCAATACTTTGAAAGAAAAGCAGAAGGAAATATTTGCAAAAGCAATTACTGCAAAACCGGAAGACTTTGATAATGTATGGAATGCCGGCATTCAGGAATTTTTAGAATCAGGCGGTCAGGCAATTATAGATGAAAGACAAAAGGTTTGGAATGCGAACCATCAATAATTAATTGAGATATAAAATGTAGTAATGGGACTGTCGCAAAATAGCCAAATTTACTCAATCCTATTGTTGAAGTTTTATTAAGGCTATTTTACAACAGCCCCGTTGTTGTATTTTGACTAATAAATAAGGAGGGGGCATTTTGAAGCGGTTTTATTTTTTTAAACTATTAATAGCTCTGATTCTGTTTGTAATCGTTCCAAGTAGTATTATTACTACCATAAATAATTATGCTACGGCCCAGTTTTCAAAAGATATCATTGCAAGTTCAGAAATTCACCGCCTCCAAATGGTAAGCAATGCCAACAATTTAGTATTCGACAGCATTTTCCGTGATGCCATGCGCCTTTCCGTGGATACGTCCTTGCAGAGCTTAGGAAATAATAAAAAAATTGATGAAATAGTAAAAAGACACAATGACATGTTTGACTTATTAAAGTTTGAAACTTCAATCATAGATTATGCAAGGACAAATGATTTATTTTATTCCGTTTATTTTTATGTTAATGGCGCGGATTATATTATCTCATCCGATATTGGGATAGTGCGGATTAACCAGCTTACGGATATAAGGTGGATACAGGAGTATAAAAAGCTTGAAAATGGCACATCAGGTAATATAATTCTACCTTCTCATTTTGTTAAGTCCAATGTGATCTCCGTTTCCGACAAGGAGGAGGTTAAAGGCCAGAACTGTATTTCGTATATTTATAAAATTACTCCCTATACGTCCAACCTGAAAGGGGCATTGGTTTTCAACATTAACGAAGAGAAGCTGCGGAGTTTATACACCGTTAATAAAGGTGATGATGGGTTTGTGATAATAATCAATAACAGGGGAGAGGTAATATCAAATGCGGAGCAATCCAATAATCTGGAGCTCCTTAAAATGAATTTATTTCAGAAGATTCAAAAGAGTAAATCAGAACAGGGATATTTTTCATTGCTTGTAAATGGGAAAAGCCAGCTTTGTTCTTTTTATAAGTCACCAAATAGTAATCTTATTTATTATGGCGCCAATGATATGGATGTATTGTTCAGAAATCAGACGTCCGTTCAAATCAAGCTTGTTTTTGCCGCCTTTGCCATTTCTTTGGCCGGTCTGTTTGCTGCCTATTATATTTCAAGACGTTTATATAACCCAATTGCACTCTTGGTGAAAGAAATATATGCAAATGAAAGGTTGAATTTAAAAAATGGCAGTGATGAAATTCAGACAATATCAAAAGTATTAAATGAGCTTCTAAAGGAAGAGAACCGCATTTTTATTGATAACCGCTCAAATAAAATCCACGAAGCTTCGCTGCTTCGTATCATTTCCTCCGTTAACGATGCCACAGACGATGACATTATGAAAATATTACCTTTCCCCTTTACGGCCTGTGCGGTAATTCTTCCCGGCAAATTGCAGGAAAGAATGGTCATTGATAATAATGAAAAATTTGAATATTATGCAAAAATTATTATACGTATCTGCGAAGAAATGTTAAGTGAGGGTATGTGTACATCGGGAATCCGGTATCATGATGAGAGTATAGCACTTATCATAAGTATAGATGCCAATCTAAAAAACCCCATGGAAATTCTGCGGGAAAAGCTCAATAAAATTCAGTTGGAGCTATCCACAATGTTTAATTTTCCAATGACAATTACGGTAGGGAGCCTGCAAAAGAATAAAGATACGGCTTATAAATCCTTTGAACAGGCAAATGAGATATTACATTACCGGTTTATAAAAGGATATAACAGCATCATTTTTTATAGTGATGTATATCCGGAAGCTGCATATTATTATCCGGCCGAGGACATCAATCTGATTGAAACCTGTCTTGAGCTGTGCGATAAAGATAAATTATTTGCCGCAACAGAAAAAATGTTTAAAGAAATAGCACAGCATGACCATATTGATTACAATAATGTGATTCAAATATTAAACCAGTTGGTTACTAATTTAATAGATAAAATAGTTGAATCCCATCTGCGTATAACGGATATTTTTGAAGATAAGGACCATTTATATAAGAGTTTATGGCTGAATGAAACATTAGACGATGCCTGTAACTGGTTGATTGAAAAGTATAACGCCGTTATAGATTATCAAAACAGGGTATTAAATAACGATGAAATATATTTTAATAATGCGATTCAATTTATTAAGCAAAACTACAAAAAGGACATTAATATTGATATAGTAGCGGAGAATATAGGAATCAGCTACTCCTATTTACGAAAGATCTTCAAAGAAAAAACAGATAAAAGTCTCGTTGACTATATCAATGAACTGCGTTTAAACGATGCGAAAAACATGTTAAGAAATACACGGTTAACTATAAAGGAAATTTCAAGCTTGTGCGGCTATAACCATGAACGCAGCTTTTCCCGTGTTTTTACACAATATGAGAATATTACGCCGGGAATGTACCGGAATACCTATAAGCAGGATAAGAAAGTAGAGGAAGTTTCATAAATGATCAATAGAGGTGGAGGATAAGATTTTAGGAATAAATTTAATACATAGGGTCCGCAAGGGGTTTCCCGGCATTGAATGTAAAATCGATGTTGGGAAACCCTGTTTTATTACATAAGAATCATCCCCAAAATGACAGTGCAGGAGTCTGCCAGGCCAGATTCTTTTTGTACAATAGAAAATTTTATCCTATAAGTTTGAGAAATAATTTATAAAATTATAATATTTTACTAATTGACTTTTTTATAATAATATTTATAATGAACTAATGACTTGAATTGTCATATAGTCATTTTGGAGGGATTTAAAATGGATGGGAAAGAAATAAAAAGGAAAGAAATTGCGGAAGCTGCCAAGGAACTTTTCACAGATTACGGCTATAAAGCGGTCAGTATGGATCAGATAGCACAGAAATCCAATGTGGCAAAGGGTACGCTTTACTTATATTTTAAGGATAAAGAAGATTTATTTATGTACCTGATCAACGGCTTCATTAAAGAATTCGACTCCTATGTAGTGGATATAGTGAATAAAAAGTTATCGCTTGTGGATGAAATACATGAAGTGATTTACAATATGTTGATGTATCGGAAAAATCAGGAGTTTCTATATAAAATCGTGAAAGAAGCAAAAGAATTCCGGACCCAGGTTTCCTGTAAAGTTGTTGATATGCTGGATGACACCATAAGTGTCTATCTGGAGAAACGTTTGAATAATGCGGTGGAAAAAGGCTTAATTAAGCCTTGTAATACAACACTGCTTACTTTTTTGGTAATAAAGGTATATACGGCGCTGGCTTTTGAATGGGAAGAAAACACGAGGCGTTAAATGAACGTGAAATTGCAGATTCGGTAGGAAGGTTTTTAAAACAAGGTTTGTTTCTGTGAGGTGATTCTTTGAAAATTAAAAAAAGACTGGTTATTATTATAATTACAGCGGCAGTATTGATTACTTACATGGCCGGCCATATTTCAAAATTTGATTTGGGATTGATTTATTTACCTAAAAGTTATGTGCAGTTTTGTATGGAAGATACCCTGTTAGACGGGTGGAGAGAGCTTAAATCCCTGTATAATTCTCCTTTAAGTCTTACGGTAAATACCTTTGAGGATGAAAATAGAGTATTTTCCCTGACGGCTTATAATGATAAAAATAAAATAATTTTTTCCTCAAATAATTTACATGGGGATTATATAGGCCTTACGAAAAACAAAAATATTAAGAATAAGAATGACAATAGCAAGAACAACAATAACAAGAACGATAATAGCAACAATAATATTGACGAAAACAGCAATCAAAAGGATAGTACTGATAAAATAAACGGGAAAAAAGATCAGATACTTACCTTAATTGAGATATATAATAAATATGCCAGAGTTAGTAAGAGCGGCCATAAATCCTTTGCAGTAACGGGAGGCAAGGACAGTATGTGTGATACCGACGAATACGAAGCGGTCCTTAATAGAGAGATAATAGAAATATTGCCGGATTATTTTAAGAATTACATAGGGGATGAAAAGGTATTAAAAAATATAAATACTTTCCTGAACCGATTGGATTCCGATATTCTTTTACATATTTATATAGATGATTCCGATAAAATACGAAGTATAAATGTATCCTTTCGTTATAACGGACAGAACGTTTATATGGAAGTGATATTTAATAATGCGGTTAAGATATGGGATGATCTGACCATTACCTGTATTTTAGGTGATAATGCGGATACCACGGTATCTATAAAATCCAAAGGAAATCACAGCCGTGACGGAAATATATTTACAGATGAAACAAACCTCCTTGTTCTTTCCGGTGCTGCGACCACCCTGCAATTAAAAGCAGTTACGGAAGTAGATTTCAATAAACAAAAAGATAATATCAGTTTCGGTATGAAAGGTGATATTTTTGGCATGCCGGTTAATCTGAATACGGTTGGAGATTTAGGCAGTAAAAATGGGTGGGATATTCATACGAATACGGATTTAGAATTAAAATTTGTGGATTACCGGTCTGAAATGAATTTTAGTGAGAATAAAAATTACCTGAACGATGTTAATTCTTTTCAAAGTATGGGAAGTTTCTATAATGAGAAAAAGGCTGCCATAAAAGATGGTTTTTTGAAAATATTACAATAATTAATCGGGAAAGAGGACACCGCTTATGGAGTACCGTGATTGAAAATGTGATTTAAAACCAAAGGAGTGATATAAGTGAAAAAATCAAATGCAGTTCGTATACATATAAAAAAGAATCATAATGCTTTACGCCAGGCAATTGGGATCTTCCGGTCGGATATAGGTAAAATAACGACCAGCTGGGTAACTGTAGTAATATTGTTTGGACTTACCATATTACCGCCGGTTTATGCCTGGTTAAATATTTATGCCTCCTGGGACCCCTATGGCAATACCGGAGGACTTAAGGTAGCCGTAATAAATGAAGATGCCGGAGGAACCATATTTAATATGGACTTTAATATCGGTACGGAAATAATGTCGACACTTAAAACCAACGATAAATTAGGGTGGATTTTTTGTGATAATAAAGACGAAGCTTTAAAAATGGTGGAGGACGGTAAAGTTTATGCCGCCATTATCATACCGGAAGATTTTTCTCTTTCTCTTTCTACCATTTTGGATGAACACCCAAAAAAATTAAGTATCGATTATTATAAAAATCAGAAATTAAACGCTATTGCTCCCAAAATTATTGATTCGGCTACCAATACCCTGAAAACGGAAATCAGCACTAAGATTATTCAGACTGCGGTATCCAAGGTTTTGGAACAGATTAATACAATCGGTACGGATTTAAAAGAAAATTATCCCGACCTGGAGGATTCGGTTAGCCTGTTAAAGCATATTGATGAAAATGTAAAAGAACTTCCGGGCAGATTAAATAACCTGACTGACAATATTGAAAATGGGGTTGTTAAAATTGATTCGGCCAGTGAAGATTTTGTATTTGTTCAGGAAACCATTGATGATTTAGTTGAATTTAATGACAATATGTCGGATATGATTACAGATACCGGTGAAGATATTGATAAGTATTCACCGAAAGTAAGAGCTGATTTGGCTTCCGTTCAATCCCTATTTATGGATATATCGAAAGATGCCGAATATCTTTCCGGTGAGGTCACAGCCAATAAACCTGAATTTATCAATGATATCGATCAGTTAAACAGTAATCTGACCATATTGAAAGAAGATATGAATGATATAAGCGGGGATATGCTGAAGTTAAATAGCGACGGAATATCTGATATTATAGATCTGAATAATGATATTTCAAATGATATTGATGATATGCAGGAAGTTTTAACGGATTTAAGGGATGGTTCCGATGATTTATCCAAAGCAGAATCTCTTATCAGGAAGTTTGGAAATCTGTGTGATGATGTGGGAGACAGCCTGGATGATTTAGCGGATCAGCTGGATGACCTTTATAATTCCGGGGACGACGTCCTGGCCGGCCTTGAGAATATAAGCAAGGAATTAACAACTCTTGTAGATACTATTAATAACGAAGATAACATTAAAAACATATCCGGGACTATTAATACATTGATAACCAGTTTAAATACCATTAATGGAATACTGGAAAAGAATCAGAAGCTATTTGCAGATATTATAGCAATAAATAATAAAATTATTAAAGATCTGGATAATTTATCGAAAGGTTTCATTACGGAGGAAGCCATAACAAGCCTGGATAACCACTTAAAACAACTAAGTTCATCCCTGGATACGATTTCAGGCAATCCTCCGGGCGGGATTGACGGCCGGATGGCAGAAGCTTTAAAAGACCTTGAAGGTATACTAACCCAACTGGAAAACCTGTTGGCTCAGATTAAAAACAGCAATACCGGTGAAAATATTGCCGCTGTTATCCTGTCTTTGGAGAACAGCCTGAAAAATATTAACGGTGTATTAGAGAATTCTTCGGGTATGTTCGGTGCTATTATAACTACCAATAATGCAATTCTGAAAGATTTGCAGGTCTTATCCAAATCACTGAACGAAAACGGGCTTAACGATCTGGAAAATGATATGGAAAAACTAAGCCGGCAGATAAGTGACATCAGGCAGACGCTGGAGAACAGCAGTGATGATGTAAAGGATGAACTAAATAATGCCAAAAGGCTTTTACGCCAAATTGATGATTTGAGCGATGATCTGGCGGATGGTTTGTCAGAGCTTAATTCCGATATCAGTAAGTATTCCGGAAGTATCAGCACTACGTTAAAAGACATACAGGATATTCTGTCAAAAACGAATACGGAATTGGCTAAAAACCAGGGAGACGGAAATCAGAAGATAAATACCTTTATCTGGAATATGAATGAACAGATTGATACGGTTAATTTAAGATTAAGTGATCTCAAAGATGAGATAAAAACAGCAGCCGTATGGTTACCCTGCTTGATGATATAAAAGAAGTGTCTTTTAATGCCGCTTCCGCAGTCGGTACCGTATTAAACGGTATAAATGATGAAGCACTGGAGAACCTGGAAAATAATTTATCTAATGGTTCGGCATTGTTTCAGGACATTAACAACATACTGGCAAGCACCAAAGCCACAGTAAATGATTTAAGCGATTTCTCCGATGATGTTGCTAAAAGCGGTAAAACCACCATAAGCAGGATAGAGGAAGTGAAAAAAGAAGTACCGGCGGTACAATCGGGCTTTACCATGATTACCGATAAAATCGATAAATTAAACGGCAAAGTAACTTATGATGATTTGGTTAAACTAATTCACCGGGATGTGGAAGAAGACAGTGATTATTTTTCTTCTCCGGTAGTATTATCCTCTCATGATGTATATGTATCGGAGAACTATGGTAAAGGCCTTGCTCCGTTTTATTCCATTCTTGCCCTTTGGGTCGGAGGTATGTTTTTAGCAGCGCTGCTTCAGACAAAAGTGGATCGGACCGGAGTTACCTATTCACCGAAACAAGTTTATTTTGGGAGATACTTTTTATTTGGAACAGTGGCATTGGCGCAGGGACTTGTAACAGCCCTGGGAGATCTGCTGATATTGCGGATACCAATACATAGTCCGGTGCTGTTTACTATGTTATGCTGTTTTTTCAGTTTAATATTCTCCATGATAATCTATTCCCTGGTTACAACTTTAAATAATGTTGGTAAGGCACTTGGTATTATTTTACTGCTTCTTCAGGTTACCGCATCGGGCGGAACTTTTCCGATTCAGGTTACACCGGTATTCTTCCGGATAATTAACAAATTTATGCCATTTACCTATGCTATAGGTGGTCTGAGAGAAGCAATCTATGGTGTTACTTATGATAACCTGACGAAAGATATTGCCGCACTCTGCCTTTTTGGCATAATCTTTACCTTGTATGGTGCTCTGTTTAAGAAACGTTTAAATGAAATATTCGAAAGATTTTCATTAAACTTAAGAAAATCGGGAATTATTCATTGAAAATAGAAAATCCCTTAAGGAATGGAATCTTATCAGATTAAATATATTTATAAAGATGGAGGATGTCCCAAAATAATGATTTTATTTCATTATTTTGGGACATTTTTTTATGCAATAGGAAATTGCGCCCTATTGCATAAAAAGCCCTGCCGGGCGGGATGCGCATGACGCGCTAGCAGAAATTGTCACTGGAGTGACAGCGCGTCAGCGCCAGAGTCTGGCAAGCCAGACTCTTTCTTATCTCATAGGAGCAAGCCAGACTCTTTCTTGTTTACCAGGAAAGTTCTCCGAACTTAAGCGCCAGGATTCGGTTTGTCAGGCGCTTTTTTGTTAATTATCCATGAATTTACTCCGTATTGCCATAATTTATGCTATTTGAGAGCCAAAACTGAAAATGAGAGTATCTGATTCTTACGATTTGATAATAGTTTTAAAGATTGAGACTGTTAAACAGGGGTATAAAGTTATATAAAGATTATAGGTCCGGACCTAAAATAAAAGGAGGAGTTTAATTTATATGATTTATGAAATAGCAAAAGGATATAAAGGTGATTATACCATATTTAGGCCTTATGCCCCTGAGAACAACAGGGAAAGCTGGGAAGCTTTACCCCAAAAATTAAAAAAGGATTTGTTAACTTGGGGAGAAAAGCATCTTGGATATGAGTATCCATGGATACCGGCCACCAGGTATATGGAGTTTTGCCGTATAGGTAACAGAGCAAATTTTGAAAGCCTGTATTTTGCCAGAAGACGTGCTTTAAATGCTCTGGTAATGGCTGAATGTACGGAGGGAAAAGGAAAATTTCTGGATGAAATTATAAACGGCATTATGAGTATATGTGAGGAAAGCGGCTGGCAGCTGCCTGCTCATAATCATAATGGAAAAGGCGAGTTTGAATGTCTGCCGGATAACAGTAACCCCGTCATGGACTTATTCGCCTGCGAGACAGGAGCCCAGCTTTCTATGGTTGCTTATTTATTGAAAAGTCAGCTTGATGCTGTAAGCCCGCTGATTATAAAACGCATTTACAATGAGCTCACTGTCAGAATACTGAATCCTTACTTAAGCACTCACTTCGGGTGGATGGGGGAGTATGGAGAAAGTGTTAATAATTGGACGCCCTGGTGTACTCAGAATACCCTGATTACCATATTCTCCATGGAAGGAATTGAACGGGAAATAAAGCAGAGAGTGTTAGAACAGGCAGCAAAAAGCCTGGATATTTTTTTAAATGTATATGGGGAAGACGGATGCTGTAATGAAGGTGCCAGCTATTACCGTGCAGCAGGCCTATGCCTGTTTAATGCCATTGAGGTTATGAATGCAGTGACGACAGACGAATTTGTATCTTTGTATCAGAATAATAAAATACGCAATATTGCCCCTATATTCTGAATGTGCATGTGGCGGACAAATATTATGCAAATTTTTCGGATTGTGCGCCTGTATGCGAAAGGCCGGGGGTAAGGGAATTTTTGTTTGCCAAGAGGGTTGGAAATGAAAATATGATGCGTTTTGCGGCGGCAGAACATAAAAAGGATGAAAATTACCTGCTTCCTAATTCGGAAAATTTATTTTACCGTCTTCAGGCAGCCTTTACGGAAAATGAAATATCTTCATTTGATACTGCAAAACCTGTTCAAAAGCCGGATATTTATTATGAAAGTGTGGGAATTCTGCTGACAAGAGATTCCAGCTATTTTTTGGCTGTTAAGGCCGGCTGCAATGGTGACAGTCATAACCATAATGACACGGGCAGTATAACCGTGTATAAAAAAGGTAAGCCGTTTCTGATTGATGTGGGGGTGGAAACCTACAGCAGAAAAACATTTTCGTCCAGCAGATATGAAATTTGGACTATGCAGTCCGCTTTCCATAATGTGGTTAATTTTGGAAACAAGATGCAGAAAGATGGTGCCATGTATGCGGCTAAAGTTTCTGAGGTAATACTGGAAAAAGAAAAAGCCGGTATTACCATGGAGTTGGCAGGTTGTTATCAGGAAGGAACCGTTAATAGCTATGTAAGGAAAGTAGAGTTTATTAAAGAACAGGAAATTCGTGTTACGGATACTTGTAATCCACTTCCGGAAGATACTTATTTAAGCCTTATGACTTTAGAACAGCCGGAACTGCAAGGCAAAACCTTAGTAATCGGAGAGTTGGGGAAAATATATTTTGAGTCAGAGTTTTCTGCCGAAATAGAGGAAATTAAGCTTACGGATCCTAAGCTGATGAAAGAATGGGGCGAGAAGTTATACCGGACTAAAGTCTACATAAACGATTCAAAGTTAACCTTTAGTATAAAAGATTAAGGAGGACTATATGGAAGATAACAAAAGCCATGTAAATTATAAAAAAAGAATTACGGCAGCATTTGTATCGGTGGTACTGGTACTGACAGTGGTTTTAACAGGGTGCGGCGGTAAAAGTTCTTCGGATGTACAGACATCCTTAACGGAAAATAGCAGGGATGGCAGCAGTGCAGCCGACAGCGACAGCTCAGAAAAGGAAACAATCACCATTGCCTTGCAAACCGACAGTTTTATTACCGATTATAATGATAACTATCTGACCAACCTGATAGAAAAGGAACTGGGAATCAATCTTGAAATTTACCAGCTTCCCAGTGATTCCACAGAATTAAAATCTAAGGTTTCTATCATGGTTGCTGCGGGAAAAGACATGCCGGATGTATTCTCCGTTAAGGCATTATCTAATGAAATGATTTTGGATTATGGAAGTAAAGGCGCATTCATTCCGTTAAATGACTATGTGAATGATCCGTCAAAAGCAGTTAATTTTAGTGCCATTCCAGGAGAAGATAAAGATATTATGTTAAAAGCCATGACCAGTGCGGACGGCAATATCTATACTCTTCCGGCCTATGAGCCGGAAACCTGGAATCTCACGCCGTATCGTCTTTATATTAATGAAACATGGCTAAATAAGCTGGGGCTTAAAATACCTGCTACTACGGATGAATATTATGAAGTATTAAAAGCATTTGTAAACCAGGATCCCAACGGAAACGGCATAAAGGATGAAATCGGTGTATATGGTTATTCTACCGGCGGCTATGGTGAAAATATCATACAGGCCTTAATGAATGCATTTACATTTTATAATAGCAGTGTGAACGGAGGATTGGCCTTAGATGGGGACGGCAGTACAGTAATTGCACCTTTTACTACAGATGAATGGAAGAATGGTATGGAATATATGAATAAACTTTATTCGGAAGGTTTATTGACCGCATCCATTTTTACCGATGATATAACCCAATTTAAGGCAACGTTAAACAATGAGGCAGTCAATCTCATCGGTTCGGTAACGGCAGGGAGTACCGGTAACTGGACAGATGCCGATAATAATCCGAATTTTCAGGACATGACCCTGATCAGCCCGTTACAAGGCCCTGAAGGAATTGCATATACGCCTTATGCCGAATATTCTCCCACACCTGCCTGGTTTATAACATCAGCCTGTAAGAACCCGGACCTGGCCTTTAAACTTGGAGATTTATTCTACCGTCAGGACATGAGTATGACAGTCCGGTTCGGTGAAGAAGGCGTAGACTGGACTATGGATGAAGCAACCTGCGAAGCGAGTACAAATGCATTTGTCGATGCGGGGCTCTATGACAAGATCGGTTTGGTTTATTTAACAAATATCTGGGTAGAAAATAATAATAAATTCTGGCGTAACTGCCAGCCGAGATATGCATCTTTATCCACAGGTAATACCTATGGAAACGGTACGGCAGAATATAATCCGGAACTGAAGACGGCAAAATTAGGTGCATACAACTATCAGCATTATTATAATGCCCATCCGGAAAAAGTATTGCCGGTTTTACACTACACTGCGGAAGAAACCGGAAAAATTTCCGAAACCACAACCAATATTCCGGAGTATGTGAATCAGAGTCTTGCGGAATTTATAACAGGTGCAAGAAGTATGGATGAATGGAGTGATTATCTGGATACATTAAATGGTATGGGGCTTAAGCAGTGGTTGGAATGTGCCCAGACAGCATATGACAGAATAAAATAAGCTGATCTCAAAACTGTGAACTTAAAAAAATAAAATGGCGGCGTGGAGTTTTATTCTGAGCCGCCATAAAAAATAAAATATAAAGGCGGAGTACTATTGAATAATAAAGTTACAACAAATATGATAATGTTAAATAAACCCAAATCACTTGGTAAAAAAATTGCTGACCGATGGCAGATTTATCTGCTATTGCTGATACCGGTCACTTATATGGTGATTTTTGCGTATGTTCCCATGAGCGGTCTGGTTATTGCATTTAAGAAATATGATTTTTCAAAAGGGATTCTTGGAAGCCCATGGGTAGGTATGGATAATTTTATAAAGTTTTTCAATTCCTATAAATTTACGTTGATACTAAAAAATACATTGACTATTTCTCTGTACAGCCTATTTATAACCTTTCCGGTTCCAATACTTTTTGCCTTGATTTTAAATGCTTTTCCGGGAAAAAGATACAAAAAAATGATACAAACAACAACTTATATTCCCTACTTTATATCAACGGTAGTAATGGTAGGATTACTATTTCAGATTCTTGATTACCGTACCGGAATTTACGGCAGTTTTTATACTCTACTTACAGGTGCCACCGCACCCAATATTTTAACAAACGGAAAACTATTCAAACATATCTATGTATGGTCAGGGGTATGGCAGGGTACGGGATACAGCGCAATCATTTACATAGCGGCTTTGGCCAATGTAGACCAGGCCCTTCATGAAGCCGCCAGAATTGATGGAGCCAGCCGGTTCCAGTTGTTAAGATACATAGATGTTCCAAGCATATTGCCAACCGCAAGTATAATGTTAATTTTGGCGGTGGGCAACATTATGAATGTAGGATTTGAAAAGGTATTGCTGATGCAAAATAATTTAAATATAAACTATAGTGAAATAATTTCCACATATGTTTATAAGGTAGGGCTTGCCAGCGGAGTAAATGACTTTTCCCTGTCTACGGCAATCAGCATGTTTAATTCAATAATCAATTTTATTCTGCTTCTTATTGCCAACTGGGGCAGTAAAAAACTGAATGGAACAGGAATTTTTTAACGAATATCAAATCAAAGATTCAATATTCAGGAAAGAGGAAACTATGCATAAATTTAAAAACTATAGTAGAAATGATAAACTTTTTTATATCATTATTGGATTTATCCTCACTGCTCTTTTTATTCTGGTACTTTATCCCTGTATTTTTGTATTGGCTGCTTCTTTTTCCTCAGGTTCGGCAGTGCAGGCAGGAAAGGTTTTTCTATGGCCGGTCGATTTCAGCCTGGAAGGTTATAAGGCGGTATTTAAAACTTCCTCTGTATGGACAGGTTTTCGAAATTCTTTATTTTACACCCTTGCAGGAACCTTTATCAATATTTTTATTACCATTATTACGGCTTACAGCCTTGCAAGAGCCGACCTACCCGGGAGGAACGGCATAATGCTGTTCTTTACTTTTACCATGTTTTTTAACGGAGGTATGATTACTACCTATATACTGGTAAAAAATCTGAATATGATAAATACCGTCTGGGCAATGCTGATACCCGGTGCTCTTGGGGTTTACAATATGATTATAGCCAGGACCTTTATCCAGTCCAATATTCCTCTTGAATTACTGGAGGCTGCAAAAATGGACGGCTGCAGTGATATTAAATTCTTAACCGGTATTGTAGTGCCCTTATCCAAAGCAGTAATTGCAGTTCTTGTATTATTTTACGGAGTAGGTCATTGGAATGCTTATTTTAATCCTATGATTTATCTGAATACGAAAGAGCTGTATCCTTTAACCTTATTCTTAAGGGAAATCCTGATGGCGGATCAGATTGATCCTTCAACCATACAGGATCCCGAGTTACAGGCGCAGCTGGCAAGGATGGCAGGCGTTATAAAGTACTCGTTAATCGTAGTCAGTATGGTTCCGATTTTGATTATTTACCCATTTATACAGAAGTATTTCGTTAAAGGTGTTATGATTGGATCCGTTAAAGGGTGAGAATTTTAAAAATCTGTTAATCCTGATACAAGAAAGGAGAGAAAATGTGAAATTAACTAGTATTTTTTTAAAATACTGTCTCAAATATTTTCTTGCATTTCTTATCGTTTTAATTTGCTGTATTCCCATTGCTAAGCTTTCCTATAAGATTGTCGAACAACAGGTAATGAAAATGAATGAATTAAAGCTTAAGGAGGGTGTTAATGAAATTGAACAAAATATTTCAAAAATGTATTTGCTGGCACAAAGTATGAGTCAGGATCTTCACTTTGATACATTAATCCGAAATAAAGGCAAATTGTCATCAAGTGAATATCTCCAATTGGGATATGCCAGGCAAAACCTGGTTAATACAAGACTTATTTATACGTTTCCCTGCTTTAGTTTTATGTTATTCCGCGATAACGATTTGTTTGTATCCTCCAGCCAATGCAGTGAACAGTTTTCTGCTTATTACGGTAAATTCTTTAAGGTATATGACCATGGTCTGATTGAAGCAGATAAATTTAAAAGCAGCCTTTTATCCAAGAATAGTATCTACTCTTTCTGGACCGTAGACAGGCTGGAATATTGTTTGGATGATAAGACACAGATATTGGAAAATGCGATCCTTTTTATGGTGAAAGCCAATTCGAAGATGACAGTCAGTACTTCCCATGTAATGACTTTTGTAATACAACCGGCAGAATTAATTGAAATGCTGCTTACAGAAGAATGCAGGAAGGAAGGATTTGTACAAGTGATCAATACCTCTGATGGTGAGATATTATTAAATTATGGGGAGAATGCGGAAGTGCTAAAAGATGCGGCAGATAAAGACCAGGTCCGGTATGGGGTAATACCTATTGGCTTTTAACCTATGAAACGAAAGAAGCCGGATTAAAGGCCACCATTGGATTTCCCAAATCTATAATAGACAGTCAGGTCAGGAGTATCACCAATATAATTATAATTTACAGCTGTACAGGAATTATTTTAGTATTATGCTTAACATTATTTTTTAGCTATAAGCAATATTCCGCAGTAAGAAAACTGTTTGTTTTGGTTTCTGATGAAAACAGTGCTTTTGTCAAAGGTCAGAATGAATATGAGGTACTAGGACGTATTTTACATGATATTACGGAAAATAAAAATGAGTACAGGAATCAGCTGGAACTTCTTAATCAGCAAAAACAGGCGCTTGTATTGGAAAATCTTATTGTAAAAGGAATTAATACCAAAGAAGAACGCAAGGAATTTGAAAAATGTTTTAAAAAGCCCATAGAGTACTTTTGCGTTGTTTTACTGCAGATGAAGCTGAAAGATTCTGAAGATTACCAGATTGCTTTATTATGTATTGCAGAATACTTAAAAGAAAGTTATCCCAATGATTTTGCCAATGTACATACCGGTATCCGGGATGAGCTGTTTTTATTTTCTTTAAGTCCGAAAGATCCCTCCAATGTTCAGAATATCAAAGAAATCTTTGAAAGAATAACCTTAGCATTAACCGTAGATATGAATATTACTTTTAATGTGGGTATCAGTGCCATTGGAACGGATATTTCCAATATAAATATATGTTATAATCAGGCACAGCAGGTTACCCAGGCATTTTACCGTGAACATGAAAACTCGGTGGAAATTTATAATATTAATATTAATTCTGCTAAAGAAAATATAGTAGGGATGGAATTCTTAACAAAACTATATAATTTAATTCTGTGCGGAGAAAGGGAAACCATTGGTGAACAATTTTCAAAGCTCCTGAACTATTACCAGAAAATGCCCTTCCAGTATGAGACACAAAAGCAGCAGATATTTTTTCTATCAGAAACGTCATATATAGCGCATGTCTTCAGTTAATGGAAATATCCCAGGGTAAGGATATACTTCCAGGTTATAATAATCATTATACAATCCGGGAAATGGTCGAATCCCTGCAAAATTCTTCCTATAAGCTGTGTGATTTTCTAAATGAAAAGAAAAAGAGCAGGAACAACGAACTCAAAGAGAATATAATACATTATCTGGAGGAAAATTATACGGATTCTTCCCTGACAATGGCAGCCGTAAGTCATAAAATGCGGATATCCGAAAAATATTTATGCAACTTTATTAAAGAACAGACTGGGGAGACTTTTGCGGTTTATTTGGAGCGGATTCGGATCCAGCATGCGAAAGAATATTTGATAACAACTAATTGGAGTAATGAAAAAGTTGCAGAACAAACAGGATTTGCTGCCGTTAATACTTTTTACCGTGCATTTAGTAAGCAGACGGGAGTATCGCCGGGAATATACAGAAGTTCTTACCAACAATACCAAAAAGAAACAATTAATAGGAATGAATTACAATAATGGTGAAAAAAGTAAAATAAATTACTATTTTATTGCTGTTTGTAATAATGATTTAAAGAAAACTTAATTAAAATGCCTAAAAAAAAACACCTTTTTATGTTACAATGTTTATATGAAACATATTCTTTACAAAATAAAGAAATTTAAGAAGGTGCATTATGACAAATACAACTGTAACTAAGAATAGAAATGCTAATAACAGAAGCAGAAGCAATAACAGAAGCAGAAACAAAAGCAGCAACGATAAAATTCTGCCTTATGTAGCTTTGGGGTTATTGATACCTTTTGTTATATTATATTTTTTCCTGTCGTTTTATTATAGTACCCATTTTTATCATAATACGGTTATTAATGGAGTAAATGCTTCCAATAAGACAGCGGATCAGGTGGAAGAGGCTATTAATTCCCAGGTTAACTCCTATGTATTAACCTTGGAGGAGCGAAACGGTGTGGAGGATTCCTTTAACGGTGAGAATATTGGATTACATACCGTTTATGATGGAAGTATTAAAGATTTATTAAAGAAGCAAAATGGTTTTATCTGGCCTGTTTCTTTTTTTAAGACTCATGAATTGGAAATGAACGCCATACTTGAGTTTGATGAATTTTCTATGAATAAGATGTTGGATAAACTTAATTGCTTTAAGGACTCTAATGTTATAGAACCCGTAAATGCACATATTTCCGAATACGGAGAGAACGGTTTTGAGATAGTAAAAGAGGAGCAGGGAGCGAAAGTAAATAAAGAAAAATTATATGAAGCAGTGAAAGAAGCCGTTACCTCCCTGCAGCCGACTTTATCTTTAGAGGAAGCAGGCTGTTATGAGGAACCGAAAATAAATTCCGAGAATACCAAATTGCTGAAAGCTTTGGAGCAGATGAATAAAATAGCCGGGGCAAAAATTACTTATCAATTCGGGGATGTAACGGAAGTTTTAGATGGTAACCAAATCAGTAAATGGCTTTCCGTTGATAAAAAATATAAAGTTAAATTAGATACTAATGGTATAAAAGAATATGTAGATTACATAGGTAAAAATTATAATTCCTTTGGCAGGGTCCGAAATTTTAAAACTTCTTATGGTGATGTTCTGCAGATCAAAGGCGGAGATTATGGCTGGTGGCTAAACAGAACCCAGGAAGTAACTGATCTTACGGAATTGATTAAGAATGGAGAACAGCTGGTAAGAGAACCTGCTTATTACCAGACTGCCCAGCAATATGGTGATGATGATATAGGCAATACTTATGTGGAAGTAAACTTAACGGCTCAGCATTTGTTTTTCTATAAAGAGGGTAATCTTATTCTGGAAACAGATTTTGTATCCGGCAATGTTTCAAAAGATTGGGGAACTCCGGTGGGTACTTATCCGGTCCAATATAAAGAAAATGATGCCACCCTGAATGGAGAAGACTACTCCACACCGGTTAAATACTGGATGCCCTTTAATGGTAATATAGGTTTCCATGACGCACCCTGGAGGGATAAATTTGGTAAAGATATTTATATGACAAGTGGTTCCCACGGCTGTATTAATATGCCTCCGGCTGCTGCAAAGAAAATGTTTGAAAACATTAAAAGAGGTGTAGCAGTTGTCGTATATGAACTGCCAGGTACGGAAAATTATGATAAGGATAAAGGAAAAGAAGAAAATAAAAAAACTGATGAGAAAAATAAAAAAATAGAGGAAGAAAATTAAATCTAAATGGAATTTATATAGGACCTGTAAAGAAATATCTTTATGGGTCCTTTTTTGCATTTGATTGTCTTCCCAGGGAAGTATGAGAGTAAGGAATTAACCGAAAACTGAGTTTGAATGGTAATATACGGCAGATTTAGTAATATAATTATAAAAAATGGAATCGGTTATTTGGAAAGGAAGTAAGATGGCAGAGCCAAATTATCAGGTAACCGCAGCGGCGAAAGATCCGGGTGACGTCTATCCTAAAGTCCCGG
Source organism: Anaerocolumna sedimenticola (assembly GCF_009931695.1). Lineage (GTDB taxonomy): Bacteria > Bacillota > Clostridia > Lachnospirales > Lachnospiraceae > Anaerocolumna > Anaerocolumna sedimenticola. The sequence goes on from NZ_CP048000.1 coordinate 2,036,856, forward strand.
GGATTGACTATAATGATTTTAAGCTGTCTTCGGAAAGAATGCCGCAGGAACAGAGAAACCGTGCCTTAGAGCAGCTGTACAGGTATGAATCCGTACAGAAAGAAAATTTTATGGGATACCAGTCCAATCAGAAACTGGATTTTAAGGATGATTTGTCAACATACCTGAATTATCATATTAACAACATAGGAGATCCCTTTGTTTCGGGAAATGATACTCTCAATACAAAATTCGTGGAACGGGCCGTCCTGGATTATTTTGCGGCATTGTGGAATGCACAGTGGCCTCATGAATACACCCCTGATTCCCCGGACAAAACCTGGAGGGATAGTTATTGGGGATATATTGTTTCCATGGGCTGCACGGAAGGTAATATTTATGGTCTGTGGAATGCAAGGGATTATCTTGCCGGGAAATTTATTCTGGAGGATCCCGATGTCTGGGAAAAAGCCAGGCTTGCAAGCCTGAATGGCCGCAGAGCAGCCGTAGAGCCGCGTCTTATATATTATCAGGCAAAAGCACCGGAGGATGCGCCTAATAAATATACTCCCATTGCTTTTTATTCACAGGATACCCATTATTCCATCATAAAAGCCATGAGGGTACTGGACATTGTCACTTTTAACGAGGAAGGCAGCGGTAAATTTGACTGTCCGCTTATTTATCCGGATGATTATCCGCCCGGTTATTCCGTACATTATCTTGATAAGAACGGATGGCCTCTGGAGGTCCCTTCCGATCAGGATGGCTGCATCTACATTCCCGCTTTAAAAAAACTGGCTGAAGCTTTTCTAAAACGGGGTTATCCCATCATTGTGAATTTTAATTACGGTACCACATTCAAAGGAGCTTATGACAATGTGGCCGGAGCAATAAGCGAAATAGTACCTATCCTGAAACAATACGGCTTTTATGAACGGGAAGTGGAGTATGATCCGGCCCATAAAAAGTCCGATATCCGGACAGGATTTTGGTTTCATGTGGACGGCGCATTGGGGGCTGCCTATATGCCATTTCTTGAAATGGCAGAAAAAAGCAAGGATTTTCCGGTCTTTGATTTCAGGATTAAGGAACTGCAGTCCATTGCCATGAGCGGGCACAAGTGGATTGGGGCACCGTGGCCCTGCGGTATTTATATGACAAAAGTAAAGTATCAGCTTTTACCCCCTGACAATCCCATGTATATTGGTTCGCCGGACAGTACCTTTGCCGGCTCAAGGAACGGTCTTTCTCCCCTGGTTTTATGGGATTATCTTTCAAAGCACTCCTATCAGGATTTAATCAACAAGGTAATGTATACCAAAAACCTGGCGGAGTATGCCTTAAAGAGACTTAAGGAACTTGAAAAGCATTTGGGAAAGGATCTATGGGTGGAATATTCGCCCCGTTCCCTTGCCCTCCGCTTTAAACAGCCGAATGCTTCCATTACCTTTAAATATTCTTTATCGGAAGAGATCCTTTATGTGAATAATGAGAAACGTGCCTATTGCCATATCTATATGATGGAGTCCGTGACTCCTAAGCTCATTGATGACCTGATAACTGATTTAGAGGCACCGGATGCTTTTTTAGACCAGCCGGATGAAGAAATAGCATATCGGAAAGAAATAGTTGCTCCTGATGCAAAACGCGGGATCTTCATACCCCAAAACGGCCGGGGATTTAAATAATAACAAAATAACTTCGCTTTTATAATTAAGAAAAACTCAGGGGTATTTTTCCGGAGTTTTTCTTAAATTTCTTGAAAATAAATGCAAATAATAGTAATATTAAAATGGTTGGAAAAAATAATTGCATATTGCAAAAATAATACATAAAGGTGAGGTATAGCTTATGAAGAGTGCAGTATTTTATGGGAAACATGATTTAAGGATTGAGGAATTACAAAAACCGTCACCAAAAGACCGCGAGGTATTAATTAAAGTTATGGCCTGCGGCGTATGCGGAACGGACGTACATATTTATGAGGGGGATAAAGGTGCGGCAGACTCTCCGTCCGGAACCGTATTGGGCCATGAATTTTCCGGTATAGTAGAAGCGGTCGGCGCATCTGTTACCAATTATAAACTTGGTGACAGGGTTTGTATTGATCCCAATGCTTTATGCGGAGAATGTTATTATTGCAGAAACGGAATCGGACATTTTTGCGAAAAAATGATAGGAATCGGTACAACCTGTAACGGTGGATTTTCCGAGTATTGTGTTGTTCCACAATCCCAGGTATATAAAATAGGGGATACAACTACTTTTGAAGAAGCAGCCATGACAGAACCGGTTGCCTGCTGCCTCCATGGAATTGATATGTGTAATATTAAACCGGGAAGCACTGCTTTAGTGATCGGCGGCGGTATGATCGGCCTTATTATGTTACAGCTGGCAAAACTAAACGGAGCTTCCACCGTAGTACTTATGGAGCCGGTTGAAGAGAAAAGGGAAATGGGAAGAAAATTAGGTGCTGATCTTTGTATCAATCCCTCCGATGACATTCACTCCCTGTTAAAAGAAAATAAGATTAACCGTTTTGATGTCGTTATAGAATGTGTCGGATTAACTAAAACAATTGCCCAGGCTATAGAGCTTGCAGGTAAGAAATCCACCGTTATGATGTTCGGACTTACCAAACCGGACGATACGGTATCCATTAAACCTTTTGAAATCTTTCAAAAAGAAATTGATATTAAAGCTTCCTTTATTAATCCGTATACTCAAACCAGAGCGATCAATTTAATAGACACCAAAAAGATTGATGTTACCTCCATGGTTCATAGAGTTGCATCCTTAAATGAGTTAAAGGATATCTTAAGTAAACCGGAATTACGGGCTAAGGGTAAATACATTATTAATCCCTGGATGTAATTCATATATAGGGTAATAAATTATATAAATAAAAGCTAATGGATAAATCACGTATAAATTAATTCTTTGATTTATCCGTTAGCTTTTTTTTGCCTTACAAATAAGTCCCCGTTTACAAGCAGCAGATTTAGACTTACTTGTTTTAAGTCGGAGGCAGAGTTTAGACAGGATTTCCGCTGAAATGCCTGCTAGCAGGTATCAGTTCAGGTGTTTTTCTTATCTGGGTTGGTAAAAGGCTTCTTTGAGATAAGGATTATCATATCTGTCATAGTTATTTATTATAATTTCTTTTCCATTTATCATTAGCGGTAAATTCCAGCCAAAGGTTATAGTACCCTGGGAGGGAGAATGATAAGTAAAGTGGAAGGTATCTCCTGTTAGAGCAGCGTTTTCAAATTGATTTATAAAGTCTGAAAAACTGCCGTTTTGCGCCTGACTGCCCAATTCGGTAATCCATATATTAGCATGACCGTTGGCATGATAAAAATAAGGCCTTGCATTATTCCAATAGGATTCCCACTCCTCTTTATAAACTGCCTTATATAAAGCGGGATCCGGTTCTTTCCAATGGGCGGGAACGAGGGACCTAAGAGCAATGTAAGCACTCTCCTTTTTACCGAAAATCCAACCCCATTGTTCTGCTACCTCATCAAATTCATGCTGAGGGAAATAAGCATGGGTCTCCAGCATTCTGATACAATCTGCCGGAATCCGGTAAATACATAATAGTACATTTTCGTGCTGGGCAGCTCTGGGCAGAATCCAGTTTCCCGCAATCAAGTTCGGCCGGTCTTCAAATTCCTGGGAACCAGGATGGTTTGTAAATACCACCGCACGCCCTCCGAGGGTTGCACCCCATGGCATTTGCTGATAACCCTGTTTGCCTTTTCTGTAATCCTGGGCACAGCTCAGACCGTAATCAGGCGTTCTGTATGTATAGATATCTGCCTGCGTAAGGGCGGTAAAATCAGGGTCAGGATCATAAGGTATTCCTGCCATATCACATAACTTATATTTTTCTTTATATGCATTGATTCGTTCATTCATCCAATTAGAGGGTTTGATAACCCGGGTGGAATTTTCGATAACTTCTTTCGCATCAAAAGTCTGATTTCCCCAAAAAAACATAATATTATCAAAATCAGCCGGGTCGATGCCGTAGTACCTGGCATCCGCGGTATTTATTCCCATTCGTTCTTTATTGATCATTACGGAAGGTTTATCAAGGGCAATTTTTACGATTTCTTCGGGGCATTCATATTGATAAACCGCCAGCATAATGGCACAGTCGGCCAGGTCGCCGTCAATATTTCCTTCTCCCCAGTACATACGGCATATCGGACTGATGGAATCAAAGGCAGGTTCAACAACATAGTGGGTGTAGGTACGCCCGTGAGTACCGATCCATTGACCGCGGAAACTGTTAAGTGCAATTTCTAACAACAACGTATTTATTAATTTACCTGCTTTCTTTTTCAATATCACATCCTCAGCATAATAATAGATGCCAAGCAGGGCAATCATATCTTCCGCATAGTAATTGGTACACCATTCACTGAACCCGAATTTAATACGCCAGTCCATCCAACGATTCAGATAAGTATATGCATGCTGCTTATGCCACTCGCCGCTTTTCCCGTTAGATGGGAAAGTAGTATCAGGGAAAAGGCTTCCTGCCAAATATTCACCGCTATGGTAAAGCGGCTGATGATTTTCTGAAAAATAGCAGGCGTGAATTTCCCCCGGCTCATCCAGCCAATAGCGGAATCCGGTTAAGGTTTCTTCTATTTCAGATATGATTTCTGACGGAAGCATATGGCGGTATTCTTTTAAAATCCTGACTAAGGACGGAATACCGAATTCAGCCATATCCTGACGGTTTTTAAGCCGGTTTAGCGTATGGGACAGATGTTCGTAACAGAAGTCCTCCGATTCCAATCCCCGTAATTTTAATTCCAATTTTACCACCTCGTAGTAGGCGGCATGGAAATCCTTAAGAGTTTTTTTAACAAAAGGATTTTTATGCCCGGAATTAAGGACATGGAGTAAATATTCGTTGCTGCTCATTTTTTGACTCATAGTAAGCCTCCTTATTTATGAAAAATTATTTATGAACTATAATTAGCCGGGTTAATCCCGAAATTTCTTTTAAATGCCCTGCGGAACGAGTGGGCACTGGTATATCCGACAGATTCTGCAATGGAATCTATACTTAAGGAATGTTCTTTTAATAATATGCATGCCTTGGTAAGCCGTTTTGTTTCTATATAGGATATAAAATTAATGCCTGTCTGTTCTTTAAAAAAAGCGGATAAATAGGCTTCTGATATATGAAAAGTATCTGCAACCAGGGACAGGCACATATCATTTTCATGATAATGACTGTCAATGAATTCTAATATATTCTGTTTCAGCTGATTGCTTCGTATGGTCTGCGACATAGAAGTGATACGGCATATGGCTTCAAACGTCTCTTTGATTTTATTGTAGGTTTGTTCCTTAGGGTTATTACCCTCAGAGGAAAAAATAAATGAAATGGTATCCTGATATAACACTCCGTTTAATGCCTGGATTTCACTGCAGGCTGACAAAAGGGTAGTTTTTATTTTCATAACCAATAAATCGCTCATATTGTCCGGGATTTTTGTTTTTAAATAATTCTCTGCATATATTAATTCCAGGGATTCTTTAATTGCAGCATAATCACCGCATCTGGCACTGATAAGGATACGCTGTTCAATCTCAAGGGGATAGAAAAACATAGGTATCAGATTTTGGTCATTATACCAGAAAACTAAATTATTACCCTGGCTTATCCGGCTTTTAAAGGAAAAAACGGCTTCGGAATAAGAATCTCTTATTTGGGTGATATCCTCATAAAAACAGCCGCATCCTGCAAGAACCGAAATATGGTGTAATGACAGATGGGATTGAATTTCCTCTATTACGGAAATAATTTTTTCTTTACACCGGTCAATGTTTGATTCGGAGAATTCAAAGATCAATGAGAGGCAGTCCAGTCCGGTATCTACAGCATAAATATGATTATCTGCTGTAAATTCAATAATTCGTGCTTTAATCCCTATGTAATCAGTTAATTCCTGCTGGCTGTCGTTTTGCATGACAATATTAACTACATTGTAGAGTTTATTGGAGGAATCAATGCCAACTAGTCCTAAAGATAATTTAATTTCCTGTTTACTGCTGTAAAATCCCGTAAGAAGGCGGCAAAAGATAGAAACCTGAACCTGTTTTGTCTGCTCTTTTATGCGGGAGTTTAAATCATGATTATCATCCAGAAGACTCTTAACAGGTTTGTTTATCTTAATAAGAATTACGGCTGCGGCGGAAAGGCAGGCTGCAAAGCTGAAAGCGATCATAAAATAAAAAATATTCTTTAAATAATATGCCTGGGACATGACTTCTTTATATGGTGTTACCGTAACAAAAACCAGTCCTTCGTTAGAACGGGCATAGGTTATAATCTGATTTTCCTGATTAATTTTTTTAATAAGGCTGCCTGCATTCTTATTCTCCGGTATTTCGATGGGATAATCGGCAAGGTCTATGTCCCGGTAAGAATATAAAAGTTCCGAGTTTTGGTTTGTAATATAGTAATTTTTATAAGAATTGGAATCCAAAAACCCGGTAAACAGTTTCTTACAATTTATTAAAACACATACATTTCCAATATTATGTGTTTTACTTCCCAGGGGCAGCTTTTGTATAAGGGGCAGTACTCTTACGGGTACACTATTCGTGTAATAGAGTTGTTCGGGATAAATTCTGCCGGGTGTATTATTTATTAATAATTGTCTCCACTGCTCTAAAGCATTGCTGCTATTTTTTTTGAAAGTGTCTTTATGCCAGTCATTTAATGTCTTTACTCCTTTTGAAGTAAAGACTTCGTCATTAGATAAAGAATAGACGGATAATTCTGCTATCAGATCATTAGCAAGGGACAGCGTACCAATATAATCAATATAATCCTTTGCATAAATCATATCCATCGGTTCACATTCCGCCAGAGGAGTTTTCAAATTTAACAGATAATTTGTTTTATAATAAGAACCCAGATTATTAATCGTATTAATTATTTTGTTCAGTCGTTCGTCTACAATATCTTTCATCTGAATTGCCATTTTCTCGTTGTTTGTTTCTAAATTAGTTTCCAGGTTTTTAATTGTTCCGTAGTAGGAAATTCCAATTAGTAATGTGGAAAAAACAATGGTAAACAGAAAAAAAATAAAATACTTCAATAAAAAATAACTCGAAAAAAATGTCTTGTTCTTAATCATAGGGGTATCCTCACTCCTTATTTATTTATGGAGATGTTAATTATTACCATAATGCAATACTTTATGGCGTGGATTTATTGTATTATTATATTTGAATCATCCTATGAAATCAAGGAAAGTAAAAAATATGTACTATAAATTAATTATGTACTATCAATTTTTGTGTATTATATAGAATTGATTACCCCTAAAAAAGAAATGTACCTTGCTGATTTTCACTCCTTAAATTAAGATGCAGTTATCAACTTGAAAGGAGGTATTAAATGGAGGTACAGACAACTAAAAAAGGCAGGAAAGAAATTCTTTTTCCCGTTTCAGGAAAAATTTTATCAGGGACCGGTATTTATATCTGATGATTCTTCCGGGAATCGTACTGCTGATATTATTTCGTTACCTGCCAATGGGGGGTTGATTATTGCATTTAAGGATTACTCATTTAAGAAAGGTATTCTGGGCAGCAGCTGGGCCGGATTGGAAAATTTCAAATTTATTTTCAATAATTCGGACTTTTATACCGTAGTAAAAATACACTTGGGATTAATATCCTGAAATTACTTTTCTCTTTTCCGGCACCAATATTTTTTGCGTTGTTAATTAATGAAATAAAGGGAAAGAAACTTAAAAAGTGTATCCAGACATCAATCTATCTTCCTTATTTCGTTTCCTGGGTTGTATTCGGAGGAATTGTAATTCAATTCTTAAATCCGGGAACAGGTATCATAAATCAACTTATCGGGTTTTTCGGAGGGGAACCTATTGCATTTATGCAGGAAGGAAAGTATTTTAAAGGAATTGTGGTATTAAGTGATATTTGGAAAAGTGCCGGCTGGGGAACCATTATGTATTTATCCGCACTCACTTCTATAGACCAGGAGATCTATGAGGCGGCCAAAATAGACGGTGCCGGCCGTCTTGCAATTATCCGCCACATATCCCTGCCCGGAATATCGGAAACCATCGTTGTATTATTACTTTTACAGATCGGTGCCATGATGGATGTAGGTTTTGAACAAATATACGTATTATGTAAACCTATCTTATACGGAGTAGGTGACGTTATCAGTACCTATGTATACCGGGTGGGAGTCGGCAATGCACAATTTTCTATTACAGCGGCCATCGGATTGTTCCAGTCCATAATAGGCCTGATTCTTATCATGATATCCAATATGGTATGTAAGAAATTATTTGATAAGAGTTTGTGGTAGACATGGAGACAAATTATGAAAAGAAAAAATGTAAGAAAAAAAATGTCACTTTCCTACTTAATTATTGTTATTATATTAATTAGTTTTGCGATTATTTGTATACTTCCTTTCTGGTATGTATTAATATGTTCCTTAAGCAATCCCCAGTTAATACAGGTGGGGGAAGTCAGACTGTTTCCGAAAGGATTTTCACTGCAGTCTTATAAAATAGTATTAAGCCAATCAAAATTTTATCAGGGTTTTTTGATTACGGTTACCAGAACCGTCCTGGGTACGGTACTCGGCCTGCTGGTCCAATCCATGGCAGCTTATGTACTCGCTTATAAGAATTTCCAGGGCAGAAGCTTTTTTACTAAAATGCTCGTATTTACAATATTATTCAATGGTGGGATTATTCCTACCTATCTTGTAATACAAAAACTGCATTTATTAAATACTATTTGGGCACTTATACTGCCTATGGTTTTAAATCCCTGGAATGTTATGCTTTTAATCAGTTTTTTTTCGGCAATACCGGATTCCATTACGGAATCGGCAAAGATAGACGGTGCGAATGAATTTGTAATTTACAGGAAACTTGCCCTGCCCTTATCAAAACCGGCGATCCTGACAATTTTGCTGTATATTGCCGTGCGTCATTGGAATGAATTAATGGATGGCGTAATTTATATTAACAGTGATGCCCTAAAACCGCTGCAGGTATATTTAATTGAACTTATTATGAGATCCTCCGTTCAGAATATGGTGGAACCTGCAGAGAATTTTGTATCCCTGCTGTCGATACAGACAACTGCGATTTTTGTATCCTGTATTCCTATTTTATTGGTATATCCGGTGATACAGAAGCATTTTGTGAAAGGCATTATGGTCGGCGGAGTAAAGGGGTAGTGGAATAATGATTAAATGAGCCGTATATTATGGCAGAATGGAGAGTTTATGAATAGGAAAAATTCTTTAAGTAAATTATTATCTTTATTGATGGTATTGGTTTTTGTGATATCTTTATCTTCCGGATGTTCCGGAAACAAGAAAGTAAATTCTGATAATACAGGCGCGGAATCAGCAGATACCTCGTCAGGAGGAGAAGCTTCCGAACGTCCCAAAGTAACCATATTGACGAATATTAATGTAGATACGGAAGGAAGTGACGTAAATGATAACGATTACGTAAAATATATTGAAGACCAGACAGGTATTGATATTGAATTTATAAATGATACCTCTTCGGTTTATACTCAGAAATTAAATACGATCATGGCTTCCAACGATTTACCGGACGCAGTTATGCTTATGGGAGATACCCAACGTTCTGATCTGGCCCGGTTTGCAGAGGAAAAGATGTTAATTCCACTGGATGACTATATTGATTCTTATCCTAACCTGAAAGCAAATATTAAACAGGAATCCTGGGATGTGACGAAATACGACGGTAATATTTATGCGGTCCCTTTTCAGAGATATGATTCAAGTCCTTATATGACTTTCCTGAATAAAAGCTGGCTGGAAGCGCTGGGGATTAATCCGGAAACGGATCTGGTCACCGTAGATGACTGGTATAATATGCTGAAACGATTTGTCACGGACGACCCTGACAAAAACGGACAAGAAGATACTTTCGGTATTACCGCTACCTCTTCCGGTACTCATTTCACAAATTTTACATTCCTGGATTCTTTTGGTGCGGCGAAAGCAAAATATGTCAACGGGGAATTGCTGCCGAATTATATCCTTCCGGAATACAAAGAATGGCTTATTTTCATGAATAAATTGTATGAGGAGAAAATCCTTGATACGAATTTTATTGTGGATGATCCCTCTACAATCTGGGATAAAATAAATTCCGGTAAAGCCGGTGCTTTCCTATGGTTCTGGGGATTAACCGAATATCAGAGCATGGGTTATGACCGTTCAAAACTGGTTGCGGTGAAACCTCCCGTACATAAAGACGGAAGTGAAGCTTCTTATGTCTATTCATCCCCTAACCGCCATATGATGGCCATAACAAGTGCCTGTGAACATCCGGAATATCTGCTGAAGCTTTGGGATTGGGCATGCTCGGAAGAAGGAGGTATCTTTACATTTGCAGGACTGGAAGGAAAAGATTATGATTTAGACAGCAGTGGCTCCATTGTCTTAAGGGATGACAGAAAAGGTAAAAATATAGGCTGGCGTCAGTTAACGTTGGGAGTGCAACTTCCCAATGTTGATAAAGAGCCGATTTATGGCATTATGACACAAAATTTCGGAGAACAGGGAATACACGATTTAATGCTGTCCAACGAATACGGTTCTTATGATGACCTTTCCTTATATTGCCCGGTATTTAATGAATTATTAAAATATGATTTTACGAAATCAGTTCAGGAATTTACGGATAAAGCGATTACCGGAGCGATTGATATTGAAGCAGAATGGGATAATTATGTTGCCAACTGGAGAAAAGAAGGCGGAGATGAGAAAATCAAATTGTCAACGGATTGGTACGTAAACTCGGATTACTATACCGGCGAATAAAGGCCGTTATACTCTGAGCAGATAATTTGTTGCAGCCTTTTATATTTCCTGTTATGATGTAGAAGATAATATTTCTATCAGATTAATACAAGTTGGGAGGAAAGTAATGGAATACACACAATGTTGGTTGCAATATAAAAAAATATCAGATGTGAATAAACTCGATGTTAACGTCTACTGCGGGGAAACCGGCAGACTAATCGACAGAATTTATGAAGAATTAGCATTAGGATTTTGGGACATGTATCATAGAAAGATAAAGATAAGCGGCGGTGCAGCCAATACCGGAACAGGCAATGGAATTGTTCTTACTGTAAATGAGAAGTCATCCTTAGGGCCGGAAGGATATTCCTTAAAAAGCAACAGGGGAAGATGTATAATAGAGGCCGACACGCAGGTTGGATTACTGTACGGTACATTTGCATTATTAAGGAATCTGCAGACTGGGGAGAGTAAAGCTCCTAAACCTGCGGCAAATTTTGATAACTGGTCCTGGGAAGAGGAAAAAATCCCGTCTAATCCGTTAAGAATGCTGAATCATTGGGATAATATGGACGGTTCCATAGAAAGAGGATATTCAGGAGAATCGTTCTTCTTTCATGATAATGAAATCATTGTTAATGACCGGACCAGGGCATATGCCAGGCTGATGGCTTCCGTAGGAATTAATGCGGTTGTAATAAATAATGTTAATGTTAAAGATGCTGCGACAGAGTTAATAACAGAAAGATATTATACGCAATTAAGGAAGCTGGCCGATATTTTTGAAAGTTATGCAATAAAGTTATACCTTAGTATTAATTTTGCGTCTCCCGTAGAACTGGGCGAACTGGATACTGCAGATCCGTTGGATGAGAGGGTCGGCAAATGGTGGAGAGAAAAAGCAGAAGAAATATGGAAGAACTTGCCCGGACTTGGCGGGTTTTTGGTAAAGGCAGACTCAGAAGGCAGGCCGGGACCTTATACCTATGGAAGAACTCACAGCGAAGGCGCCAATATGCTGGCGGAGGCAGTAAAACCCCATGGAGGAACAATTATATGGAGGTGTTTCGTATATAACTGCAGACAGGATTGGCGGGATAAAATCACAGACAGGGCTAAAGCCGCTTATGATAATTTTAAGCCGTTGGACGGAACTTTTGCCGATAATGTTATATTGCAAATTAAAAACGGTCCTATGGATTTCCAGGTGCGGGAACCGGTATCTCCCTTACTTGGCGGATTAAGTAAAACAAACATGATTCTTGAGTTTCAGATAGCTCAGGAATATACCGGACAGCAAAAGCATGTTTGTTTTCTGATTCCGTGGTTTAAGGAGGTGTTGAACTTTGATATGTATTGTAAGGAAAAGCTGTCTACGGTTGGGGATCTGGTCAGCGGTAAAACCTATCACCAAGTAAAGTGCGGGATAGCTGCGGTAGCGAATACTGGGAATGATAATAACTGGACCGGACATGATCTGGCGGCAGCCAATCTTTATGGTTTTGGAAGACTGGCTTTTGATACAGGTTTGTCCTCTGAAAGAATTGCTAAAGAATGGATCGCCTTAACCTATGGATTTGAGGAAAAGGTAGTAAAGAATATCAATAAGATTTTACAGATGTCCTGGCCGGCTTATGAGAAATATACCTCACCCCTGGGAATCGGCTGGATGGTGACGCCCCATACCCATTACGGACCAAGTGTAGACGGATATGAGTATGATAGTTGGGGTACCTATCACCGGGCGGATCATTTTGGAATAGGTGTTGACAGAAGCAATAAGGGAACCGGTTATTGCAGCCAGTATAATCCGCCGCTTGATACAATATATGGAGATAAGGAAACTTGTCCTGAGGAGTTACTTTTGTTTTTTCATTATGTTGACTATAGTTATACATTATCTTCGGGAAAGACACTTTTACAGCATATCTATGACTCCCATTTTGAGGGTGTGGAAGACGTAGAAAAAATGATTTGTCTTTGGGAAGAAATAAAAGAAGCAATGGATATGGATTCCTATAACAATGTGATCTTAAAACTGAATGAACAACTGAACAGTGCTAAAGAATGGAGAGATGTGATTAATTCCTATTTTTATAGAAAAACCGGAATCCCGGATGTGAAAGGCAGAAATATTTATTAATTAAAATAAGTTAAAAAATTAATCTAATATTATTCCGCCAATATAATTATTGTTAAAAATGATTTAGAAGAAATAGAAAGCTAATTAATAAATCCGTATTAAACAATCTTAAGATTTATTAGTTAGCTTTTTTATTGTTTTTAAATATCCGTAATGGTAAAATTAAGAAATATAAGGAAATACCGATTGTTTTATAGTAAAAAGAAAAATAGTCACATAGCTGAATGAATTGTCGGTGAAAGGGCATTTTATGAGATTATTAATGATCGAAGATGATGAAGAATTATGTGAAGCAGTGTCAGTCCATATAAAAAAAGAGAGTTATGAATTAGATATCTGCCATAATGGAGATGAGGTGTCCTATTATCTTAACGGGTCGGCTTACGATGTGATTATTCTGGACCGGATGCTGCCGGGGGTGGACGGACTGACTATATTAGAGAATATAAGGAAAAAGGGGAATACAACCCCGGTGATTATGGTAACCGCCATGAACGGTATAAATGACAGAATAGACGGATTGGACGGAGGCGCAGACGATTATCTGGCAAAGCCTTTTGAAGTTCAGGAATTAATGGCGAGAATCCGGGCACTTTTAAGACGGCCCAGAAAGATAGAAGATCTAACTGTTCTTAAATTTATGAATGTCGAATTAAATACCAATACATATGTAGCAGCTTGCGGTGATAAGAGTCTTTCATTATCAAAAAGGGAAGGGGCATTACTTGAATTTTTTCTCCTGAACAAAGAACAGATATTAACAAGGGAACAGATTCTTGGCAGAGTATGGGGACCGGATTCCTTTGTAGAAGACGGTAATATTGATAACTATATATTTTTTCTGAGGAGAAGGCTGAAAGCCCTTGATGCGAAAGTGAGTATCAAAACAATACACGGTATTGGTTATCGAATGGAGAGAAAAGAAAATGCTTAATTCCATAAAAAACAGGCTAATCTTATTATATACCTGCTCCACAGGACTTATTTTAACAGCGGTAATTATTTTTGTAGCAGTAATCACCAATGAACAGTTACAAAGAAGTCGAATGGAGTCCTTTCGGAATAATTATATTACCATAAATCAAAATGTACATATGAGTCAGGAAATCAGCAACTTATGGATGGCGGAGATGGAAACCAGCAATCATTTAATTATCCATATTGAAGATAATGGGACCCCTTTTTTATTTAAGGGTTCCTGGCAGACGCCCACCAAACGGGAAGTACTGGTTGATAAAATAAAAGAACTTGCACTTAAGGATAATATCAATACCAATATCCGGCCCGTTTCCCTGAATGAAGTACAGAGTAAGGTATATGAAATAAGAGGCAATAAAAACGACCGGTACCTTGGGGAGGTCTTTATTGTTCCAATAGACAGAGGATTTCGAAGTGTTGCAGCACTCCAGTATATATCAGGAAATGAGGCTTCTGTTTTAGAACAAAGGCTTTTATTGGTTTTCCTGGATTTATTGGGAATCACTGCGTTATTTTTTGTAAGCAGATTTATGGTAAGTAAGTCCTTAAAGCCGGTGGAAGAAAGCAGGAGGCGTCAGACTGAATTTATAGCAGCGGCTTCTCATGAACTAAAATCACCCTGGCAGTGATTCGGGCAAATGCTTCCGCATTAATTGTGGAACCAGAGAGGGCGGAGCATTTTACAAAAGGAATTGATAAGGAATGTAAACGTCTGGCAGCTTTGATTGAAGACATGCTGTTATTAGCTTCTGTGGACGCAAAAAGCTGGAAAATTAAGAAAGAAATACTGGACATGGATACTCTGCTGCTTGAAGTTTATGATCTGTTTTATCCATTCTGCAAGGAGCAGGGGAAAGAACTTAAACTTAAGGTACAGGATGATATACTTCCGAAAGCAGAGGGGATGGAGAACGGATCAAACAGATACTGGCTGTCCTTATTGATAATGCGGTAACTTATACGGTGGAAAGAGATACCATCCTGCTTCGCGGTCACTGTAAGAAAAACCGTTTATGGCTTGAGGTGGAAGATCACGGACCGGGTATACCGGAGGATAAAAAGAAAGAAATTTTCGAAAGATTCTACCGGGAAGATAAATCCAGAAAGGATAAAACCCATTTCGGACTGGGACTTAGTATAGCCAAAGAGCTTACTGTGCTGCACGGGGGAGCATAGAGGTGAAAGATACGGACGGCGGAGGAGCAACCTTTAGTATCTCATTTCCCATATATACCAAAAACTAAAAAGTAAAATGATAGCCCGGCAAAAGCCCTCACAAATTCGGGCGAACCAAAACCAGTATGACAGTACACCATTACAATGTTCCTGAATAACTTGATAAATAGGTCCGCCAGTCAAATAAAATACAGCAATTTACTGTATTTTATTTGACTTTTTTATCTCATAGGAAAGTTCGTCCTATGAGATAAAAACCCTCCGGGAGGATCGCACTGCGGCGGCAGGGATGGATGTCGCAGAGGCGACCCGCCGCAGGCGGAGAATCCTGCAAGCAGGATTCTTTCTTATTTCATAGGAAAGTTCTCCGAATTTTCCTATGAAATAAAAAGCCCTCCTGGCAGGATGCACATGACGCGCTAAGGAAAATCGTCACTGAAGTGACAGCGCATCAGCGCCAGAGTCTGGCAAGCCAGACTCTTTTTCATTGTATAAGGATTCTTAAAGATTTTTTAGAGATTTGCCTGTTAAGTTTATTATAGTAATATGAAAAGTGGAGGAATAGTAATGAGGAGAAAGATAACCGTATTTTTTCTGCTCCTGACATTGGTAATAACCTATTTGCCAGGCTGCAGTAAGGAAAACCGAAAGGAAGCCGGACAGCCAGTGACCGGTGCCCAAAGCGGGCAAATTGAAAAGGAAAATAAACCGGATAAATCAAAAGAGAAGACAATGGGAAGGTATATGGAAAAAGAGGTAACATTACCGGAATTGTCATCCGGTGAAGTTATTATTAAAATCCTGGAAAATGCGGATAAGCAGATAGAAGTATATACTTTAAAGCATAGTGATGAACCGAAATATTTCTGTTATCAGTTACAAGAGGATATGACCTGGAAGTCTGATACACCCGGATGGTTAAATGACGGTTCGGCCGGAAAAAATAACTATGCGGCGGATATCTGTTTAGGGAGGGACGGAAATTATTATGCGTCTTTTATAGATTATGGTGAGAATACCGTTAAATCCTTTATCATAAGGTCGGAGGACGGAAAAAAAAAGGCAAAGAAATTAAAAATTCCATACCTGGAGAAAGAAACACATACCATAGAGAATTATCATTATTACCCCAGTATTGAGAAAATGGGAATATTAAAGAATGGAAACCTGGTATTATATGACACGTGGGATACCGGCTCTTTACATATATATTCTGAAAAGGAAGATCAATTGGATAAACTTTCAATTGGGGAGGAGCAGAATTTCATAACCTCTGATGAGGATATTATTACGGTAAACGGGGACGGTACCGGCGTCATGTTCTATGATACGGCCACAGGGAAAGCAGAAAGAACTATAGAATTTAATAATACGGGAAGTGCCAACGCCTATGCCTTAAAAGATGACGGCACTCTGTTATTAGGCAATTCCGGCGGAATACACCGCCTCCGGAATAACGGTACCCTATGGGAAACCGTGGTAGATGGTTCCCTCAATTCCATGAGTATGCCCTCCCTTCAGTTTAATGGGCTGTTTGTAATGGAAGGAGAGGAGGAAGAGTATTATGCGGTATATACCAATAATGACGGGGATATGAACTAAAACACTATGTATTTGATGATAAAGTAGCTTCGGTACCGGAAAAAGAAATCACCGTATATTCCTTGAAAGAAAATAAAACTATAAGGCAGGCAATTTCCCTTTATCAGGCGGAAAATTCCGACACAAAAGTAAACTATGTGGTTGCTATGGGGAAGAGGAGGGAAATATCTCAGATTACATCCGTGCACTTAATACGGAATTATTAGCCGGAAACGGTGCCGATGTATTGGTACTGGATGGATTGCCGGTGGATTCCTATATAGAAAAGGGAGTGCTGTCAGATATAACGGATATCATAAATCCCTTGGAAGAAGCAGGAAAAGTGCTTTCCAATATAACGGATTATTATCATAAGGACGGGAAAGTTTATGAAATGCCCCTCCGGTTTTCCATTCCTGTTATTGCAGGAAAAAAAGAAGCCATTAAAGCCGCAGATAATACCGGTAATATTGTAAAATACATAGAGCAGGCCAATATACCCTACTGTGAATCAACCAGCTACCAGGCGCTGCTAAGTGATTATCTGGCATTGTATTCCGGGGAAATATTCATAAATGGCAAACTGAATGAGGAGAATTTTACTCTGTTTTTAAAAAATATAAAAATAATAGCCGACAATATAAAGGCAGAAGAAAATGATGTGAATCCAATAAACTATTCGAAACCATCCCGAATGTTTTTTGACAACCTGTTCTCAGGTAATGTTGTGTCTCTGGGGAAAAAAGTTGCCACTTCCACGGAACAGGTCAAAAACATAATGGATACCATGTTGCTGTTTGAAGTATTAAAAGACAAAGATTTTGAATACAAATCCATCAATCAGATGTATATACCAGGCAGTGTTGTTGGCCTTAACAGCAAAAGCAGGGAAAATGATATTGCAAAAAAATTTATCGGCTTTTTGTTTGAGGAAAAGGTTCAGAATACCAATCTTTATGATGGATTTCCGGTAAACAGCGGTTCCATAAAGAAGTGGGCCGCCGAGGAAAACACCGATCTTATGATTGGGATCAGTGATGCCGATGGAAATCAGGTATCTGCCGAATGGCCAGAAAAGGAAGAGCGGGAAGCCTTTTTAAATACAGTTTTGGAGGTTAAGATACCAATTGAGATAGATCCGATCTTGATTAATATGATCGTAGAGGAAGCCGTGCCGTATCTTAAAGGTGAGACCGGAGAGGGCCAGGTAGTGGCGGCGGTCAAAGCGAAAGTAAATACTTATCTGGCGGAATAGTAAAAATTATGAAAAGGATTAAAAAAAGGAAAAAAGGGGAGGCAGGAAAGGCCTGGATTTTTTTGCTTCCAAGTTTAACAGGGGTGACCGTATTTGTATTACTTCCGTTTATGGATGTTATAAGACGATCCTTTTATGAAGCTATGAGCGGTAAGTTTGTAGGAATGGATAACTATAAACTGGTTTTTCATAATGAGGCTTTTTTGCTGGCGGTAAAAAATACGGGACGTTTTTTAATTACCTGTATTCCGTTACTGATGATAATCTCTTTGATTTTATCCCTGCTTTTATATAACCAGAGAAAATACGGCGGCTATTTTAAGACATCATTTTTATTTCCTATGGCAATACCGGTGGCTTCCATGGTATTACTCTGGCGGTTGTATTTCCACGAAAATGGTCTGCTCAATGTTTTACTTGCGCATATGGGAAAAGAAAAGATAGATTTTATGAATACGGATCATGCCTTTTGGGTGTTAATTTTTACTTACCTATGGAAAAATACAGGGTACGATATGATTTTATGGCTGACCGGTTTAAACGGAATACCTGTAATTCTATATGAGGCAGCCAGTGTGGATGGCGCCGGGACCTGGGCTAAATTCCGCTATATTACATTGCCAAGGCTTCGGACATCCGTATATATAATTGGAATTCTGTCTTTTGTAAATTCTTTTAAGGTATTTAGAGAGGCTTACCTGATTTCGGGAGATTATCCACAGGAAAGTATTTATATGCTGCAGCATTTATTTAACAATTGGTTTGTCTCATTGGATATTCAGAAAATGTGTGCTGCGGCAGTTCTGTGTATATTTTTGTTTGTTATTATCATGTTAGTATTTAAGAAACTTGATATGGAAGAGGATTAAAACAGCTGTCGTAAAAACCAAAGGCAATCGCTGCATGCAGCGTAGCGGACCTAAGAATATCCGCTTTGACTTAGACTTATTACTGGAGTTGATTCGATATGAAAATTAAATTGGGAGTAAAAACCTGTCTGTTGTTTATCCTTACCCTGTTTATATGGGTGCCATTGTGGATGTTATTTACCGGGTCTTTTATGGGAGGGGATGAATTATATAAATACATATGGTCCGTATTAAACCAAAGGGAAAGTATGGCCTCCTGGACGGGTTTTCCCAGGTACCCTACATTGCGGCATTACGTGGAATTACTACTGGATTCACCTGAATTTTTTGTTATGTTCTGGAATTCCTGTATTCAGGTAATACCGGTGCTTCTGGGGCAGATAGGAATCGCGGTGCCGGCTGCCTGGGCTTTTGCCAGATTTGAATTTAAGGGAAAGAAACTTCTGTTTTTTATTTACATGATTCTTATGGTGCTGCCCTTTCAGGTCACGATGGTATCCAGTTATCTGGTATTATACCGGTTGGGGTTTGTGGATACCCATCTGGCCTTAATCCTCCCTAATATTTTTTCTACGTTTCCTGTATTTATTATGGTTAAGTTTTTTAAAGAAGTACCTAAGTCACTGATTGAAGCGGCAAAACTTGACGGTGCCGGTGAATTTATTATATTTACACGGATCGGGATACCCATTGGTTCCCCCGGTATTCTTTCCATCATAACATTAGGGTTTTTAGAATATTGGAATGCCATTGAGCAGCCGCTTACTTTCCTGGTCAGAAGAAAGGAACTCTGGCCTTTGCCGCTTTATTTGCCTGATATTTCATCGGATAATGCAGGAGCAGCCTTTGGGGCATCTGTTATTATGATGCTTCCGGCATTGTTATTGTTTCTGTACGGACAGAAGTATCTGGAACAGGGTATCGCAGCCTCTGGTTTAAAAGAATAAGAAAGGCAAAAGGACTATTATGGAAAATAAATTAAGGAGACTATTATTCATATTTTTTATACTAATGGCATTTTTTACAGTTGTATCCAGAGCAGCAGCCTCTGTAATGGTTGCCAGGGTAGAAGTGACTGGGGCGAAAGAAGGGGAGTTGTCTTATGAGATTTCAGGGACAGGGACAGTAAAAGAAAATGCACAAAAATACATAACCTTATCCGATGGGCTGAAAATCGGAAAGGTTTCCATAAAGACGGGGCAGCAGCTGGAAAAAGGAGATTTACTGTTCCAATATGATTTAACGAGTTTGCTTAAGAAAAAATCCTCCCTGGAAAATGAATTAACAAAATTGCAGCTGCAATATGACAAAACAGGATTAACCGGTGAGGAAGGGGACGGTTTATCCGAAGTTAAAGCAGCACAAATGGCTAAAGAAAATGCCGAAGAGGATTTAAAAGCAGCCGAACGCGTTTTGGCAGATATAAAGGAGAATACAAAAAAAGAGAAAGAAAAGGAATTTAAGGAGGCTTCTTTAGCGTGGGAAGATTTAGAAATATCAAAGGAAGAAGCCAAAAAGGAAACTGAAAGGGCAGTTACTGATGCCAAAAGGGAACTGTCGGAATTAAATAAACCACAGCAAAACCTGATGGAAAAACTGGAAGAATATAAAGAAGCGGTAATAAGTAAGAAAGAAAAAAATATAGAAGATGTCTTATATGAAATCTATGATTTTTATTATAAAGGGAAATATGAAGAACATCTGGCTGAAAAAAGTGAAACGAATGAAAAATTAAAAAGAGCCAAAGAAGATCTGAAAGATATTAAAAAGAAATGGGACACAGCCATCAATGAAGATGATAAGGATTCGGACGAGGAAGCTGTTAGAAAAGCTTATGAACAACAGTTATTATCCAAAAAAGAAGAAATAAAAAATGCGGACCGGGCGGTAGAGGATGCCAAAGATTCTCTTTTGCGGCTATCGGAAAAGGATGATGAACTGAACGGCGCTATCAATAATTACAGAGAAGATTTGGAGGAAAATGATAGAAACAATATGGGTAAAGCCTATGCCGCATTATACCAATTCCTTTATGATACGCTGGAAGTGAATGAAGAGAAAATCAGTACGGCAGAAACGAAATTAAGCCGCGCCAAAGAAGATGAAGCTCAGGTAAATAAGCAGTGGGATTCTAAATTAAAGGATGCCTTTCATAAAAAAGAAGAGCTGAATCATGTTTTAAAAAATATAGAAAATGGAACCTATGATTATAAGGAAGAATTAAAAGAAGGAAAAAAAGCGGTAACGGATGCGAAGAGGGCTCTTATGAATGCGGAACTTTCCTTGGCGGAGGCAAAGGAAACCCGGCAGTTAGGGGAAGAAAACAAATACATTCAGCAAAAATCCATAGAAATTGATCAAAGTATACTTTTATTGGATTTGAATGGGAAACAGGCTGAAATAGACGAGCTGCAAAGGATTATCACAGATAAGGGAAAAGTAACCGCACCGGTGGCAGGAGTGGTTACAAAAAATGATCTGGAACAGGGCGGTATCTTAACAGGCCAGGAAAAACTGGTTCTGGCAACCGGAGGTTATGAACTTTCCATGAATGCCGACAAAGAGGATATGAAACGGTTCGCGGTTGGAGATGAACTGCAAATAGATACCGGTACGGATAATGATAAGATAACCTCCAGGATTGAGAATATCGGTTTACCGGATCAAGACGGTAAGGTTAAATTCTCTGCACTTTTACCGGAAGGAAATTATAGTGTGGGAGGAAGCCTGGATTATGAAATAAGTAAGGAGTCCCAGGCCTATCCAAGATGTATTCCGGTTCAGGGACTTCGTGAGGATTCCAAAGGTACTTATATTCTTCTTGTGAAAGAAAAGGACAGTGTACTTGGTAAAAAAGATACGGCATTCCGGTTAGATATAACCGTAATATCGCAGGATACCAAATCTGCGGCGATTGATGCTTCTTTGTCGGACGAGGATCAGATTATTACCGGCAGTAATAAAAACATCTCAGAAGGAGATCGAGTAAGGATTTATGAAATGGAATAAATACAGGGTACTGCTTGTCTTGTTAATTGCAATAACTGTTTGGTTTACTGCTTCAAAAATAAAAGAAGCTTCCTTTATAAAAAATGAGTATTCTACCGTAAGTGTCCGGTACGGTACGGGCGGAGTCAATGAACAGATAATAAGTAATGCACTTAAAAATGAAAAACTTCAGGGTAATTCCGACATTCCTGAGGTAACGGCCTGGTTTTGGATAAAGGAAGCCGAAATAAAAAATAGGAATTTTAACCGGACTCAAAAGGTATCCGTGGTTATTACATCCGGAAATATGGCTTTAACGACCCCTATGAAGTTAGTAAGGGGTAATTACGTATACCGGCAGGATAAGGTGGGATGTGTTATTGATACAAACACGGCATATCTTTTATTCGGCACGGAATTTGCAGTTGGCAATACGGTAACTTACGACAAAAAAGACTACGTGATCCGAGGTGTGGTCAGAGCAGATTACCCGGTTTTTTTGATCCAGGGGTCCGGTGATAAAATGGAATATTCCAATTTGGAGTTGGGGTTTATGGATAAAGAAAGGGGAGAAACACTTGCAGAAGAGTTTTTGTTGGGAAATGGACCCACCGGAAATTATGTGATTATAGATGGATATTTTTACGGAAGAATCATTTATTCCTTAATAAGTCTACCGGTTTGGCTTTTTTTCTTTTTTGGCGGTTATGAGATTTTCAAGATTTTTTATAGTTATATGAATAAACAAAAGCCAGGGCATTTTATCCTTTATAGCAGTATTCTGTTGCTTATTCTGGCGGGTTACGGCTTTATTCTTTTCCGTATTACAGGCAATCCCCTTTATATACCTGAAAAACTGATTCCGACCAAATGGTCGGACTTTGATTATTGGTCTAAACAGTATCAGTTAATTCAGAATCAGATACTAAAGATACGGTATTTAACTCCTAATCCTAAGGATGTGTATTTGGTGGACAAAATATCAAATCTATTGCTTAACACAATTGTTATGTTTCTTTTATATATGTTTATTATTACGGATATACATATTCTTAGGTTAAAAGGTAAATCCAAAAATAATTAAAATACAGTGGGAATCTCAAACAACTTTTACTCATAGCTTACCGAATGAAAATAATATTTCGTTTACAAGAATTAACCTTAATCCATGACAGACTTTTTTGTAAAAAAGTTTAGGCAGCTTATAGCTGCCTCTGACTATAGACAAAGTCCAGGACTTTTGCCCTGGACTTTACACCATAAAGAGCCTTTAAAGTCAATATTTACCTATGTTAGCAGTACCAAACATCCATCCCAGTAATGGTCAGTCCCAGAGTGTAAAAAAGAGCAGTTTAACGACTTACTCCCAAGGTCGATAAAATCTCGTCTGACTTCAGCTTTAATCTTTCTGATATCTTCCATATCAAGAAATGTTTGGGTGACTTTTGACTTTTGTACATTTTCTTTCACCTTATTCCAGAATTCACTTCCAGTCTAATAGCTTTCCCAGATTGTATAATCAAATGGTTTCAGGTCATAAGGTTATTCTTTATACTTGTTATCATCTTCTAAACTCTCATTGAATGAGTCAAGGCAATCTTTAGCATAATAATTTAAATCCACAAGAGCTAGCTGGCAAGTGTACACTCTTCTGCCAAAACTATTCATATCTCTCAAGATGAATACCTCCTTTCTAATTCACATCGATATAAAAAATTAGCGTTATCCGAAAATTCGTAAAAGTCACGTCTCTTTATAGCTAAATTGGCGATATACTCTTGCAAATCTACAGGGAAATAATCAGTCATCTTATATCTGCTAGTGCAGGCATCAATATCAACAAAAGCATCCATACCGGTATCAATTAATAATACATCGCAATCAATTGCCAAGACTTCAGAACAATACTTTTCTACAAAGTTAGATATTTTCACACCAACCCTTACATCTTTACAGAATACAGCAACGTCTATATCGCTCTTATCTGGTTTAAATTTATCTGTAACAAAGCTTCCAAAAATAAATACATTATAATCCATGTCTTTGAATTTTTCTGATAAAGTTTCCTTAAAACCTGTTAAAAAAGTTTTTCTTTTTTCCAATGTACTTAAGTCGATCACATTAGCACCTCCTACCAGCAATGAATTCTATTCCACTTTATGCAAAGCTTTCCATCTCACAATCACCAAACACGGTCCCGCTCATTCAAGAAAATACTTAACCTGATCGTAAGACCATTTTTGTTTTTTTTAGAGTAAGAAAATAATACTTTCGAATATAAATCAAATAAAATAAAAATGTAATAAAATGTTACAATTTCTATCTTTAGCCTATCACTTGGGACATATCGTGTCAACACTTTTATATCATCTTGAAAGTTCTCTTGAAAGGACGATGATAACTTAGAATTCTTACTAAAAAACTGGTTTTAAGCATTAAAGTTCGCTTTGGACACAGAAAATTTTACGCTCTCAGGTATTCCCCTGTGGAACTCCCCTACTCGCCGTGTGGCAGGGATTCGGGGAATCCTGCGGGTCAGTGTGAGGCTTCGGCTTATGTCAATGGCACGGCAAAAATCCAGCCAGCCAAGGTTTCAAGAGTGGAGATTTTGCGTCAGCAAAATACGACTCGTCCCTTGACTGGCTGGATAGGCGCAGCGGCCGGATTTCGCCAGCGTTACAATGCTGGTGTGGCTGATGTCCTTGTAATCTTCCGTTTCATAGTTGCCTAAAGCGGATTTTGAAATGCCTGTCCGCTGTTTCAACTGCTCCAGCGTCAGGCCGTGTTCCACCCGCAAATCCTTTAACCGTTCCTGTATCGTCAAGGCCACATTCATAGCTGTATCCCGCCTTTCTCCCCATGGGTTTTCTCTGTATTTTCATTATACCATACCTTTCCACAAACGTGGAAATTTTCGGTTTTCGTCCTGTTTTCCAACCTTGTGGATATACGGGAGGGAGGTCAAAAAAGTATACACTTGGTGGATATTGCCCATGTGGAAAGCGAAATTGAAAAGCTGGTGGACAGCCTGACCGGGGCAAACAATGTCCTGCTCTCCCATATGAATGTGAAGATAGCAGAGCTTGACAGCCGCAAGCAAGCCCTTGTCAAAGAGATTGCGGAATTGACGGTGGAAACCATATCCCCGGAACAGGTACGGCAGATTTCCGGCTACTTGGACACATGGGAAACCGTCAGCTTTGATGATAAGCGGCGGGTGCTGGATTTGCTGGTTATGACTGTGGAAACCACCAGCGAAAAGATGAACATCACATGGAAAATCTGACGGGCAGTACACCCGTCAGACCGTTACTCGGTGTAGTCCCTTGTAAACTGCACTTTAGTATAATATTAATTAATTTTATCTGAATATCTATCTTTCAATTGATTTTAGTTTACCAAAAACCCAAAAAAACTTTCCGCCAACTTCCATTGGTAATATATGTAGTCTAAATATATCACTATATGGATAATATTTCAAATTATATATACTGATTTAAAGAGTTAATAGATGGTTAAAGTTTTGTTATTATTTTTTGGTTTTCATAACGGTTTTAATGGGTACTTATAAGTGTAAAACTTATAAAGGCGTCCTTTTTCGTGTGATAAAGTCACTGATTACAATAAATAAATGAGTATAATGAAACTAACATTGATAAACTTCAATAAAGGAACTTTGCAGGAAATTATGAAAGGCATGGTTTTCTGAAGATTTTATTAGAGAGGTTTAAAATATCAGTTAGGAGAGTTTGTATTGAAAAATTTATTGGTTCTTTGGAAAAAGTATTCTTTTATACTGTTGATAGGGTTTATCTTTTTCAATTTGTTTGATTTAAGATTTGCATTGGCAGCAGTAATCTGTATGGCGGCACCGATTATAGTATCCTTTTTCAAAGGGAGATTCTGGTGCGGAAATCTATGCCCAAGGGGAAGTTTTTATGATAATGTAGTTATAAAATTCAGCAAGAACCGGAAAGTGCCAAATTTTTTAAAATCTACCTTTTTCAGAACTTTTATGGTTATATTTATGTTGACAATGTTTGCGGCAGGAATAAAAAATAACTGGGGCAATCCTTATGGTATTGGTATGGTTTTTTATCGGTTAATTGTTATAACCACCATAGCAGGTGTGCTGCTTTCTCTTCTGTATAACCATCGCACCTGGTGCCACTTTTGCCCTATGGGAACTCTTGCATCCCTGGTTGCCGGATTCAGAAAAAGTAAAAAAGTTCTGCATGTTACATCCGCTTGCGTTTCCTGTAAATTATGTGAAAAGAAATGTCCCCTGGGCATTGTACCATATGATTATAAAGGAAATATCTTAAGCCATCCGGATTGTATTCAGTGCGGTAAATGTTTAAATGTCTGTCCGAAAAACGCAATCGGTTATAATAAAAACAGTTTTTAGATATGTGCTATTCCTGTTATAATAAGAATATGCTTGTAATAGATAAAAAATCAATTATGTAAATATTGTTCATAATCTTAATATATGGCAATATAACATCAATAAGGAGGAGATAATGATAGTTGGGGTTATAACGTCGGAACATATCAGCTTTGTACTGGTATTCTTGGAAGGCCTGCTTTCTTTTTTCTCTCCCTGCGTTATTCCGTTGATACCGGTTTATATGAGTTTTTTAGCAGGTAATGCGAAAAAAGTAGCGGAGGAGGGAGTGATACAGTACGAGAGAAAGAAAGTATTTCTTCATACTTTATTTTTTGTTCTTGGGATATCTTTTGCTTTTTTCATCTTGGGTTTGTCTTTTACCGCATTAGGCAGATTTTTTAACGATAATAAAATGTTATTTACCAGACTCGGCGGTATTCTTATTATTGCTTTAGGTTTGTATCAACTTGGAATATTAGAATTTTCTTTTATGCAGAAAGAGAAAAAAATACATCTTGATTTAACAGAGAAAAAAGTGAATCCTTTGATTGCATTATTACTAGGTTTTACTTTTAGTTTTGCCTGGACTCCCTGTATTGGACCTATTCTTTCTTCCGTACTAATTATGGCATCCGGTGCTAAAACAGCCCTGGCCGGAAACTTCCTGGTACTTGTTTATACAATAGGATTCGTATTGCCTTTTTTACTGCTTGGCTTATTTACCACCCAGGTATTGGATTTTTTAAAGTCAAAACAGAATCTGTTACGGTATGCCATTAAAGCAGGCGGAATACTGTTACTTATTATGGGGATCATGACTTTTACCGGGTGGATGAACGGAATATCCGGTTATCTGAACTCCATCAGCAGCAGTCAGCAAAACAAATTCTCGGAGGCGGCAAAAAATAATGCCGGAAACGATAATCAATCCAATAATACGAACAAATCGGATTCTGCCAATAATACGGCTGATAATGCAAGTAATTCCAATAACAGAGATAATACCGATACCGGAGACACTTCTAACACACAGGATTCGGAAAATGAGAATACGAAAAATACCATCATTCCTGCCTTTGATTTTACCCTAACCGATCAATACGGCAATGAGCATACCCTTTCTGATTACAAGGGAAAGGTCGTATTTTTAAATTTCTGGGCTTCCTGGTGTCCGCCCTGTAAGGAAGAACTGCCCCATATCGAGGAGCTTTACCAGGAGTATAGTAAAAATGAAGATGAAGTGATATTTTTAGGTATCACCAATCCAAAGAATGAGGATTATCCTTATAATCAGGATGAAGAAAAGGATAAGATTATAAGTTTTATGGATAAGAACGGATACACATTTCCCACCCTGTTTGACGAGACGGGGGAAATTCTGCATGATTATTACATTTCGGCATTCCCGACTACCTTTATGATTGATAAAGAAGGCAATATATATGGTTATGTCCCTGGAATGATGACTAAAGACATGATGAAAAATGTCATTGACCAGACACTTAAATCAACGGATTGACATTTAGTATGATTTGCCCGACAAAAGCCCTCACAAAATTGGGTTTTTGTCGGGCGAATCATAGTATTGCAATAGTAATATTTTTATGGAATTAATGTCATAAGAAGTAATAAATACTATCAGGTGATAGCCTTTCATGCCATGAAGCTTTGTAAAATTAACTTGCTGATTCTCCGGCTATGGAATAAAATAATATATAAATCGGACAAGGAGTGTATTGGAATGAAAATAGCAGTTGGAAGTGATCATGCAGGTTATGAATTAAAAATAAAACTATTGGATGGAATTAAAAAATTGGGGCATGAGATAACGGACTTCGGAAGTTTTGACCCGGAACCGGTAGATTTTCCCGACATTGCAAAACTGGTATGTGAAGAAGTTTTGGAGGGAAAAGCGGAAAGAGGGATCATGTTCTGTGGAACCGGTGTCGGCGCCGGTATAGCCTGCAATAAAGTGCCGGGTATCCGTGCCAGTGTATGCCATGATATCTATACGGCACATCAATGTGTTGAACACGATAATGTTCAGATCATGTGCCTGGGTGCACAGATTATCGGACATACTGTGGCTTTGGAATTAATCGACCTGTTTCTGAAAGCAGAGTTTTCCACCAGCGAAGAATTCAGGCGGAGAGTAAAAAAGCTTGAAATGATGGACGGAAGTTATCATAATGTATGATATTGAATAATCAATATAGGAGGAACTAAAGATGTTAATTTATATTATTTTGTTCCTGACAGGATGTATATTGGGGATATCATTCATTATCACAGGCATTATCTTCAGAAATCGTATGCAGCCCTCAATAATGATATCTATGATATTTTTTGGGATATTTATAACTATAGGGTGCAAAACTATGGCTCTGGCATGTAGTGCTGCTGTTTTGCCATTAGCAAAATAGCAGTAATGAGAGATAACCTGGATTTTGCCTGCAGTCCGAAGCTTGCCTTAGGGCAAGCTTCTTTGTAACATGAGAAACTAACCTATAAGGTTAGTTTCGTTGTTTACTCATATAAGTCTCAAGTGATATCCGGTCGATCATTGCAGAGGTAACCCCTTCCCTGGTGATACAGAAACCGGCTGCTCCTGTGGCATACTGAATCGCTTCCGTTATTGGACGGTCTTCCGAAAGATATACGGAAAGAGCGGCAATAAAAGCATCCGCGGCACCGGTAGTATCAACAGGTGTAAAGGGAAGAGCGGGAAAATGCTTAAATAAATCTTTTGTCCGCAGATAACAGCCATTATGACCGGCTGTCAGAATAACATTTTTTACGCCTTTTTCGATAAAATATGCGGTTTGTTCTTCCGGTGCGGACAACCCCGGACATAAATAATTAATTTCTTTTTGATTTGGTACAAAATAATCCAACATTTCTAATAAGTGGTCACTTAAATTGGGAACTGCGGAGGGCTTTAAAATAGTTTCCACATGGTTCGCTTTTGCCAATTCAGCCGCGCGCTCAATTGTTTCTAATGAAATTTCTGTCTGTATAAGACAAAAACGGGCATTTTTAAAAGAAGCGGTATTTTTGTCTATATCTTCCGGCGTCAGGCGGTTATTCGCAGCAGGGTAAAAGGTAATGGTACTTTCCCCGTCTTCCAGTATATGAATAAAAGCCTTCCCGGTATCTGCGTATTCGTCACGGGAAATACCCTGAATATTAACACCGTTTTTCTGTAGAAAATCTAAAATAACGGTACCCTCGTAATCATTTCCTACTTTTCCGATCAAAAAAATTTCTTTTCCCAGCTTCGCAACACCAACCGCCTGGTTGGCGCCTTTACCGCCGGGATTAAAAGCACAGTGGTTTGCTTCGATACTCTTACCGACCTGGGGACATTCTTTTACATTGAGATTAATATCCATATGAATACTTCCAACTACAACTATGTGTTTGGAACGTATCGTCCTTGGTATATCGATACTCCGGTCATCGATCACAGGTTCCGGAAAATCAAAAAACTCTTTATTATGGTGGAGCTTTTCCAATTCTTCAATTAAGTAATTGCAAAGGAAACCGCCATAATCATAATAAGGTATCTCCAAGTGGGATAACTTCGGATAAGTCTGCCGGACCGGAAGATCATCCTGTAAACAAATCAGGGAAAAATCCCGGGGTATCTTTCGGTGCAGCCGGTCTAATTCCTCATAAATAGTAAGGGCGATTTCGCGGCTGGTGCAAATGGCCGCAGTAAACTCGTTTATTAATAAAGTATCTATTAATTGGGAGTTCACATGGTTAATATACATGGAATCCGAATAAGGAATCATATTCTGAAATAAACATTGTTTAAAACCTTCAAAAAATGTATTTTCATGTTTAAACTGATTATCGGTAATATAAGCTATTTTCTGATGTTTCTTTTGAATTAAACTTTCGGCGGCTAATTCTCCTAATTTGGAAAAATTAATACTTGTTGCGGACATATCAGGTTCGCTATCAATACAAATATAAGGAATATTGTTATCCGCTAATTGTTTCTGACTTATTTCCGAATTACCGTCAAATTGTTCCCATATGATTCCGTCAACTCTGTTTTTACATAGTGCGGTGATGGACATGAGCTCATCTTCCGGAGAAGTATTATAAATAAGAGTTACCTGGTAATTTAAAGACTTTGCCGCATCAATCACACCGTTAATTAATGAAAAGTTGGCCGATGATTCCTTTAATACCACGGCGATACAAAAGGTCTTAGCCTGACTTGCATTTTTTACAAAGGAATAGGGAGAATAATTATAATCTTTTACTATTTTTAACACACGGTTTCTTGTATCGACATTAATATTTTCATCTTTCCCATTTACGATCTTAGAAACGGTGGATACGGAAACACCGGCTAATTTCGCTATTTCTTTAATTGTCATATCAACCCTCCAATATTCCCCATAGAATCATAAACATTATCATATATCATTCTTTAAAAGTCAATAGTAAAAAACAAAGAGGAAGTTGGTTATTGTTCACGGAACTGCTTCTTTTTGCAGGGGAGTGAACAGTAGCGGAAGTTGAGCCAAGTTATAAAAATAGTTTACAAATATTATTGACAAGATAAATTATATGAGTTAATATGTATATGAAAATAGTTTAAGAAAATGATTTCATATACATAATTCATAAAATGAAAAATGATGCGAGGTTAAGGATGAAAGAAAAAATACTGATAATTGGAAGCCTTAATATGGATATTGTGGTCTCATTAAAAAATATGCCAGGCCTTGGAGAAACCGTTTCCGGATATTCCCTTACTTATATTCCCGGTGGCAAAGGCGCCAATCAGGCTTATGCAGCCGGAAAACTATCGGGTGATGTTTCAATGCTGGGATGTGTGGGCAATGATGAATTCGGCAGGATACAACTAGCAAACTTAAAAAAGGCAGGGGTGAATATAACAAAATTAAAGGTATCGGATAAAAATCCCACAGGAACGGCTATTATTTATGTCAACGAGATGGGGGATAACAGCATCGTTATTATTTCCGGAGCAAATGGGGAATGTGATGTGGAATATTTAAAAGAAAACGATGACTTATTCAGGTGGTGCGATTATGTAATCCTTCAAATGGAAATACCATATGAATCGGTTCTGTATAGTATCAAGAGAGCGAACCGGTTGGAAAAAAAGATTATCTTAAATCCTGCACCGGCACCGGAGGAACTGCCGGATGACATATTAAAAATGTTGGAATACATTACTCCAAACGAAACGGAATTAATGAAATTAACAGATTGCGAATGTAAGAACCTGGAGGATTACATAAAAGCGTCAAGAAAGCTCTTAAAAAGAGGTGCCAAAAATGTCCTGGTAACCTTAGGAGAGCAGGGAGCCTTGCTGGTAAATGAAAAAACGGAAAAAGTTTATCCGGCCAGAAAAGTGGAAAGTGTGGATACAACTGCCGCCGGAGATTGCTTTAATGCCGCACTGACAGTGGGACTGGCAGATAACATGGATGAAGAAGAAGCAATCTTTTTTGCAAATATATCTTCTTCTGTTGCGGTAACCAGAAAAGGTGCACAAAGTTCCCTGCCGGACCGAACGGAAATCGATAGGGTTATTCGCAATTTATAAACGGAAAATTATGTTGTTTCATCGATTATGGATACATATCATAAAGCCAACAAATGTAATTCATAATCTTCATTAAAAAATAAAAAGGAGGAATTAAAAAATGAAAAAGATGAAAAAATGGGTTTCTGTATTATTATCTGCAGCACTGGTTTTATCGTTGGTTGGCTGTGGAGGTAAATCAGAATCGGCGCAAACAGGAAATAGTGGCGGGGAAAAAGCTTCAGGTGAGGCTAAGTCAGATAATGCAAAATCAGGTGAAAAGCCTAAAATTGTAATATCATGTTATCCAGCTGATGAGGCTGGTACGCAGCTTCGTGATGAATATTATACGAAACCGATCCAGGCTGCATTTCCAGACTATGACATATCTGTTGAAGTATTTAATGACAGACAAAGCTTACAGGTACAGGTAGCCGGCGGTGGTGGTCCTGACATTCTGGATCTGGATGGATTATCAGACGTTGTTGAATTTGCAAGAGCAGACAGAATTGTAGCTTTGGATGATTATGCATCGAAATACGGTTGGAACAATATGTTCTATGACTGGGCATATAACAGCAGTTTCTATGATAAAAAGCTGTATTCATTACCAACAGGGTATGAGAGTATGGTAATTTATTATAACAATGATGTATTTAATGAACATGGATGGAAAATTCCTACTACTATATCAGAAGCGGAACCACTTATGGAAGATATGGTAAAAAATGATGTTATCCCGTTTTCTTTTGGTAATTCCAATTATGTAGGTGCTGTTGACTGGCTGTATTCCACGTTTATGAGCGGATTTTCGGGACCTGAAGTATTAAAGAGTGCACTGGAGGGTAAAACGCCAATGACGGATGAATCAGTTGCGGGAGGTATTCAGTTAATGGCAGACTGGTGGCAGAAAGGTTACATAGGAGATAAAGCATCCCAATCTATTACAGGTGATGATATGATAGCATTATTTGCCCAGGGAAAAGCTGCTATGATGATTAATGGAACATGGGCAGCTTCCAGCTTAATTTCTTCTTATCCTGATTGTAATTGGAGCTGTGCAACACCTTTTGAGATGAAAGAGGGAGTGGGACCGGTATTACCAATCGCCAGCTCAGGCGGATATGCAATTAATACAAATTCTAAGAACCCGGACGTATGTGCGGAAATACTTAATTATTTATTTACTGATATGGATCGTATGGAAAAAGGGGTTGTTGAAGCAAGTTATTGTCCTTATCCCGTAAAGGAATTTTCTATTAAGCAATGTGAAGGCAAGGGCATGGATGAAAGATTATATAATATTTATGTAACCATGGAAGAAGCAATGGCAGCTGGTAATGTTGGTTATTGTTCCTGGACATTTTTCCCTGCAGATGCGCGGGCATATATGAATGAAAATACAGATGCACTCTTCCTTGGAAGCCTGTCAGTAGAAGATTATATGACTAAAGTGCAGGAATTTGTAGATGCAGCAGTAGCAGATGGAACTGCACCGACGGTGCCCTAATGCTGTGAAGTAATTAAATAATTACAAACGAATGGGACTGTTGCAAAATCTTTATGATATTAAACCTGTATAAGGAATATGTCTTGTAGGTCTATATTCAGAAAATTTTACAGCAGTCTCGTTTGTTAACGTTAGATGACAACCCGGAGCAGATTTTTGTATTACTACTTTAGAAGGGGAAAGTGATAAAGAACTATGAGAAAGAAGAGTTATGTACCTTATTTATTTATCTTACCGGCTTTTATTATACATTTTTGTATTGTATCACTGCCATCTTTAAGTACTTTAGCCATGTCATTATTTGATTGGAACGGTATCGGCAATGCTACTTTTATTGGACTGGATAATTTCACTGAAATTTTTACAGAGGATACTGTTGTTAAGATAGCTATTATAAATAATTTAAAGTGGCTGGTAATATTTATAACAGTCCCTATCATAATCGGTTTTATTGTTTCTATTATAGTGAGCAGAATCAAAAAAGGACAGATGTTTTATCGGGTGGTATATTTTATCCCATATGTTATTTCCGCAGCGGTTGCCGGTAAAATATTCACAGCATATATGAATCCCTATTACGGCATCAATTTATTTTTGGATAAAGCAGGGTTAACTTCATTAGCCGATACCTTATGGCTGGGCAATCCCAAAATAGCACTATACTCCGTAGCTTTTGTAGACAACTGGCACTGGTGGGGATTTGTTATGGTTCTTTTCCTGGGGGCATTACAGCAGGTGGATCCTGTGTTGTATGAAGCTGCCAGAGTTGACGGAGCAAACCGCTTCCAGGAATTACTGCATGTATCCATTCCCGGAATTAAGGCAACCATAGCGTTTGTTTTAATTATGACTGTTATGTGGTCATTTTTAACCTTTGATTATGTATATGTTATGACCAATGGCGGACCGGCTAATTCCACAGAGATTTTAGCCACCTGGATTTATAAGAATGCATTTACCAAATATAGGGCAGGATATGCAAATGCTCTGTGTGTTGTACAAAGCGGTATTTGTCTTATTTTCTATTTTATTCAGAGGTATATAAGCAAAAAAGGGGGCATGGAAGATGAAGAGTAAGAAGAAAATTAAACAGAATATAATGGAGGGTCTCAAGTATATTTTTCTCACACTGATGCTTGTCTTTTCCGCATATCCTTTGCTTCAGGTTCTGATTAACTCCTTTAAAACGGATGCTGATGTAAAAACCATGCCGATTGGTTTACCGCCAAAATGGGTGTTTAATAACTATAAGGATGCATGGGAAATCGGTGGATATGCAAGGGCTTATTTTAATAGTTTCCTGATAGGGGGATGTACTATTATTATTGTTTTGACTGTAGTTGGCCTGGGTGCTTATTCTTTAAGTAAACTGCATTTTAAACTAAGAGGTTTTTTTACGGCATATTTCTTTGTAGCAATTTCCCTGCCTGGTTTTTTATACATAGTTCCTGATTATTTCTGTATGAATAAGCTGGGACTATTAGATACTAGATTTAGTCTGGTTATTGTATATACTGCGATGCAGATTCCGTTTAATATGCTTTTACTTCGCACTTTTCTTGGCGGAATCCCGAGAGAACTGGAAGAAGCGGCTAAAATTGACGGATGCAGTGAATTAAGCAGTTTGCTTAAAATCACATTCCCGATTGCCAAACCTATGTTTTTAACGGTAGCATTGCTGGTATTCGTAAATACCTGGAATGAGTATCTATGGTCAAATACCTTTATTATAACGGATGAATTAAAAACCGTGGCTACAAGATTTATTAAGTTTACCGGAGAATATTCTTCCAATATGGCCAGAATTTATACTGCGAGTGTGATTTCAATAATGCCGGTTATATTACTTTACTTTATATTCAGTAATAAATTTATTGAGGGAATGACGAGCGGAAGTGTAAAAGGATAAAAGGAAAGAACCGATATTTAAATTAAGGTATGACCGGAAAGAGATTATATTTAGTGTAAAGGAGAACTGACATGAAAGAAGCATATATTGAGAAAATTTACGCCGGATGGCTTGCTAAAATAATTGGAATCCGTTTAGGTGCACCAATTGAGGGATGGACTTACGAAAAAATTAAAAACATCTATGAAGAATTAGATCATTATCCTGTTGATTACCATGAATTTGCGGCAGATGATGACAGCAACGGACCTTTGTTTTTCTTAAAAGCAATGGAAAACAAAAAAGATAAATCGGAATTAAAAGCACAGGACGTAGCGGAGGCACTTTTAAATTACGCACCTTACGAACATGGCTTTTTCTGGTGGGGCGGTTATGGCGTATCAACGGAACATACGGCATATTTAAATCTCAGGAGTGGAATAAAAGCACCAAGAAGCGGAAGTATAGAACAAAATGGAGCTGCCATAGCGGAACAAATCGGCGGACAGATATTTATAGATACCTGGGGTCTGGTTACTGCCGGTAATCCGGATCTGGCGGCAAAATATGCGAAAGAAGCAGCCAGTGTTACCCACGACGGTAATGGTGTGTACGGAGGGATTTTTATAGCTGCCTGCATCAGTTATGCTTTTGTGGAACAGGATATCAGAAAAATAATAGAAAAAGGGTTAACTTATATACCGGAAGATTGTGAATATACAAGAGTTGTGAAAGCGGTGATTCAATATCATGAAAATAACCCTGAAAACTGGAGGATTTGTTTTAGATACATTTTTGATCATTTTGGCTACGATAAATACCCGGGTAACTGTCACATAATCCCCAATATAGCAGTTATGATTCTTGGTTTATTATATGGAGAGGGAGATTTTTCTAAAACAATTACAATTACCAATATGTGCGGCTGGGATACGGACTGTAATGTAGGAAATGTAGCAACTATAATGGGTGTCAGATGCGGCCTTACAGGGATTGATTATGATAACTGGAGAAAACCAATTAATGATTTTGTGGCATGTTCCAGTGTTGTTGGTTCCTTAAATATTATGGATATACCTTTCGGAGCTTCTTATATAGCAAAACTTGCATATGAAATTGCCGGTGAGGAAATTCCGGAACCTTTTAAAACGGTGTTTGAAAAACGCCTGGATTCCTGTCATTTTGAGTATCCCGGTTCTACCCATGCCATAAGGGTCCGCACGGTTAAGGATAGTAAAAATGATAACCAGACTTTAGAATATGAATTAAAAAACAGTATGGAAACTGCGTATACCGGAAATCATTCTTTAAAAATCATGGCGAAACCGGCAGTTCCCGGTGATAAAATCTATGTTTACAAAAAAGTATATTATGTGCCGGAAGATTTTCATGACAGCCGGTATGACCCATGCTTTTCACCCTTAGTTTATCCGGGACAGACCATTCATGGAAGTGCGTATCTGCCTGCTTATGGAAAGGAATGTAAGGTTCGTTTATATGCCAGAGAAAAAAGAAGCAATGAGATATTAACCGGTGAGCCGGTTTCACTGAAAAAAGGTGAATGGGAAGAATTAGTGTTTCAAATTCCAAAAAGCCACGGCGGACTGATTGATGAAATAGGTTTTGAGTTTAGCCTTTGCGGCTGCAATGGAGAAAGAACAGAATTGACAGTGTTTATTGATGACCTCTATGCTGACGGCGCAGCTGACTATATTTTGGATTTCTCAAAAGAAGAGGAAGAAAAGTGGAACGGTTTGCATCGTGAAATCAGTCAGATGACCAGATTAAAAGGACTGATGTACTTGCAGAACAAAAGTCTGCACCTTACCTGTTCCGATTTTGCAGAAGCTTATACCGGAGGTTATAACTGGAAAGATTACCAGGCTGAATATTACTTTACGCCGCTGCTGGGAGAACATCATGGCATGAACTTCCGTGTACAGGGTGCAATTCGTTCTTACGCTATTGCGTTATTACCGGACCATAAAGCAGCCTTATTAAAAAATGATAATGGCTATATAACGTTGACTGAAAGCAATTTTTATTGGAACTTAGGAGAGGAGTACAAGGTTTTAGTAAGTGTTTCCGGCAATCATATAAAAGCTGTGATAAATGACACCTTAACCTTGGAATATACGGATAAAGATTATCCTTATCTGGAAGGTTTCATTGGAGTTTCCGTAATGAATGGAAGCCATTGCAGTTATCAGAAAATTAAGGTGTATTCATAAATTTCAAGTATCGTAAGGCTGTTCAAAGATTTTAGTAAGTTATTAGGATACATTGATTATGGGGCTTATGAAACAGTCCCTGAAAGGAGTAAAGTATGGATGTTATTGGTTTGGGAACGTTAGCTATGGATATACTTCGGAAAGTAGATAAACTGCCGGGAGAAGATTCTTTCTGCATTGTTGAAAATACTGCCTATGCGCCGGGCGGAAGTGGAACCAATGTAATCGTTCAAATGGCCAGACTCGGGGCAAAATGCGGATATGTCGGCAAAGTATCGGATGACAAAATAGGAGAAGAAATTATTGTGAACCTGAAGCAGGAGGGCGTTGATACCAGTTTCATGGTTATCAAAAAAGGCGGCACAACTTTGCATACGGAAATAGTAATTGACCGTGCCGGAAAGAAATTTATTTTACTTAACTTAGGGGATGTATTCCATACCTTAGGCGTGGATGAAGTAAATACGGAGGCCATTCAAACTGCAGCAGTATTTTATACGGATTTACTTCCTTTTGAACCGGCAGTAAAAGGACTGAAAACTGCTAAAGAATCGGGGAGAAAAACGGCTTTTAACATGCAGACTGGACTGGATACAATGAAAGGTTTTGGTATATCAAAAGAAGATATTTTCAATGTTTTACCATATACAGATGTATTTGCTCCATGTCAGGAGGGGTTATATGCATTAACGGATACTACGGATTTAGAAGAGTGCAGAAAGAGATTAAGGAAATATTGCAGTGGTGTATTATTATTTACTTTAGGAAGTAAAGGTTCGGTTGCATATGATAAAGAAGATAATAGATATGAGATTCCCTGCAGAAAAATTAATTGCGTAGATACAACCGGTGCAGGAGATTCCTATCTGGGTTCTTTTTTATATAGTTACTTTCTAAAGAAAGATTCCTTAGAAAACTCCATGAAATTAGCAACGGATTGCGCGGCTTATACCTGTACCGGAATAGGCGCCAGATATAGCCCGACTGTTGAACAGATAAAAAATTTTGTAAAGCTAGATTGACTGACACTCAGATCAAAGTAATTTAAATTAAGGAGTACAGCATAATATGGATATGATCTATGATAGAATTCTTGGAGGAATGATTGGAATTGCATTGGGTGATGCGTTTGGCATGCCCTCTGAAATGTGGTCCAGAAAAAGGATTAAAGATTACTTTGGTGAAATTCATTCTTTTAAACCCGGTCCGGATGAGAATGCTATATCAAAAGGGCTTAAGGCCGGCGAAGTAACCGATGATACCATGAATACTATTTTTGTAATTGAGATGTTATATGAAAACAGAGGTAAGGCAGATCCATATTTATATATTAAGAAGTTAAAGCACTGGTCAAAAACCTCTGATAAAAGTATTGCTGTAATAGGGCCCAGTACTTCAAAAGCAATTAAGCTGTTGGAAGAGGGTACTCCGATTGAAGAAACAGGGAAAACCGGCATAACTAACGGAGCTGCCATGAAAATCCTACCCATTGGCTTTGTGTATTCCGTTAAGAATATGGAAGAAATGGTTAAGGAAGTTTATAAACTATGCCTGCCGACCCATAATACATCGGCAGCTATAAGTGGTGCCAGTGCAATAGCAGCTGCCGGTTCCTATATGGTTTCAGGTGGCAGTTCTATGGAAAAACTGTTAGAAACAGCATGTGAGGCAGCTGAAATTGGTATAAAGTACGGATTTGATGTGGCAAGTGCTTCAATTAGGAAGAGGATTCTAATGGGCAAAAGAATTGTCGATTCCATGGAACGGGAAAAGCAATCTTCAGATAAGATTCTGGATGAAATATATGATGTAATTGGAACCGGACTTCCTATAACAGAAAGCGTTCCTGCAGCTTTGACATTGGTTTATTTGGCGAAAGGTGATCCTATAAAATGTGCCCGGTACTGTGCAAACATAGGAGGAGATACCGATACCCTTGGCGCTATGGGATGCGGGATATGCGGGGCTGGTTTCGGAGGACAGAATTTTCCGGCTGAATTGGTTGAAACACTGGAACAAACAAATCATATAAATTTTTCCATGTCAGCAGAATGGTTAACTGAACTAAGGAAAACTATGAAATCAAGATAATTATTATTTAAATTATAAACTCCCAAAATATTGAAATAGGCTGTTGCAAATTTGCACAGCCTTTTTTTTATAAAAATTAACGCTAACATTTTTGTGACTAATTGGAAATAACCTATGGAAACATATGTAATAAAATGTTATAATTTACTGGCTGAAAGTGAATTAACGACATATAAAAATAATTACCGTTTAAGTAATTAGGAATAATTTTTCTTTCGGATATACCATATAATTAGTTTATTTGAAAGGATAGTCTATGATAAAAAAACATAGAAATCACTTAAAAAAAACCGGAAAACATTGGGTTCAAAAATTTTTTATAGTTACCTCTATGCGGTCTATGCTTTTGCTTACCGTTATGATTGTTTTCAGCGCTTCCTTAAGTATGGGTTATATCGTACGTAATTATGTCATTAAGGTCAATCAGGAATTTAATGAGATGTACCATCAATCTGCGGATGTTTATGTTTCTTCAATAAATGAAAAATTAGCCAGTTATATCACGGCTATGGGTGTAGTTTCCATGAGCAACGATCTAAGGGATAATATTTTCAGAAATAATGTAAGCCGTACGGAGATGGTAACCCTTAGTAATAAATTAGGGCAGAGTATCAGTGAAATGACGTTTTTTCTCTATCAGTCACAGGAAGTACTCAGCCATAGATTATATACTTATTTGCCCGCCGACGGTTATTATTTCTGGAACATTAAAAAAGTACAATATGAATCATGGTTTATAAAACTGATGCAAAGCAGTCCGCAATGGTGGTTCAGTTATTCTAATGTGACCAGGTCTAATCATCTGACATTGGCAGGAATCATAAATAATTTTAATTCAGCCGTTGGATCATGGGGGCAAGGATATTGCTGCCAGACCATTACCGTAGATACTGCAAACCTCTTTATGCCCTCAGATGGAGCGGAAACTGGGGTGTATCTGTTTGATAACAAAACGGGCAACATTATTTATGATTATTTAACACAGGTAGATGAAAAAGATAACTATTACAGGCAGATCAGAAGAATCTATGGAACTACACGAAACGGAATGGCCTTACCGGAAAAAGTTTCTCTAGTTAACAGCAAAGGGGAGACAGTACAGTATATGGCTTTAACCAGCCAGATAGATTTGATTGATGTGACCGCCGTATTATTGTTTAACCAGAAACAAATGAAAGGGACCGGCGGAATAGGTATTATCTATGCCACTTCAATCATCATATTAGGTATGATGCTTTTACTTATTTTATCCAATTGGATTTATAACAGAAGATTAAAAACCTTACTTGTCAGAATGGACAAGTTTGATGAAAAAAATGTAGAGCTGCCCGAGCCTATCGGTGGAAAGGATGAACTTGCAAAGATAGATAACCATCTTTTGCAGATGCAAGGGCGGATTCAAAGTCTGATACAGGATGAGTATACGGCTAAAATGCAGGTAATGGCTGCACATCAGGAGGCATTAATGGCCTGTATCAATCCCCATTTTTTATATAATACCTTAAATACGATCTCTGCAATGGCCGGTATCGAGGGAGCAGACAGTACGGTAGAGATGATTTCATCACTTTCCGCAATGTTTCGGTATTCGTCGGATGTAACCAGACAGCATGTGACCTTACGGGATGAACTTAAGAATATATCGGACTATTTATATATACAGAGTATAAGATACCAGAATGCTTTTACATATAGAATAGATATAAATGAAAACCTGTATGATTACCAGGTGCCAAAACTTATATTACAGCCGTTAATCGAAAATGCCTTTAAACATGGTTTTAAAAATCAAATGACGGAAGGAAAAGGTGACAGACAGCTGCATATATCGGCCGAAAAATCAGATGAAGATCTTGTTATTTATATCAATGATAATGGAAAAGGTATCACTGCCGATAAATTAATGGAAATAAAAGACCAAATAATGGAATCGGAATCCCAGATGACGGCTTCCGTATGGGCAAATGGCAGTATCGGAATTCTAAATGTACACCGACGTATCAGATTGAGGTACGGGAAAGGTTATGGCCTGGAGATTATCAGTAACGGAGAGGGGATGGGGGTAAGTGTGCTGGTACGTTTACCCTGCATAAAAGGATAAGGTAATTGCGAAACTATCCACTTGAAAATATACCATACAATTCATATTTGTTTCATAGCTTCAGTTGCCTTTAGAGCAAGATTCAGCTCTGAATCAAATATGAATTATACGGTATATAGATACGATATCTTTGTTTCGCAATTACCAGGAAGATCAGTTAATTAGGAGGTAGGATGATTGTTTAGTATTTTAATTGCAGATGATGAAAAACTTGCCAGGGGGGACATTTTATATAAAGTCAGCCGCAGTGGATTTAATTATAAATGGGTAATGGAGGCTGCTTCAGCCGAAGAAGCTCTGAATATGATTAAGGAATACAAACCGGATATTCTTCTAACGGATATTATAATGGGAGAAATGAGCGGAATCGATTTGGTACGGGCAGCCAGAACCGGCTCCCCGAATATCGCATCAATCCTTATATCAGGATATTCGGAGTTTTCTTTTGCCAAGGAAGCCATTGCACTTAATGTGGTGGATTACCTGTTAAAACCGGTGAGGCAGGAGGAATTAAATACGGCGCTCTCTAATGCCGTCTCAAAAGTAATGAATCAGCGAAATATGCTGTTACTTCCCATGCAATATGATAAGAATGTGGATGAAAAACTGGATGTCGGTCAGAAAGAGCAATTATTTGCTTTTCTAAACGGAATGGAAACCAGGCTTAATTTTCCTGAAACTGTTATGCTGCCAGGAAAAGCAGAATATTTTCAGATAAGTATCATACAGATGAATCAAAATCAAACGGAAGTCACAGACAAAGATAACCTGTATATAGAACAGTTCCGTAAAATGGTACAGGAAATTGTCCGGGACATCGGAGGAGAGTATTTTCTTATTTTTAACCAACTCATGCAGAAACAGCAGATTATTTTAATTGCAGCATCTCCTGTTACCGATAAAAAGAAAGCTTCCCATATACTGAATGAAAAATTAAATGATATATACCGGAAAATCCATTGTAAAGCGGAGGGAACCATACATATGGGAGTTTCCGGTTTGGAAGAATCCGTATCCGGAAGTCTTATAACTCAGGCCAGACAAGCACTGGATCTTCGTTTATCATCGGAGGGTAATTCGAAAGGAGGAATTTACTTCTGGACTGAATGTAAGAAACATGCCGTAATACATCTTCCGGAGGAACAGATTAAGCTATATCAGAATTTTTTAGCAGCCGGAGATTTAAATCAGACATTGGATACGGTCCGCCGAATTTTTTCTTCAGACCGGCCCGGAACTGCATTGCATATTCGTATGTTATATGTAGAACTAATGTGTATCCTGGCGCGTAATTCCATAAAAAAGGCTGGCGGAAGCGTGGTATCCATGCTTGGAACCGAAACCTTGTCCGGCAGCATCATTGATCAGTTTGAAAGCCGTGAAGAATTGATTGAAAATCTCTGCAGAACCATTACAGCTGCGCTTGACCAATGGATGGCGGTAACGGATAATGCCAGATCGGTATTAAAAAATGTAAAAATCTTTATTGAAAGTAACTTTATGAACAGCCAGTTAAGTACACATTTTCTTTCAAAACAGTTTTGTATTTCATTGGGTTATCTTTCGGCATCTTATAAAAAAGAATTTGGTGTTACCATATCAAAGCATATTATTTCTTTGAGAATGGATTATGCTAAGAAATTACTGGCAGATACGAGGCTAAGTATTATGGATATTGCTGAAAACTGTGGTTTTAATAATTTAAGTTATTTTATGAGAACCTTTAAAAAATATGAGGAATGTACACCATCTGAGTTCCGTGAAAAATTACAACAAAAAAGGTAAGGTGTAAAAATAAGTTCGTCAAAATACTCTCTAAATCAATGATTAGAGAGTATTTTTTGTGCAAAAGAAATAATAAAATTAAAATAGTGCATAAAAAATATTAAAATAATTGATGTGATTGGTACAAATAAATCAGTAAAATAGTAAATGAAAAGGGAACATAAACAAACAGCAAGTGATTAGCATCTGGAAGGGAGAGGATGATATGAAAACTATTTCTACCGGGATAAAGACGGGACCTGACCGTTACAAGAATATATTCCGGCAAATTAAAAGACATAAATTGCTATATTTATTTATTTTACCGTGTGTGGTCTTGCTGCTGGTGTTTTGTTATTATCCTATGTATGGCGCACTTTTGGCTTTTAAAGATTATAATTACAATTTAGGGATTCTGGGAAGCCCGTGGGCCGGATTAAAGCATTTTAAAACTTTCATCCATTCACCTGATTTCTGGATGGTTATGAAAAATACCATTATAATCAGCGGTTTAAAAATTATATTTGGTTTTCCTGCCCCTATTATAATAGCTTTATTACTTAATGAAGTAAAAGGAAAAAAGTTTAAAAAA
The DNA here is from genome assembly GCF_009931695.1 of Anaerocolumna sedimenticola. GTDB lineage: Bacteria > Bacillota > Clostridia > Lachnospirales > Lachnospiraceae > Anaerocolumna > Anaerocolumna sedimenticola. The sequence continues at coordinate 2,080,846 of NZ_CP048000.1, forward strand.
GTGGTACAGACCATGAGTTATCTTCCCTATTTTGTGTCCTGGGTTGTAGTAGTGAGCTTAATGACCGTTATCTTTACACCCTATGGAGGAATTATTAATAACTTCCGTAAGGATTTAGGAATGGAAGCCGTCTTTTTTATGGGAAAAAAGGAATTTTTCTATCCCATGGTTGTTCTGTCTGATATCTGGAAAAACGCAGGGTGGGGCTCCATCATTTATCTTTCCGCTCTTTCCGGAGTAAATCAGGAATTATATGAAGCAGCAACCGTAGACGGAGCGGGTCGTCTAAAATGTACCTGGCATATAACACTGCCCTCTATTAAAGGGACAATAGGTATTATGTTTATCTTTGCAGTTGGAGGTATTTTAAATGCCGGTTTTGACCAGATTCTGTTATTGCAGCAGCCTGCTAATAATCAGATATCGGAGATTTTGGATACTTTTGTTTTAAAAACCGGTTTGAATTACGGAAGGTTTGAATATGCAACAGCGATCGGTTTGTTTAAATCTGCGTTTGCCTTTGCCCTGATGGTTCTTACGAATAAAATAACCAGGAAATTTATGGAAGTCAGTATTTGGTAGATTGATAGGATTTGGGTGTCAAACCCAAAAAAGTGTTTTGAATGAATACGAGCGTATATATATTCTATTTAGCTGCCTTTTTCTCGAATACTATATTTTTTACAAACCTCTAACGACTTAAAATCAAGTCGCCTGGCTTGATTTTTGGTCAGAGTCTTGACAAATATAAGCAGTATCCTCGGTCGGTCGACGCTAAATTGAATATATATACACTGTATTCATAATCTACACTAAGAGGACTTTGATACCCAAATCCTTGGAAGAATAAAATAGAAAGGAGTCTTCTATTATGAAAATAAAAGAATCCAGGTCCAGAAAAATATTTGAAATTTTTAATTATCTCTTTCTTGCAGCTTTTGGATTTATTACGTTATATCCATTTTGGTATGTACTGGTAGCCTCTTTCAATACCGGAAGGGATTTTGTACGGGGCGGTGTATATTTCTGGCCCAGGGAATTCACATTGGAAAATTTTACCCATGCTTTCCAGGATCCCAGAATTTTTTCTTCTTTAAATATCTCCGTATCCAGGACCTTAATCGGTGTATTTTTAGGTTTATTTTTTACATCCCTGATTGCTTATGCATTAAGTGTAAAAACCTTACCTGGCAAGACATTTTTCACATTCTTTTTCTATTTCACTACTATATTTGGCGGCGGAATGATACCTTATTATATGCTGCTGCGTGATTTGGGATTTACAAAGAGTTTTCTGCTATATATCATCCCGGGAATTTACAGTTTCTTTAATTTCCTGTTAATGAGGACTTTCTTCGATGGTATTCCCTATGAACTTCGGGAATCTGCCCAGATTGACGGAGCAGGGGAAGGAAAGATACTTTTTGGGATTTATCTTCCATTGTCCAAGCCGATTATAGCAACTTTAGCTTTATTTATTGGCGTGGGTCACTGGAATGACTGGTTTACGGGAGCTTATTATCAGAGCCGGACAGCACTTTATCCTGCGGCTACGCTTTTACAGAAACTCTTAAGCGAGTCAATGACAACATCTACCATTAAACTCGGTCAGGAGACGAATTTATCCACTATGACCAGTTTTACAACCCAATCCTTACAGATGGCGTTTGTTATGATTCTTACCATGCCCATCGTTGTGGTTTATCCATTTTTGCAGAAATATTATGTTAAGGGTGTAATGATTGGTTCGATCAAAGGTTAACCGGTATGTACGGCATGAAATGAGGAACATGCTGTTAAACATACATTTACAGGTAATTGGGGAACAAGATTACCTGAAATCTATTAGGTAATTGCGAAACTCCACTATTATTTCCTATACCATGCAATTAATACAATTTCAGAGCTGAATCTTACACACAGGGTAACTGAAGCTCTGAAATTCGTATCAATTGTATGGTATATTCGGAAAACTATATAGTTTCGTAATTTCCTATGAAACATCGATTAATGAAAGGAGAGTAATTATGAAGAAACGTTTTCTTGGAATTCTGTTAACAATGGTAATGATACTATCACTGTTATCAGGTTGTAACAAAGGGAACAAGGATACCAACGAGGAAGCAAAACCAGCTGCTTCGGATGCTTCAACTGTTACCGGTGAAAGTACGGATCAGCCTGCAGAAACGTCAGCTGATACGGGAAGTAAGAAATTTGATGATGTCAAATTGAAGATGTTGGTATGTTGGAATGGGGGATTTAAAACAGCAGCAGATCAATACAACAATGAGGTTGCTACCGCAATCAGGGATAAAATCGGTGTCACGGTAGAATACGAAGGGATCATGATGAGTGAGACAGAAAAGTTAAATCTTATGTTTGCTTCCGGTGATATGCCCGATATAATTAATGCTCCCTATTGGGGGGGAGATGCCGGTGAAACAGCAGTTATTAAAAAAGCAGCCACGGAGGGGCGTTTACTTCCTATAGAAGATTTAATTGGTAAATATCCCAATCTTGCCAATGCTTATGATATTGGTATAGTTTCACAGTCTTACCTGGAAAATGATTTGGATTTTGAAGGCTTTGGGGGTCACCGCTATATTTTGCCCCAGGAAACTCCCGGGGATGATGCCGACGTTACAAACTGGACTTACGGTGTATTTGTCCGCGGTGATGTACCAAAGACTTTAGGAATTGATCCAACTACCATAAAAACTGCAGATCAATTATATGATTTTATGGAAAAAGCAAAAGAATATGGCTTTAAAGATGCCAATGGAAATGATTGTATCGTAGCTACCACCTATCATAACGGCTGGGACAGTACAGGTTATTCTATTAATTATTCACAAAAACAATTTACTGATTATGTAAAACAGGCAGACGGCACATATACTTACAAATACCTTACGGATGACTGGATTACCCGAGAACTGTTTATCTGGAAATTAGTAAACAAGGGATTAATGGATGTGGAATGCTTTAAACAAACGGATGCCCAGGCAGATGAAAAAGTGGGAAATGGTACCGCACTGTTTGCTTCCGCTCAGTTCGGGTCCGTTATTAATTCCACAAAACTCACCGGTTTATATAGTTCAAATCCGGATATGCGTTATATACCGGTAGGCCCGATGACTTATAAGGATGGTTCACCCCTTGTACAGCTTGAACAAAACGGACGTAACGGATCACCTGCAATCATTTTCCCGACTTCCTGCTCTAATATTGATGCAGCTTTAACTTATCTTGATTATGTCAACAGTGAAGAGGGTGCCCGTCTGTGTCAGTATGGTATTGAAGGAGATACCTATACTATGAATGATAAAGGACAGCCGCGTTTAAATGCAGATATACTGGAAAGAAAGAAAGCAGGGGATGCTACGGTTGACGAAGAATTACGCCAGAAAGGTATTACTTATATCTTAGGCCGTACTCTTCAGGCAGATAAACGTTTTACCTGGTGGGGAGAAATCAATCCAGGTGATGCGGATGCAGCCGTTCCGGAGCAGGTAGCTTATAAAAAAGCCCGTCCGGTTGAACGTGTAAACGGATATCCGTTAACAGGGCTTGTTATTAAATACGAGAATTATGATGTTGTAAAGAAGTTTGCTTTTGAAGGTACAACTAGAGATGATTATACTCAGCGTGCATATTTTGCAGGAACGGAAGAGGAGGCACGCGCTATATTAAAAGACTATCAGAACTATTTATTAACCCAGGAGAACGGTATCTTTAAAGATTACCTTAAATTTGTTAACGAATGTGCAAAATCCAGGGATGATATACTGGATTAATTGATGTAAGGAGCTGCTGCAATAATAAGAAATAATATACGTATACTTACAATTCGGTAATAACACGTAAGTATTGTTGTTATCTATTCTGCAGCAGCTCCTGCTTTATGTATTTTTCACAGAAAACAAGGAGTATTAATTAGCTGGATTACAAAATATTAACAGGAGGTTAAATAAATGGCTTATATCAGGGAACGAACGAAAGAACTTACCGGTTACCAGGAGAGTGCACCGTGGGAGCCAAATATTGATATACAATGTGATTTTGTTATGGTCTATGGCATCGATGCTACCATGCCGGAAAGGGTACGGCAGTTTCGTGAAAAAGGATATGTGGTTCATTTAATGACAGGTATATCCTGGGGAGAATATCAGGATTATCTGTATGGAAAATATGATGAAAGAAACCATTGGGATGAGAGTCAGATGGACCGGTATGGGAAACATATCAAACATGGAAAAGAGGTACCTTATATGTCTCCTGCCATTGCTTTCATCGACTATCTGACAGAAAAACTCAAGGTTGCCGTAGATGCGGGTGTGGAAGCAATCCATATGGAGGAACCGGAATTCTGGGATCATGGCGGTTATTCTGAAAGCTTTAAGCGGGAATACCTGCTTTATTACAGGGAACCCTGGCAGCCGCCCCACACCGGTCTTGATGCCAGGTATAAATGTGCAAAGTTAAAAGCATATCTTTATACCAGAGCAATCGGCCGTATCGGATCGTCTCTGAAAGAATATGCATTAACAAAATATAACCGTGTTCTGCGGTTTTATATTCCTACCCACAGCCTTGTGAATTACACCCAGTGGAAAATTATCAGTCCGGAGGGGGCACTAATAGATTTGCCGGCAGTCGACGGTTACATTGCTCAGGTCTGGACCGGCACCAGCAGAACTGCCAATGTTTTTGAGGGAATCGTGAAAGAGAGGACCTTTGAAACCGCTTATCTGGAATATGGTATTATGCAGGAACTTGTTAAGGGAACCGGCAGAAGAATGTGGTTTCTTCATGACCCCATCGAAGACAATCCGGAATATACCTGGGAGGATTACCGCTTCAATTATCTTAAGACAGCAGTAGCATCCCTTTTACATCCGGCTGTCCATACCTATGAAATCTGTCCCTGGCCAAGAAGAGTATTTAACGGCGTATTTCCGCGTAAAGCAGGCCTTGCAGGCGGAACCATCCCTACCACGAATATGCCGGGAGCAAAAGCAATTCCTAAGGAATATGCAACGTTACTTAGCAGTATGGTGCAGTTGTTTGGAGATATGGATCAGACGGATTATGTTTTTGATGGAATCGACGGCGGTATCGGAGTATTTATGTCGGATTCCGGGTTATTCCAGAGAAGTTATCCGGATGGTATCGTACCGGAAGAAAATATTATAACCATGGAAAAAACAATACGGGAATTCAAAGACAGGGAACACAATGGAGAGGATTGTTCCATAGAAAGTAAAGCATATATGGAAGCGGTGGCTGGTGATAAGGAGGCTTATCTTGCATTGATACAAAGCGTTGCTTTTCCAAACTTTTTCGGTATGGTTTTACCTTTGCTAAAATACGGTCTTCCCATCAGGCCGGTTCAATTAGATAATGTTAGGCGGTTTCCCGGTTATCTGGATGATTATACTACATTAATTCTAAGTTATGAGTATATCAAACCGGAATCACCCGATGTAAATAATGCCCTTGCGGCATGGGTTAAAAACGGAGGGTCATTAATGTATATCGGCGACGGCAGTGATCCTTACCACAGAATAAGCGGCTGGTGGAACCGTTCCCTGACCGATGATAAAAATAGTTCGGGGTATGAGAATCCAGCAGAGCATTTATTCGAGATGCTTGGGATGCCCCGTAGACCGGAAGACGGCATTTTTGAAGTTGGAAAGGGATATAGTTTAATTTGGAATATGGCTCCTGCTAAATTATGTACCTCTAAGGGATTAGCGGAAGAATTCAGAAAACGTATGAAAGAATTGTTAGCTATAAACAACCGTTCCTGGGAATATACGAATCAGTTAACCATCAGGAGGGGCCCGTATATCATTTCCGCTGTTATGGATGAAAGTGATATATCTAATCCATCGAAGTTACATACTTTCCACGGCTTGTTTGCCAATATGCTTGAGAATGACTATAAGATCATTACGGAAAAACAACTGAAAGAAGACGAAAATGCCATATTATTTGACTTTGCTAAAATAGAGGGAATTCAATACCGGGTTATTGGCTGTTCGGCCAGGGTATTTTCCCTGAAAGAAACAGAGGAGGGCAGTGGTTTTTCCATGGAAGTAAAAGCGGCTGACCATATAAAAGCATATCTTAGGGTAAGGCTGCCAAGACAGGTAGTATCCGTGAAAGCAGAGGACGAAAAAGATAATCCGGTACCGGTTGATTTTATATGGGATGAATCATCCAGAACAGTCCTTATAAGTTATGAGAGCAGGAACCAGCTGATAAAGATTGACGGTATTTATAAATAATGAATTAGTATGTTCATAACAGCTTAATTATTAAGTGATTTATCTACAGCCTGATTATGGAGTGATTAATTATTTACCGACTATGAAGTAAATTAATTATAGTAACAGAACTATTTATTTATCAGTTTTTACCAATAAACTATATATTTTATGAGTTGTTTATATTATAATTTTATTCGGTATTAACAATATGCATCAATGTAATTGCAAATCAAGCAATTACATGCTGTATACCATACAACTGATACTGTTCAAAAAACTTTGAATAAGGAGGTTTAGGAGTGAAAGAAAATTTGATATATCCGGCGGCAAAATACACCAGGTTAAAGCGGCAGGTTGGAGGAAATCGTGAAAAATATCATTACGAGGAAACCTTTGGCCAGCCAATGGAAGAATTTTATGGAATAACCATGCCAAATGCGTGGAATAGAAGAATATTAGCAGAGATAGAATTCTCAATCCGGCTTTCGAAAGAGCTTAATGGAAAATATGATGGTATTCTGCATCAAACTCTGGATTATCTTTTGGATAAGATGAATAATGAGGGGGCACTTACCATTAATACTTGCAAGGAAGCGGAACAGATGCTGTTACCCCTTTCCGGTGTCGCGAAAGAATATGAACTTATCTTAGCGGCTCATGCCCATATTGACATGAACTGGATGTGGGGCTGGCAGGAGACGGTTGCCGCAACCATAGCAACTTTTCAGACTATGTTAAAGTTGATGGAGGAGTATCCTGACTTTCATTTTTCCCAATCCCAGGCGGCTGTTTATAAAATCATTGAGGACTATGCACCTGAATTAAAGGAGAAAATGAAACAGCGAATCAGGGAAGGACGATGGGAAATTACTGCTTCTGCCTGGGTAGAAACAGATAAAAATATGCCGTCAGCCGAATCGTTATTAAACCATATCTATTATACCAAAAAGTACTTAAAGGAACATTGGGAGGTGGAAGAAGCTTCCCTTGATATCGATTTTTCACCGGATACTTTCGGCCATTCCGCTCATTTACCGGAATTAGACACCTTAGGCGGGGTAAAATATTATTATCACTGCAGGGGCTTGGACGGAGATAATGCGTTATACCGCTGGCGTTCAAAGTCCGGTAAGGAACTTCTGGTGTACCGGGAACAGTATTGGTATAACAGCGGAATAACTCCGCTGCCAGCCATCGGATTAATCGATGTGGCGAAACGCTCCGGTGGACTTAAGACCGGACTTGTGGTTTATGGAGTGGGTGATCACGGCGGCGGCCCAACTCGTAAAGATTTAGAACGAGCAATAGAAATGATGGAATGGCCTGTATTTCCTCAATTACGGTTCGGTACTTTCCATGATTATTTTAAAGCGGCAGAGACAGTAAGGGATAAGATTCCGGTAGTGGAACAGGAACTTAATTTTATATTTCCGGGATGTTATACAACCCAAAGCCGTTTGAAACTGGGAAACCGTCATGCAGAGAACGGCCTTTATGAGGCAGAGTGTCTGGATGCTTTTGCAAATGGCATACTTCATACCCCGTATCAATCAGTGCAGTATGAGTCGGCATGGCAGAGTATGCTGTTCACCCACTTCCATGATATCTTAACCGGATCCTGTGTTCAGGAAAGCAGGGAACATGCAATGGGATTGCTATCTCATTCAATCGCAACTGCCGGCACCAGAGCTTCCTTTGCAATGCAGGCATTAGCCGGTAATATTGATACCTCCGGTATCTCTATGGAGGAGGGCCTCCCGGTAGAGAGTAAAGCTTATTCTCAGTCAGAGGGTGCGGGCGCCGGTTATGGAATAACAGCTTTAAAAGGTATTCCTGCCCCTGAACAGGGCGCCGGACTAACCAGGATTTATCATATCTTTAACGTAACGGCCTGCGACAGGGAAGATAACTGTCTGCTGACGGTATGGGATTATACGGGAGATCTGCGTTATCTTTATGCACAGGATACAAATGGAAAAGAAATTCCGATACAGTTAATTGATACCATGCCTAAAACTTACTGGGATCATAAATATTTCAGAGTATTGGTAAAAGTTAAGGCTCCTGCCTTCGGATTTACTACGATTGTGCTTTCACAAAAAGAAGCGGAAGAATATCAGATTTATTTACAGCCTTCTGTAAGAACCAATAAACCGACGGAAAATATCATTCTGGAAAATAAATTCCTTCGTGCAGAATTTGACTTTAAAAATGGTTCTCTGATCTCCTTAAATGATAAAAAAACCGGAAAAGAATTATTAAAAGATAAGGAAAGAGGCGGACTTAGGTATTTGACGACGGAACGGGATTCCTCCAGTGCATGGCAGATAGGCAGATATACCGATATCCAGTCGGATTGTTTTCAAACCACAAAGATAACGATGGAAAAGGGGAACCTGCGTCAAGGTTTTACAGTGGAACAAACAGTGAAAAATTCTCTGGTTAAGACTGAAGTATTTTTAGAAGAGGGTGCAAGGGCTTTAACGATTCATCTGGAGATTGACTGGCATGAAGTAAGCAGGGATAAAGAACCGGTACCGGTACTCCTGTACCATTTGCCGTTAAAAGAGACAGATAACTTCCTATATGATGTGCCCGGCGGAGTTCAGTACAGGAGGGGAATGCAATTGGATGTACCCGGACTTACCTTTGGTGCAGCCTTGGATGAAAAAAGCAGCAAAGCTGTTTTCCTGGCTTCCGACTGTAAATATGGGTATCGGGGCAGTGAGGACGGATTAAGCTGCACCTTAATTAATTCCACGACAAATCCAGATCCTTATCCGGAGAGAGGAATACATAATATTACGCTTTATGCCGGAATTTGTGAGAAGAATCCTGTAATTTTACAAACCCTGGTTTCTAGGTTCCTCCACCCGCTGTTGTTTCAATCAGGAAACGTTCATAAAGGAACTTTACCCTTAACAGAAAGTATGCTGAAAATAAATGGGGGGTTACTGAATGAAACTCAAAATGCAGTCGTATCGGGAATTTTCCGATTAAATAGAAAACTGGTTGTAAGGATATCGGAAATCTGCGGACAGAGGGCAGAAGTTAATTTAGAATTTAACCAGGAACCTAAAAAAGCAGGTCTAATCGACATAGTAGGAACAGAAATGGACGGCACGGTTACAATCTCAGGAAATACTGTAAAAGTGTCAATACCTGCCTATTCCACGGTAATGGTTCAGATATCCGGTGAGGAGATATAGTAGTCAAAATGAGATCCGTAAAAAATGGGAGCTTAAGCCGGTCCAAACAGTTTTAATAGCAGGTTTTATAGCCGTTGTTGCTTGCCTTTATGCAGCCTTTCTTTGCGGGGTAATTAAAAATGATATGAATGCCAATATTTCCGCATCCGGTTTGGCAGTTATTCTGTCCTTACTTGGAGGAACGTTTGTAGCAGTAGAAAACATGCCTAAGGTTTTTCAGATCATGAGTTTCGCAAGTCCTATAAGGTGGGTTATTCAGATAATGCATTGGATTTAATCTCCAAAAGTTATTTGTCTGTTTAGGTTATAGTAATTTTTAATGGCAAGTTTTTATATTATAGGCTATGATATAGGTATTCCTAATAACTGGAATACCTATATTACAATATAATAATTGTTAAACTACCTAAATTACAAACAAGAAATGGATAAAAGTAAAATAACCCTTTTTAAACTTTACTTTCCAATCCTGATATACTATAATTAAATTAGATAAAGGCAATATGTATAAATTAATTGTAACACAACGAAAAGTTTAAGTTTGGGGATACCATTGATAGGGTAAGGAACATGAAGAAAAACGAAAATGCAAGACAGAAGTAAAGAATTTTTCTGAATTAACAAATGCTTTGCAAATCGATTATAATGTTGAAAGGATGGGATTCTATGAAACTAATCTACGTAATTGTACGCAATGTTGACAGCAGTCGTGTAATGGAAGGGTTGAATAAACAAGGTTTTTATGTAACGAAACTGGCTTCTACCGGAGGATTTTTAAGGGAAGGAAATACTACCCTAATGATTGGCACAGAAGAAGAGAAAGTAGAAGAGGTTATAAGTGTTGTGAAAAAAGAATGCGGACCGCGTCAGCAGATAATATCCAATCCCGTCGGACCGGCTGAATATACCTCCATGCAGGTTTTGGTTAACGTTGGAGGCGCAACCATTTTTGTAATGGATGTAGACCGATTTGAGAAAATCTAAAATGATAAGTAAGTATTGAATGCTTTTGTAAATATACCACTTTCCTGATAGATATCGATTAATACTATCAGGAGGGTGGTTTTTTGTCTGTTTTTTCGTTATATATTAATTGTTTGAGAGTACCTATTTGCTCATTCCCCTGCTTTCTTCCCGCCAGTTGCCGGGTGAAATTCCGGTTTGCTTTTTAAATGCTTTATAAAATACGGTGGTATCATGATAACCGGTTTCCTTTGTTATATAGGAAAGAGTATGATCGGTATTGGCTAATAGTTCCTTGGCTCTTAAAATTCTGATTTCCTGCAGATACTGGCCCGGAGTCTGCCCGCAGTATTGTTTTACTTTCCGGTTAATATATTCGGTAGAAAAATGGAATTGCTTTGCCAGACAATTACAGTTTATATCTTTATTATAATTTTCGGAAATATATTTCGTTATCTGCCGGCCAAGCCCTGATTTTTCCTCTGTATTATTGTTAACCGTTATAGTATTCAGGAGGGATAGGAATATGGATTGACAATTGAGAAGATGTACGGCTTTATTCCTATAACAATAATCTAACTGATGAAATAAAGGTATTAGAAATTTACTGTCATAAATTCCTCTCCTTGGTAATATCACATTTGCAATATTCTGGCTCTTGTTTAAAGATACATTTTCTATATCGGGTATTTCCTTGGCATTAAAATGGATATAAAAGTAAGAAGGAGCCGGGCTCCCTTTTATACCCTGCTGCAGCAGGTCTGGTTTTTGGATGTACCATTCTCCTTTATTTAATACAATGTCCTTACCATCTTCCCGGAAGAAAAGACTTCTTTCCAACATAAATATTAAAACATAAAAATCGCAGATTCTTGTTATATGTTTTTCATTTTGATAGAAATTCCGGAAACTGGCCCCTGTAAATTCCGGCCAGGGATTTAAACTTACTGTTATCTGATTTTTATCTTCATTATTCATATATTACTCCATTTATCATATAAGCTATCCATCAAATTCTCCGACCATTGTATATCCCAACCAACATAGACGCCATCCATTATATGCATACCTTAGTGCAGTATTTGCAATTTTCAATATCAATTATACCTGATAAACTACTAAAAGAACAGAGGTTATTGTACAGAAAATGAATGCAAGCTGTAAATAGGCAGCAGATAGGAGATTATATGAACAAACTAAAAAAACAGGTATTTACTCTATTACCTACGCAAGACCTGAAACCACAGGGCTGGCTTTTAGAACAACTGCAAATTCAGGCAGACGGACTTTCCGGCAATCTGGATAAATTCTGGCCGGATATAAAGGAAAGCAAGTGGATAGGAGGAGATAAAGAGGGGTGGGAGAGAGTTCCCTATTGGTTGGACGGTTTTATTCCCTTAGCCTGGCTGCTGGATAAGGAAGATATGAAAGCAAGGGCGTCAAGGTATATTGATTTCATCATTAAACAGCAGGATGAAGATGGGTGGATCTGTCCCGGTGAAGAAACGGACCGGAATCAATATGATATTTGGGCTCTGTTTCTGATACTTAAGGTGCTGGTTTTATATCATGACTTTACCCAGGATAATAGAATTGAGGAAGTTGTAAAAAAGGCACTATTAAATTTAGACAGGCATATTGACAGCAATTTATTATTTTCCTGGGCACAGACCAGATGGTATGAATGCCTGATTTCTATCTGGTGGTTATATGAACGAACCGGCGAAGAATGGCTGCTTAATCTGGCGTCAAAGCTTCACTGCCAGGGTTTTGACTGGATTAAATTTTTTAGACATTGGCCTTATAAAAACCCGGACGGAAAGGGACGCTGGAGTCAGATGAGCCATGTGGTTAACAATGCAATGGCATTAAAATCCGGTGCTTTAATTTCGCGTATGACGGGAGATTATGAGCAGTTACATAGCGCGGAGAAAATGGTTGAACTGCTGGATGAATACCATGGAATGGTAACAGGAGTATTTACCGGAGATGAATGTCTGGCGGGAAAAAGTCCGGTGCAGGGAACAGAGCTATGTGCCGTAGCGGAATATATGTATTCCTTAGAACATCTGATTGCAATCACCGGCAGGGCTTACTGGGGTGACAGGTTAGAAAAGATAGGGTTTAACGCACTTCCTGCTACTTTCAGTCCGGATATGTGGAGTCATCAATATGACCAGCAGGTAAACCAGGTGGAATGCAGCAGGAGGGAAGAAGCCTTATTCAATACCAACGGAGGAGAGGCACATCTGTTTGGACTGGAACCGAATTTTGGCTGTTGTACGGCAAACTTAAGCCAGCCCTGGCCTAAATTTGCTATGAATACCATACTAAAAGCGGAAGATGGTTTCGCGGTTATTTTATATGCGCCCATGTCGGTACAGACAGTTTTTGAGGGGATTAATGTTAATATAACCATGGTAACGGATTATCCTTTTAAAGATATAGTTCATTTTAAAATAAACACGGATAGCAAAATACGTTTTTCCTTGCGTTTAAGAGTTCCAGCCTGGTGTCAAACACCGGAAATTAATATAGCGGGTATTGGAATTAAAAAAGATAACGGAGAATTTATGATATTAGAGAAAGAATGGGATGGAGAAACAGAATTTCTGTTGAAACTGCCTATGAAAGCGGAATTGGTTGAAAGGCCTAACGGACTTTATTCCATAGTCAGAGGACCGTTAGTTTATGCCCTGGAAATAAAAGAAAAGTGGGTACAGATCAATCAGAACATAGTGGGTAGAGAATATCCTCACTGTGATTATGAAATATATGCACAATCCCCCTGGAATTATGGTTTACGAATTAATGAGGAGGAGATTACGGACAGTATTCATTTTGAAGAAAGAGAAGTGGGTAAAATGCCATTTTCTCCTGCAAATGCTCCCATAAAAGCTAAAGTAAAGGGAAGTAAAATTGACTGGCCAATGATAAATGGTTCGGCTGCCGTTAAACCGGAACTTAACCGGATATCTGATGAGATTGAAGAGTTAACTTTAATTCCTTATGGTTGTACGAATCTGCGTTTAACGGAGATGCCAATCTTATAAAGTATAAGACCAAGTTCCGGACAGTCCGTCTGGTTAAATGAGGTAATTAATCTGGATATTAGTTTATGTGATATAGATGCAGTGAAACAATTTGTTATTGCCAGAGTAGAAGAATTAATAACAAAACAGCAGGAGAATGATGATATAAATAACCAGACCTGAATATCGGATAAGGATATGGAGGTTAGATGGCTGTATTTGTTATGAATAAGAGCTGTTGCAAATCTTAATATTTAAGATTTCGTAATAGCTTTTTTATAGTTACCGGATTTTATTTAAATACTTTACTGATTAATACTGAAGAAGTATAATGATATCTAATTATAAGGTTAAATTTAACTTTGTTATGAAATGTTAAACCATTGGTATTGGTATGAATCAAAAGGAGGTTTACCATGAAGAAAATAGAATTAAGCAGAACGGATCTGGTAGTAAGCAATATCTGTTTAGGCGGCGGAAATTTTGGAGAGAAATTAACAAAAGAAATGGTTTTTCAGGTTTTGGATACTTTTACGGCAGCAGGTGGAAATTTTATTGATACGGCTAATGTATACTGCCGCTGGGTACCGGGTTTAGCAAATGTAAGTGAAGAAATCATCGGGGAATGGTTAAAATTAAGAAAAGCAAAAAACGGCGTGGTGATAGCAACGAAAGGGGCACACTATGATTTTAAAGCACCTCAGATACCAAGAGTTACCAAAGAAGATATCCATCATGATCTTGATGAAAGTATGCGGACATTAGGGCTTGACCATATTGATTTGTACTGGCTTCACCGGGATGATAAAAATAAGCCGATGGAAGAGATAGTAGAGTGGATGGAGGAACTGGTAAAGGGTGGGAAAATCCGCTATTACGGTGCTTCTAATTTTTGCAGAGAACGTATGGAAAAGGCATGTGATTATGCAAAAGAACATAAACTACAGGGATTCAGTGCCGTATCCAATCAGTGGAGTGCTGCCAGTCTTAATATTGATAATCATCTGGAGCGGGATGCTACCATGGAATTAACAGATGAAGCTTATTATGAATGGCATAAAAATACCAGGATGCCTCTGATTCCTTATACATCTACCGCCAATGGTTTTTTTGAAAAATTATATCAGACAAATGCAGAAGTAAGGGAGGGAACCCTTATAACACCTGTGGATGAATTGAGGCTTTCCGATAAATTAAAGAAGGAATATTTAAACAACAGGAATCTTAAATTATATGAGAAATTCCTTGCATTCCATAAAAAGACCGGTGCCTCCCTTTTTGCCATATCCGTAGCTTATCTACTGAATCAGCCATTTGACGTAATACCCATTGGCAGTGTAACCAAATTGGAGCAGTTAAATGGATTATTGGAAGCAAGTGAATTAAAAGTTGAAAATGAATTGTTTGAACTATAACATGAAGTTATAACATATAAGTATTAACATATAAGTATTAAAATGTAAGCATTAAATAATAAGCATTAAATAATAAGCACTAATAAGCATTAAATTATAGAACAATTAAATTACAAATTGAAGAATTTGAAAAAAATATTGACCTAGAGCTATCTCTAAGTAATACAATGGAGATACCATGTTTACTATATCAGGAAAAGAGGTACATTTGCGATGGAAAATTTTCAATATTTTACACCTACCAGAGTATTATTCGGTAAAGGAACGGAAAAACAGGCAGGAACATTGGTAAAAGAACAAAATTGTAAAAAGGTTCTTGTTCATTACGGCAGTAAAAGTGCTGTTAAATCAGGCTTGTTAGACAGGGTTTTTAGCTCATTGGAAGAAGAGGGAATAAGTTATGTCAGTCTGGGAGGAGTAGTTCCTAATCCGAGATTATCCAAGGTGTATGAAGGGATAGAGCTTTGCAGAAAGGAAGAAGTGGATTTTATCCTGGCAGTTGGCGGGGGAAGTGTCATTGATTCTGCCAAAGCAATTGGTTATGGAATTGCAAATGACTGTGATGTTTGGGACTTGTTTTCAGGGGTACAGACTCCAACCGGCTGCCTGCCAATCGGAGTTATTTTAACGATTGCCGCAGCAGGAAGTGAGATGAGTAATTCCTGCGTTATAACAAATGAAGAGGGATGGCTTAAGAGAGCCTGCAATACGGACTATGGACGATGCAAATTTGCAATTATGAATCCGGAACTAACCTATTCCCTGCCCCAATACCAGACACAGAGCGGATGTGCGGATATACTTATGCATACCATGGAGCGTTATTTTAGCACCGGTAAAACGATGGAATTAACAGACGGTTTTAGTGAAGTTTTAATGAAAACTGTAATCCGCAATGCAAAAATTTTAATGGAGGATCCGAATAATTATGATGCCAGAGCGGAAATCATGTGGGCCGGCAGCATTTCCCACAATGGTTTAACCGGATGCGGAACTACAGGAGGAGATTGGGCTCCCCATCAGCTGGAACACGAATTAGGCGGTATGTTTGATGTAACCCATGGTGCCGGATTGGCAGCAGTATGGGGAAGCTGGGCGAGATATGTATATAAAACCGCTCCAAACCGTTTTGCCCAGTTTGCGGTAAATGTATTGGGTGTTCCAAACAATTTTAATGATACGGATAAAACAGCTTCAGAAGGCATTAAGGCTATGGAACATTTCTACTGGAGTATTGGTATGCCCACTTCTATCCGTGAATTAGGAATCGAAGTAACGGATGAACAGATTCATGAACTCGCCTTTAAGTGCAGTTTTCAAAATACCAGAACCATAGGGCGTTTTCAAGTACTTAACATGGAAGATATGGAAGAAATCTTTAGGATGGCAAGATAAGGAAAACTTGTAATATAATTGAGTAAAAATAAAAGAATGAGCTGTCGTAAGCATATAAATTTTTTCATTGCGTCAATGACGTAGATTAAGATGATATCTTACAACAGCTCTCTCCAATGCTTTAAACAAGCAATCAAAATACCATTTTTTGTATTGTTGCATCCGCAATTTTATATACTTTTTCTTCAAATTCAGCAGCAGCATCATCTGCATTATCTTTAAATTCCAAAATAATTAATCCATTAGGACTGCAGGAATCCGAAGAAGCTACATGCAGACCGAGGCGTGTACATATATCACAACCATATTCTGATAGTAATTCCTGAAATTTACTTGCTGTTTTCATACGTTCCATAAGTTTGATGCCCATAATAATTTTTGACATAATATCTCATCCCTTTCATTGGCGGTTGGTACAATTCTTATTGTATCCGTTTTACAAAACTTTATTAACCGTATATATGAATATCCCTATTGACTTTTATTGGAATGATTATAAAAAGTATGGTAAAGCTAAGTATAAATTTTATTATTAATATTGAAGTAAAGTTTAAAACGTGTTACATTATCACAAAAAGGAGGAAAAAATTGGACTATGATTAATAAAATGCGAGTGACAGAGGAATTTATGAAATTGGTCTCTATAGACTCTCCATCTTTTAAAGAGAGGCAAATGGCTGATGTCTTAAAACAATATTTAATCCAGTTAGGTTTTGAAGTTACGGAAGATGATGCATATAAACATTATGATGGTAATTCAGGTAATTTATACGGATTTTTAAAAGGAGACATAGAGGGTGATCCAATACTTTTTTCCGCCCATATGGATACGGTAGAACCAAGTACCGGTAAAAGAGCGGTTAAACACCAAGATGGAACGATCACCAGTGATGGGAATACGGTATTAGGCGCGGACGATTTAGCAGGGGTTGCCGCTATCCTGGAAGCAGTACGGACCATAAAGGAGAAAGGGCTGTCCCATAGAAGTATAGAAGTATTATTTACCATAGCGGAAGAAGTGTATATCCGTGGCAGCGAAGTATTTGATTATAACCGGATCAAAGCCAAAGAGGCTTATGTGCTTGATTTAAGCGGTCCTGTAGGTACAGCTGCCTTAAAGGCACCGACACTTATATCTTTCACGGCTGAATTTATCGGTAAGGCATCCCATGCAGGGTTTGCACCGGAAAAAGGCATCCATGCAATATCCGTTGCCGCAGAAGCAATTACTGCAATCAAACAGGGCCGGATAGATGAAGAAACTACGGTAAATGTAGGTACAATTGAGGGGGCCTTGCCAGAAACATAGTGCCTGAGAGATGTATTTTAAAAGGGGAAGTGCGCAGCTTAAATCATGAAAAAACATTAGCAGAGATCGGTAAGATAGAGCATATATTTAAAGAAACCGCGAAGATTCGCGGCGCGAAGTTAGAATTTGAAACCTCTTTCGGATGTATTGCCTATGAAATAAACCAGGAGCAAAAGGTCGTAAAGCGCTTTGAGAGAGTATGCAGGGAATTGGGGTATGAAACCGATTATATTGCAACCTTCGGAGGCAGTGATAACAATAACTTTGTCCGCAATGGGATACTGGGAATTGTAATAGCCTGCGGAATGAATGCGGTACATTCCACAAAGGAATATACTCATATCGATGAATTGGAAAAGTGCAGTAATATTACTTTAAAATTAATGACTTGACATACTATTTTAACAGGAATATACTGGAATAATTAAAACATACTAAATCAGTAGGAAAATAGTAAGTATTGATTGAGCAGTTACGGAAAATAAAGAAATTGGAGCTGGAGTATGGGAGAAACGATTTTAAATTTACAAAAGATAACCAAAAGGTTTGGAGATACGAAGGTGTTAAAGGGTATCGATTTAACCATAGAAAAAGGTGAATTTATTACTTTTTTAGGGCCTTCCGGCTGCGGTAAAACCACTACTTTAAGGATTATTGCAGGTCTTGAAACCCCCGATACAGGTAAAGTTATTTTAAACGGTGAGGATGTCACCGATACGGAACCAAATAAAAGAGATGTGAATACCGTATTTCAAAGTTATGCTTTATTCCCGCATATGGATGTAGCCTCAAATATTGGATATGGGCTTAAACTAAAGAAAACGTCAAAGGAAACCATAAAAAAGAAGATAGAGGAAGTTCTTGAACTGGTTCAGTTACAGGGTTTTGAGAAACGAAAGCCCTCTGAGCTCAGCGGAGGCCAAAAGCAAAGGGTTGCCATAGCCAGAGCAATTATCAATAATCCAAAGATTTTATTATTGGATGAACCGTTGGGAGCCTTGGACTTGCAGCTTCGCAGACAAATGCAGCTGGAGCTTAAAAAACTACAGAAAAAACTGGGCATCACGTTTATTTATATCACCCATGACCAGGAAGAAGCAATTAATATGTCGGACAGGATTGTTGTTATGAGGGACGGGATATTTGAACAGACAGGAACGCCGGATGAAGTGTACAATACCCCTCTGACCAGTTATGTTGCCAGATTTGTCGGAAATGCCAATGTCATTGAGGGAAAGGTATCTTCCATAGGCGAAGATAGGATAGTGGTAACAGTTGGCCAGGAAAATATCGCGGTTAAGAAGTCGGAAAAAGATTATAAAGTGGGAGATAGGATCACCTTAGCGGTGCGGAGTGAAAATATTCTGGTAAATGATGAGATGGAATATCCGATTACTGCCAAGGTTACGGAAAAATCTTTTGCCGGCGGACTGCTTCGAATGGTATTTCAATTAGAGAATAAAGAAGAGCTGGTTGCAAGCCGCCATGGTATTAATTATAACCTGGAAATCGGTGATGAAGCTAAAATAGGATGGAACATGGATAACGTGGTTATTGTTAATAATTAGGAAAGGAGCCGGGATATGTTATGAGTTTGAAAAAGAAAAAAAATCATAATCGATTTCTTTGGCTGACATTAGTGCCTATTTATCTTTTTACCCTGGCATTTGTATTAATTCCGTTTATTTACATGCTGGTTTTAAGTTTTTTAACAAGGGCAGAGGTCTGGGGGACAGTCAATCGTTTTACTTTCGATCATTACATAAGGATTTTAGAACCGTTATACATTAATACTTTTCTTTCCTCACTTAAACTGGCATTTATAGTTACTTTATTTATTACCTTATTTGGTTATCCGTTTGGCTATTTTATGGCAAGGCTGCCCGGATACTGGAAAAGCAGGGTTATGATGCTGCTTATGATACCTTTCTGGACCAGCGGATTAATCCGGCTGTACGGATGGATTATAGTCTTTCGCAGTAATGGTTCGCTGGACCAGATATTAATGGGATTACATATTACAGAAAAGCCTTTAAAGTTACTTTATTCCTATCCTGCTGTGGTTGTAGGTATGATTTATGTATTAGTACCATTTATGATATTGGCAGTTTATTCCAGCGTAGAAAAAATGGACTGGACACTGGTGGAAGCTGCCAGAGACTTGGGGGCAGGCAGAATAAAAGCTTTCCTGACCGTTACGTTTCGGCTGACACTTCCCGGACTTTTATCCGGAGTGGTACTTACCTTTATACCATCCATGGGTCTTTTTTTTGTAGCAGATATTTTAGGAGGCAATAAAATTGTCCTGGTGGGGAATGTAATCCAGGAGCAGTTGACGAAAGGAAGAAATCTTCCTTTTGCAGCGGCATTATCGGTTATACTTATGATTCTCACATCCCTGATCATCGGATTATACCGTAAATTAGCAAATACAAAAGAATTGGAGGGATTATTTTGAGAAATCGAACAAAACTTCCCATTATTTATTTGACGGTATTTTTAATTATCACCTATATTCCGATTATACTGACAGTGATTTATTCCTTTAATGAATCCAAGATTACATCCGTATGGGGCGGCTGGTCCCTATCCTGGTATCAGCAGTTATTGCATGACAGGGATATTAAGGAGGCTTTAATTAACAGCCTGGTATTGGCTTTTTTAAGCTGTATGGCCGCTGTATTCATCGGAACCCTGGGTGCTATCGGCATGACGAAAATCAAAAGAAAAGCGAATGGATTTGTGGAGTATTTTTCCATGATACCCATTATGATACCTGAGATAATATTAGGTATGGTATTTTTAGCCACTTTTTCATTTATGGGTTTACCCTTTGGTATGACTACTTTAGTGATAGCACATACCTCTTTCTGCATACCCTACATATTTATGATGGTTCGGGCAAGTCTCATCGGAATGGATATAAGTATCGAAGAAGCAGCCAGGGACCTTGGCGCGTCATCCATCCGTGTATTTTTTGATATTACCTTTCCGCTGATTCGGCCTGCAGTTCTTTCCGGGATGTTATTATCTTTTGCCATGTCTTTTGATGATGTGGTAATCAGTATCTTTGTAACCGGTCCGAAGGTCAATACCTTGCCCATAAAAATATATACCAGGCTAAAAACCGGAGTAACACCTGAGATTAATGCTCTTGCCAGCATTATGTTAGCTGTTACTGTTATTCTGCTGGTTCTTTCCGGTCAGATAAATAAAAGAAGAAGATAAAAGAAGAAAAAAGAAGATAAAAGAAGAAGATAAAAGAAGAAGATAAAAGAAACCATCAGTTAATGAATATAATTTAAGGAGGAATCATTATGAAAAGATTAATCGCATTATTATCCGTATTTACGCTGGTGTTAACCCTGTTTGCAGGGTGTGCCAAAAATAATACGGAAGATACGTCAGCTCAGGGTAATAAACAAGATAACGGTACAGCTGCGGAGACTGCAGCGGAAGAGAATACCGTTTCGGAAGATACGTCAGCCGGAAAAACAGCAGACAAGGAAAGTAAGAAAATTGGGGGAGACCTTAATTTATATACCTGGGATGGTATGTTCCCACAGGAAGTTTTAGATGGTTTTGAAGAGGAAACCGGCGTACGTATTTATTATTCCAATTTTGATTATGATGAAGATATGCTTGCTAAGCTGGAAGAAACCAAAGGAGGCGATTATGACCTGGTTATAGCTGATGATTATATCATTGATTTGGTTATTAAGGAAGGACTTGCACAGAAGCTGGATAAATCCGGGATCTCTGATTTTGGTAACATCAATCCGCTCTACCAGGGACAGTTTTATGATACAAAGGATGAATATACAGTACCTTATGGAGCCGGAATTCCTTTAATTGTATATGACCCGGCTTTAGTAGATTTTGAAATAACCGGCTATGGTGATTTATGGAATCCGTCTTTAGAAGACAGTGTTGCTATAATCGGAAATTACCGCGTTATTAACGGAATTACTCTTAAGACCCTGGGAGAATCCTTTAATACCAATGACCTTGCTACCATACAAAAAGCAGGAGATAAGTTAAAAGAACTGGCCCCCAATATCCGCATTATCAGTGACAGTAATGCACAGGATTATATTATCAGCGGAGAAGTAAGCGCAGCATTTTTATATACCTCTCAGGTTACACAGGCTCTTGCAGCCAGGCCTGATTTAAAGGTTGTATATCCGAAAGAGGGTCTCGGGTTTGGAATTATGGCAGGATTTATTCCGTCCAAGGCTCCTAATCCTGCTGCGGCCCATGCCTTTTTAGAATATATCTTAAGACCGGAAATTTCCGCAAAATGTTTTGAATTTATTGGATATTACTGTACGACAAAAGCAGCGGATGATTATATCTCAGAAGATATGAAGAGTTCCCTTGTGGTTCCGGCTTCCGTAAAAGATGGTGAAATCATTCAAAACATATCTCAGGAAGCAGAAGATTTACACAATAAAGTATGGAGTGAATTTGTAGACGCCTGTGACTAAATATAATTAACGAACGGAACCCCAAATGCCGGTCACGTGGAAACCGGTGTTTGGGGTTCCGTTTAATTATCCTTTTCCTGTTACTTTTTGTGCACAGCATTAATGATTTACCCGACAAAGAAAATCTAAAATCATTATATAACATAAAAAGTAAATGAATTAACTAAATACTCTGTAAAGATTCGGAATAGGAGGATTCCCTTTCTAATTTTACATTGTTAACTTTATCAATGGATACTCTTTCAAAAGGTTTTGCTCTCTTAATAACTTTTACCCATATCATTGCAAATGCTGCCATGACTACAAGTAAAGCAAAGAATATTTTATAGATAAAAATTCTTGCATCTCCTTCAGCTATATTCCAAATCATATAAATATCGCCAATAATACATATAAATTGAGGAATACCTAAGAGAGTTAATTTTTTATTTCTTCCTTTTGCATCGGGATAACGTTTCCTTAATACCAGGACCGTAATATTTACTAAAATATAAGAGGCTAACCAAAAACAAGAAGCTGCAAGTAAAATATTTGTAAGGCCTGAACTGTTAGCAAAGCCAGTAATTAAAACAATTGCTATAACTCCAACCATCATTACAAGACCTGCAATAGGTGTACCTTTTGCATTCTTTTTCTGAAAAAAACAGGGCATCATTTCAGCTTCAGCCATACCACTTAAAATTCTTGTGACACTGCCAAGCACCGTATTAATTGTACTGACACCTGCAAGAATTGTTACAACACCCATCCAATAGGTGCCGGGAGTTCCTAATAGATTTTTTGCAAATACAATATGAGGCATATCACTTGACATTAAATCTTCTAAAGATACATAATTGGTCATACCAATACCCATTAAAGCCTGAACCACAAATAGTAACAAAACACCTAAAATCATGGCCAGGGGAACATCTCTTTTTGGATTCTTTAAATCTTTAGAAATTGGTATGACAAATTCAATACCAATGAATAACCAGAATGCTAACGCTGTAAGAGATGCAATGCCGTACATTCCTGTAACTGCCGGCTGACTCTGGGAAGCTGCTTCGATTACTGTTCCGGTACCTAACTTAAAGGCACTGATAATACCAAGCAAAACCAAGGAACCAATTAATAATACAACAACCAGATTCTGAATCCTGGCAAATATATTGACACCAAGATAATTAACAAATGCCAGAAGAAATAGGATTAATAAACTAATGACAACTGCCGGAACCTGAGGTAAAAACGTTTCCTGTAATACGATGCCGCACATAGCAAGTTCAACAGAACCGGCAAGCATATTGGTAATTACATATGCGGAAAGATTAGAAACGATGGAAGGAACGGGTCCAAGCCCGCCTTCCACATCAGGCATCATACCGTGAAGCTCACTAAAAGAAAATGCCAGTAAAATATTTAAAATAACAACAATAAACATTGCTAAAATAAATCCTCTTCCTGCAAGCCCCATACCAAGTCCCAATGATAAGAGACAACTGGTTGCAACAATTAACCCGACACATACTGAAATTGCACTGCCGAGTCCTAGTTTTTTGTCTTTCATTTGAAATCCTCCTTATTTAAAATACTTTATTTTTGTTTCCTTTCAATGGCGAAAATCCTATAAAGTAAAAAATAGCGTCTTGCAAATAAAGCAAGACGCCATTGTCGGTTGTAAATAATTCATCTATCGATTCTTCTAAAAGGTTAAGTATACTATAGATGGATGGTTATGAATTGTAAAAATCGGAACAATTCACCGGCTCTTTGATTGTTTCATGTTCAAGTAAAATTCCTGGTTACAGAAAGATATTAAATTTTAGCTTTAAATCTATTATATCGGAAATCACTTATATCAAGTACCGTCTTTTCGTCCGTAGCCATTTGGGAAAGGAGAGTTCCAACGGTTGGTGATATACCAAATCCATGACCGGAAAATGCACAGGCTAATATTAGACCGGGAACTTCTTCCACATGACTGATAACCGGAACGTGATCTGCACAAACATCAATCCAGCCCGCCCAGGTTCTAACTATCTTGGCATCAGACAGACAGGGAAAATATTTCATGATACCTCTGCAGATACAAGATGCCGTTAAGCTGTTGGTAACCGGCTTTCCATTATCTTTATTGGTATCTTCAAAACCTGATGAACCACCGAATACAAAAGAACCATGTGTGCTTTGATGACCATAAAAATCGGCATCAGCCGTTCCTAACATTTGATAAAACATAGGAGGTTGTGCCTCTGTTACCAGTACTTCCAATAAGGCTTTTGTCATTGGAATATCTAAGCCAATGGTTGCAGCTATTTGTCTGCTTTCATAACCTGCTGCCAGAATGATGGTGTCTCCCTCATATATATTAGAAGTGGTTACCACCTGCTTGGCTTTTCCTTTTATTTTTCTTATCTCAATTACTTCTTCACCGGTAAAAAACCTGACTCCTAACCTTCTTGCCTTTCTATAATAGGCAAGTGTTGCTAACATAGGATTGGCATGCCCATCCGTCGGACACCAGCTTGCACCAATTACCTCATCAGAAAGATAAGGAGTAATTACTTTTGCCTCAGACCCATTTATCATTTTCACGTCCAGCCCCAAAGAAGCTGCCCTTTCTGTAAGACCATTCAATATGTTAATATGTCTATCCGTTTTACCTAAACGTAAATTACCTTCCTGATAATATTCAATGTCCATTTCTAATTCTTCTGAAAGAGCCGGCCATAAATTTTTTACACCATACATAGCCAGAGGTAATTCTCTTTTATCACGTCCTGATTGTCTTACACCGCCGCCGTTCCTACTGGAACCGCCATTACCGATAGAATCACTTTTTTCAAGAACAATGACAGAACATCCTTTCTTCGCCAGATAGTATGCGGTAGAGTTTCCCATAATGCCTCCTCCGATAATTATTACATCTGCCAGGTTATCCATTTTCAGGCCTCCTTTCCTTCGGTTCCGAATATTTTCATTTCAATGGGTCTCATAGGAGCCCTGGATACGGCAGGTTCTAATTCCATGGGAGAGACTTTAAGTTCTCTGGCTACAATTCCTTTTACCAGTCTGCCGCAGGTCTGCCCCTGGCACAGCCCCATACCGGTTCTTAAAAATCTTCTGATTTCTGTTATGGTGAACATTCCGTCATGGACAGCTTTTCTGATTTCACCTTTGGTAATCTCCTCACATCGGCAGATAATCATAGTATCATCGGGCTGAGGCACAAATTCACCAATGTCTTTAAATCGATCCTTTATTTTACTCAAAATGTGGCTTCCTTTCATTCATGATATTTTCTTTCAACCTTCCCGTCATGATGCCGCTCCAGCGGCATTACAAAGTGAATTGTCTTAGTAATTCACTTTGTTAAGACGTTTTTCTTTACACTTGCTCCCATTGCATACCGCAGGCGGGCCTGCGGTACTGCCATAAATAATGGAGTGAAAGTGTTCTTCTTTCACACTTTATACCAGCAACCTGCGAAAAAATCTGGCTTTCATTGCCATATCAGTTGGAACTTTCATGGTTAATAAATGGGTGTGGTCAAATCCATTCGAGGATTTTACACTTATAATCTCAGCTTCACATACCTCCTTACCGCTTCTGTCTAAGGCCTTGCCTTTATCACCAGACGCCGGTAACGGAAGAAATTCATAGGGAAGGGTTATGAATGTGTAACCTGGTTCAACTTCCTCATTAACAAGGAATATTGCCTGACCGGAACAGGAGGCAACACAAAGACCACAGCCGGTACAATCTTTCATTTCATCAACAGCCGGTAAAGAAGTAATTTTCTCGCCAATCTTAATCACTTTTTTCGGACAGGCATCCTGACATGGATTACAGGGAATATTCTGTGTGCATTCAATAACCGGATGTACGCCTGCTCTTTTAGTTACGCCCGGAAAACGCTCTATTTCAGATTCATCCACATAACCTTTTCTCAACAGACTGTCTGACACCTCAATTCCCTCATCTGTTTTTTCAATTATTTTACCTCTGTTTTCGGGAGCAAACATTCCTTCTCTTAAGCTTTTAAGTGCTTTTTCTAATTCCGTAAGATTATTCTGTAATTCTTCTTTCGTAATAAATCCTAAATACTCTGCTGCCGAGATACCTGCAATTCGTCCTTCAATCATAGCAGAACTTGCCTCTTCTATACCGGAGACATCTCCTGCTGCATAGATTCCGGGTATTGAAGTTGCTCCGGTTTCATCACATTCCGGAACAAATCCTCCCGGGGTTTCTTTCATCTTACAGCCGGACATGCCAAGCAGCTGTGACATAGGAGATAAGCCAACGGCAAGACATATGGTATCCACTTCAAAATGTTTTTCAGAGCCGGGTATTGTCCTCCAGGAATTGTCAATTTCTCCGATAGTAACTCCGGTAACACATTCCTCACCTTCTGCTTTTATGATTGTATGGGATAAGTAAAACGGTACGCTACATCTTGCAACCTTGGCTGCATGAACACCGTAGCCTCCTACCTTTAGGGCCGCATCTACAAGGGCAACCACTTCACAGCCTGCCTGCATAAGCTGAAAACTTACCACAAGACCAACATTACCGGTACCAAGCATTAATACACGGTTTCCCGGTTTTATACTGTGTAAATTCATCATTGTCTGAGCCGCTCCGGCACCAATCACACCGGGCAGTGTCCAGCCATCAAAGGTGACCATATTTTCAGAAGCTCCGGTAGCAACAATAATACTATCTCCTTTATAATGTATTATCTCATCACCGATTTTTACAGTTACTTCTTTATCCAGATACAAACCGATTACTATGGCATTTAACTCTACTCTGACACCACAGTCATTTGCTTCTTTTAATAAATCATCACCTATTTTAAAGCCTCTGATTTTTGCTTTATGTTCTTTGGAACCAAAAAATTTATGAATCTGTTTAAAAAGCTGTCCACCCGGTTTTGCATTCTCATCGAAAACGATAACCTTAAGACCTCTTTTGGCAGCTTCAATTGCGGCTGACAAACCGGCGGGGCCAGCTCCAATTATAATTAAATCATACCTTTTCATGTTTATACCCACTGCATGGGTCTGTTACATGTATGCAAAATATTGACGGAATCAATACCCCAGTGCATAATACCAGCCCCAATGCCACAAATAAATAGGTTGAAAGAATCTACATGTGGCAATCCTTTCTAAGATATTTTCTTTCAACCTGGTATTTCTCTTACTGTTATTTCTTAGTTATACTATTCCTTTACGGATACACCGTATTGGGTCCTTATGTCCATTCCTTCTTCCAAGGGTGTTATACAGGTTCTGACATTAGGCTTACCGTTAACTACCATAACACAGTCAGTACATCTGCCGATGGCACAAAAAAGACCTCTGGGTTTATGATATTTCTTCGTATAGCGGTGAATCATTACACCGGCAGCTTCTAAGGCCATTGCGATTGGCTCACCTAGAAGGCCTGTTAAAGTTTTACCGTCATAAGAAAACTCAATGACTTTCTTCTCCACCGGTTTTCCCAGTATTGGATGTTCCTCTATTCTCATAATTACCTCCAATCTTACTTAAATAAGCAATTTATTTATGCCAGATAAGGTTCTTTCCATAAGTTTAATTTTGTTCCGATACCTTTTTCAATTGCATTACGATATACAATGGTTCCCCAGGCAACATCTTCAATAGGCATACCACCAACAGAATAAATAACGATTTCATTCTCTTTTCTGTGAACCGGGACTTTTCCCATGATTACATCACCTAAATCATCTACTTGTTCTTTCTTCATTTTTCCTTCTTCAATTAAGTCCATACAATGTACTGCAGGAATGGGGATGGAGTTATATGCAGGAAAATCCATTTCTTCTTCCCATGCCTCATATAACTGAATATTATCTGCAACATTTCTGGCACGGTTTAATAAAAAGTCATCATCAAATCTTGCAGAGGCAGGACAGCAAAGAACTGCACCCGGTTTAATCCACGCTTCATTAATATAAGGATAAAGGTTAGGATCACCTGTTGGGCTGGAGGTTGCAAGGCTTACAATATCGGCATCTTTAACAGCTTCTTCTTCCGTTTCAACCACTCTGAAATCTGTAATTTGTGGGTATTTCTCTTTTACATAGTTAATAAAACTATCTACTGATTTTTTACTTCTTCCTTTAATTTGAACTGTTTCGATGCTATGTCTTACTGCCATAGCTGCATCAAATGCAGTTTTACTCATAACACCGGGTCCTATAATACCTACTACTTTAGAATCTTCTTTTGCAAAATATTTGATTCCTACACCGGGAACCGCACCGGTTCGAAAAGCACTTAAAATATTAGCGGACATATAAGCTAATGGAGCACCTGTATCTTTATCATTTAAAGTAAGCATAAGTATGGATCTTGGAAGGCCTTTCCCACGGTTTTCCGTATTAGAACCATACCATTTCATTCCTGCCATATCAAATTTTCCGCCAAGATAAGCGGGCATTGCCATAAATCTTCTATCGGGACCATCGGTTGGCATATTAGGAAATGGAGAACTTTCGGGAAATGTCATCATAACGCCGTGGGAGTTGGCATTGGCACCACCCATACGGTAATCACCGATTTTTAGTAACTTAAACATCTCTTCCATGGCCTCAACACAACCTGCCATGTCAGTAACGCCTGCTTTAATCATATCTTCCTCATTTAAATAGATAAAGTCTATATTTGGATATCCCATACTTTTTTCCTCCGCCAATTATAATTTTATATTTTTATTGATTTTCATATTTAATAATTTTTGAATACAGGCTTTTATTTTTATAAATATTCTTTCTTCATAAATTCTTTTTTCATGTGTGATATTCTTCTTATTCCGTTCCACATCCAACAATTGCTTCTAATTCGATTTCCACAAATTGAGTAGGCCGGTTTAATTTCGGAGTTTCTACCATTGTAAATAATGGTCTGACCTCCTTAAAAAATTCTGAAAAAGCATCCCCTACTTCTTTCGCAAATTTCATATCCGTAACATACGCTTTAATCTTGATAACATCCTTGTTTACAGCCTCAGCTTCTTTCAGAAGCCGGACCAACTTTTCAAAAATGTATTTCGCCTGCTCATAAGGAGATTCCCCTGATACAGATCCGTCAGGTAAAACAGCTGTAGTTCCGCCAATATAAATATGATCTCCTACTTTAACCATTCTGGAATATCCCACAATTTCCTCTAAAGGAGCCCTTGACGAGTAATTGATTCTTTTCACCTTTTCTACCTCCTGTCATTGCATTAATTGTAAATAAAAGTATAAACTTTTAATTTATATTTTTATAAACAAAAAAGGTCTTGTGGAATTAATCCACAAGACCCCTTTGCCTTTTCTATGATACTATTTTATTCCCAAAATCAACACAATTCTTGTAAAAATCGGAACTCAAATAAAACAAACCGGATCTGGTAAATAGAATAAATACTAAAACAATACTCTTATATTTGGAACAATTTATTTCTTGACGTTACCTCATTCAAGTGATAAAATAATGGCAAATCACAAAGGCATGAAATCTTTGTGTTTTTTTTATTTTCCGCGAAAGCAAAGTGAGAATTGGCAAGCTTGCTTGCAATAATTCGAACGCGCACGCGAACCGAAGAAACTCGCAAAGCGTGTTTCTTCCGGTTTATTGGAAATTCTTCAAATCGAAAAATAGTGTCTAATAGAGTAGAAATAAAATGGCATGCCAAATACCTTTATTGGAACAAGGATTTTATAAACTGGAAATGTAATGTCAACCACTAATCCGGGGATATCACATAAAATATCCGGAAGGAGGCAACTATGTTAAATGTAAATACTGGTTCAAAGTTTACAGAATTAAATCCGAAACAACCGGAATTTGTTCTTGTTACGTCAAATTACAGTAAAAAATATTTGATGAAATACAATTTAGCACATTTTTATCAGTTTACTGCCGAGTCCGATAAAATGGGCGTTATTCCTGACGCCTGCGTGGATATCCTCTTTTGGAAAAAGGACGGTAAATTATATTCAAAAATAGCCGGAACCTTTCTTGAGAAAGGAACGACGGAAACAGATATAAAATGTGAGTATTTCGGAGTTCGTTTTATGCCCGGAGTAAATCCCGTAAAAGGAGTTGTTCCTTTAAGTGACCTTGTAAATAATGAAGAAGTATTTGAAGATATGATTTCCTCTCATGACGAAAAAGAGAAATTATTAGAAGATATGTTTTTTGCAAACAACTTTGAAGATAAAATAAATATTTTTATGAATTATTATTCCAGACACTTTGATACTGAGGCAGAAGATAAGAACAGTATGAAGTATGTTCTCAGAAATGAGATATTAAAATCCGGAGGCAGTTTAAAACTATCGGACTTAAGCGCTTTCACCGGATATACAGAGCGTTACCTGAATAAAAAAATTCACGAGGAGTTCGGTATGAATCCCAAAAATTTTATCAGATTCATTCGATTTCAGAAATCCGTCAGTAATTTAATTGATACCATCCATAGCGTCAATTGTGTAGATACGGCATTGGAATCGGGTTATTTTGATCAATCCCATTTCATAAAAGATTTCAAAAGATTTTCAGGATTAACTCCTAAAAGTTATATTGATAATCTACTATTGAATGCATATGATAAGAAATTGCATATTGTATAATACTATGTTTTTCCCGGTAATTGACGAAGCTCCATTTACCATATTATATAGCGACAAGCCTTCCAGGACGAATACGCCGGTCAGTGTCAGCATGGATGCCTTGTGATCAAGCAGATTTGAATTTAACTTTACATAATTATTTTTATTTTTTTATGAATTTTCATATTATTAATAACAAATTTTACACGAATTTTAAATAAAATACTTGCTCTCGAGTTAACTCTAAGGTGTAAGATGATTCCTATAGGCTAAAGTATGATATGAAAAGGTTTCAAAAAAAGAAAATACAAGGAAGGAATTGGTGAAAGATATGAATTTTAATTATTTTATACCGACAAAATTACTTTTTGGCAAGGGGCAGCTTGGAAATCTACACAAGGAGAAGTTACCGGGTAAAAAAGCGCTGATTGTTATTTCATCAGGGAAATCAACAAGAGCAAACGGTTATTTGGATAAGGTTGAGAAAGAACTTAAATTGGCCGGTATTGCTTATGCCGTATATGATAAGATATTACCGAATCCAATTAAAGCCCATGTTATGGAGGGAGCAGAATTTGCGAAAGAAAATGGCTGTGATTTCGTCATCGGTCTTGGCGGCGGAAGCAGTATTGATTCAGCAAAAGCCATTGCTGTTATGGCTAAAAATGAAGGGGATTATTGGGATTATGTATCCGGTGGCAGCGGGAAAGGTCAGCCGGTACCTGTAGATCCTCTTCCTGTTGTAGCGATTACTACTACAGCCGGAACCGGTACGGAAGTGGATCCCTGGACTGTTACAACGAAAGAAGATACGGAGGAGAAAATCGGATTTGGTTACGAAAAAACATTTCCGGTTTTAGCAGTGGTAGATCCGGATTTAATGCTTACCGTACCGGCTGACTTAACAGCTTATCAGGGATTTGACGCCCTTTTCCACAGTACGGAAGGTTATATTAATAAAACAGCTTATGTAATGAGTGATATGTATGCATTAAAAGCAATTGAACTGATTGGACATAATCTTTCAAAAGCAGTAGAGAACGGTAAGGACGAAGAAGCCAGAGAAAAGGTTGCACTGGGTAATACGTTAGCCGGTATGGTAGAATCTACCTCAGGCTGCACCTCCGAACATTCTCTGGAGCATGCCTTAAGTGCATATCATCCCAGTTTACCTCACGGTGCCGGTTTAATTATGATCAGCAAAGCTTATTATACTTTTTTTGCCGGGCAGGATTGCTGTAAGGAAAGATTTATTGCAATGGCAAAAGCCATGGGAAAAGAGAATGCAACGGATCCTATGGATTTTGTAGATGCTTTGGTGGAACTGCAAAAGGTTTGTCATGTGGATGAGCTTAAGATGTCCGATTATGGCATTAAAAAAGAAGAAATTGAGAAATACGTAATGAAAGCCTATGATACCATGGGTGGATTATTTGAAGTAGATCCGGTACCTTTAACCAAGGAAGATTGTATTAAAATCTTAGAGGATTCTTATAAATAATAGTTTATTATTACAGAAGCATAACAGAGGCAGAAGCAAAATTTTTATGGCGTATACTTATTATGACAGTTACATTAAAATATCACAATAATAACCGGCTGAAGATTTTACATCTGCCTCTTTTAACTCTTAAGATAATATGTAATACCCCTATTCTGCAGTTATTTCCGTTTGAAATACAATTACTGCATTTCCGGAGATTTTTACTTCCACTGGTTCTTCATTTTCTATTTTCACTTCCACTTCTATAATTCCGGCTCTGCCTATTGCTTCGCCCTGCTTTGCCTTGAATCGGAGTACAGCATTATCATGTTTTGCTAATTTATGTTTTACCAGGTAAGCACCTAGGGGACCATTTGCATTACCGGTAACAGGATCTTCATTAATTCCAATGGCAGGTGCAAACATCCTTCCATGTACCAATATTTCATTATCTTCCATCGTATAAATATAATATCCATTGCAGCTAATAGTATTACTTAATTTCGTTAGAGCGTCATAATTGGGTTTAAGTTCATTCAGCTTATTTTTACTATTTATGCCTATCATAACCTTGGAATGGCCTGTTGAGACAATTTGAACCGGATGGTTTATAAGCAGATCTTCTTCGGTGATATTTAAAGCGGTTAAGAGGTTTTCTTTGTTAATTCCGTCAATTAATTCCCCAAATTCGATTTTACCCTGGGTCATAACGATTTTATAATCGTTATTTTCCTTTATGATATCTACGGGCAGAATACCTGCACCGGTTTTTTGAATAACTTTTGATGAAGCAAGGTTATTTTCCACCGCTCTTGCATAGTGGGCGGCAATTGTGGCATGGCCGCATATTGGTACTTCTTTTGTCGGAGTAAAAAAACGGACTGCTACGTCATAGTCCTTATTATCGGATGGTAAAATAAAAGCAGTTTCGGAATTATTAAGCTCTCTGGCAATTTTTTGCATTTCCTCTTCGGTTAATCCGTCCGCATTTGTTATTACTCCCGCAGGATTCCCTGTAAATTTATTTTTAGTAAAGGAATCAATCTGATATAATCGGTATTTTTTGTTCATGGGTTGAATCTCCTTTCAAATAGTAACTTCAATAAGCAATTGCGAAACTATATAGCTTTCTGAATATACCATACAATTGATACGAATTTCAGAGCTTCAGTTGCCCTATGGGCAAAATTCAGCTCTGGAATTGTATTAATTGCATGGTATATAGATACAATATGTGAGTTTCGCAATTACCTAAATAACTTCAATTATCTTGTTTCATAATTACCTAAATAACTTAATTGCTTAAACTTAATATTGTACGTGTTGATTGCATTAAATACAGCGGTATTATATAATTAATTATAACCAGGTATTGAAACAATACAA
Source organism: Anaerocolumna sedimenticola (assembly GCF_009931695.1). Classification (GTDB taxonomy): domain Bacteria; phylum Bacillota; class Clostridia; order Lachnospirales; family Lachnospiraceae; genus Anaerocolumna; species Anaerocolumna sedimenticola. Next base: position 2,114,414 of record NZ_CP048000.1, read on the forward strand.
GTACGCACTTTATTAGCAGTTACTAACCATTTTGAAAGAGGGACGGAATATGGATGATATTATGGAAAAGTTTCCGAATCAAAGAAAAAGACAGAAAGACTTTAAATGTTCTATTGGTTTTGCCATGACAGTAATAGGGAGCAAATGGGGAGCGATTATATTATGGCATATATTAAAATCCCCACATATAAGGTATGGTGAATTAAAAAAATCCATACCCAACATCAGCCATAAAATATTATCCCTGGAATTAAAAAGACTTGAAATGGATGGCTTAATTGAAAGGATTGCATATCCGACGATTCCTCCTAAAGTCGAATATAATCTGACAGAAAAAGGAAGATCATTGGATAATATATTAACCGAACTGTGCCTATGGGGTAGAAAATATATGGTATAGAAAATATATAATTAATCTGAAAGGCCAGATTCTTCCGCTTTTGTAATTTCCTGAATTCCCCTGTGTTCAACAGCCGTAGAGAAAACAATCTGGGTACTGGTTCTGCCGAACTTCTGAATCTGTCCAATAAAAGTATCCAGTTCCATGGTTGAGGAAAAACAGACTTTGATCAACATGGCATAATGTCCGGTGACGCAGTTGCATTCAATTACGTTTGGACAAGCTTTGATAAAAGGATAAAATTCCGGTTTTTGGTTCGGTTCAACTTCCAGATTAATAAATGCAGTGATATGGTATCCTAATTTGAACCAATTTACTTCCGTGTGGTAACCTTTAATAATTCCTTCTTTTTCTAATCTGCTGATTCTGGCTGCAACTGCCGGAGAAGATAAAAATACTTTCTCCGCTATAACTTTTAGTGGAGCTCTGGCATTTTTCTGCAGCATCATTAAAATCTGTTCATCAATATGATCCATATTCAGCTTTCTTCCTTTCCTGTCCGTATGTAAATGTTTCTGGTGAATAATAAGATAAGTGCCCGGATTACTGTTTTTCTAAATAATCCTGGGGTTAATTCTTAATATTATAAATTATATAACCAATCTTTTCAAGCTAGTAACTCATAAAACGAAATTAAATAAAGCGAAATTAATTTTTTAAAGAAAATCAGTATATTAATTTATTTTATAATGTTTTAAGGTCAAATAATTATTTATCTTCGTATCTGCACTGAGTATCTTTACGAAAAAGGAAGAACATGTTATTCTCGTTTTCATAATTTACGGCATTGAATACTTGAAAGAGAGGATGATTTAAATGGAAATAAGAATTGAAGCCGATTCGATCGGCAGTTTGGCTGTTCCGGCAGACGCGTATTACGGTGTACAAAGCTTAAGGGCTAAAAAGAATTTTAATATAACCGGGAAACCTATGCATCCTGTATTTATACGGAATCTGGTTAAGATAAAGAAAGCAGCGGCTGTTACTAACCAGAGTATAAATAAGCTGGACTTAAAAATAGCTGATGCTATTATCTGTGCCTGTAATGAAATAATAAGCGGTAAATTTCAGGACCAGTTTATCGTAGATCCCATTCAAGGAGGTGCGGGTACATCCGCTAATATGAATGCCAATGAAGTAATTGCAAATCGTGCAGCAGAAATACTTGGTGGAATAAAAGGAGATTATTCGCTGGTTCATCCTAATGATCACGTAAATATGTCACAATCTACGAATGATGTCATTCCCAGCGCGGGAAAATTAACCGTTTTAGAATTGCTTCCGGGAACTATATTTGAGTTAAAACGTCTTCATACCGCACTTCTTAAAAAATCCAAAGAATTTAACCATATATTAAAAATTGGTAGAACCCAGCTTCAGGATGCAGTGCCCATGCGGCTTGGGCAGGCATTTCAGGCATACGCATCCGTAATCGCCAGAGATACCTGCCGCCTGGAAAAGTCTATGGATGAGGTATCAACCCTGAATATGGGGGGAACCGCCATAGGCACCGCTATTAATGCCAATGCATTATATTTACAGCAGATCATCCCAAACATAAATAAAATATGCAAAACATCCTGCAAGCAGGCAGCCGACCTGTTTGATGCAACCCAGAATCTGGACGGATTTGTATCTATATCGGGAGTTATAAAAACCTGTGCGGTTAATTTATCAAAATTATGTAACGATCTTCGGCTACTTTCCAGCGGACCCAAAGCCGGAATAGGTGAAATTAACCTACCGGCAAAGCAAAATGGGTCATCCATAATGCCTGGGAAAGTAAACCCGGTTATCCCGGAGGTAGTAACCCAGGTCGCTTTTCATATTATCGGAAATGATATGGCGATTACCATGGCGGCAGAGGCAGGTCAGTTGGAATTAAATGCTTTTGAACCGGTATTATTCTATAATCTGTTTGAATCCATTGAGACATTAACGGGAGCGGTGGCAACCTTAACGGATAATTGCATAACGGATATTACTGCCAATGAAGAACAGTGCCAGGTATTATTAGATGCAAGTGTAGGCATTTCCACAGCACTGTGTCCGTTTATTGGTTATCAGAAAGCAGCGGAACTGGCCAAGAAATCTCTAAAAACCGGAATTGCATTTAGGGAGCTGGTACTAAAAGAAACGGAGTTAACATTAGAACAGCTAAATGAAATACTAAATCCCACCAATATGACGGAACCGAAATACCATCTGGATAACTTATTCCTACAAACAAATTAAAGGCTTATTCATATTATGATTCGCCCGGCAAAAGTCCTCACAAATTATATTTAATGAATATATATACGCTGGTATTCATTTATAAGATTAAATTGGGCTTTTGTCGGGCGAATCATTTAATATCGTTTTTCTTTAGAAATTCTTTCGTTTTTTATAGAGTTGGTTTTTAGATTTATGTTTTATAGTAATTAAAAAGCAACAAAAGAAGTAAAGTAAGGAGCAAAAAGATATGGTTATTAAATGCTATAGAAAGAGGAAGAGAATAAATGGACACTCAAATTATAACAAATTATTTTCATCAGTACGGTGCCATTGTAATATTCGTTATTGTATTCTTAGAATATTTAAACCTGCCAGGGTTCCCGGCAGGCCTGGTTTTTCCCCTGGCAGGAATCTGGGCATCCCAGGGAGGAATTGGCTTCGGTATGGCGCTTTTGCTTTCAGTATTGGCTGGACTTTGTGGGAGCTCATTGCTTTATTTTGTGGGGAGATTCGGAGGTGAATTTCTATTAAACAGATATGTAAAAAAGTTCCCCAAACATAAGCGGGCAATTGACCAGGCAATGGAACGAGTAAGAAATAAAGGATATATTGGTATATTTATCGGCAAATTAATACCTGTAATTCGGACCATTATACCGATACCAGCAGGTATCCTAAAAATGAATTTTTGGAGATATACGGTATTTTCCATGTTGGGAATTACTATATGGAATCTGACTTTAGTTGGCGCCGGATACCTTTTGGGTAATCCTGTTCTGCAAGTATTAAACGAATGAAAGGAGAAAAATGAAAAATGCAGGATTGGATAATTGTAGTCATGAATCAATTTGGCTGCTTTGAATTTGAAAGAAACCCCATCAGCGTGTATAATGATTAAAGCTGGAAAAAATAAGTGACAAAAGATAATTATTATTATGATGCAAAAAGTTTTACCAAATAGAAATTACGTATAGTTCATGTGATAGAGGGAGGTTAACATGGAGTCGAGTCATGTATTAGTAGTGGAAGACGATAAGGAGATATTAGAGGGTGTCAGCATCTACTTAAAGAATCAGGGATACACCGTTTTTAAGGCATCCAACGGAGTAGAGGGACTTGATATTATCGAAAAGGAAGAGATACACCTTGCAATTGTGGATATCATGATGCCAAGAATGGATGGGATTACCATGACCTTAAAGTTAAGGGAGAAGTATGAATTTCCTGTTATTATGCTGACTGCTAAATCCGAGGAAATCGACAAGGTTACAGGACTTAATATCGGAGCGGATGATTATGTGACAAAACCGTTTACCCCCATGGAACTTCTTGCCAGAGTTAATTCCCATTTAAGGCGTTACGCTAAGTATCTAAATGTACTGGAAGAAAAAAAAGAGGATAATGTCTACCTAATCGGCGGTCTTGAGTTAAATGAAAATACTATACAGGTTATGGTAGACCAAACCCAGGTTAAGTTAACTCCCCTGGAATTTAAAATTTTAGCTTTACTGATTAAAAATCCGGGCAGGGTTTTTTCTGCTGAAGAAATTTATGAAAAAGTATGGAACGAAAGGGCAGTTGGTACGGACACGATTATGGTTCATATTAGAAATATTAGAGAAAAAATTGAAATAAATCCGAAAAATCCAAAATATTTGAAGGTGGTGTGGGGTGTTGGATACAAAATTGAAAAACAATGATTTATCAAAAGTATTGGGTATATTTATCAGCTTATTGCTGCTAACCGCAATCTCCATCGGTGTGATTGCTTCCTATCCGATTATATTGCAAAATGCGAATTCTATTATGGATAGGTCAAACGAGGAAGATAAAAAAATCAAATCAGGGATGGAGAATTCTTATCAAGAAGAATTTTTAAAAGATTTATACCGGGGGAATTATTGTCTGTATTGGGATACCATGGAGCAGGTAAAAGGTAATGTTTTGACCCCGGGAGAAGTGCTTATACCCGGCTCAATAAACTGGGTACAGCCGAAAAATACAGAATACAGCGAGGAATATGCAAATCAGACAAGTACTCAGGTCGAGGGAGAGTTTGACAATAACTATTATGATAAAGAATTTGTTCAAAATATAAACAGTATATTACAAAACTGGCATAATTCTTTTTTTGACAATAGTTTAGCCAGTTATAGTTTAGAGTATTATATTATAGACAATAAAACCGGAAAGACCTTGACTAATACAGTGACTAATTTGAATATACTTCAGGAAAATTCGGAAGAGGCACAGAAAATAAAAGCTTTATATCCTTTTTATGGAGTTTTCCGGTATAAAGAAGACGGAAGCTTGGAGATACCGGAGTTATACGGCCTGGAGGAAAGCCGGAAAGACAGTTTTAAAACCCTGGAATTAACTAAAGAATTATTCAGTAATGAATTATATAACAGTTCCCGGTATCAATATTTCAATCAGATAAAATCTCCTGCAGATGTAACGATTATATATGCCTCCAAAGATAAGGAGTTTTATTATCCGGGAGGAGTAAATTATGATAACCAGTGGAGACAGATCTGGTCTTTCAGAAATGGAGGATTTCTGTATGTCTATGCCATTTCCTTAATCCTGGTAACCTTACTGGCACTCTTGCTTCCATTTAAGAAATCCTTTGGATTAGAGAAAAGCCTGGTTGGAAAAGTACCATTGGAGATTGGTTTTTTAGGAATATGTTTCGTGTTTGGAATATATAGGGACTTGTCCAGTGTGGCTTATGAAACGATATCTGACCACTACTTAGATTTTTCAGAGTATACCATCTTCCCCTACTGGATGCAGAGAATTATGGATTACGGAGCTAATTTCCTTATCTTTCTGTTAATTTTTATGATCTTATTTAGTGTTGTATTATCCGTACGTAATGTGTTTTCCTTAGGATTAAAGTCTTATTTTAAAGAAAGAACTTTGACCGGAATCCTTCTGGTATGGATAAAACGTAATGGAAAAAGATTAATCGCATATCTTTCTGATATCGATTTGACCGACTCTTCCAATAAGGCGATTTTTAAGATACTGGCAGTTAATTTTATTATTCTTACGTTATTATGCAGCATCTGGTTTTTGGGTATTGCAGTTCTGATTCCTTATACCATAATCTTATTTTTTGTCATGAGAAAGATTGTAACGGACATTAAAGCAAAATATGCAAAGCTGCTTAATGCTACCAGCAGTATGGCAGAGGGTAATCTGGAGGTTTCCATAGAGGAGGATTTGGGAGTATTTAACCCCTTAAAAGAAGAACTGGCTAAAGTACAATTTGGCTTTAAAAAGGCTGTGGAACAAGAAATGAAAAGCCAGAAAATGAAAACAGATTTGATAACAAATGTTTCCCATGATTTAAAAACTCCTCTGACGGCTATTATCACTTACGTTAATTTATTAAAAGAAAGGAATATTACGGAAGAGGAAAGAGCTTCTTATATTGAAACCCTGGATAAGAAATCATTACGGTTAAAAAGCCTGATAGAAGATCTGTTTGAAATCAGTAAAGCCTCCAGTAATAACGTTGTCCTGAATTTAGTGGATATGGATTTAGTATCTTTAATAAAGCAGGTACAATTCGAATTATCGGAAAAGATTGAACAGTCTGAAGTGGAATTTCGTTTTCTTTTACCAGAGGAAAAAGTAATATTAAAGTTAGACAGTGACAAAACATTCCGTATCTTTGAAAATCTGATGCTTAATATAACCAAATATGCAATGCCCCATACCAGGGCATATATAGAAATACAGTCATCAGGGAAAGAAGTTACCGTAACCTTAAAGAATATCTCAGCGTCAGAGTTGGATTTTAATTCCCAGGATATCACCGAACGTTTTGTACGGGGAGATAAATCACGAAATACGGAAGGTTCCGGACTTGGCCTTGCTATTGTGAAAAACTTTGTAGAAGTACAGGGAGGCAAATTTAAGATTCATTTGGACGGAGATTTATTCAAAGCAGTTATTATATGGAAGAAATAAGAAAATTGAAATGGTAATGTTACATTAGTGTGAAGAATATGGGGTTGTATTTCGCAGATAATCCGTACGAAATATAATCCCATATTTTATGTGTGCTTAGGAAGAAAGAGGAAAGCCTTACCGGCTTACTTTTGGTGGGCAGGATCCTGCTCCCATTCTGTCTGATGTTTTTTTATCTCATTTACTAAATCCGTACTGTTAATTTTATCAGCTGGGAAATCTATTAAATACAGTCTATGATCAGCCGGTTTATCCACAGTTTCATAAGCTTCCAGTGTTAAAGAATAGGTAGTGATGGGAATATTGTGTTTTTTCATAATAGCATCCAGCTCCAGAAGCCGTTTGCTTAAGACTTCATAGGTGAACTTGTCACTGGAACAGTAGACGGTTAAAGACGCAGGCACCGGTGGATTTGTAATATCATAGGGCATATCCAGTATAAGCTTGTTTAAATCAAATTCACCTTTGCCATAGTCTGCAATCACTATTGTGGTAGGATAAGGAAATTCCTTGTTTAAGATATCTTCCACATCCTTATTAAAAAGGTCACACAGACGGCGGTAGGTTGTAAATTTATTGGCAACTTCATACTCATAATCATCCGTAACCCTGCCCTTACTACAGCTTACCGTAAATTGTGTGTCCTGGCTTTTTTTAGACTGTACTTTGGAAAAATAACCTGAATTCTTAAAGTTATATTTCGTTTCGGAAACTGTCAGGTCAAGGTCCGGGTAAGTTTTATTTATATATGCTTTCATTTTAGAATTGGCAATCTCAGCAGATATCGGATTACCCATAAATCCATTGTATATGTAAAATAAGAAGAAAATAATTGAAAATGCTGCTATGGCTGTGAGTGATTTAAGTAATGTTTTCTTTTTCATAGTTCGTAATACCTTAGTACCATAAATATTCTGCGGTGCTGCCGCAAAATAAGACAGAAAAATTGTCTATAGCTTCCTTTCTGATTTATTTTTCACTCAGGTAATTGCAAAACTAGAGTATAGTGTTTATCTACCATGCAATTAATATAATTTCAGAGCTGAATTTTGCCCTAAACAACTGAAGCTGAGAAATAATACGCCGTCATTATCTATTTCCGAAGTAAAGGTGATAACTCAAATTATACCACAATGTATCTATATTTTGTTAACTGTTTCTCATTGACTTTTTGTTTAAAAAATGTTATTTTGTCCTATATCGGACTAATTTTACTAAACTTAAAAGGAGCTGAATATGGAATATGAAAATGAAAATATTACCAATATACCGGAACAGATAGAGAGCTGGTATAACCAGTGGATTTTAGTAGAAAGATTATATACGGAGTTTGCAAAACGTTATGATCTTACCAGTTCAGCTATGTTTGTTCTCAGAGCAATATTAGAGCATCCTTCCGGCTGTACCCAGCGATATATCTGCGAATCTTTATTTTATCCCAAACAGACGGTATCCAGTATAATACAAGGTTTAATAAATAAAAGCATAGCAGGAAAAAAACAGTCGGAAGAAGATAAACGGAATTATGAAATTTATCTCACGGAAAAAGGATATAAGTTTACATTGGATATGATAAATGATTTAACACAGGCAGAATCGGAAGCATTTAAATCTATAAAGCCAAAGGATAGGGAGGATTTCACTCGAATTAATGAAAACTTAACCAGGGCACTTCGTGTTTCCATGCATATTGACTCGAAAGGTGAGGTTTCATAAAATGGCGGATACGATAAGGGACATGACGGTGGGCAAACCATCCCGCCTCATCTTAGGTTTTGCATTACCGCTAATGATAGGTAATATATTTCAACAGACTTATACTCTGGTAGATACCATTGTAGTGGGGCAGGTTGTGGGTGTTGAGGCCCTGGCATCTCTTGGGGCCGCGGAATGGCCTAATTGGATGGTACTGGGAATGATTGTCGGATTCACTCAAGGATTTTCCATACTGATAGCGCAGAGATTTGGTGCCCGTGATAATGAGGGACTAAAAAAAGCAGTTGGAATGTCCGTAAAACTGGCTGCCGTAATTGCTGTTTTTATGTTGATAATAAGTCAGCTATTAGCACGGCCGGTTTTGGAGTTTTTACATACACCGGAAAATATATTAAGCGGATCTTTAATCTTTTTACGCATTGCTTATCTGGGAGTACCTGTTATCATGGCTTATAACACGTTAGCCTCTATCTTAAGGGCATTAGGAGACGGTAAAACTCCCTTGATTTCAATGATAATAGCATCAGCTGTTAATATACTGTTGGATTGTTTATTTGTAATGGGATTTCAATGGGGCATTGCAGGCGCTGCCACGGCCACTTTGATTGCCCAGATTTGTTCCTGTATCTTTTGTTATCAGGTTATACATAGAAATTCTTATTTAAAGATGAGTAAAAAAGATTGGGAACTGGACTTCTCGGTTATAAAAAAATTAATAGCTCTTGGTATTCCATCCTCCTTTCAGAATGGTATTATTGCAGTGGGAGGATTAGTGGTCCAATATGTAATTAATGGATTTGGTTTTATATTTGTTGCAGGATTTACAGCAACCAATAAATTATATGGTTTATTAGAGATTGCAGCAACTTCTTTTGGTTTTGCAGCAGCTACCTTTACCGGACAGAATCTTGGCGCAGGGAAGATAAGGAGAATCAGGGAAGGGATGAGAAGCGGAATTATTATGGCTGTTATTACCTCCGGAATCATCTCAATTATTATGTTGGTATTTGGCCGGCATATACTTGGATTATTTATATCCGGAACCAAAGAGGAAACAACTGAGGTTATAAAAATAGCATACCGTTATTTAAGCATTATGGCGGCTCTATTATTTATCTTATATCTGCTGCATCTGTACCGGTCTGCCCTACAGGGTATGGGGGACACCATAACCCCTATGATATCCGGTATTGTTGAATTGTGTATGCGTGTTTTAATTATACTTATACTTCCGAAACTAATTGGCGATTGGGGCGTCTATTTCGCTGAAGTTGCAGCCTGGACCGGAGCTGAATTTTTACTAATGGTTATGTATTATGTGAGAGTTCACAGGTTTTTTGTAATGGAAAGAGGATTAGCAAATATTTTAAAGGAGAATACATATGACTTATGTAAATGACAGAGATGAGAAAAGGGCTTTTTATAAATTAGTTTTTTCATTGGTTCTGCCAATGACACTGCAAAATCTTATTAATGTTGGAGTAACTTCCATCGACGTAATAATGCTGGGAAAGGTAAGTGAAACCGCTTTGTCAGGCGCATCTTTAGCAGGCCAGGTGCAATTTATTATGACACTGATTTTCTTTGGATTGACCTCTGGAGCGGCGGTATTAACGGCTCAGTATTGGGGAAAAAAAGATATCCTTACCATAGAAAAAGTGCTTGGAATTACTATGCGGTTTGCTTTGGTGGTAGCAGTTATATTTACGTTGGCGGTGCTTCTGTTTCCGGCACCAATTATGGGGTTATTTACTTCAGAAGAGACGGTATTAAATGAGGGTGTACATTATTTGAAAATTATAAGCATTTCCTATATATTTGTTTCCATAACCATGATTTACTTAAATATTATGCGAAGTGTGGAACGTGTTGTAGTATCTACAGTAGTATATCTGGTATCTTTAATAGTTAATGTAATTTTGGCATCCATCCTTATTTTTGGTTTATTTGGTATTGAACCTATGGGTATCAGGGGAGCTGCCATTGCAACTTTAGTTTCAAGAATTGTGGAATTTGTGATAGTTGTGATTTATTCCACAAAGATAAACAGAGAAATTAAGTTCCATATTAAAAATTTATTCATTAAGGATAAGATTCTTATGAAGGATTTTCTTACGTTCGCATTTCCGGTTATGTTAAACGAATTGATCTGGGGAGCAGGTACCTCGACGAATGCCGCCATTATAGGGCATTTGGGAAGTCCGGTAGTTGCCGCTAATTCCGTGACCCAGGTTACCAGACAGCTTGCAATGGTAGTTGCCTTTGGTCTTGCCAACGCAACTGCTATCATTCTCGGTAAAGCTATTGGGGAACAGAAAGAGGAACTGGCGAAGGTATATGCAAAACGTTTTATCCGCTTAACACTGATTGTCGGAGTCATCGGGGCAGGCGTTATATTAGGGGTATCAGGAATAGCCCAGAGTCAGTTAACTTTAAGTACGGAGGCGAAAGAATACTTAAAGATAATGATGTTTGTTATGTCCTATTTTGCAATCGGGCAGGCTTATAATACCACTATGGTAGTTGGTGTATTCAGAGCCGGCGGTGATACAAAATTTGGTTTGATATTAGATTTTTCAACTCTTTGGGGATGCTCCATCCTTTTTGGGGCCCTGGCGGCTTTTGTTTGGAAATTACCGATTCCAATTGTTTACATGATTATTATGAGTGATGAAATTATAAAGATTCCTCTTACTACCCTGCGTTATAAATCCTTTAAATGGGTACGTAATGTAACAAGAGGGTAATCTTGAAAGTATTCTGCCGAGTATGCTCGCAAACCGGAGAAACTGTAAAGTTTCTTCCGGTTTTACGGTATTCCCTTTAATCTCAGGGAAAGCAAAAGCTAGCAGATGCAAGTTAGCTTGCCCAGATACGAGCATACACGCTTAATAATAAATTAGAAACATTGAAAGGCCCAGATACGGTTTAAATTAATTCTTTCGAAAGTCCAGGCAAATCCTCTCCAACGGAATCCCAATACCGCCTGACGGCCAACAAATGTCGGAAAGAACCAAAAACTGTTACCATTGTTCAGCCAGATAAAAGTATTCCTGAATAAACAATTTCTAAGACCTCTTGGACCGGTTTGACTAGATGGAATACGTGGTGAAAATGTTGGCGGTGCCGACCTGGGAGGCTGCGGCTGTCCACCTGTCGGTGGTATTGGCCGCGGAGGTGTAACAGGCGGCCGTGGAGGCGTAACAGGCGGCCGTGGAGGTGTGACAGGCGGCCGTGGAGGTGTAACAGGCGGCCGTGGAGGTGTGACAGGCGGTCGTGGAGGTGTAACAGGCGGCCGTGGAGGTGTGACAGGCGGTCGTGGAGGTGTAAACGGTGGCCGTTGTGGTGTTCCAGGTGGCCGTGATGGTGTAAATGGGGGTGCAAACGGAGGTTGATTACCTCTTCCGGGACCTCTGTCCTCTCTTTGGTTTTCATCTCTTCTTGGCGGGCGTCCGGTTTCCCCTGGTTGCTGCATAAATGTCATATCAGGAAAAGCCGTCTGCTCACTGTTAGAATTCTGGAAGTTTTGAAATTTATCTTGATAAAATTGATCGTCCTGCAATAAAATACCCCTTTCAGCTTTATATAATAATTTATGCAGAACGATTAAGAAGCGTGTGCTTTTATGGGTATTACAATTAATTATTGACAAACAATAATTGAAATGATATATTTAATAAAAATAAAAACTGAATAAATCTTCAGGGCAGGGTGTAATTCCCTACCGGCGGTATAGCCCGCGAGCCATTTGGCAGATTCGGTGAAACTCCGAAGCCGACAGTAAAGTCTGGATGAAAGAAGATTCCATAGATTCTATTTATGATTATATAAGTATAACGGTAAATAATCTGACATAGAATTCCTATATAAGAATGCTTTATAAGCCCTGATTGATTCAGGGCTTTATTTTTTTGTTTAAAAGGAAAGTTCTTTGAAATTGATTGGTTTATCAAGAATTGGCAACAATAACTCTGAGGTGCATGTATATGGAAATTAAATTTATGAAAAAAGCTTTAGAATTAGCGGAAAATGGTATTGGATATACGAATCCGAATCCGCTTGTGGGAGCTGTTATAGTCAAAGAGGGTAATATAATCGGAGAGGGTTATCATGAGTTTTTCGGAGGACCACATGCGGAAATAAACGCTTTTAAAAATGCAACAGAAGATGTGACCGGAGCGACCATGTATGTCAGTCTTGAACCGTGTTCCCATTACGGAAAAACTCCGCCCTGTGCAGAGGCCATTGTGCATAATGGAATTAAAAAGGTTGTAATAGCTATGGAAGACCCCAATCCCGAAGTTTCCGGCAGAGGAATTAAATTATTAAGGGAAAATAATATTGAAGTTATAACCGGAGTATTGCAAGAGGAAAGCAGAAAGTTAAATGAAATATTCATCAAGTATATCACGACGAAGTTACCTTTCTGTTTATTAAAATCTGCTATGACTCTGGATGGGAAAATCGCTTCGGTAACCGGGGATTCCAAATGGATAACCAATAATGAATCCAGACAATATGTTCATAAGCTAAGGAATAGGATGTCGGCCGTTATGGTCGGAGCAGGGACAGTTATGAAAGACGATCCTTTCTTAAATACACGCCTTATAAATGGAGATGGCAGGGATCCTGTCAGGATAATAGTTGACAGCAGTGCAAGAATTCCAGTGACTTCAACGGTATTAAACCTTAAATCCCGGGCAAAAACTATTATCGCTACAACCACCCTGGCTAAAGACGAAAAGCTTAAGGAACTTGAGAAAAAGGGAGCGGAAATCATTGTAACTCCTATAGCGGAAACAAAAGTTGACCTAAAGTATTTAATGAAAGCATTGGGAGACAGGGATATTGACAGTGTTTTGCTGGAGGGAGGCAGTGAGTTGAATTATTCTGCTATAAAGGAAAACATAGTAGATAAAATAAACCTCTTTATTGCACCTAAAATTATTGGCGGGAGGGATGCTAAAACTCCTGTGGGCGGTGTGGGAATCAAGTTTATGAAAGATGCAGTTCACCTTAAAGATATTAAAACCGTTACATTTGGACAGGACATTATGATAGAAGGATATTTAGACAAGGAGGGATAATCCATGTTTACCGGCCTAATAGAAGAAATCGGTGAAATTCAGAACATAATCAAATCAGTAAAATCTGCAAAATTAAGAATCAAAGCAGGCAATATACTGGAGGATGTAAATTCCGGAGACAGTATTAGTACGAATGGAGTATGTTTAACGGTTACAGAACATAGTTTTGACAGTTTTACCGTTGATGTTATGGCTGAGACCATGAGAAAGAGCAATCTTCATCTTCTCTCGCCAGGTGACAGAGTTAATTTAGAAAGGGCTTTAAGAGCAGGGGATCGAATGGGTGGACACATTGTCAGCGGACACATTGACGGCATGGGAACAATAACTAAATATGAAAAAGAGGATAACGCAGTTTGGGTGACCATAAATGCGGAACCGGAAATCATGAAATATATTATTTTTAAGGGATCGGTATCCATAGATGGTGTCAGTTTAACAGTGGCGTATATCGATGATACAATATTTAGAGTGTCCATAATTCCCCATACCAGGGATCTGACAACGCTGATTAATAAAAAGATTGGTGACCGGGTTAATATTGAATGCGATATGATTGGTAAATATATTGAAAAATTACTCTTTAAAAAGGAACAGGAGAAGAAAACGGGAATTGATATGGAATTCTTAAGTCAAACCGGTTTTATCTAATGATAAATTAATATGAAGTAAGTATTCAAAGAAAATAAAGAAAAGTATATAGGTTTAGATTACCTTTATTTTTAAATTAAGCTAGTACACAGATAAGATTGACTTTAGAAGGAGGTTAAATATGTATAAATTTAATACTATTGAAGAAGCGATAGAAGATATTAAAGATGGTAAAATGATTATTGTCGTAGATGATGAAGACAGGGAAAATGAGGGTGATCTGTTAATGGCAGCAGAGAAAGTAAGACCGGAAGCCATTAATTTTATGGCTAAATACGGAAGAGGATTAATTTGTATGCCGGTAAACGAAGAAAGATTACAGGAACTTAATCTTCAGTTAATGGTTTCAAATAACACCGAATCACACCAGACAGCATTTACCGTATCCATTGATGCCAAAGAAACTACAACCGGTATCTCTGCACAGGAAAGAGCAATGACCATAAAAAAAATTGTGGATGAACAAGTAAAAGAAGAGGATTTTAAAAGGCCAGGGCATGTTTTTCCACTGGAAGCAAAAAAAGGAGGGGTACTAAAACGTGCGGGACATACGGAAGCAGCAGTTGATCTGTCTGTTTTAGCAGGATTATATCCGGCGGGTGTAATTTGTGAGATTATGAATGAGGATGGTACGATGGCCAGAGTGCCGGAACTTATGGAATTCGCTTCTAAACATGGATTAAAAATCATAACCATAGCAGATTTAATCTACTACCGCCGTAAAACTGAGATTTTTATAAAAAGGGCTGCAGAAGCAAAACTTCCTACTAAATACGGTGAGTTCAGAATGATAGGATATGAAAATAACTTAAACGGAGAACACCATGTAGCTTTGGTAAAAGGCGATATAAATGACGGAGATCCGGTTTTAGTAAGGGTTCATTCAGAGTGCCTTACGGGAGATGCTTTCGGTTCCCTGCGGTGTGACTGCGGGGAGCAGCTTGCGGAGGCTTTAAGAAGAATTGAAGAGGAAGGCCGGGGAATCCTTTTGTATATGCGTCAGGAAGGCCGGGGAATCGGATTAATAAATAAAATAAGAGCCTACGCCCTGCAGGATCAAGGTATGGATACTGTGGAAGCAAATCTGGCATTGGGCTTTCCGGAAGATATGAGGGATTATGGGATTGGAGCCCAGATATTAGCGGATCTGGGAGCGAAGAAAGTAATACTGCTTACCAATAATCCACGAAAAATCAAAGGGTTGTCAGGTTATGGAATTGAAATAGTCAACAGAAAACCCATACAGATGAATCACAATGAAAGAAATGAGTACTATTTAAGAACCAAAAAAATAAAAATGGGACATATGTTAAATTTTAAGGAGGAACAATAGATGAGAACAATCGAAGGAAATTTAATTGCACAAGGATTAAAATTTGGAATAATTGCAGGTAGATTTAATGAGTTCATCAGCAGTAAATTAGTAAGCGGTGCAATCGATGCCTTGAAAAGACATGGCGTTGATGAAAATGATATCGATATTACCTGGGTACCGGGTGCTTTTGAAATACCCTTAACGGCTAAAAAGATGGCAAAATCACAGAAATATAGCGGAGTAATCTGCCTTGGAGCCGTTATCCGGGGTGCAACACCTCATTTTGATTATGTATCCAATGAAGTTTCCAAAGGAATTGCCCATGTAACATTAGAAACGGAGATTCCGGTAATATTCGGAGTCCTTACCACGGATAATATAGAGCAGGCAATCGAAAGAGCTGGTACCAAAGCAGGTAATAAAGGCTATGATGCAGCCATAACAGCCATAGAGATGGCAAATCTCTTAAAACAGCTTTAATATGGAAATTAATAAAAAGATACCCACAGGGGATATAAGGACTATATTTTTTGATTATGACGGTACCTTGCATGATAGTTTAAAAATTTATTCCCTGGCATTTAAAAAGGCTTATGTTTATCTTGTAAACGAAGGCCTGGCTGAGGATAAAGAATGGTCAGATAAAGAAATCAGTTATTGGCTGGGGTATAATGCAAAAGAGATGTGGAAGAGTTTCCGGCCGGATCTTAGCAGTGAATTACAGCAATATTGCAGTAATATAATTGGCAGCGAAATGAAAGAACTGATTGAACAGGGAAAACCTGTATTATATGAAGGAGCTTTTGATGTCCTGTCATATTTAAAAAATACCGGTTTTCATCTGATTTTTATCAGTAACTGTAATGTCTATTACATGGAGAGTCATAAGAAATTATTTCAACTGGATCGATATTTTGATACGTTCCTATGTTCGGAAGAATATAATTATAATCCTAAGTCCGAAATCATTAGTAATATAAAAAATCTTTACCCGGAAAAAATGGTTATCGTAGGTGACAGAAAACAGGATATGGATGCCGGTGTCAAAAACGGAATTTATACAATAGGATGTCGGTTTGGTTATGCACGTGCAACCGAACTGGAGGAAGCGGATATTTTAATTGATGATATCAGGGAACTAACCGGTATTTTTTAATCTGCTGTAAAAAGTCACTGAGTAGCCAGCATATAAGAATTAGTATTTACTTCAAAACCTTACAGGTGTATAATAAATATATAATAATTAATAAAATAGTTCGTGCTGAGCACAAGGGTATGTCCCAAGTGAAAAGGCGAGAGTATAGAGTACACAAAACTGGTATACGTAATATCCCGTTTTGTGGCTATTCAGTCACAGCGGTTCTGGCGAACCGATGCACATGCATATTTTGCACTGATTAACTCGAAATTCTGCGAATTTCCCGGGTGACTGAATAATTAGGTTTTGCTTTTATCCTTGTGCCTCTTTATAGGGCGCAGGGATTTTTTATTTCCGCGAACGCAAAGTGAGAATTAGCAAGCTTGCTTGCAATAATTCGAACGCGCACGCGAACCGAAGAAACTCTCAAAGCGTGTTTCTTCCGGTTTCCGCGAAAGCACATTCATATCCTTTTACCTTAAAAGAAAGCGAGTAATAAAGATGCCTGATAAGAAAAAACTAATTGACACCTTAGAATTACAAAAAACATTAACCAAGGAAGAATTTATTGAACTTCTTACCGGATTTACCGATGAAGATGCAGAGTATATCAGACAAAAAGCAGTTAAAAACGCATTACAATATTTTGATAACAAAATTTATACCAGAGGTTTAATTGAATTTACAAATTATTGTAAAAACGACTGTTATTATTGCGGGATCCGTAAAAGTAATACGAAAGTTACCCGGTACAGATTGACCAAAGAAGATATACTACAGTGCTGCAAACAGGGATATGAGCTGGGATTCCGTACTTTTGTGCTGCAGGGCGGAGAAGATTTACGATATTCCGATGATGAGCTGGCTGATATTATATCAACGATAAAAGCGGGTTACCCTGACTGTGCCATCACTCTGTCCATTGGAGAAAAGAGCTACGAGTCTTATTTAGCTTACTTTAAGGCAGGAGCAGACCGATACCTGTTACGTCATGAGACAGCCAACCAGGAGCATTATGGGAAACTTCATCCGGATTCTTTAAGTTTGGAAAACCGGAAACAATGCCTTAGGAATTTAAAGGACATCGGATATCAGGTAGGTACCGGTTTTATGGTTGGGTCTCCCTATCAGACCGCGGAATACCTGGCTGAAGATTTGCTTTTTATTAAGGAATTATCCCCTGCAATGATAGGCATCGGACCATATCTGCCCCATCATGATACACCGTTTGCAGATATGGAGAAAGGTTCCATGGAACTTACGCTGTATTTAATCAGTATATTACGCTTAATGGTACCGAATGCTTTAATACCTGCAACTACCGCTCTTGGTACAATTCATCCGCTGGGAAGAGAAAAGGGTGTTTTATCCGGTGCTAACGTGGTTATGCCAAATTTGTCCCCTGTAACCGTTCGTAAAAAATATGAACTTTATGATAATAAAATCTGCACCGGAGATGAAGCTGCTGAATGTAAAGTCTGTCTGCAAAACAGGATGAAAAAAGTTGGTTATGAAATTATCAGTGCCAGAGGTGATTTTGTACCTATAGAGGGATAATAAAAAAAGTTGTTGCATTACTTTAAAATTTTGCAACAGCTTTTTTATTTTCCGCGAAAGCAAAGTGAGAATTGGCAAGCTTGCTTGCAATAATTCCAACCCGCACGCGAACCGAAGAAACTCCCAAAACGTGTCTCTTCCGGTTTATAGAAAAGTTCGCCGAACCAAGCCAGACTCTTTCTTGTAAATTTTAAACGGGAAAACAATAATTTTTATCATTAAAAATACTTGCCAAAATAAATGGGAGTATGTTACTCTATAATCACATAATGATAATGAAAATCAGTTGCAATTACCCGGAGGTGAAAGATGAGCATCGTAATAGTCGGAGGACATGACAGAATGGTCTGTACATATAAAGAGATTTGCAAACAGCATAAGTGTAAGGCTAAGGTATTTACACATATGCCCGCCAACTTTAAAACCATGGTAGGAAAACCGGATCTGCTTATTTTATTTACCAATACCGTTTCTCATAAAATGGTTGTTTCTGCCCTTCAGGCGGTGGAAAAAGATGATACAATTATTGAAAGAAGCCACAGCAGCAGTGCCTGCGCATTAAAAGACATATTATTGGAATATTGCGCGGTATAACATTTTATTTCTTCGGGAGCACCCGGTTACTTTTAAACTTAAGGAGGATTCTTATGAATAAGATATATATAGTATATTGGAGTGGAACAGGTAATACAGAAAAGATGGCGAAAATGATTGGCGAAGGTGTCATTTCGGAAGGGAGAGAAGCAGAGGTTATTGAAGTTTCAAAATTAAAAGCGGAAGTGCTAAAAGAGGTACCTGTATTTGCTCTGGGATGCCCACCCATGGGGGCAGAAGAACTGGAGGAAGAATATATGGAACCTTTTGTAGCCGAAGTTGAAAAGTTTGCACAAGGAAAAAAAATTGGTTTATTTGGTTCGTACGGTTGGGGAGATTGTGAATGGATGTCTGATTGGGCAGCAAGATTCATTAGGGCAGGAGCAGAAATAGTAAACGGAACAGGTGTTACCGTTCTTGGTGAACCGGATGAAGAAACCCTGGATAAGTGTTATCAGCTGGGGAAAAACCTGACCTTTTTATAATGAATAATAGAAAAGAAAATTGCCAATAATCAAAGCAAATTCACCCCTTGCCAGAATTAATAATAATATTAATATCTATAAAAACAATTATGGAAACGGAGGAGTTCTTATGGAATGGATGAATAAGGATAAATATTTACAAAGCTTTGATTACGCCGGGCATACTTACTATTATTACAATATCGCAGCATTGATGAAAGAAAGTTATGATATTAACCGTTTACCCTACAGTATCCGCATTTTATTAGAAGCCGTATTAAGGCAATATGATAACAGTGTAATAACAAGGGAACATATCAATGCTTTAGTTAACTGGACAAAAACAGATAAGGAAGCAGAAGAGATTCCATTTAAGCCATCCCGTGTTATTTTGCAGGATTTTACAGGTGTTCCTGCTATCGTAGACCTGGCGTCCATGAGAGAAGCTATAGTAAGATTCAGTCAGGAATTAAAGGAAGAAAATAACCATAAGACAGCAGAAAGACCTGTGGACATGGAATTAATGAATCAAATTAATCCGGAAATTTCCGTAGATCTGGTTATCGATCATTCGGTACAGGTTGATTTCTATGGTTCACCTGGTTCATTAGAGAAGAATATGAAATTGGAGTTCGAAAGAAATTTAGAACGGTATGAATTCCTTAACTGGGCTTCCAAAGCATTTTATAACCTTAAAGTAGTTCCACCTGCCACCGGTATCATTCATCAGGTAAACCTGGAATATTTGGCTCAGGTAGTCATGAAAAAGACGGATGGCGGGAAAACGCTTCTGTATCCGGACACATTGGTAGGAACGGATTCCCACACAACCATGATAAATGCATTGGGTATATTGGGCTGGGGTGTGGGAGGCATAGAAGCGGAAGCAGCTATGTTAGGCCAGCCTTCATTTTTCTCCGTACCTGAAGTCATAGGAGTGAGATTTACCGGCAGATTATCCGAGGGAATAACGGCTACGGATCTGGCTTTACAGGTTACGAAACTGCTGCGTCAAAGAGGTGTGGTAAATAAATTCATCGAATTTTTCGGCGAGGGTATCAAACATCTGTCTTTAGCTGACCGGGCAACTATAGCTAATATGGCACCGGAATATGGTGCTACCTGCGGATTTTTCCCGGTGGATGGGGAGACGCTTAAATACCTTTTACTAACCGGACGCACAGAAGAACAAACGCAATTAATAAAAGCTTATTTCGTTAATAACCAAATGTTTTATCATGAGGGTGAACAGGAGCCCAGTTACAACGAAATTATCGAAATTGATTTATCCCATGTCAAACCAGGCCTATCCGGTCCAAAACGCCCTCAGGATCTTATTCCTCTTGATAAAATGAAAGAGGAATTCCTTAATTCCCTATCCTTACCTTTGGGAAACCGTGGTTTGGGTTTAGGAGAAGAGGAACGTAAGAAACAAGTCCGGTTTAGATTGCAGGACGGAGGAGATGCAGTGCTTAAAACCGGTTCCCTGGTAATAGCGTCGATTACCTCCTGTACCAATACCTCCAATCCTTATGTTATGTTCGGGGCGGGGTTATTAGCCAAGAAGGCAGTACGAAAAGGTTTAAGCGTACCTCCTCATGTAAAAACCTCATTTGCACCCGGTTCCAGAGTAGTATCGGATTATTTAAGTAATTCAGGATTACAAGAATATCTGGATCGGCTTAGATTCCATGTGGTTGGATATGGTTGTGCTACCTGTATCGGTAATTCTGGCCCGCTTTTACCGGAAATCGAAGATGCAATACGAAAGAATAACCTGTTGGTAACTTCCATATTATCCGGTAACCGTAATTTTGAGGGACGTATTCACCCCTTAGTAAAAGCGAATTATCTGGCTTCGCCAATACTGGTGGTGGCATATGCATTGGCAGGAACCATGAATATAGATTTAGTAAACGAGCCAATTGGAACAGACCAGAAAAACCAGCCGGTTTATTTAAAAGATATATGGCCGTCTTCTCAGGAAATCCATGCTGCTATGGGAGAACATGTTAAAGCGGAGTTGTTTCAAAAGGAGTATGAAAAAGTATATGGAAGTAATGTTATGTGGAATTCCATTAAAGCAGATGCAGGTCCCCTTTATCCATTTAAGGATTCATCCACATATATTCAGAATCCTGCGTATTTTCAAAATATCTCTCATAGTTCCAGGGAGATTACCGAATTAAAGAACCTGCGTATCGTTGGTTTATTTGGAGATTCCATTACTACCGATCATATTTCGCCGGCAGGAGCCATTGGTAAAGATACACCTGCAGGACATTATTTAACTGAACATGGAGTCGGTTATAAAGACTTTAATACCTACGGTGCAAGGCGGGGTAACCACGAAGTTATGATGAGGGGAACATTTGCCAACATCCGTATCCGTAACAAACTAGCGCCGGAGACGGAGGGTGGTTATACAATGTACTGGCCAACAAAAGAAGTCAAAACGATTTATGAAGCCTGTATGAAATATCAGGAGGATAACACCGGACTTGTTGTGATTGCCGGAAAAGATTATGGAATGGGTTCCTCCAGGGATTGGGCAGCCAAAGGTCCCAGCCTTCTAGGAATTAAAACAGTCATTGCAGAAAGTTTTGAACGGATCCACCGCTCAAATCTTGTTATGATGGGAATCCTGCCCCTGCAATTTATGGAAAAGGAGTCGGCCCAAACCCTGGGTTTGAACGGTGAAGAAATTATAACGATCCATCTTACAGACAAGGTAAAACCCAATGATATAATTACAGTAACCGCAAAATCAGATGGTAGAATGATAGACTTTAAAGTAAAGGTTCGTTTTGATTCTAAAATAGATTTGGAATATTACCGTAACGGCGGGATTCTGCCTATGGTTTTAAGAAAGAAATTAAAAATTATATAATACAGTGAGCTGTTGTAAATAGTTAATTTACTTGACTTAGGTCTTAAATTAAGACGAAGTGAATTTACAACAGCTTGCTGTTTTTAAGGTAAGGAATTTGCGAAACTCTTTGCTTTAAGGCTTTCATTTAAGTTAGTAAATGAGTATAATTATATATAGATAAAAGGGTACCAAAGATGTAAAAGAAACTGCTTTGCAGTTTCTTTGGAAATATGATAATAAAGCCAGAGAGGCTTTATTATCATATTTCTCAAGGGTTTCTATTAGCGATGCCGAAAAGCGGCATCAAAACGGGAAGATTGAAAGAAAATATAAAGAAAGGTTAGCCACAGTTTATTCTTTCAATCTATTTATTTGTGGCGGTCTGCATCTTACGATAGATGCAAAAAGGGTATTAATATGATTAAAGGATTTAAAATGAAATTGTATGAAGGAATGGAACAAGAATATATTAAACGCCATAATGAATTATGGCCTGAGATGATTGATATGATTCATGCCTATGGCGGGAAGAATTATTCAATTTTTCTGGACAGAGAAACCAATACGCTGTTTGGATATATTGAAATACTGGATGAAGAGTTATGGGCACAGGCGGCAGATACCGCTATTAACAGACAGTGGTGGGATTATATGGCTGATATTATGGAAACTAATCCGGATAACAGCCCCGTAACTGAGGATTTACAGTTAGTATTTCATCTGGATTAAACACAGCTGGGAATAGTGTGAAATAAAAAACATTTCTGTTAAGGTTATTGTGCCATGCATGGATATAGTGTTTATTTTCAAAATGTGATTTGTATCATAGTTTAGATAATTCGAAATTGGTATACTATAAGCAAATAAAGAAATCATTCTGGAGGTAAATATTATGATGAAGAAATTAACAGATAAAGTAACTTGGGTTGGTAAAGTTGATTGGGAATTGAAAAATTTTCATGGACATGAGTACTCCACACGGAAAGGCTCCTCTTATAATGCCTATTTAATACGTGATAAAAAAACTGTTTTAATTGATACTGTATGGCAGCCATATGATAAGGAATTTGTTACCCGTTTAAAAGAGGAAATTGATTTAAATGAAATTGATTATATTATTGCCAACCATGGTGAAGTAGACCATAGCGGCGCGCTTCCGGAACTGTTAAGGGAAATACCGGATACTCCTGTTTATTGCACTGCTAAAGGTGCTCAGTTATTAAAGGCTCATTATCATAAAGACTGGAATTTTGTAACGGTAAAAACCGGTGAGACATTAGATATAGGTGAAAGCAAACTGATCTTTATTGAAGCTCCGATGCTGCATTGGCCGGACACTATGTTTACTTATATGACGGGTGAAAATATTTTATTCAGTAATGATGCATTCGGACAGCATTATGCTACGGAATCGCTTTATAACGATATGGTAGATAATTCTGAATTATATGAGGAAGCACTAAAATACTATGCAAATATATTAACACCTTTCAGTTCTTTAGTAACCAAGAAAATAGACGAAATTTTAAGTTTTAACCTGCCGGTAACTATGATTTGTCCAAGTCATGGTATCATATGGAAAAAAGATCCTCTCCAGATAGTGGATCAATATATAAGATGGGCGGATGCTTATCAGGAAAACCAGATTACAATTATTTATGATACTATGTGGAATGCCACAAGAAAAATGGCAGAGGCCATTGCAGACGGTATCCGCCAGGCAGATAACTCCGTCACAGTAAAACTGTTAAATTCCGCAAAAGAAGATAAAAATGATATTATTACAGAAATATTCCGTTCAAAAGCTATCCTGGTTGGTTCCCCTACCGTCAACAACGGTTATTTACATTCCATCGGAGGACTTTTAGAGATGGTAAAAGGCCTCAAGTTTAAGAAAAAAAGCGCAGCAGCATTTGGCAGTTATGGCTGGAGCGGGGAAGTTGTTAAACAGTTAACCGACGAACTTGGCAAATGTGGTTTTAAACTTGCAGATGAAGGCCACCGCTCCCTGTGGGTACCGGATGAGAAGGAGTTAGCCAATTGTACCGAATACGGCAGACAGTTTGTAGGACATATTAAATAAAATTCATAATCTAAGCTTATCTTACAAAATGTGCATGAGTGCCCTATTTTGCAGACTAACTCTCATTTAAATTTGGAGTTTCTTATGTAAAAGTTCATTCATGCACTAATACTATATGCGAACATAAAACGAACGATCATCAATAGGTAATTGCGAAACTCCACTATGGTATATTCGGAAAACTATATAGTTTCGCAATTACCTATTATCATCAAGTTTGAAAGGAGTTTTTTATGCCGGCAGAATCAAATCAATGCATGTTTTGCTCAAATAAATTATGTATTCATAAAGTTCCTATCTTTAACAGCCTTAACCATGAAGATCTGGTTAAAATATCAGAGAAAATTGAACATAAGGATTACAAAAAAGGAGAATCCATCTTTAATATAGGTGATAAACTGGATACTATCGTTATTATTAACGAAGGCAGTGCAAAGGCATATAAATATACGCTGGATGGGCGGGAACAAATTTTATATATCTTTTCAGAAGGAGACTTTTTCGGAGAACAATATTTACTAAGTAATCAGACGGCAGCTTTTACGGTAGAAACATTGTCAACTTTAAAAGCATGCACACTTACAAAATCCCAATTACAGGAATTATTATTTAAACATCCCGATATTGCCATAAAAATAATTGAAGAACTTGGCAGCCGTATGTCAAGATTAGAAAACAGCCTGCAAAGTATGGGTGTTCGAAGTGTGGATGCAAGAATCAGTTCCCTGTTAATTGACTTCTCTGAGAAATATGGAAAAGCTGTCACGGAGGGGATACTGATTCGCTTACCCTTAAGCCGGGAGGGTATGGCAAATTATTTGGGGGTAGCCAGGGAAACAGTCAGCCGCAAACTCAGCCAAATGGAAGAGGAAGGAATCATTCGATCAGTAAGCAATAAATCCATACTAATCTTAAATGTAACTTTTTTAAAAGAAACAGCAGATTTATAAAGTTTGATTTAAATCACGGAATTCTTGCCTGAAACAGGTTATAGTTAAGTATAACAAAAAACGTAACTGAATAGTTACCAAAAACAAATATTTTAGGAGGAATGAATATGAATTATATGGATAAAAATATAAGTATCGGTGATGTGGTAGCTGCAATACCTGGGGCAACTAAAGTTTTAGACGAATTTGGAATTGATTATTGCTGCGGCGGTCATAGGCCTCTGTTGGAAGTTATTAAGAATCAGGGGATTGATGAAACAAAAGTTTATGAAAAGATAGGGCAGGTTTTGGCTGACAGGCAAAAAGATTATAGCAGTCAGGGAAATAATTTTAATGAAATGAGCCCGGCTGTATTATCCACTTATATCGAAGATACCCATCATAGTTATTTGAGAAAAGCTTTACCGGAAGTATCTGATTTATTAAATACAATTGTAAGAGTACATGGTAAAAATCATAGGGAATTATATGAAGTTTATAAACTATTCGGAAAATTAAAAACCGATTTGGAGCAGCATTTATTAAAAGAAGAAACATTATTATTTCCAGCTCTTGATCAGGCTTTGGAGAATGAAAAGGAAGTGTTGTCACTGACCGAAGAAATTGTGACGGAACACGAGGCAGCCGGTGAAATTCTAAGGGAACTACGTAATGTATCCATGGATTATCATTTACCGGAAGATGCATGTAAAACTTACCGTAAGGCTTATTCCCTGCTAATTGAATTAGAGCAGGATCTCCATCAGCATATCCATCTGGAGAATAATATTTTACTGAAGCAATATGTAAGACGTTAAGTTATTATTTGACTCCAAGGCCAAACTGTAACGACACTAAGAAGTACTGACTGCTATTAGTTGGCAGGAGGGGCCAGCCTTAATCATAGAAAGGAAAAAGCTTGATGACAGAAAAGGTGATTTATTTAAATAAAACGGTTTATGAATTATGCCGGGAAGATTCTGAAGTGGCCGGTATTTTAGCAGAAGCGGGATTTACGGATATTATGAAACCCGGAATGTTAAACACAGCAGGAAGATTTATGACTATTCCTAAAGGTGCAGTAATGAAAAAAATGAATTTGGATACAATAAAACAGATATTTAAAGAACATGGATATGAAATCAGGGATTAATAACATGATTTCTTCGCTTTGATTCAATAAAATTATCAGAATACACAATAAGTGTATAGTCAGGAGTAGTTATTATGAGTGAAAGTATAAATAACAGAGAATACAGACAAAACGTTTTAAAGCAGGTAATAACTAAGCTTCACGAAGGCAAAACCGTAGAGGAAGTAAAAGGAGAATTTGAAGAAGCATTTGCAGGTGTATCAGCTATTGAAATATCTGAAGCAGAAGGAGCTTTAGTAGCAGAAGGGCTGCCGGTTTCTGAGATTCAGCGTCTTTGTGACGTACATGCAGCCGTGTTTAAAGGTTCTATTGAAGAAATACACCGGCCTACCGATCAGACCCAGATTCCAGGCCATCCTGCCAATACTTTAATCCGGGAAAACCGTGCAATCGAAAGAATATGGAATAAGTTTGTTAAACCATATTTGGATGAGCTGACAAAAGAAGAAAATCTAACTGCATTAAAAGAGGGGCTTAACAAATTATCGGATATCGAACTTCATTATCTAAAGAAAGAAAATCTGATTTTCCCATATATGGAGAAGTACGGAATTACAGCTCCGCCAAAAGTCATGTGGGGTGTGGATGATGAAATCCGCGCTAGGTTAAAAGATGTAATAAAATCTTTAACAGAGGTTTCACAGGCAGCAGAAGTAAAAGATAAAGTTGAAAATCTGGGAGATAAAATTACTGAAATGATTTTCAAAGAAGAAAATATACTTTTACCCATGCTTATAGAAACATTGACACAGGATGAATGGAAAAAAATCGCGGACGAAAGCGGCGAAATCGGTTTTATGATTGAAAAAGTACCTGTCTGGAATCCGGCTAAGGAATATCAAGCTGAAATAAAAGAAGAGAAAAAAGAAGCAGGTATTATAACCTTTCCTACGGGATTGCTGAAAACAGAGGAATTAATCCGGATGCTGGATACCCTTCCTTTTGATATTACATTTGTTGACAAAGATGATGTGGTAAAATATTTCTCTCAAAGTTCCGAGAGAATTTTCCCAAGAACAAAAGCTGTAATTGGAAGAAATGTATCTAATTGCCATCCGCCGGCAAGCGTCCACATTGTGGAGCAAATTGTTGCCGATTTTAAAAGCGGTAAAAAAGAACATGAAGATTTCTGGATTAAGATGGGTGAAAAATATATATTCATTCGTTATTATGCAGTGCGAAGTGAAACAGGTGAGTATTTAGGAGTACTGGAAGTAACTCAGGATATTAAACCCATTCAAGATATCACGGGAGAAAAAAGGCTTGTATCACAAGATTAAAATTTGTTTTATAAATTATAAATATAGGTCTGTAGCAAACTATCCGGCGTAAAGTCAATAAACCCATTCGTTGCGCAGACCTAAATCTCTTACTAGGAATGTTAGCTTATGGTAATCGGTATATTAATTTCAGTTCACATTAATGAATTAAATGTCACTTTATAAAATTTTAAAACCTGTTCCAAAACAATATAAGTTTGCTTTTTGTGCCACCCTTTGTGATTTGAAATTATCACTAAAAGTACTGTACAAGGGTTCACAGCCTAATAGCCTGACTTCCTGTGCCCATTTAATAAGAACATCATGGGCGTAACCGTTTCCCTGAAAGGATTCTAAAGTTTCTATACCTGCTTCCTGTGCTTTACAACTGATACGTACACTGCGGCATATTGACACGGCCTGATCTGCCTGTATGAGGGCTGCACAAGGCAATGAAGAAGGAAACTCTTCTTTTAACCATTCAAATCCGCCGGAAGTAAATTTACTTACGTTTTTGGAATCAAGCAGAATACATTCCCGAATTTTTTCTCCGCCCTCAGGTACATAAAAGCATACCTCCTCGGTATAATGACCGTTATCAAAACATTCAAGATATTGTTCAAAATACCTGGGTCTTTCATTTGTATTTTGAATAGCAGGCTCTTTCAAACATAATTCACTTACTTTATGAATAATATCATCGGAAATATCATTACGGAAATAATATAAGATATCACCCTGAAAAGTCCGCCCCATAACAAACTTGGGCGCAGGTTTTGTGTTATCCCATGGTTCATTTATATTCATCAGTTTTAGATCATGATTCAATGTGAACAACGCTTCTATATGCATTCGCATCATTTCCTGCTCATTTATCATATTTTACACCTATTGCATATCACAGACTTGTCTGTGATTTTGCCACAAATAAAAATGAGTGAAAGAATCTCTTCGTGGCAGCCTTTCTTAGTTTATTTATTTTTTCAGTGAGTCATCCTAAAAGCTTTAATATTTTTATATTAAGGTATCATACTCAAATTAATAATAAAAGAGAAAGAACAGTTATAATTAAATACAGACCTGCGTAGCAGGTATAAGGTTATAAGCAGCAGTTAGCGGACCTAAGAATATCCGCTTTGACTCGTTCATACATAAAAAATTTGCTTGTCTGGTAAAAAAGTGAAAGATTTTTTTATTAAAATGTGGTAAAATAAATTAGATTATGAAATATTATATAAAACAAAACAGAATTAATCATTTAGGAGGATTTATAAATGAAAGGAATTATTCTGGCCGGCGGTTCCGGAACCAGGTTATACCCGGTAACAAAGGCAGTATCAAAGCAAATACTTCCGATTTATGATAAACCAATGATTTACTATCCCCTCTCTATATTGATGTTATCAGGTATCAGGGAGGTACTGATTATCTCAACACCAAGGGATTTACCGGTTTTTGAAGAATTACTGGGAGATGGAAGCCAGCTTGGTATGGAACTCTCTTATGAAGTACAGACCGAACCAAAAGGATTGGCGGAAGCTTTTATCATAGGCGAAAAGTTTATCGGCAATGACAGAGTTGCGCTGATTTTAGGTGATAATATATTTTATGGCAGAAGTTTTACGGCAACCCTGCAAAAAGCCACGGAAAGAGAACATGGGGCTACTATATTCGGCTATTATGTTAGAGAACCGAAAGCATACGGTGTGGTAGAATTTGATGCGGCGGGGAATGCCGTATCGATAGAAGAAAAACCGGAGAAACCGAAATCAAATTATGCGGTGCCGGGGTTGTATTTCTATGACAACCGGGTTATAGAGATCGCTAAAAGTATTAAGCCCTCCGCAAGAGGAGAGCTTGAGATAACGGCAGTAAATAATGTTTATTTAGAATTAGGTGATTTGAAAGTAGAAACCTTAGGCAGGGGAATGGCTTGGCTGGATACGGGAAATCATGACTCCCTGCTGGATGCATCCAACTATGTAGCGTCTATTCAGAAAAGACAGGGACTTTATATTTCCTGCATAGAAGAAATTGCGTATAAAAAAGGATATATTAATAAGGAACAACTGTTAAAACTTGCAGAGCCTTTACTAAAAACAGAATACGGCAAGTATCTGGTTGAAGTAGCTAATGGACTGTAATTAGTATTAACCTGACTAAACATAAACAAAATTGGGTACTGCAAGGATGGATGTGCAGTATAGGAAAATACAACAGGAGAAATTATGGGACAATTTAATTTTATCAAATGTAATATCGAAGGTTTATATCTTATTGAACCAAAATGCTTTGAAGACAGCCGCGGATACTTTATGGAAACATATAATTATCAGGATTTTGAGGCAGCAGGACTAAATCAGGTTTTTGTTCAGGATAATCAATCCAAATCTATAAAAGGGGTACTGAGGGGACTTCATTATCAAAAGAAACATCCCCAGGGGAAACTGGTTCGGGTATTAAAGGGGAAAGTATTTGATGTTGCCGTGGATTTACGGCCTGGTTCCAAGACATACGGTAAATGGTATGGGGAGATCCTATCGGAAGAAAATAAAAGACAGCTTTATGTTCCGGTAGGGTTTGCCCATGGATTTTTAGTACTTTCCGATGAAGCAGAATTCGCATACAAATGTACTGACTTTTATCATCCGGAAGATGAGGGCGGAATTATATGGAATGACCCGGACCTGGATATAACATGGCCCATAGAGGATGGTATGGATTTAACTATTTCCGAAAAAGATAAGGAGCAGATCAGATTCTGCGAATTAGACAACGAAAAATGATTTGAGGGTCCGATGTATTCATAGTGGCGCCAAAATCCTGGCATGGGAATTTGACTCTTGAATCAAGAATACAAAGTATAGGAAATATTTTAGTTGGGGATGGGGGAAAACGTTAAGAACCCTGGTGGTACGGAAAAGAGGTTAAAATGGAACGAAGAATTGTAATAACAGGTGCTAATGGCCAGTTGGGGCGGGCATTAAACCAAGTACTGAAAGAACGAACAGATTTAACAGTTGTTAATACCGATACAGGAGAACCTACCGCATATTGTCCCATTATATTAGACATTACCAATTCTGTTGCGGTTATGAATTTAGTACAGGAGATAAAACCTGAGATTATAATAAATTGCGCTGCTCATACTGCTGTGGATTTATGTGAAAGTGATCAGGATAGGGCTTACCGTATTAACGCAATCGGTCCTAAGAATCTGGCAGCAGCAGCCAGTGCCCTGGACGCAAAACTAATTCACATATCAACGGATTATGTATTTGACGGTGAGGGAGATACACCTTATACGGAAGAGTCTATAACCAACCCCCAAAGCGTATATGGTAGCACAAAACTGGCGGGAGAAGAGTTTGTTAAAGATCTTTGCGAAAAATATTGTATTTTACGAACAGCCTGGTTATACGGCGACGGAAAAAATTTTGTTAAAACGATGTTAGCTTTAGCAGAAAAACAAAATGATATTAAGGTGGTAAGTGACCAGTATGGATCACCTACCAGTGCACTGGAGCTTGCCAGGGCTATTACCTTTTTAATTGATAACGACGGTTTTGGTGTATATCATGCAACTTGTGAAGGAAAAACAACCTGGTATGAATTTGCAATGGAGATATTCCGATTAGCAGGAATAAATGTAACAGTAACACCAATCACAACAGACGAATATAAAGCACCTGCTAAACGTCCGAAGTACTCTGTATTAGAAAATGAGAAACTAAAAGCTGCGGGATATCATATGAAATCCTGGCAGGAAGCACTACAGGAATATATGGAACAAATATTAATCAGGAGGTAATTAACTTGAAGACATACCTTGTAACCGGAGGAGCCGGTTTTATCGGATCCAATTATATTCAGTATATGTTTAACAAATATAATGAGTCGATTCGTATTATTAATGTAGATAGTCTGACCTATGCCGGAAATCTTGAGAATTTAATATCCGTAAAAGACAGGGAGAATTATATCTTTATCAAGGAAGATATCTGTAATAAAGAAGCGATTCATAAAATATTTACAGATTATGAAATTGACAGGGTTGTACATTTTGCAGCAGAAAGCCATGTAGACCGCAGTATCCGTAATCCGCAGGTTTTTGTAAATACCAATGTTATGGGTACATTGAATTTGTTAGATGCCGCTAAATGTGTTTGGGAAACGAATGATGGATACAAAGAAGATAAAAAGTATCTTCAGGTATCTACAGATGAAGTATACGGTTCACTGGAAGAGGAGTCCGGCTATTTTTATGAAACAACTCCGATTGATCCCCACAGCCCGTATTCAGCAAGTAAAGCATCGGCGGATATGTTAGTAAAGGCTTACATAGATACTTTCCACTTTCCTGCCAATATTACCAGATGCAGTAACAATTACGGACCTTATCAATTTCCTGAAAAACTGATTCCTTTAATGATTAATAATGCACTAAATGGTAAGAAACTTCCGGTTTACGGGGATGGTAAAAATGTAAGGGATTGGCTTTATGTTATGGACCATGCCAAAGCAATTGATATGGTTATGGAAAAAGGCAGACTTGGCCAGGTGTATAATGTCGGCGGTCATAATGAGAAACAAAATATTGAAATCATTGATCTGATTATTGGTACCCTTACGGAGCTGTTACCGGAGGGAGATTCACGAAAAGCTCATATTAATAAAGAACTGATTCAATATGTGGAAGACAGGAAAGGTCATGATAGAAGATATGCCATTGCTCCGGACAAAATTAAAGCGGAAATCGGCTGGGAACCGGAGACTATGTTTGCAGAGGGAATCCGTTTAACGATAGAATGGTACCTGAATAATAAAGAGTGGATGTCCCACGTAACAAGCGGTGATTATCAAAAATATTATCAGGAGATGTATAAATAAGCCGGACACTCCGTATCTGAGATAATAATAATCCGGGAGATACTTAATCGGTATTACCTGCTAAGAGAATGAATGGATTCTTTCTGATCTGCAGTGAATAACAAGAAGTACCACCCGGATTTTTTCAGCCTTTTATGCAAAACCGGGGGCTCATACATTTGAACTTTAATTTATACGGTATAGTTAATAATTAGTAGATTATTATTAGTATGGATTACCTGAGATAAAGCCTTATTTGTTTCACTATTGTCTTGTGCTTTATTATAAGTACAGATTCATTAAATAGGCATCATAATACTGATTGCTAATTTTAAAAAATTTTTCATAGGTTCCTATCTTAATAAAGCCTAATTTTTCATATAAGTGGATTGCTTTCTC
Source organism: Anaerocolumna sedimenticola (assembly GCF_009931695.1). Lineage (GTDB taxonomy): Bacteria > Bacillota > Clostridia > Lachnospirales > Lachnospiraceae > Anaerocolumna > Anaerocolumna sedimenticola. Next base: position 2,147,098 of record NZ_CP048000.1, read on the forward strand.
ATTATCAGATTTTACTTCTAACTGTATCACTTCTATATTTGCATTTTCCTTCCCAAATTTTATTAACTCTTTCATCATTGCGGTTGCTATGCCTTGGCCCCAAAAGGATTTTTTTACGGAAACAGCTATTTCGCCTCTATGTGCAATCCTGGCTTTGGAATAACCGGACAAAGATCCGACAGATACAATTTCACCATTAATTTTTCCAAGCAGCATAATGGATTTAGTAGAATTATTCATACTTGAAATAAAGGACTGTTCCTGCTCGACCGATAACTTAAATTCCCCTTTGCCAAATAATAAATTATCACTTTCGCCCCCGATTAAATTTAAATATTCCATGATTGCCTCGGCATCTTCTAAGCCGGCTTTAATAATAGATAAGCCATCTTTATTAATCATATATACTCCTTTCTCGCTTAAAAATCATATAGGTTAATTGCGAAACTATATAGTTCTCTGAATATCCCATGCAATTAATACGAATTCCATAGCTTCAGTTGCCCTCTGGGCAAGATTCAGCTCTGAAACTGTATTAATTGTATGGGACAAATATAATAATGGCGTTTCGCAATTACCTATTAAAATTCATATCTTTCTAATATGCTACCATATTTTCCATAACTTTGTCAAATAGCATAAAACTTTATTTAATATTTTGTAATATATTTAAAAAGAATTGCAATTTGTTAACTGAATTGTAACTTATTTAATAGAATTTCAAGGTTGTTTTTATATATTTTGTCTTATTTTACCCTGGTTTAGCGATTTTTTTATGGATAATTTATGCGGGAATGGATTTTAATAGCTTGCAATTTTAATTTACATATGATATAATTATTACATAATTATTAAATGATTATTACCCAATCTTAATACATGTTCGAAATTTGTAATAATTTGATGGTTATAACTAGGAATGACTTAAATAAAATTAAGCCGTTAAAAGGAGACTATTATGAAATTCAGAAAGTTACTATTGTGTATGTTTGCAGGAATTGCTTTAACAAGTTTTGCGAATGTATACACATATGCAGCAGAAGAAGATAATATTGTTACAGAAGATACTACAATACAAGATACTACCATAGATACAACAGCTGCTAATGAGGCTGTAACGAATAATACAGAAGTTGTTAATGGTACAACGGGCACAGATACAACTGTTACAGACACCCAAAGTACAGAAGCTGTTTTACCAGGGACAACAGAAGTTCCGGCTGAAGTTAACAATGTAAGTGCTACGACGGATACTCAGGCAGAAGAAGATAAAAAAGCGGAAGAAGAAAAGGCCGCTAAGGAAGCCCAGAAGAAAGCAGAAGCTGCTAAAAAGGCAGAAGAAGCAAAAAAAGCAGCTGCGAAAGCAGAAGCTAAAAAGAAAGCAGAAGCTGCTAAAAGAGCAGAAGAAACAAAATATTCGAAATCTGATTTAAGATTATTATCTGCTTTAATTTACTGTGAAGCTAACGGAGAATCCTATAATGGTAAACTTGCAGTTGGTATTGTAGTAATGAACAGAAAAAGAGCCGGAGCATTTCCGGATACAGTAAAAGGTGTAATTTATCAGAAATATCAATTCGGACCTGCATCAAACGGGGCGTTAAACAATGCCTTAGAGCAATATGATAATGGTAAATTCACATCAAGTTCTGAAAAAGAATGTATTAAAGCCGCAAAAGCTGCATTAAGCGGAACCACCAGCATAACAGTGAATGGTTCTAAGAAGAATTTTACTAAGTATAAATATTTCAGTGGTAATTTAAGAGGCAATACATTTACTTTAGGAAATCATGAATTTAAATAAAGAATACTTAAGGCTGTTGAAATTCAACGGCCTTTTTTTTAACGTAAAAAATAAATTCCCTATTGACAGGTTGAGACTATTGTGATAGTCTCAAGTTATGAATTAGACTATTGCAATAGTCCGAAAGGAGAATAAACATGGAAATGAAACTTTTTGACTCTGAACTAAAGGTTATGGAGGTCTTATGGGAGAAAGGAGAAATTTCTGCCCGTTGTGTTGTAGAAGTACTGGCTGAACAAATTGGCTGGAATAAGAACACAACTTATACAGTAATTAAAAAATGTATTGAAAAGGGGCTATTGAGCGTAAGGAGCCCGGCTTTATCTGCAAACCATTGGTTACAAAAGATGAAGTACAACAAAGTGAAACGGAGCAGTTAATAGATAAGATGTTTGGCGGTTCAAGTGAACTTTTCTTTTCTGCTTTTCTCAAAAATAATGGCATTTCAGAAGAGGAAGCAGAGCGCCTCGCTAAAATGATTCGGGAGGTGAAGTAAAATGCTGCATTTTAGAATGGGTATGCCTCTTTATCTTATGGCTTTATATGGCAGTGTTATGATTCTTACAATTTTGATTTTAAGAGGATTATTAAAAAATAAACTGCCTAAGCCGATTTTTCCCTTTTTATGGATCCTTGTACTAATCCGATTTCTGGTTCCCTTTTCCCTGTCCAGTCCGCTTAGTGTATCGGTACCTGAATTAAGCTTTTTAAACCAGAAAAATGGAGCAGTTTCCATAGAGGAGGCTTTACCGCAAGCGACTGATAGCACAGAAGTCCTTGCCCCAGGAACGCTTGGTTCAGAGGAAACTGCTACAGAAGCACTTGACGCAGATAATTTGGTTATAGTAAAACCTGTTACAAAAAGTACTGCTACAGAAAGTACTGCTACAGACATAGCACAATCTGTTGATTATTATCCGGTATTTCCTGCATTTCACCTGCTTGATACCTGGATACTTATCCTTTGTATAGGAATTGTCATAACAGCTAGTATACTGTTTTACCAGAAATGGCATTATTCTCGAAAATTGAGGGACAGTTTGTTAGTTGAACACAATGAAACCATCAACGGTATTCTGAGGGAGATGGATTATGGACATGTTCTGGTTTTTACTAATGATTACATTGCTTCTCCAATGGTTACCGGTATTTTACATCCGCGGATCTATCTGCCGGCAAGGATGGAGTTTCAGAATGTACAGTTGCTAAAGCATATACTGACACATGAAACCATGCACATCAAACACAGAGATAACTTTACAAAAGCAGTTATGCTGCTGGCCCTTTGCCTCCACTGGTACAATCCTCTGGTGTGGCTGATGTCGAAATGTCTTTCTGCTGATATGGAGGCCGCCTGCGATACTGCAGTTCTAAAGAACAGCAATACGGAGGAACGCCAAAGCTATGCCTACAGCCTGCTTGCCATGGCTATTACAGGAAACCGTCAGACCTTGCTTTACAGTGCCTTTTCCAAAACCGAAGTAGAGAGAAGAATTCAAAATATCTTGCATTATAAAAAGGCAACTGCTTTGGTGATGGCACTTTCTATTTTTTTTGTATTTGGCAGTTTGGTAGCCTTTGCCACAGGCATTCAGGCACCTTTCTCCAGTTATCTCAGCAGCTATTGCGGCAGTGACAATTGCAGATGGGCTGTGCAGGCAACGCTTATGAGAGATATTGCCTTAGGAGATAACCCGCAGAAGCGGGCTAACAATATAATTTTAGAGGTTATGGGAACGGAAGCTTTAAAGGATCCCGATATCCTTCGGAATAAAATAGCTGCTGCTTTAGCACGGGAATTTAGTGTGGAAAAGGGTGCTTTCCGGATAAACCTCCAGCTAAGCCTTGATGAGCAAACCTTGGAATCGGAATATTCTGAGTGTGGAATCGGTAAGGATAAAAACGGCCTATATGTGTACAAGGATGAGCCGGTACGGGCTTATCAAGATGAAATGTTGGGCAGAATGCAAGTAAGAGATATTGGTACGGTGGATATCACCGTAAATCGGGACCATTTGGGACAGATAATCTCGGTAACTGCTTGGCATAAGGGGATAGTGAATATGATAAACGCTCTCAGGAATTTGGATTGAATGATTCAGTGTGGACTTCCGGTTCAGGAGCGTCAACGACCATAACTCAGGGTACTGAAAGAAACCAGCCATAGTAGAGGAGATCATTATTATGGATAATCATCAGCTTAAAATATTCGTCCTCTTCACCATGTTATTTGACCATGTTGTCAGAATTTTTCCGTTGTGGGAATTGTTATCACTGATTTGAATAAATATATAGATTCACAATTAGTAAAGTTTTTAAGAAGAGGGTGAGGAAGGTCGTGAAAAAATCATTAATTCTGTTACTTGTTATAGTATTGGTTTTAGGTTCCTGCTCGAAAGATATAAGGACAAAACAGACTACTCCTAAAGTGCTAACTAAAAAAAATGTTCAATCCAATGCAACAAAGGCAAGCAGGACAGAAGAAGCAAAAGAAACAGTTATAGAAAAAGAAGTAGTAACAGAAGAAGATATACTAAATGAAATGAAAAGTGAGGACAAGAATTGGATGAACCTCACCAATAAGCAATACCTGAAAGATTTTGATTATTTATATAAACAATTAAAGGAAAATTACCCTTTTTTTGGTGTGGCAAAACGTAAGTATGGTATTGATTTAAAAAAACGCTATGAAAAAACCAGAAAGTTACTTGAATCCTGTGACAATGATTATAATTTCTTTTATCTGTTACGTGAAGAATTTATTCCCCAGGAGTTTATCGGACATATGTCTTTATGGGGAACACGTTATTTATCAGAGGTCAAAAATAAAAAGGATTTCGTAGTAAATTTTCCACAATACGGGGAACAGCTCAATCCATATATAAAAGCACTGGAAAATCCAGTTTCAATAAAAAATTACGAAAAAATGACTACGTTCTTCGAAAATTTATCTAAAAAAGCAGAAGAAGCTAACAAAAGGAATGAAATCTCTGAAAATTCCAATTCAAATGAATATGAAAATGAGATTGCTTCAGCTAATGTAACAACAAAACTAATAGAAGATAAAAAAATTGCATATATACAAGTACAGTCTTTTGATATGGATTGCTATAAAGAAGATATAAAAACCCTTATGGAATTTTATAAAAAAGTCAGTGGTTATGATAATCTTATCATAGATATTTCGGAAAATGGCGGAGGAGGAATGGATTACTTTAATGATTTGATCGTATCTCCTAATATTGATAAGCCTATACAAGTACCAGTTTACTCATTTATTAAGGCTGGTGAAAATAATAATAAATTCTTAAAGATCAAGGAGGGTATTAAAAACGGCGAGTGGAAACCGGTAAAGGAAATCCCCCCTTTACCCGAAATAAATAAGGATGATTTACAGGAACTGGATTATTTTAACGATGAAGTATATACCATAGAACCCATGGGAAAAGAAAAGTTATTTAAAGGTAAAATCTGGCTCCTGGTCAGTGAAATGAATTATTCATCCTCTGAATATGCGGCGATGGTTTCTAAATATTCGGGATTTGCAGAATTAGTAGGAAGAAATACCGACGGAGACGGAATAGGAACAGATCCCGTCTATGTTATATTGCCAAATAGCGGATTAGTTGTTCAGTACAGCCCATATATGGTGCAACAGCAGATGGAGCTAACAGCGAAGAATTTGGGACAAAGCCGGATATATTATCTTCAGAAGGAGAGGAACCACTTAATACCTGTTTAAAAGAAATTCGTCAAATGAAGTAGAAAAGTACGGATAAAACCGACCCTTTGTATAATTAATATATCATTTTTATTGGAAAGATAATAGTTATTTACATTAATTTTAGGATTGACTTCTTAGCAGTGCTATGTTAGGATAATTTTAGAATTTGAGTATAGTTGGAATATAATAAACAAATATCTTGATGACATAGATTAAAAAATATAAAAAGAAAGCAGGCGAATAAAATGATGAATTTAAATAGTAATGCTAACAAATTAAATAGTTCTATTTATACTTTGGAAGTTGTTTTATTCGCAGTTTTAGATTCGAAAAGTGAGAACATATAAAGATAAGTTCTACTTTAGACTCTTAAAGGGAGAATATAGGAGTAATGAAGTACTCTTATCTGCCTGAAAGCAAATATCTCTTAAGAAAAACACTTTCATAAGAAAGTGTTTTTTTAATGCGTTTAAAGTAAAATGTTGACAGGTTAATTTTTGTACATCAATAAGCGGTGCATTAAATTTAAGAAAACAGCATAGCCTGTTTTTACTGAATATTATTTGGGAGGTGGGAAAATGAATAAAGAGCTTATCTAACGAATGAATTAAAATGAAAGAAGGAAAATGATGTTAGATATAAAGAATGTGACGATTTCTAAAAAAGAAGATAACAGGTTATTAGTGAAAGATTTTAATTTTACCCTGAATCAGGGAGACAAAGCAGTTATTATTGGGGAAGAAGGAAACGGTAAAAGTACTCTGTTAAAGTTTATCTATGATAAGAACTTAATAGAAACTTATTGTGATTATTCCGGTCAGATCTTAGGCGGTAGTAAATTAGGTTATCTGGAACAGGAAATGAATGAGAAATGGCTGAACAGCAGTGTGGCCGATTTCTTATCAGAAGTGGATATTTATAGTTGTTCTGATCCAAGCATATGGACGATGAATATAGATGCTTCCCTGTTTAGCAGCAATCAGCTTATGAAGACCCTATCCGGTGGTGAAAAGGTAAAAATCCGGCTGATCAAGTTACTGGCGGAAGAACCGGATGTCCTCCTTATGGATGAGCCTACCAACGACTTGGATATCTCCACTTTGGAATGGCTGGAGGATTTTATTAATCATTCCAAATGCCCTATTTTATTTGTATCCCATGATGAGGCTATGATTGAAAATACAGCAAATGTAATCATTCATTTGGAGCAAGTAAAACGAAAGACAGAACCTAAATATACCATAGTTTACATGGGATATAAAGAATACGTAGAAAAGCGGTTAAGCGGTTTACAGAAACAGGAGATGGTTGCCAGAAAACAAAGAGAAGATTATAAAAAACAGATGCAGCGCTGGCAGCAGATTTATAATAAGGTAGATAACAGACAGGACACCATATCCAGAGGGAATCCGGCGGGGGCAGATTACTAAAAAAGAAGATGAAGAATTTATTGTCCCAGGAAAAACGTATTGAAAAGAAGGCTGAAGAATTTACGGAAATACCGGATGTGGAAGAAGCAATCCTATTTGATTTTCCCGATGATGTACAGATACCAAAGGGAAAAAAGGTATTAGAATATTCTGTAGATGCCTTAAAGATCGGCAAAGATGGAGAAGAAGTAGTATTAGCCGAAGATATATTTCTGCGTGTAACCGGACCGGAACATGTTGCAATCATCGGAGATAACGGTATCGGTAAAACAACTTTTCTGCATGGAGTTTCAAAAGAATTATTAGAGCGTAAAGACATTAAGGCTGGTTATATGCCTCAAAATTATGAGGAATTATTGGATTACAACAGGTTTCCGGTTGATTTCCTGGTGGCCAGCGGTCAGAAAGAGGATATTACCAAGGCATTTACTTTTATGGGAGGTATGAAATTTACCCGTGAGGAAATGGAGCATAAAATAGGAGATTTAAGCGGTGGGCAGAAAGCAAAATTGATTCTTCTGAAATTAATACTGGATGGATGTAATGTTTTAATATTAGACGAACCCACCAGAAACTTAAGTCCATTATCCAATCCGGTGATCCGAGGGGTATTAGCGGATTATAACGGTACAATTATCAGTGTCACACATGATAGAAAATATATGGAAGAAGTTGCAACTACTATATATGAATTAACGAAAACAGGATTAAAAAAGGTAAAAGGGGATTAATATAACCACAAAGAAAGAATTATAGAACAATATACAGAACTGTGAAATAACTTGGAGGATAATTGAAACTATGGAACACGATATAACAAAACAGAAAGATGGAGAACTTACCGAATCCAAAGGGCTTAATCCGAGGCTAATTGACAATGCAAAGCTGATTAAAAGGTTAGAAAAACCAAAGGGTAGAATTGATGTGGTAATTGACACGGATACCTTTAATGAGATTGATGACCAGTTTGCTCTTTCCTATTTGATAAAATCAGAGGATAAGTTGAATTTAAAAGCAATTTATGCAGCGCCCTTTCATAATGATAAATCCACCGGGCCTGCCGATGGTATGGAAAAGAGTTATGGAGAAATTATTAAGATTCTTACCTTATTGGAGAGAGAAGATTTAAAGGAGTATGTTTACCGCGGTTCCAAAACTTATCTTCCATCTGAAACACAGCCGGTTATTTCGGAGGCAGCTAACGATTTAGTGAAACGGGCCATGAGTTATACGGAAGAAAAGCCGCTTTATGTGGTGGCAATCGGAGCAATCACTAATATAGCCTCAGCAATATTAATAAATCCGGCCATTCTGGATCGAATTGTACTGGTCTGGCTTGGCGGACATTCTTATGAATGGCCGAATAACAGGGAATTTAATTTGTATCAGGATGTTGCAGGTGCAAGAATCATTTTCTCCTGCGGGGTACCTCTTATTCAGCTTCCCTGTATGGGTGTGGTATCCGCTTTTGCAACCACCGGACCGGAACTGGAATATCACCTGCGCGGAAAGAACAAGCTTTGCGATTATTTAATTGATGTTACTACGGCCGAGGCTGCTATGTATCAGGGAGGTTTGGCATGGAGCAGGGCTATTTGGGACGTGACTGCAGTGGCCTGGTTACTGGATGGCGATTTCGAATATGACAAACTTGTTCATAGTCCAATACCGGAATATGATGACAGGTATGCTTTTGATGAAAACCGGCATTTTATAAAATATGTATACCATATTAACAGAGATAACCTGTTTGCGGACCTTTTCCAAAAATTAAGCCGTTAATATTCTATATACAAACAAGGGACTGTGCAAAATTACAAATTAAACTACTTTGCCTGGAATCCAGGAATACAGTTGTTACTTTGATATAGTCCCTTTTTGTGTATCTTTTTATTAATCTTTCTCTCTTTTGTGGATAAATCACTATTTTTCCTCTTACATAATATTTCAATTCAGGAAATTATGTAACATCATTATTATTCTTAATCTTTTACTTTTAAATTCATTAAGTTATCTATTCATATGTTTATGGGAAAAGGTATCCCGGTATTGAGTCGGGGTGATACCCTCAATCTTCTTAAATACTTTCATAAATAGTTTCTCATCCTGAAAACCGCATAATTTTCCTATGGTACGGACCTTTAATGTAATATCGTTGATAAGCAGGTTTTTTGATATGGCAATCCTTGTCCGGTTTATGTAATTAATTAAGGGATATCCCGTATACTTTTTAAACAGACTGGAAAGATATGTGGGGTTATATCCGAACATCTCAGCTAATTCCTGAACAGTTAAAGGCTGATTATAATAAAGTCTGATCCATTCAATGATATTAATGACAGCTACGGGAATGTTATGCTTTGTTAAGTCCGGCATAAACAGTGCTTCTGTACTCAATTCCAGCAATAAAAAACTCAATATATAATGGCAGCGGTAAGTTGCCGCATAATTTTCTCTTTTTGCAGTATCAAGCAGCTGAACAAAAAAAGGGAAGAGCGGTTATCATTTGGCAGAGTTCCGAATTCCGGCATAATGTAATTGGTCATGGTAAATGGTGTCTGTGAAGGTCCTACATTCCAGATTTCCAAGTTTCTTTTCAAACTGGAGGAATTATAGTATTTATAGTCCGGATCCTGGATAGTAAAATGAGCCCAATAATAGGATAAAGGTTCTTCACTGGGTTTATAACCATAATGGTGCCATCCTGCGAACAGAATAATGAACTGGTCAGGTCCTATATCATAATTAACACCGTTTTGATTAATATGCAGGGTACCTTTTCTGATGATAATTAATACATTGGAATCCAGGTTTCTGTCGGGGTGAACAAAATTATGATTATTGGTTAAATTTCCGCTGGTTAAATAGTGAATTGGATATTTTACATCACTTACTAAGTATAACATATGGGATTTGACCACCTTTTTTATGGTATGGGGAGTTGTAACAGAAATTTCCATATATTATCATATAAGCATAACATATGTACATAATGTTGAATTAAATAAATTTTATCCAATATAATATAGCATTTTGACTATAAAAAGTCAATGCCATTGTATTAAAGTCGTATATTTTTATAAATAATAACAAAGTTGAATTAAGTCGCATAATAATAGCATATGGGAAATGGACTCATTAGGAGGAGGATACTATGAAATTAAAAAAGGTATTGGCAGTTTGTTTGGTTATTATAATGGCAGCTGTAACCATAGTTGGATGCAGTAAGGATAACAGTAAGACAACGAATTCCGATTCAGGAACTGCGGCAGAGAAAGCAACGGCAGAACAGACTCCGTCAGAAACTAAATCAGATAACTCAGGAGAAGTGGTAACTTTGAATTTTATGGGATGGGAAGCAAGTCCGTTAGAGACAGCTGCGGTAGAAGACGGTATTGCAATATTTGAGAAAGCACATCCGAATATTAAGGTAAATTACACACCGGGACTTGCTGGAAGTGAATATAATGCAAAATTATTAGCTTCCGCAGCTTCAAATTCCATGCCGGATGTTATGTTTATGATGGCAAATGCCTACCGGCAATTTGTATCAAAAGGTGCGCTTTTAGAAGTAACGGATAAGTTCAACGGGGAATTTCCACTGGACGATTTTATTGATTCGTCCAAAACAATTATGAGTATAGATGGTAAGGTATATGGGGTATCTTCCTGTACCGTGTCCCCGATTCTTTACTACAATAAAGATGTGTTTGATACTGCCGGAGTAGAATATCCAAACTCCGACCCTGCAAATAGCTGGACAATGGATGAATTCAGGGAAGTTGCCAAGAAATTATCAACCGATGATATCTACGGCTGTTACGGACTTGAAACAGTAGCCGATACCCTTGCTGCTCAGATTATTTCCAATGGGGGAGCCAGATACAGCGCAGATTATAAGACCAGTACCATGAATACACCGGAAGTAAAGAAAGTATTAGAAACGATCAAAGCGGTTCGTGTGGAAGACGGTTCTGCTCCCGATGCCACGACCTTAGACAGCGTTGGTATGAAAGCCGTACAAATGCTTGAAACCGGTAAAGTTGCCATGTTAATTGACGGTTCCTGGGCATTGCAGGAACTAGCGGCTTCGGGAATGAATGTTGGAATGGCACCGCTTCCATCCTACGGTAAAGTACTTACAACCGGTCAGGCTCATTTGCATTGTATTTCCGCAGGAACCAAATATCCGGAACAGGCCTGGGAATTTGTTAAATTCCTGTCCAGCCTGGATTATCAGGGAGCTTTAGTAAGTTCAGGACTTTGGATGCCGAACCGTAAATCCATGTATGAAGCCGATATGGTAGCTAAATGGTACAAAGATGATGTACATGGTGACAGCTATAAAAACATGCTGAATTATTTTAAAGATGCAGTAGTAGATCCTGCAGCACTTCAGTATTCCTCTAAATGCAGTGATATCATTTCCGAAGAGACAAAACTGTATTTTACCGATGCCCAGGACATTGACACTACCTTGCAGAATATTGATAAAAGATCAAATGAAGCAATTGCAGAAGCTTTAGAGTAATTACATTATTTTAACGCCAGAGTGTAATATCTGCTCTGGCGTTCTTAGATTAAAACAATTAAGGAGGCATAAGAGTGAAAGAAAATTTAGGAAATGAAAGGTTGCCACAATGTGATTCTTTCACTCTGCGAAACTTTGTTTCGCATTTTATTCTGTGGCAGTATCGCAGGACTACCTGCGATATGCAATGGGTGTAAAAAATGAAAGCAGTTGCTGTACCGAAAAAGAAACCCGGAAAGCTGTTCAATGATGCAAAATGGGCCTGGGTTATGTTGTTACCGAATATATTAGGATTTTTTATGTTTATGCTGATACCGGTCGCAGCCACCTTTGTATTAAGTTTTACAAAATATGATATGTTAACAAAACCGAAATTCATCGGATTAAAAAATTATATCGATATGGTACATGACCCTATCGTATGGCAGGTTACTGGTAATACCATAATGTATACGGTTATGACCGTTCCTGTGGGAATGAGTTTATCTCTGCTGCTGGCAGTAGCGCTGGATCAGAAAATCGGGTTAAAACGGTTTTACCGGGCAGCCTTCTTTTTACCCTCAATTACTTCCATGGTAGTTATCTCCATTGTATGGCAGTGGATTTATAACCCGGAATTTGGGCTGCTGAATTTTGGCTTATCTATTCTGGGGCTTCCTACCGGTAAATGGCTTACAAGTGCCTCCACTTCTCTGGTATCCATTGCAATCGTAGGTATATGGAAGCGTTTAGGATATGACATGATTATCTTTTTATCCGGTCTGCAGGGAATTTCCACTACCTATTATGAAGCAGCAAAGCTGGATGGAGCCAGCAAGACCCAGCAGTTTCGTTACATAACGGTTCCTATGTTAAAACCAACTACATTTTTTGTATTTATTATGGCAATTATTAACTCATTCCAGGTATTTGATCAGGTTATGTTAATGACAACCGGCGGTCCCGGAAGGTCATCTTCCGTATTGGTACATTATCTGTATCAGAATGCATTCCAGTATTTTAAATTAGGTTATGCCTGCTCAATTGCTTACCTGCTATTTGCAATTGTTATGATTATAACCGCAATTAATTTAAAAATGGAAAAAAATATGAGAGAAATCTATTAAGGAGGGAGATTACATGTCAAATAAAACAAAAAATAGAATAATAAAAATTATTTCACATTGCGTTCTGCTTTTTGGTTCTTTTTTAATGCTGGTACCCTTTCTTTGGATGCTGTCTTCTTCTTTCAAGGATTTAGGTGAGGTATTTGTATTTCCGCCGAAAATCTTTGGCAAGCGTTTGGTATGGGAAAACTATACCAATATTTCATCCCGTTTTAATTATTTTGCTTATTTTATGAATAGTGTAAAAGTATCTGCCTGGGTGGTATTTTTTCAGGTATTTACCTCAGCTCTGGCGGGATATGTGTTTGCACGGCTTAATTTCAAAGGCAGGGATAAAATCTTTATGTTGTATTTGGGAACCATGATGATTCCTTTTCACGTAACTGTTATAACAAACTTCCTGCAAATGTCCTCCTATGGACTGGTAAATACATTATGGTCGTTGATGATACCTCCCATGGTATCCGCTTTTGGAACGTTCTTAATGAGACAGTTTTTCATTACGGTCCCCAGAGAATTAGATGAAGCGGCTAAGATTGACGGCTGTAATCCGTTTCAGATCTTTATCCAAATACTATTGCCAATGGCTAAATCTACCATAGCAACCCTGGTTATCTTCTGCTATATGAATACCTGGAATGACTATTTTACTCCTTTGATTTATATTAATAACGCTGCAAAATATACCCTGCCTCTGGGGCTGGCAAGCATGAAAGGTATGTATTCCACAGACTGGCCGGTGCTTATGGCATCTTCTACCATTGCCGTCATGCCGGTATTAATCGTGTTCCTGTTTGCACAGGATGCATTTGTAAAAGGTGTTATGTTATCCGGTATGAAAGACTGATAAGGTAAAATAGTATGAACGTTAGATTAAAATATCCGTATCCATTTTTTATGTAAAAATATAAACGGGAATATAAATAAGATTGGAGCGTAGTTATATGAAGTTACTATCAATGAAAGAAATGAATATGAAAGATAAATTTTTTAGTGAATATATGCAGTTAATTCGCAATCATGTAATTCCGTATCAATGGGAAGCATTAAATGACCGTATTGAAGGAGCAGAGCCAAGTTATTGCATGCAAAATTTTAAGGTGGCTTCCGGTAAAATTCAAGGCAAATTTATGGGAATGGTTTTTCAGGACAGCGACGCCTATAAATGGCTGGAAGCGGTAGGGTATTGCCTCATGTGGAATCCGGATAAGGAACTTGAGGAAATTGCGGATGGGGCAATTGATGATATCTGTGCAGCCCAGCAGCCCGATGGTTATCTTAATACCTACTACATAATAGGCGGTCTTGATAAGCGTTTTACCAACTTAAAAGATCATCATGAATTATATTGTCTGGGTCACATGATAGAGGCAGCAGTTGTATATTATCAGGCAACCGGTAAACGTAAATTTATGGATACGGCAATCCGTTATGTTGATTGTGTTAACAGTATATTTGGTGCAGAGGCCGGTAAATTACATGGCTATCCCGGCCATGAAGTTATTGAGATGGCATTGGTTCGGTTGTATGAAGTAACAAAAGATGAAAAACACTTAAGATTAGCCAAATATTTTATTGATGAACGCGGAAAACAACCGCTTTATTTTGAATCGGAAACAATTATAAACCAAAACAATTTTCATTGGAAAGACAGTTATTTTAAATTTCAATATTATCAGGCCGGCAGGGAAGTAAGGCAGCAGGAGAAAGCAGAAGGTCATGCGGTTCGTGCAGTTTACCTCTACAGCGGTATGGCAGCCGTAGCAAACGAAACCGGGGATGAAAGTTTAATAAGAGCCTGTGAAAGACTCTGGGATAACATAACCAATAAGCAGATGTATATTACAGGAGCAATTGGTGCTTCCAGGTATGGGGAATCCTTTACTTTTGACTATGATTTACCCAATGATACCATTTATGCTGAAACCTGTGCGGCAGTTGGTTTAATTTTCTTCGCAAGAAGAATGTTTGAACTGACAAAAGACAGTAAATATATGAATGTGCTGGAAAGAGTTTTATTTAATGGTGCCATCAGCGGAATGTCACTGGATGGAACTAAATTCTTCTATGTAAATCCACTGGAAGTAGTTCCGGAAGCTTCTGAGAAAGATGAACAGAAAAGGCATGTTAAAGTGGAACGGCAGAAATGGTTCGGATGTGCCTGCTGTCCTCCCAACATCGCCAGGCTTTTATCTTCTATCGGCAGTTACGCCTATACGGAAACAGACGAATGTTTCTTTATGAATCTGTATATTGGCGGGGATATTACAACGACCATTCATGGGCAGAACGTAGAATTACATGTGGAAACGAATTACCCCTGGGACGGAGCGGTAAAGATCAGTTTTAACCAGAAGGAAGAGGCAGAATTTTGTTATGCCATCCGTATTCCGGACTGGTGCAGAAAGTATGTAATAGCATTGAATGGGGAAGAGATCCAAACTGATTTGGTAAAAGGTTATGTATACCTGCACCGGAAATGGAAAAATGGAGATACTATTACCTGTGATTTTAATATGGAAATCATATTAAACCAAGCAAATCCCAAAGTAAGGGAGGATATCGGTAAAGCAGCCATATCCAGAGGTCCGCTTATTTACTGTCTGGAGGAAGCCGATAACGGTAATAATCTGCATCGGATTTATATTAAGAAGGATACTAAGTTTACAGAACAATTTGAAAAGGACCTTCTAAAAGGTATTGTTACTTTAACCTGTGATGGAGAAAAACTGGTTGATAGCAATTGGAACGAAGAGGTTTTGTATCAAATTTACCAGGATCCGATATTTGAAAAGAAAACATTAAAATGGATTCCATATTATTCCTGGGCAAACCGGAATCCGGGTGAAATGCTGGTTTGGGTGAGAACGAAAGTTTAAAAAGATACATATTGCAGCTTACCTGGGAATTATTCGGACAATAAATGCTTCCGCGGGTGGTTAGACGCTAACTATAAAAATATCGTTCCAATAACACAATCAAAATTCAGAAAATCCAATAAATAGGGTTTTCTGGATTTTTTTGTATTAAGTTTTTCTTAAGGTGATATTCTATCTTGTTATAAGTCTTGATTGGGAGTAAGGCTAATGATATAATTCTTATAATATAATTGTTGTTTTACAATTAGCTATAATAATTTGAGGGTCAAAAGGACTCAAAGTATTTATGAATATATAATATACTTGTATTTATTCGAAATACTAAATTGAACTTTGATGCTCAAATCCTATAATATAAAAGATTTGGAGGATAGTATGATTAAAACAATCGTTTTGGATATTGGGCAGGTTTTGGCCCATTTTAATTGGAAAGGTTATATGGAAAGCTGCGGTTATAATGAGGAAACCCTGGATAGGTTAAGCAAAGCTACCGTACTTAGTAACGTTTGGGGCGAATTTGACAGAGGAGCTCTTAGTGATGAAGAGATTACCAGGTTGTGCTGTGAATTGGATACAGGGATAAGTGAAGAAATCAAATATTTTATAAAAACCAGTTATAATACGGTACAGGAATTTCCTTATTCCGTTGATTTTATTAAGAATTTAAAGAAGAATGGTTATAAAGTTTATCTTCTGTCCAATTATGGTAAAACTAATTTTGAGTATGCAAAAAAGAATTTTAAGTTTATTCCCCTTGCAGACGGCGGTGTTATATCCTATGAAGTTAAAAGTATTAAACCGGAACCAAAGATATATAAAGCCTTGATCGATAAGTATGATATTAATACAGAAGAAGCCGTATTTTTAGATGATTGCATTCCTAATCTGGAAGCTGCTAAAACATTCGGATTTCATACCATACATGTGACGGAATTTGAGAAAGCTTTAGAGGATTTAAGAAAATTAGATGTAAAGATTTGATGAAATCCATACAGGACGGTCCATATCCGTGCTAATAAACAGGGCTTTTGCAAATTCTTTAAGCTGGTGTTAAATCCTTTAAGAATTTTGCAGCAGCCCCTTTGCATATTTGATAGTATAAGTAACATTATTCTTAACTGCTAAGTTTAAATAAATCAGAAGAAATTATTGATCCAGCAAGGTTTTTTATAGATAAAATCTGCAGCTTTTTCTTTATTGCAATACAGGGTGATTCCTTCTAGATAATCCAGATCAGTAACATCATAACAACCAACTAAAACGGCAGAAAATTGATTGATCGTCATCTCCATATCAACATCCATAGGTTCCTTTGCCGAGGCGGAGGTATCCGGTAAAACTTCCTTTATACCTGGTGAGCCAGTTTCCTCAAAGGTTATTTCTTTTGTCCTGCCGTCTCGATAAACCACGTGAAAAACTCCGTTGTTCTGGTTTATAAAGGAATCTGTAATTTTAATACTCATTTCTCCGCTGTCTTTAAAGATGGCATGATTTAAAACCTCTTTGACATTAATAACCCGTACCATTCCGTTTTGCCTGATACTGCGGCTGCTTTTTGACTGGGAGTAATCCTCACAGAAATATTCTAAGGATAAACACCTTGGTGCATTAAATTGTACCGTATTATAATCGGCGGAAAAGGTCTTAACAAAACTCATAATAGCTTTTAAAGTGGTAAAGTTGTCATATACCATTTCCTTGCAGTCAAGAATAATCTGATTAGGCTCATTAAGTTTATCAAATACGAAATAACCTTTTGGGATCCCCGCTTTATCTTTATAAAGATAAGCCTGCCTGCTTCCTTTAAACGGATTTGAAGATTTTAATACTTCCCAGTCATAAGAATCCCTGTTTACCATCATATTATATTTTTCCGCAAATGTTTTATAAGCAGTTTCAAACTCAGAGTAATTCCCGTCTCCCCGATATAAGTGAAATGTACCGTCATAGTAATTATTAGGAATCGTATTCAGATTGAAATTCCAGCGAATGCTTTGGGAGGAGGGGATATAGCCAAAATTCATATAAAACTTTTCACTGAAAGGGTATAAATAGGAAAAGGAGATTCCACGTTTGTACATATCTTTTAAAACTTCTCGAAACATTTCACGGACGGCCCCTTTTCTTCTGTGTTGGGGATAAGTGCATACACCTCCGATTCCGGCCATTTTTAATTGATTTCCGTCAAAAAAAACTTCGTAAGGAAGTACACTGAGACAGGACATCATTTCTTCTTCTTCCGTAAAGGCAGCAAACGTATCTGTAAAATAAGCATCACTTTTGGAGGGGGATTTTCTTTTATACTCTTTATGTAATCTTCAGTGGTCTTACCCTTGGTGTCATGGATCCAGTTAAAGCACAGGGAAGATATATTCCTTGCCTCCATAAGTTCAGTTTCCTTTATTCTTCGAACTATCATTAATATTAAAACCTCCAATATTAAAATAATGTTTCATGTGACCGGTAAAGACTTGAGTATCACACACAAATCCATACTAATTTATCAATAATTATATCAGTAAAAGACTAACAAAACAAGAACAAAAGGAAAATAATGGGTTCCATGCCGCTTTTTAGGGGGATAGCTTGACATTAAATGGGGGCGAGGGTAATATGAAAGAGAGATATGATTATGTATACAACAGATAAAGGATTATCGCTCAGATAAAACAAAAATCAAGTCTTATTCACTTATTTTTAATACCGCAGAAGCGGTATTAAAACGGGAAGGTTGAAAGAAAATATAAAAGAAAGGTCAGCCACAAAAAATTCTTTCAACTATTAGTTTGTGGCAGCAGCATATCTGAAGCAGATATGTTATTTACAGGGTAAATAGTATGAACAATTTTACATTTTACAGCCCTACTTATTTTGTATTCGGTAAAGAGCAGGAGGAAAAAACCGGCAGTTATATTAAAAGATTCGGCGGATCAAAAGTACTGATTCATTACGGCGGAGGTTCCGTTATACGTTCAGGTTTATTAGACAGGGTAAAAGCTTCCTTAACAGAAGAGGGGATTGACTTTCTGGAATTAGGAGGGGTGAAACCAAATCCGAGAAGCGGTCTGGTATATGAGGGGATTAAGATTTGCAAGGAAAACAAGGTTGATTTTATTCTGGCAGTAGGCGGAGGCAGTGCTATCGATTCTGCTAAGGCAATAGCGGCCGGAGCCTTATATGACGGAGATTTTTGGGATTTTTATGAGGGAAAACCGGTGGATAAGGCTCTGAAAGTCGGAACTGTTTTAACCATTGCCGCAGCAGGCAGTGAGGGATCTGGTGATACGGTAATTACGAAAGAAGAAGGTATGCTTAAGAGGGGTGCCGGAGGAGAAGCATTACGACCGGTATTTTCTATTTTAAATCCTGAATTAACAAAGACGCTTCCGGCTTATCAGACAGCCTGCGGCGCAACGGATATTATGGCACATGTATTTGAACGTTATTTTACCAATACGAAAGAAGTAGAAGTGACGGACCGGTTGTGTGAGGCAGTTTTATTAACCATGATCAAAGAAGTGCCCAAAGTAATAGCTGACCCCAATGATTATGAAGCAAGAGCCAATATCATGTGGGCAGGGATGGTAGCCCATAACAATTTAGTTGGTGTCGGACGGGAGCAGGATTGGTCAAGTCATAATATTGAACATGAGCTGTCTGCTTTATATGATTGTGCCCATGGTGCAGGTCTGGCGGTCGTTTTTCCTGCCTGGATGACTTATGTTATGAAACATGATATTAATCGATTTGCCCAGGTCGCTGTAAGAGTATGGGGATGTCATATGGATTTTACTCATCCTGAGGAAACGGCTATGGAGGGGATTCATTGCTTAAAACAATTTTTAACCTCTATTGGAATGCCTGTAACGTTTAAAGAGCTGGGTGCTAAGGAGGAGGATATTCCTGCTTTGGCAGAGAAAATTGGTTTGGAAAAAGACGAGACAATGGGTAGTTTTGTAAAATTAACCACAAAAGATGTTGAAAATATATTATATCTTGCTTTATAGATAAAGATAATCTTTCGATGCCTTTCCCTTAAGCGCTTTATTTTGCACCGGTATTTATTCAAAGAAATGGAGATAAAATGATAAAAAAACAAATGACAGTGGTATTTATCTGTCTTTTTGCCGGGAGTCTGCTGTTTACGGCCTGCCGGAAAGAGGATAAGAATAACCAGGAAAATACAACGGAAGAGACAATTACTGAGACGGTAGCTACAGCGGAACAATCAGAAGAAACGATAGATAACAGTATAGGAGCTGATACAAAAGAGACGGAGGAAGAAACAGAACCCGGAACGGAATCTGAAACAGAAGAGTCTATCAGTGAAAAGGATGCCTTAAAGTACATTCAGGATAAGATAGGGGACAGAGGATACTATTTCGAAGTAGTAGATGATAATTTAGTGTTAGAAGACAAGAACTATTATGTTTACCAAATCAGTGACAGTGATGGGCCGATTGAACCAGACGTATTGGTGAATAAACGGACCGGTGAGCTTTCCTGTTATTACTCAGACGGAAGTACGGCAGCTTTTTCCGAGTATCCTTTATATGTCAAACCGGATACGGATACGGATTCAGATTCAGTTTCATCGGGAGAAATTTCACAGAATGAGGCATTGTCCAAGTTAGGGAAAGTTTCAGCCAAAGACTTAGGTCTTCCGGCAGAGTTATCAGAATATTCTATTATTTTTGATGACTGGACCACAAATATAAACGGTAAAGAGTGTTATGGTATAAACGCTTATGCGAAAGACAAGGAGCGGATGATCAGTATGGGACTATTTTACGTGACCATAGATGGAAGCACCATGTATAAATTTGACAGTTTACTGGATGATTTTGTAGAATTAAAAGAGAAATAAAAAAGCTGCTGAATATTTAAACCGGTGAAACACGCGTTAAGTGTTCCACCACCTTAAATATCCGGCAGCTTTTCAATTTATATCCTGTAGTTTCCATAACGTCAATTCAAATAGATTGTGTTATTATCTATTTTCCAAAAGCCTGATTTAAATCATAGATTATATCATCGATATGTTCAATACCAATAGATAAGCGGATGGTATTTGGTTTGATACCGGAGGCAAGTAATTCTTCTTCTGTCATTTGAGAGTGAGTTGTACTTGCAGGATGAATTACTAAGGATTTAACATCAGCAACATTGGCAAGTAAAGAGAATATCTCTAATCTGTCAATAAAATCCTGTGCATCTTTTGCTCCGCCTTTGATTTCAAATGTAAAGATGGAACCGCCGCCATTGGGAAAATATTTATTGTATAAAGTATGATATGGATTATCCGGTAAGGACGGATGATTTACATATTCTACCTGAGGGTGTGATTTCAGAAAATCTACCACTTTTAATGTATTTTCCACATGACGTTCCACACGAAGGGATAAAGTTTCCAAGCCTTGCAGGAATAGGAAAGAATTGAAAGGACTTAGAGTAGCACCGGTATCCCTAAGAAGAGTAACACGGGCTTTTATAATATAAGCGGCTGCTCCAACAGCACCTGTAAAGCTGATTCCGTGATAACTTGGATTTGGTTCCGTAAGGTATGGGAATTTACCGGAAGCAGCCCAGTCAAATTTACCGGAATCTATAATAACGCCGCCAATGCTTGTTCCATGCCCGCCAATAAATTTCGTAGCGGAATGAACGATAATATCCGCACCGTATTCAATTGGGCGAAAAAGGTATGGTGTTGCAAATGTATTATCAACGATTAATGGAATGCCGTTTTTATGTGCGATATCCGCAACAACCTCGATATCAATAATACTGGAATTAGGATTTCCAAGGCTTTCAATAAAGATTGCTTTCGTATTCGGTAAAATAGCTGCCTCAAAGCTTCCCTCTTCATCTGCATTAACAAAGGTAGTGGCGATTCCGAAATCTTTTAAGGTATGGGCAAATAAATTATAAGTTCCGCCATATATGGTATTGGCTGAAACGATATGATCCCCTGCGTGGGCTATATTCTGGATTGCATATGTAATAGCAGCGGAACCGGAAGCAGTAGCTAATGCTGCGATACCCCCTTCTAAGGCAGCGATACGTTGCTCAAATGCATCAGAGGTAGGATTCATAATACGGGAATAGATATTACCACCCTCCGATAAGTTAAATCGTCCTGCGGCCTGTGCTGAATTTGCAAATACATAAGAAGAAGTCTGATAAATCGGCACGCAGCGGGCATCTGTGGCGGAATCCGGTTTCTCCTGACCTACATGAAGTTGCAGTGTTTCAAATTTTAGATTACGTTTTTCCATAAAAAATACCACCTTTCAGATAATATATAAAACCTATTGGAAAACTATGAAATGAAGTATAATAGAAAATCTTGCCAATGTCAAGAAAAATATGTTAATTTACTTTAATATTTTTCCTGTCATTGGCAAGATTAATTTTTATACAGTCAACCCACCGCTTACGCTACCCTAAGAATGGGGGGACTTACTTGTAAGGTTAAATTACGTAATCATTTCCTGTCAGACTATTTTGTTTATCAACCAGATCTGCTAAAGTTATATTATCCACTACATTATTAATAGCATCATTTAATTTCATCCAGACATCCAAAGTAGCACATTGACTGCTGCGGGTACAAAGATTTGTTTCATCCTCTAAACAGGCAACCGGGGCAAGGCTTCCTTCAATTAAGCGAAGAATTGCGCCAACGGTATATTCTTCCGGGGCTTTTGCAAGACGATAACCGCCTTGCGCACCACGGATGCTTTTTACATATCCGGCCTTACTAAGTTGTGTAATGATCTGTTCCAAATATTTATCAGAAATTTCCTGCCTAGCTGAAATACTTTTAATGGTTATATATTCACCGGTATTATGCATTGCAAGATCTAACATTAACCTTAGGGCATAACGTCCTTTTGTTGAAATCTTCATAAAGACCTCCTTATTAAATAGTATTGGTTAATATTTATATTACCATGGGAATACTATGTTTACAAGTACTAATGCCGAGTTTTACAGTAAAATCACTTATTAGGTAATTGCGAAACTCTAAAGTTTTTTGGATATACCATACAATTAATACAATTTCATAGCTTCAGTTGCCTTTAGGGGCAAAATTCAGCTCTGAAATTGTATTAATTGCATGGCATATAAATACAATAATCTAGTTTCGCAATTACCTGAAATCATTTATATTTGAGAGGGAAAAACCAGCAAGATGTCATGCTATTATTAAAATTTAATGCTAAAAACCAATGTGATTTATTGTATCTTACCTTTTTGTATGATAAAATAGTCCTGTGTTATAATAAAATTAACAGGAGAACATGATAAGAAAGAGCATTATGCCGAGGGAGGCAAAATGAAAAAACTAGTTAAAACAATTCTAATTCTATTATACGTTTCTTCTCTGCTCGGCTGTCAATATAAGGATCGGGATTCCGGGTCTGGTTCTGATCAGACAGAGACGGCTGAAACTGTCGATAATAATGCAATTCCTAAAGATAAAACTCAGGACGTAAAAGAGGAATCAGTCACCGGTGGGACATCGGACGAACCTGCAGATTATAAACCGGTTACCGGAGATAATCTTACTGTTGCTTCCGAATTTGCGAAGGATTTACTGGATGAGAATTTCCCGAAATTGAAACAGGCCTATCAATATGATGAAAAGATGAAAACGGCAATAACTGATGAAGATACAAAAAGACCGTACTATTCTATAATTCTGAATACGGTAAAATGGAAAAAATAAAGGAACCATATTCCTTGTCGGTTGGTGCTTATCAATATATCATGGTACCGGTTACATGTACTATCGGTAATTTTAATTACCAAATCGCTTTTGATGGTAATCACAACATCGTAGGATTTTCATATGAAGAGTATGCTGCAAAAGAACCAATAGAAGATAATTCCATACCGGAAGAAGTTACGGAGACAGAATACAGCTTTAGCAACGATGGATTTGTGATTCCGGGTACTTTTACCACACCCAAAGAGGGCAGCAATTACCCGGTAGTAATTCTGGTACAGGGGTTCGGAGCTTCGGACAGAGATGAAAGTATTTATGAAAATAAACCTTTTCGTGATATTGCATGGGATTTGGCAAAACAGGGTATCGCCAGTTACCGATATGATAAGAGAAGTTACTTGTATAGTGAGCGGATGGCTAAGGACAAAACTGCTACGATAAAGGATGAAATCATTGATGATACAGTTGCAGCAACCCAAATGGTTAAAAAGCTGGAAGAGGTGGATAACTCCCGTATATATATACTGGGACATAGTCTGGGTGGATATGTAATACCCAGGATTGCACAGGAGTTACCGGAGGTTTCCGGTTACATTTTCATGGCTGCACCGGCTGAACATGTAAAGAATTATATATTGGATCAATATAATTACCTTGCTTATCGGGATGAAAATCTGACAAAAGAGGAACAGGAAGAGCAAAAAACACTGCGGAATGATATTGATCTGCTGGATAAACCGAAAGATATTCCGCAAGATAAAATGATATTAGGGGCTTATAAAGACTATTGGATTGATCTGGCTGATTATTATCCGATTAAAGCTGCTAAGAAAATTAAAGTTCCGGTATTGGTTCTTCAAGGTGAAAGAGATTATCAGGTTACAATGAAGCAATATAATAAATGGAAAGATAATTTTGAAGATTCAGATAATTGGATTTTTCATTCTTATGTTGCGTTAAATCATTTTATGATTGCTGGTGCCGGTGAACCAAAATCTGAAGAATACAGGGCAAGGGCACATGTTGATACAAAAGTAACTCAGGATATTACTCAATTCATTAAGGATAGTAAAGAAAAGGATTTAAAATAATATACGACTAAATAAGTTTGTCCAAAATGATTGAATATGAGGTATGAAAATGAATATATGTACTATGTTCTCCTACAAACGCAGTAAATAGTGTATTTTTATATCACATAAAATAAATTTTAGATAAGCTTTTTTAGCATATACAACAGAATGTTATTACAATTAAAGGGCTGTTGTAAAAACTGTTTTAATTAAAATGGTTTTTACAACGGCCCTTTAATTCTTTCTTATGGTTACAGCTTGATTTTGGTCCATTTACCGTTAGAGAATCTAATAAAATTTAAAATTAAACGTAAAAATTGATCTCCGCATAATGCTATCCAGGCACCATACAAACCGAATGAAAGAGGAAAACATAACAGCCAGGTGAGTGTCGGACGTAACAGTGCAACACTGATCATGGAGGTAATGGCAACAAAGACGGTATCTCCTGCACCTCTGAGACAACCGGAGATGATTACCTGGGAAGTCTGGGCATGGGTGGTGAAAGCAATAATCAGCATAATACCCGCACCTAAGGTTATAATAGCTGGATCATTCGTAAATAATGAAACTAAAAAATCCCTGCCGGTGATGAAAAATATAAAGAGAATGGATGATATCAGAAATGCCAGCCGTTGACCCGCCTTTCCATAAATAATTGCCATATCCGGGCGTTTGGCACCAAGGCTTTGCCCTACTAAGGAAGAAGCAGCTACGGAAAAACCATCACCAAAGCAAAAAGACAAATTAAGAATATTTATGCAGATTAAGTGGGCCTCGTATGAAGTTGTTCCTAATTTAGCAACAATTATCGCATAGGCAAAGAAACCGATACGCATAAAAACCTGTTCCACAAATGCGCTTCCGCTTACCTTTGTAATCGGTTCTAATACACGATGGTTAATTCTCCAGGATGCTTTGCTGCGAAGACTTAAAAAAGCACCACCTTTTAGAAGGGTTGTAACTGACATAATGCATGCGGCAATAGCGCCAAGACATGTGGCAATAGCAGCACCTTTTACCCCCAAAGCAGGAAAGAAACCGATACCGTTTATTAATAGGTAATTAAAAGTTATATTTACTATATTAGCAACAATATTCGTCCGCATTGAAATTTTAGTGTTTCCACTTCCACGCTGCGCAGCATTTATTGTAAGATTTAATGCGGTAAAAAATATACTTACCATTAGAACTCGAAAATAATCCAGTGCATCTTTCAGATAGGAAGCTTCAGCACCTGCGAACTTTAAGATAGGAACTGCAAAAATAAAACCCAGAATTGACATAGTAAGGGAAAGAAGTGCACTTAGTATCATGCCGGCTCTTAAAGTGTGATTTGCACCCTCCCGGTCCTGTTGGCCTTTTCTTCGTGCTACAATTGCCGTAATTCCTACATTAAGCGAAAAGATTACTGCTAAAAGAATAAATTTTGGCTGATTGGTTATACCAACAGCAGCAATAGCCCCTTTGCCCAAAGTTCCTACCATCATCGTGTCAACAGAACCAATTAAACCAACTAACAGGGATTCAATCGCAGATGGCCATGCCACGTTAAAGAATTTATGATAGACAATTTTGGATGGAGGAAGGTCACCGGTAACTAATTGGGGTTTAATCATGCCTTTTACTGTGAAAAAATTGATTGTTTGATTAATAAGTTTCATAATAAACCTCTGTCCTATGTATTTATTTTCATCATTTAACCTTACAAGTCAAGTGGACCTAAACATAAATACTAGTATACCATAGAAAAGAAAAGAAACAATGTATTTACTTATACTATTCAATTTTTTTCCATTCTGTGATAAAATATATTTGTTAAATAATTAATATACTATATGTGAACACTTTAAAAGAAAAAGGAGCCTAGGTGTATGAATACTGAGAGTAATCATGTTGAAACGAATGAGCTGGTTTGCAGAAAGCAGGGAGAATTAATTCAAAACATACGCGGAGAAAAACCGGTAAGTGGCTTAAAAGAGGATACATGCAGGCAATTAATCCGGGAAGCTATTCATAGTCTAAAGTTTTCTTATTCTCCTTACTCCGGTTTTAAGGTGGGTGCTGCATTGTTGACAAAGGACTTAAAAATATATACCGGATGTAATATAGAAAATGCGGCTTATTCTCCAACAAACTGTGCCGAACGTACTGCATTCTTTAAAGCCGTAAGTGAGGGAAAAAAGGATTTCCAGGCGATAGCAATCGTTGGAGGTAAAGACGGAATTATTACCGATTATTGTCCGCCTTGCGGAGTATGCCGCCAGGTTATGATGGAGTTTTGTGAGCCGAAGAATTTCTTTGTGATTTTAGCAAAATCAGAGGCAGACTATTGGATCTATAATTTAGAGGATATGATTCCGATGGGATTTGGACCTGGCAATTTAGCACAGGAATAAATGATTCCAACGCGTACGGGAACCGGAGAAACCCGCAAAGCGTGTTTCTTCCGGTTTATATCTTTATTCAATTATTATGATAAAATATAATGCACATTCTAAAATAGGATTATTTTATTAAATACTAAAACAACCGATAAAAAGTACTTGACAAATTAGTCTTTCATAAATATAATGATAAAGTACCTGTTGAAAAGCAGTACGATAATGGGATCTTAGCTCAGCTGGGAGAGCATCTGCCTTACAAGCAGAGGGTCATAGGTTCGAGCCCTATAGGTCCCATTTTTACGAAAAATAATAATAGTTTTCGAAAAAGATATTAATATACCTGGCGAAGTAGCTCAGTTGGCTAGAGCACGCGGTTCATACCCGCGGTGTCGGCGGTTCAAATCCGTCCTTCGCTATCTCAAAAAGATTGTCTACGGCAATCTTTTTTTATCTTAGAAGATATTACATTCCATAAGATATTGCGTCCTATTCGAACCGGAAGAAACACGCTTTGCGGGTTTCTCCGGTTCGCGTGCGCGTTCAAATATTGCAAGCAAGCTTACTAATTCTCACTTTGCTTTCGCCAAAATAAAATCCTCCGAAACTAACATATATAATTATATCTTAATTAGACGAAGCGTATTTTTCATTATGAATTTCTAATATACATCAAAATACGGAGAAGAATAGATCTACTTAGTAAATGATAAAAATTATTGTTTCCTATCTAGATTATTTAAGTTATTATAGTATATAATAGTTTTAACCTATAGTCACTTAATTTTCTCAAATAGGAAAAAGGTAAATTATTTAGGAAAGGATTCCATACTATGATTCTTTTAAGTTTTTATGGTATGGCAATACCGTAATCAAATTTGCGGTATGTAATGGGTATCAATATGAGAATTGGATCAGGATATGATGTGCACCGCCTGGTTAGCGGGCGTGATTTAATCATTGGCGGAGTTAATATACCATATGAAAAGGGCCTTTTAGGACATTCCGATGCGGATGTACTTCTCCACGCAATCATGGATGGATTATTGGGAGCCGCAGCTCTGGGTGATATCGGTAAACATTTTCCCGATACGGAGGAAGCCTATAAGGGAATTTCCAGTATCGAGTTATTAAAAAAAGTCAGAATACTTCTGGAAGACAGGTTTTATATAATAGAGAATATTGACGCTACTATTATTGCGCAAAAACCAAAGATGGCACCTTACATACCTATGATGGTTACAAATATAGCAGCAGCATTAGGTATAGAAGAAAATCAGGTTAATATTAAAGCTACCACGGAGGAGGGGTTGGGATTTACCGGAGAAGGCTTAGGTATCTCGTCTAATGCGGTGTGCTTGCTTACTACGGTTGATAACTACAGGTACGATGATGGTGCAGGCAACATAAGTACCAACAGAGGTTGTGACAGCTGTTCGGGATGCGCCGGCTGTTCGAAAAAGTAATTGCTACGGGAGATAGTATGGAGCAAACATTAGTTAATACTGAATATACAATATTTAATACAATAGATGAAATACAAATATCAGGGAAAAGTTCAGAAGAGATCAGAGAAGACCTACACCGTTTATGGCGGGATTGCTTCGGGGATACAATAGATTATACCAATTTTTATTTCGATTGGAAAGTAAAAGATAATCGTGTTCTGACAGTATATAAGCAGAACAGTATAAGCGCTATGCTGCATCTTAACCCATATACGGTTATGGTAAATAGTAAACCGACACCGTTAAATTATATTGTAGGGGTTGCTACCAGAAAAGAAGACAGACGGCAGGGGTTAATGAAACTGCTGTTGGAAGCTTCTCTTAACCAGATGTATGAAGAACAGATGCCGTTTACTTATTTGATGCCTGCTGCCGAGGCTATTTACCTGCCCTTTGGATTTCGGATTGTATATGAACAGGAACCCTGGAAGGAAAAGCTTATTGAAGCCGCACAAAAGAGAAATACCGGATTGAATTTAAATGAAGCAGAAAAAGATGAATTAAAGGTAGTTAATGTAAAAAGTAATGAGGAAGAAAAAATTTCGGCTCTGACGGAATTTACTAATAGCTTTTTAGCGGGGCATTATAGCATTTATGCAAAACGTTCGCCTTATTATTACAAACGTTTAATCCAGGAGATGAAAAGTGGAAAGGGAAATGTTTTAGTTTGCTTGCTTAAAGATGAAATAATCGGTTATATTGCTTATATGACCGATGGAGGTATTGGAATAGCCGAATGCATTTATGAGAAAGATAAAAAAGAGATATTTATGAAAGCTATTTCATCCGAAATTATAAACAAAAATGATACTGCTGCGACTTCTGAAAATTACTCCAATCCAACTATTATGGCAAGAATCGTAAATTGGAATAATTTTATTAAAAGGATTACGGCAAAAGAAGAATTTACCGTTTATATTAAAGTTGAAGATACCATAATAACAGATAATAACGGTACGTATCAGCTGCAATTTACACCTTGGGGTTGTAATGTTGATTTAACTGACCAACAGCCGGAGCTGACGGCTGATATATCGGACTTAACGAGATTGTTTTTTGGCAGAATGAAAGAAAATGATATTGCGAAACTAAATATTAACGGAGAGCCATTTGAGATTATAAATAAACTTACGAAGATTAACGGATATAAAGATGTTTTTATCAATGATGTTGTGTAAGGGTATTATTTTGAGGTTTGATTACAGGTTCAACCACAAGGCTGAACTGTAATATGACAAAATGAACGGCTGGAAAAATTACTTTACTTCAAGGTTGACATTTTCTTAATTTTGCATAGAATAGATACAGTATTATAAATAAATATAAGAAAAGCGTTGAACAAAAAAGTAGTTCATATGTAAGGCAGCAGAGATAGAATGTCACCGGCTGAAAGCATTCTTTGCCAGAATATAAACGAAGTGCATTTGGGAGCTGATTAGGTGAGGTATTAACTTAGCTTAATCCGGACACAGCCGTTATCTGACATAAGACTGTATAAGGTATTAAAAACCTGATACAAAATAGAGTGGAACCACGGATGAACTTCGTCTCTTACCTGTAAGAGACGGAGTTTTTTTAGCTGTTAAACCATAGGAGGTTGTATTCATGGGCTTTATCGGGTATATTAAAGAAGAAATGCAAATAATAAAAGAAAGAGATCCTGCAATAAAAACACCCTTTGAAGTATTTTTATATCCAAGCTTTCATGCGATTATCAGGTACAGAATTGCACATAAATTATATTTACAAAAGCACTATTTCCTGGCCAGATGGTTTTCACAAAGGACGGTAAGAAAAACCGGAATAGAAATTCATCCGGGAGCAACCATTGGAAAAGGCTTATTTATAGATCATGGACACGGAGTTGTAATTGGTGAGACTGCTATTGTAGGTGATAACGTAACATTATATCAAGGCGTTACGTTAGGAGGAACCGGTAAGGAAAGCGGAAAAAGGCATCCTACCATAGGCAATAACGTGATGATAAGTGCAGGTGCTAAAATATTAGGATCTTTTACGGTAGGTGAAAATTCCAAAATCGGAGCCGGCTCCGTAGTATTATCGGAGGTTCCTCCCAACTCTACGGTTGTAGGTGTACCGGGACGTGTGGTGAAAAGGGATAATGTTAAAATACCGAGGGAAGATATGGATCAGGTACATCTTCCGGATCCGGTTTATAATGATTTGACCGTATTGCAACTGGAAAATAAGAGATTAAAGCATGAATTAAAGCAGGTCTGTGAAAGGCTGCACAAATTAGAAAAATAAGTATTTTTCATACAAACAAGGGACTCAAAGAACAAATGTCTTAGTAGGCAGTAAATCATCTGCCGGCAGATGATTTATACAATGGGAACTAGGTTGAAAGAAAATATAAAAGGAAAGGATGCCATATGCAGATTCTTTCGACCTGTGAAACTTGTTTCACATTTTATTATATGGCAGTAACACAGCTGGCTGCAGATGTGTTATGCAATGGATGTTAAAATGAAAATCTATAATACTTTAAAGAAAAAGAAAGAAGAATTTATACCAATTGAAGAAGGTAAGGTTCGTATGTATGTCTGCGGGCCAACCGTATATAATTATATCCATATAGGAAATGCGAGACCGATTATAGTATTTGATACTGTTAGAAGATATCTTGAATATAAGGGTTATGAGGTTAATTTTGTATCGAATTTTACTGATGTGGATGATAAAATCATTAAAAAAGCCAATGACGAAGGAGTATCTGCTACAGAGATATCCGAACGGTTTATTGATGAATGCCGTAAGGATCAGGATGGCCTAAATGTAAAACCTGCTACTACCAATCCCAAAGCTACGGAAGAAATCGACGGCATGATTGAGATGATAGAGGCTCTGATCCAAAAAGGCAATGCTTATGAGAAAAACGGTACGGTATATTTTAGAACCAGAAGTTTTAAAGATTACGGAAAGTTATCCAAGAAAAATATTGACGATCTGGAAGCAGGAATCAGAATTGCAGTCAGTGATGAAAAAGAAGATCCTATGGATTTCGTTCTTTGGAAACCGAAAAAAGAAGGAGAGCCTTACTGGACCTCACCCTGGAGTGACGGTAGACCAGGCTGGCATATTGAATGTTCCGTCATGAGTAAAAAATATCTTGGAGACCAGATTGACATCCATGCCGGTGGTGAGGATTTAGTATTCCCTCATCATGAAAATGAAATAGCACAAAGTGAAGCCTGCAACGGAAAAGAATTTGCAAGATACTGGATGCATAATGCTTTCTTAAATATTGATAATAAGAAAATGTCAAAATCAGAAGGTAACTTTTTTACCGTAAGGGAAGTCAGCGAAAAATATCCCCTGCAGGTACTTCGTTTCTTCATGTTAAGTGCTCATTACAGAAGTCCTCTTAACTTCAGTAAGGAATTAATGGAAGCTTCTAAGAACGGTTTGGAAAGAATTCTTACCGCTACCTATAATCTGGGCCATCTTCTGGAATCCGCAGAACCCAAAGAATTAGCAGAGGATGAGAAAAATATTCTTGCAGAAGTTGAGAGTTTAAATGATAAATTTGATATGGCGATGGATGATGATTTTAATACGGCCGATGCCATTGCAGCTATATTTGAGATAGTTAAGGCAGCCAATTCAAAAATTACATCGGATAATTCAAAAGAGCTGATTCAAAAAGTTTTAGATAAGATTTTAACGCTAAGTGATATTTTAGGCATTCATGCGAAGAAAAATGAAGAATTGCTGGATGATGAAATTGAGCAGTTAATACAGGACAGACAGAATGCGAGAAAAAGTAAAGATTTTGCGAAAGCCGATGAAATCCGTAACCTTTTATTAGAGAAAGGTATTATTCTGGAAGATACGAGAGAAGGCGTAAGATGGAAAAGAGCTTAGTTGAAAATACATCTGTTCAGGCGGAGAGTAAGGAACCGTTAGCTTTGATCCAGTATATTAAGTCGTACCTGGATTTACCGGATACGGATTTAAAGACCTATTCCCCGCTTACCCTTGCATTTATCGGCGACGTGGTTTATGATTTAATCATACGTACTTTAGTTGTGGAGAATGGTAATGCTCCTGTTAATAAATTGCATAAAAAGTGAGTAATTTGGTAAAAGCTCCCGCTCAAATGGAGCTGTTTCACCATATTGAGGACAAGCTTACCGAAGAAGAGTTAGCTGTATATAAAAGAGGACGTAATGCCAAATCTTTTACTTCTGCCAAAAATGCCAGTATAACTGAATACCGGATTGCTACCGGTTTTGAAGCTTTAATCGGATATCTTTACCTTAATAATGAATTTACACGAATTCTGGAGATAATAAAATCAGGATTAAAATAATTTTGTTTCCCATATGGAGGTTAATTTGGAATGAGATATGAAGAATTTACAATAGAAGGCAGAAATGCAGTACTGGAGGCTTTTCGTTCCGGAAAAACCATAGACAGGCTGTTTATCTTAGATGGATGTCAGGATGGACCAATCAAATCCATAACAAGAGAAGCAAGAAAAGGTGATACGATCATTACTTTCGTAAAAAAGAAAGACTGGATCAGTTGTCCGAATCCGGAAAGCATCAGGGTGTAATAGCATATGCTGCAGCGTATGAATATGCAGAAATAGATGATATGTTAGAAGCAGCCAAAGAAAAGGGAGAACCCCCTTTCTTAATTTTATTAGATAATATAGAAGATCCACATAATCTGGGAGCGATTATCAGGACTGCAAATCAGGCAGGAGCCCACGGGGTAATCATTCCTAAAAGGCGAGCGGTCGGATTAACTGCAACCGTTGCAAAAACATCAGCAGGAGCGATTAATTATACTCCGGTTGCCAAGGTAACCAATTTAGCTGCAACGATAGAAGAACTGAAAGAAAAAGGGCTTTGGTTTGTCTGCGCAGATATGGATGGCGAAATCATGTATAAACTAGGTCTACGTGGTCCTATCGGACTGGTAATTGGAAGCGAAGGAGAAGGGGTTGGCAGATTAATTAAGGAAAAGTGTGATTTTACCGCTAAAATCCCTATGTTTGGCAATATTGATTCCCTGAATGCTTCCGTAGCTGCGGGGGTTTTGGCATATGAAATTGTAAGGCAAAGAATGGGTTGATTTTAACTTAAGAATAACTTACTAGTATAAACAAATAAAGAAAAGAAGCTGTTCAAATAGGTATATATTACGGTGTATGACTTACTACTTAACAGCTTCTTTTTTTTGCGAAAGTAAAGTGAGAATCAGCAAGCTTGCTTGCAATAATTGGATCGCCTAATTTTTATTTTCATTACCGAATTTTTTTAATAAATATCTCTTTTTGTATTTTAATTTGCTGTATTTTCCTACTTTCTGAATTACATTGTAGTTAACAATTCCGCCTACCGCACCAACAATCGGTATACCCTGAATAAACTTGGCAGTTAATAACGAATTGGATAAAACGGAGGAGGTTAATTTCATTTGTTCTTCCAAATCCATATTAGTGCAAATCTGGTGATCCGTTTTATAACCGAAAGAATCGATTTCCTTATTCACTTCTTTTTGTTTCTCTTCTTTGGACAAAGCTCCCCGGATAAGCATTAAGATATACGTTTTTTCAGTCGGAGTATTATAATCAAAGCCATAGCTTAAGGCAACCTCATTAATGGTTTTAATGATTAAAGAGATAAGAATCGGAATATCAGGTAATCCGATTCCAAGAGCACCTAAAACACTGCCCTCCAGCACGGAAAAGGAAGTATTGATAACATTGGAATAATTAGAGGGTTTATCAAGGCGTTTAACGGATTTATTATTGAATTTCCTCTGTATGGCATAATCATTTATTTCAAATTCAAACTGTTTGTTTTCTTTATTATATGTTTTCTCAATATACTCATTCCCTTTTTCAAAAAATAATTTAAAGCTCTTATAGAAAGCCGTTTCTAGGGTATTATTTAATTTCTCCGGTACCTTTTCCTGAATTTTATCTACAAAAGGTAATATTTTATTTTTTAGGAAAGGGATATCCTTAGGGTTTAATATAGTATCTTCTTTCCTATCTAATTTTTTCATTTGTTTCACAAACATTCGGTCCATATCTATGTCCTTTCTAAATCAGATTATTACAATGATTGAAGATATAATTTTATCTTTATGATATTATATACCAATTAAAGCATTTTGTATAACATATATCCCTTTTATGGTATTATAAATTTCATGATCGCCAATTTTAAAACTCTATATAATATGATTCCAGAAAGGATAGTTGATGCAGATATTTTTCAAAGGAATAAAGAAAAGGCCCTATGCATTTGGTGGGCGCACAGGGCAAATTTTGGGATGTTATACTGGGGAAATATAACATCTAAATAATAGCAGAATGTATTTTTATTTGCAATGTGAATATTTACCAGGTGTTATCAAGTTGCAATCAAAGTCGCAGTTCCTGTTGGTGCAGGAGCGGTTATTAACATTTTGACACTTTAGTACAAAAATAAGTCACTGTAGTGGAAGAACTATTTTTGGGTGTATCTATTTCTTAATTGCAGGCTATCAATACAGTAACATCATCAGTTTTTGGATAGGCAGTATCACACGGTAGCTGCCTTTACCATGCAGTAACTTTATTATCGATAACCCCCAAATATACCCCACAGCATCAAAAAAGCACTCATTTCTGAGTGCTAAAATTTTTAATAATCGCCGTAACCCTTGATTTATCTATCTTTTTAACTAAGCTGCCAACGGGAATCGAACCCGTGACCTCCACCTTACCAAGGTGACGCTCTACCGACTGAGCCATGGCAGCACAAACATATGGGTGAATTAAACGAACGATAATAGAATTACCATATGAAGATTAAACAATACATTTATCAACAATGAAAAATAGTATTTAATACAATTCTTTTAAAACTTTGTTTAATTTCAGTTTAATTCTCTGCAGGGCATTATCAATTGACTTTGGCTCTTTTTTTAACTTGTCCGCTATCTGTAAATAAGAGAAGTCAAATAAATATAAATCTAAAACATCTTTTTCAAATTGACTTAAATGCCTTACGAGTTCATATTCTAACATATTAGTACTCTCTTTGTCAATAACTAATTCTTCCGGATTTGAAATTTTATTTTCATACATCAAATCCACTAAGGATTCTTTTTCCTCAAAGTCAGTATTTTCATTGTATGCAGGGGTATATAGAGACACATAAGTATTAAGAGGCAGATTTTTTTTACGGTTGGATGCCTTAATAGCACTGTATATTTGTCTGGAGATGCAAAGATCGGCGAAATTATGAAAAGAATTATCCTTGCCCGGATTATAATCTCTTATGGCTTTATATAGACCGATCATGCCTTCCTGTATTAAATCATCTTTATCACCGCCGATTAAGTAGAGAGCTTTTGCTTTTTTTCTCACCAGATTCTTATAACGGTTTAACATATAATCCATAGCATCCGAGTCGTTGCTGCGAATTAATTCAATAATATCCTCATCAGATAAAGCATCCATTTTTTCCTCAAGCATTGTATCCCACCTTCTATAATTATTTCAGCATGAATATTAACTTTTTAATTACACCTATTTGAAGAGTCATTATACCGTAACCGCCGAGTATACCGGTAATCAAACGGCGGTGATTGGTAGATGATTTGATTTTACAGGCTTGGATAACCCAATCTGTTATCATACATATACAACTGAAAATGGAAAAGACACTGTGAAAACCAAATATTATATAACCGGGGACTGCCAGGAGGTACCCGATTAGCACACCGGTGCATCTTGCACAAATAGGCATCTGATAACCTTTATAAAAGAAACTGCGCTCCGGCATCTGATGGCATCCGGTTCGTTCTCCCAGAGCCATACACTTACACCATAATTGATAACTTTTCTGTGATTGAATGGAATGGTCTGTCTTATTCATAAATTACTTATACCCTGAATTTCCGGCCGCAATGGTTACATATCCAGAATGCTTTTTTGGAAGTATGGCTTTCGCCCATGCCGCATAAGCCGCATAACCATCCGATAGGGCCAAGAATTAAATAACCGCAGCAGCCTTTAAAAAAACCGAACCCTTTTTGGCGGGATTCCACCTCTTCGATAATATGACAATTATCAGAACCACACGAAGGACATCTCATGTTAACACCTTTCTCTTTATAAGAAATTTTCTGCAGGAATACATCGATTAACTACAGTAATCTCTTGTATTATTAAGATATAAATACTATTATATACAGTTTAACATAGGAAACTTTGATTTTCAATAAAGTCACCATTTTATTTTTGAATTCGAAAGGAATAAGTTATAAGTGATTCATATTTTACCATTTTTTATTAATTTAATTAATGAAAACACAAATTTAGATATATATTCATCTAAAATTTAATAAAAATTAAATTTATATTGATTTAATACAGAAATAATGTACAATTATAGTATGAATTTTTAATAAATTTACATAAAAGCCGATAAAGTATTATAAAATAGAAAAATGAGTAATTAAAAAATTAATAAAAATTATTAAATTATTTATGGGAAATTTACACATATACAGGAGAATATGATATGGGGATTAAAGTTAAAGATTTGGCTCATATTTTAAATTTATCATCATCGACAGTATCTTTAGTATTAAATAATAAA
Organism: Anaerocolumna sedimenticola; assembly: GCF_009931695.1. Taxonomy (GTDB): domain Bacteria; phylum Bacillota; class Clostridia; order Lachnospirales; family Lachnospiraceae; genus Anaerocolumna; species Anaerocolumna sedimenticola. The sequence continues at coordinate 2,183,902 of NZ_CP048000.1, forward strand.
CCTGGCATTAGTGAAGAAACAAGGGCACGTGTTTTTCAAGCGATTAAAGATTTAGGGTTCGAAGAACTATATGCATCAGAAATAGCGGATAAGAAAAGTTACCTTTTTATGATATATCAGAAAAGTGTAATAGAACCAGGCGGTGATTCCTGTCTATCATCCGGGTTTTCAGAAATTATGGAAGGGGTCCAAAGCCAGATGAAAGCCAGAGGGTTTAATTTGATGATATCTTATATCAATGAAGAATCCATCTTTGCGGAACTGAATAAGGTAAGAAAAGAAAATCTGGAAGGAATTTTGATTCTTGCTACGGATATGTCGGAAAAGCAGATTACTTTTCTGGAGGAGATAAAAATACCGGTTGTTATGATTGATAACTATATGGAACATAAAAAATTTAGCTGTATTACCGTTAATAACGAAAAAGGTGTTTATGAAGCTGTGAAGTACCTGAAAGATATGGGACATAAGAGAATCGGATACTTACATATTAACAACCGCACCATGAATTTTTCAGAACGGTTTTATGGATATTTGAGAGCAATGGAGCTATGCGGGTTATACATAGATCGTGAGGACATTTTTAAGGTAACTGCTTATGGTGAAGAATGGGCTTATCAGGAACTTAAAAATATGTTGAAAAACAGGGAACTGCCAACTGCATTTTTTGCAGATAATGATATTCTGGCAGTATGTGCAATAAGGGTACTGCGGGAATTGGGTTATAAAATACCGGAGGACATCTCAATAGTGGGCTTTGAAAATACGGCACTATCTGAATTAACAGATCCGCCGCTTACCACCATTCACATACCTCAGAATTTAATTGGTATCATTGCTGCTAATACGGTTATAGACACTGGGAAAGAACTGAAAGGCTTGTTAAAAATTGAAGTTGGAACAAGTTTAATTATTCGTAATAGTGTTAAACGATTAAATTTACTTCACGATTAAAGGAGTACTGATTGAATGGATTTATTGAAAAAGTTGAAAATAAAGGACCAGATATTGTTGGCGATGATTATAGGATCGCTGTTATCCAGTGCCGTACTGGGTGTGGCAATCTTTAATATCTCAAAAATTACGATAGAAAATAATTATAAGAATTCTCATACTTATAATCTTCAGGTGTCCAGTAATATTATTGACATCCAGTTAAAAAGCATAATTGAATTGGGAAGAAGTGTTTTAAACAACGACTCCTTTAAAAAAGCCCTGACCGGTGAAGAAAATAATAAAAACGGCAGATATTTTTCCAGCATAAACAGCCTGACGATCAGCCGGACGGTCAGCGAGATTGCTTCCCATGATGTTTTAATAGATGGCATCACAATAATCAATGAAAATGGGAATTTACTCTTTTTCTCGAAGAGAAGTATTCCCAGCGGTTATTATAAATATTATTATTCCAAAGATAATTTCCTGGAAAATGCTTGGATTCAAAAAGCCAGAGAAGCAAAAGGAAAAGAAGTTTTTTACGGCTATAATGTATTAATCCCGGACCAGGAAGGAGATACCATTTCTTATGTGAAAAATCTTATCAATCCCAGAAACGGAAGTTCCATGGGTTTTATGGTTGTAAATATAAGAAAAAAATTATTGGACAAGGCTTTTGGCACATTAAATGAAGGGTATTCCACAAACCGGTACATGATTATTGATGAGAACAGTATTTATCCCAGTGTGTATTTTAACGGGGACCAGTCAGCTAAAAACATCATTCTGGAAGACTATTTAAAGAAAAATACAAGAGGAAAATATTTATTCAGCAGTTACTTAAATGATTCCACAGGCTGGATGGCCGTAAACGTTATTGAAAAAGAAGAGTTAAAACGTGACAGTGCTTATATTGGGGAAGTTATTCTTGTAGTGGTATTTATGTTAATTTTATTAAGTATTTATATATCCAGAATCATATCCAACCAAATCAGCAAACCTTTAAATGTTCTGGAAAGAACCATCGAAGCAGTTGGAGAGGGCCACAGGCATATTGAAGATGAATTTGATAATAGTGAAATTGGTATAATCGGCAATAAATTTAAGGAAATGGTTAACAATAACCTGGAATTAAGGGAACGGCTGTTAAATGCCCAGATAAATGAAAGGGAAGCGGAACTATTACTGCTTCAGGCTCAGATAAATCCCCACTTTTTATATAATACACTGGATTCCCTGTATTTTATGGCGATCATAAAACACGATGATGACATTGCCAAGATGGTACTTGCCCTTTCCAATACCTTTAAGCTGAGTCTGAATAAGGGGGATAAATTTATCTCGGTGCGGGATGAAGTAAGCAGGATAAAAGAATATATGACAATTCAGAATATGCGTTACAATGACAGATTTGAATTGATTCTTGATATTGAGGAAATAAGGGACTATAAAATCATTAATTTTATTCTGCAGCCATTTGTTGAAAATGCCATGTATCATGGTTTGGAAGCGAAAATCGGCAAAGGTTTCATAAAAATTGAAGGAAGACATGAGGAGGGTAATCTGTACTTTAAGATAATAGATAATGGTGTGGGTATGGAAGACCTTTCGGTACTTGATAATGGGTATGGCGTTAAAAATGTAAAAGAACGTATTAAATTATTTTATGGAGACGAATACGGAGTCTCTTTTACCAGTGAACCAAATGTTGGTACAACCGTATCAATTGTGATACGGGCCAGGAATTAGGGGGTAAGACATGTATAAACTAGTGGTAATTGATGATGAATTTATTGTTGTAGAAGGCATCAAAGCTATGATAGCCAGAATGAAGCTTGGGTTTGAAGTTGCTGGTTTTGCCTATGATGGGATTAAGGCGTTGGAAGTGGTTCGGGAAACCAAACCGGACATCGTCATAACAGATATCCGGATTCCAGGTTTGGATGGGCTCTCATTAATTGAAGAAGCAAAAGAATTTCTGCCTAATACCGCATTTATTGTTATCAGCGGCTATACGGAATTTGAATATGCCAGAAGAGCTTTGACCTTGGGAGTAAAGGGATATATTGATAAGCCGATCACCATGGAAAAGATAACGGGGATTTTAGCTTCCATAGAAAAAGAATTTGAGGGCCAAAAGCAGGCTATAAAGGAAGAACAGGAAAAACAAACCTTAAAACAGGCGTTAAATAAACATATGGACCAGTTAATCCATGGAATTATTAAAGAAAGTGCAGATATTGTGAAAGAAGAGGCTGAAAATGTTCTCGGTGATCTGCAAAATCAGAATAATAACATGGATGAATACAAAAATGAATGCTATAAATTTCTCTGTGTATCTTTAGGAGTATTTTTGGAGCAAAAAAAGCAATATGAGCGGGAAACCTTGATATCTTATAAAGATATAGAAGAATTGGCATCTTTTGAGGAAATTAACAGATATGTAAGGGATATTATTTTAAGAATTACAGAAAGGTTGGAAGTTAGTAAATCGGGAAGCGGCCACAGGATCATAAATCAATTACTGGATTATATTAAGCAGCACTATAATAAAGATATCGGATTGAATGAGCTGGCCGACATGGTTAATATGAATCCGGCTTATTTAAGTGTATTATTTAAAGATGAAGTAGGTATGTCTTATATAAAATATTTAACAAAGCAACGCCTTGACCATGCCAAAGAATTATTATTGGATGGTCATAAAGTTATGGAAGTCAGTGAACTGGTTGGATACAATGACTATCACTATTTCTGTAATATTTTTAAAAAGAATTTCGGGCAAAAACCCAATGAATTCAAAGGATGTATAAGAAAAAAGTAATTTACTCGAAAAGTTTTCCGGGAGGATGTTGTGAGTAAAAGTTAGTTATTACTGGCGAGGCGGCATTCGGAATATAAAACGGTCTAGCCCTCGTTAGCAGGAATTCAGGAATTTGATAAGGGCTTGACCGATTCACTGAAAATCTAAAAAAATTATACATTTTACAAAAAATGATGGACTAACAAAAGTTATATAGCTGTGATATTGTATATGTATAGAAAATATTCCGGAAGATTCTATAACAAATAACCAAAAAATATGAAGAAGGATTTTAAGACACAGGGGTCCAAATATGAAGAAACGCTTATTATCAATATTTTTAATTGTGGCTATGGTTGCAGTTATGATTACTGGATGTGGTAAAAAAACAGAGACATCCACAAATGAAACAAACACGAATACTGGAACAGATACCGCAGCTGCAGATACTTCGGCGGAAACTGCCGGCACAACAGACAGCGGTGATAAACAGGTAGCTAAAAAAATCAAAATTTTATCTATCTGGGCAGAGGATAAAGATAATGGTAAATTAATTACCGATTTAACAAAAAAATATATAGCGGAAGTAAATCCGAACTTTGAATATGAATTTGAATTAGTTTCAGCTGATAATTTAAAGCAAAAAATCTCAACTTTAGTTGCTTCTGATGATTTGCCTGACGTATTTGTTTATGAATCAGGTAAACCAATCGTAGAACTTATTGAAGCAGGTAAATTATTAGATGTCGGTAAAGCTCTTGAAGATTTAGGTGTAGCCGATATGTTAGACGAAGGTGCCGTATCCTTACTTAAAACATTATCCGGTACGGATGAATTATATGACTTACCACTTGGTATGAATGTAGAAGGTTTCTGGTATAACAAAGCACTTTTTGAACAAGCAGGCGTAGAAGTTCCTGCTACCTGGGAGGATTTCGAAGCTGCATGTGCAAAATTACAGGCAGCAGGTATCCAGCCTTTAACAGCGGGTGGTGCTGATAAATGGCCGCTTACCCGTTTAATCAATGCTTATGTTATGAGAAGCATGGGAGTTGATGCAATGCAAAAAGCAGCAAATGGGGAAGCTAAATACACAGATCCCGGTTATGTTGCAGCAGCTCAGAAACTTCAGGATTTAGCAGCAAAAGGATATTTTGGTGAGGGTGTAACTACCGTTGATCAGAATACGGCAGGTAATATGTTATTATCCGGCGAAGCAGCAATGTTCTATAACGGAAGCTGGTTTACGGAAGCTCTTACAGCTGATACAAATCCTGCAGGTGCAGATGGAATTGGTTTCTTTAATATCCCGGTTGTAGATGAAACGAAGGGTACAATTACGGAATACTCTATGAACTGTGGTAATATCCTTGCATTAGATAAGGCTAAATACGATGAAGGTACTGCAGGCTGGTTAAAATACATGGTTGAAAATCTTGGTAATGAAGCCATGACACAATTCGGTGCAGTAAAAGGTTATAAATATGATGTAACCGGTGAACTCAGCACATATTCACAAATCGTAGCTGATGAATTAGGAAAAGTTACAAAAGCAAGTACCTGGTTTGAAGCAGCTATGAACAGTGAAACTTCAACAGTAGCACAGGATAATGTCCAGACATTAGTAAACGGAGACAGTTCAGCACAGGATTATATGCAATCCATTCAGGATGCATATGACGGAAGCCAGTATTAATATTAGTCACAAAAACGGAGCAATAGATAAATAAAATGGCTATTGCTCCCATTTTTAAAATGAGCCAAACGGGAAGAAAATCATTCCGAGTTTAAGCAGAAAAGTGGGTAGATAAATGAAAAAAGTATTAGGTAACAAAAAAGCAATTATGTTATTTGTCGTACCGGCGCTGATTTTATATACCGTAATCGTAATTTTACCGGTATTATGGTCAGTATATTATTCCCTGTATGAGGGCACCCCGGGTCTTAAATGGCATTTTGCAGGATTAAAAAATTATGCCAGATTATTTAAGGATAAGAATTTCATTGACGCATTGGTAGTAAATTTAAAATATATAGCAATTGTTATGATAGGACAGGTTGGTTTAGGTTTAGCTTTGGCTTTATTCTTCCGGTTCTGGTTAAAGAATTTTAAAAATGTGGTTCGTACCCTGGTGTTTTTCCCGGTTGTACTTCCTACCGTAGCCGTTGGTCAGTTATTTGTAAAAATATATGAAATTCAACCAAATTACGGTTTATTAAATAGTATCTTGTCTAATATTGGACTTCAGAAATGGGTACAGCCCTGGATTGGTCAGGCCTCCACCGCGCTTGGAGCTTTAAGTGCCATGGATATCTGGGTTGCCATGGGATTTTATTCCGTAATTTTCTACGGAGCACTTCTTGATATTCCTGGCGAAATCATTGAAGCCGCTAAAATTGACGGATGTAACGCAATAAACATGTTTAAGCGTATATTAGCACCATTACTGCGGCCCATTATTCTTACCTGCCTGGTTTTCAGCTTTACCGGTACGGTAAAAATGTTCGAATCTGCATTGGCACTTACCAAAGGCGGCCCGGGTAATGCTACAAGATCTTTATCCATGTATATGTATAATGTTTCCTTTACCTATAGTAAAGTCGGTTATGGAAGTGTAATTGCAGTATTTATATTCTTATTATGTATTATGGGTTCCGGAATCATAAACAGATTTGATAAGAAAGACTAAGAAAACATGGAATTAGTTAAAACATAAGTTTTATAACTATGTATTATTGGAAGAATTTAATCTATGATTGAATATCCGGGAAAGAGGTTTAAATGAAAAAAGGTAAGATAAATATCAAATCCATATTGATTTCTTTATTTACACTGGTTCTTGTAATAATTGAAGTCTACCCCATCTTTTGGATGCTTACTGCTTCTTTAAAGCAGCCTGCAGAATTCGTAAGCAAACCTGCATATGCATTAAATGATGGTTTTTATATTAAAAACTATATAGATGCCTGGACCAGGGGTAATATGGCGGTTTTCTTTAAGAACAGTTTGATTAACACTCTTGTAGCGTTATTATTTATAGTTATATTTTCAGTAACGGTAGGATTTGCCGTAACAAAAATGGATTGGAAATATAAAGATCAAGTTGCAAAATATTTTGGAATGGGTATTATGGTTCCGGTTGCTACGGCCCTGATTCCGCTGTTTCAGATTTATAATAAAATGCATTTAATTAATACCAGAAGCAGCTTAATTATCGCCTACGTAGCTTTTGGATTGTCACTCTCCATATATCTGGTTACCGGTTTCTTAAGGTCATTGCCGGATGAAATATTGGAGGCAGCAGTTGTTGATGGCTGCGGTATTTATAAATTAATGTGGACCATCGTAGTTCCTTTAATGAAAAATGCCATAGTTACCGTATTAGTGCTTCAGTTTTTCTTTAAATGGAATGACTTAATCTTTTCCATGACTTTTATTAATGATACTAAATTAAAAACAATACAAACCGGTTTGTTATATTTCCAGGATGAATTCGGAGCGAAGAACTGGGGAGCGATTTTTGCCTCCGTATCCATGAGTGTTATACCTATGCTGATTGTTTATATGATTTTAAATAAAGCAGTTATTGAGGGTATGACAGCGGGTGCTGTGAAAGGCTGATACTTTAGCTTATAGTTTAATCTGGTTAAGGGAAAATATTAGAAAAGGTAAGCCACACTTCTTCCTTTAACCATTTGCGGGTGGTAGTAAACCATTCGTATAGGATGTGGCTGCATAGGTATAGTTATGAAAGAATATCAAGAAAATATCAGAAAATTTATCAATGATACTATTCCCATGGTATTAAAACATCCGGTAAGCTTTATTAAATACCCGTTCATCGATCCGGGGTCGGTTTATGACGGTAACGTATGGGATTGGGATACATACTGGTCTGTATATGGATTGCTGAATTTAATGGACAACGAATCCGACCCATGCCTGAGGGAGAAAATAATTGAACATGCAAAGGGAAATATTTATAACTTTTTAGATCATCAGCTGGAAGACGGTTATATTCCTATGATGATAGAAGTTGGAAAATGGAAAGAACCTTACTTGAATATGAAACACAAAGAAGGGGTTCTTATGAATATGCATAAACCGTTTCTTTGCAACCAGATCTGCTTAATCAGTGATTATATCAAAGATTATGGCTGGATAAAGAAAAGTATAAGTAAATTGGAAAAATATTTTGAATGTTATTATAAGAATTATTTCTTTACAAACTGCGGACTTTTTGTATGGTGTGATGACATTATGATCGGTATGGATAATGACCCGGCTTCCTTTGGCAGACCCAAGTTCTCCACTGCCAACATATTCTTAAACAGTTTTATGGTAACGGAATTAAAAGCTATGGCAAAGATATTAAAGTCCCAAGGTGCTGAGAAATGTAAAGTACTTGAATATCAAAAGAAAGCAGAAGAACTTGTGAAAGCGATTCAGGAGGAATGCTGGGATAAAAGAGATCAGTTTTTTTATTCCGTGGATGTGGATATTAAAACCAGAAAATTTGACTGGTTCCATGAGGGATTGGGGTATTCTGGAAAACCCTTCCTATTAAAATACGTGTCTGGTCCGGATTTCTTCCCATGTGGGCAGGATTTGCAACAAAAGAGCAGGCAGAGGTTTTAGTAAAACATATATTTGATGAAGCTACTTTTAATAGTGAATACGGAGTTGCAACTCTTGCTAAAGACGAGAAAATGTTTGATCTATCCGTAACCAACAATCCCTCCAATTGGTTAGGACCTATTTGGCTGGTAGCAAATTATATTGTTTTCAGAGGATTATTAAATTACGGCTATGAAAAAGAAGCGAGATTACTTTGCGATAGAACTCTTACTCTTCTGGGAAAGGATTTAGAAAAAACAGGAAGCCTTCATGAATACTATAATCCTTATACGGGAGAGCCAATCATGAACAGCGGATTTATAAATTGGAATATACTTGTCCTTAATATGATAGATGAATTAAATGGAAAAAGGCCGATGAAAGAGACAATTGAAAAATAATCATATAAAAATTAAGGGCTGCATGTTATAGGAAGCAGCCCGATTTTGTGGCAGGAATATTAAGTAAAGATAATTGCGAAATGAGATCATTGAAATTATATGGTATATTCAGAAAATTATATCGTTTCGCAATAATGTTTTATTTGAAAAGGAAGTGAAAATAATGGAGCAAGTAATTAAAAAAGAAGTTGAAAAATGGGGTGTATTTGAAATTTCTCTAAAAGGGAATTCTGAAGGAAACCCATTTACAGATTATAACATCGGTGGAACTTTTACAAACGATAATGAAACGAAAACAGTTGACGGCTTTTATGACGGAGACAGTACTTATATCGTAAGATTTATGCCGTCTTTTGAGGGGAATACAAGTTTACCATTAAAGGAACTTTTTCTAAGGAAATATATCGGGGAAGTTTTACCGTGACTCCTCCTGAGGCAGAAAACCACGGACCGGTTCGCGTTGCCGCCAAGTACCATTTTACCTACGAGGACGGAACTCCTTATTATTCTATCGGCACTACCTGTTATGCATGGACTCATCAGCCACTCCCTATGCAGGAACAAACCCTGGAAACCTTAAAGGCAAGCCCTTTTAATAAAATCCGGTTCTGCATTTTCCCGAAACATTACGATTATAACCTGTATGAACCATTAACTTATCCCTATGAGGGAACACCGTGTGATATCTCTGAATTATCCAAAGATAATTTCATGGAGTATAAACCGGATAACAATGGAAATAAATGGGATTTTAAAAGGTTTAACCCTGAACATTTCCAGATTATAGAGAACAGAATAAAAGATTTGATGAAACTTGGAATCGAAGCGGATCTAATCTTGATGCATCCTTATGACAGGTGGGGATTTTCAGAAATGGAGACGGAAAGTAGTGCTTTGTATATAAAATATGTTGTGGCGCGGTTTTCCGCTTACCGTAATGTATGGTGGTCCCTGGCAAATGAGTACGATCTGTGTGAGAAAAAGAGCATAAAAGACTGGGAGGATTATGCCCATATTATATGTGAAAAAGATCCTTATCACAGACTACGTTCCATTCATAACTGTAAAGCTATTTATGATTTTACAAGGCCCTGGGTAACCCACTGCAGTATACAAAGGACGGAAATCTATCTTTCTGCTGTTAATACCAAAGCCTGGAGAGAGCAATACGGCAAACCGGTGGTGTTAGATGAAGTAGGATACGAAGGAGATATTAATTATTCCTGGGGTAATCTTACCGCCGAAGAGCTGGTAAGGCAATTCTGGACAGCCACAGTGCGAGGCGGTTACTGCGGCCATGGGGAAACCTACATGAATTCAAATGATAAATTATGGTGGTCTCACGGTGGAGTTCTTTACGGAGAAGCTGCCTCAAGACTTAAATTCCTCCATGATATCCTGTGCCAGGTGCCGGGTCTTGGTCTGGAACCCGCAGATATTAAAAAATGGGAGGAAAATAGTGCTACGGCAGCACATCCCGGATTCCGGAATAAATATTATTTATTCTATACCGGACATACCCGTCCCAGCTTTAAAGAATTTGAATTTGAACCAGGTAAGAGCTACAAGGTAGAAGTAATCGACACCTGGAATATGACTATAGAGGATAGAGGAGTTTATGCCGGAAAGTTCCGTATCTTTCTCCCAAGCCGTGAATATATGGCACTTCGTATTCAGGAGATATCGGTTTAGGTATTGTATGAACTATTACATATGATTCCGTAAAGCGGTGTTATATTGGGAAGAGTGAAAGAAAATTTGGAAAAGAAGGATGCCACATGTGTATTCTTTCACTCATTTATATAAGTGGCAATATCGCAGACAGCCTGTGATATGCGATGGGTTTAAATATGATAAAAGAATTTCAAAATCCCTCCAATCAATTCCGGCCCATTCCTTTCTGGTCCTGGAATGACAAATTGGAAAAGGAAGAGCTGCAATATCAGATAGAGGAAATGAAAAAAGCCGGTTTGGGCGGATATTTTATGCATGCCAGATCCGGTTTAAAAGTGGAGTATTTAAGTGAAGAATGGTTTGAGTGTATTAAGACCGGTATAGATAAAGGAAAAGAAGTTGGGCTTGATGTATGGGTCTATGATGAAGAGGGATGGCCTAGCGGTTTTGCCGGAGGTATCGTTCCCGCCCTTTCCTCTGATTATCACGCAAAGTTTATGACAATGGAAAGTCATAATACTACCGAAACCATAGAAAAAGAAGCTATGATTGCCCTGTATCTCTATGATACCAAGTATAATTCCTATAAAAGAATGGATTTAAATGAGAATTATATCTGCCAGGCGGGAGAAGAATTATTAGCTATCCGAAGACATACCAATCCCTATTATATCGATACCATGAATAAAAGGGCAGTGGAGGCTTTCTTAAAATGTACTCATGATGTATATTACGAAAGATTCGGTGAAGATTTTGGCAGTTACATCAAAGGTTTTTTTACCGATGAACCCAGACTTACCTGTAATAATTTCGGTGATCTTGCCTGGTCCGATGACATGAACAGCGAATTTATTAAAAAATATGGTTATGATATACGGGATCATATTCCGGCATTATACAAGAAATTTACGAATTATGAAAAATACCGTTATGACTTCTGGGAATTAGTCAGCGAAATGTTTGTACAGAATTATATGAAAACAATATACGACTGGTGTGAGGAGCACAGGTGTAAAGCAACAGGGCATATTATGATGGAAGAGAGCATTTTCAGCCAGATGACCAGTACCGCCGGAGTTATGCCGTTTTATGAATATCTTCATGTACCCGGAATCGACTGGTTAAGAAGAACCATATCTTCCCCTGTCATCGGCAAACAGGTTGGCTCCGTAGCCTGCCAGCTTGGAAAGAAACAGGTTTTGACCGAATCCTTTGCTTTATGTGGATGGAATGTATCTTTTGAAGAATTAAAGTGGATAGCAGAGTGGCAGTTTGTAAATGGAGTAAATCAGATCTGCCAGCATTTGCAGGCGTATACCATAAAAGGTTCCCGTAAGAGGGATTATCCGCCGTCTTTATTCATACAGCAGACCTGGTGGAAAGAATATAAGCAGTTTAATGACTATCTGGCAAGGTTATGTGTTGCCTTATCGGAAGGAAACCAGACTGCGGATGTTGTATTGTTACATCCTATGCGCAGCGGTTACATTGCATTTGACGGTACCAGAACCGAAGAAATCATAGCACTGGATAACGCTTTTACCCAAGTTTCTGAAATTTTATCGGGAAATCATATCAGTTATCATTATGGTGATGAAACCATAATGAAAAGGCATGGAAAAGTGGAGAAAGACCGCTTTGTTATTGGAGATACCTCCTACCGGACCGTCATTTTACCCCATATGTACGCCATTGATGCCAACACGGTAAAATTACTTCTTACCTTTATAAAAAACGGAGGAACCGTATTCAGTCTGGGTGCTTTCCCAACCTTTACCAATGGTAAACCGGAAGAATTGGTTTTATTAGAGGCTAAAATAAGAAAAGCTTCCATAGATAATATCCGTGATCTGATGATACAGGAAAACCTGGTGACTCTCAGTATTACGGAAAAGGAAAAGGAAGTACAAAGTATAACCTACCAACAGCGTGAAACGGAAAACGGAACCTTACTGTTTATGGTAAATCATAACCAGGCGGATTCGTATCACACGAATATTACGGTATTCGGGAAAAACGCCAAAGTAACAAGGTTAATTGCAGAATCCGGTGAAACGGAAGAAGTTACGCATCATACCATAGATGGAAATACCTGCTTTTCCCTTACGTTCCAGCCGATGCAGTCCTATCTTATCACTCTTACGGAGGATACGAAAGACCTGGAAAATGAACTGGAATATATTAAAGAAGAAAAGGACGTCCAATTAGTGAATTTAGGCAGTTTTTGGGACGTAGACCGGATGGATTTAAACTCCATGACCTTAGACTGTTGTACTTACCGCATAGACGGCGGGGAATTAAACGGACCGGTTCCGGTAATTAAATTGCAGAATATAGTAATGGACTTACAGAGGCCCTGTGATGTGGAATTGTATTTTCATTTTAACTTAAACATGGATTTAAATAAAAATAAAGAGTTTTATGCCGTAGTCGAGGATGCTTCTATTTACTCCATTCAGGTTAACGGAAAGTCCATAGTATATGAAGTTATCGGTTATTGGAAAGACAAGACTTTCAAAAAGATAAACATTAAACCGGCTATTAAAAATGGAAAAAATGAAATAGTATTAAAAACTACTTTTAAGCAGCCGCAGAAAGTTTATGATGTACTTTACGGCAAAAACGTTTATGAGACAGAAAAGAATAAAATAACCTATGATATTGAACTGGAAAGTATCTATTTATTAGGTGATTTTGGCGTAATAAGTGAATCTACTTATAAGCCGCTTGAAAGAAATGCCATGATTACCGACGGGCCTTTTACTATCATAGATCAGCCGGTAAGTTTTGAAACAAATGAATTCACCAAAAGCGGCCTGACTTTCTTTGCGGGCGAATTAGAATTAAGCCAATGGATTTCTATCGCTTTCCAAAAGGGTAAAAGAACCGTGTTAAACTTTCCCAAGCAAAAAGCACCTCTTATCCAAATCTACATAAATGATAAGTTAGTGAAACATTCCTTATGGGCACCTTACAAAGCCGACATTACTGATTACGTTATAGAGGGGAAAAATAAGATTGTATTAAAATTATTTGCTTCCAACCGTAATCTGCTGGGACCACATCACCACATAGACGGAGAGTGCTATAATGTAGGACCGGAAAGTTTTACCGGTAAATGGAGCTGGGTAGAACGTAAGTCGGAAGCGGATGCAACGGAGATATTAGACAGGACCAAAAATTATTGGACGGATTCCTACTGTTTCGTAGAATTTGGCTTTGGCAGGTAATTGCGAAATGTTTTCTGAATGCATTCTGCAATTAATACGAATTCGAAAGCTTCAGTGGCTTTTAGGGCCAGATCCAGCTTTAGAATTGTGTTAATTGCATGGTATATAAATAACAATAATCCTGCTTCGCAATTACTTAATAAAAAAGGAGGAAGCGAAATGGAATACATATTACTGAAAGAGATGATACATAAATATGAAAATCCAAAATATGAGGCTGTACAGATTAAAAAATTACTGGCGAAAGAGATAACAAAGTTTAATAAAAAATTATTGTTTTGGACGATGACCCTACCGGAGTTCAAACGGTTCATGATACTTATGTTTTTACCGATTGGTCCGTGGACAGCATTCGTAAAGGGTTTGAGGCACCAAAACCCGTATTCTATCTTTTAACCAATTCAAGAAGCTTAACAGAAAGCCAGACCATAAAAGTCCATATGGAAATTGCAGATAATATCATGACTGTTTCGGGGGAGACCGGACAGGAATTTCTTATTATCAGCCGTGGAGATTCCACCCTTCGGGGGCATTTCCCTTTAGAAACCCAGGTACTAAAAGACCGGATTGAAGAGAAAACGGGAAAGAAAACAGATGGGGAAATACTATTTCCATTTTTCAAAGAAGGCGGCCGGTTTACCATAGACGACATTCATTATGTTAATTACGAGGGCAAGCTGGTACCGGCAGGTGAAACAGAGTTTGCGAAAGATAAAACCTTTGGATATACGAAATCTGACTTAAGTGAATATGTTGAGGAGAAAACCGGGGGAAATTATAAGGCCGTCTCAGTGGTAAGTATAAGTCTTCAAAGCCTTAGAAACCTGGAAATTGAATATATTGTACAACAGCTTTTAGCGGTAAAAGATTTTAATAAGGTTATCGTAAACGCCCTGGACTATCAGGATGTGGAAGTTTTCTGCATTGCTCTCTACAGAGTGCTGAATATGGGTAAGAATTTTATGTTTCGAACAGCTGCTTCTTTTATAAAAGTAATGGGCGGTTTTACGGAGAAACCGTTTTTAACCGGAAGAGATATGATAAAAAACGAAGTGAAACACGGCGGAATTATCGTTGTAGGATCCCATACGTCAAAAACCACGGAACAGCTGAATGAATTAAGAGGGTTGGAAGCCATAACTTTTATTGAATTCGATTCCGATTTGGTACTTCAGGATAAATTAGAGGAAGAAGTAGACCGCGTTGTACAAAAGGCTGAATTACTGATTAAAGATGGTAAAACCGCAGTTGTTTATACAAAACGTACCTTACTTGTTTTGGAGAATGATACACCTAAGGAAGCACTGCTTCGCTCTGTTAAAATTTCGGAAGCTGTCCAGGCTCTTGTGGGAAGATTATCGGTACAACCAAGTTTTGTAATTGCAAAAGGAGGAATTACTTCCAGCGATATCGGAGTTAAAGCTTTGCTGGTAAAAAAAGCTCTCGTATTAGGACAGGTTAAACCAGGCATCCCGGTCTGGGAAACAGACGCAACCAGTAAATTTCCGGGTATTCCGTATATTATTTTCCCGGGAAATGTAGGCAATAAGGAGACACTGAAAGAAGTGGTACAAACATTGGGAATAGTCTGGCAAAAACATGCTAGCCATTAGAAGAAAGGAGTTTTTATGAAATTATGTACTTTGCATACCACGGATAAATTTATGGAATTAATGTCCGATCCGTTTACCAAACCGTTTTTAAAAGAACATCCTGAGATTGAACAAATGGATATTACGGACAGTTCTCTCATTAAGGAAACCCAGTCAGCAGGATATGCCACACCGGCAGTAGCAAGAAGAATGTACCAATATATGATGTGTGCCGCAGATGCCGGCGCCGATGTTATTCTGGTGACCTGCACTTCCGTCAACACGGTTACGAAAACAATTAGAAATATGATTCCCATTCCGGTTATCAGTATTGAAGAACCGGTGGCTGAAATGGCAGTAAAATCCGGTGGAAAAATCGGCATCCTCTCCTCTCTTGCAACCAGCGCTGAGCCGGTGAAGCAGACCATACTAGAGAAAGCAGCTTTGGCCGGCGTGGAAGCAGAGGTAAAGATCCAGGTGGCGGATGGTGCTTTTGAAGCCTTAATGGATGGTAACCGTGCACTCCATGATGATAAGGTTAGGGAAGCACTGGATAAGTTGGTAAATGAAGTGGATGTGGTTGTATTTGCTCAGATATCCATGGCTTTGGTGGAGCATCCGGAATATAAAATACCGGTGCTGAAATTCGGACGTTTAAGTTATGAAGCTGCAAGAGAAGCTATGTTACAATCAAAATAGATGCAGATAACAGGTTGAGAAATGAATTTGTTAACTGTTAAACGAGTATCATAACGAAAATTTGATATTCAGGAAAGAGGTTTATTATGAGAAAAGTTATTATTTCTTTAGCACCTATTCCGGGACCTGCTGCACCGGTTCATATAGAAGCGATTGCAGAGGATGTAGCAAAGAGTATCGATGCAGGTGCGGGAATGTGCCATATACATTGTAAGGACATGGAGGGTGTACTTACACCGGATATCGCAGTTATTACAGAATTGTTTGAATCCATTACCCGTAAAAGGGATGTGGTAGTCCAAGCCTCTACCGGCGGCATTTCCAATATGACTATTAAGGAGAGATGTAATCCTTTAAATTATCGTAAGGTAGAAAGCGCATCCTTAAACGGGGGTACCACGAATTTAGGGGAAGCAGTTTATATCAATTCCTTTGATGATATCCGCTACCTCGCCAAGGTGTGTTATGAAAAAAATATATTGCCTGAGATTGAAGTATTTGATATCGGAATGATAAATAACGTCAATCTGGTGAGACAGGGAACTCCGTTCCATGATCCTGTACTTTTTAATCTGGTATTTGGGCATATGGGAGGAATGCAGCCCACAATAGAAGCGCTGACTGCTTTTCGTTCCTTTGTACCTCAGGATTGTTTATGGGGGGTTACTCATTTTGGCAGGGATAATTGGACATTTCTTGCAGCAGCGATTGCCATGGGAGCAACAGTGGTAAGGATTGGTTTTGAAGACAGTCCTTATCTGGATGAGAATACCGATGCAGAATATAATTATCAGGTAGTGGAGAAACTGGTACATCTGATACGGGTTATGGGCTTAGAACCTGCTACTCCAAAAGAAACCAGAGATATATTGCGTATTGCACCCATAGAATCATTATCCTAAAGCACCCGCTTCAACTATGAGCAGTACCCCCGGCCAGGCCGCAGTTAAATAAAATTGGACACAAAATTGAATCTAGATTCACCGTATTCATCAGTTATTATTTGAGAGCCTTTTGATACTCGAATCCTATTAGATAAAGATATAGGTAATTGGGAAACTATATAGTTTTTTGAATATACCATACAAATTGATACTTGTTTCATAGCTTCAGTTGCCCTCTGGGACAGATTTGGCTCTGAAATTATATTAATTGCATGGTGTATAGATATAATAGTGAAGTTTCGCAATTACTTAAGATAAAGATAGAAAAGGAGAGAAAATAAATTATGCCGATCAATAAGAATAAAAATGTTCCGGATACCCTTGATTTAGCTGGGAGAGCGGGAATCGCCTTAAATGCAATGATAGGTGTTGCCGATGAGGATAAAGGATATATTCCGTTTTTCAGCGGATTCTTCGCATCTGATCCTGCATGGATGAGCCATGGTAACTGGGATTATGGTTCCAGCCATGGACGTTTGGTAGATTCCATGACCCTGGTCAGAGCTATGACAGGGACAGAAGAAGGAAGAGAAATCGAAAATCATTATAAGGAAAACCTGCTTTCTTTCTTTCGTAAAGATGGCTTAAGTTATCGTTATAATAATTTTTCTGAAGAATTTGTGAAGTCATGTGATGCTGAATTTGAAGACAGTGCTTCCATGATCGACCAGAGAGCCGTATTGCTAGGGCTTACAACCTGGTTCATCGATACGGAAGAAGAAGCTATAAAACATCGTGCGGACCAGCATGTTGCGGCATTAAAGAGAATAGCACGAAAAGAAAGAACCTCCTGGTATTACCCTGCGTCGGAGTATACGGAACACGGGTGGCCATCCTTTGATGCCGTGGTTACCAGACTCTGCCCGGACCCTTGCGCTATGTGGGGAAGACAGGTAAATCCCTTAATTCGTTATCACCAGATAACAGGAAATCAGGATGCGCTGGAATTATGCGAAAACTTTGTATCCAATATCGTTTACAGAAGCGGTGCATTTGGCGAAGACGGTAGTTGGAATGCAGGGCTTGGATACCGTAACGGACATTTTCATACCCGTATGGGAACCATTGCTTCTTTAGCCAGATATGCGGAATTTACTCATGATGCATTTTTAATGAACTGGGTAAAACGCTGTTACGACTGGGGGCTGTCAAAATGCACGTCATTTGGCTGGACACCCGGTGATTTAGAGGATCAGGGATACGAACATGAAACCTGTACTTTAGTAGACGCAATCGGTACAGCCATTACCCTGGCGAAAAACGGATATCCGGAATATTGGGGCAAGGCAGAGAGATTTTTACGTAATCAGCTTACCGAAGCCCAGCTCCTTGATACAAGCTGGATTAAGCAGTCTGACACGAAAGAGAATGATATTTTACAGGAAAAAACTTATTACAAAGTGGCAGACAGATTAAGGGGTGCTTTTGCCGGTTATTCCGCACCAAATGATTTTGTTTACAGCGGGTTAAAAGGCCGTGGCCATATTATGGATGTTCAGGTTTGCTGTGTTGCTTCCGGTGCCAGAGGACTTTATAACGGCTGGAATAATATCGTTACGGAAGAAAGAGGCAGAGTAAGTGTGAATATGCTTCTAAATAAAGCCTCCAAATGGGTGGATGTATACAGTTATCTTCCTCATGAAGGTAAAGTTGAACTTACAGCCAAAACAGATATGAAAGAATTATGTATAAGAATTCCGGAGTATGTGCCTTACGGAGCAGTTACCGTAAAGAGAAGTACAGGCGGCGAAGAAAAGAGTATAAATGCCAGACAACTCCCATGGGTTAAAAACTGCTTCATAAAACTTCAAGATGTAAGACAGGATGAAGAAATTGAGGTGCAGTTCCCGGTTATTATGAGAAAGACAATCGAAACAGCTGTGGATGATGTATATGAAACGAATTGGGCAGGAGATAATGTAATCAGCATATCGCCAAGCGGAGTATATTATCCTCTTTATAAAGATATTAAACTTCTGGATAAAGTACCAAAAAGAAAAGTCCCTCTCTATATGGGAAGTACAAAGGATTTTGATTAGTATTACCGGGGTTGCCCTTAGATAAGGAATATGGGCTATTGCAAGATATTTTATAATTTTGCAATAGCCTTTTATATTAGAACAATTAAATCAATTTTAAGGCAGATTTGATTTTAGTTTAACTGATTTACCATATTTACATATTACCCTGAGACTCCCTGTTGGTTTTGGAATAAACACAACCGCAGTAATCCTGACGGTAAAGCTGATATTCTCTGGAAAGTTCAATGGAACGTTTATAACCGTTTTTTTTCTTAAAATCAGCAATCAGGTAAGGGGTATCATATTTCTGAGCCAATTTCTCGCCAATCTCATTCAATTTGGCCGCATTTTTATGAGGACTGATGGAAAGGGTAGTGGTGAAATAATCATAAGCCTTATTTTTGGCCAGTTTGGCTGTTTCTGTGAGGCGAAGTTCATAACAACGAAAACACCGTTCACTGCCTTCCGGGGATGTTTCTAAATCTTTTGCTATTTTATAGAAACGTTCAGGTTCGTAGTTGCCCTGAAGAAAATCAATAGGATTTTTAACCGGTAATTCGCGGATCAGGCGCTGTTGTTCTTCAATACGCCTTTGATACTCTTCTTCAAATGATATATTTGGATTATAATAATATATGGTAATATGAAAGAACTGGGACAAATATTCCAATACATAACTGCTGCAGGGAGCACAGCAGCTGTGTAATAACAGCCTGGGGGTTTTATTATCTTTAACCAGTTCAGAAATAAGCTTATCCAATTCTTTTTGATAATTTCTCTGTATATCCATAACGGACCTCCATGTTGGTTGTATAAAAACAGGTAACTATATAAATATAATTTTTTCAAGTAATTTTTCAAATATTTTATAAAATTAAAAATTTTACTTGATTTTTGTCTCAGAATATTATATTATATATCTACTGTGAAAATCAACAGATATTTCGCAGGGTAACAATCGAGGCGTGGCTCAGCTTGGCTAGAGCGCTGTGTTAGGGACGCAGAGGTCGCAAGTTCAAATCTTGTCGCCTCGATTTTTTATGTAAAGAGATAAGCAGAGAGCGACAGGGCAGATTAGAACCCGTTCAAATCTTGTCGCCTCGATTTTTTATGTAAAGAAATAATCAGAGAGCGACAGGGCAGATTAGAACGATAGAATTATTTTAATTCTGTCGTTTTTTTTATGTAAGAGAGCTTGTATGAATAGAATCAAAATATTAGGCATATAAACTAGTACAACGTTCTGGAATTAAAGCAGGTATTTAGCAAATGTTGTTACTATTATTTTAGACTATTCATGGAAGCTTTCTTTTATATTATATAAATAATATAACGTTGGGAACTTATAACCTTGTAACTATTGGAACTAACCGGAAATCCGGTTAATACAGTAATTCCCAATAATGTTCCGTAACATGATACCGTAGGTTACACTGCAGCCTTCTATTTTGAATAATTGCCATACAGGAATAGACAATTACGGGAAGACCGGCAAAATGATCCTCCTTTGACGAGAGAATGCTTTCTATTTTAATATTATTATCATCACCGTACAGGTCTTTATATTGGAAATATAATGGTTTAATTTTTCCTGCAGGATTAAATGCAGCGATAACTCCAGTTTCCAGTTTGGAGTAAAGAATGCCGCTTTGTGAATTAGCAGATGGAAAATCAACGGAATACGAAGTATTAAACATAACGATTATCCCTCAATTCTAAAAAAAGAACATTTGTTCGAAAGTTTCAAAATCATTATACCGAAACTATAAAAGCAAGTCAAGGGGGAATCAAAGTGAAATTAAAAATAATTTTCAAGAAAATGGTTTGCTAAAATTGAAAACAATATTCAACAAGAGTTGACATTGTAAGGCCAGGGAGTTATAATAAACTCAAAAGGAAATGATAATTATTCTCAATAAGAAATTATTGGAAAGGTGAACAGTTTATGACTCTTAAAGATGGACAGATTGGACATAGTTATGTTGTAAAAGATTTAAAATTAGATACACAGGTAAGACGAAGACTGGAAGCATTAGGGTTAATAGGCGGCACCAGAATACAGCTTTTGAATCAGAATACGGACGGTGCAGTTGTATTCAAAGTCAGAGGAACCAGGCTGGCAATTGGGAATAAGATTGCGGAAGCCATCTTTATCGAGGAGGCAGCCGGATGAAAGAAGAATTACAGGTGGGATTTGTAGGAAACCCAAATTGCGGAAAAACCACTCTTTTTAATGCTTATACCGGAGCCAAGCTTAAAGTAGCGAATTGGCCAGGGGTAACAGTTGAGAAAAAAGAAGGTGTTTTTCGATTTCATAATCATAAATATAAACTGGTAGATCTGCCCGGTACTTATAGTTTAACCTCTTATACCATGGAAGAAAAGCTGACGAGACAATATATCTTAGGTAATGATGTAGATGTTATTATTGATGTTGCGGATGCTTCCAGCTTAGAGAGAAATTTATATTTAACCCTGCAATTAATAGAATTAGGGAAACCTGTAGTATTAGCTTTAAATATGATGGACATTGTAGAGGAGCGGGGAATGGAAATTGACCTCCACCGGCTGCCTGAAATGTTAGGAATACCGGTTATTCCTGTTTCCGCCAGAAAGAAAACCGGTCTTGATATCTTAATGCATGCAGTTGCTCATCATGTATCAAAAGAAAAAGATAATAATCTGGAACATCATCATGGTAAACGGATAACAGAACAAGATTCTCCCGCAAATAAAAAGCATAAAGAATTGACCGTTGTTTATTCGGATGAGCTAGAATATAAAATTTATAAAATTTGTAAAATATTAAAAGAAAAATACCCCAATATGAATAACGTAAGATGGCATGCCATTAAGTTCTTAGAGCAGGATACAGAGATTATGAAACAGTACCCGGTGAATTTGGGCAGACTTGTGGAGCGTAGTTATGAAACGGATATCATTAACCAGAAATATGATTTTATAGAGGAAATCATTGAAGAAGTTCTGGTAAATAAAAATAAAAAAGTGGAAGCAACAGATAAGGCAGATAAAATACTTACCAATAAATATCTCGGAATGCCAATTTTTCTTTTTATTATGGCAATGGTCTTTTTTTTAACATTCACAATAGGGGATGCGTTAAAAGGCATATTTGAAATAGTATTAAATGGATTCTCCGATATAGTACTTAGATTCTTAACGGTAACCGGAACAGGTGATGTGCTGACTTCTCTGATTGTTGATGGAATTATAGCGGGAGTAGGCGGTATTTTAACCTTTTTGCCTAATATCTTTATTTTATTTCTGGCTTTGGCATTTTTAGAAGACAGTGGTTATATGTCCCGGGTTGCCTATGTCATGAATAGCCTGATGGGTAAAATCGGTTTATCCGGAAGAGCCTTTATTCCTATGCTGCTTGGATTTGGATGTACGGTGCCGGCAGTAATGGCTTCCCGTACTTTAGAAAATGTAAAGGACAGAAGACGTACCATCATGATTACGCCCTTTATGTCCTGTAGTGCTAAGATACCTATTTATGTGTTAATATCCAGTATGTTTTTTGAAAAATATGCTACCCTTGCTGCATTTTCCATGTATATAATCGGGTTAATTCTTGGTATTCTTACTGCTTATCTAATGAATAAATTGGATAGTAACAAAAATCAGGATAAGGTCATAAATACATTACTGATTGAATTACCTGAGTATAAAGCACCCAACGGAAGAACCATATTAATCTATGTATGGGATAAAGTAAAAGACTATCTTACAAAGGCTGGGACCACTATATTTCTTGCTTCCATTATAATATGGTTTATTCTGAATTTTGGTTTTCATGGCATGGTAGAGGATATGTCGGAAAGTTTTGGAGCTATACTCGGCAGGTATTTAGTCCCTGTGTTACGCCCGGCAGGTTTGGGTTTGTGGCAGGTAGCAGTGGCCTTAATATCAGGCCTTGCGGCAAAGGAAGTTGTTGTATCCAGTTTCAGTGTGCTGTTTGGCATTACCAATATTAATTCGGCAGAGGGGATGAATAGTTTGGTACAGATACTAAAACCAGCCGGTTTCGGAGCATTAAATGCCTATGCTTTAATGATTTTCAGTTTATTATATACACCTTGTGCGGCGGCCATGGGTGTAATTGCAAGAGAATTAAAGTCAGTAAAATGGACCTTGTTCACAATATTTTTCCAGCTGATTATTGCATGGCTGGCAGCGGTTCTGGTCTTTCAGGTAGGAAGTCTGTTGTTGTAGAAAGGAGCAGAGTATGCCATATATTATAGGTGGATTAATTGTAATCTATGCGGGTTACGTTATTTATAAGAAAGTAAAAGCGGTAAAAGCAGGAAAGTTTTGCAGCTGCGGCTGCGGCGACTGCCCTTCTAAAATAAAATGTATGGATGAAAAATAAACGTAAAGTGCAGGTACTTCTATGAATTTTAAAGATAAAGTAGTTGTAATTACAGGCGGTGCAGGTGGAATCGGAAAAAGGATGACAGAAGAATTTATGGCAGCAGGATCTAAAGTTGCTGTTATTGACTTAGCTGCTGATGGTGTAAATCCGGACTTTTTTTATCAGGGTGACATAGCTGACGAGGCTGTTCTTACCCGTTTTGTTTCAGCGGTTATTAATAAGTATGGTAAAATTGATTATCTGATTAATAATGCCTGCTTAAGCCGTAAAGGAATACTTTCCGGATGTAGTTTTGATGACTTTAATTATGTGTTAAGAGTTGGGGTGACAGCTCCATATATATTGACGAAACTCTTTTTAGATTATTTTAAAGAAAAGGGTGCTGTTGTAAATATATCCTCGTCCAGAGCTTTCATGTCCCAGGCGGATACGGAAAGTTACACAGCTGCCAAAGGTGGAATTTCGGCGTTAACCCATGCTTTAGCTGTAAGTCTTGCAGGAAGAGTACGGGTTAATTCCATCGCGCCGGGATGGATTGATACAACAGAGAGCAAATGGAGTGAGGAAGACGAAAAACAGCATCCGGTAAAACGGATCGGTAATCCTTTAGATATTGTAAAAACAGTTATGTTTCTTTGCAGTGAAGACAGTGGTTTTATAGACGGAGAAAATATAACCGTTGATGGGGGAATGACCAAACTTATGATTTATCATAATGAGAACGGCTGGAAATATGAAGAATTTTGAGTCGGGGGAATATCTGCAAGTACCAGTTTCATAGCTTAACCGTTTAAAGAATCAATTAGGTATCCATATCACCTGAATTTAACAGCATAGATGATTAAAAATGGCCGAAGTCCGGAATTATCGGGCTTACGGCCTTAACTTTTTCTTGGAAATCCTTAAGTGCTTATAACCGAATAGATAATAATTATGCTGCAGGCGGCTGTATTCGGTTTTACTTAAACTTAAGGCATCTGTTTTATACTGTATTTTTACATTCACTTCTAACTATCCTGCTATGATCAGAGCGACGACCAGTAATTTTATTAAACTTCTAAGTTACATATCAATATACTCCTTTAAAAAGCAATAGATTCGGGCCATATCAAAGCATAGGTATCAGCCTGTGGAAAATAAAATAATTTATTTTAACAAACTATGTGAATTTATCACATAAAATTGAGTAATTATGACACCGATATCATAATTAAATCATCTAAATATCAGAATTTATCCAAATATTAGGAACTTTGAAGTAAAAATTAATAAATACTCCATGTTTTCCCTTGACAAATTGGAAAATATTACATATAATTACCATATATTTATGACATCGATATCACAAGGAGGATAAATTTATGTACGACGGTCTATCAAATAACATTGGTAATTTACATTTGCTTTCAAATGCGTTAACACGTTCAATCAGTCCAGAGAATTTTATGGGGGAAAAAGGTAAGGGCGGAATGTGTGAACTTAAAGATGGTTCAGCAAAACACGCTGCCCGTGACCTTGGAAAGGCATGGAAAGTTAATCCGTATATTAGTATTAAAGCGGGTGAGATTTTTGAAATTGCGAATATTGACGGACCAGGTGCAATCCAACATATATGGATGACACCGACAGGAAAGTGGAGGAATACAATTATTCGTTTTTATTGGGACAACTTAGAGAAACCATCGGTAGAATGCCCGGTGGGCGATTTCTTCTGCAGTGGCTGGCAAAATTATTTTCCTGTTTCGACACTTGCTGTTTGTGTTAATCCGGGCAGTGCATTCAACTGCTATTGGACAATGCCTTTCAGAGAAAATTGCCGTATAACGCTTGAGAACAGAGCTGAAGAAGATGTAGTTTACTACTATCAAATTGACTACACCCTCACAGAGGTACCGGAGGATGCAGCTTATTTTCATGCACAGTTCAGACGTGTTAATCCATTGCCGTACAAGGATGTTTATACAATTCTTGACGGTGTAAAAGGAAAAGGCCACTATGTTGGAACATATATGGCATGGGGCGTGAATAATAACGGATGGTGGGGCGAAGGCGAAATTAAATTCTTTATGGATGGAGACACCGAATACCCAACAATCTGCGGAACAGGTACAGAGGATTATTTCTGTGGCTCCTATGATTTTGAGGATCCGTATACACATGATAAATACTTGGATTTTACAACACCTTACGGTGGTTTCTATGAGGTCGGAAGAGACGAACTCTATAAGAGTCAGAAAAGATTTGGAATGTACAGATTCCACATCACAGACCCTATCCGCTTTAATAATGACTTAAAAGTAACAATTCAGGCATTGGGCTGGAGAGAAGGAGGCAGATATCTTCCGCTTCAGGATGATATTTCTTCTGTTGCTTTCTGGTATCAAACAATTCCTGCAGCAACATTCCCTCCAATTGGAGATAAAGATTTTCTAGAGATAGTATAACTTATCGGAAATTGTTTTTCAAATTTCCGATAAAAGGCGCTGTTTTTGCGCCGTGCATCCGACTATAGGAACACGATTTTGTTCCTATAGTATAACTTATCGGAAATTGTCTTTCAAATTTCCGATAAAAGGGGCTGTTTTTGCGCCGTGCATCCGACTATAGGAACACGTTCTTGTTCCTATAGTATAACTTATCGGAAATTGTTTTTCAAATTTCCGATAAAAGGCGCCGTTTTTGCGCCGTGCATCCGACTATAGGAACACGTTCTTGTTCCTATAGTATAACTTATCGGAAATTGTTTTTCAAATTTCCGATAAAAGGCGCTGTTATTGCGCCGTGCATCCGACTATAGGAACACGTTCTTGTTCCTATAGTATAACTTATCGGAAATTGTTTTTCAAATTTCCGATAAAAGGCGCTGTTTTTGCGCCGTGCATCCGACTATAGGAACACGTTCTTGTTCCTATAGTATAACTTATCGGAAATTGTTTTTCAAATTTCCGATAAAAGGCGCTGTTTTTGCGCCGTGCATCCGACTATAGGAACACGTTCTTGTTCCTATAGTATAACTTCGAATATTGCCGCCCTGGTTAAAACTGGCATCGATTGCAGAAAAACTATGGTTGATAAAAATACTCCATCTGCTGTGGAAATGTTTAAATGGAAATCGGCAAAAAAGAAAATCCGGAACCGTATAATTGTTGCGGCCGGATAATATAACGATTACCGGGGAAGCGCTTGGCTTCCTGGAAACAGAAATCCCAGCCCGGTAACAATACATAAAGTGGTATTCAGGCGGAACACCTGGAAAGTTGCGAGATTATGAAAAATAAACATCGTTTATTCAACTGTGTTATTTATGTTAGTGTTTTTGTTTTAATTATACTGATACTATTTGTTGGTGACTTTTGGTTACACGGTAAGGTTAAAATCGATTGCTTTGTATATGATCCATGCGGAGGGTGTTTTGCGGATAACATTCCATGCAAACCCTGTAAAGTTGTGTTGGAGATGGAACAATTTCTTTATAACAAGGTTGATGAGCTTGGGTTGAGAGAAGTATCTGATATAAATGTATATAATACAATGAATGACACCCAAAAGAACTTGCTTAACGGGAGAGTCCAAACGGAACCTGAGGTGGAATACCCTGTGCTGTTTGTTAACGATACGGCATTGTTTGGATGGAACCAGATCAATACGGGCATTGATAAACTGTTGTTAAAAACAGCAAGAGTAAAACCCTCTTTTTTTGTTAAAGCAGACAATTCAAGCAATGAATCTTTTCTTCAGGAGCAAACAAAAAAACCGCTTGCCGTTTATTTTAAGATGGAAGACTGCAGATCTTGTAAAAAGACAGAAGAATATTTAGCTGGGAAGGACAATTTTAATGGATTATGTGAGATAGTGACATACAATCTTGATAGTGCGGATACGATGAGGTTATTTGAAGAGTACTGTAAAAAATATGGTGTGAATTCAAAAACTGCAGGCGCTCCCATAATATTTATTGGAGATGCTGCTTTAGAGGGATTTGAAGAAATAGATACTTTTTTGGAAGTTTATATTGAGAATGGTTATGGTTCAAAAACATGTATTATTAAAGCGAAAAACGAGAAATAATTGATAATTGTGTTGCCGGTATCAAAGTGTTTCTTTGCCGAACTATGCATTTTCTGAAATAGTTTGTAGTGCATAAGCGTTTACATACATAGTTCATTAGAACCGCAGTCACAAAATAGCCACGTTCATTGGAAACAAACAGTTGTTTCTTAAAAATATATCATAGTATGGAATGAAGATCCATGTTATATGTATGAAAGCTGGGGATAACTGGAGGTTTCTTGAAAATAAATCTATTATCAAAAATATGAGGAGGAACGGTTATGAAAAAGAGTATACTAAAAAAAGCCCAGTCTGCACTTTTGATTTTCTGCATGTTATTCAGCTTAACAGCCTGCGGCGGCGCGGAAAGTACTTCATCGGAATCAGGTAAGAGCGAGGCATCTGACAGCGATTCCAAACCGGTATCAACGGATGGAAAAATGACAGATGTCGGAACCCCAAGAAGTGAGACATTGATTGTTGATATTCTCAGCGGCCGTATAGCCAATCCGGATTTGTACAATCCATATGTCCCCGGCAACGTACCGATGGATGCGGGCGTGCATCAGTTAATACATGGATATTTATGGGAAATTGACACGGTAAAGGGTGAGCAGTATCCTGACCTGGCTGCTACTATGCCTGAGCAGGTTGAAGGCAAGGAGAATACCTATACATTTAAGATGAAAGAAAATCTTAAATGGTCGGATGGTGAGGCTCTTGACGCTCACGATGTAGCATTTACATTTAATATGCTTCTGGAGAGCAAAGAGTTAGCTTTTGGTGCAGTTGTAAGAGAAACAGTTGTATCTTGTCAGGCTCTCGACGATTTAACGGTTGAAATTGTAACGCATAATCCGGAACCCAAGCTCTCTCAGAAATTCGGTGTTACTATTTTTGGTAACGGTCTCTGCATTGTTCCCGAGCATGTTTGGAAGAATGAGAATCCTGCGACATTTACAGATTCCAATCCTTTAAGCTCAGGCCCATACATTCTTAAGGATAAGGATCCTCAGGGATATTGGTTCCTCTATGAAAAGAGAGAGGATTGGAAGAATACGGCAGTTGGTCAAACGGTTGGTGAGCCTGGACCGAAATATATTCTCTTTAAGAGCTTCGGTACGGAAGAAAAGAGAATTATGGCTGCTATTTCAAATGAAATTGATGTTCTTCAGGATATTACACCTGAGAGCTGGGAGATTTTGAGAAAGAAGAACACAGAGAGCATGGCATGGTATTCGGGATTCCCCTATGCTGATACTAACGACCCATGCGAGCGTGGGATTGGCTTTAACTGCTCAGACCCGATTTATGGAAACGTTAATGTACGTTGGGCACTTGCGCTTGCAACAGATATTAAGAGTGTTTCTCTTGCTACTTTCAGCGGCATGCTCAGAGTATCACCTTTACAGTTGCCTCCTACGGATGTTCTTATGGATACCTACCATAAGCCGATGGTAGACTGGCTCAAAGCATTCACACTTGAAGATGGTTACAAGCCATTTGATGATAGCTACGCTAAGGAAATTGTTGAGGTTTTGAAGCAACAAGGTATGGAAGGCTTACCTGAGACGGAACAAGATATTATTGATGTGTTCGGAGTTGGCTGGTGGAAGTATGATGTTGAACAGGCAGCAAAAATGCTTAACAAAGAAGGTTTCACAAAGAAAGATGACACTTGGTATAAGCCGGACGGAAGCGTTTGGGAAATGTCCATTTTAGCACCGGCTGATTTTGAAATCCAGTCTATGAGACTTGCCTTTGCAGTTGCCGATTCATGGAATAAGTTTGGTATTAAGGTTACAGTTGTTCAGCAAGATGCAGCCACATTCTGGAATAATGAGGCGACAGGTAATTTTGAGGCCGGTTCCTATTGGCCGGCTTGTGGAATTATGCCTGATAGCTCTGTAAACATGGAGCACTGGAACAGCAAGTATATAGTTCCGACAGGTGAGCAGGCTCCGGGTAACCGTTACCGTTGGGGCGGCGAGACGAATGATAAAGTTACAGAAAAACTTAACGAACTCATGCAACTGCCTTCTGATGACCCAAAGGTTATTGACGGCGTTACAGAGATTTGCAAGCTTTTTGTAGAAGAATTACCATTCATTCCTATGTTCGGAACCTCTAAATTCGTACCGGTTACAACACATTATTGGACTGGGTTCCAAACTGCAGAAAACGACTTTGAAGGACCTTGGTGGTGGTGGTCACAGTTTAAATATTATACCCCACATTTGAAACCAACAGGTAATTAAGTGAAAGTCCGCCAGGGTGGCTGTACTGGCGGACTGTTTTATCTTATCTCTTAGGAAAGTTCGTCCTATGAGCTAAAAATACTCCGCGGGATGCGCGTGTACACACATAAGGATAATATCCTTTGGGAAATTGTCACTTAAGTGACAGCGCGTCAGCGCCAGAGTCTGGCAAGCCAGACTCTTTCTTATAGGAAATTGTGTGATTGGAGGCTGTTTATGAAATTTTTAAAATTTTTATGCTCCCGGTTAGTTACATTTATATTTGTAATAATATTGGGAATGACAGCAGTGTTTTTAATTCCCAGGTTTATGCCGTCTGATCCTGTTGAAGCTATGCTAGGTCAAATGACAAGTAAATCAAACTCTATGGACATGGCGGCTATTGATGCAATGCGTAAGACCTTGAATGAAAATTTCGGACTTGAGGGTACCCTGGGTGAACAGTATTTGGGATATATGAAAAGAGTTATTTTTACTCAGGATTTCGGTCCTTCCCTTACAATGTATCCGGTTCCGGTCAAAGATTTAATTGCGAATTCTTTGCCATGGACACTGGGTCTTTTGGGAATTTCAACAATTATATCGTGGTTGATCGGTAATAGTATTGGATTACTTGCAGGGATTAGAAAGGATAAAACATACTCTAAAATACTTGAGGGGATAGCTATATGTATATATCCGATTCCTTACTACATATTTGCTTTAACACTTATAATGCTGTTCGCCTATATTTTCCCTATATTCCCGTTAAGTGCTAATTTCAATGTATCAGGCTTTTCATGGGAAAATGTAAAGACCATTATTTGGAATTCCTTGCTTCCTGCACTTTCTCTTATATTAACAGGTACCGGCTGGTGGGTTATATCCATGACCACACTTTCCCGTAATACCAATGAAGAGGATTTTGTTGCATTTGCAAGAATGAAAGGATTAAGCGAGAGAAAAGTTATCGGAAGATATGTTTTGCCAAACACAATTCTTCCGCAAATTACCATGCTTGCATTACAAATTGGGACAATTTTTAACGGCGCATTGATAACAGAGATTCTATTTAACTATCCTGGCATAGGTTCTCTTATTTACAGAGGAATTTTACAGGCCGATTATAACCTGATTATGGGAACGATTACTATTTCAATTTTTGCGGTTACAACTACAACATTGATTGTTGACCTGCTGTATCCGTTTATTGATCCCAGAGTCAGGTACAATTAGGAGGGGTAGTATGAAAAATTGGAATTTCAGATTGAAACTAGGTGTGGGTTTACTGAGTATGTTTTTGGTTATTGGCTTCGTTTTTCCGCTTTTTTATTCGGGAGATGTGACAGATTGGAATGCATATCCAACTAATCTTAAACCAAGTATGGAACATTTTTTAGGTACTAACAGCTTGGGTCAAGACATTTTCTGGCTGTTATGCAGATCTATTCAGAATTCATTTCTGATTGGTTTGTTTGTTGCATTTTTTTCAACTCTTATTGGTGTTCTTATGGGACTTGCTGCCGGATTTAAGGGAGGAATTATAGATAGAATAGTTATGTTGATTGCCGATACCTTTATTGTTATCCCGTCGCTGCCAATTCTTATTTTGCTGGGAAGCTTAACAAAAGGCAGTGCATCCTTGTTCCTTATAGGCGGCGTTCTTATTGTTTTTAACTGGCCCTGGCCGGCACGGCAAGTGCGCTCCATGGGATTAAGCTTAAGGGAAAGGGATTACATCAGTACAGCAAAATTTTCCGGAGAAAGCACGATCCGTATATTGGTTAAAGAAATATTTCCGTTTGTTAAGGATTGGTCGATTGGTAACTTTATCAATACGATTCTCGTCGCTATTGCTTCTGAATCCGGACTCGCAGTGATCGGAATGTCAAGTAACAGCAATGCAACATTAGGCACAATGATTTACTGGGCAAACCAGCATCAAGCGATGCTTGGCGGTAAGTGGATCTGGATTGGCGCACCTGTTGTTGCTATTTGCTTTATTTTTATCGGCCTGTTCCTGTTCATGACAGGACAGCAGCAATATTCCGCATTAAGGAGGGGCAAATAATGTTGGAACTTAATCATGTCAGTGCACGCTATAATATGCTTACCAGCTTTGTTAATGCAGTTGATGATGTAAATTTTAAAGTTGAAAATGATGAAATATTTGGAATAGCAGGAGAATCCGGTTGTGGTAAATCTACATTGCTTAAGGTTATGTATGACTTGTTGAATTATCCTCTTGAAATTTCCGGCGGCTTTGTAAGGCTTTATAAAGGTAATTCCGAAACAGATTATGTGGAAAGCGGAAAACTTAAGGACTGTTGGTGGAAAGAAATTTCCTATGTTCCCCAAGGCGCAATGCACGTTATGAATCCGGTTGCTAACATTGAAAATCAGTTCTTTGATACTGTAAGCCGCGGGTACCATGTAAAAATGACTAAAAAGCAGATAAGAGAAAAAGTTGCAGCTTATTTGGAAGATCTGGAACTTTCACCGGATGTGCTGAAAGCTTATCCTCATCAGCTTTCCGGAGGCATGCGCCAACGTGTTTTAATTGCACTTGCTACATTCTTAAATCCCGGTGTAATATTGGCGGATGAACCAACAACTGCGTTGGATGTTGTTGTTCAAAAGGACATTCTTACAATGCTTATGTCGGTACAAAAAAGAATGATGAACTCTATGGTGATAGTTTCACACGATATGGGTGTTCATTATCAGGTTACAAAGCGTATGGGCATTATGTATGCCGGACAGATGATTGAAATTGGACCTACGGATGAAATATTTGGTAACCCGAAGCATCCTTATACAAAAATGTTAATAGGTGCACTTCCTAAGGTTGGTGATAACAGCCAAAAGGAAGGTATACCGGGAACTCCGCCAAGCCTTAAAAATCCTCCGGATGGATGTCGTTTTGCCGACAGATGTAAGTATGCTGCCAATGAATGCCGCAATATCAGACCTCGGACGGTTCAAGTAGGGGAAAAGCATTTTGCCGCATGTTTATTACTGGAACAAGCTTCGGGAGGTAGTGAATAATGGAAACTAAAAATATACTTGAAATAAGCCATCTTAACCGTGAATTCCGGATTGGTGGTATGATTTTGGGAAATAAAATTATGGCAGTTGATGATGTTTCATTAAAAATGCCATCTGATGAATCCTGGATTATGAGTATCGTTGGTGAGTCAGGAAGCGGTAAGACAACTCTTGCAAAAATGATATTAGGTCTGCTGGATATCTCCGGCGGGAATATTATTTTGGATGGAAAAAGCATCAACTATCACATGAAGCATAAAAAAGAGTTTTATCGGATTGTTCAGCCTATTTTTCAAAATCCGTTTACTAATTTTAGTATGAAGCGGACAGTAGACTGCTATCTATATGAAACAGCGTTGAATATGGATATGGCAAAAAACAAAGATGATGCGAAAGAGGTTATTACTGATACCTTAAAAAAAGTTGGATTGAGCTATGATCAGGTTAAGAATAAGTACCCGAACCAATTCTCCGGTGGTGAGTTGCAACGTATTTCTATTGCCCGTGCACTTATCACGAAGCCGAAAATTATAGTTGCGGATGAGCCGGTTGCCATGATAGATGCATCATTACGAATGAATATAGTTAATATATTTAAAAATCTGAAAGAGGAGTACGGTGTCAGCTTTATATATATTAC
This sequence comes from Anaerocolumna sedimenticola, assembly GCF_009931695.1. Taxonomy (GTDB): domain Bacteria; phylum Bacillota; class Clostridia; order Lachnospirales; family Lachnospiraceae; genus Anaerocolumna; species Anaerocolumna sedimenticola. The sequence continues at coordinate 2,217,191 of NZ_CP048000.1, forward strand.
ACATGATCTTTCAACAGCATATTACGTTAGTGATTATATTGCCACAATGTATAAGGGCAGCATGATTGAATTCGGAAAAGCCAGAGAGGTTTTGGAGAATCCTGGTCATCCATATACGGAGCTTCTTCTTGAGTCTATCCCTAAGGTTGGAGCAAAGTGGAGCGGCAAGGACAGACCTCACATGGAGGATGCGGAAAATAAAATAATGAATGGTGTGGGTTGTAAATTTGCTAAAAGATGCCCTTATGCAAAAGATGTATGCTTTCAAAAATCTCTGTCGATGGTAAAATTGAACGAAAGTCATAAAACTTTATGCATTAAGCAGAACAATTATAAAGTTGATTGATAAAAAAGGCAGGGAGACAGGATGAAAATAGAAGTATATTTAAAAAAGATTGTTAGAATTAGTGTTCTGTGTATAGTCATATTAACAGTTACTTTCTTAGTTGTTTTGGCACATAAACCAAGTACAAGAAAGACAAATGGGGTGAAACTCCTGAATTTCTCTACCGGTGAAAAATTACAAGGATATACGGTGTGGGATTCACAGGGAAAGGAGATTGATATTTCTGATATTACAGGGAAAGAAACTCTTGTGGTCTTTGCGATGAAGGGATGTAAAGATTGTATTGCCGATTTTGACGCCTATCGCATTCTCTTCTCTCTTTATAACAGTGAAAATTTTTCCGTTGTGTTTGTGTGGGATGATAAAATTCCGCAGGAGCAGCTTGATAAGATGAATATTCCTCCGGAAGATTCATTTTCCGCAAAAGGAAAATATAAATTTACAGATTGGGTGCCAAGCTATTATTTTATAGATGAAAACGCTATGATTACGGCACAAACCACTAAGATTTCTGAGGTTGCAGAGCTTTTGCCCCAAACAACTGTAAATGCTGATAACATGATGTCTTTGTCCGGCGGTGTTCCAATTCTGTTGGGTGTGAGCGGTTGCGGAGCGTGTAAAAAGGCAACGGAGACGCTGGAACAAGATGGAACCGACTATTTATATTTTCTGCAAGGCGAAAAGTTGAATGAAGATACTGATGAAAATATATTTATTGATACAGAGAAGCTGATATCAAAAGCTTTTAATATTAAAGAATATCCTGTATACATTTATGTGGATTCTGCTGGGAATGTGGTAATTGAGGAAAAATAACTGCAGACAGAGTACTACAGCCTGTGTAATGTCAATTTCCAATTACTTGTGAAGTCTGCGCAGGAATACCATAGTATTGCAGGTTTTTTAACCTTACAAGTAAGTCCCCACGCTTCTTAGCGTATCGGACCAGAATATTGGCTTTGACTTAATATTGCCCAACCCATAGATTCTAAAGATGGGATTTGGGCATTTTTTATCTCATAAAAAAGTTCGTCTTATGAGATAAAACCCTCAGAGGAATGTGTATGGATGTGTACCTCGCTAAAAGACAGTATATTGCTACGAGGTATGTTCTGACGCGATAGTGTCGGCGAGCCGGCACTTTGTTTTATCATTTAAATACCCGGGTATGGACAAGCGTGTTATAATATAAAGTATTAGGTGTGTTGCCAGATATTTTAGAAAAGTCAGAAAAAATGGAAGGGGTGTTGTGTATTGACCACTATTTATGATATTGCAGATAAAACAGGGTTGTCCGCTTCCACTGTTGCCAGAGCATTGAATGGAAGTGGGTATTGTAGCGATAAAGCTAAAAAAAAGGTGTTTGCTGCAGCGGAAGAATTAGGTTACGTTCCTTATCAGGCAGCTAAAACCCTTAAAAGTAGTATAACGAATAAGATTATGTTTTGTATTCCTGATATCATGAATCCATATTACTTTGATATGATTAAAGGAGTAACACAGACATTGGAAGATTACAACTACAATATTCTTCTGGCTTATACTATGCATAGTCCTGAAAAAGAATTGGAGATTCTCAATTCGTTAAAAGGGCGTTATGTGGATGGTCTGATTTTTGGTTCGTTTGACTACAATCCTACGTTGATCGAAGCGATTAAAGATACGGGATTGCCTACCGCTATAACGAGTTTCTATGAGAATTCGGAATATCATAATTATTATGATTGCATCTATGCGAATCAATCGCGTGCGGCTTGGATTGCAACACATCATTGCATTGAGAATGGCCATACCCGAATTGCATTTTTGGGAGGCGACCCTAAAGAACAAAATACGAAAGAACGTTTTGAGGGTTATTGCAGGGCACTGGAAGAATCCGGGATTCCTGTCGATAACACTCTGATTATTAATGCGAATTTTACAAGGGAGCTTGCCTTGCAAAAATTCCAGCAATTTATTAGAAATGATGGTAAATGTACCGCAGTTGTGGCTTGTAATGACTTGATGGGTATAGGATGCATGAATGCTTGCAGTATGCTTGGGCTTAAAGTGCCGGATGATATTTCTATTGTATCTTTGGATAATACCGAATATTGCTTATGTACCAATCCGCCAATGACATCGGTTGATATGATGCAGGGTAAAGTTGGAACTGAGGCAGCAAGGCTTGTAATGGATAGAATTTTAAATAAGCGTAGTTACCGAACAGATATCGTATTTTCTCCGGAAATTATAAAACGGGAATCCGTTAAAAAAATAACATTATGATCTTTTTATCCAAGTGCTCCGGCGAGTGAATTACTTACTCCTGAATAATGTGGAATATTGGAGTGTAGTTTCCGCTTTCTGGAACATCAGGAAGATTTAAAACTTGTTATTCCTTTCATTTCATTGGTTCTTATATAAGTAATTCCAACTTTTTCTTGCATTCTGCCTCGTAATGATTTGATTCTGTTTTCCATTTCCCGCATGGTTTCTGACAGACTATTGAATATCTTTCAATGCTTTTTTATCTACCCTTCTAAGATTATCAGAAAAGATAAAGAAAATTTAAAAATAAAAAAGGAAATATGCAGGTTTGGTAGAATATTAATAATATAGGGTTTATTTTATACGGAAAGGGGAATGAAAAAGATGAATATTCAAAGTGAATTGGTTAATTTTCAGAAAAAGATCAATATGCGCCAAAAGCTGGAACAAAGAGAACATGAATATTTAAGCCCTTATGCTGCATTCAGTGACAGTTCCAGTGGAAGAGATATTTATGAGGAACCCTGTGATATTCGCCCCATTTACCAGAGAGACCGGGACAGAATCCTCCATTCCAAATCTTTTCGCAGATTAAAACATAAAACCCAGGTATTTTTAGCTCCTGAGGGAGATCATTACCGTACAAGATTAACGCATACGCTGGAAGTATCCCAGAATGCAAGAACCATCGCAAGAGCCTTACGTCTAAATGAGGATCTGGCAGAGGCTATTGCATTGGGACATGATTTGGGACACACCCCTTTTGGACATGCTGGAGAACGTGCCCTGAACCATATCTGCCCGGAGGGATTTGAACATCATATTCAAAGCATTAGGATAGTGGAATTATTGGAAAATCACGGGAAAGGTTTAAACCTTACCAAAGAAGTCAGGGATGGCATACTAAACCATCAAACGAAAGGTTGCCCGAGTACACTGGAAGGAAAGATAGTCCGACTGTCGGATAAAATTGCTTATATCAATCATGATATTGATGATGCCATCCGGGGTCACATCATTACGGAGGAAGACATTCCAAATGAATATACGGATATTTTGGGTCACAGCCCAAGAGAAAGACTGAATACCATCATACACGATATCGTAAGTCATAGTGAAGATACCGATGAGATTACCATGTCACCTGAGATAGAAGAGGCGATGTTTGAGATGCGAAAATATATGTTTCGTAGTGTATATACCAATCCTGTAGCAAAAGGAGAGGAACAGAAAGCAGAAGCAATGCTGATACACCTGTTTGAGTATTATATTAAGAATTTAGAGCTTCTTCCGGAGGAGTATCTGTATATGATGGAGAGCAAAGGGGAGACGGCAACCAGGGTGGTATGTGATTATATAGCCGGTATGACGGACCGCTATGCGGTGGCAAAATTTACGGAATTATCCATACCCAGATCCTGGAGTATTTATTAAGGTTTCTGAATATATTCGCCGGTAACAAAACCATATTTGTATAGACGTTTAGATATTTAAATATATAGGGGGGATTATTTGTGTTTGAAAAGGAAGAAATACTTCACGGAGGTAATGTCAATAATGTTGTGAGGATCGGAAATACCGTTCACCGTTCTGTAAACTGGAGCCCGTATGTGCATGAACTGCTTCTATATTTAGAAAAACAAGGTTTTGACGGGGCACCCAAGTTTATCGGTATTGATGAGAAAGGCTGTGAAATATTATCTTATATTGAGGGAGAGGTTTCTGGAAATGATTATCCTGATTTTAAGCCTTATATATGGTCTGAAGACTCACTTATAAGATGTGCACAACTATTACGGCGATATCATGATGCAGTTCAGGGGTTTATTGGAATTTCGGACTATTATACAAATGAAGAACACAATGCTGTACCTGGGAAATGGGAGAATGAAGTAGTCTGCCATAATGATGCTGCACTTTATAACATCGTTTTTAAAGATGAAGTACCGGTAGCTCTCATCGATTTTGACCTGGCCAAACCAGGCCCGCGTATTTGGGATATCGTATATATGCTTTATACATCAGTACCTCTAGCGAGTTTTGCCATCGATTACAATACTGGTAAATCAATTCCTTATAACCCGGAATTACACGCAGCGGACCGAACTCGCAGGATTTCCCTTTTCATGGATGCTTACGGTATAAAAATACCTCATAATATCAAGGAATGGACCATAAGCCGTATTAAGGCTTTATGTGATACTCTTACAATTGGCGCTGCAAATGGTAACGAAGCTTACCGGAAGATGATTGATGAGGGGCATTTGGCACACTATAAGTGGGAAATAATTTTCTTAAAAGAACATTTTAAAGATTGGATGGAATAAAATATGCAAAATTGTAAAATTATTTTAATTTTAATTTTTTAAAATATCTTATAAAAATACAAAAGTTTCAGTGACCTTTGGGATCGGATTTAGCTTTTGTATTTTGTCAATTTTGCATGGTATATAGATACAATATTGGAGTTTCAGCAATTACTTATATAGAAAAATACAAGAAAGGAGAGTTCCATTGTTTTATCCTGAAGAATTAGTAGAAGAAATCAGAATGAAAAATGACATTGTGGACGTTATCGGTTCCTATGTCAAGCTTCAGAAAAAAGGCGGCAGCCATATGGGGCTCTGCCCGTTTCATAATGAGAAATCTCCATCTTTTGCCGTCAGCGGTGCAAAACAGATGTATCATTGTTTTGGCTGCGGCGTGGGTGGAAATGTATTTACATTTATTATGGAATATGAAAATTATACTTTTGTGGAAGCTTTAAAGTTTTTAGCAGGCAGGGTGGGGGTAAACCTTCCCGAAGCAGAGTATAGTGAAGAAGCAAAAAAGCAGGCAGGGCTAAAGAACAGACTGCTTGAAATCAATAAAGAAGCTGCCAAGTATTTTTATTATCAATTGAAATCGGAACGTGGACAAGCAGCTTACGGGTATTTAACAAACAGGGAAATCTCCGATGATACCATAAAACAATTTGGGTTAGGGTATTCCAATAAAACCGGAGATGACTTATATCAATACCTAAAACACTTAGGATATGAGGACAGTATTTTAAGGGAATCCGGTTTGATCAGTTTTGATGAAAAGAAAAAAGTATATGATAAATTCTGGAACCGGGTAATGTATCCGATTATGGATGTAAATAACCGGGTAATCGGTTTCGGCGGACGTGTTATGGGTGAGGGAACACCGAAATACCTTAACTCACCGGAGACAAAACTTTTTGATAAAAGCCGGAATTTGTACGGACTTAATTTTGCAAGGGTTTCCAGAAAACCGAACATGATAATCTGTGAGGGTTATATGGATGTGATCGCTTTGCATCAGGCAGGATTTACCAATGCCGTAGCTTCTCTGGGAACGGCGTTCACAGGACTTCAGGCTAACCTGTTAAAGAGATATACCAATGAAGTATTATTAACCTACGATAGTGATGATGCGGGAATAAAAGCGGCGTTAAGGGCAATTCCCATCTTAAAGGAAGCCGGTTTGACTGCCAAGGTTGTTGATATGAAACCTTATAAGGATCCGGATGAATTTATCAAAGCACTGGGTGCGGAAGAATTTAAGAAACGAATGGAAACTGCCAGGAATGCTTTCTTATTTGAAATAGAGATTTTAGAACGGGATTATGATTTGAGTGATCCGGAGCAGAAAACCAGGTTTTTTAACGAAACGGCTAAGAAAATGCTGGTGTTTACGGAAGAAATAGAAAGGAATAACTATATTGAAGCAGTGGCTTCCAAGTATTTGGTAGGTTTTGAAAATCTGAAAAAATTAGTTAATCGTTATGGTGCACAGATAGTGGTAGGGCAGAATGACCAGCCTAAGGAACGAAGAACGGATGGGGGAAGACAAAAAAACGTTCCTGAGGATGGAATCCGGCAGTCCCAGAAAATACTCCTTACCTGGTTAATAGAAGATACGAAAATATTTGATAAGATAAAAGGTATTATAAGTCCTGATGATTTTACAGAGCAATTATATCAGCAGGTAGCCGGGATGTTGTTTGAACAATATGAAACAGAACATGTTGTGACACCGGCTAAAATAATCAACCGTTTTGAAAGCAAAGAAGAACAGAATGAAGCAGCCTCCCTTTTTAATATGGAGATGCGGGGAGAAATGAGTGAGTCTGAGCGGAAAAAAGCATTGGAAGAAACCGTAATGCGTATCAAGAAGAACAGTTTGGATGCACAGAGTAAAAAAGCCATAGAAAATAATGATATTCAGGCACTTCAGATTATTATCAGGGAACAGGCAGACTTACAGAAATTGCATATTTCTTTTAATGATGGTTAGAATACTAGTATCTATTTAACGGTTAATTCTAAAGGAGGATGGATAAATAATGGATGAGAGCATGGTTAAATTTTCGGAAAAACTAAAAGAGCTTTTGGTTTTTGCCAAGAAAAAAAAGAACGTCCTTGAATTTCAGGAAATAAATGATTTCTTTGTCGATTTTGATATGGACCCTACTATGGTTGAGAGAATATATGAATTTCTTGAGGCTAATAATGTGGATGTACTTCGAATAACAGATGAAGAAGATGATATCATATTAGAGGATGATGAAGACTTAGAAGAAATTGATTTCTCCATACCGGAGGGAATCAGTATTGATGACCCTGTAAGAATGTATTTAAAAGAAATCGGAAAAGTACCGCTGCTTAGTGCAGACGATGAGATTGAACTGGCAAGAAGAATGAAAGTCGGAGATGCAGATGCCAAAAAACGGTTAGCTGAAGCAAACCTTCGTCTGGTTGTCAGTATAGCAAAGCGTTATGTAGGCAGGGGTATGATGTTTTTGGATCTTATACAGGAAGGTAACTTAGGTCTGATTAAGGCTGTTGAAAAATTTGATTATACAAAAGGTTTTAAGTTCAGTACTTATGCTACCTGGTGGATCAGACAGGCCATAACCAGAGCGATTGCCGATCAGGCAAGAACTATTCGTATTCCGGTGCATATGGTAGAAACCATCAATAAATTAATCCGTGTTCAAAGACAGCTCCTTCAGGAATTAGGCAGGGAACCATCTCCGGAAGAAGTGGCGGTTGAAATGAATATACCGGTGGAAAGGGTAAGAGAAATTCAAAAGATTTCCCAGGAACCGGTTTCGTTGGAAACACCTATCGGTGAAGAAGAAGACAGTCACTTGGGTGATTTTATACAGGATGATAATGTTCCGGTACCGGCGGATGCGGCTGCATTTACCTTGTTAAAAGAGCAACTAATTGATGTACTGGGTACTTTAACGGACAGGGAACAGAAAGTTCTAAGGCTCCGTTTCGGTTTAGATGATGGACGAGCCCGTACCTTGGAAGAAGTGGGTAAGGAATTTAACGTAACAAGGGAACGAATCCGCCAAATTGAAGCGAAGGCATTGCGTAAGTTAAGACATCCAAGCCGAAGCCGTAAGTTAAAGGATTATTTGGAATAACTTTGCATAAAATGAACAGAAGAAAGAGGATATCATGCAATTATCAAAGCGTTTAAAGGCAGTTGCAGATACTGTTACGATAGGAAACAGGGTTGCTGATGTAGGATGCGACCATGCCTACATATCCATATATCTCATCAAAAATAACATAGCTCCGAATGTAATTGCAATGGATATAAACAAAGGTCCCTTGCAACGGGCTAAAGAGAATATTACAAACCTTGGATTTAATAAAAATATTCAGACCCGACTATCAGACGGATTACAAAAACTGGAACCGGGAGAAGCAGACACCATACTGATAGCCGGAATGGGCGGAGCCCTTATGATTAAAATATTGGATGAAGGCATGAAAGCAGTAGAAAAAAGTACCGAGTTGATTCTACAACCCCAATCGGAAATTAATCTGGTTCGTAAGTTTTTACACCGTATTGGTTATGATATAAAAAAAGAACAAATGGTAAAAGAGGACGGAAAGTATTATTTTATCCTAAAAGCAGTGCCTGAACCCCATATAACCGATTATAAACGGGAAGTATTTTACCAATACGGCAAATTATTATTGGAACAACAAGAACCGCTTATGATGGAATATTTAGAACGGGAAAATAGAATCCGTGGCGATGTAAAGACGGAACTATTACTTAACCCAACCGAAAAAGCTCTGGAACGTTTAGGTGAGGTTAATCAGGAGATTGCATATATTGAAGAAGCATTAACTTATTTTAAATAATCTCTGGAGGTCTTTTTATGCAGGAAATGATTCAGGCAGAAATAAACGGTAACATTAAGGAATATCCGAAAGGCACTTCCTTGCTTGAAATCAGTAAGGAGTATCAAAAGGATTTTAAGAATGATATCATATTGGCTTTTGTAAATGGCCGGTTAAGAGAATTGCAGAAAACGGTAGAGAAAGGATGCAAAATCCGTTTTGTAACTACTGCGGAAGACGCAGGACATAAAACATATAACAGGGGATTAACATTAGTTATGTTAAAGGCGATTTACAGTGTAATTGGCTCCCCCAATATCCGAAAAATATCCATAGAGTATTCTGTGGGAAACGGACTTTACTGCCAGACAGATACAAAAGAACCCATTTCAAAAGAACAGTGTCTTGCAATTAAAGAGAAGATGAAATCCTTAATTGACAAGGATCTTCCGATTACCAAAAAGTCAATTGGTACGGCGGATGCCATTGAATTATTTAAGCAATATGGAATGTATGATAAAGAAAAATTATTCCGGTACCGCAGGGTGTCCAAAGCCAATATCTACAATTTAGAGGGCTTTGAAGATTATTATTATGGTTTTATGCCTCCAAGTACAGGATATTTAAAATATTTTGACCTTTTTCCATATGATGACGGCCTTATGCTCATATTACCGGAAAAAAGCAATCCCAGCATATTGGAGCCTTTTAAAACCCAGGATAAGCTATTTCGAACATTAAAGGAGTCAAACCGCTGGTCCCAGGCCATGGGAATTGATACGGTAGGGGCATTAAATGATGCGATTGTTGATGGAAAAATAAATGATATTATTCTGACCCAGGAAGCATTACAGGAGATGAAAATCGGTGAGATAGCGGAAATGATTAAAACATCAGGGAAGAAACTGGTTATGATCGCCGGTCCGTCTTCTTCCGGTAAAACTACATTCTCTTACCGTTTATCCATACAGCTTAAAACTCATGGTTTAAATCCCCATCCAATAGCAGTGGACGATTATTTTGTAGAAAGAGAAAATACACCCTTGGACGAGGAAGGAAAACCTAATTATGAATCCCTGGATGCGATTGATCTGGAAGCATTTAATAAAAACATGACGGATCTATTGCAGGGAAAAACAGTGGAACTGCCGAGTTTTAACTTTAAAACCGGACACCGGGAATATAAAGGCAACTATAAAACCTTAGGTCCGAATGATATATTAGTGATTGAAGGAATTCATGGTTTAAATGATAAGCTTTCCTACAGCCTTCCGAGAGAGAAAAAATTCAAAATTTATATCAGTGCCTTAACCTCCCTTAATATCGATGAGCATAATCGGATTCCGACGACGGATTTAAGGTTACTCAGAAGAATGGTCCGGGATTCCAGAACCAGAGGTGCCTCCGGTCAGAAAACCATTAGTATGTGGCCTTCTGTTAGGCGTGGCGAGGAGCAGAATATCTTCCCATTCCAGGAAGATGCAGATGTATTTTTTAATTCCGCTTTAATTTATGAACTTGCTGTTTTAAAACAATATGCCGAACCTGTTTTATTTGGTATCGACAGGGAATCCGAAGAGTATGTGGAAGCGAAAAGGCTGCTTAAATTTCTGGATTATTTTTTGGGAGTTAACAGTGAAACCGTTCCGCAGAATTCAATCTTAAAAGAATTTATCGGCGGAAGCTGTTTTAAAGTTTAATATGAAAATATTTCTTTCTACCTTAGTATTTACTTTCATAGTTTTTCATGTTAAAATGTCATTCTGTGAGTAGCACAGATGATCGCGCCTATTAGCTGCCGAAAGGCCTTAGGTGAGGAAAGTCCGAGCTTCATAGGGCAGAGTGCCGGATAACGTCCGGTAGAGGCGACTCTAAGGATAGTGCAACAGAAATATACCGCCTGTTTTCTATTATGGATGCAGGTAAGGTTGGAAGGGTGGAGTAAGAGACCACCGCCTGGTTGGTAACAACCAGGGCATATGTAAACCCCACTCGAAGCAAGACCGAATTTAAAGCGATACGGCTGCCCGTCGTGCTTTAGGGTAGGTCGCGATTTGCATAAAAGGTTATCTGCCCTGGCAGATGACTTAAGCAAATGAGCCATATGGCAACATGTGGCAAAGATAGATGATCATTTAATACAGAACTCGGCTTATAGTGCTGCTCATTTAAAAAGGTTTAAACACTGCTCTTTCGGGTAGTGTTTTTTTTATGTAACAGGAATTCAGTAAATTTCCTGTAAAAAGCAATCCGTGCAGGATGCGTAGGGATACGCAAGAGGATAATACCCTTTGGGAAGATTGTCACTGAAGTGACAGCACGTGGGCGCTAGTGTCCTGCAAGCCGGATGCTGGTATGTAATCCGTTTGAAATTGTCAGAATACTGATAGGGAATAACAAGGTTTTGTAAGAAAAAAGTAAAGATTTTTATAAATAGATATGCTAGTATGAAATTAGTTAAAATAATACAGAAAATCAGGATATAAATTCCTATTTATAAGATATCTGATTTAAGATTTCTGCCTTGTTTTTGTAGAATTATCATTGATAGATATTATCAAATCAGATACAATATAAGTGAAAAAACGACAAAACCGTTCTTATATAAATGATAGAAAGGATGACAGGTATTATGGAACAGACCAGTATATTGGTAGTAGATGATGACAGGGAGATAGCTGAACTTGTTGAGATACATTTGGTCAGTGACGGATATAAGGTATTTAAGGCTTTTAATGCAAAAGAAGGTTTTGAAATACTGGAAAAGGAAGATATTAAATTAATTATTTTAGACATTATGATGCCGGGCATTGACGGTTTAAATATGTGCAAAACCATTCGTAATACCAGCACCATTCCCATTATAATGTTAAGTGCCAAATCAGCAGATATTGATAAGATCATAGGACTTAGCACCGGTGCCGATGATTATGTAATTAAGCCTTTTAATCCGCTGGAATTAACGGCACGCGTGAAATCCCAGCTGAGGCGTTATACCAAGTTTAATCCCAATTCCCATGAAGATAAAGCCGATAAAGAAATCATTGTAAATCATTTGGTCATTAATAAAGATGACCACCGTGTAACCGCCTATGAAAAAGAAGTAAAATTAACCCCCATAGAATTTGACATCCTCTACCTGCTCGCCAGTAATCCCGGCAGAGTATTCAGTACGGATGAGATATTTGAGAGAGTATGGAATGAGAAGATGTATGAAGCCAATAATACGGTTATGGTTCATATCCGCAGATTGCGTGAGAAAATTGAGATGGATTCCCGCAATGCACAAATCATAAAAACTGTTTGGGGAGTTGGATACAAAATTGAAAAATAGTATATTTAAAAGCTTCCGTTTTGAAATAGTTTTATATAGCCTTCTGAGTCTGGTATACACCATCCTTTCGGAAGCGGCCTTATTTTTTTGCATATATCTGGTTTATCATACCCTGGGCGGCGGTGAAACAAAGCTGCTGAATGGTCAGGTTGGTAACAGTGTGAATAATAATCTTATGGATAACGGAGTCTCCTTAAACCGTTATCAGTTAAATGATATGCAGAACTCTGCCATGAATCAGTCTCTTCCGGTGGGAAAAGGGTTTATTTTTGTCGTGGTAAGTATAGCCTTAATTGCAGGTGTGGTATTATTTACTACTTATTTTTTGCTGCTCACCCGAAAGTTTGGTACCTATCTTGAAAAGATAGCCGGAGGTATATCCGTTATATCATCCGGAGATTTCGACACCCAGATAGATATTAATAATGATGATGAGTTTGGGTTTATAGCATCTAAATTAAACCAGATGGCAGAAGATATTAAGCTGTTAATTGAAAATGAAAGGAAAAGTGAATATACCAAAAATGAATTAATCACCAGCGTCGCCCATGACCTGAGAACTCCGCTGACCTCTATTATTGGGTATCTGGAACTGGTTTCCGATAAAGATAAATTAACACCTGAAGTGAAGCAGCATTATGTGGAAATTGCATACAGTAAATCCAAAAGGCTGGAAAAGCTTATTGAAGATTTATTTGCCTATACGAATTTCAGCTTCGGAGAGGTTACTTTGGAGCTATCTGAGATTGATATGGTCAAATTCATCAATCAATTGCTGGACGAGTTTTATCCCAGCTTTCAGGAATATGAACTGGAGTATGAATTTAACACCAATCTAACCACCGCAAGTGTTATTGCAGACGGCAATCTGCTGGCCAGGGCATTTGCAAACCTGATCAGTAATGCAATTAAATACGGCAAGGACGGAAAAAGTGTTAAGTTAAAATTAACTAAAGTTGATAATAAGATTATTGTATCCGTGACGAATTACGGTAAACTAATTCCACAGAAAGATTTACAGAATATATTTGAACGTTTTTACCGGGTAGAGGGTTCCAGATCCAGCGAAACAGGAGGAACCGGTTTAGGACTTGCTATAGCAAAAAGTATTATCGGAATGCACGGAGGGACCATTAACGTCAGAAGTGATTTTGAGGGGACTGTTTTTGAAGTGGCATTGGATGAGAAGAAGGAAGGCATGGAAAGATGAAGAATGGCTTGCACAATAACGGTATAAAACAAAATCTTAAGTCTTATAGTAAGAGAATTAAGCCATTAATAGCGGTAATATTGTTGTTGCTTATTTTTAAATATATTTTTAGTATACAGATGTTACTGCCGTCTAACCTGGCTGTATGGATGAATGCCAATAAGATTCCTGTTGCCGCCGCTGCAGTGAATAAGGATTCCGACACTTCAGGCAGTTCAAAAATGGCCATGGAGGTGAAATACGGATATAATCAGTATGTAAAGTATGGCCGTTATATGAATGTAACAGTTACGATAGCGAATCATGGGAAAGATTTTGAAGGATGGTTGCAGGTTATTGTACCAAAAGCAAAAAATAATGCGGCATACCGCAAAGAAGTGATTGTTCCAGCACAAAAATCTGAAGAATTATCGGTAGCTCTTCCGGTAATGGATGATACAGGTTTATTGCAAGTAAAAATCTTAGATAAAAGTAACAATACAGTTGTAGAAAATGAGTATGATTTAAAAATCGGGAATTATGAAAAACTGGCTTATATCGGTATTTTAAGTGATGCGGAAGATGAGCTGGAATACATGAATCTGTTTGGTACAAGAACGTTTTATCTGAATGAAAATAACTTATCGGATGATTATCTTGGACTTGATTTGCTTGATGTTTTGATAATAAATCATTATGATACCAGCCGATTGCGGGATATGCAAATTAAAGCCATTAAAAAATGGGTCATGAACGGAGGCACCTTAGTTGTTGGTACCGGTGAATATGCCAATGAAACCTTGACAAAATTAAGCCCGATCTGTTCTGTGGAAAGTAATGGTAACGAAATAGATAAGGAGATAAGCTTTGGTATGGACCGGTTATCTCTTCAGGAATTAAAACAGGATATCATGGATTATGAGGAGGAAAGAAAGGTTTTTCTGGAGATGATCAAAGATCGGAATGATATGCTCACGGCATACGGCAGCAAACCCATACCTATTGATAATTCTGTTTTTGAGAGATGGACAAAGGATGATATGAAACAACTTCAATTAGAAACAATCAGGAAGCATATCATGAATGTGTCCATGACCGGCAGTTCCACCATTATATCGGAAGACAATATAAAACTAATGCAAAGCAGTGCATTAGGATTGGGTAAAATACAGTTGTTTAGTTTTGATTTGGGGCTGAAAAAAGGAAAGCAGACATTAGGACTTTCGATACTCAATGAAATATATAAGAATATGAGTAATTCCAAACTGACTCAGTTAGATGAAGAATACTATGGTTCGTATTCTAATTATGGGATTTTGAACAGTATGTCCTTTGCGGATGTGAAAAAGATACCTAAGGCCGGCAGATACATGGTTATTTTAGGTATTTATATCTTGATCATCGGACCTGTGACTTTTATTCTGTTAAGGAGATTGGATAAAAGAAGTCTTACCTGGGCAGTTGTGCCTCTTATGGCTCTGGTATTTACTTTATTAGTATATTCTATTGGCTCTGACACAAGAATTAATACCCCTTATATTGGATACGTAAAACTCCTTAACTTCGAGGACGATAATAAAGTAAATGAAGAACTGTATTTTTCACTGACTGCTCCTTATAACCATAATTACAGCCTGTCCATTGACGGTAATTACGATGTATCGGAATTGAGGGGGAATGATGATAACAGTTATTTATATGACTATAAGAGAGATAAGATTTATTTTGATAATTATATAACTTCTATCAATTACGGCACCCGTGATACTACATTGGAAGTTAATAATAATCCTGCATTTTCCCCCGTATATTATCAGTGGGAGGATTCGTATGAAGCGGAGGATAAGCTGACCTATGATATTCATTATGTGGGTGATAAGGTATATGGAACCGTAACCAATGGTTTTAATTTTGACTTAACAAATGCAATGCTTACAAGTGATGGTTATGTAATTAATATAGGAGAAATCCGTAAAGGGCAGACAATATCCCTGGAGGGTAAGGATGCAATCTTTATGACAACCAGAGATGAACTTTATAATACGGATATTATTAACCGGATAGCGGGAGGTACTGGTGATGTAAAGGATAATACACCGGAAGTTAACCGTATATCTAATGTATTGTATTATCTGACGGAAAATAATCTATTAAATAGTCAGCATAACAGCTGTATTATTGGTTTTGTAAATAATGCTGCAACAGGGGCAGATAGTCAGCAGGATCTGTTAAATAAACTGGCTGGAAAGATGGAAGCTTACGGTACTACTGCAGTGAAGCTGCCTGTAGAAATAGATTATACTGCCGGCAACAAAGTGTTTGTACCATCCATTGACCCTTATGTGGTAGTGTCGGAAGGATATTACGATAAATATTATCAGTCCCGCTATTTAAATAATGACAGTATGACGATAAAATACCATCTCCCGGATAATGATCATGTCGTATCCTTTGAATATTTATCGAAAAGGAACCAGGATAGCAGCAGTGATTATTTAAGTGCTTTTGATGGAAGTATTTATTTCCTTAATATTAACACCGGTAACTTTGATGAAGTATTTAGGGCTGGTGCAGGCAGCAGTGTCACCGATATTAATAATTACCTGACGGACCAAAATACAATAACTGTCCGTTATAGTACGAAAATGTCCTTAAAAGGTTATCAGATGGTATTACCTTATATTTCGTATTGGAAGGAGGCGGATTCCAATGTTGAACATTAAAAATCTAACCAAAACCTATGGTAAATTTATCGCACTGGATAATTTAAAGATGGAAATAAAAAAAGGTGAAATTTTTGGCTTTGTGGGGCCTAATGGTGCGGGTAAAACTACTACAATGCGGATTATAGCCGGATTACTTAAATCTGATTCCGGAGAAGTTTTTGTAGATGGGATAAATGCAAGAACAAATTTAAAAGAATTGAAAAATAAGATAGGTTATATGCCGGATTTTTTCGGAGTTTATGACAACTTAAAAGCGTTGGAATATATGGAATTTTATGCTTCCATCTATGGAATTACCGGAAATAAAGCCAGGCGGTTGTGTCTGGAATTAATGGACTTGGTCCGATTATCCGATCAGGCAGATAGTTATGTGGACGAAATGTCCAGGGGAATGAAGCAGCGCTTATGTTTAGCCAGAAGTATGGTTCATGATCCGGAGTTACTGATTTTAGATGAACCAGCTTCGGGATTAGATCCCAGGGCACGCGTTGAAATGAAAGAAATCTTACGGGAACTTCATGATAAAGGAAAAACCATACTGATCAGTTCTCATATTTTACCTGAGTTAGCGCAGCTGTGCAGTAATATTGGTATTATAGAAAAAGGAAAAATGGTTTTAAGCGGTACGGTTGAGGAAATATTATCCATAAGAGGTGTTGCAAGTCCTATTGTTATGAAATTTACAGCAAATCAGGAAAAAGCCGTAGAAGTATTAAAACAGAATCCTTTAGTTCAGAACATTATTATAAGAGATAACAGTATATCCATTCTGTTTAAAGGAAAGGAAGCAGAGGAAGCAAATATTCTTGCTGCTATGATAGGCAACGGTGCTCTGCTCTCCTCCTTTGCAAGAGAAGAAAGTAATCTGGAATCCCTTTTTATGCAAATAACAACTAAGGAAGAATAGAAAGTTGAAAGAAAATATAATTTATGAAAGGAATGCCACAATCTGATTCTTTCAACTTATATGTTTTGTGGCAGTATCGCGAGCAGGCTTGCGATATGCAATGGGTATAAAAATGAGAATAAATCCGGTATACCAAAAGGAATTAAAAACAAGTGTGCGAAGTTTTCGAACCGCTTTAATTTTATTTGGTTATAATGGCATTCTTGCTTTATTTGGATTGTTTGCTTTTTATGTAACTTTTGAATATGACAGCAGATATGGCGGAACTGTGGATTATGCTGCGATTTTACGGATTTATGCAATTATCACGGCTGCGGAGTTTGGTCTTGTTCTTTTTACGGTTCCGGCTCTGACGGCAGCATCGATATCTTCTGAAAGAGAAAAGCAAACTCTGGAGATTCTGCTTACGACAAAATTAACGCCATTTCAGATTATTCTGGGTAAACTGGCGTCCTCGATCAGTATGATAATTTTACTGGCATTCTCGAGCCTCCCTATATTAGCTATTGTTTTTACGATTGGCAGTGTTACCCTAAAGGATTTTACAGAATTTATGCTGTTAATAGTATCAACCGCAATTTTTATCGGCAGTATTGGAATCTTTTTCTCCACCTTATTAAAAAAAACCACATCGGCAACAGTCTCTACGTATGGAGTTTTAATGGTCCTTGGGTTAGGCACTCTTGCTGTCCTTTGGGCAATAAGAATCATAGTGGAGATTAAGATGAATCAGCTCTCCGCCGGAGCAATATACAAGCCGGATCCGGATATTGGAAATTGGATATTAATTCTGTTAATGAATCCCGCTGTTACTTTCCTTTCCATGATAGAAGCCCAGATTGGCACCGGCTCCCGGGTGACCGATTTTTTTGGTCATTTTGGAACTATATCCGTGAATATCCAAAGGTATTGGTTTTTTATCAGTATTATTTTGCAATTAGTGGTTTCGTTTATTTTACTGGGCTGTTCGGCAAAATTACTGGATCCGCTTCAGGAAAGATGTTGCAAAAAGAAAAGACGGAGATAATATTAAAATAAGATATAAGAAAAATACAAACAAAAACAAAAGATTAAAAAACATTTTTAATAAGATATAATAGTAGGATGATCTAGTATTATTTTTAGGTATAAAATTAGCCACCGGCCCTGATATTAGGATTGTCCGGTGGCTTCATTTTGAAATATGAAAATGGAAGAAGAATAATATAGTTTTATTATAACACATTATCTAAAAAAAGGTAGCGTTTTTTTAATTATTTTAAAAAAATATTTATTTAGCTATTTTTGTATAACTATAAGTCATAATTGCGGAGCTTTTTTGATATTCTCACTGCATGATAGATTCTTGCGTATTCAATTTCATTTATTTCAGTGATATAGTTTTCGGGAAACTCTTTTATAATTCCTTTTTCTCTCATTAATCTGGCTGCTTTATTATATGCAATTGCAGCTTCTATCTCGGTTGGGTACCGTCCTATAATATAATCACCGTTTATATGTATTTTGGCAGTATAGACAGGCAGGCCTTTCCGAAAGGATTTTGTAACGCCATGGTAGCGATTGATAATTTCAATGTTTCCATATCTGTAATCGGTATTGTCGCCATTTGCAAACCGATAGTCCCGCCCGGAAACAGCATAATTTTTTATTCCATAACGTGATAATATGGTAACCTGCATACCATAATCTGATACAAACAAATGACCGCCCCGCTTCATTATCTTATGATGTGCATAATAAAACAGATCATCAATGTCAAACTTTAAGAGTATCTTCTTATTAATATAGTAAATAAAATAGTTCTTTTTTATATAAATGGGATTCCTAAAATAAATACCGTTATCCCTAAAATTTATCAGAATAACCCATTTGTCAAAAGTCAAAATCTCATTTTCTTCATAGCGTTCAATATTATATCCTATATCCCCCAAAATAGTGCCGGCAGTCAGGTATGCTTTGTTTGCCAAATTCTCAAAAGGATAACTGCCTAAACTAATATGTTTATTCTTAAATGTTATGGAAGCTCGGTAATAAACTTCTCCGCTTTTTTTTACTGCTTTTAATACACCTGGTAGTGACGGCAAGTTACAACTCCCCCTGTTTTTCGATTTTTCTTTCCTTTTTTTAATTACAACATAACGGAGATTTTATGTCAATAGAATCAAAAAATATAACTTATGGGAAGATACTTCCTATATTCTATTCGAATAGAAAATAAGAAACGTTTAGAGAGATTCAAAATACCATAAAATAGCTTTTATTTCTTAGGTCTAAAGCCGGTTTTAACTTCAAAACAAATGTTACGCATATATTACATAAATATTAATAATATATAATGTTTATTATTCAGAAAAATCTACTAGAATCAACACATTTTGCGAAAAATTTAAAAAAAGTTATAACAAAATGTATAAAGTAAAAATTAGGTGTGAAAAATAGTTAATAAATAGTTAACATTTCGTTAAAATAATTTTGTGCAATATCTATAAAAACATGGCAATAAAATTCCAACTATTTATGCATAAAGATAATCAATGGTAAAACATGGCAAAATAATTGTGTTGTATCTTCCAAAAATGAGACGGACTTATTGACAGCCAAAAGCGAGATGATATAATGCATGATAAGCGCTTAAAATAGATTACCATTATTTAACATTTTAAGACGCTGGTAAAACTCCAAGTATATTACGGAGGTATAATAAAAAAGAAAAGAGGATGTATGTATGCTAAAAATACACTCGTTTCTTCAAAGGGTTAGAAAGCCGATTAGCAAATTAATACCTGCAAACTTCGGCAAATGTAAGACAAGCATGGTAGTAATTGCTTATACTATGGTCACTGTTTTATTTTTACTTAGCCCAGACTATATCTACGGAACAGGTAATGATAGTGCTACATCTTATGCAAGAGCTGAGATTACACACAATACTTCCAAGGAAATAGAAGAAGGAACAGCTAATGAAGCAATAGTACGAATCAATCAAAACAATTTAGATAATCAATTCATACTATTTAATTTTACCGCAAAGGATCCTTTGATGGGGTTTTATGGACTGGACGTCGGGCACTTATTTCCGGAAGGAAGATTAGAATCAAACTTTGAACAAGCAGATGCAGCTGCAATTGAAAAGGTTGATAGCAGTTCAACCAAGGAAAAAAAAGAACAAGAAACCGCTAGTACTGTTAACAGCACAGTAAAAGATACTTTGGATAATGATAATTCTCAAATAGAATTAAAAGATGATAAATCAAAGGATGCGGAAAAAACAACTAAAATTTTAAAGGCTAAAGATACAAAACTAAAAGAAACAAAATCAAAAAAATCTGAGAAATCGGTAAAAGATTCAAACGATACCAAAAAATCTGATAAACAAAAAAAGAAAAATATGTAATTAACCTATCGGATGATGATATTGAAATCCTGGAACGAATCGTAGAAGCCGAAGCTACAGGAGAAGATATGAAAGGTAAAATACTGGTAGCCAATGTAATCTTAAACCGTGTAAAAGATGATGATTTCCCGGATACCATTAAGGGAGTTGTATTCCAAAAAGATGGCGGAACCTATCAATTTTCCCCAATCAAGGACAATCGTTATTGGTCGGTAAAGGTTTCTAAAGATACTGTTAAGGCAGTTGACCGAGTAATGCAGGGTGAAGATTATTCCAAAGGTGCTCTTTATTTCTCTGCAAGGTCAAGAGCAGATAAAAACAGTATGCGGTGGTTTGACAGTCATCTGGATTTTTTGTTTCAATACGGAGGTCATGAGTTCTTTAAGTAAGAGGTATGAATAGTCTCACGAAGTCATGCGGGCCGAAAGCCTTGGATACGAGGTTTGAGAAGAATTGCAAAAGACGCTGATCTTCGGGATTTATTCCCATAATTTAACATAAGCAGGCTTGAATTTCTCCATTGGCCCTAATAGGCAATAATGGGTGAAAATTCAAGCCTGCTTATTTTAATCAAACTATTGTACATGAAATAGAAACATGTTATAATACAGAAAATTTAAACAAAATAATTAATAATTATAATATGACAAAGGAATGAACCATATGAATCTTATGTATCAAAGCACCCGCAGTAACAGCGAACCTATAACAGCATCTCAGGCTATATTAAAAGGATTGGCAGATGACGGAGGATTATATATACCGGTAACTGTTCCAAAATTTGAAGTTCCGTTAAGTCGGCTGGGAAAAATGACTTATCAGGAAACTGCATATGAAGTTATGAAATTATTTTTCACGGATTTTACGGAAGAAGAATTAAAAAACTGTATCAACCGTGCTTACGACGAAAAATTCGATACAAAAGAAATTGCACCCTTAGTAAAAGCGGACGGTGCTTTTTATCTGGAATTATTTCATGGCGCAACGATAGCTTTTAAAGATATGGCACTTTCTATACTGCCTCATTTACTGACAACTGCAGCAAAAAAGAATCAGGTAAAAGATGAAATTGTTATATTAACAGCTACTTCCGGTGATACGGGGAAAGCTGCCCTGGCAGGTTTTGCTGACGTAGAGGGTACAAAGATTATTGTATTTTATCCCAAGGACGGAGTAAGTCCGATACAGGAAAAACAGATGGTAACCCAGAAAGGGGATAATACCTTTGTAATCGGTATACGGGGTAATTTTGATGATGCACAGAACGGTGTAAAAGCCATGTTTAACAATAAACAGCTTGCAGCAGATTTAAAAGCAAAAGGTTATCAATTCTCCTCTGCAAACTCCATTAACATCGGACGATTAGTACCCCAGATCGTTTATTATATCTATGCATACGGAAGACTTGTAGAAAACGGGGAAGTGAAAGCGGGTGAGAAAATTAACGTTGTAGTACCTACCGGTAACTTCGGTAATATTTTAGCTGCTTATTATGCAAAAACAATGGGACTTCCGGTTAATAAATTAATATGTGCATCCAATGAGAACAAAGTTTTATTCGACTTCTTCCAGACCGGTATTTACAACAGAAACCGTGATTTTATCCTGACATCGTCTCCGTCCATGGATATTTTAATCTCCAGCAATTTAGAGAGACTGATCTATCAGGTTGCAGACAGGGACGCTGATAGGAATCTTGCCATGATGAAATCCTTAAGTACAAAGGGCGAATATGCCATTACGGATGAAATGAAAGCTAATATGGCTGATTTTGTCGGTGGATATGCATCGGAAAAAGAAACGGCAGAAACAATTAAGAAGTTATACGAATTAACCGGGTATGTGATTGACACACATACTGCGGTAGCCGCCAGTGTATATAAAAACTATACCCGGCAAACAGCGGATGATCATAAGAGTATAATTGCATCAACGGCAAGTCCTTATAAGTTTACACGCAGTGTTATGAATGCTATAGATGGCAGCTATGATTCCAAAACTGATTTTCAATTGGTTGATGAATTAAGCAAACTGTCAAATACGGCAGTTCCGCAGGCAATCGAAGAAATCCGTTCCGCTGATGTTTTGCATAATACGGTTTGTGATAAAGATAAAATGCAGGAGACGGTGGAAAAGATTTTGAGGTAGCGGCCGTAAAATGTTTATTATGCAATTGAGGTATACTTAATGGTGTAATGGTGATTTGATTAAATTATAACTGTTATATTAGAGGAGCAATAAAAGCTCCATTTAAGCAGTAATAAAAAATGCTATATATAATATACTGAATAGGCCCGATTCCAGCGTAGATTGGAATTGGGCTTTTTATATCTACAATTTTGCATTATGGTGGCAGGATTCTTTTAAACGCTTTTACTACATTCTGCCTATACAGCAGTTTTATGTACAACAAGAGGAATTTAGTTAATAGTATTGAGATTCATTTTAGTTTCTTAAAGATTTTAAAATATTTATAGATAGTATACTGATATCATTAAAATCATAGTATTATTTATGATGATTTATCTCTTCCTCTTTAAAGAATGAAAGGATTTAATAAGGACATTATCATAAGGATAGCAAGTACTGTAGTTATTGTGGTATCACCTAACTAGTTCTTCCCGGAACTAGTGTTAATGTGTTAAAATTAACATCCAATTTTTTTACTAACACCAATTTATATTTATAATTTAAATATACTTTTAATTTAAATATACTTTAGGAAAAGTACTGCTATAAAAGGAATGTACATAGTAATTAATAAGTTAATTTAATAACTGAATCTATTAACGTTTAAGTTTGTTCCAGAATATCTATAAATGGTCGGTTCTAATTTACTTGTTAATTTATATATTTTATAGCCTGGCTAATTACACAATGTACCATATTCGATTGTATAATGTTTTAAATAACAAATATATTACAAAAAAATAAACTGAATATGACAAAACCATGACATAAATTTGACACATTCAAAGTGCATTATATAAGCAAGTCAGACAGATGCTGAACAGAATTAAACAACAAATGTTCTCTTTCTAATGACTGGAGTATAATCAATTCAATACAGATATAACATAAGAACAGGGTGTAATTTATCTAATGTATCTGGGAGTAAAACCCAAATTTCTGACTCATAAAGTCGTTTGTAAAAATCGCCGGAATGTGTCAAAAATAAGGCAAAACTCGGGGTATACAACCGTTTCTATCGGTTATAAAAAAAGTAAAATAATAGATAAAAGGACTTGACCTTTTGTTTGATTATTGTTATAATCAACTTGTTATTGGAATGATTATATTTGACAAAAATATAATACCAAACCAAACCTATATTTTAAGGAGGAAGAAAGAATATGAGGAAAAATTTCTTTAAAAAGAAATTAGCCACCACTGTTGCTTTAGCAATGGTAGTTGCAAGCTTAACAGTACCTTCATCTGCACAAGCTGCCGTAGCTACTAAAATTGTTAAACAAGGTGGAGCAGCAGCACCAACAGTTTTATATGTTGGTGATAAGGGCACAGATTACGGTCTGAGCAAAACATTCAAGGGCAATACATATGCCTGGACAACAAGCAATTCCGCAATTGCTACAATTTCAAAAGCTGGTGTAGTTACAGCTAAAGCACCTGGAACAGTTACAATTAAATGTACTGCAAGAGATTCCAAGGGTAAATGGCTTAAAGCTTTCACTCAGAAGTTAACTATCAATCTTCGTGCAACAAGCATCGATGTTAATGCTGAAGATTTTGAATTAGCAATGGGCGAATCAAAAGATTTAAATGCAGTTAAAACTCCTGCTAAGTCAACAGATGCTGTTAGATACTACTCAGATAACACTGCAGTAGCTACAGTAGATGCTAAGACAGGTGTTGTTAAAGCTGTAGGTGTTGGTGAAGCTACAATCACAGTTTACTCTAAAGCAACTTATAAGAGTGCAACTGCAAGCAAATACAACAAAACTGATTCTGTAAAAGTAACTGTTAAAGATGGTATCCAAGCTGTTAAACAAACAGTTTCTAATGCTTTAGAAGTAACTTTTGCAACAGACCAAAGTGGTAAAGTAACTGACAGCAACCTTGTTATTACTGATGCTGATGGTGTAAAACAAACAATCGATGATATTTCATTCTCTTCAGATGGCAAGACAGCAACTGTAAAAACTTACCTTGATTTTGAAGATGGCGTAGTTTACAAAGTAGCTTATGATAATACTGAAAAATCTTTTACAGCTAGTGTTGGTGCACCTACATCTGTTGTATTAAAAGCTAAGACTGTTCAATATGACAAAGCTACAGATCTTGATTATGCAGCTTATGATAAGAACGGTGTTGATGTATCTTCCAAAGTAGATTGGGAAGATGATGTTGATTTTGATTACGAAGATTCAGATGCAGAAATCGAATGGAACAGTGATGATTCTGTATATGAAATCACAGTATTTGATTATCCTAAGTCAGTTGATGTTGAAATGACATATGACTATTATGATGAAGATAAGAATGATAACACTGAATTTACAAGCAAAGCTACTATTAAATCAGTAGAAGAACTTGCTAGTACAGCTTCCAATCTTGAATATACTTTATCAGATGATGACTCTTACACAGATATCGACTGGGAAGATGATTTAAATTCTACAATTCCTGCAGACGCTGATTCTTACAGATTGTTTATTAAAGGTGAAAATCAGGACGGTGATGATATCTATGAATGGAATTTTGATAAATTCGTATCTACTAACGATGATATCATTACTGTAAGTTATGATCAAGATGATAAAGACGTTAAAGGCAATCCTGTATATGTATATCCGGTTAAAGCTGGTACAGCATATATCAAAGCAACCTATGGTGATACTTCCAAGACTTTCAAGGTAGTTGTTGGTGATGAACCAGAAGCAAAATCTATATCCGTTGATGACAGCACAATAGAATTATATGATTCATTCTTAGGCGATGAAAACGGTACAGAAGTTGAACTTACTGTTAAAGATCAGTATGGTAACGAAGTTAATTATGATGATTTTGATGATATTGAAGAACCAGAACACAGATCCGGTAGTTCAGCTGATATCATCAGCACAAGAATTACTGATGACAATAAGGTATTATTCTATCTTTCAGATGACTGCGACAAGAATGTCAAAGGTATGAAAGAAGGCAATAACACTTATAGAATCGATATAGCTGGTAAAACTGCTAGTGTTACGGTTAAAGTTGTTGATGTAAATATGGCTAATGATACTGTTAAGAGAGTTGAATTAATTGGTGCTGATACATCAAAAGATGTTAAAGTTGATACTTCTAAGACAGATGTTGATGATGTTCTTAAAGATGTTAAATTCACAGTATATGGTATCAACAGTGATGGCGATAGAATCCCTATGGCAGCTGGTACCAATTATGAATTCTCATTAACTCTTGATGGCGATAAATTAGCAAACTCTGCTAAATACGCAGAAAAAGGATTCGCATTTAATTCAGCTGCTAACGTAGCTACATTTGCAGCAGTTTCATACAATGATGAAACAGGCGTAGTTAGCCAGGCTGCAGTTGGTACTTACAAGATTAAAGTTGTAGCTAAGACTGCTGGTGGTTCTACAATTGATGATGCAACTACTTCATTAAAGGTTACTAATACTCAGTCTGCTGCTTCCGTATCACAGGATAAGACAACAGTTGATGTTAATGATTTTGATGGAACAATTAAAGGACTTATCGGAGAAGCATTTAGCTTTGACTATAAGGATATGGATTTAGACGAAGATGATCTGTATAGCGCTCAGGTAGTTATCGGAAATACTAAATACGATAACGAACCAGATACACTTGCTGAAGATGTAGCAGCTGGTAAGAGTGTTCAGGTTAAGAAGATAACCCTTAAGATTAATTCTGGAAATGGTTATTCTATCTTAGTTGATAAAGATGTTAACAAGAACGTTAAAGTAACTGATTAATTAGATTTCTTGTTAAAAAGGTTCTAACCCGTAAGGGTTAGAACCTTTTTTTGATATTTTAGTTTTTTTCTATACATCTTAAGAATCCTTAATAATTCTTGCATATTCCCCCAATTATGTTAAAATCCTCTTTAGTGGAAAGCTAAAATCCAGGAGGAATTCTATAATGAATGAATATAAGGTGAGTATTATTGTTCCTGTTTATAATGTGGAAAAATATCTGACTCAGTGTATGGAAAGCTTAGTAAACCAGACTTTAAAGGATATTGAAATTATAGTAGTGAACGATGGTAGCCCTGATAATAGCATAAAAATACTAGAAAAATATGAAAAGAAATACCCCGATAAAGTCAAAGTCTTTACTACGGAGAATCGGGGGGTAAGTCATGCCCGTAATTATGGATTGGACCGTGTTGAAGGCGATTATATTATGTTTGTTGACAGTGATGATTTTATAGAGCTTGATATGGCAGAGAAACTTTATACCAAAGCGATAAAGGATCATAATGATTTAGTTATGTGTGCCAGATACAATGTTTATGAAGTGGAAGGAAAAACAGAGTTAAAGCGTAAAGTGATGAATATATTCTCCATGAATCAGAATTTTCGTATGGAAGATAGGAAGTTTGAGTTGGTACATGCTTCTCCATTCCCATGGGACAAGCTTTTTAAACGTACTTTACTGTATGATATTCGTTTTCCTGAGGGAATACGCTTTGAAGATTTAGTATTAGCTTTTGAAGCAGCTGCAACAGCAGAAAGTATTGGTGTTGTTCCGGAACCACTTTACAATTACCGTAAGACCACACAGGTTGGTTTCCTGAATAGTTTTTCAGAAGCAACGAAAGATATTGTCAAAGCATTTACATTATTATTTGAATTCATGAAAGAGCATGATTTGTTTGATACGTTCCATGATGAGTTGGAATATATCTGTACCCGTCATTTCTTTTTCCGTTACGAGTCTTTTTATTCCGATGCAAAAAAAGGACAGTTACAACTTAAGAAAGAAATTATTAATCAGACACAGGATTTTTTGGATAAAGAAATACCTAACTGGCCCAAGAATCATTATTTAAATTACACAGCGGGACCCGCACTAAAAAAACACTTAAACTATTATATTGACCGTAATAAAACCATTAAGTATGTAACGTTAAGGGAACGTATCCCATCAAAAGTATACAATTTGCTATTTAAACTGAATGGATTAAAAGATAAGTTTGTTAATAAATGGAGAAAATTTGTTAAGACTAAAAAGAAGATGGCTGCTATTAGAAAAAAAATTCGTAAATTACGAATTTTTAAATTATTTAATAAGCCGTTGGACTTAAAATATACAAAGTATTATGAAACTTTAGCTGTGAATGATAAGTTGATTCTGTTTGAATCAAAACACGGTGATGATTTAGCAGGTAATATTTTTAATATGATTTTGGAAACCGGAAGAGATAAATATAAGGACTTCCGTATTTTACTGGTACTAAGAAAAGAACTATTTGATACCTATAGAAAATTGCTTCAGAACTATAATATTAATCACGTAACTTTTGTTGAATTACATTCCAATGAATATTTACGTGCTTTAGCTGCTGCCAAATACCTGGTTACAGATACCAGTTTACCGCCATACTATATTAAGAAGCCGGAGCAAGTATATTTAAATACCTGGCATGGGACGCCATTAAAAGCTATGGGGCGAATCGTTCCGGACAGAGAATATGCTCTGGGTAATGTTCAGAGAAACTTTAATATAGCAGATTATTTACTATACCAAAATGAATTTTCCAAAGATATCTTTTTAAAAGATTATATGTTAGATAAAATTTATGAAGGCAAGGTTTTATTATCCGGTTACCCAAGAAATTCATCCTTTTTCCGTAAGTCGAGAAGAGATATTATAAGGAAAGAATGCGGCTTAGAGGGGATGCAGGTTATTGTTTATATGCCTACCTGGAGAGGTTTATTGCATAAGAAACAATCGAAAGCTCAGGTAGAGAAGATATTTGGTTACTTAGCACACTTAGACCACAAATTAACTAAGAACCAGGTATTGTATGTTAAATTACATCCATTTGTTAAAAAAAGTATAAATTACAGTCAGTTATTACACATTAGGGAATTTCCAAGCGATTATGAGACCTATGATTTCTTAAATGCAAGTGATATGTTAATCACGGATTATTCCAGTATCATGTTTGATTATGCTGTTTCGAAAAAGAAAATCATCTTGTTTACTTATGACAGAGAAGAATATCTGGGAGACCGTGGCATCTATATTGGTTTGGATGAGATGGATTTGCCTAAGGTTGATACTGTGGATGAACTGGTTGCTGAAATTAACAAAGAGGAGTATGCATATCCTAAATTTTATGAGCAGTTCTGCAGCCTTGATTCGGCTGATACTGCAAAAAATGTATGTGATACTGTATTCTTGAATGAAGAAAATAAGGTAAAGACAGAAGTATATAAAAAGGGTAATAAAAACAATATTCTTGTTTTTGTGAAGTCGCTTAAAAATAATGAGGAAGATCATCAATTTATTGATAGAATGAACCGGTTGGCTGTTCACAAAAGTAACTTTTATCTCCATTTTAAAGCCGGTGCAATGAAAAAATCCTCCAAAATGTTATCCTTATTAGATAAAGAAATCGGTTATATTCCTTTATCTCCCGGCAGAAATTATACTATGTCTGAATATATTGCATTTACTTTAACATTCCGCTTTGGAATCGAGAATACATACACAAAGAACAAGCTGAAAAGTTTAGCTAAGCGGGAAAAACAGAAATTTTTTGGCGATACCAACTTTGAGTATGTGATTAATTATTCCGGTATGGATCTTATGCTTCTCCATGTATTTGATGTATTTCAAGGCAAGAAAATATACTATTTCCAAGACTTTAATTTAAAAAAGTATAACAATTCGAAGAAATACCGCAGGAACGTTCAATATGCATTAAGGAATTTAATTAATTATAATCTTATTATAGTTCCTCCTTCTATGAAACAATTAAGCGAAATTAATACACTAAAGAATAAGGTTCTAATTTTAGATAATGAAGAATCAATTACAATTGACAGAATATTAAAGGAGGTGAAATAGCGTGAAGGCTGGCGTTATTACTTTTCATAGTGCCCACAATTTCGGTGCGACCTTACAGACCTGGGCTCTTCAGAAAGTTCTTAAAAATTATAAGATTGAAGCCTCAGTTATTAATTATCATCCAAGTATTATAGATGATTTATATAATCCTTTAAAAGGAAAATATGGCTTGGAAAAAAGCATAGCCAAACTAAAACTTCGCTACAAAAATCCAAGAAGCTTACAAAGATATCAAAATTATATCAGCTTCATAAAGAAGAATTTTAACTTATTAGGTGATTTCTCTACTTATGAAGAGCTTAAAACAGCAGACTTAGGGTTAGATGCTTATATTGTAGGCAGCGATCAGGTCTGGAACAGTGAGCATATTGGCGGTTTTGATCCTGCTTATTTTCTCGATTTCGTAAAACCGGGTCCTTTAAAGATTTCTTATGCGGCCAGTATAGGCAGGGATTATATATTGCCGGTATATCATGACCAGATAAAAAACAGCCTTAAGAGCTTTACCTCTATTTCAGTGAGAGAAAAAAGTGCGAAAAAACCTGTGAAAGCACTTGCGAAAAAGGAAGTGGATGTTGTTTTAGACCCTACCTTACTTTTACCGAGAGAAGAGTATGAAGAAATTAAAACAAATCCAAAAATTAAAGAAAAGTATATATTTGTATATATGATGGAAAATAATCCGGATGTGATTGCATTTGCAAATAAAGTTTCGACTGCAACCGGTTTACCAATTGTACAGAGGCGACCGAATAAAATTTTTAAAAACGAAATCGCTTCCTGCTATACATCTGCCCCAGGAGATTTCCTGGGTTTAATTGAAAATGCAGAATACGTAATTACAAACTCCTTTCATGGGACTGTATTTTCTATTATATATGAAACACCATTTGTATCAATGTTACATTCCAATACTGGAAGCAGAACCGTTGACTTATTAAAGTCTTTAAATTTGGATTCTCATTTATTAAATTCTGCATCGGATTTTACGGATTTTTCTCTGTTCCGTATAGAAAATCCGGAGAAGTTAAGGAAAAGAATATTGGATTTAAGACAGAGTTCTTTGTTATTTTTATTAGATGCATTAAGGAATAACGACCGACAAAAAGTAGTTGCTTGTCCAACGCAAATCAAAAAACATGAGTGTTATGGCTGCTATGCCTGCAAAGAAATATGCCCGGTTAACGCTATTGTAATGGAAGAAGATAAGGAAGGTTTCCGCTATCCGGTAGTGGATGAAGATAAATGTATTGATTGTGGAGCTTGTAATAAGGCTTGTATCCGTAAGACAAATAAGATAATTGAGTATAAAGAAAACTATCCAAAAGTTTATTCTGTCATGAATAAACAGGAAGAAGTCCGTATGAAGAGTTCCTCCGGCGCAATCTTTCCTGAGCTTGCAAGATATGTCATTGAACAGAAAAAGGGATATGTTGTCGGCGTAAAATACGATAAGGATATGAAAGTTGTATCCTCTATCGCAGATAATATGGAAGAAGTAAAGGCTTTTTATGGATCCAAATATGTTAAGAGTGATTTTGAAGGCATCTATCCAAGAATCAAACAGTTACTGAATGAGAATCAGACCGTATTATATTCCGGTTTGCCTTGTGAGTGTGCAGCACTTCGATCTTATTTAAAAAAGGATTATGAAAATTTACTTATTTGTGAGATCTTGTGTCATGCGGCTCCATCTCCGAAGATTTTTGCACAGTATCTGGATTATTTAAAGAACAAATACAAATCCCGAGTAGTTAATCTTACATTCCGAAATAAAAATACGGGATGGTTAATCCACAAATGCAGTATGATTATTGAATTTGAAAACGGAAAGAATTTAACAGTAAATTCAAGAAAAAATAATTATTTCCGCGCATTTTTGAATGATTTTATCTCCAGGCCTAGTTGCAGTTCCTGTGAATATACCTACAAAAACCGGGTTGGTGATATAACAATCGGTGACTTCTGGGGAATTAAGGATATAGATCCATCCATGTTTGATGATAAAGGTGTAAGCTTAATAACTATTAATGATGAAAAAGGCAGTATTATGTGGGATAATATCAAAGAGAATTTCACCTATAAGGAAAGTGATATGACTACAGCCTTTAAGAAAAATCATAACAAACCGAGTCCGTTCAAGCTGGAACGTATGGACATATTCGATCGGTTAGATAAAGACCCTATCGATAATTTACTATATGAATACAATGATTTAAAAAGTAAGTAAAGAAAAGTATCTTCACACGAAAAAACTTATGAAAGAGTACTGAGAGTACTCTTTCATAAGTTGAATCCTCTATTATCGAGCCGTTTATGCGGTATATGAGGAAACTATAAGAAAGTACTTTGAAAAGATCAAAATTCTTATGAAGAATTTGTGAATTTAAAATCCGAAATTATTAAAACTGTATGACTTTACAGTAATGATTTCATTTTGAACTTTTCATTCGTTATATGAAATGATGATCTTAACAGACAACAGGTGGGAAGTATATACTAATTTTTAAGAGAAAAGTCAGGTGATTCTTAAATCATCTCATGAACTGGTCTGTTCATAACGGAATATGCCCAGGTAAAACAAAATATGAATACTTAATTTTGATTGTTATGTCTAATTTAAAGACAGAGACATAAAAATGATAGTTTTATATCATGATTGAAAGCTTGTAAAACAGATAAATTAAAATGTTCGTTTATTAATCAGGTAATTAACAAAAAAATATAACCATTTATCATATTCTGTATTTACAGGCAGATAGGAGTAAAATTGAAAAAATATATTAGTAATTTTACAAAATATAGATTTTTATTAGGTGAGCTGGTTAAAAAAGGCATCACATTAAAATATAGAAGATCTTATTTGGGAATACTTTGGACTTTAATCGAACCCTTATTAACTATGATCGTTTTAACCATAGTGTTTGGTACCTTATTTGGAAATGAAGACAGAACGTTTCCGGTTTATATCTTATCCGGAAGACTTCTATATTCATTTTTCTCAAACAGTACAAAAGTAGCTATGAAATCCATCCGGACACATAGCGGTATGATTAAGAAAGTATATGTTCCTAAATATATGTATCCGTTATCAAGTATACTGACGGATTATATTATATTTTTAATTTCATTAATAATATTAGTATTAGTTGGTATTATTTTAAGAGTTGAACCGACCTTTTATTTATTCCAGGCCGTTATACCATTGGTTTTAATGCCAGTTATGGCTTACGGAATCGGTTTAATACTGGCTACTTTATCGGTATTCTTCCGTGACTTAGAATATATCTGGTCCGTTGCTTTAATGATGGTTATGTATACATCAGCTATCTTTTACAGACCTGCTAAAATTATAGATGCCGGTTATGGATGGTTATTAGAAATTAATCCTCTCTATTCTATCGTGATCAATTTCAGAAATTCCATATTTGGTATGCCGTTGGATCAAAGAGCATTTTCACTGTCCTTATTATACAGTTTCGGCTTTTTAATCATCGGTACAATTATGTTTCTTAAGAAACAAGATGAATTTATCCTTCACGTATAGTTTTATACTGCCTTAACATATGGTTTCTGGTAAAATAAAAGTATCGTGTTCAGGTTATAAACATAAAAAGGAGTCATACTATGGAAAAACCTGTTGTAGAAGTAAAACATGTAAGTATGCGATTTAACCTATCTTCTCAGAAGGTAGATAATCTGAAAGAATATTTTATTAAATTAGTTAGAAAAGAATTGAAATATAATGAGTTCTGGGCATTAAAAAATGTAAATCTAAAAGTAAATAAAGGAGACCGTTTAGGAATATTAGGTTTAAACGGTGCCGGTAAAAGTACTTTACTTAAAATAATAGCGGGTGTTTTAAAACCCACGGAAGGTTCCGTAACCGTAAAGGGGAAAATCGCTCCTCTGTTGGAACTTGGTGCCGGTTTCGAGCCGGAATATACCGGAGCTGAAAATATCTACTTATATGGGGCAGTTTTAGGATATCCCAGAGAATTTATAGCTGAAAAATATAATGAAATTATTGAATTTTCAGAGCTTGGTAAATTCATTGACGTACCGCTTAAAAATTATTCCTCCGGTATGAAATCAAGGCTCGGCTTTGCTATTGCAACTGTCGTGGAACCGGATGTATTAATCTTAGATGAAGTTCTGGCTGTTGGTGATGCCAAGTTTAAGAAAAAATGCGAGGCAAAAATTCAGTCTATGTTCGACAAAGGGGTTACCGTTTTATTTGTATCCCACTCCTTACCACAGGTACAAAAGATCTGTAATAAGGCAATATTACTGGAACACGGTAAGATTATTGCAAATGGAGGTATTGAGGAAGTCAGTGCGATATATGAGGAGAAGACGAAGTAGATTCATGATAGGATTGTTGAATATAGTAGTAAGTGAATTTATCAAAGTTACCTCATCAGTTAAGCGTGATAAAGATTGCTGTCCAAGTGTTGGGCAGCATTTTTTTTTGCAGCTTTCAAGTTTTTTTCATATATTTCATCGGTATCCTTATGAATATATTACATTATAAACTTTTTTTAGCATAATAGCCATGTGATAAGCAAAAACATTCATAAGTTGATACCGACCCGTATAATACTTTCCATAATACAATTTCGTATTTAAAATCCCTTAGAATCTTTCCGTTCAAAATATCTTGTGTTATATCAGTAAAGCAGTTTTTTAAATCAAAAAGTCGATGGCATTGTGATTCATTTCTACAGCAGCATTAAGTGTGACTAAGACAATTTAATTATTTGGGCGGTCACTTATCATAAATGAAAACAGGACATCTATCATATCAACCCTGGAGTCACTGAGGTATAACTCATTTATTTGGGGATTTAAGATATAAATACCCCCCAGTGATAAGCAATGAATTTATTTCCATTGTTTTACTCTGGGGGTAACATACCTGTTAGACAGCTTTATTAACTTAGACAATTAATTCTCAGCATTTATCTTTAGTTTTAAATTAATAGCTACTCCTATACCGATTAATACCCAGAACACTGGTGCTACGGTGATAGTAGAGTCATTTGTTAAACCGGCTATCATATAACCGATGGTACCAATAAATATGGATACACCTGCCTGAGAATAGAAATTATTAAAAGTCCCCTTCCAGTAAAGTTTTATACTTGATATAAAATATAATAAATAAAATACCAGGAGAGCAATAAGAGATACGACACCGGATTGAACGCCTATCTGTAAATACAAATTATGAGGCCTAGTAACCAATTGACCGTCAAAACCATAATTATGCAGGTTAACGTAATCTTGTTGTGGAAAAGCGAAAACAAAGGTATCGGCTCCGGAACCAAGCAGTACATATTTCTTTAATAAGGGAATCGTTCGTGACCATAGATAGCCTCTTCCTGTTGCAAAATTTTCGTAACCTTTAAAAAATGTTGAATCAGCTGTTTTAATTTTATCAAATTTGCCTTTACCGTTCAAATAGTAGAAAGTGTTATCTCCTAACTGATTGGTGAAAATCCAATCCTTACCATCAATATTAACTTTTAAACAGACTATATTATCATATATTGCAGGAGTCACAGAAATACCCGTGAACCTGGGATCCGAAATCATGAAACTACCGGTATCAGATACAGTGTAGGGGATAACTTCACTATTTGTATCTTCTAAAATTACAGTAATGCTTTTATCACTGGTATCTGTATTTACTTTTAAAATATTATCTATATACGTAATTAAAAGAACATCTTCAGTTTTGATATCCGTTAAAGCAGAAGTAGTTTTAGGAACATTAAAAATCGTGTTAACAGTATTTGTTATGGCTGTGTATTTAACAGCTCCCAATATTAGAATTCCAGCAATACATACGCCTATAACAGCAAATGTAACCTTTGATTTACGAAAGATATACTTTCGGAATAAAACTAAAATAAAAACAATAGCAAAGGAAAGACTGATTAAACTTGTTTTGGACTGGGAACCAATTAAACTGATTGCTAATCCGACTAATGCAGTTATGTAAAGAGTAATTTGACTTTTCTTTTTTTCTAAAATCGCTAAGCCTAGAAGAATTGGAGCGATTAACGAAGCATAGACACCCACATAATTGGGATTATATAGAGTCAGATAAACCCGGTTGGCTCCGAAGTTAAATTTTAATCCTAATTCATTCCAATATTTCCGTGGTAATACCAGATATTTTGCTAAATCGGTAGTTATAAAATCATGTCCTGTAACTTGGGACAAACCTAATAAGCTAAATACTAAAATTCCAATTAACAGATATTTAAATATAAACCGGATATCATCTTCCGTTTTAATAAATAGAAAAGCGTAATATACGATCAGGCAGTAACCCAGTAGTACAAAAACAGATTCAAATTGTTCATAAATACCGCTTAAACCAAAGGATAAATGAGCAGAGAACAAAGTAGATATTAACGCAAGTAAACCATAAATGAATATTGGGATCAACATTTTTGAAAATTGTAAGGAGCTTTTATCCTGATATACTTTGTAAATGATCATCAATATCATGATAGAACAAACGATAAGAAAAAATACCTGTTTAAAATATAAAAATGCGTCAAACCAGGATGTTTCATTCGTAAACCAATTATATTTTGATAAACCCGGATCGTATTCATGAAACCGCATGATAAAAGGCAGAATAGCGGCAATGAATACTAAAGGCAGTAAATATAATTTATTGTCCTGATTATTAAAGGTTTTTGATTTTGAAGCAGCAGGGGATTGCTTCTTGTTATATTGTGAAGCTTTCATAGTTGGTCTCCTTAATAATTATTTTAGATTGTCCTATTTATACATTTTAATATTTATCATCTGTATTTACAAGTAATAAATAAAAATTGCAAATTCAGATTATTAAATAGTAAGAATCTTAAGAAAAAAGCAAAAAGTTTGTCAATAATATGAAAGATTTATAAATGACTTGTATTAGTTAGTCATATTAATTATAATATTAATTATAGTAAAGAAATGGTGGTAGTGACCTATGTACATAAAGTATTTTAAGGGAGTTTTAGACCTTACATTGTCTCTTTTGGCAGTCATATTATTATCCTGGCTATTTGTAATTTTAATAATTGTTATAAAATTGACATCAAAAGGGCCTGTTTTCTTTAAGCAAAGACGAATCGGGAAGAAAAGGCGGGAATTTAACATATTAAAATTTCGAACGATGCGGATCGATGCTCCAAAGGATACTCCAACCCATCTGCTTAGCAATCCGGAGCAATACATAACCCCAGTTGGTAAGTTTTTAAGAAAGACAAGTTTGGATGAATTACCTCAATTATTTAATATTATAAAAGGTGATATGTCCATTGTTGGACCAAGGCCTGCCTTATGGAATCAATATGATTTAATAGAAGAACGGGATAAGTATGGTGCAAATGATATAAGACCGGGACTTACGGGCTGGGCGCAAATCAATGGCAGAGATGAACTACCCATTAAGATAAAGGCTGAATTGGATGGAGAATACATAAAAAGATTGAGTTTTCTGTTTGATGTAAGATGTATATTGCGGACCGCCTACAGTGTCATTAAGCATGATGGAGTAAAAGAGGGATCTGCAGAAGTCAGGGAATGATTTTTATATAATAGAAATATTTAAATATAATAAGTTTAGCTTATATTAAATTCTCCTCGCAGGAGTTCTTACCGCTTAGATTTTGTAAACACTACGTTACAAAGAACAAGAAAAGATGGTTCTCATTTACCTGATGATAATATTGAAAGGAAGTTGGATATTATGAAGAAAGTTCTTGTAATCGGTGCCCACAGTTATATCGGTCAAAAATTCAAGGAATATGTATCAGCCAATGATTTAAAAGATTTAAGCGTTGATATGGTCAGTGCTTCCGACGGAACCTGGAGAAAAGTTGAGTTCACAGGGTATGATTCAGTCTTACACCTTTCAGGAATTGTACATAGAAAAGAAAAAAAGAGTATGGAAGCTATTTATTATGAAGTAAATCATAAGCTGGCAGTAGAAATTGCTAATAGAGCAAAGATAAGTCATGTAAAACAATTTATATTTATGAGTACAGCTGCAGTTTATGGATCCTATACAGGGTGTATTACAAAAAATACATTGCCTAATCCTACTACTTTTTATGGTAAATCTAAGCTGGCAGCTGAGCAGGATATAATTCAGTTACAGGATGATGAATTTAAAGTAGCTATTGTACGCCCACCAATGGTATATGGAGAGGGGTGCAAGGGTAATTATCCGAGGTTAGTTAAACTGGCGAAATATACTCCGATATTCCCGGACTTTCATAATAAGAGAAGTATGATACATATTAATACATTATTAGAGTATATAGCGCAATTATTAAGATATGAGAATTATGGGTATTTTCATCCACAAGACAAAAAATATGGGGATACTTGTAAAATTGTTTTGACTATTCGTGATAAAATGGGTAAAAAAACTTTTTTAATCAAAAATTTTATTATTCTAGTTATATTATTAAAACTACGTATTAATATAGTTGAAAAGATTTTTGGTGATTTTTATTACAGTATGAATATGGAGTAGAAATAGCATTGCGAGTTATCACTTATAATAATTTTGTATTTTATAGAGGTGTTTATGAAAAAAGCATTAATAATAACTACAGTCAGTGGTTTTGTACCGCAATTTGAGATGAATAATGTAAGAATTCTGCAGTCCCTGGGATATGAGGTACATTATGCGACTAATTATAATATACCTGTTTATGGAAAAGACAATCATCGATTAGACAATACTGGAATTATAAGACATCAAATTAATTTTGTGAGATCACCATTTGATATCATTAGTAATCTAAAAGCATATAAGCAATTAAAAACATTAATGAATATAGAAAGGTTTGATTTGGTTCACTGTCACACACCGATGGGAGGAGTATTAGGAAGGGTAGCAGCTAATGCTACAAAGACTACTCCTGTAATATATACTGCACATGGATTTCATTTCTTTAAAGGGGCTACATTCACCAATTGGTTATTCTATTATCCCGTAGAAAAGTTGCTAGCACAAATAACTGATGTTATAATCACAATTAATAAAGAAGATTACGTAAATGCAAAAAAGTTTAAATTAAGACAGAATGGAACAGTAGAATATATAAAAGGTATTGGAATTAATACAGAAATAGGTTATAATAGAAAAGTCATTAAACTGGAAAAATGCGAAGAACTGGGAGTCAGCAATGACTCTTTTCTTCTAACAAGTGTTGGAGAGCTGATTAAGAGAAAAAATCATATAGTAATAATTAAGGCACTTGCAAAACTTAAAAATATGAATATTACATATTTAATTTGCGGTACTGGTTCTTTAGAAAATTATTTAAAACATGTTGTGAATAAACTGAAATTGGAAAACCAAGTAATATTTGCAGGTTATAGGAATGATATTAGTGAAATACTTCAAATAACTGACTGCTTTGTTTTTCCGTCATTACAGGAAGGACTACCAGTTGCTTTGTTGGAGGCTATGGCTATGGGATTACCAGTTATTTGTTCAAAAATACGTGGTAATATTGATCTAATAGATAATGGGGGTGGAGAATTAGTCAATGCTTCTGATGTTAATGGATTTGCTCAGGCTTTTAATAAAATGTTAAATAATAAGGAGAAACTAAGTACTTATGGATTGTATAATAGACATAGGATTAAGGATTATGATATAAATATGGTTAGTGAGAAAATGAAAAATATTTACATTGGGATAATGAATAGAAGTTGACGAGTGATTAGATTACGGGAGGGTATTGTGAAGAAAGTTCAAATCCTATTATCTTCATATAATGGGGAAAAGTTTATAAAAAAACAGATAGATAGTATTTTACAACAAGATTTTAAAGAATTAAGTATACTTATTAGAGATGATGGTTCAAGTGATAGAACTATCGATATCATAAAAGAATATTCCTTATTACACAAAAATATAAAGTTTTATACAGGAAAAAATATAGGTGCACAGAATAGTTTTTTTAACCTACTAGAAAATGCTGATCAAACATGCGATTATTATGCATTAGCAGATCAAGATGATATTTGGAAAAATAATAAGGTTAGTAAAGCAATAGATGAACTAGATAAATACGATAATAACTTTCCAGTTTTATATAGTAGTGATGTTACTTTAGTAAATGAGCAATTAAAAATTATTAAAAATAAAATTAGAAATTATCATGTCTCACCATCATTTGGTAATGCATTAGTGGAAAACATATGTATTGGTTGTACACTAGTTTTAAATAAAAAATTACTTGATTTAATAACTAATAATATACCTCATTTTTCATATATGCACGATTGGTGGATATATATAGTAGCATCATATTTTGGTACTATCATATTTGATTATAATTCTTATGTTTTTTATCGGCAACATTCAAATAATGCTATAGGAACATATACAAATTTTTATTCAAAAATTTATAAAAGAGTAAAAAATGTAAAAAAAATAGAGGACTTATTTTGCAACAGGCAAATGAATTTATGAATATATATGACATAAATAATCATGTATTAAACGATTTAATTAGCTATAAATCTAATTTTAGAAATCAAATAAGATTAGTTTTTTCTAAATATATATATAGACAAAATAAGTTTGATAATTTTATTTTTAAATGTTTATTTCTGATAAGATATATTTAACTTATAAAGGATAACTTATGAAAATTTTATATTTTGCTCCAATTGCATATAATGGATTAAAACAAAGGCCGCAACATATTGCAGAATTACTTTCTTTTAATAATGAAATTTGGTATATAGAACCTACAATTAGTATAATGAAATATTTATTAAAAGGAGGTAGAAATTATAAACTAGAACAATATGATCAAAATCCAAACTTACATATTATAAAATTAGATGGGAGATTTACAGCTCATATAAGTTTGCAATACTTGGATTTTCTGAATTTAAATATATTATCTGAATATTTACAATTGAGAAGATTAATAAATGAATGTGATATTATTTGGGTTGGCTATAGTGGTTGGTATAATTTAATATCTAAACTGAAAAATAAAAAAATAATTTATGATAAAATGGATGATGATGCTAATTTAACTTTAAATAAATTATTAAAAAGGTTAATCTTAAAAGTTGAACCTAAATTAATTAAAAAGGCTGATATTATATTTGTAACAGCAATAAAGTTTTATCAGGAGATATCTTCAAAAAGAGATAATGTTTATTATATACCTAATGCCTTTAATAAAAATATAGAAGTAAATAATAATATATTATTTGAAAATAATACTAATACTTCCGAAAAAAAAGTTTTTGGATATATTGGTACATTAGCTCATTGGTTTGATATAAAAGCCATAAATACTATATTAGAAGCAGATATTACTCATTATGTTTATCTAGTAGGCCCATGTCAGATAGCCAAGATAAATCATGAAAGAGTTAAATACTTTGGCGTAGTTGATAAAACGGAAATTGGCAAATATATTAATTTCTTTGACATATGTCTATTTCCTTTTCTAAATAATAAATTATTAAATACAATTGATCCTGTTAAAATATATGAGTACTTAGCATTAAATAAACCTGTAATTGCCATTAACAGTATAGAGACAAATAAATTTGGACAATTAATTCATACATATAGAGACTATAATGAATTAAGAAAATTATCCAAAACTAAACTTGATCTTCCCTTTAATTTTAAATCTGATTATGATAAATTTTTTGTGGAGAACACATGGGAAAAAAGAGTAAATGATATTCTTAAGATATTAGATAAATAAAATATAATACAAGTTAAGGAGGAAATGATATAATCTACATATATCATATAATTATTTATGAAAAAAGTTATGCTTATATTTGGAACTCGACCGGAAGCAATTAAAATGTGTCCGTTAGTAAAAGAACTAAAAAAGAGAAAAAATATACAAACCATTGTATGTGTTACAGGTCAACATAGACAAATGCTGGATCAAGTATTAGATGCATTTAATGTTACACCTGACTATGATCTTGCAATTATGAAAGACAAGCAGACTTTATTTGATGTAACAATTGGAGTATTAAGTAATATAAAACCTATTTTAGAAAAGGAACATCCCGATATAGTACTCGTACATGGGGATACATCAACAACTTTTGTTACTTCATTAGCGTGTTTTTATTTAAATATCCCAGTGGGTCATGTTGAAGCAGGTTTAAGAACATATAATTTATATTCTCCATATCCTGAAGAATTTAACCGCCAAGCAACAAGTATAATAGCAAAATATAATTTTGCTCCAACTGAATTGTCTAAAAATAATTTGTTAAATGAAGGAAAAGCAGAAGAGACTATTTTCGTGACAGGTAATACAGCTATAGATGCTTTAAAGACAACTGTTAAAAATACTTATAGCCATAAAGAATTAGAATGGGTATCAAATAGTAGATTAATTTTATTAACAGCTCATAGAAGAGAAAATCTTGGAGAACCATTATATAATATGTTTAGAGCAATTAAACGCATTGTTAATGAATTTAATAATATAAAAGTAATATATCCAATACATATGAATCCATTAGTGCGAAATGCTGCAAATGATATTTTAGGTAATCATGAACGAATTCATATTATAGAACCACTTGATGTATTAGATTTTCATAATTTTATAGCAAGATCGTATTTAATTCTTACAGACAGTGGTGGTATTCAAGAAGAAGCACCTTCATTAGGTAAGCCAGTATTAGTCATGAGAGATACTACAGAACGTCCTGAAGGTATTAAAGCTGGTACTTTAAAGCTTGTAGGAACTAATGAGGAAATGATATATAATGAATTTAAAAATTTATTAATTAATGATATAGAGTATATTAAAATGAGTAAAGCTTCAAATCCGTACGGAGATGGTTTTGCATGTAAAAGAATAGCAGATATACTAGAAGATGCTATGATTAACTAAATATTAAGAAAGGTTAAATAGTAGTGAAAACTTTAAAGGAATTATTTTCATATAGAGAAATGATTTATAGTTTAGTACGAAAAGATTTAAGAGGTAGATATAAAGGATCAATGTTAGGCTTTTTATGGACTTTTATAAATCCTCTACTACAATTAATTATATATACTATAGTTTTTTCTGTTATACTTAAGGGAGGTATAGATAAGTTTTATCTGTTTTTATTTGTAGCGTTAGTGCCTTGGATTTTTTTTAGTTCTGCTGTTACTGGTGGTGCAACATCCATTATTTCTCAACAAGATATGATAAAAAAAATATATTTTCCAAGGCAAGTAATGCCTATTGCGTATGTTACTAGTTCATTTGTAAATATGTTGTTTACATTTATTGTTATATTATTTGTATTAATTTTTTCGGGAGTAGGCATAAATTTAAGAGCATTTTTATATTTACCTATAATTATGATTATAGAATTTATATTGGCCTTAGGAATTGCTATGTTATCATCTTCTTTAACTGTTTATTTTAGAGATTTGGAACATATTCTAAATATTATTGTAATGGCGTGGATGTATTTAACTCCTATAATGTATCCTATTGATATTGTACCAGAGAATTATAAAACTATGTTTAATTTAAACCCAATGACACCAATTATAATAGCATATAGAGATATATTATATTATAAAAGAATTCCACAATTAAATACTTTATTACATGGTTTTATTTTAGGTATTATAATTTTACTATTAGGAATTTTAATATTTGCTAAGTTACAAAAAAAGTTTGCGGAGGAATTGTAACATGCAGAAAGAGAATTCTATAATCGTTAAAGATGTTACAAAAGATTTTAAAGTTTTTTATGATAAAGGGAATAGCTTAAAAGAAAAATTATTATTTAAAAACAGAAATAAATATGAAAATCGACATGTACTAAAAGGCATAAGTTTTAATGTTCATAAAGGTGAAGCTATTGGATTAATAGGTAAAAATGGATGTGGTAAAAGTACACTATTAAAATTATTAAGTAGAATAATTTACCCAAATAAGGGATCAATTCAAATTGATGGTAGAGTATCAAGTTTAATTGAATTAGGAGCAGGTTTCCATCCAGATATGAGTGGAAGAGAGAATATTTATACGAATGCATCTATATTTGGATTAGATAGAAAAGAAATTAATAATAGATTAGATGATATTATAAAATTTTCTGAATTACAAGATTTTTTAGATAACCCTGTTCGTACTTATTCTTCAGGGATGTATATGAGATTGGCTTTTTCTGTTGCGATAAATGTTGATGCCGATATATTATTAATAGATGAGATATTAGCAGTAGGTGATGTTAGTTTTCAAAAGAAATGTTTTGAAAAATTAAAAGAAATAAAAGCGAAAGGTACAACAATTGTTATAGTATCGCATTCATTAGGCCAGATTGAACAAATTTGTGATAGAACAATTTGGATAGATAATGGCTTAATTAAGGAAGAAGGTATTCCTAAATTTGTTCATGAAAATTACTTAGCAGCAATGGAAGAAAAAAGACTTGATAACTATGTAAATGATTATAATCAAAAATTATCAAATGATTTAGAGGAAAGACCAGATTTTTGTGATCCAAATTATGTTAGAACAGGAAATAAATTTGTAGAAATAATTGATGTTAAATTATTAAATAAAAATTACGAACAATCAACTATTTTTAAGACTGGTGATAAAATTATTATTAAAATTTTTTATAAAAGAAATAAAGATAATATACAAGGTAATTTTGGCGTTGGAATTAATAGAGATGATGGAGTATATTGTTATGGTACAAGCACTTTAATCGAAAACGATAAAATGATAGATATTAATGAAAAAGGTGTCGTATCAATGATTATTGAAAATAATATTTTATTACCAGCTAAATATATATTAGATGTAGCTATTCATTCTTATGATGAAATTGCATATGATAGAATCCATCATGTAATGGAGTTTCAAGTTCTGCCTAATAAGAAAGATTTTGGGGTTTCAAGGATAGAAAATATTTGGTATATTGATGAAATTGAATAATTTAGAAAATTAGGAGATCAATATGATAAATAATGAAGAATACTGGAATAATATATTTAAAAAAGAAAAGAATGATAATAAAAGGGAAATGCAAACCAGTTTTTTTGGTAATTTAGCAATAAGTAATTTACCAAGATGGATTATTGAAGATATTGAATTTAATTCCATGATTATCTGTGACGTAGGATGTGCTGAAGGAGATGCTACATATTTACTATCAAATGAATTTAAAAATAATAAAGTAATTGGTATTGATTTTTCATCAGAAGCAATTAAAATTGCCAGAGACAAATACCATGATATTTGTTTTGAGGTAGGTGATATTAGAAATATTAATGAACAATACGATGTTACTTTTTC
Source organism: Anaerocolumna sedimenticola (assembly GCF_009931695.1). Lineage (GTDB taxonomy): Bacteria > Bacillota > Clostridia > Lachnospirales > Lachnospiraceae > Anaerocolumna > Anaerocolumna sedimenticola. Next base: position 2,261,908 of record NZ_CP048000.1, read on the forward strand.
TTCAAATATGTTAGAACATTTTTATAATTATAAAGATATTTTAGAAAAACTCATTAAAATATCAAATAAATATTGCATATTATTATTACCCTTTAGAGAATATTATACAATTAAAGAACATCACACATATTTCGATTTTCAATCATTTCCATTTGAATTTGAAGATTATATGGTTTGCTATTTTAAAGTAATGACTATGCAAGGAGAAGATGTTAATTATTGGTTTGGAGAACAAATTCTGATAGTTTATGCCAAAAAAGATAATCTTAAAACTAAAAATATTTCTTTAAGAAATTTTTATAATGGTTATATAGAAGAAAGAACAAAGATAATAATGGATTATGATGAAAAGATTAATTCCTTAAATAAAAAACTATTAGAAGCTGACAATAATTTCAAAAAAGAATCACAAGACAAAAATGAAATAAAAAGCGAATTATTAAAAAGTAAAGATATTATAACGGAGACGCAATGTAAAATAGATAACCAGCTTATTGAAATTAGTAATTTAGTAAATATATTAGGGCATACAAATCACGAACTAGTGGATGCAAAAGAACAATTAACAAATATAGTAAAAGACAAAGAAATACTTAATGAAAACAATAAAATATTACTAAGTGAAAATAGTGAATTAAAGGGATTAATTAATAATTTATATTTAGAAAAAGAAAACATCAATAGTGCTATAAATAACATTATAATAACACAAAATTCTAAAAGCTATAAATTATCATTATTATTCAAAAGATTTTTAAGCCAATTTATAAAGGGCAATGAAAAAAAAGATTTTATCAAATGGTTATTCGGGAGATTGTCTAAAAAGTATATGGGTTCTAAATGGTTAAAAGAATTTGATCATCTAGAAATTGCAAAATTAGCTTTAAATAGGGAATCCACATTTGATATAAATAGTATTACTTATAAAATGGAGAAAAATATCAAAAATTCTAGGCAAGTATTTATATTTGCATCTGTTCCATATTATGATGTAGGGGGAGGACAAAGATCCGCACAATTAGCAAAAACGTTTAATAATATGGGATATGAAGTATATTATATCTACGGATTTCATTCATCTGAAACCGAAATAAAAGAAATGTTTATTCCCGCTATTATGCATGAACATATCGATAAAATTAATATTCAAGATATAAAAGATATATTAAAGAAAGAAGCAATATTTATATTTGAAATTCCATATGAGTCATTTGAACCTTATCTTGATTTTGCCCAAAAATATAATTGTTATACTATTTACGAACATATAGATAATTGGGGGACAAGTTTAGGGTGTTTATTCTATAATGAGACTGTATTTAAAAGGTTTTTGTTAAAAGCAGACCTTTTAACTGTTACAGCTAGATTACTGGGGGAAAAATTAAAAGAACAAACTAATAATTCTTATATATATTCTGCTAATGCTGTTAATTCAGAACTATTTGAACCTTTAAAAGAATATAACCAACCTAAAGATTTAATAAAAGGCAAGAACAAAACACTATTGTATTTTGGTTCATTGTGGGGAGAGTGGTTTGATTGGGAAAAAATAGAATATATTTCACAAAAATGTAAAGATTGCGAAATTAACTTAATAGGAGATTACGGACCTATACAAGATAAAGTTAAAAAGATGGAAAAAAATGTACATTTCCTAGGAATTAAAAATCAAGCTGAATTACCAGCGTACTTAATGTATTCAGACATAGCGCTATTACCATTTAAAAATTGTGAAATAGGAAAATATGTATCGCCTTTAAAAATATTTGAGTATATAGCCATGAATAAACTAGTATTATCAACACCTTTGGATGATATAAAGGGTTACCCTAATACAATATGTACAGATGATAAAGAAGAATGGGTTAAAGTAATTTATTCTGAATATAAGATCGTAGATAGTAACAGTTTCATTTTAAATAATAATTGGTATGCTAGATGTAATCAGTTGCTTGATAAAGCATCATCAAAAGAAATTGTAGAAGAATCTATTTCAGTCATTGTATTAAATCATAATAATAAAAAAGTAATTGGTAGATGTGTAAACTCTTTGTTAAATCATATTAAAAGATATAATTACGAAATAGTGATCGTTGATAATAATAGTCATGACGGATCTTACGAGTATTTAGATGAGAATTTCGGTAATACTATTAAACTAATTAAGAATGAGTTAAATGGATGTTCATCGGGGCGAAATATTGGTGTAAAAAATTCCACTGGAAAATATATATGCTTTTTGGATAGTGATCAATGGGTAATTAGTGACAGGTGGTTAGATACTGCTATTAATATATTAAAGAATGAATTGTTTATTGGTGCTGTAAGTTGGAATGCTGGATGGTTTGAGCCGGGAAAAACGACTGGTCCGATCGTTGATTATCAGCCCAATAGGGCAATTGATAGCAGTAAAATATTATATCGAAATGATATAGCTTATCTAGCTACAAGTGGTATGGTGTTAGAACGTAAATTATTTGAAGAAATTGGTGGATTTGATGAATATTATGATCCTACATGTTTTGAAGATACAGATATTTCTTTAAAAGTCAGACATGCAGGGTATGAATTAGCATATTGTCCCTATATGTCAATAATGCATTTACCTCATCAAACTACACAATCAGGAAGTTCAGGTCATTCAAAGCTGATGGAAAGGAATGGTAAATATTTTATAGATAAATGGACTAAAATAGATAAAAATCTTTTAGAATATTATCTATAAATTGGATGTTGACAATGAAATTTACAATTAAACAAAAGATAATTATAGACTTACTTATATCTGCAGCAGTTACAATAATATTAACTTGCACTATTTTAAATTCTTTATATTATGTTGATAGATCTAATTCTAAACTAATGATAACAGCATTAGGTAGTAAAAATGGAGAATCAACAGCATCAGAAGTAAGGATTCATGAGATTTCTTTAAACAATAACAAAGTTGATTTTAATAGTTTAAAGTTACCACAAGAATGGAAAGTCAATGGAGAATATTTAAATTATTATGGAATAAATCAACCAGTATCATTTATATTAGATTTAAAGGATATAAAAGTAATAGATATATTATTTGCAAAATCTAGCGATGCGGGTAAAGTAAAACTTCAAATAGATAGTCATGAAGAGACTATTGATTTATATGAAAATATTTCATGGGATGAGTATCATTGGATATATAAAACTAATAAAGTTTTTAAGCCATTTTCTAGAATTTATTTTTTAATACCTCAATTTTTTATTATATTTATAGTTGTTTCAAAATTAAATAATAAAGAATTTTTATTAAAGTGTAAATTGTTTTGCTCTAAGAAAAATTTAATTAAATACTTTATAATTGCTTTAATAGTTAATATCTTTTTTATCTACCTTTATTGTTAAACAAAAATTCATTAGTTATTAATTTAATTTTTATGAGTTTTATAATATCAGTATTACTAAATAATTTAATTGTAAAAAAATCAAAAAAATTAGTTTTTTTAACCTTTTTAACATTTGTACTGTTATTTATAACAAATTTTTATTATTACTCTCAATTTAATTTAATTGCTATATCTAAAAGTGATTATGTTAACCTAAACTTTATTATAATTATATATTTTATATTGTTAATAGATGATAAAAATACTTTTATAGGCATACTTACAAAAAACAAAAAATGGCTTTATATTTGTAGCTTTATAATGTTACCTGTTTATTCATATTTAATACTAGAATATTTATCTAATGTATTAATTTTAATATTAATTATAGATATATAATCTTAAATATAATTATTTATATTATATTTTATTGCACTATATATTTATTATGTTTTAAAATAAAAATAACGATAATAATTACAAATATTTTAATTTATGCTATAGGAGTTATAAACAATTTTATTTTCAAATTTAGAAATAATCCAATAATGCCTAGCGACTTTTTTTCAATAAAAACTGCACTTAGTGTTTCTGATAATTATAAATTTAATCTTAATAAACAAATATTGGTTTCGACTATTTTATTGTTTTTTTTAATTATGTTTATTATAAAAGTGCCTTTATATTTTAATAAAAAGATAAAAATAATTAATATCTCTAAATACATTTGTTTATATATGATATCTTTATTTTTTATTATGTTTATATTCTTTAAAACCAACTTTACTAGTAAATATATAAATATTAATTTAGATTTATATCAATCTCAAAATACATATAATGAGACAGGAACTCTTCTGGGTTTTATGTTGAATCTAAAAGCTGCGCAAATCAGTAGACCAACAAATTACTCATTAAGTAATATCAAGGATGAATTATCTAACTATAATAATAAAAGTAAAGGGAGAAATTTAAAACCTAATATTATCGTAATCATGAATGAAGCATTTTCTGACCTTCAAGTAATAAATAAATTTAAAACCAGCGAAGACTATTTACCATTTTTTAGATCACTTACTGAAAATACAATAAGGGGAAATCTTTATGTTTCAGTCTATGGTGGTTCAACAGCAAATACTGAATATGAGTTTTTATCAGGGAATTCAATTTCCTTTTTACCATATGGAAGCGTTCCATATCAACAATACATGAAAGGAAACATAGATTCTTTATGCACAATATTAAAACATCAAGGCTATACGAATATAGCAATACATCCTTATTTTAGTACTGGATATCGTAGAAATATAGTCTATCCTTTTATTGGTTTTGATAAATTTATTACAATAGAAGACTTTGAGAATCCATCTTTAATAAGAAATTATATAAGTGATAAAGAAAGTTTTAAAAAGATAATTGAAAAATTTAAATCAAAAAAAAGTAATGAAAAATTATTTATTTTCAATGTAACAATGCAAAATCATGGGGGATATGGAAATTATGATTTTGAACATACGATTAAATTATTAGATAAAGATAATTTTTCTGATGTTGAAGAATATTTAACATTAATTAAGGAATCGGATAATGCTTTTAAATACTTAATAAATTATTTTTCAGGTCAAAAAGAACCAACAATTATTCTAATGTTTGGTGATCATCAACCCAGATTAAATGATAAATTTTATGAGTACTTGTATAATAAAAAATTAACAGATCTTACACTAGCAGAAATGCAAAAACGTTATATAGTGCCATTTGTAATATGGGCAAATTATGATATAAACGAAGAAAATGTGAATAAAATAAGTGCAAATTATCTTTCATCTTATCTATTAAAAACAATAGGTTTTGACCTACCAGCTTATAACCAATATTTATTGCAATTATATAACAAAATACCTGTCATAAATACATTAGGTTTCATTGATTCTAATGGAAATGATTATTATAATGGACAAGATTCATTTTACAAAGATAATATAGAAACATATAATTCAATAGAATATAATAATATATTTGACAAAAAACATAGATTTGATTGGGCTTTTAAGCTGAATTGAAAACATTATGCATTAAACTAATATTAGATTTTACCTTATTCGAGGTATTCAATTATAAAAAATTGAATAATCTTGATGAATTTGAGCCAGCTGTCCAAATTTAGAAATTGTTAAAAACTATCTTGCTGAGAAAAGTACATCAGACATAATGGAATTAGTTTTGAAAAACATGGTAGTTTGAATTATACGGACCTCTGGCTCAGCTTATAAGTTAAGAATATTCAAACACGGAATGAAGAATACAAATAAACTATTAAAAGCCACAATATAGTTCTTTATTTACTACTATTTATTAAGAGGTACAATTGTGAAAAAAATATTATTTATCTTTAATCCAATTGCAGGAAAACTAAAGATAAAACGGAAACTCTTTGATATAATTGATCTAATTACAAAGAATGGATATCAAGTTATTACTTATCCTACTCAATGCAGTGGGGATGCAATTAACATTATTACTAAGAACGATGAAAATTATGATTTTATATTATGCAGTGGTGGGGATGGAACGTTAAGTGAGGTAGTAACAGGTATTATGAACAGTTCAAATAGTATCCCAATTGGGTATATACCTACGGGTTCAACAAATGATTTTGCCTTGAGTCTGAAATTAAGTCGGAATATTTTAAGAGCAACGCAAATAATTTTGAATGGTTATTTAATGCCAATTGATATAGGAAAATTTAATAGTAAATATTTCGTATATGTTGCTGCGTTTGGAGCATTTACGGATGTACCATATAGAACACCACAAAAATATAAAAATATAGTTGGGTATCTTGCTTATTTATTAGAAAGTATAAAAAGAATATCTGATTTAAAAACAAAACATATTCAATTAAAATATGATGAAAAAGTGATAGAAGATGATTTTATAATTGGATTAATTACTAATTCATTATTTATTGGTGGATTTAAAAATATATATAATGAAAATGTAGGTTTAAGTGATGGAATGTTTGAGGTTCTGTTGATTAAAATGCCAAATAATATATTTGAGTTTCAAGCTATATTGAGTTCATTAATAAATGTAGAAATTAATGAAAATTACATGTACTATTTTCAGACTAGTAACTTAATCATTAATTCTGACAAGATGGAATGGACATTAGACGGTGAATATGGTGGAACATATGATCATGTTAAGATTAACAATATAAATAATGCCGTACAAATATTTTATGATAATTAGAATATTAATTTTATGTATAAAATGGTACAAAGGAGAATGTAATGGAATCGGGTAAACGTTTATATTTTTTTGATAATATTAAAGCCATATTAATTATTCTAGTTGTTATAGGACATTTATTGGAACAATTTATTTATTTGCCAGTTAACAAGTATTTCTATGTTTTGATATATTCTTTTCATATGCCTCTGTTTATATTTATTTCTGGGTATTTTTCAGGATTTAATACATCGAAGCTATTAAAGCGTTTAGTAATACCTTATGTTGTATTTCAATTATTATATTTACTGTTCAATAATTTTGTATTAAAAAATGAAACAGTATATACTTTGACAACTCCTTATTGGCTTCTGTGGTATTTACTTTCATGTTTTTTTTGGAATGTTATCATTTTATTTATTAAAAAGGTTAATTTAATGATTGTTTTTATTTCTTTCATAATTGGATTAATTATAGGTCTGGACAATACTGTTAATTATTATTTTAGCTTGTCAAGAACATTAGTATTTTTACCATTTTACCTGTTAGGATATTATTGTAAAAGTATTAACTATAGTCTTGATAACTTAAGGAAAAATAAAACATTAACGGCGACTATATCTGCAATAACTATAGTTGCAGCCTTTTTTGTTTATTTAAAAATAGATAAAATAAATCATATATGGTTTTATAATTCAATGAGTTATAGTCAGGCAAGTAGTAATATGCTTATACGTTTTATGATATATTTAATTGCTATATTATTTTCGCTTATGGTAATTATATTGGCACCTAAAAATAAAATTATAATTTTAACGAATATAGGGGTTAATTGCTTTACAATATTTTTATTTCATGGATTTATCGTAAAATATTTAGTAAAAGTTCAATTATACAAATATTTACCTAATACTTTTACAGTATGGATTTTCATAATTATAGTAACTATAATTAGTACTTTGTTATTAACATCTAAATCAATAACTAAAATCATGAGTGTAATTGTCAAATTCTAGATACTTAATTAAATCTGTTGCCCTGTTTTTGCGGACGATTATTTGTCATTATTCCTTATTTTTTATATTAATGGCATACTGCCAGAAATTCTAAGAGGCTGTTGCACTAAATATATATATTCCGACCTTGTTAATCCATTGCATGACTAGTTAGAACTAACCTCACGGAGACTGTACCACTGGTTACTAATTGTTAATACTTGGAATTACCATAGCTAATAGATTGAATCAACCCACTCTTTGGACTACATGGGATCCTGATTATTATAGAAAAACTTAATATAGGTATCAAAGCCGGATTGCCGCTATAGCGTGCTGCCAAGTTTGACAGGATGTGGCTACACAGGAATTTGTTATATGGTTTTAGTGAACTTACCATGTACGCGAAATAATCATTGCTGCAGGAGTACGTTCGCTGATACTTTGTAGGTGCAGTTCCCAAAGGAAAGGAATAAGATTTTAGTCATTCGGTAGAGCAGGGCGTCCAATTCTGCGATAGACTATTCCATTACGAGAAAATATCCCTTGAATGGGATAATTCCTATACAAGAAGAGATCAGTTCCGTCTTCATGTTGTTGTCAAAAAAAAAGTCCCAAAAATGTCGGAGAAAATTCCCCGCCTATTTTATTTCTTTTACTATGGAAATTGAACCGATAATTAGATTTATTTCCCCAGTATTTTTTATTATGCTATATCCAGTCGGGATCGTATTTTGACACTTCTTCTGTTATCAATCCACTAATATCATCCAATAACCGTTCATTTTTTATTTCAAGCTCATTTATTCTGTAAGCGCTTAATAAGATAATGCCTTTTAAATCGTAACCGTCAAACAAGAAAGTGGATTTTCAATGCATTATGTTTATGAGATAATCACTTAAATTACTATTACAAGTATTTTGAGCCTCTCAAAATACGGATAGGAGGATTTTAAGTGACGACACAAGAAGTAAAGAATCATTATAGTTTACAGAAATGGTCTTCCATTATTCAAGAGTGCACAACCAGTGGACTTCCAGTCAGACAGTGGTGTCAACAAAACAGCATTCTTGAGGGGAGTTATTACTACTGGTTAAGAAAAATACGCATAAAGACATTAGAATCCCTTCCTGCAGTCACAACAGAAAATGCAATTCAGCCCGTTCACCAGGAGAATACTGTTTTTGCTAGACTTTCAGTTCCTCAGAGAACTATGACTGCGGATGTTTCTCTGTCTGTAAATGGAGTTGATATTGGAATTAATAACACCGCTACAGCTGAATTAATCCATTCGGTTTTATTGGAGATAAAACAACTATGTTAGGTGATATCTCACGAGCTGAGCATATCTACCTTGCCTGTGGATATACTGATATGAGAAAATCAATCGCTGGCCTGGCTGCTACGGTACAACAGAACTTTAAGCTGGATCCTCTTTCCAATAGTCTGTTCCTTTTTTGCGGAAGGAAATGCAACCGAATAAAAGTACTCTATTGGGAAGGCGATGGTTTTGTTCTACTATATAAGCGTTTGGAAAATGGAAGTTTTCAATGGCCACGGACACAAGAGGAAGTGTTGAGACTCTCACCACAGGAATTTCGTTGGCTCCTCGAAGGACTATCTATAAAACAGCCGAAAGCAGTACAAAAAGTGAATCCAAAACAAGTACTATAAAGTGCCGAAAAGTCCTATAATTGCTGGATTTCTTGGCACTTTTGTGGTATAATAAGGATAGTAAATATATAAGGAAGCTATCATTTATGGGAAACACAGATCAGGTTAAACTGCTTGAAAAACGCATCACAGAGCTAGAAAAGGAAAACCTTATTCTTCAGGAACAGGTTACTTTCCTGACCCGTAAACTCTATGGTAATAAATCAGAGCAGACATCATCTCTTGGTATCGAGGGACAGATGTCTATTTTTGATGAAGCTGAAACGCTTTCGGATACCAATGCTCCGGAACCAGATATGAAAGAGGTCGCGTCCTATCGACGTAAAAGGTTTCCAGGTCAGAGGGAAGAGTTATTAAAAGACATCCCTCATGAAAAAAAGCTCTGCACTCTTGCGGAAGAAGACCGTTTCTGTGAAAAATGTGGTAACTCCCTTTATTCGGTTGGAGAAGAATTCGTTCGTACCGAGATTGAATTCATACCAGCAAAAGTACGTGTCATTGATTACTATCGTGAAACATTTGAATGCCGTAACTGTAGGAAAAGTGGAGAATTGTATATGGAAAAATCGCCAATGCCTGATCCGGTTATACAGCACTCTTATGCATCCCCTTCTACAGTAGCTTGGGTAATTCATCAAAAGTATGAATTGGCAGTTCCGTTATACCGACAGGAAAATGAATGGGAGGCTCTTGGCGTAAGTATAAGCCGTGCTACCATGTCAAACTGGATAATAATCTGTTATCGAGACTGGCTATCACCAATCGTAAAGCTTTTGCATGAAAAACTTCTTACTCAGAATTATCTGCACATCGATGAGACGCCAGTACAGGTACTGAATTGTTATTACTGCTGTCCTATGTCCAAAAACAGACGGGAACTTTTGTCCGTCAGCTACCGGAATTACTGCCGACTGAGCTTATCGATTACCTCAGTCGGCTTTCTTTTTTTCTATCCATCGTGTTCGATATTTCTATGTTTTTCGGTACATTCAAACTTCATTTTCTGTACTTCTTAGGAAAATTCACCCTCAAGAACCAGTTTTACTGCATGATCATCAATAATTCGTTTCCTGGATTGGCTTCCATAGAGCAGAAGGCTGGTGCATACTTTATCTATGATTCTGGCTGTTCCGGCACTATACTGATGGATGGCATCCATAGCGGCTTCAGTAAAGACTTCACCGGTGCTTCCGGCATACTTCATCTGATGACGGATATAGGTTCCCGTTTGGGAACGGTCATAGTGATTCAGTACGCTCTGAATATCAATTCGCTGGCGAATTGCAGTGTAAGCCTGCAGCTGAAGTTTCTGCCACAGTTCCGTCTGTCCCGTTAATATCAGCCCCATTGGGCTGACCGAATCAAGCTTTACATTCAGTAAAAAGCGTATCTCTTCCAGCATTTCACGGCTTAGCAGATGGCATTCATCACAAACACAGACCGGCTGGATTCCATGAACCGCTTTCATAATCTCGATTTCCGTATGAAGCTGTCTTTTAGCATCCCCACGGTTATACTTTGCTTGAAATCCCATCTGCTCCAGCAGAATACGGTAAAAGTTCCTTGGTGTCAGTTTGGAATCCGAAATATATAGAAACTTGAACTGATTGTGATTCAGGTCATTACTGAACTTACGCAGAATCGTTGTCTTACCGGTGCCGCAGTCACCGGTAAGTACAGCAAAAAGCTGGCGTTCTGCCACATAATTGAGCCGGTTCAAGATTTCTGTGAGTTCCTGCGGCATATATAAGGCATCTGTTGGAATACTTCTGGAAAAAGGGGGTGCAGTCAGTTCATAGAACGCTTCAAACATTACCATCACCTCGGTCTTTCTGCTCTGTTTTCATTCCAGTAAAAGAGATTGCGGTCTTTCGTATCATCTGACGCTCCTTATTTTTCTGTGCCGCCGCTTTTAGGAGTCTTGATTCCTTTACGGGAACTGCATTCCGATATTCCGGTAATTTCGGACGTTCTCCGGAATGGCTTCCGATTTTTAATGGAACTGCCGTACAGGAGGGCATTCCGTTACACTCGATCGTAACCTTAGAAATATCAGCGGCGTCATAAACCACCTCTACCTCCTTATGTATCATAGAAAGGCCAAGCTCAACCTCGTATTTCTGTCCCAGGAAACTGATACAGCCGCTTTTGTCCACCTTTCTTGTTTCACAGGCCAGAAAGGCATCCGCTATCGCCTCAGCAGACAGAAATTTAAGTTCATGACGGTCTGATTGATATGCTTCGTAAGGGATTTCCCATGTAAGGAACTGTGTGCCTTATGAAGATAGCATTCCTCCATCCATACCTGATACAGCCGGTTCAGTTCTTCCAGATTTTTCGGCTTCGCAAGCTGTGCTTCCCGAAGAAAGGAATCTACCGTCTGGTTGTACCTTTCCTGCTTGCCTTTCCCTTCCGGCGAATACGGACGCGCATAGAGAAGCCGGATTCCAAGCTTTCCGCAGGCTCTCTGCATCCAGTGTGTCCGGTATTGCTTGCCATTATCGAAATAGACCGAATCCGGGGCACCATACTTAAGTAATGCTTTTCGGAAGCAATCCTGAACAATCTTCTGATCCAGTGTCGGATAGAATTCGGAATGTAAAATATGTCTGGTACAGTCATCCAGAAAACAAACCATATACGTTGGCTTCCCATCCACATAAATCCCATATTTAATATCACTCTGCCACAGATAATTACGCCACGGCTTCTGAAACCTTCTGGCTCCGGTTACACTGTTTGTGTAAGTCCGCATCTGACGGCTGGAATACCCACGGTAGTTTAACTGGTCCTGCAGGGTGCTCCTTCGTAAAAATCCCGGCTCCGCTTTACCTTCCCACTCCAGAATGCGTATGAGTTCTGTAATACTTCTTTTCGGAACTTCTCTCCGGAGTGCAATGGCTTCCTGTATCACCTCTTCCGGAATAATGGAATTACCACCACGTCCTGGACTCTGGGGTTTTAATCCCTCAAAGCCTTTTTCCTTATAATCATTTAAATATCTTCTTATGGTGCGCTCTGACAAACCGGTCTGGATACTGATTTCTTCCTTTAATAACTGCCGTTTCTCCTTATCCAGTGTGGTATCCATAAGTGGTGCAATGATTTTCAGTCGGTTGGCCGCGATTTCCTCGCTTCTTTTGTTTTCCATGATAATGATCTCCTTATTTTTTTGATAAGGGTATCCTAACAAAGCGTTGGAAAGGAATCTACGCAGAACGGGTATGTAACCACCGGCCGGAATTTACGAGATACCGGACAAGCTTTTTCAGCCAGCCGTTAAAACCGGAACTGTTATTTAAGCGAAACAGGAGGCATTGTATTTCTTTGCTTAATGCTTCCTCATAATCATAAAGAAAAGTCAGGGATAGCAAGGTATTTTTAAAGTAGTTACGGAGCAAGAAAAACCATATCTTGAGGCGTTTGGCGGTACTGAGTTCACAGGGATAGTCATCTTTCTGTTCTTTGGAAGGCGAGATAATAAGTTCTACGGTTTCCGAACTGTACCGTTTGTAAGGGACTATTATGTCTGGTAACTCATGATGAATTTTTCCACAGCCAGGACAGCGGAGTCTACGGATAATCAATACTTTTTTCTCGCCACTGTATTCGATCAGTCCTCGCTTACGGCTTCCTATTACCGTTAATTTTGCCTCACAATCAGGGCAAGGAATGGTTTCTCTGCTCCTCACATAAAAAATCATTTGAGGTCTTGTCATCCAAGAAATAGTTCGATATAATAATCATGGTGTTTGAGGGCATTCCCGATCGCTGTGTTGGTAGCACAGTTATCATTAAGGGAATGCTTTCTTTCTGTCGTTTTATGGTCATTATACTCGACAATTCATGGACAGGCAAGTTCGGTAGCTTTCGGAAAAATCTCAATGTCAAAAACACTGAATGAATCCGGGAGAAAAAATACCACAGATTCTTACATGTGGGTATACAGTTCTATTAAAAGCTGTGAGCAGCCGATAAGACTGTTTGAATACCAGCCGGGAAGAAGTGGGAAATATCCACAAGAATTCTTGAAAGACTATACTGGTTTTATCCATACGGATGCCTATAAAGGCTATGAAAAAGTATCCGGTATCACCAGATGCCTTTGCTGGTCTCACTTGAGGCGATATTTTGTGGATGCCCTGCCAAAGGATATAAATAGCCTGGAGGCAACGATTCCATCCCAGGCAATCGGATATATAAATAAGCTCTTCGAAATCGAAAAGAAACTAGAGATTCTTTCCCCAGAAGGGAGAAAAGAACAGCGTCTGATACAGGAAAAATCTGTACTGGATGCCTTTTGGTCGTGGTCAGAGACCACTGCCACTGGAATTCTACCGAAATCGAAGCTAGGTCAGGCATTTCAATATGCTGCAAATCAGAAAGAAGGTTTGATGAATTATCTTCTTGATGGAAACTGTAGTATTTCCAATAACTTAGCCGAGAACAGCATCCGTCCATTTACCATTGGTCGGAATTATGTGTTCAATAAAGTTATGTGCTTTTAATAGCTAATGCTATTATGGTTTTGTCACTAAGTAATATTACAAAAGGAGGCAAACCATGAATCAACGATCGATTGAGACCTTTTCTGCATTCCTTAAAACAAAAGGATATGCTGAACAAACAATTCATAGTTATTCCAAAGCATTGGAAATCGTTTCTGATACTTGGGATACTGATGATCCGAATGTACTTTATGAGCACATAAACAGTACATTGAAAACACTAGAACCAACCCTGAAGACTTCAACCATGCATAACATTAGAGCCGCCGCCAGACAGTTCTTTTTTTTAAAAACAGGAACCATCTACAAGGATTATGTTCAAAAAACGAATACACAATCAGGCTATGCTGACATTTTAAATGATTTTTTCATTTATTCTACTGAATTCAAACGTATTACATCTGAATCTACTAAGTCTGAATGCCAGCATATAAAAGCATTTCTGTGCTATCTTGGAGATACAACATATGAATCTCTTTCAAAACTAAAAGCACATGATATAAGAGATTACGTATGCATTGCGTTTCAAGACTTAACTACGTCAAGTATCGGCAGATATGTTACTTCTCTGCGAAATTTCTTCCGATTCCTTGAATATAAAGGGTATCCAATAAACGAGTCTCTGATTGAACTTCCTTTAGCACCAGCAGATTGGGCGAAAGGGAAAGTCCCAGTTGTTCTAACAAAAGATGAAGAAAAAAGGCTTCGGGATCATCATCCCGTAAATCAAAAGAACGATAATCGGAATAGGATCATCATCTTGTTAATGTTGGATCTCGGTATGCGTTGTTCTGAAGTAGCGAACCTGAAACTTACAGATATTTCATGGAGTAAAGGAACTATAAAACTTCATGATACAAAAAATGCTCATGACAGAGAGCTTCCACTCCCAAGTAGTTTAGGTCATATGATAGAAATATATATCCTATCTGAAAGACCTAAAGTAAAAATAGATATGTTGTTCATTCGTAAATATCTTCACAGCTACCTTCCGATGAATCTAGGCTGTGTTCGTCGTGTTGTTAGGGAAGCCTTTCAAAAAGAAAATATCTCTGGCTGGTGGAAAGGCTCACACGCGTTACGCCGTACAGCCGCCTCTCATATTTATAACAGTGGCATTGGACTGAAACTTACAGCCGATCTTCTTGGTCACGAATCAATTGATTCAACTACTGCTTATGTGAAAGTTGATTTTGATTCTCTTCGAAGCGTTGCTGTTTCCTGGCCGGGAGGTGATTCTAATGAATGAAAACAGAATTTCAAGGCAGCTAATCGAATATCTTGAATATAAACACAGTCTTGGATTTAAACTTGAACATGAAGAAGGCGTCCTGAAAAACTTTGTCAGATATACGTTAGATTATGATTACGATGGGCCATTAACAAGAGATATTGTGCTCCAGTGGATTTCAAATGGCAAGCCTTCAGACAAAACCAGAGGCAGGAAGATTGAAGCAATACGACCTTTCTCCAAGTATGCTACAACATTTGATGACCAGGCAGAAGCCATATATGACCTGATCTATAAAAATGTCCATGACAGACCAGTCCCTTATATTTATACAAAAGGTGAAGTGCTTCAGCTGATGAAACGTTGTAAAACGCTTTATTCTCCCGACGGGATCCGAGCCAAAACAATCGAAATAATCATTGGCTTATTGTGGTCAACAGGACTGCGCCCATCGGAACCAATCCATTTGATAATAAGCGATGTGGATCTCTCAGTGGTGTTCTTTGTATTCGAAATACAAAGTTTTCAAAAGGACGGTTTGTCCCGATAACGGAATCTGTGGTGCAGAAACTAACTGATTATAAGTCCTGGATTGAAAGCAAGATAGGGCTTCGATCTTTGGATGACGCCTTCTTTTATAATACAGGCGGCACTCCAATCAGCCTCAGGTCTGTCGAGGATGCTTTTAAATTAATCCGAAGATGCATTAATGCAGAACCTGTTGGATATAAAAATGTCAGATTGTATGATTTCAGACATACAATGGCTTGTAATACAATACAGAGATGGACGGAACAAGGTATTGATGTTAATGCCAATCTGCATGTGCTATCTACTTATTTAGGCCATGTAAAACCAGCGGACACTTACTGGTATCTTTCTGCTACACCTGGAATGCTCGAGCTTGGCTGCTCAAAGTATGAAGAAATGTTCGGAGGTGATCAGGATGAAAGCTGACCTTCCAACATTTCAGGCACTATTGCAGAATTATTTCCTACGGCGATTAATACAACAGCGCAAGGTTTCCGGTCAAACCGTAAATTCTTATAGAGATACGTTTCGAATATACATCACGTTCCTTTCTGAAAAGTATAACATTAACGCAGTTTCTGTAAAACTTGAATATTTTGACCTTGAGTATATTCAGGCATTCTGTGAATATCTGGAGAACAAAAGAGGTAATAAAGGTGTAACTATCAACAATCGTCTTGCTGCGATTCGCTCATTTATGGAATATGTGGCTGAAATTGAGCCAGAATACAGTGGAATTGTTAAGCGTTCACTCATGGTTCCCATGCAAAAACATGAGATTCCGACCATGGACTTTATTTCTAAAGATGAATTCCAGGCAATGGAGGACACTTGTGATACATCTACTCCTTTAGGTTCAAGAGATAAACTGATGCTATTGATCCTTTATAATTCAGGAACCAGGGTATCTGAAATGCTGTCCTTAAAATACTCTGATGTAAAGGACGCAGATCTTCCGGGACGTACCTGCATTAAGATACACGGTAAAGGAAGAAAAGAACGTATCGTTCCGTTGTGGAAAAATACGGCCGAATATCTGGCAAAATATATATCTGCAAATGCTATTAAAGAGGATGATGCAATCTTTAATAATAAAAATGGAGACAACCTTACTAGGTCGGGAGTAAGGTTCCGGATCAATAAGATTGTAAAAGCAGCATCTAAAGCAGCACCAACACTTCGGGAAAAGAATATCACTCCGCATACGTTCAGACATTCGGTTGCAATGAATCTCCTAAGAGCCGGAGTCGATATATCAACCATAGCAATCTGGCTGGGACACACAAGTATCGAAACAACCCACAAATATATGGTTGCCGATATAGAGCTAAAAGAAAAGCCATGGAGCAAGCTGGAACTGCAGGAGATTCATCATTTTGGTATAAGCCGTCAAATGATATCCTTGCTTTCTTAAATGCGTTATAATTTATGTGCTGTTAAGCTGCAGTGATTTATGATGAAGCACTCCGATATAAGTCATTGCAGCACATAACTTTATTGAACACATAATTCCGATTATGTGCTTTAGCGCATAAACGAAAAAACTGGTTGTTTTCAGGAAGCCCTAAAGGAGCTGAGGCCAGTGCAGCGTATATAGCTTGATTGAAACTGCGAAAGCAAATGGTATCAATGCTTATAAATATATACAGTTTATTTTAAGTGATATTCCTGGTACGGCTTTTCTTCAATATCCTGAATTTTTGGAAGATTACATGCCATGGGATCCTATGATTCAAAAGATATGTCGCTAATAGCCAACCTTTAAGAATAGCAGAAGGTTGGCTATTTTTATCGACACTGACTTATTTGACGGTTACGATTAAGAATCTAAGACATTAAGAATACTAAGACATTAAGAATCTAAGATATTAAGAATACTTAGATACGATTACTGTGGCAATCTTTAGGCATGTAAAAATAATAAAAGTAAAAAAATCTGACCGCTGATTTTATCGGTCAGATTTTTTTTAATTTAAATAAAAATAAACCCCCTGCAATTCTGGTGCACTAAGTCCAAATGGATATGAATAGTTTAATATAATAAATATAAATGTAATTTTCATTTAGTTTTTGCACCAAAAAATCGGAGGTAAATATTTTATGAAAATATTAAAGTGGATTTAGTACTGTTACGGTGTACTTTTAGAAATTACTTATTACTCATATTCAACAGCTTCTGTTTCAGTTCATTTTCAATACGGTTTAATTCAACTTCTGCTTCTTTTCTCTTTTGGCGGCCTTCTGTCTGGATACGAAGTACTTCATCCAGAGTGGAAATTAAGGATTCGTTGGTAGCCTTAAGTGTTTCGATATCTACGATGCCTCGTTCCGATTCTTTGGCTGTTTCAATGGTTGCCATCTTGAGGGTAGCCGCATTTTTCTTAAGTAATTCATTGGTCATATCGGTTACTTCTCTCTGGGCTCTTGCAGCCTGGCCGGAGTGGGCAACACCCAGGGCAAGGACCATCTGGCTCTTCCAAAGAGGTATGGTATTTACAATGGTGGATTGTATTTTCTCTGCCATCATGGTATCATTCCCCTGGACCAGGCGAATCTGGGGAGCCATCTGAATGGAGATCATTCTGGTTAATTCCAGGTCATGTATTTTCTTTTCAAACCGGTTTATAATAGCCGTTAGGTCATTAACAGCCTGTGCATCTTCGGGAAGACCGGTTCTACTTGACTTTTCAACCAGTTTTGGAAGTTCTTCGTTCTGAACCTGGGACAGTTTCTTTTTACCGGCTAAAATGTACATGGAGAGTTCTTTGAAATAGGTTTTATTTATTTCATACATTTTATCTAACATTGCTACGTCTTTTAGTAACTGTATCTGATGACTTTCCAGTACCTGGCAGATTTTATTGACATTTACTTCTGCCTTATCATATTTAGCTTTCATGGCGGTAATTTTATTGGAGGTTTTCTTAAATAATCCTAAAAAACCTTTTTCATCCGTTTCACTATCAAAACTCTTCAGTTCCAATACGACGGAGGAAAGCATCTCACCAATTTCGCCTAAATCTTTTGTTTTTACGTTATTGAGAGCAGATTCGGAAAAATCTGCAATTTTTTTCTGAGCTCCTACACCGTACTGCAGGATAAGGCTTGATTGGGTTAAATCGATTTTTCCTGCAAAATCATTTACCATCTTCTGCTCTTCCGGAGACAGTGTACTTTCATCAAATTCCACAGCCACCGGTTTTGCCGGCTCCTGATTTGCTAACTTAGTTTCTGATGTTTCTTCACCGAAGGGGTCAAAGGTTAAGATTGGTGCTTCGTTTTTAGCAGTTCATCATTCATAATAATACCATTGTATAACACATCGGTTCGCAGATGTGTTACTGCCACATTCAATAGAATCAGATATCATGTCTTCTATTGTTAAAATAAAAGGCAGAAAGAATCGATTGTGGCATTCCTTTCTCATTTATATTTTCTTTCAACCCTTCTTTTAACTTACACACTTACTGTAAGCTGAGGTAGTACCTTAAAAATTATTAAAAATGTTTTAATAAAGTGTAATAAATTTCTAATTGGCCCTGAATTAATTTAAAGAATACGGATTAAGTTAAAATTGATTCAAATAGGCTAAAGTTCTTTCGAAGAACTCTATAATGAAATCATAGTTATTTCACTTTAAAATCTTCCTTTGTCAGTCCTTCCTGGGCAAGCATGGTTTCTAATACAGATATGTCGGTAGAGACATCCATTGCCGCATCTTCAAAAAGGCTGTCCAATAATTTTTCAAATGCAAGATTAATCGTATCTAATGTAGCTTCAATTTCGCTTTTTGCCGAAGTAATATTTGCACCCTGTACGGACTGAGTGTCAAATTCGCGGTAAGCATTTACTAATTTTAAAGTGGTAGGAAGATAATATTCCATAAACTTTTCTATTTCCGGAAGCTGTTCCGGATGAAGCTCCACGTAGTTAAAAATTTTACCAATCACTTCTTCCAAACGGTCTAATTTTCTGGATATTTCCTCTCCGGGAATTGCCTCATTGGCTTCACGAAGCTTAAAGATACAGTTCCTGCCGTTTTCAATGGCTTTTCTTAATTCTGGATTCATTCCTTGTGACCCAGAGGTTTCCCGGGACATTTCCTGCCCGCTTCCCTGTTTTACCGCATTTTTGCTTTTTTCCTGTTCTTCCAGATTCCGCATCTGTATACTCTTTTGGAGTTCCAGATATTGTTCATAACTTTCCCGGTTTAGCATGATACAAGTTTCCTGGTCATCAATACGGCCTTCGGGAAACATACCTAAGGATATCATTTTCCGTAAATCCTTTAAAATAAACTTCTGGCTTAATAAGGTATTCGCTGACAATTCCTTGATGGAATAGTAGCTGCGGTTCCGGAATGTCGCAAGATACCGGCGGAACCTTTTAAGACGCTTCCGTATCCTGGAACCCCTTGCCATTAGGAATATACTGATAAAAAGTATGGGAAGGAGACTTAAAGCAATTGTTCCGAAGAAATTCAGATTACCGGTCAGCTGGCCGATTAAGGCCAATACAAATGCCGAAATTCCTGCTCCTCCGAATCCTATGCTTCCAAATACGGTAAGAAGGATGCTGGAAACTCTGCCCACCGGAACCTGGGGATAGCTGCCTCCATTATTGCTATTCTTTTGCCGCATTTTATACTGATTATTAACAGGCTGAGGGGGTGCCTGTCCGGACCTTTGCCGGTTATAATTACGTTCGGTGCGGTTATTCTGTCTTTGAGCCTGTCCATAAGTCTGATCTGACCTGTTCCAACGGCGGTTACCTCGGGTTACATCCCAGTCCATCCTGCCACCGTTTATGTCTCGGTTCTGTCTGTCTCTATTAATACCCAGTGCACCTCGTACCTCATCTAAAGCACCGTTTACAGTATTTCCTATATCTCTGTTTAATTGTTGAAAGTTCATCGTATTAACTGCATCTTGGACAATGTCTTTGATATCGTCCCCTAAATTTGAAAAGTTCTTTCTGCTCATATTAACCTCCGCTATATCACATAAATATAACTAGTCCTATTATATCTTATTCTGGAGCAATTGACAATTTTAATAAAATTAAAATTCAATTAATAAGTAAAAAATAATCGGGCTAATCATATGTAATATATAAATAGGTTATGTTTATGTAACTTTAAATGATTGGAGATTCAGTAATTTAGTGTACTTTTGGTGTTATAGACAAAAACAGCTGTCTTATATACTCTTTCTGACGCCTGTTATAGAATTTCATAAAATATCCGATAAAATAGTTTAGTACGTAAAGCAATTAAAAATATTACTAATAATAATTTTAAGAAGGCGGCATTAATTCATGTCAGAAATTAGCAGAGTAAGAAAAATAATCCTCTTTAAAGGTCAAATCGAAACCCTTGGATACTTCTCGGAACAGCTTGCAAAGGCATTTGTCCAGTTGGGATATGAGGTTTATTTGTTTGATTTTAATAATAGCTATCAAGAAATAAATAATCTTATCTGGTTTTGTGATAAAGAGAATACGGTAATGATAACGTTTAATTTCATAGGTCTTAACAATGAAGATATTTTCCTCATGGAAAATGGAGAATTATTCTGGAACCAGCGTGAGATTTTGTGTGTAAATATCATTGTGGATCATCCATTCTATTACCATGAATTTTTTAAGAACCCCCGTTAAGATATGTTTTATTTTGCATTGACCAAAATCATATAAAATATATGGAACGTTTTTTTCCTGACATAAAATATGTTTCTTTTTTACCACTTGCCGGCACTCAGATAACCGATAACTATATTCCTTATACAGCAAGAAAATATGATATCGTATTTACCGGCAATTATACGCCGCCTCATACATTTGATAAATACATTAACCGTATTGATGACGATTATTCTTTATTTTATCATAACATAATTGATAATTTAATAAACAATCCGGATAAGACCATAGAAGAGGCTATTGAATACCAAACCAGAGCAGAGATTAACGATTTAACGGAAGAAGATTTAAAAAATGCTATGGCTTCTATGATATTTATTGATCTTTATGTAAGATTCCATTTTCGGGCTTTGGCAGTTCAAACACTTGTGGATAACGGATTTAGGGTTGATGTGTTTGGAAAAGGATGGGATTTGCTTGAATGCAGGAATAAGAGTAATTTAATTATCCATGGGGGGATTGAGTCACAGGAATGTATTTTAAATATGCTGGATTCCCGGATTTCCCTTAATGTCATGCCATGGTTTAAAGCCGGAGCCCATGACCGTATCTTTAATACCATGTTAAGTAAATCAGTCAGTTTAAGTGACGGCAGTACTTACATAACAGATCAATTTAATGAGGGGAAAGAAATTGTACTTTATTCATTATCATCCATGGATAAGCTTCCGAAGATTGCAGGTGATTTATTAAGTGACCCGGATAAAGCTGCGGGCATAGCAGAGGCCGGTTATCAAAAGTCGAGAATTTTACACAGCTGGAAGAACCGGGCTGAAGCACTCTCTGAATATATAAACAGGGTATGGTTCTGGATATAGCCAGTGATAAGAACCGCCTTCTGATGGGAACGCTGTTACACGACTACTTACTTATACATTTAAACTTGACAAACTGATTCGTTGTTATATAATAAGTTGAAAATATTGTAGAAAAAATGTATTTTTTGTCACTCAAGAATATACTACAAAATACTATAAGGGAAATTACTAGTTTTTTATGCATAAAATTATATTACTAATCATTATTTGCTCAATTTTATTTAATAATCCTGCAATTGTTCTTGCTTCAGGTAATATGAATATAATTAATATTAAGAAAACCGGCAATAACAAGCTGGAAATAAGCTGGATAAAAGTTTCTGACCAAGATGGATATAGAGTTTATCGGGCATCAGAATATAATGGAACTTATACTTTGGTAAAAGATACAAAAGATGATAAATTTATTGACAATGTGAGTATTGGCAATGGATACTATTATAAAATAAAGTCATACAAGAAAGAAGATGGTAAGGTTATTTTAAGTCATTTTTCATTAATTAAACGCGGAGGTATCAATGCAAATGGAGTGCCGGCATCCATACCTGCTACCAAAATCGGTTCTTTAAAAATTAACGGCAAACAAGTCATTATTGTTTCGGTTGATAAGGCAAACAATACAACGGCTAATGTAAGTTTTTATAGTAAAGATAAGAACGGGCAATGGATTTTAGACTTCTCCACCATTGGCTACATAGGTAAAAACGGTATTGGCAAGACAAAAGAAGGAGATAACAAAACACCCATTGGTTTATTTAATTTCACAGCTGCATTTGGGGTGGCATCTAAACCAGGTAATGCTAAAGTACCTTATGTAAAAGTAAATGAAACGCATTGGCTGGTAAGTGATTCGAATAGTAAGTATTATAATAGATTTGTTTCTACTTCAAAGAGTAAAGACGGATATTCTCAGACCCAAGAAGTAGTAAAGGATTGGGATTCGTCTTATGGAGAACAATTGTATAACTATCCGAAAGCTTATAAATATTCATTAATTTTAAATTATAATCCTGGGAATGTGCCGCATAAAGGTTCTGCAATATTTTTACATTGTTATACGAATAATAAGTATACCGCAGGATGTGTGGCTATACCTGAATCTAAGATGAAATATTTGCTGCAAAAATTAGACGTTAACAGCCAGAATAAAATAGCAGCATCCATTATAATTGATACGGCGGATAATATTTTATCATATTAGTTTTATTTTCATTAGGATCCATCAGAAAGCTATTAAAAGATAAGAACTAAAAAATCTGCTGTAATTAAAGGGATTGTTGCATTATTTTTGCAACAGTCCCTTATAGTTTTTGAGACAGTATAATCATATTACCTTTGCGATGCATGCCGCCATGTGCGGAAGCTTGGTATCGGTAATAATTTAAATACCATAAGCAAGGGCGAAGCAGAAGAAATCTAAAAACAGGCCTCAGAATATATACGATGTAAAGAATTGCATTGTATAGTCAACTGCAAATAGAATTAAAAGGAGGTATCAGTTCGAAAAGAATTCCGAATCTTCTGCGATTTCTTAGCCAATAAAATTGGCATTATTTATTAGTAATTTATGATTGACAATATAGAGCTATGATGTTATATTATAGATAATACGTAGGATGTTTAGGTGACATTTATTAACAGGTTTTCGTGACAGAAGAGAGGATTGATATAAAAGGGTATATACATAGAAAGGTTGAAAGGTATAAGCATAATTAAAAAGGTAGGACGTATTACGTAATATGAATAAGGAGGGAGAAATGGGAAAGACGGTATTAAGCATTAAAAGTGATAAATTTTATATTAACGGCAGTCTTATCTACAGCCAAATAAAAGACAGTAATCCGGATGCTTGGGGATTGTTAATGAATGCAAGGTTTATTCAGGGAATTTTTGACGATAAGGCTGGTAAAAGCCGGTTCAACCGGTTTGGAAGAAATTTTGACACAGAGCAAAATACGGAGGAACTGATTACAGCACTTCCTGAATGGTACCAATATGGATTACGTGGGTTTACGGTAGGCTTTCAGGGAGGCGGTCCTTGTTTTACTATGGACAATTACAGTATAGACAATAACCCTTTTTCTTCTGACGGTAAGGAAGTTGAACCAGGATATTTAAAGAGGATGGAGAAGCTTATAAGAGCGGCGGATGAACTGGGAATGATTGTAATTGTGAGCTTCCTGTATGGCGCACAGACAAGATTTTTAAAAGATGATGAAGCCGTTAAACACGCAGTAAAAAAGGCATCTAACTGGCTTCGTGACATGAAGTTTACCAATGTGATCATTGAGATAGCAAACGAACACAATGTGGATGATTTCAAAATTCATCCAATTGTATATACAGAGAAAGGAGTGGTGGATTTAATTAAAACGGCAAAGGAGGAATCAGGGGGAATTCCTGTAGGATGCAGCGGGACAGGAGGATATTTTTCAGAAAAGATTGCGGAGGTATCCGACGTAATTTTGATTCATGGGAATGGACAGACAAGGCAGCAATTATATAATCTGATTCAAAAGGCAAAAAGCATAAAACCATTGCGACCTATAGTCTGCAATGAAGATTCCCAGGCTTTAAGCCAGCTTCAGGTTACATCAAAAATGCAGGTTTCATGGGGTTATTACAATAATATGACAAAACAGGAGCCGCCGGTCAATTGGCACATTACTTCCGGTGAAGACCTGTTCTTTGCCCATCGAATGGCTGAAGTACTTGGTATAAAAACCGATGAGATACCTTTTGAAAATCAGTTTTATTTGCAGGGGCTGGAACCGGATATGACATATGAGCAAAAACGTTGGATCCGTCTTGCAAGCTTATATCCTGAAAAAATTGATCACGTAATATTTTACCGTAATGGAGAATACTTTGCTGCATCTTATGATGATCCTTTTATGATTCATTTTATTTGTAACTGGTTACAGGGTGCTGTGACAGGAACGAAAGCCGGTGAAGAGTGGGTTGCAGAAGTATATTTAACTAGTAGGGAAAAGATAGTAAAAAGTTGTAGGTTGCTCAGTTAAATAGTTAAAAATGTAAATTTATGTGTTGTGATTCCTGCTTTCCGGGGGTTTCATGGCAAAAGGAGGAGGTTTATTTATGAACGGCTTTAAAAAATTATTTAGTATAATCATTACTATAGCAATGATATCCGGTACGTTGACAGGATGCGGTAAGCAGGATGAGAAAACAGGAACAAATTCAGTTGACACAAATACGGCATCCGGAGATAAACCCGTTGTAAGAATGATAGTCCCGGGAATTAATGACCAGGATACAATTGATCCCATTTCCGGAATTAAATCATTAAGCCTGGGGGCTTTCGAAGAAATTCTGGAAGAACAGATTCCGGACGTAGATATTCAGCTGACAAGTATTCCATGGGACGGATGGATACAGAAAATGGAAGCCACCATTGCAGCAGAGGAAGTTGACATCGGTTTTTATACCAATCAGGTTATGGCACCGGACTGGTTTGTTGACCATAGACAATTTTTAGAAAAAGATACAGAGGTTAATCTTGACAATTTAGATGATATTTTCATTGAACCTGCCGTACATTATATGACATATAAATCCTTTAATTATCCCGAAGCAACCGGACAGATTTTTGGATTGCCGGTTACTATGGCCAGCAATATATTTGTTTACGATAAACAGCTATTTGAGGACTGGGGTGTTGAACTGCCCGGTGATAATGTGACCTATGAAGAATTAATATCAAAAGCAGAACAGATGAATGGCGTTAATCCTAAGACGGGAGCAAAAAATTATGGTGCATATATTGCATCTATGTGGATGGAATGGAACGCGATCGGTTTTGATGCGGTAAAATCATACTCCAGTGACACAATGTTATTATCAGAAATGGATAAAAGCCAATATGTAGATTATATTAAGGAATCACCGGAAGTATTAAATTTCTTTCAGAATATGGAACGTATCGTTAAGGTCTCACCGGAAGGAATAGCAACAAATTCAGGTTCAGAAAAATTTTTTACCAAGGATAATGATATTGCCATCAATTTTGATACTAATGCCATATCCGGTTCCATGCTTAAATATATATATGCGGATAAAAAAGAGATTACGGATCGTTTCATACCGATAACGATTCCTACAGGAAGCGGTGGAATGCAGGGATTTCCGGAATTTTTCAGGTATGCGGTTACTAAAAATGCAAAAAATCCTGAACTAGCCTGGAAAGTTATTAAGGCATTGGCTACGAATAAAGCTATAAATGATTTTTACTTAACAAATTATGCGAAAGATAAACTGACGGCTTTAAAAGATTTTAACGGAATGAAGTGTATGGAATATGATATCAATAAAAAAAGACATGAAAACCAACTGAAAACAATGTTTATTACAGATGACTATTGGTTCTGGAGAACTCCAATGCAGAATGTTTTAAGTCAGGTAATTGCTAAACAGGTCACACCGGAACAGGCAAGGGAAGAATTATATAAAGGCGTTAATGACTGGGTAGAAAATACGAAAAAACAATTAGGACAATAACTGATATCTGGGAATGCTGTAAAATAGCCGAAGCAAACATAAAAGGGCTATTTTGCAGCAGCCTTATCCATAAGGAGAGTTAATTGTGAAAAAAAATAGATTGAAAAACTATGTTAGTTGGTATATTCTGTTAATTATTCCTATCCTGGGTACCTTTATCTTTAATATTTACCCTTTAGTAAATACTTTTACGGATAGTTTTCAAAATATGAAAAATATATTTATCGGAACGGTAAATTATGATATTATGTTCCATGATACCGAATTTCGCCAATCAATCATAAATACCCTTTATATGGCAGTTTTGGGAGTGGGTTTTAATATTCCTATTGCATTTGTAATTGCCAATATGTTAAATAGCATACCCAGATCAAAAAATATATTTAAAGTAGTGTTTTTGCTGCCCATGATTATGTCGATGGTTACAGTTGCCATCCTTTTTAAATACATCTTCATGCCGGATGAAGATGGGATTGCCAATTATTTTCTATCCTTTTTCGGAATTGCTCCGAAAGGATTTTTTAACGATCCCGGTATGGCAAGAGAATCTGTTGTAACAATGGCGATCTGGAAAGGTGTCGGATATAATATTATAATGTTTTTTGCCGGGTTACAAACTGTATCAAAGGAACTTTATGAAGCGGCAGAGATAGATGGAGCCAATGAATGGAAAAAATTCAGCCGCATTACAATACCTTGTATGAAAAATACTTTTACCTATGTGTTGATTACATCTACAATCAGTGCCTTAAAACGTTTTGCTGAAGTTTATGCTGTAAGCGGTGAATACGGAAGTCCCTCCGGTGCATTAAATACGATGATGCTTTATATCTATAAAAAATCTTTTTCTACTTTAAATTATAAGGATATCGGCCTGGCAAGTGCAGCCTCAGTAACTCTGTTTCTAATTATTTTACTGATTACAGCCTTGAATTATTATTTAACGGAGAAAGAAAATTTTAGATTCGGCAGTATTTTAAAAAGAAAGGCGGGACGAAGGTAATGGAAGATAAACTAAATATCAGATTTAAAAAAATACATTTTTTTTATTATATTATTTTATCAATAATTTGTCTTTTGATTATTCTTCCTTTTATTTGGCTGGTGAGTACCAGTTTTGACAGGCTTGATACCTACTCCCTGCCATACCCTCCCAGACTGTTACCGAGAAACCCCAGCTTATTTAATTATCAGATGGCGGTTTCCAATGTGCCGATTATTCGGTATTTGATTAATACGATAATTATAGTATTAATCAGTTTAATCCTGAATATTTTTGTTGCGACGCTATCTGGTTTTTGCTTGTCAAAAGGTAAATTTCCTGGGAAAAATATAATTCTCATTTTTATTTTATCTAGCATGATGGTACCATATGAAAGTAAATTGATGCCAATGTATAATATTATAAAAAGCATAGGCTTATCCAACAATTTTTTAGGAGTTCTTCTGCCGGGTGTAATGACAAATGCAATTTATCTTTTTTTATAAAAAAGTTCTGTGATGATTTGCCCGACGATTTATATGATGCCGGCGTTGTTGACGGTGCTAGTAAATTTACGATCTATGTGCGGATATTTCTTCCTTTGATGAAGACAATTATTGCCACTCTGGCCATACTGGATGTAGTGAATAATTGGAATGATTTATTATGGCCTATGATTGTCTTAAGCAAAAATGAATTAAATACCATTCAGTTAGGCCTTATCAGGTATATGTCTGGAGCCAGCGGACAGGTACATGCGGGGATATCAACGGCTTTATCGATTTTAAGTGTTTTGCCGCTGGCCATGGTATTTGTTTTTCTGCAAAAATACATTGTACAAAGCATTGCTTCGACCGGTATAAAGCAATAGAAAAAAGTTATAACTATTTACCCGCACCGACTTATGATTGCTTTGATTCATTAAAACCAATATAATATATGCAGGAGAATAGTTACAGTAAATTTACATTAAGAAAATCATGGAGGTGGAGTAAATGACAGAAGCAAAGAAAGACTCTTTACCGCCTATAGGCAAAGAGTCAATAGTACAGCAGGTAGTAACAAGAATCATAGATTTAATAACCAATGGACATTACAAGGTAGGCTCCAAGCTTCCCAATGAATATGAACTGATTAAAGAGATGCAGATCAGCAGGAATTCACTCCGAGAAGCCATGAAGATACTCGAAGCAATGGGAATTGTGGAAATTAAGCGTGGTGACGGGACCTATGTCTGCTCACAGATCAATCCAAATACGTTTGATAAAGTTATCTATAGCCTGATTTTTGATTTGAGTACCAGCAGTGAATTATTGGAACTCAGACAGGTTTTGGATGAATCCATTGTTCGGCTGGTGATTACTAAGATAACTAGTGAGGAAATTGATGCATTGGAGCAAAATATCCGGAATATGCGTCTGGCCATTAACAACAATGATACGGAAGCAGCGGAAGAATACGATTATGAATTTCATATGCTGTTGATTGATGCCTGCAAAAATACGTTCTTTATCCGGATAGCAAAAGGTGTTTACCAAATATTAAAGCAATCCATAGGAGAAAATATCCATTTGGAGAGGGTCAATTCCCTGGCGCCGGATTATCATGAGGTTATAGTTGAATGCATTAAAAATAAAGATTATACGAAAATCAGCGAAGTTGTTTCAAATTCCCTGCTTACCTGGAGAGAGCGTATATAAAGTTCCTGGCCTGCCGTTTACGCTTTTGCTGAGAAGAAAGGACTTATTTGTAAGGCTAAATAGAGCTGCCGGAAAGGCAGTTTTATTTATAAATAAAAGGTAGTACGTATTATGTCTTATGATTACTTATTTTATACTTAAGGAGATGCAATTGTGAATCAAGAGGGTAGAATTAATTATTTAGAAATAAAGGCTAAAGAAATTCGTAAAACAGCGCTGACAATGATCTATAAAGCACAATCCGGTCATCCGGGGGGATCCTTGTCTGCCGCGGATATTATTACCGCCCTGTATTTTGAGGTAATGAATATTAATCCCCAGGAACCGAAGTGGACCGACAGGGACCGTTTTATCCTTTCAAAAGGCCATGTTTGCCCTGCCCTGTATTCCGCTTTGGCTATCCGGGGATATTTCGGCAAGGAACACCTTAATACATTACGGGTGCAAGGCTCAATTTTACAGGGACATCCGGATATGAAAAGGTGTCCCGGAATCGATATTTCTACCGGTTCATTGGGTCAGGGAATTTCCTGTGCGGTTGGAATGGCTTTAGCGGGGAAACGAGACCACAGGGATTATATGACTTATACCTTATTAGGCGATGGGGAATGCAACGAAGGGCAGGTTTGGGAAGCTTGCCAGGCTGCAAATAAATACCGTCTGGATAATCTGGTTGTGATTATTGATAATAATAATCTGCAAAACGACGGATGCTCGGAAGATATTATGCCCACTCTGGATCTGGCGGGAAAGTTTAAGGAGTTTGGTTTTGATACTATTAGAATAAACGGTCATTGTATGAAAGAGATAGTAGAGGCCTTAGATGATATGAAAGCCGAAAAGAATAACAAACCGAAATGTATTGTTTGCAATACGGTAAAAGGGAAAGGCGTATCTTTTATGGAAAATGTACCTGTTTGGCATGGCCAGGCACCCAATGAGAAAGAATATGAAACAGCAATGGAAGAATTAGAGGTGGGATTATCATGAATGGAAAGGCAACCAGAGATGCATTTGGGGATGAGATATTAAAACTGGGAAAAGAAATGAAGGAGCTATATGTAATAGACTGCGATATTTCCAAGTCCTGTAAGACGGTATTATTTTCAAGGCAGCTGCCGGAGCAGCATATTAATGTTGGAATCGCCGAACAAAATGCTGTGGGTATAGCAGCAGGATTGGCAACTACAGGAAAAATTCCCTTTGTGGTGACTTATGCGGTATTTGGAAGTATGCGTGCCCTGGAACAAATCCGTCAGGAAATTTGTTATACCGGCTTGAATGTGAAAATTGCATGTTCCCACGGAGGGCTGACGCCTTCCAACGACGGGGCTTCCCATCAATGTATAGAGGACATGGGAATTTTCAGAACCATACCCAATATGACGGTAATTATGCCGGCTGACTATTATTCGGCCAGAAAACTGATTGCGTTGGCAGCGAAAAGAAAAGGTCCGGTATATTTAAGATTTACCAGAGACGCCATTCCTTATATTTATGATGAAAACAGTGAATTCGAAATTGGAAAGGCTGTGGAACTAAAATCCGGCAATGATATCACAATTATTGGAAATGGCGATGTTGTCAGTATTTGTCTGAAAGCACAGGAAAAATTAATGGAATACGGTATTTCTGCCAGAGTGCTGGATATGCATACCATTAAACCCATTGACAGGGAAGCTGTGGAAAAAGCTTTAAGAGATATGGGGAAAATTATTACGGTAGAGGATCACAACATTTTTAACGGATTGGGTTCCGCAGTATGTGAAATAGCTGCTGAAACAGGGACAGGAACCGTAAAACGTATTGGAGTACAGGATTGTTTCGGAGAATCCGCCCCCTATTCTGAATTGTTAAAAATAAACGGCATTACTGTCGGGAACATTGTAAAAACGGCATTTGGTCTTCTTAAAAGGGAGGAAACCTATGAAAATAGTTGTACTTGACGGATATACCTTAAATCCCGGGGATTTAAGCTGGAACAGGTTAAGAGAGTTGGGAGAACTTTACGTATATGACAGAACGGATCCCGGACAGATCATAGATCGGATCGGTGATGCTAAAATTGTCCTGACCAATAAAACACCGTTATCCGAAGAGGTGTTTAAAGCCTGCTCCATGGATTATGTTGGGGTATTGGCAACCGGATATAATATTGTTGATATTAAGTCTGCCGATAACTATCACATTACAGTAACGAATATCCCTACTTATGGTACCTATGCCGTGGCTCAGTTTACCATAGGACTTCTGCTGGAGATCTGCCATCATATCGGAAGCCATTCTGAAAGTGTGAAAGCAGGAAAGTGGCAGAATAATGCTGACTGGTGTTATTGGGATTATCCTTTGATGGAATTAGCCTGTAAAACAATGGGGATAGTCGGATTTGGTAAAATAGGCCGTTTAGTTGGGGAAATTGCTAAAGCACTGGGAATGAAAGTGATTTTTTATGACAGGATTAAAACTTCGGAGGATGCCTGGTGCCGTCAGGTCGAATTGAATGAATTGTTTGCCTGCTCTGATGTTATTTCTTTACATTGTCCGTTATTTGACAGCACAAAGAATATGATAAATAAGGATTCCATAAAAGGCATGAAAGATGGTGTAATTATTTTGAACACTTCCAGAGGCCAGTTAATTGTGGAGCAGGATTTATGTAATGCCCTGGAAAAGGGAAAGGTTGCATATGCGGCAGTCGATGTTGTTTCAACCGAACCAATCGGCCCCCAAAATCCGCTGTTAAAAGCAAAAAATTGTCTGATAACTCCCCACATAGCCTGGGCCCCCAGGGAATCAAGGAAAAGACTGATGGATATTGCAGTGGATAATGTGAAGTCTTTTATAGAAGGAAACCCGGTAAATGTAGTCAACCGGCCGTAAGAAAGGATAAAAGAATGTTAAAACAGAAAGAATACAAGGCAGCAAGAGAAAAAGCAGTTAAAATGATTATAAATGCAGGTGTGGTAATCTGTAAAAAAGATATTGAAACTATGGATATTGCTGATTTTGGACTTTCAAATCTGAGCGAGGAAGGAGCACAGATTTTAACGTTATTCCAGACTGAAAAAGTGGCATGCAGGGTAATTGCACTTTTTGAGGACCAGACGGAGCCGGAACACTGGCATCAGCCGGTAAATGACATTCCCGGCAAAGAAGAGACACTTCGGATCATCTCAGGTGAGTTGAGATTATATGTAGATGGCGAGAATAACATAAAAGAAGGCCATATCCCGGATAAAAAAGAAAAATATTATACCTGCAGGCATGAAATAATCATGGGGCCATGTGACACCCTGACAATTTTACCAGGGGAAAAGCATTGGTTTCAGGGCGGAAAAGGAGGGGCAGTCTTTTTTACCATGTCTACAACTCCAAAAGATGCATATGATCCTTTTAGTGACCCCGGGGTAGTAAGAATTACACAGATTCGGACGGAATGATTATAAACCTGAGTGAATGCCGCTGAAATTCCTGCATAGCAGGTATAAGGATAGGCACAGCGTAAACGGACCTAAAAATATCCGTTTTGACTATGAAAGGTGGATGGAAAATGTCAAAAACTCATTATGAAATTATAAAGGATGATTTTTATATTAACGGGAAAAAGACTTATTCTGATATAACCGGGAGCAATTCTAAAATCCATGGATTACTGTTTAATAATCGTTTTATCCAGGGTATTTTTGAAGACAGGAATCCAAAAAATAGCGGAAAATATGACCGGTTCGGGAAAGTATATTCTGCAGAGGAGAATACGGAAAGCTTAATCCGAGCTTTAAAAAGCTGGTACGATTGCGGAATAAGGGCAATTACGGTCGGCCTGCAGGGCGGAGGACCGATCTATACATACTCGGATTGGAGTGTAATTAATACGGGGAGCTTTTCACCGGACGGCAAAGAGATGGATGAGGCTTACAAACAGCGTTTGATCAGGGTTATAAAAGCCTGTGATGAAATCGGTATGCTGGTAATCGTCAGTTTTCTGTATCAGGCCCAGGAACATTTATTAAACGACGGCGTGGCCTTGATGGAGGCAGTTAAGACAGCATCTAAATTCTTAAGTGAATTGAATTATACCAATGTCATTATTGAAGTTGCAAATGAGCACGATGTGGGAGCATTTTCAAAACATCCCCTTATTCACAGCGGGGAAGGGATAGCAAGTTTAATCCGTTTTGCAAGAGAATGGTCCCAAGGAAAATTCGCAGTAGGTTCCAGTGGGGGAGGCGGCATTTGTAAGAAAGAAGTAATAGAAAACAGTGATGTCATATTAATTCACGGAAATGGGCTGCGCCGGCAGGAGTTGTATGATTTTATACGCAGAATCAGGAAAACAGCTTCGGATAAACCAATTGTCTGCAATGAAGATTCCCAGATGTTCGGGCAGCTATCCATTTCAGTAGCGACTCACACTTCATGGGGATATTATAATAACATGACAAAACAGGAACCACCGGCAGACTGGGGGATTACAAAAGGAGAAGATGAATTTTATGCAGAACGGTTAAAGCAGATCATATATAATACACCGGATCAGGAGAATGAATTTTATCTGCAGGGATTTGAAGATAACAATGATATCGAAGGCAGAAGATATATAAAACTGGCCAGCAGATATCCTGAAAAAATAAATTATGTGGAATTTTATGAAGATGAAAAGTTAATCTATACTTCCTTTGCGGAGCCATTTATGTTATACAGCTTAACTACCTGGGAACAGGAGCCGTATAGTAAGAAAGATAGTGTTAATAAGTTCTCAGCTAAAATCTATTTACATAATGGAGAAATTGTAGTTAAGGATGTTATATTTAACAACAGGTAATTGCGAAACGATATAGTTATCTAATATATCACAGGGCTAATACTATTTTTTTGTTTCAACAGCCCTGGAAACCAGATTCAGACTGAAGTATCAGATGTATGGTGATAGATATAAAAATGTTGTTTTACAATCACCTCTTTATAATTAAATAATTGAGAAAGGAATGCATATTATGCAAAGAAAATATTCTATAATTACAGGTTTTATGGGAAAAGTACAGGACCGTTTTATCGATTACCAGCCGGTCCGCCCAATGGAAGAAATGGTGGAGATGGCTTCCAGAGTAAAAGGGTGTTCAGGTCTGGAGGTAGTTTATCCCCAGAATTTTACCAATGCCAAAAAACTAAAAGAACTATTGGATGCCTATCATTTAGGGGTTTCCACGGTAAATTTAAATGTGAAAGGTGACGTTATGTGGAGATACGGCTCTTTCTCAAATCCGGATCCGGAGATCAGAAAAGAAGCGGTAAATGCAATGAAACGGGCGATGGACTGTGCCGGAGAGCTCAATTGCGGAGTCGTCACTTGTGCATTATTAAATGATGGTGTTGATTATCCTTTTGAGACAGACTATCTGGATGCTTTCCAATATACCCTTGATGGAATCAGGGAAGCGGCGGAATACCGCAGGGATATTAAAATAAGCTTAGAGTATAAACAATCCGAGCCAAGAATCCACTGCCTGTTAAATAATGCGGGGAAAATGGCATATTTTACCCAGATGACAGGAAAAGACAATGTAGGGGTCACATTAGACTTTGGGCATGCCCTGCAGGCGTTGGAGGTTCCCGCTGATTCCGCTTCTTTTTTGGGGCAGACCAACCGTTTATTTTATATTCATATTAATGATAATTTTAGAAACTGGGATTGGGATATGGTTCCGGGTACGGTTAACTTTTGGGATTACATAGAGTTTGCCCTGGCTTTGAAGAAAGTAAATTATAATGGCTGGATTACAGCCGATGTTTTCCCCCAGAGGCATGATCCTGTTAAAATCATGGAGAAAACCTTTGAATGGATGGATTATATTTTTGATATTGCTGATAGAATAGATGAAAAAAAATTAAAAGAGATGCAGACGGAATTGAAAACCTTTGAAATACTGGATTATATCCGCTCTTTAATCTGACTAAGGAGTTAGTATGAAATATCAGAATATAAATTGCTATCGGAAAAATGAATTCTCCATCATTGAAATCAACCGTCCATATGCAAATAACAAACTATCCGTAAACTGTATGTCAGAAATATTGGAAGCCTTTGAACATTCGGAACATGATAACAATTGTAAGGTTGTAATTCTTACGGGAAAGGGAGAGTTTTTTTGCGGGGGCGGCGATCTTGGAGATTATTATCAGCAAAATTCCCGGGATATTCTTTATTTTGGAAACCTGCTTGTTAAGCTTCATCAAAAGATAGCGAAGTTCCCTAAACTGGTAACCGCTGCTGTTAACGGAGATGTATGCGGCGGAGGTTTAAGTTTGTTGGAATGTTGTGATCTTGCAGTGTCGGTGCGGACTTCCAGTTTTTCAATACCGGAAATTAATAATGAGTTAGCTCCCATGATTTCCTTAATGGGAATACGAAACCATTTCAGCAGAAAGCAATGTATGGAAATGATTGCTTTCGGAAAAGAATTAGATGCCGGAACAGCTCTTTCCTATGGCTTGATTAATCATATAACGGAACGAGAGGATGTGATTGATGTTGCTATGGAATATGTAAGAAAATTTTTGGGAAAAAACGAATTTGCATTCTCCATATGTAAACAATATTATAATAATACCCAGGGCTTATCCTATGACCAGCAATATGAGGCAGGGAAATATCATCTTGTGACCATGCTGAAATCTTTTTAAGAAGCTTCCTTTATGATAAAGCAATAACATAATAACTTAAAAGGGCTCCTTATAAGTATACCGCAGGATGTGTGGCCATACCTGAATCTAAGATGAAATATTTGCTGCAAAAATTAGACGTTAACAGCCAGAATAAAATAGCAGCATCCATTATAATTGATACGACGGATAATATTTTATCATATTAGTTTTATTTTCATTAGGACTCGTTACATTGTTATTTAATAAATATTTTAAAGGCTTGTAAATAATTGAGAAGGGGCTGTCGCAAAATAGTCAATTTACTAAACTTGTGTCTAGAATATGCTTTATATTTCTTGAATTTTGTTTCAAGTCGCGCGAATAAACGGCTCCATTCTCTTTCTTGGAGCCATTCGCACATACTTTCAACAAAATATCCGCGAAATATAAAGCATATTCTCCCACAAGTAAGTTATATTTTGAATTTTGCAACAGCCCCTTCTCGTTTTCTCTATTGGATAGCTTAAAAAGTCATTTCATCAAAATTGGCAGATATTTTTATCTCTTTGAATAGCCCAAATGCTGTCCACATAAAGATAGTAGGACTGGAATGGGCAGTGTACAAAAGGAAGTTTTAATTCTTTTATTGTTGACAAAATAAATAACCGATTTTATAATGAGTTTAAATTCACTCATTGAAAGGAGCAATTTTATGCCGCGCACAAAAGAACAGTTTGAAGCAATGCGTTTAGCAACACGTGAGAAAATACTTGCGGCAGCCGGAGAATTATTTGCAAAAAAGGGTCTGGCGGGGACAAACGTGCAGGAAATAGCTGATTTGGCAGGTATAAGTATAGGATTGTTATACCGCCATTATAAAACAAAGGAAGAACTCTTTGATGCACTTGTAAGTGAAGCATCCGATGGTTTAGCGGAGGTGGCAAAATTATTTTTATCAGATGCTCCGCCGGTAAAAATCATTGAGAACTTTTGTAAAGAAGTAGTAACCGATGTAGAGAAGAATGATGACTTTAACAATAGTGTCATGCTGATTACGCAAGCCATTACCTCCGGAAATCAAAGTACGGCTTTACAGACTTTATTAATGCGGGATAAAGAAATGTTTGATGCCTTGAAAAAATTAGTTGAACGGGGGCAAAGCGAAAGAGTTTGTCGGCCTGGTAATCCGTATGATTTAGCCCTGTTGTTCTGTTCTATGTTACAGGGAATCAGTCAATTCAAATTGGTTCTAAAAGAAGAATACAAAGCCCCTGCACCGGAATCTTTGTCGTCCATATTGCTTGTGTAGAAAGGAATTTTAGTGATGCAAGATTACATTATTAATATAAACGGGTTATACAAGTCTTTTAAGGGAGTTGATGTACTAAAAGGCATTAACTTGAAAATACGGAAAGGCAGTGTTTTTTGCCTGCTCGGCTCCAATGGAGCCGGTAAAACTACAACTGTAAAAATACTATCAACCCTTTTGCAAGCCGATAAAGGTAAGATTAATATTTGCGGATTTGATTTAAAAAAGGACCCGCAAAAAGTACGGGAATCCATTAGTATGACCGGGCAATATGCCGCTGTAGACGAACTGTTAACCGGCCGTGAAAATATGTATTTGATTGGACAACTTTTGCATATCGCCGGTTATAAAGAACGGGCAGAAATATTATTTAAGCAATTTGAATTATCTGGTGCCGCCAATCGGCGCAGCGGCACATATTCCGGTGGAATGCGCCGGAAATTGGACATTGCTATGAGCCTGATGGGGAATCCGCAAATTCTTTTTCTTGATGAACCCACAACTGGGCTTGATCCACAAAACCGCATAGCTATGTGGCAGGAAGTTATAAAGTTAAAACAAATGGGCATAACGATTTTTCTGACAACGCAATATTTAGAAGAAGCTGAACGCCTTGCCGACCATGTTGCCATTTTAAATAATGGTATCATTACTGCGGAGGGCAGTGTTGGCCAGCTTAAAAATTTACTGCCCATCGGAGCCGTTCAACTTATGTTTGATGAAAAACAGTATGGCCCGGCACAAAGCATTTTGGAAGCTGAATCGGCAGCTTCCAATGACGCGGGTCTGTCATTAACTGTAATGACAGATGGAAGTGTAGAAGCGTTAACCACCTTACTTGTTAAGTTTCGGGATGCCGGTATACGTGTAAAGAGTGTTGTGCAAAAACAGCCGACTTTAGAAGATGTCTTTTTAAGCCAGATATATTCTGGAAAGGAGGATTAGGACATGAAATTTATTAGACAAATAAAAGAAATAGGAGCAATGACCAAACGGTGTATGATGTATACGCTACGCAATGTGGATAATTTGCTTACTATGCTGTTCTTGCCTATTGCAGTATTACTTTTGTTCGTTTTCGTATTTGGTGGAGCAATCCAAACAGGAAATGATAACTATATAGATTATGTTATTTTCGGCATACTTCTTATCAACATAGGTTATGGGGCAGGAACAACTGCCGTAAGCCTGAATGTAGACTTGCAGAATGGTATCATCGATCGTTTTAGGACGATGCCTATTGGAAGAAATGTAGTACTTACCGGACATGTTCTCGCTTCCATTATTAAGAACATAATCTCAACAGTGGTATTGTTTGTATTGGCATTTTTGATAGGATTTCGATCAGTCGCAGGTTTTGGAGGATGGTTCGCGGCTGTGTGCATCCTTTTACTGTATAGCCTTGCTATGACCTGGCTTGCAATCGTTTTTGGGTTAATTGCAAAAACACCGGAGGGTGCCAGCGCATTTAGTTATGTGTTTTTATTCTTTCCTTATATTAGTTCTGCGTTTGTGCCAACAAAAACTATGCCAAAGGCATTACGTTTACTTGCTGAAAATCAACCTGTCACACCAATTAACGAAAGTGTTCGTACGCTGTTAATGGATTTACCCGTAGGAAACAATGTATTTTTATCATTGATATGGTGTCTTGGAATTACTGCAGTTACTTATGGCATCTCCGGATGGATTTATGGTAGAAAATCATAGGTTATATTTTAGGCATATAAAGTAAGGCCTTTTATTTTTAGAAGTATTAATGAGTATGTATTCACTCATTATTAAAATTAGATTTAAAGATTACCGGACCCGGAAGAGCCGGCCAGGAACTGTCTGAAATATTTACAAACGAGGAATTATGCCTGACCGGTTTACATATTGCACATTAAAAAAGTGGTTTTGTAAAAGAAAAAGCTTTTAACCGGTTTATGATCTTAACATTTTTCACCAATGGGATCTTCTATCAGGGTTGCAACTCTGAATTCATGTCTGTGTCCGTCATTTACAGTTGTTACCGACTCTAAAAAATGTACATGGCGGTTATTGCCAACCGGAATTGCTCCCGAGGTATTTCCACAAAATTCATGAAAGTGGTCTTCATAAAAATCTGTCCTGAATGCAACCTCATGGTAATGATCCTGTCCGTAAGGAATGGCTTCACCGGATACGGTTGCAAATCTATGATTATGCGGATCTTCCTCACGTTCAGCAATCATAACACTTCCCTGAACTTCATGAACATGTCTTTGTCCTTTGTTACAATACTGGTTATTATAATTTGTATAAGCCATATAATTGCTCCTCGCATAAGAGATTTAAGAATGAACCAGACTCATTCCCACTACAATTATATGACAAAAATGTCAAAATGTGACATGACCGATAAGTAATCAATAGGTAGTTGCGAAACAAGTTAAATGGTTGGTAAAAGGAGGATTGCAAAAATTATATTTATAATACAGTTAGAGCGTTTTAATTATTTGGCTCATATCCTCAGCTATGCCATTTAGCATTTCCGCACTGCTTGCAAGTTCTTCACTTGTGGCCAGATTCTGATTGATGGAATCAAATACCTGATTAAATCTATCAATTGTCTGGTTCGTAGCTTCCGTAATTTTTGAATTGAATACCACCGTATTCTGAGTTTCGCTAAGCATTGTCTGGGTAAGGCTGCTGATTTCATTAATATTTTGCCCCGAGTCTTTTAGGCTTGTAATCATATTGTTTACGTCATGTACCGCATTATTTAACAATGTATTACCGTGACTTACTTTTTCCGTATTTTGAGCCATTAGCGATTTAACCTGGTTTACTCTTTCCTTAAATTCCTGGGTGATGGAAGCTACCTGGGTTAACGAATTATTTGTATCTTCCGCCAGTTTTCTGATTTCATCTGCCACTACGGCAAATCCCTTACCTTGTTCCCCTGCTCTTGCCGCCTCAATGGAAGCGTTTAAGGAGAGCAGATTTGTCTGGTTGGATATCTGGCGTATGATTTCCAACAC
Organism: Anaerocolumna sedimenticola; assembly: GCF_009931695.1. GTDB lineage: Bacteria > Bacillota > Clostridia > Lachnospirales > Lachnospiraceae > Anaerocolumna > Anaerocolumna sedimenticola. The sequence goes on from NZ_CP048000.1 coordinate 2,302,121, forward strand.
ATTATCAATCTGGCCGGATTTATCCTCAAGAATATAGGTCGCGTCTAAAGTATTTTCAATATCCTTCTTAATATCAACAATAATGTTTAGGGTCTTATTCAGGGAATTTCCATTATTATTTGACAGTTCTATTAATTCTGCGGATTTATTTTCTGTATCTTTTATTTTATCAGTTATGGATTCGCAAGAATTTAATAAGTTATTTAAGCTTCGGTTATTTTCCTCAATGCCTTTTAACATCCTGTCTGAATCCGCCGCAGCTTTTTTACTGGTATCAGCAATCTCTTCAACGGATGCACTCTCTTCGTTTGCGATTGCCGCCAGATTTTCGCTGGATATAAGCAGGGATTGGACATATTCGGAAACTTTCTCAAATAAAATGTTGTTTTTTTCGTTATGTTCTTTCAAAGACCCTTCATTGATTTCAACGGTTTTTAAGATTCTGGATGAAAAATAAGTGAAAATAAATATACCGAAAGAAATCAGGCCGATTACTACAGCTCTTAAAATTAACTCTCTGATCATATGCCCTCCATCAGGCAGAGAAGATGGGTTTAAAAAGAAAATAATCACCTGTGATAGTACACCCAACAGGATATAAGCAATATTTAATTTCGTATCCAGTAATAAAGCACCTACAATTATAAAATAAAAAACAGAACACCAGATTTCCCGGGATGGTACCATAAGGCCGATATACAAATAATTTGCATAGGAAAATAACAATACGATGATTTTAAGTGCCTGAAACGTTTGAAAAGAATGATTGTTTTCTTTTGTGGTCTGGTCATATAATAATTTAAAAGTGATTATTTCAATAACCATAAGTGCGGAAAATATATTTAGGGACATCCATTTTATTTCCGGAAAGAAACCGGTTAGTTTTAAGAAAATAAATAGAGATGCTGCCAGAAAAGCACTGATTGAGTACAGAATAACGATATGTTTCAGTGTATTAAATTGATAGTGTATTATGGTACTTTTTTCATTAGTCATAATATTACCTCTTCCCTTAAATTAATTAATGTTTAAGAATAATGCTGATTACGTATGAGATTTAAAAGACCGGAGATTATTCCGGATTTCTCTTCCTGCTAACTGATAAGAGATAATATCCTTAGGATAAAAAAATAGATGGCACAAAGAATGCCATCTATCATCTATCCTTACAGCAACTCTCAGCAGCCTGGCTATCATGGGTAAAACCTTTAGATCCATGGCTTTGCGTCCTTACCTTTTGATAAGTTTGCCTTTATTAATTTCACAGCAGGATTAATACCGTATGATAAATTATATCATGAAGCTGCTTTTAATCAATAGGAGTTTGTAAATTATACCAAAATACGTTTACAATTATTTATTTCATAGAATTTAACTGATCTTTGCGATGTTCCTGTTTTTCAACCGTATTTTTCAGTGCTTCATTATCCATATGGTCTGCATTATGATCCAGGTAACCATTGGTATATTCATAACGTTTTTCTAAGTTTTTTACCTGGTCATTATTACTGTGTTCACCATGAACGATAATATTTTTCAGATTTTTAATTTCCTCGTTGCGGCCCTGCTGAACTTCTTTTGCATGCTTTAAATTTTCAGGATTTGAAATTTCTGAATTTTGCTCCAGATGCCGTTCGGTTCGTGTCTCTCTTTCCACTAAATTAATGAGATGGTCAACTCTGCGTTCGTTTTCACTGGAAGTTTTGCCGGAAGTATTTGACATATTACTATTCATTATATTTTACCACCTTTCTTAAAGTTGAGATAGTTATTCTCAAATATATTTTTCTTCTATAATGAAATACCTATTCTGTAAATCCTTTATAAAAGCATACCAATACAGGTTAATTTTCTCGCCTTTCGTATATTTTAACTGTATAAAAAAAATTGCTGCATAATTGTATAAAAAAAAATTGCTGTATTGACATTATTTAAAATAGTTAGTATACTAACTACTCTGAGAGGTGAAAATTATGCTTGAAAGTAAAGAAATAGGATATATCCTGCACCGGGCGGCAATGTTCGCTAAATGCCATTTAACAAATAAATTAAATGAATTTGACATTACACCGGGACAATACATGGTGCTGAAAGAGATTTATTATTATCAAATAAATAATAAAGAATTTGGGTTATCCCCTGCCTGTATTGCTGCCAGTTTGGAATCAGACAGGCCGACGATATCAGGAATCCTGGAAAGACTGGAGGCACAGAACCTGACAGAACGTGTTCATAATCCCCAGGATAAAAGATCCTGTCTTATCCGTGTTACGCAGAAAGCCATGGATAAGTTAAAAGAGCTGGAAGAGATATCGGCAGTGAATGATGCTAAAATACGAAACGGATTTACGGAAGAAGAGATAGATACGTTTAAAAATTATTTATTACGTGTTGCAGATAATTTTAAAAATGGATAGGAGTGAAAGAATGGATAAATCAAGACAATTAGGGGAAGAAAAAATCTTAAAACTATTAATTAAATTTTCAATACCTGCAATCGTAGGTATGTTAGTAAATGCTTTATATAATGTGGTCGATAGAATATTTATCGGAAATGGTGTCGGATATTTAGGGATTGCAGGGACTACGATAGCTTTCCCGGTTATGTTAATTATGATGGCCTTTTCCATGTTGATAGGTATCGGTGCTAATTCGTTGGTGTCGATACGCTTGGGAGAAAATAAAAAAGAAGAGGCAGAAGTTATTTTTGGCAATACGATTAATTTGTTAATCTTAAGTTCCCTATTTATTACCATAATCGGTCTGATATTTATGGATCCGATGTTAAAGCTTTTAGGAGCCAGTGAGCAGAATTTACCTTATGCCAGAGATTATTTACAGATTATATTAATCGGTGGAGTATTTCAATCTCTTGGTATGGGTATGAATAATTTCATAAGATCGGAAGGAAATCCCCGTATTGCAATGTATACGATGTTAATTGGTGCTTTGATAAATACAGTGTTAGATCCGGTATTTATTTTTATTTTCCACATGGGGGTGAAAGGAGCGGCAATCGCCACCATATTAGCTCAATTTATATCGGCGGTTTGGGTATTTTCCTATTTCCTGCGCGGGAATAGTTTATTAAAAATCAGACGTAAAAATTTAAGGTTAAAGCCCTTTGCGGTCAAAGGTATTCTAATCTTAGGTATTGCTCCTTTTGCAATGCAGCTGGCAGCAAGTGTGCAGAATCTAATTCTGAATACCAGTTTAGCTACTTACGGCGGAGATATTGCGGTATCCGGTATGGGTGTTGTAAATAGTATTATAACTCTTATGATTATGCCTCTATTTGGTATCAATCAGGGCGTTCAGCCAATCATAGGTTATAATTACGGTGCAAAGAAATATAAAAGAGTAAAAGAAGCGTATAAATTAGCAGTCTTTTTTGCTACGGCTATTGTTATTGTTGGGTGGGTAATCACCAGAGTATTTCCGGAACAGTTAGTTTTCTTATTTAACAGGAAAGATACGGATTTGATTCAATTCAGTGTACTTGCAATTAAGAAATTTATGATGTTTTTGCCGATTGTAGGATTCCAGATTATATCCTCCAACTATTTTCAGGCTGTAGGTAAGCCAAAACATTCCGCATTACTTGGGTTATCCAGACAGGTATTAATCTTAATTCCAGCGTTAATCATACTGCCTAAATTTTTTGGGATGAATGGAGTGTTGTCAGCAGGACCTCTATCTGATATTATTTCATCCCTGATTACCGGTACATTTATTTTAATTGAAATGAAACAGCTTGAAACGAATCATAAATCAATCCAGTCAGGAGAACTTAAAATGGCGGAAGTTGATTTAGAAGAGGGTATGTAATGCTATGCCACCAGCATTTGCTGGTGGCCCTGACTGATTTACATTTAAATGGATGGAAGAATTTTAGCCTAATGTTTTTTCTTCCGGTTCCTCTTCCTGAACGCCATCATTCTTTGATACGCTTGCTGAAAGAATAACCTGCTCCGGATGGAATTCAGTCCGGATGCCTTTCGGAAGTTTTAAATCACCTATTGTAATAATTTCTCCGGGTGTCAAATCAGATACATCAATCTCAATATTTTCCGGAATATTCTGCGGTAATCCGGTTACCAGGATGGTATCCATCTGACGGTTCAAATATAGATGTTTAGATTCCAGAAGTTCGATGCCGGTGATCTTAATTAAAACTTCTGTTTTTATCTCATCAGAAAGGGTTATCTGCTGAAAATCCACATGGCTGAAATCATGATTTACGGGAGAAATTTGAATTTCTTTTATCATTACGTTATATGTAGAATTTTCTTCGCCTTCCAGTTTAAATAATGTATTTCTTCCGTATTTGTTAAGATATTTTCTTAGTTCATCTTTTTTGACGGCAACAGCAATGGAGGGAATTCCTCTTCCGGAGATATTTCCTGTCAGATATCCCATTTTCCTTAATTGATTGTTAATACCTTTGGTTCTTTCTTTTCTTGTTACAAATTTCATAGTTACAGTTTCTTTCATGTACGTAGCCTCCTTAATATAACATGTATTTTTGAAAATATAGTGTTACACATCTTATTATTGAAACTTCGCAAGAGACAAATAGAATCTGTGAATTCCTGTTTTATTTGTGAATTGTAAATGTTTCTTCATGGTTATTATAAAACAAACCAGAAAAATATCAAGGGAAAATTAAAATTGATGCAAAATAATATAATAAGTTTAAAATTGTATCGTACATATATAATTAAAATCTTATTTGATGTACTTTTTGTGGACGAAAGGCACTAAGATTGTCAACAAATCCAAATTAACTAATCTCAGTAATATAAGCAGAGAGCAATCTTGCCGAAACCTTATTACTATATTAATAAGGTTAAAAATCTACCCCTTTTTTAAAATTATGGAATATACAGATTAAACTAAAAGTGGTAGCATAGATATATCATAATGAGTAAATTGTAAGCAAAATACTCATGTGTATCTAAAAGAAGAGTATCTCTAAAATAAATAGTTAAATCAGGAGGCAAAGATGGTACTTATTAAGGAAAGAATAGGTAAACTACTGGAATATCTGCAGGAACTGGTATACACATCACAGGTTGATATTACAGATTACAAAATGATTCGTACCGATGAGCGGTTTCAGGATGTAAAAAACCTGGATACTTCAGGCTGGTCGGATTTCAACCACCAACAGATTTGGGGAGGACATCGGGAGTTTTACTGGTTTGAAACCGTTGTTACAATACCGGATAACTTTAAAGGAAAATGTGTGGTTTATGAAGTTACTACAGGAAAAGAAGGTTTATGGGATGCCACCAATCCTCAATTTTTAATCTACGTAAACGGCGAAGTAAAACAAGGTCTGGATGTCAATCACCGTGAAGTAATTTTAACGGAAAAGGCAGTTCCCGGAGAAACATTCCGCATTCTGTTAGCTGCATTTACCGGTGATCAGAACTTCAGTTTAAAACTGGATTCCAAATTAAAAGTATTGGACCGTAAAACAGAGAAGTATTTTTATGATTTATCCGTACCTTATAACGTAGCCCGTATGTTAAATGAAGAAGACAAAGCTTATATAACTATTATACAAAACCTGAATGAGTCCTTAAATCTTTTGGACTTAAGAAAAGAATTATCAAAAGAATATTATGACAGCTTGGAGAAAGCACAGGAATATATAACGAAGGAATTTTATGAGAAACAATGCGGAGATTCCGAAGCGATTGTTTACTGTGTGGGACATACCCATATTGACTGTGCATGGTTATGGACATTAAAAGTAACGGAGGATAAAGCGGTAAGAAGTTTTTCCACCGTTCTGGAATTAATGCGCAGGTATCCGGAATATATCTTTATGTCAAGCCAGCCTCAGCTTTATAAATATGTGAAGAAAAATGCCCCTGAAGTTTATGAAGAAATAAAACAAAGGGTAGCAGAAGGAAGATGGGAGCCGGAGGGCGGAATGTTCGTTGAAGCTGATTGTAATATAGCTTCCGGAGAAGCCCTGGTTCGCCAGTTTATGCATGGACAGAAGTTCTTTAAGGATGAATTCGGTAAAGATAATTCTATCCTGTGGCTGCCGGATGTATTCGGTTATTCTGCCGCTCTTCCTCAGATTATGAATAAGTGCGGTTTACCTTATTTCATGACGACCAAAATCAGCTGGAACGAAATTAATAAGATGCCCTGTGATACCTTTGAGTGGGAGGGGATTGACGGAAGCCGTGTACTGACCCATTTCATACCAACCAGAGATTATAGCAAGGCAGCAGTTGAGGGCGGATTTGAAACAGGCCATTATACCACATACAACGGTTATATCAACCCAGCCCAGGTGAAAGGCGGCTGGAAACGTTACAGCCAGAAGTATCTGAATAATGAAGTACTTATGTCCTTCGGTTTCGGTGACGGAGGCGGCGGCCCTACTCAGGATATGTTAGAGAATCAAAGACGTCTCTCCAAAGGAATTCCGGGATGTCCGAAAACAGTTATGAGCACCGCTAAGAATTTCTTTGAAACCCTGGATAAGAATGTAAGAGATAAAAAATATCTTCCGTCCTGGGTTGGGGAACTTTACCTGGAATATCACAGGGGAACCTATACCTCCATGGCCAGAAATAAAAAATATAACCGTAAATCGGAATTTGCTTACCAAAATGCGGAACTGTATGGGGTGCTAGATAATCAGTTAAACAATTCGGCTTATCCGGATACGGAACTGCATGAAGGCTGGGAAGTTATTTTAAGAAACCAGTTCCATGATATTCTTCCCGGATCATCCATAAAAGAAGTTTATGATGATTCAAAAGAAGAGTATGAAGGAATCCTGGCTGCAAACAAAAAACTGGTTACAAACTCCCTAAAGAGCATAGCTGAGAAAGTAAATGCTCCGAAGTATTCTCTGGTAGTTTATAATCCAAACAGTGCTGAATCAGAGGAAATTGTTGCTTTTGTATGCCCTGATGGAATCAAGGAAGCAGCTGTATATGACGGAGAGAAAAAATTAGCTGTTCAGAAAACGACCGACGGAAGTTATATTTTTAAAGCTGATAAAGTTCCGGGCAAAGGTTATAAAACCTTTATATTAAAGGAAGAATCTTTAGAAACCAAAACAGCCATGAAAGCATCTGCTACTGTAATGGAAAATGATTTCTTTACGTTAGAATTTAATAAAAAAGGCCAGTTTGCACGTATTTATGATAAACGTGCGAACCGTGAAGTATTAAAAGAGGGCCAGGCAGCCAATGTTATCATGAGCTATGAGGACAGACCGCATAATTATGATGCCTGGGATGTAAATAACTACTATGTGGAAAAATCCTGGGAGGTTGATCAGGTAGAATCCATGGAAATCCTGGAAGACGGTCCGGTAAGATCCTGTATGAAAGTGGAAAGAAAATATTTAGATTCTACCATTACACAATACATCTATATGTATCAGGATATACCACGTATTGATATTAAGAATGTAATTGACTGGAAAGAACATCAGATTTTTGTAAAGACCTTATTCCCGGTTGACATACATTCCAGTGAAGCAACATTTGATATTCAGTATGGTAATGTAAAACGTCCTACTCATGCCAATACTTCCTGGGATTTTGCCAAATTTGAAGTATGTGTACACAAGTGGCTTGATTTGTCCGAAGATAATTATGGCGTCAGCATGTTAAATGACTGCAAATATGGCTGCAGTGTGCAAAATGGTGTTATTGGTATGTCCATGTTAAAATCAGCAATCTATCCGAATCCTGAAGCTGATAAGGAAGTGCATGAATTTACTTACTCTTTCTATCCTCATCAGGGAGATTGGAGAGAAGCCGGTACCGTGAAACAGGCTTATCAGATAAATAATCCGTTGACGGCAGTTGTGAAGGAAAATGAAGGCGGAACTTTAGATTCCAGTTATTCTTTTGTAACTTCAGACCAGGACAATGTCATTGTAGAAGTTGTAAAGAAAGCGGAAGAAGATACAAGTACCATCGTTCGTCTTTATGAATGTTTTAACCGCAGAACCGATGCCAAACTTACCTTTGGTAAAGAAATCGCTTCCATAGAAGAATGTAATATGATGGAAGAGGGAAATGAACCGGTTGAATTTAATGGAAAAGATGTTTACTTTACCGTAAAACCTTATGAAATCAAAACCTTAAAAGTTACTTTTAAATAACAGAGTCGGGTGGGGTATCGAAAGACCAAACAAAGTACATTTATGAATACAGTGTAAAGGCAGCGAAATGAAACATATTAACGCTAGTATTCATTAAGAAGTTATTGCCTTTCGACACCCAACCTGAAATTTAATCAATATAAGATGCATTTTTCGGCATTGTTTTAAAGGCTTTTTTAAATGCCCTGGAAAAAGTGGAATAATTCTTAAAGCCGCTTTTATAACAGGCTTCCGTTAAACTGCTTCCATTATGTACCAGATTTTTAGCCAGCAGAAGGCGCTTTTCCGTTATGTACTTTCCTATGGTATACCCTGTTTCTTCCTTGAAGAAATGCATTAAATAATAACGGCTTAAATAAAATCTGGCAGACAGGTTATCAATGGTAATATCCTCCGAAAGATTAACATTGATATAGTCTAATATCTCAAGCAGTTTCGAATTCGCCATATCCGAATCCATGTAATTAATGTGGTTGGATATGGCGGTTCTGTTTAACTGGATCATAAATTCCAGAAATAATATTTTTTGATATAATTCTTTGGCAAATTCATTATCATGAACAGAGTGTTCCAGTTCTTTGCATACCTGATAGAGTTTACTTATATCAATGGAGGGGATCCGAAGAACGTTGGAATGCTCTTTTTTTGCTCGGTCAAAACAATAATTTAAGTCATAATCCTTTTCTTTATAAGTTCCGATAAATCCGGGTGAAACATATATAATAATTCTCTCGTAGGTTGAATCCGTCAGGAAAGAAGGTTTATGGATTTCCCCTGCATTTACAAGAACAATATCATAGGGTTTCAAAAGATAATTCCTGCCTTCAATGAAATAATTCATATCACCTCTTAGAAATATCATTATTTTGTTAAAGTCATGATAATGGTAATCAAATACTTTTCGCTGTTCATCTATGTTATGGAAGATTCTGAAATCATCATTTAAATATCCCAGTTTATCAAAATTAGCCATCTTATCTCCTTTTTATCTTATAATATTTTCATTAATGCAGCTATATACCATGCAATTGATACGAATCTTAGTCCGATTTGCCCAAGGGGCAACCAAAGCCTGAAACAAGTATCAATTTTGTATGGTATATTCTAAAAACTAAAGTTTCCCAATTACCTATTATAAATTTATTATACAGCACTATTTGCAACATTTAAAGCATTATAAAAGTATTTTTTATAAATAATGTCTTGTAAAATAAAATCAAAGAGTGAGAGAAAGAAGGAAGTAGAAAGTAGCAAATTCTCATTTTTTCAATAAAATGTAATATAAAACTAATTAGGATTTCTATTTACAGGAGGTATTTTTTATGCCGATTTCTGGTGTCTGGTTACCGATAATAACCCCATTTATAGATGGTAAAATAGACTATACGTCATACAAGAGACTGATAGATAATTATGCCGATAAGGGAATAAGTGGATTAATTCCTTTAGGAACAACCGGTGAAATCCCCACGTTAACCGATTACGAATTTGAAGAAATGATTGAAAAGACCTTTGAATATAATAAAGGCCGTTTACCTGTGTATGTAGGGGTAGGTGGGAATTATACCGCTAAAGTGATTAATAAGGCAAAAATAGCTAAAAAATATCCCATACAAGGAATTTTATCCGTCTGTCCATATTACAACAGGCCGAGTCAGGAGGGTATTTACAGGCATTTTATAAGTATTGCGGAAGAAACCGGTTTAAATATTATTATCTATAATATACCTTACCGTACCGGGACGAATATAGAAAATGAAACTTTATACAGACTGGCAGAACATAAGAATATAGTAGGATTAAAGGATTCCTGCGGAGATATTAAACAGACGATGGCTTTGCTTTTAAATCCGCCTGAGGATTTTTCCATTCTCACCGGTGAGGATATCCTATTTTATCTGACACTTACTTTAGGTGGCCAGGGAGGAATACTGGCTTCATCCCATCTGAAAACGGAATTATTTGTAGATGTATACAATAAAGTAAAAGAAAACAACCAATATGCAGCACTGGAAATCTGGAAACAGCTTTATCCTTTTATTCCGCTTTTATTTAAGGAGCCAAACCCGGCACCGATTAAATATTGCTTAAAAGAATTGGGATTACTGGATTCCGATGAATTACGGCTGCCGTTAACGCAGATTTCCGATCCGTTAAAAGAAAATCTGGATAAAGTATTAAAATTAAAATAATTTAAATCGTCCCCTGAAGAGTTATTATTTTTAATGACAACTTCTAGTAGTATTTGAGTGCCGACAGACCAATATCATGTTTTATGAATATGGATAACTATATTCATGAACTCGCTATGAGGTCTTTGACACTCAAATATTATGAGTAAATTGCTTATGAGATAAAATAACGAATGATTAAACTGAACTGGCTAAGTTTTTACTGCATTATCTTTTATTATCTGGCGGTACATCGCAGGGCTCACACCCTTTCGGGCATGAAATACTCTTACAAAAGTACTATAGGATAAATACCCAACCTCATAAGTAATATCCGTAATGGACATTTTTGAAGAGGTTAACAGACTGCAGGCATTTTCGATGCGCAAGTCTCTTAAGAAAGCGTGAAAGCTGATACCCAGACATTGTTTAAAGCTGGTACTGATGTAGGGTTCGCTTAAATAAAAAAGTTGTGACAGGCTTTTTAAAGTAATATTGGTATTCCAGTTTTTATAGACATAATGGATGATGGACCAGGTATCATTACCCATTGTGGTCCGAAGACTGTTATTTTCTTTTGCAACAAGGGACCTTCTATACCGGTCAAATAATATAAATAATTCCACTATTTTGGCTTTCAGCATAAAATTTCTCCAGATTTCATCTTCTTTAAATTCTGCATGTATCTCACTTAAAAGGGTAAAAACTTTCTCTGATGTATCTTCATCCATATCATAAATTGTCCTGGCGTTTAAGTCTATATCAAATAACAGCTTATTCATAACAAGTCCGTATTCATCCTGATCAAATAAAGTTTTGGCGGAAAGACAAAGATTGTATAGGTGTACTTCTGAACCCTTAATAATATGCATTTCATGAATCTGGTACGGAAATATGACTGCAAAAGTACCGGGTTTCATAATATGTTCTATCCCATTTATTTTTTCAATACCCTGCCCTTCAAATACGTAATGAAGTTCTAAAAAACTATGTCCGTGTGGATATACATCATTTTTTATGTCATGAATGGAAATTTCAAAAGAGAAGTTATTATCTTTTTCCGTTAGATATAAAGGGAGCATAAATTAACCTCTTTCCTTACGAGTAAGCCCGTAATTATTCATTCCGCTTTCAATATATCATGAACGAAAAACGAGTTCATGATCTTGTAGCTCCAATCGGAATATATGAGCAAGCTCAAAATTCCTCATTCCGCTTTCATTATAATATAAACTGTAAATAAGTTCCACAGGTATCTTGCTGATAAGAATTACCTAATAGCTTTCGGAGCCGAAAGTCTGTTTAAACCCTAACAGTTAAAGAAATGAGAGGTTTTCTAAAAAAACTGCAATGATTTTAAAAGTCCAAATGTATATAATTCAGTTATCACAGGAAAGAAGAGGTAATTGTATCCATGGAAGGCAAGCTGTTTAATATTCAAAAATTTTCCATACACGATGGACCTGGTATACGAACGACTGTTTTCTTCAAAGGATGCAATCTCAGATGCAGGTGGTGTCATAATCCGGAATCCATACATAAAGAGAATCAGATTGAGTTCTATCCTGAAAAATGTATTGGCTGCGGTGCATGCTATCAGGTATGTGCTGCCGGGGTGCATTATCAGAATGTATATGGGGAGCATCAGATGGACCGGTTAAAATGTACCGGATGTCTGTTATGTGCAGAAACCTGTTATTCCAAAGCGTTGGTTGGCGTAGGTTTAAATGTAGATACCACTTATCTTCTGAATTCTATTCTGGAAGATAAGCCATATTATGATAATTCTTCAGGAGGAGTAACCTTTTCCGGAGGAGAAGCTATGCTGCAGATTGATTTTCTGGAAGAAATCATAACGCTATGTAAGAATAAGGGGATTCATACTGCAGTGGATACCGCCGGATGTGTTCCTTGGAGTTATTTTGAAAGAATTCTAAATGTGACGGATTTATTTTTATATGATGTAAAAGCTGCAGATTCGACCCGGCATAAACAACTGACCGGTGTGGAGAACCAATTGATCTTGGACAATTTGTATAGGCTGTCGGATGCCGGAAAGGAGATAATTGTTAGAATCCCTTTCATTCCGGGTCAGAATGAGGATCAAATCGAAGAAATTGGGAATATACTAAGGCATTTAAAAATAATAAAGGTTGAAGTAATGCCGTATCACAAACTTGGTAACAGCAAATATAAAGCACTTGGCTTGAAGTATGAATTACATCAAACCCAGACACCAGCAGAGGAAACGGTTGATAAAGCTGTTGCAATAATAAATAAATGTGGATTAAAAACCTGTAAAACATAAATAATTAAGGAGGAGCATTATGTTAAATACGGATAGGGTTTTACTGTCACCATTATACGAGCAAAGAATACATAATCTGCACGAAGATAAAATTAAAATCAATGAAACCAAACTAAAACACTTTGGCTCATTGGATTTTGATGACTGGGGATTTGTATATTATCCGGATTTTAAGTTTGAGGTCAGGCCCAATCATAAATCAGGAATTGTATGTGGTCCGCTTGCCATTGGGGAACATTTAAGAAGATTTTTTAATGAAATTCCCAAATATATCAATAAAAACAGTGCACTGGCAGGAGCATGGATCGAGCCTATTATCAACTATGTGCCGATTGAAATAGCACCGGAGGACCGGCCGGAGGAACTTTTTGAAATATGGAAAAAGTATGATACCCGTTCCGGTTTTGGAGGAATGAATCATTGTGCAGGTGATATGACGATAGGTTTAAAGCTTGGATGGGGCGGTTTGTTAGAAAAAATAAGATATTTCAGAGAAATAAATGCTCCTTCGAATGGGGAATTTTATGACGGGGAAGAACAGGTTGTGTTAGGAATGCAGGAGTGGATTACGGCACTAGCCAGGATGGCCCGTACATTGGCTGAAGCAGAAACAGATCCGGTAACCAGGGATAATTTATTAGAAATGGCAGACATAAATGAATGGCTTATTTCAAACCCACCCAGGACTTTAAGGGAAGCCTGCCAGTTCATTGCACATTTTCAGACATTGGACCGCACCTATTTTGTAGGGGGAGCTCTTGACCAGCTGGATGAGGTATTAAGACCGTATTATGAAAAGGACAGTAAGAAAAGCCTTGTGACGGATGAACAGGCAGTATGGTATATAGCCAGTTTGTTTTTTAATGATACCCATTATTCCCAAATCGCCGGGCTTACACCGGATGGAGAATATGATATGACAAGCAGGATGTCTTTTGTTATTCTGGATGCCATGCATGCTTTGTCTATCCCTGCAAACATAGCATTAAGGGTTCATGATAAAGTAAATCCCGATCTGTTAAGGCGTTCTTTGGAATATACCATAGAAGACGGATCCGGTGTCAGTTATTCCTGTAATGTAGGATGTGAACAGGGTTATACCAAAAATGGTTATCCATTGCAGCTTGCCCGGAAAAGAACAAAAGTCGGATGCAACTGGACCTGTATTCCGGGAGAAGAATATCCTCTTCAGGATGTTACCAGATGTAATCTGGGATTTGCCCTGTATTATGCACTCCAGGATATCAGACAGGGAGAACCTTCTTTGGAAGCTTTGTTTGAACGGTTCTGTTTTCATACCAAAACCATCGTAGACAGCATTAAAGCCGGATACGATAAACATTATGAAGTAATGGGAAGAAATAAGCCGGAATTAGTCTATAACCTGTTTATGCACGGTCCTATTGAGAGAGGACTTAATTGCTCGGAAGGCGGAGTGGATATTTTAAATTTTAACATCGATGGGGTAGCTTTGGCTACTGTTGCGGATTCTTTAGCCGCAATTGAGCAGCGTATTGTAAAAGAGAAACGGATTACCTGGCAGGAATTATTTGATGTTCTGGATAACAATTATGAGGGACGGAGAATATCCGGCTCATGTTGAAAAATATAAAAAGATTTGGGACTCCGGACTCTTTTGCCAAAGCCTGGGCGTTAAAAATACGTGATTATTTTGTCTGGTGCTGTAAAAACGAGGGAACACCCAAATACCATCTTCCTATTATTCCGGGTATGTTTTCTCATGGATCCATTCAGGAATTGGGTTCCAAATTGCCGGCTACACCCAATGGAAGAAGGGACGGGGAGCCGATTTCCCATTCCAATGAACCGGATCCGGGATTTGCCTTGGGATTACATACCTTTTCACCAACCCTAAAAGCTAATGCGGTAGCACTTGTGCAGCCCGGTTACGGCAATTCCTCACCTCTGCACCTGGATATTGATATGGATCTGTTAGACACGGAAGGCGGCATAGATGCCCTGATAGCTTTAATCCATGCGCATAATCAAATGGGAGGGACGTTAATAAACTTAAATTGCCTGACAAAACAAAAACTTCTTGAGGCACATGAAGATCCTCAGAAACATCCGGATTTGATAGTGCGTGTAACGGGATACTCCGCATTTTTTGCCTCTCTTTCCAAGGAATACAGACAGCAGATTGTTGACAGGTTTTTATCGGCTTAAAAATAAAAAATTAAAAGATCGGAGGAGTTATTATGTTAAAGGTAGCTTTAATTAGTAAGTGGCATGTACATGCACAGGGGTATGCTGAAACTTTAAGAACATTTCCGGATGTAACCATAACCTGTGTGTGGGATGAAGAACCGGAAAGAGGAAGAGAATGGGCTAAGTCTTTGGAGGTTGATTTTGAAGAGGACTTGAATAAGATTCTTGCCAGAGATGATGTAGAGGGTGTAATTATTTGTTCTCCTACAAGTAAACATGCAGAAATTATGAAAAAAGCCGCACAAGCGGGAAAAAACATTTTTACGGAAAAAGCAATGGCACTTACTAAAAAAGAATGTGAAGAAATCACTGCTGAAGTAAAAAAAGCAGGAATTAAGTTCGGAATTTCCTTCCCGGCCCGTACAACACCGGCAAATCTGTATGTAAAAAGTGTTATCGATTCGGGGTTAGTCGGAAAAGTAACGCTTTTAAGAATCCGGAATGGCCATGATGGAGCCACCCGTAACTGGCTGCCGGAGTACTGGTATGATGAAAGTAAAGCAGGCGGGGAGCTATGATGGATCTTGGCTGCCATCCTATGTATCTTTCCAGCTGGATTTTAGGTAAACCGGTAAGGATTTCCTCCATGTTCAGTTACTTTACAGACAGGACGGTTGAAGATAATTCCGTCTGTACCATAGAATTTGAGAATAAAGCGGTAGCTATTGTGGAAACAAGTCTTGTTACCTACAAGACTCCCTCCATGGTCGAGGTTTATGGAACAGAAGGAACTTTAATTATTTGTGATAATAACATTCGACTGACTTCAAATAAGATGGGAGAAGAATTTGACGGTTGGGTAACACCTGCCAAACTTCCACAGGCTTTACCCCATCCATTACGACAGTGGGTTGACGGTGTGTTATACAATAAACCGATTCTCTATGACGAAGAAGCAGGAACCAGACTTACAGAGCTATTGGAAGCTGCCTATATCGCCCATAAAGAAAAAAGAGAGGTACAAATGTGAAAGATTATATAAATCTTTCCCTCACGGGGGTGTGCCTGTGTAATTCTCGGCACAAATTTCAGGTGCGCTAATAATATGCGCAGGAATGGAGTTAATATGAGTAAAAAATTAAGAATTGGGATTATCGGAACGGGCGGTATAGCCCATGCCCATATGGCGGCTTATTCGAAATTTGAAGATGTAGAGGTAGTAGGCGGAGCGGATATCGTACCGGGAAAAGCAAAAGAGTTTATGGAAAAATGGAACCTGCCGGATGCCAAAGCATTTGAAAGTGCCAGGGAATTGATAGAAAATGTAGAAATGGATGGGGTAAGTATATGTACTTATAACACGACTCATGCGGAATGTACGATTGCCGCTTTGGAAGCCGGTTTACATGTTCTGTGTGAAAAGCCCATGTCCTTTACCTTACAGGAAGCAGTGGATATGGTGAAAGCTTCTAAGAAAGCTAATAAAATTCTGACGATCGGATTTCAGCCCCGTTATGATATAACCCGCCGCAAGGTAGATGATATCATACGTTCCGGAGCACTTGGAACGGTTTATTATATTCAAAGCGGCGGCGGGAGAAGAAGAGGGATTCCCGGCGGCACCTTTGTTGATGGGGATAAAGCCGGGTATGGCTGCCTGGGTGATATTGGCTGTTATTCCATCGATCAATGCCTCCATGCCGTAGGATATCCGAAACCTCTAACCGTATCAGCGGTGGCTACGGATTATTTCGGGAAAAACCCGAAGTATTTTTCCGGTGCGGATACTTTTAATGTAGATGATTT
Source organism: Anaerocolumna sedimenticola (assembly GCF_009931695.1). GTDB lineage: Bacteria > Bacillota > Clostridia > Lachnospirales > Lachnospiraceae > Anaerocolumna > Anaerocolumna sedimenticola. The sequence goes on from NZ_CP048000.1 coordinate 2,318,727, forward strand.
TTCTGTTGCTTTTGTGCGTTTGGAAAATGATATGACTTTTCTTTTTAAACAGTCCTGGGCAATGCATGCGGACACCTTAGGCGATACATTATGGCTTGGTACCGAGGGCGGAATTAAGATTAAAAATGAATTTGATTACGGTAATAAACCGTCCCGGGTTATGTATTTTACAGATGTAAACGGACAGAATATCGATAGTTTCGTATTACCCTCTTTACCCTTTAATGCGTATGAATCACCAAAAGAAGTGGATATTTTTGAAGCAAAAGTCCGCGATTTCTGTGATGCAATTATAGAGGGACGTCCGGCTCCCATTCCCGGAGAAGAAATCATATATAATCAGGCAATTTGTGATGGGATTTACCGTTCCGGTAAATTAAAAAAGGAAGTTGAAATTGTTATACCAGAATTGGATTTTTAAATGATACGAAGCCTATCCGTTTCGGCAAATAATTAAGTCACTATAAGAATAGCGCCTATCCGATTAAAGACAGGGCGCTATTTTTATCTCTTCATTTTCGATCAACAATTAGTTCAAATGAATTTATATTGGAATACAGGTCCAAACATCCGGTATTTCCACAGTCACATTTAGGACCGCTGAAATGAATGGAGGTATGACCGATTTCACCACTTTGTCCAATGATTGATTCCAAATAAGAATATTGGGAAAAAAGTTTTTAAAATTTGGTGTATGTGTTATAGTATAAATAAAAGAATAGATTATTTGCTATAATGACTAAAATGTGTAGCAGCAGTAAATAGAAATACAACGTAATTGATATAAATGATCCGCATTTTTTAAACGATATATACTTTATGCTATAAAAAAGACACATTTAACTATAAAATATGAGTATATTAAACAGACTTGTACAATTATAATTGACATTGCAAGTAGAAAAAATCTTAAATAGGAGGTATTTTTATGAAAAAGAAATTAGCGTGCTTCGCAATGACAATTGTAATGCTTGGAACAACATTACTTATGGGGTGTTCCGGTTCGGTGAAAACCAATTCACCGGACAGCACTGGGGATACTAAAACGGATAAAACCGCAGACAGTACCGTTCAGAGCGAAGACAGCAGTTCCGGTTCCGGTGAACCTGTAACTATTAAATTTCAAACCTGGAATCCGGGGGATGGGGCATCCTGGGATGAACTGCAGGCAGATTTTGAAGCGAAAAACCCGGATATTAAAATTGATTATGTGTACATGCCTTATTCCGATCACATTGAAAAATTAAAAGTTGATCTGGCAAGCGGCCAGGCAGCAGATGTATTTGGTATGCAGACCGGTGCTACCATCAAAGAATTCCGTGATTTTGAAATGGATCTGACCTCTAAGGCGGAAGAATCCTGGGGCAGTGACTGGCAATCCGGTTATCTGGATTTTTGTATGAAGCTTTTAAATGAAGACGGTCATTTTTACGGATTGCCACTGGGGTTAACCTATGCCGGTTTCGCATGGGCGGATGTTAATATGCTATCGAAATACGGCCTTTCAGTACCTAAAAGTTTAGACGATTTAGTTAAAGTATCAAAAACTTTACGTGATAACGGTCAATATCCGCTGGCTATCGGAGCGAAAGATGCCTGGATTAATATTGATACCTGGATGAATATTGCAAATGATATTAATTCTGAAAAATTATATTCCGCAATTGAAGGAAAGACATCCTTTGAAGATCCGGATTTAGTAAAATCTTTTGAAATCTGGCAGTCCTTATTTACAAATGGTGTATTCCAGGACGGCGCCTTTGGTGTTAATATGTATAGTGATACCACGGACCTGTTCCAGAAAGAGGGAAGCATACCTATGATATTAAATGGTTCCTGGGCAGGCGGTGTATATGTAAGTGGTGATCCGGATGAAGCTAAGGTGTTTAACGGTGACGGTGCCAATCATGATGTATTTCTGATTGACTGGAATAATGACGGAAAACCTGCACCGGCTACAGCTTCCGTAGATGTCAGCTTATGTATTAATAAAGATACAAAAAATGCGGATGCCGCATGGAAATTCTTGGATTACATGTTACATGACGGACAGGACATTTTAGTAAATAAGTACTTTACTTATTGCCCGTCCAGAACAGATTTAAAGCTTAACGTAGAGGGTATGAGCCAGGATGGACAGGATAATTTAACTTATATTTGTGACCAGGCAGAAAATAATCTCGGCGGTTACAGAGAAATGGCATATCCTGAATTAAAGCAGAAAATTTCAGATACTCTGACTGCTTTGGCATTAGACAGTACGAAACCGGAAGAGGCAGCTAAAGATGTGGAGGCGGCTTCCAAAGCACAAGCCAGATAAAGAACATATTTGATAAGGAACTTTAAACAAGTCCGGTTCAGTTAGATGGGGTTTGCTTAAAGTTCCGATCAAAAGGTAAGGAGAAGAATCGTCATGAAAAGAAAAGAGTATTCCGGGTATCTATTCATCCTGCCGCTTGTGATACTGTTCTTAATATTTATTGTTTATCCAATTGTTTATAATTTTATTATTAGCTTTTATAACTGGAATGGCATTAGTATTGAAAAAGACTTTGCGGGATTTAGCAACTATTTTGCACTTTTTATAGATCCGATAATGATAAGGATAATTAAAAACTTTATAATTTTTGCTTTTAGTACAATTATCATACAAGCGTTTTTCGGGTTGATTTTTGCATCTTTATTTATGAATAAACTAAAATTATCCGGATTTTACCGTATCATTTTTTATATTCCCGTTATTGCGACACCTGCTATTGTGGGAAATATATTTTCTAAAATATTCGAAACCAACCGGGGATATTTAAACCAAATACTTCGCCTAGCAGGATTGGATTCTTTGACAGGGCAGTGGCTGGCGGATCCAAAACTTGCCCTTGGCTGTATTATATTCGTAAATATATGGCAGTGGACTGGTTACAGTATGCTTTTATATTATGCAAATATGCTGAATATCCCACAGGATTTATATGAAGCAGCTACCATTGACGGTGCAAACAAATTTCAGCAGTTTACTAAAATTACATTTCCACTTCTTAGAGGTACCCATTTTACCTTGTTTATCATGGGTATGTTAGGTTCACTTAAATGCTTTGATTTGCCTTATGTGCTCACAAAGGGCGGTCCCAATTATGCGACTGAATTTTTATCCACCTATATATATAAACAGTCATTTAGTTTATTTAATCAGGGTCAGGCTTCGGCATTAGTTGTTATAATGTTTTTAATTGCTATGTTTATTACAATGGTGCAATTGAAATTGTATTACAGAAATGATAAAGATAAGGAGTTGGCAGGTTGATGAGAAATTCACTGATTTACAAAATTTTTGGACAGCTTATTTGTATGATTGCAACCGTCTTATTTTTATTTCCATTAGTCTTAATGCTAATACGTTCATTTGGCGGCAGCGGGATATATAACTATGTAAAGGTCTTTAAGGCTGTTAATTTAGCTCCGAATTTCGGTACCAGTTTAATCGTAGTTTTTGGTACGCTCCTTATTGTATCACTGGTCGCTACCATGGCAGCATTTGCATTCTCTAAACTGGAATTTGCATATAAGAAAATCATTTATTACATAGTGCTGACAGGAATGATGATTCCGACTTCCGCGTTAATATTCCCCCTGTTTCAGATAGTAAAGGGGATGGGATTAAATAATACGCCATTTTCTCTAATTTTGCCCTATGCAACTTTAAATTGCTGTTTTAATTTAATGATATTAAAGAATTATTTCGATTCTTTGCCAAATGAACTGCTGGAAGCAGCCAAAATTGACGGAGCGGGTACAACCAGAACATTTTCCACAATAATGATGCCTTTGGCAATACCGGGACTGGCTTTTGTATTGATTCAGACATTCCTTTCAGCCTGGAATGAACTTCAAATGGCATTGATATTTATTAATGATACGAAAGTACAGCCAATTTCCGTAATTCCGTTAAGGTTTACACAGACAGCAGGGGTTCAGGGATTTCCGCTGGAAGTAATGTTTGCAGCGTTGGTAGTATGTCTGTTTCCCATTGCCGTATTTTATATCTTTGGTTCCAGATTCCTGATTACCGGGTTAACACAAGGCGCAATAAAAGGATAAAAATAATCGTATAAATACTAACCATATAAATACCAATTACATAATACCAGAGGATATGCATGAGCGAAAATAAAGTTGTAAATTTAAAAATCCGTAATAGTCTGAGTGCAAAAGTGAGTTTAATAAATGCTTTTATTATTTTAATAGGTTTTATCATTATGATTTTTGTTACTGCAAAGATCAATTATAATTTATCTGTTAATAAAGAAAAGCAGATGATGGATGTTTATCTTTCAAACTCACTTAACTCTGTTGATAACAAGCTCAAAGATATGGGCAGGGTTTCTTTGATGTGTTTTTCCGATAACCAGACTCAGGATATTTTAAAAAATTATGACTCCTTTACTTATATGGAAAAATTGTCAAGTGATACTTACCTGAACAAGCTATATACATCCCTGGTAACGATCCGTGATGATATCAGCGGTATTTATATGTTTGATTTCAATAACCTTATTTTTCATCAGGATTCTTATGCTTCATCTTTTCGAAGAAAATATGATATTAAAAAATACATAAAAAAATTAGAAACTATTGAGCAAAATGATGAGAATGTTTCAGGCTGTAAACTAGCCTTAGGAAAACAGCCGGAGTTTATGAGATATTCAATAAATTCTATAAAGAATAAGCTGGATGAGAATTGCCTTTATTTGATCCGGGGAATTAAGAGTTTTTCCCCCAATGTACAAATAGGGTACATTCTGCTTACAACACCTGTAAGAGTCATGGATGATATTTTAAAAGAATATCTGTCTCCTGACGCACCCTATCTGCTGATTACGGAAGATGGCTCCATTGTCTGCAGTGATAAGGAAAATATGATAGGAAATAAATTAAAGCAGGAAATGCCCCAGGTATTCCGTAATATAACGAATAAAAGCGGCAGTTTTCGGGCAGCCATTCATAATGACTCGTATCTGTTTTCTTATCAAAAATCAGAATACAGCAAATTAATATTAATAACGGGAACCTCAAATAAATTATTAAGTTTACAGTCGATGGAATTTATTAAGATCAGCCTGATATTCTTTGCAATTATGATACTGGCGGCAGTAGTACTGGTTACCTATCATACAAGAAAAATGTTACATCCCTTACACAAACTTTCACAGGCTATGTCAAACTTTAACCAGAATGATATGAGTGTAAGATTTTCCATTGAATCAGGTGATGAAACCGGGCAATTGGTGGCTTCCTTTAATACCATGATGGATATTATCAATGATTTGATTGAATTGGAATATAAAAGTAAAGTCAGTTTAAGAGAGGCTCAGTTAAATCAGCAGAAAATGTCCCTGCTGTATTTAAAAAATCAGATTAATTCCCATTTCCTATATAATACGCTGGATAATATAAGAACCAAAGCGGAGATACAGGGGGATAAGGATGTGGCTTATATGATTATGCTTCTGGTTGATTTTTTCAGATTAAGTGTTAAGGCTGACAGCCAGCTTGTATATATACAGCATGAGGTCAAGCTGATACAGGTTTATTTTAATTTGATTTGCTGCCGTTATCCCAATCTGCAATGTAATCTGGATGTAGATACTTCGCTGGATCTTGTGAAGATACCCAACTTCATTTTACAGCCTTTGGTAGAAAACAGTCTGATGCATGGTCTGAAAGGAAATGGTTATAAAGGACGTATTCTGGTGTCCATTCAACAGGATTATGCAAGGGAAGGTTACATTATAATCAAAGTTTATGATAACGGAGTTGGTTTAAGGGAAGAAAACAGGTATTGCTTTGATAAAATGCTGGCATCAGTGGGTAAGGGGATATTGGATGAGAACATGAGCGAAGATAATCACATTGGAATTCTTAATGTACAAAGGCGTCTGCTTATGTATTACCCGGAGGAGAAAGGACTTATTTATACGGAAAATCCGGAAGGCGGAATTACGGTTACTATAATTATTAAAAAAGAGTTAGATACGAATAATGAAAATACAGGAATACCGGAGAAAGCAGCTGAATCTAGTAGCTTTTGACACCAGAATCGTAGAATATAATAATAGAATAGGAGAGAATATTATGAAATTGAATTTTGACACTTATAAAGATAAGGTAATGGGATGTTGGGCTGGTAAAAATATCGGCGGTGTGTTAGGTGCACCATTTGAGGGAATAAGACAGGTGAATGAACTGGATTTTTACACACAGGATTTATCCATGGGACCGCCGCCAAATGATGACCTGGATTTACAGATTGTATGGCTGGCTGCAGTAGAACGTTACGGCCGTAATGTAAATGCCTCCATACTTGGAGAATACTGGCTGTCTTTTGTTATTCCGAACTGGGTTGAATACGGTACCGGTAAAGCAAATCTCCGTGCCGGTCTGCAGCCGCCTCTGTCCGGTTTGATTGATAACACCTATAAGGACAGCTGCGGTTGTTACATCCGTTCCGAAATCTGGGCTTGTCTGGCACCGGGACATCCGGAAATAGCAACCAGATATGCTTATGAAGATGCCATAGTGGATCATTCTGGCGAAGGAATGTACGGAGAAATATTCTTTGCAGCTCTTCAAAGTGCGGCATTTGTTGAAAGTGACACCATGAAATTACTGGACATTGCATTATCCTATATACCGGAATCCAGTAAAACAGCAAGAGCAATAAATAAAGCAATAGAATGTTATAAAAATAAAGTTGATTTCTATGAAGCAAGAAAGCAGATACATAATGCTGCACCCGGCACTTTTGGTATACAGGGTATAAAATTATCCGAAATAATAGAAGAGGGTAATGAGGGAATGGAGATTGGAGCTTCAGGTTTCGATGCCCCTGAAAATGTAGCCTTTACCGTAGCGGCCTGGTTATATGGTGAGGGAGATTTCGGGAAAAGCTTATGCCTTGCCGTAGCCTGCGGAGAGGATACGGACTGTACCGGAGCTACTTTGGGAGCAACCCTTGGCATAATAAGCGGAGCAGCAGATTTACCTGCTAAATGGACAGCACCGTTGGATGATAAGATTGTGACACTTTGTATCGATAAAACCAGCAGGGGTATATGGGTTCCGTCAACCGTAACCGAATTGACAGAGCGTGTTTTGCGTACTATGCCGCTGTTTTTAGGACAGGATATCTGTGACATATTTGCAGAAGAGGGTATGACTGTTGATTGCAAGGCTGGAAAAGAACTTTATTGCAATAAGACAACGGATTACCTGTTGTATATTAATGGAAACGGTAAAAGTGAGGAGCTTCCTATCAGGGATTTATGCAGTTTGTCTCCTTATGTAATACGTTATTCTTTCCCGGCTTTCCAGGTTATGATTGATTATATGGATTCCGTATTTTTCAAATCCGGAGAAAACCGTAAAATTAAAGTAACCGTTGTAAACTCCCATACCATGCGGCAACAGCAATGGGCGGCTATAAAGGTATTTATGCCTGCAGGAATTCAGATGCTTAACGGGCGGGTGTAGAGCTTCCTTTGAATAATCTGTATGGTTCTAAAGCAGAAACCGTGTTTGAGTTTAATGCAGATCTGTTTGACGGAGCAAAATTAGAATTTATAGTGGATGTATCCTTAGCAGGAAGACATTCATCCGGTTCCATGAAAGTAACTCTTATGAGAAACAACTAACAAGTTTGGTAAATACTAAAATTCAAATTACAACAGTTGGTGGTGAAGCTTATGAAGAAATTGAAAGTAATGATTGTTGATGATGAGGTTACCATTGTAGAGGGGTTTAAGCGGCTTTTTGACTGGGATAAACACGGATGTGTTCCGGTTTGTGAAGCCGGAGACGGAATGTCTGCCATAAATCAGGCAAAACTATATCAGCCGGATATTATTATTATGGACATTAATTTGCCTATTGTAAACGGTCTTGATGCCATAAGTATGATACGTGAGCAAAACCCAAATATTACTTTTATTGTGATAAGTGGTTATGATGAATTTGAATATTGTCAGGAAGCATTAAGATTAAAGGTTAAAGATTATATTTTAAAGCCGGTTAAGTATGAAGAGTTGGGTAAAGTAATTGATCACATCCGGATGGAGCAATTTCATGTTGTAGTGGATCATAAAACTACGGTAACAGAAGAAATTAAAAATGAAGACAGCAAAATAATTTTCCGTTTCATAGCATACATACAGGAGCATCTGGTAGAGGATATTAATTTACAGAAATTATCCCTGGAATTTCACATGAATCCTGCTTATATCAGTCAGTTATTTAAAAATGAAACGGGAATCAATTACCACTCCTACCTTACCAGATTACGGGTTAATAAATCAAAAACCTTACTCACAACAACCGATAAGAGTATTTCGGAAATAGCCACAGCTGTTGGGTTCAGTGATTACCGCGTATTTACTAAAATGTTTAAAAATTATACAGGTATGACCCCATCCCAATATAAAAATCATAGTGATTATTCAGCCACAGCGGTTCTGACGAACAACAACGCGTGAATGGGATTGTTACTATGCAATTATGCAAATAAAATACTACGGAATGGTCTATAAAACATGTTTCTGCGGAATATGTTAAAATGAAACAATGAAACACTTAAAGGGCTGTATAAACGGTATAAAATCTCTCTGAATAGTATTGATACTAACTATTACAGGGTTATAAGCTGTTTTGTACAGTCCTTAAAATTTATTAAGAAAGGACTAATATATGGAATTAAAATTATCTTGTGCAGATTTTACATTTCCGTTATTAGAACATAATGACGGCTTAAAATTAATAAAAATGATGGGTTTTATGGGTGTTGATATCGGTCTTTTTGAAGAACGCTCCCACTTAAGGCCTTCTACGGAATTTGCAAATACCAGAACAAATGCTGGAAATTTAAAGAAAAATCTGGATGAAGCAGGCTTAAAGGCAGCGGATATTTTTATGCAGACAGCACCGGACTTTTCGTTAATTGCACCGAATCACCCGGATAAACCGGTACGAATGAAAAACAGAGACCTATTTTTACACACCTTAGAATATGCTTCTATTTCGGGAAGTGAGCATATTACGGTATTACCGGGGGTAACCTTTGCAGACGAGGAATATGAAAAGTCCTTAAACCGGTGTTATTCCGAGCTTACCTGGAGAATAGAAAAAGCAAAAGAATATGGTTTAATATTTGGAATTGAAGCCCATGTGGGTTCGATTGCAGATACCCCGGATAAGGCACTTAAATTGCTTCAAAATGTTCCGGGACTTACTCTTACTCTTGATTATACCCATTTTACCAGATGCGGTATTCCGAATGAACAGATTGCCGTTCTGCTTCCCTATGCTTCCCATTTTCATGCCAGAGGAGCCGCTCCCTGTAAACTGCAATGTACAGTTTCAGAAAATACAATCGATTATCACGGTATTGTAAAGCAATTAAAAGCGCTTGATTACAAAGGGTATATTTGTTTGGAATATACCTGGGATGAATGGGAAAATTGTAACCGGAATGATAATGTAGCTGAATCCATTCTTCTTAAAAACCTGATTACAGAAGCTTTTAATGAATAAAAACTGGGGCTCAGAAGGAATTTCTTTATTGGCTGTTCCTGTTTTTGAACCAATATAGAATGGGAGGCAAACAGATGATACTTCCAACCAATAAAAGAGAATAATGGAAAGCATTCAGCATCCATATAAATTGGGCAGGATCAAAGATGCCATTTCCATCCGGGATAAAAAAATCTGCTGTAAATTGGTATGAAATGATAGGCGAACAAAGTATTATTAGTAATCCAAGTAAGAATGGAATGAGCATTCCTGCTTTAACAGGTTTGCTCTTCTCAGCAATGACATCGGGTATTTCTATTAAATCACATTTACAATCACTGCAGGTCTTATACCCTTCCTGATATTCATTTTTACAAACCGGACATATCAACATAATTAAACCCCCTGATTGGTTTTCAATTTATCATAAATTCACTCTTATTTTTGATTTTATTATATATTACTTAATGTGATATTACCACTATAATTTACCAATTAGTTATGCGGATATTAATAAAAATATTTTAATCATTAGTGAGTTATGGTATAGTTTGGTTATGCTTAAGTCATAATTTAAGCGATTGCTTATCCTTTTTTACAGAAATATTTTGTTACGGGAATTACATTAAGAAGCGTTAAAGGATAGATATTAGGCAGTTGCGAAACTAGATTATATTCAGAAAACTAAATAGTTTCGCAATTGCCTATTATACTGAATTACAGAAAGGAAAATTAATTATGTTAAGACTTAAAGTCAGCAGAAACCAACATTTTTTATGTTTGGAAGACGGCTCCCCGTTCTTCTGGTTAGGTGATACCGCCTGGGAATTATTTCACTGCCTGAATACAGAGGATGCAAGGACTTATTTTAAAACCAGGGCAGCTTCGGGGTTTAATGTAATCCAGGCAACCATACTTGCAGAAATTGACGGACTTACCACACCCAATGCCTATGGCCGTTATCCCTTAAAATTCAATGAAAAGGGAGAGTATGATCCCTGTCTTTGGGATACGGACGGAGAGTATTCTTATTGGGATCATGTGGATGCAATTCTTGATATGGCAGAGGAGGAAGGGCTTTATGTTGCCCTCCTTCCAACCTGGGGGATAAGTATTTTCTTGCACACGGCGTAGGACCGGTTATTTTCACACCCGAAAATGCATTGGAGTACGGTCGTATGATTGGAAAACGTTACGGTAACCGGAATAATCTGATATGGGTTTTAGGAGGTGACCGTACTCTTATGGCTTATGAACATTTTCAGGTAAATGAAGCCCTCGCCCGGGGAATTATGGAGACGGAGGGAAAGAAACATCTGATTACCCTCCATCCGGGGGGATACCAGTCCAGTACCCGTTATTTCCCTAATGCATCCTGGATTAATTTTCATATGATTCAGTCCGGACATACTTGCCGTAATCTTAAAAATTATGAATTTGTCCAGCATGATTACGGGATGATACCGATAAAACCGACCTTGGATGCCGAACCCCGTTATGAGGACCATCCGATTGACTTCAAACCTGAGAACGGATATTTTGATCAGGCAGATGTTCGTCAGGCCGCCTATTGGAATGTGTTTTCAGGAGGATTTGGACATACCTACGGTCATCATAGTGTATGGAAAATGAACCGGGAATTTTCTGCCTATTTTCCGCTGTGCTGGAAAGACGCCCTGACCCGTCCGGGGGCGGAACAGATGCGGCATCTAAAAGAGTTGATATTATCAAAGCCGTTTTTTGAGCGGATTCCCGATCAAAGCCTCGTTGCAGAAAACTATGCCGGTGCCAATTATATTGCTGCGACCAGAGGTTCTGATTATGCATTTCTTTATGCACCAAACGGTGTGGATATCAAGGTGCGGATGGGGATCTTAACCGAAAAAACAGTAAAGGCCGAGTGGTTTTGTCCCAGAACGGGAAGCTATGAGCCAATCGGTATTTTCCCAAATGAAGGGGTACGGGTTTTTTCACCTAAATTGCGGGGACGTGATTGTGACATTGTGCTTTGCCTTACGTCTGTAAATGAATAAGCTATACTATAAAGAGAAATTATTATGGATTACTAATCTCCTTGCGGGACATGAATTGTAATACCGGCCGGCTTTGAGGCCCGGAAGCTAAACAGGCTTCATAGATGATATCCGCAACTGACATTGTTTGAAGCTGGTAATACACTTTTAACGGCGCATAATTATGTTTTATAATTTGCGCCGTTTGTATAGCAGAAAAGTTCGTCCTATAAGATAAATAATAAACTTATCGGAGATTGCTTTCCAAATTTCTATAAAAAGCGGTGCCTTTTCCGCCGTGCATATAAATTTATTTTATATAAGTATCGCTGACCAATGCATCCCGGATTACTTCCGTAGGGATAATAAACGCTACCAGTCCCATGCTTCCGGGTGCCACTTCATATTCGTCAAAGGAAATAACGAGTTTTCCGTCTTCATTAATGTAGAAATTCTGATCCGGTTTGATTTGATCGAAACCCGAATTAGAATCATCTCCTTCCATAAAGTATATAACCCTTTCCTCTTCGTTCATTTTCTCCCTCATCTGGGTTTTAATATTATCACTGATGAGACCGATATAACTGTCATCCTTAAAAAGACTGGGAAGGGTGATCATTACCTGGTTTTTTAAATCAATATTATCAAACTGAACCGATTCGGAGCCGGAAGCGGCTATTTCAGTTTTGATACTTTCAATAACCAATAATTCCTCCGTACGGACTTTGACCTTATAATTGGTATAGAGTGCCAAATTCCCAGGGCTTACATCACTGCCCACCGTATCCATGAAATCCTTATAAAGCTTCGTATTTACTTCCAGATACTTTGAGTTAAGGGAATTTTCCAGTGAGCTGTTCCCTAACCCGGTTATTTCCGGTACTTTCACTTCCGCCTCACAAATCCCGTATGAGAGGTGTTCCTTCGCAGTATTCATTGTTTTATGGCATTTTCCAACATAATATGTTATATTTATATAGAATTCATTATGAATATGATGGAAGATCAATTTATAATGAATTATGATATAAGAATAGTATGGATAGTCTCGCAAGGTACATGCGGGCTATTATAAGAATAGCAAAGGCAGTTGTTCTTTACAGTTTATGCCCAAAAAGTATAAAAAGTATGGGTGTTAGTAGGAAGTTTCTTTATTAGGAACCGTTAAGGAGTTACTTATGGAAGAATTATTAAAAATACCGCAGCAGTTTTTCCGGCTGTTTTATTCCAGAAACCGATACATTTATATGGAATCACTTATGATCCTATATGATGAATATTTATATAATGATTATTTTATAACGAAAGAAACCTGTATACAGCTTATTGCGGAGCACTTTTCCGACCGTATAGTAGACATTACTGCAGACGATGAAGAAGGGGAGCAACAAGAAGCTTATGAACCCATGGCAACGAAGATTTTAAACCGGCTGATCCGGTTTTCCTGGCTTAAGAAGGTGGAGGATTACAGTTCTTTTAAAACAAATATAGTAATTCTGGATTATGCATCATTATTTATTGAAGTTTTTAAGAAATTAAGCAATCCGGATCAAAATGATACGGATCTTTACATACAGAATGTTTATACCAACATCTTTTCTTTTTATCATGATAATAAAGTCGGAATGGAGATATTAAGTACAGCCATGGTCAATATCACCAGACTGAACCGGTCCCTTCAGGATATGCTCCACAATATGGACCAGTTTTTCAGTTCTTTATTGGAAAAGAAAAATTATGAAGAACTTTTAAAAGAACATTTGGATATTTACGTTGAAACCATAGTAAATAAAAAATACAGCCTCTTAAAGACAAGTGATAATTTTTATATCTATAAAAATGATATAAAAAAAATTCTTCGTTCCCTCCAGGAAGATGAAAGCCGGCTTTCTTTATTAAAGCAGAAGATGGCGGCGGAAGGGAATAAGGCGGAGGAGGTTGAAAGTGAATTCCTGGATCTGATTTACCAGATTGAACGGGGAATTATTAACATGGAGAACCGGATTTCCCATATTGACTCGGAACACAGTAAATATGTACGTGCTACCGTAAGCCGGCTGGAATATCTCTTAAGCAGTGATGACAGTGTAAAAGGAAATGTGGTTGCTCTGTTAAACAAACTTGGCAGTGATAAAAGGGATGAACTGATAAACAAAGTGGCTAAGGTGATACGTATTAATGACCTGACCGTAACTTCGGCCGATTCCCTCTATAAAAAAAGGGGAAAGCGCAAGGTGTTTGAAGAAACTGTAGAAACAGAAGAGGAAACGGAAGAAGAGTTATCCAAAGAAGATATCCTGCGCATGAATAAGAATAAAAACCGTTACAGCAAAACCCAGATCGAGCAATTTGTCTTTAACCGTATGGAAAACGGAATCTACCGGACAAAGGAGCACCCCATTGATTCTGAAGAGGAGTTTGAGCTTCTGATTTTGGCTTATGATTACAGCCTGAGAAGAAACAGCCCCTTTCGGGTGGTAAAAGGAAAAGGGGATAAAATATCCGGTAAAAAATTTACCTATCCGGATTTAGTATTTGAAAGGAATAATCATGTTACCTTATTACAATGAATTATTAGATGAAGAAAAAGATATGCTGACAGAGGTGATAAAGACTTTATTTAACCAGACCTTCCTGTTGGAGAGTAAATTTGATAAAAAATCAGGGCGTTATATGCCAAGCAAATTGTACCGTGCCTGTGAACGGCACCTGGACTTTTTAAAAGAATATTTTAAGGTGGCTGATATTGATATTATTGAGAACAGGCAGTATGGGATTATATTTTTGAAAACCCAGAGCGTACAGGGTGACAAATTAAGCAGGTTAACTACGGTATTTTTACTGCTGTTTAAACTGATTTATGATGAACAGATGAATACGGTTTCAAACTCCATTCATGTCTATACAACTTTAAATGAAATCTTTGATAAGATACAGTTATTCCGCTTGTGGAATAACAAAACCATTTCCCCTACGGAAGTACGCAAAACCATAACGGCCTTAAAAAAATACCAGGTTATTGAAATCCTGGAGGATATGGGAGAAATGGAAGGGGATTCCAGATTTATCCTGTACCCCACGGTTAACCTGTTATTTGAGGGAGGGGCTATCCAGGCCATAATTGAACAATACCAAGAAGAGGATATGGAGGAAACAGAGGATGAACAGATATCAATCACTGACCAGGATGTGTTTGAATAACTGGCATTATATCAATGAGAAGCTGCTGACCTTTCATGATGATATTAATTTCTTTACAGGGCACTCCGGCAGCGGGAAATCCACCGTCCTGGATGCCCTTCAGATAGTATTATATGCCGACAGCAACGGCCGGAATTTCTTTAATAAGGCTGCCAAGGAGGATTCCGACCGGACTCTGATGGAATACTTAAGGGGCATGAAAGTAGTTCAGGAGAATAATGAAGCCAGCTATTTAAGAAACAAGAATTTCTCTTCCACCATTGTGCTGGAATTTAAAGATACGGAAACTATGAATTATCAGAGTATCGGGATTGTTTTTGATGTGGATATACAGGCAAATGATATAAACCATATGTTCTTCCGCCATAAAGGAGAATTGGAGCCGGGACTTTACAGGCAGGATGAAAGGACTTTATCCATCAATGAATTAAAAGAGCTTATGAAAATAAATTATGAGGCAGAAGATTATTATTTTTCCAGGACCAATGAGAAATTCCGTAATGAACTTTATGGAAGTTATTTCGGAGGACTCCATCCCAAACATTTTCCAAGCCTCTTTAAGAGAGCAATTCCCTTTAAAATGGATATAAAGCTGGAAGAGTTTGTGAAGAATTATATCTGTACGGAAAATGATATCCGTATCGAAGATATGCAGGATAGTGTAGCCCAGTATACCAGGTTAAAAAGAAGGCTGGAGGATACGAAAAATGAAATAGCCCTGCTGGCCGAGATTGAAGAACAATTTATTCAGTATAATACTTTTTTGGAGCAGACCCTGCAATACCAGTACAATATGGATAAATATGATATACAAACCATAGAATCAAAACTTAAGGTTTTCATGGATAAGCAGACGGAATACACAAAGGATACCGCTTTGCTTGAGCATACGGTAAAATCCCTGGAAGAGCAGTTAAAAGGACTCAGGGACCAAAGGGACCAGGTTATGATATCTATTGAAAACAGCGGATATGACCATTTGGAGCGGGAGCTTGTCTCTTTAAACCAGATGTTGGAACTCCTTTATGGAAATAAAAGCAAATATGATAAGATTGCCCACCGGTTAAAGGAATGGCTTGATACCAACGTAATCGAGCCGTCTGCAAAGTTAAGTATAGAACGCTTTATCAGTTATGAGGCTGACCGTAAGGATATGGAGCGTATTCAGTCTGCCGTAAAAGAGACCAGAGAAGAAATTCAAAAGGATAAAGACCAGTGGTCCGCCGAACTGCTGGAATTAAAAAAGCAATTAGGGGAAATTACGGAGCAGACCGGGATATTAAGCAAGGGACAGAAGGCTTATCCGCCCTATCTGTTTAAGGCAAAGGAGTTTATTGCAAAAGAACTGGAACAGCATTTTAGAAAACCTGTAAGTGTGGATATTCTGGCGGATTTAATTGAGGTTGGCAATGAAAACTGGCTGAATGCGGTGGAAGGATATATGGGTAATAATAAATTAGCCATAGTGGTTCCTCCCGAATATGCCGGGAAGGCCATGGAAATATATAAAGATTTAGATAAGAAGCAGTTCTATAAGGTATCGGTATTGGATACGGAAAAAGTTTTAAAGGAAATAAAACCCGCTCTTAAGAACTCCCTGGCAGAAGAAGTGGAAACAGACTTTGATTATGTCAGGGCTTATGTGGATTTCCTGATGGGTTCCGTTATAAAATGTGTAGATATGAAAGAACTCAGGGAAAACAAAAGTGGTATTACACCGGATTGTATGTTGTACCAGGGTTATAAACTACAGCATATAAATCCCCGAGGTTACACGGAATATGCTTATATCGGGCAGAGTGCTGTGGAGAGAAGATTAGTACAGTTAGAGTTGAAAGCATTTACTATCCGGTCTGCCATGGAGCCTTTAAATGAGCAGTTAAAGGACGCAAATCTTTTGTTAAGTTATGAAACCCTTCCAGAGGACGCGGAAAGTTATGAAAAACTTATAAAAGAAATTCAAACGATTCCGGATAAGGAAAAACAAAAAAAGGAATATGCAGACAGAATAAAGGAATTAAAAGAAAGAAAACTGGATGAATGGCTTACGGAGAAACAAAAACTGGAGGGTGCGATTGCCAGCATAAATAAAGAGAAAGATACCGGTATGGTGAATCTCAGTACCAAAAACCATGAAGTGGAAAACATGAAAAGACAGATACTTGAATTTAGTGAAGAACTTCTGCAAAAGCAGAAAGTATTTACGGAAGATGAAAGACGGGAAAAGAGCTTTAACCGGTTCATGGAAGAATTTGCCGGCAGAAGGTCAGAGCAGCTTAAGGGAATTTTATTTAATAAGATGCAGGGGAGCAGAGGAAAAGCAGAGGAAGAGTATGAAGCCTTATTAAATAAAAGGGAGAACTATCTTAAGTCATATGCCTATCGGGGATTTTCTCTTACCGCTAAAGATAATAAAGAATACAGCCAGTTACTTAATAATCTAAGGAGCGATAAGCTGACAGAATTTACGGAAAAAGCCAATGAGCAGGCCAAGGTAGCCATATATCACTTTAAAACGGACTTTATCTATAAAATCCGGGATGCCATCAAGGAAGTGATGCAGCAAAAAGAGGATTTAAACCGGATACTGGCCCAGCTGGACTTTGGCAAGGATAAATATAAATTCATCATTACCAAGAATAGGGGGGAGGAAGGCAGATTTTATGATATGTTTATGGATGAGGACCTGGAAATCAATCCGTACCAGCTGAATGGACAGGTTGAGAACCAGATGAACCTCTTTGCCATGCATCATGAAAAGAATTATGGGGAGTTAATTAATGAACTGATTGGTTTATTTATGCCTCCGGAAGACAGTGATATAAAAGCTCTTGAGGAAGCAAGGGCAAATATGGAACGTTATGCGGATTACCGTACCTATTTATCTTTTGATATGGAGCAGCTGGTGGAAGGAATGCCGCCTATGCGCTTAAGCCGCATGCTTACCAAAAATTCCGGCGGGGAGGGGCAGAACCCGTTATATGTTGCCCTCCTTGCCAGTTTTGCCCAGATCTACCGGATAAATTTAAAACCTACGGTAAGGCGGAGACCCACACCAAGGCTGGTTGTGTTGGATGAAGCCTTTTCCAAAATGGATGGGGAGAAAGTAGGAAGCTGTATCGGATTAATCCGGAAGCTGGGCTTTCAAGCCATCATCAGTGCAACTAACGATAAAATACAAAACTATGTAGACAATGTAGATAAAACCTTTGTATTTGCCAATCCCAATAAAAACCGTATCTCCATCCAGGAGTTTGAGAGAAAGGAGTTTGATGAACTGCTTACCGTGGAAGGAGGAGAGGAAGATGATACTGTGTGATTTTTTGATAGATCAATATGAAAGAAAGACGAAATGGAATAACATTACGGAAGGAAATGCAAGCTTTCGTATTGAGGAAAAATATTATAAGTACCTTGATAAAACTTCATTCCTGAATCAGGCGAAAGAGCTTGAAAGTAAAAAGCTCCTCAAGATTAAATGGGTCAGCGGATATTATAATGAAGATATAGAAAAGTTAAAATATCCTTTAACCAGTATGAAAGATTTTTACCGTATTGCAAATCGTAAACCGAAGTATGAAGAAATTATGGAAAAAAAGCAGGAAATCATTGATTTATTACAGAAAGTTAAAACTTCCTGGATAAGGGAATATCTTGAAAAAGAAGTCCTTAAAAACCTTATTGATGAGAAGTATTTAAAAAAGTACAAAGTGAATGAAGCAAAAGACAAGAAAAACACATTACTATATCAGTGCTTACTTGGACTTGACCAGCTAGATTCCCCAATTTTCAAGCGAGTATTCAGTAAGCGGTACTTAAAAAATTCAAAACTCTTCGAAAAGCAGCTTCAATCGGTTGTCCTCCGTATTGCCAGAAAGTACCACGATGGGGTAGAAGAGGGCATGGAGAATTCCGATGTTTTGTTTCAGCTATATATTGAGGAATATTCCCAGGAGCTGCATATAAAGGGAAGTTTACTGATAAAAGCTGACGGTATAACTCTGGATACAGGAGAATATCATTATGGAACCGTATTAAACAGTCTGACTTTAAAAAACGCTGTAATACTGAAAAACCAGAAAATAAATAAGATACTCACTATAGAGAATAAGGCAAATTATATGGCGGAGCCATACGAAGCGGGAACTCTAGTTATTTTCACTCACGGTTACTTTACACCTCTTGAAAGGGATTTTTTATGCTGCCTTAAGGAAAGCCTGGAAGATAAGCCAGTTACTTATCTTCACAGCGGAGATCTGGATTACGGAGGAGTTCGGATTTTTCAATATATTAAAAGCAGAATATTTCCAGATTTAAAACCTTATAAAATGGATATAGAGACATATAATCGGTATATTTCCTGTGGGGAAGCAATAGAAGAAAGAACTCTGAAAAAGTTAAAAAAGTGCAGGGAACCAATACTGCAGGATGTAATTGACCGTATTATTGAAACCGGACTGGTTATTGAACAGGAAGCTTATTTATAAAAGTATGTTTCAAATGCAATCGGTAATGCGGAATGGAATTCCTTTTGAAATTAAAAGAGTGGAAGATCCTTTCTACAACGATTATAACCAAGAGTGATTAAGTAAATCCATAGGAAAAACAGTTTTTTTTAAGTACTCCCTGGGGGACATCCCCACGTTTTTTTTAAATATACGGCTGAAATAAAGAGGGTTATCGTATCCTACAAATTCAGCGGTTTCGGTGATATTAAACGTACCGTTTTTTAATAATTCCTTTGCTTTATTTATTCGGATATCGGAAAGATATTGTCCGGGTGTGGTTCCAGTGTGTTTTTTAAAGCTGCGGATAAACCAGCAGCAGCTTATATTACACTTATGGGCATATTCTTCTATGGATATTTTATTTCTGTATTCCTTATGAAAATATTCGATTGCCTGTTCAATCAGTTCATTTTTGCCGCTTTCTTTGGATTCCTCCGCGATCTGTCTGGAAAGCAGTAATAATAATTCATCAAAATATACATTAATCAGTGAAAAGAAGTTCGTCCGTTTTAACTGTAATTCACGGATTATCTTATCAAAGATCCTTTTACATTCTTCTCCTGAATTAACATGAAAAAGATGATGAGGATATAGTCCATACTTTTTAAGTAATTCCGTAATTTCAAGACCTGAAAAATGAATCCAGTACAAATCAGGATGATCTTCCAGACAGTAAGAATAATGCTGTTGTTCACCGGGATAATATAATACGAAAGACTCAGCGGGAACATGTACCATTTCGCCCTGAATTAAAAAATTGGCAGAACCGTGTGAAACATAAAGCAGTTGGTAATCCTGTCTGCCAAAGGGGCGCTGGGTCTCAAATTTATTCAAACTGATTAATTTGTAATGGCCGCAGCTGTTTACGGAATTATTATTTTGTGTATCTACTATTTCTTCATCATATTCATTTAAATATCCGGATATGTTTAACATTGTAACTCCTTTTTTGGGTATTTTCCAATCAGGATTAAGAAATCTCCCGTAAATTACTGTTTAATTTATTATTTGAAAGCTATAAATAATAGAAATTGCTTTTTTCTGTATCTCTATCAGTATGAATGAAATTCGGTGAAAAGTAAAGAGACTTTGTATCATTTTGTATATGTTTTGGATAATATCCTTTATATGCTTTTTTATGGAGATATATTATAATTTACATAGGTTAATTGTGCTGCATAAAGCCAGATTCTACAATGCGAAGGTTAAGTGCTGCAAAGAAAACTAACAGCTATCCCAGGCACAAGATAAAAACCGTAAGATTTTGCGGTAGCTCAAAAGTTGATAATGAAAAAGGAGACGCATATGGAGTTAACAAAGTATTATGAAGATCCAAAAACACTTCATTTGGGAACCATGCCATACCGGGCCTATTATATTCCCTTTGAAGCAGACAAGCCGGCTAATGAAATTTTAGAAACTGCAAGAGAAGATTCTAAGAAAGTTACCATGTTAAGCGGGGACTGGAAATTCCACTATTATAATAACCGCTTTGATGTTGATGAAAAATTTATTGAGACGGAATTTGAAGCAGAGAATTTTGACACCATTCCGGTACCCAGCTGCTGGCAGATTCTTGGGTTTGACAGGAACCAGTATACCAACATTAATTATCCTTTTCCCTATGATCCGCCTTATATGCCCGATGAGAATCCATGCGGTGCTTACATAAAAAAATTTCAGATGACAAAAGACCAGGTAGATAAGAAAAACTTCTTAAATTTTGAAGGGGTGGATTCCTGTTTTTATGTTTGGGTAAATGGTAATTTCACAGGTTACAGCCAGATTTCCCACTCTACCAGCGAATTTGATATTTCCGATTTTTTAAAGTCAGGGGAAAATACCCTGGCGGTACTGGTATTAAAATGGTGTGACGGAAGTTATCTGGAAGATCAGGATAAATTCCGCTTTTCCGGTATTTTCCGGGATGTGTACATCGTAACCCGTTCTAAGGAACATATCCGGGATTTCTTTGCAAAGTCAGAGGTTTCTTCTGATTGTAAAAAAGCTAAAATACTTGTAGATATCGAATATTTTAATAACCCGATACCAACAACCTGTCTCCTTTTGGATGCTGATGATAAAACAGGAATCTTCAGTGAAGACGGTAAGAAATTATTAGGCCAGGCGAAAGGTAATTCATTAGAAACCAAGCAGGTTTCAGGAGGCCATATTGAATTTGAAATAGAAGAGCCAAAGTTATGGAATGCGGAGAATCCGGTACTCTATACCCTTATTTTAAAAACAGAGGAAGAAACCATAGTACAGCGAGTTGCCTTAAGAAGAGTGGAAATCATCGATCAGGTTATTTACGTCAATAAAGTTGCCATTAAGATCAAAGGGGTAAACCGTCATGACAGCGATCCGTATACCGGTGCTTCCATCAATCAGAAGCAGGTATTAAAAGATTTCGCTTTAATGAAACAACATAATGTAAATGGTATCCGTACCAGCCATTATCCGAATTCTCCCTGGTTTTTACAGATGTGTGATGAAATCGGGTTTTATGTAATTTCCGAATCTGATATTGAATCCCATGGTTCTGCGGCAGTTTATAACGGCAGTCATCTTACTACTTATGGCAATCTTGCACAGATGGATATCTTCTATGATGCAATTTGTGACCGTATCGAAAGTAATGTGAGACGGAATAAGAACTGCGGCAGTATCATTTTCTGGTCACTTGGCAATGAATCCGGCTATAGTAAAGCGTTTGAAGATGCTGCCAGGTGGATAAAATCCTATGACAATACCCGCCTTACCCATTATGAGAGCAGTATTTATGAAACGGGCGGTCATAAAAATGATACCTCCATGCTGGATGTTTACAGTAAAATGTATGATTCCCTGGAAAAGGTGGATGAATACCTGAATAATAAGGAAAATAAGAAACCTTATATCTTATGTGAGTTTATTCATGCCATGGGAAATGGCCCCGGAGATATCGAAGATTATTTTGAAAAAATATATAACGATAACCGTTTTATAGGAGGTTTTGTCTGGGAATGGTGCGACCATGCGGTTTACATGGGTAAGACCGCAGAGGGTAAAGACAAATTCTTTTATGGCGGTGATTTTGGAGAATACCCTCATGACGGTAACTTCTGTGTGGACGGTCTTGTATTCCCTGACCGCAGGGTTGGGAACGGATTACTGGAATATAAGAATGTAATCCGTCCGGTAAGAGCATCCATTGAAGATTTGTCTTCCGGTAAGATATACTTTGAAAACAAACTGGATTTTACCAATCTTAAGGACTTTTTATTTGTTTCTTATGATGTGGTATGCAATGGAAATACCGTAGAAAGCGGTATAATGGAAGAACTTGATATTCCTGCCCATTCCGGTAAAACCGTTCAAGTAAACTTTACCAGACCGGAAGGTGGTATCAGTTATTTAAATCTGCATTATATTTTAAAGGAAGACAGACCTTTCTTAACCAAAGGCCATGAGTTAGGATTTGACCAGCTTCTGATTCAAGAAGGCAGATACAAGGCGGATAAAAACAATGCGGATTCCGTTATGTTCGCAGGAAAGGAAATTCAAGTTGCGGAAGACGAAAGAGCAGTCATCTTAACCGGTTCAAATTTCCGGTATGTTTATAATAAGCTGACAGGAACTTTTACTTCCCTGGTCAATAATCAGGTTTCTTATCTGGAAAAACCGATGGAATTTAATATTTTCCGTGCTCCTACGGATAATGACCGTAATATTAGAGTGGAATGGGAGAAAGCCGGTTATGACAAAATGACCGTAAGAGTATATAATACTAGTATCACCACCGGTGATGAAGCCAGGATAACTTCCAGTCTTGCAATCGCAGCCATTCAGATGCAGCATATTATTGATATTGAAGTAACATGGAGCATTAAGAAAGACGGAAGTATTGCAGCAAAAGTGAATGCGGTCTGTAATACGGAAATGCCTTATCTGCCAAGGTTCGGACTGCGTATGTTTATGCCGAAAGCTTTCAGTAAGGTTCAATATTTCGGTTTTGGCCCTTATGAAAGTTACATTGATAAGCATAGATGCACTTATATTGGTACATTTGAGCAGAATGTATCCGATATGTATGAAGATTATATAAAACCACAGGAGAATTCCAGTCATTATGGCTGTCAGTACCTGAGTATAAGTGACGAACAGGAGCATTTATTGGAAGTGACCGGAGAAGAAGATTTCAGCTTTAACGTTTCGGAATATACCCAGGAAGAGTTAGCCGTGAAGAAGCATAATTTTGAACTCCAGAAGTCCGGTTACACCGTAGTGTGTCTGGATTATAAGAACAGTGGTATCGGCTCTAACAGCTGCGGTCCCGAATTAATTAAGAAGTACCGCCTGGAGGAAGAAAAAATTGCTTTTGAGTGGACACTTTCATTTCCGGCCAGTAACTGATTTACAGTAATAATAAGGTATAATTTTTCATATAAAAGTTTTAGAATTTAAGGCAATTATTGGAGGCAGATTTAATCTTTTTGTATTCTAAGATTAAATCTGCTTTCGGTAATTGCCGTAGTTTTTATCTTTCCGGTGTTCACCTTTGTAAATAAAGTGGATTAAGCTATAAAGTATATTGATAATATGGGTAATGTTCCGGGCGGTCTTTAATATAGAACAATTGATGCAAAATTATATTTATAAATGAAACAAAAAATCATTACAATAGGATGATTCTTTTTTTACAATGTGTTATAGTATTCTTAGGACAAAATTAACCAATGGCCAGGTAATTTCCAAACCATATCGTTTTTTTGAATATCCGATACAATTAATACGAATTACACGGCTTTCGTTGCCCTCCTGGCAAGATTCAGCTCTGAAATTCGTATTAGTTGTATGGTATATAGATAAAATAACGGTGTTTCGCAAATACCTGAAAAAGCAAATTATGTGAGGTAAAAATACAATGCCATATAAAGATATCCAACATTTTATGAGATATTTAGATGAAAAAAATCAGTTAAAACGGATTAAAGCAGAGGTTAGTCCTATCCTTGAAATTACGGAAATAGCGGACAGGGTGGTGAAAAAAAGAGGACCTGCGTTACTATTTGAAAATGTAAAAGGTTCACCTTATCCCCTTTTAATTAACACATTTGGCTCATATAAGCGGATGAGCATGGCAATCGGTGCAAGTAAGCTGGATGATATCGGTAAAGATATTCAGGATCTGATTGACTTTTCCAATTACCGGACCATGTTAGACAAGGTAAAATCCATACCAAGATTAGCCAGGCTGTTAACCGTATTCCCAGTTAAAGTAAAGAAGGCACCCTGTCAGGAAGTAATTGAGGAGCCGGACTTAAGTAAACTTCCTATCTTAAAGTGCTGGCCGGACGATGGGGGACGGTTTATCACACTTCCTTTAGTTTTTACCAAAGACCCGGAGACCGGGCAGCAGAATATAGGAATGTACCGGCTGCAGGTTTACGATAAAAATACTACGGGAATGCATTGGCATCTTCATAAAGACGGGCGTGAAATCTATGACAAATATAAGAAACTGGGCGGAAAAATGCCGGTAACCGTGGTAATCGGCTGTGACCCGGCTACTATTTACGCATCTACGGCTCCGCTTCCGAAAATGATTGATGAAATCATGTTCGCCGGATATTTAAGAAGAATGCCCGTACCAATCGTGAAATCCGTTACCAACGATATCTATATACCGGCAAACAGTGAATTTGTTTTAGAGGGATATGTGGATACGGAGGAATTGAGGATGGAAGGCCCTTTTGGGGATCATACCGGTTATTATTCTGAAAAAGACATGTATCCGGTATTTCACATTACTAAAATGACCAGAAAAGAAAAACCTGTGTTTATGGCAACTATTGTTGGCAGGCCGCCCATGGAAGACTGCTTTATGGGAAAAGCAACGGAACGGTTATTCTTACCCTTACTGAAAATGATTGCACCGGAAATCGTGGATATTAACTTTCCTCTGGAGGGGGTATTCCATAACTGCGTGATCGTATCCATTCATAAAAAGTACCCTGCCCATGCAAAAAAGGTACTGAATACCTTATGGGGCAGCGGCCAGATGATGTATACCAAATTAATTATTGTGGTAGATGAGGAAGTGAATCCTCATGATATTTCGGCAGTAGCCTGGAAAGTATTTAATAATATTGATGCTAAGAGGGATCTGATCATTTCGGAGGGGCCGCTGGATGCTTTGGATCATTCTTCACCACTGCATCTTATCGGTAACCGTCTGGGGATTGACGCAACGAAAAAATGGGCGTCCGAAGGATATGAGAGGGAATGGCCCGATGATATTGTCATGTCGGATAAGATTAAGGAAAAAGTAGATAAGAGGTGGAAGGAATATGGTATTTGATAAATTAAAAAAGTATGGGGAACTGGTTATGTTCTCCCACACCGTTTTTTCTCTGCCATTTGGTCTGATTGCCATGTTATGGGCGGCAAACGGAATACCGGAACTGCGGGTGTTTTTCTGGATTCTGGCAGCCTTATTCGGAGCAAGAAACGGTGCCAATGCATTTAACCGTATTGCAGACCGTTTTATTGATGGGAGAAATGATCGTACCAAGGACAGGCACCTTTCCACCGGACAGGTAAAATTATACGAAGCTGTTATCATAACGGTTTTATGCTTTGTATTAATGGCAGTCGCGGCTTATATGCTAAACCTGACCTGTTTGATACTGCTTCCTTTTGCCATTGCTTTATTTATTTTTTATTCTTATTCCAAAAGGTTAACCTGGTTATGCCATTTTATACTGGGAACCGCCTGCGGAGGAGCACCCGTTGGAGCCTGGATTGCTGTTACGGGCGGGATTACCTTTATGCCGCTTTTCCTTGGTGCCGCTGTTTGTTTCTGGGTAGCAGGATTTGATATCCTTTATGCAACGCAGGATATTGATTTTGACAGAAAAGAAGGACTTCACTCCGTACCGGCACGGTTTGGATTAACAAATGCCTTATGGATAGCAAGGGCTTCCCATACGATGTGTATTCTGTGCCTTCTTGCTATTTTTGTACTTATGCCGAGAGGAATCTTTTTTCTAATCGGAATTATAGTGTCCATCCTGTTACTTTGCATTGAACATTACAATGTAATTCCGGAGAATAAAGATAAGATGATTTTTGCTTCCTACCACATCAATCAGGTTTTAAGTATTGTATTTTTTATTTTTGCCATGCTGGATTTCTGGTTTGATAAGTTTATACAAATATGAGGGTTTATTACATACATACATATATAGGTAATTGCAATACTATAGGAAACATCCCGCTAATGCAGAGTGTAGATGTGCAAATTGACGAATGTTAATTATTTGTATGGCTTTTGAAACCTAATCCTGTTCATAGAAAAATAAACGATAAACAGATTGGAGAAAATAGATGAAACGATATATCATTGGTATTACCGGGGCCAGCGGGAGTGTTCTTGCTAAGCGGCTTTTGAGTTATTTATCGGATACTGAGGCTGAACTTCACATTATTGCTACTGATATGGGAAAAAAAGTGTTTGAATTTGAAACCGGGATTCCCTGGACGCAATTTTTAAGTACAATAAATCAGAATAAGGCAGAAATATGCTCCTATGATAATAATGATATGTTTGCCAGTGTTGCAAGCGGTTCCTTTGTTACGGATGCCATGATGATTGTACCTTGTTCCATGGCTACTGCTGCGAAGATAGCAACCGGCACCGGGGGGAATTTGTTATGCCGCGCTGCAGATGTCTGCCTGAAAGAGAAAACAAAGCTGGTTATTTCGCCTAGGGAAGCACCCCTTAACAGCATCCATCTAAAGAATTTGCTTACCCTTAGTGAAAACGGAAGTATGATACTGCCCCCGGTTCCTATGTTTTATGCGAAATCAGAGGATTATAATGATCTGATGGACGGAATCGTAGGCAGGATCTTAAAATCCGCAGGGATAGAAAATAATTTATATACCGAATGGAGAGGTTAATGTGAATAGTCTCGCGAAATACATGCGAGGTAAAAGCCTCAAATATGAGGTTTGAGAAGAATAGCAAAAGAGCTATTCTTCAGGATTTATGCCCATAAAACATGGGTGTCAGGGTGGATTGTCTCGTAATAGATACAAGCCATTAAAAATATAATTAAAAGAAAGGTATGCCACTTATTGATTTTTTCACCATTTTTATTAGTGGCAGTAACACATCTGTGGGCAGATGTGTTATGCATTGGGTATTAAAATGAAATTAAGAAAATTGCATGTTTTATTCCTTATTGCAGTTATGTTTATATTAACTGCATGTTCAAAAGAAAGAAATACATTAACGGTAGGGATTATGACAGACCTTGACTCCATCCCTTTTATGGTGGCAAAACAGCAGGGTTATTTTTCAGACTATGTAAAATTGGAAGTTTATCAAAGTCCTGTGGACAGGGACAGTGCTTTATATTCCGGTAATCTGGACGGAAGTATCTCTGACGTTTTAGCTGTTTGCCTTGCACAGGAGGGAAAATTCCCGGTTTATGCAACTTCTAAAACCAATGGACGTTACGGTATTGTATCCGGTAAAGATTCTGAAATTACCAGTGCTAAAATGTTAGAGGGAAAAGAAATCGGTCTTAGTTTAAATACTGTTATTGAATATGTTACGGACAGTATGGTGACAGCGGATGGAGGAGATCCTGCTATGCTTAAAAAGACCTCCGTGCCTAAAATACCATCCAGACTGGAACTTTTACAGAATAACCAGATCGATGCAGTTGCCATGCCGGAACCTTATATTACGGCGGCGGGAAAGGCAGGAGAAACCATTGTAAATACTTCCGATGAATACAGTATTAATCTGGGGGTTATGTTATTTACCAAAACTGCAACGGAAAAGAAAACTAAAGAAATAAGAGAATTCTATGAAGCCTATGATAAAGCGGTCGAATATATTAATTCCACCGATCCAAAAGAGTTTATGCCTGCAGTGATAAAAGAACTTGGTCTGCCGGATACTGCTCTGGAGGTAGAATTGCCCCAATATGAAAAAACTACACAGCCGTCAGAAGACCAGGTATTAAACGCTATGAAATGGTTAATTGATAAAGGATTTTTAAAACAGGAATATACATATACAGATCTGGTAAAAGAGATTAAATAGTATGATAGAATTTAATGCAGAAGCCATTTATTATAAAACAGGGCAGCCAATCTTAAAAGATATATCTTTTACTATTAAGCAGGGAGAGATTGTTTCTTTAACCGGTGCATCCGGAATCGGCAAATCTACTATCTTAAAGATTATTGCAGGGATTCATAAAGGGTATGATGGAACACTTGTTATTCCAAGGAACAGCAGAATTGCCTTCATTTCCCAGAGTAATTGCCTCCTTCCCTGGAAAACAGTTTATAATAATATCGTATTACTAAAAAAAGTGGAGGTCGGACAGGTTGATAAAACAAGTGCAAAGAAATTGATAGAAGATCTTGGTTTATCCGGACTTGAAAAACAATATCCGCTCACATTAAGCGGCGGACAATATCAAAGAACGGCACTCGGTCAGGCATTTTTCTATGAACCGGATATTATTTTAATGGATGAACCATTTTCTGCATTAGATGCCAAAACGAAAAGGGAGATTCAGGAACTCTTTTTAAATCTGCAGAAACAACATAATATAACGACCTTATTCGTTACTCATAATATAGATGAAGCAGAGTATTTAGGCAGCAGAATTATTAATCTGGAGAAATGATTGGAGGGATTGATTGTGAAGAAATGGATTGGTATCCTGGCTTTGATTGTACTGTGGCAGGTTACCGCGGTTCTTACCCATAATTACATATTCCCAACATTTTTGCAGGTAATGCAATCATTTGCTGTTAATAGTAACTCTATTATAATTCATGGGTTTTACAGCAGTATAAGATTAATTGCCGGTGTTATTCTGGCTGTAATGATTGGAATGCCTGTGGGTATCTTAATCGGCTACCACAAAACATTAAGTGAATATATATCACCGGTTATATACCTGCTTGCCCCTATTCCTAAAATAGCCTTGCTGCCAATGATTATGTTACTGTTTGGGATAGGAAACTTATCTAAAATATTTATTATTTTTATAATTATGTTTTTTCAGGTTATTGTAGCAGCACATGATGCAGTAAAAAATATACCAGGGGAGTACTTCATACCGCTTAGGACGATTCGTTCGGGGCATAAAGCGATCATTTTACATATTATACTCCCGGCAGTTCTTCCGGAAATGTTCACTTCTGTCAGAATTGGACTTGCCACCGGTATCTCTGTTTTATTTTTTGCAGAAACGTTCGGAACAAGATGGGGACTTGGTTTTTATATAATGGACATGTGGATGAGACTTGATTACAAGCAGATGTATGCCGGTATTTTAGCGCTGGGAATTTTGGGCCTTATCAGTGTATCAGCTGTCAACCGGCTTCAAAGGTGTATCTGTCCCTGGATGCCAAAACAGGAAACAAAATAATTTAGGACGGCGCCTCAGAAATCTTGAATGTTTATCACATAGATTTGTAAAAGACTAGCGTGTGATTATTAATCCATTAAGAGACCGTTTGCCGCCATCGGTATTTAGGTTGTGGCAGAATCGCTTATCTGCCACAACCTTATGTACCGCTATGTGCGGCAACCGAGTGAGAACGTGTCTCTGTTGGATAATAATCACACGCTATTTTTGATACCCTAAAATGTGATAAACATCTCTAAAGGGCGCCGCATTTAGTGCGACAGCCCCATTTCTATGAAATCAAAGTGAGAATTAGCAAGCTATCTTATAATAATTCCAACGCGCAGGGGAACCGAAGAAACTCGCGAAGCGTGTTTCTGCCGGTTGATTAATTTACTATCGTTACCTTAAATTCTTCAGTATGTGATCCAGCTTTGGCTGTTACAATGACAATACCTGCCTTTTTAGCTTTCAGCATACCGGTCTTTGGATTTATGACGGCAAGATTCGTATCGGATATCTGATATATTATTTTGTTTTTTATACCATAAGTACTAACATTAAAATCAAAGGATCGATTCACCTGAATGGATGCCTGCTTTTTGGTGAAAGAAATATAAGGAGCTTTTATTGTAACCTTTATTTTCTTTACGAGAGAACCTGCTTTGGCAGTCACGTATAAGGTGCCGGTTTGTTTTACAGCCAGCCTGCCGGTAGCTTTATTTATTGCCCCAAGCTTAGAATCTGATATACTATAAGCTATCTTATTATCCATACCATATATTTTTGCATTGAAGTTATAGGAATTCCCGGTATAAATAACGGCAGGTTTTTACCAAAACTTATATAAGGATTTTTAACGGTGACTTTGGTTATAAATGTCTTTGTATTTCCGTCTATGGTAACTTTAGTTGTAATGGGTGCACTTCCGGCTTTTATAGCTGTTATTGTTCCGTTTGAGGAAACTGTTGCAACGGATTTTTTACCGGAGCTGAAAGATTTTGAAGCTTTATTAGCATAACCCGCTGGTAATTTCACTGAAATTTTCCCTGTAAGACCTTTATATAAAGCAGTATTTGCCGGTGTGACTTTCACCAGGTTTACTGCCGGAGTTGGAGCCGGAGTTGCCTTCGGAGTCTGAGCCGGTGATGGAGTAGCCGTAATTACAGGTGTTGCCGTCGGTTTCTTTGATGAGCTTGAGGAACTGCCAGAACCATGTTTGTCGGGTTTATGTGTCGGTTTTGCAGTTGGTGTAGCGGTTGGTGCGGTAGTTGGAGTTATAACAGGAACCGTTGGAGTAGGGGTCACAGTATCCGTAGGTGATGGTGTTACAACAGGGCCAGTCGGATTAGGAGTCGGAGTACCGGTAGGAGTCGGAGTACCGGTAGGAGTTGGTGTACCGGTAGGAGTTGGTGTATCGGTAGGGGTTGGAGTTACCGCATCATCAAGCGTAAATAAATCGAAATTCGTCGCGTAATCAAATATTAAAACTGCAAGATCCGATGGGGTTTTATCCGTTAAACCTAATTCTTCTAAATCAAAATCTACCCGGGAAGAGGTGCCTTTGGTATCCTCATCCAATAAATATTCTGCTAAAGGTATAGATAAATCTGTTTTATCAAACAGGTAGACAGCAGCTACATACTGATTGTCTCTTACGGTAACCTGTATATGATTTTCCGCTTCCGATGCGGTTTCCATTGTTGGATTCTCTGTATCTATGGTAACCGGAAATGTCAGGGTATCACGTAGATTATTCTGTTCGTGATTGGAATAATCCAATTCTCCGTTTACTGTAAAATTAACGACAGTATTATTATCTAAAACATTACCATCTTCATCTGTTCCATCCCAGTAAATGTTTTCAAAATAAGCAGGTATCACATAATCCAGTGTAGGATCATAGGTAGTTTTTGGCATATAGGAATAGGAATCTGAAACAATAACATGGTCGTTTTCATCCGTTATGGACCAATTTAAATTCCTGGCATTTCTTAATAAGCTTATTTGTGCAATGTCCAGCCTGTCAAAGGAGTCATCCCCGTTTGGTGAAATAGCTATTTTATCCGAATCTGCCCTGGGCGTATACAAATCATAATATTCGGGATAAATATACGGATTGTAATTACCGATTAGAGCATATGCATCCTGATCAAATGGATTTACGCCTAAGTAACTGCTGCCGTCATCCGTATAAAGTGCATGAATATTTTGCTGATAACCTTGTAAGTCATTAGCGGAGCCGGAATCGAACAGCGGAGCCAGTGTCCAGTCCCCAAAAAATCCCATAAACGGAATCGTTAAATCGTAATTGGTTTCTAATGATTCTAACCGAATAAAACCATCGATAAATTCTCCGTTTTCAAAACCAGAATCCAAAGCCTCTTTTAAATCATCAGATAATTGGATTGTTACGGTTACTTCCACATCGTCCCTTGGATCTACGGTAATAATATCGGTTGCTTCCCCGTTGACGATAAACTCGACCTTTGTATCCCCACTGATATCTTCAGGAGTTTCACCAAGAACACTTCCTAAATCAGTTTCCAGCCTGGTTTCGGTTAATGTATTTGCTGTGGGAATAAAAGTAATCGCTGAACCGGTAACGGATTTTATATGAAAAGATTCTTTATAAAACCCGGTTTTTAATACATCATCGCCAAGGTTTAATTTTGGTCTTTGGTTATCTTCTTCCTCTGTAACATAAAGATAAGCATCTGTATTTACAGCATTATATACATTGACTATACCACTGCCTTGTTTGCGGGGGGAATAGTAGGTCCCGTCTGAATTGGCAGCAGGGGTGGCCGTACTCATTAATAAATCATTTGCCAGTTCCGATTTTTCATATTCCGTGGAGAATTTAGCTGAACTATTGAGGTATTGTTTCATCAGTGCAAAGGTACCGGCAATATGGGGAGCTGCCATAGAAGTTCCGCTCATGCTTCCATACTTGTCAAAAGGCAGAGTGGAATAGATATTTTCACCAGGTGCGGCAATTTCAGGTTTTAGTTTTAAGTCAGGAGTTACACCCCAGGAAGAGAAATCTGAAAGCTGATTTGCCCGGTCGTCAGGGAAAACTTCTGTTTCACCGGAGGCAGTAAGTGTTTTATCTTCCGCATCCAGTAACCGTTCCCCGTCTTCCTCCGTAATGGAAACAGCCGGGATTTCATAATCTGAAATTGCCATGGAAATAGTTCCGGGCTGATTGTTATAAACTACGATACCAATAGCCCCACCTGAAACAGCATTTAACAATTTATCATTAAATGAAATGGAACCTCTTCTAACCAGCGCAATCTTTCCATTTACATTAATTTCTTCGTAATCCTCCGGTTCACCTGCATTCGGTACCGGAACATATTCGATAGCACCGCCGGACACGACACTTAAGTCACTAAAGTAAGGCTGTTCACCTGCCGCAGTCTCTGTATAGGTTATTTTATCTCCCTCCACTTCGAAGTAAGATGCATGGTAATTAGCATTAATCACACTGGCTACGGAAGTGGACGCATTATAGGTAGAGGGTGACCCTACAACGGAAGTATCCGGATTACCGGATAAGGCATTTCCCTCTAATCCGTTATTATAGGAGGAACTGTAACTGTTACCTGCGGAAACTGCCAGATTAATACCCGCTTCTGCAATCCGGTTATATACATCATTAATAGAGGTCTCCCCTTCTTCGGAGAATCCGCTTGGGGAACCTAAACTCATATTAATGACATCTGCACCCAGCGTTACCGTATCATCTAAGGCAGCCAGAATATCTTCCGTGTATGCACCGGTTTCACCGATTTCATCGCTGAATACCTTCATAATCATTAATTGGGCATCCGGTGCTACGCCGGTAATCTCATCACCGTCACCATCCGGTGCGGCTATGGTACCTGCAACATGGGTACCATGGTCATTACCGTTTTGTTCCACTGATTCTTCCGATGGGGTTACTTCCGTATCATAATCGGCATAATCAAAAGCATAGGGTATTTTTGCACTCACATAAGTATCATCTGCGTTATCAATACCGGAATTTAAACCTGCGCTGCTCTCTATTTTTTGCTGGATATCCTGTTTTGTAAATTTAGGGGCGGAGGGTTCTTTTTGAAATCCATTATGGCCGGTATCAAGACCGGTATCCAATACGGCTACAATGGTACCCTCTCCGGTCAACCCCATATCCCATGTTGATACGGCACCGATAGTACCGGTACTGGTATCCATAACCGGTTCAATTTTTTCATAACTTCCTGCTATGTAAGCTGACTTTACATTAGGTAATTTTTTATATCTCTCAGGGATTGGTATTTAACTTTAATTGCAAAGCCGTTCATAACTGCGGTATAATTATAAATTATATCGGTTGTATTTTTTTCGGATTTTAACGCTTTAATTTTATCAGCAACATTTTTCTGCTGTTTTAGTAAACCGCCGGCTATTTGTTCAGCTTCCTCTGTTTCGGCATATTCATCATAACTGACTGGTTCACTGCTTTTAAATTGTCTGGCAGACTGATCATTTTTAAAATGTTCCAGCAGTGGAATTTGTTTTAATTCAACGATTACAATAACTTCATCTTCGGGTGCATAATTCTTTTCCGCATTTTTTTTGTTTATGGTATTTTTATTTATCTCATTAGAGCTTTCGGCTTTTGTAAAAGGCTTAACTTCCTGCGGTGTTCCTGCGGCTTTGGCGTAGGTTACCGGGTATGCGGTTATTGAAGTAATAACAAATACCAGGGCAGTTAAAGCTGCTGTAAGTTTCTTTCTCATTTACATCCCTCTCTCTATGATTATTTCTACCACCCCTATTCGGTAAATTAATTAACAGTTAAGCTCTGGTAGTATTCAGGCTTAAATGAAAAAAGAGTTTTGCAATATGCAACACTCCAGAATAGGAAATGATATTTCTATCGTTCTCATCGTATCACAGTTACCAATAAATTACAATTAAAAAGGGAAACATTCTGTTGACATGCCGGTGCGAACATTTACCAGATTTAAATAGATTTATGGCAGATAAATTATTTTTTAGTCAGTTCATAAGAAAATGAATCAAACTTTTTTTTTGTTTATTGTTACGATTGTAAATTTTCAGAAATACTATATAATGTTATAGTCAATAAAATAAAAGGCGGCGTTAGTGTGAATAGTCTCGCAAAAAAATGCGAGCCATTAGAAGAATAGCAAAAGCGGCTATTCTTCAGGATTTATGCCAGGAAAGCATGGGCGTTAGTGTGAATAGTCTCGCAAAAAAAATGCGAGCCATTAGAAGAATAGCAAAAGCAGCTATTCTTCAGGATTTATGCCAGGAAAGCATGGGCGTTAGTGTGAATATAATTATAGTAACACATCTGCCAGCAGATTTGTTATGCAATGGGAGTTAATATGAAAAATACAATTACAGATTTATTGCACAAGTTATTGGATTTAGGTTATTATCTTGAGAAGTTTTATAGGCATTTCAGGGACAATCAAGATTTTGCTTTGAAAAACACTGCGGCAATTCTTGCGTCAGAAGAAAGAAAGCATATAGAGATTTATAGGAATATTGTAAAGGAAGTAGAAACAAAGGAAGAATATCCAATTGAGGATGAACTTATGGGGTATGTTAATTATCTTCTTATTAATATGAAACAATCACTGAACAACTACGGGATTATTACACCGGGCCAATTAATTGCAAAAGCGATTGATAATGAAAATAAACAGATATTCCTGCTGTCACAAATTATTGAAATGTCAAGCACCGCAGCATTGCCTCCGTATTTTCATGAGATTTTAACATTTCTTTTAAAGGAGGAAAACAACCAGCTTGCCAATCTTCTTCCATTTAATAAATTAGTATGAATTGTCTCGCTAAAAACAAACGGGCCAAAAGCCTCGGGTACGAGGTCCGGAAAATTACCACATAATTCATAAAAACCAATGGATATACTATTGACATGTTATTTAAATAATAGGTATAATCACTGTAATGTTTAAATCATACTTTTTTAAAAAATATTTGAATCAAAAATCAAGAAATCAATCATACGACGGAAGCGAAAATTATGTCAAAAATCAGATCATTTATTAACAAAGGCCATAATATATATTTCATTTTAATACTAACATTTGTTTTCAGTGTAATTTTACGAATCGGTTTAGGTATACTATGCGGGCAGATGAATGTTTTTTATGATGAATTATTGCATTGGAATTTAAGCAAGTCCATATATTATCATTTAGGAAGCAACTTTCGGAACGATATATTAAGTTATAAGGAAATACTATACTCCATAGTATTATCCGTTTCCCACAGTTTTGGTAATGTGCAGACTCAGTATCATATTGCGGTAGGGATTAATTCGGTTTTAATGTCTTCCGTTCTATTTCCGGCATATTTCATGTCAGAGAAATTTCTGAATAACCGGTTTCGTTCCTTTATCATTGCATTTTTAAGTATTATGCTCCCGGAAATGTACTATACTACGAAGATACTCCAGGAGAACCTGTATTATCCCATGGTTATCTGGTTTTTTTATATCTTTATAGTTCTTATATTAAAAAATCAGTATAAGTTAAGAAATATTATTTTTCTTGCCAGCTATATTTTCCTGGTCAGTTTATGTAAACAAATGGCCTTGAATATTTTTGCAGGGGTAGTTTTATATTATATATTGCAGTTTCTTGTTTTTGATAAACAAAACAGGAAAAAGTGTCTGATTAGTTTATTGTATTTTATAACAACTTTTATGGTATTAAAGGTAGCATATGATATTCTGTTTAACATCATAAATGGAATTTCTAAAGAATCCTCAGCCGAATCAACCATAATTGCCATTTTGCAGAATATGTTTGACAGTTATTTATTAAGCAGATTAATTTTCCCTGCCTTATCCTATTTGATATTATCTACTTTATTTTTTAGTTATTTTACAATTACATTACCCTTATCCTTTGGTAAGTTTTTAAATAAAAAAGAAAGTCAGTTATTCCTGCTCATTGGTACTATTTTATTCTCTACCATTATGGTTATCTGCCTCAGAATCATACCGGCAGAAAATTTGGACGAGATAATGCACAGGTTCCATTTTCGGTATATGTTCTATCTAATTGTACCATTATTAATTGTTTTTTTCAGTATTTACGATAAAGTGAAAATAATTAAATTTAATTATTCTATTATAGTAATTTCTTTGTTATACGGATTGTTATTAGGTTATATCAGTATAAAACCTGCGGAGGGTTCTACCATAGACTGCGTAGGTGCAAATTATATTAAATACCTGTTTGACAGTGAGATGATGGTCAACACCTTACGTATGCTGGTTATTATCGGCATAGCTTTCGGAATCTACCTGTTATATAAAAGAAGATTAAATTGTTTTATTCCTTTCTGGTAATAGGGTTATTATTATCAGGTATTATAAATAATCTATATACTTATATTTATATTTATAATGATAAACAAAATTCAGTAAACAAAAATTCGGATGCTCTTGCCCTTAATGATTATTTCGATGAACAGCCGGATTTTAACTGGAGATCCTTATTAATTATTTCGGATAAAAATGTTTCGGATGCGAAACTGGAAACATTCTTAAAACGTCCGGACTATTATTATTCCAAAACAGAGGATTTCTCCAAATATATTAAGGATTATCCCGGTGAATCATTCTGGGATCTTAACCTGTATAGTTTTAACCATCAGTTTCATGATGCAGCCATAGAGTTCCCAAAATATATTCTGACAAACAAATGGTTTTCCATTGAAGGATATGAAAAGGTCAATCTTAATTTAAATAGGTATTATTTGTTTTTAAGAGTGCAAGAAGAATAAGAGAGAAGAGATAGAAAAAAGTGAGCCCCATAAAGATAACCCGGAATGCAAGTAAGTTTATTTGGAATACAATGGGAATCATGTGCAATGCAGGCACATCCTTTTTGTTGTTAATCTTCGTAACACGAATATGCGGAGATTTTAATGCGGGTATTTTTGCCCTGGGATTTGCTAATGCACAATTAATGTTAACCATCGGAAGATATGGTATGCGGGTTTATCAGGCAACGGATATGAAAGGTTCAGTAAGATTTTCTACCTATTATCTTTCCCGAATTTTGACCTGTGCCTGTATGCTGATTATAAGTTTAATTTATATCTTATGGAGTGGTTATACTTTTACGAAAGCAGCCATTGTTTTTAGTATCTGTATTATAAAGATGGCGGATGCCCTGGAAGATGTTTTTCATGGCTTATTTCAGCAAAACGGCCGTATCGATGTTGCAGGAAAATATTTAACCGCAAGAAATTTAATCACCCTGTTAGCTTTTATTATCTTATTAGTAATAACCAAAGATCTTTTATTAACCTGTGTTATTTCCGGACTTTTATCCGTAGCAGCCTGTTTTTTTATAAATGTACCAACTGCTAAAAAAATGACAGATGTTAAATTAGAGCTGAATAAAAAAGAACTGGTTACTTTATTTATAAGCTGCTTTCCCTTATTTATCGGAAGTTTTTTGGCACTTTATATTAATAATATACCGAAATATATGATAGACCGCTATCTGACCGAAGAGATACAAGCTTTTTTTAATATATTATTTATGCCTGCATTTGTGATTAATTTATTCAGCGAATTTATCTTTAAACCCTTATTAACAGACATTGCAATAAAATGGGAACAAAACCAGGTAAAAAGTTTTGTATTTTATATAATTCGTTTAATGTTGGGGATATTAATTATAACAGTAATCGTAGTCGTCGCCGGATATTTTGTCGGAATTGATGTACTGACATTTGTTTATGGAGTAGATTTATTGAAATACAGGAATGAGTTAATCCTGTTATTGATAAGCGGCGGTTTTGGAGCAGGTGTATATCTGTTATTCCATGTATTAACCGCAATGCGCAGGCAGGTAATCCTGCTTGCAGGTTATACGGTTGCTTCCATTATTATAACAGCTATCAGTCCTGTTCTGGTACAAAATTATAATATATTTGGTGCTTCCATTATCTGCTTTATATCAAGTATTATATTATTTTTAATCTTTTTGAGTGTGTTAGTGTTAGCCGTTATTAATAAAATTAAAACAATAAGATAAACTTGTCTTAAGAGGTTTCTTAC
Organism: Anaerocolumna sedimenticola; assembly: GCF_009931695.1. Taxonomy (GTDB): domain Bacteria; phylum Bacillota; class Clostridia; order Lachnospirales; family Lachnospiraceae; genus Anaerocolumna; species Anaerocolumna sedimenticola. Next base: position 2,357,545 of record NZ_CP048000.1, read on the forward strand.
ATAAGAGTAAGAAACAACATTGAAAGGTATGGGTGCAAAATGAAGATACTAATCATAATACCGGTTTACAATGAAGAACATAATATAGAAAAAGTAATCACCCAGTTAAAACAAAATGTACCTTATGCTGATTATATAGTGGTAAATGATTGTTCCAATGACAATACTGTCATGGTCTGTAAAGAAAAAGGTTATCATTATATCTCTCTGCCTGTTAATCTTGGTATAGGAGGAGGAGTACAAGCCGGATACTACTATGCCATAGAACATGATTATGATATTGCCGTACAGATGGATGGTGACGGGCAGCATGATGCCAAATATATTGAAAATATCATAAAACCTATCCTCGATGATGAGGCGGATATTGTTATCGGTTCCCGTTTTATATTAAAGCAGGGATTTCAATCATCCAAATTAAGAAGACTGGGCATTAATTTTTTAAGTATGTTAATCAAGATCTGCAGCGGAACCAAGGTGAAAGACGTTACCAGTGGATTTCGAGCCGTAAACAGGAAATTTATTAAAATATATTCCGAAGAATATTCCCAGGATTACCCCGAACCGGAAGCAATTATTGCTGGTGCTTTATATAAGGGAAGGATAAAAGAAGTTCCTGTCATTATGCATGAAAGAGAAGCAGGCAGCAGTTCCATTCATTCCTGGAAATCTGTTTATTATATGATTAAAGTATCGATTGCTATTTTTACCTATCGGCTTAAATTCTGAATGGGAGGAGTTTACATATGATATCATCATCTCTTCGGGTATTTTTAACGATTGGTTTAGCCTTATATTTTTTTCTCATTTTTACGCTTTTAAAGAGGAAAACTCTTTCATTAAAATATACCTTATTATGGATTTTCGGGGGAGCAGGAATGGCAATACTGCTTATTTTCCCCGAAATATTAAACTGGTTTATTCATATTGTTGATATAAAATTAGCCAGTAATGGGTTGTTTGCCATAATTCTATTTTTTATTTTAATTATACTGATTTCCATAACTTCCATTGTCTCTAAGCAAAGTGATAATATAAAAAGGCTGGTTCAGGATAATGCTTTATTGGAAAAAAGAATCCGGGACCTGGAAACAAAAGCAGAGACGGAAGATATTTCAATTAAAAATTAGTTCACCTTGTTTCGCAATTACCTAAATTGATTGGCTTTTGACACTCGAATCCTAAATGAAAAAAAGAACGAAAAAGGAGATACGGCTTTGAGTACTGTTAGGGAACATACCTTTGTAATTTGTGCATATGAAGAAAGTCCGTTTCTGGAGGAATGTATTCAGTCTCTATTCAGGCAGACAGTAGGTTCTGAACTGATTATGGTTACATCAACCCTAAACGGTTATATAAGCAATCTTGCTGATAAATATGAGATACCTTTAAGGATTAATACAGGGGATAAGGGAATTGTACAGGATTGGAATTTTGCATATAAACAAGCTGATACCAAGTATATTACCATTGCTCATCAGGACGACATCTATTCCAAATATTATACGGAAACTATGTTAAAGGAAATGAAACAGGCAGAACGTCCCTTGATAGGTTTTACGGATTATGCAGAGATAAGGCAGGGAAAAATAGTAAAAAATAATACCATGTTAAAGATAAAACGGCTGATGTTATTGCCGTTAACCCTTCGATATTTGCAAAAAAGCAAACCGGTTAGAAGAAGAATCCTGTCCTTTGGCTGTCCAATCTGCTGTCCATCGGTAACTTTTTATAAAGAGAATCTTCCTGATACCATTTTTCAGGTCGGTTACCGCTCTGATGAGGATTGGCAGGCATGGGAGAAGCTATCACGGCTAAAAGGTGATTTTGTTTATTGCAGCAGGATTCTGACTTATCATAGAATTCATGAGAAATCCGCTACGACATCCATTATCGGAGACAGAGTACGTTCGAAAGAAGATTATGAAATGTTTCGCAGATTTTGGCCTGAGTTTATTGCAAAAGGTTTAGTTAAGTTTTACTCAAAATCAGAAAAATCTAATTCTATGACAAGCGGCAGCAAGATTTGAAAGGCAACGATATAGCCAAATTTTTCGTAAGTTACTTAAGCTTTATGGACATCAGTATAAAGTCCTAATTTTAATGGAGACAGTGCCGAATCTTCAACGGGTTCGATACTCAATAGGTGAAAAAATGAAAATTGGTATAATTACATTTCATAAGGTAAATAACTATGGCGCAGTTTTGCAGGCGTACGCATTACAGAAAACTATAAAAAGTTTAGGATGTGACTGCGATATTATTGATTACAGCAGGAAAAATTTAAGAGATATTTTCCTGTGGCAGAAAAATAAAGTCAAATGTCTTTTAAAAGGGGCTCCGGACCGGCAGGGATATTCAAATCTGGAATTTATACGAATGGTATTAACTACTATATTTTTTAATAAAAAAGCTGTGGCAGTCAAGTTTAATACCTTTCGTAACCGGTATGACTTAAGCAGACCGGTTAACAGTGACACCGTCAAATACATAAATAATGAATACGATCTTTTCCTATCAGGCAGTGATCAGGTTTGGAACTGCGGAAGAGTAATCCTTGATAAAAACTATTTACTCGACTTCGTAGAGGAAAGAAAAAAGAAAGGCAGTTATGCAGCCAGTTTTGGAATCAAGGAAATACCGGATAAATACTTGGCTGAATATAAAAGGCTGCTAACTGATTTTAGGTATCTTTCCGTAAGGGAAACGGCTGGTGCAGACTTAATAAATGAATTGATACACCGGGAGGCAAAGGTTGTATTGGATCCGACTTTACTATTAAGAAAAGAAGAATGGGCGGAACTTGTTGATGTTAAAGCGAATAATGAAGATGTTATCATCGTTTATATGCTTGAATATTCGGAAAGTCTCCTCCGGTTTGCAAGAGAATTATCGGAAAAGGTAAACTGCCCCATACGTCTTTTAAACAAACCCCTCCACAGGAATGTAAAGGAAGATTGCAGAGTTGATGTAGGACCGGTGGAATGGCTTTCGGAAATACAGAATGGAAAGTACATTGTAACGAATTCTTTTCATGGAGTGGCATTTTCCATTAATTTTAACCGTAATTTTTATGTGGAGATAGCAGAAGAAAGGATCAGAGGGGCTATGTCCTCCCGTATAGAACATATTCTGCACACGTTTGGCCTGGAAGACCGGTTAATTCGGAGAAAGAAATACGGCAATTCAAAAAGGAATTATATTAAATTCAACTATTGCAGTGCAGATATAGATTATATTAAAGTAAATAGAAAACTTGAGAAACTAAGGGATGAATCCGTGGATTACTTAAGTAATATGTTATATGTAAAAGATGGAGAAACAATGATAAATTCCCAGGAGTATAAAAAGAAGATCGGATAAAACAATTTGAGATGCCGCCTAAGCGGCATCATGACGGGAAGGTTGAAAGAAAATAATAACAAAGAAAGGACGCCGCATTACAATTCTTTCAACCATTTTTATTTATGGCAGTATTCCATCTGTAAACAGAAGGGATATGCAGGGGGTATGAAAATGATTAATTTATATACGAATAAGGAAAATTGCTGTGGTTGTACGGCCTGCTTAAATATCTGCCCTAAAAAATCCATAACCATGGAAAAAGATAAAGAGGGTTTTTTATATCCTGCCATAGATTCAGAATCCTGTAACGAATGCGGGGCTTGTGTAAGAGTATGCCCTTTTCATAAGAAGGAATTCGAAGAGAAGATTCCCAAAAACCAGGCTGTCTATGCACTCAGACACCCAGAGAAAAGTGTACTGAAGAAAAGCACCTCAGGTGGAGCTTTTACTGTTATCTCTGATTATGTTTTAGATCAGGGCGGAGTTGTTTACGGTGCGGTATTTAATGACCGTTTTGAGGTAATTCACAGCAAGGCAACGGATAAAAAGCAAAGGGATCAAATGAGAGGTTCAAAATACGTTCAAAGCGATATGGGGATTATCTTTAAGGAGATTAAAAATACCCTGGAAAGCGGCAAAACCGTATTATTTACCGGTACGCCCTGTCAGAATGACGGACTTAAAAGCTATCTAAAAAAAGAATATTCAGGCCTGATCCTCTGCGATATTGCCTGCCATGGTGTGCCCAGTCCCAAAGTTTGGACAGACTATAAGGCATATTTGGAAGAAAAGTATAATGATACGATCAAAGAAGTTAATTTCCGCTGTAAAGATACCGGATGGAGAAACAGTTCTTTAAAGGTGGAATTTACGAAACGCAGCCATATAAAAAACATGCAGGAAGATCCTTTTTATATATTATTTTTTTCCCATCTTATCTTAAGGCCATCCTGTCATGAGTGTATCTATGCCAGCTACCACAGAGTAACGGATCTTACGTTAGCAGATTTTTGGGGCATTGAAAAATCAAATCAGGCTTTTCAGGATGATAATGGTGTTTCCCTGGTACTTGCCAATACTAAAAAAGGAAAAGATTTAATAGAGGCAGTTAGAAATAGTGCTGAGATAATAGAAAGCAGTCATAATGATTTTTATCAGCCGATTTTTGAAGTACCCAGTAAAATATCCACCAAACGTAAAGTTTTCTGGGAGGAATACGTATCGAAAGGAAAGATAGAGGTTTTACTGAAATTTGGAAAATTAACACCGGCACAATGGGTGATAAAAAAAATAGCAGTACCGATACTTAAAAAGACTGGCTTGTATCATGTAATAATTAAAGCTTATTTTAAGTAAAACTTGTATCCCGTTTATTTATATGCTAAGATATTTTAGGGCAGTATATAAAACCTGATATCATTGAAAAAGCAGGGGGAAATAACGTGAAACAATTTATTTATGATAAAAGACTATTTATAAGAAGGCTGTTTTTAATAATCCTGGATACTATTTTAATTAATATTGCATCCTTTTCGGCATTATTAATCCGGTTTGACTTCCGTTTGGGTCAGATACCTACGAATTATGCAGAGGCAGTGTTGTCATATACTATTATAAACACGGTAACTTCCATTATTGTATTTTTCTTATTCCGATTATATAACAGCCTTTGGAAATATGCCGGAATTGATGAACTGGTTAATATTATTTTTGCCAGTATGATAGCAGGATTATTGCAGCTTATTGGTATGCATTTCATTTTTACCATACATGTTCCAAGGAGTTACTACCCGTTAAGCACTTTATTTATGATGGCATTAATCAGTATCAGCAGGTTCTTTTACCGTTATGTCAGACGGCTTTCCAAACGCCATCATGGTAGTTCACAGAGCCGGATTATGATTATTGGAGCCGGAGAAGCAGGCAGTTCCATCATACGGGAGATTTCAGTCAGCGGTTATGTAAAGGGCACTGTAATCTGTGCAATTGATGACAGCAAGGATAAATTGGGCAGTTACATACAGGGAGTAAAAGTTGTTGGAGGCCGTGACAAAATAATTGAAGCGGCAGAAAAATATGATATAACCGATATTTTTATAGCAATGCCTTCCGCCTCCAGAAAGGTTATAAAGAAAATCCTTGAAATCTGCAAGGAGACAGGCTGTGTACTAAAAATTCTTCCCGGTATGTATCAAATAATCAATGAGGAAGTAAGTATCACCAGATTAAGAGATGTGGAAATAGAAGACCTGCTTGGCAGGGAACCGGTCAATATTGACATGGAGGGTATTATGAGCTATGTCAAAGGTAAAGTTATTATGGTTACCGGCGGCGGCGGATCAATCGGCAGTGAATTGTGCAGGCAGATTGTAAAACATAAACCCAGGCAGCTGATTATAGTTGATATCTACGAGAATAATGCCTATTTTATACAACAAGAGTTAAAAAGTGAATATCCTGATCTGGACCTGGTGGTTTTAATCGCATCCGTTCGGAATTCAAACCGTATGAACTGGATTATGGAGCATTATAAACCCAATATTATATATCATGCTGCAGCCCATAAACACGTTCCCCTGATGGAAGACAGTCCGAATGAGGCAATTAAAAATAATGTGGGCGGAACCTATAAGATGGCAAAAGCAGCAGATGCTTACTCCGTTGAGAAATTTATACTGATATCTTCCGATAAAGCCGTTAATCCGACTAATATTATGGGGGCTTCCAAGAGAATCTGTGAAATGATTATACAAGCATTTAATAAACGGTCTAAAACGGAATTTGTAGCAGTACGGTTTGGTAATGTATTAGGCAGCAACGGAAGTGTAATTCCTTTATTTAAAGAGCAGATATTACGCGGCGGTCCGGTTACGGTTACCCATCCGGATATTATACGGTATTTTATGACCATACCGGAAGCAGTCTCTCTAGTGCTTCAGGCAGGTGCATATGCCAAGGGTGGTGAAATCTTCGTTCTTGATATGGGAGAACCTGTTAAGATTGCAGAACTTGCCAAGAATCTAATCCGTTTATCCGGTTATGAGCCGGGAAGGGATATTTCTATTGAATTTACCGGATTAAGGCCTGGAGAAAAGTTATATGAAGAACTACTGATGGATGAAGAAGGCTTACAGGATACCAAAAATAAATTAATACATATCGGAAAACCAATCGAAATGGATGAAGAAGCAATTCTAAGAGAGGTAGAGGAATTAGACAGTGCTGCAAAAGAAGAAACCGATGATATTAGAACACGCGTGAAACAACTGGTGCCTACTTATGTAATTAAAGAATAAACAAACACAACTGCAGGGAGCAGATGGTCAGAGCCTGTAATAAAATCATGGATTTTGTTACAGGCTCTTTAATTTCCGTGAAAGCAAAGTGAGAATTAGCAAGCTTGCATGTAATAATTCGAACGAAAAGCGTGTTTCTTCCGGTTTCTTTAACTTTGATTCCGTTGACAATGAATCTGGAAATGATTTAATTATAGTGTACGAATCTGTTACTGAATCGATCTGTCAGAGAATGTAAAATTTTATGAAACGGTTTAATTGGTTTTTATATGAAACGCTTTTATGCTTTGTATACTATATAATACTGGAAATAAAAGAAACGAAACAATAATGCCAAATACATTTTGAAGTAAATTGAATGGTACACCGGTTATTGCTGTAGCAAAACCAAGTCCCATTATATAAGCTTCAAATATAAAATATCCGCCCGTTACCACTACACCACCCAATATTCCCGCTATGACAACTGAAACCATTTTCAGCCAAAGCTTGGGGGTAATAGAGCTAATTACATGAAAAGCAATACTGCCGGCAACTGCGGCTAATGCTTTAATGATAAATGTAGCGGCAGCATAACCAGCGTATCCTGAAAAAAGGTCTGCAAACATAGATCCTATTCCGGCTGCTAAACCACCGTAGACAGGTCCCAGGATAATACCGGATAACAATACAAAACCATCCCCATATGAATATAACCGGATGTAGGAGAGGGGATTTTAATTATCATGGTTGCGATGCAAGTCATGGCTGCCATTAATGCTGCTACCACGATTTTAAAAGTTTTATTATTCATTGTTATTACTCCTTTCAACGATTTAATTATCGGATTCATTTTACTTGTTGATACTTTATAATAATATTGGCATGATTAAAAGTTCCAGAATTAATAAAAATAATAGTACCAGATGTGCAAAAAAGAGTAAACTGAAAAGATTAATCTCCAAAACGGCCAAATTGATTTTAAAATTCGTTGCTTTATAGAATAAGAAAGAGTATGTACATTGAGTAATTTGATGTATAATAGATACAGGAGATACGGTACAGGAGGAAAAAGTATAGTGTAAATCTAAGTAATCTAATAATATAATTATAAAAAGTATAGTTAATGTATGAGGAATAAGAAATGAAGAAGCTGCTTGTTATAGGAAGTTTAAATATGGATATAGTAATAAATGTAGAGAATATGCCTTTAACCGGTGAAACTATACTGGGTAAAGATATTAAATACATTCCCGGTGGCAAAGGGGCAAACCAGGGGTTTTCCGCCGGAAAACTTGGTAAAAATGTAACTATGTTAGGCTGTGTTGGGCAGGATGAATTTGGTGAGGTGCTACTAAACAATTTATCGCGGACAAATGTTGATATCAGTTATATGAAAAAAAGTAAAGATCTAAAAACGGGTACTGCATTTATTTATGTAAATCGGGAAGGAAATAATAGTATTGTGGTAGTTCCCGGGGCTAACAGCCAATGTGATAAGAATTATCTGGTTGAACATGATAAGCAGATTCAGGAATGTGATTTTATACTGCTCCAGATGGAGATTCCGGAGACTGCTGTATATTATGTAATTCAAAGAGCAAAGCAGTTAGGTAAAACGGTGATTTTGAATCCTGCGCCTGCACCGGAAAAAATTCCGGATGTAATACTGAAAGACATAGATTATTTAACGCCTAATGAAACAGAATTAGCCAGATTAACAAATAACTCTTGTGAAAAGTTAGAGGATATGATAGATGCTTCCTATATACTGATTCAAAAAGGAGTGAAAAACGTTTTGGTTACATTAGGAGAAAGAGGAGCGCTTCTAGTAAATGAAAATGGTACGGAAGTGTTTGCAACGCGAAAAGTAAAACCTGTGGACACAACTGCCGCAGGAGATTGCTTTAGTGCGGCTTTCGTTATTGCATTAGCAGAAGGAAAATCTCAGAAAGAAGCGATTTCTTTTGCAAATGCCGCATCTTCCATCGCTGTTACAAGACCAGGGGCTCAAAGCTCCATACCGACTCGAGAAGAAACGGATAAATTATTATTAAGTTGAGATACTATATTAAGCAATTGCTAGGCAATTGCGAAACTAGCTTATTGCATCTATATACCATGCAAATAATACAATTTCAGAGCTGAATCTTGCCTGAAAGGCAACTTAAAGCCATGAAATTCGTATTAATTGTATGGTATATTCGAAAAACTATATAGTTTCGCAATTATCTACAAATTTATATACATTTGAAAGGAGATATTTATGGATATACATAAATTATTAGAACAAGTAAAGAACAATGAGATAGACCTTGCAGAGGCGGAAAATTTACTAAAGAAACTGCCTTATGAAGATTTGGGATTTGCTAAACTGGATCACCACAGAACTTTACGGTCCGGTTTTGGAGAAGTAGTATTTTGCCAGGGAAAATCAATTCCTCATCTTAGGGATATTTTTGTTCGATTTTATGAACGTGATACCAATGTTTTAGGAACCAGAGCCAGTGTAGAGCAATATGAAGAAGTAAAAAAAGTATTACCCATGGTGGAATATGATCCAACCTCCCGTATCTTATCCATACAAAAAATTAAAAAGCAGGGTGTGGGCTGTGTGGCAGTATGTACAGGCGGCACTTCCGATATCCCCGTGGCGGAAGAAGCAGCTCAAACGGCTGAATTTTTTGGTTCAAATGTATTAAGAATATATGATGTGGGGGTAGCCGGAATTCATAGGCTTCTTTCCAAAATGGACGATATCCATAAAGCCAATTGTATTATAGCAGTTGCCGGAATGGAGGGTGCATTAGGCGGAGTAGTTGCGGGACTTGTTGATAAACCGGTAATTGCAGTTCCCACGTCAATTGGTTATGGTGCTAACTTCGGTGGATTATCTGCACTGCTTACCATGCTTAATTCCTGCGCGGAAGGTTTGGCAGTGGTTAATATTGATAACGGCTTTGGAGCCGGTTATATAGCTACACAGATAAACCGTTTAAAAAATGAATAATAGAATAGCTGCAAGCTTGCTAATTCTCACTTTGCTTTCACGGAAATAAAAAGGGGTTGTTGCAAATCAATTAACTAATCCGGACCTCATCTGGATGATAGCTTTTGATTTTTGCGACAACCCCTTTAAAGAAGTTTATTCATTATTTACAGACACGTCTGTATTTATTATATTTTCAATATTTCAACTAACAAGACTATTTATTTATGTTAACATCCATACTGCCTGAACGAAAACCTTCCAGATCCAAGGTGATATATAAAAAGCCGAGCTCTTTCAGATGCTTTATAACCACTTCCTGGCATTCCATAAATTTCATAAAATCCTCTTTATCAATTTCAATACGGATGATATCATTATGGGCTCTTAATCTCACATTGTAAAATCCCAGACCTTTTATAAATTTTTCCCCCAGATCAATACGTTCCAGCAGATCAAAATCTAAAACAGCTCCGTAAGGAAGTCTGGTCGCAAGACATGGTGCGGACGGTCTGTTGCTTGTAACTATATTAAGGTCAGCTGATAAAGAACGAATCTCATTTTTGGTAATCTCCAGCTCCAATAAGGGGCTGTGTATGCCCAATTCCTTTAAAGCTTTCATCCCTGGCCGATAGGCATTTAAATCATCATAGTTGCTGCCATCCATCAGATAATGATAACCCTCCTCATCGGCAGCTTTTATTAAGGTTTTAAATAAAAGGTTCTTACAACGATAACAACGGTCAACCGGATTATACATAATTTCCGGATCAGCAAATTCATCAACTTCTATCACCTTATGGACCGCACCAAAGCTTTCTGCTAAAGCCTTAGCTTCATCTAAATCACCATGGGGATGAAGTTTTGTTTCAAAAGTAACAGCTAATACGGAATGATGCATTTTTTTACCTGTATCACAGGCTATTTTTAACAGGAGGCTGCTATCAACACCGCCGGAAAACGCCACGCAGATTCCGGCTGACATATTAGTTTCCATTATCAGCTCCAGTTTTTTCAGATTCTGTTTATTTCTATCATGATTCATATTATTTATTGGATTCAATGACAAAACTCCTTTTATTTGCTAAATTCCAGGTTATTGCGAAACCCTGCTATTGTATCTATATAATACGATGCAATTGATACAATTTCAGAGCTGAATCTTGCACTGAGACAACTGAAGCTCTGAAATTCGTATCAATTGTACGCTATATTCGGAAAACTATATAGTTTCGCAATTACTTGTTCATATTTTGTTATTTTTAATTAACCTTGACTGGCTAAGGTTTGTACCAGACTGTATAATGTTATATAATCTTTACCGGATTTATTGCACAATTTCTTAATGCTGTCACATTCCGGATAATAGAACGTTTTATCATGATAAGTACATACTTTAACAAGTGCCTCACCATAAGGAGTAATTATGGGTATTATTTCCCTGTTAAGTGTTGTCCTCAGTGCTTCCTGCTTACGGATTCCAATTGTGGTAGTATGGGTAAAGATTATTTCTTCCATTTCCGCTACTTTATTTTCGCTGCATATAACTCCAAGGAGATAAGCCGGGCGGTTTTTCTTCATAAAGATTGGGGTATAATAAGCATCTTTTGCTCCATTTTGTAATAATGTTTCCAAAGCGATAGACATTGCTTCGCCGCTGCAGTCATCAATATTAGCTTCTAATACCCAAACCTTATCAGGAACTGTATCAAATGAAGAATTACCTGTAGTATCTTCAATTAACATGGCACGCAGAAAGCTGGTACGTTCATAATTTCTCTTACCGGCACCCAGGCCGATTTTACTAATTTTAAATTCCTTTGGAAGAACTTCTTTCGTTCTTATGGCGGCGGCAATGGCAGCTCCGGTAGGAGTAACTAATTCTCCTTTTATAGAGGTGATATGAAGGGAAAGGTGGTGTTCCGTAACAATATTGACTACGGCAGGAACAGGAACCGGAAGTATCCCGTGCTGGCAGTTTATATGACCGGTACCCTCATACAATTCTGACACAATTACATCTCCGATATTTAAATTATCCAGACATATGGAGACAGCGACGATATCCACTATTGAGTCCACCGCGCCAACTTCATGAAAATGAACTTCTTCAATTGGCTTACCATGCGCTTTTGACTCGGCTACTGCAACAATATAGAATATTCTTTTCGCAATTTGCTTAGCATTATCTGTGATAGCCGAACCATCAATGATTGCATTAATATCATTCAGATTCCGGTGTTCATGGTGCCCATAATGAATATGGGGATGCTCTCCCTCATGTGAATGGGAGTGAATATGCATACCTTCCGGGCGTTTCAAACGAGCATGAAGATGCACATGTTTATGTCCGTTAGAATGTTCATGGGAATGTTCTGGGATGTGCTCATGAGAATGTTCTGTGTGTTCATGAGAATGTTCTGTGTGTTCATGGGAATGTTCTGGGATATGCTCATGAGAATGTTCCGCGTTATGTTCGTGAGAATGTTCTATGTTATGCTCATGAAGATATTCATGGTTATGTGTCTCATGAGATGCGCTTGTACCAGTATGCTTATTATCTTCTGTCTCATAATTAGCTTCCGGCACATCTAAAATTACGTGAAAATCGCAGGCATCAATACTGTTAATTGCTTTTCTGCTGATCTCAATCTTATAACCATCTACGTTAAGGCTATTTAAACCGGCAGTTAATACTTCCACATCCGCACCAAGATCGATTAAGGAAGCAACAGTCATATCACCGCTTATACCGGAATAACACTCTAAATATAAAGTCTTTTTATCCATAATTATTCTCCATTCTATATAAAAGTACTTTCTTACATCATATATTGCTATTATAACATTATGCATTGGAAATAAGCAAATAATAGATTTTAAATAACCCATCTCCAGATATTATATAACAGTCTTATAATAAAAATCAATTATGCTGTAAAAATAACTATTGACATAGGTAATGAGTTATGCTAAACTTGCCATGAACTAGGGGTGCCTGATGAATCAGGCTGAGAGAAAACTACTCAAATGTTTTAAACCCTGAAACAGTGAGAACTGTTTCATACCTGATCCGGATAATGCCGGCGTAGGGATGTATAGGAAAATGCTTAAATAAATTAGGCCAGTTAATATACATACCTCTCCGGTTAACGGAGAGGTATTTTTTATATCATTGGAAAGTTCTCCGAACTTCCCAACGATATAAAAACCCTCCGGGCGGATGGGCACGAATGCAAAAGGATAATATCCTTTGGGTAGATAGGAAAACAGATACATAATAACAATCAGAGTGTGAGGCTGTTATAACAGCCTTAAGAAAAAAGGAGGACAAAAAATGAATGCAAGTGTAGCAATACAGGTATTACCCCATGTTGATACCGATGAGGAAGTAATTAGAATAGTCGATGAGGTTATCGCCTATATTAAAAACACCGGTTTAAATTATTATGTAGGACCTTGTGAAACAGCGATTGAAGGAGAATACGAAGAATTAATGGAAATAGTGAAAAATTGCCAGTATATTGCAATAAAAGCCGGATGTCCGAAAGTAGCTGCCTACGTAAAAATAAGTTTTGCACCGGAGGGTGGTGTATTAACAATTGAAAAAAAAGTTACAAAACATCATTTATAAAATATCCCCAGTATTTGCGATAGCTGCTATTTTAGCAGTATGGCAGCTTTGCTCGTCTGTTGGTTTTGTTCCTAAGTTTATGCTGCCGTCCCCGGCAGATGTTGTGGCTGCATTTTTCAGTGATTTCTCATTATTAATGACCCACGCTGTGACAACTTTAACGGAAGCATTTATTGGATTATCTTTAGGAATTCTATTAGGATTTGTAGTGGCTGTGGTAATGGACCGGTTTCAGATTGCCTATAAATCGATTTACCCGGTTCTGGTCATCACCCAGACGGTACCTACGGTTGCCATCGCCCCTTTATTGGTGCTCTGGCTTGGATATGGCATACTGCCAAAAGTTACGCTGATTATAATAACATCATTTTTCCCAATTACGATTGGTTTATTGGATGGTTTTCGATCTGCCGATGCAGATGCCGTAAATCTTTTAAAAGCCATGGGAGCCAGCCGTATGCAGCGATTTTTTCATATAAAACTCCCAAGTTCCATGAGTCATTTTTTTGCAGGACTTAGGATATCCGTTTCCTATTCCGTAATTGGTGCGGTTGTTGCCGAATGGCTTGGAGGTTTTAACGGCTTGGGAGTTTATATGACCAGAGTCAGGAAATCTTATTCCTATGATAAAATGTTTGCTGTCATTTTTTTTATATCCCTTATCAGTTTATTACTGATGTTTTTGGTGACATTAATGCAAAAAGCATTAATGCCCTGGGACCATAGAGATACAAAGAAATCGGACAGGACTGCTGCAAAAAGTTAATACGTAATACTTAGGTTTAAATATCATTAACTTATTATTATGCCGTTAATGAATGAAATATTGACAGAATAAGGAACAGGAAAGGAAAACTATTTAAATGAAAAAGAAATTACTGACATTATTGCTGACAGCTGTTTTAGTTACAGCGACTTTATCAGCCTGTGGAAATAAAGAAAAAAATGAAGCCGGTAAAGCAAATACGGCTAACGATACAACCGTTACGGAAGAGAATACGGCGGCTGAAACACCTGCCACGGCGGAAGATACCGTCAGCATGGCAGATGAAAAAGAAAAAGTTCGCATTGTACTTGACTGGACCCCTAATACCAATCATACGGGTTTATACGTAGCCCAGGCAAAAGGTTTTTTTGATGCTGCCGGACTTGAAGTAGAGATCATGCAGCCGCCGGAAGGAAGTACAACGGAATTAGTCGGTGCCGGCGGTGCAGAATTCGGTATCAGTTTCCAGGATACTTTAGCACCTACCTTTGCTTCGGATAATCCTATGCCGGTTACTGCAGTTGCCGCCATAATACAGCATAACACATCCGGTATTATTTCTCTGAAAAAAACCGGTATCGATACCCCGGCTAAAATGGCAGGTCATTCCTATGCAACCTGGGATTCTCCAATCGAACTTGCGATTATTAAGAAGATTGTGGAAGATGACGGCGGTAAATATGATGATATCAAAATGATTCCAAATACAGTTACGGATGTAGTTACCGCTCTTCAGACTGATATTGATTCCGTGTGGGTATATTATGCTTGGGACGGTATTGCCACAAAGGTTGCAGGTCTTAAGACCAATTATCTTAACTTTGCAGATTATGGTAAGGAACTGGATTATTATAGTCCTGTTATTATTGGAAATAATGATTACCTAAAAAATAATCCTGAAACTGCAAAGAAATTTATAGATGCCGTAAAGCAGGGCTATGAATATGCGATTGCCAATCCGGACGATGCCGCTGCAGTGCTTTTAGCTGCTGTTCCGGAATTAGACGAAACTCTTGTGAAAGAAAGCCAGAAATGGCTTGCCGATCAATATAAAGCCGAAGAGACAAGGTGGGGTTATATTGATCCGGCAAGATGGGACGCCTTTTATGCCTGGTTATTTAAAAATGGTCTAGTTGAAAAAGAAATTCCTGCAGGAACCGGCTTTAGTAATGATTTCTTATCGGAATAACTAAAATTCTGATCAGTATAATAGGTAATTGCGAAACTATATGGTTTTATGAATATACCATACAAAATGATATTTGTTTCTAGCTTCAGTTGCCCTCCGGGCAGGATTCAGCTCTGAAATTATACTTAATTGCATGGTATTAGATACAAGTTGCGCAATTACTTAAAACAGTATAATCCAGAAAGGAAATATACATGGAAAAGCTAACTGCAAAAGGAATTTCAGTAAGTTTTGACGGCAATAAAATCATAGAGGATATTTCCATTGAACTGAATAGAAATGAAATTGTATGCCTTTTAGGTGTAAGCGGTGCCGGTAAGACTACTTTATTTAATGTATTATCAGGCTTATTATATCCGGATAGCGGTACAGTTACCTTAGACGATACGGATATAACGGGCAAAGCCGGTAAAATCAGCTATATGCTTCAGAAAGACCTGCTTTTGCCGTTTAAGACAATACTAGATAATGTTTCATTGCCTTTGAGGATAAAAGGAGTAAAGAAAAGTACAGCAAGGGAAACTGCAGCACAGTATTTTGCGGAATTCGGACTTTACGGTACGGAAAAAAAATATCCCCACCAGTTATCGGGAGGTATGAGACAAAGGGCAGCTCTGCTTCGTACTTATTTATTTTCGGACAGGGTAGCGTTATTGGATGAGCCTTTCAGTGCTCTTGATACCATAACCAAAAGCAGTATGCATGAATGGTATCTGGAGGTAATGGAGCAAATCAGACTTTCCACTTTATTTATAACACATGATATTGACGAGGCAATTCTTCTGTCGGATAGAATTTATATGATGACAGGAAAGCCAGGCAGCATAACAGAAGAGATTATTATTGACAAACCAAAACCCAGGAGTAAGGATTTTATTGTCAGTGAACAATTTATGGAATATAAAAAACGTATATTAAACATTTTGGAACAATAAAATAGTATTATTTAAAAGAGTCTTCCTAAAACTTTAATTATAAACCTGGCATAATTATAAGGTAATAATGGTAAGTTTTTGGAAGACTCTTTTTGTATAAAAAAAACATTGAAAAAATATATATTTTTAGTTAAAATAGATATATAAAATCGTTTTTTGTTATTTTATGTAATATTTTGGCGTTATTACTGAATTATTTGTATGCTTTAAGACCGTTAATTTTTCGCATAAATTTAATATTAAGCTAATAGAAATTGATTGAATTAGAAAGGCAGGTTTTTATCAATTATTCTGAGGGTGAGGTAGTTGTCAGCAAAATAAAAAACATCAAGTTTTTAGCTGGGACAGATATGACAAAGGGAGGCCGCATGTTAATCCAACGTAAATCCTACTTAGAAGGAGACATTGATGAAACTGAAGAAACCTATCATCATTTTATTGATTTTTATCAGTAACTTAATAACATACCAAAATAAGTATGATTCTTTAATAAAGGATTTTAAAAATAATGCAATATCAAAAGAAGCTATCCTGAATCGGCATATAGATTTAATCAGCGGTTATGCGGACATTATATCTATTTTTGGTAATGGCATTTACCAGAGTACGGAAGCAAGTAATTCCAGATTTCTTGATTTCGTTCAATATAATTCGAAAGAGAATTATTTCCATACAGATGTTATCGGCGGTACAATAATGGAAAAAACGGAAGGAAATTTAACCGGCGTCGGCAGGATACCAACTGATATAACTGTAAGGGATGATTTAAATTTAGCCATACATTTTAATAAGGTTTTTAATAAATTATATCAAAAACTTCCGGATATAAAATGGATGAGTTATATCAGTGAGAATAATTTTATTAACCATTACCCTTTTATTTATTCGAAGGATTTTCGATATACAGATGATTTAAAAAAGCAAATATTTTATACAAAGGCAGCACCGGAAGAAAACTATACCCAAAAGTCTGTCTGGACACCGGTGTATTTAAACCAGGATAAAACAGAATTAATCGTTACATATTCAACACCGATCTATCATAGGAAGCAATTTATGGGTGTCGTAACTATAGATTTCTCAAATTTCCGTTTTAATGAAATGATAGATTCGAATTACGAAAGCTGCCTTGTTGATGAAAATGATTTCGTTATCGCCTCCGGGCACAAAAAAGCATTGGGTAAAGAGGTGATTTCCATGGAAGAATTTTTGGATATTTCTGATTTTACCGCTAATACTATGAAACACATGGAAGTTAATGAGGTAAAACGAATTAATGGTTATTATGTATATTCCATTCGCTTAACCAATGCACCCTGGAACCTATTTATACGAGTACCGGCATGGACGATATTATTGCAATCTATACTTACAACACTGCCAATTATGTTAATCTGCCTCTTCTTATTATTGACCATGAATGAAGCGGAAAAACGGAAACAAACGGCTAGATTATTAAAGGATTCCATTGTGGAATTAAAATCTTATCAAAGATTGTTAGAGAGTGCGGCTAAAATGGATTTTCTAACAACCACTTATAATCGAAGGGGTTATGAGGAAAAATTAACCGAATATATGAAAGAGACGGAAGTAAATAAATTACCCATTTCCGTTTTAATTGCAGATATCGATTTTTTTAAACATTATAATGATACTTATGGTCATGCGGCAGGTGATAAGGTTTTAATAAATACGGCAGCTATTATGCAAAGAAATGTATCCAAAAAAGACATCGTCTGCCGTTGGGGTGGTGAGGAATTTTTAATAGTATTATTTAATAAGACTTATGAAGAAGCACTTATCGTAGCAGAAAACATCCGAAAAGATATAGAAACTTCCCTTATAAAATTGGAGAATTCACAGACGTTAAACTTTACTATTACCATTGGCGTAGCAGAATATGAGAGGGATAACAGTTTTGACCAGTGTATTTCAAATGCTGATAAAGCCTTGTATAACGGAAAAGAACAAGGCAGAAATAAGGTTACAGGAAGTAGATATTTGCTGTAATTAAAAAAATTTAAAATTTACTGTAATTAAATTTGAAAAAGATATTTACATTAAAATTAGTATAGTATTATAATTAATTCAGCAGTAAAATTATTACATTCTTATATGGAGATGAATAGATGAAAAATGGGATAATATATCTTAAAATAGCTGTAAACCTAATAATTTTCATTTTAGGACTGCTTTTTGTCATATTCATATTCCCTAAAATTTTAGCATTTTTTATGCCCTTTGTAATTGGCTGGATTATATCCATGATAGCGAATCCACTTGTTAAGTTTTTGGAGAAAAGAGTGAAAATCTTAAGAAAGCATAGTTCGGCGATTATAATCATAGTGGTCATTGCAGCGGTAATTGGTGTTTTATATGCTTTAGTATCCTTAATAATGAGGGAGTCGGTCAGGTTAATGAGTGACCTGCCTAATATCTATAAAAGCATAGAAAACCAGTTAAATGAATTATCAGTTAAATTACAAGGTGTTTACTCCTTACTTCCTGCCGGTATGAAACATATGGTGGACAGGATGAATATAAATATATCAGAATATGGCTCAAAATTAATGGCGGAAGAAAATATGCCCACCATTAGCGAGGCCGGAACGTATGCAAAAAATATTGTCGAAATGCTGCTTATGACAATTATAACTATTTTATCGGCATATTTCTTTATAGCAGAACGGGAGAATCTGTCAAGAAGCATTAAAAAGATAATGCCCCGGGCGGTGGTAAAAAGTTATACTTTGATAATTGATAATTTTAAAGCTGCTGTCGGCGGTTATTTCAAAGCTCAGTTTAAAATTATGCTGATTTTGATCATTATTTTATTTATAGGTTTTGAATTACTGAAAGTTGACTATTCTTTTCTTTTGGCAACAGGTATTGCATTTCTGGACTTCCTCCCATTCTTTGGGACGGGTGTAGTAATCTGGCCGTGGGCATTGGCTGACTTTTTACTTGGCAGTTACTTAAAAGCAGTGTTACTGATTGCGATATACCTTATCTGCCAAATTGTAAAGCAGGTCCTTCAGCCTAAAATGGTGGGAGACAGTATCGGTATCAATCCGTTTGCAACTTTAATTTTTATGTTTGTCGGTTACCGTTTTATGAATGTACTTGGAATGATTATCGGTATACCTATCGGGATGATTTTAGTTAAGTTTTACCAAATTGGGATGTTTGACAGAGTGATAAAAGGGTTTAAGATTATAGTCCATGATTTAAATGAATTTCGTAAATTCTAATACTTTAGTATGAATTGTTATTAAATTTAATTAGGTAAATAAATTACTTTAAATAACCCTGTTTTTTTCGCAATTATTGTTGACCAGGCTTTAAAAATTATATATTATTTAGTTATAAAAAATGCGAAATGAATTAGGGAATTTGGGGAAGACATTATACTGAAAGGGATAAAACTATGAAAGAAAATAATCTGCAGAATAATGCTAATTCAATTGTCACTGCCAATGAAATACGAGCAATATTAAGTGATTTTCGTATAGGCAAAAAACCTCTTGCAAAACTATTGGGTTGGGGGGAAACCACCATCATAAGATATATAGAAGGTGATATACCAACTGCGGAATACTCCAACAAATTAAAAACCATAGCGGAAGAGCCGGCTTATTATTATGAATTATTACTGGAGAACAAAGATAATTTAACGAAAGTAGCTTATCGAAAAAGTTTGCAGGCTGTGCTGGAAAAATTAACGGAGAAAAAGATTAACCTGATTGCACAGTATATGATTTATTTCTGTCAGGGAGATTTATCTCCAAGTTATCTTCAATGGCTTCTCTATTATTCCCAAGGGTTTTCTCTGGCATTATTTGATAAAGAAATATTTGAGGATGATTATAATGTAAATCAGGAAAATGCTCCTTATTACCAGCTTTACTTCACTATGAAAAAACATGGTGTTAATGTTTTCGAAATTCCTGAAAGCAGACTGGCAGAAGAAGAGATGAAACTCATCAATAAGATTCTTGACACATTCTGTTGGTACGGCCCGAAAGCGCTAAAATCAATCACTACATCAGAAC
The DNA here is from genome assembly GCF_009931695.1 of Anaerocolumna sedimenticola. Classification (GTDB taxonomy): domain Bacteria; phylum Bacillota; class Clostridia; order Lachnospirales; family Lachnospiraceae; genus Anaerocolumna; species Anaerocolumna sedimenticola. The sequence goes on from NZ_CP048000.1 coordinate 2,377,730, forward strand.
GTTCCAATTTCCGGATATCAAGGGATAAAGAAGGCAGAAAGATTATTTCAAAAGAAACAATAAAGAACTATTTTAAAGATATTTTAGTTCAATATGAGATACATAATCTGGATGATATTAATAAATATCCTGACAGACGGTTTATGCAATTAAAAGGTATTTGAATTTTATAGAAATCCCTGATTAATAAATTCAGTAAATCAATAGAATATTATATTAAAAATACTTAAACAATTTCTTATATATTTTGACCAGTAGTATGTGGATTGAAATATATAAGAAATTGTTTATTTTAGACTTAAGCATAACAAATGCTGGAGAAATTTCTTGCTGATTTTAATCACTTATTCAGGTATTGCTGTTTTTACTCCGGTTATTTTTTGATAGATATGGTATTTGGTCTCCAACCTTATTGGCTGATAAGATAGTTTTGATTTTCTAAGTCCCTCCTGGCCTAAATCGTCTTCTCTGTTAACAATTTTAGCCTCGGGGAAAGCATGGATTAAAAATTGCTGATTAATAAAGTTATATAATCCGGGAATGTTAATATTTGCTTTTTCAATATGAATAAATGCACACTCAATATCAGGGGCATAACTGCCAATGGAATAGGCCTCCAATTTATTGTCTATATAGACACCACCAAGTTCACAATCAATTAACCCGCAGTTTCTGAAAAGTCTGTGGATACCGTTTTCTTCCATACGCATACTGCCGTGTTTATCTTCATAGTCACGGTTATCCAGCCATGTATCATGGAAAGCCTCGATTTCTTCAATATCCGCGCAGGAAAGAGACCTATATTCATATCTTCCCGCATAATTCTTTAAAAAAGAATTCAGGTGATTTTTTTTCTTGTGATATGCTTTTCCGCTTAAGGTTCTTAATTTTTCAGCATCATACATGTAATCATAAGAATCCCTGTCATCAATAATATCAAATTCATCCATAAAACCCGGAATGGTTTTAAGAATTTCCAGAAAAACCCCGTCTACCAGATACATATTTAAAGGTTCATGCAGATTTTGATTCCAATGACTTTTAATTTCCATAAATACATCTTTGATATCTTCAATTTTACACATAGGCATCATCGGACAGTTACGATTTCTTGATTTAATTACGCACATCATATACATATCATTGCAGTAATAATGGGTATCATAGAATTCTTCCCATATAATTGCATTAATAGATTGGCGTTCGGAAATATAGATTGGACGTAAGTTATTGTATTTCTCTAAATACAGGCTGTCCATTATAGTTAACTTTTTTAATTCTATCCCCATAGATATCACTCCAGATTATAAAAAACAGCCGGGTGCCTTTTGGCAGCCAGGCCGCCTTTCCTATTATTTTTATTTATTCTGACTGTTTCTCTTTGCCCTCATTCGCATTGTCGGATCTAATATTTTTTTACGGATCCTTAAACTTTTGGGAGTAACTTCTAATAATTCATCGGTATCAATAAATTCCAGAGCCTGTTCCAGACTTAAAATTCGTGGCGGAGTTAATTTTAAGGCTTCATCGGCACTGGAGGAGCGGGTATTGGTAAGTTGTTTTCTCTTACATACATTAACTTCAATATCCTCTGCTTTACCATTCTGTCCTACAACCATACCGGAATAAACTTTTTCTCCGGGATTAATAAATAAAGTTCCTCTTTCCTGAGCATTAAATAAACCATAAGTGATAGCTTCACCTGATTCATAGGCAATTAAAGAACCTTGTTTTCTGTATTGGATGTCTCCCTTGTAAGGACCATAATCGTCAAATAATGTGTTAAGAATACCATTACCTTTTGTATCAGTCATGAACTCACCGCGGTAACCGATGAGGCCTCTGGAAGGTATGGAGAATTCGAGACGGGAGTAGCCGCCGCTTGCGGTAGACATACCCTGCAGTTCTCCTTTTCTCTGGCTTAATTTATCAATAACAGTACCTGAGAATTCTTCCGGTACATCAATAATAGCTCTTTCCATAGGTTCAAGCTGTTTGCCCTTTTCGTCATATTTATATAAAACCTCTGCCTTGCTTACTGCAAACTCATAACCTTCTCTACGCATATTCTCGATTAAAACGGATAGATGTAATTCACCGCGGCCGGATACTTTATAACTTTCCGTAGCATCCGTTTCTTCGACCCTAAGACTTACGTCCGTATTTAATTCACGGAAGAGACGGTCCCTTAAATGACGGGATGTTACATATTTACCTTCCTGCCCGGCAAGAGGACTGTCATTTACCATAAAGTGCATGGCTATGGTAGGTTCGGAAATCTTCTGGAACGGAATCGGTTCCGGATTATCCGGTGAACATATGGTATCACCGATATGAATATCTGCAATACCTGATATGGCAACTATGGAACCTACGGTTGCTTCTGCCACCTCAATCTTTTTTAAACCTTCAAATTCATATAATTTACTGATTTTAACTTTGACATTCTTGTTAGGGTCATGGGCATTTACCATAACGGCTTCCTGATTTACCTTGATGGTACCGTTGTCTACTTTACCTACTCCGATACGCCCAACATATTCATTATAATCAATGGTACTGATCAGCACCTGTGTGCTGGCATCAGGATCACCCTCCGGAGCAGGTATATAATCAATAATAGTTTCAAATAAAGGTTTCATACTTTCCGGTGTATCATCTAACTCTAAGATAGCTATACCGGATTTAGCAGATGCATAAACAAAAGGACAATCGAGCTGTTCGTCGGAAGCATCTAATTCTATAAACAATTCCAATACTTCATCAATAACTTCCTTTGGCCGCGCTTCCGGTCTGTCAATCTTGTTAATGCAGACAATAACCGGTAAGTTCAGTTCCAGTGCTTTCTTAAGAACGAATTTAGTCTGCGGCATCGCCCCTTCAAAGGCATCCACAACTAATATAACACCGTTAACCATTTTTAAGACACGTTCCACTTCACCACCAAAATCTGCATGGCCAGGAGTATCAATGATATTGATTTTAACTCCTTCATAATATATAGCTGTATTTTTAGAAAGTATCGTAATCCCACGTTCCCTCTCAATATCATTGGAGTCCATAACCCTTTCCTGTACGGTCTGGTTGGAACGGAATACACCGCTTTGCTTTAGTAGCTCATCTACCAAGGTTGTTTTGCCATGGTCAACATGGGCAATAATAGCGATGTTACGAATATCTTCTCTTTTGATTTTCATATAGTACTTCCTTCCTTTTTAGTGCCTTTTAGGTACCTAGCAATAGATAATTATTCAAAAACTTTTACTCACTTATAAATGAATTCTGTTACCTGTAAATAGCAGTTGCTGTCATAATAAATACGGTTAAGTAATAGATTATAAGGTATTATTATGGTTAAACTTTTAAAATGAGTATAGTCCGGAATATTCTAACTTGAATATTGTATCATATAACAGAAAATTTACAAGGCTTTTCATTTACAGTCCCAATTTTTCAGCGTTTTGCTGTCGGGAATGAACCATAATAAAAATAAATTAGGAAATTTTTTGAAATTTTGATTCTAAAATGATAAAAACGAGCATACATATAATAATGGAGAAAATATTTATCTTGAATTTCAGGACAATGAAATTGGGTAACCAATATATTTGTACAGAGCAGGATTAAAGAGAAGGGAGTCATACGATATGACAGATAAAGTATTTGATAACAATCAAGTAAGTATTGCAGGCGAGGTAATGACTGATTTTGTATTCAGTCACGATGTATTCGGGGAAGGCTTTTACATTTTGGATGTATCGGTAAGCCGGTTAAGTAATTCCTATGATATTATTCCTATCATGGTATCTGAGAGACTAATCGATGTAAAAGCAGATTTAAAAGGAAAATATGTGGAGGTAAATGGGCAGTTCCGTTCCTACAACCGGCATGAGGATAACAAAAACCGTTTAGTTCTGTCCGTATTTGCCAGAGAAATTAAAGTTTGTGAAGAAGATATGGATGGTGTAAGACCAAATTATATCTTTTTAGATGGTTATGTTTGTAAGCAACCGATATATCGAAAGACTCCTTTAGGCAGAGAGATTGCAGATATTTTATTGGCAGTAAATCGTCCCTATGGTAAATCTGATTACATACCATGTATTTGCTGGGGTAGAAACGCAAGATTTGCAGAGAATTTTACTGTGGGTGGACACATACAGGTCTGGGGCAGAATCCAAAGCAGGGAATATCAGAAAAAAGTCGGTGAGACCGACTATGAAAGACGTGTAGCATATGAAGTTTCAGTGAGTAAACTGGAATATTTGGAAGAATATTGATTAATTGACTAACCGGACGCTTTGCCCGGTTAGTTTTTGGTAATACCATAAACTACCGCATTTAATCCATGTTATGAGGCAAAGCTGGTTACATCATATCTCATTATAGTTTATCATTTAATATTTTTTATTAGCATATATCTCTATAAGCTTTACGTTGGGCTGTATAGAAATCTCGTAGACTGATGATGCTAAAAACGTTAAAATATATTTATTATATAGTCTGATATATAAGGATGCATAAAAAAGACAACGAACCAGGTTATAAAAAAGTAAAAATATATCTCATGAAATATTAATAACCCTTTTTTCTTAGAAAAGGAAGTATTTAAGCAGAATTTATTGATTATCTTAGGACTAAGATTTTTTACGACGAGAAACAAAATATATCCCAGATAGGTACCTAAGGTATTAGTCCATAAATCATTCACATCCGATATTCGAAAACAAAAGAGCTGCATGGTTTCAATTATCAGTGAAAGAAGAAAACCGGTAAAAACAGTCTTTTTTAAATTATATTGTATCCATAAAAGCGGAAGTAAAAAACCAAAAGGTATAAATAAAAATATATTATTAACGTATTGATCATAATATGGAAAAATTCCGTCAAAAAGGTCAAAACTAATATTGGTATCCAGATGAATCGTTGTAATCGAGGGGATACCGGTAACCAGAAAAATTCCTGCCAATAAAAAGCAAAAAACATATGTTCCTATTTTATGAGAAATGGAAGCGGAAACATGATTTATATACTTAAACAGGATCTGAACAGTTATTAAAAGCGGTATCATCACAGTGAAAATAATTGTAGCTTTTGTAAATAAAATAATCAAAAACATAATAGCACCTCGTTTACTATTTCGTTAAATAGATTTTAACAAAATAAAAGATTAATAACCATTTTGAAAACCTTAAAATTGATTAAGATAAAGTAAATAAATCTTTATTTCATATGTAGAAAAGGAACATAATGATTATCCGACCGTAACATATATCTTGATTAAGGAATGGTATAAATAGAGATGGCAGTTGATTTAGAATAAATAAAAGAATATTATAATTTCTTATAAGTAATTCCAACATCAGCTTTGCTCAAAGTCTGAATAAGAAGCAGGAGTATGATATGTATCTGCAGTGAATTGAAAGGCAGCTTTCCTGAACTGCAGATACATATCATACTCCTGTTTTTCCTATGCCCTAATAGCAAAGCGTCCGTTAGCCACTTTAAGAAATATATTTTTCCGAAAATTCATATTGACAAGCAATAACGGTAATGATAATATGTGTTAAAAGAATTATGGTAGAGACTTTAAATAAAATTGAATAGATGATTTTTTGGTAGAGGCGCATTTTTTAAGAGTACATAGCTGGATATGGCAGACATGGAAGAAAGCTGTGGAAAGGAAAAGATGCCGAAATTAAGGTAAACTGCATTGCCTTAGTTGGGCATATGGTAAATAACCATATGACTGTCATCATTTTATTGATGGAGTGCTGCCTAAAGAATGTAAGCCATTTATTTTTGCACACTGCTTTTTGTAGTTGAAGAATAGGCGTTACAGGAAAATTCTTTAGTGTCGACTCTTAAGTCGGCTTTTTTTTTACATAAATTTTAGGAGGTGCTGTTATGGCAATATTTAAAGGAGCCGGTGTTGCAATTGTAACACCATTTAAAGAAAACCTGGAAGTTAACTATGATAAGCTGGGGGAATTACTGGATTATCAGATTGAACATGGAACTGACAGTATTGTAATATGCGGAACGACCGGCGAAGCATCCACACTGACACATGAAGAACATTTGGAATGTATTAGGTACACCGTAGATAAGGTAAATAAAAGAATACCGGTTATAGCAGGAACCGGATCCAATAGTACGGATACAGCCATATATCTTTCAACGGAAGCTGAAAAATATGGTGCAGACGGGCTTTTACTGGTTACACCTTATTATAATAAAGCTACTCAGAGAGGATTAAAAGAACATTTCACGGATATTGCAAAGGAAGTGAATATTCCGATTATTCTCTATAATGTACCCGGCAGGACGGGATGTAACCTTCTTCCCAAAACAGCAGCGGAATTGGTAAAAGATGTGGATAACATTGTGGGAATGAAAGAAGCCAGTGGAAATATATCACAGGTTGCAAACCTGATGCATCTTACACAGGGAGATATTGATTTATATTCCGGTAATGACGACCAGATAGTACCACTGCTATCCTTAGGCGGAATCGGTGTAATTTCCGTACTTTCTAATATAGCACCCAAAGAGACACATGATATAGTTGCAAACTATTTGGATGGGAATGTAAAATTAAGTTGTGAGCAGCAGTTAAATTACATACCATTAATAGACGCCCTGTTTTGTGAAGTGAATCCCATTCCCATTAAGAAAGCATTAAATCTTATGGGATTTGAAGTCGGAGGTTTAAGAAAACCTCTTACGGATATGGAACCTGAAAATGTAGAAAAACTAATAAAAGCCATGAATGAGAAAGGCCTGAAGATTGTTTAACCGAACAAGTAAAAATACCGCTTCTTAGCGTAGCGGACTTAATAATACCCGCTTTGGCTTTCTGTGCAATATTTCATATGGATTAAATAATTTTACAAATATATTGGTTAAACAAAGTTATAAGTTAATTGAATAATATAGTATGCAACCTCAGATTACTATAATATAATAAAGTATGGCATTATTAAAAATTACTTACATCACCATAGTAATAGTAATGAATTGTTGATGTAGAGTATTGAAAAGGTGCCATAAGATAAAAGTTACGAGGAGGATAAAATGACAAGAATAATATTACGCGGCTGCAATGGGAGAATGGGTCAGGAAATAACTAAACTTCTTAAATCCGATGAACAGGCCGTTATTGTAGCAGGTGTTGATTTGCATGAATCAACCGGTAACGGTTATCCTGTATTCACTTCTTTTTCCGCCTGTAATGTACTTGCAGACGTTATAATCGACTTTTCTTCTCCACAAAAGCTGAATGAAATGCTTGCATTTGCAGAAAGGAATCAATTACCCGTTGTATTATGTACGACGGGATTATCGGAAAATGATCTTGCAATGGTTAAAAAGGCTTCCCAGAATATTGCCATATTAAGATCGGCAAATATGTCCGTGGGAGTTAATACTGTGATGAAATTATTAAAGACTGCGGCACAGGTTTTAGCAGCGGCAGATTTTGATATAGAAATAGTAGAAAAACATCATAATCAGAAACTGGATGCACCATCTGGTACGGCTTTGGCATTGGCCGATGTCATGAATCAGGTATTGAATCAGGAATATGATTATAACTTTGACCGCTCCAGGGAACGTAAAAAGAGAGAAAAAAAAGAAATTGGCATCTCTGCTGTCCGAGGCGGAACGATTATCGGTGAGCATGAAGTGATATTTGCAGGTTTGGATGAAGTGATAGAAATCAAACATACGGCTTATTCCAGAGCCATTTTTGCAAAAGGAGCTATCCATGCCGCCAAATTTTTAGCAGATAAAGTTCCTGGTATGTATGAGATGAGTGATGCTATCGGTTAAATAATAAATAGCTGCAGCTAAATTATTTGAGAATTTTGCTGCAGCTGTTTTTACGTTTTAATGGATAATTGTGGCAAATGATAGGCATGTATCACTAATCCGCCATAAAAAAGACACATTTTATGTATATTAGGCAAAAAACATGTAGAATGTGCAAGTACTATTGTAAAAAATTAGCATTTGATTATAATGAATATTGTAATAAGCAATTTGTTACAGTAACTAGTAACCGTAAACTTTTTAAAGGAGGATTTCGAAATGAAAAATGTTCAGGAAAAGGTATGGAAAACAGTAGCAAAATGGGCTTATCAAATGACAGGTTTATCAAAAGACACCGCTTGCACGTCAATGGAGGAAAATAAAGATTTATCTACCTTGGTACAAGCATTAGGAATTTTTTAAGTCAGATTGCTGCCATTGAGGGGTGGTGATGCAATGGTTACGTATGATTCATTATTCTTAATGCTTGAATTCGGCATGATACTGCTTGCAATGCTTACTTTTATCGATAATAGGAGTAATAAGCGTAGAAGATAATTATGTATGTTTGAAAACCTAAATATATGATACCAACTTTTACATAAGTAAATAATGGTAAATTAGATTAATGGTTATGTAAGTTAAAAAGCGCAGGAAAACTTAAAATAAACTTAAGAAAATTTTTTATCGAAGCAGGAGGCTTATGTTTACAGTATATCCGGAATGGTACAAATGGAACCATATTTCTTTCATTGATTTTATCAGGCATCTGACTTATAATTTAATTGGAATAATTGTGAAAAATTTGTGAACAATTTATTTTTATATAATTGTTCACAAATTTTTCGCATTATAAGAGTATCATATTCTTGTTAGAGGCCAATTTTATTTAAGGAGGAGAAAGTCTTGATAGAAGTTAAGAATTTAGTCAAAAAGTATGGGGACCATCTAGCAATAAATAATTTAAGCTTTACGGTTGAAAAAGGTCAGATACTTGGCTTTTTAGGACCAAATGGGGCAGGAAAGTCCACAACTATGAATATTATCACAGGTTATATATCAGCAACGGAAGGATCCGTAGTAATTGATGGCCATGATATCTTTGATGAGCCGGAGGAAGCCAAAAAGCGTATCGGTTATTTACCGGAATTGCCCCCCTTATACCCCGATATGACCGTAAGAGAATATCTTAATTTTGTCGCTGACCTTAAAATGGTTAAAAGATCGGAAAAAAGCAAGATGATAGCAAAGATCATGGGGATGGCAAAAATAACGGATGTATCCGACCGCTTGATCAAACAATTATCGAAAGGTTATAAGCAAAGGGTAGGTCTGGCTCAGGCTATTATCGGTTTTCCTGATGTTTTAATATTAGACGAGCCTACCGTAGGTTTAGACCCCATGCAGATTATTGAAATCAGGGATTTAATAAAGAAACTTAGTAAAGAACATACCATTATTTTAAGCTCCCATATCTTATCGGAAGTAAGTGCAATTTGCGACACAGTTATGATTATTAACAAAGGTAAATTAATTGTCAGTGATACACCGGATAATCTGTCCAAACATATCGGAGGCTCCAACGGATTACATCTTCAGGTGAAAGGCACTAAGGAAAAGATAAAAGAAGCTCTGGAAAAGATAACAGAGATAACAAAAATAGATTATGAATCCAGAACGAAAGACGGTATCATCAAATTAACTGCTTACTGCAAAGAAGACGATGATATTCGTGAAGCAGTCTTTTATGCTTTAAGTGATGCCAGATGTCCAATCTTAAATATGCAATCCTCAAATATGTCTCTGGAAGATATCTTCTTAGAGGTAACCCAGACTAAGGTTAAGGGAAAACAAGCAAAAGGCCTCGGAAGACGGAAATTAAATCCGTCAAATACAGAGGATGTCAGTCAAGTGAGCCCGGTAACAGGGCAGAATCAAGAAACGGATCATGAGGAGGAAAATTAAAGATGCTGGCAATTTATAAAAAAGAGTTAAAATCTTATTTTACATCAATGACCGGATATGTATTTATCGCATTCTTTTTAGTAATTATTGGTATATATTATGTTATTTATAATATGATTCAGCTGTATGCCAATTTTGAATATGTATTATCCGGCGTTTCCTTTATATTTATTTTACTGGTACCAATTTTAACCATGCGCCTTATGGCAGAAGAGAAGAAACAGAAAACAGATCAGTTACTGTTTACTTCACCGCTGCCGGTAGGAAAAATAATAGCCGGTAAGTTTTTTGCGGTTCTTACCGTATTTTTAATCGTAATGGGAATCGTATGTCTTTATCCGTTGATTTTATTGCAGTTTGGTTCCTTGTCCTTAAAGGTTGCGTATGGTTCCATTTTAGGTTTTTCCTTATTAGGTGCGGCTTACATAGCAATCGGTCTATTTATTTCTGCTTTAACCGAAAGTCAGGTAGTCGCCGCAGTAGTATCGTTTGTTGTAATTTTAATCACGGCTTTAATGGACAGCCTTGTTAATCTGTTGCCCAAGGATAATAAATCAGCATGGATTATATTCTCCATTATTTTAGTTATAATTTGCTGGATTGCCTATATTATGATGCATAATCTCACTGTATCTCTGTCTGTAGGTATTGTGGCAGAAATCGCACTCACAGTAATATATTTACTGAAACCAACCTTATTTGACGGTTTGGTATCTAAAGTATTTAACTGGTTTTCTGTTATAGCAAGGTTTGATAATTATACTAAGGGTGTTTTGGATTTATCCTCCGCAGTTTATTTTATCAGTATTGTATTCCTGTTCCAGTTCTTGACGGTACAGGCAATTAAGAAACGCAGATGGAGTTAAGGAAGGGAGAGGAATAAGGTGAAAGACTTAAATAATACAAATCAAGATAATTTTAATCAAGATAATTTAAATCCGGATAACTTAAATCCAGAAGATTTCAATCAGGATGAAATAAAACAGGACAATATAGAGCAGGAAGATTTCAGTCAGGATGAACTGGGTCAGGAAGATATAGACCGGGAGGAAGAAAATCAGGATGAAGTTCAGGAAACCGTAAAGAAAGAAAGCATAGTTTCCAAAATCAAAGCTTCCTTTTCATCCAGAAAATTTAAAGGCGGAGCTTATGCAACTACAATATCCGCTATCGTTATCATAATGATACTTGTAGTAAATATTTTTGTAACCGAATTAGACCTTAAGATTGACGTAAGTAAAGAAGGCATGTACACCCTTACGGATACTACGAAAGATTATCTGAAAGATTTAAAGGATGACATAACCATTTATTATATTGCACAAACCGGTTCCGAGGATAAAACGTTCAAGGAAATAGTCAATAAATATGATGCTCTTTCAGACAAGATAAAAGTAGAATATAAAGATCCGGTTTTATATCCCAATTTTGCATCCGATTATACGGATGATAAATTAACCGATAATAGTGTATTGGTTGTTAATAATGCTAACAAAAGAGCAAAATATGTGGATAATTCCGATATGTATAAGACAGAAATTGATTACCAGACCTATCAGACCAATGTAACCGGTATCGATGCGGAAGGTCAGATAACCTCCGCATTAGAATATGTTACTACAAAAGATTTACCGATTATGTATATGGTACAGGGTCATGGTGAAACAGCAATCGGTGATACGCTGGCTTCTTCCTTTGCAAAGGTTAATGTAACTACGAATACTTTAGCTACCTTAACTGTAAAGAGCATACCGGACGACTGCTCCATCCTGTTTATTAATGCACCTCAAAAAGATTATACAAAGGATGAAGTAGCTATGATAAAAGATTATCTGGCCAAGGGCGGCGATGCTATTATTTTAGCAGACTATGCGGCAGAAGGTCTGGATAATTTCAACAGTCTGATGAATTACTACGGTATTAGTTTTGTAAAAGGTATCGTGTTGGAAAAAGAACAGGGTTATTATATGGGACAATATGTGAATAATCTTGTACCTAGTATAAAAAGCCATGATATAACTTCCTCCATCATCTCCGGTAAAGCTTCTATCGTAGCGCCATCTGCAATCGGTATACAGGTACTTGATACCAAGAGAAGTACTACACAGGTTGAACCGTTACTTACTACCTCCGATACTGCCTACTCAAAAATTGATGTAAAATCCAATACGGTTGAAAAACAGGACGGAGATATCGACGGACCATTTAACCTTGGTGTAGCAATAACAGAAACTTATAATGGCGTAGAGTCTAAATTAGTTGTACTAGGCTCCGCGTTAATGATTGATGAAAGTATGATGTCCTATCCGTCTATCGGCAATCTGGATTTAATGTTAAATTCCATTAACTTTGTTTCTAATAAGGAAAGCAATCTGGCTATCCGTACAAGAAGTGTGACACAACAATATTTAACCATGAATGCGGCTCAGGTTAACTTCTGGGCAATCGTTATTGTAGTTGTAATTCCTGTATTTGTACTGGCATTTGGCGGATATATCTGCATCAGAAGGAGGAAAAAATAATGGCAGGCAGTAAGAAAAAGAAAAATCTGACACTTATTGTATTGCTGATTGCTCTAATTTTAATGATTGCAGCCTGTTTTTCCCTGATTAAATACAAGGATAAAAAGGCTGCTAACGGCAATGAAGATTCCACAAAAGAGACAGAAACCATAGCTAATGTGGAAACGGATACCATCCAGACCATCTATTTTAAGAATAAAGATAATGAGATGACTCTTGTTAAAGGGGATGATGGTAACTGGAAAAATTCAGAAGATGAAGCATTTCCGGTTAATCAAACCAATGCGGGAAATATGGCGAAAGCTTTTACAGACATAGCTTCTTCCAGAACAATTACGGAAGGAGTGGATGATTTATCTAATTTTGGTTTGGATAATCCGGCCATCACGGTAACAGCAACTGCAAAAGACGGTACGAAAACAACGATCACCCTTGGTAATGAAGCCCCTATTGGCGGCGGCTATTATGGAGCCTTAAACGAGGATAAGAAAGTATATGTACTTACGGCAGCATTTTACAATAACTTTACCTATACTTTAGAGCAGATGACAACGGTGGAAACCATTCCATCCATAACAGCAACGAATATTACCCATCTTACCGTATTAAATAAAGATAAACCCGGTTTTGAGATTGTTTATGACGGAAGTAAGGCAACTGATTTCGCCGGTCTGACCAAATGGGCCATGAAGCAGCCATATAAAACAACGTTACCTGCAGATGCGGATGCGGTAAATACTTTATTAGGTAATTATTCTGCTATGTCCTTTACTTCCTGTGTGGATTATAATGCATCGGATCTTAGCAAGTATGGTTTAGATGATCCGGCAGCCAGCGTATCCCTTGAATATTTTGAAGAATATACAAAGGATAAAGCTACTTCGGATGACAAAGCTACCACTGATACGGCAGACAATAATACGCAGGATGCTAAGGAAGATGAAAAAACAAAAATTAATTATACGTTGGATCTGTTAATCGGATCAAAAGATGCAGAGGGTAATTACTATGTAAAGACTAAGGATTCCAAAGCAGTAAATATCATGAGTGCGGATACGGTGGAAAAATTAATTACCATCGATGCATATAGTAATGTTGACCATTATGTTAATTTAGTAAATCTGGATTCCATCAATCAACTTGACATCAGCGTTGATGGTAAAACCTATACCCTGACTACCGAAAAAGCGGAAGAGGCAAAAGACGATACCCAGACAAAGGATGATACCCAGTCTGGCGATTCTAAAGAAGAAGTAATAAATTATTATTTTAACGGTAATAAAGTTGGGGAAGACGATTTTAAAAGCTTATATCAGACAATTATATCTCCGACAACGGAACGTGATATACCGGAGGAATACTTTACCAGTAATACCGATCAAACCCCGGTAATGACTTTAACTTACCATCAAACAGACGGAAATACCATTGAAATACAATATAAACCATATGATGATAGTTATTATGTGGTAAATACCAATGGTTTGGAATATTTTCTTACCGATATGAGAAAGGTGAATGATATTAAGACAGCTTTGGTCAACTTTATGAAAAATAAGTAATAACCGGAAGAAACACGCTTTGCGAGTTTCTTCGGTTCGCGTGCGCGTTCGAATTATTGCAAGCAAGCTTGCTAATTCTCACTTTGCTTTCGCGGAAATTTAAGAAGAAAAAGGACCGTTTTAAACGAGTCCTTTTTCTTTTGGGTAAAAATTACCAATCTAAAATTAGTTGACATATTCTCAGGTACCACGTATATAATTGTAATACAAGCAGTATGAAACAGGAAGAAACCTACTTACGTTTCGTTCTTCGCGGATGAATTTGCAATTTGCCCGGAAGTTTGAGGAATATTTGTTTATACTTTGCGGTAATAAAAGAATGGATATTTGCATGGGGACATGCAGGTGGGGAGTCATATGAAAAAAAAATTATGGTTGATGGGTATTTGTATCTGTTTACTCATCCTTATATTTGCCAAAAACATTTATAAACAATTAAATCAGGACAAGGAATCCGTTACTATGGGGCCGCAGCAGGAAACTGTTTTGGATGACAAAGGCGGCATCACTGTAAAAGAAGCTTTACGATTGCTGGGGTACCTTGGAGTAATGAATGAACAGACAGGGGAAGAATTAATTACAGAGAAAGAGGAGGAATACTTTAATTATAACGATGGAAGAACAACCCTTACAGAGGTTTGTAATGAACTTTCCATTCAGGAAAATGATGTTACAAAAAAGCTGTCTTTTGATCTGCCAGGCGGAGCAGACAGTAAGGTTATGACAGAGAAAGAATTTTTAAATCTTTATGAAAGTATTTTAGCTGCACTTCCCAAAGACAAAAAGCCGGTAACGGAAACAACCATGTTTATATTAGGCAAACAGACCAATCAGGGTACCGGTTCCGAAGATGTTATAGTTACGGATCAAGGACATTTTATATATACAGATGCAAAAAGTTATGAAGATTTATATACCAATGGAATTCTAAACCCAATCAATAAAAATACTGGGGATAATACAGTAGAGACCTCCGATGATGAGCCCGGTATCCTGTTCCAGCCTGAAAATTATATTGATTGCAAGGTAATGGCTTATGTTAGCGGTAATAAACTGGTATATGTTAAAGATATCTTAAATGAACAAACAACCTTACACAACGTATGGATTACTTCAGGGGAAAACAGTACCGTAACCGCTTTCGTAAACGATATTACCAGAGATTTTACTACCAGATATAAATTGTCTAAGGAAATAAAAGGGCAAATAGGAGATTTGGTTATTGAGGATAAAGAAATCGTTAAAATAAGCATTAAACCTGATAAAATCAATGGTAAAGTTTTGGTAGCCAACCAGGATTACATAGAAATTGAAGGATACGGTAAAGTTGACTTAGATGATAATTATAAAATTTATAAAATTTATGATGAGTTATCCATGGAGGTAACTAATAGTATACTGGTAGGTTATACCGCAACGGATTTTGTTGTGGCGGATGGTAAGATTTCAGCTGCTTTAATAAAAGAGTCCATAAAAGCAAAAAACATCAGAGTTTTAATAAAGACCGATAATTTTGAAGATATTTACCATAATAAAGTTCAGCTGACAGCGACTAAGGATTTTACCGTTACGGCGGGGATATAGTTAAGTCTTACAAAGCAGGAAAGAAAATAACCATAGAACCGGATAATAAATTGCTAAAGGAAGGACGAATAAGAATTGAGACAAAATCTGAAAATGGAAAAATTAAATTACTTTCCATTAAACGTTCAGGAAATAATCCGGCATACCGTGGTGCTATGGAACTATCGTCTGCTGAGAATGGGATAATCGTGATAAATGAACTTCCCATCGAAGACTACCTTTATGCGGTAATTCCCAGTGAGATGCCGTCGGACTACGGGGAAGAAGCTCTGAAAGTACAGGCAATCTGTGCCAGGAGTTATGCTTATAACCAATTATTTGCCAATGGTTACAGCCAATATGGAGCGCATGTAGACGACAGTGTAAGTTATCAGGTATATAATAATATTCCGGAAAATGAAGCCACCATCCTTGCTGTAAAAGATACCTACGGAAAAGTAATCAGATATAACGATGCAGTAATCACCGCATATTATTTTTCTACCTCCTGCGGCCGTACCGCTTCTTTAAACGAGGTATGGGGAAGCAGCCAGAGCGTGGATTATCTTCTTGGAAAGATGCAGACTACTTATGATGTGGTTAATGGGGAGGCTGTATATGCTTCCTCAGGCTCACCGGAGGGAGTAAACTTCTCCACTGAAAAAGCTTTCAGGAACTTCATAATGAATCCTCCGAAAGATACTTATGACAGTAAATTTCCCTGGTATCGATGGGATGTAACCATTACAAAAGCCGACTTAAAAAAATCCATCGATAAAACCTTGGCAAACCGATATAATGCGAACCCTGATTTAATTCAGACCCTGGTAGGGGGCAATGTTAACGATAATCCCAAGTATGAAAGCAAACCGGTGAGCACCATTGGTACAGTTAAAGACGTATTGGTTAGTAAGCGTGAAAAAAGCGGAATTTTATCCGCAATCGTATTAGTTGGTTCCGACCGTACCGTGAAAGTACAATCCGAATATAATATCAGAACCCTGCTGGCACCTATTACGGATGAAGTTGTCCGGCTGGATAAAAGTAAAGCACCTGATTTGGGAATGCTGCCAAGTGCATTTTTCGTTATGGATAAATCAGAAAAAAGTATAACATTCCATGGCGGCGGTTATGGCCACGGTGTAGGTATGAGTCAGAACGGGGTAAAGGCAATGGCAGATTCCGGTAAAAATTACGAGGAAATTATTAAACATTATTATACCGGAGTTGATATTGGATTTATTTATTAAATGATTCGCCCGCAAAAGCCAATTTTAAATTATGGTTCCGTCAATTTGCACAATTTATTTCTTGATTACGTAATGTTCCATATAGTTCATTCGTAACACGCTCTCGCTTGAATGAAGTACGTAGTGGTACATAAGGCTCTAAAATACAGAGCCTAAGTACCAACGACTTCATACAGTTACTCATCGAACTATATGGAACATCACGCTAATGTAGAGGTATAGATGTGCAAATAGACGAATGCAAATTATTTATATGGCTTTTGTCAGGCAAATCATTATATGGTTTAAATGTCATTTATTTTATATGCCATTCTTTTTATTATTTGAATTAGCGGTGTTCTCTGTTGCCTGAATTCTTTGAGCAGAGGAAATTTTATTGTTTTTATACTCTTTTCTATGCTTAAAAATATATTTTAAGTAATAAATCAGATCTCCTGATGAGAGTACAACATTAATTTCTCCTCCGATGAAGAGTATGTGCATACAAAAATAAAACCATAACATGAACAGTACAATGGCCGTAAGGCTGCCGTACATTCTGGAATAATTACTCATATTATCAATATAAAAGGAATACAGATAGGAAAATCCCATCCATCCGGCTGCGGATAAAACAGCACCTGGTAATTCTTTATATACTTTGGTAGAACGGTTGGGAATAACAGTATATATCAATAAAAAAAATAGAGTCAGTATAAAAAGACCTGCTATGGTACGGATACTTATAATAACCAAGGCAAGATCCCTTAATATAGGGATTTTGCTTTCAATCCAGATGTATAAGCGGTTTCCGAATACTAATATTACTAAAGTAACCATCATCATAACTGCAAAGATAAAGGTATAAATGACTGAAATAAGCCGTAGTTTTAAATAACTTCTGGTTTCCCTGATTGCATAAACGGAATTTAATCCTTTTATGATTGCTAATATTCCCCGGGAAGCCGACCAGAGAGCAGATATGGCGGTAATTGAGATAATAGTACCCGATGCCTTATCATATATTTCAGATATAATACTGATAATAAGGGAAGTTACACTGTTTGGGAAGATTTGGGTTAAAGTTGACATAAGTACGCTTTCCGTAATCGGTAAATACTGCAGCAGTGTTAATAACAGCATAATAAAAGGGAAAAAAGATATCATGACGAAAAAAGCTGCCTGTGCGGAAAATGCAGTAATAAAATCGTCCCTTACTTTTCTGTTAAACGCACGTATTATTTTATAAATTGAAATTGCTATATTCATAGGATACCTCGCCGGACAATACACATAAAAGGTGTAATATCGTGATTATATTTTAGTATATGTAATCAACAGTAACCTTAGTCTTAAGAAAAGTTGGCTTCTTATGATTATACCATTATTTGGCCGAAAATGCGTAAAAAATTTAAAATTATATTGTACATTATAAATGAAAAATTTGTTTCCCAGGAGACAAAAAAGGGAGTTGTACAAAACCTAAATGTATAGGATTGTGTCAGAAAATAGAGTTATCTTTCGAAGAAAAGAAAGATAACTCTATATTCGAGACGCAAATTCATCATTTAAGATTTTGTAACACTCCCTATTACCTTGTAAGGCCTCATCATTTCGTTATCTTCATGATCTAATATATGGCAGTGCCAAATATAACCAGGCCCCTTGCAGGGTCGAAGGAATAACGGTTTTCACCGGGTTTTACTGAACCGGACGGAATACGCTGCGGTGCAAATCGAACCAGTATACGGGTGACTTCATTCGGATTCATTCTTACGGTATCTTTCCATCCTTTTTCATTTTCATCAGGAAGATAAGGGGATCCGATTAAATACGGCTCCAATTCCAAAACATTCGTAGGATGGTCTAAAGGCGGAAGACCATTGATTTGGGTCCACTTATTTTCATATTCGGAGGCTTTGAATTTTTGCCGGTTTAAAAGACGGAATTGTACTAAATGCAGATGGATTGGATGAGTGTCCGCCGTCAGGTTTGCAATTTCCCAGATTTGCGTTGAACCAACTACCGGTAATTCGGATGTTGGGGAACTCCATTTCTGGCCGTCTAAGAGCAGTTCTACTGGACCGTTCAAACCGTTAATTTCGAATAAAGTAAGGACTTTTTTAGGAGAATCCGGAATCAGTTCCGGTAATTTATTTAATATATCCGGTAATTTTCCCGGTTTAACAGGCGGTGATGTATACATAGGAACCGTAAACCGCATAACCTGGCCGACGGTGTCCGGATCAGGCGGATTACCTCCCGGATAAGGGGCATTGGCATCATTTAGCAACATTATTTTAGTTCCTGGTTTTATATCGGAAAAGTCTATTAAAATATCTGCTCTTTCTGCCGGAGCTAACAGTAAGGATTCAAGAACCACCGGAGTGGGCAGGAAACCGCCGTCACTGCCGATTTGAGTCATCTTCATTCCATTTGATAATTTTAGATTGTAAAATCTTGCGTTGGAGCCATTTAAGATACGAAACCGGTATTGGTTTCGTTTTACATTTAGATTAGGCCAAACCTTGCCGTTTACCATTATAGTATCACCAAAGAATTCCGGCATCCAATACGGATGAATATCCGGATTATTACCTGTGGTATGAAAATAAAAGGATCCGTCTTCCATAAAAGAGCGGTCTTGTATTAACAGCGGTATTTCGAATTTTCCATGAGGCAAATGAAATTTATTTTCCATTGCGGCGGATTTTTGGTTATGAGCAGAATTCCGAAGCAGATAAAACCCAGCAAGCCCTGCATATAAATTAAGCCTTGTAATACCCAAAGCATGATCATGGTACCATAACGTGGCAGCGTCCTGTTTATTGGGATAAGTGTAAATATTCGTTATGAAAGCACTGCCTGTTTTACCGTTACTGGTAAACCAGGCATCCGGATGCCCGTCGAAAACAGATATAACTTCACCGCCGTGCAGATGTGTAACGACTGGAATCGGTTTTTGTGCATCATGAAAGCCGGGAGGATAAGATGGCCATGGCTCTGGAGGATCCATTGGTATATGATTTGGATTTGCCCAATGCAGGGTTGGATCTACGGCAAAAAGATGGGAACCCTGTAAGTGGTTAATCCAATTTACGGTAACCGGTATATTTCTCACTGCTTCCAATGTAGCACCTGGAGAGCCCCGGTAATATTTTACACGTCCGGTTTTTCTATCCTCAATTAGTCCGCCATATCCCCAGACTGTCGTATCAGGGTAACCTTTTGGAAGAATCTGCTGCTTAAATTCGCTGATATCGATCTCGTATAAATGCCTGGTTCCATGCGATTCTTTCATTATGCCCTTTACGTTATCATTTTTGGCAGCTTTTATATAAGGCTTATAAACTGGTGGTTTTTCTAATTGATTGACATACTTAGGTATGGCAGCAGGATCAAGTTTCATAACAGAAACGGAATTCTTATTATTTTTATGAAAAGTATTCTTTATCGCTTTATGCATTTTAGCAGCATAAGTGTGATGTTTCCTGATTTGCGAAGTAAACATAGGCCCTCACTATAACAATGGATCTATGACATATTATGTAGATTTCTGGTTAAAAGTTACTGGATTCTATTGACATAAAATCCAAAAAAGCGGCAGCTTTATTCGTGGTATTTTTTTCCGATTATGTCCGTAAAGACCCGGGATATGACTGTGGAACGTAAAAATGAAATCGGCAAGCTTTAATCTACCCTTGACAACACAAAAAAATATGCTAAAATGAATCATATATGTTAAAGGCTATGAAGGTGTAATGCATATGCTGAATTTTGTATTTGCATACCAGGTAATTATTTTCTTGCAGAGAGAGGAAGTCACCGGCTGAAAGCTTCCTTAAGTTCAGATAATTATTAATATTCCCACCGGAGCCTCATCTTTGAAACAAACAGTAGGAGATGACGTTTTAGCACGTTACGCTGACTTAAGTGCTTATGTATTTGGAATTTCTTATATAGACTGCAATACATAGGAATTTGGGTGGTACCGCGGAGTACACGTTACCGGTAGGTAAGTGTATTATCATGTATGATATGATTCCGTCCCTGTTTTTGCAGGGACGGATTTTTTTGTTTAATTAATAATTTATTAAACAAAAAAACTCAAGAAGTACGAATGATGCTGTAAAGGAATATGCCAAAGTAAGTAAAAAAGTTCATTACAGTGTTTGGACTGTATCGCAAGCAAACCTGCGATATGCAAAAGTATCAGGTTGAAAGAAAATAAAAGAATGGAAAGGATGCCACATGCAGATTCTTTCAACCTTTTATTGCTGACAATAGAATGCTGGCCAGGTCCGTATTCTATTGTATGTGGCAGTAACACTTCTGCCTGCAGATGTGTTATATAATGGGTGTTAATTATGAAAGAAAAATTAAAAGCCATAGTAGACGAAGCCTTAGTAAAGATTCAGGCTTCCGAAGAGTTAGACAAATTAAATGATATCAGAGTTGCATTTTTAGGCAAAAAAGGAGAACTGACTGAAATATTAAAATCCATGAAAGATGTGGCACCTGCCGACAGACCGGTAATCGGACAATTAGTGAATGAAGCAAGGGCTGCACTGGAAGAAAAATTGGATGAAAAAAAGAATTACTTTGCTAAAAAATTAAGAGAAGAGCAAATTCAGAAAGAGACGATAGATGTTACCCTGCCTGCTAAAAAACCAATGGTTGGACATCGTCATCCTAACTCCATTGCTTTAGATGAAGTGGAGAGAATATTTGTGGGAATGGGATACGAAGTAGTGGAAGGCCCGGAAGTAGAATATGATTATTATAATTTCGAAGCATTAAATATTCCGGCAAACCATCCGGCGAAGGATGAACAGGATACGTTCTATATTACGGGGGATATCTTATTAAGAACCCAGACTTCACCCGTTCAGGTTAGGGAGATGGAGAAAGGAAAATTACCCATTCGTATCCTGGCGCCCGGTAAAGTATACCGTTCCGATGAAGTAGATGCAACCCATTCTCCTAATTTCCATCAGATTGAAGGTCTTGTAATTGATAAAAATATAACCTTTGCGGATTTAAAAGGTACCCTTGCCGAGTTTGCAAAACAATTATTCGGGGAAAATACAAAAGTTAAGTTCAGACCCCATCATTTCCCTTTCACCGAGCCAAGTGCGGAAGTAGATGTATCCTGCTTTAAATGCGGAGGAAAAGGATGCCGTTTCTGTAAAGGCTCAGGATGGATTGAAATTTTAGGCTGCGGTATGGTACACCCGAAAGTTCTTAAAATGAGTGGTATTGATCCCGAAGAATATTCCGGATTTGCTTTTGGCGTAGGGTTAGAACGTATCGCATTATTAAAATATGAAATTGATGATATGAGATTACTCTATGAAAACGACGTACGTTTCTTAAAACAATTCTAGAATTTTACAGTTTATGTAATTCCAGAATTGAATCTCAGAGCCGGATCTGGCCCAAAGGGCATTAGAAGCTTTTGAAATAGCAGTAGTATGGATAATCAGAAAAGTAAATCGTTTATCAATGACTTTAAGTTAAATTATATAGGAGGTTTAATGGAATATGAATACACCATTATCATGGATAAAAGCATATGTGCCGGATCTTGACGTAACGGCACAGGAATATACGGACAGTATGACACTAAGCGGAACAAAAGTAGAGGGTTATGAAAAGCTGGATGCTGATCTGGACAAAATCGTGGTAGGTAAGATTTTAAAGATAGAAAGGCATCCGGATGCGGATAAACTGATAATATGTCAGGTACAGATTACGGAAGAAGGAGAAACCGTTCAGATTGTAACGGGTGCTCCCAATGTGAAAGAAGGGGATATCGTACCCGTCGTATTGGACGGAGGACGTGTTGCCGGCGGCCATGACGGAAGTAAAACACCGGGCGGAATCAAGATAAAGAAAGGGAAACTTCGTGGAGTAGAGTCCTGCGGTATGATGTGTTCCATTGAAGAATTAGGTTCCAGTAAGGAGATGTACCCGGATGCACCGGATAACGGAATCTATATATTCAGCGATAATCCTGCATATGACGGTATTAAAATAGGCTCCAGTGCAATTACCGTTTTAGGTCTTGATGATGTAGTTTTTGAATATGAAATTACATCCAACCGCGTGGACTGCTTTGGGGTGATCGGAATTGCAAGAGAAGCGGCAGCAACATTTGGTAAATCCTATCAGCCTCCTTTTGTGAAAGCTACCGGCAATCAAGAAAACGCAGGCGATTATATTTCCGTAGATATTCAGGATAAAGATCTTTGCAGCCGTTATGTAGCAAGAGTAGTAAAGAATATAAAAATTGGACCGTCACCTCTTTGGATGCAGAGAAGATTAGCTGCCTGCGGTATTCGTCCGATCAATAACCTGGTTGATATTACTAATTATGTTATGGAAGAATATTCTCAGCCGATGCATGCCTATGACCTTGATTTGGTCGCAGGTAAGAAGATTATTGTCAGAAGAGGCAAAGACGGAGAGGAATTCCAGACTCTGGACGGACAGGTAAGAAAAATCGATTCTTCCATTCTTATGATTTGTGATGCCGAAAAACCGGTTGGTATAGCGGGTATCATGGGCGGAGAAAATTCAAAAATAACAGATGATGTTAAGACTTTATTATTTGAAGCTGCCTGCTTTAACGGAACCAATATCCGTTTATCGGGCAAAAAACTGGGCCTTAGAACCGATGCAGCCGCAAAATTTGAAAAGGGTTTAGATCCTAATACTGCTATGGAAGCCATAAACCGTGCCTGCCAGTTAATTGAAGAGTTAGGCGCAGGAGAAGTGGTAGGCGGAGCAGTTGATATCTATCCTGAGGTGAGACAGCCAAAAAGGGTACCGTTTCATTATGAGCGGACTAATAAATTATTAGGTACCAATTTAGATAAAGAAACTATGATAGGTTACTTTAAAAAGATTGATTTAGACTATGATGAAATAACCGGTGAGGTTATTGTGCCAAGCTGGAGACAGGATGTGGAGTGCCAGGCAGATTTAGATGAAGAAGTCGCACGTTTCTATGGCTATGCTAATATTCCCACAACTCTGCCGACGGGAGAGGCAACTACCGGTAAATTGTCTTTTAAATTACGAATTGAAAATATGGCGAGAAATATAGCAGAGCAGTTCGGTTTTAACGAGGCTATGAATTACTCTTTTGAAAGTCCTAAAGTATTTGATAAACTCCTGATTCCTGCTGATGACAAACTTCGTAATACATTAATTATATCAAACCCATTAGGAGAAGATTTCAGTATTATGAGAACCATTTCCCTAAATGGTATGTTAGAGTCTTTGTCTACGAATTATAACAGAAGAAACAAAAATGTCCGTTTATATGAACTTGGCAGCATCTATCTGCCTAAGGTATTTCCTGTTACCGAACTGCCGGACGAAAGAATGCAGTTTACCCTTGGAATGTATGGGGAAGGGGATTTCTTTGATTTAAAAGGTGTTGTAGAAGAGTATTTAGAGAAAATCGGAATGAAGAAATTAGTTTCTTACGATCCTAAAGCAGGGAAACCATTCCTTCATCCCGGACGCCAGGCAAATATGATATACGACAATACGGTGATTGGTTACATCGGTGAAGTTCATCCGGATGTATTGGATAATTATGATATTGGTGATAAAGCCTATGTGGCAGTACTTGACATACCGGAAATCGTATCCCGTGCCTCCTTTGACGTAAAATACGAGGGAATTGCAAAATATCCTGCTGTTTCCCGTGATATCAGTATGGTAATGCCAAAGGTTATTTTAGCAGGTGATGTGGAGGCGGTAATCCGTAAAAACGGCGGTCATATTTTAGAAAGCTACCGATTATTTGATGTCTATGAAGGAAGTCAGATAAAGGAAGGCTATAAATCCATGGCATACTCCATCAGTTTCCGGGCGAAAGACAGAACGCTGGAAGATAAGGATGTTACGGAAGTGATGAAAAAAATCCTGGACGGATTAAGCAAATTAGGAATTGAATTAAGACAGTAAAACAAAAAGCTGTTGCAAATTTTGCAGCAGCTTTTCTTATTTTTTCAGTGTAAGATGCCGATAAAACTGATTAAGAGATAAAAATTTATTTTTCGGCTAATTTCTGACAAATTTGGATATTATTATCATAGTCAGAACAAAAAAACATGAAATAAAACCAAGGAGGGGAAATAATGAAGAAATACCTGTTTCGATGGAAAGCATTATTTTTGGCATTCGTTCTGTTTCTATCCATGTTACCGGCTGATGCGATCCATGTTGCTGCTGCAGCAAAACCTGCTATGTCGGTAACGCAAAAAACAGTGATCGGAGTAGATGAGGAATTTAAACTATCAATTAAGAATTTATCCAATTCCCAAAAAAAATCTGCCACATGGTATTCTACCAATAAGAAAGTGGCCACTGTATCCGGCGGATATGTCACTTCCACAGGAAAGGGAACCGCATATATTAAGTGTAAGATTACCTATAAGAACGGCAGTGTTTATATACCGTCCTGCAAGGTTACGGTTAAAATTCCGGCAACTGCCATAGAAATTACCAATGCCCAGGATGACTTATCCAATAACAGCAGGCAGGTTATTGCAGTTGGAGGTTCTTATGATTTTAATACTGAACTTACTCCATCCAAGGCAGACAATTACATAACGTACAGTATTGATAAGACAGAATGCGCCACAGTCGATAAAAAAGGTATCGTAACGGGTATTAAACCTGGTTTCGTAACCTTAACGGCTAAAGCTAAACTTAATAAACCGGCGGGTTACCAAAACCTGCTGGATGATGTCCTTGTTTTATCTTACAGTGTTAATCTTGAAATTGTATCCAAATCAGCAAGTGTCAGCAGTGTTGAATTAACGGATACGACAACTATGAAAGTAACTTTTGATGAAGAAATAGATAAAAGCTCGGTAATGGATGAAAATGGAAAACTATTGAATAATATTATTATAACCTCCAAAACAGACGGTGACGGTGTGATAGCCAGCGGCTTAGGAACCTTAAGCGGAAAACTGTCTTCGGACAAAAAGACGTTAACCATTACCACCTCCGGTTATTTTAACGGTTTATATGGCGTTAAATTTTCAAGAAATATCCGGACGGAAGATAACGAACCCTTAATGGAATATTACAAAACGTTTTCCTTATATGATACTACACCGCCTTATTTTAAAGATAACTCAGTTGATGATACCGGACTGATTGCTTACATCAATTTCAGTGAAGCCATGAACTATTCCGGTATGAAGATAGAAGAAGCGGAATTGGTTTCAGGACGTAAAGCAGCAAAAGCATCTACTATCAGTAAGTTAAAAAATAAATCCAATTATAAACCGTCCGAAGACGGAAAGTCCTTAAGTATTGATTTATCAACCATATCCAGTGTTGACAAGGATAAGAAATTTAAGGTCGTTTTCACCGGATTAAAGGACAGAGCAGGTAACTATACGGAAAATGACAGTATTACAGCTTATGTGGAAACGGATACTTCACCGAAACCGCAGGCTAAACTGGTATCTTTGGAACGTACGGATCTGAATACCTTAACGGCTACTTTCTCAAGAGGTATCAAGTCACCAGGCAAGGTACTATTAAGTAACGGAGAGATTATTACAGGTGTTATCAGTAAGGATGATCCAAAACAGGTTACTTACACCTTAGATTCCGATTCTGCCAAACTAACCGGTAAACAGGAAGTAAATATCGGATACTGGGATAGTTATAATGTAAAAGATTCGGATGATTCTGCAGATGATTACAAAGAAGTGAAAGTAAGCTTTGATATCGATTCCACGCAACCGGAGATAACGGATTATGAACTTATTACGGAAAGTGACGATGATAAGATTACCTACAGCCTGATATTGACCTTCAATAAAAATGTGGAGCTTATTGATGATGAGGGAACCTTTGAAGCAAGGCTGGTAACCGAGGACGGAGATATTGAAGATGAGCATGATATCGGATATTCAGCTGACGCAGATGATGAAATCGTTACGGTGGTACTGGATGATGATGATATGGAAGAACCAGGTACCTATACGATTACTATTCCGGAAGAATTTGTAGAAGATGATTATGGTAATGTAAACTCTGATACAACCGTTAAAGTGGAAAGTACGGAAGGCTCTTCGACCGCATTGCCTAAACCAAAAGCAATTGTTCAGTCCAATGATGATGCAAGTATTATTTATGTGACCTTTGCGAACCAGCTGGATGAAGATACGGCAGAGGAAGTTGATAATTACGATATAGAGGATGCTCATGTTGAATCGGCAGAGTTAACGGATAATACGACCAGCGGTGCTACGGTAGAATTAAAACTTGAGCCAGGTTCCATTTCGGAATCGGGCAAATACACCATTACCATTTCAGGAATCCTGGGATATCATAATACTTATTCGGAGATGGAGGAATATGAGACCAAGATCAGTCTTCATGAAAATACCGGTCCGGAATTGGAAGATAAAGATTATGATTATCCTGACGAAATAATCTTGACTTTTGATGAAACCCTTGCAGGTACGGCAAGTTTTCAGGTTCTTCAAAATGGTGTTGATTTGGTTGAATATTCAGAAATAAGCGGTAAGAAAGTAATCATTACTTTACAGGATAAACCAACGATGGGTCAGGAATTAGAGATTGTACCCACAAGTTATAATAACATAACTGATAAATATGGAAATAAATCGGATATTGGAACACTAAGCATTACACCGGACAATTAAATAGTAAGGTATATAGGAGCTTTTGCCAAAGCTGAATGCTAAAGGCAAGAGCTCCTTATTTATTTCCGCGAAAGCAAAGTGAGAATTGGCAAGCTTGCTTGCAATAATACGAACGCGCACGTGAACCGGAGAAACACGCAAAGCGTGTTTCATACGGTTTCCAGTGTTTCCTATCTAAGACAAATACATGCAGTAAATAAAATATTTTACAAGGGATAAATGTACAATTTAACAAAAATATAACATTTGAAGCATTATTAGACAATATTTTGACAAATGTAGGAACTATAATGTAAAATAGTAATGAAAGTAAAGAGAACGTATTAATAGGAGGAATAGTGAATGAAAAAATGGATGCAAAAGTGGATGGGAATTTTACTCGCCGTTCTGTTGTTTACCTCAGTAATTCCAGTAAATGAAATTATAACACAGGCTGCGGCGGCTCCAAGCTTGTCCGTAACAACCAAGGCTCTCACCGGGATAGGGTCGGCATTTACCTTAACCATCAAAAATCTTGACAAAACCAAGGTTAAATCGAAAGTATGGTATACAACAAATAAAAGTATTGTGACAGTAGATTCTAAAACCGGTTATGTAACATCCACCGGTAAAGGAACCGCTTATATTAAATGTAAAATTACTTACAAAGACGGGACCATTCTGCGTCCTGCCTGTAAGGTAACAGTTCAAATTAAAGCCACGGCAATTGATATAACTAATATCCCGGGAGACGGTACGGATTATTTTGTAATGACAACAGGGATACCATTGATTTTAACAGTGTTCTTACACCTGGTAATTCCAGTGATTTGATAACTTATACCACTGATAATACCAATTGTGCAACCGTAGATAAAAAAGGAATTGTTACGGCATTAAAACCAGGAATCATCAATCTCACGGCAACGGCTTCCCTGACAAAAGCAGGTGCTTCTTCAAGCCTTGTTAAAGATACCGTAAAGATTCAGATCCTTGAGAAATCAGCAGGGGTAAAGAGTGCGGTATTATCCGATACTACAACTCTGACCATAACGTTTAACAGTGCTATTGATGAATCAACAGTATTAGACGGAGATGAACTTAATGATGATAATGTATCCCTTAAGGCTATGACTGACAAGGATGGTGAGATGGCTGATAAATTGGGAGACTTGACCGGAAAATTATCTTCCGATGGAAAAACTTTAACAATCACTTCAGAAAATGCTTTTAACGGGATTTACGGATTGCATCTCTCAGATAGTATTAAGACTGCGGGAGGAACTGCATTAACGGAATATTATAAGGAGTTAGAGTTACATGATACCAAAGCACCATATTTTAAAGATTATGATGTTGATGATACCGGATTAATCGTAACCCTGACATTCAGCGAAGCCATGGACTTTTCTAAAATGGCGGTTTCCAAAGTAAGTCTTGTAAAATCCAGCCAGACTGCAGAAACTGCTACCTTAAGTTTATTAAAGACCAAAACAAACTATGTGAAATCAGAGGATAACAAATCTTTAACGATAGATTTAACCGGTATTGATGAGGATGACCAGAATAAGACTTTTGCCGTAGTATTTTCGGGATTAAAGGATAAAGCCGGTAATTATCCAAAAAGCTCCATTATAACCGCGTATGTTGCAACGGATACGACGGAAAAATCACAGGCTAAATTAAAAACCCTGACACGTACCGGTTATTATACCCTGACTGCTACTTTCTCCAGATCTATAAAGACACCTGGCGAGATTGTATTAAGTAATGGTAAGACGATTGAAGGAGAAGTGGATAAAGATGACAGAACCATAGTTAATTTTACACTGGATTCTACTTCGGCAAGATTAACAGGATCACAGAAAGTTTCTATCGGTTATTGGGACAGTTATAATGTTAAGGATTCGGATGATTCCGCAGATGATTATACGAAAAAGACAGTTAATTTCAGTGTGGATACGGATGGACCGGAATTAAAGACATATAAACTTACCAAAGAAGAAGATACAAAAGAGGATGATGAAATTAAATATATTTTAACATTAACATATGACAAAACCGTGATATTAACAGATGATTCAGGAGATTTCACGTCCAGACTTGATACGGTGGATGATGATATTTATCCACAGAAAAAACTTAGTTATACCGCTACGGTAAAAGATAAGGTAGTAACGCTTGAGTTGGATGAAGACCAGTTTAACGAAAATGGAACATATACCATAACGATACCGGTGGGATTTGTAAAAGATAAATTTAATAATGAAAGTGAAAAGAAACAGATTACTATAAAACGTTCCGGTTCGGACGGAACTGAATTACCGGCTCCGGAAAGCATTGAACAATCTTCTGATGATCCTAATGTTATTTTGGTTAACTTTGAGAATAAGGTTGATAAAGCCACAGCGGAAGATGAGGATAATTATAGTATTTTAGGAGTTAAAATTTCGAAAGCGGAACTAGTTGAGAATACTTCTAACGGAGCAACCGTAGAGCTGACACTGAAAGAAGGAGCTATTGAGGTATCAGCCACTTATGCAGTAACCATAAAAGGAATAAAAGGATATAATGATTCTTATACTGCTATGGAGGAATATGAGACCACTGTATTATTAAATGAAAATGAAGGACCATCCATAACAAAGGTGGCTTTTGAATACCCTGATACAATTGTAATAACTTTTAATGAAGATATTAAAGGAACTGCAAGCTTTAGTGTAACCCAGGGAGGAAATGAGTTTGCAGAAGATTTTGAAATTGATGATGATACTGTTACCATTACATTAAGTGATGATCCGGAGATGGGAAAAAGCTTAAAGATTACACCGACCAGTGCAAATAATATAACAGATGAAGATGGTAATAAGGCTGTAATATCAACTAAATATGTAACTCCCAAAAAATAATAAAATTATTTTAATAGCATAGCATTAGGGCTGTTGCAGATATCTTATACTTAATCTGCGCTTAGAATATAACCTTATTCTTTCGTAATTAACATATAAGAAGTCTGCAACAGCTCTATATTTATGTGAAATTAAAGAAAATTAGATTAGTAGGCACTAAGCGTCATGAACATAAGCAGGAAAATAGATGCAGATGTTTTATTCAATTAAAAATATCAAAAATCTGGCAAATTTCAGACAACATTATGACATAATATGGAAATATTATAGATTATGTAAAAGAAAACCAATCTAATAGGAGGAGTCAGAATGAAGAGAAAAGCAGTTAAAAAACTAACATTTATGCTTGTTTTCTTGATTTTACTTCCGATAAACACCTATGGTAATTCTAGTGTTGCCAGTGCAAAATGGACTTGGGACTGGAAATATTACCCTGCTTTATCAGTAACAGATAAGACATTGGAGAATATTGGAAACACTTTTGAATTATCTTTAAATGGTTTAAGTACAAATGTAAAAAGTATTAAATGGTATACCCTTAATAAGAAAATCGCCGCAGTAAAAGCAGAAAACAACGGTAAAACAGCAACCGTTACTGCAATTAACAAAGGAACCACAAATATTAAATGTAAAATCACGTTTTATCACAGCAAGACAATAGACCTTTATTGTAAGGTAACCGTAAAATCAACTGCTTTAAAAATAGAAATAACCAATAATAAAGATGATAATGACGGCAGGCAGGTTATGGAAGTTGGAGACAAATATAACTTTAACAGTAGAATAACTCCAAGCAGTTCTTCTGCGAAGACCTATTGGCTTATTAATAACGAATATTATGCCAATGTTGATTCGAATGGAGTCGTAACGGCAAAAGAAGAAGGAATTGCTGTTTTAACAGCAGTTGCGGCTAATTCAAGAGATGAAATTGCATCCAGTAATATAAGGGATCAGGTAATTATTGAAATCGTTGAGGATGAGGATGAGGACGATAACGATGATAATGACGATAACGATGATCCGGATTATGAACACCAGGCTAAATTAGTAACCCTGAAGCGTACTGACAGAAACAGGTTAACGGCAACTTTTGACCGTTCCATTCAGACACCCGGATTATTACTTATAAATAATATGGAATGTATTGAGGGTAAAGTGGATTCCGAGGACACTGAAAAGGTAAATTATAATCTGTCTTCGGCATCTTCAAAGTTAACTGGTTGGCAGGATGTTTTAATCGGTTATTGGGAAGGATATGATGTATCACCGGATGATAACTCTGCGGATAAATTAATGAAAGTGAGGGTCAACTTTTCAGAAAACGGTGTAAATTCCTTACCTGCTCCTGTCCAAATTACCCAGTCACAAAATGACAACGATATTGTTATCATACAATTTAATGTTAAACTGGATAAAGCTTCGGCTGAGAAAGAATCTAATTACTCCATAGCAGGAGCTAAAATAATTGATGCAGATTTAAAAAATAACAATTCCGGGAATGCGGTAGTCGAGTTAACTTTGGATGAAGACAGTGTTTCGACTAATGGAAACTATCTGGCAAAGATAAGCGGAATAAAAGGATATAATAATACTTATTCTGTAATGAATCCATATAATGTATCAATTTATTTAAGGGAAAATACAGCCCCCATATTAACTGATTATAATTATATTTATCCTACAACAATTAACCTTACTTTTAATGAAACTGTAAGAGGAAATGCAGGATTTAAGGTACTTCAGGATGATAAAGATTATGTTTCCTATACTTATATTAATAATAATATAGTAACAATCTTCTTAAAAGAGACTCCGGATATGGATGAGATTCTACGTATTAAACCTACGGATTGGAATGTTATAATGGATACGGCAGGAAATAAAACCAGTTCATCTTTATCTCATACAATAGATCCGGATAATGATTAGTAGTAATTTATTAAAAAAACTGCCCATATTATCTATAATGCATTTAACCTTACAAGTAAGTCCCCCGCTTCTTAGCGCAGCATAAGCGGCGGGCCTTAGATTAACTTGTTTCAGTCAGAATTCATATTCCGCTGAAATACCTGCGCAGCAGGTATAAGGGTAGAGCCAAGTAGCGCAGCGGACTTAAGAATATCCGCTTGACTTGCAACTAAATGTTGCAAATGCTCAATATAATTATAGTAAAATATGTGGTGGTTTTTTCCTATTCATAACATTCCTGCAGTACGATTTTATTACCCCCTTTACGTAATGTAATATTTGTTTTATAATGGTTGGGATATGGAAAGCACACTGGAGGAAAAAGTCATTGAAATCTATTAGCAGAACAGTCATTATGTCAGTAAGTCGCGTGCTGTTTGTACTATATATCATATTATTAGCTTATTTTTTATTTTTTAGCGAGCGTTATGGACGAACAATAATTTCGGATGATTATAGATATAATTTGGTATTATTTAAAGAAGTAAGGCGTTTTATTTTATACCGGAGAGAGGTCGGTTTTGAAAGTTTTATTGTGAATATATTTGGAAATGTTCTGGCATTTGCGCCATTTGGATTTGTTTTACCCATTATAAGTACCGCTAACAGGAAATTGTTAAATATAACTTTGTTAAGCCTGGAATTTAGTCTTACCATAGAATTGATTCAGTTGATTTTTAAAGTTGGAATATTTGATGTAGATGACATACTAATGAATACTTTGGGTGGTATTCTGGGCGGTATCTGTTTTCTGATATGCCATAAATTAATAAAATCCATAAAAAAACTACGGTAAATATAGCAATTGTACGTGGAGAAGGAGCGGACAATGTTTAAACATAAAAAAGAAATATTTAAATTCTCAGGCAGGAGTCATTCCCTGAAAGGAATTATATCAGTAATAATCGGAAGCCTTTCCCTTATTTCTTTATTGATATTATCCATAATTTCCAGCCTTTCCAAAGGAAACGGCGGATTGATTATCGGATTTATTGGGATGCTCTTATTTGTCATATCCATAACCGGTTTTATTCTTGGTATTAAAGCCTGCCGGGAAAAGGAAATTTATTATACGGCACCTGTTACCGGGATGGTGATAAATGGGTTTCTATCTATCTTCTTTTTTGTTTTATATATGGTCGGAGTGATAATTTAACCTTACAAGCAGCGTAGCGGACCTAAGAATATCCGCTTCACAAAATAGAAGATGAAGATAACCAATTTCTAATAGTATAAATCCATTGAAAATAACTGGATAAAAATATAAAAAAGAAAGGAATAATCTATGAAATATACAGAACTGTTTAAAGAATCAAATGAGGAAATCCGTGAACGTTATGAATTATCCATGGAACGTATTGGTACAATCTTAAACGAACAAGTCATGAAAGAACCAGTCAGGGATTATTTTAATAAAACGGCTGAGTTTATCCTGAAAATAAAAGAGTTAGTCACATTGGTAGAAACGGACAAACTGAGTCAGATGACATTGGAAGACCTTAAGAAGCTGAATAATGAGTTATATGAAGATGTAATTCCTGAGAATTATGAGAATAGTTTTGGAAATCCCCGCTACGCAGTAAAAAAGCTGGGTAAAGTCGGAAAACTTCTGTCTTTTTTATATGCGGAAATAAGGGGTATGATAGTTTATGCCTATGAATGCAGATTATTTGATATTACCATTTATTTGGAATTATTTATCGAAGTTTATAATTATTTTGAAGAAGCGGATGATTATACTTATAAAGATGTAAAACGGGCTATTTATGATTTCATCAGTGATTATACAGGGGATATCATTGAATACAGGACAAGGGAATTAATTGATTCCCAGTTATCATTTGTTAATGATATTATTCATAATTGGGATTTAAAGGATTTCAGGTATCTATATCAATTTGGTGAATATATCGGTGAAAATGAATTAAAGACAGCAGAATTCCTAAACAGTCTGACCGAAGAGGAGGTAAAAGCAATGGCTTTTACTTACACGGAAGGATATCGGAGAGGGTTTGCAGCAGCCAGGATTGATTTACGTAAAAAGAGAACAGTAAACATACGTTATAACATTGGATTTGAGAGAATGCTTTATTACGCGGTTGAGTATTTTGCTGAGATGGGGCTTAAACCGGTAATCTATCGTGCCGCAGTAAATACAGTAAATAAGAAACAGCATTTAAAAATCGGTTTTCATTCCACAGGACCAAATAAACAATTTGACTATGATCACCGTTTTGATAATGGTTTATATCTGGATAAGGCATATAACGAACGGAAATTATCCGGTCTTAAGAAAGCTTACGAAAAATATAAAAACGAATCAGCTCTTTATGCCGGTCCTGCTGTAATCCAGGTGTTTGGAGAAAAAAATTTCGCACCGGAGAATAAGGCTGAAGTTATTAAATTAGATAAGAGACAGCAGAAATTATATGTTATGTATAACCGGGCTTCGAACCTGATTACAAACGAATATATTAAAGGAGAAGAAACCAGTTTTACAATTATAGCCTACCCCATTCCGGAAATCGGAGAACAGTTTAAAGATATATTTAAGGAAACGGTTAAAGTAAATACTTTGGATAACCAGACCTATAAAGAAATCCAGCAATCCATCATCGATGTTCTGGATCAGGGAGAGTATGTAAAAATCCTTGGCAGAGGTAAAAACCGCACAGATCTAAAAGTCATGTTATATGAATTAAAAGATCCAGGGACGGAAACGATCTTTGAAAACTGTACTGCAGATGTGAATATACCGGTTGGAGAAGTTTTTACATCACCAAAATTAACCGGTACCGAGGGAACTCTTCATGTAACACAGGTCTATTTAAATGAATTGGAATATATCGATTTAGCCTTACAGTTTGAAGATGGAAAGATAAGTTCTTATACCTGCAGGAATTTTACTTCGGAAGATGAAAACAAACAATTTGTTAAGGAAAATCTTATGTATAATCAGGAAACCCTGCCTCTTGGTGAATTTGCAATCGGAACCAATACAACTGCTTATGTTATGGCTCAGAAATATAAAATAGGAGATAAACTTCCTATTTTGATAGCCGAGAAAACCGGACCTCATTTTGCAGTGGGGGATACCTGCTACCAAATGAGTGAAGATTTAAACTTATATAACCCGGACGGGAAACTTATTGTAGCAAAAGATAATGAGATATCCATATTGAGAAAAACAGATATGGACAAGGCATATTTCAACTGTCATACGGATATAACCATACCTTATGATGAACTTGGAGAAATTACTGTTTACAAAAAGAATGGTGAAACCATCACAATTATTAAAGACGGAAGATTTATACTTCCGGGTACGGAAAAATTAAACGAAGCTTTTAGGTAATCTTAATAACTGGTCGATAATCATAAAGAATTAGGTAATTGTGAAATAAGATTATTGTAGTTATAACCATACAATTAATACAATTTCAGAGCTGAATTTTGCCCTTAAGGCAACTGAAACTATGAAATTGTATTAATTGTATGGTATATTCGGAAAACGATATCGTTTCGCAATTACCTAAATCATAAAGAGTGAAAGCGAGGAAAGTGAAATGGCAGCAAAAGTAGGAATAGTTATGGGCAGTGATTCGGATCTTGAGATCATGAGCAAGGCAGCAGATGTATTGGATGTTCTTCAAATCGAATATGATATTACGGTTATATCCGCCCACAGAATGCCGGATATTTTCTATGATTATGCAAAAACGGCAGAAGAAAAAGGTTATAAGGTCATTATTGCAGGTGCCGGCGGTGCAGCTCATTTACCGGGTATGACAGCAGCCATATTCCCCATGCCGGTTATCGGCGTTCCAATTATGACCAAGTCTTTAGGTGGAGTTGATTCCCTTTATTCCATCGTTCAGATGCCAGGGGGTATACCGGTAGCTACGGTTGCAATCAACGGGGCTCTTAATGCCGGATTATTGGCGGCTAAAATTCTGGCAACCTCAGATCCAGAATTATTAGAACGTATAAAATCTTATGCTTTAGGTTTAAAGGAAAATGTTCTTGCCAAATCAGAAAAACTTGATGAAATGGGCTATAAGGAATATCTGAAAAGTATGTAGTAAACACAGAAGGGACGGAGAGATCCGTCTCTTTTGTGTTTCAAAAGAAAGTTCGGAGAATTTCTCTTTAATAGAAAAAGCCCTCCGGGCAGGATGCGATGGAATGCCCTTAAAAGAGGGGAGCTGGTGGACTTGTCCGCTTAGACTCATTCACAGAAAATTGGGTCTTATTATTTCATTTCATTTATATAATTATCTTATAGGTATGAAATGTTTTATTAATTACACTTATAAACAATATAAGAAAATAATGAAACTGAAAAGTAGGACAAATAATATAGGTTATGTTAAAATAAATATCAGATGAGAATCTTGTAAATGAAGTCAGTGTTTGTATTTATCACTATGAATCAGATATCTAACAAGGAGGATTAACCATGGATTACAAAAAGGCAGGAGTAGATATTGAGGCCGGTTATAAGGCGGTTGAGCTTATGAAAGAACATATCAAAGGAACCATGAGAAGCGAAGTTTTAACCGGAATAGGCGGATTTTCTGGTGCATTTTCCTTAGAGAATTTTAAAAACATGGAACAGCCTACTTTAGTTTCCGGAACGGATGGAGTAGGAACTAAGTTGAAACTGGCATTTATTTTAGATAAACATGATACCATAGGAATTGACTGTGTGGCTATGTGTGTGAATGATATAGCCTGTGCAGGCGGTGAACCCCTATTCTTTTTAGATTATATTGCCTGTGGTAAAAACGAACCTGAAAAAATAGCAACAATCGTCAGTGGTGTGGCGGAGGGCTGCAAACAGGCCGGTGCCGCATTAATCGGGGGTGAAACAGCAGAAATGCCTGGCTTTTATCCTGCCAACGAATATGACCTGGCAGGATTCGCCGTTGGTATTGTAGATCAGAAACAGTTAATTAACGGAAGCAATTTAAAAGCCGGAGATACCATAATCGGAATCGCTTCTTCCGGAATACACAGTAATGGTTATTCCCTTGTAAGAAGCGTTTTTAACATGAAACGGGAAGCTTTGGATACTTATTATGAATCGATTGGGGCTACCTTAGGGGAAGTCCTGTTAACTCCGACTAAAATATATGTAAATGCCTTAAAAGCATTAAAAAGCGGTGGTATTACCGTAAAAGCCTGCAGCCATATAACCGGCGGTGGATTTTATGAGAATATTCCAAGAATGTTAAGCAACGGTATGAACGCCGTAATATATAAAGACAGATATGCAGTACCTCCAATCTTTCAGATGTTATCAAAAGATGGGGCAATTGAAGAAAAAGTTATGTATAATACTTATAATATGGGAATTGGAATGATGATTGCCGTAGATAGTGCTGATGCGGATAAAACCATAAGATTATTACAGCAGACCGGTGAGACAGCTTATATCGTAGGTGAGATAAAAGCCGGAGAGAAAGGTGTTACCATATGCTAAAAGTTGCAGTTTTGGTATCCGGAGGGGGTACAAACCTACAGGCAATCATTGATAATATTGAACAGGGTAATATAAAAAATACAAAAATTGAAATCGTAATCAGTAATAAAAAAAATGTTTATGCATTGGAGAGAGCCCGCAAGGCGGGGATACCCACAGCGGTAATATCACCAAAAAATTATACGGACAGGGATGAATTCAGCAATCAGTTATTAGCTGAAATAAAGAAATACGAAGTTGATTTAATTGTTTTAGCCGGATACCTGGTAATAATACCGGAAATTCTAATTCAGAATTATAGAAATAAAATAATTAATATTCATCCGTCTCTGATTCCTGCTTTTTGCGGGGCCGGTTATTATGGACTGCGGGTACACGAAGCCGTTCTGGAGAGAGGGGTTAAAATTACGGGTGCGACCGTTCATTTTGTCGATGAGGGTACGGATACCGGTCCGATTATACTTCAAAAGGCCGTAGAAGTACAGGAGGGTGATACTCCAAAAGATTTGCAAACAAGAGTTATGGAAGAGGCAGAATGGCATATCCTGCCGGAAGCTATAAACCTTATTGCTTTAAAAAAAGTTAAGATAATAAATAACCGTGTAACTATATTATAAAGCTCTGAAAGGGATTGAAAAGCATGAAAATATTAATCATCGGAAGCGGAGGCAGGGAACATGCCATAGCTTACAAGGTTTCTAAAAGTAAATTAACAGATCAATTATTTTGTGCTCCCGGCAATGCGGGTATTGAAGAATATGCCGCCTGTGTACCGATTGGCGTTATGGAATTTGATAAGCTTGCGGCTTTTGCGAAAAATGAGAAGATTGATTTAACCATAGTCGGCCCGGATGATCCGTTAGTAGCCGGGGTTGTGGATGTATTTGAAGCAAATAATTTAAGAATTTTCGGTCCAAGAAAAAATGCTGCTATAATAGAGGGCTCCAAAGCTTTTTCCAAGGATCTGATGAAAAAATATAATATCCCTACTGCGGCTTATGAAACTTTTGATTCCTCGGAAAAAGCTTTGGAATATCTAAAAACCTGTGATTTCCCCATCGTATTAAAGGCAGACGGGTTGGCACTGGGTAAAGGTGTGTTAATCTGTAATACCTTAGATGAAGCGAATACAGGTGTCAAGGCAATTATGTTAGATAAACAGTTTGGTTCCGCCGGAGATAAGTTAGTAATAGAAGAATTTATGACAGGCAGGGAAGTGTCGGTACTTGCCTTTTGTGACGGAACCAATATAGCAACCATGACAAGTGCCCAGGATCATAAACGTGCAGGAGATGGGGATCAGGGATTAAACACAGGAGGCATGGGCACATTTTCACCAAGTCCTTTTTATACAAAAGAAGTAGATGAGTTTTGTCAGAAGTACATCTATCAGGCTACTATGGATGCTATGAAAGCGGAAGGAAGAGAATTTACCGGTATCCTGTTCTTTGGTTTAATGCTTACAAAAAATGGGCCTAAGGTATTGGAATATAATGCAAGATTTGGGGATCCCGAGACGCAGGTGGTTCTTCCCAGAATGAAAAATGATATTGTTGAAGTGTTTGAAGCCTGTATTGACGGCAGACTTAAGGAAATAAGGCTGGAATTTGATGATAATGCTGCAGTTTGCGTAATATTAGCTTCAGACGGATATCCGGAACACTATGAAAAAGGGTTTATTATAGATGGATTGGATAAATTTATAGGAAAAGACGGATTTTATGCTTTCCATGCCGGAACGAAAAGAACCGCTGACGGAATCTTAACAAATGGTGGACGTGTTATCGGAATCACTGCTACCGGAAAAGATTTAAAAGAAGCCAGGTCAAATGCCTATATGGCTGCCGGCTGGGTAACTTTTAAAAATAAGTATATGCGAAATGATATTGGTAAAGCAATTGATGAAGTATAAAGAGAGAGAATTAATAGAATATTTATCTGGGCGGGTATTTTAAAATATCCGGGGTATATTATTCTTTAAAATTCCTTATCAAAATTCGCCATTCACAATATTAAAATTAATATATAAGACTGAATCCTATCTGGTTTTATCCCATGGAAGAATCTGGAATTAACAGCCTGTTAAAGAGTCCGGACATGGGAGGTGAGAGTACCGGTAAATAGGATACGGTCTTATTTTTATACTTTATAATGATTAATACCATATTCCGGAATAATTATTTTATAATCATTTAAATTGTGCTATAATACCTCAAGATAAAATAAAAAGAGGTATACATATGACAACAGATTTAACGAATGGATCACCCGGCAGGCTTTTGTGGAAATTTTCCATACCCTTGCTTTTAAGTGTAATGTTTCAGCAGCTGTACAGTATCGTAGACAGTGTAGTGGCCGGGCAATATATAGGGGAAGACGCCCTGGCAGCAATTGGAGCTTCTTATCCCGTTACCATGATATTTATTGCGATTGCAACAGGATCTAATATAGGTTGTTCCGTTGTAATATCCACATTATTCGGGGGAAAAGAATATGCTAAAATGAAAACAGCGATCTTCACCTCTTTGATTTCAATATTTTTTATCAGTCTTATTTTAACCATAATAGGAATTTTGGATTGTAATCCCATGTTAAAACTTCTGGATACTCCGGAAAATATTTTTTCAGATGCTTCCGTTTTCTTATGGGACCTTTTATGATAACTACTTTCACGGATTTAATCTTAAGGGTGGTATTATCTTATATATTATCAGGTTTTATGGGTTCTGTTGGTATCTGGCTTTCCTGGCCTATCGGCTGGACGATTGCAGCTTTACTTTCTTTTCGTTTTTATGCGAAAGGGATTTGGAAGAAAATGTTATAGTTATTTCCTAATTATTTGATTATTTGACATATATTATCAAAATGTCACAGAAGTGCCATATGTATTCTGTAACATATTGAAAAAATACAAAGTATTTTTTAGTATAGTCTGCCCTAAGGCTGAACTGTAACAAATTTATTATACATAATAGTTATCTTCGTTGACTTAATAATCTGAGGAGGAAAAAGGGGATGAAAAAAAGTTCAATATATAAATGGTTTGCGATTCTTTTATGTCTGATATTAATATATCCCGGTGGTATCACTTTAAATTCAATAAAAGCAATTGCGGCCACCTATGGAACGGTAACAGCTACCAGTTTAAATATACGTTCCGGCCCGGGAACTAATTATGATAAGGTCCAGGTAAACGGTAGTTTCGCTTATTTAAAAAAGGGTGAAAAATTTACGATAATTAGTAAAAAGGATGGATGGTACAAAATATCATTTACTTTTAGCGGTAAAAAAGCAGAGGGATATGTTATGGATGACTTTATCAAAGTAGCAAACAGTTCATCCACTGCAACTAAACCTGCACCAACCCCAACTCCCACCCCGGCAGCAGGTGGTTCAACGAATCAGACAACAGCTGATTTTAAACTTGCTGCCAGTGTAATGGCAACAAACTTAAATGTAAGGCAAAAACCATCCACTACAAGTACAAAAGTAACTTCTATCATAAAAAATCAGAAAGTAACGGTTTTAAATGAAGTAATTGCCGGAACGGAGAAATGGTATCGGATATCCTTTAAAGTAAGTAATAAAACAAAAACAGGTTACGTATTAAGTGATTTCGTTAAGTTAACCCTGCCAGCCAGTATAAAAGCGGCAGTTAACAGTAAAACAAAAGTGAAGCTTAGAACCGGAGCAGGTGACAGTTATAAATATCTAACAACGAGCAAAGGAACTGCCATAACATTAAGTAATAAGAAAGCAGTAACCATTACACAGGAAGTAACGGATGGGAAAGGGAAGAAGTGGTTTAAAGTATCATTTACCGTAAGCGGTGTAAAATACAGCGGGTATATTTTGGGCAGCCAGATTTTGCTTACAGGGACAGCCTCAACGCCCACTCCAAAACCAACTGCAACGCCTACCCCAAAACCAACGGCAACACCAAAACCAACGGCAACCCCTACTCCAAAACCAACTACAACGCCAACGCCTACCCCAACCCCAACAGATAATTCTGACGATGATACACCGGATGTATTGTCAGATGAAGAATTTGAAGAGAGGATGGACGAGGAAGGATTTCCCGAGAGTTATAAACCGTATCTGAGAGATTTGCATGAAACCTATCCTACGTGGGTATTTAAGGCATTTCAAACCGGACTGGATTGGGATACGGTAATAGAAAAAGAAAGCAAATTAGGTGTCAATTTAATTTCCAATGGAAAAGGCACCGAATGGAAATCCTTAGAAACAGGGGCTTATAACTGGTCTA
Organism: Anaerocolumna sedimenticola; assembly: GCF_009931695.1. Lineage (GTDB taxonomy): Bacteria > Bacillota > Clostridia > Lachnospirales > Lachnospiraceae > Anaerocolumna > Anaerocolumna sedimenticola. The sequence goes on from NZ_CP048000.1 coordinate 2,419,706, forward strand.
CAGACAGTTTTATTCCATTTGACGGTTCCACCTGGGTCACTCCGTCCAAAGCAGGCTTGGAATATTATATAGACCCCAGAAACTTCTTAAATGAGAAAAGTATATTTCAATATGAGTTATTGACCTATCAAAGTGAATACCAGAATGTTACCGGTGTGGAAGGAATTCTTTATAATACACCGCTATACAATTGTACCTATTCTTATGAAGATGAGGAAGGAGAAACCGCAGAACGTACTTATTCGGAAACCTTTATGGATGCAGCTGAATATTCCGGCGTAAGTCCGTATCATCTGGCAAGCAGGGCAAAACAGGAGGTAGTTACCGGAACTTCTACTTTAAGCTCCAGTGTATCCGGAACCGTGGATGGTTTAGAGGGATACTATAATTTCTATAATATTGGAGCATATAACAGCACCGCAACCGGCGGTGCCGTAGCTAACGGCCTAAAATATGCGAAAAACGGAACAACGAATCAGGAATTAAATGCACAATACCTGATTCCCTGGGACAACCCTTATGATTCCATAGTGGGAGGTGCATATATTATTGGCAGCAATTACATAAAACGGGGACAGGATACTACATACCTGCAGAAATTTAATGTTACCGATACTTCAACCTATTCCCATCAGTATATGTCTAATATTGAAGCTCCTAATGCAGAGGCCAAAAAAACCTTTGCTGCATATGATGTAATGTCAGAGATTCCTATTGCATTCAGTATTCCGGTGTATGAAAATATGCCTGACGAACCCTGTCCGGTTCCGGAAACGGCTTATAATCCGAATAATTGGCTGAAAACGCTGAAAGTAGATGGTTATAGTTTAACCCCGACTTTCGATTTGAAGAAAGACCAGGAATATTCTATCATTGTTGAATCTGACGTGGAAGAAATTAATGTTACTGCTACTACCGTCAGTAAAAAATCCAGTATAGAAGGAACAGGATGTATTCCACTGGATGAGGGAAATAATGAAATTAGAATAACTGTTACAGCAGAAAATGGCGATGTCAGGGAATATCTGATTCATGCTGTAAAAGAAGAAACGGAAGAATAAGCCTGAAGAAGAGATCAGAACCTGTTTTAAAACTTTGTAAAAAAGCACTTATGATAAAATTTCATAAAAGTGCATAAAATCAGGGTTTTTACAGGTTCTTTTTCTCAAGTAACCCAAGAGGCAATTCTAAAGTTTACGAATATGAAATTATACTCAATGGAATACTTAAGATTAAGGAGAAACAAATGGAAACCAATAAAAAAATCTATAAACAATGCTTATCACTTATTTTATTATTGTCTTTAATTTTAATGCCCTATTCTTTTATCAGGGCAGCCAGCGCGACCATTAACATAAAAGCGGATACGGAATCCGCAGCGGTTGGAGATGAAATTACAGTTAGTCTTTCCATATCTTCCGATGCCATGTTAGGAGATTTTGAAGCATATATAACATATAATGCTGATATACTGGAATTTGAAAGTGATGCTTCCTTTATAGCCGGAGGGGAAGGTTTATTAAAACTCACCGATAAAAATTCGGTAAATAAAGAATCTTCCAGGAAGTATATCATGAGATTTACAGCAAAAGCAATAGGCGTAAGCGAAATTGCAATTAAAGATAAAGCAGAAATATATGAATATGAAACCGGAACCGCCATGTCCGTCTCCAGTAACCGGCTGGATATCCGTGTATCTGCGGCTAAAACAGCTTCAGACAATAATAATCTTAAAAGTTTAAAAATAAATCCCGGTAGTTTAAAACCAAAATTTGATCCTAAAATTACAGAATATACAACGAAAATAGATTATGAAAGTAATAAAATTATTCTAAGTGCGGTACCGGAGGACGACAATGCCAAAGTAACGGTTGACGGTAATGAAAATCTTTCGGTAGGAAATAATAAAATCACGGTAAAGGTGAAAGCAGAATCGGGTGAAATGAAAGAATACATTATTACGGCAACTCGGAATGAAGAAAAAGAAAAGGATACGGAAGAGACAATTGAGACAGTGGAATCAGATGACAACCTGGATTCCGTTTCAAAGCAATATGGCAGTATAGAAGATAAGGCAGCAGAAATGGGTAATTTGCTCCTTATAAAAGATGGAGAAGATATTTATATTCAGAATGGTTACCGTTATCAAATCCTAACTCCTGGTGAAGATGTTGCAATACCGGGCGGATATAGTAAGACTTCATTAATATTAGATGATGTAACAGTAACTGCTTATACACCGGAAAATGATCTGAATAGTGATTTCCTGATTTTGTATGCGAAAAATGAAGCAGGGGAAACAGGATTCTATCAGTATGACAGAGTGGAAGAAACCTTACAGCGGTATACCAAAAGCAGAGAAGGAAATAAGGTGGTTATGTCCGGTAATTTAATGCAATCTGAAGAATATAAAGCAAAATTAACCACAATGGGTATTGTTTTAGCAATATTGGGTTGCGTCTGTATTATTCTTTCTGTGGCATTAATCAGGTTATATTTAAAAAACAGAGAAGAAGAATAAGAGGTATAGGCGAAAATTGGAGACACTAAGTGAATATCAATGACACTAAGTTTATCTTGACAATAGATAGTAATCTGTTATACTAATAATATAACATATATAACGAACAATTAGGAGGTGGATGATTTGATAGTAAGAATCGATTTTAACAGCGAAGAAGCTTTTTATATCCAACTTCGCAATCAAATCATTTTCGGGATTGCAAATGCAGAGTTAAGAGTTGGGGATAATCTGCCTTCTGTTCGGGAATTAGCAGAAGATATTGGAATTAACATGCATACAGTAAATAAAGCATATACTATGTTAAAACAGGAAGGGTATGTAAAGCTTGACCGCAGAAAAGGAACTGTAGTTGCAATTAACGCAGATAAATTTAAGGCAATGGAAGAACTGTCCTGTGACTTGAGGGTAATATTGGCGAAAGCCATTTGTAAGAATATAAGCTGTGAAGAAATACATGGTTTGGTGAATAAAATATTTGACGATTTTAATGTAGAATAGTAACCGAAATCAGAACAGGAGGTTGTTACTATGTTATGTGATAAATGTAAAAAAAATGAAGCTAAGATATATTATACTGAAATTATAAACGGGGAAAAAACAGAACAGCATTTATGTGAAGAATGTGCGACGGAATATACTTCTTTCCCTATGGGAACGGCATTTATGGATCAGGAGATTACGTTAGGCAGCTTGCTGTCTACAATATTAGGTAATTATTATAATAATCCCCATGGTACGGAACGCACGGAGAAAGAGATATATTGCGAAGGATGTGGTATGACATATTCGGAATTTATGAGGGAAGGCAGGTTTGGATGTGCCAAATGTTACGACAGCTTCCAAAAGATTTTAGACGGAAGCATAAAAAACATACAAGGTTCCGAGAATCATACAGGTAAGAGGCCTAAGGGATTTGAAACAAAAACCCAGAAGCTGGTTAAGGAATTATCTGAACTGGATAAATTATCCATACGCTTGCAGGATGCAATTGAGAAAGAGGAATTTGAAGAGGCTGCCAAGCTGCGGGATAAGATACGCCAGTTAAAAAAGGAGGAGATAGGTAATGCTTAAATGGTACAAAGAAGCAGGTCAGAATAATGACGTTGTTATCTCCAGCAGGGTAAGACTTGCCAGGAATTTGAAAGATTACCCCTTTTCGGCAAAACTCTCTGAAAAGCAGGCAGGTGAACTTGTGGAGAAAGTAAAAGCAGCTGCGCCGCTTATAGAAAACCAGGCCTCCATGAAATTTTACAGCTGCAGCGCAGATGTACTGGGAGATATGGAAAAAACCGCTATGGTGGAAAGGCATATTATCAGCCCTTTATTAGTGGCGAAAGAGCAAAGTACCGGTTTAATTCTTTCTAATGATGAAAGTATCAGCATTATGATAAATGAAGAAGATCATATACGGATTCAATCCATTACCGGAGGAATGAATATAGACGAAGCTTTTCAGGCAGCCAATAAAATTGATGATATTACCAATGAAATATTTGATTTTGCGTTTCATGAAAAGTATGGTTATCTTACTTCATGCCCCACTAACGTAGGTACTGGTTTACGGGCATCCTATATGATGTTTTTACCGGCTTTGACAGTAGCCGGTAAAATAATTAAGTTAGCGGAAGAACTAGGCCAGTATGGTATTGCTCTACGAGGGACCTATGGAGAAGCATCAAAAAGTGTTGGCAGTCTGTATCAGATTTCGAACCAGAAAACTTTAGGAAGTACGGAAAAGGAGATCATGGATAGCCTGGACCGTATCGTAGAGCAGGTTATGAAACAGGAACGCAGGCAGAGGGAATATATCCTTACCAATAATTATGATGAATTTGAAGATAAAGTACATCGTTCTTATGGTGTATTAAAATATGCGAAGCAATTATCTTCCGCTGATGCCATGGCTTTATTGGCACAATTAAAACTGGGGATTGATATGAATCTCATTCATTTAGGCGAAAATTATAATATTCATGAATTGATGATGGAAATACAACCCGGTAATTTACAGTGTCAGTTAGATAAAAATGTAGGAAGTGTACAAAGGGATAAATACCGAGCAGATTACATCAGAAAGAAATTACCGGAACAAGTGTAAAGAAAAGGAATCTTTACGCTGAAATCTGTAAATTCGAGGCAGTAACAAAGTAGAATTGGTATATCTGCTTTGACAACAGATAAAAATATACAGAAGTCAGCATTTCAAAACTTCTGAAAATCAGAACAGGAGGCTACTATGAACGAAAAATATACGGAAAATGCGAGAGCAGCAATAACCTATGCAACAGAAGTAGCATATAAGTTATCACACAATTATGTAGGAACAGAACACCTGCTTATCGGATTATTAGAGGCAGACGGTGTTGCTTCCAAAGTATTAGAGAAAAACGGAGTTGAAGTAGATAAAGTAATTGAATTGGTTAATCAGCTGATTGCCCCTAATTCAAATGTGGAAACCGTTGAAGTTGATGGTTTTACTCCAAGAGCTAAGAGAATCTTAGATCAGAGCTTTAAAGAAGCCATCCGTTTAAAAGCCCAGTTAGTTGGTACAGAGCATATATTAATTGCTTTAATTAAGGAATCGGACTGTATTGCAGTAAGACTTCTTAATACCTTGGGAATTAATGTACAAAAGCTTTATGTTGACATATTAACAGCAATCGGAGCAGATATGAATGCGGCAAAGAATGAATATGCCGCAAATAAAAGTAAAGCAAAGGCAAAATCAAGTACCCCTACCTTGGATCAATACAGCAGGGATTTAACGGAATATGCAAGAGAGGGTAAATTAGACCCTGTAATCGGTCGGGAGACAGAAATACAGCGGGTTATTCAGATATTAAGCCGAAGGACAAAAAACAATCCTTGTTTGGTAGGTGAACCAGGCGTGGGTAAAACAGCTATTGCAGAAGGCCTGGCCAGAAAAATCGTAGAAGGTAACATTCCTGAAATTATTAAGGATAAAAGAGTATTAACTCTTGATTTATCCGGAATGGTAGCCGGTTCAAAATACAGAGGAGAATTCGAAGAGAGAATTAAAAAAGTAATCAGTGAAGTCATGAGTGACGGAAATGTACTTCTTTTTATAGATGAAATTCATACCATAATTGGTGCCGGTGGGCGGAAGGAGCAATTGATGCCTCCAATATATTAAAACCTTCATTAGCAAGAGGCGAATTACAGTTAATCGGTGCTACTACCAGAGAGGAATACCGTAAATATATTGAGAAAGACGCAGCTTTAGAGAGAAGGTTCCAGCCGGTAGTTGTGGAAGAACCCTCCGAAGAGGAAGCAATCCTTATATTAAAAGGGTTAAGAGACAGTTATGAGGCACACCACAAAGTTAAAATAACAGACGAGGCACTGGAAGCTGCAGTTAAAATGTCAAGCAGATATATTAACGACCGTTATTTGCCGGATAAGGCAATCGATTTAATGGATGAAGCTGCTTCCAAGGTTCGTTTAAGTACTTTTATAACTTCTCCGGAAGTAAAAGAATTAGAGGCTGAAATCCTCCGTCTGGATGAAGAAAAAGAGCTCGCAATTAAAAATGAAGAATATGAAAAAGCAGGCGAGATTAAAAAACAGCAGGAGGAAATAAACAGCCGCTTAAATGCACTGCAGGTTCGTTCAGAAAAAGAAAAACAAGAGACGAAACTGGTTGTAGGTGAGAATGAAATAGCAGATATTATATCCAGCTGGACTAAGATTCCCGTTAAAAAATTAGCGGAAGAGGAATCGGAACGTTTAAGGAATCTGGAAAAAATTCTTCATGAAAGAGTCATAGGGCAGGAGGATGCAGTTTCAGCCGTATCCAAAGCAATTCGAAGAGGCCGTGTAGGTTTAAAGGATCCCAACAGGCCAATCGGTTCTTTCCTGTTCTTAGGACCAACCGGTGTAGGTAAAACAGAATTATCCAAAGCTTTGGCAGAAGCGATGTTTGGCAGTGAGAATTCCATGATACGGGTTGATATGTCCGAATACATGGAAAAACACAGTGTTTCTAAATTAATCGGATCCCCTCCGGGGTATGTAGGTTATGATGAGGGAGGACAGCTTAGCGAGAAAGTCAGACAGAATCCTTATTCCGTAATCCTGTTTGATGAAGTGGAAAAAGCACATCCTGATGTATTCAATATCCTGCTTCAGGTATTGGATGACGGGCATATAACCGATGCCCAGGGCAGGAAGGTCAGCTTTAAGAATACGATCATTATCATGACCTCCAATGCCGGAGCTCAGAATATCATTGCACCAAAACGTTTAGGATTCTCGTCTGTTACGGATGAAAAAGAAGATTATAAAAAGATGAAGGAAGGCGTTATGGAGGAAGTAAAACGAATCTTTAAGCCGGAATTCATTAACCGTATTGATGAAATGATTGTGTTCCATTCCTTATCCAAGGAAGATATTAAGAGTATCGTAGGTATTATGTTAAAGAGTATTGCTAAGAGATCAAAACAGCAGATGAGTATATCTCTGGAAGTAAATGATGCAATCATTGACCGTATTGTTGAAATCGGTTATGACCAGAATTATGGTGCAAGGCCGCTGAGAAGAGCAATTCAGACTAATATCGAAGATAAGCTGGCAGAAGAAGTCCTTGAAGGTAATCTTCATAATGGAGATACCGCGTTAGTACAACTTTTCGACAAAGATATTAAAATTTCCAAAAAATAATTCATTTCTTGTGCATATATTAGTAGAAATTGTCATGCAAATATTATATAATAGAGATAGCTACAAAAACTATGAATATAATATGTTCCATTTAATGTGCCCGGAATATAAGAAAACCATGTAATAAGATAGCTATTGGCATTTTGACCGCTGATAGGCCATTTGGAGAAAATATAAATCGAGGAAGTATTTAACGAAATTAGGAGGATTTAAAATGTCAGTAATTGATGAATTAATACGTGAAGAAAGCAATGGGACAATCAGTTTTGGCAATTACGAATTAACAGCAAAATCAAAAGTGAATGATTTTGAGCATAACGGAGATATATATAAGGTTAAAACCTTTAAGGAAATAACTAAATTAGAGAGGAATGGAATGTTTGTTTATGAATCTGTTCCGGGAACAACAGCCCATAATTTAGATATATCCGAAAAAGAAGTCAGATTTTCTGTTGAAGGACCTGAAGATGCACAGATTACCTTGGAATTAGAAGCAGAGAAAGAATATAAAATCTATATTGATGATACAAATGTGGGAAAGATGAAAACAAATTTAGGCGGTAAACTTATGTTTAGCGTGGAATTAGGTGAAAATCATAAATCAGCTATAAGGGTAGTGAAACTACAATAGTTTTCCTATGGTTTGTTTTAATAATTGGAACTGTTTTAGGGGCTTTAATACCTAGAACAGTTCCTTATTATATATAGGCAACCCCTTGGATCAAGGGAGATGAAGATCGGACTAATTCGCATTGATTATTATTAGGAGGAAAATATGGCTAAAAACAGGACTGTTTTTTTCTGCAGGGAATGTGGTTATGAAGCATCCAAGTGGATGGGGCAATGTCCGGGCTGTAAGCAGTGGGATACTTTTACCGAGGAACCGGTGATTAAGAAAAAGATGAATAACCAGGCCGGTTTATCACAGACAGAGCCGCAGCTTTTATCCGATGTAACAACTGATAAAGACCAGAGAATATTAACCGGAATTGAAGAGTTTGACAGAGTATTAGGGGGTGGGATTGTGATTGGTTCCCTGGTATTAGTAGGCGGAGATCCCGGAATAGGAAAATCGACTCTGCTACTTCAGATGTGCAGGGAACTGTCCGATAAACGAGTTAAGATATTATACATATCGGGAGAAGAATCTCTAAAACAAATTAAAATGCGTGCTGACAGGCTGGGGTCATTTCAGGGAGACTTATTATTACTAAGTGAAACTAACTTAGACAGTATAGAAGACACCATACGTAAATTAATGCCTCAGATAGTAATCATAGATTCCATACAGACTATGTACAAAGAAGACATCGGTGCGGCTCCCGGCAGTGTAAGCCAGGTAAGGGAAACTACAGGAATCTTAATGCATTTGGCAAAAGGGTTGGGAATATCCATCTTTATTGTGGGACATGTTACCAAAGAAGGTGTAGTTGCCGGTCCCAGAGTTTTAGAACACATGGTGGATACGGTTTTGTATTTTGAGGGAGAGAGCAAAGCTTCCTACCGAATTTTAAGGGCAGTAAAAAACCGTTTTGGATCCACCAATGAAATCGGTGTATTTGAAATGCGGGATAAAGGCCTAGTGGAAGTGAGTAATCCATCGGAATTTATGTTACAGGGTAAACCGGAGGGAGAACCGGGTTCGGTAGTAACGGCTTCCATGGAAGGGACCAGACCTATATTAGTTGAGGTACAGGCATTGATCTGCCAGACAAATTTTAACATGCCAAGAAGAACAGCAGCGGGAACTGATTATAACCGTGTAAATCTGTTAATGGCTGTTTTAGAGAAAAGATTAGGAATTCAGATGTCCGGAATGGACGCTTATATAAATGTAGCCGGCGGAATGAAGATTAATGAACCCGCATTGGATTTGGCGATTGTTATGGCTATTTTATCCAGTTATAAAAACCGGCCGCTGGACAATAAAACCTTATGTTTTGGAGAAATTGGGCTTACCGGAGAGGTCAGGGCGGTCAATATGGCGGAACAGCGTGTTATTGAGGCTGGTAAAATGGGATATGATACGGTTTTATTACCGCAAATTAATAAAGAGAATATTGGTAATACGAATGTAAAACTAATCGGTATCAGGAATATAAGGGAGATTATAAATTCATTTTCTTAATGATATTTTCATATAGATAATTGCGAAACTCACATATTATATCTATATGCCACGCAATTAATACAATTTCAGAGCTGAATCTTGCCCAGAGGGCAACTGAAGCTATGAAATTCGTATCAATTGTGTGGTATATTCAAAAAACAATATAGTTTCGCAATTGCCTAATATTTTCATACTTAATAAAGAAGTATTGTATACATTGAGTAACAATAAAACTGGCTTGACATACAAACTTTGATCTGTCTGGCTTATGGTTGTTTTGTTACCATTATATAAATTAATTACAAAAGAAAAGGCGGAGGTATTAATAATGGAATGTACAAAAGATTGTGAGGAATTAAAAAGTTTAATGAGGCAGCAGGAGGAATTTATTCATAGTATTGGAAATATTATGGAAAACCTGGATACCTCTCAATTAAAAGTAGAGAAAAATGCATTTGATGCCATAAACAGTTCGGACACATCCTTAAATTTAGTAAAAGAAGGAATCCAGTCTGTGGATGATCTATTAAACAAAATCGATTCATTGCATACCGCAGTGGAGAATTCAACGAAAAATATTAATCAGATGAAGAATCTTTCCAATATGATTGAGGGATTTGCTTCTGTCATAGGAGGTATATCGAATAAAACAAATATGCTGTCCCTAAATGCCTCCATTGAAGCAGCCAGAGCAGGGGAACAAGGCAGAGGGTTTGCTGTTGTAGCCGGAGAGGTAAGAAACTTAGCAGCACAATCAGCTCAGTCTTCAAAAGAAATTTCGGAAACAATCCAATCCATACAGTCATTTGTTACGGAAACCGTTGAGGCTATGAATAAAATTTATGAAATTGTAGAAAAACAAAATTCTATGGTAAGTGATGTGAAAGATGTATTTCATAAAATATTAGAGGCAGCATATATTTCCAATGATGTATCGAGAAACATGGAACATGAGATCGCATATCAGAGGGATATTACAGACAATGCGAAACACACGATTGATTCCATTCATCTTATTTCCGAACAGATAGATGAGGTTGAATAGGGATCATTAGCGGAAATAAAAGGGAAGAGGATGCCTATTTTTTGGTATCCTCTTCTCCTTCTGCTATGATGTCTTCCAGCACGTGCATAAGATCATAGATATTATTTAACTGTACATTTCGTTCTAAGATTGAATTCTTTAATTCTATAGGCAGGGTTTCAAATTTTTCCCTGATTGCTGGTGCTACATGCGACATAAAATCACCTCGATAATAGTTTGTCCTGCTTAAATGATTTTATGTATGAAGAATACGCACTATATGAATTTTTTTAAGTATTTATTTGCTTTTTTAAATCTAATTTCATAATTTTAGCTTTTAATTTTAAACTATCGTTTAAGTGTACAATTTGATGTCTGGTAATTGGCATCTGTAAAATTCCAGATACATCTTTTTTGCCCCAGAAATCCAGGAGCCAGATTGAATCCGGATGGTTTGTTACACCACCTTCCAATCGGATCCGCTCCAAACGGTCTGATGTTATTTTTCTTTTGAGATCTTCCGCAGTGAGGGCAGATAAAATTTGCTGAGTTTGTTTTCCGACTGCATTTCGGTAATTTTTCAGTTCCTGCTTATTAATTGATTTACTTAACTTTATGATTTCATCGTCTGTCATGGCATTACCGGTATCTTTTACAGTAACCTGTAATTTATCCAGCCAGGTTTCGTCTAAGACCTGCTGCCATCCTTTTACTAAAATATTTATGGTCAAATCTTCAATTCTTGTAATATGCCAGATATTCCATGCAATAGTTACATCCTTACTTGTAGGCATAACCTCAAAATCTTCATCGGTTAGCCCATCCCAAACCTCATCCGCCAAGGTTATCTCAGTTGTTGATGATACCGGAGATAAGTGGATCATTTTATGCATATCCAGACATAAATTGATTGCTTCCGTAAATTTATCTTTGCTTTTAAGATATTCCTTTAACAAGGTCTGTTTTGGATTCCAATCCGTCCCAGGTTTAAACATAAAATACCTGCCTTTTATCCTTTTTCGTTTAAAATATTTATCTGGCACATTTTCATAGCTTTTAAAGCATTTTCATGACTTTCTTTTGTAACTCCGGCACAGCAGGATGCATCCACGGTGACAGGTACCTCTGGCAGAAAGGTTTTAATAAGAATAGCGTTGGAAATCACACAGATATCCGTACAGATTCCTATTAACTCGATTTGTGATACCGTATCATAAACTCCATTCATAAGATCTTTTGCAAGTTCACTGGAACCAAAGGTTACTTTTTCATAGATTTTATAGTTACTTAGGTTAGTTGCTTTTAATATTTTACTGTCTAGTTCCCAACCTCCGGTTTTTGTGATACAATGTTTTACCGGCAGATTCTTTCCCTCCTGGGTATCCAGATAATTATCAAAATGCGTGTCCTTGGTAAAAATTATCGGATCACCGTTTAGCTCATATTCTTTAATTTTATTTACTACCTTGTCTACGATCTGAACTGCTTCTTTGGTGCCTAACGTACCGCAAATAAAATCATTCTGCATATCAATAACAACTAATAATTTATTCATTGATTTAATCCTTTCATAAGTAAGAGCAGACTTATTAATACCCCATAGCTTTTTTTACAATCTCCATTTTTTCTTTTGAAGTAAGCTTCTCTAATAATAAAAATCCCACTCCCGGGGCTGTTTGGGGACAATAAGAAGTTATAATATTATTATCGGTGACAATGGGCTCATCTATCACGTTAACGTTAAATTCTCTTAATTGTGCTTGTCTTATACCTTCTTTAAAATGATAGGTGGTAGCCTTTCTTCCTTTTAACACCCCGCTTTTTCCTATTGGCAAGGCCCCGACACATACGGAAGCAATAATTTTTCCTTTGGAATTAAAATCCCTTATCAACTGCAGAAATTTTTCGTGATAAGCTTCTTCATAAAAACCGAATTCCTCAAACCCACCGGGGATAACAAGAGCCTCATAATCATCAATGTGAATTTCATCAATCAGTTTATCTACCGTAACAGGAATATGAAACGTACTTATAACCTGTTTTTGAAAACCACAGGTTATTACTTGTATGTCATATCCATAATCATTACGTGCCCAGCCCATAATATCCACGAAAGGACTGAATTCCATAGTCTCAAATCCTTTTGCTAAGAAAAGTAAAACTTTCATACATTACCCTCATTTCATAATATGTGGTTTTGGATTGTATTTTATATTATTATAACTGATTCTGTTTCAAACTACAATATTTACCATAATGTTAAGGCAAAATAGTTATTATCAAATCATTACAGAGAGTTGTTTTCCATATCTCTTTCTCATTATTAATAATAATTTTACCGCATAAACCAAGGCGTTTTATAGAGGATCTTGATATACCCAGTTTTCTGCTTAAAATTTTGTCAACCCGAATATCCATAGGATAATTACTCCTTAATTGTACCTGAATGGATTCATTCAGATCAGTAAGCCGTATGATATCGCCGCTTACTTCATATTCAACTTCTTCATAGTCTAAATTCACATTGTTTTGAGCATGTATATTTGCATCAAAAGCATATTTTCTGGCAAGCTCCTCATCATTGCATAAAAATTTTCGGTATAAATCCGGAGGGATGGAAGTGGGATTTACTCTTGATAAGATTGACATATTCCACGTTGTTTTACACTTTCGGCATTGATAGATAAGCCATACGTCTACTTTACTTTGATTGGCATTAATTCTGAAATTGCCGGTGGTAATAAATGTGCATTTAGTACTGCATTTAGAGCAGTTTTTGGTAATTGTTGGCTGATTCAGAGGGACGATTTCCCATAGTATTGTTTTCTGCATATTTTTTTCGCTCCTTTATTGAGCTGCACAAAAATATGGCATAAATAAAATCTATATGAAATTTTGGTGTTTGATCTATTCATATTTCCATGCAGCTAAAACTAATTCTGATGGCATCAAAAATAAACCCAGTCTTGTACTGAATTTTTGATGTTTTATTTGGCTTAAATCAGAGATTATCAATTAACTGGTGTAGTCATATGAATAGAGCCCTCCTTATTTTTTAATGCGGAGACAGTTTACCATAAGAATAAAAAGGTAAATACCTTAATCTTATTTATGAAGTATTTTTAAGGTGGGGATAAATGTTAATTTAAGGTGGACGTTTTATTGACTTATTAGAATTTTAAGATAAATTGATATAATGTTTGGAATATGAAAATTTAGAAAGCATCCTACAAAATTGTAGGAATTAACTTGGGTTAATTGTGAATAAATAAAAAACCGTATCATATCTTTCAAAAATAATCCTTTCATTTGCTGTATTTGGCACAAATTTATAAAAAAAGATATTTAATCTTATAATAATTTATAAGAATCTTGAGATCGATATGATACAGTTTTTACTGCATTTATTCATTATTTCTTTTTTCCTGTAATACAATCCGCTGTATACTCTTTTCTGACAAGAAATATTGATTTGCAAGTTCAGTAATTTTTAATCCGTTTATATATCGGGTATAAATTTCTGAATTTCTCTTTTTAATCCATAGTTTAGAGTTGGTTTTTTCACCCCAGCTTTTACGGTTATTACTTTTTCTGGGTATATATAAATATCCACCGTCAATATATTCCTGTATTAATTCCAATACTTCCTGGGGTAAAACAGTTTCTGCTTTTAAATAGCTCATGGTGCTCCTCCTTGAATAAAAATACAAAGATTGAGCAAAGGCTATCATCTATTTATTTTTAATTGTGCAATAGCCTTTGCTATGCACAAATAACAAGTTTATTTCTCATAAAAAAATCCCCTTTCTATTACGGATAAAACTTACTCTTCCAATATAATACAACAGGAAAGTAAAATTATCAAATGATTTTTTAATTAGGTGGCAAAAGGTCAAGCTATAATATCGATACAATCATAAGTTAAGGCATTTACACAGGTCCTCTACTTCTGTCACATAATTTATAAGGATTATTCATATGATGTAGCAATAGGTTAACAGGTATTAAGGGAGGTGCAAAATGGATTTCCAGCAAAGCAGGACTTATATAAATTTGCAGAGTGCATTTGAGGGAGAATTGATCAGCAGCAGCAAATATGAGATATATGGAATTCGTGCAAGGCAAGATGATTTCCAGCAAATAGCATATGCTTTTGATGTCATATCCAGATTTGAAAGGGAGCATGCGGTAATATGGTTGAAGTTATTAAATAATGGTGAAATTCCGAGTACCATACAAAATCTGATCGCAAGTTCAGATGATGAAGCAAATAAAGGAAATAACATATATAGGGAGTACGCTCAAACAGCGAGAGAAGAGGGATATAATTCCATCGGTGCTTTATTTGACGGAGTTGCAAATATTGAATTGAATAATGAAGCAATCTTCCGAACATTTGCGGAAAATATAGAAAATAACCAGGTTTTTTGTAAAACACAGGAAGTTTTATGGGTGTGTACTAATTGCGGCAATATTATGGGGGATTATGTGCACCTGAAATATGCCCGATTTGCGGCTTCCCTCAGGGGTATTATCAAGTTTACGAATCTTCTTATTGATTACAACTTCTTATGCTTATCAATTAATTGTTAGTTAAAAAAGCTGCTGTAAGATATAGGGAAGGAATCTTCAGATAGATTTAGTCAGAAAACGAAATCCAAGTTTTGTAAAACCTGATTTTACAGCAGTATTTCTATAAAAAAATGACATTAAATGCATGATTAACTCCATTTACAATTGTATTTGCGTAAGTTATAATTGAATCCTGACATTAAAATTGGTTGAATGATTGGACAACCCTTTTAGGTATTTTGGACATGGGGCAAAAAATGACAGGAAAAGAAGAAACGCAGGAACATACGGTATGGAGGGATTTACATAATAATGTTAAACAATTTCATGTTTATCAATAGATTTTTATTAGCCAGGCTTCGCAGGATTTATTTTATGGCTTTACCTGAGAGTAAAAGTGATCTTAAAAAGAGCAGAGTATGCTTTACGGTAGGTGATAGTGCTATCCAGACAATAGCACAGCTTTCCGGCGGAACGTTTCTGGCAACTTTAATGTCATTTTGCGGAATATCCGATGCCAATATTGGTATTATAACCTCCTTGGTAAGTCTCGCCGCTATATGTCAGATTTTTTTAATCAATTATTTTAAAAAACTAAAAAAATATAAATTCTTAGTATGTTTTACAGCCTTGCAAAGATTACTATTTACTGTTATTTATTTTATACCTTTATTATTTATCAGTAATTCGAAAAAGGCGATAATTATTGTTGTTCTATATTTTACCGGGCAAATTTTTGTACAAGTAGGTACACCGGCATCCCAGGAATGGATAGCCAGCCTGGTTCCGGGGAGATTAAGGGGAAAATATTTCTCCATAAAAGATTCCATAGCCGTATTTGTAGTATCCAGTACCATGTTAATAAGCGGTATTGTATTGGATACATTTAAAAACCGGAATCTTAAGATCGGGTTTATCATAATAGGAACATTAATATTTATTCTTGTTTTAATAAACGTTATAGCGTTTTCCAAAATGAAAGAACCTAAGATATCCTATTTAAACCAGGATGGGAAAGAAATGCACGGAAGACTGGCAAAAAAGGCAAAAGAAGATGAGAAAATAAATAAAAAGAATGATAAAACGATTCTCAATGAGATTATAGATGCTTTTCAAAACAGAAAATTCAGAAAGGCATTTGCTCTGCAAAGTTTATATACATTATCTTTTTATATATGCTTACCTTTTAACTCCAGTTATCAGATTAATGAATTAGCCTTACCTTATACATTTATCATGTTTGTTTGCTTTATGACAAATTTGTATCGAATATACATATCACCTAAATTAGGACGTTTAGCAGATAAATATGGAATGGCGAGATTATTAAGATATACTTTATTAGCCTTAGGCTTCAACATGCTGTCCTTTGCTTTTACAGTTCCGGGTAATGCATATCCGCTATTTATAATCAGCCAGATAATAGCTTCTACTGCCTGGGCTTTTGTGGGTATTGGTTTGTTTGGATTGCAGTTAGACTTTTTCCAAAATGAAAAAAGAATGATCTGGCTTACTTTAGTTTCCTCCATTTCAGGGGTTTTTGGATTTTTTGTTTCCATCGTTGGCGGTGTGATTTTAGATCATCTGCAGAAAGCTAATCTTAATATAAATGGAACGCCCATTTATGCACAGCAGGTATTAAATTTTATTGGATTTTTAATCATGCTATTTACCGTTTGGTTTATTAAATTTCATATTGAAACAGAAAAAATTGACACCAATCATAAAGACGGCAGAGTAAGTGTATAATCACTGAAGGAATAAACACACAGACATTAATGGATAAAGAATGGCTGTGTGTTTTTCATTTATACATTTTCACTTCTTAAGCTTTCGTAGGTATTATAAAGATCTATAATACCGTATCCCCATTCTTTATTTGGATAGGTCATATTAGGATCTCTTTTTGCACCCCGCAGTAATAAATTTTTAATTTCTATGGTACTAAAATGTGTGTAATTTCCTCTTAAGATACCCCATTCTAAAAGCATTGCCGTTATCCCAGCCGTATGTGCTGCCGCAGCACTGGTTCCGGAAGCGGTGATATATGTATTGTTTAAACCTGGTCCAATCAGATTAACCCCCGGTGCCGCTAAGGAAGGAGCAATATTTTCGTTCCTTATATAACCCCGGCCGGAATTAATATAAAGGCTTTGGTTCGTATGGTCATATGCAGTTACCACGATAGGTATATCAGTATTTCCGGGAGAAGTTAAGGTATATTCCGGGTCAGGCCTTACAAAATATGTCTGATTCGTAATAAATTGTTGAATCGGCAGCCAGACATGATAATTAACTGTGAGATTACCGCTTGAGTAGACACGGAATCTCCATATTCCTTCTGTTGGAAGCTTAAACCGCATTAAAATCAGTTCATCGCCGGATTGAGATTCTACGACCTGATAATCCAAATTTATAATAGTTTTCTCAAATATAAAACGTATTTCTCTTGTTTCTGCTATTCTGGCCGGTATTCTGGGTATATATTCGCCTGTTGGAGAAAGGATATCTACGGAGAAGGTACTAGGTCCGATTCCCCATATTTCCATTGTAAACCCCTCCTCATTTGGTCCTACCTTTAACTCAACCGTATCAAATTCACTTCCGCTTTTCACCGCTCCATAATAGTGGTGCCCTCTATTTCCTTCATTTCCGCCGGCAATCACGACGGCGATACCACTTTGGGCAGCCAGTGCCGAGAGGTAACTGCTTAAAGCCCCCCGTTCATCGTGAGCTCCCTGGGAAGTACCAACACCTATAAAAAGTGAAAGAGGGCGCATAAGTTTACTGGCTGTCTCTACAAGATACCTGATACCATACATAAGATCATTCTTTTGATAGCAGGTCACATTTTGAGGAATACGCCAAAACTCTTTTAAATTATTTTTAGCAGGTTTTAATTTTACTGCTATTAATTCCGCATCAGGGACAACACCTGTGAAATTGTTTTCTTCACTTGTGGATCCGGCTGCAATACCGGCTAAAAATGTTCCATGGCCGTCTTCGTCCGTACTTGGGACAATGGATAAAGGATCATTACTGGCAAGTGCGGCATTTATTTGCTCCTGGGTGTATTCAGTTCCAAAAGGGAAACCTTCCGGCATGGAATCACTTTGAATGGTCTGGTCCCATATGGAAACGATTCTAGAAGTGCCATCAGCATGCCTAAATGCACTATGGGTATATTCGATCCCGGTATCTACAACTCCGATTAATATTCCATGTCCCCGCAGGTTCAGATTAGGTATATTACGGACTCTGTAAATACCGGATGCTTCAACACTGGCGATATCCATTAAACCATAGCAATTAGGATAGGCACCGTATCCATATAAATGAATAAAATTTTTGGGTACACTGGCAACTGGAGTATATACATTAACATTATCATAATTAATAAAATCATAACATATATCTAACCTGGCTTTTATGTCATCCAAGGAGGATCCGTTTCTAATCATGAAATCAGCATAATCTTCACTTAGAATTCGATCTTTGCAGTCTTGATCCAATTTTTTTCATCTCCAGATAAAATGATTATGTATATAAATGTATGAATCATTATCATTATTATTCATTATATGGATATTTAAGGAAAAACATACAGCCAACGTATATCCGGTTAAAAATTAGTTCTTTTTTATAAAATATTCTTGACAATTAAAACAATTCATTGTATTATAAATAAGCAGTGTTTGATTGCCAAATACATAGGGGATTGGTCAAATGGTATGACAAGGGTCTCCAAAACCTTTAGCGGGAGTTCGATTCTCTCATCCCCTGTTTGAAAGACATTATCGTTATGGTAATGTCTTTTTTAGTATATTCTTAACCTGGATAACATCCTCTTTTGTACAATCATCCTTACTATATCTTGCTTTTTCATAAAATTCCGCTAATTTCTTTGCTTCCTTTTTGATTATTTCATCCTCGGAATGCTCAGTTTGAATATTTAAGGCATATTGGGATAGTTGCATTGGAGTTAAACAACCTGATAGTTTTTCGGTATCATTATGGGTTATAACCCCTTTATAAAAATGTTTTCTGATTTTTTCATTATTGGAGCGGCCAAACAAAGGAAATAGTTTCTTAACTACCTTGCTCATTTCTTCTCTTTTCAGGGATTCCCTCTTGTCAAAGGGGGAAATAAATTCGGTTTTATCTCTGAAATTATTGTATTTCTTTTCATAAAACAATTGATATAACCGGTAAAGGCCATATAGAATTAATGCTATCACTCCGGCAAATAACGCTATAGTAAATAAACCCAGCAGGATGTTCCCAATATACTGCCAGATAACAGACGGGGTATTGGCTTTTATAAGCCCTAAGGGTTCAGCTCCTTGATCCGGTTCTATATTTTTTATTGGAGAAGTTATATCTTTATCTTCAAACAGTGAAAAAAAGGCTCTTATTAATCCTAATAGTAAATTTCCAATTATGGCTAAAAAGGCTTTCAGAGGAAATTTTGTGAAGATAAACATGGTGGCAACACATAAACAACTAAAAAATAGCAGTAATATATGATTGGTATTTTGGATGCGTTTTATTGGAACATTGGTTAAATTGCTGTGAGTCTGAAAAAAACGTTCAAAATTAATGAGATACAAATTAAACAGATATAACAATATAAATGATAAAACTAACAGGAATACCAGACTGGTCAGATTAGTTATTCCCAGATAATTATTTAAAAAATACATGGCAATAAACGGTGCTAAAAATATCAGAGAGGTATTTGATTTCGCCATAACTTCTGTTTTCAACTTGTTATTAAGAGCAAATGCCGTTAAAAGAACGAAATAAATAAAATAAAAAGCAATTACAAAACCATTATGGTTCGTAAAGATATAGACAGCAGCCATACTGATATGCAGGACTAAAAAAGACCAGATATGTTTGGTGTACCTGCCAATCAGGTAAGATATGACTGGAGCCGGAAGCAATATAAAAGTTTTATAAACATAACCGGTATTTTTGGTGGTAAATATAATACCAATTCCGATTACGGCAAAAGAAGCAAGAAAATTAAGGAGTATATTTAACATATCTATTATAAAATGATATTGTTTGTTATTCATGCTAAAAACCTTTCTTTTTATTCTATAAAAGAGCTAACAGGTTTGGTGTGTCAAAAGCCAAACAAATATCTTACCTATATTAAGGGGCTAGTTCCCATGGTATGATATAAGGTATTAATACGGCATCTGCTTTTACTGTAACGCTTTGATTGGTGGGGATAATCCAGGTAAAATCAGCTTTCTTTTCAAGAGAGGTTAAGAGGAGCCGCCGGATATCTTCTTTTTGATAAAAAGATATAAAAATCAGATAATCATTTTCTGATGAATGGAGGCAGTTTTCTTCGATGACCGGTACAAATGCAGGTATGGGTAAAATGGTATCAATTCTGGCTAAGAGTTCATTGATAGCTTTTATATGATTATTTCCTGATCCGGGAGGGATATTTAATATTTCATGAGTTATTATATCTCTGCCATTGGTGTAAATGGATGTCTGAATTCCCTGATCGATAAAAGCAGAAGCGAGAGACACAGCCAAGCGGATACTTTCTTCCTGTAAATCTTCGTGTTTCCATATGGAGTCAGATTCTAAATTAATAATAATTTTAACCTGCTGGGAAGAAGTATAATCGTAAACATTAACCTTTAGGGAGCCTGTTTTCGCGGAAGCTTTCCAATTTACTGTTTTTAACGTATCATAGGACTGATATTCACGAATACTTCGGAATTCAAAGGGGTCTTCATTTATAAACCGTTTGGCGAGTACTGTTCCCAGCATTTTATTAAAAGGTGCCTGTAATCTGATATAATCTACAGGTTTTGGATACACATATAAGCGTATATCCATATCATAATTTTTTACTGCTTCAAAAGTGATAAACAAATCGGAACAGATCAGATCCGCATTATTTATTGTAAAATAACCCCGGTGCAAACACCTGAAATTTAACGACCTGGTTAATTTCTGATACATCATAATGGATATCAAATCATTACGGTAGTAATTATCGGTTACGATGGAATTGTTAAAGTCCAGAAAGTTCAAATATTTAGAAGTCATGAACTTCACTTTTAAAATGGGAAGGGGAAGTAATTTCTTATTTATAATAGTCTCATATAAAATTAATTCATCACCTTCTACGGCTTTCTCTTCGGAAAAATTGATAGAAACCGACAGGTTTTTATTCCATAACTTATGGTAAAGGTAATTCTGGAGTAAATATAGTAGAAGAGCACCTAACATAGCTGATAGTATAATCATGGAATTATTACCTCCTGGTAAAATCCTCAGTTGGAACAGGCACATCTCCTAAAATCTCAAAAATGATATCAAGGGAAGCAGCCCCTTTTTGGAATCCTGTTCTTAAAATAATACGATGGGTTAATACATAAGGCGCGATCGTCTGTATAATTTCAGGTGTAACATATTGTTTGCCTTTGATAGCGGTATAAGCCTGCGCAGCTCTTAAAAAAGCCAGACTTCCCCTTGGACTGACGCCCAGAGCAATACCTTTATGGCTTCTTGTTTGGTGAATGATCGAAATCATATATTCCATTAAAGAAGGGTGAATATAAATAGATTTAATGAAATTCTGCATAGCCAGTAATTTTTCTTTGGAACAAACACTATTTAATGCTTCTAACGGGTCTGCCTGGATAAAACGGTTTAAAATAGCAATTTCTTCGGTAAAATCCGGGAATCCCATTCCGATCTGCATGAGAAAACGGTCTAACTGTGCTTCCGGCAGAGGAAATGTTCCTGCTGTTTCAACAGGATTTTGAGTTGCTATTACGAAAAAGGGTTTTTCTAAACGGTAGGTTTGCCCGTCAATGGTTATCTGTTTTTCTTCCATACATTCCAACAGGCTGGATTGGGTTCTTGGAGTAGCACGGTTAATTTCATCTGCAAGGAGTATATTGGTAAATACCGGCCCGCTTCTAAATGTAAATTCCCCCAATTTCTGATTATAATAATTTAATCCGGTTATATCTGACGGAAGAAGATCCGGTGTGAATTGAATTCGTTTAAAGTCAGCATCTAATGATTTGGCCAGGGATTTAGCGAGTACTGTTTTTCCCGTACCCGGTACATCTTCAAGAAGAATATGTCCCCCTGCAAGAAGAGAAGTCAGGATTAAATCGATAATCTGAGATTTTCCTATAATAACTTTTTCAATATTTTGCTTTATCCTGTCTGTTTGAGATTGTAATTCCAATATATCCATAGCATCACCTTTACTTTCCTAATCGTTCCAGTATTAATAAATGGAATTTGGTTCCATGTCCTCTCTATTATAGTACATACTATGAAGAAATGGATATAGGTAAATAGCAGATATAATTGCGGAATGATTGTAGAAATTATACAGGAAATGCTTTGTTAGCTTAGCGATATTGATTTCTTCGGGAAAGTATTAAAATAAATAATCCTGTAATCTTTTATAAGAACTAATAATATAACCGGATTTTCTTATAATAAATAAATAAAAGCCGATAATATCTTTGGAATTGCACCGATTCGGCAAATTGACTTATATTATAAAACATGATATAAAATTTCTAGCCGTTTTTATAAAAATAACAACTTATTTGGAGGAATTATAAAAGTGGAAATAAAAAAGATTAAACTGAATACGCCAGAAGAAGTAATGGAATTTGTTAATGCTGCGGAACAATGTGATTTCGATATAGATTTATACTATAATAGAATAGTTGTAGATGCAAAGTCTTTCCTTGGAATTATGAGCCTTGATATATCCCAAAACTTTAATGTAGCTTACCATGGTTATAACAATAATCTGGAAAATACAATAAAAAAATATGCAGTGGTATAACTGGAAATAAAAGGGTGTGTTGTAACTGCAGCACACCCTTTTAAGTATACATAATATTTATTGCACCGAATCAAGTATAGCCAATAATCTGGAGGGGTATAAGGGTTTACTGTAGATATAACCCTGAATGATATCACAATTCTTAGCCTTTAGTACACTTAATTGCTCATTATATTCCACACCTTCAGCGATAACCTCTACATCTATACTATGAGCCAGCTGTATAATTGCCTCCGCGATTAAGGAATCCTTCCTATTTTTACTGATATTATCAATAAAAGATTTATCAATTTTTAAGGTATTAATCGGCATACTGGTTAAGTAATTTAAAGAGGAATAACCTGTACCAAAATCGTCTAATGATATACGTACTCCTAAATCCTGAAGGCTGTTCAATAAGGTGACAGCATCGGTTATAGAGGATACAATCGTACTTTCCGTGATTTCCAGTTCGAGGTATTTTGGTGGAATACCAGTTTCTTTTAATACATGATCCAACATAGTAATAAATCCTGTCCGGTTAATCTGAACAGATGAAATATTTACCGATACGATATATGGAGTATAGCCAAGTTCCATCAGGTTCTTGTTAAATCGGCAGGCTTCTTTTAAAATCCATTCGCCAAGTTCCACGATTAGCCCGCTCTCTTCTGCAATTGGGATAAACTCCGATGGAGACAGTTCCCCTAACTTTCCGCTTTTAATTCTCATTAAGGCCTCGAAACCTATTATTTTATTCGTAATGATATTGATCTGAGGCTGGTATTTTATATAAATCTCATTGTTTTCTATAGCTCCCCTTAATATTTCAAGAATGATAGTATTTCTGTTTAATTCATCTTCCATACTTTTATCGAATAATGTATATTTGTTTTTACCGGTATCCTTGGATTTATACATAGCTATGTCAGCATTCTTAATCAGAACATTGGTTAAGGTACCGTTTTTCGGATAAATGGCAATGCCGATACTCATGGATACATAAGCGATTTCACCGCTTAGATGAAAGGGTTTTTTAAACGCATCGATTACATTAGCCGCAAATTCAGTTGCTTCCCTTTGGCTGCTTAAGTTTTCTCGGAAAATTAAAAATTCGTCGCCTCCTGCCCTGGCGAGTATATCATCTGAAGTGATTAAGGAAAGAAGCTGTTCGGCGGTTTGGGTTAATAAATTATCTCCATAATCATGTCCAAGAGTATCATTTATTGTCTTAAAATTATCCAAATCTACAAAGTAAACGGCATGTACTTTATTAGATCCCGGTGACAAAGCTAAAGTGCTGTTAACCCGTTCGGTAAAAGCCAGTTTATTTGGCAGGTTAGTAAGAATATCGTGATATGCTAAATATTCAATCCGAATATAATTATTGCGAAGCTGTTCCTCGTTGGTAATTAATTCTTCGTGCATTGCAGACAGTTCATTATAGTTCCCTTTAATAATATGTAACATCTTATTAAAACTTCTGGATAATTCACCTATTTCATTATTAGCTTTAATATTGGATTGTACCTCTAAGTCCCCGTCTGAGGCAGTACGCATGGCATCCTTTAATTCTATAATGGGATCCGTATATGATTTAGCAAATTTATTACTTACCAGAATCATAAAAATGATAAGTATAATCACGGTCCATCCCAGAACATAGATAATTATTACGGCGAGATTAATGATTTCCGATATATCCTGTTTCACCAGTAAAACCCAGTCAAGTTCCGGTATAACACTATACCCGTAAATTTTACGGTTATTTTCATAGTTATATGCAAACGCACCGTTTTGAGTAATTTTACCGGTATAATAACTGTTAACAAGAGTACCGAGTTTTTCATTATCAATACTTGTACCGATTAATCTGGAATCAGGATGGTACACTATGATTCCGTTTTTATCTAAAACTACTCCAAAACCGGTTTCTCCCATTTTAATGGAGCTAAGAAAATCTTTAAAATAGGATAAATTAATAGTGCTGATAATATAACCGATAATTATTGAACTTTCATTTGTTTCCATGGTTATGGGGCAGCCTATTTCTATACAGTAAGAGCTTGTTTTGTTTGTGATATTGTCCGGTGAAAGCTGCGGATTTTTAATCAGTCCGCTGACGCCGCTGGCAGAACACTTAGTGGCTTTTATGTAGGAGAGGGTTATACTGTCGGAGTAATCCGTATTAACAATGGATTGATCGGAACTGGCGATTGCCTGAAATTTTGTATTATATACCGTTATACGGGAACAGGAAGGATACTGGGCATGACGTTTTTTTAATAATTCCATGGCGCTTTTGTAAATATCCTTATAGCCTTTCTTTGTAAGTAAAACAGACGATTGATTATAAAGTGCCAGATTATAAATCTGGTTTTGTATGGCAAGAAGATTAATTTCTGTCTGTTGATTTTTGACCATCGCTTTTAACCCATTGCTGTTCGTAACAGCCAATTGGTTTAAATTATCACGCTTAATTGATATCAATCTGCCGGCAATAAGTTGATATGCCAGTATAGATACGATGATAATTGGTACAATAGAGAATATAATTAAGGTTATTCTTAAGGTTTTTTTAATCGACATAATATTCTTCCAGGACTATTCAGTTAAGCGGTCCTTACGAACCAACGCATATATGCGTCAGGTACACAAAACATGCATAAATCGCATATTATGGTACTATTTGCTCGAAATTTAGCGATTCTATCGGGCGGCTGAATAGTTTAATCTTCTTTCATGTAGTAATTATTTACATTTTATCAATATTTCTGGAAAATTGCAACAATATCTGGAATTGAGAAATGCTGATTTTATAATAACTTTACAACTTAAATGAAAATTTTAGTTGAAAAAGAATTCCATAACAGGTATACTTGTAGCGTTAGATTAAACATAATGGTAAGCAGTAACTTATTATGGAATTAGAACGGAGAAATTTATGTATAGGTTAATATGCAGAGACGGTAATGCAAAGCGAGGAGAGTTTACTACCGTCCATGGCACGATTCAGACACCTGTGTTTATGAATGTGGGTACTGCGGCAGCGATAAAAGGTGCGGTATCTACTATGGATTTGCAGGGGATAAAGACTCAGGTAGAGCTATCCAATACCTATCATTTACATGTAAGGCCGGGTGACCAGGTAATTAAGAAACTGGGAGGTCTTCATAAGTTTATGGTATGGGACAAACCTATTTTAACGGATTCAGGCGGTTTTCAAGTCTTTTCTCTGGCAGGGCTTCGAAAGATAAAAGAAGAAGGTGTGTATTTTAATTCCCATGTAGATGGCCGCAAGATTTTTATGGGTCCGGAAGAGAGTATGCAGATACAATCCAATCTTGCCTCTACAATTGCCATGGCTTTTGATGAATGTCCGCCACATCCGGCAACCAGGGAATATATGCAGAATTCGGTAGACAGAACCACAAGATGGCTTAAGCGTTGTAAAGATGAGATGGCAAGGCTTAATTCCCTTGAAGATACTATTAACAGGAAGCAGATGTTATTTGGAATTAATCAGGGCGGTACGTTTGAAGATATTCGTATTGAGCATGCCAAGAGGATTGCCGAGATGGATTTAGACGGTTATGCTTTGGGAGGTCTGGCAGTCGGAGAGTCCCATGAGGAGATGTACCGTATTATAGAAGAAACGGTTCCTTATCTTCCATTGGAAAAGCCAACTTATTTAATGGGTGTGGGAACACCGGAAAACATTTTGGAATCGGTGGAACGAGGGGTGGATTTTTTTGATTGTGTATATCCTGCACGAAACGGCCGTCACGGTAATGCGTATACCAACCATGGAAAAATGAATCTGCTGAATGCCAAATATGAACTGGACAGCCGAGCCATAGAAGAGGGTTGTGATTGTCCGACCTGCAGACATTACAGCAGAGCATATATCAGGCATTTATTGAAAGCAAAAGAAATGCTGGGTTTAAGGCTTTTAGTTACGCATAATCTCTATTTTTATAATAATATGATGGAAGAGATTAGAGGTGCGATTGAACAGCAAAGATATAATGAATATAAAAAAGCTAAGTTAAAAGGCTTTGCGGAAGGCGAAGCATAACATGATAGGAATGAAATGATGTTCCTGATTTAGTAATATGGGTAATCCATAACAATAAATTTATATAATAACAGGAGGAATTTTATGAATAACCTTATTTTTTTAACGCAAACTGCTACGAATGGAGGAACGTCCTTAATAATGATGGTTTTCTGGATTATAATTATGGGACTTGCTTTTTACTTTATGGCGATTCGTCCCCAGAAGAAACAGCAGAGAGCAATGGAAGCACTGATTTCTACTCTTGCACCGGGAGATAGTATTCTGACATCCAGCGGTTTCTATGGTGTAATCATTGATGTTATGGAAGAAGTAATCATTGTAGAGTTCGGAAATAATAAAAATTGCCGTATACCTATGAAAAAATCAGCTGTTGTTGAAGTTGAAAAGCCAAATACTGCAGAAAAAGAAAAATAATATAGTAATTAATAATAGTAAAGACGCTGTAAAAACTATTTGAATATAAATAAAATAATTCAAAACGACACAATAAAAAAATAATGTAAAAATAATAATATAGTTAAGCCTATCCTGATACTTTATTTACCCAAAGGATTCAACCAATAAGGTATGTATCAGGACAGGCTTTTTCTAACGGTTAATTTCTGCTCTTTAAACGATCCTCCAGTTTTTCCAGAATGGAATACGGAATTTTTAAATTCCCGCGGCCGGAACCCAGACTTATATCTGGTTTATTGGCTCCGTGAAAGTCGGAACCACCTGTAATCACCAGATTATACTTATTAGCTAAATGTATCATACGTCCTTCATCAAAACCCGTATTAGTGGAATATATAGCTTCGATACCGTCTAGTCCACGATCAGAAAGATAGGAAACCATCTGTTCCACTTCCTCCAACGTATATTTATAGAGCAGAGGATGTGCTGCAACGGAAAGTCCTCCTGCCGTATGAATCAGATCAATTGCCTCAGCAGGAGATAAATATTCCCTGGGTACATAATATGGAGAGTCATCATTTAAGTACCTGGTAAAGGCATCCTGCATGGATTTACAATACCCGTACTTAACCATAAACTTGGCAAAATGCGCTCGGGTTAAGACCGCTTCCCCTTCTTCCTGGCGTAATTTATCAACGGTTATGTCTATACCCGCAGATCTTAAATTTGCGGTCATCTTTTCGTTTCTTTCATCCCGCTTCAAACGGGCATTTTCCAGTGCCTGATAAAGGATAGTATTATTTCCATCTACAAACAAACCCAAAATATGAATATCTCTTTTTCTGTAAAACACCGAAAGTTCCGTTCCAGGAATAACCTGTATGGGATTTCCGGCTTCTGTTTCTGACAGGGCAGCAGCCTGCGCTTGTTGAATACCGGCCAGGGTGTCGTGATCGGTCAAAGCGATTGCTGCAAGTTGACTTTTAACCGCCAGATTAACGACTTCAGATGGGGTTAAAGTTCCATCGGAAACATTGGAATGGACATGGAGATCAATATATTTCATGAGTATTCTTCCTTCCTTTTTTTATCTATTGGATTTGGGTGCCAAAATCCGATTTGCTTGAAGTGAATTTAAGGTTATAGATATAACCTGAGCAGATATGACAAGTAAATCCTATAATTAAATAATTTTCATTATTCTTATTATTAATTTATTAAGCTTTATTATTATAGCATTCTTAATGAGAGAAGTCATCTGATTTTCAAACTGCATGGTTTCAGAATAATCGGATCTTAAAATTTCAAAAATGCGATATTATAGAATATAAATCAGGCATGGATAATATATTACAGTATAAATAAAGCGGAGGTTTGGAATGGACAAAGTATTGCACCGTAATTCAAAGGTTGTAGTTATCTTACGAGATCTTCTGATTTCCTATATGGTAACAGGAATACTGTTGTTATTGCTGGCATTTTTTATGCTCAAAGCCGATCTTTCAGGCGGAATCCTTAATGGGGGTATTTTACTGACTTATGTCTTATCTTCTTTTGCAGGCGGATTTTTGCTGGGAAAAAGTGCAGACCAGAAAAGGTTCCTGTGGGGTTTGGGTATGGGAGCATTATATTTTATCATGCTGGTGTTAATTTCTATACTGACGAATTCCGTAATGGGAATGGAAGCGAGCAGGGTAATAACCGTTATGGTTATATGTTTATTCAGCGGTATGCTTGGCGGTATGATCAGTTAAATCGTTACAGTTCAGCCTTGGGCTGAATTGTAACAAATGGATACACATGTACATATATCTCGTGTTTTCTGTGACTTTCACTACCCTCCACTCACAAAAAACACCTCGCGGTTCCCCAGGCTGAACGGTAGCGTTAAATTATAATAAAAAACTCTTTTCATATTATTTGGGGTATGGTATAATATCAGATGATATTATTGCTATAAATAGGCAATCAGGAATAATTGAAGGAGGCTATCTCATGAAACGTATCAAAACATTAAATACAAGAAATTTAAAAGATACCATGAAAAAAGGCGGATGTGGCGAATGCCAGACTTCCTGCCAGTCAGCTTGTAAAACATCCTGTACTGTAGGAAATCAAAGCTGCGAAAACAAATAATAAAGATACATAATCAGATACATGATGTAAGAAAAAACAGGAGCTTTTAAGTTCCGCATTATCCCGTGTATTTTATAAGCAGCGTCTTTCGGCCGCTGCTTATTATTTGTGCGGAGTTTTGCAGTTACCAATTGCTTTTTTATATAGAAGGGAGAAACACTTTGGTTCACCAATATAAGAATAACGGATATAATATTGTATTAGATGTTAACAGCGGAATGGTTCATGTTGTTGATGACTTAGCTTATGATATTATAGCCGTATATAATACTATAGATCAAAATAAATCTAAGAAGTTTTCTGATATTAAGAAAGAAGAGGTTATAAATGAAATAATCCGTAAGTACCATCGTTCGGAATACAGCCGGTTGTTCGGCAGTGAATCGGATGAGGAAGAAGTTAAAACAGCTGTTCTGGAAGCTCTTAATGATATAGAGGAATTAATTAAGGACGGTGCTCTTTTTACGGAAGATATTTATGAAAATTATATATCCGAATTTAAATCCCGGCAAACAGTTGTAAAAGCGTTATGTTTACATATTGCCCATGATTGTAATCTGGCCTGCCGTTATTGCTTTGCGGAGGAAGGGGAATATCAGGGCAGAAGAGCTTTAATGAGTTATGAAGTAGGAAAACAGGCATTGGATTTTCTGATTCAGAACTCCGGAAACAGAAAAAATCTTGAAGTCGATTTCTTCGGCGGCGAACCGCTTATGAACTTTGACGTAGTAAAACGTTTAGTTGTTTATGGCAGGGAGCAGGAGAAATTACATAATAAAAAATTCCGTTTTACCTTAACCACCAACGGAATTCTGTTAAATGACGAAATCATGGAATTTGCAAATCAGGAAATGAGTAATATGGTACTCAGTATTGACGGACGTAAAGAAATAAATGATCGAATGAGGCCTTCAAGGAACGGAAAAGGCAGTTATGATGTAATCGTACCAAAGTTTTTAAAATTCGCTGACAGCCGTAAGCAGACGAATTATTATGTGAGAGGAACATTCACTCATAATAATCTGGATTTTGCAGAAGATGTTAAACATTTGGCCGAACTGGGATTTAAACAGATTTCCGTAGAACCCGTAGTATCCCTCCCTGAGGAACCTTACGCTATCACAGAAGCCGACATCCCTAAAATTTTTGAGGAATATGACAAGCTGGCACGATATATGCTGGAGAAGAAAAAGGAAGGAAAGGAATTTAACTTTTTCCATTTCATGATTGATTTATCCGGCGGTCCCTGTGTTGCAAAACGTTTATCCGGTTGTGGTTCGGGTACGGAGTATCTGGCGGTTACTCCTTGGGGTGATTTATATCCATGCCACCAGTTTGTCGGTGAGGATAATTACTTGATGGGTAACGTGTATGAAGGCGTGAAAAAAGCAGATTTAAGGGATGAGTTTAAATGCTGTAATGTTTACGCCAAAGATAAGTGCAAAGAGTGTTTTGCCAGATTTTACTGCAGCGGCGGATGTGCTGCAAATTCCTTTAAGTTTCATGGAAACATTTTGGACACTTACGATATTGGGTGTGAGCTGCAGAAAAAACGTGTGGAATGTGCAATTATGTTAAAAGCTGCGGAAGCGGAATTAGAATAATAAAGGCAGTAAAAGTGAGCAATCATCTGACTTGCTTAAATGATTGTAAACGCACCGGCGAACGGAAGAAACTCGCACGTTGAGTTTCTTCCGTTATTCTTTCATATTCTTTATTACATTCTGATAAATGGTTTGGGTATCGATAGTCATCCCAAGGTATTCATTCAAAACAATAAATTGGACTTCCGTCGCCTAAACCATAGATGGAATATTGGAGGTTACTATGGAAAAATGGGTATTAAAAAATAAAAAAGCAGATTTTACTGCTATGATGAAGCAATATAAAATAAGCGAAGTAATTGCAAGATTACTGGTTAACCGGAATCATGAAGAAGCAGAAGATATTAAAGCATTTCTCCATCCGGATATTGGGTATTTACATAATCCCCTGACTATGAAAGATATGGTGAAGGCATGTGACATATTAACGGATAAAATAAAGCAAGGTAAAAAAATCAGGATTGTTGGGGATTATGATGTTGACGGAGTTGCTTCGACTTATGTTTTATATACGGCACTTAATAACTGTAAAGCTACAGTAGATTATGAGATTCCGGACAGGGTAAAAGACGGCTACGGTATTAATATGAATATTATTGAGGCTGCCAGCCTGGACGGTATTGATACCATATTAACCTGTGATAATGGAATATCTGCTAAGGAGCAGATTGAAAAAGCAAAAGAACTTGGTATGACAGTTATTATTACGGACCATCATGATGTGCCGTTTATGGAAGAGGGAGACCGAAAAGAATATATCATACCAAAGGGAGATGCAGTGGTAAATCCCAAGCAGCACGATTGCCAGTATCCGTTTAAATGTCTTTGCGGTGCGGCAGTTGCTTTTAAACTGGTTCAGATCCTTTATGACAGGTTCGGGATTGACAAAAAAGAAACGGATAAATTATTAGAAGTAGTAGCCATCGCTACGGTGTGTGACGTAATGGATCTGGTGAATGAAAACCGTATTATTGTAAAAAATGGACTGGAATTATTAAAAAAGACAAATAATTTTGGTCTAAAGGCTTTAATGGAGAAAAATAATATCAACCTGATTAATCTGTCCGCATATCATTTGGGTTATATTATCGGCCCATGTCTAAATGCTTCCGGAAGGCTGGATACGGCCAAAAAAGGTTTACGGCTGCTGTTATCGGAAACAAAAGAGGAAGCAGACCTCTTGGCAGGGGAACTTAAGCAGTTAAATGATACCCGTAAGGAAATGACAGCCAAAAGTTTGGAACAGGCAATTAAACTGGTGGAAGATGGCGGTATGGAAGAAGATAAAGTCCTGGTAGTTTATTTAAAAGACTGCCACGAAAGCCTGGCCGGAATTATTGCGGGACGTCTGAAAGAAAGATATAATAAACCGGCAATTGTATTGACCGATTCGGAGGCAGCTATAAAAGGTTCCTGCCGTTCCATAGAGCAATATAATATATATGAAGAATTAACGAAATGTAAGCATTTATTATTAAAATACGGCGGGCATCCGCTTGCAGCGGGATTATCTTTAGCAGAGACAGAAGTTGAGCGGTTAAGAAAAACTTTAAATCAGAATACCTTATTAACAACAGAGGATCTAATCCCAAAAATATCAATCGATATTCTCCTTCCGTTAGGTTACTTAAATGAAGAACTGGTAATGGAATTAGAAAGGATGGAGCCTTTTGGAAAAGGTAATTTAAAACCCGTATTTGCTGAAAAAAACCTGCGTATCAGAAGAGCCAGTATCTTTGGTAAAAATTCCAATGTACTGAAACTTCAGGTTGCTAACGAGTATGGACGTGTAATGGATGCTGTCTATTTTGGCGAAGTGGAAGTATTTTTAAATAATTTAAGAGAGGGTTACGGCCGGGAAGAAATAGATAAGATGTTCCAGAACAGGGATAATGCAGTAAAATTATCGGTAACCTATTATCCAAGTATTAATGAATATGGCGGAAATCGTACGGTACAGATAATTATTCAAAATTACCAGATGATATTTCAATAACTGCAAAAAATAAAAGAGAAAAACTGTAATGAATTTTGGCTTGAAATTTAAATTATAAGAAATTGCTGATTTGAAATAATTTGATATTTAATTTCGTTAATGTTATAATATATGTTGGGTTTTTTGTGCGCAGAAAGCATAGACTATGCGTTGGGTTGAAAGAAAAGATAATAAAGAAAGGAATGCCACATAAAAAATCTTTCGACCTGTGAAACTTTGTTTCACATATTATTAGTGGCAGCAACACATCTGCAGACAGATGTGTTATGCAGAGGGCGTTAATATGAAGAAGTTAGAAGAATATGTTAGAAGTATACCTGATTTTCCTGAAAAAGGTATTGTATTCAGGGATGTGACAAGTGTATTACAGGATAAAGACAGTTTAAGAATGTCCATCGATCAGATGCAGGCACTTTTAGATGGATTGGACATAGATGTTATTGTAGGGCCTGAATCAAGAGGTTTTATATTCGGAGTACCGATTGCCTATAATCTAAATAAAGCATTTGTTCCGGTACGCAAAAAGGGAAAACTTCCTTGTGAAACCATAC
The DNA here is from genome assembly GCF_009931695.1 of Anaerocolumna sedimenticola. GTDB lineage: Bacteria > Bacillota > Clostridia > Lachnospirales > Lachnospiraceae > Anaerocolumna > Anaerocolumna sedimenticola. The sequence goes on from NZ_CP048000.1 coordinate 2,453,214, forward strand.
AGATGGAATATGCCTTGGAGTACGGTACTGCAACGATTGAAATGCATAAGGATGCAATTAAACCAGGTCAGAAGGTAGCAATCGTAGACGATTTAATAGCAACCGGCGGTACAATTGAAGCGATAACGAAACTGGTTGAAAGTTTAGGCGGTGAAGTTGTAAAAATTATATTCTTAATCGAATTAGAAGGACTCCATGGACGTGATAAATTAAAAGGTTATAATGTGGATGCCGTAATAAAATACGAAGGGAAATAAAAATTTCCGCCATAAAGAATACAATTACTTACCTTGATTATAAGAACTTTGTTAAACTTAAATCATATATTTATAATAAATTTTGCCATAGGTTAGATGTACTATCATAACCTATGGCTTTAATTTTCGCACAAACAAAGTGAGAAATAATAAGCTTGCTTGCAGTAATTCGAACGCCCGCGCGAACCGCGTTTCTTCCCGTTTTATCACGACAAATATATATAATTTTCGTATACCCATCTGGAAGACAATGACAAAACTCAGCAGGATAAGTCATTATTCAATAAATGAATTGATTTTTTTTTAGAGATTGATTATAATAAAAAGATAAACTTACAGACTGGTGGTGATTTCATGGATGATTTGGCATATAAGATGAGGGATAAAGATAATAAAGACAAAAAAAATAAAGAAATGTTAATTCCTGCTGATTTTACTAGTCCTGACGTATTGTATAAGGAATTAGTTAAAATTGTGGAAAGTTATCATCCGTCTGCTGATATTTCCATGATAGAAAAAGCCTACCATGTTGCAGATCTTGCTCATAAAAATCAGTTCAGGAAATCCGGGGAACCCTACATTATACATCCTTTATGTGTGGCTATTATTTTGGCTGAACTGGAATTAGATAAAGAGACCATTGTAGCAGGACTTCTCCATGATGTAGTGGAAGATACGGTTTATACAGTTGAGGAACTCAAGGGAGAGTTTAATGAAGAGATTGCTTTACTGGTAGATGGTGTTACGAAATTAACTCAATTAAGTTATTCTAAGGATAAAGTCGAAATCCAGGCTGAAAACTTGAGAAAAATGTTTTTGGCAATGGCAAAAGATATCCGCGTTATTTTAATAAAATTAGCGGATCGTCTGCACAATATGCGGACACTTCAATATCAAACTCCCATTAAACAAAAAGAAAAAGCAAGGGAAACCATGGACATCTATGCACCTATAGCACAGAGACTTGGTATATCCAAAATTAAAATAGAATTAGATGATCTATCTTTAAAATATCTGGAACCGGAAATTTATAATGATTTAACGGAGAAAATAAACTCCAAAAAAGGGGAAAGAGAAGAAATCATTAACGGAATTGTGGAAGAAGTCAGATACCATATTCAGGCAGCTGAAATCGATGCCAAAATTGACGGACGTGTGAAACATTTCTTCAGTATATATAAAAAGATGGTAAATCAAAATAAGACACTGGACCAGATTTTTGATTTATTTGCTGTTCGTATTATTGTGGAATCGGTGAAAGACTGTTATGCTGCACTTGGCGTTATACATGAGATGTATAAACCAATACCTGGCAGGTTTAAAGATTATATTGCCATGCCGAAGCCGAATATGTACCAGTCTCTTCATACAACATTAATCGGGCCCGGAGGACAACCGTTCGAGATACAGATTAGAACGTATGAGATGCACCGGACGGCAGAATATGGTATTGCTGCCCATTGGAAATACAAGGAAGGACAGGACGGAAAGAATACCCATGATACGGAAGAGGCTAAATTAACCTGGCTGCGCCAGATTTTAGAGTGGCAGAGGGACATGTCGGATAATAAAGAATTCTTAAGTCTGCTTAAGAGTGATTTGGATTTATTTTCCGAAAGTGTGTATTGTTTCACGCCTACCGGTGATGTCAAGAATTTGCCGAATGGATCTACTCCCATCGATTTTGCTTACAGCATTCATAGTGCAGTAGGCAACAAGATGGTTGGAGCCAGAGTAAACGGTAAATTAGTAAATATTGATTATGTCATTCAAAACGGTGACCGGATAGAAATTATTACATCCCAGAATTCCAAAGGACCCAGCAGAGACTGGTTATCTTTGGTGAAAAGTACTCAGGCGAAAAATAAAATCAACCAGTGGTTTAAAACCGAATTAAAAGAAGATAACATCATCCGCGGTAAAGATATGATTATAGCTTATTGTAAGACCAAGGGTATTAACCTCAGTGATTTATTAAAACCTGAGTTTATGAATAAGGTTATGTCTAAGTATGGTTTCCGGGATTGGGATTCTATTTACGCAGCCGTTGGTCATGGTGGTTTAAAAGAAGGCCAGGTAATTAATAAGCTCAAAGATGAGTACGATAAAAAACATAAAAAAGAAATCACCGATGAAAACGTATTAGACACCATTTCCGATATAAAGGAGAATAAACCTGCTGCTTTTACAAAATCAAGAAGCGGCATCGTAGTAGAGGGAATACATGATGTTGCAGTTCGTTTTTCCAAATGCTGCAGTCCCGTTCCCGGTGATGAAATCGTTGGCTTTGTAACCCGCGGCCGCGGTGTGTCCATCCATCGTACGGACTGTATTAATCTCATGAATTTATCCGAAGAAGACCGTGCCAGATTAATTGAAGCGGAATGGAATGTATCCCCGGATAAAATGCAGGGAGAACTTTATACTGCGGAGATCAAAATCTATGCAAATAACAGAAGCGGCGTATTGGTTGATGTGTCTAAAATCCTAACGGAAAATAAAATAGATGTTACTTCAATGACAGTCAGAACCAGTAAACAGGGAACAGCAACCATTAGTATCGGCTTTGAAATTAACGGAGTCGAACAGTTAAAATATATTGTTGCTAAATTACGAGGTATAGAAAGTGTATTGGACATTGAACGTACCACCGGCTAAAAGCAGGAAGCCGAATAACATCTATGATACCTTTTTATTAAGATAAAATAGACAATTACGAAACTATATAGTATTCTGAATATACCATAACAAATAATACTACTTTCTGGCTGCAGTTGCTTTCAGGCAGGATTCAGCTCTGGAATTGTATTATTTGCATGAAATACAATGACCTGGTTTCGCAATTACCTATGAGATAAAAGGCAGATGGAGGCAGATATGAAAATTCAGTCTTACGTATTGGGTGTAGTAAGTACCAATTGTTATATAGTATCCAATGAAAATACAAAGGAGGCTATTATTATTGACCCCGCAGACCAGGCCTCAGTTATAACGAATTTGCTAAAGGAACAGGGCTTACATCCCGTTGCCATTCTGCTGACACATGGTCACTTTGACCATATTATGGCGGCAGAAGAGGTGGCAAAGTATTATCATATCCCTGTTATAGCCGGTGAAGCAGAAAAAGAACTGCTTGCAGATCCTGATTTAAACGGCGGTTATATGATACGCAAAAATATTACTTTAAAGGCAGATCAATTGATTCAGGATAAAGATCAGATTACGTTAGCCGGTCTTAAGATACAGATGATTCATACTCCCGGACACACTGCCGGGGGTATGTGCTATTATTTTGATAAAGAGAAAATTCTAATCAGCGGGGACACTTTATTTTTAGAGTCGGTAGGAAGAACGGATCTTCCCACCGGTAATGCAAAAACTCTTATAGAATCTATTAAGCAGAAGTTAATGGTATTACCGGATGATGTTATGGTTTGTCCCGGACATGGAGACCGGACAACCATTGGTTATGAAAGAACTCATAATCCTTATGTTGGAGATAATGATTTTTGGGATTGATAGGAAGAAGATAGGAGCCGTCATGATACAGGTTTATTTATCAAAAGACGAATATGAATATGATATACATTCTTTAGTAAAGGCATTTTATCCTAATGATCAGATAAAAGTGCATAAGGAATTTCCTTCGGATCAGAACTCGAAGAAAGATTCAATAAATGGGAATCTATTATGGGATATAAAGGGGCAAAAGGACTTATATACCTCCTTGGTATGGGATAATGTGGAGATATTTATTGATTTCTTGGATCCGTTCATCGAGATAAAAGCGATTGAAAAAGAAGTTTTATTATATTCAGAAAAACGAAGTTATGCAAATCTCCAGGACAAAATTTTAATAGATTATAATAGGAAAGCCGGGCCCGGTTCAAATAAAGTTAAGCGGAATCATTTAAAAAGAATGCTGTATTGCTGCTTATCCCATATAACCGGCAGGGAATTGCCTTGGGGAACCTTAACCGGCGTTAGGCCGACAAAAATAGCTTATGAAAAGCTGGAAGAACATATCCCTGAGGAAGAGATAATTGATTATTTGAAAAAAGAGTATCTTTGCTCGGAGGAGAAAACTGCATTAAGTCTTCAGGTAGCAAAAAGGGAGATAACTCTATTAAATGAGATGGATTACAGGAAAGGATACAGTATTTATATCGGGATACCATTTTGTCCGAGCACTTGTCTGTATTGTTCTTTTACCTCTTATTCTCTGGAAAAATATGAATCTGAGGTCGAATCGTATTTAGATGCTCTATATAAAGAAATAACATATGCCGGAAGCTGTAATATAGATAAAAAATTAACGACTGTTTATCTGGGGGGAGGGACCCCAACCACTTTAACTGCCAGGCAGCTGGATGGACTGTTAACACATATAAAGAAAAATTTTGATTTTACAAGTGTTTTGGAATATACGGTGGAAGCCGGAAGACCGGACAGTATAACTTCAGAGAAATTAAAGGTATTAAAAGACCATGGTGTTACCAGAATCTCAATTAATCCTCAAACCATGAATCAGAGGACATTAGATTTAATAGGCAGAAAACATTCTGTTAAACAGGTAATAGAAGCATTTCATATGGCAAGAGATTACGGCCATACTAATATTAATATGGATATCATTATCGGACTTCCCGGTGAGAAGTCAGAAGACGTAGCTTTCACTTTAGAAGAAATGGATAAATTAACACCGGACAGTTTAACGGTCCATACACTGGCTATTAAACGGGCAGCCAGATTAAACATTCAGAAAGAAGAGTATCAGGATATGGTATCCGCAGATACTACCAACATGTTAAAATTAACATCTGATTATACGAAACAGGCAGGTTATCTGCCATATTATCTCTACAGGCAGAAGAATATGGCAGATAACCTCGAAAATATAGGATATTCTAAATTCGGAAAAGAAGGTTTATATAACATCCTGATTATGGAAGAGAAGCAGACAATACTCGCTTTAGGTGCAGGTGCACTTTCCAAGTTTGTTTTTCATAAGGAAAACCGTATAGAACGGGTCGAAAATGTAAAGAGTTTAAAAGATTATGTGGAACGTGTAGATGAGATGATAGAGAGAAAACGTATCTTCCTTAAGGAAAATTCTTGTTTTATCTAATTGGATGTTCGTGCCATAGGTGAAATACCGCGAGTGGCAGCGCATAAACGCACAAAAGATAGTAGTCTTTGGAATTATTTGGTCAGCGCAATATCTGGCTAGACTGGCTCTTTGATATAGAAAGGAAATTTGTATGCTGTTACAGGAAACTCTAGATTTATTTATACCGGAAAATGAAACTGCTATGGGAGATGATCTGGAAGAGGCAATTGACCATGGAATCCTGGTAAGTAAATTAGCTTTTCTTTTATCAAAAGAAATGAAAATGGATGCAAACTTCTGTTATTCTATGGCAATAGCAGGAATGGTACATGATATCGGAAAACTAAAATTAGGGCAATTTTTATACAAACGCAGCGATAACGCATTAACAGTGGAAGAAATGAAATATATCCGTATGCATCCTGCAATCGGTTATGAGATATTAAAAAATATAAATATGACGACACTATATTACAATCCGTTTACCATCATCATGAAAATTATGACGGGTCCGGTTATCCGGATAATCTCAAGGAAGATTCCATACCAATTGGCGGAAGAATTTTAAGGATATGCGATGTGTATGCAGCTTTAATATCAGACAGAAGATATCGGTCCGCTTTTAATCAAGAGACTGCCATAAATTTATTAATTGAAGAAGTGAAGAACTTTGATATGAGGATATTCCTTGCGTTTTTAAGAGTGGTTCATTCTGAGGAATTTTCCGATGTTAACGAGTTCGTACGACAAATAAATAAAAAAAATTATTCATGGAGAAAAATACTCCATGATGGTTATTATTAAAATATAGGATAGATGTGGAGGTATAGACATGATTACGCAAAGACCTAAAGGTACACAGGACTGGTTTGGAAGTAATATGTACAAAAGAACCCGGATAGAAGAACTTGCGAGAGAGTTATGCAGGAATTATAATATAAAAGAAGTGATAACACCTGTATTTGAACATACTGTCTTATTTCAACGGGGAGTAGGTGAAACTACAGATGTAGTACAAAAAGAAATGTACACCTTTGAAGATAAAGGAAAACGCAGTGTTACCTTAAAACCGGAGGGAACTGCAGGAGTAATACGTGCCTATCTGGAGAATAATCTGTATGCGGAAAGTCAGCCGACAAAACTGTTTTATGTAACACCTGCATTCCGCTATGAACAGCCTCAAAGCGGAAGACTTCGCCAGCATCATCAGTTTGGTGCAGAGTTTATTGGTTCTAAAAGTCCTTTGGCTGAGGTGGAATTAATCACTTTAATTACTACTTTTATAGAGAAGATAGGGCTTAAGAATGCCAAACTCCACATTAACAGCATTGGCTGCAGTACTTGCAGAAAGACTTATAACGAAGCATTGTTAGGTTATTTGAAAGAGCATGAAGAACACTTGTGCCCGACCTGCCGGGAAAGAATGCTTAAAAACCCGTTAAGAGTATTGGATTGTAAAGTTCCGACCTGTAAAGAGATAGTAAAAGATGCACCAAGAACCATACAATATCTGGATGAAGAGTGCAGAACCCATTTTGAGGAATTACAGGATTTATTAACGGAATTAAATATTCCTTTTGAAATAGATACCGGTATCGTCAGAGGTTTGGATTATTACACGAAAACCGTATTTGAATTTGTAAATGAAGAAGGCTTTACCTTATGCGGAGGCGGCCGTTATGATAATCTGATTCATGAGATTGATGAGAAGCAGGATATCCCATCCGTCGGTTTTGGTATGGGTATTGAACGTATTATTTATTTCCTTGATAAAGAAAATGTAGAACTGGAACCGGAACCAGCTATTGAATTATATGTTGGTATCTTAGGTAAGGAAGCCAAAGCGGCTGCTTATAAAGTGGTAAACCAGTTAAGAAATGCAGGAATTATTGTAGAAACGGATTATATGGACCGCAGCGTAAAAGCACAGATGAAATATGCGAATAAACTCGGAGCAAAAAATACAATTATAGTCGGTGCAGATGAATTAGCCGGTAATAAAGTTAGTATTAAGAATATGGAAAACGGGGAACAGACAGAAATTGCATTAGATAAGATTTCAGAATTTTTTATTAAATAATAAAATTTAGTTTAATAGGGGTACAAAAATCATTTTTTATATCAATTGAACGATGATAAAAGAAACCGTTTATTGGATAGTTGAAAAGCAACATGTATAAGTTATCCTGTTTAAAAAACAAAGAGCGGATGATAAGGAGCGTATGAAAGGTTCTTATAATTACAAGTTAAAACAATAAGTCAAAATAGAAATTAATTTTTATATAACGGAGGATTATAATTATGGTAAAGCATATCGTTATGTGGAAGCACGGAGATAATTTTACAAAAGATGAAAAAAAAGAACATGCAAAAATTATTAAAGAAAGTCTGGAGGCTTTAAAGGATAAAGTGCCAGGTGTTATTTCCATAAAGGTAATTACGGAACCCCTGCCGTCCGGTTCCGGTGATGCGGATCTTATTTTAGACAGTTCCTTTGAGAGCGTGGAAGCATTAAATAATTATCAGGTTCACCCGGAACATGTAAAAGCCGCAACCTTTGTAAGATCTGTTGTGAAAGACCGGAAATGTATTGACTATTATGAATAATCAGTGATATGATAGCAGAGGAGTTTTGGCGTATCATTTGATACGTAAAAATAGGAGGTCAAAATGGCAGAATCAATGAAGGGCTTGCACAGAAGCCACAGATGTACAGAAGTAACCGGTTCCAATATCGGAGAAGTAGTAACCGTTATGGGTTGGGTTCAAAAAAGCAGAAATAAAGGCGGAATTATCTTCGTAGATTTAAGAGACCGTTCCGGGCTTTTACAGGTTATATTTGAAGAAGGAGATATAGGTGCAGAAGGATTTGCGAAAGCTGAAAAATTAAGAAGTGAATTTGTTATCGCGGTAGTAGGTAAGATTGAAGCACGTTCCGGAGCTGCCAATGAAAATCTTGCAACCGGCAGTATTGAACTTAGAGCTACCGAACTTCGTATTCTTTCCGAAGCAGAGACACCGCCGTTCCCAATAGAAGAAGAGAGCAAAACCAAAGAAGAATTAAGACTAAAATACAGATATCTGGATTTAAGAAGACCGGATTTACAGAAAAATCTGATTATGAGAAGTAAGGTTGCTACGTTAACCCGTCAGTTCTTAGCAGAAGAAGGATTCTTGGAAATAGAAACCCCGATGCTTACGAAGAGTACTCCGGAAGGCGCAAGGGATTATCTGGTTCCAAGCCGTGTTCATCCGGGTAACTTTTATGCACTTCCCCAGTCACCGCAGATTTTTAAGCAGTTATTAATGTGTTCCGGTTATGACCGTTATTTCCAAATCGTAAAATGCTTCCGTGATGAAGATTTACGTGCGGACAGACAGCCGGAATTTACCCAGATCGATATGGAATTATCCTTTGTGGATGTAGATGATGTAATTGGTGTTAATGAAAGATTACTCCAGAAATTATTTAAAGAAACCATTGGTGTTAAGGTATCACTTCCTATCCAGAGGATGACCTACGCCGAAGCAATGGACCGTTTTGGTTCCGATAAACCGGATATCCGCTTTGGAATGGAATTAAAAAATGTATCCGAAGTTGTTAAAAACTGTGGTTTTTCCGTATTTACAGGAGCTTTGGAAAAGGGCGGATCCGTTCGTGGTATCAATGCAGAGGGACAAGCTGAGATGCCAAGAAAGAAAATCGATGCGTTAGTTGAATTTGCCAAAGGATTTGGTGCAAAAGGCTTAGCTTACCTTGCTGTTAACAGTGACGGTACTTATAAATCTTCTTTCTCTAAATTTATGACGGAAGAAGAACTGGCAGCTTTGGTAGCCGCAATGGCAGGTAAACCAGGCGACTTATTATTATTTGCCGCAGATGAAGATGATATTGTATTTGATGTGTTAGGAAACTTACGTTTAGAGATTGCAAGAAATCTTGATTTATTAAAGAAAGACGAGTATAAATTCCTTTGGGTAACGGAGTTCCCGTTATTGGAATACTCCAAAGAAGAAGGAAGATTTACCGCAAAACATCATCCGTTCACCATGCCTATGGAAGAAGATCTGGATTTATTAGATACTGACCCTGTAAAAGTAAGAGCGAAAGCTTATGATATCGTATTAAACGGAACTGAAATCGGCGGCGGCAGCGTGAGAATTTTCCAGAACCATGTTCAGGAGAAAATGTTTGAAGTATTAGGCTTCACCAAAGAAGATGCCTATGACCGTTTCGGATTCTTATTAAATGCATTTAAATATGGTGTTCCGCCCCATGCAGGTCTTGCTTATGGTTTAGACCGCCTGATTATGCTTATGGCAAAAGAAGACAGTATCCGTGATGTAATTGCTTTCCCTAAAGTAAAAGATGCTTCCTGTTTAATGACGGAAGCCCCGAATGTAGTAGAACAAAAACAATTAGATGAGCTTGGAATCGGAGTAGTATCCCAAGAGTGCTAGTTAATAAACCAAAAGAGGTAATAAAGTCTTAATATTGGGCCTTATTACCTTTTGCTTTATCTTATTGGAAATTGCGTCCTACCGGATAAAACACTCTGCTTAGGATCCCACTGCGGCGGTACTTTTTTAACGACTAGATATATTATGTTATTAACTACAGAATCGAATTAGTCATTTTTATATTAATTATAGAATTGAATTACATTTTGATTTATCCTATAATAGTATTGTTAAATCATTTACTTAAAGCAGAGGTGTTTATGAATCGAATACCAAACAATTTTGAAACCAAACGTAGGAACAAGATAAAAATAGTCAAGTTTATATATAAAAAAGGTGAAACGTCCAAACAGGAGATTTCCAGAGAGTTGGGCCTTAGTATGCCCACCGTATTGCAGAATGTGAAAGAACTGCTGGAGAATGGTATCATAATAGAAGTCGGAAAATATCAATCTACCGGCGGAAGAAAAGCCGGTGCCCTGGCATTGGCAAAAGGTCACAAATATGCGGTAGGTATTGATATTACAAGTAATCATATCAGTATGGTTCTTGTCGATACCAGCGGAACTGTTTCCGTTAATAAAAGAATAAAAAGTTTTTATGAGGACACGATTGGATATAACGAAGAGTTAGGTGTAGAATTAGAAGCATTTTTAACGGAAAATCAGATAGATAAAAATAAGGTCCTTGGGGTAGGAATATCCATACCCGGAATAGTAGACACATCAAATTCCATTTTACTGCGAACCCATGTTTTTAAAGTTAGTAATTTAAGTCTTAAAAAGTTCAGCCAATTTCTGAAATATGATGTTGCATTCAGTAACGATGCCAATAGTGCGGCATATGCCGAGCTTAGAGAATCAGCTAAGAACAGCATATATTTATCCTTGAGTAATACGGTCGGCGGTGCTATATACGTTAACGATGAAATATATATGGGAGATAATTTTAAAAGCGCTGAGTTTGGGCATATGGTAATAGAACCTAATGGCAGAACCTGTTACTGCGGTAAATGCGGCTGTATGGATGTTTATTGTTCTGCATTGAATTTATCGAAATATACCGATGAAAATCTGGATTTATTTTTTGATAAATTAAAAGAAAACGACAAAGAATGTAAGAATGCTTGGAATGAATATATCAAATATCTTGCAATAGCAGTATCCAACTTAAGAATGGCATTTGATTGTGACATAATATTAGGCGGATATGTTGGCGGTTACATGGAGGAATATTTGATTGAACTGGGACAGACAGTTTTGCAGTATAATAATTTTGATTTAGATTCCACCTATATCAAAAGCAGCAAATATAAAAAAGAAGCAGCTGCAGTAGGAGCAGGTATACAATTTATAGAAAAATATTTTAATTCCATCTATTAAATGAAATAACTTATGACTTAATATAGAGTCATAAGGCTTTTTTGAAGGGAAGCGTCATCTCTAGAGTCTGGTAAGTCAGACTCTTTTTTATTTCCGCGAAAGCAAAGTGAGAATTAGCAAACTTGTTTGCAATAATTCGAACGCGCACGCGAACATAAGAAACACGCAAAGGGTGTTTCTTATGTCATAATAAGCCCAACCGTGCGGGAAGAAATTATATTACCATGCAATTCGTTTGGAACGAAAGTATCGGAATGCTGACACCATGCCTGGCAATAAATAAATAAATAAAAGTCTAAATTGACTTGACTTTTTATCATAAGAATGCAATAATATAATAACTTTAATAAAACATTTTATAAAAGTAGTGTATTAATATTTAGGAGGTTACTATTATGGACGGAATGATGAAAGTCGCGGTAATGAATGGTATTGGAGAAATGGGCTTTGAACAAAGACCGATCCCAAGCCCTAAAAACAATGAGGTACTTGTTAAACTGGAATATGTGGGAATCTGCGGATCGGATCTGCATTATTATGAAACAGGAAGAATCGGGAATTACATAGTAGAACCGCCCTTTGTACTGGGACATGAGCCAGGCGGTGTTGTAGTAGAAGTCGGTGCGGATGTAAAACATTTAAAAGCAGGAGACCGCGTAGCGCTGGAGCCGGGTAAAACATGCGGGCATTGTGAGTTCTGCAAAACAGGAAGATATAATTTATGCCCTGATGTCGTTTTCTTTGCTACCCCGCCGGTAGACGGAGTTTTTCAGGAATATGTGGCTCACGAAGCTGATTTATGTTTTAAACTTCCGGATAATGTAAGTACCTTAGAAGGTGCTTTAATAGAACCTTTGGCTGTGGGATTCCATGCGGCTATTCAGGGAAATGCCAGAGCTGGTCAGACAGCAGTTGTTTTGGGGGCAGGATGTATCGGTCTGGTTTGTATGATGGCATTAAAAGCTATGGGAGTAATGAATGTATATGTAGTAGATATTATGGAAAAAAGATTAGAAAAAGCGCTGGAGCTGGGAGCTACTGCCGTAATCAATGCGGGTAAAACAGATGCCGTTAAAGCTATATTAGAGTTGACTGCCGGTGAAGGTTGTGATTTGGCAGTCGAAGCAGCAGGTACTGAGATCACTACAAAACAAGCTGTTTCTATGACAAAGAAAGGTTCCAATATAGTATTGGTAGGTTACAGCAAGAGCGGTGAGATGACACTTCCAATGAGTCTTATCTTAGATAAAGAACTTACCATAAAAACCGTATTCCGTTATCGTCATATTTATCCCATGGCAATTGAAGCAGTGGCAGCAGGCAAGGTAAATCTGAAAGGAATTGTTACCAATGAATTTTCTTTGGATGAAGCACAAAAAGCCATGGATTACAGTGTTAATAATAAGGCGGAGATCGTAAAAGCAGTTATTAAAATAGGATAAGAAATACGTCTTTTCTTACATAAAGATATAATAAAAAAATTATTATATTTGATAAAAAATGCGGATGAAATATGGCTATCCGCATTTTTTGTATGAAAAGCTACTGCCATAATAAAACAGATAATACGATTACATAATTTAAATATTTATTGACATAATTTAAATTACCTTGTAAAATAAATTTAAATAATTTAAAAGTTTAAATTTATTTTACAAGGTGGGGTATAATGAAACTAAAAGCAAAAGATATTGCAAGAGAACTGGGCATCTCCACAGCTACCGTATCACTGGCACTGAATAATAAGCCTGGTGTAAATGAGCTGACAAGGAATAAAATACTGAATTATATAAAGGAATCGCAGGAAAACGGAGATAGTACAATAGAGCGAAAAGAAAAGACCATCCGCATGTATAATTTTTTGCAAAAGAGCGGATTAATTGATGCGGATGAAAATGCCTTGTTTTATATGGGATACTCGGAAGCTTCAAGAAGAGCCAGGTCGGCAGGGTACAAAATGGATGTGGTATTTGTAGACCATAGCAAAGATGACTTCGTAAAATTACTGAAAGAATGTGAAGAAGAAGATGATGTTGCAGGGGTCTTTCTAGGTGCTACTTATATGACGAAAGAAGACTATCAATGTCTGCGCGGTTTTAAAATTCCATATATAGTATGCGGACATAATTTTGAAGATATGCGCACCGATAGTATCGCATTGAATAACCGGCAGGGCGTTAAAACAGGATTAACGTACCTTTACGAAAGCGGACACAGAGATATCATGTATCTGCGAAATTCCAAGGACTTTTATAATATGTATGAAAGAAGAAGTGCCTGCAATTCCTTTATGAATGAAAAAAGACTGCAGCAGGCTGAGAATGAACGAATTCTGGATATTGGCGATACTACTCAGGAAATATATGATAATATGTACACTTATATAAAAAATAAAGGGCATATTCCCAGTGCCATCTTTGCTGAAAATTACGAAGTAACCATAGGAGTATCCAGAGCATTGCAAAGTTTCGGATATCGGATTCCGGAGGACGTATCCATTGTAGGATTTGATGAAATTCCCGGTGCCGCCATATTGGGATTTCAACCTACCTTTCTTAGGGCATTACATGGTAATGTCGCAAATATAGCGGTTGGAAGATTATTGGAACGTATCAAAAGAAGAGCAAAAGAATCCATACAGATATTGGTCAATACAGAATTTGTTATTGGGAACAGCGTTATAAATAAAAAGTAAGGTATCAAAATAAAGAAATTTTTTTAATAAGATTAAGTTTAATAAGAATAAATTTAAAAAGATGAATCTGTTTAAAATGGTTTCGTCTTTTTTTAATATTAAAATTTAAAAAATAAATAGTATATCATTAATAAGATATAATTTATGCACAAATCAATTTATTTAATTGTGAAAATAATAATAAAATTATATAAAATACTTGAAATCTGGTTTAAAATATGTTAAATTAAATTTAGATAAAGTTTAAATTATTAAATTAATTGGGGGAATTAATTTAAATTTAAACCGAGTCAATTGAATGTGCGCACAAAACTGTAGGAAAGTAATTTATCATTAACCAAGGGAGGATAACCATGAAATTCAAAAAATTAACAGCATTATTATTGACGTCTACAATGTTACTGGCAACTTTTTTATCCGGTTGCGGTAAAGATGGTGCAACTACGGCTGGGAACACCAATACCGGTGAAACCGGAACAGCCAAAACAGAGGGGACCAAAACAGAAGCGGAAGAAACAAGTTCCGGAGAACCTGTAGAAGTATCATTCTGGACGTTATCTACCAGACAGGCAGCAGTAGATCCCATCGTTGAAGCTTTTAATTCAGAGAACAGCAATATAAAAGTTACAGTTTCCTATTATGATACAGATGGAATTAAAGATGCCTGTAAAGTAGCAGCTACAGCTAATACCTTACCCGATATGTGGTTTAACTGGGGTGGAAGTTTAGGCGGTTTTTATGCTCAGAACGGACTTACATATGATTTAACGAATTATGCAAAAGAACATGATTGGGCAAATAAATTCAGCGCAGGTGCATTAAATCTCTGTCAGTTAAACGGCACCTTAGCAGGATATCCTACCAGTTATAATGTTTTGGATGTTTATTACCGCAAAGATATCTTTGAGAAATATAACATTGCTGTTCCTGCTACATTTGAAGAGTTTGAACAGGCCTGTGCTACGTTAAAAGAAAACGGCATCGTGCCTATTTCTACTGCAGGGTTAAATGGATGGCATGTAATGAGATTTGTTGAACTATTAATTGAACATTATGCAGGTGCTGAACTTCATGATAAATTAAATACATTTGAAGAAAGCTGGAATAATGACGCGGTTATTAAAGCACTTACAAAATATAAGGAATTCTGCGATAAAGGTTACTTCCCGGAGGGTTTTGTAACGGCAGATCCTAATGACACTCTTATGAATATGGCATCAGGAGTAACTGCAATGGATATTCAGGGACAGTGGTATGACGGCACCATTGAACAAAATGATGTAGATATTAATTTATTTTCTACCTTTGCATTCCCATCAGGAGGTACAAACAGATTATCTTCTTTTGCTGAGATGACTCAGTTTAATAAAAATCTCACAGATGAAAAATTAGACGCATGTATTAAATTTATGGATTATTACTATAGTGAAGAGAATGCCAAGAAGTATGCAGAATATTATAATTTACCGCTTCCTTTCAATAACACAGCTATGCCGGAAGGAAAACCGAATGTTGAGCAAATGATTAAAACAAGTAATGATAATGGTACCTTTACCATCACAGATCAGGCGCTTCCTACAGAAGTTGCAGATGTTTTATTCGATGCCCAGGATGCAATTGCATACGGAGAAATGACTCCGGAAGAGGGAGCCGCCAATATTCAGGCAGCAATCGAAGCTTACAACAATAAATAACGGGTTTTTGTGCTTTAGCGCAATAGCTGGGTAATTAGCTATTGTGCAAAGCCATACTGACTGGAGAAGTAAGGTTGAAAGAAAATAGTATAAGTGAAAGGAAGCCACAAAAGTGATTCTTTCAGCCTGTTTTATTTTTGTCACTAAAATGCAATCCTGCCGGCATTCTAGTGTAAGTGGCAGTGGGGTTGCTGCATTTTCTTTACATAAATTTTGCGAAAGCGCAGATTAAAAACTTGAAATCATGCAGCAGCCCCATATAATGGGTAAAGATATGAAAAAAGAGAATAAATTTGATTTTAGTGCATATGCCTTTTTGATTCCGGCAGGTATTATATATCTTTCCGTAATCGTTGTTCCGGTCTTTTATTCTTTATATATCAGTTTATTTAATTGGAACGGTATTGGGAAAATGAAGTTTATAGGACTGGAAAATTACCTGAAGCTGTTTACTGAAGATAAAGTTTTCTTCACTGCACTGAAAAATAATTTAATCTGGATTGTGTTAACCATTTTAATGACTATGACAGTCTCTCTTGGACTGGCGTTGCTCCTAAATAATAAATTTTTGGGAAGAACGTTTTTTCGAGGATTTTTTTATTTTCCGTGTGTCATTGCTCCCATTGCAGTAGCAATCATCTGGAGATGGATTTATAACCCAAACGTAGGATTTATTAATCAATTATTTAAGGTATTGGGCAGTGATTTTTCACAAAGCTGGATTTCCAATCCAAAGTATAGTTTATATGCAGTATTTGCCGCATCCCTCTGGCAGGCTGTGGGGCAGCCCACACTTCTTTTTTTAGCGGGATTGCAGTCCGTATCAATCGATGTGTTAGAGGCAGCAACGATTGACGGTGCAGGGGCTGTTAAAAAATTCTTTTATATTACGGTGCCTTTAATGAAAGAAACATTCGTAATAGTCATTGCAACATTAATTGTATCAGCGATGAAAGTTTTTGATGTTGTACAAGGGCTAACAGGAGGCGGTCCTAATAATTCCACCCAGATGTTATCCACCTATATGTATTCTCAGACGTTCCAGTATAATAACGTAGGGATTGGAACTGCAGTGGCCTGCATCATGGTTATTATGATGCTTGTAGTAATCGTTCCGTATGTAACATTTACGGCAAAAGAAAATTAAGGAGGACAAGATAATGGAAGGAAAACAGAAAAAAACAGCAAAAAAGATTTTACATTATTTGGTTCTGATAATTTTAGCCTTAATTTGGATTGTACCTATGTTTACTTTAGTTGCTACGGCACTAAAAAGTAAACAGGATTTTTACAGCGGAATCAGTCTTTTTAAACTGCCGGATAAGATTGC
Source organism: Anaerocolumna sedimenticola (assembly GCF_009931695.1). Lineage (GTDB taxonomy): Bacteria > Bacillota > Clostridia > Lachnospirales > Lachnospiraceae > Anaerocolumna > Anaerocolumna sedimenticola. The sequence continues at coordinate 2,470,143 of NZ_CP048000.1, forward strand.
CTGGAGCAATTTTATTAACGCTATGGTGAAAGGACGTTTATTCACCTATATGAAAAATGACCTGATTGTTACCTGTTTAAAGGTACCTTTAGGTATTTTTATTGGTGCATTGGCATCCTTTGCTTTAACACGGTTAAAAATTAAGCATAGAACAGGACTTTTTATATTTTTCCTGATTGGTATGATGCTGCCGATGCAGGCGGCTTTGGTACCCATTAACGTAATATACAGTAAGCTAAAACTTCTTAATACCTATTTTGGTTTATTTTATGTATACGTAGGTTTTGGTATTTCCTATGCCATATTGATTTTAAGAGGATTCATGAACGGAATCCCAAAAGATATTGATGAAGCTGCCTATATTGACGGGTGTAATAAGTGGCAGCTTTTTATCCGGATTATTTTCCCGATTTCCAAACCGGCAGTCGCGACTCTTTTGATTACCGATTTCTTGGCAACCTGGAATGAATATCTGTTAGCCAGTGTTATTATCAATGATAATGCGAAAAAAACGATACCGGTAGGATTAATGACATTTGTTGGAGAACATGGAACGGATTATGGATATTTGTGTGCGGGGGTTCTCATATCCGTAATTCCCGTAATAATTGTATACTTGGTATTCCAGCGGTATTTTGTGGAGGGTATGGCAGGAGCGGTAAAATCATAATGAATTACTAGGAAGGATGAGACAATGAGAGAGATAATTTATGCAAAAACGGTAGAAAAGTGGGATGTTTTTGAAGTGACTGTACCAGGTTACACTGAAAATAATCCATTTACCGATTATAAGATTCAGGGAAGATTCTGCAGTAAAAATGAAGAAAAGTGTGTTGACGGCTTTTATGACGGTGGCGGTATCTATAAAGTAAGATTTATGCCGTCCTTTGAAGAAGCTTATACATTTGAGATAAAAGGAAGTTTTTCAGAGGAAATATATAAAGGAGCCTTTCAGGTAACAGTACCAGGTAAAAATAATCATGGACCGGTCAGAGTGGCGAATACCTATCATTTTGCATATGAAGACGGTACTCCGTATTACCCAGTGGGAACAACCTGTTATGTATGGAGTCTTCAATCGGAAGAGTTACAGGAATTGACCTTACAAACGCTGGCAGACAGTGCATTTAACAAAATACGGTTTTGTATTTTTCCAAAACATTATGATTATAATTTTAATGAACCAATCAGTTATCCATATGAGGGAACTCCATGTGATAACTCGGTTTTAACGAAAGATAATTTTCATGAATTTGTGGGAACTGCTCCCGGCAACAACTGGGATTACAAGCGTTTTAACCCGAAACACTTCCAATTGTTTGAAAAACGGATAAAAGATTTAATGGAACTGGGCATTGAGGCAGATATTATTGTCATGCACCCTTATGACCGCTGGGGATTTAGTATGATGGCTAAGGATGAGGACGATTTATACTGGAATTACGTGATAGCAAGATTCAGTGCTTACCGGAATGTCTGGTGGTCCCTTGCCAACGAATACGATTTGATGTTCTGTAAAAAATTAGAAGATTGGGAACGTTATGCAAAAATAATCTGCCAAAAAGATGTCTATAACCATTTACGCTCCATTCATAATTGTAAATCATTTTATGATTATGCAAGGCCATGGATTACCCATTGCAGCATACAACGTCAGGATACCTACAAATCAGCGGAATATGTGGACGAATGGAGAACCCGCTATAAAAAACCTGTTGTGTTGGATGAGATTGCCTATGAGGGTAATATCCAGCATGGATGGGGAAATATCAGCGGACAGGAGCTGGTACGAAGATTTTGGGAAGCATCCTTAAGGGGCGGATACGCCGGACATGGAGAAACTTTTATGGATGAGAATGATATTTTATGGTGGTCCCATGGCGGAAAACTACATGGTGAGAGTCCCGAAAGGTTTCAATTTTTATTAAATATTTTAAAAGAAACGCCTGGTCTGGGCTTAGCACCCATGGAAGCTAAGTGGGATGAAGTGGCTGCTAAGGTTGAAAGTGTTCCATTCCATGATGGGGGCTACTACTTATACTATTATGGATTTAACAGACCGTCTTTCCGTGAATATTATTATGATGATATTCATATGTATGAGGCAGAAGTCATTGATACCTGGAATATGACCATAACCAAAGCGGGAATATTTAAAGGTAAATTTATTCTTGATTTACCAGGAAGAGAATATATGGCTGTTCGTATCCGGCGTATAGAAAGTAAATAAATTTGTGGATAAAACTCCTCTCCGCTTATGTTGATATATAATAATTTTCGTGTTAAAATTAACATATTTATTCTGTTAATTTTACTATAATATAAGTTAATACAAGTAATTTTATATTTTGGGGAGGTTATATGCAGCAAATTTATCAGACAGAAAGACTTTACTTAAAGGTACTGGACAAATCAAATGCAGACCAGGTATTGGATTACTATAGGAGAAATAAAGATTTCCTGGAAGAATGGGAAGCTGTGAGAGATGAATCTTTTTATACATTAGCTTGTCAGGAAAAACTGTTGGAAAAAGATTTAATGGACATGGATCAAAATGTATCCCTGAGGCTCTGGATATATAAAAAGAAGAGCCGGATAAAGTGGTCGGAACAATTGCATTTACCAACATTGTAAGGGGAGTTTTTTTATCCTGTTTTCTTGGGTACAAACTGGATAGATTCGAGATTAATAAAGGATATATGACAGAAGCCGTAAGCCGGGGAATTGAAATTATGTTTCAAGATTACAGACTTCACAGGATTGAAGCCAACATAATGCCTAAAAATGTGCGTTCCTTAAAGGTAGTAGCAAAACTGGGATTTTATAATGAAGGGATAGCACGTAATTATTTAAAAATCAATGGAAAATGGGAAGATCATATACATATGGTTTTATTAAATGAAAAGGATGAGATTAAATAAGGAAGAAATGAAGTTAAACAATAAAATTATTTTAAGGTAGTAATTTAATAATGGGCCATTGAGAAAATAATATTTTTTTCAATGGCCCATTTTACGTTAACAAAGCATATTTTATAATTTATTTATGCTTTTTGAGAGGAACACAATTAATTTGTCGGGAATATATTATAGTACAATATAAATAAAAACTTGGTTTTGTTTCATTATAAAAATTCTATTTTAATATATTTTACTGGAGAGGAGGGTGAGTAATGGGTATAGAAGGAATCCAGAAAACTATAGCAGAGCAGAAAAAGCAGCTTGAGAAAACTGCTGAAGAATTAAAAACGGTTCCGGAAGATATAAAGTCAAGACAGGAGAAAATACTTGATCTTGTGAAAGAAGAATTAACAGCCATAGAAAAAGAATTGGATAAATATTCTGATAAAAAATAAGGATTAATCAGTTTATGTGAGTTTCAGGAGTTATTGCAAAATGTAGCAGCTTTTGCAATAACTCCTTATTATGTCCATTCCCTGCGGAATACATTAGGGGTTACCCCTTCCCGTTCTTTAAATAAGTTAATAAAATGACTGACATTATTGATACCACAATGATAGGCAATTTCAGAAACGGCTAATTCCGAATATTTCAGTAATTCTTTTGCATGACTGATTCTCCGGTCGATTAAATATTCATTGATTGTAATACCGGTATACTTTTTAAATTCTTTCGACATATGAAATTTACTGATATTAAACTCAAGAGCTAAATCGTCCAGACGAATTGGATTAATGTACTCTCTATTTATCTTGTTTTTTATCAGGTTGATGTACTTGGGAATATTATAACTGAAATAATCCTTGGGCATGCTAAGTAATACCAATTCCGTTAACAAACTGACAATTAAATGATTGGTTATCAGTTCACGGTGGACATCCTTCCTTTGATGCAGGGAAATAATACGTCGAAGAGTACTCTCCAACATAAAAGTGTCGGTAAGGTTAATAAGGCCAAAACCATATTTCGTTAATTCTTCATAAAAAACAGAAGCATTGAAACCGTTAAAGTGAATCCATAAGATTTCCCAGGGTTCATCCTTAGAGGATTCATAATAATGATGATTCATACAATTAAGAAGAAATACGGTTCCTTTACCTAAAATATACTCCTTTTCTTCATAAAGCAGACGTCCATTACCGGATAGGGTATAAACCAGCAGAAAGGAATTCAAATTCTGCCGCTCTGTAAAATAAGGGTATCTTGTTTGAAAATATCCGGCTTCCTGTATATACAGATAATTATTTTTAGCTGTCTGGCTGGCTGTTTCGATTAAACGTATTGAATTTTCGGATAAGGTAAGTGAGATACGTTCTAAATAATCTTTCATATTACACCCCATGTATTTTCCAATTTTATTAATTTAATTAAACAAGATACTATTATTTTTAGCCAATATACTTGGATGTATATTTCTTAATATGCTGATATAATCAGTATATCAGCAATCAGTAACATTTACAAGATAATATGAAAAACAGGAGGATATCATATGTCAAAAATGATGCATATAAAAGAAACAAAAAAGCCGAGAATCGGATTATATACCGTAGGGCTAAAAACTTATTGGAGCCAGTTTCCCGGATTAAAAGAAAGAATGATGGAATACGGAAAATTTATTGAAAATAAAATGGCCGGATTCGCCAATGCGGAAATTTTTAACTATGGGTTAGTGGATACCGCAGATTCCGGAAGAAATGCCGGTGATTATTTTAATGAAAACAAGGTGGACTTGATCTTTTGTCACAGTGGTACTTATGTTACCAGTGACTGTGTACTTCCGGTACATCAGGCTTCAAAGGCACCGGTTGTTGTACTTAATTTACAGCCTACAGCACGAATTAATTATGAAAAAACAACCACCGGAGAATGGCTCGCTTTTTGCGGAGCCTGTGTGGTACCGGAAATTTCCAATGCATTTAACCGTGCAGGTATAAAATATCGTGTTATAAATGGTTTACTAGGTCTTAATTATACAACTGATATTTCTCTGACCGATGAAGTAACAGAAAATAGACCGGAAGCAGTACGTGCATGGAGAGAGATAGAAGAATGGATAAAAGCCGCAGGCGTAAAAAGTGCATTAAGCCATGCCAGATTTGGTTTCCTAGGTAATACTTACAGCGGAATGCTTGATATGTACAGCGATTTTACTATGGTACAAGCCCAGACAGGTGTTCATATTGAAGTATTGGAGATGTGCGATTTAGACCGTCAGATGAAACTGGTAACAGAGGAGGAAATTAAAGATAAAATATCGGAAATATATAATATGTTTGAAATCAGTGAAGATTCTGCGGCGGATCCCATTGCAAAAAAACCTACCGAGGAACAGCTTTATTGGTCAGCTAAAGTTGCTGCTGCTCAGGAAAGATTGGTAAAAGAATATAATCTGGATTCATTAACCTATTATTACCACGGCGCACCCGAAGGTGAATATGAAAAATTACAGGGTGGTTTTATTGTTGGACATTCCTTATTAACAGCAAAAGGGATACCTTGCTCCGGTGAGGGTGATTTAAAAACAGCCCTTGCTATGAAAATTTGTGATATTTTAGGTGTCGGCGGAAGTTTCTGTGAAATAGTTGTTACTGACTATGTGGACGGAACGATACTTTTAGGACATGACGGACCATTCCATCTGGAGATTGCTAAAGGAAAACCGATTTTAAGAGGAATGGGGCTTTATCATGGGAAACAGGGCACAGGCGTTTCCGTGGAAGCAAAGGTAAGAACAGGAAATATTACAACTTTAAATATGACACAAACCGGTGACGGCAAATTAAAGATGATATCCAGTGAAGCAGAATCTACCGATGGTACGATTATGACCATTGGAAATACACAAACTCCGGTTAAATTCAAAAAAGATCCGGATACCTATATGGAACAGTGGTTTACTGAAGCGCCGACCCATCATTTTGCGATGTCAGTTGGCCATAATGCCTCACTTTTCCGAAAGGTTGCTGATCTTTTAAATATAAATCATATAGAACTCAAATAACTATTCTATACTTCTGTTTCTGCTATATAAAATATGGAACTCTTTAAGGGGCTGCCTAAAAATCTTACTACAGCTTAACTTGCATAAGATTTAAGCAGCCCTGGAATTTAAATAAATCTCTTGTTTTAATTTTGATTCCATTCTTCAGATAGAATTGCGTATTCATAAGCATCTATCCAGATGGGAAGATTCTCTTTATCCATTTTAAAATATCTTAGTTTACGGTAATGACCTTCCCTCCTCATATGTAGACGTTCCAGAAGTTTCCATGATGCCGTATTCTTCGTATCGCATCTTGCGACAATACGTCTTGCATTAAGATTATAAAAGGCATAATCCATAATAGCCCGTGCACTTTCCGTAGCGTAACCAAACTTCTGGTAAGCGGTATGAAAGACATAACCGATTTCCCAAGTTTCAAATTCCTGTTTTTCAAAATAAATATTTCCGATTAATTTATTATTTTCTTTTAATATAACAGCCCAAAAAGCGTCGTTGCCGGAACGGTTAATAGCTTCCTGCCTGCTTTCTTCTTCCGTATATGTTTCATAAGGTTCGAATTTTACCACATCTTCATCGGAAAGATATTCATGTAAATCTTTCCAGTCTTCAGGTCTGAAGCTGCGGAGACGTAACCTTTGCGTTTCTATTTCTTTCATGCTATCTCCTTTATGCTTTTATTATGATTTCAATTGTATGGCTCAGAATACCGCCTTTATCTGAAATCAAAAAAACTATTTCCAATAAGATTATATTCTGTAAAATTATAACAAGCAACGGAAATAATAATTATAGTAATTTTTGCCTGGACTTTATTTCCACACCAATGTAAAATAATTAATGGATTGGTAAGTTAATAGAAGAACTATAAAATATAAAGAGATAGCGGTAAGAAAGGAATAAAGTAATAAATGAAACTACTTTTTTTAATTTGTATCGTATATTTAACTGTAATTAATCTCGCAGGTTTCCTGGTTATGGGTATTGATAAGCAGAAAGCTAAGAAAAATCAATGGCGGATAAAGGAGAAAACACTTTTTACTTTTGCAATAATCGGAGGAAGTGTCGGATCCATCTTAGGTATGTTCCTCTTTCATCATAAAACGAAACATTACCGTTTTATGATTGGTATGCCGGCAATCTTGATTATACAGGTAATACTGATTATTTTTTTGCTCACATTATAAGAATGGAGTTTTTTTAAAGCCTAAATCTTTCTGTATAAGGAAGAAATGACTTACATAAAAATATATATGGCAGATTTTAAATGTCTCATTGAAAACAAAACTTATCTAGAGTATAATAAATTTAACGCACTAAAGCTGTGATGTTTAAACGCTTTAAACCGTAACACAGCAAAGCGCAACAATTTATTATATAAGGAGAAGGTATATGGAGTACATAATCTGCTTAGTTGTTTATTTAGCAATCATGATGGGGGTTAGTTTCTATTCGAAAGCCCGTACGAAAAATGTCAATGATTACGCTTTAGGGGGGCGTTCCATTCCGTCATGGATGTCGGCATTTTCTTATGGTACGGCTTATTTTTCTGCGGTTATTTTAATCGGACATGCAGGTAAAAACGGATGGACCTTTGGACTTGGAGCATTTTGGATAGTAATCGGTAATTCACTGTTAGGTACATATTTAGCATGGAAAGTACTAGGAGCAAGGACAAGAGAAATGACACAAAGGCTGGGAGCAGCCACCATGCCTCAGTTTTTTGGTATTCGTTATAAAGATCCGAAACTTAAGATTATCTCTTCCCTGATTATTTTTGTCTTTTTAGTTCCGTATGCAGCGTCTGTATACAAAGGACTGGGATATCTGTTTCAAATTACGTTTAATATGAATGAAAGAGTAATTATGTTAATTATGACAGTAATCACAGCCTTATATTTATTTACAGGGGGATTTATAGCCGCATCCATAGCTGATTTTATACAAGGTGTTATTATGATAATTGGTGTTTGCCTTTTAATATATTTTATCGTGGCAGCTCCTGAAGTAAATGGAATTACCCACGGTATCGAGGGTCTAAAGAATATTGACCCGGATTTAATTAAACCATTAACGAAAGATACCGCGTTGCCTATTTTATCCCTGGTAATAATGACCAGCTTAGGAACCTGGGGACTGCCGCAGATGGTTAGTAAATTCTATACCATAAAAAGCGAAAAATCCATTCCTACTGCAAAAATCGTTTCCACTCTATTTGCGGTAATTATTACAACGGGAGCATATACAATGGGCACCATGAGCCGTTTAATTCTCAATAATGACGAAAATAAATTTACAGTAGATGGTAAATTGGTTTATGATAAGATTGTACCAATGGTAATTAACCAAACGCTTCCAAAGATTGTTATCGGAATCTTATTAGTTGTTATTCTGGCAGCGTCCATGTCAACCCTGGCATCCATAGTGCTTGCGTCCAGTACGACTTTTGTAATGGATTTGGTAAAACCTATAACCGGTGATAAATTAAACGATAAAAATACAGTTACCCTGCTTCGGATATGCTGTATCGTATTTGTAGCTGCTGCTTATTTTCTGGCTACGGGTAACAGCCCTATATTAAGTCTGAATTCCCTTTCCTGGGGAGTGGTGTCCGGCTGTATGCTGGCTCCGTATTTAATGGGTCTGTATTGGAAAAACGCAACGAAAACTGGTGTGTATGCAAGTATAATATCCGCAATAATAATAATGGCAGTGGGTGTTATGAAATATTCCATCAACAGTCCTATGATTACGACGGTAAGTGCCTGTGCAATGATAATACCGATTCTGGTATTATATGTTGTAAGCCTGGTAACAAGGCTTTATGAACAAGCACATATTGAATATATATTTAACAAAACCGAAAATATGGAGGCTGATTTATGATTTGGGCAAAAGAAGAAAGTTTGCCGAGAGCTGAACTGGAACAACTTCAGCTGGCAAGATTAAAAGAAACGGTAAAGCGTGTATATGATAAGGTTCCGGCTTATCGTATAAAGATGGAAGAAAACGGGATAAAACCGGAACATGTTCAATCACTGGAAGATTTAAAGAATCTACCATTCACTAATAAAAAGGATTTAAGAGATAATTATCCCTTTGGCTTATTTACAGTACCAAAAAGTGAGTTGGTGCGTATACATGCTTCTTCCGGTACAACCGGGAAACCTACCGTAGTTGGTTATACCAGAAAAGATTTAAAAGTCTGGACCGAATTAGTCACCAGAATAGCGGTATTAGGCGGTGCCACAAAAGAAGATGTGGCGCAGATCTGTTTTGGCTACGGGATGTTCACAGGAGCTTTGGGACTTCATTATGGTTTGGAGAATTTAGGTGCCAGCGTCTGTCCTACTTCATCCGGTAATACACAAAAACAGATTATGTATATGAAAGATTTTGAAACCACATTATTGGTTGCCACTCCCTCCTATGCCTTACATATCGCAGAAGTTGCAAAAAATATGGGGATTGATCCGGCAACGGATCTAAAGGTTAAAATAGGTTTATTTGGTGGTGAGGGTATGACGGAACCTATGAGAGAAGAGATGTATAAACTTTGGGGAAGAAATATGAAGGTAACCCAAAACTATGGTATGAGTGAGTTAATGGGTCCGGGTGTTTCCGGAGAATGTCTGGAACTAAAGGGAATGCATATTAACGAAGATCATTTCATTCCTGAAATAATTGATCCGGCAACCGGTGAAGTATTACCTCAAGGTTTCAAGGGCGAATTAGTTATTACCTGTATCACCAAAGAAGCTCTCCCATTAATCCGTTATAGGACAAAGGATATCACAAGACTTATGTATGAACCCTGCAAATGCGGAAGAACTACGGTAAGAATGGAGAACTTATCCGGCCGTTCCGACGATATGCTGATTATAAGAGGAGTTAATGTATTTCCTTCCCAGATAGAAGAAGTATTATTAAAAACTTCTGAAATCGGTCCTCATTATGAAATTATTGTAGATAGAAAAAACCATCTTGATACAATGGAAATTAAGGTAGAATTAGTAGACGATACCTTACTAGAATCCTATGCCAGATTAGAAGAGTTAAATAAAAAAATTCACGGTAACTTAAAAGTTGTTCTGGGTCTGGATGCTAATATTAAACTGGTAGCGCCAAGAAGCCTGCAGCGATTTGAAGGTAAAGCCAAGCGAGTCACAGATCTGCGAAACTTAAGTTAAAGAGCTTGGCTTTGCCAAGCGGGTCACAGATCTGCGAAACTTAAGTTAAAGAGCTTGGCTTTGCCAAGCGAGTCACAGATCTGCGAAACTTAAGTTAAAGAGCTTGGCTTTGCCAAGCGAGTCACAGATCTAAGAAATTTGAGTTAAAGAGCTTGGCTTTGCCAAGCGGGTTTCATTAATATACACATGAAAGGCAGATTGAGGCTATAAGAATTCGTATCAGTTGGTATATTCGAAAAATTACATAGTTTTGCAATTACCAATAAAGCCTCATTAAATGAAAGGAGACATTATAGTGAAAGACAAAGTAATCATGTTGGGAAATGAAGCATTTGCCAGGGGTGCCTATGAAGCAGGAGTTAAAGTTTCCGCGGCTTATCCCGGGACACCAAGTACAGAAATAAGTGAAAACATTATTAAATATAAGGAGATTTATGCTGAGTGGTCACCCAATGAAAAAGTGGCTATGGAGGTAGCCATAGGAGCCTCCATGAGCGGTGTCCGTGCCATGGCTTCTATGAAACATGTTGGGTTAAATGTAGCGGCAGATCCCTTATTTACCGTTTCCTATATTGGTGTTACAGGTGGATTGGTTGCAGTAGTTGCCGATGACCCCGGTCTTTATAGTTCCCAGAATGAACAGGATACCAGAGCAGTTGCCAGAGCTGCCAAAGTACCGGTCTTAGAGCCGTCCGACAGTGCGGAAGCAAAAGAATTTATGAAATATGCTTTTGATTTAAGTGAAAAATATGATACGCCGGTAATCGTACGCAGTACTACAAGATTATCCCATTCCCAGGGTATGGTGGAATTAGATGACAGGTTTGAACCGGAGGATAAACCCTATGAAAGGAACACTGCAAAAAATGTTATGATGCCGGGAAATGCAAAAAACAGGCATGTGGTGGTGGAACAAAGGGAGATTGCATTAGCGGAAGATGGGTGCGGTTTTCCGATTAACAAAGTAGAATATCAGGATACCGGAATCGGCATCATTACCTCTGGAATTCCGTATCAATATGTAAAAGAAGCATTGCCGGATGCTTCCGTATTAAAATTAGGTTTAGTGAATCCTCTTCCAAAAAAATTAATTGAAGAATTTGCAGCTAAAGTTGATAAATTATACATAGTGGAAGAATTAGATCCAATAATTGAAGAGCAGGTTAAATCCTGGGGAATTAAAGCAATCGGTAAGGAAATCTTTACGCTTCAGGGTGAATACAGTGCCAATTTACTGAGGACAGCCATACTTGGAGAAAAACTAAAATTAAATAAACCGGAAGAAGTACCACAACGGCCGCCGATTCTGTGTCCGGGATGTCCGCACAGAAGCGTTTATTCTATATTAAATAAATTAAAAATACATGCGGCAGGAGATATCGGCTGTTATACTCTTGGTGCAGTAGCTCCGTTAAGTGTAGTAGATACCACGGTATGTATGGGAGCAAGTATCAGTACCTTACATGGAATGGAAAAAGCAAAGGGTAAGGATTATATCAAAAACTGGGTGGCTGTTATCGGTGATTCCACTTTTCTTCATACAGGTATTAATTCATTAATGAATATGGTATACAACCAAAGTACCGGAACCGTATTAATTCTGGATAATTCAACCACAGGTATGACCGGTCATCAGGATCATGCTGCCACCGGTAAAACTTTAATGGGAGATGTAACCTATTCTATTGATATTCCAGGACTTTGCAGGTCCATAGGAATTAACCATGTGGTAGTGGTTCCGGCATTTGACACGGATCAGCTAACAAAGGTTATAAAAGAAGAGACTGCCAGAGATGAGATTTCTGTCATTATCACAAAAGCACCTTGTGTGTTATTAAATAAGAAAAAAATAAGCAGTCAGTACAGAGTAAAAGCTGAAGCATGTAAAAAATGCGGAATGTGCTTAAAACCCGGTTGTCCGGCCATTACGAAAAAAGAAGACGGTACTACCGGAATAAATGAAACCATGTGTAACGGTTGCGGATTATGTTATGGCTTATGTAAATTTAATGCGATAGAGAAAGTAGAGGTGTAATGACATGAAAACTAAGAATATTATGATTGTTGGTGTCGGTGGTCAGGGAACTCTGCTTACAAGCCGTATATTAGGCGGTATTACCATGCAGGCAGGTTATGACGTAAAATTATCCGAGGTACACGGTATGGCTCAAAGAGGCGGAAGTGTTGTTACTTTCGTGCGTTTCGGGGATAAAGTTGCAGAACCGATTGTAGAAGCCGGTCAGGCAGATGTGTTAATCGCTTTTGAAAGGCTGGAAGCTTTAAGATATGCTCATTTTCTGAAAGAAGACGGTGTTTTAATCATAAATGATCAAAGAATCGATCCCATGCCTGTGGTTATCGGAGCTACAGAATATCCGGAAAATATTATAGAGAATCTTTCCAAGAAATTTAAGGTGATTCAGGTAGATGCCATTAATGAAGCCAAGAGATTGGGTAATACAAAAACGTTTAACATAATCATACTGGGTATAGCAGCTCAGCACATGAACTTTACGAAAGAAGAATGGCTGAAAGTAATTGAAAATACCGTACCGCCGAAAACAATAGATATTAACAAACAGGCTTTTGAAGCAGGATATAATCTTCAAACCCTTTCATAAAAGGAGGAAATCATGCTGAAACAACTCTCGGTTTTTGTAGAAAATGAAATTGGCAGTCTGGCGAAGATAACAACAGTATTAAGAGAGAATGGAATTAATTTAAGAGCCATATCTTCCTTTGATTCTCCTGAATTTGGTATTATGCGTATGATTGTGGATAAACCGGAATATACGAAGGAGATTTTAACCAGTAAAGGGTTTGTAGTTAAGATTACGGATGTATTAGCAGTAGAATTGGAAGATAAACCGGGGGATCTTGACAGGGTACTGAATATTATTTCAATTGCCGGTTTAACTATCAACTACATATATTCCTTTGTAATCAGGGACGGCAAGTCTCCGCTTATGGTAATTCATTTGGATAATATGGAAAAAGGTTATTTAACCTTAAAGGCAAATGGGGTTAAAGTGATAGACCAGGAAGAAATAGTGTGAATAGTCTCGCCAACAACATGCGAGCCATTAAAAGAATAGCAAAAGACGCTATTCTTCACGATTTTTGCCCAAAGGGCATGGGCGTTAGTGTGAATGAACCAAAAAGCATAATTATGTTAGGCAGTAATACATCTGCCAACAGATGCGTTATGTATGAGAGTTAGGTAGCTAGGTTGAAGAAAATATAAGAAAAGAAAGGAATGCCATAAATAGATTCTTTCAACCTGTGAAACTTGTTGTTTCACATTTTATGGCAGTAACACATCTGTGAGCAGATGTGTTATGCAATGGGTTTAATTATGATATGGAATGAAACAAAAGAATGTATGGGCCGCGATGAAATGAGAAATCTTCAAAGTGCCAGACTTGTTAAAATGGTAGACAGAGTTTATCATAATGTTGAATTTTATCGTAAAAAAATGCAGCAGTTAGGTTTGGAACCCGGTGATATCAGGGGTATTGAAGATTTAAATAAACTTCCCTTTACTACAAAAAATGATTTAAGAGATAATTATCCGTTTGGTTTATTTGCAATTCCACAGTCTGAAATTGTAAGAGTACATGCATCTTCCGGTACAACGGGTAAAGCTACTGTTGTAGGGTATTCCAGAAGGGATATTGAAATCTGGCAGGAATGTGTTGCAAGAGTATTAGCTATGGCGGGCGTCGGAAAGAGTGATAAGATACAGGTATCCTATGGATATGGTTTATTTACAGGCGGACTAGGGGTACATTATGGTGCGGAAAATCTGGGAGCAACCGTAATACCCATGTCTTCCGGAAATACAAAAAAACAGATAACCATGATGGAAGACTTTGGATGTACGGTTATTGCCTGTACCCCGTCATATTTACTCCATATAGCAGAAACGTTACAGGAAGCAGGCAAAATTGATAAAATTAAACTAAAAGCGGCTATTCTCGGCGCTGAACCCTGGACTGAGAACATGCGTAAAGAGATTGAAACGAAACTGAATATTAAGGCTTATGATATCTATGGATTAAGTGAGATTATGGGACCGGGTGTTGCAGCTGACTGTGAATACCATAATGGACTTCATGTCTATGAAGATCATTTTATACCGGAAGTTATTAACCCGGAGACATTGGAACCCGTTGCAGAAGGTGAAACAGGAGAGCTGGTATTTACCACTGTTACCAAAGAGGCGCTGCCCTTATTCCGTTACCGTACCAAGGATTTAACCAGCATAACTTATGATAAATGTGAATGTGGGCGGACATTAGCCAGAATCTCCAGATTTAAAGGACGTTCCGATGATATGTTAATAATTCGAGGAGTTAATGTATTTCCATCCCAGGTGGAAGCAGCACTTTTGGAAATCGGAGAGACCAGCCCTCATTACCTGCTTATCGTTGACAGGATAAATAATTTGGATGTTTTGGAAGTATGGGTAGAGGTAGAAGAGAGATTCTTCTCAGATGAAATTAAAATTCTGGAAGACTTAACAAAAAAGATTGCACATGTACTCCAGGCCGCGCTTGGTCTGGCAGTTAAAGTTAAACTGGTGGAGCCGAAAACCATTGAGAGAAGTGAAGGAAAAGCCAAACGTGTAATCGACAAGCGTAAATTGATATAAAATTATATAGTACAAATACCCGCATTTCCTTGAAACCAAATTGAACTTTTCACACTCAACCCTTAATAAAATTATAAAAGAGGTGTTATATGTTGATTAAACAGTTATCAGTATTCATTGAAAACAGAGAAGGCAGACTGGAGAAAGTAACGGAAACTATTAATGAGAACAATATTAATATTATTTCAGCCAGTTTAGCGGATACGTCCGAGTATGGAATGTTTCGAATGATTGTATCAGAGCCGGAAAAAGCCAGAACAGTATTAAAAGAAGCAGGTTTCTCAGCAAGTTTGACGGAAGTCATAGCAGTTAAACTTCCCCACAAAGTCGGGATGCTTCACCAATTATTTAAGGTACTGGCGGAAGCCGGTATCAGCGTAGAATATATGTATGCATTATCCTCCAGTGAAATCGGTTCCATGGTACTAAAAGTATCCAATAGCAAGACGGCTCTGGAAGCATTACATAAGAATAACTTTGAAATGTTAACTACAGAAGAAGCTTATCATATAGATTAAGTTAATAAAATATTTAAAAAGTAAGCTGCTGCTTATTCCGGTTTATCCATAAATAACATTTTGTAAATAGTTTACAAGTAATATTTATGTTTGAAATAACTTGAATGAGCAACAGCTTTTTCATTTATATATTTTATTATTGAATAATCGATATCATTTATTATTTTTTTTGGTTTCATTTACTTTTAACTCCAACGTAGCTAATAACTCTTTTTTTTCAGCAGAACTTAATTTACTATAAAGGTTAAATAGTTTTTTTTCATCACTGGTTAATTGAATTACACGTGATGGTGTGTTATTTGGTTTCAGGTTACCAGGCTTTATGGTATAATCTACATTTTCATGAAGAGTTTCATGTATAATCGGCGTAGTTTGGTTATTGATTAAATCTCCGATATCTACTTGATATAACTTGGAAAGTTTTAAAAGTGTATGATAATCGGGATTTCGTAAGCCTGCTTCATAATGGGCATAACCCTGTCGTGTCATATTCAGGTATTGGCCGACTTTACTTTGGGTTAAATGCATTCTGGTACGCAATTCGCGTAATTTGTCTTTCAATAATAATTCAGACATGCCAAACCCCCTTGCGAATTTATATACTTTTCTTTTAATTGAAAGTTGATATTACATTAAGTATTCAATTATAATATATTCTAGTGTTTATATGGCATTATCTCTTTCATCAGTAGTATTAAGTACTTATTAAATTATACCAATCTATCTATTATATCAAGTTGATTACAAAATATCTGATAAAGCAACAAAATGTAGCTTTAGTACAATCGTATACTGTTTATCCTAGAGAAATTATGTTATAATAACTCATTTAATTATTATAATCTATTTCAATAATATATAAAAAAACAAAAAAATTCAAACAAAAAATATTTGAAAAAGGTATAATTTCGCATGAAAATCTACAAAATAATATTTGACAGAACAAGTAATAAGTGATATGATTAATGTGTTGCAGTAGATGCAATTCGATTATAGCTGTCACTATTATGTAACAGTAATTTTAATTTATTTGGAGGAATTAACATGAACAAAGGTACAGTAAAATGGTTTAACAATCAAAAAGGTTTTGGATTTATCTCTGATGAACAAGGCAATGATGTATTCGTACATTATTCAGGTCTTAACATGGAAGGATTCAAGTCTTTAGAAGAAGGACAAGAAGTTGCTTTCGATGTTGTTCAAGGAGCAAAAGGTCCTCAAGCTACTAACGTAACTAAATTATAATCAACATAGTTTTCAGTGTACCTTTTTCTATATATATAAATTTTAAGAATTATTATTTTTAACATTTTTATACAGAAATAAGCTATATTGTTAGGAACGAAATTGATTAAAGGTTATCCCTTGGGATAACCTTTTTTAATTTGTTATTATATTATTGCCTCTCCTTGTCAGCTGCTCTACAATCTTATAAACCGGTTTAAACAGTACTAAAGCCACTGCAAAATTAACAATGCCATGTGCAATATCAAAAGGAATTCCGGCTATCCAATAAGCAAAAGCAGATTGAAAGCCATTTCTTATCGTACCTCCCGATAATCCCATAAAAAAATATGGGATAGAGCATAATGCACCAAATGAAAGTCCATAACCACCGGAGATAATTGCCCACTGTAAGGAAGAACTTTTTTTTTGGAAAAATGCAACTAATAAGTACAGGATAAACCATACATAAAGATAATTTATCCACCATAACCCAATACCGTAGAGAAATCCCTCCAAAATAATAAATACGGTAATGATATAAAGGGCTTTTTTATGCAATGTCAATGTAAATACGATTATTAATAAGGAGACCAGTTCAATATTAGGAAGGAAAGCCAGGCTGTACTGTACGGTAACTAGTAAAGCACTGAACATACCTATTATAGCGATATCTTTTATTTTCATCTTTATACCCATTCATATCGCAAGCCAGCTTACGATAATGCCCAAATAAGGAGTGTGAAAGGGGCTGTTGCAAAATTCAAAATATAAAGCATATTCTAGACACAAGTTTAGTAAATTGACTATTTTGAAACAGCCCCTTTTAGACTACCAACCTACTGTTAAAGTAATTTCATAATGATCTCCGTCTTTTATTGGAGTTGCATCCACACTGGTATTAATGGTTCCGCCATTTAAGGTAAAACACCACCATTCCTGCTTTGATTCATCTGTAGTTTTACCATCCACTGTAGTTACATAAAGACCATATTCGGATTCTGTTCCTGAAATAAGTCCGTTTTTTTCCAAGGCACCTCTAAGATATTTCTCATCTGTATTTATATCATAGGATTTACTTGTACCGTCATCAAGTATAACTTCTGCAACGATATGTTTTGTACCTTCTACCGATTTTAATTTAAAGTGGTTATAAATTAAAAACATAACGGCAGCGATTATTACCAAGCCCAGTAAACCTAATATTACATTTCTTATATTCTTTTTATTCTCCATATTTTCTCCCTTTCTTATTATTAATTGGATTTGAGGGTCAAAAGGTCTCTCGTATCGAATTTCATAGCTTCAGCTGCTTTATGGGCAGGATTCAGTTCCCAAATTGCATTAAATGCATAATAGTTTGTTTCGAAAGTATCTATTATTAATTAAAATAGATACAATAAAAAAAGCTCCTATGCCAGGAGGGTTAGGAACTGATAACAGATACAATACGATTGGAGAATATTAATGTTCGGGTAAAGGAGATAACAACAGAATTACAGAAATAACAAAATAAAAAATCCATTTACAGGTAACAAAAATAAAATACCAATATATTATTGTACTTTTTCCCAAATCCTCGTGGATAAATCAGTACGATTATCAAGCAGGTATTCTGACTCATGTATCAACATTTACTGTGGATCTTCCCAAGTAAAAATACTCAGTGATTTTTACAGTTATATACTGCCTCAGTAAACTCCTCATATACAGCGGCGAGACCGTACAGGCTTTCAACCTGTTTCCCTATTATGTCACTTACCTGTCATTAATACGGATATGTCAGATAAGCAACCACTTGAAATACATTATATTCAAAATTTTCATATAAACCGTTATGAAAATTTTATATAATTATTCTAATTCTATAGATGCTTATTTGGATAGTTGAAGTATAACATTACCTATTTTACTTGTCAATCCTGATTAAAAAATACTTGATTTTTATACAAAATTATCTTGCACTTTTTTTCAAAGTGGATTATTCTAGTAATTAAATAAATGTTTGTTCGCAGAAGGAGAAATTACCATGAGTATACAGAAACAGTCATTTGGAAAAACCAAAGAGGGAGTAGAAGCTTCTCTTTTTATTTTAAAAAATAAAAATGGCATGACGGTCAGCTTTACCAATTTTGGTGCTAATATCGTAAATATCAACGTTCCCGATAAAAACGGTAATTTTGATGATGTAGTTTTAGGATATGATGATGTAACCGGTTATGAAATGAATAAACCAGGATTTGGTTCTTTTATCGGACGTCATGCTAACCGTATTGGCGGAGCCGCTTTTGAATTAAATGGTAAAAAGTATGAACTGGAGAAAAATGACGGACCGAATAACTTACACGGTGGTTCCAAAGGATATAATAAATTTATTTATGAGGTTGAGACTTTTGAAGAGGAAGATTCAGATTCCATTGAATTCTCAAGACTAAGTCCTCATATGGAACAAGGTTTTCCTGGAAACCTGGATATCAGTGTAACATATACCTTAACGGATGATAATGAATTAGTGATTGAATATCTTGCAGTTTCCGATAAGGATACCATAGTAAATTTGACCAACCATTCCTATTTTAATTTAGCAGGACATAAATCCGGTTCCGTATTGGATCAGCTGGTTATGCTGGATGCGGACAAATTTACCCCTACGGATGATGTACTTATCCCTACCGGTGAATTAAGTGATGTTACAGGAACACCTATGGATTTTAGAAAGTTAAAACCTATCGGACAAGATATCGATGCAAATTATGGCCCTTTAAAGCAAGCCGGAGGATATGATCATAATTTTGTTCTGAATATCAGCGGAAGTGAAGTGGAAAAAGTCGGCGAATTAGTCGATGAGAAGAGTAAAAGGAAGATGGAAGTATTTACGAATATGCCGGGAATCCAATTCTACACTGCGAATTTCCTGAGTGCGGAAACCGGTAAAGGTGGTTTTGTATATGAAAAACGTGCCGGAGCATGCTTTGAAACTCAGTATTTCCCTGATTCCTGCAATAAACCGGAATTCCCATCCTGTGCATTAAAAGCAGGTAACGAATATGATTTTGTTACAGTTTTCAAATTTTCAACCATATAAATAAGTAGATTTATTATAATTTATCAGAAACTAAAAGTGCTTATCGTCCATTTTACCTGGAGATAAGCACTTTTTTAATATTAATGGTATATAATTATTTAGTACCGTAGATTCTGTCACCAGCATCACCAAGTCCGGGAAGGATATAACCATGCTCGTTTAATCTTTCATCCAAAGCACCAATATAAACATCAACATCCGGATGAAGTTCAGTTAATCGTTTTACACCCTCCGGTGCAGCAATCAGACACAAGAAATGTATTTTGCTGATTCCTTTATTTTTTAATAATGTAATCGCGGCACTTGCTGAACCACCGGTTGCCAGCATAGGATCCACAACGAAAATCTCTCTTTCATCAGCATCTACTGGAAGCTTACAGAAATATTCTACTGGTTCAAGGGTTTCTTCATTACGATATAAACCAATATGACCAACCTTAGCATTAGGAATCAGGTTCAATATACCATCGGCCATATGAAGGCCTGCTCTTAAAATCGGTACAATACAGAGTTTCTTTCCTGCTATCTCATGTGCTATGGTTTTAACGAGAGGTGTTTCTATCTCGATATCAGCAAGAGGAAGTTCTCTCGTTGCCTCATAGCAAATCAACATGGCAACCTCGGAAACCAAATCGCGAAACTCTTTTGTTGAAGTAGTTTTGCGCCTCATAATGCCGATTTTGTGCTGAATTAATGGGTGATCCATAATAATAACTTTAGACATAACATTGCCTCCAAAAATTTTTGACTTAATATACTTTTGTTCCTATAAATGAACAGAATTATTTACTTTAAAAATCATTATAACAAAGTTTAATGTCTAAGAAAAGTGCAAATTTAAATTTATTGTAATTTTTAAAATATCAATGTAATCGTAACATATGGAATGAGTAAATTTGTAATAATATTAAATATATTAAAATTATTTTAATTATTTTGATATTTAAAGACAGTTATTATGGGAACTCACCGTTGAAATTTAGGGAAAAAATACCGCAAGACAGAGGAGAAGCCCGGTAGAGGGGGAGGGTAACTACCAGGCTTTGTTTTATGAAAAAAATTATCTTATTAGCATTATTATGTGTAACTCAATTACCATATTTCTATTATAATAGACATATATGTTTATTGTATGGATGATTTATGAACATTTTGTGAATATTTAAATTTAAAAATTTTCTTATAAAAGGCAGAATTCTCAGGATTTACAGAGGCTACTTTTCACGAAGATACAAATACTATGAGAAACATCTAATATCTAAAGCATAAAAAAATATTTGTGTGAGTCATAAAATAGATGAGAGGATGGTATCAGCATGGCAAGCATTTTTAAAAAATTAATAAGCAAAGAACTTGGCGAAAATAATTACAATAAATACTTCTTTGTCTGCCAGAAGAGTATACAAAACAAGGCTTTTGACAGTAAAGAAATATACAATGATATTTATGAACATCTGAAAAATAAAGATAGAATTGTAATTAAGAAGATGCAGGAGCGTTTAAATGATACCATGTTTTTAGCTATGCGTATCTGCAAAACGTATTTTTTTTCATTTTTATTTTTTATAGGAGCTATTTTTTATATATTAACAAAGGATATTCAACCGCTTATAACATTTTTAAGTATCCTTTTAATGAGTTTTTGTTTTATCGGTAAAACCTATCAGTTTATTGTAAATAAATATTGTTTTATCGATGCCCAGATAGTGCTGGTATACAAAACGGTTTTGGATAGAATTCTTCTCATAAACGAACGTGAGCATTCTTAGATATAAGATGTTTTGCTGATTTTAAATTCTGATGTATATGTATTATACATCAGAATTTTTGGTGTATAGACAGAGGAGAAGCCCGGTAGGGGGAGGGAAACTACCAGGCTTTATTTTATGAAAAAGTTTTCTTATTAGTAATTTTGAGTGTAACTGAATTTCTATGATTTTATTATATCAGTCATATATGTTTATTTCGTGGCTGAATCATGAACATTTCGTGAATATTTTTTACTTAAAAATTAATTGAGAATACATAAACCTGTATGGAATCCAAATACTGGATTAGACTTTTGACAATCAAATTATTAATAAATCTTAACCCAAAGAATAATCGGATTAAATTTACCAATTACGGAATCCGGGTTCGGTTCGGAAAATATTCACTTGCCAATCAGATCTATATCATGAACAATGATATAGAAATAAACGGATTAAAAATTGGTGACCCTATAAGTGGATTTGAAAAGAAATTTGGTGAACCGGTAAA
The DNA here is from genome assembly GCF_009931695.1 of Anaerocolumna sedimenticola. Classification (GTDB taxonomy): domain Bacteria; phylum Bacillota; class Clostridia; order Lachnospirales; family Lachnospiraceae; genus Anaerocolumna; species Anaerocolumna sedimenticola. The sequence goes on from NZ_CP048000.1 coordinate 2,492,037, forward strand.
AGATAACAGTGGGAATGCACACTTTAAATATAAATATATTTATCTGTCGGGTAAATTATGATACGGATACAAAAGAAATTTTCGGCATTTACATTTTGAAAGTAGATTTTTAATATATATATGATTTTAAGACAAGCTTTTTTTAACATTCTGACCAATTTCACATATAATTACATAGATTTATATAAGAATTTAACCTCCGTGAGATTAGAAGAATTAAATTTCCAGGGAATTGTTGAATTTTAAGGAAAATGAAAGGTAAATCCATGAAAAAAAATTGGTAATTTAAAAAGACAAATTAATAATAAATTTAAGATAATATCTTTCAATCATGAGAATTGTTTCGTATAAAAGTTAAAATCCTTAAATATTAAATTTTTTGTAATTTATTAAAGAAAGATGTAGAAAAAATGAAATTTTAATAAAATAAACAGTTGATTTCATAGTATTACGGATGTATAATAGTCGGAGTTGGCAAATTTTGATTACACAAATATTGAAGGCGAGGTCAAATGTATGAAGTATCTTAAAATATTATTGGTTTGTGTTCCACTTTCTTTTTTAGGCGTTTTATTCCATTGGAGTGCAAGCATTATGTTTGTCTTAACTTGTATTTCCATAGTACCATTAGCAGGATACCTAGGTAATGCCACCGAAGAAATTGCTGCATATACAGGTCCTAAATTTGGGGGCTTTTTAAATGCTACCTTTGGTAATGCAACAGAGCTTATTATTACTTTTTTTGCCATAAGAGCCGGCTTGTTTGATGTTGTAAAGGCATCTCTTGCAGGGTCTGTTTTAGGAAATATACTATTAGTTTTAGGATGCAGTATATTATTTGGTGGATTAAAACATAAAGAACTGAAATATGATGCCCAACTTGGTACTTTCACTGCTACTATGCTGTTATTTGCTGTTTTTGGTTTGGCAATACCCGCCGTATTTACTTCTAATGTACCGGAAAACCTTATTTCTTCTAAATATGAAAGTTTTAGTGTTATAACAAGTGTTATTTTACTTTGTATTTATGTAATCGGTATGATTTATTCATTCCGCTCACAAAAAGACCTTTATGGTGTAGAACATGCCGAAGATATTGATTCAAAATGGAGTTTACCTGTAAGTATTTTTGTACTTGGTGTTGCAACGGTATTAATTGCAATTCTTTCCGAATTATTGGTTGACAGTATTGAGCCTATGACACAGGCTGCCGGAATTCCTGAAATGTTTGTCGGTATTATACTTATTCCTATCGTTGGTAATGCTGCCGAACATAGTACGGCTGTAATTATGGCATTAAAGAATAAGATGGATATTGCAATAGAGATAGCAGTCGGATCCAGTTTACAGATTTCATTATTTGTAATTCCTGTAGCAGTACTTATCAGTTTATTCTTTACTCCTATGAGTATTATATTTAAACCAATTGAATTATTCTTGTTTGGTTCCAGTGTCCTTATAGCAAATCAAGTTGTTAAAGCGGGCAGAACGAACTGGATGGAAGGGCTGAAACTGATATCCGTATATATTATTGCTGCCGTTGGATTTTTCATCGTAGGTTAATAGATAGTAAGTGAATTGATATGTATTTTTAATATGAATATAGGATTGGAGAAGGTATTGGCGTTCAGTGTTCAATACCTTTTTGTTATTTTCCACCTTATTAAATCAAAACCATTAATGTAACATTTTTATATAGAAATGATACATTTTTTGCTTTATACTTAATATAAAATTAAAAAGATCTTTAATTAATTTAATAATAAAGGATGATTACACAATGACAGATATATTTATAAACTATGGTACCAATTTACAGAAAATGACATATGAGTTAATGGAAGCTGCTAATATAGCCGGCAGATTAAATACAACCATGAAAATAGGTATTAAACCTAACCTTGTCGTATCCCGCCCTGCTGATGGCGGAGCTACTACACATCCTGAAATTGTGGAAGGTATCATTCGGTATCTGCAGGCTTACGGAATAAATAATATTACCATTCTGGAAGGCTCCTGGGTGGGTGATAGTACACAACTTGCATTTAAAAACTGCGGTTATACAGCACTGGCAGAAAAGTATGGTGTAAAATTGCATGATACTAAAAAAGACAAAGCAGTTCAGGTTAAAAGTAAGGGCACTTCCCTGAATGTTTGTGAAAGTGCTCTTAATATGGATTATTTGATTAATGTTCCGGTGCTTAAGGGACATTGCCAGACCGGCATGACCTGCTGTATGAAGAATCTGAAAGGGTGTATACCTGACAGTGAAAAAAGGCGTTTTCATACCATGGGACTGGACAAACCCATAGCACTGTTAAATACGGTTCTGCGTCCGGATCTTCATATTGTGGATTCTGTCTGTGGTGACTTATCTTTTGAAGAGGGTGGAAATCCTATCGTTGCAAACCGTATTATGCTTGGATTTGATCCCTTATTACTGGATTCTTTCGGTGCGCAGTTAATGGGATTTAAACCGGATGAAATTGAATATATCCGCATTGGAAAAGCTTATGGTATTGGTAAATATGCGGATGCAGATACGAAAGAACTGGAACTTGGTACAGAGAACCGGCCAAAGACGGGTGTGAGCCACAGTAATACGGTAAAGAAATTAAGCAAATTTATTGAAGCAGACAGTGCCTGTTCAGCCTGTTATGCTGCACTTGTATATGCACTTGATAGAGCCGGTGGAATTAGAGGAGAGAGTATAAAGATTGGCCAAGGGTACCGGGGGAAAAAATGTGCCGGAATCGGTGTAGGCAACTGTACAAAAGGATGTCAGACTTATGTAATGGGCTGCCCTCCCAAGGCCAGTGATATTGTGGATTTTATTAAAAATAACCAAAATAACATATTAAAGGATTAAAACCCTGATTCTATAATCGTATGAGGGGCAAGAACAGACTCTTTTATCAGAAGTTTGAAAAGCAACATCTTATAAAATTTATTATCTGAATTCTGAAATAAGATAGAGGTATAGTTATTCACTTAAATAAATATACTAATATTGACAATATTTTCTATGGTGTAGCTATGGATAATGAACAACAAGATAAATTAAAATTCTTTATTAAAACAGGAATTGCTGTTTTATCCTTCCTTGTTCTAATGGTATTAGGCATTAAATACATACCTGCTGCAGTCACAGTTACTAATTCTGCAAATTCAGAGAGATTACCTATCAACTGCGTAGATCAGAAAGAAAATAAAGTAGCCTTAAGCTTTGATGCTGCTTATGGGAATGAGGACACTGAGGAGATTCTGGAAACACTGGCTTTACATAATGTAAAGGCTACATTCTTTTTGACCGGCGGCTGGATCGAAAAATACCCAGGGGATGTCAGAGCGATTGCCGAAGCAGGTCATGACCTGGGAAATCACAGTGAAAACCACAAACATATGTCACAGCTTACCAAAGAGGAATGTAAGGATGAAATTATAAAAACGCAAAACAAAGTTAAAGAATTAACTGGAATAGAGATGAAATTATTCCGTCCGCCATACGGCGATTTCAATAATACCTTAATTGAAACGACAGATGAACTGGGATATTACTGTATTGCGTGGGATGTGGATTCCCTGGATTGGAAAGATTATGGGGTCGAATCTATTATTGATACCGTCTTAAATCATAAACATTTAGAAAATGGATCAATTATATTGTTTCATTGTGGTTCTAAATTTACTAAGGATGCCCTGGAGGGTATTATCGTCGGTTTGGAGGATAAGGGTTATAAAATCGTACCTGTTTCCCAACTTATTTATACCGATGATTATTATCTTGATGAAGAGGGCAGACAAATTAAGAAATAAAAAGTGAAATGACTTAAGAATTTGAAACAATCCTTTTCACTATATCCGTTTTCAGGTATATTCTATTAATACTTTAATAAGATTCGCGGGTCAAAAGCCCTCAAATAAATTGGGCTTTTGACCCGCGAATCTTATTATATTTCTTACGGTTAATATTCCGGAAGGACTTTTGCAATTTCATATTGTGAATTAATTACCAGCCACATTTGGGCAAAAAAGGTCATTATATTCCAGATTCCGGCACCCTGGATACCATATTCCGGTACGAAGTTCATTAATGCATCTATACTCCTGGCATCTTTAAACCAGACAATATAATTTACTTGTGAATCGGATAAATGTTCGGTGTATTCAAAATAGGGAGCCTGGGAATTATTATCAAACATAATAGTAGCATTATTCTGAACTGCTAGTTCTATAGCTGCATTCGTAGTAAGGGAATTGGCAGTCGATATACCAAAGATATAGGGTCGCTGCCAGACATAACCGATGATTGAAAGACCGGTAAATAATTTTTCATATGGAATCATTGTTATGGCATAATCTAAAAAAGTTTGGTTCATAAAGGTAGGGGTTGTAGGGGAAGGAGGGCCTACAGTCAACCCCCATGCATACGATAAAATTAATAAATAATCTGCTGCCTGACCTAAAACAGTATAATCCACCCGTTCAAATGATATTTCATTCGAGCTGATAAAGGTTCTGGGTTAATAGTAATAAATAAAATGAAACCTTCCGATTTTAAGCGACTGGATAATCTGGTAATATAATTCTCGTGGCCCTGTCTGTTTTCCTGGTTTAAATTCGTTAAAGTAATATTTATGCCGTAATACCCTTTCGATCTCAAGATACTAAGTATGTTTTCAATATGTTGGTTTAAAATTGATTCGTTATATAATATACTGTTTACAACTTCAATATCACTGGTTCCTTGATAGGTTAACGTAGATAAAGACATGATGGGAGCCACACCATATTCTTTCGAAATCTGTATGACTTCGGTTTCATCATTTCCGACAATTTCACCGTTTTCTATAGCCCTATAGTTAAATATGGTCAGATAAGTAAGATACGGTAAAGTCTTTCTAAGTACATCTCTATTTATAAACGGATATGCATAAGCATTGATGGAAGTTCTGTTCTGAGTATCGTAGCTAATGACAATTGTTTCTCCCTGGTAAATAACATCCCGATCCGATAAAAAGGGATTATTTCTTAATAATTGCATCCTTGTCACACCAAATGCCTCTGCTATACTTGACAAAGAATCTCCCGCTTGTACTATATAAACCTGGCTGGGATAGGTTATTACAATTGTTTGCCCAACAACTAAGTTCTCGGGATTTATTAATCCGTTTTCTTCAACCAATCTTGTAACTGATACATTGTATGTTACGGCAATGCTATATATCGTTTCACCGGGCTGTACTACATGTATAATCATAGTTATCCTCGCTAATTTACTTAATTTAATATATGATTACACTATTTTAATGTTCGGTATTTAATGATTTAATCTTTTGCAATGGCTGATATATAATTACCGGTTGTACAATTCAATCCTGAATAAGATGGTAAGAAATTTATAGATAATGGATATTTTATTAAATTACAAATATATGGAAAATATGTTATGATAAAGATGTTCCAGGAAAACACATTTTGAAAGGGGGATTAGGTTGTGAAATTGAAGAAATTGGTTTCACTATTACTAATTGTTACATTGATGATTGTATCGCTTATGGCATGCAAAAAAGGTGGAGATACACAAAAAACTTCATCCACACCAACACAGGAAGCTGCAGGTGAAAAAACTGCTGAAACGAAAGAGGCCGCCACGGAGGCTGATACAACACAGGAAGCTGCGACAGAAGCACAGACGGAAGCTACGGATACCGCCGGTGGCAAGTTACAGGTTCCGGATAAGGATATAACAATAACTTTATGGGACATTGCGACAGAAGATCCGGCGAATGGAATTCAACAAGGTGCCGTAGACCGTTTTATGAAAGATCATCCTAATGTTAAAGTGAAAACAACACACATTCAGAATGATACCTACAAAGAAAAATTAATTATCGCTATGAGTTCCGGACAATGTCCCGATATGTATATGCATTGGGGCGGAGGTCCTATGAATGAGTATATTGAATCCGGTTTTGCTGTACCGTTAACCGATTTAATGAATAATTATTGTGAAATTGATTTCTTAGATGCTGCAATTGCACAGAGTTCCTATAAAGGGGATATTTATGCAGTCCCTTATGGCGGCATCGGTGGAAGCGGTATTTTCTATAATAAAACTATTTTCTCAAAATTAGGTTTACAGGTTCCTGCTACAATTTCTGAGTTAGAAACAGTTGCAAACACGTTAAAAGAAAATGATTATATTCCTTTTTCTTTAGCAAACCAGAATAAATGGACCGGTTCCATGTATTTTATGTATTTGGCAGCCCGTTATGGCGGTGTTGAAGAATTTAACGCTGCTGTTGATGGTACAGGTTCATTCGAATCTGATGCATTTCAATATGCGGCAGATACCATTCAAAAATGGGTGAAAGCAGGTTATTTCCCGGATGGTGTTAACAGTCTGAATACGGATGACGGTCAGGACAGAGGATTAATGTATACGGAGGAAGCAGCAATGATGCTTCATGGTTCCTGGCAAGCTGCATCTATGAAAAATGATAATGCAGATTGGTATACTCAGAATATTGGTTATTTTGCATTCCCTAAATTAGAAAACAGTAAAGCAGATCAAAGTATCGTAGTAGGTACCTCCATTGGTAACGGATTTTCCTTTAATACAGGAGATGACCAGGATAAGTTAAAAGCAGCTTTTGTACTTGCAACCCAATATTACAATGATGATACTTATAATAAAGCTCAATTAGCAGCCGGTACAATTCCCTCTATTAATGGAATGGGTGATACCATACAGGATCCTTGTATGCAGCAGATTTGGAAAGATTTCTCCAGTGCAAGTAACGTGCAATTATGGTATGACCAATACTTACCGCCGGCAGTCAGTGAAGCACATCAGTCAACCTGTCAGGAATTATTTGGTCTTACTATGACACCTCAGGAAGCAAATAAGACATTACAGGATGCAATGGCAAAATATCTGGCTGAGTAGATTTACCCTTACAAGCAAGTAGCGTAATGGATTGCGAAAATCCGCTTTGACGCTTAACAAAAATCTGGCATAGATTAATAGCATGTAAACAAGAAAATGGCTTAGGTAAATAATTCTGAAACAGGGGCTGCTGCAAAATTTTTAAATTCGCGGGTATGTTTATTTATAGCGAGGTTTAAGAGTGTTAATTTTGCAGCAGCCCTAAATTTAAAAGATGAAATCTTACATGCTGCCATTTCGTGTATTGCTAAAATGTATTGGAGGTAAGTATTCGTGAGAAATAATCAAAATCAATCACTCTTAAGGTATAAACAGAGAAGTACACGTGTTGCAGCAACTGTATTTCTTGCACCTGTTATATTAATGATGCTGGTATTTATTGTATACCCTATTATCTCTACTTTTAACACCAGCTTATATGAATGGAACGGGATTTCTTCCGATAAAATTTTTATTGGATTCAGTAATTGGAAAGATCTTTTTGTTGATATTAACTTTTGGGTAGCCTTTCGTAATAATCTGATCCTCATGGTATGTTCCATCTGTATTCAGATTCCGTTAGGAGTAGCTCTTGCAACTTTTTTGGATGCAGGAGGCAAGAAATTAAATGTATTTAAAGTAATCTGGTTTTTACCTCTCTTAATGTCCTCCGTGGCAATCGGTTTTTTATTTTCCTATGCATTAGCGACTACCGGCGGTATTATTACTACCATCTCAAAAGCTTTAGGGGGCGGCAAGATTGACTTGTTAGGCCGGGCTCCGCAGGCACTTTTCGCTGTTATCGGAGTTATTGCCTGGCAGTATACACCGTTTTATATGGTATATTTTATGGCTGGTTACAGCGGTATCGATTCTGATATTTATGAGGCGGCTATTATTGATGGAGCAACGAGAGGTAAATATTTTAAGTATGTAGCGCTTCCTTTATTAATGCCTATCGTTCGCACAGCGTGTATCCTGTCCTTAATTGGATCCCTCAAATATTTTGATTTAATTTATGTTATGACCGGCGGCGGTCCGGGTACGGCTACGGAATTAATGGCGACCTACATGTATAAATTATCGTTTACTCACTTTAAAATGGGTTATGGGTCCACAGTAGCCGCAGGTATGTTTATCCTGGTTACAGGGATTGCACTGATCATTCAGAAATTAATTAATAAGAAGGAAGATTATAATGGATAAATATAAGAAAGAAAAATTAAAAAGCAGAATTGCCTGGACACTGGCATTTTTATTTGCCTTAATCTGGGTTTGCATTACCGGACTTCCATTTTTGTTTATGGTACTGAATTCTTTTAAAGAACAATTTGAAATGCTGCAAAAGGGTGTATTTCAACTCCCGGATTCCTGGTATCCGGCTAACTTTATTGAGGTATTAACGAAAGGTTTTTTAAATTATTTCTTTAACAGTGTATTTGTATTGGCAATATCCCTGTCCGTCCTATTATTCATAACAGCCTGCGCATCTTATCCACTTTCCAGGATGCAGTTTAAATTAAGGAATCTGATCTATGTATTAATTGTCGCCTGTATGTCCGTTCCTATGCATGTAACTTTGATACCCGTATTTAAGATGACTACAAAACTTAAAATTTATGATACTCTTTGGTCACTCATTGGTCCGAATATTGCATTTGGAATACCTATTTCCTGCTTTATTCTGACTACTTTTATGTCAACCATCCCGAAAGAGATTGAAGAATCTGCAGAAATAGACGGCTGCGGTAAATTTAAAAACTTTTTTACAATAATATTACCCTTATCCAAAGCGGGGATATCCACTCTTGCCATATATAACGGAGTGGGAATCTGGAATGAGTTCTCTTTTGCCAATACCCTTACCCAGTCAAAAGCAGCCAAAACTCTGCCGTTAGCTATTTCGGCCTTTCAGGGAGAACATTCCTTAAATATACCGGTAATTATGGCAGTTTTAGTTTTAACTGTTCTACCTATGATTATCATGTTTATTATTTTTCAGGATAAATTAGTAAAAGGTATTATGGCAGGAGCGGTTAAAGGATAATTACCTGAAGTAAATACAATAATTTAATTAACGATAGGAACCTGCAATATGTATTTTGGCGGTTCCGGAAAAGAGGTTGGCTTGAAAGAAAATGCGAAATGCAATAAGGAATATCGCCTGTCTTTTACGGACAGAGCAAAAGAAATTGTGGAAAGTCTGACACTAAACGAAAAGGTTTCCTTAATGGGTGGAAATTGGAGCCTGGAAAAAATGATGTCGGAAGCAACAGCCAATGAATCGGATAATCATTATAATAAGGTGCCTTATCCGGCAGGAGGTATTGAGGAGAAAGGCATTCCTCCCATGCTGTTTGTGGACGGTCCCAGAGGAGTTGTTTGCGGTACCGGAGAAAGTACCTGTTTTCCTGTATCCATGTTACGGGGTGCTACTTTTGATACCGGCCTTGAAGAACGGATAGGTCAGGCAATCGGGGAAGAAGTCAGGGCATTCGGTGGAAATACGTTTGCCGGTGTCTGCATTAATCTTCCGTATAATCCGGGATGGGGACGCAGTCAGGAGACATATGGGGAAGAATCTTTCCATTTAGGACAAATGGGTGCTTCCCTGGTCAAAGGAGTGCAAAGTAAAAATGTTGCTGCCTGTGTCAAGCATTATGCTTTTAATCAAATGGAAATATCCCGGTTCAAAGTAAGTGTAGATTGCGATAAACGTACGGAACGGGAAGTATTTTTACCGCATTTTAAGGATTGTATCGATGCAGGGGCTGCCAGTATAATGAGTTCCTATAACCGGTATAAGGGTACCCAGTGCGGACATCATGATTATTTATTGAACCAGGTGTTAAAAGAGGAATGGGATTTTGACGGGTTTGTAATGAGTGACTTTATTTGGGGTGTTAAAGATACGGTAGAAGCCGCCAATGGAGGACAGAATATAGAAATGTGCTGTACCCGGTATTTTGGTGATAAACTGGTTAAAGCAGTCCAGGACGGCCTGGTTCCCGAATCCAGGATTGATGATGCTGCATTTCGAATTATCCGCACTTTGTTAGCTTTTACCGAGGCAGATAAAGAGGATTATCCCAAAGAAAAATTTGCAGGAAATAAAGAACATATTGCCCTGGCGAAAGAGGCAGCAAGAAAAGGAATTACATTACTAAAAAACGATCATCAGGTTTTACCTTTTGATAAAGCAACTGTTAAAACCATCGCTCTGATCGGCAAACTTGGAAAGAAAGAAGTGATTGGTGACTGGGGATCCAGCCGCGTATTTCCGGCCTATGTGGTAACACCTATCGAAGGACTAAAAAATGTGGCAGCAGATACACAAATTTTATATTGCAATGGGAGCAATCCGGAAGAAGCAAAAGAAATTGCGAGAAAAGCAGATGCCGTTGTTTTTGTGGTAGGTTATGATCATGATGATGAAGGTGAATATATTTCAGAGAGTGAAAACGACGGATATACCGGTGCAATAGGCGGAGACCGGTTAAATCTTGGATTACATGAGGATGAAATACGGTTAATAAAAGAAGTAGGGCCGGTAAATTCGAATTCCGCAGCTGTTTTAATGGGCGGTAATATGATAATGATGACAGAGTGGAAAGACAGTGTCAATGCTATTCTTATGGCATATTATCCGGGGATGGAGGGAGGAAATGTAATCGCCGAAATATTATTCGGTGATGTAAATCCCAGTGGAAAGCTCCCCTTTGTGATTCCATATAAGGAAAGTGATCTGCCGCAGGTAAATTGGGATACTGATTCTCAGTGGTATGATTATTATCATGGTTATACGAAACTTGAAAAAGAGGGTATCGAACCATTATTTCCTTATGGTTTTGGTCTCTCTTATACGGAATTCTCCCTAACTGACGCGGTTTTCTTTGCAGATTCCGAAAATGTATTCGCAGGTTGCAAGGTAAAAAATACTGGTCTTAAAGAAGGCAGCCAGGTAGTACAGATGTATGTGGGATTTAAAAATTCTGAAGTAAACCGGCCGGTAAAAATTCTCCGTGGATTTCTCCGGGTTGATTTAAATGCGGGGGAAGAAAAAGATGTAAGGATCTCGTGCCCGGTGGAAAAATTAAAATGGTATAACCCAGATACCTCCGGTTGGGAATTAGAACATATGGAATATGAAATATATATAGGAACCAGCAGCGATCAAAAAGATTTACTGGAGGGCACAATTAAGTTGTGAGAATTTTTCAGTCGAGTTTTGTTTAAAACACGATGCAAAAATATGGAAAATCCAGATGCCAGTTCATTTAAAATATGATACAATAAATGATAGTAAGAATATGGGCATGTATCCAAATAGTCATGCCCTATATTCTTAATCAAATATATTTTTCCTTAAAAGTTATTTTCCAAATTTGATGAAACGGATAATTAAAAATTTTATCAGTTAAAGAGGTGCCATTATGCGGCATCATAACAGGAAGGTTGAAAATAATGAAAAAATATATAAGCAGCTGGAATCTGGATAAAAAGATTTTTTTTATTATTACAAGTTTAATTTATGGTATTTCCGTAATCATGCTCGTTTTTTTTACAGCCTTTTATATTAATTCATTTATCAGGCAATCCAATAATATAACCAAAAACCAATTATCCGCACTTGCTTCTAATTATGAAAAAACATTAGACGATTATCATGAATTTGCAATCGCTATGATTATTGATGATTCTATTCAGGAATTTTTAGAAAGCACGGGAAGAGCCGATAATGATTACTTTAATCTTGTGAATAATGCGAAACAGACCCTTTTAAATGCAATAAATATGCATTCCAGTATGAACTACATAGCCATAATCAGTTACAATTTTAATGATATGGTATATAAGGGGAATATCACTAAGATTGCCAAAAATTTCAATCAGGCTTATAAAACGGATTATGCTGAAAGTCTGTTCTGTTATGAATCCGGAACAATGCGAATGAGTTTTAATGATGTCTACCTGGGAAATGGCCATAATACATTAAATATCTATTTTCCTGTTTATTCCATAACTAAGATGATTAAAGAAACCGGTCTGTTATGTATGATTTTTGAGACCAGCTTATTTGACGGACTGTCAGAAAACAGTATTACAGAATTTGATTCGGAAGTATTTATGGTAGACAGTGACTATGTGGTGGTATCCAGTACGGATGATTCTTCGATTGGAACCAGGTTTACCTATGCAGACAGATTAGACGGAGATAATGCTAATTTTAGGGTTTTGAATAACTTATACAGTTATCAGAAAATCGGAAAATGGAATTATTATCTGGTCAGCAGGATTCCATTAATAAATATGTACAGGGATAATATCATCGTAGTAGTTCTGTTATTTTTTATGACTGTGGCGATTACCTTCTTTGGACTGGCAATCTGTAAGAAAATATTGAAAAAGACTTATGAACCCTTAGATTATGTGGTAAAGGAAATGAAATATGCAGCTGAGGGTAAATTAGATGTAAGAATTAATATGGAAAATGTGGGAACCGATTTCAAGCAATTAGCGTATGGATTTAACTATATGATGAAGGAAATTAATTCCCTTATGGAGCAGGTAAAGCTGGAACAGCAGCAAATGAACCAGATTCGTTTCAATGCACTCCAATCACAGATTCAGCCGCATTTTCTGTATAATACTCTGGATTGCATTCACTGGCAGGCGATGGCTGAGGGTAATAAAGAAATATCAGTACTGGTAAAAGCATTGGCGCAATACTATCGGTTGTGTTTGAGCAGAGGAAAAGATGTAATACATTTGGAACAGGAGATGGAGCACGTTAAGAACTACCTTATTATCCAGAATATCCGTTATGACAATATTATTGAAAGTGATATCAGAGTGGATGATTCGTGCAGGAACATTCTTATACCCAAGATTACTCTGCAGCCCCTTGTGGAAAACTCGATTTATCATGGGATTAAAGTAAAGGAAGGAAAAAAAGGAAAACTTTGGATTACGGTTGAGAAGATAGAGGATGAGGTATTTATTACGGTTTCGGATAATGGAACCGGAATGACGGAAGAAGCGATTCAGGAAATGAATAATTCCATATCAGAGTATGATAAGGATTTTGGTTATGGAATCAGGAATGTAAATAAAAGAATTGAGATATTATTTGGAAAAGAATATGGAATTCATTATGAAAAAAACGACCTGGGTGGTGTTACGGTTATCATACATCTGCCATGCCGGGTTGTAATGGACTATGAAGAAGTTCTGAATTGTAAATAATTCGTAAGCAGGGGCGTATAAACTTATGTATAAGGCGATCATAGTAGATGATGAAAAAATGATAAGAATGGGTATGAGAAAAGCAATTCCCTGGAACACCCTGGGGATTGAGGAAGTTTATGTTGCAAAATCCGGTAAGGAAGCAATGGAGATGATAGAAGAAAATAAACCGGAGATTATGATTACGGATATTAATATGGATGAAATGTCCGGACTCGATTTAATTGACAGGGTGAAGAAGCTTTTGCCGGATATCAGAATTTTAGTATTAACCGGCTATGATAAATTTGAATATGCCAGGCAATGTATCAAGTTAAAGGTACATGATTTTTTCCTGAAACCGATAGATGAGACTCAGTTAATTGAGGCTGTAAAAAAGCAGGTAGCTTACCTGAATGAGAAAAAGGCAGAAAAAGTAGTTAATTTTAATATAAACAGGGCTCAGGCTGTTGCAGAGCAGATGAATATAGAGAGATTTCTCAGGTGTCTCGTTCACAGAAGAGTACAAAACCTGGAAGAGCAGATAACTGTATTCTGTAATAAATATAAATATATATATACGCAGCCGATGCAGGCAGCTATACTGGTACCAACCCTGTATATGGATAACGGAAAGTATGAAGAGAATTTTATAGCCCTTTCTGTTAAAAATATCTGTATCGGTATGGTGGATGCCCTAAACCGCGGATTGACTTTTATTGATGATTACGAGCGGATTGTTATAGCTTTTTTTCTTGATAAACAGAAAGGAAGCATTTTAGAATGGATACAGGAATTAAATGATATTTTAAGCGATGAGTATAATAAGAAACCAAAAGTGGTGGTGGGCAATCCGGTTATTGGATTTGAACACTTATATATATCTTATAATGATGCGGTTTCTTTATTAAAATATGAAAAAGATGACTTAGGTGAAATCATACAGACCCAATATGCCAAGAATCGGGATAATTTATACCGGGAAGTATTTGTGGAAATGAAAAATGCCATGTGTGTGAATATTGGGGATTCCGATAAAGTATTATATATTTTTAACCGTTTCAGACAGGCAACGGATTCTTATAATCTTTCAGATTCGTATATACGTAAAAGCTGTTTTGAACTGGCTTCCTCTATCTATTATACCTTTATATGCAATACCGGAGAAGAAGCGGACTCTCGTCTTAGTATTCTGTTAAAAAGCCTTATGAATGTGAAGGGGAATGAATTATTTGAACTGTCAAGACAATTCTTCATAAAATTACTTGCAAATAAAGAAGATCAAAATGTCCATGAAATTATAGATAAGGCAAAACATTATATTAAGGAAAATTTAGCCGATGAGTTATCGGTTTCTAATATTGCGGCTGTATTATATATTTCACCCAATTATTTTTCCAGGTTATTTAAGAAAGTAACGGGGGAGGGCTGTAATGAATATATAGTCCGCAAACGTATTGAAAAAGCAAAATTGCTGCTGGAAACCACTAATTTTAAAGCCAGTAAGATTGCTATGATGGTAGGATATAGAGATACCAATTATTTTTCGCTAGCAGTGAAAAAAAATACCGGTATGTCGCCGACTAAATACAGAGAAGAGTTTCAAAAAGTTTGAAAATAATTTATAATTATAAGATTTTAGCATATTCTTCTCAGGTTTAAGTTTAAAATCTTTAAATTCGAAAAACTAATCATCATTTATGTAAACCTTTATATAGAATGCTTTATTTTCTTGTTGTAATATATTGCTTTCCTATATTGCTTAAACTATATATCATGTGATAAAATTTGATTATAAGTCAAATTATGTGGAAAAATATAACAATTAAATAAGGTGAATTAGATAATCATGATGTTTAAAATATTAACCGCTATTTCCGCACTTATTAGTTTATTGCTTACAATCCATGCTTTTTATATGAAACATTCAAAATATACGGTTATATTTGCCATGCTTATGTCAGAGATTACAATATTCACCTTAGGTTCCAATAAAGAATTAATGGTAAATGATATCACCGGAAAAGTTTTATGGAGAACAGTTAGTCAGACAGGTTTTTTATTAGTGGTACCTACCATATTAATTCTTATCATTATTTACATAGGTAAAGAAAATAATTTAAAACCGATCATAATACTGGAAATTTATTTCTTTCCGGTTTTAGCTATTTTATTAAAATGGACGGATCCATACTATCACCTGATGAGAAAATATATTTATTTAGATAAAGGCAATTTGGTAGTTATCAGTACTCCATTTGCTTTGTTTATTATGTTATTGGAGTTAAATATAATACTGATATCATTAATTTTATTATTCCTATTTTATAAAAAAATTAATGCTCAGTATAAAAAACAAACCCTCACTATGGGAATAGGAATACTAATTCCACTAATCGCTTCTTTTATTAAAGTCGTAAGACCTGATTTAGAATTTCATGCACCGCTTATTGCCGTTACCTTTACAATAACCGGTATCATACTTTTCTGGAGTATTTTCCGGTATCAGTTATTTTCCATTGTACCAATCGCCCGGGATAAAATATTTGAAATCGTACAGGAGGGAATTATTACTGTAGATAAATATGGTGTTATTATTGATAAAAATAATGCAGCGGATAAGTTCATTTATGATACGACGGGTGAAAATCGAGATCTGATTGGTGAAAAACTGGAAGACTTTCTGATCAATTGGCCTAGATGGTATCAATCCTGTAAGAATATGATGAGGGATGAATTTGAAATAGATACACTGAAATGGGGCAGGATAAGATACTATTATGTAAAAGTATATCCTATATTTAAAAGTAACAGAAAAAAACGTGGTACGGTATCTGTTCTTATAGATATTACAGATCGTAAAATCAGAGAAGAAGAACTGCGTGATGTTTCGGAATTAAATAAATTACAACTTGCCAATCTTTCCGGAGAGTTAAGCTCTCAGAAAGTGCAGATGGGTAATTTATTATCTGACACAGAACAGTTGAAATCAATGAATGCATTAAAAGATAAACTTTTTACCGTATTTACTCATGATATAAGAAATCCGATTGCTACCATGGTAAGTCTGGTGGACATTCTGGAGCAGGATAATGATTGGTATAATACAGATTGCAAGGAAATATTAGAAGAAGTGAAAAAGCAGATAAACTATACATATAACATTATTGAAAATTTATTGGAATGGCTGAACAGTCAAAGGGAGGGGCTGGTTATCAAACCATCACTTTGGAATCTAACTGAAATTTTAGAGGAAACTATCTCCATGTACCTGGTTAGTGCAGGGGTAAAGAAGATAAGCATATCCTGTAATGTGGATGACAAGCTGACAATATTTGCTGATAAGGAGGTACTGGAACTGGTACTCCGTAATCTATTATCTAATGCGATAAAATTTACGGAATCCGGAGGAAATATATGGGTAGAGGCGCATTTTACAACAGAAGAAACAATTATTTCAGTAAAAGACTCAGGCATTGGTATGGATAAAGATAAAGTAAGTCAACTTTTTGATGAAGGGTATGTAAATTCTACTTTAGGAACGGCGGGTGAAAAGGGAATCGGCTTGGGGCTTTTAATTTGCAAAGAGTTTATTATGAAAGGCGGAGGAAAAATATGGGCGGAGAGTAAACAAGGAGTGGGAAGCACATTTTATATTTCATTATTAAATTCCAATAAAAAATTATCGTAAATACTATTATATTAAGTCAGTTATTTTTTATCTAATAGGAAATTACATCCTATAAGATAAAAAAGCCCTACCGGGCAGGATGCACACCTCGCGGAAAGGAAGTATATTGCTGCAGCGTCCGCTGGGGTGCAAAAGTGTCAGCGCGCTGACACTTTGTTAAATTCGATTATATATAAGTTATTTACCAACGAGGGTACATATATATGCTTAAGAATTATTATTTAAGTACAGCTTGTTTCCTTATCATGTGTCTTATCAATAATTCCTTTATTTCGTTAGCTTCTTTAAAAATAGGACCGTGGTATATAAGTTATATCATTTATTTTAGCTTTGTAATTGTAATTTGTTTCGTTGTTTTTTGGATAATATTTATAAAAGCGGGAAGTTTTTTACGAAAACAAATCATTGTTCTGGGTATAGGTATAAGTAATTCCTGGATTTTAAATATTATATATATATGGAACAGTACAAAATTATCTTTAATTTTAACCCTCGTAGGTTTAACGATTACCGGTATCTTAATCATTTGGGTGTTTTATCAGTATAAGCATAATATTTTTCATATTACACCTATAGAAATTGATAAAATACTTGAATCAATATCCGACGGGGCAGTCGTATTTAACGACAAGAATCAGATCATTTTATATAATAAGCCGGCGGGTATATTAATTCCTGAATTAAATGAAATAACACCCCGTAATAATGATATTGAAATAATATTTACCAGTTATCCGGTAGTGATTGAAACCTTAAAAAGTAATGAATTAAAGGAGATACAATTCCATGTACCTAAGGAAGATATTGTAAAGGTTTACAAAATGAAATTAACCTTTATTAATAACAAAAAGGCTTATTTAGGGAAAGTTCTGATATTATCAGATATAACTACAAATAAAAAGAATCTCGAAGATTTAACTTCTACATCAGCCCAATTGGCAACCCTTAATACATTAAAAGACAGGCTGATAAACATAGTGGCAAATGATATTAGGGAGCCTTTGGATATGCTTATTAATCTGACGGATTTTTTGGACAAGCAGCAAATAAATCAGTACGATAACAAATTATTGGTAAGGGAGATACAGAAACAGGTAAAAAATATCTTTTTAATAGTCGATAGTATGTTGGAATATTTTCAAAGCAAGCAGACCAGTAATATATTTTTGCCTATGAAATGGAAATTAGCTGTGTTGGTACAGGAAACAGTTAATAGTATAGCAGCTAAAGCTGATAATAAAAAAATTACAATTGATACCAGTATACAGGGTGATCTTTTCGTATATGCAGATAAGGGGATGTTACAGATAGTCTTGAGGAATCTTCTTTCCAATGCAGTTAAATTTACAAATCGAAATGGAAAGATAATAATAACAGCACAAAAAGAGAACGATTCTGTAATTATATCGGTAAGAGACACTGGGATAGGTATGAAATCAGAAAAAGTACAACTGCTTTTTCAGGATGTGGAGAGCACTCCAACCATCGGCACAGAGGGAGAATTAGGTATTGGTCTTGGATTATTATTCTGCAGGCAAATCATTCAACGTAATCATGGGGATATATGGGTGGATAGTACATTAGGTGAAGGGAGTAATTTCTACGTTTCAGTGCCTTCAGGGAATGAAGGGTACAGATAAGAAAGAAAAAATACAAGGTGATAAAATGAAAGTAATTCTTTTAGATGATGAGAAATCAATGTTAATCATTATGAAAAAATGCTGTCAAAAATTAAAGATATCGAATTAGTAGGAAGCTTCCAAAGTCCAAGTGAAGCATATGCGTATATACAAGAAAATAAGGTGGATATGGCATTTGTAGATATTAATATGCGGGAAGAAAACGGTCTTGATTTTGTCAGAAGAGTAACAGCGCAGTATAAGGAAATTGCTATATTTTTTCTGACCGCTTATAAAGAATATGCGCTGGAAGCCTACGGAATGCATGCATTTGATTATATCGTAAAACCAATTACATTCGAGAGACTTGAAAATTCCATTCAAAAAGCAAAAGATACTTTAATTTTTTTACAACCGTCTAACCGGAATAATAAAAATAAAATATTATTTAATTGTTTAGGTGGTTTGGATGTAAAAAGTACAAGTGGCGGCAGTATACAATTCACCTCATCAAAAAGTTCGGAATTAATGGCTTATTTAGTAATGCACAGGGGGAGATTAGTTTCAAAATGGAGAATTATGGAGGATGTTTTTAATGGTATGGCGCAGTCAAATGCAGAAACTTATTTAAATACCACTGTATATAAGTTAAGAAAAGCTTTGGAACCCCACGGTATGAAATCGGCAATCATTTCAGCGGAAGAAAGTTATAAGATAGACTTAAACGAAGTTTACGCAGATATCATTGATTTTGAAGACCGCATCACATCCATTTATCAACTGGATGAATCCAATCTGGAAAAAGCTATTCAAACTGAAAAGCTTTATTCAGGAGAACTTTTTGGGGAAAAAGATTATAGCTGGTCATTACCGGAAAAAGAACGAATATCCGAAGTATATTTTAGTTTTGCAAAAAAGCTGGTAAATTATTTAATCGATAATATGAAGTTAACAGTTGCATTACACATAACAAAAAAACTAAATAATTTTAATGAATTAGATGAAGAAATCAATTATCTATTAATGAAAATTTATTCATTACAAAAAAACAGGAGCCTGTTGGAACGGCAATATGAAAGATACAAAAAAATATTAAAAAGTGAACTTGGGCTTTCACCGGATAATTCAATGGTGGAGTTATATCACCTATTGATTAAATCTTTTGGGTAATTAGTCTCACTTTTACCTGCATTAGTTAACTTGTGCAGGTTTTTTTTGTATTTTGTCAGAATTCCGTCAGTAATGTCGTATATGATATATATAAATAATTTGTCTTTATATTATACTACTGCAGTGGTAAAGGCTTTACGAATAAAGGTAAATTAATTAACTAAAAATTTATTTTATTCATTTTTTACAAGGAGGATAAGATATGAATAACGAGAATTTGACTGAATTTTATGATTGGCAAGAGGTGGAGGGGAGAATTTCTAAGCCAAAAATACAATTATTAACTTTAGAAAAACTAAGATTAGATATAAATAAAATGATTAACAATAGTGAGGATTTGCATATGAATCCGGGTATTGAGGAAATGGGAAAAAACTTTGATAGTCTGTTAAATACATATTACGATTTAGGAGATCTATAAGATTATAAGCTATTATCAATAAGCCCTTTCATAAATTTATATAAAAAAAGCTGCTGCATTATAATTTGCATATATAATGCGCAGCTTTTTTCTATTGTTTATTTTTTATTCAATTAACTGTTTTTAAAAGCAACATTGGTATTCTTTCTCTTCTTCCACATAACCCAAAGCGGCCCGGCAATGCAGATTGTTGAATAACATCCGCTTATGGAACCAATCGCCATAGGGAGTGCAAAACTTTGAATAGAGTCTATACTGTTTAAGTGTGCTAAGATATAAATTAAACTGACACTTAATAATACGGCAACGTTAGTATTGACCGATCTCGTAATGGACTGGGAAATGGAAAGGTTTGTTAAGGTATCCACAGGTGTCTTAGGATGCAGTTTTGTATTTTCACGGATACGGTCATAGATAACGATAGTATCATTTACCGAATAACCGATAATACTCAGTGTTACGGCAACAAAGGAATCCCCGATTGGAATCTGGAAAATAACGCAGGTGAAAAATACGACCAAAACGTCATGGAACAGTGCGATCAGAGCCATAACACCGGCGGAAAGACCACCCATTCTGCTGAAACGAATCCATACATAAATCATAACTAATACAGCGGAAAGAAGAATAGCTGTAATACCGTTGGTTAAAAACTTCTTACCGAAAAATGGCTCAACCATGGAGGATTCGGAAAGATTTAATTTTGCATCCGGAAATTTTTCTTTTAATGCTGCGTCAAATTTATCCTGATCTTTCGTATCAACTCCATAATTGCCGGAAATATTAATGATAAGCCTCTTATCACCGGTTGCGATATCGGAGGTAAGCTGTGTTGTTACCGGTCTGTTCAAAGATGTGGATACCACATCGGCAGCCGCATCGGCATCCAAATCACCAACATAAGAATATTTTAAGAGGGAACCACCCTTAAACTGGATATCCAATTGTACGCCGTTAATGAATGCTGATATTATGCCAATTAACATAATTGCTATGGATATTCCAAAAAATACCCAACGTTTTTTATAAAAATCAATTATTTTTCCCATTATAGTGTTACCCTCCTTGATCTACATTTGAAAAGCGCAGGCTGACGCAAGGCTTTAAATTCACTTAAGGACCGGATCATCAAACGGGAAGCAGTAACACCTGCTACGAAGTTGAAGAAAATACCGGTAAGCAAGGAATATGCAAAGGATAATAACGAACCCGAACCAAAAATCATTAATATGATTGCAACGATTAATACGGTGATATTACCATCAAATACGGATGAAAAAGCATCTTTAAAACCGGAAGAGATAGCGGATGGAATACTCTTGCCGGATTTAATTTCTTCATTGATACGTTCTGAAATAATAACGTTAGCATCCACGCCCATACCAATGGAAAGGATAATACTTGCGATACCTGTTAAGGTAAGGGTTACCTGCGGAATGGAAAGTGCTAATAACTGGCCGGAAACCTGAATTAAAAGTGCGATGCAGGCAACAAAACCAGGTAAACGGTAATACAGAATTAAAAGTAAGCAGATAATGCAGAAAGCGATTACACCTGCTTGTACCATAACATCTAAGGCACCGGCACCAAGAGTTGGACTGATGGTAGAGTGATTTTTTGTAGTCATGGAAAATGGCAGGGAACCGGCATTGATTTTATCGGAAAGTGCTTTTGCTTCATCATACGTTCCGATGTGGTCAATCTGTGCTTTACCGCCTCCGATGTGTTCATTAACCGTAGCTCTTTGGATTAAATTTTTATCCATGTATATATCTATTTCTTTACCAATCAGTTTTTGTGTTGCTTTACTGAAGAGTTTAGTTCCTTCTTCATCAAAGGTAAGGCTTACTGCATATTGTCCTGTAGTTCTGTCCATTTCCGGTGAGCTGTTGGTAACGTGGGAACCTTCTACTAAAACATTACCATCTGCATCCTGGAAAGTAAGCTGTGCGGTTTCACCGAGCTCCGCCATAGCTTCCTGGGGATTAAAATCTTTTTCGTCAGCTTTCCAAGGAAAACGAACGATGATATATCCGTTATCCTTATCAACAGTAACATCACGGTCTAATATGTTTTGCTGGTCAAGACGGGTTTCAATAATGGATCTTGCAGCTTCCAGCTCTTTCCCGGTAGGTTTTCTGTCAAGTCCAACGGGTTCAAATGCTGCATCAACACCTCCGCGAATATCAATACCATAACGCATTTCCGGTGCTCCGGCGATTGTAAAAGCTTTACCGGAACCAAAGGGGATAGAAACGCCAAAAATTGCGGTATATGCCATAAGCAGCGCAACAATTAAAATTATAAAAAATACTGGTTTTCTATTTTTTCTCATTTTTATACCAAAACATATCGCAAGATTACTTGCGATACTGCCACAAATAAAGTGAAACTCGTGTCTCACAGGTTGAGAGAATCATTATGTGGCATCCTTTCTTTAATTAATATTTTCTTCAACCTTTATCTTTCTTTATTATTCGTAAAGTCAGGTAATAGCTAAGCAAAATTATGGTATATTCAGAAAACTTTATAGTTTCGCAATTACCTAATTAGGAAAGCATACAGGGGGGAGCATGTCCGCCTATATGTACCGCTAATTCTGATGTATCATTAATTTGTTTCTTAAATAGAATTAAAACCAGATAAGAAAACAGGGATACATTTAAAAGAGATAATACTGACGAATAAAGATCATAGTAAAAAAAACGTTGGGGATATTGGAAATATCTGGTTGCAGCTCTTATAAAATGTGTTGCAACGCTTTCCTCTTCCGGAAGCAGTGCTATGGAAGTGAAATAATTCAGATAATAGAATGGCTTATTTATATTATTGAGAGAATTAAAAGAGTTTCTATCACTATATTCATAGTTGTCTTCGGTTACAGTTGTATTTAAATTAAGGTTCAACACTAAAGTTGGAAGCAGAACAACCAAAATACGCAGTACATATTTATTATATTGTCTGTTGGAACTCATATGCTCACCCCTCTAAAAATAATCTATATTATAACATAACATATTTTTTGATTTTTGCATATATCTATGAGTAAAATTTTATTGGAAAAATTAAAAAAGTTCTCTGATAAACGATTAGGAAATGTAATTGACATAAAAGCCATCTAATGCTACACTTATATAACAATCTAATATGAAAAGGTGCTTGGAGCATTAAACAATGCAGACAAGATAATAGGGAAATGGGTGAAAAGCCCATACGGTCCCGCCGCTGTAAAGGATGAGTAACAACCAGTCAGTGAAACATTTTTTTACTAAAATGAATTGCTGCAAATCACTGTGATAAACGGGAAGAGTGGTTGTTTATTATGATACCTGAGTCAGAAGACCTGCCTTTTGATATGAAGCTATACACAGTTACGAACGATGGCTGTGTGTATTAAGTATAGTTCCTAATAGAAGCAGGATTATATTTAGTAAGGCCTTTTTGTTTGCCGGAATCGTTCGTATTGTAAAGATTCCCGTTAACAAAAAGGCTTTTTTATTTTGTATAGGAAAGTGCTACGAATTTTCCTATACGAAATAAAAATGTCCTCCGGGGGTATGTTCATCAGTTATAAGGAAAGGAGTCAAGTATGTCAAAATTACAAAAAATTGTAATAGTTATTTCCTTTGGTTTTTCGTTAAGCTTTGGTATTTCACCCGTAGCAGAAGCCATGCACATTATGGAAGGATATTTGCCGGTCCGTTATTGCATAACCTGGGGAGTACTTTGTGTTCCTTTTTTAATAGCAGGTTATTTATCAATCAAAAAGTCTGTTTCGGAGCATAGGAAAACATTGGTAATTCTTGCAATGTGCGGTGCTTATGCATTTGTTCTTTCAGCGCTTAAGTTACCGTCAGTAACAGGAAGCAGTTCCCATCCTACGGGTACGGGACTTGGAGCAATTTTATTCGGACCTGGTGTCATGAGTCTCCTTGGTATGTTTGTCTTACTTTTTCAGGCAGTATTACTGGCTCACGGAGGTCTTACCACCCTTGGTGCCAATACCTTTTCCATGGCAATAGCAGGGCCTTTTATCACCTATGGGTTATATAAGCTGTCCTTAAAACTGAGAGTACCAAAAATGGGAGCAGTATTTTTGTCTGCAATGATAGGAGATTTATTTACCTACACAGTAACTTCTTTTCAGCTTGCACTTGCCTATCCGTCTGAGGTTGGGGGCATTGGCCGCTCCATGGTTAAATTCATGGGCATTTTTGCAGTGACCCAGGTACCGATTGCCATAATTGAAGGAATCGTAACAACTATGGTGGTTATGGCACTTGAAACTTATGCGAGGACGGAACTGGCTGAAATTGGATTTATGAAAGGCGGCTTTAAGCATGACAGGTAAAATGAAAACAGGCATTGTCCTTTTATTGATTTGTATTCTAATTGCTGTAATACCTTTGGCGGTAATAAAAGATTCGGATTTTGGCGGTTCGGATGATGCAGCCGGTAAAACAATCAGTGAGATTTTAAATGTAGATGAATATAAACCCTGGGTATCTCCGGTTTTTGAGCCACCGGGAGGGGAGACAGAATCCCTCCTTTTTTGCCTCCAGGCTGCTTTAGGAGCCGGTGTATTTGGTTATGGAATCGGAGTATTAAAAGAGAGGAACAGGAACAGAAAAGAGAGTAAGCCGGAATGAGGATGATAGATCAGATTGCATACAGATCAGGATTACGATATGTAAATCCGTGCATAAAAACTTTTTTGGCAGTTGCTACATTACTTATTTGTGTTTCCGCGCATTCTGTTTTTATATCTCTTATTACTCTATTTGTGATGGGAATACTGGCAGTTTATAAAGGAAAGGTTCCGCTTGCCTATTTTATAAAGCTGTATCGGATACCTGTGCTTTTTTTAGTGTTAAGCACATTTAGTATTGTAATCAGCCTGTCAGAGAAACCTTTGCCGGGGATAGTAATCCCTTTCTTCCACCAATATCTGATTTTTAAAGAAAATGCGATATATACAGCAGTAAATCTAATTATAACTGCTTTGGGAGCAGTTTCCTGCCTGTATTTTTTATCACTGACAACGCCGGTTATTGATTTATTATACGTTTTGGATTTTATTCATTGCCCTGCTGTTTTATCAGAATTGCTTTTATTGATTTACCGTTTTATATTTGTCCTTTATGAGATAGCTGCAGCAATTACCACATCTCAAAAAAGCAGATTGGGAAATAAGAATATTAAGACTTCCATCTTTTCCATGAGTGGTATGCTTTTTATACTTTTAATAAATGGAATAAGGAAATCTTCTGTCCTCTATGATGCTATGGAAGCAAGGTGTTATGACGGTAAAATCTTGGTACTGCGTGAAGTTACCAAAGCAACAAAACAGGAGATTGTGATGGCTGCAGCTTTTGTAACTTTTATGATAGGAATTAGCCTGCTTCAAAGGAGCTTATTTTGAATGTATTAAAAACAGAAAATTTAACATATACATATGAGGATGGTACGAAGGCTTTAAATAATGTAAGTATTTCAATTGAAAAAGGGGACAAAACCGCCTTTTTAGGGGCTAATGGTTCCGGTAAATCAACTCTTTTTCTATGCTTAAACGGAATCTTAAAACCTCAGCACGGAAGAATACTATTTAAGGACCAACCGATTGAATATTCAAGAAAAGGTTTGCTTGGACTAAGAAGTAAAGTAGGTATAGTATTTCAGGATCCGGACAACCAGCTTTTTTCTGCCAGTGTATACCAGGAAATTTCCTTTGGATTAATGAATTTGGGGATATCGGGGCAGGATGCGGTAAAAAAGGTGGAAACAATTATGGAAGAAATGAAGATTCAGCCATTTCGCCATAAACCGACCCATTTATTAAGCGGCGGGCAGAAAAAACAGGTATCTCTTGCCGATATCCTGGTTATGGAGCCGGAGGTTATCATTCTGGATGAACCCTCATCCGCCCTTGACCCCAAACATACGAAAATGATTAATGACAAATTAAATTCCCTGCCGGATTCGGGAGTTACCGTAATTATTTCAACACATGATGTTGATTACGCTCTGGAATGGGCTGATAAGGTTATTGTATTTAAGGATGGAGAAGTGTTTGCGGAAGGAAAAACGGAAGATATTTTTATGAACAAAGAACTGTTAAAGCAAACTAATTTAAGACAGCCGTCAGTTATAAAGCTTTTTATTCATTTGTGTGAACGCGGCATTTTAAGCAGAAATCTTCCGGTGCCCCAAAATTTTGATACCTTGGAAAGATATATCATAGGAACATGAACCATGTTCCTATCATCAGATGCACGGCGGAAAAGCACCGCCTTTTATCAGAAGTATATTACAGTGTCAGGAGCAGGAATATGTGTAAAAAAGCAATTCTGGTTGTCAGTTTTGGTACAAGCCATAATGAAACGAGGAAGAAAACCATTGAACAAATTGAAAAGGATATAGGTGAAACTTATCCGGAATTTAAGATATACCGTGCATTTACAAGCAATATGATAATAAATATCTTAAAAAGAAGAGACGGTATGATTGTAAATACCGTCACTGAAGCCATGGAGCAAATGTATATGGATGGAATCGATGAGGTTATTGTACAACCCACGCATATTATAAACGGTATTGAGAATGACAATATGATTGTAGCAATACAGAATTGGAGGAGCCGATTTCGGTCCGTTAAAATCGGTACTCCTTTGTTGACCTCTATGCAAGATTACTACGAAGTGATAACAGGGCTTGTAAGTGAGCTGCCTGTTATACAAAAGGATGAGGCAGTTGTGTATATGGGGCACGGGACCACTCACTACTCCAATACCAGTTATGCGGCACTAGAATATATGTTTCGGGATTACGGACATGAGGATATTTATGTAGCTACGGTAGAGGCCTATCCGGCTTTGGAGAATGTAATAAAACAGCTAAAGAAAAAAAATTACAAAAAGGTAATCTTAATACCATTTATGATCGTATCAGGAGATCATGCCCAAAATGATATGGCAGGAAGCGAAGAGAGTTCCTGGAAAACCAGGTTAGAGAGTCAGGGATATGAAGTTCGCTGTTCCTTAAAAGGCCTTGGTGAATACAAAAGTATCAGGAATATTTTTACCGGACATGTTGCCAAAGCTAACTAATTAGGAAATGTCAGTAATGGTACATCTTATACAACTACAGAGCCCAAAGCGCCCACCGGAGGAATTTGAAAAAGGTGTATCAAATGGCTTTTGATGTTCGAATCATTATATTAATTTAAATTGGAGGAATCTACATGAAAGGTATTTTGTTCGGTGTGGGAGTAGGACCGGGTGATCCGGAATTACTTACATTAAAGGCGGTCCGGATTATTAAAGAGTGTGACGTAATTGCAGTTCCGGCGAAAGATTTACAGACCTGTACGGCTTACAATATTGTAAAACAGGCTTTGCCGGAGATTGAGAATAAAGAAGTGATTACCGTTTTAATGCCTATGACCAAAGACAGAGAGAAGTTAGAAGAAAGTCACAAAAATGGTGCGGATTTAATAAGAAGCTATTTGGAAAAAGGTCTTAAGGTAGCATTTCTGACCTTGGGGGATCCGACCGTATATTCTACTTATATTTATATTCATAAACGTATTTTAGCAGAGGGTTTTGAAGCAGAAATAATTAACGGTATTCCCTCCTTTTGTGCCGTAGCCGCCAGGTTACAGGAAGGGCTTGTGGAAAATTCAGAACAGCTTCATATCATACCGGGTTCTTATTCTATTTCAGATGCTATAAATCTTCCGGGTACCAAGGTACTTATGAAAGCAGGAAAAAAATTTGGTGAAGTTAAGGAACAAATAAGAGCGCTGGGACTTCGCGCGGCCATGATAGAAAACTGTGGAATGGAACAGGAAAAGGTTTATCCCACCCTTGATGAAATTCCGGAGGAAGCGGGATATTATTCCCTCATTATTGTAAAGTAAAAGGGACGGTCAAATATGTTAGAGCGTTATGTCTATAAAGGAAACCAGAAATTACGATGCGGTTACACTACAGGTTCCTGTGCAGCTGCCGCAGCGAAAGCAGCATCGTTCATGTTATTTACAGATAAATCTCTGGAATGGATTTCCATCACAACACCCAAAGGAATAATCCTTAATCTGGAAGTAAAAGAGATTACCCGTGGAGATGGTTTTGTTACCTGCGGAATACAAAAAGACAGCGGGGATGATGCGGATGTAACCAATGGAATATTAGTATTTGCGACAGTCAGAAAAGCGGATAAGGATATTGTGATTGATGGTGGAACCGGAGTTGGAAGGGTCACCAGATTAGGATTAAATCAGGATATCGGGCAGGCTGCCATCAATACTGTTCCCAGAAAAATGATTTATGATGAGGTTATGGAAGTCTGTGAAGAGGCAGAATACACAGGAGGGTTATCCATTATTATTTCCATACCTCAGGGAGAAGAACTTGCAAGAAAGACTTTTAACCCAAGGCTTGGAATTGATGGCGGTCTTTCCATACTGGGAACCAGCGGTATCGTGGAACCAATGAGTGAAAGTGCTCTTATTGATACGATTAGAACGGAGATGAGTTCACTTTCGGCAGAGGGGGCCAAATACCTAATAACAGCTCCGGGAAACTATGGGGAAGCCTTTATAGGCAGCAACTTTGCCTTTTCTGAAGACAAAACGGTAAAATGCAGTAACTTTATCGGTGAAACCATTGATATGGCATTTGAATTTAAATTAAAGGGATTATTGCTGGTAGGACATATCGGTAAATTAGTTAAGCTTGGCGGTGGTATCATGAATACTCATTCCAAATGGGCGGATGGGCGGATGGAGATACTGTGCAGCTGCGGCTTGCTGGCAGGGGGAGATACTTATTTATTAAAAAGAGTTTTAGATTGTATTACCACCGATGAAGCCCTGGAATTGTTTAAAGAAGCGGGATTATTGGAAGCGGTTATGAAAGTTCTGATGGAAAAAATTGAATACCATTTGGAGCACAGAGCATATGAGGGGTTAACCATTGGGGCGGTGATATTTTCCAATAAATTTGGAATATTAGGAGAGACTAAAAAGGTTCAGTATCTTTTAGATCAACTTAAAAACAATTGATTGAAATAAATTACGATAGGAGAATATATGGTACATTTTGTAGGGGCCGGCTGCGGTGCGGTGGATTTAATTACTGTCAGAGGCCAAAAATTATTAAGTGAAGCGGATATTGTAGTGTATGCAGGTTCCCTGGTTAATCCGGACCTGCTTAAGTATACGAAAGAAAACTGTCAAACTTTTAACAGTGCCCGTATGACACTGGAACAGGTAATGGATGTCCTGATAAAAGGCAGTAAAGACGGAAAAAATGTTGTCAGACTTCATACCGGTGATCCAAGTATCTACGGAGCCATCAGGGAACAGATGGATTGTCTGAATAAAGAAAATATCGAGTATGAGATATGTCCCGGTGTCAGCAGTTTGTTTGGAGCAGCGGCAGCGTTAAAAGCGGAATATACCTTGCCGGGAGTATCCCAGACAGTGATTATTACACGAATGGCAGGGTTTACACCGGTACCTTTAAAGGAACAAATTGCATCCCTTGCATCGCATCAGGCTACCATGGTTATATTTTTAAGTACCGGTCTTTTAGGAGAACTGAAAGAAGAACTGCAAAATGGTGGATATAAACCCTTTACACCCTGTGCAATTGTGTATAAAGCAAGCTGGGATGATGAACAGGTGGTACGGGGTATGGTAGCTGATCTTCCAGAAATGGCCGTTAGGAATAACATAACCAAAACCGCCCTGATCGTAGTTGGTGAATTTCTGGGAGATGATTATGAACTGTCAAAATTGTATGATTCATCCTTTTCCACCGGCTACCGTGAAGCTTTCAAAGGCTAATGAAAAATAGTCTCACAGTAAGCATCAGGCACTGTAATATAACGTAAGGAGGTTTTATGGAGCTTATGAGGATAGGCATCATTTCCTTTACCGTAAAGGGCGGAAATTTAAATATAAAAATCTGCCAAGGATTACAATCCGGTGGTATGACGGCGGTGGGTTATGGACTCGTCAAACATATTCAAGAAACAGAATTAAATCCTTTTCATAACCTGCATGAATTAATGAATGAATTATTCAAAAGCATGGATGGAATCATAGTTATCGGGGCTTGTGGTATAGCAGTTCGGGCAATTGCACCTTTAATTAAAAGCAAAGGAACAGACCCGGCTGTAATCGTGATAGGGGAAGACGGGAAATATGTGATCTCTCTTTTATCTGGTCATATCGGCGGGGCAAACGAACTAAGCAGAAACATAGCAGGGCTGATTGGAGCGCAGCCGGTCATAACCACTGCAACCGATATTAATCATAAATTTGCGGTGGATAATTGGGCAGTTAAAAACAGCTTAATTATAACCGATTTGACTTTCATAAAAGAAATATCAGGTACTATATTAGACAATAATAAAGTGGGACTTTGCAGTGAATATCCCATACATGGGGACATACCTTGCGAGCTTACGTTAAAAGCATCCGATGTAGGTATCTGTATAGCAGGAAATACGCTGGTTAATCCTTTTCCAAAGACATTGCATCTGTTGCCGCGAAATATTGTATTGGGAATCGGATGCAGAAAAGATACTAAAATAACCTCCATTATTGATGCCGTAAGGAATACCTTCCGTAAATATAATCTGGATGAAAAACGTATCTGCCGTATATGTTCCATTGACTTAAAAGCGAAGGAAGAAGGAATCCTGAAACTCTCAGAGTATTTACAGGCGGAATATAGTACTTTTACTGCAGAAGAACTTAACAATGCTCCCGGTGATTTTAATGCATCTGAATTTGTTGAAAAAACGGTTGGTGTGGACAACGTATGTGAAAGGAGTGCCTTCCTTGGAAGCAGTTACGGAAAAATGCTGATACCAAAAACAGCTGACTCCGGTATCACCCTTTCCGCCTATGAAAAGGATTATGCGGTAACTTTTAAATTTTCATCCTAATGCAGCATAGCTGTCCAAATGAAAGAAGCAGCATCATGATGAAAAGGTTAAAGGAAAATATTACGAAAGAAAGGATATGCAATAGGTGTAAACATGAAATTATACATAGTAGGATTCGGAGCAGGCGGTTATCAATATATGACCATACAGGCTAAAGAGGCATTAGAGGATAGCGAAGTGATCGTAGGTTATTCCGTTTACGTGGACTTGGTTCGGAATTATTTTATAGATAAAGAGTTTTACAGTACTTCCATGAAAAAAGAAGAAGACCGGTGCAGGTGGGCCATTGAAAAAACTCTGCAGGGGAAAAAGGTAGCAATCATATGCAGCGGTGACAGCGGCGTCTATGGCCTTGCCAGCTTAGTTTACGAACTGGCAGCTGATTACGAGCCTTTTGAAATAGAAGTAATATCCGGTGTAACAGCCGCATTAAGCGGCGGAGCCGTATTAGGAGCTCCATTGACGCATGACTTTGCTGTTATCAGCCTGAGTGATTTGCTGACTCCCTGGGAGCTGATTGAGAAAAGGCTGAACTGTTCCGCCATGTGTGATATGGTAATCTGTCTTTATAACCCTTCCAGTAAAAAGAGGATTGATTATCTAAAAAAAGCCTGTGAGATCATCCTGAAATACCGGAGTGAAGCAACGGTATGCGGTTATGTCCGTAATATCGGGCGGGAAGGTGAGTATGGAAAAGTAATGAATTTGGGTGATTTAAAGGATTTATCGGTAGATATGTTTACAACTGTATTTATAGGCAATTCCACTACGAAAAACCTGAATAATAAAATGGTAACGCCCAGGGGATATAAAATTACGACAGATTTTAGCCGGAACGTTGAGCCAAGTAAAACTGACCACTAAAACAGACTTGTCCGTTTCACTAAGCAAGATAAGAAAGGGAGAGGACAATGGATAAAATACTTTTATTTGCAGGAACAACGGAGGGAAGACTTGTTTGGAATCACTGTAATGAATATAAAATTCCAGTAACAGCCGCTGTTGCAACTGAATACGGGGAAGCGTTGCTGCTCCCAAGTGAAATATCTGACATACTGGTAGGAAGAATGGAGGAACAGCAGATGGAGGAAATAATCGCAAGCCGTGAATACGGTCTTGTGATTGATGCAACCCACCCCTATGCTAAAGAAGTCACTAAAAATATAAAAACTGCCTGTAATAAGCAGAATACACCGTATATCCGGGTCCTTCGGGAAAGCTTATTTATACCGGGTGTCATACAGGTTGATACCATAAATGAGGCTGCGGATTATCTCAAAACCCATGACGGGGTTGCCCTGATTACCACCGGAAGTAAGGAACTGCAAGTATTTACCCGGATTAAGGATTTTACGAAAAGACTTATGGTAAGAATACTTCCGGATTATGAAAATGTGAAACAATGTATGGAATTGGGATTTACAGGCCGCAATATAATCTGTATGCAGGGACCATTTTCGGAAGAATTTAATTTAGCTCTTTTAAAGGAAATAAAGGCATCTTACCTGGTGACCAAGGAAGCCGGCTCCTATGGAGGGTTTATGGAAAAAGTACATGCGGCAGAAAAAGCAGAAGTTCAGGTTATCGTAATTAAACGGCCTGAAACAGAAGTGGGATGTACCTTACAGGAGGTTAAAGAGATGTTAAGGGAGTTTATACCGCTGCCCGTGCAGATTGAGAGGTGATTATGAAAGACATATTTATAGTCGGAGTAGGTATGGGAAATATAAATACCCTGACAATAGAGGGAAAAAACTATATTGATAAGGCAGAGGTGTTAATTGGTGCAAAACGTATGGTTAAAGCTGTAAATGCAGGAAATAAGCCATTCTTTCATTCCTTTGACGGTAATGAAATTGTAAACTTTATACAATCCTCGAACTATCAAAATTATGTGGTTCTCATGTCAGGTGACACCGGTTTTTACAGCGGAACAGCCTCGCTTCTTCCTATGCTGAAAGAATATGAAGTTAAGGTTATCCCAGGTATTACAACCGTATCCTATTTTTGCTCCAAGATAAAATTTTCCTGGGAGGATGCCTGCCTGTTAAGTCTTCACGGCCGGGAGGAGAATATTGTACTGGCAGTAAGACAGCATATAAAAACCTTTGCACTCACCGACGGAAGAATCGATATGATGTGCCGAAAGCTCACTCAGGCCGGACTTGGATTCGTACAGGTATATGTGGGAGAAAACCTTTCCTATGAAAATGAAAGAATCATAAAAGGAACGGCAGTAGAATTTCAGAATTCGGATTTTGCCCCCTTAAGTGCCGTTTTTATTGTAAATCCGGATTATGAAACACAATACCATATTGGAATTCCTGATGATGAATTTATACGGGGCATGGTTCCCATGACCAAAAGTGAAATTCGTGCAATCATCCTGAGCAAATTAAAACTTAAGGAAGATTCCATCCTTTATGATATCGGGGCAGGTACCGGTTCTGTTTCTATTGAAATGGCTTTTCTTGCGAAGAAAGGGCGAGTATATGCAATTGAGCAGAAGGAAGAAGCAATCCAGCTGATTAAGAAGAATCAAGATAAGTTTCAAATAGATAACCTAAGGGTAATACCAGGAACCGCTCCGGAAGTTATGGAAAAATTAGAAAAACCGGATATGGCATTTATCGGAGGCAGCAAGGGAAATATGGAGGATATCATACAATCGTTGCTTAATAAAAATCCTGGTATTCGTCTGGTTATAAGTGCCATTGCTTTAGAAACCCTAACGGAGGTTTTAAGGCTTATGAAAGAGTTTGAATTTGAAGAAGTTGACGTAGTACAGGCTGCCATATCAAAAACTAAGGAAGCCGGAAGTTATCATATGCTGATGGGGCAAAATCCTGTATTTATTATCAGCGGCAGGGGGAAGACATCTTGAAACAGATAAATCGGATTATGTTAGCAGGAACAAAAAGCGGTGCAGGGAAAACTACTATAACCTTAAGTATATTACAGGGTTTAGTGGACAGAGGTTACGCAGTCAGTTCTTTTAAATGCGGCCCCGATTATATAGACCCTATGTTTCACAGTAAAGTAATCGGAACAAATTCCGGTAATCTGGACAGCTTTTTCTGTGAAGATGATATCTTAAAGAATTTGTTGTATCAAAATTCAAGGAATACGGATATCAGTGTAATGGAAGGGGTTATGGGTTATTATGATGGTATCGGTTTTTCCGATACCGGAAGCACTTATTCCATTGCGGCTATAACTAAAACTCCGGTGATTTTAATTGTGGATGCCAAGGGAATCAGCGGTTCTTTAGGAGCAATATTGCATGGCTTTTCTGACTATAAAAAAGATAGTTACATAAAAGGGGTTATCTTTAACAGGCTGCCTGACAGATTATATGACAGTGCCAGGAAGCTTGCAGAAGATATGGGAATGCAATCAATTGGTTATGTACCTGTTTTACCAGAATGGAATCTTGAAAGCAGACATCTCGGACTGGTAACTGCGGATGAAATTAAAGATATTAAAGACAGAATAAAGAGATTAGCAGATAAACTTTCAGATACCATTGATTTTGATAAGATCCTTTTGTTGGCGGGACAGGCAGAGCCTCTTTCTGTTTCAGAAGAATCCTCCTATCTAGATAAAAAAGGGAAAATTTCCATAGCTGTGGCTCAGGATGAAGCCTTTTGTTTTATTTATAAGGATAATTTGGAACTGTTAAAAAAAGCAGGAGCAGAGCTTTATTCTTTTAGTCCTTTAAGGGACAGGTTTTTGCCTGAGAATATGGATGGATTACTGCTTTACGGAGGATATCCGGAACTATATGCGAAGAAATTATCTCAAAATACCTCCCTGCTCTGTGATATTAAAAAGGCAATCGAGGGTGGAATGCCAACGATTGCCGAATGCGGCGGTTTTATGTATCTTCATGAAACTATGGAAGATATGGAGGGAATAGACTATCCCATGGTCGGAGTAATCCCAGGCAGATGTTTTAAAACAAAACATCTGCAGAGGTTCGGATATGTTTACTTAGAAGGCAGGGAAGAAAGCTTAATAGCCGGAAAACAAGAGGTTATTAAAGCTCATGAATTTCATTACTGGGACAGCGAAAGCGCCGGTCAGGATTTTCATGCAGTAAAACCGGACGGCAGCAGGGAATGGGACTGTGTCCACGCAAATAAAAATCTATATGCAGGATTTCCCCACCTTTATTTCTCAGGTAATAATTCCATTACAAAACGGTTTGTAGACCGCTGTATTCATCACAGGCTTAGCAAACATAGTAGGTAATTGGCGAATTTATTAATATTCTGAATATACTGGTGTTCCGCCATTAGCAATAATCAGGAATAAAAGAAAGGAGTGAAAGGATGCTTGAAATTAGAGAACGAAATTTAGACCATTCAGCTATGATTGACAGTAAAAAACACTGGGATAATATTGCAAAACCCATAGGGAGCCTGGGAGTGTTTGAAGATTTGATCATTAAAATAGCGGGTATTCAAGGCAGTAAAAACGTTGACATCGGCAAAAAGGCTGTTGTAATCATGTGCAGTGATAATGGAGTGGTAAAGGAAAACGTGACCCAGACAGACAGCTCCGTTACAGCTATAGTTACTGAAAACTTTGCAAAAGGGATTGCAAGTATTAATCAGATGGCAGCGGCTGCCGGTGCCAAGGTAATACCGGTTGACATTGGTATTAACAGAGATTTAACAGTCCCTGGAATTATGAATAGAAAAATCAGTTATGGAACAGGAAATATTGCAAAAGAGGCGGCAATGACCATGGAACAGGTTTTAAAGGCAGTTGAAACCGGTATGGAAATTGTCAAAGATTTAAAAGATGAGGGTTATAAAATAATCGGAACCGGCGAAATGGGGATTGGCAATACCACTACCAGCAGCGCTGTTGCCAGTGTTCTGTTAAATCTTCCGGTAAGGGAAGTCACCGGTAAAGGAGCCGGCTTATCGGAAGTGGGGCTTAAGAATAAAATTCGTGTCATAGAAGAAGCAATCCGTTTTAACAGGCCGGATCCCGGCAAACCTTTGGAGGTTCTGGCTAAACTTGGCGGTTATGATATTGCAGGAATGGTCGGCCTTTATCTAGGAGGTTTAGAGCATAGTATTCCTGTGGTCATTGACGGGGTGATATCTTCCGTAGCAGCACTTTTAGCAGCCAGAATTAACAGGGAAGCAGTCAATTATATGATTCCCTCCCATATGAGTAAAGAACCCGCCAGCATAAAAATTATGGAAGAATTAGGACTTACACCTGTCGTTTACGGTAATCTGGCATTGGGAGAAGGTACGGGTGCAGCCCTTTTATTTCCTTTGTTAGATATGGTATTAAAAGTTTATCATTTTAATTCTACCTTTGAAAATATTAATGTTAAGGCTTATGAGCGGTTTGATACGAAATAAAGAACAGTCTAAAAGTATTTATTTAGTACTAGAGAGAGGTTGTTATGATAATATTAGTTACCGGCGGCAGCGGCAGCGGAAAATCAAAATTTGCGGAAAACTTGGCTGTAAAGCTTAATAAAAATGGTTTGCTTTATATCGCCACCATGATTCCTATGGATGAGGAAAGTGTAAACAGAATAAAAAGACACCAAAACCAAAGGAAAGAAAAAGGATTTCAAACACTGGAATGTTATACGAATCTAAAGAATCTGGAGATAAAAAATTCTCCTACCGTATTATTAGAATGTATGTCCAACTTATTGGCAAATGAAATGTACAGTGATGATGGAATATTGAATTCGCCGGTAAAAGTACCCGTAAAAGAGGAAATCCTAAAGGGTATCACCCATTTAACTGCAGTATGTGAGCGAGTCATAATCGTATCCAATGAAGTATTTTCTGATAATGGATCTCTATATGAAGAAACAACTGAATACATAAAAATTTTAGGTGAAATAAATTGCAGTATTGCCAAGATAGCTTCAAACGTTTACGAAGTCGTATGCGGTATACCGGTTCTCCAGAAAGGAGTGGCTATTGTATGACCACTTTTAAAAACAGACTAGTATCCCTATTAACTTCTATTTTGTCATCCATGATTATATCTTTTTCGACATATTCCAAAATACCTATGCCAAGAGTGGAATGGGACGAAAAAAACAGAAAATATTCTTTGATTTTTTTCCCTTTCATTGGAGCTGTAATCGGTGGATTACTTTGCGGATGGTGGTGGCTCTCTGAGGTTTTAGGTTTTGGGATTATTATGAAATCAGCGGTTGCACTGGTTATTCCCGTCTTTATAACAGGAGGTATTCATTTAGACGGTTTTATCGATACGGTAGATGCGCTAAGTTCCTATCAGCCGAAAGAGAGAAAATTGGAAATATTAAAAGATCCCCATACGGGAGCTTTCGCATTAATTGGCTGTTGTACCTATTTTATCCTGTATTTTGGGGCTCTTACCGAACTAAAAAGTTTGAAGGCTTATCTATTGGTCAGTTTGGGATTTATTCTGTCCAGGGCGTTAAGCGGGTTAGGCTTGGTACTGTTTCGCTCTGCCAGAAAGCAAGGTTTATTATACGCTTTTTCCTCCTCTGCCCATAGGGGGATTACAGGTTTTTCCTTAGGCGTAATTATTTTACTCTGCCTGGGTTTTTTACTTTCCGTAGATATAATCGGCGGCAGCGTACTTTTTTTCACAGCACTTCTAATTTTCTGGTATTACAGAAGGATTTCTTACAGCCAGTTTGGTGGAATTACAGGAGATCTGGCCGGATTTTTCCTGCAGATCTGCGAATTGGCTATGGTGATCGTAATAACGGTAGTTTTGTAAAGAAAGAATTATAAATGGTGTTTGGCAGTATATATAGGATAATACCATGAATGAATATCAGTTTACTATCCGGAGGTAGAACATAATGGAATTATATATCGGCGGTATCAGCCAGGGAAAACTTCAGTTTGTCTGTAACAAAAAGAATATCTCTGAGGACAGTGTAGAAATCTGTGATGGAGCAGATTGTTCCCCGGAGGAAGTCTTTTCCAAGCAAATTATTAACCATTTTCATTTAATGATCAAGCGTTTATGGACGGATGGAATGATGGCGGTTATAAATAAGGATAGTAAGGACACCCTGGCGGACCCGCAGGATAAAGCTGCGGCATTGATTGAAGAGCTGATTGCAAAGAATCCATCCGCCGTCATAATCTGCAATGAAGTCGGATATGGAATTGTTCCCATGGATAAAACGGACCGGATTTACCGGGAAACGGTGGGTCGTTGTTTATGCAGGCTGGCGGAATATTCCACAAGTGTAGAAAGAATAGTGTGCGGATTGGGGATGAAACTAAAATGAAGGTAGTACTAATCAGACATGGTAAGACAGAAGGAAATCTTAAAAAACGGTATATCGGAGTAACGGATGAGCCTTTATGTGTAGAGGGTACGGAACAAATTTTAAATAATATAAAAGAAAACAGGTATCCGGCAGTTGACCTGGTTTATACAAGCCTTTTAAAACGCTGTATTCAAACAGCAGAACGAATCTATCCGGATATAAAATATATTCCTTATGATAACTTAAGAGAGTGTGACTTTGGCGAACTGGAAAATAAAAATTACCTGGAGTTATCGGATCATGAGAAGTATCAAAAATGGCTTGCCAGTAATGGAACGCTGGAATTTCCATCTGCGGAAAAACAAGAGGATTTTAAAAAGAGGTGCCAGGAAGCATATAAATTAATTATCCAAAAAAGTTTCAATCAGGATATCGCTTTTGTTGTCCATGGAGGTACGATTATGGCTATTTTAGAAAAATACGGAGTACCTGAAAAAAGCTTTTATGACTGGCAGTTAAAAAATGGTGAGGGTTATCTGTGTGAATTGGAGAATGACAGAGTCACTTTAAAGGTAATTAAAAAATTAACAGGTAATTTCGAAACTATATAGGAGAAAAATTATGATTTATTATTCCATAACCGCATTTATAACGGGATATCTATTGGATTTACTCTTCGGCGATCCCTATTGGCTTCCCCATCCCATCCGCCTGATAGGAGCCCTGATTACTAAGACAGAAAAGCTGGTTCGAAGATTCTTAAATAAAACCCCTAAAAGTCAGCTGATAGGTGGAGGGGTACTGGTAATCCTGGTTCTGGCCTTTTCAACCCTTATCCCTTTTATCCTGTTGTATATATTGTACCATTACATTCCTCTTCTGGGGTTTTTAGCGGAAAGTATTATGTGTTATCAGATACTGGCTACCAAATGCCTTAAGGTGGAAAGTATGCGGGTCTACCAATCGCTGATAAAAGGTGATTTAAAAGAAGCCAGATATAATATATCCATGATAGTTGGAAGAGATACTGCTGATTTAAATGAAGCGGGAGTAACCAGAGCAGCGGTTGAGACCGTTGCGGAAAACACTTCGGATGGTGTTATTGCACCTATGATTTATCTGGTAATCGGGGGTCCGGTGCTGGGTTTTTTCTATAAAGCAATTAATACCATGGATTCTATGATCGGATATAAAAATGAAACCTACCTCTATTTTGGCAGGATCGCAGCCAAATTAGATGATTTCGTTAATTATCTGCCCTCCAGAATATCCGCTTTACTAATGATATTAACCTGTCCATTTGTGGGATTAGATTTCAAATCGGCAATTCGGATCTACCGGAGAGATAACCGAAACCACACCAGTCCCAATTCAGCCCAGACGGAAGCAGTATGTGCTGGGGCTATGGGCCTTCAGCTTGCAGGAGATGCTTATTATTTTGGAAAACTGTATCATAAGCCAACGATAGGGGATAATACCAGGCCGATTGAAGCAGAGGATATTAAAAAGGTGAATAAACTCCTGTATGCCGTATCTTTTCTTGCGGTTATTTTATTTACCATATTAAAATTGGCTGCAGTTTTGTTTATAAAGTTGGCTTAATTTTATTAGGCTGAGGTCGATCAATATGATTTTTACCGGTTTACCGAACCGGAAGAGAAGGAGAGAAGAATGGAGCAATACCGTCATGGCGGTGAAGTTTATGACAAAAAAATAAGGTGGGACTTTTCCGTTAATACTAACCCCCTTGGTTTACCAGAGGGTGTTAAAAAGACACTTATTGAACAAGTAGATACTTTTACCTTGTATCCGGATAACCGCTGCAGCAGATTGATAACAGCCATAGCGGATTATGAAGAAGTTAACAGAGATACTATAATCTGCGGAAACGGCGCTTCCGATATTATATTTCGTTTGTGTTACGCTCTAAAACCAAAAAAAGCAATGGTTATGGCACCCTCCTTTTCGGAATATGAGAAAGCTTTAACGGAAGCGGGAGGTCAGATTACTTACTGTTTATTAACGGAAGGGGAAGAATTTAATGTAACGGAACTGTTGTTAAATCAATTAGATGAAACCATAGACCTGTTATTTTTGTGTAATCCCAATAATCCGGTGGGAAACCTTATATCTCCCCCCCTTTTAGAAAAAATTATGGAACAATGTCTTAAGTATAATATTTTCCTGGTTATGGATGAATGTTTTATTGAATTTACAGACAATATGGAAAGCTATTCAATAAAAAAGTACATCATTGATAATGATAAAATTTTTCTACTAAAAGCTTTCACCAAACTATATGCTATGGCAGGTTTAAGGCTGGGGTACGGCATTTGCAGTGATCTGCAACTGGTTAACAGGATGTCTGCCATCGGACCTGCCTGGAATGTGTCCGTACCTGCCCAGCTTGCAGGAATCGAAGCCTTAAAGGAAGAAACCTACCGTCTTAAAACCAGAGATATCATAAGGGCAGAACGGGAGTATCTGTATAACAGCCTGAAAATATTAGGAATCAAGGTATTTAAACCCACTGCTAATTATATTTTCTTTAAATGCAGGGAAAACCTGTACGAATTTATGATGGCCAGAGGAATCCTGGTGCGGCAGTGTGACAATTACAATCAGCTAAACAAAGAATACTACCGGATTGCCGTAAAAAATCATGAAGAAAATGAAATTCTGATTAAGAAAATAACTGAATTTTTAGAAAGGGTCTGAATTATGGCAAAAGCAATTATGATACAAGGAACCATGTCCAATGTAGGTAAAAGCCTGCTGGTGGCAGGACTTTGCAGGGTATTGAAACAGGACGGGTATAGGGTGGCTCCCTTTAAATCCCAAAATATGGCACTGAATTCCTTTATTACCGAGGAAGGTCTGGAAATGGGACGTGCCCAGGTAATGCAGGCAGAAGCCTGTGGGATTAAGCCCAGTGTGCTAATGAATCCTATCCTTTTAAAACCAACCACAGACGTAGGTTCTCAGGTTATTGTTAATGGTGAAGTATTGGGCAACATGAAAGCTATGGATTACTTTAAATATAAAAAATCCCTTATCCCGGACATAATGAAAGCGTATCATAAACTGGAGGAAGAATATGATATTATTGTAATCGAAGGTGCCGGAAGTCCTGCGGAAATTAACTTGAAAAGTGATGACATCGTCAATATGGGTATGGCAAAACTTGTGGATGCTCCGGTACTCTTAGTTGGCGATATCGACAGGGGCGGTGTATTTGCTCAGCTAGTGGGAACTCTGATGTTATTGGAGGAAGAAGAAAAAGCAAGGGTGAAAGGCACTATAATTAATAAATTCAGGGGAGATAAAACCATACTGGAACCCGGACTTGCCATGTTAAAGGAGATAAGCGGCAAAGAAGTGGCAGGCGTAATACCTTATCTGTATCTGGATATTGACGACGAGGATAGTTTATCCGAACGTTTTATAAGCAATAAAGCTGCCGGACTGGTAGATATTGCTGTTATAAAATTACCCCGTATCTCAAACTTTACGGATTTTAATTCTCTGGAACATATGGAGGGAGTTACCCTGCGTTATGTAACGAATGCAGCTGACTTAAAAGATGCGGATATGATTATTCTGCCCGGAACCAAAAGTACTATGTCAGACCTTAACTGGATGAGGCAAAACGGTCTGGAAGCAGCAATTAAAAAACAGGCGGCAAAAGGTAAAATAATCTTCGGCATTTGCGGCGGATACCAGATGCTTGGCGAAAAATTAAGCGATCCCTATGATGTGGAAGCCTCAGGCAGTATGGAGGGGATCGGACTCCTGCCAATTGAAACCGTATTTGATAAAGAGAAGGTTCGTACCAGGGTATCGGGTAATATTGCTGATATGGATGGAATTTTTCGGTTATTAAGCGGTATCCGTATCGAAGGTTATGAAATCCATATGGGAGTATCCAATAAGACAGGGGGCGGCAGCGGTAATTATTTTTCTTTGATCACTGATAGTGTAACAGAAAAAACGGATCAGACTTTAGAAGAAAATAATTATAAATCTGATGGTTTTGTATCTGAAAATGTACTGGGGACTTATGTACACGGAATCTTTGACAGGGAAGAATTTTTAGAGGGAATTATTAAAACCCTATTCAAGTGCAAGGGTTTGGAATATAATCAGGTTAAATCCGTTGATTTAAAAGCCTATAAGGAAATGCAATATGATAAGTTAGCGGATTCTGTGAGAAAAAATATGGATATGGATTTTATTTATAAAATTTTGGAGGAAGCTAAATGAATCAGGGTTTAATACATGTTTACTGCGGAGACGGAAAAGGCAAAACAACCGCAGCAATCGGGCTTGCCATACGCGCTGCCGGCAGCGGGATGAGAGTAGTATTGCTGCAGTTTCTAAAAGGAAGGCTGGTAAGTGAACTGGAAAGTTTAAAACTGATTCCGGGTATCACCGTAATACGGAATGATAAAGATTTTGGATTTTATCATACTATGTCTTCTCAGGATAAAATGGATATTACCGCATACCACAATGAAAACTTAAGAAAAGCATTAGATATGGTGGAAGATAACTCCTGCGACCTTTTGATTTTAGATGAAATTATGGCTGCATACAAGTATCAGCTGGTAGACTGCCAGGTAATTGATAACCTTTTACAAAACAAAAAGAAAGAACTGGAACTGGTACTTACCGGACGGGATCCTGCTCCCTTATTTCTGGAAAAGGCAGATTATATATCGGAAATAAAGAAAATAAAACATCCCTACGATAAAAATATTACAGCCAGAAAGGGAATTGAATTATGAAAATACAGGCAGATACCTTATCCCCGAGGAAATTGAAAAAAGAAGTTTTGAACTGATAGAAGCGGAATTAAAAACACAACCGGATGAAGAGCTGAAACCCATTATAAAACGGGTAATCCATACGACGGCAGACTTTGATTATGCAGAAAATCTCTGTTTTTCAGATGAGGTAGTAAAAAAAGCATTGGAAGCGATAAAAAACGGTGCGGACATTGTAACAGATACTAATATGGCTAAGGCAGGAATCAATAAAAAATCCCTGGCCAGATTTGGCGGAGAAGTACACTGCTTTATGGCTGATGAGGATGTTGCCTTAAAAGCGAAAGAAAGAGGGGTAACAAGAGCAGTTATCAGTATGGAAAAAGCGGCAGAACTAAATAAAAGTATTATATTTGCCATCGGCAATGCTCCCACTGCACTGATACGTTTACATGAACTCCTACAGTACAGAAAAATAAAACCGGAGCTAATTATTGGAGTTCCGGTGGGATTTGTTAATGTAGTGGAAGCCAAAGAGTTGATTATGGAAACAGAGGTACCTTATATCGTAGCCAGGGGACGAAAAGGCGGAAGTAATGTAGCGGCATGTATCTGCAACGCTCTTCTATATATGATACCGTAATCATTATCAAGTAATTTAGCTAATAAGCCGCATAAAACAATAAAGAAAAATAACTACTGTGCAAAAGTTCAATAAACTTAATTTTACAGCAGCGTACATTAAAAATAGAGTTGTTATAAATTCTTAGAATACATACTTGCGGATAAAATAATAATAATATATCCGTAAGTGTATTTTAAGGATGATATAACAACCCTATCAGTCAGAACTTTCTTCATTTTTCTCCTTTATCTGATTTTAAATATAACTGAATCATTTGACCTTTAATATAATCTTTATATTCATCCGTAAGACGGTTATAATAATTCAGTACATTCTGTTCATCTTTGGTTAAAACAGTACTGTTAGAAGAAGTGTAATCTGAATTTTCTTTTACTAACTCAAACTTATGTCTGCTGTCTTCATAATCAAACAGATAATCAACGCTGACGCCAAAATATTCGGCCAGTTTAACTAAGATATCAGGATCAGGAGTGCTATAATTTCGTTCATAATTGGACATAGTTGATTTACTAACCCCAAGGATCTGAGCTAAGTCATTCTGCGGAATATTTTTTTGCTGTCTTAAATTTCGAATTTTTTTCCCAATATCCAAGATAACACTC
This sequence comes from Anaerocolumna sedimenticola, assembly GCF_009931695.1. Classification (GTDB taxonomy): domain Bacteria; phylum Bacillota; class Clostridia; order Lachnospirales; family Lachnospiraceae; genus Anaerocolumna; species Anaerocolumna sedimenticola. The sequence goes on from NZ_CP048000.1 coordinate 2,536,334, forward strand.
CCTTTTTTAAATAAATACTAACATAAATTATATTTTTTAACATATGAGTACAAAAATACTGGAAATAATTTAAATATATTTGACAAATCCAATAAAATTGGATATAATATAGAAAAGTGATACAACAATAAAAAACCAGTTAAACCAGTTTGCCATATTAACTTTCAATAAAGCATAAGGCTTTTATGAAACAAACATATAAAAATAGAATCCCCTCATATTTTTATATACCTTACGCCTTATGCTTTATTGAAAATTAATATGGTTATTTTTTAGTCTGTCAAAGGTATTAATAATTATTGCTATAATTTAATTCTTACCCGCAATAGTACTGGTAATTCCTTAATTGATAATATTTATAGGATGAATTGACAGTATTTTAAATTGGATAAAATAAAAATACTAATTCTTATCATATTTACTAATATTATGCAAGCATAATGTGATATAATAGAAGTACCAGGATAGATTAGAATCCGGCAGGAATCCTATCAGGGAAACAAATGAAAGGATAGTGAAAATATGTTAAATCAAGAAGTTGTAAAATTACTAAACGAACAGATTAATAAAGAATTTTATTCAGCCTATCTTTATATGGATATGGCTAATTATTACGCGGATCAAAGTTTAAGTGGATTTGAAAACTGGTTTTTTGTTCAAATGCAGGAAGAAAGGGATCATGCAATGCTGTTTCGCCAATACCTGCTAAATAATAGTGAAACCGTTTTGCTGGCAGCAATTTCCGCTCCTGATAAAAAATATGAAAATTTCCGTGAACCATTAGTATTAGCTCTGGAACATGAAGAGTTTGTGACCGCATCCATAAATACTATATATGAAGCAGCTTATAAAAATAAAGATTTCAGGACAATGCAGTTTTTGGATTGGTTTATTAAGGAACAAGGCGAGGAAGAAAAAAATGCAGATGATAATATTAAGAAATATGATTTGTTTGCAGGAGATCCGAAAGGTTTATACATGTTGGATAATGAACTGAAAGCAAGAATCTATACGGCTCCTTCCCTGGTTTTATAAAATTTATTAAAGTCGGCCTATTAAGTTTATATAATTTATAGAAAATAAAGAAGGCTACGCAATAAAATGGGGTTGTCGCACTAAATGCGGCGCCCTTTTTCACTAGAGATATTTATCACATTCTGCCACAACCTAAGTACCGATGGCGGCAAACGTCCTCTTAATGGATTAATAAACACACGCTATTCTTGTGAGAAACATTCAAGATTTCTGAGGCGCCGTCCTACTTTTTCGACAACAAACAAATCCCAAACTTCGAAAAGTAAGGGATTTAAGATAAAATATTGTATGCGATTACAAAATATATATCTTTATGACATAGGTATGTCTTTATGGCATAGGCATATCTTTACGACACAGGGTTATATTTTATTATATAACTATACCTGGATCAGAATGCTAAAAAGTTGATTTCTGCATATTAGTATAAATTTCATTAAATGTAAAAGTCATATTTTCAAAATCTTCGTTGCTTATTAATTGGCGTTTTGCAGCATATTCGCATAAGAAACAGGTAAATGCGGTAAATTTAATATGCTGGATTAAAACGGTAAAGTTACCGGCATCAAAATATTTTTTTATGATTTCATAATTAAATAAAGTAATTTCTATTACAATATCATCTGCTGTCTCCTCTAAAGTTACAAGTAACTCCTCTAATTTATTTTCAACAAATAATTCTTTTAAATCCGTGTTTCTATTATTCATTTCGTCTGTCATGATAAATCCTTTCTTTCATGGTTTATATAGGATTGGAGTGTTAAAAGCCATACAAATAATCTACAATTCGTCAGTTAGCACATCTACACCTCTACATTAGTCTGATGTTTCATAAGTTCGCTGGCAGCTGTATGAAGTCGTTGCTGCTTAGGTCCTGTATTTTAGAACTTATGTACCACTACGTACTTCATCTGCGCGAGAGCATACCTGGAAAGAATTACGTTCTGTATCAAGCAATTATGCAAATTAACGAACTAATTTATTAACTTAATTATTATAATTTAATAATGAATCATAGTCAATTTTTAAAATTAATATATATTGATAATGTGAATTTTATATTTACAGGGAAAGATGGAACCAAGTGGTATAAGAAATTAGTACTAGTGTGTTTTTTGGTCAAAAAATCAATCCCAGTAAATAAGCAGAAAAGCTTGTTTTTACAGTAAATTTAATAAGGATTTCGGCCTGGTTTCATAATGTAAAAATATGTTGACAAATAAATTAATTTGTCTAAAATGATAGTAGATATATTGTTAAATTTTACAAGAATTATAGATAAATATGTAAATTTTTGTGCGTCTATATACTTAAATCATTCACTAAATTTCGACAAACTTAATATGAGATTAATTGTTGGAAGGTGTATATGCATAAAAAAGATTAAACATAAAAATATTAAAAAGTTGAAGGTTTAAAGAATAGCATTATGCTTTATGTAAGTATAAGTGAATCGTAGGAGGACCTGTATATGGATATTACCATGATAATTAGTATTATATTTGCTTTCACATCCCTGATATTGGCTTTTGTTTTGGATGGTGGACATGTTCATTCCTTATTGGAACCAACAGCCGCAATGATTGTATTCGGCGGTACTTTTGGTGCGGTGGGAATATCGTTTAAGTCATCAGTTCTGGTGAAATTGCCTAAGATAATAGCGATAGCTTTTAAAAATCAAAAACAGGACAGGCAAGCAATTGTAGATACATTTTATAAAATATCCAATCTGGCCAGAACAAGTGGATTATTATCCCTGGAAACCGAAATACAGAATAATACATATGATAAATTTATTGTAGAGGGTATTCAGTTAGTTATGGATGGTACGGATCCGGAAATTATTAAAAAGACTTTGGAGAATAAGGTTGATAATATGGAGTACCGGCATTCAAAAGGAATCGCCGTATTTGAAGCAGCAGGCGGATTTGCCCCGACAATGGGTATTATCGGTACGGTTATGGGATTGGTACATGTTTTAGGTAATTTAGGTGGTGACGCAAATTCACTGGGTCCTCAGATTGCCATAGCTTTTATAGCTACTCTTTATGGTATATCATCTGCTAACCTTTTATGGCTGCCAATCGCAAATAAATTAAAAGAGCTTGATACGGATGAAATAGTAACCAAAAACATGATGATGGATGGAATTTTAATGGTACAGGAAGGCGGTAATCCGGCGTTAATCGTAGAAAGGCTGAAAGGGTACTTAGATGATGAAAAAGAAAAAAGAGAAGAAGGAGAACGGTGAAAGATGGCTGTTAACCTACTCGGATTTGATCACGTTATTAATGGTATTTTTTGTTATGCTTTATTCAATCAGCAATGTAAATCAGAAAGAATATGAAGCTCTTTCCCAGTCATTAAGTGAAGCTTTCGGCACTTCAGGAAAGAGCGTAAATGGTTCTATTATACCAAAAGGTGCAGGAATTTTAGACGGTGGTACCGGCCTTACGTCTAAAGATATTAAAGAAAGTGGAGATTCCGAAACGGCACAGACCGGAGAAGGTTATAATATTGATACCAGTGACGGTATTAGTAAAGAGGAGTTTGCCACGCTAAGAAACAATCTTAATAATGCACTGAAAGACAGTAAATTAAAAGATAAACTCCGTATTACAGTGGAAGATAAAGGTATGGTTATTTCTTTGCCGAATGATATTCTATTCGATAGCGGTGAAGCGGATGTAAAACCGGAGATGAAACCAATCCTGGATCAGGTTGCAGTATTATTAAACAGTATTGACAGCCCTATCCAAGTAGAGGGTCATACGGATAATGTACCGGTTAATAATAAGGAATACAGATCTAATTGGCAGTTATCTGCAGATAGAGCAGCCAATGTGGTACAATATTTAATCGAAAATTATAAAATTAAACCGGAACGTTTGGTTGCAATTGGATACGGTGAATATAAACCGGTAGCTTCTAACAAAACCAATGAAGGCAGAATGAAAAACAGACGTATCAGTATAACCTTACTTTATAATGAAGAAGCAGCTCAGGCACAAAATGAATAGAATTGTAAATTATGGGCAGGAAGCCATTGGTTTTATGAAAAAATCAGTGGCTTCCTATTTATTGTGGTATAAAATCTTCCAAATAGTAAAATAAAGTCATAAAAAAATAATTGACAAAAGTGTAAAATCAGGGTAGACTTTATCCATTAAAAGTGTTAAACTTTAATGCTTTAAAGCAATTTTGTGTTGAAGTAAAGCATTACGGTTTAAAAGGAGGAAGTTATGAAAAAATCAAAAAAAGCGATCTCTATTATTTTAACCGCATTGCTAGTTACGGCGTCCTTAACCGGATGTGGTAAGAAAGACAGCGCTTCAGGAGGAGATGTATTTCGTATTGGTGTTGATCAATTAGTAGAACATGCCGCACTAGATGCTTCTTATAAGGGTTTTGTAGATGCTCTGGCGGAAGCAGGGTATGTAGACGGAGAGAAAATAACCATTGATTACCAGAATGCGCAGGGTGATCAGGCTAATGCCAATACCATTGCATCAAAATTAGTAAATGATAATGATGATTTAATCTTAGCTATTGCGACTCCGGCCTCTCAGGCTGTTGCCAATGCAACAAAAGATATTCCTATACTGGTGACTGCAGTTACCGATCCTGCTGCTGCCGGTTTAGTAGCATCCAATGAAGCACCGGGCGGTAATGTTTCAGGAACCTCTGATTTAACTCCGGTTAAGGAACAAATTGATTTATTAAAACAATTAGTACCTGATGCGAAAAAAATCGCCATTCTTTATTGCTCCAGTGAAGTAAACTCAAAAATTCAGGCTGATATGGCTATTGAAGCTGCTACAAAATTGGGAATAGAATCAGAGGAGGCAACGGTTTCCAATACTAATGAAATTCAGCAGGTGGTAGAATCATTAATCGGTAAAGTGGATGCAATCTATGCTCCAACCGATAATGTTATAGCAAAAGCAATGCCAACAGTTTCCCAGGTTGCCAATGCCAACAATCTTCCTATCATCTGTGGTGAAGAGGGTATGGTGGATGCAGGTGGTTTAGCTACATATGGAATCGATTATTACGAACTTGGTAAATTAACCGGAAAACAAGCAGTAAAGATTATAGAAGGAACAGCTACTGTGGCAGAAATGCCCATTGAATATCTTTCAGCAGATCAATGTAAATTATCCATCAATGAGGATGTTGCAGCTCAGTTAGGAATTGAAATTCCGTCTGATTTAGTAGAAGATAAAGAATAAATTTAAGTTTTATAATAACAGAAAAGCTGTCCCAAAGTAGGATTCTTGCATCTGTTTACTTACATGAACAAGAATTATATAAGGGACAGTTTTTATTTTAAGGGAAGGTAAGGAATGATTATGAGTATAAAAGCAGTATTGGCAAATTTAATACTATTATTGCCGGCAATATTACTGGCTGTTGTTGGTGCCCTGTCACAAGGGCTTTTTTGGGCAATATTAGCCATTGGTGTTTATATTTCATTTCGTATATTGGATATTGCAGATATGACCAGTGAGGGAAGCTTTGCATTGGGAGGGTGTGTCAGTGCAACTGTTATTGTAGCTTTGGGATGGAATCCTTTCATAAGTCTAATCATAGCGATAATTGCTGGAATGTTATCAGGAGTTGTAACAGGCCTTTTACATACAAAACTAAAAATACCTGCGATTCTTTCCGGTATTCTATCTATGATAGCATTATACTCCGTTAATTTAAGAATAATGGGGCAGGCCAATACTCCGCTTCTTGGACAGAAAACAGTAATATCGGAGATAAAAGGAGTGCTGCCTTCGGCACAAGAACTTGGAATGAAAGATTCTCTCTTACAGACGTTGGTTTCAATTGGTATAGGATTAGCTTTTGCTATATTAGTAATTGGCTTTTTGTATTGGTTTTTCGGCACGGAAATCGGATGTACCATTCGTGCTACGGGTAATAATGAAGCTATGGTTAGGGCACAGGGGTCCAATACAGACTTAATGAAAATAATCGGTCTGGCGTTAGGAAATGGTTTAATTGCTTTATCCGGTGGTCTTGTAGCACAGAGTCAGGGGTATGCAGATGTAAGTATGGGTGTTGGTGCAATCGTAGTAGGCCTTGCTTCTATCGTAATTGGAGAGGTAGTATTTCACAAGAGGCGTTCTTTTGCTTATAAGCTTAGGGCAATTATAATTGGTGCCGTTATCTATCGTATCATTATCGCTATCGTATTGCAATTTGGTCTAAATACCAATGATTTAAAACTTCTGACTGCGGTTCTTGTTGCAGTTGCATTATCCGTACCGGTTTTAAAGAAACAAAAAGTGGCAATACGTAAGGAGGTGCAATAATATGCTATCATTAAATAATTTATATAAGACCTTTAACCCGGGAACGATCAATGAAAAAAGAGTATTAAACGGTCTAGAGCTTAAGTTAAATCCATCAGATTTTGTTACTATTATCGGCGGCAACGGTGCCGGTAAATCCACCATGCTTAATATGATAGCAGGAGTACATTTTCCGGATGAAGGAACAATAACACTTGACGGTATTAATATAACCAGGCTGCCGGAATATGAGAGGGCAAAGTATCTTGGGAGAGTTTTTCAGGACCCTATGATGGGAACTGCAGCCGATATGGAAATTGAAGAAAATCTGGCGTTGGCATATCGAAGAGGTAAAAGGCGAGGCTTAAGCTGGGGTATCACAAAATCAGAGAAAGAGTTATATGTGGAACTTTTAAAAACCTTGGATTTAGGATTAGAAACCAGGCTAACCTCTAAAGTTGGACTTCTCTCCGGTGGTCAGAGGCAGGCACTTACTCTTCTTATGGCAACCTTAAAAAATCCTAAGCTGCTTCTTTTAGACGAACATACTGCGGCATTAGATCCCAAAACAGCCAGAAAAGTATTGGAATTGACAGAACAAATCGTAACTAAAAATTCCCTTACAGCCCTAATGGTAACCCATAATATGAAAAATGCCATCCAGTACGGAAACCGACTGATTATGATGTTTGAAGGCAAAATTATATATGATGTATCAGGAGAAGAAAAAAAGAAACTTCAGGTAAGTGATCTGTTAGCAAGATTTGAAAGTGTCAGCGGCGGTGAATTTGCTAACGACAGAATGATGCTGGCATGAATTGATATAATATGATAAGTTAATACAACAAATTTTGAAATGGGTATACCAATATCTGACATAATATGCTATAATATGAGCCTAGTGTATTGTATGGTAATAAAATACTATATTTAATTTCAGGCGAATTTAACTGTAAACCGCCTTATATCGGAAGATGTACTTTATCTTCCGATAAATTTTGTAATGGAACAGCATGTCTTTCATTATAAGATTTTAGAAAGCGCTTTTATCAGAAGTTTAAAAAACAACTTCTGATAAATTATATTATAGGAACAAAAATCATGTTCCTATAATCAGATGCACGGCGGAAAAACATCGCCTTTTATCAGAAGTTTAAAACAACTTCTGATAAATTATATTATAGGAACAAAAATCATGTTCCTATAATCGGATGCACGGCGGAAAAACATCGCCTTTTATCAGAAGTTTATAAGGCAACTTCTGATAAATTATATTATACATACTTGGAGGATTCAGGGGAATGAGATTTCTTACTATCGATAAAGTGGTTCCAGGTTCTCGTTTAGCAAAACCGTTATATGGTGCTCAGGGTGTAATTTTATTAAGGGAAAATGTAGAATTAACGGAAGCTATTCTTGCCAGATTAATCTCCCATGGTTTTACCGGTCTGTACATTGAAGACGAGATATCGGAAGGTATTGTTATTCAAGATGTTGTTGACGAAGGATTACGATTACAAACTGCTTCGCGTCTGGAAACCATAGTAAACCAAAACGGAAACATCGCAGAAATGATGCCCTTAATATCTGAGATTGTGGATAATATTCTTGCAAACGGTGATGTTGAAATTAATATGCATCATCTGTGGGGACACCATGAATATACGTATCTTCATTGTGTAAATGTAGGGATTTTAGCTGTCAGTATTGGTATAAAACTAAACTTAAGCCGTGATAACTTAATTTATTTGGGCACTGCCGGTATTCTACATGATATCGGTAAAAAGAATGTACCAATAGAGATATTAGATAAACAAGGGAAACTTTCAGGCGAAGAATATGAACTAATACAAAAGCACCCGGAAATGGGATTTCAAATCCTGGCAGAATCAATTGAACTTAATAGCGTTACCAAAGCCGGTGTGCTGCAGCATCATGAAAGGTATGACGGATCCGGGTATCCAAGAGGTTTAAAAGGAAATGAAATAACTATATTCGGACGAATCCTGGCTGTTGCGGATACTTATGATGCCATGACTTCTGACCGGGCATACCGAAACGCTTTTTCTCCATCTGAAACAGTGGAATATTTAATGGGAACTGGTAACCAATTATATGATTCCGAAGTAATAGAAGTTTTTATGAAATGTGTTACGATATATCCGGTAGGAACCAGTGTAGAATTAAGTGACGGAACGAAAGGAATAATTATGCAGAATCATTCGGATTGCGTCTTAAGACCGTTAATCCGCAATATTGAAACTAAGGAATTGATCGATTTAAAAAATGATCCCCAATTTTATAGTGTATGCATTTCTAAAATTATTATGTAAACTTACGTATTTAAGTAGTGGATTTTAATTAAAGGGTATAAGTATATAACAATTTAATATAATAAACTGTGTTGGTAAATGGTTATGCTAATTTATTATAAGAGCTGGAGAACGGACCAATACGGCATGTATAATCATGATTGAACATGAATTAAGAATGTGTACTATGTTATATTTAGTATATTGACAAATAATATTCAGACTGTTATCATGGTATCAGCGAGGCGAAGGTGTTCTTATGGAATGCTTTCGCCCTTTTTTGAATAAATATAGAATAATTATAAAAGGGAGAGACGAAGATATGAATCACTACACAAAACAAGATATTATCAGAATAGTTGAAGAAGAGGATGTAGAATTTATAAGACTTCAGTTTACTGATATTTTCGGAAATCTGAAAAATGTTGCTGTAACAACCAGCCAGTTGGATAAAGTATTAGCTAATAAATGTATGTTTGACGGTTCTTCCATCGAAGGTTTTGTGCGTATTGAAGAATCAGACATGTATTTGTACCCCGATCTAGATACTTTTAAAATCTTCCCTTGGAGACCTCAGCAGGGTAAAGTTGCCAGATTTATTTGTGATGTTTACAGACCGGATGGCACACCTTTTGAAGGCGATCCAAGATATATACTGAAAAAGGTAATTAACGAGGCAAAAGAGATGGGTTACACATTTAATGTTGGCCCCGAATGTGAATTTTTCTTATTTAATGCGGAAGATAGCGGGGAACCTACCAATACTACCTTAGAGCGCGGCGGATATTTTGATGTGGGACCTTTGGATGCAGGCGAAAATGCCAGACGTGAGATGGTTTTAACCTTGGAGGATATGGGATTTATTATCGAAGCTTCCCACCATGAGGTAGCACCGGCCCAACATGAAATTGACTTCCAATATGATAATGCCCTTACAACTGCGGATAATATTATGACCTTTAAACTGGTAGTAAGAACCATAGCAAAAAGACATGGGTTGCATGCTACTTTTATGCCGAAACCGAAATTCGGTGTAAATGGTTCCGGTATGCATATTAATATGTCCCTTAGTAAAGACGGAAAAAATATCTTTGACGACCCAAACGGTAAACTAGGGTTAAGTGAAGACGCCTACCACTTTATAGCAGGTTTAATGAAGCATATGGAGGGTATGGCAGCCGTAACCAATCCACTGGTTAATTCTTATAAGAGATTGGTGCCTGGTTATGAAGCACCCGTTTACATTGCGTGGTCAGCTACTAACAGAAGCCCGTTAATCCGTATTCCTGCAGCCAGAGGTGCCAGTGCCAGGGTCGAACTTAGATGTCCTGATCCGGCAGCAAATCCTTATCTTGCTTTAGCCGTGTGCCTTGCGGCAGGACTTGATGGAATTAAAAATAAATTAACTCCGCCGGATAGCGTGGATATGAATATCTTTACCATGACAGAGGAAGAAAAAGCGGATAAAGGCATTAAAAATCTCCCGAGTAATTTGAAAGAAGCTTTAGTTGCATTTGAAAAAAATGAATTAGTAAAAATTGTATTGGGAGAACATACGACCAGTAAATATTTAGAAGCCAAGAACGCAGAGTGGAATCAATATACCATACAGGTATCTCAGTGGGAATTAGATCAATACTTACATCGCATATAAGGAATCAGCATAGTGGACATATACCACTAAGTGAAATATCAAAGCGATGGAGGTGATCAGATGTGCCTGATATTATTATAGCTTTTCCCAAGATAGAAGATGCAATGAGTATAAAAAATGCATTAGTCAGAAACGGTTTTGAAGTGAATGCCACCTGCACTACAGGCGCGCAGGTAGTAGGAATAGCAAATGAATTAGATGATGGAATCGTAATATGCGGGTACCGTTTTTCGGATATGCATTATAGTGAGTTAAATAATTATCTTCCGAAAGGGTTTGAAATGCTTTTGATTGCTTCTGCTGCGAAACTGGAAGAATGTACGGATAATAATATTGTCTGTCTTAGTATGCCGATAAAAATGCAAGACCTATTGAATACTGTGCAGATGATGAGTTATAATTATTCGAAGAAGAAGAAAAAGTTAAAAGATAAACCTAAACCAAGGTCAGAAGAGGATAAAGCTATTATCACCAAAGCAAAGCTTGTTCTAATGGAACGTAATAATATGACGGAAGAGGAAGCTCACCGGTACATACAGAAAAACAGTATGGATACCGGAACAAATATGGTTGAGATGGCGGAGATGATTTTAAGTTTAATATAAAAATTATGATTTGGTTTAAAAGGGAAAGGTATTAAAGGTTGATGGTATGAAGTTTACAAAAATGCAAGGTTGTGGAAATGATTATGTATACGTTAACTGTTTTAAAGAAAAAGTTGATAACGCTCCTGAGATATCTAAGCTAGTCAGTGACCGGCATTTTGGTATCGGATCGGATGGTTTAATTTTAATTAAACCATCCGATAAAGCGGATTTTTATATGGATATGTATAACTCTGACGGAACAAAATCCCAGATGTGCGGAAACGGAATCCGTTGCGTGGCAAAATATGTCTATGATTACGGCCTTACGGATAAACACAATATTTCCATAGAAACAGGAGCAGGTATAAAATATCTGGATTTAAAAATCAAGGAAAACAAAGTTTTTGAAGTAACGGTTGATATGGGAAGTCCAATCACGAAAGCCAGCCAGATACCGGTTATCAGTGACAGCGAGGAGGTTATTGCTAAACCTGTCAGAGTAATGGATACCGAATATTCAGTAACCTGCGTATCCATGGGAAACCCACATGCTATTATATTTGTTGATGATACTAAATCAATTGATATAGAGAAAATTGGTCCGCTATTCGAATATCACAACATGTTTCCGGAAAGAACCAATACGGAATTTATACATGTAATAGATAAAAACACCATTGATATGAGAGTATGGGAACGTGGTTCCGGTGAAACCTTAGCCTGCGGAACAGGAGCCTGCGCCAGTGTATATGCCTGCATATGGAACGGATTTACCGAGGATAATGTTACCGTGAGACTCTTAGGCGGTGAACTAAAAATAAAATATGACAGGGATAAGAATACAATCTTTATGACAGGTCCGGCAGCAACGGTTTTTGATGGAGAAATCAACTTAAACATTTGATTGTTATACGGTATTATTTAAAATATACCAGTTATTAATAAAAACGAAAGGTTAGACCTGAACGGCCAGTTTTAGCTTTTGATTTTGTATTTGAGATATGGTATATTATAACTAGAATGTAGTTTACACTTATCTAAGTGATACAAAACAAAAAAGGAGCAAAATATATGTTTAAAATTAATGAAAATTACTTGAAATTACCCGGAAGCTATTTATTTTCGGATATTGGAAAGAAAGTAAAAGCATTTACGGAAGCCAATCCGGATAAAAAAATAATCCGTTTGGGAATCGGAGATGTTACACTGCCGTTAGCTCCCGCTGTAATCGATGCCTTGCACAAAGCAACCGATGAAATGGCTGTTAAGGAGACTTTTAAAGGTTATGCACCGGATCTTGGTTATGAGTTTTTAAGAACTGCCATAGCGGAAAATGATTATAAAACCAGAGGTGTAGACATAACAATTGATGAAATCTTCATTAGTGACGGTGCTAAAAGTGATTCCGGTAATATCCAGGAAATTTTCGATTTAAACAATAAAATAGCAGTATGTGATCCGGTATATCCTGTTTATGTAGACAGTAATGCCATGGCGGGAAGAACAGGGGAATTTTTACCGGAACTTGGAAGATGGAGTGAAGTAATTTACATGCCATGTACAGAAGAAAGTAATTTTGCTCCCGAATTACCAAAAGTTGAACCGGATATTATTTATTTATGTTTTCCCAATAATCCTACCGGTTCTACGATTAATAAAGCCGAACTTCAGAAATGGGTGGATTATGCCAATAAAGCAGGTGCAGTGATTATATATGACGCTGCATATGAAGCATATATATCCGAGGAGGATGTACCTCATAGTATCTATGAGTGTCAGGGTGCTAAGACCTGTGCCATAGAACTTAGAAGTTTCTCTAAAAATGCAGGTTTTACCGGTACCAGATTAGCTTTTACGGTTATTCCGAAAGAATTAAAATGCGGTGATGTAATGTTAAACAGTTTATGGGCAAGACGTCACGGAACAAAATTCAATGGTACTCCTTATATCATTCAGGCTGCCGGTGCGGCAGTATACACGGAAGAAGGGAAAAGGCAGACTAAGGAACAGATTGCTTATTACATGAATAATGCAAAAGTAATAAGAGAAGGATTGGCAGCTGCCGGATATCACGTTTCCGGTGGTGTAAATGCACCTTATATCTGGTTAAAAACCCCTGGTAAGATGACCTCCTGGGAATTCTTTGACTATCTTTTAAAGGAAGCCAATGTAGTAGGAACTCCCGGTTCCGGTTTCGGACCTCACGGGGAGGGATATTTCCGTCTTACGGCTTTTGGTACTTACGAAAATACCCTGGAAGCAATTGAGAGAATAAAAAAATTATAAATTCATTAAACCTTCAAACCGGACTAATAAATTTCCCGGTTTGGAGGTTTTTTTTGTAACGACCAATCAACATATTCTTGCTGATTATTTCCATTGAGGTGAGTGAGTGGGTAAGTAGAAGAAACCAGCCCTGAATGGTTTATGTTGGCTTGGAATAATAGGATACTATAGAATATATTTTATATATGATGTATAATACTGTTATTAAATTTTTGTTAACTGAAAGAGTAATTTATTCAGTTATATAGTGGGTATAAAAACAGGAAATCAAGAAAGGAATTTTAGATTATGATTTTTCCGGCATTTATAAAAAAAGGATGTACTATTGGTATTACGGCACTTTCTGACGGAAATAAAAAAGAGACGGATTTTGTTCGCTTGGATTCCGGTAAGAAACAGTTGGCAGCTAAAGGGTATAAACTTCTGGAAACAACCCATGTACGCTCCAGTAATAAGGGAAGAAGTACGGACGGAGAAACCCGGGCGGAAGAGTTTTTGGAACTTATTAAAAATGAGGATGTTATGTGGATAATTTCTGCAAAAGGTGGAGATTATCTAATGGAAATGCTTCCGTATGTGGATTTCAACGAAATTTCATTAAATCCTAAATGGATTCAGGGCTATTCGGATAATACAGGTATAACTTTTACCGTGACAACGAATTGTGATATGGCAACGGTTTATGGTTGTAATTTTAATGATTTTGGAATGGAACCCTGGCATAGGGCAATAAAAGCTAACCTTAATATGATAGAGGGAAATGATATAGTTCAGACAAGTTTTGATTTTTATGAAGATGGGTTTTATGACAGAATTACCGGACTGGAAAGTTATAATACGGACAAAGAAGTTTATTGGAGAAATATAACCGGACAGGAAGAAATTAAGTTAAATGGCAGGCTTTTAGGTGGATGCCTGGATGTATTACTTAACCTGGTAGGAACGAAATATGATAAAACAGTCCGCTTTATAGAGAAATATAAGGATGACGGAATCATATGGTATCTGGAAAGTTTTTCACTAAACAGTGAAGCATTGACCAGGGGGTTGTGGCAGTTAAGGGAAGCAGGATGGTTTCAGACGGCAAAAGGATTTGTATTCGGAAGACCTGCATTTTATGATGAGCAAGGTGAAATATCCTATGAAGAAGCGGTTTTATCCGTTCTTGGCGGATTGGAGGTACCGGTAATATTAGATGCCGATATTGGACATAAGGCCCCCGCTATGGCTGTTATTAACGGATCACTTGGTTTTATATCCTGTAAGAATGGAAAAGGTTCCTTAAAAATGATGTTCCTGTAATTTAAAATTTACCCTTGCTATATTAAAAATTCTGTGTTAATATAAGTCAATAATGAAAAAATACACAATGTAATGTATTAATATAATTGGAATAAAGCGATGAAAGAGACTAACCTGTGTGGATTGCATCGATAAACAGGAATGGCGTGTCACCGACTGAGAGCATGCCTTGGATGATAGATACGGGAAGGAACACTCCGGAGCTCATGGATTGAATGGATAATATCTTAATTTTTGGTATTGCTGTAGTAGGTTTATGCGTGACACGCGTTAAGTGTAAGAGAGGAAAGCCTAAAACTTTCAATGCGGGTGGTACCGCGGGTAAAATTCAATATCCCGTCCCGAGTATATATGATTTTGAAATCATATATGCTCGGGATTTTTTAATGTATAGAAATATCATTCCATACATTAAAAAACGATCCTTAAAAACCGTTTAATTAAAACGTCTGCCACATATATAAATGGGAATGCGGACGAACCGGAGAAGATTGTATAACATTTGAGTTGAATATTTTTATAAGGAAAATTTAAGAAGTACAAGGAGGAATGTACATGGATTTTGTAAATGGTTTAAAGCAGAAAGATACGGTAGAAATCGGAGATATTCTTACCGGTGATTTTAAAGGGAAAGAAATAAAAATAAAAGGTGCTGTTCATACCGTCAGGGACATGAGCGAATTCTCTTTTGTTGTATTAAGAAGATACGATGGTTTAGTACAATGTGTTTATGAAGAAAGTAAAATACCGGAATTTAACAGTAAAGTTTTAAGAGAAGGCGCTACGGTAGAAGTAACCGGTACGGTAAACAGTGAAGAACGTGCACCGGGAGGATTTGAGATCCGTATTAATGCAATCCGTTTATTATCCGAACCTGCGAAGGATTCTACTATGCCGATACCCATCAGCAAGTGGAAATTAAAGACTTCCCTGGAAACCAAATTATCCTTAAGACCCATATCCCTTAGAAATGTCAGAGAGAGAGCAATCTTTAAAATTCAGGAAGGACTTGTAAGAGGTTTTCGTGATTTTATGTTTTCACAGCATTTTACCGAGATCAGAACTCCTAAGATTGTTGCAGGTAATGCAGAAGGCGGAGCAAATGTATTTAAACTTGAGTACTTCGGCAAAAAGGCATTTTTGGCACAAAGCCCGCAGTTTTATAAACAAACCATGGTTGGAGTATATGACAGGGTTTTTGAAGCTTCTCCCGTATTCCGTGCAGAAAAACATAATACAACAAGACATTTAAATGAATATACAAGTCTTGATTTTGAAATGGGATACATCGATGGTTTTGAAGATATTATGGATATGGAAGCTGCCATGTTAAAATATACGTTTCAGTTTTTAGAAGAAGAATACGCAAAAGAAATCAAACTGTTAGGAATTACACTTCCTGATGTTACAAACATCCCGGCGGTTCGTTTTGATGAAGCGAAGAGGTTAGTGTCAGAAAAATATGAACGTAAGATTCGTAATCCATATGATTTAGAGCCGGAGGAAGAAATACTGATCGGCAGATACTTTAAAGAGGAATATAACAGCGATTTCGTATTTGTAACACATTATCCGTCAAAGAAGAGACCTTTTTATGCAATGGATGACCCGGCAGATACAAAGTTTACCTTAAGTTTTGACTTATTATTTAAAGGTATGGAAATAACAACCGGCGGGCAAAGAATTCATTCCTATGAAGATCAGGTTGCAAAAATGGTTGCCAGAGGTATGGATCCCAATGATTTTACTAATTTCTTAATGATTCATAAACATGGAATGCCTCCTCACGGAGGATTGGGAATCGGTTTGGAACGACTTACCATGAGGCTTCTCGATGAACAGAACGTAAGGGAAACAACTCTCTTTCCAAGGGATGTATCCAGACTGGAACCTTAAATCCAATAAATAAATATAGGTAATAGCGAAACACGGTTATTGTATTTATTTACCATGCAAATAATACAATTTCAGAGCTGAATCTTGCCAGGAGGGCAACTGAAGCTCTGAAATTCGTATTAATTGTATAGTGTATTCAGATTAAATAGTTTCGCAATTGCCTAAAACTAAACAGATTAAAAGGAGAATATTATGGCGATAACCGATGAAACGATAGAATATGTAGCTGCCCTTGCTAAACTGGATTTAAGCGGGGAAGAGAAAGAAAAGGCCAAAAAAGATTTAGGCAGTATTTTAGCTTATATGGATACCATGAACGAACTTAATACGGATCATATTGAACCTATGTCCCATGTTTTCCCGATTCGTAATGTATTTCGTGAAGATGTTGTGGTCAATGAACCAAACAGGGATATATTACTTAGCAATGCACCGGCAAGTAAAGACGGCTGTTTCATGGTTCCAAAAACTGTGGAATAATTTGTACTTGCTTATTTTAAGAAATTGTTTAAGCTAGGTTTTACTATGGAATACACTTATTTTGTTTCTTAAATTGACGGAACTTACGGTAAAACAAGTTTTGGATAACTTATTATTGGGTATTTGATTAACATAAATATCCAGAAAAGAGGTTGAAATGGATATAACAGCATTATCCGCCCTGGAACTGGGCAGGAAAATCAAAGAAAAAGAAATATCAGTAGTTGAAGCGACAAAAGCTCAATTAGATATAATAAAAGCAAAGGATGCTTCCTATCATTGTTATATTACCGTTATGGAAAAGGAAGCACTATTAAGAGCTGAGGAAATACAGAAACGAATCGATGCCGGGGAATTCAAAGATTCGCCCCTTGCCGGAGTTCCGGTAGCGATAAAAGATAATATTTGCACCAAAGGGGTAAAGACAACCTGCGGTTCCAAAATTTTATATAATTTTAATCCGCCTTATAACGCAACGGTTATAGATAAACTGGAAAATGCCGGAGCTGTTATGATTGGTAAAACCAATATGGATGAGTTCGCTATGGGCAGTACCACCGAGACCTCTTATTTTGGAGTTACCAACAATCCTAAGAATACAGAACATGTACCCGGAGGTTCCAGTGGCGGTTCAGCAGCAGCAGTAGCAGCAAATGAAGCCTTTTATGCATTAGGATCGGATACAGGCGGTTCCATCCGTCAGCCAAGTTCATTCTGCGGTGTGACAGGAATTAAACCTACTTATGGTACCGTATCCCGTTATGGGTTAGTGGCTTATGCATCCTCCCTGGATCAGATCGGGCCAATTGCAAGAACCGTATCGGATTGTGCCGTAGCCTTAGATATAATATCAGGACACGATAAAAAGGATTCTACCTCCGTTGCACAGGATAATTACCAGTATAGCAAGGCGTTGGTTGATGATGTCAAGGGTATGAAAATAGGCATTCCGAGGGGTTATTTAGGTAAAGGACTGGATGAGGAAGTCAAGAAAAGTATCTTAGCGGCAGCGAAAAGTTTAAAGAATAAGGGAGCAATTGTAGAAGAGTTTGATTTAGATGCAGTAGATTATGCAATACCTGCTTATTATGTTATCGCTTCTGCGGAAGCAAGTTCAAACTTATCCAGATATGATGGTGTAAAATATGGGTTCCGTACTGAAAACTTTGAAGGTCTTCAGGATGTATATAAGAAGAGCAGAAGTGAGGGTTTTGGCAACGAAGTAAAGCGAAGAATGATGATAGGTGCTTTCGTTTTAAGCTCCGGATATTATGATGCTTATTATAACAAAGCTCTGAAAGTAAAAGCAATTATTAAAGAAGGTTTTGATAAGGCTTTTCAAAAGTATGATGTCCTGTTAGGGCCTACGGCTCCTTCCACAGCTCCCAAATTAGGTGAAAGTTTATCCGATCCATTAAAGATGTATCTGGGCGATATCTATACCGTATCCGTAAACCTGACAGGTTTGCCCGCAATCAGTTTACCATGCGGAACAGATTCCAAAGGATTGCCTATCGGTATGCAGTTAATCGGTAAACCTTTTGGCGAAAAAGATATTATCCGTGTTGCATACAGCTATGAACAAACCCAAGATGGCAGTCAATAGTTTGTGAAATAGATGTATGCGGCTGCCGAGGCAGCCATGCCGCGAAGTGTGAAAGAAAAAGACTTTCACTCGGAAAGAACCTGAAAAAGGGCTTCATTCAACAGATTTTATGCCGCCATTGGCGGCGGAATGCGAGGAAAACATGAAATCATATGAAACTGTCATTGGGTTGGAAGTACATGTGGAATTAGCTACGGAAACAAAGATATTTTGTGGATGTACCACCCAGTTCGGTGGTGAACCGAATACACATTGCTGCCCGGTATGTACCGGTATGCCGGGGACCCTTCCCGTTTTAAATAAAAAAGTAGTAGAATTTGCCATGGCCGCCGGCTTGGCAACCAATTGCACCATTACCCAGAATTGTAAATTTGACCGTAAAAATTATTTTTATCCCGATCTTCCAAAGGCTTATCAGGTTTCTCAGCTTTATCTTCCGATTTGCAGGAACGGCGGTATTGAGATAGAAGTCGGAGGACTAAAAAAAGTAATTGGTATCCATGAAATCCATATGGAGGAAGATGCGGGTAAATTAGTTCATGATCCCTGGGAAGATTGTACACTGGTAGATTATAACCGCTGCGGTGTTCCCCTCATTGAAATTGTAAGTGAACCGGATATGAGATCTGCAGAGGAAGTAATAGCTTACCTGGAAAAATTAAAATTAATACTTCAATATCTTGGGGTATCAGACTGTAAGATGCAGGAGGGTTCCCTTCGTGCAGACATTAACCTTTCCGTAAGAGAAGTTGGTGCCAAAGAATTTGGTACCCGTACGGAGATGAAGAATATGAACTCCTTTAAAGCGATAGCCAGGGCAATTGAAGGAGAAAGAAAAAGACAGATAGAATTATTGGAATATGGAAAGGCAGTTACTCAGGAGACCAGGCGCTGGGATGATAACAAGGATACCAGTTTTGCCATGCGTTCCAAAGAAGATGCTCAGGATTACCGCTATTTTCCTGAACCGGACTTAGTCCCTATCGAAATCAGTGATGAATGGTTAGCTGAAATTAGAAGCCGTCAGCCGGAGCTGCGTGATGCGAAAATGCTTCGTTATGAAACAGAATATGATATTCCCGCATATGATGCCGGAATCATAACCGGTTCGAAGAAACTGGCTGATATATTTGAAGAGACTGTTGCTATCTGCGGTAAACCAAAAGAAGTTTCAAACTGGTTAATGGTGGAAACCATGCGCCTTTTAAAAGAAAGTGAGATGGAACCGGAGAATATAGCTTTCTCAGCGGATAATTTAGCAAAATTAATCGGATTAATCGGGGATGGTAAAATTAACAGAACCGTAGCAAAAGAAGTATTTGAAGAAGTCTTTAAGACTAACATTAATCCGGTACAATATGTGGAAGAACGCGGCTTATCCATGGTAAGTGATGAGGGTGTATTACGCTCTACGATTGAAAAAATCCTTGCAGCAAATCAGACATCCGTGGATGATTATCACAACGGAAAAGAAAAGGCCCTTGGATTCTTAGTCGGTCAGACAATGAAAGAAATGAAAGGCAAAGCAGATCCGGGTATGATTAACCGAATTTTAAAAGAACTCCTGTAAAAATTAACCTTTATTATTGATTTATATCATTATTAAGAATATAATGAAAACAGTAAAAAGCAGATGAATAGTATAAACCAGGAGGAAACAGTAATGGAAGATAAAAGACGCAGTAAAAGGCTGCAGGTTAACCTGAACTTGGATATTTCCAGCCTTTTTAAGCAGGATAATGTACGTGTTGATCATATTGATGCCCCGATAGAGGTAATTAATATATCAAAAGATGGCATCGGTTTTAAATCAAAAAGTGTTTTACCGGTAGATTATTATTTTAATGCAAAACTTGAATTAGGCGACGTAAGTTCCTGTCTGTACAGTGTGGTAAAGATTATCAGACAGGATGCAGAAAATGTCGGAACGTATACTTACGGTGCAGAATTTGTAGGAATGCCATCCGTTCTTCAATATATCTTTGATGAATATGAGGAACGGGAATCCAAATAAGATAATATAAGTTCTTTATTATAATAGGAAGAAGGGGCTGCTGTAAATAAGATTGATTCCTTATAAACAAGGTTAAATCTTAATTACAGCAGCCCTAAATTTTCCATAAGAGTGGTTTTATTTTATGCCCGTAAATCAAAATTAAACCGGGTGTAAGAGGGTGTTGTCTGTGTTTCGGCTTTCAGAAAATCCTCAACAATATTTAGCTCTTTTTCCCGTTTCAGAATTTCAGTATGGAGGGTATAACCTTTGGATTTCAGAGCTTCTTCTAATAAATATCTATGGGATATAAGTAATTTTTCAACGTCCGAATTATCAATATAAAACTTACTGTTTAAATATTTATCATGCAAGTCCAGATAAATATCCAGTGGTCCAAGATGCTCCATATCAAGGTGGAGTAAAACACTGATACCGTCAGCGGCTGTCCTCCCTGCTTTCTTTTTGGAATAAACATATAATTCACTGTTAGCCAACTGGCTTTTTAATTTCAGTGGAAGTGGAACATAGGTTAAAAATGCATTCAGGTTATTGATAAAATTTATGTTTTCCTGAAAATGATTTGCCTGGTTTAGAATCTGGTTATTTCCCGTTTGGGCAGATTGTTCCATATATTCTTTTAGCTGAGTCAGCTGATTCAGTATGCTGTCAAAATGTTTGTTAATATCTTCATTTTTTCTTAATTCAGCAGGTTCCAGGGTCCACTGGTCTAAGAGTTCATTTTTAACCAGAAGGCGAAATTCTTTGGAGGATAATAATGCCTTATTCGATTCTTCGGAACTGTCTTTTAGATTAGCATTTATCCAGGTTAATAAATCTTTAGCGGTTAGGGTTCCTTTCATAATATTTTCTTTTAATAAGAAAATACTCTCGTCTGTTAGAGGCTGTTTTATGTCCATACCCTGAATGAATGTATCAATGGAATTTAAGAGGTTCATACGGGCAGAAGAGTTCAGAAAGGTTCCTATCTGACGGCCGGTATATGCGGCTTCTGCATTCCCGCTCAAGATTGTCTGGACTGCTGGGGAATTCATAAGCGCAGACTTTATACCGGGTGCTGTTAATTCTCCGGCAGGATTATTTAAGGTATTATATAGTTTCTGCGTTATTTCCTTTAAATCAGCCGTACCTTCTAACAGGCCGTTTATTAACCTGTCTCCGAATAAGTTTCTGGTCATCGTATCGGAATTCAATATATTAACCAGCTCCATAACCTCTGGTCCGGATAAAAGATTACCGGTTATGTTACTATTAGTAATACCTGGATTTCCATCCGTAGTCATACTATTGTTAAATGGGATGAATTCGTTGCTATACGTATTCCCAGAATCAGAAACAGCAGAAGCTGCAGCATTATTTTGCATAATATCCCCTGAAATTACTCCGTTTCGGTTTAGTAGCAGATTCAGCAGGTTCGAACAATGTGCCATATAATTGGAATCAGGTTTGTCACCTTGTATTTGAAATAAATCAGAGACGGATTCCGCTAAGGATTTTATTTCTCCGAGAACATTTTGCCCAGAGTTTTGATAGGCACTAAACTGACGGATATTTGCTTCATTCACCGGAATATGAAATTTATTCATAAGAACCAGAGTTTGTATATCGGTTTCTTTGTATAAAGCAGACTGTTTAATCAGCATGGATATGGTACTTTTATCAATTGACATCTGTTGTTCTAACAGTTCTTTTACCACACTTAAGTTGCGGTTTGTTTTCCCAAAACCGGCTGCTTCTAATGCTTTTTCAATCGTATTTTTTTCGGTAGTAAAATCAGTCTTTGCAATAATTTTTAAGGCGAGGCTTTTTATTGAAACATCCTCCACGCGAAAAGTTACTTTGTCACCGATTGCAAGATTACCGGATTCCTCCAGCCTTCCGTTTAAAATCCTTCCGTCTTCTAATTTTACTGTTACCTCATTACTTCTAAGATCCGTCACTTCACCGCGAATGAGCTGCCCTTTTTCTAAACCGGCAGTTGAATTTACGGCAGATGAGGAGTTCGAACTTACGGATGATGTAACAGCAGGGTTAACGGACCCATTAATACTTGTATTTGATTGCGAGATTTTATTACTTAACATAGTTTTCTCCCATGTTCATTTTAATTGTTATTTTGTATATTTATGTTATATGGGTTATTCAGCTTCTGAGGTTCCAGCACATATTGCACAGTGGTACTGTACGCGGATTAACTTCTTATTCCACGAATTTCCCTTATATTTGAATAGTTTCATTATACTATATATATCGGTAAAAAACAGGTTTACTTTATTTAAAAAATGGCCGGTTTAGTCTTGGAATTTTAGCAATTTACCTAATTAAAGGGATAAATCGTTTTTAAAATTATACATTATCTAAAAAGAAAAAAAATCAAACAAAAAAAAGATTGCCATTATAATTATTCTGTATTATAATATCAAATGAACAAAGGCGTTCTTGTGTACTCTAAAAATGCACAAGAACGCCTTTTTTATACCTAAAATTTGTAAATAAAGTTAAGAATTATCAAATTATTTGAATTATTATACAATTTGATATGGTCAAAAATAAAGAAAAGAGGCGTGCTGATGAACAAACATAGTTTAGAAGAAGCGAAACGTGTGAAACAGGGATTGTATGATCCCAGATTTGAACATGATAACTGTGGTATTGGAGCCGTTGTTAATATCAAAGGTATCAAAACACATGAGACAGTAGCAAACGCATTAAAGATTGTGGAAAATCTTGAGCATCGTGCAGGGAAAGATGCGGAAGGCAAAACCGGTGACGGTGTTGGTATTTTATTACAGATATCTCACAAATTCTTTTCAAAAGAAGTACAGTCTTTAGGAATTACTTTAGGCGGTGAGAGAGATTATGGCATTGGCATGTTCTTCTTTCCTCAGGATGAATTAATGAGAAATCAGGCAAAGAAAATGTTTGAGATTATCGTTGAAAAAGAAGGTATGGAATTTCTTGGCTGGAGAAAGGTACCCATCAGCCCGGATATTTTAGGACATAAAGCAGTTGAATGTATGCCTTATATTATGCAGGGGTTTGTAAAAAGACCGCAAGGCGTTAAAAAAGGATTGGAATTTGACCGTAAATTATATATAGCAAGAAGAACCTTTGAACAAAGTAATGATAATACTTATGTGGTTTCTTTATCAAGCCGTACGATTGTGTATAAGGGTATGTTTTTGGTAAAACAGCTTCGTATGTTTTTTGTGGATCTGCAGAATGAGAACTATGAATCCGCTATAGCGATAGTACATTCCCGTTTCAGTACCAATACCAATCCAAGCTGGCACAGAGCACATCCGAACCGTTTAATCGTTCATAACGGTGAAATCAATACAATCCGCGGTAATGTAGATAAAATGCTTGCCAGAGAAGAGACAATGGAATCAAAGTATTTACAAGGTGAATTACACAAAGTTCTCCCTGTAATCAATACGGAGGGTTCCGATTCGGCAATGCTGGATAACGCATTGGAATTTTTAGTAATGAGTGGTATGGAACTGCCGCTGGCTGTTATGATCACAATTCCTGAACCATGGAGTAATGATCAGAATATAAGTCCGGAAAAGAGAGATTTTTATCAATATTATGCAACCATGATGGAACCATGGGACGGACCTGCATCCATTCTCTTCAGTGATGGAGATATTATGGGTGCTGTACTTGACCGTAACGGTTTAAGACCTTCCCGTTATTATATAACGGACGATGATCACGTAATCTTATCTTCCGAAGTTGGTGTACTTGAATTTCCTGCTGAAAAGATCGTGAAAAAGGAAAGACTTCGTCCGGGTAAAATGTTATTGGTTGATACGGTAAAGGGTTGTTTAATCGATGACGAAGATCTGAAGAACAGCTATGCAAAACGCAGTCCTTATGGCGAATGGCTGGATCGTAATCTGGTTAAATTGAAGGATCTTCATATACCGAATAAGAAGGTATGGGAATATGATGATGAAGAAAGAGCAAAATTACAGAAAGCCTTTGGATATACTTATGAGGATTATAAGACCTGCATCTTACCAATGGCTAAAACAGGAGCAGAACCGGTAGAAGCCATGGGTGTTGACAGTCCGCTTCCTATCCTGTCCAAGAGTAATCCGCCTTTATTCGGATATTTTAAACAGCTCTTTGCCCAGGTAACCAATCCTCCCATTGACGCAATCCGTGAAGAAATCGTTACTTCCACCGATGTGTATATCGGGGAAGACGGTAATCTCTTAGAAGAACATGCGGAAAACTGCAAGGTATTGAAAATCCATAATCCTATTTTAACAAGTACGGACCTGTTAAAGATTAAATCCATGAAAATAGCGGGATTTAAGGTGGAAACCATACCGATCATCTATTATAAAAATACGTCTTTGGAACGTGCAATTGACCATATCTTCGTAGAAGCGGACCGTGCCTATAAAGAAGGAGCAAATATATTAATTCTTTCCGACCGCGGTGTGGATGAGAATCATGTTGCCATCCCTTCCCTGTTAGCGGTATCTGCAATGCAGCAGCATTTGGTAAGAACCAAGAAGAGAACAGCAGTTGCCATGATTTTGGAAAGTGCTGAACCGAGAGAAGTACATCACTTTGCAACCCTTTTAGGTTATGGTGCCTGTGCGGTTAATCCATATCTGGCACAGGAAACCATTAAACAGTTAATTAACAACAATATGCTGGATAAAGATTATTATGCGGCAGTAAATGATTATAATAAAGCAATCCTTAAAGGTATTGTTAAGATTGCTTCCAAGATGGGTATATCAACAATCCAGTCCTATCAGGGATCTAAAATATTTGAAGCCATCGGTATCGGAGGGGAAGTCGTTGATAAGTATTTTACGGATACCGTAAGCCGTATCGGTGGAATTACTATTAAAGATATTGAAAAACAGGTGGATGAACTTCATACCAAAGCCTTTGATCCTTTGGGACTTAATATAGACTTAACTTTGGATAACAGTGGTACTCATAAGTTAAGAAGCGGAAAGGATGAACATTTATATAATCCGAAAACGATTCATATGCTGCAGAAAGCCACCCGTACCGGAGATTACAGTGCATTTAAGCAATATACCGGTTTTATTGAAGCAGAAGAAGAGGGTATTAATTTAAGAGGTCTTTTAGATATAAAATATCCGGAAAAGGGAATTTCCATTGATGAAGTAGAAAGTGTTGACTCCATTGTTAAGAGGTTTAAAACCGGTGCTATGTCTTATGGCTCTATTTCCCAGGAGGCTCATGAAACTTTAGCCATTGCCATGAACATGTTAGGCGGTAAATCCAACAGCGGTGAGGGCGGTGAAAGTTTAGAGCGTCTCTCCCTTGGGAAGGATGGTTTAAACCGCTGTTCCGCCATTAAGCAGGTGGCTTCCGGCAGGTTCGGTGTAACTTCCCAATACCTTGTAAGTGCAAAAGAAATTCAGATCAAGATGGCACAGGGAGCAAAACCCGGTGAAGGAGGACAATTGCCGGCAGGAAAAGTCTACCCATGGGTTGCCAAAACGAGGCATTCAACCCCCGGTGTAGGATTAATATCTCCGCCGCCCCATCATGATATCTATTCCATCGAAGATTTAGCACAATTAATATATGACTTAAAGAATTCCAACAAGAATGCAAGAATATCCGTTAAATTAGTTTCAGAGGCAGGGGTAGGCACCGTAGCTGCCGGTGTTGCGAAAGCCGGTGCGGGAGTAATCTTAATCTCCGGTTTTGATGGCGGAACAGGTGCTGCTCCCCGGAACTCCATCCATAATGCAGGGCTTCCATGGGAATTAGGTCTTGCGGAAACCCATCAAACCTTGATTATGAACGGACTTAGAAATAAAGTGGTGATTGAAACAGACGGTAAGCTGATGACCGGCCGTGATGTATTAATCGCAGCACTTTTAGGTGCGGAAGAATTCGGTTTTGCAACTGCTCCGTTGGTAACTATGGGCTGTGTTATGATGAGGGTATGTAATCTGGATACCTGTCCGGTTGGTGTAGCTACCCAGAATCCGGAACTTCGTAAGAACTTCAAAGGGAAACCGGAATATGTAGTTAACTTTATGCATTTTATAGCGCAAGAGCTTCGTGAATATATGGCTAAACTTGGTATAAGATCTTTGGATGAATTGGTAGGCCGCTCGGATTTACTACAAGTGAAAGCGGATGTGAAAAATGAAAGAGTAAGCAGGATTGATTTATCCAGGATATTAAACAATCCTTATGCAGGGAATCCATCCGAGTCCCGCTTTGATCCGAAACAGGTTTATGATTTTGAATTAGAGAAAACCATTGATGAACGTATTCTCTTAAAGAAATTAAAACAGGCGATAGCAAGTAAACAGTCAAAAACAATAGAGGTGGAAGTAACGAATATTGACAGAACTTTTGGTACTATTTTAGGTTCTGAAATAACGAAAGCATACGGAACAACCTTAGAAGAAGATACTTACGTAGTTAAATGTGCCGGAAGCGGCGGACAAAGCTTTGGTGCCTTTATACCAAAAGGACTTACTTTAGTCTTAAGCGGTGACAGCAATGACTATTTCGGTAAAGGCCTTTCAGGCGGTAAGTTAGTGGTATTTCCGCCAAAAGGAAGTAAATTTGCCGCAGAAGATAATATTATTATCGGTAATGTTGCTTTATATGGCGCAACCAGCGGTAAGGTTTTCATTAATGGTGTTGCCGGCGAACGTTTCTGTGTACGTAATTCCGGTGCAACTGCGGTAGTGGAAGGTGTTGGCGATCACGGCTGTGAATACATGACCGGAGGACGTGTTGTTGTTCTTGGCAGGACCGGCAAAAACTTTGCTGCAGGTATGAGCGGCGGTATTGCTTATGTACTCGACCAGGATACGGATTTATATAAGAAATTAAATAAAGAATTAGTATCCATGGAAGCAGTTGCGGAGAAATATGATGTTCTTGAATTAAAGAGTATGATAGAAGAACATGTAAAACATACCGGTTCAGATAAGGGTAAGGAAATTCTGGAACATTTTGGAGATTATCTGCCCAAATTTAAGAAGATTATACCACATGATTACAGACGTATGCTGTTAACCATTGTTCAGATGGAGGAAAAAGGGTTAAGCAGCGAACAGGCACAGATTGAAGCATTCTTTGCCAACACCAGAGGCTAAGGAGGTACGAGATGGGAAAACCAACAGGATTTATGGATTATGAAAGAAAAGAAAGCCGTGCTGAAAAGCCGAAAGATAGAATTAAGAACTTTAATGAATTTCATATACCTTTACCAAAAGAAGAACGTAAAATTCAGGGAGCCAGATGTATGGATTGCGGTGTACCTTTCTGTCAATCCGGTATTATGATAGGTGGAATGACTTCCGGATGTCCTTTAAATAATTTAATTCCGGAATGGAATGATTTAATCTATAACGGCAATATGCAGATGGCCCTAAACCGCCTGTTTAAAACAAATAATTTTCCTGAATTTACAGGAAGAGTATGTCCGGCGCCCTGTGAGCCTGCATGTACCTGTAATGTAGCTACCAACCCGGTAGCCATAAAAGAAAATGAATTGGGTATCATTGAAAACGGATACGAAGCAGGTTTCATTAAACCGGAACCACCAAAGGTCAGAACCGGTAAGAAAATAGCTGTAATCGGATCCGGTCCCTCCGGACTTGCGGCCGCGGACCAGTTAAATAAACGCGGACACTCCGTAACCGTATTTGAACGTTCCGATCGTATCGGCGGGTTATTAATGTATGGTATACCAAATATGAAATTAGAGAAACACATTATTGACCGTAAGATTGACCTTATGAAACAAGAAGGTGTAACTTTTGTAACCAATGCCGATGTGGGTAAGAATTATAATGCTTCAAAAATGAAAAAAGAATATGACCGTATTATCCTAGCCTGCGGTGCATCCAATCCAAGAGATATTAAAGTGCCCGGCAGAGATTCCAAGGGAATCTATTTTGCGGTAGATTTTCTTAAGGGAGTTACCAAAAGCTTACTCGACTCTAATTTTGAAGACAAGACTTTCGTCAATGCAAAAGATAAGAATGTACTTGTAATCGGCGGCGGTGATACCGGTAATGACTGTGTCGGTACTTCCGTAAGACAGGGAGCAAAATCAGTCGTTCAATTGGAAATGATGCCGAAACTTCCGAATACAAGAAGCGAAGACAATCCATGGCCGGAATGGCCGAAAGTCTGCAAGACGGATTACGGACAGGAAGAAGCAATAGCCGTATTCGGCCATGACCCGAGAGTATATCAGTCAACGGTTAAGGAGTTCATTGCTGATAAAGACGGCAATCTGATCAAAGCCAAAATTGTTAAGCTGGAAAGTAAATACCATGAAGATACAAAGAGATATCAAATGGACGAAATCCCGGCAGTGAATATGAAATAGATGTGGATTTAGTATTTATAGCAGCCGGATTCTTAGGAACAGAGAATTATGTTGCCAAAGCATTTGGCGTTGAATTAAATACCAGAACGAATGTACAGACGGAAGAAGGCAAATATCAGACCAGCGCAGAGCATATCTTTGTAACCGGAGATATGCACAGAGGCCAGTCACTGGTAGTATGGGCTATCAGAGAAGGCCGTGAGGTAGCTAAAGCGGTGGATGAACATTTGATGGGATATACCAATCTGGAATAATAACCGGATAAACGAATAAAAAAACGGAGTATGGCTCACCGGCCATGCTCCGTTTTTACACCTGCCGCTAGAACCCAAAAGGGTTTAGGAAAACCGGCTGCATTTTCATTAACTACAAAAAGGAGTACAGGAAAAACATGAAATCGGCGAGAAACGAGAATCATAAAAAATGAAATATATAATTGTTGAGTTTGAAAATACATGATAATATAAGAATAATAATAGAGAGTACTCAATAGAGCAAAGGAGGACAAAACTATGGCACTAATACATGTTAATTTTTATTCTCAGACATTGGGAATGCAGCGTTCCATGGATGTCATAATGCCTCAGAAATCCAATGGCATAGGGCAGGAAGGAATGGAAAGGGAAGAAAAGATTCCGGTACTTTATCTTTTACACGGAGCAAGCGATGATCATACCATCTGGCAACGCAGAACTTCCATAGAACGGTATGCGGTAGAAAAAGGACTGGCAGTTGTTATGCCGGCTACGGATTTGGGTTTTTATGCAGATATGAAATATGGGTATGACTTTTGGCAGTTTTTCAGTAAAGAAATATTTGAATTAGTTCATGAATTTTTCCCGGGGTTAAGTACGCAAAGAAAAGATACCTTTGTGGCAGGTCTGTCCATGGGAGGTTTTGGCACTATGAAATTAGGTATTATGTGTCCGAGCGCTTTGCGGCAGCAGCCAGTCTGTCCGGTATGGTAGATCCCGTATCCTGGTATGACCAGGATTTAAATGAGCAGTTTCAGTTAATTTATGGTACGAAAGAGGAAGTGACCGGAAGTATCAATGATCTTCCCTTTCAGATGGAACAGTTAATAGCCTCCGGTAAACAGATGCCAAAATTTTATATGACCTGCGGTACTGAAGATTTTCTCTATCCCATGAATGTTGCATTCAGAGACAGATTCAGAGACCGGATTGATTTAACCTATCATGAAGAGCCGGGGATCCATGAATGGGCTTACTGGGACCGGAATATCAGGAGGATTATAGAGTGGCTTCCGATTAAGGCAAATGAAAAAGGAGGTAAATAGTTATGGCATTAATGCATGTTGATTTTTTCTCTAATGTATTAGGACTTTGCTGTGAAGCAGATGTTATCCTGCCTCAGAAAACGCAGGGAATTGGTATGGAAGGCAGTGATACCAGGTCCAAATATCCCGTACTTTGGCTGCTGCACGGAGCGAGTGACGATCATACAATCTGGCAGAGAAGAACCTCTATAGAAAGATATGTAGCAGATTTAGGTCTGGCAGTCGTGATGCCGGGGGCCGGATTAAGTTACTATACGAATATGGCTTACGGGCCACGTTATTTTGATTATATAGCGGAAGAATTACCGGAAATTATGCGGGGTTTTTTCCCGATTTCAGACCGGCGTGAAGATAACTTTGTGTGCGGCTTGTCCATGGGCGGATACGGAGCAATGAAAATTGGTTTGACAAAACCGGAAAGTTATTCGGCCATCGGTTGTTTTTCCGCCGGTAATTTCAGTTACCGGGATGTAAGGAAAGAAACAGGAACCATGTTAAGTGCTGATCGGATTAAACGAAATATGCTTATTTTTGGTGTGGAAGATATGCTGCAATTAAAAAATACGGAACATGATTTATTTTATCTGGCAGAAAAAAATATAAAAGAAGAGAAAACTCTACCGAAGATTTTCCATGCCTGCGGAAATGAAGATTTTTTAGTGGAGAATGCCAGAGTTACTGCGGATTGGTTTAAAAATACGAATTATGATTATATTTATCTGGAAGGTCCCGGAGCACATACCTGGGAATTCTGGGATGAATGGATTCAGAAATATCTGGAATGGTTAAAGCCTAACCTTAGATAATGATAAGTCTGAATTAATAATATCCTGGTCCTAATGAATTTGTTTTATAACCATTCAGAATAATGTAAGTTTATTTGTTTTATAAGTATAGCTTATCAGTGAGGGATGTGATTATAACTTTTATTATTATATATTTTGTGTTATACTACTGGTAAAATGTCAATGGAGGTAAAATAATGTATTCATTTGAAGAGATTAAGGTATTTGATCCTGAATTAGCAGAAGCGATGGAAAAAGAAATTGGAAGACAGAATGATCATATTGAATTAATTGCTTCTGAAAACTTTGTAAGTAAGGCTGTTATGGCAGCTATGGGAAGTCCTCTGACGAATAAATATGCAGAAGGTTATCCGGGTAAAAGATATTACGGCGGTTGTGAATATGTGGACATAGCTGAGAATCTGGCAATAGAACGTGCAAAACAACTGTTTGGATGTACTTATGCTAATGTTCAGCCTCATTCCGGTGCACAGGCTAATATGGCAGTCTTTTTCGCACTGGTTAAACCGGGTGAAACCGTAATGGGTATGAATCTGGCACACGGTGGCCATTTAACCCACGGAAGTCCGGTAAATATGTCAGGCAGCTATTATAAAATCGTACCTTATGGTGTAAATGAAGAAGGTTTTATTGACTATGACGAAGTAAGAAAAAAAGCCTTGGAATGTAAACCTAAATTAATTGTAGCAGGTGCAAGTGCCTATGCTAGAAAGATAGATTTTAAGAAGTTTAGAGAGATAGCAGATGAAGTCGGAGCTTTTCTCATGGTTGATATGGCTCACATTGCAGGACTGGTAGCAACCGGTTATCATGAAAGCCCAATTCCTTATGCTCATGTAACAACTACCACAACGCATAAGACTTTAAGAGGTCCCAGAGGCGGTATGATTTTATCCAGTGCTGAATTTGCGGATGAATATAAATTAAATAAAGCAATCTTCCCTGGTATTCAGGGCGGCCCTTTAATGCATGTAATTGCAGCGAAAGCGGTTTGTTTTAAGGAAGCCTTAGATCCGGAATTTAAAAAATATGCGGGTAGAATTGTGGACAATGCCCAGGCTCTTTGCAGCGGTTTAATGAAAAGAGGATTTAACATAGTATCCGGCGGAACAGATAATCACTTGATGTTAGTTGATCTTCAGAACAAAGGGGTAACCGGTAAGGAAACGGAAAAATTATTGGATGCTGCCAATATTACCTGTAATAAGAATACGGTACCTAATGATCCGGCATCTCCTTTTGTAACCAGTGGTATCCGTTTAGGAACTCCTGCAGTAACAACGAGGGGGATGAATACGGCCGATATGGATGTGATAGCGGAAGCAATTGCTATGCTGATTGAAGATGTAAATGCAAATAAAGCAAAAGCAATGGATTTAGTAAAAACATTAACCAATAATTATCCTTTGTATTAAAATGTATAGATTCCTATAAACTGTAATTACTCCCTTTGCTTTCGAATAAAAAGGACGTGTTGAAAACCAACTTGATAGGTTAGGTTACAATACGTTCTTTTTCTTTAAAGGTATCTGCCGGACACTAAAGTCATTAGTATGCAGGAATTCGTTTCTAGAGAAATAAAATACTGTGCTTGGATTACCACTGTGTTATTGTTTTCTTAATTCCGGTATAACATCATAAATATTTTCCAAGGCTGTCCGGATTTCTTTTGACCAATCAAATTTTCCCTTTTTTATGCACCAGGTAACTTCATGTCCTAAAAATGTATAAGCAGATGCTTTATATAATTCCAAGGCATCATTTTTATTTCGGATTTGTCCGGATGCCTGTCCCTTTTTTATGATCATTACGGCTATATCTGTTAATTCACTTCTTAAATCATAACTTCCATAATCTTCTTTCAAATTACTGATCATCATTTGACTTAAAAAATCGGTACCAAATTTACTGGCCTCTTTTACAAGGGATTCAAAACATATCAAAAGCTGATCCCAATAATTGTCCTTGGTTAAAATTGTCAATAGATACAGGCTTATATTATGTGTCACTGAATCATAAAAATGCAGTATTATATCCTCTTTTGATTTTAGATGATAATAAAAAGTTGTTTTTGAAATCTTACAGGCCTCACAAATATCTACAACAGTTACATTTTGATATCCTTTTTCCAAAAATAACTGATTAGCAGTTTCAATAATAAAATCTTTTGTTGTTATATTTGACATGGTTTCCTCCAGTTACATTTTATATATGTAATCATAGATACATCATAGCATAATAAATACATAAAATCTACATTGACAAGTAAATAACAAAGTGATATTATATTACTACGGTAATATAATATATGACCGAGGTAATATGTTATAATTTGCCCGACAAAAGTCCTCATAAATTATATTTTACTAACCGTAGAGTGAACCGAAACAGGAAGATTAGCAAATACATAATAAGGAGAATACCATGTCAAAGCTATTTGAAAAAACTCAAATCGGAAGCATGAAACTTAAAAACCGTATCGTTATGGGACCTATGGGAACAACAGGGGAGTCAGATGGATCTTATTGTTCGGAAGGTATCCGCTATTTTGAAGAACGTGCAAAAGGCGGGACAGGTCTGATAATTACCGGAGCTAATGTTGTTACTACAAAATATGAGCCTCGTCCCTGTACAGAACTTAGTAATTTTCATCATGTGGAACGACTAAATATGTTAATTGAAAGATGTCACCATCATGGTGCTAAAGTCTGTGTTCAGATTTCACCAGGACTCGGACGTCAACAATTTACAGATCCATTTACACCGCCGTATTCAGCAAGTGAATGTACCGCATTTTGGTTTCCTAATTTGAGATGTAAACCATTTTCAAAAGAAGAGATTCTGGATATTGTAGAAAAGTTGGGTTATTCTGCCAGCCTTGCTAAAATGGCTGGAGCGGATGCAGTAGAATTACACGCTTACGGTGGTTATCTTTTAGATCAATTTCACTCAAAACAATGGAATACTCGTACTGACGAATATGGCGGAGAATTAAGAAATCGTATGAGATTCACTTTGGAATGTATAGCGGCTATTCGTAAAAACGTTGGTCCTAAATTTCCGATATTAGTTAAATTCACACCAGTTCACCGTGTTGAGGGAGGACGTGAATTAGACGAAGGGTTAGAAATGGCTAAAATACTGGAGGAGGCGAATGTTGATGCGCTGCATGTTGATGTCGGCTGTTATGAAGCTTGGCATAAAGCAATCTCTACGGTATATGAAAAAGAAGAACATCAAATGGATGTGGTTGAGGCTATAAAGAAAACCGTTTCTGTCCCTGTGCTTGGCCAAGGTAAAATGTTTGATCCGGAAAAAGCGGAAAGAGCAGTAGCGGAAGGCAAGACGGATTATATAGTATTGGGACATCAGATGTTAGCAGATCCATATTGGGCAGACAAAGTAAAGGCTGGCAATACTATGGATATCGTTCCTTGTATTGGTTGTAATGAGTGCTTACTTGCAGGATTTTCCGGTAAACATTATTACTGTGCTGTTAATCCTTTATGTTATGCGGAGGATGATTACCCTCTTCCCGATGTACATGGCATTAAGAAATCCGTGTTAGTAATTGGAGGTGGCCCTGGAGGAATGTCTGCGGCAATCGCAGCGGCCAGACGTGGTTTTGATGTGGAATTGTGGGAGAAAACATCCCGTTTAGGCGGAAACTTATGGGCAGCAGGTCTTCCTACCTTTAAGCATGACGTACTTAGATTAATTACTTATATGGAACGTCAGGTTTTAAAACTTGGTGTTAACGTAAAACTGAATAAAGAGGCTACCGCAGAAGCAGTATCCGCAGGCAGATATGATAAAGTGGTACTGGCAGCAGGTTCAACTCCTTTTATGCCTCCTATTGAGGGTATAGAAACGGCAGCTCCATCCGGTGATTACTTATTGGGTCATAAAAAACCGGGAAAGAAAGTAGTTGTTATCGGTGGAGGATTAGTGGGCTGTGAAACAGCTGCTTATATGAAAGAAACAGCAAAAGAAGTAACAATTGTTGAAATGCTTAGCGATATTTTAGCAATAGCAGACCATTGCTTAAATAATGATCAGGCATTAAGAACAATGATTAAAGAGAGAAATATTGGTGTTGTAGGCGGTGCCAAAGTTACAAAAATAACTCCAAACCGCGTTACCTATACGAAAGACGGACAGGAATTATCAATTGATTGTGATACCGTAATTATAGCAGCAGGTTATCGCCCAAATAACCAATTAGAAAGTGTGCTTGAAGGTATAGTGGATGATTTAACTGTTGTAGGAGATGCAGAAGCTCCAAGAAAAATCCTGACTGCGGTACATGAAGGATATCATACAATTCGAGTAATGAAATAATTTAATGTTCAAATTCTTAAACTAATTATTAAAAAGGTCAGTCAAAAAGTAATAAGATATCTGGAAATATCTATTTCTTTGGCTGGCCTTTTTGCTAATAAATTAACTAATTATTATTCAATATTTTGCTTATGCATTTAGTTGTAAATATGATAGCAACAATAACTACCCCTGCTATACAGACATATTTCACTATTTTAGTAACATCAATTTTAACAGACACGCCGCTCTCGGCTGGTTCCTGTATACTATTTTTACACATGTATCTTACCTCCTTTGCACTCTTAAGCACCTATTAATAACCAAGTTCTTCACCCACCAGGATGACTTTGATTCGGCCGGGGATTTTGGACTTTCTGGTTATAACGATTTCACAGCAAATGCAATCCTCCGATAAACAATTAGCGCATCTTCCCAGTTCTGCACAGGGAGTATGTAAGCCAAGTCTGACGACATTAGGAGGGGCAGCCATATTGCGGACCCGTTCAATACCAGTGTTAACATCCGTTACAATTTTATTCATACCTGCTATAATTATCACATTTTTGGGACCGGCAATCAGACAGGCTACCCGGTTACCGCCGGCATCGATATTAACTAACTGGCCATCTAATGTAATGGCATTAGAACTCATGAAAAAATAATCGGAAGTTACAATTTTACTGTACATTGCAGTTCTTTCTTCCGGGGTTTTAGCAGATGATCTGTCATATAATATGTAATCCGAAGCCTTTAGTTCCGGAATCAATCCGATTTCTTCGATCGTTTCAGAACCGCCCCAGGAAACAGAACATTCCGGAGTAAGGAATCGTTTCGCCATAATCACAGCATCTTCGGCATTTTCACAGTAATATCCTTCAATTCCCCTTAAATTAAATTTCTCGATTAAGCTGTCAGCAAGATTTTCATAATATTGTTTTTTAGGTGTCATATAACCCCTCCTTAATTATTGCAGATAGGATTTAAGTGTCATAATCGACACTTAAATCCTGAATATCTGAATATAGAATATTAAAAAGTATACCGCGGTTATTTTGCATTATATTTTCTGATAAAACATACTCCTACAGCCCCCGGGCCAGTATATGTTCCAATGGTTACACCGATTTGAAATACGGGATAGGTTATCTTACGTCCGATTAATCCTTCTAACTGGGACTGGACGAAATTGGTATCCTCCAGTGTTGTGGCATTGACAAGGCAGAAGTCATAATCCTCGTATTTTTCTCCGGTTTCCGTAAAATATTCTTCCGTCATATCCAATATCTTCTGAATCGCTTTCTTACGGCCCCTTACATTAGAGTATGGGATTAATTCAGCATCTTTTAACTGAATCATAGGTTTTAAATTCAGCATGGTTCCTGCAAGGGATGTTACCTTTCCAATTCTGCCTCCTTTTGCCAAATATTCCAAAGTATCTACCGTAAACATGATTCTGGCAGTAGGTTTAATCTCATTAATACGGTTTTCAGTTTCTTCCAGGGTATATCCTGCCTCTTTCATATATACAGCCTGCATTAAAACAATTCCCTGTCCGGCAGTGGCCTGGATGGAATCAATAATGGATATCTTTGCATCCGGGTATTTTTCGTTAAGAATCAGCTTTGCATTCACTGCTGATTGATAAGAACCGCTGAATTTTTGTGTTAAGCAGAGGCATAATATATCTTTATTCTCCAGGATAACCGGTTCAAAATAATTGATATAATCCTGAACACTGGGCAGGGATGTCTTGGGAAATACCTTCTGATTCATAAGCACATCGTAGAATTTTTGATTGGTAATTTCTGTATTTTCCTTAAAGTAATTCTCCTGGTCGAAAGTAACATAAAAGGGTACTAAGGTTATATTATGTATGCTAAGCAATTCTTCCGGTGTATCGCAAGATGAGTCGCTGAATATATGATAATCACGCATATTTCTCTCCTTGTAAATATATTTTCTAGTAAACATTATATCGAATTCCATTAAAAATGTACAGCAGAAAATGGGCTGGTGTGTGAAAGGGAGTGATGGAGAGAGCAGCGCATGGAGTATATTTTACAGGTTGGCATAGATGAGAGGTATTTCGTTCAAATAAGACAAATAAACTAATTTATTACAGTAATTTCCCAGTGCATGCCAAGTTTGAATATGATAGATACTTATAGTGAATAAAACAGGAGTAGACACAGCTAAGATTTAAATTAAATAAACCGTAACAATTCAGAAAGCCTGAGTTTATAATTTAATTTCTTCCTAAGAAATTTTGACACTGGCGCACTTCTTATGTTATGATTATTACTGCCACAAAAAAGTACATAATAAAAATAGAAATAACAATGTATTGAGAAATCATCTTCAACAATGTATTGAGAAATCACTTTCTAAATATTGAAGATGCTGTAATTACCAGTGGAAAATAATATTTATAATGTAACTGACCAGGCAGATGAATAGCAGTTTCATTTAAGAAAGTTGGATAGATACATGTCTAAAAGTTTATACATTTCGGAAAAACCCAGTGTGGCACAGGAATTTGCTAAAGCCTTAAAAGATGCTTTTAAGAAGCAGGACGGATATATGGAATCCGATCATTCCATTGTAACCTGGTGTGTAGGACATCTGGTTACAATGAGTTATCCGGAAAGCTACGATCCGGCATTAAAAAGATGGACACTTGAGACGTTGCCATTCCTGCCACGGGAATTTCGATATGAAGTTATACCGGCAGTTAACAAGCAGTTTAACATCGTAAAAACCCTGCTGAACCGCTCTGATGTGGATAAGATTTATGTCTGCACCGACTCCGGAAGAGAAGGAGAATATATCTACCGCCTTGTAGATCAAATGGCAAAAGTTCCTGTTATTAAAGAAAAACGCAGGGTATGGATTGATTCCCAGACGGAAGAAGAGATTTTAAGAGGAATTAAAGAAGCAAAATTACTGACAGAATATGATAATTTATCGGATGCCGCTTATTTGAGAGCAAAAGAGGATTATCTCATGGGTATTAATTTCTCCAGAATCCTTACTTTAAAGTATGGGCAGAACATTACAAACTACCTGGGAAACGGAAAACGGTCGGCCATCTCCGTCGGACGGGTTATGACCTGTGTACTGGGAATGGTAGTAAGAAGAGAGCGGGAGATCAGAGAATTTGTAAAAACTCCGTTTTATCGTGTACTCAATACTTTAGAATCATCGGGGAGAACTTTTGATGGGGAATTCAGGGCAATAGAAGGTTCTAAATATTTTGCTTCCCCCTTATTATATAAAGAAAATGGTTTTAAAGAAAGAAAAGATGCGGAAGGTTTAGTGGAAGTATTGCTGAACCGGGAACCCCGATTAACCGAACGGCAGGAAAACGGTAAAAATAGTTTTGTTGATACTATTTTGCCGGAGGAACAGATTACAGCTGAAATCGTCAGCATGGAAAAGAAAAAAGAAAATAAAAATCCACCGTTGTTATTTAATCTGGCCGAGCTTCAGAATGAGTGTTCCAAATTATTTAAAATCAGTCCCGATGAAACCCTTAAAATAACCCAGGAGTTATATGAAAAGAAACTTGTGACTTACCCCAGAACGGATGCCAGAGTTTTATCAACGGCAGTCAGCAAAGAGATACATAAAAATATCGGGGGGTTACGCGGTTACATACATGGCAAGGATTATGCCTCTGAGATATTAAGCAAAGGTACCTATAAAAATATAGCAAAAACCAGATATGTTAATGATAAACAGATAACGGACCATTATGCAATTATACCTACCGGACAGGGGTTAAATGCATTAAATTCACTCTCAGCTACCAGTTCTAAGGTATATGAGACGATTGTCAGAAGATTCTTAAGTATTTTTTATCCTCCTGCCGTATATCAGAAAATCAATCTGATAACGAAAATGAAAAGTGAATGTTTCTTTTCTTCCTTTAAAATATTAGTGGAAGAGGGATACCTTAAAGTAACGGAGAATTCTTTCAACCGGAAAAAAGCAACCACTGAGGGAAATAATAATTCTGCCAATCAGGATCTGAGAGATAACGGTTCCGGAAACGGCGAAGAGGAAGAATTTGATATGAGCTTTTTTGAGGTGATCAAGAACTTAAAGAAGGGAATGTTACTTCCGGTAAGGTCCATGATTATTAAAGAAGGTGAAACAGCACCGCCGAAACGTTATAATTCCGGTTCCATGATTTTAGCTATGGAAAATGCCGGACAATTAATCGAAGATGAAGAACTTAGAGCCCAAATTAAAGGCAGCGGTATCGGTACCAGTGCGACCCGTGCAGAAATATTAAATAAGTTGGTGAAGATTGATTATCTGAATCTGAATAAGAAAACCCAGATTATAACCCCGGCTCTCTTAGGTGAAATGGTATATGATGTTGTGAATTCATCTATTAAGTCTCTTTTGAATGCGGAATTAACCGCCAGCTGGGAAAAAGGGCTTACTATGGTAGCTGAGGGAACCATTACCAAGGAAGAATATATGGAGAAACTGGAAGGATTCGTCAGCCGTATGACCAACGGTGTAAAGGGATTAAATAACCAATATATTCTGAATAATTGCTTTAATGAAATTGTCGGAAATTATAAGAAGTAAGTAATTATTAGGTATTACAAATTATTACTAGGAAAGAATATAATGCCGCTAATGATTAAATGTGTTAATTTATGTCTTAGTGAATGAATATATCGTATAGTAATATATTACAAACAAACGGTATAATTACAGCAAGACAGAAAAATATAAATATGTAGGCAATAATTGCGTGGATAGGAGTGTTTTATGTACGAAGATATGGAAATTAAAAATAATTATGATTTAACACAGACAATTGCTGCATCCCTTATGGAAAGATTCAAATACCCCTGGGAAGTATTACCGGAGATAGGAAGTTACATACTGGAATTAGGTAAAAAGTTATCTGCCGATGAATATGATAAAGCAGGAGATAACGTTTGGATAGCCAAAACAGCTAAAGTAGCCCCAACCGCATCTATTAACGGACCTGTTATTATTGGGAAAGAAGCTGAAATTCGTCACTGTGCTTTTATAAGGGGCAATGTAATTGTTGGGGAGGGTGCTGTTGTTGGCAATTCTACTGAGCTGAAAAATACCATCCTTTTTAATAAAGTACAGGTACCCCATTATAACTACGTAGGGGATTCCGTTTTAGGTTATAAATCCCATATGGGAGCAGGCTCAATCACTTCTAATGTTAAATCGGATAAAACACTTGTAACCATAAAATACAACAGTGATAAAGTCGAAACCGGATTAAAAAAAGTAGGAGCTTTACTTGGAGATCATGTGGAAATCGGCTGTAACACCGTAATGAATCCGGGAACCGTAATAGGAAGAGGAGCCCATGTCTATCCTTTGTCCATGGTCAGAGGATTTGTACCTTCTAATAGTATCTATAAAAAACAGGGTGAAATAGTTGCAATGAATAAATAATTATTAAGTTAGAAAGTATTTAAATCAAACCAGCCGACCGACCGTTTGGTTTAAGATCAGTAGCTTAACATTAATATTGGAAAAACCAGGAAACGGTCAAGTCGTCTCCTGGTTTTTTTACATATTTAAATTTGTTTAGTGGAATATAATCTATAACCGGTAAATGGATTTGTTTCTGTCGGCTTTAATAGACCTGTGATTTTGAACAAAACATCACCTCACATTTGCCCAGTCACATGCAATCTCCAGAATGTTTACCAGCTCTGACAGACCTTCCTGGTCAACAGAATCAAATCTTGCGATAAATGGACTGTCAATATCCAGTACTCCAACAATTTGTCCATTATAATGAATAGGAATAACTATCTCGGAACGGGAAGCGCTGTCACAGGCGATATGTCCGGGAAATTCATGTACATCTTTCACTAACTGAATTGCATCTTTTTGGACAGCTGTTCCGCAGACTCCTTTTCCGATGGGAATGTGAACACAGGCGGTTTTTCCCTGGAAGGGTCCTAATAAAAGCTCATTGTTATGTAATAAATAAAAACCTACCCAGTTTATATCTGTCAGAGCGCCGTTTAATAGGGCGGAGGTATTACTGAGATTTGGTATTACATAAGGTTCATCCTCTAATAAAGATTTTAACTGTGCTAGGATGAGTTTATAACATTCTTTTTTATCTGTTGGATATATACTGTTTATTTCTTGCATTTTTAATTCTCCTTTTATAAAAAATAACAGGTAAGCATTTGCGAGAGGCTGCTGCAGACTCTTGTTGAAAAAAATAAAGCAGTTACTGCAGCAATCTCTTCTTCTAATCTTAAATTAGTATATCCTAAAAAGACGGATACTTCAACTATCTAAAACTATTCCCCTCCGCCAGACTGGAAACATACTGCCGCATTTCATTTTTAGAACGAACGCCGTGGCAATTATCAATGACCTCCTGTTTTTTCTGATCATCCAGGGAGGAAAAATAATCCATAGCTTCACTATTCTGTGCCAGAGCCATACCGAATCCTAAAGGAATACCATTTCCGTTAACATAATTTTTTTCCATAAATACCTCCATTTCTGTCATAAAAAAGAAATTATTTTGGTTTTGGGAAATAAATTTTATATAGTTACATAAATAGTATGGATAGTTCAAAAAAATTATGAAAACTAAAATATGAATTATTTTTTGCATAAATTCTTTTCATGATGGATAAAATAAACCAAGATATGTAAAAAGGAGATAAGTGTGAAGAAATGCGCCTATACGGCAGCATGACAGGATGGCTGAAAGA
Organism: Anaerocolumna sedimenticola; assembly: GCF_009931695.1. Lineage (GTDB taxonomy): Bacteria > Bacillota > Clostridia > Lachnospirales > Lachnospiraceae > Anaerocolumna > Anaerocolumna sedimenticola. The sequence goes on from NZ_CP048000.1 coordinate 2,578,364, forward strand.
AAATATAATAGAAGAAAGGTATGCCACATTAGATTCTTTCAACCAGTGAAACTTGTTTCACATTTTATTGTGTGGCAGTAACGCATCTACCCGTAGATATGTTATATAAGGGTGTAAATTATGAAAAAATATATATGTTCGGTATGTGGTTATATTTATGATCCTGAAGAAGGCGATCCGGATAATGGAGTTGCAGCTGGAACACCGTTTGAAAATGTTCCGGAAGACTGGGTATGCCCGGTATGTGGTGTTGGTAAGGATGAATTTGAGGAATATAACGAATAGAAGATCAAAAATTAGTTTAAAATACCCTGTAAGCTGTGAAGAAAGATTGTAACAGTATACAGGGTATTCCTATTGTATCTGAAATTTCTTCGGAAACTTGCAATAGGGTATTGTAATTCAGATTCTTGGCGACATAAACCACTATTCTTCCTCTAATATTTTATTCAATTATTATTTTCAAAGTATAATTCCTCCACCAGTGAAATAATAGCTTTATTATTTTTCTTTTTCTATCATCATGATAAATATTATGGCTAAAATAATACAGCAAAACCATACGGCCTGTATGCCAAGGTATTTGCTGAACTCCATTCCTGCAATTGCACCAAGGATAAATAAGAAAATTACTGCATAATATTGCAGAAATTTATTTCTGGCTTCTATATCCTTAGTAAGGATATATTGATAAAGCTGTTCCGTACCGGATCGTAAATTTCCGGTACACATGGTTGAAGCGTAGGCTAAATGATTCATTCTTCTAAAACTTTCCACCTGAATCGAACACACAAAAGAAATCAAAATGTTGGCAAGCATATTCAAGCTGCCAAGTGGTAAAAATCCAACAATCAAAAGTACAAATATTTCTGCCAAAACAGTGATCTGACGCCAATGTAGTCTATTATTTTCTTTATAAACTTTCTCTATTATATTCGATAGAATGATACCAAAAATAAATGATAATATGGGAATCAGATAAGAAAGGGCATGTCCGATTTTTCCATCTGCTATGGCAAGGCCCAATAATACAATATTACCGGTTTGTGCATTAGCAAAAACTTTTCCCCTTAATACGTAGGTATATGCATCTAAAAATCCTCCGACCAGGGCTAACAGCAATCCGAGATAAAACGAGTCTGACATATGTTTTTGATTTATATTTTTCATAACAACAGCCTTTCATATGGATAATGTGAGTAGATTATTTAATAATACATGAGATTATGATATAGAAAATTGTATCACAACAGGTATATGAAAGTAATTGACAAAACGATGAGATATTTATCAGTTACCCCTGATTTTTATCCATAGATTATAATAAATTATCAAACCTATTGACCGAATCGGTTAAATATGCTATTTTAGTATTAACCGATTCGGTTAATACTGTTTGTGAGGTGGTCCGGTGGAGAAATTTTTAAGCTTATCCATAGAAAAACAAAATACTATTATTAATGCTGCCTTAACTTGCTTTGGCACTAACGGTTATAAAAAAGCATCAATAAGTGATATTGCAGCTGCTGCCGGTGTTTCAAAAGCTTTGATATTTCATTACTTTGGAACAAAAAAAGCTTTATATTTATATTTAATTCAATCGTGCGGCAATCTACTTATGAAAGAAATTAATGATAAGTTTGATAAAAATGTTACTGATTTTTTTGACAGAATAAAACTTTTAACTAATATTAAAATTTCGGTTATGAAAAAGCATCCGGCAATGCTTAGCTTTTTAAATGGTGTGTATTTTGAAAATGATGATGAAGTAAAAGACGAGATTAAAGCACTTCTGAAAAATGACAAGGGTGAGCACTTGGAAAGCAGAATTACATTTGACGGTATGAATACCTCAAAATTTAAGGAAGGTATTGATCCGGGGCTGATAATGAAAATAATTACATGGCTTACCGAAGGATATATAAGCAAATTGACGGGAAAAACTGAGATTGACTATGATGTCTTATCCAAAGAATTTGAGGAATGTATCAATCTATTTAAAAACAACTTTTATAAGGAAAAATATTTGTAAGGAAAATATTTATAAGGTTATAGTAAGCAGTATGACGGACCAATGAATACCATTTTGATTTGGCTTCAGCGGCCTTAAGGGTCAGATTTATTTTTAAATTGTATCAATTGTATGATTTATGGTTATTTGTTTCACAAATCCTATAGAATGTATAAAACTGGGAGGAGAATAGGTATGGACTCATATGTACTCGGTCTTCAGGAAATCGACAAGACAATGACCCGGCTGGTGGGAGGTAAAGGTGCTAACTTGGGGGAACTATCCGGAATCGGCGGAATAAGGGTACCGGAAGGTTTTTGTGTTACCACGGAAGCCTATAAGAAGCTCGTTGGACAAACACCGGAATTGAATGCTTTGCTGGAGCAGTTATCACTGTTAAAATCAGAGGACAGGGAAAGAATCAGCGAAATTAGCGGGAAGATACGAAATGTCATTGAATGTGCGGAAATTACAAAGGAGATTGATGAAGCGGTTACCCGCAAACTTATAAAACTGGGAGACAAAAATGCTTATGCTGTTCGTTCCAGTGCAACAGCAGAGGATCTGCCAACGGCTTCCTTTGCTGGGCAGCAGGATACGTATTTGAACATTATCGGAAAAGAAGACATATTAAAACACATCAGCAAGTGTTTCGCATCGCTTTTTACGGACCGGGCGGTGATTTACCGAATGCAGTACGGCTTCGACCACAATAAGGTCCATCTGTCGGTGGTCATTCAAAAAATGGTTTTTCCGGAAGCAGCCGGTATTATGTTTACCGCAGACCCCATCACATCGAATAGGAAAGTTGTGTCTATCGATGCCAGTTTCGGTCTGGGTGAAGCATTAGTTTCAGGTTTGGTAGATTCTGATATTTATAAAGTTCGGGAGGGAAAGATTGTCGATAAAAAAATATCAAAGAAAAAACTGGCTATCTATGCATTAAAAGAAGGCGGTACCAAGGAACAGCAGATTGAGCCGGAGAAACAGAATAAACAAACTCTGACGGATGAGCAGATTTTGCAGCTCGAGAAAACAGGCAGAAAGATTGAGGACTATTTTGGGTGCCCTCAGGACATCGAATGGTGCATATATAAAGGAGAATTTTATATTGTACAGAGCCGTCCCATTACTACGTTGTATCCTGTACCGAATATAAATGACGGGAAAAATCATGTCTATATGTCCATGGGACACCAACAGATGATGACAGATGTCATGAAGCCGTTAGGCATATCCTTCTTCCCTGTCTGGCTAAAGAAGATTACAAGCGGTCCCGTAGCCGTGGCCGGAGGAAGGATGTATTTGGATGTATCCTACGAGCTTGCTTCACCGATGGCATCTAAGATTTTTGTAAGCAGTGGTCTCGGTTCGGTAGACATCCTGATACAGAAAGCGCTCACCAATATCCTGAAAAGGAAGGATTATATCAAAACACTGGCCCGGGGAAAGACGTCAATGGGCCTAAGCGGCGGCACGATGGGGCAGGTGGCTTCCGGCTTCATACAAGCGAGAAAAATAGAACAGGAGAATGACGCCGGTCTCTTACACAAAATTTTTGCCAAGCATGAAACACAAGTTCGTGATCTGGAGCAAAGGATAAGCGGTAAAACGGGAACCGACCTGTTTGATTTTATTCTGCAGGATATGGACGAAGCTTATAAATCTATTGTTTTGGACAATTACGGTGTGGGAATTGTCGGCGTCTTTGCTCCCAACTGGATTAAGAAAAATATGAAGAAATGGCTGGATGAAGATGACGTTACTGATATCCTTACTCAATCCCTCGACAACAATGTCACTGCGGAAATGGGGCTTGAACTTTTGGATGTGGCGGATGTTGTCCGGCAGTATCCCGCTGTTATGGATTATTTCCGGCATGCCGGCGATGAAACCTTTTTTGAGGAGCTGGAGAAGCTTCAAGGGGGCAAGGCCGTCGGTGATTCCATACGGGATTACTTAAAAAAATATGGCGTACGCTGCCCGGGAGAAATCGATATTACAAGACCAAGATGGGCCGAAAAACCGACGATGCTGACACCCCTGATTCTTAATAATATCAAGAATTTCCAGCCGGGTTCCCATCAAATTATATTTGAACAAAAACGTTTGGAAGCAGAACGGAAGGAACAAGAGCTGATCAGCCGTTTGCAGCAACTGCCCGGTGGCAGCCAAAAGGCGGAAAAAGCAAGGAAGAAGATCAGTGTTATGCGTAATTTCATCGGTTTCAGGGAGTACCCTATGTATGCAATGATGCAACGTTTTTATGTTTATAAGCAAGCTTTGAAGAAAGAAGCCGCCCTGCTGGTGCAAAAAAGTGTGATTCAGGAACCGGAGGATATCTATTATCTGACCTTTGAGGAACTGCGGGAGGTTATCCGCACAAACCGGCTGGATTACAGTATCATCATAAAACGAAAGGCGGACTGCGAGGTCAATGGAAAATTGACGCCGCCCCGGGTCATGACATCCGATGGTGAGATTATTACCGGCGAGTATAATACCGGCGAAACACCTAAGGGCGCTTTGATTGGAATTGCTGTTTCATCAGGCGTCATTGAAGGCAGGGCGCGTATTGTTTTAAACCTGGAAGATGCCCACATTGAAGAGGGTGATATACTGGTTACAGCCTTTACTGATCCCAGCTGGACGCCGCTGTTCGTATCGGTTAAAGGCCTGGTTACGGAAGTAGGCGGAATGATGACCCATGGCGCTGTTGTTGCAAGGGAATACGGTCTTCCCGCAGTTGTGAGTGTTGAAAATGCCACTAAGCTGATCAAAGACGGACAAAAGATAAGAATAAACGGCACGAAAGGATATGTGGAAATCCTGGAATCGTGAAAATTGTTACTCTTGTAAATGAAGAGTTCGAATATATAAGAGAGGAGATTATTTATGACCAGAGCGTTTACCGAAATACTGATTCTTGTCATCAACGCCCTTAGTGCCGACACGCTGGCCTATATTGCAGGGGTCATCCAAAAAGTGATGAACCATATGGATGAGGCCGCTTTCCAAAATTTAACGAAGCAACTGCATAAGTCTATGCATAGGTCGCTCTATATGATTATAACAGCAGAATTACCAAAAATTGCTTTTATTCCTTATTTTATTATCTTCGGTTTCACCAATTGGTGGTTCACAGCAGGTGCTGTTGTCGCTGTCGCTGCCTCGTTGTTTGTCAGCAAACCTCTCATTTTGCCCACTTATAAAAAGATTTATGATTCTCTTGAAAGCAGCGATGTATCCGGACTGCGGGAATGGCGCCGGAAATTACAGGCCAGGAACAGATTTCGAGCGGTACTTCAGTTTGTATCCGTCATCCTTATGATAATTGGGCTGTACGGAGTATCTTAAAAAAATGAGACAATATGAGAATAAAATAGGTTATTAAAAGGACGTACTTGCTATTGCAGGTACGTCCTTTGCCACGAAAGGAGGTGTTTATGGGGATAGAGACCCTTATCGGTTTAGTATTTGTTTTAAATTGTCCACTTGTTCAATAATTTCTTCTTTTGCAGTGCTGTTAACGCGATTGTTAGACATAATTGGACAACCAATACCAATCCTATCGTTGTGTCTTCCATATTCTAAAGTTACTATCTTTGGAGAGCAAACGCTTAAAACATTTTTTAGTGTTCTATATCCCAACTCATTTATTTTTATATGGCACATTATATCATTATTACGTTCTGCCCAACCATTTATATGAATTTCATACGTATTATCTAAAGGTAATTGATATAAATATTTTTCAAAATTCTCTCCTTTTACTCTCGCAGAACAAAAAGCATGACTTATATCAAGAAGAAATTGGACATTAGTTTCTTTTATAATTGTAGAAATAAAATCAGGCTCAATACAAACACCAAACATATTACTGTCAACATTTTCAAAAGAGAGAAAATCCAAGTTGGGGAATTTTTCTTTTAAGTAATTAATATTTTTAATTATTATATTAAGATTTTGAATTCTGGATAAGGTTTTATCTATACCAGCAAGGTGGAGTGATATTCCTGGGGTTTCTGATATATGCAGTAATTTATTCACGATTTCAACATTCAAATCCTCTATAAACGTCACAGACCCAATATTATGTGGCGAAGGGTTTAATCCATGTAATAAAATAGGTTTTACTTCCTTGATATTTTCAACAAATTCACCAAACTCAGTCAAATCGCTTTTGTTTAACATACCCATCTGAAAAACCAATGATGGGAATTTAAAATAATCAATATCAATTTTACTTTCCCGAACAAGTTCCTCTGTTTCATGATAATAGTTACAAGCAAGCTTAATCATATTATAACCTCTTTATCTCTTTATAATTTTTGAAAGCGAGTAAATTCTATTTTTGTATTTATGGTCATTACACTGCGAAGCCATTCTCGAATGGCTTTACCTATCTTAAACAATAGGAACAATAAGCACAAAAAATAACTGCCCCTTGTTTAGCGGGCTCATTAGGCAGTTAGCTGAACATTGAGGTTAACCGCTTTGTGGGCGGTTACTCCTTTTCTTAACTTAAATATAGCACTTTTATTCATCAAAGTGAAGCGTATTATTCTTAATTTTTACAATACGCTGGTGGCACGTTGGGACATGGCATCAAGAGGATTTAATTGGTAATACATAATAAGACGATAACTGCTTTAAGCCCATATTATAAATTTTGTGTCAGATTTAAGAAATAAATTTCCAGAGATAGAAAGCGTAGTCCGTGAGGGAGAACCTGTTTATTTAACCAAAAACGGTTATGGAGCTATGGTTGTTATGAGCCTTGAGAAATATGCTGAACTAACAGATGATGTAGAAATCAAGTTGGATGAAGCAGATAAAGCCGCAGCTATGGATAAGACTCGATATTCTCATGATGAAGTTTTTTCAAGATTAAGGGAGAGAATCCCGAAAGTATTGAGCCATACCAATCTGCAAAAGACAGAAAACATCCATACTACCGCATATATGTGAAAAACTTAATAATTTACTACGTTATAATTGATAACGATTATGATGAGTCTAAAATAATTAAAGTTCGCCTTGTCCTGTATAGAAAGGGATAAAACAAAACTGGTATAATATTGCAATATGGGAGTAGGCAAAATGCCTGCTCCTTATTTCTAGGTTTCAAACATAGGATAGACAATAATTGGAATTCGATGTATTATTAATTAATATAATCAATCGTTTAAAAGTGGATTGGAAATAATTGATACGAAGGAGACAAGAATGGGAGAAATATGGGTTGCAACAAAGGCATTGATATTATATAACAAACGAGCATTAATAATTCAACGCTCAAATTATTGTGGAGTTGGTGAAAACGAATGGGAATTTGCTGGAGGCGGTTTAAAGTTTGGAGAAGATTTGCTAGATGGTCTTTCTCGTGAAATACTAGAAGAGGTCGGTTTGACTGTTCGGATAGATAGGCTTTTATATGCCATATCCAGATTAGTAAACCCACAACGGCAAATAATTGGATTGACATACCTTTGTTATGCCAACACTGACAAGGTTATTCTTTCAAATGAACATAGAAACTTTTTATGGGCAACACGTGAGCAGCTTGAAAAAATGTTAACTAAACCTATGTTGGATGACCTTACTATTAATTCAGTGTTGGAACAGCTTGACATAATATAATGTTGTTTACTTACCTATAAGCACTTGTGCGTACGATAAGTTTATCTTGTTAAAAAAATATGCCGATAAGGAGTTTCGTCTATGAATACAACCAAACATGTAACAAATAAGGGTCAAGCAACTACCGAAATACCAAATAAATTAATCAACGAAAAATCCCCTTACCTGTTACAGCACGCATACAACCCTGTGAACTGGTACCCCAGGGGTTCAACTGGTGGCAGTCAAGTTACTGCACCCAGATAAACTAATTTAATCTACTGAATTATAATAAGGTGTATAAGCAAAACAATTCAAACAACACGTCAAGAAGTTACTCTACTAATTTTGTAAAACTATATTAATCAACATTTATTTTGAGTCTCCACCTTTTAATATAGAAATAATAGAATTGGTCATATTTACTTATCGCTTACTATGTGATATGCTTTCATTAACAACAAATTGCAAACAAGCGATAATTGTATAAGTATTAGCTTTGAGGCAATCACTACATATTAAACATTTGTAAAATTTGAAAATTGAGTTTATGTTCTAAGCAAAAAAAGAAAGGGGTATAACTTTATGAGAACATATGTTATTCATGCATAGCAGAGGCTATTGCATAATAATTAACTATTAGAATTATGAAATAGCCTTTGCTCAAGCCTAAGATAAATTATTTTTAGGAGGAGCGCAATGAGCTATATAAAAGGCATTGATGTATTGCCACAGGAATTATTAGATTTAATTCAAAACTATGTTGATGGGGAATATATTTATATTCCCAGAAAAGAATGCAACAGAAAGTTTTGGGGGGAAACAACCAGAAGTAAAAGGGGAACTTCAATTAGAAACGCAGACATTTATAAGAAATATAAAGAGGGTGTATCTACAAAAGTTCTTTCTGAAATGTATTATTTATCTCAAAAAAGTATACAGAAAATTATTTTTGAAATGAAAAAAGTCAACGAATAACAAAATGCGTCATTAAGCATAAGCTTAAGTGGCGCATTTTTAATTCTGAAAAATGTTGTAGGTTGAACCATTGAGATGCCTGGTGATATCATATGGATGGAAGTTTAAGAAAGTGGTGAAGCCAATGGTAAAATAGCTAAATGATTCTCTAAATACTCTAAGCATATTATATGACAAAATTATATATTAAAAGGAGGTTCCAAAATGTGTACAAGTTTTGCAGTATACAGTCAAGAAAAAGCTATTTATGGTATGAATTTCGATACTGATGATATTGATTTAAAACTAAAAGTCAGTAGTTATAATGATAGGAACTTATTTTACTTTTCAGGCTTATTAGATAACAAATACAGGGATATCGCTGGTTTTAATAGTGAGGGTCTTTTTATCTGTACTCAAGCAGTAGAATATAGTCCAGGTTTTAAATCAAGTTGTAATGAAAATGATTGGTTTGCTTTTGATATTTTTGATGAGGCGCTAAAGAAAACAAGAAAAACATCTGAATTTTTTGAAATTCTTAATAAAAGAGTAATCTCGTATCCTAGAAATCCGTTATTCCCAGATTTAGGGCTACATACTATTATCGCTGATAAAAGTGGTGATGCATTTATTCTGGAAGAAGGAAATGATACAAATATAGTAAGTCCTATTCATAATGATTTTATTATTATGACTAATTTTCCAAATGGAGATTTTAAGGAAGCAAATTATAATAAAGTATATGGTATAGGTGCTGATAGATATATTTGTGCTTATGAATATATTCATAATAATATTCATAGCTTTGGAATAAATGAAGCCTTTGAAGTTTTAAGTAAAACTAGTCAGGAGGATACTCTGTGTTCAATAGTATATGAACCATTAAAAAATGAAATTTATATTAGTTTTAAAAAAGATTTAAGTAAAAAATGGAAAATTTCTATTATGGAAAAAACAATCCAATCATTGGATGGATTTTTAAGCAATAATAAAATTCAATTTACAAATGAAGAAATATTTGTGAAGGATCTTATTAGCTTGTATGAGTGAAAACCATTTAAATAAAGAAGATCAATTGGTAAGACAGACTTTTTAGGGTATTCAAGTAAGTGTAGGAAATAGCCGTCCATGGCGATTTTTTGAATAACAGGGGCATGGTCAATCGCCTAACAACATTTTCACTCTTCGGGCGTGCTCATGGGTATGCGTGCCAAACCGTCTCAGCGTACGCCGAAAAAGGGAAAGGCTCTGCCGGTCCGGTTCGTCAGCTTCATGCAAACAGGACGTTATAGGACATATCGTGTTGAATTTGTGTTTTTCGTGGCGTAAAATGATAGATAACTCTTTTGAAAACCGTTTTAAGTCAAGTGTCACGGGGACGTATGCTTAATGAGTTTCAAACTTTAATGAGTAATCCTCCATTGACTTGGGAAGAACAAAATGAACTATACAAGATGATAATTGAGTATATAGACTATAAGTATGTTGAGAATAGTTTGACGATTGAGATTAAGTTCAAATAAAAATTAGTGGCTATGTGGCTTACATAGTCACTTTTTGTTTGGGTATAATAAGGTTATATTTTTATTTAAGGAGGTGATGTCCTATGACAACTAGCAAGATACCCAATAGATTAATACATGAAAAAAGTCCTTATCTACTTCAACACGCTTATAATCCAGTTGACTGGTGGCCTTGGTGTGAACAGGCATTTACGAAAGCAAAAGCAGAAGATAAGCCTATTTTCTTATCTATTGGGTATTCCTAACGTTGGTTATAGAAATCTTGTTGCCACTGGTGCCATGTTATGGCACATGAATCTTTTGAAGATGAAGAAGTAGCAGAGTATTTGAATCGTAACTTTGTTGCAATTAAAGTAGATAAAGAAGAACGTCCGGATGTGGACAGTATTTATATGTCTGTCTGCCAGAATATGACCGGCAGCGGCGGGTGGCCGCTTAGCATATTTATGCTGCCGAATCAGAAGCCCTTTTTTGCAGGCACCTATTTTCCCAAGCGTGCAAAGCATCATATGCCGGGCTTACTGGATTTACTTAAGGCAGTTCAGGAAAAATGGGAAAATAACAGGGAAGACTTAATGAAAGCCAGTGAAGAGATAACGGATTCCTTAAAGCAGGAACTTAAACAGAAAGTAAGTGATAATCCGATAACAAAAGAATTGATAACGGATGCCGCTTACCATCTAATCCGTTATTTTGATAAGCAATATGGTGGATTTGGCAGGGCTCCTAAATTCCCCACACCCCATAACCTGATGTTTTTATTAAGAGTTGCCTATCATGAAAAAAACATGGAAGCCTTAAAAGTAGTAGAAAAAACACTGGACTCCATGTATCAGGGAGGAATTTTTGATCATATCGGATATGGATTTTCCAGATATTCAACGGATTCCATGTGGCTGGTACCTCACTTTGAAAAAATGCTATATGATAACGCTCTTTTAATTCTTACCTATTTCGAGGCTTATCAAATCACAAAAAAGGAGCATTACAGGCAGATAGCGGAAAAAACAATGGAGTACGTTTTAAGGGAGCTTACTTGTGAAGACGGTGGTTTTTATTGTGCTCAGGATGCGGACAGTGATGGTATTGAGGGGAAATATTATGTATTTACACCGGATGAAATCATAGATTTATTAGGTATAGAGGATGGAAATTATTTTAATGAGTATTTTGGTATAACGAAACAGGGCAACTTTGAGGGCAGCAGTATACCAAATCGGATACATGCTGTAAAACCTAAGGAAAAGAATCAAATTTCATCAAATAGTCCAATTGATTTTCCGGAGGAAGACAGAATATTGAAACTTAGAAAAACTGTCTTTAAGTATCGGTCTGGTAGAACAAAACTTCACAAAGATGATAAAATTCTCACGTCCTGGAATGGTATCATGATTGCGGCATTTGCCAAAGCTTATCAGATAACACAGGACGAGGGGTATTTACAAGCTGCAAAAAAAGCAGATCAATTTTTACAGGACCATTTATGTAAAGGAGATCAATTGTTTGTTCATTACCGCGATGGTATTGCCAGCGGAGAGGGACATATAGACGATTATTCCTTTTATAGTTTTGCCTTAACTGCTCTTTATGAAGCCACATTGGAGATTTCGTATTTAGAACGGGCAATCCGTTATACCACTGTATTGATCAAGAAATTTTTTGATTCCGTAAACGGCGGGTTTTATCTATATGCAGATGATGCGGAAGTTTTAATCCATCGTCCGAAAGAAATTTATGACGGGGCGATTCCATCCGGTAATTCGGTAGCAGCTTATGTATTATTAAAACTTGCCGCTTATACAGGTAATACGGAATTAATGGAGACTGCAGAAGCACAGATTAATTTCCTGGCAGGTGGAATTGCCGATTATCCCAGTGCCTACTGCTTTTCCTTAATGGCTATCATGCAGTTTGTTTATCCTGCCAGGGAATTAATATGTACCTTGCCAGATGCAGCCCATATTAATGAGGTAAGAAATATTTTTGCCAAACATTTTCTTCCCGATGTTACGGTTTTAGTTTTAACAAAACAAAATCAGGATCAGCTCGTAAGAATTGCGGAATATACAAAAGATTATGAGGTAAGTGATACCCCTGCTATTATCTGTGTGAAAACGGAACTTGTAAGACTCCGGTCCATGACAGTAAGGAATTGGAAAATCTACTGATTAATTAAATTTATTTCATAATAAGATTAAATTGGGCTTTTGTCGGGCGAATCATAATAAAATAGCAATAATTGGTTTATAATAAACACAGCCGTAGTGTTAAAAGCAGCTCCTTCATCCTGATTGTTGTGAAGAGAAGCTTTTGATGCTGTGGCTTTGTTATTTATGTAAACCATAAGGGAGTAACACTAGTATTTTTCGGAAGGAAACTTTTGACATGGAGGGTTTCATTTTATATAATAATGGAAGAAATTAAAGGGGAATAAAGGCTATGATTTTAAATAGAGAATTTTATCAAAGAGATGCAGTTGCAGTTGCTAAGGACCTTTTAGGCAAGGTTCTTGTTCATGAAACAAATGAGGGGATAACAAAAGGTCTCATTGTGGAGACGGAAGCCTATATGGGAACCAAAGATGCCGCTGCCCACTCCTATAAAAGTAATCCCTCCGGCAGAACCAATGTACAATATAAAGAAGGGGGATATGCTTACATTTATCTGATTTACGGTATGTATTACTGCATGAATATAGTAACAAATGAAATTAATATTCCTGAAGTGGTACTTCTGCGGGCATTAGAACCAGTTGATGGGATTGAATTAATGAAAAAGCGCCGTGGAACAGATAAAATGATAAACTTATGCAGCGGACCAGGAAAGCTTTGTGCAGCTATGGGAATTAATAAGGACAATTACGGCATGGATTTATGCAGTAATCAGTTGTATCTGGAGGAAGCTGCGGTTAAAAATCCAATTGAAGTCGTTGCTTCAAAAAGGATTAATATAGATTATGCCGGAGAAGCTAAGGATTATTTATGGAGGTTTACAATTAAAGATAATAAGTTCGTTTCGGTTAAAGTCAAATAAAAGCACCCATAAACTGGCATTACATTTTTGAGAATTTTTTTTAAAAACTATAGACTAATTTGTATTTTTATGAGAAAATAAGTGCGAGTGCGATGTTAAAATAATAACATACCGCTGACAAGTAATTATTTATGTACATTGAAAGGAGTCTAGACATGATTTATTCACATGAAGTAGAAACGATGTGTCCAGTTGCGCAGGGCGTAAACCATGGAGCAGCACCTATCCCGGAAGAAGCAAAATGGGTACAAGCAAAAGAAGTAAAGGATATTTCCGGTTTAACACATGGTGTTGGCTGGTGTGCACCGCAGCAAGGTGCTTGTAAATTAACATTAAATGTAAAAGATGGTATTATCCAAGAAGCATTGGTTGAAACAATCGGATGTTCCGGTATGACTCACTCTGCAGCTATGGCAGCAGAAATTCTTCCTGGAAGAACCGTTTTAGAAGCTTTAAATACAGACTTAGTTTGTGATGCTATCAATACAGCTATGAGAGAACTTTTCTTACAGATCGCATATGGTAGAACACAAAGTGCTTTTTCCGAAGAAGGCTTACCGATTGGTGCAGGTCTTGAAGATTTAGGAAAAGGTTTAAGAAGCCAGGTTGGTACAATGTACGGTACATTAAAGAAAGGTCCTCGTTATCTTGAAATGGCAGAGGGTTATGTAACCGGTCTTGCACTTGATGAAGAAGATTTAATCATTGGTTATCAGTATGTTAACCTTGGAAAAATGACTGACTTTATCAAAAAGGGTGATGACCCGGCTACTGCTTATGAGAAATCTAAGGGACAATACGGCCGTGTTGCTGATGCTGTTAAGATCATTGACCCTAGAAAAGAATAATAGAGGAGGATACATAAAATGGCTTTATTTGAATCATATGAAAGAAGAATAGACAAAATTAATGCAGTATTAAACAGCTATGGAATTGCTTCCATTGAAGAAGCTGAAAAGATTACAAAGTCAGCCGGACTTGATGTTTATAATCAAGTTAAAGGCATTCAGAATATTTGTTTTGAAAATGCATGTTGGGCTTATTTAGTAGGAGCTGCAATTGCAATTAAAAAAGACTGCAGAAAAGCTGCTGATGCCGCTGCTGCAATCGGAGAAGGCCTTCAGGCTTTCTGTATTCCCGGTTCTGTTGCTGACCAAAGAAAAGTTGGTTTAGGACATGGTAACTTAGGAAAGATGTTATTAGAAGAAGAAACAAAATGTTTCGCATTCTTAGCAGGTCACGAATCTTTCGCCGCTGCTGAAGGTGCTATCGGTATCGCTTTATCCGCTAACAAAGTTAGAAAAGAGCCATTAAGAGTAATCTTAAATGGTCTTGGTAAAGATGCTGCCCAGATCATCTCCAGAATCAATGGATTTACTTTCGTTGAAACTCAGATGGATTATTATACAGGAGAAGTTAAGGAAGTATTCCGTAAATCTTACTCCAAAGGTGACAGAGCAAAGGTTAACTGCTATGGCGCTAACGATGTAACAGAAGGTGTAGCTATCATGCATAGAGAAGGTGTTGACGTTTCCATCACCGGTAACTCCACCAATCCTACCAGATTCCAGCATCCGGTTGCAGGTACTTATAAAAAAGAATGTGTAGAACAAGGCAAGAAGTATTTCTCCGTAGCATCCGGTGGTGGTACAGGTAGAACACTTCATCCTGATAACATGGCAGCAGGTCCTGCTTCTTACGGTATGACCGATACTATGGGCAGAATGCACTCCGACGCTCAGTTTGCCGGATCATCTTCCGTTCCAGCTCACGTTGAAATGATGGGTCTTATTGGTATGGGTAACAATCCTATGGTCGGCGCTACCGTGGCTGTTGCAGTTGCGATCCAAGAGGCAGCTGACGCAGGGAAGTTCTAATTGTCCCTTTCAAATTAAATCTGGCCTGTTTCGATTTAAGACTGGTCGTGAATAAAGAAGTTTGTAGAAAAGCATGAAGAAAATGCATGGGTTTTACCCCTGCATTCTTACGTGCTTTTTCTTTTTTACATAAGAATACGATTGCAAGCTGTATATATAAAAAAACCCCATGCATTTGGTGGGCGCATAGGGTACATTTTGGGATGTTATACTGGGTATATAACTTACAGTATTCTAACATAATTTACCAGTAAAGGCAATGACAAATTTAACCAAAAAAATAGTGAGTTTATAAGAAAATATATAAACTTTATCAAAAATATGACAACTTAATCAAAAATACATAATAACTTTACAAAAATTAATTAAGAATTTTAAAAATATAGTAACTTATGAAATGAACATAAATAAATATCATTTAATTTGTCGTAATAATAAGGTATAACCTTTTTATTATTGATTCTGATCATATCTTCTTGCCTGCCCGGTATCATCAATTAAATAAATTTCCGAAAATAATTCCTTGGATTCTAAATCATCATAGATGACTCTTTGACCTGTTAGTAACCTATATGTGACATCCACACCTAATTCACCCATTTTAAATGGCTGTTGTGCGATGGTACCCTGCATCCGGCCTTCTTTGATAGCAGTTATGGCTGCCGGATCTCCGTCAAATCCTATAACCATAATCTGCCCCATTTTTCCTGCTTCCTCAACAGCCTGGGCTGCACCCAAAGCCATTCGGTCATTTTCAGCAAATACCACAGCTAAATCATTGCCATATGAATCTAAAATTCCTTTCATTGCTTCATAAGCCTGAGTTGTTTCGGAATTTGCTGTTACTTCTGCAACGACCTGATACCCGTTTTGAGTCATTATATCTTTAAAGCCTTCCCCTCGGCGTCGGGCGTGAATAGAAGTTTCCTCCACTTTAATAATAGCAGCATTCCTGCTTGGTAACGAACGTTCTCTAATTAATTCTAAGGCATACTCACCTGCTAAGGATCCTCCGGCAAAATTATCGGAAATGATAAATGCATCCACATCGGTTCCGCCGGTCCCAATGTCCACGACAACAACCGGGATTCCGGCTTCCCTTGCAGAATCAAAAATAACCGGCATTGCCTCCGGGTTAAACGGAGAGATAACAAGTGCATTAATGCCCTGGGCAATTAAATTATTAACCCCTGTTATCATTTCGACTGTGCTGCTTTTCTGGTCATGTGTTATTACCTTAATACCCAGCTCCTCTGCTTTGGCCAGAACCCCGTTCTGCATTGCATGAAAGAATTCATAGGAGCTGTTATATACGGACCAGCCAATCGTAAATTGATTTGTACTTACGGTAGACCGAACTGGCATTACTGTAGCCGCAGGATTTAAAGTTTGTCTGTTTTCAGTGTTTCTTGCATAGGATACAAAATATAACACCAATAGCAGAAATAAGATATATGATAAAAGATTCACAACCATTTTCATAAAAAAACTCCATTCAAATATTATATTAAAAAGATAATTACCGGTTCGGTAGTTTGCTATAAATTAAAATATGCGTTAATTTATACATGTATGATAATATCTTTGAAAATATGAATACATCTGTAAATTTTAATAGAGATTCATAATTTTTGACTACTTTCTGTTTGGGTTATTACATATTCCCCTATTGTTTAGTAAAGTATGAAATTCTAATAATATACATAAATTAACAAAATAATAAGAAACAATAATAAATAAGTACAAAAACAATAAAAAACAATTGACAATTAAATTGAAACATGATAAAATTAAAACAACTTAAAGAAAAGTATTTTTTATATTATGCAATAAACAGAGGGCAAATAACAAAATGCACGATGCGATGACGCAGATTATAAAAAATACTTTTTTTGTGCTATAAAGTGGTAATTTTTGTAACTTATTTTTTCAGGAAAAGGAGATTATTATGAAAAACTACAAAAAAATTTTGGCACTACTCCTTGCAGTCGTAATGATAGTATCACTTGCAGGATGTAACGGTAAAAGTACTTCCACTAAGGGAAGCAACGATGTTAAAACTGCTGATGAGGGGGCAGGCACAACAAAAGAAGCTGATACTGAGAAAGAAACGGGAGAACTGGTTACCGGAAGTACGAAAGGAGTATCGCCGGATAATGCTCTGGTGATCGCAGTGGAAACAAGCATCAGTTCCTTAGATCCCCACAATCTAAGTGATACCTTATCGATTTCTGCATCAAGAGCCATGTATGAGAATTTAGTTATGTTTGATGCGGATATGAACATTGTCGGACAATTGGCAGAAAGCTATGAAATTTCAGAAGATTCCCTTACATATACGTTCCATTTACGAAAAGGCGTTAAATTCCATGACGGTACGGATTTTAATGCAGCAGCTGTAAAAGCAAATTTTGACCGTATCATGAATAAAGATAATAACCTGCGTACAAGAAGCCGTTTTGTCTTAACGGAGGGTGACGTAGAGACAGACCGCATTGAAAGTATTGAAATACCGGATGATTATACGGTAGTGTTTCAATTATCGGCACCTTACAGTCCATTTATTAATAAACTAACTTTGGTTCCTGTAATCAGTCCGGCAGCAATAGAAAAATACGGCAATGACGGCTTGATAACCAATCCGGTTGGAACCGGCCCATATATTTTTAAAGAATGGGTGGAAGGTGACCATATGACGGCAACGAAAAATCAGGATTATTGGGGAACCAAACCGGGTGTTGATTCCGTAACGATTAAAGAAGTACCGGAAGCCGGTTCCCGTACGGCTATGCTCCAGACCGGCGAGGCAGATTTTATTTATCCTATGCCATCGGATCAGATTTCAGCAGCGGAAACGACCGGAGATATTACTGTTAATGCTACGACTTCCACAATTATGAGGTATGTAACATTAAATACCAATTTAAAAGAGTTAAGTGATGTTAAAGTACGTCAGGCTATGAATTATGCCATCGACCGTAACGCTTATGTTCAGCTTATGTATGCAGGTTACGGTGCACCGGCCACTTCCGTTATGGCTCCCTCTATTTCCTATTACAGTGAACAGCCAGTCTATGAATATAATCTGGATAAAGCAAAATCCTTACTGGCGGAAGCAGGTTATCCGGACGGATTTAAATTAACCCTTTGGGGAGATAACTCAACCCAGGAAGTCAAAGGTATGACCTTTATTAAACAGCAATTAGAGCAAATCGGAATTGAAGTGGAAGTAGTTCCAATGGAACCTGCAACTGTTTCAGATAAAATATATGTACCGTTAGAGGATGCTAAAATCAATATGTGGTATGTAAACTGGTCCCCTTCCTCCTGCGATGCCGACGGTGCGATGCGTGCTTTATTCTACAGCAAGATGTGCCCTCCAACCAGTGCAAATACGGCATATTATAACAATCCTGAAGTAGATAAGTTATTAGACCAGGGGATTTCATCCGCTGATCCAAAAGAATTAACCGATATTTATGCTAAAGCACAATCTGCCATTTGGAATGACGCACCTTGGTTATTCTTGGGTAATGATCAGAATATCTTTGCAAATAAGACCTATCTTTCCGGTGTAAGCGTAGCACCTGACGGAGCAATTAACTTTGCAAATGCAACCTTGGCTCAGTAAAAAGTAAACGAACAGTGGTGTTCCTTAAGAAAACTGTCATCTGCATCTGAATAAGATGGAATGAGACAGTTTTCTTCGTAAAAAGAACATCCGTTATAAAGTGGAGGAAAGTTCATGGGACGCTATTTCATTAAAAGGGTGCTGGGCGCGATACCGTTATTATTAGCTATTTCCTTTCTCATATTTATGTTTATACATTTAATCCCCGGAGATCCGGTAAGGCTTATTGTAGGGTATGAGGCCACACAGGATGAAGTAGAAGTGGTGCGGGATGCGCTTGGCTTAAATAAACCATTGCTGGTACAATACATAGACTACATGAAAGGATTATTTACCGGAGATTTAGGAAATTCCATTAAAAGCGGAATGTCGGTGGCAGAATTAATCGGACCTCGTTTTAAACCCACAATCACACTTACCATATGTGCCATGATATGGGCTGTTTTAATCGGTGTGCTCATTGGTATTCTGTCTGCGGTAAAGCGCGGCAAACTCTTGGATTATATTGGTATGGTTACGGCTATTTCCGGAATTTCCATACCCAGTTTCTGGTTAGGCCTTGTGTTAATCCAGATATTTTCCGTAAAACTTGGATGGCTGCCCACCGGAGGCCTTGATAGCTGGAAAGGATATATTCTGCCGTCTTTCACCATGGGAGCAGGCATTATGGCAATTTTAGCCCGGTTTACCAGGTCATCCATGTTAGAATCACTAAGGGAAGATTATGTAAGGACGGCCAGGGCAAAGGGATTACGGGAAATCCTTGTAATCGGAAGACATGCTTTTAAGAACTCTTTAATTCAGGTAGTTACCGTTGCAGGTTTACAAATCGGCGGATTGCTGGCAGGTTCCGTATTAATCGAAACCGTATTTTCCATTCCGGGTCTAGGAAGATTATTGGTTGATTCCATAGGTTACCGGGACTACAAAGTAGTGCAGGCTTTACTGTTATTTTTTGCGGTAGAATATATTTTTGTAAATCTGGTGGTTGATTTATTGTATGGTGTGCTCAACCCTAAAATACGTTATGATTAGGAGGTTCACTATGTCTGATAGTAAGAAAATAAAACCAAATACTAGCTTTGGGGAAGATGATATACTGCCAAAGCCGAAGAGCAAGATGAAAGAATTTATAAAGAAATTTAAAAAAAGAAAAACAGCGGTAGCTTCCTTAATTTTTATCCTGCTTCTTGCCGTAGCCGCTATGTTAGCACCTTTTATTGTGCCATATGATCCGGCCGCCGCTGATTACAATAATTTACTTAAGGCTCCCAGTGCCGGTCACTGGTGGGGAACGGATGAATTCGGACGTGATATCTTCAGCCGTCTTCTTATGGGAGCTCGTTTATCCTTATCCGTTGCATTAAGTGCAGTTGGAATCGGTGCTTTAATCGGGATTGTATTAGGATTATTAGCAGGATTTTATAATGGTATTATAGAAGCGGTTGTTATGCGCGGATCGGATATATTGTTTTCTTTTCCGGATATCTTACTGGCCATTGCTATTGTAGCCGTTATCGGACCGGGAGTTATTAATGTGGTAATTGCAGTAGCTGTCTTTACCGTTCCCTCCTTTGCCAGAATTATGAGAAGTGCCACATTAAGTGTAAAGGAAGCTCTCTATGTGGAAGTGGCCAGATCCGTCGGCTGTAAAAACGGACGAATCCTGTGGGTACATATTTTTCCGGGTACGATCCAGTCCATGATCGTAAACTTTACCATGCGTATCGGAACCGCTATTTTAGCGGCAGCCTCTTTAAGTTTTCTGGGCTTTGGCGCCAATGTCACCGAACCGGATTGGGGAGCTATGCTGTCACAGGGACGCAATTACTTGAATACGGCTCCCCATATTGTTTTGTTCCCGGGTATTTTGATATTTCTAACCGTCCTTGCATTTAATCTGTTGGGTGACGGATTAAGGGATACTTTGGATCCGAAAATGTATTAGGAGGAGTAAAAATGTCAGATGAGTTATTGAAAGTAAAAAATCTCCGTACGGAATTTAAACGTGATAAGACCATGGTAACAGCAGTAAATAACGTTTCTTTTACCATACGGAAAGGAGAAATTCTGGGCCTTGTGGGAGAATCCGGGTGCGGTAAATCCGTAACCTCTCTTTCCATCATGGGTTTGTTAATCGATACCCCAGGTAAAGTGACGGGCGGAGAGATTTTGTTGGAAGGCAGAGATTTATTGAAAAGCAGTGACAGTGAGATGCGTAAAATCAGAGGCAGTAAAATGAGTATGATATTCCAGGAACCGATGAGTTCCTTAAATCCCTCCATGAGAGTAGAAACCCAGCTGATCGAAGCAATCCGCCTGCATAAGCCTCTAAACCGTAAAGAAGCAAGATTATACAGTCTTGACATGTTAAAATCTGTTGGGATTCCTGATCCGGAGACTACATTAAGAAGCTATCCTCATCAATTATCGGGAGGTATGAGCCAGAGAGTGGTTATCGCCATGGCTATGTCCTGTGATCCAAAGCTATTAATTGCAGATGAACCCACAACGGCTTTAGATGTAACAATTCAGGCACAGATTCTTGACTTGATGCTCAGGATCAGAAAAGAGAAAAATACAGGAATTCTATTAATTACCCATGATTTAGGCGTTGTAGCGGAAATGTGTTCCAGAGTTATAGTAATGTATGCCGGGCGGATTGTGGAGGAAGCACCGGTGAAAGAACTATATGCAAATCCGAGACATCCTTATACAAAAGGGTTAATTGCATCGGTTCCCAAATTAGGTTCTAAGGTAAATACACTGCCCTCCATACCCGGAAATGTTCCGGATCTTTCCGTTATGCCAAAAGGATGCAAATTCGCACCCCGGTGTCAATCTGTTATGGACATTTGCAGAAAAAGTGAACCAGAGCTTAAAGCTATTGGCGGGGATATCACACAAAAATGCCGTTGTTTTTTACTAAATACACAGAATAAGGAGGAATCAAATTGATGAGTACTCCCTTGGTATCCGTTAAAAATGTAACAAAAACCTTCCAGGTATCAAAAGGTTTTTTTGCTAAGAAAAAATATGTTCACGCCGTTAATGATATAACTTTTACTATTATGCAGGGTGAAACCTTTTCCCTGGTAGGGGAATCCGGTTGCGGTAAATCCACCACAGGCCGGTTGCTTGATCGTTTGTTAACACCGGACCAGGGCGAAATCTGGTTTAATGGGAATGAAATATCGAAAATAAGTGAAAATGAAATGCGTCCTTTACGTAGAGATGTGCAGATGATTTTTCAGGACCCGTACGGATCCTTAAATCCCAGAATGCGAATCGGTGATTTAATAGCGGAACCATTATTGATTCATACTAACTTAAGTGCCGGTGAAAGACTTAAAAAAGTACAGGAACTTCTTGAAATTGTAGGGTTAAATGCCATGTATTATGAACGTTATCCCCACGAATTTTCCGGAGGACAAAGGCAGCGTATCGGTATTGCAAGAGCACTTACCGTCCGGCCCAAATTAGTGATAGCGGATGAACCGGTATCCGCTTTGGATGTATCCATTCAGGCGCAAATATTAAATCTTTTAAATGATCTGCAAAGGAATTTTAATCTTACTTACCTGTTTATTTCCCATGATTTAAGTGTGGTAGAGATGATATCGGACCGCATCGGGGTTATGTATCTGGGAACCATAGTAGAAACCGCATCCAAAGAAGAATTATATGAAAATCCAAGACATCCTTATACCAAAGCATTGTTATCCGCTGTACCTTTTCCGGACCCTGCCAGGGAGAAGAAACGTATCCTCTTACCCGGAGATCTGCCCAGCCCTGTAAATCCTCCCTCAGGCTGTTTGTTTCATACCCGTTGTCCTCACTGTACGGAATTTTGCAAGAGCCAGAAACCCGAAGTGAAGCTGGTTGGTGATAACCATGCGGTAAAATGCCATTATCCAGATTTGTATGAGATGAAATAAAGTTGAAATTAGAGCAAAAATGTAAATAGACTATAATATATGGCTGTAACACTTTGATCACAGAGGTAGTTATCGATACAAAAAAGTAATTTAAATATGTGTAAAAAAGTGGTAACATGTTATTATATGTCGTATTTGATGAAACGGATAAAATTAAGATATAAAGGTATATTTCTACGGTTACTGGGAAATGGATGTAATACTGTTTAGAAGTGGTTTAAAAGTTAAGTATAGAAAGAAAGTTGAGGCAGGTAAATGTTTACAGAGGAAAGATTAGATGCAATCCTACAATGTCTTCGTCAGGACGGAAAAGTCCGGGTTAAGAATTTAAGCGAACAATTTCAGGTAACGGAGGATTGTATCCGTAAAGATTTAAAAGTGCTGGAGAATGCAGGAAAGTTAAAAAGAACTTACGGAGGTGCAATTTTATCACAGGACTACCCGCTGGAGAGAGATGTAATTGACAGAAGAACCTATAACGAAGATAAAAAGATAATCATAGCAAAAAAAGCAGCCGAATTAATTAAGGATCATGAAACTATTTTTTTGGATATTTCCACAACTAATATAAAACTTGCTGAGATTCTTGTCGAAGCCAGAAAACGGCTGGTAGTGGTAAGTAATATGATAGATATTTTACAGATACTTGCTAAAAGTTCTACGATAACGCCAATCGGTACAGGGGGAACCATGTACCGGACGGTAAATGGTTTTATGGGTGCTGCTACGATTGAGGTAATTAAGCAATACAGTTTTGACCGGGCATTTATCGGAAGCTGTGGGGTGGATATGGTGGACTTATCCATTACAACCTTGGGAGTAGAAGATGGTCTGACAAAAAAGGCTGCATTACAAAGCAGCAGACATAAGTATATTGTCATGGAACGGGATAAATTTTATTTTAATGATTCTTATAAATTTGCACACTTTGATGATATAAACGGGATTATTACTGATGAAAATCCGGATCAATCCACTATGAACTTATTGGATTCTGCCGGTATAACTTTGTATTAGCGAAAATCCAGGTTAGTATTTAGAATAAATGAGAAAAAAGGGGTTTTTATGATTCGGATTGGTTGTGGCAATTCAGAAAATTATAAAGTAAATTTTTATTTTAAAGATGAATCAGATTTAAAAGAATTATCTGTTAATATAAGAGAAATATTTGGGGGAGAGTATCTTCAGTCGGTCTTTTTGGCAAAAGAGAATGGAACCATGTCATTGCTTATGGGACTTGGAACAGAAATTACCGACAGGCTCCAAATAAAAGAGTTATCCGCAAAAGCAGTTAAACAATTGAAATTATATAAGATTAAATCTTTTTCAATGGATATTGAAAAAATCATATCCGCTTATGGTATAGATTGCATTCGGGATATTACAGAGGGGCTTATGTTAGGGTGTTACGAACAAATTAAATTCCCTGAACATAAATGGGAGGAATTTGAAATCACTTTAACAGGAATTATAGAAAAAGAAACGGAAGCTGCCGAGTTTTTATTAAATGAAACTATTCCAGTAATCGAAGGTGTCCGGTTTGCAAGAGATATGGTTAATCTTCCGGGCAATCGGTTAAGACCTGCCGAATTTGCCAAAGAAATTAAAATTTTCCTTAATCATACTGGAGTTCAAGTGGAATTGTTTGATTTTGCAAAAATAAAGGAAATGGGCATGGGCGGATTAGCAGCAGTCGGTGAAAGCAGTGAATACCCGCCTTGTTTTTTGATATTACGTTATTTGGCAGACCCGAATAATAAAGAAATTACAGCATTAGTAGGGAAAGGCGTAACCTGTGACACCGGGGGATATTGCTTGAAACCGGCTGCTTCCATGCTTGGTATAAAAGGTGATATGGCAGGCGGTGCAGCTGTTACAGGTGCTATTTATGCCTTGGCCAGAAATAAAGTTAAAACAAATGTAATCGGTTTGATTCCAATTTGTGAGAACAGGATTTCTCCGGGAAGTCTGCTCCCAGGCGACGTAATTACTTCCTATTCCGGTAAAACCATTGAAGTAATTAATACGGATGCGGAGGGCAGGCTTATACTGGCTGATACCATTGCTTATGCGGCAGCGAATGAAAAGGTTACCAGAGTGCTTGATATTGCCACATTAACCGGAGCTGTGGTGAATATGTTGGGCTTCAGCGTGGCTGGTGTTGTTACGGATAGCCAGGAATTCTTTGAAGAATTCCGTTCGGCTTATAAAAGATCCGGTGAACGTTACTGGAGACTTCCGGTTTATCCGGAGCATGAAAAAATGATAAAAAGTAAAATTGCAGATATAAAAAATGTGGGTGAAAAATATTGCGGTACAATTACAGCAGGCCTATTCATTAAGGCATTTGCTAACGGGTTGCCATGGCTGCATATAGATATTGCCGGAACAGCATGGGTTGATTCACCCATTTTTGAATACCAGTCACAGGGTGCTACCGGTGCAGGAGTAACGTCCATTTATTACCTTTGCAATACAAATCGGTCAGGTGATCGAAAGGAGAAATAAAGAATGGTTAATTATACTCTGGAAGCATGTGTGGATTCGGTAGAATCTGCCCTTGGAGCCAGTAAAGGCGGAGCCAACAGGCTGGAATTATGCAGTAATTTAATTATAGGCGGAACGACGCCAAGTAAATGGTTATTAAGAGAAATACAAAAGTATACCGATATCAAAATCAATGTATTAATACGCCCCAGATTTGGCGATTTCTGTTATTCGGAATATGAGTTTAATATTATTAAAGAAGAAGTTCAAATGTTCAAAGAGTTAGGGGCAAATGGTGTTGCATTAGGAATTTTAAAACCGGATGGAACCTTGAATCTAAACCAGATGGAGATCTTAATCGGTTTATCCGGAAATATGGAAGTAACCCTGCATAGGGCATTTGACGTCTGTGTCAATCCCTATGATGCCCTGGAGCAGGCAAAGCGGCTTGGAATCCGCTCCATTCTTACATCTGGCCAGAAAAATACCTGTATGGAGGGAAGCAGCCTGATTAAAGAACTGATTGAAAAAAGTCAGGGCGAGATAGAAATTTTAGTGTGCGGCGGAGTGGATGCTTCGGTTATTAAAAAGATAGGTCCCAGCACAGGGGCAAAAGCGTTTCATATGTCCGGAAAAGTAAGTGCGGAAAGTATTATGGATTTTCGTAAAGAGGGAGTATGTATGGGACTTCCCTCCATTGATGAATATATCATTTGGAAAACAGATGAAAGAAAGATTCACGAGGCACGACTGGTTTTGGAAGATATATAATTGGAGTGGTGGATTTATGTTTTCAGAGAAAAGTATAAGAAGAATAGAAAATAAATTTTATCAATTGGTTCAGGAACTGCCATTTTTGCAGGAGGAAGTTGTAACCAGATTTAAGAATTACGAGAATGAAACTGTATTCGCTTTGAAATATTTGTATGCAGCCATGCCTTATAGTGACATAGCCAATAACTCTTTTGATACTTTTTTAGATTATGCCGAACATGGGATAAAAATATGGAGAAATGGACTATACAGCAACAAAATACCGGAAGATATATTCTTGAATTATGTCTTATACCACCGTGTTAATGAGGAAGAAATTTTACCCTGCCGTTCCTTTTTCTATGACAAATTAAAAGAACGAATTCGATATCTTACTATGAAAGAGGCTGTTTTGGAGGTTAACTACTGGTGTGCCGAGGAAGTAACTTATCAATCTACGGATGAAAGAACCAGAGCGCCAATTTCAGTATTTAACTGCGGATATGGCAGGTGCGGTGAGGAATCCACCTTTTGTGTCAGTGCTCTTCGCAGTATTGGTATTCCGGCCAGGCAGGTCTATGCACCCAGATGGTCTCACTGTGATGACAATCATGCCTGGGTAGAAGCATGGTGTGATGGCAGCTGGTATTTTATCGGTGCCTGCGAACCGGAAGAAATCTTAAACAAAGGCTGGTTTACCAATGCATCATCCAGGGCTATGCTGATTCATTCCAGATGGTTTGATTTTATAGAACAGGAAGATGAGGTCATCGGTAAAGAGGGAATGGTAACCTTACTAAATCAGTCGGAAAGATACGCACCGGTTCAGTCTGTAATGGTAAAAGTGACAGATGAAAAAGGAAAGCCGGTTAAGGGTGCTAAGGTTGAATTTCAAATTTTGAATTATTCCGAATTAACAGCCCTGGCCTCTCTTTGGACAGATAAAGCTGGTATTGTTAAACTTAAATTAGGACTGGGCAGCATCTTAATTCACGTAAGTAAGAATGATGTTTATAAAGAAGTTTTAATTAATACCAGAACCCAGGCAGAAGCTGCCGTTACCTTAAAGAAAGAAGTTTTAAAGGAAAACCGCTGGGAAGCATTTGATTTAATTGCTCCCACCGACAGCCCTGTTAATACCCATAAGCCTTCACTTGAACAAAAAGCTGCGGGAGTTATAAAGTTTCGTAAGGCTTCAGAAAAAAGAGTTAATAAAGTAAATAATCTTAAAAATAAAGAAATAGATAAATTTATAGATTATGACAATAATACAAGAGACTTACGAAAAAAAATGTTAGAGGACTTGACGGCAAAAGATATTACGGACTTAAAAGCTGAAATACTTGAAGAACATTTTCTGGCTGCCTTACCTTTTATAGACCGATATGATGAGAAAGTATTTATAAAATACCTGCTAAATCCAAGGATAAAAAATGAACCCATAACCAATTACCGCATTTATATCAATGGATACTTTTCTTTTGAGGAAAAAGAAGCTTATCGGAAACAGCCAACGCTTATCTGGGAGTGGATCAATAAGAAGATACAAAGCCGGCCGGAAAAGGAACATCCCAATGTGGTAACCTCACCGTCCGGTTGTCTAAAGTCAGGTTTTGGTTGTGAATTATCAAAAAATATATTATTTGTTGCAATTGCAAGAACAATTGGTATACCGGCCAGATTAAATCCCGAGGACAGTACCATGGAATATTGGGATAAGAGCCAATTTATTCCGGTTATAGATAATGGGGGAAAGTCATCCAATCTGTTACTGTTATGCAAAGATGAGAACATAACCTGGACCTATTATCAGAATTTTACCATTGCTAAGTATAATAAGGGGAGTTATACTACCCTGAAATTGGAGGGGGAAAATTTTTA
Organism: Anaerocolumna sedimenticola; assembly: GCF_009931695.1. GTDB lineage: Bacteria > Bacillota > Clostridia > Lachnospirales > Lachnospiraceae > Anaerocolumna > Anaerocolumna sedimenticola. Next base: position 2,606,077 of record NZ_CP048000.1, read on the forward strand.
TAACGGACAATTAGGGCTTTCCCTGAAACCGGGAAGATACCGGATCATAACATCAAACCGCCTGCCAAACGGTAATATATGCGCCAATCAGTATATTTTTACACTTAAACCGGGAGCTGAGGAAAAAGCAGAACTAATCTTACGGAAAGCAAATCTTTCCGATATGCTTGGGAACATTATCATAAGTGATTTTCTGCTAACAAAGGAATCAGGAGAAACGGTGATGGGAAGTGAATTAACCAGTCATAAAAGACGGATTCTTATCTGGCTGGAAGATAATAAGGAACCTACGGAGCATATTTTAAATGAGCTGTTGGAGAGGTTTCGTGATTTTAATTCCTATGGGGATAGTTTGGTTTTTATCATCCGTAACAAAAGGTCTTTAGAAGTTCCTACCATAACGAAAGCCATAAATGTATTTCCTAAGGCAGAAATTTTATATGATGACTTTAACGAAAATATTCAGGTATTAGGAAGAAGATTATATGTTGACCCGGATAAACTGCCGCTTATCGCTGTTACGAATAAAGAATTAAACGTGATTTATGCAACCAGCGGTTATAACGTAGGAACCGGAGATTTGCTATTAAGATTTTTAAAGGAAGTATGAAACTGGGCAGAAAACATGCCTGCGGATTATATATGGTATCCTTCCCCTATGGAATACAAAAATAGAATGAAAAAAATTATTATAAATTTAATTTATGATAAGGAAATACATAATTATATCAGTTTTACGGAAACTAATACTGAGGTGATCATGTATGGACAAATCGAAAGCAGAAAAAAGACAGCAAAAAAAGGAAAATGAAAAGTTTAACAGCATTACCAATAAGGTTAAAGTAGAAAATCAGAACCAGACCCGTAATGTTGTTGATGAAGGCATCGGGCCGATTAACCAAAAAAGATAAAAGATGGCATCCTGTGGAAATATTTGTTCCAGGGATGCTGTTTTTATTATATAGGATGGATGAAAACAACTCCCGGCTTTTATTCTTTCCGCTATTGCTATCATTATTGTATCCCTTATAACAAAAGAACCATCAGTTGAAATCCAAAAAGAATTTGATATAGCAAAATCCTATAGGGATTAATCAATGAAAAACGTATCATGAACATTTTATAATAATTTAGGCTATTTGCTAATATAATTGCTGTAATAAATAAGTAAATGTTTCCAACCCATTGAATATTATGGTATAATAAACAAAATAATAGGTAATTGCGAAACTTACATATTGTATCTATATACCATGCAATTAATACAATTTCAGAGCTGAATTTTGCCCATAGGGCAACGGAAGCTCTGAAATTCCAATTGTATGGTATATTCAGAAAACGATATAGTTTCGCAATTGCCTAAAATAAAATAATGTTGAAAGGAAAATAGAATATCCTATGGGAATAAATCAATTTGGAGCTTTAAATTTTATGTTCACAATATTTCCGATTATATTTTTTCTCATGTCAATTTTGATAATTGGAATAACCGTATATAATATAAGCCGAAGAGTAAAACAGAATACCAGAAATAATAATTCTCCGGTTTTGACGGTGGAAGCGACCGTAACATCGAAAAGAACCGATGTTACCAGTCATCATCACAGTAATGTTTCGGACAATTCCATGGATCACTATAGTTCTTCAACCTGGTATTATACTACTTTTCAGGTGGAGAGCGGCGACCGTATGGAGCTTCAGGTAACTGGAACTGAGTATGGACTGCTTGCGGAAGGAGATGTCGGAAAACTGACTTTTCAAGGTACCAGATACTTAGGGTTCGTGAGAAAATAACCATAAATAACAAAAAAAATAAAACCAGTCAAAAACAACATTTCTCACAGAAAATGTTGTTTTTTTATAGATAAAAAGAAATAAAGCGCAACCGTTTGCTCATAAAATGGTTTATTTAGTCAATAAAAGCAACCATCTTTGTCATAAAACTAATAAAAATATAGTAAAAATGCTATATTAATATGCATTGACAACATAAAATGCAGATGATATGATATATAAGAACAACCGATTGCACAGAGTAAAGGGGGTACGAAATGGACGATGGCGATAAAATAAGAGCATCGAAAAATATTACGATTGGAGATATAGCTGAAGAATTGGGGTTATCAAAATCGACTATATCCAGAGCAATATCCGGTAAAGGCAGAATCAGTGAAGCAACCATGTTAAAAGTAAAAGAGTATATCAGGGTACATAATTATAAGCCCAACGTTATTGCAAAGGGTTTAGCCCAGAGTAAAACTTATAATATCGGAGTCATCCTGCCTGCTGATGCGAATCTTATTGAAATACCTTTTTTCCAAAGTTGTTTAATGGGCATTTGTGAGGAAACTGCAATACAGGATTACGATGTTGTGGTTACCACAGTTAAGGAAGATGATATTACTTTTCTAAAAAGGCTGATACATAATCAGAAGGTAGATGGTGTCATTTTAACAAGATCCCTGGTGAATGACGCTCCGGCTAAGTATCTGAAAGAGAACGATATACCCTTTGTGGTGATCGGGTCCTGCGAAGATAATGATATTGTTCAGATAGACAATAACCATCTGGAAGGCTGCCGTGAACTGACATCAATATTACTGATGTCCGGAAATCATTCATTGGCCTTATTGGCAGGAAACCAGAATCATATCGTAAACCGGAACCGATATGCAGGTTTTGTTAAAGCGTTTCATGATTCGAAGCTTAGTATGGATAACAGCATGGTATTCTTGGATATGAATAATAACGTATTAATAGACCGTGCGGTAAATCAGATTATGGAACGGCATATAGACTGTATTGTATGTTCCGATGACTTAATATGTTCCAGAGTACTGGCTAAGTTAAATGAAGACAATTATTCAGTTCCGGAAGATATAAAAGTTGCTTCTTTTTACAATAATGCACATTTGGAAAGTTATAACCCCCTGTCACATCACTTAGTATAAATCCGAAAGAATTAGGAATAAATGCAGCAAAGAAATTAATTGATATTATTTCCGGAGTTACAGGAATTCCAAAAACCTGGGTTAACTATGAGATCGTGTTAAAGAGGTCAACGAAGTAAAAATTTGTTTTCTGCTTTTTGACGGTAATTAAAAACTATATAATGTTTAGGAGGAGATCTATGAAGAAATTACTTTCTTACTTACTGGTCTTAGTTATGGTAACTGCTTTAACAGCCTGCAGTTCCGGTAAGGGCGCTAAAGAAACCGAAACAGCCGGTAATGCAGGCTCCACTAAAGATGAAAAGACAGCGGATACAGATGTCACCGCTTCCGGAGATAATAATACACTTACAGTTTGGTGCTGGGACCCTGCGTTTAATATTTATGCTATGCAGGAGGCAGAAAAAGTTTATCAAAAGACAAAACCGGATTTTAAATTAAATATTATTGAAACTCCCTGGGATGATGTTCAAACCAAGTTAACTACTGCTGCATCCTCAGGTGACTTATCGACCTTACCTGATATTTTTTTGATGCAGGATAATGCTTTCCAGAAAAACTATGCTAATTTCCCGGAAGTTTTTACGGATTTAACAGGGAAAGGGATTGCCTTTGACTCCTTTGCTCCGGCTAAAGTTGCTTATTCTGTTATAGATGGGAAAAATTATGGTGTTCCATTTGATAATGGTACCGGTATCAATTGTTTGAGAACGGATGTACTTGAACAGGCCGGATATACGATAGATGATTTTAAAGATATCACATGGGATAAATATACGGAACTTGGCAAGGACATACTTGCTAAAACAAAGAAACCTTTATTATCCGTTCAGGCAGGAAGCCCGGATTTAATTACGGAAATGCTTCAATCCTGCGGGCAGAGTTTATTTAAGGAAGACGGTTCCCCTAATATAGTTGGTAACCAGGCATTAATAGAAGCAATTAATGTATATACCACATTAGTAAAAGAGGGAATTTTAATTGAAGTCAATGACTGGGATCAATATATCGGTACATTTACCAATGGTACTGTAGCCGGTACAATCAACGGATGCTGGATTCTTGCTTCTATTCAGACAGCAGCCGACCAATCCGGCAAATGGGCTTTAACCAGCGTACCAAAATTAAATGATATTCCGGGTGCAACCAATTATACCAATAATGGTGGTTCCAGCTGGGCTATTTCTTCCAATTGCAAGAAAACAGACCTGGCAGTGGATTTCTTATCCAAAACCTTTGCAGGAAGCGTAGAGCTTTACGAAACCATACTTCCGTCCTCCGGTGCTCTGGCAACTTATCTTCCTGCCGGTGACAGTGATGTGTATGCCACGCCTTCCGAATTTTTCGGCGGACAGAAAATATATACGGATATTACAGAATTTGCAGGAAAAGTTCCAAGTAATAATACCGGTGTTTATTATTATGAAGCAAGAGACGCAGTAGGTACCGCAATTACCAATGTAGTAAACGGTGCTGACCTGGAATCTGAACTTAAGAATGCGGAAGATACCGTTAAATTCCAGATGGGACAATAAAATAAGGTGCTGCTGTAAAACTTAAGGAAAGGTGCCTGCAGGTTTAATCGGTATAGTATTATTTTGTTGAAATCTGCCACAAGTTCTTACAGCAGCCTCTTTTCTATGGAAATACTGGTTTATAGTTGAAGGAGGAGGCTTAATTTATGGACAACGGGAAGAAAAAGATAGGTTTGACCAAAAGAAGAAATTTGGTTGGCTGGATTTTTCTGATACCGGCAGTTTTATTGATTTGCTGGATGAGCTTTTTCCCAATGATAAGGGCACTGTTATTATCGTTTCGTACCGGTGTCGGTGTACATATGAAGCTTGCAGGTATGTATAATTACATAAGAATGCTGCAGGATAAGGTTTTTATCCAGGCATTATTTAATAACTTTTTCTATTTGATTATTCAGGTACCAATTATGCTGTTACTGGCACTTGGCCTGGCATCCATGTTAAATAACAAAGACTTAAAGTTCAAGAGTTTGTTTCGGACAGCGATTTTTCTACCCTGTGCAACTTCCTTGGTATCGTATGCTATTATCTTCCGGGCGTTGTTTGCTTTGGACGGTTTTATTAATACGATGCTGTTAAAGTTCGGAATCATTGATATTCCTATAAACTGGCTGGCGAATGCTGGTACTGCCAGAGCAGTTATTATTCTGGCATTAATCTGGAGATGGACCGGTTATAATATGGTGTTTTACCTTGCAGGACTTCAGAATATTGAATATAACATATATGAAGCCGCAAAGATAGATGGAGCCAGCCCATTTCAGCAATTCGGAAAAATAACTATTCCTTTGTTAAAACCTATGATACTGTTAACTGCCATTATGTCAACCAACGGAACCTTACAGTTATTTGATGAATCCGTAAACTTAACCAACGGAGGTCCGGCTAATTCCACAATTACCATGTCCCATTATATATATAAAATATCATTTGAATATTCACCTAATTTCGGATATGCAACAGCAATGTCTTTTTTAGTACTTATTTTAGTAGCGGTATTAGCTTTTATCCAAATGAAAGTAGGTGATAAGAGATGAGAAAGGTAAAAAGCTTTTTAAATTATTTCGTTTTAACGGTTGTATCCATTCTCTCGGTATTTCCCCTATATTGGATGGCCGTATCAGCCACGAATAAAAGTGTGGATGTAATCGGAGGCAAATTAATACCCGGGAACTATCTTTTAGAAAATTGGAAAAACCTGTTACAGGCACAGGACGTTGGAAGTGCACTGATTAATTCCTTTCGGAATTCCATAATTCTGACCCTGGTTAGTTTAATGATATGTTCCATAGCCGGTTATGGTTTTGAAATTTACCACGACAAGGCAAAAGATACGGTAATGTCCATATTACTCCTTGCCATGATGGTACCTTTCGTTGCTACGTTGATTCCGCTATTTCAGATGTTTTCCAAGATGGGTTTATTAAACAGTACGATAGGTTTCATACTTCCTACGATCTCTACTCCGTTTTTAATTATGTTGTTCCGCCAGAGTGCAAGATCCTTTCCTCATGATATCATCGAAGCAGCCAGAATAGATGGGCTTGGTGAACTGAAAATATTTCTACAGATGTTCATACCCACTATGCGCTCTACTTATGCGGCAGCCATGACCATTGTATTTATGAATGCCTGGAATAGTTATTTATGGCCAAAAGTAATTATGCTTTCCAATGAAAAAATAACAATGCCAATGATGGTGGCTAATATGCTGACCGGATATGTCATTGATTATGGCATGGTAATGTTAGGAGTATTGGTATGTACCATCCCTACTGTTATTGTTTTTTTCCTGCTCCAGAAGAGTTTTGCAGAAGGTATTACAGGAGCAGTAAAATAAAATATAGGTAATCACAAAACATAGATAATTGCGAAACTCACATATTGTATCTATATGCCATACAATTAATACAATTTCAGAGCTGAATTTTGCCAGGAGGGCAACTAAAGCTATGGAATTCGTATCAATTGTATGGTATATTCAAAAAACTATATAGTTTCGCAATTGCCTAAATTACAAAACAAAGTGATAGGAGACTAATAGGAAAATGACAGATTTTAGTTTTAACCCGAGATATTTAACTAAGGATAAGAAACCGTGGTTTCCGATTATGGGAGAAATGCATTATTCCAGATATCCTAAAAAATATTGGAGGGATTCCTTGTATAAGATGAAAGCCGGTGGTGTGGATATTGTTTCTACTTATGCCATATGGATTCATCATGAAGAAATTGAAGGGGTGTATGATTTTGAGGGTGATAAAGATTTAAGGACTTTTGCAAAAACCTGCAAAGAATGCGGACTATATATGATACTCCGCGTTGGACCATGGATTCATGGGGAAGTGCGAAACGGCGGATTCCCCGATTGGATATTAAAGAAAGGTTTTGAACCAAGAACCAATGACCCAGCTTATTTCCAAGAAGTAAGAAAATATTATTCCAAAATATATGAACAGGTGGAAGGCCTTCTATTAAAAGATGGAGGGTCAATCATCGGACTGCAGATTGAAAATGAATATGGTCATTGCGGCGGCTTAGACGGAGAAGCAGGGGAATTACACATGTCCACCCTGCATCAGATGGTAAAGGAGATTGGATTCGATGTACCTCTTTATACTGCCACGGGATGGGGCGGAGCAGTTACCGGCGGACTTCTTCCGGTTATGGGCGGTTACCCTGAAGCACCCTGGGATCAGAGACTGACGGAAATTGAACCAAGCGGGAATTATATCTTTACCCATGAGAGAAACGATCATAATATAGGCAGTGATTATGGGTTTGGTACGGGGATTACTTATGACCTGGATAAATTCCCTTACCTTACGGCAGAACTTGGCGGTGGTATGCAGGTTACCCATCACAGACGGCCGGTGGCCTATGCATCGGATATCGGCGCGATATCCCTGGTAAAATTAGGAAGCGGGGTTAATTTATTAGGTTATTATATGTATCACGGCGGTACGAATCCCAAGGGTAATTTAACCACATTGCAGGAGACCAGAGCCACGGGTTATCCCAATGATCTTCCAGAGTTTAATTATGACTTCAGGGCTCCCATCGGGGAATACGGCCAGATAACGGAAACATTCAAAGAACTTAAGCTCTTTGCCATGTTTATTAGGGATTTCGGGAGTGAATTGTGTGAGATGAATGCGGATATACCGAAGAGTAATCCATTATATCCGGGTAATTTCACAGATCTAAGAACTTCCGTACGCCATAATGGCAGAAGCGGTTATATCTTTGTAAACAACTACCAGAGAAGATATCCGGTGAAAAATCACACCGGCGTTAACTTAAAGGTAGATTTAGAAAATGAAAGTCTTCATTTTCCATCCATTGATATTAAGGATAAGGATTATTTTTTCTTTCCTTTTAATATGAAAATCGGGAATGCCGTACTAAAAACAGCACTGGCAACCCCGCTTTGTATCCTGGATAATGAGACAAAGGTCTATATTTACTATAGTAACCACCATCCGCAATATAATATTACCGGAGATTTAGGTGATAATAAAATAGTTACCATAAGCAGGGAAGATGCCAAGAATGCCTGGAAAGTTAACCTGGATAAGGAATATCTGATTATAAGTAATTCTGCGGTTATAAAGACAGAGAAAGAAATCGAAATAATCGGAAGAGGAGACGCAGTAATAAAAGTATACCCTGCATTTACTCCGGTAAATTATCAAACTACTTACCCGGCAAACTACCTGACAGAATGCCTTATCCGGAATGGGTTTGAGTACATTGGAAGGGATGGGGATTTTACCGTATATAAGAAGAAAATAAAACACTTGGACGTGAATGTCAGATATGAGTGTGTGGCCGACTTATCAGATAAGAAAGTCTATGAAATTAATTTGGACTATGCGGGTCAAAATTTAGCGGATTGTTATTTACAAATATCTTATGCGGGGATAGCGCCCGATTATATCGGGATGAGGAATGTATTGCCGACCAATTCTATTATGGGAAAACATGGGAAATTGGACTGAAGCGTTTTGATTTTCCCGATAAATTACGGCTTGAAGTGTATCCTCTAGAAGAAGAGGCACCGGTTTTCCTGGAGAAATGGCCTGTTATGGAAAACGGTAAAGCCTGCAGGGTTTCCGGTATAAAAGCGGAAATTGAATATGTAACAACAGTTAAATAATTTATATTAGGATTGGAGTGTCAAAAACCATAATATAAATTGGCTTTTGGCCTTTTAGGTCTATAACTGCTGAAAAATTTAAATCTATCATAATTGAAAGAATAGATTTTAGATTTTGCAGCAGTTTCTTTTTTTGCTGAAATATGACACTATTTTCAGTAATTTACATATTATTGTAGATAGGATATCTTATAAAAATACACAATCTTGTATTTTCTTTATTTCCTCTTTTCATTTGCCGAATTTCTTGCTATGATATAAAAAAGTTAAAACAGAAGCAAATATAAGGAGAATTCCATGAAGATACAGGAATATTTAAAACAACATAAATTAATTATTGACGGTGCTATGGGGACTTATTTTGCAAGACTTGAAAATAATGAAAATGCAGTTTCAGAATATGCTAACCTGGCTGATCCCGCAAAAATACTCAAAATCCACCGAAATTATATTGATGCAGGGGCTGTAATGATTCGGACTAATTCCTTTGCAGCCAATCAGCAGGTATTAAATATCAGACCAGCACAACAGGCAGAGCTAATCACTGCATCTTATCTCCTTGCCAAACAGGCGGTTGCAGAGTCGGGGAGAGAAGTTTATATAGCCTGTGATATTGGGCCGATTCCGGAATACAGCGGAAGAACAGAAGAAGATTTATTTGAGGAATATAAGCTGATATGCGATACTTTCCTAAAAGAAAAACCTGAGATCATATTATTTGAAACCTTTTCTGATTTTAATTATATCAAGAAATTAGTTCCTTATATAAAAGAAAAGGCACCGGAGACATTTATAATAACGAATTTTTTAATCAATAAAAATGGTTATACAACGAAAGGTATCAGTGCCAGAACATTATTAGAAGAAATAGCAGGAACAAAGGAAATAGATGCAGGCGGTTTTAACTGCGGCATTGGTTCCGGACATATGTACCATATCTTAAAAAAACTGAATTTCCCAGCGAATAAATTTATTGTTGCAGCTCCAAATGCTGGTTATCCGGAGCAATTTCAGAACCGCATGATATTTATGGATAATGAAGTTTATTTTGAAGAAAACATGCAGAGAATTATAGAGCTTGGTGTAGATATCATTGGTGGCTGCTGCGGCACAACACCGGGTTATATAAAAAAAATAACAGAGAAGATAGACTTACAGGAAAGTAATAGGGGAATCCGTATCAACCTATCTGTAAAAACTGAAAAACTGACTGAACTGCGTTCTAACGATTTCTTTCGGTTACTGGAATCCGGTAAAAAGGTAATTGCAGTTGAACTGGATCCGCCTTTTGATGCAAAAGATGATCAGATTATAACCTGCGCTCATAAATTAAGGGAAGCAGGTGTTGATATGATTACCATGGCTGATTCTCCCATGGGAAGAAGCCGTGTGGATTCTATTCTGATGAGTATAAAGCTTATGAGGGAAACAGGTATGTCTGTAATGCCTCATGTATGCTGCAGGGATAAAAATATGATTGCAATGCGTTCCGGACTTTTGGGAGCATATGCCAATGGAATAAGAAATGTATTAATTGTAACCGGTGATCCCATACCCAGCGAAAACCGGCAGTCCACTACGGGTGTTTTTGATTATAATTCCATTCAATTAATGGAGTATGTTAAAGAAATGAATCGGGAACATTTTAGTGAAGAACCCATATATTATGGCGGTGCCTTAAATTACGGCAGAGGTCCGCTTGAGAAAATAATTGAGAGAATGGAGAAGAAAATAGAAGCAGGCGCCAGGTATTTTCTTACTCAGCCTATTTTTACCGATGAAGATATAGAAAGGGTTAAATATATTAAGAGTAAAATAAACACCAAAATACTATGTGGTATTATGCCATTAGTCAGTTACAGGAATGCCAATTTTATTAAAAATGAAATTTCAGGTATTCATGTTCCGGATTGGGTTATAGAACGCTATACTCCTGAGATGACAAGGGAAGAAGCAGAATGGACCGGAGCCAAAATCGCCGGTGAAATTATTGAAAGATTAAATCCTTTTGCGGATGGATATTATTTTATGCTTCCTTTCAACCGGGTCAGCCTTATGGATAAGATAAAAATAAATTAAAATACGGAGGTAGTAAATTTAACGATAGGGGAAGTGATAGTTTGTTAGCCAGTGTTAAGAGAATAGTAGTGGAAGAAAATCGTAGAATGATTGCTGTCAGTGATATACATGGGAACCTGCCTGGTCTGAAAAAGCTTCTTAACAAAGTGAGCTTCAGTAAGGATGATTACTTATTTATTGTAGGTGATATGATTGAAAAAGGTCCCCAAAGCTTAAATACCCTTAGATTTATTATGGAACTGTGCAAAACTCACAATGTATTTCCGGTTAAAGGGAATTGCGATTCCGTTGCCGTGGAAATATATCATGACAAAGTGCATAAAGAATTATTAAATTATATGTTACGGAGAAAAAAATGTCTTCTCAATGAAATGTGTGAAACTCTATCCATCAAAGTATCCAGGAAATCGGATATGAAAAAGATAAAGGAAGCACTTAGCCAGAATTTCAGTGAGGAATTAAACTGGATAGCAAGTTTGCCTGATATCATCGATACTCAGAAATTTACGTTTGTCCATGCGGGTTTGACTTCGAAAGAACTGGATAAGCAAAAGGCAGAAAAGGTGCAAAGTACCGATGCATTTCTAAATCAGGGAGTATACCTGGATAAATATTGTATTGTAGGCCATTGGCCTGTGGTTTTATATTCGGAAGCGATACCGGACTGTAATCCGATTATTGATAAAAAACATAAAATAATCAGTATTGACGGAGGAAATGTAGTCAAAAGAAACGGACAGCTTAATGCTTTTATTATTCCGCATATACATTCCGAAGAATTTTCCTATCTTTCTTTTGATGATATAAGAAAAGGTATTATTATAAGTTTGAAAGAGGGGAATAACAACTTTTGGAAAAGCCCCATATCAAAAGAAAATCAAATTCCAGATTTACAGGAAAAGCAAAATTCCATGCTGATTCACTGGATAGATAATAAGATTAATGTATTAGAAAAAGAAGAAGAATTTTCTTACTGTGAACATAATTCCACAAAATACCGGATGTGGATTTTAAATAAATACATTTACAAAGAAAAAGATGGTTATTACTGTGAAGACTCTACGGATTATCAATTACCCGTAAAGACAGGGGAAATGGTTTCCGTCATAGAAATAACGAAGAAAGGTTACCTGATTAAACAAAATGGTATTACCGGTTGGGTTTGTGGTAATATAAAATTATTGTAAGTAAATAAATAAAGTACCAATAGGAAGTGAGGTCAAACTATGACTAAAAAAGAATTTGCTGATTTAATTAGTAAAAAAATCGTCCTCCTTGACGGGGCAATGGGAAGTAATATGCAAAAAAGCGGGATGCCCTCCGGAGTTTGCCCGGAAAAGTGGATTCTGGAACACGGCAATGTCTTAGTAAACCTGCAGAAAGCTTATATTGAAGCAGGTTCGGATATCCTGTATGCACCTACGTTTACCAGTAACCGGATTAAACTTAAGGAATATGGCCTGGCAGGCGAAATTGAACGAATCAACCGGGAATTGGTTAAATTATCCAAACAGGCGGTAAGAGATGCTCGACTTAAGGGTAACAAAAGGAAAATTTATATTGCCGGAGACCTGACCATGACAGGGGAACAGTTATCTCCTATTGGTACATTGGATTTTGAAGAGTTAGTGGATGTTTATAAAGAACAGATTTCATATCTAATAAAGGAAGGTGTGGATTTATTCGTCATAGAAACCATGATGAGCCTGCAGGAATGCAGAGCAGCAGTATTGGCAGTTAAAGAAACCTGTGAATTGCCCATTATGGTTACCTTAACGTTTAATGACAATATGCACACCTTCTACGGAACCGATCCGGTAACTGCAATAGTAGTTCTGCAGAATATGGGTGTGGATGCGGTAGGTGTTAACTGTTCTACAGGCCCTGAAAAAATGTGTCAGGTAGTAGCAGCCATGAAAGAATATGCAAACGTCCCTATTATTGCCAAACCCAATGCCGGTCTGCCGGTTTTGATTGAAAATGAAACCGTATTCAGTCTGGGACCGGAGGATTTTGCAGCTCAGGCTAAAAAATTAGTGGATGCCGGGGCCAGCCTGGTGGGAGGCTGCTGTGGTACAACCCCGGAACATATAAAACTTTTAAAAGAAGAGATTGATACGAAAAAGCCCCATATCATAAACCAAATAAAAAGACGGACCTTAACAACGGAACGTAAGACACTTGATATTGATTTAGACGGACGTTTCATGATAATCGGTGAGCGAATTAATCCTACAGGTAAAAAGGCTCTGCAGGCTGAGTTAAGGAACGGAGAATTGGATACCGTTCTTGGCATGGCGGAAGAACAGGTGGAAAATGGTGCGGACATCTTAGATATTAATATGGGTATGAACGGTATAAACGAGAAAGAGATGATGGTGAATGTGGTAAGAGAGGTGACCATGGCCGCGGATGTACCTCTTAGCATTGACTCCAGTCATATTCGTGTAATCGAAGCAGCACTTCGTATTTATCCCGGCAGGGCATTAATTAATTCCATATCCTTAGAAAAAGAAAAATTTGAGAAGCTAATTCCAATAGCAAAAAAGTACGGAGCAATGTTTATTCTTCTTCCATTATCCGATAAAGGACTGCCTAAGGATATTAACGAAAAAAAAGAAATAATTCAGACCATATTAAAAGAAGCAAAACGGCAAGGACTAACGGAAGAAGATATTATTGTGGACGGTCTTGTGAATACGGTTGGAGCCAATAAAGATGCTGCCATCCAGACACTAGAGACGATACATTATTGTAAAGAGGAGTTAGGGCTGGCTACGGTAGTAGGTTTATCCAACATTTCTTTCGGATTGCCTGAAAGACAGTTTATTAACAGTACTTTTTTAGCTTTTGCTATACAGACAGGACTAACCATGGCGATTGCCAATCCTTCTCAGGACTTATTGGTTAATACGGCATTTGCAGCCGATTTGTTAAAAGGAAAAGAAGAGGCAGATATCCGGTATATTAACAGGGTTACGAAAAATCCCGTCGTAATCAAAAGCGTAAATGATCAGGGCAGGAAATCGGTATCAGAAGCTCCTGCCGATGTAGCGAATCAATTCACTTATACTGATAAAAATTCAGACAGTGAAAAAGAAATATCCGGTCACGGTACCTGCTGTAATCTAGCAGATAATAAAGCACAGGTTGAAACACAGGAATCCAACCAGACTAATCAGGCTGTATATGAAGGAGTAATAAAGGGAAACAAAAGAAATATGGTACAGTTGGTTACCCAGTCTTTGGAAGAGGGCAATAACCCCTCCTTTATATTGGATAACTTATTGATTCCGGCTATTAATGAAGTAGGGCAGTTGTTTGATAAACAGATTTATTTTCTGCCTCAGTTAATCTCTTCTGCGGAAGCTATGAAATCGGCGATAGACTTTTTAGAGCCAAAGCTTAAGAAAGACGGTAATGAGAAAAAATTAGGCACGATAGTAATCGCAACCGTGGCAGGAGACGTACATGATATCGGCAAGAATTTAGTAGTTCTAATGTTAAAAAATTATGGTTTTCAGGTTGTTGATCTTGGTAAGGATGTTCCATCCGATAAGATAATCAATACTGCTATGGAAACGAAAGCAGATATAATCGCTCTGTCTGCTTTAATGACAACAACCATGCTGGAAATGAAAGAAGTGATACGGCTTAGAAATGAATCCGGTTTAAGTGCAAAAGTCATCATCGGAGGTGCTGTAATTACTCAAAGTTATGCAGATGAAATCGGTGCCGACGGTTATGCTAAGGATGCGGGTGAAACGGTTGTATTAGCAAAGAAATTATTGGGAATCTTATAATAAAAAATACGGGTTTCGTTAAAAAGTCTGTCTAAGTTCATTAGGCAGGCTTTTTTTCTGATAGGATTGGGGTGTCAAAATCCAATTTTAACCTGCTTGTTATGTAATAGGTTATGACATTCATAAAATTTTTATAAATAAAAACTTACAAAATACTTAAGTTTTTTTTATGCATCTTGACATATTAAAAAAAAAACTTATAATGATTGTTAACCTACTCAACTATTAAACAGGTTAATTAATTTGTTTTTTGAAAGGAGCTAGCTGTAAATAAAGTTCATACTCATAACACAAAAGATATGCTAAAGTACAAAAGTTATGTATAAGGAGGTTATAATGGAAAAAAATATTACTCATGAATTCATAATGGTTATGAATAAATTACGTAAATTGACACATAAACATCATTCTAAGGATATGGTGCATCAGGGTGAGTTTATGATGTTAGGTGCCATTCATGGCTGTATGGAAGAAAATAGAGCAAATCAAAAAAATGATCCGGGGGTTAAAGTAAGTGAATTAAGTGATAAGATTCATTCTACAAAACCGGCTACATCCAAAATGTTAAATGCTTTAGAAGAAAAAGGGTATATAGAGAGAATCTCAGATAAAAAAGACAGGAGAGTAGTTTATATCCGGCTGTCTGCGGCCGGTGAAAAGATAATAAAAGAATCTCTTCACAGAATGCATATTTTTGCAGAATGCACTATAAAGAGAATGGGCGAAGAAGATGCAAAAGACTTTATCCGTCTCCTCAATAAATTCTATGATGCAGTGTATGAGGAAATGAAAGATATGAAAAGAGATAAAGAGGATTGCGAAAAAGAATAAGAACATAAGAATGAGATAGATTGGAAAGGAGTTAGCATGCTTAAAATTGCAAAATTACTGAAAACATCAATAGGACCAATTATTATAGTTGTTGCATTATTAGCATTACAGGCATTTTGTGACTTATCCCTGCCTGCTTATACATCCGATATTGTGGATATCGGCATACAACAGGGAGGTATAAAAAATGCGGTGCCGACTGTAATCCGTGAAAGTGAGATGAATAACCTTTTATTCACTATGGATGCGGACAGCAAGAAAACGGTTGAGGCTTCCTATGATTTAATATCAAAGGATACCGTATCTGATCAGGAATATCAGAACTATCTGAACAAATATCCGGTATTAGCAGACGAAGCTTTATATAAATTAAATAAAGATTATGATATAGAGAAGGATTTAAGCAGTATAATGTCAAGAGCGTTTTTATTGGTAAGCACCTTAAACAGTGATTCTGAGCAGGTGAAAGCATTAAAACAGCAGCTCAGTGCACAACTTCCGGCTGAAATGGCTGATTTTGGTTTAATGGAAATGCTTACAAAAATGCCCGAGGAACAATCCAAACAAATTCTTTCCTCCATTGATGAAAAGATATCTGCCATGCCGGAAACCATAATAAACCAGGGTGCCATCTCTGCAGTAAAGGCAGAATATAAAGCTATTGGAATTGATACCGGCAAATTACAGACTAATTATATTTTCCTTGCCGGTGCTAAGATGCTTGGTTTGGCTTTACTGGCTATGATATCAACCATATTGGTAGGCTTTTTGGCTTCCAGGATTGCTGCGGGTTTAGGCAGGGATTTAAGAGGCAGAGTATTTAAGAAAGTTGTCAGTTTTTCCAATACTGAATTTGATAAATTTTCTACCGCTTCCCTCATAACCAGAAGTACGAATGATATTCAGCAAATTCAAATGACCTTAGTGTTTTTGATCCGAATTGTAATTTATTCACCCATATTAGCTATCGGCGGTATTATAAAAGTTTTAAATACCAACGTTTCCATGACGTGGATCATTGCATTAGCAGTTTTTCTGATTTTATGCCTGGTTGGAACATTGTTTGCAGTCGCTATGCCAAAATTTAAATTAATGCAGAAATTAATTGACAGATTGAATTTGGTAACCCGTGAAATTTTAACCGGATTGTCAGTAATCCGAGCATTTAATAAAGAAAAACTGGAAGAAAAAAGATTTGACCTTGCCAATCAGGATTTAACAAAAACCAGTTTATTCGTAAACCGTGTTATGACTTTTATGATGCCGATTATGATGTTTATTATGAATGGTATTACCGTGTTAATTATCTGGAACGGTGGTAAAGGAATCGATCAGGGAACGATGCAGGTTGGTGATCTAATGGCATTTATCCAATACACCATGCAGATTATCATGTCGTTCTTAATGCTTTCCATGATCTCCATCATGCTGCCAAGATCATCTGTATCAGCATCCCGTATTATGGAAGTAATAGATACGGATTTAACGATACACGATCCGGCTAAAGCGGAGCAGTTTGTATCGGATAAAAAAGGATATGTAGAATTTGATCATGTGTCTTTCCGTTATCCCAAAGCAGAGGATGATGTTTTATCCGATATAACTTTTACTGCGAAACCCGGTGAGACTACGGCTATTATAGGTAGTACAGGAAGTGGTAAATCAACATTAGTACAACTGATTCCAAGATTTTTTGATGTGACGGAAGGCAGCGTCAAAGTTGACGGTACAGATATCAGACAGGTTAACCAGCATCAATTAAGAGATAAATTAGGTTACGTACCGCAAAAAGGTGTTCTTTTTTCAGGAACGATTGATTCCAATTTAAGATATGGCAAACAGGATGCTACGGTGGACGAAATTAACCGTTCGGCCAGAATAGCACAGGCTCTTGATTTTATTGAAGAGAAACCGGAAAAATATGAAACTGCAATTTCACAGGGCGGAGGAAATGTATCCGGAGGTCAGAAACAGAGATTATCCATTGCAAGAGCCATTGCCAAAGACCCTGAAATCTATATATTTGACGACAGCTTTTCGGCCTTGGATTATAAAACAGATGTTGCACTTAGAAAAGCATTAAAAACTGAAATCAGTAACAGTACGGTAATTATCGTCGCACAAAGAATCAGTACAATAATACATGCAGATCAGATACTGGTATTAGACGAAGGAAAAATAGTTGGTAAAGGGACTCATAAAGAATTACTGAAAGACTGTGAAGTTTATAAACAGATCGCTTCATCCCAGTTGTCAAAGGAGGAATTAGCATATGAGTAATGAAAATAATAAAAATCCGGACAAAAAAGGTTCCATGGGCCGCGGACCCATGGGAGGCGGACCCATGGGTGCTGCAGGTGAGAAAGCAAAGGATTTTAAAGGATCCATTAAGAAACTGGCAATATTTATGAGCCGTTATAAAATAGGGTTTTTATTTGTGGTTATATTTGCTATCGGCAGTACAATATTTGGTATCGTTGGCCCTAAAATACTTGGTAACGTAACGACGGATTTATTTGAAGGTTTAATGAATAAAATTAATGGAACTGGTGGTATTAATTTTAACAGTATCGGAAGAACTCTTATAATTTTATTAAGTTTGTATGTAATCAGTATGTTGTTTTCATTTATACAGGGATTTATCATGACTGGTATATCCCAGAAAGTAACATATCAGTTCAGAAAAGAAATTTCTGAAAAAATTAACCGTATGCCAATGAATTATTTTGAGACCAAGACTCATGGTGAAGTACTTTCCAGGGTAACCAATGATGTGGATACATTAAGTCAGAGTTTAAATCAGAGTATTACACAAATCATTACATCAGTTACCATGATAATCGGTATTTTGTATATGATGTTGACCATTAGTTTGACCATGACTTTGGTTGCCGTTCTTACGCTGCCTTTATCAGCAGGGCTTATCGGTTTTATTATTAAAAAATCACAGATATACTTTATGCAGCAGCAGGAATATTTAGGTCATGTAAACGGTCAGGTGGAAGAAGTTTATGGCGGTCACAATATAGTTAAAGCTTTTAATGGCGAAAAAAAGGTAATTGAAGATTTTGATAAAGCAAATAATACACTTTATCATTCCGCCTGGAAGTCCCAGTTCCTCTCCGGAATGATGCATCCTATTATGGCTTTTGTCGGTAATATCGGTTATGTGGCAGTTGCCATACTTGGTGGATATCTGGTAGTAAAAGACCGGATTAAAGTTGGTGATATTCAATCTTTTATCCAATATGTAAGAAGTTTTAACCAGCCGATTGCACAGATTGCGCAGGTTTCAGCCCAAATACAGCAGACGGCTGCTGCTGCGGAACGTGTTTTTGAATTTTTGGAAGAAGAAGAGGAAGATCAGGTAGCTGTAAATCCGGTACAGACGGAGAATATAAGCAGCAATGTTGAATTCAAACATGTTAAATTCGGTTATAATCCGGATAAGATTATTATAAAAGATTTTTCCGCACAGATTAAACCGGGTCAGAAAATTGCCATCGTAGGTCCTACCGGTGCCGGTAAAACCACAATGGTTAAGCTATTAATGCGTTTTTATGATGTGAATGAGGGAGAAATTTTAATTGCTGGCCACAATATCAAAAATTTTAACCGTGGTGAATTAAGACAGCTGTTTGGTATGGTTTTACAGGATACCTGGTTATTTAACGGTACAATAATGGAAAATATCCGTTACGGTAAAAGCGATGCTACGGATGAAGAAGTCATAGCAGCTGCGAAAGCCGCACATGCCCATCATTTTATATCCACTCTACCGGATGGCTATAATATGGTTTTAAATGAAGAAGCAAGCAATGTATCCCAAGGTCAGAAGCAGTTATTAACCATAGCCAGAGCTATTTTGGCAGATCCTAAGATTCTGATATTGGATGAAGCGACCAGTTCCGTTGATACCAGAACTGAAGTAAGAATCCAGAAAGCAATGGATAACCTTATGAAAGGCAGAACCAGTTTTGTTATTGCACACAGGCTCTCAACCATTCGTGATGCAGATTTGATTCTGGTTATGAAAGACGGTGATATTGTAGAACAGGGTAATCATGAAGAACTCCTTGAAAAAGATGGATTTTATGCAAGCCTTTATAATTCCCAATTTGAACAGACAGCTTAATAAGTATCGGTACTTAGGTTGTGGCAGAATCACTTATCTGCCACGACCTTATGTACCGCTATGTGGCAACCGAGTGAAAACGTGTCTTTTGTTGGATAATAATCACACGCTATTTTGATACCCTAAAATGTGATAAACATCTCTAACCGGAAGAAACATGCTTTGCAAGTTTCTTCGGTTCGCGTGCGCGTTCGAATTATTGCAAGCAAGCTTGCTAATTCTCACTTTGCTTTCGCGGAAATGAAAAAGGGCGCCGCATTTAGTGCGGCAGCGCCATTTTTTACTATAATGTAATTAAACTATTAAGGGGAGAGTAGGAAGGCTGTTAAATTTTTATATCACTAAAAATTCAACCTTAAAGCAGCAGATAAAATGCCAGACTTATGATACCTGATCCTAACATTACATAGATGGGATTCATTTTATATTTTTTTAAAATAAACAGGCTGATTCCAAATAAAATAACAGATAACACATTAACATCAGCAGGATTTAAGGTGATTCCTTCATCACCCCAGAATGTCAGGGATAAGATGGACAATCCGGCAGAAGCAATCAGTGCGGTAACAGCAGGATGTAACCCTTTTAATATTCCCTGTACCAGATAAATATTTTTATATTTCTTATATAAAACTGCCAA
Source organism: Anaerocolumna sedimenticola (assembly GCF_009931695.1). Lineage (GTDB taxonomy): Bacteria > Bacillota > Clostridia > Lachnospirales > Lachnospiraceae > Anaerocolumna > Anaerocolumna sedimenticola. Next base: position 2,626,210 of record NZ_CP048000.1, read on the forward strand.
AAATACAACAATTATAGTGGATGGCAGCACACATCCGAGGGTAGCCATAAATGCTCCGAATAGACCGCCTACCCGCATTCCGACAAACGTGGAAGCATTAATAGCTATCGGTCCCGGAGTCATACCTGAAATGGTTATTAAATCCGTATATTCACTCATAGTCAGCCATTTGTTTATATCTACAACCTGATTCTGTATTAAAGGTAAAGAGGCATAACCTCCGCCAATACTAAATAACCCTATCTGAAAAAAACTGATTAATAATTTTATATATAACAATCTTTATACTCCGTTCTTTTGCTTATTTTTCTTTATCTTTCTGTGATATAAAACCGACAGAGCACCGATTGCCCCGCAGGTAAGAATGATGTATATAACATTAATATTAAAAAAGTAAGCCGCAAAAAATGCTGCAAACATGACAATAACAGATATTATCTCTTTTTCTTTCAGTATACTGCTTCCCATAGATAGTATTACATCTGTAATAACAGCGGCAATTCCAGCCTGCATCCCCTTTAATATGGCATTGATGTAAAGGTTATCACGGAATGCAATATAAAAGGAAGATATTATTGATAAGATTATAAAGGGAGGTAAAACGGTGCCTAAGACAGTTGTGAGAACACCGGGAAGGCCTGCCATACGATATCCCATCAGGATGGAGGCATTTACAGCTATGGGTCCGGGAGATGATTGAGCTATTGCAGTTAAATCTAACATTTCCTTTTCTTCTAGCCACTTCAGCTCCTCTACAAATTTTTTCCTCATTAAAGGTACGATTACGTAACCGCCTCCAAAGGTAAATGCACTCAAAGTAAAAGTTGAGAAAAATAGTTTACGGTAAATGAACCATTTTTTATCCATATATATACCTAAAATACCCCAGAGGATATTGCCACAAAAAAAGTCATTGGTAACTTTTTGGCATACCTTTCTTCGTTATTTTAAAACAGAAACGTTTCAATTATTTTTATTATTCCCTATCCCATATAAATTTTACATCTTGTTAACCGATAATATTAAGAGTATTATCGTATTTAATGATTAATAAATCAGTTATAGTAGTTCAGAATAGAAATAAAAAGATTGGAACTAGGTAATCGGGAAACTAGATTATTGTATTTGAAAACTATCTAGTTTCATAATTACCAAAAGATTTGAAAATTTGAGAAGGTGGAAAGTTATGAATATTAATATTATCCTTTTTCGCGATTTTGAGACCTTGGATGTTTTTGGCCCGGTAGAGATATTAGGAAAATTACCGGATGAATACAAGATAAAATATTATTCTCCGGAGGGGGGGATTGTTTTAAGCAGACAGGGAACCCAGGTGGTTACAGAGCCGCTTAATACAATAGGACATCAGGAAATCCTTTTAATTCCGGGAGGACAGGGTACTAGAGAACTGGTGTTAAATGAAGATTTCATACATCAGTTAAGGGTTATAGCTGAGCAATCCCTATTCTGCTTAACAGTATGTACCGGATCAGCTTTATTAGCCAAAACCGGATTGTTAAAGAAGCGGAGAGCAACATCCAATAAAAATGCCTTTCGGTGGGTAATGTCAGTTGATAGGGAGGTAAATTGGATAAAAAAAGCGAGATGGGTAACAGATGGTAAATATTATACTTCCTCGGGCGTATCTGCCGGTATGGATATGGCTCTGGGATTTATTGCGGATCAATTTGGACCGAAAAAAGCTAAGGAAATAGCACAAAGTATCGAATACATATGGAATTCAGATCCGGAGAACGATATTTTTGAAAGAGATGATATATAATTAAGAATGGTATGCCGGGAAGATTAAAATTCCATGGCATACCATTCTTATAGCAGTAAAAGAGCATGATGATTTCTTACATGAACCGGGTAATATCAGCATTAACCAGTAACTATCAATATAAACCAGTAAAAATAAAAGGATTGTAAAAATTTATTAATCCGATAAGAAAGAGTTTAAATTACTTCACTGTACCAGTATAAACCAAAATTGCATCTCTTAAGAACCTGGCAGTACCCGGTTGTTCTTTATCGTAATAAGCGGTAAAACGCTCATCATCTACGTACATCTGCGCTATACCCGCATGTGCCTCCTTGGAATAACTGTCCCAATAAAAGCATAGCCATTTCCGGTGAAGATCTGCTACTTCCTGTGCCAGTTCACCTGCCGGATCCCCGGTTTTATAGGCTTCTTTTAATTTCTCTGTTATTTCTTCCGCCAGTTTTGTTACCGTATCATATTCTTCCTGCGTCATATTTTTGACTTTCTGATTGGATTTTTCAACGGTTTCTTTTCCGTACTTTTCACGGATTTCTTTTCCGTATTTTTTTTCATTTTCATCTATAAGATTCTGTTTGAAACCTTCAAATTTTTCTTTATCAGACATGATTGTTCTCCCTTCGGTTACAGCTATAGTTTTTTCAACATTAGCAATTAATTGATTAAGTTGTTCTCGTTTTTCAAGAAGTTTTTCATGGTGTTCTCTTAACGCTTTGGCCCCATCAAAGGATGGTGCAGTTACTATTTCCCTGATATTTTCCAGACTAACTCCCAATTCCCTGTAAAAAAGTATCTGTTGTAAACGGTTTACCTCGGAAGTTCCGTAAATACGATACCCGGAAGAATTGATTCTTGCTGGTTTTAAAAGTTCGATTTCATCATAATATCTGAGGGTTCTTGTACTGACTCCTGCCAATCCCGCTAACTTTTGAACCGTATATTCCATAAATGTCTCCTTTCTTTTTGTAATAACGCGCGTTGCAAGGAAGACAGTGATAACTTTTGTTTAAGAATCATCATCGAACTTCTTTGCAAGTTTTATCATAGACTATTACGCTGCGTAAATGTCAATACCTTTTTTGAATTTTTATAGTTTTAATTTTTATTTTGTATCCCACGTAATATTCAGTTTTCATTGAACTGTTTTGTCAAAGGTAGTTCGGAGATTCCTCCATCCTTTTGTTTCTTATATATAAAATGAGCCGATAATCGAGGTTTTACCCACTGACTATTGGCTATGCATTTTTGCGTCTGGTTCCTTGATAACAATAGTATTCAGTTGTCGGACGTTCACCATGAGGAAGATACTTATATAACATCAATTATACCTTGCAGAGTATCAATCCAGCTATTTAGAAGTTTTGTGTCATTAGCCAGCTGTGTCGCATTTTTTTCGTAACTTTGGAGCAGTTTCTTTTGATGTTTATAAAAACTCTGCCACTTTATGAACATATCTTTGCTGTTTAAAAGGCTATCCCATTTTTGATTTTGAATATGGCTTTGTAGGGTTTCCAACTGTTTTTTGAAACTTTCGGCCGGTATCCCCATTTGCTTTTTGAAATCAGAAAGAATAAACTGTTTTTGAAATAGGTTTTTCTTTTGCCAACTTTGATATTGGTCCAAAAAGGTATTAGAAATATCTGTAAATAGTAATATTAATCTATCGTAGTCGACTTGGTGCGGTATATTATCTTGCTTTGTTGCGTCACTAATTATCAGTCCTTCATCCTCCAATGCCTGGGAAGATAATATTTCAAGCCCATTGTACTTTTTTGCATTTACGACTGAAACGGCATAACCAACCCCTGCCAACTCAGCGTCTAAAATGTATTCTTCATGAGCCTTGAAAAAATCTTCCGATGTAATTCCCATTGAAGATGCCACAACTTCTACCGCTTTAACGGCGGTATCTGTTTTTACAAATCCGGGAGCTATTGAGTATGTAATAATATGTTCAGAAACTTCTTCAGATATAATGTTGCAAAGCTCTACCTGCGCTGACTTGAATATCTCATAAGCTCCCATAAAAGGCTGTGCCCCTGTTGACGGAACAAAGACGATAATTCCGCCTGTATTTCTCATAAACGGGAGGAATTTTTGTGCTAACAGGACAGGCGCTCTCAAATTTACCGCATAGCTCAAATCCCAATCGGATATTGATACTGCTTCAATGGCTCCCATCGGAACAACAGCGGCATTATTTATAATGACATCAAGTTTAGTGTATCTGTTCGATATATATTCGTGTAGTTTATCAATCTGTTTTTCATCTGAAATGTCTATTTGAAAGAAATCAACATTTTCATTCTTATATTCGTTGTTAATTAATTTCTGTGCTTGCTTTCCTTTTAAGGTGTCTATTTCCGCAATGATTACCTTAGCACCCATATAAGAAAACGCGCGTGAAGCTTCAAAGCCTATCCCACCGCCACCGCCTGTTATCAACACAGTTTTGCCTAAAAGTGCTGTTTTGCTGTAATTATTATTCTCAAGAAACATATTGCTATCCTCCAAAAAATGAGTTTATTCTAATTTTCATGGTCAGTACTGCTTTTTAACAAATCAACAAACCAATTACTTTCCGGGTATGGTGTGTTGGGATTAAGGGCAATCATTTCCACGTATGATTGTACGGAAAGCCAAAATGCCAGTGCTAATGCCATAGGATTTCCTCTGCGAATCAGTTCTTGATGTTGACCTTCTTCGATAAGGCTGATTGATTTAGCGATCACGTCGTTTTGTTCAAGTTTGCTCCTTATATGGCTTGGTAAGCTTTGATTGCGCTGTGCTTGGTTCATCAGAACAAATAATTCCGCAATAAAATGGTCTGATTTTACCATATCAAAGATGTGGATTGATGATTTCAAAAAAAAGTCAAGTGGATTGTCATATTGAGGAAAGTATTGCCCTGAACGACCAGACAATCCAATATTAATCAATTCTTCATGTAAAAGCTCAATTGATTCAAAGTAGTGATACAGTAAACCAACACTCATTCCTGCTTTTTTTGCAATATCATTTATTTTTGTAGCTTCATAACCCTTGCGGATAAAAATACTCAATCCTGCTTTTAGGATATCTTGCCGCCGTTTTTCTTTCTGCTCATTTCTTTTAGTCATTCTATGCACCTACATATTAAAAAAAAATTCATTGAATATATATTCAATATATATATATCATCCATTCAAAAATAAGTCAAGACTTTGCGTGAAATTTTCTAAGTGACTACGTCCCAATCCCTATCCCGGAGGTGCGGGAAGAGTTGCTCCGACAATAGCACTCTGCCATACTCTATTGGCAGGTGTTCTTTTAGAAACGCTCGGCGCATTCTGTCATAGCATCCTCTGTGCCGCAAACCTCCTGACCGCAGCGTAACGGATTCTAAGAATATCCGCTTTGATCAATTATACAATATAAAACATTGTTTAAAATAATCCATTGTGATATGATACAAAACGTAACATAAATTTGGGATTTCGTTGGAAAAGGCTTAATTAACTTGTAGACTACCGAGGAGAAGGGCATGTTCACAAATAAACAACTTTATAAACTCATTATTCCACTTATTATAGAGCAGCTTTTGGCCGTAACCGTAGGTATGGTAAATATTATAATGGTAGCAAGAGCCGGAGAAGTAGCAGTTTCGGGTGTGTCCTTAGTGGACACTCTGAACGTATTGCTCATTACCATATTTTCTTCCCTGGCAACAGGGGGAGCGGTAGTTGCAGCCCAGTACATTGGACATAAGGAGACGGAAAATGCCTGTAAATCTGCAAAACAATTATTACTCATTTCAACCATTATAGCACTTATCATTATGGCATTCTCTTTATTGGGTAATTATTATATACTTAGGATTATTTATGGCAATATTGATGCGGCAGTAATGGATAATGCAAGAATTTATTTCTATGTAACTTCTTTTTCTTTCCCTTTCCTAGCAATCTATAATTCCTGTGCTGCCCTTTTTCGAGTTATGGGAAATTCAAAAATTTCCATGTACGCATCGTTAATCATGAATGCTATTAACATAGTTGGAAGTGCTGTTTTAGTTATGGGATTTCATATGGGGGTTATGGGGGTTGCTGTTCCCGCTTTATTAGCCAGAATTTCTGCTGCTTTAATCATGCTCTTTTTGATACGTAATAAAAAGAATCCTATCTACATTGACCACGTAATGAAGTTAGGACTAGACATTCCAATGATTAAACGTATTTTGCAAATAGGTGTTCCGAATGGAATTGAGAACGGTATATTTCAAATTGGTAAAATTCTGGTACAGGGCCTCACTGCAAGTTTTGGTACGGTTGCTATGTCTGCAAATGCTGTTGCACAGACCATTGCCGGATTAGAAATTATTCCGGGCAACGGTATAGGGCTTGCCATGATTACGGTAGTCGGACAGTGTGTGGGTGCCGGTGACTACGGACAGGCGAAAAAATATGCGATTAAATTGTTAAAACTTACATATGCAATTATGCTGGTACTTAATATTGGAATTATTTTATTGAGAAATCCAATTGTTAATATCTTTAATTTATCAACGGAGACTAACGCACTTACCTTACAGTTGATTATTTATCATAGTATTTGCTGCTGCACCATATGGCCGATTGCTTTTGCTTTACCCAATGCCATAAGGGCTGCCAACGATGTTAAGTATACCATGGTTATTTCAATTATTTCCATGTGGTTATGGAGAATTGGTTTCAGTTATATTTTAGCCGACTTTTTGAAACTTGGTGTGTTGGGCGTATGGATTGCAATGACAATTGATTGGTTTTTTAGGGCAATTTGCTTTTTGATTCGATTTATTAACGGTAAATGGAAACTTCATTCTTTTATACATTAAGGTACTTGTATATATTAAGAAACTATTAATACATTGGGAAACTTTTATTCATGGTTTATCATTTGGTATTAAAAATACAAAACCCGCACCACTGCACATGATTATCAGTGATACGGGTTTCTTCCGGTTTATGCGAAAGTAAAGTTAATCTTACCTATTAGTTAATTCCATAAATAAATCGATGGAATCGGAAACTGTTTTAAGACTTTGCCTCCAGAAATCAGGGTTAGTCAAATCAATATTTGCCATAAGTGCAACATCCTCAACTGAGCTTACCGTTGTTGCATTAAGAAGGGCGCGGTATTTTGGCACAAATGCGGAACCCTCTTCCTGGTACTGTGCATATAACCCCTTGCAAATAAACCGCCGAAAGCATATGGAAAGTTATAAAAATTCAGGGAATCACGGTAATAGTGACTCTTGCAGATCCACATAAAGGGATGCAGCTGTGAGTGGTCGAGTCCATCACCATAGGCTTCTTTTTGAGCGTTTAACATCATTTCTTCCAACACCGGAGAAAATAAAAAGGCTTCTTTGCGTTTTTCAAATACTGCGCTTTCAAATAAGAAACGGGAATAAATATCACAGATAATCTGGGTAACATCCTGAAGCTGACTTTCCACAAGTGCTAATTGTTCCTGGCCTTCTGCATCTTTTATTGCAGCATTCATAATGACTGTTTCATTAAAAGTTGATGCGGTTTCCGCAACCGGCATGGAATAATCCCAATTTAGGGGCAAATGCTCCTGTATATTAAGGCCATGATAGGCATGACCCAATTCGTGGGCTAAAGTAACCACATCACTTAAGGTACCGTCAAAATTAGTTAAAATTCGGCTTTGTTTTACATAGGGGAGATTATCACAGAAGGCGCCTCCCACTTTTCCGGTATGAGGATAGAAATCGATCCAATCCTTATCAAAAGCTTCTTCGATCATATCTGCCAGATCATCTGCAAATCCACGGAAATGAGAAACTAAATATTCCTTGGCATCCGCTATAGTAAAGGTACGGCTGGACTCTCCAAGGGGAGCAAATAATTCATACCAGGGAAGTCCGTTTTTATGACCCAAAATTTCTGCTTTTCTTCTAAGATAAGCATGGAATTTAGGTAAGTATTCTTTTATTGCAGTGAACATAGCATCCAGAGTTTCCTGTTTCATTTTAGAGTGAATCAGAGTCATGGATAAAGCGGATTTATAACCTCTTAAATCCACAATGGTGTTTACCTGCGATTTTAAATTATTTAAAGAAAATGCAACGGCATCCTTTATTTTATAATAGGAAGCTAATTCTGCTTCATATGCACTTTTTCTAACGGCAGGGTCATTGCTGTAAGCGAGATTGCGAATGGCAGAGAGGGTAGTTTTCTCACCGTTATAATCTACCTCCAAGGTTGAGGTTAAGTACTGCTGCATCATCGACCAGGCTGAACCGGCAGATAAATTCAGCTTGGCAATTACCTCCTCCACTTCATCGCTTAATGCAAATTTTGCATCTTTTTTAATTTCCTCTAAAAAGAATTTATAACCTTTTAACATCTCATTTGTTTCAATTAACTGATCCAATGTTTCAGCTTTTGCTATATATTTTTTTATCATAGCAATTTCTTTTGACAATGTGCTGTCAAGTTCCTCGACCTTACCGAGTAAAGCGGTTGTCTCACTATCCGTCGTATTAGTGGATTGACGGAGAAAAAGATAAGAGCTTAGCTTACTTGCAAGTACGGTATATTCCTCAAGATACGAGATTATGGCCGAAACTGCTATCTCTTCCGTATGTTCCTTTAATGTTGTTACATATCCTTTAATTGTTTGAATTAATTCATTAAATTTCTTTAAATCAAAAATAAAGGCTTCATCCTGATATCCTTTATAAAGTACATCTAATGACCATTCTGAATTCATAGTAGCCTCTTTCTTAGGGGTATTATATAACTCTACATCCTGGTTGTTTAATCCCCAATCTTTAATTAATGCCTGTATCTAATTATAGCATATTTTTCCAAAATGAAAAAGATGTTTTTGTTTAAATAATTTTTCAGGTGAATATTCCGTTTTTATTTTTTATTCGGAATAGGAAACTAAACTTATTATTGATTGGTAAAATTAATAATCTTTAAAAGAGACCGGGAATTTTTGAACTCAATAAAACATAAAATTATATTACAGTTTGTATGTGAGGGTGCTCATGATTAAAAAAGTTAAAATCAAATATGGAATAATAGGTGAACTTATCATATTATTTGCTTTAGCTTCCTATCTGATATATGAAAATTATTTAGATGGATCCATAGGTACTTTTTTTCCTAATTCCAAGACAGATTATATAAAGTGGGTAGACTTTGATGTCTGTTCTTCTGCCATGGGAAAAGCATATGAATATGATGTTGAATCCCAGACACAGGAAGTGAAACTGAATTGGATTGAACTGTTAGCATACTTGGGAACCAGGTATGGAGGAGATTTTTCCAGGTACAAAGAAAAAGATTTAAACGAATTAGTCCGAAAGCTTCAAAGTAAGGAAGAAAGTATAGGTGCACTGACGGAAGAACTAAAATACTATAATTATTATTATGAAGCCTATAGTGCGGTACTTGGCGGTTTTGTAGGTGAGTATCAGATACAGGTTCCCAGTGAAGAAAATCCGGAAGAAAAGGTTTGGGTAAAAAAATACGGGCTGAAAGCCTTTTTACCTATCGCAAAGTATTTTCCGTACAGCGATTATGATGATTTTGGAGTATCCAGAAGTTATGGGTATAAGAGAAGACATTTGGGGCACGATATGATGGGGCAGACAGGCACTCCGGTTATTGCAGTAGAATCCGGATATGTGGAAGCTTTAGGTTGGAATCAATATGGAGGCTGGCGGATCGGTATTCGCAGCTTTGATGGTAAACGGTATTATTATTATGCTCATTTAAGAAAAAATTTCCCTTATAATAAATCTCTGGTAGTGGGAAGCATAATACAGGCAGGAGATGTAATCGGATATCTTGGCAGGACCGGTTATAGTGCCAATGAAAATGTAAATAATATAGATACACCACATCTTCATTTTGGAATGCAGCTGATTTTTGATGAATCTCAAAAAGAGGGATATAATGAAATCTGGATTGACTGTTATGATATCATTAAGTTTTTATACCGCAACCGTTCGGAGACAGTTAAAAATACTGAGACGAAAGAATGGTACCGGATTTATGAAATGAAAGATCCGGCTGTGGATTATTATATTCAAAATAAAGATAAAATTAAAAATACAAATATAAAACATAATACGGATGAATCTTCTCCGGGTGAAATGAAAGAAGAGAACCAGGGTAATACGCAGGAGAATAATGGTAAAGAAGAGAATCCGAGTATTCAGGAAAATAATAGTAAAGAAGAAAATCAGGGGAATGCAGAAGAAAATAAAAACCAAGAAGAGAACCAGAGTAATATCCAGGAAAATAATAATCTGGAATAGAATGAGAATAATACCCAGGAAAATTAATTGCATAGTACCCGTTATTACATATTAAGAAATACAAAATGTTACATAGGTTTTTGTAACGTTTTGTATTTTTTTTACGTCTATTTATATGAAAGACAATTTTTAGGGAAGAAAGGAGGAATTACTGCAAATGCAAAAAAATGAAACTGGAGTACAAAATCAGAAAGACACCAAGGTAAATGGTATCAACCTAACTGAGGGATTTATCGAAGAGTTATGCTCCAGCACATGGAAAGAGGTTTATAAATTTGTTTCTTATAAAGTCGGTAACCGGACGGAAGCGGAAGACATTACTCAGGAAGCTTATGTGAAAGCCTTGGATTATTTAAGAAAAGAAAATGTTGTTATAGATAACTATAGTAATTTCTTAAAAACAGTGGCTATGAATATTCTAAGAGATGAGTGGAGAAAGAAACAGCGTGCCGGCAAACAATTTGATTTAGAGGAGTTAAGTACAATGGATTATAAAACGGAAGATTTTACCGAGGAAAGCATCAGGCGGGAATTGATTGGAGCTGCTTTAAATTGTTTGAGTATCGACCAGAAAAGAGTGATTGAATTACGGATTTTAAAAGGGTTTTCTACTTCAGAAACAGCAAGGATTTTAAAGAAGAAAGAGGCCACTGTCAGAGTAATACAATACCGTGCCTTGCAGGAATTGGCATCTGTTTTGGATAAAAATATAATTTAGGAGGAGATATGTTGAATAATCGAATTAAAAAAATATCAAATTACATTGACCAGCTGAATAAAGAAAAGAAACCAAATGAACATAATAAACCAATGAAAGATAATGAAGATGAAAAACTCATGGAAACCGTCAGATTAATTAAAAGTCTGAAAGAAGTAGAATATCCTAAGAAAGAATTTAATGAACAATTGACAGAAACCTTATCGAAACAATTCTTAAACGGAAATGGGTCAAATAATACTAAAAAATAAAGAAATCCCAAAAAGTATGGAAACCTGCCGTAGCAGTTATAGCAGCTGCTCTAGTCATAGTGGTTACCTTAAATTTTATTCTGCCGCAGACAAATCTTAACATTGTCTATGCAATGGAGCAGGCCTTTGGGGAGGTTAAGGCTTACCACGGAATAATGGAAATTACCCAGACTAATGAAGATGGTATAGTAACAACTCAGGCAGTACGTGAAGTCTGGGCAGATAAAGACGGGAACTATTATGTAAAAGAATTGGAGGGTACAGGAAGTGGAATTACCACCATTAACAACGGTCAAAAAAAATGGCAGATAGATACTGATTTAAAGGAAGTATATCAATTTCCGTCATTTCCTGATCCATACCATTTTACTTTCGAAATAGGCAGTGAGATAGAGAATGTAAAAAATGCTCTGGAAGTAAAGGTTGTGGGAGAAGCAGAAATTGCAGGCAGAGAAACATCAATCCTTTCCGTAAGACCGCAGGGAGGAGATTCCTATCGGTTATGGGTGGATCAGGAAACCAATATGCCTCTTCAAAAAGAATCTGCATTTCAAAATGCGATTCAATATAAAGTTACTTATAAAGATATAAAATTCCTGGATTCTATTCCGAAACAATTGATATCCTATCAGCTGCACAAAGGTTATAAAGAGATTGCATCGGATACGGAGCAATTTGTCGGAAATCTGGACGAAGCAGCAGCTGTCGCAGGATTTATACCAACAATTACGGATATTTTACCGGAAGATTTTGTATTATCAAAATATTCCGTAGATACAGAGAAGAAAGAGATTAAGACATATTACCTTTCAAAAGATAAACAAAAAACCGCTGTTATAGCACAACATAAAGCAACAGGTAATTGGAAACCGGATTCGTCAGCCATATTAGGCAAAGTAAATAATAATACAGCTGAAATTTCAACAAATGCAGAGATAGCAGCAGGAAATATGGGAGGCGGAACATATGGTGGCATAACCGGTATAAGCTCTATCAGGTGGCAGGAAGACGGAATGGAATATACCATTTACGGGGAACTTACTATGGAGGATTTATCGAATTTTGCTGAAAGTATATCCCAAGGTGAGGTAAGCATTCCAAACTCTGAGGCCGAATTACAGGATAAACCGCAGGTAGAAGTACCGTATGATTTAGAAGTAGAAAAAAATGAACAAAAAAGTGTCGATGCCGGTCATTCTCCCTGGAAGCTGGACCCTGTTTTTGTAACACAGGTATTTGCAAGTCTTTTGATTTCTCCCGAAGGAATTGTAGGAGATTATCCGATTGCTTACGAAGATATCAATATTATTAAAAATAATGGAGAAATGGCAATTGCTGAGATAAAAGGAGATGTAACAACGGTTGGCCGTGTTTATTTAAAACGCCTGGTAAGACAGGATTCTACCGGTATATGGACAGTAATCGGTTATGATCCTGTAAAGAAATGATAAAGGACAGAATTGTGTTGTTTAACACAGTAACCGGAGAAACTCGCAAAGCGTGTTTCTTCCGGTTACTGGCATAAGCCGTTATATATTTCATCAGATTTCCATTTCAGGAATCAAACTTCTCATAGCCAATATGGTTTTTTCAATTAATTCCGTTATTTCCCATCCCAGCATACCTGCCCATTATTAATAACTTCCCTGGAACATCCGGCAGCAAAATTAGCAGTCTTATATTTCTTCATCACTGATTTCACTTCCAGATCCGATACGCTCTTTGAAGGCCGCATGATAGCTACGGCACCGATTAGACCGGTTAATTCATCCACTGCATACAATACTTTCTCCATAAATAATTCAGGTTTAATATCTACGGTAATGCCGTATCCATGACTGGCGGCAGCTCTGATGATACCCTCGTCAAGATCCAGCTCTTTCATTAATTCCTGACTTTTAATGCAATGCTCGTTCGGATAAAGTTCAAAATCCAGATCGTGGAGCATACCGACTGCTTTCCAAAAATCTACCCGGCTTGGATCATACTCTTTTGCAAAATAACCCATAACACCGGAAACAATTTTTCCATGTTTTAAATGAAATTCATCCTGATTATATTTTTTCAATAAATCATATGCTTCTTGAACGGTTGGAATATAACTCATTTTTTTCTCCTATCTTTCTCATTTTTTTCTATTTATGTGTATATTTGTCCATATCTTATATCTTAATGATAATAATGTCAACTGCTATAAATAATCAGCAACTATTATGATACGGCTGCAAAATATAAGATGAAAAGCTTTCCTGAATTTGACAGTTTTATTTAATTTGTGTTAAACTAAATTTGTAACTTTACGGCTGCTGCAGTTATTTCAGCACTTTATATTTAGGAGGTAATAAATGGATTGGGCCAAAGAACTTGAGCAGAATGTAACAACAGTAGAGGAGTTAGAAGAAAAATTAATGCTTCATTTTACAACGGAAGAAAAGGAAAAGCTAAATGAGATTATTGATGCTTATCCTATGTCAGTAACGCGCTTTTATTTATCTCTGATTGATTTTAAAGATGAGCGGGATCCGATACGCAGAATGTGTATTCCATCTGTGAAGGAAACGGATATGAACGGTAGTCTTGATACAAGCGGTGAATCAGATAATACGGTCGTAACTGGCCTGCAGCACAAATACAGGCAAACAGCCTTAATTTTATCAACAAATCAATGTGCCATGTATTGCAGGCATTGTTTCAGGAAAAGGCTGGTGGGTCAAAGCAGTGCAGAAATTATCAAACATATGGATGAAATTATATCATATATAAATAATCACAAAGATATCAGTAACGTATTGATTTCGGGTGGGGATTCATTTTTAAATACAAATAATACAATAAAAAATTATTTGGAAAAGCTATCAGCAATGGAGCAGCTTGATTTTATCCGTTTCGGAACGAGAGTTCCAATCACATTTCCAATGAGAATTTATGAGGATAATGAGCTTTTAAAGATTTTAAGGGAATATAGCAACAAGAAAAAGATATATATTGTAACACATTATAATCATCCGAATGAACTGACGGAAACCTCCAAAAGAGCAATTAATGCATTAATTGATTGCGGAATTATTATTAAGAATCAGACGGTATTATTAAAAGGTGTGAATGATGATTCTAACATATTAGCAGATTTAATTAATAAGATGACAGGATGGGGTATTATCCCATATTACATATTTCAATGCAGGCCGGTATCAGGAGTTAAGAACCAGTTTCAGTTGCCGCTTATGAGAGGGTATAAAATTGTAGAAGAGGCAAAAGCCAGATTAAATGGACATGGTAAGTGTTTTCGATATGTTTTATCAAACAAAAACGGTAAAGTCGAGATATTGGGTATTTTAAAAGATAATACTATGCTTTTTAAATATCATGAATCAAAAGATGAGGCCAATTATGGGAAAGTATTTACGAAACCGATAGGGAAAGACCAGTGTTGGATTGACTAATTAAAAATGCATAATTATAATAGTTTATGAAAGGTTATTGACATTACAGATTGTATTTACTATAATGTTTTACATCAAACAAGGGAGTAGTCAGGGGATTACTCCCTTATTTATAACAGGAGTAGTTACTCCTGCTAAAAAATGTAGAGAGGTAATACCGTGAAAGAGAGATTATTAGAACAGTTAAAATCACTGAAAGGTGATATCAGTTTCTATTATAAAAATTTAATAACCGGAGAAGTCATTGGGTTTAAGGAAAATATTCCTTTAGAGGCAGCCAGTGTCATAAAGATTCCCATTTTAATTGAAGCTTTCTTAAGGATTTCGGAGGGAAACATACATAAGGATGATATAATAGCAATAAAAAAAGAAGATAAATTACCATCCTGCGGTGCTTTGAATTATATGCATGACGGTCTGAGAGTTACTTTCGAGGATCTATATACATTGATGATTATCTTAAGTGATAACACTGCAACGAACCTTTTAATAAAACAGCTTGGAATGGATAATATCAATATTACTATGCAGAATTTAGGCTTAAAGCAAACGAAGCTTAACCGCTTGCTGTTTGATGCAAAGCAGTCTGCACTTGGAATTCAGAATTATATTTCAGCCGGTGAGATGGGTTATCTGTTAGAAAAAATGTATTTCGGAGAATTAATATCTCCGGAATCTTCTTTAGAAATGTTAAGAATACTTAAAAATCAACGGTTAAACGGTAAAATTCCATTTTATATTCATGGCAGGGCAGACGTAGCACATAAAACCGGTGAAGATGATGGAATTACCCATGATGTGGGAATTGTTTACGCACCGCAGCCATTTGTGGTTTGCTTCTGCGGGAATAAGGTTGATGTACCTGTTTTTGAAAGATTCATGCAGGATATAACTCTAACTCTTGTAGAAATGCAGGAATAGCCAAAACAAAAAGTTAGAATGCAGACATTCAGAGAATATTACAGGTATCATAAAGTATGATAGGCAGCAGAACATAGTATGGCAGCAGAACACAGTATAGACGTTAGAATAAAAAGAAAATTAATAAAAGCCTTAAGAGGCGGACTGGAGGTTACATATGTTTATTAAAAATATAGAAATTGGTGAGATATTTATTCCACTGGCCAGACCATTTAAAACGGCTCTTAGAACGGTTAATAATGTCGAAGATATTGTAATTAAGATTGAAACCGATACGGGGCTTACCGGTTTTGGGGAAGCACCGCCAACCGCGGTAATAACAGGAGACACAAAGGGTTCCATTGTTACGGCTGTCAGGGATTTTATCACACCTGCCATAGTGGGGATGGAGCTTGATAATCTGGATGGAATTTTCCGCAAATTAAATTCCTGTATCGTCAAGAATACATCTGCCAAAGCTGCAGTAGATATGGCAATTTATGATTTATATGCAAAACAGCATAATACCCCTCTATATAAATTATTAGGGGGAAATAAAAATCTGATAGAAACGGATATCACAATCAGTGTAAATCCAATTCCGGAAATGGTTGCAGACAGTTTGGATGCAGTGGATCACGGGTTTAACATATTGAAAATAAAGGTTGGCAAAGAGGGCTTAAAGGATGTGGAACGTATCCAGGCAATAAGAGAAGCAGTAGGGCCTGAGATAAAAATCAGGGTTGATGCCAACCAGGGCTGGAATGCAAAGCAATCCGTGCAGATCATTACGGCAATGGAAGATAAGGGGCTTAATATAGAATTAGTAGAGCAGCCCGTTACGGCCCATGATTTTAAAGGAATGCAGTATGTTACAAGCCACGTTACAACCCCTATATTAGCAGATGAAAGTGTCTTTTCCGCAGAAGATGCAATCAATCTTATACAAAATGGCGGTGCGGATCTGATTAATATAAAACTTATGAAGACCGGCGGGATTTATAATGCCTTAAAAATATGTGATATTGCAGAAATCTATGGTGTGGAATGTATGATCGGCTGTATGTTAGAAAGTAAACTTTCCGTAAGTGCCGCAGCACATCTGGCAGCTGCCAAAGGGGTAATTACGAAAGCAGATTTAGATGGCCCGTCCCTTTGCAAAATAGATCCCTTCACCGGAGGCCCGTTATATGAAGAAAATTTGATTCGTATGAATGAAACACCTGGTATTGGAATAGAAAAAGTTCCGGGGTTTAACGAATAATTATAAAAATTGGTCTATTTTCTTCCATTGACACTTGAATCAGTAAGTAGGATAATGTATACTTAATTAGAGTATATTTGCATACGTGTATTCTATTCACCAATTGCAGTTTAAAGGGAACTGATTTTGTTAATACCTTACATAGTTTAGTATATATGGATGAGTTATTTCGAAATTTTAGAATTACATAGTATACTTTAATAATAACAGCATTATTTGCAATATTTATAGCATTATAAAGGTATTTTTTAAAATTAATGTTTCGTAAAATGATATTATAAGAGGTTAATTTTTTCTTATACTTTGCTGCGTTAATTTCTTATCATAATATAGGATATTTGTATTTGACTGATATAGCCTTTTAAGTAAGCATACGTATTAGGATAAATATCTATATGATAAGTGAAAGATTAGAGAAAAAAATGATAAAAAGAGGAGGAAATTTATGAAGAAAAAATTAGTTGCTTTAGCAGTAGGCCTTTCTTTAATTGCTTCTGTATTTTCAGGCTGCGGTAAAAAAGGCGGATCGGATGATTCCGTATATCGGAAGCTTTATTCCAGCGAGGTAACCACTATGAATTATCTGGTTACCAATTTAGAGAATGAATATACGATTGGTGCCAATGTTATTGATACCTTAGTCGAATATGATAGCTTAGGCCAGATACAACCATCCCTTGCAGAATCCTGGGAAATGAGCGAAGATGGCCTTACCTATACTTTTAAGTTACGTCAAGGTCAAAAGTGGTATGATTATGAGGGAAATGAAGTGGCAGATGTTACTGCGGATGACTTTGTAAGCGCTGCAAAATATCTGCTGACCCCTGCAAATGAAAGCGGTACCGTACAAAATTATTTCGGTATTATCAAAAATGCGGACGAATATTATAACAGCCAGGTTACGGATGATCCGGAAACAGAAGAAGTAGAAGGCAATAACTTGGATATTGATTTTTCTGAAGTTGGTGTTAAGGCTCTCGATAATTACACTTTGCAATATACATTAGCACAACCGACACCATATTTCCTATCCTCATTAACTTATGTATGTTATATGCCGGCTTACGGACCGTTATTAGATCAGTTAGGTCCTGAATTTGGTACGGATAACACAAAGATGTACTATAACGGAGCATATATTCTAAGCGAATTTGCACCTCAGGAAAAACACGTTTTTACTAAAAATGAACACTATTGGGATGCAGACAAGGTATATGTAACTAAAATAGAAGAAACTTATAATTCGGAAGCACTTACTCTTGCACCTATCATGGCTGAGAATAATGAAATAGACTACGCTGAGATTGGTGCTGATATAGCGGATGACTGGTTATCGGATTCAAACAGATCACAAATGGTAAGCAAAACCCGTATGAAGTCATCCTATTCCTATTTTTACAGTTTTAACTATGATCCACAGTTTGATGCGGAATATGAACCGGATAACTGGAAACTTGCTGTTAATAATGAAAATTTCCGTCAATCCTTAAAAGCCGGATTAGACCGTATTAAAGCTCTCACAATCAGTGAACCTCAGGACCCGAAAGCACGCGTCAGCAACACCATTAATCCGGCTAACTTCGTAGATTTAAACGGTAAGGATTATACGGAATTCGGTGATCTTGCTGCAATTACCAGCGGGGACAGTTTTGATGAAAAGGCAGCTCTGTCTTATAAAGAAAAAGCAATGACGGAATTAAAAGCAGAAGGTGCTACTTTCCCTGTTAAGATTTTAATGCCATATAATCCAACTACTACCAATTGGGATAAAGAATGTGTTGTAGTAGAACAGCAGCTAGAAGCCTTACTGGGAAAAGATTATATCGATATTATTGTTGAAGCCGGCCCCGGTACTGACTTCTTGTCACAGGTACGCCGTGTTGGTAAGTATGCATTTATGTTATGTAACTGGGGTGCAGACTATGCGGACCCTCAGACCTGGACGGATCCGTTCACAGCCGAAAACTCCTACAATTTCATGGATATTGCCATGAATAACGGAGATGGAGTAGCGGATACCGTTAAAGAATATTATTCCTTGGTAGATGCTGCTAAGGCAATACCAATTGATATTAACGCAAGATATGAAGCTTTTGCCAAAGCAGAAGCATATTTGATACAACATGCTCTTGCAGTGCCTTATTCCATAAGCAGTACCTATTTTGTGGTTACGAAGCTCAATCCGTTTGAAGGACAGTATGCTCCTTTCGGTGTATCCGTATTACGTTATAAAGGCCAGCATCTGTTAGATAAACCAATGTCTATGGATGAATTCAATAAAGCTCAGGATGATTGGAAAGCTGCACGTGAAAAACTTGCCGCACAGAAATAATATAACTTTTTAAAGTAAGCAAAATTCAATGAAGAGGTTGTCCCATATGGTGGTTTACAACCGCCATGGGATGACTTTTTATTTCCGCGAAAGCAAAGTGAGAATTAGCAAGCTTGCTTGCAATAATTCGAACGGACACGCGGGCCGAAGAAACTCGTAAAGCGTGTTTCTTCCGGTTACTTGGAAATTAAAAGTACTCTGTTAAGCAATGGGATTGACAGAAGATACGTTTTTTATTTCAATCATATTGTCTAGCGGAGTAAAACAGAAATTGTAAACAGTTTTTTGAGAATAAAGCAAAAAATACTTTAGCATCATATTTCTCCGATCTAATAATTGTCTAAGCATAAGATTTTATTGACTAACCAAAAAAAGAAAAAAGGAGCCGTACAATGATAAAATATCTTGCCAAAAGATTAGCACGATCCGTTATTACATTAATTATTATTATATCGATTGTATTTATATTGCTTCGTTTGATGCCTATAGAGGGCTATTTCCAAAATTTTGATAAATTAACCAAAGAGCAGATTCATACAGGTATTGTTAATATGGGATTGGACAAACCTGTTCCGATACAGCTTAAGAATTTCTTTATTCAGTTGTTACATGGGGATCTGGGAGTTTCCCGTATATACCGTGCCAATGTTCCCATAACTAAGATTCTCTCCGGAAAAATTCCCATTTCCTTGACTCTCGGCGGAATATCTTTATTCTTATCCCTTGTATTAGGTATTCCTCTTGGTACTTTAATGGCAAGGTCTAAAGGAAAGTTCTGGGACAAGTTCGGAACCGCATTTATTGTATTTATTCAGGCTGTGCCGGCTGCCGTATATTATTTATTCATTCAGGTATATGGACATGATTTTTTTGGTTTTTCCATGTTATTTAGCAAGGATAATTTCGCAACCTGGATATTGCCTATTATCTCTTTATCATTAGGTAATATTGCTTATTATTCCATGTGGCTGCGCCGTTATATGGTGGACGAGAGCAATAAGGATTATGTAAAACTGGCTGTTGCCAAAGGTGTTTCCAGTAAGAATATTATGATGAAGCATATATTCCGTAATGCATTTGTTCCCATGATTCAATATTTGCCCAGTTCATTTTTAAATACCATTATCGGTTCTATCTATGTAGAATCTTTATATAGTGTACCTGGTATGGGAGGGCTGTTGGTCGATGTTGTAAAACGTCAGGATAATACCATGGTACAGGCGATTGTTATTCTTTTTGCCTGTGTAGGTATTCTTGGTTTAATTCTTGGTGATATACTAATGACTATCATTGATCCCAGAATCAGTTTCAGTAAAAAGGGAGGTGCCCGTTAGTGACTATATTAGGACATAAATCCGTTAAGTTAGAAAACAGTATTAATGAAACAACAAAAGGGGCACAGAACGATTTATTTGAATTTGCAGAATATGATGAGAGCTCTGCGGAAAAAACAGGATATTCCAATTATTCCTATTGGAAAAGTACGATACAGGCATTTTTACATAATAAAGTAGCCGTAACTTTACTTGGTGTTATTCTGTTTATTTTATTATTTACCTGTATTCAGCCCTTTTTACCCGGACAGATCGATCCTAACCTGGTTAATAATAATGCCAGCGGAATGCAGATCAGCAATCATAAACCGGACTCCACATTCTGGTTTGGAACCAATTCCATAGGACAGGACTTATGGAGCCGTGTATGGGCCGGTACCCGTACCTCCATTACTATTGGTTTTTTAGTTGCGCTGATTGAAGCAATTGTAGGAATCACAGTCGGTGTTTTATGGGGGTATGTTCGTAAGTTAGACTTTATCTTCACAGAAATATATAATGTTTTGGATAATATCCCATCCACAATTGTGTTAATTTTATTTTCTTATGTCATGAAACCAAGTGTTATCAGCTTAATTATTGGTATGAGCCTTACCAGGTGGATTGGCATGGCAAGATTTATCCGTAATCAGATACTGATTATCCGTGACAGGGATTATAACTTAGCTTCCCGTTGTCTTGGAACACCTACAGGAAGAATTGTGCTCAGAAACCTCCTGCCTTATCTGGTTTCCGTTATTATGCTTCGTATGGCCCTGGCAATCCCGGAAGCAATCGGAAGTGAAGTATTTATCACCTATATCGGATTGGGTTTACCGGTTGATATACCCAGTCTTGGCAATCTGATAACAACGGGACGCACCTTACTTGCAAGTGCTGCTTTACGTTATCAGCTAATCTTTCCTACCATTGTCTTATCCATTGTAACCATATCATTTTATATCATCGGAAATGCCTTTGCAGATGCTGCAGATCCGAAAAATCATGTATAGGAGGCATTCAGGATGGAAAAAGAAATTGCATTATCCGTTAAGAATTTAAATGTGAAGTTTAATCTTCGTGGAAAAGTGCTTCATGCAATCCGTGATATTTCCTTAGACATATATAAAGGAGAAAGTTTGGCCATAGTTGGAGAATCCGGTTCCGGTAAGTCCGTATTTACGAAAACTTTTATGGGTTTATTAGATAAAAACGGATATATTGAATCCGGCGAGATCTTATATAAAGGCCATAATCTGGCTGATTTTAAGACGGAAAAGGACTGGAGTTTAATTAGAGGCCGAGAGATCGCTATGGTATTACAGGACCCCATGACCAGTCTGAATCCTTTAAAAACGATAGGTGCACAGATTGGCGAAGCTATCGAACTCCATCAGGGCCTAAAAGGGAATGATTTAAAGGCCGCTGTACTGGAAATCTTAAAAGACGTAGGTATTACCAATCCGGAACTCAGGATGAAACAATATCCCCATGAATTCTCAGGCGGTATGAGACAGAGAGTTGTAATTGCTATTGCAGTTGCCTGCAGGCCTCAGACTTTAATCTGCGACGAACCTACGACGGCATTGGATGTTACGATCCAGGCACAGATATTAGAACTGTTAAAGAATTTAAAGGATAAATATCAGTTGACTACCATATATATTACACACGATTTAGGTGTGGTAGCAAATGTTGCCGACCGGATAGCTGTTATGTATGCCGGTGACATTGTGGAAATAGGAAACTGTGAAGAAGTATTTTATGATGCCAGACATCCCTATACCTGGGCATTGTTATCATCCCTGCCTCAGTTAGGTGTAAGAGGAGAAGATTTATATACCATTAAAGGAACACCTCCTAACCTGTTTCAAACCATGAAAGGCGATGCTTATGCACCAAGAAATCCTAAGGCTCTTAAAATTGACTTTATTGAAAGGCCGCCTTATTTTGATGCGAGCCCTACCCATAAGGTACGCTCCTGGTTAATGGATCCGAGGGCTCCTAAGGTAGAACCTCCGGAGCATATTAAGAAACTTCGCAGTCAGGGAGGGATTTACAGGTGACAGGAGAGAATAATAGAAAGAAGCTGTTGGAGGTTAAAAACCTGAAAGTCAGCTTTGGAGAACATAAACATAAAACAGTAGTTGTAAATGATGTCAGCTTTGATATTTATAAAGGCGAAACTTTTGGTTTGGTTGGAGAGTCCGGTTCCGGTAAAACTACTATTGGAAGGGCGATTATCCGTATCAATCCGACGATGAGCGGTGATATCCTGTTTGATGGTAAAAAAATTAACGGGAATATAACAAAAGAATTGGATAGGGAAGTTACCCAGAAAATTCAGATGATTTTTCAGGACCCTATGGCATCTTTAAATGAAAGAGCCAAGGTTGATTATATTGTATCGGAAGGCCTTTATAATACCAATCAGAAATATACCAAAGAAGAAAAGAAACAGATGGTGGATAAAGCACTTCTGGATGTAGGACTTTTACCGGAATTCGCAAGCCGTTTCCCGCATGAATTTTCAGGTGGACAGAGACAGCGTATTGGTATTGCAAGGGCTCTTATTATGCAGCCGGAATTTATCATTGCCGATGAACCGATCTCTGCTTTGGACGTTTCCATTCGTGCTCAGGTATTAAATCTTTTATCCGAGTTACAAAAGAAAAGGGATTTAACTTATCTTTTTATTGCCCATGACTTATCCGTTATGAGATTTATCGCAGACCGTATTGCGGTAATCCATAAAGGGGTTTTGGTGGAATTAGGTGAAACCGAGAAACTTTATTCCAATCCCCTGCATCCTTATACACAGGCCTTATTGTCCGCAATTCCAATGCCGGACCCCATAGCTGAAAAGAAAAAGGTGCTTAAAGTTTATGATCCCTCAAGACATGATTATTCTATCAACAAACCCAGTTGGGTGGAAATTGAAGAGAATCATTTTGTTCTGGGAAATGAACCGGAAATAGAAAAATATAAGAAAATACTGAAATAATATAAATCTTCAAACGGAAAAGAGATTACGATTATATTTATTTAGAACGGACAATATTGGCCTGCTGCTTTATTAGTAAAACAGTTTACCGGTATTGTCTGTTTTATTTCCGACGATAGCAAAGTGAGAATCAGCAAGCTTGCTTGCATAAATTCCAACGCCCACGTGTACCGGAAGAAACTCCCAAAGTTTGCTTCTTCCGGTTCCTGCTAAGACAAAGTATTTGGCTAAAAAGATAAACTTTCATACTGGCACTTGATTTATAAATTTATTGTAGTACTATGTTAATAGTTATGGAAATTTATATGAAAGAGACATAGTTCGAAATAGGTATAGGCAGAAATAGGTATAGGCAGAAATAGGTATAGGCAGAAATAGATATAGATATAGATAATTAATAGATACAGATGCAAATAGATATAGATAAGTAATAGATATAGATGCAAAGAGATATAAATAAATAGATGTAGATTTCAATACATAGGGAGATAAATGGATGTAAGTGCAAGATACTGAGTAAAGGGTGGAGGCAGCATGGATAAAATAGCGTTACAAAAAGCGGTTGAAGAAGAAATAAAGGAGGCGCAGGCTAAAATTTCCCTGTATATAAAAAACTTGAAAACCGGTGAGGTTTTATTTCAACATAAGGAAGATCTATCAGTTGTTTCTGCAAGTATCATTAAAGTTCCCATTATGGTAGCTGCATTAGAAGAAATACAAAAAGGGGTACTATCTAAAGATACTTTGGTTACTGTTCCCAAATCGACTATTTTGGAGGACTCGGAAGTATTTGAATACGGAGAAAGACAATATACTCTGGATGAATTATTGGTGTGGATGATTATAAACAGCGATAATACGGCAACGAATAGTTTAATTGATTTATTAACCATGGATAAAATTAATCAAACCTGCAGGCAGCTTAATTTGAAAGTTACTAAACTGGAAAGGAAGATGCTTGATTTTGATGCGGTAAAGCTAGGATATAATAATTATACTTCGGCTATGGATATGTGTCTTATTTACAAAGCTTTGTATGACAAGTCCATATTAACGTCTGATTTATGTGATTATGCTGTTAGCATTTTGTTAAGACAGCGTCATAAACAGAATTCCATGCGTTATATCACGGATGAAGTAAAAATAGCTCATAAAACCGGAAGCCTTGATTTTCTGAATCATGATGCTGGTATCTTTTATTTAAAAGAAAATGATTATTATTTCGGAGCTTTTGTATGGGATGCACCTGACGATGTATATGGAATGAAATGGATTGGAAGGGTATCTAAAATGGTTTATGAATATTACAGGCATTACGGGCATTAAATATTAGTAGTTATAAACTTTTTATAACTTAAAAGATAAGAAACGATAAAAGCAATGTGCATAAAATCTGAATTAATAAAACTATTAAAATATTTAGGAAAGGCGAAAAAAGAATGAATTATGCAATGATTAACCATACCCTGGGATTTTTAATGAAAGAACCAACGTGGGAGAGTTCATTGGAAGATGAAGATTTTTACGGAAGAAAAGTGGAAATTCTTTCCTGGGAGAATGATGAATGGTGTAAAATCAGAACACATTACAATTATTCCGGTTATGTACATGTATCCCAGCTTCTCTTTGATGAGGAGAAAATCAACATTTGGGATGCAGTAAATAAAAAACTGGTTGTCCA
Organism: Anaerocolumna sedimenticola; assembly: GCF_009931695.1. Lineage (GTDB taxonomy): Bacteria > Bacillota > Clostridia > Lachnospirales > Lachnospiraceae > Anaerocolumna > Anaerocolumna sedimenticola. The sequence continues at coordinate 2,651,219 of NZ_CP048000.1, forward strand.
GCCCTATGCGGATGTTTTGTCTGTGCCAAAAGTACAGGGGTTTCACCAGATGAGTTTAACAAAAGGAGCGTTAGTTGGTATCCTTGAAAATGCTAACGAAGACGGCTGGGTAAAGGTGTTGTTATGTGACGGAAGATGCGGCTATATGAAAGAAAAATTTTTAGGCAGCTTTCTTACTTCCTATTCACTTGATAATGAGGAAAAACTGCGTAAGAATATAGTAAATACCGCACTTACCTATATGGGAACCCAGTACCGCTGGGGAGGCAAAAGTCCCTTGGGAATTGACTGTTCCGGATTGTGTTCCGTGGCTTATATGTTAAACGGAGTCATTATTTACCGTGATGCAGCTATAGCAGAGGGATTTCCGATTCATGAAATCTCCTATGAGAGAATGAAACCGGCCGACCTTCTTTACTTCCCTGGGCATATAGCCATGTATATCGGAGATGACAAATACGTTCATTCCACCGGTAAAAACGGAAGTGACGGTGTGGTTATAAACAGCTTAAATCCCAGAGATAAAGAGTATCGGGTGGATTTATTTCATAATCTAAAAGCTGTTGGAAGTTTATTTTAAAAAAGAAAGGGCTGTTACTTCGCGGTGTTTCGGCAGAATGGAGATTATAATGAAAGTAGTTGATATGCATTGTGATACCATATCTGAGATTTTCTATGGATTACGGGATGGAAAGGACATGGGAATTTCAGGTAACAATTTACATTTGGATTTAAAAAAGATGGAAAAAGCAGATTATCTGGTTCAGAATTTTGCTATGTTTGTGAGTCTTAAAGAATATGCAGACCCTTTAGAGCATTGTTTAAAACTAGTGGATTTATTTTATCAGGAATTACATAAAAATCAGAATAAAATAGCATTGGCACTCACCTATGAAGATATAATAAGAAACCAACAAGCCGGTAAGATGTCAGCATTATTGACCATCGAAGAGGGTGGTGTAACCAAGTGTGAATTAGCCCATTTAAGAAATTTCTACCGGTTAGGTGTCAGAATGCTTACCTTAACCTGGAATTACGAAAACGGAATCGGGTACCCGAATTTCAAATTAATAGAGGGAGAAAAACCGGATTTTCATTCACCCAATACCAAAGACGGCCTGACCGAATTCGGCCTTGAATTTATCCATGAGATGGAGATGCTGGGTATGATTATTGATGTTTCCCATTTATCGGATGCCGGTTTTTATCAGGTACTGGAAAACACAAGAAAACCTTTTGTTGCAAGTCATTCCAACGCCAGGGGCATCTGTAATCATGTGCGGAATTTGTCTGATGATATGATAAGAAAATTGGCTGAAAGAGGCGGTGTTATGGGGATGAATTATTGCCCCAGCTTTTTACAGGATGTGGAAAATGAAAAGGATGCTGTGGGTACTATTACGTCCATTGTGGATCATATTAAATATATTACTTCTGTTGGTGGATACGAATGTATTGGTTTAGGTTCGGATTATGACGGAATTCCCGTACATAAAGATATGCCGGATGCTTCTTATCTGCCGTTGTTAGCGGAGGCTCTGGAAAAAGAAGGTTTTAAACAACATGAAATTGAAGCTTTTTTTTATAAGAATGTATTGCGTTTATACAAGGACATATTAAAGTAAATCGTCTTAACTGGGGACAATAAGAACTTATGAATGAGTACGGAGGTGTTTATTCATAAGTTCTTCCCTATTGTTTGAGATGTCCATTATGGGGCATCATGACAGGAAAATACAACAATGTTGGAAAGCTTTCAAGGACAAGGCTTGTGTCTGCATAATCCTCGGCACAAACTTCAGATTAGCAAAAAGTACACTTAGGATCGGAGAAAAATATGAGAGAAATTACGTTAGAAGAAAGAATCAAAGCGGAATTAGCCAGTTATAATGGTTTGATGGGGGTATACGTAAATGATTTCAAAGGAAATAAGGTAGAAATCAATACGGAGGAAAAATTTGAGACCGCCAGTTGTATCAAAACGTTCATATTAGGAACATTATTTGATGAGGTGGAAAAAGGGAATAAAAGTCTGACAGATATTTTGACCTATACAAAAGAAAATGAAATAGACGGCAGCGGTGTATTAAGGAGCTTGGATTTTGGAGTGCAGTTAACTGCAAAAAATATGGCAACCCTTATGATTATTGTAAGTGACAATGCGGCAACTAATATTATGATAGATTATTTAGGTTTGGAGACCATAAATAATTTTATAAAATCCCATGGTTTTATGGATACCGTTTTACATAATAAAATAAATTTTGTAATGTATGATCAACTAGGGACAACGACACCTAAGGATTACGGCAGAATTTTTGAATTAATCTGTAAAGAAGAATTAATCAGTACCAATGCTTCAAGGCAGATGCTTGAAATATTTAAAAAACAGCATTATAATTCAACTTTGACAAAAAGTTTTCCCCAGTATTTTCTGGATAGTGAAGATACGGGAGAGGAAGAATTAATCTATGTTGCTTCAAAAAGCGGCAGTATGAACGCCTGTAGAAACGACGGCGGAATTATTTCTACGCCTTATGATAAATATGTTATAGTCCTGTTTAATAAAAATTTTACGGACCCAATATATTATCCTGATCATCCGGCTACCGTTTTTAGTTCTAAAGTAAGCCGCCTGATTTTTGATCAGTATCTGACATTGCAGGGAAAGTTGAAATAATTGTTGGAATCTAATTAAAACTTATCATATTAAATCTGTTTAAGCAGGCTTATGATACTAAATCGCTTAGATTCCTATTAAGGAAAAGAACAAATGTTTACCTGGAATTTTTAACATGACATACTGTTGTCATATTCTCTCTGATACAATTATATTATCAAATATAAAGGAGAGATAGCAGATGGATATGAAGTATGTTTTCAAGGAAAAATTTTCAGTATTAGGTAAGCTTGGTCAAGGTAACGCAGAAACCCCCTGGATTTGGATAAAACCGCTCTGGGATGATGCCAATGGTAATTTTTCGGAAATTGAAGAAGTGGCAATTAAAAATAATAATGGTGAACCATCGATCTGGGGAATTATGAGTGATTTAGGAGAAAATTTTGACAGATGGGATGATAAGGCTGGTAAATATTTGGCTAGTTGTGAAGTTAAAGAAGAAACAGTATCCCCTGACGGATGGGTTAAATGGGATGTTCCATCACAAACTTATATTGTGGCATCAAGTAATCAGGAAGAGTACCTTTCGGTATTTCAAAAAGTTATTAATGAGTATATTCCTAAAAATAACCTGAAATTAATTGGTGCTGTACATGAACATTATCCGGAACCAGGGAATCCGGACATTGTAGAATTATTCTTTCCTATAGCGAGAGGTAATTATTTCTGTCAAAGTTGTGGCATGCCCATGGCTTGTGATGATGACAGAGGAACAGAGAAAGACTTAAGCAAAAATGGAGATTATTGCCGCTATTGTTATGATAAAGGAGAATTTACGTCAAACGAAACAATGGAGGAAATGATAAATACCTGTATACCATTTGCTTTGGAGGCAGGAACCTATCCGGATGCAAAGACAGCCAGGGAAGTTATGCTTTCTTATTTCCCTGCATTAAAAAGGTGGAAACAGGTATAAAAACAGTTTGTATGATTCGTATCTTGGGTTGTTGCAGAATTATTATTTTACTGAACTTGATTATGAAATTTGTATTTTTTCTCTCAAGTAAGGTAAATAAGGAATTTGCAACAACCCTGTTTTATGATCCTCAATAGGCAGCCTTTGAAATCGGGTATTAAGGACAAAGGCTTGTTAATTAAATAAGGTAATAAAGTACTTTAATTAACTTAAAAATTTAGTATCATTTTTTTGTATAAATCGTAAATAGTTCTGTGTTGTGTCTATATTTATATCTATTTTGGAATTCATAATTCGTATCCATTATAAAATACCACTTATATCGTTATTATAGAAAACGTTTAAGCTATATTTTCAATAAAAAAGCAGGATGAATTATGGCTAAATAATGTCTAACCAGGAAATATTATGTCTTTTTTTACATTATTTTATAAATATTGGGACGAGTGTATAATTAAGGTAATAAAGGAAAAAATTGTTAAGGGATTTTTTGATAAAAAAGTAATAATCAACATATAAACACTGGTATCTTGATGATAATTATTAAGAATTACAAAATTTAAAAAAATAAGTATTGCAATAACTAGTAAATTATTATATACTATAACCGAACTTAATCGTTATAGTAAATCGATTAAGTAGTAAATGTATACATATTACTGATAATTATTATTTATTTAGCTAAACGTTAACCTGTACTGGGTAGGAGGAACGTTCATGGTGTCTATGAAAGATATCTCGGTTGTTTGCGGTGTATCAGTCGCTACAGTGAGTAAAGCTCTAAATGGACATAAGGACATTGGTGAAGAGACAAAACGCCTGGTTCGTGAAACGGCGAAAGAAATGGGGTATTTTCCTAATTCATCGGCACGTACTTTAAAGACGAATCGTAGTTATAACCTCGGAGTCCTTATGATTGATGAAGCAAACAGCGGTTTAACACATGACCATTTTGTTATGGTACTGGAGAGTTTAAAAGTTTCTGCAGAGAGGCATGGATACGATATTACCTTTATCAGCGGAAGCAAGCAGAGAAAAGATAAGATGTCCTATCTGGAACACTGCAGATACAGAGGACTTGATGGTGTGGTTATTGCTTGTATTGATTATGATGAAATAGAAGTTCTGGAATTAATACACAGTGATTTACCGGTTGTAACCATTGATCATCTGTTTAACGACAGAACAGCAATCATGTCTGATAATATAAATGGTATGAGAGAATTATTTAACTACGTTTATGAATACGGACATAGAAAAATCGCCTATATTCACGGTGCTGAAAATGCGGCGGTAACCAAAAACCGTCTGCACAGCTTTTATAAAATAGCCGAAGAATATGGCTTGGACATTCCGGATGAGTATATCAGAGAATCTGCTTACAGGGATACAGTAATAACGGCACAGCTTACAAATGAACTTCTGGATCTTGCGGATCCCCCTACATGTATTTTATTTCCGGATGATTACGCCGGTTTGGGCGGGATGAATGCAATTAAAGCAAGAGGGCTAAAGATACCTAAGGATATATCGGTCGCAGGGTATGATGGAATCCGAATTACGAAAATTTTGGATCCACAGCTGACTACCATAAACCAGGATACGAAAAAACTGGGACAGTACGCGGCAGAAAAACTAATTGATTTAATTGAAAGACCTAAAACCACATTTACGGAACATATTCTCGTTCCCGGAGTTCTGGATAAAGGTGCAACTGTAAGTAAATTAAAATAATTGAATTTATTTAATTTACAAATAAAGTAATTTAATGAATCGTGGTATTTTTATTACCTTAATGGTGATAATAATATAAATGAAACATATTTAGAAAAAATGGAGGACTAGCTTATGAAAAAGAAGTTTTTAAGCGTAATACTTGCAACTGCCATGGTTGCAACATTGCTGACAGGCTGTGGTAAAAAAGCACCTGCAACTGATGGTAATACTGCAACAGAAACCGCAGATCAGACACAGACCCAGGATACTGCAACCGCAGAAAACACAGGGACTACAGATACAGCAACAACAAAAACAGGTGTGGCTCAGACAAATCTTGCTTACAAAGGTGAACTTGAACTTATGCACTTTTCAACTTCAGAAGAATCGGAGGGAAATGGTGGTTCTGAATCTTTCCGTTCTGTAATTGCAGATTGGGAGACAGTTCATCCTGATATTAAATTAGTACAGAATGTATTGGCAAATGATGATTATAAAACACAGATTGCTACACTTGCAGCAGCTAACGATTTACCTGACGTATTCTTATTACAAGGTATGAATACAAAAGGTTGGGCTTCTCAAGGTCTTGTAATGGATTTAACAGATATCATTGCTAAATCTCCTTATGCTTCACAATATGAAAATTCCACTTTTTATCCATTTACATCTGATAGTAAGATTTATGGTTTCCCTGTATTAACAGCCGGTACCTGTGCAGTAGTAGTATATGACTCTGCTAAATGGAAAGAAGCAGGTTTTGATACTTTCCCTGAAACTTGGGATGATGTCCTGAAAGCAAAAGATTATTTTGCAGATCAAGGCATTGATACTATCGCATTTGGTAATGGAAGTAAATGGCAGGTTAACTCCACTTTCTTAGCAACAATCGGTGACAGATTCACAGGTCCTGACTGGACTCACTCTTTAATCGAAAAGAAAGGTGCTAAATTTACAGACAAGCCGTTCGTAGATGCTCTTAAATTCACAAAAGATGCTTTTGCTTCCGGTGTTTTCAATGAAGACTTTAATGCAATTACGAATGAAGATGCAAGAGAGTACTATATCTCCGGTGATGCAGCAGCATATATCGGCGGTAACTGGGATGTTTCTTATATCCAGTCTGCTTTAAAAGATACAGATCTTTATAATACAACTAAATTTGCAGTACTTCCTCAGCCGACAGGTGCTACAGCATCCACTAAGACTCATGATATCGGTCTTGGATATGCAGTTGCTATCAATCCTAAATTAGCTGATGATCAGGATAAATTAAATGCAGCTATCGATTTAGCATATGAAGTTACAGGTCCTGCATTTGCTAATTATGTAGCATCAAACTATGCTTTAAGTGGTTTAACTAAAGTTGAAAATGTTGATTTAAGCAAATTCGATCAGTTTACACAGGATTTCTATAACTATCAGTATGTTGATAATAAACCTTGTGAAATTTACGATTCTTATATTTCCAGTGCTGTTTGGGATGTATTAAATACAGACCTTCAGACAATGTTAAACGGTGAGATATCACCGGAAGATGTTGCAAAAAATGCACAGAAAGCTTATGATGACAATTATTAATTCTTAAGTAATACTCTTTAAAAATTAAAAAGTACTAATATAACTTGAAACAGGCCTTGTCTGAGCAGAGTTTCTCAGATGAGGCCTAAATAAATAACTGAATATACATCTTCTTCATAACTATATATTTTATAACGATACATTTTTAAGGAGGCGAAAAATGTTAAGTTCAATTCGACCTAAGAATAGAGTTATTTTTGCATATTTATTATTGCCAATTGCATTGTACGTATTTGCAGTCTTCATTCCTTTAGTTACTGCAGCTTTTTACAGTTTTTTTGAATGGAAAGGTGGACCTAATAAAACCTTCATTGGATTTGAAAATTATGCGACTCTTTTAAAGGATTCTGTATTCTGGAATTCCTTTAGTCATAACATATATTTAGTAATTGCTTGTATTATCGGCCAGATAGGCCTTGCATTTGTTTTTGTTTTGATGATTAATTCCCGTTTGGTAAAGTTTAAAGGAATTCATCGTACGTTCGGATTTTTCCCGAGTACTGTTTCAGCTGTTTCCATCGGTTTTATCTGGACTATGATATATGACTATAGACGTGGTGTTTTAAACTGGTTTTTAGATGCTATCGGTAAACATGATGCCACTAAGGTATGGTTAAATGAACCTAAACTGGTTATGCTGCTAATATCGATTCCTTTAATTTGGCAGTTTATTGGTTATTACATGGTTATTATTCTGTCTGCAATTTCTTCTGTTGATAAGGAAATTTTCGAAGTTTCTGAAATAGATGGTGCAAATGGTTTTCAAAGAGCTATTTATATTGTATTACCGTTGATAAAGAATACTTTACTGGTATGTGTAACTCTTTGCGTAGCTGGTAATATGAAAGCATTCGATCATATTTTTGTTATGACTGCCGGTGGACCCGGTAATGCTTCCATGGTTATGGCTCTATATGGATACAAAATTTCATTTGCACAGCAAAACATGGGATATGGTAGTGCAATATCCATCGGTATCTTTTTAGCAAGTTTAGTAGTAATTGGCGGTTCTCAGTTATTGGTTAAATTATTATCAAAGGAAAAAGGAGGAGAAAGATAATGGCTCGTCAAAAATCGGGAAGAGATATTTCTTCTGTAGTTAAAACCAGAGTATTGTCCATATTTATGAATGTTATCCTCATTATTTTCTCCATATCCTGTATCTTTCCTTTAGTATGGATGTTTTATTCCTCATTAAAAGAGAAAAGAGAATTTAATGCAAATGTTATGGGCCTGCCAAAAAGCCCGGACTTTCATAATTATATCAACATCCTTACCAACAAAGATTATCACATATTTGAATCCGTTATTAACAGCTTTAGAACGACTATAATTTCAGTTTTTTTAATTGTTATATTTGGTTTTATTATTGGGTATATTTTGGCTAGAATTAAATTTCCGGGAAATCGTTTATTATATGTAGTTTTCTTAATGGGTATGTTAATTCCTATTCATTCTTTACTGGTTCCGGTTTATGTTGTATTTACCCGTTCCGGTTTAGGAAATCAATGGTTTACTTTAATTATGCCTTACGTAGCATTTGGTTTCCCTATTGCCATATTTTTGGTAGAAGGGTATGTAAAGGGTATACCGGTTGCTTTGGAAGAGGCCGCAGCTATCGATGGCAGCAGTTTCAGCAGAACTTTGTTCTCTATTATTTTACCTATGTGTAAACCGATCCTTACTACAATTGCAATTATCCAGACATTCTCCTGCTGGAACGAATTCTCCTTTGCATTAGTACTTATCAAGGATCCAAGATTACAGACAGTACCTTTGGCCGTAACACAGTTTACAGGACAGTTCAGTTCCGACTATACTAAAATTATGGCTGCTATGCTTATAACAATGGCACCTATTGTTATTTTCTATTTCATATTCAGTAAGCAGATTATTCAAGGTATGGTTGCCGGAGCTGTGAAAGGTTGATAATTGATACGATTCATAATCGGCTTTTGCATATTTTGTTTTGTATTAATATATATGCAATCACATCATGAAGTGTTTTTTAGAAACACAATAGACACGATTATTCCTACTTACCATAGTGTTATCCTATTATACAAAAAAATCTCCCCAAATCTTTTTATAGATGTGAGGGAGATTTTTTTGTTTATGATTTCCGCGAAAGCAAAGTGAGAATTAGCAAGCTTGCTTGCAATAATTCGAATGCGCACCGAAGAAACTCGCAAAGCGTGTTTCTTCCGGTTTGGTATTGATGAATAATGTAATAAAAATTAAATATTATCCATGGAAACTTAATCTGTGAATCATTACGGGACATGCACAAATTTTTATATCAAGTTATATATTGTTATATATTTATGGATGTCTTGCAGGAGGAACAAGATGAAAAAAAGTGGATTTGTTACCCTGCTAATCATGGTTTTTATAGTTCTAGGTCTAACAGGCTGTAAAAAAAGCAATGATTTAGTAAAGGTTCAATTAAATGAAGTGGCACATTCCATATTTTATGCACCTCAATATGCAGCAATTGAATTAGGTTATTTTAAAGACGAAGGTCTGGATGTAGAACTGATAAATGGCTTAGGAGCGGACAAAACCATGACGGCGGTTTTAAGCGGAGATGCAGATATTGGTTTCATGGGTTCGGAAGCCTCAATTTATGTGTATAATGAAGGCAAGGAAGATTATGTTATTAATTTTGCCCAACTAACACAGCGTGCGGGAAATTTTTTAGTATCCAGGGATAAAAACGAAAACTTTAAATGGGATAATATTAAAGGCAAAACTGTAATCGGCGGCAGAGCCGGCGGTATGCCTCAGATGGTCTTGGAATATATCCTTAAGAAAAATGGGATAGATCCTAAAACGGACTTAACGATTGTCCAGAATATTGATTTTGGTTTAACGTCACAGGCATTTGCAGCAGGAACCGGAGATTATACAGTAGAATTCGAACCAAGTGCAACTGCACTTGAAAAAGAAGGTAATGGTAAAGTAGTAGCTTCCTTAGGTGTAGAAAGCGGCAAAGTTCCTTATACCGCATATTCCGCTAAAAAGAGTTATATCGAAAAAAATCCGGAAGTAATTCAGAAATTCACCAATGCAATTCAAAAAGGATTGGATTATGTTAATTCACATACTCCGGAAGAAATAGCAAAGGTTATTGCTCCACAATTTAAAGAAACTGATCTTGACACGGTTACAACGATTGTGACAAGATATTATGAGCAGAATACCTGGAAAGAAAATACGGTCTTTGAAGAAGAAAGCTTTAACTTATTACAGGATATCTTAGAGGAAGCAGGAGTTATAACTTCCAGGGCACCTTATAAAGATTTAGTAACAACTGATTTTGCAGCCAAAGCTTACAAAAAATAAATCAATAAATAGAATATAGAATATAAAAATGAGCCTGTTATTCCTTGCAGGCTCATTTGCTTGTCCGTAAAACTACTAAATAAAGGAAAGTTATAAAAGACGTTACAATTATACTTCCGGAGCGGCTTCATCTTGTAAAGAGGACGCTTTGGTAGCTTTATCTCCAAATTCACAATTGCAGGCACTCTCTTCTTCATCATCAAAATCATCATCAAAATCATCGTCAAAATCGTCTTCAAAATCTTCAAGGTAATCCGGTGTTAAGTATTTATATACTGCATAAGCAATACCGGCTACCGCAGCAACTGCACCAATTACAGCTAATATCATAAGTACGCAGTTGGTTCTTTTTTCCTCTGCTGCTTTTTTACTGTGAAGTAAATCACCTAATTTAGCTGCGTTTAATAATTCTTCAAGTTTATTGTTCATCATAACACATCCTTTCATCGTAAAATGAGTTCTATCCTATTATACCACGATATGAGACTTTTTACTATAGAAATTCAGGAAAATACATGAAATTACTACAACTTTTTTAGTTTTGCAAAAGATGCCAGCATTTTTTTAATGCCAAAATTAGAAAAATCTACCGTTACTTCATAATCCTTGCCGCCGGAATTAATATTGGTTACTATACCAACACCAAATTTTACATGCTGTACAGTATCGCCAATACCATAATCCAGGGTTCCCATATTTTTGCCCTCAAAATCCTTAGGAGCGGAGGCTGCATAAGGTTTTTGAAAAATCGTATCATTTAATTTGTTAAAAACGCCTGAACCGAAAACGGCTTTTTCATTCGGAGCAGAAGCACCTCCTCTGGGATTAACTCTGTCCGGAGGCAAGCGGTCATTTTTATCACGGGATAAACTCATATAGGAATTACGTTTAAATGGGTTAGATTTAAAGGGATTACGTTCCATGGTTAATAAATACCGGGGAATTTCATTAACAAACCGGGATGGACGGTTAAACTGTGTCTCGCCCCGTATCATACGCTGGGATGCCGCACTTAACCCCAGACGTTTCATGGCTCTGGTAATTCCCACATAACATAATCTTCGTTCTTCTTCAATTTCCGTTTCGGGGTCATCTGCATGGATGGATATATAACTGGGGAATATGCCTTCTTCCATACCGCATAAATACACATATGGGAATTCCAGACCTTTAGCAGAATGTAATGTCATAAGAACCACTACGTCATTATCCTCTGACAGATTATCAATATCGGAAACCAGTGCAACTTCCTCTAAGAAATCACTTAAAGTCGGCGGTTCCAAGGCATTCTCTTCATAAGTCTTAATTTTACTTTTTAATTCACCGATAATCTCAATGCGGTCTTCTGCATCTTCCGTATCCTGTGCTTCCAGATTACTGATATAACCGGTTGCATCTAAAATTTCTTCCAGTAAATCAGTCAGAGTGTAATCAGGCGAAGATAAGTTGGACTTCAAAACTTCAATCATACTGACGAAAGGAGATATCTTTGCAGCAGCTCGTCCAAGTGTAGGAATATAATCCGCCCGTTTTAACGCTTCATAAAAACTGATACCATTTTTCAGGGCATACTCGTCTATTTTATCAATAGATGCCAGACCGATGCCACGTTTCGGTATATTAATGATTCGTTTCACTGCCAGGTTATCCAAACCGTTATCAATGGTTTTTAAGTAAGATAATAAATCCTTTACTTCTTTTCTTGCGTAGAAGTTAATACTTCCGATGATTTTATATGGAATATTTTTTAATATTAATTTTTCTTCAAATACACGGGATTGCGCATTGGTACGGTAAAGTATGGCAAAATCCTGATAAGCTGCTTCACCGGATGATACCGTGCCGGCGATCTCATTTACAATACTGTCTGCCTCTTCATAATCATGATCAAACTGTGTAAAGCGCACAGGTTCACCCTCCGCATTATCTGTCCATAAAGCTTTATCTTTTCTTCCGGTATTATTGCTGATCACTTCATTTGCCGCTTCCAGAATCCGTTTGGTTGAACGGTAATTCTGTTCCAGCTTTATAACGATAGCATCAGTATATTCTTTCTCAAAATTAAGAATATTATAGATATTGGCACCGCGGAATTTATAAATGGACTGGTCATCATCGCCAACAACACAGAGATTATGCTCCCTGTAACCATCTTCGTTAATTCCATTCGCTAAAAGACTGATCAATTTAAACTGGGCAGTATTCGTATCCTGGTATTCATCCACCATAATATAATGAAACCGATTTTGGTAATAATTTAAAGCCTCTCTGCTGGTTTGAAATAACTCTACCGTTTTAAAAATTAAGTCATCAAAATCCAAAGCATTATTAGATCTTAATCTTTTTTGATATTCCTTATAAACAGCAGCGTATTTCGCTTTTGTATAATCTCCTACCGCACGGAGTTCGTATTCCTCCGGAGAGAGGAGTTCATCCTTAGCTGAAGAGATAATGGATAAAAGAGAACGTTCCTTTAAAGTTTTGGTATCTATATTCAAATGTTTGCAAACTTCCCTCATTAAGGATTTTTGATCATCCGAATCATAGATGGTAAAACTTCTGTCATATCCGATATGATCAATCCAGCGTCTGAGAATTTTTACGCAGGTTGAATGAAAGGTACTGACCCATATGTTTTCAGAACCGTATCCAACTATCTTATCAACACGTTCACGCATTTCATTAGCTGCCTTATTGGTAAAGGTTAAAGCCAATATGTTCCATGGATTTACGTCCCTGTGTTCTATAAGATAGGCTATCCTGTGGGTTAAGACTCTGGTTTTCCCGGAGCCGGCACCGGCCAATATAAGCAAAGGACCTTTATCATGCTCAACCGCTCTTCGTTGTTCTTTATTCAGTGTATCATATATGCTCATGTTAATTACCACCTGACTTATGTATTTCATGTATATGAAAAAATAAAATCATATTTTTCAAACTCTGATTTTAGGCAATAAATCATCAAACTGCAGGTGATTTATGCATGGGAACTAGTATGTTTATTAATTTTCATAACGATAACCGGTAAACTGCAAAACAATCCGCCGGTTAGCTGCAAACATATGTTTATATTATAACATGAAAATAAAGACTGTACAACCGGTATCTTTTAATACTGTAAGACAAAACCATATTATAAGATAATTGGAGGTACGGGCGGTGTGGTATCGGATTCCGTTTTAGGCTTTAATCTTTTCTCTCTAATTCTTCCGGACTCATAGAATCACCTCAGTCTTAGTAATTGTTTAAATCTAAGAGTGCATTTTTAGTTATATTAATCAATGATTTCTACATATCCCTCCGTGCCGTTTACTCGAATCTTTTGTCCGTCTTTAATCAACTTAGTTGCATTTTCAACACCAACGACTCCAGGCAAGCCATATTCCCTTGTAATCACAGCACCATGAGTCGTAAATCCTCCTACTTCCGTAACTAATCCTTTAATTGTAACGAAAAGGGGAGTCCAGCTGGGGTCGGTAAACCGGGTAATAAGAATATCGCCTTCTTCTATATTAGCCTCATCCACAGTTAATATAACTCTGGCACGGCCCTCGATTACACCGGAAGATACAGGAATACCGGATAATGCTCCATCCGGGATTGAATGCTTCGCTAAACCGGTTTGCGGAACAAACCCATCGGAGGTCATGATTCGGGGAGGTGTTAATTTGTCAAACCGGATATAGTCTTCTTTTCTTTTTTGTATAATATTATCATTTATCTTATTTGATTTCATTCCTTCACATAATTCATCAAAATATAAATAGAAGATATCTTCGCGTTCTTTTATAATCTGCCTCTTGGCTAAATGATCTGCTTCCCGCAGTAATGCATTTTTATATAATTGATAGCGGCGTACAATATAGTATTTTGGATATTCACGGCAGCCAATGAAATTACGAAGTAAACGGATGCTTTTTTCCATTTTTTTTGCTTTTTTCTTCCCTCCCGGAAGCTTCTTTATCCTTAATATAATTTCATTACTTTTTGTAAGGGCTTCTTCTTTACCTTTTTTAAAGTTCTCATAATGTTCATTTTTTTTCAAAACCCGGATATTATTTAGTATGATAGGAATTAATTGAGTTGGTTTTTCGGCAAATCTATCTTTTGTAATATCAATTTCACCGGGGCATCTCATGCCGAATTTCTCAAAAATTTCATAAATTCATTCCTTACTGTCATACCACCCGGAAGCATTGCTATATCGTCAAGAAATGCGTCATTCGTCGGATTATCGGATAGAAAATGATATATTTCAGGATATTCCCGTATGGAATCAGCGACATCACATAGATTCAATCCCATCTGGGTCGTTATATTATTGTCTAAAGACTTGGTTAAAATATCAGCTGCATTTTTAATACCCAACCATTTTTCAACTTTCTTATTTATGGAATCATTTACAAGGATGGCAGCTATAATTGCACCTAACATCCCAGGGTGATACGCCATATCATAAAGTGCTTTACGGTCATTTTTGATAAATTTTAGAACCTCTTCTCCTGTCAGGCTATCCAAATGCTCCTTTGTTACAGTTATTTCATTCTCGAATTCCTGAATTAAATCCTTTATAATTGCAGGATTATTCTTCTTATAGATTTTATAAGTCTCCTTGAAAGAGGAAAATGTAAAAATTCCTCCTTTTATATTTCTCTTTCCTTTTGGCAGTAATTCCATGAATTGCTTATCTGAAATTAAATTCTTAAGGGCATTTTGTATTAACGGATCCTGTTTTCCCGATGCCAGTAACAATCGATTTTTTCCCATAGCAGAAGATAAGTCATGGGTAATATCAGCATAAATTCGGCCGCCGATTTTCTCCATAACTGAATCCGTGAGCATTTCAAAAAATGACATTCCAAGTGGTTTTATGGTATCTGTCATCATCTGAGTATGACCAATTGACATATATACACGCGGTTCCTTGGCAGACGTGACCTCCGGCAATGGAAATAACGTGGTGATAGAACGGCTTTGTACAATATAGAATTTATTATTAACCAAGCACCATTCAATATCTTGCGGTGCGCCAAAATGAGCTTCAATCTTCTTGCCCGCCAAAGCCAAAGCCAAGATTTGAGAATCGGATAATACAGTATTGGGTTTCATTTCTTTTCCTAATTGTATCTCTTTAACTCCTCCATTTTGATCCGGTTTTAATTGAAACTGTTGTGTTCCTAAAGTCTTACCGGTAATTTTTCCGTCCCTGATTTTGTAGATGTCGGGATTTACAAGACCTGATACCAATACTTCACCCAATCCGAATCCTGCATCAATGGATAAGGTTTTACGGTCCGATGTCATAGGATCAGCAGTAAACATTATACCTGAAGCTTCGGATAGAATCATCTTTTGAATTACAACGGAGAGCAATACTTTTCTGTGATCGAAACCATTTTGTATACGGTAGGTGACAGCGCGGTCAGTAAAAAGGGAAGCCCAACAGCGGACGATATGATTAAGTATATCTTTTTTTCCTATGATATTTAAGTAAGTATCCTGCTGTCCGGCAAAAGATGCATGAGGAAGGTCTTCGGCGGTGGCGCTGGATCGAATTGCAAATCCTTGGTTATTTTCATATTTTGATAACGCTCTCGTAATTTCTTCTTCAACATCTAGAGGTATCGTAAAATGTTCAATAATATTACGGATACTTTCACTTAATGTAACGATCTGCCCTCTTTCTATCGCTTTTGTTTTTGATAATGTATCTATTAAATCATGTAATTCATCATTTTTGTCCATGGCTTTTTTATAAGCATCGGTAGTTACACAAAATCCATCTGGTACTTCTATTCCTGCAATTTTAGATAATTCCCCCAGGTTTAAGCCTTTCCCGCCCACTTTTGAAAGATTATTATTTTTTATTTCTTTAAAACTTAATACATAAGAATTCATAGTATCCCTCCATAAAGGTTTTGAAATTTGATATGCTATATTTCATAATATACATAGAAATAAGTTTTGTCAATATGATTTGAAATATGATTTGATATATTTCAAAACTATGCTATAATAATCAAAGTAAGCAGATTGCTTCATAGAAATAAAAGCGTAATGCTCGTTTAAGCAGAGTCAATTGGCTCCTATAGAAAGATATAAATAATAAGGCAGGTATCGGTATGAACGGATATGAAAAAAGAACGAATGCTAAAAAAGAAGCTATTATTAATGCAGCCGGTGAGCTCTTTACAAATAGGGGAATCACCGATGTTGGAATAAGTGAAATAGCGGCAAAAGCAAATGTATCTCAAGTATCTATTTATAATTATTTTGGTGATAAAAATGCGCTTGCGAAAGAAGTTTTAATTAAATACCTAGATCATATCATTGAAGGGTATGATGAAATATTACAAAAGGAAATTCCATTTTCAGAAAAATTAAAGATTATCATGGAAAAAAAGGTAGAAGCTGTTAATGCTTATGGAAAATCTCTCTTTAGTAAATTCGCTTGGAATGATAAGAACTTTCAACAGATTTATAAGGAAGCAATCAATAATAAAGCAATCACCATATACACGAAATTCATAGAACAAGGGAAAAAAGAAGGTGCAATTGTTAAGGAGATTCCTGATGATGTTATACTTGATTTCCTCTTATCTTGTGTGTCTTTTATGCAGCAGACTAATTACATTAAAACAGATCCTAAATATAAAATGGGAATTCTAAGACTATGCTTATATGGATTGCTGGGAAAGGAAGAATAATATTATTCGATTAGAATATATGAGTCATTACTTACTGATAAATCATTATTCAGTCATAAATGGACGGTAAAAGGACTGCAATCATAAAAATGTATTTACATCTAGTATTAAATACTATATAATATACGTGAGAGGTGATAACAGTGGATATGAGTAATGAAGATTGTTTAAAAAGCTTAATAGAAAGCATTAGGAAATTGGATTATATTAATCCGGATGATATTCCTAATATTGATTTATATATGGACCAGGTTACCACATTCATGGATGAACATTTAAAATCTTCCAAGCGGTATAGCGAAGATAAACTTCTTACAAAAACCATGATTAATAATTATACCAAAAACGAATTGTTACCACCGCCTAATAAAAAGAAATACTCAAAAGAGCATATTCTGTTATTAATCTTTATCTATTATTTTAAAAATATTTTGACTATAAGCGATATCCAGCATATCTTTAATCCTCTGACGGAAAAATATTACGGTAAAGGTGCCGACATCGGTTTGGAAGCTATTTATAAAGAAGTATTCAGTTATGAAAAAGACCAGATGGATAATCTGTTAAAAGATGTCATACGTAAGTTTAATAAGTCCAGAGAAACATTTTCTAATATAGAATCCGAGGAAGAAAAAGAATTTCTTAATACTTTTTCCTTTATATGTATGCTTAGTTTTGATGTTTATGTTAAGAAACAGATGATAGAAAAGTTGATTGATGAATCTATATTAGACAAAAAGAAAATGAAGAAAAAAGATTAATTAAAATGATAAAAAGATTAATTAAAATGATAAAAAGATTAGATATAAAAACCCCCTCTAGGTTGCTTAACCGGAGGGGGTTTTAACATACATGTCCTATTCTTGAAAAAATTTTGCGGTCATTTGTTAAGTCGTTAAGACTGTTTAGTCATTCGTATCTTTCATATCCGATATTCTCGAAAAGACCATATCATATCCATCTTTACCATAGTTAAGTGACCGATTTACCCTGCTGATGGTTGCAGTAGAAGCTCCTGTTTTTTCGGCTATCTCTAAGTAGGTTTTATGGTTACGCAGCATGCGTGCTACTTCAAAACGCTGGGATAAGGATAATAGTTCATTTACAGTGCAAATATCTTCAAAGAAAGTATAACATTCTTCCGAATCTTTTAAACTTAATATTGCTTCAAATAAATGGTCCACGGCAGAAGTTCTGATATTTTTGCTCATATTTCCATCTCCTGATAAGTATATTCTAACAGTCTAATTTTAACACGATAAAGTCGTAAAGTAAAGTATTATTTTTGGGAGGTGGGATTGGCTTAAAGTCTGTGTTTATGAGATTTTATTTTGTGTTTTTCGGGGTTTGACTTCCGTTTGACTTCCGTAGAAACAATTCATTTCATTACCATTATTAATGACTTCTCTTGATAATTTAGTATAAATATTTAATGTCGTGCCAATGTCAACATGTCCTACCCATAGTTGAAGCTTTTTTACATCAACACCTGCAGCATAACATTCACTTATAAAATTATATCTGAAACAATGTGTTGATAAGTCTTCGCCTAAACCAACTTTTCTTTTTACCTGATTAAAGAAATGATTTTACTATTGACAGCCATAAGATTTCCGTTTCTGTTAAGAAATAGATATTCTGTATCGATAGAATTTATGTATTCAAAAAGTGGTTTTGCCAAAGGTAAAAGTATCGGGACATTTCTTTTTCCGGCTTCTGTTTTAGTGTTTTCTTGCACATAGGGTTTACCATTATTATCTATCAGAGTTTTATTGATCCGGATTGACATATGCTTTTTGTCTATGTCTGATCTAGTTAATGAAAATATTTCACCACGACGCATTCCAGTATATCTCATTAACAGTAAAAATACTTTTTCACGATCTTTAAGTCCGGAAGCGTTATTAATGTTCTCTTTTTCTTCTTCTGTTAATACGCGTTTTGTTTTTTCATCATATTTAACTGTTAGGCCTTTACAAGGATTTCTAGCTATAATATCATTTTGTATAGCATAATCGAAGATAGCTTTTAACATAATTAGTATAGAATCTGACGTCTTATAAAGGCCCTCTTTTTGCGTATCTGATAATAAGGATTCAATAGTATACATTGTAACGTCTTTTACTTTCATATCGCCAATTGCAGCATCAATGCGTTTCATGATAGAAGAGTAAGCGCATTCTGTATTCCGTTTAACTTTACCCTCTTTTTTTATGCGATACCATTCTTTACGCAATTCTTTCACCGTTATACCTCTGTTATCAAGGACAACACCTTTATCTATTAATAGCATTAGTTCCCGGTAATTCTTTTCAACCTCCTTAATTGTTTTTCCATATACTGTTTTCTTAACTGGCTTACCATTTTTTAACCCAACAGTAACCTGTTTGGCATATCTGCCATCTTTTCGTTTTTTTAATTTTTCAGCCATATTATACATTCCTTTCTCTAAAAAGGGCATAAAAATTGCCCTGGTTCGTCAAACTAGAGCAAATGTTCGGTATTGAATTAATATACCGATATGATATAATATGCTTGCCGAGAGCGATATTATAGGCACTAGTCTGTAGTATCTATTTAAGCCGTTCCTATTGCAAGTAGGAGCGGTTTTTTTATGTACTCATATTCCACCATATAACCATGAGTTTTCTGCATTAATAAAATCAATTCTCTGCCTATCAAACCTAGAAATATTCGATACCGGTTTATCGCAGCATTCACATAATGGTTTATTAGAGTTGTAAATTAGTGTATCACAATAAGCACAAGGAGTAATCTTAAAGACAAACTTCCTTACCTCTTCGTCATAAAAATGATTATATATCTTCCAATCTACGTCAGTCATTCCATAATGTTTAACGCTATATACCCATTTTTCACATGTTTCATATGCATACTTAGCACATTCTAAAGAGATATTAAATATATTTGATATTTCTCTTATATTCGATAATTTTGAATAATATACTGCCATAGACGGAGCTAATATAGTGCTGGCAAAATTATTGGCTTCAGCCTCATCTTGGGAATCTAAAGCGAGATGACCAAGTTCATGCATTAGTGAAAATCTAATTCTTCTTTTTGATTTTTTATCATTGTAAAATATTTCATTTCCCAACGTACATGCATCTTCACTTAAACGCAAACAGGCTTCATATTTAGATTCTGATAAATGTGAATATTTCTTACAGGAAAACCCCATTGTCTCAAGCAAACCAATACAATCAAAGGGCAACCTATTAATCGCATATTTTTCATAGATTAAATATATAGCATATTTAATTTTGTCATAGTCCATTATTAATTAATCCTCATCTGATAAAATTATTTGGGCAAGTTTCATTTTTTCTTGTGGTGTTAGATTGTTTTTTCCTCTGGTATAGATCTTAAGTAGATCCTCATATGATGCATTATCAACATTGTCTTCATTAGAAACTGTATCACTTCTCCCCTCAACTCTTCCAGTTAAATAATCAATTGATACACCAAAAAAGTCAGCGACATCGCCTAATTTTTTTACATTAGGGGTAGACTTATCCCATTTAACGATGGTTCCATTACCAAAACCTAATGTATTTTCTAAGTCTGGCAGGCTCATGCCCTTTTCATTTGCTAATGCGCGAATTCTATCTCGCAGATCCATTTTATCCTCCAATATGATACAAGAAAAAAATCTCGTAATAGTACTTGACAACAAGAAAATAATCCTGTACAATAAGGCTGTAACAAGAAAAAAATCGCGTTAATTAAATAATCTACTAAAGAAACGGCAATTTCAATGTAGATGCACAAGAAAAAATTCTGTTGTTCTGTCTTTTTATATAATAGAATATTTTCTCGTATATGTCAATATTTTTTACGCGAAAATTTTCAAAATTAGTACTATGGTCTTAAGGGAAGAGGTGAATACAATTTTATACGATAATGTAAAAAAATTATGTGACCAGAAAAATATTACTATAAGTAAGTTAGAGAATATTCTCAGTTTTGGTAACGGCACCATTCATAAGTGGGGATTTGTTCAACCTAGCATTGATAAAGTAAAAAAGGTAGCGGTTTATTTCGGTATTGGATTAGATACTATTTATTCTGGCGATGAAGTACCAACGCAAGAGTCTCTTGAAATTGCTAGAGAGTATTTTCTACTTACTCCTAATCAAAAAGATTTAGTGAAATGTTATATTTCGCTAATAAAAAATAGCCAGGAGTCTAAGAAAGGAGATTAATAATTATGCCAGCGCTGACTACTGAACAGGTGATGGAACGTTTCCAAATAAAGTCCATAGATACAGCAATGGAGCTTTTTCGAAAGAAAGGATCACCAGCTTATAAAATAGGTAAAGGCCGAGGTCATTGGAGAGTAGATGAAGAGGATTTTAAAAAGTATCTTCAGCAGGAAGCTGAAAAATATAAAGGATAGGAGGGGACAAGCCTATGAAGCAGATAATTAAATTTATTACCCATCCAGTATTCATAGGAACTTTATCCGGAACAATAACCAGTTTAATCATTCATATTTTGATTTATTAACAGGAGGTACTGATGAAGCAAAAGTATAAATCACGCCTGCAGGCATTCCTGGTTATAACATTCTTTCTGGCTCTACTTTATGTATTTGGAGTAGCGGGATCTTTGGAGCTGGACCGGCTAACTGTGAGACAGGCTTTGGTAAGTGGTGGGATAGGATGTGCGTATATGGCCGTATCGGTCATTACATATAAGTATATCGGAAAGGAGGAATG
This sequence comes from Anaerocolumna sedimenticola, assembly GCF_009931695.1. Lineage (GTDB taxonomy): Bacteria > Bacillota > Clostridia > Lachnospirales > Lachnospiraceae > Anaerocolumna > Anaerocolumna sedimenticola. The sequence continues at coordinate 2,672,906 of NZ_CP048000.1, forward strand.
AGGGATGCTAGAAAAACTAGATAAGACTATAGAGAATATCTGTGATTGGGTTGATTCTAATTTATGCCATGTCTCTACTGCGGACAATTCACAAGTAATGGCGGATATGGTAAAGGCTCTAGCAGAGTTAGTTACCGCCAGAGCCAACCTAGGTTAATCGTTGTTTATAGTTTTTAAAGTAGTTTTGTAAAAATCAGTTACAGCTTTAGCACCATCTTTTGGATCGCAGTATTTTGGTATTAGCTCAAATTCAATAGCTTTAAGAGTGATTTCTTTGGCAAATGAAATTGTATTAGTTGGGGTCATGTGTAGATTAGCATCCATAAGTATTTTCTCCTCTCTCATATGTACTCGGCTTGGCAGAGCCTGTAAGGAGATTATACCATAATATAACAAATAATTACAGAAAAAGGAGGAACAGGAATGCATAGGAGTGTAATTGTGGATGACACCGACGTCCAGAATATAATCAAGACTGTATCGGAATTACAGGAAGAGGCGGACCGTGTTACTGAAGAATCAACACCCGCGGAAATCAAAGAGGCATTTCACAAGCACGGAGAAGCCCAGGGATACATACGTTGTTTGAGGGATTCAAAGTTAGTTTTGGTATCGGACTACGGAAGATTACTTATGCGGAATACCCGAATCGGGGAAAAGATAAAAGCCCTGAAAAAACTATGAGGGCCAAGTGTCAGACTTGTGGGCTATATTGGATTATCAGTGTTTTGCAAAAGATACCTAAGGCCGGTTACGAATGCCCGCAGTGTGAAATAAAAAGAAAAAAGGCTTGCCGATACCGCAAATATCGGAAAGCCCAGTAGTAAATAACCTATGTGCATTATAGCACATCAAAAACAGGAGGTAAAGCATTAATGGAATATGTCCCGGATAATTATGACCAGTTTCTGAAACATGAAAAGGAATTGGAAGAACAGGAGGAAAGTAATGAGCAGCTTATATCAGATAACAGAGAGCTATGATGCAGTTCTAAATATGCTTTATGATGAAGAAATCGACGAGCAGACTATTATAGATACCCTGGAAGCAATCGAGGGGGAATTTGAGGATAAGGCTGATAACTATGCCAAGTTATATAAAAGTCTCAAATATGATGCAGAAGTAATTAAGGCCGAGATTGACAGACTACGCGCCAGGTTAAATACCAATGAAAACAGGGCTCAGATATTAAAAGATACTTTGGAAGCCAATATGAAGCAGATAGGTAAAACTAAATTTAAAACCACTTTATTCAGCTTCAATATACAGAAAAATGGAGGTTTACAACCATTAAGACTGGATGTATTGGACGTAAAGGATTTACCGAAAGCCTATCGTATTCCGCAGGATCCTCTTCCAAACAATGAAAGGATTAGAGAGTTACTTTCAACACAACAGGTGACCTGGGCGCATCTGGAGCCACGGGGCGAAAGCCTAAGAATACGATAGGAGGTACATATGTTTATAAATCCGACACACTTAAAAAAGCTTATGACAGCAGCCTATAAGGGAGGAGGTATCCGGATTGGTTATTTTGACGAGGGATACATAATTATAGCCGGTACATGGATGGTTTGGCTTGATGTAAATTATATTCCCAATAAAGTCAAAGCAATTATTATGGAGCTTGCCGGAGTTCTTCCGGAAGAAGATACGGTATTTATCGTAAGTAAAGAAAAACCTATGCCCCAGACAGAAATGGATATTCATAGCTACTTCCATATTAATACCCTGGAAAAAGAAGCAAAATATCCGGTTACTCTTTCAAATGTGTTATTGGACAAACACTTTAATGTCTATCGCCTGATGCAGGTTAATGAAAGTAAGCAGCTGGTAATGATGGACATGAATCATTTAAATCTGATTGATTTAAATGAAATTGATTATGATCAGGAAAATACTCTTTCCGGTCCATGTACAAATTTTGGACAAAGCATGTATTTCTGGAGAAATGCCACTTGTACATTACTTTTAATGGGAACAGCGGTACCCGCTGAAAATCCTGTGATTACAGCATTGTCAGTAATTGATTTTGAAAAGGAGGCGAAAAAGTAATGGGAATCCCAGTATTAATTATAGGTAAATCAGGTAGCGGAAAAAGTACAAGCCTTAGGAATTGCAATGATGGATTTGCCCTGGTCAATGTCCTTGGAAAGCCGCTCCCATTTAAATCAAAAATACCTAAGGTAGTGACCGATGATTATCAGCAAATCATGAAGCAACTCTGTAATGCCCAATTTAAAAGTTTTGTTATTGATGATGCCGGTTATCTTATTACAAATCACTTTATGTCAAAACACAGCTCTGTTGGCGGTGGAAACGCTGTATTTAGTCTTTACAACGACTTAGGGGACTACTTCTGGCGGCTCATTCAATTTGTTATAAAAAGTCTGCCTGCAGATAAAATTGTTTATTTTTTCATGCATGAGGATGTTAATGATTTTGGAGATATCCGACCTAAGACCATAGGTAAACTGTTAGATGAAAAAGTATGTATAGAGGGGATGTTTACGATAGTCCTCCGGTGCGTAGCTGAAAATAATGTGCATAAGTTTATTACTCAGGCAGATGCAGGGGCCGTCTCAAAAAGTCCTATGGGGATGTTTGATACACTGGAAATTGATAACGATTTAAAGCTTGTAGATGATACCATTCGGGATTACTACGAATTGAATTATAAGGAGGAAAATAAAAATGCAAAAACCAAATGATTACGATAATGTACAGGCTTATGGGGAATTTACTCCGCTGAAACTTGGAGGACATATCTGCAAAATAATGCAGGTAAAAGAGACAAAATCAGCTAAAGGAAAGAATATGCTGGAAATTAGTTTAGATATTGCTGAAGGTGATCAGAAAGACTATTTTGCACAACAATATAAAACAGATACCAGGGAAAACAAGAAATGGGGCTGTACTGTATATCAATTAATAAATGATGCAAATGGTAATACCGGCAGAGGATTTAAATCTTTTATAACAGCTGCGGAAAATTCAAATCCTGGGTTTAAAGTAACCTGGGGCGACAAGTTTGCTTCCTGCTTTAAAGGCAAATTAATAGGTGGAGTTTTTGGCCGCGAACAATACTTAAATAATCAGCAAGAGAAAAAGTTTGCTACTAAATGTATGCAGTTCCGAAGCGTAGAAGTTATCAGAAATGGTGTTGACACTCCTGAGGATAAATTACTTCCTGAAAGCCAAGATAACGGTTATGGCCCAGGATATACGCCGAGTGCTGTCGGTGACGGCTTCATGAATATACCGAATGGACTGGAAGAAGAACTTCCATTTATGTAGAGGTGATTTTATTTGACCAAGGATGAGCTAAAAGCAACAGTGACAATGAAAGAAGTCCTGCATCGTAATGGAATCAATATAAATAGGAACGGGTTTATATCCTGCCCGTTCCATATTGAAAAAACTGCTTCTATGAAAATATATGATGATTCATTCCATTGCTTTGGATGCGGAGCTACAGGAGATATCTTTGACATGGAGATGCATCTGAATGGATGTAATTTCCGAACGGCTTTTGAATTGCTTGGAGGTGCCGATAAGCCGTCTTGGCGAACTATGGTGATGGCAATGAAAGCAAGGAAAGCAAGAAATGAGGCAGAACAACTTAGGCATGTAAATGCCATGAGGATACGAAGTATTCAGTTACGTGTTACAGCTTATCGTAACATAATTACTGCAGAACCTCCTTTTTCGGACCTTTGGTGCTACTGCATTGATAAATTGCAGTATCAAGTGTATCTATTAGAAACTGTATTGGAGTTGGATAAATGATAAATATAGCAGAACTTAATAAAGAGACTATCCTAAATGATGAAATATTCTTTGAACTCTATGAAGAAAAAGATCCGATTCTGCATGCAACCCTTACAGTTGATCTTATGGCCAGGGCAAAGTCGCTTGGGGTAAAGCAGTTATTTGACATAAAATACAAGGCTTTTGCCAAATCCAAACGTAGTTTTACGCTAAAAACCGGTGGGAATTATACAGAATTTGAAGGTGCTTACCCTCAACTCTTTACCGGGGGATGGATGGCGAATGAAGAGGGCATAACAATATTGACTAACTTTGGTGAAAAGACAGCCTGCAGTCACCCAATTATGCCTATTAAATCCTTGGTAAATGCAGAAACTGGTTATATTAAAACAGTGTTAGCATTTAAGGTCCGGAACAGGTGGAAAGAAATCATCGTAGACAAAGAGGTGATGTCCTCCAGTAATCGTATTACCGGATTATCTAAATATGGCGTGCGCGTCACCAGTGAGAACGCCCGTGCTCTTGTGCAGTATCTGGCCGACATAGAGAGCATGAATGATTCAGCAATACCGGAACAACTATCTACTTCAAAATTAGGTTGGCTCAATAATAGTTTCATTCCATATGATGAAAGCGTGATTTTTGATAATGAGGATAATCTGTCCGGTGCCTTTAAGAGCATAGAGAGCAATGGATCCTACACTAAATGGCTTGAATTAATGCATAAAATCAGGCAGAGTGAGCGCTTAGAACCTAAGATTTATTTAGCCGGAGCTTTTGCAAGTCCTTTATTACATAAATTTAATGCATTACCGTTTATTATAAATACGCATGGTAAGACCGGTAAAGGAAAGACTGTCGCATTAATGGTTGCGACTTCAGTTTGGGCAGACCCAACAGAGGGCAAGTACTGGATCAAGTCCAAAGCAAATGAAATAGCATTAGAAGCCAGGCTGGACTTTCTTAATCACTTACCCCTTGCCATAGATGATTTTTCTGAAATCCAAAAAAAAATGAAAGATGATTTTTCTGGATATGTTTACAGTCTATGCTCTGGTGGTGGTAAGGAACGTTCCAATGTCAATATAGGTTTACAGAGACAGCGATATTGGAAAAATATTATTCTGACTAATTCAGAGCGCTCCTTAATCAGCGAAACGATGCAGGGAGGAGCCATTAATCGAATAATTGAATTTGAAAGTGACGAAGGAAGTATTTTTGGTAACATATCTGAATCAGCAGCCGTTGTAAGTACAGTAAAAGAACATTATGGGTATGCCGGCAGAGAGTTTATAGAAATTATTAGCGACATGGATCTACAGGTGCTTAAGGATATGCAAAAAGACTTCCAGGATCGGATCTATGCTAAAGCCACAGAAATGGGAATTGAAAAGGAAGATAAGCAAATATTACCTATGTCTATCCTTTTGACAGCTGACAAAATAGCAACGGAGCAGATATTTGAAGATGGTATGTATCTGGATTTTGATATCTGTTTTAATTTACTGAAAAGTAAAGACGAGGTATCGGAAGAAGAAAGAGCTTATGGATTTATTATGTCTGATATAGCTATACATAAAAATAATTTTATTCCTGATAATTACGGCAATTATAAAGGCGAAATATGGGGATTTATTGAGCGTGGGTACGTGTATATCGAACCAAATGTCTTTAAAAGCATGTGCGAAAGGGGAAACTTCTCCAATAAATCTTTCCTTACCTGGGCAGACCGGAACGGGCTATTATTAAAAGATAATGATCGTGGGGGAACCAGGATGGAGAAAAGTAAGAAGATTAACGGTAAAAAATCAAGGTACAATGTCATAAAGATGAGCGACGAAGAAAGCGAGGAAACCATTGAAAACACTGACTTTATACCAATTGATGAGCAAACAAGGTTACCCTTTGATGATTAGCGGTTCCCCAGTTCCCCAGGTTCCCCAAGAAAATACACCTATATAATACTTGGTGTGTGTGTTGATGAATACATACACACACAACTCTTATAAAGAGAAACCTAGAAATTTGGGGAACCGGGGGAACCTTAACCGCAAACCATTGATTATACTGAATTTTATAAGTTCCCCAATGAGTACCCAAGGTATAAAAAAAGGGGAACTGGGGGAACTACATGGGAGTGATAACTTGAGATTAAATAATAAAAAAGCAGGAACAGATTTTGAATATGAATTTATACATACCCTTTCAAAATATGGTTTCTGGGTACATAAATTACAGGATAACCATAACGGACAACCTTTTGATGTGATAGCAGCCAGACAGGGGTAATACCTATGTATTTGACTGTAAGGATTGTAAGAATGATACATTTCCTTTATCAAGAATTGAGGAAAATCAATGCAATGCCATGACATTATGGCAGCAATGCGGAAATCATGAGGGTTTATTTGCGATGAATACCAGTAAAGGAATCCGGATAATCTCCCTGGAAGTACTTGAATTTTTAAAAAGTAAAAATATAAAAGTAGTGAATAAAAATGATTTATTGTGGTACTCTACACCGCTAAAGAAATGGTTGGAGGGGATAGGATGCACATAACGATAAGCAGTGAATTAATCATACAGGATCCGATTTCTGATTTAGTAAAATGGGTCCAGGATAATTTGATAATTAAAAACCCAGATTTCCAGAAGAAAAAACGTATGGGATTATGGGCCGGGAACACTCCGGAGTATCTTTTGCTTTATCGGGTTGATGGAAACAGCCTTATCGTTCCGGTTGGTATAGGAAAGCATATTAAACAGTTCATACCAGGTGCTGACATTAAACAGGATCTTGCAAATAATCCATTTATTAATTATCAGGCAGATATCCCTTTGTATGAATATCAGGATCCAGCGGTTCAGGTTATGAAGAAAGCAGGATGTGGGATTTTACAATCTCCATGCGGATCCGGAAAGACACAAATGGGAATTGCACTGGCTGCATCGATAGACAGGAAAACTTTATGGATTACACATACTGCAGATCTTTTAAACCAGTCCTATGATCGAGCGGCAATGTACATGGATAAAAAGCTTCTGGGGAAGATTACTGAGGGTAAAGTGCATATCGGTACAGGTATTACTTTTGCAACGGTACAAACGCTTACCAAACTGGATTTACAGCAATATAAATACACTTGGGATGTCATTATTGTTGATGAGGTCCAAAGATTAGCTGGTACACCGACACAGGTTACTATGTTTTCTAAAGTTATGAACAGCCTGGCTGCCAGATACAAATACGGTTTATCAGCAACGGTACACAGAGGGGACGGACTTATTAAATCCACCTTTGCGATTGTGGGTGATATTGCTTACACAGTACCGGAAGAAGCTGTTGCAGATAAGACAATGCAGGTTACGGTCCATAAATGCAATACCGGTATCAAAACCAGTGAGGTGTGCCTTGATACAGACGGAACTATGATTTACAGCGAATTAATGAATTACCTGGTATTTAGTCAAGTACGTAATTATCAGATTGTGGAACAGCTAAAAGTAAATAAAGACCATAGTAATTTGATTCTTTCTGATCGGCTAGAGCATCTTGAAATACTTATGAAAATGTTAGACTCACCGGATGCAGTCATGATAAGCGGAAAAATGACCAGTAAAAGCGCGAAAGCTGAGAGAGTAAAGGCCTTGGAAGATATGAGAACTGGTAAGAAAAAGTATTTGTTTGCTTCGTATTCCTTGGCAAAAGAGGGTTTGGACATTCCGTGTCTGGACAGGTTATATCTTACTACACCGAAAAAAGATTTTGCCGTTGTTGTACAGAGTATAGGCCGCATTGCTAGGGTATTTAAGGATAAAATAGACGCAATCTGTTATGACTATGTAGATGATATCCAGTTCTGTGAAAATCAATATAAAAAGCGTAAAACCCATTACCGGAAGAAAGGTTGTGTAATCCGTGAATGATGTAAAAAGTACATTTAGCAATACTTATAAACTATACAAAGATAATTTAAATAATTCTTTATTCTGGGCCATTATAGGAAATATCAAAAGTGAAACACCTGCTAAGGTAGTTCAGATAACGACTGATACTTATAACTTTTATGCTAAGTGGGATAAGGCCAAAGAGCAAGAGGAATTTGACTGGGGCCAAATGCGGACTGAATCAATTGAGTTGACTCATAAGTATAATGACAGTGATTTATGCAGGAAAGTATTAGCAGAGCTAATGAATATCATTGAGCAAGAGTTTAAACCAAGGAGGTAATTAATGAGAGAATTAATAATTGATTGCTTTGCCGGTGGAGGTGGTGCAAGTGTTGGAATTGAAATGGCATTAGGCAGGGCCGTTGACTATGCAATTAATCATGACCCATTTGCAATTAAAATGCACTCACGAAACCACCCTTATGCGTACCACTATACAGAAGATATCATGAAAGTAAAACTTAAAAATAGGCTAAAACATGGTGATATTGTAAGATTTATGTGGGCAAGTCCAGATTGTACGCAGCATAGCAGAGCAAAGGGCGGTAAGCCGGTGGAAAAAGGTCTCAGGATTCTTCCTTATGGAGTCCGCAGGTTATGTGTTCAGATTCAGGATATTACAGGTAGCTTACCGGAAGTAATCATCATGGAAAATGTGGCAGAGATTCAGGAATGGGGTCCTCTGGATGAAAATAATAAGCCCATTAAGGAGCGAAAGGGTGAAGATTACAAAAAGTTTATCAACTCCATGAAAGCCCTTGGCTATGAATTTGAATGTCGTGAACTGGTTGCTGCCGATTATGGGGTACCTACCACAAGGAAAAGATGGTTTGCAATATTCCGATGTGATGGAAAGCCTATTGTATGGCCAGAACCTACACATAATAAGGACGGAAGTAATGGACTTAAAAAATGGGTACCTGTTAGTACAGTTTTGAATTTTAATGATCTTGGTAAATCAATTTTTGGAAGAAAGAAGCCATTAGCTGAAAAAACTATGAAACGTATAGCTGGCGGAATGGATAAGTTCGTATTCAATGATCCGAACCCTTTTATGGTAACTGTTAATCATGGTGGAGATAACTTCAGGGGCAGAGCATTGATAAGCCAATATCTACAATAACACAGAAAAATGGTGTAGGAGTGGTAACGCCGCTCATGCTGAACTATAAGTTTGATAACGAACCAGAGAATGTATCAAATCCACTAAGTACTATAACAACTGTAAATAGTCATTATGTGTGTAGTCCTTACATAATGCAGATCGGACAAACTGGATTTACTGACTATAGAAACCGGAAAGTCGAAGAACCATTATCGACAATTGTTACAAAGAACGAGCATTGTCAGATTAGCCCATATATTATTCAATATCATTCGGAAACCAACAGTCAACCAAGAGGTCAGTCAGTTAAGGATCCCATTCAAACCATTGATACCAGTAATAGATATGCTTTATTAAGTGCATTTCTTACAAAGTTCTATAAGACCGGCATAGGACAAAGCCTATTTTCTCCATTACATACCATTACAACAAGCCCGGGGCATTTTGGACAGGTTACAATTAAAGCAATTGAGTGGGAAAGATTAAAAGAAGCCGGTATATCGGAAGATGTAGCACAGAAATGCACATGGGTATCACAATTTATTATGGAATATTACGGCTGTGGTACAGGACAGAGTCTTAATGACCCATTGCATACCATTGTTACAAAAGATAGATTCGCGTTAATTACAGTACTCGGAAATGAGTATTGCATCGTTGATATTTTTTTGAGGATGTTAAGCCCAGAAGAATTGAAACTATCACAGGGATTCCCAATTGACTACATCATTGACACTTATGAGGATGGCACTCCGGTGACAATCTCCGAGCAGGTAAAAAGAATTGGTAACAGTGTTTGCCCTGGTCTATCAAAGGTACTAACAGAAGCAAATGTCCCTTACCTGAAAGTCGGTGAGCGAATGCCAAACATGATGATTGATGATAGCCAACCACAATTAAGATTCGCTTAAAAGGAGGTAGTATGAAAGAAAATTACTATGCACTTTTAATCTGCATCCTTAAACCGGTTACGGTCGAACAAAGCTTTATGATGATGGATGGTGTTTTCCCGAAGCAGAATAGGTCAATCTCTAAAAGAGATGTTAAGTTTATGATTATATTTAAGCGCCAGGGAATGGCATATAAAGAAATAGGTGAATTATTTGGTATAAGTGCAGGTGCTGTATACAACCGGATAAGGAGGAATATATGAGAACACTTTTAAGATACCCAGGGAGTAAACAGCGGATAGCACCCTGGATTATAAGCCAGATGCCAAAACATCACAGTTATTTGGAACCGTATTTTGGTGGAGGGGCAATCCTTTTTAACAAGGAGCCCTCACGGATTGAAACCATAAACGATTTAGATGATGATGTAATAAACCTCTTCCAGGTAATCCGGGAAAAGAAAGAGGAATTGATTGAAAAGATTGTATATACTCCATATGCCAGAGCAGAGTATGATAATGCCTTTCCGGAAAATCCGGAAGAATTAACGGACGTGGAACGGGCTAAGAACTTCTTGATTCGGTCTGGAATGGGACATGGTTTCCGTCTATGTGAAAAATGTGGTTGGAAAAAGGATGTATATGCCAGGGAGGCCGCTTATGCGGTTCGGTATTGGAATGACCTGCCTACAGTTATCACCAATGTGGCACATCGATTGAAAATGGTACAGATAGAGCATAAGCCGGCCGTAGAACTGATTAAGGCATTTAACCATGACAACGTATTGATCTATGCGGATCCGCCTTATGTACTGTCTACCAGAAGCCGGAAGCAATACCGGCATGAGATGACAGACCAGGACCATGTTGAGTTATTGGAAACGCTCCTACAGCATACTGGTCCGGTGATGTTATCCGGATATGACAATGAGATTTATAATACATATCTGTCAGGATGGCGGAAAGAATCTATTCCGGCCAGAGCGGAAAACAGTTTACCGAGGACAGAATATCTTTGGATGAATTACTAAGGAGGTTAGCATGAAAGTATTCAGTAAAGAACAATTTAATCTTAATGCTTCCGTAGGGATAAAGAAACTGTTATCTGGTCACCTGGATGTACTGGACGGAAAAGAGGTAATTAATGGACAGATAAAATCTTATCGGGTAGAGGAAGAAGAATATTACCTCTATCCGGTACAGGATGATTGGACAAAGGAGGTCAGTATGAAACTAAAAGGATTAGGACGTACTATAAAAGTAAATCCCAGGATGGTACAGGCTATTAAGACCCGGTTCGGCTGCCGGATAGTGGTTAACTGTATTCTTCCGGAGGAGCTAAACGGTTATGAGCTGGAAAAGTTGGAGGACAGGATCCGGACGGTCCTGAGAAAGGATTAAGCGAACTAAATTTATTCTTCTATCATCCATACATGTTTATCAAAATAATAATACAAATAAGCGTCCATTAAAAAATTGTGTAATACATAAGACACTCTGTAAAAATAATGGTCCGCATACTCATTGCAGTATGTGACCTCTAACAGTTTAATAGGAGCGACTTCCACTTGGATGTAGATAGGCATGATTTGGCCCTCTTTGTTAAAAGATGCAATGACTGGAATAGGTTTTTTATTAGATTCCTTAGGCATGGTTATCGCTCCTATGAGATTATTTAGTATATATCATAACAAACACATGTTCGAAAATCAAAGGGATTATTAAGGGAAAGAGGAAAATATATGATAGAAGTAGCTAAAAATTACTTTGCGCAGAATTTGGATAAGAATAAATGCCATAAATGCGGAAATGAATTTATTGTCGGTTTAGAAAGTAAACAGGGAGAAGAAAGAACAATACTTCATTGCCCGTTTTGCGGAAGTTTAATGACAGAAAGCACGGCTTGCACAACTGATGAAATATTACGAGAATTTGATGATTGCGGCCTACTCGGTTGCAGCTGGATATACTTAGAGAAACCCGATGATGATATAAAGGTACTAAAGGAATAAAGGAGGAGTTTTATTGACAGAGAAAGAATTGAGTCAATATAAGGCAATAAGAAATGAGATAGCTGACCTAAATAGAAGAATAGAGGAAACTAAACAAGCTGAAATTATACCATTCGGAACAGTGAAAGGATCAAGTAAATACTTTCCCTACACTCCCATGACATTTCGTGTTGCCGGCATTGATCCGGCTGACGCAACACAAAGGCAGGATAAGATATCAGAGTTGTTAAGGCAGCGTGAAGTGCAAAGGGACGAGCTTCTTAAAAACCAGATTGAAATTGAGCGATACATATCTGGAATCAGTGATAGTACTACCAGGACAATATTCCGGATGTATTTCATTGATGGAATGAATCAATGGCAGATTGCGAGGAAGTTGGGATACGAGCAGAGCAGTATATCGCAGCGAATTAGAAGATACTTTAGTAGTAAACAACATGTAGATACAATTGGAATTTAAAGTAATTATATGTAATGGCACACTTTATTGTGTGCCATTTAATTATAAATATAGTATTCAATTAAATTATACTGGCAATGGCATCTATTGCTTTAATACATTCTTTTATTTTATCGGCATTAACTTTTACACTTTCGCCATAAACAGGATAATAACCTTGGCTCATAGAAGACAACAACCTACCTAGATGTGCACATACAACGCCAGCAGTGTTAAAATCACGCAAAGGTTTTGAATAATTAGCAATAAACGATTCTTTTGTAGCTATTGCTGTAGTTCTTGAAACAAAGTATTCAGGGTGAATCTTAAAAATATCAAATAATGAAGAGGCTGTTGCGTCGGATAAGGCACCATAAGCTGTTGCGGATCCCTCAAACTGAGTTAATCTATTACCAATAAGTAAATGAATTTTAGGGATATTTATTCCTTGTTCGGCTGCCATTGCTGCATAAGTCCATGACCCATAAATGGGGTGTGGTGGAATTGTGCCATGTAATAATGCTATTAATGCAGAAGCAGCTGTTTTAGAAGAATCATCAGCATTTATAGGGGTTAATATTCTTTCAACTCCTGATATAGCTATTTGAGTATATATGCTAAAGCTGGGATTAGTATCTACTAGAACAAGCCAATCTTTTTCATCATTAGTAGTTACATTAGAAATAAATTTTTTAATAATTTCTTGTATCCATTTCCATGGTTTATCTTTTGGGGTTAAAGATTTAGCGGAAGCAGCTTCATTAATTGCAGGGGCCATAGGTTCAAGATTACCATCACCACAGAGTAAATATAAGTTTTCAGGGACATTACTATTATATTTATTAACTTTGATTATGTAATCAGAGGGATTGGGTAAGGAAGCACCACGACCACTCGATATAACAGTACTTAAATATCCAACAACTGATTTTGGTGTAGCTTCACTGCATAAATCTATTAGATATTGTTCACCAATTGGACCACCACCAAGTAACATCATACTTGAATTTGCTTGGGGACATAAATCAATAACTAGTACATTTCTATTTGAATGCAATTCAGCATACCGCATAGCTAAATGAAAAGTTATAGTACTTTTACCAACCCCACCTTTATTATTCCAAAGTGCATAACTGTGAATTAAAGACATATAGAACCTCCTTGTATTTAATTTATATTACCTAAATTATATAGCAAAGCATAAATTAAAACAACAACTAATGTCAAATTTTGTGAAATAATGCGATTAATATACTTTTATAAAATGTCATATAAATCATAAAACAATATGATAAAATACTATCATGGAAGTTTGTATAGAACCTCCTGCGGCTGCCAGGTGTCAAAAGCCTGGAGGCTGTTTCAGCCCCTTATTAATTATACTCCCCAGTTAAAAGGCATTCTGACTATTATGTTTGAATGCCTTTTTTGTTATTGCAAATTATGGAATTTGGTGGTAGGATTTGTAATATGAGGAGGGATTCATGATGAGTGAAAAACCAATACCAGATTATTTGTACCACTATACAAGCCTATCATCACTTGGGTTAATTTTGAAAAATAAATCATTAAAATTTAATTCATTAAAAAACATGGATGACTTGGAAGAAATAAAAGCAAAGGATTTAACAGAATATGGTAAATATTATTTTGTAAGTTGCTGGACAGATGTTGAGGAAGAAAAATTGTCATTATGGAATATGTATACTGGAGACATGGGCGGTGTTAGAATAAAATTACATAACTTGCCTTTTGAAACATATACCTATTGTATAGAGGTAGAAGGGGTACATATTAAATCGAATAATAATTTCTTACCTAAAGAATTTTTTGAAGCTGATAAATATGTGGTATATTCCGGAAACAAGGAAATTGTTAAAAGAGTGATTTACACAGATGACGAAGAGTTACTATGTCCCCAGTTAATTCAATATGATTCTGAAACAAAAATTAACTTGAATGTTAAATTACCTGGAAAATATAAACGAAAAGAATGGAATTTTCAGGATGAAGTTCGATATATTCTACCAGTTTTACCAGTAAAAGTTAAAGATGCGAATAAAAAGAATGTCAATGAATTATTTATTAATAATATATTAAAAAAAGTTGATCTTCCCTTTGAATATATATTTTTAAAAGTTAAAGAGGAATATATTAATGAGATTGAAATCACGAAAGGTCCTAAAATGAGTGATGCAGACAGTGAAATACTTGATTTATTAGTAAAAACGTATTGCCCTGATGCAAAAATTTATGAAAGTAAATTTAAAGGAAAAATTAGAATGTAATTACATAAGCATCATCCGGGGTGTTTTTTCATACATGAATAGAAATATTGGAGTTTAAAGCATAAATTTATATATAAAGAATAATATTATTTTAGTGAATCTCTTAATTTTGGAGATTCCTGAAAACTGAATATACCGGAGGGATTATATGCTTTATGAAGTAATCACCATACTTGCATTAGTTTTATGTATGATGGGTATTATAAGCCTTGTGCTTATAGTTCGCATGTTAACTAAAAGTAAGAATGGTAAGTAAAGTAAAAAGCCTTAACCCATGCAGGGATAAATATTTACTGCTTTATGGGTTAAGCACCCTCCTTAGTAATAGTTATATAAAACGTAAATTTCGGAACTGCTTAGTGCGGTTCCTTTTTTCATATATCAAAACAACACGAATTGAGGTGATGAAGCTTGGCGAGGGCACCGGATGAAAGATATAATCAGGCATACGAACTGTTTAAAAGTGGTATGAAATTAGTTGAGATTGCAAGTCAACTAAATCTTCCAGAGGGGACGGTTCGGCGTTGGAAAAGCACCCATAAGTGGGATAACGAACGCTCGGATAAAAATAGCGAACGTTCGCATAAGAAAAAAGGTGGACAGCCTGGAAATAAAAACGCTATTGATAATGATGGCGGCGCACCTGAACAAAATAAGAATGCAGAAAAACATGGTTTCTTCTCGAAGTATCTTCCGGAAGAGACCTTTTCTATTATCCAGGAGATTGAGAAAAAGGATCCGTTGGATATTCTTTGGGAGAATATTCAGATAGCCTATGCTGCCATTATACGGGCACAAAAACTTATGTATGTTAAGGATCAGCAGGATAAGACCATTGAAAAAGTAGGAGAGGGCTTTGGTAATATTGATAGCGAGAAGTGGGAAGTACAGCAGGCCTGGGATAAACATGCTACCTTCTTACAGGCACAGAGCCGGGCAATGAAGACCCTGGAGAGCATGATCACAAGGTATGATGAACTATTGCATAAGAATTGGGATAAGGCTTCTGAGGAGCAAAAGCTCCGCATCGAAAAGCTCAAAGTTGATGTTAATAAAGCAACCGGTAAAGATAATGAGGATGAACTTGCCAAACTGGATGAGATGTTGGCAGAGATAAAAAAGCAGGCAGGTGATACAAATTGATATTAAGTCCTAAGCAAATGGAGTTTGTAGCTAATGCCAATCATCGTTATAATGTTAAAACCGGCGCAACCCGTTCCGGTAAGTCTTATATGGATAACCTTTATACCATCCCCTCCAGAATCCGCGAAAGACAGGGTAAGGATGGCTTAAACGCTCTGATAGGTGTATCGAAAGGAACCATAGAAAGAAATATCCTACAGCCAATGCGGGAGATATACGGGCAGAGAATTGTCGGGGAAATCGGCTCTGACAATATTGTTGACCTGTTTGGAGATTCCGCTTATTGTCTTGGTGCTGAAAAGGTCAGTCAGGTAGCAAAATTAAGAGGATCCTCACTTAAATATGTTTACGGTGATGAGGTTGCCGAGTGGAATCAACAGGTGTTTGAGCTGCTTAAATCCCGTATGGATAAGTCGTACAGCTGCTTTGATGGAGCATGTAACCCGGATAACCCTAATCACTGGTTTAAAAAGTTCCTTGATTCCGATGCGGATATTTATTGTCAGAAATACACCATATTTGATAATCCATATTTACCGCCTGAATTTGTCGAAAACCTGTGTAATGAGTACAAAGGTACTGTTTACTATGATAGGTATATAAGAGGTCTGTGGGTGGCTGCTGAGGGCGCTGTGTATAGATTATTTAATGATGCGCAGGCACAGATTATAAATCCTTTTAAGCTCACAGAAAAGCCTAAGAGTTTAATGGAGATAAACATCGGTGTAGACTTTGGAGGCAATGGTTCCGGTCATGCATTTGTAGCTACAGGATACGGCAGAGGATACACCAATATTATAGCTCTTGCATCTGAGTGGATAGACTGCAGTAAAAATGATATAGACCCTGAAAAGCTTGGACAGTTATTTGTAGACTTCTGTTTAAAGGTGTTAAATGTCTATGGTTACATAACGCAGGTTAATTGTGATAGCGCAGAAAAAACATTGATAGCCGGACTTAGGAGCACTGCAAGGAAATCAGGATTAGGCTGGTTAAGGATATCAGACGCACTGAAAACAGAAGTTAATGACAGAATCCGCTTTACTCAGCGTATGATGGGGCAAGGCAGATTTTTTTATGTTCCGGAATTGTGTAAAAGCTTAGAGCTTGCTCTTTGCGGAGCACTTTGGGATCCTGATGAGTTAACAAAAGACAAACGGCTTGATGATGGTACCAGTGACATAGATAGTCTTGATGCCTTTGAATATGGGTTTGAAAGAGATATTTCCCGGTTTATCCGGTACGAATAGAGGTGAGATGATGAAATATAGTAAAATGGTTGAATGCCTAAATAAGCTGGTAGCCGAAAAGAGCCTTAAATTGGACGGTATCAATGTGTCCACTGTTATGCAGGGAGCTATTGAGTTGTGGGATTTAATGTACAGTAATCGAGCACCCTGGTTGTCAAGTGGTCAGAAATCAGCAGGGATACCGGCATCTATAGCAAGTGAGATTGCAAGGCTGGTCACTCTGGAACTTAAGTCAGAAGTCACGGGAGATAACGAAAGGGCGAAATATATCAATAACATCTATCAGAACGTGTTATCGAATATTAGAAAACAGGTAGAGTACGGTTGTGCAAAAGGCAGTATGGTATTTAAACCTTATCCATCCAATGATGGAATAGCCGTTCAGTATAATGCTGCAGACAGCTTTTATCCAATTACTTTTGACAGCAACGGTAATATTACGCAGTGTGCCTTTACGGAACAGTATACCAGGGGGAAAGAGATATATACCCGAGTAGAGTTACATTCCCTTGCTGATACCGGAGTGAATGTATATAACTTTGCTTACCTGAGTAAAACTGGCGCTACACTGGGCAGTGAAGTGTCATTAAAATCCGTAAAACAGTGGGAAGACATTGAGCCTCATGGCTTATTGCAGGGAGCTAAAAAGCTGACAATCGGCTTTTTCAAGGTACCCATTGCAAATAATATTGATTCCGATAGCCCTCTTGGGGTATCCGTATTTAGTCGGGCCACGGAACATATTATGATTGCTGATAAGAGGTACAACCAGATCGACTGGGAGTATGACAGCAAAGAGACAGCAGTGCATCTCGCCTCTTCGCTTCTGAAATATGATAAAACCAATGATAAATTTGAATATCCTGGCGGTAGAGAACGTTTATATCGTACATTAGAGTATAATACCGGTGCAGCGGATAAACCCTTTATGGATACTTACAGCCCTGATATTAGGGATGAATCGTATTACCATGGATATAACCAGCAGCTCCGCCGAATTGAGTTTGACAGCGGATTGGCTTATGGCACATTATCGGATGTCCAGGAAGTAGAAAAGACTGCCGAAGAGATAAAGGCCAGTAAGCAAAGGTCCTATGCAACAGTATCAGACATACAACAAGCCTTGCAAAGAGGTTTAACCGATTTGGTTGATGCAATTGACTTTTGGGTAAGTGCTGAAAATCTTGCTCCGGCCGGCAATTATGAAACTACTTTTGATTGGGATGATAGCGTGGTAACCGATAATGAAAAGGAACGGGAAGATGACAGAAAAGATTTGGCATCCGGAATAATGCGTCCTGAAGAATACCGTGCTAAGTGGTATGGTGAAACATTAGAGGATGCGCTTAAGAATCTTCCAGAACAGGCTGATGTTGTTATGTAGGGGGGGATAATTTCAATGCTTACACCTGCTGAATTAGAGCGTATCCCAGTAGAGATACAAAAGTTTATGATTGAACTTTCTATGCGGATTATGGAAGATGTTATTGATCGAATTAATATGATTAATAGCATATCCCGGACTGCAGATTATGAAATATATACTTTGAGCAGGATCGGGCTTTCCAGTGATACCATTCGTAAGGCTATACAAACAACCTTGCAAAAGACTGATTCAGAGATTGATAAGATTTATGACGAGATTATTAAGGATGGATATGCAAGGGACGAGAGCTTATATAAGGCAACTGGTAAGCCGTTCACCCGATATGACGACAATATTCCACTACAGCAGCTCATAGAAGCGGTTAAGAAGCAAACCAGAAACGAGTTATTTAATATTACTCAAACAACTGCTTTTCGTGTGGAGTCTGGGAATACAGTATCGTATCACACAACAGCCGAATACCTTAAGAAGAAGTTTGATGAAGCATTGATGTGCATTGCTTCTGGGGCCTTTAATTATAACAAGGCCATTAAAGATACAATTCAGGAAATGACGAAATCAGGAGTAAGAGTTGTCGAGTATGAAAGCGGCTGGCATAACCGAATAGAGGTAGCATCCAGAAGAGCTATTATGACTGGGGTTACCCAAATAACCAGTAAGATTAATGAAATGAATGCCGAAGCCCTTGGAACGGATTATTTTGAAGTGTCCTGGCATGCTACAGCAAGACCTACCCACCAAGTATGGCAGGGTAGAGTATATAATCGGCAGCAATTAATTGATGTATGTGGTCTTGGTACTGGACCTGGTCTTTGTGGATGGAACTGTTATCATTCTTATTATCCGTTTCTTCCTGACATATCGAAACGCACCTACACGGATGAGCAGTTGGATGCTATGAATGCCAAAGAGAATGAGAAAAAGGCTTATAAGGGAAAAGAATATACTACCTACGAAGCTACTCAGAGACAGCGACAGCTTGAAACTCTTATGCGAAAGCAACGCCAGGATATAAAGCTGATGGATAGAGCGGGTGCCTCCGAAGATGATATAATAAATGCAAAATCCCGGTACCGCGGTACAATGGCCGAATATGCGGATTTCTCTAAGGAAATGGGTTTACCACAGCAAAGGGAACGAATATATTCGGATGGCCTTGGACGTGTGGGAGGTGGAAATGGAGTTGCAAATATCGGGAAAAATGGTATAATTAATGTTAAATCTACCACCACAGCAGGAGATCCTAATTCTATAACACAGGTTATCGGAAAAAGTGGAGGTATCACAAGAAATTATTATAATTCAAGTGGTAAATGGTATAAACAAATTACAAATAATGATCACGGTAATAGAAAAAACCATCCATTTGGACAGCATGGAGAACATGCACACGATATAGTTTGGGAAGATGGAAAAATTGTTGAAAGAAAAGTAAGAGAGCTAACGGAAGAAGAAAGAAAGGAGAATCAAGATATCTTATGAAACCGGACAATTTAAGAGAGTGGATAGTAAGTTTAACTGATGATATTGAGTTTGAATATCTTGATATTTTCGGTTCTATATGTCCTTTTAGCAAGAACAATATTTCGGTAACTTATAACGGCATAACTAAAGACTATGATAATATTGATGAAGTAATGACGGATAAGTTTTTTAACGGAAAGTCATTAATTGAAATAAGTGAGTTATTAATATTTTAATACCATCTATCACAACGGTAGGTGGTATTTTTATACCTATTTGGAGGTTAAATGACACAAATTACAGAACTGTACAGGGATAATGAATTAATTGGATTCCGAGTTGGGGGACATGCGAATTATTCGATTCCGGGGCGTGATATCGTGTGTGCTGCAATATCGGCATTAACCATTAACACGATCAATTCTATAGGTGAATTGAGTGATGCAGAAATGGAGATACAAGAGGGCTTGAATGGCAATATACAATATTGCGTGGTATCTAAGCCTGATATAATCACTCATACACTTTTAAAGGCAGCCTTGATAGGATATAAAAACATTGCGGAACAGTATCCTGAAAATGTTTCAATCGTAGAAAGGCGGTGATCCAAAAATCTCGTTTAGGGCGTACGTTAACGTCTTATTTTTATGTCCGGAATGACGTAAAACTATAAATCAACTTTACATGGGTGCTGACCCGTAAAAAGCGTAATGAAAGGATTGATAATATGCAGAGAAAATTTTTAAAAGATATGGGACTTACAGACGAACAGATAGAGCAGATCATGAAAGAAAATGGAAATGATATTACTCGTGAACAGGGAGTTGCTAACACGTATAAAACACAACTCACAGAACTAGAGGAAAAACTAAAGGCTTTTGATGGAGTTGATGTTAGTAAGCTTAAAGGGGAAATTGCAACATTAACAAGTGATTTAACCAATACAAAGGCTACTTACGAAAGCCAGATTGCTGATATGCAGTTTACGTCTGCACTGGAAAGTAAAGTAAGCGCTCTTAAACCTAGAAATACTAAGGCTGTTATGGCTTTACTGGATGTGGAGAATCTCAAGAAGTCTAAGAACCAGGATACAGATATTATAGCAGCTCTGGAAGCCCTAAAAAAAGATAATGGTTATCTTTTTGAGGAATCAAAGTCTAACCCAAGGGTAGTAACCAGTACACAAACAACCACTGACAATACAGATAAGAAAGCTGCAGCAAATGAAGCTTTTCGATCTCTGTTTAAGTCAGAATAACAAAGAAAGAATGAGGTAAGTAATATATGAACAGAATTAGAAAAATCGCAATGAATTTACAAAAATTCGCAACCAGTATTGTAAACAGAGCAGACGCTGAGGCTATTATAAGAGAGCAGATAGTCGATGCTATCGCCCAGGATACACCAAAGTCTTCTGTATTTATGGCTATGGCCAAGAAGCTCCCCAACATGACCTCCAAACAGACGAGAATCCGAGTGCTTGATTTCCTGCCTACTGCTTACTGGGTTAACGGTGATACCGGAATGAAACAGACATCTAGGCAGGCCTGGGATAATGTCTATTTGACAGCTGCGGAGCTGGCGGTAATCGTACCTATTCCGGAAGCCGTACTTGATGATGCAGAATTTGATATCATGGGTGAGGTCACTCCTCGTGTTATCGAAGCTATTGGGCAGCGTGTTGACTCCGCTGTAATCTTTGGAGAGAATCGACCTTCCGAATGGCAAAATGATATTATCACTTTAGCAAGACAATCCGGTAACAATGTTGCTCTTGGCGCCAGCCCTGATTATTATGCTAAAATTCTCGCAGAGGACGGAGTATTCTCAAAGGTTGAAGATGATGGATATGCCGTTTCTGGTGTAATCGCTTCCACCAACATGAAAGCTAAGCTTCGTGGGCTTCGTGATGATGCAAAGCAGCCTATTTTCAATAAGACGATGCAGGGTGCTACTCAGTATGCTCTTGATGGTGCTCCGATGTATTTCCCAGACAACGGATCGTTTAATACCGCCATTGCTCAGATGGTTGTTGGTGATTTCTCCAAGGCAGTATACGCAATCCGTCAGGACATTACTGTTAAGATCCTCACAGAGGGTGTTATTCAGGATCCGGTATCAAAAGAGATCGTTTACAACCTTGCTCAGCAGGACATGATAGCTCTTCGTGTTGTGTTCCGCCTTGGTTGGGCGTTGCCTAATCCTGCAACCCGTATCGATGAGGATCGTGTTGGCTGTCCATTCGCATATCTTGAACCAGCAACGCCTATTACCACTCAGGCAGTTACTTTTACCGTAAAAGATAATGCAAGTACACCTGTAGCTATTACAGACGCCAGGGTTAATGTTAATGGATCAAATATAAAAACTAATGCATCTGGTCAGGCCGTATTTAACTTAAGAGCCGGTATTTATCCTTATGCTGTAACACTTAAGGGATATACCAAGGTAACCGGTACTGTTACGGTTGCTGCATCTGCAGTGACACAGGCTGTAACGATGATCGCAGAATAGTAAGGCGGTGATGTACCGTGATCGATATTTTTGCGGATTATGAATTTTACAGTGGTACATATAAGGATGAAATGGGGGAAGTGATAATCCCCAGGAGTCCTTTAAAAAATGGACCATTAAGTCAAGTAATTTGATTAGGCAATACACTTTTGGAAATATAAAGGAATCTGCTGATATCCCGGAAAAGGTGCAATATTGTTGTTGCGAACTTGCAGAACATCTCTATCAATGCGATAAGAGAGACAAAGAAAATGATAACGCTGGTATTGTATCAGAGAAAGATGGAAGCTGGTCGGCAACCTATGAAAGCCGTGATAAGGTTAAGGAAAATGACCAAAATACATCCAAAAACATTATATATGACTGGTTGGCTGATACTGGTCTTTTGTATTGTGGGGTGGGGTAATGGCAAAAAGGACAACAAAGGTCACGATGTACCATTTTGAGGATAATAAGTACATAAGATTTGTATATGATCGTTGCTTCTGGGAAGATGATCAGGCAGCAAGCATCATAAAAACCGGATTATCCAGTGCAGACAGTTTGTACGTATCAATTCCCATGTCGGAGGCTCCTGATCTTGTGATAAGCAAAGGAAAAGACCTCATTGTACGTGGTGATATTGCTTTTGAAATCGATAATACATCACAGGCTACACAATCCACATCTCTTAAAGCATTAAAGGCAGAGAATGAGGTATTCACAATTAGTTCTTTTGCAAAAAAAGTCCATGGAAGCCCTAGAATGCAACACTGGGAATTAAGTGGAAAGTAGGTGATAGTATAGGGTTTAATGGCCATTTAGAAATTAAGTCTACCGATATAATGTTAAAAGCCCGGGGACTTGAGCCAGGAGGAAAGGTCCAGAAATTTATCGATAGTGAAGTTATTCGATTCATGGTACCGTATACACCGAGACAGAATAATATTTTAATTGATTCAGCTACGCTTGGAACGGTTATAGGCAGCGGAGAAATAAATCAGAATACTCCATATTCCAGATATCATTATTACGGTAAGTTAATGGTTTCCCCTGCTACAGGAAGTGCATGGGCCAAAAAAGGAGAAAAGAAAGTGTTAACCAACATAGATTTGAAATATAACGGTGCACCTATGCGTGGCCCTTTCTGGTTTGAACGAATGAAAGCCGATAAAAAAAAGGACATCCTTGACGGAGCCCGGAAACTGGCAGGTGCAAAGTGAACATAATTGAATTGGTAAAAGAAGTCGTATTGGGATACCCGAATATCACAGATTTACAGATTGATTATACGGAGGATTCTCCTGATAATTATGGATTGTATCCCACCGGTGATCAGCTGATAAAAGAATCTATTACCGGTAATCAAGACAGACAACACAATTTTGTGCTATATGCAATCTTTCAAAGCATTAATGACTATGAGAGAATGGCAAATAGCACTTTTTTATTAGACCTGGCTTATTGGCTTGAACATGCAGCCACAGGTCAAGAGATTGAAGTAACTATTAATGAGCATATTGTGACTGGAACGCTTATTAAACTAAGTAGTGCAAACGGTATGTTATATGGATATCAGGAAGGAACTTTGTCCGGTCCGGTAACATACCAGTTACAGATCTATGCTCAATACCATTTGGAAAGCGAGGTATTAATCTAAATGAAAATTGCAAGAAAATTCATGGCACATTTTATAGATGCATCTCTAACTAGCACTGCAGCTTATACCAGGCTCGGCAAAGATTTAGAAGAACTTAGTGTTGAAATGAATGCCAACGTAGAAAGTAACCCCAATATCTTAGGAGATACAAGTAAACGTATCGATAGTTACGAACCGCAGGCATCCGTTGAACCGTTTTATGCGGATGAAGATGACCCTATGTTCCCCAAACTGCAGGATATCATTGATAAACGGCTTGTTCTCGATGATTTGAAAACTACTACAGTCGAAGTGCATCTCTGGGAAGAGGATGAAACAACTGCAGGCTCATATGTAGCATATAAAGAAGATGCATTAATTGAAATCGGTTCTTACGGTGGAGATAGTACCGGTTATCAGATATCTTTTAATGTTCACAATATCGGAAATAGAGTCAAGGGGTTATTTGCACTTTCAACTAAGACTTTTACCCCGGATTAATCATAGGGCGGTTAAATCCGCCTTTTAAGGAGGAATAGTGCATGCAAAATATAAATTTTGACGATGGATATAAAGAGTTTAGTATAAATGGTGATGAAAACAGGGTTATAAGAATCAATCCTTCCGACTTTGGCTTAATTGAACGTTTTAATAAGGCGATTGAGAACATTGAAAATGAATTAGGTTCATTAAGTACCGATGTCCATTTGGATGCAAAAGGTGACCCTATTGAACAACTCAAAGAAGCAGCTGACGAGGTGGCAAAGGCTAGAATATATGTCAATGAGCAAATAGATTATATATTTAATAGCCCGGTAAGTAATGCTGTATTCGGGAATCAATCTCCATTGTCCAGCCCGGGAGGAATTCCTTTAGTGGAAAGGTTTTTGAATGTTGTTGGACCAATTATAAACGACATGATAAAAGCAGATGTAAAAGCCCGTGAAGCACGTATTAAAAAATATACTAGCCAGGTGAAGAAAAAATGATCGGGCGGTTACCTGATAGTTTAGAAGTGAATGGAATACAGCGGAATATCCGGAGCGACTTCAGGACGGCTTTACTAATCTTCCAGGCATATAATGACCCTGAAATGACCGACTGGGATAAAACTATAGTCATGTTGGATTGTTTATATGAAGATTTTGATTCATTTACTCAAGACGATATTCAGGAAGCCATTGAAAAAGGTGTATATTTTCTTGATGGTGGAAAAGATTTTGAAGAAATAAAGGCGTCACGAAAGGTAATTGACTGGGAACAGGATGAACAGATTATTTTCCCAGCACTTAATAAGGTTGCCGGTTATGAAATTAGATCAAAGAAATATGTACATTGGTGGACTGTTATTGGCTTCTTTTATGAAATCGGCGAAGGTCTTTTTAGTAATGTGCTTACTATACGGCAAAAGCTATATAGTGGGAAAAAGTTAGAAAAATATGAACAGGAATTTTATCGTAACAATAAACAACTTATTGATTTAAAAACACGATATACTGCAGAAGAACAGGCCGAAATTGATCGGTTAAATAAACTCCTGGGATAGAAAGGAGATAATAATTTGGCAGACGGAACACTAAGATTTGATACTAAGATTGATACGGATGGGTTTGAAAAAGATACCAGAACATTGAAAGGATCCTTAAATTCGTTTATAAACTCTCTGAAAGGTGTTGGTAATAACATTGCTAATGCATTCTCTGGTACGGGAAGCATTGATAAAACAGATAGCAGTATAAAGAATTTAGTTGATGAAATCGATCGATACAAGGATTCTTTATACTACCTGGAAAAACAGGGATTGTATTTTGGTGATAAAGAGTATGATGAAGCGTACCAAAGTCTTTCATTACTTGAGAATGAATTAAACCAATATAAAAAAGAATTATCCAGCGTAAATACAGAGCAAAATAAAACTTCTAAAAGTGCTAAAGATATGGGGAAATCCATGAAAAAGGCGGATAGTAATGTAAGCGGATTCAGTAAAACATTATCACTATTAAAAATGTCTTTACTATTTTCTGTAGCTTTTAGGGCTATGTCAGCAGCTACAACGGCAATTTCAGATGGGTTTAAAAATCTTTCACAGTATAGTGCAACGACAAATAAAACTTTGTCAGCGTTGGCTACATCTCTTCTGACATTAAAAAATTCACTTGCTACCGCTTTTTCACCAATACTTACCGCTATCACACCGGCATTACAGACATTAATCGGATATCTTACTACTGCTATTACAGTAATGGGAGAATTTTTTTCATATTTGATTACCGGAGCTACAACATTCACCAGGGCAAAAGATGCCCAGATTGATTATGCCGCATCCGTTAAAAAGGCGGCGCAGGAAGCTAATAAAGCACTGTCACCAATTGATAGATTAAATGAAGTCTCTGATGATAGCGGGGGAGGAAATGGTGGTTATACTGGTCCGAGTCCTAGTCAGATGTTCGAAGAAGTTCCAATTAATAGTAAGATAACAGATGCAGTAAACGGTCTTAAGAAAGCTTTGGAACCAACAATAGAAGCTCTTAAAAAATTAAACGAACAATTAAATCCTCTGAAAGCATTTGTTGCACAAGCGTTAATTGATTTTTACAATAAATTTCTTAAGCCGGTCGGAACATGGGTATTAGGAAACGGTATTCCTGGACTGGCAACCGCACTCGGCAATTTACTTAAAAATATTGATTGGAATTCACTGAATAAAGCATTAGCAAATTTATTCGAAGCGTTAGGAAAATTCACAATAGGAATCGGTCAAGGGCTTGTTGATTTTATAGTTGAATTATCCGATGGGTTATCACCTGTGATTGGTAAAACACTTGATGTAATAGGAAAAGGATTAGCTGTTTTAGCAGATGCAATAAATAGTCTTTCGCCACAAACTGTCCATGACCTAGGTATTTCGTTAGGTATATTATTCACTAGTTTAGCCTTTGCTAAATCATTAGCAAAAGTAGGGGCTATATTAAGTACATTGGGTGGTGGATTATCTGGATTAGCTGGAGGACTTGCAATGTTTGCAACATTAAATCCTATGGCATTTGTGGCTATGTTTAACGGGTTATTTGAAGATTTGGAAGCATGGGTTCAAGATAAAATAGCAGAAAAGTTCGGAGAAATATGGAACAAAATCCTTATTGTTTTTGCGAATGTTGGACTTGGAGCGGCAACGGGATTTTATCTTGGAGGTCCTATTGGTGCAATCATAGGAGCCTTAATTGGAGGATTAATTGCAGCTATTCATGAATTTGACTTTACACCTGTATGGGAAGCAATAAAAACTGGATTGTCCATGTTCCTTGGGTCTGTATTTAACTGGGATTCAACCAAAGAGTTATTTAGCGATATGATTGGATATTTTAAAGCTGCCTTAAACGGTGACAATATTATCGATATTGGTAAAAATATTGTATTCGGTTTATTTAATGGTGTAGTTGCAGCATTCGCTTTAATATTTGAACCATTCATCGATTTATTTATGGGTATCATTAATGGGGTAAAAGATTTATTTGGAATACATTCACCCTCTACAGTATTCGCTGAAATAGGTGGTTATTTAGTTCAAGGTCTGTTTAATGGTGTGAAAGCTATTATTAATACTGTTCTCCAGATATTTAAAGATCTATGGACGAATATTCAGAATGTATTTAAAGATATTGGAACCTGGTTTAAAACGAAATTCCAGTCAGCCTATGATACTGTAAAAGGAGTATTTAAAGGGATTGGAACATGGTTTGGAGAACGTTGGGCAGATATACAAACAGCATTCTCAGCAACCGGAACATGGTTTAAAACCACTTTCTCAACGGCTTGGGAAAATATCAAGACAGCATTTACACTTAGTAGCATAAAGACGTTTTTCAGCGGAATATGGACCGGAATTCAATCAGCTTTTAGTCATGTATCGAAATGGTTTAAAGATACTTTTACAGAAGCATGGACAAATGTTAAAAACGTGTTCAGTACTGGTGGAAAAATATTTGATGGTATAAAAGATGGTATTTCCGATGTATTTAAAAGCGTGGTTAACAAATTGATAGATGGTATCAATGCTATTATTACAGTTCCTTTCAATAAAATAAATAGTATGCTAAATACGATAAGAAGCGTAAGCATATTAGGAGCGAAACCATTCAGTGGGTTATGGAGTCAAAATCCCTTATCAGTACCCAGAATACCTAAATTAGCAACCGGTGCAGTTATTCCTCCAAATTCAGAATTTTTAGCTTTACTTGGTGATCAGAAACGTGGTACCAATATTGAAGCTCCCCTGGATATAATTGTCGAAGCATTTCAAAGGGTTGTAGGTGGAAGTTCTAGTACAGGGGATATGTTACATGTCACTATAACTCTACCGAACGGTAAAGTATTATTTGACACTGTGGTACAGGCTGAAGAAGAAAATTATAAATCTACCGGCAAACCTAGTTTTGTACATTAAGGAGGGGTGGTAATGACAGGTAACGGCTATGTAATAAAAGTTAATGGAACGCCATTCCCCAATGCATTATTAGCACCTGAGGGATATAGTAATACTCCAAATCGCCGGCAGGATAAAAACAGTTATACAGACGGCCGGGGAACTACACGCCGAAATATACTTCCAGTTAAAAGAACTACTTTTAAACTAAAAACAAAAGATTGGCTCACTTATGGACAGAAGCTTATTGTTCAAGCTTTTTTCCCTAACCGTGATCGTGTCACTGTTGAATGCTGGAACGATGAAATAAATGACTATGAGACAACCGTATTCTATGTTCCGGATATAGAGTACACAGTTAAAAAAATCATTAATGGTAATTTTTATTACAACTCTATTGAATTTGAATACATTGCATACGGGGAGGAATAACAATGTTAGATATATTAGATACAATAAAAGCATTATATAACAACGATATTCTTCCCCTGGTAGCGGAGAATGTGCCCAAGGAATTAGTTATATATTTCCCGGATTTAAATCTTACCATTGAAACAGATCAGGTGGTGGATGACAGTTTTTCACTGGAAGAAAAATTATGCAGTGATACTGATCTTGTATTTGGATCCTGTGAAGCCTCTATTATTAAATTTACTCTTGCTGACGTTAACCAAGATTTATCCGGAAAGGAATTTATTATTAATCAGATAGTAAATAGCTACACGGTACCGCTTGGTGTATACACTGTAGACAGTTGTAAGAAACAGGATGATTTAAGGTTTAAAGATATAACAGCCTATGACAGAATGAGGAAAGCAGATATTGATGTGGCGAACTGGTATAATTCACTTCCTTTTCCACTTACCCTGGCGGCGTTTCGGGCAAGCCTTTTAAACTATTTAGGAATCCAGGAAGAGTTAAAAGCACTACCAAATGACGCTATGATCGTCACTAAAACCATTGAGCCAAGTCAAATTAGCGGCAGGGATGTATTAAAAGCCTGTGAAGAAATAAACGGCTGTTTCGGGCATATAAACCGCTTTGGGAAGTTTGCACATGTTGTCCTAGAGCCAAGTTACGGATTATATCCGGCAGTGACATTGTTACCTGCAGATGATTTATTCCCTGTATCGGAAAATGATACTACCTATTTCGAGCAAACTTCTGCCGCCACTCAGGTAAGTACTGCAATGTGTATACCACCAGTCATATTTGAAGAATATACCGTAAAAGAGATTGATAAACTGCAAATAAGGCAGGAAGAGGGCGATATAGGCGCAATAGTTGGTACCGGAGCAAATGCCTATGTAATTGAGGGTAATTTTTTAGTATACGGTAAGTCCGCTGAGGAATTAAATACAATAGCTATTAATGCCTTTGGTAATATGCAGAAACGTCCATACCGGCCATACCAAAGTAATAACGTAGGATTGTCATATATCGAAGTCGGGGATACTATTGCTTTTAACCTAACCGATGTTATAGCTGGCTATGTATTTAAGCGTACCCTGACCGGGATACAGGCATTAAGGGATGCTTTTTCTGCACAGGGCAATGAAGAACGGAAACAGAATTTCAGTGTAAATAAGCAGATTATCCAGTTACAAGGGAAATCAGCTGTATTAAAGCGAAATGTTGAAGAGTTATCTAATACAATAACGGACGTTGAATCCGGATTAGAGTCTAAGATAGAACAGACAGCCGGACAACTGCAAGTACAAATTACGGATACTAAGAACAATCTACAATCTCAGATAACGCAACAGGCAGGACAGATAGAATTAAAAGTGGATGCCGCCGGGGTAATAGCTGCGATTAACTTAAGCGGTGAGGGTATTAAAATTGATGCGACTAAGCTTAATTTAAACGGATATGTTACTGTGACTAATTTAAATACTCCAGGTCAAACAATCATTGATGGTAGAAATTTAAAAACCGGAACGGTAACCGCTGATGAAGTAAGAACATCATGGGTATATGCCGGGAATATTAATGCTTCTCAGATTACAGCCGGTACCATGAGCGCTAATAGGATTTCAGGCGGCACATTAAGAGGCGTTACTATCATAAGTGAATACGAGGCTTCTTTTCCGTCAGTTAGAATACAGGGAACTTCTACCACTACAGAGATATTTGGTGGTAATATTGATTGTAATAATATTACCGTTGAATCAATTAACGGTGGAGAGCCTATAACAACTGATAATAAAAGAGACGAAATTAACATTTTATACTCTGCTACAACTGGAACCGCTCAAGTAACATCGAATGGTAATAACTTTAGACCCCATTCTTCTTATGGTGATAATGAAGTTTCATGTGGATCTCCGTCATATAGATGGACGCAAGTATACGCAGCAACATCAACAATTTCCACAAGTGATAGAAATCTAAAGGAATTAATCGGTAGTTTAACAGAAGCAGAAAAAAGAGTAGCGCAAAGAATAAAACAACTTTTTATTACATTTAAATTTAAAGATGCAATAGTAAAAAAAGGAGATAATGCCCGTATTCATATTGGTGTATTTGCCCAGGACGTAAAAACTGCTTTCGAAGAAGAGGGTCTAAATCCTTATAACTATGCTATGTTTTGCTCTGATACATGGTATGAGAAAGATGGAATGGCAGTTGATGGTAATGAAAAACCATACACAGCTGATAGCGATGGAGTAATGCAGATTACGAGATTAAGTCTAAGATACGAAGAGGTCTATGGTTTCCTATTTGCAGCGTCATAAGATTAAAAGTTGCTTAATTTTCCATTTTTCATTGTAATTTTTTTTTAGCTGTGTAATAATATGGCTAGGAGGTAATTATTATGAAAAATATAAAATTGATAAGTATAATTAGTTTATTAATTTCAATAATCATTATTCCTATACATGTTTTTGCACAGGAACATAAAAGTTTTACAATCGAAAGCATAAGTAATAGCGATTATGAACTATCTTTTGGGATCCTTAATAATCTGCCGGGCGCCGATGATTATGATGCATGTACAGGTAAAGAACTCAACAGATATATATTTCGAGGTGGCAAAGCTTACAAAGACGGAGTTATAGTTTATGGTCAATATGAATGGGAAAATCCTGATTATGTTATTAAAGATGGAGAACAGACTGTAACAATGCTCTTTAAATCTGATTCTGGTGAAATAGTAAAAGCTGAACTTGTGCTGTATGGTGTAAAGTGGGAAAATCCATATGCAGATGGTCCAAGTGAGCCAACTACGGACCCTGCAACAGTTGAAGAGCAACCCACAATTACAAAACCATCCCTTACTGCTTCTTCTATTGCGTTGGATAAATCTTCAACGTATGACATTAATATAAATGATAAGGTATCCGGAACTTATGCTTGGACAAGTAGCAATCCCAAGGTAGCAAAGGTAAATTCCAAGAATGGTTTTGTTACCGCTGTTTCAGATGGTACAGCTAAAATAACCTGTAAGATTACCGCTTCTGACGGCCAGGTATATACTTTAGTATCAACCGTAACCGTTGGAGTAGATGATAACTTACCCATCCTTACTGATGATGTAATAGACCTGAATGCAGGTAATCAATATGATTTAGGGGTTGAAAATCAGATAGCCGGTTCCAAATACAGATATAGAAGTTCGAACCGTTCAATCGCTACGGTAAACGTTGCCAATGGCATTATTACAGCTAAGGGAGTTGGAAAAGCAAATGTATACTGTACAATTACCACCCCCGATAAACAGGTAATCGTACTTAAATGTGAAGTAAATGTAAACAAATAGACAAAATCAATAACTAAGCATCTGCATTAAGTTGTGGGTGCTTTTATTATGCCTAAAATGGAGGTATTGAATGAAAGAAAAAGGATTTAACCTACAGATAGTAGAGTTGAAAGAAAATCTTGCAAAAGTACTTAATGAGGCCAAAATGCCAACGATGGTAAAACAGATGGCTCTCTTTGAAATATCTAGTCAGGTAAACCAGTTAGTAGCTCAGGAAATAGAAGCTGAAAGAAAAGCATGGGAAGAGGGTGAAAAGGATGGCAATAAATCAAGTAAAAGCAACGATTAATGGAACTACATACATCCTGTCTTATAACAGTAGTACTGGAAAGTATGAATCTACCGTAACGGCTCCGGGAAACTCGTCTTATCCATTAAGTGGACATTATTATCCGGTAAGTGTAGAAGTAACTGATACGGCCGGAAATAAGACCACTAAGGATGCTACGGACTCAACACTGGGGACATCATTACGCTTAACGGTTAAAGAGAAAACTCCTCCGGTTATTACGTTTACAGCTCCTACCGAGGGTGCTATGGTATCCAATAACAAACCTGCGATCAGCTGGACTGTGACTGATGATGACTCCGGTGTAGATCCGGACAGCATTAAGTTAACTATAGACGGCACGGTTATTACATCTGGTATTACGAAAAATCTCTCTGGTGGAACTTATACCTGCTCTTATACTCCTACGACGGCCTTATCTGACGGGACACATACTATTAAATTCGATGCATCCGATAATGACGGAAATGCTGCAACTCAGAAACAGGTAACATTTAAAATTGATACGGTACCTCCTGTCCTTAACGTATCAGCTCCGGTTAACAATTTAGTGACTAATCAATCAAGCCTGACTGTTAATGGCTCCACAAATGATGCTACCACAAGTCCAGTAACGGTAACTGTGAAATTAAATTCCGGATCCGCACAGGCAGTGACGGTAGATGGAAGTGGTAATTTCACTAAGACTTTGACCTTGGTAAATGGGGTCAATACAATCGTTATTACCGCAACGGACGGGGCAGGTAAAACCACAACAATCACAAGGACGGTTACTTTAGATACGGTAGCTCCTACAATCTCCGCTATTACTCTTACTCCTAATCCGGTAGACGCAGGGGCAACTTACATTATATCTGTTACAGTTACCGACTAATATGAGAGTATTTGGTAAGGTAGACGGAGTAGATGTAATATTTCAGCAAAAAGAAGGAGGCCGGTGGGAGGTACCGGTTCCCCTTGATACGGATGGAGAGTACGTGGTTGAAATCATGGCAGAGGATGAGGCTGGTAACATAGCCTACATGGCTAAAATGCTGTTTATTGTCAACAGGAATCAGCTTAGTGCGTATATGGTTCCATATTCATATTTGGCACAATTACAGGACAGTTATAACGCTTACCTAACAACTGATACATATACCGTGGAATTGCTGAGATAGGAGGAGATCATGCAAAGAATTAGATTTGATAGAGGAGAATATAGGCATGTGCGCATTTTGATCAAGTCAGCAACCGGAGAGGCCTTTACCATAAGAAATGCGTCATGGGAATTATCCTTAAAAGATGTGAACGAATCCTCTGGAGCTTGTACCATAGACGAACATATCATAGATGCTTATATTTCTCCTGCGCAGAAAGGTATCTATAAATTAAAAATGACCTATGAGATCGCAGACGAGACCCTGATAGAAGTAATAGAAGTGGTGGTGGATTAATTGGAGGAGATAGGAATAAAAGCAATCACCATTACCCCTAATCCAGTTGAGACAGGAAAGCAATTTTTAGTTAGCATCGAGTTAGATATTATATATCCGGACTCTTATTTATATCCGGAAGATACTTTATATCCAACTTATGCTGGAAAGGATACATAATGGCAAAAAGATATATTAGAATAAATAACGGCCAGGGCTGGGTTAATAAGCCTTCTACAGCAACGCCGGTAAATGATGTTAACTTAAACCACATGGACAAAGGTATCGATGATCTGGATAATGCGATTGAGGACCTATATAATGTTTTACCCCACTTAAAAGCAATAAAAGAAGTCGATGATTTTAGTACGGATTACTCTATGTATGAAAATGCCTCTAATATTGTAGATTCTACATCGGCTATTAATACCACAAATAAAACCCTAACCATAACCAAGGGAGTGTATTTTTCCAACTCTTATAAAGCTCATATGCTAATGTCGTATGGTAGGAACGTTATAATTAATACTGTATTTAGCCCGTCTAATCAATATCCGCAGATCGGACTAAGATGTAATGCAAAAGATTGCATAGGAGCATTGGTGTGGTACTTAAATGCAACTATGAACGGAATGAATCTATTGAAAATAAATAATAATTCGGGAGGACAAACAACTATTTATACGGGGCCAACGCATGATGGAAATACTACGGATGATATAGAGATGAGCGTGCGAAGTTATGAAAACATGACAGAGTGTATTTTTAGGCAAAATGGAAGAGTAATTGCAATGGGGCGATATATAGGTTCTGACTTTTATAGTCTGCAAGGGGTTGCTAATGGGTTAGGAGCGAATGGAATAGTTATTTATAAAAAATATCTGAAAGCAATGGAATTGAGAAATTATATCAATATTATATGTCTAGGCGATAGTAACACAGCCGGTAACGGTCTTACCCAAAAAGATACATACCCAGCATTATTACAAAATAGATTCTTTGATTATAATGCTGGAGTAATAAATAAAGGTGTGAGCGCGGATCGAATTGCAAACGTTGTGTCAAGATTGTCTGCAGATGTTTATGGCCAAAAAGTTACATCTGCCAGAAATATTGTAGTATTACAGATAGGCACTAACGATGCAACAGACGGAATGTCAGCAGCTAATATTTATAATAACATTGTAAATAATCTGGTAAATCCAATGAAGCAGAACGGGTTTGAAGTATGGCTGTCTACGATACCTGCAAGAGATAATAATTCTGGAGCAAGGACGATTGTTAAAGGGGTAAATAATCTTATTTTGCAGGATACGAACGCGGACAAGGTTATAGACTTTTATAATCGAATGGTGGACAGTAGCGATATTACAGTTCCGGGATTGCTACAGGCCGACAATCTACATCTATCAGCAAAAAGCACAAATTTGTTAGCGGCATTAATTGCCAATGAATTAAAGTAGTGGTCGCAGGCGTAACAGTTTGCGGCTTTTATCATTAAATAACGAGAGGTAGTTGGATGACAGAAACAGTCATAGTAGCATTAATCAGCCTTGCCGGTACATTGGCAGGGTCATTTTTTGCCCAGAGAAAAGGTGCGGCTTTAATTGCTTATCGATTAGAGCAATTAGAAGAAAAGGTACATGCCCACAATAACTTAATCGACAGAACTTACAAACTGGAAGAGGGCCAGCGCCTACAGGAAGAAAAATTAAATGTAGCTAATCACCGCATAGCGGATTTAGAGAAAGAGAGGTAATTTATATGGATTTAACATTTTTAACAGATTACATTAACTTAGTGGTTTTAGGCATTTGCTTATGTATTGGGTATGTGGTTAAAACAAGCCTGGATTTCATCCCGAACAAATACATACCACTTATCATGCTTTTGGCCGGAACATCAATTAATGCTGTTATGAATCTGGGTAATGTAAATGCTGCAGTTATTCTGGGCGGAATGATAAGCGGCCTGGCTAGCACGGGCCTATATGAAGCAATGCGTAATCTATTAGATAAAGGCGGAAAAAAGGAGGACTAATAATCATGAATATAAAAGAGACATGCAGAGATATCTATGAGTTAAACCCACTGGTTAAGGTTATGCTGGAACTGGCACTGATTGATATCCGTAGCCAGGGTATAAATCCTTTAGTGGTAGAAACATACCGGCCGGCAGAACGACAGAAATATCTGTATTGTCAGGGCCGATCCATAGCAGAGTGTACAGCTGCAGGTATAAGCAAATCATTTGCTGAAGCTTACAGCTGCCCTAAAGCGATTGAAGTAACCTGGACACTTAACAGTATACATATCCAGCGGAAAGCCGTTGATGTGGTACCACAGCGCAAAGTAAATGGTGTTATGACGGCAATCTGGAACAGCCAGGACAAAGAGACCAAGGCTATTATAAACACTATGGCTCGTTATGGTTTCGAACCAGGGGCCAATTGGGGAACGAATCCGGACAGTCCTCATTTTCAGGTTAAGGGAGATTTTACAACTCTCTTTTATTCTGGACATACAACCCAATATGTTACTATGGCGGTACAAATTGCCCTTAATAAGAAAGTAAAGGCAGGAATAGCCACAGACGGGGAATGGGGGCCTAAAACAACAGCTGCCGTAAATGCTTTCCGAAAGAAAAATAAATGGAGCGCAAACGGTAAGCTGGGCGCTACCGCTCTAAAGAAATTATTAACATAAATATAAAATCCCCGGTCGTAATGACCGGGAATAATTTATTCTATATCGGATAGATTTATTGTATCAAATTTTTTACCTGTATCCTTATCAACTATATCAATCAAAAATTTAATATCTGCATCTTTTATACCATTGAATTGCTGATATCCACTACTCCATATAAATAGTCCTAAAGCCGTAGGATCATTTTCTACATTTTTTTGATATTCATTTTTATCAACCGTTGAGACGAAATAAGTAAAATCCTTATTTACAGTAATTGCTTCATAATAAGGGAGCAAATTATCAGATAAGGAAGTTTTAAAATTTTCAGTTAAAAAATTCAAAATATCTTTTTGCTGAACAGTTGTCATTGTGTAAGTTGTTGTATAATCATCATTCAGTTTAGTCTTAGAAAATTTAATGGTACCTAAATATTTTGTTATTGCATCATTGTTTAGCATATTAGTTACTGTTACAGTGACTGTTTTTTCATTGACCGTAATTTTACATGTATATTTTTTACCGTTTATTGCTGCAGTAATATTTGCGGTGCCTTTTTTCATGCCTTTAACAACACCTTTAGTACTTACAGTGGCAATTTTTTTATTGCTTGTACTCCATTTTGCTGCTTTAGTGGTACCTGTTAATTTTAAGGTAACAGAACTCCCCACCAAGATTGTAGCTTTACTTTTATTAAGTTTAATAGTTGCAGCGTTAGCAGTTTGAACTGGTGCCGCTAATGCAATCAGAATGATGAAAGTCATTAGCACTGATAAGAATTTTTTCATTTATAACCCTCCTATGTAATAATATACCAATAGTATGGGATTAATTTATTAAATTGTCAATATAAAAATACCCCATGCACAATAGGGGTAGCGCATGGGGTTCATCAAGATCTTATACTGGGGAGCATATAGATCGAAAATATATTACCACAAATTACTATTGTATTCAACATGAAATTACATAAAATGCCCCATGCAATCTGGGGGAGAGCATGGGGCGCGTTTTGGATGCTAAGCGGGGTGCCTAGCAAGAATATTTTAACATATCTTTCATAATGTGACAATAAAAGTAGCCCGGTTTTTACCGGGCTATCTGCTCTTAGTTTGACATATATTTGACTTCCGTTTGACTTCCGGACACATAGTATTTTGTATTTTTTACTAGTATTTTATAGTACTTAAGTGATTTCTGAAAATTCATGCAAGTGCTTGATTTTACTGCATCTAAGCACTTTAATAAGGACGTTGTTTAAACAGATAAATTTAATAAAGTCGTAAAGTAAAGTATTATTTTTGGGAGGTGGGATTGGCTTAAAGTCTGTGTTTATGAGATTTTATTTTGTGTTTTCGGGGTAAAAAAAAGGCCCACCAGGTTGGTGGGCCTACAAAAAACTATTACATGCTTAGTTGCAAGAACCGAAACGGCAATATTTTAATATTTGTCTACATAATTCACTAAAATCGCAAGAACCAAAATTGAAACACATAATTTATATCCTCCTTTAATTAGCTGTCTTTTAGGAACAAATTAATAGTAACACATTTGTAACAAATATGTAATATATAAGTGGTGGAAGCTAAGGAGGTATATGGGAATGGTGGAATTATTAAGGAAGTATTGACTGACTCCTGATGGCTTAACGGATTTGCGAGGCCTGACTTTTAATATTATTGACAGAAAGAAAGATCTGCTGCAAAAAATCGTAATTATTATTAAGGAATTTTACAACAGATCAAAAGATATAATTTTATTACTTATTTTTTAAAGCCTCCGTATCAACTCCAGCTTCCTGCAGCGCTGTTTCTGCCGCAGTTAAAACTGCTTTACAGGTTATGGTGGCACCGGATATGGAATCTATAGAAAGGCTTTGTTTGGCTACGATTGATTTGACCACTCTGGGAGCAGCCTTGCCGCCGATATCCGGTGTTTCCTTTGAGGCATCAACCCGCATTGTACCAATTTTTCCGCTATCCGTTGTGGTTACTTCAACGGTGATATCACCGCCATAACCAGCAACAGTAGCAGAATATTTTTGGTTTTGCGGATTTTTAGTGTTTATATAGCTGCATCCGGTCAATAATAAACCGGATACCAGAAAAGGTATGATATAAAATTTTAAAATCATAAATTTTATACTTTTAAAATAAGCTGTAAATTTATCAATTAAATAAAATTGCATAGTAATATTCCTCCCAAATGATTTATGAAAATACATCTTAAGGCAGATATCCTAAAAATAAATGCAACGATCCCGGCAGAATATCCATAGATATATCAGATATAATTTGTATGCAAGTAAATCTTTTCTATATATCGTAATTGGATTTTGATAATTCTAATATTATTATAAACATTTATCAGTTTTTAAAACTGTTAAATACTTATAAATTTAATTATTTGGGTGTCATAGTCCAACGTAGTTTATTGAATGTTGCCAGTATGTTAGAATCAAAGAATCTATATCCTTTAATTTATTGTAAAAAATATTTATTCTTTCTAATCTTTTTATTAAATTTTCCGTTATCTCCGGTTTTTTATTAACATAAAGTAAGTAAAATGGTATAATACGTAAAAAAGCATTATATATAAGTGAATTCTAGGTGGAATGTATATCTTGCTTACATAAATGAAAATTAGAAGGAGGTATAAAGATGACAAATTCACAATTGTATGAAACAATTTTTAAACGGAAGTCAATCCGAAAATTTGACATGACACCTCTTGATGCTGCTGCTTTATCAGGTATAAAAAATTATGCGGCAGAAATAAGACCACTAGATAAAGAAATAAAATATGAGTTTGTATATTTAGTAACAAATGATGTGAAAAATCTTTTGCCGATTAAAGCTCCCCACTATATCTGCATATATTCGGAGAAAAAAGAAGGATATCTCACAAATGCCGGTTTTCTGCTTCAGCAGATGGACCTTTATTTTTCGGCAAATCATTTAGGCAGCTGTTGGCTGGGTATGGCGAAAGTAGCGGGAGATATACCGGATAAAAAGAACAGTATGGAATTTGTTATTATGATTGCTTTCGGTAAGACAGACGAACCGCTGTATCGAAGTGATATTGCCGAGTTCAAGCGTAAAAACCTTACCGAGA
Source organism: Anaerocolumna sedimenticola (assembly GCF_009931695.1). Lineage (GTDB taxonomy): Bacteria > Bacillota > Clostridia > Lachnospirales > Lachnospiraceae > Anaerocolumna > Anaerocolumna sedimenticola. Next base: position 2,712,428 of record NZ_CP048000.1, read on the forward strand.
TTACTAATTTAACAGATTGTAAGGAGCTGTTGGAACCTGTTAGGCTTGCACCGTCGGCATCGAACTCACAACCCTGGTACATCAGCGGAAGTAAGGAAGAAATTATCGTCAGCCGTAAAAGTTTAAATATTATAATGGCACCTATATATAATAAAATGAATCAGGTTGATATTGGCATAGCATTATACCATTTATGGCTTTCTTTAGAATATCATGGCTTTACACCTGATTTAGCTTATGAGAAAGGAAATGTACCTAAAGGTTATGATTATATGGCGACCGTACATGTAAGAAAAACACTTTCATAAAAGCAATGATAAAGATGCCGCCTTATGGCATCTATTACAGGAATTAGTCTGCTAAGGGCAGCGGAATGGGAGGAAATAATGAAGACAAGAGTAAATCAAAAGAACGGGGATAACCTTTCCATATTAGGATTTGGGTGTATGCGTTTTCCTACCAGGGGAGGCAGTATTGATGAACCCAGAGCCACTGCTATGGTTCGGGATGCCATAGCAAAGGGAGTTAATTATTTTGATACGGCCTATATCTACCATGGGGGAAAAAGTGAATCTTTCTTAGGTTCCGCATTAGCCGGCGGTTACCGGGAGAGAGTCAAAATAGCTACGAAACTTCCTCCGTTTATGGTAAATAAATTAGACAATGCCAAGAAAATATTTGCTACACAGCTTTCCAGATTACGGACCGGTTATATTGATTATTACCTGTTACATATGCTTACGGACAAACCCATGTTTGACCGATTGAATTCTCTTGGAGTATTGGAGTGGATGGAGCAGTTAAAAGCAGAAGGCAAAATCCGAAATATCGGATTTTCTTTTCATGGAAGTAAAGCGGATTTTGAAAAAATAGTTAAGGCTTACCCCTGGGATTTCTGCCAGATACAATATAATTATATGGATGAAAATAATCAGGCGACGAAGGACGGATTGCAGCTTGCAGCAAGTCTTGGAATTCCTGTCATAGTCATGGAACCCTTACGGGGCGGAAAATTAGTCAACAATTTGCCGGGAGAAGTAATCAAAACGTTTAACAAATACGATGATAAACGTTCCCCTGCCGAATGGGCCCTTAGATGGGTGTGGAATCATCCGGAGGTTAATGTATTATTATCCGGAATGAGTACCGAAGAACAATTAGCTGATAATATCCGAATTGCCGGTGATGTAGATGCAGATTCCCTAAGTAAGGAAGAACTTAATATCTTTGAAAAAGTAAAGTCAGTAATGATGGAAAAGACAAAAATACCTTGTACTGCCTGCGGTTATTGTATGCCATGTCCTGCCGGTGTTGATATACCTGGATGTTTTTCCTGCTATAATGACAAATACCTGTTAAATGATAAATCCATGCGGTGGAAATATATGCAGACTCTTGGTGCAATGTCCGTAAAACCTGCTAATGCTTCCAGGTGTAAGGAATGCGGCAAATGTGAGACACATTGTCCGCAGCATATAGCGATTCGCTCCCAATTAAAGACGGTAAGTAAAGAGATGGAGGGTTTTTTCTATAAACCCATGGTAGGTATTGTAAGAAAGGTAATGAAGATAAAATAATTTTGGGGACTGAATTCCATATAGTAGAATTCGGTCCTTTTATAGTCTTTCTTAGCACAATATGTCATTGCTTTCGTTGAAAAATAGGAGTATGATTAGGAATGTAAACTCATATATATATAAATATCGAGGAGGAGATGGTAATATGGTGTTATATTATATAGCAGGAGCTGTTGTCGGCGGATTACTTCTATTGTATTTGATTATATTCAAAATATTAGGCCTTAGGGTAATAGATTCCGACGAAGTCGCAGTAATTGAAAAATGGTGGAGCATGAAAGGTTCCTTAAAGGATTCCATTATTGCTCTCAATGGAGAAGCCGGATATTCACCGGATCTGCTTCGTGGTGGTATTCATTTCAAATCCGTATTAATGTATAAAATTCATAAGTATCCTTTAATCACAGTACCGCAGGGTCAGATAGCTTATATATTTGCACGTGACGGTATGCCGCTATCCCCTACTCAGACCTTGGGTAAGGTAGTGACGGAAGCAAATAACTTTCAGGATGTACGTGGATTTTTACAAAATGGCGGACAAAGAGGACCTCAGAGAGGAATACTAAGAGAAGGTACTTACGCAATAAATTTAGCACAATTTATCGTAATTACCCCAAGTGATATAAAAGCAATTAACACCGGTTCCAAACAGGAACGTTCCGAACTTGTGAGCATGCAGCAGACACTTGCCGCAAGAAATGCGTTCAGCCCAATTGTAATTATGGGTAACGGAAACGAATCCAGTGACCTAATGGGTATCGTAACCGTACATGATGGCCTGCCTCTGGAACAGGGAGAAATTATCGCAGAAGATGTTGGACCGGAACATTCTAATTTCCAGGATCCGGAGAAATTCTTAGAACTTGGCGGCAGAAGAGGTAAGCAGATTCAGGTCTTAACAGATGGTACGTATTATGTAAACCGCTTATTTGCAACCGTGGAATTCAGACCGAAAACCGTAGTCCCTATTGGTTTTGTAGGTGTTGTCGTATCTTTCTTCGGTAAAGAGGGCGTGGACACCACAGGTGCCGATTATAAACATGGTGAGTTAGTCGGAGTAGGCTGCAAAGGTGTTTTGGAAAAACCTTTAATGCCAGGTAAGTATGCATTTAATACCGATGCAGGTAAAGTTGTATTGGTTCCGACAACCAATATTATCTTAAAGTGGAACAAAACCGAAACCGGTGAACACAAATATGATGAAAACCTCACGGAAGTTGACATAATAACCAAGGATGCATTTGAACCCTCCCTTCCGTTATCCGTTGTTATGCATATAGACTATAAGCAGGCTCCTTGGGTAATCCAAAGATTCGGTGACATTAATATGCTGGTCAACCAATCCTTAGACCCGTTAGTCAGCGCATATTTTAAAGATGTAGCCCAGACTAAGACATTGATAGAGTTAATTCAGGAACGTAGTGAAATCCGTGAACGGGCTGTTCTTGAAATGAAAGAAAAATTCCAGAAGTATAATCTGCAGTTGGAAGAAGTTCTTATTGGTACGCCGAAAACAACGGCAAATGACTTGCAGATTGAAAATATCTTAACCCAATTAAGGGAAAGACAGATTGCAGAAGAAAAGAAGATTACCTATCAAAAACAACAGTCCGCAGCTGAAAGTGAGAAATCACTCAGGGAAGCTCAGGCTATTGCTGAACAGCAAAGCTTCTTAACCAAATCTAAAATCCAGATTGAAATTGAAGGAAACAGCGGTGCAGCACTTGCAAGTAAAGCAGAACAGGAAGCAAATCAGATTGTTGCCCTTGCTAAGGCGAATTCCTCCAGAATACGCTTAGAAGGTGAGGCAGAAGCTTCCAAAGAGACTAATGTCGGTCTGGCAAGAGCTCAGGCTATTGACGCCCAGGTTAAGGCATATGGCGGGGCTGAATACAGGGTTATTCAGGAAGTTGTTGATAAACTGGCAGATGCAATTAAGAATTCACAGGTAGACATTGTACCTAGAACAGTCGTTAACATGGGTAACGGAAACGGCAGTCAGGGTGATACCGGCAGCAATACCGTTATGGATACCTTATTAAAATTTATTACTTTAGATAAACTTGGAGTAAATCTGGAACATTCATCAGAACCCACCCTTTCTGCCCAGGAAATCAGAAGACCTGCAGGTGAGATTCAGGACGAAGAAAATATTAAAGATTTGAAAGACATGAATCCGGATCCGATAACGGATACCGGTAAAGTATCCCAGGCGCAATTATAGTATCTGGATACAACAAATTGTTAGGCACAGGGTTTCATTGCGAAACTATAAAATATAGCCGGTATACCAGGAAAGCATGACGAATTGCTAACCCATGGTATACCGGTTTTTTATTTTTTATGTATGTCACAAAGAGTATCGAATCAAAAGGATTAATTCAGACATCAGACATCCCCATTGCTACATTACATCTTTTGTAGTATGATTAGAATAATCAGTTATTTCATAGTTATATAGGTAATTGCGAAACTATGTAGTTTTTCGAATATACCATCCAATTGATACGAATTTTATAGCTTCAGTTACCCTCAGGGCAAAATTCAGCTCTAACATTGTATCAATTGGATGATATGTAGATACAATATTGGAGTTTCGCAATTATCTATCATAGTTTTTATTGAAAGGAATTATAAATATGCCCAAGTCAAAAATGTTATCGGAGCGAATAGCTGATGATATTTTATCCATGATAACAATTGAGAAGCGTTTTCTTCCGGGAGATAAATTGCCCAATGAAAATGAATTATCGACGGAATTAAATATCAGCCGGACTACACTGCGGGAAGCCATTCGAATTCTGGTAACCAGTGATGTTCTGGAGATAAGAAGGGGAAAAGGTACCTTTGTAACGAGTTACGCCAACAATAGGGAGAATTTTGGATTCGAGGAATTTAACAGTGTTAAAGTAGATGCTAAGGATTTATATGAGATGCGTCTGATATTTGAACCGGAAGCAGCTTATTATGCCACGGAGCGTGCCACGGAAAATGAATTAAAGAGAATTATACAATATGGCAGAAGGGTTGAGCAAAAAATCATTAATGGAGAAGATAGAACGGAAGAAGAGCAGGCTTTTCATAAGTCCATAGCCAAAGCAACCCATAATGAATTTATGAATAAACTAATGCCGATTATTTATCAGGCAATTCACAAAGGGGTCACTCTTTCAAAGAAAAATGAACAGGCGGTTAAGGATACTTTAAACGATCACCGTATGATTATGGAGTTTTTGGAACAGCGGAATCCAATGGGAGCAAAGACGGCAATGAAGCTGCATATTCTCCATGCCATGAAAGAACTTGACATCTGATTTACCACCATTTACCAATTTAATAATTTATTGCATACGAAACAACTCTATGATATATTAGAAAAATATAAATCATTCTACAGGCATCCAGCTTTGGGTAACTTCCGATGCCGCCTTTACTGAAAAAGAAGAACAACGAGGATAAAAAAATGAAAGTAAAAATATTTAAAAGCATCCGGGCAAAACTGGTGCTTAATTTTGTTCTATTAGGCTTGATATTATCTGTTACTTCCGGTATTTTCAATTATTACAATAACAGTGCGAGAATGTTATCGGATATAAGGCAGGAGGTTACCAAACTGGCCAGTGCGGCAGCATTACTGGTTGATGGAGAACAGCATGAAAAGTTAAATTCTCCTGAATCTGCTTCAAGTGAAGAATTCAACGCTATCAGAACAAGTCTACAGGAATTTATGGCTAAAACCGGAGTAAATGACGTATATACCTTAATCCTTAAAGGAAAAGAGCAAACCCAGTTTATTATTGATGCTGCTATTGAAGAACCGGTGGCTTTCGGTGAAGAATACGAATATCTTCCGGCGATGGAAATTTCGTTTAATGGCGGGGCTTCAGCAGATAAACATATTACTTCCGATAAATACGGAAGTACACTTTCGGGATATGCACCGATATGGAACGAAAGCGGTGCGGTTGTCGCTATTATCGGTATCGATATCGATGCCGGTAAGATTAATGCAGAGAAGACAAAATTATTAATCAGCATAATCCTTAATACCTGTTTAAACATGCTAGTGATGTTTGTATTGGCTATATTTTTGTCAAAGAAGATTGTAATACCGATACATCAGTTAATCTCCAGATTTGAAGAATTAAGCCATTCCGGCGGAGATTTAACTAAAAGAATTGAGATAAAGACAGGTGATGAGTTAGAGATACTTGGCCGTACCGTTACGGAATTTATTGCGAATATAAGGGAAATTATTATACATATTAAAAGCAGTTCCGACAATGTGGCAATATCGGCGGAAGGCTTAAATAATTCTATTGTTGAAAATGAAAAGTCGATTAATGAGGTAACCAATTCCATACAAAATATTGCTTCCGGGGCATCCGAGCAGGCGGCAAATGTGGATAGTATCGTAATGAATATTGAAAACATAACCTCCAAAATGCAGGAGAATGAAAAGAAAGTGACTACCATAAATCAATCGGCAGAAGAAACTTTTGAATTAATTGATACTGGGTTGACTACAGTAAATCATTTAAACGAAAAAACAGAAGAAAATATGAATGCTTTTAAGCGGGTTACCGATACAGTTGAAAGACTTGTAAAAGAAGCAGAAGAAGTTGAAATAGTTCTTTCGACCATTACCCATATAGCGAAACAGACTAATCTGCTGGCTTTTAATGCCGCCATAGAAGCTGCAAGAGCAGGAGAACAAGGCAAAGGATTTTCTGTGGTAGCCGAAGAAGTAAGGGAATTAGCCGAGGGATCTTCCAAAGCGGCGGATGAAATTACTTTAATTCTAAAGAAACTGAGTATGGATGCAAAACAAGCCAGTGAAGAAATAACTGGAGCAAAGATAATAGCAGATGAGCAGAAACTGGAAGTAGAAGCAACAGATCAGACTTTCCACAGTATGACAGATAATATTGAGGGCATATTAAATAATATTAAGCGAATCAGTTCATCATTTCAGGAAATCAGCCATGGCATGAATAACATAACAGAACGAATTGAAGAGGTTTCCAATATATCCGGGGAAAATGCTGCCATTACGGAAGAAGTTGCAGCCAGCAGTGAAGAACAGAATGCTTCTATGGATAACATAAGCAGTACTTCCAAACGGCTTAGCAGTTTGAGCAGAGAGTTAAAAGAGATTGTCTCCAAATTTATAGTGTAAAAAAAATAATAGAAAAAACCTGAACAAATCTGTATATGGATTTGTTCAGGTTTTTTTTCATTTCCGTGAAGGCAAGTGGGAATAAGCAAGCTTGTATGCAATAATTCAAAGACCCACGCGAAACGAAGAAACTAGCAAACTGTGTTTCTTCGTTTCGCCTTATACATCTGGCTTATCTTGTGGATTTATTTCTCCTGCTGTTTCTTCTGCGTTGTATTATATATATATTGACATAAGACAACATACAACATATAATTAATCATACATTTAATGTAACGAATATAGAATTTATTAAAAATTAACTAAGAGGTGATTCTTTATGAACAGTGAAAAAATTACGAAAGGTATTGCAGCAGCTCCCCAAAGAGCGTTACTTCATGCTTTGGGGTTAACGGAGGAAGAAATTAATAAGCCCTTAATCGGAATTGTAAGTTCCTATAATGAAATCGTTCCGGGGCATATGAATCTGGATAAGATTGTAGCGGCAGTAAAGCAGGGAGTAGCTATGGCAGGAGGGACCCCTATCGTATTTCCGGCAATTGCAGTTTGTGATGGAATTGCAATGGGACATCAGGGTATGAAATATTCGCTGGTTACCAGGGAGTTAATTGCAGACTCTACTGAAGCAATGGCCATTGCTCATGCTTTTGATGCATTGGTTATGATACCGAACTGTGATAAGAACGTACCGGGTCTTTTGATGGCGGCTGCCAGGGTAAATATCCCCACCATATTTGTCAGCGGAGGTCCCATGTTAGCAGGTACCGTAAACGGTAAAAAAATCAGCTATTCCACCGTTTCGGAAGCGGTCAGCCGATATGGTGCAGGGGAAATTGACGCTGCTACATTATGCGATTATGAAAATAAAGCTTGTCCTACCTGCGGATCCTGTTCCGGAATGTTTACGGCGAACAGTATGAACTGCCTGACGGAAGTACTGGGTATGGGACTTAAAGGAAACGGAACGATTCCGGCTGTTTACTCAGAGCGAATCCGACTTGCCAAACAGGCAGGTATGAAGATTATGGAATTAGTGGAAAAGGATATCCGCCCCAGAGATATATTGACAGAAGGCGCCTTTTATAATGCACTTACCATTGATATGGCTTTAGGATGCAGTACCAACAGTATGCTTCACCTGCCTGCCATTGCCCACGAATGCGGAATTGAGTTGAATTTAGATAAAGCGAATGAAATATCTGCAAAAACTCCAACATTATGTCATCTTGCACCCGTGGGTGACCATTTCATTGAGGAGCTAAATGAAGCGGGCGGAGTATATGCGGTTATAAATGAAATAAATAAACTGGGCTTATTACATACCGGACTTTTAACCTGTACCGGTAAGACGGTTGCGGAAAATATATCCGGATGCCGGATAAAAGATACGAATATTATCAAAACAATAGAAGAGCCTTACAGCAAAACAGGGGGAATTGCAGTATTAAAAGGAAATATTGCACCGGACGGCTGTGTTGTAAAACGCTCCGCAGTAGCAGAAGAGATGTTATGCCACAAAGGTACGGCAAGAGTTTTTGACTGTGAAGAAGATGCCCTTACTGCAATTAATAGCGGAAGTATAATGAGCGGGGATGTTGTGGTAATCCGTTATGAAGGTCCGAAAGGCGGTCCGGGAATGCGTGAAATGTTAAATCCTACCTCTGCAATTATGGGAAGAGGTTTAGGAAGTACCGTTGCTCTTATTACAGACGGACGTTTCAGCGGAGCAACGAGAGGAGCCGCTATCGGTCATGTGTCACCGGAGGCAGCGGACGGGGGGAATATAGCTCTTATTGAAAATGGAGATATTATTGAAATCAATATTCCGGAATGTACCATTCAGGTACTTTTAAGCGAAGAAGAATTAGATAAACGCAGGCGGAAATGGCAGCCCAGACAGCCAAGGATTACTACCGGATACCTTAAGAGATATGCGAAAAGTGTTTCTTCCGGCTGTAAAGGAGCAGTTTTGAATTAGATATAAGAGATTACATTTCCTCATAGAAGTTGGGATATAATACTATACTGATTTAAAATCTGAGACAAAGATTTTAATCAAATAATAACTAGTACAAATATTAGCAATAAATAGGTCAACAGTTCCGGTAAAAGAACTATTGGCCTTTTTCAATTAACAAAAAAGCTCTCTGAACTTCCCTGCTTTGTTCTTATTGAAACATATGTTTGTTTATGATAATATAATTATATCTTATAAATTTGAATTAAAATAATAAATAGACGAATAGCTAAACTATAAATCGGGCAGTCTGCCGGATTCTTAATAGATAACAGGAGGTTCTGTAAGTGGCAGATACTTTATTAAACGGGTTAAATGAGGAACAAATTCAGGCAGTAACAGCAACAGAGGGCTACATAAGGGTCATAGCAGGCGCGGGTTCCGGTAAAACCAGAGCATTAACTCATCGGTTTACCTATCTGGTGAACGAGCTGGGAATAGCTGCTTCCAATATACTCTGTGTTACATTTACCAATAAAGCAGCGAATGAAATGAAAAAGAGAATACGTTACATGATTGGTGATAATGATACGGGATTTATCTGTACTTTTCATGGCTTTTGCGTACAGGTACTGAAAGAAGAGATTCATGTACTAAACTACCCTAAGAATTTTCTCATTATCGACACGGAAGATGTAACGGCCATTCTGCATACTATTTTCGAAGATATGGGGTTAAATTCCAGGAATTATACTTTCAGTACAATCACTGATATGATAGCGGTTAGAAAAGAAAAAGAACCTTATTTAGCCTATATTTTAGAGACCAATAATGATGTTTTAAAGGAAAAGTTTTTAACGGCCGAAAGTAAGGAAGACGCTATCTTTTATCGTTACCTTTATGAGCAGAAGAAATGTTATGCCCTGGATTTTGATGATTTGATTAATTATGTATTATACATATTTGAGAATCACGAAGAAATCAAACTCAAGTGGCAGAAAAAGCTGGAATATGTAATGGTTGATGAGTTTCAGGATGTTAGCCCAAAGCAATATATGTTATCAAAACTGTTAAGTGGCTATCACCATAATCTCTTTATTGTGGGTGACCCGGATCAGACTATTTATTCCTGGCGGGGAGCCAATGTGGAATTTATACTAAATTTTGATAAAGCATTTCCAACCGCCAAGACGATTATCATGAATAAAAATTACCGCTCAACACCTAATATAATTCAGGCTTCCAATTCTTTAATCGAGAAAAACAAGCGGCGTATTGAGAAAAGTCTGGTACCTATAAAACAGGCAGATATACCGGTTATCTATAACCATATGAAAACGACCCAGTTGGAAGCGGAATGGATCGCAGCCCAGATAAAGAAGATACAGGAGGGTGGCATTAGTCTTAAGAATATTGCAATATTGTACCGCTCCCATTTCGTATCCAGAAGTTTTGAGGAAGTATTTATTAAAGAAAATATTAAATATACAATTTACAGTGGAATCGAATTTTATAAACGGAAAGAAATTAAAGATGTTTTATGTTATTTGAGAATGATTCTTTATTCCGATGATATCTCATTTAACCGTATCGTAAACATACCGAAAAGAAATATCGGAGAAAAGCGGATGACATTTTTAAAAGAGTATGCCGGAAATCATTCCTGTTCTTTGTATCAGGCTTTACAGGATAATCTGGAGGATAACCTGTTCAAAAAAACAAATGGGAAAGACTTTACGGCTTTGATAGAAAAATATAAACAGCTTTACGAAGAAAAGAAAATCTCGGAAGTTTTATCAGATATATTAAATGACAGCGGTTATGAAGCTTTGCTTCGTACGGATGGAGAGCAGGAAAGACTGGATAATTTAGCCGAATTAAAACAATCCATTTTTGATTATGAAAATTCGGCAGGTGAAGAATGTACCCTGGCAGATTATTTAGAGAAAATATCCTTATTTACCAACCTAGATCAAAAGGAGAATTCCGATTCCGTACAGATGATGACCATTCATACTGCGAAAGGACTGGAGTTTCCTTATGTATTTGTTTGCGGTTTGAATGAAGGAATCTTCCCGAGTAAACACATTGATACTTCGGATAAGATGGAGGAGGAGAGGCGGCTTGCATACGTAGCGTTTACCCGTGCTGAAAATACCTTGTTCTTAAGTGATGCGGAAGGAGTTAATTATGATGGATCTTACCGTTATCCGTCCCGTTTTATTTTTAATATAGAAAAAACTTATATCAACTATATGGTTGAGTTAGAAAGCAGGCTGGCAAGTGATGCAAGGATGTATATCCAGCTGAATGAGCAGAAAATGGAACAGAACAGCCGCTGTCTTGCAATCAATGATTTAGTTGAACACCATGTTTTTGGAAAAGGTAAGATATTAGATATAAATCATGATACGTCATCTTACGTCATCAAATTTGAAAATATGGAGACAACAAGAAATATCAGTTTTAAAATCATGCTTGAGTATGCGGGGCATGAAGAGTAATTACGGGATAAATAATCTGGTCCACAGGCAGGTATTTGCCCGATGGTATACAAAATGGCTGCAAAATCATGGTAATTATTTATGGTTTCGGTAGATTATGTGTAAAGTGAGGAAAATATGTATTATTTTAATCAAAAAATAAATGACTGGGAATCCTGGGGAAAGGTTTTCTGTTCCACGGATGCTTTTAGGGAATTGGCCGGGGCTATTTTTAAAAAAGAGGGATTAGAAATAAAAGAAGATATTAGAAACCTGACTCCCGGAACCAATGCGGTGTTTCGTGCGGATGGTTATGTCATAAAAATATTTGTACCTAAGGAATCGGGACTTGATACGGAATATGACTTTAAAGCAGAGCTGTCAGTCATGGATTATATCAGTAAGAAAGGAATTGCTTCTCCAAGGATCATAACAAAAGGTGAGATAAAAGATAAATATCTGTTCCGCTATATTATTATGGAGTATATAGAGGGTAAAGATGCCGGGGATGTACTTCCTCATTATAATCTTGCCAGGAAGAGAGAAGCAGTAAAACAGCTTAAGGAATTGTTAAAATGTCTGAATCAGCCGGCAGATAATCTGCCGATAAAAAGGGATTTAATTAGTCAAGCCATTCATAATTCACGTTTAAATGGTTTATCCGGAGACTTAATACGGGATTTATCGGACTGTGTGAATGGGCAGGAGCTTAATTCCTGTGTTTTGGTTCATGGTGATATCACGGGAGAAAATGTATTGGTTCAACCAGATGGCGTAATACGGTTAATTGATTTTGCTGATTGTACCCTGGCACCGGAATATTATGAATTGGCACCTATTGTTTTTGAATTATTTAAAGGTGATAAAGAATATGTAAATGAATTTATAGGCGGACAAAACAAAGAAGAATTCCTGAATCATTTAATAAATGGATTAGCTCTCCATGATTTTGGCGGAAATATTATCAAGGATTATTTAACAAGACTAAACATTCCTTTTGATCAAGTAAAAGATCTGCAGGCTTTAAGAAAAATAATTAAAACCAATATTTTATGATTGGGAGATTCCTTTGTGAATTAAAATTGGCCGTTGTAAAAATTATAAAGTAACGACTTACGTGACTGACCCGTTAAGTTAAGTATTTTTTTACAACAGCCTATAAAAGCTTTATCTTCTATATTCAATTTTCCTTTGTATCAAACAGTGTATACATCATATCGTCCCGTGCATAGGAGAGAGTGCCTAACGTCCAATCGTAAGTATGGAGAATTCCATGCTCGCCGTTTTCAAACTTGACCGCGTTATAACTGTAGCTGCCAATTTCCTCAGGACCGATAATTTCCTGTGTCGGGATAAAACTGAGAAAGCGGTCTTTCATGGGCTCATAGTCTGTTTTAAGCAGGGTATTGTCCGAAACCGTATAGATGTACATTTCTTTGCTGCTCATAGGATGTAACTGCACCGTGTTACCATCCGTACTGACCGAAACTTCGCAATAATTGTCTCCCTGTGTCTGATGACAGTCAAGTGATTTTAAGTCCAGGCTGCGAATGATTTGAAGGGAATTCAGGTCATATACAAACAGACCGAAATAGCCGTGGAAGATTACAATATCATCCGTAGCATAATCGATTTCCGCCATATCGGCACCAATAATCTGTTCGGGCGACCATTCGGGGACTGCAGGTTTAAGCTCTGTCTGCTCCGTGGGATATTTTGTGATCTCTTCCTTGTATAAATATTCATTCAATTCATTAAAAGTCTCGCGGGACACTTTATAGATCGAATCATAGGGTTTTTCTATATAGTAATTTCCACCTTTCTCATAGGTATAATATATTTTATCTCCGCCTGAACCTATGTCAATTTTTAAATAACGGGAAGCATTTGGAGTATCATTTAAGCTTGGTGATAGGGTGTATGATCCGCTTAATATAAGGGCGGGCATTTCAGCGGATATGCGGGGGTTATGTAAAGTGGTTGACTTTATGATCTTACCACTTTCAAAAAGCGTAAAAGCAGCCGGGTAATCAAGGCCTGTAAGAGTTGATAAATCGCAGGCTATAAATTCTACAGGTTTTTTCTCTCTGACCGTATCATAACCGATATTAATCCAATCGCCGGGTTTTAATGAAGTTACGTCATAAGTAACGGTACCGCCGATGGCAACTAAAACAATATCTCCGGCCTTATAGTCGTCTTTATCCGTAATAATCCTGCCGGTTATTTTATCACTGGCGATTTCATTGATTTCAATCTGAATATAATTAACGGATTTATTATTATCGTTAACCTTGCTTATCTCTTTTGGATTAAATGCTAACCCTAATCCGATTCCTCCGACAAGGATAACCGTTGCAATCACAATCCAAAAAGCAGGTTTTTTATAATTCAGTACGTTTTTTATTCTGCCCTTAATGTTGCCTTCACCGAATGCAAGAGGGCTTCCGTTTATTATACGCTTATCAGATGCAAGAGATAACAACGATGAAGAATAAGCTTTTTTGATATCACTGCCCATTTCCTTAATAACTCTTTCATCGCAGGAAAGTTCCATATCAGTGCTCATAAGTACAAAAGCTATCCACACCAGCGGATTAAACCAATGGACACTCACAATTAAATAGGCTGACAGCTTTATTAAATGGTCAAAACGGCTGATATGGGTCTGTTCGTGCCGGATGATATATTTTTTTTCCTCGTCGGCTAAACCGGTGGGAATGTAAATTCTTGGTTTTACAAGTCCAAGTACAAAAGGAGTTTTCAGGATGCCGGCTTCGAAAATATTATTACCTGTATTTTGTGCATATTTTAGTTGTCTTTTTAAAATCAATACGGAAATGATACTATAGGTCAACATTACGGAAACACCTAAAAGCCAAATTACCGCGCCTATTATAGTATAGATATAAGGATTTACGTTTCCTGTAACAGCGTGGGATTGCAGGGATCTGTTTATATAGGAAGCAGTGTCGGTAATACCGCTGTTAATCGGAGGACTTTGCTGAGAGATAGTATACTGCGGAATCGATGCTGTACCTGACGGTAAAAGACTGAACATACTTTCAAAGGAGAAAGGGCAGATAAGTCTAAATGCTGCAACACCCCACAGAGCATAGGATATGACTTTAGGCGCTTTTTTTAAGGGCAGCCGGATTAGCATAACAAACAGGATTACATAACTTGCCGTAAAGCTCATATTTAAAACGGTTAGAAATAATCGATCCAATGCTACTCCTCCTTATGTTCATCAATCAGTTTTTTCAGTTCTGCAGCTTGAGAGTCGCTTAATTTTCTGCCGCCAATAAATGCTGTCAGAAATTTCGGCAGAGATCCGCCAAAGGCATCCTCCACAAAACGTCTGCTTTGCTTTGCGTAAAACTCATCTCTTTTAAGCAGAGAAGTAATGACTGCGTTTTGATTTTGAAAGATACCTTTATCACATAAATTCTTAAGAACGGTATAAGTAGTGGATTTTTTCCATTTCATTTCTTTTTCGCACAGCTTCACCAGCTCGCCGGAACCGATAGGCTCATGCTGCCAGATTATTTCTGCAAATCTCGTTTCACTCTTCGACAGTTTATAATCCTTCATGATAACTCCTCCTTGGACTATACTTAATAGACCTATATGTGTTTAGTCTATAATATATAGACCTATTTGTCAATAGAGATATATCCGTTACAGATAAGCCTATGATACCGCGATGTGGTTTTTGAGTGAATGGGAATGAAATATGATGCAAAATGAGCATAATACGAAACGGATAAATTCAAAAGTTTATTTGTCTACAGTCTGAGGCAGACAGCTGATAAGCCGTCTGCCTCACATAATCATACGTGCGCATACTCGAAGACTGTTGCAAAACGGAAAAAATGCAAACTATATTCTGGGGAGAGCCCGGTAAGTTAATAATTTTGCAGCAGCACTTGATTTATGACTTCTTTAAAAATACCATATTCCAGCCACGGGTATATTTGTAATAAGCCTGTATGGTAATAATCATAAATATCACCTCGCTATAGTATATGTATCAGGAATAACATAGTATACGGATCCTTATTAATTAATCTGAAAAGAAACAATACCAGACATTTTAAATAAATAAGTAAATAACTAAATTCTATCTTGACAATAGTTTGATATAAAACTATAATGGAATCATGAATGCAAACGATTTAATTTCATTAATTTCAAAGATCAGAGAAAAAGTCAATCGTCTTATCATTTCAGAATTAGCGGTACATGGTGTGGAGGGTATTGTTACATCACATGGAGATATCATTTACGCCCTTATACAGAAACCTAAAATGACCATGGCAGAGATTGCCGCGAAGATCGGCAAAGATAAGTCTACCGTTACCGCATTGGTGGATAAATTAGTCAAACTTGGGTATGTGGCAAAGGAAAGAGGAACAGAAGATACCAGAATAATTTATGTTACCCTTACTAGGAAGGGTCTTGATTTAAAACCCGTGTTTGACGAGATATCACAGAAAGTACTGGATGTTTTTTATACTGATGTTTCAGAAAAAGAAAAGGAGGTAATATTTCAAATACTTAATAAAATCTATAATAACTTTTAATTTTATTTACCCAAATGGTTTGATATCAAACTAAATTTTATCTTTATTGCAAAAACGTAAGGTTGAAAGAGAATATAATAGAAGAAAGGAAGACCATTATGACAGACTATACAAAAACGCTGCCGGATCACATTGAAAAATATATCGGAGAAAATGATTTGTTTCTAGAAATATACCAAGGAGAAGAAAGCAGGGATAAAACCCATAAAAAACCTCCGCTGTTATTCGTACATGGTGCTTATACGGGAAGCTGGATGTGGAGTAAATACATACCTCATTTTGTAAGCGGTGGATGGAATTGTTATGTAATGAATATGAGAGGTCATTATAAAAGCAGAGTTATGGATTTAACGAAAGTTATTTTTGAGGATTACTTAGCAGATATAAAGGAAGTAATCAGCGAATGCGGCGAACCGCCAATTGTTTTTGGTTTTAGTATGGGGGAATCCTGTGTCAGAAAATAGCTGAAAATACTGTATTAGCCGGTTTGGTGTTAATTGATTCAAGTATTAGCAGGGAAGTATATGAGAAAGTTCCCTACAAAAGTGCGGAAAATATAATACCGGGAATTATTGTACCGGCTCCGGAACGGAATGAAAAATTCAGTATGGATGAAACGATCGAAGACATTGAATTTCAGAGAAAATACCTGGCTGCGGAATCTACAAAAGTATTTCTGGTTAGTTCTTTTCTATTTGGAGCAAAAGACGGAATCTCTATAGACAGTAGTCTTATAAATTGTCCCTGTCTGGTAATTAAAGCAATTAACAGTGAGGAAGAGGACAGACGCGGTCAGGCAGAAGCTGAGCATTTACAAGCGGAATATTCAGGACTTGTAAAAACAACGCATACCGGACTTTTAGTCGGACAAAGATATATGGAAGCAGTGGATCGAATAATGGAATGGCTCAAGAGGTATTAAACAAAGTAAAAATATGTAAAATTCAATAGAAACTGTATAACTATTTTCTGAATCATGGTATAATATCCATAGATATTATACCAGTGCCAAAGGAAAGTTCCTGCACATAAACGTCACGAAGCGGAGCATACCATGAGTACTTGCATACCTGGTATAATAAGTAAAATAACGGATAAGTTCTATTTATTACGATAATGGTAACCGGTTTGCAGGGAGAATAATTTATGAAAGATCTAAATGAAATAACAATATTAGAACTTGTGATTATGTTAAGAAACAAAACTTTATCTGCGAAAGAATTAGTTCAGCACTACATAAGCAGGATTCAACGATTGGATCAGGGGGAAAATGGAGTAAACAGTATACTGGAAATCAATCCGGAAGCAGTGGAAATTGCAGAACAGTTGGATAAAAAGGGATTTAAAGGAGCCGGAATGTTAGCAGGTATCCCTATTCTTCTGAAAGATAATATTAATACTGCAGATTTCATGCATACATCAGCGGGCTCTTTAGCTTTGGCAGAGTCATATGCTCCTTGGGATGCCGATCTTGTGAAAATGCTAAGAGAGAAAGGAGCAATTCTTCTGGGAAAAACCAATATGACGGAATTTGCTAATTATATGACCCAGGGTATGCCAAGCGGTTACAGTTCCAGAGGAGGTCAGGTTAAGTCTCCATACATAAGTAAGGAGAATCCTTCCGGTTCCAGTTCCGGTTCCGCCGTTGCCGCAGCGGCTAATTTTTGTGTTGCTTCCATTGGTACGGATACCTGTAATTCGATTATTGCACCTGGTTTAAAAAACGGGATTGTAGGGTTTCGGCCCAGTATAGGTGCACTAAGCCGGAAAGGTATCATTCCAATCAGCAGAACGCTTGATACTGCCGGACCTATGGCAAGAACAGTAACCGACACAGCAATTCTTTATTCGGAACTTACCAATACTCAGCTAACAACAAGCAGCATTATAGATTTTAGCGGAATAACGATTGGCATTAACGAATGGGGAAAGGATGTAATGACAGAAGAGGAAGCAATAAAAATGGATAATATTATTAAAGAGCTGGAATCAGCGGGAGCGGATCTTAAGAAAATTGAAATTCCGGCAACAAATAATGTAATGCCTCTTATGAAATACGAATTAAAATTTGCTATGAACCGCTATTTATCAGAGCTTCCTGTATCATTTCCTATACATACCTTAAAAGATATCATCCATTTTAATCTGGAACACAAGGATACTGCTTTACGGTATGGACAGTCCTATCTTACGGATGCGGAGGATAATACATCGGGAACTCTTTGTGAAACGGAATACCTGGAGATAATAAAGGACAGGGAGGAAGAAATTAAAAAAATCCGTTATCAGTTAAAAAATATAGACTTCTGTATTATGCTTATTGGAAATAATATACTTCATTATACCGGACTTCCCAGCATAACAGTGCCTTGCGGTCTTTATAAAAACGGAATGCCTTTTGGTATTATAATAACAGCAAAAACCGATTCCGAACTTTTAAAATATGCCGGCGCAGTGGAGATGATTGTTGGTCAAAGGGTTGAACCGCAATTTATAATTTAGTCATATAGACGTTCCGAGCAATATCTACCGGAGGATTTCGAATTCCCATGCACCGTTTATATTTACACCATACAAAACCTTGGCATGGAATTTGACACAAAAAATAGTTTAAAAATTGTGTAAATAAAATAGAAACAGAGGAAAAAATATGAGCCGATTAAAAATAGCAATGATTCAAATGAGGGTAGATTTTAATGAACCGTCTAAAAACCTGGAGAGAGCGGAACAATTTATAGGGGAAGCGGCAAAAGCAAAAGCACAAATCTGTGTACTACCGGAATGTTTAGATATTGGCTGGGGAAATCCCAAAGCTTTGGAACTGGGTGAACCAATTCCCGGTAAAATAAGTGAAGCCTATTGTGAAATGGCTAAAAAGTATCATATTTTTCTTGTGGCCGGTCTTACAGAAACATGTTCTGAGAAAGTTTATAATGCTGCAATTTTAATATCAGATAGGGGAGAGGTACTTCTCCACCACCGTAAAATTAATGTACTTACAGGGGTTGAAGATGTATATGAAATAGGCAATTCCCTTGGTGTGGCAGATACTGCTTTAGGAAAGATAGGAATTGACATATGTGCGGATAATTCAGCAAATAGCACGGTACTTGCTCATTCCCTGGCGCGTATGGGTGCGCAGATTATTTTGTCTCCCTGTTCATGGGCAGTTAGGCCGGACCGGGATGTTGAAAAAGAACCTTATGGTAATGAATGGTTTGTACCCTATAAACAGTTAGCATCCCTTTACCAAATGCCGATCATAGGTGTCAGTAATGTAGGTAATGTAGAGGACGGTAGCTGGAAAGGGTGGAAAGCTATCGGTAATTCCATAGCGGTTGACAGCAACGGAGAAGTACTAGCAGTCTTACCCTATGGAGAAAGTGCTCAGGTTATGGAAATAGTTGAGGTTACCCTTTTGGATGACAGGAAAAAGGGTACTTCGTTATCCGAAGAGATTAGTAATAAATTATTTGAATAATAATTTTTAGCCTGTTTAATAGTTGGGTGGGATTCTTTTGAATCCCGCCCAATTATTGTATTTAGAACTTTTTCTTTTTTACTTACTTAATTGCCAGCGTGTCAGCACCGGAATATGACAGGCAGGATCTTTTCTGCACTTTTATTATGCAACTTACCGCCTAAATTATGGCAGAAAACCGGAAAGCTATTGAAAAATAAAAACGGTATAGTAAGATAGAATTAGGGCAAAACGGATATTGTCAGATCCGCTGGGTTAAGTCGCAGAAGACTTACCTGAAAGGTTAAATTCTAAGGGAGGAAGTGAACTCTTGAGAATAAAGATAGAACAATCCAAGGAAATTAATGAAACCGAAATTACGATAAAATGCCAAAACCAGACGGAAGAAGTAGATAGAATCGTATCAGCAATACAGCTACTGAATCATACTATAACGGGAAAAGCTGAGGGTAAAACCTATTTCATAAAGCTGGAAGATATACTTTATTTTGATACGGTGGATGAGAGAGTTTTTATCTATACAAAAGACAGGGTATATGAGACAGGTTTAAGACTTTATGAAATTGAGGAAAAATTTATGGATACCAGTGTTATCAGGGTAAGCAAATCCGCTATCTTAAACCTAATGAAAGTTGAACAGGTAACACCGCTGCTAAACGGTAGAATTAAAGCAATCTTACAGAATGGGGAATCCATTATTATCTCAAGGCAATATATACATATATTTAAAAGAAAATTAGGAATATAGTCAAGTAAAAAACCTCGGATACGAGGCTTTGGTAGAATAGTCGAATTAATCATTCTTCTAAATTAGTACCAGGAAGGACGGTATTAGTATATAAAAGCAAAACAGAAAGGAATAGATATGAAAAAAAAATCTTTAATTAATTTTTTGCTGGGATTAGTGATATCTTATACCATTGAGATATTGGTTATGACAATAACAATAGCATTTTCCGGGCAGGATTCCATTCCGGTTTTTATGATTATTGAGGCTTTTGGTTTAGCGGCATGCTGCGCTTTTATCGGAGCAGTTTTTTCTTCCGATAAGCTAAACTACTATTTACAGGTTATATTAACCTATATCTTCTCATTTATTGTCATAATACTATTTTCTCTTATGTTCCGGTGGTATGATCTGGGTCATGGTATGTTTAAGGGGAGGTCTTTTTTTGTAATTATAATAAGTTTGTTTACAATCGGATATATCATAATTTTGCTTCTTAAAGAGGTCATCCAAAGAAAAAGGGTTAAGCTGATAAATGAAAAATTAGCGGAATATAAAGAAAAAGAAAGTGAGGGAAAATAGTATGTCCTTAATACTGGAAGTAAAAGATTTAGTGAAAAGTTATAATGGAAAAGAAGTGCTTCACGGTATATCCTTTCAGGTGGAAAAGGGAGAAGTCTTTGCCCTCCTTGGTATTAACGGAGCCGGTAAATCAACAACATTGGAATGTTTGGAAGGATTAAAAAGGTACGAAAGCGGTAGTATACAATTTTTTAATAAAAACGGAAGTCAAAGTAAACTTCATAATAGGATCGGTATTCAATTACAATCCAGTGCACTGCCTGGTAATATTACAGTTTATGAAGCATACCGGCTATTTTGCCTGGCTAATAAGGTGAAAGCAGATAAGGAACTATTAGAACGGTTCGGCCTAAAAAATTTACTTTATAAACAATATTCTTCTTTATCAACAGGGCAGAAAAGGAGACTACATTTAGTTCTAGCACTGGTACACAATCCGGAAATTGTATTTTTAGATGAACCCACCGCAGGACTTGACGTAGAAGGCCAGGTTGCACTGCATGAAGAAATAAGTAAGCTAAAAGAATCCGGTAAAACCATCCTCCTGGCTTCTCATGATATGGCAGAAGTTGAAAAATTATGTAATCGGATTGCGATTATGAAAGAAGGAAAGATAGGTTATATCGGAAGTCCGGAGGAACTCATTCCGGCTTTTTCCGATACGGCGGAAATTGCCCTTAAGACAGAAGATTCTTATGAATTAGGAAATTTAAATTTCAGTAAATATCTTAAAAGAGATAATGGATATGATTATTATAAATCCAGTGTTTTATCCGATGCATTATTAGAACTTTTGCAATTTTATAAAGAGAACAATCAAAAAGTTCTGGACATTAAAATAAACCATGCAACGTTAGAAGAAAAGTTCATGGAATTTTCAAAGGAGGAGTTAGCCTGATGGAAGTGTTAACTTATTCAATTATCCTGCAATGGAAGCGGAATTTACGAAATAAAAATGTACTATTGGTTTATTATATAATTCCTTTAGGATTTTGGGCTTTTATGGGGGCAATTTTCTCTTCTGTAAATCCCGATATGAAAAGTATATTAATGGAGGTATTAACGGTTATTGCGGTATCCACAGGATCGTTGCTGGGTGTACCGGTATCTTTAAGCGAAGCCTATACCAGTGACATTAAAAAAGCCTATATTGCCGGAAATATAAAACTATGGATTGGAGTTATCAGTAACTTTATTTCAGCATTTTTACACTTAAGCATTGTCTGTGTTATTATATATTTTTTAACCCCTGTTACTTTTCATACGGAAGCGGTTGAAAATGTCTTACTTTATGTCATATCCCTTTTCCTGTTTTTGATTACTTCCATTTCCGTGGGATGTGTAATTGGATTATATGTTAAAGATCAGGGAAAACTGACAATCTATTCTCAGATAGTATATATGCCCTCCCTTATGTTATCAGGAATCATGTTTGATGCTGCAATCCTGCCGAAAGCATTTGTACTGGCAGGCAGGCTTCTTCCGGCAACCTGGGGTTTTGAAGCTATGAAAAGTGAGACACTCCATTTAATAAATATCTTTCCGTTATTTATTATTTTAGGGATTGCAATTCTTTTGATTGTTTTACGATTAATCAGGATAATGAAAGAATAAAATAATTCATAAAGGACGGAATTTCTTTTCTGGGGGCTGGTAACTTTTGGACGGATCATTTAATTTACGGATATACATAAAGCTGTTGTATTATTTATGAAATATCAACGGAATCAGTTCCCAATGGATTTCCGGTTATAAATATTACTAATCTTATTAAGAGTATGTATTACATATCAAGAATATATTTTTATGTCTTGACGTTACACAATGTGAAATGTTATAATCTGTGTAACGAATTGGTTTGACAGCTATAGAATAATTCAGTAGCTAACCGCATCAAGAGATAGAAAGGAAAAATATTTCATGGAGAAAGTGAAACTTACTACAAAAAAAGAATTGAGTATATACATGAATCCAGTCAGGCAGCAGCTGCTTCGCCAGTTGAATATTACCGATATTCCTATGACACCTAAAATGCTGGCCGATAAATTAAATATATCGGCCTCTGGGGTACAGCACCATATAAAAAAGCTTATGTCTTTAGGTTTAGTCGAATTAGATCATACCGAAATTATTAATGGTATTACGGCGAGTTTTTATAAGCCGACCTATGTGACAGTTCAGATCGGACTGGAAAAAGAAGATGATACAACACCTCAGAGAGAAGCACTGACTCAAAATTTAATATCCCAGGTTTATGATGGTTTTCAGTCTCAGAAAGAAAAAGTACTTAAAAAATATGCGGATGCAGATTTAGAATCTTTTAATCAATGGGGGGATATATTAACCGGTGTACTTTATTTAAAAAAAGAGGAATCCAAGGAACTTTTAAACATGATTTCGGAATATATCAGATTACATTCTTTACCTGGTGCAAAGCGGGCACCCTGGGAATTTGCCATTATTTTATACAATGCAAAGGAGAATCTGGATGACTAAACTTCAACAGACCCTGGTAACTATGAATAGCTTTTCCTTAGGAATCATACTTCCTGTTTTAAATCTGATTTTACTTCATCGAGGTGCAGATTTACAGACACTTCCTATTCTTATGGCAATCTATGCGGTTACGGTTCTTGTGTTTGAATTGCCCAGTGGAATCTGCGCGGATATGTATGGACGTAAAACCGTATTCTTAATATCCTGTGGCTTCCAGATGATTTCCCTGATACTACTTATTATGGCAAATAATATAGTGCTGCTGGTTTTGGTTGTAATCTTTAACGGCTTAAGCCGTGCATTTTCTTCCGGCAGTCTGGATGCATTAATCATCGACCAGGCTCTGGCTCTACACGGAGATTCCTGTTTATCAAAAGTAACATCACGTCTTGCTATATTAGAGGGAAGCGGCCTGGCAGCGGGAGGGATTGCCGGTGGTTTTATTTCATATCTAAATGGCTCCTATTACACTAACCTGACTCTTCGTTTAACATTTACAGCTGTTATTCTCATATTATGTTGTAGTAATATGAAAGAATCATCAGTACAGGCGGAGAAAGAGGAAGCTGCTTCCCTGCTTGCTCATTTTAAACAGGGAAAAGAGGTAATTCTTTCTTTCCCTTTCTTTCGGTACATTTTTATAGGGGTTTTTTGTGTGGGATTTTTTTTAATTACAATAGAAACCTATTGGCAGCCGGCATTTATGAATCTGTCATCTAAATCCGACAGAACCTGGGTACTTGGATTCATTACTTTTTTAGGATTTCTGGCTGTTGCTGCCGGAAATACGGTTTCACAGAAATTATTAGATAAATTTCATAAGGATCACCTGGGAATCTATTATATAAGCCGGTTTATTTTGGCTGTCTGTATTCTGATCTTTGCAGTTCAACAAAGCAGTATAGGTTTTATCGTAGGGTATGCGGGGGTATATTTCCTGTTGGGATTAGGTAATGTAGCAGAAAATACGTTAATGAATCAGTTCACGCCCAGTCATATGAGAGCCAGTCTGCTTTCACTAAGTTCTTTTATAGCCCAGGTTGGTGTAATGTGTGCTTCCATTTTCAGCAGTATCACGATTAACCGGCTGCATTTTAAAGGATTATGGCTGATAACCGGTTTACTGCTTGGGGGATATGTTATATTAACAGCAGCTGTTACCTATCTTAAGAGAACGTTATTAGTTAGTAAAGAGTTTAATGAGATAAAACAACAGGGCAATTGCTATAAAACAGAGGGAAGTTTACAAGCAGAAATTAATTTAATGGATGATACGGTTAATTTGCCGGAAGAAACAAAAGGTATGTCTGTGTAGTAATCCAGTGATCAAGACCGGGTAAGCTGGTCCTCCGGGAATTTTTAGTTAACTTCAGATTCCATATGCCCCGAATGTGTATTATGTATAAAATTATTATAATAGAAAAAGGCTGAATGGAAAAATTGACAAAGTATATAGTTGTGTTAAAATGGAAAATAATAGAAGATTGAAATGGATAACGAATCAAAGATTCGATATTCAGAAAAGAGGTAAAAATGGAACTATGTCCTGTTAATTCTAAAAACCGGCAGCAGGTGAATGACTTTATAATTTCCCATTGGTTTTCAACGGATATGGTAATAAGAGGAGAAATAGTGGATTTGGCGGTTGCGGATGGTTTTGCGGTATATGATATGGAAGAGCTGATTGGACTAATCACTTACAGAATATCTGAGGAGGAGTGTGAAATTACATCTTTTGACAGTCTGCGGGAAAATCAGGGAATTGGAACCAGCCTGATTAATAAAGTAAAGGAAGAAGCCCTAAAACATAACTGTAAAAAGATTAAATTAATTACAACCAATGATAATATGAATGCCCTTCGTTATTATCAGAAGCGTGGGTTTGATATGGTGCATCTCTATCCCAACGCATTAGATATATCAAGGCAATTAAAACCATCGATTCCCATGATAGGTGATTTTGGCATTCCTTTAAAACATGAAATCGAGTTTGAAATGATTTTGTAACTTTAAATTTAAATAGCTAAACCATATAAGTGTAAAATTAGCTTTTAGATAAGGTTTATCTGTATTACGAAGGTGATTCAAAATGATGGAGCCATTGTTTTGAATCACCTTTTTTTGTAGGAAGGTTTTTATAGATCCACCTGATATCTTTTTTTTACTAATAATCTTTCAGTTCTAAAATACGTAGTAATTGTATTTTTAAAGTATTTCAGTTAAAATGTATGAAGTATTAGTATTTTAAGATAAACGAATTAAAGGAATATTTATCATGGATAAAAATTTGCTTAAGGATTGTACCTTATGTCCAAGAAATTGCCATATAGACCGGACCATGGGACAGATAGGAGCATGCAGAGAGACTGAGGAGCTGGTGGTTGCAAGAGCTGCTTTGCACATGTGGGAAGAGCCCTGTATATCCGGTGAAAAAGGTTCGGGAACTGTATTCTTTTCCGGCTGTGCGCTGGGGTGTGTCTATTGTCAGAATCATAATATAGCAAAAGGTCTGGCTGGCAAAAGAATTACCATAGAACGTCTGTCAGATATATTTATGGAAATTCAGGATAAGAGGGCCAATAACATTAATCTGGTAACTCCAGGCCACTTTATACCCCAGATTATGGAAGTAATAGATTTAGCCAAAGCAAAAGGACTTCACCTGCCTATTGTCTATAACAGCAGCGGTTATGAAAAGGCAGAAACAATAAAATTGCTTAAGGGTTATGTAGATGTCTATTTACCGGATTTAAAATATAAGTCCGGTGAGATATCGAAAAAATACTCCAATGCGGAAAATTACTTTGAGTATGCCGCGGAAGCGATACAAGAGATGGTTCGTCAGACAGGAGAACCTGTCTTTGATGAAGATGGTATTATGGTAAGAGGCGTAATAGTAAGGCATTTAACCTTGCCGGGGTGCCTTAAGGATTCAAAAGATATTATGGAATACTTATACGAAACCTTTGGCAATCATATCTATATCAGTATTATGAATCAGTATACGCCGCTATCCAATGTAATACAATATCCTGAGATCAATCGGAAGATAACAGAAGAAGAATATGACGAATTAATCGATTATGCACTTTATTTGGGAGTGGAAAATGGTTTTATCCAGGAGGGAGAGACTGCATCGGAAAGTTTCATCCCGGAATTTAATGAAGAAGGAGTTTAACATGCCGGTATATAGAGAGAAAAACGGGGATAAAAAAATACCTGGGAAGAATAAAATACCTGGGATAATAAGATACCAGGGAAGAATAAAATACCTGGGAAGAATAAAATACCTGGGGATAATAAGATACCAGGGAAGTCTGAAGACAGAAAAAATCAAGTAGATAATAAACAAGCAAGAAACGATAAACCTCAGAAAGATGCAGATGTACAGAAAGAGAAAATTTCAGGTTATAAATTTAGTAATGGTAACATTTTAAGTAATAAGCAGGGAATACAAGCTAAGAATTGGAATAGTAGAACAGAAAAAAATAATCATATAAAGATAGAAGGCGAAAATCTAGATCATAATCAAGTTGGAATAAATAAAAATAGTAAAAATAAAAATTTTCATAAGAAAAACGATAATAATAAAAATGATAATAACAATAATCATAATAAAAAAAATGATAATAAAAATAAGAATAAATATGTAAATGGAAAAAGAAATCTTAATGATAAGCCAAAACTTAATAAAACTGATAAAAACCAGCAAAATTGTCCTGTAATAAATAAATGCGGCGGCTGTCAGTTACTGCACGTCAGTTATGAGCAGCAGCTCAAAACAAAGCAGAAACAGGTGGAGGGGCTGTTAAGTAAATTTGCAAGGGTAGAACCGATTATCGGCATGAACAACCCTTATCATTACCGTAATAAAGTACATGCGGTATTTGATCATGACAGGAAAGGCAATCCTATTTCAGGTGTCTACGAAGCAGGAACACATAGGGTAATTCCTGTTGAAAGCTGCCTGATAGAAGATGAGAAAGCGGATGAGATTATCGGAACAATCCGTGGAATGTTAAAATCATTTAAGATAAAAACCTATGATGAGGATACGGAATTTGGCTTACTTCGCCATGTGCTGATCCGTAAAGGATATCACAGCGGGGAGATTATGGTTGTTTTAGTACTATCCTCACCTGTTTTCCCCTCGAAAAATAATTTTACTAAAGCACTTTTAAAACAGCATCCCGAGATTACCACGATTGTATTAAATGTCAATAATAAAAAAACAAGTATGGTATTAGGAGAAAAGGAACAGGTTATATACGGAAAAGGTTTTATAGAAGATAGCTTATGCGGGAAGATATTCCGAATCTCGCCAAAATCATTTTACCAGGTAAATACAGTACAGACCGAAATTCTTTATAATAAAGCAATACAACTAGCTGGCTTGTCCGGTAAAGAAACCATTGTAGATGCATATTGCGGTATCGGCACCATAGGACTGATTGCCAGTGACCACGTAAACAAGGTCATAGGAGTAGAATTAAATCCGGATGCGGTAAAGGATGCTAAAACGAATGCTATAAGAAACAATATTAAGAATGTTGATTTCTATAATAAGGATGCCGGAGAATTTATGCGGCAGATGGCAGTACAGAATGAATGCGTAGAAGTAGTATTTATGGACCCGCCCAGAGCCGGAAGTGATGAGGTATTTTTAAATTCCGTTTGTACATTAGCACCACAGAAAGTTGTTTATATTTCCTGTAATCCTGTAACATTGGAAAGAGATTTAAAATACCTGGTTAAAAATAAGTATGAAGTGAAGCGTATTATACCTGTTGATATGTTCCCGGGGACGGAACATGTTGAGACGGTAGTATTGATAACAAGGGTAAAAGAGTGAGCGTGTGAAAAGCCTTGAAATAAGGGCTTTTTGGGTTTTGAGAGTAAAAATCATCTGTGCGAAAACCGTAAAAATATCGCTCCGTGGGAATAAGTCCACGGAGCGGATTTTTAAGCGTACAGAGCAGGTTAGATGTCATAGTCCGGTGAGTGTACAGGTTAGATGTCAGGTGCTCGTGACAGAGCAGGATAGACGTTTTTTGAAATTTTTGAGGTTGACAGAGCAGGTTGGATATTGAGTCATTATTAAGACTCTTGACGGCCCGAAATGCAGGCTGGGCATTATTTAGACTACT
This sequence comes from Anaerocolumna sedimenticola, assembly GCF_009931695.1. GTDB lineage: Bacteria > Bacillota > Clostridia > Lachnospirales > Lachnospiraceae > Anaerocolumna > Anaerocolumna sedimenticola. The sequence goes on from NZ_CP048000.1 coordinate 2,740,643, forward strand.
TAGCATTCGCTATCAGATATAAAAGGAGGTCACAAAATTATTATGGAATATAAGATTTTAAGTTTTCCCATAACTATGTCATTTGGCAATACTGAGAATACAGTTTATCCAACCTTGCTTTGGGATAAACAAAACATTATTCTTGTCGACTGCGGTTTTATCGGATCACTCCCCTACCTTGAAAAGGAGCTGCGGCGGCACGGATTGTCAGCAGAGCAAATAACCGGCCTTGTGCTGACTCATCATGATCATGACCATATGGGGGCGGCTGCCGCCCTTAAAAGGATAAACCCTCATGTGAAAATATATGCTTCTGCTGTAGAAGCGCCATTCATTTCCGCTCACGAAAAACCGTTGCGGTTGCGTCAAGCAGAAGAAATGCAGAAAACACTTCCGCCTGAGCAGCAGGATTTTGGTAAGGCATTTTGTGAAATGCTACGTCGGGTTGAGCCGGTACAGGTAGATGTTTTTCTGTGTGACGGAGAACGTATGGATTGGTGCGAAGGATGCAGGATTCTTGCGACGCCCGGTCATACACCCGGGCATATTTCGCTTCTTATGGAAAAGGACTCGATTGTTATAACTGGTGATGCAATTGCGCTGGAGGACGGTAAGCCTGTTATCGCAAACCCGCAGTTTACGTTGGACATTGAGCAGACTACAAAATCTATGGAGAAATTATTGTCACTTAAGGCAAAGGTTTATTATTGCTACCACGGAGGGACTCTTACTTTGACATTATAAAAATTTTGCAAAACAAACAAAAATACTTAATGACAATAAATCATTTAAATCATTTAAAATTAGGTTGACTCTTACACGGTGTCATAGTTTATAATGCATGTGGAGGAGATAACATGTACTACAAGGTAAAAGAGATTTCTGATATGTCAGGGGTAAGTGTCAGAATGTTACACTATTATGACAAAATTGGGTTGCTTAAACCGGGAAATGTATCACAAGCTGGATATAGATTATATACAACAGATGACATAAAAAAGCTCTCACAGATATTGTTTTATAAAGAACTGGATTTTTCTCTGGAGGAGATAAAAGAAATATTAGACTCCTCAAATGCTGACAAGTTGGAAGTGTTGAAAATGCAGCAACAAATCTTAACAAAAAAGCGAGAAAAAATAGATGCTTTAATGGGTGCTATTAATAAGTCAATTATTTCCTTCGAGCAAGGAGAGAATCCCAAAGGTCTAAATATCTTTACCTCATTGGATTTGGTTGAAATAAGCCGGAACAAGGATCAACTGAAAAAAGATTTAATGGTCCATCTATTCCCTCATGCAGATGAGGAGTGTGGCGTAAAAACATCAGGGTATTCCAAGGATGACTGGACAATTATCATGTCCAAAATGGAGGGCCTTCTAAATGAAATAGCCATAAGAATGGATAAAAGGCCGGAGAATCCAGAAATACAAGGGTTTATAGGAGAGTTTAAAGAGTTTATCAATTATAACCTTATTCGGTGCAATAATGACCTATTAAAACTATTGGGCGCTTTATATGTTGATAATCCGTTGTATAGAAACTATATGGAACAGTATGGAGAAAACTTTCCCGAATTCTTAAAAAGTGCAATCGATTTTTATGTAGGTGATTAACATGAAACACGTTGGAATTACTGATTCTTACAATAGGTTTTATTCTGCTTTGAATTTTGATAGAGCAGGGCTATTCGAGTTAATAAGAGATGAATACGGCTGCGGCACAGTATTATATCCCGGGTGCTCTATTCATATAACTCCTTCTTTCTATTTTCAGCATGTTGTTTATGTTGATATCAGCGAAACAGCGAAGGGGTTTTTTCAGGATAATCAAAATATATTGAGCATTGTAAACAGCAATAAAAAATATAAGCAGTCAGCGTATATTCAATTTATTCATAATGACTATACTAAGAAGCTTCCGGTGAGAGAAAACAACTATGATTTGCTGCTCTCAATCTATGCCGGAGGTATAACAAAATCCTGTAAGAAATATATAAAGCCTGGAGGAATTATTGTATCAAACAACCATCACAAAGATGCTCAGCAGGCTTTAGGGATTCATCTGTCAGACTGGAGGCACTGATCCGCAGAAAGGGAAATAAATACCGCATTGAAAATGGTATAGGTGAAAAAATGCTTAAAGCACTGCAGGAGCATAGTATGCCGTTAAAAAATATGAAGAATTCAAGTAGTGGGATGGAATATGTGGATAATGAATATTATTTTGTGTTTAGAAAGACATTTTAATATGGAGGGATAATCTTTGAAGATATTAGCATTTAACGGGAGTCCAAGAAAAGAGTGGAATACGGCAATTTTATTAAACAAAGCACTTGAAGGGGCAGCATCACAGGGCGCAGAGACAGAACTCATTCATCTTTATGATCTTAATTACAAAGGCTGTATCAGTTGCTTTGCTTGTAAAATGAAAGGTGGGAAAAGCTATGGCAAGTGTGCTGTTAAGGATGATTTAACTCCTATACTCAAGAGTATTGAGGAGGCAGATGGCATTATACTCGGCTCACCGGTATATTTTGGAACTGCTTCAGCTGAAATGAGAGCATTTATGGAAAGGCTGCTTTATCCATATGTAGTATATGAAGCAGAACCACCAGCTCTTTTGAAAAAAAGAATATATACAGGCTTTATTTATACTATGGGTGCTACTGAAAGCCAAATGTCACAATTAGGATATGAACAGCATTTTAAGTTTAGTGAGATGTTTATGGAGCATATTTTTGGTTCGTCGGAAACTTTACTTGTTACAGATACTTATCAATTTGATGATTATTCAAAATATGTATCAACATTATTTAATGCGGATGAAAAGGCGAGAAGGCGTGAAGAAGTATTCCCAATTGATTGTCAAAAGGCCTTTGAAATGGGGGCAAGGATTGCTAAACAAAGCAATATCTAAGACGGATACAATATAGAATATATAGTTTGGATGAAAGCAATATGCATGTTTAATGCGGAATAGAAATGCTTGAAATATCGGCAAACGTTATGGGGAAGCCAGATGTGATTTATCCTACAATAGTTTGGGATGATGAAGCTGTAATTATAATGTTAAATAAAAGATAATAAGCAGATTACTTTAAAGGATAAGCGATTTTATAAGTAAAATTCTCAAAATTTTAAGTCGAAAAGCAAATTAGAGCAAGGCCCTACAATCTATTTTGAAGGATGCCTTGCTTTTTTACTTTATTTTTCCACATCCACCGTCACGCCGGACTTGAATTCCACGGTGAATTTGTCCTCGCAGACGGTCACTTTTTCAATCAGCCGCCGGATAAGCGGCTCATTATATTCAGTAAAGGCGGTAGGCTGCTCCCGGAGGAATTCGCTCATATCGGCAATCCGTTTTCGCAGTTCATCTCGGTTGGCGTTTTCTACCTGTAATTTTTGCTTCTGGTCTCGCAGGTGATAGATTTCATCGGCAACATCCTCATAGTCGGCCTTGGAACTGGCGAGTTTTAATAGCTGTGCTTGTAATTCCTCCAGCCGCTTATCAATGTCAGCCAGGGTTTTGTCATTTTCCTTGCTTAAGACAGTGGTTATGTTGTTCTGCAGGGTGGTAAGGAAAGTATCCTTGCCGCTCAGGGTATCATTGATGGCGGTGACCAGTAACTGTTCGATGGTGCTCTCCGAGACTGTGCGGGCGTCGCAGAACAAGCCGGTGTTCTCCAGTCTGCTGACGCACCGCCAGACGATGGATTTCTTCCCACGGTTGTTCCAGTGGACCCTGCGGAATACCTCGCCGCAGTTGCCACAGATAATCATTTGTGCGAAGCAATGGTTACTGCTGTAACTGCGCTTTTTACCGTTCTTGCTGAGATGGACGCAGCGCCGTCTAATCAGTTCTTCCTGTACCTGCATGAAAATTTCACGAGGGATGATGGCCTCATGGCTGTTTTCCACATAGTATTGTGGAACAAGACCGTTGTTCTTGACCCGCTTTTTCGTGAGGAAATCAACTGTGTAAGTTTTCTGCAGCAGGGCATCCCCGATATATTTCTCGTTCCGCAAAATCTGGTTGATGTTGCTGGTATGCCACCTTTCCTTACCGGCACCGTTTAGGATGCCGTCAACTTCCAAGCCGCGGGCAATTTTCAGCATGCTGGCTCCCTCAAGGTATTCCCGGTAGATACGCTTTACAATTTCTGCTTCCTCGGGGACAATCACCAGGTGCTTATTCTCGTCCTTGGTATAGCCGAGGAAGCGGTTGCAGTTGACTTGTATTTCACCCTGCTGATAGCGGTACTGCAGACCCAGTTTCACGTTCTGACTTAAGGATTGGCTCTCCTGCTGGGCAAGGGACGCCATGATGGTGAGCATGACCTCACCTTTTGAATCCATAGAGTTGATATTCTCTTTTTCAAAGAATACCGGAATATTTTTTTCTTTCAGCTGGCGGATATATTTCAGGCAGTCCAGCGTGTTTCTGGCAAAGCGGCTGATAGATTTGGTAATGACCATATCGATGTGGCCTGCCATGCACTCATCAATCATACGGTTGAATTCCTCGCGCTTTTTGGTGTTGGTGCCGGAGATTCCGTCATCCGCATAGATACCCGCAAGTTCCCAGTCCGGATGGCCGTTTATGTAGGCCGTGTAGTGTTCAATTTGGGCCTCATAGCTGGTGGCCTGCTCATCGCTGTCGGTGGAAACGCGGCAGTAGGCTGCCACACGGAGCTTCGGCTTTTCTTCATCTTTATTTTTTCGGGCGTACTTCCTCGCAGGAATCACAGTTACATTCTTACTGACTTCCATCCTCATGCACCTCCATTTCTATCAAACTATAGGCGTATTCCGCCTGCTGGAACGGGTCGTCAAATTGCTGTTTTGCTTCTTCTGTATAAAAGGCAGTGGGAAAGACCACCTTGGTTTCTTCTTTTGGTTCTCGGATACGGCCCAGTTTCTCAGCCCGCTTGTTACGCTCGGCTTCAGCAGCCGCAAACGTGTCTGGGTCAATGATTGCAGGATAATACTCATTTCCAAGATAACAGGCATTCCGCAGCATCCTGCCGATACCGGCATGGAAGGATTTGATACCGGCTTTTTCGGCGGCAGTATCCAAAGAATCGCCGGACAGATAGGATTGGTATAGAATCTTTATCTGCTCGGCGGAGACCTTGTCTACCACGGCTTTCCCATTCTCAATCCGGTAGCCAAATGGTGTGTGGCCCATTTATTTCACCAGCCTTTCTTTCGGCGTAATGCCGCATTTTAACTCAAATCCTATTTCTGTCCTGGAATAAACAATAATCCGCTCCACAAAGCGTTTAAAAATATCCCCGTCAAAGCCTGTCAGCATCACCGCTTTTGAAGTGTAGTGCAGCAGCTCACTGACTTCGCTTAAGTGTTGGGTGTCGCTGTTTAAGAAGCGGACTAAGGATTCCTTCTGACGCTGCAGGCGTTCGGCCTCCTGCAGCAATTCATTGTTGCCCTTATTGTAAACGGCAGGCTCAAGGTATCCTTTGGTGAGAAGCCCCACCAGTACCTTTCGCTGTTCCGTGTTTTCTTCGAGTTTCTTATCAAGTTCACGGAGATTCACCAGACTATCATCGGAATTTATTCCGCGCAGACTCATAAGCAGCGGCTTGAGGACAGCTTCATGAGCGAAAATGAGCTTATTCATCATGGTGACGAATGCGTATTCAAAATCGGACTCTGAAATATATTTCATAGGACATTTTTTAATGTCCGCAATGTGAGTGGAACAGCACCATGCGGTGTATTTTCTGCCGCTCCCATGGATTCGGCGTTTGAATTTACCGCCACACTGACCGCAGATGATTTTACCGGAAAAAGGATAACGACTCTGGTATTTTTCGTTATACTTTACTACACCTTTTTCCTTGCCGCGCTGCTCGATGGCTATCTGTGCAGCTTCAAAATCTTCATGGCTGACAATAGCCTCATGATGATTTTTAATAAGGTACTGGTCTTTTTCACCGTGGTTGGTGTGGCGATTGAAGTGCTCATCGGTATAGGTCTTTTGAAAAATGGCGTCGCCGGTATATTTTTCGTTGCCGACCATCCCGCGAATGGTTGTTGCCGTCCAGCGCCCACCTTTCTTGGTAGGCACTTTGCGATGGTTCAGCTCATCCGCAATTTTATGGGTGCCTTTGCCTGACAAGATTTCAGCAAAGATGAACCGGACGATTTCAGCCTGGGATTCATTGACGACCATCCTCCCATCAACGGCATCGTAGCCATAAGGCGGATAGGAGATTTTGAAGGTGCCGTTTTGGAAGCGGCGCTTTACCGACCACTTGTTGTTTTCCGAGATGGAGACCGACTCGCTTTCGGCCAGTCCACTCAGGATTGACAGCATGAGTTCGCTTTCCATTGACCCGGTGTTAATGTTCTCCTTCTCGAAATAAATGAAAATACCAAGGTCAATCAGCTTCCTGACCAGTTCCAAACAGTCGGTGGTGTTTCGGGCAAATCTGCTGATAGACTTCGTAATTATAAAGTCAATTTTCTTATTCTCACAATCAGCAATCATCCGAAGCAGCTCCGGCCGTTTTTCCTTTTTAGTGCCAGTAATGCCCTCGTCATAATAAAGACCTGCAAACTCCCAATCGGGATTTGCATTGATGTAAGATTCATAGTGCTTTAATTGCGCCTGCAGGCTTTCCAGCTGTTCATCGCTGTCGGTGGAGACACGGCAGTAGGCCGCAACACGCAGCTTTTGCCGTTCGGTGAAATCAGCCGTATTTTGGGCGATTTTCGTTACCTTTTTCAAATTCTCACCTCCTTGTCAGCATGACATATTACCTCTGAAACCAAGTAATATCAACGATATCTGGGCATAATCTGCGCCAGCGCAGGTGAGAAAGATTGGCGGTTTAGTGTGGTTATCTTGTTGAATTCATCCACAGTAATCAAGTTGTTTTTCAACATGGCTTCTAATATTTGCTGAGCCAGAAAATAATCATACTCATGCTGCAGCCGTTCCTGCGGAACCGGCTTTTTCTCGTAACTGATTTCCAGCTTTTCACCTGTAATGTTTGTCATATTCGTTTCCTCCCATCGGAGGGCAGATAACCCTCTCACCATCCACAGGACAGAAGAGGGCGGTTTGAGTACCGAAAACATGAAGTAAAAAAATAACCGCCGGGTGAAATCAATCACCCGGCGACATCGAAAGGCATTTATTCGGTTTTGATGAAAGCGTCCGTAAATCCGGCTGCTTTAACCTTGGCGAGCATCGCCTCGGCATTGGCCTTGACGCTGTACGCTCCAACCTGAACGCGGTAGAGCTTATTTGGCTCTCCGGGCGTAGGCGCCGGGGCGGTAAGAAGTCTTTTAACATCGGCACGGAAAGTATCCATAGATTTCCCAAACTTCGGGAACCAGTGCATCACATCGGAGTGGTTTGATGCGATACCTTGTTTATAGCCTTCGGAGTGGCAGATGATGTTTTTCTCAGTCAAGCCGTATAGCTTGCAGAGATATACGCAAAGCTCCACGGCTTCCGCATATACATTGCCGAAATAAGATGTGTCAGTCAAACCATCCTCGCAGATTTCGAAGCCGATGTGCGTATCATTGCCTGAACCGCCGCAGTGCCAGCCGCGATGGTTCCACGGAAGAGTCTGGTATGTTGCGATTGATCCATCCGCCAGCTTGCCGATAAAGGCATGGACGCAGACCTGACGGCCATCAGGCTTATCCTGATTCCAGTGGTTGCCGTACTGGTTCTTTCCCAGCAAGCCGTCATCGGGTGCTACGTAGCGTTTCAGCCAAGGATTATTCGCCCCGGTAGAGTGAACCATGATGCCTTTTGGTGTTATCGTTTTTCCCGCCTTATAGCAGGCGTTGTTTGTCAGTATTTGTTTTCGCAGATTCATCGTAATTCTCCTCAAAATTGGAATGTGTTATAGATTTGCAGGATACAGGTGGTAGGTAAACTTCAAGTCACAATAAGCGGTCGACGATGTGCCGTTGCTTCCCAAGCGGATGTACAGCCCATATCCGGCGGGAATCCGACTCTGACGCATTTCAATATGGATGTGCTGGGCTTCATTGGTGCTGTCCGCTCCGATAGGTGTACTCCGGGAGATTCTGGTGAAATTCTGCTCATCGTTGGAGATATACAAGTCCAGCTCTTTCTCACTCGTATCCGATTGGCGGCAAAGGGTTACCAGATGGCAGTCGTAAGCCACCGGCAAAAGCAGACCGCTTTGACCTTCTATAGGCACGCTGCCGACAGGTAGTATTGTGTGCAATGGCCCTCTGATACTGTTGGTACCGCCAGCACCTGTGACATTGCCAGACATGACGTATCTCAGATACGCCGCTCGGGTAAAGGCGTTGATTGTTGCCGCTGCGGTGGATGTCAGCATCAAGGCTGTGTTCGAGTCCTCAGCCTTTTCCAGCAAGAACAGGCTCTCTCCAGGGGCAATGGTAATATCACCGATGGAAAACCTCTGGTTCGTCCAATATGCGGTACATGCTGGATTCGGTTTTGTTCCTGTCCCATAGGCAATATTCGTGTCATCTTGGACGCCCCTTACGGCTTCGGCAAGTTTACTGATGGTATTACGGAGGGTGTCTTGAATCAGTACCTGCACATTGTTTGCTGCGGGACTGCCCAGGGATGTAACGAAGGTATATGTTACCGGACCTATTGCCACGTTGCTGCCAGCCGATATATTTGTGAATGTGATGGCCGCCCTACGGCTCGCCATATCTGGTGCCGTAGCCGTTTCCACCGGATGCCAGTGGTTGAGCAGAATCCCCGTCCGCGTGTACAGCGTGCCACGGGCATCTTCGAGCAGATTGTGCGTATCGTCGATCTGGGAGTTGGCACTGACTAAAAGATCGTGTGTGGTGTTTAGCAAATTATAGTTGTTATTTAACAGGTCATAAGTGAGATTTAGCAGGTTATATATGTCATTCACATTCAGCGCGGCCAAGGCTGAAAGCACTTGATTCAGCCACTCCTGGGCGGGAGGCTCCGGCGGTTCGGCTATACCATCCGCAAGGGCTTCCTCGACGATGGTGAGTATACGCACGCTTTTCCCGACAACATCATCATAAGTGACCCTGATCTCCAGCCGCCCGACGCCAACGAGTGATGTGTCCGTTGCGCTGGGCGACCATGTCAGCACGCCGTTGGCGTAGTCCGTGACCACGGGATAGGCGACACCGTCCGGACGCTTGTAAATGGCGGTTAAGGCGGCGCCGGGATACGTATCATTCAACAAGCTGGAAACGTCAAACTCAAGATGCCGGTAATGGTGCTCGCCGCGCCGCCCGATGAACACCGTTGCCGCTTTTGTCAGGTCAATCAAGTTCTGCCACCTCCAACGGGCGGCTCCTCATTTCGCCCATGAAGCTGCTGGAGCACCGCCTTGAGTTTGTCGGGGATAGGCAGCCCAAGGTGAGCCGAATTTTCAAGGAGGGAAACCCCTTCATTGCTCAGGTAGAAGAAAATCACCGCCGTGCGGAGAGCACCGCTGTTGCCGCCCAGTATCTGCGTGTCGAGGATATGGGCAACACCTACCAGCACGAAGATGAGTACCTTTTTGAAGATGCCCCTCGCGCCGATCTCGCTGGACAGCTTCTTATCCGCAATGGCGCAAAGCACGCCCGTCAGATAATCTACGGCCACAAAAGCAATCAGCGCGTAGAGAAAGCCATCCAGACCGCCCAGATACCATCCAAGGAAACCGCCAATAGCCGCAAGAGCCAGCTGTACCCAATTCCAAATCTCTTTCATTGAAAACACCTCCGTTCATGAATTTGGTTATAAGAAAAGCGCCCCCATGAAAAGCGAGAGCGCTGAAAGTGATGCCTTATAGTGTCAGAATCAAGTTTTGGAGCTGCTGCATCACATCCGCTTTTGGCCGCCCCATTCCGATAGGCAGCCATGTCACGGGCGGGATATCAAAGGTCGGCGAAGCATCGAAGTCGTTGATCATTGTGATGACCGGTTCGATAGCTTTCCGAAGTTCCGTAATATGAAACGGCCAGCTTTTGACGGCGGTCTTGCCTGCGATGATTACCTCGCGCCAAGCCGCCTGTGACAGACAGTGATAGTGGCGTACCGTATTTACAGCTGTTCGGAGTGCTTGGATATGTGCCTCCTTCACATGAGTCACGTTTGCGGTGATTGTCTCAAAAGGCGAAGGCAATATTGTAAAGGTGCGGATGACCTCCGGGCTTGACGACTCGATATCGCTGTCGAGGCAGCGGAAGGCTACGGTATGGTTCCCGACAGGCAATGATTCCGCTTGATATACTGTTTTGGCGCCGCCCACGAGATAGCCGCCTGTAGAGAACTTCTCGGGATTATCCACGCTGTTATTCCACGGTCCCGCATCAATCTTCACTTCCACGATTTGAGTCTGTCCATCCGGCTCAATGCCCGTAGTAATCATAAAACGCGGCGTGGTGTTGTAAGTGGAGCTGCCGGATATTGGGCATATGATTGATGGCGCGGCGGGCGGGCTGTTTTTCTTGACCGTGCCGCTCACCACATAGGGGGAAACGGCATCCAGTACGTCGGTAACGCTGATACGGTATCGGGTGTAAGTTCCTGCTACAGGGGAAGCGGTTGCTTCGTAGGTGCCGGAGGTCGCACTTGAAACGACAATCGCCAACGCCTCGTATGCCGACCAATTCGTGCCGTCCGTAGAGGTAGCCCGCTGGATGACATACTGCTTGATGGCGCTGGTACCCGGAGCTGCGCCGCTCCATGCGAGAGTTACAGTGTTGACCTCGTAGATGGCAGGCGTGGCGTTAAAGGAGGACGGCGGTGTAGGAAGTGTGTTTCTGCGAACACTATTGCTTGATACCGTCCAGTCGGAGTAGAAGCCCTCACCGGCGGTACCACGGGTCCTCACCCGAAAACGGCGGTAATTGCCGCGTATGGCCGGAGGGCTGACACTCACGCTGCCGCTTGTCGCGGAAGTATTGACGGTAGTCAGAGCTGTCCATGCACTCCATGCGCTATTGTCGGAGGAATCGCTATACTGTATTTCATAGGATATGATGGCGTTACCCGCGCCGCTTGCAGCACCGCTCCACGAAAGAGTGACGTTCCCTTCAGACAGCGTAGTGCTTACCGAGCAAGCGGTCGGCGCTCCGCAGGCCGTGATGTCGCAGTAGATGCTGCCCGTGATCTTCTTGGAGGAGTAAACATCCAGTGTGTCGATTGTCCAGATGCCAAACTGTGTATATGTTCCTGGTGTTCTCGATACATTCGGGGTGTAGCTGCCGCCACTGGCCGCCAAGGTCAGCGTAGCCAGAACATTCCACGCGCTCCATGTACTGTTATCCGTAGATGTGCGGCTGGCAATCTGATATCCCTTAATTGGGCTGGTACCGCCTGATGCTCCGCTCCATGTTAGTGTAATGGTTTCGTCGCTGTACGTTGTGGGAGAAGCACTCGCTGTAGTTGGCGGGTTGGGTACCGTATTCCTCCGGACGGAGTTCGTTGAAACCTTCCAGCCTGAGTAATAGCTTGCCCCGGCTGTGCCGCGTGTTCGCACCTGGAATCTGCGGTAATTGCCTCTTGTGGAGGGCGGCGATACTGTCACGCTCCCGCTGGTAGCGGAAGTGGCTACTGTGGTAAGAGCCGTCCACGATCCCCACGTGATATTGTCCGAAGAATCGCTGTATTGGATTTCATAGCCGGATATAGCGTTATTTGTGCCGCCTGATGCTCCGCTCCAGGATAGGGTTACACTGCCTTCCGAGAGTGTGCTGCTCACAGAACAGGAGGTCGGCGCACTGCAGGCCGTTGTTCGGCTTGCCCAGTTAATGGTCAGAACAATCTGGCTTAAGTCGTCTCTTCCACCAAAGCCCATATAGTTGAGGGTACTGGAACCCGCATCCATGAATAGGCAATTGCTGGCGCCGCTGCCGATGGAATCAATGAGAGCAGTAGAAATGGCGATATCCTTGGCACCCTGTCCGGCGGAAACAGTGTAGTTATATCCGGCAGTAACCTTTGTAGGTCTGCTCCCGGATACACTTGAACCCGAACTGGGGGCTGGCATACCGTACGCATTTCCGGCATACAGCGTCATGGTTCTGGCAGAACCCCAGTCACCCGCAGCTATCCTGACAAGGTGAATGGTGGCAGAGGTAGGGTAATAGTTCGCATAAGTATTTCTGATGCTGGTAAGGTCAAACAGCATGGCGCCAACGTTTTCATAATTATTAGCCTCAGGATAAACCCCTTGTCGTACGTAATCAGTTACGCCCGCGATCCAGCTACCGTTACGCCAGGTACACGCATTTATAGCCTGATAGGTTGCCATAGGAATTCACCTCACTCGTAGACCGCCGTTACCAGCGAGTTGACCAGCCCGCAAAGGCTGGTATTTAGCCGGGTATCGGTGATGTTATTTGCGACTATTGATGTGGCGGCAGCCGGTACAAGCACATCGGCAATGCCAAGCTCATAGACGTCGCTGGTTCTCGTCAGTGCCGGAGCTACCGGGTTTGGAGCGGGAGTGCCGGTGACAACGGCAAGCTGAATGCTCCGGCTTATCATGCTTAAGCGAACCACGACCCGGTCGATTCTGGGATTGCTTCCGTTTGCTGTTGCCAGAGGAATGTTTCGGGCATCCGTATTCTCATACCGGTATCCGTTGATCCATGCGCTTCCCGCCGCCACGCTCACGGCCAAGCCGGTTCCTGGTGTGACCTGCAGGTTTGTCGCGGCGGCATAAAAAACACCGTTTGAGACCAAACTTCCGAAATATGCCGCAAAATCCGCTGCGTCATAGACCCTGTCCCGCCGGATGAGTTAAAAAAACCGCTTTTCTCCATATGCCATTACCTCCTTTTCAGATGGTTTTCGTATACTCCAAAATCACGAAACCAGTAAATGCTGTCCGGTCATTACCTGGTTCCACAACGACATTGGTTGTATCCGCATAAAGACCGATTTGCGAGGCAAAGTTGTTGTACCGCGCAAGCGGCAGCGGTAAAAAGAAAGTCCCGTTTGTCGCAATGCCGGTTAAGCCAGTAACGGTGCTGATGTTTGATATGCCGTGCGCTACGCTTTTAGGGGTCGCATTCGTAAGCGAACCCAAGTTTACCACTTTGCGGTAGATCGTCCTGCCGTCTATCCATATACGCCCTGTGTTTTGCTCTGTCGTGGAGTAGTCAGTAAACGCTGCCGCGATTTTGGCAGTGGTAATCGTACGGTCTGCAATCTTAGCGCCGGTGACGGCACCGTCTGCGATCCTCACACCGGAGACTGGAGCGTTATAGACATTGTTGATACTGGCTGCGAAGGTGCTTCCGCGGATGGCGGCTGCTATGTCCGTAAGCGCACCAAGCGGGAAACTCAGCCAGTTTGCCTGACCGGATGGGTTGTTATATAAAAAAACCGAAATCACGTAAAACGTCATAGTGTTCCGGCTGATAAAAAAGCCCATTGCCCGCTGATAGCCGTTTCCTGTGCTGGCCCCGCTGTGCTTGACCAAAAAGATATGCCCGTCGTCACTCGGCTGGTCGCTGAACTTATTACCGCTCCACGAGGTGAAATATATAGAGTCTCCCGGAGCCATGTTGTGCAGGGCGTACTGGCCGGCTGATATGGTTCCCGCGCCTACGATTACCTCGAGAGCAGGGAGTTTTCCGAACAGGTTGTTGATGGTATCTGCAACGGTGTCGCCCTGGATTGCCGGGCTTACTTCCGTCAAGTCGCCGATGGCTTCCGCCACCTCTGACACGCCGGTCGAAGCCGAGAGCGCTGTTTTGACCTGACTCATATCGGAGCGGATCTTCTGGGCAATCGTAAGCTCAGACTTCCCGAATGTCACTCCGACGCTTTGGCCGTCCGCGTCATAGGTTTCCTCGATCTCCATAATCCGGGTGGTCATGGATACACCCCAAGTTTTTGAAACCACTTTGACGGTCTGCCCAATGTCAAAGTCCGTTTTGTAGATAAGGTTGCCATGGGGATTGACCGACGCATCGAAGGAATAGCGTATCGCAAGCTCGCTCAGCTTGCTTTGACCCCGGAAGGTCAGAGCATCCGTGTAATCCCCGCCGAAGTCCTCGCTCCGCAGGTCTTTGGCATCCACGAAAATCTCGCGGCGGGATTCCCCGGAGCCGCCCGTGATGGCCACAAATGTCCGCCCGGCGCCTTCGCCTTCGCCGCCGACAAGCGCGGAGTTGGCGTAATCTGCAGCACTTTCCGTATAGGTCTGCTCGGTCAGGTTTTCATATTCCTTGGAGAACACCGCCTGTGAGACGGCTCCCGCATACAGTGTTACTGTAAAAATACCAGTTGCCGGGGCGAACACGGTCTTTATTCCAATGCTTGATGTGTCGCACATCTCCGTCACCGCATCCAGCAGGTTGCGGTACGATACCTGGGCGCTGATGGGTATGCCGAGGTTCGGTGACGAAAAGGATATACCTGGAATCTGCCGTGCCGGGTCGGAGGGGCTTATGAGGTTGTTGTTTAGAAGCTGCTCCACACAAGCCGAGAGGTCGCCGGAGAGTGTTTCCGTTTGCCACACTATGCGCCGGGCGAGGAAGGATGTAGCGAAGCGACCGCTTGCCGTGATGGTCTCGCTGTCGGTTTGGGATAATTCCAGATGCTCGATGATCCCGGCTTCCTCATCATCGCTCTTCCAGAGAATGTTTCCTTCCTTCAGGAGCGCGGTATTCTCAGGTGTTGCGGTGGCTTTCAGTTCAAAGGAGCCGCACTGGGAGTACCGACGCGTCCAGCGCAGGTATTCGAAGGACTCCACAATGCCCGCCAGTTCCCGGTCTTGATTGAAGATATACAGTTCCATGTTCACACCCCCAGAAATTGAGGTCGGTAGAAGATGCTGACCTCCAGCAGTTCCATATTGACCGAAGCGTCATAGCGCAAAGTATTGACCCCGGCGGTCAGTTGGAAGAAGGCCGAGCCGGTGTCTAAAAGCGAGAAGGCGTTCGTCTCAGTCGAGCCGTCCACTCTGACCACGCGCTTGCCAGCGAAGTGGGTGTATATTCGTAGCTCTTCTCCGGCGCTCATTGTCGTAAGGAGTCGAATATACTCGCCGGTATCTATGTTCAGCAATTCGGGGTTCGCTACTGTGCCCAGTGCCCGGAACACAATTTCACAGCCGCAGGGCACATCGCCGATATTGTCCACCGTGATTATCTGGCTGGGCTGTCGCATCCCAAGCTCCATTCCGCTTTCTGGTATCTCCAGTGCAAACCCAAACAGTGGTATCCACGACGCCAGCTCCTGCCGCACCTCGTCCGGCGTTTCGAAGAACGGCGACGGACAGAGCAGGCTGACAAAGAAGTTTGGCATGCGTTGCCTGGTAGAAACGGTAAAGCCTGCTTCCTCAACCACGCAGGCAATCTGCCGTCCCCGATACAGGAGCGTGCCGCGCAGCTTCGGGCTGAATATCTGAAGAAAACGCTGTCTGCGGGTATACGCCTCATCCGGCGTATCCGCGATGACCGTGCCTTCCAGCGTGATGTTGCGCATATCCAGCGTGGAGGATATATAAAAGGCGCCGTCCTGCTCCGGTGCCTTGAAAGTATTGACGGTTTGGCGCACGTTGCCCGTGCCATCTATTTTTGTAAGAAAATAAGGGCGGCTCTGTTTGAGTGTGATGCTCTCGCTGCCTGCATTGGTATATGTCAATTCCATATATACAGCCCTCCTTAATACGCCAGAGCCAGCTTGCGGGACAGGTTTTTGAATTCCCGCGCCAGTTCCTTTTCAGACAGTGCCTTGGGCGTGACCACGGAAATGCTCTGGTTGATGGTGGTGCCGCCGCTTGTTCCTGCAGGGCTGCTGCTCCGCGCAAGGGAGCCGGACAAATTCAAACCCGTATCCACGTCGAAGCTCCTGGGGATGGCGTTCTTCATATCCTCGCCAACCTTAGCCATCGCCCGCTCAAAGCCTACGCCGATGCCAAGACCCATGTTCTCACCGAGTCCGGCGAACAGTGATGAGGGGCTGTGGATGCCGAAGAAGTTCTTTATCCTATCCATGATGTTTCCAAAGAAACCGGATATCTTATTCCAAAGCCAGGCGGCCGCATCGTTTATACCGTTCCAAAGTCCTTTAATGAGGTTGAGGCCGGCCTGTGCCATCTTAGGAACGCTCTGAACGATGGCCTGCACAATGGCGCCGATGATCTGCGGGATGGCTTTGACGACCTCCACAATGATGCGCGGAGTATTCGCAACCAGCGCGACCAGAAGCTGGACACCGGCAAGGATGATCTTATCGATGTTACCGATGATGGCGTTGACCAGCGATGTGATGATCTGCGGGATGGCCGCCACAATGGTAGTGATGATCTTCGGCAGGTTCTGGATGAGCGAAACAAGGAGCCTTACCCCGGCATCGATAAGCTGGGGGATGGACTCCAGCACGGCTGTAACGATGCCGTCAATGATCTGCGGGATCGCTTCTACGATTGCCTCGATAATTTCCGGCAGTGCGTCAATCAGTGAGGTAAGCAGTTCAATACCCGCATCGATGATTTCAGGAATTGCACTGATTAGAAAATCTACGATGGCCTCAATAACGGCGGGCAGTTCCGCAACAAGCAGGGGTATCGCATCCAAAAGTCCCTGCGTAAGGCCCACAATCAGCTGAAGCGCCGCATCCAGAATGAGCGGAAGGTTCTCCACCAGCGTGCGGGCTACCAAAACAACTGCCTGCACGATGGCTGGGATAAGCTGCGGCAATGCTGCGCCGATTCCGCTGACCAGCGTGGCAATCATCTGCACAGCCGCCTCAACGATGGCAGGCAGGTTGGAAACGATGCCATTCACCAGCGCCAATACAAGCTGGAGTGCGCCTTCGGTCAGCGCCGGAAGCGCGTTAATCAACCCCTGCAGCAGCGTCATGACAATCTGTGAAGCCGCATCCACAATGATGGGTAGGTTCTCCGTGATCGCTCCGCCAATGGATGTCACGATGCTTAAGGCCAGTTCGATAACCTGGGGCAGCTGCTTGAGGATTATGTTTACGATACCGCCCACGGTGCTGCTGATGACCTGGCTTATCTTCGTCCAATCGCCATTTGCTTCGTTCAGTCCCTGGGTAAATTCGCCCAGCAGGCCCACGCCGTCATCGGCAAGTATCTGAAGCTGGGGCAGGAGCACCATGCCGAGGGCGTTCTTCGCCGCTTCGCTGCCGGATTTGAGCCGCTGCATGGAGTCATCGAACCTGCCGAGGGCTTCCAGCGATTCCTGGCTCATAACGGCGCCCATCGCCTGTGCCTCAGTGGTGAGCTGCTTGATACCCTCCGAGCCTTGCGCAATGAGAGGATTCAATTCTTGTGCGCTCTTGCCGAAAAGTTGCATGGCAAGGGCATCTCTCTCAGTTTCATTCGCCACGTTGCCCAGCGCGTCGATGGCCTCCCAATACACGGTTTCCGAATCCCGGAGGTTGCCGCTGGCGTCGGTCACGGAAATGCCCAGTGCCTTATATGCAGCCGCAGCGGTTCCCGTGCCTTCGCGGGCGGAGGACATGGAGCGGATGTTTCGGGCCATGCTGCCTGTCAGGGTTTCCATGGAGGTGTCCACCAGTTCGGCGGCATATTTATATGCCTGGAGCGATTCTGTGCTCATGCCGGTGACCGTGGACATGGTGAGGATTTCGTCTGCGTACTGCGAAGCACCCACGGTCATATCGGTGAGGGCCTTGGCCGCCCCGACCGTGGCAGTGCCGACAGCCGCGAACGCGGCGCCCATTGCGATGCCTATCCCTTTGAGGACGCCGCCCAGCTTCTCGAACTTGACTCCCGTATCATCGGCCGCGCTGCCGGTTTCATTCAGTTCGCGCTCCATATTGTTGAGTTCAGCCTCGGCATTGTTCAGCTGTATAGTCCAGTTCTGAGTGCGCCTGTCATTCTCGCCGAAGGAGTCGGTGGCGTTCTGTAATGCCGCCCGAAGGGTCTCGATCTTGGCCTTCTGCGCATCGATGGACTTATTTAATACCTCATTGCGGGCCGCTACCGCCTGCACACTCTGGTCATTTTTGTCAAATTGCGAGGACACCAGGTTCATCTCGGAACCCAGCACCTTGAAGGACTGGTTGATGTCCGAGAGCGCCTGCTTAAATTCCTTTTCGCCCTCCAGCCCTATCTTCAGGCCAAAATTATCCGCCATACCGTCACCTCCTTCTATATACCTTCCGGGATAATGTCATCTATTGTCATGGTTTTCTTGGGCTTCTCAATTCCGTGCCACTGCTTATGGCAAGCCCATAGGTCGAGGAACAAACCAATGGGCATAAGCCAGAATTCCTCCGTGCACATGCCCATTTGCACCGTGCCGTAATAATAAAGCCGGGTAAAGACTTCAGCGTCCGTTACCCGACTTGCACGTTTTTTGTGGTTTCTTCCTCGCTTTCGATGTTGCGCTTTGTGCCCTGAACATCGCTTCGGTGATGGCGCTCTTATACGCTGCTAATTCCAGCGGCGATGTAAGAAGCTCCACATCCTCCTCCGACAGAGTAGCCTTCGGATTTTCCTTGTTCTTCAGGTTATGGACGAGGATGGACTGGTTCGCAAGAAGCGTGATCAGCCACACAATTTCGTCCAGCGCCATTTCGAAGTTTTCGGACTTGAGTAGCTTTTCACCCAGGTTTTCTAAGCCCCCGTAGCGGCGGGCGATTTCCTTTGTGGCGCGTGTTGTGAGTATCAGTTCAAACTCTGTGCCGCCGATATTGATGACGGCGCTTCTCTCATTATCCATCATCACACCTCCTATGGTTCCGGCGTGTAGACCGGCTCGTAAACCTGCGAGAACCAGCCGGTGATGGTGGCCGAAGAGACACCGGGTGCGCCCTCGGTGACCTCCGCTTTCCATGGGTGCTTGCCCATGCCGTCCAGCTTGTTCCGGCGCATGACCGTTCCCTCGATGGTGGGCGTGGAAAAGGTGATGGAATCAGCCTTCGTCTGCAGGTTGGTGGCAGGAAGGCCAAACTTCACGCGATAGAGCCAAAAGTAGCGGTAGGTGCCGTTGGCCTTCTGCGCACGGAAGCCCACCGCAACGGGCGTCCCCACGTTTTCGCTGGCCGAGATCAAAACACCGTTGTCGTCTGTGGTTGCGCCGGTCAAATCCGCCGCGACAGTCGGGCCGATATCGTCCACGCCGAGGGTGAGCGTCCCGCTGTTGAAGTCTTTTACGACCTCGGCGGCGCCGTCATCGGCGTAAAGTATGGCCTCAACGAGTTCCACCGATAGCTCGGCGGTCATGGCTTTAGCAAGGACAGCGGGCGTTGAATAGGTTTCTTCGCCGTTGACATCCTCGGTTATCTTTGCATAGTACAGTCTGTCAAGACCGATAGTTGCCATAGTTATTCCTCCAATCCGTAGTTTTTTGCCACATCAATGGCGTATTGGTGATACCCGGTATCACTCTCATAGCCGATATACCGACGCTCGGTCACCGTGAAATCCTCGTTCAGCAAGGCTGTTGTGATCTGCTGTTTGCGTTGAAGGTAATTGCCTTTTGAGAACAGGGATATCCGCGCTTCCTGCACCTCGAAGCCTGGGCGGTTATCCGCGTGGACTTCAAAGATATCTGAAAGCGGAAGTATCACGGCATATTCATCCGGAGCTTCACCTGAAAAAATGCCGGTCTCCACGGGGAGCGGGACGGCGGTTATAAGGGTATTCAGTTCCGATAAAATGTTCATATCTTGCCGATCTCCTCCTCCAGTTTAGCGATCATCGCATCGGTGCAAGGCTTCCGGGATGCTGTTCTCGCTGGCTTCAGGAAGGGCTTTGCAGGCTGGCCGTGCTTGCCATATTCAATGATGTTGGCGATTTTTGCATTGCTCCCGCCATCAGAGCGCGGCTCTGCAAAACCAACCTTCACGTTATAGTTGCCGTCCCTGTCCTGTTTTGCATCCGAAAGGCCCAAGGAGGAGACCAGCTCACCCGTGGTTCTGGAGGGGTATTTCGTGTCCTTGCCGATAGCTGTACGAAGGTTGCCCCTGACTTTCTCCAACACCACATTGCCGCCGGCCTCCAGCACTCGTGGCACGATCACATCGATCTGATCTCCCAGCCGGGATAACCGCAGGAGGAATTCATCCGGCATCTTTACATTGACTTTTGCCATATTAATCACCTCACTGATGGCTCCAGCCGCTCGGCCAGAACCTCGGTATACATTCCACGGCCCTGACATCCTCCGCGCTGAGTATACGGTATCTGCCATCTGAGCAGGTGATAATCATCTCAGCCGTAACCGTCAAGCCGGGTATCTTCCTGAACCGGAATAGAGAGGACGCAGATGAAAACGCCGCCATATTTGTCCAGCGCTCACTGCCATGCCGGTCTTCCTTATAGGCACGAACAGAGGCGAGGACGGAGTCGCCTATGGTAGCGAAGCCTTCCGCGTCTTTGGTTGGTGTCGTGCTGATAATTTCGATGAATGTATTCATCTTCCCAAAGCCCATATCAGACACCCCATTTCCGTTCAAGACGAAGTAGGAGGTTCACCGTGTTCCATACCTGCTGGCTTGCCTGAACGTTGTCGGAGAAGAAACCGGCCGTTGAGCCATCCCTGCTTTCATAGAAATGGCTCGACAGCATGATTACTGCCTGTTCGGTGGTCGGAGGCATGGTGTTCTCGGTATAGTAGCCTTCGGCGACATGCTGGTAGCTCTCCGCATAGGAGACGGCGGCTTTGATGTAACCCATCAGGAGGTCGTCGTCCGCATCGTGCTTAAGGATTAGGTTTGCTTTTACCTTGGGGAGAAGGTTATCTGTTGTCATGCCGCCCGCCTCCTTTCGGTCATTCGTCGGCCGCCATAAGACCCGCCGCTTTCAGTTTGGCGAGCAAGGCGTTGAAGTCCGTGATCAAACCGGCGGCATCGGTGGCAGTGCTGTCTGGCTGATTTTCCGCCGCCGGGAGTCCCGTTACCGAGGCTCCCGGCAGAATTTCCAGCGTACCGCCGATGACCCACTTTTCGCCGCCCTGTTCCATATGGTTCTTTGAGTTGTAGCCCATAGGTCAGCCCCCCTTACGCGTGCTGCTGGAGAACCTTTATAGCTTCCGGCAGTATTAGCTTTCCGTCCACGCGCTGGGTAGCCACGAAGCCTACCTGCCCGGTGACGGCATAGAGTTCGTTGAGCCGCTTGAACATACGTCCCTGACGGTCGGCCACCCAGTAATAGCTGAAGTCGCCGAACACGATGGTCTTGGCGGTTGCGGCGATGGTAGGAACATATGCCGAGGTGTACAGAGGCCGGTTCAGGATGGTATCGGGCGTACCCGCCTGCAGGGAGGGCTGCCAAAGGTACTGGCCCTGACCGTCCTTCAGTTTGCGGATTGCCTTGACGGTGGCGTCATTCATTACGAATACAGCCCTGTTGCGGTAGGGCGCCTTAAGCGAGTAGAACAGGTCGAGCACCTCGTCCATTGTTACAGCCGTAGCCCCTGCCGTAGTTACGCCAATTTGGGCGCCGCCTGTGGCGGCAAGGATGCCGGTAGGCTTGCCAATGCTATCTCCGGTAAAGAACGCTTCTTCTTCCTTGTTGCCGATACGCCTTGCGAATTCCCTTGAGATGTAGGCTTCAAGGTCGAACACAGAATCGTTTAAAAGTTCCTCGGAAACCTTGATTAGGGTTGCCAGTTTGTAGGCGCCAACGGATACCTGACCGAAGCTGTCATCACTTTCGGGGATAGCGCCTTCCTCATCGACCCAGGAGGCCGTGCCCTTGGTTGCCACAACGGGGATTTTCCTGTCGCCGGAAGAGGTGGTGATGACATTGGCCAGTGTACGGAAGATGTTCTCATCTTCGAGGGCTTCCACGAGGGTACGCTCGAATTCGTCAGGCACGAGGTATCCGCCCTCGGTGTCTGTACCGATTTGAAGAGCGTTTTTAACACTTGGATCAAGTCCTTCTCCTGCGCGGGTGCGCATGGCGTTCCAGAATGCTTTCCTGTACTCGGCGGACGCACGGCCGGTTTTTTCCTCGGCGCCTTTGGAAGGTGTATTGGTTATTGGATCTCTGGTTGCATGAGAGAGTTCAAGGTCGATGGCGGCCTGGCGTTCAAGGCGCTCGATTTCCTTGCCCAGTGCCACAACATCGCTTTCCATCTTCTCGTAGGCAGCGGTATCCTCGGCGGACAAAAGTCCGTCACCGCCACGCTTTGCATCGAGGAATGCTTTTGCCGCGTCCCACGCTTTAGCGCGCTTTTCGCGCAGTTCCAAAATCTTGCTCATTGTATTTTCCTCCTTCAATTTAGTGAGAAATTAAAGAGAGCCGCTTTTCCAGCGACTCTATCGGGGTGCCTTTTTTCGGTTGTTGTTTTGGCAGCTTGCGAATAAGTGAGTTAGTGACCGCCATACGGCTGAAAATAAGACTATCCTCCGAATCAGGCGGCTCACTCTCCATAAACATGATTTTGTCTGCAAAACCAAGCTCAATGGCCTTATTCGCATTCATCCACGTCTCCGCATCCATGAGATGCGAGAGTTTTGCGCGGGAAAGCCCTGACTTCAGTTCATAAGCATTGATGATGCTCTCCTTGACTTCATCCAATAGAGCCTTTGCTCGCAGCATTTCCTCACTGTCGCCGATGGCAATGGTGGAGGGGTTATGAATCATAAGCATGGACACGGGGGACATATATACGTCGCCGCCCGCCATTGCGATGACAGAAGCCGCACTTGCCGCCAGCCCGTCAATCTTTACGGTGACTTTTCCGGTGTAGTCCATCAGCATATTGTAGATTTGCGCAGCCGCGAACACATCACCGCCGGGAGAGTTAATCCACACCGTAATGTTGCCTGAGCCTGCCTGCAGTTCGTTTTTGAACTGCTTCGGAGTGACCTCGTCACCCCACCAGGTCTCCTCGGATATTACTCCGTTCAGATAAAGGGTGCGCTCCTCATCGGAATCCCGCACCCAGTTCCAGAATTTTCTCATTGGCCGTTAGCCTCCTTCTGATAAAAATTGCCCGCCTGTGAAAGCGGGAGCATATTGCCGTTGACCAGATACAGGTCGCCGCCTTCCTCGGCAGGGATGCGGTTCATGTCTTCCAATTCACGGATATCATTTGCCGACAGCCAGCCGTTCTGCCGACCGAATGCGTACCCGTTCATGCGGCTTTGGTAATCGCCGCGAAGCAGGCCGTCAAGATTGAACTTGATGAACAGCGAAGGTTTCTCGGAGGGCAGGATAAGCGACTGCTGAAGGCTCTGTTCCCAGCGCACAACCCATGGATCGAGTGTATATTTAACGAACTCCAGCGACTGCTGCTCAATGTTGGAGAAGCTGGACTTCTCAAGATCACCCACCATGTGGGGCGGTACACGGAAGATACGGGCGATTTCATTGATTTGAAATTTCCGTGTCTCCAGAAACTGGGCTTGTTCCGGCGGTATGCCAATGGCCTGAAACTTCATGCCTTCCTCTAAAACCGCCACACGGTGGGCGTTAGCACTGCCTTGGTAGGCGCTGTTCCAGCTGTCCTTTACCCGCTGTATATCCTTGATGACACCGGGATGCTCCAAAACACCGCCGGGATTGGCCCCATTTGAAAAGAATGCTGCGCCATACTCTTCAGTAGCCAGCGACATGCCAATGGCATTTTTCGCCATAGCGATGGGGCTGTAGCCAATGAGACCGTCAAAACCAAGGCCGGGGATGTGGAGAATTTCATCCTTTCGGAGCGTTACATAGCCGCCTTTCGGCTTTAGGCCGCTTTCGTCAGCATCCCGGTAATAGGTGTAGACCAGTTCGCCGTTTGGAGCACGGCTGACATCCATCTTATTGGGCAGTAGTGGGTAAAGCGCGACAGCCTGCCCGCGGCCGTTCCGAACAATCTGCGCGTAGGCATTGCCCCAAAGCAAAAGATGACTCATCAGCGTTTCACGGAACACGAATGAAGTCATCTCAGGATTAGGTTCATTATGAAGCAGATAGTAGAGCGGATGTTGTGCGACACGTTCTTTGCCGCCGTCTATGCGGTACCGGTAAACATGCAGCGGCAGTCCGGCGATTGATTCGGCCAATATCCTCACACAGGCATACACCGCAGTCGATTGCATGGCAGTCCGTTCATTGACCGTTTTGCCGCTGGACGTGCTCCCGAATAGGAAAGAGAACGCTCCGCCCACACGGTTTTGGGGCTTATCCCTTGAGCGGAACAGGCCTGAAAATATACTCATAGTATCAATAACCCCCTTTCGTTGTACACCGACTCGCCGCCGTTGCCATTTCCGCAGCGGATGGCCCGGTCGAGCGCCATAATCGTTGCCACTGCACCGTCTATTTTTTCGGTGCTTTTTTCCTTATCCGGCTTTAAATTGCCTGCAGGGTCGGTCTTGACGAAGATGTTATCCATCATCCACCGTAGGACGGGATGCCCGCCGTGGGCGATTCTTTCTTCCAGCGTCAGCTTCATAAGCTCTTTTGTCGGAGGAGACATATCTTTGAAGCCCTGACCAAATGGGACGACCGTATAATCCAGCCCCTCTAAGTTCTGAACCATCTGAACGGCGCCCCACCGGTCAAAGGCGATCTCACGGATGTTATATTTCTCGCCGAGTTCCTCAATGAAACGCTCGATGTACCCATAATGCACAACGTTGCCTTCGGTGGTTTTCAAAAAGCCTTGCTTCTCCCAAAGGTCGTACTGTACATGGTCACGCCGGACACGCAGGTCAATATTTTCCTCCGGTATCCAAAAGAACGGCAGGATTTCATATTTGCCTTCCTCATCCAGCGGCGGGAATACCAGCACGAAGGCTGTTATGTCCGTGGTGGAGGAAAGGTCAAGCCCGCCATAGCAGATACGCCCCTCAAGGCTTTCAGCGTCCACCGGAAATGCGCAGGCATCCCATTTCACCATCGGCATCCAACGGACGGACTGCTTAACCCATTGATTGAGCCGGAGCTGCCGGAAGCTGTTTTCTTCGGCTGGGTTCTGCTTTGCGCTCTCGCAGGCGGCCCGAACCTTATCAATGCCGACCGTGATGCCAAGGGAGGGATTGGCTTTCTTCCATACCTTTGGGTCTGTCCAGTCATCGTCTTCCTTGGCTCCGTAGATCACCGGGTAGAAAGTGGGATCGTGTTTTCGGCCTTCGAGGATATCCAGCGCTTTCTGATGTGTTTCATAGCAGATGCTCTGCGTATCAGATCCCGCTGTAGTGATGAGGAAATACAGCGGCTGCATACGGGCATCGCCGGAGCCTTTCGTCATAACGTCAAACAGCTTGCGGTTGGGCTGGGTATGCAGTTCGTCAAACACCACGCCATGGATATTGAAGCCGTGCTTGGAGTACGCTTCCGCAGACAGCACCTGGTAGAAACTGTTGGTTGGAAGATATATCAGCCGCTTGGTGGAAGAGAGCAGCTTGACGCGCCGGGATAGCGCCGGACACATGCGTACCATGTCTGCTGCCACCTCGAATACGATGGATGCCTGCTGGCGGTCAGCCGCGCAGCCATACACCTCGGCACGTTCTTCGCCATCGCCGCAGGTCAGAAGCAGCGCAATGGCTGCTGCAAGTTCCGATTTGCCTTGCTTTTTGGGAATCTCCACATACGCTGTGTTGAACTGGCGGTACCCGTTAGGTTTGAGAATTCCAAATATGTCACGGACAATCTGCTCCTGCCAGTCAATGAGTTCAAACGGCTTTCCCGCCCAGGAACCTTTTGTATGGGAGAGAGCCTCTATAAAGGACACGGCGTAGTCAGCTGCGTTTTTGTCATAGCAAGATCCCTCGGCCATGAAGGTGGTCGGCTTGTATTTCTTAAGTTTTCGCATGGGCACCACCTCCTTTGCAAAAATGGGCAAAAGGAAAGAGCCTCCGTAGAAGCCCTTTCCTTTTGCATGCCTGTTTGTTTAATCAGTTTCCTCTGACTCGCCGGTCAGGATGAAGCGGCAATATTCAGCCCTGTGGTCTATAAGGAACACCACCAGTTCGTAGAAGCCTCGCTTGTTGGCCTCGTACTGGACGCGGTTCACATCAAACATATTCGTGACGCCGCTTTCCCGTATGGCGAGAATTTGCTCTTTTATTTTCTCAGTCATAAGTGACACCTTCAGTCTCCACCGAGTCGGAGGTAGCCTGGCGCAGGATATCCAAATCGAAGCCCGCGTCCTTGTAACCCTCCAATATGGTGGTATAGTAATAGCAGCTTGGCTGGCCCAGAGGCCTGCCCTCGTTCATAACGTAAACCATAGCCTTTACGGTCTTGCCGTCCAGTTTCACTTTCACTGTTTCCTTACGGTAGAGGAAGGGCCAGCCTTCGTAACGGTCAAGCGCCGCCTCGTCTGCGGGCGTCAGTTCCCAGACTAATACGGGAACGCTGCCGCCTTTGTAAGGTTCTACCGTGGCCACGGCACCCGCGTGTGCTCCCCGGAACAGGAGCCGCCAATTTTTCATTTCGCTGGCGCCAACCACCTTCGCGGTGGGGCACCGATTCGCCATCTGTGCTATATTCAGGTTTGAGCCGTAGGCGATGTACAATCTCTTATCCATTGTTCTCTATGTCCTCCTTCTTAGGGTTTCGGCTTCTCGGGCGGTTCAGGCCGCCCGAAATCGCCATGCCGCCGAGCCGTCCAGATGGGCGGTCAGGTGTTCGCGGCAGTTTGCAAACTCCTCGCCGATGAAGCCGATGCGGTTTAAGTAAGTCCTCATGGCGAACTTTTCGTTCTCAGTCTGCGGCTTCTTTGCCGATGCGCATTTCTGTGTCAGGGCTTGGTGGTTGAGGGCCAGGGCCAAGACCACGTAGCTTCTGACCTTTCCGGCATGAAGCTCGCTGTTGAAGCCCCTCAGTTCCACCGTGTGGTTGCCCGTAAAAAAGCTGTGCAGGTTCAGGAAGTGGTAGCGGCTGTGGTGGTAATGCCTGTCGCGGCTCTCACTGTAGCCTTCGTACCAAAGCTCCTCAATCGCCCGCATGGTCTTGGGCTTACGGCGGTTCATCTTGTCGACCAGAAGGGCGTCCATCTTCTTGCAGTAGCTCATCCGCTCCGGCGCTATCTGCAGGGCCTTATAAAAAAGGTCGTTCTTGCTGGCGATGATGTTCACGAAGTTGCGTATGCTCCTCGGTGTGTGATTTGAACCATCGAGGTGAATGTGAATCCCGCAGCTGCTGTTGGTGAAGGCACCAGCCTTGCGCAGCCTTCGCACCAGTTCTTGCAAGGTTTCGATATCCTCGCGGTAGGTGAGGATGGGGCTGACCAGTTCGACACTGTGCTCCCTGGTGGCGGCTATCTTCTGGCGGCCGTTTTTCTTTTGGCAGTTGATACTGCCGTCGCTCATTATCTTCCAAACTCGGCCGTCCGAAGTTGTGACCTTTTTTGTATCGTAGTAGTCGCCCGTACTGGCAACCGTGGCGCCGAGGTATTCGGCCGCAACCTTTGCCGCTTCGTTTCTTGTGATGCCTGTGAACTCAATCTCAATCCCAAATCTGTTTGTAAACACTGTGGTTTTCCTCCTGAGTGTGTATGTTTTGTGCCTTTCGGCATGTACATATATCACTCTAAAGGCTTGATATATCAAGCAAATTCGGCTCGAAAAATTACATCAATATATGGGTGTATCTTTGCTAAACCGGGCGTCTTACAGCTTCTTGACTACATCCTCTCCGTACACAGCTCCGAGGGTGGAGCCGTTATCCCAAGAGCAGAAAATCGTACCCGTGTCGTCCACGAAGTCCACGGTTCCTTTGTCGCCCGGTTTCAGCTTGGAGTAGGGGTCATTCATCCACACCAGTTCCACACGTGTGCCCGAAGGGTATTGTTTTCGGAGCCGCTCCACGGTCTCCTTTGAAGGGAACTTATTCATCGGCTGCTACCTCCGTGGTTTTCGGCGGCGCACCGTTCTTAAAGGCACTGTTGCCCGATAGGTTCCTGAGCAGGATTTTCCGCGCCGTCTTATAGTCGTCGCCCACAAAGCCCAGCCTGATGAGGAACACACGGAAGGCGAACTTCTCATTCTCGACAGACTTTTCCTTGGCGGTTACCCGATGCTGCTCCTTTGCCGCCGCACAGAGGGCGCCAATGAAGCGGGAGTAGGCATTGACTTCTTCTGGTTCGATTCCGAAGCGGAACCAGGGGAATCTGAGCGTTGTTTCCGTCCGCTCGACTGGAAGTTCATCGGTACCAATGGCCTTTTTGATAAGCGATGCCTTGCTGGCGATAAGCCGATCAAGGTTTTCGAGCGCCGCTTGGGTGAAACCATCCAGCGGGATTTCTATCGTCAGCGTATCGGGAATATCCCTTTCAGAAGGCCCTTCCGCGTAGTAGTCGTGGTCGGGGTTTCTGCAGGGTGCCAGTTCGGGAATGTAAATCTCGACCGGCCCCCGTCGGAATTCCTCCATGACTTCCTCAATATCGTAGGGCATCCCAGTTTCTGGGTCCTGTGAAACAAAACCCGCCGCGTGTAAACCCTCCAGAAGTCTCCTTGCGGCTGACTCGTCGGTGCGTTCATCAAAGGAGAGGGTTCCGTCCTTACTGATGATGACGTTTGCTACCACATAGGCGAAGCTGGGTGCTCCTTTGTAGACTGGAGCCCAACCGAGAATCCCGCTTGCCGCTTCGAGCAGCTCCTTGCGCCTGGTTCCTGTAACATTAAATCTGATTTCCATTTGATAAGCCTCCTTAGCCTTTGGTGATTACATATATCACTCTAAAGCTGTGGAATAGCAAGCTGTTAATCCGAGAAATGAGCGGGAATTACTGCACGTCGGACTGCACTAATTCCGCGATTCCGCGCATAGCGAAACAAACGCACGGCAGGGCTACGCCGTTGCCCCACATCTTGTAAGCCGCGCTGTCCGTATATGGGTTATGCAGCCACTTCACAATCTGGCTACGGCTTTTGGGCTTTGAGGGAGAACCAGTGATTCGGCGATGGGTCTCGAACACCTCAGACCACCAGACGATTTCCTCCTCCGTAGGTTGAGGTGTTTCAAGCCCATCACACCACCAGTCGGGGAAGCCTTGCAAGCGGGCGCATTCGAGCGGCGTAAGTCTGCGAACGATGTACTGTGGTCGGACAACAAACTGCGGGTCTTTATAGTCCCGCGCCATAAGTGTCGACGCCTTTTCCTCATATATATCAGCGAAACCGCCGGTTGTCATGGAATAGGCAACAGCGTGCTTATCACAGGTGTTGAGGGTAAACGATACATCCTCGTTCACACCATAGCCCCGAGGACCGTTTTTATCCTCCCGGCCTATCATAGACCCCTGGATACAGACAGCGATGCCGCCCTGATTGCAAGCCGGGTTACCGCCGTTTGCGTCAAGGGTACGTGAAGTTTTTGCTTCATAGATTCCGCTGTGTGGGTTCGCCGACTTCATTGCATTGGAGTCCTTTGAGCAGATGCCGTAGACTTTCGGCATAAGTGTCAGCGGAACATTGCCGCCGCCCGTCCCCATTCGGGAAGTCAGTGTCTGGACTTTGCCGCTCTCATCCAGTTTCAGCCTGCTGTCGGCGGGATGGTTTTCGATAACGACCACGGCCTGATTATCACCGGCATCGGCGCGAAGCGCACCGGCGAATCCTTCCCAGACATGGCCGCCGATTCTTGAAGCCGCGCCAGGCTCAAATACGATGGGCTGGTGCCCATGTTCCTCGGCGCGTAGGGTGGCGGTCTTTTCTTCCGTGATAGACATAAAGGAGCCGCCCATATCGTTTAGGACACAGACTGGTGCTCTAAAGCAATCCGCAGGACTTCGGGAAGGTGCTTGCCCCGCAGGGAAGCACGGCGTAAAATCCCTTGACATGCCTTCGGACTCAAAAAGAACCTCTCCGGCGCGTTCGCTTCCAAAATCCGCGACAAGGTAGATTCTTTTGCGCCGTTGGGCGACTCCGAAGAATTGAGCGTCAACAGTCCTGTAAGCAACGCTCCATCCGTCACCCACGAGAATGTCGGTGTAAGGCCATCCGTTCTTGTCAGGCGCAGGCACCTTGGCATCCGGCTCTGCGATTTGGATGATGCTTTCGAGCACTGCCCTGAAGTCCTCGCCCTTGTTTGAGGAGAACGCGCCCGGCACGTTTTCCCACAATATAAATCTTGGATAGTGGCCATTAGTCGCACACCTCATTTCTTTGATGATTCGAACAGCCTCATAAAAAAGGACGGATTGTGTCCCGTCCAGACCGGCGCGTTTTCCAGCAACCGACATGTCGGTGCAGGGTGAGCCGAGGGTGATGATATCGACCGGCTCAATTTTTGCTCCATCGATTTTGCTGATATCGCCGTAGTGCTTCATAAAAGGCAGCCGTTTGGTAGTTACCCGTATTGGGAAAGGCTCAATTTCACTTGCCCACACGGGAATAATGCCGTTTAAAACGGCTCCGAGCGGGAAACCGCCAGAGCCGTCAAAGAGGGAGCCGAGGGTAAGCTGTCTATTCATTGGCAGCTACCTCCACATCTGCGAAATGTACTTTTTCGCCATTCCTGATGAGAAACACATTATCTGAACCACCAACCTGTTCAATGTACCGCTTTACAATTACATCGCAATACTTTTCGTCCAGTTCAACGGTATAGCAAATTCGCCCGGTCTGCTCACAGGCGATCAATGTTGAACCGCTTCCGCCGAAGGGGTCAAGAACAATACAGCCCGTCATGCTGGAGTTAAGTATAGGGTAGGCTACCAGCGGCACCGGTTTCATCGTCGGATGGTCAGCATTCTTCTTGGGCTTATCGAACTCCCAAATGGTTGACTGCTTGCGGTCGGAGTACCAGGCGTGCTTGCCTGACTTCTTCCAGCCGAACAGGATCGGTTCATGCTGCCATTGATACGGTGATCGGCCAAGCACGAGGCTCTGCTTCTTCCAGATACATGTACCGGAGAGGTAGAAGCCAGCAGCATCAAATGCCCGCCGGAAGTTTAGCCCTTCTGTATCCGCGTGGAACACATAAATAGACGCATCCTTTGCCATCGCCTTTTCGGTGAGGGTGAACGCGTCCAGCAGAAACTGATAAAACTTTTCATCAGCCATGTTGTCGTTTTTGATTTTGCCAGCCGAGCCTTCATAGTTAACGTTATACGGCGGGTCGGTCACCGCGAGGTTAGCCAGTTTGCCGTCCATGAGCAGATTAAAGGTTTCGGCCTTCGTGGTGTCGCCACATACGAGGCGGTGCTGTCCGAGCAGCCATAGGTCTTCCGGTTTAGTGACGGCAGGCTTTGAAAGCTCATCGTCTACATTGAAGTCATCGTCTTTTACATCCTCAATACCGCCCAGCAGTTTGTTTAGTTCAGCCTCGTCAAAGCCCAAGAGCGACACATCGAAATCGACACCCTGTAATTCTGAAAGCTCTACCGACAGCATCTCGGCATCCCAGCCAGCGTTCAGGGCAAGACGGTTGTCGGCGATGATATACGCACGCTTTTGTGCTTCCGTTAGATGTTCGGCAAACACACAGGGAACTTCGGCGATGCCTTCCTCTTTAGCGGCGAGGACACGGCCATGCCCGGCAATGATGTTTAGCTCTTTGTCCACGATGACGGGATTGACGAAGCCAAACTCCCGCAGACTCGCCCGAAGCTGGAGAATCTGCTCCTTACTGTGGGTGCGGGCGTTCCTTGCATATGGTATCAGCCGGTCTATATTTACTTTTTCAAAACGTTCGGTTGTTTTCATGTTCCGTTACCGTCCTTTCCTGCCCGACAGCAGTGCTTCCATGATATCGTCCTGCGGATTGCCAACGAAAGCCGTGGTGCAGTTTTGCTTAACTATGTCAAAAATCTCATACCAGATGAGATTGGCCTGCTTCTGAAACGATTGGCTCATCTGCACAAACGGACTTGCTATCGCACCGCCGGTGGTTGGGTGCTTTCCAAGCAGACCGTACAGGCTGATGGCTTCCTCACATTGGATGTATCGCGTAAATGCCTGTGCATAGGCTTCAATCAGCCTGGGGTTCACGAATTTCTCACACCCGCGTTCCTTGAGCCATTTCCAAGTTTCAATAAAAAGCACATCCGCGCCCAGAGGTTTTCCGTCTTTTTGCCTTGCTCTGAGGTAATCGCTCGGCTCCGGCATGTCTTCGCCATATAGATCCACTGCGTCGTCAAGGTCGCTTGCTTCGAGCATCGACTCGGGCTGCAGATCCGGTGCTTCTAAAATGCGGGCGGCTTTTCCGGCCGTGATTTTATCTGCAAGGGGCTGCGGTTTGTCCCCGGCGCGCACGCGGCGGCCGCCTCTATTTGTTCCGTCTTTTGCCACGTGCTTCACCTCCTTGCTGTGGCGGGGTTAATCCCCCGTTTGAACCGGTATTTTTTCGCGCGTGACCCCACGCCCGTTGCACGGGAGAAGAGCCACAGAGATTTCGACCGCCCCTACCGTCCCCAGCGTCCACCTTCACGGGCAGTAATCTCGGAGTGGCAGGGTGTACATAAAGACATAAGGTTGCCCATGTCATTGGTGCCGCCTTGGGACAGCGGCTTGATGTGGTGTACTTCCTCGGCGGGGGTGATCCGTCCTTGCTTCTCGCATTGCTCGCAAAGCGGGTGGGCTGCGATATAGCGGTCACGGATACGTTTCCACGTCCGGTTGTAGCGTTTCCTTACGGCGGGGTCGCGCTGGTAGCGTTCGTATCGTTTTGCTTCTTCTTTGGCGTGTTCCTCACAGAATCTGCCGTCTGTCAGCTTGGGGCAGCCGGGGTAGGAACATGGCCGCTTTGGTTTGTATGGCATCGGGTCACCTCGCTTCGGGCAAACAAAAAGCCCCCGCGGGTTTCCCCGTGAAGGCTCTTGTCACAGTTTTCGATGATACCATTATACAATGCCCGTCTGCAAACAAACCGCATGAATTCCGCACAATTTATCCGAAGAGAAGAATCCGCAGGTGTTTTAGGGCATCGCTGCGCATCTGCTCAATCTTCCGTTCGCTGTAGCTGAGTTCACTCATCAGGCGGTAGGTTGCGCCGGACTTCCGGTTATCACCCATGTAGAATTCCGATAGGATATGCTGTTCGGTATCGGTCATGCTCGACCACGCAGGCTCAAACCACGCCATGTACTCTATCGCTTGGCTGTAGCGTTCCCGCAGGATGTCCAACTTGTCAATCTGCGCGGCCAGCTTGTCGGCTCCCGCCTGGGGTTCCTTGCGGACGGCAGCCCGGTCAGTTTGGGTCCTCTGGGTGAAGCCATTTGCTCATACACGTCCTTGATTTCTTGTGGTGTGTTGTTGATAATAAACCGCATGTTTTCATAGTCGCGTATGGCGGCTACCGTAGCGGCGTTCTTATTGATATATTTTAGTGCGATCATATGCCAGCCTCCTTTTCAAGGTTTGCCCTGACCGCATCAATCAAAGCGGCCTGGGTTTTGTCTTTGAGCCGTAACGCTTTCATAACTTGTTCGTCAATCGTACCCTTGGTGATGATGTGGTGGATGACCACGGTATCTTTTTGCCCTTGCCGCCAGAGCCGGGCATTAGTCTGCTGGTAGAGTTCCAACGACCATGTCAGCCCAAACCATACCAGGGTGGAACCACCGGTCTGCAGGTTCAAACCGTGACCTGCCGAAGCGGGGTGGATAACCGCAACTGGGATTTCTCCGTCATTCCATCGCTTGATGGAATCGATACTGTCAAGCCGCTCGGTGGGAAAACGTTTAAGTATCCGCTGAAGATCATGCTTATACCAGTAGGCGATCAGAACGGGCTTGCCGTTGGCGGCTTCAAGGATATCTTCTAAGGCATCCAGTTTACGGTCGTGGATAATGACAACTGAGCCATCATCGGCATAAACGGCGCCATTGGCCATCTGCAGCAGCTTGTTCGACAGGCTTGCGGCGCTTCCGGCATCAATTTCTTGTCCTTCCAGTGAAAGAACAAGATCCCGCTTCATGGTGTCGTAAACCTTTCTCTCTTTTTCCGACAGCTGCACGGGGATCTCGTTTATCACGCATTCCGGCATCTTGAGGTAGTCTGTATTTTTCATGCTTATGGTGATGTCGGAAATGCGGCGGTAAATCTCGTCCTCCGCCCCGGGAAGCGGCTTATAGCTGAAAATAATCTGCTGATTGCGCTTATCCGGGCTAAAGAAGCTGTTGCGGTAATGGGTGATGAATCGACCAAGCCGCTGGCCCATGTCGAGAATGCCGATTTCAGCCCATAAATCCATAAGGCCGTTGCCGGAAGGGGTGCCTGTTAGCCCCACGATGCGCTTTACCTTCGGACGGACACGGCGCAGTGCCTTGAACCGCTTTGAACCGTATGCCTTGAAGGAGGAAAGCTCATCAACCACCACCATGTCGTAGTCGAAAGGCAGATTGCTCTTGTTTACAAGCCAGTCTACGTTTTCACGGTTGATGAGGTACACATCAACGTTTTGCATAAGCGCAAGTCTTCGTTCCTGCTCCGTGCCGACAGCCACGGAGTAGGTCAGGCCTTTTAGGTGATCCCACTTTTCGATTTCAGCGGGCCATGTATCCCGTGCGACTCGCAGCGGGGCGATAACCAGCACTTTGCGGATAAGGAAGCTGTCAAGGGCAAGGCCGAAGATGGCGGTAAGGGTAATAACGCTTTTGCCAAGCCCCATATCCAGAAATACCGCTGAGATGGGATGCTCCAGTATGAAATTGGTCGTATAGGTTTGATAGTCATGAGGACTGTATTTCATCGAGTATCCCTCCAATCTGTTCGGTATCGTCAATGCAGAATACTAAAAAGCCTAACGCTTCCAGTTGTCTTTTTCGTTTTTCCTGCAAAGGGCGCGGCCGTTTCCCAGGTGCCTTGAGTTCTATGAATGCCAGCTTCCCATGGGGGAGCAGCACTAAGCGGTCGGGCACCCCATCGAAACCCGGTGAGACCAGCTTCAGGGCGATGCCGCCCATTGATTTGACTGTGCTTTTGAGTTTTGATTCTATCGTTTTTTCTCTCATACAAGTCCTTTCTGCCTTTTCCGGGGTTCCAAAGTTCCAAGGGAACCAAGAATTCCATATAGCCTATACGCGCGTATTCGCGGGTACACATGCCAGCTCTTTTCCTATATCCATAATTCTTTATTTATATTGGAACTATGGAACCCTTGGGAAAAGCATTGATATATCAAGGTTCTAAGAGGTTCCGAGATTGAGGGGTTGTGTTTTCATCTGAGACCCGTACCCACACATACTGGGCGCCATAGCCCTTGATTTTCTTTTTCTGGCCGGAATATACCCAGCCGCCAATCCTTTGCATAATCAGCTTGATTTTGTAGCTGTCAGCCTGACGCTCGAACTTGCCTCGGTCATTGCCGAAGCATTCGCACCAAATTTCCATATTGCTGACATGCTCGCGCTTAATTTTGCCTTCCGGCTGCAATGGGTCGTCCGAGGAAAAGTAATGCTTCCGGCTGTACAAATCCATGTCATACCAGTTCTCCGGAAGGAGCATATCGAGGTACTCGCGGACCACGCCCTCGCGTTCATCAGCTTCAAGGGCCGTGGTCTGCTCAGCTTTTGCCTGTTCTGCCGCACTGCCTTCCAGATAAAGCTTTTCGCCCTGCATCCAGTAGTGCTTTGCTTCCGCCCATATTTGAGGCACATCGCTTTCGGGCAGATCCCAGCCTTTTTTGCTGCCGCCCCAGACACGCACTACCCAAAATCGGCGGTTTCCGGTGGTGTCACGCAGGAACCCCGCGTTTTCCGCATTTGTGGAACCTACGATAATACATTGGCGTGGATGGCTTTCGACTGTTCGCCCATAGGAGGGCGGTACTGGTCATCCTGACGGGAGAGGAAGCCTTTAATGTTGTTGACGTCCATTTTTGACAGGCCTGCCAGTTCGGGGATTTCTACAATCCAGACACCCTGGATTTTCTCTGCGGCATCTTTGCCTTTGCCCATATCGGTAAAGTTCAGGCTGTCGGAAAACCATTCTCCGGCAAGCCGGGCAAAGAAGGTGGACTTGCCAAGGTCGGTCTTGCCGTTTAGGACCAGCATGGAATCGAACTTAATGCCTGGCTGATAGATGCGGGCCACCGCCGCCGCGAGGGTTTTGCGGGTGACCATCCTGGTATACTCCGTATCCTCCGCGCCAAAATACTGGACGAGCAAGGTTTCCACCCGTTTGGTGCCATCCCATTCGGGCAGGTTGTCGAGGTAATCGCGGATAGGATGATAGGCACGGTCGTCCGCAGCCTTAGTGAGCGCAAGCTCATAGTTGCGGGATGAAAACGTGCCATAGGTTTTATCCACATAAGCCACAAGCTGCGCCATATCCGCATCCCGCCATGCCTGGTACGGACGTTCCCACGGTAGGGCGTCATCGCCGTAAATCTGGTTCGCAAGGCGGTTATATCGGATGCCTTGCAGCTTTGGGTCGTTTTTCAGGATGAGCAGAAGGTTGCCAAGGGAGTTTTTAAGCACTGTGGAGCGCGGTTCATACTCGAGGTTTTTCTCCCAGTCCGTATCATCCTCGGCAAATTCGGCCGATGCCTGCGCCCGGCGTTCTTCTGCCAATAGGAGCTTCACACGCTCATCATTTACCGCAAGCTCCGTCATTGCCTTAAAGGATGGCAGCTTGCTCACCGGGGTATCTTCGGCGGACTTGTCGTCAAGGCCACGGAATTTATGGAGCCGTACCAGGTCAAAAGCATTCAGCAGTTTTCCGCAGGCTGGGTCGGTGGCGTGATGGCTGTATGCGAACACGCTGTCGTAGATAACCACGCCCGCGCTGCTGTCGGCGGGTATATAGTCGTATCTGCCGTTCATGGCGGATGGCTCATACACATCGTAGAGGAAGGCTTCGATTGCCTCCTCAACGGTATAGGCTCGGTTAAACGCCCCGATGATGCCCGGCTTGGTGAGCGGATTCCCTGCTTCGGCGGCACTGCTTCTCACTACCTCGGATTGGCGGCTGGAGCGCGGCCAAGTGGACTCATCTTGCCAATCGTCATAGCGAGTAAGGTAGACGTCCGGGTTAAGGTCGCTGCCATCCTTTTTCCGGAACCAGAACTCTCCGTTCATAGAGGTGGACGGCCAGTACATGAGCCGGTGTGCCTCATAGGTCGTATCGTCAAAAAGGTCGATTCCAATGTCCTTTGCTGCCATCCGAGCTACAGCGGGGTATTCGGCTTCGCTTATGTCGCGGGTGAGCGGAATGGCAAGGCGGATACGAGGCTTTTCAGGGGTATGCTTATGGGTGGAGTAGGCACAGCACCTAAAGTCGAACTTCATAATGACTTCATCCCAAATGCCCGGGGTGCCGTAGTCCATGTCCAGAAGGATCATGGAGCGGCAGAGTACAAATCCCTTTTTGCGGCGGCCTGCCTTAAGGTGGCCGGCCACATAGCCGCCGACATCTTTGATAACGTCCTGCTGGCCTTTCTTCAGCTTTCGGTATTCCTCCACGGTTTCCGTGGTGCGGACAGTGGAACTAACCCGTGTGCAAAAGTCATCCCAGGAGATGTCGCTGTTTTTCCACTTTTTATCCATGCGGCTGTTGCCGTACGAAATCTTCATTCTGAGACCTCCTTGCAGTCATCAGAAAAATATCTGATGGTGTATTTCTTCCGCTTGGCTCTCTCAATCTCAGCATTCATACCGGAGGAGATATAGCTGCCAAACACCCAGACCTCTGCGCATTTTGACATAAGTACATTGCCAAAGAGTAAACCCAGGCTGCGTTCAGCCGGGTTATCGTCATCTAAAAATAGAGGGTAAAGCAAGTGCGGTGTGAAAGGGATATATCCCATTTCAACCGCAAACCGGCTGTACCGTCTGGCCGACTTGATATTGCTTTCGACATCCCCGGAATAAGGGGAACAAATATATACAAGGGGCGGAAGGCTTTTGCGGCTTTTTCCTCTTGCTCTACAGCTGTCAAGGCTTCATAAGCGGTGGGGTCAAAGTAGCCTTCAGAGTTGAATTTATTGATGCTCATAGGTCGACCTCACTTTCACGCGGGCTTTTCGAGCAGCTTCAGCTTATACCATTCCAGATGGCGCTTGCGCTGTTCGTAATCCGGTACGGCAACCAGCAAGCCGATATCAACCTTCTGCAGCGTTTCCATCATCCTGACCTGTTCGTCCGTCAGATAAGGACGGATACTGGTGCCTTTTTCAAGGCCGTGTGCCTGCCTGAACTGCTTTGCCGACATCCCGGTAACAATGCGGTTTATCATGTCGCACTCGTTGCTGAAGTGGTATGGTTTGGGGTTTTCATGCAGCAGCTTGATATTTTCGGTCAGCAACGGGAATTCCTTACGGGCGGTGACAAGCGTTTTGATGAACTGTTCCATCTCATTAAAGCGCCTGATATACAGCTCCTTGAACCTCATTGCTTTCTGCCCCGTGTATCCCATGACCAGCATGGTGAAACCGTCGCGGGTCATTGCGTAACAAGGTAGTTTCCTTCCGGTTCTGTCCTTATAATAGGTCAGCTCAAAATTGGATTCAGTAAATTCCTCACTCAATCCAGATTTGGTGTCAGTGATTTTCGCGATATCACGAAGGACATGAAAATGTTCCTTCTCAAAAAACTGAGCAACAAACAGGCTGTCAACCCTTGCAGTGTCATTGGTATCGGCGAAAACACCGTACTTATCCTTTGGGATTAATTCCTTCATCTGTTTCCCTCCAATCTTGAAGGCATCATTGCCTTCTAACATCCACAGGACAGGAAAGAGGTTTTTGAGTACTTTTCTGTCAGTCCTTTTTATAGAAATCTGTTTCGTATCCGTCCGCCCGAAGTAAAAGGCCTTTTGCCCAGGGCGGAGTTTGCCCCATTTGCTTGCATACAGCCTCGGTGGACATCCGATGATCAGCTTCGATAACAATCTCATCGTGGACGTGCATCACGATGGAGCAATGCCTAAGATTCAGCATGGCGTAGCAGAGGATGTCCCGGCTCGTGGCCTGCACGATATTTTCCGTGAGTTTCGGGCCATAGCTTTCAATCCGTTCCCATTTCTTTGTACTGCCGACGCCTTCGTAGGTGATGCAGTCTGATCCAAATCGGTTCTCGCCGATACGCGGCTTTACATAGGCAAGGCGTCTGCCGGAGGGGAGAGTTATAAAGAGCATTCCGCTCTGATAGGAAAAGCGGATACCGTGTGCTTCCGTAGCGGTGCGATCCTTGGCCGCCTTCATAGCGGCACGGTCAATATCCCACCAGAGCCTCACGATATTGGGGTTAGATGATCTCCAGGCGGAAACAAGTGGTTGAAGTTCTTCCTCTTCAAGCCCCATCTCCAATGCGCCCATAGCTTTGAGAGCACCGACTGATCCGCCGTATCCGAGGGCGAGTTCTGCGATTTTGCCTTTTTGCCGCAGGTGGCCGTTGACACTGTTTTTTTCTACGGGAACGTGGAACATCTGGGAAGCGGAAGCGCAGTAGATATCACCGCCGGACTCAAAGACTTCCTGCCGCCATTTTTCGCCCGCCAGCCATGCAATGACCCTTGCTTCAATTGCCGAGAAGTCCGCCACTATGAATTTACAGTTATCTTTAGGCACAAAGGCGGTACGGATGAGTTCCGACAGTACCTCCGGCACGGAGTCGTAGAGCATTTCCAAAGCTGTGAGGTTGCCGGAACGCACGAGGCTTCGAGCCTGCTTAAGATCGGGTATGTGGTTTTGGGGCAGGTTTTGCAATTGTATTAATCTGCCGGCCCATCTACCGGTTCGATTGGCGCCGTAAAACTGGAACATCCCACGGGCGCGCCCGTCGGCACAGACTACGTTTTCCATAGCCGTGTATTTCTTGACCGATGACTTAGCAAGTGACTGCCTGAGTTCCAGCACCTTACAGAGCGGTTCTGATGCAGCCTTTAAAAGTTCCGCCACAGCCTTTTTGCCAAGCGTGTCGGTTTCAAGGCCATTGTTGGAAAGCCATTGTTTCATTTGGACAATGGAATTTGGATTCTCAAGTTCAGTCAATTCCCGCATCATGCCAGCCAGTTTAGAGCGGGAGAGGGTATCTGCTTCGATAGCTTTATGAACAAAATCCATGTCCAGAAAGACGCCGCGATCGTTAATCTCTTGGTCGAGGCGGTATTCCTCCCAAACCCTATCCGGCACGGGGAACTTTGCCAGCTTCTGCTGTATCGCCATTTCAGTTTCAACGTCCCGAAGGTTGTAGGCCTTGAACGCAGCCCATTTATCCGGGGCGTGGGCTGGCAGGTTCCTTGTACGGCCCCCATTGGAGACTGCAGGTTTGCACGGCACAGAAAAATACCGGATTAAATCTTTGCCCTCCGTGAGCTTTTGCTTTTCAAGGCCAAGGACGGCGCCGGTTCCTTCAAGGGAGAGGGGCAGGCCCATGTATGCTGACCATACCATCGTGCAGCGCCATGACTTTGGGTCAAGATATTGGCCCATGGGTAACCCTAACCACTTTGACAAACAGATGCGTTCAAACTGGGCGTTGAAAGCCCACTTTGTCACATCCTCATCTGCGAGCGCAGCGACGACTTCGGGTGGGATTGCTTCACCGCACGTGAGGTCAACCACCCGAACCTCACCGCCATCAACGGAATAACCGAAGAGAAGGACTGCAAAGTCCGGTGATTCCGTATAGCGGTAGACCCCGCTTTTGGCGAGGTCTACACTGCTGTACGTTTCTATGTCGATACTGAGCGCCCTCACGAAAGGAAGTCCTCATCGATTTCGGTGGCGAAATCGTCCTCAGCCCTGGACTTGCCGCCGAGAGGTTCGCCATCGCGGATTTTCTGCAGATTGTTCAGCCCGCAGGCAATGCCCCGGTTTCCGTTGCTGTTAAAGGCATAGAAGTTGATGCTTACCCTGCCATAGACTCCGCTGTAAACCTCGGAACGGTCAAGGATGGGCTGGCGGTCGGCATCCACAATGCCGGGTGCGGTCGAGGAGTTGGCGTTAATGAAATATGAATTGGCATAGGCAGGATCGTCAGGGCGTTCGGTATCGCCGTCGCGCAGAGGTGTCTTGATAGCGGAAAGGGGCGGTACGGTTTTGCCGTTGCCTTTCAGCTTTGCTTCACCCTCACGGTAGGCGGCTTCAATTGCGGCCTTGATTTTTGCTATGGTACGGGTGTCGGACTTGGGGATGATGAGTGATACCGAGAACTTAGGAGTGCCTCCGTTAATAGACTTGGCCTCCCAGACGTTGGCATAAGACCAGCGAGTATCGGGTCCGGTGATAACCTTCATAGGATTTGCGTTAACTTTGTTTGTGTTATTTGACATAAGATTTTCCTCCTAAAATTCATTAAAGTCTTGCTGTGCATTATGGATTGCCGGGCGTTTATCGCTTTCCGGCACAAGCGTTGGTTTGCCTTGAGGCTTTTCAATGTAACCGCCGAGAACTTCTTCAAAGCGTTTTTTGCCAAGCAGAGAGGTCATGGCGGTGATGCCCAGGACTTTGCGTTCGTATGGGTCAAATCCCGCCGCGCTGACTGCGTCAGCTACCGCCGCCTCGTCAGTGTATCTGCGGTTGGAGCGGCCTTCGACCAGTTTCCACCCGTTCCACTGCTTGCCGCTAAGGGCAGCCTGCAGGGCGTAATCCTTGATGTCATTGGCCCAAGAGACCAGGCCGTCGATTTTGCCAAGGATATCCTCAACCTCGTCATCCTCCAGCAGAGGAGGAAGCTTGAAGTCATATCTGGCGAGTTCCAGGTTGTGTTCGGCTCTGGCGCGGCAATCATGCTTTACTTTGCAGAACTGGCACCATTCGCCGCACTTAAATTTCCCGTCACCGGCGTAAGCGAGTTCTGCTGCCGGTTTCAGGACTTCCTCAGCCCATTGGTATAAGGATTCCTTGAATACCGTATGGGTGGATACGTTGTCGCGCCTGGGTTGGTAGATGGTCATGGAAACCGTATCGATATCATAGAGACACTCGAAGATTTCCAAAGCACCCAACGCGTACAGTATCATTTGCGGATTGCCCTCCGCTTCTACCAGCACTCCTTGCCCGTGTTTATAGTCCACGATGTGGAGCGTACCGTCTGCGATAACCAAACAGTCGCCGGTGCCAAAGCCGCCCTCAACGTATTTGGAGAAGTCGAGCCGCTGTTCAATGAGGACAACCGGGTCAGCGCAGGTCTGCTTTGCCGTTTCCACAATTTCGAGGATGAAGGCGGCATAGCCGTTGGCGCAGTCCTCCATCTCTTCGTTGTAGTAGGTAAGGTTGGCGGTTGGGTCTTTGGCACGGATACCGAGTGCGGTCTTCAACTTATACTCGCAGAGTGCATGGGCGTCCGTTCCTTCGGCGGCATAATCGCTGCCCGTATCCTCATAACTCTCGCAAAG
Organism: Anaerocolumna sedimenticola; assembly: GCF_009931695.1. Taxonomy (GTDB): domain Bacteria; phylum Bacillota; class Clostridia; order Lachnospirales; family Lachnospiraceae; genus Anaerocolumna; species Anaerocolumna sedimenticola. Next base: position 2,782,799 of record NZ_CP048000.1, read on the forward strand.
CCTTGCGGAAGGCGGGCAGTTTAGCCACCTGTGGGAAGAGGAGGCGGAAAGGAGAGCATGCTTACCCATTTCCCAGCACCTCGGCTTCCGCAAGCAGTGCCGGATATTCTGAAGGGTTGATTTCCGACAGCTTCGCGGCACCGTGCATTTCCAGCAGAGCGCGGACTTCGGCGGTATGACCGGCACGGCTCTTTTCCGCAAGCACAGCCCTGACCACCTCAAGGGTTATGGGCTTTTCAGCCGGAGCAGAGACTTCCGCTTTTGGCTGATCCGCATCCTGGACATCCTCATTACCTCTGAATAAGTCTGCAAGCGACTCTGATATGCTGATAAGGGCTTCGCCGCAGCGCTTTAGTTCCGTTACCGCAAGGGACAGTTCACTCATCTTGCTCATCCGATTTTCCTCCTTCAGCCTTTTGTTCGTCTTGCCGTGAAAGCATCGTCAACTTCCGGGCAAGGCGTTTTGACACCACGCTGATTGCCGTGAGGACATCCGCCAATTCCTCGTCAATCTCACGGTCTCGGCATTCGATGTCGGTTTGTTTTGCTTGTGTTTCCATTTTTGAACCTCCGTTCCGAGGGCTGTTTCACTTCCCTCACCTTCCACAGGACAGAAGTTGAAAAGTTGAGTACTTGTTTTAGGAATTTTCTTTTTTGGCTCTGCCCTCTGATATCCCCAGGACACCAGAGGGCGTAAGTCCAAGATCAGATAAAGTCTTTGAGGCGTTCGCGCAGCTGGGCGAACAGCTTTGTTTTCCTTTTATTGATGGCTTTCTGCGATAGGCCGATATCGTTGGCAATTTCCCGCTCGGATTTGCCGATGCTGAAGAGTTCCACGATCCTGCGGTTGTCCGGGTCGAGTTCTTCCAGGGCTATGTACAGTTCTTCCAGGAGCAGCTTGTCTGCTACGAGTTCGGCGATGTCAATGGTGTCGGCGACATCGAAACCCTCTTCGGTGAACTTGTCCAGTGAGAGGACGCTGCCTGTCCGTTGCTTATCGCATTTGCTGCAGTCGCCAGTGCAGCGTTTTGTGCCGCCCTTGCCATTGCTGATAACACAGCGCTTTTCACGTTCCCTCCGCTTGCGTTCTGCCCATGCCGGACGCTTGTAAGCACGGTAACTTTCTTCGGTGACGGGGATTTGTTGTTCGTTGATTTCAATGTGACGTTGTTGATTTTTCATACTGATTTCCTCCATAGATTGACAATTTTTGTGGTTCGTGTTATAGTGAATAAATAGGAATTAGTAGGAACGACTCTTATTTCAAGCAACAAAAAAGCTGATGCCAGAGCTTCCGGCATCAGCTTAATTCCAGAGGGGTTTGCGTCGATATTGAGCGGTGTTTACTCCTCATTTGCATGTATTTACAATGAATTGCTTATGAGTTACAAGGGAGTAAAACTATGACAAGACTGTGTTTTGGGACGTTTGCACAGATTCTCCGTTTGTGCAAATTAGATAATGTCACCGATCCAATTCTTGTTGGAACGATGACACGGACAGTAGACCCTGGCTGCCAATATATAAATAGCGATAATGCAACTGCTGTATCTCGACTGATTAGTTGTGATGGCAATCTTTCAAGTGGGCGTATGAGCGGACGTGGTAGTGGCGCATTAAAAAAGCCTGGTGAAAGTATCAGCAACGTCATTAATGCTGCGCAGAAAGCTAACAAAGAGGACGTAGTGCAAAAATTTAGGGAAAATGTATTGTGCTTGCTTGACGAAGACAAAAAAGAGCGAGTTGTACTCGCTTTGTTTGATGTTATTGAAAGGGACTCATTCCTTGACGATGAAAAGAAATTAAGTTTTGAAAAATACCTCGGTATAACAAAAAACGCCCTGCTTTCACAGGGCGAAGTTGCGTTGGATGAATTGTTGGCAGGTGTTTTCCTTTATACCGTCGCCGCAGGGGTAGTGAATACGGTTGGCAAGGAAACAGTTAAGGGAATAACACCAGATTACATAAATGGGCTGATAAACACGAGGAGAATTAAGATAGTTGACCATATATCTAAGGAAATTCATATTCCTTCAAATATATCTATAGCTCAGGAACCTTACTGTGTTACAAAAGATAATTCCTTTGACCAGCAAGTTGATGAGTTGGAAGAAATAATGCGCCTTATTGTAGATAGTCTCGGTAAGAATGCAAAGAGACAGCCAAGTAGCGATGATTGGCGGGCTTTTTATCTCGCACTTGAAGAGACAGTTCGCTTAGGACGGTCTCAAAGTTGTGCCGCTGGAGAATTAAAAACTTTCATTGACAACATTACGAGTCTTTACAAAGACTGGGAAGAAATAATGATAAGGCGCAGTTCAAATCTGCCAGTCGATAATGCCAGTGAAGTATTTGGAAAAATTGTAAAGGAAGTGGATTGTTATATAACGTTTAGGGATTTCTTATCGGAGCCACTGACCGAAACAATCCCGGTGAAGGCGAAACCGAACTTTAAAGCGTATCTACGGAACGCTAAAGACAAATACAGCATGATTAAGACGTTACTCTACAATGATCAGCCTAAGCCGTTTTATGATTTTTATGTCTGCAACGATATTGAACGCCGTATTTCTGTCCCAGGGAAATTCGGTACGTCATATAAACTATCCAGAATCGGGAATGTTACCGTAAAATCCCTTTTGGAATGTTCGCGATTTGTGATTCTTGCTGGAACTGGCGGTCTCGGAAAGTCTATGATGATGCGCCATTTACTGCTAAACTCGGTCGAGAATTATTCCGATATGCTAATGATCCCTGTTTTCATTCCACTTAAAGATTTTGATGAGACGGTTGACACCTTGTTTGAGTATGTCTTTTCAAAAGTCATAAGCCTTTGCAATGAAATTACGGAAGAGCAATTTGAAGAAGTGCTGAATCAAGGCAAATGCCTCTTGCTATTTGATGGGTTGGATGAAATTGGATCGACTTATGCAAAACAGTTTGAGCGTGAGTTAGAAGTGTTTACAGACAAGTATCCGGAAAACTGTTTTGTTATATCTTCACGCCCATATCAGTCATTTATTTCATATTCGCGTTTTACAGTTTTGCAGTTAAAACCCTTTTCTAAAATGCAGGCATTAAAGCTGATTGACAACTTGGAGTTTAGGCCAGATGAGCCGATTATAAAAGAAAAATTCCGTAACGAACTAAACGACAACCTATATCGCACACATAGCACTTTTATCGAGAATCCTTTGCTGCTAACCATCATGCTATTAACTTTTGAGCAATACGCTGAAGTGCCATCAAAGATGCACGTATTTTATAGGGAGGCTTTTGCCGCCCTGTCTGTAAAACATGATGCAAGCAAAGGGGCATATAAACGCACACTAAAAACTGGATTGACCGCTGATAAATTTGCCGATTATTTTGCCGAACTGTGTTCGCGATCTTATTATGATGAAAAATTCGAGTTAACTGAAGAGGAGTTTGTGAAGTATTACAGTTTATTAAAAGAGCGGGAAAAAGCTAATGACAGAACAACTACTGCAAGCGATTTTCTATATGATCTTTGCTCCAATATGTGTCTTATGTACTTTGAGAGTGGGAAGTATCACTTTACTCACCGGTCGTTTCAGGAGTATTTCTGTGCCTTATATTTTTCAAAACAAAAGGATAAGAACCTTGAAAGTATCGGAGATTTTTTCGAGAATCGACATAGCCGGATGTATGGAGATAAGACCTTCAACATGCTGTACGATATGATCTCCGATAAGATAGAGGAGTACATATTTTTGCCGTTTTTATCCGGACTTTATGAGCGATGCGATGATGAGGAGGGATACTGGACATTCCTTGAAACGATATATCCCAGTCTGAGTTATGAGAAGGGTGAAACTAACGAATTCATATCGAATTCCCCACAATCATACCTTTTCGATTTTATTAAACAGCTTAATGGACGATGGGCAGTAGATTGTAATGATTTTCCACACTACGACTCGTTGGTTAGGACTGAATACGTTTATGTTATTGACGAGAATGAAAGTCAAACTTTAGTTGATGCTGATGATGTGGGATGGGACTATAAAAACGAATATGGTATACCAGATATTGTTGGTCGGGTGTACGAGTTTGATGTTGAAGCTGTACGTAAAAAACCAACTGAATATAAAGAATTGTTAGATTGCCTTGATAATGACCAATTTGCCTTAAAAGAGGAATATGTGGAGATGAGGAGGTATCTTGAAAAGCTGCAAGCAAAGCAAAAGCCTACAGGTGGTAGCCTGTTTGACTTGTTTTAGCGGTGTTTTTATAAATTGCACAAATTACTAACAATGATCTCGATTAAAAAATATGGTAATCCTTATAACCGTAGTGTATTTTTTGCACGTGAATCACAGGGTCATTCCAAGAGGAGGAACAATAATGACGAACGAACCTGAAAAATGGTCGAGCCTTGAGGAGATTGCCGAGCATCTCGGCGTTAGCAAGGACACTATCCGCAACTGGATTAAGAAGGGTGTTATCCCCTATCGCAGAATAGGTAGACAATACAAGTTTAAGATATCTGAAGTAGATGCTTGGGTGGATAGTGGTAAAAGTGCTGATATTGAGTAAATAAATGTAAACCATTGTAAACGAGGGGGAAATATATGCAAATCCTTGATAATGTGAATAAAACCGTCAAAGATGACTTGGCGGCAACAATATCGAAAGGTGATAAGCTTTCGATAGCTGCCGCTTGTTTTTCAATATATGCTTATGAGGCGCTTAAAAAGCAACTGAACAGTATTGATGAGTTACGCTTTGTGTTCACCTCACCAACATTCCTGCAAGAGAAAGCCCCAAGGCAAAAGCGGGAATTTTATATTCCACAGCTTAACCGAGAGCGTTCCCTGTATGGTACGGAATTTGAAGTAAAACTTCGTAATGAACTGACTCAGAAAGCAATTGCCCGTGAGTGTGCTGAGTGGATTCGTAATAAGGTTAGATTCCGTTCCAATGTTACTGGCGGAACCATGGGAAGTTTTTTAAGTGTCGTTAAGCCTTCTGAAACAATAGCATATTCCCCATTGAATTCATTCACGACCTCAGACTTGGGTTGCGAACGCGGCAACAATATAATGAATCTTGTCAACCGAATTGATGCGCCTCTTGCAGATGAATATGTCAAAATGTTTGAGCAAATCTGGAATGACAAGAATCTGCTTCAAGATGTCACCGATCAGGTTATTGAGGGCATAACTGCTGCATATAACGAGAATTCTCCTGAGTTTGTTTACTTTGTCGCTATCTATAACATTTTCAATGAATTTCTATCCGACATTAGCGAAGATGTATTGCCCAACGAAGCTACAGGATTTAAGGAAACAAAAATCTGGGGAAAGCTGTACGATTTCCAGAGGGATGCTGTTCTCGCTATTATCAATAAGCTTGAAAAGTTCAATGGATGTATTCTCGCAGACAGTGTTGGTTTAGGTAAAACCTTCACTGCTCTTGCCGTTATTAAGTATTATGAGCTTCGTAATCGTAATGTACTTGTACTATGCCCAAAGAAACTCGGTGATAACTGGCTAACATTCAAGGAAAATTACCTTAATAATCCTATAGCTGAAGACCGCTTACGGTATGACGTTCTATACCATACCGACTTATCCCGTGAGAGAGGGTTCTCTGGAAGTATAGACCTTGCGAAACTCAATTGGAGCAATTATGACCTTGTCGTCATTGATGAGAGTCATAATTTCCGCAATGGCGGCGACTATTCGGGGCGTGGTGATAATAAGCGAGAGAACCGTTATCTCACATTGCTGAACAAGGTTATTCGCCAAGGCATAAAGACAAAGGTGCTTATGCTTTCGGCGACTCCTGTAAACAATGGTTTTTCTGATCTGCGGCACCAGCTCGAACTTGCTTATGAGGGCAACCCAGAGCTAATAAATGACAAACTGGACACCGCAAAGCCGATTGACGTTATATTCCGCAACGCTCAGACTGCCTTTAATAAATGGAGTAAACTCGATCCCGAGGAGCGCACAACCGAAAATCTTCTGCGCTCTCTGGACTTCGACTTTTTTACTATGCTCGACAGCGTGACAATAGCTCGTTCGCGCAAGCACATAGAGAAATACTACAATACGGAGGCGATTGGCAAATTTCCTGAAAGACTTAAGCCACTTGCACTGCGCCCTAAGCTGACCGACCTACCCACGGCAATCGACTACGACGAGATTTACGACCTGTTAATGAAGCTAAACCTCGCTGTATACGTTCCGACCGATTTTTTGCTTGATAGTAAACGGGCTAAATATATAGACCCGAGTGTTAACATTGACCGTGCCGGACGTGAAAATGGTATAAGACGTTTAATGTGCATCAATCTCTTAAAGCGGCTCGAAAGTTCTGTTTACTCGTTTCGTATTACACTTGAACGTGTGAAGATGTTGATAGACGGCACCATTGCTACCATTGACGATTATGAAAGCGGAAGCAAAAAAATAATTAATACACAGGAAATTTCCGAAAGTGAGTTCGACGGAGATGACCGCAACACTGATTTCTTCGAGAACAGCGGCAAGAAGGTAGATATTGATCTTGCCGATATGGACTATGTATCGTGGCGTGAAAAATTATCGGAGGATTCGGATATTCTCGAACTTCTGACGATGATGATTCAAGACATTACGCCTAAACACGACACAAAGCTACAGGCCCTTATTAACCTGATGGCTGAGAAAGTCCAGAACCCGTTTAATGCAGACAATAAAAAGGTGCTAATTTTTTCGGCATTTTCGGATACAGTGGATTACCTCTATGCGCAAGTCGCACCATATATAAAAGAACGGTTTGGGCTTAACGTGGCTATGATAACTGGTACCACCGATGGCAGGACTACCGTGAAACTGCCACACACAGATATGAATACAATACTCACGCTTTTTTCACCGGTATCAAAGGACAAAGCTCTGCTTATGCCTAACAACCCCAATGAGATAGATATACTTATAGCAACAGACTGCATATCTGAGGGTCAGAACTTACAGGACTGCGACTACTGCGTGAATTACGATATACATTGGAACCCTGTACGCATTATTCAGCGGTTCGGGCGCGTTGACCGTATCGGAAGCCGCAATGAAACAATTCAGCTTGTCAACTTCTGGCCTAATATCGACTTGGACAAGTACCTTGAATTAAAAGGACGCGTGGAAACTCGTATGAAAGCGTCGGTTATGACTTCTACAGGTGATGATAACCCGATTGACCCAGAGGAGCAGGGAGACCTTGAATACCGTAAGGCGCAGCTTGAACGCTTGCAAAACGAAGTTGTGGACATTGAGGATATGCAAAGCGGCGTCTCGATTATGGATTTAGGGCTGAATGAATTCAGGCTTGACCTACTCGAGTATGTTAAAAACCATGACAATTTGGATAAAGTCCCGTTTGGTCTTCATGCTGTCGTAAAAGGTAATGAGGATACGCCAAATGGTACAATATTCATATTGAAGAATCGAAACGCAAATATAAACCCACAGAACAAGAACCAATTGCATCCATTTTATATGGTGTACGTCCGCGATGGTTCTGTGATTCATATCGACCACTTACAGCCGAAAAAGTTGCTTGATGCTTTTCGCCAGCTATGTAAGGGAAAATCGGAACCAAACTATGAACTCTGTGGGCAGTTCAACGCCGAGACAAAGGACGGAAGGAATATGCGACATTATTCAGACCTTCTGTACTTTGTCGTAAAATCCATAGTAGATCTAAACGAGAACGACTCACTCGATGGCTTCCTTTCCGGCAAACAGATATCTCTTGCTGCAAACACGATTGATGGTCTGGATGACTTCGAACTGGTTTGCTTTGTGACAGTGAAGTGAGGTGTTTTGATGTTTGGATTGCCGAAATCGACTGAGATAAATAAACCGCTTCCGAAAAAAGCGGTATTTGATAAGTTCAAGCTGAATGCCAATGACCGAAAGTTATTTGACGATCAAATAAGCCGCCTTGCGATAGTTTCGGAGATTTCCCCTCAGACGGTGAGCATTGCAGCGAGTGAGGATGTTCCTGCAATATACATCATTCTCGTCACTTTGAAAGTGGCTGATTGTGATAAGAAGAACATCGCGCTTTTATCAAAGCTGATCGACCAACGTATGCTGTTTGCCTTGCAATACGAGGATTCGATGCGTTTTGCCGTATACCGTGCGGAGCGTGTACTTATGTCAGATAGCAAACGTCTTAATGATTGGGAGCTTAACTTACGAGGACTTGGCCTCGGTGCAGTATGGGAGAACATTATAGCTGATTTTGCCGGAATTAACCTCACGGGTGCAAAAGGCCTCGATGAATCTATTATAGCGAATGAACGTAAGGAAAAACTGACAAAGCAAATTGCCACACTTGAAAAAAAGGCAATGGACGAAAGACAGCCACGCTTCAAATGGGAGTTGGTACAACAGATTAAGAAACTGAAATCGGAATTGGAGGGATTGCAATGAGTGATAAGGTAAATGGTTTTGATATAAGTAAGATAGATGTATCATCTCTTATAAAAAATATTGATTATTCGGCTTCGATGCCGAAGTTTACGCAGCCAGCTATGCCGGAAATAATTCCGTATGGCAAATTACAACTTGAAGAGCAACAGGAATTCAAGAAACTCTTTCAAGCTTATCAGGAAGAGAGTCTTCGTGTACTCCGAGCGATAGAACAAAACACAGCCAACCTTTACACACTTGTTGATTTAATCAGTAAAAATAACGAACAGCAAGATGAACTGATAGCTATTATTGCAGAAGTTCTTACAATAGCAAAAGCAAAGAGTAAAAAAGAGGCTGAGTCAACATATACCAAGGTTATGGGAAGGATAACGCAAACTGTTAAAGATGCTGAGACACTCGCAAAAGTTGCTGGATACGCCACAACCGTTTGGCAGTTAGCTCAGCCGATAATCGATAAATTACCATTTTAGGAGGACACCAGAATGAATAAATATGAAAAACTTGCTATGTGCACCTCAAGTCTTGCCGACAACAACTTCGCTGTACTTGCCAAACTATTTCCCAATGCTGTCACGGAGATGATTGATGAAAATGGCACAGTTGTCCGTGCCATCGATGCGGACGTGCTGTCGCAGGAGATAAACACTCGCGTAGTAAGCGGTAAGGAGGAACGCTACCAGTTCACCTGGCCGGACAAAAAGAAATCTGTGCTTTTGGCCAACTCGCCGATTGCTGCTGCTTTGCGTCCATGCCGCGAAGAAAGCGTGGATTTTGACACAACCGAAAACCTCTATATAGAGGGTGACAACCTCGATGTACTGAAGCTGCTTCGAGAAACGTATCTCAACCGTGTGAAAATGATATATATAGACCCACCTTATAACACTTCGAACGATTTCATCTACAATGACGATTTCTCTGAGGACACCGATGCATTTTTGAGCCGCGATGGACAGTATGATGAACAAGGCAACCGCCTTGTGAAGAATCTTGACAGCAATGGGCGTTTTCACACCGACTGGTTGAATATGGTTTATCCGAGGTTGCGCGTGGCAAGGGACTTGCTGGCGGATGACGGGGTTATATTTATTAGTATAAGTGAAGAAGAAGTACATGCAATGAAGACAATTTGCAATGAGATTTTTGGTCAAAGTAACTTTAGGAATACAATTTTTACCCGTCGATATGATAAGAATTTGAATCGACAGTTCATGGAACAAGGGCTTTTTTCAATGAATACTGGCCTGGAATATATTTTGATGTATTCAAAGTCTCCGGACACTAAATTCAATCCTGTTTTCCGTGAAGCAAGCGAAGAAAGAGCTGCCACTGGGTATTGGAAGGGCTTTTGGAATGATGCAGACAGACCAACTATGCGATATGATATTCTTGGAGTGATGCCAGAAAGTGGTCAATGGAAATGGAAACATGAAGTTGCTAATGAAGCTGTTGAAAATTACATTGAGTATGTTAAGCATTATCAATCTACTATGACATTGGAAGAATATTGGGAACACACCGGCAAAACGAAGAAGTTTATTCGCAGAAATCCAAATGGAAATGGAAAAAATAAGGGCGTAGAACACTGGGTTGCACCTGCCGAGGGAATATTGCGCAACACTAACTGGTCCGATTTATTAGCATCAAAACCAACTGGTGTTGATGTTCCATTTGATAGTCCTAAAAATGCTGAAGTCCTTCTTGAATTAGTCAAGTTATCTAACGTTGAAGATGACGGAATAGTCCTCGATTTCTTTTCAGGCTCAGCTACGACCGCTCATGCTGTAATGCAGCTTAATGCTGAAGACAGCGGCAAGCGCAAATTCATAATGGTGCAATTGCCAGAAGTCTGCCCGCCTGACGGTGAAGCGGCGAAAGTAGGCTATAAGACTATATGCGAAATCGGCAAAGAGCGCATACGTCGTGCCGGTAAGAAAATCAAGGAGGAAAACAAGGACAAGCCCGGTATTGAAAATCTTGACATCGGCTTTCGCGTTCTCAAACTCGACAGCAGCAACATGAAGGATGTGTACTACAAGCCGGAGGAGTATGCACAAATGAGTTTTGTCCTCGACGATTTTATCGACAACATCAAAGAAGACCGCACGGATGAGGATTTGCTATTTCAGGTTATGCTCGACCTGGGTATACCGCTATCAAGTAAAATTGAGCAAGACGGCAAAGTCTTCTATGTTGATGACAACTACCTAATTGCGTGCTTTGACAAGATTGACATAGCTCTTATCACAGAGATTGCCAAACGTCAGCCATACTACGCTGTGTTCCGCGACAGCAGTTTCACCAGCGACAGCGCACTCGTCAACTTTGAGCAGGTGTTCAACACCTACAGCCCAAAAACGATAAGGAGGGTGCTGTAAATGAAGTTCCAATTTAAGGTACAGCCTTTCCAGACCGAAGCCGTTGAAGCGGTCATTCGGGTGTTTAAGGGTCAGCCGAACCACAGTGAGAGTAAATACCGCCTTGACCTCGGCAAGCGCAAGGGACAAATCGAGCGCAATTTCGAACAGGGCAACTTGTTTGGTGAGACCGATGAGCAAAAGCGCAAGCGGCTTGCGGACAAATACTATAACACGAAAGAAGATTTGACTGCAGAAGAAATCGAAATTCTCGAAGCCGCCTACCGCAACGCCGACGTGGAACTCACGCCACAGCAATTGTTGAAAAACATTCGCGAGGTACAGACGGCGAACAATATTAAATACTCGACGGAACTTGCCGCCGGGCTTGGCGCGGTGTCGCTTGACGTTGAGATGGAAACAGGGACGGGCAAAACATATGTCTATATTAAAACAATGTTCGAACTTCACAAAGCATACGGGTGGAGCAAGTTCATAGTGGTTGTGCCAAGCATTGCTATTCGCGAGGGTGTGAAAAAATCTTTTGAAATAACGCAAGAACACTTTATGGAGCAGTACGGCATCAAGGCGCGGTTCTTTGTGTACAATTCCTCGAACCTTCACCAGCTCGACGAGTTTTCACAGAACAGCGGTATCAATGTAATGATTATTAATACGCAGGCGTTCAACACCACGATGAACGAGGAGAAGAATGTCGAGGGCCGAAGCGGCAATGAGGCGGCGCGCATTATCTACACCAAGCGCGATGAATTCGGCAGTCGCCGCCCTATTGACGTAATAAAGGCAAACCGTCCGATTATCATTTTGGATGAGCCTCAAAAAATGGGTGGTGCAGCAACGCAGAACGCACTGAAAAAGAACTTTAACCCGCTGTTCAGCCTAAATTATTCTGCTACCCACAAGACCTCACACAACCTCGTCTATGTTCTGGATGCACTTGACGCATTTAAGAAAAAGCTGGTTAAGAAGATAGAGGTTAAGGGCTTTGAACTAAAAAATCTTGGAGGCACGAATCGCTATCTATATCTTGCCTCCATTGTCATAGATCGCAAGAAGCCGCCTCGCGCTCGCTTGGAGTTTGAGGTTAAGTACAACACAGGCATCAAGCGAGAAACGCACCTGCTCAATGTAGGTGATAGCCTGTACGTCGAATCAAAGGGGCTTGAGGAATATAAGGGTATTTCAATCGCGGAGATTGACCCCATTCGTGCTATGGTCACATTCTCCAATGGAGCAGTGCTGGCAACGGGCGAGGCAAGTGGAAATGTCAACGAGGACGATATTCGCCGTATCCAGATTCGGGAAACGATCATTTCCCACTTTGAAAAAGAGGAAAAGCTGTTTGAGCAGGGGATCAAGTGCCTTTCCCTTTTCTTCATCGACGAGGTAGCGAAGTATCGTCAGTATGGCGAAGACGGTGAAGAAATTCTCGGCGAGTATGGGCGCATATTCGAGGAAGAGTACAACGCTGCGCTGAGTGAGCGGCTGACGCTATTCCCTACAGCGTATCAAAATTATTTGCGTGGTATTGAAACCTCCGAAACGCACCGCGGCTACTTTTCGATTGACAAGAAAGGTCGTGCCGTAAATAGTACTATCAAGCGCGGGAGCGAATTTTCGGACGACATCTCGGCGTATGACTTGATATTGAAAAATAAAGAGCGGTTGCTATCCTTTGACGAACCCACGCGGTTTATCTTTAGTCACTCTGCCCTGCGTGAGGGCTGGGATAATCCGAATGTGTTCCAGATATGCACATTGAAGCACTCTGACAATGCAACGGCAAAACGTCAGGAGGTCGGACGCGGCCTACGTCTGTGCGTGAACAGCTCAGGCGAACGGCAGGACGTTGACGTCTGCGGCGAAACCCTTGTCCATAGCATGAATTTGCTGACGGTCGTCGCCAGTGAGAGCTACGCCGGATTTGTTGCCGATTTGCAGAGTGAAATCAAGTCCGATCTTTACGACCGCCCGACTAAGGCGAGCGTGGATTACTTTGCGAACAAAACCGTACAAGTTGGCGAAGATACGCATACCTTCACGGTTGCAGAAGCCACTGCCGTTTATAACTACCTTGTCCGCAACGACTATATTAACGACAACGGCGAAGTGACGGATACCTACCGTGTTGCTGCTGAGTCAGGCAGTTTTGCTCCAATGAAGTCGGAACTCGCGCCACTTGCCGAGAACATCCATAAACTCGTTCAGGGTATCTTTGACCCAAGTGTCCTGAAAGACATCGCTGTGAACGGCCACGAAACGAAGGTCAAGGACAACCCACTGAACGATAACTGGAAAGACTTCAAGGAGCTGTGGGAACGTATCAACAAACGGTATGCCTATACTGTGGAGTTCAACAGCGCGGAACTGATAACCAAATCTATCTCTGCCATCAACACTGAACTGCGTGTGGCTCGTCTGTCATATACCCTCACCAAAGGCGAGCAGAAAGGCACCGACTTTAATATTGAGAAAACCGAAACAAAGAAACTCGACCGCACACAGGGTAGTTTTGCGGATTACGACATTATTGGCAAGATTGCCGAGGGTACAACACTGACTCGCCGTTCGGTAGCAGCGATACTCATGGGGATAAATAAGGATAAGCTTTGGTTGTTCAGGGCTAACCCTGAAGAGTTTATCACAAAAGTGGCAAACATCATTAATAAGCAGAAAGCCTCGGTTGTGGTGGAGCATATTACCTACGTCCCGAGTGCAGAGGAACCGTACACTCAGGACATCTTCAATATGAGCCGAGCTTCAGATGAATATGCTAAGGCATTTAAAGCAAAACACGCCATTCAAGACTATGTGTTCACGGACGGCACAGCGGCTGATAGCATTGAGCGCAAGTTTGCAGAAGATTTAGATGCCGCTGACGAAGTAGTTGTCTACGCAAAGTTGCCAAGGGGGCCGCGCGGCTTTTATATCCCTACCCCTGTTGGCAACTATTCACCAGACTGGGCGATTTCATTCAAGAAAGGTGCGGTGAAGCATATTTTCTTCATCGCCGAAACAAAAGGTACAATGGACAGCCTCGAACTCCGCCCGATTGAACAGGCGAAGATCTCTTGCGCAAGGAAGCTGTTCAATGAAATTAGCACCACTGGTGTGAAGTACCACGATGTGGATAGCTATTCAAGCTTGTTGAATGTAATAGAAACTCTTTAATGTAAAATAAAAAGCCCATAATTTCGACAATCGCCGAAATTATGGGCTTAGTGAAATGGAGGGTTACAATATGTCTGACACCACGATAAGAATTAAAAACTGCAATAACATCACGAGCGGTGAATTATCTATTTGCGCTAATAAGCTGAACATCTTGTTCGGGCGTAACGGAACTGGGAAATCAACAATTGCGCGGGCTATTTCACTTGCTTCTCAAGGCAAACAATTGACTGAACTTGCGCCATACGGAGTTAACAACGAAGATACTTCACCGCAGGTAGATGGAGTTCCTATTGGAAACATATCAATCTTCGATGATGATTATGTTCGCCAGTATGTTTACCAGCCTGACACTCTTATCAAAGATACATTTGAAGTTCTAATTCGCTCCAAAGAATACGATATAGCCAAAAGGAATATTGACGATGCCTTATCAAAAATAAAGACAACTATAACCGGTCGCCAAGAAATCATTAATCTGCAAAGTCAAATCGGAGTATTGATAGACACGATAAAGATTACCAGCGGCAACAAAATTGCCAAAAGAGGCGGTGCTAAAGGCCTTCTTGAAGGAAGGGGAGCTTACTTCAACCCTCCGGAAGAACTAAGTGAATTGAAGCCTTTCTTTGAAGAAAACACAGTGTCAAAATGGGCGGCATGGCGCTTGCAAGGATATGAACAGTTTGGAAATAAAGGACGCTGCCCTTACTGTTCAACTGGGGACTCAGAAAAGACGGTTAGTATGAATAAGGTGTTTACGGATAGCTTTGATAAAGCAAGCGTTGAAACAGCAGCAGCAATACTAAAGGCACTGGAGGCACTAAAGCCTTATTTAAGCGACGAGAAGATTGCTGAATTAGTATCATTATTTGGTGTAAAAGAAGATTTGGAAGTCCTCGAAACACAGTTAACTAAAATACGAGCGGAAGCATATTATCTTCATGAGAAATTAACGGTGATAGTATCCTTTAATGGATCATCTGTAGATAGGGATAATATTGCAGATTTGGAATCTAAGCTAAAAGAAATGAAAGTTGATTTTCGGGCTATTGATTCATATTTTGTTTCGGAATTGACAAAGACAGAAATGAATGCTGTAAATGCTGAAATTGATAGTCTTTTAGATAAGGTTGGAGTACTTAAAGGTGAAATTGGAAAGTACAACAAATATATTCAGAACAAAATAAAAGATAGGAAACAGGATATTAATGAATTCCTGAACATAGCTGGATTTAAGTATACATTTGATGTAGTGGTCAATGGCGAAAATGATGCAAAAGCAATACTGAAATTTATTATGCCTGATGGAAACCCAGGTGATGTGCAATCGCCTGGAAAACACCTTAGCTGGGGGGAAAAGCACGCTTTCGCATTAATTCTGTTTATGTTTGATGCTATCAGTCGAAATGCTGAGCTTGTAATACTTGACGATCCGATATCTTCATTCGATAGTAACAAAAAATATGCTATCATTAATAGATTGTTTAAAACACGTGATAAAGCAAACAGCCTTTACCAGAGGACTGTCTTAATGCTAACACATGACTTTGAGCCAGTTATTGATTATATCCAAGTTGGATCTGGCCGACAAGACCCGTCTGCGGTTTGCGCGATGTATTTAGAAAATATAAATGGGCAATTGCATTGTACTTCTATCAGAAAGAATTATGACCTTATGTCCTCAGTGGTTTTACTGAAAGAGCTGGCGTTAGATGAAAATATTGATATTGCTGCCAGAATCGGTTGCCTAAGAAAATTCATTGAGCACCAAAACAGAAATCCAAGGGAGGAGTCGGAGGCTTATAATATACTTTCCAGTTTGATACATGGGCGCAGCAAACCAACCTATGATACAGAAGGAAATGATAATTTGAGCGACGATGAAATAGCAAATGGAATCGAAGTGATTAAATCATATATACCCGACTTTGATTATGACTATGTTCTTTCACAATGCACACCGCAATGCCTGATGGAAAGGTATTCAAATGAGCAATCTGCATATATAAAAATGCTCATCCTCCGTGCATATACAGAGCAAGACGGAGAAGCCCGAGAACGTCTTCGTCAAACAAATGACGTTCTAAGAAAATACGTTGATGAGACCTATCACATAGAAAATGATTATCTTTATTCGCTCGATGTTCGATGTTTCAATATCGTTCCTGAACATTACATATCTGATGCAGAACAATTTGTTGCAAATGAAATAGCTCGTTTTGATTTTGAAGAAAGCGATTATTATACTTACGAAATGGTGGCTGTAGATAAGGCAGTCAGTAATTTATAATTGAAATATCGAGATAGTTGACTTGTTTCCGAGAACGGATTAAAGTATATAAAATACTGTGGACATATTTCCACGAACGGAAAATACCCCAAAAACCACTATCGACCTATTCCCACGAACGGGCAAAACGAAAAATACAGACCAGACATCAAGGTGAGCCTATCGCCCCACGTTGAAACAGTTTGCTTAATGTCGAAATAAGAGAGTACTGAAAAAGCTGAAAAACTGAGTTTGATAGTTGATGTAATATAAAATTTAAAAATTCGACTTACTTTGCCCTTTGATATGTGTTTGTGGGAACATGAAGGGGATTTTTGTGGGAAAAAATATGTTGATTGTGTTAATAAGGATTTAAAGATAGAAGATTGTAGAAAATTAGAATAAAATTTTGCAATATTGAAAATACTGGTATATAATAAAGTTAAATTATTACATTTCTGATATGTTTTATCATGTCAAGACCCTGGTATATAGAATAAAAATGCTATCTAAAATGAGGTGATATTTTTGCGCTCAAATAATAATGATTTATTCATACGTCATATTTCAACCCATTCTGTACGTTCAGCTGAAGATCGTGCAGCAGTTTCAACTTTAGAAACATTTCTGACTTCAGGTGGGAAAATTAATACTAACTTTTCTAGTGATGATAAGTGGCCAAATCATGATGGTACATTTGAGTTTGTCTCAAACCCTGAAATATCTAGATGTCCGGAACAAAACTTTATAGTTCAGATAAAAGGAACACATAATTATAGCGAAACTGATAGAATAATTTCATATAGCTTAAAAAGCTTGGCGTTTCCGGCTTTTATAGCTAGTGAAGTAACTGCAGATCCAGGGATTTTATTTATCGTTCTTAACCCAGATGTTAGAGGCGATACGAGTGGTCCATACAACATGTATGCAAGATATTATTTTCCAGAGTTACTCAGCAACGTTGCAATTGAACGTAAAAATCCTGCAAAAATAATATAACTTTTGGCTATCCAAACAGGTAAAAACATTGGTTGCACTTGTCCATATTGTAATTCTCAGAATCCAGCCAATCTTGTAGGTGATGGATTAACTAGAAAACATTTTCTTTTTAGAAGAAATAAAGAAATTGAAGAATTACGAAATCTTGATTCTACGTTAGAACGTGTCGAATATATGGAAACTAGAATTAAGAATGCCATTGTACACTATAAAAGTTTGAAGCCGATTTTTAAAGGTTTGGTTAGATGTTTTACAAAAATTAAAACAAGATTGGGTGAGATAGAATGCTAGATGTTGATTTAGTTAATAATATAAATCATTATTTGGAAATGAAAGGTATACGCTATTCAAATGAATTACGTATGGGAATTGGAATCCCTGACATTACTATAAATTTTGGGGCTAATCGTAGACTAAAGCCCTTAGATGATTATTTTCTAGTTTCAATTCTTGCGTATGTAAATGATAGACGAATGGTTACATTTACTGAGATTCAAGAAACTTTTCTACTTGGACTAGAAAAGGTAAAGCAATATGTTTCTACTTTAGTAAATCTTAGTATAGTTATAATAAAAACACCTTGGTTAAAATTGTGAAAAATATTATGTCTATTAACTTGGGTATAACTATTTCTATAGAAGCAAAACTGAAGGATTGGATAGGCGCATGTTTACAGGCCCAAAGATATCTTTGTTTTTCTGATTATTCATATGTAGCTTTGCCAAGTGAAACAATTAAAAATGTAAATTTGAGTATCCTTCAGGAATCAGGGATTGGATTGCTTTCCGTCCATGGTAAAAAGGTCGAAGAAATTTTACCTGCTAAGAAATCTATCTCTTGTGATTATGGATTAAAATATATTTGCAAAAGTTATTGAGAAGAATTTAAATATAGAAAAAAGGCACTTAAGACCAAATGTTTTTACATCCCATATTTTAACATGATATATAATGTCTATAAAATAGATTTTTTCTTTTACCACAGAAAATAGCAAAGGATTCCTGTTATTGAACTTGAGATTGAACCAGAGTATATAGATCAATCTTTATTTAAGAAGATTGAACAAATATGAAAAAGTAGATTGAGAAGAAGTAAAGTGGATTATAAAACCTAGAGATAATAAATTATTCAGAAAGGAAATTATAGTTAGATGGATAAAAATGTTAAGGAATTTGATGTAAACAGTTTAACAGAATTCATAGACTTAATTGATACTGAAAAATTAGATAATTATTATTATAGAGGTGAAAACACTAAATATAAAAAAATAATAAGTTCTTCTTTATTACGAGAATATAGTGATACTACCAAAGTAAACGTATTATATGGTTATAAAAAATTAATTAATCAATATTATTATGAAGTAGCAAATGAATTATCCGAAGTTGAAAAACGTCATTTTGTAATGGGAAACTTTAAAAAAACTGTTTAAGATTTGTTAAATAGATGTGGACATTTTGTTATGAGTCATATTTATGTATCCATTAATTCAATAGAAAACATATTACGAGTGACTGCTATTGTTGTCCTTGTTGAAACCACACTTTTTATGATTAATTGTTTATTGAAATATGGAATAAAATTTCTTTGTAAAGAAGATATAGATGACTATTGGAACAAGTTACTTGGATTTATGTAAAGAGACTTATTGTTTATTATAAAAGTGAAAAGTGAAAAACTTTAGAGATTTTGCCGCAAAGGGGGTACCAGCTTCAAATGGCATCTTTTTTGACCGTTCAAGGCATGTGGGGTGTGTGGTATTGATAACAAGGAAATAAAGTTAAATATTGTAAAGATGATAGTGAGGAAATCATATGATAAGAGAAATGAAGGCAATAGATTGGGATGCCATGATGGAAATCTATATGCAGAGCCTGGAAAAAGGAACGGTAACCTTTCAAACGGAGTGTCCGACCTATGAGGAATGGGATGCGGCGCATTGTAAGGAATGTAGATATGTATATGAATTAGATGGTAAGGTAGTGGGATACACCATGATAGCACCAACTTCTAAGCGGGAGGCTTACAGAGGAGTAGTTGAGCTTAGTATCTTTGTAGATGAAAAGTATTTGCGTCAGGGTATTGGAAGACAAATGCTTACAAAACTTTGTGTGGAGACAGAAAAAAGAGGATACTGGACACTCTACTCTGCAATTTTTTCAGTAAACGAAGCAAGTATAGAATTGCATAAAAGGTGTGGCTTCCGTGTGATTGGCTATAGGGATAGAATAGCAAAAGATAGATTCGGTAAATGGCAGAATACTACAATCATGGAGAGACGAAAAGAGGAGAGTGAATAAAAAAAGGTAGGATCCTTTCAATGGATACTGTAAAGAATTAGTTGGAAAGTTGTAACGTAAAGTATTCAGAAGGCAGCTACTTTTGAAGGTTTTATTGCTTATAATTTACTTGAATTGCAAAGCAAAAGAGTTGTCAAAACACTGAAAAAAGCGGTCTGACTAGGCGACTGTTTCTAAAATATACCTTTCCGCCAAGGGGGTATCAGGTTAGCGCGTCATCTTTTTTACGTACTCAAGGCATGTGGAAACAGTTTGCTTATTTGAGTGATGAAAATCCTGCTATACAATATTGTACAAAGTCGGAACTGCTTAGAGAACCGGCTGCTAATGAAAAAGTTTTTAAATGGATAAATACATTTCTGCCTGAAAGAACCACCAGGTCCTGCCGTCATCATTATTGTCGCTTCAAGGCATGTGGAGTGCTATGTTAGGATTGAACGGGTGAAATGCATATGAATAGTGGGATGCAGATGATCCGTAAAGCAGATAATTTAGTGCGACCCTTGAGCAGATAATAAGAATATTTAAAATATTGAGCTTCAAGAAAGGGGGTTCACATTATGGCTAAAAACGATAATATGCTGGCAATTCTGTGGATGCTGAATTCAGGCGTAAAAATGACTGCAAAACAAATATCCCAAAAATTAGAAATA
The DNA here is from genome assembly GCF_009931695.1 of Anaerocolumna sedimenticola. Lineage (GTDB taxonomy): Bacteria > Bacillota > Clostridia > Lachnospirales > Lachnospiraceae > Anaerocolumna > Anaerocolumna sedimenticola. The sequence continues at coordinate 2,803,019 of NZ_CP048000.1, forward strand.
AATATAAGGACGGTTTATCGGCATATTGATGCACTATGTGCCAGTGGAGTTCCTATAATATCCGACCCAGGTCATAATGGCGGGTATAGCCTGCTGAATAATTTTATCAGAGCACCTCTGCTATTTGATATGGAAGAAAAAAAGGCACTCCTGCATGCTGCTGTTTTTGCAAAAGAAGCTGGATACCCTTTGAGTGAGGCATTAGGCAATGCGACATCAAAGTTGAAAATGTATTCGAATCAGGAACAGGAAAGTATACTTAACCATCATTTAGCCGGATTTGAAGTTATAAACCGCATGGTAAACCCTTCCATTCAGACGATATTGGCGGAATTGGAGCAGGCTATAGAAAAGGAATTCTCTGTAGAAATTGATTATCGCACAAGCCGTGAAGAGCAACCAAAGAATAGGATGATAGACCCCTATGGAATGGTTTACTGGAACAACAAATGGTATACTGTTGCATTTTGCCACCTAAGGAATGAAATACGAAGCTTTCGGGTAGATCGGATTTTACGAATCAAGTGTACTCAAATAATATTTAAGCGTCCCGAAGCGTTTTCGACCCGTGAATTTTTTATGAAAAACCTGTTACCTGATTTAGTGGGTAAGGAGGGGTTAATTTCTTTAATTATCGAAGGCAGGTCAGAGACGCTTAATGAACTATGCATGCATTGGTTTTTAGGACATCATCTGAAAGAGCGAACATCTAATCAAGCCATCTTTTTATTTGAGGAAAAATCAATACATATTTATGTTCCTTATTTTCTCCTATCCTATGGTAAATCCATTCAAATAATCGAACCACAGAGTGTGAAAGAAAGACTTGTTGCTATTGCATCGGAGTTAATGGAATATTATCAACATTAATAGCTTCACTGACAGCAGATGTCAGTGAAGTTGTTTTATAATGAGGGTAGTCACTGAGTACTGATGGTCGGTATTCCTTGATGAATAAAATAAGGAGAAATTGCAAAATGAATAATACAGTATATCTTTATGTGTTTGACACAATGTCAGACTGGGAAATAGGTTACTTAACTGCCGAGCTGAACTCGGGAAGATATTATAAAAAGGGACTTGACCCATCAAAAATAGTGACTGTTGGAATTGAAAAGACGCCTGTAACAACAATGGGTGGATTGAAAATACTGCCTGACATCAAACTGGATGAGTGTTTTATTGAAAGCACAGATGCATTGATTTTACCTGGTGGAGATACATGGACAGAAACAATGCACCAACCCATCTTAAAAATCGCCCAGAGGTGTTTAAAGGAAGGCATATTGGTTGCAGCGATTTGTGGTGCTACAATGGGACTTGCTCAGACAGGCTTATTGAATGCACATTGGCATACAAGCAATGATCTGGAATACCTTAAAATGATCTGTCCCACTTACACGGGCGAAAAATATTACAAAATGGAGTCGGTAGTAACTGATGGAAAATTGATCACTGCATCTGGAATAGCTCCGTTGGAATTTTCTGTACACGTCTTGAAATCTCTGGGTGTGTTTTCTTCAAAAACATTAGATGCCTGGTATAGTCTTAATAAGACTCATGAATCCAAATATTTTTTTGAGTTGATGAGTTCAATCCAATAAAGATATAAGCATAAAATTGATATGTTATGATCATTTAAAGGAAGAGTAAAAATGACTAAAAGCATAAAATATATGGGAGTGTCAGGTAAATATTAAAGAATGGAACACCCTAAGGATTTACATCTATTACCCCATTTATAACAGTGAAGAATCCTTCTGAAGAAATAAAGTTCTATAAAACTGTTTTCAATGCAAGGGTTAAGGATATTACTGAATATCCTGATGGAAATGGCAACAAAATAATTGTTCATGCAGAATTAGATTTTGGAAATGGTTTTTTGCAACTGGGAGCAGCGAATCCGGCATATAAATTAGCCTTGCCGCCAGATGAGGATATTGGATCCTTTTGGAGTAAGATGGTCTATTATGACTAGGATTGAGGATTTTGTCAGAAGAAGAAAGTAGTCGCAGGGTTGCTGAATGGCCAAAAGCTTTAGTGGAGAATAAATACAATAAATGTTTCAGTAAAAAATGTTAAAAGTGACAATTTGCTGATATGATGTAATAGAAATGCTAGTGCCAAATAGTTGACGGGAATAGAAACTTCAAAATTTTGAGGTTGAAAAAGCGATCATTTGAAAATATACCCTGCCGCCAAGGGGCTACCAGCTTCATGCGTCATCATTATCACAGCTACAAGGCATGTGGAGACAGTAATATTAATGTCAAGGGTGGCGAAGTAGAGAAGTCAAAAAGACTGGAAATATAGGGTTTCCAAGCAATTGGAATTTTTACTGGTAAGTAGGAGTAGAAGTTCCGGTGCTAGGAAACCCTTATTTTTTTCCATATTACACCTATTCATCTTCTAAATGACGATTACAGCGTGTGACTATAGCAATAAAAAATAATGCAATACCTGAACAAACCATAATCCACTGAAGTGGGACAACATCTGCTAATGGTCCGAAAATCGCCATGCCAATAGGTAAAAAACCTGAGTACATCGAACCAAGCAAACCAAATATGCGTCCTTGCATAGAAACTTCAGTTTTCTCTTGAAGCAGCGTCGTAATAGAAGTCTGAACGATAGTCATTGCTATGCCATAGAATAACATTAGAGTAAGATATAACATAAAGTTAGTGGCAATCCCCATACCAATGGTAAATGCACCAAAGGCAGCAAGACTTAAGAATAAAGTCTTGACACGACTATTGAAACCGCACCATGTACTCATTACAAGACCGCCTGCCATCATTCCTGCAAATCCTACTAACTCTACTACGGTTAGATACCAATATGTATTACCGTAGACACGACGCACAAAAAGCCCTGCAAGGAAGCCAGCCGGAACAGCTAAAAAAGTAAATGATCCATACACAATTAGAAGCTTTCCAATCACTTTATCTGAAAAAGCATATCTAACACCCAATTTCATATCTGTAAAGACAGATGTTGTTTCCATGATAATAGTTTGCTTCGGGAGCAAGACAAAAGATAGAATACCTATACCAATAACTGCCGTAAAAATATCCACCATCATTGTAGAGCGCAGTGTGCTAATAGAAAAAATAGCTCCAGCAGCGGCGGGAGCTGCAAACTGGACAATGGATTGCATGGTAGCGTTGATACCGTTGTAACGCATTAGTTGTTCTTTAGGCACAAGCTGTGGTATAACAGCGTTAACCGCTGGGGTTTGAACACCTGCACCAAGAGAACGAATAATCGACAGTATAAGCAATCCAATTAACAAAGCTGGTTTAGAGGTTATGTAGGGCATTGCCAATATCATTACCAGCGTTACAGCAGCAATCGCCGCATCTGCACCAATAATCAATTTTTTACGGTTATATCGATCCGCCCACACTCCGCCGACAAAAGAAATAAGAAACTGAGGCAGATAAGAACAAATAGTAAATGCGGCCACCCATGTACCAGATGATGTTTGCATAGTTACATACCATACAATTGCCATTTGAACTAGAGTAGAACCAAACAGCGTGATACATTGGCTGATAAAAAAAAGGATTGTCCGTTTTTTCCAATCAGACTGTAGTTCCTTATACATTTAAGTTATCCTCCTATTTATATGGAGAAAGCACGAAACGTTGTGTTGGATAACCAAATTCAACAAGAAGCTCTCTTTCTGCAAACCCAAGCTGTTTTAGCTCTTCACGGTAGCCGGTGTCAGCTTTATCATACTCACGGAAGGTTGTCGTACTAACTTCCCTCTCAGGAAGAAAATCTTCCATCAATCTATCCAAAAAGACCTTTTGAATCCCGCAACCCCGATACTGTGGGTGTACTCCCATAAACTCAATGCTGCCTGTATCATAGGAAAATACCATGATACCAATAACGATATCTATGTCTTTTAAAATCAGTGCCTGTTTTTCCTTAATACTGTCATTTAATTTTTGAAGATACTCTGCTTCATCAAGATGGGGATATCCATCAATCACCAAGCGTACAAGCTCCATCCATTCAGGAATGTCACTCTTTTCGGCAAAACGAATGTCATTTTTTTTAAACTCCATAGCAGTCACCTTTCTGTGTAGAGAAAACCGCAATTGCAAGGGATAAAATTCTCTCTGCTCTCTATATTCCGCAGGAGGTATCTTATACATAGATTTAAAAACCGTAGTAAACGCCTGCTGGCTTTCATAGCCACAGATAAAAGCAATCTCAATTATGGGCTTCTCGGAAAATACTAATAATTTTGCCGCTTCGGTAAGCTGCCGTCGCACCACATAATCATGGATTGTCATTCCCACCGTACCATTAAATATTCGGTGTAAATGGTATTTGGAATAGTGAACGGCTGTTGCTACGATATCAAGCTCCAGTTTACCGTCAAGATGATTTTCGATAAAGTCAATGACTGTTTCAATGCTTATAATCATTTGGTTTTCCATTTTCGCTTCCTCCTTTCAGTTAATAGGATAGCAGAATTGCCAACCCTTGTTTTAATAATTCTTGCTGTGTGTAATTAAAATTATTATAAATATTCATTAGAGCAATTAGTTATTTTCCATTTTTCGCCCATCAACAAGCTTTTCTGCATCTTTTGATATTAGCCGCATACGGCTTGAGCAACAAAGATAGACCTACTGGAAGTCAGCCCGTTTTCGCGTTAGATGATATTTCAATCCCTATCCGTCCTCATTACAAGGTCGGCATTCGCTTATTCCAGCGTTCCTTACCCGCGTTTCTATCGGATTTCCTTGCGGTCAGCTTCCCGGTTTCAGAGAGAGTGCGGGCTTACCACGTTCCGCGTAATCAACAGTGTAGGTTAGGTGCCGCCTATTTGCCGAAAGTCATATTTGTCGATGTGTCCCCATCCGTACAGGGGAACATCCGACTGCATACCTTTTGTTCAGGCTTATCAGTAACTTTAGCCTGTATCCCTCTAGCATAGGCAAAGGGGTTATAGTGATGGATTTCTTGAAATTGACGGTGTTTAATATTTTCAGCTTATACCCATTGCGAAGCAGCATTTTACCGCACTCAACCACAATGCAGCCCTTCGGATCAGTAACGACTTAGGAGCTGTGGCATTACATGAGATTGGGTTTTAGCCAAAACCTTGTTTTACCGGAGCCGGAGCAGCCTACAATCAGCACATTTTTATTCCGTGCATTCTTGGGTTTTTTAGGGCGGCTGGACATCGTAAGTTTTCAGTTTGGGTGAGAATGACATTGTTTTAAAATACAGGGTCTTGAAAAGGCTCTATATCCTTTGTACCTCCCCATGATGCGTTTTGTCAACTGTAGATATTATTGTATTGACGAAATTTTATTAAAGACACTTTTACAACGTCCATCACGGCGATTTTAATAGCGGTTGCTTTCATTCGTTTGAAGTTTCTTGTTTACGCTCAAAGGCTGTTTTTTTCATTATGAAAGTCTAAAAATAACAGTAATAGAATGTATAAAAAAGAGAATTATTTACCATATTATTAAAAAAGCTTAAGAAAGGTTTATATTATGAATGACGATACTATAAAACTCTTAAAAGAATGTAATGCTGGATGTAAATCAGCAACCAATAGCATGGAACAGGTGCAACCATATATTAACAATGAAGCCCTAAAGAATCTGATTGATGAATACAATGATAAACATATAAAACTAGGGGATGAATGCCATCAGATGCTAAATGAACTTAATCAAGAAGAAAAAGATCCAAAACCAATGGCAAAAGCATTTTCATGGATTAGTACAGAAATAAAATTAATGATGAATGATAATTCACATAAGATAGCAGATTTAATGATAGATGGTTGTAACATGGGTATAAAATCAGTCAGTGAATATATTAATAAATATAAGACTGCTTCCAATGAAAGTATGGATTTAGCGAAGAGGCTTGTTAAGATAGAGCAGGAATTTATGGATAAGCTACTTATATATTTATAAAATATTCGCTATAATGAAATGCATATATTTGTTTTGTATTATAATTTCCATATAAATAAAATATAGGTCATTGAGGTTACTATGGACTCACTTATTTTTAGGGAAAAGAGCATGTCAATTTTTAATTCAACATTTACCAAACAGCATTAAACTTTTATGGTAGTTGGTTAGCCCATGAAGGGCTAACAATTTTTCACTCTCTGAATAGAATAAAGGTGAAAACATAAAAGAGGTTTGGAAAGTGAGAGAACTTAATCCTCAAAAAATATTTGTACAATATCGGGATATAATGAAACCATATGAACCTATTATAGACAGAAAATATACGATTACACATTCGGATATAACTGCGGAACTATTTGTATTTGTGGCCCAAAATTATGCTGAAGATCAAATTACAAGAATGCGTGACGAGGTAAGGGTTGCCTGGGAACAAAACAGAAAAGGACTTGCATTAATAGGTTCGGTGGTTGTGGATGGTAACGGTGTAATAGGAGATGCTTATATTAGAAATAATATATTCTATAAAGAAATGCCTACAGCACTTCAAGCCTTACACCAAGCTGACAGATTCTTGTTTGCCAAAAACCTTAATCTTGACAATACACCGGTATTCATTCACTTTATCTCAAGCAATTCTATATATGACAAGACGTATGATTTTGGAATTATTGGCACATATAAGTAATTAGCAAGGGGTGAGACACTGGACAAGGCGAATTTCTCCTAGCAAAGCAGCAGTATTCTGATATTACAGGCAGGCATCCGGACAATAATGTGATAGCTTATCAGATACGACAGTCCCTTAAGCCGGGGATTGAGCATGCTGTTAACTTGATTAAGGGTGGTACAATTGGATTATTACATAATGTTACTATGGAGGAAATCAAAATGGCAAACGAAACAATGCGTATCTTTTTCCCTCTGAAGATTTTCAGCTATCCTCAGTAATGTTGCATACTTCTATTGATTTTATATTGTACTGTGCTTTAACCAAATAAACACCTGCCATGATAATTATAATCCCTATAACTTCTATCGCGGATAAGTTCTCAGAGAAAATAAAGAACGAGTAGATAGATGCTATTGCTGGCTGAGATAAGCAAATAACTGAAGATAAATTAACTGTTACTTTTCCCTGACAATGAGCTAGCAGATTATGCCCTATAACCTGCAGAAAGAGAGTCAGCCCTAAGAGAGGCCAGAGCTGGCTCGCTCCATGTGGTACCTGAAGCCCTTCTACCAGACTTGCTGTGATTAGTAGTGTAATCACGCTTCCGAAGCCGCTGACAAACATAATGACACTACTGCTGATTCTGTTTCGTAAACGGTAGGATATCAACAGAAATCCAGCATAAAAAAGTGATCCGCATAGTGCTAGAAAATCTCCAAAAAAGCTTGAACCGTTTGTATCAGTTTTTCCTGTAATCAAAATAAATACACCAGCTATCGTTATAGCCGCACCAGCTAAAAAGAATTTTGGTATTCGTTCTTTGAAAATCAAATAGGAAAAAGGTATAACGGTAAATGTAGTCAAATTGGTTAGTAGATTCGCATTTGCCACAGAGGTATAATGAAAGGATAAATTCCAGAGTGAAATATCTCCGGCAAGAAATATACCGGCTAAGAGCAAGATCATTGTGTCCCTCTTACTAAGCTGTTTCAAATGTTTGTAAGCTATAGGAAAAAGCAGCGGTAGGGAAAACAACACTCGGTAAAAGCCGGTATTGATTGGGGATAGTGCGCTGATTTTTACCAGAATGCCTCCTGTAGCCAGAAAGGCTATTGCCAGAAGTTCAAGTATAATATATCTTGTTTCATTATTCCTTACTGTATTCATAGAATATCTTCCTTTCGATATTTCGCTTAAGCGGTATATATGATATAATACAAACAATATGGCACCAAGGAAAGAGCCTCGAAAAGAAAAAATGATGGTGCCACTCGAAGGGGGATTGAGTATGATATTTATAAATAAAGAAAGCAAAGAACCGCTATATATGCAAATCTATCTGCAAATTAAAGATGAGATTTTAAATGGTATAATAAAAGAGGGCGACGTATTGGCTGGAAGCAGAAGTATGGCAAAAACATTAGGAGTAAGTCGTAATACGGTGGACAATGCATACAGTCAGCTGTTAATGGAGGGATATATAACACCGGAGCGTGGAATTGGTTATAACGTTTTGGAAGTTCCTGCGCTTCCAAAAAGCTTTAGACCACAGTTCATGGAGACTCCTCCAAAACCCAAAATTGATAATGATGATTCGCAACATGTGGTTTATGATTTGACTAACAGCAGCCATACGAGCGATCTTTTTCCCAAGAAACTATGGAGAAAGTATGCGCTGGAATGTCTAGACAGGTTGGAACAAGAAGAAAGATTATCAATACATCTCGATAAGCAAGGTGAACTGTATTTGCGAAGCAATTTACGTGTCTATCTTGGACGGATAAGAGGTGTTAGCTGCTCTGTGGAGCAGATTTTAATTACCAGTGGCATACAGCAATCCTTGGATATTATATGCAAATTGTTGCCGCAAACAAGACCTATGATTTTTATGGAGGAGCCGGGTTATAATAAAGCGGCCGCGGTATTCTTAAATGCAGGGCTGATTGTCCAGACATTTCCGGTAGACGGCAACGGGTTGGTTGTATCAAAGCTTCCTGCATTGCGAACAGTAGGTGCAACTTATGTAACACCTTCTCATCAGTTCCCGACTGGTGCGATACTTCCCATTGGACGAAGATATGAATTGCTTAAATGGGCTGTGGAGAATGACTCGTATATTATTGAAGATGATTTTGATAGTGAGCAGCGGTATTACGCTAAACCAGTCCCTTCTTTGCAATCAATTGATACGGATGATCGTGTGATTTACCTTGGAACATTTTCGAAAGCTCTTTCGCCCTCCATAAGAATGGGATATATGATTTTACCCATGAAACTTATGAAAAGTTACCTTAATAAATTCCAATATTACAATAGCACGGCACCATTACTTAACCAATATATTATTGGAAAATTAATTGAAAATGGTCAATATGACCGTCACATCCGTCGATTGAATAAAGTATTCAAGAAAAGGCTTGAATGCTTTCAGGCTGAGTTTTTTAATGTTAATGATAAAATTAGAATTTCAAGTAATGGTACGGGACAGTATTTTCTATTACAGTTCTCTGAAAACGTAACTCAGGAAGTTCTGATAGAAGAAGCACTAAGGTATGGGGTAAAAGTATATTCTACGATGCAGTTCTGGCAGGATAAGGCCGAATGCCCCCCTAATACACTGTTTCTCGGTTTGAGTAAAATTGGTATTGATGATATTCCGGACTGTGTGATGCGGTTAAAAAAGGCTTGGGCAAAATGGCTGTAACTCGATGGATACAGAGTATGATTGATAATGTGTTTATGGAAACATATCGAGGGGATGTTTTTGAGGTTGGGTTGAGTAAACTCGAAGGGTCGTTTCAGACGTACGGGTAAATTTCCAGAGTATATCCGAAATAATCGAAAAATAGATTCTTTAATATGACATACTATTGTCTTATTAAGGGTGATATACTCATCATATTAACGTAATGGAGTAGTTAAGTTATTTAAGGGTGAGGTAAGATATAAGCAACTTATAAGTGCCACAGTGTATTTTGAGACTGGAAAGGGTTGTAAAATAAGTGTGAGTGAAACAGTTGGAAGGAGGTGGCTGTGCATAATGCTAATTAAATATAGTGATTAATATAAATTGAAACAAAAATGACTGATTATAAAGGTAGAATTCCAGTGATAAAGATACCTTAAGTGTATAGTGAAAATATTGAAAATCTATGTGAATGATTAAAAGCTAGTTCTGTGAGAAGAACAAAATTGAAGGGAGAATTATAAGATATGAATTGTAAGTTATTATTTCTTAAGGAACAGAAGTATATGGGAATTATGACAAAAATACTTTTCAAAGAGCATGATGAAATTGACTTCAGGAAGCTACATATAAATGTTATAAATTCTGATATTAAGAATCGTGATGTTAATGAAAGATTTATGGCTTTGGATTCTGATTTTCAACCTGATAGCTTTACCTATACCCCTTTAGTGCCCGTAACTTCATTTGAGGGAGAGGAGTATTACAGATATACAAGAATAGAAGGTGAGTATTACTGCTTTGAAGTTCATGTAAAGGAGTTGGGACCGAAATGGTTTCAAGAATGTAATGAATATATTGAACAAAACAACCTGAAAATCGATAGGTTATTTGATATGGAGTACTACGCCGAGGACTATCTGAGTAAAGTGAAATCAGAGGATTCTAACCTTCAGGATCAAAGGATTTGCGTGATTTTTAGAAAGGTGGATTAAACACTCTGTGTGGAGTAGTACAAATGAAGTCGTTATTCGAGTATACTTGAATGAGGAAGATGTCATTTTACTGTGGATAATTTTGTGGGTTGTGAGAATCTGGATGGAACAACGCTGCCATTGAACAAATAGTTTCCGCCAAGGAACCAGTGGGTCTTCACTACATCATTTTTGTCCTCTCGAGCCACGTTGAGACGGTAATAATGATGGCGAATTGTGGTTAGAAGGGCAAATAAAGTCAGTTAATCACATCACAGCTTAAGACGACTTGGAACGAATTACATTGACCTTTGCCAAATTCATAATGATTTGTACAAAAGCGAGCTGCACCTCTAAAGGGGTGCGGCTTTTTCAGTACTATTGAGATTAGAAAAGTCTCATGATGGGCTGAGAATTTCAGTTCCGCCGACTGAAATTGATAAAATGGGTAAATATGTAATTGTAGCGGTTTTGGAGCTAAAAATACTTATGCAGAAGTAAAAAAAGCACTTTAATTCTCCAGCTTTTTTGTTTTCGGGAAGGAGGAAATTATGTTAGTACGCTACAAGAAAAATAAGGAATCAGTCTGCTAAAATTCGGATATCCTTATGGCAATTGGTAGATACCGGCGGCCGAGCGACCATGCGGTTCATTCAAAAGCTGTTCATATGCCAAACTTTTAATAACGCATTGTGATTGTTTCAAAAATCGACTAAACAAAAAACCATGTCCGAAAATAGCCAGCTATTTACGAAAAATATGATATAATTAAGTTGAGAACAAATAAGGAGGTGAAAGTAATGCTGGAAAACAAAAGCGGACTATATGCGGCATTTATGGCGAAAGATGCGCGCTTTGATGGACGTTTCTTTGTAGGTGTATCGTCTACGGGAATATATTGTCGTCCAGTGTGCCGGGCAAAGCAGCCCAAATCTGAAAACTGTACTTTTTATCATACGGCAGCGGAAGCCGAACAAGCAGGATACCGCCCATGCCTTTTGTGTAGACCGGAACTTGCCCCTGGTTCTTCAATAGCTGATGCTACCGCTAATTTGGTTTACCGGGCAGCAAGAATGCTGGAAGAAAACTGCGGGAGTGGACATAGTTTAGACGAGCTTTCCGGAAGGCTTGGTTGCACTGACAGACATTTACGGCGTGTTTTTAAAGCGGAATACAATGTATCGCCGGTGCAATACCTGCAAACATGCAGATTGCTTCTTGCCAAGAATTTGCTTACAGATACTGACTTGCCGATACTTGAAGTTGCAATGGCTGCTGGTTTTGGAAGTCTGCGTCGATTCAACGATCTTTTCAAAAAGCATTATAATCTTTCTCCCACAGCATTGCGGAAACGTACTTTGGAGGAAAAAAAGCATAATAGTGATTTGACTTTGGCGTTAGGCTATCGCCTGCCTTATCCTTGGGAAGAAATGCAGCACTTCCTCGCCGGACGTGCAATTCCAGGGATTGAAATAGTAAAAGATAACACATATATGCGAACAGTACATTTAGTAACCGCAGATGGAAAGCATGTGTATGGTTGGGTGCGAGTAGGCCACAGACCGCAAAAGAATGCTTTGACCGTAACAGTGAGCGAAACTTTGATGCCTGTATTGCCACAAGTATTAGCACGGGTAAGACACCTGTTTGACTTGTATTGTGACCCGGATGCAGTGTATGAAACGCTCCGAGTAATGAACGACATACGTCCCGGCCTTTGTGTTTTGGGTACTCGCTTGCCGGGTTGCTTTAACGCTTTTGAGATGGCGGTGCGAGCAGTGCTTGGACAGCAAATCACCGTTAAGGCGGCAAGCACATTAGCCGCAAGAATTGTTGATACTTATGGTATGCCGATTCAAACAGGGATTGAGGGCTTAACCCATGTTTTCCCTTCACCCGAAGATATATTGGCTTTAGACGGTCCTATTGAAAATCATTTCGGTCCGTTAGGTGTTATTGCAGCACGTTCAAGAACGATTTATGAACTGGCAAGGGCAATTGTGCAAGGGGAAATTGATTTTGATTTCCCGGCCCAACCGGAAGAAGAAATAAAAAAGCTGATGACAATTCGAGGCATTGGCAGTTGGACGGCACAGTACATCGCCATGCGGGCTATGGAATGGCCGGATGCTTTTCTTGAAACGGACGTTGGTGTAAAAAAGGCGCTCCAGCCTTTCACATCAAAAGAGCTGCTGGAAATGTCGGAAGCGTGGCGGCCGTGGCGCAGTTACGCTACGATCAATCTTTGGAATACGCTATAAAGAGAAAGAGTGTAAGGAGGATTCAAATGTATTATTCAACAACTTATCCGTCACCCGTAGGTAAAATTACGCTTGCGTGTGACGGCGGTAACCTTGTCGGCCTGTGGATGGAGGGACAAAAATACCACGGTGATACCATCCCCGAAGAAATGGTAGAGAAAAGCGATATGACGGTATTCGATGATGCGAAAAAATGGATGGACAGGTATTTTGCAGGTGAGACACCCGATGTTTTTGAATTACCGCTCCGTCCCATCGGCAGTAAGTTTCGTCAGGAGGTATGGAGTATTCTATGCGAGATACCATACGGCAAGGTTATAACCTATGGCGACATTGCAAAAAAGATGGCTGTGAAGATGGGCAAGGAAAGCATGTCCAGTCAGGCGGTGGGCGGTGCCGTTGGACATAACCCTATATCTATTATTATTCCTTGCCATCGGGTTGTAGGGGCAAATGGCAGCTTGACGGGTTATGCCGGGGGCGTTAGCACAAAAGTGAGATTGCTTGAACTGGAAGGTGCCGATATGTCCCGGTTGTTTGTACCTACAAAGGGTACGGCTCTTTGATGCTAAAAGTAAGAATGCTATTGAAGTTAAAGAGTTAAAATACTCGATTAGCAATTCGAACCTTATTAGACCTTGCAGCAATTTAGTTGAAATATGCATTGGCATGAAAAAAACAATTGCAGAAATTGAAAGGGTACTCAAACCAAATGGTGAGGTATATTTGTCATTTTGCTCAAAAGAAAATACAGAATTTATTGAGAATAGATCTAACAAATTGGATAAAAATACTCTTATAAGCCGCGATGAACTTGAAAAAGGTATACCTCATTTCTACGCCGATTTAAATGATATCAAAGAACTTTCAGCAAATTTTAAGATAGAACTCATAAAACATACAGAGTATTTCTACAGTGACTTCAACACCCGGATAACCATCGAAGGGAAAAGTTTTATTATGTTAATGCGATCTTAAAGTGAAGAAAATATAGCCTATCAACTAAAGGGGCAAGCCTAACCGAAATTAGTATTATTTTTCTGTAAGGGCTTACCCTTTTCCTATTAAGATTTTATAGCCCAACGTAATTTTGCACATCGAGCACGACTATTGGAACTGCATTCGGCTGCTGATGGTCGAATTGCCTCAGGAGCTATTTCTCTATAGATACCTTCACGATAGAAGTGTTGGAAAGATTTTTTAACGAGACGATCTTCGCCAGAATGAAAAGTAAGGATAGCAACACGCCCGCCCTCAGCCATGGCAGCAGGTAGTTTTTCTAAAAATTCATATAACACTTCATATTCATTATTGACATCAATTCGCAATGCTTGAAAGCATCTTTGACAGGATTTTTTAATTGCATCGTTTCTTTCTTTTTCTGGAATAAATTTCAGAGCATCTTTGATAATTTGTTGGAGCTGACTTGTTGTTGTAATATCTGCTCCTTTTTTTATTGCGGTAATAATGGCAAGAGCGATTTCTGCAGAATGAGGCTCGTCCGCATTTTCTAACAACATACCGTATAATTCATCTTGTGAAATTGTTTTAAGACGATCCGCCGCAGAGATGCCTTTAGATGGATTTAGTCGTAAGTCTAATGGCCCATCTGTTTTAAAAGAAAATCCTCTTTCAGGATTGTCTATCTGCATGGAAGAGACACCCAAATCTGCCAATATAAAATTCAATGGTCCCGATTCGGAAGTAATTTGATCGATATTGGAAAAGTTTGTTTGCTTGATTGTTAAAATATCTGAACCATAACCTAAGTGCTCTAAACGCTCCCTTGTTCGTGGTAATTCGATAGAATCTACATCAGTAGCATACAAGTGTCCCTTTGAATTTAAACATTTAAGCATCTCTAAAGTATGGCCCCCATAACCTAAGGTTGCATCTAATCCAGTTTGTCCAGGGGTAATTTGTAAGAATTCTAATATTTCTTTCACGCATATTGAACGATGCATACCAGCAGGAGTATTGCCCTTTTTGAATTACCTTTGCCACAGCATCAGCATATAACTCTGGTTGCAGTTCCTTATATTTATCTTTAAAAGCTTTTGGGTGAGTACCTTTATACCTGGGGCGACGCTGATGTTTATGTTCTTGATTCTCCATTCTTGCTTCCACCTTTTTAAATATCTATTTTTAATATGAAATTCAACTCGTCTGCGAAGCTGACGGTTTTAAATATTCCTACAAATTACATGATAACAAATTCATGTCATAATAGCAAACGCATAATAAAAGAATTAAACGAACCTGTATGAAAAATCAAGCCTATAGTGAAAGGGTGCTAATGAAACCGTTTTTATTGCAATGAACGAAATCTTCATGTAAAATAGGTTAGTACTTAACTTTAAATATACATTTTTTAATTGAATGAGAGGCTTAGATATGGATCATAGAAGTTTTCGTGAATTTATAATTAGTGAGGATTATTGTAAAGGCACTGAATGGGCTGGAGTATGATATCCCTACAGAAGTTCAGGCTAGAGTCATCCCATCCGCTTTAGAAAAAAATGACCTTATCGTCAAAGCACAGACGGGCAGTGGCAAGACTGCCAGGAGCTATGGATACCGATTTTTTTAAGACATTGTCAATAAACTCTGATGAAAGAATGAACAACAGTGCTTCGCCGTATTTTTCCCTTTACCAAAAAGATTTGAACTTTAGAAGCAGGCAGGAACGCGCTGATATTGAAAAGTCTGTAAAGTCTTTTTGCAAAATCATAGGAAAAAAGAATCTGAGAGCGAGATATACAGTTTCACTTCCAATTATATTTAAAATTTTAATCAGGTTGCCGGACAGAATCAGAGAGCAACTAATACTGAGGTTTAGTTGATAGTGAAAGAAGTTTACGAGAGAGCAGGTGGAAATATAAATGCCGGTTTATAAAAATAAGAGATATGTAATGTGGGTTATTGCAATTGTTGGCTTCATAGCGGCGCTTTATTTGACAGAGTATCCTCCATATGGAAAAGCATCTGTCAAGTTACATAATGATGGATATGGCACCTTTGATATGACTAATTATGATGGCAAGATTGTTGAATCGGTACTGAAGAACACTGATGATATGCAGGTTTATTATAAGTACTATATATGCGATTTCATCTTTATTGCGATGTTTGCTTTTTTTCAGTATATGGTTACGACCGCAATTGGTAAGCTCAGACAGGAAAAAATCCTTCGGGTGGGTTTTGTGCTGATAGCAGTAAGAGCATTACTGGATGCAATAGAAAACGTAAGTCTTATAATCGTGACAAATAATTTTCCGGCGTTATCATATCGACTAGTAAATTTATCATCTATTATAACGAAATTTAAATTTATATGCATGGGAGCATGGTTTGTGACCATCATTGTTATGATGATCGTCAGAAAGCGTAAGCCGATTCGAACAGGGCTTCATAATGAAAACTTCTAATGAATCATGTGGCTGCTCAACTAGGAAAGGTTTTTCAATAGCATCCAACGCTCGCCCGATCTCAGATATGAAAGCCCGGTAATGGGATTGATGAAAATGTTAACGGATAAATTGTGCTCTTTGGTTTCTTATGAAACGGAAGGGCGCTTTTTAGTTACTGGCTCAACTGCTTACAAATTGTAAGCAGTTGAGAATGAAAATATTAAAAAAACACTTGCTAACGACGTAACGTCGCGTGATAGTATGTAAATATAAAAAAGAAGAAAGGTGATTTATATGAAAAATAACATGGAGAAAAACATAACTGGCCCATCGAGAAACATCATCATAAGAACACAACAAGGAGAAATGAAAGTTACTGTGAGGAGGAATAGTGTGGAGAACGATGAAGAACATCTATTTACAATTG
This sequence comes from Anaerocolumna sedimenticola, assembly GCF_009931695.1. Taxonomy (GTDB): domain Bacteria; phylum Bacillota; class Clostridia; order Lachnospirales; family Lachnospiraceae; genus Anaerocolumna; species Anaerocolumna sedimenticola. Next base: position 2,819,410 of record NZ_CP048000.1, read on the forward strand.
GGGAATTGGCAAAACTTGTCGGAGTATCCGTAAGAACATTGCAGTATTACGATCAGGCAAACCTGCTAAATTCTACTTATACCGAGAGCCATAAAAGAGTATATACCCGTGACGATATACTTAAGCTTCAGCAAATTCTTTTTTTAAAATCATTAGGTTTTCCCCTTCAAGAGATAAACAACAAAATTCTAAAATCAAAAAATTCGGCTGATTTAAAAAAAGTTTTTACCCAACAGCGTGAAATACTGCTACATCAAATCGCAAACTTAAATAAAATCGCTGTTACTTTAGATCAGGTGATATCAGAGACAGAGGGTGGGCAAGAGATTAGCGTGGATAGACTGATTACCATTATAGAGTTAATGAAGCAAGGCAACCCGTACTCCTTTGTTGTCAGGTATTTTAATGACGAGCAACTCAAAAGTATTGAAAATAGATTATTAGCACCGTCTGGAGAAAATGAAATCTTGGTAGAAGAAGTTTTTGCGCAACTGGAAAGCTTGTATCAAAAAGGTGCTGATCCCGCCGGAAAAGCGGGGCAGGAGCTTGCAGAGCGCTGGTGGAACATGGTAAATTATTTTACAACAGGTGACATTGATATGTTGGAAAGGCTTATTTCGGCTGGGAGAGATATCGGTAACTGGCCTGAAGAAACAAAAAATATAAGCGAACCTATAGAAAACTTTTTAAAAAAGGCACTTAACATTTATCTTCTTACCAACGGAATTAAGATAAAGATCCAAAACGAACATGACTGAGTTTAAAAAGCAGATTTTATCATCATGAATACTTGTTAAAGGAGAAATAACTATGAAACTTACAAAGTTTTTGATAAGTAAGGGTGTTATCTATGCCATAGTTTTGGCAGTATTTTACCAGATCGCTATGGTGGGACTTTATATTTACGGTTATCATGTGCTACCAAATGGGGTTAATTTACTTACGATAAATGTGGTAAATCAAGATGGTGATAAAGGAACAACAATCGAAAAAGAGCTTGTTCCCACTTTATCCAAATCATTTCACAAAGTAATTACTGACAAGGGTTTCGACGAGAGCAAAGAGGAACTCGATAATCGGCAGATTCAAATGATTATAGTCATCCCTGAAAATTTTGTGAATGACTTAACACTAGGAAAATCCACGATTGATTTTTATATTGATGAATCAAATACAACTACGGTTATAAATACAATGGAGGCAGTTGCCAAATCTATAACAGACAATTTTAACCAAGCTATCAATCAGGGTAAACTAACTAACATACTGAATTCTCTTAATGTAAATGTCACGCAGCAAGAAAAGATTACGGAACAGTTGAATAATTCAGTAGTTCAAAATAATGTTTATATCAACAAAGCGCCCGGCAGTATGGATTATGTTATGGCACCATCATTTTTATCTATAGCAGCTTATGCTTCTTCTATGGTTGTAGCGATTGTACTGATGAATATTTTCTTTGCTTTTATCCCTATTATCGGAAAATGGTTGCTAACAGTAAGGCAAACAGCCTCAGCAGAACTTCTGAGAAGACAGGCGGAGTCTGAATTCCATTCCCTACTGTATATTGTCAGTTTTTGATATGGATTTCATGTGATGACCATTATTTTTAAACAGCAACGCAATAACAAGTCCTGCCAGCACAAGGACCCCGCCGATTATATGGTAAACCGTGAACACTTCATTCAGGACAATTACGGCAAATACAGCGGTAAGTATCGGTTGAAGCAATGTAAGTATGGAAACTGTGGACGAATCAATATATCCGAGGGCATAATTGATTGAAAAGTATCCACCAACCTGTGTGATCAGGCCCAGGCATAATAAATAGGCCCAGGATGGCAGGGAGAAACCATATAACGCGCTTCCCGTGGCAATGCAGCAAATCAATAATGTAATGGTACACCCTAAGAAAGTGAAAAAGACGACTTGAATCGTACTGTTTTTCTGTCTGACTTCTTTTACCGACAAAACATACAGTGCGAGAAATATACTTGCGATAATGGAAAACACAAAACCGGTATCGATTTTCATATGTAGGATATTATTGATCCCGATGATCATAGCAACCCCAAGAATTGCAATAATATTGCCCGTCCAATGGAAACGGTTCAACTTCTCCCTGAACAGTATCATTGCCCCTATCCCGACCCATACCGAGGAAAGATTGACAATCAATGTAGGAAATGTCGTATTGGATACAATTACAGCAGTATTCCAGAATACCAGTTCAAATGCGAAAAACATACCGCCCAATAATGAAAGGCAGATTCCTTTCAAATTCATATCCTTACTTTTTACCCGGATATAGAAAGGCAATATGAACAGCGCGGCAAAAAAAACCCTATAAAATGAAACAGATATGCCATTGACAGAAGCTTTCTTTACAAAGAATGCCGATATGGATATGCATACGATTCCAAAGAACAGCAATATCCAAGGTAACTTTTTTAATTTTCTTTCATTCATACTTGTACCTGCCTTTTTTCCACTAATTACTAATTTGTAAAATCTGTTACATTATAACTTATTACAGAATCCTAGTCAATGCAATTGCGATATATAATATAGAATAGGATACACCTGTAGCCAAAGATAACCAGCTTGTGCTTGATGTAATGCGAATGGGGCGGGCTTCTGTTTCATGACGTGGCATTGGAAGTTGCCGTTTTCTAATCCTTTGTATCGAAGAATAAAATCATCACCTTTCCACAGAAGAGCTTTTATACGGTCCCTATATCTTCCACAAAAAAGGAAGAGACATTTTGAAAATGGATCCAGATATAATGGAGATTTGGAATGCTAATTACGTAAGTTTTGTACAAACATGAAGTTTGAAATGTAATATATTAGATACCATAAAGGGATTTTAATAAATTTATTTTAATAGTTTATATTGAATTTCATCATCAGAAATAAAGCAGTGGTGACTGCCTAGTTTCACGAATGGTTTTGTTTTTCCATGAAAATCACTACCGCAAGTGATAATAAGTTGTTTTTCTTTTGCCTTTTGATAAAAATAATTTGATTCAACGGGGTTGTGATAATTGCTAAATACTTCAATACCATCTATTCCGAGATTTATGATCTCATCAAGTAGATGATTCTTATTTTTAAGGTTTACGCCGGGGTGAGCCAATACTGAAATACCATTATTACATTGTATAGTATCAATAATTTGTTCCATTTTCGGATAATCAATATTCACATAGCAAGGTTTTCCTTGTGAATAATAATCCCAGTAAAAATTAACATAGGGATTATCACCTCTCGAACCACCAGGACGGTAAGGGTTCAGTAGAGGGTGATTTTTGTAATCTGGGTTTGCCAATAATACCTCAGCAAACATTTCTCCTGACCAAGAGCTTTGCCAATAATTATTTTTTGATAGGTTCCACATATCATTTTCAGTTACCCTGAAACCAAGAATTTGTGTTTTCTCAAGTCTTTCAAGGGAAGCTTGAAAACTCTGCTTTTCAATATTTTTTTCAATAATGTTAAAATCATTACTTTGAAAATCGATTCCATATCCAAGGACATGAAAATTAGTATTCTTATAAACACAATCAATTTCAATACCGGAGATATATTTCATGCCTTTTGATTTGGCTAGAGCTTGAGCTTCTAAGTTAGCTTTAACGCAATTATGATCTGTTATGGACATAACACTAATTTTTTCTACCAAACATTGTTCTACCAGTTCAATTGGTGAATATTCGCCATCCTCGCTGTAATGACTGTGCATATGTAAATCAATCATGATTATCCTCCATTATACAATTAATGTCTTTCAGGTGCTTGCTTTTTAATATCGATTTTTCATGAATTAAATTCAGTATTCATAGTTGGCCAAGCCGATCCCAGTAGGGAATCAGGTAATCCAAGGCTGATAAAAGAAAGGTAAATTATAACTAATAGTAATTGAATCATATTTCCTCCTAAACGTTTGATAATTATAATAATAACGACATATATTGATTGAAACAATCAGATTTTAGTCGTATAATATAAAAAAAACGCCCGAATAGGAGAGGATTGATATAAGTCTACAAAAATGTGAACTGAATTTAAATCATGCGAAAATGGAACTGCAACCACATGGTACACTTGAGTTTCCATGTGCAGGATATTTAGCACAGCTTAAAGATAGACCTGAAGACATTATTCCGTGGCACTGGCACGAAGAGATGGAAATTGTATATGTCAAATCAGGGCAGCTAAAACAATACATTCCAACAAAAATGTTTAATCTGGAACAAGGTGACTGCATTATTCTAAACTCCCGTACAATCCATCATGCAGTAGCTAATCCAGAATGTGAAATTAATTCTATCGTTTTTAGTTCTAACCTTATTACAGGGAGTAACGACTCGATATTCGCTCGAAAGTATATATTGCCGTTAATATCAAGTGCCTCATTTGATGGATATAAACTAAGCACATACAGTAATGAAATTGTGATAAGCAAATTCAATAGAGCTTTTGATGCATTAGTAAATGATAGCTTAGGATATGAATTTGTTGTTAGAGAAAATTTGTCTAGTCTATGTTTTGATATTTACAGGCAATTTGCACACGAAATTGCAATAGGAGATATTGGATTGAATCAAGATAATCTGCGTTTAAGAAAAATGATTGATTACATTCATAAGAACTATTTCAATGATATTTTTTTAGAAGAAATTGCAAAAGTGGTTGATATAAGTGAAAGAGAGTGTTTACGCTGTTTTCAAAGAACAATACAACTTTCACCTATACAGTATTTATTAAAATATAGAATTATGAAAGGAGCAAATATGCTAATAGAAAATCCATCAAGTAGTATTTCTGAAATTGCAAACTTATGTGGATTTGATAGCCCAAGTAATTTTTCTAAACTATTTAAGCGGTTTTATAACTGCACTCCTAAAGAATACAGAATTAGCAGGCTACAAAATTGAGTGTAAAAACTTCAAAAAGATAAATGTAGTACAAGAATCCCGCATTAACCTTTGTTAAGCTGAATACATACATTATATTGTATTATACAAAGGGAGCAACATATGAGACATGATCCATCAAACAATAACTTGCGAAATCTAATTATAGGTGCCGAGCAAAAAATTCCCTTGTCAGACGGTACAGATGTAACTGCCATCAACTTTGATAATGCTGCCACTACTCCAATATTATATTCGGTTCTTAAGGAGATAAACCAATTTGCACCGTGGTATTCCTCCGTACACAGGGGAGCAGGTTATAAATCAAAGGTATCGTCGGATATTTATGAACAATCAAGAGATGTCGTCCAAAGCTTTGTTAATTCCGATAAAGAAAGAGATATCGTTATATTTACAAAAAATACAACCGAATCCATTAATATGCTTTCATTCGTCTTAAGTCAGCAAAAATCCCATCAGAAAGTGATTCTTTCGACATGTATGGAACACGCTGCCAATGATCTTCCGTGGAGAAACAAGTTCAAGGTCGATTATGTAGAAATTGACAGCTTGGGTAGATTATCCATTGAGGATTTGGAGAATAAACTTATAAGGTACCGGGGCAATGTCAAATTGGTGAGTGTTACAGGAGCTTCCAATGTAACCGGGTATTTGAATCCAATACACAAAATAGCTGCTATTGCGCATAAATACGATGCAAAGATACTAGTGGATGGTGCTCAGATGGTACCTCATACTTCTGTTGATATGAAGGGTTTTGACACTTTAGAGCATATTGATTATCTTGCTTTTTCCTCACATAAGATGTATGCCCCATTCGGTTCCGGTGTCCTTATCGGACCCAAAAGGGATTTTGAGGAGGGCAATCCATTTGTTCAAGGAGGAGGAGCCATAAGACTTGTGACACCAAGGCATGTCGAATGGGATGAGCCTGCGGGCAAGGACGAAGCGGGGACTCCCAATATCATGGGTGTCGTTGCTTTGACAGCGGCGATAAAAACCCTTCAGTCAGTGGGGATGGATAATATCTATAAGATTGAAAAGGCTTTATATGATTATGCAATAAGTCGTATGAAAAATATACCTGGTATCAAATTTTACAGTGATCCTTTCAAAGAAGATACAATAAGTGTTATTCCTTTTAATCTTGAAGGTGTGTATCATCATATATTACCTCTTATACTTTCCGGTGAAGCCGGAATCGCGGTTAGAAATGGATTTTTCTGTACACATCCATATTGTGAAAGATTGCTGGGGCTTAGTGAGGAAGATTTGAATCATTATCTTGAGGAAGATGATGATTTATTTCCCGGTATGGTAAGGGCTAGTTTTGGTTTTTATAACAACTACAAAGAAATAGACAAATTCTTAAGTATTCTACGTAAATTAGCAGAGAATAAAGAATACTACATCAACAAATACTCAAACGACCTCTCTTTGAACCAAATTAAAAATGAAGCTGGTTTGTGCACTAGTTTTTCAAACTTTGGATGCTAAGAATTGCTAATGCAGATTGTATGTGGGATAAAATAGGTTTGTATTCTACAAATCTATAGCTATAAAAAGGCTAAAATATTTGGGTTTTGGCTTAACATTAGCCGTTTTAAAGAATAAATTATAAGGTTAAACGTTGTCTGTCCAATCACCGTCACGCGGCGGATACCAGCAGGCACATGTGGAATTAAACCTTCCTTGGTAGTCGAAAATCTATTCCAACCACGTTAACGGCTCCGCTTTATATCTGGATTATTTTGGGTATATAAAAGAATAAGAGCCGTTGCATCAGGTTAAGATGCAGCGGCTCTTGAAATTTTCGAGACCGGGTAGATTTCGTTTAAGGATAAGCATTTGCATGGTAGATGCTTGTTCATAACACATAGTAACCGGCAATTCCAATCAGCAGTCCTAATACTGCCGGCATGATAACCATAGGAGGAACTGACTTTTTTTCATTCTTAGCCACAAGAATGATAACAGGCTTAAATATATTTTGACCTTACTTCTGAGAAAAATATAGTTGACAATTAGTCTAATTAGACTATAATATTTTAAATGATGTTGGTCTAATTAGACTAATTATGAATTAAATAAGTAACTACTTAACATCTATTAGGAAATGGAAGTATTTCTTCATAAAGATGAAACAAAAGAAAGGATGAAAAAAATGATTAAATCGTTTTTAATGTTAGGGCAATCAAATATGGCTGGACGAGGGTTTATTCATGAGGTGCCCCCGATATATAATGAAAGAATACAAATGTTACGTAATGGTAGATGGCAGATGATGACTGAGCCCATCAATTACGATCGTCCTGTTTCAGGAATAAGTCTCTCCGGTTCATTTGCAGATGCATGGTGTCGTCAAAACCAAGAAGATACTATTGGTCTAATTCCTTGTGCTGAAGGTGGAAGCACACTGGATGAGTGGGTGGTAGACGGAGTGCTTTTTAGACATGCTGTAACGGAAGCTAAATTTGCTATGCAAAGTAGTGATTTAACAGGAATTCTATGGCATCAAGGAGAAAGTGATAGTGTTAATGGTAACTACAAAGTATATTATAAAAAGTTACTTTTAATTATTGAGGCTCTTAGAAAGGAGTTGAAGGCTCCAGATATTCCAATTATTATTGGTGGTTTAGGGGATTTTTTAGGCAAAGAAGGATTTGGAAAAAGTTGTACTGAATATAATTTCATTAATCAAGAGTTACAAAAATTTGCTTTTGAACAAGATAATTGTTACTTTGTCATAGCATCAGGTTTAACTTCTAATCCTGATGGTATTCATATTGATGCAATTTCTCAAAGAAAATTTGGTTTACGATATTTTGAAGCCTTTTCTAATAAGCAACATGTATTGAAGCCATTAATTAATGAAAATGAGTTGATAAATCTTAGTTATGCTAGAACACATACCAAAACAGAAAAGATATATATAAAAAGTATGGAGTTTGCATTAGAAAAAATATCATATGAGGAATTTGTATCTCAAGTCATGCAAATCAACAATGATTAAATCTTATATTTATGAAATAACGATTAATATAAATTTCATGAAGAACATAAAGGAGGTGTTTTTTTGATACCATTATTAATTTTAGGTTTATTAAAACAAAATCCAGGTTCTTACGGATACGAATTATTAGCCTTAATGGAAGAGAGACACTATAAATATATAGTCAATTTCACGAAAGGGTCGTTCTACTACAATCTTCAACAATTAGAAGAAAAACAATATATTAAAAAAGTTAACCGATCAGACAATACTAGAGAGACGAATAATTACATCATCACTGAACTAGGAGATAGGGAATTTGAAGAATTGATGTATAAGTATGGTTCTAAGACAGAGTATATCAATTTATCTTTTTATGCTGCAATGCTATTTGCTAATGAGTATAAAAGGGAGGAGCTAACAAAACTATTAGAGGTACAAATCGAACAAACGAAAAAGAAAATTTCTTTATTAGAACAATCTATTCAGCATAATGAAACTATTCCTGCTTATTTTAGAAAAATGTTGGAAAATTCACGATCTCATCATTTAGTAAATGTTCAATGGTTTGAAGGACTGTTAAAAGATATAAGGAATGAAAGTGAAGCAACAAAACCTAGTAACAGGATTTTGAAGTGAAGAAGCAGGTGTGTTTATAAAAATAACAAGGTTGAATTCTTACTTTTCTGGTAAGGGTAAGGAATTTTGTAATTAATGATCAATAAAAAGGGCAGATACGGTCAAGTGGAATTTAATAATTTATATTATCCTATCCATAAAGGAGGTGCATATTATGCATGCATGGGAAGCAATCCAGAAAACTCTGGATTATATTGAGGAGCATATAGGAGAGGATATAAAAATTGAGGTATTGGCAGATACTGCTTCTCTGTCACTATTCTATTATCAGCGGTTGTTCAGCCGTCTGGTTAAAAGGCCGGTACGGGAATATATTAAACTGCGGCGTTTGGCTAGAGCCTCAGAGGTGCTGGAAAACAAAAATAACCGCATTCTTGATATTGCGTTAGATTACGGCTTTGGCAGCCATGAAACTTTTACGAGAGCATTCAAAGAGGCATATGGCATGACACCTGAGCAATACCGAGATAATCCAGTCTCTCTCAACCAGTTTGACAAGCCTGATCTATTACTTGGCTATACCTTAATTGACGAGGGAGTACCGCTGATTAGCGATGGGCTTGTTCTGGAAATGAACCGCAAAATTCTAAAGGAACCGGTTGATTTTATGGGGGTGTTTGGTTATGTTCCTATTGCGGGGCAGTTACCCGTTGGGGAATCGACCGGTGTTGATATGCCCGGTGAAATATGGAGGCGTTTCCATCAGGAGAAAGGCCAGATTCGTCGCATACCCAATGGGCGTGAGATAGGTGTTGCTTATCTGGGTGACGCACCGGAGGGATGTTTTACCTATTTCGTCGGAGCAGAGGTAGAGTATGGAGCGACGAATGAGCATTTTCAAACCTGGAGGCTTCCTGCGCGGGAATATGTCGTCTGCGGATTTGAGGCGGAGAATTTCCTGGAACTTGTTACAGTGGCACTCAACAAAGCAATAAAATACAGCGGTTTATGGCTCGAGAAGCACGGCCTAATGAGTGACGTGTTTGCTCCAGAGATATATTATGGAAATACACCGGAAACAACCTATATGGAATTACTGTTACCATTCAATAAAAAACAGTGATAGGAAAGGAATTGAGTTGAATATTAGAATCAAAAAAATCGTCTAATCTTCCGCTAAGAAAGTTTATAGGGCTAATTATATTTAGTTTAAGTTATTATTAGTATAGGAAATTGGATAGAATTAACTTATGAGGTTACATGATTTATAATAGGTAATACTGAACTATGGCAACCCGCGATATCATAACGATAAATGTTATAAAAATATAATGGAAGTGAAATATGATGAAATTCGAAAAAATCAAACAAGAAATTATGGCTGACCCAATGAATGAATCCTATACAAAAATGGGAATTCCACCATTATTTAAAGCTTCTGTAGATGCTCGCATTGCCATAGTCGGGCAAGCACCGGGACGTAAAGCAGAAGCAACTCAATTGTTTTGGAATGATTTAAGTGGTGACCGTTTAAGAGATTGGATGGGAGTATCTCGCGAAGTATTCTATAATACGAATCGCATCGTTCATTTGCCTATGGATTTCTATTATCCAGGAAAAGCGAAAACCGGTGATGCCCCACCTAGGAAAGGCTTTGCAGAAAAATGGCATCCACGTTTACTAGATGAGATGCCAAATATTGAAATCATGATTCTAATCGGTAGCTATGCACAGAAATATTATTTAAATAAAAGACGTGAGAAAAGTTTAACTGAAACAGTGAGAAATTTTCAAAAATATTTACCGGAATATTTTCCACTGGTTCATCCTTCTCCTTTAAATCATGGCTGGTTGAAACAAAATCCATGGTTTGAAAATGATGTTTTACCTGTTCTAAAAGAAATTGTGGATAAGAACTTATAAGGAATCATTAAAACTACAATGGGAAAAGACATTTGGGACACAAAAACAATTCAGAAGATAGGTTTTACAAATGATTCCCAAGTTTAAAGGATGTTTCAGAATCGCTGAAGCGTGGTATGATAGTTGTCAAAAAAAATGTAGATAAATGGATAAATGCTTTGAAACTTCTAGATTATTGGTGTATAATGGAATTGGCAAGAAAAGTCAATGGAGCAGCTTAACCACGCAAGCGAGAAGCATAGTAAACTTGAGGATAAAGATGTACGGATTGTTTACCATCCGCCCATGACCTGCGGCTTCGGTCAAATAGTGTGACTATAGTTACAGCATAAATTCAATATTCTTTAAAGGAGAATTAAAATGAGCAAATACGAAAACGCGATGAAACTTATGGAGGAACGTTGCGGAAATGGTAAAGAAGAAGTTATTGCCCTTGGGACAATATCACTATCTCCGAACGCTTCCGGTAATCCCCGCCCTGCTGTCCGTATGGTTTGCGCTTATTATGAAGACGGCGTATTTTATGTTTCTACCGACGCAAAAAAAAATAAAACACTGCAAATTGAGAAGAACAACGAGGTTTCCGTCGCTGGGTTAGATTGGTACACTTTCCAGGGCACAGCTGAAAATCTCGGTTGGGTCAAGGACGAGAAGAATGCGGAAATCAGAGCGAAATTTAAAAGAATCTTTGACTGGTTCGATGAAGTTGGCGACGAAGACAATCCGAACTCAATCGTTCTGCGTATCACTCTCACAGAGGGTACTATTATTGATAATGAAAAAAAATATGGTGAACGGCAGTATGAAGTTGATTTTATCAATAAAATGGTGAAGTAAATAAATTCATATATGATAAGCATAATGTGCACAAGTAAATAATAACCTTACGAGTTTGTTGCATTATGTGTTTAAAATAAGTATGACGTGTAATAGCAGGCTTTAACGTTATCGTAAGAAAGCATGTTTTTTTATGTCCACTATCAGAATATAGCAACGAATAAGTAAGGCATCCTACGCCCAAGTTTTATAGTATGCCTTGCTTATTTTTATTAATTTTAGTTCGGACAAATTTGTGCACAGTTTATCAAGAGAATGTCAAAGAAATAATATATTATTTAACTTGTGAGGAGGTGAGAATGTGGATTGGATGACTAGTATTCAACAAACAGTAGATTATATCGAAGATAATATTGGAAATGATTTTGATATTGATATGTTGGCAAATAAAATCTTTACTTCCCAATTTTATTTTCAAAAAATATTTACTATTTTATGTGATTGTACTGTAAGTGAATACATACGAAATAGACGAATGACTTTAGCTGGTTATGAGATTATAGATTCGGATATTTCTATTTTAGACATAGCATTAAAATATGGTTATGAATCCCATGAAAGTTTTACAAGAGCGTTTACAAGATTTCATGGAATTACACCTTCCGATGCTAGAAAAAATCATTCAAATTTAAAAGTATTCTCATGTATCTCCGTAAAATCTAATATATCAGGAGGTAGAACACTTATGAGTGATATTTCGGAAAGAGGTTATGTTGTTAAAGAAACTGGAGCAGTATACTACACACTAGATATGGATAATACTCTAAAATGGTTTAAAGAAGTATTAGGGTGGTATGGTCAAATTGAAGAAAGAGATGAAAATAACATAGGATTATATGGTTGTGTAAATAATATCCCTATTGAGTTTGAGGCTCTTCATATTGCACCTTTTACTGGTATTCATATGTTTAAGGGTGAGCCATTAAAAATGATGGCAGGTTTTATGTTGGTTCAAGGCGTTGAGCAATTATATCGGTTTGTAAAAAAGAATGGTTGGAATCAGATTACAGAAGTTAAGGAGCAACCATGGGGTGGTAAAACTTGCTCTATAACAACAATCGATGGGAGCATTTTGACTTTTTTTGAATAATGCGTTTTAATAAAAGGGCACGGCCAGTTTCTGGGCGTGCTTTATTATTAGTGTTATGGAACCTATCAGTTATTTCATTCGTCTAATCATAAACGAATAAAGAAAGGGGAATTTTTATGAATTTTGGTTTTATATTGATTATAATATCCTTAGCAGTGATTATAATAACTTTCATATTAAATCTATTGTTTAAGAATAAAAGATATGTGAAATATATACCGGCAGTTGTATTGTTTCCTTTTATGATATACAATTTTATTACCATGTATAGTGTAACAAGCGAGAACTTTGAGTCATTAGGCAGATTTGTAATGGGGATTTTATTGCTAGCTGCATGCGCAAGTTCTCTTATTGCTTCGATCACTTTCGATATTACTCATAGGATTATGGGTCGAAGGAAATAAAGTTATACATTTCCTCCGACTATTAATATGAGGGTTTTACTTATTTTAAAAAAGGAGCAAATGGAAATGGGAAAATATGAAGCAGAGAGAAACTTTTTAAAATCTAATTTTTATAAATTGAAGAGTATTAAGACTGATAAAATGAAGGGATTGCCGCAGCCAGAAGGAATAAAGCGGTATGATCCTGATTCAAAAATAATCAACCTACCTGCCGTCAGTGCTGATATTATAAAAAAACAGGACATTTTCCAATGTATCAAAGATAGGAGAAGTATTCGGCATTATAGTGAGGAAGCCATAAGTCTTGCAGAGTTATCATATCTTTTATGGGCAACACAGGGTATAACCGGAACAAATAAAGCAGGTTTTACTTTTAGGACAGTTCCCTGCAGCGGAGCAACACATACTTTTGAAACCTATCTATTCATCATGAATGTGGTTGGCTTAGAGAAAGGGATTTATAGATATTTACCAATAGAACATGCGTTAATGTTCCTGTTTCCATCAGAAGATGTAGATAAGAAACTAGACGAAATTTCATTGGACCAGCCTTTTGTTCCTCATTTTACAAAAAAATCTGCATTAACCTTTGCATGGAGTACGACACCTTATAGATCGGAATGGAAATTTGATGTGTCAGCGCATAAGAAAATATTAATCGACGTTGGACATATTTGCCAGAACCTTTATTTGGCCGGTGAATCTCTGGATTTGGGCGTTTGTTCTATTGGCATATATAATCAGGAGGCGGTTGATAAACTCTTGCAATTAGATGGGGATGAAGAATTTATCATATACTTAGCAGCCGTTGGTAAAAAGAAATGATGTTGTGGCAGATGACATTCGTTATTTTTGAAGATAACACCCTAAATTTAATTGTACAGATGAAAAGCAAAGGCATCAGGATGATAAAGTCCTGGAGCCTTTGCTTTCATAGGCGTCAGGCTAAATGGAACAATAATACCGATTTTCTTTAATGTTGTGCAAAATGAACAGTCTTATAGAATTATCAATGTATTCTAAAATCTTATTCTTTTCGAAACCACCTATCAGTAGCTTCTCTTGCTTCCTCAGACAAAATATTGTTATAGACTTCACTGTGCAGCCATGCTAAAGTTTTTTGTTCCAGATATTTTTTCATTTCATTTTCTGCATTATTCATAACAACTTTAATCAGACAAGGACATTTTGTATAGGAATCAGGTAAATTATTTTTATCTAATAATATATTGTTCTGCCTTATTTCAGCACACTGAAAGAATGGCTCATTTCCTTCTACAGCAACAACGACATCCCAAAAGGTTATGTCTTTGGGGTCACGTGCCAAAGCATAACCTCCCTTTACTCCAGATACAGATTTGATGAGCCCGAATTTACTAAGTTTTGCATATACTTTTGATAAATAACTTTCAGAAATTCCTTGAAATGTTGCCAGATCTCTAATGCCAACAGATTTGTCTTTTTCAATATTTATCATATATAATAAACAATGCAGCGCGTATTCGACTCCAATAGATAATTTCATTCAGTCAACCTCCTTATAAAGTGCTATGTTATATCATATATGATTATGTGAATGAATACAAGACATAAGTTGTCGACAATTATGAAAATGCTATTGACATTTCTAATTGAGTAGTATAATATAATTAACGACAATATAAATCGACGATAATAAAAGTCGACAATAGGAGGATAAAATATGTTTACAGAAAAATTTTTAGAAGTATTAAAACAGGAAGGGGTTGTATCCATTGTTACATGTGCTAATAATGAAGCCCATGTAGTAAATACATGGAATAGTTACTTAGAAATTGTTGATGATAGTAAACTTTTAATTCCAGCAGCAATGATAAAAACAGAGACAAATATTAATGAGAACCCACATGTAAAACTGACTTTGGGCAGCAAAGAAGTAATGGGATATAAGTTTATGGGAACAGGATTTTTGATAGAAGGAACAGGCAAATTTTTAAAAGAGGGTGATTTATACGATAAGATGTTTAAGAAATACCCTTTTCTTACCAGAGTATTAGAAGTGACAGTTGAGTCATGTAAACAGAAATTATAATCACTGTGACAGATAACCGAAAAATCTTAATGCTTCAGTCTAGCGGCTCAGTCTACACCAATCAAGATCGGTATACACCCATTAGAATTCAGCCATTTTTACCTGGAAGCTATGTTAAGGAAATAATGAGATTCGATAGCTTTGATATTGTAAGAACTCAAGGTTCTGCCAACAGGATTATTTACAGAGGAGCAGATTTGATACCCTAAAATGTGATAAACATCTCTAATGAAAAAGGGCGCCGCATTTAGTGCGACAGCCCTTTTTGCAAAATTACTTTAATTTTATAGTAGTTGCTTTGCTGATGAAACTGTTATTTCTAACACTCTACTTAAAAACGGAAACTTTTCCTTCATCATGTCAAATTCTGAACCTGATTCAATAAACTTTGCAGTTCCTACAATTTCAAAACCTGTTCCTTGATAGTTATTACGTCCCATAACATCTCTGGAACCTAAAGTTATTTTAACTTTATTATTTTGTTTTACATCACCTTCTGTACTGTGCATACCAGCAGCAGGGATTAATATTTTTTTATCCTCTGTTACAACTAAATATGAGTTCCATGTACAAGTTACATGTGCTTCCTCTGCTCCCCATGATACGATAGAAACTACACCTTCATGTTGTAATACTTCATAAAACTTTTCTGTAAGCATTATATGGCCTCCCTAAAATTTATTATATAAATAATAATGTTTTTCATATAATAGATTAAACAAAAGCAATAAAAATAATACGTGAAATATAAGATCGATTCATTTACACCGTACTCGAGAGATTGGTTAAGACCCAGACTTTTTATAATAGCTTAGGAATTTGGAGTGATATATGAACTAGTACGTAAAATTGTATATTAAGATTAAATTAGAGGAGGACTTGGTAATCCAGGTACCTCCCTTTTCCATGATATAGACTGATTATATTTAAAGTTGGAATATCTTTAAAATTAATATGCTTATATAATGATAACAAAGTATTATCTTGTTATGTTAAAGTACTACGATGAAGGTATGTAAATGAAAAATGTCAGGATTACACCGGCTTTCCCTAAAGATAAGAGTTAATAGAACTAAGGAATGCACCTTACTATTCATACGGATGTCACTATTAGACACATTATGTCGAATTGGGAATATATTATTAATGCATAATAGAATTCTATATTAATGCAAAAATATCATAGAGAGGTGTTAGTATGAGCTTTAACAGAAATGAATCCTTTAGAGGGCATGGCTTTTATTCTTCATGGGACAGTTCAAGGAGCAATATTGGCAGATCATTTAGTAGGTCCAACAGCAGATTTAATAGCAGGTTTAGCAGTAGATCGCTAAGCAGGTCAAGAAGCAGATCAAGAAGCAGATCAAGAAGCAGATCAGATAGGCGTTTTAGAAGATCTTTCTAATTATGTGTCGCTTATGGGCCTTCATCTGAAAAATAAGAACGGTAATTTAGATAAATATTACGAAGAGAACGATACAATTGACATTTATACCATTCAAAAATTATTGGGTGAGGGGAGATATGGAATAGTATATCTGGCTGTTGACGAGGATAAAAATAAATATGTTGTAAAACAACTGAAGAAAGAAATGATTAAAAAAAGTAAAGATAAATTATTTTACGAAGAATTGTGTTTAAAGAAGTTACAGCATCCTTATTTCCCGAAGTTTATTTCAAGGTTTAAAGATAAGGACAGAGAAGGTTATATACTTGAGTATATAGAGGGGGAAGTATTTGAGGATATCTTACGAAAGAAAAGATATCAATTCAACCGTGAAGAGATTTACGAGGTCTGTGGTCAGCTGCTTGATATGGTGGAGATATTGCATAGCTGCAATATCGTTCATAGAGACATTAGGCTGCCGAATATCATAAGAAAAGATAATAAAGAGCTTTCGCTCATTGATTTTGGTTTGGCTAGAATAATGGATAATGATCACTACACGAAGGAGATAGATTACTGGTATATAGGTGATTTTTTAATTCATCTATATTACACAACCTACCAAAAAGTAAGTCGAATTGATAAACCATGGTTTAAAGAGCTTGATTTGAAGCCAGAAGAAAAAGTATTCTTAAAAAAACTTATGGGTATTGAAGAATCCTATGAAACTATTCATGAAATCAGGCAACAGTTGAATAAAATTAAGAATAGTAATAAATAGAGAAACCATGTGGTTTAATATTCCCGGGATATTAAATCCCATGGAATCTCTATATCCTGCTGTGTTTTGGATCTATTCATGCTTATTAAAGATCATTGGAAAGAGGGATATTAATGATACGTTTAGGGGAGATAATAAGATTTTATCCGGATAGTTTTCGAGCAAACATATTTACAACAAAACCTTTTCGAATGATTGGCCTTATTGATGTAGCGATACGTTATTATTATGGGATTGAAAGAGTAATTCTGGCTTTCTATAGATCCTCTGGTACCAACAGCGGCAAAACTCAGGGATTATGGTATCCTATCGTTGGAATTAAGATAAATTCAGGTGAATTTACAGAGTTTACAAAATACATAAACTGCGTACTTACGGAAACTACTGAGGGTGGATATGCAGATAAGGGCTGGTTGGCAAAATCACTTTTTTTCAGTGGTAATAAGGACGGAGCAGAATTAAGAGGCTTTTCCTGCGGAGTTCATAGGGACAGCTTATATGCAATAGGAAAGAGTCTTTGCTGTCTTTATGAAAATAACAAGTATTATCTTATAGAGGAAATGGATGCTGAATTCATCAATTCAATGGTGACTTTAAATAGCAAGCTCTATAATAATATACATACGCAACGAGAGAATTACGAACAATTCATTTATGATGTTTATATAGGAGGCTAAGGTCTGTTCATTAGTTTTGGAAATGACTATGGAACTTTTGCCAAAGATAGTGTATATTAGAATGCAGCAGCCCTATTGGCAGTAACAGAGCTCTATGATGAAATAATCAATTTAAAAGTATGATAAGGAGATTTGTTTGTTATGACACAGTTTACCGAGGAAGTCCTAGTAATAATAAAGAGAATACCATATGGGAGAGTTATGAGCTACGGACAGGTTGCAAGACTTGCAGGAAATATTAGAGGTGCGAGGCAGGTAGTCAGGATACTTCATTCTATGTCTGAGAAGTACAATCTCCCATGGCACCGGATAATTAACTCCAAAGGCAAAATATCAATCACGGATCAAAGATATGCAGCTATTCAAAAAGAACTTCTTATTTCGGAAGGAGTAGAAGTATCTGAGGACGGATACATAGATATTTCTACATATAGAGTATGAGCTTAATACTGCCGTTGCTTTTGGCGGCACCTAACCCGATGCCGCATTCATACCGCTATTCAAAGAGCAAATTAGCTTGCTAAACTGATAAGTTTGTTTCACAAGGGCTCAAACACCTGAGTTAGAAGCCGGCATTTGCTGTCAATGCCAATATTGGACATATTACATCCCCATACTCTCATACTTCTGGATACCCCTGTAAAAAATAGTTTTGGCAAGCAGGAAATATAAACCGGTTGCGGCAAATACAATCAGGGTATACAAGAAAATATGTTCTCCCCGGAGGATTAAAGCCGGGACAAAGCCCACAAATCCCGCCGGAATCACAAACAATAAAACAAACTGCATCCAGCCCGGATAGATAGTGACAGGATACTTGGCGTACTCGCCGACACTATAGATAAGAAAGGTCGCATTTGTCTGCTCTCCTTTGCTCCAAAAGACGCTGCATGCGCCGATCAGATTATAGGATAGGCGTATCGCCGTACCGGTCAGGGTAAAGATCATACAAAGGAAAATGGATAAAGGTGATACCCAGTCTAAGGACACCAATCCCACACCAATGTTGAGAATACCCATAATCAGAACACCGATACCTTGGAGGCCGATCTCGTAGGACAAAATCTGGTATAACGGGGAAATCGGCCGAGCCAGCATAACATCAAACTCACCACGGAACACAAGGGCGGGGAGGTGCCAGATACCGTCCACGAAAATACTGGTCAGGCCTTCGGAGGCGCACATGAAACCCAAAATCAGGTAGAGTTCTCCCTCCCGCCACCCGGCGATATCCGGGATGTTGCGATACAGTACGAATACGATCCCCATCATAAGCGTTCGCATCAAAATCCCGGAAAAGACCATCATCCAGAAATTAACCGGGTATTCCATCTGGGTTTTTATGTATTGAGCTTTAAATTGAAAAAATATTTTCAGCATATTTCAACCTCCGGCAAAAGTCAGATTTTTACGGATTTTGGCATACAGCACCTCGTGCAACACCAGGAACACAGCCGTCCAGCCAATTTGCAGTCCAAACGTTACTGGCAGCGGCAAAGGTGTGGCCTCGCCTAAGAACAGGGAGATTGGTGTCTGCAGCATGAGGGGGAAAGGTGTAGCATAGCTTACTGTTTTAAGCCACCCAGGGAACATGGAGATGGGGATTAAGGCTCCGGAAAAAAACTCGGTTAGAGCGGTTCGGGTCCAGCTAAGGCCCAGGTGACTGGTAGTGAAGAAGCACAGCAGGCTAAAGCAGCTGACCAACATCATCCGCAGAAGAATACCAAACAGTAAGCTCAATAATGCCAGAGGTATTGCTGCCGGCGAGGGCAGGGCCAGATGGCTTCCGAATAAGGCGAACAGTAACATTGCTATCGCAAAATTCACCAAGGCCTGGGGCAGCATAGAACCCGTAAGCCCCGCCAGGCTCTGGTACAAAAAGGGTACGGGCCGCATGCACCGGGCTACAATAAGGCCGGAGCGAATCTCTCTGGAGATATTGTTCTCGCTGGACCAGGTCAACAGGTTGTTTATGGCAAAGGCCACAATGATGTACGTGTACATCCCTGCCCGGTTATAGCTGCCGATGGTACCGGTTTCGCTTAGATTATAGAGAGACCGCCACAGCATAAACTGGCCGCCCAACAACACTAAGGGTGAAAACAGATTAAGCAGAAAAGCCTTTTTATAGAACAGGGCACCCTGTAGATACAATCCCATCAACTTATTAAACCGCCTCATGATTTGGCCCCCTCAGTGAAGATTCGGGAGACCACATGGTCGATACCCGGCTCTTCAATCGTAATATCCTGAATGTCAAAGCAGCGGGAGACAATATCCATCATCTCACTGGAAGTATGGCTGCGAGTATCGAACGTCAGCTTTGTAGTACGGTCATCAGGCTGTACCGCAATATCCGCAGCGATAGCGGTGATATCTCCGGTTACCCGCCCTTGACCGTAATCAGCCGGGTGGTGGCGTAGTTGCTCTTCAATTCCGACAAAGAACCATGGTAGAAGATTTTCCCTTTTGACAGCACCAGTGCGTTATCGCTGATTTGTTCAATGTCATCCAGGTCATGGCTGGTGAGCAGCACAGAGATGCCGTTTTCCTGGTTCATTTTTCGGATGAACTTACGGATGGCAAATTTAACGTTAATATCAAGTCCGATTGTAGGCTCATCCAGATACAATATCTTAGGGCTATGAAGGAAAATCAGGCCGATGTCCGCTTTCATCCTTTGCCCTAAAGAAAGCCGTCTGGCCGGAGCATGGAGGATGGGTTCGAGTTCTAACAGATCCGTGACCATCTTCATGTTTTTTTCAAAGAGGTTGTTGTCTAGTTTGTACAATACCTGGATAGCCCGGTAACTTTCGATAACGGGGATGTCAAACCATAAATTCGTCTTCTGACCAAAAATAACTCCGATTTTACGGAGATAAGCCTCGTGGTGGTGCATGGGGTTTCCGTCATAGACTTTTACGCTGCCGGAGGTGGGATTCAAAATACCCACCAGCATCTTGATTAAGGTGGATTTGCCCGCGCCGTTTTCACCGATGCAAGCTAAGGATTCACCTTCCTCCATAGTAAAGGAGATGTGATCCACAGCGGTTTTTTCCGCCCACTCGGTTTTAACAAGGCTTCTCAAGGCTCCTTTTAAACCGGGCTGTTTGATATTCTGGCGATAGACTTTGGTTAAGTTTTCAGCTTGGATCAATGGCATTATAGGGATACCTCCTCATCTTTATTTCTTCTGTAAAATGGATGTGGAACCATTACAATTTTAAGTACTTCGGTAATTACCGATAAATTCACCGATGATTATATATTCACATTGTACTAAATTAGCTTCTTTTAATAAGATATATATGGTCATATTTACTTGAATATAGGATACATTACCATAAAAGGAAACTACTGTCAATAAATTTGAAAAAAATGGTAAAGCTAAATTCTGAACTATAGTTTTCGGAGGATTTGTATTGTGAAAATTGAAATTGTAGAGTATAACTCGGATTGGGTAAAAGCATTGGAAGAAGAAAAAAGAAAGAAAAAGACTTACCATTGTAAAGTGTTTTGGAAAAATAAAAGGGAATAAGGGAATAATGAAATTTAGAGGATAAACAAATGGATTTATTAGATTTAATAATTGATTTTCATAAGTGATCTGATAGAAATAGGAAGGGAGGTTTTAGATATGCAGATAGATAAAATCGTTAAATCGATATCGACAGTCCGGGGCGTTATGGCAATTGCCCTTGGTGGTTCTCAAAGCAGAGGCGAAGCGGACAAACAGTCTGATTATGACATAGGAGTTTATTACGATGCAGATATATTGGATATAACGGCTCTGGCGGAGTGTTTGAAAGAACTGGATGACGGACATAAAGACGACCTATTAAATGCCCCGGGTCAATGGGGGCCGTGGATTAACGGAGGTGCGTGGATTACTTTCAATGGTATGCCCGTTGATATACTTCTCCGCGATATAAAAAGAGTTGAAGAAGTTTTGCAGGACTGCATTGAAGGAAAGATAACGGTTGATTACCAGTCAGGTCATCCCTTCGGTTTTATCAATACGATATACGCTGCCGAAACTCATTACTGTAAGCCCCTATGGCAGGATGAATCTGCACTGCTTAGCAGACTGAAAGCACTGCTCTACTCAAAGGGCGAATACTCGCCACTCATGCGAGAAGCTGTAGTAAGAAAATTCTTGTGGGAGGCATGGTTTTCCCTTGCTTGTGGACGCAAGGCGGCATTTAAGGGTGATATCAACTATGCCATAGGTTCGGTGTTTCGGGCGGTTTGTTCCTGGGTTGAAGTATTGTATGCCTTAAATAACCGCTATTTAATGAATGAAAAAGGAGCTCTGAAATGGGTAGATGGTTTTAAAATGAAACCGATCGGTATGGAAGTAAAAGTAATGAATCTATATAAGCTTTTTGTTGCTGAAGAAGCAGAGAAAGCTTATCAAATTCTGGATGAGCTGCATAGTGAGATTGAAACATTATCAAGTGGAATATAGTTGGTTCATTCCAAAACTCTATAGGCTGATGACCACTAATCCAGGAGAACAGGCGCAGATGCAGGATAACGATATAAGAAACGGTTGGCTGTACTTACGGCCAACCGTTTCTTATATATATGATGAAAAAATATTACTGCCATAATCGCGCTCATCATTACAATCGTCCTCATCCCTCCGCCGCTGACAAATGATTTCGCAAGGAGAGTACATTTGCTGCAGTACACATCGTGTGAACATTACGGAACAATTTCAAAAATCGTACCTTGATTAAAATCAGCCACTTTCGTAGACCCATAGACTCCTAAATATAGCCTGGTTTGATCCAGGTTGGTTCCCAGACCAACATAATAAGAGGATTGGGATCCAAAATCATAATCGGTATCAATAACACTATAATCATCAAGGTTACAATCTGATCTTACCCTGGCATAAGCCAATACGCCTCTGGCCGGCTGCGGAGAACTTTCATTCCGAGCCAGATCAGTGAACACAATGTTTCCCGTTAATTCAGGGATTGCATTCCCCATATAGGGATGGACTCCTGTTAACGCGGTTCCTCCGAACTTATCAGGCCGGGGATCTTGATGGAAATAACTCACCAGAGGCTGAAGCCGCTGTGCGCAAGTTCTTACGGTATCCTCGTAATAAGCCAAGGTTTTCTTCGTCAAAGCTGTATTTGAAGGACAGCTTCTTATGACCGCAGTGGGAAAAGCACCTTCCCAGCCCCGCCAGCCAAAGTTGACAAAGCCTTCCTGATCAGGCACTGCCTGCATGAAAGAAGCCTGAACAAGCTTATCCACCGGGATCGGTTTGTAATCAAGGAAAGAAAAAATCGATTCTACCAGATCCTGTCCCACATTCCCTATGTATTTGATGTAATTGTGAAAAAACTTCTGAAATGAAATGCCTGATATATTGCGAACCCCTTTGGCAATCACCGCAAGGGTTTCCTGAACAGGTACGGGAAGCTCATGAAAGCGTGTAATAACAGGCGGATTATCGTTAAAGAGATTTTTATTTACATCAATTTCAATTATTTTACCAAAAAACTCCATGTTATTCTGGCTTAAATGAAACGGATCGTAGCCTGATCCGCCGTCTCCGGTTGTAAGAATGAGCTTTCCTGTCTCGGGTGAAAAGTTCAAGCTGTTGATACCGTTATGATTTGCAAATGGTCTTCTGAAATTCAGTAAGGTCCGTCGCCTTTGAGGCTGTACCCTGGGCTGCCAGATCCATTCTTCAACAGTATCAATATGATCATATTGAACTTCTCTGTTATCCCAGGTTCGATGTAAGGCTGCAGGGTCGCAGGGATCAGGTGCAGTGGGTACAGGATGGATACCAGGACCTTGTGATCCGGCAACGGAATAGTGAAGATAAAACAAGCCGTTATAACAAAATTCGGGATGAAATGCCAGTCCCAGCAATCCCCGTTCATCATATCCGCCGGATGTAGTGCCTAACTGTAGGACAAGCGGGCGGATATCCAGAAAAGTCTCTATCGTTCTGTCTCCTATATAAAAAATCTCTCCCAACTGAGTTGCAATAATCAGCCGTTCAGCCCTGTCACCCGGAAATATCGTTGTCTTTAAAACTGTGGGTAAATTTATGTTACGCACAGTAGGTCTTAAATGAACTTTTACCTTTACCAATGTCTTTCCCTCTTCTATTGTTTTTTATAAAATATGACCGGAACCGTTCTATTAGTACAATATTGATGCGGGTAGGACAGCAATTCATTTCTTGAAAATTGAATAAAAAATGACGAAGAATGAAATTTATGACAAAAAAATGTCAATTCGGAACATAACCTACATCATAGGTTACAATTCATCTATAATGATAAAAAATAGCTACGAAATAAATACAAACCAGAATAAAAGGAGAATATTATATGAATGTTTATTCAGTAAAGAGCACCTCTCCCCCCCACTTAGAGTGTGACTCTTATTTTTGATTAGAGCAGGCTTCTTCTCAGCCTGCTCTTTACCAAGGTTATGGCATTGCCTGAATATAACCTGATTTTAAACTCCATAAAGTGCAGAATAATGGAATGAAAGCAGAAAACACAGAGGAGGATATCTCAGATGAGAAGTTTTAAGAAAGGTAACTTTCAGCTAAAAAATATGAAAATAGGTCAAAAACTGAGTACCACATTTATTATTATAGGTATTCTTTTTATGATTACGATTATCGGAAATTTTATAAGCAGGTTAATTAGTTCATCGAATTTCACTTCCTACCATAACGGACCTTATGTTACCAGTACTGCTGCAGTTCGCTTGCAGCTCGGTTTAGAGGAGATAGAAAAGAGTATTATTCTTTTATGTACAACAGAAAGTTCCGATGAAAATCAACAATACAAACAGGATGGAGAGGATGCAACAGTTGTTGTCAACCAGGTAATTAC
Source organism: Anaerocolumna sedimenticola (assembly GCF_009931695.1). GTDB lineage: Bacteria > Bacillota > Clostridia > Lachnospirales > Lachnospiraceae > Anaerocolumna > Anaerocolumna sedimenticola. The sequence goes on from NZ_CP048000.1 coordinate 2,843,972, forward strand.
AGATTTGGATGAGCATTTAATGCTTCAGGTAAACAGAGACAAGCTGGCTAAAATACGTACTGCTTTGAGTGATATCCAGGAAGACAGGGATCAGATTGCTGCCTTAGGCGTGAACAACAAGAATAAAGAAGCTTTGGCCCTGTATAAGGAAAAAATCATACCGGTATTCGAAGAAGTAAGGAGCATATCGGACGAAATAAAGAAGTCAGCAAATGATTTGGGAAGTGAATTTTATAGCAGCAGCAAAACTTCCGAACGGAATGCCTATATTTTATCGGCGGTTTTGGCTGTCGTATCCATTACAATTATGATTGTTTTATGCCTCTATATTATTCAAAGCATTACAAGGCCCTTAAAAGAAATAGAAGCAGCTACCAGGCAGCTTTCCACCGGAGACCTGAATGCCGTGATTACATACCAGTCTGAGGATGAACTTGGCTCTCTGTCAGACAGTACACGCTCGCTGATTGAGATGCTTAATCAATACATCCATAATATTTCCGATGTGCTTGGCCGGATGGCAGATAGTGACATGACCGTTACGGTTGACCTGGAATATTCAAAGGACTTTGCGCCAATTAAGGTATCCATGGAAAATATTCTCTCCTCTTTAAATAGCATACTTTCAAAGGTCAGCCAGGCCTCCGTACAGGTAGCCGCCGCTTCTTCGCAGGTGGCTTCCAGCGGCCAGATGCTTGCTGAGGGTGCTACGGAACAAGCCGGTACCATTGAGGAACTGACTGCTACCATCACAGATGTCTCCGACCATGTAAAGCACAATGCGGAGAATGCACAGCAGGCCAATGCAATGGTTGCCAAAACAGGAGTGGAAATTGAAAATGTGAATCGTCAAATGAAACAGCTGGTATCTGCGATGGACGATATATCAAGTACCTCTGACCAGATCCAGAAGATTGTAAGAACCATTGATGAGATTTCACAGCAGACAAATCTGCTGTCACTGAACGCCTCCATAGAAGCAGCAAGGGCAGGAGAGGCAGGAAGAGGTTTTGCCGTGGTTGCAGATGAGGTTCGCAAGCTTGCCACCATGTGTGCCGAAGCAGTTAAGAATACCACCATACTGATTGAGAATGCCGACCGCGCCATAGGTAAGGGAATGGAGATGGTCAAAGAAACTGAAAAATCCCACCAGGTTATGGCGGAAGAAGAGGCACAGGTTATTCAATTGGTTAATGAAATAGCGGATGCTTCTGTAACACAAGCTGATTCCATCAGCCAGCTTAATATAGGTATCGAACAGATTTCAGCAGTTGTACAGAATAATGCTGCAACTGCAGAGCAGAGTGCTGCCGCCAGTGAAGAACTGTCGGGACAGGCAGAGACCATGGCTCAGCTCATCGGTAAATTCCGACTGTCAGGAAGTACCGGCAAAACAAATCGCTGACTCACCTTTAGATAGACTCCTATAATATGGCACCTGCACCTTCCCATTCTGATTAGTCTTAAAAATATCTGACGTTTTAAATCTTATTATTGAAAAAGAAAACATACCAGCAAGTTATCGGAATAAAGGGAAGGTTCCAGCAAGGCCGAAGAATAGTGATGCAATGCACTTGCTATTTCCAATGATTAGGAAAGGATTAAGGGATTATGAACCATAGAGAGAATAAAATTCTTTTAGAAACAGGAACCAATGAGCTGGAGGTGTTGGAATTTGTTATTGCAGGGGAGTATTTTGGTATCAATGTAGCAAAGGTCAGAGAATTGATACGCTATCAGACTGTTCATAGAATTCCTCATTCCCAATCTAGCATCGAGGGTATTATACGGTCCAGAGATGAGCTGTTTACTGTAGTAAATCTCGCAAAATTTTTGAATTATCATGATTCAGATAGCCCGGATCAGGATATATTAATCATTACAGACTTTAATAAAATGAGCATTGCCTTTCATGTTCATCTTGTCGCAGGAATTAACAGGATTTCATGGGAGATGGTTGAAAAACCCAGTTCGGCGATCTATGGTAATAGCGAAGGCTTAGTCACCGGCATTGCTAAGCTGAAGGATCGGATTATCACCTTGCTTGATTTTGAAAAAATCATGTATGAAATTTATCCATACTCAAATATAGAAACAGGCAATATTGAATTCAAAGAAGAGTTTGAAGATAATAATGACGGGATGCGTATCCTGATTGCTGAGGATTCTCCAATGCTGAACAGAATGATTATTGATGCACTGCATGAAGCAGGATATCATAATATTATTAAAACCTCCGATGGGAAAGAAGCATGGAATTATTTGCAGAGCATCAAAGATAAACCGGATTATATCACATGTGTGATTACTGACATTGAGATGCCGCAGATGGACGGGCATCATCTGACAAAACGTATCAAAGAGGACAATATATTATCCGCGATACCTGTAGTCATTTTTTCATCCCTGATTTCGGATGAAATGAGAATCAAAGGCGAAAAAGTCGGAGCCAATGCCCAACTGTCAAAACCTGAGATAGGCCAATTGGTTCAGACAATCAATCAGATTATCCGTAAGGAATCAGAATAAAAAGTCTGAATTAATAAATCTGAATAAAAAATCGATGAATATAAAATCCATCGATTTTTTGCCATATTCTGATATTATAGTTCTAAAATAAACAGCGAATGGCAAGATAGATTACCCCTGATGGTCAATCAGATAATAACAGCATGCCGTATTTCGAATGAGGGATTGAACAAATGGTAACAATATTCTTATGCGATGATAATAAGCAGACGATCAATAAATATGATAGCTTAATTACGTATTTGGCAAAAAAAAACCGGATCACCTTCACACTTTCAACCTATGAAAGTGGCGAGGCATTATTATTTCATTTGGCCGATTCCCCTAATCTGGCAGATATCATCTATCTGGATGTTCTGATGGGAACGTTGAACGGTGTAGATACAGCTAAGCGGCTGAGAGAACTGGGATGTGACTCCCAGATTATTTTCCTAACCACAAGTGAAGACTATGTATTTGAGGCATTTGATGCTTCCCCTGTTCAATATCTGATCAAGAACTCTACATCAGTAGAACGGTTTGAAGAGATATTACTTCGGGCTATCTCACGTGCAGAAGGAAGAAAAACGGAGATGTTTGTATATGAATCAGGTGGTGTCCGTAAGGTAATACCCATGAAAGAAATCTCCTATTTTGAGATATGGAAGCGTTTGGTGAAGGTTCATACAAAAAATGGTGAGAGTGTTGAATATTACGGTACCATGGAGCAGTTGGAAAAGCAGATGCAGGACAAGGATTTCCTTAGGGTACACCGATCCTATATGGTCAATTTACAGTATATTGGTAAATTTACAAGGCCAAGCCTGATTCTGAAAACAGGGGAGGTTATTCCCATTGGCGTAACCTATGCCAAGCTGGTAGACCAGGCTTTTTCAGAATATATCTCAAGACTTAGTATTCATCGGTAACAGAGGAGTTAACAATGCTGATAATAGCTTCCATATCGATAATCGCTTATAATTTAACCTGTCTTCTGTATTTTAAAAGGCATTTTCAGTCGAAGCGAAAGCATTGGATTTATTATGCCATTGCAGTAACGATTAATTTAGCCTGCAGTTCTGCCATGGATAGGTTAAACCTCCATCAATTGGGGGTTATTGTTATCATGGCATCCTTTATGCTGGAACTGAAGCTGCTGTTCCAGATGGATATTTTACGGATATTGCACGGTGCAAGTGCATATATTATTGTTTTTTACAGCAGCAGAGGTATGATTGTATCCCTCTTTTCCATCTTCCAACAGGAAAGTATTAACGGAGTGCTAAATCTGGATCATTATTACTACATGATAGCCGCCATAGCAGGATTGATTGGGGTATTCTTTGTTCTGCTTGTCAGAAGGGTAATCGCTCCCGATACCAAGACAGAGCCATTATTTCCTCATACCAAGGCATTACGATCAATTGTTTATTATCAGTTTGCAATAGTTGTTTATATGCTTCAGTTAAATGAAGGACGTTTTTTGGATATCAATGCCCTATGGTTTTCTCTTCACTATCTGGCATCCTGCGCAATTACCTTAGCGTTGCTGGCTTTTATCTGGAATACGATCGTCCAGGTGACCGGGTTGTTGGAATATGAATTGAACACCAAACGGCTGCAGGAGCAGCTGGAGTGCCAGATCAGCCATTACAATTCCTACAAGAAATTCACAGAGAGTTACCGGATATTCCGGCATGATTATGGGAATGTAATGTCAGCAGTAAAAATATTAATCAAAAACAATGAAAATGAAAAGGCCATTAAACTGCTGGATGAAATACATGATACCATGCAGAAAAATGTCCTGATGCATAAAACCTATTCCAATAATGTACTTCTGGATGCCATCCTGCAGGATTCAGCTAATACCTGTGAGGAGCACAATATCAGGTTTGATGCAACCCTTCATTTATTTGAAAGCTTGATACTGTCTGATCTGGATATAATACGTATCTGCACGAATATCCTGAATAATGCAATTGAGGCCTGTGAAAAAATTCCACAAACCTCTGACAGATTTATCAAGGTTACCGGTAGTACAAATCCGGATTGGTCCTTTATCGAAATAGCTAATTCCTTTAACGGACAGTTAGAATATCAGGACGGTGAGCTTGTAAGTACCAAAAAGGAGAAAGATTTCCACGGCTATGGCTTGACAATCATTCGAAAAACCATTGAGGACACCGGCGGTATGGTATTAATTGATGCTGATCAGGAAAAGAAAATCTTTTCGCTGAAGCTCCATATTCCCAGAAATCAGCAATTGCGAAACCCGTCGTGATAGAATCTAATTACCGGGTATGAAGAGTACCTGCCCAATCATGAGAACATCGCTGGTAAGGTTGTTGGCAGCTCTGATGGCGCCAACGGTGGTATTGAATCTCTGTGCCAGTAGCCAAAGGGTATCGCCGGAGCGGACGGTATAAGAAAATCCGGGAGTTGTAGTTTCCGTGGAGGGTATCAGCAGCACCTGTCCGATCATGAGAACATCACTGGTTAAATTGTTGAGGGCTTTGATGGCGTCAACGGTGGTATGAAACCGCTGTGCCAGTAGCCAAAGGGTATCACCGGAGCGGACAATATATTCGATATATCCGCTTTCAGGACCGGGTTCCGGAAGGGGTGCATTCTCCCGGATACCCCAGTAAGTATCATATAGAGCATTCCAGGTGGAGGAACCTACAATACCGTCCGAGGGCAGTCCCATCACCTTTTGAAAGGCCATCACAGCCTGTGCAGTATCATTTCCAAAGATACCGTTCTGTGTCACGGAGGGAACGGTAGGATAAAATGCACTGATAAAGCTTAAAATATATTGCAGAGTTATTACATCAAAACCTCTTGAGCCTAACATGAGAACAGAACTGGGGGGACAGTTCCGATTCCCAGTGAGGTGCCCTCGCTGGTTAGCTCTGCCAGTTTTGTTACGGCAACATAAATGGACGAAATCTTATTCCAGGTTGCCTTTCCTACAACACCATCGGCAGTCAGATTAAAGATACTCTGGAATTTCGTTACTGCGGCTTTTGTGGTATTGCCGAATTTACCTGGTTCATCGGTTATCACCGGAATAGCTGGATAGTTGCGCCTGATCCGGTTCAGATAAGTCTGTATGGTCAGCACATCCAGACCTGTACTGCCTAATTTTAAGGATGTACCCGGATAGGATACTACAATGCCTGTAATAATATTGGTTTGTGAAATTTCGATATCATCGGGGTAATAATAGCGCAGTATCTGTATCGCTGATTTTCCCTGGTTCGACAAGCTTACGGTTCCCCACTGAGATAATCCGGCACAGGTAGCAGTGGTGCCGTTGCAAAAGGATGTAAAAAATGGTGCGATCTGATCCTGGCGGCGGACATACTGGTTGAAAATCCGGTCAACAATAACACTTATGGACTCGTATATAGTTCTGCCGTATACAAAGTATTGGTCATAGGCAGTGCTATTTGTAATATCAAAATTATATCCCCGGTTTCTGTACCACTCCGTAAATACTCTGTTCAATGCAAATGTAATGATGGCATAAATATTAGCCTCCAGCGCTGACTGGGGCCAGGTGGGGAATATTTCACTGCTGGCAACATTTTTTACATAATCGATAAAGGGTACCTGAACATTGGAGGCATCCGAGGCAGGAGTACCAAGGTGAACGGTGATTGGATTGGGAATGATAACGTGGCGAAGAACAAAGGGATCAATGAGCGGACCTGCCTGATTGCGCGGTTCTGTCATTTCCACGGCATGTTTTCCTATATATACTGTAAACGTCATCGGTGTGGTCTGTCTTTCCAGCATAGGTATTAATGCCACCGGTTGAATTGCATTCTCACCGTCAAAAATTTGTACATCAACGATATGTAAATTATTAAAGCCTGGTGCTTCTACATCCAATTGATAGGTAGTATATGGTGTACCGGTATAATGTGGATCAAGAGACAATTCCCGGTCCGCCGCTTCCAATGATATCTGTTGGGTCTGCCCGCTTTCATCAGTGATAAGATCGTATAGTAAGGTACCCTCCTGATCTGTGATTTTAATCCTTGCACCGCTGATAGGCAATGAATTTGTGGAGGTACGGACTTGAATGATTAGATTACCTCTCCCCATATCTTGCTTCCTTCCTAAATGACTTGCCTTATAACAATCAAATAAGACAAGTTATTTTTATAAGCGTTCATAATTAATTTTATTCCGTATCCGGGTAAAGTATACTTCCGGTTGGAGCCATTCATTGAACTTTATTTGGAACAAAAAACTGACAATTAAGTACGGTAGTAGCACAAATTTTTTTCATAGAGTTACATTTTAATAGTGCAGGTTTGGATATATGCTCTGCCTTGATAACAGAAAAGAAAGCTGATTGGCCCGAAGATGTACCAATATAAAACCCTTAAGAAGAAAGAAGAGAAAAAGGGATAGCCGGTTTCCGGCGGATACGAAAGATAACTGCATTGTATAGTCAAGATAATTCTTATCTATTTCTCATTCTTCTATATTCGAAGAAGATCATGTTCAAGTACCTAACAACCCATGGATTACTTTTGAGGAGGAAATACATTGTTCGAAAAGCTTGATATACTTGCATCAAAACTGGCAAATCAACAAACAATCCGGGCGCTTCGCAAAGGATTAATATATATGATGCCATTGATTTTAATCGGCTCTATTATTTTGGCACTGATTAATCTGCCCATCCCGGCTTACCAGGAATTTCTGATTCGTTTGTTTGGGGAGGGCTGGAAAGAGATTGGTCTGTCAATACATAAAAGTACTCTTAAGATCATGGCGATTTTAACATTAATTACGGTCAGCTATGCCATCGCAAGGGAAAAGAAACTGGTAAAGTCCGGTGAAGTCAATTCTATCATTATAGTAATAACTGCATTTTCCTCATTTTTTGCATTTAAAGATAATACAGAGTTGATATTAAGTGAAAAGGCGGCGGGTTCAGGCGGAATGTTTGAAGCCATAATCATATCCATACTGGCATGCAAACTGTTTTGCTTTTTGTATCAATGCTGTGACCGTGTTTTGCCTTCGAATCTAATGGATTATAATGGAAGTGCTCAGATCAGGGCTTCTTTTCGTGCAATAATCCCTGGGATGTTTACCATTTTATTTTTTTGTGTTGCAAGAGAATTATTTGAGCTGATCGGCCTGAATGCTATCAAGGCGATGCTTTTACAGGACTTATATAAAAATTGGTTGACGGGTCATAACTATTCTTCTTCAGTAATCATTCTTCTTCTTACTCATATTTTATGGTTTTTTGGTATACATGGAGGTAATGTTGTCATAGATGCGCTTTCAGAAGCAACACCGGTTGTAAACTCTGGAGCAGCTATTACTATCTTAACCAAAGAATTTTTTGATACCTATGTTTACTTGGGAGGTGCCGGCGCAACCTTAGGGCTGCTGGTGGCCTTATTACTGTGCGGGATAAAAAGCGGAGGAAACAAATGGTTAAAAGCTTCGTTATTTCCTACAATTTTTAACATAAATGAATTTATGATATATGGGTTGCCTATCATATTTAATCCCTATTACCTTATTCCGTTTTTGCTGTCTCCCATTGTTTTAAGCTTAACTGCATGGGTATCTGTTCGAATGGAATGGGTGCCTCCGATAACACAGGAGGTTGCATGGACAACCCCTATTTTTTTGTCCGGTTATCTCAGTACGGGGTCAGTGGCTGGGATTGTGTTGCAGGCAGTGAATTTGGTTTTAGCCGTATTGATTTATATTCCCTTTGTCCGATTGCAGAAAGGAAGTCATCAACAAACCTGTTTTACGGTTTTCGCTAATCTGGTCAATGAAATTAATTATATTCAGGAGAGACAGCAAAATACAATCCTTAACCGCCACGACGAAACAGGTGTTCTCGCCCGTGAATTGATGAATGAGATGAAACACGGACTGATGAATGATTGTGTTCCGATGCATTTAGAATATCAGCCAAAAGTAAACTACAAGGGTGAAGTTATGGGAGCGGAAGCTCTCTTAAGATGGAATCACCCTATTTATGGCAATGTATCTCCACTGATCATATTAAGGATATGCGATGAGGCCAACCTAACCAATGAATTGGGAAGGTGGGTGATGAAGCAGGCCTTCCGTGATTTTGAGCATTGGAGTCAACAGAAGTGTGATAAAATATGCCTTTCTGTGAATTTGAGCCCACGGCAATTGCAGGAGGATGCTACTCTGGTTCAATATATAAAATCCTGCATTGAGCTTTTTCACATTGATCCCGGTTTTATGGAATTGGAACTTACGGAAAATGCCACCATTGACCTGAGTGCTTCCACCCAGAATAAACTAAAGCAAATAAGAGAGTTTGGTATGAATCTCTCCATTGATGATTTTGGGATGGGACATAGTTCATTGTTATACCTCTGTAATCTATACACAAATGTGGTGAAGATAGATGCTTCCCTGATACACAATGTCAGCAAGGATGGATATTACGGACTGATTATTAAATCCATTCTTTCCCTCTGTGATCAGTTGAACGTAAAGGTTATTGCAGAAGGTGTGGAGACAAAGGAACAGGTGGAGATTCTGCATGAACTCGGATGCCGGTATTTCCAGGGTTTTTATTTCAGCAAGTCACTAACTTCAGACAAGTTCCTGGAATATGTTATGGAGAATGGTTGTATACAGAAACAGGAATAATTGCCTTTATTATTCCTGTTTCTTATATACAAATTTTGCTGTTATAAAAAGTACCTATCTTACATAATATAAGAATAATCGATTCTCTAAACTTTCCAGGATTTCTTTTGGTACTTCCCGTATCTTGAAGAAGCCCGGGTGATCCAGTTTCCCAAGGGAGAATACCTGGTTGTTACAGGAGAAGGAAAGACGGCTGAGGAATTAAACAACAAGCTTGCCGGACTTGCCTTTGGACAAGCCTTGCCGGAAGCAACAAATTATGCCTATGTCGGCGGACCAAATACAGCGGTGGAGATGGGTTTAAGAAACGGCTTACTTGTAGGTGAGATGTGGATTCCTGTTGTCAGGAAATAGTAAGATAAAGGAGGAATGGAAATGTCCTATATCGTTGATTTTAATCAGGTATCGACAACCGGTTTGGAGTCTTCCCCTGTTGCAGAAGCGCTTGCCGGTTTACGGGCGAATGAAGCCCGTTACCTTATGAACAAATATAAGCATGAATTTACAGTTGTACCGGCAGAGGAGAGCCGGGAGACCCTGGAATATGTGAACCGGATTTTAAAAGAAGAACGTAATATTGAATTTGCGGCGAACCCTTTGGAGACATCGCGCTTTCAGGTAGAAAATATCAAAATGGCTTATATCTTTTATGAGGATGGCTTGGAGGTCAATGTTATGTATACGGTTGACGATCCGAAGAAGAGGGCGGTTGGTTTAAAGCTTTCGGAGGGGATGGAGGTGCCGAAAGAGTTAGAAGATAAGTTTAAGTTTGCCAGGCAGAAGTCGAAGCTGGCCGGAACCATTCGCGGTTCATTTTTTGTAATTAAAGGAGAGTATTAAAGTAAGTAAATAGCTGTATAGCTCCTAAGGGTATGAACTATTTTGAATCCCCTTAAACCGCCTTGTACTATTTTGCAAGTCCGGATTGCATTATAGGGCCTGATATACTCTGGATTTGGAAGATACTGCGGGCAGAAACTTCAAAAGCATATTGACATATGAGCGCTTACTATTTATAATGATGATTGACTTAAAGAATATTGTCTTATGAAAAGTTAATATTTAAATTTTCTAGGGTTCCGCAGTTTCACTGGCCTGTGACCAAGAGAGAATTCGCAGCCTAAGATAGCTGTGTCACGGAAGGATAAAAGCCTGGGAGATATCAAGATGATATCTTTCAGGCTTTATTTATGTTATGGAGGTAAAAACATGGCTTGGATCTATTTGATCATCGCGGGTATTTTTGAAGTGATTTGGGCAACAGGGCTAAAATACTCGGAAGGATTTACAAAATTAGTACCATCTTTGATTACTCTGGGAGGAATGGCAGTCAGCTTTTATTTATTGTCACTTGCGACCAAAACGCTCCCAATAGGCACAGCATATGCCATTTGGACAGGGATCGGCGCTTTCGGTGCAGTGCTTCTTGGCATTGTCCTATTCAATGAACCTGTCAGCATCTGGAGAATTGTATTCCTCGGTCTCATAATGGTAGGGATCTTGGGGCTGAAGCTTACATCTGCATAAGCTTAGCTGAACTTTGTATTGATCAGAGCTGCCAAGACATTGGATGATTGCATTCCAAGAGCGAAATATCATATTCTGCCAGGTCAAGGCCACGACGTCGCCCCTGACACCATTGCTCCGTTATGAATCGAATGCTTCAACGGCTGAGAGGACAGTGTATTTATGGGGTGGGTCATAATTGACCCGGCGGGTATTTGTGAATAGAATAAGATTTATCAATGCATTTCTTACTGCCGCCAAGGTCCCACCGGGTCCAAGGGGCTTTTTTGTGCAGCAATTTTCATTGGGATTACGAACGTAGAGAATAACCAAAAACGCTTGGGCTCGGCGTAAATAAATTTTTAAATTTGTAATGATTAATAAATGATACGATTTATATTGACCAATGGTCAGCAAAGTGGTATTATTATATTGACCGATGGTTAGTATAGTTATTTGTTTAGGAGGAAAATCCCATGCCTTTGCAACTTTATGATAAGGAAAAAATTTTGGATGCTTGTTTTGATGTATTTGCCCGATATGGATATGCTAACACCTCAACTACAATGCTGGCGGACGCAGCGGGTATATCCAAAGCACTAGTCTTTCACCATTTTAAGAGCAAGAAAGAGCTGTATCTTTGTGTTTTGGACAGATGTTTCGAAAAAGGAAAAATTGAAATGGGTTTTGATACCCTTTTGGAAAACCAGGATTTTTTTGAAGCGAAAGAAAAATTCAGTATGATCAAATTCCATTATTATAAAAGTAATCCCAACTTAATGAGAATTATAAAAGAAGCTTTTTATGCGACACCGGATGAACTTAAAATTGAGATTCAAGATAAGTATGGAGTGCTGCTTGCGAATAATGAAAAAGAATGGAAGCGTTTATTTCAAAAGGTTTCTCTTAGAGAAGGAGTGGATCGTGAGCAGGCTTTCAGACTGGTCATGCTTACGCTGGATTATTTCGATAACAAGTATTTATCGGATGCAGAGAACAATGATGATTTGGAAGAAACGTATCTTCGGGACTTTCTTGAGGAGAGGAACAGTTTTCTTTCTATGATACGATTTGGAATAGAAAAGTAAGAAAGGGGTATATTTATGACAAATATGGTAAAAAGCTTTCAAGAGTTGACGCCTGAGCTTCAGACCTTTGCAGGTGGAAAAGGCGGTATGCTGTCTAGGATGTTCCAGGGCGGATATCCGGTACCGGAGGGTTTTGTTATTTTGCCATCGGCGTTTCAGGGAGAAAAGCTGAATGAGAAAGCATGGAGCGAGATATTGCTTTTTCTTAACGCAATAAGAAAGAACAAGGAAAGAGCATTATTCGCGGTAAGATCCTCTGCTTTAAGCGAAGACTCGGCTGGAGCTTCCTTTGCAGGAGAGTTTGAGACGGTTCTTAATGCAGGAACGGATGAAGAGATACGGGAGGCCATCTATACGGTCTTTCGATCAAAGCAGTCGGAAAGAGTAAAAGTATACAGCTCTGTTCAAGGTATTGAAGAGTCTCATCAAATTGCTGTTGTTGTTCAGTTGATGGTGCCGTCTGAAATTTCCGGGGTTTTGTTTACTGCCGATCCTATAACAGGGAGTTTCGCAAACATGATCGGCAATTATGTGCATGGGTTAGGAGAGCAGCTTGTTTCCGGAGAAGCAAATGCGTATGATTTTAAATTAAGCAGGCCGAAGGGAAAATATGACGGTCCTGGTGAGCTTAAGGAACATGCCGCTAAGCTGTATCAATATGCAGTAAAGCTTGAGAGGGAAGTGGGTAGCCCCCAGGATATCGAATGGGCTGTGGCAAAAGGAAAGCTCTATCTTCTCCAGGCAAGGCCAATAACGACCTTGACTCCAGGAAATCTGGATACCTATGAAATAAATGAGAGTTTGACAGGAGATACCCTTTGGGTAAATACAAATGTGGGAGAAGCAATCCCCGATGTTGTTACACCGCTCACATGGAGTTTAGTAAGGGCTCTGGATATTGAATCCGGTTTTGTACCAGGATACTATTTGTGGTCGGGTAATATTTGCGGAAGAATATACTCAAATATAAGCCAAAGATTATCTGCTATCACTGCAATGTATGGGAGTGTAAAATTGGGTCTGAAAATTCTAGGTGAAGTATTCGGACAGATACCGGAAGGGTTAATAATTCCGGTTCATCCATTTTCAAGAATGGATGTAATAAAAGCAATGTTACCTGGAATCAGATATTACTTGAAAAAGAATCGGGAAATTGCAAAAAACATATCGCAATATATTCAGGATACGCCGGATTGGTGCAGAAAAATGAAGAAAACAATTAAGAAACTAAACACCAAGGAAGAATTACTGAATTTATGGAAGTATGAACTGGAGCCCTATAATAAAAAAGCATGGTGGGGGCTGATTGTCAGCGGAAGCAAAGCTGTCCTTAGCTTAACCTTGAGTAAAAAGCTTACAAAGCTGGTGGGAACCGAAGATGCTAACACCCTTTTATCCAACCTAAGGGGAAGTTCAGAGCTGGCAAGTCTTGGACCGGTCTTAGGTATCTCAAGGGTACTAAAAGGTGAAATGAGCCGTGAGGAGTATTATAAGCAGTATGGTCATCGAGGCCCCCACGAATTTGAATTATCCATGCCAGATCCATCCGAGGATGTAAACTGGCTGGAAAGGCAGATTAAGGAATTTGAAGAGTCGGATGTTGATGCAGACGAGCTTTTACAGAAACAGCATACTCAATATGAGACTGCCCGTAAGAGATTTGCTGAGCGTTTTCCAAATAAGGTAAAATGGCTTAAAAAGCAAATGGCTAAAGCATCGGATGGTGCCCGTATCAGGGAGGCAGCACGATCTGAATTTGTAAGGGTTTTCAGGGTCATCCGAACCTTTGTAATCAGGGCAGGTGAACTTACAGGAATAGGAGAAGATATGTTTTTTCTCTACATGAATGAAGTGGAAGACCTCTTGTCTGATAGAGAAGTAAAAGTAAACTATATTCCAGCGAGAAAAGCGAACTATGAAAAATATAAAGCGCTGCCTCCTTTTCCATCAGTTATTCGGGGACGCTTCAATCCATTTGAATGGGTGAAAGAGCACAATAGAAGAATGGATTTCTATGATTCAACAATGTCAATAGTTATAGCATCCGATTCTGAAATGCTTAAGGGTTTTGCTGGAGCAGCAGGCAAAGTAGAAGGAATCGTACGTATCCTGGCAACACCTGAAGAAGGCGAAAAGCTTCAGCCCGGGGAAATTTTAGTTGCAACAACTACTAATGTAGGTTGGACTCCTCTTTTCCCAAGAGCTGCAGCGGTAATAACCGATGTAGGTGCTCCCTTGTCCCATGCTGCTATAGTAGCCAGAGAATTGGGTATTCCTGCGGTTGTGGGATGCGGCAATGCCACTTTAAGGCTCAAGACGGGAGACAGGGTTATTGTCGACGGTGGACAGGGTATCGTGCATATATTGGTGTAACTTAAGGTTTAGGCGGCATCTTTTTTATATCCGCAAGGCTACAGAGATAGAGAGCAGAAATTCAGATTTCTGCTAAATGTAAATATGTTACCCATTACATAGTGATTGGAGGAGAAGGCTATGCAAAATAATTTAAGCAATGAAACATTAAAAATCATTAAACAACGCAGGAGTATATTTAGGGCGTGTGTTTTCCCTGACAGGGAGCATCATATCTCTGGCTATGCCCATTGGATTAATCCTATCCGGATTTTTTGCTGACAGAATCGGTATAAAATCATTGGTTTCTGATATCAGGTATTTTAATTATCGGTATCGCTGTAATGTGTCCGCTGGTAACCGAAGTTAGGAAATTAGATTAATAAGTTGTATCAATAAAGAAAGCCTTGAAGCACATCAAATGTGTACCTTCAAGGCTTTCTTTTTTATTTTCTTGGTTCATATCTAAAGTAATGGTTTCGCGTACAATGAGAAAAAATAAAAATATGTATATTGGATTACCTACAAAAAATTATAAATACCCCTTGACCGAATCGGTTACAAGTGATATTATATTTGTAACCGATTCGGTTACAAATATTTAAGGATGTGATTATTTGGAGAGTTTTTTTAATCTAACAAAAGAGAAACAAAATATAATTATTGATGCAGCTCTTATATGCTTCGGTACAAACGGTTACAAAAAACTTCCGTCAGCGATATCGCTGCCGCAGCGGGGATTTCAAAATCATTGGTGTTTCGTTACTTTGGCACAAAAAAGTCTTTATATTTATACCTAATTGATTTATGCACCCATATTATCATGAATGAACTCGATGAAAAGTTTGATGATACGGTTACTGATTTCTTTGCCAGAATTAAGATTGCAACCGGCATTGAAATTTCGATTATGAGAAAACACCCTGCGATACTTTCCTTTTTAAGTTGTGTGTATTTTGAAAATGATGATGAGGTTAAAGCGGAGATAAAAGCTATTCTTGTTAATAGTGAAAGTGAAAGTTTGAGCAGTAAAATTGCTTTTGAAGGTACTGATACTTCAAAATTTAAGGATGACATTGATCCAAAGCTTGTTATGAAAATAATTAATAAGCTTGTGGATGGGTACTTAAGTAAAATGCCAATTAGAACAGGGATACACTCTGATGCTTTATGCGAAGAAATGGATGCTTTATGCAAAGAAATGGATGAATGTATAGATCTATTTAAAAATAATTTTTATAAGGAGAAATATTTATAGAGTATAGTCTGATTTGCCAAATTTCTTTTTATTAATAAATAAAACGAGAAAAATAGAAGGGGGAATATGTATGAATTTGTATGTACTTGGTTTTCAGGAAATCGATAAAACAAAGCTTGCGATGGTCGGGGGTAAAGGCGCCAATCTGGGGGAACTATCCAGGATTAAGGGGATACAAGTTCCAGAGGGCTTTTGCGTTACTACGAAAGCATATCAAGAAATGATTGGGAATAACCAGGAGTTTCATTCACTGCTGGATCAGTTATCCCTGCTAAAAGCAGACAACAGGGAAGGTATTGGTGAAATCAGCGCAAAAATCCGTAAGGTCATCGAAGGAATAGCTATTCCAAAAGACATTGATGATGAGATTACCCTTTATCTTACCAGGTTTGGCGAAAAAAATGCTTATGCCGTACGTTCCAGTGCTACAGCTGAGGATCTGCCGACAGCCTCCTTTGCAGGACAGCAGGATACGTATCTGAACATCATCGGAAAAGAAGCCATACTGAAACACATCAGTAAGTGTTTCGCGTCGTTGTTTACCGATCGTGCCGTGACCTATCGTATCCAAAACAGTTTCGACCACAGCAAAATCCACTTGTCCGTGGTCATCCAGAAGATGGTTTTCCCGGAGGCGGCTGGGATTATGTTTACAGCCGATCCCATTACTTCCAACAGGAGGGTTGTATCCATCGATGCAAGTTTTGGACTCGGTGAAGCTCTGGTCTCCGGTTTGGTAAATGCAGATAACTATAAAGTACGTAATGGCAAAATCGCTGATAAGAAGATATCCACTAAGAAGCTGGCAATCTATGCCTTAAAAGAAGGAGGAACTAAGGAGCAGAAGATCGAAGCTAAACGTCAGAATATGCAGACGCTGACAGACGAACAGATTTTACAGCTTGGACGTATGGGCAGAACGATTGAGGCTTATTTTGGACGTCCGCAGGATATCGAATGGTGTCTGTATGAAAATAAGTTCTTTATCGTCCAGAGCCGTCCCATCACCACCCTTTACCCCATACCGGACGAGCAGGATGGGAAAAACCATGTGTATATGTCTTTCAGCCATCAACAGATGATGACGGATGCCATGAAACCATTTGGGTTATCCTTTTTTCAGCTACTATCTGACGAGTTTCCACTATTTCAAATCGGCGGAAGGTTGTTCTTCGATATCGCCCACGATATGGCTTCTTCCACAGGACAAAAGATCGTGCTCATGGCTGCGGGTAAAATGGATCCCCTTATGCATAATGCGATCAAGAACATTATAAAGCGAAAAGCCTTTATGAAATCATTGTCACGTGGTAAAAAAGCTTTCAGTATGGGTTCAGGGTACTTTTCATGGGCACTGCTCGTTCAGTTTATCAAGATATACCACAGCAATGACAAAAGCCAGGTCCATACTCTAATGTCACAGAATGAGGCCGCAATTCATGATCTACAGCAAAGGATTGAAAAACTGTCCGGAGACGAGCTGTTTGTCTTCATTTTAGAAGTAAATAAACAATTAAAAGAAGCTATGTCCGGTCCACAAAGCATGGGAACGGTTTTTGCCGGGATATATGCTGTGACTTGGATTAATAAGAAAATGGAAAAGTGGCTGGGAGAAAAGAGCTCGGCAGATTCCCTTTCCCAATCGGTATCTGGCAATGTTACATCCGAAATGGGGCTGGCGCTATTGGATGTGGCAGACGTCGTCCGGCAACATCCGGCGGTGGTGGAGTATTTGGGGCATGCCAATAATGAGACTTTTTTTGAGGACTTGGCCAAGTTGGAAGGCGGCAATGCTGTCAGCAAATCCATAGGGGTGTATCTTGAAAAATACGGCATGCGCTGCCCCGGCGAGATTGATATCACGAGGCCTCGTTTCAGTGAACAGCCGACCGCTCTCGTTCCCATGATTCTCAGCGACATCAAAAACTTTGAGCCGAATACTCGTAACACCATATTTGGACGGGGCCTGCAGGAAGCAAAACAGAAAGAACGGGATCTCTTAAACCGTTTGGAACAGCTGCCCGGCGGAAAACAAAAGGCCAAAAAGACAAAGAGGATGATCAGCCGTTTGCGCAATTTCACCGGCTATCGGGAATACCCGAAATATATCATGGTCGGGTATTACTGGGTCATCAAGCAAGCCCTAATGAAGGAAGCCGATAAGCTCGTGCAAAAGGGGGTTATCCGGGAGAAGGAGGATTTTTACTATCTGTCTTTTGAGGAACTCCGGGAGACAGTACGTACAAACCGGCTGGATTACAACATCATAAGGTCGCGAAAAGAGGAATACGAGGTCTATGAGAAACTGACACCACCGCGGATATTGACGTCCGAAGGCGAGGTTGTATCCGGTGAATACGATACCGGTAAAATCCCCAAAGGTGCTTTGGCGGGCATACCCGTTTCATCCGGAACCATCTGTGGCCGGGCACGGGTTATTTTAAAAATGGAGGATGCCCACATAGAGGACGGTGATATTTTAGTCACTGCATTTACCGATCCCAGTTGGACACCGGTGTTTGTATCTATCAAAGGTTTGGTGACGGAAGTAGGCGGGATGATGACCCACGGTTCTGTTGTTGCAAGGGAATACGGTTTACCGGCTGTAGCAGGCGTGGAAAATGCTACCAGGATGATTAAAGATGGGCAAAGAATTCGGGTAAACGGAACAGAAGGGTATATAGAAATCCTTTAAGGTGCAAAAATACGATACAAGGGGAATTTATTGTTGCTAAATTCTCATTTCATAATATATCACGGAATTTTTAATCCGGGATATATTATGAAATACAATATGGTGCCTCATATGACATATTTCTCATTCCAAAATTAATTACAGCCGTAAACCCGGTAGTAACCTTGTGGATATCCGCAAACAGGGCATATTTCGGGAGCACATATTCCGCTTATTATATTACCGCACCCCATACAAATCCATAAATTTTCACGATCTTTGCAGAACAGACGGTTATTTTCCATATCTTCCACAATGGTTTGTAAAGTACTGTAATGATTCAACTTTATATTTGCAATTCCATTAAATAAAGAGGCTAACTCATTAAAACCTTCTTCTGTTGCAATATGGGAAAATTCACTATATAGATCATTTGCAACAGAGCTTTCTCTATTAGCTGCATCTACTAAATTTTGAAAGGTACTGGTATCTCCATCGTTAAGTATCCGGCGTAATCTTTCGCCTATAAATTGAGCATTTCTGGAGAACGTCTCAAAAATACTGCTGATTTCCAAAAACACCTCTTGATCGGAACGTTTCCTATAAAGCCCATATAAAGCATCAGTTCTTAACTCATTTTCTAATGCAGTCTGCAGGTTAAGATAAGTCCTACTGTCTTGAAATTCCAAAATATCTCCTTACAATACTTCTATATTAGTTTGCTATATAGTATGTATTTCAGATGATTTTTGTGTATTTGCAAAAACCGTTGGCGTATAGTATAAGTAGTTTCCCAAAGTACATTGCACTTCTATAACAGAGCCCGAAAAACGGTATGTTTTTTCGAAATAATGAAGAGGAATCTCAGATTGAAAGGGAAAAACGAAAAGGTTAAAAAGACCTATAATAATAATTTACAAAAAAAAACATATAATTAATATAAATTGATAAGTCGAGGAATCCATGATTATACATGTAGTAAATTCCGGTGAAACAATTTATTCCATAGCAGCGTATTATAATGTGTCGGTAATGAGATTAGTAGAGGATAACGGGTTAATCAATCCTGAGCGTCTGGTTGTCGGGCAATCCATTGTAATCGCATATCCTGAGCAGATATATATAACGCAGGAAGGAGACACCTTGGATAGTATCACCAGAGCATTTGGGGTTACCATAATGCAGTTACTGAGGAATAATCCCTTTCTTTCAGACAGAGAGGTTATTTATCAGGGTGAGACGATCGTTATTAGTTATGAAACACAGGGCAATGTCTCCATAAATGCATATGCCTATCCGTTCATAGACGTGAATATACTTAGGAAAACACTGCCCTTTTTAACGTATTTAACGATATTTAATTACAGAACCATTGGTGCTGGTGAAATTGAAGGAGTTGACGAAACAGAGATTATCCAAATTGCTAAAGATTATGGTGTTGCTCCCCTCATGTCTTTATCTACCTTAACATACCAGGGAACAAGCGATAGCGGAGTTGTGTATAATATCTTATATAATAATGAAAATTTAGAGAAGCATATTAATGCTATTTTAACTATCCTAAGAGAAAAAGAATATTATGGTTTAAATATGTCATTAGTATATTTAAATCAGGAAAACATGCCGGCTTATGAAAATTATATAACCAGGTTATCCTCACGCTTAAAAGCAGAGGGATTCATGTTATTTATTACCATAACTCCGAGAATCGTCGTAACTCCCAATGAAATAACTTATGAAAGAATGGATTATACGGTTTTGGGTCAGTTGGCGGATTCTTTTCAAATTCTATCCTATGGCTGGGGTACCTTTGCAGGTCCGCCTTCTGCAACAACACCTGCCTTTTTATCAAATCTGCTGCTTGAGAATGCGGTTACCATGGTACCTCCTGAAAAAATATATACTGGAATCTCTATTATCGGATACGATTGGCAAACTCCATATGTAATAGGTGTTTCCAGGGCTAATGCACTAAATACTGATGCAGCAATTGAATTGGCCTTACTGAACGGGGCAACCATTCGGTTTGAAGAAAATTCCATGGCTCCGTATTTTGAATATTATAGTTCCGCTGAAGGGATACAAATCAGGCATATTGTTTGGTTTAGCGATGCGAGAAGTGTCGATGCTTTAATAAGGTTTATACCGGAATTCGGCATTCAGGGTGCCGGAATCTGGAATATAATGAGCTATTTCGCTCAAATGTGGCTGGTGATAAATTCCCAATATAATATAAACAAAGTATTTCCTGAATTTTAGAAAGGATTAAGGCATTATCAGACTGATAGATCGAATGGCGAGCCAGTTGGATGAACGGTGGTGAGAGAGGTGGTGCTGAACAATCAGCTTCCTGCCTCTTTTTTCCGCGAAAGCAAAGAGAGACTTCAGTAATGATACGGAAGCAGACAAGCGGGATTATTTATCTATATATGAAATATAAAAAGACAATGATATAAGTTTAGAAATAAATAGGAAAATATCTTAAAACGAATAATAATAAGAATAGGTACGCATATATTTATTAATGACATCTATTTGTCGGAGTTGATGACTTTGGACCAGAATTGCAGAGAATTTGTTCTAAGCGAAGATTATGCTGAATTTATCGTAGAAAATGGGCCAACTCTTGAAAGCTTTATGGCAATGCAAAATGCCTGCAGTGCTCCCATTAATGATACACATGCAGTTGTATACGTTCCGATAGCAAGCCTGCCTGCGAATTTAATTCAATTATACGGATACAGTATTTATCCAAATTGTTTTGGTTTATTGGATACCGGCAGTCTGGAGGCCTCCGGTGTTAACAGAATCCGGAACTTACCCGTTCTGGATTTTAGAGGGCGGGGTATATTAATAGGAATTATTGACACGGGAATAGACTATCGGCATAGTGCGTTCAAAAATGCTGATGGAACATCAAAAATAATTTCTATATGGGATCAAACGATTCAAACCGGTTCGTCACCGGAGGGTTTTTTCTACGGAACAGAATACACCCAGGAGCAGATAAATCTGGCTCTTCAAAATACGGATCCTTTATCCGTGGTACCCAGTGTTGATGAATATGACCACGGTACTTTTCTGGCAGGGATTGCTGCTGGTACTGCCAATGTAGAAATTAATTTTGACGGGGTTGTTCCTGATGCAGAAATTGTGGTTGTTAAATTAAAACAAGCCAAACAATTTATACGGGATTTCTTTTTTATTCCCCGGGATGCCGTGTGTTATCAGGAAATTGATATTATGTTTGCGGTAAATTACCTGCTCAGTATTTCCAACAGGTTAATGAGACCATTATCAATCTGTATCGGATTTGGAACCTCTCAAGGCGCCCATGATGAACGCGGTGCATTAAGCAGTTACCTTTCTGATGTAGCTGACACTGCAGGCAGAGCAGTTTCAATTGCCGGAGGAAATGAAGGAACCAGCAGACATCATTTTCAGGAAACGATTTCCCGCGGAACCGAGTCTGTGACAGTTGAGTTAAGGGTAGGACCAAACGAAGGCGGGTTTTCCATGGAATTATGGGGGAATGCTCCCAGTACTTTTTCTATTGATATCCTATCCCCCACTGGAGAATTTATTCCCAGGATTCCAGCCAGGATTGGAGAAACCAGAGTAATTCGTTTTATTTTTGAAGCGACCATAATTTATCTCGATTATCAGGTAATAGAAGCGCAAACCGGAGACCAACTTATTCTGATGCGGTTTAGCAGTCCTGCGGAAGGTATTTGGAGATTTCGCGTATATTCCAATATTGATCTGGACTCTCATTTTCACATCTGGTTACCAATGTCAAATTTTATCAGTGATGCAACTTATTTTACCCAGTCAAGCCCGGAAACTACTTTGACTTCTCCGGGAAATACCATTATTCCCTTAGTAGTAACTGCCTATGACTACACAAATCAAAGCCTTTATCTGAATGCCAGCAGGGGGTTTACAAGAACGAATAACATAAGCCCTGAATTGGCTGCACCAGGAGTTAATCTCATTGGACCGGCCCCGGATAACAGTTATAGGACTGGTAACGGTACCAGTATCTCGGCGGCTCATGCAGCCGGAATAGCAGCCATAATATTAGAATGGGGTGTTTCACAAAATGTATTATATGATAGCGTAGAAATTAAAAACTTTTTGATACGTGGTGCAACAAGAGATCCCAATATTAGCTATCCTAATCCGGAATGGGGATATGGAATTATAGATATATACGATGCATTTAGGAGTTTAAGAGAAGAGGTAATCGGTTAATAATACCCCTTTAAATTGTACTATTTATATCGGTTTCTTTGAAAATTTAATTTTTCCCTCTTTATTATAGCACATAAAAATTTGTAAAGATAGACTATTTGTTCTTTTGTGCTGATGTTATAATTCTATACACATTTATAAGAATTGTAGGAGGGGTATATAGAACATTACAAAGGGGACATTATAGATATGCTGGCCAATATTCCGGTAATTCGTTTTAACCTAAGAATGTAATCTAAATTATCAGAGAAGAAATTACCAAAGGAGGGAAACATATGAGTTCCTATGTGGTTAGGTTTAAGGACATTGACAAAACAAAACTCATGGTTGTTGGGGGTAAAGGCGCGAACCTGGGGGAAGTTTCCAGGATATCAGGAATTAGCGTTCCGGATGGTTTTTGTATTTCTACAGAAACCTTTAAAAGAATAACCCGGGAAACACCGTCGATTAAAGAATTACTTGATCAGTTATCGCTGCTTAAGGTGGAAGACCGGAAAAAAATAAGTGAGCTTAGCGGTGAAATTCGCAAGATCATTGAAAGGACTGCGATCCCTGAAGACATTCATGATGAAATTAGCGGCTTTCTCTTAAGGCTTGGAGAAAATGAGACTTACGCGGTACGGTCCAGTGCAACTGCAGAAGATTTACCGTCTGCCTCCTTTGCGGGCCAGCAGGATACGTATCTGAACATTATCGGAAAGGAGGAGGTCCTAAAGCATATCAGCAAATGTTTCGCCTCGCTGTTTACCGAGAGGGCTGTAATCTACCGTATTCAAAACGGCTTTGATCACCGTAAGGTCTATCTGTCCGTGGTTGTTCAGAAGATGGTTTTCCCTGAGGCAGCAGGAATATTGTTTACTGCAGATCCCGTCACTTCGAACAGAAAAGTGTTATCCATTGATGCCAGCTTCGGACTTGGTGAAGCTTTGGTCTCCGGATTGGTGAATGCCGATAACTATAAAGTAAGTAACGGCAGGATTATTGATAAGAAGATATCCGAAAAGAAACTGGTAATTTACCCCTTAAAGGGTGGCGGTACTAAGAAAAAGGAGATAGAGCCTGAGAAGCAGAATCAACAGGTGCTGACGGATGAGCAGATTCTGAACCTAACGGGCATGGGAAGAAAAATCGAGGAACATTTCGGCTGTCCCCAGGACATCGAATGGTGTTTGGCTGATGATATATTCTATATTGTCCAGAGTAGACCAATCACTGCGTTATTTCCCATACCTGAACCAAATGACGGGGAAAATCATGTATATTTATCTGTCGGTCATCAACAAATGATGACTGATCCCATTAAACCATTGGGAATGTCCATATTCCAATTAACATCTTTTGGACCCAGGTTTAAAGCCGGTGGAAGGTTGTATGTAGATGCTACAAATATATTGGCTTCACCTCAAAGCAGAGAAGCTTTATTAGATAACATGGGACAACACGATCCGCTTATGAAAGATGCACTTTTGACCATAATAAAGCGAGGAGATTTTATTAAATCGTTACCAAGCGAGAAGAAAGAAATAAGTTCCGTTAAAAGCAATAATAGTGTATCATCTTCGGATTCCGGTACTCAAATCAAAAACGATCCGGCAATTGTTTCTGAATTAATTAAAAGTTGTCAAAAATCAGTAGAAGAGTTAAAACAAAACATCAAATCGAAATCAGGATCGGATTTATTTGATTTTATTCTGGAAGATATCAATGAGTTAAAGAGGATTCTATTTGACCCACAAAGTACGGCAGTATTTATGGCTGCCATAAATGCTTCATCATGGATCAATGAAAATATGAACCAGTGGTTAGGTGAAAAAAACGCAGCGGATATACTTTCCTGGTCTGTACCAAATAATATCACGTCAGAAATGGGTCTGGCAGCAATGGATGTGGCAGATGTAATTCGTCCTTATCCGGAAATAATTGATTATTTACAACATGCCAAAGATGATAACTTTTTGGAGAAGGTAGTTAAGTTGGAAGGGGGAATTAAAACCAGGGACGCTATCTGTTCGTTCCTTAATAAATACGGAATGCGGTGTCCCGGAGAAATCGATATTACGAAAACTCGTTGGAGTGAAAAACCAACTGCACTTATTCCCATGATTCTCAGTAACATCAAAAACTTTGGGCCCAATGCCGGCAAGAGGAAATTTGAGCAAGGATTACAGGAAGCACTGGAAAAAGAACAAGAGTTATTAGAAAGATTGAGGCAGTTACCGGGTGGCGAAGAAAAAGCCGAAGAAACAAAAGAGAAGATCGGCTTAATGCGGAATTTTATTGGTTACCGGGAATATCCCAAATACGGCATGATTAACCGCTATTTCGTTTATAAACAGGCTTTATTAAAAGCAGCAGGACAACTCGTACAAGCAGGTCTGATTCATGAAAAAGAAGATATTTATTATCTCACTTTTGAAGAACTTCACGAAGCCGTACGCACAAAAAAATGCGATTACCGTATTATTAACAAACGAAAAGAAGAGTATAAATTATATGAAAAACTAACTCCACCACGTGTTATCACCTCTGACGGTGAGATTGTTACAGGTGAGTACAAACGAGAAAATCTCCCGGCGGGCGCTATTGCTGGTTTGCCTGTTTCTTCAGGAAGTTTTGAGGGACGAGCACGTGTTATCTTAAACATGGAAGATGCTAATCTGGAAGCTGGGGATTTAGTCACCTCCTTTACTGACCCTAGCTGGACACCATTGTTTGTATCCATTAAAGGCTTAGTTACCGAAGTTGGCGGACTGATGACCCATGGTGCGGTTATCGCACGTGAATATGGTATACCGACAGTTGTTGGGGTGGAAAATGCTACCAAACTTATTAAAGATGGGCAACGAATTCGTGTGCATGGAACAGAAGGGTATATAGAACTTCTATAAGGGAAGGAAATTAAGGAGAAAGGAAATATGACATTACAGCAGTTAAAATATGTAGTGACGGTTGCAGAGAAGGGGACGATCAGTGATGCTGCCAAGGAATTGTTTATTTCACAGCCAAGCCTTACGAATTCCATTAAGGAATTGGAAAATGAAATGCAGATTTCCATATTTAACAGAACGAATAAAGGTATCGTTGTATCCAATATAGGAGATGAATTTCTTGCTTATGCCAGGCAGGTTCTTGAGCAGGCTAATCTCTTAGAGGAAAAATTCCTGAACGTGAAACAGCAAAGCCCGAGATTTTCTGTTTCTACCCAGCATTATTCCTTTGCCGTAAATGCATTTGTAGATGTGATTCGTGAATTCGGCGGAAATCAGTATGACTTCACCCTTAGAGAAACCCAGACTTATGAGATTATTGAAGATATTAACAGATTGAAAAGTGAAATCGGGATTTTATATACTTCTTCCAAAAATGAGGAAGTGCTTTTAAAACTGATTAAACAGAACGGATTGGAGTTTGAGGAGCTTTTTGTCGCAAAACCACATGTATTTATAAGTTCCAAACATCCCCTTGCAGGGAAGGAGATAATAACATTAAAGGAACTGGATGAATATCCTTACCTTTCTTTTGAGCAGGGAGATTATAATTCCTTTTATTTTTCAGAAGAAATTCTCAGTACAATCGACCGAAGTAAAAATATTAAGGTAAGGGACAGGGCTACCCTTTTTAACCTGGTGATAGGATTAAATGGATATACGGTAAGTACGGGAGTAATAAGTAAGGAATTGAACGGGGAAAATATCATAGCCAGACCCCTTGCGGTAGATGAATCTATGCGTGTGGCTACAATAAAACAAAAGAATATGCCGCTTAGCAGGTACGGAAAAGCATATATGGAAGCATTAAAAAAGCATGTATCTGAATGTATTGGATAGATAAATAACAGGAGTATAGGGAAAATAACCTGATATAAAAGAAGAGTATGAATATGTGTTTGGTATAGCTTAAAGCTATATCAAACACATATTTTTTGTATTTTCCGTTGGAATAAAAATAATTTATAATAAGTTACAGCTATAAAAATTAAATAATTCAGACAGGAGATGGACAATATGAGTAAAAATGCACCTTTTAAGTATGATATTGTTGGAAGTTTTTTAAGACCTGATTATTTAAAGCAGGCAAGAAGGGAATTTACAGATGGAAAAATCAGCAGAGAAGAATTAAAGTCGGTTGAAGATAAAGCAATTATTGATCTGATTCAAAAGCAGAAAAATGCAGGGCTTCCGGTTATAACGGACGGTGAATTCAGAAGGAGTTCCTGGCACCTGGATTTCATGTGGGCGTTTAACGGTGTGGGACATGAAAAGACTAAGAGCGGAATACCATTTCATGGAGAACCTGCTTTGATTGACGATACCTTTCTTACGGGAAAAGTATCGGTTGAAAGTCATCCGTTTGTTGAGCATTTTAAATTTCTGAAACAATTCGAGGATGAGAATACGGTTGCACGCCAGACAATTCCTGCTCCTGCTCAGTTTCTGTTTCAGATGATCATACCGGACAATATAGAAAGTACGAAAGCAATTTATCCGGAGGAAGAGGAGTTAATTCAAGACATTGCAGAGGGTTATAAAAAGGTGATTCGGGATTTGTATGCTGCAGGCTGCAGAAATATTCAGTTTGATGATTGTACATGGGGAGTATGTGTTGATCCTAATGCCTGCTTTATCTTTGGAACTATTGAAGCCGGGTTACAGGAGAACATAAATAAATTAATCCGTGTCAACAATCTTGCAATAGAGGGTAAACCGGAAGACCTGGTAATTAATACACATATCTGCCGCGGTAATTTCCATTCCACCTGGGCTTGCCAGGGAGGTTATGACCGGATAGCAAAAGACCTTTTTGACAGAGAAAATGTAAATGCCTTTTATCTGGAATTTGATGATGAGCGATCCGGTGATTTTGAACCGCTTCAATATGTAAGCAAAGAGAAGAAAGTTGTGTTAGGACTTATCACAACAAAATCCCCCGTATTGGAGAATAAGGCGCACATAATCAAACGTATTCACGAAGCCGCAAAATATATTCCCCTCGAACGTTTATGCCTTAGTCCGCAGTGCGGATTTGCCTCCACTGAAGAAGGTAATAAACTGACCGAAGAAGAACAGTGGGCGAAATTGCAATTAGTACGGGATATTGCAAATAGTATATGGAAATAAACGAAAAAAGTAAGACCTGACCGAACCGGCTTACGACATGGATAAGTTCATGTCGTAAGCCGGATAAATTACGTAATTACCGGTAAATAGAAGACAGGATTAAGCGGATAAGTTATAATAAAACAGATTTAGCATTAGGATATTGATTTTATGGAACATATATATTCAGTTGGAGTCATTCCCGTAGACTTTTTAAAATGTTTGGAAAAATAATGAACGGATGAATAACCAAGTTTTTCGGAAATCTCAGTAAAATTTAATGCTTCCTCCCGCATAAGTTTTTTGGCTTCTTCAATTTTTAATAACTTATAATATTCGATGACACCCGTACCGGATTTACTTTTAAAGACTGTTTTTAAAGTTGTCTTACTCATGTGGGCAAATTTGCATACATCCTCAAAAGTTATATTGTCATATATATTACTCTGCAAATAATTTACAATCTTATTTACAATACTTTCCTCCGACCTTTCTTTTACGGCAGAAGAAAGCCTTATTTCTTTTGTTATACTGGAGCCTTTTCTAACCAGATATATTAAAAACATCTCAAGGTAGAGCTTTATAAGCTGTTCACCTCCGAAGAGGGTAATTTCCCGCTTTTCCAGTTTTTCCAGGGTAGATACATAAAGGGGGGAAGAAAACGAACCTTCAGCCTCCTTTTTTATTTTCGCTAATAGAAGCCTTTCGTTTTCGCCTATGGATAAAATTTTATTTTCAAAATAGGACATGGAAGGGGAAGAACAGAAAAAAGAAATAACCATTAAATTAGGACCAGCTTTTCCATTCGCCCAAAGATTATGAAATTCATTTGGCTTATGAAAGATCACATCTCCCTGTTTTAATTTGTATCCCTCGGTACCGGCCATAATCTCAACTTCCCCTTTGTCAACATAGACGAATTCCCAAAAATTATGGGATTCGCCCTCATAAATATAATCCTTGGCAAATTCAAAGTAATGTATGGTTACAATATCTTTTATGGTAAATTCTTCTGTAAGAGCGGTTTTTACATAGTTCATAATATCACCTGAATAATAGAGAATAAAATATTAACTGGGAATACAATTGCTTGCTGCCTGATAATTTTTATAAGGCTAAAAGTACAAAAAAATAGGCTTTTTGGACAAAGTATTTACGGGAACAAAGAAATATAATTTATTATAACAGACATATAAATATACTTCAACAAAGCCTACGAATAATAAATTTACGATTTAAATGAGAGGTAAATATGAGCAATAAAATACTCCAATATGAAATCAAATTATTGAGTTCTTTAGCGAAAGTTTTTCCGGATGAACAGCCTGTCTATCAACCGGAATGTTTAATGTTAAGTGCTCTGAGAGGGGAAACAGTATCCTTTCAGGCAGCTTATACCGGTAATATTTCTTTAAAAACCGCTGCAGAGGTGTCGGTTGTTTCGCCAATTAAGGAATATATCCATGTCAGAAGCGTAGAAACGGTTCCGGTTTTAGTTGCCTGCGGAGCGGATACGGATGACAATTATTTGAAAAAAACCTCGGGACTTTATCCGGATATTTTAAGGGAATTAAGAGACAGTAAGACGGAGATTTTGCCGGGTAAATGGAAAAGCCTATGGATTGATATTGAGGTGTCAAAAAAAGCACGATCCGGTATTTTCCCGGTAGAAATCTGCCTGAAGAAAGAGGAAGAAATTTTGTGCAGTGCCAACATATCAGTCACCATATATGAGGCAGTTCTGCCAAAGCAGAACATGATACATACGGAATGGATGCATGCCGACTGTCTTGCGGATTATTACCGTGTACCGGTATTTTCGGAAGAGCATTGGGATATATTGGAGAATTTTTTCAGGGAATATGTAAAACGGGGATGCAATATGATGCTGACACCACTGTTTACCCCGGCCCTGGATACTGCAGTCGGAGGGGAGCGAACAACGGTGCAGTTAGTTGATATTACCGTTCAGGACGGCAACTATCGTTTTGGGTTTGAACGTCTGAAACGTTGGATCAATCTTTGTAAAACCTGCGGTGTGGAATATTATGAAATGTGCCATCTGTTTTCCCAGTGGGGGGCAAAACATCCGCCTAAGATTGTAGGTAATGTCAATGGCAGGGAAGAGAAGATATTCGGGTGGCATACACCTGCAATCGGAGAATATACGAAGTTTCTGCAGGTATTTCTTCCACAGCTTATTGATAAATTAAAAGAATGGGAAATTGACAAGGTTACTTATTTCCATCTGTCAGATGAACCGGATGAAAGTGATTTGGATTCATACCGCCAGGCAAAAGAATCAGTGGAAGAATTATTAAAAGATTTCCATACTTTTAATGCGTTGTCCAGTTATGAATTTTACCGTCACGGACTGGTAGACCACCCGGTTCCTCAAGTCAACAAAGTGGTGGAGTTTCTGAATCATGGTCTTACGGATCTATGGATGTACTATTGCGGAAGCCATGGGTATAAGGTTACCAATCGTTTTCTTTCCATGCCATCCCTCAGAAACCGTATCTATGGCTTGCAAATATATAAATACGGCATTGCAGGTATTCTGCACTGGGGATATAATTTCTATAATACCCAGTATTCTACGGCTCATATTAATCCCTATGAGGTAACGGATGCCGGTGGCAGCTTCCCGTCCGGTGATTCTTTCCTTGTCTATCCAGGAGCAGACCGGCATCCGGAAGAGTCCATCCGGATGATGGTCCATCAGGAAGCACTTCAGGATCAGCGGGCATGCCAGTTACTGGAGTCACTTACGGATAAAGAGTATGTATTAGAACTTATAGAAGGAGAACTTGCAGAGCCATTAACTTTCCAATGCTATCCTAAATCCGACATGTATCTTATTCAGTTAAGGAATCGCATTAATAAAGAAATAGCCGGGAGAATTTAATAGTTAAAAATGATATGTAACTATACACCGCCAACCATTCAGGATTCCGATCAGAATGGTTGGCGGTAACTTTTATGTAACAAATGCATTCCGCATATGGTTTGAATGGTTCGTAACATGTACCTTATATGTGAGAATTATAAATATTAGGGTTGACAAATATATCACTCTGATATAATATGAGTATATCAGAGTGATATATTGGAGGTGGCATTATGGCTAACATTTTATTTATCAATGCAAATCTATACGGACATATTAACCCGACCCTTCCGTTAGTGAAAGAATTAGCAGACAGGGGTAATCAGGTGGATTATTTTTGTTCACAGCAATTTAAAGAAAAAGTTATGGAGACAGGCGCAGCATTTCTGAATTATTCTGCGGAACTGGATGATTTTCTTAAATCCTACCGTCCCACGGACAGGCATCCTTTTTATATGCTCATGGAGTATGTTCTTCTTTACGCAGAAGTGATGCTTCCGGGAGTTTTAAAGTTGATTGAAAAGAATCGGTATGATATGATAATCGGAGATTCTTTGTTTGGCGGGCCATGTTTTTTAAAACAGATTCTTAAGATACCTGTGGTTGGTTCACATTCCAGCTTTGCTATGAGCGGTGCTCCGGTGCCGCCGTCTATGCTTGAGCCGGGATACCACCCGCAGTTGGATCATTGTTATGAAATATTGGACAGGATATGCAGTAAGTATGCGATTCCTACTCCAGGCTTAACTGACATTTTCATCAGTAAAGCCCAATGGAATGTGGTATATACGATTCCGGAGTTTAACGGAGTTACTGTACTTGACAGTTCGGAATATCTTTTTACTGGCTCCGTGATCCAAAAAAACTCGGAACCGGAGTTTGGAGGATTAGCCGATACAAATGACCGGCCGGTAATCTATATTTCACTTGGCAGCATTAATACTGATTTTATAGAATTTTATAAAATGTGTATTAAAACATTTGAAAATTCGGATTATTATGTTGTTATGTCAATCGGTAAAAAATGTGATAAAGAGCAATTGGGGATAATTCCGCCTAACTTTTATGTTGATAATTTTCTGCCTCAATTAGCCGTTTTGAAACAAACGGATGTTTTTATCACCCATGCCGGTTTTAATAGTGTTAATGAGGCACTTTATTACGGTATTCCTTTATATGCACTGCCAATGGTTAATGACCAGTATATGGTTGCAAAAAGAATCAAGGATATGGAACTTGGTATCGTAGGTAGTTTTAATGAAATAAATTCACAGAACTTAAGAGACGGAGTGGAAAAATTATTATCAGATAAGCAAATACGGGAAAATTGCCAAAAAATATCATTGAAGTTCAGGGAATATAAACGTTTGTCTTATGTGGCCGAAACGTTAGAAAAGATTAGCATGAGACAGCAATAAGACCGAACTTGTTGTTTTAAAATAAATGGAATCCGGCCGTAAGGAAAGGAAGAAGTAATATATGATGAAAAATAAATCCAGATATGCTATTTTGGGGATATTAAATATCTCACCAAGTACGGGTTATGATATTAAAAAATACTGCGACACTATAATCTCCGGAATTTGGCATGAAAATTTCGGACATATTTATCCCACACTAAAAATGTTAGAACAGGAAGGATGTATTCGGCAAGTATCAGAGGAGAAGGAATCAAGAAAAATTAAGTATGAGATAACAAAAGCGGGGAAAGATGAACTCCTTGGCTGGCTTTCGGAGGAAACACTTATGCAGCCGGTCCGTTCCGAATTTATGCTGAAATTTCTGTTTTCCAGCCAGATTCCCATAAAAAATGTTATAGAAATGCTGAATCAATATAAGAAACGTCTGGAAGAAGAACTGAATCAATATATGGGTTTAGAAAAAGAATTAGCGCAAGGGATTCCTGAAATTTCCGCAGAAAGAGCACGTTTTCTGAAAGCAACCTTAAGAAGAGGGATATTAACATCACAGGCTTCAATTGAATGGTGCAAGGAAACGATATCCGAATTAGAAAAATAAACTAAAAATAAAAAATGATAAAAAAAGACATTATTATACATCACTGCATATATTATTATTAGGATTTATTCTTTATGGGCTAAACAAAGTTTGCTTTGGCCTGTGAACCAACTGGGGTTTAAGTTCCTGTTTACTGCAACAGTTGGAATGTGGTTCCTTTAATATATAACATTTGATACAAGCTTAAACTGAAAATATCAAAGAGGTGATGTGAAATGTATAGGATTCTTACGTGTGTATTTAGCCCCCATGTTTATAATGAAATACACAACGGTTTTTTGGAGGCGGGATGTGAAGTTCGAAATATTTTAATCGGTGAGAAATATATTAATAAATTTGATTCACTGAAGACAGTCTTGACAAGTGCTATTGATGAATTTAAACCGGATTTTGTATATTCCTACGGCTGGTGGAAAGATATTATTGATATAAATGTATTTTTTGATGTTATTAAGAAAAAAGGTTTATTCCATGTTTGGTGGTCTGCAGATGACCCTGTTTGCTGTGGTCAGGTTTCCCTGCCTGCTGCAAGAAGGGCGGACTTGGTTTTTACCCCGGTAGATTATCTGATACCGGAATATGATAAATTTGGTATTAAAGCTTATTTACAGCCCAATGCCTGTGCGCCCCGTTATGTAAAATTACCGCCTAAACCTGAATATCGGAACGATATAATATTCGTAGGAAACAATTATAGCTTTAGGCATGTCGATGAAGAATCAAAAAAAAGTATATTTTATAAATTCAGAGTTGATGGTATCTATCAAATTATAAAACCTTTGGCAGATAAAGAGAAGAACTTGAAAGTTTGGGGAAGATGGTGGACCGATTATGACAGGGCATATATACTTCCGACAGCTTATTACGGAGGTATATTACCGGTTGAAGAAATCCCTTATGCATATTCATCTGCAAAGATTGCATTGGGAATCCAGCAGGTAGCTACTTCAAAAACCTATGTATCTACAAGAACTTTTGAAGCACTTGGATGTAGAGCATTCCATATTACCCAATATTCCCCGGGTGTTGAGTATTATTTTAAAAAAGGGGTACACCTAGAATGGTCAAATTCAGTAGAAGAAACGTTAGAACTTGTTGATTATTATCTGGCGCATGAAAACGAAAGAGAGAAGATTGCACTTAACGGGCAGAGGGAAGTGGATGAAAAGCATAGACTTGTTCATAGGGCAAGAACTGTATTGGATACAGTTGCAAACCATATCTAGAAAACTAATTCATATGAATATCCCCCCAGTATAAAAAGAGACTGCAGATAGTTACATGTAAATTATGCAACTGCCTGCAGTCTCTTTTTATACTGCTTTGTTCAAATCTCTTAAAAACCGGTGGTTCAAACACAGATAGTTACATCATTCAGATCAGGGAACAATTTCAAAAATAGTTCCCTGGTTAGAATCAACCACTCTCATTGAACCATAAACCCCTAAATATAGCCTGGTTTGATCCAGATTCGTTCCCAAACTGACATAATAAGCTGACCTTGATTCAAAGTTATAATCGGTTTCTATAATGCTATAATCATTTGGTTTACAATCCATTCTTACCCTGGTATAAGCTAAAACCCCTTGAACCGGCGGCGGAGAATCTTCATTCCGAACCAGATCGGTAAATACAACACTTCCGGTTAACTCAGGGATTTCATTTCCCATATATGGCTGCACTCCTGTAAGTGCAGTTCCTCCAAACATATCAGGCCTGGGATCTTCATGAAAATAATTAGTAAGGGGCTGAAGGCGATGTACGAAAGATGTTACCGCGTCGTCATAATAAGCTATTGTTTTCTCATTAAAATCCGCATTAGCTGAGCAGTCGCTTATAACCGATGTTGGAAAAGCTCCCTCCCAACCCCGCCAGCCTAAGTTAATAAATCCTTCCCGGTCAAGTTCAGAATTCTTGAAAGAAGTCCGGGTAAGTTCTGTAACCGGTATCGGTTTATAAGGAACGAAGGAAAAAATTGACTCTACCATATCCTGTCCGACATTTCCTACATATTTCATATAATGATTATAATATCTTTGATAAGAAATACCTGGTATATTGCGAACTCCTTTTGCAATTACCGTAAGTGTTTCCTGAATAAGCAACGGAAGTTCATCAAAACGAGTAACTATGGGTGGATTATCGATAAATGTATCCATATTTACATCGATTTCAATTATTTTACCGGCAATTTCCATATCATCCTGGCTTAAATTAAAGGGATCGTAACCTGAACCACCATCGCCGGTCGTTAAAACAAGTTTTCCTGTTTCAGGTGAAAAGTTTAAGCTGTTGACACCATTATGATTTAAAAATGGTCTTCTTAAATTAAGTAATGTCCGTCTTTTCTCGGGCCGGTCATTCGATGGTAAAATCCATTCCTCAACGGTATCAACATGATCATATTGATTTTCTCTATTTGTCCATTTAAGAGTTAAGGTTCGGGAATCACACGGGTCAGGCTTAAAAGATTCCGAAGGAGCACCGGGAAAAGCACCTGGACCTTGTGTTCCGGCTACTGTATAATGAAGATAAAACAGTCCGTTATAACAAAAATCGGGATGAAAAGCGAGACCCACCAATCCCCGTTCGTCATATCCGCCACCGGTAGTACCTAGTTCTATGATACGCTGGCGAATATCTAAAAAAATTTCTAAACGTCCGTCCCCTACGTAAAAGATTTCTCCTACCTGAGTTGCAATAAATAATCTTTCGGCCTTTTCATCCGGAAGTATTGCTGTTTTTAAAACAGTGGGTAAATTTATACTAGTTATAATAGGCCGCAAACCAACTTTAACTTTTATCAATTTAATTTACCCTCCTTCTTATTATCTCCTTTTATAAGAATATGATAAAAACCAATCTGATAGTACTAAATTTAGGCTGCGGATCTTTATCCTTTTGTAGAAAAATAATCTGCACAGGTGCGTAACTTTTTATAATGGTAATATTTGAATTATCCGGGACATAAAATAATCCCTCCAAAGTAGTTTGTGTATTTATACCTACTTTAGAGGGATCATATCAATTACAGGCTCTTAATATTATTCTAAACATTTTTATTTCTTTCTTTGAAAGAGCTTTAGTCTGTTATGCTTTCCTGCCATATACTGGTAAAATCCTTCGCAGTTTTCATATTTTTCAGAAGTAATCCAGCTTGCAGGAACTTTGGTACTAGATTTCACGATATCCAGAAACAAATTTGTGCTACCAATATACATAAAGATCTCCTCCTTCACTATAATAACATTATTATTATTTCTTATCTTTGATTTAATTATACGTAAAAGTTGACTTTTTGTATATGATCTGCTAGTCTGAATATAGAGGTAAAATTTGTATTAAAAATACAAAACAAGTGTTCACAAAAATGACAGCGGAGTTCTGAATTTAATATAAAATGCAGGTAATCCGAGAAATATGATTATTGTATTTATATACCATATAATTTACGATTTCAGCTCTTATTAAAAAAGGAGGTTGGTTAGAATGGCGGTACGTTTTTGGGAACTGTATGAAGAAACAAAGGAACAGTTTCGGCTTAAGATAGCTGCCGGTAAAGCCGGTATGGATACGGTGGTAAGCTGGGTGCACATGCTGGAGGATGAAACAATTGTATCCAGATTCCACGGAGAAGAATTAGCAATAACAACAGGCATGAAAGCGGTTCAATCCGGCTGGCTGCTTAAGTTAGTTCAGGAAATGGCCAAGGGTGAATGTGCAGGTATTATTATAAATACCGGAATGTATTTACAAAGCATTCCGGAAGAAGTGGTGAACTGGTGTGAGGTACATAATTTTCCACTGCTTGAAATGCCCTGGGAAATTTCCATAACTGAACTGATTCAGGCTTATTGCATGAGAATCATAGATCAGAAGCAATTTGAAAAAAAGATAGGAAATGCCTTTAGGGAAGTTATTCAGGGACGTTTCTCAGAAGAAAATATCAGACAGGTGTTAGGAGAAAGGTATGATATAGAGGGAACTTTCCAGGTTTTTTGTATTTGTATTAAAAAAACTATGGAGGATGAACTAAGTTATAATCAGGCGATTATAAAACTTGAAAATTTATTTGGTTTATGGAAAGGAAACGATAAAATCAATACTTCTTATGGTCTCATTCGTATGGAAGATTTTCTTGTGCTGATTCTTAACAATAGTAAAGATAAGCAATATATGGAATTACCGGCATTGATTTTGCAAAGCTTTTCTTATTTTGCAAAAGAAAAGCGTTTTCATTTAGGTATCGGACCCGGTGTTAAACTTATTGAAAATTTATCTGCAAGCTATAAAAGAGCTAAAACTGCAATGAGGATGTCTATGGGAACAGGAAAGGAGATGATACATTTTGAGGAGATGGGTTTCTTTAAAATACTTTTTTCCATTGATGATGCGGATGTACTTACGAGTTATGCCAATGATACATTAGGTACTTTAGAAGCCTACGATAAAGCCCATGATACCAGTTATGTTAATACCTTGAGAAGTTATATAAAAAACGACAGAAGTCTTATACGGGTAGCTGAGGATACTTTTACCCATAGAAATACGGTGAATTACCGTATACAGAATATTAAACGGATTCTGGGGTGTGAACTTAGTGATACGGAGGAATTATTTCCTTATCAGGTTGCTTTTTATATAAGAGATATGACGAAAAAGAGTTAAATACATTTTTTGTTCCTTTACTCTTGTAATACGAAGTTTGCTTATGAAATAAAATCAATTGTTACAAGAAATAATATTAGTATGAATAATCTGGAATCACTTTTGCTAAAATAATCTTTACAATCATTTTTTAGGTAAGGGTGAAAGAAAATATAGATAAAGAAAGGTTGCCGCAATGTGATTTTTTCACTCTTTTTAATTGTGGCAATTTCACAGACAAGGATGTGAAATAAAACGGGTTACTGTATGGAACAATTTCCAATCATTCATACTAATTTTTGGGATGCAGTGATAGCTGTACCTGTAGTTGTAATAGTTACGCAAATTATTAAAGTAACTTTACCAATTCCGCGTTATTTAATTCCGACGGTAGCAAGTATCATCGGACTTATAATTTCAATTTTCATTGCACACAAAGGAAACATAAGTGCAGGAATCTTTATGGGATTTTTTTATGGTAATGCAGCAGTAGGAGTTTTTTCTTCACTTAAATTATCATATATAACATATAAAAATAAGAAGAAAAAAGGAAATGTAAGTTAACTGATTGGGTCAAAATTGTTAAATATTGATATTTATTTTGATTTGCTCTTGACGGCCGTTAAATTTGCGTTATGATAATAAGTATAAACTTTTCTATCTGCAGTTATGCCGATATGAATTATTTTATTTCTAACGGAGGTAAATTTATGACTAAGCTTACGAAAGACTTTTTCAGTGATAACGAGGTTTTGATTCTGGGTTATCCGCTTAAAGATGATCCTTCCATGAAGATGATTATGACGGCATTCCGGCAGAATGATATTAATGTTTACCCATTTAATCCGAAGGCTTCCGGGGATTTGGGATTAAAAATCTATAAGAGTTTTTCCGAATTACCCAAAGTACCCAAATGCGCGTATATCTATCTTGAAAAAAATGAAATTACACCGTGGATTCCCAAAATGAAAGAAAACGGTGTGGAGCGGGTCTTATTCCACAGCAAAAAGGACGTGGAGCCTGCTGATGTGGACGAATGCAAAAAAGCCGGTCTTGAGACGGCAATTGCCTGTCCGATGATGTTACTTAGCAATGGAATTCATAAGTTTCACAAGTTCCTGGCCGGTGTGTAGAAGTTAATTGTTCTGAACGAACAAAGGCGGTGATAATTTGAATATTGAAAAAAGAACGGAAGTCTTACTCCATGCAAGCTGGTAAATGATTGCGACAACTGCATGGAGTAATAAAAGTCGCATTTACATTATGCCAGCTTTTCAACTTGAATTTTAATATCAAGGAGTGAGCTTGCATGAATTATATAAACGCAACTAAAATATTACCGGAATACCTGATAAAGGAGTTACAGGAATATGTTCAAGGGGATTATCTTTATATTCCTGTTAAAGAAGGAAAGCATAAGGAGTGGGGAGAATTATCCGGCTGCAAGGCAGCCATACTGACAAGAAATAAAGAGATTATTATGGAATATCAAAACGGTATCACAGTTGATGAACTCTCTGAAAAGTATTTCCTATCAACCCACGCTATAAGAAAGATATTATATCAAAAATAGTGCAAGAGGATTTTCCACTAAATATGGGAAGTCCTCTTTTTTCGTAAAAAATAACCCTGTATCAAATAGTAACTTGCCATATGACCGCATAAATTGATAACATTTTAAATAATGAATTAAATTTATGAGGTGATTATTATGCTTTATCAGATTATAGATTGTTACAAATCTTTTGGTTCACAGGATATATTTCAAAATCTCTCATTTGAGATAAAAGGAAAAGAAAAGATTGCGGTAGTTGGTAAAAACGGCTGTGGGAAATCCACTTTATTAAAAATAATTGCAGGGTTGGAACAAAGGGATTCCGGTGAAATAATAAGCGATAAAAAGTGTACCATAGGTTATCTGGAACAGGTGGCATTTTCCGATGAAGATATACCGGTTGAAGACGAGTTTGAAAAATCTTTTGAAGAAATACACCATTTTGAAAACAAATTAAAGGAAATGGAAGTATTGATGCAAACAGATTATAACCAAGATATTTTAGAGAAGTATGGGAGGTTATTACAACGATTTGAGAGTATGGGCGGGTACACTTATAAAAGAGAAATTGAAACGATTTTTACAAAATTCGGGTTTCCTATTACTGACCGGGAGAAAAAGATAAATGAGTTTTCCGGTGGGCAAAAAACTAAATTAGCTTTTATAAAACTTTTATTAAGTAAACCGGACATTCTGCTTTTAGACGAACCCACCAATCATTTGGATTTGGAAACGATAGAATGGCTGGAGGGTTATGTAAAGCATTATCCCAAAGCCGTGATAGTCGTATCTCATGACAGGATGTTTCTTGATAATGTTGTGGATATCGTATATGAAATTGAAAATCGTACGGCTCTTAGATACAGCGGAAATTATTCATATTTTGTAAATACAAAAAGGGACGATATTATCAGGCAGAATAAGGAATATGCAAACCAGCAGAAAGAGATTAAACGGTTGGAAGAATTGATTGAAAAATTCAGATATAAAGTAAATAAAGCTAAATTTGCCCAGTCAAAAATCAAATACCTGGAGCGTATGACTGTAATAGAAGAGCGGAAGGAAGATACTTCTACATTCCATGCAAATTTTTCAAGCCGTATTAAAGGAGCTAAGAAAGCATTGATAATTAAGGAGCTAAGTGTTGGATATAATCAGGAATTATGTAAAGTCAGCTTAGAGGTTTACAATGGCGACCGGATAGCTGTTATTGGTAAAAATGGAACCGGTAAATCAACATTTGTAAAAACTCTGGTTGGCAATTTAAAACCGCTAAAGGGCAGTTATTCTTTCGGAAAAGAAATTGAAATTGGGTATTTTGATCAGGAGGTTGCACAACTTAACAGCAATAATACTGTAATTGAAGAATTATGGGATAGGTATCCCTATCTGGGAAAGACCCAGATATGTAATACTCTAGGGTGTTTTCGATTTAGTGGAGATGATGCCTTAAAGCAGGTAAATATTTTGTCCGGTGGTGAAAAAGTCAGACTAACACTTGCTAAACTTTTGTTAAAACACGATAACTTTCTAATATTAGATGAACCGACGAACCATCTGGATATTCGGGGAAAAGAAGCTTTGGAAAAATCCCTGAGAGAATATGACGGCACTATACTTTTTGTATCCCATGACCGTTATTTTATCTCTCATATAGCAACAGCCATATTAGAGATAGATAATAACAAAGTTAATTTTTATCCTATGAAATATCAGGAATATTTAGTTAAGCGGCAATCGGTTGTATAAAGTGGTATCATTCTGTTTTTTATATTCAGTTGGTGTCATTCCAACCTGTTTTTTAAAGAGGCTGAGAAAATACTTGATATCATTATAACCAACCTCAGCGGCTATATCTGCAATCTTCTTATTGGATTTATCCAGAAGTATGCAAGCCTCCTTTATTCTAATTTTTTGAGTAAATTCTTTTACCGTCATACCGGAATACTCTTTAAACAATCTGCAAAAGTGAGATTGGCTTAAAAATGCCATCATAGAAAGTTCTTCAATCGTGATATCCTTATAGTAATTACAATGAATATAGTCAATGGCCTTTTCCAGAAGGTCATTTTTTATATAGACATTGTTGTTTATAATGGTCTCTTTTTTAATCGTTCTTAAGATTAATATAATAAGCTTGATTAAATCTGCTTTAAAAACTTCTATATAACCCTCATCCTTAATAGTGTATTCTATTAACATATCTTCATATAGTGTTTGAGTATAGGTAAAATCTTTTGGGAGCAGAGCAATTTTGGGAGTTTTAAAGGTTACGTCTCCATCTAATATTTTTAGCAGAAAGCTATGGGTAATATTGTAAAATTTCTTGCTGTCAATAATAGAGTAATCAAGGAACATTGGTTTAAAAATACAATTATATATTTCCAATTCGCAGTTCTCATCAGCAATAAACTGATGTGGAATATCGTGATTTATAATATAAACTTCTCCCTTTTTACAAATTAAATCATCATTCCCGATTTTATGAATACCATTTCCGGCTGAGATAAATGCAATTTCAATATAACTATGAGCATGAAGCAGCGTTTCTTTCGTTATGCATTTATTAATAAAAATGTCCGAATCACAAAAAAGCGTTTCACCGGTGTCATAATAAGCAAGCATAGTCAATTACCCCTTAAAAAAAGTCCAATACCCCAATATGAGAAATTATACATTATTGTATAATAAATTAATTCCAAGTGCAAGAATTTGAAAGGGGTATTAGTTTGAATAAATGAAAGAAACCGTCCTGATTAGGAGACGTGTTGGGCACGCAGAAAGGAGCTTAAATGAAATCTTATGAATTAGTTTCGCAAACCATTAAAGGAAATAACCCTGGCAGGACCCCTGTTTATGGCTGGATTGCCTGGAATTTAGACTGGGCGGATAATCAAAAGTATAAAACCTATACTGCTTTTGAGGACCGGTATGAATTTGATATGGCCCATCTTTTTGGCGGACCGGGTTGTTTTAACAACGAAAAATTAAATGAACTTAGAAACAGTGGTGTTGAAATCACACCGGAAGTTTTATTGGATATCCCTTTAATGCCTGTTGACCGAATGGAGGATTATAAATCAATAATAGAACAGCTGAAATTTTACAGGGAAGATAGAGGCCGTTTTTGCTATGTGCAATCCAATGGAATTTTTGAATGTTTAAATGAAGCGTTCGGTATAGAGAACCATTTAATGTATTTAATCCTTTATCCTGATGAACTAAAAGAAGTATATAAAAGACAGGCTGAATGGAATATTAAATTTAATCATATCATGGCAGAGCTTGGCGTAGATATGATACATATTTCTGATGACTGGGGTTCCCAAAATAGTTTGATGTTTAGCAAAAATATGTTTAGTGAATTTATTCTGCCTTATCATAAAATGATGGGGGAGAGCGTTAAAAAAACGGGTAAATTTTTAAGTCTGCATTCAGATGGAAATATAAATGAAGCACTTGATGGAATTCTGGACATTGGGTTTGATGTGCTGCACCCCTGGCAGGAATCAGCCGGAATGTCGTATGAAACCTATCTGCAAAAATATAGCGATAAATTTGCTATTCTTGGTGGTGTATGTGTACAATCAACACTGGGGTTTGGCAATTATGATAAATTAGAAACCGAAATAAGAAAAGTATTTAAGCTGTTAAAAGGCAAACGATTCCTATGCTGTACCACTCATTTTGTACAAGACCATTGCACTTTTGAGGAATTGGAATTTGCTTATGACTTAATTTATAAGCTTGCCAGATCGTAGAGAAGTTAATGTAGAACCGGTAAAAGCTGAATATGCTCAGCTGCAGGCTGTGGAAACTGAATATTTATCGCCAATCACTAAAGAAATAAACTAAAAAGAAAGGTGTCGTTATAACGGCACCTTTCGTATATAAAAAAGATTAAATTATTCATGTGGTTAATTAAATAATCCATGTATCTATAAAGAAAAAAGGAGTAGAGTATAATTAATTATATGATTCGAGCGCCAAAAGCCAATTTTATTTTATGGCAACGAATCATTATATGGCATATACAATGCAGAAATATTGTTTCTAAATTACCAGAAATAATTAATATTAAACAGGAGGAAGAGGTATGTTATATCCAAGAAAAACAGAAACTGAATTAAGTAAGGATCTATTTACAAATCCCACCGCCGAATACAGGGGAACCCCTTTTTGGGCGTGGAATTGTAAGATGACAAAAGAAAGTGTGGATAAAACCATTGAAGCATTACAGGATATGGGGATGGGTGGTGGACATATCCACTGCAGAACAGGAATGAACCTTCCGTATCTGGGGAAAGACTTTATGGAGCTCGTAAAATACTCTAATAATGAATTTAAAAAGAGAGGAATGTTGACCTGGCTTTATGATGAGGACCGCTGGCCATCCGGGGCAGGTGGTGGAATTGTTACTAAGGACTTAAAGTACCGTATTCGATATCTGGTATTCTCTCCGAATAAATCAGATAAAAACGAGATAGAGAATCAAAATTTTTCTTCCTCAGGGCAGGCTGTGAGAAGTGAAAACCGTACCTTTTTAGCACGATATGGTGTTAGGTTAGAGAAAGGATATCTGGCCGATTATAAAAGGCTGGAAGAAAATGAGGTTTTACCTAGTGGACAGGAGGAATGGTTTGCTTATTTAGAAATATCAGGTGATAATCCCTGGTTTAATAATCAGGCATATTTAAATACTTTGGATAAGAAGGCGGTAGAACGATTTGTAGAAGTAACCCATGAAAGTTACCTTAAGGAAGTGGGGGAAGAGTTTGGAAAGACAATCCCGGCAATTTTTACAGATGAACCGCAATTTTCCCATAAAATGAAGCTTGGGTTTGCAGCCGAGAGGAAAGAGATTACCATTCCCTATACGGATGATTTTGATGATACTTTTAA
This sequence comes from Anaerocolumna sedimenticola, assembly GCF_009931695.1. Lineage (GTDB taxonomy): Bacteria > Bacillota > Clostridia > Lachnospirales > Lachnospiraceae > Anaerocolumna > Anaerocolumna sedimenticola. The sequence continues at coordinate 2,887,405 of NZ_CP048000.1, forward strand.
GAAGGCTTATGGGACTAGTATATTAGACCAACTTCCGGAATTATTCTGGGAATTGGGAGAAGAACAATATTCTGTAGCCCGTTACCATTATCATGATCATATCTGTGAACGTTTTGTGGATGCTTTTGCCGATACGGTCGGAGGCTGGTGTAAGAATCATGATATTCTTCTGGCAGGGCACATGATGGAAGAACCTACGTTAGAATCCCAGACTGCCGCACTGGGTGAGGCAATGCGCTCATACCGCTCATTTACCCTGCCGGGTGTTGATATGCTTTGTGACAGAAGAGAATTATCTACGGTTAAACAGACACAAAGTGCAGCTCACCAATATGGAAGAGACGGTGTATTAAGTGAACTATATGGTGTTACTAACTGGGATTTTGACTTCAGGGCCATAAACTTCAAGGAGACTGGCAGGCGGCACTGGGGGTAACCGTACGTGTTCACCATCTAACCTGGACCTCCATGGCGGGAGAAGCAAAGAGGGATTATCCGGCAGCCATTGGTTATCAATCCCCTGGTATCAGGAATATCCTTATGTTGAAGATTATTTCTCAAGAATTAATACGGCACTTACAAGAGGAAAATGTGAGGTAAAAGTGGGAGTGATTCACCCGATTGAATCCTACTGGCTGTATTGGGGTACGGAGGAAATGACCGGTGGAATCAGGAGAGAAATGGATGATAAATTTGAAAAATTAATCGAATGGCTCCTTTATGGCCTGATTGATTTTGATTTTATCTCAGAGTCTTTATTACCGGAATTAAATGAGGAAACATCAATTAAAAACAGCAGCTTAAAAGTAGGTGAAATGAAATATGATGTCATTGTGGTGCCTAATTGTGTGACAATCAGGGAAACTACCCTTAGCAGATTAAAAAAGTTTGTAAAGTATGGCGGCAAAGTTATATTTACAGGCGGCACGCCAAAGCTCGTAGATGCTGTTCCGTCGGAGTCACCTATGGAGTTGATGAAGAATTGCAGGAATATAGGTTTTGACCGCTATGAATTATTAAATGCCCTGGAGGAGTATAGGGACATCGATATACGAAACGAACTTGGTATCAGAACAAATAATATCATATACCAGCTTCGTAAAGATGGCGAGAATGAATGGTTATTCCTTGCCCACGTAAATAAGATGAGTAATCCTGATATTCCTAAAAAAGAAGAACTTACTATAACTATAAAAGGAACCTGGAAGGCAATTATTTATGATGCTGTTACTGGTAAAACCCGGGAATGCAAATGTGAATATAGTCGGGATAATACGATTCTGTTTCAAACAATGTTCGAACATGACAGTTTACTGTTGAAACTGGTAAAAACGGATTTAGCTGTAAACGTAACCAGGGAAGATATGAATGAAGATTATATTGAGGGTAAGGCAAGTATGGAAATTACTGTACCCTCAGAGGTTTCTATTACATTGAGTGAACCAAATGTATACCTGTTGGATCTGGCTGAATATCGGTTTGACGAGGAAAACTGGCAGCCAAGGGAAGAAATCTTAAGAATCGACAACCTGTTTCGGAAGAAACTGGGATACCCGCTTCGAATGGAAGCTTTTGCACAACCTTGGGTAGACGAAAAAGAAGAAGGATATGAACACAAATTGTCTCTAAGATTTGAGGTGTTTTCGGATGTTGCAATCCAAACAGCTAAACTTGCATTAGAAAATCCGGAAATAACAAACGTATCTGTAAATGGAATAAAAGCAGAGAAAACGATTGACGGCTGGTATACCGACCGTGACATCAAGACAATTATATTACCGGAGCTTTTTGCCGGCAGAAATGAAATTATAGTCGAGATACTTTATAATTCCAGAACCAATATTGAAGCAATGTATCTGCTTGGTGACTTTGGTGTTAAAGTATCCGGAAGCAACCAAAAGATTATTTCCCCGATGAATAAGATAGGATTTGGAGATATCACAAGTCAGGGATTACCTTTTTATGGCGGAAATATTACATATAACCTTGAGATAGAAACAATGGAAGGAGATCTTACAATACAGGTTTCCCAGTTCCGTAATCCGGTTATTAAAGTACTTCTGGATGGTGAAGAAAAAGGATATATTGCCTATTCACCTTATATATTGCAAATGAAAGACGTAAAAGAAGGAGTACATAAATTACAAATAGTTACATATGGAAACCGTGTAAATACTTTTGGAACAATTCATAACTGCAATAAGACAGAAAGCTGGATTGGGCCGAATGCATGGAGGACAACGGGAACTAGCTGGGCGTATGAATATCAGCTAAAACCAACTGGGATTCTTATTTCACCTCAAATAAGACTTAGGAAACATATTTAACGAAAGAAGTATTGGTAGTTAAAGAAACCATAAAAGTTTTTTAGAATGAAAAACAAACGATAAAAGGTCTCTGCAGGGAAAAAGCAAATCACAATAAAACCTCTCTCAATAAAATGCTGAATTTTACATGTGGGATAGCTGGATGCTCCATGTTATAAACAGCAAAATGATGATAAACTTGATTTATCAAAAAAGGGAGGATTTAAAAGATGGGGATAATATTATAAAAACCCGTTTAGCTTCCGGGAAAATGTCAGATATTTGTATTTATAATTCCGGTTCTATGTTCTCCGCATTAAATCCTACGGAATATTTTACGGATATTTCGGGTGATGAAGCAGTTTCACGTCTGGACGATACCTATAAAAGCACTGTAACGGTAAATGGGGGCGTCTACGGCGTACCATTTTCATCCGCACAGGCCGGAGCAATTCTCTACTATAAACCGGATTATGAAGAACTCGATTTAAATGTGCCGAAAACGTGGGATGAATTTTTAGCTAACTGTGATACTTTACAAAAAGCCGGCAAGACAGCTTTAATTGGTACGTTTGGGGACAGTTGGACCTCACAGCTTATATTCCTAGGTGATAATTTTAACATTTTGGCGGCTGAACCTGATTTTCCAGCTGAATTTGAGGCCGGTGAAGCAAAATATGCAACTACAAAAGCTGGTTTAGAGAGCTTCCAGAAGATGGCGGATGTTCAAAAGTATTATAATGAGGATTATTTGGCAGCAACCTATGATGACGGCGTTGATATGCTGGCTAATGGAGAGGGCAGCCAGTGGGTTATGCTTACACAAAGTTTAAGCAGTATGTACACCTTATATCCGGATAAGGTTAAAGATATCGGAGTATTTGCTATTCCTGGAGATGATGCCAACAATAACGGACTTACCGTATGGATGCCGACATCTTTATATGTGAATAACAGCTCTAAAAATAAGGATGCAGCTTTAGCTTTTATTAACTTTTATACAACGGATGAAGCATTGGATGCATATACATCGGCAGTACTTCCCGATGGTCCATACCTGATCAAAGGATACAATCTGCCGGATAATGCTTATGATGCAGTAAAAACGGATATGCAGGCATATTTCGATAAAGGAAATACTCAGGTTGCATTAGAGTTCTTAACTTCCGTAAAAGGAGCAAACTGCCCGGCTATCGCCGGCGATGAATTCCGTCATCATTCTTTTATTAATAGGAGGACTTCGAAGCTTTGACCTAATATGGGTTATGACCGGAGGAGGTCCGGGATTCGCAACAGACGTTTTATCCTCTGTTATTTATAAACAATATGCTTCCGGATTTTATGGACTTTCAACTGCAGGTAATATTATTATGTTTATCCTGATTGGGGTAATTGCATATCCTTTGCAGAGATTTTTACTAAGCAGAGAGGAGGTGTAAAATTAAAAGCGTAGGAAAAGAAAGTCTAAAAAGTTCTGATATTGAAACCAATATATAAGTTAGTATTTTTAAAGGGTTTGGTTTTTTAGGCTTTTCCTATAATCCCGTGGGGAAAAGCCGGTTATCTTGCGAAAGGTTTCAGCAAAATAACTTGCTCCATAAAAACCACATTCCTGTGCAATTTCACTGACTGAGAGGGAGTTGTCTGCCAGTAATTCGATACTTTTATGAATACGGTAGCTGGTGATAAACTCCATTGGAGTCTGATTCATGTTTTCACGAAAGAGATTACAACATTTGGTACGGGACATGATTCCCGCAGCTGCAATATCATCCAGTGAAATCTTTTCAGCATAATGGCCGTATATATATTCTATCATACTTTTCATAGATGCTACGGATACGGACATGTTGGTACGGGTTCCGTTAACTGCGACGGTGTTTTCGTAGAGAAGCAGCCAGAAATTAGGCAGCATACTCTGTAAGCGCATTTCATATCCGTTTTCCTTTTGGCGGCAGACAGAGAGAATATCTTTTGACAGTTCGCGGTTTTTAGTGCACCATATGGCCGAGTTATCCAACACAATGGCATCATTCTGCGAATCTCTAAGAAGGGGTTCGACATATTTATTATGAATAATACGGTTTGAAGTCAGTAAAGAGGGATGAAATAACAGTACATCAAAGATACATTCTGATCTTTTTACAGGTATTGCATAATGCAGGCGATCCGTATTTACTATAATTCCGGAATCTTTTTCTAATCGGTACGTATTCCCTTCAACATAATAATCCATACTGCCGTCATGGATAAGAATGATTTCGATTTCATTATGCCAGTGGCAGGTTCCGGTCATACCCGGAAATTGGGATAATGCATATACGGCAGACTTTATGGGAAGCCCATTATCATCCGTATAGATTACATTTTCTTTCAAATTACTTCTAATATAATTATCTGACATGTTAATATCTCCCGTTTTTAATCTATAATGTTGTTATTATTTTATAAATTCCTGAAAGATTGTTATTATATTTAAGCACAAATTGATAGAATCGTCAAGAAACATGTACTATAATTATAGCTACGCGGCTTATTTCATAACAGAAAACAAAAGAAAGATGAATGATTTATGAAAACTATGACAAAAAAGCAACTTGCTATCCGATTTGGAATTATTGAAGCAGTATACTGGTCTATTTTTGCAACATTTGCGGCATATATAACTGCCTTTGGGTTATCACGGGGTTATGCACAAAGTACAGTTAGTATCATGGTTTCTATTTATATGACAGGTGCTTTTACAGGTCAGTTTGTTTTGGGAAGTGTCTGTGACAAACTCCGAACGAATAAGAAGGTTTTTCTTTTTGGTCTTAGCATGGCTTGTTTCCTTCAGTTGGGAATGTACTTTTTTAAGAATCCCATCTTGTTTTCCGTTTTATATGGTTTATTTGGATTTATGCTTGGTCCTATGGGTTCCATCCTGGAGACCTGGATGCTAAAGTGTATTAATTATGACGGAGTGCTTTATGGAAAATCGAGGAGTGCTGGAAGTGCCGGGTATGCTGTTGTCATATTGATTATGGGTACGTTGATTGGTAAGTTTGGATTTTTCCTGATGCCAATCTGCTCAACAGTTTTTATAATCATTACATTTATTATTTCTTTGTTAACACAGGATTCGCCGGTGGAGGAGAGTGTTAAGACTTCCATTTCAATGAAAGACATTATGTCAATCATGCGAATTCCCATATATCTTCTGATTATAGTTATGATGTTTTTTATAGGGCTGGCGATTGCCCCGATCAATAATCTAAAAATAATGGTTTTAAAATCAGTAGGCGGTGATGTGGCAATCCAGGGGATAGATTCTTTCATTGGATGTATATCACAATTTACGCTTTTCTTCTTTTCGGGAGCTTTTGCTGCAATACCTGCAAAAAAGAGATTATTTGGATGTTCGATTATGATTTTTCTTGCCATTGTTATTAATCTCATAGCAACGGCACCATGGATGGTTATAACCGGATCGGTAATTTTATTCGGATCATATAGCCTCCTGATTCCGGCGGCTCGTGAGGTTGTAAGAGTACATATAGAGTATAAATATCAGACTACGGCAAATGGATTGGTAGATGCTTTTTATGGTTCCCTGGCTGGGACAATTTCACTGTTGTATGCAGGTACGCTGGCAGATACGGTAAGTGTAAAGTTTATGGTATTTGTCTCTATGCTGATTGCTTTTATACCAATCAGTATTATATCCGGTGTGATAATACGTGGAAGAAAAAATAAAAATATTATATAAAATTAGGATTAAAATGATTTAATATATTAATTTCAGGGGCTGTCGCTTTGACGATTGAAAAATCGTGAGGCGGCAGCTTCCTTTTTGTCTAAAAATACTTTTTTTCATCTATTTCATCTTGAGTTGAGTTGTGTTTGTTAAAAATAAAGTATCTTAATAAATCTAAATGTAGAACTTCAAAATATTATTTAGACAACTTAAAATTTAAGCACTTTTTACTGGAAATAAATGCATTTCAGTCTTTACATTTTAATCTTCTTATGTAGTTTGTTTATGTTTCTTACCATCGCTAGAAGTGTACTTTCTGCCAGAACATTTGATGTGCCTTTACTCAGATATCGTCTAAATTCCATGTCCTGTTTGAAATCTCCAAAGGAACCTTCTGCATCTCTAACCGAAGAAACACGCTTTGCGAGTTTCTTCGGTTCGCGTACGCGTTCGAATTATTGCAAGCAAGCTTGTTAATTCTCACTTTGCTTTCGCGGAAATGAAAAAGGGCACCGCATTTAGTGCGGCAGCCCCATTTCTATATTAGATAACATGAAAGAAATTTAGAGCTAATTAAATGAATTTATATAAAAAAATTGACAAGAGATACCAAATTTTGTATAATTGAACATGTTCAATAATTGTTCAATTATATAAAAAGGATGGTGCAAATGGGTTTAAAGAAAAAGGAAACAAAGAAAAAAATAATGGAAGCTACCATGCACCTTCTTAATTCTAATGAAAATCCGGATGATATTACTGTTCGAAAAATAGCAGAATCTGCGGGAATTGGAATTGGGCTCATTAATTATTACTATGAATCGAGAGATAAACTGATTAAAGAAGCTGTATCTATTAAGATGGAGTCCATAGCGGAAGTGATGGAAAAACTGGGTGGTGATTTGAGCGATCCGGTTAAATATATAAAAGAAATGCTTATTTCCATGTCTGATCTGGCAATGAAAAACAGCAGACTTAATAAATTCTCTATCGAGTATGACTTATTAAAAGGTAATTTTAACATATGTCTTTATCTGATTCCGGCATTAAGTAAAGTATATAATACAAGTAAATCAGATACGGAATTACGTGTGATTGCATTTCAATTAATAGTTACGATGCAAAGTATCTATTTAAGACAGGAAGCCTTTCACATGCTGACGGGTATAAATATTGAAATAAAAGAAGAAAGAGATAAACTGATAACTTCAATTGTGGATAATCTGATAAGGTAAAGCGGAGGAAAGAAAATGAAAAATGTTCGGGAGAGAAGGAGGTTTGTACTTTGAATATCCTTGCAGTAATCGGTAGTCCTAAAGTGGATGGAAATACGTATAAGACGGTTTGCCAGATAGAAAAAGAATTGTATAAAAAAAATGAAGAAATCGAATTTGAATATGTTCAACTAAGCCGTACAAAGCTTGAACTGTGCAGGGGGTGTTATTTATGCATCGAGAAAGGAGAAGATAAGTGTCCGTTAAAAGATGCCAGAGAAAGCCTGGAAAGAAAGATGAAGCAAGCGGATGCAGTAATATTTGCATCACCGGTATATACATACAACGTATCCTGGATAATGAAGAATTTTCTTGACCGATTTGCTTACCGCTGCCACCGGCCGGAATTTCATGGGAAGAAAGCGATGGTAGTTATAACAACAGGAGCAGTCGGACTGGGGTTTGTAGCTAATATTTTATCATTTATGTTAGGTTCAATGGGATTTATAATCTGTGCAAAAGCAGGAATAACCTTTGCCCCGCCTCATGAAAAAGATGAGAAGAAGCTGCAAATAGAAACGGGTAAATTAATAAGAAAAACAGAGGTATTTTACAAAAAAATAATTAACCCAAACCCTGTAAAACCATCACTGGTAAAACTTTTGACATTTAGAATGCAACAAAAAGTATTTTCAAAAGCACCGCAAAACTTAGCTGATTTTAACTACTGGAAAGAAAAAGGCTGGCTTGAGAAATCTGAGAATTATTATTATAAAGTACAAGCAGGAATACTAAATAAGCTAATTGTATCTATTATTTCTGGCTTAATAGCATAAATGCTAATGAGCATCTATTCGGTACCGGCAAACCAATGAAAGCTATCAGCGCAGGAAAATCACAGGAGAAGCTTGTCGGCATATTAAGAACAAGAATCGGGCGAAAGGTACTTAATGGCATGATAAAAAATCATGCCCTGTCAGCACTTAATTCTGGAGTAACGACTATAAGGGCATTGGGTGACTTGAATACGATTTAAGAAAAAAGGTGATTCGGGAGGTGATGGAGTTGTTAAAAGAGGAGAGGCAGCAGTACATATTAAATGAGCTCTATAAATATGGAAGGGTTGTTGTTAATGATCTTTCTAAACAGTTTGAAATATCCAAGGATACGATTCGAAGGGACCTAAGTGAACTAGAGAGCCAGGGAGTTTTAAAACGTGTATTTGGAGGAGCCATTCCTTATAAGGTACCTGTTCCGGGCATTGACACCCGGAATCACATCCGGAAAAATGAAAAGTATATCATTGCCAAAAAAGCACTTGAATTAATCAAAAAAGATAGTATGATTGCAATCGATGGAGGAAGCACGAATCTCATTTTGGCATCGCTTCTGCCCCTTTCCATTTCACTTCGAGTGGTAACTAACAGTTTCCCGGTAGCTGATGAACTTAGGAAAAGGCCGAATATTGAGGTTATTTTTATTGGGGGAAGATGTGATAAAGGGTCGCAGACAACCGTTGGAGATTTGGCTGTCAAACAATTGCTGAACTTTCATTTTGACCAATGTTATATCGGAGTATATGCGGTGGATTCGAAAAACGGTATCAGCGTTCCGGCACCCTATGAAGCTGAGGCTGGAGTGAAACAGTTGTTAATCGAAAACAGTGATGAAGTAATTGCTATGTGCGCAGTGGATAAACTGGAAAAAACAGCAAATTACAGAATTTGTTCCATTAATGAAATCAGTAAGATAATTTGTGAGAATCCGGTTAATGAAAAACTAAACAGGAAATACAAAAATAAAATCATCTAAGCACGCATTTTATATGCGTGCTTTATTTGGCTTTTCATTTAAACATGCAAAATACAGCATAATATTGTGGTTAATTTAATACGTACAAATGCTAAAATGGTTTCAAAAGGTGAGGTGACCATTATGAAAGTAAATATTAAAAAAGACAGTAATTGTTTAAAAATCGGTATTTTAGGCTGCGGTACTATCTGTCAGGCGGCACATTTTGAAGCTGCGGTAAAAGCAAGAAATGTGGAATTAATAGCTATTTGCGATGTGGCAGAAGATTTACTGACTAAAATGGAAGCGGTTTATTCTCCTAAAAGAGTTTATACGGACTTTTCTAAGATGTTAAAAGATACGGAAATAGATGCAGTTATCATCGGTATCGGTGACCAGTTTCATACGGCATGTACAAAAATGGCGTTAATGGCCGGTAAACATGTACTGGTAGAAAAACCGTTAGGAGTAAATCTTTCCGAATGTGAGGAACTACGGGATATAGCCAATGAAAAAGGTCTTATTGTACAGGTTGGAAATATGAAACGCTTTGACGGCGGTATTTCATTTGCCAGAAATTTCATTCAAAAAGAAATCGGCGAAGTAACCACTTTTAAGGCATGGTATTGTGACAGTACAGGCCGATATCAGGTATGTGATAATGTTATGCCATCGATTTATTCAAGCCCGGCTATGAAAAAACCGGCAGGAAATCCGAAAGCGGATCTGGAAAAATACTACCTTCTGGGTCATGGGAGCCATTTATTTGACACTGCAAGATACCTAATGGGAAATATAATCAGTGTGGAAACAAAACATGTTATAAAAGGAAATCTATATTCCTGGCTGATTGCCTGCGATTTTGAAAATGGTGCCATAGGGAATCTGGATTTAACAATCGCAGTACGTGCAGACTGGCATGAAGGTCTTCAAATTTATGGTACCAACGGTACTGTATTAGGGAAAGTATACAATCCTTGGATTCTTAGAACCTCAGAGATTGAATGTTGTAATGAGACAACCGGAGAGATTAAAAAACCATATGAACCGGACGGACATTTTTACCGCCGCCAATTGGAAAGTTTTGCAGAAACGATTTTAGATGGAAAAAAACAAGCTGGTGCTGATTTGGATGACGGGATAGCAGCACTCAGGGCAATTATTGCATCCTATGAATCTTATCAAAATAATGGACGAAAAACACATTTGAAAGATATGAAAGGAGGTATTTAAATGCAAATTGGTATTTTTTCAAAAACCTTTGAGGGAAATTTAGAAACAATATTTAAAAAACTAAACACTCTTGGAATTTATCATACACAATTTAATCTTACCTCGGCAGGAATGGAAACATTACCGGATCATATAGACGAAATTAGCATTAAAAAGGTTAAAGACACGGCAGAAAAATATAAAATTAAACTAGATGCCATATCCGGTACCTTTAATATGATAGATCCCGATACCCAAAGCAGAGCAGACGGCATCAGGCGTTTTGGTGTTTTAAGTGAAATTGCGTCTGTATTGGAAATTCCCATAATAACCTTATGTACCGGTTCAAAGAACCCGCAAAGCAAATGGAAATGGGATGAGAAAAACCTAAGTAGCGAGGCCTGGGACGATTTAATGAAAACAACTGAGCAACTCTTAGCATATGCACATAAAAGCAATCTAATTCTCGGTATAGAAACCGAAGCGAGCAATATTATCAATACACCCTATAAAGCCAGAGAATATCTGGATTCTTTTAAGAGTAAGCACTTAGGGATTATTATGGACGGAGCTAATCTTTTTTTGCCTTCCCAGGTATGTAATATGGAAGCTGTATTAAATGAAGCATTTGAATTATTGGGTAAAGACATCGTGCTCGCACATGGGAAAGATTTTACAAATGGAAGTGAATTGGATTTTGTTGCAGCCGGGGACGGAGTTTTGGATTTTGATATTTATATTCAATTACTTAGAAAATATAAATATCATGGTCCGTTCATCATGCATGGTTTATCGGAAAAGCAAATTCCGGGAAGTTTGGAGTTTTTGAAAGGAAAATTGGGGTATGTCTGATTTTATTCATAATAATATACGTTTGCATTATGAAATTATGGGAGAAGGAATTCCTTTTATTTTTCTGCACGGTTTAGGGGGAAGTATAGAGCAGATTAGAAACATTTATGTTCAAATAAAAGGGGTAAAACTTATTATGCCGGATCAACAGGGGCATGGAGAGAGTGAAGTAAATTGGGAAAACTTTAATTTTCAAACACTGGCTGATGATGTGATAGCATTGGTAAATTATCTGAAAATTGAAAAATTTTATTTGGCGGGAATTTCCATGGGGGCGGCAATCAGTATAGCCATTGCGGTCTCAAATCCTGAAAAGGTTAGTGGTTTACTTCTGATTCGGAATGCGTGGACCCACAAACCGATGGAAACAAAAATTCAGGAACTGTTCGCAGAATGTACAATCTGTTTAAAAAACAGAAGCCTGTCGGATTTTAAAAAAACAAAATCGTATCGTTATATTTCTGGAATTTCTCGCTATACAACACAGGCTTTTTGCGGATATTTTACAGATGAGGCTTCGGTAAGAAATTACCGGAAGTTTCTAATCTTACCCGGTTTATCACCGATTGAGGATTCTTCTGTCTTGTCAAAAATAAATATACCGACAATAATATTAGCCAATCAAGATGATTTAGTTCATCCCTTTGAATATGGAATATACTATCAAAAGTGTATATCCGGAGCAAAATTATATGAAATTGTGAATAAAGATATGGATGCGGCGGCCCATAAGGCAGCTGTTAATCAGTATATTCTGGAATTACTTCGTACTAATAAATATTAGATTGTTTTCTCTAATACCGAGGTACTTTTAAGATTAATTTTAAACTTAATTATTTCCTTGTTTATTTGTGGAAAATTGCAGGCAATTGGTATTTGTTAATAAGAAATAAAGACAAAAATTATATTTATCAATTAGACGAACATCTGTGTGTTAAATATAAAGTTTGCGTTTCTGACTTAATAGACAGCCAATTATCCAATTTCTACATATTAACGAATGGAAAGGTATTTATAGATACTTATGATTCCGCTGATACTACTACTAATGAAGCCAGTTGGAATGAAGCTGCAAGGCTTTATAAAAACCTGCAGCTGATTTTTATTATCGACTCCGGCTCAGGTAAGGTAGTAAAAATTATAGATCTGTCAGAATATGACGATCTGATTAAGCCTTTTGATTACTCGGAAGAATTAGGGACTCAATACGACTATGATTATACTATATCAGGAAAGTATCTCTATCTCTTGAAGAAGACAGGGGTTTACAGCTACAAGCCGTTTGGTATTCAGGATATGCAATTCTTGGATTTTAAGGGGAAGAATGCTGATACATTTTATATTCAGGCAGTAAATTTTGACAGTGAATGTGCCACTCATTTTTACACCTATACAAAATAATTACTGAATTAAATCATATAAATATAGATAGGATCCCTATCAGTAAGACTGTGAAAATAAAAATTCTAAGGGGCTGTCGCTTTAACGATTGAAAAATCGTGAGGCGGCAGCTTCCTTTTTGACTAAAAATACTTTTTTTCATCTGTTTCATCTTGAGTTGTGTTTGTTAAAAATAAAGTACTTTAATAAATCTAAATATAGAACTTCATTCTTAGCAGTATTCCTTTTGTAATCGCATACAAATATTTTACCATAAATCCCTTACTTTTCGAAGTTTGGGATTTATTTTGTTGTCGAAAAAGTAGGACGGCGCCTCAGAAGTCTTGAATGTTTATCACATAGTTTAGGATTTTATATATAATAGATGTTATCTTATTAATTTCGTTTTAAATTCTGTTTACCCAAGGTTTATAGTCGTCAACCTGGGCAACAAATTGGCAATATTGCTGTAATAATTGGCGGTTATCCAATTTGTAGGTATGAAGCCTGAGGTCGTCATGCCGGATATATGCAAAATTGTATTTGTTAATCGCATAGAGTTTAATACCCTGTCGGGTACAATCTTCTCCAAATTGTTCGTCTACAACATTATCGTCAATAAACTGGACTTTTTGAAAAACACTTTTTTTCACAAAAAGCGTACAGTTAATAATATAGTCGACATAACTGTTTTCCCTGCCCGGATGGATAAGCGCCAGCTTTTTGTGGTCTTCGAAAAAGACATAGTGCGTTTTTTTTCCGAATACATCCGCATCGATTACTGGTGTTATGTCCATAAAATCATTTAAATAGTTTGACGCATAATAATCATCATGGTCAAAATTAGCAATGTATGGATAGCTTGTTAGTTTAACTGCAAAATTCAAGCAGGTTCCAACCGAATCACGTTCTGGCCGCTGATAAATTTTAACATTGTCATAAGCTTGCGCTTTCTTATTCCAATCGGTAAGGTTTAAGTGGGAGCTGTTAAGGATGATGATTAATTCCTTAACAGGATAATTTTGCCTGGCATAATTGTCAAATATATTATCCATATAAACAGGTAAGTGAGTACAGGTTATGATTGATACGCCGTCTTGATTAGTCATTGGCCGCTCCGAAAATAAATATTTTACTGTTATTTTAATACAATGTATGATACTTCGGTAAAATAGATGCAAAGTCAGAAGCGCAAATTATTTGGATTCATTATATAGGGTAGGCATCTATTCTTTAAATATTTTTTCAGATACTTTATCTCATGGTAGATGATAGATGGCTATCAATTTAAAATAAACCTCTGCTGCGTTTACATTTTTAATTGTTTGTATTATAATAATACCAAAAAAATTGTATGGTATGCTGTTTTACCAGGTACCTGAATTGGTAATTGAGAATGGTCCAATTTGATAAAAATTAGAAAGTGCTAGAGGTATTATTTATGAAACTAATTATAATCCGTCACGGAGACCCCGATTATTCTATAGATTCCCTTACCGAAAAAGGGTGGAGAGAAGCTGAATTACTGTCCAATAGAATTAAAACTATGAATGTAAAAGAGTTTTATGTATCACCTTTAGGCAGGGCAAAGGATACCGCATCCCTTACTCTTAAAAAGATGAACCGGGAAGCCAGAGTACTTCCTTGGCTTAGGGAATTTCATGCACCAATTAAGGACGAGATAACGGGAGAGGAAAGAATCACCTGGGACTGGCTTCCTGGCGAATGGACCAAGGTAGATGAATTTTATGATAAAAACCTATGGCACACAGTTCCGGTTATGAAAGAGGGACACGTGATAGAGGAAGCAAAACGTGTTTACTCCGGACTTGATGATATATTAAAAGAGCATGGGTATGAACGTGAGGGGCAAATATACCGAGCAGTCAGACCCAATAATGATACAATTATTCTATTCTGCCACCTTGGTGTTGAGTGTGTAATGTTAGGTCATCTTTTAGGAATCTCTCCGATGGTTATGTGGCATGGTTTTTTTGCCGCTCCCACATCCGTGACCATTTTAAATACCGAGGAACGCAGAAAAGGAACGGCATACTTTCGAGTAAGCTCTTTTGGAGATATTTCACATCTTAATGCAGCAGAAGAAAAACCCTCTTTTATGGGCAGATTCTGTGAAACATACGATAATATGGACGAACGGCACGATTAAGTGATACATTGATAAAATAGTTTTTTAAAAAATATATGGCAGTTTACAAAAACAGGGCAAAGTACTTATGCCCTGTTTTTGTTATATGTTCCTGTTATAACAAACTGGGTTCCACTTTCCTGCTGTATAAATATAAGAATTCATGTTATAATGTTTTTAAATAAACAATATATATAAACTATTTAAATCATATTCTAAATATGAGGCAGATTATTAGTTGGATTAAGGAGGATTGAATCGGAATGAAAGTAATTATGTATGGTACGGAGATTTGTCCGGATTGTGTTGAGGCAAAAGCTGAATTAAGTACATCTGCAGATATTCAGTTGGATTACAGGAATATCACAAAAAATACAGTTACCCTAAAAGAATTTTTATCCTATCGTGATAATGATGAAATATTTACCCAGATTAAAAATGACGGCAAAATCGGTATTCCTTTTTTTATTCTGGAGGATGGAACAAAAACATTTGATGTATATGATTTTTTAGAAGTGGAAAAACCGGTAAAAACCGCGAATTACTGTTCTATTGATGGAAAAGGAAACTGCTGATTATAAGGATATACCAAAACATTGATTGAAAATACAGGAAAGTAGTTCGATAAAATTGTCAGATTCCAATGAAACTGGTATCATAATAAAAAACAATGGGGTTGTCTAAGGAAATTCAGGCTATAGTAAGACAGCTCCATTTTAAACAGACAATTAACGAAGGATTTGAAATAGATTATGAAAAAATTAGTGATAGGAATACTGGCACATGTGGATGCGGGTAAAACAACATTATCGGAAAGTATGCTTTATCTAAGCGGTAAAATCGGAAAATTGGGCCGGGTGGACAAGGGGGATGCCTTTTTAGATACCTATGATTTAGAAAGGTCAAGAGGAATTACCATTTTCTCCAAACAGGCCATGTTAGAAATAGAGGATACACAGATGACCCTACTGGATACCCCGGGGCATGTGGATTTTTCAGCCGAAATGGAGAGAACCCTGCAGGTCCTGGATTATGCCATTTTAGTAATAAGCGGTGCCGATGGTGTTCAGGGACATACCAAAACATTATGGCGTCTCCTTGAAATGTACGAGATACCGGTTTTTTTATTCATAAATAAGATGGATCAGAACGGGACGGATAAAGAAAAGCTGCTAAAAGAATTAAAGCAGCAGTTGGATGACGGATGCATTGAATTTGGACAAGTTAGGACCGAGGATTTTTTTGACCAGCTGGCTATGTGTGACGAGGGAATGCTGGAAGCTTATCTGGAGTTTGGGCAGGTTGAAAACGGACAGATTACTATGGCGATAAGAGACCGTAAAGTGTTTCCATGCTATTTCGGATCGGCTTTAAAATTATACGGTGTTGATCAATTCATGGAAGGTATTGCAAAGTATGCCATGATACCGGCTTATCCGGATGAATTTGGGGCCAAGATATTTAAAATAGCAAGGGATGAGCAGGGAAACCGCCTTACTTATATGAAAATTACAGGCGGGAAACTTAAGGTGAAAGATGTCCTTACTAATGGCATGTGGGAAGAGAAAGTCAATCAGTTAAGAATCTATTCCGGACCGAAATTCGAGGCGGTGAATGAGTTAGGGGCAGGTTCGGTAGGTGCAGTCATAGGACTTAGTAAGACCAGGCCGGGTGAGGGCTTAGGAATAGAGGAAGCTTCTGCCGCACCTGTACTAGAACCCGTATTGTCCTATCAGATCTTATTGCCGATGGGTTGTGATCCGAGAGAAATGCTCCCTAAATTACGTCAGATTGAAGAAGAAGAGCCGGAGCTTCATATCGTCTGGGATGAGGGACTACAGGAAATTCAGGCACAAATCATGGGAGAGGTACAGATAGAGATTTTGCAAAGCCTTATTAAAACCCGGTTTGGTGTGGAGGTAGCTTTTGATTCGGGAAGAATTGTATACAAAGAGACCATAACCAATACCGTAGAAGGCGTGGGTCATTTTGAGCCATTACGGCACTATGCGGAGGTTCATCTGTTATTGGAACCGGGTGAACCGGAAAGCGGTCTGGAGTTTGGTTTAAATTGCAGTGAAGATATATTGGCGAAAAGTTGGCAGAGACTTATCTTAACCCATCTGGAAGAAAAAAAACATAAAGGAGTTCTAACCGGAGCAGCGATTACCGATATGAAAATTTCACTAATCTCAGGACGTGCCCATAATAAGCATACCGAAGGCGGGGACTTCAGGGAGGCTACTTACCGCGCTGTACGCCAGGGATTAAAAGAAGCTAAGTCCATACTTCTGGAACCTTATTATAGTTTTCAACTGGAATTACCGGAGAAAATGGTGGGAAGGGCTATGACTGATATAGAAAAAATGTATGGTACCTGCGAAATATCCCAGACAAACGGTGAGATGGCAATACTGATTGGCAGTGCAGCGGTTATTACTATGAGAAACTACCAGAAAGAGGTAATTGCGTATACGAAAGGACTTGGCAGGTTGTTTTGCAGTCTGAAAGGTTACGAACCATGCCATAATGCGGAAGAAGTTATCAAAGGTATTGGGTATGATTCGGAAAGAGATATTATCAATCCGACAGGTTCTGTTTTTTGTGCACATGGTTCCGGCTTTTTGGTGGATTGGGATAAAGTGAAGGATTACATGCATGTGGAAGGATATCTTCAAAAAAGGGAAAATTCACCAAGTGTATTATCTCCAAACAAGGAGACATATGTGGAAGAGAGCTTTATCAGTTTGGAGGAGATCGACCATATTATAAATTCAACTTTCTATTCGAACCAGGGTAAAAAATCAACCTGGAAAAAACGTAAAACAGCCAGAGACAGCTATTATGCCCCTTCCCCTCGTACAAACATTCAGAGAGAAACCAGAGAAAAATATCTCCTTGTGGATGGATATAATATTATCCATGTTTGGCCTGAGCTAAAAGAACATATAGATGACAATATGGACGGTGCAAGAATGAAATTACTTGATATATTAAGTAATTATCAGGGAATTCGAAAATGTCAGATTATTGTTGTATTTGATGCGTACCGCGTAGAAGGACATAATGAGGAAATCATCGACTACCATAATATTCATATGGTCTATACGAAAGAGGCACAAACGGCGGATCAGTATATTGAAAAGTTTGCCCATTCCAATCGGAATAAATATGATATTACGGTTGCAACATCGGATGGTTTACAGCAGATCATTATCCGAGGGGCAGGTTGTGCCTTACTATCTGCCAGAGATTTAAAGGCGGATATTGAAGAGGCAAATAATAGTTTAAATCAGGCATATCAGGAAATGAAGGGGAAAAACCGCAATTATCTGATAGACACTTTGTCGTCGGAAGCAAAACAGCAGATGGATAAAATTGCTGAAGAAAATGATAAGCACAAAGAGTAGCTTATATGAATCAGTTTATTATAGAAAGGTGGTATATAGTATGTTGAATTATTTTCATAAAAAGCTGAGCAGTGATAGTGTATGGGAGCGTGTTATTTATGCATTTCTGCTTTTTATGATCTTATTTTTTGGAGTAACGATTTTAAGTTATTATTTTCTTCCTGAGGGATTATTGAAAAACAAAAATCCCTTACAACAGTGGGAAACTTCCGTTAATACTTTCATTCTCATATTCCAAATATTCTTTTATAATATGATTTCGGTATTAGTTATTGTATTTGGCAGCCTTTTTGGCCAGAAAAAAGAATTGGATGATAATTATCTTTCTATCGGATACCTGGGCTTTTTTACGATGATTTGCATAAACGCCACAGTATTGGGTACTTGGTCATTTTCAGTGGAGAGAGAAGCTGTTCCTCTCCTTGGCAGGATTATCAGGACCTTTGATCTCATACACAGGGCGGGTCTTTGGGAGATGACGGGGCAGTTGTTTATTACCTGTGCGATTGCACATATTTCAACGGTATTGACCAGCGGCAAAAATACCGTTACACGGAAAATAAGAGATATCCAAATGACAAAAGAAGAAAAGTTGGTATTGATAATAGGTTTACTTATCATGTTTATTGGAGCTGTTATAGAGGGTAATGCTATTAATACACTGTAATTACTGGGGTGGAGCAGTAGGAGGTACTGCTTAAAATTCAGCAGGTTTTTATTTTACTAAGATTAATCGAATTAATTATATTTTGGAGGTAGAGTAATATGACGGAACAAATCTTATTAGGCAATATTACAATGGATTGTAAAGATCCAAAATCTCTTTCAGATTTTTACATCCGAATGCTCGGATGGGAAAGACCATATGAATTATATGGTGGAATATGCAATTACATGTGGAGCTGCGAAGGCAAAGGAGCAATTCTCAGACCTATGGACCGTAATGATTGATCCTGCCGGTCATCCATTTTGTTTTGATACTTTATAAAATGTTTACAAAGATACATGTAAAAGAAAAGCCTGTCGAATAGTATACATATCTTTAAATTATAATTTATTGAATTCCATCTCTACATTTAGTAAAATAAAGGAAATAGATACATTTTGAAATGGAGAATGTGAGGATGAAGTTTAAATCAAGAGCCGCAAGATATATAAGTATTGGGTTTTTATTAATATTGTGCTTTGGCAGAACATTTATATGCACAGCAGCGGAAGATAAGCCAAGTGTTTCAGCGGATAAGGAAGACAAGAATGCGGATTCGTTGTCTAGCTATCTTGGTGTTTGGTATGATAAGGCATCGGTGGATTCAGGGCAGACGGAATATACGAACCCGAATGTAAAACTTGTTATCACTGGGATTTCGAAAGATAAGCTGTTATTTTCAATCAGTCAGCAATATTGTATACTCGATTCTGCCATTGCTTTGAAACAGGAAGACGGTTCTTATCAGTTTTCCTTTAATGAGGTAAAGGAAGATGATCTTACAGAGTGCGGCTATGGAACTGAGTATAAAGGAAAATTTATATTTAATGGTATGAAACTGACTGCTGAAATCGGGGGAAGTACTGAGGAGGGAATCGGCTATACCGGAGAGCTGATTTATTATAGTGGACTGGATACAGGTACTCCCTGCAATCTGGTTGATTTAATGACCGATTATAAAACAGCATACAACGGCGCCCCAGGAGATATTACACTGGTGGAGGATAAAGATTCCGGACTTGTAGCAGGAGCGTCATTTGAAATGGGTTCCGGTTTCTGGACATCGGTAAGGTCTTTCGAGGTAGATGGTATTACCATATGTTCCTTTCAGGAGGATTGCATTGCCAAATTCGGGCAGCCTGTTTCAACTCGAACAATGGGAGAGTTTACGGAAGTGGTATATCTGGTGGATGAAAAATATTATCTGACTTCCCCATTAAACCGGTATGGTGTTATGAAAACAATGAAATTAAGCTATGCAAATGAAGAAAAGGTACTGGGATATGAAATAGATGGTGATTTTAAAATTCATGGAACAAAAATAATCGAGTATTTAGGCGGATATGATACGGCAAGGACAATAGTCATACCTGAGAAAATTACAGAGATTGGAGAGATGGCTTTCTATATCCAGGATGATATTACTTTTCCGAATCAGGCTGTTAATATGAAAAAAGTATCTTTGTGTATTCCAAAGGATGTTCGGATTGATGAAGATGCATTTAACACAATAGGTCCAATGAATATAACGTTTGAAGAAGGGCGGAGTATAATTGAAAAAAGAGCATTTCGGGGATGTTCCGCTTATACGGATTTTTGCAATGAAAGTATTGAAATTACCTTACCGTCTACCATCAAATCAATAGGAGAGAGTTCATTTGAGACATTTATATGCGGTAGAATCATACTCAATCTAAATGAAGGCCTTGAAGAAATAGGTGATTATGCTTTAAGCGGAACGAAATGCAAGCTGCCATCCACGGTAAAGAAACTGGGGGATTATGCCCTAAATAATTGGTGGTATGATTCTAAGGCAGAAGGGGAATTATCAGGTGGATATGTGATATTACCAAAAAGCCTTGAGGAAATGGGGGATCACTGTATTTATCTAGAGATGCCTACAAAGAAAATTACGATTCCTGCCTCGGTTAAAAAAATGGGAGAACGCCCAATAACCTATGGAGATAATGCATACATGGGAGGAGTGGTAGTGGAGAAAAAAAGCCGTTACTTTAAAAGTGATAAAAATGGTTGGTTATATACGAAAAACGGAAAAAATCTGCTTTATGCTGCCAGTTTTCATGGCAATCTAGTTGTACCGGAGGGTGTGGAATATGTAGCGGAAGGATCACTAAATCTTGATTTAAACGGTGAGGGAGGACCTCAGAAGATTATATTGCCTAAAAGCCTAAAAAAGTACAATCAGAGAGCTGCTACTAATTGTACAGCTGTATTTAAGGGAAATCCTCCACAGCTGGTTGGGGTAAAAGGTGCCGCTCATTTTACTATGACGTTTTATGTACCAAAAAACAAATTGAAATCTTATAAGAATGTATTTCAGTTGTGGAAAAGTGATTGTAAGATTTTGGAGGCGGAGTAATGTGTCTGAAGAAATATTACTAAATAATGTTACAATGGATTGCAAAGATCCAAAAGCTCTTTCGGAATTTTACATCCTAAAAACAGGGCTGTTGGAACAGCCCTGTCAGTATTTGGATTCCCTTCATTATGCCCGAATGTATGTATTATTTAAGTGTTAAATTATTATTATTTGAGGGATCATCCCCATACTTTAATACGGTTGAAACCTGATTTCAGATCCTCTATAGGTCCGGCTGCCGGTTTTTCTGACCTTTTAACACCAGTATAATCGTTATCCAATACGATCGTATTTCCATTTGGGTCATCGAAAATGGCATCTACGATACGAACTGTGCCAAGTGTCTGAGTGGAAATGATTTTAGTTGGTATATCTAGCATATCTTCACACACGTTCATTTCCAGATAAACTTCCTTACCCTCTTCAACAATCTTAATCTTAGGGTCAAACTCTTTCTTGCTAAAGCTGGCTGTTTCACGGTTAAAGCCATCTGCACCATTTAAATAAACATTAGCAAAGATGTATACTGGTTGTTCGGTTTTCATAAATATTTCAAGATCTCCGACACCGTGATTTAATACTTTTTCGATATACTCTTCGTAGGAGGCCGTATTGGGATTATATCCCGCTGTACCGCAATCCTCTATGCCCTCACCACCGACAAAGATATTATTATAAAATCTGTCATCACCGCCATATACCACTGCTGTACCGGCTACTTCTGTAGTATGAGGAAAGTGGTACGGTGTAGAGCGGTCCGGTACTTTTGCCAGGCGCACTTTACCACAGCACAGATTGTTTACATATGCGCCGCCCTGTGAAACATTATCAAAGGAATAATCAGAAGCAAAAATATTATTATCAACCAGATACGGGCCGTGGCTTACTTCCACCATCAAATCACGGTCGTTATTGTAAAACAGGTTATTACTTACCCGTACTCCCTGAGCCTGCCAGTCAAGCCATGTACCCAAGGTACAGTTATGAATACGGTTATGGTGTATCTTTACGTCAATTGCTGCATGCAGCTTAATCCCGGCGATTTCATAACCGAAAAACTCATGTTTAACGGCAATATTATAGATATGGTTATTATAGATTTCGCTGAATATACCTCCCATATGCCCAACTATGCCATTTTGTCCGCAGTCATAGATACAATTATTTCTAATAATGTGGGAACCGATTTTCTCTTTGCTCCAACCAATCTGGAGTGCGCGAAAAACCGCTTCCATCTGATACTGGTAGCCAGGTTTCTGATGCCTTCTTGAGCAGAGATTATGTCCGGTAGATGCTTCCTTGCCAATACTGATAGCACTGCATTTAGCATCATGGATAATATTATTTTCAATAATCCATCCCTTACTCCAATTTACTCCTAGAAGGCCTGGCTGATCGGCTGTCGGAGGTGCCCACGGGCATGCAGCTTGTGACATCTCAAATCCTCTTACAGTAATATAATTCAAACCTGTTTTCATAGGGTAAAAACAGCATTTTCTAACATTAATTTCAACAAATTCTTTATTAGGGTCCACTCCTTGAAAGTTTGCATAAATTGTAGTATTTTCATCATCTACCATACTATACCACTGGTAAATGGTTTGCTCCGGATGAAGGATTTTCTCAAACTTTCCGGTCCATGGAACAGCAACTACTCCGGTGCGTTCTACCGGATTTTTTACTTCATCTAAAGAGTTAGCTTCATAAAATGATACCCCATTTAAATAAACATCGCCTAAATGGCGGTAAATACCGGGAGTATAAATCAGCCAGTCACCTGTAAGAATTTCTTTATAAGGGTTGAATTCACCAAAGAAGGAATTGGGAAGGATTGTTCTCCATACTGTTCCCACTACTTTCTCCCAGCTCTGGATTCTCTCAGAACCTTTGATTATAACCTTTTCGCCCTCGGCAGCTTCGTATGTAATTCTGCTAAGATTGCTGTAACCGCTGTGTTCAGGTCTTACCCATTCACGGTATTCACCTTCATGGACTATAACCGTATCTCCTGTTTCCGCAACCTTTGCTGCCTTTGAAATCGTCCTAAACGGATGTTCTTTCGTACCCTCTGCAAAATCACTTCCTGTAACCGCTACATGAAATTCCTTTTTCATCTTAACACCTTTCCTTTCTTTTATTATTTTCTTCCAACCTTTAAACAACCATATGATTAATTTTAGTATTACATATGGCATCTAATCTGACATTGATCCATTGATACTTAATTTATGTTTGAATTTTATCATAATTAATACTATAATGCTTGACAGATAATATTATTTTTAGCCAAATATTGCAGATGGTGAATAGAAAAATAAATCTTAGGCAATTGCCAAACTAATTGGAAAAAAATCAATGTGAGAGGAGAAATGATGAATACAAATTTAAGATTATTTCATACCTTGGAAACGGACAATATTTGCTTTAAATCATTAGTAGCAGATGATACCAGGGAGATTCATACTTATGCATCAGATGAAGAAGTTTCCCGCTTTATCGGCTGGAAGCTAATGAAAACCGTGGATGAAACAAGGGAATTTATTGAAACTATGTTAAAACGAGAGGCTGCAGGTACTCATATGTATGCTTCCGTTGTACTGAAAGCAACGCAGGCAATTATCGGGACGGTTATGATTTTCGATTTTGACCAAATCACTAATCACGCCGAAATTGGTTATGTTTTTCACAAAGATTATTGGGGAAAGGGTTATGGATCTGAGAGCGTTGCATTGCTAACTGATTTTGCATTTGATACGCTTAAACTTCACAAACTACATGCCAGTGTAGTAGATGCCAATATTGGTTCTGCCCGTATACTTGAAAAAAATGGTTATGAATTAGAGGGACGGATAAAAGACCACTTTTTTATTGAGGATATATACTATAATCAATTACTTTATGGTAAAATTAATAATAAATAATATTTAAACATTAATTCCAAGTGGATTTAGTGTGAAGAAGAAACTGCTGTGCATTTTTCATCTGATTTTCATGCAACAGTTGCGGCTGATAAACGGCCATGTTGCGTAAGTGTGATTTATTGAAAAGCATAATTTATACCCGCTGGTAGTGCCACATCTGTAAGCAGATGCAGCATGCAATGGGAGCTAGTATGGGCAGTTTCGCAAGTAAACTTGCCCAATGCATGGAGTGTAATATGGAGAATTGTTTTTATAATGGTAAAGAAATATGTACCTATAATTTAAAGGATAAACAACATTATTATATCAATGAGCTTGTAGAAGAGTGGAAATTAGCTGCCAATAGAGGTAAATTAACTTGCAGTGAGTGCGGCGGGAGAGTCTATTTAGCAGCTGGACCAATTAAGGAGCCATACTTTGCCCATTATGATAAACAATCCTGCCCATACGGAAATTTAACTGAATCGGAAGAACTGAAAAAGGGTAAAAGACTGCTGTATACTTTACTTAGAAAAAGTTTTCCCGATGGTGAAATACATGCTAGATATAAAATGAAAAATGGCTTATTTAACACCTGTTATGTAACAAATCCCAAGAGGAATGATATAGCCATTGATTACCATTTACAGCATAGTAGTATCGTAAAATTTCAGGAAAGAGATAAATATTACAAAGACAATCAAATTATTCCCATTTATGTATTAGGAATCAATAAAAGCTGTTATGATAACCAGATATCCTGGTACGAAAACCTGATACAGAAATCGATTGGATTTTGTGTATATCTTGACTCATTGAATGATAAAATACTTCTGAAAAGAAGTTTTGACTATAAATTAGGAAGTTTAAGAAAGATACGCTTTTGTCAGAGAAGTTATTCACTTGATGATATCACGATTGATAGTAAGGGAACTTTCATCTGTGATTTTAGTGATGAATGCAATAAGATAGAATTATTATTAAACGAAGAAAAGCATCTATATGAACAGACGATACGGTTTAAAAATATAAATGCCTCCAAAATGAATGAGATAAGGCCGGATATACTGGAAACTGCCCTTGAATGCTTAAAGCGTGGAGAAGGGCAGCTGGTCTCAAAAAGGTATATGGATTATATAATTGAGAATAAATTATTATAGAGCATTATTAATTACAGCATTAAATAGTATTATTATTAAATTTATTATGATAAACAATATTAAGAATATTTATAGGTACATATCATCAGAGATTAAGGAGAGTATAAATATGACAAGTTATAACACGGTTAAAATCGCCAAGGGTTTTTACAGTATCGAACAGGACTTTGTTCGAAGCTTTCTGATTGAGGGAGACAAGGAAGCGCTGCTAATTGATACGGGAGTCGGCGGAGGAAATCTGAAAGAATATGTAGAACAAATTACAAAACTTCCGGTTACAGTAATTTTTACACATGGGGACGGTGATCATGTGGGGGTGCTGGTCAGTTTGAGAAACGTTTTATGCATCCTGCTGAATTTGACTATTATAAGAATAAGCATGAGAATAGAGATACGGTTTCTATGGAACCTATCTGGGAGGGAGATATCATCAACCTGGGCAGTTACCGTTTCGAGGTAATACTGCTGCCTGGACATACTCCCGGAAGTATCGCGCTCCTTGAAAGAGAGAAACATTTCCTGATCGGAGGAGACAGTATTCAGACAGGAAAGATATATATGTTTGGAAACGGCCGTAATTTCGAAGCTTTCCGTGCCAGCATGAAGAAGCTGCAGGGCATGTTAAAGGATTTTGACACGGTATATGCATCTCATGATGCGCTCTCGGTTCCTGCGGATACGGTTAATCAGCTTTATATTGGTGCAGGCAGGGTTATGGAGAAGAAAGTTATAGGAAAACCAGGAGAATTAAGTTTTGATAAAAATGTTAAAAGTTATGAGACAGACGGCGTGGCTTTTTATGCATATTAAAATATGAGATTTGTAAAAAAGCGGAGCAGGGATTGATATTATCCTGCAGTTACAGTTCGAATGATGTATGGATAAGCCGATTACCTCAATTAATCAGAAATGACAGCTATTATTCATGATAAGCCGCCGGTGAAGAAATTATATGCAGCATTTTAGATACAATGGAATACAAATTAAAAATACAGAGCAGTATTATCATGTTCGTTCAACATGCCATACTGCTCTGAGTTATATCTGTATTTTAAAATACAGCCGGTATAAAAGAAAGTTGGTTTTTATACTTTCTTATTGAAATAATTCCGGATACAACTGTTTTGCAAGTCTTTCCAGTCCATCTAAACTCTGATAGCTATAACCAAACAGATGATTGTAATCGGCAACGAACACCTGCTGGTTTTTAATGGCATTCAAACTTTCCAGTTTTGGATTGGTAAGAACATCATTCAGGTTTGCCTTCCCATCTGATTGTGTTGCATCTTCACTTTCCGTAGCCCATTGTAAAGTTACAAGAACATCCGGATCGGCCTCAATTAATGATTCTACACTGACATCACCCTGTACATCTTCAAATACATTTTGAAGCTTGAGCATTCGGAACATGTCGTTAAAGAAAGTTTCGTTATAAGCTGAGTAGATCAACAGACTTTCCGGATCGCTGGTGTGTATATAGGCAAAGGTTTTATCTTCTTTAATAACACTTAAAGCTTCTTCAACTGCCTGTTGTCTTGCCCTTAATTCACCCGCGAATTTTTCTGCTTCTTCTGATACATTAAAAATTTTTCCGATCATTTCAATATCCTTGTAAATGGAATCAAAGGTACCGCCGGTTATGGAAGATTCCATAACATATGTTTTTATACCCATTTCATTTAAATCATCAACCGTTCCTACACCCCAGTCAGCATTGTCAAAAAGTCCACCCCTGCCAAAAATAAAATCAGGATTAACACTCATTGCAACCTCTTTACCAATATAGGACTTGCCAAGATTAGTGAGTTTGTCGAATTCATCCTCCACGGTAGCATCCGGTTCACCAAATACACCGCCTACCCCTACGATTTTATCAGCGAGTCCAAGGTGAATCAAAAATTCAGCAGCAGTACGGGTCGTTGCAACGATTCGTTCCGGTGCTTTATCAAAGGTAATATCTTTTTCTTCCCATTCAGTGCCGCCTTCTGCTTTCGTATAGTTTTTAACAGTGAGGGGATAAACTGTGCCGGTACTTTCAGAAACAGTGGTTTCGGCAGAAGTTTCCGCCTGGGTTTCATCTTTGGTATCTGTCTGTTTTTCTTCCGTGACGATTTTGGTTTCCGTTCCACCCGATGTTACCTGTCCTTTCGTACTGCAGCCGCCTAGTGCAAAGGTTAAGATTAATGCCAGTGAAATCGCTAATATTTTTTTCATAGTAGTCTCCTTAAATTTGATATACAAAGCTTAAATTGTGAGTGATGGGATTCTCATAAATCTTACAATTAACATCATATAGAGCAGCAACCAGTTCTTCGGTAAAAAGCTCCTTTGGTTGTCCGTGTGCGATAATTTTACCTTTTTTCATAGCATAAATATAATCACAGTATTCTGCAGCCATTTGCAGATCGTGTAGTGCGGCAAGCACGCCAATATTCAATTTTTTAACACAGGAGAGTACTTCAAGCTGATATCGGATATCCAGATGATTAGTCGGTTCATCCAACACCAGAAAAGCAGGCTGCTGGGCAATTGCCCGAGCCAATATGACACGCTGTTTCTCTCCGCCGGACAATGTTAAATAGCTTCTGTCAATATATTCTGTTAAATTGGTTTGCTTTATTGCTCCATGAACAATATCAATGTCTTCTTTTGTATCGGACTCTAATAGCTTCTTGTGTGGTGTTCTGCCAAGCATAACCATTTGAAATACGGTCAAATCAAAATTTAATTCATTGAACTGACCAACCACGCTCATTTTCTGAGAAACCTTTTTAGACGGTGTTTTCAGCAAGTCAATATCATCTAAAAATACGGAGCCTTCTTTTGGCTTTAAGCACTTATAAATACTTTTCAGCATGGTTGACTTACCACAGCCATTAGCGCCGATAATTCCAACAAATTGCCTGTTTCTCACAAGCAGGGAAACATCTTTTACTATTTCTTTCTTGTCGATTGAAACGTGTAGATTCTGAACTTTAAGCTGCATATTATCCTCCAAAATTATAGCCCCTTTTCACAATGATATAGATAAACATCGGTGCACCTATAATTGATGTAATGATACCAATTGGCAGTTCGACATTTTCTACGATTACTCTGGAAATTACATCTGCCCATATCAGGAACAGTGAGCCAATTAATGCTGTTGTTAAAACCAAACGTTTATGATCGGAGCCGATGAAACCTCTTACAATATGGGGGATAATAAGGCCTATAAAACCAATCATTCCTGAATATGCAACAACAACTCCTGTTAAAAGTGAAGTCAGCAGCATATAAAACCTTCTATACTTGGAAAGAGGAATACCTAATGTAGCGGCAGCCTCATCGCCTAACAGCATAGTGTTAAGTATACGGTGCTGGAAAAGGAAAAATACGGTTATCCCACTGACGGTAATAATGAGTATCGGTACTTTGCTCCAGCTTGATGCAGCGAGACTTCCCATTGCCCAAAACGTAACTGTTTTCATTCCTTCTGCGTTGTTTGCGAAATAGACAATAATACTGGAAAATGAGCTGCACAAGGCGCTGATAACCGAACCGGATAACACTAGCTTCATAGAAGTCATCCTTCCGCCAACGCTGGAAAGCAGTAAAACTGCAAGTGAGGCGATCACTGCACCTATAAAGGCACTAAATGCCAAGCCAAACTGAGAGAAAATTGATCCGCCGCCAAATCCAATCAGAATAGCGAAAGTAGCCCCAAGGGATGAACCGGATGAAATACCTAATATATACGGATCAGCAAGGGGATTTTGTACCAGAGCCTGCATAACGGCGCCACTTACTGCTAGAGCCATACCTATAAAAACTGCAAAAATAACTCTTGGAATTCTAACCTGCCAGACAATGTTAACAAAGGAATTTGGTATATCGTTAAGAGAGCCTAAAACACCTCCTGATATTTTGTTAACCAGTATTTCATATGTTTGCCTAAGGGGAACATCAGCTTGTCCAACTGAGGCGGAAAAGCATAAAGAAAAAATGATTGCAGCCAGTAAGAGGAATATTGTAATGACATATACCCCCATATTCTCAAATAATAATTGTTTATTCTTTATTGAAAACACCTCCATATTGTGCAATATTTTTCTGCTCAAGCAGAGTTAAGTATATACTAACTCCTGAAATATATCATACGGTTTTAGCAGCGTCAAGGACAAAGCGGTTAAATGATAATAATTATCATATTCAAAATACAATCATATATCTATGTTGTATAAACTTTTTCGCTGCCTGAAGAACCTTATTTCGTTCCTCCAAAGGTGTTTTGCAATTGTTTCCCTTAATACAATCATTTTTGTAGGAACACCCGCTGCAATCACTGCATTTATAGGTTGTTTTTTCACTCATATACCCGGTCTTTGATTTGGAGTGTTTAATTGATTCGGCATTTTTGTAATCGCATACAAATATTTTACCATAAATCCCTTACTTTCCGAAGTTTGGGATTTATTTTGTTGTCGAAAAAGTAGGACGGCGCCTCAGAAATCTTGAATGTTTATCACATAGATTTGTAAAAAGACTAGCGTGTGATTATTAATCCATTAAGAGACCGTTTGCCGCCATCGGTACATAAGGTTGTGGCAGAATCACTTATCTGCCACGACCTTATGTACCGATGGCGGCAACCGAGTGAGAACGTGTCTCTGTTGGATAATAATCACACGCTATTTTGATACCCTAAAATGTGATAAACATCTCTAATGAAAAAGGGCGCCGCATTTAGTGCGACAACCCTATATTTATTATATATATACAAGGAAGATTGGTTAATGTATAAAATCTTTGAGGCTCAAAGCAGTATCAGTAGCGTTCCTGTCAACTTTATATTGCTCCTGTAAATCATAAGCATGATAATAACCCTTTTTCATCATATAATCACTAATAGCTTCATGAGATGCAATCATGTCATTTAACTGATTAATCAGGGTATTCTTAAGTTGTGGTGATAAGGTTTCCGTTATAGCTACGGCATAATTTTGGACACCGCTTTTCGTTGAAACCAAAAAATCTGTTGCTATGACTTGATCACTCATTTTATCCATACCTGTTAATTTTTCTATTAATGCATTCATAAACAACCTTCTTTCTATCAATAGATATTATTCTTTATTGCCTGAGGAGGCAATCATGGATTCATCCAGATACTCTCTTAACTCTTTGATATGCTGCACGGATTTTTGAATATCATTTTTTATAATGGTTTTTAATTCTTCATCTGAAATTAATGGAGACATAGTAATTGATTTTGTCAGGCATAAGTTTTTCAATGTTAATATTTCATGCAGCTGCATAGTTTCGTTTGGTGCAAGGTCCTGCTGTTGCATAGTTATTCTCCTTTCTTATTAAGGTTTTAAGACAACTTTGATACAGTTATCGGTTTTAGTGTCAAATGCTTCATAACCAAAAGGTGCCTGTTCAAGAGGAAGCTTATGGGTAATTATGTCACTGGGGTCTACCTTGCCTTTGGCGATCAGGTTATAAAGAGTCGGCATAATAGGTATTACGGGAGCTTGTCCTGTTCTCACATTAACATTACGGTTCATAATATCCCCGAAAGGAAACGCATTATAACGGCCTCCGTATACTCCGGTTACTTGAATCATACCGCCTTTTCTTACGGCCTGTGTTGCCATTACAAAAGCTCCTAAGGAACCACTTTGAAGTTTAAGACCCGAACCTACAAATTCCATAGGGGTCATTTTTCCATCCATACCGACGCAATCTATAACTACATCTGCTCCGCCATGGGTTATTTCTTTCAGGTATTCCCCTGTATTTTGATGTTGTTCAAAATTAACGGTTTCCACTTTATTATGTTTTTTTGCATGTTCTAAACGATAGTCAATATAATCTACGGCAATAACTCTTTCCGCACCAAAGATCCAAGCGAATTTTTGAGCCAGTAAACCTACCGGACCACATCCTAATATGGTTACGGTATTGCCTTTTTCAACCCCTGCATTTAATACACTCCAATAGGCTGTAGATACCGCATCGGAAATCAGCACCAGTTTCTCATCCTCTAATTCGCAATCATCAGGAATGCGAAATGGTGTAAAATTACCGTAAGGAACCCTCATATATTCTGCCTGGCCGCCCGGATATCCGCCGAAAGTTTCCGAATAACCAAAAAATCCTCCTGCTTCTCCATTCGGGTTGGAGTTATCACACATACAAGTAAGCCCATGGGTGCAATAATAACATTCACCGCAGCTAACGTTAAAAGGTACAATAACACGATCCCCTTTTTTTACCTTAGTAACTTCCGAACCCACCTCTTCAACAATTCCCATGGGCTCATGCCCAATAATATAATCCTGAGGCAGATTAGGAATCATATCGTGAATCAGATGCAAGTCAGAACCACAGATTGCACTGTTTGTTATTTTTACTATAATGTCATCCGGCTTTTGAATGGTTGGAGCCGGAACCTCTTTAACCATTACTTTTTTAATACCCTGAAATGTTACCGCTTTCATTTATTATTTCCTCCCTCTTTATTTATCAAGTGTTGCAAAGGTTCCTCGTCTGCTGGTATCACCTGGAAATAAATCCATACTTGCTATCTGTACAGCGGTTGTTGAGGATTCCAGATCCATCTGAAATTGTTTTTCCAGTTCCACAGGATGGAACCAACCTTTCTCAATCATGAGTGCTGTTATTTCTCCATGCATACGTATCGCATTTGTTAGTTCGTTCCGCAATACGGTTCTGACTTCAGGAGAGGCTGCTTCTGTGAGGGCAATTGCAATATTTCTTACTCCGCTTTTGGAATTTAATAAGAACGCCGTAGACATTGTTGTATCAACAAGTTTCGGCATTCCCTCGGCATTTCTTATTTCTAGATAGTCATTAATCAATGTGTTACCTCCTTCTAATATCACTTTGCTTAATCCGGTATTATCTGATAAGCGGTGCTTTCTCCAATAATTTTTGTAATGTTTGGATGGATATAATGGATTGCTGAACATCACGTTCTAATAATGCTTTTAGATCCTGATCGAATACAACTCCCTCCATCATTTTTGAAGTGGACATGCAAACTGTCTTTAGATTAAGTACTTCATGAATTTGCATGGTTTCATTAGGAGCCAGTTTTTCATTTGTCATAGTATCACCTCGGCTTTTTTTAATTTGTTCAAACTTGGAATGTGAATTTATTCATGGGAATGAGTCTTGTAATATTTTCTCATAAAATATCAGAAATATTCTAATGGCCTTGTAATTGAGTAAATAATTAGCATAAGTGATATTACTCAGAGCAACAAATGCTTAACGAAATTGAACAAAGGAGAGTGAATATAAGATTTTAAAAAAGTTGAATTGATAGAGTAAGGAAATGCTAAACTAGCTGGTTAATAGGAGAGGTGCAGCAGAATAATATAAGAAAAACTAATGTAATTCAAACGAATTCATGAAATAGTAGATTATCACGGAAATTTAAAATCCGAATTTATCCAAATAATGAATATGAAGATATAAAAATAAAAGCATTACCGTGAGAAAAGCGTGCCTCACGGTAAGTATATTAGACTAATAATATTCAGGTGCACTGATACAGGAATCCATATATTCAAGCAGTTGATTTATTCCAAAAACTGGAATACCTGATATGTTTTGTATAAGATTAGTAAATGGAGCGAAATTGGTGCATTCCAGGATGATTGCACCGGTATCGGGATTTTGCTCCATGTGTCTTAAAGTAAGTTCTTTGATACAATCCTCCAGTACCTCAAGGTCTTCTTCCAGATTGTCATGGATAAAGAGTTTTGAGAATGGTGAATCCTCTGTCATACCGCTTATGTTAACTGGAATATCATTACTTGACCAGCCAAGCTGTTTAAAGGTATCATCATGTATAAGGTCTGCCCGTTCGGTTAAAATCCCTATTTTTAGTTTGCTGTTCAGCATGGTATGGATAAAAGGAGCAAGAATCAATGTATTGGTAAAAACAGGGATATTAACGGCATCAGCAAGTTGTTTTTGAAATCCGGTCAGAAAACTGCAGCTTGTAGTAATTGCCTTACAGCCTTCTTTTTCTAATTCTTTTGCAGCCTCAATGAAAGGCTGAAGCAATAATTTCTCAGCATTGGATGGATTCATTTTATCCGTATTGATATTTCTTACTGTGTAATATTTGACAGGAATTTTATAAGTTCTGGCATTTCCTATATCTCCGACAAGTCTGGGAAAAACCGTATCCATCATTAAAATCCCAATATATTGTCCATAACTTGTATAACCGCCTTTTATTCTCATTATCCGGACTCCTTTCGCATTAAAATTGTAAGATGATCGCGAAACAAGAAAATTATGTTCAAAAACTTTATGGTTTTGCAATCATCTGTTAAAATTTCTGAATTTAAAATAGCATAATGATAAAACGAAGTAAAGTATTATAAGGGATTTATTAAAAGAGTAGTCACTTTGATAAAAAACATATACAAGTTGTCCTTATATAAATTATGTCGTTTAGAAAGCAAAGTAATCGTGAAAAAGCAGTGATATGGACATATATAATCTTGCAAAATAATCATCTGAATTAATCCCGCATAAATCATAGATTTTTTCAAGCCGCTTTTGAAGAGTATGCCGGTGGATATAAAGCCGCGCTGCTGTTTTTGAAGCATTGCAGTTATCCGCAAGATAATATCTTAAGGTTTGAACATAATTGGTTTGATTAATCCTGTCATAGTTAAGAAGAATCTGCAGAGCCTGATTGTCTGATACAAACGAGTGCTCATTCTGGTGAAGAATCCCAAACATTTTGATGAAAGTCATATTATCGTAGGAACATACACCCCTTTTGGCATGTATGGACTTTAATAGATCAGTACATTCGGTAACATGCTCTAATGAAAGATAGAGGGATTCGAGAGATTTAATCCTGTCAACACCAACATAATAATTAATACCCTGCTGTTCAGATAAAAAT
This sequence comes from Anaerocolumna sedimenticola, assembly GCF_009931695.1. Taxonomy (GTDB): domain Bacteria; phylum Bacillota; class Clostridia; order Lachnospirales; family Lachnospiraceae; genus Anaerocolumna; species Anaerocolumna sedimenticola. The sequence goes on from NZ_CP048000.1 coordinate 2,921,542, forward strand.
GTCAGTTCAATACTAAAATCGTAGATCATGGACAGGTATTTATTTTCTGTTTCAAAAATAATGAGAAAAGAGGCTGTACCATTTTTACCAGTATGATATTCACAGGTATCAGCCCGGTCAGTCAGATAGGATTTAATCCTGTTCATACAGTTAAGAGCGATTGTTTCACTGACTGCATATTGATTTATGGGCTGAACATAAAAAAGATGTGCAACTTTGCCGGTATCTTCATTAAATAATACTTGTGAATATTGTTTGAGTGTTTCAAAAATAGAGTGAAATCTGGACTTGGCTGCTTCATCTGATTGCTCATTTTCTGATTTTCCCGTATTGATTTTTTGAATCAAAATTCGAAGAATATCTGAGAAAGTCAAATCTTTCGGAATTTCAAGTACAGGAAAACCAAGCCGGTCTGATTCGTCTAAGATATAACCGGGTATTTTATCAATGTAATATCCGGTTTGAATTGCAATACCGCTTACACCATTATTTTTAAGTGTTAAAATTAGATCGGAATATAATTCATGTTCGTTCAGATTATAACCGGTTGTTACAAGCAGCTCACCTCTCTGCACGGAGTTAGGTGAATCAAGAATCTCCATTACATTAACCCATGATATCACATTGGATTCTCCTGAAAAACCTGCTGCCATCTTTACACCTCTTAGTAATTGATTTTCAACGATATGTCTGATCATTAAGCTCATTAAATCACCGCACTTTCCTGTTTTTATAAGAATACAGCCAATATATGTTGTTCGTCAACGATATTTTTTTATGGACAATGCTAAAATGGACAACGTGTCCAATGAATTAAATTAATTCAGTACATAGTGATTATTGTAAGATAATGCACATACTTTTATACTTTCATATATCAATAATTAGGATTCGAGCGTCAAAAACCATACAAATAATTTACATTTGTCGATTAGCACATCTATAATTCAACATTAGCATGATGCAGAATATAGTTCGATGAGTAACTGTATGAAGTCGTTGGTACTTAGGTCCTGCATTTTAGGGCCTTATGTACCACTACGAACTTCATCCAGGCGAGAGCATGTTATGAATGAACTATATTCTGCGTCACGCAATCAAAATATTAATTGTGCAAATTGACGAAACCATAATATAAAATTGTCTTTTGACACTCGAATCATAATTAGGTAATTGCAAAAGGACCAGAAACAAGTATTACTTGGTATATCTGAAAACTATATAGTTTTGCAATTACCTGATATATAAAAAACGGAGGTGCTGTATGGGATATAAGATATTAATTACGGAGCCAATTGATAAAAAAGGTATTGAATATCTGAAAGAAGAAGGTTATGAGCTAAAGATGGGATCCGGTATAACGGAAGAAATACTGATGGAAGAAGGAGCCGACTGTGACGGCATACTGACACGGAATGGGAATATTACGGAAAAGGTTCTTACATCATGTAAAAAACTAAAGGTTGTAGCCATGCATGGAGTTGGAGTCGACTGCATCGATGTGGATGCCGCGACCAGGCTTGGAATTCAGGTTACTAACGCTGCAAGTTCCAATCAAAGCTCCGTAGCAGAATATACAATCGGTCTTATACTGATGCTTGCTAAGAAATCTATTCATTATAATAATGGATTAAAAAGCGGTAATCTTGAAGTGAGAAAATTGTATGGAAGTGATGTATCCGGCAAAACACTTGGTATTATTGGAATGGGAAATATCGGTACGCAGGTGGCTAAAATTGCGGCCTTTGGACTTAATATGCATGTAATAGGTTATAACCGAAGGATAAAAGGGAAAAAACAAACAGACTATGCACTTCTCACCGATGACATGGACGAAGTGATTTCATCCGCTGATTTTTTATCACTCCATTTGCCGGGAAGCATATCTACAAAGCATATAATCGGAGAGCGGGAACTTTCTTTAATGAAACCGGAAGCATATCTCATTAATACCGGAAGGGGAGAAATTATTAATGAAAGTGCACTAATCAATGTCTTAAAAGAACATAAAATCATGGGAGCAGCACTTGATGTATTTGAAGGAAATCTTCCTAAACCCGATAATCCTCTTTTACATATGGAACACGTAATTGTTACACCTCACACCGCGGCATTTACTACGGAAGCTCTTGAGAGAATGGCATACCAGGCCGCTTTAGGAATTACGGAAGTACTGGAAAAGCGTCCGGTTTCCTATCCGGTTAATAAGATAAAAGACAGCTTTGAGGAGAACAAAGGTATTACGGCTGTGATGAACTATTACCGGTATGAATTCGGTAATAAGTACTAAGATGGAGATGAGAGATGAGATCTATGCTTGATATGCAGGGAACCTTGTTTCTGTTAATACTTGTTGGAATATATGCCCAGAAGAAAGGTATTATTACAAGCCATAACAGGAAAAAAATGACTGATCTGATTATAGAAATAATACTCCCATGTAATATTGTTAATTCATTTCTGATTGATTGGTCTTACAACATTCTAATTAATTGCATCACAGTTTTAGCGGTAGCATTCATTACCCAGGTTATCTATGTGATAGTGAGCAGGATGCTTTTTCAAAAAAGTAGTAAGGACAAACAGGCTGTTTTACGGTATGCAATTATTTGTTCCAATGCAGGTTTTTTGGGAAACCCCATTGTTGAATCCGTCTTCGGGAGCCAGGGCCTATTATTTGCGTCCGTTGCTCTTATTCCCCTTCGGTTTGCCATGTGGTCCTCAGGCCTTAAGCTTTTTACCAATAAGGACGGGAAGTCAACAGCAAAAAAATTGATGACACATCCCTGCATCATTGCAGTATTTGTTGGATTTGTTTTAATGTTTACACAACTTAAACTTCCGGGGTTTATGCTAAAAACCCTTTCCGGAATCGGAAGCTGTAATACTGCAGTCTCCATGATTGTGATAGGTTCCATTCTGGCAGAAATACATGTGAAAGAAATTTTGGATAAAGAACTGTTTTATTACTCAGCTATAAGGTTAATTATCATACCTGCTGCTATACTGGTAATATTAAAATTATCCGGAATCGACAGTCTGGTAACCGGCGTGATTGTATTACTGTCCGCGATGCCGGCCGGAAGTACAACGGTAATGCTTGCGGATAAATATGGAGGGAATTCGGTGTTCGCATCCTCCTGCGTATTTATCAGTACGGTATTATCTTTGATTACCATACCGTTCGTTAGTTTCGCAATTACATAAGAGTACTTAAACAGATAATTGCGAAACTATATCGTTTTCCGAATATCCCATACAATTGATACGAAAAGGAGAGGAATAGATGAAAGTTTTATTGTTTCATGTGAATCAGGATGAAATAGATTATATTCTGGAATGTAACCAGAAATTTAAGTTTGATCTGGAAATGGCAGACTTTGATTTTAATTTTGCCGATTCAGATAGATTCACAGGTTTTGATGCGGTATGGATTACAACCAACTGTAAAGTGACAAAGTTGAAAGCGGAGCAGTTAAAAAAGGCCGGTGTCAGATATATTGTATCAAGAGCAGCCGGTACGGATCATATGGATCTTGCTGCAATGAGGGAAAGCAGCATAAAAGGAGCCAATGTTCCAAGATATTCGCCGAATGCCATAGCCGAGCATACCCTTTGCCTGATTTTGATGTGTCTTAGAAAAATGAAGCGTGAGTTTACTATGATAATGAATTATGATTTTACATTAACAGGATTAAAAGGCAGGGAACTTCGCAATATGACAGTGGGAGTTTTAGGTACCGGCAGAATCGGTACTGAAACCATAAAATTATTAAGTGGTTTTGGATGCCGAATACTGGCTTATGATTTGTATGAGAATCAGAGTATAACAAATTTCGCTACTTATTCGGATTTAAATGAGATCCTTTCTGTAAGTGACATCCTCATTCTTCACTGTCCTTTGACCGAGGAAAATAAAAGGCTTATTAATACCGATACCATAACCGGTATGAAGGACGGAGCAGTGCTGATTAATACGGCCAGAGGAGGGCTTATGGATTATGATGCAGTATTAAATGCCATAGAGATTGGGAAAATCAGTGCGGCAGCTTTTGATGTATATGATGCTGAAACTTCCTATATACGAAAAAAGGCAGATCGTGATAAATTTGATAGTAAAACACTGAAAAAGCTCATGGAGAATGAAAATGTTATATATACTGCACATATGAGTTTTTATACGGATACGGCAATCGAAAATATGATCAAAACAACCTTTGAAAATTTAGAGGAATATGAAAAAACAGGATTTTGTTCAAATGATATTACAGGTAATTGTGAAACTATATAATTAACAGTTAATACGAAATTCATCTAAGAAGGAGTGAATTTGATGAATAATGATTATGATATAACCCAGGACTCAAACCGTGTTAAAAAAGTGGAGCCCTCACTTATAAGAACAGTTCTTAACCGGGTAGATGAATTAAGAAAGAGCGGCAATGAAATAATCGCATTAAGCGCCGGTGAACCGGATTTTAATACGCCCGTCGATATTAAGGAGGCAACCATTAATGCAATTAACCAGAATCATACCCATTATAGTTCTAACAGGGGTTATGAAAAATTAAGAAAAAAGATATCAGAAAAGACATTGGAGGAAACCGGTATACTATATGATTACCGGTCTGAGATATTAGTAACCAGCAGCGGCGCCGAGGCCATAAATAATACGATTTTGTCCATTATTGACGAAGGGGATGAAGCCATAATATTTTCCCCTGCCTTCGTAAATTATGAGAACATGGTTAAAATAAGCGGGGGGATACCTGTTATTATTAATCTGAAGCCGGAAAACCAGTTTGGGATTGATATCGGGGAAGTCAAGAAACATATTACTGAAAAAACAAAAATGTTAGTAATCAATAATCCCAATAACCCGACCGGAGCGGTTTATGATAACTCCATACTTAAACAGCTGTGTGAATTATCCATAAAGCATAACTTTATTATTGTATCAGATGAAATGTACAGCAGTCTGGTATATGATGATGCCGGGTTTACCTCGGTTTCATCCTATCCCGGGATGAAAGAACGTTCTGTAATAATTAACGGATTTTCAAAAACCTATGCGATGACAGGTTGGAGATTAGGATATATTACAGCCAGTGAAAAAAGAATCAATGGAATATTAAAAATACATCAATATTCTACCACATGCTCACCGACTTTTATTCAGATCGGGGTAGAAGCGGGTATGGATACGGAACATACGAAAAAAGATATTTCTGCGATGATTCATGAATTTGCGGAGAGAAGAATTTTACTTATGAAAGGGCTTGATAAAATAAACGGGCTTTCCTATGTAATTCCGAAAGGAGCATTTTACATCATGGTGGATGTCTCTGAAACAGGGCTGAGCGGAATGGAATTTGCAAGCAGATTGTTAGAGGAAAAAAATGTCGCTGTAATTCCGGGCGTGGGTCTGGGTAAGATGTGTTCGGATTTTATAAGAATTTCTTTTGCGGCATCAACGAAGAATATATTGGAAGCTCTTAATAAAATTGATGATTTGATTAAGGAACTTGAAAAGAAGAATTAGATTTGACCTTACAAGTAAGCCGGAGTTTTGATTCGATTAAACTAAAAGCTGGTAACAGGGCGGCTGTTAATATCCGCTAAAACTTGTAAGTATACAAAGTGTCCATAACTTTTGTCGAAAAATGTACAAAGTGGTTATTGTAAAGTTAGTTAACTCCATGTATACTCTTTTCATTAATAAAATAATAAATAAGTTATATTACAAAAAAGCAAAGAAGCAGAAAAAATTTACTGCTTCTTTGCTTTTTTGTTTATACCGGATAAACAGTTTGGCGGTTGACTGGTATATATTATAAAAAATTGCAGCAATATGGAAAAGATAATATTAATTTAGGAGAAAGGCGGAGAGGATACAAATGAACATAATTATTACCGGAGGCGGATGGGCAGGATGTTCCGCAGCATATATGGCAAGAAAACAGGGAGCAAATGTTATTTTGATTGAAAGAACGGATTTACTTTTAGGAACCGGTTTAGTCGGCGGAATCATGAGAAATAACGGAAGATATACCGCAACAGAAGAAATGATTGCCATGGGCGGAGGAGATATATTTAAGATAATTGATGAAAACTGCCGGCATACCAATATCAATTTCCCGGGACATGCCCATGCAAGCCTGTATGACATAGCAAAAACACCCGTAGCAATTACTAATTATTTAAAAAAAATCGGAGTTGAAATCAAACTCCAGGAGAGAGTAGTAAGAGCACAGGTGGAAGATGGAGCTATAAAGAGTATTCAGACATCAAGCGGTGAGGTTTATGCGGGAGATGCTTTTATTGATACGACAGGAACTGCCGGGCCTATGAATAATTGCAGTAAGTACGGTAATGGATGTGCAATGTGCGTGCTTAGATGTCCGAGTTTCGGCGGCAGAGTAAGTCTTACCGGTGTCTGCGGTATAACCGAGAAAACAGGTAAAAAAGCAGATGACTCTATCGGTGCAATGAGCGGTTCCTGTAAGCTTTATAAAGAATCCCTTGCACCTGAAATAATAGAAACCCTGAATACGACAGGTGTTGCTGTCATTCCGCTGCCGGAGGAATTCGTTGAAAACCATTTAAGTGTAAAAGCCTGTCAGCAATATGCTCTAAAGGAATTTGCAGAGAATATCATTCTACTTGATACCGGTCACGCAAAGTTGATGACACCATATTATTCAATTGAAAAACTTCATAAAATTCCAGGGTTTGAGAACGCCCGTTACGAGGATCCCTATGCCGGGGGTAAAGGCAATTCTATGAGATATTTTGATATGTCTCCAAGAACCAATGCATTACAGGTAAAAGGTATAAAGAATCTGTTCTGTGCCGGCGAAAAAGCAGGTCTCCTGGTTGGACATACGGAAGCTATTGTAACAGGAGTACTGGCTGGGTTTAATTGTACAAGATTCTTACGTAAGGAACCATTGCTTGAATTGTCCAGAAAAACTGCAATCGGTGAAGCAATCGCATATGTGAATGAGGAGATGGAAAAACAAGAGGGACTTGGTAAAAAATACACTTTCTCCGGTTCCGTTTTATTTGAGCATATGAAGAAGCTTGGGTTATATGAAAACGATGTTAACAAAATAGAAGAAAAAATCAAACAAGAAGGATTATTTAATATTTTTGCATCGTAAACAGGTTAGGTAATTGCGAAACTTAGTTTTCTGAATATACCATGTAAATTATTAAGAATTTCATAGCTTCAGTTGCCCACCTGGCAAGATTCAGCTCTGAAATTGTATTAATTGCATGGTAAATACAATAATCATGTTTCATAATTACCTGAGTAAACAGGAGAAAGGGAGGAAATCGGAATGGAACTTACATCATTGCATATTGCCTATATTATCATTACCATTATTATACTGATAGCACTTTTATTTAAAAAAGAAATAGTAGTTCCTTGTATTGCAGGTACCCTAATTATCGGATTTATCTATTCAGGAAGTGCTGTTAAAGCAATTCAGATACTTAATAATGCATTGATCAATTCATTTATTGAGTTATTGAGTATCATTATAGTTATTGCAATGGTTGTATCAATGTCAAAAGCCATGATAGATCTTGGGGCGGATGAGGTAATGATGCATCCGGTCAGAAAAATTATTAAGAATAATAAGTCTGCTTTCTGGATTATAGGTTTTACAATGTTAATTGTTTCCTGGCTGATATGGCCGTCTCCGGCTGTTGCATTAATCGGAGCACTATTACTTCCGGTTGCCGGAGAAGTTGGACTTCCGGTTATCTGGGCAGCGGTAGCAATGAATATTTTTGGTCATGGTATCGGGCTTTCTTCGGATTTTGTTATCCAGGGAGCTCCCTCAATCACAGGAGCCGCAGCAGGAATTGATGTGAATGAAGTAATAAAAGCGTCTATACCATTGTGGATCACAATGTCGGTGGTTACAGCAGGTGTAGCATTTTGTATGATGTTAAGGGAAATGAAGTTAAATAAGGGTATGCAGACAATTACCAAAAAAGAATTTGTAATTAAAGAAATCAAGAAACCTAAGCGGGCCAGATTGATAGCGATAATTATGCCGCTTTCCTTTATCGCCGATATTGCTCTCATGATTACCTTTAAAATTAACGGCGGCGATGCAACTGCACTTGTTGCAGGTACATCACTTATCTTAACCTGTATTATTACATTTTTAGATAAAGGTGTTGGACAGGCACTTGAAACGGCAACAGATCATTTAAAGGAAGGATTTAAGTTTGCAATAAAGATATTTGCGCCGGTAATTGTTATAGCATCATTCTTTTTTATGGGAAGTGAAGGTTTTGCGAAGACCGTACTTGGTCCGGAGGCAACAGGTCTTTTAAATGACATCGGGCTTTGGATTTCCTCGCAGGTTCCTCTTTCAAAATTAACTATGGTATTAACAGAAACTGCAGTCGGAGTTATTACCGGGCTGGACGGATCAGGATTCTCGGGACTTCCGTTAGTTGGTTCCATAGCGCAGACATTTTCATCTATGGGTGATATACATATAGCGCCGCTTGCAGCACTGGGCCAGATTGTTACAGTATGGGTCGGCGGCGGTACCATTATTCCTTGGGGTGTAATCCCTGTTGCAGCTATATGCGGAATCGAAGCAACCGAACTTGCAAGAAAGAATTTGATTCCTGTTTTAAGTGGATTAGGAGCAACAATAATTGTAGCACTGTTTTTAATTTAGATTACATATAGAAAAAACTGATAGAATAACTAAAAGGGGCTTTGCAAAATCCTTAGTTTATTTAACTAGCACCTGTGCTTGTTTTACACTAAGAATTTTGGCAGATGCCCACTTTTTTGCTATAACCGTTTAATTTCAAAAAGAATAAACCCAAAAGGTTCTACTTCTGCATTTAATATAAGGTAATCCCTGCAGCTCCGGTATTCCATGCTTTGTCTAAGATGATTGTTCTCTTTAAAAAAGTTTAATTGCGAAGCAGTAAGATATTCAGGTGCCCCATTTTTCAGCCAAAAATCATAAATACTTCCATTCTCACGGTCAAATTGATATTTGACTATTTCATAAGAGGAATCCCCTTGTTCTAAAATTGTGAACTGAAATTGCTTTTTTGGTTTCTGCTCAAAGATAGCATAGCGGTCGTAATAGGATAACGTAATTTCCCGCCCGGAAGCGAATTCTTCAGTATAGTGGCAGTGATTAAAACATAGGATCTGATAACCGTCTTTCGACTTTGTTACAATATAGTCGGTTCCATAACCAAGAATTTCCTCTGATAATTTGGATAAAACTAAAAAAGCAAAAAATGAGGGTTTTTTTAAACCCGAGCGGTTCATTAAGCCATACTTGCCTCCGAATTCATTAAACGGAACATAATCCTCATCCATCAGATCGGAGATTTCCCAAAATACCAGCTGTTCAACCTGGTCTAAGTTTACAATAACATTGTGGAGTATAAAAGTAGCCATAAAAGCGGTATCATGGATGTAGTCATTGGCAAAGGGTGACGAATTCCATTCGGTAATATGAATGGGAACATCAGTGAAAGAAGTTCCGCTTAACTGGGTATGTATCCAGGAAAAATTTCTCGTTAAATCATTAATATCATGGTAAATACGTTGTTTATCCGTTGAAGCAGGTGTTACTCTGAAAGAAATAGGATAGCAATGAACACTTAAGAAATCTAATGGAATACGTTTTGTGGAACAAAAGGATAAAAAATCAGTAAGGATATTGTAATCCCAAAAAACCGCACTGGATGCAGCAGGACCGCCTACCTTAAACCCCTGGTCAAAAGCCTTGATGGTTTTGGCGGTAGCTTCATACATTTCTAAATATTGCTCTATAGTACCACTCCAAAAATCTTTCAGATCCGGTTCATTCCATACCTCAAAGAACCAGGTCAATACTTCATCTTTTCCATATCGGCCAATTATGTGTTCCATAAATGCCTGAATTAATTCTGTCCATTTTGTCATGGAAGAAGGAGGCGAAATATGGCCTTTATAAAAAAAGATAGTCTGATTATCCGATTTAATGGCTTCAGGCATAAATCCGAGTTCGATATATGGTTTACAACCCTGGCTTAGTAAATAATCAAAAATATCATCAATATAAAAAAATTATAATGGTAAGTATCATTAAATTGTGTAATTACCCCGATTTCATCATTGAAAATACCATGAAAGCGAATGTATTTAAAGTGTAATATGCTTTGTATTACTTCAAATTGCTGCCGCCATTTTGCGAGCAGGATATCATGAGCCCGACCTGTAGATGTGGTAGAGAGAAAGGATTTTTTGAAAACATGCTCTGAGGTAGAAGTTGGAATCACTATTTGTATCAATTCATTATTGAATGCCACAGGGGGACGGGTTTCCTCAACTTGTCCGGTTAACAGGTACTTTTCTGAATTAAGTGTGGCAGAACTATAAGTAATATAGGTACCAATATCGGTATCCAATGTTTGGCTTTTGGGAATTACAGGAAATTCCTCCGGGGTTGTGACTGCATTATTTCTATATTCACTCGGCGAGCAGCCGGTCAACTTATGAAAAGTTCGGTTAAAAGTTTTACTGTTACTGAAACCGTGGCGAAGATAAATTTCTGTAATAGAATCATTCGTATTTCGTAAATCTTTTTGAATCATACTGATCCGATAGCTGCCCAGATACTGGGTGAAAGTTGTATTTGTATATTTTTTAAAACTATGAGATAGATAATAGGGACTGAAATTTTCCGATTTTGCTAAATCCTCTAATGAAATATCCTCGCGATACATCTTTTCTACATATGCAAAGATATTTTTTATTCGGTTAATCTGATTGTTTTTTATCTCAAGCTGTTTATCGGAAGAGGTGGTATAGGAACTGTCTATTGGCAGCATTGAAATAATATTGCAGCATAGAAGATTGACAGCGGATTGATCGGATGTTTTTTTGGGATTGATCATCGAACTTAGTTTTTTTGATAATTTTATTAATGCTTCACTGTTCTCGTGATAGTAGACTGACTTAATGTCCGTACTTATTTGATTTACAAAATGAATGGATGATAAATCGATATTAAGGCTTTTAAAAAGCTGTTCATTAATTTGAAGCAATAAAATCTGAGTTGTTTTTTCTTTGTTGCTAATACAGGAATGAATCTGTTCGCGGTTTATAATTGCGATTTCATTTTTTTAAGAGAATAGGTATCTCCGCTTATAATACACTCTAATGTACCGGATATAACAAAAATAATCTCGATTTCGTTATGCCAGTGAGGAATTGCCTTTAAGTAATTAATGTCATAAAAAAGGATTGACATTCCGTTTGGATATTTGATTAACTCATATTTTGCTACCATACATTTATCCTCCTTGTCATTTTGGTTAATAATGTTCCTGATATGTCGTTTGTTGTATAAAAATTATACAAAACCATATCTGTAAATACAAGTGTAAAAGCAATTTTTGAGTTATAATTCGCCGGAATAGCGGAGATGAGCAAAAAACGAGTTGTATATTCATAAAATAGACACGACTTACCGGAGATAAAAAAGTATAATTTATATACTATATTAAGTCACTAAATATTTTAAAAAGTATAGTCAGTAACAAACAGGAGAAACAATAAGACCATTATTAAGGTACTATATCAAAGTTAAGCGCGCAGCTTTGATGTATATATAACTATTATTTTATTTAAGAGTTTATTGATTGGAGGAAGGAAAAAATGATATTAAAGAAATTAGCAGCTATAGGTTTGGCAGGTATCATGGCAGCAAGTCTTATGGCGTGCGGTGGTGGAAATTCAGTTAAGACTGATGGCTCATCAGCAAGCGGGGGAAAACAAAAGCTCGTGATCTGGTCATGGGGTGCAGATGAAGAGAAGAAATCCAGAGAGTCCATGGTGGAGGTATTTAAGAAAGCTCATCCGGAAATTGAAGTGGAACATTCCGTTATTCCTACGGCTGACCATGTATGGGACCAGAAAATGACGGCAGCATTGTCAGCCGGCACCGGACCGGATGTTATCCAGATGTCTCCGGACTATTATGGATTGTATACAAAATATTATGAAGATTTAAATCCATATGTGGAAAAAGAAGGGGTAGATTTAAAGTCCGTAACTACGGAAGGAATGATTGATCCATATTACCGTCCGGACGGCAAACTTGAAGCTATGCCGCTGCTGGAAAATGTATTTGTACTTGCCTATAACAAAGATATGTTTGACAAGTTTGGTGTTTCCTATCCCACCGCAGACTGGACATGGGATGACTTAGCGGAAGCTGCTAAGAAATTTGCAGGAGGGGAAGGAGCGGATGCTACTTACGGTATTGTTAACCATTGGATTGATGCAGGTATGTCAATTATCTGTAAAGGCGGAAGCGCTTATTCCGATGACCTGAAAACGTTACAGATTAACAGCCAGGAAGTAAAAGATGGGCTGACGCTTTTCGGTGATTTAGTACAAAGTAAAGCAATGCCGGATGACACTGCAGCAAAGAGCCTTCCGAAAGAACAGTTATTTGTATCCGGACATGCGGCAATGTATACACTGGGTGGATTTGAAACAAAGCTGATTGCTGATGAAGTAGGTGAAAATTTTAAATGGGATGCAGTACCTATGCCAAAAGTTGCTGACGGAGGAAAGAACAATCTGATGTATGCAACCGGTTATGCCATGGTGACTACCTCCAAGAATAAAGATGCTGCATGGACATTCTTAAAAGAAGCTGCGTATGCCAATGAAGATATGGCAAAAGCAACCTGCACGGTAGGTTTGACATCCTGCAAAACTGTGGCAGAAAGTTATTATAAAGACCTGAAATACGGACCAATCAGCAACGGCATCTATCTGGAAGGTTTGGCCAGTGCAAAACTTAATATCTGGGGTGGCGCTTTCTCAGCAGCAGGTGACGTTTGGACACAAATTTGGCAGTCGGTTACAATTGATAAAAAGACTCCTGATGATGCGATGAATGAATATTATCCGGCTCTTGAAAAAGCATTTAATGAGGCAAACAGTAAGTAATGGTTATAAATACAGGGTTGTTGCAAAATCTTAAAATTACCTGATTTAAGTATGGAAAATGGGGTTAGCAACAACCCAATTTTTGAAAACAGCTATGATGATAGGAGGTATGGTAAAATTGAATGGTAAAATAAAAGAGAAAAAATATTCGGCAATGAAACGAAGAGAAGCGAGAAATTTTTATATCTATACTGCCCCATGGCTGATAGGATTCCTTGTACTGACATTATATCCGATTCTGTATTCTTTTTATCTTATGTTTACTAACATGAATCTTACCGGAGTCGGAGAATTTGTGGGACTTGAGAATTGGAAATATGCATTTACAGATGATAACTTATTTAGAAAAGCATTTTTAAATACATTAAAATATGTTGGTATGTTTGTACCAAGCAGTATCATTGTTGCATTTTTTATTGCTTTGTTATTAAGTAAGAAAGTAAGAGGGCTGGGGGTTTTCAGAACAGCTTTTTATATTCCATATATTACATCAGGAGTTGCAGTCACGATTCTATGGGGGTGGATCTTCCAGAAAGACTATGGAATCATTAATTATGTTTTATCACTCGTTGGATTGAAAGGACCTAATTGGCTGGGAGATAAAAATGTAGCCATGGTTTCTATCGTTATCTTATCGTTATGGACTATTGGTAATAATATCATTATTATGCTGGCAGGAATCCAGGACATCCCCCAATCCTATTATGAAAGTGCTCAGATTGATGGGGCAGGTTCTATACGGCAGACCTGTTATATTACATTACCATTATGCACACCGACTATTTATTTTAATCTGATTGTTACGGTTATTGCAGCATTTCAGGTCTTCCAGCAGCCTTTGATATTAACAAACGGCGGACCGCTAAACAGTACCTATACGGCTGCTATACACTTATATAATAACGGATTCCTATATGGAAAAATGGGTTATGCTTCTATGATGGCATGGGGCATGTTTGCCGTTATTATGATAATTACAGTCATTGTTGTATCAACGTCAAAATATTGGGTATTTTATGATGATTAAAGAGAGGAGGATGATTATGCATACAAGATCACAGAAAAAAACCAGAATTGCTGCAAGAATTGTCACATATTTTATATTGATATTTGCGGCGGTTGTCTGCCTGTTTCCGTTTATATGGATGATATCCACATCATTTAAACCAATGTCGGATATTTATAAAATGCCTCCGTCCCTGATACCGGAAAAAATAACCTTGGAAAACTTTGTGGAAGGCTGGAAAGGTGCTAATTTTCAATTGTATTTTAAGAATACGGCAATTATTACGTTTTTAGCCACAATCGGAACGGTTCTTTCCTCCTCCATAGTAGCTTACGGATTTGCAAGATTTCATTCCAGATTATCTAAGTTATTATTTATGGTATTATTGGGAACCATGATGCTTCCATCCCAGGTTACTTTAATACCCCAATATCTGCTTTACTATAAGATGGGTATGTTGGATACTTTTTGGCCTTTAATTATCCCCAGCTGGTTGGGGGAGGTGCTTTTAATATCTTCCTCTTTATCCAGTTTTTTAGAACATTACCAAAAGAGTTAGATGAAGCTGCGAAAATTGATGGTGCCAACTCATTACAGGTATTTGTGGGAATTCTGCTTCCATCCGTAAAATCGGTAATGTTAGCCGTTCTTGTTATGGCGCTTGTTTACAATTGGAATGACTTTTTTAATCCATTGATTTATCTAAATTCCAATGAGAAATTTACTATTGCAATCGGATTACAGTTTTTTAAAGGATCTCAAGGCAATGTACAAATCGGTCAGATGATGGCAATGGCACTTATCTCATTGATGCCTGTACTGGTAATTTTTGCAACCTGTCAGAAATATTTTATTCAGGGAATTAAAATGTCCGGTTTGAAAGGCTAATATATTTAAACAGAAGTTTAAAAGCAACTTCTGATAAGTTATATTCATTAAACTTAAGGAGAATAGCAGATGAAATACAAAAATCCAATTATCACCGGTTATAATCCGGATCCCTCCATATGCAGAGTAGGAGAAGATTATTATATTGTAAATTCCACTTTTGAATATTTTCCAGGTGTGCCGATTTATCACAGTAAGAATCTGGTAAACTGGGAGCTAAAGGGGTATTGCCTGACAGAGGAAAACCAACTTTGGTTAAAAGGCTGTCACCCATCGGGCGGTATTTATGCTCCAACTTTACGTTATCATAACGGGACATTTTTTATGGTTACAACAAATGTTTCCGGTAAAGGGAATTTTATTGTACATACTGATGATATTGAAAAAAAATGGTCAGAACCGGTATGGGTTGATCAGGGAGGGATAGATCCATCCCTTCTTTTTGATGATGACGGAAAAGTATATTTTGTATCAACAAATAGGGATGAAAATGGAAAAGCAGCTATGTTTCTATGTGAAGTAAATCCATTTACCGGAGAGCGTTTAACAGAAAGTGTTGTGATAAGCCGGGGCTGTGGGGGCAGATATCCGGAGGGACCCCACATGTATAAATGGTTTGGTAAATATTATTTGATGTTAGCAGAGGGTGGTACGGAATATGGTCACATGGAAACCATGCTAAGGGCAGATAATCCTTACGGACCTTACGAAGAATGCCCGTTTAATCCAATCTTGACACATAGAGATGACATGCGGGAGGAAATATATTGTACCGGTCACGCTGATATGATGCAGGACCATAATGGCAACTGGTGGCTGGTATGCCTGGGGATACGTCCCTGCCAGGAAAAATCTAACCGTGTGTTACTCCATAATCTTGGACGGGAGACATTTTTAGCACCGGTTAAATGGACAGAAGACGGATGGCCGGTAGTCGGAGAGAATGGACTTATTTCCCTGGAGATGGAGGGGCCGCTTCCCGGAAATGTACCCGAATTGGTAAACAGGAATTTTTATGATGATTTTTCAGGGAATAAATTTGACCTGCATTATAATTTCCTAAGAAATCCCCATATGGAAAATTATATCCTTAACGGTAATAAAGAATTACTTTTAAAAGGTACGGAAATTACTCTAAATCAGGTCGATTCACCGACCTGGATCGGTATCCGCCAGAAAGGATTTGAAACCGTATCAACGGTTAATGTGAGTATTCCAAAAGCTATACAGGGAATGAGGGCAGGTCTTACGGCATTTTATAATGACTCATACCATTATGAAATATATCTGACAGTGGAGTCGAATGTATATAAAATCTGTGTGGCAAAGCATGTTCATGACATTTTTACCGTTACTTCAAGTATTGAAATACCGAGAGCCGATAATATAAATCTGCAAATGATTTCAGATAAAACCTATTATAGATTTTCTTATAGTCTGGATGGGAAGAATTATATTGAAATTGGCTCGGGGCTTGTCGTAGGACTTTGCACGGAGAGCACAAAAGTCATGACTTTCACGGGAACCTATATAGGTTTATTTGCGGAAAACGGTCCTGGAATTTTTAAGGATTTTGACGTAAAAGTAATGGATTAGTATTTAACTAGTTAGTTGGGGGAAGACGATTAGTTACTGTAAAAAATATCATCTATATTAAGTTGCTATTCAGGAAATAAGACTAAGTATAACCGAGCCTTACCACAGAGTGCAAGTTTAATATATAGATGATATTTTTTAATAGAAAAGCATTGCATACTTCCCTATGAATTAATAAGCCCTAACGGCGGGATGCCCATGAAACGCAAAAGAAGTTTCCTCCATCTCCGTTTTGAATTTGCTTTCCGTCAATCGATTAGGATCTTTAAACAAACCGGATACTCTGAATCAATATTATCGTTTGCCTTAACAGATAAAACTTCTTTATTTCTCGTAAAGGCTACAGACACATCAAATCCCAGAACCTGAATTTCTTTTACAGCGCCGCGAAAGGTTTTTTCACCAAGGGAGTTAATAGTAACTTCACCATTTTTCGGCCATCTTAATACATTGGCATATAAATAAGGTGCTTTATAGGTAAAACGGATATCTTCACAGGTAAACGGAGCTCTGTCTACATCGGTGAATGCACCTTCTTTGATTTCCGTAGGTCCTTCCCCATATGCCTGCCAGAAAGTGGTATCATAGATAGATTCACCATTAACATTTAACCATTTACCGATGGAGAGCAGTACTTCCTTATCTTCTGCGGTAATAGTACCGTCGGATTTTGGACCGATGTTTAGGAGCATACAGCCGTTTTTGCTGACTATATCAATAAGATCACACACTATGTCAACAGGATTTTTAAAATCATTATTTTCTGTATAACCCCATGAATTTTTCGCTACAGCCGTATCGGTTTGCCATAGCCTTGGCCGGATAGTTTTTAACTGGCCTCTCTCAACATCAAAAACAGCCGTCTGATAAGCATAGGCATCAAACTTATGATTAATGGCGACTTCTTCACCCCACTCCAGTGAGCGGTTATAATAATAGGCGGCAAATTTCTTTAAGTATGGTTTGAAAGAGATGTTTTGAATCCACCAGTCAAACCAGACCACTTTCGGTTGATACTTATCTACCAGTTCGCAGGTTCTTGCCAGCCAATTATCCAAATGTTCTTTTGATGCGGGAGTGGAATATATATCGTTAGAAATAGTATCCACTGCTTCTGCCTTGGAATAATCGGGATGTGCATAACCATATGGTTCCTGAAACTCTATATCCTGTAATCCGGAATTAAAATCACGGGCACCACCAAAGAACCAATAGTTCTCCGCACGATGGTCGGAAGCGCAGAAGACAAGTCCCTCCTTTTCGGCAGAAACTTTCAATTCCCCCAGAATGTCCCTTTTCGGTCCCATTTTAGCCGCATTCCAATCAGATAAGGTGCTGTCATACATTTGAAAACCATCATGATGTTCTGCTACCGGCATAACATATTTTGCACCGGATGCTTTTATCAGTTTCATCCAATCGTCTGCATCAAAATGTTCTGCTTTAAACAACGGAATGAAATCTGCGTATCCAAAATCTTTATGAGCACCATAGGTATTAATGTGGTGTTCATATTCCTTTGTACCCTGGATGTACATATTTCTTGGATACCATTCATTGCCAAAAGCGGGAACACTGTATACGCCCCAGTGGATAAAAATACCGAACTTGGCATTTTCATACCATTTTGGAACAGGATAAGTTTGAAGTGATTCCCAATCATCCTTATAATATCCTTTTTCAATTACATTATTAATCTTTTCTAAATATTCAGCTACTTTAATATTCATAAATACCTCTCATTCCGCCGCCACAGCAGGCACAAAATTTGATGGAAGAAGCCGCAAGGCACCCTTCCTTCTGCAAAACATATCATAAAATTAATTATACGTATTTATCCCGTTATATTAATGGCGTATTTTAATATATATGTGGACAAAATTAATGTATTATCGTAATATAAATACAAACAGTTATGTTGCAGTCTGACTAGAAATGAGGAAAAAAATTGAGTGGATTAAATGAGGTAAAATCAATAAACAAAAACATATTTGATACGATAATGATGAAATGTTTATTACGTGGTTTTAATGTATGTGCACCTGATTGGGGAGAAACAGACTGTATTTACGGTTATTACAAATTTTATTATTTTAAAGAGGGGGAGGCAACTATAATTATCAATGGAGATACCTATTACCCGGAACCTGGAGAATTATATTTGATTCCCGCAAATACAAAGCATACATATATGCATAATCCATTAAATCCGGTATTAAAATACTGGTGCCACTTTGATTTGACCTTTAACGGAGAACAAAAGGTGGTTTACAGTAAGGAAACCTTACATTGCTTACCACCCCAGGAGGTAGTTACACCGCTCTTTGAGCGGCTTATAAGCCTGGATTCTTCGTCGAATTTGTTGGATATCTTATCAGAGAAAGCGATTCTCATTGAATTATTTAAGATTTTTTTGGAACATATAAACCCTCATAAATTAATACCGCAGAGTTCGGATAATTTTGTAACGAAGATAAATGATTATATTATTCAAAACCTTCAATCGGTTATAACGTTAAAAAATATTGCGGAAATCGTTCATTTGCACCCTAATTATTTCATACAATTTTTTGAAAAATACTTTTCCGTTTCACCAATGGAATATGTCAATATTGTACGGCTTGAGAAAGCAACTCAATTATTTATTACGAAACCTGATTTGAGTATAGAACAGGTAGCATATTCTGTCGGTTACAAAGATTACCGGTATTTTGGCAGGGTCTTTAAAAAAAGATATGGAATGACACCATCCGCTTACAAAGGATTGCAAAAATTTGTTTAGTATTTTTCATACATGAGACTCTAATAAAAAAATAAGGAGGCAAAACATTATGAGTGAGCAAGGTATGATCATAAAGCGAATGGCCGATTATGACCGGGATGTCCGTAATGATGTAGCCGGTGTTTTTGTAGATGCCTATTATAAGGATTTGTCTTTTTTTACTAAGGATAAAGAAAAGCTTAAAACTGCATTCAAAGACACCTTTTGTGCAGACATTTTTTATTTGGCTGAAATAGATGGTGTAATTGTAGGCATGCTGGCTTGTGCAAATAATAAACTGCGTGCTATTCCTACAGATAAAACAAGTATGAAAAAAGGCCTTGGAGTTGTCATGGGAAGTATTGCCTATCACCTATTGAAAAAGGAATTTAGTACTCCATTAACTTATCCGGATGATACTGCTTATATTGAGAGTGTTGCTACAAGTCAGACAGCGCAGGGAAAAGGTGTCTGTACGGCTTTGTTTCAATATGTAATTAAGGAGCTTCAATACCATGAATATATCTTAGAGGTAGTGGACACCAATGAAAATGCATACCGTTTGTATAAAAAATTAGGTTTTACCGATACACAGCGTGAACGGGTAAAACATTCTAAATTCAAAGGTTTTAATGAAATTATCTACATGAGTTATTGCAAATAAAGATTAAATTAAGCAATATTAATCTATTTGTAAAATTTGCGTTGTTTCTGTGTATATAATAATCTTCCTCCACATATCTAGTATTATAAACAAGTACTTTCGAAAGTATCCAGTTTTTAGTTATTTGCAATGATGAATTTTGAAATTTTCAAAGTATGATAGATTTTGGAGGAAGAATTACTATGAATATTTTTGCTATGCTGCTTGCCATATTGGCAGGAGTTTTTACCACAATTGAATCGGGAATCAATTCTCAGCTTGGCAAATATTTAACGCCAAGTATTGCAACTTTACACAGCCTGATTGTAGGTTTGTCTTTTATGCTGTTAATTAATCTGTGCCTGGGGAATGTTCCTAGGTATGCAAAAGTGACTACTGTGAATCCTGTTTGGCTGATAGGAGGATTTTTTGGTGCATTTATTATTTATCTGTCTTCAAAAGCAATTCCCAAACTGGGGATCTCAAATACTTTAATTTTAATTCTGGCAGGTCAGATGGTAAGCGGATTGCTGATTGATGCATTGATAAATAATACAGATATTAGTTTTAAAAAAATGGCTGGTATGATACTATTTCTTATGGGTGCTGTTATTTTTCTGAAGGGTTAAGGTAACAGAGGGTAAATGCATTTATAAAATAACTAGATAAAAAGTATGTCTTATTTCTCATAATTATAATCTTCATCAGGAAAAGAATAATTCTTTTTTTCATATACCTTTCTCACCCATTCACAACACTTCAGGTTAAGCAAAGCTGCATTTATAGATCTCTGTGTTAAAATATATGCTCCAAAGCTGGTGGTATAAAATTCTTCTGAATTTGCGGCAGCCTTTGATTTAATATTTTCAATATGAGTTTTCGAGTCTTTAATTTTCTCTTACATCGTTCTTCAAATTCATCAAGAATTTTATTTGCTGCTTCTGTATCAATGCATTTTATGTAATATAACTTAAGCATCCTTTCATCCCTGACAACTTCATCGCCGGTTTCTGTATTAAGATTAATTTGACACTTTCTACATATTGGTATATTGTTTTTATAAGCGGTAAATTCTTCTTCAAGGGGTGTTAATGTTATGAAAATCAGAATCATTTTACGAAATAGCCTTGATCAAGCATTATCCCATGCAGAGTAAGCGATAGAATACTATTCTGTATGGGAAAATAGAAAGCTGTCTGCAAAACTCTGCACTTTATTTTAATTAATGTAAATCCAGTTAAATAAGGAGCGGATATTATGAAGTATTTAAATGCAGCAGAAGTATTACCGGAAGAGCTGGTAATCGAAATTCAAAAACATATAAGCGGAGAAATATTATATATACCCAGCGGAGAGAAGCAAAAGTGGGGAGAAAAAAATGGCTCCAAACGATTTTTTGAGAACAGAAACAAAAAGATAAAAATTCAATATCAGTTGGGATATACCATAGATCATATATCACAGGAATTTGGATTAGCATATGAAACGGTAAGAAAAATTGTATATAAAGCATAAAAATAAGGGTCTGGTAATTTCAGACCCTTATTTTTAAGGATATTGCCATTAAAGCGACAGCACGCCATAGCAAGAGTTTGCAAACCGGACACTTTTTGTCTGGTCAAGAATAGGTATAGATAAGTTTGGAATTTAATTCTTTCCATAATGAATTATAATAATAATTGGAATGAGGTTTAGAAGATCAAAATAAAACTTTTAACATTGAAACGCAATAGGTGATAGTAAAAGATAAAGGGGGATTTTATTTATGCCAATTAAGTTTAGAAATTATACAAATATAGCCGGTATTACGGAGGATTACTTTAAGGTAAGAGCATTTCTTGTTAAAACAGGATATTCAGAATATACATACGCAAGATGGGACTGGATGGCTACTCATGGTTGGCTTGATAAGTCATCAGTAGGCAAGATTGGTATATGGGAGGATAAGGATGAAATTGTAGGGCTGGCCACTTTCGACTGCCATATGGGAGAAACTTTCTGTTTAACTCTACCGGAGTATACTGGTTTAAAGAAAGAAATACTGGAGTATTCGAAGGAAAAGCTTTCATATAATTGTAATTTTGGAGTAATTATAAAGGATACGGATGTAACATTTCAGGATATTGCTGCCAAGTCCGGCTTGATTGCTACAGATAGGAAAGAAAATGATGCCGTCTTTTATCTGGGAAAGGCCAGTACTGAATATAAACTGCCGGAGGGTTTTTATATTACAACAATGAAAGATACATTCGATCTGTATCAATATAGACGGGTTTTATGGAAAGGTTTTAACCACGAGCTGAATGGAGAGGGTGAATTTTCTTTTTCAAATGAAGCAGAAGAGGAGGCAAAACAGGAAATGCTTCGTCCGAATGTAGATTTAAATTTAAAAGTTGCCGTTGTTGCTCCTGATGGAAATTTTGTTTCCTATTGCGGTATGTGGTATGATCCGGAAGCTGGATATGCAGTAATTGAACCGGTGGCAACAGATCCGGATTACCGTAACATGGGCTTAGGTAAGGCTGCGGTTTTAGAAGGAATCAGCCGTGTGGGGAAACAGGGGGCCAAAATTGCTTTAGTGGGTTCATCGCAGCAATTTTATTATAGTATCGGGCTTCGTCCATATACTACCGCAACGGTATGGAAAATAAAATAGTTAAGTTTATCAATATAAAAGAGATACCAAGAGAGCAGGGTGGGATGATATACGCCTTCAATCTTATAATTAAGATTAATAAAACTCAAAAATTATGTGCCTGTATAAAATATACCGGCACATAATTTTTGAGTTTTAATATATAATATTTGTTTTAAAAACCTATTGACTAAATTAGTCAATGGCATTATAATGTCGTTGACTGGTTTAGTCAATAATCTTTTTGGGAGGTTTGAGATGGAGGATTTAGCTAAACATAAAATATTTACAATGGAAGAAACGAAGAGAGAGGCTTTACTTGCAGCCGCCATGAGTAAGTTTGCAAAAAATGGCTACAAAAAAACCACTACGGATGAAATAATTGCAGAGGCAGAGATATCAAAAGGGCTGTTATTTCATTATTTCGGTACAAAAAAGGATCTATATGTCTTTTTATTTAAATATGCCTACAAAATCATCATGGACGATTATTATGCACAATTAGATTTGAAACAAAGGGACGTTTTAAAGAGATTACGAGAGATGTTTTTATTAAAGTTAAAGCTAACCAATAAATACCCAGCTATCCTTGATTTTGCAGCATCTGCTTATTATGAAAAGGATCCAGCGGTAAGTACGGAAATGAATGAGTACTCCAATCTATTGTATTTTGATGCCCGTAAGGAGCTATTTAAGGATATTGATTACTCGCTTTTTAAACCGGGAGCTGATATTGAAAAAACACTGAATGTGATTGTATTTACCTTAAGAGGTTATAGTGAATCCCAGGCTTCTCCAGAAAAACGCAGCAACGATTATAGTAAGGAACAAGAGCGGTATATAAAAGAAATCGATGAATATATAGCAGTGTTACGTTATGCATTTTATAAGGAGGTCAACTAGTATGAATTATGCTTATGGTTTTAATGATATTACGCCGGAAGCCTTAAATTATACCGGAGGAAAGGGCGGCTCCCTTTGCAGGATGTTTAAGGCAGGAATTAATGTACCGAACGGCTTTGTTATTTTGTCCACAGCGTTTCATAACAATAAGCTGAGGACGGCCGCTTTTTCTGAAATTTCAAAATGTCTTGACATGCTGCCTGACGGTACCTTTGCTGTCCGGTCTTCAGCACTTTCGGAGGATAGTGCTAAGACGTCTTTTGCAGGTGAATTTGAATCTGTGTTAGATGTAGGTAAGGCAGATATTTTTAAAGCAATAGAAACAGTTGCCGCTTCGGCAAAATCAGAGCGTGTGACCGAATATAGTAAGGTTCATGGAATTAAGGAAGGACACAAAATTGCAGTCGTAGTTCAGATTATGATAAGGGCTAAGATGGCGGGAGTATTATTTTCAGCTGATCCTATTACCGGCAGTCATGTCAATATGGTAGGGAATTTTGTCTTTGGGGCAGGCGAACAACTGGTATCAGGTGAAAAAAATGCTTCGCCCTTTACCATATCAAGACGGGGCAGTAAGTATCAGGGTGATGAAGCCTTTGCTCCATATGCAAAAGCCATGTATAAAGCAACTTTGAGAGCTGAGGAGATTTTTGGCTGCAAGCTTGATATCGAATGGGTGGTTAAAGATAAAAACCTGTATATTGTTCAGGCTCGTCCGATTACAACGCTAAAAACAATAGATGAAGATACTTATGAAATCAATCAAAGTCTGGATATGGACGCCCTTTGGAGCAGCAACAACGTAGGAGAGGCGGTACCCGATGTAATGAGTCCGTTTACCTGGAGTTTACTCCATGAAATGGATATGGAGTGTCAGAAAGTTCCCGGGTATTTTATGTTCGGTAATATTTGCGGAAGAACCTATTCCAATATCAGTATCATGATTTCATCGTTAAAAGTATTGGGATATGATGTAAAAAAGGCTAAGGAACTGATTGGTGACGTTTTTGGCCATATTCCGGATCATATCGAAGTACCTATATACCCTTTTAGTACACCATATTTAATTAAGGAGATGTTTCTCCGGGCAAAAAAAAGCCTGAAACGCATGAAAGAATCAAAAAAGCAAAAAGATTATTATCTGGAACATACTCCGGTTTGGTATGTGAAAACCCTTGAAAGTATAGAGAAAGCAAATACCAGACAGGATTTGTTCCGGTTGTGGACATCGGATGTACGCCCTTATTTATCGGCTTTATGGTATATCTGGTTTGGCGGGGCAGGAAGCGCAACACTGGTTACACTCAGGAGAAAGCTTTCTAAGATGGCAGGGGAAGAACTGGCAAATTTATTATGTTCTAATTTCAGCGGTGAGCAAACCCTTGTAAGCATGAAGCCGTTGCTTGCCATAGAGCAAGTAATAAACGGCACCTTAACTCCTGAAAAATATCTGGAGTTATACGGCCACAGGAGTCCTCACGAATTTGAAGTTTATTATGAATATCCGGCAGATGATCCTTCCTTTATTGATAATCAGATAAAAGAATTTAATAATGCTAACCTCAGACCGGCTGAATTATTAAAAAAACAACAAAGTGAATTTCTGAAAGGTAAAGAGCTTTTTGCACAAAGATTTCCCGGAAAACAAAAGTGGCTTAATAATAAACTGGAAAGGATATCCAAGGATGCTAATACCCGCGAATCTCTGAGAAATGAATTTGTAAAGGTTTTTAGGGTTATGAGGCATTTACTTCTGAAAATCGGCTCTGTCACAGGAATCGGTGAAGATATATTTATGATGTATTGTTATGAAGTTCCAAGGTTTTTACAGGGTGATACGGAAATGCTGGATAAACTTATAAAAAGGCGTGAAAATTTTGAAGAATATCAAAAACAACCTGTTTTCCCGCAGCTAATCAGAGGCAGGTTTAATCCTAAAGAATGGATGAATTCTGAAGATAAGAGGCAGGATTACTATGATCCTAACGCGGAGGTTATAGCTAATAAGGAAGATTCCATCAAAGGTTTTGCAGGGGCCCCGGGTACGGTGGAGGGAGTAGTACGTATTTTGCACAGTTTTGATGAGGCAAAAGATTTTAAGAAAGGTGAAATACTTGTCACTACTGTTACAAACATTGGATGGACACCATTATTTCCTAAAGCAGCGGCGATTATTACCGACCTTGGCGCTCCTTTATCCCATGCCGCAATTGTAGCAAGAGAATTGGGAATACCTGCGGTTGTAGGCTGCGGAATTGGAACAACTGAGCTAAAAACAGGTGATTTGGTTATTGTAAACGGCAGTACCGGTACCGTAACTAAAAAATTAAGTTAGGGCATAAATACTCCTAAATTATAATCTTATCTTTATATAATCCTTCTATTAATTATTATTATATTACAATTCTATAACATTACTCTTCATACAGAACCCGCCCTGAGCAAAGGGAGGGTTCTGATATATTCTGTTTTCTGCTTAATTGTAAAAAACATTAATAATATGAAGTAATATTTAAGGTAATGACCCCAATTCAAACTACAATATTATAGATACGTTTCCTTAAATTAAAAACGTAAAGTGTTACTATACCATTATACAAAAAAAATGACAATGTTGTCATATGACATACTTGTCACATTTAAAAAATTGTGGTATGATATCCCCATTAGGAGGTAATAACATGCCAAAGGATACTTTTAATAATTTAAGCGAAGATAAAAAGAAGAAAATTTTTAAGGCAGCAGTGAAAGAATTTTCATCAAAACGGTTTAGTGAAGCATCAATAAACCAGATTGTTAAGCTGGCAGAGATACCGCGGGGCAGTTTTTATCAGTACTTTCAAGATAAAGAAGACATATATCTTTATATGATTGAGAAGATTGCCAAGGAAAAGCGTTATATTACACATCATGCAGAAAACCTGGACCGGAATGCTGATTTTTTTACTTTATGTATCGAGTCAACAAAAGCCACTTATGAATGGGCTCAGCACAATCCGGACTATTTGAAAATAAGTATATATATGGAGATTGATTACAGTGAATTCATTATCGGGTTACGAAAATCAATTATTGAGGATTTTGCTAAATTGATTGAACGTGATAAGGAACGGGGATATATAAAACCGGAATCAGATTCTTATTTAATTGCAGATATGGCTTATACACTTATCTGGAAACAGGGAACCATGTATATGGCTGATAAGGAAATGTTTATTAGAAAGATTAGTGAGGGAATTAAAATAATTAAGGAAGGTATCAGAAGATAGGGAGGTTATTGATATGAATACTTATGTATTAAGTTTTCGTGATATTGACAAATCAAAAATTGGCGCTGTGGGAGGTAAAGGTGCCAACTTGGGCGAATTATCAAAAATTAGCGGAGTGCGGGTACCGGAGGGTTTTTGTGTTACTACGGATGTTTACAAAAGGATAATAAAGGATAGTCAGGAGTTTCAGGTTTTACTTGACCGTTTATCCGGTTTAAAAGCGGAAGATCAAAAAAATATCAGTGAAATCAGCGGTAAAATCCGTGAAGTGATAGAAAATGCACCTATCCCAAAAGATATAGAGGAGGAAATCCACCGCCAGATCACCAGGCTTGGTGAAAATGAGCCTTACGCAGTGCGCTCCAGTGCTACGGCAGAAGATTTACCCACTGCTTCCTTTGCAGGACAGCAGGACACGTATCTAAACATCATAGGAAAAGAGGCAATCCTGAAACATACTGCTAAGTGTTTCGCATCTCTGTTTACAGACAGGGCGGTAACCTACCGTATACAAAATGCTTTCGACCATAGTAAGGTTCAATTATCCGTTGTCATCCAGAGGATGGTATTTCCGCTGGCTTCCGGAATCCTGTTTACTGCCGATCCTATTACTTCCAACAGAAAAGTACTGTCCATTGACGCCAGTTTTGGACTTGGTGAGGCTTTGGTTTCCGGCCTTGTCAATTCAGATATCTATAAAGTACGGGAAGGAAAGATTACCGATAAAAAGATATCGACTAAGAAAGTGGCAATTTATGCATTGGCCGATGGCGGTACGGAGGAAAGAGAAATAGAAGCCGAAAGTCAGAATAAACAGACGCTTACCGATGAGCAGATTCTTAAACTTGAGAAAACAGGAAGAATGATAGAAGCTTATTTCGGACGCCCGCAGGATATTGAGTGGTGCCTATATGAAGATAAAATATATATCGTTCAGAGCCGTCCGATTACGACCTTGTATCCGGCACCGGAGATAAATGATGGTAAAAACCGGGTATATTTTTCGTTTGGTCATCGTCAAATGATGACGGAAGCAATGAAACCATTGGGATTAAGTTTTTTCCAGGATTTTTTCAGCCTGATTTCTGGTTCGGCTATGATTAACATCGGAGACAGGTTATATATTGATATATCCAGAGAGCTTAGGTCACCTGTGACTGGTAAGATATTTGTTAAGAGTATTGATACAGTAGATGTTCTTATGCAGAAAGCTTTATTAAATTTAATGAAGCGTAAAGAATTTATTAAATCGTTAAATAAGCAAAAAGCAGCAATGATGAAAGCTTCCGTTTGGCTGAAATGGGGAGTGGATACCATAAGCGCCTACCGTAAAAATGATCATGTTGTAGTTAAAAATCTAATGGCTCAAAATGAAAAATTGATGCAGGTCCGGGAGAAAAAAATCACCGGTTTATCCGGAGATGCCCTTTTTGATTTTATCGTAAAAGATTTCGAAAATTTGAAAAATGAGATATTTAAAAATTATGGTGCGGTATTTGCAGGAGCCTATGCTTCCAGTTGGATTAACAAAAATATGAACAAATGGCTGGATGAGAAGAATGCGGCGGATACTCTTGCTCAATCTGTTTATGATAATGTTACCTCGGAAATGGGACTGGAGCTTTTAGATGTGGCGGATGTTGTAAGAAAGTATCCTGCGGTTTTGGATTATTTTGAACATGCCGGTGACGAAACTTTTTATGAAGATTTAGCCAGGCTTACAGGAGGAAAAGAGGTAAGGGATAGTCTGCAGGCTTTCCTTAAAAAATATGGTATGCGGTGTTCGGCGGAAATCGATATAACCAGAACCAGGTGGAACGAGAAGCCGACCATATTAATACCTATGATCTTAAGCAATATCAAAACCTTTGGTCCAGGTGCTCATACTTTGAAATTTAATCAGGGTCTAAAGGAAGCGAAAAAGAAAGAAGAGGATATCCTAAGACGTCTGAAAGAACTGCCGGGCGGAAAGGGTAAAGCAAGAAAGACAAAGAAAGTAATAAGTGTTTTACGTAATTATGCCGGTGCCAGAGAATATAACAAATATTTATTGGTATGGTATCTATGGACCGTAAAACGGGCTTTGATGAAAGAAGCCGATAAAATGGTGCAAAAGGGAGTAATACTGGATAGGGAGGATATCTACTATTTGACCTTTGAGGAACTTAGGAAAGCTGTTCATACTAATAAAGTTGATATTAATATCATAACAAAAAGAAAAGAAGATTATGAGGTTTATGAAAAACTGACGCCTCCCCGTGTAATTACCTCGGATGGTGAGATTATATCCGGTGAATATGACACGGGTAATATACCAAAAGGTGCTTTGGCAGGTGTAGCCGTTTCATCGGGAGTAGTTGAAGGCAGGGCAAGGGTAATCTTAAAAATGGAGGATGCCAATATTGAAGAGGGTGATATTCTGGTTACCTCATTTACCGATCCCAGCTGGACACCGGTATTTGTATCCATTAAAGGGCTGGTTACAGAAGTTGGTGGAATGATGACCCATGGTGCTGTCGTAGCAAGAGAATATGGTCTGCCAGCAGTTGTAAGCGTAGAAAATGCTGCAAAGATTATTAAGGATGGTCAGAGAATCAGGGTAAACGGAACCGAAGGGTACGTGGAAATTCTGGATGGTGCTGATTCATGAAAGGGGCAGGTAAAAAGATAAATAAAAACCTTCTGCTGCTGTTGCTTGGCAGAATGGTATCGGATACAGGGACTGGTATCCAAATGGTAATTATACCGCTCTATATTATAGATGTTGGTGGTTCCTCGGCAACGGTGGGATTGTTTTCATTTCTATGTTTAATGCCAACCCTTTTGGTATATCCTTTTGCAGGTGTACTGGGGGACAGGTTGAACCGTAAGCGGATTATGATAACGACGGACTTGGCTAGTGCCTTGGTTATCTTGATTTTAGCAGTAATTTCCCATAACGGCAGTATGAGCTTAACTGTGATGCTGCTTGTACAGGTGATCGTATCCATACTGTATGGCTTCTTTGATCCTGCTACGAAAGGTATGCTGCCGCAATTGGTATCCAAAGATGAACTGACACAGGCAAACTCCATTCTGGCATCACTCCGGACATTGGCCGGAGTGATAAGCCCGGTCCTTGGTGCGGCACTTTATACAAATTTAGGTGTTTCCGCCTTGTTTTTCCTCAACGGAATTTCATTTCTGATATCGGGGAGTTGCTCTTTGTTTATTCGGTATAAGCATTGGGATAGGGAGCAGGTTTCTGGTGAAACAAGGTTTTTAGCAGAATTATCGGAAGGTGTTAAATTTATTCTGAATAATCTTTCAATCCGCAGGTTTTGCACTTTTTTTCTTATTATATATGCTATGATTCAACCGTTATTTACCGTGGTATTGCCTTTATTTTTCCGAAACAGCCTTAAATACAGCGATACACAGTATGGTTATCTGCAGATGGCAATGATTTTAGGTGCACTTTTCGGAAGCATTCTCGTAGGACTTTTATTTTCAAAAGAGAAGGTAATAAAATCTCTGATCACCGGCTGCAGTATGCAGATGGTAATGTTAACAGCTTTTTATGCTTTATTGCTTCCGGGTAGTATATCCTTGCTGGGTAATGATACGATCCTTTACTTTTCTCTTTTGGCAGGAGTTCTTTGTTTACTAAGTCTTGCCATTATGTTCATTAATGTTCCGGTGCAGACTTTTATACAGAAAGCTACACCTGATGCATATATGTCCAGGGTATTTTCTATTGTTGGGATGATATCAAAAGGGGGGATGCCCTTTGGTGCGCTATTATATGGTATTATCTTAAGTAAAATTCAGTTACATTGGGTTTTACTTGGTGTTCTTTTATTAATGCTGTTGATCTCGGTTTTGTTTTCAAGAGGATTATTAAAAACTTCTGAGCTTAATTGAGCCATCATGGGGCTGTCCTGAAAACGTACCTTGATTGTGTCTTTAAATAACATCATCAAGGTACGTTTTCAGGACAGCCCTTTCATGGAATAAAACTGATTTACCAGTTATTTCTCAAGTTTTAAAATCAAACCAGAGAACATATGATAAATTAATTATTATGTTTAAGCAAGTTTTATTTAATGAGAGGCAAAAATCAGTATGAAGTCAATTAAGATTATGGTGTTTTCTAAAAAAAAGATTACAAGGAATATGATTATTGTTACGGCTTCTTTTTTGTTAATATACTTACTTATCTCGTTATTTTTTAGTAATCATTACTTTTTACATACGGTAATCAATGGAGTGAATGTCTCATTAAAGGCATATGATGAAACGGAGCAATTATTTAAACGGTACATAAAGGATTATAAACTGCAGGTAATAGAGAAAAACGGTGAAACGGATGAGCTGACGGGTAAAGCGATTGATATGAGGTATAATGAGAAAAATAATATCTCTCAAATTCATCATACGCAGAAATCTACCAGATGGATTGGTTCCTTATTCAAAAACCAGAATTATGATATAACAGGCTTATATATTTATGATAAAGAAAAATTAGAAAAAGAAGTAAAGGAGTTAAAGTGTTTAAATAAGAAAATAACGGAACCTAAAAATGTACGTTTTACATATTCTGATGGTTTCTATACTGTGATAGAAGAAGTTTACGGAAATAAGATAAATCAGGAAAAATTGTATGAGGTTATAACAAAAAGTATTTTAAAAGGGGATAAAAAATTAGATCTAAATGAAAAGCAATGTTATGAGAATCCTAAATATACCGTTAATTCGGTTAAAACCCGAAAAACCAGGAATCTTTTAAATAAATATGTATCAACAAAAATTACATATAAATTTGGCAATAATTATGAAAAACTGGACGGAAATATTATAAAAGACTGGCTTAGTGTGAACGAAGATTTAGATGTAATTATAAGTGAATCCGCAATTGAAAGTTATATAAAAAAACTGAGCAAAAAATATGATACTGTCGGAGTGCCGCGGGAGTTTAAAACCTCTGTTGGAAAAATCATAGAAATAAAAGGCGGGCTATATGGATGGAAAATTGATCAGAATATGGAAACGAAAGCATTAATGGATAATATCATACAGGGAAAAATAGTTGTAAAGGAACCGGTTTATAAACAAAAAGCTTTATCCAGGGAAGGTAATGAAATTGGTAATACCTATGTGGAATTAAACATAACAAGGCAGCATCTTTGGTTTTATAAAGATGGGAAACTCATAACGCAGGGTTCTGTGGTTACCGGGAATCCAGGTAGGGGAAATGCTACTGTAGTTGGTGTATATATGCTTAATTATAAACAAAAAGGTGCGACTCTAAAGGGACCGGGTTATAAAGTGGAAGTAAAATACTGGATGCCTTTTTATGGCAATATGGGAATCCATGATGCCAGCTGGAGATATTCTTTTGGAGGAGAGATATATAAAAGAAGAGGCACCCATGGTTGTGTCAATGCTCCGTTACATTTAGCCAAGAAAATTTTTGAACAAATCGAAGAGGGGATTCCTGTAATTAGTTATGAAGAGTAGTATAAAGTGGAACTTTACGAAGTTTCTGATAAGCCGTGAGGGAAAAGTTATCGCGCGTTATAGCCCTGGGGACAAACCTGAAAAGTTAGAAAAAGATATAGCAGCACTATTATAAAAGAGAAACAACAGAGATTAATAAATAAAAGATAATTTTAAATAGCAGCTGGTTAAGCATAAAATTTTAATTAGCGGTTATTTTTTTCGGATTGACTTAATAAATATACATAACTATAATTGTATTAAAGCAGCAGTTCAGAGAGGAACTTAAAAAAGGATGAGTACAAAAAAATCAAAAGAGCTAATAGTATTAAAAATGATTCTTTGGATTTATATTATTCTTTGTATCATTATTGCAGGAATAAATTACGGTTATGCCAGTCATGCCAGCCCAAAAGCTGCAGCATTTATAACATGGTTCTGGCAATTTTATGAGAACTGGATTAAGACCATATTTATAATACTATGCTCTGTCTTAACGGTGAAAATAATTGGGAAGTCCAGTAGGACAGGGAAACGGAAAAGGAATTTTATTGGATTTATCATTACTGCTTTAATTGTACATATTATTACACCCGTATTTTTAAATAACGGTGAAATTTACTTTTTTGCAATGCCGCTGCCCTGGTCTACGACGCCCTTGCAGTTGTTATATCCGGAATCATCGATTTATCAGAGCCACATACAGAGCTGGGGGATAGCAGGAATATCGGCAGCCTTAATTTTTTACCTCTGTTTCAGTATTTTAGTGATTGTAGGAACCCTGTTGTTCGGAAGACAATGGCAATGTTCAACTTTATGTCTTTTTAATGGTTTTGCTTCGGAAGTTTTTGAACCTGCCATTCCGCTTATAGGAAAAAAGAAAAAATTAAAATCGAAAATGCTTTTTGCATTAATGATAGTCCGCTGGGTTTTTCTAGGGATTGCTCTTTTCTTTACAATATGGTGGATATTATTTTTGTCAGGTATATCAATCCCAGGTATCCCTCAAGTAATCAGTAAAGTTGAAAATTATAAATATCTTACCGCCGAACTTCTTATGGCAATGTTCTTTTGGATTGCTTTCATCGGCAGGGGATATTGTTATTATTGTCCGTTGGGAACATTTCTGGGGATACTCAGTAAATTATCAGGACAGAAAATAACCACTGGTAATACAAAATGCATCCAATGCGGTCAATGTAATGAAACATGTCCTATGTCAATTGACATTAAGAGTAAAGCTATGTTGGGAGAATCGGTAGTGAATTTACGATGTGTTGGCTGCAGCCACTGTGTTGATACCTGTCCGACTCGGACCCTTTCTTATTCGACCAGGTTTCTGGATGCCAAACGCTTTAAGAAACACATGACTGATAAACAGGCAGGAGGCAGGTAAAAGATGGTTATAAGGAATATGACATTAGATGATTATGATGGTGTATATAATTTATGGATTCATACACCCGGTATGGGGCTTAATAATCTCGATGACTCCAAAGCCGGGATCGAGAGATATTTAAAACGTAATCCTGTTACTTGTTTTGTTGCGGAAGAGAAGGGGAATATAATCGGGGTTATACTAAGCGGTCATGACGGAAGAAGAGGATTTATTCACCACACAGCTGTAGCTTTACAATACAGGAAGAAAGGAATTGCGACTACTTTACTTGAGCATGCGATGGAAGCATTAAAGCAGGAGGGGATTAATAAAGCAGCCCTGGTTACTTTTGAAAGGAATGAAACAGGTAATTCTTTCTGGGAAAAACAAGGATTTACTAAAAGAGACGATTTAATATATCGCAATAAGAATATTCAGGATTTAAAACGTATGGACACTTAATAGAAAGAAGGAATCGGAATGGAAATATGGAGCTATATAGTCGAAAGAATTGATGGAGATTATGCGTATCTGAAGCGAACCGATATTACAGAAAATGAATTAAAGCTGGTTGCACGGGCTTTATTGCCGTCTGAAATCACAGAGGGTACCAATTTAAAATATGAGCTTTTCGAATATACTATAATATAACTTATCGAGCGATATTTTTTATCGTTCCATAAGAAAAGGATTTTTACTATAGAGTATATATTACCAAAGGTTAACCTCTATCTCATTTTCGGGAGATAGGGGTTTTTTATTTATTGAAATCTTATACAAGCCCTGTACATTTTACAATGAGCAGATTATAATAAATGTAAGAATAACCAGAAATGCAAGAAATTACCAGAGTCATTGATTATCAAACAAGTAGTTACGCAAATGGAAAACGGAATACCTATATGAAGGAGGATAACCATGTCAGAATTACAGGCACATATCAGATTATCTGTAGAGGACAGTGCTAAATATGCAATAATGCCGGGAGATCCGGGCAGGATTGATAACATTAAAACATTTTTAACGGATGCAAAAGAAATTGCTTATAATAGGGAACTTAGAAGTGTAAGCGGCTATTATAAAGGAGTTAAAGTATTGGCAGTATCAACCGGTATGGGTGGTGCTTCAACCGGAATTGCAGTTGAAGAACTGCATAATATCGGTGTGGAGTATATGATACGGATTGGCAGCTGCGGGGCTTTAGACCCCAAAATGAAACTTGGGGATTTACTTCTGGTAAACGGAGCGGTCAGAGATGAGGGAACTTCGAAAGCTTATATTGAAAGCATTTATCCCGCTATACCGGATACGGAACTATTGATTAATGTAATTAAGGCGGCTAAGGAGAATAAGGTTCCTTTTTATATTGGAAAGGCAAGAAGTCATGATAGTTTTTACACAGACAGAGAGGAGGAGATCGATAAGTACTGGTCTGAAAAAGGAATTATGGGAGCAGACATGGAGACTGCCGCTTTATTTGTGATTGGTTCCCTTAGGGGCGTAAAAACCGCATCTGTTTTAAATACTGTGGTGGAGTATAACGGGAATCTCACGGATGAAATCAATAATTATGTTGATGGAGAAGTATCCATGAAGCAGGGTGAAAGCAACGAAATATTAGTTGCACTGGAAGCTTTTGTTTTGGAAGAGAAGAGAGAAAAGGAGAGAATGAAATGAAAGGTAAATTATGGTCTTTAAAATTTAACACAGTTACTTTAGTATTAATACCGGCGGCCATTGGTATTAATTATTTAGGCAAATTATTTGCAGGTGTACTAAAACTTCCCCTTTGGTTGGATTCCATCGGAACATGCCTGGCGGCAGTTCTAGCAGGACCTATTATAGGAGCCATCTGCGGTGCGGCAAACAATATTATTTATGGGCTGACCATGGATCCCATATCAACAGTTTATGCCCTTACGAATATAGGTATTGGTATAGCAGTGGGAATACTTGCTTATAAGGGGTTTATGAAAAATATAAAAGGTGCAATCATTACAGCACTTATTGTAGGTTTGGTATCTGTGGTGATTTCCACTCCGTTAAACGTAGCATTTTGGGGAGGAACAACCGGAAACGTATGGGGCGATGCTCTATACGCCTGGGCAGTTGCACAGAATATGCCGGTATGGTTTGCTTCTTTCCTTGATGAGTTGGTAGTAGATCTGCCGGATAAAATAGCAGTTGTTCTTATCGTATTTGCAATCTTTAAGAGTTTACCAAAAAGTTTGGTTTCTTTATACCAAAGAGACGATAAGGTAGAAAGTCTGGATTAAGAATGCATGTGTGCAAAAGCATACTGGACAGAGTAAAATGAAAAAAAAAACAGTTTTTCATTGTTTTTATAAAAATTGTGTGCAAAAGCACACTAGCCGGAGTAAAATGAAAAACAAAAAACATGTTTTTCATTTCTTGATAATAGTGTGTGCTTTTGTACACAGATGGGAGTTGGCGATTGAAAAGTATTAGTTTATATGAGGAAAAGGGAACAAAACTCAATCTGTTAGCTCCGGAAAGTAAAATTATGTACATTATTGCAGCAATAACTGTGCCTGCCCTGTTAGGAAGCAGATGGGCAGGCATAGGGTTTATTATAATAAGCATCATTTTACTTTTTTCCGGAAAGGTATTGAGAAAAACTTTACCGGTATTAGGAGTTTCGGGTTTTGTCCTCTTGACAGTTCTGATTATACAAGGTATTTTCCGGGCTGGTAATACAATTCCTCTTTTTCACTTAGGACCGATTGTTTTTTATAGAGAGGGTGTTTATTTTGCCCTTGGGATTTTAATCAATGTGTTAAATATATTAATGAGTTTCTGTGTATTAATTCTTACCACAAAACCATCGGATATGATTGAAAATTTTATAAGAAAAGGATTTTCACCGCGGTTTGGCTATGTATTTATTTCCGTGTTTCAGATAATTCCGCAGATGACGGAAACCATGAGTACAATTACAGATGCACAACGGAGCAGGGGAATGGAAACGGAGGGGAATCTTTTTGTGCGTATCAAGGCGTTTATTCCGCTTATTTCACCTGTAATCATGAGTTCTCTGATTAATACCAAGGAAAGAGCATTAGCGCTGGAAGTCCGGGGATTTAATTCTAAGCATAAGAAAACATTCTTAAATGATGAGAGAAAAACAGGTGCTGATATTTATATACAGATTGCCTTGGTTTTGAGTATTCTTGCTGCTTTAGTATGGAGGATAATAATATGGCTGAGATAGTAATTGATCATCTGAAGTATAGATATCCCGGCAGCACCAAACTTGCACTGGATGATATTTCTTTCCAGGTGAAACCGGGAGAATTCATTGGAATTATTGGCAGGAATGAATCAGGAAAAAGCAGCCTGTGTCAAGCAATTGCAGGACTCATACCAAATTTTTATAAGGGTGCTTACGGCGGCAAAGTATTTGTCGATAAAGTAGAAGTGAAAACGGTCGAAGTGGATGAACTGTGTCAAAAGGTGGGAATTATCTTTCAGAATCCATTTAATCAGGTAACAGGATCTAAATTAACAGTATATGAAGAAATCTCCTTTGGACTTGAAAATATGGGAGTACCCAAAGAAGAAATGATTAAACGAATTGATGAGGCAATGGAACTTTTGGATATCGATAAATACCGTGACCGTTATCCTTTTGATTTATCCGGAGGCCAGATGCAGAGAATGGCGATTGCAAGCATCATCGCCATGAAACCGGAAGTCATTATTTTGGACGAACCCACTTCCCAGCTGGATCCTCAGGGAAGAGAAGAAGTATTTCAGGCCGTTCAAAAACTAAGTAAACAGGGAATCACTATCATTATGGTAGAGCACAATATGGAAAAAATTGCGGCTTATAGTGACCGGGTCGTTCTATTAAATGATGGCAAACTAATTGCAATCGATATTCCGCAGATTATCTTTTCCCGGGATGATTTATTGGAATATGGGGTAGAACCTCCGGTTTTTACCCAGATTTGCAGGAAGCTTAATCTGAAAAATGAAGAAACCGGATGTTATCCCGTTACACTTAAGGAGGCAAAATCTTTATTGGGACCGGAAAGGGGAAATGTATGAGTACAATTGAAATTAAAAACCTTCATTTTTCCTATCACTCAGGAGAAGAAATCCTAAAAGGAATGGATTTTATGATTGATCAGCGCTCCACCGCCATTATTGGACAAAATGGTGCGGGTAAAACAACTTTTGTTAAACTGCTTAAAGGTTTATTAAAGCCAACCCAGGGAGAAATATTCTTAAACGGGAAAACGATAAAGGATCTGACCGTAGCTAAACTGGCAGAACATATTGGTATGGTTTTCCAAAATCCCAATGATCAAATTTTTAAAAATGTAGTACTGGATGAAGTTATGTTTGGGCCGCTTCAAATTGGCATGAATAAGGACAAGGCAAATGAAAAAGCAAAACAGGCTTTGGAGCTTGTTGGTCTTTCTGACCATATAAATGCCAATCCATATGATTTAGGACTATCAAGAAGAAAGCTTGTTGCCATCGCCTCCATTCTTGCAATGGATACTGAGGTTATAATCTTTGACGAACCTACGATTGCACAGGATTATGCGGGGAAAGAACGGATTAAAGACATTATCCGTAAATTACGCGATGAAGGGAAGACAGTTATTACCATTATCCATGATATGAATTTTGTGGCGGATGTGTTTGAAAGAGCAGTAGTATTTGCCGGCGGGAGAGTGGTGCTTGATGATACAACGAAAAATGTATTTTCTCAAAAGGAAATACTGAAAGAAGCATACTTAGAACAACCGGACGTAATGAAGCTTTGCCATGAACTGGGACTTAACGAGAAGTTCTTAAATGTAGACGAATTTGTTCGGAATGCTTACTAACAAAAATTAATGTAACAGGTATAGATAAATAACAAGGAACGGTAGAAGATTATGATAACTACTGTTCCTTTTAATGTTATAATCCAACTATATATCAATGAATTTAATGTTATTTTGAAATTTTAAGGAAAAATCTATACAATATGGTAAATATGTCCTATTTTTTGTCATAACCCCAATTTTTATAAACTTTCTACGAAAATAATATATATAAGAGTAATCTTGTGTAACTAAGCAGCTATCGTAAAGAAAGTAGAGGATACTTAATTGGGGAAAATATTAACATATAACGAAATGATTCAGCTTTTTAAAGATGCAATTTGCGACAAAAGGTATATATTTGTCAATATAACTGGTATACAATGGTCTTGTGCATTGAATGTAGAGAATTTAGAAGTTCGTGATACAGGAGATTCTATACATATTAAGGACAAAAACGATTTTAAAAGCTTTATTGATAAAGATTGCATCGATGTTATGTTTTTAGAAAAGTTTGATTATAGTGATAAAATAACTATTAATACAATAACTAATAATTTTATATTTTATATTAATTAAGGCGTCTGTCACAGTTAAGTATTAAAAAATAGTATATTTTATACAGAGTATATTTTTACGCTGCTTAAAATATACTAATTTAATTTAGTCGGTTCACCATAAAGAAAGATTCTGAACTAAGCTATAACGAATCAATAGGACCCAGCCATATACTTCTGCATGTATCTGAACAGGAAAAGTTGTTATTCAATAACAATTTTTTTTATTTCATATTGTGAATTAATAATTAACCATAGCTGTGCATTATAGACCGTAATGTTCCATATACTCACACCATATAATTCATAACTTATTGCCAAATCCAGTAAAGAATTTATACTTCTGGCATCTATAAACCATACGATATGTTGTATATTATCTTGAGTATAAAGAAAGTATGGCGTTTGTGAAGGTTCGTCAAACTGTATAGTTGAATTATTACTGCACGCTAAAGCAATGGCACTGTTTAGTGTTAAAGAATATACACTTGAAAAGCCTGGTAAAAATGGAAGTTCCCAGTCATATCCTATATTTGGTATTCCTATAATTATTTTATCCGGTGATATAAAATTATTTACATAACCCAGAAAAACATCCAGATCATAGACTGAACTTATAGGTGATGGGGGACTAATATTACTTGCCCAATTATAG
Source organism: Anaerocolumna sedimenticola (assembly GCF_009931695.1). Lineage (GTDB taxonomy): Bacteria > Bacillota > Clostridia > Lachnospirales > Lachnospiraceae > Anaerocolumna > Anaerocolumna sedimenticola. The sequence goes on from NZ_CP048000.1 coordinate 2,961,161, forward strand.
TTCATAAAAATTATATTTTGTGCTAATTGATTCAGATTTGAATAATCAACCCTTTCAAATCTAACATTGTTATTAAAATTACTTATATTGGGATTAATTGTTACAAATACATGAAACCCCGCAGCATTTAAACGATCTGTTATTAGAGTAAAGAATTGATTATATAAAAATATATTTGAGATATTAATATATTGAAAAGATATATTTACTCCATAATAACCTTTCGTTTTTAAAATATCTAATGCATTATTTATAAATCTTTGTTGAAAATCTTGATTTAATAATAAATCATATTCTATCCCTATATTAGCTGTACCTTGAATGGTTAATGTTGTTAATAACATAAGGGGCATTACGTCAAATTCTTTAGCCGTACTAATTATTTCCGTATCATCATAATAAGTAATTATTTCACCTTCTTTTGTGGCTGTAAAATTTATAATTGATAAATATGTCAGATACGGTAAGGTTTTTATTAGTATATCCCTATTAATATTTGGAGCGGTATTTCCATGTATTGTCATACTGCCTTTTTTACTATAACTGATTATAATAGTTTCCCCTGGATATATAAACTCTCTATTTGAAAGGAAAGGATTATTCATTAATAATTGCATTACTGGAACATCAAACGAATTAGCTATATTTACTAAAGTATCACCTTCTTTAATCGTATAAGTAATTTCAGGTATCGCAATAACTATCGATTGTCCTATTACTAAATGATTAGGAGCTTCCAAGTCATTATCTTGAATTAACCTTATTACGGATATTCCGTAATAATCAGCGATTGACTGTATGGTATCACCTATCTGAACGACATGTATTATCATGGAATGCCTCATTATTAATTTACTTTAATAATATATGATTTATTACAAAATTATTCTATTAAATTATTATGATCTACTGCCCAATTGAAAACTTATTTATCTGATAATGGGTAAATTTAATTTAGTGTAGTAAAAAACCCATCAACCTTATATTGATAGTTGATATGCGTATTACTTTAGGATTGCATTAACATAATAGAACTTTTCCCTTCGATGGTTATCCGGGTTGAAGTCACTGTAGAAATACTCTGTATGTTTTATGAGTTCTATCTTAAAATTTGCTAAAAGTTCTTTGATATCATTTAAGTCGGCATAGAAATGTGGTAGACCTTTTTCAAGTTTATCGCGGCTTATAAGAGTATTTTTATCTAATTTATTAGAGCTATTCTCCATAAATTCTGTACTTTCTTTTGAGCAAAATGATAAATATACCTCACCATTTGGTTTAAGTACCCTTTCAATTTCTGAAATTGCTTTTTTCATGCCAATTGAATCGGTATGAGATATAACATGGTAAGCAAAGATACAGTCAAACGATTGATTGGAGTAATGGAGAGATAACATATCACCAACCTCTGCATTTATAAGCAGATTTTCTTTTGCAGCCCATGTTTTTAAGTACTGAACAGCATATTCAGAAATATCCATTGCGGTTACGTTAAACCCTTGTTTTGAAAAATAAATAGCATGGCGGCCAAGTCCTGTTCCTAAATCTAAAAGATCAACATAACCTAATTCCCTCCATTTATTTGCTAAGTAAATGCAGTTATCGACAGGTTTAAGTTGTGGTGATGGATCAATAGCCCAATTATATCCTTTAAGGTTGACAATTTGTTCACACTTGTTATCCATTTCGTAATCCATTTCAATATCTCCTTTTACTGTGATTTGAAAAGTGATACGTGGAAATAGATTAAGCTGAACACCTTTTTTACGTGCTGCCGATGGTGATATCCCGTGAATCTCTTTAAAAGCGCGCGTAAATGCCTCTGGAGATTCATAACCATATTTCAAAGCTACATCGATGACTTTTATAGAATTTGTTTGTAATTCAATAGCAGCCAATGTCATACGTCTTCTGCGAATATATTCATATATTGATAGATTCATAAATATAGAAAATGTACGCTGGAAACTAACTGTAGATTGACACATTATATTCGCAACTTTTTCTAAATCAACGTTGTTATCTAAGTGATCTTCAATATAGTCAAATGCTTCGTTTATTCGTTCAAACCAGTTCAAACGTATCCCTCCTCTCAAAAACAGTATAGTAGATGAATAAATAAAATTCCTTGCACTTTTAGTTTCACTCATGCAAGGTTATTGCTCAAAATATTAATAACTGACGGTTCACATTATCTTTCAGATACAAGATAAATCAGCTATACAAATTGAAATCTGGAACACATTTAAATATGTATTAATTTCGAAATTCTTTGTAACCCATTTGGTTTTACCATTTATTCATACTCTATCATAAATTTTAGTATATCAAGATTATACCCGCAGGTGGTTTAACTTTCTATCTGATTTTAGTTGTTTAATTTTTTATCACACTGAGGACAGCCATAATAACACTCGCCGTGTTTAGTGAACAATGAACAATCATTCCTATATAAATGTTTTTCGTTTTATAAACGCAATATATAAAAGGTAAACAGGCGATGATTCTCGTAAAAAATTCCCACGGAGAAAACAGATGGTACGCAGAAAATAATACCGTAATGATAACCGGAGCACCTATGCCAAAGCGGCTAATCCGGGACATAAGAAATCCCCTAAAATACAATTCTTCCGCAATTGGTCCCAAGATACCATCAGAAACAGCATATAATAAGAAACTGACTATGATAATAAACCGTGGATAATCTTTATAATGTACAAAGAAATCGGAGAGTTTAAAATATTCCGGGACATTTTGATATATGGTTTGAAACATTATATTTCTTTCTAATGGTGAAATGAAAGTAAATACGATTCCTCCGATAAGTATTAACACCACCGATATCCCTAGTGTTTTATGTACCGGCATTTTTTCACACCTAAGAAATGCGCAGGACAGATTGAACTGGTTCGTTTCCTTTTTAGAAAAGTACAAGATTATACCAATCTCAATAGGGATTAATACCACTAAAATAATTACCATAAAGCTTAAGAAAGGCGGAATGATTGCCCGAAATTGAGTCGCCAAAGAATAAGTTCCAAAGATTAGTAGGGCAGGAATAAACACATATAAAAGTAATTTGGGCAGGGATAACTGTCGTATCTTATTATCTGTCATTTGATTACCTCCAAGATTTTTAATTTACAGTCACTCAAGTTAAATTGGTGATTGTTCTCTTTGCTTTCTTGGAGATTATAAACCTTGGTATCATCCCAAGGTCAATACCTTTTTATTCAATTGGAGCAAATACCTCCAGATAGGATTTTGCGTTTCCATGATTTACTGTAATTAAAAGCATACTTATTATCACAAAACCTTTTCCGCTCAATTGATTTTCATTTGCATAACTATAACATTTATGAAACATATCCTGCATGATATCACCTTTATTAATGGAATCTTCCACAATCGTATATAGGCATTTATCAAAAGAGATTATTTTATTATTTTCAGAAGTACTCTTACTTACGTTCCGGGTAATTAACATCTTATTACTTTCAATACCTTTTTCCGAATAGGTTAACATTCTCTTTATACTATGGATGATTGGTTTTCCCCTCAGCTCATTTTTATTTCTATGTATATTTTCATATTCTTTATAAGCCCTATAGTCAGACATTTCACCTAATACTTCAAAAGCAGGCATAACCTGTATGGAAAATTGGTTTAAATTCTTTGCAATCCTGTCACAGGCCTCTTTTCCTTTCCGAATATTAACAAGATAATTCTGCAGTTCATCTATTTTTTTAGTAATTTCTTTTTCTCTTTCTCCTAAAACGGATGAAATTTCTTCATAACTGTCACCTGCCCATATACTGCCGATTTCTTTCATGCTCAGATTCATGGAGAGATAAAATTCTATGGAAAGGACCTTATCAATATCACATATCGTATAGTTTCTATAATTGTTATCATTATTTTGGTCGGGTAAAAGCAATCCTTTTTCTTCATAATATCTTAAACGGTCTCTTGATATTCCGGTTATTGCTGAAACCTGCCCTATGGTATAGGTATCATATTTGTTATCTGTGTGACCCATTAAAGATTCCTCCGTAATATGATTGACTGCTCCAAAGGGCAGACCGCACCTGTGCTTCAAATCAATTATATGCTCTGCATGTATAGTTTTATAAACCGCTTAATTCTACTCTCATAATTTATTAATTTCTTCTATGATCTCCTTATGTCTTTCTTCAAATAACAGGCTTCGGTTGTATTTCGTATACATCTCACTTCCATATTCCCCGATAAACTTTGAACTGTAAAAGTTCACCGTAAGTTCCGTTACAAAAATAACCATTTCCTGACTTTCACCAAAAGCTGTTTCCATAAATTCAAAGACATGTTCCAAAGCTTCTGAGGTTTCGGAGATATTATCCTTACGTCTCCTGGTATCTTCATCAAAAAGAAGTTTTACCAGTTCAAAAGCTCTTGCCGGTTCTTCCACTGTTTTACTTTTTAACTCGGCAGCATACCGTTTTAGGCTTCCTCCGATTCGGTTTGATACGGTTGTTTCCGTCCTGGTTGACTGTCCGCTTTCAATTAATTGTGCAAGCTTCTCTTCTTCCTGTTCTAACAGCTTCTTAAAAAATTCTTCCGGAACTCCTTTTTCTTCCTGTTCAAATATCTGCTGTTTCCATTCTTTTAAACAGTTAAATAACCTATCCACATATAAATCCATCTGGTAAACTTCTTTAAATTTATCATTCAAGCTGCTTAAAAGAAGCCCGATAACATTCAGTTTCTCATCAAAAGGAGCCCGCCCGATCTTTGCGATAGCATTTTGCGTGATATTTCCCTTTAATATTTCCTCTATGGAATAAACTTCTTTGTATTTATTATATAATTCATAATAATTTGCAAAATCCCTTGCAATGGAATTATATTGAATGTATTGGATAACCAAATCTTCCGTAACCGGAAGTTTAAGTTTCTCACAAGTTAAAAGCATTTCCGAAAGATCTTCCCAGCCCCTGGCAGTTGCAAAAAAGGTACCGTCAGGAGTTGTTTCAACACGGTAAAAATTTTCCTTCCGAATATCAAGATAAGAAATGATGGAACCGTGGATCCCCTGCTTGTACGCATATTCTTTCCAGGATGATAGATCCGGTTCGATATCTATTTTTCTCACCCTGTCAAGGGTTACCGTATCAAAATCACGTACGGAACGGTTATATTCCGGAGGATTGCCGGCCGTAATAATAATCCATCCCTCAGGTATTCTACGGTTACCAAAGGATTTGTACTGCAGGAATTGCAGCATGGTAGGGGCCAGGGTCTCCGATACACAGTTTATCTCATCAATAAAGAGGATACCCTCTTTTAACCCTGTAAGTTCGATTTTGTCATAAACCGATGCAATAATTTCACTCATGGTATATTCCGTTACAGAGTATTCTTTTCCGTTATATAATTTTTTCTGGATAAAAGGGAGCCCTACCGCACTTTGCCTGGTATGATGGGTAATGGTATACGCTACTAAGGCAACCTTACATTCCCCTGCCACCTGCTCCATGATCTGGGTTTTACCCACACCCGGAGGTCCGATCAGCAGAATCGGTCTTTGCCTTAAATAAGGAATACGGTAATTACCATATTCATCTTTCGCCAGATATACTTTAACGGTATTTTTTATCTCTTCTTTTGCACGTTTAATATTCATTATCAGACGCCTCCCTGCTGTCATTTTCCTTTAAATTGATCAAATTTCCTTTTTTATAGCTTTGCTGTAATTCCTCCGGTTCGATGATCAGCTTTATTGCCCAGGGCGGAACCAAAGCATCTTCATAATCTTCTCTTAGAAATGCAAAAGCCGTATCATAAGGCGGTCTTGACTTTGGAAATGTCCCCTGCCCATCCGTAAAATAAATTAGCCCCTTTAAACTTGTAAAAGCTTTTTGTATAATCAGTTGATTCACATAATCAAATACCGGGCGAAAATCTGTTCCACCGTTTCCAATTAATTCAAAATGATCCATATAATCTTTTAATTCTTCCTGGCTGGTGATTTTCCGGTCGGAACGTACCTCTTCATCACATTGGATAATATGTATATTTATTTTTCGGAAATAACTTTCGCTTTCCTTTAAGACAGTATACGTCTGTTCTAAAAACTCTCTCACCAGCTCACCGGAACAGGATAGAGAAGTATCGATGGCAATGACGATTTCTTCTACTTTCTTTGTTTCTTTCGTTTCCTGGGGTTCAATTAAAGGCATATTGCCATAAAGCTGTAACCCATAGGTATACAGAAAAGTATCATAGGAATCAATGTCAACTACCGGTTCTTCTCTGAGAACGGCAAATTTTCTTAAAAAATTACGGTAATCATATCTCTTCCGATTCTCCACTTTTACTTCTTCTTTTAGTAATTCAGAATTTTCGGTTTCCTCATTGGAAAAGGTATCCATCTCAGTTTGCATCTTTTCACTGATATCTTTCCATTTTTGCTCTAACGATTCCATGTTCGGATTTGGGGTTTGATCCGTGTTCGGCCAAAAAGAATGGTCGTCCATTCGAAATTCCATCTCCAGCTGCTCTAAATCCATAGGAGCCATGTCAAGATCAAGGAGTAATCCATAGATTTTTTCCGCAGTGGGGACTTTAAATTTATTCGTAAGATTTTCATAGAAAACCAGGCGGAATCTGGAGGATGGATACCTGACACACCGATATCTTATTCCGTCAATAATATACTCCATGGCAATGTCACAGGCAAGGTCCCAAATCCCTTTATGTTCCCGGTGGGGTTTAAACAGATGGCGGAAAATACAGTGAAGAACTACATGAAGATAAGTTCTGTTAATAAGAATGGGGTTGTTTCGAAAACGGTCAATTAAAATATCGGGATCATAATAAAGCTCCACCCCGTCCGTACCTAAAAATTTTATCCCTGGTTTATTTTCATATTGTAAGCTGCTTAAAGGAAGATTTAAAAACCGCATATACAGGCTTAATTCTGACCTGGCTTCTGTCAATATGGTTTTTCCTACTTTCTGCAGTTGTTTTTCTCTGTCTTCTTCCATAATAACACCCATTGCATAACACATCTCCTCACTGATGTGTTACAGACGTCTCTTTCTGATATACTGATTAAGTAATTACATTCCTAATATATTTTTTTAACATTTTTATCTTAATTTACTGTTATAATTCAAACTTCTTCTCCCTTGGCGGATAATGATGCAGACGTTCTTTTAATAAAATCCCGGCACATTCCTTATGCCCTGTCCTGACCGCTTCTTCCAAGGTTTCAGTATAGATTTTCTCAGACATAATTCCAAGACCGGTTAAAAGAATAAGGCCATTTGTATTATCCTGATGAATCATGAATTTGACGGCTTTCTCAATATGTTTGGATATATAACCCAAATACAGTTCTTTTATACTTTCCTGTAATTTGTAGGGATATTTAAGTCTTAGAAAAGCAATGTTTAAAGCTGTTTCATGAATTGTCTGAATCTCTTCCAGTTGAAAAACCATATCATATTCCGTAATATTCAGCTTTCCCTGATCAAAACATTGGCGATAACGGTAACCTGCCCCATGCAGTTGATACTGAAAGACCCTTGCAGATATATTTTCAATGGATTCCTCATAATATTCCGGGAAAATAAATACTCCTTTTTCCTCCTTATCGGTAAATGTTATACACAATTCACTTGTAAGTTCCGTTAAAATTCCCCTTACCCCGGTTATATCATCCGGTTTTGCTTTTACATTAATAGAAACCAGCTTTTCGCAGTTCATAAAAGCACCGTTTTCTATTCGAATCCTTCCGCCAGACATATTGATCTTTTTCAGTTCTTTGCAATTATAAAATGCATATCCGTCTATTACTTCCAGACCGGCCGGTAAAGTAATCTCCTGTAACCTCTGCCCATAAATGTACTCTTTCTTACTGCCGGGAACTTTGAAACCTGTGATTCTTTCTTCAAGAATTTCTGTCCTGCCTTTAAATATTTGAAATGCCCTAGCAGGATCTGAGAAAGCATACGCTCCGATTTTCTTAACAGGATATCCTTTGATATAAGCAGGTAAAGTCACTGCAGTCCCATAACCTTTACAAGAGATAATGGTAATATCATCATCCCTAATAGTATATTGTATATGTAATTCAAGATCGGTGCTATCCTGATTCAACTTAATTATCCTTTCGAAATTGTTATTATCTTCGAATTATTTTATCAAATTATTTCCTTTCTATATTATATAGAAACGGATGTTTTTTAGCAAATAATTTTTATGTTTTAAGGTAAAGTAATTAAAAGAACTGCATTTACTTTAGCAATATTGATTAAAATACATCTGTTAAATAATGGTAGTATTTACTGTGTGTTTATTATATAATTAAGAATATTGTTCGCTATCGGTAGTGGTTGCGAAGCTATGAATTTATATTTAAGGGGGAAAAGAAATGAAAGTTTCAGTTGTTTTTGGCTCACATAAAATCGAAGGAAAAAATAAAGAAATTGAAACGGCAATTAAAAATCTTGATATGCCGCATGATTTTGATTTTATTAGATTAGCAGAAATGAATGTATCACCTACATTGACTCCACTTTATGAGAATGATATGTTTGAAAATATTTTAGCAAGAATGGTTTCTGCCGATGTAGTACTACTTGTTATACCCGTATATTGTCCTTATCCTGCAAAATTTGTTGCTTTGATGGAAAGGTTACTTGATGTTTCTTATCTAAATTCTAATAAACCACTATTAGGAAAAAAGACAGCAATAGTATATTATTGCTCAACTAAAATATGTGATGAAAGACCGATTAAAACTTTGTTTCAAAAATATTTAATGAATGATTACCGTTTTGATATTCCAAATTATGAGAATTATATAAATAACGAAATTAACCCAAACGAAAAATATGACAATGATGTTACAAAGTATGTTATAGATATTTTGAAAAACCTATAATTTGTCAATCTAATAAGCCTATTGAAAGGATTATTAATACACATTAGTTACAGAAAAATAATATTATGAGGTAATAAAACTTATGAATGGAAGCATTACAATAAAATACTTGCAAGAATATATAAAATCAAAAGATAATAACCCTGATATGGTTAAAGATTATTTTTTAAAATTATCAGAAGAAGTAGGTGAACTCTCTAAGGTTATGCGAAAAAATGTTGCACCTGCTACTGAAGCTGAAATAAAGGGTACTAAAGAGGAAGAAATCTGGGATGTCATATATTATGCCTTGGCAATTGCAAACTGCTATGATATTGATTTAGAAAAGTGGATACCCATAAAAGAAAATCTGAATAACAAAAAGTATAATTCTGGTATCGAATTTAAGCCAAATAATTAGAAACAGAGTATCTTTGGCAAAAAGGTGGTATTGAGAAAGACCATGTAGAGCTTAGAAAGATACTGCCCAACGGTACATCCTTTGATGAGTTGACTCAGGATGGTTTACTTCTGGCAGTTAATCACGTAAATAGTTATTCAAGAAAAAGCCTTAATGGTCGGACTCCATTTGAAATGGCATCAATCATTTTCGATGAGAACTTCTTTGAATTGATGGGGTTGAAAAAGATACCGCATGACGAGGTTAATCTTACCCCTGCATTATTAAAAAAGAAAAAGTAGAATTATGTTAAAACATATAAATTAACCAGGCGGTCGCATCTGTTAAATAGTGGTAGTATTTACGTTGTGCTTATTATATAATTAAGAATATTATTCGCTATCGGTTTAAATGGCGAAAACCATTTAACAATGAATGATACATATCAAATCTGAATTTAACGGGAAGTTTTGAACTACAGATTATTTATATTAAGAGGGAGATTAGCGGATGAAAGAAGAGAAAAGTTATAAAGCGGCGTTTTCACAAATTGACATAACGCCTGAATATCAAACAACACTCGTAGGGCGTTACCGGCCCGACAATTCTCAGGGCATATTGGATAGACTTTATGCTCAAGTTTTATTATTTCAAGCAGGAAATGAAATTTTTTGTTTGATTGCCATAGATAACCTTGGTTTGACTGTTCCGCTTGCTAAGATTATACGCTTGAAAACAGCGGAGATATTAAGTACGGAAATTTCTCATATTATGCTTAATTTTTCGCATACACATTCCGCTCCTGAACCGACGCCGTTTGGGCTCAACGGCGAGAGATATTTTGATTTTCTCTGCAAGCGGATAGTAGCGTGTGTGGAAATCGCAAAGATAAATTTTTCTGCGTGTAAAATTGGCTGGGCGTTGACCACCTCTGAAATAGGGGAAAATCGCAGAAATGGTGGTACTATTACGGATAACCGGCTCGGCGGGCTGATGATAGCCAGCGCGGACAATAGCAAGCCGATTGCTTTGATAGTGCGAATCGCAACACATAATAACATGCTTCCGACGAAAAACCTTAATGTTTCAAACGATTTTATCGGCGTTGCCCGTAAGAAATTACAGGATTATTATGGGTATCCGATTATGTTTTTGCAAGGTGCGGCGGGAAATATTAAAGCAATTGGTACAAATAAAATAGGTGAAGGCGGGGATGATGATTTAATCAAAGTTGCGGGCATTTTGTCCGAAGACGTAAAAAAACTGCATTTTGATTTAGAAGAGATAAAGAATATTCAGATGTTTTCAAGAGAGATGACCTTTATTGCTGATGTTCCGTCAAAAGAAGAAGCAGAAAAGATTGCCGCTGATTATCCTACGCAATATGTGTCAGAATGGTTGCAATCCTGTGAGGAGTTAAGATTCAAGGGTGAAAAGACACAGGAATTTACTGCTGAAATCAGCTTTTTAAAATTGAATAAAGGCTGTATATGCGGCGTTTCGGAAGAAATATTTTGTGAACTTGCTCTTGACGCTCAAGACCGCGCGAATAATCCATTGTTATTCTTAAACGGCTATACAAACGGATGCACAGGGTATCTTCCCAGCCGGGAGGAATGGTACAAAGGCGGATATGAAGTGATTGAAAGTAATTTTATAAATCATAAGTATAACGGTCATGTTATGCCGTACCGTGCGGAAACGGCTGACCAAATTGTCGATTTGGTGGTGAGGGAGTGGAAACGGCTGAAAAATTGCACAGTATAAGCATAATGGGAGCACTACAAATTCCAAGTTATAGAGATAATTTTGATTCAGCAGTAAATCACGTAAACAGTTATTCAAGAAAAAGCCTTAATGTCATACTCCATTTGAAATGGCATCAGTCATTTTGAATGAGAACTTCTTTGGATTGATGGGTTGAAAAAAATACCACATGACGAGGTTAATCTTACTCTTACATTATTAAAAAAGCAAAAATAGAACTATGTTAAAACATATAAATTAGCCAGGTGGCAGACTGCATTTAGTATGTCAATTAAGTAGTAAATTTATAAAGCGCTGCAATTTATTCAAAATTGCAGCACTTTTTTTCTTGCCACGTAAGATATAGAACAATACGGGAGATCAATAACCAATCAATATAATTAGGTACCTAATATATTGATTGGTGAATCAAATAAGTATCTAACAGAATTTATTGACAAATAAAAAATGAAATTTTAGAATAGAATTAATTAGGTACCTAAATAAAATTGCTTTGAAAGGAAAATATATATGCAGAAAACAGATCCCAATAATTTGTATCGGTCATTTATGAAATTATACCGTCAGATGTTTCGAGCAGCACAATTTAATCTGCAGGGAAACCACGACATTTATCAGGGACAGGCGGGCTTGCTTCAATTGGTTTTAAAGAATAACGGAGCCAGCCAGAAAGAACTTGCAGAGCAGCTGGATATCCGTCCATCTTCCATGACGGAGATGTTAACAAAAATGGAACGAACAGGATTGATCCTACGCAGTCAGGATGAAAAAGACCGCCGTATTATGCGCATTTATCTTACGGATAAAGGTAAAACCACGGCTGATTCCATTAGTGGAATTACGGCAGATTTTTTGAACTCTATTTTCAATACTTTGTCAGAAAATGAAAAGGAACAATTATCTGATATGATACAAAAGCTTTCAGCATATATGGAGAATACAAATGGGAAGATTAAGGATATATCCCTTGGAGAGGATAAATTAAATACAGAAAAGCATCAAAAATCCGGTCGGAAAGAGAATAAAAAGCAACAGGAAAGCAGACAGAGCAACATGCCTTCCTATTTGTTATAACGTAATTTCTCAATTATTTATATTCAGTTTAAATATCATTGATATTATATAGGGTATTATTTTGCGTTACGCCCTCATTTTATTTAGTCGGAGCTGCTCTGGGAGAATGATTGACTTAATAATTGCAGTATAGTAGTATGTATGAAACGATTCATTTTTTATCAGAGATAAAAATAAATCAGTGAAAATAAAAACGGGAAACAAATATCTTTTAAAATGGGAGGCTTTAGCTTGAATTTAAAAGTTACAAATCAATTTTTATGGTTGCCGGTATCCGTAAATTCAAAACAGGTTAAGCTGCATTTTTATGCAGAAGGGGAAAAGTTTCAGGAAATAGATATTTGTTTAGGAAACAGGGAATGTGATTTTTACGTTTCACTGGAGGTATCTAAGTGGATAGGTAAGGAACTCACTATATTAAGTGAAAATGGGGAAGTATCTGCCGGATCATTTCTTTTCAGAGAAGAAAAACCGGATTACTCTTATGCTTACCGCCCGAAACTTCATTTTACACCGGAGATAGGATGGCATAATGACCCCAATGGACTACTTTTTGCAGACGGTCTTTACCATTTATATTACCAAAGGAATCCCTATGGTGTTGTCTGGGGCAATATGCATTGGGGACACTCGGTAAGCAAGGATTTAATTCATTGGGAACATAAACCGGTAGCCCTTTATCCGGACCACAATGGTACAATCTTTTCAGGAAGCGGTATTATAGATAGTTCTGATAAATTAAGTTATGGCAAAGATGCACATATTTATTATTATACGGCAGCCGGAGGGACTAATGAATGGTCTAAGAAAAAGGATATTCCATTTACCCAGAGAATGGCATATTCTGTAGATGGCGGTAACACCTTAATAAAATCAGAACGTTTTTGTATGGATCACATCATAAAGGAAAACAGGGACCCTAAAGTATTTTATCATAAACAAACCGGTGCCTATATTATGGTGTTGTATTTAGATGGTTATGATTTTGCTGTTTTCCGTTCCAATGACCTGATTCAGTGGGAAGAAACCCAGAGACTACATTTTGATGGAATGTGGGAATGTCCGGATTTATTTGAACTGCCGGTGGATATGACTTCCAAAACTAAATGGGTGTTCTGGTCAGCTGATGGTTATTATGTATTAGGCGTTTTTGACGGTTATACGTTTCAAGCGGAAACCGGAGTCTTAAATGCATACGGTACAAAGTTGGCTTATGCGGCTCAGACTTATTCCGGAACCAGGGATAGAGTTATCAGTGTAGCTTGGCTTCGGATGAAAAATCACAGGGGAAATTACTGTGGCTTAATGTCCCTTCCTATGGAATTATCTCTCACTGAAACGTTTGATGGAATACGTTTAAAATTACAACCGACCAAGGAATTTAAACGTTTGGAGGGTACGTATCAGCTGCTTAATGAAGAGGAAGTATTATTAAAAGGAATTCCGGCCTGTATTAAGTTTTGCTGGGATAACTCTGCGGAAGGAGAAACAAGACTTCAAATCGGTAATACCGAGATAACCATACAGTTAAAATTAAACCGGTTAATGATTAATACAAAAGAGAATGACAGTGAAGTTACAGTCATTTCTCTTGGCAGAAATGTGAAACAAGAGCTTACATTAATCCTGGATCAAGAGGTTATAGAATTCCTTTGTAACGACGGAACGGTGTACGGTGCGGTGGAAGTGGAAGAAAATATACTTGGAAAATCTGTAAAAATAATGGAAACCGGAAATGGTATTACAAAAGAGATGTGTAAACTTGCAGCAGACTAAAGAGATGGGGGTTCGTAATGTGATTACCATAAAAGATGTTGCTAAAGATGCCGGCGTTTCCGTAGGTACCGTATCCAAAGTACTTAATAATATCTATGTTACTGTTGCCAATAAAGAGAAAGTGGAGCAGTCAATTAAGGGGTTAGGATATCAGGTCAATACTTATGCGAGAGGATTAAAAGCACAAAGGACCAATACGGTTGCAATAATTGTTCCCGATCTGATCAGCCCTTTTTTCGCTTTGCTGGTAAATTACGTGGAACAGGCACTTTCGGAAATGAATTATAAATTACTAATTTGTAATTCATATTGTAAGAAAGAAAAGGAAATCGCTTATATTAATATGGCAAAGCAAAATAAAGTGGATGGACTTATATGTGTAACCTACAGTAATAGTGATGAATATTTAAGAGATGATTTACCCATTGTCTCCATCGATCGTCATTTTAAGCCGAAAGTCTGCTGCGTTGCCAGTGACAATTATCGTGGCGGCAAAATAGCCGCAGAAAAGTTAATTGAAACAGGCTGTAAAAATATTGTCTTTATAAGAAACGGTTCCAACATTAACGGTGAAACCTTAAAAAGAGGAAAAGGTTTTATAGATGCTTGTGAAAAAGCCGGAATCGATTACTGTACTAAGGAGTTCGGGGAAGAAACTACGCTTGAAAAGGGCGGAGAGACGGAACATAAAGTCTGTTGTTTTCTGGAACAATGTATGAAGAATGGTAAATTTTTATATGATGGAATTTTTACAAGTTCAGATTCCTTAGGACAGATTATAATCGAAAAATTAAAGAAAATGGGTCTTAATATTCCTATGGACGTCCAGATAATCGGATATGATGGATTGAGAGCTTTAAATGTAGGAGCATATCAATTATCCAGCATTAAACAGCCGGTAAAAGATATGGCCGTTACCAGCGTAAATCATTTGATGAAATTAATCAATAAAGAACCTGTAGATGAACTTACAATCTTACCGGTTTCCTTTGTAGACGGCGGAACTACCAGATAAGAGCCTATGAAACAAATAGTTCTATATTTTATCTGTATGGTGGGGGATGTTGCAAAATTAACAGCCGGATAAGGCTATTTTGTAACACCCTCTTGTTCTGTCAGTCAATATAGCTGACTGCTTTATAAGGTTTTCTGTAATTATAATCTAATACCCGGATACCTGTACTTGGACTGCCGGCGGAAATTACTTTGCTGTCTCCGATATATATTGCAACATGATTAACAACACCGTTTTTCTTATAAAATAATAAGTCAGCAGGTTTTATATGGGAAAGTGAAATATCTTTCCCTCCTGCTGCCTGCATTTTTGATGTCCTTGGTATAGTAATCCCTTTATCTCTAAAAACGGATTGCGTAAATCCGGAACAATCAGATCCATTTGTTAAACTGGTTCCTCCCCATACGTACGGATTACCTACAAATTGCAGTGCATAAGCCACGATTTCTTTACGGATGCCGGAGGAATCATTCTTTGTCATTTCAGATGCGCTGTAAGGAAAGATAAAACAAGTCAAGGTATTGATTTTACTAGATTTCAATTCATTTTCACTCTCCTTTCTTATCTTAATACAGCCAGGTAATTGCAAAACTATATAGTTTTCCGAAAATCCCATACAATTAATAACTGTTTCACAAATTCCTGTCTTTTTAGCCCATATGAATATTTTGTTTAAAAGAAAAGAAATAATATAAATTGATAAATCACCACTTATAGCCTTGCCTTTTTACGTAGTTCGGATATCTTATATTATTTCAATTTATCTTATGTTTAAATGTCGAAAGTTGTTACAATGTGGCAGAATAGCTTGTTTCTCGTTCATATGAAAATGTTCTTTCCATAAAAGAGTTATACCATAAAAGAGTTATATTAAAGTACCTTAATGCAGGTTATTATAAAGTAAATCTGGCATATTTCTTAGGGGTTATGCCGACTGCTTTAGTAAAGGATTTCAAGAAATTACTGTAATCATTAAATCCGCACATTTCGCTTGCTTCATTCACGGTGTAACCCTCTGACAGGAGGGACTTGGCAATGGTAATACGTTTGGCCGTAATATATTTGTTTATAGTAGTACCGGTAGCCAGTTTAAAGATACGGCAAATATAAGAAGTACTAAGGAAGAAATGTTCGGACAATTCATTAATGGTAAGAGGTGCCTGTATATTTTGATTAATGTATGTAAGAATCCGGTCAACCTGTTCGTGATACAGGGACTCGTCATTGGAATCATACAATTTTTGCTTACTCCGGAATAAGCAGTTTAAAAAAACCATTAACTCTACAAAGGCGGATTGTTCGATTAAATCCGCTCCAAAGCCATTTGTGCTTAAAATTTTATGTATATAATATAAAAAGCGTTTTTGATCCTGCGAGCTTAAGGTGAGTTTATGCAGCTCGGTTAAGTCTCTGGAAAAGCAGTAATTCAAATCTGTTTCTGAAGATGATAGGGTTTTTAAATAATCGGGATATACGGAAAGAACGATCCTTTCATGTATTTCCTGGTCGATCTGTATTAAATGGTGGCTTTCGTATTGGTTTATAAAGAAAATATCTCCGGGCTGAATATTATAAAACCGGTTATCAATTAAAAATTGTTTACCACCGGATATGGAATAATAGATTTCATAGCAGTCATGAATATGCATATTCATAGGTTTTTCGTCATTATATAAATGAGCGATTGCAAAGTTTTTATTTTCGATACAAGAATCCATTGCTGCTTTACAGGTACTGTATGCTTTCATTTCTTTTTCCTTTCTTAAAACAATAATTTCTTAGGTTATTGCGAAACTCGAAGATTATTTGAATATACCATACAATTAATACAAGTTTCATAGCATCAGTTACCTTCAGGGGCAAAATTCAGCTCTGAAATTGTATTAATGCATGGCATATAAATACAATAATCTAGTTTCGTAATTACCTGGCAATAAATTCTGGTTTTTGGGTACAAATGACCGTACGTCAGAAATCAATCCGAAAGACTTGATTACCGTTTGAGTCTTTTATTTTTATATTCAGTCCAATAATTACACTATGAATAATTCCAGTATATCACACTGTTCAATATTTGCAAGATTTTATGTAATATATTACAAGAAAGAGAAAATATCATATGCTATAATTGGTTTATAAGGAATGGAAATTCCATAATAACTCGCAGCAAATAGATATATAAATCTGGTTATCGAAACATACAGGAGGTATTAAAATGGAAGTTAGAACAGCAGTATCACCAAAAGACATAAAGACTTACACAACGGACCGGCTAAGAGAAGAATTCTTAATTCAAAATCTGTTTACAGCGGATGAAATCAAAATGGTATACAGCCATATTGACCGCATTATTACAGGAGCAGCTACGCCGGTAAATAAAATCTTGGGTTTATCTTCCGGAAAAGAACTTCACTGTGAATACTTCTTAGAAAGAAGAGAGCTTGGAATTATTAACATCGGGGGAACGGGAACTGTTATGATCGACGGCAAAAAATACACAGTCCGTTTTATGGAAGGATTATATGCAGGTATGGGTTCCAGGGAGATTTCCTTTACCAGTGAGGATAGAAACGATCCGGCAAAATTCTATTTTAACAGTGCGCCTGCACATAAATCTTATCCCACTGTATTGATTAAAAGGGAGGGGAAAGAGGAAGACGGCGTTGTTATTATCAAAGAGGAAAATAAAGTTGAACTGGGCAGTCTGGAAGAATCCAATCACCGTGTCATATGCAAATATATTCTGCCGGGGCAGGTTAAGAGCTGCCAGCTGGTTATGGGAATGACCTCTTTAAAGCCGGGCAGTGTCTGGAATACCATGCCATGTCATACCCATGACAGAAGAATGGAAGTTTATTTATATTTTGGCATACCGGAAGATGCCTTTGTTATGCATTATATGGGAGAACCAACAGAGACAAGGCATATTGTGGTAAGAAATGAAGAAGCTGTTATTTCACCAAGCTGGTCCATTCATAGCGGAAGCGGATCCAGAGCATATACATTTATCTGGGGAATGGTTGGTGAGAATCAGGAATTTGGCGATATGGATGCAGTAAATAACCGCGATCTCAGATAAGATAAAATCAGTTTATGGGTTTTATTATGCAACCAACAGTTATTATGATATAACGTACAATGGAGGTAAATATGAGTATATTAAATCAATTTTCTTTAAAGGGTAAAATAGCTTTAATTACAGGAGCGTCCTACGGAATTGGTTTTGCAATCGCCAGTGCATATGCAGATGCCGGTGCGGTTATTTGTTTTAATGACATTAATCAGGAATTAGTGGATAAAGGATTAAAAGCATATAAGGAATTGGGTATTGAAGCTCATGGTTATGTTTGTGACGTTACAAATGAAGAACAGGTACTTAAGATGATAGCAGCCATTGATAAGGAAGCAGGCGTGATTGACATCCTGGTGAATAACGCAGGAATCATTAAGCGTATTCCCATGTGTGAAATGACGGCAGATCAATTCAGGCAGGTGATTGATGTGGACCTGAATGCACCGTTTATCGTATCGAAAGCAGTCATTCCCGGTATGATCAAAAAAGGTCATGGTAAAATTATTAATATCTGTTCCATGATGAGTGAGCTGGGCCGTGAAACAGTTTCCGCTTATGCGGCAGCCAAAGGCGGATTAAAAATGCTGACTAAAAACATTGCTTCCGAATACGGTGAGTTTAACATCCAGTGTAACGGTATCGGACCGGGTTACATAGCTACGCCCCAGACAGCACCGCTGCGTGAATTGCAGGCAGACGGCAGCAGGCATCCTTTTGATCAATTTATTATTGCCAAAACTCCTGCTGCCCGCTGGGGAACAACGGAAGACTTAGAAGGACCGGCAGTGTTTCTGGCATCGGATGCCTCTAATTTTGTAAACGGGCATGTACTTTATGTTGATGGCGGTATCTTAGCCTATATTGGAAAACAGCCTCAATAATTAGATATAGGGAGAAAAATATGCCAGAATTTGTACTAAAAGTATTAGACCGGGAAAATAGCATTATCGCCAGTAACCAGGGCACAGGTGAAGTAAACCTTTTTTGTCAAAGGGAATATTGCCCGGGAGATAAGTTAATCTTAGAAACTTCCAAAGAAAATATTTATGTATGGCTTCAATTTGATGATGCATTGGGTAAATCACTTACCTTTATAACCGGTGAGGTTTGTTACGAAATACCGTTTGGAGAAAAACGTTTTAATTTATCCCCGAAAGCATTTTTGGGTAATAAACACTTATTAACCGTAAAAGCTGCAAAAGAGTTCGAATATAAAGCTTACCGAAACCTGGCAGTTAATATATACGATCAGCATGGTACTGTAAATTGTTATCCCCATGCATCCGCTAATGTTGAGACCCGAGGAGAGTCAGTATTTGCAGCTAAAAATGCGATTGACGGGATTACGATAAATGACAGTCACGGAAATTGGCCTTATGCTTCCTGGGGAATAAACAAACAGGAGGATGCGGCTATTAAGGTGGAATTTGGCAGGACTGTGGAAGCAGATTGTGTTTTACTTTATACCAGAGCAGATTTTCCTCATGATAACTGGTGGAAATCGGTAACCTTAACCTTTTCCAATGGAAAATCTATTGTTGCCGAGTTAGATAAAAGTGACCGCCCTCATGAAATCCGCTTTGAAAAAATGCAGATAAGCTGGGTACAATTATCCGAATTAATCAAATCGGAGGATCCGTCGCCATTTCCAGCTTTAACTCAGATTGAAATATACGGTACGGATATTTCAATCTGAGTTAAAGTAATAGAACTTTAAATATATAAAATAATCTAAAAATCCAGGGCAGTTGCTTTGGATTTTTTTATTCTTGTGTTATAATCTAAATAATTGGTAAAAAATTGATATATAGAATAATCATTTATACACAGTATTATTTCGAATTTCAGAATTTCATTACTTTAGTGGCCTTTAAAGCCTGTAGATTTCTGAGGAGGTATCATATGGAATGGAGTATATTATACGGTTCGGATAACCAACCTGCTTTCAAGCAGATAGATGAATATGTAAATAATGAATTATGGCAGGGTTTAAATACTTATTTACAGGAGGCTTATGATATTTTTCCTAAATTATCATACAGCCGCTGCTCGATGCAGCCGGGGTGGAATGTAAAATATCAAAAAAGCGGTAAATCTTTATGTACCCTTTATCCTATGCAAAATAGTTTTATAGCTCTTGTTGTAATCGGTAATAAGGAAGCAGTTGAAGCCGATATGCTCATTCCTTCCTGCAGTGAATATACAAAAACCATATATCAAAATACCGCATTTTCATTAGGCGGACGATGGCTGATGCTGCAGGTATCGGAGCAATCTGTTTTACAAGATGTGATTAACCTGATACAAATAAGGGTAAAACCAAAAGAAAACAGTAAGAGATAACGTTAACAAAAAAAACAGTAAGAGATAACGTTAACAAAAAACGTTGGAAATATAGTTACAGACCTCCTAAGTATACAGAAAAATGGAGAGCTTACATGGAATTGGAGGATATAAATGTTAAAAAGGATATATGCTATTGGGTTAGGTATGATAATATTGATTTTATTTACTGCCTGTTCCAATGAATGGAAAGAAGCAGAGAAACAAGCTTTTAAAATGGACACGATTATGGATATCAAGGCCTATGGCCCTAAAGCAAATAAAGCAATCGATGCTGCTTTTCAGAGAATTGATGAAATTGAAAAAATGGCCAGCGCTTCTATAGAAACGAGTGATATCAGCATGATAAACAATGCATCCGGTAAAGAGTATGTAAAGGTACATCCGGAAATCATAAATATGATTAAAACTTCAATCAAGTATTCAGAGTTAAGTGAAGGAGCCTTTGATATAACAGTCGGTCCCCTGATTAAACTGTGGGGAATTGGTACAGAGAACCAGAAAGTACCAACAGATGATGAAATTAAAAAGGTTTTACCACTTGTAGATTATAAAAATATAAGTATTAAAGAATCGGATAACAGTATAAAGCTGTTAAAAGAGGGAATGTCAGTTGATCTTGGAGGAATAGCCAAGGGATATGCGGCAGACGAAGCAGTAAGGATCTTAAAAGAGTATGGAGTAAAGAGCGCTATAATAAATCTTGGCGGAAGCAGTGTTTATGCGCTGGGAGAAAAGCAGGACAAATCCTTATGGGCGATTGCCGTACAGCACCCAAGAAAGGATGACAATAAAAATTATACGTGTATTATCCGTATGCCGGAACAAGCACTCTCTACCTCCGGTGATTATGAACGGTATTTTATCAAAGACGGTAAAAGGTATCATCATATATTAAATCCATTTACCGGTTATCCGGCAGATGCGAAAGTGATGAGCGATACTATTGTAATCAGCAGTGATATACCAAACTGCAATATGTTGGCGGATATCCTGACAAAGGTTACTTTTGTATCCGGAATGGAGAAAGGGTTTAAGATTATAAATGGTATACAGGGAGTGGAATGTATCGCTGTTACAACCGATTATAAAATTTATAAATCTTCCGGCTGGAAAGAAGAAATGGAAGATATCAGTCCTGAATTTACTTTAACCAATTAATAAAATCAGTATTGAATTTTTATAATTCCTTAATGTAAAATATAGAAAGTAACTCTATATTCCAGGTACAAGTTAAGTATAATGAAATTTGTAACAACCTATTATAGAAAAATATTGGATTAATTTTGAAAGTTATGTTATACTTGTTTTATATAAAAAATTTTTAAGGAGGTGGCTTGCATGAGAAGCTTTGATTGTATCAGTTATGGCAGCAATATATATTGGGAGGGAATGCTATTTGAAATACAAAAAAGGTGCAGATGTATTGCCGGACCGCCTGTTGAAAGAAATACAGGAATATGTGGAAGGATCCCTGATCTATATTCCTAAAAAAAGCAATAAGGCAGGCTGGGGCTACTTAAGCGGTACCCGTCAATTTATTGATATTAGGAATAAAAAGATAAAGTTACAATTTGAACAGGGAGATTCAGTGAAAGAACTGGCAGAACGATTTCATCTTGGTGAAGATACCATACGTAAAATTATTTATAAAAAAGCATGAAAATTAGTAAGTAAAACATAATTAAGTAAATAATAAGAAAAAATAAATATAACGGTTCAATTCCTTTTCTTCTTTCTTAAACTGTGAGATAATACATTTGACCGGTCAATTAAGTTTGAAAGGGGATGGTTAGATTGAAAAACTTAGAGGTGTTTGACTTTTAATACCCTAAAAGGAGTGTCGCGAAATAGCTGATTTTTAGTTATGGAGCGATGCTCCTCTTCTTTTTGTACATTTGTTTCACAAACAGGATACTCAAAAAAATGTATATGTTCCTGCAATTTGTTAATTACATCCAAAAGTACATTTATTTCTTTCGTCATTGATGTTATAATAAAGCTTAATCATGTGGTTAAAATGCTTTATTTTTATTCCACTTAAGTAAAGAAAATAGAAAATTAAATGGGAGAATAGTTATGTTTGATTTAACAGAAAGTGACCAGTTAAAGAAAGTATTAAGAAACAGTATCAATCAAAAGGAGATAGCCGGTGGTAATTTATTGGTTATAAAAGAAGGAAAAGAAATCTTTTATCATGAGGATGGTTTTGCGGATATTGATGCTAAAACACCCATTAAAAGAGATTCCATTTTTCGATTATATTCCATGAGTAAACCGGTGACAGCGGCGTCAGTAATGATTCTCCTGGAACGCGGGGTGATAGACCTTTATGAACCTGTCAGTAAGTATCTGCCCGGTTTTAAAAATCAAATGGTGGTTAGCAACGATAAGCTGATTCCAGCAGAACGGGAAGTGACTATAAAAGATCTCCTTTCCATGACTTCCGGTTTGGTTTATGGAGGAGCGGACCAGGCAGGACAGGATACGGAAAACTTATTTAAAGAGATAGATGACAGGCTGTTTAGTGATTCACCTATGAGTACGATAGAAGTGATAAATAAATTGGGCAGGTGCCCCTGGCTTATCAACCGGGTTCTTTCTGGCAGTACGGGACTTCCGCTGATGTATTAGGTGCCGTTGTAGAAGTAGCAAGTGGTAAGTTCTTCGGAGAATTTTTAAAGAAAGAGATATTTGAACCTCTTGGAATGATGGATACCGGATTTTGGGTTCAACCGGACAAAAGAAGCAGACTTGTAAAGACTTATGCAAATAACGGTGAGGGCGGATTAAAACTTTATACCGGTAATCATTTGGGGATAATCCAGCAGATGGACAGAGAGCCTGCTTTTGAGTCCGGGGGTGCCGGTCTGGCTTCGACTATAGATGACTATGGGAAGTTTGTGAATATGCTTATGAATGAGGGCAGCTTAAATGGTGTATCTATATTAAAGCCGAGAACTGTCAAATATTTAACCTCAGCCACTTTAAATGCAGCGCAGCAGAGAGGTTTTGATCTCTGGCAGACTTTATGCGGACATAGCTATGGTAATTTAATGCGTGTAATGACAGACTGCAGTAAAGCCGGGGATATCGGGTGCCTTTCCGAATATGGATGGGATGGCTGGCTTGGAGCTTATTTCTGCAATTGTCCCAAGGAGAAATTAACCATTCTTTTTATGATGCAGAAAACGGATACGGGGACAACCTCACTTACCAGAAAGCTTCGTAATATTATTTTAAGTTCTAAGGAGATAGTGTGAATAGTCTCGCAAAAAAATGCGAGCCATTAGAAGAATAGCAAAAGCAGCTATTCTTCAGGATTTATGCCAGGAAAGCATGGGTGTTAGTGTGAATAGTCTCGCAAAAAAATGCGAGCCATTTGTGCTGACGCCCAAATTCGCGGGTATCGGCAGCATGGAGGATTTATATGATTATAGATAAAAAGGAATATCATATTCATGGT
The DNA here is from genome assembly GCF_009931695.1 of Anaerocolumna sedimenticola. Lineage (GTDB taxonomy): Bacteria > Bacillota > Clostridia > Lachnospirales > Lachnospiraceae > Anaerocolumna > Anaerocolumna sedimenticola. The sequence goes on from NZ_CP048000.1 coordinate 2,984,983, forward strand.
TTAAACTATGTGATACGGTCTGCCATGCAATCGGATGCAAAACAATTATCCGGGCTGAGAGTGCAGATTGATGGAGAAACTGAGAATCTGGACCGGGAAAAAGGGGAAGCCTTTATTGATGAAGAAGATTTTAAGCAGTTAATAAAAGAGGATAGTGAGAAAGCCAGAAATCTGTTTTTGGTTGCCGAAGCAGATAATAAATTAGTTGGTTTCTCAAGATGCGAGGGTAATTATCTGAAACGTTTTTCACATAAAGTAGAATTCGGAATATGTATTCTTAAAGAATTCTGGGGGTATAAAATAGGGAAAAATCTTTTAAATGAATCTATCAATTGGGCTGATTCCAACCATATTAAGAAAATGACCTTAAATGTTTTAGAAACCAATGAAAAGGCAATTTCCCTATATAAAAGATTGGGTTTTGAAGTAGAAGGAATATTAAGAAAAGATAAGATTTTATCGGACGGTAAGTACTATGATACGGTCATTATGGGCAGATTTTTAGATAATCAATAATTTTTATAACAATCAGGGATGCATTAAATTAGAGGGCAGGAATATTCATTCTGCCCTCCTGTTCTAAACTTCTTGAATCAAAATTTCATATATTCTGTTTGAATGTTAATCTTATGGCCTTTTTCGGGCAGTTATCGACACATTCTCCGCAAAGTATACATTCTGCATTATCCAGCTTATTTGCTTGTACCATCCGGGCTACTTCAAGACTCATTGGGCAATTTTTAGAGCATATACCGCAATTCACACAGTTTGATGGAGTAGAATCCAGGTGAAGGGAGGGAAAATGTAGTTTATTTTTCAGTTTTGTCCCTATAATCATAAAAGGGGCCATCCAGCAGATGGAATGACACATACCCCGGCGCCCCAGTGTAAGTGCAAGCAAAGTAATAAGTATTACTACTAAGTAGTATGTAATTAATCCCGGCAGACTGGAAGCTGAAATACCATGGTCGGTCATATAAAAGAAATTAACGGATTTAATTCCGCCTGCTGACAGAAAGGAAAGAACAATTCCAATCAGCCAGGGAACCCAGATCATAAATTTAATCCGGTCTATTTTCTTGCCGTTTACTTTTTTATCAACCGCTGACATACAACATTCCTGAAGTCCACCGGCAGGGCATAACCATCCACAGAAAGCTCTTCCAAAAATCAGTGATAAAATAAATAAAGCTGCAAAAAAAATCAAACTTCCGGTAATAATACCTGCAAAACCACCCTGTATAATCAGATAGGGGGATAAGTAATAGAGGGTAACCGGAAATAATAAAAAGGAAAGAAGTAAAAATAATTTTCGTATTTTCTGACGTTTCATAAGCAGATTCCTTTCTTTTGATGAAGTAATAAACATTTATTTTTAATTTAACTATATCATCTTGATATAGATATGTCAAGATGGAGGTTATTCCGTATAAAATAATTTGTATTAACGTTTATTTCCGGTAGATAATAAGTTATAATTATAATTAGTAAATTATTTTTGTGAATCGGGACAGGGAGGGAAACGGATGCTTTTCAAAAGAAAACTGAGAATTTATTATGTCGGGATGATAACCGTTGTAATTATACTTTTATCCACCGCCTGCTCCAATAAAGAATACAAGAAAGAAGAAGCTACAGCTCCAGATAATATCAATTTGAACGGAACCAATTTTGAAAACATTAAATTACCGGAAAATTATAATATTAAGCAATATGCAGGAATTACTCTTAATTTTATAGTGGAGAATAATCTGTATGCCAATATCCTAACACATGAAAGTGAGGAATTCTCAGAAGTAACGGGTATTAATATAAATATACGGCCCGTAGATTTTGATACACTGATACAGAAAGTAAACCTGGATTTTATTACCCAGGCTGGCAAATATCAATTAGTTTATGTAGATCCATATCAGACATTAAATCGTTTTTATAATTACCTTGAAGTTTTAAATCCTTATAATTTGGCTCAGGGGCAGCCGCATATGGAAGATTTTATGAGTGATTTTATTGATTTTCAGACGGAGGTATGCTCTTATTTTTTAAATAAAGACCAGGTCTATGCAATTCCTTTTGACAGTACTACTATGATTATGTTTTATAGAAGGGATATATTTGAGCGTTATAAAGAACAAATGAAAAAGGAACTGGGTTACGTTCCGGTGCCGGGGGCAGCGGATTTTACCTGGGAAAGGTATTGTGAAGTGGCTGAGTGGATTAATGAAAATGTTCCTGATGAAGAAGTAAAATATGGGAGCGGTTTAATGGCTCAGGAGCATAATTCTATTTTCTGTGAATTTTCCAATATATTGGCTGCATATGGCGGGGATTATTTCCTGGACGAAAATATTAATACAGTAGGTACACCGCGCTATAAACTGGTTAATGCATTAAATAACAATTTTATTCAGGCGTTGGATGTATATAAGAAAGTTGCAAGTGTTTCAGCTCCGGAAAGTGTAAATTGGAACTGGGCAGATTCTGCGAATGCATTTCGAAACGGTGAAATTGCGATGATGGCAAATTGGGATGAAAATTATACTTATTTAGAAGATTCCGTACTTTCAAAAGTTGCAGGCAAAGTAGGGTATTCCATATTACCTTACGGGGATGAGAAAAGCAGTAATATATACGGCGGCTCCGGGATTGGTATTAATAAATATGCAACGGAAACAGAGAAAGAGGCAGCCTGGTTATATATTGTATGGGCAACTTCCAAGGACATGCAGTTAAAGGTATTGAGACATCCGGAAGGAGGAAGTCTTCCAACAAGGAATTCGGCATACGAAGAAATAAAAAAACAACAGCAGAATGAATTCGATACAAATGCGGACACAGAAACTATGAAAAATTTTATGAATGCGGTGCAAACTGCCTGGAATCCAGAGAATATTTATCTAAGACCTAAAACCTCTGATTTTTATGACGTAGAAAAAAATCTGATTCATAATTTACATCAAATGTTAGTCAGTAATCTGGACAGCCATGAAGTAAGAATGAAAATATATACGGATTTGAAGCAATAAAAATTAAATTAACAGGATTCGGGTGTCAAAAGCCAATTTTAGCCTTTGAAGCCAGATTCAGTTCTGAAATTGTATTACTTGCACGGTATATAAATACAATAATTCAGTTTCGAAATTACCTATGGATAATTAACATAACGGGGAGACGAACAGTGAAAAAAATAAAATTTTATAATGCACTAAGGGTCAAGCTTGGTATGTTTGCCATTATTCTAATTGCAATTCCGGTAATAGTAATTGCCATATCTTATTCCAAAACGGTGAAAAAGATAATCCAAAATAAATACACGGAATCGGAAACCCAATCGGTTTACGAAGCAGGAGAGAAAATTGATTTTTTACTGGATGACCTGGAGGAGTTTTCTACACTTATTATCTCAAACAGTACTTTGCTTAAAATGCTGGAGCATCAGAAGCAATATTCACAGGATGAGTTTAATAATGTATTAAGGACGTTCATAACATCAAGAGATGATATTGAAGCCATCGATTTGATTCTGGATCACAAGTATTATTCTGCCGGTGTCAATAAAATAGGAACTGCGGTTCAGATAAGCTCCGAACTGGCTAAATCAACCGGACAGCCCATATGGCTGCCTACCACTCATAAGTTAATTGAAATCCTGTCCGGAAAGTTTGATAAGTTATATTTTACTCTGGGACGTAAAGTCATAGATTTTAACACACTAAAAGATTATGGATATTTACGTTTTGATTTAGAGGAAGCTATACTGCAAAATGCTTATTCCGGGTTGGTGGAAAACGGTCCTGAAGAAGATACCGAAGTATTTATATGTGATAACAGGGGCAGAATTATAAGTCATCCTAATAAGATACGGATAGGGCAATCCATTAAGGAAGAACCTTATGCCAATCAGGTAATGGGGGATAAGGACGGGCATAATTATGTACTTTATAAAACAGGTACGGATCAGATAGCTATTTATTCCACAATACAAAGCAACGGCTGGAAGATAATTAAGACGCTGTCTACTAATTATCTTTATCAGGAGATTAATCAGATTCAAACCTACCTGATATTGGGAGGGGTTATCTATGTAGCGGTTATTCTTCTTTTTATGCTCATATTTTCCATCCGGTATACGGAACCTATGATGAAGATGATGGCGGTTATAAAAAAGGTAGAACAGGGAGATTTAACGGCCAGAACGGAAATCCAGTCAAAGGATGAGGTGGGACAGCTAGGAATCAGTTTAAATAATATGATTGGAGAAATGCAGGTACTTATCGACAAATTAGTAAAAGAGGAGCAGGAGAAAAAAGAAGTGGAATTAGAAGCACTTCACGCACAGATCAATCCTCATTTTTTATATAATACCTTAAATACTATTAAATGGATGGCTAAAATACAAGGGAATACCAGTGTAAGCAAATCCATCACGGCTTTGATTAAATTGCTGCGTATCAGTACCAATCTGGGCAGAGATATGATTACTCTCAGGGAAGAGTTAGATTACGTTGAAAACTATATTATTATACAGAAACTGCGCTTTAATCAGGCAATTAGTTTTTCCAGGTCAATTGAGGAGGAATGTCTTGATTTATCTGTTCCGAAATTAATATTGCAGCCAATTGTTGAAAACTCCATTATTTATGGATTAACAGATGAAAGACAGGAAATCGATATTAAGATATCCGGTTTTATCAGCGATAACCGGCTTATCATAGAAATTCAGGATGATGGACCTGGTATTGAAGAAGAGGTTCTAAATAAAATTTTATCAAATTCCACAGATAAAAATAAATTCAGTAAAGTAGGCCTCAACAATGTTAATCACAGGATCCGTTTATATTGCGGTAATGAGTATGGAATAAATATTAAAACAAAATTGGGAGAAGGTACGCTGGTACAGGTCATATTATCTGTAAGTAAAATGGAGACTGCTCCTGTACCTTAGAAAGCTAGGGTGTTTAACTATGTATAAAGTAATGATAGTTGATGATGAAGTGCTGGTAAGAGTGGGACTTAAAACGACAATTAATTGGGAAGCAGTCGGTTTTACCATAGTTTCGGAAGCGTCTAATGGTGAACAGGCTTATGAGAATTATCAAAAATTTAAACCGGATGTCATTATAACGGATATTAAGATGCCAAAACAGGATGGGCTTTGGTTAGTGGACCAAATACGTAAAGATAATACGGAAGCCCAGATTTTAGTTTTAACCTGTTACGATGAATTTACTATTGTAAGAAAAGCATTGAAAGCAGGCGCTAATGATTATATTTTAAAATCTGAAATTGAAGATGAAGAACTGGTAAAACTTATGGCTTCTGTCAAAGAAAAACTGGATTCCCAAAGTAAAAATGAAGCAGATAAGAGGAATGAGCCGAATCTGGAGGAACTAAAACGTAGTCTGGCTGCAGATTTAGTCAGGAAAGGTTTTAATTTGGATGACCGGTTATATAAGTCTCTTAATAAAGTGGACTTCCCGGTTACTGATTCAACATTTTCTTTTATGGGTATTACTGTAGTACCGAATGCGGATGAACAAACTGATTTGACACAGGTAGGTTTTGCTGTTATGAACATCCTTTTTGAACAATTTCATCAAAATGAAATAACCTTCATCGATGTCCAGCCAAGCAATATGTATCTGCTTTTTATAGCTTCTCCTAATTTAAGGGCGGCTGAAATAAAAAGGATGTTTTCTGCTGCCGATAATGGGGCAATGCAGTACTTTAACATATCTTTAAATGCAGTCTTTTCTCCGGTATTTCGTGAAATAGAACAGGCAGGAGAGGTATACAGGGATTTTATAGAAAAATCATCCGTACTATTTTATCGGTTGAAAAATCCTAACCGGATACTGTCTGTGGATACAATTAATTTTAGTGAACCCAACGTATCAGATTTAAAAAAGATATATAATAAAAACTTTATTGAAGCCATAGGTCATGAAAATGTAGATAAAGTCAAAGAAATGATTGAGGAAATCGGACAGTACTTCGAAGATAATCAGGTATCCCCTATGATTGTTAAAATATTTTATTCAAATCTGATCGGTGACATATTTGGCAGTTACGGCCTTTATCTTGCCGACCGGGAAGTATTTGAAACCCATAAATCCTACCATTATCAGATAGAACAATCCGACCAGCTAAAGAATATTAACAGACTGCTTCAGGATTTAACGGAGAAATTGATTAATGAAATCCGGAAAGTCAGAAATTATAATTCAAAATTCATGATTAACCAGGCACTTAATTATATAAATTATCATTATATGGAAAAAATCTCACTGGATGATGTGGCAGATGAGATGAATGTTTCAAAGCATTATTTAAGCAGCATTTTCAAGAAAGAAACCGGTGAGAATATGTCACTGTATATCAACAAGTTAAGGATAGAAAAAGCAAAACAATTATTATTGGAATCGGATATCAAGATAAAGGAAGTATTTGAGAAAGTGGGATATTCCGACCAACAATATTTCAGTAAAGTATTTAAAAAAATAACCGGCAAAACCGTTGTAGAATATAAAGAGGGGATGGGAAAGAAATAAATAGATTAAAACCCTGTGAAAAAGCTGTAACATAGAAACCTTACTTTACTTCCGTAATATGACTTGTGAAATACCAATCATCATAAAAATAAAATAACTCAGATTGAAAAAACCTGAATTCAGAAAATTGATTCGGTTTTTTCATCTGAGTTTTTTATTTCCGCGAAAGTCTTTGTTCCTGGCTGAACCCATTCATCTTAATTTAGTACAAAAGAATCGTAATCCGGTATAAAACTTTTCACTCATACAAGTAAAATAATTCGATTTCGGGTAAAAAATTTAGACATAAAGTAAAATTGTACACAAAACACTTAATTCATTTCATTTTTTTGTTCAATATATTCGTGTATCATTGTACATACAGAAAGTAACCAAGTAAAAATGCCTAAAATAGTTAGAAAGGAGAAGCGATTTATGATTAATGCAGATATTAAGCTAAGAGTATCCAATATTGATAAATCCTTTCCGGGGGTAAAGGCATTAAATCAAGTCAATTTTGCAGTAAGAAAAGGAACCGTCCATGTATTATGCGGTGAAAACGGAGCAGGTAAATCTACATTAATGAAAGTCATTAATGGTATTTACCGGCCGGATGCAGGTGAAATTCTCATTGATGAGAAACCTGTGGATATTAAAAATCCGATTCAGGCAAGAAGTCTTGGTATATCAATGATTTTTCAGGAGCTTAACTATATACCGGAAATGACCATTGAAGAAAGCCTTTGTGTGGGAAACTGGCCCAGGGACCGGTACGGACGTATAAACTGGAAAGAAATCAGAAAACGGACCAAAGAACTTCTAGCTAAGGAGAATCTGAATTATAATCCGGAAACAAAGTTAAAAGAACTAACCGTATCGGATATTCAGATGTTAGAGATTTTAAAAGCCATCTCTTATAACTCGGATATTATCATAATGGATGAACCTACCTCAGCAATTACCAATAAGGAAGTGGAGGTATTATTCCAAAAGATTAATGAAATTAAGAGCCGGGGCGCTTGCATTATTTATATCTCACATAAAATGGATGAAATATTCCGGATTGCGGATGAAATAACAGTATTCCGTGATGGCTGTGTCGTAGATTCAAGACCAATAGGGGAATACGATTTAGAAACCGTAATATCCCAGATGGTAGGCAGGAAATTGGAGAACAATTTTCCCAAGGAAGAAATTAAACTTGGCGGTGAAATATTAAAAGTCCAAAGTCTTACCCAGAAAGATAAATTTGAAGACGTCAGTTTTCACGTAAGAGAAGGTGAAATAATTGGCTTTGCAGGCTTAATGGGAGCGGGCAGAACTGAAGTTATGAGAAGTCTGTTTGGGCTTGATCCGTATGAATCCGGTGAGATTTTTATTAAAAACCAGAAAACAGTGATCAAAAATGTTAAAAGCAGTATTGATAAAAAGATGGTTATGCTCTCCGAAGACAGAAGAAGATTTGGTATTATTCCGGTGAGAAGTATTAAAGAAAACGTTGCGCTGGCAAGCCTTAGAAAATTCATTTACAGCGGAAGACTTCACGAAGAGGAAGAAAATAAAGCAGTAAAAGAATTTTGTGAAAAGATGAATGTAAAGGCTCCTGACTTTGAAACAAAAATTGAATCTTTAAGCGGCGGAAACCAGCAAAAAGTCATACTTGCAAAGTGGATGGTTACGGATCCGGATATCTTAATTGTGGATGAACCTACCCGTGGAATCGACGTAGGTGCCAAATACGAGATTTATAAATTAATGACTGAACTGGCCAAACAAAAGAAAGCCCTCGTTATGGTTTCTTCCGAACTGCCGGAGTTGATTGGAATGTGTGACAGAATCTATATCATGTCAAAAGGAAAAGTCACCGGTATGTTAACCAGGGATGAATTTACCCAGGAGAGCATTATGGCTTATGCAACCGGTACAAAAATCCAGAAAGAGGTGAAATAAATTGAATACCAAAAGTTTGACAGGAAATAAGATGTTCGCAAACATCAAAAGTAAATACAGTATCTATTTCGTTTTAGTAGCATTATTTATATTCTGCTGGCTGGCAAATAAAAACTTCGTATCCGTAGCCAATCTGCAGAATATATCGACACAGATTTCAGTAGGTACCATTTTAGCGTTTGGGCAAACCATTCTTATTATATCGGGTATGCTTGATTTATCTTCCGCTTCGGTACTGGCATTAGCAGGCGTCCTTTCCATTTCTTCCTATACTGCTACAGGTTCTTTAACAATCAGTTTTATCGTAGCGGTACTGGTGGGTGTGGGATGTAACGTTTTAAACGGTCTGATGGTTACCAAATATAAAACACCTCCCTTTATAGCAACCTTAGCTATGATGGCTATGGCAAGAGGGGCCGCCCTCCTTTATACCAACGGTCAGAATATTTACCAGATCGGTGACTATGTCAAATTCGGCCAAGGTAAGATATTGGGTATCCCGACACCCATGATCTTTCTCGTAGGTACTCTTATTGTTACCTGGTATCTCTTAAGACATACCGTCTTTGGCCGCTCCATTTATGCAATCGGCGGTAATGAAGAAGCAGCCAATGCCTCCGGTATTAATGTTAACCGGATTAAAATGAGGGCATTTATTATCAACGGTATCTTGGTTGGTATTGCCGGAGTATTATTTATGTCCCGTGTTAACGGCGGTATGCCAAACGGAGCCATCGGTTATGAATTTAAAGCACTTACCGCAGCTGTTATCGGCGGTACGAGCTTCTCAGGCGGTATCGGTACTGCATCGGGAACACTTGCAGGTGCCTTTATCGTTGGATTCTTAGACAACATCATGGTATTGGTAGGTGTTAACTCCTACTTACAGCAGATTGTCCGCGGCGCTATTATAGCACTTGCCGTTATATATGATATCTGGGCAAAAACCATGAGAAAAAAACGTTAAACTTTTAAACTGTCTATGATAGGGTAAGCCCTATTTAGAATAATAAAAATCAGGAGGAAAAGGTATGAAAAAATTGTTGGTTCTAACAATGGTAGTAGCATTAATGGCTTCATTATTTACGGGGTGTACCGGACCAAAAGATCAAGGTACAAAAACCGGTACCGAACAGACCGGCGGGGAAAATACGAAAACAGAGGATCAGGGTAACGGAGAAAAAGTATATCGTATTGCCTATATTGCAAGAGCACAGGCAGACTCCTTTGCAGCATGGTTGGCCAATGCAGTGACTGAAGAAGCTGCAAAATATCCCAACGTTAAGTTAGACGTATTTGACGGTCAGGCATCTGATGATACGGAAAACTCCTTAATTGAAAACGCTATCACCAACAAATATGATGCAATTATTGTACAGCCTAACAATGGGGAAGCACAAAGACCTTATGTGGAAAAAGCTGTTGCAGCAGGTATTGTGACGATTACAACCAATGCACGTATCAGCGGTATTGAGGGTGCATCATCCGTTGACGCAGATCCATACGCACAGGCAGCCGTTAACGCAGCATTAGCTCTGGAACAGGTTCCGCAAAATGCTAACGTAGTCGTACTTTTAGGACCTCCCGGAAACTTCCATGCTGATCAGAGAGAACAAAGCTGGCAGAAAGAATTTTTCGACAAGAGGCCTGATGTAAAAATCGTTGGTAAAGAAATCGCTAACTGGAATAAAGACGAAGCTATGAACTACATGGAAACATGGGTACAGGCAAATGATAAAATCGATGCAATTATCGCTATGAATGATAACATGGCAGCAGGTGCCTTAGAAGTTGTAAAAGATGATCCGAAATTTGCTAATATTTTAGCTTACGGTGTTGACGGTACTGCAGAAGCTTGTCTGTTAATTAAAGACGGAAAAATGACTTCTACAAGCTTACAAAGCGCATATGACCTTGCTACTTCCTTACTTGACACTGCTAATAAATTATTAACCGGTGAAGAAACTCAAATTGATATTGATATTGAGTGTCCTTTAATTACAAAAGACAACGTAGACCAATATATCGAAATGCACAAAAAATCCGGTGCAATAAAGTAATAAGGCTCAACAATATTATTTGGTAAGAATTACTTGAAGAATTACCTGGGGTTTATACAGAATTCATAATGATATGAATTTCTTAAAAAATATGGGTTGTATTCATAAAAATAATAGTAATACAACCCATATTTATAAAATAAGTTTCAATACAATGAACGCTTAATACCCAATGAGATACAAAAATTGCAGATTTTTACAAAGGAAGAGCTTCATTGATTAAAGGAGGATTTTAATATGACAAATAAAGCAATATTTATGCATGGTACCAATGATATGATTTGGAAAGAAATTGACATGCCTGTCGTTCATGATAAAGATGTTTTAGTTAAAGTTGATATCGTCGGAATCTGCGGTTCCGATGTTCATTATTACCAGCATGGAAAAATCGGTGATTTTGTGGTAGATGGTGATTTCATTCTTGGACATGAATGTGCCGGTGAAGTTGTAGCTGTGGGTAAAGAGGTAAAAAATCTGGCAGTTGGTGACAGAGTTGCCTTAGAACCTGGTAAAACCTGCGGTAAATGTGAATTCTGTAAGTCAGGACAATATAATTTATGCCCGGATGTTGAATTCTTTGCAACTCCGCCTTATCATGGCGTATTTGCTAATTACGTTGCCCATCCGGAAGATATGTGTTTTAAACTGCCGGATAATGTATCAAACCTGGAGGGTGCACTTGTGGAACCTCTTGCCGTTGGACTTCATGCAACCGGTAAAGGTAATGTGAAACTGGGAGACACCGTTGTGATATTCGGAACAGGCTGCATCGGTCTGGTTACCCTTTTATCCAGCAAAGCTAGAGGGGCAGCTAAAATAATCGTTGTGGATGTGCTGCCTAACAGACTGGAAACAGCAAAAAGACTTGGAGCTACCCATGTAATCAATGCAAAAGAAGAAAATGTACTCTCTAAAATAGATGAAATAACAGATGGACAGGGAGCACACGTTGTAATAGATACGGCTGGGGCTGAAATTACCGTTAAACAAACAGCGGATGTGGTAAAACGAGGCGGTACCATCGTACTTGTGGGAATGACTCCAAAAGATGAAGTGGAATTTAATTTTATGAAACTGATGGGTAAGGAGGGTGAGCTAAAAACCATCTTCAGATACCGTAATTTATATCCGGTAGCAATCAATGCGATTGCAAGCGGAGCAATCAATGTAAAAGATATCGTAAGTCATGAGTTTGATTTCGAACAAACCAAGGAGGCTTTTGATTTTGTTGTAAACAATGCGAAAGATGTAGTAAAAGCTGTCATTAAGATCAACTAAATAATACAACCTGCAGCTATTGGAAAGGGCTGTTTCAAAACTAATTGAAAAATTAGTGGAGAAACAGCCTTTTTTTATCAATAAGGCATGTCCGGCTAAGAAGGGATACACCACTCAGCGGAAGTTAGATTGTGACAGAAGCAAATGAAGATTAACGGTTACTTATAAATTATTATTAAAATAACGATGTGTATTGAAAAAAAATAACGTTTTGTTATATAATGTTATAACGATACAAAAAGATAATATTGAAAGGAAATATGATTAAGAAAGGAATGCCATAATCGTGGCCGTATCATTTCTGTAAGCCGATTGATATGTAACGGGTAAATTTTAATGAAAAATGATAAGATTAAACTCACTGATATAGCACAGGCACTGGGAATATCCAGTATTTCAGTCAGCAGGGCACTTTCCGGCCAGGGTGGTGTCAGTGATGAATTAAGAGAAAAAGTAACAGCGAAAGCAAAAGAAATGGGTTACCTAAAGGCAAAAAGTATGGAACAGAAAAGGGTGCTGGTGCTTCATCAGAAACCTTTTATCCAGGATAACAGTAATTTCAGCCATATCATGCAGGGGATGGAAAAAGCCTTACAGGATGCTAACCTGGAATATGATATGGAATTTACGGATAAGAAAAGTCAGGCTGACTTAATTCTTCCGAATAAAATGCAAAAGGGCCCTAATTATGACGGACTAATTTTTATTGGGGGTTTTGATAACCCTATATAGATTTTATAACAAAAAAAATCAGGAACTATGTATGTTATACCGGTTATTCCCCTTCCAAAGACAGTGATTGCATCTGGTATAACTTTAATAACAGCAGCTATAAGCAATGTGAGTATTTGATACAAAAAGGCCACAAAAAAATCGGTTACCTGGGTAATAACCATGGGTATGTCAGCAGAGAAAAAGTACTGGGGATCAGTTCTGCCTTAGAAGATCATAACCTGACGGTACAGGAGGAATTTTTCTATTATTCGGAAGAAGAGTATGATAGGATTCTGAATCTGATCCGGCAGAACAAGGGACCGAGTGCAATTATCTGCCAGTGGGATTATACGGCTATGAAATTAATAAAGCATCTCCATGACAATGGAGTGAAAGTACCGGAGGATATCTCCGTCATGGGATATGGAAATACGGAGATGTCTGCTTTATGTATTCCTGCTCTGACAACCATGGAATTATACATCGATTATGCCTGTGAATCTACTGTTGCCCTGCTTTTAAAAAGGTTTGGCCGGGCTGATAAACCTTACGAGAATATTTTGATACACAGTATTTTAATTGAGCGGGATTCTGTAAAATCTATAGGGTAATAGATACAGACCCAAAATAATCGGAGTGACCTTTTGACTCTATTTTGCATAACACTGATATGAATGGGGGACAACGAATGGAGAAAAATATTTTAATTGATTTTATAAAGAAGCATAAACATTCCTATATCATAGGATTATTGTTTATGTTTCTTTCCTCCTATGTACAAACGTTATTTCCAAAAGTTCTGGGAAATAACGTTGATATTTTGAAAATTAAGGGGTTTCAAGGGGATAGGGTATATTCCAATATCGGTTATATCCTGCTAATTGCGGCAGGTACCTTTGCATTTACCTATATTTGGAGAAATTTGGTTATCGGCAATGCAAGGAAACTGGAATGTCATTTAAGAGAAATACTGTTCGATCATTTTCAGATACTTACTCCCGAATTTTACAGCAAAAGAAAAACAGGAGATTTAATCGCTTATGCAATCAATGATATTAATGCGGTAAGGCAAACTTTAGGGCCTGCCCTTTCTATGGCGATTAACGGGATTGTAGTCTGTGTTATATCCATATATTCCATGTCTCGTGCAGTTAACTGGCAGCTTACGCTTTTATCCCTGCTTCCGGTTCCTGTCATGGTATACATCATGATCTACATTGGAGGGCTTGTTAAAAAACGCTTTAAGCGGGTACAGGAGACATTTGCTGCAATTTCTGACCGTGTAAATGAAAATATTAACGGTATGCGGGTTATCAAGGCTTACGTACAGGAAGATAAAGAAGTGGAAAAGTTTGAAAAACTGAATAACCAAATGGTTGAAACCAATCTGAATATGATTCATGTTTCTGCTTTTTTAGCACCCTTAATTGAAATATGTTTTACGGTCAGTTTTGTATTTAATTTAATCTGGGGCGGGAATATGGTACTTAAGGGGAGTATTTCACTTGGAGATTTTATTGCTTTTAACGGATATCTGACCATGATATTAGCTCCAGTACTTTCCATCGGCCAGGTAACCACCATTTTTCAAAGAGGTATGGCCTCATTTAACAGGCTCAATGAAATACTTTGTGTAAAACCTCAAGTAAAAAATGACGGTACCATCTGTGATTTACCAAAAGCTTTGATTAAAATAAATAATTTGTCCTTTACATATCCGGGAGCCAAAAAAGAATCCCTTAGGAATATAAACCTGACAATTCCTAAGGGTCATACCCTGGGAATCATAGGCAAGACCGGTTCCGGTAAAAGTACACTGATTCATCTGCTGCTTAAATTGTATAATGTAGAAAACAACTGTATTTATTATGGAGATGCGGATATTAATAAGTTTAAGCTGGAGGCTATTAAGAATGGAATAGGATTGGTTCCCCAGGATAACTTTTTATTTCATGCATCTATTTCGGATAACATCCGGTTTTTTAAAGATATTTATACGGAGGAAGCAGTAGAAGAGGCGGCAAGAAATAGTTGTATCTATGAAAATATCATAGATCTGCCGGATCAGTTTAATACCATTTTAGGAGAGCGGGGCGTTAACATATCCGGAGGACAAAAGCAGAGAATATCCATAGCACGTGCGCTTGTAAGGAATCCTGATATCCTTGTACTAGATGATGCCCTTTCAGCAGTGGACACGGTGACGGAATCCAGGATTCTTAATAATTTACGAAGGTTAAGAAGAAATAAAACTACGATTATTGTTGCCAGCAGAATTTCTGCAGTGATGCAGGCTGATGAGATACTTGTCCTGGATAAAGGTGAAATAAAAGAAAGGGGTACTCATACACAGCTGATAAAGAAAGGGGGCATCTATAATGAAATCTACCAATACCAATTTGGAACCGGAAACTTTGGGACTGACAGTTAAAGGTGCTTATAAAAAGAAAAGTTTCAAGCGGCTTATGTTACTTAACCTGCCTCATATAAAGAAAATTATAATAGCCGCAGTTTGTGTGCTGTTAGTTAATACGGCTATGCTTGTAAAACCATACATTCTTAAAATAGTAATAGATGATTTTCTGACTAAGAATACACCTCAGAAAGGTTTCTATTCCTTGACAGGTATGGGTATCCTTTATTTTGCGGTAGTAATACTTGGCGGTTTCTTAAATGTTATTCAAATTAACATAATTAATAAGGCCGGACAGGAAATCTTGCGTACCTTACGAGGTCAGGTTTTCAAAACGATCCAGTTTCTGCCTCTTAAGTTTCTGGATAAAACCTCCTCAGGCAGCCTGATTACAAGAGCTACCAATGACGTGGAGGCGCTCAGCCAGTTGTATACCGATGTGTTCATGAATTTCTTCCGGGATGTATTTTTAATTATTGGAATCGTTCTTGCCATGTTTATTATGGACGTACGGCTTACTCTTGTTTCTTTTAGCGTTATTCCCATCATGTTTTTGTTTATTTTTTTATTAAGAACTAAAATAAAGCAAAATTTCAGAAAAATGAAAACGCTGATTGGAAGAATCAATGGTTTTATGGCTGAAAATCTGTCAGGAATGAAGCTTATTCAGATTTTTAACGGAGAAAAAGAAAGAAAAGCGGACTTTAAGGAACTGAATGACGGATATTATAAAGTAACCTCTTTCCAGGTCTGGATGAACAGTTTTTTAAAACCGGCTGCAAATGTATTCCGGAATATTACCGTGGCCATCTTAATCTGGTACGGTATGGATAAAATATCAAATCAGACTTTACAGATAGGTATTCTTTATGCTTTTACTACTTATATTCAACAATTTTTTGAACCTATTTCGGATCTGGCCGATAATTATACCAATATCCAATCCGCTTTTGTTTCCGCCGACCGCATTTTTGAACTACTGGATCAGAAAGAAAATCTGGAGGATCTGGACCAGGGAATAAGTATGGAACGGATGGACGGAGATATTGAGTTTAAAAATGTATGGTTTTCTTATAATGAAAAAGACTGGATACTAAAGGATGTTAGTTTTACCGTCCCCGCAGGCCAGACAGCTGCTTTCGTAGGTCAGACAGGAGCCGGAAAGACAACCATCATCAGTCTTATCAGCGGATTTTATAAGATACAGAAAGGCGAAATTCTGATAAACGGTATCAATATAAATGAAATTAAAAGAAGGGATTTAAGACATAACATTGCTGTTGTTCTTCAGGATGTATTTTTATTTTCTGATACCATAGGAGGAAATATCTCTCTGAATGACGATATTGAACCGGCGGTTATAGAGGAGGCCGCAAGAGCTTCCTATGCCAAGGAATTTGTGGATGGTTTTCCGGGGAAAATCCATGAGCCGGTTATGGAAAGAGGAAATACGCTTTCTGCAGGTCAAAGGCAGCTGATATCTTTTGCCAGAGCGATTGCACATGATCCTGCGGTCATCGTTTTAGATGAAGCAACTGCCAATATTGACTCTCAAACCGAAGTCCTGATTCAAAAAGCAATCGAAAATATGGCAAAAAACAGAACAGCTCTTATCATTGCCCACAGGCTTTCCACGATACGTAATTCGGATAAAATAATTGTACTTGCCGAAGGCAGGATAGTAGAGAGCGGTAATCATGAAGAGCTTATGAAAAAGCAGGGGTATTACAGCAATATGGTCTTAGAGGGAAGAAAGTTTCATAAGAACAAACATGATACGAAAGCCTGGGCACTTAATAGTTATTGGTTAAAGAAAGGAATTTTTAAGATATGAAATTGTACGGTAAATATTTCAAAAAATATAAATTTCCGTTTTTGGTGGCAGTTTTTTGCGTAGCTTTAGAGGCGGTCTGCGATCTGCTTGGTCCTACCCTCATGTCAAATATCATTAATACCGGAATTGAACAGGGATCCTTAACCCATGTAACCTATTGGGGAATCCGGATGTTACTTGTTACATTAGTGGGAGCCTGTTTTGCTGTTACAAGAAATATTCTTGCCAGCAAAGTGTCGCAGCGGATGGGAGCGGATTTAAGGTATGATCTTTTTGAAAAAATAGTATATTTTTCTGAGGATAGTGCAGATAAAATTGAGAGCGGTTCCCTTATCACCCGTATGACAAATGATACCGCTCAGATTACACAGTTTGTAAACGGGATTATGCGTATTTTTCTGAAAGCACCCATTACCTGTATCGGCAGTATCGTACTTGCCACTCTTTTAAATGTAAAATTAAGTCTGATTATCTATATGGTAGTTGCAGTGGTTGCAATTTTTATCATCATAAGCATGAAGCTAAGTTATCCCAGATTTTATCAATTACAGAAAGCTATGGATAAAGTAAATCTAACCGTTCAGGAATATCTCATAGGAGTACGTTTCGTAAAGGCTTTTGGAACTTATGATAAGGAAACGGAACGGTTTGAAGAGACAAACACAAACCTTATGCAAAAGGGCATATCTTCACAAATTGTAATTACTTTAATAGCTCCTTTAATGACACTTACGGTGGGGATTGGTACGGTAATCGCTATATATCTGGGGAGCAGGCTGTTTACCGTAAATCTGGCAACACCCGGAGATATAACGGCATTTACCATTTATATGGCACAAATACTTACTTCATTGATTATGATTACCAATATATTTAATACATTTGTACGGACTAAGGCATCAACCTTAAGAATTAAAGAAGTATTCGACTGTGGCGGGGATTTTACCGAAGACGGGGAACGGAAAGAATTAAACGGTTCCATTAAATTTAAAAATGTAACCTTTGCCTATCCGGGCGGCAGTGGTGTACCGGCAATCAAAGATTTATCTTTCTCCGTGGATACTGGACAAAGCCTTGCAATCATAGGTCCAACCGGCAGCGGTAAATCCACAATTGCCTGGCTTCTTCTCCGGTTTTATGATGTGAACAGCGGTAAGATTTTAATAGGCGGATATGATGTGAAAGAACTAAATATTAACTCACTTCGGGATAATATTGCAATCGTACCTCAAAAACCTATGTTATTTTCCGGTACGGTGGCTCAGAATATCAGATGGGGAGATTCTGATGCGGATGAAGATATGCTTCATATGGCAGCCGATAAGGCACAAGCCGGATTTATCAGGCAGATGCCGGAAGAATTTGACAGTGTTTTAGGAAGTTCAGGTGTTAATATATCAGGCGGGCAGAAGCAGCGTATCTCTATTGCCCGAGGTTTACTAAAGAAATCTTCCATACTCATACTGGATGATGCAACCAGCGCGCTGGATGCGGTAACCGAAGCAAAAGTCAGGGAAAATATCGATGCACAAGCCAGAAAACAGACCATAATTACCATTACCCAACGATGTGGTACCGCTATGTCTTCAGACAAAATACTGGTAATGGATAATGGAGTAAAGGTCGGATTTGGTACACATAAGGAACTTATGGAGAATTGTGAAATATATCAGGATATATACCGTACACAGATTGAAAGCAGCAAGGAGGGGTAAACATGGCACAGGAAATAGTTAAACAGGAAGCTAAAATACCGTCAATTGGAGGTAGATTTGGCGGAGGCGGAAACCGTTTTGCTCCCGGGGCTAAACCGAAAAATGCAAAAGCTACCCTTATCAGAATAATAAAAATCTACATGCGCTGGGCAAAAACTATTTTTCTTGCAATGTTTCTGACTGTGTTTTCTTCTGTTATATCCGTTGCAATCCCCTATTTTATCGGCAAGACATTTAACACGTTTCATATTACGGCCCATACAGTAGAAACAAAAATACTCCTGGAACTGCTTGCGATTATCGTTATTCTCTATTCAGTTAATTGGATACTTACATGGATGAACGGTATGATTATGCTTAAGGTTTCCCAAAAGCTGGTATTTACGTTACGATCCGAATTTTTTGATAAAATGCAGAGGCTGCCTCTGAAATTTTACGATACCCGTTCCCATGGGGATACTATGAGCAGAATAACCAATGACGTGGATAATATCAGCTCCACCATAGCACAGACTACAACCCAGTTAATATCCAGTGTTTTAACCCTTTTGGGTTCCTTTATTGTGATGATTACTTTGAATATACCCCTTACTTTTGTCGTATTACTGTGTGTACCGTTAGTAGTAATGCTGACAAAGATGATCGCTTCAAGAAGCCGGGTTTATTTTAAATCCCAACAGCAAAACCTGGGACTCTTAAATGGTGTCATAGAGGAAAATATATTGGGACTTAAAATGGTAAAAGCTTTTGGAAAGCAGCAGGACATATTAAAGCAGTTCCGGGAAATTAATGAAAGTTTAAATGAAAGCAGCAGTAATGCGCAGATCTGGTCCGGTTATATGATGCCGCTGATGAATGTAATCAATAATTTTATTTTTGCAGTTGTTGCAATTGCAGGCGGGGTTTTATCCGTCGGATACGGTCTGGCTGTGGGTACCGTAGTCAGTTTCTTAAGTTATTCCAAACAATTTTCCCAGCCGCTTAATGCGGTCGCCGGAATGTTTAACACCATACAGTCTGCTTTAGCAGGTGCAGAACGTGTATTTGAAATACTGGATTATGAAGAAGAACCGGCAGATGATAAAGATGCGATCCCAATGGAATATCCAAGAGGTGAGGTTACATTTGAAAATGTTTATTTTTCTTATAATCCTTCTGCACCGATACTTAAAGATGTAAGCTTTCATGTTGGGGCCGGAGAAGTGGTTGCTTTAGTTGGCGAAACCGGTGCTGGGAAAACTACGATAGTTAATCTCCTTACCCGGTTTTATGATACGGATGCAGGAAGGATTTTAATTGATCAGGTACCGATTATGAAAGTAAAACGGAACAGCCTCCGTAAGTGTTTTTCCGTAGTTTTGCAGGATACCTGCCTTTTTACCGGAACCATTATGGATAATATCCGTTATTCCAGGACCGATGCGACGGAAGAACAGGTAATCCAGGCAGCAAAGATAGCACGGGCTCATGATTTTATAGATAAATTGCCAAAGGGTTATTATACGAAAGTTTCCGGAGCAACGGATAATTTAAGCCAGGGTCAACGCCAGCTGATTGCAATAGCAAGAGCGGTTTTATGCGACAGCCCGATACTGATTCTCGACGAAGCCACCAGCAGTGTGGATACAAAAACAGAAAAAGATATTCAGCGTGCTTTATTAAACTTAATGAAAAACCGTACCAGCTTTTTAATTGCACATCGTTTGTCCACAATCCGGGATGCGGATAATATCATGGTAATTGGCGACGGCAGGATTTTGGAAAGCGGAAATCATAAAGAACTTATGGCGAAAAAAGGGCGGTACTTCAATATGGTAATCAGCCAGATGGGAAGACTACCGGAAATAAATTGACTCACCAGAATGGGGCACGGCCTTAGAATATCTGCTTAAACTTACTGCATTGATATAATGAATTAGCAATTTAACTTTTTTATAAAGATATAATATTTCTTAAGGATTGATTTATGCTTTTCCATTTTATTTTTAACTAAACTATGATATACTATATAAATTCTTAAATACTTTGGAGGATTTATGTTTGGTTATGTAAATATTTATAAACCTGAACTGAAAATGAAGGATTTTTATAAATATAAAGCATATTATTGTGGTTTATGCAAGACTTTAAAAGATAGATACGGACGATTAGGTCAGATGACTTTGTCTTATGACATGACATTTCTTATTATATTACTGACATCTTTGTATGAAAGTAATACGGTAAGACAGCAAAACCGTTGTATGATACATCCGGTAAAAAAACATGATACCTTATATAATGAGATAACAGAATATGTAGCTGATATGAATATTGCTTTATCCTATTATCATCTTCTGGATGACTGGCAGGATGAAAAAAGGATAACCGGACTTGCAGGCTCCAAGGCATTAAAAAAAGCATATAAAAGAATCAGGAATAAATACCCGAGACAATGTGAAGGAATAAAGAACAGTCTTCACCGTCTTAATGAGTATGAGAAGAATCAGGAGACCAATATCGATATTGTTTCCCGGTGTTTTGGTGAACTGATGTCAGAATTATTTGTATACCGGCAGGATATGTGGGAGGAAAACTTACGAAAGGTTGGGTTTTACCTCGGCAAATTTATTTATATTCTGGATGCTTATGATGACCTTGAGAAAGATATAAAAAACAAAAGTTATAATCCTTTAATTACAATAAGTAAAACATCATCCTATGAAGAAAACTGCTTAAATATGTTAACGATGATGATGGCAGAGACGACGAAAGAATTTGAAAAATTACCGTGTTTACTGGATATTGATATACTTCGAAATATATTATATGAGGGAGTATGGACTAAATTAAATACCAAAAACAAGAGAAATGAAAAGGAAGGAACAAAATTATGATACCGAATCCATATAAGGTACTTGAAGTTTCACCAAGTGCGACCAATGACGAGATTAAAAGAGCATACAGGGAGTTAAGCAGAAAATATCATCCAGATTCCTATGTAAATAATCCTCTTGCCGGCCTTGCTGAAGAAAAGTTTAAAGAAGTTCAGGAAGCTTATGATCAAATCATGAAAGAACGTGAAAATGGATACAACAGTGGATACAACGGAGGAAATACTTCATATGGACAGACTGCCTACAGCAACGGCCCGGAAGAAGATAATGTCCATATGACCGCTGTGTATAACTATCTGGCGGCAAGGCGTTATAACGAAGCTCTTAATGTTCTTTCCGGAATTTCAAATCGAACAGCAAGGTGGTATTATTACAGTGCAGTAGCGAATGCCGGAATGGGTAATAATCTGATTGCTTCCGATCATGCCAGACAGGCAGTAAATATGGAACCGAATAACCCTGAATATAATAACTTTTTAAATCAGTTTCAATGGCAGAATCAAAGATACCAGACTAACCGCACCAATATGGGAGGTGGTTACAATATGGGAAATTTCTGCTGTGACCTATGGTGTGCGGACTCGTTATGTGAATGTATGGGAGGAGATTTGTGCTCATGTTTCTAAATGCAAAAAAACTGTCTTTTTTAGGACTTTTACTTGCATGTGCCGTTTTACTTGTAATCTTAAGCGGCGTATTAGAATTCAATACACTTTTTCTTTTAGCGGGAGCCTCTTTCGGTGTCGGGATCGCTATAAGAGAATGCGGACTTAAATTTGGATTTGGTTTTTATATCGCCAGCATCCTGCTTAGTTTATTCCTTGCACCGAATAAATTTTACTGTATTACCTTTGCTGCTATGGGATTTTACTTGATAGCGGCAGAATTTGTTTATCATAAGCTGTCTTATGTGAAATGGGAAACCGGTAAACGGCTGCTCTTTTTTTGGATTGCAAAATTTTTGGTTTTTAATATCATGTTTGTACCCATGTTAATTTTTATGCCCAGATTATTTTATCAGGGTGAGATAAATACACTGTTATTTACCGCGTTTATTTTTATCGGGCAAATCATATTCGTTATTTATGAGAAAGCCTATAGTTATTTTCAGAAATTCATTTGGGGAAGAGTTAGGGGTAAATTGCATTTATAAAGCGCTGGTTATGGATTTTCGTTCTATTTATTGAAAACACCCTGTAATAGGAAAAATTTGAGAATTTTAAAAAAAACTATTGCCTTATAGTTAACTCGAAGGTATAGAATAGTAAGGTAACAGAGGACATATCCGTATGCGTGGGAAAAGCGTATTACTTTGGTTCGAGATATACCGGCATATTGGGATATTTCTGTAATTAATCTATATTGGAGGAATAATAATGCAGTACAGAAATTTTGGTAAGTTGGATTTTAAAGTATCAGCATTGGGATTTGGTGCAATGCGCCTCCCTACCCAGGAAAATGAGAATAGTGAGAGTATTGATGAGGCAGAAGCAATAAAAATGATACGTCATGCAATTGATCAGGGAGTGAATTATGTAGATACTGCATACGGCTATCATCAAGGAAACAGTGAAATATTAGTGGGGAAAGCTTTACAGGATGGATATCGGGATAAAGTAAAACTGGCAACCAAGTCACCGGTATGGCTGATTAATAAGCCGGAGGATTTTGAAAGACTGCTGGAAGAACAGCTTGCTAAACTGCAAACTGATCATATCGATTTTTACCTGCTGCATGCTTTATCCAGAGACAGGTGGAGGAATACCATTTTAAAACAGGATGTGCTGAAGCATGCTGAGGCTGCTAAGCAGGCCGGCAAAATCAGACATATCGGTTTTTCGTTCCATGATGATGAAGAGGCATTTTTTGAAATTATTGATGGATATGATAAATGGGAATTTTGCCAGATACAGTACAATTATCTGGATATTAATGAGCAGGCAGGTATGAAAGGTTTAAAACATGCAGCTTCCAAAGGTCTTGGCGTAGTTGTTATGGAACCTTTATTAGGTGGAAGACTGGCTAATCCACCGCAGGATATTATGGAAATCCTTGATGAAAATGGAATTAAGCGTTCCCCGTCTTCCTGGGCTCTTCAGTGGTTATGGGATCAACCGGAAGTCTCGGTGGTATTAAGCGGTATGAGTAATTTACAGCAGGTAGAGGATAATTTAGTATCTGCCAATCAGTCTGGTGTTGGTCTTTTTAATGCAGAGGATCAGAAAGTAATCGAACGTGTTAGAACAAGATACAGTGAGAGAGCGGCCATACCCTGCACCGGATGCAGTTACTGTATGCCATGTCCGAATAATGTAAATATTCCGAGAAATTTTGAACTATATAACGGTAGTGTTATACATGATGATGTGGAAGGATCACGTAACACCTATAATAACTTCTTTGATGAACAAAATCGTGCATCTTCCTGTATTGGCTGCAGAATTTGTGAGGAAAAATGTCCTCAGAAAATTGTTATCAGTGATTGGATGCCAAAAGTGCATAGTGCATTAAAATAAACATAATGAAAACCTGTTATTAGTAAATTTACAATTGTTCTTTTGTTATTCTATAGAAAAAGTGTACAGAAATTCTGATGAAGAATGAATTGTGTACACTTTTTTTATTTCCGCGAAAGCAAAGTGAGAATTAGCAAGCTTGCTTGCAATAATTCGAACGCGCACGCGAACCGAAGAAACACGCAAAGCGTGTTTCTTCCGGTTTCAAAAGTAAATATTTACCTGCTTCTGTCACTGCCTTTATTGATAGGATTATCCTCTTTCAGACCAAACACAGCCCGTGCGCTTTCTGCCTGTGGATCATGTTTTATATGTTTGGAATGAAATGTCCCATCTTCTTTTTTATGGTTCTTAGTGCTTTTCATCTGATTATGTGCCATTTTAGTTCTCCTTAAAATTTTTTTCCTTACAAGTATGTCAACTTTTGACTTTTTTATACCGGAATGCTGTTGTCATAAAATGTCGGATTTCAAAACCAAGGGTTTTATAAATAAAACATAATTTTTAAAGTCGAATAAAAATATGACGTAAAGTTGAAACTATGAAAAGTGGCTTTCTATAACCGCGCAGGAACCGGAATGGTGTAAATGTAATGCTTTTGGAGAATTATATTTAGGATTATTAATATAGTGTCAAAAAATGCAGTTATTTAGATTGAAACATTAAAAAAGTATGAAATATAAAAAGAATGGTTGATATTTTCCAAATTATCTGATAGGATATAAAATGAAGAAATTTTTTGAAATTAATACTTTATTTACTAAAAGTGTTGGTTTATATATGCTTTGCTATTGCAATTTCGCAATAACATAAATTATTAATCTGAAGGGAGAACTTTTATGACAGAAAACAAGAAGTTGCAAGAATGGGTAAAAGAAATGGCTGAAATGTGCCAACCAGATGAAATTTACTGGTGTGACGGTTCCGAAGAAGAGAATGAACGCCTGCTTAAGCAGATGGTTGATTCTGGTATGGCAGTACCTTTGAAAAAACGCCCAGGAAGTTATTTATTCCGCAGCCATCCATCGGATGTTGCGCGTGTAGAGGATAGGACATTTATCGCTTCAAAGACAAAAGAAGAAGCAGGACCTACCAATAACTGGATTGATCCGGCAGAATTAAAAGCGACTATGAAAGAGCTTTATAAGGGATGCATGAAGGGAAGAACCATGTATGTTATTCCATTCTCCATGGGACCTATCGGTTCCCCAATTTCTAAAATTGGTATTGAATTATCAGACAGCCCTTATGTAGTAGTAAATATGCGTATCATGACACGTATGGGTAAAAAAGTTCTGGAAGCTCTTGGCGATGGAGAATTTGTACCTTGCCTTCATTCCGTAGGTGCTCCGCTGGAAAAAGGACAGAAAGATTCATCCTGGCCATGTGCCCCGATTGAAAAGAAATATATCAGCCATTTCCCGGAAGAAAGACTTATCTGGTCTTATGGTTCCGGTTACGGCGGAAATGCATTATTAGGTAAAAAGTGCTTCGCACTTCGTATTGCATCCGTAATCGCACGCGATGAGGGTTGGTTGGCTGAACATATGCTTATTCTTCGTATTACCGATCCTAACGGTAATAAGAAATATATTACAGGTGCTTTCCCTAGTGCCTGCGGTAAGACAAATCTTGCTATGCTTGTTCCTACTATTCCCGGTTGGAAAGTTGAAACAATCGGTGATGATATTGCCTGGATGAAATTTGGTAAAGATGGCCGTTTATATGCAATTAATCCGGAAGCAGGTTTCTTCGGTGTTGCACCTGGAACATCTTATGATTCCAATCCTAACGCTATGCACAGCACTGAGAAAAACACTATATTTACAAATGTTGCATTAACGGATGACGGTGATGTATGGTGGGAAGGTATCGGAACAGATGCTCCTGAACATTTAATAGACTGGAAAGGTAATGACTGGACTCCGGATTCTAAAGATCCTGCAGCTCATCCAAATGCTCGTTTTACCGCTCCAGCAGAACAATGCCCTGCAATTGCACCTGAATGGGAAGATCCTGCCGGTGTACCAATTTCTGCAATATTAATTGGCGGACGTCGTCCAAGTACAATACCTTTAGTACATGAAAGCTTTGATTGGAAACACGGTGTATTCATGGGCTCTATTATGGGTTCTGAAATTACAGCTGCAGCAATCTCCAATAATATCGGACAGGTACGTCGTGATCCATTTGCAATGCTTCCTTTCTTTGGTTACAATGTTTGCGATTATTTACAACATTGGTTAAATATCGGAGAAAAATCAAGCGAAGATAAATTACCTAAGATCTTCTATGTTAACTGGTTCCGTAAAGATAAAGACGGTAAATGGTTATGGCCAGGATTTGGTGATAACAGCCGTGTTCTTAAATGGATTGTTGAAAGAGTTTCCGGAGAAGGTAAAGCTGTTAAAGCTCCTATCGGATACATGCCTACAACGGATGCACTTGAACTTTCAGGTCTTGATGTAAGCGAAGATGATATGAAAGAATTACTTAAGGTTGATAAAGACGAATGGTTAAAAGAAGTTGCTTCCATCAGAGAACACTATGCTAAATTCGGTGAAAAACTCCCGAAAGAACTAGCTGCTCAGCTTGATGCTCTTGAAAGCAGATTAAAAGCTTAATATTAATATCATATATTTTCCGGCATATAGTAGACTATATGCCGGTTTTTTATTGCCGAGAAAGCAAAGTGCAAATCCGCAAGCTTACTTGCAATAATTCGAACGCACACGCGAACCGGAGAAACTCGCAAAGCGTATTTTTTCCTGTTATGCACATTCAATTTCATATCCCAAAGTAAATCTAAAAGATAAGCGAAGATAAAATATTAACGTATTTTTTATTTAATTGTATGTCAATATATGGTAAAATAAATTTAACGGTAAAAATTGTACAAGCAAATATTAGCAGCTGTACGTTGCCGGTTTTTACCGCTCAGGTATAAAAAGAATAAAAGGTATTAAATTATAATTGGAGGTTTACATTATGAATGGGTATCAATTTAACTTTAGCACACCGGAACAGCAGGGAGTCAAATCAGAAGCAATTTTAGAATTCTTAGAAGCAGTTTTGCAATGCAGAACCCAGAATATGGATCAGGATTTTCATAGTGTTATAATAGCAAGACATGGAGCAGTGATAGCAGAAGGCTGGTGGAAGCCTTATGCGAAGGAAATGCAACATATGTTATTTTCTCTAAGTAAAAGCTTTACTTCTACAGCAGTTGGATTAGCTGTTTCCGAGGGGCTTTTGACTGTGGATGACCTGGTTACCGATTATTTTAAAGATGAGTGTCCTGCTCCAACCGGTTATTTGGCCCAGATGCGTATCAAACATTTACTTAGTATGTCTACCGGACATATAGTAGATACGATGGGATTTTTACAGGAAAGAGAAGATGGTAATTGGGTTAAAGCTTTCTTAAACGTACCGGTAGAAAAGGAACCCGGTACACACTTTTTATATAATACAGGTGCAACCTATATGTTATCCGTAATTGTTCAGAGGGTTACCGGATTAAAATTAATCAATTATTTGCAGCCGCGGTTATTTGAACCCTTAGGTATTATAAATCCGACATGGGAAGAGTGTCCAATGGGATATAATACCGGTGGATTTGGATTAAGTATACGGACCGAAGACATTGCTAAGTTTGGTCAATTATATTTAAACCAGGGTATCCTTAATGGAAAGCAGATTCTTCCGAAAGAATGGATTGCAGAAGCGACTTGCTCCCATATTAGTAACGGCAGTGATTCAAATAGCGACTGGTG
This sequence comes from Anaerocolumna sedimenticola, assembly GCF_009931695.1. Taxonomy (GTDB): domain Bacteria; phylum Bacillota; class Clostridia; order Lachnospirales; family Lachnospiraceae; genus Anaerocolumna; species Anaerocolumna sedimenticola. Next base: position 3,012,645 of record NZ_CP048000.1, read on the forward strand.
CCAGGGGTATGGATATCAATTCTGGCGCTGCCGTCATAATATTTACAGGGGAGATGGTGCTTTCGGACAATATTGTATCGTAATGCCGGATTATGACATGGTTGTGGCTATTACCAGTGGATTAAAGGATATGCAGATTCCTCTCAACCTTTTATGGGATCATTTACTTCCGGGAATATGTGAGGATAAATTACCGGAGAGTGCAGCTTATCAGGAACTTATGGATAAGTTAAATTCTTTAAAAGTTTTACTACCCGAGGGAGATGGTACTTCTGAGATAACAGAAGAGATTGCCGGCAAATGTTTTACCCTGGATGAGAATGAAGATCATATGGAATCAATCTCTTTTACATTTGAAAAAGATACCATACACTTACATATTACCGCATGTGGTAAAAAACAGACATTAAATGCAGGTATTGGAACATGGGCTGCCGGTTATCTGGAAAGTTTTGATAAAAAAGTGCCTGTCAGGCTTACAGGTACCTGGCAGAGCAGTACCACACTTTTAATACAATGCCGGCTCGTTGAAACTCCTTTTGCGAAACAATTCCGATTTACATTTAACAAAGAGGGGCTAATAGTAGAAACGAAAGGGAATGTTGGCTTTGAAGAACCCGGATGGAATAGAATCTTAGGAAAATAGATATATGTTTCATGAAAAAACCTGCCCTTTTAAGGTACCTGATACCAGGGCAGGTTTTTAATTTCCGACAACGCAAAGGGAGAATCAGCAAGCTTACTTGCTATAAATCGAACGCTCATACTTCTCTTTTCTTCTGGAAAATAACCGAAATGCGGTAATAATTACGCCTACCAGGCAGACAGAAGCAGCAGAAACATAAACTACCCGCATACCAAAGATAAAAACACCGCTTTCGCCTTCAACAAAATCCGTTACTCGGTATCCTAATTTACTGCTCATACAGCCGTATAAAAGGGTGGTAGCTAAAGTTATACCGCAGATCATACCCAGATTACGTACAAAGGCATTGATACCTCCGCCGATTCCCAATTTATTTTTGGGCAGTGTAGACATGATAAGTGAGGTGTTGGGGGATTGAAACAATCCATTTCCCAACGACATAATAGCTACAAAAATACCCATGGCAACATAGGATGGATGTTCATTTAAGGTGGACATGAGAAATAGTCCCAAACTTGTTAGTGTCAGACCAACTAATGTTAAGATTTCAGAACCGATTTTATCGGACAAATACCCGCTTACAGGGGCTGTCAGCGCTAAAACCAAAGGATATATGGATAAAAATGCTCCTGCCTGTCCGGGAGTAAACGGCAGTATATCCTGTAAATAAAACGGCATGACAATATTGGAACAGAATATAGCCACAAAACTGATAAAACCACATATAATACTTACGGAAAACCATTTGTTACGAAACAGTTTTAACTCAAGTAAAGGCATTTGCGATTTATTTTCAACCACAAGAAAAAGGATAAATAAAACTATTGTAATTAAGAGACATACCCAAATTACTGGGGATTTAAATCCAATATTTTGAATTTGACCTAATGCAGTAAATAAAAGAACAATCGTAATAATAAATAATATGGCTCCTAATACATCAACTTTCTCATCCTGCCTTTTAACTGAACGGGGCAGCAGTTTAATTCCTAATATAAATACGATGATACCAACCGGAACATTAATCCAGAAGATATATTCCCAACTGGTATAGGCTACGATCATACCACCTAAAGAAGGTCCGGCCAAAGAACCTAAGGCTACAAAGGTACCGCTTAGCCCTAATGCTCTGCCACGTTCTTCTGCGGGGAAAACCTGTGTTATTATACCCTGGCTGTTAGCCATCATACCCGCTGCTCCAATTGCCTGAATAACACGGGCTATAAGGAGAACTCCTAAAGAATACGTTACTCCGCAAAGTAAAGATCCTAAAGAAAATAATGCGATACCGAATAAAAATATAACCGTCTTTCCTAAAATATCGCCCAGTCTGCCAAATAGCAGCATAGTTGCTGAGATTGCTATAAGATAAACGCTTACCACCCAGGCTATGGCAGCTGATGTAACCCCTAAACTGTTTGCCATGGTAGGCAGTGCAACATTAACTATACTGCCGTCTAATGCTGACATAAATATTGATAAAACAATAATTAATAAAATACTCCATCTTTTACTGGTATGAATTGTACTTTCTGATGTGATAATATCCATAACTAACCACCTTTTTATATTTTTTTTACTTTTGCTCTGGTTAAAATTTTTTCTAACATGGTATCCAGCAAATCAATTTCTTCCCGGGAAAGATCCTGGGTAATATCACTAATCCACAGATGAATTTCATCTTTAATGATTGGGATTACCTCTTTCGCTTTATCAGTGAGGAAAAGCCTGCATGCCCTGCAGTCTTTCTGATCAGACAGCTTTTCCAAATAACCCAGTTCAATGAGCTTTTGAATATTACGGGTTGATAAAGCCTTATCTACTTTTATTTCTCTGCTTATTTTTTCTAAATTAATTCCTTCATTCTGCCATAAAGCCAATAAGAAAGGATAAGTTCCGCTGCTTAGATTATATGGTTTTAGAACTTCGTCCATGTGGAATTGAGTGTATTTAGAAATATGTGCAATTCGCTTTGTTAAAAGTTTCCCTTGATTCATGTACAGCCTTCTTTCAAATTTTTTCATAAAAGTTGATACGTCAACTATTATAGCTACAATTAATTGACCTGTCAACTATTTTATTTGTGTACTATTTTTATTTTAACCTTACATGTAAGTCCCCCGTTTCTTAGCTTAGTGTAAACGGTTGGCTTGGCACTTATTTGTTTCAGAGTAGGTGCTCGGACTGAATGAAATAAAACAGAATGAAATAAAAAAATATTAAATAAATTAAAAAAAATAATTGACATATAGCAAAAAACATATATAATACTCTTATGTCAAAGGCGATGTATCTTTGTGTGATTCACATGAAGATATGACGCCTTTTTTTTACCTAAAAAACCATAGAAAGGGTTGCATGATTATGGAAATTAACTTAGCAAACAGCGCATTTGTAATTATGAGTACTGCATTCGTTTTTCTTATGACACCGGGACTGGCATTATTTTACTCAGGAATGGAGAGAAGAAAAAATACTTTGAATACTTTAATGTCTTGCTTTTTTATCTGTGGAGTAGGATCTCTCTTATGGATTATAGTCGGGTATTCTTTATCTTTTGGAACAGATCACGGTGGAGTGATTGGTGATTTAAGTCATGTATTTTTTAATGGAGTTGACGCAGATCCCAATGCAGCCTATTCAAGTACGATACCGGAAACCTTGTTTGCAGCATTTCAGATGATGTTTGCAATTATAACTCCAGCTTTAATTTGCGGTTCTATTGCCGGCAGAATGAGATTTAAGGCATTGTTTATATTTATTATCTGCTGGTCTGTAATCGTTTATTATCCTTTAGCACATATGGTGTGGGGGGACGGAGGATACCTTAGAGCAATTGGTTCAATTGATTTTGCCGGCGGTAATGTAGTACATATAAGTTCCGGTATATCTGGTTTAATTGCGTGTATCATGTTAGGGAAAAGAAGAGAGTATGGAGTAGTTTCCTATAAACCCCACAATATTCCGGTTGTTATTCTTGGAGCAGGCCTTCTTTGGTTTGGCTGGTTTGGTTTTAACGGAGGAAGTGCATTAGCTGCGGACGGTTTGGCAGTACATGCAATACTTACTACAAATACATCGGCTGCAACGGCTTTAATATCCTGGCTGGTTTTGGAAAGAGTGATACATGGAAAGGCAACTGTTTTGGGTGCTGCTACAGGAGCAGTTGTAGGTTTAGTAGCAATTACGCCGGGAGCGGGATTTGTTCCAATTTGGGCTTCCATAATTATTGGTGCCTTGGTAAGTCCAATTTGTTATTTTACAATGACGAAAGTAAAAGCAAAATTTGGTTATGACGATGCCTTGGATGCATTTGGATGTCATGGTATCGGTGGTATCTGGGGCGGCATAGCAACCGGGTTATTTACACAAAAGTCAATAAACTCCGTTGCACAATGGGATGGATTAGTCTTTGGAAATACGAAATTGTTTATAGTTCAGATAGTCAGTATTGTGATTACTATAGCGTTTGCAGCAATTGGAACTTTTATCATATTATTCGTAATGAAAAAATTCATGGCAGTACGAGTAACGAAAGAGGAAGAAGCTTTGGGCCTGGATTTAACACAACATAGTGAATTGGCTTATCCTTCTTTTAACGGATTAGATTAATTATTATTAATTATATTTTTATTCTAAAGGGGGATAAGATAATGAAGAAGATAGAAGCGATTATCAGACCGGAAAAGCTGGAACCATTAAAAGATGAATTACTGAAAATGAAAATCAATGGCATTACAATTAATCAGGTATTTGGGTGTGGAAAGCAATATGGCTTTACTGAGTATATCAGAGGGAACACCATAATTATGAATACCTTATCTAAGATTGAAATTAAAATAATTGTACCGGATGAGAGATTAGATGAGATTATTGATACCATTATATCCGTATCGGAAACCGGTGAATTTGGTGATGGTAAAATATTTGTATCCGATGTACTGGATTGTATTCGAATCAGAACCAAAGAACGGGGAAATAATGCATTATAAGATGAAAGTAATATAGGAAACAGAATATATAATCCATTTATAAAAAAACGACGTTCTTATGAGATATAACAATATGTTTTATTATAACAATATGTTTATTATAATATCACTTTAGTTACTCTATAAGAACGTTATTTTTTTATTATTTATATTAAAACTACATTTTAGATATTAATGTAACATAGATACCGGTTAATATTGCAGTTGTGATTACACCGCAAATATTAGCACTGAGGGCATACTCCATAACGAAGCTCATCTTATTAGCTTTAGATACTTCTTTTTGTGCTACTTTCGCTGTTGTTGGTACACAGGATACACCGGCAATTCCAATTACCGGATTAAAATTCTTTTTCGTAAACAAATAAACTATGTAACCACCCAGAATTCCTCCGATTCCTGATAGTAACAGTGCAAGCATACCTAACAGTAATAATTTAAGTATTTTAGGATTAAGAATTGTATTTGCATCACATAAAACACCCAACATTAAACCTAAAAAGAAAGTAGATGCATACAGGAATATATTTTCAATTAATACAGTATATTTTTCAAGGCCTGACTCACGTATCGCAATTCCTATAAAAAAGCTTAAAAACAAAGGAGCAGCTACTGGAAAGAGCAGACATAAAAGAGTATTAGCAGCTACAGCGAAAACGAGTTTTTCCCTGGAGGTAATTTTACTTACCTTTGTTGATTTATTAACAATAACTTTCCCACGGAGATTTTTAGGAATAAGCAACCGTATCAGGAATGGATAACCGCCGTATGTTAAGCTCAAGTAAAGATATGCAACGATGGTTATAGGTACAAATAAATCTTTTGCTAATGTGAGGGATGTAAAAAGTACCATAGGACCATCAGCACCACCGATGATGGAAACTGCAGCAGCTTCACCATCCGTAAAGCCCATTAACTTCGCAATAGGGAAAGTGGCAACGGTTCCAAGCTCAGCGCACATGGCAATTATCATACCAATAAAGGGATGTGCCAATACCATGCCAATATCGGTTATTACACCGATTCCCATAAATACGAGGCAGGCAATAAGACCATTACTGAAAGTAAAGGTATAGATTGGCTGCAGAAAATCAATCTGCATAATATTCATTAAAGAATCTGTATTGGTAACAAGCGGATCTATAAATAAATTTCCGATTTTTCCTGCTTCTAAAAATAAAACGCCGGCATTAATGGCAGACATACCAAAACCCATAGGTATCATAATAAGAGGTTCCAATATTTTTTTAGCACCAAGGTAAACTAACAGGATACCTAGTAAAATAAGTAGGATTCGGAATATAACGACATCGGCATCTTGTGAAAACATAGTGCCGATTCCCTGAAATAAATCAAAAATGCTCATGAGAAATACCTGTCTTTCTTTTGCTTAATATGATATAATTTAAATTATAAGATCAGTTTTGTGAATCTTTGGAAAACATTTTTATTGCATCCAATAGAACCTTAATTAAAACAGAAATACCCATAGAAATAACAAAACCAAGACCAAATACTTTTAATGGTATTAATATTGCAGCTGTCATAATAACTATCTCCTTTCGTTGCTAAAATAAAAATAGGTAATTGAGAAACGTTTCCCAATTGCTTATTAAAATAAAAATTACGTCATGATAATTATACTATGAATATAAATACAATACTAATATATATTATAAAACGGTCAGATAAATAAAAGTTATTATTTGGAATACAATGACAAAAAATTAACAAGAAAGTTACAAAATATTTTCATAGGGTGAACATTTATGGAATTACATTATCTTAAAATATTTAATACGGTGGCACAATATAAAAGTTTTAAAAAGGCATCGGAAATTCTTCATATAAGTCAACCGGCGCTATCTATTCAGGTCAAGAAATTAGAAATCCAAATTGATTTGAAACTTTTTTATAAAATGGGCAATCAAATATACTTAACTGAAGAAGGGGATATGCTTTATGAGTATACGAAAAAAATCTTTCACATCATAGATGAAATGGAATTTGATATATTAAAGCAGAAGAAAGAAATTGGAGGAATCATTAATCTTGGTGGAAGTAACACACCAGGAACCTATATTTTGCCAAAAGTTATAGGAGAAATGAAGAGAAGATATCCTGCGGTGACGGTTAACCTTCATGTAGCTGACACGTCAGAAATAACCAAATTAATTGAAAACGGAACCCTAGATGTAGCAGTAAACGGAGGCAGCTGTGTTTACAATTCCAATATTTACGCAGAAGAATTAATTCACGACAAATTGATTTTTGTAGCTTCACCGGATAACCTATTATGTGAAAAGAAATATATCGAAAAAGAGGATTTGAAAGGTTTTAGCTTTGTAGTTCATAGTAAAACTTCCCAATTATATACGTATTATAAAAATATTATGGAAGAATTTAATTTACCGGAAAATATAAGTATGTATTTTGGAAGCATAGATGCAATAAAATCTGCTATTTATGCTGACTTGGGACTTGCACTGATGCCTTATTATTCTGTTAGATCGGAGATTAAAATGGGTCTTATTAAGGAATTGAAAATAAAAGATGTTACTATAGATTATCCTTATAGTCTTATATATAATAAGAACAAATACTTATCAGTAACCGTAAAGAAATTTATGGAAGTATTAGAGTTAGTATGTAACTCTTATTAATGTAAAAACCTAAGTGAGATTAATTATTTGGGTGATCTAATTTAAAATTACCACAGTCAGGTCTGCGGTTTGAAAGGATTGAAGTATGAAATTAATGATTGCATCGGATATACATGGTTCAGCTTATTATTGCGGTAAAATGATTGAAGCATATAAACGTGAACAGGCAGATAAACTGCTTTTATTAGGAGACTTGTTATATCATGGACCAAGAAATGATCTGCCGAAAGAGTATGAACCCAAAAAGGTGATTGAAATGCTTAATGGCATAAAGGAAGAGTTATTATGTGTAAGAGGTAACTGTGATACGGAAGTGGATCAGATGGTTCTGGAATTTCCTATCATGGCAGAATATTGTATTCTTTATCTGGGCTGCCGTATGATCTATGCAACTCATGGACATAAGTTTAATCAGACGGACAAACCTATGTTAAAAAAAGGTGATATTCTGTTAAACGGACATACCCACATCCCGAAATATGAAGATATGGGAGATTATATTTATATCAACCCTGGCTCAGTATCCATACCGAAGGATAACAGTGCCCATAGCTATATTATATTGGAAGAAGAATTTGTATGGAAAGATCTTGATGGTAAACCATACAAAATATAATGAAGGCAATATGTGATAGGTGAAAAGCAAAATTCAAGAAGAGAGTGTCATTCAAATGCTGTATAATAATCCTGATTAATTAATATGGCAGGCAATTGAGGAACAAGAATGACATAACTCAATTAACCTGTTTCAATCAATAAAAACAGGAGGGGTTATTATGGCATATGAGATGGCATGGTTACATTATCATAAAATCTCTGAGAAAGATTTTCTAAAGTTTCTTACTGCTATACATGTTGAGTATGAGGATAGTATCATCCAATCGGCGGCAGAGGAGATAACATCAGCAGTTAGGGACATGTTTGGGATTTATTTGCCTTATGAAAAAGGGGAATCCAGGGAGGGTATACTGCTTAAATTATCCAAAAAAGATGAATTGGGTAAAGAAGGATATCATATTTATCCCTCCGGTAAAGCATTTGTTATTGAGGCAAATTCATCATCGGGTATCTTATATGGTGCTTTTCAGATGATCCGCCTATTACAGTGCGGATATCGGGCAGAAAATATGGAAGAAATAAAGGTACCGGATAATCCCTTAAGAATGATAAATCATTGGGACAATATGGACGGCTCCATTGAAAGAGGATATTCCGGAAAGTCATTTTTCTTTCAGGATAACGAAATAATTGTAGACAAAAGAATAAAAGATTACGCACGCTTAGCGGCTTCCGTAGGTATTAACGGAGTAGTACTGAACAATGTAAATGTGAAAAACCATGCAACGGAATTAATAAGCAAAAAGTATTTTAAACAGCTAAAGGAGATACAGAGAATTTTTGCTTCCTACGGTATCAAGCTTTATTTAAGTTTAAATTTTGCAACACCTATAGAACTTGGTAATCTTAATTCAGCTGATCCTCTTTCTACAGAAGTAAAGAACTGGTGGAAAGATAAATTAAATGAAGTCTATCAGGAACTTCCCGGATTTGGCGGGTTCTTAATTAAGGCGGATTCAGAGGGAAGACCCGGGCCATTCACATATGGAAGAACTCACGCGGATGGAGCTAATATGCTTGCTGAAACCATAGAACCATATGGCGGGATTATCATATGGAGATGTTTTGTGTATAACTGTGAACAGGATTGGAGAGATAAAAAAACAGATCGCGCCAGGGCAGGGTATGACCATTTTAAGCCGCTTGACGGGACATTTGCCGGTAATGTAATTCTGCAGATTAAGAATGGTCCTATGGATTTTCAGGTTAGAGAACCGGTTTCCCCATTATTCGGGGGAATGAAGCAGACCAATCAAATGCTGGAAGTACAGATTGCACAAGAATATACCGGTCAGCAAAGACATGTATGTTATTTAATTCCCATGTTTAAAGAGGTACTAAACTTTAGAACTTATTGTGAAAATAACAGGGATAAAGTTAGTGACATAGTAAGCGGAAAGACTTATGGATGGACGAATTGCGGTATGGCAGCAGTTGCTAACACCGGAGATGACGATAACTGGTTTGGACATGATTTGGCAGCAGCTAATTTTTATGGCTTTGGAAGGCTTAGCTTTGATACCGGTCTATCTTCCGAGAAGATAGCGGGAGAATGGATAGCCATGACATTTGGTACTCATCCTAAAGTACAAAAAAATATAAGGGATATATTAATGATCTCCTGGCCGGCATATGAAAATTACACTTCTCCTTTAGGAATCGGATGGATGGTTAATCCACACAGCCACTATGGCCCAAATGTAGATGGATATGAATACGACAGATGGGGAACATACCATCGGGCAGACCACTTTGGCTTAGGGGTGGATAGAAGTACCAAAGGTACCGGGTATGCAGCTCAATACCATAATCCCAATGCCTTAAATTATGAAACGGTTGAAAACTGCCCGGAGGAATTACTGTTATTTTTCCATTATGTAAAGTATACCCACCGATTAACAAACGGAAAAACCTTAATACAACATATCTATGATGCACATTTTGAGGGTGTGGAGGAAGTAGAGGTTATGCTTAAGATGTGGATAGAATTAATAGATTACATAGAAGACAGTGTATACCAACGGGTTCTTAAAAGATTGGAATACCAGCTTGAACACTCCAAAGAATGGAGAGATATAATCTGTTCTTATTTCTATAGGAAGTCAGCGATACCGGATGATAAGAATAGGGAGATTTTTTAATTTAGGTTATAAAAATAAATGTATGCTTGCCAAAATGATGTATTTCCATTATAGTTATTTTTCAGTTACAATAAAAGTATGTCACTAATATAAGGCGTCTAAGGGGGAACTATAATGGAATTTAGTAATTTGATTAATTTACAGGGAATGCTGTTTTTATTGGTTGCGGTGGGAGTAATATTAAGGAAAGTGGATGTTCTTCCCAAACAGGGAACGGCAATTCTGACTGATTTAGTCATTTATTTAGTACTTCCCTGCAATATTATAAATTCTTTTTTTATTGAATTTAATCTGGAAGTATTAAAAAATTTTATCATTATACTTCTGATTTCCTGCTTAATACAATTCGGCTGCCTGATACTTAGCAATACTTTGTATAACAGGCAAACACCGGGGATTAAGAAAGTACTGCAATACGGAACGGTATGTTCCAATGCGGGTTTTATGGGAAATCCTATTGCGGAAGGGGTATTCGGTTCCAGTGGCCTGTTATTGGCCTCTATTTATTTAATACCGCAGAGAATTGTTATGTGGTCTGCAGGTGTCTCTTACTTTACGGAAAGCCCGGATAGAAAAACCGTAATAAAAAAGGTAGTCACACATCCTTGTATCGTTGCAGTATACATAGGCCTTTTGATTATGATATTTCAGATACCTCTGCCGGTTTTTATGGAAAATACCATAAAAAATATAAGTGGCTGTACGACTACCTTATCCATGATATTAATCGGTACCATCTTAGCAGAAGTAAATATTAAAACAATAATGAACAAAACAACGGTATATTATGCTTTTATCCGTCTGATATTGATACCATTAATGGTTTTTGCCGCCTTAAGAGTATTTCAGATCAGTTCCCTGTTAACAGGAGTATCTGTTCTTTTAGCCGGGATGCCTGCAGGAAGTACAACTGCCATATTGGCAGCCAAGTATGAGGGGGATTCTATTTTGCCACCAAATGTGTGGTATTTACTACTTTACTTTCTCTGATAACAATACCTTTATGGTGTCTTATCATATAAAATAGAAGTGGCTGCCAAAAAATCTTTTCGTATACTTAACTTGACCATTCGCAAGTTTATACTCTAAGAATTTTTGGCAGCCATTTTTTAGTTCCCGTAAAAGCAAAGCTAGAATCAGCAAGCTTACTTGCAATAATTCAAACGGGTACGCGAACCGGAGAAACTTAAAACGTGTTTCTTCCGTTTATAAAGCCTGCATATCATCTTCGGTTTGGATATCTTCATATTCATAAGTGGAGTCTTCAGAATCCTCTGTATACTCAGAATCTTCAGAATCTTCTATATACTCAGAATCATCAATATCCTCCGATTCATCATAAATTGTCCCGCTGCCGTCACTATTGTCGGTCACATAAACTGCGTTTTTTGCAGTATTCGAAATAGTATTACTTCCCACATAGCAATTTAGTGCACTATCAATAAAAATTCCATATCGTTTTGTTGTTTCAATATAATTGTTTTCTAAAGCATAATTACTGGTGGCTTCATTATTGCCTGTCAGATGGATTCCATCCTGGCTTCGGCCCAACTTTCCATAAATTTCGTTGGAAGTTACTATGATGGAATTAATCTTTGAGGTATATATACCAAATTTATTATAATCTTTAATTATATTGTTCATGATGGAAGATTCATTACATTCACTGTATAACGCTATACCGTTATTTTTAGCCTGGGTAATCGTATTATTGGTAATAGAACAGGTATCACTGTTATTATACAGATAAATTCCATCCTTGGCAGGTGAAGAAATTGTATTATTGGATACGGATACGTTACTGGAAGCAGATAACCCAATTCCTCCTGCCGGAGAGTTTTTTAAATTACCCGATTGCACCAGTTTATTACCTGAAATTTCGGAATAGTTACAATCATTGATGAGATAAATACCGCTGTTTGATGTAGATTTTATAGTATTATCGGTAACGAAACAGCTTGGTGACTGCTGCATTAGGATGCCATACCGTTCAACATCTGCGATGGTATTGTTTTTAATCGTTACTCCATATAAAGGCCTGGAAGCAACACCTATAGTACGGATAGCTTCACCCCAGGAATAGGAAGCACCGGTTTTAAGCTGTAATATATGATAAAATATATTATTTTTAATTACAATATTATAGTTCGTTGGAAGAGGTTCCTTTTTCGTATCTTTCAATGCAGGCAGATAATGGGCACTTTGATTACTAAGATAAGTATAAACCAGAACACCAACGCTTGAATTACTTATTGTATTATTACTTATTTCAACATTTTGGTAATTATATAGTTTGATAGCTGCTTCTCTCAGGTTATGTAAATTATTGTTAGTTATTTTAATGTTCTTATGAAAAACGCCTTTTATAGATATGTGGGAACCGATAGCTCTTGGATAGTCATGAATATCGCAATTAGTTATCCGAATTCCGTCACAGGCTAAATCATCATACTTAATACTGGCGGCCTGCATGGATGGTACAATAGTTTTGTCGTGAACGATATCAAGCTGTATTGCTTCTTTGGCCATAGTACCAACATAACCGTATAATTTGCAATTATCCACAAGGCTATTCTTTACTCCTGCAAAAGTAATCAAATGACTGCCATTAGGAACATTGCAGATGGTAGCATCCTTAATCGTAATATTGGAAGCATGAATAAACCGAAAACTTTCCGTTCCCTTATTCATTCTGGAAATGCTGACAGAATCCCAGATACCGCCTGTTATGGTAACATTCTCCGTAGTAGTATAACCGCCCTCATCCTTGCTTAAATCATTGGTTATGATGGAGCCTTTTTCATGGTTTTTATTTAATTTTGCGTTTGGGTCGGCATTAATTGTCGTGTTACTGTAAATAATTAGTTCACTTCTAAGGTCATACGTTCCTGCAGGTATAGTTACAGTCAGATCATACGATCCGTCTTTATTATAATCAAGTAATTTTTGAAGATCAGCCGAAGTAGCACCTGCTTCTGCCGAAACTACCATTTCTTTACCAGCTGCTTTTGCCTGTTTTGTTTGTTGAAATAAAAGAAAAACTGAAGTTAATAGTATAAAACAATAGAAAAATTTTTTGTTCATTTTTAATCCCTCTCGTATCACTGCAAGTTGCCATTTTCTTTTTTTATGACATAATATGATATTTTGTCTTAAAATATCTATTTATGTCATTGATTACATATTAGTTTACCTTATTATTACTTTAATGTAAATATAAACTATAAAAAATTAAGATAGTATTTATTACCTGTTAAAGTAATTTAAAGTTAATGTGTATGAAGTACAATTTTGCTTTGCAATTATCCAAATTTTTCATAAGAAAGGTTTTCTTTCATTCGTAAAGTTTTTAATTTTAAGTATGATTCGTAATAATTTTTTTAGAATTCCTGTTTCTTATGAAGCATATTATAAACCAAATAAGGTATAAACCAGTAAGAAAATTCTTAAGGAGTAAGTATAGTGGACCAGGAATTTAATGGTGAAAAAGAACAGGGAGCAGTACATAAAGCGGAAAATGCATACTGGGCGGATAAGACGAAAGATGTGAGTTACGTCAATCATTTGCATTTCAAGGGGGATAAGAAGTGGGAATCCTGTGTAGTGGTAGTGAGAGGGACTATGAAATTTCAGGAATTTTCCATTATGATAAAAGCCGGAAATAAAATAATTGCTTATGAAGAATTCAGTTTACTGGAAAATGAGATCAAAGTTCTGGAGAGAAGTATTGGTAAAGCTGAATGCATCGATGTGACAGGACAGCTTAAAAGTGATGGTTTCTTTACCGCAGGAGGGAGTATTTATGTTACCTGTACATATGATCCCCAAGGTCAATATAAAAGCAGTACGGCCACCTGGGAAACGGATACGGATAACAGAAGCAGTATAGATAATTTATTCTTAGATGACAACCAACTTTGGGACAAATGTGAGATATACATAGAGGGGCATAAGGATAAAAGTACGGGATGTCTGTTTACACTGATTTCTAACGGTGAAATTCATAAAAATGGTATGGTAGACTGGATGGAATTATATGATACAGAGTCCGTTACTTATACTTTTGAAATAAAACAGAAAGTTTCTTTAATTGTGGCAGGGTATATTTCTAACATTTCGTTTTCAGGAGCAGGGGCAAGGATTACGCTAACAGGGTATTATCAATAGAGGAAAGCTTAGGGGAATAGTCCCGCGTAAAGATGCGAGGCAAAAGAATAGCAAAGACGGCTATTCTTCAGGAATTATGCCCATAAAGTGTGGGCGTTAGGGGGAAAATTATGGTTGACAGAAAAATAACAGGTAATAATCTGATGAAAAAGTGCTTATGGGCAGCTTGTAGACTGGCTTACAGTATAGTTGATGGCAATCTACCAATAGATTATAAGACCAGAATTGATTATAAGATCGGTGATGTAGAGGATAACAGTTATCAGAGGGCAGGATTTGTCGGGGATGTCTATTCCTTTTCCGGAGGAGTTGAAAATATTAATGCGGGGTTGGTTGGTATCTCCAAATCCGGTATTATTATTTCTTTCAGGGGAACGAATGGAAATGATACGGAAATAGGAAGTTTCTTGGATTGGCTTAATAATTTTCTGGCTGTTCCGGTCTCTTTTTCTCCTTATGGTAAAGGCAGCGTACACATGGGTTTTTTCAATTCGGTTCAAAGTATACAGGACTTACTTATAAGAAAAACCTTGGATCTGGTTTCGGAAGTAAAAAAGAATAACATACCACCTGTCATATACATAACTGGTCACAGCAAGGGTGGTGCAATGGCTGCCATTATGGCAAAAATTTTACAAAAATATGTTCAAAATAGGATTATAGTTTACACTTTTGGTGCTCCGAGAGCCGGAGATAATGAATTTAGAAAAGACTATAGGATTACTCATTACCGGTATGAATCTTTCTTAGATATTGTAAGTCATTTATCCTTATCGAGGCAGGAATTAGAATTAATTCCAAGGATGGGAATTCTATATGAAATTCTATCCCCCTGCTTATATTTCCTGCTTATGCATCGGTGGGAACAGGGATATGTATCTATAAACCAAGAGAAATTTATGGAAGACTTCCCTGGTATACCTACAATAATTCAGAAGAAAAACTTAATTCCTTCTGTGCAATCGAGCAGGTAATAAGAGGCGGGGAATATGAGATATTTTATGATGCACATTCATTTGATTATTACGAAAAACCAAATGATATTATTTTATAATCGAGACGATTCAGTCTTTGGTTCTGACGAACAACATTTTCTTATTCAGAAGTTAATGCCGTCATATGATAATAACATACGGCTATCATACTTCCCATAAAAGCGAAACCGGCAAGTATGAAATAAGCAGATTTCATTGAAAACATATGTACAAAATTACCGGTAAAGACAGGAACCAGGGTCATACCTATAGCATAAACGGCCTGATAAAATCCCATTGCCGTAGATTTTACACCAGGTGCGATACCTTTCATTGCTTCCGATGTAAGGTATGAGAATAATATTCCTGTTGCCAGGCCCGGTAGTATTTGCAGGAATAAAAGGATAGGAACAGGTCGTATTGTAGGAATTAGGAAACAATAAACTGCCAGCAGGGTAAAAACAACCGGAATCAGGAATGCCGGGCCCTTTTTTGAAAACCATGAAAAGGATGCCAGACCGGAAAAACCTACAGCTGACAACATATAAATAATGGAAGATAAACCTATAAGGATCGAGGATGCACCAAGGTCTTTTAAGATCTGTATTGTAAATGACATGGTTGTGGACATCTGGATCCCCTGTTGTATAAGAGCCAGGCAGGCAAACAGGATAAGTCGTTTATTCAGGCATACTTTTAATGTTTTTAAGGGAGAGCCGGCTGGATGTTGCTTTTCTTTGGAATCACAAAGCGGTAACGATATGATTGTTCCTGCAAAAGCAGAAAAGGTACTAAGTAAACACAAGAAAGACATTCCAAAGATTTTATAAAGATATGTACTGCTGATAAAGCCCAAAAGTATGCCAAGATTATTAAACAGGATAATCCGGCTGGTTGCTTTCTGCTGTTCTGCTGCAGGAAAAAATCCGGTATAAAGAACCATAAATGAAATCCACATAGCAGAAGCAAACCCGGAGAATAAGTTGGCAATAAAAAAACCGTTGCCTCCCGGCATATTAATCCTGATTACGGAAGCCAGCCCTGCTGCAATGGTACCGGCAAGGATAAATCCTCTATGCCTGCCGATGGAATCTGCCATAACACCGACCGGAATCCGCATAACCAACTGGGCAATACCATAAGCCCCAAGGATTCCTCCAATATAAGCTTCGGATACTTCTCTAGCAGTAAGATAAGTAGTCTGAAAAGGTATGTATACATACTGTGCAAACCAGAATAAAACGACTGCGGTGAGTAACAGACCTTGTTGTTTTTTTGTTCCGTATCCCATAAATTACCTCCAAGTAAATATAATAATGAAATTATAGTACCTTAAGTAAAAAAAGACAAGGAATTTAGTTTCATTTGACCGGAAGAGCTAAAATGTATAAAATATAGTAGGAAATACATATTTCTCAGGGTTTCGCCATGCAAAGACTGCAGCTATTGTTTGGGATTTATACCTATAAGGCATGGGCATTCGTATAGAAATATGATAATAAAATCAGAGGACTTTATTATATTTCTCCTGATTTTCATGCAATATTAGCGGCCGGCGTGCGGCCTATGTTGCGATAGTGTGAAAGAAAATATAGTATAAGAAAGGTATGCCGCATATGGATTCTTTCACCCTTTTTATAAGTGGCAGTAACACATCTGTGGGCAGAGGTGTTATACAATGGGAGTAATATGAAATATACCATTAGTGAATTCGCGGAATTACTGGGAGTAACCGCAGATACTTTAAGATTTTATGAAAAATATGAAATTATTAAACCGTTTAAAGATAAAAAGAATAACTATCGATATTTTAATGATATGGATGCAAGAAATCTGCTGATGAGCCGTTGGTACCGAAGTTTGGATATACCGATTCAGGAAGCTTCCTATCTGACCAGAAAGGCTTCCCTTTCCGATATAATGGATACGATCCAGGCAAAACAAAGGGAGTTAGATGAGGAGATCAGAGTAAAAACTATGCTGTTAAACAAAATGAAGGAAATAGCAACAGATCTCGTGGAGGCAAAAAACAAGCGGAACCTTTGCTTAAGAAAAGATCTGCCGGGAATATATCGGCTTAGGCAGACCGACAAAAATGACCTGTTAAAAGATGTAACCTTAACAAATAAAGTGGAGGAATGGATGAAATTATTACCTTTTACTTTTTTCTCCTTTCGCATAAATAATCAGGATATTTTAACAGAGGGTACTTCCTTTGATTATAACTGGGGACTGGCATTATTTGATGATGATATTCGGAAATTAAATATTAAAATAGATGAGTCAACGGAATATATAAAACCAAACAGTTATATCTCTTCCGTTATAATTTCCACCGGCGAGTATATGAAAAGAGATTCCCTGGAGTTTATGTTTTCCTATATTAAAGAAAAGCAGTATACGGTAAACGGTGATATTTTTGGCAGAATCCTTACTGCTGAAAATAAAGGAACAGAAAGGCGGTTTTATCTGGAAGTATATATACCTGTAATTTAATAAATGTAAAATAGAATTCTCGCATAGGCTTGTATCTTTTAAACTTCTTTACTTTATTGTGTCTTTCATAGTTTGTTATTTAACAAACTATTGACTTTGGTGTTACACCAAGGTTTATGATACAACTGTAAGTTATGAGAGGCTTACTATAAGTACTTACGATAGATTGTAAGGAAAGGAGAAAAAATAAACTGGTTATAGAAGGCTTATATAGCAATATATTTCAGTGTTATTCGTAATATTTATAGTTTAGCAAGTAGTTTAGCACTTTAACAATCAAAAGTCTTATGGAGGGAATTCATGAAAAGGAAAAAATGGAATAAACTTATTGTAATGGCAGTATGTCTATCTTTGTTTGTGCTGCTGTTAGGAGGATGTAAGCAAAAAATATCAGACCAGGAAACGTCTAATGTAAATACCAATAATACGGAAAACAGTGCAGAAGATACAACTTCAAGCAATTCAGAAAGTACAGACAGTATTATAACACAGAAATATAAAGCAGGAACCTACAAAGCAAAAGCGCAGGGAAAGGACGGGCTAATCCAAGTAGAAGTTACCTTTAGTGATACAAAGATTACCGATATTAAGATATTAAGTCAGACGGAAACCGCAGGATTAGGCGATGATGCACTAATTACAATCAAAGGTAAAGTCTTAGAGGGACAGACTTTAGCTGTGGATGCGGTATCAGGTGCAACTGAATCCAGTAATGGCTTACTGGCAGCAATCGAAGATGCTGTAAGACAGGCAAACGGGGATGTGGATGCCTTAAAATCAAACATAGTAACGAAAGAAAATGAAGGCAAAGTTGAGAAAATGTCAGCAGATGTGGTGGTTATCGGTGCCGGAGCTTCCGGTGTATCCGCAGCAGTGACAGCAGCTGATAAAGGAGCAAAAGTAATTATTATTGAAAAAACAGCTGTTATCGGAGGCGCAAGTAATTTATCCTGGGCAGGAAAATTTTATAATTCCTCCGCTGCACTGGATAATGGTGTTAAAGTTGAAGTGGAAAAAGAAATTGCCAATTGGATTGCCAATAATCACTGGAGAGTTGATGCAGCTACCATAAGGCAATATGTCACCAAATCGGGAGAGACCTATGATTGGCTTGCTGATAAGGGGTACCAGACCACTTTCATGAATTTCGGAGGGGAACAGCTTCATCTGCTACCTCCGTATGAAGACCGTCAAAAATTACTTAAGAATATGTTAAGTGAATCAGTTGTGAAAGGCGGAGGAGAAGTTCTTACCGAAACTACGGGTAAAAAATTATTAACCAATGATTCCGGCGATGTTGTTGGTGTCAGTGCAGAAAAAGCAGACGGAACAACATTGGAAATAACCGCAAAAAGTGTAATAATGGCAACCGGTGGTTATGCAGCGAATGCAGAAATGGTGAAAGAGTTATTTGGATTTGAAGGAGTGAACGGTGGTTTAGGACAAAACATCGGAGAAGGATTAAAAATGGCTTGGGCGGTAGGGGCAAAAGTACCGGATAATATCGGCGGTCAGATGCTGCATCAGACTCTTGCAAGAGCTACAGCTGATCTTAAGAAAGAATTTGATTCCTTTAAAGCAAGTTATCCTCTTATGACTGCTTATCTGCCTAATTTTATGAATGTTGGCCCGTCCGGAGCAAGATTCAGAGATGAAGCAGCCACTTTGACAGCAGTAGCTGCAGCAAATACAAGCGCTTTTAACGGGCCTTATCATTTGGTTATCGTATCCAAAGCTCAGCTGGACCTTTTGAACAAAAAAGGTATGAGCGGTGTGAAAGCGCCTCAGCTGCCCGGTATGCCCCCGGAATTTTATGAAGATTTTAAGGATCAATTTACTTTAGATAATCCATGGACGGATGCCCAGAAAGTATTTGATGCTATGGTTAAAAACGGAGACGGCTATAAGGGAGATACGATCGAGGAGTTGGCCAAAAATGCAGGAATGGATGTAGAAACTTTCACGGAAGAATATAATAATTATATGGAAGCCGTAAAAACCGGAGTTGACACGGAATTTGGCAAAAGTGCGGATTATTTATTCTCTATGGGTGAAGAAGGTCCGTATTATGCAGTTATTGCGGAAATTAATAATTTAGGTTCCGTAGGCGGACTACTGGTTAATAAAGACTTTAAAGTATTAGATGACAAGCGAGTGCCGATCAAAGGTTTATTTGCAGTTGGTCTCGAATCGGAAGGAGTTTTATTTAACGATACCTATGTTGGAAATGGAGTCGGTATCGGATATTCCTTTACATCAGGACGGCTTGGCGGCGGAAATGCGGCTGACTATGCATTGGATGAGAAATAACAACTAAATAAGGTTTTATGAGGATATACTAAAATGGATTAGCCTATAAAAGTTTTATCACGTATAAATCAGCGGGAAGCCAGTTCAGGGTATCCGATTCATCCTTACTTAACCATTTGGCATCATTATGCTCCATAAGTGTAATGATGCCTCTTTTTATGTGCATAAAAATATATCCATGGTAAGATGAAAAGGGGGGAATCATATTCTACTCTTGTTATTGAATTTTCAGGTATTACTTCTATTTGTCATTCTTCTTCTATTTCTCTTATAAGTGCGTCCTCAGATGTTTCCCCTGATTCTATATTTCCACCAGGAAACTCCCGCCATCTGAGCAGTTATACAAAAAATGAAAAATAGAAGAATTTACCTTTTAAAATCATTAAAAAATAAGTCGGATTAAGTTGAAAAATGGAAAATTAAAGCGTATAATGTAAATCAAATAGTATGGTAATTCACTAAGGTGTAAGGCAAATATTACACAGAAGAGGGGTAAATTAGTGAGGAGAATATTAAAAATTAAGGATAATAATGTACCTACTAAACGAACTGACGGGGATGAACCAGATAGAAACCAAAAGAATAAAAATTATAATATTTTTCCTATTAAAGATGCTTGCTTTATTGCGAGTATTTATGGGACAATAGGATTTCTTTGGGTAATTCTATCGGATGAAGTATTAATCAAATTTTTTAGAGATGCAAAACATTATCAGCAAGCTCAAACTTATAAAGGATGGTTTTATGTAATTATTAATGTTATTGTTTTGTTTTTATTGGTAAAACAGCGTTCGGTACGTATGAAAAAAGCTTTATCGGATTTAAACCGTATCTATGAAGAATTACAGAATACCTGCAGTGAACTTGTATCTATGGAAAGAGAACTCTCGGACCAGAAAGTTTTTAACGAAAAAATTTTTACAGAGTCTCATGTAATAATGGGAACCTGGGATGAAAACGGAATTATAAAAAGACTTAATCCCTATGCCCTGGAGTTATTTGGTTACTGTGAAGAAGAGATTATCGGCAGAAACTGGAGGGATTTTCTTTCCGGCGAAAATAAATCTGAAATGGTAGAGGTTTATGAACTGATACGAAAAGGAAATCATATAAAAAACCATGAAAGCCAGTTTATTACACATGATAAAAGAAGGCTTGATATTATATGGAACAGCGGTTTATTAAAATATAATAAAAATACAGAAATTTTATCAGTTGGTACAGACATAACGGAACGGAAGTTATTAGAGGAAAAATTAAAAGAAGCCGCTTATTATGATAATTTAACAGGGTTGTATAACCGTAACATGATTGAAGAAGAAGCGAAAAAGCGGATTCAGAATAATGAAGAATTTGCTCTGATTTATATGGATATTGATAACTTTAAGCAGGTAAATGATACACTGGGACATACTGCCGGTGATAAATTCCTGCAATATCTTGCTGATAAGCTAAGAAACACGATTAAATGCAATCAGAGAATAGCAAGACTTTGCGGTGATGAATTTGCGATTATCTATCCATTTGCCAATCAAGAAGATATTGAAAGAGAATTACAAATATTAACGAATGACTTCGGAAAGTCGTGGGAAATTGAGAACCACGAATTTTTCCTAACGGTAAGTACCGGTGTATCAATATATCCTAAAGATTGCAGCGATCTTATAACTTTATTCCGAAATGCTGATATTGCAATGTTTAAAGCAAAAAGAGAAGGAAAAGGGCGTTATGTTTTTTATTCGGAAGATATTATGCAGTTATATGCGGAAAACAACAAGTTGGCTAACAAGTTAAAATATGCTTTGGATAACAGTGAACTGATATTGAATTATCAGCCTCAGTACAATCTTGAAACCGGTAAGATAACCGGTCTTGAAGTACTTGTCCGCTGGATACATGATAATAAATTTATTCCGCCCTCAAAGTTTATACCAATTGCTGAAGAAACCGGTCAAATATACGAGATTGAATATTGGATTATTGAATCTTCCCTGCGGCAAAAAAAGATTTTTGAAACTATGGGAAACTATGACATGACCATATCCATTAATTTATCCAGCAAGTCATTATGCAGTGATATTAACTTTAATAATTTAGAAAAGATATTTCTATCTTATGATGTGGACTATTCCCATATCATTGTGGAGATAACGGAAACTGCAATCATTTCGGATATTCATTTTGCAGTAAACAGATTAAAAAAACTAAGAGATCTTGGCGTTAAAATTGCCTTAGATGACTTTGGTACCGGTTATTCCTCCTTAACTCATTTAAAAGAACTACCCATTGATATAGTCAAACTGGATCGGAGTTTTATTCAAAGTATTGAAGAAGACGGAAAAGATGCCATGATTATTAAATCAATTCTATATCTTGCCCTGGATTTAAACTATGAAGTGGTTGCTGAGGGGATTGAAACGGAAGGACAATTGGAATTTTTGAAAAAGTATAAATGCCAGACAGGTCAGGGATTTCTTTTAAGCCGTCCTGTTCCAATCGAAAGTATAGTATTTTAACCTTACAAGTAAGTCCCCCGCTTCATAGCGAAGCGTAAGAGGGGGACTTACTTGTTTCAGTCGGAGTTCAAGCTCCGTTTAAGGGTTCAATTTATTTTTATCTACATCTGCACTTATTTCTTTGGCCAAACCGATGCCGTTTTTTAAAGGCCCTAAGTTTCCGGCATTCGTAATATTGTTATGATAGATTTTACTTCCGTAACTTCCGGAACCAATATAGATACCATAATTAATTGTACTCAAGATTGTATTACCGCCTACATAACATTCCGGGGCTGTATTTACATAAATTCCGTTCCTGTTCGTAGTTTTCACATAGTTTTTCTTTAATATAAATGGTTTATCTGAACTTTTATCACCGGTTATATGAATTCCGTCATCACTTTTTACTTTAGTTGAACCATTAATTTCATTATCAATCATTGTAGCGGAACCAATTTGATAAGCATAAATACCATAACGTTTGTAACCGGATATTTTATTACCGGTAATATTGGAATCATTACTCTGCTGGTATAAGGCAATCCCATTATCTCCGGCAGATGAAATAATATTACCGGTTATAATACTTTTACGGCTTTGGTTATATAAGAATATACCGTTTTTACAGGGAGAAGAAACTTTGTTTTTGGAGATAGTAATATACGAGGAGGCAGATAAGCCGATTCCGCCTGCGTTACTATCTTTTTTACCGTTTTTTGTTACCGAATTACTTATGATTTGAGAGGAATCACAGCCGTTTATAAGATAAATTCCGTTTTTGCCTGTGAGAGTAACATTATTATTAGTAATTTTACAATTGGATGTTCCCTCTAAGAACATTCCGTAACGGTCGGTACCGCTTACTGTATTATTGGATATGGTTACTCCGGATAATGGCCGTTCTTCATTACCTATCGTACGGATACCGTCTCCCCATAATGGTCCGGTACCTGATGGTATTTCTTTAATAGTTTGTATCGTATTATTTTTAATTAGAATATTATAATTATCGGGAAGCGGTTCTTTTTGTGTTTTGCTTAAAGCTTCCAGATAGTACTGATTATTTATATAAGTATAAACTAATATACCGATACCGGAATTTTTTATAGTATTATTACTGATTTCTAGATTAACATAATTAAAAGCCTTTATGGCAGCTTCTGCCAGATCATGCAGATTATTATCAGAGATTCTAATATTTTTATGAAAAACTCCCTTTACGGAAGTATGAGAACCGATTGCTCTTGGATAATTGTGGATATCACAATTAGTAACAGTAATTCCATTACAGGGCAGATCATCATAAACCAGTATTTTTGACTGCATGGACGGAAGTATGGTATCATTATGGACAATATCGATTTGTATCGCTTCTTTTGGTGTGGTACCAGTATATCCATATAAAGTGCAGTTGTCTACCACACCGTTTTTTACGCCTCCGAAAGTAATGAGGTGGCTGCCGGTTGGTACGTTGCAGATGGTAGCATCTTTAATTGTAACATTAGTTGCATGGATAAAACGAAAGCTTTCCGTACCTTTATCCTTGTTAGCAATTTTATAGGAATCCCAGATACCTCCGATAACACTGATATTCTCCGTGGTAGTATAACCACCTTTGTCATTGGTTAAATCGTTTGCCAGTATGCCGCCTCTTTGATGGTTTTTTAATAATTGGGCATTGGGATCAGCAATAATGGTAGTATTACTGTAAATCCTTAATTCTTTACTTAGTTCGTAATTACCTGCAGGGATTTTTACTGTTAAATGATACGTATTATACTTATTATAATCCAGGAGTCTTTGCAAATCAGATGCATTATCCCCCGCATGTGCGGTTACTACTTTATCTTTACCGGTTATTGCATTTACATATATCTGACTGTAAATAAATATTATTAATGGTATTAATAGAATTATTAAGGCTGGATATAGTTTTTTCTTTTTCATAAGTCATCCCTTCTTTGCTGGCTTAAAGGTCTTATCATATTTTAGTCTACCGTATTATAATTTAATTGTAAACACAATGGGATAATTTTAAAGAGGTATATATTGTTAGTTTTATTAGAAAAAGGGGCTGCTGCAAAATTCAAAATATAACTTTGACTATTTTGCAACTGCCCCTTATCAATTCTTAATTTTTACTCTCAGTTTGTTTAAAGGTTACTTCGTATGTACCCATTGAAGCCATTGTGACGATGACTGCATTAAGCATAATAAGTATAGTACGTTGGAAGTTTAATTTTCCCGTAAATAATTCTACAAAAAATAATAGAAAAAATGCGATGAAATAAACCACATATCGTGTATGTATTTTCCATACTTTATCCAAAGGAATCTTTAAAAACTGTACTATTAAAGTTGTGGCGGCGACTGCTCCGGCCATTGTGCCGAGAAAATTCCAGGTCATAAAATCATTAATAGGCATAGCATTACATAACTCCTTTCATAAGCAGAATGAACCATAATTTAAAATTGGCTTTTTACACGCAATCCTAATTAGGTTTTATTGTATACTTTTATTATACAACCTTTCCAAAAATTTACAATCATAATTGCTTAAACGATTTGTTTTCTGCCAATTCTACTATGCTTGTATTCTACATTACTTTTTAGCATAAGAATAATTAGAATCGTGATTTATAAAGATATAAAAAAGCAGAGATATTTTAAACAGGGAATTGTCATGTAATTAACAATGTATTACAATAAAATTAACTAACTATTTAAGAAAACAATGGGAGTTTTTGGATGATAAAGAATTACAATTAGGAGAGGTTATGAAAAATATAACAGGTCTGCAAATAAAAATGAATAGGGAAAAAATGGGGTTTAAACAGGAGTATTTATGCAAAGGTATCTGCGCTGTTTCCTATCTTTCTAAAATAGAAAAAGGAAGCATTATACCAAGTGATGATATAATTAAAATGCTTTTTAAGCGTTTGCATATTGAATTTTATCAGGACGAAGTATTTATAAAAGAGGGTAAGGAGGAGTTTGAGAAGCTTTATCAGTCCCAATATACCGGATTACCTGTGGATTATAAAAAAATCATAGAAATAAAAAGTGAGAAAGAAAAATATCTGAATTCGCCACTTTACATAGATTATCAACTTTTTGAGCTGAGTGAAAAACCGAAAGATAGTACACAGATTTTAAACTTGAAAGAATATATGGATACAGAACAGCTTTATAAGGCATACTATTTTGCCGGATTAGTATATGGTGATATGAATCTGCTTTTTGAGGCAAAAAAATTAAAATATGCACCTGAAGTGTTATATGGTATGGGTTATGTAAAATGGCAGGAAGGTAAATATTATGAAGCCATAGAATTATTACTGGAGTCACTTAATTTAGCTTATTCCAAGGGATATATTAAGCTTCAGATGATTATCTGCTTAATACTCGGACATATCTATATGGATTTTCATTTACCTACCATGGAGAAATATTATGAGAAAGTTCTTTTATTATCAAAATTAGTGAAAGACGATTCCATGGATTACTTATTGCATTATCATATTGGAATTGCTTATACGGCGAAGAATTTCACGAAAGCGGAAGATAATCTGCAAAAAGCTATTGAAACTTGTCCCGCTGATGAAAAGGATGGGTTGGAAAAGATATATCAAAAACTTTGCTTCTTGTATGTCAGATATAATCAAATGGAAAAAGCAAAAGATTATTATAAGAAAGCAATCGATATCAACCATTTTGAGTCTGTAAACGAGCTTATTAAGATAATGGTGGAAGAAGAGGATTATATCCATCAAAAAAGTTATATCAATCAGCTGTCTGCAATTTACAAGCAGTCTAAAAAACATAACATATTTTCTAACACTAAATATTACGGTGATTTTTTAATCGAAACATATAAAGCAAACCGTAGATATAAAGAAGCTCTTGAGGTAACGGAATATCTCTATGCGTTTTTAACTCAGGATAATTAATTTCTTATATATAGATGAAAAAATAGAGCTAAGGCTCTATTTTTTTTTAAAATTTTCCCAACTTCTTTTTCTTTTCCCCGGTATATACAAAATGATATAATGGGGAAAAATGGTAAACAAGGGGATGTTATGAAACAGCCAAGAAAAAGAATTTTAAGTAACTTATTATTTATTCTAAAATATGTTTACAGGTGGAAAAAATCTATATTTATATCTATTTTACTATATTCCTTATTTTACAGCATTTCCCCTTTTATATGGATTTATGTTCCGAAATTTCTGATCGACGAACTACTTGGAGAGCAGAGAATTGGATATATGGCATTTGTCGTATGGGGTGCATTTATACTTGCTTCCCTGACCGGATTTTTAACTGAATTTCTTCAGGGAAACTTTCGTATGAAGATGAATGATGTAAGATATCGCTTTATCCGAATGTTAAGCGAGAAAACAATGGATATGGATTTTCCTTATACGGAAGATCCGAATACATTAAATGATATAAAAACAGCCATAAAAACGATACAAAGCCCGGTTA
The DNA here is from genome assembly GCF_009931695.1 of Anaerocolumna sedimenticola. Taxonomy (GTDB): domain Bacteria; phylum Bacillota; class Clostridia; order Lachnospirales; family Lachnospiraceae; genus Anaerocolumna; species Anaerocolumna sedimenticola. Next base: position 3,039,638 of record NZ_CP048000.1, read on the forward strand.
ACGGAATTGGCCTTATTATTCTTAAATTATTTAGTATACCCGGAAATCTGATTGGATTCTTTGTATTTTCTGTAATTTTATTTCACTTGAATCCGATTATTTTAATCATACTTATGGCAACGGTTGTTTTGTCCTACTTTATATTGTTAAGAGCAAATCATTATGAACGAAGCAGAAAAGATGAGTTAGCGGAGGAAGAGAGAAAAGCTTATTATGCCTCTGCCACCTTATCAGATTTTCTATACGGCAAAGATATCAGGGTTTATGGATTAAAAGGCATATTACTTCAAAAAAAGAAAGAATCTTGTGAACACTTGATTCATATAATCAGCGAAATACAAGGTAAAATTCTAAAAGCAACGGTAATGGAAGCATTTTTGATTTTTATAAGAGAGGGAGTAATCTATTGTTACCTTATTTATCAGGTAATAGAAAATGGTTTATCCATCGGGAATTTTGTTATGTATTCCCTTGTTATGAACAGATTTGCTGATTGGATGGATACCACTATGAAAGATATAGCTACTATAGGAATTCAATCTATGTATGTAAGTGACTTTAGGGATTTCCTGAAAAAAGAAGAACCTATCCAGGTTAAGAATCCTAAAAAAATACCGGAGAGTGACCAATTCGAAATTGAACTTAAAAATATCAGCTTTCAGTATCCGGGAAGTGATAAATATATATTGAAAGATTTTTCCCTTAAGATAAAAGCAGGCCAGAGGATAGCTCTTGTGGGAATTAACGGTGCGGGAAAAACCACTTTGGTGAAGCTGCTGACACGGCTGTACCGGCCTACTGAGGGACAGATTCTGTTAAATGGAATTGATATAAATGAACTTGACAGAGAGGAGTATACAACCCTTTTTTCCGTTATTTTTCAGGATATTAAGTTATTTGCTTTTAATCTTGCGGAGAATATTACTTTTACGGATAAGGAGGAAGAAGAGAATATAATTTATCAGGTCCTTAATCAGGCAGGGCTTAGTGAAAAGGTAAATTCCCTGGAGCATGGAATTTATACCAATATGCTTAAGGTCCTGGATGAAAATGGGATAGAATTATCAGGCGGTGAAAACCAAAAGCTTGCTATGGCCAGGGCTTTATATAAAGGAGGTAAAATAATCATTATGGATGAGCCTACGGCTGCGTTGGATGCATTGGCTGAATCCCAATTATATAAAAATTTTGATGAGCTGATACAGAAAAGGACAGCAATCTATATATCCCACCGGTTATCCAGCACCAGATTCTGTGATGTAATAGCTTTTATAGAAGACGGAGAAATAAAAGAATACGGAACCCATGAGGAGTTAATGAAGCTTAATAAGAGCTATGCCAATATGTTTCAGATTCAGGCCGTTTATTACAGGGAGGAGGAAAGACATGTTTCTTAAAAACAGTAAAACACTAATCTATTTCTTTCGTCTTACTCACAGGCTGTCAAACGCCTATATGATAAAGTCTGTTTTAGCATCCTTTTTTAAGGCCTGTACTCCCTTTATCAACATTATAATTCCAAAGTTAATCATCGATGAACTGTTGGGTGGACGGGATATAAGAAATCTGCTTAGGTATGTTGGGATTTTAACGGCAGGAAATCTGCTGTTTAAAATTATTAACCAGGCTTTTGTAAAAATCATGGCGCTTGCATCTGCGGAGCTGTTTAGCAGTCTGGAGGCCTATCTGGGTGAAAAATGTGTGGACATGGAATTTGAAAATATAGAAAATCCTGAAATATTGGATTTAAAAGAAAAAGCCTACTTTGCTATCTATAATGAAGCAGCGGTGGCAAGAACAGTGGAAAATGCCACAATAATAATAAATGATATTATAACAATTCTTGGATTGGGATATATCCTGGCCATATTAAATCCTGTGATTATATTGGCCATATTAGGAATTGTGCTATTAAATTCCATATTTTTTAAAAAGATAGAAAGACTTCGTTATGAAGATAATCAGAATTCCATATCCGATAACCGGGCATTTGGATATTTTTTAAGATTAACTTCGGATTTTACCATGGGAAAAGACATCAGGCTTTATAATGCAAAGCCGTTGATCTTAAAAAGAATGAAATATTTTATGGATAATTTACTTCAGATCTATTCCAGGCAGTTTACTATGATTGGTAAATATTCCGGAATCAGTAATATCAATGTTCAGCTTCAAATGACATTAATCTATGTTTACTTAACCTATAAGGTGGTAAATAAGAGTACCGGTTTGGGGAGTTTTACCATGTATGCCAATGCAACAGCAAATTTCAGTACGTCCATCATGTCCTGCATTAATGCATTGATAGAGATCAATCAATTATGTATGTATCTTGAATTATTTCAGAAGTTTAATTCTATAGAAACAAAAGATAATAAAGGAATATGGTCGGCACAGGAAATTACAGATTATACAATTACATTTAAAAACGTAAGTTTTAAATACCCTAAAAAAGAAAACTACACTTTAAAAATATCTCAATACGTATAAATCCCGGAGAAAAATTATCCATAGTAGGACTAAACGGTGCGGGTAAAACCACTTTTATTAAACTGCTTGCAGGGTTGTACGAACCTACCGACGGAGAGATACTTTTAGGAGATGTAAATATTAAAGAAATCAAATACGAGGAATATATGAAACTATTATCCATTGTATTTCAGGATTTTAAACTGCTATCCTTAACCATTCGGGAAAACCTGGCTTTAGATAAATCCATCGATGAGGATAAGATACTTAAAAGCCTTGATAAAGCGGGCTTTCGAAAGGATTTTGAAAAACTGGAGCAAGGCCTTAATACGAATATCTATAAAAGTTTTGATGAAAAAGGAATCGAATTTTCAGGAGGCCAGTCCCAGAAAATTGCAATTGCAAGGGCTTTGTGCAAGGAAACTCCCATTGTCATTTTAGATGAACCTACTTCCGCTTTAGATCCCATAGCGGAATACGAAATATACAATAGCTTTAATCAATTGGTAAATGGCAAAACAGCAATTTATATATCTCACCGGCTTTCCAGCACAAGGTTTTCCGACTGCATTGCCGTTTTTAAAGATGGGGAAATCGTTGAGTACGGAACCCATAAGGAACTATTACAAAGGGAAAACTCATTATATGCAGTTATGTATCAAACCCAGGCAAAATATTATATGAGTTAAAAAAACCTATGGTTAGGATTAGCGGAAGTGAACAATACTATATGCTTTTGTTTTTGTTTCACTTAGCCCAGTTTTCATTCGATTAAAAATACTAAATTAAAAAAAACAATATAGGTATTTGGAATTAGAGATTAGTCCGATAATCATATAAAGAAATAATAACAGAAAACTATAGGGTGATCGGATGTTAATTGATATAGATATTAAAATAGCAGATAATGAGGGTAAATTAATTCAGCATTTCTCAAAGCGGTTTGACGAGAAGCTTAACATACCGGAAAACGTTGAGAAAAGAAGTGGGATAAAGAGGGAATTCGAAGAATTTCTTGCGGAGTATTTAACCGCCAGCGGCCGTACTGTCCGCGAAAAACTGATTTACAGCCCATATATACCTGATTTTCCTCAAAGCACTTTTGCCTCAGTTACGGGTAATGGTTTGCTGGCAGAAGAAGAACCGGCATATGAATTTACAAACAATGAGATGGAATATAAGATCCGTATTGGGAAAAATCAGGTAATTACAGGAACAATACCATTTGAAAGAATAAGCAGATTAGGTAAGATAGCAGATGTCTTAGAAACCATAGATTCTCATAAAGAGGCTATATCGGGCAAGGCTGGACAATTCATGAATTCCGGGTATGAAAAAAAATTAAAATCCGAGATATCCTATACTATGAATCCAAATGATATTGGTGAGGAATTAGAAAGAAAAGCAGCGGATATCGAGCGGAACCTCAAAAATATAATGCTTCAGGCAGTGGAAAAATATGAATTGAATTTTTACCATATAAATGAAGAAACGGAAAATTATTGAGAGCGATGCCTAATATTATAAAAAAGATTTAAAATTAATGGGACTAAATAGTGATTAATTTTTAGGTTGCAAGAAGAGGAAATTTATAGTTTAATATTAAATAGTAGTGGAAGTAGCGAAAAATGAGGGAGGAAATGTTATGGCAGTAACAACAAAAGATTTAGCCAGAATCTGTGGAGTATCAAGAACTACTGTAACACGAGCTCTGCAAGGTACGGGGAGAATAAGTCAAAAAACAAAGGACAGAATATTACAAACAGCAAAGGAATATGATTATCAACCGGATTTAGTTGCCAGAAGTTTAGTAAAAGGTAAGACAATGATGATCGGGATTATAGTAGTAGATTTAAAAAACCAGTATTTCCCCAAGATGATTAATGCTATGGAAAACTGTGCTAAAAAGCATAAATATTTATTAAATATAACATTACATGAAGGGGACAGGCAAACGGAGATTGAATTAATAAAAACTTTAGTGGGACATCGGGTTGACGGATTGATTTTATCTACTGTTAATCAGGGTAAGGATTTTGAGAAGTTACTTGAGAATTTGGCTATACCTGTAATATTAATCGGCCATGATCAGGCAGAAAACATACCTTGTGTCGGAACAGATGAATATGCCGCTACAAAAGAGGCGACGGAATTTGTAATCAGTAAAGGTTATAAAAAAATTATTTTTGTTCTTCCACCTATGATTTCCGATCAGACGGTAGTTCCGAAGGGCCATCAGCAGCGTTTAAACGGGTTTGAAGATTGTATCAGAGAACATCCACAAATAGAAATGGGTATTATCTGTCATGAGAATTATGTTAAAAAAGCAGAGGAATTTATAAGGACTTCAGAAAAGAAGATTGCATTTATCTGTTCCGGTGATACTTTTGCCATTAATATCTTAATTAAATTAGAAAATGCCGGCCTTTATGCTCCGACAGATTATGGGGTAATGGGATTTGATAATATTAATATATTCAAAAGCAGGCATCCCCATTTAACATCAGTGGATAATAACATTGATGAGATAGGTGAACGTATTATGGAATTATTAGTAGATATGATTGAAAATAAAAGTCCAAAGGAAAGCCAGGTGATTCAACACACAATTGTGCAAGGTGAAACAATCTAGTGGGAGAAAGTTGTATATTTATAACATATTGATGTAAAAAATGAAAAATAAATAAAAAAGCATTGACATATTGTGCAAATAGTATTATATTAAAAATGTAATTAGTGTTCTCGTGTACGCAAAAATGAGAAAGTAAAAATTATATTAATGTATTTACTCTTGTACACGTGTAATGCTTAAATTTTTACATATGTGCGTACACGTGTACACAAAAAAGAAGGAGGATTTTGCATGAAAAAAGAATGAAGAAAATGTTGGCTGTTTTATTAGGTACAGTAATGGCAATCGGTATGCTTACAGGATGTAATACAAAGGCACCCGTACCGGCTCAAAGTGAGACGTCAGACATCGGTACTGGAGATGGTACGGCGGAAACATCATCGGCTGAATCGTCTGCAAAGGGGTAACAATTCAGTTCTGGAACGCTTTTACAGGTTCCGACGGTGACATATTAAGGGAAATCGTAGACCGGTATAATAAAGAAAATAAAGACGGCATAACCATCGAAATGGATATAATGCCGGGTGCGACCTTAACAGAAAAATTGGCACCGGCTATAGCAACCGGTAATGCGCCGGCGATGATCTTAGCCGGTAATATGGATTTAGTAAACTATGCAAAGACGAATTCCATTCTTTCCATGAATGACTTTTTTGATGTGACTAAAGCGGATAAAAGTGATTTTGCACCTGCTGCCTTGGAAAGCTTACAGTATAACGGGGAGCAGATGATGATTCCAATGCAGTGGTTTACCCAATACTTATATTATAATAAGGACTTGTTTAAGGCTGCCGGTTTAGATCCGGGAACACCTCCGGCAACCTGGGAAGAGGTAAAAGAATATGCGGAAAAAATTACGGATCCGGATAAAAATATTTATGGTCTTGGTATCGCGGTAAGTGGTGCAGTATGCTGGTTTGATTCCTTATTCCTGTCTAATGGCGGAGAAATCCTTGATGCAGCTAATAAGAAATCCCTTATAGATAATGAAGCAAACTTAAAATCGTTACAGTTCATACAGGACTTAGTTAAAAAGGGATATGCTACAAAAGGTACGACCGGTGCCGACCTGGATAACATAATGATGGCAGACCAGCTGGGAATGGTTGTTAACGGTCCCTGGATGGTAGCAGGTTTAAAAGAAAACAAAATTAATTTTGGAGTAGCCGTACTTCCTGCTGGTTCTGCAGGAACAGTCGGAATTGCGGAAACTACCGGTTTTGCAATTCCGGATGGAACCTCAGACGAAGAAAAAGCTGCAGCATACAAATTCATTGAATACTGGAATACTACGGAGATAGGTAAAGAATGGTCTATGAGAAATGGTTTTCCGCCGTATCTGAATTCCGTAGCCAATGACCCGGAAGTAAAAGCAAATGAATTAGTAAGTGTATTTTCAGCAATTTCTGAATACGGTCAGGCATTTGGTGCAGGTCTGTCCTCAGCAGCTTCCATCAATACCGATGTGTTATTCCCTATGGTTGAAAATATTATAGCAGGAAATGACTGTCAGGAAGAATTGACAAAAGCATCGACTGAAATTGATAGACTATTAGGAACCGAATAATTTATTTCCTAAGTTAAAACCCGCCTCCGGGTATACCAAAAACGGGGATTAGGATTTGAACTTACAGGGAGAATTTAAGTCTCCCTGTAAGTTCAAATAAACTGGGGAGCAACTAAACCAGAGAATTGAAAGCCCACGGTAAAAAAATTAATCATAAGGCAGAGGAGGATTATATGTTTAAAAGAATATGTGTATATTGGAACAAACCAGCAAAAGCTGCATATTTATTTCTTTTGCCGTCATTGCTAACTTTGTTTATGTTTGCAATCATTCCATTATTCGGGTCCGTAATTATTAGTTTTATGAATTTGGATATTTACTTTTCTAAAACCGGTTTTACAGGAATACATAATTTTATTAAAGCTTTGATGGACGACAGATTTTGGAATGCATTAAAAAATACTTTGATATTTGCATTCGTTGAAGTTCCGCTTCAGATTGTAATCGGACTGTTAGTTGCAAATGCTATTTCAACCACTTCTTTTTTCAGTAAAATGTCAAGAACTATATTTTTCCTGCCGGTAATATGTTCCATGGCAGCCGTAGGTATTATGTGGAGTATTCTATTTGACGGGACAATCGGTTTTATTCCTTATGTTTTAAAACAGCTTGGATTTGAAGGATTGACCTTCTTCAGGGACCCGGATATGGCTATGGGAACCGTAATTGCCATGACTGTCTGGAAGAATTTTGGCTATACAATGTCTATCTTGGTTGTAGGTATTCAAAGCATTTCTACCAGTTATTTTGAAGCGGCAAAAATCGATGGTGCTTCAAAAGTGAATCAGTTTTTCTATATTACAATTCCTTGTATTATTCCGAATTTAGGATTTTGTCTGATTACGAACTTAATCGGATCTCTTCAGGTATTTGATCAGGTGTATGTAACTACTCAGGGGGACCTCAATACAGAACCGAAACATTAGTTCAGTATATTTATAAGACAGGTTTTTCCCATCCGTTTGATTTAGGATATGCATCCGGAATGTCCGTATTAATGTTAATCGTTATATTGGCATTGTCATTGCCGCTCTATAAAAAGGCTTTTATGCCAAAGGAGGGGTAGAGTATGAGAAAGAAATTTACCAGTGAAAATATTATCCTGGGGTTTATGAAATACATAGGTTTATGCTTATTAATCGCGGCTGTATTATTTCCTTTGATTTGGCTGTTTGCCGGCGCATTTAAGATAGAAAAACAGATTTTGGCATATCCGCCGACTATTATCGGTACAAAGCACTCTCTTAAATCCTTTGCCAGAATTTTCAAAAGTATACCTATGGCTGTCTACCTGAAAAATACGGTTATTTTTTCCGTATGTTCTACGTCATTGGCGCTTTTATTTGACACCATGTCCGGTTATGCCTTTGCCAGACTGCAGTTTAAAGGTAAAAATATCTTGTTTATTATTATATTAATGACTATGATGGTTCCATTTCAGGTTATGATGATTCCTTTATTTTTAGAATCACACTTCCTTGGAATTTTAAATACTTATCCAGGTCTGATTCTGCCTAAAATGACAACTGCCTTCGGCATTTTTATGATGAGGTCCTATTTTTCACAGCTTCCGAAAGATTTAGAAGAAGCGGCCAGGGTAGACGGACTGAATGAAGCCGGTATTTTTTATAAAATTATGGTACCGTTGGTAAAACCTGGTTTACTGACTCTTGGTATCTTTCATTTAATGAATACATGGAATGACCTTTTATATCCTTTAATGATGACAAGTGATGTAAAGATGCGGACGCTGGCGGCAGGTTTAGCTTTATTTGTCGGTGAGAGGGCGACCACATATTATGGGCCCCAGCTGGCAGGAGCCGTTATATCAATTATGCCGTTGTTAGTACTGTATATATTTTTCCAGAAGTATTTTGTAGCCAGTGTGGCAACCTCAGGTATAAAAGACTAAAAAAAGGATGGATAAAGTATGAAGAAAGCAAAAATTATTTTGGATAAAGATTACGTAATTGGAGAGATTGACCGCAGGATGTTCGGTTCTTTTGTTGAACATCTTGGAAGATGCGTATATAAAGGAGTATACGAACCGTCCCATGAAACGGCAGATGAACAGGGATTCCGTAATGACGTGAAAGAATTAATTAAAGAATGCGGTATTACTGCAATACGTTATCCGGGCGGGAACTTTGTATCCGGTTACAATTGGAAAGACGGTGTCGGCCCGAGAGAAAAACGTCCGGCAAAAAAGGATATGGCATGGAATGTAATTGAAACCAATGAAGTTGGTACGAATGAATTTGCGAGATATTTAAAAGATATGGATGTTGAATTGATTATGGCTGCCAACTTAGGTACCGGAACACCGGAAGGATCAGGTGAATTCGTTGATTACTGTAATACGGAAAAAGGTACATACTGGAGTGATTTAAGAAGAGAACACGGTGTAAAAGAGCCTCATAATTTTAAAGTATGGTGCCTTGGCAATGAAATGGACGGAGAATGGCAGATAGGTATGCTTAAAGCAGAGGAATATGCCAGGAAAGCGAAAGAAGCGGCTAAAATTATGAAATGGATGGACACTTCCATTGAATTGATTGCATGCGGTACCTGTACCAATGAAGAAGAACATAAAACCTTTGGTGAATGGGACAGGATTGTATTAGAAGAAACCTATGATTACATCAATTATATTTCTATACACCGTTACTATAATTATGATCCGGCCAAACAATTATTTTACAAAATGCACGATGATATTACCGATATACCTTTCTTTTTTAAAGATATGCAGAATTACCTGGATACGGTAATCAGCGCAGCAGATTTTGTAAAGGGTAAATTACGTAAAGATAAATCCATAAATATTTCCTTTGATGAATGGGGTGTGATTACTAATACAAGTGCAGCTCCGGGCGGTACGGCCCAGGAATATGGATATGCCAGCTTCCGCCTGTTAGATGCAGTGATTTACGGAGGTATATTATGTACTTTCTTAAATAATGCAGACAGAGTTAAGATTGCCTGCCAGTCTTTATTGGTGAATGAAGGCGGAATGATTTCTACCGATCCGAAAGGCAAAGCAATACGGCAAGCCACTTTCTATCCGTTTATGCATGCTGCAAAATTCGGCAAAGGTGTTTCTTTAAGACCGATAACCGAATTACCAAAAAAGGCCACAAACCATCACGGTGAACAAACCACAATGACAGTTTCGGCAGCATATGAGGCTGAATCAGGTAATTTAAATATATTTATTATGAACTGTGACTTGGAATCCGACGTAGAAACAAGCCTTGATTTAAGATCTTTTGGCCAGTTAAAGGCTTTGGGTCAGATTGTTTTATATCATGAGGATTATTTTGCCGGTAATACATTTGAAAATGAATTTAATGTTATGCCACAGGAAAAGGAACTGTCGGATCCTATTGATGGTAAATTAAATATAAAAATTAAAAAACATTCCTGGAATGTTTTGCGTTTTAATGTAAGATAGCTTTGAAAAAAACTCAAATCGAACTATATTTGGAGGTTACATGAATAAGGACGACTATAGGAAAACAGAATTTAATAATCCATTTATAGAGCAGAGAGCAGATCCTTATATATATAAACACAGGGATGGCTATTATTTTACTGCATCCGTACCTGAATATGACCGGATCGTATTAAGACGGTCAGCCACACTGGAAGGACTTAGAACTGCCGAAGAAAAGGTATTGTGGAAAAAGCACGATATAGGTATCATGAGTATTCACGTATGGGCTCCGGAAATTCATTATATTAATGGTGTATGGTATATTTATTTTGCAGCAGGAGATAAAGAAGATATCTGGGCAATCCGGCCTTATGTCTTGGAATGTAAGGAGGAGGATCCCATGGAGGGATGCTGGACAGAAGCTGGTCCCTTACAGGGTGCAGATGATTTTACATTTAAGGATTTTTCTTTAGATGTTACTGTTTTTGAAAACCGAAATAAATGGTACTGTATCTGGGCAGAAAAAGTAAGCGTTGGCAAAAAAATTTCTCACTTGTATATAGCGGAAATGGAAACTCCGATTAAACTGAAAACCCAGCAGAAATTGCTTTCATCCCCTGATTATGAATGGGAAAGAGTAGATTTTTGGGTTAATGAAGCACCATCAGTTGTCAGGCATGATGGTAAGCTGTATGTAACTTATTCTGCAAGTGCGACAGGTGAATGTTACTGCATTGGTATGCTAAGTATCCCGGATGAACAAGATTTATTAGATCCTCGTACCTGGACGAAGAAACGTTATCCAATGTTAAAAACAGACTATGATAAAGGATTATTTGGACCGGGTCATAATTGTTTTATACGGTCGGAGGATAATAAAACAGATATTATGGTATACCATGCCAGGCAATATAATGAAATTACAGGTGATTCGTTATATGATCATAACCGTCATACCTATTGCATGAAGCTGGTATGGGATAATCAAGGAGAACCGATATTTAGATACGAAAATAATTTATACCAATAGGGCTTAGAACTTTGGTTAAGGGTAAATGTATACATTCATATTTTCTGTCACCCGGAGGAACATCAATAATTTAATCATTTATATGCCAGTAATTTTAATTAGTATATAAAATAAGATTAAAATCTTGCCATAATATATACTATTAGTTATAATACGTATAAAAGATCAGTTTTAACAGGTGGTGAAGAGTTGACAGGAAAAAAGATTACGTCCATCGAAGTCAAGAAAATGAATAAAAACCGTATATACCGGCTGATATATAATAGCAGGGAAATTGCAAGGCAGGATATAGCCGCAAGGATGTCATTAAGTCTTCCTACGGTTAATCAGAATCTAAAGGAATTGACTGAAGAAGAATTGATCGAATACGGCGGGAATTTTAAGTCTACCGGCGGAAGAAAAGCCCAGGCGATTAATCCTGTCCATGATGCCAGAATAACCATAGGACTGGAAATCAGAAAAAATCATGTCAGTATTTTAGCAATCGATTTATATGGTACGGTATTAGATTATGAAAAATACGTAAAAACCTTTTCGGAAGAAGAGGAATACAGCCGGTACTTAGGGTATCTGGTTCATAATATCATTGAACACAATCATTTTGATAAAGATAAGATTCTTGGAGTCGGGATTGCCGTGCCCGGAGTTTTTGACCAGGAGAAAGAATATATCATAAAAGCACCGTCTCTGGGAATAAACCGATATCCGATCAGTAAATTAACACAGGCAATCAATTATCCATGTATCGTTGACAATGATGCGAATTCCGGAGCTTTCACGGAATTATGGAATAATTCCAAAGGAGAAGATAAAGCATACCTTTCTGTGGGAAAAGGTGTAGGCGGTTGTATCATTAAGAAAGATGAATTATATAAAGGACATCATCACAGAGCAGGGGAATTCGGCCATATGACCATCTCACCCGGGGGAAGACTTTGCAACTGCGGGCAGAAAGGCTGTCTGGAAGCGTATATATCAACAGCCCGGGTTTCCGATGATTTAGGATGCCAAATAGAAGATTTCTTTTCTGAACTGGCGGCAGGAAATGAGGAATATTTAAAAATCTGGGACGAATATTTGGAATATTTATGTATAGGTATTAATAATATTTATATGGTATATGACAGCGATGTAGTTTTAGGAGGTGTACTGGCCCAGTATCTGGATCCTTATCTTGAGGAGATTAAAAGGCGTTTGGCAGAACGGAATTTTTTTGAAAAAAGCGGGGAATATTTTAAACTTACCGGGTATCAGAGCAGGGCGACTGCCATAGGGGCGGCACTTCAGCTTGTGAATAAATTTATTGAATCCATATAGTACTACAAGGGCTGTTGCAAATTCTTTGATTATAAATTTGTGGCAGCCTCTTTTCTTAAAAACTATTGACATGTTGTTTAAAATAAATTAGAATGATAATATACTTTTAGAAAAGCATTTTATAAAAGTTCGGATCATGCCCCGAGTAACCAGATCAATGCAGAGGTACCTTGCAATCTCTTTGTTATAAGGGAATGATCATGAGCATTGAGTTCAATTTTAAGAAAGAAAGGAATGAAGTATGAGCGTGGAAATTAAGAACATAACCGACGAATCTTTTGGTAAATACGGCCGTATACTGACCAAAGATTATGACCTAAAAGATTTGTTAACAGTAATGGAAACAACACCGATTCCGGAAGGTGTCATTTATGAGCCGTCGGTAAAGGCTTTGGAAAGTATTCCGATTATGAAAACTCTTACGGATAGTGTATATGGCGGGCTTCCGATTCAGATCGGATACTGTAACGGACATAACCACCTGTTAAATGCGGCAGAATATCACAGGTCATCCGAAATTAATGTTGCTGTTACGGATTTAATTTTATTAATCGGTATGCAGCAGGATATTACTCCTGAATATACATATTCTACCGATAAAATCGAAGCTTTCTTAGTACCTGCAGGTACTATGATTGAAGTATATGCCACAACCTTGCATTATGCACCCTGCGGTGTAGATGGAAAAGGTTTTAGGTGTACGGTAGTATTACCGAAAGATACGAATTTGGATTTAGAAGTAAAACCTATGGGGGCAAAAGAAGATTCTTTATTATTTGCAAGAAACAAATGGTTAATTGCACATTCCGATGCTAAGATTGAAGGAGCATTTGTGGGATTAATCGGTGAAAATATTTCCGTATTATAAATTTAATTAATACCCTGAGTAATCGGTATAAGAACAGAAAAGTAGCGTGGCGGACCTATAATATTACCGCTATAACTTAAATAAGTGGAGGATAATAAAATGAAAAATTTACCTGAAGTTAAATTAGGTATTGTTGCAGTAAGCCGTGACTGTTTCCCAATGAGCTTATCTGTATCCAGAAGAAAAGCAGTAGTGAAAGAATTTACAGAAAAATATGGTGAGATTTTTGAATGTCCAACCTGCGTTGAAAATGAAATCCATATGAGAACTGCATTAAAAGAAGTAAAAGAAGCAGGATGTAATGCATTGGTAGTATACCTGGGCAACTTCGGACCGGAATCAGCAGAAACTTTATTAGCAAAAGAATTTGGCGGACCGGTTATGTTTGTTGCAGCAGCAGAAGAAACCGGTGATAATTTAGTCGGCGGCCGTGGTGATGCTTACTGCGGTATGTTAAATGCAAGCTATAACTTAAAACTCCGTAATATCAAAGCTTACATACCGGAATATCCGGTTGGCACAGCAAGCGAATGTGCAGATATGATTGGTGAATTCTTACCAATTGCCCGTGCTATCATTGGTTTAAATAACTTAAAGATTATATCTTTCGGACCACGTCCTCAGGATTTCTTAGCATGTAATGCACCAATTCAGCAGCTTTATAATTTAGGTGTTGAAATTGAAGAAAATTCAGAGCTTGATTTATTTGAAGCATTTAACAAACATGCCGGTGATGCAAGAATTCCGGAAGTTGTTAAGAGCATGGAAGAAGAACTTGGAAAAGGTAATTTAAAACCTGAAATTTTACCTAAATTAGCTCAATATGAACTTACATTATTAGACTGGACAGAAGCTCACAAGGGTTCCAGAGAATATGTTGCAATTGCCGGAAAATGCTGGCCTGCATTCCAGACTCAGTTCGGTTTTGTGCCATGTTATGTTAACAGCCGTTTAACAGCAATGGGTATTCCGGTATCCTGTGAAGTTGATATTTACGGTGCATTAAGCGAATTCATCGGTACGGTGATCAGTAAAGATGCCGTTACTTTATTGGATATTAACAATACCGTACCTGCTGATATGTATGAAGCAGATATTAAAGGTAAATTCAACTATACCCATAAAGATACTTTCATGGGCTTCCACTGCGGTAATACAGCAGCAGGTAAATTATCTTTCTGTGCTATGAAATATCAGATGATTATGGCTAGAAGCCTTCCGGAAGAAGTTACTCAGGGAACCTTAGAGGGAGATATTATACCTGGAGATATCACTTTCTACCGTTTACAAAGTACTGCAGATGCTAAATTAAGAGGATATATTGCACAGGGTGAAGTTCTTCCTGTTGCAACCCGTTCCTTTGGAGCAATCGGTGTATTTGCAATTCCTGAAATGGGAAGATTTTACCGTCATGTATTAGTAGAAGGCAATTATCCTCATCACGGAGCAGTTGCATTCGGACACTTCGGCAAATCCATTTATGAAGTATTCAAATATTTAGGAGTTGCAGTAGAAGAAATCGGCTTCAATCAGCCGAAGGGAATGTTATACAAGACAGAAAATCCATTTGCATAAATAAAATCAGGAAATGAGTTAAATAAGAAATATTTAGCACAAGAATAAACTGAAATAAGTAACTAAAAAGATGCCTTGAAGATTTCTTAAATCATTCAATGGCATCTTTTTTTCGCAGTGTATTTTCCTAAGGTTGTGCGTAAGGCAAAGTTTGTACGAAAGCAAAGTAAATTTAAGGAGGGTTACATATGGAACTGCAGTTTCTATATCCGGAGAGTAAAACCAAAGCATTAACGTTTAGTTATGATGACGGGCAGATCTATGATAGAAGATTAATTGATCTATTTAATCGATATGGTATAAAAGGGACGTTTCACTTAAATTCCGGGATGCTGGATAAAGAGGGGTTTGTGACCGGAAAAGAACTAAAACAATTGTATCACGGTCATGAAATTGCCTGCCATGGTGTGAATCACGAATACTTAAACCATTTACCAAAAGAATTATTAGTACGGGAACTATGGGACGACAGGAGAAAACTGGAAGAATTATCCGAAAGAATTATATTAGGTATGTCCTATGCCTTTGGAGAATATTCCGAAGCGGTAGTAAACTGTCTTGATTTAATTGGAATAAAATATGCCAGAACCGTTGAATCCACCAAACGGTTTGGAGTACCTTCCGATTTTCTTAGATGGAAACCAACCTGCCATCACAATGATGATGTTTTAACAAAAGCTAAAAGTTTCCTAAATACACCGGGTTATATGAAATTACCGCTATTTTATATCTGGGGACACAGTTTTGAATTCGAAAGAGAAAATACCTGGGATATCATTGAGGAATTATGCAGTATGGTTGCAAATAAGGATGATATCTGGTATGTTACGAATATAGATTATTATACTTATATCACTGCAATGAAAAATCTAATATTCAGCATAAATCGTGACAAGGTTTATAATCCGTCTTCTATTGCCGTATGGTTTAAATTGGGGGAAGAAGTGATCAGCATTCAGCCTGGAGAAACAAGGAAGTTAGGAATATAAAGACTGAATATAAGGACAGTGTATTAAGATAAAATATAAGGGAAGAAAAATATACAAAGAAATATATAGAAAGAAATATATAGTAAGGAATATACAGACAGGAATATACAGAAAGAAATATACAGACAGGAATATACAGGTAGTAATATATATAGGCAGGAAACAGTATATCGGTATAAAACTTATAGTTCGGGGGTAATCTATGAAATTTGATGCTTGTATTGATATGGTTTTTCAAGGAGAGATTTTTTCTAAAGCTTTGGAAAAAACAAAAGAAGCCGGAATAACCTCCTATGAATTCTGGAGTTGGTGGGATAAAGACATTGAAACCATTTTGGAAAGCCAAAAAGCGCTGAATATGAAATGTATTAGTTTCTGTACAAAATTTGTCACTTTATTAGACCCGTTAAAAAGGCAGGAGTATATAAAAGGTCTGGAAGAAAGTATTAGGATGGCGAAAGACTTTGGTGTAAATATACTTATCAGCCAGGTGGGAAATAGAATACCGGAAAAGTCCTATAAAGAACAGTGGGATAGTCTGGCTACAGGTTTAAGGGAATGTGATTCACTCCTGAAGAAAAATGATATAACGTTAGTTGTAGAACCTTTAAACTTGATGGATCATCCCGGTTATTTCCTGACTGATTCTAAAGAGGCCTTTAGGCTGATAAAGGAAGTAGATAGTAAGAATGTTAAGATCTTATACGATATTTATCATTTTCAGGTATCCGAGGGCAATCTTATTCAAACCATTACGGAACATATATCAGATATAGGGCATTTTCACTGTGCAGGGAATCCGGGCAGAGGAAATGTCACAGAAGGAGAAATCAATTATTCCGAGGTATTTCGTAAGATCCAGAAATTGGGTTATGATGGATATATGGGATTAGAAGGTAAGCTCTTAGAGAAACGGATCGAGGGTTTAAAAGATGCCAAATTACTATTTGATACCAGTATTGCAAAAATAGTAGGAAACAAGGTACAGTAATATTACAGGAATTTAACAGACTAATTTATATTATAACAGGCGGGATACTGCATTTTTAATAAGAAACGAATTTATAGAGAAGCAGTGAGCCCGCCTATTTATGTATGTTTATAAAAGATTTGTTCAGAATAGGAATCTGCTCAATTTTTATCTTGGATTTACTCTCCGAGAAGATTAACCCTAATAAGGTGAGTAATATACCAAATGCGGAAACTACGGTAATTTTCTCATGAAGAATGAGGAAAGATACAATTACTGTTATCACCGGAACTATGTAAATGTATACGCTGGCTTTAACAGCTCCCAATAATTTGGCAGCCAGATTCCAGGTTACAAAACATAGAGCAGAAGCACCAAAACCCAAATATAAAATATTAAGCAAATTAATCGGTTTCAGAAACTGATTCCAGGTAATGTCCACATTAAAATAAAATAGTGACGGAAGCATAAATAATAAACCGTAGAAAAAGATTTTTCTGGTAGCTGTTATAGTAGGATAACCTAAACTGCTTATTTTTTTTGAAAAGATGGAGTAAAAACCCCATACAAAAGCCGCTAAAATTGCAAGAATATCTCCCAAGGGATTTAGTTTTAATTCGGTGCTGCCATTATAACTGATAAGAAATATACCTGCCATTGCTATTAGAAAACCGGCAAAAAAGGATGGTTTCAGTTTTTCACCGTCTAAGAACATATGGGCTAACACAGCCGTAAAGATTGGAGCAATGGATACGACGATTCCTACATTAGAGGCAAAAGTATAAGTTAAAGCTATATTTTCCAGAAGAAAATATAGGGTAACACCGCTTAAGCCTGCACCGATAAATAAGAGTTCATGCTTATTATCTTTCATCTTTACTCTGTGGGGAGATAAGAGAAACAGGACCAGATATCCAATGGTAAACCGAATAAAAAGAATTTCAACAGGAGTAAAAGTATTTAACAAGACCTTGGTTGATATAAAGGTCGTTCCCCAGATAATAACCGTAAATATGGCCGTTATATGGCCTGCCAGGTTACTATTTGCCTTAAAAGATGTCATAATATATTCCTCATATCTATTAAGCACCCCAACCATAAAGGAATCTGTATTATCCATGGTAAGTTTCCTGTCAATCAGATCGGGGTGCTGTTATTATTTTATTTAATTATTGTCTTTCCACCCATATATGGCTGTAAGGCAGCAGGAATATTTACGGAGCCGTCCGCATTCAAATTGTTTTCCAAGAAAGCAATAAGCATTCTTGGAGGAGCAACTACAGTATTATTTAAGGTGTGCGCAAAATATTTACCGTCTTCACCAACTACGCGGATTTTAAGACGCCTTGCCTGTGCATCACCTAAGTTGGAACAGCTTCCCACTTCGAAATATTTTTTCTGTCTGGGAGACCAGGCTTCTACGTCTATAGATTTAACCTTAAGGTCTGCCAGATCACCGGAACAGCATTCCAGAGTCCTTACAGGAATATCCAGGGTGCGGAATAAATCAACGGTGTTCTGCCATAACTTATCAAACCACATTTTACTTTCTTCCGGTTTACATACAACAATCATCTCTTGTTTTTCAAATTGGTGAATGCGGTATACACCTCGCTCTTCCAAACCATGGGCACCTTTTTCTTTACGGAAGCAAGGAGAGTAGCTGGTCAAAGTCTGAGGAAGGGAAGTCTCCGGTAAAATGGTATCTATAAACTTACCTATCATGGAATGTTCACTGGTTCCGATTAGGTATAGATCTTCTCCCTCGATTTTATACATCATGGCATCCATTTCCGCAAAACTCATAACACCCGTGACAACGTCACTTCGAATCATAAAAGGCGGTATGCAGTATTTAAAACCGCGTTCGATCATAAAATCCCTAGCATAAGAGATGACTGCCGAATGTAATCGTGCAATATCTCCCATCAAATAATAAAAACCGTTTCCTGCTACTTTTCTTGCACTGTCCAGATCAATTCCTTCTAATTTTTCCATAATGTCGGTATGATAAGGAATTTCAAAATCAGGAACCGCAGTTTCTCCGTAACGTTGAACCTCAACATTTTCACTGTCATCTTTGCCGATTGGTACACTTGGATCAATGATGTTAGGAATGGTCATCATTATTTTTTTGATTTTTTCTTCCAGATCACTTTCTTTTGCTTCTAACTCTGCTAAATGCTCTGTATCCAAAGTAATTTGCTTTTTAAGTGCTTCCGCTTCTTCTTTTTTTCCCTGTGCCATCAGGCCGCCGATCTGTTTGGATACTTTGTTTCTTTCGGAACGTAAGGAATCTGCCTCTTGCTTTGCATTTCTGCTTTCTACATCCAAAGCAATTACTTCATCAACGAGGCCAAGTTTGCTGTCCTGAAATTTATTTCTGATATTCTGTTTTACGATTTCAGGGTTTTCTCTGACAAATTTTAAATCTAACATAATTTCCTCCTTAAAAATGTAAATAAGTTTTTCGTTTAGCGAGGTAAGGAATTAAAGTCAAAAAAAAATCCTTCCACCGCATATAAAATATGGGACGAAAGAATTCCGCGTTGCCACCCAAATTGTTAATTCCAAAAGAACTAACCTCTCGATAGTAGTAGGATAGAGGGTACTAACCTTTCGGTTTATCACCGACAGCTCCAAAAGTGGAAAGGCTTAATCTTTCACCGGTTCACACCGACCACCGGCTCTCTGAAGAAAATTTATAAACCGAAGCTTTTATCATCACTGTTTACAATATAACTTTTCCTTATTATATACCATTATTTATGATTTAACAAGTTATTATTTTTTATTAAATAATAAGGTGTAAAACGATATAGCTTGGTAAGACTTAATTTTAATCCAATGAAAACCGCCCAGAGCATTTAACCTTGCCAGTAAGTAGAGTTAGCGGATATAAGAATATCCGCTTTGACTCTTAATAAAGTATAACGATATAATATATTACAGAGTTTCATTCATACTGCCGGTTCTATAACCTTTTAAATCCAGGGCAGTGTATGCAAAACCGATTTTTTTAAAGCTTTCATTAATATGATTAATAAAATTCAGGTCAAAGAATCTCTGTAGTTCATTTTGTGAAACTTCGATTCTGGCAATATCTCCATGATGCCTAACACGGACCTGTCTAAAACCTTCATCCAGCAGAAGCTGTTCAG
Organism: Anaerocolumna sedimenticola; assembly: GCF_009931695.1. GTDB lineage: Bacteria > Bacillota > Clostridia > Lachnospirales > Lachnospiraceae > Anaerocolumna > Anaerocolumna sedimenticola. The sequence continues at coordinate 3,059,652 of NZ_CP048000.1, forward strand.
CTTTGTCTACCATTTCTAGTTTCTCTTTTGTTATTTTCTGACCGTAAGGAAACCTGGAGGATAAACATGCGAATGACTGCTTATTCCAGGTTGGCAGGCCTAATTCTTTGGATAAGATGCGAATTTCTTCCTTGGTTAATTCCGCCATTCTAAGAGGACTAATGACATTATGCTCTGAGATAGCTTGAAGACCCGGACGGTAGTCACTTAAATCATCATGATTAGATCCCTCTGCAACGTGAAGAATACCATGCTTATAAGCAATATCACCGATTTTATCAAAAAGTTCATTTTTGCACAGATAACAACGATTAACCGGATTATCAGAAAAACCTTCTACTTCAAGTTCTTCCGATATAATGATTTCATGGGATATTCCATATTTTTCAGTAAATTCTTTAGCTTCTCTGAATTCCCTTTCAGGATATGTAGATGAACGGGCTGTTACTGCAAGAACATTTTTTCCAAGAACATCAAAAGCTGTTTTGAGGAGAAAAGTTGAGTCTACTCCTCCTGAAAAAGCAACAGCAACCCCTTCTAATTTACGTAAATTCTCTTTTAATAAATCATATTTTTCGTATAAATCCATTTATTTCCGCCTTTCTGTCATTAATCATACGAAATGACTTCTCATGGTATCATAATACAATCATAGTAATTCTATATGAATAATAAAGCATTATTATTATTCTGTCAATATAGAGTTTACGCAAATTAGTAAAATTAATTTAAATGAATTTACTTGCATAGAATGGTGGGTTATTAGCAAAATTAAGCGAAATTAACCCACATTCTGAAAGCAAGAAAATATAAATATAGAAAAGAAAAAATTAGAAAGATTTATTTGGCTTTGAAATATCTTTTAAAGCTTCTTCTGCGTTATCAGAGTAGGATGGCTCTAATGAGATATCACCTAATGCTACAATTCCTACCAGACTGTTATTCTCAACGATGGGCAGACGGCGAATCTGCCTGTCGCTCATAATTTGAGCAGCATCATTTACATTCATCTCAGGACTTCCCACAGTAGGGTCTGTAGTCATAATATCACGGACTTTTTGTTTCGTGGCATCCTGACCGGCGGCAACTGATCTTACAGCAATATCTCTGTCTGTAATAATACCTACTATTTTATCCTGGCTGCATACCGGGATGGAACCAACATTATATTGTTTCATTAATCTGGCAGCACTTGCGATAGAATCATCTGATTTAACACTTGCAATATCTTTTGACATAATATCTTTTACTTTCATACGATTCACCTCCAAACTTAGGTTGCCCATGAAAAAAGTTTTTTATCATATTTTATGTTTGAATTATTATTGTAACAATTGGAAAATGTAAAGTGAACTCCTATTGTATAAATCAACTGCCAGCAGTTGATTTATGCCTAACAACATAAGATGTCGTTGTTTAATCAGGGTGTGAAAGGTAATGGATAAGTTAAGCATAATAATGTAGTATGTTATATAGTTTATTATAGCTTATTGACTGGGAAAGAATTTGTGTTTATGCTTAGGTTAATTGAAAATTATTCTGAAAAAAGGTGGTATTTTATGAAAAATGTAAAAATCGCAGCTCCCTTATATATTTTGAGGGAGGAATGTGAAAAGGATCTTTTTTCCGTATTGGAAAAATTAAAAGAAATAGGCTTTGATGGGATTGAATTTTTGGGCTTTTTCGGAAAAACACCTGGCGATATCCATGATAATTTAGAACAGTTGAATCTAAAAGCCGTGGGCAATCATGTGGATTATTATGAATTTATAAAAGACATTAATACCACCATTAAAATTCATAAAGAAATCGGCTGCCAATTTATTACCGTTGGCGGTTTACCAAAAGAACAACTGGCAGACAGTACTTTAGTTTCAAAATATATTAAGGATACAAAAGAGATAGGAATGCTTTGCAGTGAGAATGGAATTACACTGCTATTTCATAATCATGACCGTGAATTATCCGGTAAAATAAATGATAAATATTATCTGGAAGAGATTTTGGATAGTATTCCCGAAGAGGTTCTTTCTTTTGAACCGGATTTAGGGTGGATTGCTATTGGTGGAGGCAGTCCTGAATATTTTCTTGATAAATATCAGAATCGTTGTCCGGTGATTCATTTAAAAGATTTTTATGCAAAAGATATACCAGGAATAGGTAATGTTTTTGAATTAAATAATCAGAAAGGGGACGCTTTGCACAGCCATTTTGAATTCAGACCGGTAGGTTACGGTGTTTTAAATATACCGTCACTGATGAACCGGATTAAAGCCTGCAACCCTTCCTGGCTTTTGGCGGATCACGACCTTGCTTATGATCGGGACAGCTATTTTGATTTAAAAATTAGTTTGGATTATATAAAGAATTTACTTTTGCTGCAAGATATATAGAAATCAAAAGAATGGAAGGTCTAAAATACTATGGTGGATAGAGCTTTTTATAAGAGGTTGTTTATCCTGGCAATTCCTATCGCTTTACAGAATATTGTAACGTATTCCGTAGGACTTACGGATAATGTAATGGTAGGTTCATTAGGGGAAGTAGCTATATCAGGGGTTTATCTTTGTAACCAGATACAGATTATATTACAGATGCTTGTTGCGGGAATCGGGGCAGCACTTATTGTGTTAGCGGCACAGTATTGGGGTAAGAATGATAAAGAAAGTACAAAAAATATTATGGGGATCGGTTTAAAGATTGCATCAGCCTGTGCGGTTATATTTTTTATACTGGTATTCTTTTTTACAGACCAATTCCTCAGTTTATTTTCAGATAACACGATGGTAGTAGCAGAAGCCGGCAAATATGCGAAAATTATCTGCTTTACATACCTGTTTTTCTGTATCAGTAATGTTTTAAACGCTACCTTAAGATGTATTGGTACAGTTAAAATCGGTTTGTATCTTTCCATCGTATCGTTCTTTTTGAATGTAACTCTTAATTGGGTATTTATTTTTGGAAATCTGGGCGCACCTGCACTTGGAATAAGAGGTGCTGCTATTGCCACCTTGATTTCCAGATTAGTAGAGTTCAGCTGTTATATTATTTATATGAGATTCATGGATAATAAATTGAAGATGTATTTTAAAGATGTTTTACATACTAATATGGAATTAGTAAAAGATTTTTTCCGTTACGGCTTACCTGTTATAATGGGTGATGTGTTATGGGGAATTAATTTAGCAGTTCAAGGAGCGATTGTCGGCAGGCTTGGAGCAGATTCCATAGCTGCCGTAAGTATAGCAAATATCGTTTTTTCCGTGGTCAGTGTCGGTGTCTATGGGATTGCCAGTGCTTCAGCCGTAATAATTGGAAATGCAGCTGGGGAAGGTGATTTACAGAAAATAAAAGCATATACAAAGAAACTCCAGGCTGTATTTCTGATAGGCGGTATATGCACCGGATTATTCTTATTTCTAATTAAAGATTATGTCTTGCTTTTATATAATGTATCGGAGGAGACTCTAAATATAGCAAAAGCACTCATGACTGTATTATCGGTAACGGTTATTGGAACGGCATATCAGATGTCTACGTTAACCGGTATCGTAAGAGCAGGAGGAGCAACCCATTTTGTATTAATCAATGATATTATTTTTGTATGGTTCATTGTAATACCTCTTTCTCTTATTATGGCTTTTGTAATAGGAGCACCTACCTGGGTAGTATTCTTATGCTTAAAATGTGACCAGATATTAAAATGCGCAGTTGCTGTAGTTAAAGTTAACCGTTTCGATTGGATTAAAAAGCTGACGAAAGAATTTGCATAAGCAGTAATAAACGAACCTGAGGAAATACTGCAATCTCCTCAGGTTCTTATCAAGCAATTTCCGATAAGTGACATCATGGGAACAGAACCCGTGTTCCTATAATCAGATGCACGGCGGAAAAAGCACCGCTTTCGGAAATAATATCTAAATTGATTAGTAAGGATAATTTCGTAAATTATATTTCTCAATTGGTTCCGGTCCCCGCATTACAGTTCTGACAATTTCAAGACCGCCTTTCTCATCTGCGCGTATACGCCAATCAACCATTAAAATCTTACCGTCTATAATTTCAATTCCGGTTATCCCTTTGGTATGGATACTGCAGCCGGTATTATAGTAGGGCAGTTCACCGTTTTTCGGAAATCTTGGCCTGTGGGTATGTCCGCAGATTAACATTCTTTTATGTTTCCGTATCCATTTCTTGTAAGTTCTTTCTATTTTATGTCTTTTATATAAATTTTTAGCAGGGCTGGCAGGGTTTTGAAAGCCCACAACATGGAGGTATCGCCAGAAATACCTTAACATAAACATGGAAATCGGCCAAAGCTGATCATTCATCAGATCGCCCTGATGCCCATGTACCACAAAAATTTCCTGCTTGGTTTTTTTATTTTTTAAGACCATCGCTTCATGGATAAGAATGTCCCTAAAAAGTTCCTGTTTGTTTTGATTATATTCATCATAATAATTAAAGTAATTATGTTTCACATAAGATTTATTTTTAAGGTAAATATTATGATTTCCATAAATGATACGCATCCGCTTATCGTCATAAAATTTTTTAAGTCCTAAAAATACATCACTGTGAGCTAAACGTATTACTTTAAAATCCGGATATTCCCACAGTTCATCCCCATCTCCGACTTCTACATAAGTATATTTATTGTTGTTATAATATTCCAGTGCTCTAAGAAAAACAATCTGATTTCTGGCAAACTCATCGGACATGCTGTCATCACCTCTATGGCAGTCACTGAAAAATATATATTTAGAATTTTCGTCAAAGTATTCTATTTTAGCTTTTTTAAAAGCACCTGTTAATCTTCGATCCGTAAACATATGATTCACCCCGTAAAAAATTAATTTTCTGTTTTATATAAAAAAAAACGGTTATTCCGGTAATTTACCCCATTTATATTATTTGCTAATAATAATATTATTATGTAACAGTGAAAAAGCGGAGATATAGGGCAACTGAATAATAAATCAATTGAATGTTGATAATTTGAGATATATTTGATACTCTAGAATAACAGTTTGTTCCTCAATATATCTCTAAACGGATTCAAAATTAATGACGCAACTATTTAAAATACAATAAAGGAGAGCAGTTTGAGAAAATTCAAAAAGTTTTATATAGAAATCACGAATGTATGTAATCTGGCCTGCAGTTTCTGCCCTGAGACGAAACGACAGGCCGGGTTTATGAATAAAGAGACATTTACTAATATATTAGATCAGATAAAACCATATACGGAATATCTTTATTTTCATGTGAAAGGGGAACCGCTTCTGCATCCGGAACTGGATTTGTTTTTAGATATTAGTTATGAAAAAGGGTTTAAAGTAAATATTACCACCAATGGTACACTTATTAACCAGGCAAAACACAAATTACTGTTAAAACCGGCCTTAAGGCAGATTAACTTTTCCCTGCACAGTTTTGATGGAAATACTATTAACGGTAAAGAAGTTTATATTAATAATATTCTTACCTTTATCAAGGAAATTCAAGAAAAGCAAAATATTATATTATCACTGAGGTTATGGAATTTAACAAAAGATAATGATATTAATATAAAAGAGAATAAAAATCGTATTATTTTAGAGATGATAGAAAAGGAATATAATTTATCTGAACCAATAAAGGATATGGTTACTGCAGTCAGAGGAATTAAACTTGCGGATAACATATATTTAAATCATGAACATGAATTTAGGTGGCCTGATTTAAAAGAGGCAGAAGATGACGGTATAGGCTTCTGTTACGGTTTAAGAAATCAGGCAGCGATACTGGTTGACGGAACGGTTGTACCATGCTGTCTTGATGGTGAGGGTATTATCAACCTTGGTAATATACATGACACGCATTTTTCTGAAATATTAAAGTTTCAAAGAGCAGAAGATATTTATAAGGGATTTTCTGAGCGGGTAGCGGTAGAAGAATTATGCAGAAAATGCGGATACCGAAAGAAATTTGGTGTAAATGTGGTTTAATTAGTTACAGCGAATTTGAATAATCCGAATCATAAAGATTATTTATTTTATAAAGGGCTGTTAAAAATTTGAGGAAATTTTAAAACAGCCTTTTATATTTCCGCGAAAGCAAAGTGAGAATTAGCAAGCTTGCTTGCAATAATTCGAACGCGCACGCGAACCGAAGAAACTCGCAAAGCGTGTTTCTTCCGGTTATATAAGGCAACCTTTTGCTTAAGAATTAAGCATCATTTCCTTCTTTGGGGGTATTGGGGAAAACTTTATTGGATACAAATTTATGGAAAAACCATTCACCTACGCCGATAATTAATGATGTGATAAATGCATCACCAAAGGATATCATATTGGTAGTCCATAAAAAGTTAAATAAATATATAACAACCAGTGCAAGAACAAAATCGGAAATGGTTGCTACAATGTTATTCGTAGCTGATAATATTAATAGATCTCCAATAATATAAGCTAAAATAGTAACTGCAGCAGAGATATATAATATATCCCCAAATGTTAAAGGTGTAAGAGTTCCCAGAACAATCCCGCATATGATTGTAATCATAACGAACTTTATTAACAACGCATAAATATGTTTCATCTTTTCATCTCCTTTGAAAATTTAAAATTAATTCTTCTATATTAGTGTTCCTAGTGGAGAGAAGTTTATGTATCCGGTTTTTAATTTAATAAAATGTAAAATAATTTATTTAATTAAAATCTATAATTAATATTAATATCCGTGCCAGATATACGGATAAATTACCAAAATATACTATGTGTGTAATCACCTAAATTCATTGACAGAGTTCTCCAAAGTTGTTAACATTATTGTATAATAGCGAAATATATTACCGGTGTATAAAATAGTTATTTATTTTTTTCCTGCTTTTTCAAATCTTAAATTAAAATAACAATAAGGATGGGCTCTGTATGATGAAAAAGATCTTAGAGGAAAAGCAAATATACATAGTAATATTAGTTATTATTTTCATTGCAACGAATTCTTATCATTCCAATGTTTTAGCTGCTAAAGCAGATAGAACGCCGCCTACTGTACCAACTAATTTAAGAGCCGTTACTATTTCTGATCTATCGGCTTCTTTAACATGGAATGCATCCTATGACAAAATCGGTGTAATAACTTATAACATTTATAAAAATAATGTACTTATCGGTAATACTTCTGCAACAACCTTTACTGCAAATGGTTTAACACCTTTGACAAGTTATCAATTTTCAGTGAAAGCCAAAGATACGGCAGGTAATCTTTCAAGTTCCAGTAATATTCTAACTATAAAGACCTTATCTGCAGCAACGACACCGACCCCCACCCCAACCTCAACTGCAACCCCGATACCAACGAATACTCCGACACCGACGATAACGCCGACCGTTTCCGTGTCCCCCTCTCCAACAGTCACACCCACCCCGACTATAACTGTTTCACCAACACCGACCCCCACTGTAACCTTGGCTCCAACGCCCACAGTGACCCCAACACCTGGAATACCGCAAAAGAGATTAGTAGGTTATTATGCAGCATGGGCAGCTTATTCCGGTTTTTATCCGGATATGGTGGATGGGAATAAACTGACTCACATCAATTATGCATTTGCCAATATCGGTAGTGATTTGAAGATAACTTTAGGATATCCGGATGTTGATTTAATTAATTTCAGTAAGTTAAATGAATTAAAGAAATCAAATCCCGCACTTAAAACAATTATCTCTGTTGGAGGCTGGTCTTGGTCAGGCAGATTCTCCGATGTTGCCCTGACGGATACGTCCAGAACCATATTTGCAGACAGCTGTGTGGATTTTATAACGAAATATGGCTTTGACGGAGTTGATATTGACTGGGAATACCCGGTGAGTGGAGGATTAGCCACCAACGTATGGCGTACCACGGATAAACAGAATTTTACCCTTTTAATGCAAAAGATTCGGGAAAAATTAGATGCAAGGGGAGTAGCAGATGGAAAGCATTATATTCTCACCTTTGCAGGGGCAGGCTCATATTCCTATATTAATAACACAGAATTAAATCTGCTAAAGCAATATGTGGATTATGGAAATATAATGACCTATGATATTCATGGTACCTGGGATACTTATACGGATTTTAATGCACCTTTATACTCTAATACGGATACTTCACTGCAATATAAATGGAGTGTGGACGAGAGTGTTAATTTATGGTTAAAGGCCGGTTTCCCTGCTGATAAGATAGTTATGGGCGTTCCCTTTTATGGTTATGTTTATAGTTTGGTTCCTAATCAAAATAACGGATTATATCAAACTTACGGCGGAAGTTCTTCCATCAGTTATGGAAATATTGCCGGTTCTTACTTAAATAACCCTGCTTATGTCCGGTATTTTCATACCCAATCCAAGGTACCCTGGTTATTTAACGGTTCGGTATTTATCAGCTATGAGGACGAACAATCTATTAGTTATAAAGCGCAGTATATTAAATCAAAAAGTTTAGGCGGAGCAATGGCCTGGGAGTTAAGTCAGGACCCAAACAGAATTTTATTGAATTCTTTATATAACGGATTACAGTAAGGAATTATAAGACCCAATAAGAAATAACGGAAAAAGCAGAAGAGAAACCTTTAATAAAATTTAATCGATTAAATTATGAAGTAAAAGCAGCATATTAGAGCCCGCCATGAAACCAATTAAAGTAAACGATGTTTTAAGGCCGGCTCTTAGTTAATGTATTTATAAAAATTACTCTATACCATAAAAGTTAAGGGATATTTACGGCAGTTTATTACCGGCTGCTCTGTAAATTTCATACCATTCCTGTCTTGTTAATTCCACATTGGAAGCTTTGCATATATCTTTCAGACGTGTTGCGTTGGTTGTTCCTACGATGGTTTGTATTTTAGCTGGATGCCTTAATATCCAAGCCACAGCGATAGCAGAATTAGTAACACCTTTTGCTTCTGCAATTTCATCTATTTTCTGATTTAATTCAGGGAATTTATCATTATTTAAAAATACGCCTTCAAAGAACCCATATTGGAATGGAGACCAGGCCTGAATCGTAATATTTTTTAAACGGCAGTAATCAAGTATGCTGCCGTCTCTTACGATGGAGCGGTCGATTTCCATATTTACATTAAGTCCGGCATCAATCATCCCTGTATTCGTAATACTTAGCTGTAATTGATTCGCTATGATTTTTTGATTTAAGTAACGGCTTAAAAGTTCAATCTGCATAGGATTTTGATTACTTACACCAAAATTACGAACTTTTCCGCTGCTGAGCAATCGGTCAAATGCTTCAGCAACTTCTTCCGGTTCTACTAAAGTATCCGGTCTATGAAGCAGCAGTACATCAATATAATCGGTATTCAAACGTTTTAAGCTGCCATCTACTGCCTCCAAAATATGTTCTTTCGAAAAGTCAAAGAAACCTGGCCTGATACCGCATTTTGTCTGTATTATTAACTTTTCGCGGTCAATTTTATTCATATTTACTGCTTTTGCAAATATTTCTTCCGATTTACCACCTGCATAGATATCGGCATGATCAAAAAAATTAATTCCCTCATCAAGTGCAGTTTGAATTAAATTAGCAGCTTCTTTTTCAGATAAATCAGCGATTCTCATACATCCCAAAGAAATTTCAGAAGCAAGAACAGCTCCGTTTGACATACTTATTGTTTTCATAATATACCTCTTTTCCTGGATTATAGTTTTATTACAAATATGTTTTTCATATTTTTTTATCCATAACCTGATTATATATCCTAGAGATAGCTCTAGGTCAAGGGTTTTCGTATTATATTTTTTATTTCGATAGGGATATTATATATTTTTAATTGAAGAAATATAAATTTTATTATTTCTAATATTCACTTTATGGAAATACAGCATATAATAGTAACAAATTTAAGATGTGGGGTATTCCTTGGTAAACATTATGTTTACAAATGAGGTAGTTTTCGAGCACCGGTTTTGGCTGCAGATTTTGGGAGATCATGCAAGGTTTATTTATTATTCTCTTGCTCCCAATGAAGTCGAAGCTATAAAAGAAGCAAAACAATTTATGGATAAATATGATGAATTACTGGATAAAGCAAGAGAGCAGCTTTCACAATCTGAACTGGATCAATTAAACCAAAAGGCCTATGAACTTACATACGAATTTCGCCAATTTAAATTAGAACTTATGGCGCTCACATTGACTGCAAAAATAAAAGTACATTTATCTACTTCCTTTTTTAATCATATGATTAATGAATTGGAGGAATATTTATTAGTGCTTATCGCAGCTTCGGAAGGAGAAAATCCAATCTTTCATCCAATCCATTACCATCTTAGATGGTTATCCGATGCAGTGGGGCATGCAGCCGGCGTAGCTGCAAATCTGGATGAAGTCGAAAAGGACATGATAGAAGAAAGTAAATGGTACGAGAAAGAATTTACCGATTTATTTATGAAATCAGTTCAGGTAGAAGGATATCTTCGTACCGGATTAGATAATTTTCCATCATTAGAACGATTAAATGAACAGGCAGTCAATATTATGGTACCCTTTAAGGAACTATTGGAAGATATTATGGTATTACGCTCAGACAGCCGGCTGTTAGGTACTTTAATGCCACTGATGGCTGACCATATGGCAAGAGAAGAATGCTATTATTTAATAAAATTATCTCAGACAGCAAAAACAGCTAAACCGGATTGTAATCCGGCTAAACCAAGGATGGAATAGTGAGGGAAATTACTATATTTTGATACCGTTGTAAGGCGTTCAATATGAACGCCTTTTTTAATGCCTCCGAACTAAAAATAAATTCCCTGCTTAGCTGATGGTCAGATTTCCCGAAAGTTAAGTGAGAATTAGCAAGCTTGCTTGCAATAATTCCAACGCCCGCGTGAACTTTAGAAACTTGTAAAGCGTATTTCTTTCGGTTTCTTTGTTGACAAGGGGATAGTTTTGATTTATAATGACTAAAAAGATATATATGGTCAAATAGTTTAAAAAAGGAGAAGGAACATGCCCAAAACTTATTCGGATAAAGAAAAAGAGTATATTAAGATACAATTAAAAAAAGCAGCTGTTGAGTGTATGACATTATATGGAGTAAAAAAAACAACAGTAGATGAACTGGTTAAGAAAGTGAATATTCCCAAAGGAACTTTTTATCTTTTTTATGATTCGAAAGAATTATTATTGTTTGATGCAATCAATGAACTGCATAATGAGCTGGAAAAACAGTTTTTACAGAACCTGAATTTATTATCCGATCAGATGGATGTTGATAAATTAACAGACCTTTTATGTGACATGATAAGGCAGGTGGATAATACTTATCTGTTAAAGATTTTGACAAGTGGAGATATGGAATTGATAATGAGAAAACTGCCGGATGAAGTAGTGGAAAAACATCTAACACAAGATGATTTTAATACGGAGAAGTTATTTTCTTTTATACCAAAAGCAAAAGATAAAAATGTTGAAGCTTTCAGCGGTGCTCTTAGAGGGGCTTTCCTTACCTTGCTGTATAAAAGGGAGATAGGCGAGGAAATCTTTGAGAAGTCATTAAAGCTTATGATACGAGGGATTATCTTGCAGTTAATGGAATAAGAAAGTTAGAACTTAAGGGAAGCAGCAACATAAAGGAGGAATTGTAATGATTCAAGTAAAGAATTTATACTTTAGTTATTCCGAACATCCATTTTTAGAAAATATAAACTTTGATGTAGCAAAAGGAGAAATATTTGGTTTCCTTGGGCCGTCCGGTGCCGGCAAAAGTACCTTACAAAAGATATTAACCGGATTGATTAAAAATTATAAAGGTTCAGCCATGGTAAACGGGATAGAAAGTAAAAATCATAATAATCAATTTTATGAAACTATTGGTGTTGATTTCGAATTCCCAAGTTTATATGAAAAATTGACAGCAAGGCAGAATCTAAGGTTTTTTGGCTCTTTATATTCAAAAGAATTAAAAAATACAGAGGAATTATTACAGATGGCAGGTTTGTTACAGGATGGTGATAAAAAAATCTCTGATTACTCAAAAGGTATGAAGTCACGTTTGAACTTTATAAAAGCGTTACTTCATAATCCGGATATCCTGTTTTTAGATGAGCCGACAAATGGCCTGGATCCATCCAACAGCCGTAATATGAAAAATATTATTTTAGAGGAAAAAAGAAGAGGTAAAACAATCATACTGACTACCCATAATATGGAAGATGCGGCTGAACTCTGTGACAGAGTAGCTTTTATAGCAGACGGTAAGGTGAAAGCCCTGGATACGCCTCATAATCTGATAATGAGAAAAGGAGCTTCAAAAATATGTTATACATATTTTGAAGAAAAAGAGAAAACAGGAGAGTGTTTCCTAAATGAGACATCAAAGGATAAGAGACTATATGAATTAATTCAGAATAATAAAATACTTTCCATACACAGCAGTGAACCTACTTTAAATGATATTTTTATAGAAGTGACGGGGAGAGGATTACTATGAGACTGAGAAATCTAATTTTGGGTGATATTCAATTTCAATATAAATATGGATTTTATTTTGTTTATATTATATTAACCATATTATATATTTGTTTACTCAATCTGATACCAGAAGAATGGAGCAGAAATACTGCCGGTATTATGATATTTTCCGATCCGGCAGCTATGGGTTTATTTTTCATGGGTGCAATCATTTTGCTGGAAAAGAGTCAAAGGGTGATTGAATCGGTTGCAGTTACTCCTGTTAAGGTATCTGAATATATCATATCAAAAGTTTTATCCATAGGGTTAATATCTACTGTGGTAGGTATAATAATAGCGGTTTCGGCAGGGAGTGATAATCTGTACACAGTTGTATTAGGAACATTTTTCGGATCTGTTTTATTTTCATTATTAGGATTGTTGGCTGCTTCAAAAATCTCAAGTCTTAACCAGTTTCTGCTTCTTACGGTACCCATTGAATTAGTGAGTTTCTTACCGGCAATTATATACTTAATGGGATATCAGAAATCTATCTTACTGTTACATCCGGGATGTATTATCATACGTTTCTTATTAGGAAATAACAGTTATTTATTACCATTGATCATTTTGTTATTTATCTGGATAGGAATATTGTATCTTATTACCTATTATTCCATAAAGAAAATGTTCACTGAGGTTGGGGGTGTAAAGTTATGATATTCTTTTCTAAAAGTAAGATATTACTATATTCTTTCAGACAGTTTTTATATCAGATATTAAAAGATGCCATGTTAGTAATGGCATTGGCAGCACCTTTTTTAATGGGAATTTTTATCCGGTATGGGATTCCTTTGGGAGAAAAATTATTAACCGCTAAGTTTCATCAAGAAGCGGTACTAGAACCATATTACCTTATCTTTGACTTGTTTTTAGCTGTGCTGATACCACTTATGTACTGCTTCATAGCAGCGATGGTTTTATTAGAAGAAATTGATGATAAGATATCAAACTATATGGCCGTAACCCCGCTTGGTAAAAATGGTTATTTAATATCACGCCTGGGGATACCGACTGCCATATCCTTGCTCGTAACAATAATCTGTATTCCTGTATTCTCATTGACCATGGGAGTAAGCGTTTTAATGATAGGAATATCTATTTTGTCATGCCTTTCCGGATTTATTGAATCTTTAATGGTGGTAAGCCTTTCTGCTAACAAAGTGGAAGGAATGGCTGTTGTCAAATTAACCGGTATCATAACCTTAGGTATTCCGGCTCCGTTTTTTATCACCGGTAAAATACAGTATATATTATCATTCCTTCCATCCTTTTGGATTGGTAAATATGCAGCCACCAGTAATTTTTTCTACTTTATGATTGGATTTGGTATATCAGCTGTCTGGATTATATTTTTATGGAAGAAGTTTGATAGAAAGCTTATATAATGAGGGTATAAGCCAAAGAATATAAAACCGGAAGAAACAGGCTTTGTGAGTTTCTCCCGGTATGTTTATTTAATCATTTGGTAACCGCAGTTTTTCTTATTGAATAAAATTCTTTTAACAAATTTATATATTCAGGTAATTTATTAATATCAGGCTCCGGGAATTCAAAAGTAATACCATTACATTTTTCGATATAATTATTGTCTATGGTATATGTTTTTCTGAATCTGCATATTCCTCCTTTATCATTATGACAATGATTACATTTACCATATTCCCCTGTAAAAACATCTTTAATAAACTTTTGTGAATTTTCAAGATAATCACGGTGATTGTCAAGTTTATTTAAGAAAAGACGAAGTATAATACTATTTTCCCTTATATATATCCGCGCAACAACTTTTTTACTTTTAACACCGGTTTTAGAATAAATAATCATATAGTTACCCCAACAATAACCACTGCCAATATTACCTCCAAAACCATAACCGAGTTTTGTAATCTCATCATTAAAAGCTATAATAAATGCCTTATTTTCGTCTGATATAAAGTTAAATCGCTCTTCCGTTAATATAGATTTCATTTCCTCACATCCCCCTTAGATTTAAGGTTTATACTTAGTATATTGATATTACGCAAAAACATTTGTTCTTATGTGTTATATATTACCTTTATGAGTAAGTATTCCATATATTAGAATCAGATATCTTTTAGCTTAATTGGAATAAACGTTTCCATTTGTGCCCAGCCTTGAGCTTTAATAATTTCAGCCGGAGTAATAATATGGCCCATGGCGTAATGGTTCCATCGAATATAATTATTCCTGCTTATAAACAAAGTATTTAAGTTCTTGTGGCAAAGATATAAGGTCCTCTTTAATATTTGTTGGATAGACTACAAGATTTCTCATATCAAATAAATTAATCCATGAAAATTCCAAATCAATTCTTTCATTGCCAAAGTCATCATATGCTGAGAAAGAACCTTCTAATGGTATTTGTTTTTCATCACATAATGAAATTTCATAATAAAAGCTTATTTGCTGACAAGGTCTGTTTCCCCATGGCCAGAAGCTTTCACCTACCATTACTAACCTTTCAATTTTTATATCTGCATTCATTTCTTCTTTAAATTCACGAATTAGCGTTTCAGAAGATAATTCACCGAAAGCAACATGTCCACCAGGTATTGAATAACCATTATCATTTTTCGGTTTCTGTAGTAATATCTTGCCGTTTCTTTTTAGAATACCTGCTACACGGTATGAAAATATAAAATTCTCTGTTTTAAATAATATATCCTGGCTCATTTTATTACCTCCAATAAACAATATCGCTCTTTATGTATAATTTGTCCGAGAAAAAATATAAAACCTCTCTTTTTAACAATACGGATTAAGTTTAAGGAGAAGCTTATTCATCCTGTGCCATCGTCAAGTTAGAGAGTGACATAGACGAATATTGTTCTACAATATGTCCGGCGTTTTCTTCAATAGTAACAGTTCCATCCATATACAAGACAGGACAAGGTAGTGTCGACGCCCATTGTTCATGTACTCTCCGACATGGGGAGCCATCTGTGTCATAACGGCGAACACCGTCTAGAAAGTTCTTATGGGTTTCGAACATGTCACCGCCCGGGAGCATCCGCTCACCAAAACGAGCAAGTTCTCGTGCTTTAACACGTTCTACCCGCGTCTTAACAGGTGCGGATACTAACACAGCTAAGTCAAATAATGGCACGAAAGGCGCATTATAACTATCCATGGAACCGGACATGACGAAGTGTGAGAACTTGGATATATCGTCCAGTAATAGTTTAATCCGTTCCTCGCGTGGCCGCGTGACCGTGAAAGGAATCGGAGTATCCCATCGCCATAAATAGTCATCCAGATCAAAATGTTGAAAACCGAGTTGCTTGGCAACTTTCCTGCCGAGTGAAGTTGTCCCGGATCCGGGTGAACCGAATATTATAATTCCTCTTGACATTTGAACACCATCCTTTTTAGGTTAACCGGTCTATTTCTTCTCTTAATTTTACTACCATTTCTTTTAATTCTTCCGTATCAGGACGATAGGAATCTTTAAATAATTCCTCGTCAGGTAGTCTCCAAATAGGAGCGTTTGCGGGTTCGTCGCCGTGTACTCTTGGTATTAAATGCCAATGAACATGGCTGTCAAGATTTCCTAACATAGCGTGGTTCATCTTATCCGCTTTAAATGCATAAAATACTGCTTCAGCTACTATACTCATCTCTTCTAAATGTTTTAGCCTAAATTCATAAGGCATATTATGAAGCTCCGTAACGTGTTTTTTACATAAAAAACAGGTATAACCTTTATACCTCTGATGGTCTCCTAGAACTACATAACCAGTATTTAGTTCTGCTACAAAATATGGATTTGTACCATTTTTTATCATTTCAATTCTTTCACAGATAAAACAGCTCATATCCACCTTTCCTTTCAACTTTATAAGAAGATAGGTAATTGCGAAACCATATAGTTTTCCGAATTTCCTATGCAATTGATGTGAATTTCATAGCTTCAGTTGCCTTATGGGTAAGATTCGGATCTGAAATTGTCTCAATTGT
Source organism: Anaerocolumna sedimenticola (assembly GCF_009931695.1). Lineage (GTDB taxonomy): Bacteria > Bacillota > Clostridia > Lachnospirales > Lachnospiraceae > Anaerocolumna > Anaerocolumna sedimenticola. Next base: position 3,076,134 of record NZ_CP048000.1, read on the forward strand.
TTGGGATATAGAATCAATAATTGTATTTCACAATTACCTATTAAACTATAAAATGATATAAAACAAAGTAATTATAAGAAATTGTAATACATTTTTTACCAATCATCAATACTAATTTTAAACTTACTAATTATTAGTTTAATACATAAAAAAACTACCAAGATTGCTGGTATTTTAGTTTCATAGCAGTTTAAAGCTTATCGTCTGTTTTTTATCCTGTCATACAAAAAGGAAATAGAAATCGCAAGTATAATTGCTCCAATCATGGTTTCCGTCATTACCAGCCCCCGGACTAAGGAGGAATTGGGCAGAATATCTCCATAACCTAAAGTTGTAATGGTTACCGCACTAAAATATAAAAAATCAATTAGGGGATATTTAAATTTGCTTTGGGTTTCATAATTATAGATAATATCAACCGCACTGTCCAAATAATTAATGGAGTTGGAAATGAATAGTTTTCCATAGTCCAGGGTGGCAAATTTATTGTTATTTCCGGTAAAAGTCCAATGCTCATTGGTTAAATCTAATTCGTTTTCATTGATCCAGATAAAAAAACCATGCTGCTTTTTAACTAACATGGAATAAACCTGCGGAAGATAAACCAATTCCTTGGAAGAAATAATGTCAAAAGTATCAGTAGGTATATTATAGATGCTGAACATGATTTTAACGTATTTTGTTTTATCCATTACAACCTGATTCCTTGCAAGAATTTCAGCACTGCAGAAATTAAAACCCTCGGATTTCCATTTGGCTATATAATAATTAGCCCAGGTTACTCCAATCGGTTTTATACCGGCAGAAGACAGATTAAAGGTGATAAGCGGGCTGTCATTTTTTGTTAATTTCGTCAGAATAAAATTCTTATCATAATTAAGAAATAAATCTTTTGTTATGTTTTGATTTATATTAATATTCAGTTCTTTTTGAAATTCTATATTTTTGGTTTGTAAGAGGATATCCTCCTGAAATACAAAAGATTGTCCGTTGGAATAATTAGCAATATAACAATAGAGATAACCAAATAAAAACCAGGTTATGGCATATGTAAGGATGCAGATAATTCCGCCATGATGTTTGAGTGATCCGGATAAAGTTTTCATACGGCTCCTGGGTATTTTATCATTTTGGATATGAAAAAGATACCAAATAAGATACCAAATAAGATAAGATTTATTTATATATACGGTGTGAACCAAAATTATATTAATCTTTTAAAAAGGTATGATGAGATTATTTTATTTTCAAGAAAGCTTGAAATAAAAATTTTTAAATTAATTTTCTGTGATAATACAGAATATTTCGTGTATGAGTATATAACATCTTGCAGTAAACAAAAGGAGGATAATATAAGATGCAAAATGCTATAAAGAAAAGTGAAGAACTGTATCAATATAAAAATAAAATATCAAACCACAGAATCTTATATGTAGTTTTCGGAATAATTATAATGCTTTGTTTAGGTACTGTCTATTCATGGAGTATTTTTAGACCTACGATTGAGAATGTTTTTCATATTGGATCTACCCGGAGCGGATTACCATATATGTTTTCCCTGCTTTTTTATGCTTTATTTATGTGTTTTACGGGAAAGTACATAGAAAAATTCAAACCAGGTACTATTATAATATTCGGTGGCCTATTGGTAGCCGCAGGGTGGATACTTGCCGGTTCTGCCGGAAATATTTATTGGTTAACCTTATTTTACGGTGTAATGATAGGTTCGGGGGTTGGTATTGCTTATGGCGTTCCTATGAATGTAGCAGCAAAATGGTTTCCGGAGAAAAAAGGGCTTATGATTGGTATGGTTTTAATCGGATTTGGGGGGTCACCTTTATTCACAGCGCCGTTTGCAAAGTTCTTAATGGACATTTACGGAGTAATGAGAACTTTTCAGATATTGGGTGTTATTTTTGGAATCTGTATAACCATACTTGCTTTGTTTATAAAATATCCGTCTGAGGAAATTATAGTAAACATATCCGGACAGGAAATCGCTAATCAGACAGATACTAAGGCAATGATTAAATCTACTAATTTTAAAAAGTTATATCTAACTTTTATTATAGGAACCATGATTGGTCTGATGATTGTCGGAATGACCGGAAATGTGGGAATTGAGCTAATAAGGATTTCTCCTGTTAAAGCGGCATCTTTCACTTCTCTGTTTGCAATTTTTAACGGAATCGGCAGGCCGGCTTTTGGTTGGTTTGCAGATCGGATATCTCATAAAAAAGCAATGTTAGTATCCTATTTTTTAATCCTGGTGGCAGCAATCCTTATGCTATTGGCAGGCAGCGGAGACAGTATCATTTATATAATAGCTTTCAGTTTGTTTTGGCTAAATCTTGGCGGCTGGTTAGCCATTGCTCCCGCAACTACCATGTCTTTATTCGGTGAAAGAAATTACAGCAGGAATTATGGAATTGTTTTTACCGCATATGGAATTGGAGCAATAGCAGGTGTTGCTACATCAGGATTATTAAAAGACTTCTTTCAAAGCTATCATGAAATTTTTTATCTTATTATTTTATTATGTATCATAGGTATAATGGCAGCAAGAAAAATCGATTGAGATAGAATAATCTGACAAGTTGGGCTTTTAACAGGAGAATGAGGAAGAACTTCCTATTCCATAAAAATAACTTTGTACGGCTTTATATAGCGGTACAAAGTTTCTTTTTTTAAACAACATTTATAAAGTTAATTAACACGAAGCCGAATTTCCCAAATAGATGAGGGTATCCAGGAATTAGGACGGACGATTCACAGCTTTTTAATTTGCTGTCGTATCCTGAAATGATTTCCAGAAGTTTCCGTCATAATCTATAAAATCTTTCAGCTGTTCAAAAGATATTTTAAATTCCGGAAATCCGGCAGCATACGGTGCAATTTCATATGGATAAAAGTAAATGACGAGGGAATCTTTTGTTAATCTATAATATTGATTTTCCGAAATTCCTTTGAAACTATCCGGAAATATAAAGGAATTCTCCGATTTGCTTTGTTCCTCGATCATAGTAGTAATAATTTCATTCATTTTCTTTACGTAATCGGTGTTCTTTTTAAACAAATCACTTAAATCATAAAATTCACCTGTTATTATATCAATAAAATAATAATCGCTGCTTGGCATACCGTGGGCAGCACCAAAGGGATAATCATAGCCGGTTTTATTTATAATCAGTAAATCGTTCATTAATTCTGCTTTAAATATATCCGCTACTGAAGTTGCGTCTTCTTCTTTACTGTTTGCCCTGGGTTCGGTAAAAAGTTTATATAATCTGCCATTCACGGAAGCCTGAACCGTATCATCCTTTAATCCTTCAATATAAGGATAATAAACATATACATATTTATCCGGTTTGAACTTCAATTCCTTTACGGTAATTTCCGGAGAAAGAGTCTGTGTCCGGTCATTCTGCCAGATAACGGTTCCGTCTTTTTTCATATAGATAAGGTCATCATCGATTTCCGCCTTAATAATATCTCCGGATAAAGTGAGAGTTCCTCTGCCTTCCGCTTTTGGAAGAGTGGTAACCTCTTTGCCGTTTTTATCTACAAAATAAGTATATTGACTATTTGTTGCAGATGCATACCCATTATGAAATTCACTTAAATCATATAAGATATAATCGGTTATCTGTTTTCCGGTTTTGTCAAAAATTGCTGCAGGTTCTGTTGCTAATGTTTCATAAGATTCCAGGGATGGATCTTTTATGGCAAATAAATCATTACCCAAATATTTGATCTCGTTATAAATTGGTTTAAATATTTCTTCACCTTTATAGGTCACTACACCGACTTTGCCGTCCTTACCACCGGAATAAATGATATAACCGTTTTTAAAATCAACAACAGAATTATATTTTGTATCTAACTGATAAGTTTCCAATATATTTCCGCTTTTATTTATAAGGGCGTATTTACCTATATCGGTTTCAACAAGTGCCGTATTGTCTTTTCTAAAATCATCAGCCTGCATATAGTTTGGATCAATAATTACATTTCCGTTCGTATCGATATAACCCTCTTTAAAAGTGTCCCCTGACAATTTTGAAAAAACTGCGGCACCATTGCTGTAAGGCTTTATTAAATAATCACTTTCATATATTATACTGCCGCTTTTGTCAATTACTTTATAGTCCTCGGATGCAGTGATCACTGCATATCCATCTTTAAAATCAGTGACATAAGAGTAACCCGGCCGGATAATAAATGTCCCGTTTTCATCAATAAAACCGTATTGTTTTTCTCCATTTACATACTCATATGCGGGATAAAGGTTTGTTGAACTGGAAGGAACCGGAACATCTTCAGTTTCCTGTGTTTCTATAGTCATTTCTTGTGGTGCTTCTGTTACTACTTCTGCGGATTTAATATTTTTATTTATAGAATTGGCCGGTGTATTTTGTTTGGAACAACCTTCTGATACTGCCAATACTGTTAACAGAGTAAGGGTTGCCTGAATAAATCTTTTATGTTTCATGGGTAATCCTCCTAGATGATACGTTTACATTAAACTTACCGGAAGCTGCTTTATCTTCCGATAAAGGTGCTGCTTATGCAACCTACATATGCATTATCCATTATAACATATAGATTTTCTCATAGGAGTTTATTAACTAAATTTAAGGAAATCGTATTATTTATGTAACTATTTAGGCAACCTGGTAAGAAAGCACTACAATTTTGTTAAAGATTCGTTGGGAGTACAGCCAAAACATTTCTGAAAAGCACGGTAAAAGGTACGGGTACTGTCAAATCCGGAAGCCAGTGCAATATCGGTAATGGTAGTATTTTTCTCGCGAAGTAACTCTAAGGCGTGGCGGCATCTTAAGCCGTTGATGTATTCCACTAATTTGCAGTCAAAAAATTCATTGAAAATATGAGAAAAACGGCTTCGGCTATAACCAAAATGCTCTGATATTTCTTCTAATTTCAATGGTTTTAAGTAGTTATCCTGCAGATAGATTAAAATTTCCTGGGCCAGGGAGATCATTTTCGTATCTGTTATATCAACAAGCCCAACATGATTGATTAAAAGCCCTAAAAACACATAAATATAACCCTTCAGTATGTTTTCCAAAGCGGAATGTATGATGTTTTTTGGTATATTACATAATGAATCCAGACAATGTTTTAATTCTTCTTCAAAAGGCGGCTTTTCAACCAACAGGGAAGCAAACGTTTTTTTAGAAAACGTTGATTTATAGGAAGGAATGGAATCCAGCGGTATAATGCATATGTAAGCACTAGAAAAGATGTCGGTTGCATAACTATGAATATAATAGCTTGGTATAATTAAAAAGTTACTTTGCCTTACCAGATAAACCTGACCGTTCAGTGTGACTTTTAATTCCCCTGCGGTTACGTAAATGATTTCAATACTGCTATGGAAATGGGGCCAGTAATGATTATTGTCCACACTCCAGCATGCGATCTGGTTGAAATTGTCCCGGATATATTCATAAGAAAAATTATTTTTCATAAGTCCTCCAATTTGCAGCATTTTTTGACACTGAAATACCATTAAGTGACATGACATATTTTTATAAAATTATTATAATCATAATATCATAAAATTACAATTGCAAAGTATGGAGGAAACAATGGAGAAGTTAAAAGTAGGTATTATAGGATGCGGCGGAATTGCCAACGGTAAACATATGCCGGCAATTAAAAGTGCCGGTTATGCTGATATGGTAGCATTTTGTGACATAATTGAAGAAAAAGCAGTGAAAGCTTCCAAAGAATTCGGAACAGAAGATGCGAAAGTTTTTACGAATTACAAAGAATTACTAAAAGAAGATCTGGACGCAGTTTATGTCTGTACTCCAAACCGTTCCCATGCGGCTATAACAGTTGATGCGCTTTATGGGGATAAGCATGTTTTGTGTGAAAAACCGATGGCAATTAATTATAAAGAAGCCTGCACCATGGTAGATGCCGCTAAGGAAACAGGTAAAATTCTTACGATCGGTTATCAGAACCGTTACCGCAGTGACAGCCAGTATTTGAAAAAGGAATGTGAAGAGGGTGTATTAGGTGATATCTATTATGCCAAGGCAAAAGCAATCCGCCGCCGCGCCGTTCCTACCTGGGGAGTTTTCTTAAATGAATATGAACAGGGCGGAGGACCGTTAATTGATATCGGAACTCATGCACTGGACTTAACGCTCTGGACAATGAACAACTATAAACCTAAATATGCAGTGGGTACAACTTATCACAAGCTGAATCAGGATACTGACCAGGGAAATGCTTTTGGGCCTTGGAAACCGGAAGAATTTAGTGTAGAAGACAGTGCGTTTGGTTTCATTGTTATGGAAAATGGTGCAACCATTACTTTAGAGTCCAGCTGGGCTTTAAATACATTAGATGTAATGGAAGCAAAAACCGTATTATGCGGTACCAAAGCCGGTGCCGATATGCAGGACGGTCTTCGTATTAATGGTGTAAAACATGACAAACAATTTGTGACAAAACCGAATTTGGAAGCCGGCGGAGTTGCTTTTTATGAAGGTCAAGATGCTTCCCCTCAGGTAATAGAACAAACTGTATTTGCCAATGCCATCCTGGGCAAAGGTGAATTAACCGTATTACCGGAACAGGCAGCTGTTGTAACCAGAATCCTGGAAGCTATTTATGAATCAGCTAAAACAGGAAAACCGGTATACTTTGATTAGAATTAGGCGTTAACGGTTTTGCTTGGTGATTTATCACTGGATGAAACAGCCAGCAGATGAAAGGTATTGGCCTTAATATTGTGTGCCGCTGTAGTGGCAGAGGGAGGATATTATGAAGATAGGATTACAGTTGTATACCATAAGAGATACGTATCAGAATGCCGATGAATTTAAGGCAAATATCAAAAAGGTTAAGGAATTAGGATATGATGGCGTCGAATTCGCCGGTTATGCAGGAATGGATGCAAATGATTTGAAAGCTTTTCTGGACGAAATAGGTTTAGAAGCTATTTCAAGCCATCATGGTTTAAATGACCTGGAATTTAAATTGGATGAACTGGTACAGTATAATAAAACATTAGGTTGCAAATATATGGTTTGTGCATTTGCGCCAACCGGTAATAAAGAAGAAGTGGATCATGTGGTAAAAGTAATGAGTGCCGCAAAGAAAACAGTTGCTGACAATGGTATGGAATTATTATACCACAATCATTCCCACGAATTTAAAATATTGGATGACGGCAGTTTGCCCTTGGCTTTAATAGGAGATAGCTGTAATTTGGAATTAGATACTTTTTGGGTATTTAATGCAGGAGTAGAGCCTTGTTCTTTTATTCGTGACAATAAGGATGTAATTTCATTGATACATTTAAAGGACGGAAGCTTTGAAGGAGTGCCTTGCGCAATCGGAGAAGGTTTCAACAATATAAAAGGAATCAGGGAAATGTCGGCAAGAATCGGTATGGAATGGCTTATCGTAGAAAATGATAAACCAACACCGGACGGACTTTCCGATGTAGGCAGAAGTATCCGTTATTTAAAAGGCTGATTGTTTTTGGTAAGGCCTGCTTATCTGGTTAGGTAATCGTAATTTAAACCAAAGATCTGTTGCATAATTATATTATTTTCATTTTGATTATGCAATTATATTTTTTGGAATTTATACTTAGCAGCGCGGATAAAAGCGGCAATCTATTTCCTGCCCGCTTATATCCGCGTTTATTTCCACGAAAGCAAAGTGAGAATTAGCAAGATTGCTTGCATTAATTCCAATGGTTTATTTCTTTGCATTCAGGAGAGTATAACAGAGAATATAAAACTCATTTCTCTTAATTATATCAAAAATTATTCTAGATATATCATTTCATGATTCAATTTCCCGAATTATAATCTTATAATTGACAAATAAAAAATATATGTATATATTAATTGTTAGACATCTAACAAAGGAGTGAATGAATAATGTACCAGAATAGAAAACCGGAGGATAGAGATGATAATGGAATTCTTATCCAAAGGCTTGCTAAAAATATTAAATATCTGGCAGATGAGAATTTATCAAATCATAATATTACAATTGAACAGGTTAAAATATTACGGTTTTTAAGTGAAAGTTTGGGCTCTTTTGCTTATCAGAAGGATATCGAGCAGAACTTTGCAATCAAACGGTCCTCCGTAACCAATATACTTCAGAATATGGAGAAAAGCGGACTGATTGAACGACTCGGGGACGTATCGGATGCGAGGATAAAGAAAGTTCTCCTGACAGAAAAGGGAGCAGAACTGTCTAAAACCTTAAAGGATTTTATTTGTAATCTTGAATCAGTAATCGTTAATGATATGACCGGTGAAGAGAAAGAAGTGTTTAAAAATTTATTGAAAAAGAGCCTTAATAATGTTAATGAATTATTCAGGTAAAATGGACGCTCAGGATTTGTATGCCGCCATTGCGGCAGAGGGAGGTTATTATGGTTAAAAAGTTAGCTGCCTGTATCGGTGACTATAAAAAATACGCAATACTTACACCGATTGTAATGGTGGGGGAAGTTATGATGGAAATCTTAATTCCTTTTGTTATGTCAAAAATTATCGATATTGGAATATTGGGAAATGGGGGTATCACTTATATTATTAAAATGGGAATTTTAATGATAACCATGGCACTAATTTCCCTTTGCTTCGGTGCGGTGGGAGGAAAATTTGCAGCAATAGCCGGAATGGGGTTTGCCAAGAACCTGAGAAAGAGACTTTTTGATAAAGTACAGGATTTTTCTTTTGCAAATGTAGATAAATTTTCTACCCCTTCACTTGTGACCAGACTGACTACGGATGTTACCAATACGCAGAATGCATTTATGATGCTGATACGTATGGCGGTCCGTGCACCGATCATGTTAATCGGGGCCACTATCATGGCAATTATTATGAACGCAAAGTTATCGATTGTATTTTTAATTGCAATTCCTTTTTTAGGATTTGCCCTTTACATAATTATGTCCAAAGCACATCCCAGATTTGTTGCCATGCTGAAGCTTTACGACAGAATGAATTCCGATGTGCAGGAAAATCTGGTTGGAATACGGGTCGTTAAGGCTTTTGTAAGAGAAGCGTATGAAAAAACCAAATTTCAGAATTCTGCGAACGCCGTAAGGAAAGCTCAGGTAAGAGCCGAAAAATTGATCATCTTAAACGGTCCCGTTATGCAAATAAGTATGTATGGCTGTATTCTGGCTGTTTTATGGTTTGGCGGAAATATGGTAATGAAAGGCAGCTTCGAAATCGGGCAGATATCGAGTTTTATCAATTATATCACACAGATTTTAATGTCACTTATGATGATTTCCATGATTTTTATTATGCTTGTTATCTCAAGGGCATCCATGACCCGTATTGTAGAAGTATTGGATGAAGAGATTGATATCAAAGATAATAGTACAGGGTTACAAAATAAGGTGGAAGATGGCTCGATCGAATTTAATCATGTATCTTTTAGTTATGCAAAAGATAAAGAAAATTTAACCTTAAGTGATATTAATTTTCACATTAATTCCGGTGAAACAATTGGAATTATCGGAGGAACCGGTTCTTCCAAATCCACGCTGGTCAGTCTTATCCCCAGATTATATGATGTACTGGAGGGAGAAATCAAAGTCGGCGGCATTAATGTAAAAGATTATGCATTAGAGACTTTAAGAAACGATGTTGCCATGGTACTTCAGAAAAATGTGCTGTTTTCCGGAACAATAAGGGAAAATTTAAAATGGGGTAATGAAGCTGCAACAGAGGTAGAAATAGTCAGTGCCTGCAAGGCAGCGCAGGCTTATGATTTTATAATGTCCTTTCCCGATGGTTTAGAGACGGACTTGGGACAGGGCGGCGTAAACGTATCCGGCGGACAAAAACAAAGATTATGTATCGCCAGGGCTTTATTAAAAAAACCGAAAATCATTATTCTTGACGATTCCACCAGTGCGGTGGACACTGCAACGGACAGTAAAATCCGTCGGGCTTTTAAAGAAACTTTAACAGATACAACGACAATTATCATTGCTCAAAGAATATCCTCCGTATGTGATGCAGATCGTATTCTGGTACTGGATGATGGTAAAATCGACGCTTTTGCATCCCATGAGGAATTGATGAAAAACAATAAGATATACAGGGAAGTATATGAGTCACAGCAGAAAGGGGATGAGTAAAATGCCGGGACCGATGAGAGAACTAAAACCGGGTAATAAACCTAAGAATGTAGGACGTTCCTTAAAACGTATCTTTGATTACATGGCAGAATATAAATTTCAGTTAGTATTGGTATTATTTTTTATACTTTTAAGTGCGGGTGCCCAGATTATCGGTACGTCCTTTTTAAAAGCTGTTATTGACAGATATATTGAACCGCTGGCAAGAAACTATGACAGTGCCCTGTTAAAAGGCTTTATTAAGACCCTTCTAATAATGGGGTTGATATATCTTCTAGGTGCCGTATCGACGTATCTTTTCAGCAGAATTATGTTAAATGTTTCTACAAAAACCTTATATAAAATAAGGGTGGATTTATTTGATAAGATGGAATCCTTTCCAATCAAATATTTTGATACCCATACCCATGGGGATTTGATGAGCCGGTATACCAACGACACGGATACTATTCGAGAAATGTTAAGTAACAGTGTGGCTAACTTTATATCTTCAGCAATCACTGTGACCGGCGTTTTTACCATGATGATTGTGTTCAGCTGGCAGCTTACGATTTTAGTGGTCTGTATGTTATTTATCATGTTAAAGGTAATTAAAAAAATCGGCGGCAAAAGCGGCATGTATTTTAAGGCCCAGCAGAAAAAGCTTGGTAAAGTCAATGGTTTTATAGAAGAAATGTTTGAAGGCCAAAAAGTTGTTAAGGTATTTTGCCATGAAGAAACCTCAAAAGCTCAATTCGAAAAATTAAATGATGAATTATGTGAAGCAGCTACGAATGCCAATACATTTGCTAATATTTTAATGCCGATCATGGGTAACTTATCCCATATTCTTTATGCCTGTACCGCAGTTTTCGGCGGAGTGCTTGCAGTTATGGGTTCCATATCCCTGGGTACTGTGGTTGCATTTTTACAGTATACACGAAGTTTTTCACAGCCGATCACCCAGATATCCCAGCAGTTAAATTCCGTATTATCAGCCCTTGCCGGAGCGGAAAGAATCTTCGATATGATCGATGAGAGACCTGAGGTTGATGACGGATACGTGACTTTGGTAAATGCCAGAATGGATGCTTCCGGTAACATTTCGGAAGCAAAAGAGCATACAGGAATCTGGGCCTGGAAACACCCGCATAAATCCGATGGAACCGTTACTTATACACAGGTTAAAGGTGATGTAACCTTTGATAATGTAGTCTTTGGTTACGAAGAGAACAAAACCGTTTTAAACGGAATCAGTCTGAATGCGAAACCGGGACAGAAAATTGCATTTGTAGGTTCAACCGGAGCTGGAAAAACGACTATAACGAATTTAATAAACCGTTTTTATGACGTACCGGACGGTAAAATACGTTATGATGGAATTAACATTAATAAAATTAAAAAGGATGATTTAAGATCCTCTTTAGCTATGGTTTTGCAGGATTCACACCTTTTTACCGGAACAGTTATGGAAAACATCCGCTACGGTAATTTAAATGCCGGTGATGAAGAAGTGATCGCCGCCGCCAAACTGGCTAATGCACATTCCTTTATAAAACATTTACCCCATGGATATCAAACTATGCTAACATCAGATGGTGCAAATCTTTCCCAAGGCCAGCGTCAGCTAATAACCATTGCAAGGGCTGCCGTAGCCGATCCTCCTGTACTGATATTGGATGAGGCAACTTCTTCCATAGATACCAGAACGGAAGCACTGATTGAAAAAGGTATGGATAGCCTGATGGAGGGCAGGACAGTATTTGTTATAGCACATAGACTTTCCACAGTCCGCAATTCTCATGCTATTATGGTTTTAGAGAATGGGGAGATAATTGAACGGGGAAATCACAATGAGTTAATAGAACAGAAAGGAAAATATTATCAGTTATATACCGGAATGTTTGAATTATCATAAGTTTTCAATTCTATAAATCACTTTCGAAAAGACCGGATAAGTATATTAAAAGCTAATTAAGGAACGAATTAAGCGCAAACTAAGAGAAATCCCGGTGTAATTCCTGGCCAAATCCTCTTAGTTTGCGCCTAATAATATATAAGAATTTATTTTAATTCGTACCCAATAGCCGCAAGCCATTTTGTGACCTCTTCCGGTGTAACCGCACCGTTTACAGCAATACCGGGTAGTATTATTGATTTTGAACATTCTTTTGCGATATCATTTTCAATTTGGCAAAATCCGCCGCCTCCATGTGTACAGAATGGAATCACGGTTTTGCCTGTAAAATCATGTTGTTTAAGAAAACTCATCACCGGAGGGGCTAATGTTTTAAACCAGTTAGGCGTCCCTATAAATAGTGTCTGATAATCATCTATTGACTCATTTCCTGATATTAGCTTAGGGCAAAATCCTCGGGAAATTTCATTTCTTATTTCTTTAGAGGCGGTATTATAGTCAAAGGAATAAGTCTTATCCGGAATTAATTCTCTTATAGTACCACCGGTCTGTTTTTCAATTTCTAATGCTAAGCTCTTAGTGTTTTGGAAAAGAGAATAATATACTATCAGTGTATTATTCATCATGTAAAATCCTTTCGTTATCCGAATTACCCGGTTGATAATAAATCATTACTTTGGTATGTATCGTTTTAATAACTGTCAGTTAAAGGTTTTAAGTATTTATCGGTCTTAAGACCGGGTTATATCCCAGTACTTTTAACTTTATAAATTTTTTATGATTTCTTTACTCTCTAATACCTTTCCAAAACGGTTATTCCAGATTCTATAAAAATAAAATTCACGTATTTCCTTTGCGGAGATTGAGGGCTGGTCAAAGGTCGAAATGGCATCTTCGGCTATGATCAGATCAAAGCCATTCTCAAAAGCCACTTTAATAGAAGTATCGATACAATATTCGGTCTGCATTCCGGCGATGATTAACGTAGCATATTCTTTCGTATCAAGATAATCCTGCAGCCCGGTACCTTTAAATGCACTGTTATAATCTTTGTTAAACACTCTTTCTGTACCGGTTGGTTTTATTTTATCATAAATCTGCCAACCCTCGGTTCCGGGGGCAAGATTTTCCTCTTCCTCTCCATTATGCTGAACATAGATAACTTCTATTTCTTTATCTCTGCAGCTGGATATTAATTGTTCCAATGAATGAATCATACTATCTTCCTGATAAGGGTGTTCCTTTACCAGTGCATTCTGAACATCGATTACTAACAAAGCGGTTTTTCCCATAATATCTACACTCCTTTTGATTATTTTTTAACAGGTAACTGTGAAACAATGTTATAGTCTGTAAATTATATAGTTTCAAAAGTACCTTATGTTTGTTTCAATATTCCTGATTATAGCATACTATTCGAAAAAAAAACAGTAAAGTCATGTAAAAATTGTAAATGGTTTCATTAATTTAAGAAAAAAATGTCTGAATTCGGTGAGAAAACAAACATGAAAATGGGACAAAATGGGAAAAATAGTTTGACAATATATGGAATAAGCGATAAAATAATTTTAATATCACTAAATTGAAAAAAAGGTGGTGAAACATTATGGGAGACAAGAATCCAAAAAAGGCACCGAAGAAAAAGGGATCAGAAAAATCTGGTGCACAATCTTCTGTTTCTTCAGGTTCTAACAAAAAATCAAAATAGTAAATATAAAAAATTCCCTGGTAATTAAGGGAATTTTTTATATTATTTACGTGAAAGCAAAGTGAGAATTAGCAAGCCAGCTTGCAATAATTCGAACGCCCACACGAGCCGGAGAAACACGCGAAGCGTGTTTCATCGGATTACGTGAAAGTAAAGTGAGAATTAGCAAGCCTGCTTGCAATAATTCGAACGCCCACACGAGCCGGAGAAACACGCGAAGCGTGTTTCATCCGGATTACGTGAAAGCAAAGTGAGAATTAGCAAGCCTGCTTGCAATAATTCGAAACACGCACACGAGCCGGAGAAACACGCGAAGCGTGTTTCATCGGATTACGTGAAAGCAAAGTGAGAATTAGCAAGCCTGCTTGCAATAATTCGAAACACGCACACGAGCCGGAGAAACACGCGAAGCGTGTTTCATCGGATTACGTGAAAGCAAAGTGAGAATTAGCAAGCCAGCTTGCAATAATTCGAACGCCCACACGAGCCGGAGAAACACGCGAAGCGTGTTTCATCCGGTTGGAATAGATCCCTTCAAATATATAAGCTAAAAACTTAGAAATGTATACTTTTACTTATAACTGGTAATTAATATCCTTGACAAATTACATGATTATCGGCAACTGTGGCTTTATATGCCGTAATTGATAGGAGCAGTTATGAGAGAAAGAAAAATAAAACAGGCTTTTGTAAGTATTACAAAAAATGAATCCGAGCAGAAATCCCTGACAGAAGCTTTGGATTTACTGCCGGTAAAGGATATAATTAGGGGAGGGGAAGTAGTTGTTATTACCCCGAACTGGGTGAATGAAAAACCTCCTGAAACAGGTACCGTCGTAGGTCCTTATACCCTGCAGGAACTCATTAAGTATGTGAAACGCTTTAATCCGAAAGAAATCATTGTAGCCACTGGTTCCGGAGGAAAAGAAACCGGTACGATATTTAAAAACATTGGATATGATAAAATTATTGAAGCAGAACAGGTTCAGTTTATTGATTTAAACTATGGACCTTATACCGAATTAGAGCTGGAACATTCCATAGTTACAAAAACAAAAATCAACACTCTCATTGAAAGAATGGACGTACTAATCAGTTTCAGCCAGTTAAAACAACATGAAGAAGCTACGGTAACGGCTTCTGTTAAAAATATTGCATTAGGGTGGCCGCCTGCTGAAATCCATGGTTTCCCTAAGAAGAACCTGGGTATTCATGAAGATCTCCACGGTTTTATTACTGCCATGGCTAAAAAAATACCAATTGATTTAGCTATCATCAGCGCTGATAAAGCCATGATCGGTACCGGTCCCTCAGATGGAAAAGCAGTGGATACCAAAGGTCTTGTTATTGCTTCAACGGATGCTGTAGCAGCTGATGCAATCGGTGCACGATTGTTAGGTTTTTTACCCCAGGGAGTACAATATCTATATTCCCTTTCAAAAAGCCAGACAGGAGAAACAGATCCCAGCCATATGATAATGAAAGGTATGCCTCTTCAGGAAGCAGAAAAAGTATTTTCAATGGCAGCTTACGGACAGGAAGTTGTTCTGGACAAAGATAAAATAAAAGGGACCCATGGAAATTGATAATGGGCAGGTAAAAAGTTTAGTAAAGCTTTGGTATAAACCGATATTGGTTTCTATAGTTAAAGTTTCCGAATCTGATGTTTTTGAGGTTTTAAGGTGATTTCGGATATTACCATACCCTCCCTTTGGTTCAGAATAAAATCTACCGAATCGGCAACTTCTTCCGGTTTAACATAGGTATCCTCGGTAATCCCTTCACAAAAGCCGGCATTTCGGTAAAAATTTGTTCTTGTCATATCCGGATGAATGGTTATTACTTTTACACCATATTTTCTTACTTCATCGAACAAACTGTCGGAAAAACTTGATAGCCCGGCTTTTGTTGCACCGTATGCACAGCCATGGGTATTTGATTTAAAAGCCGTAACAGAGGATATGTTTATAATATATCCTCTGAATTTCTTTAAGTCCCTTAAAAGCAGCTGGGTTAAAACAAGAGGAGTCTCCAAATTTACTGTGACCATTTCATGAATCTTTCCGGGATTTAATTCTTCATGGGGGCCAAAATAACCGACACCTGCATTATTGATTAATATATGAATTTCATCGGATTTTCTTATTTCTTTTATTCTGGTTATCAATTCAGATGTCTTAGTAAGATCTAGGGAAACTTTAATAAAATCTTCCGAGGGTAAATTGCATTCATTAAAATCCCTGCCTATTCCATATACCCTGTATTGATTATTAATTAAGATTTTACTGATTTCAAGACCGATTCCGGAGGATGCTCCGGTGACGATTGCTGCTTTCATTACTGTGTTTCCTTCCATACATATATATTTTTTTCGGGAATAAATTCTTTTATCTGATTATAGGTATAGGAAATCATCTCCTGGGACACCTGTTTTCCGTAATGGCATACACCGTTATCATTTTCATAAGGATATTGAATAATAACTGAATCAGGCCGCTGCTTTCTCATCTGTTTCAAATAATCATGAGAAACCCGGAATACCCCCAGACTTATATCTTTTATTTTATCGGCAGGTAACCCTGAAAAAACAGTAGTTATCATTTCTTTATATATATACTTCCAATCCTTTTGATAGATCAGGGGTCAAAACATAAACGGACGGTATAGCCTTTCGTTATAGCTTTCTTAATACATTCTAAACGTACATTCAGAGCAGGTGTATGATGTTCATAAGTTTTCTGTATGGAATCCGGTGTCAGTGTCCAGGCTAATATAAAATTATTAATTGGTTTAAGATGATTTAAAACATGAAAATTTGCACTTTTTGTACGTAATTCAATGGTTAAGTCAGGGTGGGAACCAGCAAATCCATGCCATTCCTTTACGTAGCCCAATCTATTTTCCAATGCCAGTAAATCCGTATCATAAGAGATACACAGATAAACAGGATAGCTTTTTAATAAGTTCTCCGCTTCATGAAAGATATCTTCCAGGTTGACAAAAATAACGAGATTGGCAGAGGGGTACATCCCTTGCAAATAACAATATTCGCAGTCATAAAAACAGTTCATGACGGAGGAAGAATAATAAAAGTGCTGATTTCCAAAATCCTGACAGACTGGAGCCCCTTCATAAACATAGGGCGGCTTTTTTATTGCGAGTATCAGATTGGGAGTTACTTTTTGAAGTGCATAATTCTGATGTCCCCTGTTGAATACATCTTTATAGTGATTTATATCAATGTTTTGGGCACCCGGAAACTGTGCAAGAATCTCCCTTGTTTTCGGATGGTTTTTGGCATCTTTTTCGATATATATATGGGAAAAATAAGGATTATATAAATTTTTTGCTAAGCTGTTCAAAATACTTCTTCCCTTCTATCTTGGTTTTGCAGGGTAAAGATATATCCTTAAAGAATTCCCGGATAGGCTCTATTAAGTTTCCCTCTTTTAATTTATAATATTTACAAAGCTGGATAAGCTGGTTTTCCATGGATACGGACAAAGATAAATCTTTACTCAGCTTTCCCAGATAATCTTCTTCTTCCGGTGTAAATGCAGAATCATTTTTATCAAATTCACTTTTTATATTAGCTGTCCAACCCGTTATAAACGGTACATTTATTTGTACCAGTGCAGATAATTTATCCGGAGTAATATTCGTATTTGTTAAGTTATCCGATACTATTTTAAGGAAAAACAACTGATGGGGCTGATAAAAATAGGAGGCTGCCTGATACAAACCGGCTGCTTCCATATCAACAAGAGCGGACTGTTTGATAACAGATTCACAAATAACAATTTCATCGGAATCAGATTGGCCAGTATGAAACTTGTCTGTATTTACAATGATGGGGCTGGTTATAATACTACGTTCCATAAAGGGATGAGTAAACAGGATATCAGGATAAAAAAAACGTTTCGTATCCCATTCCATGATTTTATTACATAAATATACGGTTCCCGGGGTATCTTCTTTTAAAGCAGAACCGCATACACCGATATTAACGAATATATCTTTCGGAGATGTGGTGATCAGAGAGCATAAATAAGCCGTTGCGATGGCAGCATGTATGGCTCCGGTTTTCGTTATCAAAAGAATGATATCTTCATTCCTGAAAACCTGGAATTTTATAAAAGAAGTATCTTTCTTTAACTGATAATATTCTATAAAAGGAAGCGCTTCACAATAAAGCGCAGCAGTGAGGATTAACATGATAGTACCTTCTTTGTCACTTAAATATTAGTATAATTATGTAAAAGAAATCAACAGATGTCAATAAGAAATGAAATATACAGCCTGATTTGACAATTAAATATCAATGGTTGCGGCATTTTACATATGTCTGTTATAATTTATTCAATTGTGAAACTATTTAATTTTTATATATACCGTAGAATCGGATTAGGGATTGTCAGAAGTCGCTGATATCGGTATAATAGATAGGACAAAGAGAAAGGGGCTTATTTGGAGGTAAATATGTCAGTAGAAAATAATTTTTTCATGCCCGCAGAATGGGAGAAACATGAAAGAACATTAATAGAATGGCCGGTTAAGGAATCATTAGTCTGGACAGATAATTATGAAGAAGTATGTAAAGGTTATGCTGCTGTAGTAAAAGCAATATCGGGATTTGAGAAAGTTACCATTCTTGTAAATCAGAACGACGGGGAAGAGGTTCGGGAATTATGCAAAACTTACGCAGAAATTCTGGAGATTCCCCATGATGATGCCTGGTGCAGGGACAATGGGCCTACTTTTATTATAAATAAGGAGAATGAATTAAAAGGAATTAACTGGAAGTTTAATGCCTGGGGGGAAAAGTATAAACCTTATGATCTGGATGATAAGGTAGCAGGGGAGGTATTAAATCATTATAAAGTACCGGTATTAAATGTACCAATTGTACTGGAAGGCGGATCCATCCATGTTGATGGGGAAGGAACTTTACTTACTACGAGACAATGCCTTCTTAATCCAAACAGGAATCCTAATTTATCCCAAAAGGAAATAGAACAAAAAGTAAAATCTGCATTAAATGTAGAGAAAGTCATTTGGTTGAATCAGGGATTGTTTGGAGATGAAACGGATGGGCATGTTGATAATATAGCCTGTTTTGCTAAACCCGGTACGGTTCTGATTCAAACCTGCAAGGATAAAAACGATCCTAATTATGAAATTACCATGGAAAACCTGGATATTTTAAAAAATGAAACAGATGCAAAGGGGAGAAAATTGGATATAATGGAAATACCCCAGCCTCCGGTTCGCTATTATAAGGATATAAGACTAACTTTAAGTTATCTTAATTTTTATTTGGTTAACAATGGAATCATTCTGCCCGTTTTTGGAGATGATGCCAAAGAGACGGATCAACTTACTTATGATATCTTGAAGAAGGTTTTTCCGGACCGTAAAATAGTAAAAGTAGACGGCATGCCTTTAATTAAGGAAGGCGGTAACGTGCATTGTATTACACAGCAGATGCCGGCTGGTATTCGGAAAAGTTAATCAGTTGAATCTGACCCAAAGGAGGAATTTTAATGAGAATGGTAAAAGTTGCAGCCACACAGATGAGCTGTACCGATAATATAGATGAAAATATTGCTAAAGCGGAAAAAATGGTTCGAAAAGCAGCCAGTCAGGGTGCACAGATAATTCTGCTGCAGGAATTATTTGAGACGATGTATTTCTGCCAGAAAGAAATACCGGATTATTATCATTATGCAAAAGAAGTAGCCAAAAACAAGGCAATCAATCATTTCAAAAAGATAGCAAAAGAACTGGGAGTTGTACTTCCTATCAGTTTTTATGAAAAGAAAAATAATGCCAGATACAATGCTCTTGCTGTGATTGACGCAGACGGGGAGGTTCTGGGGGTATATCGTAAAAGCCATATTCCCGATGGTCCCGGATATGAGGAAAAATATTATTTTAATCCCGGTGATACCGGCTTTAAGGTTTGGAATACCAGATACGGTAAAATCGGGGTAGGTATCTGCTGGGATCAGTGGTATCCGGAAGCAGCAAGATGTATGGCTCTTATGGGAGCGGAAATCTTATTTTATCCTACGGCAATCGGATCCGAACCGGAAAGTCCGGAGGTTGATTCCAAGGATCACTGGCAGCGGTGTATGATTGGACATGCAGCTTGTAACTTAATGCCGGTCGTAGCATCAAACCGGATCGGAAGCGAAACAATTGGAGATTCCAGTATTAAGTTTTACGGATCTTCTTTTATTACCAATGCTGTCGGTGAGAAAATCGCTGAGGCAGACAGGACGGAGGAATCCATACTGGTGGCTGAATTTGATTTGGATACCATAGCATTTCAAAGAACGGAATGGGGTATCTTCAGAGACCGCAGACCTGATTTATACAAGGTAATATTAACGTATGACGGAGAGGTGCGTTAGCTAATAAATTTTTTACTTGGAATTATAATCCAAAGTAATAAATTTTGATTCTTAGGTAATATAACGTTATTTAGGTAATGTAAACTTATTAAATATTATCTTTCAAAATGAGGGTGTTGCTTAATTCCTGGATATAAACTTGCAGAAGAATTTTTCAATGATATTGGGGCAAGTTAAGTAATCTGCAGAATTGGCAGCAGCCTCTTAATTTTATGAAATAGGATTGACTTATAAAGAATAAATATAATATAATACTAAAATATTAAAGCGTTTTCTAAAGAAAAATATGTAATTTACCAATTAAATAATTTTTTATCAAATATTAAAAAGAGGAAAACATGTTAACTATATATGATATAGCAAAAATGACCGGCTATTCCATTTCTACCATATCGAAAGCTTTAAATAATTATTATGGTGTCAGTGAAAA
The DNA here is from genome assembly GCF_009931695.1 of Anaerocolumna sedimenticola. Lineage (GTDB taxonomy): Bacteria > Bacillota > Clostridia > Lachnospirales > Lachnospiraceae > Anaerocolumna > Anaerocolumna sedimenticola. Next base: position 3,096,756 of record NZ_CP048000.1, read on the forward strand.
AGCGAAAAAGGCTATAAAAAAAGCTGTTGAAGAAACAGGATATACACCAAATCAATATGCCAGGACTTTAGCTACTCAAAGGTCCTGGCTTATCGGCGTATTGTATTCGGAAGAAAAAGGTTTAGGTATCGTACACCCCCATTTTAATAAAATATTGCAAAGCTTTCAGGTTAATATAGGTAAATACGGGTATGATACGATATTTCTAAATAATTCCGCCTGTTCGGATAAACTATCTCTTCTTGATAAATGCAATGCAAGAGGAGTTGACGGTGTAATACTTGCAGGCAGTGTTAAGTTCAATGATTCGCTGCAAAGTGTATTGGAATCGGAGCTGCCTAAGGTATCGGTTGAAACCATATATCCGGGTGTATATACCGTAATATCTGATAACCGACTGGGAACATTGCAGGCTCTGGAGCATTTATACCTGTTGGGACACAGGAAAATTGCACATATCGCTTCAGATTTAGAGGGCAGTGTAGCTGCCAGGGAACGGCATGAAGCCTATGTTGAGTTTATGACAAAAAAAGGTTTGGAACGAAAGGATTCCTATTTTGTAGAAGCAAAAAAATTTACAAAAGAATCGGGTGAACAGGCAATTCGGCAATTATTAAGCCAATGCTGGGATGACATGCCTACGGCTATCTATGCCTCCTATGATGAATATGTAGCCGCAGCAGTATCGGTTTTAACCAACCAGGGATTTAAAATACCGGAGGATATATCATTGGTCGGTTTTGATGACTTGCCATTATGTGAATATGTAGCACCGGCAATTACAACGGTTCATCAGGATAGAGAGTCAATCGGCAAAGAAGCAGCCGGAATCTTAAGTGCTATCATCACCGGAGAGGTTGAATATAAACCTGAGGTAATTCGAATTCCCACCTCGTTGGTAATCAGGCAGACAACCCGAAAAATAACGAATTAGTTTGTTGTGCAGGAATCCATAGCAGTAATGGTAGCACAAAAAATACGGGATGATATTATGAACCGGACTTTAAAATCAGGAGATAAGATCAAGAAAGTAGAATTAAGTAAACAGTTAAATATAAGCCGTATGCCGGTAAGGGAGGTATTTCATATATTGCAGTCAGTAGGTCTTGTGTCACATAATCCTATCTTAGAGGAACAGCTAAAAGAATTAAAAAATGTACAAAAGAGATTAGAGAGATATGGAGAACTGAAAAACAATCTATCATGATTAATACGGAAGTATAGAAAGCGTTTTCAATAAATGATATAAAATTCCATTATATTTTAGTTAAAGCAAGAGGCAATCCCTTATCCAAAGTATATATCGATTTATGATTGAGACATTGGAACAGGAGTAAGAGTTTAAATGCAGTTTTTCGGCAGTCACGTTATTAAATTGTCCTAAGGTTCTGTTGCATTGTGATGGACTTGATACTTTATGTACCATATATATGAATGATATTTTAATTGGTACTGCCAATAATTTACTTCAATTTTCCTCATAATTAATAAGGGATAGGAAGAGATTTGGGTTTCATTTCTTATCATTTCAATATCGTAATTAAAGTGTATTGATAAAGTATATAGGTTTAATATATAATTAGAACATGTGTATAATCTCGGACGGATATATTACTTAAAAGGAGTTTGAAAATGAAGATAGTCGTATTGGACGGATATACGGAAAATCCAGGGGATTTAAGCTGGGATAGTCTTGGAGCCCTCGGGGATTTGACCGTTTATGACCGGACACCAAAAGAATTAACAATAGAAAGAATCGGCGATGCTGAAATTATATATACCAATAAAACGGTTATTAACAGAGAAATATTAGATGCCTGCCCGGATATTAAGTTTATAGGTGTATTGGCTACCGGATATAATGTGGTAGATATTGCAGCAGCAAAGGAAAAAGGAATTCCTGTTACTAATGTACCGGCTTATAGTACCGCTGCAGTAAGTCAGTTTACCATAGCATTATTATTAGAATTGTGTCATCATGTCGGGTCCCACTCTGACAGTGTTTTAAAGGGCGACTGGGCCAAATGCATAGACTATTGCTACTGGAATTACCCTCTTATCGAACTGGCAGGGAAAACTATGGGTATCATTGGATTTGGCCGGATCGGACAAGGTACGGCGAAAATTGCCCAGGCTCTTGGTATGAAAGTTTTGGCATATTCCCGTAATCGACATCCGGAGCTGGAAAATGAGACCTGTAAATATGCGGAATTGGATGAATTACTTGCAAATTCCGACGTAATTACCCTGCATTGTCCTTTATTCCCTGAAACAGAGGGAATTATCGATAAAGAAACAATAGCGAAGATGAAAGACGGCGTAATGATTATAAATGATTCCAGAGGTCCACTTATCGTAGAAGAGGATTTAAGGGATGCTTTAAACAGCGGGAAAGTAGCGGGAGCAGCCGTTGATGTAGTTTCAACGGAACCTATAAAACAGGATAACCCTTTACTTTCTGCAAAAAATATTATAATTACACCTCATATTGCCTGGGCACCTAAGGAATCCAGACAAAGGCTGATGGAGATTGCTGTGAAGAATCTGAAAGATTTCCTTAAGGGTGATCCTATTAATATCGTAAATAAATAATTAAAGGAATGCCACATATTGTTCCTATGATGATGGAAAATAATTTTAAACCTGGGTTTAAAATTAATTTACAAATAAAAGATTTAAATAATGCATTAGATACCGCTCATGAAGTCGGAGCACCTCTTCCTCTTACCGCGCAGGTAATGGAGAGGTTCCAAACACTGCATGCTGATAATTGCGGTGGCGATGATCATAGTGCTTTAGCAAAATATTATGCTAAGATTTCCGGAGCCGTTATCGGAGATTAAATTACAACGGAGGAATAAACATGAGTCAGATACAAAACGAGGCACAAATAATAATTGAGGAATCCATTAAAAATGTACTTCCTCAGACAGCAGTGGAAAAAGCACTTGCAAATAAATCATTTTCAGGGAATATCATAGTAATATCCATAGGTAAGGCTGCCTGGACTATGGCGAAAGCTGCAAAGAATATACTTGGTTCATCCATTAAAAAAGGTGTCATAGTAACGAAATATCAACACTCTCAGGGAGATATGGAAGGGTTTGAAATTATTGAGGCAGGACATCCGGTACCGGACGAAAATTCAGTTCTTGGTACGGTTCGCGCGATTGAAGCCGTTAAGGGATTAACAAATGAGGACCAGGTAATATTTTTAGTTTCCGGCGGCGGTTCCGCATTATTTGAAAAACCGGCGGAAGGTCTTAGTTTAGAGGATATTAAGAAAGTTACCGGGGATTTACTTAAGAGCGGTGCAAACATTGTCGAAATGAATACCATCCGGAAACATCTGTCCGATGTAAAAGGAGGTAAATTTGCGTCTCTTTGTGCTCCAGCTAAAGTTTATTCTATTGTTTTATCCGATGTAATCGGTGACCGTTTAGATTCCATCGCTTCCGGACCGGCTTATCCGGACAGTTCTACAGTTATGGATGTAAAAAATATTATTAAAAAATATAATCTGCAATTTAATGAAGCCATATTGAACGCTTTAAACAATGAAACTCCCAAAGAACTAAGCAATGTAGAAACCGTAATTACCGGAAGTGTCAGTGAATTGTGTAAAGCCGCAGCTGAAAATGCAAAAAAACTTGGATATACTCCCTATGTTTTATCATCAACCTTAGAGTGTGAAGCGAAGGAAGCAGGTAAATTTTTATCCTCTATGGCCAGGGAAATCCGTAATGGAAACCTTTACGGGCTGAAAGCACCTTGTGCTCTTATCGTAGGAGGTGAAACTACCGTTAAAATTCAGGGTACCGGTTTAGGAGGAAGAAATCAGGAGTTAGCATTAACTGCTGCAGCAGGAATTGAAGGAATGCAAGATACCCTTATCTTTTCCCTGGGTTCCGATGGTACTGACGGCCCAACGAATGCTGCCGGAGGTATGGTGGATGGAGAAACTCTGGATAAATTAAAACAGCTTGGTATGGATCTCGAAGAAATACTGAATAATAACGATTCTTATCATGGATTAAAGGCTGTGGACGGCTTGATTATGACAGGTGCAACAGGTACCAATGTAAATGATGTAATGGTTGTTTTATGCAGATAATTTATATTAAATTGATTTAATAAGTAAATTAACGGAATAATATATAGAATATAAATATAAGAACGAAAAACAGTTTAGTAAAAGCTAAGCTGTTTTTTTACAAGAAGGTAAAGAAAGTTAGTGAAAATAAGTAATGAAGCAGTTTAGCAATATTATATATCAAGGTGTTGCATATCGCTAAAGCTACCATAAATAATGTATCATAAAGCCGATTTTTAAATATTGGAGGTTATAAATGGAGAACGAGGTACAGATTAAAAATTTTTATGAAGTAGAGCTTGAAGACTTGAACAATTGCCATAATGGAGTCGGTGTTTTAAAACACAAAGAGTTATTTTCTGGTGAAGAATTTAAATCAGGACTTCGGTTTATGAATTATACAATTCTGCCACCGGGTACAACAATCGGTGATCATAAGCATGAAAATGATGAAGAAATCTATGTGGTTTTAGAGGGAAAGGGTATTATGCATTTGGACGGAAATTCGTTTGAAGTGAAAAGCGGATCTGTAATCCGTAACAAACCATATGGAACCCACGGATTAGTAAACACCGGAGATTCCGATATGAGAGTATTAGTATTTGAGGTTGCAATTTAACTATTCATTAAATTGCCTGAAATTTTTAGTTGCATTCAATAATAATACCGCATATAATTGAGGAACATAAATATTATATTAGATTTATTGTTAAGCAGCCGGATAAGCTATTATACTAAGTTTCTGCAAATCCGGATAGAAAGAAGGTTGGTATATGATTGTTTCTATCAATAAACCAGAATTGTTAAATATTACAGACAGTTTGGAACATAAAACGTATTTTGGTGCAAATCAGGTTTGGTATACAAAAACATGGAATAGGGAAGCCGGGTGCGGTCCAACCTGTGCTTCTAATATAACCGCTTATCTTGCCCAGACCAGGGAGAAATATAAGGAACTGTTTATACCAAATAGCTTGGAAAAAAAAGAGTTTCTAAAACATATGAATGAACTTTTTAAATATGTAACTCCCGGCGCCATGGGTGTCAATCATGTAGACAAATTTGTCAGCGGTATAACCCAATTTGCTAAGGATAGGGGCGTTTTAATAGAAACCGAAGTATTTTCGGTAGAGAATTGTTTTACCAAGAAAAGAAATGCTGAGAAATTAACCGAATTCGTATGCCGGGGACTTACAGCAGACTGCCCACTGGCATTTTTGAATCTGTCAAGGGGTGAGGAAACCAGTCTTCAAGCCTGGCATTGGATAACAATTACCAGTGCGGAAATTAAAGAAGGCAGTTTGATTGCAACCGCATCGGACGAGGGAAGGGCAATCCAGTTTGATTTACTGAAATGGTATTTAACTACCCGCATGCATGGTGGATTAATTTTTATAAAATAACTGTTAATGTGGATATGTTTGGTAAAAAAGGGAGGAGCTTAGAAAGTGAAAATTAATCATATAGCACTCTACACCAGTAATCTGGAAGGAATGAGGCAGTTTTATATTACTTATTTTGGAGGAAAGGCCAATCATTTATATGAAAACAAACAAAAAGGTTTTCAGTCTTATTTTATTACCTTTGATGATGATACCAGACTGGAACTTATGTTTTTAACCGATTTGAAAGACAGTCCGGAAAAACTCAATCATCTGGGATTTATTCATTTGGCTTTCAGTGTGGGAAGCATGGAGATGGTTGATCAACTGACTGATAAATTAGCAGAAGACGGTTATAAGGTTATCAGCGGGCCAAGAACTACGGGGGATGGATATTATGAAAGCTGTATTCTGGATCCGGATGGAAACCAGATTGAAATTGTAATATAACAAAAGTCGGGTGATTCATGAAGCGCTTTTGATGTATGACAGATTCCATGAACCGCCATAAAGGATGGAACACTTGTTTTTGTCTGCGTTTTTATGAAATTTTGGTATCTGATTAAAACCCAATAAGAAACTCCGTTAAACGATTTTACGCAAAATAATAACATACCTACTATTATCTATAAAGATATTAAAATAAATGCAGTTAAACTTATTATACCGTTTAACTGCATTTTCTATGAATTAAATTCCATTATATATGTCGTTTTTAATAATAACATAATGAATAAAAACGTTAAAACTATCATCATCCTTGGCCAAAATTAAGCGCAGATTCGTTCTATATCTTCCCCATTCAAAGATTCTTTTTCTAATAGCTCGGAAGTGATCTTTTCAAGAAGTTCTAAATTAGCTTCCAGTAGTTTTCTGGTTTCATCATATAGGATATTCATCTGATTCCTGCATTTGTTCACCAGCTCACGATCAAATCCATCCAGTAAAACAGCCGTACTGAATAACCCCATATCCTGGTCCATACCATATTTGTTAATATAATCCACTATGATGGAGGAAGCTTTCTGAATGTCATTGCTGGCACCGGTGGTGATTTCCTCTTCTCCAAAGATTAATTCTTCTGCTGCTCTGCCTGCAAGCAGCATTTGTATATTGGCATTAATTTGTTTCTGTGTCTGGAACATGGTATCTTTCGGAATACTTAGATTAAAACCTCCGGCCCCTCTGACACTGGGTATAATAGTAACTTTGGAAATATAATGATCGGGCTGGAGAAGTTTGGTTACCAATGCATGTCCGGCTTCATGATAAGCGGTAATCCTGCGATCACGATCAGAGATAAAACTGCGGTCTAACATAGGTGCTCCGGCAATTACAGTATAGAATGCCTTTTCAATATGTTCCATATTTATTACCGGCTGTTCCTCATTGGCAGCATTAATGGCAGCTTCATTTAAAAGATTTTCTAACATGGCACCGCTGAAATATACGGTGGATTTTGAAAGTGCATCTAAATCAACATCATCGGATATAGGTTTTTTGCCTGCATACAGATCCAGTATTTTTTTTCTGGCATTCACATCGGGTAGTCCGATTTCTATTTGCCTGTCGAAACGGCCTGGTCTTAAAAGTGCTTCGTCCAATGTATCCAATCGGTTGGTTGCACCGATTACAACAATTCCTTTATTCTCATGAAAGCCGGACATTTCCGTCAGAAGTGCATTCAGGGTTTGGTCTCGTTCATCATTACTGGCAGAAGTGTTTCTTGCGCGTTTTTTACCTATTGCATCAATTTCATCAATGAAAATTACTGCTTTTTCACTCTTTTTTGCTTTGCTAAACAGATTTCGGATACGGCTGGCACCTACACCGACGTACATCTGAACAAAATCCGAACCGCTCATGGCATAAAAAGGTACATTTGCTTCTCCGGCAATAGCTTTTGCCATTAAAGTTTTACCGGTTCCGGGCGGGCCATAAAGAAGAAGGCCTTTGGGCATTCTGGCTCCGACAGCAGCGTATTTTTCAGGCTGCTTTATAAATTCAATAATATCCTCAACCATTAATTTAGCTTCCGTGTTACCGGCAATCTGATTTAAAGTGATAGCTGAAGCACTGGCAGATTTATTTGCGTCCGAAATTAAAGGTTTGTTACTGCCTCCTTTACGAACATACAAGAAGACACCACCGGCGATCAGGATGAGAAAACCAAATTGTAAAAATTTCAATCCGGTACTGTTCTGACCGTAATTTACGGTAATATTATTGGTCAGTAAATATTCAATAAAATCTTCAGTTTTGGGATTTGGAACCATATAAATATTATCTGGTTCTTTGCTAAGCATTGCTTTGAATGTATTGCCGTTTATATCATAAATAACGGATTCCACTTGATGTTCATTTACTGCATCTAAAAATGAGGGGTAGGACATCTCAAGTTCTGTCTTATCTTTATTCACATACTGGTATCCTGCCAGGCCAACTAAAACCAGTATCAGGATTGACAGTATTATAAAATAAATTTTTTTCATTAAATAACCTCCCGAGGTTAGTAGTGGTTTACATAATACTTCTTAATTCATTGTAACGGTTTGTATTCCAAATTTCTACAAAATATTTCTGGAAAGTATGTTTGAAAATACCAAGTGGATTCCTGCGTTAGTAATAAACATAAGGAGGGACCCGTAAGTATCGTACCTAAACTGAATTTTTCACTCGTTTAATCTATATCCATATTTAGCAGTGCATTATCATATAATAAGATTAATAAAAGTTTTAAGCCAGAGGCTTACTATGCAGGAACAAGAATTTTTTACATTTCGGGAATATATGAGAAAAGACCAGGAACTCTTATCTGCATCGGCAGAAGATTATATGGAGATGATATACAGACTTTCAGAGGAAAACGGATTTACCAGGGTAAACGACCTTGCGGCAGCACTAAATGTACAACCGCCCTCCGTAACCAAAATGATTCAAAAATTAGCGGATATAAATTTGTTAAAATATGAAAAGTATGGTGTTATAATGCTTGAAACAAGTGGGGCAGAAATAGGAAAAGCATTACTGAACCGGCATAATTTAATTGAGCGCTTTTTAACATTACTGAACATAAAAGACGGTCTTTTAGAAAGTACCGAAAAAATGGAACATACCATAAGTAACGAAATATTACTTGGTATACGGGATTTTATTGATTTCTTTGACAGCAATCCCCAGGTTAGGGATAGTTTTTTTAACTTTCGGAATTCCAAAGATAAACGATAATTAAGAAACGGAGAAATGCCTAAAGTATTTCTCCGTTTTATTGTCCATGAAATAATATTTGCTATACCCAGTTAAATACCCGAAAAACAGTTGCTGTAATAAAACATACTATTACTGCAATAAGTGTAGGGATAACAGCACCAAGAATAGTCCATTTAATGCTTCCGGTTTCTTTGTGGATGGTTAAAAGGGTTGTCGCACAAGGCCAGTGAAGAAGGCTGAATAACATAACATTTAGTGCTGTAAGGTAGGTCCAGTTATGATTTATAAGGATTGTTCTTAAAGATTCAATATTATCATATTGTACCATAGCTCCCGTTGATAAATAACTCATTATTAAAATCGGCAGTACTAACTCATTCGCCGGAAGAGCTAACAGGAAAGTCATTAGAATATAACCGTCCAGCCCAATCATTTTTGCAAAAGGATCCAGAAACGATGCAACATGGCTGATGATACTTAAATCACCTACATGAATATTGGCGAGAATCCAGATAAAAATGCCGGCCGGGGCTGCTACGGCAACGGCTCTCCAAAGTACAAAAAGTGTTCTGTCTATTATGGAAGTATAAAGAACACGGCCTATTTGGGGTGCCCGGTACGGAGGCAGTTCCAGGGTAAAGGTGGATGGGATACCCTTTAATATAGTTTTGGATAATCCATAGGAGACCAGTAACGTTATGATGATTCCGAAAATGACCAGCCCAGTTACGGATAAAGCCGGAAGTATTCCATAATTCAAACCTGTATTGGTAACAAGAAAAACAGAGGATATGGCAATTAAAGTAGGAAACCTTCCATTACAGGGAACAAAATTATTCGTTAATATTGCTATTAACCGCTCTCTTGGTGATTCGATTATTCTGCAGGATACAATACCTGCCGCGTTACAACCAAATCCCATACACATACTGAGACATTGTTTGCCATGGGCACAGGCTTTTTTGAATAAATGATCCATATTAAAGGCTACCCGTGGAAGATACCCTAAATCTTCTAAGATCGTAAATAAAGGAAAAAATATTGCCATAGGAGGCAGCATAACGGAAATAACCCAGGACATGGTCCTAAAAAGTCCAAGAACGAATATTCCGTGCAGCCATTCGGGGGCATTTAAAAGGTTGAAGAGGTGAGTTAATTTGTCCTCAAGGTTAAAAAGTACATTGGATAACATTGTTGAGGGTATATTGGCTCCGAATATGGTAATCCAGAAGATAACTGCTAAAACAAGCAGCATAAGAGGAATTCCAAATATTCTGGATGTTATATAATTATCTATTATTCTGTCCCGATTCATTTTTAAACAGTCTTGTGTTACATATTTAACTTTAATATCCTCAGCTTTCTGATAAAGTTGTTTTGTTATTTCGTCCCGTATTTTCTTTTTTTCTGCTTCCATTTCATAGGAACATTCGGTGGAAATATATTTATTTAGCAGAGGGTGATTTAAATTTGTTAAGATGGAATCCAGAAACCTGGTATCTCCGTCAATTAGCCGCAAGACCAGCCATCTGGTATTAATTCCTTTTACATTCTCATCTAATACAGGAATCAATGCAGCAGCTTTCTCTTCAATGTCCTTACTGTAACGGACAGGATTCGGACTTGGATTAACTTCACCTGTAGTCACTTTATATATCATTTCTCTCAATTCCGAAAGACCGGTACCATTTCTGGCAGCACATAAAATTACAGGTATACCTAATTCTTTTTCAATTCCCGCCGCATCTACCTGAATATTTTTTTTCCTTGCTTCATCAATGAGATTGACACATAATATGACACGATTCGTAAGTTCCATAACCTGATAAACCAGATTTAGATTTCGTTCAAGGCAAGTTGCATCGCATACAACCACTACGGTATCAGAATTTCCAAAACACAAGAAATCCCTGGCAACTTCTTCTTCTGCCGAGGTGGCAAATAACGAATAAGTACCCGGCAGATCCACCAGAACATAATCATATCCGCTATAGGTATATTCACCTCTGGCATTAACTACAGTCTTACCCGGCCAGTTGCCGGTATGCTGATGTAGTCCGGTTAACGCATTAAAAACAGTACTTTTACCTGTATTTGGATTGCCCGCCAGGGCAATGACATACTGTTTCTCAGTTTTATCAATCTGAAAAATATCTGTCAGGGAACAGGATTGTATCGATTGAAATGTTAAACCCATTACGAACCTCCTAAGCTTATTTTTACATCCTAAATTTCTTTATTTCGCTCGTGGTTTATTTAAATATCCAATACGGTTATAAGGGAAGCCTCTTCTTTACGTAAGGCTATCATTGCTCCACGGATATTATATATGGTGGGATCACCGCTGGGACCTTTTCGAATAACTTCAATTTTAGCTCCCTTAGTTAATCCTAAAGCAAGCATTCTTTCTCTTGCTTTATCAGTGGATGATAATTCTTCGACAGTAACCAGTTTTCCAACAGATACAGCATCAAGTTTTATCATATAATTACCTCCAAATTTATTCCAAAGAAAAGTTATAATAAACTAATTTTATAGTATGATAAAAATATGGGATGGTTACTGAAATCAGCCGATAACTAAAAATTTTACCCTCCTTTAATTAAGTTTCATCAAACTAATACTTTCCCTGATTATGGATAATTGTGTAAAATGATAAAAAGAATTAGTAAGAAATTTAATTTGGCAGATTGACAGATATAGATTGTTGTTGTAAGATATATAACATAATTTAATCATAACCTCACTTTTGCAGGTGAGGTAGAGGCGCGATATTTAACAGTCTTTAGCGGAGTTTGAGAAGCAAAGATGCTATTGAGAAGGAAATGTCGCCGAAGTGGATAATATACTCAGGATTATCTGCTGGGCCTGCAGTTAATAGCTGTAGGACTGTCTCAATGAACATCCCAGTTTGTTGAGTTGTGCTATCTCGTTTGGGAAAGAAGGGGGTTATTAGGTCAATGTGTATATTAGACCTGAGGTTTCCTCAGGTCTTTTTTTTCGCGTTAGCAAATGCGATGGCATATATGAACCAAGGAAACCGGCATAAGGTGTTACATCAGGTTTTCCTTGAATAGAACAAAGAATATTTAGAATTAAATTGATCAAAAGAAGGAGAGACTAAGATATGAAGAAAAAATTAGGTGTATTATTAGCAATGTCATTATCGGTAGTTTGTTTATTAGCAGGCTGCGGAACTAAAACCGATTCCGGGAATCCTGGTACGGCACAGACCACATCAGGGGATGCAGCTACCGCTTCTGAAAATACGGGAGCAAGTACAACTGAAGAAGATACTTTTAAAGTAGGTATGGAAGCAGGATATGCACCATTTAACTGGACACAGATGGATGATTCCAACGGTGGTGTAGCAATAGAGGGCGGAGCGGAATTTGCAGGCGGTTATGATGTCGAGATCGCAAAGAAAATTGCAGATGGTTTGGATAAAAAATTAGTAATTGTAAAAACAGAATGGGATGGTCTTGTACCGGCTTTAACTTCCGGTAAGATAGACGCAATTATCGCAGGTATGTCACCTACGGCTGAAAGAAAAGAAACCATTGATTTCACAGATAATTATTACAAATCTGATTTGGTTATGGTTGTTAAAAAAGGCGGCAAATATGAAAGTGCCAAATCTATTCAGGACTTTAAGGGAGCTAAAATTACGGCTCAGTTAAATACATTTCATTATTCAGTTATAGATCAGATTGAAGGTGTTCAAAAGGAAACTGCTATGGACAACTTCCCGGCAATGAGAGTTGCACTGGAATCCGGAATTATAGACGGTTATGTTTCAGAACGTCCTGAGGGTGTCAGCGCTTCCAGTGCTAATGAAAATTTTGCCATGGTAGAATTTACAGACGGATTTCAAACATCGGATGATGATACAGCAATTGCAGTTGGTGTTGCTAAGGGAAGTGAACTTACTGCTAAAATCAACGAAATTTTGGCAGGTATCTCAGAAGAAGAACGTACAAGCATTATGGATACTGCTATATTAAATCAGCCAGCAGCTCAGTAATGAGAATACTTACGAAACCGGGTGTATAAAGAAGGCAGCCGGTTTCTATCTTTCATAGGAAAGTTCGTCCTATAAGATAGAAACCCCCAGGGGATACGTTTTACGCTTAAGATGAAATTATCACTAAAGTGACAATGTGTCAGCGCTGGAGTCTGGTAAACCAGACTCAAATTTGTTGAAAACTTTTAGAATATAAATCTGACAGAATTCAGCAATTCTAATTTTGTTATTTACATCTAAGGAGGTAATAATATGAGCCTGGATTGGCTTATGAAGATTATATCAAATAACTGGCCGATGTTTTTACGGGGAGCCGGGGTTACTCTATATGTTTCTATCATTGGTACCATTTTAGGGTCCCTGATTGGATTAATGGTAGGAGTCGTTCGTACCATACCGGTACCGGAACGCGGGTTTAAAAAAATTATATTAAAAATTATTAATTTTATACTTTCAGCATACATTGAATTCTTCCGTGGTACACCTATGATCGTTCAGGCCATGGTTATTTATTATGGTTCTGCACAGGCGTTTCACATTGATATGAATAAATCCGTTGCAGCAATATTTATCGTATCCATTAATACCGGTGCGTATATGTCTGAGATTGTCCGCGGTGGTATCGTTTCCATAGACAAAGGCCAGTTTGAAGCAGCTGCCGCAATTGGCATGAACCACATTAAAACCATGCTGCATGTTGTATTGCCGCAGGTTATCCGTAACATCTTACCCGCAACAGGTAATGAATTTGTAATTAATATTAAAGATACCTCCGTATTAAATGTAATTGCCGTATCCGAATTATTCTTCCAGACTAAGTCCGTAGCAGGTAATAATTTCAGGTATTTTGAATCTTTTGCGGTCGCCTGTGTATTGTACTTTATCATGACATTTACAGTGACAAGAATTTTACGAGCAATTGAAAGAAAATTAGACGGCCCGGATAATTACATTATGATGGGTAATCAGATGCAGGTTTAGGAAAAATACAGGGAAAGAGGTTAGGTTAATAGAATGGAAAAAGTAATTGATATTCAACATCTGAGTAAGTCCTTTGGGTCTCATGAAGTGTTAAAAGATATTGATTTCTCAGTAAATAAAGGTGAAGTAGTTTGTATCATCGGTTCTTCAGGATCCGGCAAATCAACTCTGCTTCGTTGTGTTAACCTGTTAGAAAAGCCTACCGGCGGACAGATTATATACAATGGAGAAAATATTTTGGATAATAAGCACGATATCTATGCTTACCGTACGAAACTTGGCATGGTGTTCCAGCAGTTTAACCTGTTTAATAACCATGATGTTCTAAGTAATTGTATGGTTGGACAGGTTAAAGTACTTGGCCGTTCCAAGGAAGAAGCGAAAACAGTTGCCATGAAATACTTAAAAATAGTTGGTATGGAACAGTACATCAATGCGAAACCAAGACAGTTATCCGGCGGACAAAAACAGCGTGTGGCAATAGCCAGGGCTTTATCCATGGAACCGGATGTAATGTTATTTGATGAGCCCACATCAGCCCTGGACCCTGAAATGGTAGGTGAGGTTCTTAAGGTTATGAAAGAACTTGCACAGTCAGGACTTACTATGTTAGTAGTAACTCACGAAATGGGATTTGCTAAAGAAGTTTCCAACCGTGTTGTATTTATGGACAAAGGTGTTATAGCAGAAGAGGGAAGTCCGGAACAGATTTTTAACAATCCAAGGGAAGAACGTACCAGGGAATTTTTAAGCCGTGTATTAAACGCGGATTAAATTTAATTTCCGCGAAAGCAAAGTGAGAATTAGCAAGCTTGCATGCAATAATTCGAACCCGCAGGCGAACCGAAGAAACTCGTAAAGCGTGTTCCTTCCGGTTTATAACAGATGATTTAACCTTACCTGCGTAGCAGGTATAAGGGATAGAGCCAAGTAGCATAGCGGACCTAAGAATATCCGCTTTGACTGCCAGATATTAATTATATACATGATCAGACATAATAGATATTTTATAGGGTCTGTTGCTAAAAGTAAATTTATCAGGTTGGGTCTGGAATATAAACTATATTCTCTCCCAAGTAAGATAAATTTTGAACTTTGCAACAGACCTTTTTATAACTGTGATACAATCATACATCTGCATAGGTTTAATAATATATCTTTTGTATTGGCCGTTTAAACTTTTGTTACTGTAAAAAGGTTATTCACTACCAGCCAGCTCTGCGGGAAGAAATTCATAATTTGCCATACTCCGACACCATGGAGATTATATTCCGGTATTAAGCGATATTTCGCATTCATACTTCTGACATCATCAAACCAAACCACATGGGCAGCACCCTCCTCACTTGTGTAATAATAAAACGGTGCTTGTGCCGGTTCATCAAATTGTATGGTTACTCCAAACTGAGCCGCCCGTTCAATAGCCTGCACATTACTGATATTTTCGGCCTTAGTCTGCCCCCTTATAAAAGGTAAAGGCCAGTCATAGGCATAATTTGGCATTCCCATTAATATTTTATCCGGATCAATTACGGAAACACCATATTCCAAAACCCTTCTGACACTTGCAAGCGGTGATGTTGCCATTGGAGGTCCGAAAGTATAACCCCATTCATACGTCATAAGTAACACCAAATCTGCAATTGCGCCAATAGTAGGATAATCGTGTGCCTGATATAAGAGACCGGGCTGTTCACCGGAGGTTTTCGGTGCTAAGGCCACGGTTAATATATATCCAGCCGGTGCTAAGGCATTTTTCATATTTCTGATAAAGTTAATAAATGATTCCCTGTCTTCCGGTAACACGTATTCAAAGTCAATATCAACACCCCGGTAACCTTTTTGTCCTAAAGTAGTCAAGATATTCTGAATTAATTGGTTTTGTCCTTCTGTATTAATAAACATTTCATGTGCAAGTTCACTGCTGAAAGTACCTTGGGCATTCATCGGAGCAAGCACCAATAAGGAACCCACGCCAAAGTCATCTGCAATTTGTATCAGTTCTTCGTCATCCGCAGGAATCAGCTCTCCCTCCGGCGTAAATCCATAATTAAATATGGATAGGTAAGTAAGGAAAGGTAAGGTTTTCCTAAGTACGGTCCGATCAATAAATGGATAAGCGTAGCCATTGATTGTAATGTTTCCAAAATTCTCATCCTTACGAAAACGGATAACAACCAACTGCCCTGGAACTAATCCTTCCTCTTCACTTATCCAGGGATTATTCTGAAGAATCTGGGTAGGGGTAACATCATAAGCTTCCGCAATCCCATACAATGTATCGCCGGCTACTACCGTATGTGTTACCTCTGTATATAAAACTGCAATGCTTTGTCCGACCACTAAATTATCAGGGTTTGGCAGTTCATTATCTGTTATTAATCTATTCTGTGTCACGCCATACTGGTTTGCTATAGAAGCTAGTGTTTCACCCGGCTGAACGACATGAATATCCATAAAAACCTCGCATTTAGAGTAAACAATTTATAATTAGTATATGCTCATATTATGGAGTTGTGATATGAATAGTAATGAATTAAGATGCCGCCTTATTTTGTGCCAGATTTAACCGTCTGTACAAACCGTCCTGATTTATTAATTCGTTATGGGTGCCACATTGTACAATTTTACCTTCTTCCAATACAAGAATCATATCCGCGTTCTGAATTGTGGAAAGCCTGTGGGCTATAGCAACAATTGTTCTGGTTCCCGCTAAATCATTGATTGCCCGCTGGATTTCCCGTTCCGTTTCAACATCTACGGATGCTGTGGCTTCATCCAGTATTATAATCGGAGCTTTTCTTAAAATAGCACGGGCAATTGCAATCCTCTGCTTTTGACCTCCGGATAAACGCATTCCCCGTTCGCCGACTTTCGTTTCATATTGATTTGGCATATCCATAATATTGTCATGGATTCTGGCTGCTTTGGCTGCAGCTATGATTTCATCCATACCGGCAGTAGGATTGGCATATCCGATATTATCTGCTATGGTTCCGTTAAACAGGAATGTATCCTGGAGTACCGGGGCTATATTAGAACGAAGACTTTCCAAAGTAACTTTCTTTATGTCTTTTCCATCAATTAAAATACGTCCGTTTGCGGGATCATAGAATCTGGATATTAGCTGGGTTAAGGTGGTTTTACCTACGCCTGTGGGACCGACCAGCGCAATCATCTGCCCGGGCTTACAATGGAAATTGATATCTTTTAAGACGGATACATTGTCTTCATATGAAAAATCAACGGAATCAAAGGTAATGCTGCCTTTTACATCTTTTAATTCTTCCGCATTCTTTTCATTTTTTATTTCAGTCGGAGTATCCAGAATTACCATAACACGTTCAGCACCTGCATACGCCTGCTGTACTTCTTCCAATAACCTGGCAAGTCCGGATATGGGAGTATAAAACAGAGATAAGTATAACAAGAAAGCAACAATATCAGCTACGGATAATCCGCCCTGGAAAGCCAGAACACCGCCAATGCCAACAACAATAACGGTTCCGGCAGAAGAAAGAAATTCAACTCCCGGATGAAATACCGCGCTTAAATTCAGGGCATGGAGCATTGCTTTAGTAAAATGTCCGGCATGTTCCGTAATCTGAAACTGTTCGTATTCTTCCTGCCCAAAGGCCTGAATTTCATGGATACCGGAGAAATTATCCTGCAATTTCGCATTTAATTCCGCCAGTGCTTTTTGTGATACTTTAAAATTCGGACGAATTTTAGTTGCAAATACCCAGCCGGAAAATAGAATTAACGGAATTGGAATACAGGTTAGCAGAGCCAGCTCCACATTAATGGTTAATAATATAATCATAACACCTATAACCGTAACTACGTTAGTTACCATTTCCGGTATGATATGGGCATACAACAATTCAAAAGTAGCGGTATCATTAATTACCCGGCTCATCAAATCGCCCGTTTGTTTGTCATGGAAAAAGTTCATGGAGAATTCCTGTATATGCTCATACACACGTACTCTAAGGTCCTCGACCAGATTCCAGGCAGCTTTGTGGGCCAGATAATTGCTGAGATAACGGAACAAAATCCGTAGTAAATACAGGGCAATTAATATGACAGTTAATAAAAATATCTGTTTTGAAGCTTCTTTGGATGCACCTTTTTCTACGATTGCTGTCATGGAAGAAAGTATTTTAGGTGCAGCCAGATTAATTAATGTTAATACAAATGTGGAAATTATGGCTATGAGATATAAAGTTTTATATTTTATTGCCTCTTTACCAAGCCTCCATAATAGTTTCATTTTAGTTTCCTCCCTCATTGGTCTTTTAACCAATTTTACCATATGTAAAATATTTTATGAAGCCCTGTATTAAAAAGTAAGGTTCATAAATCGGATTTGGCATAATTAAAAGGTTGGAGCTGATTTGATATTCATAGATTGTTATAAATTTATAAAAATAAGCTTTGCTTAAATTGGAATATAACTTTTCAATCGGAATTTTAAGTATGATATGAAATTTTAGGCACATACTAATTTGGACAAATTGAAAGGAGTGTGATTTATTATGAAGAAACAAATGAAAAAAATACCACATACCACACATCGTGTTCCATTAAAGACCTGCCCTACTCAGAATAACTTAATCAGAAACCAGACTATCTGCAAGTTAAACAAAGTAAAAAACAGCAGTAAGGCAGAAATATCAAAACAAATAAAACAACTTAATTGTGAATGGGATACGGAGAGAGTTATAGAAGTTCATGCAGCTTCCCTTATTCTTCTTAGTACGTTAATGGGTGTAAAAGGCGGACGTTTCTGGTTCTGTCTGACCAGTATGGTAGGAGTATTTTTATTAAATCACGGTTTATACGGGTGGTGTCCAAGTTTACCGATTCTTAGAAAGATGGGTATCAGGACGTCGGAAGAAATAAATATTGAAAAAACCGTTCTGAAAATGATTCGGGGAGATTTTATGAATATTGGTACGGATGTAGTTGCAATGTATAATATGGTTGTCAAACAATAATAAAAGGATAACAACAGATGAAATACATGGGCTTGCAGAAAGAATGTAATTTATATTTCCAGAATAAGATGTAAAACTTAAATTGCAGTAAATTAAGCTTTAAAAATAAATTGTAAATCAGATTTTGCTTATTATAGAAAATTTAAATTACATTCTTAAGTAAGTAGTATTATAATTTTATATAATTTAATTATCAATAATTTGTGCCATAAATTTATGCAAATCTGATAAAAGATCGTAGGCATCAAAATTTTCTAATTTAGTAGAACAGATTAAATCTTTAGGAATTTGGTATGCTTTGTTTTTTAAATCTCGTCCGTCATCGGTTAATTTAATTAAAACATTACGTTCATCCGAAGTACTTCGGATTCTTTCAATATAGCCTTGCTGTTCCAGCTTTTTTAAAAGCGGGGTCAGAGTTCCGGAATCTAAATACAGTCGTGATCCAAGCTCTTTAACGGTAATTTCATCCTCTTCCCATAATGCTAAAAGAGTAATATACCCGGTATAAGTAAGACCAAGGGGATCCAGAATGGGCTTATATTTCCGGATAATTTCTTTGGAACAGACGTACAGGGCAAAACAGAGTTGATTATCTAATTTTAACATTTCATCTCCCGAATTAGTAGTAGTTTTAACTGTTTTGATCCTATCAGCTTGGTTTTCAATCATATTAGTATTATCCTTCCTCATTTTATCAAAAAATCAATGAATGTTTTTTATTAGTATTAAATATATTTTAAAGGTTAACTTTCATGAAAGAAATACATTTTAGCAATTAAATAGTAATAAAGAATAAAAAAAAGTCAAGGAAGTATTGACAAAAGGAATTAAATTGAGTACAATTTAATTGAAAACAATATATAAAATTTGATCAATTATATTTTAGATAAATATGTTAAATTTATAAAGCATAGCAAATATAAAAAAGAAATCAGGAGGAAAAAATATGAATATTTATGATTTTAAAGTTAAAGATGTTAAGGAAGAAGAAGTTTCATTGGAAAAATATAAGGGTAAGGTAGTATTAATTATTAATTCTGCTACCAAGTGCGGATTTACCCCCCAATATGATGAATTACAGGATTTATATGAAAAATATAAAGATGAGGATTTTATTATTTTAGACTTTCCATGTAATCAATTTGGTAATCAGGCTCCGGGCAGTAATGAAGAAATATTAAGTTTCTGTGATGCAAAGTTTGGTATCACATTTCCTATGTTTTCTAAAATTGAAGTGAATGGTGAAGATGCAGAGCCGTTATTTAAATATTTAAAAAGCCAGAAAGGGTTTGCAGGATTTGATGAAGATCATAAATTAACTCCTGTATTAAAAAATATGTTATCTGAGGCGGATCCTGATTATGAAAAAGATCCCAGTATCAAGTGGAATTTTACTAAATTCTTAATTGACCGTAACGGTAATGTTGCAGAAAGATTTGAGCCGACGGAACCATTATTTGTGGTAGAAGATAAAATTAAAGAGTTACTTTAATTAGATTGGATGGAAAATTGATTTTAGGTGTGTTTAAACAAAAATACCAATAGATTTCGAAAATTTTTATTGAATATATAGGAAAAATAACTTTTAGCAAAGAATGAATTGACAAACAATAATTTGCCATTTATACTAGAATGATAAAGCAAAGGTGCTGCAGGGCTAATTCCTGCAGCGCCTTTTTCTTTTATACTTTTATATGGTATTATTAATTTTGAACAAAAATGACCATGTGAGATCATCGGTGTTAAAGGAGGAGTGTAATTTGGGTAATCTTTATTTATTATATTGCAGATTGAGGATATCTAATTTAAACAGTTTTAAACGAAGTAAGTATTATCTCAACGAAGTAACTGAAATTAGTAACAAATAGAATAAAACAAAACGCAAAGACGTGTATTTTGGATGATAGTAAAACCAAAGTATATGTTTTTTTTAATTTGGGAGGGAAAAATTATGTACTCAGCAGAAAATACAATTTGGGTTTTAGTTGCAGCAGCACTGGTTTTCTTTATGCAGGCGGGATTTGCAATGGTTGAAACAGGTTTTACAAGAGCAAAAAATGCCGGTAATATTATTATGAAAAATTTAATGGACTTTTGTTTAGGTACACCTATTTACTGGTTGTTAGGTTTCGGTATTATGTTTGGCGGAAGCAGCGCTTTAATCGGTGGTTTTGACCCTATGGTAAAAGGAGATTATTCCTCCATTTTACCATCCGGTGTCCCACCTATGGCATTTTTAATTTTCCAGACAGTATTCTGTGCAACGGCTGCAACCATTGTATCCGGTGCTATGGCTGAAAGAACGAGGTTTTCAGCTTATTGTATCTATAGTATGGTGATCAGTGCTATAATTTACCCGGTTTCCGGTCATTGGATCTGGGGCGGCGGCTGGCTGGCTCAATTAGGATTTCATGATTTTGCCGGTTCTACCGCAGTTCATATGGTTGGAGGCATAGCAGCTTTTATTGGTGCTAAAATCTTAGGACCTAGAATCGGAAAGTATGATAAAAAGGGAAAATCAAAAGCAATTCCCGGTCACAGCTTAACACTTGGAGCTTTAGGTGTATTTATTTTATGGTTCTGTTGGTTTGGTTTTAACGGCGGTTCAACCGTATCCGCCACCGGTGATGATGTTTTAGCTTCCATGGGCAATATATTTGTTACTACCAACATGGCAGCAGCGGTGGCAACAATTACAGTAATGTGCATCACCTGGATTCGTTATAAAAAGCCGGATGTATCCATGACTCTAAACGGTTCTCTTGCAGGTTTAGTTGCTATTACTGCAGGCTGTGATTTAGTAACACCATTTGGGGCGGCTCTTATCGGAATGATCGCCGGATTTATTGTCGTATTTGGTATTGAATTTATTGATCAGAAATTAAAAATTGATGATCCGGTTGGTGCAGTCGGTGTTCATGGTTTATGCGGTGCTTCCGGTACGATAATGGTCGGTTTATTTGCACAGGAAGACGGTTTGTTTTATGGCGGCGGAGTATCCTTATTATTAACACAAATCCTTGGTGTTGTTGCTGTTATTGCTTGGGTTACAGTAGCAATTACAATTACTTTCCAGATAATTAAACATACAATTGGACTCCGGGTATCCAAAGAAGAAGAAATTATGGGGCTTGATGTAAAAGAACATGGTTTAGCAAGCGCATATGCTGACTTTATGCCTACAGTAGATGTAATTTCCGAATTTCAGAGAGTACCGGCTGCTGTATCAGCTGAACAGGCTATTCCCGTATCTAAGGTCGGATATACTGATTCCAATCCAGACGGAAGTAAGCTTACAAGCATTGTAATTATTGCAAAACAAAGTAAATTTGAAACCCTGAAACAAGCCATGAATACCATTGGTGTAACAGGTATGACTGTTACCAATGTGCTTGGATGCGGTATACAAAAAGGTGCAACCGAATATTACCGTGGTGTTCCTTTGGAAATGAATCTTCTGCCAAAAGTCAAGGTGGAAATTACCGTATGCAAAGTTCCGGTTGATCTTGTCATCCATGAAGCAAAAAAAGCCCTGTATACCGGAAATATCGGTGACGGTAAAATATTTGTATATGATGTTGAAAACGTTGTTAAAGTACGTACCGGCGAATCAGGTTGTGCTGCTTTGCAGGATGAAGATTAATATTTTTGATTATTACTAAATAAGTGTTGATATGGAACTATTTTAATTAGTTTTCTATTAACACTTATTTTTTATAGCCTATACAGCATATCCGTTTTTTAACTAATATCCGGCGTGAAAAATGCAGGAAGGAATTTTTGCTAATGTATGTATATCTGGTAAGTCATATTGGTATAATATTCCAGGGAAAGTACCATAATTATTATTTCTAAGATTGCGAATAATTTTGGATAGTGGTGGGTTTGGGAATAACTTGTTTCAGTCGGAGTTCAAGCTCCGACTGAAATGCCTGCGCAGCAGGCATAAGGTTATGAGCAAGTATCGTAGCGGATTACGAATATCCGCTTTGATTGTTATTTTTATAATGTCTGTTAATTTGAATATTTCCATAAAATATTTATGACACCCGAAAGATAATTTTAAAATAGTTATTTATTATATTAAAAAAATACTGGTTAATAGTTAATATTGCGCAAAAATCCTCATTATTGAGAAAAATTATTGACAATTCGGTGTATTGAATAATTATTTCCGGGATGCTAGAATCTTACCTATAGAAATTGCATGCAGTCTATTTGACACAGGCGTCATTACTTTTTAAGTAATGGCGCTTTTTTCGTGAAAGCAAAAGGAGTATTAGCAAGCTTGCTTGTTTAATACGAGTGTACACACCAACCTTAAGATACTCACAAAAGTGCGTAATTAGGGAAATGTTTTAATTTTGTTTATTGATTAGGGCAACAAGGAGATTAAGGAGGAATGGATTATGAGACAGGTTGCAATTTATGGTAAAGGCGGAATCGGAAAATCTACAACAACTCAGAATTTAACTGCAGGTTTAGGCGAAATGGGTAAAAACATTATGATAGTTGGTTGCGATCCCAAAGCGGATTCAACCAGATTAATACTTGGAGGTCTGGCGCAAAAGACGGTGCTGGATACCCTTCGAGAAGAGGGGGAGGACATTGATCTTGACTACATCATGAAAAACGGATTTGCCAATATAAGATGCGTAGAATCCGGCGGACCGGAACCCGGTGTCGGCTGTGCAGGCAGGGGTATTATAACATCCATAAACCTGCTGGAACAGCTTGGGGCATATACGGATGATCTGGATTATGTATTTTATGATGTATTAGGAGATGTTGTTTGCGGCGGTTTTGCAATGCCGATTCGTGAGGGCAAAGCACAGGAGATTTATATAGTAGCTTCCGGTGAAATGATGGCTCTATATGCGGCTAATAATATTTCAAAAGGTATTCAGAAATATGCCAATACCGGTGGTGTAAGACTTGGCGGTATCATCTGCAATTCCAGAAAGGTTGACGGGGAAGCGGAATTAGTTTCAGCTTTTGCCAAAGAGCTCGGTTCCCAGATGATTCATTTTGTTCCCAGAGATAACATGGTACAAAGAGCGGAAATCAACAAGAAAACAGTAATCGATTTTGATCCTGCCGCAAATCAGGCAGACGAATACCGTGCATTAGCTAATAAGATCGACGGAAATGATATGTTTGTAATACCTAAGCCAATGAAACAGGAAAGACTTGAAGAATTATTAATGGAACACGGCTTAATGGATATCTAGATTAAAATATTGGAGGTAGATTTATGTTATTAGTGAGAGCAATCATCAGACCGGAAAAAGTCGGAACCGTTTTATCAGAATTATTGGCAGCAGGTTATCCGGCTGTAACAAAAATGGATGTTTATGGACGCGGTAAACAAAAAGGAGTTAAAGTTGGTGAAGTTTTTTATGATGAAATCCCTAAAGAAATGCTATTAATGGTTGTTGAGGATGCAGATAAAGATGATGTAGTTAAGCTAATTATGAGGTATGCCCGAACCGGAGAAAACGGACATTTTGGAGATGGCAGGATATTCGTAAGCCCGGTAGAAGAAGCTTATACCATCAGTACAAAGACAAAAGGTCTATAAGGAAGCTTAAGCTTAGATTATTTCAACTATAAAAGGGATTGTTCCATCATAAGCCAAATATCCAGAAAAGAGGTTCATATGAAAGAAGTAATGGCAATCGTAAGACAGAATAAAGTCAATGTGACCAAGGAGGCCCTGGCAGAAGCAGGTATCCCGGCTTTTACCTGCAGAAAGGTATTAGGCAGAGGAAAAAAACTGATTGACATGACATTATTACGCTCCATAGTAGATTCCGGAGAGGTTCCTGCAACTCCTGCAGGGGAATATTTATCCGAAATGAACCGGTTAATTTCTAAAAGGGTTTTTACCATGATTGTTGAGGATAATGACGTAGAAAAGGCAGTAAATACAATTATGGATGTTAATTCTACCGGAAATCCCGGAGACGGTAAAATATTTGTTCTTCCGATTTATGAAAATTACCGGGTGCGTAACGGAGAGAGAACAACGGAGGCATATTAACAGGAGGTGTAAATATGAGCGTAATGGAAAAGGTACTTGACCAGTACAACTCAAGAGTATATAAAAATCGAAAAGAGCATATGGTTACCGTTAACCGGAATGAAAAAAATGAAATTGCAGCGAATGTCCGTACCATACCCGGTATCATAACACAGAGAGGATGCTGTTATGCAGGCTGTAAGGGTGTTGTTCTCGGACCGATTAAAGATGCATTTATCATAACACACGGTCCCATTGGCTGTGCATTTTATTCCTGGGGTACCAGAAGACATAAAGCCAAGAAAGAAGATGGAGTTGATAATTACCTGCATTATTGCTTTTCCACGGATATGCAGGAAGCAGACATCGTATTCGGCGGTGAAAAGAAGTTAAAAAAGGCCATTGAGGAAGCAATGGATTTATTTCATCCCTCCACTATCATGATCTGTTCCACCTGTCCTGTCGGCCTTATCGGTGATGACATCCATGCGGTAGCAAAATGGGCGGAACAGGAATACAAAATCAAATGTATTGCTTTCAGCTGTGAGGGATATAAAGGGGTCAGCCAGTCGGCAGGACATCATATTGCCAACAACCAGTTAGTCAGATATGTCATTGGGGAAGGCGATCGGGAAATCAAAACAAAATTTGCCGTTAATATCTTAGGTGAATATAATATCGGCGGTGACGGCTGGGAAACCGAACGGTTATTAAAGCGCATCGGTTATGAAGTGGTATCAACTTTTACCGGTGACAGCAGTATGGATGATTTAAAAAATGCACATAAAGCAAACTTAAGCCTGGTGCAGTGCCACAGGTCCATCAACTATATCGCTGAATTAATTGAGACAAAGTATGGAATTCCCTGGATGAAAGTAAACTTTATCGGAGTGGAGGGAACCATAGAAACCCTTAAGAATATAGCCAGATATTTTAATGATCCTGAACTTATGGCCAGAACGGAAGCTGTTATCGCAGATGAATTGGATTTAATTGAAGAAGACATGGCATATTATAAATCCAAATTAAAGGGTAAAACGGCGGCTATTTATGTCGGCGGTTCCAGAGCGCATCATTACCAATTCCTTTTAGATGATCTTGGAGTGCATACCATACTTGCAGGCTATGAATTCGGTCACCGAGAAGAATATGAGGGAAGAGAAGTCATTCCATTTGTAAAACCCGATGCAGACAGTAAAAATATTGAATCCATTACCGTACAGCCAGACCCTGAAAAATACCATGTTTACTTATCAGAGGAGGATATAAACCGTCTAAAAGAAGAAAAGCTCCTTGATTATTACGGTGGTATGGTAAAGGACATGAATGACGGAACTTATATGGTTGATGATTTAAACCATTTTGAAACGGAGGAGTTTTTAAAACTATTAAAGCCGGATATTTTCTTCTCCGGTATTAAGGATAAATTTGTTGCACAAAAAGGCGGTACCTTATCCAGACAGCTCCATTCCTATGATTACAGCGGACCGTATTCGTGCTTTCGAGGAGCCGTTAATTTTGCAAGAGACATCACCATGGGCATTTATACCCCGGCTTGGAGTTATGTAAAAACACCCTGGAAATCAGCTCCAATCCTTGAGGGAACGATAGGAGGCGGTAAAGCATGCTAGATTATACAAAGAAAGAACAATATGACAGAAGTGCACTAAGAGTTAATCCTGCCAAGACCTGTCAGCCGGTAGGTGCAATGTATGCTGCATTGGGAGTACATGAATGTATGCCTCACAGCCACGGTTCACAAGGCTGCTGCGCATTCCACAGAATGTTTTTGACCAGGCATTTTAAAGATCCGGCTATGGCTTCCTCCAGTTCTTTCACGGAGGGTGCATCCGTATTCGGCGGAGGAAGTAATTTAAAAACAGCTGCAAAAAATATTTTTGATATTTATAATCCTAAAATTATCGCAGTGCATACCACATGCTTGTCAGAAACCATCGGTGATGACTTAAATGCTCTCATTCAGGGAATCGATATCCCTGACGGCAAATATATGGTGCACACCAATACCCCAAGTTACAAAGGGTCTCATGTTACCGGTTTTTCCAATATGGTTGCAAGTTTTATAAATTACCTGTCCGTATCCTCAGGAGCAAAAAACGGTAAATTAGCTATGATTCCGGGATTTGTTAACCCAGGTGATATGAGGGAAATGAAACGTCTTACGAAAGCAATGGGAATTTCTTATACCATGCTTCCTGACACCAGCGGTGTTATGGATAGCCCCATGACCGGTAAATTTGAGATGTATCCCCAAGGCGGTACTACCGTAGAAGAAATCATTGGACTTGGAGATTCAAAACTTACCTTGGCAATCGGTAAATTTGCCAGCGAGGCCGGTGCGGAAGCGCTGGAAAAGAAATGCAAAGTTCCTTATAAAACACTGCCAATGCCTATCGGAATCGGTAATACGGATAAATTTATCATGGAACTGCAGAGTTTTACCAAAGACGAAGTACCTTATTCCATTGAAGAGGAACGTGGACAATTAGTAGATATTTTAATTGATATCCATCCCTATACTTACAACAAGAAAGCAGCTATCTTTGGTGACCCGGATACGGTACTTGGTATCGCGGAATTTGCAATGGAAATGGGAATGATACCGAAATATCTGGTAACAGGAACTCCGGGTGAGGCTTTTGAAACAGCGGCGGAAGAGTTATTTACTAAATTCGGTTTGTCGGGCTGCAAAGCAAAAGCCGCAGGAGATTTATATGAACTGCATCAATGGATGAAAGAAGAAAGAGTAGATTTACTAATTGGCGGTACCCACGGTAAATACATTGCCAGGGCAGAGGACATTCCGTTTGTCAGAGCCGGCTTCCCAATTATTGACCGTTATATCCATTCTTATATGCCCTTAGTAGGTTATAAAGGCGGTATGAGATTAGCAGAATTAATTACCAATGCCTTGATGGACAGACAGGATAGGGATAGTACGGAAGAAGATTTTGAAATGGTCATGTAAAAGAACCGGTAAGATTTGAATGTTAAAATCCAATTGAATTTTAAATTACTAGAGTAAACTTATTCACTAAATCTACTCTGAATAGACTTAGGTATGGAGTTTAATAAAAAATATGGGTATTTCTATATAATTCTCGCAGGAAGACAAATAAGTCATTTTGCGGGAATTATGTGTTTTAATCTTAAGTTAAGTCCCCGCTTACAAAGCGTAAACAAAACCAATGGGATCGGGACTTACTTATTTCTTCGGAGGTGGACTCCGTCTGAAATACCTTCGTAGAGTTAAAAAGATAGAGTCGCAGCGTATCGGACCAGCAAATATCCGCTTTGACTCAATATATTATGAAAGGAAATGTATCCTATGGAAAAAACAAGTGTACTTGACGAGAGAAAAGATTTTATTCTGTATAAGCAGGACGGGTGTAACGGCAATGGAATGAAATGTGATGCAAACAGTGTATCCGGTTCGGTCAGTCAAAGAGCTTGCGTCTATTGCGGAGCCAGGGTAGTGCTGAATCCTATCACAGATGCATTTCATATTGTGCATGGTCCGATCGGATGTGCCAGTTACACCTGGGATATCAGGGGGAGTTTATCCAGCGGGGAGGATTTATACCGGAACAGTTTTTCCACTGACTTAAGGGAACAGGATATCATATTCGGGGGAGAAAAAAAATTAACAGCTGCGATTGAAGAAATCGCCGAAAAATACCATCCGAAATTAATTTTTGTATATGCAACCTGTATTGTCGGGGTAATTGGTGATGATGTGGAAGCTGTCTGTAAGATGATGTCAAACAAATATAATATGTCAGTCATACCCGTTAAATCCCCCGGATTTTCCGGAAATAAATCTGTTGGATATAAGATGGCCTGTAACGCTATTATGGATTTAATTTCAAAACAGAAGCCGGCAGAGAAAAAAGGAGTTAATATACTGGGGGATTTTAATCTGGCAGGGGAAATGTGGATTATTAAGGATTATCTTAAGAAGATAGGGATTCCGGTGGTCGCTGCCTTTACCGGTGATTCCTGTTATGAATCTTTGATGAAATCACCCAATGCAGAATTAAATATCGTCCAGTGTGCAGGCTCCAGTACCTATCTGGCTAACCGGATGGAAGAAGAGATGGGAATTCCATATATTAAAGTCAGCTTTTTTGGAATTGAGGATACCACAAGTTCGTTGATTCGAATAGCCGAAGCATTAAAGGATGAGGAAGCAAGGCGAAAAGCCATTCAATTTACCGAAACTGAGACCAAAAAACTGGAAGACTTTTTATCCAAATACCGCAGAAATCTGGAGGGCAAAAAAGCAGCTATCTATGTAGGCGGTGGATTTAAAGCAATTTCCCTGATTCGTCAGTTTAAGTCATTGGGGTTGGAGACGGTTGTGGTAGGGACCCAAACCGGTAAAAAAGATGATTATGAAGTGATAGAAAGTCTGGTAAATAAAGACACTGTGATTTTGGATGATACCAATCCGGCGGAATTAGAAAAATTCATGAAAGAAAAAGGTGCCGATATTTTAGTCGGAGGAGTAAAGGAAAGGCCGTTAGCTTACAAGCTTGGAATTGCCTTTTGCGACCATAATCATGAAAGAAAGCATCCTTTATGCGGCTTTGACGGTGTTATTAATTTTACCAAAGAAATTAATATGAGTATAAATAATCCGGTATGGAAATATTTACAAGAAGTTTTGTGAGAGTACATTACATCGGTTCTTTTTAGTTTAAGCAGAGTCAGGATCTTTGATTATGCGGAAAAGAGGTTGGTATGAGAGGGACATTAGTTAATTTAAACGTAAATCCTTGTAAGATGTGTATGCCCATGGGTGCAGTGACGGCATTTTATGGTATTAAGAAATGTATGTCCATTCTTCACGGCTCCCAAGGCTGCAGCACCTATATCAGACGGCATATGGCCACCCATTATAATGAACCTGTAGATATCGCCTCTTCTTCCCTTACGGAAGAAGGAACGGTATACGGCGGTGAGGAGAATTTAATAAAAGGTATCAAGAATGTAATCGCGGTTTATGAACCGGAAGTCATTGCAGTTATGACTACCTGCCTTGCTGAGACGATCGGGGAAGATGTTGTTCGTATTATAGAGAAATTTTATAGCGAAAATCCGCAATACAAAAATATCAAGATTATCCCTGTACCGTCAGCCGGATATGCAGGCACGCAATTTGAGGGTTATATGAAAGCATTATTTCAAATCGTAAAAAATACAGAGATGGACACTGCTAAAAATAATAAAATCAATATAATTACCAGTACCCTATCTCCTGCAGATACCAGATATGTAAAAGAATTACTGGAAAGCTATTCCATTGATTATATATTGTTGCCGGATTTATCCGAGAATCTGGACGGAATCTACAAACCGCAGTATGAAAAACTACCGTCCCATGGGACTGATATAGCTGATATCAGAAAAATGGCAGGTGCGCAGTTTACATTAGAATTGTCGGCTTTTACGAGTGATAATCCATCCGCAGCGGAATATCTGAATGAAACCTATGGGGTGCCATATAAAAAGCTGAATTTACCGGTCAGCTTACGGGATAATGATGAATTATTGCGTATCTTATCTGAAATCTCAGGTAAGAAAACTCCAGAAAAACTTTTAATACAAAGAGGGCGTTTCCTGGATGCCATGATAGACGCTCATAAGTATAACGGTGAAGCCAGGGCGGCTATCTACGGTGAACCGGATTTCGTATATAGTACAGTTCGTTTATGTGTGGAGAACGGAATTATGCCGCTTCTTGTTGCTACCGGTTCCAAGTGCGCTGCTCTGAAAAAAATGCTGGAAATAGAAATAAAAGAAATAGCTGACAGCTACTTTATTAAAGAATATATAATTCTGGATGACGTGGATTTTCAGACCATTGAAGAATATGCCAGGGAATTGGATGTGAATGTTTTAATCGGCAATTCGGACGGACGAAGAGTTGCTGAGAAATTAGGTATTGATTTGGTTAGACGAAGTTTTCCGGTTCACGACCGGGTTGGGGGACAGCGGCTGCGTACTTTAGGTTATGAGGGTGCCTTAAGCTTTTTAGACGACATATCCAATGTCATATTATCAAGAAAAGAAACAACATTCAGAGAAAAACTTTATAACCGGTATTATAAAGAGAAAAAGCTGGAGGATGTGAAACAGCAGATGAAAGAAAACATAACAGAACTCACTATACATAAGAAAGACTCAGCAGTGAAATATAAAACAATCGAAGAAAAAACTGCGACACATCCCTGTTATAATTGCGGTGCTCACGACTATGCCAGAATGCATCTGCCAATTGCTCCAAAATGTAATATCAGCTGTAATTATTGCGTAAGAAAATATGATTGCCCTAATGAAAGCAGGCCTGGGGTAACCACAGAAGTGCTGACTCCAACGGAAGCATTTCATAAATATATGGAGGTCAAAAAGAAAGTTCCCAATCTATCTGTGGTGGGAATTGCAGGTCCTGGGGATGTTTTAGCTAATTTTGAAGAAACGAAAAAAACCCTGGAACTGATCCGCGAACAGGATAAGGAGGTCACATTCTGCTTATCAACCAACGGACTTATGCTTCCTCAATATGCCAATGATCTGATTGATTTAGGCGTAACACATGTTACGGTAACGATGAATGCCGTAGATCCTAAAATCGGCGGAAAGATATATAAGTACGTGCATTATATGGGAGTATCTTATTATGGTGAAACTGCCGCTGCCATTTTAATGTCAAACCAATTAGCCGGCATTAAAATGCTTACATCAAGGGGGATTATCTGCAAGGTTAATATCGTTATGCTGAAAGGCATTAATGAAAACCATATACCTGAAGTAGTGAAGAAAGTGAAAGAAATCGGCGGAACCATAACCAATATCATGCAATTGATTCCGGTAAAGGGAAGTGTTTTTGAAGAGCTGCCACTGGTAAATAACCAGGAAATTATGGCAATGCGTAAGCTCTGCGGGGAAACTATGCAGCAGATGTATCACTGCAGACAGTGCCGGGCGGATGCGATTGGTATATTAGGCAGTGACAGGTCCATCGAATTTAATTCCTGTCATAAGGCAGCTGATACTATTGCTAAGACTGAAATTAAAACTTCTTTATCAATCACACAATTAAAAGAAAAGGAAGAAAAAACCTTTCAGGTTGCAGTTGCATCAAAAAACGGAATGCTGGTAGACCAGCATTTTGGTCAGGTTTCGGAATTTTATGTTTATGAATACAGCCATGGAAATGCAGTATTTAAAGAGAGAAGAAATATAGAAAAATATTGTAACGGTAAGAAAGAATGCGGTGATAAGGAGGACAAAATGGAATCCATTATAAACACTATTGCAGATTGTGATGCGGTTATCGCAATGCGTATAGGGGAATCCCCAAAAATGATATTAAACCAAAGGGGAATACAGGTTTTTGCTACCTATGACAGAATTGAGGATTCTGTTAAAAAAGCTGCTGCTGAATTAGGTTAGAGGATTTTTGCGAAACTCCAATATTGTATCTATATACCGTATATTAATACAATTTCAGAGCTGAATATTGCCCTGAAGGCAACTGAAGTTATGAAATACGTATCATGTATGGTATATTCGAAAAACTATATAGTTTAGCCATTACCTAAAAATAGTAAGAAGGAGAGGAGTTTATTATGATTAGCCCAAAGTATCATATATTTATTTGTACCAGCTGCCGAATTAACGGTGTCCAGAAAGGTTTTTGTTATTCAAAGGATTCGGTGAATATTGTTCAAAAATTTATGGAGGAAGTGAATGACAGGGATTTATCCAGTGAAGTGATGATAACCAATACCGGATGTTTTGGTATCTGTGATAAAGGTCCGATTGCAGTGGTTTATCCGGAGGGCGTCTGGTATGGCAACCTGACGGAAGAGGATGTGGAAACCATCATGGAGCAGCATATGGAAGGCGGAAAACCCGTAAAAGAGTTAATGATATAAAGCTATGCGTTGTTCTTTAGAACCGTCGTAACTTAAAAGTCATAAGAATTAAGTATAACAGAGAACTGTATAACTTCGTTAGGTGGCGGGAGATGGCAGTATGATTCGAATGATTGATAATACTTTAACCGGATTTGATGGACGACTGCCATCAAAAGAGGATTTACATTTATTTTGTAATCTATTAGTGGCAATTGGTGTGGATTTAATTGAATTATCCGTAGCAGCATTAAAAAAAATGGAGACATTACCTGGGGAGGGTAATTATGTATTACACATTGATTATGCTGACGAGATGATGAAATATCCGGGTTTTAGCCGTTATACCTGTCATCAGGAGGAGTATTCGGAAAAGTTGATCCGTGATATACAAATAAATGATGTAAGGGAAATAGTTAAGCTAAGAGCACTGAATTACTGTAAGGAAGTACGTATTATCGGTCTGGATGATTTAATGTGCGGATCCTATGATAAAACAATGAATGAAATAAAACGGGTTCTTCCAAACAGTAAGATAAATTTTTGTCCTGAAAATACTTACAGCTGTGCAAGTGCTATTGCGGTTCAATGGTTATTGAATTATGGGAATGATGTTACAACCAGCTTTGCCGGCTCACGAAATAATGCAGCTACAGAAGAAGTAATACTGGCATTACGCTTAAGTGTCAGACATAAACCGAACCGTGATTTGACGGTATTGCCACTGCTTGCTGCGCTTTTTGAAAAGATTTCAGATACCAGAATAAGCAACAAGAAACCGGTTATAGGGAGGAATATTTTTAAAGTAGAGGCAGGTATCCATGCCGATGGAATCAGGAAAAACCCGGCTACGTATGAAGCTTATGAACCGGAATGTGTCGGCGGAAAGTCAGAAATCGTCATAGGAAAACATTCCGGCATGAAAGCTATTAAATTAAAAATGGAAGAAATGAATTTAGCAATTCCGGAGGAGAAAACAGTTGAAAAAATCCTGAATTTAGTTAAGCAAGTATGTACTGATACCAGAAGCAGTTTAAGTGATGAAAAGTTTAAAAGATTGGCTATTGAGGTGATTGCCTATGAAAGAAAATAAATATATTGTGGATACAACCTTAAGAGATGGGGAGCAGAGTCCCGGAATTGCTCTTAATACCAGAGATAAGGTGAAAATAGCTAAATTATTGGATGAAATAGGAGTTTATGAAATAGAAGCAGGGGTTCCCTGCCTTAGTACTGCAGAAGCAGACGGAATCAGTGAAATTATCGAAAATACCAAACACGCCAAAATATCGGTCTGGAGCAGGATGAACGTAAATGATATAAAATATTCCATAGGGTGTAAACCTCATATTGTCCACATAGGAACTCCGGTTTCTTATATCCAGATTTACAGCAAATTAAAGAAAAATAAAGCATGGGTTCAAAAGAATATTTTAGAATGTGTGGATATTGCAAAAAGAAATGGTGTGGATGTAACAGTTGGATTAGAGGATGCCTCAAGATCAGATATAGGATTTATATTAAGCTTAATTAAGGAGTTGAAAAAAGCAGGGGTAAATACTATAAGAATTGCAGATACCGTTGGGATATTAACTCCAAGCCGTACGAAAGAAATAGTTAAAACTATTAAAGAACATTCGGATGTTGAGATAGAGATGCATGTACACAATGATTTGGGGATGGCTGTAGCAAATTCCATAATCGGAGCTAAAGCCGGGGCGGCATATGTTGACTGTACTTTATTTGGTATCGGAGAAAGAACAGGAAATTGTAATTTTTATGATTTTGTCCATGCTAGTGAATCTATTTTTAATTTTGCAATGAATAAAAGACAGATTAGAAAAATAGAAGAAGAAAGTTACGAGGAATTAAAAGGAGCGATGTAATTTAAAGTTTAAATTGGAATAAATTTAAAAGTAAGCATTCCTTAAAATATAAGACAAATAGCAGAAGAATAAAAAAATGCACAAAAATCATGGAGATTTATGTGCATTTTTTATATCCTGTCCTGGGATGCACTATTATAATAAAAAGTTTTTCATATTTCAAAAAATTTTGGAACCATAAAATAAATACTCTCGTCTAATCAATGTAAAGGCTTAAGAAAGGAGGCACTAGATAATCTCTTTCGGTACCAAAGAGATTATCAGAGAAAATAGAGTTTGTATAAAAATTAATATATGTTACTTAATAAATTATGAATTTATAACCTAATAAATTATTAATTTAATGATAACTATTAAAGAAACGAAATAGACGGAAAATTTTAAGAAAGATGAGGTATTATTTATGATTAAAACTAAATTTATGAAAGCTATTATGTTAGGTTTGTGTGTATCGGCATTGTCAACGGGTGTGGCATTTGCAGAAACCATTGACAGTAAAGCAGCAGAAGTAACAGCACAGGATACCGGGATTGACAGTGAATTATTAAAATTACAGAGTAAAATAGATCAATATGTGTTTGTTGATCATTTTGAAGAAATAGAAAAATTGGGATTTACCGTAACCCATACCGGGCCGGTAGATAATTATGTGGAGATTGGTATTAATCCTTATAGTGAGAAAAATGCAGATTATCTGTATGACATCTTTGGCAGCGAAAAGGTGAAAGTTGTGAAAGGGGAAGAAGCCGTATTATATGCAACCGGCGAGGCAGCAGCTCCGGATACCGCGGTATCATCAGAGATGATAGATAACAGCCTGGTTACCAGACAGGATGAAGTTAATAAAGCCTTATTTGAAGATAAGGCCTCTGAGTTAGAAACTAAGGGAATTTCAATTATGTATACTACTCCTCTCGACGGATATATAGAAGTTGGAATTCGTCCATATAATGAAGATAATGCTAAGTTTATTTATAGTTTAACCGGTGAAGATATGGTAAAAGTTGTCCTGGGTAAAGAACCGGAATTAATGGCAACTTCAGGACTTGCAACAGATGATGTGATGACTGCCACAGCAGCGCAGGATGGTAAGGAAATAGCAGAAGAGGGTAATATTGAAGTTGTCAGTGTAGCAGATAAAACGCCTGTTGAGGAAGCAGCTGCCAAAGAAAATAATTTCTTACCAATTGTAGGGATAGCCGGAGTTGCAGCCTTACTTGGCGGCGTGGTAATCTTTTCTCAGAAAAAGAAAACATCAAGATAAGAATGTAACAAAAATAATCAAAGACATATGAGGAAAATTCAAATAAGAGCTTATTTATAAGCAAAAATTAGATCAGGCTGTTGCAAAATCCAACTTGTTATCTGCAGGGCTGCAGGTCAAGTAGTAATGATTGTGCAACAGCCTGTTTTTCATGCAGCCTGTCCAATTAATCGACCGGTTCCGTTAGTTTAGAATTCTCCATACGGTAAGTCTTAGGGCTGACTCCGTAAGTATTTTTAAACATTTTTGAAAAATTAAACGGATTATCATAACCGGCCTTAATTGAAATATCCTGTATGGAAAGGTTAGTAGTTGTTATTAGTTCGGCTGCTTTGCGTAACCGGTAATTAACCAGGTATTCCTGAGGAGATACCTGGAGTTCTTTTTTAAATATGGAAGTAAGGTAAGAACGGTTAATACCGATATAATTTGCTATATCACATACTTTTATATGTCCATAGTTTAAGGATATATATTGAAGAGCATGTTCCACATAGGTTTCACTGGAATAATCATATCGTTTATCTTTGCTTCTGGTTGAACTTTGTGCGTCAATTAATGTAGATAACAAATCAAATAAATATCCAACTCGCCTTATCTCATTTGCTAATGTCAGGATATTGGTATCTAACATCTTTTTAACCATGGGCAGATAGGTTGCAATGGGGATAGCGGATACGGCTACCGGATTATCCGCAGAAAGACCCGCATAAGTTAGATAATCGGTTGCTTTATCACCGTCAAAAGTGACCCATATATATTCCCAAGGCTCCTCCATATCAGCATTGTATTGAATTGAAACATCTTTAGGAATTAAAAAAATATTTTCCTTCTTTACATGATAATGTTTACCATCTATAATTAAAGAACCCTTGCCGTTTAATACAAAATGTAGATGATATTCATTAGGTATCTTATGATTATAGGTGTATCCGGGCGGACATTGCTGCTGGCCGCAATGCACCAGGTACAAATCATTCGTCTGTTTTTTAATATTTCTAAGACAACGAAATCCGACTGTTGTATTATAGGTTGTGGGTTTTTCCATAAAACCCCCTTTCTACTTCTAGTTTATATAGTTAATTAGTAAAAATGATTGATATAAATTATTATAATTTTAACAGATAATTAAATTTAATTCAATCAAAGTTCCAGAATAATAACGCAATATTTTTTGTTTATGGACATATTTTACTAACAATGTATCTATTAATTATAAATTAGGGATAATAATAACAAAGGAAATTAGCTGGTTTTTAAGAATTAATTAGCTGGCATTGTCATAATGGTTAAAATGCATAAGTATAAGAGTGAAAATATATGTATAAGCAACATAATGACATGTTTATATAACATAAATCCATTTCCTAATTGTTAATATGACTATATAATTATATCTACATTGAATCTGAATTATAGATTCGGTAGAACACAAGGCATTATAAAGACGAGGAGGAAAATTATGAAACTTAAGAAGTTATTGGCTTTAACAATGGCAACAATTATGGTAATGTCTTTATCAGCATGCGGTAACAACAAACAAAGCGGCGGTTCAACAGATACTGCCAGTACGGTAACTGAATCATCAGGAGAAGAAGCAACTCCGGCTGCAGAGGGTACTGCAGATGCTGGAGCGGAGGTTTCCGGTGATACGTTAACCGTAGCAATTTGGGATACTAACCAGGAACCGGGATTAAGAAAAATTATGGATGATTTTACTGCTAAGACCGGTACTAAGGTAGAAATTCAGGTTACTCCATGGGATCAATACTGGACCATGTTGGAAGCAGGCGCAACAGGCGGAACGTTACCGGATGTATTCTGGATGCACTCCAATGAAATTGCAAAATATTCCGAATATGAAATGTTGCTTGATTTAACTGACAGAATTGCTAAAAGTGATGTAGTAGATATGTCTAAATTCCCTGAGGACATCGTAAATATCTATAAATGGCAGGGAGAAAAGCAATACGCTATGCCAAAAGATATCGATACAATAGCATTATGGTATAACAAAACTATGTTTGATGAAGCTGGTCTTGCTTATCCGGATGATTCCTGGACCTGGGATGATTTTAAAGAAGCTTGCAAGAAGTTAACGAAACCGGACGGAAGTCAATACGGATATACACTTAAACCAGGCAATAACCAAGACGGATGGTATAATATGGTTTATGATATGGGTGGAACCGTTATATCTGATGATAAAAAATCATCCGGATTTGATCAGCCGGGCACCATTAAAGCACTTGATTTTGCATCCGGTTTAGTAAAAGAAGGTTTAACACCGCCATATGAAACAATTGCAGAAAATGATGCAAATGCTTTATTTGAAGCAGGTAAAGTAGCTATGATCACACAGGGTTCCTGGATGCTTGCAGATCTTTGCAATAATGACTATGTAAAAGCAAACTGTGATGTGGCAGTACTTCCTAAAGATGCAGCTACCGGAAGAAGAGCATCTATCTATAATGGTCTTGGTTGGGCAGCAGCAGCTAACACAGATAAACCGGATCAGGCATGGTCTCTTATCGAATATATGGGATCACAGGAAGCTCAGCAAAAACAATCTGACTTAGGTATCGTTATTTCAGCTTATGAAGGAACTGTATCAAACTGGACCAAAGCTTATCCTGATTTCAATACTCAGGCATACCTGGATATGATGGGTGACTTAGTAATCAGACCATATTCTAAAACAACAGTAACTTGGGAAAATATGATTAGTGAAAAATTAGTAGATGCTTGGACAGGTAAAAAGAGCGTAGAAGATGTATGTAAAGACATCACTACAGAAATGAATGCAACTTTAGCAGAAGAACAGTAGAAAAAGTTCCTGATACTGTTTCGGGGCTAATATAGAATAAAAGAAGAACAATTGTGGCAGGCATCGTCCAGGTAGCAATGGGTGAAGTCTGCCATTCTTCTCAAAGAGAAATTATATAAGGAGATGATATTGTGTCAGGAAAAGTAAAATCAAAAGGGATAAAACAGAAAAGAAATGAATTTTTCTGGGGTTGGTTATTTATTCTGCCTACTATGATCGGCTTGGTTGTATTAAATATTATTCCTATTTTTCAAACCATATACCAGAGTTTTTTTAAAACCGGTGCATTTGGTAAAGGGAATATCTTTATAGGTTTTGATAATTATAAAAAAATGATTGCAGATGAAAATGTCTGGCAGGCACTTATTAACACATTTAAGTATGCTATCATAGAGGTTCCTTTTTCCATTGCCATTGCCATTGTTCTGGCTGTTTTATTAAACCGCAAAATACTTGGACGTACGGTTTACAGAACAATTTATTTTTTGCCTATGGTCGCAGCACCTGCGGCAGTAGCTATGGTATGGAGATGGCTATATAATTCTGAGTTTGGTTTGTTAAACCATATGTTAAATTCCATTGGGTTAAAATCCGTTAATTGGATTTCAAGCCCTAATTTTACTTTTATATCGATTGCAGCAGTAGGTATTTGGTCTGTTATCGGTTATAATTTGGTACTTTTTCTGGCAGGTCTTCAGGAAATTCCCAGGGATTATTATGAAGCATCGGAAATTGACGGTGCTAACGGAATAAAACAATTTTTCGCTATAACCCTGCCTTTAATTTCTCCAACTATGTTCTTTGTTACCATTACCAGAATTATCGGGGCAATGCAGGTTTTTGATTCCATTTTTATGATGATGGACAGAACTAATCCGGCGTTTCCCAAAACCCAGTCGCTGGTGTACTTATTCTATAAGTATTCCTTTATTGAATCTAATAAAGGTTACGGTTCCGCAATCGTAATGTTATTACTGCTTGTTATTATGATTATAACGGTAATCCAGGTTCAGTATCAGAAGAAATGGGTTAACTACAATTAGAAAGGAGAAGAAGATATGGGAAAACAAAAAAAATTCAGTCATGTTATTATTCATATTGTTTTGATTATTGGAGCTATTACCATGCTTGTTCCCTTTTTATGGATGATATTAACTTCATTTAAATCAATTTCCGAATCGACACAAATGAATCCGTTTATTATTTTTCCTACCGTTTGGAGGACGGAATCCTTTACCTCGGTTTTAAGTAAAATGCATTTCGAAAGATTATATATCAACACCTTAATATTAATAGTTGGCCGTGTTGTATGTGCCGTTCTTACTGCCACCATGGCAGGGTATGCTTTTGGACGTCTTACCTTTAAAGGAAGAGATATCGCTTTTTCTTTAGTATTATTCCAGATGATGGTACCGGGACAGATTTTTATCATTCCTCAATACTTAATGGTTAGCAAAGTGGGAATGTTAAATACTAGTTTTGCTCTTATTTTTCCTGGTTTGGTAACGGCATTCGGTACATTCCTATTAAGGCAGTCATATATGAGCCTTCCCAAGGATTTAGAGGAAGCTGCTACGCTTGATGGTTGTAATATCGGTCAGACGTTCTTATATGTTATGGCTCCCTTGACGAAATCTGCTATGGTTGCTCTTGGAATTTTCACAGCTCTTTTTGCATACAAAGACCTTATGTGGCCTTTGGTAGTAAATACGGAGCAAAATACCATGCCTTTATCAGCGGCATTAGCAAAACTTCAGGGTCAATTTTCTGCCAACTATCCGGAACTTATGGCCGCATCTTTACTTGCCTGTATCCCGATGATTGTTATTTATATTATTTTCCAGAAACAATTCATTGAAGGAATTGCAACCAGCGGCGGTAAACTGTAAGCCAAAGTGGATATACTTAGGTCCGCTGCGCTGCGGTTCTATCCTTATACCTGCTGCCGCAGGCATTTTAGCCAGAAGTAGTATTCCGACTGAAACAAGCAAGTCCAAAACCTACCGCTAAGAAACGGGATACTTACTTGTAAGGTTGAACTGACATAAGTTACACATTATAAATATGACAAAATTATATAAGGGAGAAAACTATGCCAATTTTATATCATGAACAATCAAAAGAATTCCACCTTTATAATAAAGAAATCAGTTATATTATTGAGATAATGGAAGATAATCAGCTGGGGAATCTTTATTACGGAAAGAAAGTTATAGATAGGGATTCTTTTGCCCATCTACATGAGGAAATGAAACGAAGCCAAGCGGCATCCCATTTGCCTGAACCATCAAAGCTTTATTTACAATACACCAAACAGGAATATCCTTCTTATGGTACCGGAGATTACCGTTATCCGGCTTTTGAAATAAAACAGAATAATGGAAGCAGAATCAGCCATTTTGAATATATCGGCCATAACATTTATAAGGGAAAGAAAAAGATAGAACCTCTTCCTGCAGTATATGTAGAAGAAGAAGGGGAAGCCGACAGCCTTGAAATTGAGTTATTTGATGAGCTGACCAATACCAGGTTATTGCTTTTTTATACCATATATGCCGAATTGCCGGTAATAACAAGGAGTGCTAAATTTATTCAGGAGGGAACGGAATCCATCTGCCTTACCAATGCTATGAGTGCCAGTATCGACCTGCCTGACATGGATTTTGAGATGCTTCATCTGGCTGGGGCCTGGGCAAGAGAACGCTATGTTAAGCTGAGAAAATTGGAACAGGGCGTTCAGTCCGTATACAGTATGCGTGGTGCCAGCAGTACGGAACATAATCCTTTCCTTGCTCTGAAACGTCCGGAAGCAACAGAACACACGGGGGAAGTATATGGTTTCAGCCTCGTTTACAGCGGAAGCTTCCTGGCCCAGGTCGAAGTTTGCACCCATGATATGACCAGGGTTTTATTCGGAATTCACCCCAATAATTTTGAATGGCCTTTAAATACAGGAGAATCGTTCCAGACGCCCGAAGTAGTTATGGTATATTCCGATCAGGGATTAAATAAGATGAGTCAGACCTATCATAAGCTTTACCGAACCAGACTGGTAAGAGGAAAGTGGAGGGATAAAGCCCGTCCTGTCCTGTTAAATAATTGGGAAGCTACTTATATGGATTTTAATGAAGAATCTATTTTGAAGATCGCAGAAAAAGCAAAATCCGTAGGAGTAGAATTATTTGTATTAGATGATGGCTGGTTTGGTACAAGAGACGATGATAAACAAAGCCTGGGTGACTGGTTTGTAGATAAAAGAAAACTGCCCAACGGTATCAGTGGTTTATCTGAGAAAATTGAAGCTATGGGTATGAAGTTCGGACTTTGGATCGAACCGGAAATGACCAATAAAAACAGCGATTTATACCGCAATCATCCGGATTACATTATCTCTGTCCCTGGCAGGTTTGAAAGCTTAAGCCGTACTCAGCATGTATTGGATTTTTCAAGAAAAGAAATAGTGGATTATATTCATTCCATGATTGCAGGTATTATAAGGGAATCAAAAATTTCCTATATTAAATGGGATATGAACCGTTATATTACGGAATGTTATTCAAGGGCTGCATTACCGGAAGAACAGGGTATGGTAATGCATAAGTATATATTAGGTGTATATGACTTATATACAAGGTTGATTACGGAATTTCCGGATATTTTATTTGAATCCTGTGCCAGCGGGGGCGGACGTTTTGATCCTGGTATGTTATATTTCGCACCACAGACCTGGTGCAGTGATGATACAGATGCCAATGAAAGACTAAAAATTCAATATGGCACCAGTATGGTTTATCCTTTATCCAGTATAGGTGCTCATGTATCTGCTGTTCCAAATCATCAGCTTGGAAGATTGACACCGATTCAGTCCAGAGCTAATGTGGCATTTTTCGGCGCATTTGGTTATGAGTTGGATTTAAATAAACTGACTGAGGAAGAAATTGAAGCAGTAAAAGAACAGGTACGCTATTATAAGGAAAACCGTAGTTTAATCCAGCAGGGCAATTTTTACAGACTAAAGAGTCCGTTTGAAGGGAATGACACTGCATGGATTGTGGTATCCGATGATAAATCCAAAGCGATTGCAGGTTATTACCAGCGTTTAAATAAAGTAAATGCCAGCTGGCTGCGCTTACAAATAAAAGGTTTGGATGAGAGTACTTTATATCAGGTTTCAAGCCTTGGAAAAACCATGGAAGCTTATGGGGATGAATTGATGAATATAGGTATTATCATTAACCGCAAAGATTTAAATCGTACCGGTGGTGATTTTGCCTCCCTGTTGTTTGATTTTGTTAAGGTTAAATAACTGGACAAGACACAATAAAGGAAATATTAACTAAAAACAGTTTCATAAATTATATATCAGAGCCTGTTTAACTTATTTTTTAAAGTAATATTTGATAAGTTAAAACGGGCTCTCTTTTTGTTCTGCTGCAAAGTTAACATAGTGTACTTTTAATTTTGTGAATTGGTATTAATTTTCACATTATACACATAATAAAAATATCGGTCAGAAACTCGTAAAGAATTCAGATAAAAAGGTTCAGCACGACAGAAAGTGAAAAGAAAGGGTATAAAAAATGAATGTAATTGGTAATGTTCCAAAAGATAAAACCTTAGATAACAGTATGGCTTTATTAATGGAAGGGTATGAATTTATTCCAAATAGGTGCAGAAAATATCAATCCGATCTATTCATAACAAGGTTATTAGGGGAAAAAGTAATTTGCATCAGTGGGGTTGATGCCTCCAAAATCTTTTATGATAATCAGAAATTTACAAGAAAAGGAGCAGCGCCCAAACGGGTGCAGAAAACTTTATTTGGTGTAAACGGAGTGCAGGCTTTAGACGGAAATGCCCATAAACACCGTAAAGCAATGTTTATGTCAATTATGACTCCCTATAATTTAAAAAGGCTGGAAAGTATTACAAGAAAGCACTGGGAAAAGGCAGCAAAAGAATGGGAACGGAAAACGAAATCCAGGAATAAGTCTTTTCTTAATCCTAAGCAGATTATTTTATTTGACGAAGTGCAGAATATAATGTGCAAGATAGCCTGTGAATGGGCAGGCATACCATTAAGTCCCAAGGAGGTAAAACTGCGGGCGGATGACCTTGGTAAATTGGTCGATGGTTTCGGTGGAATCGGTATCAGATATTATGAGGGACGTTGTGCGCGTAAAAGAACAGAAAATTGGATAAGAGGTATAATTACTCAGATCCGTCAGGAAAAAATTGTGGCAGCCAAAAATACGGCCGCTTATACCATAGCCAGACACCGGGGGCTAAAGGGCAAATTGTTAAATACACAAATAGTGGCGGTAGAACTGATTAATATCGTAAGGCCTATTGTTGCTATTGCTACTTACATTACTTTCGGGCTCTGGCCTTGTATGAACATCCGGATTGCAGAATAAAGCTTGCCAGAAATGAAGATAATTACGATCTTTTGTTTGTCCAGGAAATCAGAAGATATTTTCCCTTTACCCCATTTGTAGGTGCAAGGGTCAGAAATGATTTTGTATGGAGTAACTGCTTATTCAAAAGAAATACGTTGGTACTATTAGATGTATATGGGATTGATCATGATTCACGTTTATGGAAGAAGCCGTATGAAT
The DNA here is from genome assembly GCF_009931695.1 of Anaerocolumna sedimenticola. Taxonomy (GTDB): domain Bacteria; phylum Bacillota; class Clostridia; order Lachnospirales; family Lachnospiraceae; genus Anaerocolumna; species Anaerocolumna sedimenticola. Next base: position 3,141,009 of record NZ_CP048000.1, read on the forward strand.
TCCAACCGGAAAGATTCCGTAAATGGGATGGAAATCCATATAGCTTTATACCTCAGGGAGGAGGAGACCATTATGATGGCCACCGCTGTCCCGGTGAAATGGTTGTAGTTGAAATAATGAAAGTAAGTTTAGGTTATCTGGCAACGAAAGTGAATTATAATGTACCAAGACAGAATTTAACTTATCCTTTAAGAAGAATACCGACTCTTCCGAAAAGCAGATTTATAATTAATAAAGTAAGAAGGATATATTGATTTTAAATCATCAAGACTGTTGCTGCTTTATAAGCTGCAACAGCTTACTTTTTTAACCGGAAGAAACACGCATTGGGAGTTTCTCCGGTTCGCGTGCGCATTGGAATTATTGCAAGCAAGCTTGCCAACTCTCACTTTACTTTCGCGGAAATAAATAAAAGCAAGGATTAATTCAAATCCCTGCTTTTATTTTTGTGTCTCACTCAATATTCAGTTTTCATTCGATTAAAATTAAGTCTTACCAACATCATCTGAAATAGTAATTTTTTGTGACACTAAGCCAGTCCAAGACAACCATCTCCTACAGTTTTGGTAAAAAACTTTTCTTTTGCAGTTCTGAGACTAAACCACAAAATTTCAAATTCTATCGGAAGGATACTTCTACAAAATCCATCTTATGAATCAGATTCATAAAAAAATTTGTTTTTGTATCCATTCCTTATTATATCAAATTCGAGGTTTATTATACATTACAGAAAATGTAATATATTGGTAATTTCTGATATTACTAATTCAACATCTAATTATAATACTCTTAAAACTTACTGCCGCGATAGTAAAAAAACAGAGAATAATTATTCTGCTTCGATAGTTAATTATAACTTTGCAAGTATAATATTGTGGTTATATTAACAAATCATTCCTCTATTTTACATCCAACCCGCTCAATTCCGTCTGTTATTTCTTTGGTATCGGTAGTTTCATTATATCCCACTTCAATGGTCCCCCTTACAAGATCCACATCAATGGAGCTTACTCCCTCAACTTTATTTAAAACATTTTTTACCTGAGTTTTCATTTTTTCATTTAATAATCCGGAAACATTATAGTGCACTTTATTCATACAGTTACTCCTTTCTAAAAATATGATTAGGTAATGCGAAACTATAAAGTTTTGCAAATTATAGTTTCGTAATTATCTAAAAAATAGGATTCATAAAAATTAAAAAATAAAATATTCCTTTAATTTATCAGCTTGTATTTAATAATTTTATTTAACATGAATAGTATTCGTTCATATGTAAGATTCTATAAATGGAAATAATTCTTATATAAATTGGAAAAGTTATGTTAAATATTAAACAGAATTTGGATGAAAACATGGTTGTAAAAAGTCAATCTATACAATATAATTGAAACAAGGGTTATTTATTGGCTCATAATTTTAGCTTAAGGAGAAAAACATGCAGGATTGGATAATTGATTTTATGAACCAGTTTGGTTATTTAGGAATTACGTTATTAATTGCTTTGGAGAATATTTTTCCACCAATTCCATCAGAAGTTATTCTGACTTTCGGTGGGTTTATGACAACTTATACAGATTTACAAGTGTTCGGAGTTATTATTGCTTCTACTTTCGGTTCTTTATTAGGAGCCTGTGTATTGTACGGTGTCGGAAATATACTTTCTGCTGAACGGCTGGGAAAGATTTTAGATGGTAAAATTGGCCAGATACTTCATTTTAATAAAGAAGATGTTTTTAAAGCATGCGACTGGTTTAACAGTAAAGGAAAAAACACTGTATTTATCTGCCGCTGTATTCCAATTGTCCGCAGTGTAATCTCCATACCTGCAGGTATGGCAAAAATGAAATTCGGATTATTTTTTATCTTAACGACTGCCGGTTCTTTTATTTGGAATACGGTCTTAGTATATTTAGGTGTAGCTGCAAGTTCTTCCTGGGAGAAGATCGTAGCAGGAACCGGCCTGTATACGAAGATTACGGTAATAGTATTAGGTGTTATTGCTGTTGTTATTGCTTACCTTTATCTTAAGAAAAGACTTGGAAAATAAATAATATTTAAAAAGTAAATTAAGAATTAATTTTTAAAAAAGTAATTACTAAATAATATTTGGTTAGAAATATCATATATACAGATATATCTATTTCATCTGTATGATATTAAAATATAACAGTTTTACATTACTACCGTTTTTATTTTGGAGGTGAAAATGTGGCTAACGAAATAGTACAAGCTGTTCGCCAGGCAGAGCAGGAAGCTGTTAAAATTGAAAAGGAGGCAATTCAGAAAGCAGAAACAATGATACAAAAAGCAAATATTGATGCTAAACAATTAATTTCATCAATGACCAAGGAAGTACTGGCTAAATCTCAAAAAGATTTGGAACAGGCACAGCTTCATGGGGAAGAACTTATGGTAACTGCTGTACAAAAAGCAGAGAAAGAAATACTTTTATTAAAAGAAATAGTAAAAAGTAAAGAACAAAATGCAATTGAGCTTGTTCTTTCGGAAGTAATATAACTCAACTGCCTGTCAGATGAGTTAATTCTAACATAAGAATTACTAAAGGAGGTGTTTGTTATATGGCAGTGCTGCAAATGCAGCGTATTTGTATATGTGCCTTAAAAAAAGAGCGAAAGCAGATTTTAGAACTATTGCAACGCCGTGGGGTAATTGAAATAAATGATGTATTACCGGAAGATAGTTTATTTCATAAGTCAGATGTTCATGCAGCAGAGAATTTATTAGAGAAAAATAAAAATGCTGCGAGAGAAGCGCTGTTAATTCTTGATCAGTATGTTCCGGAGAAAAAGTCCATACTAGATGCTTTAAATGGCAGAACAGAAGTAACTGCTGATGCTTATGATAATTTTAGAGTGAAATATAATTCGGTAGTTCATACTACAGAAAGAATCCTGTCTCTGGCAAAAATCATTGCAGAGAATAAGGCAGAAATACTCAGATTGCAGGCTCAGGCTGAGATGCTCTCACCTTGGCTGGCGCTGGATATACCAATGAACTTCACAGGGACGAAATCCACCAGCAGTTTTATCGGTACTTTACCCAATATGTGGACATTAGAGATGATTTATGAAAAACTTGCCGGGCAAAGTCCCCTTAATGTTGAAATCATCAGTACATCACGTGATCAAACCTGTATATTTGTTCTGTGTTTGAAACCAAGGGCCGAAGCTGTTTCTGAATTGTTAAGAACAATCGGTTTTTCTTATCCGAATACCCAGAATGATAAAGCTGCGAAAGAGTATTTACAAGTTTTAAATAATATGATGAAAGAGTCTGAAGCTGTAATTGTTAAATCGGAAGAAGAAATTAAATCATACAATACTTTAAAAAGTGAAATCTGTTTTTTGCAGGATTATGAAGCAATCAGGTCGGAAAAATACGAAGTAATCAGTCATTTGATACAGTCGAACAAAGTTTTTGTACTGAACGGCTATATTGCAAAAGATGAAGTGCAGGAGTTATCTGATTTTCTTAACAAGAAGTTTGCTATTGCTATTGATATTTCTGATCCGGAAGAGGATGAGGAAGTACCCATATTACTTCGTAACAATGGTTTTAGCAGTCCTCTTGAGGGTACGGTGGAAGCATTTAGCCCGCCGGGTAAAGATGATGTTGATCCAACTTTTATTATGTCATTATTTTATTATATGTTATTTGGATTAATGCTTTCGGATGCCGGATACGGTGCGATCATGGCGGCTGGCTGTACAGTTGGGTTAGTTAAATTTAAAAATGCGCTGGAAGATTCTATGAGAAAAACGCTGAGAATGTATTTATTCTGCGGAATCTCCACTATATTCTGGGGTGTAATGTTCGGCAGTTATTTTGGTGATCTGATTGATGTTATTTCTCAAACTTTTTTTGGTTATAAGGTAACAATCCCCCCTTTATGGTTTTTTCCGGTAAATGAGCCTATGCGAATGCTGGTATTTTCTATGTTGCTGGGAGTTATCCATATATTTACAGGCCTGGGAATTAAATTTTATATGTGCATCCGCAAAAAAGACTATAAAGCTTTAATTTATGATGTAGTCTTCTGGTTGGTATTATTAATTTGCTCAATTATTATTCTGTTATCAACACAAATGATAATTGATATATTCGGAATTGATTTGGGAATATCATCAGTGATTATTAATATTAGCAGTATTCTGGCAGTAATAGCTTCTTGTGGAATTGTTTTAACCAATGGGCGTGAATCAAAAAATCCGTTTAAGAGATTTTTAAAGGGAGCATATGCTTTATATGGTATTTCCGGTTATTTAAGTGATGTATTGTCCTATTCACGTTTATTAGCACTTGGTCTTGCAACCGGTGTAATCTGTAACGTTATTAATAAAATGGCAGGAATGGCAGCCGGCAGTGTCATCGGTATCATACCATTTATCTTAATTGTTGCATTAGGACATACCTTAAATATAGGTATTAATGCACTGGGTGCATATGTTCATACAAATCGTTTGCAATATGTGGAATTTTTCGGAAAGTTTTATGAAGGCGGCGGTCGTAAATTTAAACCGTTCAGTGCGAAAACAAAATATTACAAATTTAAGGAGAAGAGAAATAATGAATAATTTAGGAGTAGTATTTGCTTTATTAGGAGCGGCATTAGCAGCATTATTGGCAGGAGTTGGTTCTGCTCAGGGTGTAGGAATCGCAGGTCAGGCGGCAGCCGGGGTTGTAACGGAAGACCCGTCAAAATTCGGTAAAGTATTAATCTTACAGCTGCTTCCCGGAACACAGGGTATTTATGGTTTATTAATTGCCTTTATTACATTGTCTCAGATCGGTGTTTTAGGCGGTAGCAGTGATATTTCCCTGGCAAAAGGATTTTTATATCTGGCAGCCTGCCTCCCTATGGCTTTTGTAGGTTACTTTTCAGCAATCAGCCAGGCAAAAGCATCTGTAGCAAGTATCGGTATCGTAGCTAAAAAACCGGAGCAATTCGGTAAATCTATGATTTTCCCCGCAATGGTTGAAACCTACGCTATTTTCGCATTGCTTATATCCATGCTGGCAGTGAATGGAGTGTCCGCATTAAACTTATAACAGTTAGGAGAGTTAAACGATGACTGGATTAGATAAGATATTAAAGCATATCGAAGAGGATGCCGTTTCTGCTGCAGACCAAATCCTTGCTGAAGCAAAACAAAAAGCCGATGAGATTATGGCTGATGCACGTGCTGAAGGCGAAAAAATGTGCGCCGAAATAACGGAACGTTCAAAACTGGATGTTCAGTCAAGTTTAAGCCGTGCTGAATCTGCTGCAAACTTACAGGAAAAGAAGTTAATATTAAAAGCTAAACAGGAAATTATTGGTGAAGTTATAATTAATGCAAAAGCCTCTCTTTTAAGCTTACCTGATAAGGAATATTTTGATGTAATAATCAAAATGATTCAAAAGCATGCACTGGCTGGGGCGGGATATATCCTGTTTTCTGATACCGACTATAAACGCCTGCCGCAACAATTTGATGAATTAATGAAAATCGGCCTGTCAGGAAAAGCGGGAGCATCCTTAACATTAGCCGGTGAAACGGTTAATATAAACGGCGGATTTATATTGGTATATGGTGATGTGGAAATAAACTGTTCCTTTGATGCTTTATTTGCCGCTGCAAAAGAAAACCTGCAGGATAAAGTCAGTGAAATCCTATTTGATTAGGAATACGGTAGAAAGGTAGAGTGTTGATATGGCTGATAACCAATATATATATGCCGTAGCGCGTATACGTTCTTTAGAACTTTCCTTGCTGGATAAAACTTTTTTTGATCAGCTTCTAGCCTGTAAGTCTTTCGAAGATTGCCTGCGTCTGCTGTCCGATAAGGGTTGGGGCAGGAATGGAGATTTAACGGCTGAGCAATTATTGGAATCGGAACGTGAGAAAATCTGGGATACAATAAAAGAGCTGGTAAAAGACACATCCGTTTTTGATACCTTCTTGTATGGAAATGATTTTCATAATCTAAAAGCGGCGATTAAACAAGTTTATATGAATGAGGAGGTACCCGGAATTTTTATTTCCCGTGGGACTATTGCACCGGAGTCTATATTAAAAGCAGTTATGGAACACGATTTTTCCACACTGCCAAAACGAATGTCCGCCTGTGCGGAGGAGGCTTACCAAGTGCAGTTTCATACCGGTGACAGCCAGTTGTGTGATGTCATTATAGACAAGGCAGCGTTAGAATCAATCTATCAAAGCGGAAAAACCTCAGGAAATGATTTGTTGAATGAATATGCAGAACTTAAAGTTGCTTCCGCTGATATTAATATAGCTATAAGAAGTTATAAAACCGGTAAAAAGAGGGAATTCCTGGAGAGGGCAATTGCTGATTGTACCAGCCTTGACAGGAAGAAATTAATTGAAGCGGCGCAAAGCGGGGAAGAAGAAATCTATGACTATCTGAGTAATACCGCTTATTCCGATGCAGTGCAGGCAATTAAGGAATCCTTATCCTCTTTTGACCGGTGGTGTGACAACCTGATAATAAGGCATATAAAACCGCAGAAATATAACTCATTTACCCTTTCTCCCATAGCGGCTTATATATTGGCACGGGAAAATGAGATTAAATCAGTTCGGATTTTGCTTTCCGGTAAGTTAAATGATCTGCCGGAAGAATCGATTCGGGAAAGATTGAGGGAAATGTATGTATAAGATAGCAGTTTTAGGTGATCGCGACAGTGTTTATGGTTTTGCTGCCTTGGGACTGGATACTTATCCTGTCAGTAATGAAGAGGATGCTGCCAAAAAATTAAAAAAACTTGCAGAAGGACAATATGCGGTTATTTATATTACAGAAGCACTTCAGGCAAAACTGGAAACAGAAATAGAGCATTACCGTACGGAAAGGCTGCCAGCGATTATACCGATTCCCGGAGTATCCGGTAATACTGGTATGGGTATGTTAAGTGTTAAAAAATCTGTTGAACAGGCAGTTGGTTCCGATATTATTTTTAACAACAATTAAGGAGAATAGCAAATGAGTAAAGGCACGATTAAAAAAGTTGCCGGTCCGTTAGTAATAGCTGAGGGTATGCGTGATGCCAATATGTTTGACGTGGTACGTGTAAGTGAACAGAGATTAATCGGTGAAATCATTGAAATCCACGGTGATCAGGCATCCATTCAGGTTTATGAAGAGACCTCAGGTTTAGGACCCGGTGAACCGGTGGAATCCACTGGTGCACCATTAAGCGTAGAGCTTGGGCCGGGGCTTATAGGAAGTATATTTGATGGAATACAGCGGCCGTTAGTCAGTATCATGAATGCTACCGGCAATAACTTAACCCGGGGTGTCGAAATTCCATCTTTGGAAAGAACTAAAAAATGGAATTTTGTTCCAAGCTCAAAAATAGGAGATGCAGTGGAAACCGGTGATATCATTGGTACGGTAAACGAAACAGAGATAGTTCTCCATAAAATAATGATACCGAAAGGAATTAAAGGAAATATCACATCCATTCAGGGAGGGGAATTTACCCTTGAAGATACGATAGCCTTGGTTCAAAATGAGAATGGTGAAATCTTTAATATTACCATGATGCAGAAATGGCCGGTTCGTATTGGAAGACCATACAAAGAAAAACTGCCGCCTGCCATGCCCTTAGTTACCGGGCAGCGTGTTATTGATACTTTATTTCCTATTGCTAAAGGCGGTGTTGCATCGGTTCCCGGGCCTTTCGGCAGCGGTAAAACCGTAGTTCAGCATCAGTTGGCGAAATGGGCGGAAGCAGATATCGTAGTTTATATCGGCTGTGGTGAACGTGGAAATGAAATGACGGATGTATTAAATGAATTTCCCGAATTAAAGGATCCCAAAACGGGCCATTCCTTAATGGAGCGGACCGTATTAATTGCAAATACCTCCGATATGCCGGTTGCGGCCAGGGAAGCTTCCATTTATGTAGGTATTACCATAGCGGAGTATTTCCGTGATATGGGATTTTCCGTGGCACTTATGGCAGATTCCACTTCCAGATGGGCAGAAGCACTTCGTGAAATGTCCGGACGTTTGGAGGAAATGCCGGGTGAAGAGGGGTATCCGGCTTACTTGGGAAGCCGTCTTGCCCAGTTTTATGAACGTGCGGGGCGTGTAATTTCCTTAGGTAAAGACGGAAGAGAAGGTGCCCTATCCGTAATTGGTGCGGTATCCCCTCCCGGTGGTGATATCTCGGAACCGGTTTCCCAGGCAACTCTGCGTATTGTTAAAGTATTCTGGGGACTGGATTCTAACCTGGCTTACAGGCGTCATTTTCCCGCTATTAACTGGTTAACCAGTTATTCCTTATATGTGGATAATATGGGAAAATGGTTTAATACCAAAGTGAATGAAAGCTGGATGCCTGACAGGGCCCGAATCATGCGTATCTTACATGATGAATCCGAATTAGAGGAAATTGTAAAATTAGTAGGTATGGATGCTCTTTCCGCACCGGATCGGTTGAAATTGGAAGCAGCCCGTTCCATCCGTGAAGATTTCTTGCATCAGGATGCATTCCACGAAGTGGATACCTATACTTCACTGGAGAAACAATATAAAATGATGGAGCTGGTATTGGGATATTTTGATATTGCATCAGAAGCTTTACAAAAAGGCGCTTCGGTTGACGGACTTGTAAAACTTCCCGTTCGTGAAAGAATCGGCCGTTTTAAATATATAACGAATGATAAGATTGAGAAAGAATATGATGATATAGTAAACAGTTTACATCGGGAAATTAATGAATTGACACAAAAGGAGGAAGCCTAATGCCAAAAGAATATAGATCCATTAGAGAGGTTGCAGGCCCTCTTATGCTAGTTCATGGTGTAGAAGATGTAAAGTATAATGAACTTGCAGAAATAGAACTTGCAAGTGGTGAAAAACGCCGCTGCAAAGTACTTGAAATCGATAAAGGCAATGCACTGGTTCAATTATTTGAAAGTGCTGCCGGTATTAACTTATCCAATAGTAAAGTAAGGTTTTTAGGCAGAAGTATGGAGCTTGGCGTATCGGATGATATGTTAAGCCGTGTATTCGACGGCCTTGGCCGTCCAATCGATAACGGCCCGGAGATTTTACCCGAAAAAAGATTGGATATTAATGGTCTGCCAATGAATCCGGCTGCCAGAAATTATCCTCAGGAATTTATCCAGACCGGTGTATCTGCAATCGACGGACTAAATACACTGGTACGGGGACAGAAGCTTCCGATCTTTTCTGCCAGCGGTCTTCCCCATGCGGAATTAGCCGCTCAGATAGCCCGACAGGCTAAGGTACGGGGGACAAGCGAAGCATTTGCAGTAGTATTTGCCGCACTGGGTATTACCTTTGAGGAAGCAAATTTCTTCACAGAGAGTTTCCGTGAGACCGGAGCCATTGACCGTACGGTTATGTTTATCAACCTGGCTAATGACCCCGCCGTTGAACGTATTGCAACACCACGTATGGCTTTAACCGCAGCCGAATACCTGGCATTTGAAAAAGATATGCATGTACTTGTAATACTGACGGATATCACAAACTATGCGGATTCCTTACGTGAAATCTCGGCTGCTCGTAAAGAAGTTCCGGGGCGTCGTGGATATCCCGGTTATATGTATACCGATTTGGCTTCCCTTTATGAACGTGCCGGACGTCAGAAAGGCAAGGCTGGAAGTATTACCATGATTCCTATTTTAACCATGCCTGAGGATGACAAAACCCATCCGATTCCTGACTTAACCGGTTACATCACCGAAGGGCAGATAATTTTAAGCCGCGAATTATACCGGCAGAGTGTGGCACCGCCAATTGATGTTCTTCCCTCCCTGTCTCGTCTTAAGGATAAGGGAATTGGTACCGGCAAAACCCGTGCAGATCATGCCAATACCATGAATCAGCTCTTTGCCGCATATGCAAGGGGAAAGGAAGCTAAAGAATTAATGGTAGTTTTAGGTGAAGCTGCCCTGACGGATATTGATAAATTATATGCTAAGTTTGCAGATGCTTTTGAGCAGGAATACGTCTCCCAGGGGTATCATACCAATCGGGATATTGAAGAAACCCTGGACTTAGGCTGGAAGCTCTTATCCATACTTCCAAGGACGGAACTAAAAAGAATTAAAGATGAATTTCTGGATCAATATTACGGTAAGTAAAGGAAGGAGGTGCTATCTTGGCCAAAGCACATATTAATCCGACCCGTATGGAACTTACCAGGCTTAAGAAGAAATTAACGACAGCAGTCCGTGGTCATAAACTCTTAAAAGATAAACGGGATGAGCTGATGCGCCAATTCCTTGACCTGGTACGCGAGAATAAAACCTTACGCGAGAAAGTTGAAAAAGCGATTATTACTGCTAACAAAAATTTTGTAATTGCGCGTGCGGGTATGGAGAATGAGGTGGTAAATGTTGCATTAATGGCACCAAGGCAGGAGGTTTATCTGGAAGCGCATACCCGTAATGTTATGAGTGTTGACATTCCGGTATTTGAGTATAAAACCAAAACTCCGGATGTCAATGACATTTATTCTTATGGTTATGCATTTACCTCCAGTGATCTGGATGATGCTGTAAAGTTTTTACAGGACATTTTTCCTGACATGCTGCGATTGGCGGAATGTGAAAAAGCATGCCAGTTAATGGCATCGGAAATCGAGAAAACAAGGCGCCGGGTAAATGCACTTGAGCATGTTATGATTCCTGAGATGCAGGAAAACATTAAGTATATTAAGATGAAACTGGATGAAAATGAACGAAGTACTCAGATACGTCTTATGAAAGTAAAAGATATGATGCTGGAACAGGCACATCATTACAGCGAAAATATGTATTAATAATAACCGGATTGTTCTTATCACCAACAAGTGAAAACAATCCGGTTTTTTTTACAGAATCAGGAAAGTTTTGGTAAACCTGCCTGCATAAAACTTTCATATTTTTATTATTTATATAATTTAAAAGGTTTTTTCTTTAGCGATAAAGGATTCGCAATCAGTATCTTCAGATTTGGATGAGAATGAATCCACTCTGCCCACTGAAATTTGGTCAAGGGTACAATAATCAGTATTTCCGGCATGATATCTGCACTCAGAAACTACACATTGAATACTTGGATTTTTTTTATCCATAATTAAATTCCTCCTTTCGTTTTACACACTTCAAGACATGGTTTTATACCAAAGAAACTGCATAACAGTTTCTTTTTCATAGTTAGCATGTGCGAATAGAGAAATTTTATGCATTGGTATGACTGTGTCTTTTTTACATATAAAAATAAAATAATGAAAAAAATAATTTAAATAGGGTATAATGAAATGTTCGAAAATGAAATATATAAATATTTTGTTTGCTGAAAACGAACAATTAAAGCGATTTTGTTGACAAAGTATTTAATTAATTATATTATTGCAACATAAGCAAACAAAATAGACAATTAACAAACAATATCTAACATTAAGGAGTGTGATTGCTGTTATGCTTGCTGCGGAAAGACATTCAAAGATAATTCAAATGATCAGTGAATCAGGAGTTGTTCAGGTTGAAGAATTAGCAAAAGTATTAGACGTAAGTTTGATGACCATACGGCGGGATTTGGAAAAGTTAAAACAGGATGGAATCATAGAACGCTGTCATGGCGGTGCGGTTATAAAACGGGAAGTTTCCTACATGGAGAAGCGAACTCTTAAGATTGAAGATAAAATTAAGATCGCTGAAAAATGTGCAAGTTTTGTTAAAAAAGGTGATGCGGTTTTTCTAGATGCCGGAACTACAACCTATGAGATAGCAAAACGGATTCAAAATATTCCGGGTATTACGGTTATCACAAATGATTTGGAAATTGCAAGAGTATTACTTGAATCCGATGCGCATCTGATGATATGCGGAGGTATGGTACAAAAATCAACAGGGAGCATGCTAGGCCCGTTTGCAAATCAAATGATGGAAGATATTCGGACTGAGATAGCATTTTTAGGTGCTATGTCTATTGATGATAATTTTAACGTCCTGACTCCGACTATAAATAAAGCGGTTTTAAAACGAACTATCTGTAAAAACTCAAGCCGTCCTTATCTGGCAGTGGATGAATCAAAGTTTGGAAAACAGGCTTTAATGAGAATTAACCATTTATCAGACTATACAGGCGTTGTTACCAATAAATCATTAAATGCCGAAGAAGAAGCAAAAATCAAACAAATGAAAATTAATATGATATGGGTTTAGGAGGAGTACAGATGCCCCAATGTGTAATTATTGCGGATGATTTAACCGGTGCCAATGCGACCGGTGTATTACTTAAAAAAATAAATTATAATACGTATACGGTAATGAATACGGAGAGACTTGAGTTAAGTAAGCTATCGGAAAGTGACTGTATTGTCTATCCCACGGACAGCAGGGCGGTAGATTCCTCTATTGCGTATAACAGAGTATACAACGTAGCTAATTTATTAAAAAATGATGATGTTCTCGTATATTCCAAAAGGATCGACAGTACCCTGAGAGGAAATTTAGGCAGTGAAACAGATGCATTATTAGATGCCCTGAGTAATGATGCCATAGCCATGGTAGTACCGTGTTTTCCACAGGCGAACCGTATTCTGGTAGGGGGATATATGCTTGTAAATACGATTCCCCTCCATAAGACGGAAGCTGCCCTGGATCCCAAAACTCCGGTTGATACATCCGCAGCCGGTGATATATTTGGTAAGCAGTCCATTTATCCAATCGCTTCCCTTTATATTAAAGATATTATGATGGGTAAAAAGCATTTAGCTGATGAGATTAAAAGATTCAGGGAGGAAGGGTACCGGATTATCATTTTTGATTGTGTATCCCAGGAAGACCTGGATACCATAGCCGATGGTGTAATTGAAAGCGGAGTAAAATTCATTTCTGTAGATCCTGGAAGTTTTACAGCAACTATTGCAAGAAAACTCATTGTTCCCCGGGAAATAAAAAATAAGCATAAAGTACTTGCCACGGTGGGCAGTGTAAATGCCGTTGCAAAAAACCAACTGGATGAACTTCTGCTTGCCCAGAAAGTATTACAGGTATATGTCGTTACCAAAGAATTGGTTGAGAGTGAAGAGAGAAGAAAACAGGAAATAAACAGGGTAGTAGGGGAAATTCAGAAAAATTGCGGTAATTATGATATCTGTGCAGTAATCGGCAATGGAATTTTACCGGAGAACCGTTTGAATTTTTCGGAATATGCTGAAAAATTACAGTGTTTACCAGAGGATGTAAGTAATTTAATCAATGATTCCCTGGCAGAAATTACGTATCTGTTATTAAATAATAACCCTGATTTTAAAGGTCTGTATACCAGCGGCGGTGACATAACGGTAGCAGTAAGCAGAAAATTCAGGACAGCAGGCATCCGATTACTGGATGAAGTGGTGCCTTTAGCTGCTTACGGAGAGTTTATTTCCGGTGAATTTGACGGACTCAAAGTCGTTACCAAAGGCGGTATGGCAGGGGATAAAAATGCAATGAACCTGTGTATTCGCTATTTAAAAGAGAAACTTTTTATTTAATGAATTGGTAATACAAACAGTAATAATTGGTGATAAGAGGAAGATAACATTAAGATAACAAAAAAAAGATGAATGTAAAAAGGAGATGTAACACATGGAAAAACCATATATAGCAATACCTTTAGGAGATCCGGCAGGAATCGGACCGGAAATAGTTGTAAAGTCCATAGCAACGAAGCAGGTGTTTGATGCGGCACGCTGTGTTGTTGTCGGGGATAAAAAAATTGTTGATGATGCAATCCGTTTTTCAAGGATTCCATTAAAAGTAAACATTATAAATCATCCCAAGGAAGGAGTGTATGAAGAAAAAGTTTTAAACCTGATTGACCTTGATAATGTAGATATGTCAGAATTCAAAATCGGAGAAATCAGCGGAATGTGCGGGCGGGCTGCTTATGAATATATTAAGAAAAGCATTGAGCTTGCTAATACACGCGAAGTAGCAGCAGTATCCACTACACCAATTAATAAAGAATCTTTAAAGGCAGGTAATGTAAATTATATCGGCCATACGGAGATATTTGGCGCGCTGACCGGTACAAAAGATCCTCTTACCATGTTTGAAGTACGGGGAATGAGAGTATTTTTCTTAACCCGGCATGTATCCTTAAGACGGGCATGTGATTTAGTTACTAAGGATAGAATTAAGGATTATGTAAAGAGATGTAAAGAAGTACTGATGAAGTTAGGCGTAACGGAAGGAACCATGGCGATAGCAGGTTTGAATCCACACAGCGGTGAACATGGTTTATTTGGTAACGAGGAAGTAGAACATGTAACACCGGCGGTTGAGGAACTCAGAGCGGAAGGTTATGACGTAGTCGGCCCGATCGGAGCGGATTCCGTATTCCACTTAGCGTTAAAAGGTCGTTATAACAGTGTATTATCTTTATATCATGATCAAGGTCATATAGCTACTAAAACATTGGATTTTGAAAGAACCATAGCGATAACCGGAGGAATGCCGATCCTTAGAACCTCCGTAGACCATGGAACAGCATTTGATATAGCTGGAAAAGGTATTGCAAGTGAAATCAGCATGGTGGAAGCTATTTTATTAGGGGCGAAGTATTCTAAGAATTTTATGAATTAATGGGGATAGTAAGGTAGGGGTAATTACCTATTATGAGGTATTTTGAAAGGAGAAGGGTAAGATGGAGGTTTCTGTTTCTGGAACTCAAATGTTAATTGGGTTAGGTATTGGGTTAATTGTTTTAATTTTATTGATTTTGAAAACAAAGATTCATGTTTTTCTTGCTTTAATTATTGCAGCAGTAATAGTTGGTCTGGTTGGGGGACTAGCACCTGCTGCTACAGTTGATGCAATTTCAGCAGGATTTGGTGGAACCTTAGGAAATATCGGTATTATCATAGGTTTTGGTATTATGATGGGACAGATATTTGAAATGTCAGGTGCGGCAGAAAGAATGGCGCGTACTTTCTTAAAGATATTTGGTAAGGGCAGGGAAGAAATGGCACTCTCGCTAACTGGTTTCCTTGTTTCCATACCAATCTTCTGCGATTCCGGTTTTGTTATATTATCACCTCTGGCAAAAGCATTGTCACGTAAAACCAAGAAATCCATAGTAGGTTTGTCCGTAGCACTTGCAAGCGGACTTGTTATCACACATTCCTTAGTTCCGCCTACTCCGGGACCTCTTGGAGTAGCAGGAACATTTGGAGTTGACGTGGGACAATTTATTTTATTAGGCATAGTAATTGCAATACCTATGGCCTTGGTTACGATGTTATATGGAAAATTCCTTGGTAAAAAGATATATCAGTTACCAAATGAAGCCGGAGATGGATGGGAGAGACCGGCTTATCAAAAACCAATTTATGATGTTATATCAGATGAAAAGGATAAAAAACTGCCATCCGCATTTTTAGCATTTTTACCTTTAATACTTCCGATTATATTGATACTGCTAAATACGGTTTTAAGCGCTTTATCATTAACAACTGGAATTTATGCAGCCCTCATATTCCTTGGAAAACCAATTATTGCTGTTGCCATTGGTTTGATCATATCTATTTACACCTTAACAGTTTCCGTTGAACGAAAAGCAGTTATCAGTGCTTTGGAAGACAGTATGAAATCCGCCGGCGTAATTATCTTTGTTACCGGAGGCGGCGGTGCATTAGGTCAGGTGTTAAAAGTAGCAGGTGTTGGTGATTATATTGCAAATGGAATAGCGGCTACTTCCATACCGGTTATATTACTTCCTTTTATTATAGCCACTTTGGTTCGTTTCGTACAAGGTTCCGGTACGGTGGCAATGATTACGGCAGCCGGCATAACAGCACCCATCGTAGAAGCAGCCGGCGGCAGCATGTTGTTGGGAGCATTTGCAGCCTGTATAGGAGCATTATTCTTCTCCTATTTTAACGACAGTTTCTATTGGGTTGTAAACCGTTTAAGCGGAATTACGGAAACAAAAGAGCAGATCAGGGTTTGGTCAATCACAACTACAATTGCCTGGGCAGTTGGATTAGTAGAATTATTAATATTAAATATTTTTATGTAATTTCTTTGCATTTGAGGTAATTAAAAACAGGTAGTATATTCCGGAAGTAAATTTATTGATATATTGTATCTTTCAGCGGATTCAATATAAAATATATATTACTCTCGGAATATGTACCTGTTTTTATTCACGAAATAAAGGGGTGTTTGGATTTTAAATTATTAATTGTAATTACAATACCTCACCGTCTTTGTATACTTTTTCTATGTTGTAGTTTTGATCCATAATAATAAAGTCTGCTCTTTTTCCTGCAGAAATAGAACCGATTTCCTTTTCTGCATGAATAGCTGTTGCAGGGATTAAAGTTGCACTAAGAATTGCCTGTTCAACCGGTATACCGTATTGTATGACATTTTTAAATGCTTTATAAACCGTAGTGGTTGATCCGGCAATCGTTCCGTCTTCAAGAGTGGCTTTTCCATTTTTTACATAAACCTTTTGTCCGCCCAATTCATAGATACCATCCTCCAAACCTGCGGCACTCATGGAATCGGATATTAGGATAATTTTATCCGAACAGGCTTTATACATTAGGCGGATTACAGCAGGATGAATATGGATGCCATCACAAATCATTTCCGCGTGGACATCAAAATCGGAAACAGCTCCCACTAAACCGGGCTGCCTGTGGTGCAGACCGTTCATAGCATTAAATAAATGGGTAATATGAGTCGCTCCGGCTTCAATGGCTTGTGCTGCCAGATCATAATCACAACTGGTGTGGGCTAAAGATATTACTTTTGATTTACTATATTTTCTTATAAAATCCATGGAACCGGACAGCTTAGGATCTAAATCAATAATTCTTACATTGTCTCCGGACAATTCATTTAATTCCAAATATTTCTCTTCATCAATGGGCATGAGATATCTCTCATCATGAGCACCTTTTTTATCTGCACCAAGAAAAGGACCCTCCATATTAATACCGATAATACGGCTTCCTTTCTTTTGGGTGTTCATTGTTTCTTTAATATGGAGCATAGCTTTTTTATATATTTCATAATCTATGGTCATTGTAGTTGCCAATATGGAAGTTACCCCGTTTTTACCATAGAATTCACACATTTTTTCTATACCCTCTGTATCGGTAGTTGTAAAGTCATAACCGATACAACCGTGGGAATGTAACTCTATAAAACCCGGTATCATGTATTTGCCGGTACAATCTATAGAATTCTCTGTTTTATCAGTAGTTAATGCAGGATAAACAGCCTGAAAACGTCCGTCGGTAACTTCGATATCGGCTTTTTGAAACCTGCCCTCAATAAATACTTCAGCATTTTTATATAACATAACTGCCTCCTATTCAAAACAATAAACTACAGTTAAATCCGGGTGAAACTGCAGAATGGACGCAGGTACATCCGGTGTTACCGGGCCGTGGAGCGCTTTCTCGATAATATCTTTTTTATCAGGCCCATTGGCAATTAATAATACTTTTTTTGCCTGCATAATAGATTTAATTCCCATGGTAATTGCTTTACCGGGGACCTCATCGATTGTACTAAAAAATCTGGCATTGGCTTGGATGGTGGATTCATCCAAATTAACAATATGAGTAGTTTTTTCAAATGAAATATCCGGTTCATTAAAACCAATATGTCCGTTACGGCCAATACCAAGAAGCTGCAAGTCAATTCCTCCAAGCTCAGCAATCAGATTATCATAACGGGTACATTCTTCCTCATAATTATCAGCCAAACCATTGGGAACATTAGTATTTTTTCTGTCGATATTGATATGAAGAAAAAAGTTATGATCCATGAAATAGCGGTAGCTCTGATTATTCTCGGGTGACAGGCCGCAATATTCATCTAAATTAACGGTTGTTACCTGAGAAAAATCTATATCACCTTTTTTATACCATTCCACTAACTGTTTATAAGTTCCGATAGGTGTGGAACCGGTCGCCAAGCCTAATACACAGTCAGGTTTTAAAATAACCTGTGCGGATATAACATTGGCTGCCTTTCTGCTTAAATCATTATAATCATTTGCTTTTATTAAATTCATTTTTTTCACCAGTACCTTTCATTAAACTTCTATAACTTTATTATTAGTATATTCCAACTATTTTAAAAATCAAGTGAAAATAAAAAAAATTTTTATTTATTTTGAAAATTTGCATAAACATGCGGATGATAACCATTGACATTTGGAAAAATGTAATATAATATTTAAAAAAAGAAAAATATTTTCATATATTAAAGAAATTAATTTTCCGTTTGTATATGAACTTCAGAAACAAAAATGATTTTTGTTGTAATAAAAGTGAAAAAAGGATAAAATTAATTAGACAATTGTCTGAACCAGTTAAAATGGGGGTAATAGTGTTGAAAAATTTAAAAATACTAAGCAAGATAAAAGGTGGATTAATTGTATCCTGCCAGGCACTAAGTAATGAACCTTTATATAGTTCCTATATTATGTCCAGAATGGCATATGCGGCTGAACTCGGGGGAGCCTGCGGAATTCGCGCCAATACACCGGAGGATATTACAGAGATTAAAAAGTCCGTAAAATTACCGGTTATCGGATTATATAAACAGGTATTTCCGGACAGTGAGGTATACATAACTCCTACGGAAGATGCTGTTGATGCCCTTATGGAAAGTCAGCCGGATATTATTGCAATAGATGCAACCGGCCGTTTACGGCCATATGGCAGCAGCCTGAGTGATTTCTTTCATAAAATAAGAATAAAATATCCGGATATGTTATTTATGGGAGACTGTTCTACCTATGAAGATGCATTACAGGCAGAAAAACTGGGGTTTGATCTGGTAGGAACGACATTATCCGGTTATACGAATGAAACGAAAGGTACCAAACTTCCCAACTTTGATTTGATGAAAGAGCTCTCGGTGAATTTAAGTATTCCTGTCATAGCTGAGGGAGGGATATGGACACCGGAGCAATTAAAAGAGGCATTCAGGTGCGGAGTACATGCAGCAGTTATCGGCACTGCAATAACACGGCCTATGGATATTACCAGGAGATTTGTAAACGTCATAAACAGCAAAGAATAAAGGAGTTTGGTTATGGAAGGAATATATTCCAGAATTGATAACAGTTATGCTAAATTTACAAAATCGGAAAAATTGGTTGCGGATTTTGTATTTCAAAATCCGCAAAAAGTATTGTATACATCCATTACGGATTTGGCTGAGATGTGCGGAGTAGGGGATACAACCGTATTTCGGTTCTGTAAAGCCTTGAAATTAAATGGTTATCAGGAATTTAAAATGCTTTTAGCCCAGGACATCGCTAATAAAAAGGGTATGAATAATGCAATCGCAGGAACCATTGAATTAGAGGATGATGTAAGAACAGTATGTAAAAAAACCTTTGCAACTAATATAGCTGCGCTGAATGAAACCTTTAATTTATTGGATTTTGATGCAATAACAAAGGCGGTTGATTTAATATCTGCTGCAAAAAGAATTCATTTTTTTGGAGTTGGTTCATCAGGAGTTATTGCCCTGGAAGCGAAGCAGAAATTTATGAGAATACTTCCAAATGTAGAATTTATTGCAGATTGCCATATGCAGTGTATGGCAGCAGCTCTTCTGGACAGCAGGGATCTGGCCGTCATATTTTCTTATTCCGGTTCCACAAAAGATATGATTGAAGTGCATAAGCTTGTAAAGCAAAATGCCTGCAAATCTATATGTATAACCAGGTTTGCCAAAACAGCCCTGACCAATCAGGCCGACGTTGTTTTATTGTGCGGTTCAAACGAAGGGCCTCTTGACGGCGGTGCCTCCTCCACATCCATGGTACAGCTGTACTTATTAGATGTTTTATATATGGAATATTTTGTTAAGCATTATAATCAATCCAGGGATAATAAAGCCAGAACAACGGAAGCCATATCTTCCAAGCTGTTATAATAGAATAGTTTTCTCCGGTTCACGAGCGCATTCGAATTATTGCAAGCAAGCTTGCTAATTCTCATTTTGCTTTCGCGGAAACCGGAAGAAACACGCTTTGCGAGTTTCTTCGGTTCACGAGCGTATTCGAATTATTGCAAGCAAGCTTGCTAATTCTCATTTTGCTTTCGCGGAAACCGGAAGAAACACGCTTTGCGAGTTTCTTCGGTTCACGAGCGCATTCGAATTATTGCAAGCAAGCTTGCTAATTCTCATTTTGCTTTCGCGGAAACCGGAAGAAACACGCTTTGCGAGTTTCTTCGGTTCACGAGCGCATTCGAATTATTGCAAGCAAGCTTGCTAATTCTCATTTTGCTTTCGCGGAAACCGGAAGAAACACGCTTTGCGAGTTTCTTCGGTTCACGAGCGCATTCGAATTATTGCAAGCAAGCTTTGCTAATTCTCATTTTGCTTTCGCGGAAATGATAAGGACTGCACACTAATTACAATTTAGTGCGGCGGTCCTTAATTTTACCCTCCGGGGGATATGCACTGGCGCGAAGAGGAATTGTGTCATATGTACCCGCACCCGACACCTGGTTTAAGACAACTAATATATGGAAAATATCGTTTGCTGTAATAAATATATATTAAATGTCGAATAATGTATACAAATATGTTGAAATTACCACAAAACAAGATTGAAAGGCATATGCGGTTATTCAAAATGCTATAAATGTATAAATCTTATACCTTTCTATTGAACAATAAACACAAAAGTGTTACTATCAATTATGTGGTTTAAAATAGCCAAAATAATTGAATAGGAGATGAGTAAATTGGAATTTAACGTAGTATTTTTTGAAGTTGTATCAATTATCATTTCTATCCTGGCATTTGGGGCTGCATTTTGGCTCTATAAATGGGTAGCATCACAACCCTCCTCCAATAAGCGCATTGCAGAGGTTGGCAAGCTGATTAGAAATGGAGCAAACACGTTTTTAGCAAAAGAGTACAAAACACTTTCACGCTTCTGCGTTGTGGCAGCTATAGTTATTTTCATATTCCTGCCTTCCCCGATCTGGAATGGCCATCCGTTGGGGAATATTCTGATGGCTGTATCATATTTGTTTGGAACCGTTTTTTCCGGAATTGCTGGGAAAGTCGGTATCAGCATTGCAACGATAGCGAATATAAAATCTGCGGAAGCTTCCACCAAAGGGATAAAACCTTCTTTTATGTCCGGTTTCCGCGGCGGTGCTGTTATGGGAATGGCTGTAGTTGGTTCCAGTCTTCTTGGAGTTACTTTAGTTCTCCTTTTAACAGATAATACAACCGCACTTTTAGGATTCAGTTTCGGAGCAAGTTCAATGGCTCTTTTTGCAAAAGCCGGCGGTGGAATTTTTACTAAAACTGCAGATATCAGTGCCGATTTAGTTGGTAAGGTTGAACTTGGTATTCCCGAAGATGATCCAAGAAACCCGGCAGTTATAGCAGATAATGTTGGTGATAATGTTGGTGATGTTGCAGGTATGGGCGCTGACTTATTTGATTCCAACGTAGCTTCTATGGCAGCAGCCCTGGTTATGGCAGCAGCGATTGATAAAGTAAAAGGCGGAACCATAAATGTCAGCATGGTATTCTGCTATGCAGCAATTGGTTTATTAGCATCTATTATCGGTGTTTTAACCGCAAAAATGGACGAAAAAGGAAGTCCAACGAAAGCGCTTAACAGTAATACATACGTAACAATGATAATCTTTGGTGTTTTAACTGCTCTGGCGACCGTTGTTTTCCGGTTCGAATGGAGAATATGGTTTGCAAGTGCAATCGGATTATTTGTTGGATTTATTATAGGTATCGCAAGTGATTATTTTACAGATGATACAAAGAAACCGGTACATGAAGTTGCAAAAGCTTCCGGATCCGGACCGGCCTTTACTATATTATCTGGTGTTTCTTATGGTTTAATGAGCACTTTGCCATCTATGATTGGAATTGGTATTTCCGCATTGGCTGCCTACAAAATATGCGCTCCTCTCGGTGAAGGATATGCCATGTTCGGTATTTCTATGGCTGCAGTCGGTATGCTTTCCATTGTAGGTATGATTATATCTAATGATGCCTATGGTCCTATTGTTGATAATGCACGCGGTTTAGTTGAAATGGGTAATTTAGGTGATAAAGCCCTTGAAATTACAGATTCCTTAGACAGTGCCGGTAATACTGTAAAAGCAGTAACGAAAGGATTCTCAATCGGTGCGGCCGGACTTACTGTTATAGCACTGTTAGGTGCATTTATCAGTGAGGTAAACGGAGCAGCAGCTGAAATAGGAAAAGAATTAATAACAGGATTTGATATATTAAATCCAACCGTATTTTTTGGATTGTTATTTGGTGCGGCAATACCACCGGTATTCTCAGCTATGTTAATGCTGGGTGTAGATCGCAATGCACAGCGTATGGTTGATGAAATTCACCGTCAGTTCAGGGAAATTCCCGGATTAAAAGAAGGAAAGAAAGGCGTTGTTCCTGAATACGAAAAATGTATAGCAATTGCTACATCCGGTGCCTTAAAGGAATTAGTACCTGCAGGTTTGATGACTATCTTTGCAACACTGATAGTAGGATTTATAGGTGGTGTCCAGGCAATCGGCGGATTTATCTCCGGTAATATTGTTAGCGGTTTAATATTTGCCTTATTTATGTCCAATGCAGGAGGTCTTTGGGACAATACGAAAAAATACGTGGAAGCCGGCAATAATGGCGGCAAGAATTCAGAAACCCATAGAGCAGCAGTTGTTGGTGATACGGTAGGTGACCCGTTTAAAGATACGGCAGGGCCATCGATTAACACCCAGATAACAGTAGTATCCCTTGTTGCTTCCTTAACTGCAACTATTTTCTTAACTTTTAATTTATTTGGTTAATGCTTTAATAGTTTTACTAAAAACCCAAAATATATGAAAACATATTAAAATAATAAAACATAAAAATACAGGTACACGAAATCTTTTTATAAGTTTCGTGTACCTGTATTTTTATGCTTTTTCCGCACTACCTATATATAATTTGATTTTATCAATTCTTTTTTTGTAACGCTTTCAATTTTAAATACCAGATTATCAACTTCTATGGTACGGTCATCATGGTCATTTGGAATTTCACCCATTGTATCAATTAATAAACCGGAAATCGTTTCATAATTATCTGAGGAAATATTTAAATCCAGCTTATCATTTAATTCATCAATAGTTAATAAACCATCAATAAGATAAGTGTTATTGTCTAATTTCTTGATCTTTGGTGTTGTAATATCGTATTCATCCTCAATATCACCCATAACTTCTTCCACCAGGTCTTCCATCGTAACAATTCCGGAAAAACCACCATATTCATCGATTAATACGGCAATATGATTTTTAGATAACTGCAGTTCCTTAAATAATTCATAGATATTCTTACTGTCCGGAACCAAGTATGGTTTAGTCATTATGGAACGGATATCAATATTACGGTAACCCACCTTTATTGCTTCCCTCATAAAATCTTTGGAATACAGGATACCGATAATATTATCAATATCATCTTCATAAACCGGAATCCGGGAGTATTTTGTTTCTAACAATTTGTCAATATAATCGTCAAGAGGATCTAATATATTGATTGCATATATATTTATCTTAGGAGTCATGATCTCCTTAGCAAGTTTATCATCAAATTCAATGATGGAATTAATCATTTCTTTTTCATTTTCATTCAGGACACCATGAACTTGTCCTTCTTCAACAAGGGACTTTATCTCTTCTCTTGATAAAATGTCTTCAACCATATCATTTTTTGCTCCAAATAATTTCATTACTAAATTGGTGGAAGCTGTAAGTAATCGAATAAATGGAGAGGCAGCCTTAGATATCAATATAATCGGTTTAACGGCAAACATGCTGATTGATTCCGTATTTTGTAATGCGACCCTCTTAGGCACCAGCTCACCGAAAACCAAGGTGAAATAAGATAATAATATAGTTATCAGGATTAAGGACATTTGATTACCATATGGTATACGCATAGCTTCCAGCCATTGTCCTAAAGGTCCTGAAAGTCCGGTGGCAGCGGAAGCACTGGAAAAGAATCCGGCTAATGTAATAGCTACTTGAATTGTTGAGAAGAATTTAGTTGGTTCCTCAATTAATTTTTGAACTAGATCTGCCTTTTTATTGCCCGATTCTGCTAACCTTTTAATTTTATTTTTATTAACAGAAACGGTAGCCATTTCGGCACAGGAAAAAAAAGCATTAATAAATGTTAGTATAATAAGTATTACTATTTGAAAAATAATACTATCCCCGTCAGGGTCTGAATCCATTGTAACTTTCCTCCTAAAAATTTTAATATTAGTATAATAGCATAATTTTTTTATTATGCAAGTTTATGAGAAACCAATAACTATTCTAATTAAATAATTCAACAGATATTACTTATAAATAAACAGATTTATTAATCATAAAGGTTCAGTCATTAAGAAAAACAAAGTTGTATTTTTCAATATTTTTTGACCAGTCACAGAAAATCTTTGCTACATTTTCTATAATAAGCCAAATATCGGAAAATACAACTTATAAGTAAGTACGACGGAATATGCGATAGGATTAAAAGTCGTGTTCCTATTACCGTATGCACGGTAAAAAAGCACTATCTTTAGTCAGAATTATGAAAGGTAATTTCTGGTAATAATAGTATTATTGCCTGGAATTATTCATGGGATTTAAGAAAAACTGATTTAAAATTCCAAAGGCCATAAAGTCAGCCATCTGTAATGCCTGAGTTTCAATGCTGTCAAATAAGGCTATATCGGAAGCGTATTTTCCGTTCAACCTGTATACAGCTTCATCTTCCGTCATCTTAAGATGTTCATAAAGTAGTGCCCGAAATTGTCTGGGGGACCAGTGTGGGTTGATTTCTCCAAGAAATAAAGCGATTTCATCCGCATTTTTATGCCATTTTTTCCTGTCCTCGTAAGCTGCTTCCGTATTACCGTTTTTCGTATTATTAACTAAACTGGCAGCTATTAAAAGATGTTCTTTTAATAAACCCTCAAAAGTTCTTGCTTTATCTGCAGAATAAAAATTCTTTAGCACTATAGCAAAATCAGTAGGATTACGCAGCAGTCTTTCCGTAACAAGTTCCAGATCTCCCAGATTAGATGCAGTACTTATTATAAATGTTCTGGTCCAAAAAACATGTTGTTCCCATAATTTACGGAAAGCGTTAAATACATTGATTTGATTTTTGCAGTTGGATAAATTGTTGTTGTTGAATAGCATACAATTTCTCCCTTTATTCTTTTTAGTTATTATATGAGAGCGATTTATTTATGATACAAAAATTAATCAAATGCCGCATAGTAATCCTAACGGATACTATTTTCAGTTATTTTGTTTTTCCCTGATTTGCGACCTGTTCCATCTGTGCTTTTATAATATCCGGATCACCCAGATAATATTTATTTATCACCTTAAAGTCCGTACTAAAGTCATAAACTAAAGGGATACCTGTTGGGATATTTACATCAATAATTTCTGATTCTGATAAATGATCCAGATGTTTTACCAAAGAGCGTATGGAATTGCCATGAGCAGCAATAAGTACTCTTTTACCGGCAAGCATATCTTTCCTTATGACATCATTAAAGTAAGGAATAACACGATCTATGGTATCCTTAAGGCTTTCGCAAAATGGAAGTTCATCTTTGTCTATATTCCTGTATTGCAATTGATTCTTTGGATTTTGTTCGTCTTCATCAGAAAGTTTCGGGGGACGGATATCAAAAGAACGCCGCCAAATCTTAACCTGGTCCTCTCCATATTTTTCTGCAGTTTCTGATTTGTTCAAGCCTTGAAGAGCTCCGTAATGACGTTCATTTAACTTCCAGGTTTTTATAACCGGAAGCCAGGTTCGGTCCATTTCGTCTAATACATAATATAGGGTGTGAATAGCTCTTTTTAGATAGGAAGTATAACAAATATCAAAATCAAACTCATTTTCTTTTAACAATTTACCTGCAGCTTTGGCTTCTTCTCTGCCTTTTGGAGATAAGTCCACATCGGTCCAACCGGTAAAGAGATTTAATTTATTCCACTCACTTTCACCATGCCTGATTATTACCAGTTTCATAATAGAACCTCACTTTCAATTTATTTAATAAGATCTGAGTCTCAAAAGTTACTCAAATCTTATTAGAAAATAACGAAACTTATAATTTTTTAATACCATAAATATTGTTTCACAATTAAAAAAATTAATTTATTTATATATTTCATATTTGGTTATATTGTACTGCTTTTATATGTCATTTACAAGAATAGCCTTTTTAAGAGATATTATATCGAATATCATATGGAATTTAGGATAAATTAATATTATAAAAAACATGTTCCTATAATCGGATACACGACGGTAAAGCACCGCCTTATATCGGAAGAGAAAAGTATTCTTCCCATAAGTAATAATATTGTATGAAAATTATTAATTTTGTTGAGAACATAAAAAAGACTGGTTTATCAATATAAGAAGAAACATAAGAATTATGGCATAAAAAGTCATATTGACAGAGTTAATAAAATAAGATATACTCAGTAGGAAAGTAGGTATTTAAATGACAAAGGGTCAATTAGAAGCTAGGTTAAGCGAGGCAATCAGTAAATATGAGATTGAGTATATGGGCCGAGGTCCAAAGGTAATAAAATCTTATATTATTGGTGACATGATTATTGTAAGACTTCTGGGATTTTTAAGCCCATCGGAACAAAAACTTACAGAGAACCCTCAAGGTATTGAATTGTTTAAAAAAGTACGTACTTCACTCTTTGAAAGCGGGAGAGCATACTTGGAAACATTAATTCGTGAAATCGTGGATGTAGCCATTGTGAGCACTCATAGTGACATTAGCACTAAAACCGGTGAAAAGGTGATCATTATAACTGTTGATAAAAACTTAGAAGACTTAATATTGCAAAAATAATTTCGGAAGACGATACAAAATAGCCAGACTAAGTTGTTAGTAAACCGATATCCATGGGATAACCATGGGTATCGGTTTTTTTGTTTAAAAGAAAAGTTCGGAGAATTTTCCTTTTAAACAAAAAGCCTCTCCGCGCAGGAAACGTCCCTAGCGGAAATAAAATATTAAACGAACAACTTAACCAGTCGATTTCCGTAAAATTATATATTTTCATCAGCATTCATTAGAAAGGATAATAAGGTGATAGAATTGTTTCAAAAATTTATCTTATCGGAAGATGTACAAAATATCTTAAACAATTGTAAAAATGTCATAGTACCAAAAACCAGGGAAGAATTATTGGCATTAACCTTTGGTAATAATACAAATGATACATTTGAGGTAAAATATGAAGTAGTAGGTAAAGGCTCCGTTAGTGAGGCCACGGTTACCCGCTGTAAAAATGGGGCTGTTGTCAACTATCCGGATGATTATATGAGAAGACGCGATCCGGATTGTCTATTGGTTGCCGATGAATTGGGAACAGATAAACCAAGGTATGATGATGTCTATAAAGATGATTTTAATCCTCTGCGTGAGGCTACCTTAACCTGGTTAAAAGAACAGGAATTACTTGTGATACCTTTTATGGCCGGAGGTGTGGAATACGGTTATGAGGCTCTATTACTGGCTCCGGTGAATGCGGCATTTTTTGGAGCGGCATTGGCTGATTTACAGGGATTTATAAATATAGATAAGTTTGAAAAAGAATTTACTCCGAAAGCGGTTGTATATTTGGCTCCTCCTTTTAGGCATACTCATTTTAACGGAAAACAGATAGTGATTCACAACCGATTAACTGATTTACACGAAGTTTTTTCTTATAACCTATATCCTGGTCCTAGTGCTAAGAAAGGCATCTATGGTGTTCTCCTTAATATTGGAGAGAAAGAAGGATGGACTACGGTTCATGCTTCTACGGTAAAGGTTATAACTCCTTATGATAATGAAATCGTAATTATGCACGAGGGAGCTTCCGGCGGCGGCAAAAGTGAAATGGTAGAAAATATTCACAGGGAATTGGACGGAAGGGTTATCTTAGGCAGAAATACTGTAACCAAAGAGAAAAATTATATTGAACTCATTGATACCTGTGAACTTAGACCGGTCACCGATGATATGGCCATCTGCCATCCTGCCATGCAAAATGAAAGTAAAAAGCTGGTTGTAAAAGATGCGGAAGCCGGGTGGTTTTTACGTCTGGACCATATTAAAAAATACGGAACTTCTCCTCAGTTTGAAAGCATTTTTACACAACCCTCAGAACCGTTGGTATTTCTGAATGTACAGGGTGTGCCAAAAGCCACCTGCCTGGTATGGGAACATACATTAGACTCAGATGGAAAACCTTGTCCGAATCCCAGAGTAATATTACCGAGGCATCTGGTACCTAATATTGTAAATGAACCGGTTGAGGTTGATGTAAGAAGTTTTGGAGTAAGAACACCACCTTGTACAAAAGAGAACCCCAGTTATGGTATCCTTGGATTATTCCATATACTGCCTCCTGCTCTTGCCTGGATATGGAGGCTTGTAGCACCCAGAGGGTATAATAATCCAAGTATTACTTCTTCTAATGCCATGACCAGTGAAGGGGTAGGTTCCTACTGGCCGTTTGCTACTGGTAAAATGGTAACCCAGGCAAATTTACTCTTAGAGCAGATTAAAAATTCTTCTCATACAAGATATGTATTAATACCAAACCAGCATATCGGCGCTTATGAGGTAGGATTTATGCCTCAGTGGATCGCAAGGGAATATATAGCCAGAAGAGGCGGAGCAAAATTTAAACCGGAACATCTTGTGGAAGCCAGATGTAAACTGTTAGGTTATTGCCATGATTCCTTAAAGATAGAAGGACATTATATCAGAAAAGCTTTCTTACAGCCGGAGATGCAGGCAGAGGTAGGAACAGAAGGGTATGATAAAGGTGCGGAGATTTTAGTTAATTTCTTTAAAAAAGAATTGATAAAATTTGATAATGAAAATCTTGATCCTTTAGGAAAAGCAATTATTGAATGTTTCTTAAGAGACGGTTCTTTAGAAGAATTTAATCAATTAATTCCAATGAGGTATTAATTTTTTATTGAATATGGTTTTTGATTCCGGAACATACTTATGGTGTAGTAAAAACTAATCTAGGTTAAGTTGTATGGTATATATGGAGAACTATTACATTTACCATAACAACAAATTAATATGAGGAGATTAATATGCCAAAAGATAGTCAGCCAGATAATAAAAAAGCAAGAATGGAAAAAGCAAATGGTCAAACTCCCATAACCCGTGAAAATCAAAATCACAATAAAAATGCAAAGAGACAATCAATCAAAAATAATGATGTTTAGGGGGAGAGCAATATGGCTAAAGCAGGTATGAGACGTCCGGATCCAAGTGAACCCCATGGAACAGAAGGCGGACCGGGGATACACATGCAAAAAAATGATGTGAAACCTGTTCCGGAGATTCAGGGAAAAGCTAAGGCAGGACATGAGAAAGCGAATCCGATAAAATTTGATGGAAAATGGTAATTGTAAAATGGAGTTGTTATAAGTAAAATATAACAGCTCCATTTTTTTGATATGCATTTATTAACTCAGGTATTTTTATAGAAAAAACAGTTTATATTTCATTATTCGTTAAAACATTGTATAATCGAATTGTACGAATTATGAATTCGTATGAAAAATAGTAAAAGTGAACTTATACGTAAAAAAGGATATTGATTTAACATATTGGAGGAATAAAAAATGCAAATAGGTTTCTTTGACTCAGGCATCGGAGGTATTACTGTCTTATATGAGGCATTGAAAGTACTCCCTAAAGAAGATTATATATATTATGCAGATACATTAAACGTACCATATGGACCCAAACCCAAAGATGAAGTAAAAGAATATATCTTTAATGCAATTGATTTTATAACCAAACAAAGAGTCAAAGCTATCGTTATTGCCTGTAATACTGCAACAAGTGTAGCAATTGAAGAGTTAAGAGCAAAATATAGTATTCCTATCATTGGAATGGAACCTGCTGTAAAACCCGCAGTGGAAAATAATAAAGATAATAAAAGAGTCTTAGTGACTGCTACTGCTTTGACACTAAAAGAAGAAAAACTGCAAAATCTAATCGCAAAATTGGACAGCGGACATATTGTAGATTTATTACCTCTTCCTGAATTGGTCCAATTTGCAGAACGATTTGAGTTTGATGAACATACCGTATTACCATATCTTCGGAAACAGTTATCTGAATATGATTTATGTAATTATGAGACTATTGTTTTAGGTTGTACGCATTTTCCTTATTATAAGGATATGTTTCGAAAGCTGCTTCCGCCTGAGGTGAGTATTATTGATGGGAGTTTTGGTACTGTAAAAAATCTGAAAAGAATTCTGGAAGAAAAGGATTTAATTAAGGAAGGTAATGGAAGTATTACTTTCTATCATTCAGGATTAAAAGTTGAGGATAATATAATATTGGATAAATACATAGGGTTATTGAAAAGATTAGATACTATTAATAAATAAAATCATTTTTAATTGAGAATTTAATTCGTTTATGAACAGGAGCCCGAATGAAAGAAAAAATATGAAATATAGTTTGTTAATCGGAATTTTTGTAGCCTTGATTAATTTCCTGTTACTTATCCTGGGAGTGAGATTTTTGCTTTTAAATGCTGTAATATTGCAGAACATGATTGCTTATAGCATTCTCTCCTTAATAGTAGGAGGAATCACTGCAGTTTTAAGTTATTTTCATTTAAAACTTGCTGTTATTATTTATTTTTCAGGGATTGTAATTGGATTTATTAATTTATATACCATGTTTGTTAAAGATACCAACGGATGGGGTGATCTGACTGGATTTATGTCTTATCTTGCCTGGTTATTTATTGGTTTTATATCCGGTTTAATGGTACAATTTGTTTTATATCTTTATAAAAAGGTGAAACAAAAATGAAAAAAGAAGTATATATAGAATTTAAATAGTTAAGGGCTTTCCCATAATTCATTCAGTGAAATTATGATAGAAATATGTGGGATAAATTAAAAAGCATATCCCACATATTACGGGTACAAGTACACTGGGTTAGAGATTGTGCAATCGCCCTTTGCATGAAAAAGTATTTTAAATTTTCTTTACTCAAAGCGAAACTGATTCTAAACAAAACTGATTTTAAGTGAAACAGATTCTAAGCAAATCAGATTCTAAGCGAAACTGCTAAGTCCCAGTTCATTCCGTTTTTTCTCGATATGGTCTACATAAATTTGAACAGTTTTTTCCGCATCCAGTTCTACCACAACTTTTCCAAGACCAAGGGTTTCCGTTGTTTCTGTTAAAGTTTTTACGACAACATCGCTGCCTGTAATAGATGGAACGGGAGCTACATGAACCAGCCAGCCAAGTGCAACTGCAGTGCAGGCATCTGCCACGGCTTTTTGTTCCAGGTATTCCGGTGCACCGATAACTAAGGGCAGTTTATTAGTATCAATTTTAAGTGCATCTGCCAGTTCTTTTGCGGTATGAGTCATTTTACCGATATCAACGCAGGCTCCATATGATAAAACCGGAGGAATCCCTAATTTTTTGCACACGGCTTTTAGACCATCCCCGCATTCCTCTGCGGCTTTTGGATCTGTTAATCCGGTATATTCCATGACAGAGGAAGTACATCCGCCTGATAAAACAAGTATATTATTTTTAATTAATCCTTTTGTGATTTTAAAAATATTACTTCCGCCCTGTCCGAAACGGGCGGTGGTACAGCCGACAATCGTCGCTATTCCACGGATATTACCGTTTGCAATCTGCTCGATTAATGGATCAAAACTTCCTCCTAAAGCATTCCGTACGGATTCCGTACTAAAACCAACGGTGCAATCTGATTTATAAGGAGGGATATAAGTTTTACGATTGTCTGATTTCCGTTTCTTAAAGGTTTCAATTGCCATATCCAAAGCTTTTGCCGCCTGCTCCTCCATTTTTTCAGGGATAAAATCCAGAGTTTCAGTACCCTGTAATTTTATTACCGGATGAGTACTTAACAGCTTAGTACCGAAGCGTTTTGCAAATAACGGCATGGTGGGAACCGTACAGTTGTAGTCAAACATAAACATATCAACAACTCCGGTTGCCAGCAGGTATTCCTGGGACAGCCATTCTCCTTCCTGTCCGCCGTATCCGCTTTGATTATGGGTTCCCTCATAGTTCATTAACTGCTGTCCTTCGCAGACATGACCCAATATCTGGATTCCATCTGCGCCGGCTTCTTTTGCTTTAGCCTGCCATTCCTTTGTGGATGCCATATCAATAGCAACATGTGCTAATAAAGGCATGTGACCATTGGTAACAATATTAACCATGTTTTCTTTTAATAAGCCCATATTCTGTTGTTTTTCTGCTATTTCCTGAGTTCCCATAAGAATTTCCTGTATGATATCTAAGAGAAACAAACCCTGGTATTCATTTGCAACACCAAGTCTTACACTGTTTAATAAGAATTCGACAGGGTCAGAGTTAAAGTTTGTCATACACCTGGTCTGGGCGTAAGCTACTTCACTGTAACCGCCGCCCGGGTAAAGTCCCAGTTCTTTCCAAAGTTCTTTTCTTTTGGTAGGAGCAAATGCTTCCACAGTTTTAGAGGGCTCATAATAAGGCAGATGAATATCATCCATTACCCACTGGGCAAAATGAACAGCCAGTTTCTGGATGGATTCGCTGGTATCCAGACCGGCCATTTCTGCATATTTCTTTAATTTCTCCGGATCTCTTATTTTTAACCCGCTCTCTGGATGTTCTCCGGCAGCTTTTAAGGTTCTGGCAGCCTGTTCACAATGGAAAATATTGGCAGAAGTACCAATGGTAACATGACGGTACACAAAATTTCTGGCAACCATGGTGTGGGCATCAACGCCGCAGGTACCCCTGGGTACTTTATCATTAATACGGCAGGGACCGTTAGCACATAACTGGCAGGACAGACCCTCTATGCAAAACTTACATTGTATCGGCTGCTGTTGGCTAAAACGATCAAATACATTGGTCATGCCGGCATCATGAACGACTTTATACATTTCCCGCATTGCCGGGTCGATAATAACGTTTAATGGGTAACCTTCTTTTGACTGGTCATCTTTTTTAATGTGTTCCCTTTGCCATTTATGGACCTCTTTCATGGATGGTGATCCATCGATGATGTTGTAATCCACCTGGATACGGTTATGGATATCTGTGTGGGTATTAGGATCGTTGGATGCCTCATTGGTAAGCTTACTGCCAAAAGTTGTATTATCCCCCGCATGGTTTTTGCGCTGTTTTCAAATGATTCCATTATATTTTTATCAGACATAATGATTCCTCCTAAGGTATTATTTGACATTAGGTTTTGCGAATCAAACTTTTTTTATACTTTTGATCATGAAAAAAATATAAGTATAAAAGTAAAAGAATAAAAGAAAGTTTCAGGAAACTATTGCATTTGTTATATCCGAGTATTATAATAGGGATTAAAATAGTAGGAAATAAAATAATAGGAATTAAAACAGTAGGAATTAAAAATGAAAACTAAATTATATTTCCTAAATTTCTACGGAAAGGGTAACAGGTGGCAGGAATGTCAAATAAACTATTGGAAATCAATAATCTGCAGGTACAAGCAGAAGATAAAATTATATTAAATAACTTAAATCTTACGGTGAATCAGGGAGAGGTTCATGTAATAATGGGTCCGAACGGCGCCGGTAAATCCACATTAGGTTATACCATTATGGGACATCCGGGTTTTAAAGTAAACCATGGAAACATCTATTTTGAAGGAGAGGATATTACGGAAGAAAAAGCAGATGTCCGGGCTAAAAAAGGAATTTTCCTTTCTTTTCAGAACCCCCAGGAATTACCCGGTGTCACTTTGGAGAACTTTCTTAGAACGGCTCAGACGTCCGTTACCGGTAAACCCATCCGGGTAATGGCGTTTAAAAAGGATCTTAGTAAAACGATGGAAACCTTAAATATGGATAAGGATTATTCCACCAGATATCTGAATGTAGGTTTTTCCGGCGGGGAAAAGAAAAAATCAGAAATCCTGCAGATGTTATTACTGAATCCTAAACTAGCCATATTGGATGAAACGGACTCCGGACTGGATGTTGATGCTGTTAAAATTGTATCCAAGGGTGTAGAAACCTTTAAAAAAAAAATTCCATCGTTGTAATCACCCATAACACGAAAATCCTGGAGTATTTGCCGGTGGATAGGGTGCATATCCTGCAAAACGGAAATATAATAAAGTCCGGTGATGCCGCCCTGATCGATCAGGTAAATAAGAACGGATTCCGGGAACATTCTAAAAATTAAGTAGTTTCGTAATTGCCTTATAACTGAATATATTAGGTAATTGCGAAACTCCACTATGGTATATTTAGAAAACTATATAGTTTCACAATTTACCTAACTGAAATATATAAGAAAGAGGAATTCGTTATGGATATAGAGAGAAATAAAACCTATATTGAAGATATAGATCGGAGCATTTATGATATCAAAGATCAGGTCAAAGCTTCTTATACTTCCAAAAGAGGACTTACCTTTGGTATTGTGAATACGATATCCTTAGAGAAAAACGATCCAAAATGGATGAGGGAATTCCGTCAGGAATCCTTAAAAATATATAATAGTCTGGAGCTTCCGAAATGGGGTCCCAGTCTTTCGGGATTAAATATGGAGGACATTGTTACCTATGTACGGCCTGATACAAAGATGCAGGTAAGTTGGGAAGAGGTACCGGAGGATATTAAAAATACTTTTGAACGCCTTGGGATACCCCAGGCGGAAAGAACTTCTCTGGCTGGAGTAGGAGCACAATATGATTCGGAAGTGGTTTATCATAATGTTAGGGAAGAAGTAAAAAGTTTAGGTGTTATTTATACGGATATGGAGAGTGCCTTACGTGAGCAGGAAGATATGGTCAAAAAACATTTTATGAAGTTAGTACCGCCAAACTCCCATAAATTCGCTGCCTTACACGGCGCGGTTTGGTCAGGCGGCTCATTTGTTTATGTACCGCCGGGGGTATCCGTAGAAATTCCGTTACAGTCTTATTTCAGATTAAATGCACCGGGAGCCGGACAATTTGAACATACTTTAATTATAGTTGATAAGGGAGCCAGCCTGCATTTTATAGAGGGATGTTCCGCACCTAAATATAACGTAGCCAATCTGCATGCCGGATGTGTCGAATTATTTGTCGGGGAAAATGCCAGATTACGATATTCCACCATAGAAAACTGGTCTAAGAATATGTACAATTTAAATACGAAAAGGGCTATTGTGGATAAAGGGGGAACCATCGAGTGGGTATCCGGTTCCTTTGGCTCCCACGTCTCATACCTATATCCCACCAGCATATTAAACGGGGAAAATTCCAAAATGGAATACACAGGGATTACATTTGCAGGCAAAGGACAGAACCTGGATACCGGAGTATCGGTAGTGCATAAGGCCCCAAATACCTCATCCCATATGAATGCCAAATCCATTTCCAAGGATGGGGGATGGAGTACATTCCGGAGTGCTGTAATCGTCGAGGATGATGCTTCACACAGTAAATCCTCCGTATCCTGTGAATCCCTTATGTTAGACGGTAATTCCAGATCCGATACCATACCGGTTATGAATATAAGGAATGATGAAGTTGATATCGGCCATGAGGCTAAAATCGGAAGAATCAGTGATGATACGGTTTTTTATCTTATGAGCCGCGGATTAAGTGAAACAGAAGCAAGGGCTATGATTGTAAATGGATTTGCAGAGCCGATTGCGAAAGAACTGCCTCTGGAATATGCAGTGGAGATGAATCACTTAATACAATTGGAGATGGAGGGCAGTATCGGTTGAGTGTTCTGATAGTAAGGAGGAAAACAGATGAATTTACAATTAAATAACATAAATAAACTTCCGGTCAGAACATGGAGCTGGCTGGGTATCAATGAAGTATCCGTAAAGGAAAACATTCCTGAGGTTACGGCATATAATAAAAATCCGATCAAATCTGATAAAACAATACTTGATAATCTTATATTGCAGAATAGCCTTAATTCTGAAACTTTACTTTCATCAATAGAAACCGGAATGGAAGAGGATACGGTCAGATTTATTAAGAAATATAAAAACAGTGGAATATCCCTTTGCATACCGGAAGGAATCAGAGTAAAGGAACCAATCTATTTAGATTACCGACTGGATGAAACGAATTCTACCGTTGTAGATTTCAATCAGATTATAGCAGAGGAAAACAGTGAAGTTACGGTCGTTCTTTCCTATCGCTCCGACGAGGATAAAACGGTATTTCACAGCGGGTTAACATATCTATATGCCGGTAAAAATGCTGTTATTAATTTAATTCAGGTCCAGTTACTCGGGGAAAATGCAATTCATTTAAATAATGTAGGTGCCAAACTGATTGATGGTGGTACTGTTAGGTATACCCAGAGTGAATTAGGAAGCATTCAATCCTTAAGCAGTGTACATGCGGATTTATCAGGTAATAACAGCAGGATGGACATTAATACCATATTTTTTGGGGATAAAAACCACTCGTTGGATTTTAATTACGTAATAAATCATATTGGTAGAATGACGCATAGTGAGATAACGCTGAACGGGGCTTTGCTGGATCAAAGCAGTAAGGTATTCAGGGGCACTCTGGATTTTAAAAAAGGAGCCTCCGGTTCCGTAGGTCAGGAAAGGGAAAATACTCTGTTATTCAGTCCGAAGATTAAAAACATATCAGCACCGTTAATTCTATGTGCGGAAGAAAATGTTGAGGGTAAACATGCTGCTAACAGCGGAAAGATAGATGAAGATAAATTATTTTATATGATGTCCAGGGACTCGATGATATAACAGCGAAAAAACTGATGATAGAGGCCTGGTTTGATCCGGTTATCAGAGAAATTCCTTTCACTTCATTACAAATGGACATTACAGAATATGTGAAAGCGAGGTTAAACCATGTATAATCAATTCAGGCAAGACTTTCCTGTACTTAATAGTAATTTTCATGATAAACAACTTATTTACCTGGATAATGCGGCAACCAGTCAGAAGCCAAGTTCCGTATTACAGGCAGTGAAGGAATATTACCAGAAACACAATGCCAATCCTTACCGGGGATTATATGGATTAAGTGTGAAAGCTACGGATGCATATGAGAGCGCAAGAAAATTGACAGCTGAGTTTATTCATGCAGATAATCCGAGTGAAGTTATTTTTACCAGAAATACCACCGAAGCTTTAAACCTGCTTGCTTATAGTTATGGTAGATCGGTGCTGAAGAGCGGGGATGAAATTGTATTATCCATATCCGAACATCACAGCAATATTATCCCATGGCAGCAGGTAGCCAAAGAAAAAGGAGCCGTTTTAAAGTATCTTTATCTAAGCGATGACGGACGTATCATAGAGGAGGATTTGGAGAAGAAAATAACAGAACGTACTAAAATTGTTTCTATCGCCCATGTCTCCAATGTATTAGGTACAATTCACCCCATTGAAAAAATAATACAAAAAGCCCATAGCGTAGGTGCAGTTGCCGTTGTGGATACTGCCCAGGGGATTCCGCATTATCCGGTAGATGTACAGAAGTTGGATGTAGATTTTCTGGCTTTTTCCGGACATAAGATGTTAGCGCCTATGGGTATTGGCGTATTATACGGAAAAGAAAAATTATTAAATGCCATGCCCCCTTTTTTAACCGGAGGTGAAATGATAGAAATAGTGTCCGAACAAGATGCAACCTTTGCACCGCTTCCGCATAAATTTGAAGCAGGAACTCCCAATGTAGGCGGTGCTGTTGGATTAGCAGCGGCGATTGAATATATAAATCATATCGGTTATGAAACCATACAGAATATTGAGGAGGAATTAACCGATTATGCCCTGCAGGAATTAAATAAGCTTCCGGAAATAACTATTTACGGTGATAAGGTAAACTGCAGAAAACGATGCGGGGTTATTTCCTTTAATGTTAACGGGGTACATCCCCATGACACGGCGTCCATTCTTGACGGGGATGGAATAGCCGTCCGGGCAGGACATCACTGCGCCCAGCCGTTAATGAAATATTTGAATGTTCCGGCTACGTGCAGAATCAGCTTTTATTTTTACAATACAAAAGAGGAAATTAATCTATTTATTCAAAGTCTGAAAAAAGTAAGGAGGTTGCTAGGTTATGGGAATTGAACAGATATATACGGAAGTATTACACGAGCATACGAATTCCAAGCGGAATAAGCACCACATAGATAATCCTACCGTGAAAAGAAACGGAGTAAATCCAAACTGCGGAGATGAAATACAATTAGAAATGCGTTTAAAAAACGGTGTAATAGAAGATGCCGGTTTTACTGGCAGCGGCTGTGCCATATCCCAGGCATCAGCCTCCATCATGGTTGATCTGATTAAAGGAAAACCGGTGGAGGAAGCCATGAACTTGGCAGATACTTTTTTTGCCATGATAAAACAGGAAATTACGGAGGAAGAAAAGCTGGAGATTTTAGAAGATGCCGTTGCTCTAAAAGATATCTCCTATATGCCGGCAAGAGTAAAATGTGCCGTATTAAGCTGGCATACCTTAAAAGATTGCGTTGAAACGGATTAACAGCAGCCGGGCCTGAATTAGCATAGGAATATGAGTTAATTTAAAATTCAATAAATTCCTTGTTAATATCAGGCCCTTAACTTAAGGGGCTGTTTGGCATTATTTGATAGTATGTATTATGTATTTATATTAGTTAATTAAAATATTAATCTTCTAATTTAATTGCAGAAGCCGGACAATTTTCTTTGGCTTCCATTGCTTCGTTTCTATCCTCTTGTGAAACTTCGTCTACATAAACTTCTGCATATGCTTTCTTCGACATCTTGAATACCGTGGGACAAATGTCTGTACATAGGCCACATCCAATACATTCTTTTTTTACAATTACCGCTCTCATAACCTGGTCCTCCATCTTATTATTTATTTTGCCATAAGTCATGGCGATACCCCTCATTCCAAATGGCATAGTTAAAGAGAAAAATAGATAAAATATGTACTTTTACAAAATTATTTTATCAGAATCTATATTTATTGACAATAAATAGAATTTGTTATTTTTGATAAAATATGTAAATTTTGATATAATATATTAAAGTTAATTTTTTATTAATAAATGATTTTCCATATATATGATATAATGAAGCGGAATGTGGAATTACAAGCTAGCTTGTAAATTCCGATTGGAGCAACAAAATCATGAACGCAGGTTTCGTTCATGATATAATAATTCCAATGTAATTTAAGGAGGAATAGCATGACAACATTTGAAGAGTTATACCGCAGACTTGTAGAAGATTCTTTAATTAATTCGGATAAAAAACAGGACTTACAGGATTATGATCCCCATCATCTGGATTGTTTGTTACATCCGGATAAATATGCGCCTGTTATTAAAATCGGTAATTGTAATTGTCCGCCGGATAAGCCTTCTGCCTGTTCGGAAAGCTGTATCTTTAATGCAATCACAAAGGACAAAGACGGGGTTATTACTATTGATAAAGATCAATGTGTAGGGTGTTACGCATGTATAGATAATTGCAAATCTGAAAAATTAACGGCCAGCAGGGATATATTACCTGCTCTAAATGCAATCCGAACAGCAAATGGGCCGGTTTACGCGTTGATAGCCCCTGCATTTTTGGGGCAATTCAGTAATGATGTTACACCGGGTAAACTGCGTACCGCATTTAAGAAACTAGGGTTTGCAGGAATGATAGAGGTTGCACTTTTTGCAGATATCCTGACATTAAAAGAAGCATTGGAATTTGATAAAAATATACTTACCGAATCCGATTACCAGTTAACAAGCTGCTGCTGTCCTATGTGGATTGCTATGATTCGGAAGGTATATAACGAATTGATGCCCCACGTACCAGGAGCAGTGTCACCAATGATAGCCAGCGGAAGAACGATTAAAGTACTTCACCCGGATGCAATTACCATATTTATTGGGCCATGTTTAGCAAAAAAAGCAGAAGCCAGAGAAAAAGACATTGCAGATGCGGTGGATTATGTCTTAACTTTCCAGGAAGTACATGATATATTTGAATTTGCACAAATTGATCCTTCCAAAATGAAAGAGAGTGAGAAAGATCATTCTTCCAGAGCCGGCAGGATATATGCCAGAACAGGCGGTGTCAGTGAAGCGGTACAGAAAACCGTGGAACGCTTAAATCCGAACCGTAAAATTCATGTACGGACCCAGCAGGCGGACGGAGTACCGGCATGCCGTGAAATGATTAACCAGTTAAGAGATGGAAAAACGAATGCTAACTTTTTCGAAGGAATGGGATGTAACGGTGGATGTGTCGGCGGACCTAAAGTTATGATCGATCATCATGAGGGAAAGAAACATGTTAATGAATATGGTGATTCAGCAACCTATCCTACTCCTATAGACAATCCGTATGTAATTGAATTACTGCACAGGTTAGGCTTTGATACGGTAGAAAGTCTTTTGGAACACAGTGATATTTTTACAAGAGAGTTTAGTTAAATAGACTAGGGCTGTTTTAACAGCCCTTTTAAGATAGACGATACTTAATAAAGGATAAAATGTTAGTTATAGGGGAGGCATAAGAATGTTAGATAATATTATACATAGAAAAGAAAGACTGATTATTACAACGATTGAAATAATTGATGAACTAGGTTTACAGGGATTATCGACCAGAGAGATTGCGGGAAGACAAGGTGTCTCTGAAGCTACTATATTCAGACACTATAAAAGTAAAAATGAATTGCTGCTTGCTGTTTTGGAAAATTTTACTGAATTTGACCAAGATATTTTTCAGTCAATAAAGCTGAAAAAACTCCCGCCCAGGGAAGCAATCAATTTCCTGATACGCTCTCATGTTGAATATTATGAAAATTATCCGGCAATCACTTCTATATTATTAAATTTTGATGAATTAAGACATGAAAAGGTACTTGAGGATAAGGTAAATTGTATTATTAATAACCGTACTGAATATTTAAGAGAATTATTTGAAGAAGCACAAAAGCAGGAGAAACGAATCCTAATGTTAAGATTGATTTTATTCCGGATGTAATATTCGGATCCATTATTATGATATGCATGAAATGGAAGATGGATGGTCGGAAGTTTTCTTTAAAGGAAAGAATTTTATCAATGCTGAATCAAATTTTGGATGCTTTCTTAAAACAATAAAAATACGGAGCTTTATATGCTGCTGGCTAATCATTAGTTCAGCAGCTTTTTTGTTTTTTACTAATAGGTGACATAGTCACGGTTTCTTCCGCGATAGGATGATAAGATACTCCTATAAAATAATTTGCAAACAGTTGAATTCCACTATTATGAAATTATTCGGTGACTGCGGTTCTAATAAGTAATGCATTCATGCGTTTATGAACGTAAAATATGCATTATTTAAGCATGGCTTACAGTACTTTGTATCAACCAGCTCGAAATTCTGCGAATTTCTTGGGTGTCCTGAATAGATACAATTATAGTTCTTTTAGAACAATCGTAAGATATGGATTCAACCTATAGATGGAGGAAAATATGAATAAAATCATTGTTGTTGGTGGAGTGGCAGGGGGAGCTTCTGCCGCAGCGCGTCTTAGAAGATTAAATGAAAATGCCCAAATAATTATGTTTGAACGCGGGGAATATATTTCATTTGCAAACTGCGGTTTGCCTTATTATATCGGTGGGGATATAACTGATAAAGAAGCTCTTACCTTACAGACTCCGGAAAGCTTTCACAGCAGGTTTCGTATCGATGTAAGAAAT
The DNA here is from genome assembly GCF_009931695.1 of Anaerocolumna sedimenticola. Taxonomy (GTDB): domain Bacteria; phylum Bacillota; class Clostridia; order Lachnospirales; family Lachnospiraceae; genus Anaerocolumna; species Anaerocolumna sedimenticola. The sequence goes on from NZ_CP048000.1 coordinate 3,182,864, forward strand.
TCACAGGAAGTTACTCATATTGATAAAACAAATAAAGTTGTAACGGTTAAAAATTTAAAAACCAATGAAACTTATGAAGAGAGTTATGACAAATTGATCTTATCCCCCGGTGCCGAACCGGCTAAGCCTGGTATAGCAGGTGCCGATAATTCCAAAGTATTTACCCTGCGCAATATTCCGGATACTTATAAAATTAAGGAGTATATTGATCAGGAAGATGTGCATTCAGCCGTTGTGGTCGGAGGGGGTTATATCGGAATCGAGATGGCAGAAAACCTTCGCAATGCAGGTTTAACAGTAACTGTTGTGGAATTTGCTGACCATGTGATTGCTCCGCTTGATTTTGATATGGCTGCAGATGTTCATAACCATATCAGAAGCAAAGGAGTAAATTTAATACTGAAAGATGGTGTTAAGGAAATACAAAATAGTGGAAATAAATTAAAAGTATTACTTGGTACCGGAGAAATTACCGCGGATATGGTTATTATGTCCGTAGGCGTAAGACCAGAGAGCTCCCTGGCGGTGGAAGCCGGTTTGTCGGTAAATAGCAGGGGGGCGATCCTGGTTAATGAGCATATGCAGACATCGGATGAAGATATCTATGCAGTGGGAGATGCAATTGAAATTAAGGATTTTGTAACGGGGGAAGCCGGTTATATTCCCCTTGCAGGACCTGCCAACAAGCAGGGAAGAATAGCAGCCGATCATATCTGCGGTATAAACAGTTCCTATCACGGAACACAGGGTACAGGTATTCTTAAATGTTTTGATTTAACCATTGCCACCACAGGGATAACAGAGACAAAAGCAAAACAATTAGGTATAAATTATGAAAAATCTTTTACGTATTCTAATTCCCATGCATCATATTATCCCGGAGCTGTCGGTATGTCCATTAAACTGATCTTTCAAAAAGAGGATGGTAAGGTAATCGGTGCACAGATTGTCGGATATGAGGGTGCAGATAAACGAATGGATGTACTGGCAACGGCCATTCGTGCAGGGATGACCGTATACGATCTGGCCGAATTGGAATTAGCTTATGCGCCGCCTTATTCTTCTGCGAAAGATCCGGTTAATATGGCAGGATTTACAGCAGAAAATGTATTAACGGGTAAAGTTAAAATATTTCATTGGCATGATGTAGAGAAACTACCAAGGGATGGCAGTGTTAATTTATTGGATGTTCGTACGGAATTGGAATATGAGAATGGATCCATAGATGGATTCAGGCACATTTCTTTGGACGAATTACGTGATAATTTATCAGAACTGGATAAATTAAAACCGGTATATGTAACCTGTCAGATCGGATTACGAGGTTATATAGCTTGCAGAATATTGGAGCAGTACGGATACGAATGTTACAACCTATCCGGTGGTTACCGTTTATATCATAGTATTTTTGATAAAATAACCATGGTGACCCGTGATGAAGAAAGAGCTGCCGATGATGAAATATTGTCAGCTGCAGCAATTACCGGCCAGAAACCGGATAAAAAAATAATAGAAATTAACGCCTGCGGGTTACAGTGTCCCGGCCCTATTATGAAGTTAGCTCAGGCTGTTAAGAATGCCAAAGAAGAGGATATTATTGAAATATCCACAACAGATACGGCTTTTGCGGCAGATGTGGATGCCTGGTGCAGGAGAACAGGGAATACTTTTATGGGTATAAATTCAGAGAAAGGTATAGCAAAGGCATCTATTAAAAAAGGCTGTTTAAATAAGCAGGTCGATAAGAATTGCAAGGACGTCCCATCGGAAGGAAATAATAAGAATATAATTGTATTTTCCGGTGATCTGGATAAAGCAATTGCTTCTTTTGTAATTGCCAATGCCTCTGCAGCAATGGGACGAAAGGTCAGTATGTTTTTCACTTTTTGGGGATTAAACATTTTAAGAAAACCGGAGAATGTGCCGGTGAAAAAGGATCTTATCAGTAAAATGTTTGGTTTAATGATGCCGAAAGGAAGTAAAAAGTTAACTTTATCAAAAATGAATATGGGCGGTATGGGAGCAAAAATGATTCGTATGGTGATGAAAAATAAAAATGTTGACAGTCTGGAAAGTCTTATTCAGGCATCCATTGATAACGGAGTTGAACTGATAGCCTGTACTATGAGCATGGATGTGATGGGGATTAAAATGGAAGAACTGATTGACGGAGTAAAACCAGGCGGAGCTGCTGCCATGCTTGCAAACGCAGAAGAATCGGATATGTCCTTATTTATTTCATAATTAATTTTTCCGGGCTAAAATTAGTTACCGCTAAATGGTCTGTTATATCTTTATAATAAACTTTTTCCGGGTATGATAATCCATGTATACATCACCGTTAACGTAAAAGCGGTGAAGTGTAGCAGAGACAATGGATTAGGATACCCGGATTTTTATATTCCATAGGATTAATTTTTATAATTTAAATTAAAAATAAATTATAATGCATATATCTTATAAATCCGGAAATACTAGTTTACGTAGAAAAAGGAGCAGATATTATGGAGATGACTTATTTAAGTATTATGAATAAAATTCAGACAGTAGATGAGCAGAATATATATGATAAATTAACTTTATTCATTGATATTCATCATCACCTATTAGAAGATGAGAGCCCGTCTAATTACTTGAACGAAGCATCTAATAAAAAAATATTTAAAGATGCTCCTTTTTCTATGTTAAATCGACTGAAAGAAACCAAACAGTCACCGATTCATCATCCTGAGGGAAATGTCTGGAATCATACCATGTTGGTGGTAAATGAAGCAGCCGGCAGAAAAAATAAAAGTAAAGATCCGGATGTTTTAATGTGGGCAGCTCTTTTACATGATATCGGCAAACCCGATACGACCAGGTACCGAAAAGGAAGAATAACTTCATATGATCATGATACTGCAGGAGAAGTTCTGGCTAAAGAATTTCTCGAATATTTTTCTTGTAAAGATGAGTTTATAGAGAAAGTAGTTAATCTGGTCAGATTTCATATGCATATTCTGTATGTACTGAAAGATCTTCAATTTGGTAATATCGAATTAATGAAAAAGAAGGTTGATCTGCATGAATTGGCATTACTGGGTTTATGCGACAGACTGGGAAGGCTTAATCCCAACAGGGAAGAGGAGGAAAAAAATTTAGACATTTTTCTCACTAAAGTAAACAATATGGAAAGGTCAGGTAAAACTTATGCCAAAAAATAAAGATAACAAAGGAAGAAATAACATAAATAAAAAGATCATCAATTAAAAACCAATGCGTCGGTTAGTAATAATAATGCAGAAAACAGTACTGCTGATAAAACAGAAAATAAAGCAAAAAATAAGGTGAAAAATTAATAATTAGTAATAACAAACACGCACGCGAACCGAAGAAACCCGGAAAGTGTTTCTTCCGGTTATGAACTTGATTTTTGCTAATTGATAAGTTTATCATTTAGCAAATACATAACTGTGTATGACTCGAAACAAAACAAAGTGATATTTACCTTTTTTCGTTACTGGATTTATGTATATAATTTCATCTCCATTTACAATTTTTGTAGAATCTATTATTATTTATCTAATCAAATTTATTTTAAAATTCCTGTTAAATTTCTGGTTTTAATTCCATTATTCTCTAAAATATATTGATAAACAGGCCTTTCTCGGTATTTTATTGTGCATTCTATTGTAGTGCAAGTAATTATTTTGTAAATATAAGATTATTCAAAGATATATTTGTTAAAATAGTATATAGATTATTTTTTTGATAGATTTATTCTATGAAATAGTGTATTATTAATCCCGTAGCTCCAAGTGGATTCGACAATCAATTGACATTAGAGTATTTTACTGATATGGAGCTGCTTATGTTCCTGACTATTGAAAAAGGTCAAATAATATTATAGGAGGACAAAATGAGAAAAACGAAAATCATTTGTACATTAGGTCCCTCAACAGATCGTGAGGGTGTTTTAAAAGAACTAGCTAAATCAGGTATGGACGTAGCCAGATTTAACTTTTCACATTCAGACCATACAGAGCACTTAAACCGTTTAAATAAGTTAATTGAAATAAGAGAAGAATTAAACCTCCCTATTGCCGCATTATTGGATACAAGAGGACCGGAAATAAGAATCGGTAAATTCCGTGACGGTAAGATAACATTAACCAAAGGACAGACTTTCACCCTGACAACAAAACAGATTGAAGGAACATCCTCCTTTGTATATATAAATTATGAACATCTGGTACGGGATATTAAACCGGGTGCAATCGTGTTAATCGATGACGGTTTAATTGAATTAACCGTTAACAGTGTTACGGATACCGAAATTATCTGTACGGTAAATAACGATGGAATTATATCGGATAATAAAGGTGTCAATGTTCCTGGAACTAAGCTGTCTATGCCATTTATCAGTAAAAAAGACAGGGAAGATATTATATTCGGTATTCAACATGGATATGATTTTATAGCTGCTTCCTTTACCAGATGTGCAGAAGATATTTTAGAAATCCGCAGAATTATGGATGAATATAACTGTACCACAACAAATATTATTGCTAAAATTGAAAACCTGGAAGGCGTAGAAAATATAGATGAAATTATTGCAGTATCCGATGGAATCATGATTGCCCGCGGAGATATGGGAGTTGAAATTCCAAACGAGGATGTACCTGTAATCCAGAAGATGATTATTAAAAAAGTTTACAATGCCGGCAAGCAGGTAATTACAGCAACGCAGATGTTAGATTCCATGATTAAGAATCCAAGACCGACCAGAGCTGAGACAACGGATGTTGCAAATGCAATTTATGACGGAACCAGTGCCATCATGCTTTCCGGAGAAACCGCAGCAGGATTATACCCGGTTGAAGCTCTTCAGACCATGGTACGCATTGCTTTACGTACGGAACAGGATATTGATTACAAGAAACGTTTCCATTTATTGGATCATAAGGAAAATCCGGATATTACCGATGCAATCTCACATGCAACCTGTACAACAGCTCATGATTTAAATGCAAAAATGATTATAACCGTTACAAAATCGGGTAAAACAGCCAGAATGATAAGCCGTTACCGTCCGGCCTGTATGATTATCGGATGTACGACTGAGGAACATGTATGCAGGCAGCTAAGTTTATCCTGGGGTGTAATACCGGTTTTAATTTGCGAAGAAAGAGATACTTTTGAATTATTTGAGCATGCTGTTGATGCAGTGGAGGAAAGGGGATATCTGAAAAAAGGTGACTTAACAGTAATAACAGCGGGTGTACCTTTAAGAGTTTCCGGAACAACGAATTTAATTAAGGTTCATATTGCGGGAAATCAATATTAATGCTATGAATGTATTAAAACTTCATGAATTAAATGAAAAACAAAAAAGCGATGTAGATAATCTGGTCAGGGAATGTCTGAAAGAAGAAAACCTGGAAAGGACCTTATACCTTGAATCCGATATTAATTATTATGTTAATATGAACAGCTTTTATCTGCTGTATAATAATCAGAAATTGGTTAGTGTTCTTACTATTTTTCAACCCCTTAAGGATGAAGCAGAGATAAGTGCCTATACATTGCAGGCGGAAAGAAAAAAAGGATATTTTGATGTTTTGCTAAGCTATGCAGAAGAGGAATTATGTGGATTTGGAGTTAAAAAGATTTTATTTGTGGTGGAGCCGGAGAGTAAAAGCGGTATTGCCGCCGTAAAAGCTTATGATACAATATATTATAAATCGGAATATCTTTTAAGAATTGATACCGGTAAAATAGTGGAAGACAGAACACATACTGATTTTAATCTTAAGGAAATCTCTTTTGATAAGCATTTGGATGCAGTTAATTTAAGCCAGAAAATCTTTGGCATTGAACTTGAAGAGGCTTATGATATTGTTGATACTGCTATGGAATCTGAAACGATGAACTGTTATGGATTTTATACGGGAGACAATTTAATAGGTATCTGCAATGTGAGTTACGGAAAAAATAGTGCATCAATTTTTGGTTTAGGTATTCAACCGGATTATCAGGGAAAAGGATACGGCAGGATCTTATTAAACTTTGTTTTAGTTGCTGTTAAAAAATATGGATTATCATCTATAACTTTACATGTTGGCAGTGAGAACAAGAGAGCTTTCTCATTATATAAAAGCGCTGGTTTTCAAATTCAGAAACAATACGATTATTATGAATATTTTATAGAATAAATAACGAATAAAGCAGAAATTAAATGTTTATTATTTGCCGAATGATGCTGCAAATATGGTAGCAAGAATTTTTTACTGTTCCTTTCTTATGTTCAGTAACCTTATAATGGCACATGCATATTATATTATAAGTTTATTAGGTGTCGAGGATATTATGGCATATAGAATTGTTATAGATGCAGGACATGGTGGCTATGATAATGGTGCTACGTACGATGGACGTCTGGAGAAAGAGGACAATTTAAACCTTGCTTTGGCGGTTGGAGAAATACTGGCTTACAGCGGTATAGATGTCATATTTACCAGAATAGATGACAGTTATATCTCCCCTCTTGAGAGAGCTTATATGGCAAATGAGGAAAATGCGGATCTATTTGTTTCCATTCATAGAAATTCCAGTCCTACACCAAATACTTACAGTGGTGTTCAGACGTTAATTTATGATGAGGGCGGACTTAAACAGGACATTGCGGAAAACATTAATCGGGAATTGGAAGAAGTTGGTTTTACTAATCTGGGGGTTGATATCCGGACTGAATTGGCAGTACTCAGGAGAACGAATATGCCTGCGCTGCTGGTGGAAGTAGGATTTATTAACTCGGATTCGGATAATGAATTATTTGATGATCAATTTAATGAAATTGCTTATGCAATTGCCTCCGGTATTTTAGCGGGATTAGGCGAGGAAGAAGAGGAAGGGCCGATATACCGGGTACAGGTCGGCTTATTTCGTATTTTATCCAATGCCCAAAATCTTCAGAATAATTTGATTGATGCAGGTTATGATGTATTATTAGTTCCCCAGGGTGATTATTATGCTGTTCAGGTAGGCGAAATGCAGACTATGGATGATGCGGTAGAACTGGAACAGGAATTAAGAGAACAAGGGTACAGTACATTTATTGTAACAGATACTTAATATGAAATTTGGGTCATATCAGTATTTCGTAATAGATACAGTCAGGAAGGATGATCTTCTTAACTGTATCTATTATTTTTTATAATATCCGGGAGATGCGCCTAAACGCCAGAAATCTGTTGAGAGAATCTCTTAGGTATAAATCAATCTAATTTTCAGTTACCTGTCTGTCATACTTATAGATTCGACTGCAACACTTCCGCCCCGAACTACTTCAATCTGTTTAAACTGACCGGTAAGGAGCCGGATTAAAGCATCATTTTTCGATTCCGTCTGAACACATTCCAATAGAATACTGTCAATTCCATAATCGACAATCGATAATTTAAAAACCTCTGCAATCTGGAAAATCTCAGTCTTATCTTCTTTGGTGCAATTCTTTATTTTAATAAAAAGGATCTCTTTCATATGAGTTGATGTGTTTGTAAAGTCTAATACTTTAATTACTTCCACCATACGGTTGAGCTGTTTTTTTATCTGTTCAAAGGTAATATCATCACTGTTTAAGCCTATGGTCATTCTTGAGATGGTTGGGTCCTCCGTAGTACCTACAGTTAAGCTTTCCAGATTATAAGATTTACCGGAAAATAATCCGGAAATCTTAGCAAGTACGCCTATATCATTTTCCACCAACAAAGATATCCATCTTTTTTTCATATTCAATACCTCATTTCCTTAATAATTTTACGAAATAATTAATCATTAAATTAGTTTTAACAGTCCAATATCATATAATTTAGTGGCTTACCGCCCTGAACCATGGGTAGTACCAGCTCTTCGCTGTCAATAATAAATTCAATCACCGTAGGTGCCAGTGTATTTTTGGCAGCTTGTAAAAATGCGGACTCGATATCTTTTTCATCCTCTACCCGTATGCCGTACGCACCATAACTTTCGGCAAGCTTAATAAAATCAGGTGAATAAACCGGGCATTTACTGTTAGTACCTCCGCAGTGTTTGTTACAGTTCTTTTTTGAACGTAAGCAAATAGAAGAGTAGCGTTTTCCGTAAAAAAGTTTCTGACACTGGCGTACCATTCCTAAACAGCTGTTATTAAAGATACAAAGAATTAATGGAAGCTCCTGTGCAACTGCGGTTGCCATTTCCTGTATATTCATCTGCATCCCCCATCACCGGAGATACATATTACAGCCTTATCCATATTGCCAAGCTTTGCACCGATTGCTGCAGGAAATCCATATCCCATGGTACCAAGGCCACCGGAAGTTAGTAACTGTATTCCTTCTTTCATCTCCAAAAACTGTGTCGTCCACATCTGATGCTGGCCAACATCAGTAACAATAATGGATGCGGGATATAACTCATTAATCTTCTTAATTATTTTTTGAGGAGTGATTCCTTTGTCTTCTGCCATTCCAAGAGGATGCTCCTGCTTCCATTCACTAATGTGCTTTAGCCAGGAAGTTGTATTACCTATTGTGGAAGAGTTCAAATCTCTGCTGTACTTTAAAGAAGATAATTCTTCCAGCATTTTTTTATGGCCTGCTTTGCATCTGCTACAATTGGGACATCAACCACTACATTCTTAGAGATAGAAGCGGAGTCAATATCGATATGAACAATTTTTGCCTTTGGTGCAAATTTTTCCAGCATACTTGTAACTCTATCATTAAACCTGGTACCTATAGAAAATAGAAGATCACATTCGTTTATAACCTGGTTCGCCGCATAACTTCCATGCATACCGATATTGCCGATATAAAGCGGGTGGGAAGTATCAATAGCTCCTTTGCCCATAATTGTGGTAACTACAGGAACCTTAGTTAGTTCTGCTAGTTTCGTAAATTCTTTATTTGCACGAGAAATGGTTACACCTCCACCTGCTAAAAATACCGGTTTTTCTGCATTTATAATCATTTCAAGAGCTTTTTTAATCTGTCCGATGTGTACATTTTGATTTGGTTTGTAACTACGAAGATTAACTTCTTTCGGGTAACCGTCACTGCCTAATTCCAGCATAATGTCCTTGGGAAGATCTACTACTACAGGTCCGGGTTTCCCTGTGGATGCTATATAGAAAGCTTCTTTTATGATTCTTCCCAGATCCTCACGTCTTCGTACCGTAACACCGTATTTACAGATGCTTCTGGTAATACCGATGATATCCACTTCCTGAAAAGCATCGTTTCCGATCAGATACGTTTGTACCTGACCGGTAAAACATACTAACGGTACACTATCATAATTAGCTGTTGCTATTCCAGTTACCAGATTCGTAGCACCGGGGCCGCTGGTAACAAGGCATACTCCGACTTTTCCGGTGGAGCGGGCATAACCGTCTGCGGCGTGAATCAGTGCCTGTTCATGTCTCGGCAAAATTATATCAATCTCATTTTGTTTGTACAGCTCATCAAAGATATCAAGTACACATCCTCCGGGATATCCAAATAACGTTGTTACCCCTTCTTCCTTTAATGCTTTTACGAATAATTCAGTTCCTGTTACTTTCATATAAAGCTCCTTTCTATGTCTTAAGTTACTGTTGATTGGGAAACATCCGGTTTTTTTAAAATGGTGTTTCGCAATTAAGTGTTTTTAACAAAAATATAAAAAAACGCCCTAAGCTTATTAAAGCTTAGGGCGAACATTATAGTCCGTGTTACCACCTAGATTCAAGGATATATCCTAAGAAAATTCCTGAGGAAAACCTCCTGAGGAAAATATCCTTGCACTCAGCCAGTACGGGATATGATATGAAGAATTTTCATAAGAATATCTGATACCGCTTTCCTTTTAACGGCGGAAACTCCGGTGAAGTCTACTTAAGTTGCCTTGTTCGGTTCACAGCTCAAAGGCTACTTCCAAAGCTTACGCTTAAGTATGTCAAAAACATACTTTACCCCCTCCAGGAAGATTCGCACCAACCATCTTCTCTCTGTGCTTTTGGTGAGTATGTACTACTCCTTGTCAACGCTTCTTATTTTTTATATTTTTGTAATTATATCAAGATATACGTATGGTGTCAAACATTTTTTAAAATTAATACTTTAAGTATGATTCATTTATGATAATGTCTTAGTGTACCACAAATGATTATGTCCCAAATAGTAGTAAGTATATTATAATAGAACCTCATGAGTAAGAAATGAGGTGGCACAATCAGAAAGGTATTACTAACAATGGATGAAAACCATAAGTATGAAATTATTAAAAAGCTCGTTGATACTAACGGTAACAAGAAAACAGCAGCTCTCAAAATCGGTTGTTCAGATCGTCATATAAATCGGTTGATAAAAGATTACAAAGAAGAAGGTAAAGCTTTCTTTGTTCATGGCAACCGAGGTAGAAAACCCGCTATCACTCTACCTACAGATACCAAACAGTTAATCTTGGACTTATATCGTAATAAATACTATGACTGCAACCTAACTCATTTTTCTGAATTACTTGCTGAAAAAGAAAATATCAAGGTATCCGTCAGTACTATTTCTTCTACCCTTAGAAAGGAATTCATCCTTTCACCTAAAGCAAAGCGTTCTACCAAAAAGGAAGTAAAAAAAGAATTAAAGGCTCTTCAATCAAAGACTAAATCGAAAAAGAAAGCAGCCGCATTCCAAAGCTCCATCCTGGAACTTGAGGATTCCCATCCAAGGCGCCCTAGGTGTGCCTATTTCGGCGAAATGCTACAAATGGACGCTTCTCTGCATCATTGGTTTGGAGATACTAAAACACAGCTTCATATCGCTGTTGATGATGCAACTGGAGCAATTCTTGGTGCTTACTTTGATATGCAGGAAACCCTAAATGGCTACTATCATGTACTACATAAGGTTCTTAACTCTTACGGTATACCGTATCAGTTTTTTACTGATAATCGAACTGTTTTTGAATATAAAAAGAAACAGGAAACTTCTGTTGATAAGGATACCTTTACTCAGTTTGGTTATGCCTGCAAACAATTAGGAATTGACATTCAGACATCGAGCGTTGCACAAGCAAAAGGGCGGGTTGAAAGAATGTTTGGCACCCTTCAATCCCGCCTTCCAATAGAGCTACGCTTAGCCAATGTTTCCTCTATCGAGGAAGCAAATGAATTTCTAAACTCCTACATAAAGAAATTCAATAAGCAATTCGCTTTACCTATAGATAGTATCAAATCTGTGTTCGAAACGCAACCAGATAATGAAAAAATCAATCTTACACTGGCTGTGCTGTCTTCTCGCAAGATAGATAACGGGAGTTGTTTAAAGTATCAAAACCAGTATTACCTTCCCGTAAATGGCCAGGGTATTGCTGTACATCACAGAAAAGGTACTACCGCAATGGTGATAAAAGCATTTAATGGCGATCTCTATAGCTGTATTGGTGAGCAGGTCTACGCACTTGAATTACTGCCAGAACATAAACTTTCCTCGAAAGCATTTGATTTAGCAACTATACCTGATGCGCCCAAGAAAAAATACATACCACCAATGAGCCATCCATGGAAACAGGCATCATTTGAAAAATATGCAAAAAGCCAGTTACATAGAAAAGAAGTAGCTTAACTAACATTTAGAAATCGGCAGGTTTATTAAAGTTACCCTAAAACCGACTCAGTAATTAATATTCACCTGAAATATAACCCAAGCTCAGCACCAGAACATGGTGCTTATATTAAAACTTTTTTAGGACATTTTCAAAAACGCTTGACAACATTTTTTAAAATTAATACTTTAAGTGACTTTTCGACAATCGAATCAAATAATAAATTTAGGCAGAATATTCATTTTTATCTTAATATAATTATTTCGCATATATCCTTAATGCTTTTTTAAAGTCACCTTTGACCAGAATAGCAACCTGTTCAGCAATATCCTCAGGTTCTTCTTTCATACCGCCCCGAACCCAGTCCAGTCCCATAGCAACAACGGCAAGGCTGTAAAAATGTGCAATGAATTCTTTATGCTTAACATCAACATTCATTCCTGCTGATTGTTCTTCGACAACCGGATATATGACATCGTGCAAAACTTTATACATAAAAGTTTCCAGGTATTCACGGCTGATGGAACGATAGACATTAACAACAAGAGCCTTATTATCTCTCATGTTTTTAAGCACATGGCAATAACCCTGCTGCCAATTATCAATATTTCGATTATCGGCTAATGCTTTCGATGCTTCTTCTACGAAAATCCATTCCACAAGCTCAAAGATATCATTGAAATGATAATAAAACGCCTGACGGGAAATACCGCAGTCTTTTACTAAATCTTTCACAGTTATTGATTTAAGCGTCTTTTTTTCAAGCATTTTCTTAAGTGATTCCGCCAAGACTTCTTTAGCACTCTTAAGCAACAAATCATCTCCCTTTTATATCACAATATTCAATTATCATAACACTTTTTTAAACTCTTTACAATTCATGGAAATTCGTTTTTTACAAATTAAGTTATCTGTAAAAATGCTTTACACTACGGCATCAGTGTTAATTTTAATTCATAAAAAATTGCATTATAGTATAACTGTAATGAAGCATTAGCAGCACATTCATATTAATGATAAGGAGGTTTACTTATGAACATTTATTCAACGATGTACCATCCCAATAAGCCTGAGGGTATCCATGAAAGAAAGGTTTATATTGTAGGAGGCGGCTTGGCAGGTCTGGCAGCAGCAGCTTTTCTGGTAGATGATGCAGGTGTCCCCGGGGAAAATATTACGATTTTAGAAAAACATAATGATGTAGGCGGGAGTATGGATGGTATACGCAGTGAGTTTGGTTATCTGTGCCGTGGTGAACGTGAAATGGAGCCATATATGGAATGTCTCTGGTATCTGTACAGTAAGATCCCATCTCTTGAAAACCCGGGCCGCACGGTGCTGGATGACATCGTTGACTTTAACAGAGACGAACCGATACATTCAGAATGCCGTGTACTTGTTAACAGGGGAGAAAGATACAATAGGGTTCATGATTACCGTTTTGCTCCAAAAGATATGGCCGATATGCAGCGTTTTCTGAAGTTACCGGAAGCTGCTCTGGAAGATAAAAAAATTTCTGATTTTTTTGATGAATCTTTCTTTAAAAGCAGCTGCTGGATAAACTTTCATAGTTGTCTTGCTTTTAAAACCTATCATAGTGCGCTGGAATGTCAGCGGTATTTTGAGCGGTTTGCGCTGGAAGTCCGCCATGAATACCTGGAAGGAATTATTCATACAAAATACTGTGAGTATGATGCCCTGATTCGTCCTCTGATGACTTGGCTTTGCAATAAAGGTGTTAAAACAGCATACGGATGTTTTGTTTATGATATAGAAATGGATGAGTTATGTAATACGGCAAAAACTATTTTACTTCGTCAAAATGGTGAGGAATCAGTTATCAAAATGGATGGTAAAGACCTTGTATTTGTAACTAATGGTTCCATGACCACAAACAGTACTTTTGGTGATAACAACACGGTTGCACCGGTGAATCGTGATACCTCCGATCTTGGAGCATTTACCCTCTGGCAGAATCTTGCAAAGAAGCATGAGAAATTCGGGCATCCGGAGAAATTTATCGGCCATATTGATAAGACAAAATGGGTATCTTTTATGCCAACTATTAAAGGTTATCCGGAGCTTGTAAGCAGAATCGAAAAGATGACCGGAAGTAAAGCCGGAACCGGCGGAGCTATTACTATTTTGGACTCTAACTGGGATATATCCTTTGAATTGCATCATAATCCATTCTTTTTAGACCAGAAAGAGGATGAACAGGTTATGTGGGGATATGGCTGTTATGGAGAAAATGAAGGCAATTATATTAAGAAACCTATGTTTGAATGTACCGGTGATGAGATAATGACCGAGCTTTTGTATCATCTGAATATGTTGGATATCAAGGATGAGGTGCTTTCCCACTCCTATATTTCTACCTGTATGATGCCGTATATCACCAGCCAGTTTATGCCAAGAAAAGAAACAGACCGTCCGAAGAATGTCCCGGAGGGATGCAAAAATATAGGTTTTCTTGGACAGTATGTAGAAATTCCTGAAGATGTGGTTTTCACAGTAGAAATGTCCGTACGTACCGGACTGGAAGCTGTCTATAAACTTACCGGCCTTGAGAAAGATATATTGGAGGTTTATCCATCCCGCTACGATATCCGCTATACCGTAGAACGCCTTAAAAAGTTTGCAGGAAAAACAGCGGCTGAAAAACTGACCATAGAGGATATCCCGGCACTTAATAATATCCAGGATATAAATGAAATGAAACATATGGCTATTAGCCTGTTAAATTCATTCCCGCCATATTATCGTATGTACCTTGGACGTGACAAAACGGTTCCGTTAAAAGAGACTGTACTTCATCCTGAGGCTCCATTGAGTAGATAAAATTAAAAGTTATAACCGGGTAATTCAATAAGAACATAACAAGAAGCAGATCTGTACACCAGAACTGCTTCTTGCAGTTGTTCTTTATGATAATAATACTGTTAGAATATTCAATGAAAAAATGGAATTTGAGTTTGATAACAATTAAGGATATAACTATAGGAAAAACCTGAAAAGGATATCGTTCTGTACAAGATATTTCTAACCTCAAAATTATTTATTTCTAGACAACTGCATGTATTAAAATATGAGAAAATAATTGTAAAAACATGTAAATAATATAAAATAATACCGAATAAGAAATGCAATAAAAATAACGGCAGTCTCTCGTGATACAGGTAACATTTGCTTAGTATATACATAGATTACAATAAGAATAAATCTTAGTGGTAAATCATGAACGTCAATGAAAAGTTTAAAATCATTAGTAATGACTATGCGGATTTATTAGTTGAATATAAAAGAAGTATGGATTATTTAGAAAATGTTCCTGACGTATCTTATAATCTAGTTAATGATAAATATGCCGTACTGCATATTCCTGTCAGTGAGCTGACAGAAAACAGTATGAATCGGTTTGGTTATGCTGCAATTCCAAAATGTTATGGATTAATGACTCTTTTACCGAGTGGATCAGAAAGCGGATATACGGTCCGCAGGTTACCGGAAGAAAATATTACAGGGAAAGGAGTATTGATCGGATTTGTAGATACAGGAATTGTTTATACAAATCCGATATTCCGGTATCCGGATAATACTACAAAAATAGTATCAATCTGGGATCAGACCATAGATAGTGACGATAAGTATCCCAAAGATTATTATTATGGAACTGAATATACAAGAGAACAGATTAATGAAGCATTAAATTCAGAAAATCCTTTGGAAATAGTACCCAGTACCGATACAATCGGTGAGGGAACTGCAATGGCCGGTATTGCCGCCGGGTTCTATAATGAAGAAAATAATTTTTCAGGGGTGGCGATAGATGCTGAATTAATTATTGTAAAACTAAAACCTGCAAAAACTAATTTAAAAGAGTATTTTGGTATCCCGGAAGACGCAATTTGTTATCAGGAAAATGATATCATGATGGGAATCAGTTATTTGCTATCAATGGCTAACAGATTACAGAGACCTATCGCCATCTGTTTAGGGGTCGCTTCCTCTCAGGGTTCCCACAAAGGGGAAGATATTATGAGCAATTATCTGGCGGAGACAGGTAATCTTCCTGGTAATGCAATTATTCTTGCCGCAGGAAATGAGGGAAATCAGCGGCATCATTATTATGGAGAGATTTCACCGCCTAATTATTATGATATGGTCGAGTTAAATGTTGGTGCTTTGGATAAAAATTTTTCTATGGAAATATGGGGATATCAACCCAATGTCATTAGGATGGAAATTTATGCACCAACCGGGGATTTTATTTATAATATTACTGATAATTTTGTAGGACAAAGCAATTTTACCATAACATTTGGCTCCGCTACGATACTTGCAGATAACGTTACCAGTGAGGCATACTCGGAGCAACAAATAATTTTATTTCGTTTTAAAAATGCAATGGAGGGAGTATGGAGGTTTCGGATAAACGGAGCGGAAGATTTAATTAACCGGTTCCATATTTGGCTGCCAATCCATAATTTTATTTCAAATGAAACCTATTTCTATAATTCAAACCCATATACTACCATTTGCCTGCCTGGTAATGGATATAACACCATAACTACCACAGCATACAATCCCATTGACAGAACTTTGGCTTCCTATGTCAGTAAAGGTTTTAACTCATTAAATATACCAAAACCAGATATAACAGCTCCGGGAGTCAATATTTTGGCACCTACAATTAACGGTAACTTTCTTCCATTTTCAGGCACCAGTATATCTTCCGCTCATGCAGCCGGGATAGCAGCCGGTTTATTGGAATGGGGAATCACAGACGGATATTTTCCCAACGTGGACAGTGCGATAGTTCGTTACATTATAACAAGCACCGCGGAAAGAGAGAATGGAGTAATATATCCAAATCCGGACTGGGGGTATGGTGTTATAGAATAGTCTCTTACCGTTCAGCACCAAGGCTGAACGGTAAGAATAAATTAATGATTTTTACTAAAAAATATTGACTTTAAATGTAGAAAATATTAAAATTATATAAAAATCGGTTGAAGGAGTTGGGAGAGACTGTAAATATATGAAATATTTACAGCGCCGAAGGTGATTCGCAATAACTCTCAGGCAAAAGGACCAACTCTGGACGATACTCTGGAAAGCGATGTAGCACCGACGAAGCAACTTCATGTAATTCTATGGGGGAATCTTTCAGGTAAATCAACAGAGGCGTATTGATTATTCAGTACGTCTTTTTTTATTTGCCTAAATGTATGGAAAGTAATACCAGAGGGTGCCGAAACAGCCGAAATTCATCCTATGATTTCTTTAAGGTTACGCTTATAAAAGACGTTTGAATAATTGTTATTTTCATTCATATTTCAAGGATTATTCCTGAAAGTAAAAAAAGGAGGATGTTATGGAATTAAAAACACCGCTTTACGATTGTCACTTACAATGGAAAGGAAAAGTGGTACCCTTTGCAGGTTACCTATTACCGGTTCAATATGATTCCGGTGTTATTACTGAGCATATGGCAGTAAGAAAAAAGGCAGGGTTATTTGATGTATCCCATATGGGTGAAGTTGTACTTAAGGGCAAGGACGCGTTATGGAATGTGCAGAGACTGGTAACGAATGACTGCAGCAGGATGTATGACGGGCAGGTAAAATACAGTCCCATGTGTAATGAATCCGGTGGGGTCGTAGATGATCTGTTGGTTTATAAAATAAACAGTGAAAAGTACTTACTGGTCATTAATGCCGCAAACCGTTTTAAAGATGTGGAATGGATAAAAGCACATTTGTCTGGCAGTGTGGAATTTAGAGATATTTCCGATGAAGTAGCCCAGCTTGCTCTGCAGGGACCAAAGTCCGGAGAAATACTGCAAAAATTAACTGATAGCAATGATATTCCGGTGAAATACTATAGTTTTGTGGAAAAAGGTTTGGTGGCCGGCATACCTTGCCTTCTATCCAAAACAGGATATACCGGAGAAGATGGGTACGAATTGTATTGTAAACCGGAGGATGCGGTAAACCTATGGAATGCACTTTTGAATGCAGGTAAAGAGGAGGGGCTCATACCTTGTGGTTTGGGGGCCAGAGATACTTTACGGTTGGAAGCTGCAATGCCCTTATACGGACATGAAATGGATGATACGATTTCACCACTTGAAACAGGGTTAGGATTTGCTGTTAAGATGGAGAAAGAGGATTTTATCGGTAAAAGCGGATTGGAGAGGAGAGGTGAAATAAAACGTAAGCGTGTAGGACTCTCCATAACCGGAAGAGGGATTGCCAGGGAAAAATGTCCCGTATATTTTAAAGATAATCTGGTTGGAATAACCACCTCCGGAACACACTGCCCATACCTTGGAAGTCCGGTGGCGATGGCTTTAATAGATCTTGAATATACTGAAATAGGAACACAATTGGAGGTTTTAGTAAGAGGTAAAAAGATAACCGCTGAAGTTGTGGAACTGCCTTTTTATAAAAAGTAATTTGTTATTATAAAATCAGTACATTAGAATTTTAAAATACAAAATTAGATTAGATGCAATCTACTAGATACAATCTAATCATAAAAACATAAAAAAGACGATTATAAAAATTTGGAGGATAGAACTATGAAAGCATTATTATTTACCAAAACTCATGAATGGGTACAATTTTTAGAAGAATCTACCATAAGGGTGGGGCTTACCGATTATGCACAGAAAGAATTAGGAGACCTGGTTTTTGTAAACCTGCCGGAAGTGGGAGATGAGGTAACGGCAGAAGAGGCATTTGCTGATGTGGAATCTGTAAAAGCTGTTTCAAATGTATACAGCCCGGTTACCGGTACGGTAAAGGCTGTGAATGAAGAGTTGCTGGATACGCCGGAATTAATTAATTCAGAACCATACGAAACCTGGTTTATTGAAATTGATAACGTCAGTGAACAGGTTGAGCTTTTATCCAAAGATGAATATGAAAAATTCATCCAGGAGGAGGAATAAATGGGGAGTTATGTACCAAATACCAAAAAAGAGCAGCAGGAAATGTTAGCTTCCATGGGGTATTCCAGTATCGAAGAACTCTTTTCTGCCATACCGGAAGAGGTGAGGATGAAAAAGCCTTTAGATATTCCCGACGGATTATCGGAAATGGAAGTAAGGAATAAATTAACCCGGATAGCAGAAAAAAATAAGGTATTTCGAAGCATTTTCAGAGGATGTGGCGCTTATAATCATTATATTCCATCCCTTGTAAAGCAAATAACCTCCAAGGAAGAGTTTGTTACTGCTTATACTCCTTATCAGGCAGAAATCAGTCAGGGAACCCTGCAGGCTATTTTTGAGTTTCAGACCATGATATGCGAACTTACCGGTATGGATGCTGCCAATGCTTCCGTATATGACGGAGCGACCGCTGCGGCGGAAGCTGTAATTATGTGCAGGGAAAAGAAGAGAAATAAAGCCGTTATCTCGGGTGCGGTTAATAAAGAGATCATAGAAACAGTAAAAACCTACTTGCACGGTACCGGAATGGAAGTTATTGTGGTACCGGAATTGGACGGACGTACGGATATTTTGGCATTGGAGGACGCTTCCGGGGAAGAAACTTCCTGTATTCTTTTGCAGCAGCCGAATTATTATGGACAGCTGGAGGATCTTGATTCCGTAAAGAAAATTGCTGATAAAAGCGGTGCTAAATTTATTATCAGCTGTAACCCGGTCTCCTTAGGAATCTTAAAAACTCCAGGGGAATATGGTGCGGATATTGCGGTAGGAGAAGGCCAGCCTCTTGGTTTGCCTTTATCTTTCGGCGGTCCATACCTGGGATTTATGGCAGCCACGGATAATATGAAACGCAAACTTCCGGGAAGGATAGTCGGTGAAACGAAAGATGTCCAGGGCAGAAGAGCATTTGTACTGACTTTACAGGCAAGGGAGCAGCATATCAGGCGTGAAAAAGCCTCCAGTAATATTTGCTCCAATCAGGCTTTATGTGCTTTAACTGCATCGGTCTATTTAAGTACTATGGGACGTAAGGGGTTAGAACAGGCGGCAGTCCTTAGTATGTCAAAAGCCCATTACCTGGCAGAACGGTTATGCGAATTAGAGGGGTTTGAGATGTTTTATACAGGAGACTATTTTAATGAATTTGTGACAACCTGCAAGGGAGACCCGTATCGCTTGATGAACAAACTTGAACAGCATGGTATCCTTGGCGGTTATCCGTTAAGCGGTAAAAATGCCGGAAATATTCTCTGGTGTGCAACCGAGATGAATTCGAAAGAGGATATGGATGAGCTGATTCAGATTGTTAGGGAGGTGGAGGAATAATGGAATTGATCTTTGAAAAAAGTGTGGAAAATAGAGGTTGTGAGATACTACCGCCTTCCGATGTACCTGTAATCAAAATAGAAAATAGATATTTGCGGCAAAATGATCTTCATTTACCTGAAATGTCGGAAACCGATATTAGCAGGCATTATACGGAGCTTGCAAAACGAACCTATGGAATTAATAACGGTTTTTATCCTTTAGGTTCCTGTACGATGAAATATAATCCGAAAATAAATGAAGAGATAGCAAAATTTCCAGGCTTCTCAAATGTGCATCCTCTTCAGCCTGTGCATACCGTTCAGGGATGCCTAGAAGTTATAAAGTTGGCGGAAAAGTATCTTTGTGAAATTACCGGTATGAATTCCATGACTTTTCAGCCTGCGGCAGGTGCCCATGGCGAATTTACAGGTCTTAAATTAATTCGTGCTTATCATGAAGAGAGAAAAGATAATAACCGTAACGAGATAATAGTTCCCGATTCAGCCCATGGTACCAACCCTGCCAGTGCGGCTATGGCAGGATTTTCGGTTATTAATATATCTTCCACAAAAGATGGATATGTAGATTTAGAAGAACTTAAGAAAGCAGTAGGTGAGAATACCGCAGGGTTTATGTTAACGAATCCTAATACGGTTGGATTGTTTGATAAAAATATTCTTGAAATCACACAGATTGTCCATGATGCCGGTGGTTTATGCTATTATGACGGAGCTAACTTAAATCCTATCATGGGAATTGCCAGACCTGGTGATATGGGATTTGATGTGGTACATTTAAATCTTCATAAAACTTTCTCTACGCCCCATGGCGGCGGTGGTCCCGGCGGCGGTCCTGTAGGCTGTAAATCAATACTAAAAAAATATTTACCGGCACCCCGTGTTATAGAGAGGGAGGAAGCATTTGATAAGTATGATCTGGCATCTGCCGGAGAACTGTCTATCGGAAGAGTAAAAGAATTTTACGGTAACTTTTTGGTAATTGTAAAAGCGCTTACCTACATTCTTACCTTAGGTGGGGATGGATTAAAAGAAGCTTCCGAAAATGCTGTATTAAATGCAAACTATATGATGAATCAGTTAAAAGATACGTATCATATACCTTTTGCAGGTCCCTGCATGCATGAGTTTGTTATGAGTCTGGAAGAACTGAAAAAAGAAACGAAAGTTACCGCTCTGGACATCGCTAAATCTTTACTGGATTATGGGATTCATCCGCCGACTATGTATTTCCCGCTTATTGTTCATGAAGCCCTGATGTTAGAACCAACAGAGACAGAGTCCAAAGAAACTCTGGACCAGGTAATTGCCGTATTTAAAAAAGTATACGAAGATGCTCTGAACAATCCGGAAGTCTTAACTGGAACACCGAAAAAAACTCCGATCGGCAGACCGGATGAAGTAACGGCTGCGAGAAATCCTATGTTAAGATATATATTTTAAGTAAGCCGAAACGGATATTGTTAAGGAGACTTACATTACTTGCTATTAGTTTAATATAACCCCAACAATTAAACAGTAATTTATTTTTATTTTTATCCTATGTATGCTGTCACCGGCGAATTAAAATGCGGGGAAATACCCTTCGCCTTTGCATACATAGGATAAAAATTACTGGTAAACTTAAAGACTGTTTATCTGATTTTAGAATCTTATCGAAAGATCTTAAGAAAGAGGTTTCATTTGATTAAACATATAAACTATATTTTAAATGATGAATATAACCCATATCATAATCTGGCACTGGAAGAATATTTATTGAATCATGTAAAGCAGGATGAATGTATCTTATATTTATGGCAAAACGAAAAAACCGTAGTAATCGGTAAGAATCAAAATCCCTGGAAAGAATGCCGAATAAAAGAATTAGAAGAAAACGGAGGGAAATTAGTCCGAAGATTATCCGGGGGAGGTGCGGTATTCCACGATTTAGGTAATTTGAATTTTACTTTTTTAGTGAATAAAGAGAATTATAATTTAGAGAAACAGTTAGATGTTATTTTAAAAGCTGTCAATCATCTTTCCATACCTGCAGAGAAATCCGGAAGAAATGATATTACGGTAGAGGGTAGAAAATTTTCCGGTAATGCCTTTTATTCAGATGGGAAACAGGCTTATCATCATGGTACCCTTTTAATTAATGTGAATATGGACAATTTATCCAAATACCTTAATGTATCACGGGATAAATTAGTATCAAAAGGTGTGGATTCCGTTCGTTCCAGAGTGATTAATCTGTCTGAATATCAAGAAGGACTAAATATAAATATCATGAAAAATGAACTAATACGGGCATTTGGAGAAGTATATGGAGATGAACCAATACCCTTGGCTGCAGAAAGGATTAATCATAAGGAAATAGAAGACTTAAGTAAAAAGCATTCCTCCTGGGATTGGATCTTTGGGAAGAAGATTCCTTTTAATTATCTCATTGAAAAAAGACTGGAATGGGGGAATATCGAAATCGAGTTTCATGTAGAAGCTGGAATTGTACAGGAATGTATGGCTTACTCCGATTCTATGGATACCGGTTTTATTAACCTGATACCGGACTCTTTTAAAAATTGCTTATTTACCGGTGAAGCTTTAATCAGGCGGTTAAAAGAAATCCCATGTATTGACAGTAATACGGATGCCATACGTGAGGGGATAATCGGTGTACTGAAAGAGGAACAAATTTAAAGGATATCAAAGTTTGCAGGTTGTGAGAAAGGTTTGGTTATTAATATGAATGAAAAATATGATCTTGTAGTAATCGGAGCCGGTCCGGGTGGGTATACTGCTGCTATCAAAGCAGCTAAATTGGGCCTTAAAACCGCAATTATAGAGGACCGGGAAGTGGGGGGAACGTGTTTAAACCGAGGTTGTATACCTACCAAAACATTGATGTTTGCCTCCCATCTGTATTATGAAGCTTCTAGCTTTGAAAAACTTGGAATTAATGTAACCGGGTTAAGTTACGATATGGAAAAAATACAGGACAGGAAAGAAACAGTAGTTGATAAAATTCGGGATGGAATCGGTTCTTTACTGAAAGGAAATAAGATTACCGTTTTAAATGGAACTGCAACTATCTTAAATCAGAATACCATTCGGATTACTGGAAATGCCCCTCAGGTAAGTGAGGAAGAAACGGCGGTATGGGAAATACCAGCGGAAAAAATTCTGATAGCCACCGGATCAAAACCATTTATTCCTGAAATTGAGGGAATTCATAATAAGAACGTAATCACCAGTGATGAACTTTTAACGAAGAGAGAGCAAATATATAAGAAATTGCTGATTATCGGCGGAGGTGTAATCGGTATCGAGTTTGCTACTATTTACCAGGAACTAGGTTGTGAAGTTGAAATCATTGAGGTAATGGACCGAATATTGTATGGCATGGATAAAGAGGTCTCCCAAAGTGTTGCAATGAATCTGAAAAAAAGAGGAATCAAGATCCATACCAAATCGAAAGTTTTAAGAATAATAGAAGAGGGGTTAGGCTGCGAATATGAAGAAGCAGGTAAAGTTAAAATGGCAAACGCAGACGCAATTCTGATTTCAGCCGGCCGTAAAGCTAATACGGAGAAACTGTTTGATTCGGGCTTTCAGATTGATAGGAACGGAGAAAAAATTAAAATCGATACTAATTTTGAGACCAGCGTAAAGGGTATATATGCCATTGGGGATGTGACAGGAGGAACCCAATTAGCCCATGCCGCTGCAGCCCAGGGGATTGCAGCCGTTGAAGTTATGTGTAACCTTACCCCAACGATTAATCTTAACGTAATTCCAGCCTGTATCTATACCTCACCTGAAGTAGCGGTGGTAGGATTTAGCGAAGAAGCAGCTATAAAAAATGGTTATATGGTTAAGACAGGAAAATATCCAATGTCAGGAAATGCAAAAACCTTGTTATCCTTGGATGAACGAAGTTATATTAAGGTAATCAGTGATTCTGAATCTGATAAAATTCTTGGTGCTCAGATTGTCTGTGCAAGAGCAACGGATATGATAGGGGAATTTGCCACTGCTATTGTAAATGGCTTGACGGTTAAGGAAATGGCATCGGTCATTCGGCCTCATCCCACCTATAACGAAGCAATTACGGAAGCAATTGAAGATATAGAGGGAATGGCAATTCACCTTATGCCGGACAGAAAGTAAGATCTGAATTTGATAATCGCATATAATGAATACTTTATGGCAATGAGAGGTGAAAGAACTATTATTTTAGTTAATTCCAAATATATTAATTTAGATTTTACTAAAGTTAAAAAAACATAAATGTGAAATATGCTTATATTACAGTGTTTTATAAAAGTTAGTAAATGATAGTTTATCAAAAGTATAATAATTTATAAAAATGTAAAATATAGCTTGATGTAATCCACTTAAAATAGTATAATATAGACTATGAGGTTTATTTAAAATAATTGTGACTATTTTATCACGGCGGTATTTATCAATGAATATATGGATTTTAACGTACAAAGCAATTGATATCTGTAATAAGCTGAATAACAAGAAATTGAAGTGATTTCTTTGGTATTTTAGAATAGTTACAAATAATTTAACATACTATAATCAATTCATAAGTGAATTGAAAGAAGGCAGGAGGATTACATAATGACAAAAAAGTATGCAAAAATGGTAGTCGATAAGGATTTTAGGATTGCTGAGATCGATAAAAGAATGTACGGTTCTTTTATTGAACATCTGGGCAGGGCTGTTTATGAGGGTATTTACCAGCCGGATCATCCAAGCGCAGATAAGGATGGTTTCAGAAAAGATGTCATGGAGCTTGTTAAGGAATTAAATGTACCGATTATCCGTTATCCCGGCGGTAATTTTGTATCCAATTATTATTGGGAAGATGGAGTGGGTCCGGTAGATGAAAGACCGAAGAGGCTGGAACTTGCATGGAGAAGCCTTGAAACCAATGAAGTCGGATTAAACGAATTTGCGAAATGGAGCAAGCTTGTCGGCAGTGATATGATGATGGCGGTAAACCTTGGCACAAGAGGGGTCGGTGATGCCTGCAACCTGTTAGAATACTGTAATCATGAAGCAGGAACAAAATACAGTGATCTTCGTATCAAACATGGATATAAGGAACCTCATAAAATCAAAACCTGGTGTCTTGGAAACGAAATGGATGGGCCTTGGCAGGTGGGGTCTAAAACTCCGGCGGAGTACGGAAGAATTGCCTATGAAGCAGCAAAAGCTATGAAATTAATAGACCCGGATATCGAACTGGTATCCTGCGGTAGTTCCAGTACCAGTATGAAAACTTTTCCGGAATGGGAAGCTACCACATTAGAGCATACTTACGAACATGTTGATTACGTATCATTACATCAGTATTTTGGGAATGCTGACGGTGACACACCCAATTTCCTGGCGAAATCCATGGAGACGGAACATTTTATTAAAACGGTTATTTCTACCTGTGATTATGTCAAAGCGAAAAAGAGAGGTAAAAAGAATATTAACTTAAGCTTTGATGAATGGAACGTATGGTATCATTCCCATCAGGCAGATGACAATACTATGAAGAGGGAGCCTTGGCAAAAAGCACCGGCATTATTAGAGGATATTTATAATTTTGAAGATGCATTAGTAGTCGGTCTTATGTTGATTACTTTTATGAAGCATGCCGACAGAGTTAAGATGGCTTGTCTGGCACAGCTCGTTAATGTAATAGCCCCAATAATGACGCAGGTTGACGGACCGGCGTGGAAGCAGACAATATATTATCCCTACCTGCATGCCTCTAAATACGGAAGGGGAATTGCACTCCAGCCTGTTTTATATTCCACGAAACATGATACCAAGGAATATACGGATGTTTTTGATGTGGATTCCGTTGCCGTATATAATGAAGAAGCGGAGGAAGTTACCATTTTTGCGGTAAACCGCGATTTAGCGGACAGTATAGAATTTACCTGTGATATCAGGAGTTTTGAGGGTTATGGCTTAATAGAGCATATCGTCTTAACCAATGATGATCTGTTGGCTTCCAACTCAGCCATAAAGCAGGCAGTTGCTCCTGTAACTGTAAATGATACTTTCCTTGATAATGGTATTATAAAAACGAATTTAAGGAAAGCTTCCTGGAATGTAATACGTTTAGGCAAAAAATGATTTTAGTAAAAACGACATAATAAAGTATATGGCTGAAATAATAAATTTGGCTTTATAAAAGAATAATAATGAAATAAATAAAACCTGGCTGAATTAAAGTATACAACCTGTAAAATTACGGGTAGAGAACCTTAATTCGGCCAGGATTTTTGTTGTCGTTTTTTGAACAAAATTTGAATAAATTATTAATTTTTTTTTATTTTAGTAAAAACACTTTTCAATAGAAAATAATCATGATACAATTAAAACAGAAAAGATGATTTATAACAGAATTTCTGTTATAAATAAAATAACGAAGGAGTATGAGACTTGGGTAAAACAATACAGTTGGATTTAGATGATAAGGAACAGCTTGTTTTGTTGGCAAAAGCTCTATCGGCAGAGGTTAGAATTGAAATATTAAAGCTTTTATGCAGGTATGATTTAAATATTAACGAAATTGCCGAACGCTTAGAACTGCCACAGTCTTCCGCTGCGGCTCATATAAAAGTACTGGAAGAGGCAGGATTAATTATAACAAGCCTGAAACCTGCCGTAAGAGGATCCATGAAAGTCTGTACGAAGCAGGTTAAATCATTTAACATTGATTTGACAACAGATCTGGAAGAAGAAACAGAGGTTATTAATATGCCAATTGGCAACTTTGTTGATTATTATGTGGAGCCAACCTGCGGAATAGTCAGTGAAAAGGGACATATTGACGAAGAAGACGAACCCAGGTGTTTTTATAACCCGGATCGAATTAAGGCAAAACTGCTCTGGTTTGGTAAAGGGTATGTAGAATACCGCTTTCCCAATAAAATACTTACTAATCGAACCGAGAAACGGTTGGAGTTATCTATGGAAATCTGTTCGGAAGATCATGAATACAATTTTGATTTTCCCTCCGATATTACCGTTTGGATCAATGGAATTGAAGCCGGTACCTGGAACTGTCCCAGTGACTTTGGCGGCAGAAGGGGAAAATTAAATCCGGATTGGTGGCCGGATAAGAATACGCAGTATGGGGTACTAAAAACCTGGATACTAACGGAACAGGGTACTTATCTTGATGAGGAAAAAGTGGATTCTCTTCCGATTAAAGATTACCATTTATCTGAAAATGCCTATATTTCCGTTAGAATCGGTATTAAAGCAGATGCAGAACATATTGGCGGAGTAAACTTATTTGGGGATTGTTTTGGGGATTATGCGCAAAATATCAGAATGAAATTAGTATTTTAACAAATGTGGTCAAGCAGGGATATTTTACCGTAAGGATGCAGAATTGCTTTAAGTAAACCTGCTTTCTATAAAGAGAAAGAATTTTAAAAGGAGCGCTATATGAAAGAACAGTTATTACAGAAATTTAATGAAATATTTGGTTCAGGCGGGGAGGTACAGGTTTATTTTGCACCGGGTCGTGTGAACCTCATTGGAGAACATACGGATTATAACGGAGGGCATGTATTTCCCTGTGCTCTGACGATAGGTACTTATGCTGCGGTAAGAAAAAGAGAAGATAAAACCTTACGTTTTTATTCCATGAATTTTGATCACCTTGGAGTAATTACTTCCTCTGTGGAGGGATTAACAAAGAAGCAGGAAGATGACTGGGCAAATTACCCAAAAGGGGTTATTTGGGCTCTTAAGCATAGGGGTTATGTCATTGATCAGGGAATGGATATTCTTTATTTCGGTAATATTCCCAATGCCTCCGGATTATCTTCATCCGCTTCCCTGGAAGTTTTAACCGGTTATATCCTAAAAGAACTATTTGGGTTTCATCTCTATATGATTGAACTGGCATTAATCAGCCAGTTTGCAGAAAATAAATTTATCGGGGTAAACTGCGGCATTATGGATCAGTTTGCCGTGGCTATGGGTAAAAAAGATAATGCAATCTTCTTGGATACCAGTAATTTAGCATGTGAATATGCTCCCATTAAACTAGAGAATGCCAGAATAGTCATTGCCTCCAGTAATAAGAAAAGAGGCTTGGGGGATTCTAAGTATAATGAAAGAAGAAGTGAATGCGAAGAAGCACTGAAAGAATTACAGGCAGTGCTCGATATCGCAACCCTTGGAGATTTAAGTGAGGAAGAATTTGAAAAGCATAAAGATGTGATAGCTGATCCGGTACGTATAAAAAGAGCAAAACATGCCGTATATGAGAATCAGAGAACCATTAAAGCCGTAGAAGCTCTGAAAGCAAATAATATAACGGAATTTGGTGAGTTAATGAATGCATCCCATGTTTCCCTCAGAGACGATTATGAAGTTACCGGAATTGAGTTAGATACTCTGGTTGAAGCGGCATGGCAGCAAAAAGGTGTAATCGGTTCCAGAATGACAGGAGCAGGATTTGGCGGCTGTACCGTAAGTATTGTTAAAAATGACTGCGTTCAGGATTTTATAGATAATGTTGGGAATACCTACGAAGAAAAAATCGGATACAAAGCAGATTTTTATGTAGTAGATATCGGTAATGGCCCAAGCAGAATATAAGATAGGAAAATAGGTTGAAAGAAAATAAAAAATTGAAAGGATGCCACATATCAGATTCTTTCAACCGGTGGAACTTATTTCACATTTTATTTGTGGCAGTAATACATCGGTCTGCTGATGTATTATGTAAAGGGTGTTAATATGACAGTATTAGTTTTAGGAGGAGCCGGTTATATTGGCTCACACACTGTTTATGAGTTAATTGACCAAGGTCAGGATGTTGTAATAGTTGATAACTTAGAAACCGGATATAAAGAAGCAGTTCATCCAAAAGCTCGTTTTTATCAGGGAGATATCAGAAACAGAGCATTTATTGACGGTGTTTTTGATCAAGAAAAGATAGATGCGGTAATCCATTTTGCAGCAAACTCTCTGGTCGGAGAAAGTATGACTAACCCACTTAAGTATTATGACAATAACTTAAACGGAACCAAGGTATTATTGGAATCCATGGTTGCCCATGACGTTAAGAAAATCGTATTCTCCTCCACTGCGGCGACTTACGGAGAACCGGAGAAAGTACCTATTTTAGAAACAGACCGTACGGAACCTACCAATACTTACGGGGAAACTAAGTTATCTATGGAGAAAATGTTTAAATGGGTTGATAAGGCACACGGTTTACGTTATGTTTCCCTACGGTATTTTAATGCCTGCGGTGCCCATAAAAGCGGAAATATCGGGGAAGCCCACAATCCGGAATCTCACCTGATACCTTTAATTCTTCAGGTGCCAAACGGTAAAAGAGAATCCATCAGTATCTACGGGGATGATTATGATACAAAAGACGGTACCTGCATTCGTGATTATATTCATGTTACAGATTTGGCTTCCGCTCATATATTAGCTGTAAAGTATCTGATGGAGGGCAAGGAAAGTAACATTTTTAACCTTGGTAACGGAGTAGGTTTTACAGTAAATGAAGTAATTGACGCAGCCAGAAAAGTAACAAATTCTTCTATACCTGCAGTGATAACGCCAAGAAGAGCCGGAGATCCTGCCAAACTGATTGCTTCCAGTGAGAAAGCAAAAACAATCTTAGGCTGGAAACCTCAGCATGAGGATATCGAAGAAATTATTTCTTCTGCCTGGAAGTGGCATAAATCCCATCCAAACGGATATAAAAGCAATTAGAAATTGAAAATGATTTGGTAAAAACCAGCATGGCAGCAAATTAATAGTTTTGCATAAAAGCTTGTATCGGGCAAACCGATGCAAGCTTTCAGTTGTAGGACCGGAGGAAAATAATGATTAATCAATATATAACAGCACTGGTATCATACGGTTTAAAAAAAGGATTAATTGAAGAACAGGATAAAATCTATACAATCAACCGGTTTTTGGAATTATTTGGACTGGAGGAATTTAAAGAGCCAGCCGCTTCCGAAGAATTAACTATGTCTTTGGAACAAATATTAAACGGTATGCTTGATTATGCGTATGAACAGGGAATTATAAAGGAAAACAGTATTGTCTACAGAGATTTATTTGATACAAAAATTATGGGAGTACTGGTTCCTAAACCATCTGAAGTAATAAAGAAATTTCAGTCTTATTATAAGGATAATCCTAAAAAGGCTACGGATTTTTATTACCAATTCAGCCAGGATACCGATTACATAAGACGCTACCGCATAACAAAGGACATTAAATGGGTGACAAAAACGGAATATGGTGATATCGATATCACCATAAATTTATCAAAACCGGAAAAAGATCCAAAGGCGATAGCCGCAGCAAAACTTATGAAACAGAGCGGCTATCCGAAATGTCTGTTATGTAAAGAAAATGAAGGTTATTCAGGAAGAGTAAATCATCCGGCCAGACAAAATCATAGAATTATTCCGGTACAGATTTTTAATCAGAAATGGGGATTCCAATATTCACCTTACGTTTATTATAATGAACATTGCATCGTATTTAATGGCGAACATACTCCAATGAAGATTGATAGAGCGGCATTTGGTAAATTGTTTGATTTTGTAAAACAGTTTCCGCATTATTTTGTAGGTTCCAATGCAGATTTACCTATTGTAGGCGGATCCATACTTACCCATGACCATTTTCAGGGTGGTAATTATGAATTTGCCATGGCAAAAGCACCAATCGAAAAATATTTTACTATGAAAGGATATGAAAAAGTACGTGCTGGTATTGTAAAGTGGCCGATGTCTGTTATCAGACTGCAAGCGGAAAAAGCAGAAACATTGATAGAACTGGGTGACTCTATATTGGGCTGCTGGAGAAATTATACCGATGAAGCTTCCTTTATCTATGCTTATTCCGATTCGGACGGAACCCTTCTTACA
Organism: Anaerocolumna sedimenticola; assembly: GCF_009931695.1. GTDB lineage: Bacteria > Bacillota > Clostridia > Lachnospirales > Lachnospiraceae > Anaerocolumna > Anaerocolumna sedimenticola. Next base: position 3,213,679 of record NZ_CP048000.1, read on the forward strand.
GCTGAAAAAGCAGCTGAGAGGACTATTTCTGATAAGTTAAAACTGGAACCTCATAATACCATAACACCGATTGCCCGTAAAGTTGGTAACTTTTTTGAATTGGATTTGGTGTTACGCAATAATGTTACTACGAATGAGCATCCCTTTGGAGTTTATCATCCTCATGATGAATTGCATCACATAAAAAAAGAAAATATAGGACTGATTGAGGTTATGGGACTTGCGGTCTTGCCATCCAGGTTAAAAGAAGAGATGGAAATTCTAAAATCTTATATACTATCAGGAAAAGATATAAACTCCAATAAAATGATTTCTAAACATAAAAACTGGGTGGATGAATTTCTTCCGAAATATCAGAATATTTCAGAAAATAATATAGACCATATTATTCAGGATGAAATCGGTCTGGTATTTTCAAAGGTTTTAGAGCATGCCGGAGTATATAAGCGTAACGGGGAGGGTCAGGAAGCGTTTTTACGTTTTATTAATTATTTAAATGAATCCTATATGAAATAATCTTAGAAATACTCTTATGCCGGTGCATATACTGCCATGCGCATAGGAGTTTTTTAATATATCGGAAGCATTGTGAAATAAGGTCATTAGTGTTAAAATAATATTAGTTTACTGTCTGGGTAAAAGTTAAAATTAAAAAAAGGAAATTAAGGGTATATTTATAAGTAGATAATGTACGGAAGGAGATTATCAAAATTGTAAATATTACATTTTTGGTATATTAATAATATGTATGCAGCGAAAGAAATAAGCGTTTTCGATATTATTGGTCCTAATATGATCGGGCCCTCCAGTTCCCATACGGCTGGAGCTCTCAGAATTGCCAGATTGGCTAAAAATATGGTAAAAAGTTCAATTAAACAAGTTAAATTCATATTATATGGATCTTTTGCAGAGACGTATCAGGGTCATGGTACGGACCATGCATTAGTTGCGGGGATGCTTGGGTTTGATACGGAGGATTACAGAATAAAAGAGTCCTTTGAATATGCGAAAGAAGCAGGACTGCATTATATTTTCGAAACTAATTCCACCAAACAGGATATTCACCCTAATACAGTGGATATCATAATAACGAATGAGAATAATGAAGAAACCACCGTTACCGGCGTATCCATAGGCGGAGGCAGAGCAGTTATTAAAAAAATTAATGGAGTTGATATTGATTTATCCGGTGATTATCACACTTTAGTAATAAGGCATAAAGATCTGCCGGGAGTGGTAGCAGGTGTTACCAATGTGTTAAGTCAATTTGATATCAATATAGCATTTATGAAGTTATACAGGGAAAATAAAGGAACCATTGCTTATTCCATTATTGAAACAGACCAGCCCATCAATGAAGATGTTATTGGTAAAATTGAAGAATTCCAAAGTGTTTTCGATGCGTTTTTAATAGAAAAATTATAGTCAGATTCAAATTAAGTAACTGGAGAGGAAGTTTACACTATGAATTTTAGAACCGGACAGGCACTGATAAAATTATGTGATGAAAATAATATAGCTATTTCAGAAGCGATGATACTTCGGGAAACAAATTATCTGGAAAACAACAGAGAGGAAGTTATAAAAAAGATGGAGCATGCCTGGTCCATTATGAAAAACTCCGCAAAGGAAGCTTTAAAAGGTGATATCGTTTCCATGGGCGGCTTAATCGGCGGTGAGGCGATGAGAATTAACAGCCGAAGAATGGAGGGTAATTCTCCGGTATGCGGTTCCTTAATGTCTAAGGCAATAACATATGCCATGGGTGTTCTTGAGGTTAACAGCTCCATGGGTCTAATTGTTGCGGCTCCAACAGCCGGATCCTCAGGAGTCATTCCCGGAGCATTCTTAGCAATTCAGGAAGAGATGAATTTAACGGATGAAGTAATAATCAAAGCGTTATTTAACGCCGGAGCCATAGGGTATCTCATAGCTTATAATGCAACCGTTGCCGGTGCGGAGGGCGGCTGTCAGGCGGAGGTGGGTTCCGCATCAGCTATGGCTGCATCTGCTATCACGGAAATAATGGGTGGTACTCCAAGACAGTGTCTCCATGCGGCAACCAGTGCTATTGCTAATCTTTTAGGTCTCATTTGTGATCCCATCGGCGGTCTGGTAGAGGCACCCTGTCAGCAAAGAAATGCCATGGGTGTGTCTAATGCTCTGGTCTGCTCAGAAATTGCATTAAGCAGTATAAAAAACATTATTCCTTTTGATGAGGCTGTTACTGTTATGTATAATGTGGGGCGCAGTATTCCCCATGAATTGCGGGAAACTGCTTTAGGAGGATTGGCTGCTGCCCCAAGCGCCTGTGGTGCATGCAGAAAGTGTAAATAAAGTTTAAGATACCGCCGTACTATAATAATTTTATATAGTATAAGAAGCTGTTGTAATTCATAATTATGAATCGCAATAGCTTTTTTTCGTGAATGGCAAGCAGGAGACGGATGCCGGTTCCTGTATAGAACAAAATCCCTGCAAATTCATGTTGTTTACGTTTTATATGTTTTAAAGATTCGATAATTAAGTAAATAAAAATAAAAAATTAAATAAAAAAATAAAATAAAAAATAATTGACACATATTATTTATTATTGTATATTATATTTATTAATAATATTATACAGCATATAATATATAAAATAAAATAGTATTAAAATAGAATATTAAATTGGTGGAACAAATATGTAAAAATCGATGTGGGAATAGAGGGTGAATCAGGAGTATAAATTTGAAAGGAAGTAGATACTATGGTATTCAATACGGGTGCTGCATTACTCGATGCAATTGTACTTGCGGTTGTATCGAAGGAGAAAGAGGGAACCTATGGATATAAAATTACCCAGGATGTAAGGCAGGTCATAGAAATATCGGAATCCACCTTATACCCGGTTTTAAGACGGCTCCAGAAAGATGATTGTCTGGAGGTTTATGATCTGGCATTTGACGGGCGGAACAGAAGATACTATAAAATAACCGATAAAGGTAAAATACAGCTTAGACTTTATTATGAAGAATGGAAATCCTATTGCAATAAAATTAATAAAATGTTCGTGGGGGTGAATTTTTAAATGACCAAGAATGAATTTATAAAACAGCTGGAAGATCTGTTAACCGACATTTCATCAGATGAAAGATTAGAGGCGCTTCAATACTACGAAAATTATTTTGAAGACGCCGGCCCGGAAAGGGAGGAAAGTATTATTTCAGAACTGGGTTCTCCTGCGAAAGTGGCTGCAAGTATTAAGGCAGATCTAAATGCAAGCGAACAGGAAGTAAAAAACCGGGGATATTTTACGGAAAAAGGCTATGAAGATGAAACCTACAAGGAACCTAAATTTGAAATAATGGATGGTAATGGTAAAAGAGCAGAAGGTGACAATTTTAAAGAAAAGAGTACCTCTGGTTCAGGTTATACCAGTGGATATAATAACAATACAAATCAAGGCAGTAATGATTATGGTTATTCTCAAAACAGGTATAATAAAGCTGGTAATACCAACAGTGCAGGAAAGGCAGTATTAATTATACTTCTTTGTATTTTTGCGATTCCTATTGGTCTGCCTTTATTATCTGCGGTATTTGGAGTATTTATTGCAGTGATTGCTACAGTAGCTTCTCTTTGGCTGGCTTTTGTGATTGTATCTATCGTATTAACAGTCGTAGGTATAGCGGCAACGATTGTCGGAATTGTTAAACTACTTACCGTTCCCATCATCGGAATCTGTTTTACGGGCGGAGGTTTGATATTATTTGGCCTTGGATTGTTATTTACCATGGCTACCATTGCACTCAGCACCAAAGTTATGCCGGTAATCATACGTGCATTCATTAATTTATGCAGACTTCCCTTTCAGAACAGGAGGGTAGCAGCATGAACGCATTCATAAAAAATTGTTTAAAAATAGCAGGAATATCCATACTTTTGGGATTGTTCTTACTATTAATCAGTTTCAGTATGGATAATACTGTTTTTAGTAATTGGGAGAATTTTAATATAACATTGGGAAATAATAATAATCATTCCGGCAGATGGTCAGATTCTGATAAAGAAGAAGCATGGGATGATTGGGATAATGAGAAAGCAAAGGAAGAAGAGCCTGATGGGTTGGTTTTGGATAATGCAGACGGTAAACTAACAGAAGTTGAAGCTGAGGATAAATCTTCCCATAACGAAGACAGTTTTAAAGATGTGAAGTCTTTAGCACTGGATATATCCTATGGTACAGTATCGATTAACGAGGGAGAAGATTTTGATATTCATGTAGATAACATAGGCAGTGATAATTATTACAGTACTGTTAAAAATGGAGTGTGGAAAATAGGTGATAATGGTGAAAATAATAACAGCGAATTTTCCATTTTTGGAGTTAAAATATCAGATTCAGCAATCCATCCGTTTAATGCTGCTAATATTGAACTTACCATCCCGGAAGATTTTGTTTTTGAGAATCTGGATATTAAACTTGGCGCCGGTACCATAAAGGCAGAACGACTAACCTCTAAAAAGGCAGATATTGACGTAGGTGCAGGAAGTTTGCATATAGAAGAATTATCAGCCAGTGAAAATTCTTCCTATTCCATTGATACGGGCGAATTGGTTATTGAGAATATAAATGCCCAAGATGCAAATATAAACTGCGGAGTAGGTAATCTTACTGCCTCGGGTGTTATTATCGGCGACAGCTTAGTTACATGCGGTATTGGTAATGTCAGCCTTGATATTAACGGTAACGAAAATGATTATAATTATAATGTTGACTGCGGAATCGGAACTGTTATAATTAATGATAACAGTTATAGCGGAGTTAATTCCAAACATAAGACAAATAATAACGCAAAAAACAGTTTTGATTTGGATTGTGGTATTGGTAAGATAGCACTGGAAATTCATGAATAGGAGGAAATAAATATGGAACAAAAAAGATTGTACAGATCTAATTCAAACAAAATGATTGCAGGTGTATGCGGTGGTATTGCTGAGTACATTAATCTTGATCCGACGGTAGTCAGATTATTATGGGTTTTATTATGTTTCATGGGTGGCACAGGTGTTATTGCTTATATTATTGCAGCAATCATTATGCCAAATCAATATCAATAATTAAAGACTTTAATGAAAATGAAAGAATAATCAATACCAAAGGGAGCTTACTAAAGCTTTGCAAACCTTCAAACTGATGTAAAATAAAATTACTCAGTTTGGAGGTTTTTTACTTTAAATAGTGTATATGACTCAGAAAAATAGTATAAGTAAAAGTAAACTCCCTAAAGAGCATGATAAATCATGATTTAGGGAGTTTTTTCAATAAAAGTTATTATTATAATTTTGTGTATACTTTTTACTTACGGTTATATTCGATTTTAACATTATTACCGTCAAAATATAAAAAGTCACCCTCTGGATAGTGCCATACTGCCTGCAGAACATTAGGACAGCGTAATCCGTTAACAAGTCTGTAGTCACTTAAAATAGCTGACCATTCTGCCTCTCTTTGTGTACCGTCCATATCCGTAGAGGTTCTGTCTTTTGTGCGGAATGAAAGCATTTCTCCCTTTTCATTAAAAGTAAATATACCTTCCGCAGATAATCCGTAACATGTTATAACGGCTTTCGCATGAGTATCATCGATTTCTTCCCAGGTGATATAATCCTGTAAGGCCGCGCTGGGTACAATAAGGCATTCGGACAGAAAAGTTACGAGGCAAGCTTTATCCATGGCTTCTCCGCGTTGATCAAATAAGGTAATAAGTTTAGCAAGTACCCCTTTCATACTTCCGATTCCCTTTTGATAAGAATCAAATCCCTCAAAAGGGATACCATACATAGAGGAGTCAATCAAGGCAAAACGTTCCGGTTTTTTTATAAAGTTATATTGGGTATAATCAATTTTAAGCTTGGATTTTTTTCCCCCTTTTATCATATAGAAGTCAACGTTCTTAAAAGTTGCTTTCATATATGTCATTTTAGGTAAACCAATATAACCGCAGTAGCGGAAATATCTTTGAACCGGTGCCGGAAGATGTTTCATATCTTCTTCGGTTATACTTCCATGTTCACTGGTTATTTCAGATATTTTTGTTTTCATTAACCTGTGAAATACGCTTTTTGTTTTAGAATATGGTATTTGAAAAAATATTACAATAAAAACAATCAATAAAACTGCAATGGTTATAACATACATAAATTTATTCCTCCCACTCTTTAAATTCATAATTTATCTCCATTTCCTTTACAGTATTGCTTAACATTTCGATACCGGAATATAATCCATTCAGAAGATCGGCAGGAAAACCTGTAAACAATTCTTCTATAAATTTGATTTCTTTATTTTCGCGTTTTTTTAAATATTCCTTACAATTACAGGTAAGCTCCAATCTAAGAATTCTGGCATCCTGGGAATCTTTTTTTAAAATAAGGAATCCTTCCCGTTCCAATATTAAAGCCATTTTTTTGATATTCTGTCTGGAATTACCGATCTGTGCCGCGACTTCGCTTAAAGTAGGGGCTTCATTCGTATACTTAGTTAAACCGGCAAGTAATAGCCACTGTTTTACCGTAAGATTTTTATCAAGTTTATCACCAAGAATCTGCAGTCTGTTAGCCAAGGTAAATATGGAACCAAAAACATAAGCCTTTTTATCAATTGAATCCACTAAAATCATCCCTTTCCCTTTATGTAACTGGTTACCTTTATTATATGTAACAGGTTACCTTTTGTCAAGGATAATTTTTCATGTATTTACATCCGAAAATAATTATGGTAGAGTATTTTAAAGAAAGAAATGGTATAAGGAAAGAAAATTTGGGTTAATTTATAAAAGACCCAAAGATTGAATGGAGGAACTTATGAAAAAGTTAATTGATTTAATTGCTGATGAATTAATGCAGGCATTTGAAAAGAAAGGTTATGACGGAAAGTATGGTATGGTTACCTTATCCAACAGACCTGATTTATGCCAATATCAGTGTAACGGTGCATTAGTGGCGGCAAAACTATATAAAAAGGCTCCCATCATGATTGCAAATGAAGTTGTGGACAGTTTAAAGGATAACAAAACATTTGATAAAATTGAAGCAATTATGCCGGGATTTATTAATATTACTTTAAATACTGCTTATCTGGCGGAATATTTAAATAAGATGAGTAAGGCAGAACAATACGGCTGTGAAAAAGCAGAGAATCCGGAGACTATAGTTATTGATTACGGCGGTGCCAATATAGCAAAACCGCTTCATGTCGGCCACCTTCGCTCAGCAATCATCGGAGAAAGTATTAAACGGATTAGCAGATATTTAGGCCATAATGTAATCGGTGATGTACATCTGGGAGATTGGGGTCTGCAGATGGGATTAATTATTTCGGAGCTTAAGAAAAGACAGCCGGATTTAGTTTATTTTGACGAAAATTATACCGGAGAATATCCCAAAGAAGCACCCTTTACCATATCCGAGTTAGAAGAAATATATCCTGCCGCTAACGAATATTCCAAAAACCACCCGGAATTTAAGGAAGAAGCGAAAAGTGCCACGTTTCAGCTGCAAAACGGTAACCGTGGGTATAATGCTCTCTGGAATCATATTCTTAATGTATCGGTATCAGATTTAAAGAAGAATTATGATAATCTCAATGTTACTTTTGATTTATGGAAAAAGGAAAGTGATGCACAACCTTATATTCCCGATATGATAACTTACTTAAAAGAAAATAATTATACCAGAATCAGTGAGGGTGCTTTAGTTGTAGATGTGAAAGAGGATACGGATACAAAAGAATTTCCGCCCTGTATGATTCTTAAATCCGACGGTGCAACGCTCTATAATACCACGGATTTGGCTACCATGGTGGAACGCAGGAAATTATTCGATCCGGATGCCATTACTTATATTGTTGATAAAAGGCAGGAACTTTATTTTGAAACCGTGTTCCGCTGTGCAAAAAAGACAAAACTGTTAGAGGAGAAGGTTAAACTTACCTTTTTAGGATTTGGCACCATGAATGGTAAGGACGGTAAACCTTTTAAGACCAGGGACGGCGGAGTAATGCGTCTTGAGAACCTGATTCAGAATATTAATGATGCCGTATATGACAAAATGATGGAAAACCGTGAAATGTCTGAAGAAGAAGCAAAAGGTATTGCCAAGAAAGTCGGATTGGCAGCATTAAAATACGGTGATTTATCTAATCAGACATCAAAAGATTATATCTTTGATATTGACCGCTTTATATCCTTTGAGGGAAATACAGGTCCTTATATTTTATATACGATTGTACGAATCAAATCAATTCTGATGAAATACAAGGAATTAACCGGAAGTGACTTAAACGATACCGGAAGTATCATTCCATCCGATATACCGGGAGAAATCAGTTTGATGCTTGAAGCTTCCAAATTTAATGATGTCATTGAGCATAGTTTTGAAGAAAATGCACCGAACAAAATTTGTCAGTATATTTATGATATAGCGAATGCATTTAACAGTTTTTATCACGAAAATAAAATTATTACCCAGGAGGATAAAGGGAAACAGAAATCCTGGATTTCCTTGATATCGTTAGTTCAGGGAATCCTGGAAACCTGTATTGATTTACTTGGTTTTGAAGCTCCGGATAGAATGTAATAAAAAAATGGCATAGTATAATACGGATATAATAATAGGTCGAAGAAGCCGATATAAGGACACTCTTCGGCCTTTTATACTTGTTGCATACTTTTAAAAGTGTTATAATAGGCCTTAATATTAAATAATTATGTCATTAGGTAATTGCGAAGCTACATCATTGTATTTATATCCATGCAATTAATATAATTTCAGAGCTGAATTTTGCCCCAAAGGCAACTGAAGCTATGAAATTCGTATAATTGTATGGTATATTCTTTAAAGTTTCGTAATTACCTAGATTGCATCATATTAGAGGAGCAGATTTATGTACAGCAAAATATCAAAATTAGTAATATACCGTAATTTAGGACAAGACAGCATCTTATTTTCTCTGGCAGATGCCATAGAAGATTTAAGAAAATTACCGGCTGACCCAAAGGACCCTGCGTTAAGGGAGGCGGTAACAACTAAGATCTACATACAAATTAACCGCCTGCTGGATATTGCAACGGAATATGGTTTTGATCACAATTTATGGCATAATTATTTAGCGTATATTTTAGCCACCAATGAAAATCCCTTTAGTATAACCTGTGAGAAAGTCGGTAAAAGGGACGGTACGGTAAATCAATTTGCATGTGGCGACTTTAAGATATTTAAAGAGTTATTTGATTATGATTTCAGTAAGGTCGAACAGGAATTAGGGGTTAATTGTTTCAGCATTATTTTAAACTACCAGGCTGTTGCTAAAAACGGAAAAAGATATAATAAAAATGTAAGTGATAAGGTGCGTTTCTTAAGCAGTCAGATTGAACAGGCTAAAAATGAGGATGAAATATTAACGATCGTTACGGACTTTTACAGAGAATATGGTGTGGGCAAATTTGGTTTAAATAAAGCATTTCGTGTGAAACAGGAAGAAAGGAAAGTCGATTTATATCCGATTACCAATACGGATGATATTCGCTTATCGGATCTGGTGGGTTATGATATCCAAAAGAAAAAATTAATTGATAACACGGAAGCTTTTGTAGAGGGCAGAAAAGCAAATAATGTCCTTTTATTTGGTGACAGCGGAACCGGTAAATCCACCAGTGTTAAAGCTATTTTAAATGAGTATTACAGCCGGGGCCTTAGAATGATTGAAATTTACAAGCATCAGTTTGAAGATTTGTCTTCCGTTATTGCACAGGTAAAAAACCGAAATTATAAATTCATTATTTATATGGATGACCTGTCCTTTGAAGAATTTGAAATCGAATATAAATATCTGAAAGCGGTAATTGAGGGAGGACTGGAAACCAAACCGGATAATATTCTGATTTACGCAACATCCAACCGCAGGCATTTAATTCGGGAGACCTGGAGCGACCGTTCGGATATGTCCAAAGATGAGTTGCACCGTTCGGATACCATGCAGGAGAAATTGTCACTGGTTGCCAGATTTGGTATAACCATTAATTATTCGGCGCCGAATCAGAAAGAGTATTATGAAATTGTAAAAGGCCTGGCCAAGCAGATTGACGGGTTAACCTTAAGCGAAGAGGAATTATGTGCACAGGCTAATATGTGGGAAATGAGCCATGGCGGACGTTCCGGCAGAACAGCCCAGCAGTTTATTAATTATCTGGCGGGCCAGGTAAAGGGCATATAGGTTCGAATAAATATCTGAAAAGTTATCAGTATCTAATTAATTCAAAATAGAATTAATTAGATACTTTTTTTTATTTTTAGTTAAAACGTAAATGTTATTGATAATTATTTTCAATTATTATATTGACATGTTTATGGAATAGACATATAATATTTGCAAATGATAATCATTCGCAATATAGTAGAAGGAGAGTGGAAATTATGTCGTTAGCATTTGCAAATTTAGGAGAGACAAAAGTAATCGTTGATTTTACAGGAAAAGAGGATGTAAAAAGACATCTGCAGGATATGGGTTTTGTAAAAGGTGAGAGCGTGAAATTGTTATCTGAGAATGAAAGCGGTATGATTCTCCTGGTAAAAGGTGTAAGAGTAGCAATAAATAAAGGATTGGCATCCAAAATTATGGTAGCTTAGGAGGAAAAAGACATGACATTAAGAGAATTAAAACCGGGACAGGAAGGTAAAGTAACCGGGATTGGAGAAAAGGGTCCCGTCAGACGCAGAATCATGGATATGGGTGTTACTCCGGGAGCTATTATCAAAGTTATTAAAGTTGCACCGTTAGGTGATCCGATTGAAGTGAATATCCGGGGATATGAGTTGAGTTTACGTAAAAATGAAGCAGAGCAGATTGAAATCAGTCAAAACTACTAGATAATAATGAAGGAGAATTTAAAATGAATTATTCCATAGCATTAGCAGGTAATCCTAACTGCGGTAAAACAACCTTATTTAACGAATTAACCGGTTCGAAGCAGCATGTTGGTAACTGGCCGGGTGTTACGGTTGATAAAAAAGAGGGTATTTACAAAAAGGACAAAGAGGTAACTATACTTGATTTGCCCGGTACCTATTCCTTATCACCTTATTCGGCAGAAGAGATCGTTGCCAGAGATTACATAGTGAAAGAAAAACCGAATGCAGTTATAAATATCGTTGACGGTACCAGTATGGAACGTAATCTATATCTGACTTTGCAGATCCTTGAGACCCAGATTCCTGCTGTTATAGCTCTAAACATGATGGATGAAGTGGAAGCCAGAGGAGATGCAATCAACTGCGATAAATTATCTAAATTATTGGGCGTTAAGGTGATTCCAATTGTAGCACGTACCGGTAAAGGCTTAAAAGAACTTATGGATGCGGCCATAGATACTGCTAAGAAGGGTACGAAACCCGGAAGACTTAATATCTTTGATGGTAATATAGATTCTGCCATTTCCGGAATCGAAGAAATCTTAGAGGATAAAGATTCCGAGGAAAGGTTATGGAAGGCAGTTAAGATATTAGAAGGGGATGAAATTGTTACCAATAACCTTTCCGAATCCGTAAGAAGTCAAGTGGATGAAATTGTAAAAGAAGCAGAAAAACACGCGGATGGAGATACGGAAGCAAAGATTGCGGACTTACGATACCAGTTTATAGCTAAAACGGTTAAGGAATCCGTAAAGAAAAAACATATCGGACATGTGGAAACCGTCTCCGATAAACTGGATAAAATACTAACCAACCGATTTCTTGCAATTCCATTATTTGCTGTTCTCATGTATGTAATGTTTGCCATAACCTTTGGCGACAGTCCCATAGGAATCGGAGCCTGGCTGCAGGGATTGGTAACCGGGTTCTGGGATGGCCCCTTACTACAACTATAGAAGATTTTATTGTAAATGCCGGCGGTGCCGACTGGGCAGTTTCCTTAGTAGTAGATGGTATTTTAGCCGGCCTTGGCGGTGTAATATCTTTCCTGCCTCAAATATTAGTCTTATTCTTGCTTATGTCCTTTATGGAAGACAGCGGTTATATGGCAAGAGTTGCGTTTGTTATGGACCGTATTTTCCGCAGATTTGGTCTATCAGGTAAATCTTTTATACCATTACTCATGGGTTTTGGCTGCTCCGTACCGGCTCTTATGGCTTCCAGAACACTTGAAAATGAAAAGGACAGAAGACTTACCATGATGATAACTCCTTTTATGTCATGCGGTGCGAAATTACCGATTTATCTTATGTTTGCAGCTACCCTCTTTCCGAATGATAATCAGACCATTGTGGTTTACTCTATTTATTTACTTGGTTTAGCCGTAGCTATCTTAAGTGGTATTATTTTAAGTAGAACAATGTTTAAAGGTGACATTTCCAATTTTATAATGGAACTTCCTCAATACAGAATACCAACCTTAAGAAGTATATTAATTCATGCCTGGGATAAGGTAAAAGGATTTGCCATTAAAGCGGGTACTATCATTTTTACTTCCACAGTTTTAATCTGGCTGTTATCAAACTTCAACTTCAGTGGTATGTGTGATATGGAAGACAGCTTTTTAGCTTATATCGGAAATGCATTTAAGTTCCTTTTTATTCCGCTTGGTTTTGGTAACTGGAGAGCTGCGGTGGGAACATTTACCGGATTTATTGCAAAGGAAAATATTGTTTCGACTTTTGGCATTTTATTTGGTGCATCTGATGATGTGGCAGCTGCCGCAGCAGAAGGAAGTGCAGTACTTCCCGGGGTTGCAGATGTATTTACTAAAGTTTCCGCTTATTCCTACATGGCTTTCAACTTATTATGTATGCCTTGCTTTGCAACGGTAGGTACTATGAGAAGAGAAATGGGATCTTTAAAATGGACATTAAAAACCATAAGCTTTCAGATGTTAACTGCCTGGATAGTAGCATTTTTTATTTATAATATAGGAAATATCATCTTTTAACTTTACAAGTAATTCCCCGCAAAGAATCTAATTGCCTTATAAGCGGGCGGATGGGAGTGAACTATGAAAATGAAGTCAGATAAGGAACCGATTTTAGTTAAGATTCATAAAAAAGAAATGATTATAGATCAGCTGCGCAAGAGAGGTTACCGAATAACGGAACAAAGACGGCTGCTAATTGATACCATACTGGAAGATGAGTGTTCCAGCTGCAAAGAGATTTATTATAAAGCTGTGAAAAAGGACAACACAGTAGGTATCGCAACTGTGTACCGAATGGTTAAAACCCTGGAAGATTTAGGTGTTATAAACCGCAAGAACCTTTATTTAATTAATTATGAAAATCTTGAATTAAAGCAGGAACAGCAGATTATTTTTGTTGATGAAAAGACCAATCATGCAGTTAATTTAAATAAAGGAGAATGGTTTGAACTTCTGAAAAAGGAACTTATGAAGCAGGGGTTTGATGTTCAAAATCTTTCCGTAGTCATTAAAAATGAAAAGAAAGCAGAGGAGGAAAAATGCGATGATCAATTATATCATAGCTGCCACTGTAACAATTTTGGTTGTAAGTATCATTGTAAGAAGCGTGATGTCTCATAAAAAAGGAATTCAATCAGGCTGCAATTGCAGCGGTTGCAGCGGCTGTGGTATGGAAAAAAAGGAAAATACCTAAATTAAAATACAGTATTAGTTTATTTTAAATTAATTAACAGGATTGAAAAGATACAATGATTTTTTAAAATAAGAATAATCAAAAAAGAGAAAATCCAAAAATAAAGGATATTCAAAGATTATATAATCATCATCTCTGATTCGGTTGGCTTTCTAAGCCTGATACAAAAAGATATGATTACATAGTTTTGAAATATCCTTATTTTTAATTCTAATGACACGAACCGGACAGTGGAGCCTTTCCGCTTCAGAATAATGGCTTTTAAAAGTTAGTAGATTCTCCATATCGGATTTTATTATGGATATAAGTAACTTCCAAAGGAAATTCAGGGTTTGAGATTCTGTATAAAAGTTGTTTTACCAGACGTTTTCCTAATTCTCTGGTCTGAACCTGAACCGTTGTAAGGTAATCAGCCTGATCAATATACTCAGTCGTACCGTCATACCCGGATACGGCAACATCTTCCGGAACTCTGTAATTGTTGGCACTCAGATATTTAATTACAAAATGAGCCACATAATCGCTGGCACATATAAAAGCTTTGGGCATAGGTTTCAAATTAGATAAAAACTCATTAATTTCTTCTGCATAAGTATAAATTCCAATACTGTGAACCAAACTATATTCTTTTTTAATTGGGATTTTGTAGTGATTCATGGCGGTCAAATACCCTTCATAACGATCGTAATTTGTCTTAGCGTATCCAATATCTCCGATAAATCCAATCTCTGTTCTTCCTTTTTTTATAATTGCTTCCGTTATTTTACCGACACTGGATTTTCCCTCAAATAGAAACAAATCCCCGGATAGTATATCTTCCGGTATGGATGTAACCATATCTAAAAAAACTTTCTGGATTTTTAATTCATTTAGCATGTTCAGCAAGTCGTGGTCGTAAACATTTAAAACGATGATTCCCTGTAATGTTCCGTTTGTTAAAACGGATGGAAGACTATAACCGTCAGTAGTTTTGGACGGAAGGTAAGTGTACATCAGATTAATATTTGAGTTGACCAATTCTTTTGCAATTTGATGAATAATATTCATCCAAAACATAGAAGATTCAGGACGGGATACTACGACAGATACTGTCATCTCAGTTTTTACGGGAGTGTTATCGTCAGATTTAATATCCATTATATTATGGGAAAGTTGCGGTTTCATCTTAAAATATCCCAGTTCCTGTGCTTTACTCAGGACTTGTTCTCTTAGGGAATCTGATACTCCTGGATAACTATTAAACACCTTCCAGACGGTAACTCTGGAAATGTTAAGAGCATCAGCGATTTCCTGCATGGTTATTTTCTTCATAAAGTACTCCTTTTATATTCTTAACATTTTGCGGAATGTCTGCCTGCGGCAGCTGCAAATGACGTATGAACGAATGTATCTTGTATTTCATGCTTATTATAGCATAGCAAATATAAAATCACAATAAATGTCTATTCTTTTTTAACACTAAAGTTAACAAAAGATAAAATTGGTTATCCTGATTATGATAAAATATGATAAACAGAATTTAAATACATAAATTTAATGATTTTTTGTAATTGTATAATATTATTACAAATAGAATATTTGATACTTGATATATATAAATATAGTATAAAAATTATAAAAGCATGATAAATACGGTGTTAAAATACTTCATTAAAACTAAAATAAACATTGCAACATATTTTGAAACATGTTAATATAATTTTAATCAAATGATAAGTAATGTATACGATGGAGGTTAACAAAATGAAAAGTTAAAATGCCAATTGGAATATTTAAGATTATCAGTGATGTTCATAACTTATTACGGATGGCTTTCTAAAACGTCGTTATGAAGTGCAATTACAAATGGACGTTTTGAATAATAAATAAAAGAAAATAAAGAGCCGTCAGCTTCAGGCAGGAGACCTGGTTACTTCAGGTTAGTGTACCGCTTATGGCGGCGGAATGAGAAGTTTTGGTAGAAAGGTAAATATAATAAAAGAAAGGAAAGGGCTGTTGCAATTAGTAAATTGACTATTTTGCAACAGCACCTTATGTAAGGGTGAAAATTATGAGTAAAATTATTGGGAGTTCATTACCAAATATTCCGTGGGTAGATAAGCCGGAAAATTATAAAATGCCAATATGGCGTTATCCACAGAATCCGATTATCGGCAGGGATGCAATCGAGTGTTCCAACAGTGTTTTTAACAGCGCAGTTGTTCCGTTTAAAGACGGATATGCAGGTGTATTCCGTTGTGACAGCAAATCCGTCAGTATGGATTTATTTCCCGGATTCAGTAAAGATGGTATCCATTGGGAAATCAATGAAAAACCAGTTACATTTTTAGGAGAAGATAAAGAAATATTAAAAAGGGAATACCGATATGATCCCAGAGTCTGCTTTGTGGAAGACAGATATTATATAACCTGGTGTAATGGATATCATGGTCCAACCATCGGTGTGGGATATACCTTTGATTTTAAAACTTTTTACCAGTTAGAAAATGCTTTCCTGCCATATAACCGCAACGGTGTTTTATTTCCGCGTAAAATAAACGGCTATTATGGTCTTTTAAGCCGTCCCAGTGATACAGGCCATACTCCTTTCGGAGATATTTTTTACAGCCGGAGTAAGGATCTGGAGTATTGGGGACATCATCGTCATGTTATGGCACCAATTAGAGAGGATGCATCCGCATGGCAGTCAACAAAAGTCGGCCCGGGTCCAATACCGATAGAGACAGAAGAGGGCTGGCTGTTAATTTATCATGGTGTTATTAATACCTGTAATGGTTTTGTATACCGTGTCGGTTGTGCATTATTGGATATTGATGAACCCTGGAAAGTTAAATGCCGTTCTAAATATTATGTCCTTGCTCCCTATGAATATTATGAGTGTGTAGGTGATGTACCTAATGTTGTATTCCCCTGCGCAGCATTAACGGATGCCGATACCGGCCGTATTGCCCTGTATTACGGATGTGCGGATACGGTAACAGGATTAGCTTTTACAACGGTAAATGATTTGATGGATTATATGAAAAAATATCCATTATAAGGTTTATGTTAACGAACATTAAGCGGGTCTGTTTTAGAAACACCTTTCTATCAGATAACTGTTAATGAAAATGGTATGTTTACTTCCATCTTTGATAAGGAAAATGCCAGGGAAGTATTAAAGAAAGGTCAATCCGGTAATTTATTCCGTAAATTTAAAACCATATGAAATTAAATCATACAGGGTAATCTTAAACAGATAGTAAAACCATTATATTGTGGTTTTAATAAATAAGTATTAACCCGGAACGTTTCAATCAGAACGGGGTTGCTATGGCTTTTGTCGGGCGAATCAATAAAGAAATGGAGGTCATAACATATGACTGATCTATACCAGGATAATAAATTCTCTGCCAGACAGCGTGCAGAGAATTTATTATCACTTATGACTGTGAAAGAAAAGGTAGGACAGTTAAATCAGCGTTTATATGGTTTTTCCATCTATGAGCGGAATGGTAATGAAATCGAACTGACCGAGGAATTTAAAAATGAGGTAGCAAAATTCGACGGAATAGGCGTCCTATACGGGCTTTACCGTGCGGATCCCTGGTCAGGGAAAGATTTTGAATCTGGTCTTACAGGTGAGCTTGCACCAAAAGCCTATAATATGATACAACGTTATGTTATAGAACATTCCAGGCTGGGAATTCCCATGCTGTTAAGTTCTGAATGTCCTCATGGACACCAGGCACTTAATGGCTACCTTTTACCGGTTAACTTAAGTGCAGGCGCAACTTTTCATCCGGAACTGTTAAAAAGTGCCTATCAGGTATGCGGAAAGCAGTTAAAAGACATGGGCGTTCATTTAGCCTTGATATCGGTACTTGATCTGTTAAGAGATCCCAGGTGGGGCAGAAGTGAAGAATGTTACAGTGAAGATCCCTATCTTTCATCGGAGCTTGCCAAAGCAGCCGTTACAGGGATACAGGTTAATGACATTGTGGCTGTAGCCAAACATTTTTGTGCCCAAGGGGAGGGGACAGGCGGAATTAATGCCAGTGCTGCCCGCATTGGTGAAAGAGAGTTAAGGGAAATTCATCTTCCTGCTGCAAAAGCCTGTGCAAAAGCCGGAGTAAAAGGGATTATGGCTGCTTATAATGAGATTGACGGAATCCCCTGCCATGGAAATAAAAAGTTATTAACGGAAATTCTTCGTGATGAAATGCAGTTTAAAGGTGTGATTATGGCTGATGGAGTTGCAATCGACCGGTTAGATATAATGACCGGAGACAACGTGGCATCCGGTGCTCTTGCACTGAAAGCAGGTGTGGATATCAGCTTATGGGATACCGGATTTTCCAAACTGGAGGAGGCCCTTAACCGAGGTTTCATTATGGAAGAAGATATTGATCAGGCAGTTCTTCGTGTCCTCACTCTGAAATTTGAGCTGGGACTGTTTGATCATCCTTACATCGAAGAAAGGGATTCCAGGACAGATTATACCTATGAGAAATACCCGGAGGCACTTAAGCTTGCAAGAGAATCGGTTGTATTGCTTAAAAATACTAACCATACACTGCCCCTTAACATTAATAACCTCCGCTCTATTGCAGTAATTGGACCCAATGCGGATGAAATATATCATCAATTAGGGGATTATACACCACCAATTAATCATAATGACGGGGTTACGGTTTTACAAGGGATTAAGGATTATATCCAAAAAAATAATTGCTCTGTGGAGATTAAATTTCATAAAGGCTGCGGTTTATTTGAGGGGACGGAAGAGAGTATCAGGGAAGCAGCCAAACTTGCCGAAACCAGTGATTGTACAATCCTGGTCCTGGGCGGTTCTTCCAGCCGTTTTGGCGGAGCACATTTTGACAGTAATGGTGCTGCGAAGATCAGTAATATCAGTGATATGGACTGTGGCGAGGGTGTAGACAGTGCCGACTTAAGACTTCCGGGTTTACAAAATAAATTAGCAGAGGCAGTTTTCAAAGCAGGCCGTTCTGTTGTAACTGTTTTAATCCAGGGGCGGCCTTATTCCATTACAGAGGTTGCCGAAAATTCCGATTCCATTCTATGTGCCTTTTACCCCGGAGTGAAAGGCGGACAGGCCATTACAGAAATTCTATTTGGTAAGATCGCTCCGTCCGGGCATCTTCCGGTTTCCATTCCTAGACATGGGGGGCAAATACCGGTATATTACAATTATAAAAATTCTTATGCCGGTATGAAATATTATGATATAGATAATACTCCGTTATATTCTTTTGGATATGGACTAAGTTATACGGAATTTATTTATAAGAATATTACTCTGGAATGTATTCCGTTTAAGGAAGAAGCCAAACACCTAAAGAAGAATTTTTATGCAAGCGATATTGCAAGAGACAACTCATACAGGATTTCATCATATGAACTGCATTCAGGTGAAATCAGGGTAAATTTTGAGATCTCCAATCTTGGCAATTATGATGGCTTTTCTGTGCCCCAGCTTTATATTAGGGATTTACAAGCAAGTACCATACGCAGGGTAAAAGAATTAAAAGCGTTTGATAAAGTGTGGATTCCAAAAGGAGAAACCAGATCCTCTACATTATATTTAAATGAAGAAAAACTATCCCTATGGAATGATAAAATGCAGTTTGTAACGGAACCGGGAGAATTCAGGCTGCTTCTTACAGACGGCTGCAAAGATATATGGGAGGGTAATTTATTTCTGGAATAGTTGATTCTAAAATAATAAAATAAAAGGCATATTTTTATAGAAAGCCTGTCCATCTGTAAAATTCGATGGACAGTTTTTTATTTCCGCGAAAGCAAAGTGAGAATTAGCAAGCTTGCTTACAATAATTCGAACGCGCACGCGAACCGAAGAAACTCGTAAAGCGTGTTTCTTACGATTTCCGCGAAAGTATTCTTTCCTAGTCAAAATCAGAATATAAATAAAATATTTGTTAGAAAAAATATATTATAATGGCATATGGCTATAATAATGAAATAAGCAGATGTAATAACGGATATTTATAAATATAATAATTTTAAAATTTTTACTAAAAAATATTTTTAAGGTATTGACATTAATATAAAGTTAGTGTACTATATAACTAGTTCACTGGTAAGCGAGTGCAATAAACATAAAATAAAATGGGAAATGGAAGAAAAGAGGAAAGCTTAATTGGTGACAAGGGTAACACAGTCATATAAAAAGATAGAAAGGAGGACATGAATGGAATTTGACAATAATATTCCAATCTATATACAGGTTATTAATGATATCAAAAAAGATATAATAAACGGTGCCCTGGCTTTAGGTGAGAAACTTCCGTCGGGCAGGGATCTGGCTTACAAATATAAAATAAACCCCAACACCGCGAATCGTATCTATAAAGAAATGGAAGCGGAAGAAATATGTTACACGAAAAGAGGACTGGGCACTTTTGTAACGGAGGATAAGGAGAAATTGAAAAATATAAGAGAAGAAATGGCAGGCTCCCTCCTGGATAGTTTTATTGAGGGGATGAAGCAGTTGGGTTTTACAAAAGAAGAGTTAATTCATTTATTAGAGCATAAATATGATTTAAATACAAAGCAATAAGAAATCGGCAAACGACAACCGCCATAGCGGGTGCCAATAAAAAATAATAGGAGTGAGAATATGATATTACAATGTAATGATTTAGTAAAAAAATATATGAATAAAACTGCTGTAGACGGTATTAGTTTTGAAGCAGAAAAAGGTAAAATCTATGCGTTACTCGGGCCCAACGGCAGCGGTAAAACAACACTGATGAAAATGATTGCAGGGTTAGTGAAACCAACCAGCGGAACAATAACGTATAAGGGCAACCCTATCGGGGTGGAATCTAAGAAAAGAGTCGCTTATATGTCAACGGAACCTTTCTTCTATAATTATATGTCTGTAGCAGATGTAGGTAAATATTATAAGGACTTTTTTGAGGATTTTGATGAAAAGCGTTATGAAGAATTAGTAGAAAGAATGGAATTAGGAATGAGGGATAAAGCCAAAACCTTATCCTCAGGTCTGGCAGCCAAACTTAAAATAGCAGCAACTTTGGCAAGAAAAGCGGAACTCTATATGCTGGATGAACCTTTGAATGGAATTGATATTATAGCAAGGGAAAAAATTATCACTGCTGTATTAGAAGTTGCAAGAGAAGATTCAACCATATTGATATCCAGCCATTTGGTAGATGAACTGGAAAAAATCATAGATAATGCGGTATTCATTAAATCCGGTTCAATCGTATTAAATGGCGATGCAGAAAACCTGCGGGCTTCTCACGGTAAATCAATAGTTGAATTATACAAAGAAATTTATGCATAACAGGGGGATGGAAGAATGTTAAAATTAATGAAATATGAATTTAGGAAACAGGCATTTTCAAAGCTTATTATTTTAGCCTTAGTTGGTTTATTAGAATTAGTATTCTTTTTTGGAGTAGTTACGGATAAAGAAAATGTAATTGCAATGGCTATGTCATTGTTAGCAATGTTCACTTTCGGTGCACTGTTTTATCTGGCATTTGAATCCATTATTACTTATTCCAATGATTTAAAGCAGAAATGCAGTTATATGCTTTTCCTGACACCGAATACCAGTTATAGTATTGTGGGTGCAAAAGTTTTAACGGCAGGAATTCAGATCGTTTTGGCAGGTATCGCATTTTTTGCTATATTTGCTTTAGACGGTGGTGTATTAATAGCAAAATATCATGTATTGGCTGAGGCTAAGAAAGTGATTTTACAAGCCATAGATGAATTTTTAAAATTAAAAATAGATTTTTCCGATATTGTATCGGTGGTAGCCGTAGTACTAACAAGTTGGATTAGTACCATAACCATCGCTTTCTTCTCAATTACATTAAGTTCAACATTTTTAGAAAATAAAAAGTTCAAAGGTGTAGTAAGTTTTATTATCTTTATTGCTTTAAATTATGCAACGACTAAAATTTCTCAGCTGCTCCTTGGCAATATTGACAGCTATACCAATAATTTAAGTATCTATTTCATCTGGGAAAGTGTAATAGCACTAGTATTTATTGTTCTGACCTATATCGGAACCGCCTGGATGCTGGATAAAAAAGTAAGTGTTTAATCGTTGTTTAGTGGTTTCCACATAATTTAGACAAAATAATATAAAAATAGTAACCGGAATTTGGTAACAACCGGATAAAAGCATACTATTATATAATAGGAATATGAATAAAAAACAGGGTAAGTCAGCCGTAATTCAAATGAGATGGTAATGATTTACCCTTTTCCTGTATCAGGCATAATCAGAAAGGGGTTTTTTATGTGGAAGAAGAGATATTTTTATGGAATAAATATATTGAAGATATAATGGATGTATATGCTGATACCGTTTACAAATTCGCCTTTGTTCTTACCGGAAATAAAATGGATACCGCCGATGTATTTTCTCAGGTGTTTATTAAATATATAAAACAAATGCCAGTTTTCCATAATAAAGAACAGGAAAAATTATGGTTCATCCGGACCACCATGTATTGTATAAGAAATCTATGGCAGTTTAATTATAAGAAAAGCAGATCAGGAGAAAAAGAAGACTTTACCTGGGATTCAAAATTAGCAGAAAATATATCCGAAAAATCCTTATTTGAAGAATACCTTAAGTTAATCCCAAGGAAATATAACATAGTACTCCATTTATATTATTATGAAAAGATGACAACCAGACAAATCGGCAAACTACTAAATAAAAAGGAGGATATAATACAATTGCAGCTTGAGCGTTTGAATCATCTGCTGAATGAATATATGTCAAGAGAAAATGTGGATTTAGAAAAGAATTATCAATCCTTTCTTATAAAAATAAATGCAGATGAGAAAATAAAAAATAATATTAAAAATATGATGATTCAGACATTCAGGAGTAAATATTCCTACCTTTCAAAAATTAAATATCGTGTTGGGATACTGCTTTGTTATCTGGTTTTTGTTCTGCTTTCCATGTTGATTTTTAATATACAAAATGAACGGTATTTAAAGGATAAATCCGGTAAAGAGGTTGTTTTATTTCAGGAGAACAGTAATTATGCGGAAAATGGAATTGAATATAAAGAAGGAGATATCGTTGATTTAAATATCGAAATACCCGGAAGTTATATTGGTAAAGAAATAGAATTAGTATATCATGATTATTATTCCGGTATAAGTACGGATGTTTTTAAAGGAACCGTACAAGAAACATTGGTTCAAACATTTATTGTGAAAGAAGACGGGAAAGCGGATTTTATTATTTTGGATTCAAATAAACAGAAAATTACCGAGCTGGTTCATATAGATTATATAATAAAACGTTCGAAAGAAAATAAATGATATTTTGTGTTGTTTATCCGGTTGGAGCCAGAGGCTCCAACCTTTTTTCATCCAAGTTGTACGGACTTGTCCGCTTTGTCTTATTTAGAGTTGGAAATGTTAGTATTTATAAGGTATAATAGAAATAGATATGATTAAATTGGTCCTTTTGGGAAAAAAATCATATATGAAACTAAAAATGAAAGGAAGTGTTTAATTGTTATTAATACTGGAAAAAGTGAAAGAGGTTTTGGTCTCCATAATACCAATATTTCTGGTAATCATAGTATTAAGTCTGTCTATAACACCTTTAAGCCTTTTTCTTCTGGGAGAATTTATTATCGGAACACTCTTCATAATTATTGGTATGCCTGTTTTCCTGTTGGGAATCGATATATCCATTACCCCAATCGGTGAGCAGATCAGTGAAACACTAACAAATTCAAATAAGCTTTGGATTATTCTTTTAGGAGGTGCTTTTTTCGGTTTTATGGCTACCATCGCAGAACCGGATCTATACATTCTGGCAGGACAGGTAAAGAGTGTTACAAACGGCAGGTTTGATTCCGGTTTAATGCTTATTTTAGTCTCGGCCGGGATTGGGTTTATGGTAACCTTTGGAATGTTCCGCATATTAAAAAATATAGTTCTTAAAAATTTTATGACTGCTGTTTATCTCATAGTTCTTTTATTGGCCGTTTTCTCTGAAAATGATTTTATTGCCATTGCCTTTGATGCCTCCGGTTCAACTACCGGTTCCATATCCGTACCATTTATACTGGCTCTTTCCGTGGGGGTATCTGCAATGACTCGAAGCAATGAAAAAGAGGAAAATGACGGGTTCGGAATGCTTGGAATAACTTCGGCGGGAGCAATTATAGCGGTTTTATTCCAGGGGCTTTTATCCAATACGGCATTAGAGGGAGACATTCCCGGAGAAAGTCTGGTATCAGGTAATTTGCTGCAAATCTTTGGCACAGGTCTTTTAAGTTATGCCAAAGAGGCACTGTTAGCGCTAATGCCTATATTATCTATTTATTTTATTGCCAATGCTATCTGGATAAAAGTTTCCAAAAATAAATTCAGAAGAATTCTGATAGGGGCAGTTTATACTTATATCGGTCTGATTTTTTTCCTTACAGGGGTTAATATTGGTTTTATCCAGGTATGTACGGATGTGGGTTATCACCTGGCTTCGCTTGAAATACCCTGGCTTCTGGTAATGGTAGGTATGCTTTTTGGAGTTATCACTATACCGGCAGAGCCTTCCGTTCATATTTTAACACGTCAGATCGAAGATGAAACTGCAGGTTCCATAAAGGCAAAGACGGTTATGTTTGCATTATGTCTGGGAGTATCGACTGCCGTTGGTTTATCAATACTTAGAATTTTGATTCCTAAACTTCAGTTATGGCATATTTTGCTGCCGGGAATGCTGATAGCTATTGTGCTGTCTTATATAGTACCGGACATATTTGTCGGAATTGCCTATGATTCGGGAGGGGTTGCAGCCGGAACTATGACCGCAGCTTTCATACTTCCGTATACGCAAGGTGCAGCAAATTATATTCCCACCGCAAGTATTGTAAAGGACGGCTTTGGTGTAATTGCCTTGGTGGCTATGACTCCGCTGATTACTGTTCAGATTTTAGGATTGATTTATAAACTAAAGTCGTCAGCACAACTGGAGTGAGAGAAACGTGATGAATGAAAATAGAGAGGAGATCTAAGATGTTAAGTTATAAACTGCCCGATATCGGATATAGTATGCTGATTGTAATTGTTAGCCGTGGAAAAGGCAGTAAGGTCCTGGACTTTGTAAAAAATATGGGAGCATTGGAAGCGAGTTGTTTCTACGGACGTGGTACTGTTAAAAATAATGTTTTACAGTTGGTGGAGTTAAATGATGTAAATAAGGAAATTGTATTGTTTATCATACATTCCGAAGAGGAAGAAGAAATCTTAAGACAGATCAATTTAAAATTCCATTTGGATAAACCTAACCAGGGAATTGCTTTTACCACATCCCTTGCAGCTTTTCATAAAATGAAAAGTGATGCTGCATTCAAGTATAATACTAATTCTTATTCAGCTCAGAAAAGAGGAAAATATACCGCCCTTTTGATCATTATGGATAAAGGAAAAGCGGATTCGGTTATTGAAATAAGCCAGAAAGCCGGTTATTACGGCGGAACTATTGTTAAGGCCCGGGGAATGGCGGGTAAACTTAACATTATTCTTGACAAACAGGTTGAGCCGGAGAAAGAAGCGGTACTTATGTTAACGGAGAATAAAAGGGCATATAAACTGGCTTCACTGTTAACCAAGCATTTTAAACTGAAACAGCCTAATACAGGAATACTGGTTATGTTTGAACTAAACAGAACTTTAGGGCTGTTTCAGACGTAGAAGTAAAGGCGGGAGGTAGCGATTTGAATCAATTTATGACAATAGTAACGGTTCCCATGGGGCACTCGGAAAAAATACTAAAAGCAGCATGCCAGGCCGGTGCCAATGGAGGCACGGTTCTCAAAGCACGTGGGGCAGGAAAATCTACAAAGGCAGATTTGTTTCATTTTCGGGTAGAACCGGAAGAAGAAATCGTAATCATTATGGCAACCCAGGAAATTACTGAAAAATTAAGTGAAGGAGTTCATGAATTATATAAAGATAACTCTAAAAGTTCCGCAACCTTATTTGTGTTGCCGATAGACTGCCTGAGTCATGTAAACAGTCTGGAGTTTGATGTCTAATTTTGCAGCAACCCATGTTTTTATGTTTTGCATTCCGTGAATTTTTCAGATATCATTATTGAATTGTCTGAACAGGTGGGGTATAATTAATATTTGCATTTATAACAAGTAAATATTAAATAAATAATCGTTCTGGTTGACAAATCTATGGAACACTCCTATTATAAAATTCGTATTAAATTAATAGGATAAGTAAGAATGAGATAGAAAAGATGAAACAGATTATATTCTGTTATGAGATAAAGTAAACAGAAAGGTGCAGGTGCTATAATGATTTATTTGGATTATGCAGCTAATACACCGGTTGATAAAGGGGTATTGGATACATTTTATGATATATCTTTAACTTATATAGGAAATCCCAATTCACCTCATACTTTGGGAGACAAAGCTAGAGAGAGGATGGAACAATCTACGGAACAGATTGCAAATCTTCTGGGAGCAAAAGCGAATGAAGTGATTTATACTTCAGGTGCAAGTGAATCGAATAATATGGCCATAAAAGGCATAACTTCCAGTTATTTACGATATGGTAAACATATTATCACAACCTATCTGGAACATGCTTCCGTGACCGGACCGATAACAAAATTGCAAAATGACGGGTATGATGTGGATTTTGTTAATCTTAAGGATAACGGGCAGGTAGACCTTAATCATCTGAAGGAGTTAATGAGGGACGATACTATTTTAGTTTCTGTTTGTTATGTAGACAGTGAAGTAGGAACCATACAGCCGATTGAAGAAATAAGTAGAATCGTTCATGCAAAACCACATTGTTTTTTACATGTTGATGCCACACAGGCAGTCGGTAAAATACCGGTGAGCTTTGAAAATATCGACTTAATGACATTTTCCGGTCATAAATTTTACGGATTAAACGGATGCGGAATCCTGTTAAAAAAGGAAGCCATTATGCTGGAACCATTAATCCATGGGGGCCTTAGTACGACTTCTTTTCGGAGCGGTACACCTATGCTTGCACTGGCTGCGGCAACGGAGAAAGCTCTGACCATAGGAATAGAGAATCTTGCTGTCCGTTATGAATATGTAAATGAATTAAACAAGGAATTAAGAGAGGCTTTTAAGGCTTATCCAGCTATCAAAATAAATACACCAGCAGAGGGTTCCCCTTATATTTTAAATATCAGCATAAAAGGGGTAAATACCAATCAGCTGCAAAATGAATTAAACAAAAGGGATATCTGTGTGGCAACCAAATCGGCCTGCTGCGCGCCCAATACGGTTTCAAGACCGGTATATGCTATGACCAAGGATCGTAAGGCAGCCTTGTCAACTCTTCGAATCAGTTTAAGTCATTTAACCACCATGGATGAAATTGATTTCTTCCTGGACAATTTTAAGCAGGTTTTGCAATAGATGGGAGAAGATCATGGATAATTATATCGATGTGGAAAGAAGTATTATTAAAAGATTCCGGAAAGAGATCTGGAGAAAATTTATTTCTGCGGTAAATGAGTATCAGTTAATTAAAGAAGGGGATAAAATAGCCGTATGTATCTCCGGCGGCAAGGATTCCATGCTTTTGGCAAAATGTATGCAGGAGCTGCAAAGACATGGTAAAGTAAAATTCGAAACAGTTTTTTTGGTTATGAATCCCGGTTATAATGAATATAACAAACAGGTTATTTTAAATAATGCGGAATATTTAAATATACCCATTCATATGTTTGAAACCGATATTTTTGACATTGTTGCAACGGTGGAGGAATCTCCCTGTTATCTGTGTGCGAGAATGCGCAGAGGATATTTGTATAAACATGCAAAAGAACTGGGCTGTAACAAAATCGCATTAGGCCATCATTTTGACGATGTTATTGAAACGGTTCTTATGAGTATGTTGTACAGCGGGCAGATGAAAGGAATGATGCCAAAACTCCATAGTACAAATTATGAAGGAATGGAATTAATCAGGCCGTTATACATGGTTAAGGAGGCAGATATCATTGCCTGGAGAAAATATAATAACCTGCAGTTTATCCAATGTGCCTGCCGGTTTACCGAGAATTGCATGTTAGGAGATAACGGAGGCGGCTCCAAACGTCAGGAAATGAAAGAGTTAATCAAGAAATTCAGGCAGACAAGCTCTATAATAGATATGAATATCTTCCGCAGTGTTCATAATGTTAATCTGGATACCATGATAGGGTATCAGAAAAAACAGGTATTTCATAGTTTTTTAGACGATTACGATACGGATATCAGCAGTGTGAATTCGGAAAATGAGTAGAATAAGAAGAATAGAATAAAAAGAATAGTATAAAACAACCTTTATGCAATAAAGGTTTTAGTACGTTTCAACGTAGACGAAGTAGGAGAATCATATGACAAAACAAGATTTTTATTTTGATTTACCGGAAGAATTAATAGCTCAGGACCCGCTTCCTGACCGGTCCAGTTCACGGCTGTTAGTACTTAATAAAGATACCGGTGAAACAGAGCATAAAATATTTAAGGATATTATTGATTATTTAAAGCCGGGAGATTGCCTGGTGATTAATAATACGAAAGTAATTCCTGCCAGATTAATCGGTGAAAAAGAAGGGACCGGTGCGAAAGTTGAGATCCTGCTTCTTAAACGGCAGGAAAATGATATCTGGGAAGCTTTGGTTAAACCAGGTAAAAAGGCTAAGGTAGGTACTAAGATCAGTTTTGGTAATGGTTTACTAACCTGCGAAGTTATTAAAATCGTAGATGAGGGGAACCGGTTAGTTCAGTTTTATTATGAGGGAATCTTTGAAGAGATTCTGGATCAATTAGGACAAATGCCGCTTCCGCCTTATATAACCCATCAGTTAGAGGATAAAAACCGGTATCAGACCGTGTATGCAAAGTATGAAGGATCGGCCGCAGCACCCACCGCAGGTTTGCATTTTACGACGGAATTATTGAAATGTATTGCAGAGAAAGGGATTATCATAGCCAATGTTACCCTTCATGTGGGTCTGGGAACTTTCCGACCCGTTAAAGAAGAGAATATCTTAGAACACCATATGCATTCGGAGTTCTATATTATTGAACCGGAAGAGGCGGAAAAAATTAATAATGCCAAGAAAAACGGCGGAAGAATCATATGTGTTGGAACTACCAGCTGCAGAACCGTAGAATCCGCAGCAGATGAACAGGGGTTTGTAAAAGCAGGAAGCGGGGATACGGAGATTTTTATTTATCCCGGATACCAGTTTAAGGTGCTGAATGCCTTAATTACTAACTTCCATTTACCGGAGTCCACATTGATTATGTTAGTATCAGCCTTAGCAGGCAGGGAAAATGTTCTAAAGGCTTATGAACTGGCGGTAAAAGAACGGTACCGTTTTTTTAGTTTCGGGGATGCCATGTTTGTGACAAACAATCTAAAAGTTACAAATATTAACAATAATTGAGTGAGGTAAAATCTCAGTAATACTGTAAAAATGAAAAAGAGATAGATGAAAGCCCGGAGAACATAAGGTTCTAAGGGCTTTTTTTATCACTTCTGAAAAACTGAGAAAAACTGTGAAAAACTGTGAAAAACTGTAGGGAAAACTTGGATTTAGTTAAACATAGAATTAGCGTAATTGACATTTAAATATTGGTAGCTGGTAATTAAAATCATATTAATTTTAGCTTATCCCCTATAACACTTATTATATTAGTTATTGTAATAAAAATATTATATAACATAAAAAGCATTAAATATTTAAATATTTGGCTTCAATACTCATATATAATAATAATTATAAATTTTGGAGATTTTATGGATATATATGTAGTTCAACAAGATGATAATATATCTAAAATCGCTGCAAGATATGGAATTACAATAGAGCGAATAGTAAAAGATAATGGATTGGAATATCCTTTTAATTTAGCCATAGGGCAAGCTTTAATAATTACTTTTCCTAAGCAATCTCATATTGTACAAGAAGGAGACACAGTACAAAGTATTGCAGATTCTTATAATGTAACAATCATGCAAATATTAAGGAATAACCCATATCTGACCATCAGGGAACCTTTAATAGGTGAAACGCTGGTTATAAGTTATTATACGAGCGGGAGTATAGCGACCAATGGATTTTCTTTTCCTTATATACGGATAGAAACATTAGTTCAAACTTTACCCAATTTGACTTATCTATCCATTTTTAATTATACAGTTGCGGAGGGAGGGCAAATAATATCTTATTATGATGATTCAGAGATAATTAGAACTTCAAAGGATTATGGTGTTATCCCACTCATGTTGTTAACCACATTAACACCTCAAGGAGTACCTAATATAGAGATAGCATTTAATATATTGCTAAATGAGGAATATCAAGAGAGACTTATAAATGAATTTATTGATATTATGAAACAACAAGGTTATCAAGGAATTAATATTGTTTTTAATTTTATAAACGAAAACAATCAATCTCTTTATCAGAATTTTGTACAAAAAATATCAAATAGATTGCAACAAGAAAATTTCTTATTCTTTATAACTATTAATTACAATGTACAGATAATTGATAATAAAATATCTGTCGAACAAGTAAATTTTTCGATATTAAGTAATTATGTTAATGGGATAATTTTCTTAAATATTATATGGGGTGCAAATGTTAATCCTCCTGCACCTGTCAGTAACATTAATTATTTAAGAGAGTTAATGAATCATGTAATCTTTAGCACACCAAATAAAAAAGTTTCTATTGGTATGCCAATATTAGGTTATGATTGGCAGCTGCCATTTATACCAAACGTAACCAAAGCTAATTCGCTTACCATGGAATCTGCCATTAATTTAGCATATGATACTGGTTCAATAATTCAATTTGATGAAGACTCACAGACACCATATTTTTATTATAATGATTTTTCATTTGGCTATCCATATCAACATATTGTTTGGTTTATAGATGCGAGAAGTATACATGTTTTAAATCAATTAATTGATGAACATGGCCTTAGTGGAAGTGGTATATGGAATATAATGATTTATAATCAACAATTATGGACACTTATTTGTGCAAGTTATGATGTTGTTAAATTAATTTAACAGTTAAATATTTAGTAAGTATTATCTTTATATTAAACAAATAAAAGGCGAAAATAACTACCGGCTATCAAATTCAGTTGGTAGTTTTTTGTACCCACAATTAGAAATCAGATGACATAGGAGAACACTTTTAAGATACCCAGGGAGTAAACAGCATTTTAAAAGGCCCACCTGGTTGATGGGCCTACGAAATCTAATATTGAATTAATTGCAAGAGCTGATACGGCAATATTTTAATAATTGTCTACATAATTCACTAAAATCGCAAAAAGGGCTTCAGGAGTCTTTGGATTCATGGGGTAGTAAACAGACAGGTGTAGATTCATAAAGTGTTGATTATAAGTATGCTAACGCTCTCCCACTGAGCTATATCCCCGATACTATCGCTTATAGCACGGAATAAGACTTAGTACAAGAATTATAAGCGGACAAATAGAGGAGGGGCCAGCAGGTTATCCTACTGGCCGATTTATGAAAAAGAAATTTATGTCAACAAGGTTGGGGAACCTTGATTTATGCTATGAACTTAGTATACCGTTCATATGTGTCCTGGATATGAAAGGTTATTGAAAAGTTTGTGAACATTGGAGGAAGATATGAGCAATGACGAATTTAAAATTTTACGCTGAGCAGTTAAGTAATATAAGATTTACAGATCAGCAATTATCAATGGCCTTGAAAATACATAACGAAAATCCAGAGGTACATTTGCTCGACCGATGAATTAAATGAAATGATTATTAGATTAAGAACAGAAATAATAAGAATAACTAATAAAGATACAATAAGGTAAAGTTGAAAGGCCGTCTCAAAATAACCTTAACAATACTTGTTAAAGCAATTTTAAGAGAGCCCTTAGCATAAAAAAGTACTGCGTATTGATAAAGGTTATCGCAAATTTAAAATTACCGTATTAACCTCTTCAAGTCCGAATAAAATTCCGGATAAGAGATATTAACACACTCAGCACCAAGTATTTCAGTGTCACCATCAGCAGCCAATGCAGCGATAGCAAAGGACATGGCTATTCGATGATCTAATTTACTGTCTATAACAGCTCCTTTTAACGGGCTGCCGCCCTCAATTATCATGCCGTCCTCTGTGGGAGTTACAGTTACGCCCATTAGGGACAAGTTATGCACCATTACATCAATACGGTTGGATTCTTTCACTTTAAGTTCTGCTGCGTCTTTGATTATAGTTTTACCTTTTGCAAAGCAAGCCATTACAGCAATCACAGGTAATTCATCAATTAATGTCGGGATTAAGGCACCTCCGATTTCAGTTCCCGTTAATTCGCTGTGGCGAACCAGAATATCTGCAACAGCCTCTGTGTCCGCATTTCGTATATTTTCTATTTTAATATCGGCACCCATCATTTGACAAACTTTAATAATACCATCCCTGGTTGGATTGATACCTACATTTTTAACCAATATTTCGGAACCGGGTATTAAAAGGCCGGCCGCTATAAAATAAGCGGCGGAAGAGATGTCACCGGGAACTGTAATTTTTTCGGCATGTAAGTCAGGTTCCGGTTTTATAACCACCGTATTACCTTGATTCTCTATATCCGCACCCAACAATCGTAACATTAATTCTGTGTGATTTCTGGACACATATGGTTCCGTTACGGAAGTAGGACCATCTCCGTATAAACCGGCAAGTAAAACTGCGGATTTCACCTGGGCAGATGCCACCGGTGACTGGTAGGAGATGCCATGAAGCGGTGTTTGTCTGCCTAGGATTTCTAAAGGTGCACAGCCGTTTCCGTTTATGCTTTTTATATCTGCACCCATCATTGCTAATGGTGTGATTACTCTGCCCATGGGGCGTTTTTTAATAGAATCATCACCGGTCATAGTTATAGAAAATGACTGACCGCTAAGGATACCCGACATCAGCCGCATGGTAGTACCGCTGTTACCAACATCCAGGATACCGGAGGGGTGTTTTAATCCATGAAGACCTTTGCCATGTACCAGAACTTTATTACTTAAAGGATCGTTTTCTATAGCAATTCCCATGTTTCTAAAGCATCCGATCGTAGACAGGCAGTCGGCCCCTGCAAAAAATGAGTGATCTCCGTGGTTCCTTCTGCTAAAGCACCGAACATGACGGCACGGTGGGAAATGGATTTATCTCCGGGAACTGTTATCTCACCTTTTAAAGCGTTTACTTTTTGTAATATCATTGTTAAAACTCCAATCTTACTGAATCAATATAGGGTAATACGTACAGCTGTAGAACGAACATTCAGGGTGAATATGCGTTTACCTTTCGTATACAGTATAACGGTATTTTTTTAATAATTCAACTGCTAGTACGGAAGCTTCCTCCTCGTAAAATTCTATTCTGAGTACGCCTTGCTCAAATTCCCTGTTATGAATTATTCCGATATTTTTAATACTGATCCGGTTTGTGGCAAGTAATGTTGCGATGGTAGCGATTGCTCCGGCTTCATCGATAATATCCAGATAAATCTCAAATACTTTTTTCATCATACCGATGGATTTATTTGGAATGGAGTCCCTGTATTCGCTGGCCGTATCAAAGAAACGGTAGATATAATCTTCATCCTTTCGTTCCAGAGCATTTCGCATGTCCTGTAAGCAGGCTATATATTGATTTAATACATTACTTATACTTTCCGTATTGGTTAAACATATATTTTGCCACATAACAGGGGAGGAAGACGCAATTCTTGTAATATCTTTGAAACCGCCGGCTGCCAGCGTGCGCATTTTTTCAGCTGTGTCATCCGATTCCTTAACCAGATTCACCAGACCGGAGGCTATAATATGAGGCACATGGCTGATAGCTGCGGTTATATTATCATGTTCTTTTGGCTCCAAAATCAAAGGAATCGCACCGATTTCACTAACAATTTCATATAGTTTATGAAGTTTATCCTGCGGGGTTTTCTCCGTAGGAGTCAAAATGTAATATGCATTTTCCAGCAGCTTACTGTGAGAATTTTGATAACCTGTTTTCTCCGAACCGGCCATAGGATGTCCGCCGATAAACTGGTGTTCCAGTCCTAATTCTGAAACTGTTTTATGTATATTCCCTTTCACACTTCCAACATCCGTCACAATGCAGTCTGGTTTTATCATGTTTTTCAAATTAGTCAGATAAGTAATATTGGATAATACCGGAGCACATAGGAATATAATATCGCAGGTGGGAAACCTGTCATTCAGATCATATGTGATATGGTCCAGAACCTTATCATCCAATGCTTCCTTTAGGCCGTTTCCTAATTTATTTATATTATAATTAAATGCAATTAAAGTATTGCCTGGATTTATTTCTTTTAATGCGCGGGCAATGGAACCGCCGATCAAACCAAAGCCAATAAAACCAACAATTGAATCATTCATAATTTTCTCCTGAGGGTTAGAATTTTTTACCCATTAATTCAGCTAACGGTCTTAGTTCCGAACACAATTCATTCAGCTGAGGGAATGTTAGAGATTGAGGACCATCGGATAAGGCAATTGCCGGATTGGGATGAGCTTCAATCATCAGCCCGTCCGCACCAACAGCAACAGCACATTTGGCTAAGGGTTTTACATATTTCCTTACACCGGTTGCATGGCTTGGATCAACAATAATCGGTAAGTGGCTTTTCTCTTTTATAACAGGAACCGCACTGATATCCAAAGTATTTCTGGTTGCCGTTTCAAAGGTGCGGATCCCGCGTTCACATAATACTACATTAGGATTTCCTTCCGCAATAATATATTCGGATGCATTTAACCATTCATCAATGGTTGCTGACAAGCCTCTCTTTAACAATACGGGAAGCCCGGTTTTTCCTGCTTCTTTTAATAAGTAGAAATTCTGCATGTTTCTTGCGCCAATCTGAAGCATATCAACATATTTCACAGCTGCTTCGATAGCGGCTAAACTGGTTACTTCACATACAACTGCCAGACCGGTTTCTTCTCTGGCTTCTTTCATAAATTTTAAACCTTCTTCCTCTAATCCCTGAAAAGCATAAGGGGAAGTTCTTGGTTTATAAGCACCGCCCCGTAGAATCTGAGCACCGGCTTTTTTTATTGCCCGGGCGGTTTCTAATAATTGTTCTCTGCTTTCAACTGCACAGGGACCGGACATAATAATAAATTCATCACCGCCGATAGAAGTATTACCTACTTTAATAACAGAGGGTTCCGGGTGAAATTTCTTATTTGCTAATTTATAGCTTTCTGTTACAGGAACAATTTTATCAACATCATCCGCTATTTCCAGATTCTGATCCTGGAGTTTACTTTTATCCCCTACAACCCCTATGATAGTTACCTCTTTTCCATTGGATATGTGGGCGGTAAGTCCTTTCCCCTCAATTATTTCAATAATATTCTGAATGGATTCTTTTTTAGCATTTGGTTTCATTACAATAATCATGTCTATACCTAAACCTTTCTTGTCATTCTAATCTTATTATTCTCATTTTTTATGATAAGAGACTATTAATTTTTATTTTCTGTTTTTATTTTACAACAAACCAATAGGGATGTCAATACTGTAAAACATTAAAGTGTAACAGTTTAAAGTGTTACGGTTTAAAGCGTAAATACAGAAAAAAATGTCTGATAAAGTAATTAAATATAGAAATATGAGAAATAAGAAGAATTATTTGAAAATAATGTCCTGCGTTTTACTATTTTATATAAATATATTTGTTAAACTGGTATAAAATAGTTGTAAAATCTGACAACTTTTAGTAAAATATAGACATGGGTACCTGATCTGGTATGAATACCCATATTTTACTTAAAATCAGTAATAGGATATACAAAAATATTATGTAATGGAGGAAAAAAGGATGAATGTTTACACTTCAGAAAAGATTCGAAATGTTGTATTGTTAGGCCACGGTGGCTGTGGCAAGACGACTTTAGTCGAAGCCATGGCCTACACAACTGGAATAACAAAGCGTCAAGGTAAGATTGAAGAGGGTAATACCATCAGTGATTATGATAAGGAAGAAGTGAAACGTCTTTTTTCTATCAGCACCACAGTGGTACCTGTAATTTGGGAGGATACCAAGATCAATATTTTGGATACTCCTGGTTATTTTGATTTTGTTGGGGAAGCAGAAGAAGCATTAAATGCTGCGGATGCGGCGATAATAGTAATTTCTGCGAAAGCGGGTGTCGAAGTAGGAACCATGAGGGCATGGGATTTTTGTGAAAAGTATAACCTGCCGAGAATGTTTTTTGTAACGGATATGGATGATGATAATGCAAGTTATCGTCAGGTAGTGGAAGATTTAACTGAAATTTACGGTAAAAAATTGCACCGTTTCATATACCAATAAGAGAAAATGAAAAATTTGTCGGATTTGTTAATGTAGTAAAGATGGCCGGAAGAAGATTTACTTCTATGGGAAATTATGAGGAATGCCCGATTCCGGATTACTCCATGGAGAATCTAACCAGATTTCGTGAAACTCTGCTGGATGCAGTCGCTGAGACCAGTGAAGAATTAATGGAAAAATATTTTGCAGGAGAAGAATTTACACAGGAGGAGATTTCTCTTGCACTTCGAAATAATGTAATAGATGGCACCGTTGTTCCGGTTTTAATGGGTTCCGGTTTAAATGCACAGGGAGCGACTATGCTTTTGCAGGCAATCGAGAAATATTTCCCTGCTCCGGGCAAACAGGAGATAGCAGGAACCAATGTAAAAACCAAAGAAATATTTAAGGCGGACTATAATGATAAACTTCCCATGACTGCAAAAGTTTTTAAAACCATTGCAGATCCGTTTATCGGTAAATTTTCACTTATTAAAGTCTGTTCCGGTGTCTTAAAATCCGATTCTTCAATCTATAATGCCGACAAAGATACGGAAGAAAAAATTTCCCGTCTTTATGTATTAAGAGGAAAGGAACAAATTGAAGTAAATGAACTTCATGCGGGTGATATTGGAGCAATCGGTAAATTATCCGATACGACAACGGGTGATACCTTATCAACCAAAGCGGTTCCGGTAGTATTTGAACGGCAGGAAATGCCGAAACCATATACCTATCAGCGTTTTAAGACTAAGAATAAAGGTGACGATGATAAGGTATCCCAGGCATTAGCGAAAATTATGGATGAAGACCTTACTGTAAAAGTTGTAAATGATAAAGAAAACAGACAGACATTATTATATGGTATCGGTGACCAGCAGTTAGAAGTTGTGGTAAGTAAGTTACAGACCAAATACAAGGTCGATATTGATATTATGAAACCCAGAGTACCTTTCCGTGAAACACTTCGTAAAAAAGTCAGAGTTCAGGGTAAATACAAGAAACAATCCGGCGGACATGGCCAGTATGGAGATGTACACATTG
Source organism: Anaerocolumna sedimenticola (assembly GCF_009931695.1). Taxonomy (GTDB): domain Bacteria; phylum Bacillota; class Clostridia; order Lachnospirales; family Lachnospiraceae; genus Anaerocolumna; species Anaerocolumna sedimenticola. The sequence goes on from NZ_CP048000.1 coordinate 3,250,798, forward strand.
AATTTGAGCCTTCCGGTAATATGGAACAGTCTTATGAATTTGCTGAAAAGATATTCGGTGGTTCTGTTCCTAAGAATTATTTCCCGGCTGTGGAAAAGGGAATTGCCGAATGTGTTTTAAAAGGGCCGGTAGCAGGTTATCCGGTAGTAGGGTTAAAAGCTACCTTGGTGGATGGTTCTTATCATCCCGTAGATTCATCGGAAATGGCTTTTAAGATGGCAACCATTCAGGCGTTTAAACAAGGTTTTATGGAAGCTTCACCCGTTCTGTTAGAACCAATTGCTTCCTTAAGGGTAGTTGTACCGGATAAGTTTACAGGGGATATCATGGGTGACTTAAATAAACGAAGAGGCAGAGTATTAGGAATGAATCCGCTTCACGGCGGCAAACAGGAAATTCTGGCTGACATACCTTTATCTGAATTGTACGGATACTCTACCGATCTTCGTTCCATGACCGGAGGGGCCGGAGATTTCTCCTATGAATTTAACCGTTATGAGCAGGCACCGTCTGATATCCAGCAAAAAGTAATTGAAGATAATGAAAAAGAGCTGATGGCAAGCGGTGAGTAAAGATTATATTTAATGGATGTTAATTAAATTGGTTTAAAAGAATGGATTTGTGTCAGCTTATTGATACAAGTCCATTCTTTATCTATTCATAAAAACCATACCTATGTCAAAAAGTTGTTCTGACTATAATTATCTAAGTTAAAATTCTATAATTTGAAATCAAAGATAGATAATTTGTATATTTTGTCAATTGATAATTATTGTATATCTTATATACTTATTATTAAAAAGGTATATAATTCCAAATTATAAAAAAAGTGGAAATAGATTATTGAATATATGGTAATTTTAAAAGAACATGGTAAGAAATAAAGGTATTAGAAATATAATAGAATATAAAATAAAAGGAGAAAAATTTATGAAGAGACGAATATTAAGTTTTTTTATTTGTTTAATTTTGATTAATGTTTCTTTTTTTGCATCAAATCATGTAAAAGCGGTAAAAGCATCAGAAACCATTATATCTGCTGAAAATGCAAAAAAACTAGCGATTGCCCAGGTTAATTCGGATAAACTATCTAATAAGGAATCCTTTAAGGACAATATACATATAAGTAAAATGGATAGTTTATTCGATCTGGATGGTATTATAAGTGCATATCTTTTTCAATTTGAAGATCCTGACAAGACTCCATCCGGATATATGATTGTTGGAGCATCTCGAGATCATCTGCCAATTATAGAGTATGCCTATGAAGGAAGCTGCTTTTTGGAAAGGGCTAAACAGTTTATTGTGAAGAATGAATACCTTACTGAATCCTCAATAAATTATTATTATACAGGAGGATTAGATTATTATATTGGTAAAAATAAGGACAGTTATATTTATAGAGTTTCAGCCAATGGAATAGACAAAATTAAAAGATCGGAAATAAATTCATCTGAAATTGCTGAATTTAATAACTCAGGCAAAGATGAAGTAAATTTAATGTGGAACAACTTAGAGAATAATGTAAAAGAAAATAATATCAACAATAATTTAAATGATAATATCGTTTTCAAGGAGGGTAAATATAAATCAGCATACACAGCAGTAAATTCCTTAACCGTTAAAGATAATGCCAGTGTATCATATACCACAATATATGATCAAAAAATGGTTTATACTCAGCTAAGTGGTGCAGTATGCGGGTTTAATCTGCTAAAATATTGGAATAAGCAAGATAGCAAGTATTATCGTTTAATACAAAATTTAAATTATGTTTTTTATGATTTATATGATGACATGTGCATAGCTGAAAATACAACGACTTATCCTGAAGATTATAGGAATGTTATGGAAGAGTATTTTAAAGATCATGCAGATGGTTACAGTTCTTCCGCTTATTATAGCTTTAATGTAAGTTGGGATAGAATAACAGATGAAATAAATAGTAATTATCCGGTTAGTGTAATATTTAAGGGAAATGATTTAATAATTAGTCAGTATGTTTTAGGAGTTGGATACAAGGAATATACAAATGGTACAAATAATTACCGGTATATCTTGATTGCTGATGGATTAGAAAACAAAGCTACCCGTTATGTTAATTATTATACTGAATATAAAACAGGAGGCGGAGTTGGGGCAATTCGTTTAAGACCTTATTAATTTAAAATTTATGGTCCTATCTAAGAGATATAAATCTATTTATCCTCAGGCTAATTTTACGCAGATTGGTAAATGTTTATATTACATAAATAAACTATCGACTATTTCCTGAAGTTCGGTTATACTAGATAGATGTGACAATAAATAGGCCTTGTCTGAAAGGAGAAAGGGCTGCCGCGGAAGATACTGTGAAACGGCATCCCTATATCAATAGATATGATAAAAGATTTTTTACCTGTTTCCAGAGAAGATATGGAAAAAAGGGGATGGGACCAATGTGATTTTGTTTATGTTATCGGGGATGCTTATGTGGATCACCATTCCTTTGGACCGGCAATCATAAGCAGAGTTTTGGAAAGCCATGGATATAAGGTTGGAATTATTTCACAGCCTGACTGGAAAAACAGTGACAGTATCACCAGTCTTGGAACTCCAAGACTTGGTTTTTTAGTCAGCGGCGGTAATATGGATACCATGGTTAACCATTACACGGTTGCTAAGAAAAGAAGAGCCCAGGACGCTTATTCTCCCGGAGGAGTAATGGGGAAAAGACCGGACCGGGCTACTATTGTATATTGTAATTTAATACGCAAGGTATATAAAAACAAACCGATTATAATCGGCGGGATTGAAGCCAGCTTAAGACGACTGGGACACTATGATTACTGGAGTGATACGGTGAAACGCTCCATACTTCTGGATTCACAGGCAGATCTGATTTCTTATGGTATGGGTGAGCACTCCATAGTTGAGATTGCGGATGCTCTGAACAGCGGTATCGACATAAAGGATATCACCTTTATTGACGGAACTGTTTATAAGGCAAAAGAACTATCTTCTGTCTATGATGCCATTACTTTGCCAAGCTTTCAGAATATAGCAGGGGATAAGAGAAAATTTGCGGAAAGCTTCTATATTCAGTATTCTAATACGGATCCTTATTCCGGAAAACGGTTAATAGAACCATATAAGGAAAATGAATACGTAATTCAGAATCCACCCGCCAAACCACTTACCCAGGCAGAAATGGACCGGGTATATTCCCTTCCATTTATGAGGGATTATCATCCCTCTTATATTCCTTTAGGCGGAATTCCTGCCATTGAAGAATTAAAATTCAGTCTGACCAGTAACAGAGGATGTTTTGGCGGATGTAATTTTTGTGCCTTAACTTTTCACCAAGGCAGGATTATACAGACCAGAAGCCATGAATCCATTGTGGCAGAGGCAAATCACTTAATCTGGGATAAGGACTTTAAAGGCTATATCAATGATGTTGGAGGGCCGACTGCAAACTTCAGACATGTTGCCTGTGAGAAACAGAATACGAAAGGCGCCTGCATAAATAAACAATGTTTATTTCCAACTCCATGTAAAAATCTGAAGATCGATCACAGTGATTATCTTTCTTTACTAAGAAAATTACGCAGTTTGCCAAATGTTAAAAAAGTATTTGTCCGTTCCGGAATTCGGTTTGATTATCTGATTAATGATAAAGATAATGCATTTATGAGTGAACTCTGTGAACACCATATTAGTGGACAGTTAAAGGTGGCTCCGGAGCATATCAGCGACAGAGTATTAGATATGATGGGAAAACCCAAAGATTCTGTTTATGAGGAATTTTTAAGAAGATATAAAAAGACGAATGAAAGATTAGGTAAAAACCAATTCGTAGTACCCTACCTTATGTCTTCTCATCCGGGTTCTACCCTAAAAGAAGCAGTAGCCCTTGCGGAATATTTAAGGGATTTGGGATATATGCCGGAACAGGTTCAGGATTTTTATCCTACTCCCTCCACGATATCTACCTGTATGTATTACACCGGACTGGATCCAAGGACCATGCAGGTTGTATATGTTCCGAAAACGCCTCATGAGAAAGCCATGCAGAGGGCTCTGATCCAATACCGCAATCCTAAGAATTATGATCTGGTGGTAGAAGCCCTGACATTGGCACACCGTACGGATTTAATCGGATTTGATAAAAAATGTTTAATCCGTCCAAAAACAAAGGGAAACCGCTATGATAATAAAAGTGGTAAAACCCGGGAGGGTAAGCGTAAGAAATCTGATCAGTACGGAGATAGACATGGCAGTTCAGAAAATGTGTCTGAAAGGTCAGGGAAAAGTAAAAACAAACTTAATAGTTATAGTTCAAAAAGTAATCCCAAGGGGAACGGTGTATTACCGGATCAAAAGAGAAACGATAAGACCGGAACAGTAAGGGGCAGAAGTAACGAACAAACCCCCATGGTTAAGAATACAGTTAATAAAAGAAATAAAAACAATGGGACCGGTAGAACTAACCGGCATAAAAGGGTAACGGCAAAGCGTTAATCAAAGTAACAGATGTAACAGTATAATAACTTAGCAACATATTTATTTAAGGGATATTGTCAGTAGATAAACTATGAATAGTTTACGGAGAGTACGTTATTACCTCTTCTCATTCATAAAGATTGTCTATTTAACAATAACCCCTGAATTTTTATTTAAGTAAAGGTTAAGTTTGTATTTGTAAATTTTCATTCCTAACTTAAGCAAACACCTGAACATAAGAAATTTACCCAGTGTAAAATTGAGGTTTATACACAGGCATCAACAAATGCTTTAAAGATACGAAAGGCATCATCCTCGGTTTTAAATAAATGTTCCGGATGCCATTGTACACCAAGAAAGAATTTATGTTCCGGCAGATATACAGCTTCAACTAAGGAATCAGGAGAAACTCCGGATGTAACAAGGGAGGGAGCAAGATCTTTAATTGCCTGATGGTGAAAGCTGTTAACTCTGATGGAATCTTTACCTAAAATTGTGTGGAGTTTGGTACCTTTTGTGATATATACACTGTGAGTCAGGACGGAATTACCGGACTGCTGGGAATGGGATAAAGACAGGTCAGAAGAGAACTGGGCAGGTACATCCTGATATAAAGTACCTCCTAAGAATACATTAAGTACCTGTATTCCCCTGCATATTCCAAGAATGGGCTTATCAGATTCCATTGCAATCTGGAATAAAAATTCTTCCATTTTATCTCTTTCGGGAACAACAACACCGCATTGTTTTATGGTTTCTTCACCGAATCGAAAAGGATCGATATCAGGACCGCCGGTAAATAAAAATCCATCACAAACAGAAGCAGCAGCTTCTAATTCATACTTTTCAACCTGTAATGGCAGTAAGATAGGAATACCTCCGGCTGCCCGTATGGCTTCCAGATAATTTGGACCTATCCATACCCTGTTTTTATCGTAATCATATTGTGGAGTTAATCCTATAATTGGTATTCTCATGGAATCACACCCTTTCTAAATTATATCTATAGTATATGATGTTTTGAATTCTTTGCCAGCCTTTATATGATTTCCCCATTCTCTGTCTTCTAAACTACCGTCAAAATCATTGCTGTCACAGCGCCCATACCATGGTTCAATACAGACAAAGGGCGCATTCTTCCCGGCAGGAGACCATAGTCCGAATAAAGGTGCATCAAAGTGAACTGTTACATAGGGATTTTTCTTTGAATCTGCTAAAGAAACCGTATGGGCTTGGTTATTTTCTATAATTAGGGCATCCTCATCAAATAAATGGGGATTAATATTCAGAAATCCATTCTCTGTTTCCAGAACGGCCTGCTCCTCAAATGGTTTCTTCACGACCAGTCCATTATCATTTATAAGCAGATAATGGATAGTATCTTTATTATCAAAAGAAATATAACAATCACTTTGGTTTTCCATATCTTTTAAAGGACATAGAAAGGCCGGGTGTGCTCCTATGGAAAAATACATATCCGAAGTCCCGTTATTGATAACGTTCCACAGGACAGTTATTTGCCTGCCGGTTAAACGGTAACCGATTTCCAAAATAAAATCAAATGGAAAGACTTTTTTGGTTTCATCAGTAGCATTAAGTTGAAACCAGATTTCAGAATCAGAACTACTCATCAAACCAAACTCCATATCTCTTGCAAATCCATGCTGGGGTAAAGAATATTCTTTCCTGTTATAATGATAGCGGTGATTTTTTAAGCTTCCCACAATGGGAAAAAGTATCGGTGAATGACGTTTCCAGTAAGCAGGATCACCGTTCCATAAATAATCGGTGTCCGTTTTTAAATCGGTTATCCTTGTCAATTCTGCCCCCAAGCTGTTAACCGATAATACAAGTTCCTTATTTTTCAGTTCATAATCAGACATAATTTCCTCCTGCTTTCCCTTCTTTACAAAACCTAATATTTGTAGATTTTTCGAGAAGTATCCCGTATATTTTATTAAATAATTACGCATATTGTAACACGGGATAAATATATTTTCCATCCCTGTTTCATATAAGTAAAACTAAATTACCAAAGGGGATCCTTGTTAGTAGTTATCATTTACAAATATGTAAAGACTCATTCCATGGTTACTCTTGCCAAATTAAAATAGCTTCTGCTATAATGGTAGACATAAGATAATAAGATTACAGTTGGAGGTAGGAATGTTCCAAGAATTTTATCCAGATGAATGTGCGGATTCAGCCTATGATATACATTACGAAGCACTCTATCAACAAGGTTATCGGGGGCTGCTTTTTGATATAGACAATACCTTAGTGGAACATGGCGCTGATGCAGATGCAAGATCAATAAAACTTATAAACAAATTAAAGAAAATAGGTTTTAATATCTGTTTGATTTCCAATAATAGTGAAGAAAGAGTAAAGCGCTTTAATAAAGATATAAAGGTTAAATATATATACAATGCCCATAAGCCTTCTGTCAAAAATTATATGAAAGCTATGCAGTTAATGAAAACAAATCAATCGAATACCGTATTTATCGGTGATCAGCTGTTTACAGATGTGTATGGTGCAAAACGTGCAGGTATCAAAAGTTATTTTGTTAAACCCATCGGACCTGAAAAAGAAATCCAGATTATATTAAAACGTTATTTAGAACGTATTGTTTTATATTTCTACAGAAAAAAATACCGTTATAAACAAGTAATGGGAAATAAAAAAAGATAACCGGTGTTTAATATTTACTTAAGAGAGAAATGGGGAATATATGAATAATCTAATTTTAATCGGATTTATGGGATGTGGGAAAACCAGTGTAGGTTTTCAGTTGGCTAAGCGGCTAAATTTTAATTTCTGTGATACCGATCAGATAATTGAAGAGAAAGTTAAGGATACCATCAATCATATATTTGAAATAAAAGGGGAAGAGTATTTTCGAAAATTAGAAACCGAAACTATCAAAGGATTAATCGGGAAGCTGAATAATACCGTATTGTCTGTTGGAGGAGGACTTCCCATACAAACCGGAAATGAAAGATTAATACGGGAACTGGGGTGCGTAGTTTATTTGAAAACATCCAAGGATACCATTATGCAACGTTTGTCCGGTGATACGACCAGACCTTTACTGGCGGGAGATCAGGACAAAAGAATTGAAAAACTTCTAAGCTTTCGGGCACCGATATACGAAGCAGCAGCCCATCTGATTGTTACTACGGATGGAAGACTGATTCACGATATTATAGATGAAATTATTAATAGAACAGGAGTATTATTATGAAATTGTTAGTAATCAACGGACCTAATCTCAATTTTTTGGGTATCCGTGAAAAAGAGGTTTATGGTAATCAGGATTATCAATATTTATTATCTTTAATTAGCGAGAAAGCGAAAAAAGAGAATATTATGATTGATACTTTTCAAAGTAACGGGGAAGGACAAATAATTGACCGTATTCAGGAAGCATATTTTGACGGAACCCAGGGAATTATTATAAATCCCGGTGCGTTTACCCACTATAGTTACGCAATCAGGGATGCTTTGGCTTCCATGGACATGCCCAAAATAGAAGTACATATTTCGAATGTCCATAAGAGAGAGGAATTCAGGAATGTGTCAGTAACAGCTCCCGTATGTACCGGACAGGTAGTTGGATTAGGGTTGAACGGTTACATTCTGGCAGTGGACGCCATGTTAAACATGTTGCAATAAATGGAATAAAACTTAATGACAGTTGGTGATTTCTAACAGTTTAAGTTCGTATATATTTTTTCAATTTAATAAAAAATAGTTGAAAAAACTTGTCAGATAAGATAAACTATAGAGTAGTTAATTTAAGGAGGAAAATATCATATATGGTATCAGCAGGCGATTTTAGAAATGGCTTAACAATCGAATTAGACAATAATATATATCAGGTTATAGAATTCCAACATGTAAAACCTGGTAAAGGTGCAGCTTTCGTTAGAACAAAATTAAGAAATATTAAGAGTGGTGGTGTGGTTGAAAGAACTTTCAGACCTACTGAAAAATGTCCGCAGGCTCATATAGAACGTTCCGATATGCAATATTTATATAAAGACGGTGATTTATATAACTTTATGGATGTAAATACTTATGATCAATTTGCTTTAAATGAAAGTGCAATTGGTGACTCTTTAGAATTCGTTAAAGAAAATGAGATGGTTAAAATGCTTTCTCATAACGGACAGGTATTTGCAATTGAACCACCTTTGTTTGTTGAGTTAGTTATAACTGATACAGAACCAGGCTTTAAAGGCGATACCGCACAAGGTGCAACAAAACCTGCTACAGTTGAAACCGGTGCTACCGTTTATGTTCCTTTATTTGTAGAACAAGGGGACAAGATCAGTATCGATACCAGAACTGGTGAATACTTAAAGAGAGTGTAGAGAGATATCAAGAATTTTATATGGCGCAATTCGTGGAGAATCAAAATTTTCCATGGGTTGCGCTATTTATTTTTATTATCAACAATTATTAAGAGTGTATTGGGAATAGTATTGATTTAAGATACCTAAAAGTAATATAATGAATTAAAGGTTTCAAATAATAAAATTTAAAAAAATGTATTCTAAGAAAAGAGGCTATTATGAAAAGTGTTGTTGAAAGATTTTTAAAGTATGTTAAATTTGATACCCAGTCTTTAGAAGATATGGAAGCAGTACCCAGTACAGAGAAGCAAAAGAAACTGGCGGTTGCATTAGCGGAAGAGTTAAAAGAGATTGGTGCTAAAAATGTAAGAACGGATGAGCATGGTTATGTTTATGGAACGATTCCGGCAACCAGTAACAAGAAATTGCCTGTACTTGGTTTTATAGCTCATATGGATACTTCCAATGCGATCAGCGGTAAAGATGTAAAACCAAGAATTATTGAAAATTATGACGGTAAGGATATCGTTTTAAACGAAGAATTAAAAATAATCATGGAAACTTCACAATATCCCGCAATGGAAAAATATGCGGGCCAGGATTTAATCGTTACGGACGGAACCACATTATTAGGAGCCGATGATAAAGCAGGTATAGCCGAAATTATGTTTATGGCAGAGACTTTATTAACCCATCCTGAGATAGAACATGGAACGATCCAGATTGGCTTTACACCGGACGAAGAAGTTGGACGTGGAGTTGACTTTTTTGATGTAGAGGGCTTTGGTGCTGATTTTGCCTACACCATAGACGGCGGAGAATTAGGTGAGATTGAATATGAGAACTTTAATGCTGCAGCGGCAAAACTAATAATTCAGGGTACCAGTATCCATCCGGGTTCCGCAAAAGGTAAAATGATAAATGCTTTATTGCTGGCTATGGAATTCCAGACTATGCTGCCGGTTGAGCAAAACCCTATGTTTACTGAAAATTATGAGGGATTTTTTATGTTATCATCCTTAGAGGGTTCTGTGGATTCAGCCAAAGCAAGTTATATTATCCGTGATCATGATAAAGTGAAATTCGAAGAAAAAAAAGCAAGATTTCAGAAAATTGCCGATTATCTGAATGATAAGTATGGTGACGGAACTGTTAAGGCGGTCTTAAAAGATTCTTACTATAATATGAAAGAAATGATAGAACCTCATATCCATTTAATCGATAATGCCAGAAAAGCAATGGAGGAACTTGGGGTAACCCCCATCGTAGTCCCAATCCGCGGCGGTACGGATGGTGCCAGATTATCCTATATGAATCTGCCATGCCCGAATCTTTGTACAGGCGGTAATAATTTCCATGGCAGATATGAATATATCTCCATCCAATCCATGGAAAAGGTTACGGAAATATTATTAAAGATTATTGCATTGTATTCCAATCAATAATCTGTAAAATCACCTTAAATATAAAAATTGATTGATTTTTTATCAGAAATAAGTTATTATATACAGAAACCCGAAATTTTATACATTATAAATGTATAAAATTCGGTCTGATTCTGTATGTTACAGCAGACTGAATCATAGGTAAAATTCAATTTTATAGAAAAGGTGGTTATGAATATGAATAGTGATGCAGTTAAATCAGGAATGCAGCAAGCTCCTCATAGATCGCTGTTTAATGCCCTGGGACTAACAAAAGAGGAACTCCGTAAACCAATGATAGGTATTGTAAGTTCCTATAATGAGATAGTCCCGGGCCATATGAATTTGGATAAAATCGTTGAAGCTGTTAAACTAGGTGTAGCTATGGCAGGAGGAACGCCCATTGTATTTCCGGCTATTGCAGTATGCGATGGAATAGCCATGGGACATACCGGGATGAAGTATTCTCTTGTAACGAGGGATCTGATTGCCGATTCCACGGAAGCAATGGCTATGGCACATGCATTTGATGCCCTTGTTATGGTACCTAATTGTGATAAAAATGTGCCTGGGCTTTTAATGGCTGCAGCGCGTATTAACATACCCACAATGTTTGTGAGCGGCGGACCTATGTTAGCGGGAAGAGTACACAGAGAAAAGACCAGCCTTTCCAGTATGTTTGAAGCAGTCGGTGCTTACAGTGCCGGAAATATGAGTGAAGAAGAAGTAGAAGAATATGCATGCAAGACCTGTCCGACTGCCGGTTCCTGTTCCGGAATGTATACCGCCAACAGTATGAACTGTCTGACAGAAGCATTAGGTATGGGGTTACAGGGAAATGGTACAATACCGGCCGTATATTCCGAGAGAATCCGTTTGGCAAAACATGCCGGCATGAAAATCATGGAATTATATGAAAAGAATATCAGACCAAGAGATATCATGACAGAAAAAGCATTTTTAAATGCTTTAACCGTAGATATGGCGTTAGGATGTTCAACCAACAGTATGCTTCATTTGCCAGCCATTGCATTTGAAGCAGGAATTGAATTAAATGTTGATATAGCAAATGAAATCAGTGCAAAGACACCGAACCTGTGCCATCTGGCTCCTGCAGGCCATGCATATATGGAAGATTTAAATGAAGCCGGCGGTGTTTATGCCGTAATGAATGAATTAAATAAAAAGAATTTATTATACACAGATCTAATAACCGCCACGGGTAAAACCGTTGGTGAAAACATAGAAGGCTGTATTAACCGTAATACGGAAGTCATAAGACCTATTGATCACCCATATAGTGAAACAGGCGGTATCGCAATACTAAAGGGTAATCTGGCACCGGATTCAGCTGTTGTAAAACGTTCTGCCGTTGCACCTGAGATGATGAAACATGAGGGCCCTGCAAGAGTATTTGACTGTGAGGATGATGCTATTGTAGCTATTAAGGGCGGTAAGATTGTACCTGGTGATGTTGTGGTAATCCGTTATGAAGGACCAAAAGGAGGTCCCGGCATGAGAGAGATGCTAAATCCTACCTCCGCAATAATGGGAATGGGACTTGGCTCCTCCGTAGCACTCATTACCGACGGACGTTTCTCAGGAGCATCCCGCGGCGCTTCTATCGGCCATGTATCTCCGGAAGCTGCCGTAGGAGGAAATATTGCTCTGGTAGAGGAAGGCGATATCATCCAGATAGACATTAATGCCAATACCTTAAATATCATGATTTCAGAGGAAGAATTAGAAACCAGACGTGCAAACTGGAAACCGAGGGAACCAAAGATTACAACCGGTTATCTGGCAAGATATGCCGCTATGGTAACAAGCGGGAATCGGGGAGCAATCCTTGAGATACCTAAAAAATAAACCCCAGTGACTGAATAGTCACAAATAGACAAGGATTTTCTATGAAAGAGGTGCAAAATGCAGTTAACAGGTTCACAGATATTAGTTGAATGTTTAAAAGAGCAGGGGGTGGATACCATATTTGGGTATCCGGGAGGTTCTGTTTTAAATATATATGATGAATTATACCGGCATCAGGATGAAATACGCCATATCTTAACCTCACATGAACAGGGAGCTTCCCATGCCGCTGACGGTTACGCCCGTTCAACCGGTAAAGTAGGTGTTTGTCTGGCAACCAGCGGTCCGGGAGCTACGAATCTGGTTACAGGTATAGCGACTGCCTATATGGATTCCGTACCTATGGTTGCAATTACAGGTAATGTTACGGTAAATTTACTTGGTAAAGATAGTTTTCAGGAGGTGGATATTGCCGGAATAACCATGCCTATTACGAAACATAACTTTATTGTTAAGGATGTAAATAAATTAGCGGATACCTTGCGTAGAGCATTTAAAATCGCTCAAACAGGAAGACCGGGACCGGTTTTGGTGGATATCGCAAAGGATGTGACTGCGAATAAAGCAGAATACATGAAAGAGGAGATCCCACCGATAGAACGGATAAAGGATACTATAACGGAAGAAGATATTAACACTGCATTAGCTATGATTAAAGAGGCTAAAAAACCTATGATTTTTGTCGGCGGCGGTGCTGTTATATCCGATGCGGATCAAGAATTAAAAGAATTTGTTTATAAAGTGGATGCTCCGGTAACGGACACCTTAATGGGTAAAGGAGCATTCAGCGGCGAAGATCCTTATTATACCGGTATGCTTGGAATGCATGGTACAAAAACGGCAAATTTAAGTGTAACGCAATGTGACCTTTTAATAACCATAGGGGCCAGATTCAGTGACCGTGTTACCGGAAATGCCCAAAAATTTGCCAAAAATGCAAAAATTCTTCAGATTGATATTGATCCGGTTGAAATCAATAAAAATGTAATTGTCAGTCACTGTATCATAGGTGATGTGAAAGAAGTCTTAAAGATATTAAATGATAAAATTGAACAGCATGATAACAAGGAATGGGTTAATCAAGTCATGGAGATGAAAAAGCAATTTCCTTTAAAATATCATCCTGAAGTATTAACCGGTCCTTATATCTTGGAAAAATTATATGAGATAACCGGTGGAGATGCCATTATTACCACGGAAGTGGGACAGCATCAGATGTGGTCTGCACAATATTTTAAATATAAGAAACCAAGGACATTTATAACCTCCGGAGGTCTTGGAACCATGGGTTACGGATTAGGAGCCTGTATTGGAGCCAAGGTCGGAAATCCTGATAAAATAGTAGTGAACATTGCAGGCGACGGCTGTTTTCGAATGAATATGAATGAGATTGCAACAGCAGCCCGTTATCATATTCCAATTATTCAAATCGTATTTAATAATCATGTATTAGGTATGGTAAGGCAATGGCAGTCGTTATTTTATGGGCAGAGATATTCTCATACAACCTTAAATGACAGTGTGGATTTTGTAAAACTTGCGGAAGCAATGGGAGCAAAAGCTTATCGTATCACTAAGAAAGAAGAAGCAGAAGAAATAATTAAGGAGGCTATTTCTTTAAATGTTCCTGTTGTTCTGGATTGCCAGATTGCCAGTGATGATAAAGTATGGCCAATGGTTGCACCGGGAGCGGCGATAGAAGAAGTATTTACGGAAGAAGATTTACAGGCGAAAAAATAATACCGGGTTTAAAACATAAGTGAATTCATCTTAAGTTCAAAGAAGAACAGAGTTTTGTAATATTATATTGACTAAAATTTAACTAAGTTTTATAATGTAGTAGATTAAAGTGGTCAAGTGGCAAATAGGAAAGAGAATAGAAATGAGCATTATGGCATCATATCTTAAAGTCGTGATCCAGTTATAACTAATAATTATGTTTATATATTAAAGGAGGATTTACAAGTGGGAAGAGTTTATAATTTTTCAGCAGGTCCGGCTGTTTTACCCGAGGAAGTACTTAAGGAAGCAGCAGCAGAGATGTTAGATTACAATGGTACCGGAATGTCAGTTATGGAGATGAGCCACAGATCCAAAGCTTATGAGACCATAATAAAGGAAGCCGAACAGGATTTAAGAGATTTAATGAACATACCGGACAATTATAAGGTATTATTTTTACAGGGCGGAGCTTCTCAGCAATTTGCCATGATACCGATGAATCTGATGAAAAACAAAGTAGCAGATTATATTATTACAGGACAATGGGCAAAAAAAGCTTATCAGGAAGCACAAATATATGGTAAAGCAAACGCGGTTGCATCATCTGCTGATAAGACATTCTCCTACATACCTGATTGCTCTGATCTCCCAATCAGTGAAGATGCTGATTATGTTTATATTTGCGAAAATAATACCATCTACGGAACTAAATTCAAAAAACTCCCTAATACAAAAGGCAAAACTTTAGTTGCAGACGTATCCTCCTGTTTTCTTTCCGAACCGGTTGATGTTACCAAATACGGAGTTATTTACGGCGGTGTTCAAAAGAATGTCGGACCAGCCGGTGTGGTTATCGTAATTATCCGTGAGGATTTAATTACAGAAGATACCTTGCCCGGAACACCTACCATGTTAAAATATAAAATACATGCGGATAACGAATCCTTATATAATACACCACCTGCTTATGGTATATACATTTGCGGTAAGGTGTTTAAATGGCTGAAGAAATTGGGTGGGTTAGAAGCGATGAAAGTCATTAATGAAAAGAAAGCAGCAGTCCTTTATGACTTCCTGGATCAAAGCAAGTTATTTAAGGGAACAGTAGTAAAAGAAGACCGTTCCTTAATGAATGTACCTTTTGTTACCGGCAATGAAGAATTAGATGCTAAATTCGTAAAAGAAGCTAAAGCAGCCGGATTTGAGAATTTAAAAGGCCATAGAACCGTTGGTGGTATGAGAGCAAGTATTTATAACGCAATGCCAATGGAGGGTGTTGAAAAATTAGTAGAATTCATGAAAAAATTCGAAGAAGAAAACACTAAATGATATTAAATAAATAAAAGGAGAACTATTATGGTTAAATATAATTGCTTGAATCCCATTGCACCGATTGGTCTGGAATTGTTTACTGAAAGCTATGAAAAAGTAGATAACATTGAAGAAGCTGATTCCCTACTGGTAAGAAGTGCATCCATGCTGGATATGGAACTGCCGGATAATTTAAAAGCCATCGCAAGAGCCGGAGCAGGTGTGAATAATATACCGGTTGATAAATGCGCAGAAAAAGGTATAGTTGTATTTAATACTCCAGGGGCTAATGCCAATGGTGTTAAAGAATTAGTTATTGCAGGTCTTATGCTGGCTTCCCGTAATATTGTAGGCGGTATTAACTGGGTTCAGACTGTTAAAGATGATGAAAATATTGCAAAATTAGTTGAAAAAGGAAAGTCTAAATTTGCAGGAAAAGAAATCGAAGGTAAAAAATTAGGTGTTATCGGCCTTGGTGCCATCGGTGTTTTGGTAGCCAATGCAGCAAAACGCCTGGGGATGGAAGTTTATGGTTGTGATCCGTACATATCAGTTAAGCATGCGTGGAACTTATCAAGAGATATAATATATGTAAAAACAAAGGAAGAAATTTACCGTACCTGCGATTATATTACCGTACATGTTCCACTTTTGGATGATACCAAAAAAATGATTAATAAAGATACCATTGCTCTGATGAAAGATGGTGTAATTGTACTTAACTTTGCAAGGGATCTGTTGGTAAATGATGATGATATGGCTGAAGCTTTAAAGTCTGGTAAAGTTGCTGCTTACGTGACAGATTTTCCAAATGCAAAAACTGCAAATATGGAGGGCGCAATTGCTATTCCTCATCTGGGAGCCTCCACAGAAGAATCTGAAGATAATTGTGCTGTCATGGCAGTGAAAGAAATCATGGAATACATGGAGAACGGTACCATTAAAAATTCCGTTAATTATCCGGATTGTGATGCAGGTGTATGTGTTTCCGGAAAACGTATTACCATATGCCACAAAAATATACCAAACATGTTAACCCAGTTTACCGGTTTGTTTTCCGTTGAAAATATTAACATTTCCAATCTGATTAACAAGAGTAAAGGGGATTTCGCTTATACCGTACTTGATATAGAGGGTGACGTATCCGAATCCACCGCGCAGAAGTTAAATTCCATTAATGGAGTATTGAAGGTAAGAATACTGTAAAGGTATTAAAGATAAAAATACTGTAATAGATGGAAAGAAAATTAATTACAACAAGGGCTGTTACAAAATTCAAAATCTATCTTACCGGGTGAGAATATAATGAATTTTGTAACAGCCCTATTCTTGTATTTTCCTTAAAATAATCTTACATTTTATACCATTAAATGAAGAGCTGGTAATGAGATACAGACTTGCTTTTTATTGGGAATGAATTATAATGGGTGTATAAGTTTGCAGCAAACAAACAGTATAATTACAATCAGGAGGATTTGCTTCATGGCAGATGTGAAACCATTTCAGTGTATCAGACCGAAAAGGGAAGTTGCGGGGAGAATAGCTGCCCTGCCTTATGACGTATATAACAGGGAAGAAGCAAAAAAAGAAATACAAAGAGAACCTTTGTCATTTCTTCGTATAGACCGGGCTGAAACACAGTTCGAAAACAGCGTGGACACTTATGATAATAGAGTTTATGAGATGGCGGGAAATCTGCTGGAAGGAATGATAACAGACGGTTTATTCGTTACGGAAACCAAAGAATGTTATTACATCTATGAGCTGATTATGAACGGACGATCACAAACCGGTTTGGTGGCTTGCGCCTCGATAGATGATTACTTACATAATGTTATTAAGAAACATGAAAATACCAGAGAGGAGAAAGAACTGGACCGGATACGCCATGTTGATACCTGCAATGCACAAACCGGGCCGATTTTCCTGGCTTACCGTTCCCGTGAGGAAATAAATCAGATAATTGATGAAGTAAAACAAGGGGAAGCTTTATATGACTTTCAATCAACGGATGGTATTATTCATCATGTATGGGTGATAACGGAAGAAGATAAGGTAAGGGAAATCCGTAATGCGTTTGATGGTGTTGGGAGTATCTATATCGCTGACGGTCACCACAGGGCTGCATCTGCAGTTAAAGTAGGTTTAAAAAGAAGAGAAGCTAATCCGGGGTGTAATGGCAGGGAAGAATTTAATTATTTCTTATCCGTATTATTTCCCGAAGACCAGCTGATGATAATGCCCTATAACAGGGTAATTAAAGATCTGAATGGAAATAAGTTAAGTGAATTTATAGAAAAAGTGAAAGCGTATTTTGAGGTATCGCTCCTCGGAGAACATCCTTATGCACCGGAAGAAAAGGGATGTTTTGGTATGTATATTGGCGGATGCTGGTATAAACTTACTGCTCATGAGAATATTAGAAATAATGCAGATCCGGTGGAGGTTTTAGACGTATCCATACTGCAGAATTATATCTTATGTAATATTCTTGGCATTAAGGATCCCCGTACTGATAAAAGGATTGATTTCATCGGAGGTATCCGGGGTCTTAGTGAATTGGAAAAAAGGGTCAATACTGATATGAAAATTGCTTTTTCCATGTATCCTACCAGCATAACGGAATTATTTGCAGTATCCGATGCAGGTAAATTAATGCCGCCCAAATCAACCTGGTTTGAACCTAAATTAAGGAGCGGTTTATTTATACATAAACTCGGTTAAAGTCAGCTGTACCGGCTTTTGATCTAATCAATAAGACTAAAATATAAATTGAACCAGTAGCATATAAATAACGGTTCCCACTCCGATACTTAAAAAAGTATTATTTTTCCATAAATGCAGAATCATAATAACTGCAATAGAAATAATCTCCGGTAAGCCATGGGAGGCTTTGGTAAAAGAAACGTCTTTTAAACAATAGACCACCAGCATACTGATGATAGTATATGGTAATACTTTTCCTAAATAGGTAACATATTTTGGCGTTTCTTTATTCTCGGGAAAAAGTAGAAAAGGCAGGACCCTGATAAACATTGTAGTTAAGCTGATTATACCAAAAAATATAATAGATTCACCTGTTGTAAACGGCATTATTTATTCCTCGATTCTATTTTATTTTGAAAAATGGTTACGGAAAGTAATATAACAATCATTGAGGGTATTATAAAATTCGCTGAACCAAATAGGATACGGCATATTACGGAAGCACTTAACCCTATCAGAACAGGCATGTGATTTGGGGCTGATTTCCACTGGTTTATAAATATAACAACAAAAAGTGCGGTAAGTACAAAATCAATTCCCTTTGTATTAAAGTGGAGAAAACTGCCTAATATACTGCCTAAAATGGAACCGCTTACCCAGTATATCTGATTAAGCAAAGTAATAAAAAATAGAAACCACCCTTTATCTACACCGTCCGGTGGCTGCGTCGAACACAATATGGAAAAAGTTTCATCGGTCAGACCTAAAATAAGATAGGGCTTTTTCTTCCCGATACCCTGAAACTTGGAAAGCATTGAAATACCATAAAATAAATGTCTTGCATTAACCATTAAAGTCATAAAACAGGCATATAAAGGATGAAATCCCGCAGCTAAAAGGCTTACGGAAACGAATTGCATGGATCCAGCATATATAAAAATACTTGTAAGCGCTGCCCAAAGATAAGAGTAACCTTTGCTGTTTAATAAGATTCCATAAGCTGTTCCAAGTATAATATATCCCGTAAATACAGGAATCGTTAAGGGAAATGCAGCCCTCAAAGCTTTTATTTTTGTATTCATTGTTTTACTCCTTATGTATAATTATAAATACTTATATCGAATCGTTATTTTTCTTTTATGATAAGTTCTAACAAAAGATTTTGGATAGAATGGCATTGTTTCTAGCTATATCAAGGGTTTAAGAGACCAAATATAATAGTTAATAATAATATAAAACTTATGTTTAGGCAATAACAAATCGGTATAAATTAAAATTTATTAAAGAAATCTAATTTATATGTGATAGGTAAGAAACCAAATATAACTGCCTTTACCGGAAATGTAACATTGATATAAGTTTTTAACAATCATTACAGTAATTTCAAATAAATATAAAATTTAGAAATTAAATGGAACTAAACCAAATTTTACATCGTCTAATGTATGAATGTAAATAGAAAAAGGAGGAATTTATATGTTTAGAAAAAAATTAGTACCCTTGTTTATTGCAGGATGTATGCTTACGTCCAGTTTACCGTCAATGGTATATGCGGCAGCAGAAAGTGACATCAGCACTGCCACCGCAGATATTCCGGTTACTGAGGCTGCGGTTGCAGTCGATAAGACGTCACAGGAACCTGCTGCGGGTGATCTTGAACGTATTATTACGGTTATAAAATCTAAGATTACAATACCTGAGGAGTTAACGCAATTTGATTATAATTTTAGCACGGACAATTATTATGGATCGGCCATATGGAATTTAAACTGGTATGCAAAAGAGGATAACGGACGTATATTCGTTTCCTGCGACCAGAGCGGCAATATATTAAGTTTTTCTTCTTATGACGGCAATTCCAATAATTACGTACCTAAATTTTATAAGTCTGAATTAAAAAATGCTGCAAGTGAGTTTATAAAAAAAGTGACTCCCGACATAGCAGGAAAAATAGAGTATGTTGGAGTGACTGCATACGGAACTTACAGCGGGCAGTATAATTATCAGTTTCAGCGTGTGGAAAACGGTATACCGATGCCGGATAATACGGTAACCGTTGGTGTAAATTATCAGACCGGCAGCGTTACTTCATTTAATTCCAACTGGTTATATAATGTTAAAATTCCATCAGCGGAAACTAAAATTACAAAGAATGAAGCTGCCGAGAAAATAGGTAAAACCGTGACCATGAAATTATCCTATCAGAATGCATATATAACGGATAAGAATGGTGACACCAAGATTAAGGCTTTCTTAGTATATTCTCCGGATAATGCCTATACCGCCGTAGATGCAAAAACCGGTGAAGTATATACGACTCAGAATGAATGGGTTCAGGCAACGGATTCTGCGGCAAGCTCAGAGAAAGCGGCAGGAGACAAGGGTGATAACGGTAATTTATCCAAAGAAGAAGTAACCAAAGTTGACGAGATGAAAGGTCTGATTACGAAGGAAGCTGCAATCAAAGCGGTTACGGAAAATAAAAGCTTATTATTGGATGATACTTTAAAATCCATATCTGCATCCCTTTATAAACAGGATGGTTTCTACCGCGGCAGCGGAGAATCCAAATATATATGGAATATCAGTTTATCTGATCCCAGAGAAGGTAAGGATGCCGGTTCGGATACGTACCGGGCATATGCCTATGCAACAGTTGATGCAGTTACCGGTAAGTTAGTATCTTTTCAGGCAAGTGTGAAAGACTATTATAATATGAGTAAGCAGGAATGGGAATCTGTTAAAGTAAAATATACGAAAGAACAAGGTAAGTCAATTCTGGAAGACTTCTTAAAAGTCCAGATTCCGGAGAAATTTAAAAATTCAAAATTAACTGATAATAAAGAATCTTATATAATTGCATACAAAGACGGAAAAGAAGTTTACGGCGGTTACTATTATAACTATAATAGAGTAAATGCAGAGGTTGAATATCCGTATAACAGTATATACGGAGCTGTTGACGGGGTAACCGGCAAAATTTATTCTTATTCCTATTATTGGGATGATAATGTAACTTTCGAATCACCTAAAAATATTATCAATGAGGAAAAAGCATTTGATGCATATATAGGAGATAAAGGTTATCATCTTGTATACGAAATCAATAATATTCATACCATTTATAACAGCGGTGCAAAGGAAATTATTAAAACGGACGCCTACTCTGTGGATAATGAAGTGCGGCTGGTATACAGAACGGACATTTCTCCAAATTATATATCTCCTTTTACCGGAAAACAATTAAATTATGACGGAGAAGAATATGTAGATCCGGATAAGATGTTTGATTACAGTGATATTAATGATAACGCTTCCAGCCGTAATATAAGGCTTTTGGCTGAAATCGGTATCGGATTTAAAGGCGGTGAATTTCAACCGGATAAATCCATCACAGGGAAAGAATTAACAGAATTTTTAAATGAGGCAGGTATTTATTACAATAATAATAAATACAATCTGAAAAATGACAATTCAGCCATAACAAGGCTTACAGCAGCTAAATTCAGTATCCAGATATTAGGATATGAAAGTGTTGCAAAATTAAAGGGTATTTATAGTACTGATTTTAAAGATATAAGTGAAATCTCCGATGCGAACCTCGGTTATGCTGCATTAGCTCAGGGGTTAAATTTAGTTACAAGCAACAAAGATGGTGAGTTTAGACCAAATGATAAACTAACACGTGCGGAAGCTGCCGATATGTTAATTAGTATGTTAGATGTGGAAGAATAATTATATTTAGCAGGAACGGGGCTGTGGCAAAATAATCTGATTTACTCTAATAAAAGGATTTAGGGTTTAAAGGATATTTTGCCACAGCTCTATTCTGGTTTAAATAATAACCAGGAACATACCGCTAATGCCAGAAAAAGTATATCCTTATTAAAATAATTTAGATAATTTTCACTTTTGTATACAGCAAAAATGTGGTAAAATAAAGGCAAGCTATATAATACTTTAGGAGGCAGCATGAAAGACGTTATATTTTTGGAACCAATATTTAAAGAAATGATTTGGGGCGGTAATCGGTTAAAAACCGATTTCGGTTACGATATACCAAGTGACAGTACGGGAGAATGCTGGGCAGTCAGTGCACATACCAATGGTGACTGTACCGTAAAAAACGGGGAATATAAAGGTGAAAAATTAAGCAGCTTATGGAAAAATCACAGGGAATTATTCGGAGGAATAAAAGGTAATACCTTTCCTCTGCTTATTAAAATAATTGATGCCAAAACTGATCTAAGTATACAGGTACACCCGGATGATGAATATGCAAATAAATATGAGAATGGATCCTTAGGTAAAACAGAATGCTGGTACATCCTTGATTGTGATAAAGACGGTAAAATAGTGGTGGGACATAATGCAAAAGATAAAGAAGAATTAAAAACTATGATAGCCGACCGCAGATGGAATGAGTTAATCCGTGTATTGCCGATAAAGAAAGGAGATTTTTTTCAGATAGAACCAGGAACAGTACATGCAATAAAAGGTGGTACCGTTATTTTAGAAACCCAGCAGAACAGTGATATTACCTATCGTTTATATGATTACGACAGATTATCCGGCGGAAGTTTAAGAGAACTTCATATTGATAAAAGTATTGACGTAATCAAATGTCCTCATAAGGATGTAAATACGGACAGAAAGAAGATAAACTTAGAACAGGCAGAGGTAGAAGAATTAGTAACCTGTGAGTTCTATTCCGTAAGAAAAATATCTGTTTTTGGAAAACAGGTATTGAAACAACCCGAGCTTTTTACTATTCTTAGTGTTATTGACGGAGAGGGAGCAATCGACGGCATTAAGTTAGAAAAAGGCGATCACTTTATATTACCAAACGGTTATGGGGATTATAGCTTAGAGGGTAATTTGCAGCTTATTACATCACATATTTAGCATTGCACATAAGTCCCCCCTCTTCTTTGCAAGACATAAGCGGTGGGTTTGGGACTTACTTGTTTCAGAGTTTAAGCTCCGACTGAAATGCCTGCCTGGCAGGTATAAGGATAGAGCCAGGTAGCAGAGCGGCTTGTGAAGATCCGCCTAGACTTATAGATAAAAAGGAGATTTCAAATGGGTAATTTTTTTAACATGGACAATGGTTTTTTTACAGCCTTGGGCAAATTTGTAGATTTAATCATAATTAGTTTGGTTTGGCTGATTTTATGCATTCCGGTTATTACCATAGGACCTGCGACAACATCCTTATATTACGCTGTTGTTAAAGTAATACGAAGAGAGAGGGGTTATCTGGTACGTGAATTTTTCCATTCTTTTAAAACCAATTTTAAAACAGGACTTGTCGCAGGAGTTATTTTAACTATATTATTTATTGTTCTGGCATTTGACCGCAGATTTGCAACGACTATGACCGGAAAACAGAGTTTTATTTTGCTAAGTGTATTTAATGCCATGATTTTTCTTCTCATTTGTGTGGCACTGTATATTTTTCCGCTTCTCTCCAGATTTACAATGGGAATCAGACAGTTATTTAAAACTGCTGTTTTTATGGCTATGAAGCATTTGCCTACGACTATTCTGTTAATCATAATTTTTGCTGCCATTAGTTTGGGAACTTATATTATGCCTATAGCGATACTGATAACACCGGCGTTATGTATTCTTCTTATGTCTTTCCTATTAGAAAGAGTATTTAAAAAATATATGCCTGAAAAATCCGATGAAGCAGAAAGTTCTGGCAGGGATGAATGGTATTTAGAATAATGTTATTATTCAGCCATACGGATGAATGGTTAACAAAATAATCATAGTTTAGGAGGACTTGTATATGGAAGAGTTGCTTTATGATTTATTAGACTGGACGGAAGCCAGTAAAATTATTTACTCGGAACATGATAATCCACATAGTCTTTTGGGTGCCCATGTTACAGAAAAAGGAATTCTTATTAATGCATTTATTCCTACCGCTGTTCATATTGATGTAAAAATAACCGGTTCGGGGCAGGTCTATCCTATGATTTGCAAGGATAAGGATGGATTTTTTTCTGTAATAGTAACAGGGAATAAAGTGATTCCATATACCTTGTTTGTTACTTACAATAATAATTCCACAGAGGAAATCAGGGATCCGTATTCTTTTGATCCTGTGATTGATCCTATGGATTTAACCCGTTTTGCAGGCGGGATTCACTATAATATTTATGATAAATTAGGTGCTCACATGATGGAAGTAGACGGTGTAAACGGAATTTTATTTGCCGTATGGGCACCAAATGCTGTCCGTGTCAGTGTCGTCGGTAATTTTAATAATTGGGACGGCAGACGGCATACGATGAGAAGATTATATGATTCCGGTATATTTGAACTGTTTATACCGAATCTTAGGCCTGGTGAAATCTATAAATATGAGATAAAAATCAAAGGCGGCTTAATCGTTTTAAAAGCGGATCCTTATGCCAACCAGACTGAGTTAAGACCTAACAATGCCTCTATCGTCTGTAATCTGAATGAATATGAATGGCAGGATGGTAATTGGATTCAGGAAAGGGCGGAAAAGCAATATGAGTCGGAACCAATGAGTGTATATGAGGTACATTTAGGTTCCTGGAAAAAACCTCCTGTGGATGAGGGCAGAGAATTTTATAATTACAGAGAACTGGCACCGATGCTTGCCGGATATGTAAAGGATATGGGTTATACCCATATAGAATTAATGCCTGTTATGGAGCATCCTTTTGATGGGTCATGGGGTTATCAGGTTACCGGTTATTATGCACCGACGGCAAGATATGGCACACCTTCTGATTTTATGTATTTTATGGACTTTATGCACAGGCAGGGTATTGGTGTAATATTAGACTGGGTTCCCGCACATTTCCCAAGAGACACTTTTGGATTGGCTAATTTTGACGGTACCTGCCTTTATGAACACAAAGATCCCAGGCAGGGTTCACATCCGCATTGGGGAACTTTAATATATAATTATGGAAGACCCCAGGTTTCCAATTTTTTAATTGCCAATGCCTTATTCTGGATTGAAAAGTACCATGCGGACGGTATCCGGATGGATGCAGTTGCTTCCATGCTTTATCTGGATTATGGTAAAAAAGCAGGACAATGGGTCGCTAATATTTATGGCGGAAATGAGAATCTGGAAGCTATGGAGTTATTAAAACACCTGAATTCCATATTTAGAAAGAGAAAAGACGGATCCTTAATTATTGCAGAAGAATCTACTGCATGGCCGAAAGTTACCGGAGATGTTAAAGCGGGTGGACTGGGATTTGATTTAAAATGGAATTTAGGCTGGATGAACGATTTTACTAATTATATGAAATGCGATCCGTTGTTCCGCAAAGGAAGGCACGGAGAGCTTACTTTCAGTATGATTTATGCCTATAGTGAGAAATTTATGCTGGTTCTTTCCCATGATGAAGTTGTACACGGAAAAGGCTCCATGATTAATAAAATGCCTGGCAGTATAGAACAGAAATTTGCGAACCTGCGGGTTGCTTATGGTTTTATGATGAGCCATCCCGGTAAAAAATTATTATTTATGGGTCAGGATTTCGCACAATATGCTGAATGGAATGAAGCGAAAAGTCTGGATTGGGATTTGTTAAATGAAGACCAAAACTGCAAATTAAACCGTTATGTAAGAGACTGGAACAAGCTGTACCGTTCCTATCCTGCATTTTATCAATTGGATTATGATGAGAACGGATTTGAATGGATCAGCTGTATGGATGCTGACCATAGCATTATTGTATTTATCAGAAAAACCTCAATAATTGAAGAAACTATGCTGGTTGTTTGTAACTTTACGCCGGTTGTATATAAAAACTTTTTAATCGGAGTTCCTTTTACCGGTAAATATAAAGAAATTTTTAATAGTGATAAAACAATTTACGGGGGAAGCGGCAATATGAATCCCAGACAGAAACAATCACGGAAAGTGGAATCAGACGGCAGGGACCAATCAATCAGTCTTACCGTACCTCCATTAGGGATAGCTGTATTTACCTGTACCCCTGTAATAACAAACTAATAACATGTTTTGAAAGGATTAAGTATGGAATTATTTATAAATCGCTGTTTATCCATATTAGACACAGGCACAAATAATAATAATTATAACAGTATCCTGGGAGATTTTATTGATAATGGGTTAAAAGGTTTCCTTAATGAAGGCTTAGATTTTATCAAACGATTGCTGTTTGCTGTTATAATATTAGTTATCGGTAAAAAATTAATCCACTATTTTACCGGTTTATTAGCTAAATACTTTAACCGTACAAAAATGGAAATCAGTGTCTCCGGCTTTTTATTGGCAATGATTCGGGCGGTATTGTATATTGTACTTGCAGCATTTATAATAATACAGGTAATCGGTATAGCGAGTGCTCCGATAATAGCAATACTCGGTTCAGCAGGCCTCAGTATTGGATTAGCCTTGCAGGGAAGCCTGTCAAATTTTGCCGGAGGAGTCCTGATATTGCTTCTAAAGCCTTTCCGGGTTGGTGACTATATCATAACAGGCGGAAATGAAGGTACGGTTACGGCAATTGATATATTTTATACCAGGTTATTAACCGTGGATAACAGACTTTTAGTTATGCCGAATGGTTCTTTATCAAACGCTAATATTATCAATGTAACTTATGAATCCAAACGCAGACTTGATATCTCAGTTCTGATTGATTATTCGGAGAATATTAAAAAAGTCAAAGACATTTTAATAGAAATTGCAGAAAATCATGAGCTTGTTTTGAAAGATCAGGATATATCGGTGTTTGTTAACAGCTTTGATCCCAGTGCAATTAATATCGGAATCAGAGTCTGGGTTTTGAAAGAAAATTATTGGACTCTAAAATGTGAGTTATTGGAATTAATAAAAAATCAATTTGATAAAAATAAAATTACCATTCCTTTTGATCAATTAGATGTAAATATAAGAAATAATCCTTAATATACCTTTTATTTTAAATTTACTCTTGTTGACAACTTTAATAATGAGGAAGAAAAGCGAGTTCACTACAGTGATTGAATACGATTTTATGTATTTTGATGAAAAAATAGGTTCTTTTTTATTAAATTCCGTATGAATTAACATTTTGTAAGAAAAATTCATTTTTTTAAAAAAAAAGCTTTCCTTTTTCATAAAAAAGTGGTATTTTATCTTTAGACGAAATAATCGTTAGAGCAATGGTGTTCTCAAATGTCTTTTTTGAGAACACTTTTTTATTATACAATTATTGGAAAGTCCGGTTTTTGTATAACTTAAATAATTATGATAATATAAAATATATAATGAATGGAAGGAGCTTTTATTATGGCAGAAAAATTAACAGAAATCTTTGGAATTGATGTATTTGATGAAACAACCATGATTGAACGTTTACCAAAAAAGACTTATGCCGCATTAAAGAAAACAATCCAGAATGGAGAGGATCTAGATCCCGCTGTAGCTGATGTTGTTGCTAATGCAATGAAAGATTGGGCAATTGAAAGAGGTGCGACGCACTTTACCCATTGGTTCCAGCCAATGACCGGCATAACCGCAGAAAAACATGATTCTTTTATCAGCCCTGCTTCCGGCGGTAAAATTTTAATGGAATTTTCCGGTAAAGAATTAATTAAAGGTGAACCGGATGCATCTTCATTTCCTTCCGGCGGATTAAGAGCAACGTTTGAAGCCAGAGGTTATACAGCTTGGGATTGTACTTCTCCGGCATTTTTAAGAGAAGACGCTGCTGGTGTTACCTTATGTATTCCTACAGCATTCTGCTCCTATACAGGAGAAGCTCTGGATAAGAAAACTCCTTTATTACGTTCAATGGAAGCAATCAGTGACCAGGCTGTACGTATATTAAAATTATTCGGACATGACAATGTTAAATCCGTATCCTGCTCCGTAGGACCTGAACAGGAATATTTCTTAGTAGATAAAGCAAAATACTTAAAAAGAGAAGACTTGATTTTCAGCGGGCGTACTTTATTTGGTGCTATGCCTCCAAAAGGCCAGGAAATGGAAGATCACTATTTCGGATGCCTGAAAGAAAGAATTTCTGCTTTCATGAAAGAAGTAAATGAAGAATGCTGGAAACTTGGAATCTTGGCTAAAACACAACATAACGAAGTTGCTCCTGCCCAGCACGAATTAGCTCCTATCTATGCAACTGCTAATATTGCTACCGATCATAACCAATTAGTAATGGAAGTTATGAAAAAAGTTGCTAACCGTCATGGTTTAGCTTGTTTACTTCATGAAAAACCTTTTGCAGGTGTGAATGGTTCCGGTAAACATGACAACTGGTCAATGGTTACTGATACCGGCAAAAACCTTCTTGATCCGGGAAAAACACCTCATGAGAATGTGCAATTCCTGTTATTTTTAGCAGCCGTATTAAAAGCTGTTGATGATCATGCAGATCTTCTTCGTCTGTCTGCTTCTAATCCTGGTAATGATCACAGATTAGGTGCTAATGAAGCTCCTCCTGCTATTATTTCCGTGTTCCTGGGTGATCAGTTAGCAGATGTATTAACTCAGTTAATTGAAACCGGTGAAGCTACCAGCAGTAAACAAGGTGGTAAATTAAATGTCGGTGTTCATACAATTCCTGAATTCAGAAAAGATGCAACAGACAGAAATCGTACATCACCATTTGCATTTACCGGTAATAAATTCGAATTTAGAATGGTTGGTTCCTCTATGTCCATAGCTGGACCAAATACTACTTTAAATACAATAGTTGCAGATGTATTATCAGATTTTGCAGACGAATTAGAAAAAGCTGATAACTTTGATGTAGCAGTTCATGACTTAATTAAGAAAACTGTTACCGAACATCAAAGAATCGTATTCAACGGAAACGGTTACTCAGATGAATGGGTAGCAGAAGCGGAAAAGAGAGGCTTACCAAATATCAAATCCATGGTGGAAGCAATCCCTTGTATGGTTACTGATAAAGCAGTAAAAATATTCAGCAAACACAAAGTATTCTCAGAAGTTGAGCTTCATTCCCGTGCCGAAATTGAATATGAAGCATATTCTAAGACCATAAATATTGAAGCTAAGACCATGATTGAAATGGCTAACAAGCTTTATATTCCAGCTGTAATTAAATTTGCTTCCAGTTTAGCAGCATCCATTAATTCAATAAAATCTGCTGTTCCGGATGCAGATGTAAGTGTACAGGAAAGTTTATTAAAAGAAACTTCTTCCCTTTTAGCAAATGCTAAAACTGCAGTAAGTGCTCTTACCTCCTATGTAGCTGCGGCTGCTGAAAAAGAAGGTGCTGAACAGGCATTATATTTTAGAAAAGTTGTATTCCCTGCTATGTCAAGTCTTAGAACACCGATTGATGAACTTGAGTTAATCGTAGATAAAGAATTATGGCCAGTTCCAACTTATGGTGATTTATTATTTGAAGTATAATTTAACCAGCAAGAAAGGGGCTGTCGCACTAAATGCGGCACCCTTTTTCATTTCCGCGAAAGCAAAGTGAGAATTAGCAAGCTTGCTTGCAATAATTCGAACGCGCACGCGAACCGAAGAAACTCGCAAAGCGTATTTCTTCCGGTTAGAGATGTTTATCACATTTAGGGTATCAAAATAGCGTGTGATTATTATCCAACAGAGACACGTTCTCACTCGGCTGCCAAACATAGCGGTACATAAGTACCGATGGCGGCAAACGGTCTTTTAGTGGATTAATAATCACACGTTATTCTTTACAAATCTACGTGATAAGCATTCAAGATTTCTGAGGCGCCGTCCTACTTTTTCGAAAACAAAACAAATCCCAAGCTTCGAAAAGTAAGGGTTTTATGGTAAAATATTTGTATGGGATTACAAAATAATTTACTTAAAAATTATACTTCATTTCAACAATTTTTCACAAAAGCGAGCTAAAGATATTTCAATTGAGCAGAACATAATTAGCTCTGCACAAAAAAGAATAAGTTGTGACAGAGACAAAAATAATATAACTGGACATTTATGCTAATATGTTGGATAATTATGTCGTTAGTATAGCTAAAAAGAGGTAGATGCCTATAATGCTGTATTACTGAATGAATCTATTTAAAGGAGTAATTATGCGTAATATAAAATTAGTATTGGAATATGATGGATCCCGTTATGACGGCTGGCAGAAACAGGCTGGTAATCTTAAAAGCATTACCATACAGGACAAGTTAGAAAGCGTATTATCTAAAATGGAAAACGAACCTGTAACTGTAATCGGAGCATTAAGGACAGAGGCAGGTGTTCACGCATATGCACAAATAGCAAATTTTACAACAAATTCAGATATGAAGTTATATGAAATCAAACATTATCTTAACCGGTTTCTGCCCAGGGATATTGCTGTGCTGGAGGTAGCGGAAGTGCCAGAGCGGTTTCAGAGCAGTTTTAATGCAAAGGCATTTCGTTATGAATATAAGATATCTATGGGAGAAGTACCGTCTGTTTTTGAACGTAAATATAACTATTACAGCTTTCATAAACTGGATGTTTTAAAAATGAAACAGGGCGCCGCTCATTTAATTGGAAAACATGATTTTAAAGCATTTTCTGATAACAAACGAATGAAAAAATCAACGGAAAGAACCATTAACCAAATTGATGTTTACTCAGATATTAATGAAGTGGTCATTACTATTGAAGCAGATGACTTTTGGCCTAACATGGCAAGAATAATTATTGGAACATTGATTGAAATAGGAGAGGGTACCAGAGAACCTGAATCTATGAAAGAAATTCTGGAAAGCGGTAAAAGGGAAATGGCAGGAATGACTGCAGAAGCCAGAGGATTATTTTTACAGGAAGTGATTTTTTACTAAGGGTTAACTTAGATTAAATCATGATTTTGCAAGTAGCTTTGCAATTATTTATATAAAATTAGTAATGGTTAATAACACTTATAACATGAATTTACCTAAATTAATTGCATATTTTTATACCGGCTTAAATCATTATATTAAAATTAAAAAGATTATTTGGGAAATATATTATAAAATTACTAAAAAAAGGAAATTGATTAAACCAATAATGATATTATGATTAAATTTAAACTGATCTAAATTTTAGTAAGCTAATTTATATTAATTCAATGTTAAATTTAACTGGTAATTTAGTTTAAAATTAGGTTATTATTTTATTGCTATATAGAATAAAAAGGTATATAATTTTCATAGATAAGATTTGGGGAGGATATCTATGAAAAATGTAACAATGAAAGATATTGCTGATAAACTTAATATAAGTACTGTAACCGTATCAAAAGCACTTTCTGATAAGGATGGAGTAAGTAATGAGCTGAGAGATAAAATTAAAAGTATTGCGGAGGAGATGGGGTATCGTTATAATTCTCTGGCAAAAGGAATGAAAGAGGGAAAGAGTTATAATATAGGCATACTCATAGCTGACCGTTTTATCCGGGATGATGGAGATGCATTTTATCTTAAAATGTATCAGGGTGTTGTAAAGGCTTTATCAAAAGTTAACTATTACGGTATTATGGAAATTATCTCATCAGATTCCGAGAAAAAAGTGGTATTGCCTAATATTCTTTCCGATAATAAAGTGGATGGAATCATTATTTTGGGGCAAATAAGCTTTAATTATGTGAATCTTGTCAAGAATACTGCAATACCTTTAGTGCTTTTAGATTTTTATGATGAACTTCTGGATGTTGATTCTATAATCAGCGATAGCTTTTATGGCTCTTATAAAATTACAAATTATTTAATAGCTCAAGGCCACAGAGAAATTGGATTTGTAGGTAATATTTTTTCAACAAGCAGTATTCTGGACCGGTATCTGGGTTATTATAAAGCATTAATATCCAATGGATTTGCTGTGAGAGAAGATTGGATACTTAACGATCGAAGTGAAGAAGGCGAATATATAGACTTTAAGCTTCCGGATCAGATGCCAACGGCTTTTGTATGTAATAACGATGGGGTTGCTTATTTGTTTATGAACAAATTAAAAAAGCTGGGTTACAATGTACCTTCTGAAATATCCGTAGTAGGATTTGATAATGATATAGTTGCCAGTATCTCAATTCCCAAGTTAACAACAGTAGAGGTGGATATAGAAACGATGACAGAAACTGCAGTTGATGTGGTTATACAAAAAATTAACGGGGACAAACTAACAATTGGAAGAAAAGTAATTACCGGGAAGTTAATACTTCGTGATTCTGTTGCTAAGTTGGAACGCAAAACTGATAAATTGGACCATAAGATAAAAGAAGGATTAAAACAATATATCTGATAGAAAGAGGCATTCACAAAACTAAGATTTTTGAGAATGCCTCTTTTATTTCCGCGAAAGCAAAGTGAGAATTAGCAAGCTAATATGTCTTTTTGCATAATTCTTTTAACATTTATCGTTTACTATTATTCTTTTTCGAAAATTTTCGCAATTTCTGATATATAAAGATAGTGATAGTCTTTATCCGGGTAATTGATTCCAGGTAACTCGGTATCAATGAAGCTTTTTTCATCATATTGTTGCATAAACAGTTTTTTACAGAATAACACTGTCTTGGCTTCTGCAAAGTAAGGAATCTTGTCCTCATGAAGTACCGTTAAACCGGATTTTAATATCTTATCTTCATCTCTGCCGGAAACGGAACCTAAATAACCTAAAACTTTGTGATAACTTTCATCATAAAAGCTTAGTGAAAACGAATCTGCTGCATCAATAAATTCTTTTGTGTAACGCTGGGGACGGATTACTATAAATGCTACATTTTTACCCCACATGATACCAAATCCACCCCAGGAAGCTGTCATTGTATTTACTTTACCTTCTTTTTCTGCTGTAATTAACATCCACTCCTGGCCTAGCATATGAAAAGGATTCCCTTGCAGCTGTACAGGTGAAATTTCTTTAAACATAGTATTCAACTCCTTCCTAATCTTAATAAAAACAAGTTGCAATATCCGACTTTTTAAATTATTATAGCTGGCTTTATATTTATTATAGCTGACTTTATAAATATATAACTTTATAACGAACAAAAAATTTGGAAAAGATTTACCTCTAAAGTAAGATATTACTTATATTATAATACTATGTTATTCCCAGAAGCAAGTAAATTAGTTGCAGAATAAAGGGAAGTCAAAAGTTATCTTTTACCAAAATCAGATAAAAATCTAATGTTTGGAGGATATCATTTTGACTTCCCTTACTATTTCTCTAGAACAAAATTTTCAATAATAAACACCGGTTTTTATATTTAATAAAAATCTATTCTACAGTCACGGATTTAGCTAAGTTGCGAGGTTGATCTACATTTAATCCGCGATGTACAGAGGTGTAATAAGCCAGTAACTGCAATACAACAGCGGTCGTAAAGGGCGCCATATTATCTGATAACTTAGGTAAAGCGATATGATAATCGTAAATTGAGGAATCTACTTCGGAATCCCCATTGGTTATTAATATAACCAAAGCTTCTCTTGCACGGACTTCACGGATATTGGAAATCATCTTATTATATACATTGGACTGAGTTGCCAATGCGATTACCGGTATACCCTCCGTAACAAGGGAGAGAGTGCCGTGTTTTAATTCTCCGGCGGCATAAGCTTCCGAATGGATATAGCTGATTTCCTTTAATTTTATAGAACCCTCACAGGAAAGAGCATAATCAAGTCCTCGGCCTATAAAGAATAAATCTTCCTTTTCTGCAAGGGTTTCGCAGATCTTATTTATATCATCTGCCAAAGTCAGGGTTTTTTCAACTGCCGGAATAACCGATTGCAGTTCCTCAATTTGTCTCATACAATCCGTTTCCGATATCGTACCTTTTATTAGTGCAAAATGGTATGCGACTAGATACAGGCAGGATAATTGGGCAGTGTAAGCTTTTGTACTTGCAACGGCGATTTCCGGTCCGGCATGGGTATATAATACATAATCACTTTCTCTTGCGATGGAAGAACCTTTAACATTAACGATAGATAAAGTTTTAGCCTGATGCTTATTGGCAAGTCTTAACGCTGCTAAGGTATCGGCAGTTTCTCCGGATTGGGAAATGGTAATAAGCAATGTATTTTTATCAATAATCGGATCCTGGTAGCGGAATTCTGAAGCTATTTCAACAGTAACCGGTATTCTAAGCAGTTTTTCCATCATTACTTTACCGACTAAACCCGCATGCATAGCCGTACCGCATGCGGCGATTACAATTCGGTTAACATTATCAAATACCTGATCCGGAATTTCATCCGTAGAAAAGTCAGGAAGCTGTTTGTTTTTAATACGGGGTACGATGGTAGAGCGGAGTGACTCAGGCTGTTCATGGATTTCTTTTAACATAAAATGCGGATACCCCCTTTCCTGGCTGCGGTCATATCCCAATTGACATGAAGCATTTTAGGGGTAATTACGGTATCATTTAAATCCATAACGGTTATATTATCCTTTGTTAAGCGTGCAATATGCATTTCCGGCAATACAAAATAGTCCTTGGAATAACTAATTAATGCAACCATATCAGATGCAATAACGGAACCTTCTTTTGCATGGCAGGCAACCAAAGGACTTCCGTTACGCAAACAATAGATTACCTCCGGTTCGTCAGCAAACAAGATGCAAAAAGCGTAGGCACCGTCCAGGCGTTTAATGGCTTCTTTTATGGCAGCAACGGCATCTCCGTCATATAAACTATCGATTAGCATAGCAGCGATTTCCGTATCGGTCTGTGATACGGGATGTTTCCCTAAAACAGCAAGTTCTAACTCTAATTCATGATAATTTTCAATGATACCATTATGAATTAAAGTAACACGGCCAAAAGTATGAGGATGGGAGTTAGTATCTGATACACCCCCATGAGTAGCCCAACGGGTATGACCAATTCCACAGGAACTATTCATATCAGTGGCATAGGTTACCTTATCACGCAGGGAGGATACTTTTCCGGTTGTTTTAATTGTCCGGATACTGCTATTATGAAAGAATGCAATTCCTGCGCTGTCATACCCACGGTATTCCAATGCAGTAAGCCCATCCAAAAGCACATTTTTAGCCTCTAAATATCCTGTAAAACCAATAATTCCACACATAAAATAATCTCCTTCCTTATTTTCGCATAACAATAAGCCGAATGAGGATATAATTTTAAGCAGGGAAAATAACAGTTCCTAAAGATTCCGGGACTGTCTATCAGCGTGTAAATTATATTGTTCATTCAGTTAAAGTATTACGAAAGAGCAAACCGATTTACGGTTCAAATTTAGTTTTCAATGTTCAGTTTTCTATAACAACTTTCGATCAGAATTCACAGTAATACTAAGCTTCAATATATATTGAAGTCAGGGCAGTACCTAATTCTTTTCCTGGTTATGCCGTTTTTGTATTCCGGTTACCCGGAGTTTTTTCGACATATCACACATCCAAGTATGTGAGAGAGCATCCGCCGAATAGTTCGATGACTCTCTTCCTCGTTAACCTCTAAATAACAGGGAGTATCCTTTACTCCGAAGAGTGGTTTTTACTCCGAAGAGTGGTGTTTACTCTGAAGAGTGGTTTTTACTCTGAAGAGTGATTTTTACTCTGAAGAGTGATTTTTACTCTTTACCCAATAGAGGTGCATGGCGCTAATTTAAACATTTCTGTTAGACAGATCTTGGGTTGATCTAATTGACGGGTTTATAAGTATCACAAAATCAATATATGTATTAACACTCCTTCCTGTTACAAATATAAAATTGTTCAGTAACTATGATTTCTGCGATGGTGTCATGGTAACATGAAAATGAGAAAAAGTCAATGTATCAGGCGGTAGAATTGTATTATTTAGAATACTATTATAAGCAAATAAGGACGTAAATTAAATTAAATAGCGTCCTTATTTTTTAAAATAATTTCGGTATAATATAACTTAACGGATGATGCTTTTTATCTTTCGAAAAAAAGGTGCTGGCTTTGTACCGAGCATCCAATTAAAGGAACATGATTTCGTTCCAATAATATAAAAGCACTGACTTATGGGAGATGTGTATTTAGAGGAAGTGAGGATTTATATGCAGAAATACTATTTAGCAGTAGATATTGGTGCATCAAGCGGCAGACACATTTTAGGCTGCCTTACAGATGACAAAATTACCTTGGAAGAAGTTTACCGTTTTGAAAATGGTATGGTAAAAAAAGACGGAAATTTGTGCTGGGAACTGGACAGACTTTTTGAAGAAATCAAAAATGGTTTGAAAAAATGTAAAGAGATTGGTAAAATTCCGACCAGCATGGGTATTGATACCTGGGCGGTGGATTTTGTATTACTGGATTCCAAGGATCAGATTCTTGGTAATACGGTAGGGTACCGTGACAGAAGAACTACAGGTATGGACACTTTAGTTTATAATAAGATTGCCGAAGATGAATTATATAACAGGACAGGTATACAGAAACAGATCTTTAATACCATATATCAATTAATGGCAGTTAAAACACAAAATCCCGATCACATGGAAAAAGCAGAGAGCTTCTTAATGGTACCGGATTATTTTAATTATTTATTAACCGGGAATAAACGGAATGAATATACCAATGCAACAACGACTCAACTTGTGAGTCCGGTAACGAAAGACTGGGATGATGAATTAATAAATCAACTGGGATTTAACAGAAAGATGTTCTGTGAGATTTCTCTCCCTAAAACCGTGGTGGGTAAATTCTCAGATCAGGTAAAGGAAGAAGTCGGATTTGACTGTGAGGTAATTCTGCCGGCTACTCACGATACTGGATCTGCCGTATTATCCGTTCCGGCTAATGATGATGATTACTTCTATATCAGTTCAGGAACCTGGTCATTAATGGGTATTGAAAGAACGGAGGCAGATTGCAGCCAGGTAAGCAAAATGGCAAACTTTACTAATGAAGGCGGATATGATTATCGTTTCCGTTATCTTAAAAATATCATGGGATTATGGATGATACAGTCTGTCAGACATGAATTAAACGATGCTTATTCCTTTGCAAAGTTATGTGAACTGGCAATGGAAGCAGACGATTTTACATCCAGAGTTGATGTAAATGCAGACTGCTTCCTATCTCCGGATAATATGACAGAAGCAATAAAGAAGTATTGCAGGGATACCAATCAGAAAGAGCCTGCTACGGTGGGAGAGCTTGCTGCCTGTATCTATCATAGTTTAGCCAAAAGTTACGCGGATACTGTGGATGAAATTGAAAAGATAACCGGAAGAACATATTCCAGAATTCATATCGTAGGCGGCGGATCCAACGCGGATTATTTAAATGAACTGACTGCAAACTATACAAAAAAGCCGTATATGCCGGCCCAACAGAGGCAACGGCGATTGGTAACATACTAGCGCAAATGTTGAAAGCAGATGAATACAAAACTTTAGAGGATGCAAGAACAGGTGTATTCAATTCTTTCCCAATTAAAGAATTTAAAGGCTATTGCGAAACTATATAGTTTTCTGAATATACCATACAATTAATACGAATTTCATAGCTTCAGTTACCTTTCAGGCAAGATTCAGCTCTGAAATTGTATTATTTGCATGGTATATAGATGCAATAAGCTAGTTTCGCAATTGCCTATTAAAGAATTTAAATAAAAAGGAGAATAAAACAATGACAACAAAACAAAGATATGAATCAGCAAGAGAAATCTATAAAAATATCGGTGTGGATACCGATGAAGTGTTAAACCGTTTAAAAAATGTGGCTATCTCCATGCACTGCTGGCAAGGGGATGACGTGGCAGGTTTTGAAGGCGACGGACAGTTATCCGGCGGTATCCAGGCTACCGGTAATTATCCGGGTAAAGCCAGAAACCCGGAAGAATTAATGGCAGATATTGATAAAGCACTTAGTCTTATTCCAGGTACACATAGAATTAACCTTCATGCTAATTATGCAATCTTTGCACCTGGTGAAGAAGTAGATCGTGACAAATTAGAACCGAAGCATTTTACAAAATGGGTAGAATTTGCAAAAGCAAGAGGTCTTGGTTTGGATTTTAATCCTACTTATTTTTCTCATCCAAAGGCTGACGGATTAACTTTGTCCAGCGAAGATGAGTCCATCAGAAAATTCTGGATAAACCACGGAAAAGCATGCCTTAGAATTTCCGAATATTTCGCAAAAGAATTAAACAAACCTTGTTTAATGAACATCTGGATTCCGGACGGATTTAAAGATATTCCGGCTGACCGTATGAGTCCAAGAGCCAGATTAAAAGATTCCTTAGATCAGATCTTATCTATTGGTTATGATAGAAACCTTGTAAATGTTGCAGTTGAATCCAAAGTATTTGGTATCGGTGTGGAAGCATGCACAGTCGGTTCCCACGAATTCTACATGAATTATGCGGCAAAGAATAACATTCTCTGCTTATTAGATAACGGACATTATCATCCAACGGAAGTGGTTTCCGATAAAATACCATCCATGCTTCTTTTCTCAGACAAACTTGCCCTTCATGTTACAAGACCGATCAGATGGGATAGTGACCATGTGGTTTTATTTGATGATGAATTAAAAGAAATTGCAAAAGAAATCGTAAGATGTGATGCCCTTGACAGAGTATTAATCGGATTAGATTACTTTGACGCAAGTATTAACCGAGTATCTGCCTGGGTAGTGGGTATGAGAAATATGCAGAAAGCTCTTTTATATGCAATGCTTTCTCCAAGCAAAAAACTTGCAGATTTACAGAATGGCAGAAATTATACGGAACTTATGATGTTCCAGGAAGAACTTAAATTCTATCCTTTTGGCGATGTATGGAATTATTTCTGCGAATTAAATCATGTTCCTGAAAAAGAAGATTGGTTTAAGACCATAAAAGAATATGAATCAGATATTTTAGCTAAGAGAAGCTAATAAAATAAAACAGCCTGACATAAGAAGTATCTCTGGGATATCTTTTATGCCAGGCTGTTTTTAACAATATAAAAGCAAATCTAAATTCCTGTTAATAAGATAAAACAAATATAAAATAGAACAAATATAAAATAAAACAAATATAAAAAAATTAAGTCGCATCCGGAGTAGAATTTATTTCTGCCGGAATTCTGATTTCAACTTCTGTATATTCTCCCTCTTTACTCCGGTAAAACAATCCAAACTGTGTATCATAAAATAACTGCAGTCTGTTATGAGTATTTAAGATTCCAACACCGCTTCCGGTGGAACTTTTCGTTTGCCCGGAGAGTAACTGGTTAATTTTCTCCTGGGATATACCGACACCATCATCTGAGATGAGAAAAACCAGAGTGTCTTCTTCCATCCAGCCGGTAATAACAATATTACCTTCTTTGGATTCCTTGCAGAAGATACCATGTTGAATGGCATTTTCCACAACGGGTTGAAAAATAATTTTAGGAATGGTATAGTCCAGCATATTATCCGGTATATCTACGGTAAAATGAATCTTATTATCATAGCGCATATTTTGCAGCTGTATATAGAGTGATACATGTTCTAGTTCTTCTTCAATAGTTACTACGATATTTCCTTTACGCAAGGTCATTTTATAAAACTTTGACAGCGCCTGTACTGCGGTTGAAACGTCTTCGTTTAATCCTTTTTTGGACAGCCAGTTTATCATATCCAGGGTATTATATAAAAAATGAGGATTAATCTGGGCCTGGAGTGCCTTAAATTCAGCGGTTCGAAGTTCACTGGCGGATCTTAACTGCTCCTCGGAAAGATTATTGATTTCACTGACCATATAATTATAGGTTTCAATTAAATCCCCGATTTCATCCCGTTCCAAGGGAGCATCTAATGGGGTGGGTTTATTGATTTTAACCGATTTCATCTGGTTGATAACGGTCGAAATTCTTCGGACAATGGAATTGGATAATAAAAGGGAAACGATACAGGCAAAAGCCAGAACGAGAATATATGCAACTAAAAATTCCATGATTAAAGATTTATTTTCTGACCATATACTGTTAATTGGTATTACCGATATCATATACCAATTAGCACCGTTTATTTCCTGATAGGAGATATAACAACGGTCGGATGAAAAAGTTTTAATTTCAAACTGATTGGTATCCGGTACCAGGGGAGGTATTTCATTGTAATAAACCAGATATTTACCTACCAGATTATTACTGGAGGAGGAAACAATTGCATCTCTTTCATTTACAATATATTTTGCACTTCCCGGAAGCGTTGTATATTCCCGTAACATGGAATTTAGATAAGTCTTATTAAAATAAACAGCTACATAAGCAATTTCTGAGTTATCTTTTCCGCTTATCTTTCGGGTAAATGAAATCAGACCTGAATTTTGTTTTTCTTTGGTGGTCAGATATAGGGTAGGACAGAGCAGCTGCCTTGCTTTTGTACTGGAAAAGATACCGTGCCAGTAAGAGTTTTGGATCTCGCTAACTGGATTTAGAATACCGTTACTGGCCAGTTCTTCATCACTGAAATAATCCTGATAGGCTGGACTTAAATAAATTTTAATATCCGTAATCGTTACACCGTCGATCATGGCATCCACAGTCTGGAGAAAGGAATAAATCCTGGAATAACGTTTATCATCGGGATTTGGAAGGGAACGATTGGAAATAAGTTCGGTAAAGGTTTCGTCTTTTACAATTTCACTTGATATATTTCGTATATCTTCCACCGTATTTTCGATATTTCTTACCGTTTCCCTTGACAGGCTTAATTCCGTATCCTTTGTATTAGAAACAATAATATTAAAGAGCTGGCTGTAAAATAGGGCGGTAATAATTAAGATCGGAGCAAGAATCAGGATAAGATGTGAAATTAATAGTTTATTTTTTAATTTCATATCATAGGAATAATAAGCGATAAGGTTTTTTATTAATTTAATCATTTTCCAAACCGCTCCCTGTACTCCGATGGTGACAAATCAACTATTTTCTTAAACGCTTTACCAAAATAATTACTGTCACTGTAACCTACTTTAGCTGATATATCCGTGATTTTAATTCTGGAATCCATAAGCATATTTTTTGCTTTATCAATACGGTATTCCGTAAGGTATTGGTTTAATGTTTTACCCGTTTCATTTTTAAATAAAGTACATACATAAGAAGAAGACAGGTAGACATGTTCGCTGATATCCTTTACGGATAAGGTTTCGTTCTGATAATTTTTACTTATAAATTCCTTGATGGCATAGATAGTGGCATTATCTTTCGTATGTTCCTGGAGATAGGAAAACAGCAGATTTATTTTATCCAGTAATAATTGATGGAGTTCTATTAAATTATAATTTCTGGTTACGTATTCAAGCACAGCCCAGGAATCTTCTTCAAAAAAAGCCGGTACATGAAGGTTTGAGGCCGTCTGGATCAAAGCATTAAATAATTTGTAATAGAGATCCTTGACCTGATTCGGCAGGACATGCTGGTTTTCTTTGTAATTCTGAAAGATAGCGGTAACCACCTTGGTGATTTCTTCCCGGTTATGTTGGGTTAAGGCATCCAGATACTCGTTGAAAATAGAATGATCTGAAACCGGTGTTTTTGGAGGGGCTGCCTCCGGTACTATGATACTGTTATAATCATAAAAAAAGGAACTTTGCAGTAAAACTACAGCTGAATTATAGGATTCAAACACATTTTTAATACCTTTAACAGTTTTGCCAACCGCAATAAAATACTGGTATGATTTATTAAGGTAAGAAGAAATTGACAGGCAAGTATTACGGATTCCGTAATCAATTGCTTTATTTGCAGAAAACAGGTGCAAGATTAAATACTCGTCATTTTTAACTGCAAGGATATAATTCATATGAAACCGGGTAACAATTTCATCAATAGTATAATATAATTCATTCATATCCTGTTCGGAAATACTGGAAACAGCAGTTTTTAATGTTATAATTACGGTTGTAAAATCAGTAGCAGGTTTAATGGTGTAACCTAATTCTTCAAATTGCCTTATATAATCTGTTTGATTTTCTTTCGCCAACGGGTAAATAATCTGTAATGCTAATTTGTTTTGCGAATACTTATTGTGATACTCCGTCTTAATCTGGTTTTTGACATGATTAAATTGCTCCTCCATAGCCAGTTTGATAGAGTCTTCTAATTCGGCAGCATCAATTGGTTTTTCCACGTAACTGATTACTTTTAATTTAATAGCTTCTTTTAAATATTCCTTATCGGAGTAACCGCTCATAAAAATAATACTGGAATTTGGTAATATTTTTTGAAGCTCTTTTGCCATCTCTATCCCATTCATTCTGGGCATTCGGACATCACTTAATATAATATCCGGTTTATGGATTTTACTCAGTTCAATGCCGTTATATCCGTCATCCGCTTCGTAAATTTCATCAATTCCAAGTTTTTTCCAATCTAAATTAGAGATGATACCTTCTCTTGTCAGTTTTTCATCATCTGCTATTAATACTTTCATGTAAACTCCTATTATTATCTCAAGTCATTCTTAAGATTTTTTCTAATTAAAAATAATTGAATGGTTAAAGAAAAAGGTTTTGCTGGTTAAGATTATTTTGTCCCTTTATTCCGGATTCATTTATTTTAACAAAGAAATATATAAAATGCAATTAGTATCATTTTCTGCAAATATGAATGCAAAACAGATGAAAACCGCTCAAAATCAATAAAAACTCTTGGAAAAAATAACAAAAATCAATAAAAAACAAAAAAATAACAGTAAAAAAATACCCAACATCAAAGAATATTACGATAGGATTTAGGGGGGACGGATGCTATTATAATACTATACTAATTAGCGCATAAGCGTAAAAAAAGCTTATTATAAGTTTTGGAAAGCAGTGGCTGAAGGCGCTGCCAGAAAGAATGGAAGGAGAAAAACATGTCTGATTATGTTCTTGAACTAAAAGGAATAACCAAAATATTTCCGGGTATTAAGGCTTTAGATAATGTGCACTTTCAGTTAAAAAAAGGTGAGATTCATGCTTTAATGGGTGAAAACGGAGCAGGAAAATCAACTTTTATTAAAGTAATTACAGGGGTGCATAAAGCTGAGGAAGGCAGCATGTTCCTGGATGGGAAAGAAGTCAATTTTAAAAATCCTAAGGAAGCCCAGGCAGCAGGTATAGCGGCTATTTATCAGCATGTAACAGCGTATCCTCACTTAACCGTAACGGAAAACATTTTTATGGGGCATGAAAAGGTACAAAAAGGAACCGGCAGAATTCTTTGGAATCAGATGCATGCGGAAGCAAATGAATTGTTAAGACAGTTAAGTGCTGATTTTGATGCCACCACAGAAATGGGTACTTTAAGTGTTGCACAGCAGCAAATGGTTGAAATAGCAAAGGCGTTATCCATGAAAGCAAGAATTATCATAATGGATGAACCCACTGCAGCTTTAACGAAAAGAGAAAGTGAAGAGCTATATAAAATAGCAGAAAAATTAAAGGATGACGGAGCCTCTATCATCTTCATATCTCACAGATTTGAAGATATGTACCGACTGGCGACCAGGGTTACCGTATTCAGGGATTCCAAATATATCGGAAGCTATGATGTAAATGGAATAACCAATGAAGACTTAATTGTTGCCATGGTTGGCCGTGAAATTACTCAGCTTTTCCCGAAACCGGAAATAAAAATAGGGGAAGAAGTTTTAAAAGTTGAGAATTTAAGCCGTGCCGGTTATTTTAAGGATGTTACTTTTCATGTTAAAAAAGGTGAAATCCTGGGTCTTACCGGTCTGGTAGGTGCCGGACGTACGGAAGTATGTGAAACGATATTTGGCGTTGAACAAAAAGAAGCAGGAAGAATTTACTTTAACGGCAAAGAAGTGCAGATTAAAGGGCCGTTACAAGCAATGAATCTGGGTATCGGATACTTGCCGGAAGACAGGCAGAAACAAGGTCTGATATTAGACTGGGGTATCGGACAGAATATAACTTTACCTATAATAGATAAGATGACCAAATACGGAATTATGAATGAGAAAAAAGAAAGAGAACTAGGAAAATCCCTGGCTGAAAAGGTTGACACGAAAGCTGTTACTATCTTTGACAAGGCAAGTTCTTTATCCGGTGGTAACCAACAGAAAGTGGTTGTTGCTAAATTACTTGCTCTGGATTTAAAAGTTTTGATTCTGGATGAACCGACAAAGG
The DNA here is from genome assembly GCF_009931695.1 of Anaerocolumna sedimenticola. Classification (GTDB taxonomy): domain Bacteria; phylum Bacillota; class Clostridia; order Lachnospirales; family Lachnospiraceae; genus Anaerocolumna; species Anaerocolumna sedimenticola. Next base: position 3,294,760 of record NZ_CP048000.1, read on the forward strand.
GTGTGGATGTCGGTGCAAAGGCAGCTATTTATGAAATTATGGGTGAATTAGCGAAACAAGGTTACGCAATTATTATGGTCTCCTCTGAAATGCCTGAAATTCTTGGTATGTGTGACAGAATCGTGGTAATGTGTGATGGCCGGGTAACCGGTGAACTTACACGTGAAGAAGCAACACAGGAAGCTATACTGGAGTTAGGTATGGCAAAGACTGTTCATAGTAAAGGGTAAGTGAGGTGACAGGGAATGGATAAGAAAAAATTTAACTTAAAAAAAATTACCGGGACACGTGAAATGAGCTTGGTTATCATTTTAATTGTTCTCAGTATATTCATACAAGCCAGAAACAATACCTTTATGTCAATAACAAACATCAATGACTTAGTAACCAATGCCGTAATGATGGGTATTTTAGCAGTAGGTATGATGTGTGTATTGCTAATTGGCGGAATTGATATTTCCATTGGTTCCACCATAGCATTTTCCGGTATGTCGGTGGCATTGCTCTTAAGAGCACATCCGGAAATTCCTACTTTCATATCCTTTATCCTGGGAATTGTGGTAGGAACATTATGCGGATTACTGGTAGGACTTATCATTACCAAGGGTAAGGTTATCCCTATTATTGCAACACTGGGTCTAATGAATGTTTACCGTGGTGCGACTTATCTGATAGCAAATAATCAATGGGTAGCTGCATACCAGCTTCCGGAGGGCTTAAAATCATTTGCAACCGGCAGTGTATTAGGGATTAATAACATGATTCTTGTTGCAGTTTTTATCTACATTGTTTTTGCATACTTTATTAAGTTTACAAGAACCGGAAGAAAGATCTATGCGGTAGGAAGCAATGCGGAAGCAGCAGAAATCAGCGGTATTAATATTGACAGGATTAAAATTTTAGTATATTCCATCATGGGTGGTTTATCCGGTTTGGTAAGTATACTTTGGTTATCAAAATATGCATCAGCCCAAGGTGATGCGGCAACCGGCCTTGAAATTGACATTATTGCGGCCTGCGTTATCGGCGGTGTTAGCTTAAACGGCGGTAAAGGAACGGTATTAGGGGTAATATTAGGTACTGTTACATTAGGTATTTTAAATAATGCACTTCCATTAATTAATATATCTCCTTTCTGGCAGGATGCAATCAAAGGGTTGGTTATTATTTTAGCTATTATAATAAATACAACATCACAAAGATCCATTGACAGAAAGAATCTGAAAAGGAGGGAACTTTAATTATGGGTAAGACAAAAAGAGTAATCAGTGCAGAAAAGAAGTTTTCCCTGAAAAAATTTTTTCTTCAGTGGGAGTGGTTTTTAGTACTGCTGTTTATTGGAATTAATATTATGAATTCCAATCTGTCACCATATTATATGAATGCGGACGGGCTGTTAAATGCAACATCATCCTTTTTGGAAAAAGCTTTCTTAGCTTTACCTATGGCATTTGTATTAATACTTGGAGAAATTGATATTTCAGTAGGTTCAACCGTCGCATTATCTTCCGTAGTTATGGCAGTTTCCTATAACAACCTGGGTGTTCCCATGGGAGTCGCAGTATTAATCTGTTTATTAACAGGAACAATATGCGGATTTATCAATGGTTTTATATTAACCAAATACAAAGAACTGGCACCTATGATTGTTACCTTAGGTACTCAGATATTATACAGGGGTATTGCCACTATGATTTTAAAAGATCAGGCATCCGGTAATTTCCCAACCTGGTTTTCCGATATTTATTGGGGATCCGTTGGAAGTATTCCTTATATGTTAATTACCTTTATTGTATTAGCAGTTATTTTTGGAGTAATTTTACACAAAACTACATTCGGAAGAAGAGTTTTTGCTATCGGAAGTAACCGTGTAACCAGTCTTTACTCCGGTATTCAGGTAGACAGAATCCGGTTGATCATTTATACCTTAACCGGTACAATGGCAGCGATAACCGCAATTTTCTTAACTTCCAGAATGGGAAGTACAAGACCTAATATCGCTATGGCATATGAAATGGATGCAATCGCCATGGTAGTACTTGGCGGTATCTCAACAAGCGGTGGTAAGGGAAGATTTATCGGAGCAATTATATCCATATTTATCATTGGTTTCTTAAGATATGGATTAGGATTAATAAATGTAAGTTCCCAGGTTATGTTAATCATTATCGGTTGTCTTTTAATTGGAGCGGTAATGATACCTAAATTAAATCTTGGAAAATTATTTAAGAAGAAAGCAGCTTAAGATCTTACGCTTTGAAAGTAGAAGACTTACTAGTAAGATTAATTAATTAGTTACAAATAGCGAAAGCTATTAATGTATAAAAATATCTTAGGAGGTTTATTATGAAAAAATTTAAAAAAGTACTCTCTATGGCACTTATACTTTCCATGTCTTTAAGCTTATTGGCAGCTTGTGGAAAGAAAGCACCGGAGGCAACCCAGACCCAGGACGGCGGCACAAATACGGAAGCACCCGCAGCAAGCGATTCCGTAGCAGGAAAGAACTTTGCAATTTTAGTAAAGAGCGCTGGAAATCCTTACAATGAAAAAGAAAGCGCCGGTTTTAAAGAAGTTATTGAAGCAGCCGGAGCAAATGCAATTATTAAAGCACCGGAATCAGCAACCGCTGAAGCACAGATTACCATGATCAATGAATTAATTGCTCAGAAAGTAGATTCCATAGCAATTGCAGGTAATGATTTTGACGCACTTCAACCGGCTCTTAAAAAAGCTATGGAGGAAGGAATTAAAGTATTATCCTTAGATGCATCTGTTAACAAAGACAGCCGTATGGTTCATATTAATCAGGCGGACAGTGAGAAAATCGGCCGTACATTAATTCAGGCTACAAAAGAAATGGTAAAAGGAGAAGGACAGATTGCCATTCTTAGTGCTACCAGCCAGGCTGCTAACCAGAATACCTGGATTGAATGGATGAAAAAAGAATTAGAAGAAGGAGACTATAAAGGTCTTGAGTTAGTTAAAATTGCTTACGGTGATGATGAATTCCAGAAATCCGTAGACGAAACGGAAGCTTTGCTGAAAAACTATCCTGATCTGAAAGCAATTATCGCTCCAACAACGGTTGGTATCATGGCAGCTGCAAAAGTTGTTACTGATAAAGGTTTAATCGGTAAAGTTGCAGTTACAGGTCTTGGTCTTCCAAGTGAAATGGCTGAATACATTGCAAATGGTTCCTGTCCTTGGATGTACTTATGGAATCCTATTGATGTAGGTGGTTTAGCAGCTTATGCATCCATCTCACTTGTTAAAGGTGAAATTACAGGAGCTGCCGGTGACAAATTCGAAGCAGGTACGCTTGGTTCTTATGAAGTTATTTCCGCAGCAGATGGTGGTACAGAAGTACTTTTAGGTGCTCCGTTTAAATTTGACCCTGAAAACATCGACGAATGGAAATCAGTTTACTAAAATAAAATCAGATTACTAAAATAAAATCAGTTTACTTATGCAACATCAAAATACAAAATTTTTGATTTTGCATATAAAATGAAATCAGGGCTGATGCAAAATAAAAGTTTATTTGACTTGTGAATGGGCATTCCGAATTACTTACCTCGCAGGTACTATAGTCTTGAATTTTGCATTAGTCCTTTTTGTATAAAAGATATTTAACATAAGAAACCCGCTGCAGGGTGTCATATTAAGGAGGATTTAACTATGGAAAAAAGTAATAAATATGCTTGGACTTGGAAAGTAAAAGAAGAATGTTTAGAGGAATATGTGAAGATGCATTTGGACCCATGGCCTGAAATCATGGAAGAACATACAAAAGCGGGATATCGTAATTATTCTATTTTCCAAAACGGGAACCAGTTTTTTTATTGTTTTGAGTGCGATGATGTTGAAGCTGCCAATGCCTATATAGCAAAAAGTGAAGCTTGTAACCGATGGAATGCCATTACCTCAAAGATGGTAGAAGGTTCTTTTGATTTTAATGAAAAAGAACCAATTAAATTCATGAATGAGGTATTTTACCTGAAATAAGAATAATGGATACAAATATCCATGATGCAGCCGGAGGATTAATAAGGATGAAACAAAAGAGAAGAAAGCAGAACAAACAAAAAGCAGTGGCTGATTCGATTAAGATTAAACTTGGAAGGTCATTAAGGTTAACAGGTGCTGTCAGTGCATTTTCAATTATTATGGCAATCGTATTTTTACTTAGTATATCGGGAGATGTAAAATCGTTTCGTGACAGTGCATTTTCAGCATCCGATTATGCCTGGCGGGCACGTCAGGCTTTGCTGCTAATTGAATCAAATTTATTAAAGGCAGCAGCGGATTCATCCGGCGAGAAAACCGGTGGTTACTTAGCTGCGGCCAATACCGCCTCTAATGATTTAATCAGTACCGTAACCGTATTGGCTAAATTAAAAGTGGCAACCAAAGAGGATATGAACCGTATTAATGATTTAACCATGGAGATGTCTGCTGTAAAGACGAATATGATGGCCAAAGCATCTCTTAATACGGAGGATGGTTATGGGAAAGTAAAAGAACTCCTGATGAATGATTTTATGAAACCAGCAGATGAAACCGGATTGATACTGGAAAAGATTTCTGAAAGGGCAGCACAGTCAGCCGATCATTTTGTGTTTTGGTCAAGTATGAAATCCTATGCCAGCCTTGGGATTCTGTTTCTTTTCTTTGGTTTGACTGTGATTATCTTAATCAGAACTTCAAAATCTATAATAAATAGAATCACAGCTCCCATTGATACAATTAAAAATGCTTTACTGGAAGTATCAGGAGGCAATTTGGATATAGAATTAAATTATGAGTCAAAAGATGAATTTGGTACTTTGGCGGATTCCATCCGGGAAACAATAACAGAATTAAAAAAATACATTGATAATATCCGTGAGGTTCTTAAAAATATATCAGAGAAGGATATGAGAAACGGTATTGAGATTGAATATAAGGGCAGCTTTTACCCCTTAAAAGTATCTGTAAATTATATTGTAGAATTTTTAAATGAGATAATAGGGAAGATGAAAGAAATGTCCTTACAGGTATCGGATGGGGCAGCGAGAATGGAACAGTCGTCCGTTCGGTTAGCGAATGATGCAAATGACCAGTCCGGCTCTGTAGAGGAATTAGCGGCCACAATACAGGAAATATCAGAAGCGGTGCATATAAATGCAGCTCACGCACAACACGTTAACCGATTTTTTGATGATTCGATTAACGAAATAAATAAAGGCAACGACTATATGCGGGAAATGCTTTTATCCATGGAGCAAATTACGGAACAATCAAACCAGGTATCGGAAATTGTTCAGATGATTGATGAAATTTCCACCCAGACAGATCTGTTATCATTGAATGCATCCATAGAGGCGGCAAGGGCAGGAGCTTTTGGAAGAGGGTTTGCCGTTGTGGCAGATGAAATCGGAAAGTTGGCGAAAGGCAGTGCGGAAGCTGCGAGAAGGTCAACGGAGCTGATTCATAAAACCCTGGAAGCGGTTGAGTCAGGTTCCGAACTAACTAACAGGACCGCAAATGTTTTTGAAAAAATTGTAAAAGATTCTGAAGAAATGAGAAAATTGGTTGACGGGATCGATAAGGCTTGTTCCAAACAGTCGGTAACTTTGGAAGAAATTCTGAAAGCAGTACATCAGATTGCGGAAATAACAGAATCAAATTCTGCAGCGGCAGGGGAGAGTGCTGCCTTAAGTAATGAGTTATTAAAAGGAACAAAAACCCTGGATTCCATGCTTTCCGAATATAAGGTTGGATTGTAAATTATAAACAAATAAAATAACAACAAAAACAACAAAAAACATAATATAACAGTTGACTTAAACACAAATAAATGATACAATACAGTTAAACAAACAAAAAACCAACAAAAACCACACATAAAGGAGATATCTTATGACATCTGAATACGAAATCAAGAAAGAAATTTGCGAAATAGGCAGAAGAATTTATAACAAAGGTATGGTAGCAGCTAATGATGGTAACATTTCCGTTAAATTAAACGACAATGAATTCTTATGTACCCCTACCGGTGTAAGCAAAGGTTTCATGACTCCTGATTATATCTGTAAAGTTGATAAAGAAGGAAAAGTAATTCAGGCTAACGGTAATTTTAAACCCTCTTCCGAAATTAAGATGCATATGCGTGTATATAAAGAAAGACCGGATGTTGTTTCCGTTGTTCATGCACATCCTATGTATGCAACAGGATTTGCGATTGCAGGTATTCCTTTAACACAACCAATCATGCCGGAAGCAGTTATTTCCCTTGGATGTGTTCCTATTGCAGAATATGGCACACCTTCTACAGAAGAGATACCTGATGCAGTATCAAAATATCTTCCATATTATGATGCCGTATTATTAGAAAACCATGGAGCACTTACTTATGCAGATTCTTTATTAGCTGCATACCACAAGATGGAATCCGTAGAATTCTATGCTCAGTTATTATTCATTGCAAAACAAATCGGCGGACCAAAGGAATTATCCGATGCACAGGTACAAAGATTATATGAAATCCGCAGACAGTTCGGTATGACAGGTAAACATCCCGCAGATCTGTGCCAGAACAAAAAAGATGGTAAAGCAAGCTGCTACGGATGCAACGGCAAAGGACATCAGGGTGCGGATGCGAATGAATTAGTCTCTGAAATCACAAAAAGAGTAATTGAACAATTAGGCTTAAAATAAGGTGACTATTCAGCCAAAGATAATCATTCTATAGAAAAGAGGAATGATGATGCCTGTAAACAAAGAAAATGAGAAATCAAATCTTTCGGATCTTTATGAAGATTTAAATAGATTAGCGGGATCTATCGATCAAATTTTAGAGAAATCAAATCAGACAGAATTAAATAGTAATCTCAAGCTAATGAAACATAACGTACAAAAAGCTCAGATGCAAATGGTTGAATCAATCGTAAAAAATGTCGTAGGCGAATATATACCAACCCAAAAGGAAGAGATAAAAAAAGATATCAGTTTGGGACAGGCTGTTGCTTTAATCGGCGAAATCGAGAAAAAGGCAAATGATATGGGAATGAAAGTTGTAATTGCTGTATATAACACTGCAGCCCGCCCGGTTGCCATCCACTGTATGGATGATTCCTATATCGCCAGTTTTGATGTTGCGGAAAATAAAGCGTATACATCGGCAGCTTTAAAAATGTCCACCGCAGTGTTGAAAAATCTTAGTCAGCCCGGACAGGAATTATACGGAATTCAAAACACAAACGGGGGTAAGATTGTAATCTTCGGAGGCGGCGAACCGTTAATCTATCAAGGGAAACTGATCGGTGCCCTGGGAGTCAGCGGCGGTACGGAAGAAGAGGATCGGGATCTGGCAGCATTTGGCAGAAACAAATTAGAGGAGGTTATGGCGTGGTAAATGAGGCACAACTTCAAGACATTGTAAAGAAAGTATTACTTCAGCTGCAACCTGGGACAGGTAATAGCGGTGACAGTACAAAATTATCCGGTGTCTTTGAAGATATGAATGAAGCAATTAATGCTTCCAAAAAAGCGCAGGCAGTGATGCAGAAATTATCCATGGACTGCAGAGAAAAAATAATAAGCAATATTCGTAAGAAAACCATAGAGAATGCTGAAATAATGGCAAAAATGGGTGTAGAAGAAACCGGTATGGGCAATGTGGGACATAAAATTTTAAAACACCAGTTACTGGCAGAAAAAACACCCGGTACAGAAGATATCACAACTACAGCCTGGTCGGGAGACAGAGGACTTACCCTGATTGAAATGGGACCTTTTGGAGTTATCGGTGCAATTACACCATGTACCAACCCAAGTGAGACAATACTTTGCAACAGTATTGGAATGATTGCCGGAGGCAATACGGTAGTATTTAATCCTCATCCGGCAGCGATCAAAGTTTCAAACTTTGCAGTAAATCTGGTAAATGAGGCGTCCATAGAAGTAGGCGGTCCTGCCAATGTTGCAGTATCCGTAACAAAACCAACAATGGCAACCAGTGATATCATGTTAAAACATAAGGATATTCATCTTATTGTTGCAACCGGCGGTCCCGGAGTTGTTACTACGGTACTTTCCTCCGGAAAGCGCGGTATCGGAGCAGGAGCAGGAAATCCCCCCGTGCTGGTGGATGAAACAGCCGATATCAAAAAGCGGCAATGGATATAGTAAATGGCTGTACCTTTGATAACAACCTGCCTTGTATCGCTGAAAAAGAAATTGTTGCTGTAAATCAAATCGTAGATGAGTTAAAACACTATCTTTTGGAAAATGACTGTTATGAAATATCCAAAGAGGAACAGGATAAATTAACCGCAGTTGTATTAAAAGATAATAAATTAAATAGAAAATGTGTAGGTAAAGATGCCCGTACTTTACTTTCCATGATTGGTATTAATGCTCCGGACAATATAAGATGTATTATCTTTGAAGGAGAAAAAGAACATCCTCTGATTGCGGAAGAATTAATGATGCCGATCCTTGGTATCGTAAGAGCAAAAGATATTGATGATGCAATTGAAAAAGCAGTATGGTTAGAACATGGAAACCGTCATTCCGCTCACATGCATTCCAAGAATGTCGACAATATCACCCGTTTCGGTAAAGCAATCGATACGGCAATCTTTGTTAAGAATGCACCTTCTTATGCCGCATTAGGTTTTGGTGGTGAGGGTTATTGTACCTTTACGATTGCAAGCAGAACCGGTGAGGGTCTGACATCAGCCCGTACCTTTACAAAACAAAGACGCTGCGTTATGTCTGACAGCCTTTGCATCAGGTAATGGAATTTGAAAAATGGAGGATTTGTTATGGATGTAAATTCAACAAAAATAGAAGAAATCGTGAAACAGGTTCTGCAGGAAATGACCAGTGCACCTGCTGCTAAACAACCGGCAGCTTCTGCCAATGGAGCTATCCCTAAGACCAGCAGGGCAGCATTACTTTATAAATTGGAACAGTTTGAAATAAAAGAATATCCTATTCCGGAGCTTGGCGATGATGATATTCTTGTAAAAGTAGAAGGCTGCGGTATCTGCGGTACGGATGCCCATGAATTCAAAAGAGATCCCTTTAGTTTAATACCGGTTGTTTTAGGACATGAGGGTACCGGTGAAGTTGTTAAAATGGGTAAAAACGTGAAAAAAGACAGTGCAGGAAAACCTCTTAATGTAGGAGATAAAGTTGTTTCCTGTATGATCTTTAAAGATAATCCCGATATTACCATGTTTGACTTAAATAAACAAAATGTAGGCGGAGCGGATGTTTACGGACTGCTTCCGGATGACGATACACATCTTAACGGATGGTTTGCTGATTACATTGTAATCCGCGGTGGTTCCACCATATTTAATGTAAGTGATCTGGACTTAGATTCCAGAATCTTAATTGAACCCTGCGCAGTATTAATCCATGCAGTGGAAAGAGCGAAAACCACCGGAATATTAAGATTTAACAGCAGAGTCGTAGTACAAGGCTGCGGACCGATCGGACTTATCTGTATCGCTGTTCTTCGTACCATGGGTATCGAAAATATCGTAGCAGTTGACGGCGAACAGAAGAGACTGGATTTTGCAAAGCAAATGGGCGCAGATACCTCTGTAAACTTTAAAGATTATAAAGGAATCGAAGCATTAGCGAAAGGCGTGGAAGATGCATTCGGCGGACATTTGGCAGATTTTGCTTTCCAATGTACGGGTTCTCCGGTTGGACATGCCAATATCTATAAATTTATCCGTAACGGCGGGGGTCTTTGTGAACTTGGTTTCTTTATCAACGGCGGAGATGCTACCATTAATCCTCACTTTGATATTTGCGCAAAAGAAATTACAACGGTTGGTTCCTGGGTATATACCTTAAGAGATTATGCTACCACCTTTGATTTCTTAAAGAGGGCAAAAGGAATTGGGCTTCCTATAGAAAAATTAATTACCCACAAATATCCTTTAAGCCAGATTAATGAAGGTTTTGCTACAAATCTTAAAATGGAAGGCTTAAAGATTGCTGTTATAAATGAATAGGTAAGAAAGGCGTAGATGTATGGTTAATGCTGTTGGAATGATAGAAGTGTTCGGTCTTGTAGCTGCTTTTGTTGCAGGAGATGCAGGCTGTAAAGCAGCGAATGTCACGATTGAGACTTTCGATCGAAATAAACCTGCGAATGCAGACAGCCTTCCGGTCCCTTTAATAGTTATGGTAAAGTTTCGTGGAAGCGTAGAGGATGTAAGGGCAGCAGTTGAAGCAGCAGAAGCTGCTGCAAACAAAGTATCCGGAGTTATTACAAAACATGTTATTGCCAACCCGGAAAAGGATACGGAGAAGATGCTTGCTTTAAACGGACTTGATAAAAACTAAGAAGTTCTAAAGTTAATAAATATTAAAAAGTAATAAACATTCAAAAGTAATAGACATTCTGTTTCACATAAATTATGATAAAACTTTAAAACGTAATCAATCAGGAGGATAATAAAATGGCACAAGAAGCTTTAGGTATGGTAGAAACCAGAGGATTAACAGCCGCTATTGAAGCAGCAGATGCAATGGTTAAAGCAGCAGAAGTAGTATTAGTAGGAACAGAAAAAATCGGTTCCGGACTTGTAACAGTTTTAGTACGGGGTGATGTCGGCGCTGTAAAAGCAGCTACGGAAGTAGGAGCAGCAGCAGCTACAAGACTTGGAGAATTAGTTGCAGTTCATGTAATCCCAAGACCACATACAGATGTAGAAAAAATTCTTCCGAAGATTTGATCTAAACTAAGATTGGAACATGTGTAAAGGAAAACCATCTTTACACACCCTGATTTAAAAATGTGCCAAGGCACGGAGATTGGAGCAAAGCATTTATGAAGTCATACGGATTTATTGAAATCCCAAGCGTAACAGCAGCAATTGAAGCACTTGACACCATGTGTAAAACGGCAGATGTAGAATTCGTTACCTGGGAGAGAAAATTAGGCGGAAGATTGGTGACAATCATTGTACAGGGCGATGTTTCAGCAGTTACGCAGGCGGTTGAAACCGCAGCCAGCAAAGCAATGAAACCCTGTGTACACGCAGTAATTCCAAATCCCCATGAAGAGACAGTTAAGATGGTTAATATAAGTGCCAGCAGATTAAGTAAATAGTAATCCCAACTAAAGTTTAAATTGAGCTTAACGGTGGTTATTAGAAGAAACCAAGTTGAAAGAAAATTAAATGAAGAAAGGTCTGCCAAGTTTTGATTCTTTCAACTTATTTTTATGGCAGTATCACATCTGTAAACTGATGTGATATGCAATGGGTGTAAGTATGGCAGAAGAAAAAAAGCCTGAGGTAAAAGCAATCGCAAAAGAAACAATAAGTGAAGATACAAAAGTAACAAAAGAAGTAAAAGAAACAACAAAACCAACTAAAAAAGAAACAGTAAAAACTACTGTTAAGGAGGAAAAAAGAATGGCACAGGAAGCATTAGGAATGGTAGAAACCAGAGGTTTAGTAGCAGCAATCGAAGCTGCAGATGCAATGTTAAAAGCAGCTAACGTAACTTTAGTAGGAACAGAAAAAATCGGTTCCGGTCTTGTAAGTGTTATGGTAAGAGGTGATGTTGGAGCTGTTAAAGCAGCAGTTGAATCCGGCGCAAGCTCAGCTAGTAAACTTGGTGAATTAGTAGCTACTCACGTAATCCCAAGACCTCATACAGATGTTGAAAAGATTCTTCCGGCATTAAAATAATCTGTTTTGATTCCTATGGATACAGCTCTTTGTAACTGAAAGGTTGCATAGAGCTGTAAAACCCATAAAGATTCTTATAGGTAATTCCAAAACTATGTTAGTTTTTCGAATATACCATACAATTGATACGAATTTTATAGCTTCAGTTGCCCTCCGGGCAAAATTCAGTTCTAATATTGTGGTAATTGCATGGTATCTGGATATAATAGTTGAGTTTCGCAATTGCCTAAGATTCTTAAAGAAAAAGGTGACTTTACAGTTAGGTCAAAAGAAGAAAGTAATAACAGACAGTAGTAATGAATAGGGAAAAATTGCGTTATGTCACGAAGTATCTGAATATGAAAAGAGTAGGTGAATTTCTTGGAAGAAAAAACAATTGAAATGATTACGAAACTTGTAATGGAAGCAATGAATCAACCCAAAAATGAGGAACAGGGATTTATTGTTCCCATAGGCGTATCAGCTAGACATGTCCATCTGACACAGGCGGATGTGGAAACTCTGTTTGGAAGCGGATATGAGTTAACCAAGAAAAAAGAATTAATGGGTGGGCAGTTTGCATCCAATGAAGTAGTTACCATTGTAGGCCTGAAACTTAGAGCAATGGAAAATGTAAGAATATTAGGGCCGGTCCGTAAGGCATCCCAGGTGGAAATATCCGCTACCGATGCAATTAAACTTGGAATCAAGACACCAATCAGGGAATCCGGTGATACCAAAGGTTCTGCCCCGATTGCAATTGTTGGTCCAAAAGGTGTCGTTTATTTACAGGAAGGCTGTATTATAGCAAAAAGGCATATCCATATGTCACCGGAAGATGCAGTGAAAGCAGGAGTTCAGAATGGTGATACCGTATCTGTTAAAGTTGAAAATGAAAGAGGAACTACTTTTAATCATGTTCAAATCCGTGTAGATAAGAGTTTTACATTGGAAATGCATATTGATACGGATGAAGCGAATGCAGCTAAAATCAGTACAGGTGATACTGTAGTTATAATCAAATAGAATGTAATGACAGGAAATAAGTGCAGCATGGAATAAGATTCGCAAATATGCAAGGCTGTACAAGTACAGAACACTGTACTAAGTCAATCAAATAAATATAAGGCTTATTCACTTAAAAATGATAAGTAGGTGAGGATATGATCGTAGGTAAAGTTGTAGGCAGCGTAGTAGCAACAAGAAAAAATGAAAATCTGATAGGAAGTAAATTCTTAATTGTTGAACCATTTGAATCCATGGAACAAGGGAAAGGAAGAATTGTAGCAATCGACAATGTTGGAGCAGGTATCGGTGAAATCGTACTTGTTGCAAAAGGCAGTGCGGCACGTATCGGCTGTAATTTGAAAGATGCACCTATTGACGCTGCGATTGTTGGAATTGTAGATGACGGAATCGGACTGGAGTAGAGCTGATATATGGATATTAAGGAACTGACAAGCAGGCTTAGGGAAAATGGAATTGTTGGTGCCGGCGGTGCCGGATTCCCTACCTATGCGAAAATAGATAAAAAAGCTGATACGATTATCTTGAATTGTGCTGAGTGTGAACCTCTATTAAAAGTCCATAGACAATTATTACAAAAGTATGCTTACGAAATCATGTCCGCTCTCGATATGATAGCAGTATCTGTGGAAGCCAGTGAAGTAATAATATCAGTAAAAGAAGCTTATACCAAAACGGTAGAAGCAATAAGAGCTAATATGGAAACATTCCCAAAGATAAAATTAAAGCTGCTTAAAGAAGTATATCCCATGGGGGATGAAGTTGTTTTAATCTATGAAACAACAGGTAAAAAGGTACCGCCGGGAAGTATTCCCATTGAGGTGGGCGTAGCCGTATTTAATGTTGAGACAGTATTTAATGTTTATAAAGCTGTAATAAAAAATGAACCGGTGTATATGAAATATCTGACTGTAGCCGGTGAAGTGAATACACCGATTACTATAAAAGCACCAATTGGAATGCCGGTAGAAGCTGCTGTGGAATTAGCAGGCGGAAGTAAAATAAAAGATTATGTTTATATTATGGGCGGACCGATGACCGGCAGTATTGTAGAGGGTTATGATACCGTTAAAAAAACCACCAATGCCATTCTGGTTCTGCCAAGTGATCATACGGTAGTTCATAAAAAAGTAGGTAAATCTTCCATTGATATGAAAAGAGCAATGGCCTCCTGCTGTCAATGTGAGATGTGTACGGATTTATGTCCGAGACATTTATTAGGTCATCCCATAACCCCTCATATGTTTATGAGGGCGGCAACCAGTGGAGTAACTAAAGATCTTGCCCCGTTTTTGGATACCATGTTTTGTTGTTCCTGCGGAATATGTGAAATGTTTGCTTGTCCCCAGGATTTATCCCCAAGAAAATTAATTACGGAGTATAAAGCCGGTTTAAGAAATAAAGGAATCCCCATACCAAAGGGAATTCCATCAAAAGATACGGATCCCATGAGAGAATACCGAAAGGTACCCATGGAGCGGTTAACCGCAAGATTAGGTTTAGTGGAATATGATGTCGATGCGCCGCTGGATGAGAAAGATATTGCAGCTGGCCAGGTAAAAATCAGCCTTAGCCAGCATATAGGTGCCAAAGCCCTTGCAGTAGTTAAGAAAAACGACCTGGTAAACAGGGGAGACATTATAGCAAAAGCTGAAGATGGTAAGCTGTCTGCTTCTGTTCATGCCTCCATATCCGGTGAAATCATAGAGGTAAATGACAGATTTGTAATTATAAAATCAATAAGTGACTGAATATAGAGAGGATGTACACTTTATGAGTAAGGCAATCGGAATGGTTGAATATAAAACAGTTTCAACAGGATTATTAGTGGCTGATACCATGTTAAAAACTGCCCAGGTAGAAATAATTGAAGCACAGACGGTTTGTCCCGGTAAATATATCGTTTTATTAAGGGGAGATCTTAGTGCAATCAATGCATGTATCGAAACAGCCAGGACAAGATACAGTGAACATCTGATTGACAGCTTTATACTTGGCAATCCCCATGAATCCATATTTGCTGCCATTTATGGTGCTACACAGATTGAAAAAATCAATGCCCTGGGCATATTGGAGACATTTTCCGCAGCTTCCATTATCGTAGCAGCTGACGAAGCTGCAAAAACAGCCCAGGTTGAATTAATTGAATTAAGAATAGCAAGAGGCATGTGCGGAAAATCGTATTTATTATTAACAGGTGAAGTTGCCGCGGTGGAAGCCGCAATCGCAAAAGCAAAAGCAGCGGTTGGTGAAAATGCAATGCTTTTAGATTCTGCTATTATTGCAAATCCGGATGATAAACTTTGTAAAAGTATATTATAGGAACGAAACCCGTGTTCCTATAATCGGATGGACGGCGCAAGTACAGCGCCTTTTCTCAGAAATTTGAAAAGTACCGCCTTTCAAAGAAATTGTCCCAATTACTTTGAAGATATATTATAATATTATTTATATAATATTAAATGGGTTACCATGTATGAAAGTAGGAATGAGATATGCTTGCAATTGAAAGAAGAAATAAAATACTTGCCATGTTACAGCGGGACAGCCGTGTTGTTGTCAGTGATTTAAGTACGAGTTTTAATGTAACGGAAGAAACTATCAGACGGGATTTGGAAAAACTCGAAAAGGAAGGTTTTGCAAAAAAGACCTATGGCGGAGCTATTATTAATGAAAGTCTGAATGTGGATTTACCCTATACGGTGAGAAAAAAAGCAAATGTAACAAATAAGCAGTATATCGCTGATATTATTAGTTCTATGATCGAAGACGGCGATCATATTATGATGGATGCAAGTTCTACGGCAGTATATGTAGCAAAACATTTAAAAAACAAAAAAAATATTACAATCATAACGAATTCTATCGAAATTTTATTGGAATTATCAGAGGTAGCAGGCTGGAAAGTTTTATCTACCGGCGGTACTTTAAGGGAAGGATCCCTATCGTTGGTCGGATACCAGGCAGAAAAAATGATTACAAACTATCATGTTGACAAAGCTATCATTTCCTGTAAGGGTATTGATATGGAAAAAGGCATTACCGATTCCAATGAAATGGACGCTCATATAAAGAAATTAATGTTGGAGTCTGCAAACATAAAGATATTGGCAGCGGATAATTCCAAATTTAATAAAATATCCTTTACGAAGATTGGTGATTTAACAGATATTGATATCTTAATCACGGATACCGAACTGGATGATAAATGGAAACAGGTTTTTAACACTATGAAAGTAGAGACACAATATTAAATAGATAAAAAACAGTAACTGGTATAAAAGCATGCTAAAGCATACAGATGGGAGCAAGTGTAAAGAAAAGCATATTTACACTGAAAGAACCTTAAAATGAGCACAGAGGTGCTCATTCCAAGCTTCTTTCTTTATTTAAAAGCATGTTAAAGCATGCAGATGGGAGCACAGTATGAAGAAATATAATGATATGGAAATTACAAAAAGTCCTAGAATAACGAAATTAGTGGAAGCCTTATATGCCAATATGCCGGAAATTGAAGCAGACCGGGCGTATTTACTTACGGAGAGTTATAAGCAGACTGAAGCAGAGCCAATTATTATTCGTCGTGCGAAGGCTTTTGAACATATCCTTAAATATATTCCTATAACTATAAGGGAGAATGAATTGATTGTCGGCAGTGCAACAAAGGCTCCCAGAGGATGTCAGGTGTTCCCTGAATTTTCTTATTCCTGGCTGGAAGAAGAATTTGATACCATCAGCACCCGTACTTCCGATCCATTCTTTATTTCAGATGAGACAAAGAAAATTCTTCATGAAGTATATAAATATTGGCAGGGTAAAACGACCAGTGAACTGGCAACTGCTTATATGGCACCGGAAGCAAAACAGGCAATTGATCATAATATTTTTACACCCGGTAATTATTTTTATAACGGTGTAGGACATGTCACTGTTTCCTATGAAAAAATTCTCTCGGTTGGTTATGAGGGTATTATAAAAGAAGCACAGGCTGCCATGGATAGTCTAAAAGCTTCCGATATGGATTATGTGAAACGCCATGGATTTCTTGAGGCAGTAATAACAAGTTGTCAGGCTGCAATCGATTATGCTCACCGTTATGCTGAACTTGCTTTGGAAGAAGCGAGCAGCTGTCAGGATACGGCCCGGAAAGCAGAACTTTTACTTATTGCAGAAAATTGTGCGAAAGTTCCGGGAAAAGGGGCAGCTAGCTTTTATGAAGCATGCCAGTCATTCTGGTTTGTACAGATGTTATTACAGGTAGAATCCAGCGGTCATTCCATCTCACCGGGACGTTTTGACCAATACATGTATCCTTATTATGAAGCAGACATAAAAACAGGCAGAATAACACGTGAATTTGCTCAGGAATTAATGGATTGTATCTGGGTTAAGTTAAATGATTTAAATAAAGCCCGTGATGCTGCTTCTGCAGAAGGTTTTGCCGGATACAGCTTATTCCAGAATCTTATCGCAGGAGGACAAAATAAAGAAGGCGTTGATGTAACAAACGATTTATCCTTTATGTCCATTGAGGCCTCCATGCATGTAGGACTTCCCCAGCCATCTTTATCCGTCAGGGTATGGAACGGAACTCCTTTTGAATTTATGATGAAAGCAGCGAAATTAACCCGTACCGGAATTGGACTTCCTGCTTATTATAATGATGAGGTAATCATCCCTGCTTTAGTAAACCGTGGTTTAACTTTGGCAGATGCAAGGGAATATAACATAATCGGCTGCGTGGAACCGCAAAAAGCCGGCAAAACAGACGGATGGCATGATGCAGCTTTCTTTAATATGTGCAGACCTTTGGAATTAGTTTTTTCCAACGGTATGGATAAAGGTGTTCAGATCAGCATCCAGACCGGTGAAGTAGAAAATATGAATTCTTTTGAAGAATTCTTCGAAGCATACCAGAAACAGATGAATTATATGATCGGGCTTTTGGTCAATGCGGATAATGCAATTGATGTTGCCCATGCAGAGAGATGTCCGCTTCCGTTCTTATCCAGTATGATCGAAGATTGTATCGGACGGGGCAAGAGTGTTCAGGAAGGCGGAGCAGTATATAACTTTACCGGACCTCAGGGATTTGGAATTGCTAATATGACAGATTCTCTATATGCCATTAAAAAATTAGTATTTGAAGAAAAGAAATTAACTCTTTCACAATATAAAAAAGCTCTGGAAATGAATTATGGAAAAGGACTTGATAAAAATGTTGCAGAGAAAGTCACTATGGAAATCGTTCAGAAATTGGTAAACAGCGGACAAAAAGTGACGGAAAAAGAAATTGCTGATATTTTTACTATCGCATTAAACGGTGGTATCTCAAAGGAAGAAAAACAAAAGTATGAGAATTTACTGGATATGATAGCAGAAATTCCTAAGTACGGTAACGATATAGCGGAAGTGGATGAATTTGCAAGAGAAGTTGCCTATACTTATACCAAACCGTTAGAAACTTATAGAAACCCCCGTGGTGGACAGTATCAGGCAGGTCTGTATCCCGTATCAGCCAATGTACCTTTAGGAGCACAAACCGGAGCAACCCCGGATGGACGACTTGCTTTCACCCCTGTTGCAGACGGTGTTTCACCATCCTCAGGCAAGGATACCCACGGACCAACAGCAGCAGCAAATTCCGTGGCAAAACTGGATCATTTCATTGCGTCCAACGGAACATTATTTAACCAGAAATTCCATCCGTCAGCCTTAAGTGGTGTAAAAGGGCTTGAAAACTTTATTTCCCTGATTCGTGCTTATTTTGATCAGAAAGGCAGCCATATGCAGTTTAATGTCGTAAGCCGTGATACTTTACTGGATGCACAAAAGCATCCTGAAAATTATAAAAGCCTGGTGGTACGTGTTGCCGGATACAGTGCTTTATTTACTTCTCTTTCGAGATCACTGCAGGACGATATTATTGCGAGAACAGAGCAAGGCTTTTAAAGTATTAATGGGAAGTTGTTACCAGAAACAATCCTCTTAGTACAGACTTATAAATGCCGGATTACAGATTTAAACACATTAGGAGGAGCAGATGGAAATGGATATAATGAAAGTTAAGGGACGAATATTTGATATACAAAGGTTTTCTATCCATGACGGACCTGGAATACGAACCATTATCTTCTTAAAAGGCTGTGTGCTCCGATGTAAATGGTGTTGTAATCCGGAATCCCAGGAATACGACATACAAACTATGATGGTACAGGGAAAACCAAAAATCATCGGCAGGGATGTTACTGTGGAAGAAGTGATGGAAGAAATTAAAAAAGATCTTCCATACTACCGTAGAAGCGGCGGCGGAGTGACATTATCCGGCGGAGAGGCACTTTGCCAGCCGGAATTTGCTACGGCACTTTTACAGGCCTGTAAGGAATATGGTATTAATACGGCTATTGAAAGCACAGGATACGCCGATTTTAACGTGATTGAAAAGTATCTGCCTTACCTTGATGTATATTTAATGGATATTAAACATGTAAACAGCGCAAAACATGAGAAGTTTACTTCAAAATCCAACGAGTTGATATTGGAAAATGCCAGGAAAATTGCCGAAACCGGTGCAAATCTGATAATACGGGTACCGGTGATACCAACCTTTAATCATACGATAGAGGAAATTAAGGACATAGCTGCTTTTGCAAAATCCCTTCCAGGGGTAAAAGAATTGCATTTACTTCCTTATCATCGGTTAGGACAGGATAAATATGAGGGACTTGGCAGGGAATATACTTTAGCTTCTATTGAGCCACTAAGTAAGGAGTATATGGAAGAGTTGTTAGAAGCAGCAAAACTATCCGGCTTGTTATGTCAGATCGGCGGATAACCATATAATAAATAAAGCAGATCAGGATAACAGACAGAATTCAGAAAACTAACTGATGCTTTTGGAGGATATTTTGAATATTCAGGATATATTAACCAACGACAATAAAATGAGAATCATTCAGGAAATTGTACCGGGAAAACAAATTACTATTGCCCATGTTATTGCTAACCCTGATACGATTTTATATAAAAAACTGGGGTTAAATCCCGAGGTGGATTATTCGAAATCTGCTATCGGCATTGTAACAATGACTCCCAGTGAAACCGCAATTATTGCAAGTGATATTGCGATGAAGACATCCGGCGTGGAATTAGGTTTTGTAGACCGTTTCAGTGGAACCTTAATTGTTACCGGTTCTGTTTCCGAGGTTGAAACTTCACTAAATGCAGTAGTAGATTATGCAAGAGAAAAATTACATTTTACCGTTTGTGAAATTACGAGAACATGAAAAAAATAATTTTAATGGGCAGAAGTGAATGCGGAAAAACTACCTTGACGCAGGCTTTAAGGGGAGAACAGATTAACTATCAGAAAACGCAATACATGAATCATTATGATTTAATTATCGATACTCCCGGCGAATATGCGGAAAATAAAGTCTTAGCCGGTGCCTTAGCCTTGTATGCTTATGAAGCAGATGTTGTGGGGCTTTTACTTAGCGCTACGGAACAATATTCTCTGTACAGCCCTAATATCACCAGTTTAGTAAACCGGGAAGTAATTGGCATAGTAACTCAGATTGACCAACCGGATGCAAATACAGCAAGGGCAATGGAATGGCTTAAGCTTACCGGATGTAAGAAGATATTTTTTGTCAGTGCCTGTACCGGAGAAGGAATTGATAAACTATTAAATTATTTAAATGAAAATGAACAGGCTGAACAGTAATACATCATGTTCAGCCTTTCTTAGAATATTGGTACATTTTATGGGATGGTGGTGATATCATGAATACGGATTTATTACAAATATTAGAGAAAATAACAAAGGAAGAGGAACTGATTTTATCCGGAAGAAATTCCGTAGTTAAAAATTTGTATACGACCAAAAAAGACTTTATTATTGACAGCAAAAAAATGCTTGAAAAAGGAAAATTAATTGATGTAAGAACCCACACCAGGTTTACCCATTTCCCGAAGCATAAACATAATTTTGTTGAAATTATTTATATGTGTAAAGGAAGCACTACCCATATTATAAATGATATCAGTCAGGTAGTTCTTGAAGAGGGTGATTTATTATTTTTAAATCAGAATGCTTATCAGGAAATTTTACCTGCCGGAGAACAGGATATCGCTATTAATTTTATTGTATTACCGGAATTTTTCGATGTGGCTTTCAGTATGCTTAAAGGAGAAAATATGCTGAAAGATTTTATTGTTGATTCCTTACGGCAGGATACCGGAAAGTCAAGTTATCTGCATTTTAAAGTAGCGAATATATTACCCATACAAAATCTCATTGAAAATATGATCTGGTCGTTGATGAATAAACAGCCGAATAATCATAAAATCAATCAGACAACCATGGGTTTATTATTTTTGCAGCTGCTTAATTATACAGATAAAATCGAACAGTCGAAAAATGATCCCTATGATAATTATATGACGCTGTCAGTACTTCGTTATATTGAGGAAAATTACAGGGAGGCAAGCCTTACAAAACTTGCCGAAGATTTAAACCAATCAGTTTATTCCTTAAGTAAATTAATTAAACGGAATACCGGACATACTTATAAAGAACTGCTGCAAGTGAAACGCTTTAATAAAGCGGTGGAATTACTGACAAATACAGAATTATCAGTATCGGATATTATTGCAGTGGTAGGTTATGATAATACAAGTTATTTCCACCGGATTTTTAAAGAAAAATATCAAATGACTCCAAAACAGTTCAGGATGTAATAAAAGCAGGTATTGGGAAACTATATTATTTTCTGAATATACCATGCAATTAATACGAATTTCATAGCTTCAGTTACCCGTCTGGCAAGCTTTTGCCCCATTTTGCATTTTTTATTCTCCGCTTAAACTTTCAAAAGTACCGTAAATATTAACAATACCATAACCCCATTCCTGATTGGGATAGGTCACGGCAGGATTCCTGGTTACGCCACGTATTAAATATTTTTTGATCTGATAAGTGTCCATGGAGCGGTCATTACCTCTTACAATTCCCCATTCAAGCAGCATAGCGGCAACACCGGTCAAATAAGCAGCGGCAATGCTGGTGCCAGAAGCTAATCCATACTGGCTGCCAGGTAAGGGAGAATAGATATTCACACCTGGTGCGGCTACATCAGGATTAATTATTTCATACCGTGTGTAACCTCTGCTGGCATCCAAATAAAGACTTTGATTGACCGGATTATAAGCTGTCACAGTAACGGAAGATAAGTTATTTCCAGGATCCGTTATGGTCGTAAATTGATTTGGCAGTAGAAAAAAAGTGTCTTCGGAGATAAAACCCCGGCATGGAAGCCATATATGAAATCCGGAAGTGGTTTTTGATCCGTAGACTTTGATTTTCCATATACCCGGAGCAGGTTTTCTGAATCGAATCAGAATCAGTTCATCACCTGTTTGTGCTTCTACAATTACATAATCTACAATAATATTAGTACTTTCAAAAATAAATCTGATATTTCTAAATTCTCCTAAACGTGCAGGGATACGGGGGATATATTCTCCGGAGGGAGAAATAATATCAATGGAATAAGTCCCTGGAGTATTACCCCATAATTCCATGGAAAAATTATTTTCGTTATTTCCAATCTTTAATTCTACCAGGGTGCTGCCGATTGATTTATCAATTTCACCATAAAAATGATGTTTGGTATTACCTTCATTACCAACTGCGGTAATCATGGCTACTCCCACCTGATTGGAGTAAGATGATATCAGGTCATTTAAGGGTCCTAATCCTTCATGGCTTCCCTGGTTGGTTCCTAATCCGATACATATGGCAATGGGACGGTTTAATTTTCGAGCTGTATTAACCAAATAGGTTAAACCAAACATAATATCATTTTCCTGATAGCAAATTGCGTTATCAGGTACTCCAAAATAATCTTTTACATATGGCTTTGCAGGTTTTAGCTTTACAATAACATATTCTGAAAAAGGAACAACTCCTGAAAAATCAGAGGTTTCAGTGGGTACTCCGCCTGCAAGGCCTGCCAGTGTTGTTCCATGGCCGGATTCGTCAATACTTGGAACGATGCTAAGTGGCGTGTCACTCTGAATGGCAGCATTAATCTGATCTCTTGTATATTCCGTTCCATAAAAAAAGATATCGGAAGAAGCCTGCATATTTTCAATGGTTTGATCCCAGATAGAAACAATTCTGGTAGTCCGGTCCGTATACTGAAACAGTGGATTGAGATAATCGATTCCAGTATCTATAAAACCCAACAGAACACCATTTCCTTTCAGAGATAAAGGTGATTTTTGAAGTCTTAATACACCCATTTCCTCAAGACTTAAAATATCCAGCAGAGAATAAAGTTTTGGTATGACGGAATAAGCAACTGAGCCGGTTAACCTGTCTGGAATTCTGGAAAGAGGAACATAAACTGCAGCATATTTATAATTTATATAATTTAGAGTCTCACCCGCAAATCTTGCATATTCTTCTGAGCTGACGGCATATTCAACAATACCATCTGTAAAATCGTTACTGACTATTTTCTTTCTTTCTTCCTCATTCATCCTAAAACTACTTTCAGATTAATAAAGTTTATTTATTATATGAAAATTGATGAAAAAGATATCTTTAAAAATGGAGGAGAACGGTATTTTAGTCAGCCCTCGAAATTTATGAAATAAAGATTAGAATCGATTCGACATTGTTCTTTATGGTAAAAACTGTTATACTTAAACTATGAATTAAAGCAGTTTTTCAAAATGATTTGGAGGTCCCAGTCATAAGAACAAAAAAACAAAAGCAGATAGGAGATTATCATGAAAGAGATATATAAAAAAGGACAAATAGTTTTATTTCAAGGAGATAGTATAACCGACTGCGGAAGAAACAGAGAAGACATTACTTCACTATCGGAAGGATATCCGGGTGTTATAGCTAACATGTATAACCTTTTGTTTCCTGATAATGGAGTTACTTTTATTAATAAAGGAATTTCCGGCAACAGGGTTAAAGATCTGGTAGAGCGTTATGACGAAGATTTTAAGAGTATAAAGCCTGATTTTATTTCTATTCTAATCGGAATCAACGATACCTGGAGAAGGTATGACAGCAATGATCCCACCAGTACGGAAGAATATGAGAAAAACTATAGGTTCCTTTTAGAAAAGATTAAGACAGATCTGCCTGATTGCAGGATTATGATTATGGAGCCTTTTGTCTTATATTCCCTGCCTGACCGCGAACAGTGGAGGGAAGACCTGAATCCCAAAATACAGGTAGCCAGAAAACTTGCTAAGGAATATGCGGATTACTATTTACCATTAGATGGTATCTTTGCAAAAGCTGAAGTGGAGGATTATACCTGTAATCAGATAACTGAGGATGGAGTTCATCCAAGTGCAATCGGACATAGTATCATCGCTAAGGAATATCTCAAGGCTTTGGCAAAGGGAAGTTTTTAATCAGTAAAACTACATAAAACTTTATATAAAAGAATAATAACCCCCAATATTATATGGACATTTCCATTTAATGTTGGGGGTATTATATATGAATATTCAGAATACAATAACTTATGTACTGCCTTGCTATTGTATTCAATTTTATGATAAAATAGGTTTAATAAATTGACGAATTTAGGTGATTTCAACATAAATGGAGGAAGAAAATGAATAAGCAGGTTAAAAAACTGAATAAAAATAACTTTAATAAAAGTACAGGCTCATCTAAAATAAATACCGAACAGGATATAAAACAGAAGGTTACCATTACAGATTGGTATTATATGACTCCTGGGGATGTAAATGCAAAAATGATAGCGGACAGGCTTAAAATAAACGGTTTTTCGGAGGTTGAATTATGGGAGGAAATGAATATACTTCAGATAGAATTAGCGGATAAGAAAACGGTTGATTTTGAACCGGTGGAATATTCCTTTAAAGATCCGTCCGATGTATCTTTTATTAAAAACCGTAATATAAAAACCATTTTTGCAGTTACATTGGAGGAAGGAAATATTGAGCTATTTAGACCTGTTTTAAAGATACTTTTGGAAGAATGGGAAGGTTTTCTTTGTGCTGACAGTATTGATTTTAAGCCGATTTATGGAAAAGGTGATGTATAATGAAGTACGGGAAAGCCAATTCAAAAAATAAATATTTGCTTATTTTTACCTCATGCAATACAATGAAACAAGGATAGATAAAATTGTAAATATGTAAGGTGAGTAAGGTCACGGAAAGTATAGGTAGAAGTAATGATAAGATGGATTTTTGGAATGTTATTTGGAATGCTTCTTTTGATTTCAGTAATGTTTGGCCAGCTCTTATATAATGCCAGTGAAGATAAGGGGAAACAGGAACCCATAGAAAAACCGGAATATCATCTCCAAATCATTGTACAGAATACGGACGAATACTTTTGGAACTTTTTTAAAGAAGGAGCCAAAGCAGCAGAAGAGGAGTATGGTGTTTATGTGGAATTTGTTCCGGTATCCAGGAAAGATGCCGGTGTAATTAAAGAAGCAGTTGAGAAAGGAATTAATGCAGGAGTGGATGGAATTGCATTTCAGCCTGCGGACACGAAACAGACAAAGGATATTGTTGCGGAAGCCAAAAAACGGGAGATTGCACTCCTTACCTATGAAAATGACAGTTTTAATATTCCCAATACGCCAATGGTAGGCTCCAGCAGTTATAACATTGGAACTATGGCAGGAAATATGGCCGTGAATGCTACTAACGGAAAAAGCAATGTGGTGGTTATTATGAATGAAGCCGGTGAACAGGGGGATGTTCTATATCGTAATTTATTAATTCAGGGTATTATGGAAGCCTTTTCAAAATACAGTACAATCAATATAAAAGAGATATTTACTCTGGATAAAGATATGTTTGAAGCGGAGAGAGTTACCTCCTCTATTATTTCAGACGTAAAAAATGTAGATTTAATTATTTGTTTCGATGAAAGAAGTACTCCGGCAGTTGCACAGGTATTAGTGGATAATAATATGGTTGGTGATGTTAAAATAATAGGATATGGATTTATGCCCCAGACTCTGGATTATATTGAACGAGGTGTTATTTATGGAACGGTTTGCCCCAATGCCTACGAAATCGGATATTATACGGTAAAACAATTGGCTCAGAGTCTTAAGGGGGAACAAATCAGCGATTATACACCAACGGAGGTTTATTCCATAGATGCAAAAAATGTTAATGAATATAACAACGTAATAAAATAACCGTAGTGTCATTTTAAGGGGAATTAAGAATATGAAGGAAAAACAGGGACTTACGTATCGAACAAAGCTGATTGGTTTCTTTTTACTGGCAACTGTTATAACAACTTTGGTAGGTTTATATAATTATACTTCATCACGGGTTTTAATGAAAAATATGACGGATATGCTAAATAAAAGCCAGGAACTGACCACGGTTTATAATGAATTAGACCAGATTCAGAATAATCTGGAGGTATATCTGTCAACCAGAAGTTCGGACAGCCTGCAGTCTTTTTATGACCACAGCAATTCCATATCATACAATAACAGTATTTTAAAATCCGATGCAGGTTATTCAGACAGAGGTATTAAGATTAAAAACTTGACCGGTATGGTAGATCATTACCTGAAAATATTGGATGAGACGGTAGTGGATAAAAGAAATAAAAAAATCAACGAATATACCGCGGGGTATCAGGAAGCAGTAAAAGAATATAATTATATCGGGAATTATATACAGGAAATCATGAGTACGGATTTAAGTGACAGTGCCCAGAAATATATTGATCTTAAGAAAGAAGCCGATCAGACGGCAATGATTAACTATTTTCTCTTTGGTATTACCATTATATTAATTTCTGTTATTTTAGTTTTATTCAGTATTGAAATTACCAAACCTATTTCCAAGTTGGTTTCTTATGCAAAAGAGGTTTCCGACGGTAATTTTGACGTGGAGATTACCGATGAAAAGACAAGCAGTGAAATCAGTATTCTATACCAGACTTTTCATAGAATGACGATAAGCATTAAGGAATATGTAAATGAGTTAAAAGAAAAACAGAGGTTGGAACGTACCTTAATTGAAGAAAAATTGGACAATCTGAAGATGAAAAATGCGCTTCATGAAGCGGAATTGTTGGCGTTACAGTCTCAGGTAAATCCACATTTTATCTTTAATTCCATTAATATCGGGGCAAAGGTTGCAATGCTTCAGGGGGATGATATCACCTGTGAGTATCTGGAAAATTTTGCGGATATCTTCCGTTATAATTTAAAGGGGTTGGATTATAACGCGACCTTACAGGAAGAAATCAATAATGTTGTCGCGTATATGAATTTGTTGATAACCAGATTCGGTGATATTATTGATTTTCGTCTAGCGGAGCCGGAGGATGACAGTATAAAAAACTTCATTATACCAAGAATGACTTTACAGCCTTTAGTAGAAAATGCGTATATCCACGGTGTCAGTAAGTTTGAGGATGGCGGTACCATTGAACTGAAAACAGCGAAAGATGAAAACCGGTTATACATTACCATTTCCAATACCGGAGATGAATTTCCGGAGGAAACGATAGAATCGATTTTAAACCGTAAATTAAAAGCACAGAAAGAAACGTCAAAAAAGGGACATACAACAGGTATAGGGTTAGATAATGTATTAAATCGTCTTCGATTATTTTACGAAGAAAATAATGTGATGAATATAACCTGTGTAAATGGAAAAACCAATGTAATATTATCATTGCCGCTTAACTTTAAGAAAGAAACAAAATAGAGGTCGACAGGAAAATGTATAAAGTATTAGTAGTTGATGATGAACCGATAGCGGTTGAATCCGTAGTATATATGATAAAAAAGAATTTTGAATCAATTGATATCGTAGGAACCTCCCGCTCAGGGAAGGATGCAATAGAAAAAGCACATAATCTTCACCCTGATATTATCATTATGGATATTAATATGCCCGGAATGAATGGACTGGATGCAATGAAGGAGATAAGACTGCATATTCCGAATGTAAGTTTTATTGTTATCTCGGCTTACGACTATTTTGCCGAAGCGGAAGTAATGGGTATCGAAGAATATATATTAAAGCCGGTGAAAGAAGTGAAATTCATAGAAACTCTAAATAGAGCATTAAGTAAAATCATACTAGCTCCCATGCTTTTTGGGCATAAATCGTGAAGAATAGCGTTTTTTGCTATTCTTTTAATGGCTCGCATGTTCTTGGCGAGACTATTCATACTATGAAAATGATATGCTAAGATTTTTAAGTTTTTAAGAGGAGGGTTTTATGGGAAAGAAAAATCGAATGCCAAAACTCGCAGTATTTATGATTTTTGTCATTAGTACGGCGGTTATGTTTGGGTGCAGCAGAAAAGATGAACTACCGAAAGGTCCGGAGAAAGAGAAAAAGATCGTCGTTGGTTTATCACTGGGAACTTTAATGGAGGACAGGTGGATCAGAGACAGGGACATATTTATGTCTAAAGCCCAGCAGGAGAGAATTGAAGTCATAGTAAATAATGCAAATAAGGATTCTGACCTTCAGTACAAACAGGTGCAGGAGATGATTAAGCAGGGTATCGATGTACTTGTAATTGCTCCCAATGACAGTAATAAAGAGGCGAGATGCGTTAAGGCTGCCAAAGATAAGAATATACCGGTAATATCCTACGACCGCTTAGTTCATGACAGTAATGTGGATGTATATATTTCCTTTGACAACAATCAGGTAGGTAAAATAATGGCTACGTACCTGACGGACCATGTGCCGGAAGGCGGTTATATCATGATCGGAGGTTCTGAAAATGACAGTAACAGTAAAATGTTATACGAAGGAGCAATGAGTGTATTAAAACCATTCATTGATAACAATAAGATACAGATATTGGCGCAGACCTGGGTGGACGGATGGATAAGAGAAACTGCCTATAATTTTTTATTTGAGGAGTTAAAAACACATAAGGATGACGTGAAAGCCATCATCTGTGGAAACGATTCCCTGGCCTGGGGGGCAATTGATGCATTGTCGGAAGCACAAATCGCTGAAAATGTGCAGGTGGCAGGACAGGATGCGGATTTAGTTGCCTGTCAGAGAATCGTTACAGGGAAACAGGCTTTAACCGTATATAAACCAATAAAAGATCTGGTAGAAAAAACCGTGGAACTATGCGTGAAGCTTGTAAACGGAGAGAAAATAGAAAGTGATGGTACCATCAATGACGGAACGTATGATGTACCATACATATTTATTGGAGTACAGGCTGTAACAAAAGATAATATTGACGAGACGGTTATAAAAGACGGTTTTCATCTGTATGAAGATGTTTATCAAATAAAAAATTAAGTAATAATAATATCTTTTATTGCGGTGGTTCGTTTTTTAATTTTTAAAGAAAATAAAAGGAAAATATTGCTATTTTCCATTGAATAAGGTATGATTACTATAGTAATTAATAAGGGGATATATTTATTTTAGTATAAATTTTATTATTTTGGAATTAATGCAAATATGTAGGGAGTGCGAACTATATAGTTTTCTGAAAATACCATACAATTGATACTTGTAGCTTCAGTTGCCCTCTTGGACAGATTTGGCTCTGAAATTGTATTAATTGCAAGGTATATAGATACAATAGTGGAGTTCCGCAATTACCGAAATATAAATATGAGAGGAAAAAACATAATTTATGAAACTGGAGAGAAATAAATTAAATTCTAATAAGTTTTTCATATTGCCCCTATATATCCTTTATATTTTATTCACAGAAGTAATTTTAAGATTCAGTGTCAGCGATGTCTGGGACAGGCTGGTAGCAAATACCGTAAAGAATAATAAAAGGAGTATTTTATGACAGATGATAAGCGCTTTGCTGTTTTAATAGATGCTGATAATGTATCCGCAAAATATATTAAGAATATCCTGGATGAAATATCCAATTATGGTATCGCTACCTACAAAAGAATTTATGGGGATTGGACAAAATCCACAGCAGCTTCCTGGAAAGATGTTTTATTGGAAAATTCGGTGACACCGGTGCAGCAGTATGGTTATACAGTGGGCAAAAATGCCACGGATTCTGCTATGATTATAGATGCAATGGACATACTTTATTCCGGTAATGTAGAAGGCTTTTGTATTGTATCCAGTGACAGTGACTTTACCAAATTATCCTCAAGACTTCGGGAATCCGGTATGCTGGTGGTTGGTATGGGTGAAAAGAAAACCCCAAAACCATTTATAGCTGCATGCAATCAGTTTAAATATCTCGATGTTTTAGCAGCATCAGAGAAAAAAGGGATTGAGATGGAAGTATCTACTCTGCTTCCGGGTGAAAACACAGCAGAAGATAAGAACATAGATGCTAAGAAAACAGAGGATGGTACATTAAATAATAAAGAATCAAAAGGATTACTGTTAACAGAAACACCGGATATCGTTAAGAATATGACGGATCTTAGTGTAATTAAAGCCGCAATTATTAAGATGATGAATGAATCCGAAGAACAAAGTATGAATATGGGAGAATTGGGTAGCCGGCTGGTTAAAAGATATCCTGATTTTGACGTAAGAAATTATGGTGATACCAAATTGTCCAAATTCTTAAGAAAGTTTGACTTTCTTGAAATCAAAGCAATGGGCAAAGAAGGCTCTTCTATGTGGGTATCCCTAAAAACAGATTCGAACCAGAAAGAGGACGGAATTAATAATTCCGGTAATAAAAATTCCGTAAGTCCTCATAAAAACAGAAAAAGAAAAGTTTACAGAAAAAGGAAAAATGTATAATTATTTATATACTAAAAATGTATATTTATTTATATTTAACTATTGACAAATTAATGTACTAAAGTTATACTTAAGTCAATTTAATGATAAAACCGATGAGCAAGAGAAGTAGGTAAAAGAAATCTTACAGAGAGTCGCAGTATGGTGTGAATGCGATAAGACAGATTTTATTGAATGGACTTGTGAGGGTGGCTTGAAACCGTAAGGAAGTAGATGTCAACGGGAACCCCAACCGTTATCAGCGGGGTGTATATGATAGTATACAAACAGAGTGGATGTCTTATGGCATCAATATGGGTGGTATCGCAGAAGTTATTAGCTTTTGTCCCTTAGATTAAGGGATAAAGGCTTTTTTTTATTTCCATGAAAGCAAAGTGGGAGTTAGCAAGCTTGCTTTCAATAATTCCAACGCGTACCGAAGAAACTCGCAAAGCTTGTTTCTTTCGGACATATAGAAAATAAAAGGAGGACTTTAAATGAATGCCAGTTATGAAAAAATGCAGCAATACGAAACAGACTACAATTTAATACCCGTTTGTAAAGAAATCTTTGCTGATATTATTACGCCGATTATCTTATTAAGAAAATTAGCACAGGTAGATAGAAATTATTATCTATTGGAAAGTGTTGAGGGCGGAGAGCGATGGGGCAGGTACTCCTTTTTGGGGTTTAACCCGTTATTGCATCTAACCTGTGAGAATGGAGAGGTTACTGTTAAAAGCGGAGAAATAGTAACAAAAACAACGGAAGATCCGATGACAGTTCTAAGAGGACTTCTGAATAAATATAAATCACCTCATATTGACGGGTTACCGCCCTTTACCGGAGGTTTCGTAGGTTATTTTTCTTATGAAATGATAGGATATGCGGAACCGAAATTAAAAATTAAAACAAATAATTTTAAAGATTATGATTTAATGCTTTTTGATAAAGTGATAGCTTTTGATCACTTAAGACAAAAGATCAGCATTGTAGTCAATTATAAGTCGGAGGACAAAGAATTGGGTTACCATGCCGCCTTATTGGAAATTGAGAAAATTATTCATTTAATTAATGATCCCGCTCCTTTGCAGACATTAAAAGCTGACACCGCTCCCCAATTTACCTGCAATATTTCAAAAGAGACTTATTGTGAAATGGTGGAAAAGACTAAAAAATACATCCGTGAGGGTGATATTTTTCAGGCAGTAATATCCAGAAGATTTGAAGCGGATTATAACAGCAGTCTGTTAAATACTTACCGGGTATTAAGAACCACGAACCCATCCCCTTATATGTACTTTATACAATGCGAAGATGTTCAGATTACAGGGGCATCTCCAGAGACTATGATTAAGTTGGTGGACGGCAAATTAACTACATTTCCAGTAGCAGGAACCAGACCCCGGGGCAAAACGACAGACGATGATCGGGAACTGGAAAAGGAACTGCTTGCGGATGAGAAAGAGTTATCGGAACACAATATGCTGGTGGATTTAGCCAGAAATGATGTAGGTAAAATAGCTAAGTATGGCAGCGTTATGGTGGAAGAATATATGAAAATACACCGGTTTTCCAAAGTAATGCACATTGCTTCCGTAGTAACCGGCCAAATTGAAAAGAGTAAAGACAGCTGTGATACGGTAGCAGCACTGTTACCGGCAGGGACCTTATCCGGTGCACCCAAATTCAGGGCATGTGAAATAATTGATGAACTGGAACCCACACCCAGAGGTATTTATGGCGGTGCTATAGGGTATCTTGATTTCTCGGGTAATCTGGACGTATGTATTGCGATTCGGACAGCCGTGAAAAAGGGAAACAAAGTATATGTCCAGGCAGGTGCCGGTATTGTAGCCGATAGTGTTCCTGAGAAAGAATATGAGGAATGTGCGAATAAAGCCGGAGCAGTAATGGAAGCGATTAAGAAAGCTTGTGAGGTAGAGCTATGATTTTATTAATTGATAACTATGACAGTTTTTCCTATAATCTGGTACAGTTAATCGGAAGTATAATCGAAGAAAAAAAAGGTACTGATGTAAAAACTGAAATCAAAGTAATCCGTAATGATGAGCTAATGGTAAAAGAAATAAAAGCTTTAAAACCCTCCCACATCATTCTTTCTCCTGGACCAGGACGCCCGATGGATGCCGGAGTTTGTGAAGAGGTAGTGAAAGAAATGAAAGAAACAACGCCTATCTTAGGTGTATGTTTAGGACATCAGGCAATCTGTGAGGTATTTGGGGCAACCATAACTTATGCGAGTACCTTGATGCACGGAAAGCAAAGTATAGTAAAAGTTGAAACCGACAGCAGTATATTTAAAGGCCTCCCTGAAAAAATTACTGTAGGAAGATACCATTCTCTCGCAGCGAAACCGGATACTTTGCCGGAGGAGCTAAAAGTAACAGGTATAGCCGATGACGGAGACATCATGGCCGTAAAACATAAAAAATATGAAGTTTATGGCTTACAGTTTCATCCGGAATCCGTACTTACACCAAACGGTAAAAAAATGATGGAGAATTTTTTAAAGTAGTGAAATCCAATTTTAACAATCTTTTATTTAATAGAAGATGCAGGTTGAAAGAAAATAGGTAATTGGGAAACTATATAGTTTTTCGAATATACCATACAATTAATACTTATTTCCAGCTTCAGGTGCCCTCTGGGCAAGAATTGACCCAGAAACTGCATTAATTGCATGGTATAGAAACAATAGTGGAGTTTCGCAATCGCTTAAAAAAATATAAATAGAAAGGAAACCAGTAAAAATGATTAAAGAAGCTATTTATAAGATTACGAATAAGGAAAATCTGTCATACGAAATGGCAGAGAGTGTAATGGATGAAATCATGAGCGGTGAAGCCTCAGATATTCATATAGGAGCCTATCTGACAGGGCTTCGTATGAAAGGTGAAACCACCACGGAGATTACGGCAAGTGCGGCAGGTATGAGAAAACACTGCATACGACTGCTGCATAATATGGATGTACTTGAGATAGTGGGCACGGGGGGTGACGAAGCCTATACTTTTAATATATCCACAACGGCCTCCCTGGTTGTTTCCGCCGCAGGAATTCCGGTTGCGAAACACGGAAACCGTAGTGTATCCAGCAAATGCGGTGCAGCGGATGTGTTAGAAGCATTAGGAGTAAATATTATGATAAGTCCGGCAGAAAGTGCAGATGTTTTAAAAGAAATCGGATTATGTTTTATGTTCGCACAAAGTTATCATACAGCAATGAAATATGTTGCTCCGGTAAGAAGAGAACTGGGTATCCGCACAATATTTAATGTCTTAGGCCCGCTTGCAAACCCTGCAGGTGCCAATATGCAGCTTCTGGGAGTCTATGATGAAGCTCTGGTAGAACCGTTAGCAAAGGTATTAGCCAATCTGGGCGTAAAACGTGGGATCGTAGCTTATGGAAATGACGGAATTGATGAAATATCACTTAGTGCGCCAACAACCTGCTGTGAAATCCGTGACGGAAAAGTTATTTCCTATAAGCTGGAGCCAAAGAATTTTGGACTTTCTACATGCAAAAAAGAGGATTTAGTGGGCGGCGGACCGAAAGAAAATGCCGAGATTACGCTGGCTATCTTAAATGGAGAAAAAGGCCCGAAAAGAGATGCGGTGTTAATGAATGCAGCTGCCTGTATCTTTATGGTAAGAGATAATATTACTTTAAAAGAGGCCGTAGCAGAAGCTGCCGAAGTAATTGACAGCGGGAAGGCATTAGCCCAGCTGGAGAAATTTAAAGCACTTACGAATCGGTAAACTATCAGAGCTTCTATAAGGTAAAAAAATAAACGGAATATTAGCAAAAATAAAATTCAGGATAGTAAAACAGAAAGGTAAGGAAATTATGATACTGGATAAAATAGCAGAAGCCACAAAACGTCGGATACAAAATGACAAAAAGCAGATTCCACTGGAAGCCATAAAGCTGTTTGCAGAGAAAATGCCCCAATATACAGAATTTCCCTTTGAAATAGCCTTAAGAAACGGGGATATCAGTTTTATTTGTGAAGTAAAAAAAGCATCTCCCTCTAAAGGCATCATTACAGAAGATTTTCCTTATGTGGAGATTGCGAAAGATTATGAGCGGGCCGGGGCAAGCTGTATTTCCGTATTAACGGAACCGGATTTTTTTAAAGGTTGTAATGAATACCTGACAGAGATTAAGAAAAATGTAAATATCCCGGTACTCCGTAAGGATTTTATTCTTGAACCTTATCAGATCTATCAGGCTAAAATAATCGGAGCAGATTGTGTCTTGCTTATTTGTTCCCTGTTAGAGGAAAATATAATGAAAGAATATATTCATTTATGTGATAACTTAGGTCTTTCTGCCTTAGTGGAAGCCCATGATGAAGAGGAGATTGCAGCTGCGGTAAATGCAGGTGCAAGAATTATCGGTGTAAATAACCGGAACTTAAAAACCTTTGAAGTAGATATCCATAACAGTGAACGTCTCAGGAAATTGATACCCGGTAATATTCTGTTTGTCGCGGAAAGCGGTATTAAAACTGCTGATGATATTGAAGTATTAAGAGCTGCAAAGGTAAATGCCGTTTTAATCGGTGAAACCTTAATGCGAAGCCCGGACAAAAAGAAAATGTTAACTAAGTTAAGAGGCGGCTATGACAAAAATTAAAATATGCGGCTTGAAAAGGCCTGAGGATATATCCTATGTTAATAAATATCTCCCGGATTATATTGGTTTTGTATTTGCACAAAGCAAACGGATGGTGGACGATGCAACTGCCTTACAATTAAAGAGAGCTTTAGATAAACGAATAAAAGCGGTTGGCGTATTTGTAAATGAACCCATAGATCATATTACGGCATTATGCAGGAATAACATAGTAGATTTGGTACAATTGCATGGAGAGGAAGATGAAAGGTATATAAGGGAACTCAGGCAGCGAATTCCCAATGAGATTATTAAAGCAATCCGTGTAAAAGAACCTTTAGAGCTTGAAACCATACAAAAACTTCCCTGTAACCATATTCTTTTTGATACTTACATCAAGGAACAGTATGGCGGCAGCGGATTAACGTTTAACCGGGAATTAATACCGAAGAACAGCAAACCATTTTTTTTGGCAGGAGGGTTAAATGAAGACAACATACTAAAGGCAATAGAAGATTGTCACCCCTATTGTGTGGATATCAGCAGCGGAGTTGAAGCAAAGGGTATTAAGGATGAGATAAAAATTAAAGAAATAATAAAACTGGTACGAAGTCAGGACAAAGTACTGCATTAGCATATTTATGTAAGATAAAGAAAGGAATGATAGAAAAATGAAAAAAGGAAGATTTGGGCAATACGGAGGTCAATATATACCGGAGACTTTAATGAATGCCGTGCAGGAAGTGGAAAAGGCTTATGAATATTATAAGAATGAACCTCAGTTTGTAGAAGAATTAAATGATTTATATAAAAATTATGCCGGCAGGCCTTCCCTCTTATATTTTGCAGAAAAAATGACTAAGGATTTAGGCGGTGCTAAGATTTATTTAAAAAGAGAGGATTTAAACCATACCGGGTCCCATAAAATCAATAACGTATTAGGGCAGGTACTTTTGGCAAAAAAAATGGGTAAAACTAGAGTAATTGCGGAAACAGGTGCAGGACAGCACGGAGTGGCAACAGCAACAGCAGCGGCGCTTATGGGAATGGAATGTGAAATTTTTATGGGTAAGGAGGATACGGACCGGCAGGCTTTAAATGTATTTCGAATGGAACTCCTTGGGGCGAAAGTTCATCCGGTTACCAGCGGTACCAAAACCTTAAAAGATGCGGTGAATGAAACCATGCGTGAGTGGACGAAACGAGTCGATGATACTTTGTATGTACTTGGATCGGTTATGGGACCTCATCCGTTTCCTACCATAGTAAGGGATTTTCAGAAAATTATCGGAAAAGAAATCAAAGAGCAGTTAAAAGAAAAAGAAGGCAGGTTACCCGATGTAGTAGTTGCCTGTGTCGGGGGCGGCAGTAATGCCATGGGAGCATTTTACGAATTTATAGAGGAAAATGGTGTAGAGCTAATTGGCTGTGAGGCAGCCGGCCTTGGAGTAGATAATCCGAAAAATGCAGCCACAATAGCCAATGGAAGCGAAGGAATCTTCCATGGAATGAAATCAATCTTCTGCCAGGATGAATACGGACAGATTGCGCCGGTTTATTCCATATCAGCAGGACTTGATTATCCGGGAATCGGGCCGGAACATGCCATGCTAAACGATATGGGGCGCGCCAAATATGTTCCGATTACCGACGAAGAAGCTGTCAGGGCTTTTGAATATCTGTCACGTACGGAGGGCATTATACCTGCGGTAGAAAGTGCCCATGCAGTGGCTTACGCCATGAAAGCCGCATCCGCTTATGATAAGGGTAAAATCATGGTTATTAATATATCCGGCCGTGGTGATAAGGATGTAGCAGCAATAGCCAGATACAGGGGGGTTAACATTTATGAGTAGAATCGGAAATGCATTTGATCATGGTAAGGCTTTTATCACTTTTGTTACCGGTGGAGATCCGGACCTTGAAACAACAGAAAAATTAATTTATGCCATGGAAGAAGCAGGGGCAGATTTGATTGAAATCGGAGTACCCTTTTCAGACCCGATAGCAGAGGGTATTGTTATTCAGGAAGCCAATGAAAGGGCACTATCGGCAGGTTGTACTACGGATAAGCTCTTTGAAATGGTAGCAAAAGTACGGCAAAAGGTCCAGGTACCGCTTGTCTTTTTAACGTATATCAACCCAATCTACACCTATGGCAAAGATAAATTTATGTCAAAATGTAAAGAGACCGGTATTGATGGAATTATTGTTCCTGATCTTCCTTATGAAGAAAAAGAAGAACTGGAACCGGATTGTTTAAAATATGGAATAGATTTAATATCACTGGTTGCACCTACTTCCAATGAGAGGATTAAAATGATTGCCGGACAGGCAAAAGGATTTATTTATTGTGTATCCTCCATGGGGGTAACCGGTGTCCGTTCAGAGATTAAGACGGATATTAACGCGATGATACAATTAGTCAGGGAATCAACTACAGTGCCCTGTGCCGTAGGTTTTGGTATATCTACTACGGAGCAGGCTGCTAAGTTTGCCGCCTTGTCAGACGGTGCGATTGTAGGTAGTGCGATTGTAAAAATCGTTGCACAGTACGGCAAATACAGTGAAAAACCTGTCTATGAATACGTAAGATCTATGAAAAAAGCAATTAGCAGCTGACAACAAATAGCAGCTAGTTCCGTAGATGGAATACGCAGTCTTTGTTGTGATATTCAAAAGGGCCATATACTTTAATGAGGACTCAGACTTCAAAACTTTGATTTAAACCTCTCATTTGATATTAGTAGATCAAGTGAGAGGTTTAAATTTGGGTTATAAAACAGCTAAAACCCATAATGTCGTTGCATGCTGCTTAAATAATCCAATAATGTTTTATGATCCAAGTTTTAAAACTGTGCCTCAATAATAAACTTTGAGATTTTTATTCCTGTATATTCTCAGCCATATAATCCATCCCCCATTGATTCATCGAAAATAATACGGGCATAAATGATTTGCCAAATGCCGTTAATGAGTACTCTACTTTCGGAGGTATCTGATAGTATTCTTGTCGTAATATTAAACCATCACGTTCCATTTCCTTAAGTTGCTGTGCCAGCATTTTTCGGGTGGTATTCGGAAACAGGCGTATTAATTCGTTGAATCGTAACGTTTTATTCGATAGTTCCCATAGAAGTACTGCTTTCCATTTACCGCCGATCAGTTCTATCGTCAGTTCAACAGGACAACGGTATACTTTATCTCGAAAAGTAATCATTTTTATCATCTCCATTTGAATGCTTGGTTCCACCCGGTTCCCATATAGGTACTGAGGTACTTATAAGTGCGTACTTGTTCCAGCGATATCAGTATTATATCATAATTATTGGAAACAAAAAACAAAAATAGCGGAGGTTTTTATGAAAAAAGAAATTACCTATTACGAATCTACAAAACAAGATCATACACTTGAAACATTTACACTAGTAGAACAGAAAATAGCAGAAACTGGGGTAAAAAAAGTCATTCTTGCTTCTACAACAGGCCGTACTGCTTTACAGGCCATGGAATATTTTGCCGATAAAGGAATTTCACTGATTATCATCCCTCATCAATATGGTTTTTCCAGTGATACCAATCGGTTTCCCTCTGATACAGTAAAAACCCTACGAGAAAATGGTCATGAAGTACATTTTGGTACAATGCTTTTCCATACCGATAAGTTGTATGGGTCTAATGCTCCTACTATTATAGCAGACTTCCTTCGATGCTTCAGTGAAGGAGTAAAAGTTTGCTATGAAATCACACTAATGGCTGCAGATGGCGGTTTTGTAAAAAGTGGTGAATCTGTGATCGCAATCGCAGGAACCGGAATAAATTCCGATACCGCACTTCTATTGCAGGCATCAACTACCAGAAATATTAAAAAACTTCGTGTTAATGAAATTATCTGCAAACCATATAACAACCAATGAAAAAAGCAGTTAAAACTGCTTATGCAGCTCCACAGATCAATAGCTCCGTGTAAATTGGTTAAGATTTGCTATATATTATAATTTATTAAAAGGTCACAACAGTCGTAATGAAGTGACCTTTTATATATATCATATAAAATTTTGTGTTGGCTTGACTTATTCTATAAAATAAACTTACGCTAAGAAGTTTACCTAAATAATTTCTGCTGTATCACTTTTTGGAAAGATGTATTTGAATCATAAGACCGCTTAAAAACAAGAATTAGGACTTTCTTTCTGCTTTTTATATTAAAAAAACTGCACCACAGCCTTGGCAGGCCATCGCGCAGCGATTTTGATCAACTTATATAGGTTTGCTTTTATATACATAGTAGTTACATGAAATGCTTTTATACTTAATATTCCAATTCGATATCAATCCTAATTAATATTATCTCAGATTCATTGCAAGTGTATTGGCCGACAGCATCCCGCTGTATAAGGAACCTTGCATCCAACCATGTTTTACAGAGGTATGTTCTCCAGCAAAAAAAAGATGGTTATCATATTCCGGCTGCAGCATCGTAAGTCCAAAATTTATCTTCTGACCGGGAAGATTCATGGCAAAAGCCCCTCGAAACCACTGTTGCTGATTCCAATCCACAATTCTGTAATTTTCCACAATAGAATCTAAGAAATTCTCCGACAGTCCATGTACTTCCTCCACATTTCTCTTAATTAACTGAAACCGTCGTTCATTGCTTTGATTAGCAACGCGTATGGAATCCTGATTCAAATTATAGGAGGAAATTAATACCCCTGGTTCAAGAGGTGAGCAAAAGGAAGGTTCTGGACATTGAATATGATCGGAGGGATATACAATGGACTGGATTGGCAGATCAGTAAAGGAAATACCTCCATTCATATTACCATATGCCGCATCTTCCTCCCAAAAACGGTGATTACAGAAAAAGGCAGCCTTGAGGGAATCACTGTAAAACAATTCCCGGATAGCCTGCATCTTCTGGTTACTGAAAAAGGGTTTTATATCAATCACTCGTAAGGTGGAAAATGGGATAGCACAGATAACATAATCAAATTCTTCATATACATCTTTCAGGGATGTATTATTATATCTTAAAATAACTTTGTTATCCGTGGAATTCTGATAAATGCCGGTTATGATATGTCCAAAGTTGATA
This sequence comes from Anaerocolumna sedimenticola, assembly GCF_009931695.1. Taxonomy (GTDB): domain Bacteria; phylum Bacillota; class Clostridia; order Lachnospirales; family Lachnospiraceae; genus Anaerocolumna; species Anaerocolumna sedimenticola. Next base: position 3,334,972 of record NZ_CP048000.1, read on the forward strand.
TTAACTTTTCCAAGCATTTCCGGAGCAATATCATATTCTCTCGGATTGGGTGAGGTAAGGGAATGATAAAAAGCAAGAGGGAGGTTTATCATTCCACCTGCTATTCGGTAAGTATTCAGAAAATCCAGGGAATATAACTCCTGCAAGGATTCAGCATAGCTAATATTAAGGAGTCCTCCGGTCAGGGGGTCTACACTGGCAATTAAATTTATGGCATCCTGACTCAAACCACGGCTTTCTAATATTTCTCTTATGCTGTTATTCGTATAGACGGAATACTCAGGTGAATATTCGGGTAAAATCTGCAGCAGTTCCCTCCGTATTTCCGGTGACAGACTAAGTAAAACAGAATTAAATGCATAATCATCTAATTCTGACCATGGCAGAGATTTTTCATATTCTGTAAGATTAAATAAAGGATATAAATATTCCGTTATATTTTTTCCTTCATAGTCTCTTCGTATTCTGGTATTATGAACGTATATAAAATTGTTGGGAAAAGGTGAAGTTATCGGAACGGTATTCAGGTGTAACAGATTTATGTAATGCCAGGTTGTACCATGGGATAAGGGAATTCTCATCGGGCCAAATTCTCCATAATATCGTCTGTTCTGATTAAAATAATACGTATATACCCTGCCTCCGATTCGGTCTTCCATGGCATCATATATGGTAATCTCTGCGCCAAGTTTTCTTAATTCAAATGCAGCAGATAATCCTGCCAGGCCTGCACCTATTACACCTATTTTAATGTTTTTATGCTCTCCTGCAGTTGCATAGGAAGTAATATCAGGTGGGGGATTCAGTAGTTCAAGTACATTTTCAAAATCTTCTGGACGGTGTGCATTAATAAAAGCGTTTCTCAGGATATCATATCTTTCCGAATCACTTGGATTCGTCAGATAACTTACCGGTTGATCGGACATATTAGGATACCTTTCATTTAGTTCTCTTGTTGTAAATGTATTGTCTGAATTAAGAAAGTATACTTGTGTTAAGACTATTCAGAGGAATAAAGTTTATAAATAACTTAAAAAAAATTGTAATCATCAGAGGAATCATGTATAATCAAAAACGAGTTGATTTTTACATAACAGTTATTAAAGAAAGGTTACTAAGATGAAATTATTACAGGAAAGAATAGTTAGAGACGGCAATGTAAAAAGTGGAAATGTACTAAAAGTAGATAATTTTTTAAACCATCAAATGGATATTGAATTATTTAATGAAATAGGAAAAGAATTTAAACGAATTTTTAGTGATCTAAAAATCACAAAGATATTAACGATAGAAGCCTCCGGGATTGGTATCGCCTGTATTACGGCACAATATTTTAAGGTACCCGTTGTTTTTGCGAAGAAAGCACAAAGTATCAACATCGATGGAGAAGTTTATTCTACAAAAATAGAATCTTTTACTCACAAAAAAACTTATGATGTAATTGTTTCTAAGAAATTTATAAGTCCGGAAGATAAGGTGTTAATCATTGATGATTTTTTGGCCAACGGCTGTGCCCTGGCTGGTTTAATTGATTTGGTCAGAAGTGCGAGTGCAAGTGTGGAAGGAATCGGTATTGTGATAGAAAAAGGATTTCAAAACGGTGGAGAAATGATACGTTCCATGGGTGTCAGATTAGAATCCTTAGCTATTATAGAAAGTATGAATGCGGAAAACGGAAGTATTATTTTCAGGGATGAATAGTAAATAGTAAAAGAATCCGTACAGCTTATCTCATTTTATCTGTTTGAATCCCTTTACTATATCAAGTTTATGAAAAAACGTTGGGAGTGTAAGGAAGTTTCCCAATTTATATAATTGTAATCAATTTGCTTAATCCTTTGCTTAATCCAGATATTTTTTTGTATCAGTCTTTAAATTTTTGTATAGTCTTTAAATTTTTGTATAGTATTTTAATTTTTTACTTGCTTATTTTACTATTTCTTAGTAAAATAGATGTGCTGTTAAAAGTATTGGTTTTGTATGCAGGAGTAAGTATGAATCGTCTCACGGAAGACATGTAAGCCAAAGTCTCGGATACGAGACTAGAGAAGAATAGCAGAAGACGTTATTCTTCTGGAGTTGTGCCTGCGGTTCAAAGTTTGCAGGTTATAAGAAAGGTATGGTTATTAATATGAAAAATATTAAAGAGCATATCAGACAGAATCAGTTTAAACCGGTGTATTTGCTGTATGGATCAGAAAGTTATCTTAAGAAATTATATAAAGATAAGTTAAAGACAGCTATACTGGGAGAAAGCGATGAAATGAATTACTCCTATTTTGAAGGCAAAGGTGCGGAAGTTCCCAAAATAATCGCAGCAGCCGATACATTGCCTTTTTTCAGCGATAGAAGATTGATTATCATTGAAAACAGCGGTTTATTTAAAAATCAGAATAACCTGGCTGATTATATAAAATCCATTCCGGAAACCACCCATATAGTATTTGTGGAAACGGAAATTGATAAAAGGAACCGCTTATTTAAGGCTGTTAAAGATGCAGGTTCCATATCGGAAATGAACGGTATGGATGAAAATAATTTGAAGCTGTGGATTACTTCTTTACTGGATAAGGAAAAAAAGAAAATTACAGGTGACAACATTCTGTATTTATTAAGTAAGACTGGAACCGACATGGAAAATATCCAGAACGAAGTGGAAAAATTAATCTGTTATGCTATGGACAGAGCGGTAATTACCTCTGAAGATATCGATGCTGTCTGTACAACCCAAATCAGCGGCAAGATATTTTTAATGATTGATGCCATTGGAAGCAGAAAACAGAAACAGGCTTTGGATTTATATTATGACTTGTTAGCTTTAAAAGAAAAACCCATGTCAATCTTATTTTTAATTACCAGACAGTTTAATATACTGATTCAGGTAAAGGATTTGGCTGCTTTAGGTTACAATAACACCATAATCAGCCAGAAAACAGGCCTGATGCCTTTTACTATCGGCAAGTATCTGGGCCAGGGTAAGAATTTTACCATGAAGACCTTGAAAGAAGCCCTGCAAAGCTGTGCGGAGATCGAGGAATTGATTAAAACCGGACGGTTAATGGATACGATTGGTGTAGAACTTCTGATTGTTAAGTACAGTGCCGCATAAACAATAGCATAAATTAATAATAATCTGGAGAAGTACCCAAGTGGTTGAAGGGTCCGCACTCGAAATGCGGTAGGTCGGGCAACCGGCGCATGGGTTCAAATCCCATCTTCTCCGTCAATCAAAATGAAACAAAAGGATTTGAGCCATTACGGTTTAAGTCTTTTTGTTTTTGTGGCATTTATCCTATCCTGATCGTTCTTTTTATATACTTAAAAAACGGGGCGCACAAAAAGAGTACATTTCGCCAAGGATATACTTTCCCGTCGAACATACCGGCCTAAATTTAATTTAATACAAACAATGACAGCGTGTCAGCTTTCTGGCACTTTGTTCTTTTCATAGGAGGAGACATGAAAAATTTTTTATTAAAACACCATTTATTGCGTACACTTGTCGAGTTACGAGGTAATCCACGGGCTTGTGTTTACACAGAACCGATGTGGGGGTTATCCATGAACCTATGTCTGCCATATGCCACGGTTTACATGCTGACATTTGGTATGAGTGACGTACAAGTGGGATTGGTGACTTCTATTTATATGTTTTCCCAAATGGTTTTTGCTTTTCTTTCCGGAATTATCGTAGATAAGATGGGGCGCAGGCTGAGCACCATGGTATTTGATTTCCTGGCATGGAGCTTACCATGTCTGATTTGGGCATCCAGTCAGGGCTTCTGGTTCTTCGCCGTAGCGGCACTGTTAAACGGTACAATGAAGATAACTACGGTATCCTGGGATTGTCTGCTGGTAGAGGATGCGCCAAGGGATAAAATAACTCAAATCTACTCTTGGGTCATCATCTGTGGGAATCTCTCAGCAATCTTCGCACCGATATCTTCAATTTTAGTTGCGAAGCTGACATTGACACCGGCTATAAGAATACTCTACATCAATGCTTTTGTTATCATGACGGCAAAACTGCTTATATTATATAAGTTTTCCAAAGAAACAGCTGTTGGTAAAATCAGGCAGGAAGCGGCCCGAAAAATGTCATGGGGGGAGATGTTATCCGGCTACAAAGTTGCAATACGAATGATATTTACCTCGCGCGGGACGATATTTGCTATAATAATCAGTATATTGGTTGAGATTGTAGGAATGATTGGGATGACTTTCTGGCAAATTATTGCATCCCGCCGAATTGGGGTCCCGGATACGTTACTGCCCATCTTCCCAATGGTACGGAGTATATTATCTATCCTGCTTTTCTTTACAGTTATCTCTCATATTAAGCAATCGAAGTTAAAATGGCCGTTATTTGGTGGTTTTCTCAGTGCCATCATTGGCTGCTTATTGCTGATAACCATATCAAACACCGGGGTATGGGGGTATGTAATCTTATTCGTTTCGTTATTGTTTGAAGCATTGGGTTCAGCCGTATTAAACACACTCAGGGAGTCACTGGTAGCCATACATGTTAATCCGAATGAACGTTCAGGAATTATGGCCCTACTTCAGACAACAGTTATGTTGGTGAGTGTACCCTTTGGTTACATAGGCGGACTACTTAGTGATATTTCGAGGGTATTGCCCTTTGTTCTAAGTATTGCCCTGCTGCTGTCAGGTATTTTGGCTACCTCTATATTTTACCGAGGTAAAAACTAAACAATGGAAGCAGTGGTAGCCTTTCGTTTTTCCTTTTCACAAAATATCTGTTAAACATAAACTATTTTCTGAATATTGAGTGAGACACATGTCTGCATTGGCAATCACTCATGAAATTGATACAACAGTTACTTAATGAGTACTGCCATTGCAGCTATGTCATGAGAGGCCATTTCAAATTTTGATTTTTCTATCAAAATGTTTCCGCCGGTCATAATGTATGACGGCATAACTCTAATGCTGCCATAATATATTTCGGTACCCCGGAGTTTGTACGTAGATATTGACGGAACAATGTTTTTCTTAAGGGATTTTTTGGTTATCATATTAAAAGACTTTTTTGCTACATCACCCATTAACAGAATGACTTTGACATTGGAAAATAAATTTATTTCTTTCTCCAAAAACGGTAAGCTGTTCTCAATGCTGCTTTTTTCTATGGTATATTCATATTTTGGACTTTTAACGGCATTAGTAATATAAACACCCATCTCCAATATATCACTGATAGAGGATATGGGGAGTCCGGCTTTCTGAAATAATGGAATCGTAGTTTTTAAATAGTCTGCATCATCGTCTCCATAGAAGTCTTGATTAGGATCTTCAGGAACAACTTCGTTAATCATAATTGCCTGGATTTTTTCCGGATTTATTTCCAGATCATTAAATCTTAAATTAGTTTGAGTGGTAACAAGCTTTCGTAACTCCTCTTTAATATTCATTATTATCCTCCTATTTTTTAAACAAGGTATGATAAGGTTATACTATCATATTAAACCTGACAATAGCATGTCAACATATAAACGAATGTTAAAAATACTCTCAAAAAAAATATAGGAATCGCTGCCCGTTTATAACTCACATATTTTATAAAGTTCGTGTAAATCCGAAATAACATAAGTGCTTTTTATATCTTCAGACCCAGCCTGTGATTTTTTATTAAACCAGCAGGTATCTATATCCGCAAGAATTCCCCCTTTGATATCAGTATTAAGGGAATCCCCGATAATAAGGGAATCCTTCCGGTCAAAATCTGTAATATGGCCGGTAACATAATCAAAAAATTCTTTCTGAGGTTTTTGATAACCTATACTTTCGGAAGTAAAAATATCTTCAAACAAATCATATAATCGACTCTGTTTTAATCGTTTTACCTGAGTAATGGTAACACCGTTGGTTACAACAAAGTTCCGGTGGGTTTTCGACAGGGTATGGCACACCTCTAAGGCACCGTCTATCAGCTGATGTCCGTTACCTAGAAGTTCCCGGTAATGACTTTCCCATTCGCTGCCGTCAACCGTTTTACCAAGTTTGCCCATGGTCTTTGAAAATCTTGTATTTAATACTTCTTTTAATGGTATGATACCATTTTCATAAGCAGTCCATAATTGTTTGTTCACGGAATGGTACAGAGTAAAGATTTCATTGGTAAATGTAATACCTTGGCCGGTGAATAGTTTATATAAAGAATCGGCTTCATTCGCAGCAAAGTCTAAGAGGGTATCGTCTAAATCAAAGAGTAGTATTTTATATTTCATGCGTATTCCTTTCCAATAATTTATTGAAGTATTTTATAGTTCTGTAATTTCTGCTATTATAACATGATTTAGATAATAAGGAAATGATAACGGGATTAATTGGGTTTGGAATATTTTTTGCTTATACTACTAAATACTATGTTGATTTTTAAAATGTAACATCACACCGTAAAGCCATAAGTAGAATCATTAAAGTAAAAGTGCTGCTCTTTGGAGATTTCTAAGAACAGCACTTTATTATTTTTACAAACAGTGAGATTAAATAAATGACATTATATTGAAAGTACTTTTGAAGTTTTCGTATATATGTTATACTAAAAACTAAGTTGATTGTTCGAAATGATAAATATTAGTGTAGGAGCAGTTGTGTCGGGATAAAGAAAAGAAAAAAATAAACCTGACAGGAGGATAATTTTATGGAATCAGATTCTCTAAAGCTTTTTAGTCAGTATACAAGTGATTGGTTTACCAACTCCCTTGGGGGCCCCACAGCGGTACAAAAGGCAGCCTGGCCCGCCATAGCAGGCGGTGGGGATACTCTGGTATCGGCACCTACCGGAACAGGAAAGACACTGTCAGCCTTTCTGGTATTTATCGACAGGCTGAAAGCACAGGCCAGGGAAGGTACTTTAAAGCAGGAACTGCAGCTAATCTATGTATCCCCGTTAAAAGCTCTGGCAGGAGATATCCGCGAAAATCTGCGGCGCCCTTTGGCAGGAATAAAAAATGAGGAACGGAAACAAGAAGGTAAAGAACCGACGGATTTGGATATTGCCATCCGGACCGGTGATACACCCCAGAACGAACGGCGCAGGATGATAAAAACTCCGCCTCATATACTAATTACCACACCGGAATCTTTATACCTGATGCTGACCGGCAAAACAGGACAGGTTATCCTGCAAACGGCACGCTATATAATCATAGATGAACTCCATGCACTGATCGACTCCAAAAGGGGAGCTCACTTAATGCTTTCCATTGCCAGGCTGGACAAGCTATGTCAAAATAAGCTGCAAAGAATCGGACTTTCAGCAACCATTGAACCGTTAAGCCGTGCCGCCGAATATTTATCCCCGGATCCCGTGACTCTTGTAGCCCCGAAGATGGAGAAAGAGATAAAATTTATCATAACCAGTCCTTTCGCTGAGAAAAAGCCATTAAGCCGGGACCCGATCTGGCAGGAACTTGCCGGTACCGTCTATGCTTACTGTAAAGATACGAAAAGTGTCATCGCATTTGTGGAGGGCCGGATGTATGCAGAAAAACTGGCCTACTATGTTAACCAGTTAGGAGGAGAGGGTTTTGCAAGAACCCACCATGGAAGCTTATCCAAAGAGCAGCGCTTTGAAGTGGAGCAGTCGCTTCGAAACGGGGAATTGCGCTTATTGTGTGCCACTTCCTCCATGGAACTTGGAATTGATGTAGGCGATATCGATCAGGTATTTCAGATTGGCTGTCCCCGATCCATTTCCAGTACCCTGCAGAGATTGGGCCGTGCCGGACATAATCCCGGACGTGTCAGTGTAATGCATATGTTTCCGCGGGCGGCAGCAGAAAGTTTGTATTGCGGAATGACTGCAGAAACAGCAAGAAATGGGGGAGTGGAGTACTCCCATCCCCCCAGACTATGTCTTGATGTATTGGCCCAGCATTTGGTGTCCATGTCGGTTAACGGCGGATACGGCTTGGATGAAGTTATGGAACTTTTGCCCCGTGCTTATCCTTTCCGGGAGGTAACCAGGGAGGATGTACACGATGTATTATGTATGCTGGCCGGGGATTATGAACATGACCGTGATATACCGGTCCGGCCCAGGCTTCTTTATGACAGAATACATGGATATGCAGAAGGAGATACTTACAGCCGGATGCTGGCGGTATCCACAGGAGGTACCATACCGGACAAGGGTTTGTATAACGTAAAAACTGAAAACGGAGTAAAACTTGGTGAACTGGATGAAGAATTTGTTTATGAGTCCAGAATCGGGGACCGGTTCTTATTGGGTACTTTTGCCTGGAAAATTGCAAGTGTACAAAAAGATACGGTTATCGTTTCCCCTGCAGCGGTTTCCGGTGCCAGACTGCCGTTCTGGAAAGGAGAAATAAAAGGCCGGAGTATGCAGACCGGTATTGCCTTTGGAAAGATCTTTAACAAATTAGAGATTGCTTATAGGTCTCATGAGCTTGAAAATGAATTAAAAAGACTTGGACTTGATGAGGAAGCAGCGTCTGATGCCGGAGATTATATAAAACGTCAGATAGAAGCGACCGGAGGACTGCCGGATAATTCCACTATCATCATTGAACATTTTAAGGATGAAACTGGTTATCAGATGATGGTACACTCCGTATTTGGGCGACAGATAAACAGTCCTCTTGCAATTCTTGCAGGGGAAGCTGCCAGAAATGAATTGAACATGAATATTAATTACGTGGATGATGATGACGGTTTTTTGCTGCTGCCCTATGGGGATGAAGCAGTTCCGGAAGGACTGCTATACCGGATACGTCCGGATTCGGCAAAATCCACACTTGCAGCACTTCTTCCGGCCACACCATTGTTTAACATGAACTTTCGCTACAATTCCGCCAGGGCATTGATGATGGGAGTTAGAAAAGCCGGACGTCAGCCTTTATGGGTGCAGCGGATTCGAAGTGCAGAAATGCTGGATTCCCTGGTCAAAGTGGAGAAACATCCGTTAATTAGGGAAACGAAGCGGGAGTGTCTGGAGGATTATTGGGATCTGCCGGGAGTTGAGAGGGTTTTACAAGGAATACAGGCCGGTACTATCCAAATCCGGGAAATGTATCTGGAAACACCGTCTCCTATGTCAATGCTTTTACGGCAGCAGACGGAAGCCTCCATGATGTACGATTATGCACCAACCCCTGTTGGCATCCAGGTTGCGGCGAAAGAAGCGTTAGAACAGGCACAGGTTACAGTACCGGAACCGGAAGTGCTGGCTAAGGTATCTGAGCGGAAAAAGCTTCCGGAAGATGAAAAGCAGCTCCATTCTCTGTTAATGGCAGAAGGGGATTTGATTGCCGGGGAACTTGCGGTACCTATCGAATGGCTGGTTAGTCTGGTAAAACAGGGGAAAGCCATGTATATTGAACCGGGTTTATGGATAGCAGCAGAACATAAAGACAGATACCATGCCGCATTGGAAGAAGGAGATAAGAATTCCAGGATGTTCATTGTCCGCAAGGTTTTAAGATATCGGGGAGTATTTACGGCTGAACAAATCGGTGAACGTTACTTCTGGACGGAAGAAACTGCAAGGGAGGTACTGAATGATCTTTCCCAGCAAAAACTGGTTATAGAAAGGGAAGGCCTATATTATCATGGGGAACTGTATGACCGTGCACAAAGAGAAACGGTTAAACAACGGCGCATACAGGTTAAAACCCTGCCGTCGGAAAGTTATGCCGCTTTTTTTGCAAACCGTATTTACAGAATGGGACCGCCTTTGGAACAGTTAAAAAATGCCCTGCCTGTACTTTGTGATCAGTCATATCCTGCTGCTATGTGGGAGAATATAATTTTTCCAGCCAGAGTTATAGGATACAGAGCAGAGCTGTTGGATACCCTCCTTTCACAAGGAATCGTATTCTGGAAAATTTCTGCGGATGGAGGGCTTAGTTTTCATTTGTATGACGATATCGATTGGGATGCTGACTTATCGAGTGTTGCGGCTTCTTTGGACGGAGATGAGAAAATCCTGTATGAAGCCTTATTAAAACGGGGTGCCAGCTTTATGCAAAGACTTTCCCCGCTTATAGAGGGAGGTTCTCCATACAATAGTCTGCTTACTCTTGCTGAAAAAGGACTCGTTTTTGCAGACAGTTTTCTGCCGGTACGCATGTGGCAAATGAAAGACAAAATGGAGAAAGCTTCCCCAAGGCAAAGAGTCAGCGCCAGGAGTAAAGCGCTCACAACCGGAAGATGGGAAGTATTAAGGCCTATAAAACAGTTAACCATGGAACAGCAGTTGGAGCGGGTATTTGACCGTGCGGTCCTTATATGCCGTGAAACAGCAAAAGATATTAATTGGACGGCAGCACTGGAAGTATTGCGTGTATGGGAGTATACCGGTCGTGTACGGAGAGGATATTTTATTGAAGGCCTTTCCGGCATGCAGTATATTAGAGAAAAAGATTATGGTGGAACAATCCTGGCATTGGAACAACCTGTGAATCAAATTGTATGGCTTACAGCAGCAGACCCGGCGCAACCTTGGGGAAAGATACTGCCTCATAAACCGGAGAGGGCTTTTATCAATGTAATTGGAACTGCGGTAGCCTTACGTGCGGGTATACCAATAGCCGTATTCGAAAAACAGGGTAAAGTGCTCCGGATTTTTGAGGAAGAATTTTTGTCAGAGGCTCTTATTGAATTTACCCGTTATTTTTCAGAACGCCGGCTGTTTCCGGTGCTTAACCGGATAACCGTAAAACAATATCCCGAGGGAGCAGCAAGAGTCCTGTCGGAGGCAGGATTTATCAGGGAAATGCAGGACTATACCTTGTACCGCAAATAATATCTAATATAATTATAATAATATTACAAATATTACCTATGTTAACTGATGAGCGTTTTGCCCAATACGGATATTACTTGACGTTCCGTATTTAAAATTTAAATCGGTTATGGAACCCATAATTATATTTGGCATATATTATATTGACAAATTACGCTATGAATTGACAGAATTCCTTGGTGTATAAATATGCCAATATATTATAAAGGAGAGTTATTATGGGAAATATAGCTTTACAGATAGAACGTACACTTTTAGGAAATATAGGTCCTTCGGAAAATGTTATATTTGATTTGGTGTCACATTCCACAGGAGATATAGACTACGATAATACAACGGGTGTCATTACTTTCAATGAGGCGGGAAGATATGTGGTAAATTGGTTCGTTGTAACACAATCATCCAGTTATGCAAATGGTGTGGTACTTGTACTGACATCTTCCGAGGGAGACCTTATAACAGGTAATTCAAACATGAAATCAGGTCAGGTGATGGGTATCGGAATCATTGAAATTACAACGGTTCCGGCCACACTCTCCTTAATAAATGCAGCTACGGGAAATTATTATTATTCCGACCAGATTCCAATTAAAGCATCACTGGCTGTAACAAGGGATGATATAACAGAACCTGCAAATATGTACTGTTTTGCAGTCGATCAGCTTATCAATATACTTTCCCAGATGATTACGACGTATGGAACCAATACATGGACAATATATTCAGAGTCACTTGCTTCTTACTCAGGTGTACCGCTTGATTTATATACTGCACCGGGTGCACAGAAACCGGGTCTTTTACGATTAATGGATGCTAATAATGACTTTGAAATAATACCGATTGAAAACATTACCGTTATTTATCCCGGAGATGGAACGGTATATAATCCTGGGTTTACCTACCTGACTCCGCCGGATCCCCTGCCGGTAAGCTGCTACTCAGATTTGTTTGCAGCGATTCAATCCTATCTCACCATCGGTACACCGGTAGAAATGAGACTTGGTCCGACAATTTCAGCCTCCGGTGATGTTTACCGTAACGAATTTGGAGTCGTGGTTCTTTCCGATGCGGACGGGAATACACCAATTTTTATTGCTTCGCCCAAAATTCTCAGGATTTTTATAACCGGGACTCCGCCTGTTTTAAAACAGCCTGATGGCAGCAAAAAACCAAAGGTTGAAATTATAAAAAATATAAGCTAAATGAATCAGGGGATGTTGTAACATCCCCTCAAATATGAATACAAAGGAATTTTTAACAAACAAAGGAACATTGCGATAATTTTGTTTTATGTTTAGTAATGTAAATAATAACTATTCGTTGTAAAAACCATCTTTCCAAAAAAGATAAAAGGAGTGATAAAAATGATTAAGAATGAAGTAGTAAACTGTATTCTTGCCAGGAGAAGTACACGTAAATTCACAGAACAGCAGATAAAAGAGGAGCAGCTGGAAACATTGCTGGAGGCTGCCAGATGGGCACCAAGCGGAAGTAACAGCCAAAGCTGGCTGTTTACTGCAATCCAGAATAAAGACATCCTTCTAAAAATCAATGAACTGGTACGGGAAGGGTTTCAGCACTGGATTCCGGATGACGATTATCCCGGAAAACTTGGGGCCAAAGCAAGTTCGAGCCGGGAAGATTATAATTTTTACTATCATGCTCCGACCCTTATAATAGCCACTAACCGTCCTAATTATGAAAATGCTATGGCAGACTGTGCCCTTGCCCTTGAGAATATTTTTCTGGCTGCTCAATCACTGGGTTTAGGCAGCTGTTATATTAACCATCTGCATTGGCTGCGAAATGACCAGGAGCTTCGTAACTATTTGTCGGAACTCGGAATTCCCAAAGAACATACTATCTGTTCTTCGGCTGCGATTGGATATATCGGAAAGGAATCAAACACACCTTTACGTAAGGACGGTACCATCCATATAATCAGATAAAATAATCTTGATAAAAATTAAATAATTCATACTGCGGAGGAAATAACATGATTTGCTACAGAATAGCTGATATGGATGATATTGATATGTTGACTGGATTACGTTTATCAATGTTAAACGCAGATGGGGATTTAACTGCAGAAAACATAGAAAAACTTGGGATAAATACAAAACAATACATGATAAATGGATATAAAGAAAAGAGCTATATGGTCCTGGTTGCTGAAATAAACAGAGAGATCATTGCTATGAGCGGGGTTACCTTTTATACTTTACCACCAAATGACTGGTGCCCCAATGGTAAGACAGCTTACATAGGTAACATATACACTTTACCGGAATATCGCAGAAACGGTATAGCCTCCAAACTATTATCACTGACGGTAGATGAGGCAAAAAAAACAGGCTGTGAGAGAATACAGCTCCATGGGACGGATATGGGCAGGCCAATATATGAGAAATACGGTTTTGAGGATTCCATAACTTCCATGGCGTATTATCCCTTTGGTAAAACAGGCAGTAAACACTGATATATAATCCGTTATTTTCTGTATGGTAAATGACGGGCATATGAAATTAAAACTCTTTATACTATATCCAGGAGGTGAAGCAATGGATTGGGTTGATAGAATGAATAGTGCGATAGACTATGTGGAAAATAATCTGAATAATGATATAGATTATGAACAGATCAGTAAGATAATGGGGTGTCCTATTTCCGTATTTCAGCGTTCTTTTACACAAATTACAGGCATACCCTTATCGGAATATATCCGAAACAGAAAACTTACCTGTGCGGCTTATGATCTGCAAAATTCGGAGGAGAAAGTAATAGATATCGCCATGAAATACGGTTATGAATCAGCCGATGCATTCAGTGTCGCTTTTAAGCGGATGCATGGTATTATGCCTATTATGGCCAGAAAACCGGATGTTAAACTGACATTCTATTGCCGGCTGCACTTCGAACTTACTATAAAGGGGGTTTATAAAATGAATTACACAAAAGTAAATCGGGAACCGTTTAAGGTAATCGGCCGAAGAAGGACGACTCCATATGGAGGGGGTACTTGGGCAATTGTTAAAAGTGACGGCAGCGCAGAATTTATGAAAGAGTTAAGCGGGCACTTATGCGATTTAGGATTATGTTTTGGCTTTGGTGAAGACGGCAGTAATGATTATATGTGCGGTATTGAATGGGAGAAAGAGGATATTCCCGGATATGAAAGTTATGTATATCCTGACGCTACCTGGCTTATATTTGAAGCAAAAGGAGCAATATCGGATAATATCCTTGGAAGTACCTGGCATCGAATCAACCAGGAATTTCTTCCTCAAAGCAAATATAAGAAGTCTGGGTTACCTACCATTGAAAAATATGTGGAATGGGATGACGCTGCGGATACCTGTAAGGTTGAAATCCGGATACCTGTAGTTATTAAATAGGCTGACAGAATAGGCAGCAAAACAGTTTAACCACAGACATGAGTCGGTATATGTCTTAAATAAACGGTCGTATAAATAAAGAATACCTCCGTTTATTTTTTTTAACCAAAAGGAGCATTAGAAAGCTGATATATTAAAGTTTAAATTTTTTGTTTTATTATATGGAATTATATGGTAATATGAATTTATGTGTATTTATTATGTTGTGTGGAGGATATCATGGAATTTCAAAATTTAGAACAAAGAATCATACATATGTATTTGGATACTTTCCCCGAATTTGTCCCCGTATATGATAAAACCGTATCCGAGCAGGCGCAAAAACAGTTTTATGATTTTATGAAAGATATTTACCGGATTTTGTACGATGACCCTGGTTTATTGTTTACAAGCACTCATGCTGACGATGCCCATACTAACCGGTTTAATAAAAGTGCGGATAAAAAACCGGAATTAACGAATCAGATGAGACGTATCAGTAAAAAAATAGAGGATTTTCTGGCTGTTTTATTTACTATAGGTAATAAGGGGAGCTTGGATAAAAACAGACTTGTTGCCTGGAATGAATTGAAAATCAATAAAAATCATCTTAATATTCTGAATTCATTAGGATTAAAGTATGGGGTGGAGGATAACCGTAAGGTCTTTATCCATGAGGAATACGGGGATTTATTTTATGGGTGGAAATTGCTTACGGACAAACCGGGGGCATCCTTACTATCCTTTTCAAGATGTATGTATAACTCTAAGTACTCCTATGCATGTGACATATATAAACGTCTTTGCGGAAAGGAAGAGGCCTTTGAGAAGCTCATTAACTTCCTGGAGGAAAATGGATATATTCGTATTGATAACAGGGATAATCAGATAGCACTTGATTATGTAAAAAATTACGATTCCAAGGAGCAGCCTGTGAAAGATGCATGGGCTGAACGTACTCACGGCGGAATCTCTGCAAAATATGATCCCTTTATATGGCAGCCGGTATATTTCTGCCTGCGTCTGCCAAAAACGAAAGAAGTTCTGTCTGCTTTTAAATCCATGGAGGAGGAACTTCAGGATTTCATTATAAAATATAATAAAAAATGTGATAATTGCGGTTACTGTACCCAGACTGACAAGACAGGTACACGAAAGCCTAATTATATTACCGTTAACAAGGGTAAGGATTATAACTTATGCCTTTTATTTCCGGGTTTTAATTACTGTTTTACGGATATTCAAGAGGAAGTGGCGGATAGTATGATACGGTGTCTTTCCTTTATTGATAAAGTATTGAAATAAAATTAACAGTTGGTGAAGTAGTGCTTAATCTAGCAGTTTTGTGCAATTATTGCAAGGTATTTGGAGTACATTATTGTTATACTTTATTGGAAAGGAGGAGATACAAGTGAAATGGCTTGAAAACATGAATAATGCGATTGATTATATTGAAAATAACCTTCAGGAGAAAATGGATTACGAAAAAGTGGCACAGGCAGCCTGCTGTTCGGTCTATCATTTTCAGCGAATGTTTTCCTTTATGACAAATATTCCGTTATCTGAATATGTTAGACGAAGAAAGATGACATTGGCTGCATTTGAGCTTCAGAACAGTGACATCAAAATAATAGATCTGGCACTGAAGTACGGCTACGATTCACCGGAATCCTTTACCAGGGCATTTCAATTATTACATGGCATTACCCCTACGACGGCCCGCAAGTTAGGTACGAGTATAAAAGCCTATCCACGTATTTCCTTTCAAATAACAATTAAAGGAGATAGCGAAATGAATTACCGAGTTGTACAAAAACAAGCATTCCAGGTATATGGTATTGAAAGGATTTTCGATACAAAGGATGGAGAAAACTTAAAAGAAATACCGAAATTCTGGACGGAACTTATGGACAAGGGAGAATATGATAAGTTAGCTAAGTCAGCGAATTATCCCAGTTCCCTTAACGCCGTATGCGGATACAGAGAAATGAACGGAACGAAATTTCCGTATATGGTTTGCAGTTTAAAAACTCCCCTTTCTGACACAACGGATTATACGGTTGTGGATGTTCCGGCTGCAACCTGGGCGATATTTGTAAATGAACCTCATGGCATAGAGGATACATCCAAGGAAACACAAGCTTTGATAGCAAGGGTTTATACCGACTGGCTTCCAACGTCTAACTATGATTTGATTCCCGGATATGAGTTTGAAATGTATTATGATACTTTTGACGGAAAATGTTATGAAGAAGCCTGGTATAGGGTCATTCCGAAAAGGTAAATACTGTACCAACACTGGTGTATATAAGACATGTGAATCTAATAACAAGAAATGAATAAAAAAAGGCTGTTGTAAAATTTATCTATTTTATTACTTGCATTTATACAAGTTCAATAAAATTATTAATTTACGGCAGCCTTTTTGCTTGTATAAAAGCAGGGGCAAAAAGACACGAAAACTGTAAAAAAACATATTATAGTAATGTAGGCATAAATATATGAGCTTAACATAACAGTTTTATTATTGATATCAGAAATTTAGATATAATTAATTATTTTAACGTATGGGAGGTTTTAAATGTATAAGTCGGTTCCTATACCAGTACATGTGGAAGAAAAAATGAAAAGATCCTTAAGAAAAATGGATTCAGAACCAACCGTTGGTATTGGACTAGGCAGTGAACATGATAAAGTGACGAGAACCGCCATTTTAAATGCAGGAGGACTTGAGGGTTTCATAAAAGCAAATGATACGGTAGTAATTAAGCCAAACCTGGTAAAACCATCCTTGCCGAACGAGGCAGTAACTACTGATTACAGAGTTGTACAAGAAGTAGTTAATATGGTTAAGGAATGTGGTGCCGGTAAAATTATTATTGCAGAAGCATCCCCTTTTGGAGATGAGTTTGAGCCGGCAAAATTTAATAAAATATCCGGTGCAAAATTATTTAACATGGACGAGTGTAAGGAGGATGAATGTTACAGGCTAAAACCGGAGGGCAGCTTAACAAATGAGGATCTGCTTATTCCTAAAATATACATGGATGCAGATATTGTAATTAGTGTAGCAAAATTAAAGACCCATACCGAAGCCGGTGTTACCTTAAGCCTTAAAAATTCTATTGGGGTCCCTCCAACCGGTTTTTATGGAACAGGAACAAAGCTTAACCTGCATCTATGGGGGCTTGAAAAAGCTATCGTTGATATTAATAAAATTAGGAAACCGGATTTTGCGGTAATTGACGGCATTATAGGCGGTGAGGGAGACGGTCCCTTATGGGTTCGCCCGGTCCAATCCAATATTGTTTTTGCCGGAGTTGACCCGGTTGCAGTAGATACCGCGGCCCTGGATTTTATGGGATTTTCCTTAGAGGAAGTACCGCATGTAAAACTTGCGTCTAAAGAAGGTCTGGGGATAGCAGACTTAACAAAAATTAAAATAAACGGAGCCGATTTAACTGTTAAGAAAATGAAATTCCAGAGATATTAAGGATACGGTTATAGCACGTCTTGCAGTTTCCGTTTTGAAATTACTAAAATTAAGTGTACATGATTTTGATTATAATGCTCTTGTTACAATCGGAAGTGTTGGATAGCAGGGAAAAAATATTTATAATTAAAAAAGTTCTTAACTTAAGTTATAAAATGATATAAAATAAATACGATTATATGTATCGCTTAGACGGCAGTCTGAAAGCCATATAATAAAATTTTCTCAGAAAGGGTGTATCACATGAAAAAAACAATAAAAGCAAATATGAATAAAGTTTGGAGGGCGACTATAATTTAACCCTCCGATATTATGGAGGAGATTTTAATGCATTCTCGTTTCAAAAAATTTATATCTTATTACAGGCCATATCTGGGTTTATTGTCCGCAGACCTGGCGTGTGCTTTTATCGTATCGGCTATTACACTGATACTCCCTCTTTGCACCAGATATATTACTAAAAATGTATTAGAGGGTAATTTAACGGATGGCGGTAATCGGATTTATATGGTCGGCAGTTTGATGCTTGTCCTGGTACTTATCCATACGGTTTGCAATATGTTCATTTCTTATCAGGGGCATATGATGGGAGCATTGATGGAAAGTGATATGCGTATCGAATTATTTGACCATTACCAAAAATTATCTTTTCGCTTTTATGATGAACAGAAAACCGGCCAGTTAATGACCAGAATTACAAACGATATATTATCTTTAACAGAATTGTATCATCATGGACCGGAAGATATAGTCATATCAATTTTAAAGTTTGTCGGCGCTTTTATCATTTTAATCAATATTAATGTTAGTCTGACTATACTGGTCTTTTTATTTTTGCCTGTTATGGCGGTCTTTGGTTTTTATTTAAATAAAAAAATGAATATTGCCTTAAGAACCAGTAAAGACAGAATTGGTGATATCAATGCCCAGGTTGAAGATACTTTATCCGGTATCCGGGTAGTGAAATCATTTGCCAATGAAGAAATAGAGAAAAAGAAATTTGCATATCAGAATAAACGTTTTGTTGAAAGCAGAAGGGAAAGTTATAAATTTGAGACTTACTTTTATGAAGGCCTGTATGCTTTTACTCAACTAATAACAATTGCGGTCATTATTTTTGGAGGAGCAGCGATTATTAAAGCATCTTTGGATTTGGCGGATCTGCTTACCTATTTATTATGTATCGGTAACCTGACGGAACCAATTCAGAGGCTGATAAATTTTGCCAGACTTTACCAGGAGGGGATTACCGGTTTTGACCGTTTTATGGATATATTGGAGGTTGAATCGGATGTTAAAGACAAAACCGATGCATGTGAGCTGGACCAGGCTGAGGGAAATTTAGAATTTAATAACGTTTCCTTTAAATATAAAGATAATTATAATTATGTATTAAAAAACATTAACCTGGACATTAAAGTGGGAGATTATGTGGCTTTGGTTGGTTCATCCGGAGTAGGGAAAACTACTCTTTGTTCCTTAATTCCCCGTTTTTATGAAGTGAATGAAGGAGAAATTAAGTTAGATGGTATCAACATCAGAGATATACAGCTGAAATCGTTAAGAAAGTACATCGGTATTGTGGAACAGGATGTATATTTATTTGCCGGAACCATAGCAGAAAACATCAGTTACGGCAAACCTGGTGCAAGTCTTGCGGAAATCATGGAAGCGGCAAAGAAGGCAAATGCCCATGAGTTTATAATGGAATTACCAGATGGATACGATACCGATATCGGACAGAGAGGTGTTAAGTTATCAGGAGGACAGAAGCAAAGACTTTGTATTGCACGGGTATTTCTTAAAAATCCGCCTGTTCTTATTTTTGATGAGGCCACAAGTGCTTTGGACAATGAAAGTGAAAAGGCAGTACAGGATTCCCTGGAGAAGTTAATTAAAAACCGGACTACGCTTGTCATTGCCCATCGTCTTTCTACTGTTAGAAATGCGAAGAAAATTATCGTATTAACGGATAATGGAGTTGAAGAACAGGGAACCCATGAAGAATTATTAGAACTTAATAATGTTTATGCTCATTTATATAATATGCAATTTAATATATAGAGCTATAGCCGTTATTAAGGTAAATATTTAGCGGGTGGTAGCTGTGTACAAAAAAATATAAAAAATTGAGAGGCTTTTGTAAAATCTCAAACGGCTTAATTTGTCTGATACAAATTTTAGTTTATGAATTTTGCAGAAGCCTCTTTGGGAGTAATTATGCTGAATTAAAAAAAATAAAAAATGTCTTGTACTGTCCTTTAATTAATTAAATAACCCTGTTCTGCCATGTTATAAGCGGAGGCAGCCGCGGCAAATTCATATTGTTTTTGCTTAAAGGTAAGCTGAGCCTGAAGATAAGCGTCATCTTTTGCTGCTAAATCTTCTTTACTTAACACTCCCAAATCGTATTGCATATGACTTTGTTTATTTAAGCTTTCTGTATGAGTTAACTGTTCCTCCAATAAATCTACGGAATCACCTAAAAGTTCAAAATCATGATAATTATTATAGTAAGTATTTTCCGCAGCAGTCATTACTTTTTTTAGATTTATTTCATATTCCTCCAATTTATATTTTTCATTGCGGATTTCATTTTCGGAGCCGTCATATTCGTCTTCCAGGTCATCAATATAATCTTTTTGATTATCACATAACATTTTCTGGTAATTAATTTCAACACCGTCCTTAAGTACTTCATTTAAACCGTCCTGGTAAGAAGGCAGTGTTATTTCATTAAGAGAAATGTCTTCTAATTTAACCTTTGTACCGGTTGGATAACCCATTAAAACTTTTAGTTCATTCATTAGTTGGTCTTGTTGGTTTCGTAACGAATCCAGATTATTTTTTGCATAAAGATAAGTTTCTTCCGTACTTTTTACATTACTCACCTGTGTCAGGCCTAATTGCAATTTAAGATTTTCATTATAAAAGGCTAATTCAGTTAAGGAGAGTGTACTCTCTTTTTTGATTATTTCTAAATCAAGGCTTAAAATCTGAATATATATTTTTTCCAAATTATATTTTAATTTCTCTTCCGTAATAGCCTTGTTCTCTTCTTGTAAATCAATATTATTTCTTATGGAATCTATGTTTGCTTCTAATGAATTTTCGTTATCATTTAATGACCCTATATTGTTAGTCAGGGAGTTTATGGTTTGGTTAAGCTGAGAAATCCGTATATCAAAATCAATAAGTCGGTTTATATATTCATCGGTGGACAAGGGAGGAGTCAGAGGAGCCTCCTGATCGGCGATAAAAGCTGCTTTTTCATTTTCCAAATCAGTTAACTTTGCTTTTAAATCCTCCAGATTTTCGCCATAATCCTCCTGTGAATCCTCCAGATTCTCTAAATCTTCCCTGGAGGATCTGAGTTGGTAATATAAATTATTCAGATTATTTTCCAATAATTCTAAATCCGTATTTTCTTCTAATAATCTCTCTTTCGCATCTGTTAAGGTTAATATAATCTCCGAATCCGGATTGGATTCACCAGCTGCATAAGCAACGGTTGCTGCTAATGTTACTGAAAGGCTTGCTGCTGTTGTAACAAGGCCAAGGGCGATGGATGCGGTTAAAATTTTCTTACATAAGTACATGATATCAATCCTTTCTTTCAGATTTGTTTTCCAATTATAGCATTGAAGTTTTATAGATGTCCATTCCTTTACTAAAAACTTCATACTAACTTCATATTGTCCATGTATAATGGTAAAGAACGGTTGGACGAAAAATTTAATTTTGAGGTGTTAGTGTGTTAAATAAAATTCTTATAGTGGAAGATGATCAGAATATCAGGGAAGTTGTTGAGGAATATCTGTCGGAAGCAGGTTATCTGGTTATTTCGGCAGAAGATGGTAAAAAAGCCCATCATATTATAAAAAAGGATGAAACCATTGATTTGTATATCCTGGATATTATGCTGCCGGAGATTACAGGATTGGAGTTGTTAAAAACCATCCGAAATAAAAATAATACACCGGTGCTGATGTTAACAGCTCTTGATGATGAAAATACACAGTCTGCCAGCTTTGATGCACTGGCAGATGATTATGTAACAAAACCTTTCTCACCAAAATTGCTGGTAAAACGTGTGGAAGCATTGCTAAGAAGAATCGGTCAGGCCGGTACACTTAAGGCTGGTCCGGTCACAATAGATTTAGACCGTTATACTGCTTTTGAGAATGGGGAAAGAGTAATATTAACTTTAAAAGAATTAGAACTTTTGAAAGTGTTAATGACAAATCAGGGAAAAGTGCTTACCAGACAACAGTTATTGAATCTGGTATGGGGGTATGACTATTTCGGAGACGACCGAATCGTAGACGTACATATTAAGAATGTGCGTAAAAAATTTAAAGTTAATATTATCGAAACAGTAAAAGGAGTCGGATACCGAATATTGGAGAGAGCAGGTGATACAGATGTTTAGAAAAAGAGGAATCGTACGTAATACATTTATTTACACTTCCCTGCTGATTACTTTTGTAATATTCATTTCTTTTGGTATCCTTTATCTGGTTTTACCGGATTATTATACTTATTCAAAAAATAAAGTTTTAAAAACCAATGCAGATAATCTTGCGGTAAACATTCAATCCGCTAAAACAGAAAATGAGATAGCTCATTATATTTCAGATTTTTCCGCACAGAATAATGCAATAACTTTAGCATATGATACTGCGGATAACCTGATGCTTAAGTTATCCTCACCTTTTAATTTATATTATAATAAAAATGACAAACTTGCTAAAATTTCAATTCAGATGAATAAAGAAGATTTTATAACAGATGATTTAGATGGATCAAAAAGCAAAGCACTATTTATTAAAAAAAATGACAGCGCTTCCATTATGATTGAAAAAGAGATAGGCAAAAATGGCATAGCCTATATATCCATATTTGGAACCATGCAGCCGATCAACGAAGCCAAAGGTGTGATCATTTCTCTTATGCCGTATCTCTTTGCTGTAAATATCCTTATCGCTTTATTGGCATCCTATTATTTTTCAAAACGAATGACAAAACCTATTGTTAAGCTGTCCCATACTGCCAGGGATATGCAGAATCTCACTCCCGGCATTCAGTCCGGTATCCGTACAAACGATGAGGTGGGTGAACTTTCTGAAAACATGGATTTGTTATATCAGAAGTTATGTTCCAATATTACAAATCTTAAAATAGAGATGGATAAAGTTACGGAGCTGGAGAAATCGAAAACAGATTTTATGCGTGCGGCAAGTCATGAATTAAAAACGCCCATATCAGCGTTATATGGGATTGTTGAGGGAATGATTGACGATGTGGGTAAATACAAAGATAAAGAAAAGTACTTAAAAGAAAGTAAAAAATTAATCGACAATCTTACAAAACTTATAAATGAAATATTATATGCTTCTAAATTGGATTCCACCGAAAAAATTTTAAAAACAGAATCGGTGAGAATTTTACCGCTTTTAGAGCTTTCCTTAGAAAATAACCGGTTATTTATGGAAGAGAAGAAATTAAATGTAATAAAGCCAAATTCGGACGTAGTAATCAAAACAGATGAAAATACATTAAAAACGGTTATTTCCAATATTATTTCCAATGCCGTCAAATATACTGCGGAGGGCGGAAATATAAATATTCATATAACCGAAAAGGATAGCTCCATCTGTTTATCAATAGAAAATCAATGTGAGAATATACCGAAAGGGGAACTAAATAAACTCTTTGAACCCTTTTTTACACGTAATTACAGCAGAAACCGCAATAAAAGCGGCACCGGTTTAGGTTTATATATTGTGAAACGAAACCTGGAAGCATTGCAGATACCTTATGAATTAGTGAATACACTGGAAGGACTTAAATTTAATCTGTATTTTAATAAGAGCAGCAGCTCTTGATTTATCTTCATTTATAATACATGCTAACTTCATAACAACTTCATATTGGGAAAATATACTTATCCTCGTAGAATAATTACATAAATTATTTAAAATTATTTTAGGAGGAAATGAAATGAAGAAACTTCTATCACTAACCCTGATAGTTACTGTATTGTTCACATTTACAGCTTGCAGCAGTCAGGAGACCAATTCTGATACGAAAGATCCGCAGAATCAAAAAAGCGGTTCACAAGCAACAGAAAGAACCGAACCCGTTAACTTAGACGGAGAAGTGAACGGTGAAATTACCGTATACTGTTATGATTCCACATTTTACAAAAATTACCTGGAAGCAGGTGCAAAAGAGTTTGAAGCCAAATATCCCGGAACCAAAGTAAATATTGAGAGTTTTTCCACAGCTCCGGAAGTGAAATCTTCAACTACAAAAAATGGTGGAACAATAAAGATGATAACGAATAACAGAGATACCAAAAGCGAAAATGATTATATTAACCGAATTAATACGGAGCTTATGACCGGCGAAGGTCCGGATATATTGGCAATGGATATCCTGCCTTATTATAAATATGCGGAAAATGGTCAGTTAGTAGACTTAAATGCTTATATGGATGCCGATAAAGACTTTCAGAAAGAGGATTACAGGCAGAATGTGTTAGAAGCAACCAATTATAAAGGTGGTCAATATATATTTCCCATGGGTTATAATTTTGATGTTCTGGGCTATGATAAGACAATATTAGATCCGGCAGAACAGGAAAACTTGAACCCCAATGAGGCTTATACTTACGATCAGTTAATTGAAATCGGTCAGGACTCTTTTGAAAATCAAAAAAATATGGATAAAGAAAATCCTCTTAAGATGTTTGACCGATCCAGCGGTTCAACTGGCGCCGGCACAATGTTCAACCAGCTGTTTCAGTTAGATTATAAGCAGTTTGTGGATATTGAAAATAAAACTGCTAATTTTACCGGCGGTCAATTTGAGAAAGTATTGGAAACGGTAAAAGAATATGAAGAAAACGGTTATTTAAACGTACCTGTAGAAAAAAAAGCTGAGGATATGCTTAAAGTAAGTTCTTCCCAAAGCTTTTTATTCAGAACAGTTGGTGATAACATGCTTCTTCAGGCATTTGATGACAATAACGGAAAGAAAATGAACATAACCTTTAACGGAGGCGGACAGTTCACGGAAAACGATGAAATAGCCGGTATCTTAAAGAATGATAAGGATCAAATTGTATTTGATTATACACAAGCCTATGCCATGAATGCAAATTCCCAAAATAAAAATACATCCTGGGCATTTTTGAAATATCTGGCAGGAGAAGAGATGCAGACTTCTACAACCTTAATGGGCTGTCCTGTTAACATTAAGGCGGGTGAAGAAAAGGCAAAGCTTCAAATTCAAATTGCAGGCAAGAATGCGGTTCCGCTTACAGATAAAGGGGCAGGCAAGGATACGAAAAAACAATCAGGAGCAGTGGAACTGGATGAAAAACAGACAGAAATATTTAATAACTATAACAAGGCTTTAAATCAGTACTCGGATATGCTTAATACTTATATGATACATGATACGGTAATTGATGATATGGTTAATGAAGAAGTGAAGTATTTCTTTGACGGAAGTAAAAGTGCTAAAGAAGTAGCAGAAATTTTACAAGGTAAAGTAGAACTTTATTTAAATGAGTAGAAAAAGTATGAAAAAGAGAAAAATTGACTTGGCAGTATTTTTTATACTGCCCGGTCTGATTGGATTTATTTTGTTTTATATTTGGCCGTTTTTGACTTCTTTAGGATATGCTTTTGTTGACCGGCCCATAGATGGTAAATTCGTCGGATTTAATAATTTTATTGATTTATTTCACAATAAGCCATATTTAATGGGACTAAAAAATACATTTATTTTCATCGGTTTATGTGTGCCGCTAAATATGATTTTATCTCTGGCGGTTGCCATAATGATTAAAAAAACATTTCGGCATAAGAAATTATTTACCCTGGTTTTTCTGATTCCGTTAGTGATACCGTCAGGGTCTATGGTTTTCTTTTGGAAAATGTTTTTTGATTACAACGGATATCTTAACCACCTTTTAGAACTGATAGGAATCAAGCATATTAATTGGCTGGAAACATCTCTGGTACGTTTCGTCATTGTTCTTATTTTTATCTGGAAAAATCTTGGTTACAATATAATTTTATTTATATCCGGTTTAAGTGCGATACCCAAAGAATATTACGAAGCTGCAAAAGTTGACGGCGCCGGTAGTGTACAGGAATTTTTTGGTATTACATTAATAAATTTAACACCCACCTTTATTCTGGTAATAATTATGTCGGTGATTAATTCGTTCAAAGTGTTTAAAGAAATTTATCTGATCACGGGCAGTTATCCCCATGAAAGTATTTATATGCTGCAGCATTTTATGAATAATATGTTTAATTCACTGGATTATCAGAAATTAACAACGGCAACCTGTGTTTTGGTATTTGTCATTAGTTTGTTAACACAATTTCTATTTCGATTGGAAAAGAAGGTGTCATTATGAAACCTAAGATCATAGAGAAAATTTCCTTTGTCATATTGATTTTTACCGGTATTCTCTTTCTTTTTCCGCTGGTGGTTACCTTTACCAATTCTTTTATGACGGAACTGGAGATCAGTTTAAACTATACGACAAAACTTTCTTTTTTTGACTTATATGCCGGAATCAAAGAAAAAATGATTGATATGAATTTAATACCCATGGAAGCAACTCTGGGACAGTATTATGATACCCTGGTCAACCAGCCAACATTTATCCTTTTATTAATAAATTCTCTAAAAATTACCCTTCCGGTGGTACTTGGCAATGTGGTAATATCTTTGCTTACCGCATACGGATTTACCATATGGAAATGGAAATATAAGGATATTATATTTTTGGTTTATATTATAGTAATGCTTATGCCGCTGCAGGCGGTCCTGGTTCCTAATTATATTATTGCAGACCAGTTGAATATAAAGGAAAGTTATCTTGCAATTATTTTACCGGGGATATTTTCGCCCTTTGGAACATTTCTTCTGAACCAAAGCATGAAAGCCATACCTAATGAATATTTTGAAGCGGCATCCGTTGACGGGGCAAACCCCGTATATATTTTTTTTCATATTGTCATACCCCAAATGAAGTCAGGCATAGCAGCTTTGATTATGTTAACTTTTATTGAATATTGGAATCTGGTTGAACAGGCCGTTATCTTTATTAAAGATTATTACCTGGAACCGTTATCGGTGTATTTATCTAGGATTGCCGAAGGTAAAGTCGGCATTATCTTTGCAGCCTCCTGTATCTATATGTTTTTGCCGTTATGGTTTTTACTTATGGGACAGGAAAACCTGGAAAAAGGAATAGAACTTTCCGGAATGAAATGAATTATTACATAATTAAGTGAGGTTTTATATGAATGCCAATAAAAAATTTAAAATAATCGGAGCTCTGTTTCTTGCTGTTTTAACCTTATTCCTGTTTTTATCCAAGACAATCTATTCCTATCATTTACCTGTTGTAACCGGAGTTTCTCCGTCTAATGGGAAGCTGAATAAATCGGAAACGACTACGGGGCTGGCAGATTGGTCAGAGGTGGAAGAAATTTATTCTCAAATCGGGGGTACTATAGACGAAGTACTTGCCAAAGAAGGTGATAAGGTAAAAGCGGGGCAGGAGCTGTTTCGGTTAAGTTTTAATAAGGATGAAATAAATAATAAATTAAAGGAATCTGAGGTGAACAAAAATAAAATTTTAATTGATATGGAAAAGATTCAACTGAATAAGAAAGAAACGGAACGAAAAATTTCTGCATTAGAAGAGGAAATTAAGAAAGAAGAACCGGAAGCTACAAATGATTTAATAAAAATCAAGAAGCAGATTGAGAAATTGGAAGATCAGATAAAACAAGCGGAAGATGATTATGAGAAAGCAAAACTCTTATATGATGGAGGTGTTATTTCCAAGAAAGAATTGGATAGCGCCGAAAGCGCCCTGAAAAACTTAAATTATGATTTGGAGATATTACAAGGGGATTATGATAATCAAAAAATAAAAACAGAACAAACCCACGATACTTATGAAAAGCAATTGGACGAATATAAAAATAATATAGAAGCATTAAAGCATGATCTTGAGGTTTTTGAACAGGATCTGAAATCAAAGGAATTAGACTTAAATAATCTGAATACAGAGAAAGAAAGTTATATAAAAGCCCTAGCCGATTTTAAGGAAAATGAGGTTATTTCAGCACCCAAAAATGCAACTGTCTTATCCATTCCCGTAAAAACCGGTCAGTTTATAAATGCAGGACAATTAATGGTTAGTTTTGGTGTGGGTACTGAATATCAATTAGAATGTGAAATAACGCTGGATAATGATTTTATATCCGTTGGTGATACCTGTGAATTGTCCAACGCTTCCTACGAATTGGAGGGAGAAGTAAGTAAAATAACCCCTGTGGAAAATTCCAAACAGGTAACCGTTGCCTTTCGGTCCAAGGAAGCTTTAAAAGGAGAAACTTTCGAAATCACCTTTGAAAAAGAAAGTACTGCCTCCTATACGTTAATTCCCAATGGGGCGATCAATGAAGATAATGACGGATATTTTATTTATGAAATTAAGAAACGCAAAGGCATGCTGGGAGATGAATTTTATGCAGAGAAAGTCTATGTATATATTGGTGATTCGGATAATGACAATACGGTAATTACAGACGGGCTGGATTTTTTTGAACCCGTTGTACTATTAAGCGATAAATCATTTTCGGATGGTGAAACGGTAAAAGTAGAAAATGTAGGTGATTTTTTTGAAGAATAGAACCAGAGTAATTTTACGTATTGGAATGGTTACGTTCCTTGTTTTTCTTCAGATAATGAATTTGTTAATAAAGCAAAAAGTAAATGAGGGTTTATATCTGATTAC
Organism: Anaerocolumna sedimenticola; assembly: GCF_009931695.1. Classification (GTDB taxonomy): domain Bacteria; phylum Bacillota; class Clostridia; order Lachnospirales; family Lachnospiraceae; genus Anaerocolumna; species Anaerocolumna sedimenticola. Next base: position 3,363,477 of record NZ_CP048000.1, read on the forward strand.
TCCAAAGACTGATAAAAACATGGGGATATCTTTGGATGAAATTAATCAGATCAATGATGACAATTTTTTGCTGACATATGAAGTAAATCAGGAAAAACAGGTAAAGATAAATCAAATCCGGTATAATGTATCTGTTAAAGGAACGAATTATACTTATCCCTCTGTTCTTTCCTTAACTTTTATTAAGGGCAGTTATTTTACCAAACAGGCCCAGGAGAAAGAACAAAGAACAGTTGTGTTAAATGAATATGCAGCTTTTGAGATATTCGGCGGTTTTGAGATTACAGGCAGTAAAATTTATCTGGATAATAAACCATATACCATCACTGGTGTTATAAAAGATGGAGATAAAGAAAATAAAAACATGTATATTCCTGTTTCGCTTATGGATCAACAGCCGGATACCTATATGACAAATTTGGATTCCGTTAATGGAATTACGGAAGAATATGTGAAAAATATGTTTAAGCTGGCCGGTATAACGGATAAAGATTATTATTTTGTTAATCTGGATGCATTAAGTAAAATGATTGTTAACGAAAGTAACCTATCCCTGTTAACCCTCCTGGTCTTTCTTTTATTGCTGCTTTTACGGACAGGAATTCATACATTTATCAGAAAAAGCAAAATAACAAAAGAATTATTAAAGCAGTATTATTTTAAAGAAATTATAAGAAAGAAACCTGGATTGATTGCAGGGATTATCGGAACTTGTTTTTTCATTGCCCTTATTGCCGCAGTACTTGTAAAACTATCGGAATATATTTTTTGGTTAATTTTAAATATGGATTTATTCGGTAATCTTCTTTTCGAATTCAGCACCGATTGTTTTATAAACCAGGTACAGCTGATCCGGAAAGTTTCGGTATATTCAAAATTTTCTTTCTGTGTATATATTATCTTATTTATCATTTATGCCTGTTCCATAAAATCTTTCTGTATACGAAGAGATAAGGATTAGTGGATGCAATTAAAGAATGTATTTTTCATGGGGGTAATTCAACATCCGCCAGTTGCTTACAGCCATGCAAGTACGCTTGTTTCCAGGAGAAACTCGTGGAGACTATTTCTTAAGTTTCAGGGAAAGTTATAAGAATTTACACAATTTCCAACATATACCTAGTGCATTATTTTCGATTTTAATTTAAAATAAATTTGTAACATATTTAACAGATTTGTAATAAATGAAGTTGGAGGTTTCAAATGATAAAAATAAGAAAGATTGTTACATATTGTATGATAGGGACAATAGCTTTTGCCAGCAGGGCTACAATATCAAAAGCTGCCGAAATGCCAATTGCGGGAATAGATGTTTTATTAAGTGATTTTTATCAGAATTCGGATAAAGATAGCAAAGATATCAAAAATTATTTATCCTCGGATTTATTCAAAGAATATGCGGATATATCTTTCGCCCAGGTAACCGATTATGTGAACATAAGAAAGAAACCCAGTGAAGACAGTAAAATAATCGGAAAATTATATGATAATTCAGCAGCAACAATTATTACTAAAAAAGGTGACTGGTATAAGGTAAAATCAGGAACCGTTACCGGGTACATAAAATCCGATTTCCTGGTTACAGGTAAGGAAGCGGCAGAAGTAGCAGATTCCGTTGGAACCAGAGTCGCAACCGTAAATACAACTACCTTGAAAGTAAGGAAAGAAACTAATACGGATGCTCCTGTTATTACTTTACTTCCTGTCGGGGAAGAGTTGAAAGTAAAAAAGGAAATGGACGGATGGATAAAAGTTTCTTTAGGCAGTCAGGGAACAGGTTATGTTTCTGCTGATTATGTGGATTTATCAACGGAATTTAAAGAAGCGATCTCCATTGAAGAGGAAAAAGCAAAATTAGAAGCAGAAGAAGCAGCCAGAAAAGCAGCAGAACAATCCCAGTCAACGGATTCTTCTTCCAGTAATAATTCATCTAACAATTCCTCAAATAATGCCGCTCGTTATTCTGTAAAATCAAGCAATTCATCACAGAAAAAAAATTCAAGCAGCAGTAGTTCCAACAGTTCTTCTACCCGTGATAAGATTGTAAACTATGCTCTTAAGTTTCAAGGAAATCCTTATGTCTATGGTGGAACCAGCTTAACCAATGGAACGGATTGTTCCGGTTTTACACAATCAGTTTTTTCTGATAATGGAATTTACATACCAAGGGATTCAAGATCCCAGGCCGCAAGTGGAAGATCGATTTCCGTATCCGATATCAGACCGGGCGATTTAATTTTTTATTCAAGAAACGGCTCTATTAATCACGTTGCACTTTACATAGGCAATGGGCAGGTTATTAGCGCAAGTAGTCCGGAAACAGGTATTGTAGTACGCAGTTATAATTACAGACAGCCTGTAAAAGCAGTAAGTTATATTAATTAAAAAGATGGGGGCTGATAATAATCTAACCTTTACTTAAGTCAAAAGTATGGTATTTTTTATTTCAGCTCCGCTAATGAAATAGGTAATTGTGAAACTATTTAGTTTAAAAAAAACCATACAAGGAGTACTTGTTTCATACTTCAGTGGCCTTTAGGCTTATGTAGAGGTGTAGAGGTACAAATTAATGAATGTAGATTATTTGTATGGTTTTTTCACATCAATCTTAATATGCAACAGAAATGAGGAACATATAACAGATGAAACAATGGAAAAAATACCTGGCCGCGGTGGGAGCTGCAGCCCTTATTCTGGTTTTAGGTCTCAGTATAAAAAACAACGGGAACAAAACGGAAACTGACCTTGTTAAAAACAGCACAATGGTACAGGAAAATTTGCAAACTGAAGTGGAGCCTGCTTCCGATGAAAACGAAACCATTTCAACTTTATCTGCCGAAGAAAAACAGACGTCAGATGATAAAAATGTAAATCAGGAACAAAGCATTTCAGAGGATGATATAAAATCAGAAATTAATAATTTAATTAATACATATTATGATTCTCTTGGTGATGAGAAAAAAGACAGTTTGGATACAAAAGACCAGACAGCAGATGATAAGTCTGTTAAAAAACAGACATCTGGGGAAAAAAAATCTGAAAATGATATTATTGAGAAATATCAGGATATTAAAACTTATATTAAACCAGGATTAGATAAAAATTCTTATGTAGTATTTACCACATATAACATTAAATTATATAATATTGATACCTTAGTTCCCGGAATGAGTTCCATGGTTATTAGCAGAGATAAAGAAGGAAATCTAAGCATTAATCCGGATCAAAATAATAAAAAACTCAACGACTATATCAATAAATTATCGAAAGAAAAAGATATTAAAAAAGTTATTAATGATATTAATTCAAAGTTAGCGAAAGCAGTAAAGAAAGATACTTCGCTCCAAGGATTTATGGATTACTTAAAATAGTAACGAAAAAGGTTTTCTGAAAAAAATTTCAGAAAACCTTTTTTCTTGCTGTAGGGCTATCTTTAAAAAACCACCGGCTAGGCCGGTGGACCATAATGGTTTCTAGCGTTTTCATAAAACTCCCTTGTTATAATAAGTGTGGGTCTCAAACCGCACTACAAACAACAAAGGAGGTATTAAAATCATTGCTCGTATTACTGACCACAATGCCGGTCGGTATCGCTTACGAAAATGCCAGAATTGATGAAAATATTTGAAAGTGTGAAGAAGGGACTGGAAGAAGAATATGAAAATCCTGAGACGCTATGTGCTCTGGAACCGATTATGCATATACATAGCTGCACTGTGGAGAGTTATCCTGAAAACGGTATGAAAGAAAAATATGAATATTCTGCAAAAAAGCTAATTGACCGGATTACAAGGAATAAGACAATTATAATGTTGCGGTAAAAATGAGAGAGTAGATTTTGAATGAGGTCTACTCTCTTTGTTATGAACAAAATGTACTGTAATTGTTGTATGATTTGGATATGACTACGCGATTGTATGCTGCCGTATTACCAGACCATCTGAAAGCGGAAATGCAAAAACTGAAACAACCAACAGTAATACTATAGATCACAATGGTTGGGCAATAAATATGAAAAAGTATGGTAATAATTTTGGGATGATGATAAAATATAGAAAAATTGTGTTTTTAGAAGGTATGTTTATGTAAGAATATACTACTGGTTATCGGATGAGATTACAAAGAGGATATGAAATAGATATAAATCTTATAGATTTAAAGAAGGAAGCTCTACAGTAGCTAAAGTTAAGTGTGATGGAGGCTTTGTAAAGAGCCAATTGATTTGGGTTTATACAGAGTAACTATCATTTTGGGGGCTTTTAGGATGTTGAAAAGATGGAAAGAAAAAACTTCACTATTAAGAAATATAAATATTTTTAGACGATTACTCATCATGTTTATTTTCGCTACAATGCTACCAATTATAATTTATGGAATACTATTATATAACAAAAGCAGTAAAGTTATTCAGGAAGGGATAAGCAGCTCTTTAGAATCTATGCTAATTCAGATTTGTTCCAATATTGAGGAAAAAATGGAGAAAGTTCGAAATGACAGCATTGAAATAAGCTATATGGATGAAATTCAGGACATATTGATTAACTATAATAATTATACAGAAAGAATGAAACATAATACAAAAGTTGTCATTACTGAAAAGATGAGCAGAAAATATGTTTTTGATAATATAGTAACGGAAATTACATTATATACTCTGCAAGGTGATGCGGTGAATGTATATGGAAGCGATGCCTTTCGTCTGAATTTGAAGGAAGATAATTTAAAAGATTTTTTACAGGAATGTAATGAAGGTAATGGAAGATGTATTTTTAAAGCAATGAATGAAAGTTATGAGGTGAGAATTGCATCAGGAGTTAATGTTGGGAGAAAAATATTGTATTAGGAAAAGCAATTAAGAAAAAAAAGGATGGAAATATTATCGGCTATATGCTGATGACTATTGAAGAAGAAAAAATACAAAGTATTTATAGAGAATTGGCTAATAATATGTCTGCTGAAATATTTGTAGTGGATAAAGACAATGTCATTATTTCATCGGTTGAGGATTCTATCAAGGTAGGAAATGTTTATTCTGATAACGATATAATTCGCCGTATAAAGGACGAGCGTTATTTCCTTCAGAAGGGAAAAGAAAATAAGATAGTATATAATAAAATGATAAACAATACTTGGTGTTTGGTTAGTATTGTTCCATTTACATATTTGCATACAGACGCAGAACCCATCATGCGAAATTTCATTTATGTAGGTCTTTTTGGAATAGCCTTTGGAATTGTTATTACCGCGATAGTATCATATAGTATTATTTTACCTATAAACAGGACTATTATTGGCATTAAAGAGTTTGAAACCGGACATATGGATATTACCCTGAAGGAAGATGGGAATGATGAAATTACTATTTTGGCAAAACAATTTAATAGAATGGCAAAAGAGATAAGTAGTCTTCTTGAGAATATACGAAAAGCTGAAAGACAGAAAAGAAAACTGGAGATCCAGGCATTGCAGGCGCAAATAAATCCTCACTTTTTGGCAAATACCCTGAATACAATTTCATTTATTGCAAGAATGAAAAATGAAAACTCAATTGTAACACTTGTGAATGCTATAATAGATTTATTAAGAGGCAGTATGAAAAATGATGATAATCTGCAGACGGTTTCCGATGAGATTGAATTACTAAAGAATTATATTACAATACAGGAATATCGACTGATGAGTAAATTTGATGTCAATTTTAAGATTGATTCCTCGATTGAAAATAAGCTGATGCCAAAGTTCATTTTACAGCCGATTGTGGAAAATGCAATTATTCATGGTATTGAACCGTTAAATAGAAGAGGCTTGATAGAGATTAGCGGATATCAGAAGAAACGGAACATGTTTTTTGAGATAACAGATAATGGTGTAGGGATTGCGCAGACGGAATTCTCAAAAATCCTGAATGATAAGAAGAATGAAGAAAAAGGAAGATTTACTGGTATTGGCGTTGGTAATGTAAATAGAAGAATAAAGCTGTTGTTTGGAAATCAGTATGGGTTACAGATGAAAAGTGAGGAAAATGAATATACAACCTTAATCATAAAATTACCAATAATAAAACGAGGTGAGAAGAATGTATAATATTATGCTTGTAGACGACGATCCGATAGTGTTAGTGGAATTAAAAAAAATGATTGAGTGGGATGTATTAGGATGTGAATTAATTGCAGAAGCGGGTAGTGGTAAGTCAGCTGTTGAGTTGCTGAAAGAGTGTAAACCAGATATTATATTTACTGATATCAGCATGCCAAATATGACAGGCGTGGAATTAATTAATTATATCAATGAATTTGATTCGAATATTAAAGTAGTTGCGTTAAGTGCGTATGAAGACTTTAATTATGTCAGGGGAAGTCTGAAAAACGGTGCAAAAGATTATTTATTAAAGCATCAGATTACGAAAGAAAGTATTAATGATTTGATAAAAGCCATGATTCAGGAAATAGGAGAAGAGAAAATAGAGAAGCTGCCATCGTTTACAGAAGAGAGCAAAGGTGATCTGCTATATAAAATCGTCTATGAGTATACAGATATTGAGAATCTGGATGAAATATTAAAAAACATGAAATTGTCTTGGTTGTATGAGGATATGATAGTGGTAATCGGGGGTACCGATTGTTATTTTGGTGAATTACATGACATAAAAACAGATGAACTGACAATGCGGATGTTAATTGAAGAGACAATTAAATATTATCGGGATTACTTTATGATGCCGCTGGAACCTGGTATATTTGTAATGGCATTCAGTGCAAGAGAAAAGTCAAGAAAAGATATTGATGAAGTAATTATGCAGATACAATCAACATTGTTTAGATTTTGTGGTTTAGAATTGTCGTTTGTTGTATCAGATCCCTTTGAAGGGATTAAACATATCAGAAAGCAAATACAGATTGATAAAGCAGTCCTGCTTGAAAATTATTTCCAGGGTGGGAAAAAGTTTATTGTACATAGTGAGGGAATAGAAGAGCCTGCAGGAGTATTAGATGATGAAAACATTAACCAGCTGAATGAGATTTTATATTTAAAAGAACATAATATCAATGAATACTTTGATTATTTTTTTACAGATGTAATAAAAAGGCATTTGCCAAGAGAACGAATTCAGGTATTGTATATGGAAATTATAATGTTTTTAAAAAGAAAAATTATTAATATGCATTTAGACGAGAAAATAATCTTTAATAAAGAGCAGCCATATGAAATATGCATATCCTTTTCCACCTGCGAGGATATAAAAAAATATCTTATTAATGTTTGCATCAATATGCAAAAAGAATTGAAAAAAAGCGGATTTTCATTTTCAAAATATTCTATTTCGGAAAAAGCAATAAAATATATTGAAATAAACTATAAAGAAAAAATAACGTTACGTAAGTTGGCTGATGCATTGCTTGTTAGTGCCGCATATTTAAGCAGAACCTTTAAAAAAAGTACGGGAGTGAATCTGGTAACATATATTAACCAGATAAAAATGAAACATGCGCGGGAAATGATTTTGCAGGGAAATCTGACGTTGCAGGAGATTGCCGATGAAATCGGTATACAAAATTATAATTACTTCTACATACTGTTTAAAGAGGTATATGGCATTTCACCATCGGATTATATAAAAAGCATTGATATTGAAAGAAAATAAAGAGGACAAAATTTTAAGAAAACAGGTTTATATACTTAATGTACAAAACACAATCTAAAATGTAGAATCAATATTGTTAATAGTTACACTAATAAAAATTATAGGAGGGTAATTATGAAGAAAAAGATGATAGCAATATTGCTTTCTATGACCGTAATTTTGTTAATGTTTACAGGGTGCGGATCGAAGCCTTCTTTAAGTCCAACAGGAGGAAAAGGAGATGCCTCTTCAGACAATGCGAGCACAGAGGTAACAAAACAGGCAGAATCAAAGGGGGAAGTAACACAGTTGACTTTTTGGACATATGTTGAGCAGCATGCGGATTTCTTTCAAGATGCAGCGAAAACCTGGAATGAGAACCACCCAGAGGAACAGATCGAATTAAAGACAGAGACTTATCCGCTAGAAGATATGCATAGTAAATTACTGATTACGTTACAGTCCGGAGACGGGGCGCCTGATATTGTAGATGTTAATGTCGCCAAATTCAGTGATTTTATGCAGGGCGGTGAAAAAGTATTTGTTCCACTGAATGATGTTATCGAACCGGAGAAGAGCAACTTCCTTGAGCCGGTACTTGATATTTATAAATATGACAATAATTATTACGGTATTGAATATCATGTAGGTGCACCTATGATGTACTACAATACGGAAATATTAGATCAGGCCGGGGTAAAAGTAGAAGACATTGTCACATGGAACGATTTGCATGAGGCTGGTAAAAAAGTACTGGCGGCTACCGGTAAACCAATCATTACCTTTGAAGTTGCTGATTCCTGGAGCTATTATATTATGACCGGTGAAATGGGCGGAGATTATTTTGATGAAAAAGGTAATTGTATTATTGATAGTGAAGCTAATGCCAAGACTCTTGATTTTATGATGAGTATGCTGGAGGACGGAACAGCAGTCACAACACCTGGCGGTGGATTCCATACGGAGGAATATTATGGATTTATGTCAAAAGGCGGAGCGGCTTCCATGTTGGAATGTATGTGGTATATGGGAAGATTCACGGACTATATGCCTGAACTGTCCGGTAAAATTCAAATGGCAGCTCCTCCTGTCTGGGATGATAGCAGCGTATATCCGGTTTTTGGCGGAACTGCAACGAGTGTTACTACACAATGTAAAAATCAGGATCTGGCAACTCGATTTCTAGCAGATGCAAAAATTAGTGCTGAAGGTGCAGGAAAGATATGGAATGTACTGGGATTTGATCCGTTGAGGTGGGATATTTGGGAAACTGATGTAATGAAACAGGATAATAAATTTACCGATTATTTTGGAAAAGATATTTTTAATATTGTCATCAACATGAAGGATAAATTCCATACTTCCAATATTACGGCATCACCAAAATTTTCATTAGCAAATTCGTTGGTATCTGGTGATATATTGTTTAAAGTATTAAGTGAGAAGAGTGAAACTCCAGCGGACGCACTGAAGAGTGCAGCGGATGAAATTAATAATTCCAAGTAATAGTTTGGAATAAGCTGCCGCAATACAACAATATTGTGGCAGCTTATTCTATAATAATGAGAGGATGATACCGGTGAATAAAGGAAGAATAATTACAAAACAAACAGCACCTTATTTTTTTTGCGCACCTTTTATAATTTCATTTATGGTTTTTACACTGTATCCTATGCTTTACATGATATATCGCAGTTTTTATAAACTGGAAGGGATTAGTACTTATCAATTTGTGGGTGCAGATAATTATCAAAGAATACTGACAGATCCTCATATTGGTAATGCTATTTTAACAACATTGGGATTTACACTGGGAATAACCATCGTAAATATTATTTTGCCCTTGCTTTTAGCAGTGGTTTTAAATCAAAAATTAACACCATTCAGAAATATATTCAGATCAGCTTTTTATATTCCTGCATTGACCTCTATTGTTGTCGCAGGTATATTTTTCAGGCTCTTTCTGGCCGGGAATGCAAATACACCCCTAAACCTATTGATGCAATTATTTAATAAAGAGCCTAAGGAATGGCTGTATGATACAAAAATTATAGGAGTGATAGCACTGGTTTTTACATCTACTTGGCGCTGGCTGGGACTTAATATATTATACTTTTTATCAGCATTGCAGACGATATCGCCGGAATTATACGATGCTGCCTATGTAGATGGAGCAAATACGGTACAGAAATTTCGTTATATTACACTGCCGGGAATAAAACCGATCTTAATTTTTGTTACAACAATTTTAACCTATGGCGGTTTGCGTATGTTTGGTGAGAGTTATGTATTATGGGCGAGCAAAAGTTCACCCGGAGATATTGGATTAACCATAGTTTTATATATTTACCGAATGGCCTTCGGACATTTTGATATGGGCTATGCATCCGCCATGTCAGTCATACTTTTTATGCTTTTTATGATTCTGAACTTCATCTATATTAAGTCATTGGGTATTGGCAGTAGGGGGAATCAAAGATGATAAACAAAAAGAAGAAAAGTACATATCAATTTTGCATTTTTATTATTCTTTTGATTATGGCAGTTGTATCATTGACACCGTTCTTTTATCTGCTTGTAACATCTTTTGTAACCGATATGAGCCAGGTATTTAAAAACGGAATAGCATTAAAAATCAAAGTAGATATGTTAAGTATTGAGAACTATAAAATGCTGCTTTCGGACAACGAAGGGTTATATTTTTCCTGGTTTAAGAACAGTATTATCGTAACAACGATTTTTACGGTGCTTTCTGTGCTTCTCTGTTCCATGGTAGGATACGGTATATCCATGTATGAGTTCAAAGGGAAAAAGTTCATTATCATTCTGGTGATGAGTACTATGATGATTCCGATTGAGACTCTGATGATACCGCTATACAATGAAATAAACAGCTTTCATTTATTAAATAAATATTTGGGTGTAGTATTTCCGTTTATGGTTGCACCATTTACGATTTATTTTTTTCTTCAATATGCACAAACTCTTTCAAAAGAATTCATGGATGCTGCCAGGATTGATGGGTGCGGAGAGTTTAGTATCTTCCTAAAAGTTATGTCGCCGCTTATGAAGCCGGCATTTTCAACAATGGTGATATTACAGGCTACGAATGCATGGAATGATTTTTTGTGGCCGTTAATAGTGATGTCAAAGAGTAAAAACTTTACTCTGACGGTTGGAATTCAGACATATTTATCGCCATATGGTAACAACTACAATCTGTTATTTGCTGGAGGAGTAATATCTGTAATCCCCGTTGTTGTTTTATTTTTTATATGCCAGAAGATGTTTATGGAAGGTATGATTCAAGGCGGAATTAAAGGGTAAGGCAAAAAATTAGTGATTATTATATTAATTGGAGGAATGAGTATGGAAATGAGATTTCATTATCTAAGACCGGATCAAATAACAGTACAACGGAATGCGTTTCCGGTAGCCTATGTCCCGTTAGGAACCCTGGAATGGCATGGGTTACATAATCCTCTTGGAGCAGACGGATTACAGGCAGAAGAAATAGCAATTCGATGTGCAAAGAAAGGTGGAGGAATTGTATTCCCTACAGTATATTATGGTGAAAGCAGAGTTAATTCCCTTCTTGAAACAGATTTGAAATACCGTGAGGGAATCTGTGAAAGGATGAGTTTACAGCAGGATGCTTTTGATGATAATAAATATCCGTATACAGGAATGCAACAGATAGAGCATTACAACCACCATTTGATTCATATCATGTCAGAAGTTGCATCATATGGATTTAAACTGGTCGTTTTTGTTGTAGGACACTATCCGTTGATAGAGAATGCAAGATGTGCAGTAATATCCTATAATCAATGGGCTTATGATAAAAGATGGGATAGGATTGGGGCTATGGCTGTAGCAGATTTTCTTGCTTTGAGGGATAAGTTTGAGAATGCTGGAGATCATGCTGGTGGTTGGGAGACCTCTCACCTGATGGCATCAAATCCAGAAACAGTGGATTTGAGTTTAGCCGCGGAGAATCTGCAATTTGGTATCATGAGTAAAAGAAATCCTATAACTTCAACAGCTGAGTTTGGAAATGAAATTTATGATATTGCTGTGAATGAGATTGTTGAGCGGGTTAATAAATGGATGAAAGACCCCGGAAAAAATATGGGGCATGGTATAAATCTGGAATAACTGACTTGACAATACAATCTTAAAGTTTGACACTTAAAAATCAATGACAGATTTTATTCATAGATTATATGACTGACGGAAGTAGAATTAATTACATGAAGTATAACGAATATAAGCCGACCGTCTGGGCAAGAGCCTGGATGGCCGGCTCTTTTTTGTAGGGCTTTCTTTAATAAACCACCGGCTAGGCCGGTGGACCATAATGGTTTCTAGCGTTTTCAGTAAGAAAAACTTAATAAAATAGCAGTTGATTTTTTGATTCGCCAAATGTAGAATATATTCATGAACTGATTCGTCAAATGTAGAAAGAGGTGAAACATGAATAAAATGATAAAAAGGCTGCCCGATTCGGAATTGGAAATCATGATGATAATATGGGAAGCGAAAGAGCCTGTAACCAGCGCTTTTGTCAGTGAAAAACTAAAATATAAAAAAGTATGGAAGATTACTTCGGTACTTACATTTCTAGCACGTTTAGTGGATAAGGGTTTTCTATCAAGCACCAGAGAGGGTAAAGTTAATATCTATTCTCCCCTTATCGGTGAACAGGAGTATTTAGAAAGTGAAAGCAAATCCATTCTGGAAAAATTATATGGCAATTCCCTGACTAATTTTGTTAACGCCCTTTATAACAGTAAAGCAATCAGTGAGGAAGATATAACAGAACTTCGCCAATTTATAGATAAAGCATCAAAGGGGGAATAACATATGCTGACTGAAATTTTCCGAAACCTAATAAATGTGTCAATCACTACATCTATACTTATTGGAATACTAATACTTCTGCTTCCCTTGCTCCGTAAAAATTATACGGCGAAATGGAGGTATTGGGTATGGCTGGTAATCGCTGTCAGATTATTGATTCCTTTGAATCTGCCGATACCTAAGCCGCCCATTGAGATATCCGTACCATCTCAAAACGTGGATATTAAAATACCATTACTTAAACCGGTAACCACTCCGGCACCCCATTATTTTACGGCGCCCCCGGCTGTGAAAGAACGTAATATAGAAAAATCAATATCTATTACAGAGATTTTAGTAACCGTATGGCTGTTGGGAATAGTTCTTTTTATACTTTATTATATTGGCGGATATATAGTTTTTAGAAATTCTGTTAAACGGCTTATCAGGCCGGTTAAGGACAACAGAGTTTTAGATTTGTTTAGCGGGATTAAAAAGGAATTAAAGGTTACAAAGAACGTCAGGTTATATTCCTGTAAAAAAGGAATCAGCCCCATGATGACAGGATTTTTTAATCCTGTTATGATATTACCGGATTATGAGCTGGAAAATGATAGTTTGGGTTTAATATTAAAACATGAGTTGATTCACTATAAACGGAAAGATATTTGGTATAAAGGATTAGTATTATTAGCTAATGGAATCCACTGGTTTAATCCACTGGTCTATCTCATGAAAAACCAGTCTGAGAAAGACTTAGAAATGGTATGTGATTCCGAAGTAATAAAGGATAGGGATATTGCCTTTAAACGAAAGTATAGTGAAACTATTTTACTGGCAGTTCATCAGGGAAATATACATAACACTGCATTTTCCACTTATATTCATGGAGGAAAAAAAACTATGAAGAAACGTTTTACAAACATATTTGACAAAGGAAAAAAGAAACCTGGTATTGCTGCATTATGCCTCATACTGGCAGCTGTCTGTCTGATAGGCGGTTTGGTAGCCTGGGAGCGTAAAGATAATATTCCGAAAGATTATAATAATACAGTTGATACCTCTGATAACAGTGATAATGGGGCAAAAAAGGATAATCAGATTGTATATGGAGATAACGGTTTCGGGGCTTCTGATCAGGTGGAAAACTCAGGTTTGCCAGAAACATCAGACAGTATAAATGAAACTGATTCAACAGACTCTGAGGATGATACAGTTCCCCTTACTGTAACAGATAACGCCGGTTATAAGGGCAGTCATAATACGGATGTTGATAACGCAGGTATTGTTGGTACGGACAACGCTGATACAAACACTACAAAAACAGATACCGATGCTACAGAAACTTCAGGTAATGAATTAAATTCTGACGATAATTCATCTGGATCCGATACTAGGGATGAGAATATATTCGGTAAGGGGGTCCTATTATTTATGAAAATAATCAATACGGCTTTGAGTTTGCTCTGCCCTCCAGCTGGAAAGGTTATAAGGTTTTTACAGATAAATGGGAAGGAATCGATTTTAATGAAACCCAGAAAGTTATGGAAACCGGTCCTGTTGTCACCATCAGACATCCCTTGTGGACTTCAAAAGAAACACGTCAGGATATTCCGATTATGGTATTTACTTTAAGCCAATGGGACGCAATGCAGCAGGATAAATTCCATATCGGTGCAGCACCTATAAACCCGGAGGAGCTTGGACGTAATTCCAAATATGTATTTGCATTACCAGCCAGATATAACTTTGCATTTCCGGCTGGGTATGAAGAAGTAGAGAATATTATGGTAAATGCTCCATTAACTCCAACTGAGAATATAACTTCCAATAAGTAAATAGTATAAAAGAGGTGCGGTAAAGTTTAAAATACATAACTTTGCCGCACCTCTTTTAAAATACATGAATTCGCCTGTATAAAATGGTTATCGGGAACTTGGTTGAAAAATAATTAATTGAAACTTGCATGGGAATCATGGTTTTGTTTTCGATAAAATTCTTTAAATTCTGTGGGTGTGCATTTTTTAATCGATTTAAACACCCGGTTAAAAGTCGAAATACTGGCAAAGCCGGACTGGAGAGCAACTTCTATTATTGGTAATTCTGGATTAAGCAGCAGGCTTTCAGCAGCTTTGATTCTTCTTAAGGTTAAATAATCATAAAAAGAAGTTGACGTCATTTGTTTAAACAATCTTGAAAAATGAAATTTGGAAAAGCCGGCTAACGAAGCAGCATTTTCTAACGTGATATTCTCCATATAACTGCGGTCAATATAATCATAAATCATATTCATTTTTTCGATATATTCTTTTTGCTTATTAAGACCTGCCAGAGGTAAGATTGTATTAGTACCCATATGATTACGCCCGATTAAAATAAACAACCGTATTATTAAATTATAAATAGAAGCTTCCCAAAGGGGAATAGCATTCATATATTCTTCTTTCGCCTGGATTAATAATTCATAAGCTTCTTTATAAATTTCCGGTGAGTTTTCAGGAGTTATAAGATTGGGATGGGTTAGTACGGGGGTAATAACGGAAAATCCTTTCTGCTTACTCATTAGTGTAAAATCAAATAGTATAATAATTCGGGAACCTTGTAATGGGGCGTAAAGTTCATGAAGGTCTCCCGGTGGGATAATTAAAATATCACCTTCCCGTAAGGTATAGTCAATTTTATTTATAATTGCGGTATAGGTATTTGATAAAGGCATTATGATTTCCACTGCGGAATGCCAATGGAGAGGAAAATTTTTATTAACCTGATTAACCCATAAAAGTACCGAGGAATTTTCGGAATAACCGACCTCTTCAAGAGTTCCGTTTACCTTACGTTCAAAGTCAGGAGCATATGCAGAAGTATTTTCTGCCAATTGTTTATCAGCCATAATATCCTCTCTAATCATCTTATTTTAGGGTATTTCATAACCTATAGAATTTTCTGTATATCCTGCACAATCATATATTGCTAAAATATGAGATTGATTTACTAATGGGTATGCACAATAATATGTTATAAACAGGGACATATATTTTAAGTCCAATGGGATAATGTAAGTAATTTAATCATATTTTATTATAGGATGTACGGAAAGTAAATAGATTTTGTAAAATAAGAGAGTATTATAACTTAGCAATTACTGAATGCCGCGTAGCAATAATTGATAAGAGTTATTAAATTTTTTATATTATAATAACATCATAAGTTATAGAATTGGACAATAGGTAATTGTGAAACTATATCGTTTTCTGAATATACCATACAATTAATACGAATTTCATAGCTTCAGTTGCCTTTAGGGCAAGATTCAGCTCTGAAATTGTATTAATTGCATGGCATAGAAATACAATATTCTGGTTTCGCAATTACCTAGAATTGGACAAAAAAGCGAGGAGGAACTTACAAAATGGAATCTAATAAGTACTTGGATGAATCTTTATCTTTTGAAGAAAGAGCTGCTGCATTGGTATCTGAAATGACACTGGAAGAAAAGGTTTATCAGACATTACACGGATCAGCCGAAATTAAGCGTCTGGGAGTAAAAGCTTATAATTACTGGAATGAAGCACTTCACGGCGTAGCCAGGGCAGGTGTTGCAACGGTATTTCCACAGGCAATTGGTTTGGCTGCAACTTTCGACGATGAATTTATAGGGAAAGTGGCAGACTGTATCTCCACGGAAGGACGTGCTAAATTCAATATGCAGCAGAAATACGGGGATACGGATATCTACAAAGGACTGACATTCTGGTCTCCTAATGTAAACATTTTCCGCGACCCCAGATGGGGCAGAGGCCATGAAACATACGGGGAAGACCCTTACCTGACTTCCCGTCTCGGAGTCAGCTTTATTAAAGGCTTACAGGGAAATGATAAAAAGTATATGAAAGCGGCAGCCTGTGCAAAACATTTTGCAGTTCACTCCGGACCGGAAGATCTTCGCCACAGTTTTGATGCAAAGGTTTCTAAGAAAGATTTAAATGAAACTTACCTGCCGGCGTTTAAAGCATGTGTACAGGAGGGAAAGGTAGAGGCAGTTATGGGAGCTTATAACCGCACAAACGGTGAACCCTGCTGCGGAAGTAAAACCCTGCTTAAAGATACCCTTCGTGATAAATGGGGTTTTAAGGGACATGTTACTTCAGATTGCTGGGCGATTAAGGATTTCCACGAACATCACATGGTTACGTCTACACCTGTAGAATCTGTTGCTTTAGCTATGAATAATGGCTGTGATCTAAACTGCGGTAATATGTTCGTACATTTATTACAGGCAGTAAGAGATGGTTTAGTGGAAGAAGAGACTATAACACAGGCAGTTACAAGATTATTTACCACCAGAATGAAACTTGGACTATTTGAGACTCCTGAGAAAGTACCTTACAATACTATTAACTATGATGTAGTGGACAGTAAGGAGCATAAAGCGTTAAATATTGAAGCTGTTAAAAAATCCATAGTATTATTAAAGAATGAAAACGGGCTTCTGCCGTTAAATAAGAACAAATTAAAAACGGTTGGTGTGATAGGACCGAATGCGGATAACCGGAAAGCGTTAATCGGTAATTATGAAGGAACTGCATCGGAATATATAACCGTATTAGAAGGAATCAGAGAGTATCTGGGTGAGGATGTTACCATCCGCTACTCCGAAGGATGCCATTTGTTTAAAGATAAAGTCCAGGGTCTTTCCAGAACCAATGACCGTGTTGCTGAAGTCAGGGCTGTTGCCGATGCTTCTGATGTTATCATAGCATGTTTGGGTCTTGATTCCGGTTTAGAAGGAGAAGAGGGAGATGAGGGTAATGAATTCGCCAGCGGTGATAAGCCGAATCTGAAACTCCCCGGATTACAGGAGGATATCTTAAAAGTTCTTTATGAGAGTGGTAAACCGGTTATATTAGTATTACTTTCCGGCAGTGCATTGGCAGTAACCTGGGCAGACGAGCACATTCCTGCTATTATACAGGCTTGGTATCCGGGTGCACAGGGAGGCCGAGGTATCGCTCAGGTGTTATTTGGTGAATATTCACCGGAGGGCAAGTTACCGGTAACTTTCTACCGTACCACCGAAGAACTCCCGAAATTTACGGATTATAATATGGCAGGACGCACCTATCGTTACATGAATCAGGAGGCCTTATATCCGTTTGGATATGGATTAAGTTATACTGATTTTACCCTGGGCGGGGCCGGTATCAGCCAGGATACGATAGCAGCGGGTGGAAATGTGGCCTGCAGTGTTAAGTTAAAGAACACCGGAAAAATGGACGGTGCAGAAACCGTTCAGGTTTATGTAAAAGCACTGGATGTGGAGGGTGCACCAAATCATCAATTAAAAGGAATTAAAAAAGTATTCTTAAAAGCAGGAGAAGAGATGGAAGTTCAAGTTATTCTTCCGGCAGAAGCGTTTGCTTTATTTGATGAAGAGGGGAAACTGGTATTAAACGCAGGCAGTTATGAAGTTTATATCGGAACTTCCCAACCGGATAAGAGAAGCATTTTCTTAACCGGTAAACAACCAGGCATTTTTACGGTAAACTGTAAAGAAACATCTGTAATTGAATCATAATTAGCGGGCAGGGGCTGTTGTAAAAGAATGAATTTAAAGATTCTGATAGTTACAACAACCCCTCTATTTAATTCGTAACAGTTTATTGTTGTAAAATTCTTTATAAATATCCATACTCCTTGTATAATTACTAAATTAAGTTAAAATAACTAGTCTAAATAGATTAGTTACAATTGCATTATTCCATGTTATACTGATTTTATATAATAATGTAAGTATTTTGATATGTATTATATTCCACCTGCAGCATAAGGAGATTGTACATAATTATTGCATATGATATAAATGAAATAGATACATATTGGATAATGCAGATGTAAAGGGGAAGTCTATGGAAAAATATTATAATGTCATGGAGACATTAGTAGAAGAGAAGTTAGGCGAAATCTGGGATACATTAGATTGCTGCAAATGCGAAAAATGCCGTAATGACATCATTGCGTGTACGTTAAATCAAATGACTCCTAAATATGTTGTAACAAAAGAAGGGGAGCTGTTTGCACGTTTATGTATTTTATCTGCAGAACATGAATTTGAGATTGTAAAAGCGATTGCCACATCAGTTAGAATTGTTACGGAGCATCCGAAACATTACATATAATGTTACTGATTCATTTATTTCGGGAACAATATATTTATGGGTTTTAAACGCAATATGTAGAAATATGAATATTTTATGTTAGGAGGTTATCCCTATGTGCGGCCGTTATTATGTGGATGATGAAACATCGAGGGAAATACGTAAGATACTGGAGCAATTAGATGCTAAATATGAGAATAATAAAAGAAAATCCGGAGAAATATTTCCTACTGACACCGC
The DNA here is from genome assembly GCF_009931695.1 of Anaerocolumna sedimenticola. Taxonomy (GTDB): domain Bacteria; phylum Bacillota; class Clostridia; order Lachnospirales; family Lachnospiraceae; genus Anaerocolumna; species Anaerocolumna sedimenticola. Next base: position 3,382,335 of record NZ_CP048000.1, read on the forward strand.
ACCGATTCTGGCGGCATATGGGAAGAACATTGAACCGGAATTATCGGTATGGGGATTTCCTAATTATTATAAGAAAGGTGTATTAATTAATGCCAGGGCTGAATCAGTACTGGATAAAAAGACCTTTCGCGAAAGTGTTTTTAGCAGAAGATGCGTCATCCCATCCAGTGGTTTTTATGAGTGGGACAGAAATAAGAAAAAGTTCCTTTTTAAAAGAGAAGAATCAGAAACTCTTTATATGGCAGGCCTTTATAATTTTTTTAATGAGGAATGCCGTTTTGTTATATTAACAACACAGGCGAATCAATCCATGAATGATATTCATGACCGTATGCCGGTTGTTCTTGAAAAAGAAGAAATAGAGCAATGGATAATGGACAATAATAGTACAAGCAGGATTTTAAATCAAGTTCCGCCCGTTCTGGCGCGGATTTCTTAACCATAAATTTCTATTGATGATCGAACATACATTCTGGTATAATGCATATAATGTATTAGAAGGAGAACATATGTATGGAACCGATTATTTTTCATATTGATGTAAATTCAGCATTTTTAAGTTGGGAAGCAGTTTACCGGATTAAAATTCTGGGGGAAAGAACCGATTTACGAGAGATACCATCGGCAGTCGGTGGAGATGTTAAGAAAAGGCACGGTATTATTTTAGCCAAATCACAACCTGCCAAAAAGTATAATATACAGACAGGAGAAAGTGTCAGCGAGGCCGCAAAAAAATGTCCGGATTTGGTATTAGTTCCGCCCATTATGATTTATATGAAAGCTGTTCAAAAGCATTTATGGATATATTAAGGGAATATGCACCCTGTGTGGAACAGTACAGTATTGATGAGGCATACTGTGACATGACCGGAACAGGTTATCTTTATGAATCTCCGCTTAAAATTGCCCACATTATCAAAGACCGTATTTATGAAGAACTGGGTTTTACGGTGAATATCGGCATATCTTCTAATAAATTATTAGCCAAGATGGCTTCAGATCTAAAAAAACCCAATATGGTTCATACCTTATATCCCTGGGAAATAAAAGAAAAAATGTGGAAATTACCGGTTTCTGATCTTTTTTATGTAGGAAGGGCTACTACTAAAAAACTGCATACTCTTGGCATACACACGATTGGGGAATTGGCGGTTACAGATATCAATATCTTACGGTCACATTTTAAAAAATATGGGGAATTGATCCATGATTTTGCCAATGGATTGGATACTGCCTTTGTAACGGATGAAAAACCGGCGAATAAGGGGTACGGCAATTCAACTACCACACCTTTTGATGTGGATAATGAGTTTTCTGCTAAGATGGTTTTACTTGCCCTGGCTGAAACCGTCAGTACAAGACTGAGGAACGACCACGTGATGGCCTCTGTTGTGGCGATTCATATTGTGGACTTTGAATTTCACCATGTTTCCCATCAATTAACTTTATTTACGGCAACAAACATAACCAATGAAATATATAAGGCGGCGTGCAGGTTATTTGATGAGTTATGGGACGGTATTCCGGTCAGACATCTGGGAATCCACACCAGCAGGATTACAGAGGATTATGGAGTACGACAGTTAAATTTATTTGATCTTTATCAGCCATATGAAAAATTAGCTAAGCTGGATAAAGCGATAGATCATATAAGAAACCGGTATGGTATTGACGCAGTGAAACGGGCATCTTTTATTAAGAGTCCCATTTACCACATGAGCGGCGGGGTATCTCCGGAAAAAAGAAAACCAAAAGATTTTAAAAAATAAGACGCTTAAACAAGCGTCTTATTTCTATGAATAAAGTAATATTCAATTTATACAGGTCGGAGTGGGTTATGCCCCTTCCTGAATCTATAATTATTAAGCAATAGAATTAACAGCTTTGCTTAAACGGGATACTTTTCTAGATGCAGTATTCTTATGATAAACGCCTTTAGAAGTAGCTTTATCAATTTCAGAAATTGCAGTGATTAAGCTTGCTTTAGCAAGTTCTTTGTCGCTGGCAGCCACAGCAGCATCAACTTTCTTTATAACAGTCTTAACCTTAGATTTAATCGCCTTATTTCTTAAAGCCTTAGTTTCGTTAACTAAGATTCTTTTCTTAGCAGATTTAATGTTAGCCAAATCGTACACCTCCAAAATGTTCTATTTTTAATTGAATTATTTGTTTCATTAAATCCGGACACGGACGTTCTAATGCAAACATACTATTATATAGTAGTATAAAGCCATAATTCTGTCAATACATATTTTAAAAAAAAATGAAGAAAATATAAGAGAATAACTTTAAACATAGAAAGGTATGATCTTAGAGCATGGACAAAAAAGAAGAAAACGGCAAGATAGCAGGAGTTCCGAGGACGGACCTTGCATTAGAGGTAAGAGAAACCTTTGAGGAAGACAATGTAGAAATACAAGGTGTGGTTTTAAAAGAGGATTATGATAAGAAAAAAGATATCCGTGTGACTACAGTAACCATTAAGGATCAAAAAGGTGCCGATGCCATGGGTAAACCGATTGGTACTTACATTACCATAGAAGCTCCTAAGCTGGGAGAGGAAGATGAAAGTTTCCATGAGCCTATAACAAAAGAAATTGCAAAATATATTAAGCAATTGGCCGGTGAGACATCGAAAAGAGAAATTCTCATAGCAGGTCTTGGCAATCGGGATGTTACACCGGATGCCTTGGGACCACAGGTAGTAGATAATTTATTTGTTACGAGGCATCTGGCAAAAGAGTTTGGCAACAGTTTCTTAGAAGAGAATAATATGGGTAATGTCAGTGCCATTTCCCCGGGGGTAATGGCTCAGACCGGAATGGAAACCAGTGAAGTATTAAGAGGCATTATTCGGGAAACCAAGCCGAAATTAGTAATTGTAATAGATGCATTAGCAGCCAGAAGCATACACAGACTGAATAAAACGGTGCAGATTACGGATACCGGTATCAGTCCCGGATCCGGTGTAGGAAATAACAGGAAAGCATTAAATAAAGATAGTCTTGGAGTAGATGTGATCGCTTTGGGAGTTCCAACCGTAGTTGACGCTTTCACCATCGTAAGTGACACTATGGAACAATTTATGTCAAAACAGGGTTTCGGTGAGAAAGAAATCCATCAATTTATGAATGAACTTAATGAAGAAACTATGGGTAATATGTTTGTTACCCCAAAAAATATTGATGAAACTATAAAGCGCATTAGTTATACCGTCTCTGAAGCTTTAAATAAATGTTTTGCATAAGGCGTTTTTCTCCAAAACCAAAAGCAATCATAATTTAGTTGAATATAAATTATTTTATCATAACTTTAGGTTTTGGGGAATTGGTATAGCCTGTCTAAAAAAAATTATAAAATAGTACCTGAAACGTTATCAGATTGAAAAATGAAGCATATGATAGATTAAGTAGAAGGTCTATTAAGTGTTATTTATGGTTAAAACTTCAGATGGGAGAGATTTATGAGAAGGTATAAATACAGGATTGCAAGACTGTTTCATATAGCGCTTTGGAGTATAATATTAATCCTTAGCTTAAACGTATTGATTAAATGTATTCGCATACTGGGACCGGGTACAGGCGGTAATTCAGGAGAATCTTTCGAGACACATATGGTTACGGCAGCCTGTAATTATATGATGCAATCCGGTATTCCCATATTAGGTTATATATCCGGCAGTGAGGAAAACGAAAATAGAAATTTTATACTTAATACAATGATAGGAAACTTTCCTATTAATCGTTACATAGCCCAGGCAAGTGATGGATCTGAAAATAATTTAATAGAAGATCAAAATAATGCGCTTTTATTTGCAGGAGGTAATAATACTTTATTTAATAATGACTTGTATGTCAGCAAAATTTTAGAGGGAATTGATAGTTATAATCAATTAAATGTACATAATCAGACAGACGATAATACCAATAACAATGATAGAAATTCACAGGAAGGCGATTCTGCCGTGGCAGTGAATGGAATAAACGGTATCATGCCTATTGATATAATAAACGGAGAAGTTTATTTGGAAAGTGAAGAAACTAATATTTCAAGTGAGGATGCAAAAGAAACTTTGGGAATGATTAACGGTCAGAGTTTTACCCTGAACCAGTTATTAAACCGTCAGTTCTTATATAATAATTTTTACATAGTTGATTCTGCAACAGTAGTAAGCGATAAATTATTTGATGCTGAAAAATTAATGGGTGAGGATATGACTATGAAAACAACGAAAGACAAGCCGCAGATCTTAATTTATCATACTCATTCCCAAGAGACTTACAGTGACAGCAGACGGGGAAAAGAAGAAGATACGGTAGTGGGAGTAGGAACTTATTTGACAAAATTACTGGAGGATAACTATGGATATAATGTTATCCATGATAAAACGAAATATGATATAATGGGAGGAGAGCTGGATAGAAATTTAGCTTATAATTACGCCTGTGATGGTGTTGAGAAAATATTAGACAAAAATCCCAGTATCGAAGTAATAATAGACTTACATAGGGACGGTGCAGATAGTAAACGTGTGACTAAAATAGACGGGAAAGACACTGCACAAATTATGTTATTTAATGGTTTAAGCAGGAATTCAAAAGGTGCGATTACTCATTTGAAAAACCCGTATATCCAGGATAATCTGGCTTTTAGCCTTCAGCTGCAGCTAAAGGGCAGGGAAGTATATCCCGGTTTAATGTATAAAAACTACTTGCAACAGTACAGATATAATATGCATCTCAGGAAAAAATCCCTGTTAATAGAACTAGGAACTGATAAAAATACAGTTGAAGAAGCGATGAATGCAATGGATTATTTATCTGAAATCCTTAATGAAGTTCTCTCGGGAGAGAATAAATAGTGATAGAAATCGATAGCTGTTTATAAAATATAGAGTAAGTAACTAGTAACGTTTTTCCTGATATTTCCTGGTATTTATCTATATAGAAACCAGTTATTACATTGACTTTTCGGTGGATTTGTAATATAATACCAGTGATTACAAAAGATGGCTCAATCCGACATATTACGACTTTATTAACAATAAACCGTTAAAGGGTAAGAGTAAGTCCGGGCCTAAAAATAATAGGGAAACCTAAGGAATCTGGTTCCAAAGGTTAACAGGAGGAATTGCATGAACAAATTTTTCAAGAAAATCGCCATACTTCTTTGTGTAATGTTTATTGCACCTGCGGTATTAAATTGCTTACCGTCGGTTCAGACTGTTACAAAAGCAGAGGCGGCAGCAAAAGCAAAAGCAGAATTAACCAATAAGAATGTGGGCATTTGTAGTACCCCGGAGTATTTATACATTGTAAACGCTAAAAGCGGTGCTAAATACACCTATACATCCAATAATACAAAGGTAGCAACGGTAAGCAAAGACGGTAAAATCTCAGGTGTCAGCAAAGGTACTGCAATAATTACGGTATATGAAACCTATAAAGGTAAAAAAACTAAATTAAGTACCCAATCCGTATCCGTAGTAAATTCCAAACTTGCCAGAAACAGTATGGAAGTAATTGCACATACCGGATACCTTGCACCAATACAATATATGAATTTTAAAGCAAAATATACATATACATCTTCGGATCCATCCATAGTAACAACGGATAAAAATGGTTTTATCGTTGGTTTAAAAGGCGGATCGGCAACTTTAACGGTAACGGAAACTTATAAGAATGTAAAAAGAGCTTTAGGTGATATTGCAGTAAGTGTAACAGAATCCTCTATAAGTGATGAAAGTAAGAATATTACCATTGGTATTAACTCAATCAATAGTGTCTACGATGTCATTTACATTACCAACAGTTCCTGGGATGTAGTTTACTCCTATGAATCAGCAGACCGCAATATCGTTTCTGTCGACTCAAGAGATGACGGCTGGGGTTATACTGAAACGGTTTTAAAAGGAGTTAATCTTGGTACTACTACCGTTACTGTTTACGAAACATATGCGGGCGTAAAGAGAGCCGTAGGAACTGTAGAAGTAACAGTAAAAGAGATTCCGATTACCTCCATGAAATTAGAAGATTATTATTTAGAAGCGGATGGTTCCCTATCCTTAACTTATTACCTTGGTAATAAAGGCGATTTTTCTTTAAGTGAATATCTTGTTAAGGAACCTTTTAATGCTACTACGCCAGTAATTTTTACCTCCAGTGATGAGTCTATTGTAAAAGTGGATCAGGACGGATATGTAGAACCGGTAAAAGTAGGAAATGCAGTAATTACAGCATCCTGCGGCAGTTTTTCTGCTAAATTCAATATTACGGTTTCTTCTTACTAATTTTCTGAATTGGTAATAGCATATTAATTTCAAAGTGAAAGAATACTAATTGAATTACAACTTTTTCTATACTATAATTGAGCATGAAGAATAACTCATAAAAGAGTATGAACTCTTTTAGGCATTATCTTTTCATGCTCTGTTTTTCTTCTATATAAAATTAGTTAGGTAATAGTTTACCGATGATTTGAAACTACCGGGGGATTAAGTATATGCGGCCAAAGAAAAAAAGGAAAGAATTTAATGATTTGTTAATTCCCATTATATTCCTATTATCCATCCATCCTTTTATTACACGTTTAATTGTATATGAAAGCGGATTAGCTAAGTACAAGTGGTTTCCGGATAATGATATTGTCTCCGATTTTTTTTCCTACTATAAAAGTTATGGTTTAATTTTAGTTGCAGTTTTTGCTGCTATAATATTATTAATTTATCTATTGTTATACCGTTCCCGGATGAAAAATATGAAATTGTTCATACCATTGGGGATATATTCATTGATTATAATATTATCTGCTGCATTTTCTGTAGACGTACATACTTCATTAGTTGGCGGGATGGCTCATTTCGAATCGGTTTTTGTACTCCTGGGATATGGGGTATCAGCTCTCTATACATATCAAATCATGAAATCGGAAGAGGACTTTAAAAGTGTACTAAAATCTATGATCATCTCAAGTATTGTTATGATTATTCTGGGATTTTTACAAATGTTAGGAAAAGATATTATAGAATTTACCTGGTTTCAGAAATTGATTATACCAAGGGATTATTGGGAAGAATACCTTGGTAATATTAAAAATCTTTTAAGCACGAATGCAGTATCGCTGACCTTATTCAACCCTAATTACGCAAGTGTATATGTGGCGATGTTAATACCTGTTTTTATGGTTAGAATGTTGTCGGTGGATAATAAAAAGAAAAAAGTTTCTTATATTATTCTTCTATGTGCCATGTTAACGGTTCAGTTTAAAACATATTCAAGAACCGGTTTTTTATCCATATTTATCACTATACTGTTTATGGGATATTTTTACCGTGACCGCTTAAAACAATGGAAAAAACAGTGTACCGCAGGTCTCATTCTCTGCTTTGTTTTATTTATTGCAGTGGATTCCCTGAGCGGTTTCCGTTTCATAACCAAACTGAATGATACCTTTAAAAATGTAAACAAAACAGAAGGCAATTCATTGGAAGAAATACTGACCAATAAAGAACAGGTGTCTATCAGTTATAAAGGAGTAAAATTGCAGGTAGCAATTGATTCCTCTCAAGGTTCTCTTGCATTTACCGATGTTTCAGGAGAAGATAAAACAGGGCTTTATAATAAGAATACTAATACATTAGAGTTAGAGCCGTTTCAGGACATAAAGTTTATGATAAAAAATGATAACGGGAAGGAGCTTTTGATTGCCCGAATCAACGGAACGGATTGGAATTTCTATAACGATAAAGAACAGGGATATATTTATCTTAATGATTTCGGTAAAACGGAGAAACTTGAGAAAATAGATACATTGGGATTTAAAAATCAGGAACATATAGCGTCCGGAAGAGGATATATCTGGTCAAGATCCATTCCTCTTTTGAAAAAGAATCCACTAACTGGTACAGGCCCGGATACCTTTCTGCTGGTATTTCCCCAATGGGACCATGTGGGAAAAGCGAACAACTGCAAAACACCTTATACTTTAATTGAAAAGCCCCACAACATGTACCTGATGATTGGAATTCAGACGGGAGTAATATCATTACTATTGTTCCTATTGTTTTACATTCTATATTTTATTCAGTCTTTCCGAATTTATCGTAAGATAACTGGAAACGGTTATATAAAGCAGTTAGGCCTGGGCTGTTTTCTGGCAACCATAAGTTATATGGTAAGCGGTTTATTTAATGATTCCTCCTTACAGACCTCACCGACTTTCTGGATATTAATCGGTATGGGATTAGCGGCGAACTATCAGCTTAGGCAGGGATCTAAAATTGGTACTAAATAAAAATGAGTCTTAATGAAATATGAAAGGCCATACGCTATTACTTCGCAGACATCAAGAAACAAACGCTTTTTCTTGTAAGTAAGTAAGGTCTATGCTATAATACAACAGAAAAGTACTAGTGTACCGGCATGTTGATGTCTGTATCAATTGCTTGTCGGCATACTAGGCGTTGCAGGAGGAATTATAAAAATGATAAACCAAAGCAAAATACGTAATTTTTGCATAATTGCCCATATAGATCATGGAAAATCAACTTTAGCCGACCGGATTATTGAGAAGACCGGATTATTAACCAACAGGGAAATGCAGGCCCAGGTACTGGATAATATGGAACTGGAACGTGAGAGAGGCATTACCATAAAAGCACAGACAGTACGTACGGTTTATAAAGCGAAAGACGGCGAAGAATATATTTTTAATCTTATCGATACCCCAGGCCATGTTGACTTTAATTATGAAGTATCCCGAAGCCTTGCGGCTTGTGAAGGAGCTATATTGGTTGTTGATGCGGCACAGGGTATTGAAGCCCAGACCCTTGCCAACGTTTATCTTGCATTGGATCATAACCTGGATATTATGCCGGTTATTAACAAAATAGACTTACCCAGTGCCGACCCATCCCGTGTTAAAGCCGAAATTGAAGATGTTATCGGATTGGAAGCGGAAGATGCACCTTTAATTTCCGCTAAAGTCGGTATAAATATAGAAGAAGTATTAGAGCAGATTGTAACAAAGATTTCTCCGCCGAAAGGTGATGTGAATGCACCGCTTCAGGCATTAATTTTTGATTCCAAATATGACTCCTATAAAGGTGTAATTATATTCTGCCGTATCATGGAAGGCAGGGTGACCAAAGGAACGGAAATCAAGATGATGGCCACCGGAGCAGTAGCAGAAGTAGTTGAAATCGGTACTTTTGGAGCAGGGCAATTTATACCTTGTGAGGAGTTAACTGCCGGTATGGTTGGTTATCTCACAGCCAGCCTTAAAAATGTTAGGGATACCCGTGTAGGTGATACGGTGACGGATGCGAATAACCCCTGTAAGCAGGCTTTACCCGGTTATAAAAAGGTTAATTCCATGGTATATTGCGGTATGTACCCGGCAGACGGCGCAAAATATCCGGATTTAAGAGATGCATTGGAGAAACTACAGTTAAATGATGCTGCCCTCCAATTTGAACCGGAGACATCCATTGCCTTAGGATTCGGTTTCCGCTGCGGTTTCTTAGGATTACTGCATCTGGAAATCATACAGGAAAGATTAGAGAGAGAATACAACTTAGATATTGTAACTACCGCTCCGGGTGTTGTTTATAAAGTTCATAAAACCGACGGACAGGTAATTGATATTACTAATCCGTCCAATTTACCGGATCCCTCGGAAATTCAATATATGGAAGAACCTATGGTAAGTGCGGAGATTATGGTTACTACGGAATTTGTCGGTGCCATAATGAATCTGTGCCAGGAACGCCGCGGTATTTATCTGGGAATGGAATATATGGAGGCTACCAGAGCGTTATTAAAATATGAGCTTCCTTTAAATGAAATCATCTATGATTTCTTTGACGCTTTAAAATCCAGATCACGCGGGTATGCATCTTTCGACTATGAAATTAAGGGATATGTACAGTCCGAACTTGTAAAACTGGATATTCTGATTAATAAAGAAGAAGTGGATGCCCTATCCTTTATTGTACATGGAGAATCTGCTTATGAACGCGGCAGAAAGATGTGTGAGAAATTAAAGGAAGAAATACCGAGACAACTTTTTGAAGTTCCTATTCAGGCGGCTATAGGAAGCAAGATAATAGCCAGAGAAACGGTTAAAGCTATGCGTAAAGACGTGCTTGCCAAATGTTACGGCGGTGATATCAGCCGTAAGAGAAAACTCCTTGAGAAACAAAAAGAAGGCAAGAAACGTATGCGTCAGGTAGGTAACGTTGAGATCCCTCAGAAAGCTTTCATGAGCGTATTAAAGCTGGATGATTAGGCAATTGCGAAACACCATTATTGTATCTATAATACCATACAACAAATACAATTTCAGAGCTGAATCTTACCCAACGGGCAACTGAAGCTATGAAATTCGTATTGATTGCATGGTATATTCAGAAAATAGATAGCTTCGCAATTACCTGGCAGGATGATAAATATGAGGAGAGACTATGATTAATGGACAGAAAAAGGATTTAGGTTTATATATTCATATTCCCTTTTGTGTCAGGAAGTGTGACTATTGTGATTTCCTTTCTGCTCCGGCAGATGAGGAAACCAAAAATAAATATGTAAAAGCTTTGATCGCAGAGATCAAAAGTTATAAACAGGTTAGTGCGGAGTACCTTGTAAAGACGATATTTATCGGAGGAGGTACTCCCTCTTCTTTGGAGGGAAAATTAATCCAAGCTATTATGGATACTATCCGGGAAGTCTTTAGGATTTCCAGTGGTGATATAGAAGAACAACCTGAAATTACCATAGAAGTAAACCCGGGAACTATAACAAGGGAGAAGCTGCTTTGTTATAAAAATGCGGGAATCAACCGCTTAAGTTTTGGACTTCAGTCGGCAGATAACAATGAATTGAAAATGTTAGGAAGAATTCATACTTATGAAACATTTAAAGAAAATTATAATCTTGCCAGAGAACTGGGATTTCGAAATATAAATATCGATTTAATGTCAGGTTTACCAGGACAGACCTTAGAAAATTGGTTATATACTTTACAGGAAACAGTAAAGTTAGATCCGGAGCATATCTCAGCCTATAGCCTGATTATTGAAGAAGGAACCCCCTTTTATTTACGTTACCGGGAAGAGGACCAGGACGAAGAACTTGACCGTAAGATTTATGCCGAAACCAAAGAATATTTAGAGAAAACAGGTTATTATCGGTATGAAATATCCAATTATGCCAAACCCGGGTTTGAATCCAGACATAATTCCTCCTATTGGCTTCGGACGGATTATTTGGGCCTTGGCCTTGGAGCTTCCTCCTTATTAAATAAGATAAGATTCCAAAACGAAGATAATCTATCTGTTTATCTTAAAAATTCCGCAGAGTATCATAATATTAGAAGAAATGAGGAACCCCTTACCAAAAATCAGCAGATGGAGGAATTTATGTTTTTGGGTTTAAGAATGAGTAAGGGCATCAGTAAAAATAATTTTAAAAAAATATTTGGGGAAACCATAGAATCCATATATGGTGAGATAATAAATAAATCTTTATTTGAGGGATTAATTGAAGCAAAAGGAGATAAAATATATCTGACTGATAAAGGTATTGATTTAAGCAATGTTGTTTTATCAAGATTTTTACTGGATTAAATGAGAAGAAATAGAACACATTGGGTTATGGAATAGGGAAAAATAAGAATTAAAAAATAAAAAATAGCACTTGACAAAGTAAATTGATAGTGCTATTTTATGTATAAAGATATTAGCACTCTATTCGAGTGAGTGCTAACAATCAATAAAGCAGGAGGGATTAGATGCAATTGGATGAAAGAAAATTGAAGATATTACAGGCTATCATCCGTAATTATCTGGAAACCGGCGAACCTGTCGGATCACGGACAATTTCGAAATACACCGATTTGAATCTAAGCTCCGCTACTATAAGAAATGAAATGGCAGATTTAGAGGAACTCGGATATATAATTCAGCCCCATACCTCTGCCGGCCGTATTCCATCCGACAAAGGTTATCGTTTATATGTAGATACTATGTTGGAAGATAAAGTTCATGAAGTTGAAAATATGAAAGAACTTTTGATTGAGAAAGCGGATAAGATAGATTTACTGTTAAAACAGATTGCGAAGCTTCTGGCTGTCAATACAAACTATGCCAGTTTAGTAACGAAACCACAATATAGAAGTAAAAAAGTTAAGTTTATTCAGCTCACGGAATTTGAAGCTGATAATTTACTCGCAATTATTGTATTAGAAGGCAATATTGTGAAAAATAAAGTGGTTGCAATAAAGGATACAATAGACAAAGAAATTATTTTAAAGCTGAATATTGTATTTAATACCTTTCTTCAAGGGTTAGATTTAACAGAAATTAATATGAATGTAATTCAAAAAATGAAAGAACAGGCTGGTAATTACAGTAATCTGGTCAGTGATATTCTGGACGCAATAGCACAAGCTATCAGTGAAGAGGAAGATGTTGAGATTTATACCAGCGGCGCTACGAACATATTAAAATATCCGGAACTTACCGATATGGAAAAGATAACCGAATTAATGGGAACCTTTGAAGAGCAGAAGCAGCTTACGGAACTCATTAATAAAACGGAAAACTCCGATAATGGAGGAATTCAGGTATATATCGGAAGTGAGACACCTGTGGAAGCTATGAAAGATTGTTCCGTGGTTACTGCCACCTATGAAATTGAAGATGGTGTTTATGGTAAGATTGGTATTATCGGTCCAAAAAGGATGGATTACGAAAAAGTAGTCGGTACACTGCACACGCTTATGGTGCAGTTGGATGAAATATTTAAGAAAAAGTGACTGAATAGTTACAAGAAATAAACCTAACATAAGGAAAGGTGGTTACAAGAGTGGAAGAAAAGAAGAATTCTATGGAAGAAAAGATAGAAGATATTGTTAACCAGGAAGTGGAATTAGAAAGGGAAGGAACCGTAAATACGGATGAATCAGCAGATACGACGAAAGCTGCAGGTGAAAACGAAGTTAATACGGATGCGGATTCCCATAACAACACTGAGGATATGGAAGAAGAAATGGATGAGGAAACAGAAGATACTAACGGCGAAAAGAAGACAGTGAAATCATTTTTCCGAAAAGATAAAAAAGATAAAAAAGATCTTAAGATCGAAGAATTAAATGATAAACTGATGAGATGCATGGCGGAGTTTGACAATTACCGTAAACGTTCCGAAAAAGAAAAAGCACAGATGTTTGAAATCGGAGCCAGGGATATCATTGAAAAAGTTCTTCCTGTTATTGATAATTTTGAAAGAGGTTTGGGTGCCATTACAGAGGAAGAAAAAGAAGGAGCTTTTGCCCAGGGAATAGAGAAAATCTATAAACAGCTGGTTACCACATTAACCGAAGCCGGATTAAAACCTATTGAAGCAGTAGGCAAGGCATTTGATCCGAATTTCCATAATGCGGTAATGCATGCGGAAGATCCCGAACAGGGAGAAAACCTGGTAGCGGAAGAATTCCAAAAAGGTTATATGTACAGAGATACCGTGGTACGCCACAGTATGGTTAAAGTAGTAAATTAGTATTATTACCGGCATTTAACAATTCAAAGTGAACATTTAATAGGTGTTTGTGAATATTCACTTTTAATATATTAACATTTAATTTTGAATTAATTATAGGAGGAATATATTATGGGTAAAATCATAGGAATTGATTTAGGTACAACAAATTCATGTGTGGCTGTTATGGAAGGTGGTAAACCTGTTGTTATAGCAAATACGGAAGGGGCCAGAACTACTCCGTCTGTAGTAGCCTTTACAAAAACAGGAGAAAGATTAGTTGGTGAATCTGCAAAACGTCAGGCTGTAACCAATTCGGATAAAACCATATCTTCTATTAAAAGACATATGGGAACTGATTACAGGGTAAGTATTGATGATAAAAAATACACACCACAGGAAATCTCAGCAATGGTATTGCAGAAATTAAAAGCAGATGCTGAAAGTTACCTTGGAGAAAAAGTTACGGAAGCAGTTATTACGGTTCCTGCTTACTTTAACGATGCTCAGAGACAGGCAACAAAAGATGCCGGTAAAATAGCCGGACTTGATGTTAAGAGAATTATAAACGAACCTACTGCTGCAGCTTTAGCTTATGGTCTTGATAATGAACATGAACAGAAAATCATGGTTTATGACTTAGGCGGCGGTACATTCGATGTTTCCATTATTGAAATTGGTGATGGTGTTATTGAAGTTTTAGCAACTTCCGGTGATAACAGACTTGGTGGCGACGATTTCGATGAAAGAGTTACCAGATATATGATTGATGAATTCAAGAAAACAGAAGGTGTTGACTTATCCATGGATAAGATGGCACTTCAAAGATTAAAGGAAGCAGCTGAAAAAGCAAAGAAAGAATTATCTTCAGCAACAACAACTAATATTAATCTTCCTTTTATCACTGCAACTGCAGAAGGACCGAAACATTTTGATATGAACTTAACCAGGGCCAAATTTGATGAATTGACTCATGATTTAGTAGAAAGAACAGCAACTCCGGTTCAGAACGCGTTAAGAGATGCAGGAATCACTTCTTCCGAATTAAAGAAAGTGTTATTAGTTGGCGGTTCAACCCGTATTCCTGCCGTACAGGATAAAGTTAAACAATTAACCGGACATGAACCTAGCAAATCCTTAAATCCTGATGAATGTGTTGCTATCGGTGCTTCCATTCAGGGCGGTAAATTAGCTGGTGATGCCGGTGCAGGGGATATCTTACTTCTTGACGTTACTCCATTGTCCTTAAGTATTGAAACTATGGGTGGTGTAGCAACCAGATTAATTGAAAGAAATACAACCATTCCTACCAAAAAAAGCCAGATTTTCTCCACAGCTGCGGACAATCAGAGTGCAGTTGATATTAATGTAGTACAGGGTGAGAGACAATTTGCGAAAGACAACAAGAGTCTTGGACAATTCAGACTGGATGGAATTCCGCCGGCAAGAAGAGGTGTGCCTCAAATCGAAGTAACCTTTGATATTGATGCCAACGGTATCGTTAATGTATCTGCCAAAGACTTAGGAACAGGCAGAGAGCAGCATATAACCATTACAGCAGGTTCCAATTTATCCGATTCAGATATCGATAAGGCCGTAAAAGAAGCTGCCGAATATGAAGCTCAGGATAAGAAACGTAAAGAAGCAGTTGAAACCAGAAATGATGCTGATTCCATGGTATTCCAGACAGAAAAAGCATTAAAAGAAGTTGGAGATAAGATCAGTCCCGATGATAAAGCCAAAGTGGAAGCTGATTTAACTCGTTTAAAAGAAATGGTAGAAAAATCCAATCCGGAAGTTATGTCCGATGGAGAAGTTGCCGATATTAAAGCAGCAAAAGAAACATTAATGGAAAGTGCGCAGGCTTTATTTGCTAAAGTTTATGAGCAGGCACAGGCTGCCGGCGCAGGTACAGGTCCGGCTCCTGATATGTCCGGAACTCAGGGCACCGGTGCAGATGATGTTGTAGACGGAGATTATAGAGAAGTATAATCAGTGAAATTATTTAGAAAAAAGTTTTAACTTGACGATTTTAGAATAATTCATTACAATATGATTTGACTTGTCGAATCGAAGAATCATTATAATGGTTATGGGTCGTCCCGTAACAGTAACAAATAGGCGGTCTAACGACTGCCTATTTGTCGATATAAATGAAAAAGTTCATAAAACCGTTGTGACATTAAGTCACATGTTAAATAGTTGCATAATTGTAAAACTATTCAGTATACTCAAGTATCTAGGCGCCCAAATATGTGTTTTTCAACATATTTTGTGCGCATCGGTTCGTATGAGCCGCAGTGGCTGAATAGTCACGCATGATTCACTTTAGAATTCATAAGGAGGATGGATTAGAGCATGGCAGATAAACGTGATTATTACGAGGTCCTGGGGGTATCCAGGTCAGCGTCGGATGATGAAATAAAGAAGGCATACAGGCAGTTAGCTAAAAAATACCACCCGGATGCCAATCCCGGTGATAAAACGGCGGAAGCAAAGTTTAAAGAGGCTTCGGAAGCTTATGCCGTATTAAGCGATGCCGATAAGCGAAGACAATATGACCAGTTTGGACATTCCGCTTTTGACGGGGGCGCAGGCGGTGCAGGCGGATTTGATTTTAACAGTATGGATATGGGAGATATTTTTGGAGATATCTTCGGAGATTTATTTGGCGGCGGCAGGACCAGAAGAACCAGCAATGGTCCGATGAAAGGACCTAATGTACGTACCGGTGTAAGGATAACGTTCCAGGAAGCTGTAACCGGTGTTGATAAAGAATTGGAATTGAATTTAAAAGAGGAATGTAATACCTGCCACGGGACAGGGGCGAAACCGGGTACCAGCACGGAAACTTGTAAAAAATGCGGCGGTAAAGGTCAGGTTGTTTATACCCAGCAGTCTTTATTCGGAATGGTTCGTAATGTGCAGACCTGTCCGGATTGTAACGGTACCGGTAAGGTGATAAAAGATAAATGCCCGGATTGCTATGGATCCGGTTATGTAAGCAGAAGAAAGAAAATTCAGGTATCCATCCCGGCAGGAATTGATAACGGTCAAAGTATTCGTATTCGTGAAAAAGGGGAGCCTGGAACCAATGGCGGTGAAAGAGGAGATCTTTTAGTAGAAGTAACCGTTAGCAGACATCCAATTTTCCAGAGACAGGATTATGATATCTATTCCACCGCACCGATTTCTTTTGTTCAGGCTGCATTAGGCGGAGATGTGAGAATCAGTACCGTAGACGGAGATGTTTTATATACGGTAAAACCGGGAACTCAGACGGATACGAAAGTAAGATTAAAAGGAAAAGGTGTGCCTACCTTACGTAATAAACAAGTCAGAGGAGATCATTATGTTACGCTGGTAGTTCAGGTACCAACAAAACTCACCAATGAACAAAAAGATGCTTTGGAAAAATTCGATATAGCTATGAAAAAAGGTGATACTGATTCACCTGAACCGGAAAAAGAGAAAGAAAAAAGTAAAAAGAAATTCTGGAAGTAAGTTGTTTAAAAATTAGGAAAAATTTTGATTTGTATATTATTATATTTGAATAAAAATTAATTACTATTTAATATGGGTATTGGAAGAAAATTAATCAGGGAAAGGAATGCCATACAAATTCTTTCAATTTGTAATGCAAATGCAATGGGAAAAGAGATGAAATGGACGAAATTAACCTTATCAACGATGGCAGATGCTGTGGATCTGGTAAGTAATATGCTGAGTGAATTAGGAATAGAGGGTATTGAAATTATTGATAATGTGCCTATAACGGAAAATGAAAAGAAAGCCATGTTTATCGATATACTTCCGGAATTAAATACTGAGGATAAAACAGCTTTAATCAGTTTTTATCTGGAAGAAAATGAAGACATTCAGGATATGGTGGTTAAAATCAAGTCGGGTTTGAAAGAATTATCGGAATTTATGGATATAGGCAGCGGTCTAATTGAAATATCAGAAACAGAGGATTTGGATTGGATTAATAATTGGAAAGCATATTTTAAACCATTTCGTATTGATGATACTATTGTGATTAAACCTACCTGGGAAAAATTGGATAATGTGAAAGACACAGATCTGGTGATTGAAATTGATCCGGGCACTGCTTTTGGAACAGGATCCCATGAAACGACCAAACTATGTATTCTTGGAATAAAAAAATATATAAAAGACGAAATCCGTTTATTGGACGTTGGCTGCGGCAGCGGAATTTTATCTATTATCGGAGCTAAATTAGGTGCAAAAAATGTTCTCGGTACGGATATTGATCCCAATGCAGTAAATGCAGCAATAGAGAATGCAGAAGTAAATCATATTACAGCTGAAACATTAAAGATAATAAGCGGTGATATTATAACAGATACTGCCATGCAGCAGGAAGTAGGTTATGGCTCTTATGATATGGCGGTAGCAAATATTTTAGCAGATATTATAATACCTTTGTCTGCTGTCATCGGACAGCATATTAAACCAAACGGGATATTTATAAGTTCCGGTATTATTAATACAAAAAAAGAACAGGTTAAAGAAGCTATCTTAAAGAACGGATTTAAAATTCTTGAAATAAATGAAATGGGAGACTGGGTATCCATCGTAGCACAGAAATAACAGATGTGACGTGTTATTTAAATTAAAGAAATTGCCTCGTTAGAGATTGGAGCAAAAGCCTTGGATATGAAGCTTTATTAAACCAGAAGGCATGACGTGAGAATGGAAAAGAAAGGTTTGGTGCTTTTATGTACCGCTTCTATGTGGAGCCGGATCAGATCGGTGAGAAAGAGATATATATAACAGGGTCCGATGTAAATCATATTAAAAATGTGCTGCGAATGAAACCTGGTGAGAAAATAATTATTTGCAATGGACAGGGAAAAGATTTTTATTGTATAATTATGGATGAATCTGACAGTAAAATTCTGGCAGGAATTCAAGAAGCAAGGAACACCGATACGGAATTAGAGGGTAAAATTTATCTTTTTCAAGGGATTCCCAAAAAAGATAAGATGGAACTCATTATACAGAAAGCAGTGGAATTAGGTGTTTATGAGATAATACCGGTAATGACAAAAAGAACCGTAGTGAAACTGGAAGATAAGAAAAAAGAATTAAAAAAATTAGAACGTTGGCAGTCGATTTCTGCCAGTGCCGCGAAACAGTCAGGCAGAGGAATAATTCCAAAAGTTACGGACACTTTCACATGGAAAGAAGCTGTTTCTTATGCAAAAAATCTGGATTGTAAGATGATTCCGTATGAAAATGCAAACGATATTGCCAAAACGAAGAAGATAATAGAAAGTATTAAAAGTCACCATTCGGTTGGTATCTTTATCGGACCCGAAGGCGGTTTTGAAGAACAGGAAGTTGCACAAGCAATGAATGCCGGAATAATTCCTATTACCTTAGGCAGAAGAATATTACGCACGGAGACAGCCGGATTGGCTGTATTGTCCATGTTAATGCTGCAGTTGGAAAGCACAAGATAATACCTGCGTAGAAATGGAGAAAAAATGGAAGTTTATTTGGACAATGCCGCTACCACCAGGGTATTTGATTCAGTTAAAAATATAATGATGGAAACTTTGGGTGTAGATTATGGTAATCCTTCTTCCATGCATCAAAAAGGAATTGATGCAGAGAAATATATAAAAGATGCAAGAGAGCTCCTTGCTAAAAGTCTGAAAGTAGATACCAAAGAGATCATATTTACGTCCGGTGGTACGGAATCCAATAATATGGCTGTAATTGGCACCGCTTATGGATATAAACGAAGCGGTAATCACATTATAACTACCAGGATAGAACATCCTTCCATACATAATCCTCTTCTATTTCTGGAGGAAAATGGATATCGGGTGTCTTATATACCGGTAGATCAGAATGGTAACATTATCATGGAGGAACTATTGAATGCGGTCTGTAATGATACTATACTGGTTTCGGTAATGTATGTGAATAATGAAGTGGGTTCGGTACAAAATATTAGTGAAATATCCAAACGAATAAAAGAGAAAAATCCCAAGGTCTTATTGCATGTCGATGCAATTCAGGCATTTGGTAAATATAGAATTTATCCGAGAAGGGAAGGCATCGATCTGCTTTCCATAAGCGGACATAAAATCCACGGTCCGAAAGGCAGCGGAGTATTGTATGTCCGGGATAAGGTAAAAATTAAACCAATATTATTCGGCGGGGGTCAGCAAAAAGGAATGAGATCCGGTACGGAAAATGTACCGGCAATTGCAGGAATCGGACAAGCTGTTTCTGATATTTATGAAAATCATGAACAAAAAAGAGAAACTTTATACCAGTTAAAGCGCACATTAATTGAGGGAGTCAAACAGATCGAAGGTGTAACGGTCAACTGTCTCGGTAATACCTTAACAGATACGGCTCCTCATATCGTAAGCGTAAGTTTTGATGGCATCCGAAGTGAAGTTTTATTGCATGCATTAGAGGATAAAGGAATTTATGTTTCTTCCGGTTCAGCATGTGCATCCAATCACCCAGATTTAAGCGGAACACTGAAAGCAATCGGACTTAAGGAGAATTTATTGGATTCTACCCTGCGGTTTAGTTTTTCTGTTTTTACGACTATGGAAGATATAGAGTATACCATTAATATATTAAATGAGCTGGTACCGGTTTTAAGAAAATACAGCAGGCATTAAGTTGTGGCTAAATGTTCACAAAGAGAGGATAAAGCATGTATAAAGCATTTTTAATTAAGTATGCGGAAATAGGTATAAAAGGAAAAAACAGGTATATATTTGAGAACGCTTTAAGGGATCAGATTAAAAATTCACTTCGTCCACTTGGTGATTACCTGGTAACCAAGGAACAGGGGAGAATTTATATAGAATGCCCCGATGGTTATGATTATGAAGAGACTGTTGAGGCTTTACAGTGTGTATTTGGGATAGCCCAGATTTGTCCGGTTATGATTATTGATACCATAGAATGGGAACCATTAACCCAAGCGGTAGGTGATTATGTGGAAGAACGGTATCCGGATAAAAATTTTACATTCAAAATGGAAGCAAAACGCAGTGATAAGAATTATCCCAGAACCTCACCGGAAATCTGTATTGATATGGGAGCTTATTTGCTGCGCCGTTTTCCCGAAATGAAAGTGGATGTTCACAATCCTTCCGTTCGAATTATGGTGGAAGTAAGAAATCGCTCCTATGTGTATTCTGAGGTTATTATGGGACCAGGAGGAATGCCCGTTGGTACTAACGGAAAAGCAATGCTTTTGTTGTCCGGCGGTATTGACAGCCCGGTTGCAGGGTATATGATAGCCAAACGGGGCGTTACCATCGATGCGGTTTATTTTCATGCCCCCCCTTATACAAGTGAAAGAGCAAAACAAAAGGTAGTAGACCTTGCAAAACTCATATCAAAATATACGGGACCAATTAAACTTAACGTAATTAATTTTACGGATATACAACTTTATATCTATGAAAAGTGTCCTCACGAAGAGTTGACGATTATTATGCGTAGATATATGATGCGTATTGCAGAGAAAATAGCGGAAGAATCCGGTTGTCTTGGATTAATTACCGGTGAAAGTATCGGACAGGTAGCAAGCCAGACACTTCACAGTTTAGCTTCCACCAACGAAGTATGTTCAATGCCGGTATACCGTCCGTTAATAGCCTTTGATAAACAGGATATCGTTGATATAGCAGAGCGAATCAATACTTATGAAACATCTATCCTGCCTTTCGAGGACTGCTGCACCATATTCGTTGCGAAACACCCCGTAACTAAACCCAGTTTAAAAGTAATTCGTCATTCCGAACGCTGTTTGGAAGAAAAAATAGAGGAAATGGTTAAAACAGCCATGGATTCCAGGGAAATTGTATTCGTTCAATAAATATTTTATCGGTGGCAAGTGAACAATCCTCAGGTTGGCACGAATGATTGTTCATATGCCTGCCTGCTGATAGTCGAAACTTCTATAACAGAACAAAACGGACAAGTCCGTATCCAACCGGATATTTTTATTTTATAGGAGAGTTCTCCGGACTCTTCTATAACATAAAAAAGAGGATACATAAGTATCCCCCCATAAGTAAGCTTAAAACCTTCTTTATTCAATTTACCTTATTCAACAATATAAGGTTTTAAAATACTAAGAATTTTATCAACGTTATCTTCACTATGGATATTTAAATCAATAGGTTTAGATAAATCCAAACTAAAAATACCCATGATTGATTTAGCATCGATAACATATCTACCGGAAACTAAATCAAAATCGGAATCAAATTTAGTTACGTCATTTACAAAGGATTTAACCTTATCAATTGAATTGAGAGAGATTTTTACTGTTTTCATTGAAACTCCTCCTTTTACATAGATTTTTATAGGATAGTGATAACTATCTTAACTACAAGTATATACTACATTTTAGCAATTTAAAAGTCAATATACAAAGTAAATAAAAAAAGCGGATAACTAGGACACATTTCACGAAAATGTGATTTATCAAGGTTTTTTATTAAATGGATGACCATTATAAATATATGCTGAAGTTATGAATTTATTAGTTAAATTAGGTAAAACATAATTGCAATCAGAGGTAAAATAGTTTAGAAAGGATTCAAATGAATATTAATAATGCGCAAGAATCAAATTGTAAATCAGTTGCTTTCCTGACATTAGGCTGTAAGGTAAATTCATATGAAACGGAAGCAATGCAAAAGATTTTTGAAGACGCTGGCTATCGGATTGTTGATTTTAACCAGCATTCTGATGTATATGTTGTTAATACCTGCACAGTAACCAATATTGCAGACAGAAAATCCAGGCAAATGCTTCATAAAGCAAGGAAAATGAATGAAGATGCGATTGTGGTTGCTGTAGGTTGTTATGTACAGACAGCAGAGAAAATCTTAGAGCAGGATGAAGCAATTGATATTGTTATCGGTAATAATAAAAAGAAAGATATCATCCGTATACTGGATGAATATTATAAAGTAAATAAAAATAATACAGCAGATAAAAAATCGGATCTTTCAGAGTACAATGTCAATGCAGATGATTCCGATAACAATTCAGAACAAGATAAGATACAGAGCTTTACTAATACTTTAAAGGATAATGTAATCGATATAGCTTCAGAAACTGAATATGAAGACTTAAGTATTGAATCGGTATCGGAAAAAACCAGAGCATATATTAAAATACAGGATGGATGTAATCAGTTCTGTTCCTATTGTATTATTCCTTATGCAAGGGGAAGAGTTCGCAGCAGAGAAGAAAAATCTATCATAAAAGAAGTTGAAAATTTAGTTTCAAAAGGATATAAGGAGATTGTATTAACTGGTATCCACCTGTCCTCTTATGGTGTTGATTTAGAAAAGAAAAACCTTCTTCTTGAATTAATCGTTAATTTGAGTAAAATAGACGGTTTAAAAAGAATTCGTTTAGGTTCACTGGAACCAAGAATAATTACGGAAGAATTTGCCGAGACTCTATCCAAGGACACTAAAATCTGCCCGCATTTTCATCTTTCCCTTCAAAGCGGGTCTGATGCCACTTTGAAACGTATGAATAGAAAGTATACTGCACAAGAATACTATGAGAAATGTTTACTCTTACGTAAATATTTCATTAATCCGGCAATTACAACAGATATTATCGTAGGTTTTCCGGGGGAAACAGAAGAGGAATTTACCTGCACTGAAAACTTCTTAAGAAAAGTATCTTTTGCGCAAATGCACATTTTCAAGTATTCTATCAGAAAAGGCACTGCTGCAGAACGTATGCCAAATCAGGTAAGAGATGAAATTAAGACGGATAGAAGTAATGTGCTAATTGAGCTGGAAGAAGGGATGGCAAAGGAATACCAATCATTATTTCTTGGTAAAATTGAAAATATCTTAATTGAAGAGACGATTACCGTTGACGGACTGACTTACCAAATAGGTCATAATGAAAGATATTTGAAATTAGCTGTAAGCTCCGATAAGGATTTAACGAATCAAATGATACAGGGAAAAGTTTCAGGATATCTTAACAAAGATATTATGTTCTGTGAAATAATGGATTGATATTTCTCAGATTTTATATTAATATATATATAATATACTGTGCAAATTTGAATTCATTCTTTTTAATAATGGTAAAATATTCATAAAGATATAGATAGAAAGATAAAGGACGTGATGTTATGCAGGAGTTTAACAATACACAATATTTCAAAGTACAGAAAGAAAATGAAATTTCAGTAAGAGAAATAATTTCTGCTGTTTTTGCAGCGATGACAGAAAAAGGATATAATCCGGTAAATCAAATCGTTGGATACGTCATGTCAGGTGATCCAACCTACATAACCAACCATAAGGGTGCCAGAAGTATGATTATGAAGGTTGAGAGAGATGAAATACTAGAAGAACTATTAAATGATTATATAAAGCATAATTTGAATTAATAGATAAAATGAACAAGAAGGAAACAGGAATGTATAGTATGAAAATATCATAGATATTTTCATACCCTGAATTAAGGCAGTAAAACACCTGCATGAAGATGTTTTATGTCATGAGAGGGGTATGAATAGATACAATTCGGGTAATTCTATTGTTTCATGGTTTTGTTACTGTTCGTCACTGCGGTTCTTATAAACCGATGCACTCACTATAACAGAAAAGAGTTTTTAGTGCTGGCCAACTAAAAGTTCTATCAAATTTTTATGTGATTGAATAGTACATTGTTTTATCAATTCAGATATTTAGGAGGAAACATGAGGATTATGGGACTGGATTACGGTTCCGTCACTGTAGGGGTAGCGATAAGTGATGAATTATTAATTACTGCCCAGGGAATTGAAACTATCCACAGGAAACATGAAACAAAATTACGGCAGACTCTGGCAAGAATTGATGAACTCATCAAAGAATATGCAGTGGAACGAATCGTACTTGGATACCCAAAAAATATGAATAATAGCATTGGCGAGCGGGCTGTAAAATCTGAAGAATTTGCGGATGTTTTACGAAAAAGGACCGGACTTAATGTAGTATTATGGGATGAAAGGCTGACAACTGTAGCGGCTCATCAGGCATTAATCTTAGGAGATGTCAGACGAGAGGATCGAAGTAAGGTTGTTGATAAATTAGCAGCTGTATTAATCTTGCAAGGATATTTGGATTTTTTGAGTAATCAGAAAAAAGAAAATTAAGGTAACAGGTTAGTTACAGGAGAATAGTAATGGAAGAGCAGAAAAATAAAGTTATTTTTACAACGGAAGATAATGAACAAGTTGAATTTTACATTTTGGAACAGACTAAACTGAATGGAATTACTTATCTTTTAGTTACGGATTCTGATAAGGAAGAGGAAGAAGGAACTGCTTATATTTTAAAAGATTTATCAAAGGAAGAGGATGAATCGGCACTGTATGATATTGTAGATGATGAGAATGAATTAGAATCCATTGCTAAAATATTTGAAGAATTATTAGACGATATTGATATAGAGACATAAACTATAAGATATATAACCTGCATTTTCGAATTACACAGTGATAACTTTAATATATAACAAACTTAAAAAGATATAAAAGTGCGAATTATTTAATTAGATTTAATGATTTCATGGATTTTGTAACAGTTGTTGTAAAATCAGGAAGGTGATATGCATGCCCGACAAACAGGATCGATTCAAAACTTTATTAAAACAAAACGGACTTAAGGTGACAACACAAAGAATAGATATTCTTGAAGCATTGGAAGACAGACCGGATAAGCATTTAACTGCTGAAGAAATATATGAATGTGTAAGAGTTAAAAATCCGGATATCGGATTGGCTACCGTATATAGAACAATTCAATTATTGGCAGAGTTAAACCTTATAGATAAGCTTAATTTAGGTGATGGGTTTGTACGCTATGAAATCGGCAGTAAAGGCTGCGAAGATACTGCTCACCATCATCATCATTTAATTTGCTTAAATTGCGGAAATGTATTTACTTTTCAAAGTGATCTATTAGAAACCCTGGAACAGAGAATTCAAGAAGCTATGGACTTTGAAGTAGTAGACCATGAAGTTAAAATGTTCGGATATTGTAAGACATGTCGTGAAGAAATTCAGGAAAAACGTGATAAGAATTGAAATCAAATCTAATGAAATATGGAGTGCACTTTAAATATAATGGTCAATAATACATAAACTAACTATTGGAGGTGCATTGTTTGAAAGAAAATTTAACAGATGTAAAAGGTGTAAAAATTATACCTTTAGGTGGATTAGAACAAATAGGAATGAATATAACGGCATTCGAATATGAAGACAGTATCATTGTTGTCGATTGCGGTTTATCTTTTCCGGAAGATGATATGCTTGGAATTGATCTGGTTATACCGGATGTCACTTATTTAAAAGAAAATATAAGCAAGGTAAAAGGTTTTGTAATTACCCATGGGCATGAAGATCATATTGGTGCATTACCCTATATTCTTAGAGATATTAATGTACCGATTTATGCTACAAAATTAACAATCGGTATTATTGAGAATAAATTAAAAGAGCATAATTTATTAAAATCAACAAAAAGAAAAGTTATTAAATATGGCCAATCTATTAATTTAGGATGTTTTCGTATTGAATTTATAAGATCAAACCACAGTATAGCAGATGCAGCTGCATTAGCCATATTTACTCCAGCCGGAATCATTGTTCATACCGGCGATTTTAAGGTTGATTATACTCCGGTATTTGGAAGTACCATAGATTTACAGAGATTTGGCGAATTAGGCAAAAAAGGTGTCTTAGCTTTAATGTGTGATAGTACTAATGTGGAAAGACCCGGTTATACTCCGTCTGAAAAGACTGTTGGTAAGACCTTTGATAATATATTTGCAGAAAGCAGCCGCAGCCGAATTATCGTTGCAACTTTTGCATCAAATGTTGACCGTGTGCAGCAGATTATAAACTCTGCTGATAAATACGGAAGAAAAGTAGTTATTGAAGGCAGAAGTATGGTTAATATCATTACTACGGCATCAGAACTTGGATATATCAATATGCCAAGTAATATTATGATAGATATTGAGCAAATGAAAAATTATCCGGACGAGAAGATAGTCTTAATAACAACCGGCAGTCAGGGTGAAGCTATGGCAGCACTGCCGCGTATGGCAGCATCCATCCATAAAAAAATCTCAATTAAGCCGGGAGATACGGTAATATTCAGTTCTACTCCTATTCCTGGTAATGAGAAACCGGTGTTTAAAGTTATTAATGATTTGTCCATGAAAGGTGCAAAGGTCATTTTTCAGGATACACATGTTTCAGGTCATGCCTGCCAGGAAGAGATTAAGCTTATTTATGCTTTAACCAAACCGAAATATGCAATTCCGGTTCACGGTGAATACAGACACTTGATGAAACATGCTGAATTAGCACAGAATATGGGGATTCCCAAAGAAAATACATTTATCATATCTTCCGGTGATGTTTTGGAAGTTTCGGACCAGAAAGCCGGTGTAGTTGGTAAAGTTCCTGCACAGGGTATATTTGTAGATGGTTTAGGCGTTGGGGACGTAGGTAATATTGTTCTTCGCGACAGACAGCATTTATCCGAAAACGGACTATTAATCGTGGTGGTTACGTTAGAAAAATATACAAACCAGATTCTGTCCGGACCGGATATTGTATCCCGTGGATTCGTATATGTCAGAGAATCTGAGAATTTGATGGATGAGGCCCGAATTGTTGTAAGTGATGCCTTGGACAAATGCCTTAGCAAAAACAATGCGGACTGGGGAAAGATGAAAAATGAAATTAAGGATTCCTTAAGCGATTACTTATGGAAAAAGACGAAGAGAAATCCTATGATACTCCCAATTATTATGGAAGTAAATTGATTTTAAAAGGAGATAGTAAGTATGACTTCTAGGCCTACTTCTGCACAACTAGTTTTAAAAATAACCAGCTTTATATTGCGGACCTTACTGAACATTTTGTTTTATACCATTGTTGTTATATTAATAGCAAGAGCCAGTAAAATTACTTATGAATTCTGCTATCAGATATTTGGACAAGTAACAGTATCAGAAGAGCCTGGACGCGATATAGAGATTCAGATCAGTAAAGGTGAATCAACTATGAATGTGGCGAGTAAGCTGGAGTTAAACAGAATAATAGTCAATAAGTATTCCTTTTATATAAAAGCAAAGCTTAAGAAGCATACTATAATGCCGGGTACTTATACCCTGAATACATCCATGACTTATGATGAGATATTTGCAATCATCACGGTTCCATCGGCAGAAGGTACAGATACCAATACCGGAGATTCTAATACCACCGGTACAACCGAGATAAAGGGTGGTAACAGTACTGCGGATGATAAGTCGGAAACAGGGGATTTAAGTGATACTGCGGATTCTGATGTAACAAATGATACAGACGTTACAGGTGATAATTAATACAATAGAGGCGAACCAAGGCAAGCTGTTTTGGTTCGCCCTAATTAAAGTTAAGGATAAAGTAACTATTCAGAAAACTTGAGAAAAGGGTGTTATAAACGCGCTCAGGCTGTTCGTTAGAACTGCACTGATTAGTCACAGGAATAATGATATGATTGTAGATGAGAGAATAACCGCATATATTAATACATTGGAGAAGGAATTACCATCTTATTTATATGAGCTGGAAAAGGCGGCGCTGACGGAGGGGGTTCCGATTATACGGAAAGAGACGCAAACGTTCCTGCGGTTTTTACTGACGGTTAAAAAACCCCGCCAAATCCTGGAGATAGGAACAGCAGTTGGTTTTTCGGCATTATTTATGAGTGAATATATGCCGGAAGATTGTAACATAACCACGATAGAAAAAGTGGAAATGCGGTTAGTAAAGGCCAGAAAAAACATAGGTTCTGCTCCCAGGAAAGATAAAATAACCTTAATAGAAGGGGATGCTTTAATATTGTTAAAAGAACTGGCTGCTAATAAAAAAGCAGAATATGATTTTATATTTTTAGATGCTGCCAAAGCACAATATATGAACTTCCTGCCTGAAATTATGAAGCTATTATCAAAGGGCGGGTTGTTAGTAACGGATAATGTATTACAGGATGGAACCGTGGCAGAATCCCGTTATGGAATAACCAGAAGAGACCGTACCATACACACAAGGATGCGGGAATATTTATATACCATAACCCATATGGAGGAACTGGAAACAGCGGTAATACCGGTTGGAGACGGAGTTACTGTTAGTACGAAATTATAATAAATCTAATTTTAATAAGCCATAAAGTGTGTTTTTAAGGAATAGGTTTACAATATAAAATTAAAATAAAAAATTAAGAAATATTATAATTCAGAGAAAGGTTAGGAAACAGAATGATAAAAAATAACGACGGCTGCAAAGATCAGGCGGTTAAGGTTAACATAGACGAACATATAAGAGAATTACCGGAAGGTATTAAAAAACCGGAACTGTTAATTCCTGCAAGTAATCTGGAAGTATTAAAAACGGCAGTTATATACGGAGCCGATGCAGTCTATATCGGTGGAGAAATGTATGGACTACGGGCAAAAGCCAAAAATTTCAGTCTGGAAGATATGAAAGAAGGGATTGATTTCGCTCATTCCTATGGTAAAAAAGTATATGTTACTGCCAATATTACCGCACATAATGAGGATTTATCCGGTGTATCCCGCTATTTTGAAGAACTGAAAGAAATCAAACCGGATGCTATTATCATATCAGATCCCGGAGTATTTGAGATAGCCAGGGAGATTGTTCCTGAAATTGATATCCATATCAGCACTCAGGCCAATAATGTCAATTATGGAACCTACCGTTTCTGGCATAGGATGGGAGCATCCAGAGTAGTTTCTGCCAGAGAACTATCTTTAGAAGAAATAAAAGGAATAAGGGAAAATATACCCTGTGATTTAGAAATTGAAACTTTCGTTCACGGTGCCATGTGTATTGCTTATTCGGGCAGATGTTTATTAAGTAATTACTTTACCGGAAGAGATGCAAACAGAGGAGCCTGTACCCATCCCTGCAGGTGGAAATACTACCTCACCGAAGAAACCAGGCCGGGTGAATATCTGCCGGTGGAAGAAAATGAAAGAGGGACCTATATCTTTAATTCCAAAGATTTATGTATGATTGAGTATATACCTGAATTAGTACAAGCTGGTATCGACAGTTTTAAAGTAGAAGGCAGAATGAAAACCGCACTTTATGTGGCTTCCGTAGCCAGAACTTACCGGAAAGCCATAGATGACTTTTTTGAATCACCGGAGCTATACAGAAAAAATATACCTTACTACAAAGAAGAAATATCCAAATGTACTTACAGGCAGTTTACAACCGGATTTTTCTTCGGAAAACCGAATGAAGAAGCTCAAATCTATGATAATAATACCTATATTAAGGAATACACTTATCTGGGTATCCTTAACGGCATCAATGAATCAGGACTTTACGAACTGGAGCAGAGAAATAAATTTTCAGTTGGGGAAGAAATCGAAGTAATGAAACCGGACGGCAGAAATCTAACCGTAATCGTTAAAAAAATTACGGACGGGGACGGGAATGAGATGGAAAGCTGCCCTCACCCAAAACAGAAAATCTTCGTAGATTTTGGTATCCAACTGGATAGGAATGATCTTTTAAGAAGAAAAGAGGATTAGAATTTTAAACAAATTATTTACAGTTCTAGCCCATAAGAAACTTCTTAAAAATCCCTGATAAATACAGGAATATTCCTGAGGATAAATGAAAATATCCATTGATTTTTAAGGCCAAACGTGCTACAATGTAACCCGATTATTAATTAGAAAGGTTGTGATGTTAGGGTTGGAAAAAAAGCTGACTTTGTATGGCTTTAACAACCTCACAAAAACACTTAGCTTCAACATCTATGATGTTTGCTATGCAAAAAGTGAGAGAGAACAAAAGGATTATATTGCCTATATCGATGAACAATATAATTCTGAAAGATTAACAAAGATCTTATGCGATGTAACGCAAACAATTGGAGCTCATATACTAAATATTTCTAAACAGGATTATGATCCACAGGGTGCCTCTGTTAACATTTTAATAGCAGAAGGAGACTTATCTTCCGAGCATATTGATGAGTCCTGCAACCAGGGAAAATACTCCGTACAGTTAAGAGATACGGTACATGCCCATTTGGACAAAAGTCACGTTACGGTGCATACATTTCCGGAGTATCATCCTGATAACTCCATTTCCACTTTTCGTGTAGATATTGATGTATCTACCTGCGGTGAGATATCACCACTTAACGCGCTGGATTATCTAATCGGTAGTTTTGACTCTGACATTATAACGATTGATTACAGAGTCAGAGGTTTTACCAGAGATGTTGAGGGCAAAAAATATTATATTGACCATGATATAACATCAATACAGGATTATATCGATGATGTTACATTAACCAAATACGATGCAATTGATGTGAATGTATATCAGTCCAATATCTTTCACACCAAGATGCTGATTAAAGAAATAGAACTGCAGAATTACCTTTTTAATCTTGATGTCTATGAATTACCGCCAAAGCAAAGACTTGAAATAACGAGTAATCTACGCAAAGAGATGATTGAGATATTCAGCGGAATGAATATATATTAGTTGTGGAGGTAGAGACATGAATTTACTTTTACAACAAAAAGCGCCTATTCACGAAGCGCTGTTAAGGCATAAGTCAAACAGGGTTGTTCCGTTTGATGTACCAGGACACAAAGGTGGCAGGGGAAATAAAGAATTAACGGATTTTTTAGGTGAGAATTGCCTCAAAGTTGATGTTAATTCCATGAAACCCCTGGACAACCTTTGCCATCCTACCTCTGTCATTCGTGAAGCGGAACAAATTGCAGCCGATGCATTTGGTGCTAAGGCAGCATTTTTTATCGTCAATGGAACAACAGCCTCTGTACAGGGGATGATTATGTCCGTCTGTAAAGCAGGGGATAAGATCATTATGCCAAGAAATGTGCACCGGAGCGCTATCAATGCTTTAGTAGTCTGCGGTGCTATTCCTGTATATGTGAATCCGGGAGTAAATAAGGACTTGGGAATTCCTTTAGGAATGTCATTGTCCGATGTTAAGAAAGCAATTCTTGATAATCCCGATGCAAAAGCTATTTTAGTGAATAATCCAACCTATTATGGTATATGCTCTGACTTAAGAGGAATCGTGGATTTTGCCCATGAGCACGGGGTAAAAGTACTGGTAGATGAGGCTCATGGAACCCATTTTTATTTCGGTGAAGACATGCCGGTCTCCGCTATGGCGGCAGGAGCAGATATGGCGGCAGTTAGTATGCATAAAACCGGGGGTTCTCTTACTCAAAGTTCTTTTTTGCTTTGCGGAAATGGAATTAATCCCCATCATGTAAGGCAGGTTATAAATTTAACCCAGACCACCAGCGGTTCCTATCTTTTGCTGGTATCCCTTGATATAGCGAGGAAAAACTTAAGTTTACACGGTACGGAATTAATTCGGAAAACAGTTGAGATTGCGGAATATGCCAGGGGTGAGATTAATAAACTGGGCGGTTATTATGCCTTTGGAAAAGAATTAATCGATAAAGAAGCCGTATACGATTTTGACCCCACCAAGTTGTCCGTCCACACTAGAAACATAGGACTTGCCGGTATAGAGGTTTATGATCTGTTAAGAGATGAGTATGATATACAAATAGAATTTGGTGATATCAGCAATTTTCTTGCTATTATATCTGCCGGGGACAGAGCACTTGAAATTGAACGTTTAATAGCTTCTCTTTCAGAAATTAAGCGTTTATATGGCAAAGATGATAAGTCAGATATGTTTGACCATGAATATATTAATCCGGATGTAGTATTTGCACCACAGCAGGCATTTTACAGTCCTAAGAAATCACTTTCTATAAGAAAAAGCATAGGAAATATCTGCGGAGAATTTGTTATGTGCTACCCTCCGGGAATACCGATTCTTGCACCGGGAGAGCGAATTACGGAAGAAATCGTAAATTATATACTATATGCCAAGGAAAAAGGTTGCCTGCTCACCGGTACAGAAGATATGGCAGTTAATAATATTAATGTGGTGGAGGTAGATTAATGGACTTATGGTATACGGAAAATCATACGGAAGAAGCACGTTTTTCTATTAAGATCGACCGGCAGTTAGTCAGCAGGCAGAGTGAGTTTCAAAGAATTGATATATTTGAATCCAGGGAATTTGGAAGAATCCTGACACTGGACGGTTATCTTATGGTAACGGAAAAGGATGAGTTTATTTATCATGATATGATAACCCATGTTCCCATGGCTACAAATCCTAATATTAAAAAAGTATTGGTAATTGGTGCAGGGGATGGCGGGACGGTCCGTGAATTACTCCGCTATGATTCCATCACCCATATTGATATGGTGGAAATTGATGAAGAAGTAGTAAAGTTGAGTAAAGAGTATTTACCTTTTACGGCTAAGGGTCTTACCGATGAAAGAGTACACCTCTTTTTTGAAGATGGATTAAAATATGTAAGGCATAAGGAAGGGGAATATGATCTGATTATCGTTGATTCCACAGATCCTTTCGGACCGGGAGAAGGCCTCTTTACGAAAGAATTCTACGGTAATTGTTACCGTGCTTTAAATGAAGAGGGAATTTTAGTGAACCAGCATGAAAGTATGTATTATTCGTCTTATGCGGCTTCCATGAAACGGGCTCATCAGAGGATAAAAGATTCTTTCCCTATTGCTAAAATATATCAGGCTCATATACCGACTTATCCATCCGGTCATTGGCTGTTTGGTTTTGCTTCAAAGAAATATGATCCGGTGGGAGACCTGGATGCGGGATTATGGAATAACTTAGGGATAAAGACCAGATATTATAATACCGATTTACATGTGGGTGCCTTTGCCATTCCCAATTATGTGAAAGAACAATTGGAATCGGAATAAGGTAAATAAAAGCATTTATAAAAATACTATTATAGGTAATTGCGAAACTATGTAGTTTTTCGAATATACCATACAATTGATACGAATTTTATAGCTTCAGTTGCCCTCCGGGCAAGATTCGGCTCTAAAATTGTATTAATTGCATGGTATATAGATATAATATTTGAGTTTCGCAATTACCTAAAAATACTAATTGAATCCTAGGAGGAATATACATGGGAAAAGCGTTAATTATTGGTGCCGGCGGTGTAGCCAGCGTTGTAGTGCATAAATGTTGTCAGAATCCTGACGTTTTTGAGGAAATATTAATAGCAAGCAGAACCGTATCAAAATGTGATGCCTTAAAAGAAAAATTACAGGGCGGAAAAACAAAAATATCCACTGCACAGTTAGATGCAGACAATACAGAAGAAATCGTTGCTTTAATTAATAAATTTAAACCGGACATTGTAATTAATGTGGCACTTCCTTATCAGGATTTAACCATTATGGATGCCTGTCTAGCAGCTAAGGTAGATTATCTGGATACAGCGAATTATGAACCGATTGATACTGCTAAATTTGAATATAGCTGGCAGTGGGCTTATAGGGAAAAATTTAAGGAAGCCGGTATTACGGCTGTTTTAGGCTGTGGTTTTGACCCTGGTGTAACCGGTGTATTCTCGGCTTATGCCATGAAGCATTATTTTGATGAAATTAAACAGATTGATATCCTGGATGCAAATGCAGGGGATCATGGATATCCTTTTGCAACGAATTTTAATCCGGAGATTAATATTCGTGAAGTTACTGCTAACGGCAGCTATTTTGAGAACGGTGAATTTATTGAGACAGAACCAATGTCCATTAAGAGAGTATATAATTTCCCTGAAATTGGTGATAAGGATATGTATCTGCTCCATCATGAAGAAATGGAATCCCTGGCTTTAAATATAAATGGTATTAAAAAGATTCGTTTCTGGATGACTTTTTCCGAGCGTTATCTAACCCATCTTAAGGTACTTGAGAATGTTGGCATGACATCGATTGAACCGATAGAATTTGATGGAAAACAGATCGTACCGCTTCAGTTTTTAAAGGCAGTGCTTCCGGATCCCGCTTCCCTTGGACCAAGAACCAAAGGAAAAACCAATATCGGATGTATCTATCAGGGAACAAAAGACGGTCAGCCTAAAAATTATTATGTATATAATGTTTGTGATCATGAAGAATGTTATAAAGAGGTTGGTTCCCAGGCTATTTCCTATACCACAGGAGTTCCTGCCATGATTGGGGCTATGATGGTATTAACCGGAAAATGGAAAAAACCCGGTGTATTTAATGTAGAAGAGTTTGATCCGGATCCGTTTATGGAACAATTAAATAAACAGGGACTTCCTTGGAAAGAGGACTTTAATCCAAGCTTAGTAGATTAAATAATTGCCGCTTAAGGCAGATGACATAAGAGGCTGTTGCAAATTCTACACTAATTTTTAGTAAGTGATAAATTAGTTAATTTTGCAACAGCTTGAATTCATTTAATTATGCAAAACACGCAGATAGGAGTTAGCATGAATTTTGATGTAAAAAACCTACCAACACCTATTTATATTGTAGATGAAAGCCTTTTAAAGAAAAACCTGGAGTTGTTAAAACAGGTATCCGATGCCACAGGTTGTAAAATATTATTGGCGCAGAAAGCTTTCTCCATGTTTTCGGAATATCCTTTAATTGGGGAGTACCTTCAAGGTACGACTGCCAGTTCATTATATGAAGCGAGACTTGGCAGAGAAGAAATGAAAGGGGAAGTGCACATATTTTCTCCTGCTTACCGGGAAGATGAAATTAGTGAAATTATATCCCTATGTGACCACATGGTATTTAATTCCTTTTCCCAGTTAAAAAAATATCATCCTGTAATAGAATCCTCCGGTAAAAAAATAGATTGCGGGCTTCGAATCAATCCGGAATATTCCGAGATTGAGACGGATTTATATAATCCTTGTATCCCTGGCTCCAGATTCGGTATTACCCTGACCCAATTTGAGCATTATTTAGAAACAGAGAATTTAGAGGAAATAAACGGCTTGCATTTTCATACGATGTGTGAACAGAATTCCGATGTTCTGGAGCGAACAGTACGCGTAGTAGATGAAAAATTCGGTAAGTTTATCAGTAAAATGAAATGGGTCAATTTTGGCGGAGGTCATCATATAACAAGACCGGATTATGATATTGATACGCTCATAGACTCCATACAATTCATGAAAGAAAAATACGGAGTAGAGGTATACTTAGAACCTGGGGAAGCAGTAGCACTGAACACCGGTTATTTAGTTACCAAAGTGTTAGATACTTTGGAAAATGGAATGGATATTGCTATTCTTGATACTTCGGCGGCCTGCCATATGCCGGATGTTCTTGAGATGCCTTACCGTCCGGAGGTAATCGGAGCCGGAAAACCAGGAGAAAATCCTTTTACTTACCGCCTTGGAGGTCCTACCTGCCTGGCCGGAGATGTCATCGGTGATTACTCTTTTAAAGAACCTTTACAACCTGGAGATACCTTGGTTTTTTGTGATATGGCTCATTATTCCATGGTAAAAAATAATACATTTAACGGAATCGGGTTACCTGCCATAGGGGCATGGAGTCCGGAAAAAGGAACAAGAATCATCAGACAATTTGGATATGATGACTTTAAAATGAGGTTATCCTAGGATAAATATAAGAATAATCAAGAGTAATCACTCTCCTAGCGGAGGGTGGTTATTTTTGTTATCCGGTTGAAAAACATGTTTCCCTATTCCGTGAAGAAAGATTGATAGAGAATGTCAGGTTTCTTAAATAAAAATTGACACCTATATTTACCTAA
Organism: Anaerocolumna sedimenticola; assembly: GCF_009931695.1. GTDB lineage: Bacteria > Bacillota > Clostridia > Lachnospirales > Lachnospiraceae > Anaerocolumna > Anaerocolumna sedimenticola. Next base: position 3,418,693 of record NZ_CP048000.1, read on the forward strand.
TTTCATAATGTATTATTAGAAAAATTAAGTAAGAGGTGATAACAATTATTAAAATAGTAGTCATTATCCTAGTTGTAATTATACTACTTGTATTCCTTATTAGATTTTATGGTTCAAAAGTAATCTCAAAACCTAGGAAGCAGACAAACCATATGCTTGATAATATGAATAAGGATAATGGTAATTTAAATATAGAACCGGATATCCATACTGAAAATGTATTGGAAACTTTAGCATCCGGCTTTAACCAGCCTATTTATACGGATAAAAGCAGTGCGGATGTCACACGGATAAATTCTGATATGGCAGCTGATACATCCGGACTATCAGCTTTGGCAGGAGATCGTACGAAACAGAATGAGGATAATATTGTAAATAAAATTGATCTCATTACAGGCGGATTACAAGAAAATGCTGAAATTACAGAAGAAGCACCTTTAAATACAGAAGAAATAACAATTGATGACGTATTGGTTCCAAACGAAGCAGAGAATGTAAATAAATTCAACCATATAGGTTCAGATACCTCTACTGGGAATTTACTGGGATTAAAAGAGCTGGTCCAGACAATAGAAAATGTACAAAAATCCTCCGTATTGGTTTACCAGGTGTTTGAGGAATTAAAGGATAGGTCAGGGCGGATTAATGAAATTAATACTTTAGTAACGGAAATATCAGAACAAACAAACCAATTAGTCTTAAATACAGCCAAGGAAGCTGCCAAAGACAGCGAGGGAGATAGTTTATAATAAATAGCATGCATAAACCTGTTATGTTATTAAAATACAAAAGATAATACTTAAAGATAAAACTAAAGATAAAACAAAAACTTTTAAAATAATATTACTTTAATAAAATAGGAAAGGCACTTAATTTATGCTCTCATCATAGATTAGTAATAAACCCTAATCGTTGAGGTGCTTTTTCAGTGAAATCCTTTCCCAAACCACTGAGCGCCAAGGAAGAAACGGAAATCTTAAACCAATGCATGGAAGGAAGTAAGGAAGCTAGAGACATCCTGATTGAACGAAATCTCCGTCTGGTTGCACATATTGTAAAGAAGTATAATACGGCGGATAAAGAGATAGATGACCTCATATCCATTGGCACAATCGGCTTAATTAAAGCCATAGACACCTTTGATGCAGATAAGGGTATCAGACTAGCGACATATGCATCCAGGTGTATTGATAATGAACTGTTAATGATGCTTAGAAGTGGAAAAAGACAGACAAAAGAAGTGTACTTATATGAACCTATTGGTTCTGATAAAGAAGGTCATGAAATAAATTTATTAGATATAATAGAAAGTTCAGACACAGATATCGTAGATGAGTTGGAATTACAGGGGAATGTAAAGAAACTTTATGAATTAGTCAATAAAGTTTTAACAAAAAGAGAAAGACAGATTATTGAAATGCGGTATGGGTTAAATATGCAGGAAGAAATTACACAAAGAGAAATTGCAAATAAAATCGGCATATCCCGTTCTTATGTTTCCAGAATCGAGAAAAAGGCACTAAAAAAACTGAGAGAAAGTTTTGAAAAAGAAAATAAAGAGTTATAATTTAAAGGTTAAGTTGGCGGATCTGATAAAAAAATCCAGCCGGCTTAACCTTTTTTATGCCTGTCTCCGCCTTATTTATAATGAAAATTTTTATTGACCCATTATGTAAACCATAAATAAACCTATTATATAAATTTAATAAAACTATTATGTAACCATAAACGAACCAATTATATAAACCTAACTAGACCTATTATGTAAACTTATACGAAAACTATTATGAAAATTTTTACTGTATTTATTATATCTGGACAGAAAATTATATGTGGTGTAGAATAAAGTTATTGCTTATTGACTAGAAAGCGAACACAATATTCATACTTAATAAAAGCCTGCTTTTTTGGCAGATTGGAGATAAAATGGGAAGCATTACTAGAATTAAAAAAAGGCTTGGTGATCTTCTTGTTGATGCGGGAATAATTACGGAGAGCCAGTTAAATATAGCCTTAAATGAACAAAAGAAAGTAAAGGGCAGAAAGCTTGGAGAAACGCTTATTGATTTAGGTTTCACCGATGAGATTGAAATTGCAGATGCACTAAAACAGCAACTTCGTCTGGATATGGTTATACTGTCAGGAATACGAATTCCGGGTGAAATTTTAAAATTAATCAGTGACCAAACCGTATTAAGAAAAAATATGATAATCCCCTTTGCATTTAAGGATAATAATCCCAATGTACTTAGGGTAGCCATGGCAGATCCAATGGATATTGTAGCCATGGATGATTTAAGGATATTAACCAATTTACAGATAGAACCTGTAGTATCGACAACAAGAGAAATAGCTGGTGCCATTGACAAATATTTTGGAAATGCGGAGATTCAGGCGGTAGCTGCAAAGTATACCCTGGAAAAAGAACAGCAATATCAGGCGGAGGCAGAACTTGCAGCGGCATATAATGCAGATGTCAACAACTCACCGATTGTTATACTGGTAAGAACGATAATTGAACAAGCTGTAAGACAACGCGCCAGCGATATACATATAGAAGCCATGGAAGATAAAGTCCGCGTGCGTTACCGTGTGGATGGAATCTTATATGAAGCTATGACATATCAGGCAGATTTACTGTCAGCGATTGTGGCAAGAATAAAAATAATTGGGGATATGGACATTTCGGAAAAAAGAAAACCGCAGGACGGCCGTATGACCATTACGGTTGACCGGCAGGAATTTGATATCCGTATTTCCATCCTTCCAACCGTATTTGGGGAAAAGGTTGTTCTACGCCTAACTTCGAAGAAAACCCTTAGTAAAGCCAAAAAGGAATTAGGGCTTACGGAAGAAGATATGGTTAAATTCGACCGGCTTTTATTAAAACCACACGGTATGATTTTAGTTACGGGACCTACCGGAAGCGGTAAATCAACTACACTTTATACCGCACTGAATGAAATCAATAAAAACAATGTCAATATTATTACGGTAGAAGACCCGGTAGAAGCTAATATAACCGGTGTCAACCAGGTACAGGTAAATTCCAAATCAGATCTGACCTTTGCCAATGCGCTAAGATCAATCTTGCGCCAGGATCCGGATATTATTATGGTAGGTGAAATAAGAGATGAAGAGACTGCAAGTATAGCTGTAAAAGCTTCGATAACCGGCCATTTAGTAGTAAGTACCCTCCATACCAATAATGCTGCAAGTACGATCACCCGTCTGGTGGATATGGGAATTGAGCCTTTTTTACTGGCAGATGCCATGGTTGGTGTTATAGCACAACGATTGGTCAGACGGCTGTGCAAATGTAAAAAACCAAGATATGTCGCATCATCTGAAAAAGAATATTTAAACATAGCCCCTGATAAAGAACAGATAATCTATGAACCTTGTGGCTGCCAATTATGTAATGATACCGGATTTTACGGACGTATCGGTATTTATGAGATAATGCCGATTACCCCAAAAATCCGTGATATTATAAGTAAACGAAAGACGGCGGATGAAATAATGGCAGCAGCGTTAGAAGAGGGTATGAGGACATTAAGGATGAATGCATCAAAGTATGTTTTAGACGGTATAACCTCATTAGGCGAAATGAAACGTGTTTCTTTTGAAGATATGATATAAATATATACGAAAATACTGCTTTTTAATGGGTTTTAGTAATTATAAAATTGAATCGTTTCGCAATTATCTATGTGATTTGATAATAGAAAGGGAAAATAGTATGGTAACACTAAAAGAATTATTAACCATTGCAAAAGAGAAAAAAGCATCCGATTTACATGTTACGGTAGGTATTCCGCCTATTTGCCGAATTAACGGAGAATTAACGGATATGGGTTATGATAAAATGCTTCCGGAAGATATGGTGAATTTATTAGAGCCTGTTTTTAGTGAGCACACAAAAGTTATATTTGATGAAAAAGGGGAAGTAGATTTATCTTATTCAATCCCGGGGTTAGGCAGATACCGCGTAAATATTTTTAAGCAAAGAGGTTCCTATGCCTGTGTTATGCGTTTGGTGGGTACCAATATTCCAAAACCTTATGAATTAAATATTCCATCTTCAGTTGTGGACTTAACGAAAAAAAAGAGAGGTTTAATCTTAGTAACCGGACCTACCGGAAGCGGTAAGTCAACTACCTTGGCCTCATTAATAGATATTATAAATACGAATTACAACTCCCATGTTATTACACTGGAAGATCCTATCGAATACCTCCATACCCATAAAAAAGCCATCGTTAATCAGAGAGAGATCGGTCTGGATACGACAAGTTATGCATGTGCTTTAAGAGCAGCATTAAGAGAAGACCCGGATGTTATTTTAGTTGGGGAAATGAGAGATTTAGATACCATATCAATTGCTATCACCGCTGCAGAAACCGGTCACCTTGTATTTTCAACGCTTCATACAACCGGAGCAGCAAATACGATAGACCGTATTATTGATGTATTTCCACCGCATCAGCAACAGCAGATTCGTGTACAGTTATCTTCCGTACTGGAATCGGTCATTTCCCAGCAATTAATACCAACTGCGGAGGGTTATGGAAGAATAGCGGCATATGAGGTAATGCATGCGACTCCGGCAATTAAAAATCTCATAAGAGAGGGAAAGACTCATCAAATTAATTCAATCATCCAGACTAATAAAAAAATTGGAATGCAAACCATGGATGATGCTATCTTCGAATTATATCTAAACAGAACTATAACTGCAGAAAAGGCTATTGATTTCGCCGGGGATTCAACTGTAATGGAACGAAAAATAAACTTATAGCTCTTTTTATGTTGACAGAATGAAAGATAAGGAAAACTATGTAAAATAAAGTCTGATTATTGGGGATTATCGGGGATGATTTTTAAAATTCCATTATTAGTTATGTTGACAGGAATACAAAGCCAGTAGTACAATAGGCCTATAATTTAAAGCAGTTAATTAGATACATAATGAAAGATAGTTTTTTATTCTATTATACAAAAGGAGGAAATAGTGGCAAGCTTTCGATATGTTTTCATTGACCAAAACGGTAAGCAGAAGACAGGAACAATGGAAGCAGTGAATAAGGAAAAAGTAATCCTAACTTTAAAGGCAGAAGATAAAATACCAATTAAGGTAAAAGAGCAGAATTTGTTTACGAAAGATATCAGCTTTTCAATCGGCAGAGCCGTAAAACCCAGAGAACTAGCAATATTTTGCAGGCAGTTTCACAGTATCATTTCGGCAGGAATCAGCATTATTCATGCACTGGAAATGTTAGGTGAACAGACGGAGAATAAAGTATTGCAAAAAGCAATAAAGGAAACGCAGGCAGGGATTGAAAAAGGTGAAACTTTAGCAGCGGCAATGAAGCTGCAAGGTGACGTATTTCCACCAATTTTAATTAATATGATAGAAGCAGGTGAGGCATCCGGTAAATTAGATATATCTTTGGAACGTATGTCTGTTCATTTTGAAAAAGATGCGAAGCTTAAGGCTATGCTTGGCAGAGCTTTTATCTATCCTGCATTTATCGGTGGTGTTTCCCTTGGAGTAATTATTCTTATGCTTCTTGTTGTTGTGCCAAATTTTATGAGTATGTTTCAGGGATTGGATATGAAATTACCCACGATTACCTTAGTAGTAATACATATGAGTAATTTTATCATTGCGTATTGGTATTTTATTATTTTATTTCTGGCTTTTCTCATTTTCCTTCTACTTAAAGTTAAGAAATCAGATTCCGGTAAACTTATATTCAGTAAACTTGGCCTGCGGTTACCACTATTTGGTAAGTTGATTATAAAAACAGCTTCTGCACGGATGGGTAAAACCTTAGGAACTTTATTAGATGCCGGAATTCCGCTTCTGGAAGCGATTGAAATAACAGCTAAGAATATGGATAATGTGATTATAAAAAAGGTTTTGATAGAGGCGAAAGAAGAAGTGGCACGTGGCGTACCGTTATCAGAACCCCTGGCAGCCTCCGGTGTTTTTCCGCCCATGGTATATCACATGATTGGTATAGGGGAGGAAACAGGCCATCTTGAACAAATGCTTAGTAAAATCGCAGTATATTATGAAGAAGAAGTGGAAAATACTTCTCAAGCGTTAGTTGCCATACTTGAACCAATGATAATCATAATTCTTTCATTAATAGTCAGTGTTTTATTATTTGCTATCATTAAACCGTTACTGGCTATGTATCAGAGTTTAGATCAAATTTAAATTACAATTAAATTAAAAAGATTAAAGGGAGATTTCATTCATGAAAAAAAGAATCAAAATTAAGAATGACAAAGGATTTTCACTGGTTGAGTTATTAGTAGTAATGGCTATTATGGCTATTTTGGTAGGAGCAATTGCACCGCAGGTTAATAAGTATGTTGAGAAATCAAGAGAAGCCAGAGATTTACAGCTGGTAAGCACTGTATTTACTGCTGTACAGACAGGGATTGCTTCATCAGAAACTCAGGTAAAAACAATTACAAATAAGGATATAGATTATGTACTCAAAACTGCTGCTTATGAAAATATTCAAGATGAGATAATAGATTTATTAGGGAACGATTTAGTTGCTACTAAGGATGAACCCGCATTTCCAACTGATATTGATGCTGTTGATGCTATTAAATCAAAATGTTTATCTAAGAAAGGTATTAATGGAAGATTATATGTAGATTATACAGCTGATGGTAAACTTTCAGTATATATAGCTAAAAATTCTACTGATACTGAAAATAGAATCGGACCTGTTACCAACTAATTGATACATAAATAATATGTTAAGGCGGAGTTATACTCCGCCTTTCTATACCATAATCGTTATATTATTTTACTGATATAATTGATGAAAGAATCATTTACGCCCAAGAAAGTGAGAATACATATGACAACCTGTGATTATATATTAATTTATTTTCTAATCTTTTTGTCTGGTATTTTTTTTGGCAGCTTGATGAATCTATGTATCTGCCGTATTCCCAATCAGGAAAAAATTATAAAACGGTCGGTTTGTTCTCACTGCGGTTATCAATTACGTTGGTTCGAACTTATTCCCTTATTAAGTTATATTATGTTAAAAGGCCGCTGCAGGAAATGCAGTGAAAAGATTAACATACAATATCCGATCGTTGAATTTGCTAATGGTTTACTTTATGTGTTCATTTTTGCTGTAAGAAATTTTCCTATCGGTTCAGTTAATTTAATACAATATAACATTACTACGGTTTTATTTTGTTTGGCAGCTTCTGCTTTTTTAGTTTTAAGTATTATTGATTTTCGAGTTTATGAGATTCCTGTTAGTATTAATTATTTTCTGGCAGCAATCGGATTTGTACGCATTATACTGGATTCCCGTAACTGGAGCAAATATCTTATTGGATTTTTTACGGTCAGTGTATTTTTATATATAATTTATTTTGTTACAAAAGGAAATGCAATCGGAGGCGGAGATATCAAGTTAATGGCGGCAGGAGGTCTGCTGCTGGGCTGGAAAAATATATGGCTGGCATTTTTGCTTGGCTGTATTCTGGGTTCCGTTATTCACTTATTAAGAATGAAAATAACTAACGCCGGAAGGGTATTGGCCTTAGGGCCTTATCTATCCATGGGTATGTTTATCGCAATGTTATATGGCGATAAGATATGGGATTGGTACCTGGGTGTTTTTTTGATTTGATTCGGGCTTTTGTCGGGCGAATCATGATATAAATTAATTCCGCAAGAGAAAAACTTTTTTCATTAGGAGGTTTTGATGGCAAAAGTATTAAGTATAGAAATTGGCTTAAATACAACCAGACTGTGTTTGATTGAAACTGGTAAGAAAAATACCAGAATATATCATGCTTGTGTTTTTGATACACCGGAGGATAGTTTTGAGGACGGATATATAAAAAATGCTGCAGCTTTAGCAGATATAATTAAAAATAAACTCAGTGAAACGAAAATCAGGACAAGAAATGTTATTTTTACCATATCTTCCTCGAAAATAGCTCACAGAGAGGTAATAATACCTCTGGTAAAAGAAAGTAAAATACCGGTTATCATTACTGCAGGAATTGAAGATTATTTTCCTATTGATATATCGGAATATAATGTAACCTATACAATTTTGGAAAAAGTTAAACTGGAAAAAGAAAAGCATTATAGACTATTGGTCCTTGCAGTACAGAATAATTTAATTTTATCTTATTATGAATTAGCTAAGTTACTAAATTTGAAGATTAAAGCCTTGGATTATTCGGGAAACAGTATTTTTCAAATGGTTCGTAAACAGGTTAACAGTGGTATAAATATGTTTATACAGATAAATAAACAGGACACTTTAATAAATATCTTAAGAGATGATATATTGGTATTACAGCGTACAGTATCTTATGGTTATGAAGCTGTTTTAGATGCCATTACTGAAAATACTCTGTTTGAAGCTGAAACCGAAGCACAGGCTGTAACCATGCTAACTATGAAAGATATACTTTATACGCGGTTCGGTAACCAGATGGATGAGATCGTTTCAACTACCGCAGCTTCAGAAGAATATGTAAATCGATATGAATTAATTTCAGCAAGAGAAGATGTGACGGATACCCTGCATTATTTAATTAATAATATTCTTAGAGTTATGGATTATTTTACTTCAAAAAACCAGGGAGAAAGAATTCAATCCATTTATATAACCGGCAGCGGAGCAGGATTTCTTGGAATAGATCAATTATTTACCAATGAACTGGGGTACCTTACCAGTAAACTTACGAATTTAACCGGGATACAATTTAAGCCGGATATTTTGCCGGAGGGATTTAAGCAGAGTGATTTTATAGCATGTATTGGAGCAGTATTAAACCCAGTAAATATTAAGCCGGGGCATCTGTTAGATAAAGCGGCAAAAAGAAATTCCACCCTGGTTTTTGCAGTTGTATGTACTTTGGCTGTTGTAATTTCTTCCATGGCGGCGGTTGGGTCCGACATTGTACTTAAAAGCGTAAAGGATAAATACAACCGTATCACGTCTCAGATAGAAGAAGCAAAAGATATTGAAGAAATCTATACAGAAAATAAGAACATCCAATATGCCTGGATTACGATGGAATCCATTGAAGAATATAGTTATAGCAATAATGAGAATTTGGGAAAATTATTACTGGAATTACAGCAAAAACTCCCTGATAAAGTAATTGTTCGCTCGTTCCGCGCTACTAATTTGGATATCTTAATGGATCTTACTGTTGATTCGAAAGAAACCGCGGCTATGACTCTTAGTCAATTAAAAAAGGTAAGTTTATTAGCCAATGTAAAAACAGACGCAGTTTCAGAACAGATGGATGAGTATGGTATTACGGAAGTTAACTTTTCCATTACTGCAAATTATGTGCCAATATCCAAAGAAGAATAGTGTGCCATTTGCGGCTGTCAAAGAAGCCTGTTGCAAATCAGGAAAGGATACACATATGAAAAATAAAATACAGTTAAAAGGATTAATAAAACCTGCCCTTGTGTTTTCTGCCTTATTGATTATTCTCTTAAACTACCAATTGATTTATAAAAAAAATATTCAGGAAATAAAGAAAGTTAATGCAGACATAACAACACTCTCCGAAACCTTGTCGGATTTACAGGCTAAACAGGTAAACAGGGATGCAATAACGAAAGAAAACGAATCCTTAACCCAGCAAATCAGCGATAAAATCATGTCATACGGAAGCGGTACAACGGAAGAAAAAAGTATATTATTCATAAACGAATTAGAAAAAAATACAGGTATAAAAATTGACACGGTCATATTCTCCGAACCGGTATATTTCCTTAACGGAAACGAAAACAATCAGATTAATAATAACCAGGAAACAGGGGAGACAGACGAAACGGCAGATGCAGGAAGTACGGCGGGAGCGGATGATACAACCAGTACTGGTGATATAGATAATGATATGCCAAATACGGCAAATCAGCTATCGGAAATTGAAAAAATAGAGTCTGATGAAGAAGATATAACGAACACAGAACTGATAGATGGTTTTGGAGCTACAAAAACCATTGATATGCAGCAAATAAAAGGATACGAGTCGACCTTAACCATTACTTTTAAAGTCAGTTATGAAGGATTAAAGAAATGTATTGATTATATTAACAATTATCCGGAAAAAAGAAATATTGATGAAATTACCCTTTCCTATGATTCTGAAACGGGTAATTTAAACGGTTCAATGAAAATCAATATGTATAATTTGATTGGCACCGGTAAGGAATATTCCGAACCGACTATGGGAAATGTGGGTATCGGTCTTGAAAATATATTTGGAACGATTGATTTTAATCCTAATTAGTGGGAGTTTGTTATGAAACAAAGGAATCAAAACAATGCCGGCTTTACTTTAATTGAAGCTCTTTTATGTATTGCCGTTCTCGGTTTATTAATTACCCCTCTGCTTGGCAGCTTTGTGACTACAGCCAAAGTAAATATTGTAGGGAAGAAGAATCAAAAAGCTACGGTACTTGCCGGAAATATCATGGAATCGATCCAAGCCATGACATTGGAAGAAACGGCATTACAGTTTAATAATGCACAACTCTTTCAAATTATCAATAGTAATTTAAACGGATATAGTGATAGTAATTATCAGTTAAAAGACTATTCTGAGGATGGTTATGGTGAATATTATTCCTATGGTGATGGAATCTACCGAAAAATTACCGAATCAACGAATCCAAGATCAAGCGTAGCAACTGTCCCTGGAGATGGGACGAGTCAAAACTATGTATTTAATCCCCCGGGAAACCGTACGAGTTTTGTTTTTGGTGTACAGAATTTGCTGGATGGAGAAACTGCATATGATACTCTTATCACTTTGGATACCTCAACTTACAGTGACAGGATAAAATATGAAGACACCATGAATAATTACAAAATGCCAAGTTTGGCTGAGTTAAATGAGAATACCCTGGCAATTCTGGATTTGGAAGGGATTAATACCACATGGTCGGATGATTCTGAAAATGCGGAGCCCACCTGGCATATTTCAACGGATGAACAGGCAATTTCGGACTTTTATAATATTTATTTATCACATCAGGCTTTAGAAGATACACAATCAGAAGATACCGATGATACGCATAACATTGGTATTGATGAAATCAAAGATAAGATATCTAAAGATATAGAAATTTATTTAACTAAGGATGATACATTAAAACAGGTAACGGTGGAATGCCGTATTACTTACCGTTGTGATCTGGACTTAAATGAAGACGGGAGAACGGAAAAATTACCGCAGTTAAATCTTATGTCCGGAGTTTACCCTTATATCACAGGCAGTGAAAATCAATGTCAGGTTTACCTGTTTTATACTCCCTCCCAATTTACAGACAGAGACTCTATACTGATTCATAATGACAGCGTAGATGCCGCTATCTATATAGCCAATCAGAACGAAGAAGCAAATACCCGGGTAAAGATTCGAAAGGAAGAGATCAATCACCCAATTACGAAACTATATACCAATCTAAAAAATTATCAGATTGATGTGAATTTCCCAATTAATGATTATAATCTGGTTACAAAAAAAGTTGATTCCAATCGTGTTTATACCATAACGGTTTCTATTTACCCAGCCGGAGCTATACAATCCGGTCAATTGGCCAAAACTTATGCAGTCCTTACTTCTGCCAAGGAGGAATAAGATATGAAAATAATCTCTCACCGGAATCTGGATAACCGAGGTGTTTCTTTTCTTCTTGTTGTAATAGCATTAGGTTTTATTGCAGTACTTGGTACGATTGTAACTACGGCGGCGGTAAGAAATATTACGATGAAAACAGTGGATAAGAAATCCAAAGAGGACTTTTATTCTGCGGAAGCAGCATTAGAAGAGATGAAAGCCGGAATTACGGAAATAACAGCAAATGTAATGGCAGATTCTTATGAAACCGTACTAAAAGAATACTCTTCCAATAATACGGCGAAACGTAATAAGATTTTTAAGAATACCTTTTTAAATGGTATTAAAATAAAGTTACAGGTATCTGTATCCGATCATGTTATTCCGGCTACGGTTATTGCAGGCTTATTAAAAGAAACAAAAAAAGCTGAAAACTCTGTTAATGGAGCAGAAGTTAAAAGCTCTCCGATTTTTATAGATAACATTAAGAACGATAATTCTGTAACGATACAGAATATAAAAGTAATATATTCTCTGGATGGATATACATCAACGATTACTACCGATTTAAAAATAACCGTTCCCGATATATCATTCCGTAAATCCGCTTCGGGATCCGCACACATGCCATACAAAAACTTCGCCTTAATTGGAAACCAGGCCATAATAGCAGGTTTTAGTTCCCACAAGATCAATGGCAGTGTATACGCCGGAATAGATGGCCTGCAGGTGAGTAATGAGGGAAATTCCATGGAAATAAACGGGTCAGAGATCATTTGTGCAGGTAATATATCAGCCATGGATAAATCTAAACTTCTTATTAAGGGAACCGGTACGGAGGTTTGGGCAACGAATCTTTTAACCTCAGAGTCAGATAAAAAAGAAAATACGAACCTGGAAACATCCATTCAGATAGATGGGCACTCTTATATTAAAGATGATCTTATCTTGGATGCAAAAAAAAGCAATGTTAAATTAACCGGTGAATATTACGGCTATGGTAATGGCACAGACGCCCCAAATAACAGCGCAATCATGATAAATTCCATAAATTCCACGCTGCAGCTGGAGGGGTTAAGTAAACTATACCTGGCAGGCAGAGCATTTATTTCCATGGATAATACAAATGTTACCTTTGATCCGGATCAGGAACATGGAGTTTCTTGGGGGGCTAACAGTAATATATTAACTGGTGAATCTTTATCCGTTAAGGGAAGTCAGGGTGCTTATCTTTTACCTGAGAAATTCATTTCCGCAGGTCATAATCCTATTACCTGGGATGAATACATTAATTATTATAATAATCCGGACAAGGAATTAATCAAACTGTCTGAGGATGCCATAGTTTTTTCGAACCCATCCATTTCAGAGGAAGAAAGTAAATTATATTATTATGTTGATGGGGTTAATCCGGTTAAAAAAGAATTTTATAAGTTTGGTTTAGATTCCAATGCGGTTTATTTCTATCTGAATTTTAAATCAAAAGAAACAGCCACAACCTACTTAAAAAATTATGAAATGTGCTACCCGGGAAAAATTTATAATGGTTTTCCAATATCGGCAATTACGGTGAACAATTCCCCTGATGCTGTTGTTAGTGCCGGTAATCTATTAACCTATGAGGATGGTTTGAAAGTTACCCCGGGGAATAACGGGTTGTTTACTAATAACTACGAAATCCAATATAATAATCTCTCTAAAACTCTGGAAAAGAATATTTCCGGGGAAGGCACTGTTTTTGATCATCTAATACATGGAGACAGAATCAAGGAAGATGGTGAATCAAGGGGAGGACAAGCCTTACTTACCAATTCCGGTTATTATGTAAATATTATAGATAATAAGTCATACGGAGTTCCCTTATTTTTTAATGAATATAATAAAGAGGGAATCATTATCGCTACAGGAGATATTGAAGTATGTTCGGATTTTAAGGGATTAATTATTTCCGGAGGCAAAATAACCTTATATAACGGAGCCGGTATCAATGCGGATCCAGACCTTATATCCTCCATCTTAAGTGAAAATGTAAATGTACGCCGGTATTTTAAAGAATTTGACTCTTATAAGGAAGGAGAAGCAGATGCTTCTTTTCAGGAATTAAATATTACTGATTTAATACAATATGAGAATTGGAAGAAGAAATGATAAATCTGAGGCAATCAATGAAAAATGATAAAGGATTTAGTCTGGTAGAACTACTGGTTGTAATTGCGATTGGGGCTATATTGATCGGGGGCGCAGCTATTGCAACAAACTTTTTTAAGTATGAAGATGTAACAAAATGTACAAGGAAAATTAATGATGCCATACGTAATCTGAAGGTTGAATCCTTAAGCAGAAGTGCAGAGTATTGTTATCTCATCATTTACTGGGATGCAACAGATGAATCGTATTATATGGTAACTGCTATAAGTGATGAAGAATTAAATGAAACTAATTGGGAAGAGAAAGCCCAGAAATTAAGTTATCGCCAAAAATTAGCAGCAAATAAGGTTAACATTTCTTATACAAGCCAGTCCGATGGCACCGGAATGACAGATTTAAGGGAGAATACTCCATTAATGATCAGTTTTAAAGCTGAATCCGGAGCATTTACAAGCGAATGGAAACAAATTACCATAACATCGAATGAGATAACTTCATCCATTCATATGGTTACAAAAACAGGCAACCATTATATAGAGTAATCCTAGTTTTAACAAATGTAAACTGAATATTGAGTGAAATACAAAATATCAGGTGAAGAAGGATAGTTATGAAAAAAGTGATAGTTGCAAAAGAAATTTTTATGAAATCAGAAAAGGAATGCTTTGATAGGGAAAATAACATAGATAATAACGGTTTTACACTTGTAGAATTAATTGCAGCCATGGCAATTTTCGTAATTATATTATCCATAACGGTATCTTTTTTATCCTTCGGTGCAAAAAGTTATACCAAAACCAGGGATGAAGCAGATTTACAGATGGATTCACAAATTATCATGAATCAGATCGAAGATTTAGCAGTGGAAGCTTATTGGATAGATTTTGCGGAGGTTTCTACTAATGTAAAAGCTTTATTACTATATAAATCAGACTATGTTGATATGATATTTTGGGACAGGAATTTAGAAAAATTATACCTGGTAGATGAGCAGGAAATAACGGATACCGATTCATTGACTTCTATTTCTTATACGGATGAAAAAAATCTAATGGCAGAGAGAGTAACAAAATTTAATGTACCAACAAGCTCTGAGGCCCTAAAAAAGGAGAGTAAAATCCAGATTGAAATCAGTTTTGCATCAGGTAAGCAGGTATATCCTGCAGTTCTTAACATCCATTTACGTAATAAAGTTAAGGAACCGTAGGGCATTAATTTAAAATTATAAGAGAGGAGAGCCGGAATGAAAAAATATATACTTGGAAGTATCCTGTTATTAATGATAGCATTTATATTAACAAAAGGTATTTTAATCTATACACATAAAGAAGAAGGTACAAAAGCTTCCGCCGCTATTTACGGTACGGATGGTATCATTCCGGTTCCCAAAGAGGAAGGAATGCAGGGTACGGAAAATAATCCTTTTGTTATACTTGAGGTGGTTCCTTATGAGGGTTATGCGGAAATCGGTTACTTAATCGGGGGATGTGAACCGGTAAATTTAGAGGATTTGGCACAGGATGGTGTGTCGGCAGAAATCATTAAATCTACAAATACCCTGAATTACTCCTATGGATATGAATATAAGTTTGATTTGGAAGAGGGAGACACAGTTGGCGGTGGACCAAAAGATTGGGAATATGTCTATTACCAAACCCGGGCCCAATATGGGTATTATGAGAAAGTTGAAAACGGGAAAGGTAATTTCATTCAGACGGTTACTTCCCAGACAGTAACGGAAGCCCCGGCAGGAAATGGCGGATATAATAAAACGAATTTATACTCCAAAGATAATTATTACACTTTATATGATACGAAAGTAAAATTCGTTCCGGTTACGGAGCAGACACCACCTGATGTTATACGTTATTCAACGGAAGAAATTGACCAGTACAGCAGTAAAAAGTTCTATAATTATGATAAAAAAGCAGATTTATATACATTCAATGACAGTGGACGGGGAAGTACCAATGTCTATTTTTACCGGGATGATGTGAATGGTAAATATACCGCGGAAGTAATACCCTCAAGCGGTTATATAAGCTGGGATGATATTATGATTACATATAAAAAATCAGATGTTTATGTACCGGCTGCTGATGAGTACGGCAAACCCAATGGAAAATACAATATAAATATAACGAAAGCCGATTATACGGATGTGGGCGAGAAAAATGGTAATTTCATATGGGTACCCAATGAAGATAGTAAAAATATAGAGACAAATCATAATGCCATAAAAATCGGAGACAAAGTTCATACATACCGTAACCGAACTTATTACCGGAGAATGAAATATACCTTAACAAATAAAAACTATTTCCTCACGGAGTGTTTAGATATTCCGGAAAATAAAATAAATAATTATTATACCGACGATGAGGGAAAAACACACCCATATAATATTCAGGTAATTACGGTTACCCCCCAGGAACTTAACCGTGTTGAAAACCAACCTGTTATTGACCGGGCAGATTTGATTTATTTTACCTCCAGGGACCATTTTAACGGGGATTTAGCAGAGGTTTGGGAGAAATATCATCCGGAAAAAAAATTAAATAATCCTCCCAAGGAGCTTGCAGACATTGATCTGACCTGGGAGACAACGGTTAAGATATTAAAAAAAGCAGCTGTATCAGAGGATACGGCACCACTTATTTTCGATGTTACGGTTTATACGGAGATATCAAATGCTTATAAAATGAACGATTCACCGGATAAGTATTACAGTGACGGAAAACCCGTAGATAAAAATATGTTAAAAGCGAATGGATACTGCAGTAATATAGCCAAATTATTTTTAATGACGGAGCAGATGGAGCCTGGCAAATTCTATAATGAATATATTAAAACCGGAAGGATTATATCGGTCCCTACTAAAAATGCCAGCAATAAAGAAGAGGATAAATACGGAACAAGGATGACAACAGGTTATTATACGGAACAATCCGTAGAAAAAAGTGCCATTTATTGGTCCAATCAGACCTTTCTTCCTTATGAATTATTTAAAGATTATTCAGCATTAGATAATAACAAGGTATGGGAAACCATAGGAATTGATAACTACCGTATCATTGTCGATAGCGGAGCCTCTAATGTAAGTGTCAGGCATAATGCTTATACTTATGATGGAGATAACAGTATTACACAGCTTTTTATGAATTCCGGCATAAGCGAGAATATTTACCGCAAGGAAGCCTTTGACTTTTTTGAAGAGTTAAATGGTGTCAGACCAAATTATATCTCTCCTGCAGAAGCAGTTTATTATTTACTGCACCAGCATAAAACCGGTTATGATAAGGATACGTTAAGAATACTTGAAATTGAACCCTGTAATGATTTCATATGGGATGGTAATTCTAGTACCTGGGAAACAGGAAGTGAGACCGGTAATGGTTCTCCTTACGCAAGACAGTATTTCACTAAATTTTTCCCGAACTTTCATGGCAAGGTTCTGATTAAAACGATAACTACCTCCGAATTGATCGGTTCGAAAACAGATTTAAATGCAAATTATGATATGATATTTTTCGGTTTACAGGATGGGCTTTTTAACAAAGGAAATACCTCAATTAACGGAAACTGGTTGAATAACGTTCCTTTATATAATGATATTTTATTAAATGGTAAAGTATATCTTCATAACGGCGATAAAATATTGGGAATGAAGAAGCTTCGCGGGACTTTAGGCGGAGATTATGACTATACGGATGTCTATACTTTTTCCGGAAATGATATTACCAAACTTAAGTTAGACGAACTAACGAATTTTATGGAGGGAGGCAAACCTGTTCTATTAGATACCGGATTTTATACGGATGAGTCCAGAAACAGAGTAAATGATATCAAGGTTGATTCCGATTCCTATGTCTATGACCTTGCAAAAAACTCCCGGGATGAACTGTTTTATGCAGATGGTATTTCTACTGATAAACTGGAGGCATTATTATCCATACCAGTAACAAAACTGAATCTTGGGTGGAATAACAGTTCAAGTCCAATGGAGGGTATTGATTACCCGGTTGTATATAAAGACAAGACAAAACCGGAAAATACAGCTTTAACCGATGATAAAATCTATATCAATGGCCTTGATATGAATAACAGGACATTACAATATAGATTAAATATAGAAACAGCATCAGATACTGATTTTACGGTAAAATTGTATACGGATAATAACGGTGACGGTCAATTTACCGAAGAATCTGAGCGTGCGGTGAATATGACAATCTTATCTGAAAGCGGAAATTCAACAGCGTCAAATGAGTTAAAAGGTAATACAAATTATACTATAACTTATCAACTGGATCCGGATTTTTCAGGTGTATTACCATGGAAGCTTTTGATTCTGTCTAACAATAAAACCGGTATCCGTGACTCTGTCATAAATTACTGTGCTGTTAAGGCTAATGGGAAGAAAGACCTGAATATCCTGCAGATAAAATCTAATGATGGGAATACAATTGATTTATCCAGTAATGCAAGATTTTTAACTGATACAGAAAATTTAACTGATTATAATCTCCATATCACAACCTGGACCGTAGAGGAATTTATACAAAAATGTCCCCGTGGTGAGTATCAGTATATTCTCGAGGATAATGAGGATAATAATTCTATGAACAGAGACTTAAGTAAAGCCGTTCCGTATATTGATGATGACGGTGACGGTTTCTATGAAGTAGATATGTTGATCCTGGGATTTGCCCATATGTATACTGATATTAATTCAAATAGTGCATTGCAGAATATTAAGGATTTTATAAAGACAGGAAAACCGGTTATATTTACACATGATACAACTTCTTATGTTAATACAAGCCTGACACGGTATAAACAAAACGGCGGGTCAGAAAGTACGTATTGGGGATATAAGATAAATCAAAATTTCAGGAACCTGCTTGGAATGGACCGGTACGGAGTTACAGGACCTAATGGTAAGGATTGTGAAATTTTGGGACAGGGTTTCACCAATCTGCTGCTTAGCAGTAATGCCGAATCTAATCCAATCGGCGATCTATTAAACCGGTACGGCTTTAATAAGTATGTCAATCCCAATAACCGACTTAATCTGGATACGAAATATGTAACTAATGTCAATAACGGCCGTATAACATCCTATCCTTATAAGATTGATCAGAACTTTCAGGTTGGGACCACTCACAGCCAGTATTATCAACTGGATATGGAGAATAAAGATTTAATCGTATGGTATTGCCTGTCAGATGAAAAAAGTAAGTTAATTAATTCAGTAACCGGTACGGATACAGGTTTATATAGTTCCGCACCAAATGATGTACGGAATAATTATTATTTATACAGTAAAGGCAACCTTACTTATTCCGGTATGGGGAATACGGAGACGGTCAGTGATATGGAAATGAAATTATTTATCAATACTATTATCGCCTCCTATACAGCTGCACCGAAAGTACCCCAGATAGTTATCAATAACAGTAATAAATCCACAGATGAAAACGGTAAGGATTATATCTATGTCGATTATGACATTTATGATACTTCCCGGGGTTACGGTTCCGATGTTATAGATGGGGATATACAAAAGCAAAAAGTGAAATTTGAAATTTTGGATTCCAACCTGCTGCCGAATGAAAAATTCACTGTAAAATATTTTGAGATAACCGATCAGGAAGATGGTACCAGAACCGAATCGGAATTAACCGAATTGAAAACGAAACAGTCAAGTACGGGTGAAGTTACGGAACAGATAAGAAGCGGGGAAGAGTATTATATTGAATTACCATTAACGGAATTAGCACTGTATCATAAAGGAAAAGAAATATCCATCAAAGTATTTCTGTCATACGGTAATACTTCAGAAAATACAATGACATCAGTTAAGGAATTTACTTTATTCCGAAGAGGGTTATTTGATTTAGATTAAAGGAGAAATCAATGTTTCAAAGATTACCGGGAATATATAAATCCATATGGAAAAGGGCTGTAAACAGGGAGACAATTACCTATGGAATCGCGGGTGCTCTGACAACGCTGGTTAATTATGCGGCTTATTATATATTCTGTAATAGAATCGGAATAGAGAATCTGATTGCCAACATAATAGCCTGGATAATAGCAGTAATTTTTGCGTATATTATTAATGATATATGGGTATTTAAAGCACAGATGTCAGGTATTCAATCTGAATTTATTAAGGTTATCAAATTTTTCGGAGCAAGATTATTTTCCCTTATTGTGGAAGAAGCCGGTTTATTTCTATTTGTAGATATATTATCCTGGAATAACCTGGTTGTTAAGGCTGCACTGGCAGTTATTGTAATAATTTTAAATTATTTTTTCAGTAAGCTTTATATTTTTAATAAAAGAAGTATTGAAATATAATGATTCGTATGGCTTTGGCCGGGTGAATCATATAACCGGAAGAAACACGCTTTGCGAGTTTCTCCGGTTCGCGTGCGCATTCGGATATTGCAAGCAAAACTTGCTAATTCTCACTTTGCTTTCGCGGAAATTAAGGGGTTATTGCATAATTTTCGGATAATGCAATAGCCCCTGTTATATATCATTAATTTTAAATTCTTGTAGACCAATCGGTACAATCCCAGACTTTCGTAGCAAATTCTTCATAAAAATCTGGTTCATGACAAATTAAAAGAATACTACCTTTATATTCGGTAAGCGCTCTTTTTAATTCTGTTTTTGCATCCACATCTAAGTGATTGGTAGGTTCGTCCAATAATAATACATTAGTTTCCCGGTTGATTAACTTACATAAACGTACCTTTGCCTGCTCACCGCCACTTAACACTCTTACCATACTTTCAATATGCTTTGTAGTGAGACCGCATTTAGCCAGGGCGGAACGAACTTCATACTGGGTAAAGGATGGGAAATCCCGCCAGAGTTCTTCTATACAGGTATTATTTTTGGCTCCGCTCATTTCCTGCTCAAAATAACCCTGATATAAATAATCCCCAAGGGTGACTTTACCCTCAAGGGAAGGAATTAACCCGATAATACTCTTTAAAAGTGTTGTTTTACCGATACCGTTTGCTCCCTTTAACACAATTTTATCCCCGCGTTCCATGGTTAAAGTTAAAGGTTTTGACAAAGGTTCATCATAACCGATCACCAGATGTTCTGTCTGGAAGATATATCTTCCGGCTGCCCGGGCTTCTTTAAAATTAAATTCCGGCTTGGGTTTTTCTTTGGCAAGTTCAATCACATCCATTTTATCCAGCTTCTTTTGTCTGGACATAGCCATGTTCCGGGTGGAAACCCTGGCTTTATTTCTGGCAACAAAATCCTGTAACTCACTGATTTCCTGCTGTTGTTTTTTATAAGCAGATTCCAGCTGGGCTTTTTTTACTTCGTATACTTCCAAAAATTTATCGTAATTTCCTACATAACGGTTTAATTCCGCATTTTCCATATGATATATAATATTTATTACACTGTTAATAAAAGGTATGTCATGGGAGATTAATATAAATGCATTTTCATAGTCTAATAAGTAACGTTTAAGCCATTCTATGTGTACCGTATCCAGATAATTGGTGGGCTCGTCCAATAATAAGATATCCGGCTTTTCTAATAATAATTTACCTAATAAAACCTTTGTTCTTTGACCGCCGCTTAATTCCGTAACATCCTGATCTAAGCCAATCGCATCCAGTCCAAGAGCCCGACCGATTTCTTCAACTTTAGAATCTATTACATAGAAATTATTGTTATCGAGAACATCCTGTATTGTACCGAATTCTTCCATAATAATCATAAGTGTGTCAGGATCTGCATCTGCCATTTGGTTACAGAGTGAATTCATTTTTGCCTCTAATTCATACAAATAAGAAAAAGCGGACTTTAAAACCTGGCGGATAGTCATCCCTTTTTCTAATACGGAATGCTGATCCAGATAACCAACCCTGACGTTTTTAGCCCATTCAATATTACCCTCATCGGGCATTAACTTACCGGTTACAATATTTAAGAATGTGGATTTGCCTTCCCCATTGGCACCAACCAGACCTATATGCTCCCCTTTTAAAAGACGAAAGGATACGTTATTAAAAATAGCCCTGTCGCCAAAACCATGAGTGAGATTCGTTACATTTAAGATGCTCATACATGCTCCTTGCTCGATTTATTATATAGTTAATTACGAAATTATTATAGTTATGCAATTAACGATTTGTAACTTAAGGGTTACCTTATAGATTATACATAAATTTTATATAAATTCAAGTGCAAAATTTTATGTAATTATTACAATAAATGCTTTAGAAATAAAAATGATAAAAATGTTAAACCCTTATTATAAGCGGTTTTTATCTGGTGAGAGAGTTATACTTCACAATAATTATCTGGTATAGATTACAGAAATGTTACATGTTATACAAGATTGCTCTCTATAAATTATCTAAGAAATATAACTCCTTACCTGTTTAAGATTTTGGTAATAATAACAAATATTATGTTTCAATAAATTTCCTTAATTCCAGATTGAATTTCCCCTGTTCTTCATAAAACAAGGCATGGCCGCTGTTAAGAAATGGAACCAGCGTGGAATTCCTGATTAATTCATTTTGTGCCTGCCCTAGGGGAAAATAACATACCGCATCATGCACACCATGAAGTATTAGGGTAGGGACATTAATTGCAGTTAAATCAAAAAAAAGACTTTCTTCATCAAGCCAGGTATTGGCTATTTTAGCAGTGGCCCAAGAGGCAGCCATAAGGCCCAAACGAAATAACCAATCTTTCATGGGTTCACCTACCTCCTGATAAAAAAAGATAGTTCCAAAGTCGCGGAGCATTTGCGGGCGGTTATGATAAGTACCTCTTATAATATCTATTACGGCTTCCCTCGTCTGGCCGTACGGAAAATAAGGTCTCCTAATCAGGCTAGGTGCTGCGGCAGCGCATAAAACCAGTTTGGAAATGCCATATTCCCGATGCCTTGCCATATAACGAACTGCAATAGCACCTCCGGTAGAATGACCTACTAAGGTTACATTATTCAATCCTAAAGTATCAATTACAAAACGAACATCATCGGATAGGCGGTTGTAATCATAACCCTCAAAAGGTCTGTCTGATAACCCAAAACCTCTTTGGTCCAAACCGATACAGCGGTAACCCAGTTTCGGCAGCTGATTAAACTGATACTCAAACAAATTGTGGCTCCCTGGCCAGCCGTGTAAAAATACAATCGTTTTTTCGCCCTTAGGATTGATATCTTCACAATAAAGATTTACACCCGGTTCTACATTTATATAGTATCCCAACAGAATACCTCCAAGATAATGCTTTTCTATTAGTTTATTCCTGAAGCTCAAATGTGTTATCAAGTAGTAAAAATTATGATTTACCGGAATAAACTTTACCTTGTATTAACATTACTATTATACAAATGTGTAAAAGTGTTTCTTGTACTTCCCATTTAAGAAGTGTATAATATCAAAAAGTGATTATATGGTTAAATTTTCAAACTTCAGGGAATTATTATATTAGTTTTTTACAGACTTTTTGAAAAAATAAATAGAACGAATCTTAAGGAGATTATTCATGATTACTTATAGTGAAATTAAAAAGAATAGACAAATAAAAACTTATATACAAAAAGCAGATGAATCTTTAATTGCTTTAGGATATACGGAACATAGCTTTGCTCATGTGGGAATTGTTGCGGAAATGGCAAAATATATATTAACTACCATGGGGTACCCGGATAGAACCATTGAATTGGCTCAAATAGCAGGATATATGCACGATATCGGAAATGTAATAAATCGTGTGGATCATGCCCAGAGCGGAGCAGTTATGGCATTTCGTATTTTAGATAAAATTGGTGTGGATGCGAACGAAATAGCAACGATTATATCCGCTATAGGAAATCATGATGAAAGCACTGCCGTACCGGTCAATGAGGTGGCAGCAGCTTTAATATTAGCTGATAAAACCGATGTTCGATATACAAGAGTCAGAAACAGGGATCTTGCCAGCTTTGATATCCATGACAGGGTAAATTATGCGGTAAAAGAGTCAAAAACGATTATAAATGAAGAAAAAACCAAAATATCGCTAAATCTTACCGTAGATACGGAATTTTCATCTGTAATGGATTATTTTGAAATATTTCTTGAACGAATGATCTTATGCAAAAAAGCCGCTGAGAAATTAAATCTTAGATTCCAGCTTGTTATTAATGGACAGAAATTATTATAGTTAATAACGATTTAAAACCGGAGGGGATAGTCATGCAGGTTAAAATCTATCGTACAGTTGAAAAATTTCTACAGGAAAATGAAACAGTTCTTTTGGAAAAGGAATCTGTGAGTCAATTAATTTTATTTAATGCTATGGCAAACAGGGATTTGCAAACCAATCAGTCCATGATATTTGGCAGGGTGGCGGATGAGTTTCATCATCCGTTCGTACTTTTTGCCAATGTACTTCCCTTTAACCTGCTGATCCATTGGATCTCCGGTACTGTAATAAAAGAAGCAATTTCGCCTATAGTGGATTACATAATTGGAAATAATATCCAGATAACAGGAATCAATGGGAATAAAGCAATTTGTGATTTGTTTATTTCGGAGTATAAGAAAAAAAGACCGGAGAGTGAATTTAAGATACGTCTCCCTATGGATATTATGGAACTAAGAACCTTAAAGGATATTGATTTAGTAAAAGGAATTGCCAGAAAAGCAAATAATACGGAAGTTAATCAAATTGCAAAATGGATGGTGGAATTTGCAAAAGAGGCTTTAGGGGAAGAAATCTTATATGAAGATCAAATTCCTAAAGCCGCCAGGATGATAGAAAACGGAAGGCTGTATACCTTTGAAAAACCGGATGGAGAAATTGTATCTATGGCTGCCGCTTCCAGACAATTAGTTAACGGAATCTGTGTGAATTATGTCTATACCCCAAAGAACTACAGGAACAAGGGGTATGCGGCAACTACTATGTATTGCCTTAGTAAAGAAATGCTGAATAATGGAAATCAATTCTGCGCTTTATTTGTTGATAAAAGGAACCCTGTTTCTAACAGGGTATATAGTAAAATCGGATATGAGATTAAGGACAATCAGTATGATATGCGATTGATACGTAATTAGTATAATTTTATTAATTCAGTATTATTGCTGTAGTGGCCTTTATGGCTAAAAAGTAGATTGTAATTATAATAGAAAGGAGCAAGGAGCTGTTGTAGAATTATAAATGTATTGAGCTTGGGTCTGGAATATAGTATCTATTTCCCACATTTTGTGCTAAATCCCGGAATAAGAGGGTTCTTTCTCTCCCAAGTAAGATAGATTTTAAATTTTATGGCAGTCCTAATGGGACATTTACCGTTCCCAATGACAAAAGTATGGAAATAGAACGTAAATTTAAAATATTAAATAAACCGGAGGGTTTAGACCGATATCCGAAAAAAGAAATCGAACAGGGTTACCTGTGTATCAATCCGATTGTTCGCATCCGTAAAAGTAATGAAGAATATTATTTAACCTACAAATCCAGATTAAATATGAAAGATAATCCCAAGGATATCGCCTTAACCTGTGAAGAAGTAGAATTGCCGTTAGTCAAAGAAGCCTACGAACATTTACGAAGTAAAGTGGATGATTACCTGATTACAAAAACCCGTTATCTGATACCTATCGGTAATAATTATACTGCGGAATTAGATGAATTCCATGGATATCTGGAGGGATTGATATTTGTTGAGGTAGAATTTCCGGATGAAGAAAAGGCCGAAGCCTTTCAACCTCCGGAATGGTTTGGAGAAGATGTATCTTTAGATAAGCGTTATAAAAATAATTATCTGGCAACTATTAATAATCTGGCAGTATTTTAACATCAGGCAGAAGCAGTTCCCACGGCAGGATCCACATGACTCACTGCCGGAAGCTGCCACCGAGTCACAGCTTATCAGCACCAGAGTCTGACAAGTCAAACTCTTTCCTGTCTCATAGGAAAGTTTGCCCTATGGGACAAAAAGTCCCTTATGAGTGTGGACTATCGGGAGTTGATGTGGACATATCCGCTTTGTTCATATAGATTCTCTTAAACCTTAAGATCGCTTTAAATAAATCTCCGTCCAGTTCAATATCAAAAACAGCATTCTGGAGTGCAGCCAGACTTTTTGCGATAGACAAACCTAAGCCGCTGCCTTCCGTATTACGGGATAAATCGCCGCGGACAAAACGTTCCATTAATTCGTCCGAATTAATATTTAACTTATTAGCAGAAATGTTTTTTACGGAAACCGTTACATTATGTTCATCTGTTAAGATATCAACATAGATTCTTGTACCGCTTAAAGCGTATTTATTTGCATTTGAAAAGATATTTTCTATGATCCGATAGGTGCTCCGGCCGTCTGCCATGATATAAATGGGTTCTTCTTTCATATTTAAAACCACTTCCAAATTATGGTCGACAAAGCGGTCTTCAAATTCACCGATGGACTGTCTTACAAGCTCAACCAGATTGAGACATTCCAGGTTTAAGGAAATAGCACCGGAAGATGCCTTGGAGGCTTCCATGAGATCTTCGATTAATGTTTTCAGCCGCCAGGTTTTGGATGATAAGATATCCAGGTAACCTTTGGCTGTATCGTTTTCCAAATTTTCTTTCTTTAATAAATCCACATAATTAATGATAGATGTTAAAGGCGTTTTAATGTCATGAGAAACATTAGCGATTAATTCTGTCTTAAGCCTTTCACTTTTTAACTTTTCATCAACAGCAGCGGAAAGACCATCACCTATATTATTAATATACTCAGCCAACGAAAGAGCAGGTTCATGCATTGGTGTTACGGGAATTTTATGTGTCAGGTTGCCATCAGCTATTTTCTTTATCTCTTTCGTAATGATATTGTAATCGATTGCGGCTTTTAAGAAAACGTAACCTAAATAGAGATAACCGGCTGCGGATATAATAAAAAATTCTTCTTTCCCATCAAAGAAAATAGGATAATTATATAAATAAAAAGCAACGAACTGTATTGCTGCAAATAAAATTAAAATTGCAAATACACGGTAGGTTATATTCTGCTGAGCAAAAAAATCATGGATGAATAGGCGAAGATTTATTAAAAATCGGACCATAAGGGAATTCTCAAATAATATATTTGCTTTAATTCTCCGTATCAGACTTAATAATCCAAACATACAGAAAGGATATAACAACAAATAGGCCAGCAAAATTAAGTAAATCATATCTAATCTAAATTGCCGGTATAATAAAAAGCAGATATTATAAGCGATTAGAGCTAATATAATAATTCCCGATACGACAAAACCAAATCCGAGTTCGGTATACCACCGGTCAAATCCATTTATAATAATAGCTTCCGAACCTTTTTTGTGACCGGAAAAAGTTATGGCGATTCCTAAAAATAACAATAAAAACAGAAAAGAGACAGGAACCGGATATAAGGAATTTTGGTAATTATCATGCAGCTTCTGGAATTCCTGATACAAAGTTCCGAATTCATCATTATGGTTTGGGAAGCCGTTTACTATGGAAGTACATATGATGTATTCTCCGCGGCTTAAATCCGGTTTTATATATTTGCTTACAAAATTACCATTAATATAATCCATTACCCACCTTAAATTCTCATCATTAAGGTATTGATAATCCCGGTTTACATTTGTGGCATAACGTTCCGTTTTCGTGTTAATGATAAGATAAGCAGGATTCGTTCTAACACTTTCCAGATAAGCATCCATAGCATCGTCGCCATATTTTTTGTTTAAGGCAGACAGAGTTTTTTCAAGATCGGATGAATAATAAACCTTACCTGTTTTTAAGTTCTTAACATAATATAAAAAATTACTGTTTGGCTGATTTAAAATCGCGTTATAATAATCAAAATCTGCCTGTTGCTCTTCCGTATCGGAATATCTGGGTTTTTCTTTATCTGTCTTAAATAATTCGGATAAATCAAGGGAAGAAGAGTCATAACCTAAACTGCCGGTGTAACCTTTCTCACGATAATCGGCGTATACGGCTACCCTTTCAACGTACTTTAAATATTTGCTTTGGAATTCAGAGGTTTCTTTAAAGTCATTCGTACTGGCAGAATAGGAATCCAGATAATTTAAAATATGATAGGACCCAATCAGAAGATTAAGGCCGCACAGAAAAAGAGCTATATGTATCAAAACCTTCATAAGGAAGGAACCTTTCAATTTATTCATTGTACAACTTCCTTTCAGTATTTTTCTACTTTATATCCAATTCCCCATGCAACTTTTAAATATTTCGGTTCTTTTGGGTTGATTTCAATTTTTTCACGAATATGACGAATATGAACTGCAACAATATTGTCAGCACCATACGAAGGCTCATTCCAGATCAATTCATAAATTTCATTGATAGAAAAAACCCTCCCTTTATTTTTTACCAATAATTTTAACAGGTTATATTCAATTGGAGTTAGTTTAATAAGTTCATCATCAACATACACTTCCTTACGGTCATCATTTACCACTAAACCGCCGGAAGAGTAAATATTCTGTTCTTCCGTAACAATACTTCCAAGCTTGGTATAACGTCTGAGTGCGGATTTTACCCTGGCGATTAATTCTAACGGGTTAAACGGTTTTGTTATATAATCATCCGCACCAACATTTAATCCCAGAACTTTATCACTGTCCTCTGATTTTGCAGTCAGTAATATAATGGGAAGAGTACTGTTATTTTCCCTTAATTTCATAGTAACCCGGATACCATCCATCTGTGGCATCATTATATCCAATAAAGCCAGGTGGATTTCATTGGAATTAATAATTTCGATTGCTTCTTTTCCGTTGTAAGCTTTAATTACTTTATATCCCTCTGCACTTAAATAGATTTGAATTGCTTCTACAATATCTTTATCATCATCACATACTAATATGTTATACATTAACCGATCCTCCCTGTTCCCTTATGTAATATCTTACATTATTATATATTATTTTGGAGAAAACTTCTATATTTATATAGTCTTGTAATTATTTAACTAATTCAGTCTTATTCCTATAAAATCTTTTAATATAACCGACTATAGCTTATCATGTAAAAATAAATTTGACAGATATAAAATCTTAAGAATTTATGAATTAAGTTATAGTTAATTATTATGGAAATTCGGAATATTATTCATCTTTCCTAAATAAAAATACTGGATTTTTTAATGATTATATTTTATAATGTAGAAAGTTGTTAAATGCTTAAGTTTTTAGCAGGTTTACGGAAATGGAGGAAAACAACATGTATGAGATATTGAAAAAAGAGTTATTGGCACCAAATATTTATCTTATGGATATACATGCACCCAGGGTAGCGAAATCTTGTTATCCGGGTCAGTTTGTAATAGTGAAGATGGACGAGAAGGGAGAAAGAATTCCCTTAACTATATGTGACTATAACAGTGAAGACGGTACGGTTACCATTGTATTTCAGGCTTTAGGAAATTCCACGAAACGAATGGCAGAGTATGAAGCAGGGGATGGTTTCCGTGATTTTACCGGTCCTTTGGGATGTAAATCCGAATTAGTGGATGAACCCATTGAAGAACTAAAAAAGAAAAATATCCTTTTTGTTGCCGGCGGCGTAGGTACGGCACCTGTTTATCCCCAGGTCAAATACATGAAAAATCTTGGGATTGATGTAGATTGTGTCATAGGTGCAAGAAATAAAGAACTGATTATTTTAGAAGAAGAGATGAAACAGGTTGCAAAAAATGTATATGTTACAACCGATGACGGTTCCTATGGTTTTAAAGGTAATGTAAATGACTGCATTAAAGACCTGGTTAATAATCAGGGGAAACATTATGATCTGGTTATAGCCATTGGTCCGATCATTATGATGAAGTTTGTATGTATCCTTACGAAAGAATTAGGAATCCATACAATTGTAAGTATGAATCCTATCATGGTAGACGGAACCGGTATGTGTGGAGCTTGCCGTTTAACCGTTGGGGCCAGGTGAAGTTTGCCTGTGTGGACGGTCCTGAATTTAATGGCCATCTTGTAGACTTTGATGAATCCATGAAAAGACAGCAGATGTATAAGACGGTTGAGGGAAGAGCCATCTTAAAGGAAAGGGAAGGTGCCACTCATAAAGGAGGCGGCTGCGGCTGCAGTGATAATTAATTACAACTAAGGTTTTGCCTTTAGGGCATTTAATACAACAGATAGGAGTTAAAGGGATGGATGTATTAAAAAGAATACCTGTCAGAGAGCAGGATCCAGAAGTAAGATCACATAATTTCAGTGAAGTATGTTTAGGATATAATATGGAAGAAGCTATGGAGGAGGCCAGCCGTTGTTTAAAATGCAAGAATGCCAAATGTATAACGGGTTGTCCTGTATCCATTGATATACCGGAATTTATTAAGGAAGTAGAAGCTGGTAATATTGAATCTGCCAGTAAAGTTATCGGTCAGTATTCAGCACTTCCTGCTGTTTGCGGCAGGGTATGTCCTCAGGAATCCCAATGTGAAGAAAGATGTATCCGGGGAATTAAAGGAGAGCCGGTATCCATCGGCAAGTTGGAACGTTTTGTTGCCGACTGGTCCAGAGAGAATCATATAAAACCGGAAATTCCTTCCGTAAAAAATGGTAAAAAAGTAGCTGTTATCGGTTCCGGTCCTGCCGGTTTAACCTGCGCCGGTGATTTAGCCAAGATGGGCTACGAGGTAACCATATTTGAAGCATTACATGAGCCGGGCGGTGTATTGGTATATGGTATACCGGAATTCCGTCTGCCAAAAGATACTGTTGTAAAAACGGAAATTGAGAATGTAAAAGCATTGGGTGTCAAGATTGAAACTAATGTAGTTATTGGAAAATCCACAACAATTGATGAATTAATGGAAGAGGAAGGTTTTGATGCCGTATTTGTAGGTTCCGGAGCAGGGCTTCCTAAATTCATGGGTATTCCTGGCGAAAATGCCAATGGTGTTTTTTCAGCAAATGAATATCTTACAAGAAGTAATCTGATGAAAGCATTTGATGAAAGTTATGATACCCCTATTGCCGCAGGCAAAAAAGTTGCGGTGGTCGGCGGCGGTAACGTAGCCATGGATGCTGCCAGAACTGCATTAAGACTTGGAGCAGAGGTATATATTGTATACAGAAGAAGTGAAGAAGAGCTTCCTGCCAGAGTAGAAGAAGTGCATCACGCAAAAGAAGAGGGAATTATCTTTAAATTATTAACTAATCCTAAGGAAATATTGGTAGATGAAAACGGATGGGTTAAGGGGATGATCTGCGTAGAGATGGAACTCGGTGAACCCGATGCATCAGGAAGAAGAAGACCTGTAGAGAAGTCAGATTCTGAATTTGAACTGGAAGTGGATACGGTTATTATGTCTTTAGGAACAAGTCCGAATCCTCTTATTTCCTCAACCACCAGGGGACTTGATATCAATAAATACAGATGTATCATTGCAAATGAAGAAAACGGTCAAACCACAAAAGAAGGTGTCTTTGCCGGCGGAGATGCCGTAACCGGTGCGGCAACCGTAATTCTTGCCATGGGTGCCGGAAAAGCCGCAGCAAAAGGTATTGATGAATATCTAAAAAATAAATAAGTAACGATATAGTACTGCCGCCTCGGATACTGCTATCATTCCGGGGCGGATTTTAATTTCCGCGAAAGCAAAGTGAGAATTAGCAAGCTTGCTTGCAATAATTCGAACGCACACGCAAAACGAAGAAACTCGCGAAATATGTTTCTTCCGGTTTTCGTAAAAGCATAGTGAAAACATGCAAACTTTCCTGTATTAATTCCGGCACGCTCGAACAACAGAGAAACTCACACATTAGGTTTCTTCCGTTTCGATAAATATCCATAAACTTACTTGTTCGTATATACGAATCATATTGTATAATATGGGAAAAAAAGATTGCCTAATGCATTGATTATTGGTATAATAGATAACAAACAGAGCTTTTTTAGTGCTGGTAAAGCGGAAGGACTAAATTATTTGGGGTGCAATGAATGCAATATAATAAGATAGAACTGCAAACACTAACAGATGGCGGGAAAGCTTATATAGTTGATTGGGGTATTGGTAATATAATTATTTTAGCTGCACTTGTTTTAATAATCCTTTTGATCATCCTTTTGGTTATTTGTTATGGTAAAACAAAAAGTGAAAAGGCTGCATTATTAGAGAAGCAGAATTTAAGTAACAATTATACGGAATTAGAAACTGCTTACGAAGAAATTTCCACAGCAAAAAATGAACTTAGCATAAAATATGATGAACTAAAGCGAAGCAAGGATAAGATGCAGAAGTTAGCTTATTCAGATTATCTGACAGAACTTCCGAACCGGTTAGCCTTTACGGAAGTATTGGATGGAGTTATGCTGACTCTCAGGAATGAAGAAGTTATTGCCATAATGAATGTTGATATCGATAATTTTAAAGCAATTAATGATACGTTAGGACATTCTTACGGAGATGAATTATTAATTGACGTCACACATCGTCTGAAACAGGCTATGGATGATAATGATTACCTTGCAAGATCCGGCGGAGATGAATTTGTTGTACTTACTCAAAATCTTACGGATATCGGTGAGTATGAGGCAAAGATTAAGAAAATCCGGAAAATATTTGACTATCCTTTCGTTTTATCTATGAAAGAATACTTTATTACAGTCAGTATCGGAATCGCCCTTGCTCCCAAAGATGGAAAAACAACTCAGGTATTAATTAAGAATGCGGATTCTGCTATGTATGCGGCAAAGGCCAATGGTAAAAACACATTTGTTTATTTTAATGATGCTATCAATGAGAAACTGATGGATAAGATACAAATCCAATCCGAACTTAGAAAAGCCATTGAAAATAATGAGTTTATTGTTTATTATCAGCCGCAGATTGACTTAAGTACAGAAAAAATTGTTGGATTTGAAGCTTTAATCCGATGGAATCATCCGGAAAAAGGAATATTATCCCCAGGTGAATTCATAGCATTTACAGAAGAAACCGGATTGATAGTTCCGATTGGTTATTGGGTATTAAAAAGTGCCTGCTGTCAGCTGAAGAAATGGGAGGAGGAAGGGTTCCATAATCTTACCATAGCTGTTAATATTTCTGCACGTCAGTTTAAGGACCAGGATTTTGCTAATATGGTTAGAGAAACAATCAATGAAACCGGAATCAATCCGGGTAATCTAGAATTAGAAATAACAGAGTCTATTGCATTACTGGATTTAGAATACTCGGTTGCAATGATACAGAAGCTTAAGGATTTAGGGGTTAAATTCTCTCTTGATAATTTTGGGACGGATTATTCCTCCATGAATTATCTGAAGCGTTTACCGGTTAATAATCTTAAAATTGATAAGAGTTTCTTAGATAGTGTAACGGATAATCGAAGTGAACAAAACATTGTTCAAACAATTATCTCTTTAGCACAGAATCTGGATATTGCCGTAATTGCTGAAGGTGTGGAGAAAAATGAACAGGCACAATTTCTTAAGAGTGTGAAATGTAATAAAGCGCAAGGATTCTTATTCAGTGAACCCGTATCCGGTGATATGGCAGATCAGGTTTTAAAAAAGATAGGAACCTTATAATCAATTGTTTTCACAAATACTAAGACCGCTGATAATTACAGTGAATGTAATTAAATCAGTGGTCTTTCTAAATGGATTATTACAACGAATGTAAACTGAGGGAAAAAGGTATGGTAATTGCAAATAAAAAGTTTAATAATAAAAAGTTTAATAATAAAAAGTTTAATAATAAAAGGATTTGTAATAAAGGGAAAAGTAATAAGGAGATTCGTAATAATAGAACTAGTAATAAAAAGAGTTTTATTATTGTATATATATTAATTCAGATATTAGTATATATTAGTTTTATGACCATCGATATTACACAAAGCAGTTTATATAGTGCTTCTAGTTTCTTGAAATTCTCCGGTATCATACTGTGCTTTTTATTTACCATTTTATATGATAGCCGTAACTGTGATCGGAAAGATATCCATATCCTTAGATTAGCTTTGCTTTTTACTGTTATATCAGATTTATTTATTTTAATATTGGACTATTATTTAATCGGTTTGGTAACTTTTTGTATAGTACAAAGTCTGTATTTAATCCGCCTGGGTAAATGGCGTAATGATTTAAAGATTGGAGATACTGCCGCCATTATTCTAAAGAATTTTATTAGAAATTTAATTATAACTTCTATTGTTCTGATCATTTTAATCGTGATTAAGATTAAAATGGAATGGCTGATTATAATATCTTGTTATTATTTTATCAGTATACTTTTTAACGTTATAGATGCTATTCTGCTTGCAGCTAAATCTAAACATAAAAATAAAGTTATATTCGCGGGGAGTATGATATTATTTATATTATGTGATATTAATGTGGGTTTTTTTAACCTATCTGATTTTATCTTCATCAGCAGCAAGTGGTTTACATTACTTTATAGCTTTTCAACAATAGCCATGTGGATGTTTTATTTGCCTGCGCAGCTTGGTATTTCGCTGAGCGGACAAATGAATGAGTATGGGAACAACATGTAATCTAATTATAATTATGTAAAAGTATACAAAATGAATTAGAAAAAATCTCCATAATTTCAAAAAAAATTACTTGCTTATTGAACACTATTTTGATAAGATAATTTTATAGAAACATATGTTCCGTTAATTTTTAGTATTCATAGTTTTATTTATATTTTATATTTTATATTTTATATTTTATATTTTATATTTTACATTTTACATTTTACATTTTACATTTTATATTTCTTATTTCATATTTCATATTTTCAAATTTCATATATTGTGATTCGAGAAACACTTATCATGATTCGAGAATTTATATCATTTTATTCCATAAGTAAGACTAATTAATATGCTATAATCCGTATTGCCTAAATCATTTTCTGATTTTATCTATTATTAATAAAGTATTGCTTTTTAAATATCTATTAATCTTTTCAACTGTCTAAAATCGAAACGGTTTAATCATTAATCCCAGTATTAAAGAGAATAGAATTATCTTACGAATGCTTGAAAATGTTTGTATGAATGTCTGTAAAATGCCTGAAATAGTATTATAAGAAAATATTTGAGAATATGGTTATTTCGAAAGAAAAATTAACGGAATATAATAAAGAAAAAATTTTATAAAAGGAGAAAACCTATGGTAAATAAGGAGACATTTGAATTAATTGGATTTCAAGAATTTCTTGGTTTAATGAAAACAACAATAAAAAAGGAGGTTGGGGAGGAGTATCACGTAGAAATCAATCATGTAATTAAAAATAATTCCATTGAGCTGGATGGGTTGATTGTTAAAAAGAAAGATGAGTATATAACACCATATATTTATATAAATTCCTATTACGAACGTTACATAAATGGAGAACCGATTAAATCGCTGGTGAAAGAAATTATTTGTATTTACAGAAATTCAATGGATAAAGAAGATAAAGAGGTTGTAAAAATATGTTATGAGTTTAATGAGATGAAATCCTGTATAATTTACAGGTTAATAAATTATGATAAAAATAAGAAAATATTGCAGGAAATCCCTCATATTCGATTTCTGGATCTGGCAATATCTTTCCATTGCCTGGTTAAGAATAATGAACATGGGATCGGAACGATACGAATTACAAATGAACATCTAAAAAACTGGAACATTACATTGGAAGATTTAAAAAATGTTGCCCGGATTAACACACCAATTTTATTTCCTACTGTAATTAAATCAATGAATGATGTTATTACAGAGATTATTAAAACCGAGTTACAGGAGCAATCCCAGGACGACGGGATTGAAAGCAGATATTTTCCTAAAGAATGCGAGATGCCAGGTTCGAACAATATGTTTGTAGTATCTAATGTAAAAGGTATCAATGGAGCAAGCTGTTTAATTTATCCTGATGTAATAAAAAATCTCGCGGAAGAATTAGATTCCGATTTGTATATACTACCAAGCAGTATACATGAAATCATAGTAGTGAAAAACAATCAAAAGATGGATAAAAATACGTTTCGTGAGATGGTAACGGATATAAACCGTACACAGGTGCCGGAAGAAGATATATTATCGGATAATGTATATTTTTATTCCCGTAAGCGTAATGCCATAACAATGTAATGAGGTATTCATTAAATTTGTGGTTTTTATAAATTCCTCGTTGAAATATCCTGTTGTAATTTGTTTATTTAAAAAAAGAGTTATAATATTTTTTCAGCTTTAGCATATCCTATCTTTCAAAAGAAATTATTTTAAAAATTAGGAGGAATTCTTTATGGAGGTGTTAAAGATAATTATAGTATCCCTGGGTTCGCTTGTGATACTTTTTATATTTACAAAATTAATGGGTAAACGGGAATTATCACAATTAAGTATGTATGATTACATCAACAGTATAACAATAGGTTCCATAGCGGCTGAAATGGCGACTTCTCTGGAGGGGGATTTTATTAAACCTCTTACGGCGATGATTGTTTATGGCGTTATATCCTTTTCGATATCCTATTTGACTTGTAAATCAGTCGTACTACGGAGATTTTTTGAAGGGCATTCCTTGTTATTATACCAAAACGGTCAGGTATATGAAAAAAATTTATTAAAAGCAAAAATTGATATAAATGAATTTTTGGCAATGTGCCGCTCCAGCGGATATTTTGATCTGGAAGAAATTCATACAGCACTACTTGAGACAAATGGACAGCTTAGTATTATCCCTTCTGCAAAACACCGTCCGGTTACTACATCTGATTTGAATTTAAATCCGCAGCAAAACGAAATATTAGCTGATGTAATAATTGACGGAAAAATATTAAGTAATAACCTGAAATCAACCGGTAAAAACGAAAAATGGCTGGATAGACAGTTAAGTGCACATGGAGTATCGGATATTAAAGAAGTTATATTAGCAACTTTTGATTCTGGCAGCGATAAATTAAATATCTATGTCAAATTACATGTGAAAACGAAAGGAGATTTATTTGAATAGGAATTCTGTTAAATTTAGATTTTTTAATAGGGAAGCAGCAGCCGTATTCCGACTTTAGGATGGAGTACGGCTGCTTTTCATTTCCGCGAAAGCAAAGTGAGAATTAACAAGCTTCCTTCCAATAATTCCAACGCGCACGCGAACCGAAGAAACTCGCAAAGTGTGTTTTTCCGGTTAATAAAAGAATATTTATCCAGAGTATTTACCATTCAGCTATGGATCCATCTCCGTGACGCCATACTGGATTCTTCCAATTATGGGGTGTTTTATTTTCTTCCAGAACCAGTGCTTTATTTACTTCAACACCTAACCCTGGTTTAACAGGCATAGGCAGATTACCATCAATAAATTTAAAATCTTCTTTATTCATGACATAATCCAATACACTGCGATTTTCATTATAGTGGATACCCATACTTTGCTCCTGTATGATTGCATTGTGGCAGGTTGCATCGACCTGTATGCAAGCCGATAATGCGATAGGGCCAAGAGGGCAGTGGGGAGCAAGAGCTACATCATAGGCTTCTGCCATTGATGCAATTTTCTTCACTTCGGTAATCCCACCGGCGTGGGATAAATCTGGTTGAATAATATCGATACAGCCTAATGATAACAATCTCTTAAAGTCCCACCTGGAGAAAAGCCTTTCACCGGTAGCAATGGGGATATTAGTATAACGGGCTACTTCTAAAAAGCCTTCCATATTATCACAAAGAACAGGTTCTTCTATAAACATAGGATTAAATTCTTCTAATTTTTTTGCCAAAACTTTAGCCATTGGTTTATGTACTCTGCCATGAAAATCAATGGCTATTCCAAAATATTTCCCCACGGCATCCCGTATGGAAGATACCCGCGCTAAAACCTGATCTACTTTCTCATAAGTATCAATATATTGTAATTCTTCCGTTGCATTCATTTTAATTGCTGTAAAACCTTCTGCTTTTTTTTCTTTTGCCGCATGTGCAACTTCGGAAGGGCGGTCCCCACCAATCCAGGAATAAACTCTTATATTATTTCTACAGCTTCCGCCAATTAAGTCATAAACGGGTGCATTGTAATATTTGCCTTTTATATCCCATAGGGCTTGATCTATACCGGAGATAGCGCTCATTAGTATAGGACCTCCGCGATAAAAACCGCCGCGATAGAGGGTATTCCATATGTCCTCAATGTTTTTGGGATCAACACCCAATAAATAATCTTTCATTTCTTCTACACATGCTTTAACCGTCGCCGCTTTTCCTTCAATTACCGCTTCGCCCCAACCGGTTATATCTGCATCTGTTTCAATTTCAACAAAACACCAGCGAGGTCTTACTAAATAAGTATTAATTTTTGTAATTTTCATAAACCTCATCCTTTCTGAGTAAATGTATTGATTCTTTTATCTCCAGGGTTATCTGTGCCCATTGCCTGTTATGCAAGTGTTCTTTTGATACTAAATTACTCCCGATACCCACACCAAGAAACCCACGATTTAAAAATTCGGTAAAGTTTTTCGTATTAACACCTCCGACAGCTACATAATCCGTTTTATCAAAAGGCCCTTTCAGACTATTAATGTAGTTCAGGGGAAGATCAGAAGCAGGAAATAGTTTCAGGACATCAAAGCCGTAACGGATACAGTTACTAACATCAGTAGGTGTCATAACTCCCGGGAGCAGCTTGACTTTATTAATGGCGCAGTATTCCAAAACTTCCGTATTAATGGAAGGTGAGAGGAGAAATTGCGCTCCGGCATCCAAAGATTTTTTAACATCTTCTACGGATAATACGGTTCCTGCACCTATCAAAAGATCTTTATTACTAATCTGCCGGGCTTGTTTTATCTGATTGACAGCATCCTGTGAATTCAGTGCAATTTCAAAACAATTAATTCCACCTCTTGCAATACTTTCTATATATTCAGTAGTAATTGAAAGGGGTATATTTCTCATTATGGCAACGATGGGGTTTTCTTTTATAATATTTCGCATGGTATCCTCCGATTCCGTATATATAGTTTATTGAATTTCATTAACTGATTAAAGGGTATATTTTTCTATTCAACATTATATTTACTTTATATACTAACGCTTTTATGTTTGAATCTTAATAAGATATCGGATTATCTTGTTACAATGGTCTTATTATTTAGAATATCCAACATTTCTTCTTTTGATAATAAACCCTCAATATCCCCGAAAGTAGTTGTAGCATAAGCACCTGCAATTCCTCCTAACCGGCCGCAGGTAATAAGGTCCTGATTATCTAAAAGACCGGATAAAAATCCTGCATTAAAAGCATCACCTGCCCCTACGGAATCGATGGACTTACATTTTACTGCGGGTGTAAAATGATTTTGCTCTTTATTTGCCACCCAGGCTCCGTTGCTTCCATCTTTTATAGCTACATATTGCAGATTGTATGAGGAAAACATTCTATCGAAAATAACATCTATTTTATTGCTATGAAATAAAAAATCAGCCTCTTCACGTCCTATTAACAGTATATCTGACATAGAAATAAATTCTTTTATCATATTGCTGTTGTCTTGATCTTTCCATAATTTAAATCGAATATTGGGATCAAAACTGATTAATGTTTGATTTGATTTCGCTGTTTTAATTGCATATCTTAATGTTTCATAACAGCTATTACTTAATATTGGTGTAATTCCGGTTATATGTAGAATTTTTGCATCTGCAATATATGACTCGCTGATAAGGGAGGGTTCTAAATACGTCGCAGCTGATGAATCCCGGTAATAGATTACCCGTGTTTCATTTGAGGGAGAAATAGATTTAAACATTAATCCGGTTTTATGTTCTTTATCTACCGTAACTTGTGAGGTATCAATACCTTCCGCTCGAATCATACGTAATATAAATTGTCCAAATTCATCATTTCCTATACGGCTTATCCATCCGGCTGTATGGCCAAGTTTCCGGACTCCTATTGCCGTATTACTTTCCGCGCCTGCAATATGCATAGTAAAGTCTGCCCCATACTGGAGGGAATTATAGTTCTTTGGAACAAATGAAACCATGGTTTCCCCAATTGTAACTAAATCCATGAATAAATTCCTTCTTTCGCCTTATTTTTATATTAGATGTTTGAAATCCGCATCAAGATTTTTTAAAATACTTTCTAATTTATTTTGTGCATCTGATAATAACATTTTGATAAGTGTACTTTTTTCTTCAGTGTAACGAAAAGTTGGAACGGCAACACTAATTGCTGCAACAATGGCACCCTTATGGTGTATAGGTACAGCAATACAACGGATGAATTCATTGGATTCCTCAATCTCATAGGCATAACCGTCCATTCTGGCTTTTATTAACTGTTCCTGTAACTGATCAAAATCTGCAATGGTGTTTTTGGTTAAAGGAACTAATCCCTTGGGATAAAGTTTCTTTAATTCATTCAAATTGTAATCCATTAGCAGGGCTTTACCCAGAGCGGTTCCATATGCAGGTATTCTTTTGCCTACGCTGGAGAACATACGGATTGATTCCGGCGAATCTATCTTTTTCAGATATAGTACGTCCCCTTCGCTTAATATGGCGAAATGACAGGTCTCAGCACAGCGATTCACAATATTTACCAGTATGTTCTGGGCTTCCTCTAAGAAGTTGAGATGTTCCAGATAGCTGTTACCTACCTGAAAAGCGGCACGGTCAATTTTATATCTGGATTTAGCATCAATAAATAAATAGTGGCGATCTACTAACGTATGTAGTATGGGAAACATACTGCTTTTCGGTGCGTCTATTTTTTCACATATCTCAGTATAAGTATATCCTTTCTGATTGGAAGCGATGAGTTCAAGAACATCAAGCACACGGTTGGTCGAACGGTGATTGTTTTTATCTTCCGTCATTTAAAAACCTCCTTATATTTTATAAATAATATACGGATATAGAAATGATATTCGTATATAAGAACTGATAATATTATAGCATTTTAATGCAAAGATGTCAATTTAAGGGAAATTATTGATGTGAGTTAGTGGAAGGCTGCCACGACCTTATGTACCGCTATGTGCGGCAATCGAGTGAGAACGTGTCTTTTGTTGGATAATAATCACACGCTATTTTGATACCCTAAAATGTGATAAACATCTCTAACCGGAAGAAACACGCTTTGCGAGTTTCTTCGGTTCGCGTGCGCGTTCGAATTATTGCAAGCAAGCTTGCTAATTCTCACTTTGCTTTCGCGGAAATGAAAAAGGGCGCCGCATTTAGTGCGACAGCCCCTTCATTTATAACCTATGAACATAACTAATTAGTTATTTAATAATATTTTTCTAAATCCAACCGATAAGCAGAACCTCGTTCTGTTTTTTTATATGCATTAAATCCATTCCTTAAGAATAAAGCTCTTGAAACCTCATTATAGTCATAGATTTCATTCACATAAATAGTTTTGAACCCAATACTTATTGCTCGTTTTATTAAGGTTCTAATTACAAGAGTTCCTATTCCACAATTTCGATATCTTTTATCACCAATCACTATGGGTATATCTTCCTGCCAGAATGTAACATCACCAATAGGAATATACTCATTCAATTTAAGTATTTCTATAAAGTACAACTCGCCATGATTATTTAGGTAATCATACATTCTATGAAGTTTCTCCATGTCGTATACTGTTGCATATTCTCCATCAACAAGTCTGACAGTTTCTTCATCTTGATACCATTGAAAAGCAAAATCAAAATAACCGTCAAATTTTTTTAGTCTTAAACTTGAATTTATTTGAATGATATCTGGCTGTTCAATTCCTTGTATCATAATAATTTCCTCCAATGGATCTAAATTATGACCATATCAATTATAAGTACGATATGTATTTACTAAGTAATTATGTTTCCGACTCAATTATATGAGTAATTTAAGGCATAGGCTAACGAAAAAGATTAGTAGAGTACAGTGAATACAAATAAGATTTTTTATACAGTGATAGAATAAAAGATAATGGTTGTTGTGTTATTTCAGTTTATGTAATTCTTTCTATTTCTTGTAGTAAAATTATAGAAAGTCTGATTTAATATCATTATATTAAAATAAAAATCTGCCTCATTATGTTAAATAGAGGAAAAGATTTCATACTCACGAAAATGTAATATATTTACATGTCCGGTAAAATCAAAGGTTTCAGATATACTTCCTGATTTTGGGCAACAAAAAATGCACCTAAAGGGACTCGAACCCTTAAAAAAAATCACTGAAAAGACTGATTTTACTATATAAATTAAATTTGAAAAACATTGATGATTACAATATGATTACAAACCGGACTGCATATATGATTTTAGGTTGAAATAGTTCACGTTGTAGGAAATACTCTGGTTTATTGCTGTTTTTTAGTCAATTAATTAAGAATGGTTAAATATCGTTTTATTACTGGGAAAATTGTGTTAAAATATAATTGCAGGATATAATTAATATAAGCTGCTTGGTATAAAAACTATTTGAAAAGAGGTGTCCTTTAGTGAATGATAATATGATACAGGAACTACTTTACGGTTTAAATACTATATATGGAACTGTTTTATTGCAAGTTATCTTATATGGATCCGTAGCTAGAAATACGAATACTTCCGAATCAGACATTGATATAGCAGTAATACTTAATACAAATAACACAAAGGATTACGAAGAAGCATTATTGGATTTTATAGTTGATATGAATTTAAAGTATGATCGAGTGTTTTGCGCCCGTTGTAACTATAATCTGTTCCGGCTCACATTGAATCCCCCTGGCTTTCTTCAGATAATCAACAAGTGTTCTCCGAAGCTCCAATCTACCTTCCGGATAATCATATCCCAGAGCAGATATGGGAGCTTCATTAAAGGCCTGTGTGACAGCTCTATTCCATTTTCCTCTTGGAAACAGATCAATTGCCGGTATTCCACTATCAAAATCAATGACGTCCTGAGTTATTACATCGTTGGAGAGCGATGAAACACGGCTGTCTATAATTTTGTCCGAATACTTAATTGCATGAAATCCTTTATTTACATAGACACCGGAGCCGGCAATGCTATGCACATATCCTTCGGATATTAACATTTCGTAAGCAGACAGGACAGTATTTCTGGATACATTCAACTCACCGGACAATTCTCTGGTAGAAGGAAG
Source organism: Anaerocolumna sedimenticola (assembly GCF_009931695.1). Lineage (GTDB taxonomy): Bacteria > Bacillota > Clostridia > Lachnospirales > Lachnospiraceae > Anaerocolumna > Anaerocolumna sedimenticola. Next base: position 3,461,645 of record NZ_CP048000.1, read on the forward strand.
ACGCAAACCGGATTTGAGCTCACCGGTTAATATTTTTTCCCGTAACTGATTGTATATCTGTAATTTCACAAGACGCTTCTTGCTCTTATCTAATTCAACATATAACATATCCTTCTCACTTTCTAACCGGCCCAATATAATATCATTCGAATTGGACCTTTTGTAAACCAATTCATTATGATATGATTTTAGCAAACCAGTTTACATTTGTAAACAATACTAAGGAAAGGAGAAGGAAGACTTATGAAAATAAATGACAGTCCGCATCCGTATGCAGCAGTCACCATTATTTTTTGGTCCTTGGCATATGTTCTTACCCGTGTTGTACTGCAATACTTTTCCGCCTATTCGGTTGGCTTTTTAAGGTATTTTGTAGCTTCCTGCACGCTGGTCATCCTGGCACTTATTATGAAAATGAAAATACCAAGGATAGCCGATTTAAAGTGGTTTCTTATGTCGGGTGCTGTAGGTTTTTTCCTCTACATAATTGCTTTTAATAAAGGCAGCGAAAGGGTTACGGCATCTATGAGTAGTGTGGTCATAGCGACGGTACCTATAATGACAGCATTATTCTCATATTTTATTTATCATGAAAAATTAAAAGGGTTTCAATGGGCTGCAATTGTAATAGAATTCTTAGGTGTTATTATACTAACGCTGATGGATGGGATATTTACGGTCAATACCGGACTTATTTGGCTGCTTTTTGCAGCGATAGCATTAAGTGCTTATAACCTGTTACTTCGTAAATTATTGAAGGATTATTCTGCTTTACAGGTATCAACCTTTAGTATTTTTGCAGGTACACTTATACTTACGATTTTCCTGCCGACATCGGTAAGAGAAATAAGGAATGCTATGCCAATCCACCTGCTCTATATCCTGATACTTGGGATTTTTTCCAGTGCTATTGCATATCTGGCTTGGTCTAAGGCATTTTCAAAGGCAAAACATGCATCCACCGTAAGTAACTATATGTTCATTACCCCTTTATTGACAACTCTTCTGGGTTTCCTTATAACAAAGGAGATACCGGATTGGTCGACAATCTTTGGAGGCACGATTATTCTACTTGGATTATTTATATTTAATTTTGGTGAAAGGTTATATAATAGAATTTCTATGAATCGAAGTTCTTCCTAAGAAAATTGCAATATATATGCAATATATATATTTTGGACTGATAGGATCAAAGGAGAGCTAAATAAATTAATTGAGATTGGAGTTACCATGCAATATTCAGAAGTAAAAGAAAAGCTGCTTTCACTTTTTGACAGGAAAAAATTAATGGTTATGCCGAAGGAATGGGAATTTTTCAATGAACATGACAGGAGTATCAAACGGATAGGTTATGTAGTAAACCTGACACCTGAGATTATTGAGAAGGCCCATCAACTTAGGGTGGATTTTTTGATTACACATCATCCCTCAATATCGGAGTTGAAGGATGAATGCTATAAAATGCTTGAAGTATATGATATAATACATACTTTTTTTCATGCACCTCTGGATGATGCTGATTTTGGTAATAGCCGTTCCATAGCAGTTGCCCTGGGGCTGATCAATTGTAAGAAAATCATCCCATATCAATATGATTATTATTGGGGAATCACTGGAGAACTGGTGGAGAAGACTACTTATGAAAAGCTATTGAATAAACTTTCCATGATATTGAATGAAACGGTGAAAGGGTATAAAAACAATGACACGCTAATACATAAAGTCTGTATCAACGCAGGTGGTGGAGATGATATCAATAAATTAAAGGAAGCGCTTGATCATCAATGTGATGTCTATATAACAGGAGGCTATAATTTGGATTTCCAGCTATACGCGAAATATAGAGGCATAAACCTGATGATTGGAAGCCACACCAATACAGAGCTTATGGGTATTCAGAACTTTGCTAATTTGCTGACCTCACATACAGGTGTAGAGGCCACGAAAATTGATGAGAGTAATTATTAATATGCTTCAGTTTTCATATAGATGAGGTTTTATATGAGGATTAAAGTGTCAAAAGCACCGTAGGTGCTTTTGACACTTTAGTCATATGAGACAAATAAGAAGAAGTCACTTTATGTAAAGCTGTTACTGCTTTTTCACCCAGGCTGCAATATCCTTAATCACTTGAGCTTTTACATGGTTTGGTTCATTATATACCGTAATGTCTGGAACATCGTTTGCAGATTTCTGGTTTGTCATAAACAGATGGCTAAGGCCCGGATGGAGCTAGAAAGCAACATTTTTATGTCCCTTTAGCGTAGTCCTCCATAGCTCATAATCTTTGTCAGCATAAACCTGGAAGCCGTCGCCACCCTGAAGGATCAGCACGGGAACTGAAGAACCACTGGTAGATGAAACACATGAGTAATTGATATGTTTCCTTGAACGGCGATTTTTCAGAAATCATCGAAAAACCCATTGACATGTTCCTACGAAGAGATACCATAAAAAATAGTACTCAGACATCAATTCCATCAACTCAAACCATGTGGAGACGGTAGTTTTGATGTCACGCAAAGATAAATAAATAGGCTTAAATAGCTTGTATCAAAGGTTTCCAGGCTTTCGGTTATTATAGACGATTGATGGAAACCTTGTTTTTTATTCTCCGAGTTAATTTCGGAACCTGAAATATAGGTTAGGGTTGAGACCACAGAACTGCTTTTTGCCTTACGAGACAATGAAACTACTGTTTTTTGGATAGGTTGAGACTAGAGAACTGATGTTAAATGAACGAAGTAAAAGGTAGTAGCCCTATTACAGAACTACTGCCTTTTGCTATGTCATTTTGTCGACTTCCTTTATTATAGAATGCTTTATATCATATTTATCATATACTTTTTAAAATCTGTATAGAAACGAATTGGATTGGTGGTTTCATTTTTTGTCTTTCCATCAATTACCGCTTTTGTCATAAGCATAAGATTTTTTGCCCCGTCTTTTGAGAAACCTGCTTGTATCAATGTACTTTCCCATTCTTCAGGTAACACTTGCTGAACTTTAACATTTCTATTTAATACATCTCCAAATATTTTTGCTATGTCTAAAGAACTATAAAGATTTGGTCCAGTTAACTCATATATTCGTTCTTGCCTGGTTTTACAAATCATTATGTCTGACAAAAATTCAGCAACATCTGGCGGAGCAATCATGGCCACCTTCATTTCAGGTGGGAAAAAGGTTGGTAGAACTCCATAGTTCTTAACTAAGTCCAAATACCCAAGCCAATTACTGAAATAATAGGCAGGGCGAACATATATTTGTTCAATGTTAATATCAGAGAATGTATGTTCCAGCATATAGGAAGCCTCTAGATTGCCTGTTCCTGATTCGTTCTGAGCCCCACCAGATGATAGTCCAACAATTTTTGTGGCCCCAGATGGTAAAATAGCCTCTCTGAAATTATTTAAAAGTATTTGAGTTTCTATTAAAAAATTATTACAATTAGGATTTTCAGGCGTGAGTAGAAAAATTGACCTTCCTCCATAAAAGGACTTTTTTAAGGCTTCCATATCTGAATAATCAGCAATAACAACCTCAACACCTTTATTTTTTAGTTCCAGCGCTTTTATACTATTCCGGATAATAGCTCTCACTGGTTGACCCTTCTTTAAAAGATTATCGACAAGCATTGAGCCTATCTGTCCCGATGCCCCCAATACTATATTCATATTATCTTCATCTCCTTTATAAGTTATTTTTAAAATCAATATTAAAGTTTTCTTTTTGACACTGTTGTATTCTATCATATAACCTTGACAGCAGTATGTCATAGTTATATGATAATATAAATTTATTAAGGACTGATGAAATTGAAGATTGATAGGCTGATATCCATTATTATGATATTGCTTCAACGTAAAAAAATTAGCGCAACTAAGCTTGCTGAGATGTTTGAAGTAAGTACCAGGACTATATATAGAGATATAGAAACAATAAACTCAGCAGGTATACCTATAATTACTTATCCTGGGATTAACGGTGGTATTGGAATTATGGAAGAATATAAGATTGACAAAAAACTATTTACGACTTCAGATATTACAGCGCTTTTAATGAGCCTTGGAAGCATTTCACGGGCACTGACAGATGACGATATTATGAATACTCTTGCAAAGATAAAAAGCTTAGTTCCAGATGAACAAATTAGGGATATTGAATTAAAGTCAAACCAAATCACTGTCGATCTTACACCGTGGATTGGATATGGGAAGCTGCATCCCAATCTTGAGAAAATTAAGAAAGCACTAGATGAGAAAAAATTTCTATCGTTTGAATACTCAAATAGTGATGGTAAAAAAAGCAACAGGAAAATTGAGCCTTACCGATTAGTTTTGAAGAAATCAAATTGGTATTTACAAGGCTACTGCACTTTTAGGCAGGAATTCCGTACTTTTAAGCTATCTCGTATTTCATCGATAGAAGTTCTATATGAGACTTTTATTCCACGGGAATTTGATACCAAACCATTAGGTGCCTGGGACAACTTAGGGAAAAACATTATTATAATAAAACTATTGGTGCATGAATCCCTAAGAGATAAAATTTCAGAATACTGCGGAGAAGAAAGTATTCAGCCTTATGGGGAAAACAAGTTAATCGTAAACTTTCCATTTGAGCAAAATGAATTTGGATATAATCTGCTGCTCAGTTTTGGCGATAAATGTGAATGTCTGAAGCCTGTACAAGTAAGGGAGGAAATAATTCGTAGGATTAATAACTTATTGAGAGTTTATAATAATTGACAATTGGAAGGCTACGGGGTAATATTATGTCGAAGTAGGTAATAGTTTTCCTCTTAACGGAGAAGTAAACAAAAATAGCGACCACAGAATATGAACATATACCGGGAGAAATTCTGGATTTGCTGCTATATGGAATTCTAAAGCAGGACAACATATAGCTATCCAAATAATCATATTTATAGAGTTGCTCTAATAAAGTAATTTTTCATTCGTTTATCACATTGAGTATGTAACAAAGAACTACCGAAATGAAACTTCATTAATAAGATGCCTGACCGAGGCATTATAACTTCTGGGATTGTTATTTTAGTTAAGTTAAAATACATTGATCTGAGAAGATCGAGAAAGGTGGATATGATATGATACTATCAAATGAACAGTTAAAGAAGATTTATTACGGAGCACTTAGCATTTGTGAAACTGAGGATGGATATTTACAATCTTTTCAGTATACACAGCAGCAGATGCAGTATTTTAAGGAAAGTTCTGAATTCTGGTATGACAGGTGTAAGGCTTCCAGTTCCAAAACACTTGAGTTTAGTACAAGAGCGACGCAATTTTCTTTTGAGTACAAAATCATTTGGCTGGGGTCAGAGGACACCATTGAGATTGCTGTTGATGGACTAATCACAAAAATATATTACATGAAAGATTTGCAGAAAGAGGGAAAAATATCCTTCGAAATGCCTGATGGGGAAAAGAAAGTCATTGTTTATTTGCCTGCTGATGCGACCATTCTGATTCGTAATTGTGAGATTAATGCGGACGTGTTTCCCGTGAAGAAAAAGGAGAAGGTTTTGTGGATGGGTGATTCCATAACACAGGGGTTTGGTCCATTACGTTCTGCACATACCTATGTTAGTGTGGCAAATCGCCTACTTAACTACGATATTATCAATCAGGGAATTGGCGGATACATATATGATAAAAACGTACTTGTTAGTATGGAAGGCTATTCTCCTGATAAAATAATTATCTCTTTGGGTACCAATCAATATGGAACGGAAAGTATGAAGGATATTGAGGAATATTACGAAAGATTATCAGAAGTATATGGAGATAGGCCGGTACTTTGTATCACACCAATTTGGAGGGGGATTCACCTGATGGGGTAGAGGTACTTGCAAAGTTCTGTCATAAGGTGAAGGATATTTGTACAAAGTATTCTAATATAACTGTAGTTGAGGGCTTTAGGCTCGTGCCCCATTTATCAGAATATTTTCTGGACAATCTTCATCCCAATGCTCTTGGCTCGGAAATATATGCAAGAAACCTTGTGTTAGCAATACAGGAAGTAGGCTTCTAAAATCTATACAGCTAATACATGTTAATATGTTACCGATAGCAGCCATATGTTGATATGTTACCAAAACCAAAAGCCGTTGATATGTTTCCTCAACGACATATTTAGCCCTTTGATATGTGTTTGTGGAAACATATCAAAGGGCGTTTTAATGTAGTGATAAAATCAAAAATTACTGATTGGCTGAAAGCCTTATTTTTATTCTTGGAGTAAAACTTGAAATATAAAATATATCTAGGGTAGAGACTATAGTACTGATTTTTGCCTTGATTACTCATTGATTTATTCAAAAGAATAAACCCTTAATTTTATCATTTATATTTGACATATCTTTTCTATAGTTTAAAACAAAATTAATCCATACTCCTTAAAATTTTGTCTATTTTCATCATCTGATCTTGTGAAAGTGGACCCCAATCCATGGCTTTAGCGTTTTCTTTTATCTGTTTTACGGTTTTGAAACCCGGAATCGGGATGGTAACACCACTTTTTGCCCAAATCCAGGCGAGTGACCCTTGAACCAGAGTCCTTCCTCCAATAGTTAAAATATCACGGATAGCCTCCAGTTTATCATAAGCAGCGGGATTTGGTTTACCATCCTTGTATATTGCTTCAGTCCATGCATGACCAGCTCCGCGGATATCGTTCTTGGATATCATGGTGTCCCTTTTATGTTTACCGCTTAAAAAGCCCATTGCTAAAGGACTCCGATTAATACTGGCAAGTCTTTTTTCTTCACATAACTGAAGAATTTCCTCGTTACCACCAAGAATATTCAATTGTTGCTGGATGGCACTACAGTTTTGTTGCTCTGCGAATATTTTGGTACCGCTTGTTAAATCTGTACTCCAGCCATAAGTCCTGATTTTCCCTTTGGAGACGAGTTTATCCAAGGTTTCGATTACAGAATCAATCTCTGAGAGTCCAATTTCCCATACATGAAGCTGATAGAGGTCAATATAGTCTGTCTGGAGACGTTTCAGTGAAGCCTCGCAGGCCCTTTCAATGTAATCCGGAGTTACGTTGTAACCATGAAGAGTTTTTGTCGCTTCACTACCTATGTAACCAAACTTTGTGGCGAGGACAATCTGAGATCTACGGCCTTTAATAGCTTCTCCGATTAACCTTTCACTATGTCCAATACCATAGGCATCCGAGGTGTCTATAAAATTAATACCTAAATCCAGTGCAGTCTGGATAGCTGCAATTGACATATTATCGTCGGTCTCACCATAACCATCAATTTTACTGTCCATATAAAATTGACCTCCGATTGCCCAACAACCTATGCCCATAGGGCTTACCTTAATACCTGATTTTCCTAAAACTCTTTGTTCCATATGAATATCCTCCTCTATATAATAATTTCTCAGAATCTCTGCCCCTTGTTTTGTAAGAGTTTCAGATTCTAATTATAATAACCAACTAGTTGGTTGAATAGTAGTAATAAAATAAAAGATACTTACATACCTTTTATTCCATTCCATAAAACTTCAAAACAGTTATCCATTTCTAGGAGAGCCTGTTCTTTACTCATCAATCCTGATGATAAATCGATGCAGGTTAATATATTGTAAAATGTATACGCCATATGACTTGGATTCATTTGCTGAAGCTCCTTTTGTTTTATACCTTCCTCCATGATACAGGCCAGATTTGCAACAAATTCTTTCTTGCTTTCTGAAGTAATCGATATGATTTCTTCTCTTAGATTGGTAGGGGGTAAGTAGTATATCCGATTCCAAAAATCCATTTCAGCATTATCCAAATTGTATTCCAGATATTCACGATATATTGTTTTTAATCGCTCCTTGCATGGCATATCCTTGCATCCTGTAACGATTGCATTCATCTTATCTCGGTATTTCAGTACAATATCCTGAAAAAGTTCTCGTAAGATATCTTCCTTACTTTTAAAATGAAAGTAAAGAGTAGCTTTATTAATATCGACTTCGGCAGCTATCTTATCCATACGTGCACCTTCATATCCATGCAAAGCAAAGGCCTTCAGTGCTGCCTGAAAGATTCTTTCCTTTGTTAAAGCTCCCTGCCCCATAAAGTAGACCTCCAAATTAAAATTAACAACCAAATGGTTGGTGAGTAGATAATAACAAAATATAACTATAATGTCAAGCACATGTTGTAATTTTTTCATTGATGATAACGATGATGTTATGATTACATATTTTTATGCTCCGCTTTATCAGTTAATAAGCATTTCAGACGCAACTTCTGGCAGAGAAGAAAATATCAGGTTTTTAACTGCGCATATTGACCAGTTTACAAAGCAAAATTTGGTTGAGGGTCCATCAAAGGAGAGTTGATAATGAGTAGGATTCATATGACTGCCCCTTGTTTTTCCGATCGTTTCGCTGCTTTGACCGCAGGCTTTCCCGGACTTACCGTCGACAGGATATTGTCACAGGAAAAAGGGCTTTATCGCGTGATGTGTGAACGCGGAGGGTATCTTGCAGAAATCTCCGGCAAATTCCGATATGAGGCTCAAAACGTTTCGGATTTTCCTGCCGTTGGTAATTTTGTAATGCATGACCGCCGGGAAAACAGCGGTCATGCTATCATTCATCATGTCTTAACGAGAAAAAGCATGTTCATTCGTAAAGCGGCGGGAACCTTATATAAAGAACAGGTCTTAGCAACGAATATAGACACGTAGTGGTGCTGACAAAAGCAGATGATGTGAAAATATAGCGGAAAAAATAGCAGCGGTAAAACCGTTGCCGTTGGGGTAGATAGTTTGGTGAATTCCGTAATAGAACAAGATGGTGCAGTCAGATTTTACCCTATATCCAAAGGGTCAGACCGTTGCATTGATTGTTTCGTCTGGTGTAGGGAAACCCCGCAGAGCCTGTCCTCTCCAAACAGAGGGTGGGCCTCTGTTCTCCGTCTAGTGGGAATCCAGAAAAGGTTTTCTTTAGTGAATGGCTTCTCGTTTCAAAATAGCAAGAATAATCAAAATTGGGTTGCTTGATTTTGGTATACTATGATATATCCGCATAGCATCAATCGAAAGGAGGCAAAACGAAATGATAAATAACAGCATTAAAAATGTGGCATTAGCCATTGATTATATTGAAGCCCATTTAACTGAAAAAATTGATTTGGATATTATAGCAAACGCGATTCATTATTCAAAATATCATCTCCACCGAATGTTCACAAACACTATTGGACTTACCATTCATGAGTATGTTCAGCGCAGGAAACTAACCGAGGCCGCGAAGCTATTGGTTTTTTCAAATAAGCCAATTCTTGATATTGCTCTGATTGCGGGATACGAAAGCCAACAGGCGTTTACAAATATTTTTACTGCCATGTATAAGCAGCCTCCCAGCAAGTATCGGGATAATGAAAAATTCTATCCGCTACAAGCAAAATTTGAATTTGAGGGAGGGTACGATATGCTTGATAATGAAGAAAATATTCAATGGGATATTGATTATGCATCAGAAGAGGACATATCCTGTTGGATGGTTCTGGTTCGGCTTGTCATTGATGGCTTCCCACATTTGCATGAAGATGAATATATACAGGTATTAAAACAGCGAATCAAAACCAAACAGGCGTTGATATTAAAAGATAATGAGATTGCAATTGGAGCCATGCTTTTTTCTTATAAAACTGGAAGCATTGACTTTTTGGGGACACACCCACTCTACCGTAAAAAGGGAATTCCCCAAGCCTTTCTTGATAAGGTAATGAGAGAATTGTTAAAAGGAATGAAGATTAGTATTACCACATATAGAGAGGGCGATAAAGCGGATACCGGACATCGTAAAGCGATTATGGATTTAGGATTTGCGGAGGCCGAGTTGCTGGTCGAGTTCGATTATCCTACACAACGATTTGTTTTGCCAAAGGAGAAAGTAAATGAGTACACGACAGAAACTTAACCGGAGCAGTCAAGATATAAATAGCAGCATCCCTTTTCCAGATGAAATACTCCATCTTGAAGAAATAAATCATAAACTGGATGATGCTTTGAGAAAAGCTGATGCCGATGTTGATCGACTTGATGAAGAATACATGGAGTTTAAGCGCTACATGGTGGAAAATCGCGGTGAAATAGACCCGCATGAAATGTTCCAAAATGAGTTGGCATTAAACCGGATTGATAATTCCGGGGCATTTGCGGTAGGCATACGGGATAAAATTGCTAAGCTGAAAGAGTCGCCTTATTTTTCCCGCATAGACTTTCGGGAGGCCAACGCCGCAGAATCAACAGCTTACTACATTGGTCGATTTTCATTCAGTCATGGAAATGAATTGCTGATATTCGATTGGCGCGCTCCTATTGCCAGTATGTTTTATGATTATGAGATTGGCCCGGCAGGCTTTGACGCTCCCCAAGGGAGAATAGAAGGAGCTTTAACCCGTAAACGGCAATTCAAGATTAAAGATGGAAAATTGGAATATGCTCTTGAAAGCTCTGTCAACATCCAAGATGATATTCTACAACAGGAATTGAGCCATACTTCTGATGAAAAGATGAAATCCATTATTGCCACCATTCAGAAAGAGCAAAACCAAATCATTAGAAATGAAAAAGCAGGTACACTTATCATTCAGGGAGTTGCTGGTTCCGGGAAAACCTCTATTGCCCTTCATCGAATTGCCTTTTTGCTGTATCGCTTCAAAGACAGTTTATCCGCAAAAAACGTAACGATATTGTCACCAAACAAGGTTTTTGGGGATTATATTTCAAATGTTCTGCCGGAGCTTGGTGAAGAGCCTATTTATGAACTGAGTTTTGCGGATATTGCCAAAGTGCAATTGGAGGGTGTCGTTGATTTTGAAGCAGACAAAGACCCCATAGAAACAAATGACGGAGCATGGGCAGAACGTGTACGCTTTAAGTCTACATTGGATTTTGTTAAGCAAATGGATAGCTTTATTGCCCAAATGCCCGGCATAGTTTTTGAACCTGTTGATTATACTTATGGACGCTTCACCGTAAAGGCAGATACGATAAGCGCGCGTTTTGATGCTTATAGCAAATATCCTGTCAAACGACGTTTGCAGATGGTAGCAAATGATATTTTTGACCGTTTTGATACTGATAATTACATGGAAGAGGATATACCGAAAAGCAGAACCATTCAGAAGGCGTTAAGCAAAATGTTGAAGGTGAAAGATACGCTATCTCTTTATAAGGAATTCTATAATCATATTGAGAGGCCGGAGATGCTTGTCATGCCTGCAAAGAAAACCTTGGAGTGGGTTGATGTTTTTCCTTTTATTTATCTTCACACCGCATACGAGGGATTAAAGGAGAGTAGCATAATTCGACATTTGGTTATTGATGAAATGCAGGATTATACCCCTATCCAATACGCGGTAATCAATCTGCTGTTCAAATGCAAAAAAACCATTTTGGGGGATTTCGATCAATTTATCAACCCCAATCATTTACACACATTAGATGATATACAGCTACTATATGATGATGTTGAATTCGTTGAATTATCAAAAAGCTATCGCTCCACCTATGAGATTATCTCTTTTGCCAAGCAGATCAAGTGTACAGGAACGATAGAAGCTATAGAACGTCATGGAGAAACCCCTGCACTAATCAAATGTCAGAATAAGCGTGACGAGCTTATGCGTATAAAGAGTGGAATTGAGACCTTTTCCCAAACAGCATATTCCTCTCTTGGGATCATTACAAAGACCAACCATGACGCGAAATTGCTTTACTTTGAGCTATCGCATAATTATGATGTGCATTTGATTTCGCCGGAAAGCACCCACTTTGTAAATGGTATATGTATTACATCCATACAGATGTCAAAGGGATTGGAATTTGATGAGGCCATAGTCCCTTATGTGGACAAGAATACTTATTTTACGGAATATGACAGAAGCTTACTTTATATCGCCTGCACACGAGCTATGCATAAGCTGACACTTTTATATACAAAGGAAATTTCTCCTTTATTGGGATAGATACGATTTGGGGATTAAAAACATTATTTGACAATGTACAACAAACCGCGTAATGTAGTGAAATGATAAATCGGTCAAATTTTCCATTCAATCTGAATTACTTCCGTTTGTGGCCCTGATGGTAAGAGATAAGGCCATATACTATCGTTTAAAATAAGCAAATTTGTAAAGGAGATGCAGCCATGTTTAATGAACTAAAAAAATATACGACTAAACCCAGTTAAATGCTCCAAGCACCAATAAATTTTGGGATGATGAACATATCTCTAAAGGTATGTTGGAAGCTCACCTAAATCCAAATTGGGATGCGGCAACCCGCAAACCTGAATTTCTCGATAAATCAGTAAATTGGATTACAAAAATTGCACCATCATCTCAATATAAGTTTTTACTTGACTTAGGGTGCGGTCCCGGATTATATGCAGAGCGGTTTAATAGTGCTGGATATTCTGTCACAGGCGTGGATTTTTCTAAACGATCCATTGCTTATGCAAAGGAACAAACGTTATTTAATAAAAGCAATATCGAGTACCATTACCAAAACTACTTGACAATTGATTATGTAGAACAGTTCGATGTAATAACATTGATATATTGTGATTATGCTGTGTTATCAATCACGGATAGGCTTATTTTACTGAAAATATAATACACCTGAATTATAGGCGAAAATCATGGGCCCGAATCCCATCAAACAGGGAGAAGATTATGCTTGATCACAAAATCTCTGACGGTGAGGTTATCTGCGATTTTGGAAGCGTTCAGGGATTAACCAGTGTGTTTCTGGCGAAGGAATACGGTTTTACCGTGTATACTACTGATCTTTGGAGTGATCCGGTGAGCTGTGACGCGGAGGTCACTTCTGTTCATGAGATGGAAAGCAATGATGAAGTTTGGGCTGACTGGCTGAAGCAGGATAATGAATTATGCCATTGGCGACCGCAGGGTATTGGAAGCCGGTGGCGGAAAATATCTAAACTTTATTGCGATTATGCTCAGAAAAAGGAGTGAGAATAAAATTGCTTGATAAACCAATGATAGATTTTTTGAATAAAATTCGAAGGCCTATAAACATATCGCTATCAAGAAAACTTGTATATTCAACTTTAATATTTGTTATAGGAGTTATTTTAGGCGTAATTTCCAAAATATTTGATGAAACCGCTAGTAATTTATTACCGTATTTCCTTGAAGTGTTGGATTTAAGAAATTTCCTTTCTCGTATGGGAGTTTGGATTTTCCTGGCGGTGCTAATATCTGTGAATAGTAAATCGCCAGTTAGATCTGGCATAAATATATTTTTGTTTTTTGTAGGCTTGATAGGCAGTTATTATTTATATACCGTTATGATAGCTGGTTTTTTCCACAAATCGTATACGATGATTTGGATTATTATGACTGTTATTTCACCATTAATGGCTTTTATATGTTGGTATGCAAAGGGGAAAGGAATAATTGCTATTTCTATTTCATCCATAATAATTATGTTTATTTCAAGACAGGCTTTTGCATTTGGATTATGGTATGTTTCTATTAGAAGTATTTTAGAATTATTACTCTGGATAGCTACGGTTTTTGTTTTATATCAGTCTCCAAAACAAATAATGAAGGTGATTACCATGGGATTACTTCTTTACTTAGTTACTGCTCAAATTAATTTATTCTGGGGAATATTGTAGTTTCTACTGATCTTTACTATTTTAATATTAAATGAAGTCGTTATGTTCCCTTGAACTTCAGTTTTCGGATGCCCTGCCGCCAAGGGGATACCAGAGGGGTATGACATTTTTTGACCACCCAAGGCATGTAGAGGCCGTATTCCTGTTGCAGAACTTAAAACGTTGAAATTTCAAGAAGTATGGCTATTGGTGAAATAAGTTAAAGTTTTGACGGGAGAGGATACTTTCCATTGGACAAATGAATTTTTTATCGTCCATAATGTATCCCTACTTTCCTTAAAGGTAGTACTTTACATAAAAGTGCGTACTTTCCATTAACTTATATAATTCTATAATAATAGTATAAGATACTAAGGCGCAAATGTAAATCATTTGATACAAGGGGGGACAGGGCTAAATCAATAAGTATTTGAAACATTTTATTTAAGCTTATGCATTTGTGGTTAGGGTTATATTTTGAACTAATTAATTGAGAAGGAAGGATTTAGTATGAGTTTTTACGGATTGTCAATTTTTGATTTAAGTGGTACGATTATTTCGATTTTTTCTGTATATTGTATGCTTAAAAAAAGCATATGGTATTGGTATTCTGGAATTATATGTAATACGCTATGGTTAGTTATGTTTTTGAGTAAGTCATTACTCAATTCAAGCTGTAGATAATATTTTGTAATCATTATTTTTGTACTGTGTAGAAATTTCGAGATGGTACATTCTCTTTTAATCTTGGCTCATTCTTCTTTCTCAAAGAATTTTGAGGTATCTGATTGCATCTACTATGTGGTATAATTTTCCTACCAAAAATATGGGAAGTGATACCTGTGGTAAAATAGGTTACTTAAAAGGATTGAATAGTAAATAATAAATAAATTAATTAGCATCAATTAGAGATAAAGGTGTGGAGATTGGAGAATAATATGGAAATAAAAAGCATACCTTGCTTGAATTGCATGAAACCTTATGCAGCTTTAAGTCACATCGGCAATGCAAACTGTTATATGATATATCGCGAAAAGCCGCGGTCATCCGAGCCGCAGATTAAAATGGGAGGATAATATCGATGGGATTAAAAGATATAAAACTTTGGGAAAAAAATGTTCCTGATGCCGACTTAACTTCTACTATTGGGGACTTGAATAACGAAGGGTTACCTACCCTGACTCCTTATTTATTAAAAGGGGGGAAACCCCGCCCTGCAATTATTGTTTGCCCGGGTGGATCATTTCAATTTAGAGCGTCTAATGAAGGAAAACCAATTGCAAAATGGCTAAATCAAATAGGAATAAATGCTTTTGTTTTAAATTATCGGGTTGCTCCTTTTACTCCATTTACATCAACCAAAGATGCAGTACGAGCGGTTAGGTATATTCGGTATCATGCCCTAGAATTTAATATTGATCCGGAACGGATCGGCATGATAGGATTTTCAGCTGGCGGTTATCTCACCGCTTTTATAGGAACTCGTTTTGATAATGGAATTATAGAACCGGATAGTCGAAATGCGCAAATTATGTCGATGCTTTTGGGAGAACCAGATTTTTACGATCCGATTGATCAAACGAGTTCTAAACTTAATGCGATTATTTTATGTTATGCTGAGACATCCCCCTTTTCTAAGGAAAAATTGCCCCCAGATTCTCTATTAACAAAAGATATTACAGTGGATGAATTTATAGACTTTACTTCAAATCATAAACATGTTACAGCGAAAACACCACCGACTTTTCTATGGATTACAGCGACCGATCACTGGAATTTTCAGCGCCAAAACTTACTTTTTGCTCAAGCTCTAAATGAGCTAAATCTACCATTTGATTTACATATATTCTCCAAAGGTCCCCATGGTTTAGGATTAGGTGAGGATGAACCTACGGTAGCAATCTGGCCAAAACTTTGTGAAAATTGGCTTCAAGGATTATAATATTCCGTTGATTAATCCACTCTTGTAATCTCAGCATGGGAAAATGAACGCTTGATTGGGGCTGTGAGGGTTTTGAGCGATAAAATGTTCAGATCTATAATTTATGTTTTACCGAAATTTCAAAACAAGGGAATAGGCAAAGAATTACTAAAATGCTGCATTGAGCATTTCCCAAACTCGGAATGGTTAGTTCAAACAACAGAAATAGTATCAAGTTATTACGAGAAAAATGGATTTAAACACTATTTTTGATAGGCTATCTCGGCACACCTTTTTCATTCCTATTTGTGCCGGCGGCAGCCGGAATGGAGAATTTTTATGAAAAAGAAGGAAATCGTGACCAAGGAAAACCTAATAGAAGTTTTGGATTTATTAGATAGTATGGAAATGAGATATTGGATAGATGGTGGATGGGGAATAGATATTTTACTTGGGAAACAAAACAGAGAACATCGAGATATTGACGTTGACTTTGACGGAGAGTTTACGGAAACTCTATTAAATAAACTGAAAGAAAAAGGTTATGAGATTGTAGTTGATTGGAGTCCTTCTCGCATCGAGTTATATCATCCTGAATTGAGCTATATAGATATACACCCATTAATAATAAATAAAGATGGAAGCGCTCGGCAGGCTGATCCACAAGGTGGTTGGTATGAGTTTGAATCAAAATGGTTTTCGACTGCAGTGTTTGAAGGTCGGGTTATTCCATGTATTTCTGCTGAAGCTCAAAAATTATTTCATAGTGGATATGAACTTCGGGAAGTTGATAAAATCGATTTGAAAAATCTTGATAGC
This sequence comes from Anaerocolumna sedimenticola, assembly GCF_009931695.1. Lineage (GTDB taxonomy): Bacteria > Bacillota > Clostridia > Lachnospirales > Lachnospiraceae > Anaerocolumna > Anaerocolumna sedimenticola. The sequence goes on from NZ_CP048000.1 coordinate 3,478,061, forward strand.
TTACAGTACAAATATTTTAATGTGACATAAGAAAGATGCCAAACAACTCAATAAATAGCAATTTGAAAAGGAGATTAAAATGGTTTTATTGGTAGTTGATACACAAAAGTTGATAACAAATGAAGGATTATATGAATATGATATGTTTGTATCTAATGTTAAAGAAATAATACTTGAGGCCAGGGCAAATAATATTGAAGTAATTTATGTACGTCATGATGATGGAATAGGAAATGAATTAACAAAAGGAAATGACGGCTTTGAAATATATGAAGATTTTCAACCTATAAATGATGAAAAAATATTTGATAAAAAGGTTAATAGTGCTTTTAAAGGGACTGGATTATTGGAGTATTTAATAGATAATGGCGAAAAAGATATAATTATTGTAGGGCTTCAAACAGATTATTGTATTGATGCTACTATAAAATGTGGATTTGAACATGGATTTAATATGATAGTTCCAGCATATGCAAATACAACAGTTAATAATAAATTTATGTCATCAGAACAAAGCTATCAATATTACAATGAATTTATGTGGAATGGAAGATATGCAGAATGTATTTCATTAGATGAAACAATTAGTAGAATGAAATAGCTAAATTCCAATTTTCCGGTGAGAGATGAGTTATAATTCGAGAATTATGGGGGGCTTGCTTTATGAGAATGCCAGAAAAGTTAGAGGCGAGAATGATTGCGCCATGCGGAGTAAACTGTCTTGCATGTATCGTACACATTTGGACATCAAAAAGCCATGTCCCGGCTGCCGAGCGCCGATTGAAAAAATCACTTGAAAAAGTTGCCGGAATTGTGTCAAAAACAATGTGCCTTTAAGCGAGGCTTCCAATGGTGCTTTGAATGTAGCAGCTTTCCTTGTGCTCGAATAAGAAGTCTTGACCAACGGTATTGGCAAAATTATGATGTAGATTTCATACAAAATGGCTCGGATGCAAAGCGAGACAATGTATGCTTTTTTACAGGAGCAAAGATAGTGTTTTGCTGTCAATCATGCAGCGGTATCATAGACCAGCATCATCAGAGATGTAACGAGTGTGGCAAGAACGTAGATAGTAAATGAAAGCTCTATCCTGTGAGGGGAGTGTTCAGAGGCTTGGTAAGCTCTCGGTCAAGGGCTTCCTGCTTCACCAGACGGTCGATTTCCTTGCCGAGGGCGACCACGTCAGCTTCCATTTTCTCGTAAGTTGTGGTGTCTTCGGCAGAAACCAGACCGTCGATACCGCGCTTGGCGTCGAGGAAAGCCTTTGTGGCTTCCCATGCTTTTACGCGTTTTTCGGAAATATGTGTCTACTTTATTTGATGCAAATGAAAAGGCCAAAAGATTGGAAGAAATATTTCCACTTGACTGTAAAAAGGCTTTTGAAATGGGAGCAAGGATTGCCAAGCATAAATAAGAATGAGTAGATAGGAGAAAAAACGTGGACATGGTGAAGGCTGTATAACGAAGCAAAAAGATGGTCGTTGGGTAGCACGTATACAGATAGGTAAAACGCTTGACGGAAAGCCTAAAATAAAAGCATTATGCGGAAAAACCGAACCAGAATGTAAACGTAAGTTAAAAGAGTATAAGAAAGAAATAGCAAAGGGTATTAATGAGGTATCAAAACTAACTGTTGCAGAATATATAGAGAGGTGGTTAAAAGCTTATAAATTCTATTCATTGAAACCGGCATCCTATGATAGGCTTGAAAGTGTATTCAACAATTATGTAAAAGACACTATAGGATACTATCAAATGGGTAATATTACGTCAAATGATATACAGAAACTTATTAATAAAATGAGTAAATCTTTATCATATTCTAGTGTTAAGAAAATAATTGAATTATTAAGACCATGCTTTAAACATGCTGTTTTGGTTGGTGTTATTCATAAAAATCCATGTGACGCAGTAATATTGCCCAGACAGAATTCAATGGCTGTAAAGACTAAAAAAATAGATATATTAACAGATAAAGAAGTTAGTGTTATTAAAGATATCACTAATGATGTAATATGTAAAAAGTCAAGAAAACATAAACATGCTCCGGTTTTTGTTTTAATATTAAATACAGGATTAAGGTGTGAAGAAGTTCTTGCCCTAGAATTTAGTGATATTGACTTTGATAAAAAAGTACTTCATGTTAGTAAGAGCGTTAGTATTATTAAAAACAGGGATGAAAATGATGTAAAAATAAAACTAAAGTAATCATCACAGATACTAAAACAGTTAACGGTGATAGATATATTCCGCTGAACAATACGGCTATTAATGCGTTAAAACAAATTCAGGATTATAATCAATATTATAATATACAGACTAATCTTGTAGTATCGAATGACAAAGGCGCCATGGTAAATGAGAGAAATTTACAAAGAACACTTGATAGGGTATTAAAAAAGGGAATGGGTGATGATTATAAACATCACGGTATACATAGTTTAAGACATACCATGGGATCTATGGCTTTATCAACAGGTAAAATAGATATTAAGGTGGTATCCGAAATTCTTGGTCATAGTGATATAAATTTAACTTATAATAAGTATATTCATATCATTAAAGAGCAGAAGACACAGGCTTTAGAGTTATTAGATGTTATATAAATCTGATTATAATAAGATTACAAAACAAACGATTTTAAACGAACCAAAATGAACCGTAACGGTAAAAATGGATTCCATAGGAGCAGTTGTTCATGCTGTATAAAACCAGTAAAATCAATACTTTCAGGCATTTTCACATCCGGTTTTTTGATAACAAAAAATGCACCTAAAGGGACTCGAACCCCCGACACGAAGCTTCGGAAGCTTCTGCTCTATCCACTGAGCTATAGATGCATAGACATATTGTACATGAAAAGTTGAAAATGGGCAAGATGTTTTTTAAAGTTTTTTATATTTATTTTTGTGACAAAAACTCCCACAAATTGTTACGTAATTATTAAATATATTACAAAAAGAAAAAACATAGTATTGCTTTTTTTTCAAAAATTTGTTATTATAGGAAATAGATATTTGAAATGGCTCTGTTTACTAAATAAAGGAGATTACAATGAAACTTAAATATAAAAAATTGGTAGTAATGATCACCATGTGTACAATGGGAATCGGATTAGTTACATTTTCAATTACCAGACCATCTGATAAAAGCACTACAGTAGTAGAAAATTCAAGCGATGATGCGGTTAAAGTTGAAGCAAGTTTAGATACAGATATAAGCAATGCTTCCGTAAAATCTGCTTCATTATTACCATCAGCTACACCGACTCCGACGGAAGTACCGGAAACCAAGGACGATGTGGCGGTGGATCAAGCGGATCCATTGGAAAAGAATGCACATAAAGAAATTAATACATTGATTAAAAACTATCTTAACGCTAAGCTAAGCAAAAAAATTGATAAATTTAAACCATTGGTAAATGATATAAGTTATATTGATTTGAAAGATATTGCAAGAAAAACCAAGTATATAGAAGCATATAAGAATGTAACCTGTTATACCAAGAAAGGACCGGAGGAAGGCTCTTATATAGTTTATGCGTACCATGAAGTTAAATTTAGCAGCATAAAAGCATTGGCACCAGCAATGAATGAATTCTATGTAAAGATGAATGAGAAAGGTAAGCTTTATATTTATTTAGGTGAAATCGATAATACAACGAAACAGTATCTGGATGAAGTGCGTGATTCGGATGAAGTTATGGATTTAATATATGATGTTAATGAAAAATTGCAGAAAGTCGTAGCAGATGATAAAGAGCTGCATGAATTTTACTCAAAGCTTGAAGAGTCTGCTAAAAATGTTACAATGAACAATTAATCTTACCTGTTAGTTTTAATTTAACATGAGAAGTTAAATTCATTTAATTATGTATTGAAAATATTCAATCAGAATTTAAGTATATTCGTCTATCCCAATTTAAATTGGGATAGATTTTTTTTCGTAAAAGGGATATGCCGCAAAGATAAATTCTATACGAACATATATTTGATATTTTCTCTTAAACGCAAGCTTTAGCTTGTACTTTTTAATTGGGACTGTTATAATACTTAAGAAGTGTGCAAACTATTTTATATAATTTGTACAGGCGTAAAACGCAGAGAAGGAACGGATATGGCCAAAAGAACGAAAAAATTAATTGAAAATACTTCAAACGATACGGATATCAGAGTAAATAAGTACTTAAGTGACGCAGGTGTGTGTTCCCGAAGAGAGGCAGATAAATATATCTCGGAAGGCAGGGTTACAATAGACGGGGTAACAGCTGTTATGGGGTCTAAAATACAAAAAGGCCAAGTTATTTTATTGGATGGAAAAGCGGTAGATAAAGATGAATCGTTGGTTCTCATTGCATTTCATAAACCTAGGGGTATTGTTTGTACTACGGATAAAAGAGAGAAAGACAATATAATAGATTTTATTCAATATCCCAAGAGAATTTATCCGATTGGAAGACTGGATAAAGACTCTGAGGGATTAATTCTTCTAACAAATGATGGCGATATCGTAAATAAGATATTACGTGCCGGCAATAACCATGAAAAGGAATATATAGTAACACTTAATAAAGCGATTACATCTGAATTTTTAAAAGGTATGGCGGCCGGGGTGCCTATTTTGGATACGATTACCCGTCCCTGTCCAATAAAAGCTTTAGATAAATTTACTTTTCAGATCATACTGACCCAAGGATTAAACCGGCAGATAAGAAGAATGTGCGAGTATTTTGATTATAAAGTATTATCACTGAAAAGAATCAGAATTATGAATATCAATTTAGGATATTTGCAGGTTGGTGGGTATCGTAATGTTACAGAGAAAGAAATTGCCGGATTAAACGAATTAATCAGCAAATCCGTTAATACTCCGGATGATATATGGAACTCATTAGAAGATGCATCGGATGATGCCTTAGACAAAAGTATAAAGGTAAAACATTTTAAAGCACCTGGTAATTCATATAAAAAGAATGTGACCACTTCCGCATCAAACCGGGAAAAAATCCAAAAAGATATATCAAAGAAAAGCACCAATAAGAAAGGTACTGAGGTTACTAAATTAAATAAAGAAACAACCGGGAAAGAAAGTAACAAGAAGAAAAACTTGCAAAAAAATAAAATAAAAATTAATACAAAAGGTAAACCAAAAGAAAATCCAAGAGAAAATCCAAAGGGTAATATAAAAGGTTATTCAAAAGTTAATAAAGAGAATAAAATAAATCACTTAAACGGTGGTTCAAGCAATAATTTGTACAAATCAAGAGCAAAGGTTTTAAATAAATCAAATAAAAGTACTTCGCGTGGAAGTAAATAATGATAAATTACGATTTTACTACGGATAGATCTTCCCCTATTGTATGAGATACCCCTTATACGAATTTATGAAGGGAAGCGTGAAAAAGAAACTGCTTAACAGTTTTTGGGGAAGAGTGAAAGAAAATATAATTAGGAAAGGATGCCGTGTTAAGACTCTTTCACTTTAGTTTGTTCAATAGGTTTATTTTGGCAATGCCGCAATAGGCTATCAATATATGATTGCCTGAGGTATTTGTAATGGCAACGGGAATAAAATGGAAGATAAAATGGAGCAAATGAAAGAACTGGTCAATCGTTTAAATGAAGCCGGTAAGGCTTATTATCAGGAAAACAGGGAAATAATGAGTAATTTTGAGTATGATGCCCTGTATGACCAACTATTGGAATTAGAAAAAGAGACCGGAATTGTTTTATCAAACAGTCCGTCCATACATGTTGGTTATGAGATTTTAAGCGAATTGCCAAAGGTTAGACATGAAAAGCCTATGTTATCTCTGGATAAAACAAAAGAGGTTCCAACGTTAAAGGACTGGCTCGATAGTCAAGACGGCCTGTTATCGTGGAAACTGGACGGACTTACCATCGTCCTGACATATAAAGAGGGTAAGTTGTTCAGTGCCGTTACCAGAGGAAACGGTGAATACGGTGAAGTTATTACGAATAACGCCAGGGTATTTAAAAATATACCTCTTAATATAACTTATAAGGGAGATATGGTACTTCGTGGAGAAGCAGTAATCAAATACTCCGATTTTGAAAAAATCAATGCGGAAATTGAAGATGTGGAAGCAAAATATAAGAATCCCAGAAATCTCTGCAGCGGAAGTGTAAGACAGTTAAATAATGAAATTACGGCAAACAGAAAGGTACATTTTTTCGCCTTTGGTTTAGTTAGCACGGCAGGAGATGTGGAATTTCATAATTCCAGAAAGAATCAGCTGCTGTGGCTTAAAAGCTTAGGATTTGATATTGTTGAAAATAAAAGCGTTACGGAAGATAATCTGGAAGAGACGGTCAAATGGTTTGCTGAGCATGTGGCTGGTAATGATTTCCCTTCCGACGGTCTGGTATTAACCTATGATAACATAAGTTATGGAATTTCCCTTGGAACTACTGCGAAATTCCCAAGGGATTCCATCGCTTTTAAATGGGTGGATGAAATTCGGGAAACTACCTTAAAGGAAATAGAGTGGAGCGCATCCAGAACCGGCCTTATTAATCCCATAGCTGTATTTGATCCGGTGGAGTTGGAGGGAACCACGGTAAGCCGTGCAAGTATTCATAATATCAGTATTATGGAAGCTTTAGAACTTGGGATAGGAGATACCATTCAGGTTTATAAAGCCAATATGATTATTCCGCAGATTGCGGATAATTTAACCAGAAGCGGGTTTATTGACATACCTAAGGTCTGTCCCGTCTGTTTGCATCCTGCGCAGGTAAAACAGGTAAATGATGTGAAAGCTTTATTTTGCACCAACTCAGAATGCCTGGCTAAGAAAATCAAATCATTTACCCATTTTGTAAGCCGGGATGCAATGAACATGGAAGGGTTATCGGAAGCAACCATTGAAAAATTCATTGCAAAAGGGATGATACACGAATTAGCGGATTTATTTCACCTCAAGAAATATAAGGATGAAATTGTCACAATGGAGGGCTTTGGTGAAAAGTCCTATAAGAATCTTATTTCTTCCATTGAAAAAGCAAGGTCAACGACCACTGCCAAATTCTTATACAGTTTAGGAATTCAGAATATCGGTTTATCCAATGCAAAGTTAATCTGCAGAGAATATAAAAATCAGTTTAATGAAATAAGGAATGCAGAGAAAGAAAGATTGCTAACGATACCCGGTATCGGTGATGTAATAGCAGATGCTTTTATCTGGTTTTTCAGAAACGAAAATAATCAGATTATCATCGATGATTTATTAAAGGAAATACAATTTGAACCGTCTGAAGTAGCTGAAGATGACAGCGTTAATCTGTTAGAAGGTAAGACATTTGTAATTACCGGTTCGGTAGAACATTATGCCAACCGGAATGAATTAAAGGAAGTGATTGAACAAAAAGGCGGAAAAGTAACAGGCTCTGTCACTGCGAAAACCGACTATTTAATTAATAACGATAATTTATCAAATTCCACGAAAAATAAGAAAGCAAAGGAACTTGGAATTCCGGTTATAACAGAAGAAGAATTTATACAAATGATACAAGGCTAAGTTCTATAGAAATAACGCAGATAATAAATGTAAAAATATTATGGATGATAAATATGATAAAAATGTTATTGATAAACGCTTGTAAAAACTTATATACTATTTGAACTAATATGAAAAAATATTTTAAAAGTATTTTCAAAGATGATATATGTAGGAAAGCATAGTGGTAAATGTTATGAAAAACCTTTGTTTATATGAGAATTATCTGAATTACGTTTATAAGATAATTATCTGAATGATTGACTTTTCAATAAAAGTATTATACTATATTATTATGAAATAATAAAAGGCTATGAAAAGAAAAGTAAGCAATGGGGTATGTAACAGAGAGCTTTATAGGTGAGAAGAAGCACAGAATACATTGCCGAAAATGGTCTTGGAGCTGCGTACCGACTACAATTATTGTATAGGCTGCGATGGGAGTGCCCATTATAGCATCAGAGTATCGAAGTGAATTCCGTACTTGCAGAGGTCTGTATTGTGAAATACAGATAAATTAAGGTGGTATCACGAAGCATTTATGCTATCGTCCTTGAAATATAAGTAAAGGAGGATAGCTTTTTTATCTAATAAAAAGTAATACTGCTGAATGGATTGTGCAGATAAAAAATAATAGAAATGATGGTGATAATATGCCTATTAAGGTACAAAGTGATTTACCTGCAAAAAAAATTTTAGAAGATGAAAATATATTTATCATGGATGAAACCAGAGCCATGCATCAGGATATTCGTCCGCTTCGTATTGCTATTTTAAATCTGATGCCTCTTAAGGAGGATACGGAAGTACAGCTGCTGCGAAGTTTATCCAACACGCCGTTACAGGTTGACGTCACCTTTTTAACGACCGGTTCCTATGTGGGAAAAAATACGGCAGCCAGCCATCTGGATCAATTTTACCTGACGTATGAAGACGTAAAGAATCAGAAATTCGACGGGCTTATTATTACCGGAGCCCCGGTAGAGCAGATGGAATTTGAAGAGGTGGACTACTGGGATGAATTAGCAGAAATCATGAAATGGTCTAAGAGCAATGTTACTTCCACCCTTCATATCTGCTGGGGAGCCCAGGCCGGCCTTTATTACCATTATGGAATTCATAAAATACCTTTGGAACAGAAGATGTTCGGGGTATTTCTCCATCGTGTATTAAACCGTAAAGTACCGTTTGTCCGTGGATTTGACGACATTTTCTATGCACCCCACTCAAGACATACAACGGTTTCGAGAGAGGATATTATTAACAATCCTGAGCTAACCATATTAGCGGAGTCTGATGAAGCCGGAGTATTTATTGTAACAGCCCAAGAGGGCAAGCAGATATTTGTCATGGGTCATCCGGAATATGACAGGATAACTTTGGATAAAGAATACAAGCGGGACAAGGGAAAGGGATTAGAAATACAATTACCTAAGAATTATTATCCTGATAATAATGATGATTCGAGACCAAATCTAATCTGGCGCGCCCATGCAAATGCTATGTATACGAATTGGCTGAATTATTATGTATATCAGGTAACTCCTTACGAACTTTAGAGAATGCCTTGAAAACCTAGATTATAAGCGGTTTACAGCGATTATTGAAAATATGCAAAGTGTTATAACTTATTATAAATTATTATAGAATTTTACTTGATTGGGGTACGATTGGGGGTACGAATCGTATACTAATTGGGGTACGATAACAGAGAAAAACCACTTCATAATCAATAACTAAAGATTAAAACAAGAGTCTTACAAGTTCCACTTATGTGGAGTGTAAGGCTTTTTTTTAATACTTAACAAATAATTACATTATATAATTGCAAAAATTTTTCATAAAAGATAAAATTAATAAGTAAACTTTTATTTAATTTCATTTGGAGGTACTTGACGACCCCGCTGATTTATTTTAAATAGTATATGAAGAAGTAAAGTAATAACACTTAAAAATTAATTTTGCCTGTTGTTCCTATCGATTATTTAAGTAAAAGAATCATTTGGCTTGGTAAATTGAATTAATAATAGGAAGTCGCGGCATAAAATTAGCGCCATCAGGTAATTTGAGGAGGATATGAACATGGAGAAATTTGAATACAAAACACTTTTTACTGATGCTAAAGGAGTATTTGGGGGTAAGGTTGACCAATACTCGTTCCAAAATGAATTAAATGAATTGGGTTCACAGGGATGGGAGTTAGTAAACACTGTTGCTGCTGCTCAAAGTTACGGTAGCACAAGGTGGATTATCTCAATATTCAAACGTAAGATACAATAACGTCATAGTATGAGTAAACCGAGAAGTTGTTATAGGACAAAAAGAAATAAATTTATTGAAGAATATCTCTGATGGGTTTTGTAACTTTAAAAATATTGACTTAAAATATTGGATTACTATTGAATGAAAAATTTGTTAGTAGTGAGGACATTATGAAAAACTTAGTTGAATTGAAGGACTTAACGAGAGAAGAAATATTACAAGTATTTGAGCTGGCCGATAGAATCAAACAGGGTGAATATAGCCATTTCCTATCAGGTAAAACAGTGGTGTTGTTTTTTCCAAGTTCAAGTGTCAGAACCAGGGTTACATACGAAAAGGGAATCAATTTATTAGGCGGTCATACAATTCTGTTTGATAGTGATGTGTTAGAAAAGAAGGAAAAGATAGAAGATGTTATTGGATATTTAAATAATTGGGCAGATGCTATTGTTGTAAGGCATGGTGATATAGAACTTGTGAAAGACATGGCAAAATGCGCGAAAGTCCCTGTAATCAATGCCATGACAAAAATTAATCATCCCTGTGAAATACTTACTGATTTGTATGCACTTTCAAAAATCCGAAAGGATTATCTGGAGGGAGAGTATTTATATGTTGGTGCATCCGGCAATATTGGTCGAACTTGGATAGACGCCTCTGATTTACTTGGTTTTTCAATTACGCAATGCTGCCCGAGCGGATATGAAATGGAAAGTACAAACATTGCTTATGATATAGCTGATGCGATAATGGATAAGGACATTGTGTTAACTGATTCTCTAAGTAAGGAACAATTACAAGATTTTAATGATTACCAGATTACATGTGAGTTGATGGATAAAGCGAATGATAATGCCTTGTTAAATCCATGTCCTCCATTTTTCAGAGGCGAAGAAGTGGCAGATGATGTTATAAGCAGTAAATATTTTGTAGGGTACGATTTCAAAAAATCATTACTTGAAGTACAGCAGGCCATAATAGTTTTTACGATGACAAATTAGGGAGTCAGTTATTAATTAATGAAACTAAGGCTGAGGGGTAGAATATTACATATGTGGCAATATATTTTGTTCGGCATGCTGGGCCGGATTACACGAACCATAATAATTATCACATCTAGAATCAGTTAAAGAAGGTGAGAAAGATGTATTTCAGATATCATGTTAATTATGACAGTCCTAAGACTGGACAGCCTGTAGGTTTGTTTGTAGCTGTATGGCATTTGGTAGGTAAATGCTTGACAGAGGAGGAAACTCAGGAATATTGGAAGAACCGCAAATATTTTGAAGAAGCATTACCTATTCCCCCATTTTATTCTGATGGAAATACGATTGGTGCAGTAACTTGGTTTAAAAATAATGATAAAACATCAAAATTAGTGAATAAATTAGAATTCTATTTTAGAATGCTGAAGAAATACAATGTGAGCGTTGAAGTGACTGAAACGGATAGCCCGGGAAAAATCATATATGAAGATGATTATCAGGTTGGAGTAGTAGCATCTGATATTGAAAAATAGCATTTTAATAGAATTATGAGATTATTGGTGATAGAGATTATATACAGAACAAAGATGGAATGTCTAATGCACAAGTAATTTGCTTTAATGATTTCGTTCTAAAGAAAGAAAAACCAACCGAAGAATCACAGAATGAGTATAAAATGATGGCATGGTTGGCAGAGAAGCTTCCGGTACCCCAAGTTGTCTGTTATGAGAAAGACAGTGATATGAGTTATTTACTAATGAGTAGAATTGCCGGTGAAAAAATAAACCTGTCGAAGAATTTGCTTTTTCACATGGGGATTATTGCCAAATATTTTTATTAAGGAATAACAAAATTAATGGTTTCATTGACTTGGGAAGAAGCGGAGTTGCAGATAAGTACCAAGATATCGCTCTCTGCTATTGAAGTCTGAAACATAATTATGATGGTTCACACGGTGGAAAAGTCTATGAAAGCTTTAATGCAGAGAGTCTTTTTATCGAATTGGGTATTGTGCCTGATTGGGAAAAAATTAAATATTATATCTTGATGGATGAGCTGTTTTAGCGTATAGAAGAGTTCAGTAATCATTGCCCAAGGATGAGAATTACCCTCCTTTTGACAAAAAACAAAAAGAAATATATAACCAGGTACTTAAGAGGCAATAGCTGAAAATGGTTTAAGAATACAGGAGAAAATGTAGATGATAAATATTATTAAAGCGACCGCTGCTGACTTAGACAAAGTAATAAGCAGTAGAATTGATGAAGATGCTGATTGAAGAAGCAGAACAAAAGGGAGTCACGGAAATAAGTCTTGGTGCAACAGAATCAGGCAGGCCGTTATATGAAAAATGTGGATTTGTAAAAACAGAAGAAGGAATGGTTCTTAATCTGTAATAACAGAGTTTAGCAGTATATCATCGGGAATGAATATACGTGATTGAGCCTGGGAAGTGATAAATAGGAACTTGTAGTTTGGATTATTTATATAATAGGGGAGGTAATTGCTTTGAAAAAAATATCGCTTGATGAGTTTTTGAGATTAAGAAAACTGATTCACCGTAACGCAAGACCGCTTGACTTTACAAAATGGAAATATTTATTTGAAAATGGGAGCTGCGAGGATTTCCTTTCGGTTCTGTCCAGTTACCAAAATGAGGATGGCGGTTTTGGATACAACATCGAGTGCAATAATTGGAACCCTAATTCTTCACCTTATACAATATGTATAGCGTTGGATTATCTGGACACGGCAGATGATTCTGTTAGCAGTATAAAAGACACAATTATTTTGGGTATCATCAAATACCTTGATTCCTGTACACATTTGTTGGAAAACGGCTGGGTGGGGATGCAAGGAATCCCCAGCAACAATGATTTCGCACATTTGCCATGGTTTCATTTCGACCCAAAGAAAGCCACGGAAGCTGATATTGGAGTAACAAAGCGACTTTCAGACTTTATACTCAAATATGCAGACGAAAACAGTGATATCTACCACAAGGCATTGGCTTTAAAAGACAAGTATAAGCTGTGTGGTCAAATCCTACTCAATGGCGTCCCCGATTATGACCCGGTATCGTTGGAAATGAAATCATTTGACCCTGCAACATGGCCGTTTTGGTTACCATTACCAGTGTACTTTATTGGTTCGCCAAAAAGCAAGCATTATCCAGAACTTAAACATGTTGTGGATATAAATCTGGATACGATTATTGACACACTGCGCAATACAAATGAGATTCAAATAGCACCTGAGGAAGAATTAAACGCATTTGAACAGAATAACCCACATCCGGATGGCAAACGATGGTGTGTCGCTGAACAAGCAATCGGAAATTATTATTGGGGTACTCATAATATTACCTCCAATTTGGATATATTGAGGAAATTTGATAGATTGGATTTTCATCTACCTATTCAAGCAAAATGAGCATAATGTGATGTTCAACAAATTGTAAGCTATAAGAGAAGTTTTTGAGTTCTTATTAGAGTATGATTATATTTATAAAGCTATAACAGTGGAAGGCTGTTGTAGGTTGTATTATCATGGGTGATTGTAAAGCAGGGCATATCCTGCGGACGGACTTTCAAATACATAACTTAGATTTATAATAAAAACAAAAGGACGGAAAATGGATATGGATAAGTCAAATAAGAGATTTTGGGAAAGGTTTGCATTTCTATATACAGGATTTATGAAAAAGAATGATACGGCCTACACTGAATTGTGCGGTTACATTCGAAAACATCTGACGCATGCTGATTCTGTATTGGAATTAGCCTGCGGTACAGGCCAACTCACTTATCGTCTTGCTGGAGAAGTGAACGCATGGACAGCAACCGACTTTTCACCAAAGATGGTAGAAGAAGCTAAGAAACAGGGAAAAGAAGCTAACATTGAATTCGGTGTTGAAGATGCGACGGCTCTTACATATAATGATGATTCGTTTGATGTTGTAGTGATAGCAAATGCTCTGCATATTATGCCAGAACCTGATAAAGCATTGTCAGAAATTTGCAGAGTATTAAAACAGGGAGGGCTTTTGATTGCACCAACTTTTGTATATGATGGGAATTATAATAAACTATTAATTTGGATGATGGAAAAGGTAGGGTTTCGTACCTTCCATAATTGGAAGGCAAGAGAACTGAAAGATTTTGTTACATCATATGGATTTACATTAGTAAGTGGTGAAATTGTCAAAGCAAAACCGCTTGATGAATGCATTTTAATTGCACATAAAAAGTGATAGATTTTATTTGTCAAATGATTGAGGAAAAAGTTTTATTGGTTCATAATATTCAATATTGATAGAAATACGAGCGAGGGCCTTTTTATGGAAGCATATCTTCAGATGGGAAACCAAGAAGAAGCGAAGAGAAGTGCCATAAAAATGATGAATGATATCGTTGGTACGCTTCAGAATCCAAACCCATTGTTATTCTATCCGATAATCAAGATACAGGAAGGACAAACAGCAGTAATAAAAGAAATGAAGGAAATGCCATTAGAGGGATTATTGAAAGAAGAATCCTTGGCCGACTTTCAGCAGGACGAAAAATTCCAGATAGCTATCAAAAAATTACAGCAGGATATACAAAATTGTAAATAAAAACTTAACTTATCGATGACTTGAATATTAAATTATTCGATTTAATATATAACATAGGTTTTGCAAATATAATCTATGAAGTATGATAAAGAGGGCGTTCCAAAAGTATGGAAATGACTTGAGGGATACCCTGTTTTGTTTTTAAACTGTTCTGAGAAAAACGGGAGATATTCTGGGCAGCCTCGTTCTTTCGTCAGTTAATTAAGTGATACAGTGACTGCGATACCTTTTTATGATATGATTTTTGCAAATTCTATACATGGAAATTATGGATGCACTGAAATAAAATGATATTTTAGTATTGACTCTTACATTATGGTATACTTTATCATAAAGATGAGCTCAAAAACACATATATGTGAGGAAAATAAAATGTTAAGAATAGGTGATTTTTCAAAATTATCAAGGATAAGTATACGGATGCTGAGGCATTATGATGAAGTGGGACTTCTAATACCAAAACACATAGATAATTTTACAAGCTATCGTTATTATAGCGAAGAGCAACTTGCAGTTGCCAGTAGAATTATTTCATTGAAGGACATGGGTTTTAGCTTATCGACTATTAAAGAAATATTAAAAAGCTATGATAACCCAAAAGCATTATCTGACTATTTAATGGTAAAACATACAGAAATGCAGGAAGAAGAAGCTGAAATTCAGCAACGTTTACTTCTCCTTGAAACAGCTATTAAAAGGCTGAGAGAGGATGATAATGCTATGAAGTATGATGTTATTTTAAAAACTGTTCCGCAGCGGTATGTAGCAAGTGTTAGAAAGATAATACCGGCATATAATCAGGAAGGAATGCTTTGGAATATCCTGATGACAGAAACAGCGGCGCTGCAAATGATACCAGAAGATAATTGCTGCAGTTTAGCTATGTATCACGATGGAGATTACAAAGACAGCGATGTGGATGTTGAAATTCAGATATCTGTAAAGGGAAAATATGAAAATACGGAGCATGTAATTTTTAAAGTAGTTCCTGAAGTACAGATAGCTTCTGCAACTTATAAAGGAAGCTATGAACAAATCACTGAAGTGAATCACACAGTGGCAAACTGGGTTAGAGATAATGGTTATGAATTTAATGGTGCAATGTTTTGTATTTATCATGTAAGCCCTGCGCAAACTAAGAATCCAGATGACATGGTAACTGAAGTTTGCTATCCAATCAAAAAGAAATAGCAGTTTAAACCAAAACCGTCTGTTATTATACAGGCGGTTTTGTATTTCAAAATGTAGAAAAAGTTAATAATCAAAAATGTTGTGATCTCTCATCCTCTATACTACACCAGAAAATAGTGGTAGTAAATACTGGAACGATGGTGTAAAATGGAAATAATTAAGAGGGATATTGCATGTGTGAGGATCAAAAACTGAAGTTTATTTGGGGTAAATATGGAACTCTGGGATGTATATGATATAAATAGAATCAAAGCAAACAAAACTATGGTTCGTGGGGAATCTTTTGAAATAGGAAATTACCATTTAGTCATCCATGTATGTATTTTTAATTCGGAAGGTAATATGCTGATTCAACAAAGACAACCTTTTAAAGAAGGGTGGCCAAACATGTGGGATATCACTGCCGGCGGAAGTGCTACAAAGGGTGATACAAGTCAGTCTGCTGCAGAAAGAGAATTGTTTGAAGAAATTGGATTAAGGCTGGATTTAAAAGATATTAGGCCTCACATAACTATAAACTTTAGCAACGGATTTGATGATGTTTATCTGTTGGAAAAAGATGTTGATATCTCTAAGCTATCCTTGCAGTATGATGAGGTTCAAAATGTTAAGTGGGCTTCAAAAGAAGAAATATTTTTGATGATAGAGCGCGGTGAATTCATACCATATTACCCAAGTTTAATACAGCTGCTTTTTGATATTCGAAAACAATACGGATGCCATCAAACAAAATGAGTATATGAGGTGGTTTATATATGAAATTTGCAGTCTTTGCGGATTTACACTACGACGTTATACATGACGGAGACAGGCGATTGCATGAGTTTATTAATTCGGTGAAAGAAGAAAACATAGATTTTATAATTGAGATGGGAGATTTATGCCATCCGACTGATGCGAATAAATATCTGATTTCGGAATTGAAAGAAGTAGGAGTTCCATGCTTCTTTACTGTAGGCAATCATAATTCGGATGCTTATTCAATTGATACCGTGCTTAAATTCTGTGAGATGGAAAATAATTATTATTCCTTTATATTTGGAAATATCAAGTTTATTGCTCTTGACGCAAACTATATCAAAACTGCTGATGGATATGAACCATACTGTAAACGAAACTATGAAAGAACGAATGGAGAGTATCCGTATATCCCTCCAGAAGAAATAGAGTGGATGAAAAATGAATTGCAAGAGGAACAGTATTATTATGTTGTATTAACTCACCAAAGTCTTTCAAATGATTTTATTAATCGTGGTATATCTAATCGTAGAGAAATTAGAAGAATTCTTGAAGAAAGAAATCGTAACGGGAAGAAAGTATTGCTTTGTATGAATGGACATGACCACGGGATGATGTGAAAATTATCAATGAAATTCATTATTATACCTTGAATTCAATGTCATATATATGGCAGGGAATAAAGGAGACCTTTAATTATAGTGGAGAAATACATAAACAATATCCCTCTTTAAAGAACTTAATTCTATATCAGGAGTCATTACATGTCATTGTAGCTATTGATGATAATATGAATATTCAGATAAATGGGATGAAAGGACATTATCAAAATATAACGCCATCTGATATTGGTATGGGAAATACATGGAATGGCGTTTCGATTGAACCAAGAACAACGTCCTTTTACATTGGATATAAGTAAATTCGATATGTAAGAATATATTGATGCTATAAATATGGTAGTACTCATTTAGAGTTGCTGAAATAATTATAGTAAATCATAACTGATTGCATTAAGAAAAAGAGATTAAAGGAGACAAAATGAAGATAACAGTAATAGGATGTGGAAGATGGGGTTCCTTAATAGCTTGGTATTTAGATAATATTAAGCATGAGGTTACGTTATATGGACGTGAATCATCAGGTAATATGCAACGTTTCATCAGGGAAAGAAAGAATGAATTGCTACAACTTCCTGATGCAATTAAGCTTACAACAAATCTGAATTGCGTCAGAGATACAGAAATTATAGTAATATCTATCAATTCACAGGGATTGCAAGGGCTAATGGATGAACTGAAAGAATATAATTTGAAAAATAAAATAATTGTCTTATGTATGAAGGGCATTGAGATATCAACTGGACGTAGACTATCACAAGTCGCGAATGATAGCTTGGATTATTCGAATGAAGTAGCAGTGTGGCTTGGTCCAGGTCATGTACAAGAGTTTTATAAAGGTATTCCAAATTGTATGGTAATAGACAGTAATAATGAATCAGTTAAAAAATTGTTGGTTGATAGCTTTTCAAGTAATTTAATACGTTTCTATTACGGACAGGACTTGATAGGAAATGAAATCGGTGGAGCATCAAAGAATGTAATAGGAATAGCATCAGGAATACTTGATGGGTTAAAGCTATCAACCTTAAAAGGAGCACTGATGTCAAGAGGAACAAGGGAAGTGGCAAGACTGATAAAGGCTGTCGGTGGAAATGAATTATCAGCATATGGTTTGTGTCATCTCGGCGATTATGAGGCAACGGTATTTTCGAAATATAGTCATAACAGGCAGTTTGGTGAAGCGTTTGTAAAACATGAAAAATATTATGAATTGGCTGAAGGATATTATACAGTAAAAGCGTTGATGAAACTTGGAAAATATTATGGCGTTGAATTGCCAATATGTACTGCAGTATACGATATTCTTTATAATGGTGTAGATGCAAAAGAAGCATTGGACAGTTTATTTACACGAAGTATAAAAAATGAATTCTAAAGCGAATTTTTTCATACCGCTGCCCCGTTTTAGGGCAGAAATATGATATTCCAAGTGATTATTGGGAGAAATATATAATTACACCTGTTATAGAAACGGAAAGAATGATTTTGAGACCATTTTACTTGCCGATGCAAGTGATGAATAGAATTTGAAATGAAGTTGTGGGATTTGCCTTAAACGATAGAACAATTGGGATGTAAGTCAGAAGAATGTTTATATGTGGATGACAGAGGGGGGATTTGGAAGCAGCAAGCAAAGTTGGAATGAATACAGTTTTGTTCAATAGCAGAATTGTTCAATATGAAAGCAATACGGTTACTGATTTTAACCGACTTACTAATATGTTGTCATAATAACGTCAAATTCCAAGTTGTGTAAAGTATTAATTCGAATTTATCTGGAATTTTGAATAAGTTAACTTGCATTTTGAATGATGAATACATATAGTTTCTATTCAAAAATATTGAGAGGAATGGAACAATGAAAGATATTCCGATATATGACACGTTTGCTAAGATTGAGCCAATTACAAAAGGCATGTCAGGAGATCAAAAATATTATATTGAAACAATAGATGGTAAACATCTGTTACTTAGGATTGCTGATTCCTCGCATGGAAGCACTTCACTCCGAAGCTGTTCGTTTTCCCGGAGATACTATCATTTTGAATTATCTTGAAAGGAATGGAGAAATATTAGACAACCGTCCACATTGACGTCATCTCGGCGATTACCATATGGGTAATATGATACAAAATAAACATATGTAATGAAGAGGGAAGAGGACCATGGAGCAGATAGTTGAAGCAAAATCAATACTCAAAAAAAAGGATTTACTAGCTGTACTAGCAGAAAGCGTATATAACCCAACTGAAGAAAGATTAATGAATCGGGCAAATAATTACATAATTAACCCGAATACAGCAGTTTATGCGAATAAGGAAAATGATACATATAAAGGGATCATTGTTATAGACTTTAGTAATATTAATGCAATTGAAATACTTGATATTGCTGTTTCTGCCAGCTTTCAAAAGTCAGGGATAGGAAGCTCTTTGATTAATCATTGCATTAATATGTTTCATCCAGATGAAATAATTGCCGAAACGGATGATGATGCTGTTGAGTTTTATGAAAAATTCGGTTTTCATATATTATCTTTGGGTGATAAGTACGGGGCCGGAATAATGAGATACCAATGTACTTTTAAATGTAAATAGTCTTTAGCGTTATGTAATTCCACACGATAATCCCTTGTTAAAATAGATATTTTTTGAACAAGGGAGATGATTTGGATGATAATAAATAATACTGTATGTCTGAATAATAAGAGGGTGGCTACATCATAGTTCCCCTCTAATATGGAGGGAAAAATGGTTACACAAATTATTGATAATATTTCTTTTACACTGAAAGAATCCTGTGATTTTTCTTTTTTATCAGAATACGGGAAGCTGTTCAACGTTTTTGACCAAAATGACTCAGGAAATATTAGTTTTGGCATGAAAAATGGGAACATAAAGTATTTTATAAAAGTTGCTGGAGCTAAAACGGCAGAATCCTGCATAGATACTCAGGAAACAGTGGGAGTTCTCAAAAAAGCAATGCCTATATATGAAATATTGAAACATCCTGTTTTAATAGAATTAGTTGAACATTATAAGCATAAGGAGTTGTATATAGCAGTATTCAAATGGGCAGAAGGCGATTGTTTATTTGACCATTGGAATTTTGAAAAATATGCAATGAATCCGCTATTACAATCACCGAAAAGCAAATTCAAACAATTACCGATTGATAAAAGACTTAAATCCGTAAGAACCATGTTTGAGTTCCTGGTATATGTAGAAAGTAAGGGATATGTTGCAGTTGATTTTTATGACGGAAGCATCATGTATGATTTCGATAATGATACTACCACGATTTGCGATATAGATTTATTTCGCAAGACACCAACATTTAATGATATGGGCGAAGAGTACTGGGGACGAAGAGGCTGAAAGCGCCAGAAGAATATACATATGGAGCGGTTATTGATGGAGCTACGAATGTCTTTACGTTAGGAGCTCTGATATTTCACTTTTTTGGTAGTTATTCAGAAGCTGATATTGGACAAATGTATAAAAACAATACATTTTTCCCATGTGCTTTGGAAAAATGGGAATTAAACAGGAAAGCATATGAGGTTACACTAAAAGCAGTGAATAAAGATAGAAGTGGAAGATATCAGACAATGTCAGATTTTTTTAGGGCATGGGAAAAGGTATAATTTTATACTTCTTGGGGAGAAATAGATGCAGGAAAGTTTTATCGTTATTATAGCCCAAATTGGGTATATTAAAGTTTAAGCTTAAATTAAAGGAGGAGTTATCTATGAACAAGTTTATTATCAATGATTATTTTTATGAGCCACAGGGAAAAATCGCCAAGCGAATGCTTTTCAAAAGCGATAATGTAATTGCTTTTGTTCTAAACATTGCAAAAGGAGAAATGCTGCCGGGACACACACATCTAGAATCGACCCTTTTCTTGCAGGTCATGGAGGGTAATGCCAAGGTTGTCACAGATGGCAAGGAAACCTCGTTGCAGGTGGGCGAGTTAATGCAGGTTGATGGTCAGGAAAGCTTGCAGGTTATAAACACCGGTGAAGATGTCTTACGCCTTTACGTCACAATTTCACCAATGGGTTCTGAAGCCTTTGCAACAGATGCAAATGTTTAATGACTTATCTTTATTCTTGCCAAGTTAATAACTTTTTTCTCCATTTATATCGCTTATTTAAATTGATAGATATAAGGCAAGATAAGCATACAGCGACGCTGATTGGTGGTTGGATGAGAAAAACTTTGAAGCTAGGAAAACCTGTGTCAGCGCTGCAAAGGGCTTGTATCAAATCGTAGCGGACAATGGAGGTATCGCATAGAAAAGGTTCATCTAACAATGCAACAAAGAAGAATCCCAGGAAAATCAAGCGTTTCAGTTCTTTTCGCTTTTTGAAAGAAAGAAATGGAATAAGAGGAAGTAAAGTCAGGATCATAATCGTCATAACATAAATCGCAGTAATGCATTAATATATCCTTAACCGAAGCGCTGGCTTCAACCTGGTATACCATTTTTTTCTCCTGAATTCTCTCTCATAATTTCAACTAATTTCTTTGGCAGGGAGGCCTTGTATTCCATGGCTCCTTTGTTCTGCAATTTCAAGAAGCTTTTCTCTGAGTTCCAGTCGTTTTGTTCTCTGGTCAAATGAATCAATATCCATTACAACTAAATCACCCTCTCCATTTTTGGTAAGGTAGACAGGTTCACCGGTCGTTTTACAGAGAAGAAAGAATAAGAAAAAATATGCACAATAAAGTTAGCGTATATGCAAATAAGAAACAACTTGATTTATAGTTGGATATGCAGCGCGGAAAATAATTAATGGAGTATATTGTTATGGCATATTAGACTCTGTTATGATAAAATATATTAAATGATGACATAGGAAAAAAAGTTCGGAAAATCCAATGATTTACTATATCAAGAAAGAACTTGTACCTTTCGGACAAGTTTGAGAGGTGAATGAAATGAATAAAATATATGAGTTTGAAGCAGAAATCAAGAAAGTGCCCGACATGGACGGTGCGTATGTTGAATTCCCTTATGATGTGAAAGCGGAGTTTGGCAAGGGCAGAGTAAAAGTCCGGGCAACTTTTGATGGGGAGCCTTATAATGGGAGTATTGTTAATATGGGTGTGAAGAATCCGGATGACTCGATTTGCTATATCATCGGTTTGCGTAAGGACATTCGTGCAAAAATCGGTAAACAATCAGGTGATCGTGTGAAAGTTACCATAATAGAGGATGAGGTGAACACTTTGTGGCAATGCCCTAAATGCGGACGAGAATTCAAAAACACTTCTCAAGACCATTACTGTGGTGAGCCGCCGAAAACGATTGACGCATATATAGCAGCACAACCTGAGGGTGTTCAACCATATTTGAATCAGGTCCGAGCTACAATCCGTGCTGTACTCCCGGACGCACAGGAACGTATCTCGTGGAGTATGCCGACTTACTGGAGCAAGCATAACATTATCCATTTTGCGGCGTTTAAAAAGCACATTGGGTTATACCCCGGCGAAAAAGCGGTTGAGTATTTTACAGACCGTTTGACGGAATACAAGACAAGCAAAGGTGCAATACAGTTACCATACAGTAAGCCGCTTCCGTTGGAGTTGATCGCAGAAATTGCGAAATGGTGCTATGAAACAGGGAAACATCATTGATAAGTCGGTGAAACGATATGGTTTAAATGCAGGCATTCTATACTTCATTATAATCCGAAACAATAGCTGAAGAAATAAAAAAGTTTACGATTGAATTTTGACCTTTCAACTTATAATTATAGTGGCCATCCATTTTCATGATAAATGAAGAGGGATGGCTTTTATTCGTTTTAGTCAGTTAAGATTGATTCGTCAAGAAATAAAATTTCTGTTATACTGGGATTAACAGGAGCAGGAGGGAATCATATGTCAGAACAGAAGTGTAAGGAAGAGTACATACGAAGAATTCATAAAGTGCAGGATTACATCGAGCATCATATAGGACAGTCCCTGTCCACCACGGAGCTTGCCGGTGCCGCAGGGTTTTCCAAATATCATTTCAGCCGGATCTTTCAGGGTATGTTACATGAACCGTTAGCCCATTATGTGAACCGGATTCGAATGGAGAGGGCAGTATTTTTGCTGGCACACCGGACAGATAAAAATATAACGGACATTGCCTATGAACTTGGGCTCTCGGATTCAGCCGTATTTTCCCGGGCATTTAAGAATTACTATGGCGTCAGTCCAAGAGAATACCGGAGGGAATATAGCAAGAATTGCAAAGATTCTTACCTTTTATCTGAGTACAATAAGAACACAGCAAAGAAAGAATGGGCAGGAGATCCGTTTCCTGTTACCGGGCAGATTACCATTGAAAACCTGGATGAGAAACAGGTTGCTTATGTGAGACATACAGGCACTTATGAGACATTAGCGAAAGAGTATGGGGGCCTGATGCAGACGTTATTTGCTCATGCAAAGAAGCAGAACTTTCTTAAGGATGGTCAGAACTGGGTGCTTGCTATGTATCATGACAATCCTGAATTCGGAGAAGAGAGCCAATTCCGTACCAGTTTATGCCTGACGGTGCCAGAGAACATTCGGATTCAGGAGGACGGAATCCTTGGAAGGATGAAGCTAGAAGGCGGTCTGTATGCGGTCGGACATTTTCAGATTCAGCAGGAACAGTACGGCGATGCCTGGAATTACATGTATCAGGAGTGGATCATGGGCAGTGGTTATGTTCCGAGAGACTACAATCCATTTGAAGTGTATCGTAACGATGCGTCTGCCAATGAGAGTCATATCCATGAAGTAGACATCTACGTTCCCATTGAACCCATTCGTTTCTAACATGCTGCAAATCGATTCCGAGGTGAGCATATGGAAGAAATCAAAATTTGGGGAGCACGAATCCATAATTTGAAAAATATCAATCTAACAATTCCCAAACGGGGGCTTGTAGCTATTACCGGTATCAGTGGCTCCGGTAAATCCAGTCTTGCATTTGATATCCTGTTTGAAGAAGGCAAGAACCAGTATCTAAGGTCGATTGGCATTCTGGCCGGACTTGATAACGAGGACCGGTTCAATACGATGGAAGGCATCGGTCCAACGGTGGCGGTACGCCAGAATACAATAAGACTGAGCAATCCCCGTTCTACAGTTGGCACAAAGACCGGAATTCTAAACCAGCTGGCCCTCATTTATGCCAGTGACGGAAAAGCTTTGGATGAGAATAGTGAACATCTCTCCCCAGGCTTCTTTCTCTATACAACGGCTGATGGCATGTGTCTTAGCTGCCAGGGCAGAGGTTTTTATTATGATATCAATCTAAAGCAGTTGATTCCAGATAAAACAACATCCCTTTTGGAGGTCTATAAGAGTCTGCAGGTAACCGATGGTTTCTTACGGATATTAAAGAAGAAATACGGCATGTATTTTGAGACCCCATTCTGGGAACTTCCAGAAGATATTAAAGGTCAAGTTGTTTATGGAACATATGACAATGGTAAACAAAGTTACTGTCTGGAGAGAATACTAAGAAATGCTTATGAAAAGGGCGAGGATGTGGAGGAGGTCTATGAGGAGAAGATCTGTACAGCCTGTCAGGGGAGAGGATCGGCGAAGAAGCGAAAAAAGTATTCCTTGGCGGAAAGCTGATTGGCGAGCTGGGACAGATGACACTGTCCGGTCTTCTCCATTTCTTAAGCCAAATACCGGAGGAAGAGCTATCCCAGTTTGGCAGAAACGTGGTAAAAAATGTGAAAGAGAAATTAAAGCATCTGATCCGGTTTCGCTTAGGACATCTGACTCTTTACCGGGAGATGGCGTCCTTAAGCGGCGGCGAAGTCCAGCGCATTTTTCTCCATCTCCATCTGGAGTCTGGACTGGATTCCCTGATCTATGTCTTTGATGAACCCATGGCAGGATTGCATCCATCGGAGAAGCAAAGTATGATTAAAGCGGTAAAGGAATTAAGAGACCTTGGTAATACAGTGATTGTAGTGGAGCATGATAAAGAGATGATTCGTCATGCCGATTATATTATCGAGATTGGTCCTAAGGCAGGTGTAGAAGGAGGAACAGTGGTCTACCAGGGTGATTATGAAGAATACGAGAAAGCAGATACACTGCTTAGTCAGTTCTTTTATGGCAAACGTTTGATGCCGGAACGGACGGTCAGAAAGCATAACATTGATAAGGAAGACTGTCTTACCTTGGACCATGCCAATACCCATTATTTAAAAGATTTAACCGTAACATTCCCGCTTCATGTTATGATTGGTATTGCCGGATTATCCGGAAGTGGTAAGAGTTCTCTGATTGAGACACTTTTGAAACGTCTTGCAAGTGCATGCAAATTTGGTAAAGCAGTTGGGCATGCAACTGGTATAGCAGGAGTAGAACGAATTAATGGTTTTGTAAAGATATCCCAGGAACCTATTGGAAGAAATGCCAATTCTACACCTGCCTCTTATATTGGTATCTGGGATAAGATTCGGGAACTTTATGCAAAACAGCCGGAAGCAAAAATAAGAAACAAAAGTGCCGGACATTTTTCGTTTCATTCGAAAGGAGCATGTAGGGATTGTGGCGGCAGCGGTTTTGAAAGGATTTTTCTGACCTCTGATTTTTCCGTAGATAAACTCTGCAAGACATGTCAGGGCAAGCGGTTTAACGAAGAAAGTCTTTCCGTAGATTATAAAGGAAAAACGATTGCCGATGTGTTAGAAATGAGTATAACAGAAGCTGTTTTCTTCTTTGCAGATCAAAATAACATTGTAAAACCTCTGTGTATCTTAGAACAGATAGGCATGGGTTATTTAAGACTTGGCCAGCCATCAGCTACTTTAAGCGGTGGTGAGGCACAGAGGGTGAAGCTTGCCAAAGAGCTGGGACGGCAGTTAAAGGGTAATATGCTATATGTATTAGATGAACCAACGACCGGACTTAGCCTGTATGATACGGCATTGCTGTTAAAGCTGTTAGATCAACTGGTAGCCGGGGGCAATTCGGTGATTGTCATTGAACATAATATAGAGGTCTTAAAGAGTTGTGATTATATCATTGAACTTGGTCCGGAAGGCGGGGATAAGGGCGGTGAGATTATTGCCCAAGGAACTCCGGGGAGTCTGAGAGATAATCCAAATTCCAAGACAGGGAGGTATCTAGTGTAAATAGTCTCGTAAAGTACATGCGGGCCAAAAGCCTCGGATACGATACCTCCGAAGAACAGCTGCCTTTGCTGTTCTTTGGGATTTATGGAGCCGCTGCAGCGGAAGGGATTTAATATTACCTAGGTGGAATTGGAACTATATGAGATTTGGTGGAAAGGAAACTATATGGATCAAAGAAAAAAGGTATTGTTAGAAAAGATAATAAACAGCAGCTATAATAACACAGCAGGTTTAATAGTACTAAAAAACGGTAAGACATTATATGAAAACTACTTTAATGAATATACTGGTGCCAACGCCGTTCATGTAGCATCGGTAACAAAAAGTATTTTTTCTGCTTTGATTGGTATCGCCATAGGGAATGGGCAAATCAAAAGTATGGATCAGAAAGTATTGGAGTTTTTCCCGGATTACACCATAAATAGAGGCGAAAAAACGATACAGCGAGTTACGATTAAGAATATGCTCACTATGACTGCCCCTTATAAATATAAATCGGAACCATACGAACAGTTTTTTGCAAGTGATAACTGGATAAAATTTGCTCTGGATTTATTAGGAGGTAGGGGACAGATAGGAGAATTTACGTATTCAGCTATCATAGGTACACATATTTTATCGGGTATTCTCATTAAAGCAACAGGACAATCAGTGTTTGATTTTGCAACAGAAAAATTATTCTCCCCATTGGAAATTCAGGTAGGAAACAATGTGGTATTACAAAATAAAGAAGAACAGCTTGCTTTTTTTAAGGATAAAAATGTTAGGGGTTGGGTGGCCGACCAGCAAGGGGTAAATACAGCAGGCTGGGGCCTCACCCTGACCCCTATGGATATGGCCAAAATAGGTCAATTGTACTTAGATGGCGGGTTATGGAAGGATAAACAAATAATACCGGCATGGTGGATAGATGAGAGTACAAAGGAACATAGCCGATGGGGTAAATTATCGTATGGCTATCTCTGGTGGATTCTTGATGATAAAGAACATATCTATGCAGCTTTGGGAGATGGAGGAAATGTGATTTATGTTAACACTAAGAAAAAAATGGTAGTTTCAATTGCTTCTCTTTTTGTGCCCCATGCTAAGGATAGAATAAAACTAATTAAAGAGTATATTGAGCCAATGTTTGAAAATTGTGTATAGTGAAATCTGCTTTCGGGGAGATTTATACGAGAGAGTACAACAACTTCCAAGTTGCATGGTAAACGAAAAAATATTACGATTTATATGAAATAAGTGTTATAAACGGCATAGTGAATAAAGATATAGCCGAGGAGTAATCCCCGGCTTTTACTTTGTTTAAAGGAAATGGTATATTAAAGTTTGTTTTTTTGACACTCGAAAGAGTATCCCTAAGTATGTCAGGAAAAGTTGATATTTATAAATTCGGATGTCTGAAATATTGTGGACGAATTTAAGGACATGTGGTATCCTTGAAATAGCGAGATCCGACTATATATTTATATTGAAGATTTGAATAACAATAAAAACCAGGAGGCTGTTTTATGCAACATGGAATATACTATGCGTATTGGGAAAAGGAATGGGCAGGAGATTATCTTTATTATATAAAGAAAGTTGCGAAGTTAGGCTTTGATATTCTCGAAATCGCTGCAGGTCCTCTTCCGGACTACACTGACTTACAATTAAAAGAATTAAAAGAATGTGCAGAGGCAAATCATATACGTTTGACAGTAGGATATGGCCCCTCTCCGGCTAATAATATAGCTTCAAGTGAGGAAGCGGTACATAAAAATGCTATGACTTTTTATACCGATCTTTTTAAACGTATGAGAAAAATAAATGCGACCTTAATTGGCGGGGCGATTTATTCTTGTTGGCCTATTGATTATTCCAAAACGGTTGATAAAAAAGGTGACTGGGGCAGAGGTGTAGAAGGAATAGCAAAATTGAGTAAAATTGCCCGTGAATGCGGCGTTGAAACATTAGGGTTAGAGGTATTAAACCGATTTGAAAATCATGTTTTAAATACCGCTGAAGAAGGGGTACAGTTTGTAAAGGAAGTTAGAGAGTTAGACCCGGATGCAGTTAATGTAAAAGTAATGCTCGATACATTCCATATGAATATAGAAGAGCAGAGTATCGGTCAGGCAATTCGAACAGCAGGTGCGTATTTGGGTCATTTTCATACCGGGGAATGTAATCGTATGGTTCCCGGAAAGGGACGCACACCTTGGCGTGAAATCGGTGAAGCACTAAGAGATATTAATTATAATAAAACTGTTGTAATGGAACCTTTTGTAAGATCTGGAGGTCAGGTAGGCCAGGATATTAAAATATGGCGTGAAATCATAGAAGATACTACAGAAAGCTCTCTTGATAAAGATGCCAAGGCTGCTTTGGAATTCCAAAGATATATGCTTGGTTAAAGGCATGGTCAGCCTGTTTTCTTTTACGGGTCTGGCGGGCCTGGCTATTGAGTATTCCCAAATGGTATAAATCGAATTGTAAAAACTGCCAAATAATGTTAATATATATAATATAATTAAAATAAATCTTGATTTAATTTTATGTTTTGAAATCAATGTAGTAAATAATTTTGTATTAAATTTATAAAAAGTATTGCATAAGATGGGAATATGTAGTACAATATTCCTATATTTGGTAAGGGCAAACTTATCGAAAGATAAGGACGCAAAGCTTAGGGTCTAAATCTGATTACAGATACGACAGCCGGTTGCACAAAGGTAATTTAGATTACTGTTTCTATGCAATTTAAGCTCTGTGTTTTTCACAGAGCTTTTTTACATTTAACATCTGTTCTAAACAGATGTTATTATTTGCATAAGACGTTCGCTTGAGCGGGTAGCGTTAAATTTTAAGGCGTTCAACAAGTGGGCGTCATTATTTACGCGTTGATAAAACAAGCATATGCAGGATTACCTGCATTAATGTGAGTGTACACGCGAACCGGAGAAACCATACAATATTTCTTACGGTTTATGCTAATGAATGTTGCAGAGTTTATTTACAAAAGAGAACAGTAATGATAAATATTAATGTGAATTAAAGAAGGTGGAATCAGGTGAAAAAAGGAACGCTCTGTTATATTTTTCACAAAGCTTTGCGTAGCAGATTTGTCTCAATTTTATTCGTAAATATTATACTAGTCTTATTATTTTCTTTAAAAATAGTACAAGCACAGGAAAATCTGCCGGAAGATACATATCTGTATTCGAATACTGTTTATTTTGCAGTATTTTGCTTATGTTTAGTGATATTGTGTATACTGGCTATTATTTTTATTTTAAGGTTAAAGCATACCAGTGAAAAAAAGGTAAAGGAAGCTTCCCTGGAGTTGAGGCATATAACAAACAGCATTCATGCAGGGTTTGTTAATTTTAATTTAGAACATAATTATGAGATAATTTATGCCAGTAACGGTTACTATGATATTGTAGGTTATAGCAAAGAAGAAATGCAACAGGAATTAGAGAACAGTGTTACAACATTAATCTTTCCGGATGATTTGGATAAGTTTGCGGCGCTTAAAGATGACTTTGAGAATGGGGAATACATTCAAAAAGAAATCAGGATGAAAACCAAAAGCGGTAATATCATTTGGATTTTATTAAACGGTAATTATATTGAAGATAAAAACGGAAGCCATACGGTATCCGCAGTACTGATAGATATCACGGAATCGAAATTAATGCAGGAAAGGCTTTTATTAGAAGAGGAACGGTATCGGGTAGCAGCTGAAATATCCAACGATATTTTATTTGAATATGAGATTGATGAAGACTTAATGACCTTTGCAGACAAATATAAAGAACTGTATGGCAGGGTTCCGGTAATACCTCATTTTTCAGATTTAAAAACAAATGCGGAAATCATGATTCATCCGGAAGATATGGGGTATTTTCCGAGTATTGCAGGGCACTGCGAAGCGGTAAAGAGATGATCGAATCGGAATTTCGTATAAAAGATATAAAAAACGATTATGTATGGTGTCATACCAGGGGTAAAACA
Organism: Anaerocolumna sedimenticola; assembly: GCF_009931695.1. Lineage (GTDB taxonomy): Bacteria > Bacillota > Clostridia > Lachnospirales > Lachnospiraceae > Anaerocolumna > Anaerocolumna sedimenticola. The sequence goes on from NZ_CP048000.1 coordinate 3,508,144, forward strand.
ATTTATGATGATAATAAACGTGCCATCCGGGTGATCGGTAAGATAGTTAATATTGATTTACACAAAAAAGAACTGCAAACTTTAGAATACAAAGCAAAAAGGGATCCCTTAACCGGTGTCTATAACAAAAGTGCAACTAAGGATCTAATTGACCATTACATACAAAAACACAGTGATACAAAACACATCTTTATGATTGTGGATATTGATGATTTTAAAAGCATTAACGATAAATTTGGACATTTGCAGGGAGATAAGATATTATCTTTTGTAATTAATCAGGTAAAGATGATTTTTTCGTCAGGTGAAATCATAGGAAGAATCGGCGGAGATGAATTTGCCGTATTTATAGGAGATATCTCTAATAAAGAGACAGTTTTTATTAAGGCAGATTTGCTTCAGCGTGCATTAAGATCTGTTTATCGGGAAGAAGAGTATGAAATATCCGTTTCCGGCAGCATTGGAGTTTCCTTATATCCAAGGGACGGAAAGAATTATAACCAATTATTAAATTGTGCGGATAAAGCTTTATATGATGTGAAAGACCAAGGCAAGGATGGATTTAAGCTGTTTACTTAAAATCTTTTAAGGAAACAGCTTTTGTTATGCCAAGTAATAATATAAAGGATATGCAGATTAAAAAACAGCATCCTAATACAATGGAAAGACTTCCTGCCGCCGGTGCTATGTATTCATATAACCTGAACAACAGATAGCCGCTTAAGGCCACAATAATTCCAGGTTTTAATATGAAATCTGCAGCATCAAAAGGCGGTTTAATTCTTTTAATTACAATAAAACCATCAAAAGCCGTAATTACCAATTGACTGATTAAAAGACTGATTAAATAGCCATTCATACCCTGCTTCGGTACCAGATAAAGTATCAGTAATATACGGAAGGACATACCGACTACGGAATTAGCAAAGGTTAAATGAGCCAAACCTAAACCGTTGATAATACTGCTTAATGTTGTGGTAATATACAGGAATGGACATAACCAGGCTAAGGTAGTAAGCAGACTTCCTGCAAGTTCATTATGAAATATGATATTGCCTAATTCCTGGCCGAAGCTGACAAAAATTCCTGCACTTAAGATACCGATTAACATACTATATTTAATAGAAATAGCAGTTGTTTTTTTAATCATGGTATCATTACTTGATGACTGGGCTTCTGAAATGGTTGGAAGTAATAATACGGATAAGGAATTTGTTATTGCGGAAGGAAACATAATAAAAGGCATGGACATTCCGTTTAATATACCGTAGATACTTAATGCTTCCGAATTGCTTAAGCCATATTTCTTCAGCATATTTGGTATAAGAATAGCTTCCACACTATGTAATATACTAATTAGTAACCGGTTTGCCGTTAGCGGAACAGTCATACGAAACAGACGGCCGGTTATTTTTTCGTTTTTATAATGAGGCGAAGTTTGGGTAGATTTAGCAAGGTGTGATAATTCCCTTGGAGTGCTGGTACAATATAAAGATGCTAAATTATAAACCTGAGATGCGATTTCTCCGATTACAACACCTAAGACTGCTAATTCACTGGTGATTTTTATATCTCCTTTTCCAACATAAGATGCTACGATATAAACAAAAAAAACACGTATTATTTGTTCTAATAATTGAGTTGTTGCAGGAACACCTGCTTTTTTTAAACCATAATAATAACCATTAATACAGGCCGTTATACCGCAGAATGGGAAAGCATAGGCAAGTATCCGTAAAGAAGAGGCGCAGCCTGGTTCTCTTAGAATATTGGTTGCAATCATATTCGAATAGCGGGATACAAGAAAGGTTAATACTATAGCTGTACTTAATGACATAATAATACCGATTTTTAGTACATTCTGTAAATTTTTATAATGTTTTTTACCTAGTTCGTTGGCCACCAAAGTTGATATGGCTGTCTGAATACCGGAAGCAAATATGGTAAAACAGATCATATAAATTGGAAATACCAACTGATAAATTCCCATGATTTCAGCGCCCATCGCGTTGGATAGAAAAATACGATAAAAAAAACCGATAAAACGGGTGGCCAGGCCCGCTAAGGTAAGTACTACGGTACCCTTAATTAAATTACTTTTATTTTTTGTCATGAATAATTCCTACCGATGATAATAGAACTTATTTAAATATATTCGGAGAGTATAAAACAATTCCAAATCTATTGACAAATTGGAAATGGAATGATAATATGTAACAATAAAGTGCACTGTTTTAGTAGGAAATAAATTACTAGGAAATGAAATAGTAGGAATTAAACTCCCGAAATGGATAAAAGTGAGGTGGTATGATGAAACTATCTACAAAGGGTAGATATGGATTACGTGCAGTTTTAGATTTAGCTATAAACGGGAAAAATGAAGCAGTTGCTTTAAGTGGAATTGCGGAACGTCAGGATATTTCCATTAGTTATTTGGAACAGTTAATTGCGAAATTGAAAAAAGCAGGAATCGTAAACAGTATCAGAGGTGCACAAGGCGGCTATATCTTAGCTAAAAAGCCGGAAGAGATATCCGTTGGTGATATACTGAGAGCTTTGGAGGGAGATTTAAATCCTGTCGATTGTGCTGAAATCATTGGCAGCGGATCATCTTGTACCGGTGCGGATTTGTGTGTAACAAAATATGTCTGGATGCGTATTAGTGATAGTATAAATAATACCGTTGATACCATGATGCTATCTGAATTAATGGAAGAAAGCGAAAAGATTCGTTCCGAACATGGAATTTCGGAAAGTGACAACCGTAAAAGACCGACTTGCGGGCAATAGGAAATTTTAAAATAGGAGATGACACAGATGGAAAAAAAGATTTATTTAGATAATGCAGCTACAACAAAAACACGTCCGGCAGTTGTGGAAGCTATGCTCCCATATTTTACGGAGAGCTTCGGTAATCCATCCAGCGTGTATGAACTTGCAACACAGAATAAAAAGGCAGTTGACGAGGCCAGAGGTATTATTGCAAAAGCCCTGAATACAGAAATTTCTGATATTTATTTTACTGCCGGCGGTACGGAATCAGACAACTGGGCATTAAAAGCTACCGCAGAAGCTTACGCATCAAAAGGTAATCATATCATTACTTCAAGAATTGAACATCATGCCATTTTGCATACCTGTGAGTACTTGGAAAAACATGGTATGGAGGTATCTTATATTGATGTGGACGAGAATGGCCTTATTAAGTTAGACGAGTTAAAGAAAGCAATCCGCCCGACTACCATCTTAATCTCTGTTATGTTTGCTAATAATGAAATTGGTACCATTCAGCCAATTAAGGAGATCGGTGAAATAGCAAAGGCAAACAATATATTATTCCACACAGATGCTGTCCAGGCATTCGGTCAGCTTGCTATCGATGTGAACGAATTAAATATAGATATGTTAAGTGCCAGCGGACATAAATTAAACGGTCCGAAAGGCATCGGATTTCTTTATATCCGCAAAGGTTTAAAATTAAAATCTTTTGTACACGGCGGAGCACAGGAAAGACACAGAAGAGCCGGAACTGAAAATGTTCCAGCCATTGTCGGACTTGGCAAAGCAGTTGAAATTGCTATGGAAACCCTGGAAGAACGTCAGCAAAAAGAAATTGAATTAAGGGATAAACTGATTAAGAGAATTTTATCAGAAGTAACTTATGTACGTTTAAACGGACACAGGACAAAACGCCTTCCTAATAATGCAAATTTCAGTTTTCAGTTTATTGAGGGTGAATCTCTTCTGATTATGCTTGATATGCAGAATATTTGTGCTTCCAGCGGTTCAGCCTGTACTTCCGGTTCTCTGGATCCATCCCATGTTTTATTAGCAATAGGACTGCCTCATGAAATTGCACATGGTTCCTTACGTTTGACTTTATGCGAGGATAATACGGAAGAAGAAATGGATTATGTAGTAGAAAAAATTAAAGAAATCGTGGAAAAATTGCGTTCCATGTCACCTCTTTATGAGGATTTTGTTAAAGGCAGTCATAAGTAATATAAATAAATTTTAGCATCATTTGGTGATGGTCTTGTGATAAAGGAGGAATTAAGATGTATAGTGAGAAAGTAATGGATCATTTTACTAACCCAAGAAATGTAGGGGAAATAGAGAATGCCAGCGGTGTGGGTACTGTCGGTAACGCAAAATGCGGTGATATTATGAGAATTTACCTGGATATTAATAAAGATGGAATAATCCAGGATGTTAAGTTTAAAACATTTGGTTGCGGTGCTGCCGTAGCTACCAGTAGTATGGCTACCGAATTGGTAAAAGGTAAAAATGTTCAGGAAGCATTACAGATTACCAATAAAGCTGTTATGGATGCATTAGATGGTCTGCCTGCAGTTAAAGTTCATTGTTCTTTATTAGCAGAAGAAGCAATTCATGCAGCTTTATGGGATTATGCTACTAAGAATAATATTGAAATCGAAGGATTGGAAAAACCCAAATCAGATATCAGTGAAGGGGAAGAAGAAGAAGTCTACTAGGAGGTTTAATGGAAAAAAAGAAAGTAGTAGTAGGCATGTCCGGTGGAGTTGATTCTTCTGTTGCTGCCTATCTACTGAAAGACGCCGGTTATGATGTAATTGGTGTTACCATGCAGATATGGCAGGATGAAGAGGTAGCGGCGCAGGAAGAGAGCGGAGGCTGCTGTGGATTAAGTGCAGTGGATGATGCGAGAAGAGTAGCCTTTGCACTGGACATACCTTATTATGTAATGAATTTTAAAAATGAATTTAAAAAAGCTGTTATTAATTATTTTGCAGAAGAATATGTAAAAGGTAACACACCCAATCCGTGTATCGCATGTAACCGTTATGTAAAGTGGGAATCTCTTTTAAAACGTTCTTTGGATATTGGCGCCGATTATATTGCCACCGGTCATTATGCTAGAGTAGTACAATTGGATAATGGAAGATATACTTTAAAAAAATCAGCAACGTCAGAAAAGGATCAGACTTATGCGCTGTATAATCTGACTCAGTATCAGCTGGCACATACCCTTATGCCGGTAGGGAGTATACAAAGGATGAGATTCGTAATATAGCTAAAAATATTAATCTAAGGGTTGCGAATAAACCGGACAGCCAGGAAATCTGTTTTATTCCGGATAATGATTATGCAAAATTCATCACGGAATATTCCGGAAAAGAACCGGAGGAGGGTAATTTTGTTACCCCGGATGGAAAGATTATCGGCAAACATAAAGGTATCATTCATTATACCGTCGGACAAAGAAAAGGTTTAAATCTTGCAATGGGACACCCCGTATTTGTCCTGGCTATACGTCCTGAGACAAATGAAGTTGTTATCGGTAACAGTGATGAAGTATATAGTAATAAGTTGTATGCTGATAACCTGAATTTTATGTCCATAGAAGATTTAGCGGATGAAATGGAAGTGATTGCCAAGATTCGTTACAGCCATAAAGGGTCAAACTGTACGATCCGCAAAATAGATGAGAATAAAGTAGAATGTATTTTTGAAGAACCACAAAGGGCAGTAACTCCCGGACAGGCTGTTGTATTTTACGACGGTGATTATGTCGTTGGCGGAGGAACGATTGTTCGAACGTGATTCGTCTATGATTAAAAAACGTGAGAAACTTACATTAGGTAGTTCCTCACGTTTTTTATTATCCGCGAAAGCAAAGTGAGAATTAGCATGCTTGCTTGCAATATTTCGAACGCACGAACGGAAGAAATTCGGGGAGCATGTTCTTCCGTTTCTCTTAGGTAAACCTTAATGGTAAATTTAAGCTAACCATATGTTATTATTTAAGCTAACTTTATGTTGTTATATATGTTAAGCTGACATGTCTATTTTATACTTTATTTAAGTTTCTCAAATATAGGTTTTCTGTTTTCATAAGTTACATAATAGTCAAAACCCAGAGTGCGTAATAATTCTTCCGCCTTTGGAAAGTCATATCCCAAATGTTCGGGAGCGTGGCCGTCGGAACCTATGGTAATTACTTCACCGCCTAATTCCTTATACCGCTTTAGAATATCACTATGGGGATGTGCGAAACCGAGTCCGTATTTATAACCGGCAGTATTCACTTCGATACCTTTACCATGTTGAATAATGGTTCTTAATACCTCATCAATAATATCCCCATATTTTTTATAAGAATAAGTCTGTATCAGGGTCTTATCCGGTACATAACGGATGACATAGTCCAAATGTCCATAAACCTGAAAACCGGCAAAAGCCTTAACATTATCTATAATGCTTTGAAAGTATATTTCAACACCTTTTTCCGGTGACTGATTCATCCAATATTCAGGGTAATAGGGATCCAGGCCGTTAACCAGATGAGAAGAACCAATTGCAAAATCAAAATCATACTTTTCAATCAAAGCTTCGTACCTGGGAGCAAGGTAGGGTTGTAATCCAAGTTCAATTCCTTTTAAAACTTTAATTTTTGACTTATAATGCCCGGTCATGTCGGCTAATTTTGTAAAATATTCCTCCGGATTAAAAATAAAGGGCAAGCCATTGGTATTTGGAAAGTCATAATCCATATGGTCAGTAAAGCATATTTTACTCATTCCAAGAGATATTGCCTTTTCAATCATATCCTCCATGGGAGCAGTAGAATCACTGGAAAAAGAGGAATGTACATGGTAATCTGCTATAATCATTTTAACCTCCCTTGTATAACACATCTGCGTACCGATGCGCTACTGCCGCATAATAAAATGTGAAACTAGGTTCACAGGTTGAAAGAATCTGCATGCGGCACCTTTCTATTCTTTTATTTTCTTTCAACCTATCTCCGCTTTATGAAATCTGAACAATACCCGATATATCAGGAGATACTAACATGGAGTAGTTGGTATAATATACTACAAAACCAGGTTTTCCTCCACTTGGTTTTTTAACATTTTTCTTTTCCGTATAATCAATTTCTACCTTGTCTGCATCTCTTCCTTTAGAGTAATAAGCAGCAAGTTTTGCGGCTTCTTCAAAGGTCCTGTCCGGTATTTCATTACCCCCGGTCTGTACGATAACATGAGAACCGGCAATTTTTTTCGCATGAAACCACCAGTCGGCTCCCACAGCGAACTTGAAAGTCAGTTCATCGTTCTGATAATTATTTTTGCCTACATATATGTGATACCCATCGGATGAAATATAATGAAACGGTTTACTGGTTATTTTTTGTTTTTTAATTTTAGCACCCGGTTTACCTGCTGTGTATTTACGTTTCATATACCCATATTCCATGAGTTCTTCTTTTAACTGGGCTAAATCTTCTTCCGCCAGTGCGATATCCAGAGAAGTTCGTATGGAATCCAAATGCACCAGATCCATCTTGGTTTCTTCTATAAAATTAGATAATGCTTCGTAGGTACGTTTTAATTTGTTGTATTTTTCAAAATAATGTTTGGCGTTTTCAGCCGGAGTTATTGTTGAATCTAAAGGGATAGTAATCTCTTCATTGGTATAATAGTTCAGGGCTGTCAATGACTTGGCACCTGGTTCTAAACTGTAACCGTAGGTATTAATCAATTCCCCGTATACTTTATATTTATCCCTTTTTTCCGTATCTTTTAATTGTTTTAACTGAAGTTCGTATTTCTTCGTATTCCTTTCTATGGCATTGGCAACTATCTTACGCAAATCCACAGATTTTTGGCGGATACGGGTAACCGTATTTTTAGCAGCATAAAAAGATTCTAGAACTTCTGAAATAGATTCAAATTCTTTCTTATCAAGGCCATCATAACAAGATAGAGGAAAACAGGAGAATTCAATAGGAACCCCTTCCTCTAATACGATATTGGGGATATAATTATGTTCCTTTATATCAGAAATTAAACGTTCCAGATTCTTGTATAAATGCAGCCCCTCCGATTCCGAAAGAGAACTGGTTGAAGCCTCGGAATCAATAGAAGACCGGTAACAGACTTCATTAGCCATTAACGGACTGAATCCGGTAAGTGAAGTATAAATTGCTTTTCCAATAGGTAACGGTTTAACCAAAACAGCTTCCATAAATTCTTCATAATTTATGGTTAAAGGATCTTTTTTCTCTCCGACTAAGGGAAGAAAATATTCCCTGCCCGGAAGTACTTCGCGTACGGAGCTAACTAAATGGGAAATATGTTTTATACTGTCTATAATCATATCTTTATCATCCAGAAAGATAATATTACTGTGTTTTCCCATTACCTCCAGAACGAGATACTTGATACATAAATCACCCATTTCATTAAGATGCTCAATCTTAAACCTTAAAATTCGCTCAAGCCCCGGCTGCGTAATGTCTAAAATTCTTGCACTGTTTAAATGCTTTCTAAGCAGCATACAGAATCCGGGAGCAGTCATTGGATTTTGTTTGTTTTCTTCCGTTAAATATACTAACGGTAAACTTGCGTTAGCAGAAAGAAATAGTTTGTAGTTATCCCGGTTATTTTTTATAGTCAGAACTAACTCATCTTTTTCAGGCTGGGAAATCTTACTGATTCTGCCGTCTATGAGTTTTGTTTTTAATTCATAAACCAGATTAGATATGACAAGTCCGTCTAAAGCCATGTTATTTCTCCTTTATATTAAAGTGGATACAACTTATTATATAAAAATTGTTCCGTGTTTATTTATGCGAAAGCATAGAAAGGCTGTTACTGATTTCTTCTCATATTATAAGGGTACTATCAAGAATCAGTATATTAATACCAAATAGTATAACATTAGACAGTAGGAGAAGCAATAATTTTTCTGACATATTTTATGAACCAGTCTTGACTTGTCGTAGTATATCTACTATAATAAATTCAAATGCCTGTAAAGATTCCGAGGTGAGTCGAATATATATCATTTCTGGCATTATAAAACTTTATATTGAAAGAACGTGTGAATATGTTAAAAAGTATGACTGGCTTCGGTAGATGTGAAGAAGTAGGAGAAGAACGAAAGATAATTGTTGAAATGAAGGCAGTAAACCACCGGTATTGTGACATTTCCATTAAGATGCCCAAGAAACTTAGCTTTTTTGAAGCAGGTATACGAAATGTTTTAAAACAATATATTGGACGTGGTAAGGTGGATGTATTTATCACGTATGAAGATTTTACTGAAAATAATGTTTGTGTAAAATATAATGAAGACATTGCAAAAGAATATTTAAAATATCTGACTCATATGAGTGAAACTTTTCAAATCGAAAATGATATCAGGGTATCAAATTTATCCAGATTTCCGGATATATTTACCTTGGAAGAGCAGACTATAGATGAACAGGAACTTTGGAAAATAGTTGAGAAAGCGGTTAGAACTGCTGCAGAACAATTGGTAGAGGCGAGAATTGCAGAAGGTTTGAATCTAAAAAAGGATTTATATGGGAAACTGGATGGCATGGTGGACTACATTAATTTTATTGAAGAAAGATCACCCCAGATTGTTACTGAGTATAGACAAAAGCTTACTGCTAAAGTATATGAATTATTAGGCGATACCAAATTAGATGAAAGTATCCTTGCAACTGAAGTTACTGTATTTGCGGATAAAATCTGTGTAGATGAAGAAACCGTAAGGTTAAGAAGTCACATAATGAATATGAAAAATACGTTGGAAGCCGGAGAGGAAATCGGACGAAAACTGGATTTCATCGCCCAGGAGATGAATCGCGAGGCCAATACCATATTGTCAAAAGCAAATGACATTCATATAACCAACAAAGCGATTGATTTAAAAACGGAAATAGAGAAAATCAGAGAACAGATTCAGAACATAGAATAACACATCGAAATGAGGTACAGAAATTGAATCGATTAATTAATATAGGATTTGGTAATGTAGTCAATTCGAATAAGATAGTTGGAATCATTAGCCCTGAAGCTGCACCGATAAAAAGAATGGTACAAAGTGCCAAGGATGCCGGAACAGCGATAGATGCAACCTGCGGAAGGAAAACAAAAGCCGTTATTGTAACAGACAGCGGACATTTGGTATTATCCGCTTTATTACCTGAAACCATTGCAAATCGGGTAAATATAAAAGAAGAAACTGATACCGTGGTATCTTACAATGAATAAAGATAAAAATATATCCGATATATCAATTATAACTTACAAAAAAAGAAATATATAAAATAAAAATATATAAATAAAAATATATATTTTGAAAGCTTATGCATACGGAAGGAGATTAATATGTTACATCCATCATATACAGACCTAATGAAAGTAGTAAACAGCGAGGTAGAACCAGGAGAACAGCCTGTAGTAAATAGCAGATATTCCATCGTTTTAGCAACTGCTAAAAGAGCCAGACAACTAATTAACGGAGTTGACCCTATGGTTCGTGCAACTTCCGCAAAACCTTTATCCATAGCGGTAGAAGAATTATATCAGTCAAAAGTAAAAATTGTGAATGACGATGAAACAAAAGAAGCATAATATTAGCTCATGCGTATGATTTAGATGAGCTCTGGTGAGCACTTTCGTGTGATTCCTTATTTAATATTGAGATTCTATAGCAGAATTATAGAATCATCATAAAATAATAAGGTATCCTGCGAGAGTGCTTTATCATATATTATGCTACGGCTTAATAAGCCTAAGCCTAAGATGGGAGATCTATATGGAAGACAATAAGGATAGGTCCTGGTTAAGGGTATCGGAAGAGTTAAATACAACAGATGATCAGGAATTGGAACAGAAGGTAAAACAGGCAAATTACGGAAAAGAAATTAGTGAAATGATTATTTACTTTGTTGTGGTCATTGTATCTGTGCTATTAATACATCAATTTGTGGGGCAGCAGATAGAAGTTAGCGGCAGTTCCATGGAGAGTACGCTACATAACGAAGATCATTTAATATTGGAAAAAGTATCTTATGAAATAAATAAACCAAAGCGCTTTGATATTGTTGTCTTCAGACCTTATGAGGAGGATAAAGACACTTACTATATAAAAAGGGTAATTGGACTTCCAGGAGAAACGATTCAGATAATCGGAAGTGATATCTATATTAATGATCAACTCCTTAATGAAGATTATGGAAATAATCCCATAGCAGACGGCGGGATAGCGAAAGAACCGATTGTTTTAGGAAAAGATGAATATTTTCTATTGGGAGATAATAGAAATAACAGCAAGGACAGCCGAGATTCCAGTATTGGTGCTGTAGAAAGAAAAGCTATCATCGGACGCGCATGGGTAAGAATCTGGCCATTTGAGAAGTTTGGTGTATTGGAGCATCAATAAATTACTGAAAGCTGATTGGAGATTATAATAATGAGCGGAGAGAAAAAAACAGAAGAATTCGAAGAAGAAAACGGTAAAGAGAATATAGAAGAATACGAGCCATATTATTCAGTTGATAATACAAAGGTAAAGAAAGAAGAGAAAAAGCGGAAACATTTATCTATCCTGATGGATATTATTATATATGCAATTATTATATATACTTGTGTTTACTTAATACCGACTTATGTAATACAAAGAACTATAGTGGATGGTCCATCAATGGAAAATACCCTGCATAACGGGGAGCATCTTATGGTAGAAAAAATAAGTTATCATTTAGATAAATTAAAACGCTTTGATATTATAGTATTCTATCCTCATGGAAGAAAGAATGAAGAGTATTATGTAAAGCGGATTATCGGTTTACCGGGAGAGACGATACAGATAAAAGGCAGCGATATCTATATCAATGGTGAAAGACTGAAAGAAAATTACGGAAAAGAACCGATTACCTTCGCCGGGACAGCAGAAGAACCGTTGACTTTAGGAGATGGTGAATATTTTGTTATGGGAGATAATCGGGAAGTAAGCTTAGATAGCCGCTATGAGGAAGTCGGAGTTGTTCCGAGAGAAAATATCGGTGGACGTGCAATTCTTCGAATATGGCCGCTTAAAAAATTTGGTTTATTAAATTAAATACTAAATATAAAAATCAGAAAAAAGCAGTTACAAATAAGTGAAAAACTATTTGCAACTGCTTTTTTTTATTTCCGCGAAAGCAAAGTGAAAATTAGCAAGCTTGCTTGCAATAATTCCAATGCGCCCGTAAACCGGAAGAAACTCGCAAACGTGTTCTTCCGGTTTTAGTTACGCAAAGGGCATAAGTATATTACTAATATAAACAGGAATGGGAACGGAAGATAAGAGCTAATGGAATAACCCGTATAAATGATTTTAATTAATTTATATAGTAAATAATAAAATAATTGACATTTATATAAAACAGATTTACTATAAAGAGGTAATAAGTATAGTTAATAATAAATTAGTTTACTACAATGTAAATAATAACTACAACATTAATGGGCAATTACCTAATAACATTAATAATAGGGGGTTAATATGAAAAAAAATATGTTTATAGGTTTTATTACTATGTCTATGGTACTGTTAACAGGTTGTTCAGGGAATATTCATGAAACAGTGGCAAATACAGGACGAAATATAAAAAATAATCCGGACAAATTGGTTTCATCAGTTATTACTGTTCCGAAGGATATGAAACTGAAAGCGGATAATCCGGTTACTTATACTTTTAAAGATGTGTCGGTACATGATCCCTCCATTATAGAAACAGGAGGAGAATATTACATATTTGGTTCTCATTTGGCAGGAGCAAAGTCAAAAGATCTTATGAATTGGGATTTAATCGGATCCGGTGTTACAAAAAATAATCCCATTATACCGGATGCCAGGAATGAAATGAAAGAAGCTTTCCAATGGGCTAAAACAAATACTTTTTGGGCGCCGGATGTAATACAGCTTAAGGATGGCCGTTATTATATGTATTACTGTACCTGTGAGGGAAGTTCGCCCTTAGCCAGTCTGGGAGTAGCCGTTTCGGATAAGGTGGAAGGACCGTATAAAGATCTTGGAATTATACTAAAATCGGGAATGGGTCCGGGGATACCCAGTGAGGATGGTAATACCTATGACGCTACCATTCAGCCTAATGTAGTGGATCCGTGCTTATATTACGACACCAGCGGCAGGTTATGGATGTCTTATGGTTCCTATTCGGGTGGTATTTTTATATTGGAAATGAATCCGGAAACGGGGTTTCCGTTAGAAAAAGGGTATGGTAAGAAAATACTGGGAGGCAATCATGTCAGGATAGAAGGCTCTTTTGTTATATATAGTCCTGAAACAAAATATTATTATATGTTCTTATCCTTTGGTGGGTTAGCAAAAGACGGAGGTTATAATATAAGGGTGATCCGGTCTAAAACACCGGACGGACCTTTTTACGATTCCAATGGAAATGATATGATTCATTGCAAAGGTAAGGACGGAACTTTTTTTAACGATGAATCCATTTACCAATATGGTACTAAGCTAATGGGAAGCTATCGATTCGATTGGGTGAAAGGAGAAGAAGGGGAGAAACGGTATGGATATGTATCCCCCGGTCATAATTCTGTATTATACAATGATAAGACCGGACAATATTTTTAATTTTCCATACACGTTTTGAAACAAAGGGTGAATTTCATGAAGTACGGGTACACCAGATGTATTTAAATGAAGATGGCTGGCCGGTGGTATCACCTTACCGTTATACCGGTGAAAAAATTGAAAGATATTCAGATAAACAAATAACAGGAATTTATAAATACATTAATCATAGCAATACCATATCTCCGGAAGTGGTCGTGTCAAAATTAATAGAGTTGAACGAAGATTATACCATAACCGGAGCGGTAATCGGTTCCTGGAAATTGGATAAAGACGGTACCGGCATTATTATAACGATAGGAGAAAATTCATACAAGGGTGTTGTGAATAAAGAGTGGGATGAATCCGGTAAAAAGAATGTAATGACCTTTACGGCACTTTCTGATAAAGGTATAGCCATATGGGGAAGCGGCCTTGCGCCAATGGAATAATTAAGAAAGAGGGAAGCTGGTTTTTCAGGAGGTCCTAGTACTCACTTGCTCTGTCTCTTTAGTAAAGATTTCATAATCATGTCATGTGCAGGCCATGGTAGTATAGCTCATAGGGAGTAACTTCCTATGAACTAAAAATGGGTATATAATTCAAAGAAGCTTCGAACTATATACCCATATTGTATTTTATAAAGTATCCGTATTGGATTGGTTAGAATTATCCTCAATAGGACTATAATGGATACGAACTTTAATATCCTGATTATAATTGCCGAAATTACGTCCGAATATAGTTAATCCGCCTACATGTTCCGCATCATCCGGAACTGCAAATTTAAACTTAATAGTACTTCTATAATCCAGATTCAAATCCTTTAAGGAGACGCCTGAAATTTGAAGGCCGTCAATAAATGTTCCGGTATTATTAATTACGATTAATTTAAGTAATCCATATTGATTCCAGTTAGGGTACCACCAGTCAGGGGTAAAAATCCCTTTTACATCACCAAAATCTCCGGGGCTGGTCCACATTCCAAGGCATTTTTCATTTAAATAAAAGTAAATATCGGAGGCCATACATCATTGACTCCCGGTGCTTCCGAACTAAGCTCAGCGGATATAGTTATTTGATCTATTTTTTGCTGTACCGGTAAAAAGTTAGGAATGATATATTCCACATATCCTTTTGTAAACCATAAAATGTCACTATCTATTCGGCTGGGATGAGCAAAATATCTGGCATCGTCTACTTCACCGATTAACTGATTTGCAGTTGCCAGTCCACAAGTAGGAAATATCTTGTAATCGGAATAATGACCGATTTTAAGTTCGGTTTCATAGATATTTTTCTTTTGCTCTTCACTATCAAATTCAACAAGTATTTTGTCCAGGTGTACCATACATTTTTTTTGATTACCGTGGCCTGCGGATTCACTGACAATTGTAACGATTCCACAATCCTCTAATTTTTTTATATGACTGGTCAGAGCGCCGTTTGTAATGTTTAAACTGCTGGCTAGTTCGTTCATATTCATTCCTTTATTTTTTAATAATAACTTAATGATAGATATCCTGATCTCCGAACCAAGAGCTTTAAATACATCCAGGCCTTCATCCAATGTTTTAATATGCAGCATGTATGATACCTCCCTTTTCTCTTTGTATATTTTTTCATATTAGCTTATTATAAAGCAAAATCTAAAATAAATCAAGAGTATGCAATGTTAGAAATAAGATTTTATATATAGATTAATTTAAAATACATATAAGATTTTTTTATAAAATCAGTTACTTTTGTATCAGTTTTCCTGTTTTATAAATAGAAATTTAATAAAATAAGGAATATAATCTGTACAAATAAAAATAATTTAGCATTAAAATATTAATCTAAAAATGCTAAATTATTTTATGATTATTTTAAGTTAATAATTTTTATCTTATCCAGTAATCAACCCTTTTTCCAGTAAAAATTCTTTTGCAACAACCGCAGGTTCCATCTGGAGTTCATCAACCTTATAATTTAATTCAATCATTACTTCATCGGTCAGTATATCACCAAGTTCTTCTATGACAGGTACCAATTCAGGATAGGTTTTAATGATTTCAGCTCTTGCTAAAGGTATTGCATAATAGGGTGGAAAGAAGTGTTTATCATCTTCTAAGGTAACCAGATCAAATTTCTTTAATAAACCGTCTGTAGAAAAGGCATCAACAACATCTGTTTCCTGATTCATTAAAGCAACATATCTTGGTGAACCATCCAGACCGGTTGTATCTTTAAAATTAAAATTATAAAATTTTGTCAACCCGGGTACACCATCAATCCGGTTCAAAAATTCCAATGTAGTACCGGCACGCAGATCGGATGCAACTTTTGCAAGATCACTAATGGTTTTAAGGTTATATTTATCAGCGGTTTCTTTTGTTACGGCCAGAACATAAGTATTATTAAAAGCCATTTGTTTTAAAACATCAATGTCAAATTTGTTATTAAAATCTGTCTTAACCGTGTTATATACTTTCTCCATATCAGAAATAGGAGGATAATTTAATGTATCACCATAAGCGGTTCCGCTGTAATCAAAATAAAGATCAATATCACCGGATTTCAGTGCTGAAAAGCATACCTGGGTTCCGCCAAGATTTATTTTACGTTCTACTGTGATATCTGTTTTTTCTTCTATTAAATCAGAAAACATATTAGCTAAGATATGCTGTTCGGTAAAATCTTTACTTCCTATTCGAATTACTTTTTCGGACCGGTTTATTCCGGTTACTGCTGTAATAACCAATATTACTGCTAAACATACCGCAGTTGTTAATAAAATAAATTTATGAATTCTATTTTGATTTGCTTTTTTTCTATTTAGTAATCCATCCTTTTGCAGGCTGATGGGTGTCACTGATTTCTCAATTAATCCAATCAGAAAATCTACAAGCAATGCAAGGATACATGCAGGGATTGCACCTGCTAATATTTGATTGTTATTTACCGTTCTGATACCGGAGAAGACTAGAAAGCCAAGACCGCCTGCACCGATAAAAGCTGCCATTGTCATAAGTCCCACGGCCGTAACAGCAGATATCCTTACACCTGCCATTATAACAGGCAGAGCTAAAGGAATCTGTACTTTATATAAAATCTGTAGTTTAGTCAGTCCAATTCCGCGTGCGGCTTCTAAGGTCTGGGTATTTATATTCTGGATTCCTGTATAGGTATTTTTTATGATCGGCAGTAATGAGTATAATATTACCATTACCACTGCCGGTAAAGTACCTATACCTAAAAACGGTATTGCAAATCCAAGCAAAGCCATACTTGGGATTGCCTGAACAAGATTGGCAATTCCTAATATAGGTTTATTCAATTTTTTTACATAACTTATCAGGATACCTAACGGAACTCCGATTAAAATAGCAAAACCAACCGATATGGCTGTAAGCCGGATATGTTCCATAGTTAATGTTAGTATTTGATTACTGTTTTGAATGATATAATTAATAAAATTCATAATACTATACCCCCTCAACTTCTAAATATTGCTGACTTAATGTAGTTACCAGGCTGCTTTTGGTTATTAAGCCGAGCAGAGTATTATCTTCATCTATTACAGGAATATTGGAAACTTGATTTTCTTCAACAAGTTTTAATATGTCTATAATATTATCCTGGGGAGATACGCTAAGAAAATCAGTCGACATGATAGAATTTACTTCCCTGGCCCGGTCAGATTGCTGCTGTATTTGTTGTGCGCTTATAGTGCCTATTAAATGATTTGTAGTATTCTCAATTATCATAAGGCTGTCAACTTTATTGGAGCGCATTTTATCCATACAACGAAGTAATGTCATATTTTGCATACAGGTAACAGGGGAAGTAATCATGATATCTTCCGCTTTAATAAATTCGGGAGAAGTCCATATGCGGTTTTTTCCTACGAATTTAGAAACAAAATCATTGCATGGATTTTTTAAAATATTTTCCGGAGTATCATATTGAAGAATTTCCCCGTTTCTCATAATGCAGATCATGTCGGCAATTTTAATTGCCTCATCCATATCATGAGTTACAAATACGATTGTTTTTCTTAGATGTGACTGTAAATTGATTAACTCATCCTGCAGGCCAATTCGGGTTATGGGGTCCAATGCAGAAAAAGGCTCATCCATTAAGATGATTTCCGGATCTGTTGCAAATGCTCTGGCAACACCGACTCTTTGCTGCTGGCCGCCGCTAAGTTCGACAGGATATCGGTGTAAATATTCTTCCGGTTTTAGACCGACCATTTCCATCAGTTCATAGGTTCTTTTTTCAATCACGGATTTATCCCTTTTTTCTGCTTTTGGGATTATTTCAATATTATCTTTGACGGTCATATGGGGAAACAGTCCGGTCTGTTGGATTACATAACCCATTTGTCGGCGTAGTTCTATGATATCTCTTGATTCGATATTTTCTCCATTGATATATATATTACCGGAAGATGGTCTGATCAGCCGGTTTATCATTTTTAGCGTGGTAGTTTTACCACAGCCGCTTTCTCCGATAAAAGCAACCAGATTCCCTTTGTTTATATCTAAGGTAATGTTTCTTAATACTTTTTTATCCTTAAAGTTTTTTGTTACATTTTCAAATTTTATCATTATTTTACCTCCCTTTTTACAAAGTAATAACTTGTGTAAAGTAATAAGTTGTTACTAGTGACAATCCAATTATAAATAAAAGTTGTTACTAGTGACAATCCAATTATAAATAAAAGTTGTTACTTTGTCAAATCTAAAGGTATTACTTATATAGCAGCTGTTTTTAATATGTTCAAGTGTATTTCATACTGGTTGGGCTATGATTCACTACATTAGCCATTCCCGTTCGTTTTTATAAAAAACCGGAAGAAAAACTTCGCTAAGTTTCTCCGCTGCTTGGACGTTCACAATTATTCAGCTTACTCTGAGGATCATTCACCTCGCGGAAACCGGAGGAAACACGCTTTGCGAGTTTCTCCGGTTCGCGTGCGCGTTCGAATTATTGCAAGCAAGCTTGCTAATTCTCACTTTGCTTTCGCGTAAATAAAAAACCTTATACAAAACTACTTGATTTGTATAAGGTTTAACTCTGTTCGATATGAAAAACTGGATGGTAAGATTAATGCTGTTTTTTAGTGAGTTTTTTATTTTTACGTGGATACATAAATAATCTGACTCTGTCATAGCTGTTTTCATCACCGATAAAATATAATATATCATGTTCTAAAAATACCGCATAGGGACCCGGTGATAAAATTAATGAATCATTTCTTTTTATTGCAATGATTGTTGCGCTGGTATTATGCCAGAAATTAACTTCTTCAATCGTTTTATTAAGATAGACAGATTTTGAGGTAATCTCCAGTTCAGATGGAATAAATGGGTTTATTGACCGAAAACGATCGGTATAATCGATAAGTTTGGCCAGGCATTGGTTAAAATAATCAATTTCTTTGGATTGACGGTTAACACTATCCATTATTTCTTTTTTCAGATTGGTGATGGTTTGAATATCATTATATTGCCGTACAAATTTTAATGCATTTTCATAAGACTTTATGATTACTCCGCTACCCTTGGTTGTATCCACAATATTAAGATCAGATAGGATACACATGGCTCTTCTGGCTGTTTCGGAGGATACACCGTATTGGCTTGCTACGGAGGACCTGGCATATATTTTATCACCGATGTTGTAGTGTTTATCTACGATTTTTGAAGCGATATCCATAGCTATCTGCTGATATCTTGGATTAGTAATTTGGTTTTTTCTTTCCATTATATCTCCTGTCTTGTCGGTCGGTAATCCGCTTTATTATTTATGATAAATAGTGTATTTTCTGTTAAAAAGTATTTTCTTCTATATAAAATATAATTTAATTTAGAGCTTAAAACCGCATTTTGGGCAATATAAATAATCAGGAGCCATTAAATATCCACAATTTGGACACGCATTATTTTTTGTATAAGAGTCTCCATTATATACTTCGTGTAAATCCTGTTCCGATAATGTTAAGGCTTCTCCTTTTACAATTCTCTTGCCCAGGGTTTCATCTATCATATAGAGTGTTCCACAGCAGGAGACTTTAGCATAAAATTTTTTGTTCCATTTAAAAATCGGAATAAAAAACAAACTAAAGTAAGTATAAGTCATAAAAAGTTCTAACCTGCCGAAATGATTGCATTTTTTACACAGAATAGTCTGTATAAATTCTAGCTTTTTTTGGGCGGAGGATATTCCCATTATAAAAAACATAATATTCACCTCTGATTACTTTATTAATATACATATACCAATAAAGTATAGCATAGGATGATAATATTTTCTACCTGTTTAGTTAGGGAAGTTAGGGAAAAGAAATTTGACAAGCCATATATCCTGTTATATAATAAACGGAGAAATATACCAAGTGAAAGCAAACTGTGGAAACGATATATTCTATTTGGCATATTGTATTATTGTCATGATTCATTCCCATCCGGAGTAATATTTTGGATGGGATTTTGTAATATAATATGGTAAAAAGCATCGCCATTGATAAAATATTTTGAAAGTAATTTCTTATAAGTTGTTCGGCGGAAATAGCACTTTTTACCGGCAGTTAAATATAAAATTAATATGAAATAAATATTGGGAGGGTTCCTATGAATTTAAAGTATATGCTTGAAAAAGCAGAGTATTCTTGTCTTAAAGGAGATTTGGAGAGGGAGGTTACTGCCTTAGTTTATGATTCCAGAAAAGTAATTCCAGGTTCTGTTTTCATCTGTATTACAGGAGCAGTAAGAGATGGCCATGACTTTATTCCGGAAGTAATAAAAAAAGGCGCAGCAGCAGTTGTAGTAGAAAAGAAGTTTCTGTACCGGAAGAAGTTACAGTAATTCGTGTCGCAGATACCAGGCTTGCTTTAGCCCAGATGTCGGCAGCTTATTTTGGTTATCCGGCAAAACAGCTTAAAACAATCGGCATAACCGGAACAAAGGGTAAAACAACAACAACCTATATGGTACGTTCCATATTGGAGGGAGCAGGAATTAAAACCGGTTTAATCGGAACCATTGAAGCGATTATTGGTGATGAGGTGATACCGGCTAATAATACAACTCCGGAATCCTATGTAGTTCAGGAATATTTTCGTAAAATGGCAGATGCCGGTTGTACCTGCGTCGTTATGGAAGTTTCTTCACAGGGATTAATGCTGCATCGTGTTGCAGGTTTTTCATTTGACTTCGGTATCTTTACCAATATCGAACCGGATCATATCGGACCAAATGAGCATAAAGATTTTGAAGAATACATGGCGTGTAAAGGTATATTATTTAAGAACTGTAAAGTCGGCATAGTTAATATGGATGACAGTCATGTATGGAAAGTACTTGAGGACCACACCTGTGAGTTGGAGACTTACGGTTTGTCAGATAATGCGGACTTACGTGCGGTAGATATAGATTTACACAGTATGGGCGGAAGTCTTGGGGTTAAGTACAGGGCAGAGGGGCTTATGAATTTTGATGTTAAGATTAATGTGCCCGGAAGATTCAGCGTATATAATTCCTTAACAGCCATCGCTATCTGCAGGCATTTTGAGATTCCGGTGGAAAATATACAAAAAGCGTTAAGTGCTGTAAAAGTAAAAGGCAGGGTTGAACCGGTAAATATTTCCGATCATTTTACTTTAATGATTGATTACGCCCATAATGCCATGAGTCTGGAAAGTCTTCTTACAACATTAAAAGAATATAATCCAAAAAGACTTGTCTGTCTGTTTGGCTGCGGAGGCAACCGCTCTAAATTAAGAAGATATGAAATGGGAGAAATCTCTTCTAAACTGGCAGACCTTACCGTAGTTACATCAGATAATCCAAGGAATGAAGAACCACAGGATATTATCAATGACATTATAAGCGGAGTAAAAAAAGGTCCCGGTAAATATATATCAATTATTGACCGGAAAGAAGCAATCCGTTACTGTATCCAAAATGCTAAGACCGGTGATGTAATCATTCTGGCAGGTAAGGGACATGAAGATTATCAGGAAATAAAAGGTGTCAAATATAAAATGGATGAAAGAGATTTAATAAAAGAAGTATTAGCTGACTTAAAAGAGGAAGGAATACAGATTATCTAAATATAAAAAGTGTAGAAATTAAGAAGGCAGGAGTAAAATGGAAGCTTTAAGCGTAAAAGAAATTGCAGAGGCAGTCGGCGGAAAAATTTTGAATGGTGATGAAAATACCAAAATTACTTCAGTAGGTACCAATTCCAAGAATGCGGAATTGGGATCCCTTTTCGTTCCTATCGTAGGGGAAAGAGTGGATGCACATGATTTTATTCAAGATGCATTTGCAAATGGTGCCACAGCCTGTTTTACCAGCAGACATACGAATGTGGATCGGGAGGATAAGGTATATATTAAAGTAGAGGATACCCTTAGGGCATTACAGGCTTTGGGAACATTCTACAGAAGTAGATTTAATATACCCGTTATTGGTATAACCGGCAGTGTTGGAAAAACTACTACGAAAGAAATGGTTGCGGCGGCATTAGCTACAAAATATAATGTTCTAAAGACGGAAGGTAATATGAATAGTCAGGTAGGACTGCCTCTTATGATGCTTCGTATTAACTCGCAGCATGACATAGCAGTAATTGAAATGGGTATGAGTGAAGCGGGAGAAATGGAAAAGCTGGCCGCCATAGCAAAACCGGAAGCAGCTATTATGACCAACATCGGAGTTTCCCATATAGCACAACTTAAAACCAGGGAAAATATCCGTAAGGAGAAATTAAATATCATTAACTGTTTTCAGAAAAGCTCAGTTTTATTTATTAACGGTAATGATGATTTGTTAAGTGAATTATATAAAGATAATAATAATCATTTATCAGATTTGGATATCTGTGAAAAAACAAGGGAAAAGTACTTGGCTGCCAAAGTAACAGCCTTTGGAACAGAGGAGTTCTGCGATTACAGGGCAGAGAAGATACAGACGGTAAATGGGGAAACCCACTTTATATTAAGGAAGAAACAAAGTACCAACCTGGGTATGGATGGTGACGGGGAAGAAATCGTACTGCGTGTTTTAGGGCTGCATAATGTATTTAATGCCCTGGCTGCAATTGCGGTTGCTGAGCAATATAATATCCCTGTAACTACCGCAAAGGCAGGTCTCTATGATTACCAGCCTATCGCTATGAGGGGCCAGATTAAAGAAGTGAATCAGGTTAAAATAATAGACGATTCTTATAATGCAAGTCCGGATTCCATGAAAAGCGGTGTTCATGTTTTATTGGAATTAGACGGTGTCAAAAGAAGAATAGCCGTGTTAGCTGATGTCTGGGAATTAGGTGAGCTTTCCAGGCAGCTGCATTATGATGTAGGGGTTTATATAGCGGATCAGAAAATTGATGAGGTAATTACGATTGGTAAAGATGCTTATCATATTGCCCAAGCAATTCGGGATAAAAAGGCGGATATCATAACTCAAACATTTTTTAATAATCAAGAGGTTATAACATATCTTGCAGAACATTTAAAAGCCGGAGACGGAATTCTTATTAAAGGTTCCAGAGGAATGAAAACAGATGAGATTGTAAAAGCAATCAGTGAAGAGACGAAATAAACTGGTTACAGAGCTTCTAATATCGGGATGAAACAAAGGCGGTGATTTGGTATGCATTATGCAGATATTATAGTAGATATTTCCCACGAAAACTTAGATAAATCATACCAATATTCCATACCGGAGGAATTCAGGGAGGAAGCAATAATAGGAGCCTTAGTAATTGTTCCCTTTGGAAAGGGCAACCGATTTATAAAAGGTTATATTGTAGATATATCCGAGACCGCTAAATGGAAAGTAGAATTAATTAAGCCGATTCATCAAATCGTGCCAAATGGTTTGGTGATTGAAAGTCAGTTAATCAGCCTGGCTTATTGGATTAAGGAAACTTTTGGGGCTACTATGAATGATGCCCTAAAAACTGTAATTCCGGTGAAAAAATCCGTGAAATCCATAGAAAAGAAAACTATCAGGCTTGCAATATCAGCCGAAGAAGCAGGGAACTATCTGGAAGTATTTAAAAAGAAAAATAATAAAGGCAGGGTCCGTTTGTTAGAAGCGTTCTTCAGTGATTCGGATGAACAGCCGCAGGCAATCGAAGAGCTTGATTATGAGCTGGCAGTGAATAAATTAAACATTGCAAGAACAACCATTCAGGATCTGGAAAAGATAGGGATTATTACTACAAAAGTAGAAAGATTATACCGGAATCCTTTAAGCAATAGAGAAACTGAATATGAATCCATCCTATTATCAAAGGAACAGAAGTTTATTGCAGATGAGATAATCAGGGATTATAAAGCCGGTTTCCGTAAAACCTATCTGATACACGGCGTTACAGGAAGCGGTAAAACCGAAGTTTATTTAGAAATAATTTCTTCAGTAATTAAACAGGGTAAGAAAGTAATTATGCTGATTCCTGAAATAGCTTTAACATACCAGACCGTAATGCGTTTTTATAAACGGTTTGGCAGTAGAATTTCCATTATGAATTCCAGGCTATCCCAGGGCGAGCGTTATGATCAGTTTATGAGAGCTAAGAATGGTGATATTGATATTATGATTGGCCCCAGATCTGCACTGTTTACGCCCTTTAAAGATTTAGGATTAATTATTATGGATGAAGAGCATGAGAGCAGCTATAAAAGTGAAAATCCGCCCAAATATCATGCGAGAGAAGTGGCCATAAAACGAGGGGAGTTATCCGGAGCAAGTATTATATTAGGATCAGCAACACCATCCCTGGAATCTTATAAGAAAGCGTTACAAGGCGAATATAAGTTATTTACGTTGCCCTCCCGAAACGGGGAAGGCAGAATGCCTAAAATTTGGATTGAAGATTTAAGGGAAGAATTAAAGAAAAAAAATAAATCAATCTTTAGTTTGCATTTAAAAGAACTGATACAAGATAGGCTTAATAAAAAGGAACAGATTATATTATTTATAAACCGAAGAGGTTACGCAGGTTTTGTTTCCTGTAGAAGCTGCGGTTTTGTTATGAAATGTCCTCACTGCGATGTTTCTCTAACTGCTCATAATAATGGGACACTTATCTGTCATTATTGCGGTCACGAAGAATCTATGCCTTCCAAATGTCCAAGCTGTGGATCCAAATATATTGCTGCTTTCGGAACCGGAACCCAGAAAGTGGAGGAAATGGTGAAAAAGGAATTCCCGGAAGCCAGGGTATTACGTATGGATACGGATACGACAAAAACAAAAGATGGGCATGAGAAAATATTATCTGCCTTTGCTAATCAGGAAGCAGATATTTTAGTAGGTACACAGATGATTGTAAAGGGCCATGATTTTCCCATGGTTACATTGGTTGGTATTCTTGCCGCCGATTTATCTTTATATGCTTCCGATTACCGCGCGGCGGAGAGAACCTATCAGCTTTTAGTTCAGGCAGCGGGCAGGGCAGGGCGCGGAAGGCTTCCCGGAGAGGTTGTGATACAGACCTACCAGCCGGAACACTATAGTATATCTGCAGCTAGTAATAATGACTACGACGGTTTTTACAAACAGGAAATGAACTACAGGGATTTACTGAAATATCCGCCGGCAGCTCATATTTTAGCAATACTTATTGCATCCAAAGATGAAAATAAAGCAATATTTGCCGCGAAACTACTTGGCGGCGCTGCCAAAGAATGGGCTGAAACAGAGCAAATAACCGAGGATACCATTATAATCGGACCAGCTGCAGCAGTTTTATCCAAAGCAAATGACATTTATCGTTATATGATTTATGTGAAGCAATCAGATTATAAATATCTAATTCTTTTAAAAAATTACCTGGAAGGTTATATTAATTTTTCCGAACATTTTGAAATGTGTAATGTTCAATTTGATTTTAACCCTATGAACAGTTACTGATATATTTTTATCCACTGATTGACATAATGTGAATTTAAGGATATTATTTATTCGGCAGAATTTTTTGATATATTCAGTAAATCAGCCGGTTATGAAATAAATGAATTAATTTTAATGGGAAGGACAGATAACATGGCGATTAGAAATATTCGATTGATAGGAGATAATATATTAACCAAGAAATCCAAAGAAATAACGGAGATGACATCTAAACTGAAAGTACTGATTGGCGATATGATTGATACGATGCATAAAGCAGAGGGGGTTGGACTTGCAGCTCCTCAAATTGGTATTTTAAAGAGACTGGTAGTAATTGATGTATCACCGGAGGGTGACAGCCCTATTATTTTAATAAACCCGGAGATTCTTGAAACAAGCGGCGAACAAACAGGAGAAGAAGGCTGCTTAAGTGTTCCGGGTAAATCGGGACTGGTAACAAGGCCTAATTATGCTAAGGTTAAGGCATTAAATGAAAATATGGAAGAGATTATAGTGGAGGGGACGGAACTGTTGGCTAGAGCACTATGTCATGAGATTGATCATTTAAATGGTATTTTGTATGTAGATAAAGTAATCGGCGGGTTACACTCTGTATCAGATGATGAAGAACAATAATTGGTTTATTTAGAACAACCGGAGTGACTGAATAGTCACAATAAAGATTAAAAAACTCTTAAATAATCTAAAGTCTTTCTTAATCCGTAGATTTTACCTTTCTATTCTTATATAATGAATACAAGGGGCTGTGAAAAAATCAAAAAGTTAAGTTAGTAAAAAATATTTTATAACTGTCCCTAACGACAGATTATATGTGTAACAGGAGGCATTCATAAATGAATATTGTATTTATGGGAACACCGGATTTAGCAGCAGTCGTATTAGATAAATTAATTCATTCGGAACACAAAATTCTTGCAGTAGTAACTCAACCGGATAAACCCAAAGGCAGAGGAAATCAGGTACAATTTACGCCTGTTAAAGAACTGGCACTCCAATATAATATACCGGTATTACAACCTCGCAGGGTAAAAGAGGAAGGGTGTCTCCCGATATTAAAAGAAATTAACCCGGAAGTAATCGTCGTTGCTGCTTTCGGACAGATTTTACCAAAATCGATATTGGAATTTCCAAAGTATGGATGTATCAATGTACATGCGTCTTTACTGCCCAAATATCGTGGTTCCGCACCGATTCAATGGTCGATTATAGACGGCGAAGATAAAACCGGAGTTACCATTATGCATATGGATGCAGGTATTGATACCGGCGATATGATTATGAAAGCAGAAGTTCCCATTGATTCAAAAGAAACAGGTGGAAGCTTGCACAATAAGTTGGCAGAATGCGGCGGTGCATTACTCTTAAAGGCACTAAAAGCCATTGAAGATGGTACCGCACCCAGAGAAAAACAAAAGGATGAAGAATCCTGTTATGCTAAAATGCTGGACAAATCCATTGGACTGATTGATTTTAACCGTCCGGCTATAGAGATAGAACGTTTCATCAGAGGGTTAAATCCATGGCCAAGTGCTTATACATTTTTAGACGGGAAAACTATTAAAATCTGGGATGCAGATGTGATTGAAGAGGAATCTGCTGGGATTCCTGGTGAAATTGTATCAGTAACAAAGAATACCATTGTAGTTAAAACTTCTAAAGACAGTCTTGCAATTAAAGAGCTTCAGTTAGAAGGAAAGAAACGTATGACGGTGGATGCTTTCTTAAGAGGTTATTTGCTTGAAACGGGAAAAATACTAAATAATAAAAACGGGTAAGGAATATAATACTATTAAATATAAAATAACTGCTAATAAACTTCGAATTAATAGCAAATATTTTGCAGATAGGAGGAAACTTATGTTTTATCCATTTTTTGATCCAACCTATATTCTGGTTATCATTGGTGTCATTCTATCTTTGGGAGCTTCAGCAATGGTAAAGTCCACTTTTGCTAAATATAACCGGGTTAGAAGTTTGTCTGGAATGACCGGCGCACAAGCTGCTGAGAGAATTCTTCATTCGGCAGGTATTTATGACGTATCCGTACAGCACGTAAGCGGTAACTTAACGGACCATTATGACCCCAGAGATAAAACCTTAAAATTATCAGATAATGTATACGGGCAGACTTCTGTTGCAGCCATCGGGGTGGCGGCTCATGAATGCGGGCATGCTATCCAGCATGATAAAGGTTATGTGCCTTTACGTCTAAGAACCGCATTTGTCCCGGTTGCCAATATTGGTGCAACCGTATCCTGGCCGTTGATTATTATTGGTATATTTTTAGGATATTCCCAGACTTTAATTAATTTAGGAATTATCCTATTTTCCTGTGCCGTATTATTCCAGCTTATTACCCTGCCGGTGGAACTGAATGCTTCTGCAAGAGCAGTGAAGATTTTGGATGAGACTGGTATATTATATGGAGAAGAAGTAACCCATACCAAGAAGGTATTAAGTGCAGCTGCGTTAACCTATGTTGCAGCGGCAGCGGCTTCCATCCTGCAGCTTCTAAGATTGTTTATTTTGTTTGGAGGAAGGGATCGTGATTAATAAAAATGAGTATTTAAGCGCCAGGGAAATTGCACTGGGAATAATAATGGATATCGTCCAAAACAGTAATTTCAGTCATACGGTTATGAGTCGTACCCTGAATCAGTACCAATACCTGGAAAAACAGGACAGAGCTTTTATTACCAGACTGTGTGAGGGAACCATAGAACGGATGCTGACCTTGGACTATATTCTAAACCAGTATTCCAGTGTTAAGGTAAATAAAATGAAACCTTTGATCCGTGGTCTACTTCGAATGAGTGTTTATCAGATAAAATATATGGATCAGATTCCTGATTCCGCAGCCTGTAATGAAGCAGTCAAATTAGCCAAAAAAAGAGGATTCGGGAATCTGTCCGGTTTTGTAAACGGTATTTTAAGAAATATAATCAGGGATACGAAAAAGGTTAGTTTTCCAAGGGAAGAGAAAGAAAAGAGTCTTTTTTAAGTGTGGCTTATTCCGTACCGGAATGGTTGGTGAAACATTTCCTATCCCAATATGATTACGCTTTGGTTAAAAGTATGTTAGAGGCTTCTTTTCAGGATAAAAAAACAATTATTCGTTGTAATACGAATAAAATAGCAGTTGAGGATTTAAAGGAATTGCTGAAACAAAATAATATTTCCGTAGAACACGGAGCTTATTTATCCTATGCACTTAAGATATGGGATTACAACTTTCTGGGGCAGCTGGATGCTTTTAAAAAAGGGTATTTTCAAGTACAGGATGAAAGTTCTATGTTAGTGGGAGCCGTTTCCGGTGCAAAAAAGGGTGATTATGTTATTGACGTTTGTGCGGCACCCGGTGGAAAATCTCTTCATCTGGCGGAATTATTAAAATCTACCGGCCAGGTGGATTCCAGAGATGTATCGGAGGCTAAGGTTAACTTAATAACTGAGAATATCCTACGTACCGGCTACACCAATATAAAAGCAAAAATTGCGGATGCCCTTATTCCTGATAAAGAAAGTGTTGAAAAAGCGGATATAGTTATAGCAGATTTACCTTGCTCCGGATTGGGAGTTATCAATAAAAAGCCGGATATTAAATACAATATGACCAGGGAAAAACAAAAGGCTCTGGTAAAACTACAGCGGGACATTCTTTCAGTTGTACAACAATATGTAAAAAAAGGAGGTACTTTGTTATACAGTACCTGTACGGTAAATAAAGAAGAAAACATTAATAATGTTCGATGGTTTACAGAACATTATGATTATAAAATGGAAAGTATAGATGAATTTCTTCCGTCATCCCTATTATGTGACACCTCTAAGGAAGGGTATATTCAGTTACTGCCTGGAATTCATAATATGGATGGTTTTTTTATTGCTAAATTACGAAGAAATATGTGAGTTTTAAATTACCTGGAACACATAGTTTTAAAAATTTAAATTACTGTAATATTTTTGAAATATTTCAGATAAAGGAAGTTATATGTCAAAAATTGATATTAAATCATTAAACTTAGATGAACTAAAGGATTTGTTGCAGCAAATTGGGGACAAACCTTTTCGTGCAAAGCAGATCTATGAATGGCTTCATGTAAAACTGGTTTCTGATTTTAACGAGATGACCAACATTTCGAAACAATTAAGAGAACAGTTAAAGGAAATCAGCGAAATTACCAACCTTGCGGTTGTTAATAAACTGGAATCGGAAGACGGTGAAACCACAAAGTTTTTATTCCGCTTATGGGACGGGCGGGTTTTAGAAAGCGTTCTTATGAAATACCATCATGGTAATTCCGTCTGCATATCCTCACAGGTGGGGTGTAAGATGGGATGTAAATTCTGTGCTTCTACCATTGGAGGATTTGAGAGAAATTTAACCGCTTCCGAGATGCTGGATCAAATATACTGTATTCAACGGATATCCGGAGAGAGAGTATCTAATGTTGTGGTAATGGGAACCGGAGAACCTCTGGATAATTACGACAACCTCGTTCGGTTTATACACATGTTATCAGATGAAAATGGCCTAAATATCAGCCAGAGAAACATTACGGTATCAACCTGCGGCCTGGTTGATAAAATAAAAGCCCTGGCAGATGAGAATCTTCAGATCACCCTGGCACTGTCCTTACATGCACCTAATGATACGGTAAGAAAACAGCTAATGCCCATAGCGGAAAGATTTGATATCGATTCTGCAATAAATGCATGTATTTACTATTACGAAAAGACCGGGCGAAGAATAACGTTTGAATATAGTATGGTAGAAGGGATAAATGATTTACCGGAGCATGCACTTGAACTGTATAAGCGTATCAAAGGTCTTAACTGCCATGTAAATTTAATTCCGGTTAACCCAATAAAAGAAAGAAATTATAAGCAATCACAAATGAAAAGTATACAAAATTTCAAAAATATACTTGAAAAATATAGAATTAATGTTACTATTAGAAGAGAAATGGGTACAGATATTGATGCTGCCTGTGGTCAATTAAGAAAAAGCTATATGGATAAAACTTCTGATTAGTTATAATTCTGTATTTCAAATGGGAACCAGCAAATCTTTAAGTTTGTCTGGTATTGAAATTCAAGGAGGTGTAAGCATGAGATCATTTTCAATAACGGATATTGGGGAGAAAAGGCAAATTAACCAAGATTACGTTTTTTGTGAAGAAAAAAGTATTGGCGGTCTTCCGAATCTGTTTATTGTTGCAGATGGAATGGGTGGTCATAATGCCGGTGATTATGCGTCTAGATTCTGTGTTGAAGTCTTTACGGAGAAAATCAGAACGAATCAGCAAAAAACTCCAATTGGAATGATATCAGAAGCGTTACAATATACCAATGACTTATTATTGGAAGAAGCCAATACTAATTATGACCTGCAGGGGATGGGTACCACTTTCGTAGTTGCAACAATCATTGAAAACATAATGTATGTGGCGAATGTTGGTGACAGCAGACTTTATGTCATCCGTGACAATATAAAGCAAATTACAGAGGATCATTCCTTGGTGGAAGAAATGGTAAAAACCGGTGAAATTGAAAGGAAAGATGTACGATTTCATCCGAATAAAAACATTATTACAAGAGCCTTGGGAGCTAATGCGAGTGTAACGCCGGATTATTTTGAGGTAGAATTAAATAAAGATGATATTGTATTAATGTGTTCAGATGGGCTAACGAATATGATGGAAGATAAAGATATCATGGAAATTGTCAGAGAATATCCCGAAGATTTAGAGACGGCTGCAAAAACTTTAGTAGACAAAGCCAATAAAAACGGCGGGAATGACAATATATCCATCGTAGTTGTAAAACTGTAGAAAGAGGTGAGGTAGAATGTTAAAACCGGGTATGTTTATTAGTGACCGATACGAAATAATTGATAAAGTAGGCTCCGGAGGAATGGCGGATGTCTATAAAGCCAGATGTCACAGGTTAAATCGTTTCGTTGCCATTAAGGTGCTGAAACCTGAATATAGTGATGATAAAAACTTTGTTAAGAAGTTCAGAGGAGAAGCACAATCGGCGGCAGGTTTATCCCACCCGAATATAGTAAATGTTTATGATGTTGGTGATGACAACGGTCTTCATTATATCGTAATGGAGCTGGTTGAGGGTATAACGTTAAAGAATTTTATTGAAAGAAAAGGTAAATTAGAGGTTAAGGAAGCTGTCGGTATTGCAATCCAAATTGCCATGGGTATGGAAGCCGCACATATGAATCATATTATCCACAGGGATATAAAACCTCAGAACATAATCATTTCTAAAGAAGGAAAAGTAAAGGTAACTGACTTTGGTATAGCAAAAGCAACCACATCCAATACCATTACTTCTAATGCTATGGGTTCCGTACATTATTTGTCTCCGGAACAGGCAAGGGGCGGTTATAGTGATGAAAAGAGTGATATTTATTCCCTTGGTGTTACTTTATATGAGATGCTTTCAGGACAAGTACCTTTTGCCGGGGATAATACGGTTTCCGTAGCTCTTCTTCATATTCAGGGTGAAGCAGCTCCCCTTAGAGAACTGGACCCCAATATACCTCTAAGTGTAGACCGGATTGTCCAGAAATGTATGCAGAAAAAACCGGAGCGCAGATATCTGTCCGCATCAGAATTAATTGCAGATTTAAAACGTTCTATTTCTAATCCTAATGGTGATTTTGTAGTAATCCCTAATGCATCGGTAAATGATTCACCTACCATTAACATATCGGATGACGAAGTAAATCACATAAAAAGTGCAACCAAAATGACGGGGGCCGGTTATGATACCTCCAAAGATATCTATCAGAATACGGACGGACGCAGGATGGGGGATACCAATTATAACCAGAATGATTCCGATGAAGAGGAAGAACTTGACAGTGTGGACCCCAGAGTTGAGAAAATAATTTTAGTAGGCTCCATTGCAGCCGGTGTAATTTTAACAATACTGATTATTTTCTTTGTGGTGCGTTTCTTTAAGTTATTTCCAGGTTCGGATAATAAACCCGGAATCAGTACTACGGAAACAACAACAGAGGAATCTATTGATTCTACAACAACGGAAGAGACCAGTGAAACCATCGTTATTCCTCCGGTTGTCGGATTAAAATTAAAAGATGCGGAAGATACGTTATATGCTAAATCGGAATTCTTAAAAGTCACTTCAACGGAAGAATATTCCGACGAATATGAAAAAGGAATGGTTATGAAACAGTATCCTGCTCAGGATACTGAAGTAGAGTCCGATGCTGAGGTCAGTTTAGTAGTAAGTCTTGGTTCGAAACCTTTCCAGGTTCCTAATGTATATAACTTAACGGACAATCAGGCGGTAACCATACTGCAGGAAGCAGGTCTGGTAGTACAGCATGATTATGCTTACAGCGATGAGATAGAAGAAGGAAGAGTAATTGAAACAAACCCTGCAAGAGATACCGATGCGGTTAAAGGTGATACGATAACAGTTATAATCAGTAACGGTCCGGAAGTTAAAACGGTAAAGGTACCGGCTATCCTTGGCCTTACCGAGAAAAAAGCAGCTGAAAAGTTAGTAGCTGCAGGTCTGAAAAAAGGAGAGGTTGCTACGGATTATTCAGACACCTATCCGAAGGGTCAGGTTATGTCTCAAAGTAAGGGAGAAGGAACAGAAGTAGACAGCGGTACGGCAATTGATTTCGTAGTCAGCTTAGGATCCGGTGTAACCGATCCGCCGGAAGACAATACCCAGACTTTCATCGGGCATATTGAAATTGATGAAAATCCTTTTGATTACCAGGGTGACAGTGGAATTGTTAAAATACAGCTTATTCAGGATGGCAATACCACAACACTCTTAAAAGAAAATCTGGATTACGACAGTTTCCCGTTAAATGTAGGTGATTACACCAGTGAAAGTGGTTCTACCGGAACTGTTAAGATGTATATCGGAAGGGAAGCCGCGGACGGTGAAGACGGAGCTGTCAGTGAGAATGGAAAACTGATAAAATACGAACAATACCCTACAACATGGCGAGTTGAATTTACACCGGTGGAAGAATAATGGAAGGCAAGATTATTAAAGGTATCGCAGGTTTTTACTATGTTTATGTAAAAACATTCGGTTTGTATGAATGCAAGGCGAAAGGAATCTTTCGTAATCAAAAGATAAAACCATTAGTTGGTGATAACGTAATTATTGATGTAATTGATGAAAATGAAAAGAAGGGAAATATCAGTGATATTCTGGAACGTAAAAATGAATTAATACGTCCGGCTGTTGCTAATGTGGATCAGGCGCTGGTTATTTTTGCGGCAGCCGATCCAGCCCCGAATTTGAACTTATTGGACCGTTTTTTAATTTTAATGTTAAAACAACAGGTGGATACCGTTATCTGTTTTAATAAAAAAGATATCGTAACGGAAAAAGAAATCAGACTATTAGAGGAAGCATATATTAAATGCGGTTATAAGGTTATTTTTACTAGTACGTATACAGAGGATGGAATAGAGACCCTGCGTGAATTGTTAAAAGATAAAACAACAGTTCTGGCAGGGCCGTCCGGTGTGGGCAAGTCTTCTATTATAAATAATATCCATCCGGATGCTAATATGCAAACAGGTATGATCAGTGAAAAAATAAAAAGAGGTAAGCATACCACAAGACATTCCGAATTATTTTATATACAGGGTAATACTTTTATTATGGACACCCCTGGATTTAGTTCCTTGTATATTCAGGATATGGAGAAAGAAGAATTAAAAAATTATTTTGCTGAGTTTCATGAATATGATGGTTTTTGCAGGTTCAATGGCTGTGCTCATTTAAATGAACCCGGCTGTGCAGTGAAAGAAGCATTAAAGGAAGGGAAAATCAGCAAAATCCGTTATAACAACTATACAGAAATTTATGAAGAAATTAAGAATCAAAAGAGATATTAAGAATAGTTGAAAATAATTTCACATGGTACTTTGTGCCTGGGGCTTAAAGCTTGCAGGTTGTGAGAAAGGTTTGGTTATTATTATGGTTAAATTAGCACCATCTATACTGGCAGCAGACTTTGCTAATCTGGGTAATGATATTCTACAGGCAGAAATGGCAGGAGCAGATTATCTTCACATCGATGTAATGGATGGAGCTTTTGTTCCAAGTATATCTTTTGGTGTTCCCATCATACAGGCAATACGTCCTGTTTCGAAACTTTTTTTTGATGTACATTTGATGGTAGAGGAACCGATTCGCTATATTGATGATTTTGTAAAGGCCGGTGCGGATTTGATTACTGTTCATGCGGAAGCATGCAGACATTTGAACCGTACGCTTGCTAAAATTAAAGAAAATGGTATAAAGGCCTGTGTATCGCTGAATCCGACAACTCCTTTATCTGCACTTGAATATGTTCTTAACGATGTGGACATGATTCTTTTAATGAGTGTAAATCCGGGTTTTGGAGGACAGTCTTTTTTACCGTTTATGTTTGAGAAGATAAGTGATTTGAAAAATATGGCGCTTCGTCGAAATTGTAACATAGATATTGAGGTTGATGGTGGCATTTCCGCTTCCAATGTTGAACAGGTAATAAAAGCCGGTGCGAATGTTATTGTAGCCGGAACCGCTGTTTTTAAAGGTGATATTAATAAGAATATTGCAGATTTTAGAAAGATATTTGCAACATATCCAGATTAAAAGGTACGGGTATTTATATGAAAGAAAATCGTATTCTGATTATTACAGGCGGAGCGGCATCCATAGATTTCGTAAGGGAATTTCTTATAAAGAACAGGTTTGATACTATAATAGCGGTTGACAGCGGACTGGTAACAGCCAGTAAACTGGGAATTCCCCTCCAATATATAGTAGGTGATTTTGATTCCGTACCACGTGAATTAATTGAAAGTTACCGGAATGATAAATCTGTTATTATTAATGAATTTAATCCTGAGAAAGACGCTACGGATACTCATATTGCCTTAAGTTTAGGGCTTGAATTAAATGGCAGTGAAATTGTAATATTAGGAGCAACCGGCACTCGTATTGACCATATGCTCGCTAATATTCATTTATTATATTTACCTCTGAATAAAAATATAAAAGCTTCTATTATTGATGAGCATAATAAAATATATATGATTAATAAAAGTACTGCCATATATAAAAATAAGCTCTTTGGTCCTTTTGTTTCGCTTCAGCCTTTTACGGAGGTTGTAAAGGGAATAACATTAAAAGGATTTAAATATCCGTTAAACAACTATACAATGTTAAAAGGCGATAGTATAGGAACCAGTAACGAAGTTGTAGAGGAACAAGCAGATATTTCATTGGAGGATGGAATACTTATTGTAATAGAAGCAAGAGATTGAAAGGAAGACACATATGAAACTAGGTATAGTAGGTTTACCCAATGTAGGAAAGAGCACATTATTTAATTCACTGACGAAAGCCGGCGCAGAATCCGCCAATTATCCTTTTTGTACAATAGATCCTAATATCGGAATTGTTGCGGTACCGGATGAAAGACTTAAAGTTTTAGGTGATTTATATCATTCGGAAAAAGTGGTTCCGGCAGCAATTGAATTTGTGGATATTGCAGGTTTAGTGAAAGGTGCTTCCAAGGGAGAGGGATTAGGAAATCAGTTTCTGTCCAATATCAGAGAGGTAGATGCCATTGTTCATGTCGTAAGGTGTTTTGAAGATACAAATATTATCCATGTTGACGGATCAATAGATCCCTTAGAGATATAGAGACAATTAACCTTGAATTAATCTTCTCTGATATGGAAATGCTTGAGAGAAGAATTGCCCGTACCTCTAAAGGTTCCAAGAATGATAAAGCCTGGCGAAGGAATTGGAATTATTGGAGCGTCTGAAAGCGCATCTGGAATCTGGTAACATGGCAAAGAGTTTTGCAACGGATGATGAAGAAGAACTTGTCTTATTGAACGGATATAATTTATTAACTTATAAACCGGTTATCTATGCAGCCAATGTAAAAGAAGAGGATTTGGCAGATGATGGTGCCGGTAATGCTTTTGTTAAAAAAGTTAAGGAATTTGCCTCCCAAGAAAACTCTGAAGTTTTTGTAATATGTGCCCAGATTGAACAGGAAATTGCCGAACTTGATGACGATGAGAAGAAGTTATTCTTAGAAGATATGGGACTAAAAGAATCAGGTTTGGAAAAATTAATCCGCGCAAGTTATCATATCTTAGGTTTAATCAGTTATTTAACAGCCGGACCCAAAGAAACGAAAGCATGGACGATTGTGAAAGGTACAAAAGCTCCGGGGGCAGCCGGCAAAATCCATACGGATTTTGAGAGAGGTTTTATCCGCGCAGAAATTGTTAACTATGAAAATCTCGTTGAATGCGGCAGCTACAATGCGGCAAAAGATAAAGGTTTGGTACGTTCAGAAGGTAAAGAATATGTAGTTCAGGACGGCGATGTGGTATTATTCCGTTTTAATGTATAAGAAAGTGGTGAACTAATATGTTAATAAGTGCTGCAACTAGTATTTGGTTTCCTAATTTAGGTATTGAACTGAAAAATGTAGGTTCACACATTAATGTTTTTGGGTTTGAAATAGCTTATTATGGTATTGTAATTGCTTGTGGAATGGCACTAGGTTATCTGATAGCGGAATGGCAGGCAAAACGGACCGGACAGGATAAAGATTTGTATCTGGATTTTGCACTTTATGCTATTCTATTATCTGTAATCGGAGCCAGAATATATTATGTCATTTTTGCCTGGGATGAATTTAAAGCGGATCCCATTCAGATATTTAACATAAGAAATGGCGGACTTGCTATATATGGCGGTGTCATCACAGCTATTATTACGGCCTTTGTTTACACAAGAATAAAAAAGTACTCCTTTGCCCTTTTAGCCGATACCGGATGTCTTGGATTAATAACGGGACAGATTATTGGCAGATGGGGTAACTTCTTTAATCGTGAAGCATTTGGTAAGTATACCAATAATCCTTTTGCAATGCTTTTGGATATTAAAGATGTAAGCAGTGATTATACTGCTCCTGTGTCTTATCTGACAGAAAAATATGCAGGCAGGCCCGATGCACTGAAACGGATCATGGAGATCAGGGAGAATCCGGTAGTTATTAATGGGATTACGTATATTCAGGTTCATCCCACTTTTCTTTATGAGTCGTTTTGGAATTTATGTGTTTTAATATTATTAATAATATATTCGAAACATAAAAAATTTAATGGTGAAATATTTTTATTATACCTGGCTGGATATGGTTTGGGAAGAGTCTGGATAGAAGGCTTAAGAACGGATCAATTATTTTTGTGGAATACGCCATTTGCCGTATCCCAGTTACTATCCGGTTTATTGGTTATATCGGCTGTAGCAATTATTATCTTCAAACGTACTTCCTTAAAAAAGAAAAAAACAATAAATTAAAAAATCAACGTTAACCAAAGTATTGAGATTGGATTTTAACAGAACTAGATTTGGAGGAGTAGGACCAAAAGACTATTCCTCTTTTTTGTGCCCAGATATAGTTGAATTATAGTACATTTACTCATTTTATACAATATATTGTGCATATTATGTATAAAGTTGCAGGCTGCCAAATATAACCATGGCTGCTTGCCTTTTTTTTATGCAGAAATACTTGATAATTTCCCATAAGTGGTATAAAATATCAATAGAAGTGGAGGAAAGTGGTGCGAAGTGGTAGTAAGTGGTAGATAGGTGGTGAGATCCATGTTCATGGGAGAATACAATCATACGATTGATATCAAGGGTAGAATAATTATACCATCCAAGTTCAGAGAAGCGTTAGGTGATGAATTTGTTGTTACCCTGGGTTTAGATGGCTGCTTATTTGTATATCCTAATGAGGAATGGATGAACTTCGTCACTCAGCTTAAAAATCTCCCCGGAAGTAAAGAAGCCAGACAATTACAGCGTTATTTTATGGCAGGAGCTGCCACGTGTGAGGTGGACAAGCAGGGAAGAATTCTGATTCCAAACAAATTAAGAGAGCAGGCAGGGTTGGAAAAAGATATCGTGTTTGTCGGAGTCTTAAGTAAAATTGAGATCTGGAGCAAAGATAAATGGGAAAGTAATAATGATTATGATGATATGGATCAGATTGCAGAACATATGTCGGAGTTCGGACTAAGCTTTTAGGGGGTTTTAGATTGGACACTTTAACAGAAAATTTTAATTTTAAACACAAATCCGTACTATTAGAGGAAACAATTGAAGCACTTAATATAAAAACGGATGGGATATATGTAGACGGAACTTTAGGCGGAGGCGGACATTCCTATGAAATATGCAGACGATTATCGGGAAATGGCAGATTAATCGGTATTGATCAGGATGAAGCAGCCATAAGAGCCGGAAGCGAACGATTGAAAGAATTTAAAGATAAGGTAACCATAGTCAGAAGTAATTATTCGGATATGAAGAGAGTACTAGCGGATCTTGGTATTCAAAAGGTTGATGGGATACTATTGGATTTGGGTGTTTCTTCCTACCAGCTGGATACTCCGGAAAGGGGATTTTCTTATAAAGAAAATGCGCCGTTAGATATGCGGATGGATACCAGGTTTGACAAAACAGCAAAAGATATTGTAAATGGGTATAGTGAATTTGATTTATACCGAATCATAAGAGATTACGGAGAGGACAAGTTCGCAAAGAACATTGCCAAGCATATTGTGCGGGTGAGAGAAGAAAAATCCATAGAGACGACGGACGAACTGACAGAAGCAATTAAAGCGGCTATTCCAATGAAGATCAGGATGAATACAGGTCATCCTGCAAAAAAAACTTTTCAGGCAATACGAATTGAATTAAACAGGGAATTAGAAGTTTTAAATAAATCGCTTGACGATATGATTGGGATGTTGGCAGATAATGGCAGGCTGTGTATCATTAC
Organism: Anaerocolumna sedimenticola; assembly: GCF_009931695.1. GTDB lineage: Bacteria > Bacillota > Clostridia > Lachnospirales > Lachnospiraceae > Anaerocolumna > Anaerocolumna sedimenticola. Next base: position 3,547,375 of record NZ_CP048000.1, read on the forward strand.
TTTTCATTCTCTGGAGGATAGAATCGTAAAAAGCAGTTTTAGAAATAATGAAAATCCCTGTACCTGCCCGCCAAACTTTCCTGTTTGTGTTTGCGGGAATATATCAAAAGGAAAGGTAATTACCAAAAAACCAATCCTGCCAACGGATCAGGAAATTGTTGATAACAAGAGATCGAAAAGTTCAAAACTTAGAGTTTTTGAGCGACATTAGACATTAATAGAAAATTGGGGGGAGAAAAGCATGGAGGCAAAAAGACAACGTTATCAATATAATAATTATTCCATAGATGGAAGCAATGCTAGAAAATTACAGGTTATTCCGGGATACGGCGAACCAGAAGAGATAGAACCGATACGACAACCGGCAAGAGAGAAAAGAAGAAAACCAAAAGCCGACATAGGTATCGATCTATTTTCTGTGCTTTTTTTAACCATTGCTATAGCCGTAACATTATATACCTGTATTAATTATCTTCAGGTTCAATCCGATCTTACGGAACAAAACAAGGAAATAGCCCAATTGGAACACAATTTGGTAAAATTACAGAATCAAAATAAAGATGCCTTATCTCAACTGAATACTTCACTGGATTTAAATTATATCTATAAAATTGCAACAAAAGAACTTGGTATGGTTTATCCTAAAGATAATCAGATCATAACATATAAAAGTAATTTAAGTGATTATGTAAGACAATACGAAGATATACCGGAAGAAAATGGTTCTGACTTACTAGATAAGATTTTGAATTAATTATCCGATATATAAGAAAAGAAAAATTAATACCTTGATTAGAAGGTATGATTTTTAATCAATCAATATTGCTAAATTACTTTGTTTGAGGGGAATCTATGAGAAACGTAGCAAGAGAGAAAAAAATGAAAAAATTTACAAACAAAATGCAAGCAAAGTTATTGCTTGTTTTTTGTATTATTATCCTCACAATGATAGGACTGATTGTGAGGCTGGTACATATAAACCGTACCGATGGGGAACGTTATGCGAAAAAGGTTTTATCCCAGCAAACTTATACAAGTACAGTTATACCCTTTCAAAGGGGAAGCATTCTTGACAGAAAAGGTACGGTTTTAGCAACCAGTGAAAAAGTATATAACATTATTCTGGATGTTAAATTTATGCTGGAGGATAAAAAGTATTTAACCCCAACAATCAAGGCATTAACGGATTGTTATGACAGTATCAAGGAAGATACTATCATGGATTTGGTAAATAAAAGACCGGAAAGCCGGTATGTCGTTCTGGAAAAAGGTATCAGTTATAAGAAGATGATGCAATTTAAGGACAAAGAAAAAAAGGATAATAACATACAGGGCGTTTGGTTTGAAGAAGATTACGTAAGAAAATATCCATATAAAACATTGGCAAGTGATGTAATTGGTTTTACCTCAAGCGGTAATGTAGGTAACTGGGGTATCGAACAATTTTACAACGATCAGTTAAACGGGGTAAACGGTATTGAATACGGTTACATAGACTCCGAATTAAAACTGGAACAAACAACGAAACCGGCAATAAACGGGAATACGATTATATCAACTATTGATGCAAATGTTCAGGGTATCGTTCAGGAACATATTAAAAAATTTAATAAGGATATGGATTGTAAAAATATCGGTGTTATAGTAATGAATCCAAACAACGGCGAGATATTAGCCATGGCATCCAATGAAGAATATGATTTAAATAATCCAACGGATCTGACTCCTTTTTATACAAAAAAAGAAATCGGTAAAATGACCGATAAGGAAAAATTAGATGCTTTAAATGCAATCTGGAGAAATTATACCATCAGTGATATGTATGAACCAGGGTCTACTTTTAAGCCATTTACTGTTTCTGCGGGCCTGGAAGAAAATATTATTCATCCAAATGATACTTATCTTTGTGATGGAGGGCAAAATATTAACGGAGTTGAAATTGGGTGTTCCCATATACATGGTACGGTTGATCTGACTCAAGTTCTTATGAAGTCCTGTAATGATGCACTGATGCAGATTGGAGCCAAAGAAGGGAAGCAACTGTTTTATGACTATCAGAACTTCTTTGGGATGGGACGTAAGACAGGAATAGACCTCCCCGGTGAAGCGTTAGGTATATTAGTTCCGGAAAACAAAATGAGTCCTGTAGATTTAGCTATCAGTAGTTTTGGGCAAACCTTTACTGTTACTATGATTCAGATGGCAAGTGGATTCTCCTCCTTGGTAAATGGCGGTTATTATTATGAGCCTCATATTGTTAAGCAAATAGTAAATCCGGGAGGTGCAACTTTACAAAATTTTGACAAGGTACTGGTAAAGGAATCTGTTTCCAGTGAAACCTCTGAATTTATCAATAATGCTATGTATCTAACCGTAGAAGGGGAAGGGGGAACTGCATCTGGAGCAAAGGTTCCGGGTTATAAAGTAGGCGGTAAGACCGGAACTGCGCAAAAATTTCCTAGAAAAGATAAAAGGCATCTGTTATCCTTTATTGGTGCCGTACCGGCAGACAAACCTGAAATGATTATATATGTTGTTCTTGATGATCCGCAGAAGGTTGAGCCTTCAGCACAATCAAGCGGTATCGCTACAGAATTTGCAGGAGAAATTTTAAAAGACATCCTGCCGTTTTTAGAGATATATCCTACCGAATCTTCGAAAGGGCTTAATATTTCGAAGACAACTCCTGTACTGCCCAGTACTGGTACACAGACAAATTCAGATAAGAATACAACGGAGGATACCAATATGTCTAACGGGAATTCTAATGAAGATAATGCTGATGGGAATACTACAGAAGCAGACGATAAGGATGCGAATGCTAAAGATAATAAAGATTCAGACAATACCTCGGATTCATCAGAGGGTGACGGTTTAGAAACCGACAATGACAATACTTTCACGGAATCTGACGAAGATGGTGAAATTCTTGATTTTATACCGGATACCTTAGAAAGCGACAATGGGTTGGGTATACAATCTGAAAATAACAATTAGTTTATAAATATATTATCATAACCTCATATAGTTTGTAATAAAATAAAACGATAAGATATGTGAGGTTATCCTATGGCACGTAATAAAACCTTTAACCGCCGTAATGTCCTCGTCATCGTTACTGTAATTCTGATAGCGGCAGTGGGCTTAACGGTTAGATTGGGTTATCTGATGATCCTCAAATCGGCCGAATATGCGGAACGCGCAGAAGATCTGCATGAAAGAGAAAGGGCAATCAAGGCGGAGAGAGGAACCATATATGATAAAAATGGAATAGCTATTGCGACAAATAAACCTGTCAGTACTATTTCTGTTATACATAGCCAGATTAAAGATCCGGAGCGGGTAATTCAAGTGTTATCTGAATTACTTTCGTTAAGCGAGGAGAAAGTAAGGAAGAGAGTTGAGAAAGTTTCTTCCATAGAAAGGATAAAATCCAATGTAGATAAAGAAATTGCAGATAAAATCCGTGAGTATGATTTGGACGGAGTTATGGTGGATGAGGATTACAAAAGGTATTATCCTTATGGCAGTTTAGCTTCCAAAGTAATTGGTTTTACAGGAAGTGATAACCAGGGTATTATCGGTCTGGAAGTTGCTTATGATAAATATTTAAAAGGAACAGATGGCACTATTTTGACTTTAACTACTGCTTATGGTGTCGAGATTGACAATGCTGCGGAAGACAGGATAGAACCCAGGGCCGGAAATGATTTATATATCAGTCTTGACGTAAATATCCAAAAATACGCAGAACAGGCCGCTCTAAAAATCATGGAAGCCAAAAACGCGAATAATGTAAAACTGATTCTGATGAATCCTCAGAATGGTGAATTATATGCAATGGTTAATGTCCCTGAATTTGATTTAAATGATCCGTATACCTTAACGGACAATATGTTAAAAGGTGCCACCCCTTCCTCATTAACCAGTAAACAAACCAACGATTTACTGAATAATATGTGGAGAAATGCCTGTATCAGTGATACGTATGAGCCGGGTTCCTGTTTTAAAATTGTAACGGCTACTGCGGCGTTGGAAGAAAAAGTCGTTAAGCTGGATGATAAATTTTTCTGTCCGGGTTATAAAATAGTAGAAGACCGAAGAATACGGTGTCATAAAGTCGGAGGCCACGGCAGTGAGACTTTCGTAGAGGGAATAAAGAATTCCTGTAATCCAGTTTTTATGGAAATTGGAGCTCGGGTTGGAATCACCAATATGTATAAATACTTTGGTAAATTGGGACTTTTCAATAAAACAGGTATCGATCTTCCAGGGGAAGCAAAATCAATTATGCATAAACCTGAAAATGTAGGAGCTGTTGAATTAGCAACTATTTCTTTCGGCCAGTCTTTCCAGATAACGCCGCTTCAGCTGTTAGTTGCAGCGAGTGCAGTTGTCAACGGAGGCAATATCGTTACACCGCATTTTGGTGTTCAGGTAAAAAGTCCCGAAGGTACTACTGTAAAAACTTTTCATTATGAAGGTGCACAAGGCGCAGTATCAAAAGAAACTTCGGATACCATGAAGAAATTATTGGAGGCAGTTGTTTCTGAGGGTACCGGTAAAAGAGCTTATTTACCCGGATTTAAAATTGGCGGAAAAACTGCTACTTCAGAAAAATTACCGCGTAGCAGCAACAAATACATATCATCCTTTCTTGGATTTGCACCAGCAGATAATCCCCAGGTTATTGCAATCGTTTTAATCGATGAGCCAACCGGAATCTATTATGGCGGTACCATAGCAGCACCGGTAATCGCTGAGGTACTTGACAATGTACTTCCTTATTTAGGTGTTGAACCCCATTATACAGAAGCCGAAACGAAAGAATTTAACGTTGGAACCATAAACATGCCGAATCTGGTGGGTAAGAAAAAAGATGAGTTAAAAGAAATCTTAAAAGACACCGATTATGGTGACATTTATTATTTAGGTGAGGGTGAAACGATCAAGGAGCAATTCCCGTTACCGGGTGAGAAGATAAATCTAAATAGTGACTTGATTCTATATCTGGAATAGAATATAATAAAAAAGTTGGTTTTACGAAAGAAATAACAAGAGGATTCACTTGGGAGGAAAAAAAGATGGATTTTAAAATATTAATGCCGGTTATCATATCATTTGTTATCAGTGTAATTTTGTGCCCGATTTTAATACCTTTTTTAAAGAGGCTAAAATTTGGCCAGTTTGTACGTGACGATGGACCGGAGAGCCATTTAAAGAAATCGGGTACGCCAACCATGGGCGGAATCATTATTTTACTCAGTGTTACCCTTACTTCTTTAGCTTATATTGGTAAATATCCGGATATGATACCGGTCTTATTCTCAACAGTTGGATTTGGTATTATTGGATTACTGGACGATTATATCAAGGTTGTTATGAAAAGATCGATGGGATTAAGGGCCTGGCAGAAACTGGTAGGCCAGATATTAGTTACTGCAATTTTTGGTTATTATTTAGTAAATTATACCGATGTTGGTTCAACTATGCTTATCCCTTTTACCGGTGGTTTTAAAGGCGGTATGTATTTAGATACATCATATTTATTTATTCCATTATTATTTTTGGTTGTATTAGGTACCGTAAACGGTGCCAATTTCACAGATGGCCTGGATGGTTTAGCAAGCAGTGTAACGCTTTTAATTGCTACGTTTTTTTCTGTTGTTGCAATCGGAATGGGGAGCGGTATTTCTCCTATCACCTGTGCCGTAGCAGGTAGTTTATTAGGATTTCTGGTATTTAATATTTACCCGGCAAGGGTATTTATGGGGGATACCGGTTCACTGGCCTTAGGAGGATTTGTGGCTGCTTCGGCATATATGCTTCGAATGCCGTTATTTATACTCATTGTAGGATTAATCTATCTGATTGAGGTTCTGTCAGTTATGCTCCAGGTCGGATATTTTAAATTAACCGGTGGTAAAAGAATTTTTAAAATGGCGCCGATTCATCATCATTTTGAGTTATGCGGCTGGGCGGAGACAAGAGTAGTAGCAGTTTTCGGGGTCATAACAGCAATTCTTTGTTTAATAGCACTAATGGGAATATAACATCAGGGAGGATTTAATACGATGAAACTGAATGATAAACGGATTTTTGTATTTGGAACCGGTATAAGCGGTATTTCTGCTGTGAATTTATTGCAGAAAGTTGCTGCTGATATTATCGTATATGATGGCAATGATAAGTTAAATAAAGATGAAATAAAGGCCAAATTACCGGAGGATTTTAATGGCACCATTCTTCTGGGTTCCATACCGGAGGGATTAATTGATACCATTGATTTGGTAATCTTAAGTCCGGGTGTACCTACTGATTTAGAGTTAGTAAACCAAATGAGGGATAAAAAGATTCCCATCTGGGGAGAAGTAGAGCTTGCATATTATTTTTCCAAGGGTAAAATTGTGGGAATTACCGGTACGAATGGTAAAACAACTACTACAACACTGGTCGGTGAAATTATGAAGACCTATTTTAATAGTGTATTTGTAGTTGGGAATATCGGAGTGCCTTATACGGAAATGGTACTAAATACAACGGAAGAATCCGTTACGGTTGCAGAAATGAGCAGCTTTCAATTAGAATCTATTGAATCTTTCAAACCCAATGTAAGTGCTATTTTAAATATAACGCCGGATCATTTAAACAGACATCATACGATGGAAAACTACATTGAAGCGAAAAAAAACATTACACGAAATCAGGATAGTAGTGATGTTTGTGTTATAAATTATGAAGATGAAGTTTTAAGAAAAATAGGGCAGGAGCTAAAAACAAAAGTATTCTACTTTAGTAGCCTGCATGCGTTAGATTATGGTATTTATCTTGAGGGCGAAAATATTATTTATAATGACAGCCAGAATAAAACCTTAGTATGTAATATACAGGAATTAAATATTTTCGGACGTCACAGTTATGAAAATGTAATGGCTGCGGTTGCCTGCGGAATTTCCCTTGGAGTTCCTATGGATAAAATTAAATATGCAATTACCAATTTTGTTGCAGTGGAGCATCGAATCGAATTTGTTACTACCAAACACGGCGTTAAATATTATAATGATTCCAAAGGAACAAATCCGGATGCATCTATGAAAGCAATTGAATCCATGCAGACACCGACGCTTTTAATAGCCGGCGGTTATGATAAAGGTTCCGAATATGATGAGTGGCTGGAGGCTTTTGGCGGTAAAATCCGCTATTTGGTATTATTAGGTCAGACCAGGGATAAAATTGCAGAAACAGCAAAACGCCATGGTTTTGAAAATATTATTATGGTAGAAAGCCTGGAAGAGGCTGTAAACGTGTGTGCAAAGAAAGCGAATCAAGGTGACTCCGTTCTTCTGTCACCTGCCTGTGCAAGTTGGGGAATGTTTAAAAATTACGAGGAACGCGGGCACTTATTTAAGGAATATGTAAAAAATTTGGATTGATAGATTTCTAAAGATTAATCGATTTCTAAAATAGGATTTAGATTAATTGACTAGAATAAAAATAAATTCCAAATCCGGCAGTATGATACGTACATTTCGTACAGATAGGAGCAATCAATGACTAGAGCAGAAAGAGAACAGGGAAAATTAAAAAAATTCCATAGCTACTATGATTACAGTCTTCTGTTCTTAACACTGTTTCTGGTATGCTTTGGGTTGGTTATGATTTATAGTACCAGCTCGTATAATGCAAGCAGAGATTTTGGAAATCCGGCTTTCTATTTGGAAAAACAAGGAGCCTTCGCAGTACTTGGTACGGTGGTTATGTTAATTGTATCAAAAATAGACTATCGTATTTATATTACAAAATTACCAATTCTAAAAATGAAGCCAGTTACATTACTGTTTATATTTTGTATTTTATTACAAACCTATGTTTTGATTTTTGGTGCGGAAATCAACGGTGCGAAACGCTGGATTGATTTAGGACCGCTTGGCAGATTTCAGCCATCAGAGCTTTCCAAAATAGCAGTAATCTTATTTACTGCATACATAGTAAATTTATCACCGGTAAAACTGGATAAATTCAAAGGTTTTATAAGGGTAGCCGTATTTATCGCTCCATTAATTGTATTGGTCTTAATACCTAACTTTAGTACTGCATTAGTAATGTCCGCTATCATGGTTGCAATTTGTTTTGTAGCCAGCAGGAAAAAATTATATTTTGTCGCATCCGGAATCATAATGGGAGCAATCGGAGCTGCTTTTGTATTCGGGGTAAGTTACCGAAGCACCCGTATAGATGTTTGGAGGAATGTTGAAACCCATCCAAAAGGATATCAGATTTTGCAGGGATTATATGCCATCGCATCCGGAGGAATTTTTGGCAAAGGACTTGGAGAGAGTATGCAAAAGCTGGGCTTCATACCGGAATCCCATAATGATATGATTTTTTCCGTAATTTGCGAGGAACTTGGACTTTTTGGAGCAGTCGCCGTAATCATGTTATTTGTTTTAATGGTATGGAGATTATTTGTGATCGCGATCAATGCCTCTGATTTATATGGAGGTCTCATTGCTACAGGAGTACTGACACATATCGCAGTACAGGTTTTACTTAATATAGCCGTTGTTACCAATACAATTCCCTCCACAGGAATTCCGCTGCCTTTTATCAGTTACGGAGGTAGTTCTTTAATGGTTTTACTGTTTGAAATGGGAATTGCGCTAAGTGTTTCAAACCAGATTAAATATGAGAGATAGGTATTTACTATTACCATTTGGCTACAGGCACAAATCAAAGAATATTTCATATAGTAATTGTATATTCAAGTTTGATGAGGTGCACCATGGCATTTATAGAGATCATTGGAGGAAAGCAGCTGAATGGTGAAGTTAACATACAAGGTTCAAAAAATGCAGTATTACCGATTTTGGCAGCTACTGTACTGATAAATGGAATAGTAAAGCTGAATAATTGTCCCAAGATATTAGACGTTTTTCATATGATTAAAATATTGGAGGCAATCGGTTGTAACATATGGTGGGAAAAATCTTCTCTCATTATTGATACAACTAAGCTTAATACATCGACGGTTCCGGAAGATTACGTCAAGATGATGCGGTCTTCCATCATATTAATGGGTGCTTTATTAGGCCGTACACATTCGGTAACCATTACGTATCCGGGGGGATGTACCATTGGTGCAAGACCAATTGATTACCATTTAAGTGCTTTTCAGGATATGAACGTCTCATTGGAAGAAGAGGACGGGCTGATTAAATGTACTACTACAGGTATAAAAGGCAATGATATATTCTTAAAATTCCCGAGTGTGGGGGCAACGGAGAATGTAATACTTACCGCAGTTTTAGCCTCAGGCAAAACCAGTATAATCAATGCTGCAAAAGAGCCGGAAATAACAGAATTATGTAAATTTTTAAATGCTGCCGGTGCAAAAATCACAGGTGTCGGAACGGAAACGATTGAAATCATAGGAGTTGATTTTTTACGCCCTACTGAATATACCGCTTGTTCCGACAGAATCGTAGCAGGTACTTACTTAGCTGCTGTAGCCGGAACCGGAGGAGAAGCGGTATTAACAGGTATAGGCAAAGATAGCCTTAATACTGTTATTAAGTTGTTGCGGGAGATGGGCTGCAGTATATTAACAGGAGAAGACTATATTATAATTGCTTCTTCGGGAAGACCAAAGCCAATACCTTTTATCCGTACCATGCCCTATCCTGGTTTTCCAACGGATATGCAGTCCCAAATTATGTCAGTTCTTATGATGGCTACAGGTACCAGCAAAATTGTAGAAGAAATATTTGAGGGAAGATACCAAAATGTAAAAGAACAGATTAAATTTGGAGCAGATATTCGCATCTCCGGAAGGGAAGCTACTATTTACGGTGTGCCCACCCTTTATGGATGTGAGGTATTTGCCAGTGAATTAAGGGGTGGTGCAGCACTGGTTATTGCTGGACTTATGGCAAAAGGTAAAACAACTATATATAATCCTTATTTTATTGAAAGAGGATATGAGGACATATGTAGAGATTTAAGAGGGTTAGGTGCAGACATCAAAATGATAACCTAGTATTAAAAAGCAGCAAATAGCACGCAGTGAATACGATAGGAGCTGAAATGAAGGAACAGAGGGTAAAATATCATAATAACGGTTTATTACTGGGCTTGATGAAATTGCTTATTCTCTGCCTTGTTATAATCATTCCTGCGTTTATACTGTTTGTAACCTGCAGGCTGGATACGGTTATTGTAGAAGGCAGCAGTCATTATACAAATGAAGAATTACAAGACAAAGTGATTACCAAAAAGACAGATCGGAATACAATCTTACTTTATCTTCGTTATAAATACGGCAAGGTAGATAGTATTCCATTTGTCGAAGATATAGATATCGAATTGGTAAACAAAAATACAGTAAAAATACATGTATATGAGAAAGTAATTACCGGCTGTATAGAATTTATGGGTGGTTATATGTATTTTGACAAAGATGGTATTGTTGTGGAAAGTTCGAATGAAAAATTGGATGAGGTACCGTTTATAACGGGTTTAAGTTTCAACCGGATTATTTTATATGAGAAACTCGAAGTTCAGAAGAAATCCTTGTTCCATGTAATTCTTAATATTACGCAGTTAATTAAGAAATTCGGATTAAAAATCAATACGATTCAATTTAATTCCAATTTGGATGTTACGCTATACAGTGGGGATATTAAGATTTTGTTAGGAAAAAGGGATACTTATGATGAACAGATTGCTGAACTAAAGAATGTGTTACCAAAGGCAAAAGGTAAAAAAATTATTTTGGATATGACGGATTTTAAAGAGAGACAAGATGAAATAATTGCCAAACCTTTGAAGTAAAAAAATATTAATTTAGGGTTGATTATTTTAGTAAATAAATATATTATATACTATAGGTAAAGAATATACTCGTCTAATTATACATATAAGCAGGACAAGCGTATGAAAGGGAAATTTTAATCTAATTTGAATATGTTATTAGTTTATCAGGGTTATGAAATATAGTATAGAACGATTAGTATAGTGAAGGAGGAAGTACCTTGCTTGAGATAAGAACAAATGAAGCTGATTCAACTGCAAAAATACTTGTTATTGGAGTAGGGGGTGCAGGGAATAACGCTGTTAATAGAATGATTGAAGAGAACATCATTGGAGTGGATTTTATTTGTGTTAATACGGATAAACAGCACTTGAAGAATTGTAAAGCACCACAGTGTGTTCAAATTGGCGAGAAGTTAACAAAGGGGTTAGGAGCAGGTGCTCAACCTGAAATCGGAGCCCAGGCTGCTGAAGAGAGCAGGGAAGAGTTAACTGAAATTATCAAAGGCTCGGATATGGTATTTGTTACCTGCGGTATGGGTGGCGGAACAGGAACCGGTGCAGCACCGGTAGTTGCCCAGATTGCCAAAGAGATGGGGATCTTGACGGTAGGAATTGTGACAAAACCATTTAAATTTGAAGCAAAAGCCCGTATGAACAATGCATTAAGCGGAATTGAAAAACTGAAGGAACATGTAGATACTTTGATTGTAATACCTAATGATAAATTACTTGAGATTGTAGACCGAAGAACTACTATGCCGGATGCACTTAGAAAAGCAGATGAAGTATTGCAGCAGGGTGTGCAGGGAATTACGGATTTAATTAATGTTCCCGGCTTAATTAACCTGGATTTTGCCGATGTACAGACAGTTATGAAGGATAAAGGAGTCGCACATATTGGTATTGGTGTTGGCAAAGGAGATGATAAGTGCGTAAATGCAGTAAATCAAGCTATCACCAGCCCATTATTAGAAACTACAATACAGGGTGCTACCCATGTTATTATTAATATCTCCGGAGATATAAGTCTTATTGAAGCTAACGAAGCAGCAACTATGGTTCAGGAATTATCCGGTGACTCTGCTAATATTATCTTTGGTGCCATGTATGATGAAACTACTCCGGATGAAGCTACGATTACTGTAATTGCTACCGGTTTAGACAGTAAAGCTTCCGGAGTTAAAGAACAGGTATCCGGACCCAGTTTTTTGAAACAGCCAAATACAAGATCCGAATATAAATTTAACAGCGGGGTAAATACTTCATCCTCTTATGCGAAAGCGCATTCGCAAGTAGCTGCAGCAAACAGCAGCAACAACATAAATAGAACACCTTCACAAAATTACGCAGGTTCAAATCCTATTTCTTCCGGCAGCAGTCCTTTTAATACCGGAACGACGGAACCTAGCGGTATAAAAATACCAGAATTTTTACAGAAAAACCGAAATCATAAATAAATAATAAAAAAATATTGAAAAGAGCCTGTCTCAACTTTTACCGAAAGTTGGGACAGGCTCTTTTTCGTTTCAAAGGAAAGTTCTAAGAACTTCCGTATGAAATAAAAGTCCTCCGGGCAGGATACTCACGCATGCATACTGTAGTGTATTAGCATGGCATTTCTTCAGGAGGCTTGAAATTTGCAGGAAATATTATGCAACTTTAGTTAGAATATATTTGTAAAAAAAATACATATTTAAGTACCATAGTGATATATTAACCATTATTTTGTAAGTATGAGTAAATGAAAAAGACAAATTAATTACCAGAAAATGACAAATTCTACAGGGCAAAGAAGCTATAATAGGTAAAGAAATACAAGTTATGGAAGCGGGGGTGGACTTGTACCTTGAGATTTATGTAGATGTAATTTTTGTAATTAATTTTATCATGGATATCCTGTTGCTTCTGATAGTAAGGAAAATATTAAAGTATAAAAATTCTGTGTTCCGGTTATTGTCAGGAGCCGCTATAGGAGCCTTGGGAGCCTGTATACTGGCGGTTCTGCAGGGGCTAAACGGTTTGATTCAATTTTTAGCTGCTTATGTTGTAATTTGTTTTGCTATGATAATAGTTTCATTTCAGTTTAGAAACCTGGCGGCAACATTAAAAGCAGTTTTTATACTTTATATTACCACTTTTTTTTTAGGTGGGGTACTAAATTCACTTTATTATCACTCCATGTTGGGATATTATTTTACAGAATTAATTCAGGGAAGATTATTTCAGAATCTTAATATGGGTTATTTTGTCCTGGCGATTCTTGTAGGTACTTTAGCGGTGAAGATTCTTATTTTTACTGTAAATAACATACGAAGCGGGGAATTACAGACGTTTGAGACAGAATTAACATATGGAGATAAGAGTATTAAAATAATCGGATTGTTAGATACAGGTAATGATTTGTATGATCCGATTTATGGGAAGCCGGTAATAGTTGCAGAATTTGCTGCAATAGAACCGTTATTAACGGTACGCCAAAAGAATCAACTTCAAATAATGTTAGATACATTTGATGGAGGGCGCACCTTTTTGAATGAAAAGGGAAATTCATTAGAAAACAGCAATTTACAGGAACAGGAAGAGGAGCATTTTAATATTATTATGATTCCGTATCATTCAATCGGTAAAAAAAACGGTATGTTACCTGCAATAGTGATGAATCGGGTAGTTATATTTAATGGTGAAGAAAAGATATACAGCGAGAAAGTATATACGGCCATTAACAGGGAGAAATTGTCAAAAAGACGTGAATATCAGGTTATTTTACATAGGGGTATTATGTAACAGATAGGTACGGAAGTGGTGCATTGGGTGAAAGTGTAAAGGGAGGAAAAGTAAAAAATGCTATTGAAAATTACAATACCAAATAAAATTCAATTTAGGGTTATTCCTGACTTTAGAAGTATATTATTTAACGGTCATGGAGATATACATTATATTGGTGGAGCAGAAGTTCTTCCCGCACCATTGGATGCAGAAAGGGAAGCGGAAGAAATTGCAAAGCTGGGAACGGAATATGATACTGAGGCAAAATCTATTTTAGTTGAACATAATTTGCGGTTGGTTGTATATATAGCTAAAAAGTTTGATAATACCGGTGTTGGCGTGGAGGATTTAATTTCCATTGGTACAATCGGTTTAATTAAAGCAATTAATACATATAATCCGGACAAAAATATTAAGCTTGCAACCTATGCTTCCAGGTGTATTGAAAACGAAATATTAATGTATTTAAGGAGAAATAATAAAACAAAACTGGAAGTATCCATTGATGAGCCATTAAATGTTGACTGGGACGGAAACGAATTACTTTTATCTGATATTTTAGGCACGGAAGAAGATGTTATTTATAAAAATATTGAAGAAGAAGTGGATCGGAAACTTTTGGGAAAAGCGTTGTCTAAGCTCAGTGAAAGAGAACGAATCATCGTACAGTTACGATTTGGTTTAAATACGGAGGATGGAAATGAGAGAACCCAGAAAGAAGTGGCGGATCTTTTAGGAATTTCCCAATCTTATATTTCCAGATTAGAGAAGAAAATTATTAAACGGTTGAAAAAAGAAATGTTAAGACTGGAATAAAATTACTGCCAAAAAAGGAAATTATTACATTCTAATTTATCGTATAAAGAGAACCCAAATAGTGAATCATTAATTTAGTAAATATAATTTGGGAGGTTTCAATATGGCTCTTTATAAGGTAGAAATATGTGGTGTAAATACGTCGAAATTACCATTATTGAACAATAGTGAAAAGGAAGAATTATTTAAGCGTATATTAAAGGGGGATAAAGAAGCAAGGGAATTATATATAAAAGGTAATCTTCGGTTGGTACTTAGTATTATACAACGTTTTTCCAATAGCAATGAAAATGTTGATGATTTATTTCAAATTGGTTGTATTGGACTTATGAAAGCAATCGATAATTTTGACATTACGCAGAATGTTAAATTCTCAACTTACGCTGTTCCCATGATTATAGGCGAAATAAGGCGCTATTTAAGAGATAATAACAGTATACGTGTCAGCCGTTCCCTTAGGGATACGGCCTATAAAGCTATTTATGCCAAAGAAGCTTTATTAAAAAAGAATGATAAAGAACCAACCGTTTGTGAAATTGCCGACGAAATCGGTATGAGCAAAGAGGATATCGTATTTGCCTTAGATGCAATACAAAGTCCTGTCTCACTTTATGAACCTGTATATTCGGAAGGCGGAGATACGCTTTATATTATGGATCAGGTCAGTGATAAAAAAAATAAAGAAGAAAACTGGGTTGAAGAAATTTCTTTAAAAGAGGCCCTATCCAAATTATCTGAACGTGAAAGAAATATTATTGAACTGCGCTTTTATGAAGGTAAAACACAGATGGAGGTAGCCAAGGAAATATGTATCTCCCAGGCTCAAGTTTCCAGACTTGAAAAATCAGCTTTAAAAAGTATGAAAAATTATTTGGTACAATAATTATTAATATATTGATATGGTATAAGTGCATATTATATGATTGAAGACTTTAATAAAAATTCTGAAATTAAGAAAATACTTTAAAATAAAATATTATAATACAAGAACACTGGGTTGTTGCAAAATTCTTCAAATATAAAAAATATAAATAGTTACCTGTTAATATTTATTATAAGAAATTTTGCGACAACCATATTTTTTATAGGAAAGCAGATTTTACAAGAGCTTTCTCCGAATCAATATCTACTAGGATTACATCGGCACCGATCTGCTTGATACAGGTGTAATCAATCACATATTCCTGATCTCTCCCTAAGATTCCCCATATTTTACATGGACCAGGCACTATAAGCCGAACAACAATTCCGGTATGTATATCGATTTCCACATCACAAATAAAGCCAAGTCTTTCACCGTCTCTGCAGTTTATAACTTCCTTTTCTTTTAACTCACACATTCTCATCTTGCTAACACCTCACTGGATTCGGTTAAGCAGCTGCATTTATTATTAAATATATGTTTTAAAATATGGATATATGTAGAAAATGACTTGACCAAAAGGTAAAACTTCAATATAATCGAGCTATAATTATATTAAAATATTGGCAAGAAAAGAACTATATAACTAAATGAAGTTTAGTAAAATTGATTTAGGGGTAATTAACGAAAATTGATAATGAGAAAGAAGTATAAGGTTGAAAGGAAATATAAGAAGAGAAAGGATGCCACATACAGATTCTTTCAACCAGTGAATGATGTTTCACGTTTTATTAAGTGGCAGTACCGCAGACTTGTCTGTGGTATGCAATTGCAGATTGCAATGGGTGTAAACAATGAAATGTCCATTTTGCGGTAAAGAAAATACCAGGGTTATCGATTCAAGACCTGCAGATGATAACAGTTCTATCAGAAGAAGACGTCAATGTGATGAATGTTCCAAAAGATTTACAACATATGAAAAAGTAGAAGCGATTCCATTAGTCGTTATTAAAAAAGATAATAACAGAGAACCTTATGACAGGGCCAAGATTGAAGCGGGTGTATTCCGGTCCTGCCATAAGAGACCTATATCTGTTGACCAGATTAATGCTTTAGTGGATGAAGTAGAAAATGCCATCTTTAATTTGGAAGAAAAGGAAGTTCCCAGTTCTATTATCGGTGAAATACTAATGGATAAACTAAAAGATTTGGATCCGGTCGCCTATGTGAGATTTGCTTCCGTTTACAGGGAATTTAAAGATGTAAATACTTTTATGAATGAATTAAAGAAGATACTGGATAAGGATAATTTAAAATAATATTTTATTATCATGTATGGTTTCACAGCATAAAATATGAATATAAGGATGAGCTGGATTTAATCATAAAATATCCTGGAAAATAATCATTTTTAATTATTAAATTCATAATGAGGGGAGGTAGTTATGAAAGTATTGGAAACTGACAGGTTGTTGCTTAGAAATTGGGAGATTTCTGATTTGGAAGATTTTTATGAGTATGCTAAAAGTCCCAACATAGGGCCTATGGCAGGATGGAAACCTCATCAAAGTCTTGACGAATCACAGAAAATACTAAATTCATTTATTGAGGAGGAAGAAGTCTGGGCAGTAGTTTATAAATCGAATAGGAAAGTAATCGGCTCAATCGGATTACATAATGACAGAAAAAGAAATGCAGAAAACATAAGGATGATCGGTTATGTACTTTCCGAAAACTATTGGGGGCTGGGATTGATTCCGGAAGCGGTAAGAGAAGTAGTCCGCTATTCTTTTGAAGAACTGGATTTGGTGCTGATATCGATTTATCATTATCCATTTAATTATCAATCCAAACGGGTAATAGAAAAATGTGGATTCCAATATGAAGGAATTTTACGGATGGGAAGTCAGATTTATAATGGACAGGTATATGATGATGTCTGCTATTCCATTAAAAAAGAAGAATGGCTTTTAGGAACGGTTAACTAATTATTAGTTTAAATATTTTCTGAATAAGAGGTTTTGTTAATCTTAGATTGACAGAAACCTCTTTTATCTTTCAAAAAATTAACTTGTAAGAATCAGGGTTCTTTGTTATACTGAATCTGGATGATGTTTCCTTTTATTAGAGAGATAATGAAAGGAGCATGTATGTTCAGTAAAGCTTTCAGTGCTGCTGTGAACGGAATCGATGGCATCATTGTATCCGTGGAAGCGGATGTCAGTGACGGACTACCAATTTTTGATCTGGTTGGTTACTTGGGATCCGAAGTAAGGGAGGCCAGGGAAAGAGTCAGGATATCTCTGAAAAATTCCGGTTTTCAGCTGCCAGCCAAGAGAATTACCATTAATTTATCTCCCGCAGACCTTAGAAAAGAAGGTACTGCATTTGATCTGCCTATTGCAATCGCAATTTTAACCGCTTTCGGTTATATTCCCCAAGAAAATCTTGATAAAACTCTTTTTGTAGGTGAAATGAGCCTAAATGGTGAAATTAATAAGGTAAATGGTGTACTGCCTATTGTTTATACCGCATATAAGCTGGGTTTTGAACGTTGTGTCGTTCCGGTGGGAAATATTAAGGAAGGCGCCGTAGTACAGGGTATTGATGTTTATGGTATTAAAAATCTGCAGGAAGCAGTAAGATTTTTAAATAATGAAACAATCCTGGAACCATATTTTATTCATACGGAAGACCTGTCTTTTACCAGAGAAGATGCGGACAATCTGGACTTTTCCGATGTGACCGGACAGGAACTGGCGAAAAGAGCAATAGAGATAGCAGTATCCGGTATGCACAATATCCTTATGGTCGGACCTCCCGGAGCCGGGAAAACTATGCTGGCTAAGAGAATTCCAACAATTATGCCTGAACTAACCTTTGAAGAAAGTTTAGAAATATCAAAGATCTACAGTGTATCCGGCTTATTAAATAATAACTGTTCCTTAATTCAAAAAAGGCCGTTTCGTTCTCCACATCATACAATTACTGCCGCAGCATTAGCCGGCGGCGGCAGAACTCCCATGCCGGGTGAGATTAGCTTAGCCCATCTCGGTGTCCTTTTCCTTGACGAATTTCCCGAATTTAACCGTAATACCATAGAAATATTAAGACAGCCCCTTGAAGAAAGTGAAGTTACCATTGCAAGACTTTATGGAACTTATAAATATCCGGCGGATTTTATGCTGGTTACAGCCATGAATCCATGTTCCTGCGGATATTATCCGGACCGTAACAAATGCAACTGCTCAATAAATCAGGTAAAGCGGTATATTGGGAAAATAAGCAGGCCGTTATTAGACCGGATTGATATTTGCATTGAAGCACTGCAGGTTAATTATAAAGACCTGGAAAATCATAAACTATCGGAGACTTCGGAAAGCATTCGAAAGCGGGTTATGTCAGCCAGAGAGATACAGTTAGAACGTTACAGGGATGAAATATTTTATTTTAACTCCCAACTGACACCTAAAACCATAAATCAGTATTGCAAGTTAGGCAAAAAAGAAAAGGGCCTGTTGGAGAAAGCTTTCACCAGGATGAATTTAAGCGCCCGGGCATATCACAGGATATTAAAAGTATCACGCACGATTGCCGATTTGGACGGTTCCGAGGACATTAAAGAAAAACATTTAAGTGAAGCGATTTGCTATAGATCATTAGATAAGAAATATTGGGAAGATTAGATATAATAACAGGCAGTAAAACTTAAAGATAAAATATTGTTTTATATATACCATTATTATGGAACAGGAGAGGAAAAAAGCATGATAAATAAAGAATATTGGTTTTGGTTATGCAATCTGGATGGGATTGGTGTTAAAAAAATACAGGCAATATTGGATTTTTTTGAAACACCGGAACAGGTTTTTATGGATAAAGGTACTGGGCTGAATCAAATCGGAATATTAACGGATGCTGATAAAGATACAATTATAAATAGTAAAGAGGTGGGAAGAATACAAGAAAACTATGCTAAATTAATCAGCAAAGGCATATATTTTGTAACGAAAGAGGAGGCTCATTATCCGTCTAAACTGCATAATATATACAATCCGCCGTATGGTCTTTATGTTAAAGGGAAATTACCGGAAGAGAACAGGTTAAGCATCGCAATCGTAGGGGCCAGAAACTGTTCTGATTATGGTAAAGAAACTGCCGGATACATTTCTTACGAATTGGCAAGTGCAGGTGTCCAGATTATCAGCGGACTGGCAAGGGGAATTGACGGTTATGCTCATGATGGCGCTCTTGCGGCAGGAGGTTATACCTGTGCAGTTGAGGGGTGCAGCGTTGATATCTGCTATCCCAAAGAGAACTTTAACATATATATGGAAATGCAGCAAAAGGGTGGGATCGTATCAGAATACGGGCTTAATTGTTATCCGAAAGCCTGTAATTTCCCGATAAGAAACCGTTTGATCAGCGGTATGTCCGACGGAATATTAATAATAGAAGCAAAAGAAAAAAGCGGTTCTTTAATTACGGTAGATATGGGTTTGGAGCAGGGGAAAAATATTTATTCTATTCCGGGAAGAATAAACGACCTCCTGAGTGCGGGATGTAATAACCTGATAAAAATTGGTGCCAAGATGGTTACAGGACCGGAAGATATACTGGATGATTATGGAATTATTTATAAAAATTGTAAAAACCAAATGAAAAAAATTGATAAATTACTTGAAACCAAAGAAAAAATAGTGTATGCTTGTTTAAGTTTCTTTCCAAAGCATATGAATGAAATAGCTGGAGAGACTAATTTAAGTATAATGGAATTAACGGAAATTCTTGTGAACTTAGAATTGAAAAATTATATTAAACAAATCAGAAAAAATTACTATGTTTATATATCTTAATTATATATTGAAACATTATAGAACCAAATAAGGGGAGTGGGTATATGTCAAAAAATCTAGTTATAGTGGAATCACCGGCTAAGGCGAAAACAATAAAAAAGTTTTTAGGTAATAATTATGAAGTTATAGCATCAAACGGACATGTGAGGGATTTGCCGAAAAGCCAGTTGGGAATTGACGTAGAAAATGATTATGAACCTAAATATATTACAATAAGAGGAAAAGGTGATTTATTAGCTAAAATTAGAAAAGAAGTGAAAAAAGCAGATAAAGTATATTTAGCAACTGACCCTGACCGGGAAGGAGAAGCTATTTCCTGGCATTTATCTAAAACCTTAAAGTTAGATGAAGCGAAATCCAGCAGAATCACATTTAATGAAATAACAAAAAATGCAGTAAAATCTTCCATAAAGCAGGCACGGGATATTGATATGAATCTGGTGGATTCTCAGCAAACCAGAAGAATATTGGATCGTATGGTAGGTTATAGAATCAGTCCCGTCCTATGGGCTAAAGTAAAACGAGGTTTGAGCGCGGGGCGCGTTCAATCTGTTGCTCTTCGAATTATTTGTGACAGGGAAGAAGAAATAAATGCATTTGTACCGGAAGAATACTGGAACCTGGAAGCTGTTTTTCATATAAAAGGTGATAAAAGGCCTCTGGAAGCTAAATTTAACGGTTACGGCAGTGATAAGACAGTGATTCATTCGGAAGATGAATTAAATGATATTTTAAATAAACTTAAGGATGCCGAATATAAAATTACGGAAATAAAACGAGGAGAAAGACAGAAGAAATCACCGCTTCCTTTTACAACCAGCACATTACAGCAGGAAGCTGCTAAGAATTTAAATTTTTCAACCTCCAAAACCATGCGTTTGGCCCAGCAATTATATGAAGGGGTAGATGTTGCAAATCATGGTACGATCGGTTTGATTACCTATCTTCGTACTGACTCTGTCAGAATTTCAGAAGAAGCGGATGTAGCAGCAAGAGATTTTATAACAGCCAATTACGGGGGCGATTTTGTTGCAGATAAGGAAAAAAGTAAGGATAGCGGTAAAAAGATACAGGATGCCCATGAAGCAATCAGGCCTACTTATGTAGACATAACACCTGTTGCACTTAAGGAATCCCTAAGCAGGGATCAATTCCGACTATACCAGTTGATCTGGAAACGATTTATTGCCAGCAGAATGCAGCCTGCTAAATATGAAACAATTTCTGTTAAAATTGATGGAAACGGATACCGTTTTTCTACTTCCGGTTCTAAATTAATATTTGATGGTTATATGTCCGTATATACAACGGAAGAAGATGAAAAGCAAAATAATCTAATGCTAAAGGATTTAACGGAAGATGCCGATTTAAATTTAAAGGAATTTAACCCTTCCCAGCATTTTACACAAGCTCCGGCACATTATACGGAAGCATCTCTGGTTAAAACATTAGAGGAGCTGGGTATTGGAAGGCCAAGTACTTATGCACCTACCATTTCAACGATTCTAGCCCGCAGATATGTTGTGAAAGAAAATAAAAATTTATATGTAACTGAACTTGGGGAAGTCGTTAATAATATTATGAAACAAGCATTTCCAAGTATTGTAGATGTAAATTTTACAGTGAATCTGGAGTCCCTTCTTGACAGGGTTGAAGATGGATCGGTTGCATGGAAAACGGTAGTGCGTAATTTTTATCCTGATTTAGAGGCTGCCGTTTCCCAAGCAGAAGAAAGCCTGGATGAGATTAAAATAGAAGATGAAAAAACTGATGTAATATGCGAAGAATGCGGCCGTAACATGGTTATAAAATACGGCCCGCATGGTAAATTCTTAGCTTGTCCGGGATTCCCCGATTGCCGTAATACAAAACCTTATCTGGAAAAAATAGGAGTTGCTTGTCCGATGTGCGGCAAAGATGTGGTTATCCGTAAGACCAAAAAAGGAAGAAGATATTACGGATGTGAGAATAATCCGGAATGTGAATTTATGACCTGGCAAAAACCATCGGAAAGCAGATGCCCAAAATGTAATGGAATTATGGTTGAAAAAGGATCAAGTTTAGTATGTAATGACGAAAAATGTGGATGTATTGTTGCTAAAAATTGATAAATAAGATAAAAATAACATTTTTTTTGGTATATGTGTGTCAAAATACGTGAATAACTATTGTTTTTATGAAAAATGTATGGTAAGATTTATTTGATGACACAATTATGAGGCTTATTCGTTTAAATTATAGAGAATTTTATTAGTTTCTATAATCAGATGTACGGCGGTAAAGTACACCGCCATTATCAGAAATTTGAGAGTAAATTCTGATAAATTAATATGTGAATAGTACAGATGGATACTGGGAGAAGATAAGTATCAAATCGGTGGGGGTACTGGGAGGATGTTACATGAGCGTACAGTTGCTAGACAAGACAAGAAAGATTAACAAACTATTACACAATAATAATTCCCATAAGGTTGTCTTTAATGATATTTGTGAAGTATTAAGTGAAATTTTGGAATCCAATATTCTTGTGATAAGTAAAAAGGGTAAAGTATTAGGAATTAAGAACAGGGATGACATCACTGAAATCAAGGAATTAATTAAGGACACAGTAGGCGGATATATTGACCAGTTATTAAATGAAAGATTGTTAAATATATTGTCTACAAAAGAGAATGTTAATTTGCTGACTTTAGGGTTTGAATTTGTACAGGAGAATAATTATCAGGCGATCATAAATCCAATTGATATCGCCGGCGAAAGACTTGGTACTTTATTCCTATATAAAAGCAGCAAACAATATGATCTGGATGATATTATATTAAGTGAATATGGTACTACGGTTGTCGGTCTTGAAATGATGCGTTCCGTTAATGAAGAAAATGCCGAAGAGAACAGGAAAGTTCAAATTGTTAAATCGGCTATCAGTACACTGTCATTTTCCGAATTGGAAGCTATTATTCATATATTTGAAGAATTGGAAGGCAATGAAGGAATTCTGGTTGCCAGCAAAATTGCAGACAGGGTCGGTATAACCAGATCCGTAATAGTGAATGCGCTGCGCAAATTTGAAAGTGCGGGAGTAATCGAGTCCAGGTCATCCGGCATGAAAGGTACTTACATTAAGGTATTAAATGATGTGGTATTTGATGAATTAAAAAAATTGAATAAATAATTATAATAATGAATTTTATTAATAGTTTGAAAATTTATGAAGTTATATTTTAAATAAAATAAAATGATTTATTTAGGACTGTGATTTTTATAAAATTTATACAAAAATTAAATAATTAGGGGGATTTATGATGATTTTGTACATAAATCCCCTTTTTTGATGTTTTATTACAATCTTGTCGATAAAATTTTACATTTTATGATATAATAGTACTAGTTGTTTAAATATTGCTTGTTTTTTTGTCATAAAATAATTATAATTATACCAGATACGAAAGGAGTGTAAATATGATAGGTTCGAATGCATTTAATTATATCAATGTCTTGAATAAAGCAGCAGATGCCAGTTGGATGAGGAATAAGTTAATAACCAATAATTTAGCGAACGTGAGCACACCAAATTATAAAAGAAAAGATATAGAATTTCAGACTTATCTGGCAAATGAACTAAAAGGGGAGGGAACCTTAGATCAGAAAATTGCTGATATAGACCTGAATTCTTTAGAAGCTTCTGTATATACAGATCATTCTTCATTAAGTTATCGTCTTGACGGAAATAATGTTGATATTGATACGGAATCAGCAAATGAGGCAGAAAATCAGATAAGATATTATTCATTGTTAGATGCCATGACGCAGGAATTCAGCAGAATTAAATCTGTTTTGACCAATAATTAGGAGGGGAATATATGTCTATAATAGATGGAATGAATGTCAGTGCAAGCGGAATGACTGCACAGAGATTAAGAATGGACATCATATCACAAAATATTGCTAACGTAAAAACGACCAGGGATGAAAACGGGGAAGTATACAGACGAAAAATGGTGGTGTTTGCAGAAAAAGGAACAGATTCCTTTGCAGATATATTAAATAGTAAAACTGGTGTAAAAGTAGGTAACGGAGTAAAAGTAACTCAGATTGTAGAAGATACCAAGACACCTATGGAGATGGTTTATGATCCTTCCCATCCAGATGCAAATGAAGAAGGATATGTTGCATATCCAAATGTAAACACGGTAACTGAAATGACAAATTTAATTGATGCAAGCAGATCATATGAAGCTAATGTTACAGCTTTTAATGCCACTAAGAATATGGCTTTAAAGGGATTAGAAGTAGGGAAATAATAGGGGGTAACTTATGGACATAGCATTACTGAATAGTATATCGGATCTTAGTACGTTTGACAGAAATACAGCTACAGTTAATAAAACGAATAAGAATGAAACTTTTGAGAACTTGTTTCAATCAGCACTCTCCATGGTAAAGGATACAAACGATTTAACGAATACTGCTGAGAAAGCGGAGATGTCTTATGCATTGGGTTTTAATGAAAATACCCATGATTTGCAGGTTGCACAGTGGAAGGCCAACCTATCACTGCAATATACGGTTGCAGTAAGAAATAAGGTATTAGAATCTTATAAAGAGATTATGAATCTCCAATTCTAACTCGATGACTAGAGGAGCAGTAACATGGTAGACAAACTAAAACAGATACCGGTTCAGCTATTAAATCAATGGAATAAATATACCAGCAAACAGAAAACAATTATTATTAGTGTAATTGCTACTGTTTTTTTGGCATTGATTATCTTAGTAACATTTATGAACAGGACGAGGTATCAAACTTTAATTGTAAATGAAACAACAAAGGATGCAAGTGCTGTAGCAAAACTATTGGATGACGAAGGGATTGTTTATAAACTTGGTAGTGATAAAGTTACTATTATGGTGGATAAAAAGAAATATTCAGATGCTCTTCTTTTGGTTTACAGCAGTGATGTTCCTACCTCCGGGTTAACTATGGAACAATTGATGAATAATGATTTGAGCACTACCAATAGTGACAGGAATTTAAAGAATCATTTATATATACAATCAGAAATCAGAAAATATTTAATTACAATGACCGGTATTAAAGATGCACAGGTTACTTATGTGCCGCAGGAGAATACTTTCAGTGTGTTATCTGAAAAGCAGGATTATCCGGCCAGTGTGGCTTTAACCATCACGGATGAATTTAATATATCTACTGCCCAGGCTGTTGCAGAATATGTTGCAGCGGCAATAGGTAACGAATCTACAGAGAAAATTAAGGTAATTGATCAGAACGGCAACCTCTTATTTGGAGGCAAAGATGATTTGTATTCTGGAAGTGCCAACTCTGTCTTGGATTATCGCGAAAAACTTCAAAATACATATAACAACAATATCTATATGCTTATGATGAAATTAGGTTATAATGACGTTCAGCCTATGTTTAACTGGGTGCTTAATATGGACAAGGTTACAGAATTATACACCGAACAGATTCCTGCAGAAGGTTCGGACCAGGGCTTATATAAAACGTATTATTCCTATGATACCCAAAATACAAGTAATGATGCAGGGGGAACACCGGGTACTGATTCTAATGATGAGACCTCTTATGATGTACAGACGGATAAGAATCAAGGTTCCTCATCCTCACAGGTTAAAATTGAGTATTTGCCAAGCGAAAGAGTAACCAATACGGAATATGAAGTCGGTGCCGTAATACCGGATCAATCCTCCGGTAGTATTGTATGTACCAAGGTTGTAACTTATAAAGAGGAAGACTTAAAAGCTCAGGGCTTGTTAGATGGGACGACATTTAATCAATATGTAGCACAAAACCAGGATAGGAAACCGATTACAATTGGTGATGACATTTACAATATGGTATCAAATGCTACTGGTATACCGGTTGATCGATTATCTATTGTTGCATATGAACAACCAGTATTTGTGCCGAAAGAAGCAAACGGAAGAGGTCTCACTTTCTACCTTCAGATTATTCTGGCTTTGTTAATTATAGCTTTATTGGTATATGTAGTATTTAAAGGTACTTCACCGGTTGAAGTAACGGAATTAGAACCGGAATTATCGGTAGAACAGCTCTTGGCTACAACAAAAGAAAACCAGTCTTTGGATGATATAGAATTTAGTGAGAAATCTGAGACTAAGAAGATGATTGAAAAATTTGTGGATGAAAACCCTGATGCAGTGGCCCAATTATTGAGAAACTGGCTGAATGATGAATGGGGTTAAAGAAACTGTATTGCAAGTAACTTAAAGGAGTATACCATATGGCTAAGAATAGTGAAATAACAGGGGTCCAAAAAGCAGCGATTCTTTTAATTGCCCTGGGACCCGAAAAGTCGGCCAGTATTTTCAAACACCTCAAAGAAGATGAAATAGAACAGCTGACCTTAGAAATTGCCAATACCCGTAGTGTTTCACCTGCTACGAAAGAACAGGTCTTGGATGAATTTTATGAAATTTGTTTAGCTCAGCAGTATATTGCCGAAGGTGGTATCGCTTATGCCAAAGAACTTTTGGAGAAAGCTTTAGGGGAAGAAAAAGCGAAGGATGTTATTGGTAAACTAACGGCTTCCTTGCAGGTTCGTCCTTTCGAATTTGTACGAAAAACAGATGCAAGTCAGATGTTAAACTTTATACAGGACGAACATCCGCAGACGATCGCTCTTATTTTGTCATACCTCTCCTCAAGCCAGGCTTCATCCATTATTTCAGCTCTGCCTCCGGATAAACAGGCGGATGTAGCAAAACGTATTGCTCAAATGGACCGTACTTCACCGGATGTTATTAAAGAAGTGGAAAGAGTACTGGAACGTAAGTTATCCTCTTTGGTAAATCAGGATTATACTATCGTTGGTGGTGTAGATTCCATCGTAGCTATTTTGAATACAGTTGACCGTGGAACTGAAAAACACATTATGGAAACTTTGGAAATCGAAGAACCAGAATTAGCCGATGAAATCAGAAGAAAGATGTTCGTATTTGAAGATATTCTCTCTCTTGATGATAAATCGATACAGAGAGTACTTAGAGAAGTTGACAATAACGAGTTGGCAGTTGCCTTAAAAGGCTCCAATGAAGAAGTACAGACAGTTATATTTAACAACCTTTCAAAACGTCTTGCTACAATGATTAAGGAAGATATGGAATTTATGGGTCCTGTCAGATTAAAAGATGTTGAAGAAGCACAGCAAAAGATTGTTAATATAATAAGAAAATTAGAGGACTCCGCTGAAATTATTATTTCCAGAGGTGGAGGTGACGAGATTATTGTCTAATATTATAAAATCACGATTTATTTATGTAAATGGTGAGAATAAAAAAGTTATTGATTCGAATGAAAGAAGCGAGCAATTTCGTCTGATAAACCTAACGAAACAATTTAATACAGATTCCGCCTGGGAAGAAACAGCAGCTGTAAAAGAAGAGGAAAGTGCAATCTTTACGGAGGGAATTAAAGCCACAGTCATAGATACGGTTTCCCAGGAAGAGGAAGAAGAAGTATGGAATCAGAAACGGGAAGAAATCTTGAACGAAGCAAAAGAGCAGGCTGAACAAATCTTAAAATCCGCAGAACTGGAAGCAAAGAGAACCAGTGAACTTCTTTATGAGGAAGCGCGTAATAAGGGGTATCAGGATGGTTTGGATAAGGGAATGTCGGAAATCAGGCAAAAGGAAATTGAGCTGGAGCAGTTAACCCGGAAGCAGAATCTGGAATATCTGGATCAGATAAAGAATCTGGAACCACAGTTTGCTGAAATCGTTGCTTTGCTGGTTGAAAGAGTTACCGGAATTATAGCGGAAGATAAAAAGGAAGTAATTCATTATCTGATACATAAAGCAATGTTAAATGCTGATAACAGTAAAACCTATATAATCAGGTCTTCACCGGATGATTTTGACTTTATAATGTCGAAAAAAGACGAATTAATAGCTCTTGTAAAAGAAGAAACAACAGTTGATATTACTTTAGATAAAGAGCTTCTGAAAAATCAATGTTTAATAGAAACGGATACCAGTATAATTGACTGTAGTCTGGATGTTCAATTAAGTAATTTAATACAGGATATTAAACTTTTATCCGGTAATCTTGATTAGCAGATTTAAATCTATCATAAAACTATGAAATGGGAGCCATTTATGATTACTGTAGATTTTAATAAGTACCGGAATTTAGTTGACAAATCATATGAAAAATCTCTGGGGAAAGTAGTTAAAGTTGTTGGCTTAACCATTGAATCCATTGGTCCCAAAGCAAATCTGAATGATTTATGTCTTATTGTCTCAAAGGATAAAAAACAGACTGTTATGGCTGAAGTAGTTGGATTTCGGGATAACCGGATATTATTAATGCCTTACGGTAATGTGGAGGGTGTTGGGGTTGGAAGTACGGTGGAATCCACTAATGAACCGCTAAAAGTCTGGGTTGGTGAAAGTCTGCTTGGCAAAACCTTAGACGGATTAGGAAGACCGATTGATAATTCCAGTCTTGAACTTACAATCGGTTATTCAGTGGAAGCGGAGCCACCGGATCCTTTGAAACGAAAGTTAATAGACGAAGTACTACCGTTAGGAGTGAAAGCAGTTGATGCTATGATAACTGTTGGCAAGGGGCAGCGTATTGGAATTTTTGCCGGCAGTGGTGTAGGAAAGAGTACCCTCCTTGGAATGTTTGCAAGAAATACGAAAGCAGATATCAATGTGATTGCTTTAATTGGGGAGCGTGGAAGAGAAGTAAGGGAATTTATTGAAAGAGATTTGGGAGAAGAGGGTTTAAAACGTTCGGTAATGGTGGTCGCTACATCGGACAAACCGGCTTTAATCCGTAAAAAAGCGGCGAAAACTGCAACAGCCATAGCGGAATTTTTCAGGGATCAGGGGAATGATGTATTGTTAATGATGGATTCTCTTACCCGTTTTTCCATGGCACAAAGAGAAATCGGTTTAGCTTCCGGTGAACCGCCGGTTTCCAGGGGTATCCGCCCAGCGTTTATTCCGAAATGCCTAAATTATTGGAACGAGCAGGTAATTCCGAACACGGGTCTATAACAGGCCTCTATACGGTATTAGTTGATGGTGATGATTTTAACGAACCGATAACGGATACAGCACGAGGTATATTAGACGGGCACATCATGCTGACCAGAAAATTAGCCAATAAAAATCACTATCCGGCTATCGACGTACTTCAGAGTATATCCCGTGTTATGTCATCCATTGTTTCAAAGGAACATAAAGCGGCAGCCGGAAAGTTGAAAATGGTTTTAGCGACTTATAGTGAAGCGGAAGATTTGATAAATATCGGTGCCTATAAAAACGGATCCAATAAAAATATTGATTATGCTATATCAAAGATTGATATAGTGAATGAATTTTTAATGCAGGATGTTGATAATAAATTGGAATTTGGACAAATCATAGATTCCTTAGCGGAGATTTTTGAGGATTAGGTGAATAAATGGCTACTAAGTTTGTCTATAAGATGGAAAATATTTTATCCATTAAATATAAAATAGAAGATCAGGCAAAGACAGCTTACGGTTTTGCACGTATGAAACTTACGGAAGAGGAAGATAAATTATTGACTCTAAAGAATAAGATAATCCTTTATCAGGAACGTAAAAAAAGTCTTATGTTGTCCAGACTAAAACTTCTGGAAATACGAAAATGTGAGGAAGCAATAGAAATAACGAAACATTTTATTGAGCAGCAGCAAATTGCCGTTAAAAAAGCGGAAAAACAGCTTGAAAGCGCACGTTTGCGTCTAAATGCGGCTATGCAGGACCGAAAAACCCATGAAAAATTAAAGGAAAATGCTTTGACAAATTTTTTTAATGAATATGAAGCAGATCAAAGAAAAGAAATCGATGAATTAATCAGTTTTAGATATAATAATCCTACCGATTACTAGGAGGAAAGAAAATGGCTAAAAAAAACAAGGAACTTGATAATAATGAAAATGAAAAAAGTGCGGGGAGTAAAATAATAGCTGCCGTCATCGTATTGTTTATCGTCCTTATCTGGCTGGCAGTTTTTGCAGTATTAATTAAGCTCGACGTCGGCGGATTTGGCAATTCCATATTAAGACCTTTACTAAAGGATGTACCTCTGGTAAATAAAATTCTACCGGATGTACCTGAGGAACAAATAGCTTACGAAAAAGATTATCCTTATTCCACCTTGGAAGAAGCAATTAATCGTATTAAAGAATTAGAAGCTGAAATTGATGGTCTGTCAAAAAACAATAAATCTGATGCAGATAAGCTTAATGAATTAAAAGCTGAAGTTAAAAGATTAAAAGTTTTTGAAGAGAATCAGACAGCCTTTGAAGAAAAAGTTAAAGAATTTGAAGAGAATGTGGTTTTTGCAGATCAGGCTCCGGACATTGAAGAATATAAAAAATATTATGAGAGTATTGACCCGACCCATGCGGAAGAAATATACAGGCAGGTTATCGAACAGCTGCAATATTCGGCGGCAATAAAGGAAAAAGCTGATATTTACCGTAAGATGAAACCGGCACAAGCAGCCGCTGTCCTACAAACCATGACTGCTGATATCGATTTTGTAGCCGAGATGCTTTTAGCGATGAGGCCATCGGAAAGTTCCCTTATATTAGCACAAATGGATCCAACCGCCGCTGCGAAAATTACAAAAAAGATGCTTGATATGGATGCGGAAAAGCTGAATAAAAGTATAAGTGAAACAACAAATTCAAATTCGGCGGAAAGTGATAGTACATCGAATAATTAGTTTTACAAAAGACTTATGCCGGTATTTCCTATAAATACCCCTTAAGTATAAATATTACGAAAGAAAGGAGGAGAAAATATGACGACCCAAAGCATTAAAGCACAGACAGCTAATTTATTCCCTGATGCAAAAAGCGGTAACAATACATCTTCAGTAGCAAAAAGTTCCGGTAAAAATTTCAGCAGTATTATGGATAGTAGTTTAAAATCCAAAGGTGCTGATAAAAACGAAAATAGTACTTTGAATGAGAAGGCTGACAGCAGTAAACTAGATACGAAAACTACGGATGGTAAACAAACTGTTATCAGACAAGATACGGACGTTCATACCAAAACGGTTAAAGATACTCAGACAACCGGTAAAGAAATAAATAAAAACGAACCGAACAACCTGCAAATGGATGAGCTGGAAGAGAATAATACGGATTTAGCCGGTTATGCGGAAATTATTCAAAATATTCTAGGTATGCTGCAAAATACGGTACAGACTAATCTGGGAATTACGGAAGAAGAATTAAACAAAGCAATGGAAGACCTTGGTCTTACAACTATGGATCTTTTTAATCCGGATAATCTGAAACAATTGGTTTTACAAATTAGCGGAGCAGATAATATTTCGGATATTTTAACAGATGAAAACCTTGCTGATACCGTAAACCAGCTTATACAAGCGGTAGATGAATTAAAATCTAATCCGGATTTACCTATTTCACAAGAAGAACTTACGGATATAATAAACCGCTTTCAGAAGAATCAATTAACGGATGCTCAGACAGTTTCAACGGTACAGGATATAAAGGAGCAGAAAGTAAGTGACGTATCAGATGATATGCAAAATGAAATTACTTTCGAAGTACATAAATTTACGGATAAGGATTCTGATACTGATGTAAATCAATCCTTTGCCCATGATTCTGAACAGAAAGAACCGGAAGTAAAAACTCAGTCACCTATCGATACGTTTATTCAAAATCTCGCTGTGAAAGGAAATGATACCGGGTTAAGTTTTACGGAACAGATAGCTAATGTAAGACAAATGCAGGATATTACAAGACAAATCGTAGAACAGATTAAAATTATGATTAAGCCGGAACAGACATCCATGGAATTACAGTTAAACCCGGAAAATCTTGGTAAAATCAATCTGTCCGTTATTGCTAAAGACGGAATTATGACTGCACATTTTACAGCTCAAAGTGAATTAGCAAAAGAAGCAATCGAAAGTCAAATGCAGTTTTTAAAGGATAACTTAAATAATCAGGGATTAAAAGTAGAATCCATTGAAGTAACGGTTTCTAATTTTTCCTTTGACCAAAGCAATCAAACGCCAGGCGGCAGTGAAAAAGGGCAGCAGAATCATTCACAGAATCATAATTTAAATTTAATGGAAGCAGATCAATCGGTAAATTCCAATGATAGTGAAACGCAGGATATCGGCCTGATGAACCAAACCGGCAGTAGTATTGATTATACCGCTTAATTTAGGAGAAAGGAGAAAAGAATGAGCGAATCAACACAATCGATTATTAATAGTCTGAGAAACCAGACAACTACAGGTACAAAGTCATCATCAGAAACCGGCAACAGTTCTTTGGATAAAGATGCTTTCCTGCAATTATTAGTAACCCAGATGAAATACCAGGATCCATTAAATCCTAGTACGGATACGCAGTTTGTTGAACAGTTAGCAACGTTTTCCCAGTTGGAACAGATGCAGAATCTGAATCAGACATATTCCAATAGCCAGGCCTTTGGGTTAGTGGGTATGAATGTTGTTGTGAAGGAAACTGATTCTGCCGGCAAAGTTACCACAAAGAGCGGAACCGTAGATTATGTAGTTATGTCTAATGGAACTGCAAAATTGGCAATTGATGATAATTTGTATTCCCTGGATCAGTTAGATCAGGTTATTGACACTACTTATCTGATAAAACAAGGTCTTCCCTATATCCCTAAAAAGGTTGAAGAGACTTTTGATAAAGCAAATCCTAAGGATATTTCTTTTGAGGTTAACTTAGGAAAAGGGGATACGGTAGCTACCGATGTGGCAGTAGTAATTGGAGGTAAAGTCGTGGATGAAAAACTGGTATCGGTAAACGGTACTAAGGTAACGATCCAGAAAGATGCGTTTAAAGATTTAGAGAATGGAGTTTACAAACCGACCTTAGTCTTTAATGATGCTTTATATACCACAATTACAGATGAAATAGTTATTACGGTAAAAGGGGAATCGGCTGCTGAGAATCCAGATACTGGGGATGATCCAGACGCTGGGGATGATTCAGATACAGGGGATGATCCGGATACAGGGGATGGAACTGTTTCATAGATAACCATTAACATAATCAGTGATTGTTAAGGCTAGTACTGGCAAGACAGAAAAGAGGTTTGTATGAATCCTATATCACAAGCTAGTTTTACTTCTATTGAGTCAATGACTGGGCAGCTCTTAAAAAATAAGAGCACCGTTACAAATCAGGTTTCGGATAGCAGCAAAGTGTCTTTTCTTGATTTATTGGAAAAACAACAGGCAGCTGAAACAGGAACATTAAAATTTTCAAAACATGCCAATGACAGGCTTACCAGCCGGAATATTGATTTGTCCGATGAACAGCTGGAAAGGCTTAACACTGGTGCAAGAAAGGCACAAGAGAAGGGAATAAATGAGTCACTGGTATTGGTTGACAATATTGCTTTTATTGTTAACATTAAAAACAAAACAGTAGTAACTGCTTTAAATGACAGTGATGACAAAGTATTTACAAATATTGACGGTGCTATCATTATATAAAAATATGCCGGACCTAAGGGAGGCATAGTACCCTTGACTGACAGATTGGGTACGACAGCACATAATAATAAGGAGGTCATTTCATTATGATGAGGTCATTATATTCTGGTGTTTCAGGTTTACGGGTTCACCAGACAAAGATGGATGTTATAGGTAACAATATAGCAAATGTTAATACGGTCGGTTTTAAAGCCAGTTCCGTAAATTTTTCCGATATCTATTATCAGACATTACAAAGTGCTACAGGTCCCAATGAGACAACCGGTGCCGGCGGACAAAATGCAATGCAGATCGGTCTTGGATCGAGCGTTGCTTCCATAGTTGCATCGATTACCCAGACCGGCGGCTCCCAAAGAACAGATAATCCATATGATGTTATGATTTCAGGAGATTCTTTCTTTATCGTTAACAGCGGAGGTACCAATTATTTCACCAAAGCGGGTGATTTTCTTCCGGATGAAAATGGTACCCTTACTACTTCAAGCGGCGCAGTTGTTATGGGCTGGCAGCCGGATCCTGCTGATCCGACCACTATTTTGAAGGATACGGTATCACCCCTTAGAGTTATGTCACCGGAGAATCTTTTTTCTGAACCGGAGGCAACTACGGAAGCTAATATATCGGGTAATATTGATCCTCAGGATAAGAATATTGTCAGCAGCGGAAGCGGTGAATTCGTTTCGATATCCTTTTATGACAGTATAGGACAGGAATATACTGCAAAATTTAAAGTATTACAAACAACAACCTCTACGAGTGTATATAACGTGACACTCTCCGATATTACCGATAAAAACGGCAAATCGATTTTTGTTACTTATGATGAAACAAACAAAAAATACATAGCTAATGCTGCAATTGGTACCGTTAAATTTGGCGGTCAGACATTACCGGATATAGCAGATTCCAATGTAGATCCGGATACCGGTGAAATAACCTGGCCGGCTTCCACCGGAACCAATACGATGTCCTTTAATGCAAGCGGTAAGTTTATCGGAATTGATGATAGCGCAACGGCTCCAACTGCATCAGCAGATGATACGAAGTCATTAGGATTAAGCATTGGTGTTACCGGAAATAATCCTTTCAAAGACGTTAACGTTGATTTTTCAACCATAACACAATACGGCGCCAGCGGAACAACCTCGATAGAAGGTGATAACGGTACTACCGACGGTAAAAAAGGTGGTAGAAAAGCCGGAACCATGACCGGTATCGGCATTGATGAATCAGGTAAAATTTATGGTAAATACGACAATGGGGACAGCAAATTATTAGGTCAGATTGCTGTGGCATCTTTCTCAAACCCATCCGGCTTGGAAGCAGTTGGTAACAATATGTTTGCTGAAACACTGAATTCCGGCAGTTTCGACGGAATCGGACATGATGTTACCAGTGATGGCGGTGGTATGACTACAGGCGTTTTGGAAATGTCCAATGTGGATCTATCAGCGCAGTTTACAGATATGATTACAACCCAGAGAGGTTTTCAGGCTAACTCCAGGGTTATCACAACTTCAGATACATTGCTGGAAGAATTAATTAATTTAAAACGTTAGTATTGATTTAATATATTTCATCTGTGAAATATAAAAAGGTAAGATACATATCTGATGGCGGATTACCATCTGCCATCAGATAAAACCAAATTTGTAAAGACAAATAGTCCATTTGTATATAGGGAGAGTTTTAATGATTAATGTAACGAAAATGAATAATATGAATATAACAATAAATTCAGATCTAATTGAGACAATAGAAGAAACTCCTGACACAGTCATTACACTTACGACTGGGAAAAAAATACTGGTAAAAGAGAGTAGACAAGAGATTGTTAATCTTGTAAAATTATACAAAAAAGAACTTTTTTCGCGTTATATTTATGATTAAAGAATACAGTTAGGTGGGTGGCGTTTTGAATATAGCTTCTATTATTGGTTTAATAAGCGGAATTATTATAATGATATTTGGTATTGCTTTTCAGCAGGATTCAATGAGTTTTGATTTTACCATGGTAATGAACTTCATTGATATTCCATCCGTGTTAATTACTTTCGGTGGTTCATTTACCACATTAATAACCATGGAACCAAATATGAAATCATATCTTGGAAAGTTAGCTTCTTTCCGATTAGTTTTACATACTCCCGCTGTGAATGAAATCGAAACGATTAGAAGTATTATCGGATTATCCAATGTAGCCAGAAAAGAAGGTCTTCTGGCATTGGAGGAAACAGCAAATGGTATAGAAGATGAATTTTTAAAAAAAGGCATTTTATTAATTGTAGATGGTACTGACCCGGAATTAGTACGAAGTATTATGGAAACAGAACTTAATTGTATTGAGGGAAGACATAAGGAAGTAATCGGATTTTGGGATAAACTTTCTGCAATGGGTCCTGCCTGGGGTATGATTGGTACCTTAATCGGTTTAATTAACATGTTAAAAGATTTAAATGATCCATCTACAATTGGTCCAAATATGGCAGTTGCATTAGTTACTACATTTTATGGATCTTTGTTAGCAAACTGGGTATGTATTCCGGTTGTGAATAAACTAAAAATCAATAATTCTTCTGAAATCCAGATGAAAGAAGTTATTGTTGAGGGCTTATTATCAATCCAGGCAGGAGAAAACCCCAGAGTAATTGAAGAAAAATTAAAGTCATTCTTAAATCCTGCGAATCGAATAGAATTTGATGCTGCTGAAGGCGGTGAAGTAGATGGCTAGAAAGAAAAATGACGAAGAACAAAGTGCGGGTTCACCATGGCTGAATACTTTTGCGGATTTAATGAATCTGCTATTATGCTTCTTCGTTTTACTTTTTGCTTCCTCAACGGTAGATGCCGAAAAATATGAAGAAATAGTTGCTTCCATGTCAAGCAGTTTTAGTATATTTAGTGGCGGAGGTTCCGCCGTAGATGAGGGACGATTAATTTCAACAGGTATATCACAGCTAAATGATTTATCCGATTATTATAATACTACAGGAAAGAGCAGTGAGGATTCATCAGCTTCCGATGAATACGAACAGTCTGAAGCCATGCAGGAATTGTTAGAACAAAATAAAGCAGCTTCCCAAGCTATTTATGATAAAGTTTCTGATTTAGCGGAGCAAAAAAACCTGGATAATTATATTGAATTAAGTATGGACACGAACTACCGATATGTTAAAATTTCACTTAGCGGTTCTATCCTTTTTGATTCCGGAAAGGCAGATATTAAACTCGAAGCAATTCCTATTTTCAGTAAGGTCGGGGATATTTTACAGGTTTATAAGGAGTATCATATCGAATTAGAAGGACACACGGATAATGTGCCTGTGAATATTAACAATATATATAAAAATAATAATTGGTTATCATCTGCCAGAGCGTTAAATGCTGCTACATATCTAATGAACGAAAAAGGATTAAATCCGAAAACGCTAAGCTGGACCGGCAGAGGAGAATATGATCCGGTTGCTAGTAATGCTACACCTGAGGGCAGAGCAAAGAACAGACGTGTTGAGATTAAAATATATAATGATATAAATAATTAAGACATAAGAAACTTGCCTGATTAGGCAGATGGGAGACATTATGAAAAAAAACTTCTTAACTATTATCATCTTAGCATTAGGAATATTAAATATGATCTTAACTGCAGTTATTGTATTTGCTGTAGTACCAACAACGATGAGAACAAACAATCTAATATCAAAAGTAGCATCGACCATTGACTTGGAATTGGAGAGTCCGGATGCCAATGATCCGAATCAAATTAATATTGCTGATATTGAGGTTTATCAGATACCGGAAGATTTGACGATTAATTTAAAGCAGGATCCGGGTGATACAAAAAGTCATTATGCATTAGTATCCGTATCCCTGTCCATTAATACGAAATCGGAAGATTACAAATCTCTGCAGCCTACAATTGCAACGAATCAAAGTTCCATTACAGAAATTATTAACGATGAATTTTCGAAATATACGGTTTCCACTGTAACTGAAAATAAAGATAAAATAAAATCTGAGATTTTAAAAAAGATACAGGAACATTTTAAATCAGATTTTATTATAAGTATTTCAGTTGGGAAATTAGTCGTTGAATAAAATATTTTGGTGATTTTATTCGAACTATGTGATAATATAGTATTAAGTAATCACCCGGGAGGTAATGACAATGGGCGACGTCTTGTCTCAAAACGAGATTGACAATCTGCTTAAGGCGTTAAGCAGTGGTGAACTAGACGCGGACGAATTTAAGGGGAATGGTGAAAAACAGGTAAAGAATTACGACTTTGCCAGGCCGTCAAAGTTCTCAAAAGAACACCTGAGAACTTTAGAGATTATATTTGAACATTATGGGAGATTGCTTTCTACGAATTTACCGGCATATTTTAGAAAAAATGTACAGGTTGAAGTTATGAATTCTGAGGCAGTTGCCTATTCTGAATTTACCAATGCTTTATCAAATCCGGTTTTATTAGGAATCGTAGATTTCTCTCCACTGGAAGGAAATATCATAATCGAATTTGCAGACAATCTCGGATATGCAATGGTTGACCGTATGTTAGGCGGAGGCGGCGTCCCATTAGAGAAAGCAAGAGATTTTACCGAGATTGAATTAACCGTTATTGAAAGAATATTTAATGTATGTACCAATCTATTAAGTGAACCGTGGAATAATGTCATCCACATAGAACCAAGATTAATCCGAATCGAAACGAATTCACAATTTGCGCAGATTATTGCACCAAGTGAAATGACATCCATTGTGACTATGAATATTAAGATTGGTAATGTGGAAGGTATGATGAATGTCTGTCTGCCGTATGCATGCTTGGAGAGTGTTATAGATAAATTAAATACCAAATACTGGTTCTCAACCATGCAGATTAAAGACGACGAAACGTATAAAGAACTAATTGAAGTTGCAATATCAAAAGCAAAAATTCCTATTAAGGCAGTTCTTGGTAAAAGCGCTATCTCAGTTAATGATTTTCTCGGTTTACAGAGAGGCGATATTATTAAGTTAAATACAAAAGTAGAGGATGAGCTGAATATTTATGTTGGAAATATAAATAAATTTAAAGCATTACCGGGTGCATCTTCAGATTCTTATGCAGTAAGAATTTCATCAATTATTAGAGAGGAGTAACAGAATATGGATGGTATGTTATCTCAAGAAGAGATTAATGCGCTTCTAAGTGGGATGAGTTCTAACGTAGAGAGTGCGGAAGCTAACACAGAATTAGAATCATTATCCGATGCCGAAAAAGATGCAATAGGTGAAATTTCTAATATAAGTATGGGAACAGCAGCAACCACTTTATCTTCCCTGGTTAACCAAAAAGTTATTATTACGACACCGGTAGTTTCTTATGCTACATGGGATGATTTGGCGGATAATTACACCAGACCCTGTGTCTTTATACAGATTTATTATAAAGACGGATTGGATGGTAACAATATTCTGATATTGAAAGAATCCGATGTTAAGATAATAACCGATTTGATGATGGGCGGAGATGGTACTAATGTAGATGGGGAACTTTCTGAACTGCATTTAAGTGCAATCAGTGAAGCTATGAACCAGATGATGGGATCTGCATCTACATCTATTTCATCTATGCTGGAAAAAAGAGTGGATATCAGTCCTCCGATAGCTAAATTGGTAGATTTGAATGATTCGATTGATGCAGAAGATATATCTCCATTCCTGAAAAGCCGATTTACGAAAGTATCTTTTAAAATGCAAATCGGAGATCTGGTAGACAGCGAATTGCTGCAATTATATCCATTTGATTTTGCAAGGGATTTATATAGGAAATTTATAAAAGAAGATCAGACAGCAAATAGTACACAAAAAGCAGTAGAAGTATCACAGCCGCAGATAAAACAAGAAGAACCGGTCAATAATGCCGCAGCGAATAACGTGCAGATTCCGCAAGGACAGATGCCGTATATGCAGCCAATGCAAGGCACACAAAATATGTATGGGGGGATGAATTTTATGATGCCACCAGTTCAAGATGTGAATGTACAGCCAGCTCAGTTCCAACCGTTTATGGTACCTCAAAATCCAGTTATTCAGCCTGAAAACATAGACCTGATTATGGATGTACCGTTAGAAGTAACCGTTGAATTAGGAAGAACAAGTAAATCCATAAAAGAAATACTTGAATTTTCACCAGGAACTATAATTGAATTAAATAAACTTGCAGGAGAGCCGATTGATGTATTGGTAAATGGCAAGTTTGTAGCAAAAGGTGAGGTTGTTGTCATCGAAGAATCCTTTGGTATCCGGGTTACAGAAATAATTAAATAACTAATATATAAAACATATGATAGGAGATTAGAACAAAATGGCAAAAAGTATATTAATTTGTGATGATGCAGCTTTTATGAGAATGATGATTAAGGATATTTTGAGTAAAAATGGTTATGCGATTGTTGGTGAAGCTGAAAATGGAGTAAAAGCAGTAGAAAAATATAATGAAACCAGACCGGATTTAGTAATGATGGATATTACCATGCCTGAGATGGACGGAATCCAGGCCTTAAAGAAAATTAAAGCAGCGGACCCAAGTGCAAATATTATTATGTGTTCGGCTATGGGACAACAAGCCATGGTTATCGAATCGATCCAATCCGGTGCAAAGGATTTTATTGTTAAACCATTCCAGGCGGACAGAGTACTTGAGGCAGTTAAAAAAGCTGTTGGTTAAGTTTGCAGTAATGCAATGGGAGCAACTATGATAATTTTAACGGCAGGAATGTCAAACCTGGATAATCTGCTTCAATTACTTGGAGTCAGTATTCTATTTATTTTCATACTGGTTATTACTTATTATACTACTAAATTTGTTGGCGGAGCAAAATTAAATATAACAAAAAACAGTAATTTTAAAGTTCTTGAAACTTATAAAATCGCTCAGAATAAATACCTACAGATAATACAAATTGGTACAAGATATTTTGTGATTTCAGTAGGTAAGGATGATATACGGTTTTTAACAGAATTAAATGAAAATGAAATATTGAAACAGGATGATTTAAAACTACAAAAAAATAACTTCACAGATATATTCAATATTTCATTGAAAAAAATAAAAGATAAAAATAAAAATGATCAGGGAAATGATCAGTAGTAAAGGTTGGTATTCATGAATATATCTATTAAGCGGCACTTAAGAAGCATGTATGAAAAGATCAGAATCTTATTTGTGATATGTATATTAACCTTTATTTTTGCTACGCCTGTTTATGCTACGGAAACGGGTAATAATAAAACGGCAGATACCCAGACGGAAGAAAATGCAGACACTGCAGATAATTCCGATGTGGATCTGAATGGGAATATAGGA
This sequence comes from Anaerocolumna sedimenticola, assembly GCF_009931695.1. GTDB lineage: Bacteria > Bacillota > Clostridia > Lachnospirales > Lachnospiraceae > Anaerocolumna > Anaerocolumna sedimenticola. The sequence continues at coordinate 3,588,402 of NZ_CP048000.1, forward strand.
CCTTTTGAATTTAACCTGGATACCGGAGAAAAAGCCGGCGGATTAACTTCCACTTTGCAGATATTAGTTGTTTTAACCCTGATATCATTAGCGCCCTCCATAATCATTATGGTTACATCCTTTACCCGTATATTAATAGTACTTCATTTCGTAAGGTCTGCTCTTGGAACACAAACAACTCCGCCGAATCAGATTTTAATCGGCTTAGCATTATTTTTAACACTTTTTATCATGTCACCGGTATTTACGCAAATTAATAATGAAGCTATAAAACCATTATCAAATGGAGAAATAACTCAGGAACAAGCCATCACTTCCGGTATTGCTCCACTTCGGGAGTTTATGCTGAAACAGGTAAAACCCAAAGACTTAAAACTCTTTATGGATATTGCTGAAATCGGGACGGTTGATTCTGTTGACAAGATTCCGACGACAGTTATTATTCCGGCTTTTATTATAAGTGAGTTGCGTATTGCATTTATAATAGGTTTTGTTATCTATATCCCATTTATAGTGATAGATATGGTCGTTGCATCGACGCTAATGTCTATGGGTATGATGATGCTTCCCCCAACAACGATATCAATGCCTTTTAAAATACTGTTGTTTATACTGGCAGATGGATGGGGACTGATTATAGGTGAATTAGTAAAAACATTTTATTAATTGATAAGCAGTTTAGTCAGGAAGGGGTTTATCAGGAAATGAGGTTGAAATGAATGAAAATATTATTATTGATATTGCCAGAGATACACTTTGGTTAATTATAAAAGTTTCAGCACCGATGCTGTTAACTTCCTTAGTAGTGGGTCTGGTTGTAAGTATCCTGCAGACAGTAACATCGATTCAAGAACAAACCCTCACTTTTGTTCCAAAGTTAATTGCCGTATTTTTAGTTATTATGCTGTTTGGAAGTTGGATTATGACAGAAGTTAGAGATTTTACAATCAATCTGATAACCAATATCAGCTACTACATTAAGTCCTAATGACATTTACAGTACATAACTTTGAGATTTTTTTGCTGATACTAGTGAGGATAACAGCATTCGTCTATGTTGCGCCGTTTTTTAGCTTAAAGAATGTTCCTCAAAAGGTTAAAGTTGGTTTTTCCCTGTTCTTTTCTTTGATATTATTTCAGACAGTACCGGGACAAATCCAATATGATGGAGTTATTGGTTATGCTGCTTTAGTAATCAATGAACTTATGGTTGGTTTGATAATTGGTTTTTTTACTAATGTCAGTTATTATATTCTGAATTTTGCAGGTAGTATGATGGATATGGAAATCGGTTTTTCCATGGTAAATGAATTCGATCCGGTATCCAATGTACAGACAACCATTACCAGTAATTATTATTCTTACATTGTCATGTTAATGATGTTAGTGACAAATTTACATCACTATATTATTAAGGCAATGGTTGATGCTTTTAAAGTAATACCCATAGGAGGAGCCTCCATCAGCCCTAATTTATATATTCTTATGCTCAAATTCATTAAAGACTATTTTATCATTGGATTTCGCATTGTTTTACCAGTATTTGCAGGAATGCTGATTGTAAATTCCATTTTGGCAATCCTAGCTAAGATAGCACCTCAATTAAATATGTTTGTAATCGGTTTACAGCTGAAAGTTTTTGTTGGTTTACTTATACTGTTTCTACTGGTAGGTTTTACACAGACGGTTTCGGGATTTATATTTGATGAGATGTTGGCTATGATGAAATCTGCAATAGAAGCATTATCTCAAGGGTTTACATGGGGAGGTTAATAGCATGGAGAGGCTTTTAAAGTATAAACTGCAATATTTTGCAGAAGGAGCCGGCGGGGAAAAAACGGAAGAAGCTACCTCCAAAAAATTAACGGATGCAAGAAAAGAAGGTCAGGTTGCGAAAAGCACGGATTTAATTACGGCAGCAGCACTTTTAGCATTATTTTGGACTTTAAAGACTTTTATTGGGGTAATTGGTAACAATTTTATCAATTCGTTTATAAAAACATATAACAGTATCGAACTTTATGCAAATGATGATTTTACTCATGCTACGGCACAATGGATTTTTCAGGACACGGCATTTACCATTATCAGAATATCCATACCGGTATTTATTTCGGCTTTTGTAGTAGCAATCATAACGAATATAGCACAGGTGAAATGGCAGATTACCGGTAAGCCGCTTCAGCCGAAATTCAGTAAATTTAATCCGATCAAAGGATTTAAAAAAATTTTTTCAAAAGATAAAATTGTAGAACTGATTAAAGAGGTTCTAAAAATTGGAGTAATAACCTATGTTGCTTATGATACTTTAATAAAACACAAAGATATACTCTTAAAGCTTTATGATATGGAACTATTACAGGCAATTTATTTAATCGGAAACATCGTTTTAGATTTAGGTTATAAAATAAGCATTATATTTTTAATAATTGGTTTTGCCGATTACATTTACCAGAAATTAAAATTCAAAAAAGATATGAGGATGACCAAACAGGAAGTCAAAGATGAGTACAAACAGGCGGAAGGAGATCCTCAGGTTAAAGGTAAAATACGTTCAAAGATGAGAGAGGCTTCACAACGAAGAATGATGCAGCATTTACCGGAAGCAGATGTAGTTATTACAAACCCGACTCATTTTGCTGCTGCGATTAAGTATGATAAAGAAACCTCAGAAGCGCCGGTCCTTATTGCAAAGGGTGCGGATTATTTAGCACAAAAAATAAAAGAAGTTGCAAGGGAAAATAAGATTGAAATTGTAGAAAATAAACCCCTTGCCAGAATGTTATACTATAATGTTGAAATTGGAAATGAGATTCCGCCGGAACTATACCAGATGACAGCTGAAGTTCTGGCTTATGTATATAATTTAAAGAACAAGCATGTTTAGCATGTTTGGGTAAGATTACCAGGGGAAAGTAAGGTTGAGAGAAAATATAATGAAAGAAAGGATGCCACTTTATAAATCTTTCAACCACATTTACTAGTGGCAATATCGCAAGCAGGCTTACGATATGAGGTGGGTGTATAAATGAAAAAAACAGATTTAGCCATAGGCCTGTATCTGCTGGCTGCAATAATCTTTCTGATTGTACCAATCCCTTCCGTTTTATTGGATATTTTATTAGCTTTAAATATTTCGTTAGCCTTAATTGTCCTGTTTAATGCTTTATTTACAAAGGAAGTATTAAATATGGCGTCTTTCCCGACCATATTGTTATTTACTACTATATTCCGCATTTCCTTAAATGTATCTTCCACCAGATTAATTCTTACAACCGGTGAACCAGGTAATGTAGTAGAAACTTTTGGTGGGTTTGTCGGCGGCGGAGATCCGATAGTTGGTATAATTGTATTTATAATTCTTATTTTAGTTCAGTTTATGGTAATTAATAAAGGTTCTGAAAGAGTTGCGGAAGTTACGGCCAGATTTACACTGGATGCAATGCCAGGTAAACAGATGGCAATTGATGCGGATCTTAATACCGGTGCAATTACTGATACACAGGCGAGAGAGAGACGTGAAAAAATCCAGGAAGAATCCGGTTTCTTTGGTTCCATGGATGGTGCTACCAAATACGTAAAAGGGGATGCGGTAGCCGGCTTGATCATTACGGTAATCAATTTTGCCGGTGGTATCGCTATGGGTGTTATAAGACAGGGTATACCAATGGCGGAAGCTTTTAATAAGTATACCATATTAACCATCGGTGACGGCTTAGTAAGCCAGATTCCATCCCTGTTAATCTCTTTAGCAACCGGTATTCTTGTTACAAAAGTGTCCAAAGAAGCAGATTTTGGAGATTTACTGGTTAAGCAATTATTTTCCATACCGAAAGTTTTATATATGGTTGGTGGTTCTTTAATTTTTCTGGGTATTGTAACTCCATTAAGCGCTTTGGTCTTCTGTACTTATGGTGTGGTATTTATTATTTGCGGAAGAGTGATAGCCGGAAGGATTGAAGTGGATGATATTGAAGAGCAGGCTTCCATGGATGAAATATCAGGAGATGAAATCAGAAAACCTGAAAATGTTGTATCCCTGTTACAGGTTGATCCCATCGAATTAGAATTCGGTTATGGTATCATCCCTCTGGCTGATGTGAATCAGGGAGGTGACTTATTAGACCGAGTTGTTCTGATTCGAAGGCAAATAGCCTTAGAACTTGGCTGTGTTGTACCTATGATACGTCTTAGGGATAATATCCAGCTTAATCCGAATCAATATGTAATTAAGATAAAAGGTATCCCGGTGAGTGAGGGTGAAATTTTATTTGATCATTATATGGCTATGAATCCAGGTTTTGTAGAAGAAGAAATCACAGGTATTCCAACCTTTGAACCCTCATTCCATCTGCCAGCAATCTGGATAACTGAAAATCAGAGGGAAAGAGCAGAGTCTGTGGGTTATACCGTGGTAGATCCCCCATCCATTATAGCAACACATTTAACAGAAATAATAAGAGGACATATACATGAGTTATTAACCAGACAGGATGTTCAGAATCTCATTAATAATGTACAAGAAGCAAATCCTACCCTTATAACAGAATTAGTTCCCAAATTATTAAGTGTTGGTGAGATTCAGAAAGTATTACAGAATCTGTTAAAAGAAGGTATTTCTATTAGAGATTTAATAACTATTTTTGAAACCTTGGCAGATTATGCTGCTACGACCAGAGACACGGATGTTTTAACGGAGTATGCAAGACAAAGTTTAAAAAGAGCAATCTCAAGCAAATATTTTCCGGCCAGTGAAACTACGAGTGTCGTAACCCTTGATCCAAAGATTGAACAAGAAATCATGGGTTCTGTAAAACAAACGGAACAGGGTGCCTATCTGGCATTAGACCCGGATAAAACACAAAACATAATACATTCTGTGGAGGAAGAAATACAAAAATTAGAGAACATCGGTAAAAATCCAATTGTTATTACTTCCCCGATTGTGAGAATGTATTTTAAAAAATTAACACAAGACTATTTTAAGGATTTAATCGTTATATCTTATAATGAAATTGAATCTAATGTAGAATTACAGTCGGTAGGGATGGTGACAGTATAGTGATAATTAAGAAGTTTCAAGCAGGTACGGAAACTGAGGCAATTATGCTTGCAAAAGATGAGTTGGGTAAAGATGCTATTGTAATGAATATTAAAACAGTTTCGCCCAAAGGAATATATAAACTATTCCGGAGAGCTTCTGTTGAGATAACAGCCGCAATAGATGATACCATTTCGCAGTCTGCTGCGAAAAAGGATTCTGATAAACAAGATACCGCAAAACCGGAAAAGAGCAGTTTTAAATTTAATCCTAATATTATTTATGATAATGAAAATTCTTTAACCGGAAAAGAGAATGAAAATAAATTGCCTGAAGAAAAGAATGAAACCTCAGCAATTGAAAAAAAATTAAATAATCTTCAAAATCTATTAGAAAAACAGTTGAATGAGAAACGAATGGAAGAAAAAGCAGAAGTAAAAAAGGAAGAGGATAAGAGTCTTCCATATGTGCAGCTGATCTACAATCAACTGGTAAAAAATGAAATGGATGAAAAATTTGTAAATCAAATTTTAAGTGAAATTGAAAATAAATTTAAAAAGGATGCATCCTTAGATAATGTTCTGGCAAATGTATACCAAAAGATTATTCTGAAATTAGGGCAGCCTCAGACAATTGAACTTCTTGATAACCAAACAAAATTCATATTTTTTATTGGACCTACCGGGGTAGGGAAAACCACTACCATTGCTAAAATTGCCTCTTATTTAAAGCTGAATAAAAAAGCCAAAGTAGCTATGTTGACATCAGATACCTATCGAATTGCTGCTGTGGAACAGCTTAGAACTTATGCCAATATTCTTGGTGTTCCCATGAAAGTAATTTATTCTGAGGATGAAATTAAGGAAGCCAGAGAAGATTTTAAAGATTTTGATGTTGTTTTAGTCGATACTGCCGGCAGATCCCATAAAAACCGTGAACAAAGAGATGATATTGAAAGGTTAATACAATCTATAGATGTAAAGGAAAGGGAAATATATCTGGTTCTAAGTGCTACAACCAAATATAAAGATTTAATCAAAATAACGGAAAGTTATTCAGAAATCACTAATTATAGGCTTATTTTTACTAAGTTGGATGAAACCATATCCGTTGGAAATATATTTAATATTAAAATGTTAACCAATGCTGATTTATCTTACGCAACTTATGGACAAAATGTTCCGGACGATATTGGTAAGATTGACACTCAGGAAACTGCTAAGAAGTTGTTAGGAGGCAATGATTAATGGATCAGGCAGAACAATTAAGAAATATCATTAAAAAAAACGCTGCCTGTCAGGGTCAGCCGACTATTAATAACCAAAACCAAACCGGAAAAATAGCCCGCGTTATAACTGTAACAAGCGGAAAAGGCGGTGTTGGAAAGTCAAATATATCTGTTAATTTAGGTATACAGATGAGCAGACTCGGAAAACGTGTTATTATATTGGATGCTGATTTTGGATTAGCAAATGTCGAAGTTATGCTGGGAATCAGACCTCAGTATAATTTGGCAGATTTAATGTTCCGTGGGAAGGGACTTTCGGACATTATTACAAAAGGTCCTGAGAATATTGGTTTTATATCCGGTGGGTCCGGTATACATGAATTAGCGAATATTAATAGAGATCAAATATTATTCTTAACACAGAAACTTTATGAATTGGATGAATTAGCTGATGTAATTATTATTGATACAGGAGCTGGCATAACAGATAGTGTGCTGGAATTTGTAACTGCCAGTTCTGAGGTATTATTAGTAGTGACTCCGGAACCCACATCAATAACGGATGCCTATGCATTACTTAAAACGCTGAACCGGAAGATGGACATATCTTCGGATCGTACAGTAATAAAAATGATTGCAAACCGTGTAGATTCCTATGAGGAAGCGAAACAATTATATACAAAATTGAATTTAGTAGTAGAGAAGTTTCTTACCGTAAAAATGGAGTTTCTTGGTGCGGTTCCTCAAGATCCCAATGTATCAAAATCCGTAATGCAGCAGAAACCTTATTCTACCTTGTATCCAAATTCGTCCTCTTCCAAAGCAGTTTTAGAATTAGCTAATATATTATGTAATAATGTTACAAATAAAGTGCATTCCAGCAATGGAATAACAGGACTTTTTTCTAATTTAATCCGTTTAAAATTTAAGAAATAATGGGCAGGGAGGCAGTATATGGTTAGTGATGTAGTATCCATAGGTGATAAACTGGAATTAAAATTATTAAACTTCAGTACAAAAAAAGTTGAAAATGAAAGAGTTTATAAAAGTCAGGTTTTAGATTTTATCAATGACGATACAGCCAGTATTTTAATGCCCATAGAAGGAGGCAGGATAATCCCATTATCGGTGGGTGACAAATATAATATTTGTTTTTTTACCAAAAAGGGCCTTTTTCAATGTAAATGTGTCATTGCAGAACGCGGACGTATCAATAACATTTATGTTCTGAATGTTCAATTTACTTCGGATCTGGAAAAATACCAGAGAAGAAAATTTTATAGACTGGAATATTTACTGGAATTTAAATATTATTTCATTACGGATATGGAAATATCGATTTTAAATAAACTACATAGTAATAATTTTAAAGATGAAGAAGAAAAACAAGAATATATTAACACGTTAGATAATTTAAAACAAGAATGTTTATCCGGGACGATTTTAGATATAAGCGGTGGCGGAGCAAGATTTGTTTCAGAACATAGTCATGAACATGGCAATATGATACAGATGTCCATGGATTTTAATAACAGCTTGGGTATTAAAAATTTTAATATACAGGCTATGATTATATCTTCGAATAAAATGATAAATCGTCAGGGATTTTATGAACATCGCGTTCAATTTATAGATATTTTAAAAGAAGAGAGAGAGGCTATTATCAAATTTATTTTTGAAGAGGAACGTTGTCAAAGAAAAAAAGAAAAAGGGCGAACTTAGTAAAACGGAGGCGGAAAATGCAGAAAAAAGTTTTGATTGTTGATGACTCTGCACTCATGAGAAGAGTGCTCTCTGATATAATAAATTTAGATTCAAGGTTTCAAGTTACAAAAGTAGCAACAAATGGGTTAGAAGCGCTTAATCTGTTAGTTCAGGAAAGAGAAGTTTATGACGCCATCCTATTAGATATTAATATGCCTAAGATGAGCGGTCTGGAATTACTGGAACAATTGGATAAGCATAAAGTGAAAGCTACAGTGATTATTGTAAGTACGGTAGCGAAAGAAGGTGCCAAAGAAACAATCCGTGCTTTAGAATTAGGAGCTTTTGATTTTGTAACAAAACCGGATAGCTTTTTTGATGTGAAAAGTGATAATTTCAAAAATAAGATTATTGACTGCCTGACAGTAGCAACGAAACTATACCAGGTCACAGCAAAAGATGTGTTACCGCTGGAACAGCCGACCATGTCTAAAGTCAATCCAATTGAATCTAAGAAACAGCCTAACATTCAAATAGTACAAGCAGAAAGACCTGTTATTAAATCATTAAATACTAAAAAACTAGTGGCAATTGCCTGCTCCACAGGAGGACCGAAAGCACTTGCACAGGTGATACCTTTATTAACGGAAAATTTGGGCTGTAGTGTACTGATTGTCCAGCATATGCCGGAGGGCTTTACAGCTTCATTAGCAAACCGGCTGAATGAGATGAGCAAAATTCAGGTAGGAGAAGCGGCAGATAAAGAAATAATTAAAAATGGAGCTGCTTATATCGCAAAAGGCGGACACCAGATGCGTTTATTACCGGCAGGAAATGGTTCATGGCAGTTGTCAGTTACGGAGGAACCGGCAAGGAACGGCTTAAAGCCCTGTGCTGATATTATGTATGAATCGTTAATTGATACGGATTATACGGAAATTATCTGCGTTGTATTAACCGGAATGGGTGGCGACGGTACGAAAGGCATCAAAAAATTAAAAGAAAAAAAAAATATTTATGTAATAGCACAGGATGAAGTAACCAGCACGGTTTATGGTATGCCTAAAGTGGTTGCGGAAGCAGGGCTTGTGAACGAAATTGTTCCTTTAAACCAGATAGCGGGTGCTATACTAAAGAACTTGGGGTGTGTTAAGATGGACGTTAGTCAATATCTTGAGATTTTTATCGATGAAACAAAAGAACATTTACAGAGTCTGAATGAGCAGTTATTAGTTTTAGAGACCGAGCCGGAAAATACCGAAACGATTAATGAAATATTCAGAGCTGCCCATTCCCTGAAAGGTATGGCAGGTACCATGGGATATAAGAGAATGCAGCGGCTCACCCATGATATGGAGAACGTTTTTTCAGAAATCAGAAACGGTAAGATGGGCGTTACTGCAGACTTGGTTGATGTATTATTTAAAGGTTTGGATGCTTTAGAAGCCTATTTAAGTAATATTCAGGAAAGTGCGGACGAAGGAACCGAAGACTACGAAGATATTATAAATCAGTTAAATACAATATTAAATATTGGATTAGGCAAAGAAACAGCCAAGGAAACAAAGAAAGAATCAACGGAAGCAGTTGTATCGGCAGCCGATACTGCAGCTAATACAGCAGATAATACTGTCATTAAATATAACAACCTGACTATTGCCGATTACGAAAAAAGAGCAATAAAAAAAGCAGAGGATATGGGCATCAATGCATTCGGTATTACTGTTTTTATCCAGGAATATTGTATTTTAAAGGCAGCCAGGGCATTTTTAGTATTTAAAGCGTTGGAGGAACTTGGTGATGTGATTAAATCCCAGCCGGAAGTACAGGATATTGAAGATGAAAAATTCGAGCTGGATTTTAGTGTAATTTTATTATCAAAAGTAAGTGTAGATAAAATTAAAAGCACGATTATGAATGTATCCGAAGTAAAAGATGTTGCTATTGAACAAATCAGTGTAGACAACAGCGAAATTAACGACACAGTCGAAGATAATAATGTTACAATGGAAACAAATCAGGAAAAAGCAGCAAGCCAGACTGCAATAACCGGTAAAGGAGCCGTAGCGGCAGCAAAACAAACATCGAAACCGGTAGTTAACCGCTCTGTTCGTGTAGATATTGAAAAACTGGATGTCTTAATGAACTTAGTAAGCGAGTTAATCATTGCGAAAAATGGTTTGGTTTCTATTAGTTCCAATGAGAAAAATACGAAAAATGAATCCGGTTTTAATGAACAGATTGAATATCTGGAACGAGTTACAACCAATCTTCATGAATCCGTTATGAAGGTACGAATGGTTCCAATTGAAAGTGTAGTAAACCGCTTCCCTAGAATGATTCGTGATTTATCAAAGAAACTGGATAAAAAGATGGAACTGTATATGACCGGTGAGGAAACAGAACTGGATCGTACGGTTATTGACGAGATTGGTGATCCGTTAATGCATTTACTTCGTAATGCAGCTGACCATGGTCTGGAAAGTAATGAAGAACGTGTTGCTGCCGGTAAACCTTTAGTGGGTTCTATCTTCTTGGATGCATACCAGGATGGTAATAATGTAGTAATTGAAGTAAGAGATGACGGTGCAGGGATTAATGTAGAGAAAGTTAAGAAAAAAGCCGTTGAAAAAGGTACTATTACTGCAGATCAGGCTGAAGTAATGACAGATAAGGAAGTTATTGATTTATTATTCAGACCCAGTTTTTCAACTGCGGAAGTTATATCGGATGTTTCCGGCAGAGGTGTAGGTCTTGACGTAGTAAAAACTAAGATAGAGGCACTCGGCGGCGATATAGAAGCAAAAACAAAATTAGGAGAAGGAAGTAATTTTATTATCCGTCTTCCGTTAACACTTGCTATTATCCAGGCACTTATGGTGGAACTGGGACCAGAAAAGTATGCTATTCCATTAGGAAGTATTCAGACAATAGAAGATGTTGCAAATTCAGATATTAAATATGTTCATTCAAAAGAAGTAATTAACTTAAGAGGTACTGTAATTCCTCTTATCCGTCTGGATAAACTGCTGGAAGTACCAAAAACAGAAAAACAACAGGAAAACCTTACAGTAGTTATTGTTTCCAAGGGAGACAGGTTAGCCGGTATTGTAGTAGATAACTTAATCGGACAACAGGAAATAGTTATTAAATCCATTGGTAAGTACATTAATAATAATAAAATTATTGGTGGAGCAACCATTCTTGGTGATGGCGAAGTTGCCCTGATTCTTGATGTAAATACTTTAGTCTAAGGGGGTGGAAACTATGGAAGCAAATGTAAATGATTCAAAACAGTATATTGTGGTGAAGATAGGTATTGAACAATATGGTATAGACATCAAGTATGTGGATAATATCGTAAGAATGCAGAGAATAACCAGAGTTCCTAAGGCACAGTCTTATTTTAAAGGTGTTATCAATCTCAGAGGTGAGATTATACCGGTTATGAGCATAAGGCTGAAATTCGGACTGGAAGATGATGTGGTAACAAACGCTACCAGAATAATTATCATTAAATTAGAACCCCAATCAGCCGTAGGTATTATTGTGGATGAAGTTAAGGAAGTAGTAACTTTAGACGATACTATGATTGAGAAAGTTACAAATAGTGCCGTAGAAGATAAATATGGTTATTTAAGCGGAATCGGCAAACACAAAGACGGATTGATTTCTTTGTTGAACATTTCCAGTGTAATTATAGAAAAAGAAACAGTTTAAGGAGTGTTACCATTGTCAAACATTAACTTTGATCAAATTGATAGTATGCAGTTTGACGTACTAAAAGAAATAGGAAATATTGGTGCAGGTAATGCTACCACAGCCCTGTCTACTATGATAAACGGCAAGGTAGATATGTGTGTACCTAAGGTTGCATTACTTGAATTTAAAGAACTTCCTGATATGGTAGGTGGTGCGGAAAATATTGTTGTTGGTATCTTAATTACCCTGGAAGGGGAAGTTAACGGTATGATGATGTTTATGATGGAACAAAAATCTGCTTACCACTTAGTTAATCTTTTAATGGGTAATTCCGTTACAAACGAAAATTTTACTGAAATGGAATTATCAGCATTAAAAGAAATCGGCAACATTATTGCAGGGGCTTATCTATCATCCCTGTCAACACTGATTAATATTAGAATTGATGCTAGTGTTCCATATATGTCTATTGATATGGCAGGTGCTATTTTAAGTGTTCCAGCTATCGAATTTGGAAAAGTCGGTGACAAAGCTCTTATAATCGAAACACAATTTAGTAAAGACGATTCTGATGTAAATGGTTATTTCATATTAATCCCTACTAGAGAATCATATGATGTAATTCTTACATCTTTGGGACTATAGGGGAATATGAGTGTAATGATAAAAGTTGGAATGGCAGACTTAAATGTCTGTGCTGCGCCGGAAGCGTTGACTACGCTGGGACTTGGTTCCTGTGTCGGTATAGTTTTATATGACTCATCCACCAAAACTGCTGGAATGGTACATGTAATGTTGCCAGATAGTACTAAGATAAAAAATAATGAGAACGTAGCAAAATTTGCAGACACAGGAATCGATGCTTTAATTGGCAAATTAATTTCCATAGGGGCTAACAGAAATCGTCTAATTGCCAAGATTGCAGGCGGAGCGCAAATGTTCGCTTTTAATTCAAATAATGATATGCTTCGTATAGGGGAACGAAATACGGAAGCCAGCAAATTAAAATTGCAATCCTTAGGAATACGTATTTTGGCTGAAGATACCGGATTAGATTATGGTAGAACCATAGAATTTTATCCGGAAACAGGACAGTTGTACATAAAATCAGTTGGAAAACCTCTAAAGATATTATAAGAACAATAAACGTGTTCCTATAATCGGGTGAACGGCGCAAAAAACAGCACCTTTTATCGGAAATTTGAAAAGCAATTTCCGGTAAGTTATACTATAGGAACAAAATCATGTTCCTATAGTTGATGCACGGCGGTAAAGTGCACCGCCTTTTATCAGAAGTTTAGAAAGCAACTTCTGATAAGTTATACTATAGGAACAAAATCATGTTCCTATAGTTGATGTACGGCGGTAAAGTGCACCGCCTTTTATCAGAAGTTTAGAAAGCAACTTCTGATAAGTTATACTATAGGAACAAAATCATGTTCCTATAGTTGATGCACGGCGGTAAAGTGCACCGCCTTTTATCAGAAGTTTAGAAAGCAACTTCTGATAAGTTATACTATAGGGAATCAGATGATTATGTTATATAGAAGAGGGTGATGATATGAGGGATAGATATATTGCTCCCGCCATTATGTTAATTGCTGGAGCAGTAACCAGTATTTTTAATATAATTAATGGAATAGATTTTTTAAAAGGCCTGGAACGATTATTACTTGTACTGATTCTATTTTACATACTGGGAAGAATAGCTGCAAGAATTATAAAGAAAGTAACTGCTGCTGAGCAAAAACCGGATAGTACAGAAGAAAATAACCCACGGGAAGAAGAAGTTATAACCGAAGAAGCTGAAGATAATGAATAAACACATGGGAAATAGTAAGTACGCAGTTGTTTGGCGCAAAGAATAGGAAGACATGTTTGAAATATGCATGTTTTTGCATATTTTGTATGCGCATGAGCGCGTAAATGCGTTGTTCGTTAGAAACGCAGTGACTGAATAGTCACAACACATGAAACAAAAGGAGCACTATTATGAATGCGGAATGCAGAGCTAAACTTTGGGAGGATTATACTAAATATAAAACCACCGAAAGTCGCGAAAAAATCATAATTGAATATGCTAGTTTAGTGAAAATTGTGGCAGGACGATTAAGTATGTATTTAGGCTATAATGTGGAATATGACGATTTAGTCGGATATGGGATTTTCGGGCTGATCGATGCGGTTGATAAATTTGATTACAGCAAAGGTGTAAAATTTGAAACTTATGCTAGTTTCAGGATACGCGGGGCTATATTGGATGAAATCCGTAAGATGGATTGGATACCAAGAACGTTAAGGCAAAAGCAGAGAAAAATAGATGCAGCCTACCAAAAGATAGAATCGGAACAAGGCAGAATGGCAACGGATGAAGAAGTTGCATGTGAATTGGAAATCTCTTTGGAAGAATTTGATGTTTGGCAAAGTCAGACCAAAGTATCAAACCTCCTTTCATTAGATGAATATATGGAACAGGGCAGTGAGGTCAAGATGGAATCGAGCCTTAGTGCACAATATGAAACTCCGGAGAGAATTATTGAAAAACAGGAATTAAAAGAAATATTAATTAAAACCTTGGATTCCTTAACTGAAAAGGAAAAAAAGGTGATAATTTTATATTATTATGAAGATTTAACACTAAAAGAAATTAGCTCAATATTGGAAGTATCGGAGTCTAGAATCTCTCAACTGCATACAAAAGCGTTACAGAAGATGAAGCTAAAGCTTGGAAGTAATATGGATATTTTAATAAGGACTTAATGGGGAGGGGAACCTTATGGAGAGTCGTAACAGTTATTTCAGTCTTGTAATAAAGCAGGATGGAACCTATTTAAGACTGTATCCTGCAGTTGGAATCGGAAAACCGATTAATTATGATGAAATCAATAATTATTTAACAGATAAAAGAATATATGATTATGATATTAAAGCTTTAGGGCGTGCAATTACTGCTTTAAGCGATCAGGTGATTGAAGTTAAACTAACACCCGTTACTATTCTACCGGAAAATGAATATGTAAGAATCAGTGTTTATCCGGAACATATGTATGTTATTGGAAGGTTCTATCCGCCCTCCACTCAGGGTAATCCAATCACGATGAATGAAATCGTTAACAGCTTAAGCCAGGCTGGAGTTAAATATGGGATTCAAAATAATAATATCGAGGCTTTTTTGGCTAACCGAAAATACTGCGAAGATTATGTACTGGCCAGAGGAACCAATCCGGTAGAGGGTAAAGATGCAATCATAACCTATAATTTTAACACGGATAATACTCTGAAACCTAAGATAAATGAGGATGGTACGGTAGATTTTCATCAGTTGGATACGATTAGTTCAATAAACAAAGGAGATATACTGGCGACCTTAAGTCCTGCGGTGCAAGGTAAAGCAGGAATGGATATATACGGGAATCCGATTCCACCGAAAAAAGTTGTAAATAAAATATTAAAACATGGCCGGGATATTCATCTATCCGAAGATGGATTAGTTATGTACTCTGATGTAAGCGGACATGCTGTGTTAACAGACGGAAAAGTTTTCGTATCAAATACATATGAAGTACTGGCTGATGTGGATGCTTCTACCGGGGATATTGTTTATGAAGGTAATGTAACGGTCAAAGGAAATGTAATAACAGGTTATTCTATTATGGCAAAAGGTGATATTATCGTGAACGGCGTAGTCGAAGGAGCAACCTTAGTTGCTGGAGGACAAATCGTTCTTAAGCGTGGTATGCAGGGAATGAGTAAAGGCAGGATGGACGCCGGAAGTAATATTATCACCAAATTTATAGAGAATGCCCAGGTTAAAGCAGGCGGATATATTACAACGGAAGCAATTTTACATAGTAAAGTATCTGCGAAGGGGGATATTGTAGTAGGTGGCAGAAAAGGCTTTATTACCGGTGGTGAAATTCGTTCCGGTACAACAATAACCGTCAAAAACGCAGGCTCTACTATGGGAACCAGTACTTTATTGGAAGTAGGTATTGATCCCGGTATCATTGAAGAGTTTCGAAGTCTTGAGAAAAGTATAATGAATATGAATACTGACATGGAGAAAATTATGCCGATTTTAGAAGCATATAAAAAAAAGCTGAACTCCGGAGAAAAATTATCACAGGATAAACTTGATTATGTCAGAATGGCAACGGAGAATTGCCTGGCCTTGAGAAATAAGATTAAAGAATCGAATAATCGATATGACCAATTACGAATTGAGATGAATAACAGTGACAGCGGCAGTATTAAAGTAGAGAATATTGCTTATCCTGGTGTTAAAATAGTAATTTCAAATGTAAATTATTATGTACGCAGTGAAATTCATTATTCTAAATTCATTCGTGACAGAGCGGATATTAAGATAATAGGATTGTAAAGGAGGGAATATCGATGCCGATTACACCAATTGAAATTGCAGCGATGGCTCCCAAATCACAAGAGGCGTCTCTTTATAAACATCAGGAAAGCCAAAAGCCTTTAAATGAACAAATCGTGATAGGGCAGCAGTTTAATAATCATATTAAACAAAACAATCAACAGACAGTGGGAACAATTAAAAGTGAGAATAAGGAATACCGTTATGATGCCAAAGAAAAAGGTAATAATTCTTATTCCGGTTCTAAACAAAATAAAAAGAAGAACAACAACAAAGGAGCAGCTCCTAAAGATAATTTTCGATCTGGTTCCATAGATATTAAAATATAGCAGGAGAGAATAAAATGACACCTTTAGTAATTTTTTTAATTATAGTAGGAGCAGGAATCCTAATACTTAGTTGCTTCTTAGTAGAAAAATCCGGTAATGACGGAGATGTTTACGCGACATTGGCTAATGATCGGGAATTAAACCTGACGGAAATGGAAGAAATAAAAAACAAAGTGGAAGCAATAATTTCTGATGTTTCTGAGCTAACTATATCGCAAACGGAAGAAAAGTTGAGTCAGATATCCAATGAAAAGATAATCGCTGTAAATGATTTTTCAAATCAGGTAATCGAAAAGATTAACCAAAATCACGAGGAAGTCGTCTTTTTATATAATATGTTAAATGAGAAAGAGACTGAGTTAAAAGAAACTGTTAAGAACATTGATAAAGCAAAAAGGAACTTAGCAGAAACGAATAAATCGGAGGCGGAAGCAGATAAATCAAAAAATAATTCTAAAACTTCCAATCGTAAAGCTGTAAACGAGGAGAAAGAAAACCTGAATGTAAATACGGATTCTGAATCTTTAAATAATAATAACCAAAAAATACTGGAAATGTATTCACAAGGATTTTCTGTTATTGATATATCCAGAACCTTAGAACTTGGACAAGGTGAAGTTAAGCTGGTTATTGATTTGTATAAAGATAAATAATCGTAGGTCTTAGAAAATTGAAAGGCATGAGTGTTAATATGAAACTAAAGTATTATTTAAGAGGTATGGGAGTAGGTATCTTATTTGCGACCGTTATTTTAGCAACTTCCATTCATGTATCCTCTAAAACACAGTTATCCGATGAAGAGATAATAAGACGGGCAGAAAACCTGGGGATGGTAAAACAAAGCGACACTAATCTGGATGATATAATTAAGCCGTCCATAACACCTACGGTTGAACCTGAAAAGGATCCAACGGCCAGTCCCACAGCACAACCAACTGATACTCCGACGGCAACACCTACGGTTAAACCCGCTGATACGAAGGAAGTTAAACCCACAAAAAGCTTGGAATCAGAACCCATAAAAGAGCCGGATAATCCTATTATTGATAAAGATGAAACTTTAACACCGGAAGTTAATAATATTACGGAACAAAAAGATATCACTTTTCAAATTGTACCTGGAATGACATCAGAAGATGTATCAAATTTGTTAAAAGATAAGGGTATCATTGAAGATGCGAAAGCATTTAATCAATATTTAAAAATCAAAAATATACTACCGCCATTAATATTGGTGAATATCAGATAGAAAAATATTCTTCCTATGAAGATATCGCAGATGCTATTATAAATAAGTAAGGTATAGTATAGAATCACTTGGCAAATAATTTATTATATTAAATTATTTGCTTTTTATTTCCGCGAAAGCAAAGTGAGAATTGGCAAACTTGCTTGCAATAATTCGAACGCGCCCGCGAACCGAAGAAACTCGCAAAGCGTGTTTCTTCCGGTTTCCGCGAAAGCAAAGTGAGAATTGGCAAGCTTGCTTGCTTCGTTCTTATAAGTGATTGGAGGAATATATGAAAAACCATTATACAAATCGCGGTTCTGTACCAACGGATACAAAAGAATTTAGCCAGGATAGCTATGTAATATTGCTACAAGCACAGAAAGATATATTTTATCTGCTTGAAAGAGGATATCCGATTAAAAGTGCATCTACATTTGTTGGAAATCATTATTTATTATCCGAAAGACAACGGTTGGCTCTGGTACGTGCTACCTCAACCTATAAAATTATTAATGAGCGAAAAAATAAAGAAAATACAGATATAATTCAATCGCAAAAAGTTTATATAGATGGGTTGAATTTGATTATTACATTAGAAGTAGCTTTATCGGGATCTATTTTAATCAGTTGTATGGATGGAACAATCAGGGATCTTGCAGGCCTTAGGGGTACATACCGTTTAATTGATAAGACAGATATTGCGATACGCTTAATTGGGGAAAAGTTAGAAAAACTTCATATAGATACCGCTTGTTTTTATCTGGATTCTCCAGTCTCCAATACGGGAAGATTAAAACAACGAATAGCGGAATTATTAGAACCATATCATTTTGAGGTTGAAATTAATCTTGTTAATAATGCAGATATTAATTTGGAGAATAAGTCAAATATAATAACAAGTGATTCTATTGTATTAAATAAGTGTATCAGCTGGATTAATTTGGCGGCTGAAATAATCAGAGAAAGTATTCCCAATCCATTTCTTATTGATTTAAGTAAAATTGACGATGAAAATACTTCTTATACAGTAGTAAACACTTAAAAACAAATATAAGGAAGCTGTCAGATTAATGAAAAATAAGCCATATGGCTGAAGTTTTTAATAATTCTGAAGCTTCCTTAAATTTTCGATATTACATTTTATTTTTATTTCTTTAATTCCTGTTTACCGGTTATTTTACTTGTATCATCCATCTTAAAAGTGGATTTAGCATCATCTGTAGTAAAATATACATTTCCGTCAACAGTGGCATCAATTAATTGAAAATCACTGACATTAACATATACATCCCCTTTAAAGGTACCATGCTGGATACTGGCCATAGGGCTGTTAATTGTTATTTTCGGTGCGGTTAAAGTATATCGGGCAGTAATATTTCTATTTTCATCCTGAGAATATAGTGCTATTTTACGTTGGATTTCATCTTTACCTTGATCATCTTTCTTTCCGTTTTTAAATTCACCCTCCAGGTTAAGATCCTGATTAACCGTTAAGTCCTTTATTATGGCAATAATCCAGGTTCCTTCTTTACTTATTGCTTTCACAAATGCATCTTCTGAATCTACGATAGAAGCGGTTGTTACCGTATCCGGTTGCTCACCTGTGGTAGTTTCTCCAGTATTTGATGCTGTATTAGTTTCTGTTGAGGTTGTTTCACCTTGTGTATTCTGATTTTGGTCAGTATTCTTTTTTGTACAACCTGTAAATAGTGCAATGAATAATAATAAAGTTAAAAATAAGACTTTAAATTTCATTGTATGGCCTCCTTATATACATATAGTTATATCTTGTATTCATTAAATTATTACCCCAAATAAATAGAATTATTCTATTATAGAATTTGAGACCGGTGTATTTAATGTAAATTTATACGGATATAATAAATGTAAAAGTAAAAAAGGACATCAATTTCTCGAAGAAATAAATATTTCTAAAATAATAAAAAGAGTTTTCGAAAGCCTTAAAAAAGGGGTTCAAAAACTCATTCCTAAACTCTATTTAGTTATCTGTCTTTCTAGGTTATTATACTTTTCACTTAAAACAATAATATCAATACGTCTATTTTTGGCTCTTTTTTCTTTCGTTGAATTATCTGTAATTGGTTTGTACTCTCCGTATCCAACTGCAACTACTTTTTCAGGTGAAACATTGCACTCATTAATAAATAATCGTACTACACTGGCCGCTCTTGCTGTAGACAATTCCCAATTGGAAGGGTAAACAGCGGAATGTATCGGGAGGTTGTCTGTATGACCTTCTATACGTATGTAATTATTCAAAGTATTTATAATTTTAGCTATTTTTATTAATGTAAATTCGTTTTGAGGTTTGATCTCTGCACTTCCGGACTCAAATAGAATTGCATTATTAAGACTAATAATCAGGCCTCGCTTATCAATACTAGTTGTAATATCAGTGGTTAAATCCTCATTTTTGAACATAACTTCGAGCTTGGATTTTAATTCTTCTAAATTACCCAGTTCTGTCGTACCTAAGAATTCTTCTAATTCGTCCTGTGATACATTTGCCTGTTGCGTAGTATCAGTTTCACTATTTTCAGTACCTTGCTTCTGAGGTGTTTCTTCTTCCGCTCCTTCCGAATGATGTGGAACAAAAGAGTCACCAACACCGGATAAAATACCTTCCGAGCCAGACATCATACCCTCACGAAATGCTTCAGCAATTTTTTCTGCTTTTGTTTCATCTACTTTACTTACGGCAAATAAGACTATAAAAACTGCTAATAGTAAAGTCATTAAATCAGAATATGGAAGCAGCCAGGCTTCACCGTTTTCCTCTTCACCATGTTTTTTTTGCTTGTGTTTTTTTGCCATGCTGTATTCTCCTTATTCCTGATTTAACTCACCAAGTATTTTTTCCTGTTTCGAATACGGAAGTACAGAAAGCAACTTTTCCTGTACCATAAGTGGAGATTCACCTTTTTGCAGAGATAGTATACCTTCAATAGCCATACCTTTAATTAATGCTTCTTCATGACTTTTTACTTTTAATTTTTTTGCAAATGGATTCCACAAAACATACCCTGTAAAAATACCAAGAATAGTTGCTATGAAAGCAGCGGCAATTGCTTCAGCCATAGCTTCTGTATCATCTATATGTGACATAGCAGCGATCAAACCAAATACGGCACCTAAAACACCTAAGGTTGGTGCATACATACCTGCTGATGAAAATATACTGGCATTTACCTCATGTCTTGCTTCCATTGCTGATATTTCAGCTCCAAGAATGTCTGTAATAACCTCTTCATCCATACCATCTACAACCAGACGAAGTCCTTTTCTTATAAAAGGATCTTCTATATCATTCAATCTACCCTCTAATGACAAAAGTCCTTCTTTCCTGGTTACATTCGACAACTCAACCATTAAACGAATGATTTCCACCTCGGAAATACCCTTCCGTTTTGTAAATAGAATTTTAAATAATGATCCAAGGCTCTTGAGATTTTCACCAGGATAAGAATTTAGTATAGTAGCAACTGTACCAACAAATATAACAAAAAAAGCCGCCGGATTAATAAAAACCGTAAAACTAATGTGTTTAAATATCATTGCCCCGACTACAGCAATAATTCCTACAATAATCCCCAGAAGTGTAGTAATTTCCATAAATTCTCCTTAAATTCAACAATAATTTATTAATTACGTATATTCAATAATATCATTTTATTTTCATTTAGACAATTGGTATTTATTACATTATTTTAAAACTTAATACTTAACTTATTGGCACTTTTAATTATGAATTTATTCTTCTTAAAATCAATCATATAAAAGGATAATAACACTTCTGAATTTCCACAGACAAGATAAGAGGGCAGATTTAATTATTGCTAAAATATGGTAGAATTTATTATATAATTGGTCATTACTAAATCATTTGCAAAGAAAAAGCTCTGAAAGCTTTAAATAAAAGCCTTCAGAGCCTTTTTAATTACTGCGGATAGAGGGACTCGAACCCTCACAAGGTCACCCTTGGCAGATTTTGAGTCTGCTGCGTCTGCCATTCCGCCACATCCGCTTGAACCAGCGAAGATTATTTTATCATAATTAATTTCAATATGCAAGTCTTAATATAAAATAAATGAAAAAAATTCTAAAATATCTATTTATTTGAATAACAAGCGTATGATTCTGATAAAATGCAAAAGATTAGTTGAAACCTTACATAAAAAAGGGTAAAATGAATTATTAACGGATACAATATTTACTAGTTGTATACGCAGGAGGATATTTATGAATTGCATTAGTATTCAAAGGCTCATTGTGCCATTTATAAATGATGAATTAAATATAAGCCAATTGGAAGAATTCATTCATCATATTCATTCGTGTCCAGACTGCATGGAGGAATTAGAAGTGCATTACGTACTTTTAGCCGGTATGAAACAATTAGACGAAGATAAAGAACTGTCTGATAACTTTCATCAGGATTTAATGGATTTATTAAGGCTATCGGAAGACCGCATTATACATGACAAATTCTTACATATCAGAAAACGGATTATATTAATAATCGTGATTACATTAGTAGCAATCGTCTCCAGTTTTCGAATTGGTGAATTTGTAGTGGAGGATGTATTAAATAACGATAATAAGGAAAGTGATTTTTTAGTTGATAATATATTCCTGGTAGATAAGCCGGCTGCGTTTGGTAATGCGGAGGCAGAACTTGATAATAATAGTTTATCCGGTATGATAATGAATCATTTATCTGACATATATGTTTATCTCAAAACAACGGATCCGGAAGGGGCTAAACGAATGGAAGAAAAATTGGGCGACCGGATATGGAAAGATGCCAAAATTCAAAAAAGCATAGGAATGGATTTTAACGTAGATGATTGGATTTTATGGAATTATTAAATAGGAATGAGGAGAAGAAAAGTGAAAAAAATAGTATTAATTGACGGACATAGTATATTAAATCGTGCATTCTATGCAATACCCGATCTTACAAATTCAGAGGGTATTCATACCAATGCCATATTAGGTTTCTTAAATATTATGTTTAAAATATTAGATGAGGAGAAACCGGAATATCTTACCGTAGCATTTGATGTTCATCAACCGACTTTCCGTCATGAGATGTTTGAACAATATAAAGGAACCAGAAAATCTATGCCTGAGGAATTGCGTGAACAGGTTCCGCTTATGAAAGAGGTACTTAAAGCCATGGGCATAACCATCATGGAAAAACCGGGTTATGAGGCAGATGATGTATTGGGAACCATAGCGAAAACCAGCGAACAAAAGGGGTACCAGGTATCCTTAGTATCCGGAGACAGGGATTTACTCCAACTTGCCAGTGAAAATATCAAAATACGTATTCCAAAGACAAAAAAAGGAGGCACAGAAATTGAAAACTATAACACGCAGGATGTTATAGAAACCTATGGTGTTACTCCAAAGCAATTTATTGATTTAAAGGGTTTGATGGGAGACACTTCCGATAATATACCAGGAGTTCCCGGAATTGGTGAGAAAACAGCAGGAAAGATCATATCCACTTATGATTCCATTGAAAATGCTTATGAACATTTAGAGGAAATAGGACCGGCCAAAGCTAAGGAAGCATTAAGAAATAATCACGATTTAGCTATTTTAAGTAAAACCTTAGCAACGATTAAAACGGATTGCGATATAGAGTTTCATCTCGAAGATGCTCTGGTCGGTAATCTATATAATGAAGGTGCTTATTCTTTCTTTAAAAGATTGGAGTTTAAAAGTCTGTTAAACCGTTTCCAATTGGAAGTAACCCATTATGAAGGGATTGAAGAGTATTTTAAAGTACTTAATGACTTGGAACAGGCAGAGATGGTATTTAACAAACTGCTAAAGTCAGCTTCTGGGCATATGACAGCAGGTCTCCAGTTTATAACCGCGGGTGATAAAATTTTAGGATTATCTTTAACCTACAGTGATAAAGATATTTATTTTATTAAGGTGGAAGGATTTATTACAGAAGAGTATTTAAAAGATAAAGTATGTAACTTACTCGATACTCCAATCAGTTTGGCTACTATAAATCTGAAACCACAATTAGATTATATCAGGGCAGCTGAGAAAAGTAATGTTTTTGATGAAGGAATAGCCGCATATCTATTAAACCCTTTAAATAGTACCTATTATTATGATGATATTGCAAGAGATTATTTGAAAATGACAATACCATCCATGAATGATTTATTTGGAAAAAATGATATCGCTAACTTAAGTTCCGAAAATGATAAGGAATTCCGTAACTATTGCTGTTATCAGAGTTATGTCTGTTATAAGGCATATGAACCTTTAGTGGATGCTCTTAAGAATACGGATATGTATCAATTATTCGTTACTATTGAAATGCCGCTGGTTTATACGTTATATGATATGGAACTAAGAGGAATTCATATAAACAGGGAGGAATTAAAAAAATACGGTGAAAAACTTGCCGTAGGAATAGCAGATTTGGAGACTAAGATCTATCATCTGGTAGGAGAAGAATTTAATATTAATTCTCCAAAACAATTAGGTGTAATTTTATTCGAAAAATTAAGGCTTCCTTTTGGTAAAAAGACGAAAACCGGTTATTCTACTTCTGCAGATATTTTGGATAAATTGGTACAAGAGCATCCAGTTGTCAGTATGATTCTGGAATACAGACAGCTAACCAAGTTAAAATCCACCTATGCAGACGGTCTTGCAACCTATATTGGAAATGATGAAAGAATCCATGGAAAATTTCATCAAACGATTGCTGCTACGGGAAGAATCAGCAGTACGGAACCGAATCTGCAGAATATTCCCATACGAATGGAATTAGGCAGAGAAATCAGAAAAGTTTTTATACCGGAAGATGGCTATATCTTTCTAGATGCGGATTATTCACAGATTGAGCTGAGAGTATTGGCTCACATGTCGGAAGATGAAAGGTTAATTGCTGCTTACAGAGAGGCTCAGGATATTCATCGGATCACTGCTTCCCAGGTATTCCACACACCTCTGGATGAAGTTACACCATTACAAAGAAGTAATGCAAAAGCAGTTAATTTTGGAATCGTATATGGAATTAGTTCTTTCGGATTAGGACAAGGGCTAAATATATCCAGAAAAGAAGCCGAAGATTATATTAACAGGTATTTTGAAACTTATCCAAGAGTAAAGCAATATCTGGATGATTTGGTTCTAAACGGAAAGAAAAATGGTTATGTTACTACCTTATTCGGCAGAAGAAGACCAATACCTGAGCTAAGTTCCTCCAACTTTATGCAGCGATCTTTTGGAGAAAGAGTTGCCATGAATTCGCCGATTCAGGGAACGGCTGCAGATATTATTAAAATAGCCATGATTCGTGTCAATGAACGGCTGAAAGAATTAAAACTTCGTTCCAGACTGATATTACAGATTCATGATGAATTATTAATTGAAGCTCATAAGGAGGAAATAGAAGAAGTGAGCAGCATATTAAAGGAAGAAATGCAGAAAGCTGCAAATATGAGTATACCGTTAGAAGTGGAAGTAAAAACAGGTACAAACTGGTACGAAGCAAAATAACGTATCTATGCTGAATGAAACGAAATAACATCATTATACAGGAGACGGGATATGAAAGTAATTGGTATTACCGGTGGAGTTGGCAGCGGTAAGTCCTTAATCGCAGGTATTATGAAAGAACATTATCATGCTTATTTAATAAATACGGATCAAATTGCACATGCACTGATGGAAAAAGGAAAGGTATCCTATAATCTCATAGTTAGTTATTTTGGTGAGGGAATTTTAAATTCATCCGGTGATATTGACCGGATGGTGTTAGGGAATATCGTATATCAAACACCGGATAAACTCTTAAAATTAAATTCTTTCACCCATCCCTATGTAATGGATTATGTGAAAGAACTAATTGATGAAAAAAGGAAAGAAAATGAAAAGCTGATTTGCGTGGAAACTGCATTACCGGTACAGGCGGGCTTAAAAGAGTTCTGTGATGCAATTTGGTATGTTTTTGCTCCGGAAGACATTCGAAGAGACCGTCTGAAACAATCGAGAAATTATGATGAACATAAAATAGATAAAATATTCAAAAATCAAATCAGCGATTTGGATTACCGCAATAACAGCACCCATGTTATAATAAATGATTGCTCCAGGGAAAAAATACTGGAGCAAATCGAAGTTTTACTAGAGAAATAGCCAAAGTTATAATATAATGAGAACGGAGAGAGGAAAATACAAGCTTGCTTGTATTTTTCGAACGGAGTGACAAGAGCATGAACACGGTTTATGTTCATGATATAATGAGAACGGAGAGAGGAAAATACAAGCTTGCTTGTATTTTTCGAACGGAGTGACAAGAGCATGAACACGGTTTATGTTCATGTTATAACCAATAATTTAGGCATACGTTTGGGGATTTTGTATGGAAAACAAAAGATATCCGGAGCATTTAGTATTTGGATTAGATATCGGAACCAGAAGTATTGTTGGCACAGTAGGCTACCGGGAGAATAACCAAAATTTCATAGTAGTTGCCCAATGTGTAAGAGAGCATGATACCCGTGCTATGATGGACGGACAGATTCACGATATTCCTAAAGTTTCCGAAACAATACTTGAAGTGAAAAAAGAATTAGAAGCCCAGATTGGCAGAAAGCTGACCGATGTTTGTATTGCAGCCGCAGGCAGGGTGTTAAAAACAGTAACGGTAAGTGCAGAATATGAATTCCCAAGTGAAACAACTTTAAATGAAGAACATATACATTCCCTGGAATTGATTGGTGTGGAAAAAGCATACGATACTCTCAGGGAAGAGGTTAAGGAAGATAAAATTAATTTTTACTGTGTCGGTTATTCTGTGATCCGGTACTTTTTAAACGGATATTCCATGATAAAGTTAGAGGGGCATAAAGCCAGTAAAATCGGAACGGAATTGTTAGCAACCTTTTTGCCGGATGAAGTTATTGATGGGTTGTATACAGCTGTAGAACGCGCCGGTCTGCAGGTTGCGAACCTGACTTTGGAGCCGATTGCAGCTATTAATGTAGCCATTCCTGAGAAATTCCGCCTATTGAATATAGCAATGATTGATGTGGGGGCAGGAACCTCGGATATATCCATAACCAAGGACGGAAGTATCATTGCCTACGGTATGATTCCTTATGCCGGCGATGAAATAACAGAAGCGATTGTGCAAAAATATCTGGTGGAATTTAAAACGGCAGAAATAATGAAATTAGCCTGCTTAAGAAAGAAAAAAGTTACCTATAAGGATATTATGGGAATCAACCACAAGGTAACAACAGAAGAAATTATTGACTCTGTTTCCGAAGCAGTACATAGAATAACTAAATGCGTTGCGGAGAAAATTATTGAACTCAATGGCGGAAAATCCGTCAGTGCTGTTTTTGTAGTAGGCGGTGGTGGGAAAATACCCGGATTTGTAACCAGTCTGGCGGAATATCTGAATCTACCGAATGACAGGGTCGCTCTTCGGGGAGAAGAGGTGTTAGGAGATGTTACATTCCTGCAGGAAAATATTAAAAAGGATCCGCTTCTGGTAACACCTATCGGAATATGTCTTAATTTTTATGACCAGACCAATAATTTTATCTTTGTAAATGTGAACGGAGAGCGTGTAAAATTATACGATAATAATAAACTTACCATTGTGGATGCGGCAATACAGGTAGGTTTTCCTAATGAAAAATTATTTCCAAGAAGGGGAAAAGCAATTAATTTTACTTTAAATGGGAATAAGCGATTAGTCCGCGGCGAACTGGGTGAAGCAGCAGTGGTAAAATTAAACGGTGAATTGGTTGGTATCAGCCATAGTATCGTTCAAAACGATAAAATAGAAATAATAGAATCCACCGTGGGCGAAGACGCGGTTTATGAGGTAAGACAGCTCGCCGAATATAATGGTACGATATCATTTATATGCAACGGACAGAGTATTATTTGTCCTAAATTTGTTATGGCAAATGGAAAGCTGGTATCTGAATTTTATAGTATCCAGGACCAGGATGAAATTCAGATTTTAAATTATTATACGTTGCAGCAGGTATTGGAATTTATGGATATAAAAACAAAAGGTACCATATATGTTAATAATATGCCTGCCAAAATGGAAGAAAAAGTTTATGAGAATTTTACGATTCAATGCGAATTAAAGAAAGAGCAGCCGGAAGAGAATACTGGTATTTTAGAGGAAGCATCGGAACAGTATGAGGGAGCAGAACAAGAGGAAACGAATCTAAATGTTGATAACAGTTTAAATACTAAAACAGTGTCTGCTGTAGCTGTTAAAAATAACGAAACTGGAACTAGTATAATAAAAGAAGAAAATAACCGGAAGACGGATTTATATGTAATTATTAATCTGGAACCGGTAAAGCTATCTAATAAAAGTAAATATATATTTGTCGATATCTTTGATTTCTATCCTTTTGATCTGAAAAAGGTTGGAGGTTCGGAACTGGTAGTGACCCTGAATGGAGAAAAAGCCGACTTTACGACTCCTTTAAAAGAAAGGGATGTTATCGAATTATATTGGAAGGAATAATTCTATTCATTCCAACGGAAGCAGAGTAAACACAGAGAATTAGAAGGCAGATTTGCCCATGTAAAATATTATATTGACAAATCCTCCGGAATAAGGGATACTTTTTCATGATGCGGTTAACATACATAGGCTGCATTACAGCGGTATAACAGTGATATAAGCAGTAATACATTAAATGGAATAACAGACATATAAGCAGTATTACTTTAATAGGATATTAATTTACAAAATTCATTGAAATCAGGTCAGGAGGGTACTTATGAATTTATGCAGTATAGCAAGCGGCAGCAGTGGGAATTGTACCTTTGTAGGCAGTGAACATACGAAGCTGTTGGTGGATGCGGGAATCAGCGGAAAAAAAATTGAGAACGGTTTAAACAGTATAGATGTTTCACCGCAGGATATACAAGGAATATTAATAACCCATGAGCATGCAGATCATATCCAGGGCCTGGGTGTGCTTGCCAGACGTTACCATACTCCGATTTATGGTACTGCGGAAACGATTAATTCCATACTTAGAATGAATAGTATCGGACGTATTTCGGATGAGTTACTGCATTATGTAGTACCGGATGAAACTTTCCGGATAAATGATATTACAGTGGAACCATTTTCCACATCTCATGATGCTTCAAATCCGGTCTGCTATACCTTTCAGGCAGACGGTCATAAAATCGGTATGGCTACGGATTTAGGAAAATATGATGATTATATAATATCAAAATTAACCGAATCCGAGATTCTTTTGTTAGAAGCAAATCATGATGTGAATATGTTGATGGTAGGTGGTTATCCTTATTACTTAAAACAAAGAATTTTAGGCGACAGGGGACATTTATCCAATGAGAATTCCGCCAGGTTAATCTGCAGGCTTTTTCATGAAAAATTAAAATACATCACGTTGGCTCATTTAAGTAAGGAAAATAACTATGAAGAATTAGCTTATGAGACAGTTCGGGTAGAATTAAATCAGTATACCCAGGATAAAAGTTTAGAATCCATATTAAGTGTTGCCAAAAGAGACATGGTTTCTGAGATGCTGTCGGTCATATAGATAAATTAGGATATCTTAAGGTGTCAGTTAGGATGATATTTGAAAGCGTCAGTTAGGATGATATCTCAAATCGTTATTATAATTAATTAAATAGATTTATGGAGGATATAACAATGAAAAAAACAATTATAACCGTTGTTGGAAAAGACTGCGTGGGAATTATTGCAAAGGTATGTACATATCTTGCTAATAATAAAGTGAACATTTTAGATATTTCCCAAACCATTGTACAGGGTTATTTTAATATGATGATGATTGTGGATGCCAATGATGCTCCAAAGAATTTTGAAGATCTTGCAACGGAATTAGAGCAGATTGGTGAAGAAATTGGTGTTATCATTAAAGCGCAACATGAGGATATCTTTAATAAGATGCATCGTCTATAAAATAAGCCGGTAGGATATGTTTACCGGTTTTATCTGTAGAATATGCAGCAGCCCATGTATAACGGAAAGGCAAAGATAATAGTGTGAAAGAAAATATAATAAAAGAAAGGTATGCCACATATTACTTCTTTCACCCTTTTTATTAGTGGCAGTAACACATGTGTGAACAGATGTGTTATGCAATGGGTATTACTATGATAAATATACAAGAAGTTATTGAAACCAATAAAATGATAGAACAGGAAAATCTGGATGTCCGGACGATTACATTAGGTATAAGCCTATTGGATTGTGCGGATAATAATTTAGATGAAGTAAACCGAAAAATATTTGAAAAAATTACTACCGTTGCAAAAGATTTAGTGGCAACCGGAAAAGCTATTGAAAGAGAATACGGTATTCCTATTGTAAATAAAAGAATCTCTGTTACTCCTATCTCCTTAGTTGGAGCAGCAGCATGTAAAAGCCCGGAAGATTATGTTACAATTGCACAGACGCTGGATGACGCTGCCAAGAAAGTAGGCGTTAATTTTATCGGAGGTTACTCCGCTTTAGTATCCAAAGGGATGACAACCAGTGATTTGAACTTAATTAAATCCATTCCAAAAGCATTAGCTATTACGGAAAGGGTATGCAGTTCGGTAAATGTGGGGTCTACCAAAACAGGTATTGACATGGACGCGGTAAAACTATTAGGTGAGATTATATTAGAGACCGCAGAGCTGACGAAAGAAAGAGATTCCCTGGGATGTGCCAAATTGGTTGTATTCTGTAATGCTCCGGATGATAACCCGTTTATGGCAGGAGCTTTCCACGGTATTACGGAAGGAGATTCTATTATCAATGTAGGAGTCAGCGGACCAGGAGTTGTAAAAACAGCTTTACAGAATGTCAGAGGTGCTGATTTTGGAACTTTATGCGAAACTATAAAGACCACTGCATTTAAAATAACCAGAGTCGGACAGTTAGTTGCCCAGGAAGCCTCCAGAAGACTAAATATACCTTTTGGGATTATAGATTTATCCTTAGCACCTACTCCGGCCGTCGGAGACAGTGTAGCTGAAATTTTCCAGGAAATCGGTTTGGAGCATGCAGGTGCTCCGGGTACGACTGCTGCGTTGGCACTGTTAAATGACCAGGTGAAAAAGGGCGGCGTTATGGCATCTTCTTATGTAGGAGGGTTAAGCGGTGCATTTATACCGGTAAGTGAAGATCAGGGTATGATTAATGCGGTACAGGCAGGAGCTCTTACTTTAGAGAAACTGGAAGCAATGACTTGCGTATGTTCCGTTGGTCTGGATATGATAGCGATACCGGGAGATACCAAAGCTACAACAATATCCGGAATTATAGCGGATGAGATGGCAATTGGTATGGTAAACCAGAAGACAACCGCAGTTCGTCTGATACCGGTTATCGGTAAGAAGGTTGGAGATATGGCCAGCTTTGGAGGTTTATTAGGATATGCTCCCGTTATGCCGGTAAATTCTTTTAGTTGTGATGCATTTATTAACCGAGGCGGAAGAATACCTGCACCTATTCATAGTTTTAAAAATTAAAAATATTAAAGGCGTTGTTCTTAAGCCATGTAATTTTTATAAGTGAAAGAAAATATAGACAGAAAGGATGCCACAAAAGTAATAATTCTTTCACCAGTGAAGCTTAATTCACATTCTATGTTGTGGCAGTACCGCAAAAAGACACGCGGTATAAAGGGTTACCATTATGAATCAACAATTACAAGAATTGGATTATAAGAAGGTATTTCATTT
Source organism: Anaerocolumna sedimenticola (assembly GCF_009931695.1). Lineage (GTDB taxonomy): Bacteria > Bacillota > Clostridia > Lachnospirales > Lachnospiraceae > Anaerocolumna > Anaerocolumna sedimenticola. The sequence continues at coordinate 3,619,800 of NZ_CP048000.1, forward strand.
CTTCAGTGAAATATCAGCTGTTCCAAGAGGGTCAAGAAATAATACTGCAATCAGCAACTATTTAGCAGATTTTGCGAAAAGCCGTGACCTTAAATATGTTCAGGATGAATATGAAAATGTGGTAATTATAAAGGAAGCTACCCCGGGTTATGAAAATGTACCGGCCATTATTTTACAGGGACACATGGATATGGTTTGTGAAAAAACCAATGACTGTACACATGATTTCCTGACTCAGGGAATTGAACTATATGTGGATGGAGATTATATTCATGCAGACCGCACTACGTTAGGAGCAGATAATGGTATAGCAGTGGCATATGCTTTGGCATTATTAGATGATGCGAGTTTAAAACACCCCAGAATTGAAGCTGTTTTTACCACAGATGAAGAAACCGGTATGGATGGTGCAATCGGACTTGATGTTTCTGCACTGCAAGGGAAATATCTGTTAAATATTGATTCAGAGAATGAAGGTTCTTTATGGACCAGTTCAGCAGGCGGACTAACCAGTACCTGTGATTTGCCTGTTAACCGTATCTCTGATAAAGGAGTAAAAATTAATATAGCTATCAGTGATTTACAAGGCGGGCATTCCGGTGCAGAGATCCATAAGAACAGAACCAATGCAACCAAACTTATGAGCAGAATGTTGTTTGAGTTAAGAAATTATGTTCATTTTGGACTTATAGATATGATGGGCGGACTTAAAGATAATGCGATACCCAGAGATGCGGTTGCAAATCTGGTTTTACAACCGGAAGATTTAGAAGAGTTCAATTTAGGATTTGAAGAATTAGCAAAAAATATAAAAATGAACTAGTTTCCAGCGAACCTAATTTAGAAATTCATATGAGTAATTTAGGAGAGGGAGAGTTTAAATATCTGCATCCCACCTCCTTTGAAAAAGTATTATTCATGCTGTTGAATACACCGAACGGAGTACAGGTTATGAGTACCGATATTCCTGGATTGGTTGAAAGTTCTGTTAATTTAGGAGTTTTTCGTGTTGAAGAAGAGAAAGCAATGTTCTGTTTTTCTGTCCGAAGCTCCGTAAACAGCTACAAACAGTATTTATGCGATAAATTAAGTTATATGTCCCAGTTCCTTGGCGGAGAATTTTATGTGAGGGCACAGTATCCTGCCTGGGAGTATAAAAAAGAATCTCCTTTAAGAGAATACTTAATTAAAGTATTTAAGGAGCAATATGGTAGGGAACCTGAATTAGAAGCGATTCATGCCGGACTGGAATGCAGCTTTTTCGCAGAAAAAATTCCAGGAGTGGATATTGTGTCTCTGGGACCTGATATGTTTGATATTCATACACCAAAAGAACGTCTAAGTATTTCTTCAGCGATTCGTGTTTATCAATACCTGGAGAAAGTAATTGAAGGATTGAAATAATAATGAGTAAAAAGAAGATGTATCGTCTATTGGCTTTTATTTTATTTACATTTGGCTTATTAGCTGTTGTAATAACGATAGAATTCAGCCGATATTCGAACCGTACAGAAGAACAATCGAATAATGGATTGCAAAGTACCAATGAAACCGTGAATACGGCTGATAAAGAAAATTTTAATGAAACAACAGATTCAGTTGATACTTCCACAGAGGATGAGAATCTTGACTCTGCCGTTTCTCCTGTACCGGTAGAAAATACGGTTGAGAACGAAAGGAAAGATACAAAAAAACCTTGGAAAGATATAAATTTGTTATTCAGCGGGGATATTTATTTGTCTGATTATGTTCTAAATCAGTATAAGCAGAATGGGATAGACGGTATACTTTCAAAAGACTTACTGGATGAATTTCAGGTAGCTGATATTGCTATGGTAAATCAGGAGTTTGCCTTTACCAACCGGGGAATAAAAGCAGAGAATAAGCAATATACTTTTCGGGTGGATCCCCAAAATGTTCAGATTTTTAAGGATATGCAGATTGATATTGTTACCTTGGCAAATAATCATACCATGGATTTTGGAATAGAGGGATTAACCGATTCTTTTGAAACTTTAAAAAGTGCCGGCATAAAATATGCCGGTGCGGGTAATGATTTATCAGAAGCCAGAAATATAAATTATTTTAATGTAAATGGCAAAAAGATTGCATATCTGGCTGCTTCCAGAGTTATTCCGGAACCAGGCTGGAATGCATATAAAACTAAGGCTGGTATGTTAACAACTTATGACCCGGCGTTTCTCCTTGAAGATATTAAAACGGCTAAATCGCAAAGTGATTTTGTTGTTGTTTATGTTCATTGGGGGTTGGAAAAACATGAGTTACCGGAAGAATATCAGCGTAACCTGGCAAAACAATACATAGATGCGGGGGCTGACTTGGTACTGGGAAGCCATCCCCATGTATTACAGGGGATTGAATATTATAACGGTAAACCAATCGTATACAGTTTGGGAAACTTTATATTCTATAATTCCATAAATCAAACAGCCCTGCTTAAGGTAAGTCTGAACGAAAAAAATGAAGCAAAAATTCAATTATTACCAGGAAAAGCTGAAAATTCCCGAACTATCGGGTTCGGCAACGATTCGGATAAAGCAGAATTTTATAACTATATGACGAATATTTCTTTCGGAATTCATTTTGACGAAGAGGGTAATATCATTCCTCAATCGGAATATTGATAGAAATATGGATAGAATTATTTTTACTCTGATAGATTTTTTTAAAAGTTAGATAATCGGCTCCCTTATAATTTGAGACTAATAAAGTTAAACTCAAGTTATAAGGGAGCTTTTATTTTGGCGAAAGCAAGTGAGAATTACAAGTTGCTTACAATAATTCCAACGCGCAGGCGAACCGAAGAAACTCACAAAGCTTGTTTCTTCCGGTTATGTGTTTTTTTGAATTGCCAGAGAGAGGATTTTGTATTTGCTCCATTGAGGATTTTGTATCTGTTAAAACAAGTAAGTATTAGTTGGATAATATAATAAGATACAAAAGATTGAAGAAATTTACATTTATTTAAAAACAATTTTACATTCTGAAGTAACCATGCTATAATATTCCATGCCAGTATTTGGAAATTAAATTGTGAATGAATATGCGGGAGTTATTATATGAATAAGCAGAAACGAAATAATCCAGAAGTGTCTAAGGATTCTACATTTGATAAAGGAAAAGCAGACAATTTTTCCGATGAACAATTTGATTATATGCAGTTTATTGATGAGTTAATAACAGAAGAACCTATAGAGAAAGAAATCGTTATTAATAATGATGAAGAGATATTTGATAATTTAAATAAATCATTAAGCAGACAAGTCTTAAGTGAGATGGAATTACAAAACGGGCTGAATCAAAACAAAACCAAAAAGGGAAAAACTTCTAAAATCAAATACACGCTTATCGGAGTAGGAACGATTTTAGGCATTTTTGTTTTTTTATTTTTAACCCCATTAGGCAGAAATTTTTTATGGCAGACAGCGGCAAATTATGCTTATGGTAAAATGAATTATGATGAAGGCTTAAATGTAGTTACCCAGGAAGTTGTAGATGACGTAGAAGAAGCTTTGCCAGAATCCCCAGCCCAGCCTACGGAAACTCCGGTGCAATGGGATACCAATACAACGGACGACGGTGCCAGGATAGAAGAAGGAATAACCAATATCTTGTTATTAGGAGAAGAAGCGATAGATTCCGGCAGCGGTCGCGGACGCACTGACATAATGATGATTGCAACTATGAACACCACGGATAAATCCTTTAAATTAACTTCTTTAATGAGAGATATGCTGGTACAGATACCGGGTAATAAAGATAATAAATTAAATACAGCCTATGAGATTGGAGGAATCCCTTTACTTTATCAAACCATAGAATTGAATTTTGACATTAAATTAGATGGTTATGTTTTAGTAGGTTTCGATGATTTTGAAAATGTCATCAACAAACTTGGCGGGGTTCGAATCACATTAACTGACGAGGAAGCAAATTATTTAAATACAACGAATTATATTTCAAAACCGGAATTCAGGAATGTCGTGGGAGGCTCCCAAGTTCTGAATGGAAATCAGGCATTGGGATATTGCAGAGTCCGTTATGTGGCAACAGGGGATGAGCAGATTAATGATTTTGGAAGAACATCCAGACAGAGAACGGTTTTAAATGCCATCTTTGATCAGTATAAATCTAAAAGTATGCCGGAACTGGTATTATTAATGAATGATATCCTGCCGCTTATTACTACAGATATCAAACAAGATGATTTTGAGACTTATTTAAGGACAGCGATGTCTTTGGGGGTAACACAAATACAAAATTTAAGACTCCCTGCCGATCATACCTTTGATGAGGGTTATGTACGGAAAATGTCCGTTTTAATTCCGGATCTTCAGGAGAATATTGAGATATTACATGAATTCATTTTTGGAAATGATTACGCTTTAAAAAAATAATAACTTTTACAAGCTTACTATTACCTTTGTGAGAGTTTATGAATTAGGTCATATCGCAAGCGGAAATGGGGTTAAATAAAATGTCTATAGAGAAACAATATTTATCAGATTTTGAAGCAATATTATCACATCGATATGATAATGGAGCTGACTATTGGACTACATCTGACAAACGCCTGATAAAAGGAGCGCCGTTTTCCACTTTGGAATGTGTGTTTTATTTATTGGAATTAGGTTTGGAACCCACGGAGCCTTTGCTCAAAGAATGTGCTGATTTAATATTTGGCACATGGAGGGAAGATGGAAGTTTTAAGTTGTATCCGCAAGGCTCTGTTTATCCTTGTCACACCGTTAATGCAACCAATGTGCTTTGCCACATGGGTTATACTCTTGATACCAGACTTCAAAAAACTTTCCGGCACCTTTTAGATACCCAATATACAGATGGCGGCTGGCGCTGTAATAAGTTCAGTTTTGGAAAAGGGCCGGAGACTGAATATTCAAACCCATTTCCAACCCTTACTGCCCTGAATGCATTCCGGTTCAGTGATTATCTAAATAAAGAACCAATGCTTGACAGAGCCGTGGATTTCTTACTTGAACATTGGACAATCCGAAAACCAATCGGCCCATGCCATTATGGAATAGGTACCTTGTTCATGCAGGTCGAATATCCATTTCGTAACTATAATCTTTTTGTTTATGTCTATGTATTATCCTTTTATAACCGCGCGAAAGAGGATAAGCGTTTTCTTGAAGCTTTGGAAGCTTTGGAATCAAAAATGGTGGATGGACAGGTTGTTGTCCAGCGTGTTGTTCCGAAACTGGCTGATTATTCTTTCTGTAAAAAAGGGGAACCAAGTACTTTGGCAACAAAACGTTATCACGAGATCTTAAAAAACCGCAGAAAATGATAAAACAAAGAGCATTTCTTAGAAGTTTATAAATAGAAATTTATTCTTATGTAATTTACTTCAAAATATAGTAGTTTATAATAAAAGGGCGATTGCAAAATCTTTAGTTTACTTAACTTGAGCATTTACAAGTTTATACTATAAGAATTTTGTAATTGCCCTTTATGTTAAAATATGAGTTTTAAGCATATCTTTTTTTGGCAAACATATAATAATAAGGACGTCCAAACTATATCCGGAGATAATTATGTTTTCTAGTAAGAATTTATATAAAAAAAGGAGATTACAGAATCATTATAGAACAAGAAACCAATATATAAACAGAGAGCTTAATCCTTATACTTATAATAGAAGTAACAGGAGTGATACTTTCATTATTGGAAGACAACTTCGTTTTTATTTCCTGTTATTTATCATTACCACATTTATCGTGGGAATTACCTTAAACCGGATTGAGTTAAATATTGCAGTGGAACAGCTAAAGGAAGAAGGAATTGATTACGATTCCTTTCGTGAAATGCTAATACCGTCAAAGATGATAAAAGATATAAAAAGGAAAATGGATAAGGAATTAGAATCAAATGAAATAAACACAAAAAAGGGATCGCAGACTTATGATACGGCGGATTATATTACTTTAGCCATGCTGTTAAACAGATATAATTTAAATAATGCCAGAAATATCGGTAAAAGCAACAGTAATTTTCTTATCAGTAATTTATCTCAAAACAAAAGTTTTATGGAATTAAAAGCTTATTATAAAGCCATACTTGGAGATATCAAATGTTTTCCCGTAATTCCTAATTCTGATGGAGAGCTAAATGTTACTTTTATTGATACCTGGAATGCCTATCGAAGTTACGGCGGTAACAGAAGGCATGAGGGTACGGATATTATGTCTAAGGAAAATTTAAGAGGGGTATATCCGATTGTCAGTATGACGGACGGAACCGTTGAAAAGATGGGATGGTTGGAACAGGGCGGCTATCGAATCGGAGTCCGCGGTACATATGGTGCATATTATTATTACGCACACTTGGAGTCGTATGCACCGGATTTAAAAATCGGTGACAGCATAAATGCAGGAGATTTCTTAGGTTACATGGGAGACAGCGGATACGGGGCAGAAGGAACCGTCGGTGAATTTGATGTACATTTGCATGTGGGAATTTATGTTGAGACGGATTTTGGGGAATTAAGTGTAAATCCGTATTCTATTTTACTTTATTTAGAATCAATAAAGGGCAGTAAGGAGAAATAAGTGGCTGGGTTTTGCACCAGGAATTGTGTAAATATAAAATATTTTCCACAAACAAATAGGTTTATGATATAATGAAGCGGAATGAGGAATTACAAGCTTGCTTGTAAAATCCGATTGGAGCAACAAGAGCATGAACACAGGTTTTCGTTCATGCTATAATGAAGCGGAATGAGGAATTGCAAGCTTGCTTGTAAAATCCGATTGGAGCAACATTCATGATATAATAATATGAATTAATTATATGGGGGACAAGGAGTGAGGTTAGATGGAGATACAATTATGGAGGGAAATACTGGATCCATACTTTTTGGCAGTAGATGAACTAGTTGTAAAATTTAATCATATTATTGAAGAATATCGGAAAACAGGGGATTATTCACCGATTGAACAGGTTAACGGACGGGTTAAAACAATTTCCAGTATATTGGAGAAAGCACAAAAGAAGCAGATAGCCTTAGAAGATATGGAAGAAAAAGTGGAAGATATTGCGGGAATCCGTATTATATGCCAATTTGTTGAAGATATTCAGAAAGTAGTGGAAATAATTAAAAAAAGAACTGATATGCGGATTAAAAGTGAAAAGGATTATATCACGAAGATGAAACCAAGCGGTTATCGAAGCTATCATATAATTATTTATTATACCGTTCAGACTCTAAAGGGAACAAAAGAATTGCAGGCGGAAATACAGATACGTACACTGGCTATGAATTTCTGGTCTACCATAGAACATTCCCTGCAATATAAATATAAGCAGAATATGCCGGAACATATCCGGGACAGGCTGTCAAAAGCAGCAGATGCCGTTATTATATTAGACCAGGAGATGTCTTCTGTCCGGGATGAAATTATGGATGCGCAAAATTCCTTTAAAATTAAAGCTAATATGGTTGCAGATATATTAACTAATATCCAGAATCTATATAAAGTGGCGAATAAAAGAGAAGTTGTTAAGATACAGGATGAGTTTTTCCAAATCTACGAATCCGGCGATTTGGAACAGTTAGAACGTTTTAATAAAGAATTGGATATTATATCAGAAGGATATCGGGCACAAAGCCTAAGATAAGGAAAGTACAGTTTAAGGAGAAACCAATGACATTACCAAAGCTTTTTGAAAACCGGATGAGGGAGTTATTAAGGGAGGAATATGAAGAATATATAAAATGCTTCCATGAGAAACATTACAGCGGCTTAAGGGTTAATACCTTAAAAATAACACCGGAAGAATTTGAGAAAATTTGTCCTTATGAAATTAAACGAATTCCATGGATTGAAAACGGTTATTATTATGACGCAAAAGATCAGCCGGCAAGGCATCCCTATTATTATGCCGGTTTATATTATATACAGGAACCCAGTGCAATGACACCTGCTAATTTACTTCCGGTCAGCCCTGGAGATAAAGTGTTGGATTTATGTGCCGCTCCCGGCGGAAAAAGTACGGAATTAGCCGCAAAACTAAAAGGAGAAGGTGTATTAGTTGCAAATGATATCAGTAATTCCAGAGCAAAAGCGCTGTTAAAAAATATTGAGCTGTTTGGTGTGAAAAATGCAATTGTTGTCAGTGAAGCACCTGCGAAATTAGTAAACTATTTTGAAGGATATTTTGATAAGATTTTGGTAGATGCTCCCTGTTCAGGCGAAGGAATGTTTCGAAAGACACCCTCCATTATGAAAAACTGGGAACAGTACGGGGTGGATTATTATAATAAACTACAGAAAGAGATTATATTAAGTGCCGCAAAGATGTTAAAACCAGGAGGTAAAATGCTCTATTCTACCTGCACATTTTCACCGGAGGAAAATGAAGGTACAATAAAGTTTTTGATGGAACAATATCCTGAATTCCGTGTGTTAAATCCGTTAAAGGAGGAAAGCACAAGCGGGGTTTCCTACGACGGATTTTCTTTTGGCAGGCCGGAATGGGTGGATGGACCGGAGGAATTAACCAACTGCATCCGGTTATGGCCTCACCGTATCCACGGGGAAGGACATTTTATAACTTTGTTGGAAAAAACCTCGGATGGCGCTGTTGCTGGCTCTTGTGCAGAGAACAAGGATAAAATAAGTTTGTCCGGGGAAGCGGTAGAATTCTTAAATCAACTTGAGCTGACCATAGATTATAAGAACCTAAATTTAAGAGAAGATAAACTTTACCTGTTACCTGGAGATATTCCAAGTATTAAGGGACTCCGTATACTAAGGCCAGGATTATTCCTGGGTGAAATAAAAAAGAACCGGTTTGAACCAAGTCAGGCTTTAGCCTGTACCTTAAAAAGCCAGGATTATTCTAAAATAATTAATTTAACGGCAGATAATCCGGATGTGGTAAAATATTTAAAATGTGAAACTATAACTGTGACAGGTGAATATCAGGAAGGGTGGAATCTGTTGTGCGTAGATGGATATCCGCTGGGCTGGGGAAAGTTAAGCTCTAATGTTTTAAAAAATAAATATCTGCCTGGCTGGCGATGGATGTAAATGCAATTACCTAATATGATTATACTTGGTAATTGTGAAACTATTTTGTTTTCAGAATATACCATATAATTAATACGAATTTCATAGCTTCAGTTGCCTTGAGGCAAGATTCAGCTCTGATATTGTATTAATTATATGGTATATCAATGAAATAATGATGTTTCGCAATTCCCTATGATTATAAAATAAGAGAGGATGGCGGATATGAGTACACCGGTCCGATTAGATAAATATCTTGCTGATATGGGTATTGGCACCAGAAGCGAAGTAAAGAGTTATATCAGAAAAGGAAGAGTAGAAGTAAACGGAATTGTGGTAAAAGAACCGGATATAAAGCTGGACACCGTAAAGTCCGAAGTATATTTTGATAAGGAACAGATAACATATGAGTCTACGGAATATTATATGCTAAATAAACCTGCCGGTGTGGTTTCTGCAACGGTTGATAACCATTGTGAGACAGTTGTAGAATTAATAAAAAGCAGTAAGAATAAAGATTTATTTCCGGTGGGCCGGTTGGATAAAGATACGGAAGGGTTATTGTTAATAACCAATGACGGTGATTTGGCACACCGGTTACTTTCTCCCAAAAAACATGTTCCCAAAGTATATTACGCCCAAATAAAAGGATTGGTCACTAAGGAAGATGTAGTAAAGTTTAAGGCGGGTATAAAATTGGAAGAAGACTTTATTACACTCCCGGCACAGCTGGAAATATTGGAAGCCGGTGAAGTATCGGTTATAAAAGTAACCATATATGAGGGTAAATTTCACCAGGTAAAGAGAATGTTTGAGGCTGTTTCTAAAGAGGTACTCTATTTAAAAAGATTAAGTATGGGTGAATTGGAACTGGACGAATCTCTGGCACCGGGAGAGTACCGCAAGCTTACTGAGAATGAATTAAATAAATTAAAAGGAAATGAATAAGTGTGAAAGAAAATTGCGTGTCACAGGCTGATCTTTGACATGTAACGGGTATAAAATATGAATGGTATGTTTCAGGATATTAAGGCAGTGATATTTGATCTGGATGGAACCTTGGTTGATTCCATGTGGATGTGGCGTGATATTGATATTGAGTTTTTAGGCAAATACGGGATAGAATTTCCTGAAAATCTGCAGAGTGAAATAGAAGGAATGAGTTTTTCGGAAACGGCAGTTTACTTTAAAACACGTTTTGCTATGAATTTAACCATAGAAGAGATCAAAGAGGAATGGAATCAGATGGCATGGGATAAATATATGACACAGGTTCCGTTAAAAACAGGAGCTTTGAAGCTGCTGCAGTTTTTAAATGAAAATGGTATAAAAGCTGGGATAGCGACCAGTAATTCAAGAGAATTGGTAGATTTAGTTATCGATAAGTTAAATGTAAAAGAGTATTTTTCGTCTATTCGCACTTCCTGTGAAGTGGAAAAAGGGAAACCTGCTCCGGATATCTATCTGTTAGTTGCGAAAGATTTAAAAGTACCGGCGGATAAGTGTCTGGTATTTGAAGATGTTATTCAGGGAATTATGGCCGGTAAACATGCAGGTATGAAAGTTTGCGCTGTTTACGACCATTTTACCAAAGAAGATAACAATAAGAAACAGGAACTGGCAGATTATTATATAGAGTCTTTCAAAGAACTGTTTTGAGAGATCCATTCATTTAGGTTAAAAAAGTATAAATTATATTTTATACTATATTTTCGATAGGAACTGAGAGTAATTATATGAAAATAATAAAAGTGGACAAAAACGAAGCCGGTCAGCGCCTGGATAAGCTTCTTCTGAAACAATTAAATAAGGCACCGAAAAGCTTCATCTATAAAATGCTCCGGAAAAAAAATATTACTTTAAACGGGAAAAAAGCGGATGGTTCTGAAAAAACTCAAATTAATGATGAAATTAAACTTTTTCTGTCCGATGAAACAATAGAAAATTTCAGCGAATCATTTTGTACTACAATTGTAGATTATAATTTCACGGTTGTTTATGAGGATTCCAATATCCTTATAGTTAATAAACCTGCAGGATTATTATCTCAAAAAGCAGAAAAAGATGACATATCATTAGTGGAACATATAATTTCCTATCTATTAGCACAAGGTAAGATAAATACAGAAGAACTGCAGACTTTTAAACCCGGAATCTGCAACCGATTAGATAGAAATACCAGCGGGCTGGTAGTCGCAGGCAAAACGCTCCTAGGCTTACAGACTATGTCGGAATTGTTTAGAATAAGGACTTTGGATAAATATTATTTGTGTATTGTTAAAGGATCCATTAAAGAAGCCCAGAAAATAACCGGTTATTTAAGAAAAGATGAGAAAACGAATAAAGTTTCAATATCAGAAAAGTTTTCTGAGGGAAGCGAGCCGATTCAGACCGAATATCAGCCGGTTCAATACAATGATAAATATACCTTGTTAAAGGTTAAACTGATTACGGGTAAAACACACCAGATACGTGCACATCTAGGCAGTATAGGGCATCCTATAGCAGGGGACGGCAAATATGGGAATAAAATGCTAAATACCGAGTTAAGAAAAGAGTTTGGATTAGAACATCAGTTGTTACATGCCTATCAGCTTATATTTCCGCATATGTACGGGGAATTTGAGCACTTGTCAGGGAAAGAATTAATTGCCCAGGTGCCGGATTATTTTCTGAAGATACAGAACAAATTATTGTAGTATATTCAGAAAACTATAAAGTTTCACAATTACCTAAATTATATTGTAAATGAAAGGAGAAAGCTATGCCTTCATGGAATTCCAGAGGTCTTAGAGGTTCTGCACTGGAGGAATTAATCAATATAACCAATACCAGATACCGGGAAAAAAAGCTGGCGCTGATACAAAAAATTCCTACGCCAATAACACCAACGAATATTGATAAGGAGAAAAGGCATATTACACTTGCTTATTTTGAAGAGAAAAGTACGGTAGATTATATTGGCGTTGTACAGGGAGTGCCGGTATGTTTTGACGCGAAAGAATGTGCGACCGATACCTTCGCACTTCAGAATGTACATGAACATCAGGTTAATTTTATGAGAGATTTCGAAGAACAGGGAGGGATTGCTTTCCTGTTGATTTATTATTCCAAGAGAAATTTTTATTATTATCTGCCTTTTAAACAACTATCCCGGTTTTGGGATAGAGCAAAAAACGGCGGAAGAAAGAGCTTTCGTTTTGAGGAATTAGATTTGGATCATGAAATTTCATGTAAAAACAATTTATTTATACATTATCTTGAGAATATCGCTAAAGATATAGAGTGCCGGGATCCGGAACTTGGCGAATCAAAGAAATAACGAATCATTTGTTATAGTTCAGTTTGGTTCTGTGATTGTTTTTGAGAGTGGAGCGAAGCAAAATGCTCAGAAAACCCGAGACATGTATATCTGCAATTTGGCATAACTATTATAAAAAAGATTCAGACGGTTGACTTAATGAAAGGATTGTACTATAATAGTTAACATTATTATGGTAGTGAATTATCACGTTACCACGGTAAAGAGTTTTAAACCGGAAGAAAACCTTAAAACTGAAGTTTGTTTATAAATTTAAAACTTGGAGGAAACTATGATAGAAAAATTACTACATACACCGGAAGGGGTAAGAGATATCTATAATGCAGAATGTGAGAGAAAATTACAATTACAAAACCGTCTGCATCATGTTATGAAACTCCATGGTTTTAAAGATATACAGACACCAACCTTTGAATTCTTTGATATATTCAGTAAAGAACGTGGTACGGTTGCTGCAAAGGACATGTATAAATTTTTTGACCGTGACGGTAATACTTTAGTACTTAGACCGGATATTACTCCATCAATAGCAAGATGTGCTGCGAAATATTATAAAGAAGAGTCTTTTCCCATTCGGTTATCCTACATGGGAAGTACCTTTATCAACAACAGCAGTTATCAGGGAAAGCTAAAAGAATCTACCCAGTTAGGTGCGGAATTAATCAATGACAGTTCTACAGATGCCGATGCAGAGATGTTAGCTTTAACGATAGAATGTTTATTAGAAGCGGGTCTTAAAGAATTTCAGGTTGAAATCGGTGAGGCGGACTTTTTCCGAGGTCTGGTGGAAGAGGCTGGTTTTGATGAAGAAGAAGAGTATCAGCTGCGAATATTAATTGAAAAGAAAAATATGTTTGGGGTGGAAGAATTAATTTCAAGCAAAGAAATCAGTTCCGAATTAAAACATGTATTTCTTACTTTACCAGAGTTATTTGGAACAATCGATAAACTGATCTCTGCAAAATCTTTAACAACAAACCTTAGAGCATTAAAAGCGATTGAACGTCTGGAACAATTATATACAATTTTAACTGCATATGGGCTGGAGAAGTATATTACTTTTGACCTTGGTATGTTAAGCAAATATAATTATTATACAGGAATCATTTTTAGGGCTTATACCTACGGCACCGGGGATACCATTGCTAATGGAGGACGTTATGATAATCTTGTGGGTCAGTTTGGAAAAGACGCACCTGCAATCGGATTAGCCATTATGGTAGACCAGCTTATGCTTGCCTTATCCAGACAGAAGATTGAAATAAAACCGGAAACAGAAAACACCTTGATTTTATATCACCATAACCTCTTGGAGAATGCCATCGCTCTGGCCAACCATTTCAGAAATCAGGGAATGAATATTGAGTTATTACGTGTAAGAGATAACACATCCCTGGAAGAATATATAGCATATTCGAAACGTAATGGGAATGGAGGCATACTGTATTATGAAACTGCGGAACTGATTAAAGTAATTAATTCCGAAAGCAGTGAAATACAGGAGGCGAACATTAAGGATTTAATAAGGTAAGTTTTAGAAAAGGAGGTTTTATGAGATATTTAACATTTGCTTTGGCTAAGGGCAGATTAGCAAAAAAGACCCTGGAGATATTAGAACAAATCGGTATTACCTGCGAAGAAATGAAAGATCCCAATTCCCGGAAATTAATCTTTGCTAATGAAGATTTGAAAATAAAAATTTTCCTTGCAAAAGCCAACGATGTACCTACCTATGTAGAGTATGGGGCTGCGGATATCGGAGTCGTTGGCAGGGACACCATATTGGAAGAAGGCCGTAAGTTATATGAGGTAATTGATTTAGGACTTGGCAAATGCAGGATGTGTGTGGCAGGCCCTAAAGAAGCCGGAGAATTGTTGAGGCATGGTGAACTGATCCGCGTTGCAACGAAATACCCTAATATAGCGAAGGATTATTTTTATAATAAAAAACATCAGACGGTCGAAATTATTAAATTAAACGGTTCCATCGAATTAGCCCCTATCGTCGGTTTGTCTGAAGTAATTGTTGATATCGTTGAAACTGGTTCTACACTTAAGGAGAATGGGTTGGAAGTTTTGGAGGAAATATGCCCGCTCTCCGCGCGTATGGTAGTAAACCAGGTAAGTATGAAGATGGAACATGAAAGGATAACCAAATTAATTACTAATTTAAAGGAAGTCCTACTAAGTACTAAGGAGGTCTAAGTGTATGAAGATAATTAAGTTGGATTCAGAATCTAAAAAAGATATTCTGGAAAACTTATTAAAAAGAAGTCCAGGCCAATATGAAAAATATGCGAAAACAGTAAATGAAATTATTAACGAGGTTAAATCGCAAAAAGACCAGGCATTATCTTATTATACGAAACAATTTGATAAAGCAGATATAAACAGCGGAAATATCCGGGTTACCGAGGAAGAAATTAAGGAAGCATACTCTTTAATTGATCCATCCGTATTGGAAGTAATCCGAAAAGCTGCATATAATATAGAAACATATCATACAAAACAGAAACAATATAGCTGGTTTGACAGTGAACCAAACGGTATTATTTTAGGGCAGAAAGTAACTGCTATCGGTTCTGTCGGAGTTTATGTTCCGGGAGGAAAGGCAGCCTATCCCTCTTCCGTATTAATGAACGTTATACCTGCCAAAGTTGCCGGTGTGAAGAGAATTGCAATGGTAACACCTCCGGATAAAGACGGTAAAGTATATTCCGGAACTTTAGTTGCGGCCAAAGAAGCAGGAGTTACGGAAATATATAAAGTGGGCGGGGCACAAGCCATTGCAGCTTTAGCCCATGGAACAGAAAGTATTAAAAAAGTAGATAAAATTGTCGGACCGGGAAATATCTATGTAGCATTAGCTAAAAAAGCAGTATATGGACATGTAAGCATAGATTCAATAGCCGGTCCCAGTGAAATATTAGTAATTGCAGATGAGACAGCGAATCCAAGATATGTCGCTGCAGACCTTTTGTCTCAGGCTGAACATGATGAGCTTGCGTCCGCCATATTAATCACCACCAGCAAAGAAATAGCGGAACAAGTATCAATAGAAGCTGCTAAATTTACGGAACAGTTATCAAGAAGAGATATCATTCAGAAATCGTTAGATAATTATGGTTATATTTTATTAGCGGATTCTATGGAGGATGCAATTGAAACAGCCAATGAAATAGCTTCCGAACATTTGGAGATTATAACCAGGGATCCGTTTTTAGTAATGACCAAAATTCAAAATGCCGGTGCTATTTTCTTAGGCGAATACAGCAGCGAACCATTAGGTGATTATTTTGCCGGTCCTAACCATGTTTTACCCACAAATGGCACTGCTAAATTTTTCTCACCCCTAAGTGTGGATGATTTTATTAAAAAATCCAGTATTATTTCTTATTCAAAAGAGGCGCTTAAACCAATCTACCCGGATATTGTTAAATTTGCCAAGGCGGAGGGTTTAACTGCCCATGCTAATTCCATATCCGTTCGCTTCGAATCATAAAAAGGGGGCAAAGAAATTGGGAAGAACTGCGGAAATTCAAAGAAAAACAAATGAAACAAGTATTGTATTGCAGCTTAATTTAGATGGAACCGGAATATCGGATATTAATACAGGAATCGGTTTTTTTGACCATATGTTAAACAGCTTCGCAAGACATGGTTTTTTTGACTTAAAATTAAATGTTGTTGGAGATTTACACGTAGATGCTCATCATACCGTAGAAGATACGGGTATTGTATTAGGTCAGGCAATCAAGGCAGCGCTGGGAGATAAAAAAGGAATTAAAAGATACGGTGATTCCGTCCTTCCCATGGATGAAACCCTGGTTTTGTGTGCCATTGATTTATCAGGCAGACCATATCTGGTTTATGATGTATCTTTAACCGTTGAACGTGTCGGTTATATGGATACGGAATTGGTAAAAGAATTTTTTTATGCCATAAGTTATGCGGCGGGAATGAATCTGCATTTAAAATTACTTCATGGTTCAAACAATCATCATATTATCGAAGCTTTATTTAAAGCGTTTGCAAGAGCACTCGATGAAGCAATCGGACAGGATACCCGGATTTCGGATGTCCTTTCAACGAAAGGTACGGTAGATTAGTAATAAAAATAGTATAGGTAATTGCGAAACTATATAGTTTTTAGAATATACCATACAATCGATACGAATTTCATAGCTTCAGTTGCCCTCTGGGACAGATTTGGCTCTGAAATTGTATTAATTGCATGGTATATAGATACAATATTGGAGTTTCGCAATTGCCTATTATAAATAGTATTTTGGAGGCGCAGCGTTGTATAAAAAAATTATTCCTTTTATAAATTGCGAAAATGAATTGCCGGTTAATGTTATTTCAGAGGCGGTCCAGTATGAAATCGGCGGAGCGGATGAATTATTTGTATATAATTATTCTAAGGATGAAGCATCCAGAGAGGAATTTTTAGGTGCGGTAAAAGAAATTACAAAACATATTGATATTCCTGTTTATATAGGATGTTATGTGGAACGATTTGAAGATGTTAAAAAAGCTTTGTATACCGGTGCTTCCTATGTAATGATAAAATACTCTTTGTTAAAAAACAACAACGTAGTGAAAGAAGCTTCCGAACGATTCGGTAATGATACGATCATTCTTGAATTAGAAGATTATAAGGATATTCATAATAAAGATTTTATTGATATAATCAAAGACTTGGGTGTTTATGCTTTATTGTTAAAACATGTTGAATTAACCAAAGACTTAACTGATTCAATTAATTCACTTGAGATTCCGGTTATTATACGCGACAGTCTGTCGAGTAATGATATAGCTTCTTTATTAGAACCGGTTACGGTACTTGGCATTTCAACGAATTATTATAAAAATAAAGACATGTTCAAAGTAAAATTATCTTTAAAAGCACAGAATATAGAGGTAAATACCTTTGACAGCAGTATTAAATTCAGTGAATTTAAATTAAATAATGACGGTTTGATTCCGGTAGTTGTTCAGGAATATAAGACCGGTGAAGTTTTGATGGTCGCATACATGAATGAAGAAGCTTTCAGAAAAACAATAGAAACCGGTAAGATGACTTATTACAGCAGAAGCCGAAGCACTTTATGGACTAAGGGCGAAACCTCCGGTCATTATCAATATGTCAAAGCTCTTATGTTAGACTGTGATAAGGATACCATCTTAGCGAAAGTCCTGCAGATAGGACCAGCCTGCCATACCGGCAATGGGTCCTGTTTTTATACGGAACTGGTTAAGAAAGAATATGATGATACCAATCCTCTGACAGTTTTTAATGAAGTGTTTAATGTAATTCTGGACCGTAAAAAAAATCCAAAGGAAGGTTCCTATACCAATTACCTGTTTGAAAAAGGAATTGATAAGATATTAAAAAAATGCGGGGAAGAGGCTACAGAGATAATTATTGCGGCTAAAAACCCGGATTCGGAAGAATTAAAGTATGAAATTTCAGACTTCCTCTACCATATGATGGTACTTATGGCAGAGTGTAATTTGGATTGGTCCGATATTGTTAAGGAACTTGCACATAGAAGATAAGTAAAATGGAAATATTTTAATATTATGGCTTGCATAATAAAATAATTAGTGCTATAATAAGCTAACGTAAGTATGATACAGTGACGAATGGGAGTGGACGAAAGTCCACTCTTTATATTTGTGTGAATAGACTCGTATAGAATATGCGGGCCAAAAGCTTCGGATACGAGGCTTGAAAAGAATGGCAAAAGGCGCTATTCTTCAGGAATTATGTCCAAAGAGCATAAGCAGGTTGTGAGAAAGGTTTGGTTATTATAATGACTAAAAAAGAAGAATATGAACAGAAGACTGAAAAACTGTTAGAACCCATAATGCAAAAAAATAATTTTGAACTTGTTGATGTAGAATATGTAAAAGAAGGCGGTAACTGGTATCTCCGTGCCTTTATTGATAAAGAGGGCGGTATTACAGTTGATGATTGTGAATTAGCCAGCAGAGCATTGAGCGATTTATTGGATCAGCATGACTTTATACCGGATGCGTATATTCTTGAAGTCAGTTCACCTGGCTTAGGCAGGCAGTTAAAGAAAGAAAAGGATTATGCAAGGAGTATAAATAAAGAAGTTGAAATTAAACTTTATAAACCAATTAATAAACAGAAAGAAATCGTAGGTTTTCTGGTTGGTTACGATGATGAAAAATTCATAATTAAACTGGAAGATGAAAGTACCATAGATATCCCGCGTTCCAATACGGCACTCATTCGTTTAGCTTTTGATTTTTAAGACTTATTTTTAAGGGATAGAACTAAGAACATTTATGAGGAGGATCAGCAGAAAATGAATAACAACAAAGAGTTAATTGATGCATTAAATCAGATTGAAAGGGAAAAAGATATCAGCAAAGAAATATTATTGGAAGCTATGGAGAATTCCTTAGTAGCAGCCTGCAAAAATCATTTTGGCAAGGCAGATAATATCAGGGTAAATATTAACAGGGAAACCGGTGCGGTTGCTGTTTATGCTGAAAGAGAAATCGTTGAAACCGTAGTGGACCCTGTAACACAAATCAATGCCCTGGAAGCAAAATTAAAATATCCAAAAAATAATATCGGTGATATCGTTAATGTTGAAGTAACTCCTAAAAATTTCGGACGTATTGCCGCCCAGAAAGCAAAACAGGTGGTAGTACAAAAAATCAGGGAAGAAGAAAGAAAAGTTTTATTTAATCAGTATTACAGTAAGGAAAAAGATGTAGTAACCGGTATTGTACAGCGTTATGTAGGTAATAATGTAAGTATCAATCTTGGTAAAGTAGATGCTGTTTTAACGGAAAATGAGCAAGTGAGAACAGAACATTTCAAACCTACGGATCGTATTAAGCTATATGTATTAGAAGTAAAAGATACCACAAAAGGTCCCAGAATCACTGTTTCAAGAACACATCCGGAATTGGTAAAACGGCTGTTTGAGGCAGAAGTAACCGAAGTAAAGGATGGTACTGTGGAAATTAAGAGTATTTCCAGAGAAGCAGGCTCCAGAACGAAAATGGCAGTATACTCCAATAATCCGGATGTAGATCCTGTTGGGGCTTGTGTTGGTATGAATGGTGCCAGAGTTAATGCGATTGTGAATGAATTAAGGGGCGAGAAAATAGACATTATTAATTGGAGCGATGATCCGGTAGTTTTAATTGAGAATGCCTTAAGTCCTGCAAAAGTAGTATCCGTATATGTAGAAGAGGGCGAGAAAAGTGCCCGCGTTATCGTACCGGATTATCAATTATCCCTTGCTATCGGTAAAGAAGGACAGAATGCCAGATTAGCAGCCAGACTTACCGGTTATAAAATAGATATTAAGAGCGAATCGCAAGCAGAAGGGTATGGATGGGAGTAGGTAATTAATGAGTGTTGCGAAAAAAATTCCCCAAAGACAATGTATCGGATGCGGGGAAATGAAAAATAAAAAAGATATGATCAGGGTTATAAAAACACCGGAGGAGAATATCATTATTGACGCTACCGGCAAGAAGAACGGAAGAGGAGCATACATATGCAAATCAACAGAATGTCTTCAGAAAGCCGCAAAAAGCCGTGGACTGGAACGTTCCTTAAAGGTGAGTATTCCGCGAGAAGTCTATGAAGAATTAGAAAAGGAGCTGAGTGGACTTGAATTATGAAAAGGATAATACCGGGCCCAGGCCTATTGCACAAAAAAAAGTATTTTCTTATATTGGAATAGCAGCCAAAGCGGGTCATCTTTTAAGCGGCGAATTCATGGCAGAAAAAACCGTTAAGGAAGGCAGGGCTAAATTAGTAATTGTTGCTGAGGATGCATCAGATAATACGAAAAAAATGTTTACCAATATGTGTACTTACTATAAAGTGCCGATTTACTTTTTTGGTGAAAAAACAAATCTCGGCCACGCAATAGGAAAAGAATTCAGAGCATCTCTGGTTCTGTTAGACCAAGGCTTGGCTGATGCGGTAGAAAAGCAACTGAACACAATCAACAAGGATGGAAGTATGGACACATACACCAGGTCGTAAAAAGTGGAGGTAGTAAGTATGGCAAAAATTAAAATATATGAATTAGCAAAGGAAATAGATAAACACAGTAAAGATATTATAACTTTTTTAAATGAAAAAGGTATGGAAGTAAAAAGCCATATGAGCAGTATTGATGATAATACTGTTTCTATGGTTAGGAGTCATTTTGGGTCTAATGTGAAACCGGCTGAGGCTCAACCGGCAATTAAATCAGACAATGTTTCCAAGGCAGCTCAGGCTCCAACTACACCGGCTTCCAGTACTACAGTTCATACAGCTTCTGTTGCACAACAAAATAACAGACCTGCCGGAAACAGTTATACTGGGCAAAATAACCAAGGAAATACCAGATACAATCAAGGTAATACCGGTGATCAAAGAACACCTGGACAATATAATCAAAATCGTCCTTATAATCAAAATGGGCAAGGACAAAACCGCCCTTATAACAGACCACAGGGTGATCAGCAAGGACAAAGAACCGCCGGTGACAGTGGTATGAGGAATTCCGGTCAGGGTAATCAGCATTCATCCATGCAAAACCGTAACTATGGTCAGAATAACGGGCAGGGTCAGAACCGTCCTTATAACCAGAATCAAGGCGGACAGAACCGTCCGTATAATCAGAATGGTCAGGGGCAAAATCGTCCGTATAATCAGGATGGTCAGGGACAATACCGTCCTTATAATCAAAATAGTCAGGGACAAAACCGTCCTTATAACCAGGGTGGTTCCTATGGTCAAGGAGGTCAGCAGGGTCAGAACCGCCCGGTTGGTCAAGGCAGCCAATCCGGTCAGAACCGCCCTTATGGACAGAATAATCAATCTAATGGACAATACCGTCAAAACCGTCCTTATAATCAGGATCAAAGCCGTCCAATGAATAATGGGCAGGGAAGACCGAATAGCTATAATAATGGAAATGACAGACCAAACCAAGGCGGTCGACCATATAATTCGCAAAATAACAGACCGGGTCAAAACAGCGGTTATAATAACTATAACAGATCACAGAGTGGTTCAGAGAATTCCGGCGGTTACCAGAATAGAAACTTTGGTTCCGGCTTCGGCGGAATGAACAAAGACAAAGATGATTATAATAAAGACGGAGATGTAAGGAAAAGAACTCCTGGCAGATCAGATTCCAGAAGCAGTGATGCGAAGAAATTTGACGCTCCGATAGGAATGTCAAGAAGTGATTCTGCCAACAATAGAAACAGCAGAGCCAATAAAAATACAAAAAACACAAAAACCAATTATACTCATAAGGAAATTGATAATGACGGCATAGAGGAAATCAAAATACCGAAAAAAGGCCAGTTTATTAAACCAAAGCCTGTACAGATTCAGGAAACGAAAGAAGATGACGTTAAAACAATTACACTTCCGGATGTATTAACAATTAAAGAATTGGCAGACAAAATGAAATTGCCTGCATCTGCATTGGTAAAGAAGCTTTTCTTAGCAGGTAAAATGGTATCCATTAACCAGGAGATATCATTCGAAGAAGCGGAAGAAATCGCAATTGAATTTGATATCATTGCAGAGCATGAAGTTAAAGTGGACGTAATCGAAGAATTACTTAAGGAAAAGGAAGAAGACGAAGAAAATTTAGTAAAACGCCCTCCTGTAGTTTGTGTTATGGGTCATGTCGATCACGGTAAAACATCTCTTTTGGATGCCATTCGTGAAACTAACGTAACCTCTCATGAAGCAGGCGGAATAACCCAGCATATCGGCGCTTATGTAGTTGAAGTTAATGGGGAAAAAATTACATTTTTAGATACACCGGGTCATGAAGCATTTACTTCCATGAGAATGAGAGGAGCACAGTCTACGGATATTGCAATTTTAGTTGTCGCTGCCGACGACGGTGTTATGCCTCAGACCGTAGAAGCTATCAGCCATGCGAAAGCTGCCGGTATTCAGATAATCGTAGCAATCAATAAAATAGATAAACCAAGTGCAAATATCGAACGTGTGAAACAGGAATTAACAGAATATGAACTGGTTGCGGAAGACTGGGGCGGTGATACGGTATTTGTTCCGGTTTCAGCCCACACTAAGGAAGGGATTGATCAATTATTGGAAATGATCATACTTACAGCCGAAATGGTTGAATTAAAAGCCAATCCTAACCGTAATGCCAGAGGTATTGTTATCGAAGCGGAACTAGACAAAGGCCGCGGTCCGGTTGCTACCATTCTTGTACAAAAGGGTACATTACATGTGGGTGATGCGATTGCCATCGGCTCCTCTTACGGTAAAGTAAGAGCAATGATGGATGATAAAGGAAGACGTGTAAAAGAAGCAACTCCATCCACTCCAGTGGAAATATTAGGTTTAAATGAAGTGCCTGATGCAGGTGAAATCTTTATTGCAACCGATAATGAAAAAGAAGCACGTTCCATTTCAGAAACTTATATATCACAGGGAAGGGAACGACTCTTAGCAGATACCAAAGCAAAATTATCTTTAGACGGCTTATTCTCACAAATTAAAGCCGGTAACGTTAAAGAACTTAACCTGATTATTAAGGCCGATGTTCAGGGTTCTGTGGAAGCGGTTAAACAAAGTCTGGTTAAACTTAGTAATGAAGAAGTAGCGGTACGTATTATCCACGGTGGTGTAGGTACTATTAATGAATCTGACGTTTCACTGGCAAGTACCTCCAACGCGATTATTATTGGCTTTAATGTTCGTCCGGACAATACGGCTAAGGAGCTTGCAGACCGTGAAAAGGTAGATTTAAGACTTTATCGTGTAATTTATAATGCGATTGAAGATGTGGAAGCAGCCATGAAAGGTATGCTTGATCCTACTTATGAGGAAAAAGTCATCGGTCATGCGGAAGTTAGGCAGGTATTTAAAGCTTCCGGCCTTGGAACTATTGCAGGTTCCTATGTACTAGACGGTAAAATTACGAGAGGTTGTTCCGCTAGAATAACAAGAGAGGGCGAACTCATATTTGAAGGTGCCCTGGCTTCCTTAAAGAGATTTAAAGATGACGTAAAAGAAGTGGCAGCAGGATATGAATGCGGTCTTGTATTTGAAAAATTTAATGACATTAAAGAATTTGATACCGTAGAATTGTATATTATGCAGGAAGTTCCCAGATAATAAGAACATGTGGAATCATTGTACCAATTTATAGTAAGTTAAAATATATGCGCCATAAAAACGGACTGTTACTCAGTTCCGTTATGGCGCTGCTATATTAATTGAGGCGGTTTTCTTGCGGTATGCAACGAAATCCTCGGCCCAAACATGAGGCGCGTTGGAAATAACATGGCGGTTAGTGTGAAGAAAAAGCATCTTCATTGAAAAGAATCTGGAAATAAGTACAGACGGGGCTTATTACCAGCTTCTTACCCATAATTTAGGATGCCGCAGGAGTGGCATCGGACGGGAAGGTTGAAAGAAAATATAGAAAGTGAAAGGATGCCACAAGATGGATTCTTTCAACCTGTTTATTTTGAGGCAGTACCGCAAACCATTTTGCGGTATGCAATAGGTGTAAAAATGAGAAAAAACAGTATTAAAAATACAAGAATTAACGGAGAAGTTCAGCGGGAATTAAGTCAGCTTATCAGCAGAGAAATTAAAGATCCAAGGATCAATCCAATGACCTCAGTCGTTGCCGTTGAGGTAGCTCCGGATTTAAAACATGCTAAAGTTTATATCAGTGTTCTGGGTGATGAAGAATCACAGAAAAACACTTTGGCCGGTTTAAGAAGTGCAGCTCCTTATATGAGAGGGCAATTAGCCAGAAGTATCAATCTGCGTAACACACCGGAGCTTACCTTTATTTTGGATCAATCCATAGAATATGGTGTCAATATGTCCAGGTTAATTCATGAGGTAAATAAAGATTTAGAGAATGAACAAACTGAGGATTCTTCTTTGGAAGAGGAAGATGATGGTTATGACTCTGAGGATAATTCGGAAGATGATGTAGAAGACGATATGAAAGTAATAAATGAAACAAAATTAGATCAAGAGTAAATAATTTAAAATGGATAATGAAAAGTAGCCCGGAATGGTACAAACATGGTGGGATGCCTGTTAAAGCAGCATTAGTTTGAATAATCAAACGATATATTGCTTTACTGGCATTGTTTGTGTATGGAGGTTAGTATGAAAAATGTATTAGATGAATTAAGAAATGCCAGAACCATAGGAATTGCCGGTCACGTCAGACCAGACGGCGATTGCGTGGGGTCCTGTCTGGCATTATATCATTATTTGAAGAAAAATCTATCCGGGGATCCGGTTATCGATTTATATCTGGAGACAATACCGGAAAAATTTAAAATCATTGGAGATACCGAAGTAATTAAGCAGGAGAATATGGATAGTATTATTTATGATGCTTTTATATCATTAGACAGCAGCAGTTTAGACCGCTTAGGATTTGCTCAGGTTTATTTTGAACAAGCAAATAAAACCATAAATATAGATCATCATATCAGCAATTTGAAATTTGCGAACGCTAATCATGTGGAAGAAAAAGCAAGCTCAACCTGCGAAGTGCTTTTTGGTTTATTTGAAGAAGAAAAAATAGATATTACAATAGCAAAAGCGTTATATCTCGGGATCATTCATGATACCGGAGTATTTAAGCATTCCAATACTTCGGAAAAAACCATGAATATAGCCGGAAAACTTATTTCCATAGGTGTTCCGTTTTCCCAGATGATTGATGAAACTTTTTATATTAAAAACTATCATCAGAACCAGATTTTAGGTAGATGTCTGTTAGAAAGCATGTTAATTCTTGACGGTAAGTGTATTGTATCATCCGTTAGTAAAAAAATGCTGGAGTTTTATGATTCAACCTCTGCGGATTTGGATGGTATCATAGACCAACTCAGGATTACGAAAGGTGTGGAGGTAGCCATACTTCTTTATGAAACGGATTTTCATGAGTATAAGGTGAGTATGCGCGCTAACGGAGATGTTGATGTCAGAAAGATTGCGTCTTATTTTGGCGGAGGCGGACATATTAAGGCAGCCGGCTGTACGATGCACGGTACCATTCATGATGTAGTAAATAATCTGACCGGACATATAGAACACCAATTAGCGAATTTAACAAGTGAACAGGAGTCAGAATATTGATTAACGGAATCATCAATGTATATAAAGAAAAAGGATTTACTTCCCATGATGTTGTTGCTAAATTAAGAGGCATTATAAAGCAGAAAAAAATCGGTCATACCGGTACCCTGGATCCTGATGCGGAAGGGGTACTGCCTGTTTGCCTTGGAAATGCAACAAAATTATGTGATATACTGACAGATAAGGATAAGATCTATGAAGCGGTTCTGTCACTTGGATTAACTACGGATACGCAGGACATAACCGGTACTGTAATAAGTACTTATGAAGTTACTGCAGACAGAGAGCAGATTGAGAAGGCTATTTTTAGTTTTATCGGAGATTACAATCAATTACCGCCCATGTATTCTGCCATAAAAGTAGGCGGAAAACGCTTGTATGAACTGGCCAGGGCGGGTAAGGAGATTGAAAGGGAGCCTAGAAAAGTAAGGATACATAATATCCGGATTCTTGAATTTAATGAAGAAAAGCATGAAATAAGAATGTCGGTGGAATGTTCAAAGGGTACTTATATCAGAACCTTATGTCATGATATCGGTGCCAGTTTAGGGTGCGGCGGTTGTATGAAAAGTTTGTTAAGAACTAAAGCAGGAGCCTTTACCTTGGAAAACAGTTTAAAATTGTCGGAAGTTCAAGCGGCTTTCATGCAGGAACGTTTACAGGATTTTATTATAAAAGCGGATGATATGTTCCCTGATTACCCCAAAATTATTGTAGCAGAGGAATATACGAAATTAATATATAATGGCAACAGTTTTCATATCGATCAGTTAAAAAAAGAAGCCGTTCCATGGTATAATAGTAATGTTAATGAAAATAACGGATTTGTACGGGTTTATGACTGGCAGAATCAATTTATCGGGATATATGAATATGTGTTAAAAGATAAAATTTATAAACCGGTAAAAATGTTTTTATAGACATTAATAGGAGCATATAAGTGAAAGAAAATTTAGTAAAAGAAAGATGCCACATGTAGATTCTTTCACTTTTTCTTATTTGTGGCACTATCGCAGGCATCCTGCGATATGCAATGGGTGGAAAATATGGAATATATAACAGGAAGAACTGATTTTAAACTTCATAATTCAGCCGTATCTTTGGGAAAATTTGATGGAAT
This sequence comes from Anaerocolumna sedimenticola, assembly GCF_009931695.1. Classification (GTDB taxonomy): domain Bacteria; phylum Bacillota; class Clostridia; order Lachnospirales; family Lachnospiraceae; genus Anaerocolumna; species Anaerocolumna sedimenticola. The sequence continues at coordinate 3,646,469 of NZ_CP048000.1, forward strand.
ACATCGCGGACATCAACTTTTGCTGAATAAGATATTAGAGCAAAAAAGTAAAGGATATCAGGCTGTGATGTTTACTTTTATGTTTCATCCAAATAACCTGTTTTCAGATAAAGAAATTGACACTATTTATACGGAAGAGGAAAAACGGTATTTGTTGGAACAAAGCGGTTTGGATGTTTTGGTCTCATATCCCTTTACGGAAGAAACTGCTTCCATGGAACCGGAGGATTTTATTAAAGATGTTTTGATTAATAAACTGGATGCAAGGATGATAGTTGTCGGTTCGGACTTTCGTTTTGGACATAAGCGGAGAGGAAATGTAGCTTTACTTCAAAGTATGTCTGGTACTTATGGTTATGAGTTAGTTGTATTTGACAAAATGAAATTAGAAGATCAGGTAATCAGCAGTACTTATATCCGTAATGAACTTTTGGAAGGACATATAGAAAAGGCAAATTCCATGTTAGGCAGACCATTTTCCATAATAGGAGAGGTGCAGCATGGCAGAAAAATAGGGCGTACTTTAGGATTTCCTACTACAAACCTGATTCCGGCGGAACATAAATTACTGCCGCCAAATGGTGTTTATGCATCAATTACCATAATAAACGGTAAAAAATATCCCGGAGTAACTAATATCGGATTTAATCCGACGGTGGGTACTACGCCGGAACCCAGGGTTGAAACGTATATAATTGATTTTGATTCTGATTTATATGGTACCACCATTGAAGTTTGTTTGTATAGCTTAGAGAGACGTGAGGTTAAATTTCATTCATTGGATGAATTGAAAGCACAGATGCAAAAAGACATAACATTCGGACGAGAATATTTTGCAAAGGTAAGTTATTAAAATAAAAACTTTTTGTAATAATAGGAGGAATGAGTATGAAGATAATACGCGGTACTTTATTTATAGTGCATTTATTTGTTGGTTTTGGAGCTTTGGCAGGTGGTTTTGCAGCAATTACCAATCCGTGGAAGCCGCTTGGAATTACAGTCGATGCTTTAAAGTACTCCCCGTTTCATAATTTTTTTATACCGGGATTGATCTTGTTTCTTGTTATGGGTTTTGGAAATATTTTTTGTGCTTTTCTGTTTCACTTTAAGACACGGTATCAAGGGTATGTAAGCGGTGTTTTTAGCGGGGCTTTAGTTATTTGGATTATTGTACAATGTATTATGCTTCAGGCTGTTGCTTCTCTTCATGTAATATTTTTTTTGATAGGATTTATTCAGGGAATTTTATCTTTGACTCTTTTATTTGAACAACGGTTATTTCCTGCAAATATAATTTTAGCTATATTAAAAGAGGTAAAATTAGTAAAATAATATAGTTTTTTTATTTACATAACCAAGATATATCGGATGAGTGCTTTGAAAAATACATAACTTCTTTCGTATCCCATATCTTATCCAATATACCATTTTGAATACAATATAAATGAAACAAATAATGAAAAATTTTATAAATAATTTGATTAATTTTGGGATAGAATAATATTATAAAATAATGCATAATGAAAGGGGAATCTTATTCCCCCTTTCATTATGCACTTTTTTATTTTATAAAAAATTATGTCCTAAGAGATAAAAAACCTCCGGGCAGGATGCGCATGAATGCAGTCACGCCAGATACTCTTTTAGTGCTTCATATAAAGCATTAATTCCGTCAGGAATAGTTTCTTCCGGTACATTGGCGTATCCTAACAGAATTGAGGGTGCAGAAAGGGTATCCGGTTTTTTATATAATGTTCACTAAGTCCGTATAATTTAATGCCCTTTTTTCCAGCCGTTTCTATTATTTCATTTTCAGATACCTTACTGTTAAAATTCAATACCAAATGTAAACCTCCGTTTTCTCCCTCAATAATTACTTTCTCCCGAAAGATTTTCAAACATTGAACGAGCAGGTCATGTTTACTTTTATAGATTTTTCTCATTTTATTTAAATGCCGTTCGAAATATCCATCTGTAATAAAATGGGTAATTATGTTCTGATCCACTCGGGATACCGTAGAGGAGTAATAATATAAATTCTTTTTATACAATTCCAGAAGCCTTTTGGGTAACACCATATAACCTACACGGATAGCCGGTGCAACGGCTCTGGAAAAAGTTCCAAGATAAATAACTTTACCGGAGGAATCAATACCCTGTAATGCAGGAATTGGTTTTCCTTTATATCGGAATTCACTGTCATGATCATCTTCAATAATATAACGGTCAGGATCCTTATCGGCCCATTGCAATAATTCCATCCGGCGCTTAATTGGCATAACTATTCCCAACGGATATTGATGGGAGGGAGTTACGTATACTACATTAGCTTCCGACTCATATAAAGGCAGAATCTTAATTCCATTCTGGTCTAAGTCAATTGGCAATACGGAGTAATGCAGTCCGGTAAAAATTTTATAGGCCTGTTTATAAGTTGGATTCTCCATGGCTATATTTTTAATCGTATTTACATATTGAAAAAGTTGTGAAAGCAGCTGAAGCAGGTAATCCGCCCCGCTCCGACTATAATCTGCTCTTCACTGCAATTAACACCACGGGATTCAAAAAGATATCTGCTTATGGCACTTCGAAGACTTTCGTCACCCTGGTTATTGCCTAAGAGAAACATATCGTTATTATATTCATTCATGCAGTTTTTAGATAACTTACGCCAGATATTATAAGGAAAATTATTAATATCAATGGCAAAAGGTGAAAAATCGTACCTGTACGGTAATTTGGCCTGCAAGGCTGGCTTTGTTATAGATGGACCACGCGGGTTTATGTGCATCAGGTCGGATACCATCGCTACATAATATCCGCTTTTTGGTATAGATTCAATATAACCCTCCGAAACCAGTTGTGCATATGACATATCCACGGTATTCCGGCTTACCTGAAGATTCATCGCTAAGCTTCTGGTAGAAGGTAATTTATAATGATAGGGAAGTGTACCGTCTTTTATCTCATTTTTTATATAATTATAAATCTGTTCATACATAGGCAGGGAGGAACGGGGATCAATATTTATGGTAAGCATTCTGATACCTCCTAAATTGGTATGGCAATAAAATGATTTTCTTGATAATAGAAGCATACCAGTTGCTTTGTTATTTTGCAAGTAATGACCTGGCTGTTACCAAACATAAGCACCTATTTTTAGTTTCAATATAATTAGTTTTCACTGTCTATATGAAAAATTCCGATTTCCTTATAATGTTCTATTTTATAATTAATAGTACTTAAACTGCTTTCTAATTGTTTCATCTGTGATAATATATTCTCTTTGTGTTTCAAGAGAATATTTTTCTTGTCTCGACTGTTTCGTTTCCTTGTAAGCACAAATTCATAAATTCTTTAATGTTGTCAATTGACATTCCTGAATTTTTTAAGCAGCAGATTAACCCTATCCAGTCAATATCGTTATCCGTAAACTTCCGTATCCCGCTTGGACTTCTTTTCACCAGAGGCAATAAACCCTCTTTATCATAATAACGTAAAGCGTATATGGAAAGTCCGGTTTTTTCTGAAACCTGTTTAATCGTATATTCCATGTTAACTTCCTCCATTGTCTCCTAAGTTTCCCCATCCTTTATAAAATAACACATTAAAAAAATTGTGTCAATTGGATTAAAAATCTTACTTTATCTCCTTTATTTTATGAAATCTTACGTGATCTTATGAAAAACCATTGACCTAGAGTTAACTCTATGGATTATACTCGTGTTATGTTTTGTACTATAGAAAAAAATTTGTTCCTATAGTCAGATGCACAGCGCAAAAGTAGCGCCTTCTATCAGAAGTTTAAAAGTAACTTCTGATAGATTTAATTATGTATTGGTTTGAAAGGAGTTTATTATGAATTACAGAAAATTTGGTAACACCGGTGAGGAAATATCAGCACTTGGATTTGGCTGCATGAGACTTCCGGAATATGAAAAAGACGGTAAATGGTTTGTTGATCAGGATAAAGCGACTGAAATGCTGCTGCATGCCTATGAAAATGGAGTAAATTATTTTGATACTGCGCCATATTATTGTCATTCTAACAGTGAAGAAGCAGTGGGAAAAGCCTTAAAGGGCATTCGCGATAAGGTAATGATATCTACAAAGATACCGGTAACCGATTGTAAATCAACCGGAGATTTCAGAAAATTCTTAGAAAATAGTCTTGCCAAATTAGATACACCTTATATTGATTTCTATCATTTCTGGGTATTAATAAGAAGTCCTTTGATGAGGGAATCATAGGAATGCATTTATTAGAAGAAGCTAAGAAAGCAAAAGACGAAGGTTTGATCCGTCATATTTCTTTTTCATTCCATGATGATGCGCAGAATATTAAGTATATTATTGATACTGCTGAAGAAAACGGTATTCCCATGGAAACTATGCTGGTACAATATAATCTGCTGGACAGAAGCAATGAAGAAATGATTAATTATGCAGGCTCAAAAGGCCTTGGTGTGGTAGCCATGGACCTGTTGGCGGAGGAAGGCTCGCTGCACCTACCGACCTTTATACCAAATTAACCGGTAAACCCTCCATCGCTACCTATGAACTTGCTTTTAAATTTGTATTAGGTAATCCATATTTGAGCTGTGCTTTGTCCGGTATGCAGAATATCGATATGGTGGAAAAAACCTGGCCATCGGCAGTGATAACACAATACTTTCCAAAGAAGAATGGACTCAATTAGGTGATGCGGTAGAGCAGCTTAAAAAATTCAGTGAATTATATTGCACCGGATGTTCATACTGCCAGCCATGTCCGGTAGGTATTAATATTCCTCATATTTTTAACCTGTATACTTACCATAATGTCTATGGATTAACCGATTATGCTAAATCAGAAATGAATAAGTACAAAGCGGAAGCCGGTAAAACAATTGAAAATTGTAAAAATTGCGGTCTCTGTGAAAAGAAATGTCCTCAGAAGCTTAAAATCCGTGAGGAATTAAGCCGTGTCGAGGGTATTTTAGCCGCTGTATAATACAGAATAGCAGCTTTTACGTATAACTTTATTAAACGCTTTTAATCTTTCTATCATTATTAATTTTAAGCATCAGCTTTCTTTGATTAAAAATAACATTAATCATGGAAAGCTGATTTTATTTCTGTGAAATCGAAGTTGGAATTAACAAGCTTGCTTGCAACGTGCACGTGAACCTGAGAAATTAGGGCGGTTTGTTCGTTTGGCTGTACTAAATCTGAGAAAATTTAACAATTTATGTGGTAATGATTTTTTTAAATGGTATAATGTTGAAATATAATAAGGGGTTAGTGTGAATTATTGAAAGGCATAATTCACACACATGTTTGTGCCTGCGAAAACCTCGGCCCAAACATGAGGCGCGTTGGAAATAACATGGCGGTTAGTGTGAAAAATGAATTTTTCACACGCAACTTTGTGCCTGCGGCTCAAAGTTTGCAGGTTGAGAGAAAGGCATGGTTAGAATGAAAAATAAGATTGATTTATGTTCACTTATACCTATAGGGCATATCGAAACTAAAACATCAGATAAAAATTTATATATGATGGCAACAAAAAGATTAACAACGAATTTTGATAAAGAAAATATGACTGCAGATTCGTATGTTGCCTTACCAGACAAGTTGCATATACCATTTCGAATTGATCTTACCGTAAAATTGGATGCACCAGGATTGTACTTATTATTAGGGAGGGGGCACATCAGTTTCGGAACCCTGCATTCTGATAACAGAAGATTGGATGATATGATAGAACCTAATTATAAACCCAGATTCTATCATAATCATATTCCGATGAACGAATTTGTTGACATATCCATTCTATACGCTAGTAAGGCAATGCAGATATTAATTAACGGGGAAGAGCGTTTTTACTCGGAAAAAGAAAAATACATGAAAGCTAAAACGTTCAAAGAATATAACGATACAGGTTTTACACTAAAAATAACTGGGGAAAAATATACCAATATAGTTGTAAAATCGTTACTGATTACAGAGTATAATAATCAACCAGAAATAAAACATAATGCGGAAAACCTGCCAAAACCATTGATAATCAACGAGGCAACAGGAGCTGAACAAAAACCAACTTTTGATAATTGTATTTCTTTATTGCCAAAGGTGATTCAGGAAGAAATAAAAAAAACAGATAATTATCTCCGTTCCTTAAAACCTATGAAATTTAAACGGCAAATTGAGAAATATGGTAATAAAATCACTTATCTTGCCTCCGATTATGGTTTCTCTTATCAGATATATCCCAGCAATGATATGATGAATCACTCATTAAGCTGGTATATTATAACTGGCAGTAAACCGGAATTTTGGCATAGAAAAGATGATAGGATGGAGATGACATTAAATAAGTTAATTATAGATTCTCCTGATTTAGCCGAAGGTTTATTTTCGAAGTTATCAGAATGTATTGGCTGCTGTAGCCAATGTATAGTAAAAACACCATATGAATTTAATGGGAAAAAGAAAATAACCTGCCACGGCAGAATGAAATTTAAAATGTGTCTTTCTGATTTTGACGAAGTAAGAACATTTATAAATGCGGTTAATGAATTAGTGAGTGAAGACAGCAGTAAAGTGTTATAATTATAAAAGGAAGATAATAGGAGTGTAGAAAATAACATTGAAATATATTGCCAACATGATTACAGCAACAAGAATTGTTTTATCCCTTATATTATTTTTTATGTTCCAGTATCCATGGATATTTATAACCTTATATATGATTTGCGGTTTGAGTGATATTTTGGATGGATATATTGCACGTAAAACGAATACACAAACCGAACTTGGGGCAAAACTGGATACAATCGCCGACTTAATCTTTTTCACTATAATAGCGGCATTTGTTATACTATGGATGAGACAGGAACTAATCAGATTTATCCCATTCCTTATACTAATTATGATTATTCGCCTGATCAATATAGGAATAGGAGTTTATAAATATCACACTTTCGTTATATTACATACCTGGGGTAACAAATTTACCGGATTACTTACCTTTATAACACCGATCATCAGTATAATTCATCAGTATGAAGTATTGTGGTTAATCTGTGGTATAGCAGTTTTATCTGCCTTGGAAGAAACTCTAATACATATAACTTCCAAACATCTTAATAGGAACAGAGAAAGTATATTTATGAGTTTAAAGTCCCTTTTTCCGTATGTAAGGAAAAAGTAAAGATTTATAGAATAAAATATGATATCATGGCAGTTATAGGAAGCATTTTTTAATAATTTTTCTATGATACCAGTTATTAATACTTATGAAACCTTATAGTAGCAATTATATATAAGTAAGGAGCAGAGATATGAATTTAGCCAGTAACATTGTTATAAACGTATATTCAATAGGGATTCTTTTAATCATCTATATCTTCTCAATAAAACATAATGATGAGAATTCCCTTCAGAATAAACATTATAAATGGATGCTGAAGATTACCATATTTATGCTTTTAGTTGATATATTGAGCAGATTTGACGGTAAAACGGTAACTATTTACCCGGTTCTTAACCATATAGGCAACTTTGCAATATTTTTGCTTAATCCAATGATATCATCCCTATGGCTGATTTATGTATATGACCAGATATACCCTAAAATAGAAAAACCTAAATGCCTGCTAATACCAATATATGCTGCAAATTGTTTAAATTTGGTACTATTGATATTCACACAATTTTTCGGTTGGTATTACTATATTGACACTGATAATATTTATCATAGAGGACCACTTTTTTGGTTAGCAGCATTTATGACTACAGTTTTAATTCTTGTAGCTTTTATACTAACCCTTATCAACCGGAACAGAATTGATAAGAAACATCTTTTTTCACTTATGTTTTTTGGTATTCCACCATTTGCCTGTGTAATAATACAGATTATATTCTATGGGTTATCCATAGTTTTAAATGGAATTGTTTTTTCTTTATTAATTGTTGCTTTGTATGTCCAAAACAATAATATATATACGGATTATCTTACGGGAGTATATAACCGTAAAAAACTCGAATTATATTTAAAGCAGAAAATTAGTACAAGTACGAATGGTAAGACGTTTTCAGCTATAATGCTGGACTTGGATAACTTTAAATCAATTAATGATACATATGGACATGATACGGGTGACCGTGCTTTGCAAATATCTGTTAAATTATTAAGAGGCTGCTTACATGCAAATGATTTTATATCACGTTTCGGAGGGGATGAATTTTGCATCATTCTTGATATATCCGATATAACCGAACTAGAAGGGGTTGTATCTAAGATCAGAAGTGCGTTAGAAAAGTATAACAGTACCAATGATCAGCCTTTTATACTAAGTTTCAGTATGGGATATTCTGTTTATGATTTACGTTCTAACCTAAGTATGGAAGACTTTAAAAAACAGATTGATAAATTTATGTATGATAATAAACAGATAAAGAAAGAATTGCTTAAACTGGAATAGCCAAATTGGTATTGCAATTACACGGATAAAAGACTACAATAATATTAATTAAACTGCTTTTATATCATTACTATCACAAAGCTGTGGGGGTAGAAATGTCAGATTGTTATATTAGTTATGGTGATATTAAACGTAAAATCAGAAATCTAAAGAAAGTTGAACTTAAAATACGTTTTCATGTGATGGATTTCTCCGAAAGTAATAATAAATATACATTGTCTAAAATGAATAATACCAATCTAATCTGGGATGATTTCTTTGATCTTCATGAGAGCACTTCAAAATCTGTTAAATATCCGTTAAAACGATTAGCTAAAATGAATAAGGATGAACTAAAAAATATCATCAGTGAGTTTTATTATGGTGTTTATTATCAATTTTACAAAGATAACGGAATGCTGGATATGAGTTTTTACGATCCGGATATACTTGCTCAGTTAGGCCTGCCCTTTGATGCAGACATATGTGCAATAAAGAAAAGATTTCGCGAACTGGCTAAAATCTATCATCCGGATGTGGGTGGGGATGGAACTAAGTTTATTGAATTACTTGAGCAATTTGAATCATTGCATATAAAATAATCAGGTTTCAAGCCTGATGGGATAAAGAATATTTTTTTTACGAATGATCCATTTGCACATGCTATGGGTCATATTTTCTTTATGGAACTTATCTGACAGGTTAAAGGAAAAGTTTACTTTTAACATGGAACATCCAGTATAATAATTCCATTTTTGTATCATTATAACATTATACGAAAACATTAAATATTCCGATTTGAAAGAAACAGATGACAATAAAACATATTATTGTTACTATGATAAAAGAAGAACATATCTGTTAATGAAAGAAAGGAAGTAAGAATGAAACAATTCAAAAGACTGCCCCGGCATATTGGTATTATACCCGATGGAAATAGAAGATGGGCATTAGGCAACGGATTAAATAAGGAAGATGGATACGAGCATGGTATTAGCCCGGGTTTTGAATTATATAGGGAGTGTATTGAATTAGGTATTAAGGAAATGACTTTTTATGGGTTCACCCAGGACAATACCAAAAGGCCTGCCGTTCAGACGAAAGCATTTCAAAAAGCCTGTGTGGATTCTGTTATGCAGTTAACGGGACAGGATGCAAATTTACTGGTAGTGGGAAATTCAGGCTCTCCATTATTTCCTAAGGAACTGCTTCCTTTTACGAAAAGAGTAACCCTTGGAAAAGGTCTAATGAATGTGAACTTTCTGGTTAATTATGGATGGGACTGGGATTTAAGACAATCCATTAAAAACCCGCAGAATGATCAGAATGATAATTTTACCACAAGTATTGCTTCCTCAGATATTTCCAGGATTGATTTAATTATAAGATGGGGAGGCAGGAGGCGGTTAAGTGGATTTTTACCGATTCAGTCCATATATGCTGATTTTTATATAATAGATGATATGTGGCCGGAATTTAAAATCCAGCATTTATATGATGCCCTGGAGTGGTATCAGACCCAGGACGTTACTTTGGGAGGTTAATACCAGAAGAAGCGGGACTTCTAATATATTTATAAGGCAATTGCGTAACTATATAGTTTTCTGAATATACCATACAATTAATACAATTTCATAGCTTCAGTTGCCTTTCAGGCAAGATTCAGCTCTGAAATTGTATTAATTGTATGGTATATAGATGCAATAAGCTAGTTTCGCAATTGCCTATTTAATATATTTATATATGTAAGGGGATATCATGAATCATTTGAAAATTAATTCATATATCCCCGTATTTTTCATTTTAACTTAATAACGGAAATTAATTTCATAAATTGTTTATCAGCTTTAATAAGATTATAGCATTAATCATATAAGGAAGATGGTTATCAGAATGGACTTATAACAACCGGCTGTATCTGTTTGCCCTCCAAGGCACTTTCTATTGTTAATTTTAACAGGTGGGTATGGGCTATCATGGATTTTGGTTTATTGTCCGGGCTATCCTGACCAAATGGAACAAAGTAGATATTTTTAGTATTTAATAAAGTACCTATATTTTTTAGATTTAAACCGAGTGCGTCATTGGTAGCTACGGATATTACTAACGGCTTATTGTTACGGATATGAGCTTTTGCTGCCATTAAAACAGGCGTATCTGTAATTCCATTAGCCAGTTTTGCTAATGTATTACCGGTGCAGGGAATAATAGCCATGATATCGAACATATTCTTTGGACCGATTGGCTCTGCATCTTCGATGGTAGTAATCGGTTCTTTACCGGTCATTTGTTTTAATCTATCATAGAAATCGGCAGCTTTGCCGAAACGGCTGTTAATTTTTTGTGAGTTAAAGGAGAGGATTGGATAAACATTTACATTTTCAGCAAGAAGATGTTCAATTTCTTCAAATGCTTTATCAAAGGTACAGAAGGAACCAGTTAATGCAATTCCTATATTTTTATTATGCAAAGACATATGAATCACTTCTTTCTAGATTAGTTAACAGGTAATTAGTTAAAAAAGCCGCAGAGGATTTCGGGGCATATTTACCCGGAAGCCCAAGACAAAGTTTGGCATTTCTGGATAGTTCTTTTGCCGATGGAAAATCTATACCACCGGGAGCAGAGGAAATATCAATAATTACAACATCGGGATTTGTTTTAATTAGCAGTTCTCTTGTTACTATTAAAGAGGGTATGGTATTAAAAATGTAATCATATTGGTCAATTTTCTCTTCCAGGGCGGAAAGAGCTACCGTACCAAAAGAAGCTGCATTTGCAGCAGCTAAAGCAAGGTGAGATCGGGCGGCTATATCAATATTACCGCACAGACCTTTTAGTTTTTCGGCTAAGGTTCTGGCACAGCGTCCAAATCCCAGGATAAGGCAGGAACTACCGTGAAGGTTAGTGGTACTTGAAAGAATTGCTTCAGCAATAGTACCCTCGGCAGTTGCAATTGTATTAAAGAGAATAACTTCTTCCTGCTCCATGAAATCATGATAATAGATACCTAAATTATCACACTGTTTTTTCATTTCTTTTGTAAGGCATCCACCATATAATTTTTGACCGGAGGAAAGTAAAGCGCACAATTGTGTTATGGTTAAATCCGGTTGTGCTGTTTGTGCAATTATATTCCGTCCATCCTTTGAGACAGGGATTGGGGTGATTATAATTTGACTGGAATCTATAGCTTCTGCTAAGGAATCAGCAGTAGTACAGGATAAATCCAAAGATGGATCTGTAAGACCGTATACAATGACAGAGTAATTACGGGCGATTAAATCATTTGCCATAAAAATCTGTCTCATATCTCCGCCTATAATTGCAAAATCATAATTAGTAGGATTCATAAAAAGCCTCCCAAATTTATTAAAGAAAAAGTTTTATGGAAAAACTCTTAAGTTAATAAGTATTGCATGCTTCAATATATGGTATTTTATTAAAAAAGTTCTTGCTTAACCTATGCCTAATATGGATAACGATTTTTTTATATGACAATACATGAGTATAATCTTGTTTGTTCAACGTATTATGAAAAAGGTGCAATCTGTAACTGGAAATTTAACGTATTTTTCGTACAATTATTGAATTAACTGTTTACATTTTACCGATACTATGCTATGATAAAAAACGTCAACTAGCCAATACTCAGAATAAGGACACTCCGACCTTTATCTTAGTATCAGGCGTTTAAAATTTAGGAGGAAAAAACCATGATTAGTAAAGAAAAGAAACAAGAAATTATTGCAAGTTTTGGAAGAACACCGGAAGATACCGGTTCACCAGAAGTACAGATCGCTCTTTTATCTGCAAGAATTAATGAATTAACAGAGCATTTAAAGAGTAATAAGAAAGATCATCACTCAAGAAGAGGTCTTCTTAAAATGGTTGGTCAAAGAAGAGGTTTATTGGAATACTTAAAGAATACGAACATTGAAGGATATCGTACTTTGATTGATCGTTTAGGATTAAGAAAATAATTCAAAACTTTAGGATTCGTTCGTTGCTATATTTACAGCGACATAGATTATAACTTCGTGAACATTCTATTTTAAAAACCGGAAAGGGTGGATTTTATCCATCCTTTTTTTATCGGAGAAAATATAAAATGATTGGGTGTAAATAATGTACATAACAAACCAAATGAAAATAATAGCTAAGGATAAACCTTTCCTTAGCAAAACGATTGCTATTACGATACCTATAGCCCTGCAAGGTCTTTTAAATACTATCTTAAATTTTGTAGATATTTTAATGATAGGTAAATTGGGAGAAAGCACGATAGCAGGTGTCGGATTGGCGAATAAAGTCTTTTTTGTATTTACGCTGCTGGTTTTTGGTATCGTCAGCGGTTCAGGTGTTCTGACAGCCCAGTACTGGGGGAAGCGGGATGTAGTAAATATCAGAAAAGTTTTGGGAATCTCCCTAATTTTAGCATTAAGTGCATCAATATTATTTGTCGTACCATGTATCATTAACCCGAAATTCGTCATGGGTATTTTTACAAATAGTGAAGAGACTATAAGAATCGGGGCAGTATATCTTTCAATTGTAGTTATCAGTTATCCATTTACTGCAATAACCAATGCATATGTATCTCTTCTTCGCGGGGTAAATCAGGTAAAAGCACCGGTTATTATAAGTATAGCATCAATTTTAGTGAATGTTATATTTAACTACATACTTATTTTTGGTAAATTTGGCTTTCCGGAATTGGGAGTAGCAGGAGCGGCCATTGCTACATTAATGGCAAGAGTTGTGGAAAGCAGTGTTTTACTTTTCATAGTTTATAAGAATCACGGACCGGCTGCAGCTAAACTAAAAGAGTTATTATCATTTAATCTTGAATTTATCAAAAAGTATTTTGTTACAGTATCACCTGTAATTGCGAATGAGTTTATGTGGGGATTAGGAGTTACCTTATATTCTTTAGCTTATGGAAGAATGGGGGATTCTGCGGTAGCAGCAATCACCATAACACAGACGGTGGAGCAGATTATGCAGGTTATTTTTATGAGCCTGAGTAATGCAGCAGCGGTTATCCTTGGAAATGAGATGGGAGCTGGGCATCTTAAGGATGCAGAAAAACACGCAAAAAATCTGATTTTTATTCAATTAACGTTAACAGTATTTGTGGGAATATTCTGCTTTTTTATAAGACAGCCAATTATTAATCTCTTTGATGTAACCGATATTGTTGCCGGGTATGTTAAATTATGCTTTTTAGTATTTATTCTATATATGCCGTTTAAAATGTTTAATACGATTAATATCGTTGGAATTTTAAGAAGCGGAGGAGATACGAAAGCCTGCTTATTCTTAGATTGTACCGGAGTTTGGTTTATCGGCATTCCAATGGCTTTTATCGGCGGACTAGTTTTGCATTTACCAATCTATACGGTATATGCCATGGTTTTAATCGAAGAAATATATAAATTTATTCTTGGAATTAAACGTTACCGCAAGAAAAAATGGTTGAGGAATCTTGTGGCAACTGAATATTAATGAAAAATTAAGTATAAATTGAGCTCAATGATATATAAAGCCGGAGATACATAATGTTACGGTAACAGTTACTTAATAGTAATTGATAAAATCATAATAAATAAAAACACAAATAAAAAATGTTTCCTGCCTGAAAGCTGCAGGAAACATTTTTATTTTCCGGTTTACTGATTCATTTTTGCTAAAATACTTCTAGCAACACTGATTCCGTTGGCAGATGCCTGCTGTAATCCTCTGGTTACGGAAGCACCGTCACCGATTGCTCTAAGTCCGTTAATACTTGTTTCAAAATCTTTGTTAACAACTACTTTATTGGAATAGAATTTAACTTCCACGCCATAAAGCAGTGTCTCATCACTGGCAATACCAGGAGTCACCTTATCCAAGGCAAGAATCATCTCTTTAATATCCACCATAATTCTATGAGGGAAGACTAAGGATAAATCTCCGGGTACGGCATCCTTTAAAGTGGGAATAAGATTATTTCTACAGAGCCTTTCTTCGGTTGTTCTTCTGCCTCTTTGGAAATCCCCGAATGTCTGTACGAGAATCCTGCCGTCACATAACATGTTGCTTAATTGTGCAATGTATTTACCGTATTCAATTGGAGTTTTAAATGGTTTGGTAAAATTCTTGGAAACAAGAACAGCAAAGTTTGTATTATTTGTTTTGTATTCTTTGGATTTATAAGCATGCCCATTAACTACCGCAAGACCATTCTCATAATATTCCGTTGCTACCTCACCGGATGGATTGGAGCAGAAAGTACGTACTTTATCATCAAAAGTTGGTGTATAATAAACTAGTTTTGCTTCATAAAGATTTTTATTTAGAAATTCCATAACCTCATCACGGACTTCAACACGAACACCAATATCAACAGTACCTACTTTTGTTTCAATTCCGTGGGAAGCGCAGATATGGCTGAACCAGTCGGAACCCTCGCGGCCGATAGCAGATACGATTTCATCTGCGTAATAAGTAGTTCCGTCGCCGATGATGATACCTTTTGCCAGCTGATCTTCTATTATAATGTCCTGAACCATGGTGTTAAATAACATCTCAACACCGGAAGCTAACAGATGTTCCTGCAGGCGGGTATAAATTTTATAACCCTCCTCCGTACCCAGATGTCTGATGGGACATTCGATTAATTTAAGATTAGCGTTGATGGCACGTCTTCTGATTTCATGTATTTCATTTTCTTTATCTATTCCGTATACATTGGTGTCTGCACCAAATTTAAGATAGATGTCATCCGATTCTTTTAACAGTTCAATGGTATTTTCATAACCTAAGATGTCAGGAAGATTTCCGCCAACGTCCGGGGATAAGGAAAGTTTACCGTCTGAAAATGCACCGGCACCTGCAAAACCGGTTGTTATCGAGCAGGGTTTGCAGCCTACGCATTGTTTTGTTGTCCTTTTAGGACACATTCTTTTTTCAATTGGGCGTCCCTTTTCTACCATTAAGATTTTTAAAGCTTTATTTTCTTTTATTAATTCATAAGCACAAAAAATACCGGATGGGCCGGCTCCTATAATAATTACATCATATCTTTGCATAGTAACCTCTTTTCTGAATATCCTATGGAAAATTAGATATTCTTTAATACTAAGTCGAAAAATTGTATTCAACTTATATACCGTCTCGTGTATATGTCTTCTGATTGCCAACGAAATTCTAACATAGATTTCATAAATATGCAAGAAAATATGAATTTCATTAAATTAACTGTCCGGGCAGCGTTAATATGAACGGAAACGGTAATGGGATCTGCATAAAATGTTATAATAATGCTAAGTTAATTGAAGCTTTTTTTACAGGAAGTAACACCACTTACATAATCGAATGTATGTCATTCAACTTTTTTACAGAAAAATATTATCATATAAGTCCGTTTTATAATTTTCAAATAAGTAATTTAAAGTTATATAAAAATGGAACAGATTGATAGAAAAATTGAAAAATTTAGTAGTAATTTTATCATTTTAGTGCTATAATATACTATTAGAGGGCCTTTTTACCCTTTTCAATCAGTGAATGTTGGAGATATATCCCGAGACTTCTGAAAAGGTTATCGGAATAAAAGTATTCTTTTGAACTTTTTATTAATATAGATTCGGTGAATTTTTCAGTAGTTTCGGCATCTCCAACAAAAATTATTCTTTCAAAGGAGAGCAAAATATGTACAAAAGTTTTTCCATGGAGTTAGCCGGAAGAACTCTTACCGTTGATGTAGGTAGAGTTGCGGCACAGGCAAATGGTGCTGCATTTATGCATTATGGAGATACGGTTGTTTTATCAACAGCAACTGCATCCGATAAACCAAGAGAGGGAATTGATTTCTTCCCATTAAGTGTTGAATATGAAGAAAAATTATACGCAGTCGGTAAAATTCCGGGAGGGTTTATTAAAAGAGAAGGAAAAGCATCCGATAATGCCATCCTGACTTCCCGTGTAATTGACAGACCAATGAGACCGTTATTCCCAAAAGATTACCGTAACGATGTAACACTCAATAACCTGGTTATGTGTGTAGATCAGGACTGCAGCCCTGAATTAACAGCTATGCTGGGTTCTGCAATTGCAACTGCAATTTCTGATATTCCTTTCGATGGACCGACTGCTTCCACCATGGTTGGTATGGTTGATGGGGAATTCGTATTTAACCCGACAAGTTCTCAAAGAGAAAAGTCAACTTTATCATTAACTGTAGCATCTACAAGAGATAAGGTTATCATGATAGAAGCCGGAGCCAATGAATTACCGGAAGATAAGATGATTGAAGCTATCTTTGCTGCACATGATTTAAATAAGAAAATAATCGAATTCATTGATACAATCGTAGCCGAATGTGGTAAACCAAAACATGATTATGTAAAATGTGATACACCGGATGAGTTATGGCAGGATATGGTTTCCTTTATTACACCGGAAGCAATGGAAGAAGCAGTTTTTACTGATGTTAAGCAGGTAAGAGAAGCCAATATCAGAGAAATCAAAGATAAATTAACAGCAAGATATGAAGAAACCAATCCCGATTGGATTCCGCTTATTGATGAAGCAGTATATAAATTCCAGAAGAAGACAGTTCGTAAGATGATTTTAAAAGACAAGAAACGTCCGGATGGAAGAGACATTACTCAAATCAGACATTTAGCAGCAGAAGTGGATATACTTCCCAGAACTCATGGATCTGCTATGTTTACCCGTGGTCAGACTCAGGTTCTTACCATAACAACCTTAGGTGCATTAGCTGAAATTCAAAAATTAGACGGTATTGACGAGAATGAAACTTCTAAGAGATATATGCATCATTATAATTTCCCATCCTACTCCGTTGGTGAGACGAAACCATCAAGAGGTCCGGGAAGACGTGAAATCGGCCATGGAGCTTTAGCAGAGAGGGCATTGGTTCCGGTGCTTCCTACAGAGGAAGAATTTCCTTATGCAATCCGTACCGTATCGGAAGTTCTTGAATCCAACGGTTCTACTTCCCAGGGTAGTATCTGTGCTTCCACACTTTCCTTAATGGCAGCAGGTGTACCGATTAAGCGAATGGTAGCCGGTATTTCCGTAGGTCTTGTTACCGGGGAAACGGATGATGATTATATCATATTAACTGATATTCAAGGTTTGGAAGATTTCTTTGGTGATATGGATTTTAAGGTGGCTGGTACCCACAAGGGTATTACAGCAATTCAGATGGATATCAAGATTCATGGTTTAACCAGAGAAATTATTGAAAAAGCCATCTATAGAACGAAAGAAGCCAGAACTTATATTTTAGATGATATTATGGCTCCTTGTATTGGCGAACCTCGTCCGGAAGTTGGACCATATTCACCTAAGATTGTTCAGATCAAGATTGATCCAACTAAGATTGGTGATGTAGTTGGTCAGAGAGGCAAGACAATTAATGCAATTATTGACCAAACCGGTGTTAAGATTGATATCACGGATGATGGTGCCGTATCTGTTTGCGGTGTAGATGCGGATAGTATTCAAAAAGCCATCAAAATAATCCAGACTATCGTTACTGATTTTGAGGAAGGTCAAATCTTTGAAGGTAAAGTCGTAAGTATTAAAGAATTTGGTGCTTTCCTTGAGTTTGCACCCGGTAAAGAAGGTATGGTTCATATTTCAAAGATATCCAAAGAAAGAATTGACCGCGTTGAAGATGTTCTTACTTTGGGTGATGTTGTTAAAGTTGTATGCCTTGGAAAAGATAAAATGGGAAGAATCAGCTTCAGTATGAAAGATGTTAAATAAATATATAGTTTAAAGATATTAGAATATAATATATTAAAAATATAATTGGGGTAGTTACACAATAGCTTTTTAAAATGCTGTAGTGTGACTGCCCCTTTATTATAATACTTCAGAACTATTCACTACAGGAAGCAGATGGTTTATTTCCTCTTGACTTTCTATTTTTAAACGGGTAAAATACAGAACATAAAATAAACGAAACAAATCAAAACATAACTATTTGATAAAACATTACATAACCAGAATAACATGATCAAGCTACCATAAGTCTCTCAGCTTCAATGAGTACTATGGTAAGACAAAGGTGTCTAAGACAATATGTCTTAGGCATTTTTTATTGCCGAGAAAGCAATGTGGCCGATCATTAAGTTTGTTGATTGTAACGTGGTAGAGCGCATAGCAAGTAGTTTAACGATCAAAACGATTTCATAGGATTTTCTTTAGCAGAATCATTCTCGTTTTATTATTGATTTAGTTAACAGAAAGAAAGGAGACTTTATATGAAAAAAGGTAAATATGTATTATTTCTAATTATTTGCATGTCGGTAATGTTAACAGTTGGATGCGGTAAAAATAATACCGGTCAGGTCAGCGGTACAAAAGACAGTAATACAGCTGCTAAGGGAACTGCCGGTTCTGCGGAAAACAGTGATTCCAATGAAACAGCTCCGGTTGAAATCCTTGTAGTAGCTGCAGCAAGTTTACAAAATTCCATGGAAGAAATCGGTGAAAATTATCAAAAGGAAAACCCTGATGTTACAGTAATCTATACATTCGGCAGTTCAGGTACATTACAGGAACAAATAGAACAAGGCGCTCCGGTGGATGTATTTATGTCTGCGGCATTAAAGCAAATGGAAACATTGGAGAAAGAAGGATTGATATTAGATGGAACAAAAAAGAACTGTTAGAAAATAAGTTAGTATTAATAGTTCCGAAAGACAGTAAACTTGGTATTACTAGTTTTGAGGATATATTAAAAGCACCTGTGATTGCTTTAGGAGACCCGGAAAGTGTTCCGGTCGGACAATATGCCGAAGAAGTATTTACTTCCCTGAATAACTTAGACGATGTAAAAAAACAGGCAACCTACGGAAAAGATGTAACGGAAGTATTATCCTGGGTAAGTACCGGCAACGCAGACGCAGGGGTTGTATATGCCACGGATACCAAATCCTGTGATTCAGTTACAGTCGTAGCAGAAGCACCGGAGGGAAGTACTTCTAGGGTAATATATCCGGCTGCCGTTGTAAAAGATACGAAATCAGTCGAAGCTGCAAAAGCATTTGTAGAGTATCTGACTACGGATGAAGCGCTGGGGGTTTTTGAAAAATACGGATTTACGGCTAATAAATAAAATTATCTATATCCCATGCAATTGATACAATTTCAGAGCTGAATCTTGCCCATAAGGCAACTGAAGCTATAAAATCAGTATCAATTGTATGGGATATTCGGAAAACTATATAGTTTCGCAATTACCTATGTACTATGTATATTTTAATAAGAAAGGAGTAAAAGAATGGACTGGTCACCTTTATTGATATCACTAAAAACTGCAATGGCAGCTACTATAATCACATTTTTTCTTGGCATTTATGCTGCTAACCAGATTCTGAAATTAAGGGGCAGGATAGCGTGGTTTCTGGACGGTTTATTTACCCTTCCCCTTGTATTACCACCTACCGTGGCAGGTTTTTTTCTGCTGGTATTGTTAGGAAAACATGGTCCTGCCGGTAAACTTTTATCCTATTTTGGCATACAGGTTATCTTTCATTGGTCTGCAACGGTAGTGGCAGCGGTTGTGATTGCCTTTCCTCTCATGTACCGATCCGCAAAGGCGGCCCTCGAGCAGATTGATATAAATTTACTATTTGCAGCCAGGACCCTTGGTTTATCGGAGTGGCATATATTCTGGAAGATTGCCATACCCCTTGCTCTTCCGGGAATTCTATCCGGCGGAATACTGGCATTTGCAAGAGCTTTGGGTGAATTCGGTGCGACTCTTATGATAGCCGGTAATATACCAAAAGTCACCCAGACGATTCCCGTTGCAATCTATATGGCAGTGCAGGGAAACAGAATGGACCGGGCTGCTGTCTGGGTTATCCTTATAGTAATCATATCCTTTACCGTTGTTTTCTTTATGAATTATCTGCCAAACAGGAAGAGAAAATACGGAACCTGGGAGGGGAAGAAATGAGCTTATCGGTGAATATCAGAAAAAAATTAGGGAGCTTCTCCCTGAATGTTAATATGAATATGGATAAAGAAAGAATGGGGCTTTTGGGGGCTTCCGGATGCGGTAAAAGTATGACATTAAAATGTATCGCCGGAATAGAAACACCGGATGAGGGAAGTATTATTCTAAATGGCAGAGTATTATATGATTCAAAACAGAAGATTGATTTACGGCCTCAGGAAAGAAAAGTCGGATATCTATTTCAAAATTATGCTCTTTTTCCCAATATGACAGTGGAAGAAAATATTGGTTGCGGATTAAAGGGTACTAAAAAATATAAAAAACCCAGAGTGGATCAAATGGTAGAATTTCTGCAGTTAAAAGGTTTAGAAAAAAGATACCCCATGCAGTTATCCGGCGGGCAGCAGCAGAGAGTAGCGTTAGCGAGAATACTGGCATATGAACCGGATGTGATTTTACTGGATGAACCTTTTTCAGCATTGGATTCTTATCTTAAGGAATATCTTTGGCGGGAACTGTTAGAGATTCTAAAAGCATATCACGTGGATACTATTATGGTATCCCATAACAGGGATGAGATTTATGGTTTATGTGACAGCATTGCTATCATGGATACCGGAAATCTGATATTAAGCGGTAACACGAAAGACCTCTTTGATAAACCCGGTAAGCTGACTGCCGCAAGACTGACGGGATGCAAAAATATATCGAGAATAAAAAACAGTCGGAGAATACAGTGGAAGCCTTAGATTGGGGAATATTATTAAAAACAGAAGAAGTTAGTGATAATATAAGTTATATAGGAATCCGTGCTCATGATATCAGGCCTTCTGATGATAAAACAATTGAAAATACACTGCCCTGCAATTGTATTCGTATCACTGATAGCCCTTTTGAAAAAAACCTAATTATAAACA
Source organism: Anaerocolumna sedimenticola (assembly GCF_009931695.1). Lineage (GTDB taxonomy): Bacteria > Bacillota > Clostridia > Lachnospirales > Lachnospiraceae > Anaerocolumna > Anaerocolumna sedimenticola. Next base: position 3,667,818 of record NZ_CP048000.1, read on the forward strand.
GTAATTCCAATGAATTATGGTGGAAAATCAGTAAATCCTATTGGATTAATACACTAAATGAGAAATTACCTGATTATATAAGGCTTCCCAAGGAGCATTTGATGTTACTGGAATAAGAACTTTTTGTTTAAAATTAAAGTGTTAAATTATGTATGCATAAGCGTTTAATTGCGCTGTTCGTTGGAATAGCAGAGCTGGATAAACATGATAGTTCTAATACTTAAATAAACCGGTTGAATTAGATGAGATACACATCTTTTCAACCGGTTTTTTCTGTTACTGCCAAGGCATATAAACGAGTAAAAAAGCATAGCAATAAAGGAGATTAATAAAGTCTTAAAACTTCATTAGAATTTACCGAAAGATGGAAAAATAAATATTTTAGTGTTAAAATAAAAATATTAGTATCAAAACAAAAGGTATCTAATAGTAGTAAAGAAAAGTTTCTTTTATACATAGAAAGAAATATCATTAAAAATATCAAGTTGGGAGTCAGGGATGAATTTTGAATTTAATTTAGAAGAATATTTAAGCAATGGTGTGGAAAATATAATTAAAGGTGCTGTCAAAGCATCATTAAAGAATCCAAAAGAAAGTGCATTTATTGCAAAATTCATGTTAGAAATAAGAAAATCCAGAAAAATCAGACAAAAGCAGGAAGCCGCAGGAGAACATATTCCTCCTTTTCTTATTGCAAGTATTACGAATTCCTGTAACCTTCATTGTAAAGGCTGTTATGCCAGAGCAAATAAATCCTGTACGGATAAAGGTACAGATAATCAGCTTACAGAAAAGGAATGGGATTTCATTTTTAAAGAAGCGGGTGAAATTGGTATTTCTTTCATTCTGCTAGCCGGTGGTGAACCCATGTTACGTAAAGAAGTGATACAAACAGCAGCGAAATATAAAAACATAGTATTCCCGATTTTTACAAATGGAACAATGTTAGACGAAGATTATATAACGTTATTAAATCATAACCGGAATTTAATCCCAGTCTTTAGTATCGAAGGTGATTCTTTAACTACGGATGAAAGAAGAGGAGCAGGTATTTATTCCAAATTATTGATGGGTATGAATGAAATGAAGAATAGGGGAATTCTCTACGGGGTGTCAATTACTGTAAATAAAGAGAATTTGGGAGAAGTTACCGAAGAAAGTTTTATATCGAATCTTTATAATCTGGGATGCAAAGTAATTTTTTATGTAGAATATGTTCCCGTAACATCGGAAACCGCAGATATAGCACCCTCAGAGGTAGACAGATTGTATTTGGAGCAACAATTATTAAGTTTAAGGAAAAACTATGATGATATGATTTTTATTTCATTCCCGGGAGACGAAAAGTCATCGGGAGGATGCCTGGCGGCTGGCAGAGGATTTTTTCACATTAATTATCAGGGCGGTGTGGAGCCTTGTCCTTTTTCTCCTTATTCGGATATTAATATAAAAACGGTAACATTAAAAGAAGCATTACATTCTCCATTCTTTCAAAAGTTAAGAAATAACAATATTTTATTGGGTGAACATCATGGTGGTTGTATTTTGTTTGAGAGAAAGGACATAGTAGAAACGTTAATTAATTAGTAAGAACAAAATGCATCAATCGGTTTCTTTTGCATAGTCTTTCTCCAATTTGCTAATATTATTATCAATAACATGTATTTATTAGTACAGGAGGAAGTAATATGATGGACAAAATAGAGAATGGAAAAGATAAAGTTTTAGGTAAAATGAAAGAAACAGCAGGAAAATGGATGGATGATGAAGATCTTGAGTTTCAGGGTAAAGTCCAAGGTATGAAAGCTGCCATCGGTGAGAAAGCCGATGATATGAAAGATGCCGTATTGGGAAAAACAAATGATCTTTTGGATAAAGTTAATGTAGTAATTGAAGATAAAAAGAAAAAGTAAATTTTATATTGATAAATACGATTGGACAGCGTATAATGTTGAATATTGTCAAATAAGATTCAATAAAGGATGGTTTTACATTATGACGGATTTATCATTTAATAAAGATAACAGTGCGTTGTTGATCATTGATATGCAGAACGCATTCATTCATAAGGATGGATCATTATCTAAAATGGGTCTTGATACATCAAGAACGTCCATAGTTATCGAACCTATTAAAAAAATAAAAAAAGAATTTAAAAAAATAGGTCGTCCGGTTATTTATATTCAGCATACTCATCGTACCGATAAGGCAGATGCAGGACTCATTGCCAGTGTTTTTCCTCCGATTATGGATTTAGGCCATTGCTTTGAGGGGACTTGGGATGGAGACTTCATTGAAGAATTAAAACCAGAAACGGGTGATTATATTCTTAAAAAGCACAGGTTCAGCGCTTTTTATAATACTCAGCTGGAAGATATACTAAAAGGTTTAGAAGTTAATAACTTAGTAATTACCGGAATAGCAACGAATGTATGTGTGGAATCAACGGTCAGAGACGCTTTTTATCGTGATTACAATGTATTTGTACCAAGAGAAACCACCGCATCTTTTACGGAAGAAGCTGAAGCCGGTTCTTTTGGCAATTTTGAATTCGCTTTTGCCAGGGTAATAACACTGGAAGATATGATATATCAATTAAATCAGTAAATTATTAAGCTTTCCCGGAATATTCCGGGAAGGCTTTTTTATTTCCGCGAAAGCAAAGTGAGAATTAGCAAGCTTGCTTGCAATAATTCCAACGCGCACGCGAACCGAAGAAAGTCGCAAAGCATGTTTCTTCCGGTATTAATACGAGGAAAGTTCCCTGAACTTCCTCGTATAAAATGAAAAACCTTCGGGTGGAAGCGGACTTGTTTACTTTATTCCAGAATCCGGGAAACATCTCCGGTTCGTAATAACCGATTATTCTTGATATTTTATAAATATAATATTACAATATAAAGAACAGAAACTTTGTTCGGGTAATGAAGAGTTTATTCTATATTATTAACATAATACAATACAAAAATATTCCGAAAAGGAAACATACCGGTTGAGAGAAAATAAATAAATGAAAACATCTGCTTCAGATGAGTTATATAATGGGGGCTAATATGAAAATTGACCGTTTACTTGGAATAACCATTTATCTGTTAAATCATGGTGTGGTCAGTGCCAGGGTTCTGGCGAAAGAATTCGAAGTATCCATACGTACTATTTTAAGAGACATGGAAACTCTTAGCTTAGCCGGTATTCCGGTTACCTCCTTGTATGGTACCGAAGGGGGATATAAAATATTAGAAAATTATAAGTTAGACAGTAAACTTATGGATGCAGAAGATTATTCCTATATTCTGACAGCATTACAGGGGCTTCAGTCCGGCTATAATAAGAAAGGTATCCGGGATACCTTTGAAAAAATACAACATAACGTACCGGATAAAAAGCTAAAACAGAATATATTCGTGGATTTATCCGTATGCCATGAGGGGAATCATATAGATGAATACATAAAGAGTATCGAAAAATCCATAACAGATAAAAAATGTATTCATTTTAACTATACAAATTCTAATAATAAAACATCGGGTAAAGAAGTAGAACCAATAGGGCTGCAATACAAATGGTATGCATGGTATTTACTCGCTTACTGTCATTTAAGTAAAAATTACCGGTGGTATAAACTGATACGTATGCGTGAACTGTCTGAAACCAATATACCATATTCCATAGAACATGAACCTTCTGATATATTGATGAAACGGATGGAGGAAGAAGATAACCAAAGCTATACTACTATAAAATTGAAATGTAAAAATGAAATAAAAATTCCTGTACAGGAGTATTTAAGAGGAAAAATTTTAGAAGAAAATGAGGCGTATTTTATTTTGCAGATAGAGGAACCAACCCAGGAAAGAATGTGGTTTTCATTATTATTGGGCTTTGGCAATGACATTGAGGTTCAGGAACCGGATTCTCTAAAAGAGCGGATGAAAACTGTGGCAAGGGGGATTTACGACTTGTATTTATAATATTAAAATAAAGATAAGTTTCTATAAGTCTGACATACTGATGTCGTATATCCCATGTTAACATATATCCAGGAATAACAACATAAGACTTTTATTACGTTTTGTTATTCAAATATAAATGAATGAAAGGATTTTTACTATGATAAAAGTGAATCCATTTGAACAATGTCCGGCTTTTGAAACTGCTAATTTCCTGTTAAGAAAGACAATACCTGATGATGCCAAAGAACTGTTACAATGTTATTCGGACCAGGAAGCAGTTAAGTTTTTTAATGCAGATAATTGCCATACTGATTTTTATTTCCAGACACTGGAGAAGATGCAGGAATATATGAAAGTATGGGAAAGTGAATATCTGAATAAAGTATATGTTAGATTTAGTATTATGAATAAAAGCAATAATCAAGTGATTGGAACCATAGAATTTTGTCCTTGGTTGAAAAAAGCAGAGGGGTTTGGAAAATTAGCCGTACTTCGATTAGATCTCTGTTCTTCTTATGAAAAAGAAGAGATCATATCAGAACTTTTGCAGGCAGTAGATGAGTATCTCTATGATTTATTTCAAGTAGATGAAGTATTTACAAAAGCAATTCCAACAGCATCAGAACGAATATCGGCACTTTTAAACTGCAGTTATTCTAAATTAGCGGATGGTTCTATTGTTCCGTACGGCAATTATTATATAAGACAGAAATAAATGAAAAAGTTATAAAAATATTAAGGTACTGTTACGACGTCATATTGATAATAGTCGGGACGGATTTGCATTATGATACGGACCAAGCAAGGAGGATAAAAGTGGATGTAAAACAAGTAGCTCGAAATATTTAGCAGAGTTTAAAATAATATTATTTTTCAATCATCGGTTGTGACAAAGTCGATATGAAACAAGCATCGATAAGTAACTGTGATTGATTTTCAGGAGTATTATATGGAACAAATATTTCTAACAAATAAACAGGCACGAAGATTTATATTATTAAAGCAAGGTCTGATAGGCGGTTATAGGTTTTCCGGTAAACGTGGAATTTTAGAATTTATAAAACAGGCAGGCTGTATCCAATTTGATCCGATTGATATCTGCGGTAAAAATGCAGAATTGGTATTACAGGCAAGGATTAAAGAATTTTCCAAGCAGAAGCTTTATGAACTATTGTATAAAGAACGGTCATTAATTGATTACTATGATAAAAATCTTGCAATTATAGGAGTTGAGGACTGGATATATTTCGGACGAATAAGGGATTATTATAGAAATCACGGCAGAAATAAGGTTGAGATAGATGCGGTTGCCGATCAAATTAAAGATTTTATATGGCGGAATGGACCGGTTTGCTCAAAAGATATAGATTTTGGACAAAAGATAGACTGGTACTGGGGGAACAGTACCAGTCTGTCAAGAGTGGCTTTGGAAACCATGTATTTTAGAGGTGAACTAATTATCCATCATAAAAAAGGCGCCATTAAATACTATGATTTGGCGGAAAATTATATCCCGGAACAGGTACTTAAAGCAGAAGAACCAAACAAAGACGATATAGAATACATGAAATGGAATGTTTTACGTAGAATTTCAGCAGTGGGGTTGTTATGGAATAAACCCTCAGATGCCTGGTTATTTATCCGGAATATGAAATCGAAGGAAAGAAATCAGGTGTTTGATGAATTGCTTCGGGAAGATAAAATAATCATAATTACCGTACAAGATATAAAAGAGAAGTTCTATTGCCTTAAATCAGACATGGGGTTGCTTCAGCTTATCTTAAGTAATCCGGTTCTAAAAAGACGTATGGAATTTATCGCTCCCCTGGATAACATGATATGGGACAGAAGACTCATAAAAGCAATATTTAACTATGATTATAAATGGGAAATCTATACACCTCAGACAGAACGCAAATATGGTTATTATGTACTGCCGGTTTTATACGGTGACACATTTATTGGAAGAATAGAGCTTGTAAATGACCGGAAAAACAAATGTCTTCAGGTTAAAAATATCTGGTTGGAAGAGGGTAGCAAACCTACTAAAAAATTAGAAGAAAACCTGAAGTCTGCAGTTAACAAATTTGCTGATTTTAATGGATGTCATACTATTCAGTATTCGATAGTACTGTAAAAGCGGAGAAGATCATAATCTTATTTGTGTTTATTTCGAAATAAAAGTTAGGGCTCCTGAGGGAATATCATTTCATTTAATACCGGATAGAAAGATTGGATTTGTATAAAATCCAGTCTTTTTTTATAAATGGGAGATTGTATCCTATTATTTAAAATTGCCTGCTATGGATTTCCTAATTATTAAAGATAATATCGGTTACAATTAATCTTATATTGTATATTCGTATAGTTAGTGATACAATTTAGGCTATATGAAAAATAGAAAGGAAGTAATTCATGGTTAACCGTAAAAAGTTATCAAATGGAATAACTGTAGTTTTAGAAACAATGCCTTATTTAAGGAGTGCTGCTTTTGGCGTTTGGGTCAAGGTAGGATCCTCCAATGAAAATGAAAAAAATAATGGAATTTCACATATAATTGAGCACATGCTGTTTAAGGGAACTAAAAATCGTACGGCAAAACAAATAGCTGATGATATGGCAAGAATCGGAGGAGATATTAATGCTTATACCAGTAAGGAATGTACTTCTTTCTATGCGGTTACTTTGGATGAACATCTGCCGATTGCAATCAATATCATCGGTGATATGTTAAATAATTCTCTAATTGATGAAAAGGCACTGGAGAAAGAAAAAGGCGTTATTATAGAAGAAATCGATATGTATGATGATTCGCCGGAAGATCTGGTTCATGAAATGCTTCAAATGAAAATATGGGATAAACATCCTTTAGGGTACCAGATTTCCGGTAGTAAAAAAACAGTGAAAGCAATAACCAGACAAGAAATTCTTGACTTTATTGCGAGGTATTATGTTTCGGAAAATATAGTCATATCTCTAGCAGGAAATATTAACGAAGAGGAAGTAATGGATCTGTTAGAAGCTAACTTTTCCGGTATCCCTGCAGGGCCCAGACAGCCTGATTGTACGGTGCCAATTTATCATCCATCCATTTACACTAAGGAAAAAGATGTGGAACAGCTTCATTTAAATATTGCTTTTGAGTCCGTTGTAGCAGATGCGGAAGAAAAATACGCTTTAACCATTTTAAATTCCGTTTTAGGCGGAAGCATTAATTCCAGGTTATTTCAGGTTATCCGGGAAAACCTCGGACTCACCTACACCATATATTCTTATGGAAGTTCTTATAAAAAAGCAGGTTTATTGCACATATACGGGGCAATGAACCCGAATCAGTTAGAACAGGTTTTCAAAAATTCTTTTGATGTTATTGAAGACTTAAAAGTGAATGGGTTAACGGATGACGAATTATCCATGTCAAAAGAACAGATTAAAACAGAACTGATAATGGGAAATGAAAGTGCTAAGAACAGGATGAACAGCAATGGTAAATCCATTCTTCTGAAAAATTATATCATTCCGTTGGAAGAAACCATTGATAAGGTAAATGAAGTTACGAAAGATGAAATCATGGATTTTGCAAAAAAATATCTTGTGAAAGAAAATTGCAGCATCTCCTTAGTAGGAAACTTAGAAAACATTGACAAACTTAAATTCTTTTCATAAAATATTCCATATAATGAACGAAAGAAAGGCATAAAAATGAAGAATTATCATATTAATACCAAATGTATCCAGGAAGGTTACGCCCCTAAGAACGGTGAATCCCGAGTACTGCCGATTTACCAAAGTACAACTTACAAGTATGATTCCAGTGAACATGTAGGAAAGTTATTTGATTTGGAAGAGGAAGGGTTTTTCTATACCAGATTAGCAAATCCTACGGTTGATTGTGTAGAGAGGAAAATTGCAGCATTAGAGGGTGGCATTGGTGCCATGTGTACCTCTTCAGGACAAGCTGCCAGTTTAATCGCCATATTGAACATCTGCGGTTCCGGTGACCATATGATATCATCTGCTGCGATTTATGGCGGTACAACAAATTTATTTGCAGTTACTTTAAAAAAGCTTGGAGTAGAAGTAACTTTTGTAGATCCGGAAGCTTCCGAAGAAGAATTACAGAAAGCATTTAAGGAGAATACCAAGTTAATTTTTGCTGAAACCCTTGCAAATCCGGCTTTAGTTGTAACGGATATTGAAAAGTTTGCAACCATTGCTCATAAGAACGGTGTACCTTTAATCATTGATAATACCTTTGCGACGCCGATTAATTGCCGGCCATTTGAATTTGGTGCGGATATTGTCGTACATTCTACTTCAAAATATATGGATGGACATGCTGTTGCATTAGGCGGTGTTATTGTTGACAGCGGTAATTTTGACTGGGATAACGGTAAATTTCCAGGGTTGTCAACTCCGGATGAATCTTACCACGGTATGATTTATACGCAAGCCTGCGGCAGAAGTGCTTATATAGTTAAAGCCAGAGTACAATTAATGCGGGATCTTGGTTCCTCTCCGTCACCTAACAGCGCATTTTTATTAAATCTTGGTCTCGAGACCTTGCATTTAAGAATGGAGCGTCATTGCAGCAATGCTTTAACTGTAGCAAAATGGCTGGAGGCAAATGACAAAATTGCCTGGGTGAACTATCCGGGACTAAAAAGTAATAAGTATTATAACCTGGCTCAGAAATATATGCCAAATGGTACCTGCGGTGTTATTTCTTTCGGAGTTAAGGGCGGAAGAGAAGCCGCGGTTAAATTAATGGATAATTTAAAATTAGCTGCTATCGTTGTTCATGTTGCTGATGCAAGAACCAGTGTTCTTCATCCGGCAAGTACTACTCACAGACAATTAACGGATGAACAATTGGTAAGTGCCGGCGTAGCACCGGATTTAATCCGTATGTCAATCGGTATTGAATATGTAGAGGATATCATAACCGATATAGAACAGGCTTTGGAACAATTATAAAATAGTATGATAAATGATAAAAAAGGATTTTATGTTTAGCTTTAATTTTAGTAAATTCAAGGCTTGATGTAAGGTCCTTTTTTAAAGCTTAATGGATAACTGATAAAATAATTCAATTAATTGATTATTATTTTACTGAATTAGTATACATTATTTAATTATAAAATATTGAACTACATAGTTATGCATATAAAATCAGTATAAAAATGAAAAGTTAATCGTAATGAATTTTATGTAAGATTACTTTACTAAAAAATATTTATGTGTTATATTCTAATAAAAAACTGGTGGTGGAAAAATGTCCCATATAGTAGGAAAATCAGCTTATAAAAGCTTAGAAGAAAGGATAAATAAATTCCCGCAAGGCGCGCCTCCCTCCAAAACTCTTTATAAGATTTTAAGTATACTTTTTAGTGAGAAGGAAGCGGCTTATGTGGCGCAGCTTCCTATTCGGCCATTTACTGTTAAAACAGCAGCTAAGGCATGGAAGATGGATGAAGTTAGTACCAGAAAGCTTTTAAAGCAGCTTGCAAGCCGGGCGTTACTTCTGGATATGGATAATCATGGTACGGAACAATTTATGCTGCCGCCTCCTATGGCGGGTTTTTTTGAATTTTCCATGATGAGAATCCGTGATGATATTGATCAGAAGTTACTTGGAGAATTGTTTTATCAGTATCTGAATGTGGAAGAAGATTTTGTAAAAGAATTATTTTTAAGTACGGAAACCAGGCTTGGCAGAGTATTTGTCCAGGAAGGAGTACTTACTAACGAAAATGAAGTGCAGATTCTGGATTTTGAAAGAGCAAGCCATATCATTAAAAGTGCATCACATATTGGGATCAGTACTTGCTACTGCCGCCATAAAATGTATCATGTGGGGCGTGCCTGCGATGCGCCTATGGATATCTGTATGACCTTTGGAAATGCTGCGGCGTCCCTGATTAAATATAATTATGCCAGAAAAGTCGATGCATCAGAGGGCATCGAACTTCTGCATAAAGCCTATGAACATAATCTGGTTCAGTGCGGTGAAAATGTCAGGGAAGATGTAACCTTTATCTGTAATTGCTGCGGGTGTTGCTGTGAGGCAATGATAGCTGCAAAGAAATTTGGTATGCTGCATCCGGTACAGACCACTAATTTTATACCCAAAATTAATGACAATACTTGTATCAATTGCGGTAAATGTGCGAAAGCCTGTCCAATCGGTGCAATTGAAAAGGTTACAGATGAAAAAGGAACCCAGACCATGAAAATCAATGAAGATATCTGTCTGGGATGCGGAGTATGTGTAAGAAACTGCAGTAAGAACAGTATTATGCTGCAAAGAAGGAACCAAAAAATTATAACTCCGGTAAATTCTGTTCACAGAACCGTACTTATGGCAATAGAAAAAGGAACCCTTCAAAATCTGATTTTTGATAACCAGGCCTTTGGAAGCCACAGAGCTATGGCAGCAGTTTTATCAGCAATATTAAAAATGCCGCCGATAAAGCAGGTTATGGCCAGTAAGCAGATGAAGTCCGTATATTTGGAAAAATTAATTACCATGTCTAAAAAATAAATAATGATAAAATAGGGCTTAAGCAAAATAATAGGATCAGTTAAAGTCACATCCAATTTTGCATAAGCCCTGTTTTATATTATGAAACATAATATAAAATAGCCAGAATTACATTGCTTTGACGCTATTTCGTTCAATTAGCAAAACTGCCAATTCTATCTTGATATTATCTGTATTTGTTTCATCTATTCGGTTTAATAACCGGTCAACGGCAAGAGCACCCAGTCTTTGTTTTGGTACATACATGGTAGTTAAAGTCGGATCAGTAAATTGACAGATAGGCATATCATCAAATCCTATAATGGAAATCTGTTCCGGAACTTTTATATGAAACTCTTTAAAAGCCCTGATCGCAGCTGCGGCAATGATATCATTGTCCGCAAAATATGCAGTGGGGAATGCAGGGCTCCCGTTTAAATATTCTATTAAATCGGTATAAGCCTGTTCTGTAGTAGGTGTAATATTTACTACATAAGGATGACTGGTTGGAATATTGTTATGGCGCAGGGACTTATAATATCCGTCTTCCCGTTCGGCGAAATTGCTTATCCGCGTATTGGACCTTAGGTAGCCAATTTCTCTATGGCCCTTTGCTATCAGATACTCCGTAGCAAGATAAGCACCCTGAACATTATTGATTAATACGGAATCGCAGTTTATATCATCAAAATAACTATCTAAAATCACATAAGGGACTTTTAAACTTTGAAAAAGATTTAAGTCATTTACTGTCATTTCTGTTCCCAAAAGTAAAATTCCGTCACAGTTAGATTTCTTTAACTCCTCAATCTGTTCGTTTTTATCCTGATTGTCATAAAAATAGGTTATCTGCAGATGATAACCATTCCCGGCACATTGATAATTAATGCCTTCTGTTACCTGGGAAAAAAAGGGCGTATCTGTAACTACCGTACCATATTTTTTATATATAACAAATTGAATGGTTCTGTTGATACTTTTTTGTAATTGTTTCTTTGAAGACTGGTACCCACGGTCCGCCGCGGTATCCAATACGATTTTTCTGGTCTTCTCGCTTATTCCCGGTTTGTTATTTAATACCATGGAAACCGTTGCAGGTGATAAATTTAAAATTTCAGCAAGTTCTTTTGCAGAGATTGACATAAAAACCTCCATTCACATACCTATTCGTAATATGTAATTTAATTATGTAATAGGATGTAATTTCCTGTTACATAAAATAGAGTACAGTAAAATCCTGTCTACGTCAATGAAAATTTAAGTTTAATAAATTTATTTAATAATTTAATAATAAATTAAGTTAATTAGATTGACAATTTAGTAAATGTTAAATATAATTAAATTATAAATTTAGTAACAAATTCAGTTGAAAAATACTATCAAATTTATTTCGTTCCTATGAAGGAACAGATTGGAGAGCAGGATGAAAAAAGTAAAATTAGGATTTGCACCAACCAGAAGAAGCATTTTCAGTGCACCGGATGCAATAAAATATGCAAACCTTACACGTAAGAAATTAGAGGAACTTGGCGTAGAGTTTGTTGATATAACGGATATTAATGAAGAAGGCCTATTATATAACGATGAGGATATGCAAAAGGTTTATGAAAAGTTCACGAAAGAAAAGGTAGACGGTTTATTTTTCCCCCATTGTAATTTTGGTACGGAATATGTCTTGGCAAGGCTGGCCAGAATGATGAACCTGCCGGTACTGATCTGGGGACCGAGAGACGAAAGGCCGGATGAAAACGGAATTCGTTTACGTGACAGTCAATGTGGATTATTTGCTACCGGTAAGGTATTAAGAAGATTTCAGGTTCCGTTTACATATATGAATAACTGCCGTCTCGAAGACAGTGAGTTTACCAGGGGAATTTATGACTTTTTGGCAGTATGTAATGTTGTTAAGGTATTTAAACATACCAGAATTCTTCAAATTGCACCCAGGCCGTTTGATTTCTGGTCTACTATGTGCAATGAGGGAGAATTATTAGAAAAATTCAATATACAGCTTTCCCCTATTCCTATGCCGGAATTAACGAAAGAAGTTAAAAAGGTGAAAGAAGAGGGTAGTGAAGCAGCAAAAGTCGTGGCTTACATAAAAGAGAATATGAACGTAAAAATCAAAGAAAATGAGCTTCTCAATGTGGCAGCTCTTAAAGTAGCAATGAAACAATTGGCAGAACGTTATGGATGTAATGCCATTGCAATCCAATGCTGGAATGCTCTTCAGGGAGAGATCGGAATCATGCCCTGTGCGGCTAACTCCTTATTGAATGAAGAGGGAATTCCGGTAGTCTGCGAGACAGATATTCACGGTGCCATTACCGCATTAATGGTAGAAGCTGCTGCGTTAGATGATACCAGATCTTTCTTTGCTGATTGGACCGTACGCCATCCGGATAATGAAAACGGAGAACTGCTTCAACACTGCGGGCCATGGCCGATTTCCGTTGCGAAAGAAAAACCTACCATCGGTTATCCTCTTGCTTTTGAACATCCGGGTGCAGTGGAAGCAGAAGCAAAGCAGGGAAATATGACACTTTGCAGATTTGACGGAGACAATGGAGAATATTCCTTATTATTAGGTCGTGCGAAAGGTGTGGACGGACCTCATACAAAAGGCACTTTTGTATGGGTAGAAGTAGAAAATCTGAAGCGATTGGAAGCAAAGATTGTAGAAGGACCATATATCCATCACTGTGTTGGAATTCATAAAGATGTAGTACCTGTTTTATATGAAGCATGTAAGTATATCAAAGTGAAACCGGACCTTTACGATCCCATTGAAGAAGAGGTAAAAGCTTATCTTCGCGGAGAAAATTAGGAGGAACCTATGGAAAATTTAACTGCAAAAGCATTTGAACTCCGAAAAGATATTCTGGATATGATTTACCGCGGTAAATGCGGGCATATCGGAGGAGATTTCAGCGTTCTTGATATTTTAGTAACTCTTTATTATAAACAGATGAACATCTCTCCTGAACTGGTTAATGACCCAAACCGAGATAGATTCATATTAAGTAAGGGTCATTCCGTAGAAGCGCTGTATGCTGTTTTGGCTGATAAAGGATTTTTTCCGAAAGAAGATCTGCTCACCTATTCTAAGTATCAGTCTAAATATATAGGGCATCCGAATAATAAAATCAATGGTATTGAGATGAATTCAGGTTCTCTTGGTCATGGATTATCTGTTTCCGTTGGTATGGCTTTGGCAGGTAAAATGAACAAAGCTTCTTACCGTGTATATACGGTTATGGGAGACGGCGAACTGGCGGAAGGCTCCGTATGGGAAGGAGCTATGTCTGGCGGCCATTATCATTTGGATAATTTATGTGCGGTAGTGGACAGAAACAGATTGCAGATTTCCGGCAGTACGGAAGAAGTTATGTCCCAGGATTCTCAGGATGAGAGATGGGCCAGCTTTGGATGGAATGTAATACATGCGGTGGGAAATGATATTATGGCTTTAGATAATGCCTTTGAGCAGGCGAAAGCTGTTAAGGGTAAGCCCACTGTTATAATTGCAGATACGATTAAAGGTTATGGAGTATCGTTTATAGAAAATTCTGCTCCTTGGCATCATAAAGTACCAAGTGAAGAAGAGTATCAAAAGGCAGTTAATGAATTGGAAGAAAGGAGAAAAACATCCTATGAATAAAATTCCAAATCGTCAGGTAATATGTGATGTATTATTAGAAAAAGCAAACGAAGATAAAGATATCGTTGTTTTATGCAGTGATTCCAGGGGTTCTGCTTCTATGACCGGTTTTGCCTCTGCTCATCCGGATCAATTCGTAGAAGTAGGAATTGCGGAACAAAGCCTTGTAAGTATAGCTGCCGGTCTGGCTAAATGCGGCAAGAAAACCTTTGCAGCTTCGCCTGCCTGTTTTTTATCTACCAGAAGTATGGAACAGGCGAAAGTTGACGTAGCTTATTCTAACACCAATGTTACATTGATCGGAATCAGCGGTGGTGTAAGTTATGGTGCTTTGGGTATGACGCATCATTCTGCTCAGGATATAGCTACGATGGCGTCCATTCCAGGTATGCGTGTGTATATTCCAAGCGACAGATTTCAGACGAAATATCTGGTAGAAGCTTTGCTTCAGGATGAAAAACCGGCATACCTAAGAGTAGGCAGAAATCCGGTGGAAGACGTTTATGAAGAAGAGACTACACCGTTTGTTATGGATCAGGCAACAGAAGTGAAATCAGGTAATGATATTACGATTATTGCCTGCGGTGAAATGGTAAAACCGGCTAAAGATGCGGCTGACATTTTAGAAAAGGAAGGAATACAGACAAGAGTTTTAGATATGTATTGTGTAAAACCTATTGACAGAACAGCAGTTATGAAAGCTGCAAAAGAAACAAAAGCAATCATCACAGTAGAGGAACATACCTTTATCGGCGGCCTTGGTGCAATGGTAAGTCAGATTGTAAGCAGCGAATGTCCGAAAAAAGTGATCAATATGTCCTTACCCGATGCTCCGGTGGTAACCGGTAATTCCAAAGAGATCTTTGACTATTATGGGTTAAATGCTGAAAATATTGCCAAAACAGGGTTGGAGCTGATTAAAAATGTCTGAAAAATATGTATTAGGAATAGATCAAAGTACCCAGGGGACAAAAGCATTGTTATTTAACAGCGATGGATTGCTGATTGTAAGATGTGATCTTCCCCATAAGCAAATGGTGAATGAGAAAGGCTGGGTTTCCCATGACGGCAATGAAATATTTGAAAATGTCATAAAACTCATACCCATGGTGGTTGATAAAGCCTCCATTGATAAAAATGACATAACTTGTGTCGGTATCAGTAATCAGAGGGAAACTTCCATTGCCTGGGATAAGAATACCGGATTACCCATTGCGCCGGCTATCGTATGGCAGTGTTCCAGGGCTAAGGAAATAACAGAAAAATTATCGGAAAAGGGTTATGGGGACCTGGTAAGAGAAAAAACAGGGATTCCCCTTTCTCCTTATTTTCCTGCTGCAAAAATATCCTGGATACTTGGTAATATAGACGGTGCCAGAGAGAAAGATCTCACCGGCGATTTAAGGTACGGAACGATGGACAGCTATTTAATTTACCGGCTGACTGGCGGTAATTCCTATAAAACAGACTATTCCAATGCCTCCCGTACACAATTGTTTAATTTATATTCTTTGCAATGGGACAGAGAAATCGGTAAGCTGTTTGGAATCAATACATCAAATTTACCGGAAGTATGTAATTCGGATGAATTTTTTGGAGAAACTGATTTTAACGGATTTTTAGATAGGAAGATTCCGATTCTGTGTGCTTTAGGCGATTCCCACGGTGCCCTTTTTGGCCAGGGCTGTCATACGAAGGGAATGATAAAAGCTACTTATGGTACCGGCTCCTCCATTATGATGAATATAGGAGATAAGCCCATTCAGAGTAAACATGGATTAGTTACGTCACTGGCATGGGGATTTGACGGAAAAGTTCAATATGTACTGGAGGGTAATTTAAATTATACGGGTGCCGTTATCAGCTGGTTGAAAGATGATGTTCAGCTAATTGGGTCGGCTGGTGAGACAGAAGAACTGGTAAAAAAAGCGAACCCCGCTGATACGACTTATTTAGTACCGGCCTTTACCGGCTTGGGTGCTCCATATTGGAAAAATGATGCAAAGGCAATTTTAATAGGAATGAGCCGAACAACTGGTAAAGCGGAAATTGTTAAGGCTGGCCTGGACTGTATCGCTTATCAGATTACAGATATCATTTTGGCGATGGCAGAAGACTCGGCTGTTAAAATAAATGGTTTACGGGTTGACGGAGGGCCCACCCGTAATGAGTATTTAATGCAGCTGCAAAGTGACTTAACGGATATTCCCGTTCAGGTTCCCGACGTGGAAGAATTAAGCGGTATGGGTGCGGCATACGGTGCCGGTATAACATACGGCTTGTATAAAAAAGAGGATATTTTTCAAAATATTAATAGAAAAGAATTTAAACCTTCCATGAATCCTTCCGATAAGGAGATAAAATATCAGGGCTGGAAACAAGCCGTTTCTGTCATATTAAATAAATAATTACTTTTATGCCACAGGGGATCTTCTGCCCTTATCAACCATTGAAAGGGGTAAGCTGCCCTGCCGATACAGTTATTCAGTTCTTACTAAGTCAAAAAGCGGACTACGAGGAATCGAGCCGAATGGTTTAATGAGCTAAGAAGACTTTTGAATATCTGTTATCATTCTGCACAGAAACAAAAAAGCAGACAGAAAAGCCCGGTTTCAACATTTTTTTTTATTGCTGAAACCGAGTATTTCTATCTGCCTACGGTTGGTGGATATTTGATTATTAGTCGGCCTTATCTAAAAATCTAATAATTGCTTCAATCCGCTCCCAACGATTTTAAGCTATCGCGGTAACTCCGCATTTCTTTTTCACTTGAAGTGTTAATAATATGCTGTAGTTTCCCAATAATCTCCTTTTTTTCCTTTGGGAAAAAGCCGGTTAAGGGCTTGAAGTTGGAAATGGTATCAGCTTGTACCCGTGTTCTAAGCCTGAGGTTTTGCAAAAGCGTAATCAGTTCTTCCAGTCTTTCCTTCTCATCGGCAGGGGTAAACTCTCCGTGCTGTGCCATTTTGTACAGTTCCGTGTCTGGGAACAATGTCAGGGAATCTATATTGAGGAAATAGGGATTTTCCACAAAGTACGGACTAATTTGATTAAGTGTTTCGGAGGTATTCAGAGCGTTGCGCTGTCCATTTCCCTTTCCTGCCAGCCCGGTCATATAAACGAGGTAATACTCAATCCCGGCTTCATCCAACTTGGCAAGCTGTTCTACAATATCAGTGGCAGTATAACCTTTGTTTACAAAAGCAAGAGTTTCATCATCCCCGCTTTCCATGCCGATACTCAAGCCGTTAATCCCCATAGCCCGTAATTTTCGTAGCTGTTCTACGCTCTTAGGCTTTATATCCCGAATACTCGAAAACATAGCGATACTTTGGCATTTAATCAGATAATCCCTTACCGTCAAAGCGCGTTCTTTTAGGTTTTCATAGCTCATGGCAAAAGGATTTGCCCCCGTCCAAAATAAGCGTCGGGCGTGTGGCTGATGGCTTTTGATTTCCGCTAAATCTTCCTCAAATTCGTTTATCGGCGTCATGCGGAAACATTCTCCGTGATAAAGGCTGCAAAACTTGCACTTGTTATAGGTACAGCCGGATGTTGCCTGTATGATTACAGAGTACGCCTCATATGGCGGTCTCCATGTTCTTCCTGTGAAATGCGTAAAATCAAGTCCTTTCTATAAAGAGCGTATGCCGTTTCTGTAAGCATTAAGGCTTTCAATAATCCCTGTGTAATTCCGCTAAGTCTTCCTCTATTTCGCTCATTGGAGACATACGAAACGGTGTTCCGTCATACAAACTGCAAAATTTGCATTTATGGTGCATACAGCCTGATGTAATCTGTAATAATGCGTTCTGCGCCTCAAATGGCGGCCTCCAAACCTGTCCTGTAAAGTGCATTATGAACAACTCCTATCTGTTTATTGAGCCTACTTTTCATGGCTAATCCAATGTTAGCATGGTATAATTATTTTGAAAAGTACGGACTTCAAATGTATATAGTATCATATTTACTACTAACATCAACATTGTGATGTACGTTGACTTTATGAACAAACCTCACTATAATGAGAAGCAAGGAGATGGACTTTATGCAAAATCATGCAAACACAGTAGAGCGTTGCGCGACGGTTTCCACAATCCAAAAGGTTTTAGGCGGCAAATGGAAAATTGAAATTCTGTACTACATTTCACTAAAAACAAGACGGTTTGGTGAATTACAGCGTCAAATCGGAGACATTGCCCAATCCACGCTGACAAAACAGCTTCGGGAATTAGAAGCGGATGGCTTTATATCGCGCCATATCTATCAAGAAATACCGCCAAAGGTGGAGTATTCGTTGACTGACTTAGGACAAAGCTTTGTACCAGTTTTAGAGTTTATGAAACAATGGGGAGAGGTTCATTTACTGTAAGTATTATTTTTATTTTAGCTAAAATAGAAAACGGCAGAAATAAAGAAACCCCAAGCTAATTTATACTTAAAATGGGATTGAAGAAAAAAGTGCAATCATATATAATGTTTTGTAATGGAACTTTTTGGCGTAACTGTAAACTTGGAATGACGTAAATTAAAGGGAGAGATTGTTATGAAAATTGATGTAAGTAGTTTTTCGGCTCCATGTCCTTGTGGCAGAGAACATAAGATTCATGTAAAAGATATCTTAATTGAAGCAGGAGCAATCAATAAAATACCCGAATTGTTATCTGAAATTTTTATCGGCAAGCCGGAGGAGATTTGTATCATATGCGATGATAATACATATTCTGCCGCCGGAGCGCAGGTAGAAGATAAAGTAAAAGACTGCATGGTAATCGTATTACCGTCTAAAGGACTTCATGCTGATAACCACGGTGTCAAGCTGGCAGAAGAAAAATTAGCGGATAATATAAAATTAATTCTGGCAGTCGGTTCCGGTACCATACATGATTTAAGCAGATACCTTGCAAATAAAAGAGGTATCCCCTTTGTTTCCATACCTACTGCGGCCAGTGTGGATGGATTTGTTTCTACTGTTGCAGCAATGACCTGGAATGGATTTAAAAAAACATTTCCGGCAGTTTCGCCTATTCTGGTGATAGCCGACAGCGCCGTTTTTTCAAAAGCACCTTACAGGCTGACAGCTTCCGGTATTTCAGATTTGTTAGGTAAATATACGGCATTAGTTGATTGGGAAATCGCTCATCTGGTTACGGAGGAATATATCTGCAATCGTGTGTGTGACTTAGAGTTAACAGCATTAAATGAAGTCTGCAGCTGTTTGGAGGATCTGCGTGGCAATGTATCCGAAGAGAAACGGTTAAAAGCATATGAACAACTTATGTATGCCTTATTATTATCCGGTATTGCAATGCAAATGATTGGGAATTCCAGACCGGCATCCGGTGCGGAGCATCATATATCCCATCTCTGGGAAATGGAGGTTATAAACAGTCCTCTGGATGCTTATCATGGTGAAAAAGTTTCCATTGGACTTATGATAGCTGCCGAAGCTTATCATACAATGAAAGATGCCATCCGTAGCGGACAATATGAAATGGTATCCTATAACGGATTAGATTATATGAGTCTAAAAGAGTCCTTTGGACCTAAGGGTTTATATGAGGGAATGCTTGAGGAAAATACGCCGGATCCTCTGGAACAGATAGATGTCATGGAATTTGAAAGACTGTTGCCCCAGATTGCGGACATAATAGATAAACTTCCCTCCGTTGATACAATAGATGAATTGCTGACCAGGGGAGGCTGTATTAAATATGTTCATGAAATTGGGTTGGATGAACACATTATTCCCAAAACAATCTGCTTATCACCTTTTGTTAGAAACAGACTTACCTTTATGAGGCTGACCAAATTAATAAAATTATTATAATTTTTAAATAGGAGCTTTATAAAAAGCTCCTATTTTTATTTCCGCGAAAGCAAAGTGAGAATTAGCAAGCTTGCTTGCTATAATTCGAACGCGCACGCGAACCGGAGAAACTCGCAAAGCGTGTTTCTACCGGTTTCCGCGAAAGCAAAGTGAGAACTTCCCGATGAAATCAAAGGTACGGTCCTGCGGGATACTTACAAAAAATTTCTAATTTTCTATGTGTTTAATAAGTTTTGTTATAGAATCCTTAATCTGGATAAATAAAAATAAATAATTTCCATATAATAAACTAGTATTACAGGTTGATTCTGTTTTTTCTATATATTATTCTATCTACCGGAAAAAGCTGAATAATATGCAGGTATAAAACAGAAGATTTTTGTTAGTAAATATAGGCAACTGCGAAATTCAAAGGGCAGCTGAAGCTAGAAACAAGTATTAATTGTATGATAACTTCAGAACGTTTATTGTTTTGCAATTACCTGGTTAAATAATAACTCGTGAGGAGATTTATATGGAAAACAATACAACTAAAATTGACAAGGAAAAAGAACAGAAAGAAAAAGAAGAATTGGATGATGGTAAAATTCGGGAGTATGGACAAACAACTCTAGTAAATGAACAAAGAAAATCTAAAATACATTTATTATCCATTATTGGAGAAATTGAGGGACATGAATGTCTTCCTCAACATAATAAAACAACGAAATATGAGCATGTTTTACCACAACTGGCAGCCATTGAAGACAGTGCTGATATTGATGGGTTATTAATATTAATTAATACAGTTGGAGGAGATGTGGAAGCCGGACTTGCTATTGCAGAGATGATTGCATCCTTAAGTAAGCCAACTGTTTCGTTGGTTTTAGGCGGAAGTCATTCCATTGGTGTTCCTTTAGCCGTTTCTGCACAATATAGTTTTATTGTTCCGACTGCAACTATGATAATTCATCCTGTCAGAATGAATGGAACGGTAATTGGTGTATCTCAAACTTACGATTATTTTGAGAAAATTCAGGATAGGATTTTAAATTTCGTGTCCAGCCATTCCAAAATTGATAAAGAAGAACTGAAGCACTTAATGCATAATACCAAGCAATTGGCTAAAGATGTAGGTTCTATCTTAATCGGAACCGAAGCGATTGATATGGGTATTATAGACGAAGTTGGAGGAATTAAAGAAGCTTTGAAAAAATTGTACCAAATGGCCGGAAGAGGTGAAGAATAATGTTATATACCGTAGTTCCTTTAGAAAGAATCTACAGCTATAGAACGGAGAGCATCCTGGTTAATACACATCAAAAAGAAGAAAAAAATGAACCTACTGATGTAGAATGCGGGGATATCATGTTGAAACATGGAAAAATCAGTACCAGAAGAATGGGTGACAATTTTATAGTGGAGGGAATAAATTCCACGGATATGGGGGATTATTTAAAAAAAGAATATATGCCGGGAGCTGTAATTGACCCTAATAGATAGGTAAACCATTCCGGAATTTGCAGTAATTTCTTTCATTCTTTATCGAACGTTTTTTCGGCAATTACAATATTTTTCCTTGCAACAATAGTAAAATAAGGGTATAATAGAAATTGGTTCTATGTTAACCTGTCCTATTTGGCGGTAACTTAGAATCAATTCTTATTTACACGATTATAATGTGAGAACGCCAGGCGTTTCTCGGATTACGTTATGTAAAACGCATATATACTTAAAGTAGCTTAAGGAGGATATGGTGTGGCTGCAACTCAAAATAAAAGTTACAAATCAGGTTCGAAAAGGCAGACAAATCGTACAACAGGAAAAAGAAAATCTACCGGAAGCAAAAAAGTACATAATAAGATAAATGAAGATCCGAATAAAGAACTATACCACGACGAGATAACTTTAATAATAACTTTAGTAATATCGCTGCTGTTAATATTAAGTAATTTTAATCTAAGTGGAAGTTTCGGTAAAGCAATTAATGGATTAACTTTTGGTTTATTTGGATTTGCTGCTTATTTATTGCCGTTTTTTCTGTTTTTTGGTATTGCCTTTTATCTTGCTAACAGAGGGAATCCGATAGCTCTGCGTAAGTTGATCAGTGCAATAATTTTGGGAATTATCTTCACGGCTTTCATTCAACTGATTATTGTTGGCTATTCTTCCGATGTTAAATTGGCTGAATACTATATAAAATCTGCCAAATTAAAAAACGGTGGCGGTATTATTGGAGGATTATTGTGCCGTTTGTTATATCCTCTGTTTGGAGCTGTTGGAACCTATGTTATTTTAATAGCTTTTATGATAATATCCTTTATGTTTATTACAGGTAAAGCGCTGTTTGCATATTTAAGTTCCAAAAGTGAAGAATCTCTGAATCATATGCGGGAGAGAAGAATGCAGCAGGAGGATGAGGAGATTTATGATAAGGAGATGGATGAAGAAATTGTTCCCAGGAGAAAGGCCAGAACAGTACTTCTTAAGAAAACTGATGCATCAGCAGTTGTACAAAATTCAGAAAGTAGTAATAATCCGGATAAAAATTCAGAAGATGGTTTTCTTAATAGATTAAAAAAGAAAAAACCAAAATTAAATCAGGAAGATAAGAGCACTGTATCCAATTTTGATATGGAGGAGATTACATCAGGTTCTGTCAGTGATATATCCATTCAGCGCGGTGGCTTATACACGGAAGGGACAAGCTCTGAAGATAAAATAAATTCCTATGAAGAACAGATGAAGCTGAAATTTGGGAAAAATTCGGAAGAAGTTAATGGGGTGCAATCCAATGAAGAACGTCCAGGGATTGATGACGATATAGCGAGACTTCTTCATGCTGCAAATGAGGATGCAAAAATACAGGATAATGAAACACATACAGAGTTATTTATAAACGATAAACAATCGAATATGACTAGCAATCATCCTGATGATGCTGCAGAATCCGCCGATTTTGCAGGAAACCCTACCGACAAATCAGAAAAGAAATCTATAAATTCTGAAAGTGGGTCGAATACAGCGGATATAAAAATAAATCAAAATCAGGGAGAAAAGAAAGAATATATATTTCCTCCCCTTAATTTATTATCAAAACCAAAGCATGATGCTAAGGGCATGTCAGACAGGGATTTAAAAGAAACAGCCCTAAAACTTCAAAAAACATTGGAAAGCTTCGGTGTTCGGGTAACAGTAACCAATGTTAGCTGCGGGCCGGCCGTAACCCGTTATGAATTGCAGCCGGAACAAGGGGTGAAAGTAAGCAGGATAACAGGTTTGGCTGATGATATTAAATTAAACCTGGCTGCTGCAGATGTAAGAATCGAAGCACCTATACCGGGCAAGGCTGCGGTGGGTATCGAAGTACCGAACAAAGAGAATTCAGCAGTCATGTTCCGGGAATTAATTGAGAGTAAGGACTTTAAACAACATCCATCCGATATAGCATTTGCTGTTGGTAAAGATATCGGAGGTCAAACCATAGTAACGGATATAGGCAAAATGCCCCACCTACTCATCGCAGGTGCTACCGGTTCCGGTAAATCTGTATGTATCAATACGCTTATCATGAGTATATTATACAAAGCGAAACCATCCGATGTAAGGATGATCATGGTGGATCCTAAGGTAGTTGAATTAAGTGTTTATAACGGGATACCGCACCTATTAATACCCGTTGTAACTGACCCTAAAAAAGCTTCTGCAGCTTTGAATTGGGCAGTTATGGAGATGACGGAGCGCTATAAAAAGTTCGCTGACTTAGGAGTAAGGGATGTAAAGGGATATAATGAAAAGATCGCAACTGTCGCTGAATATCAGGACGAAAGATATCAAAAACTTCCCCAGATTGTAATAATCGTAGACGAGCTGGCAGACCTGATGATGGTCGCTCCCGGTGAAGTTGAAGATGCTATCTGCCGGCTTGCTCAGATGGCACGTGCGGCAGGATTACATTTAATCATAGCCACCCAGAGGCCGTCCGTTAATGTTATCACCGGTCTTATTAAAGCAAATATCCCATCCAGAATCGCATTCTCTGTTTCTTCGGCTATTGATTCCAGAACGATTATAGATGGTTCCGGCGCAGAAAAGTTACTGGGTAAAGGGGATATGTTATTTTTCCCTTCCGGTTATCCCAAACCGGTTCGTGTACAGGGTGCTTTTATTTCAGATAAAGAGGTAAGCGCTGTGGTAGAATTTTTAACTGCTCAGAACAGCGCTGCTGAATATAACGAAGATGTGGCAAATAAAATTTCCAATGCGCAGGCTGTTGATAATTCAGGAAGTAACAGTGCAAATGAACGCGATGATTATTTTATTGAAGCAGGTAAGTTTATCATAGATAAAGATAAAGCCTCTATCGGAATGCTGCAGAGGGTATATAAAATTGGATTTAACCGTGCAGCAAGAATTATGGATCAGCTGGCAGAAGCCGGTGTCGTAGGTCCGGAGGAAGGTACGAAACCAAGGAAGATATTAATGTCCCTGGAGGAGTTTGAACAATATGTAGATGAATATATCTAAGGAATAGGTAATTTCACAATCGCCTATTTTGTTAGATATGAGAGGAGTATTTTATGAAGGGCTGGTTAATTACCAATGCTTTTTTACATACCCATAAATTTACGGAAATTCACCTCTGGTTAACAGAAGCAGCAAAAAAATTGGGTGTAGATTTAATAATTAAAACCAATGCAGAAGTTTTAGTACTGTTAAATTCTGATTCTACCAATGTAGAATTTAACAATATCAAGGAAAGACCGGATTTTATTTTATTCTGGGATAAAGATGTCAGGCTGGCAAAATATCTGGAGATAAAAGGATATCATGTTTTTAATTCTTCCCAGGGAATTGCTGCATGTGATGATAAATCACTGACACACCTATATCTGCAGAGTGCAGGTGTTAAAATGCCCCGCACGATTGTGGCACCTATGACTTTTTCCAATATTGGGTATACAAAGCTTGATTTTTTAGACCGTGTTGAAAAGGAATTAAATTATCCGATTGTTATAAAGGAATGTTTCGGATCTTTTGGTCAACAGGTATATTTAGCGGGGAACAGACAGGAACTTATAGACCGTGTTACGGATATTGGTGCTAAACCTATGTTATTTCAGGAATTTGTCCAAAGCAGTAAGGGAAAAGATTTAAGATTACAGGTAGTGGGAAATCAAGTGGTTGCAACGATGTACCGATATTCAGATAATGGGGATTTTCGTGCTAATATAACGAATGGCGGTAAAATGAAACCCTATGAACCAACTCAGAAGCAAATAGAGCTGGCAATACAGTGCTGCAAAATACTTGGACTGGATTTTGCCGGTGTAGATATTTTATTTGGTAAAAACCAGGAACCGATTGTCTGCGAAGTAAATTCCAATGCCCATTTTAAAAATATCTATGATTGTACAGGGGTAAATGTGGCTGATTCAATACTGGCATATATAATAAAAAGAATTTGTATAGGAAATAAATAAAATTTTATAAGTAAAAGTGTGATATTCCAATTTAGCGCTATGAATAAGAGCTTGGATAATTTGAAAGTAAATAGTTATGTTACATAATAATAGTTGTATAAAATATTAGAGATAATACAAATTTGAATTAATGATATTTAGGAGAAATAATGGTAGGTTGGCTGATATACAGTGCACAGGACATAGAAAAGAATAATAGATATATTCAATTTTATATGAATGAAGGTTTATTACGTAATATTAAGATACAGTTAATAATAGCAGAGGAGTTAGTATTCGGTGTAAGAAAGAATCAATGGTTTCTATCTTATCAAAATGAAGAAATAAGTCATCCGGATTTTGCTATATGCAGAACTATATACCCTTTATTAAATAAACAGCTTGAGTATATGGGAATACCGGTTTTTAATAATTCTCATATTGCTGAAATATGTAATGACAAAGCGAAAACATATCAATATATAGCCCAGCTTGGAATTCCCATGGTAGATTCTAAATTCGTAAAATATCCCTTTATAAAAAAAGAATTGACAAACATAACAGAACCAACCGTTATAAAAGCTGTAGCCGGACATGGTGGCAGCCAGGTCTTTTTATTGAAACCGGCTGATTTGTCCGTTATTAATGATTCTGAAGATGGCTTCTATCGGAAACTTAATAATTCTGATGTTGTCATTCAGCCTTTGGTCGGTTTCAGGCATCAGGATCTTAGGGTGTATGTTATTGGAAATGAAATTATTGCCAGTGTGCTTCGCACGGCCAGAGAGGGTTTTAAGTCGAACTTTTCCCTGGGAGGAGAAGTAAAAAGGTATGAATTGTCATCTGATGATATACAGCTGGTTAAAAAAATTATATCCAAGTTTGATTTTGGAATGGTTGGAATTGATTTTATTATAGGTGATAAGGAAGAATTGATATTCAATGAAATCGAAGATGTTGTTGGTGCAAGAATGTTGTATCAAACCGGCAATATCAATTTAGTTGGATTATATTTGGATTATATAAGATCCAAAATATAATCCAGATATAAATCTAAATCTATATCTAAATATAAATCTAATATAAATAAATCGATATATAAATATAACATTGACATAAGATATGTAAGGTGCTAAAATAAGAAAAATTTGTTTCAGCATTAGGAGATTATAGGATGATTCGATTATATAGCTTTCAGCTTAATAGGGACGACGATATTTGGCGCTTATAGCTGTGGATTTTCCATAGGTATAAGCGCTAAAAGGCTTATACCTATGCTGGCTAATTTTCGATTTATATTTATAATAGACGAATTAAAACCGCATTGGTATAATAATATATTTTTTATTATATCCATGCGGTTTTTTTATATATTCTTACGATAAAGGGGCGTGATAGTATGCAGCATATAGATTATGTTGGAAAGGATTCTGATTATAGGTTAAATTTCTAATTGAGTTCTGGCCTTTAAGGCCACTGAAACTAGCTAAAAGAATTAATTTTATTATCCTTAAAACATTAGTTTCGCAATTGACTATACAATATATTTCCTATAAGGAGGAATCTATCATGATGAAAATAACAGGTACAATACAACAGAATATAGAAGCAGAAGAGTTAAACAATTATATAGGAAAAAATGTTACGCTAACAGGTTCTGTATATAAAATAAGGAATATGAGCGGATTCGCGTTCGTTATACTTAGGATGAAACGTTCCCTTGTTCAATGTATCCATAGTAAAGAGTATACGGATTATAATATAGAGGAATTAAAAGAGAACAGCTGCATTCATTTAAACGGGGAGGTCGTTGAAGACGGCCGTTCCAAAAAGGGGTATGAAGTCCGCATAAAAGATATATCAGTTTTATCAAAACCGGAAAAAGAAATGCCGGTAGTAATAAATAATAAGGAAATTACAGCGTCCCTGGAAACAATTCTCGACTACAGACCTATTACCTTACGTAATGAAAAAGAACGTGCCATCTTCAAAATACAGGAAGGTATCTGCATTGCTGCGAGAAAATTTTTACAGGAACAACGATTTACTGAAATTCATAGTCCTAAAATAGTATATGCCGGTGCGGAAGGCGGCGCTAATATTTTTAAGCTGGACTACTTTGGCAGGGAAGCTTACCTGGCACAAAGTCCTCAATTCTATAAACAGATGATGGTAGGTGTATATGACAGAGTTTATGAAATCGGTGCGGTTTACAGGGCAGAAAAACATGATACATCCAGACACTTAAATGAATATACCGGTTTGGATTTTGAAATGGGATATATAGATAATTTTACTGATATAATGGAAATGGAAGCCCGAATGTTGCAAAGAGTGATGGATCATTTATTAAAAAATTATTCTCCGGAAATTGAATTATTAAAGGCAAATATTCCTAACTTAACAGAGATACCCTCCATACGGTTTACAGAAGCAAAAGAGTTAATCAGTAAAACCTATCAAAGGGAAATTAAAGATATGGGGGATTTTGAACCGGAAGAAGAACGTTTACTCTGCGAATGTATAAAAAAATCCACCGGAAGTGAATTTGTTTTTGTAACTCATTATCCGACAGTTAAAAGACCGTTTTATGCTATGGAGGATCCTGATAATAAAGAATATACACTTAGCTTTGACTTATTGTTTCGCGGAGTTGAGGTTACTACCGGAGGGCAGCGAATTCACGATTATAAAGAACAGATTGCTAAAATGGAGTATCGGAATATGAATCCTGAATTATTTGAAAGCTTTTTAATGATTCATAAGTATGGAATGCCACCGCACGGCGGGCTGGGTATGGGATTAGAGCGTTTTACCATGTGTTTGTTAAATCAAAATAATGTAAGAGAAGCGTCCTTATTTCCAAGAGACCAGAACCGTTTGGTACCATAATTATAAAAATGTACAAGAATTCCAAAATGTGGTATTATAATAGAAAGTAAATGGTGGCGGAATGATTAAAGATTAATTAAAGGCCAGAAGCCATAATTGGGGGATGTTATGAAGATTCTTGCAATTAACAGTAGTATTAGAAAGCATGGAAATACGGAACGAATATTTCATCTAATGGAGCAGTCCCTGCTTAAAATAGCAAAAGAAAAAGGAAAAACAGTAGAGCTTGAATATATTTCTTTAGGAGAAACCAATATTGAGCCATGCCGTGGATGCCGGTTTTGTTTTGAAAAAGGAGAAGAATTTTGCCCAATAAAAGATAATCTTACCCTGATTAGAAGAAAATTACAGGAAGCAGACGGAATAATTCTCGGAAGTCCCATATATGTTGAAGACGTTAATGGACCGATGAAAAATCTGATAGACCGTATGGCTTTTTATTGCCATCGTCCTTCATTTTCTGGAAAATCTGCGCTTATTTTTACAACTTCAGGTGCCGGTTCCACCAAACACGCATTAAGAACTATGAGAAATGCTCTTAGTACCTGGGGATTTTATATAGCAGTAGAATATAGATTTCGTATGGGTGGATCGGTAATAGCAGAACTGGATGTTATCCAAAAATATAGTGACAAAGTAAATAAATTAGCAACCGTTTTTTTTAATTCCATAGATAATAATAAACCTTTGCACCCGACCATCTATTCATATATGATATTTAAAATACAGCAAACTTACTGGCAAAAGGAAAGTAGTAAGAGAAATAAACTGGATTATGAGTATTGGAAAACGAAAGGATGGCTAGAGCCGTTTTGTGATTATTATATAGATCATAAATGTTTATCGATTAAAAGTAAAACAGCAAGAGTATTGGGAAAGATTATATCCAAATTTTTTGTTTGATGTGGAAGCGGTTTAATCATATTAACTATGTAAGAGGAGTTATAAACTGACTCCTCTTGCAAATAATTTACGCGAAAGCATAATGAGAATTAGCAAGCTTGCTTGCAATAATTCGAACGCCCACGCGAACCGGAGAAAATCGCAAAGCGTGTTTCTTCCGAACATATTCCTATGGTATAAAGTATAATATTATCTTTCAATAATATTATTTCACATATTGCAGCAACTCTTCCGGTTTATCAATAATGTAATCGGCACCTTCCCTTTTTAATATTTCCCGGTTACGAAAACCCCAGGTTACCCCCACACATTTTATACCGGCATTATGGGCGGTGTGCACATCTACATCGGAATCGCCGACATATAGGGCGTCTTCTTTTTCTGAACCTAATTCTTTCAGGGCAGCAAATACACTATCGGGAGCGGGTTTTTTCGCGACATCCGGTGATTCTCCAATAGCAACTTCTATATATTCCTTATAATAGTCGTTACATAAAGCTTTTACTGCAGTGTCATACTTATTTGACACAACAGCGAGTTTAATACCCTTTTCTTTTAAGCTTTTTAACATTTCTGTTATTCCATCATACGGCCTTGTTTTGTTCTGCATGTTTTCGGAATAATGCTTTCGATATAATTTCAGGCATTTGTCAGTATCCTCTGCAGATGTTTTGTTCGGAACGGCAAGATTGATCAATACCTTAACTCCGTTGCCCACAAATTGACGTATTTCATCTATGGTTCTTAAAGGATATCCGAATTTACCTAAGGCGTAATTGACGCTATCGGTTAAATCCTCCAGAGTATTTAAAAGTGTACCGTCTAAATCAAAAATTACTGTAGTATATTTCATTTGTTTCTCCTATCTTTTTCTGGCATAGCTGGGATAAGATTCCTAAATTATGAGATATTAAATTTTTATATCAGCTGCAATAAATTTTACTGCATTACCCTGCTAAATTATATATTGGTCATTCCAATTTATTATAACTCTAACTGTCTGGCAGGTCAAAGTATAATTATTAATAAAATTAATTTCAAATATTAATGAATATAAGCCTTTCTTTCTTAATTTAATTTGCTATAATAGATTTGGAAACATTAATCATATATGGGAGCAAAAACCCGTTCCTATCATCATATGCATGGCGCGAAGGGAGCGCCTTTTATCAGAAATGGAAAAGTAATTTCTGATATATTATATTATCAGGAGGCTTATACCTTATGAAAACCGATATACAAATTGCCCAGGAAGCAAAAATGCAGCATATTAAAGAAGTAGCAGCAACATTAAATATCACGGAAGAAGATTTAGATTATTACGGTAAATATAAAGCTAAATTTTCCGATGAATTATGGGATAAGATAAAAGAGAATCCGGACGGTAAACTGGTACTGGTAACCGCGATTAATCCTACACCGGCCGGAGAGGGTAAAACTACTACAACGGTTGGGCTTGGACAGGCGTTGGGACTGCTTAAGAAAAAAGCAATAATTGCGCTCCGGGAACCTTCCTTAGGACCATGTTTTGGAATCAAGGGGGAGCAGCCGGCGGAGGATATGCTCAGGTAGTTCCCATGGAAGATCTTAATTTACATTTTACCGGTGATTTTCATGCCATTACTTCTGCAAATAATTTATTGGCAGCTATGATGGATAATCATATCCAACAGGGAAATTCTTTAAACATTGATCCAAATCAGATAGTGTGGAAACGCTGCCTTGACATGAATGACAGAGTACTTCGAAACATTGTTGTAGGACTTGGAAGAAAAGCAGATGGTGTGGTAAGAGAAGATCATTTTATCATAACGGTTGCTTCTGAAATAATGGCGGTTTTTTGCCTGGCGGATGATTTAAATGATTTGAAAAATAGACTTAGCCGAATAATAGTTGCTTATACTTATGAGGGTAAACCAGTAACAGCCGGAGACTTAAATGCAGTAGGAGCGATGGCAGCTTTATTAAAAGATGCGATTAAACCGAATCTCATTCAGACCTTAGAAAATACTCCGGCGATTATACATGGCGGACCGTTTGCTAATATTGCCCATGGCTGCAATAGTGTCAGGGCTACCAAAACTGCTCTTAAATTAGCGGATATCGTTGTAACGGAAGCAGGTTTCGGTGCAGATTTAGGTGCGGAAAAGTTTTTTGATATAAAATGTGTCAGCGCCGGTTTAAAGCCAAGTGCTGTTGTACTAGTAGCTACAGTTCGTGCTTTAAAATATAACGGCGGCGTGGAAAAGAAAGATTTGGCTGCCGAAAATCTTACCGCTTTAAAGAACGGAATCGTAAATCTGGAAAAACACATTGAGAATCTTCAAAAGTATGGGGTACCGGTTGTTGTTACTTTAAACCGGTTTGTAACAGATACGGAAAATGAACTAAAATATGTGAAAGAATTCTGTGAAAGCAAAGGATGTGATTTTTCCTTATCCGAAGTATGGGAAAAAGGCGGCGAGGGCGGAATTGATTTAGCTAACAAAGTAATACAGGTTATTGAAACAAAGGAAAGTAATTTTAAACCTTTGTATCAATTAAATATTTCTCTGAAAGAGAAAATTGAGGCCATTGCCAAGGAAATATATGGAGCTGCCACCGTTTCCTATGATCCTGCTGCCGATAAAGCGATAACCCATATTGAAGAATTAGGCTTTAAAGAAGTGCCGGTATGTATGGCAAAAAATCAATATTCCTTATCTGATGATCCGTCTAAGCTTGGCAGACCGACCGGTTTTAATATCCATATCCGGGAAGTTTATATCTCTGCAGGAGCCGGATTTGTGGTTGCCATAACCGGTACCGTTATGACTATGCCTGGGCTTCCTAAAAAACCGGCTGCGGAAGGCATTGATGTGAACAGTGACGGGGTCATAACCGGATTATTTTAGATGACTCTTTCCTTAAACTTGGTCCTTATGAACAAAGTACTGTCTTAATTATGAGTTTTAGGGACTATAAAATGTGCAAAAAACTAATAGTTAATAATAAACCTCCAAGTGTTGCGTATACTTATATTATAAAATAAGAGTATCATGGAGGTTTATTTTTTTTATGGAGATAGTAAAACTGAATTTTGAATATTCAGATGATGTTACCGTAATTAATCGGGAGCAGTTTGAAGCACATATGAGATTATATGAGGGATATGTTAATAAAATAAATGAAATTGATGGATTACTTGCAGATGATCCTGATTTAGAAGGTGCGAATTCTACTTACAGTGAATTCAGGGGTATAAAAAGAGGTGAAACCTATGCATTAAATGGAGTTATTTTACATGAGTTTTACTTTGAGAATATTGGATCAAACAATAATGAACCAGATGAAGTGGTGATGAATTTCCTGTCCAGATTTTTCGGAAGCTACGAACTTTGGCAGGAGCATTTTGTGGCTACGGCAAAAGCCAGCCGAGGTTGGGTAATACTTTGTTATGATCCCCGTTCTGACAGTTTGAGAAACTTAAGCCTGGATTTACATGACTATGGTAATGCAGCTATGTCAATTCCATTATTAGTACTGGATATGTATGAACATGCCTATTTCCTCCAATATGCAGATAATAAAGCAGAATACATAGATAATTTTATGAAAAACATTGATTGGAGCGTTGTAAAGGATCGAATTGAAAGCATGTGAGGATATAACTTATCAGAATTTGATTTTCTAAATTCTGGTAAAGATATTTCCTTAACCATCTTGAAAATGACTTGAGTCTGGTTCGCCAGACTCTTTGTTTTTGATGAAAAAGAAATCCATAACAGATGTTTTCCTGGACGATAATTATTAGGAAGATATTCATATTTTCATATAAATTATAACTTATTGGTATACAATATTTGTTTCATACATATAGTATATAGTAAGTAATAAGTAATAAGTAATAAGTAGTAAGTAATAGGCAGCAAGTAGTAGCTAGTAAGTAATAAGCAATAAGTAATAAGCGGTAATTAGTTAGTAATAAGTAGTGTGGAAATAATTGTAATAATAGTATTAAACAGTATTTGGATTTGAACGATCTGACATAATATAACTTAACATTTATCTTTATTCGGAAAGGAAATAAAATGAATGACTTATCGTTAGTTAATAGATTTGCATTAATATCTTTAAATGGAATACGGGTATCACAGAACTCATTCATATCCCATATGAGAAATCGCTGTTTTATAGCTGCAAAACTACTGGATTTTATTTTTGATGGTATCATGGTGGAAGCAAATAATAATTATCATTTTGCCGATATATCAGGCTATAGATGCGGTGGTACGGACAGAGTGATTTATGATATGTTAAAAAATAAAATTTCAAAAGACTGTACCATTGCAGGATGGATGAAAGTGATAAACACTTTTCCTCAGAAAAAATGTAATCAAATCGCAGAACTAATAATAGATGGTTTAATAAATAACTGCTTACTGGATAATATCCCTTCATTATTAGAATGTGATTTATATTACCAAACTTCTGAAGTAAAGATAAGGCAATATAGATCAGCCCACGGGTTGTATCATTCGGAAATTGATTATATAAAAGCCGAATTATTAGATAATGGTGTTATTTCAGATGAGGTAATATCTTTAATTTGGCTGTTAAAACAGAACGGAGATTTAAAATATATTTTTTCACCAGAAGAGTTAGATAAAGTACAGGAAGTTGTAAATAACATTTATAGAGTAAATAGTTTTGGACATAATTTATTAAGTGCAAGTATAGGTTATGAAACTACCCGCGGGTGGAAAGCGTTTCTTAAAATTAAGAAGAATTTTAGTAAAACACAGCTAGGAAGCGGCATTGTGTTTAAAATTCCTGCCCTGCAAAAAGATGAATCTATTTTTATTGAAACGAATAAAATGTTCTCAAATGCTCAGGAACGTCTTGCTGACGTAAAAAATCGATTAGAGACAAACGGTCACATTTGTGAGGTGAAATCAGAAGGAGAAGTTCCTTTGGTAGAGATTGATAATATATTATATGAACTCATTCCAGACGCAGTAAGTGTCAGTCTATTAAACGTTCATGGAGTTCGTCTAAGGCGTTTTTTAGTTTGATTCTGTAATTAGATAAAGCAGGTGAGTATTATGTCCAGACAGAGAAGTATTGAAACAATCCAGACAGCAGAATATGTATCCATAGGAGAATTGGTACGTTTAACAGGAATAAGGTATAGTACGCTTAAGTTTTATACCGAAGAAGGGTTCCTTCCATTTATACAAGAGGGAGAGAAATTAACCAGGCGTTATCATAGAGTGGAATCTATAGATAAAATTAATAAAATAATAGATTTAAGAGAAAAAGGTTTCACTATTAGTCAGTTAAAGGAAATCTTTATTTAATCGGAGCAAGAATAATGAGGTTACCGGCCAGTGCCGAAAGGCACTGGCTTTCACTTTTATTCAAACCAGGGCTTTCATGGAATTATATATTTAATTTCTCTTAAAAGCCTGTTCGCAATAGATACAGCGGTAAACCCCTTTTTCTCTGTCCGTTAATTTGAAACTGTGGGGTAATTCTCTTTCAATGGATGTGATACATCTGGGGTTTTTGCATTTAATTATATTGGTAACTTTTTCGGGGAGATTTAAATTGCGTTTAGTGATTATCTGCCCGTTTTCTATGATATTAATGGTTATATTCCGGTCTAAAACACCCAGAATATCAAGATCAATATCTAAATGGCCTTCGATTTTAATGATATCTTTTTTACCCATTTTATTACTTTTGGCATTTTTAATAATGGCCACGCTGCAGTCCAGTTTTTCTAAGTTCAGGTAAGAATATATCTTCATGGCACCGCCAGCTTCAATGTGGTCAATTACGATTCCCTGATTTAATCCGCCGATATTTAACATGTTTCAACCTCCAATAATTTCATAATCAATGCCATTCTTACATAAACCCCAAATTCAGCCTGCTTAAAATAAACGGCTCGTGGGTCTTTATCTACTTCCGTGGCGATTTCATTTACCCTTGGCAGAGGATGGAGTACCAGCATGTCTTTTTTAGCATATTCCATTTTTTTAGCATCAAGAATGAAAGAATCTTTTAAGCGGATATAATCTTCTTCATTAAAAAAACGTTCCTTCTGTACTCGGGTCATATAAAGTAAATCAAGCTGCGGCATAACCTCTTCCAATACTTTAACTTCCTTATAAGGTACATGGTTGGCATCCAATACTTCTTCTCTTAAATAGGTAGGAATCTTTAATTCATCCGGTGAAATTAATACAAAATTTATATTCTCATAACGAACTAATGCATTAATTAAGGAGTGGACGGTTCGGCCGAATTTTAAGTCTCCACAAAAACCAACGGTAAGATTATTTAACCGTCCTTTTAATGTTTGAATTGTTAATAAATCGGTAAGTGTTTGAGTGGGATGATTGTGACCGCCGTCACCGGCATTGATAACTGGAATGGAAGAATAAATAGAAGCAACTAAGGGAGCACCCTCTTTAGGATGGCGCATAGCACAGATATCAGCATAACTGGAAATAACTCGAATCGTATCGGCAACACTTTCACCTTTTGCAGCAGAACTGGAATCTGCAGAAGAAAAACCTAAAACACTGCCGCCAAGATTTAGCATGGCAGCTTCAAAACTTAATCTGGTTCTTGTACTTGGTTCATAGAATAGAGTTGCTAACTTTTTGCCATGGCATACATTAGCATATTTCTTGGGATCTAAAATGATATCACCCGCTAAATCCAGAATTTCCTTTAATTCGGAAACCGATAAGTCAAGGGGACTGATCAGATGTTTCATAAGCACCTCCGTAAATTAGGTTTATTATTCAACTGCATATTATACTATAGTGTGATTTTTATTACAACTAACTTTTTATCGTTTTATAATTAATAAATATTATAAGTATTTATTAAAATATATAATAAATCTCTCAATCTTAAGTATTATTCATTTTTCCTATTTTATATCAATGAAGCTGGTACAGATATGTAAAATAATAGGTATACTTTATCCAAAAATAAGTTATAATAGATATGATAATAAATAATGGCGTTCTAAAGTCTGACGTCTTATGTTAAGGAGGAAATAAGCATGAAATCAAAAGTAGATCCAGATCTTTGCATATCATGTGAACTTTGTACGAATATTTGTCCTGATGTGTATAGTATGGGCGATGATGGATATGCACATGCTATCGACGGAGACATCCCGGAGGAAAAACTGGCTGATGCTGAAAATGCCCGTGACAGTTGTCCGACAAGTGCAATTGATTTATTTTAACTACCTTGTATTGTGAGAATAGTCTTATAGAAACACCAGAAAAATTTCATAATCTCACTATGCTTATGTGTAGATTAAAGGAAGGGTTAAGTGTATTTATACCGAAAGGAAGGAACCAACCAGATAAATACACTCAACCCTTTTAACTTTAAAGTATAGTGAGAATATGTATGATTTCTTGAACCAAAACCAACTACTTAGAAACCAAAATATCTCTTTGAATTATTGTAAGAGATATCTTTCACCATCTGTCCCAAATAGTTCATATCCTTTGGATATTCACCATTTTCAACCCATTTGCCAATCATGTCACAGAGTATCCGCCTGAAATACTCATGCCTTGTATAGGAAATAAAACTTCTAGAATCCGTTAGCATACCGATAAAATTTGATAGCAGTCCCACATTTGCAAGAGCGGTCATCTGATCTGTCATACCCATTTTATGGTCATTAAACCACCAGGCAGATCCGTGCTGTAATTTACCTATGGCTTTTGCATCCTGAAAGCATCCGATAACGGTATTAATTGCCGCATTATCGTTTGGATTTAAGGAATAGATAATAGTTTTAGGTAATTCGTCCGTACAGTTTAAGGCATTTAAAAATTCTGACATTTGAGCAGAAGAGGAGTAACTATTAATACAGTCATATCCCGTATCCGGACCTAATTTAGCAAATCGAAGAGAATTATTGTTACGTTTTGTACCGTAATGTAACTGCATAGTCCAACCAAATTTATTATATTGTTTTCCAACATAAAGCATGAAAGCGGTTTTGAATTTTAATTGTTCTAATTCATCCGGTATATTATCTGACATCCTTTTGGCAAAAATAGCTTCAATTTCGTCCAAACCGGCAGGCTGATACATAATATATTCCAGGGCATGATCCGATAATTTGCAACCCATGGAATCAAAGAATTGAATTCGGTTTCCAAGTGCATCACAAAGGGAAGCAAAATCAGTGACAGGGATCTTACTTACATTAGATAACTCAGCCAGATAATCGAGGTATTCCGGTTTCTCAATATTCATAGCCTTATCCGGGCGGAAAGCAGGAAGGACTTTTACATCAAAAGAAGAGTCTTCTTTTATTTTTTTATGCCATTCAAGTGAGTCCACAGGATCATCGGTTGTACAGATAATTTCCACATTGGATTGTTTTATAATATTATGTACATTCATGGAAGGTTTTTTTAGCTTTTCGTTACATAGATTCCAGACTTCTTCTGCCGTATCCGCATTTAAAACACCGTGATAATCAAAATAGCGCTGTAATTCCAAATGACTCCAATGATATAACGGATTACCGATAGCTTTTGGAAGTGTTTCAGCCCACTTCATGAATTTTTCTTTATCCGGGGCATCTCCGGTAATATATTGTTCCTCAATGCCATTAGCTCTCATTAAACGCCATTTATAATGATCGCCGCCAAGCCAAACCTGTGTAATATTTCTAAAACTGATATTTTCTGCAATTTCTCTTGGACTGATATGGCAGTGATAATCGATGATTGGCATAACCGATGCATAATTATGGAATAATTCTTTTGCTGTCTCTGTCGATAATAAAAAATCCTTATCTAAAAAAGCTTTCATTTCTAAATCCTCCTGGCATATTAAAAATTTGTTGTATAGCGTTCTACTAGATCGTTGGAAATAGTAGTTTTATTTGGAGCTTTTTGATTGTTTAGTACACGCATTAAGGTATTGACGGTAGTAATGCTTAAGGTTTCTACATGGTTGTCGACGGAAGTAAGTTCCGGTTCACAGCAGGTTGCTAACAGAGAGTTATTATAACCGATAATACTTAAATCCTCAGGGATGCTAAGACCTTTTAATTTTGCATATTTTATTGCACCAACACCCAGAATATCTTCTGCTGCTATCACCGCATTAAATTTTAAACCATTCATTGATAAATGAAGCAATAAATCCCTGGTACCCTCTATGGTAGCCGGGCAGATATGGATGTTTTCTTCCTTTAATGTATGCAATTTATCCATAAGAGCGGCTTTAAAGCCATTCAGTTTTTGTATACTGCTATAGGATTTGGATGTATATAAGAATAAGATATCCTTTTTTCCCTGGTTCAGTAAAAGGGAAGTTGCATCATAAACGGCTTGATGATCATCGCATAAGGTACAATAAATATTGGGTTTGTTTAAATTTCCATTCATAAGCATGATTGGAACTTCATCAGCAGCTTCCATAATATAGGTATTATCTTTCGTATTTGCTTCCAGAAAGTAGGAACCCACAATTACTAAAGCATCGATTCGTTTCGATAGAAGAAGTTTCAGATAATTCTGCTTATTCTTTAATTCATATCCGGTACAGCATAAAAAGGAATCGTATCCGTTTTTACGGAGTTCCCGTTCTAAATAATAAACAGCATTTGCTAAAAATGGGTCTGAGGAATCTGCACACATAATTCCAATGGTTTTCATGGTATTTAACCCCAGACCTCTGGCAAAAACATTAGGGGTATAACCGAGTTCTTCCATGACCCTCAGAACTTTTTGTTTTGTTTTCTCACTTACCTTGGAATTTCCGTTAATAACTCTGGAAACGGTTGCAATGGATACACCGGCTTTTTCTGAAACATCATATATATTCATATACCACCTCCGTATATGTAAGTACTTACATTTAAATATAAATCAATCTTCGATCTGGATTTTATTATACTATAAAATAGTGTCAGTTACAATACATGAATTCAATATATTTTAGTAATATTATTATCTTTAACAATAATCTATCGATTAGATTTTAAAGAATTTCTAAGAAATGATTGACACAAACTTGTATTACTATTAAAATAAATGTAAGAGCTTACATATATTTAATTTCATAGAAATGAGAGACAATAATCCTATTAATTAAAATCAAGGAGGCTATTATGAAAAGTTTAAACAAATCAATGACGAATGCAACCCAAAGGCCGGTTAAAGTATTACAATTCGGAGAGGGTAATTTTTTGCGTGCTTTTGTAGATTATATGATTGATATTGCTAATGAACAGGGGGTATTTAACGGGAACATCGCTATCGTAAAACCGATTGCTTACGGCAATTTAGATGCATTTCATAAGCAGGAATGCTGTTATACCGTTTCTTTGAGAGGAAAGGAAAACGGTGAAACAAAGGTATTAAACCGGATTGTTACAAGCGTTTCCGATGCGATAGACTGTATCAACGAATATGATAAATACAGCGCTTATGCAAAATCGGAAAGCTTAAGATTTATCGTGTCCAATACCACGGAGGCAGGTATTGTTTTTGATAAGACAGATTCATTTAAAGAAAATCCTCCTAAAACATTTCCCGGAAAATTAACAAAATTATTATTTGAAAGATACGAATATTTTAAAGGAGATTCAACAAAAGGATTAGTAATGATTCCTTGTGAACTAATTGAAAATAATGGCGGATCTTTAAAACAGTGTATTTTAAAATATGCTGATCTATGGAAACTGGACGGAGGTTTTCTTAATTGGATAAATGAAGCCTGTATATTCTGCAGTACTCTGGTAGACAGAATTGTAACGGGTTATCCCAAAGAGGAAGCAGAAACTATATTCAAAGAATTAGGATATGAAGATGCCTTATTAGTAACCGGTGAAATCTTCGGATTATGGGTAATTGAAAGTGAAAAAGATATATCTGAGGAATTCCCTTTGGATAAAGCAGGACTTCCTGTTATCTTTACGAATAATCAGAAACCGTACAGAGAGAGAAAAGTAAGAATTTTAAATGGTGCCCATACTTCTTTTGTACTGGCATCTTTCCTCGCAGGCAATGATTACGTAAAGGAATCCATGGAAGATGAAGATGTTAAAACGTTTATGACTAAAACAATATTTGATGAAATAATACCTACCCTATCTCTACCTAAGGAAGAACTGATTACCTTTGCGGAATCAGTGATTGAGAGATTTGAAAATCCATATATTAAACATGCTTTATTATCTATTTCGCTTAATTCCGTGTCCAAATGGAAAGCAAGGTGCCTTCCGAGCTTTCAAGGTTATGTTAGTAAATATGGTAAAATCCCGTCCCATTTAACTTTTTCCTTAGCTGCATTACTTAGTTTTTACCGCAGTGAGGAACGTGGTGAAAATGCATTAATCGGCCGCAGAGATGATGAAACCTATATGATAATGGATGATGAATATGTCTTGGACTTTTTCGTTAAGTATGCGAAACTCCCAACCAGAGAAATGGTGGAGGCATATCTTAAGGATAAGTCCTTATTTGGGGATGATATAGCAAAATACAGAAGCCTTGCCGATATTATTACATTATATATGGAAAATATCGAAAAATACGGCATGCGTGAAGCAATGAAAAAAATTTCCGAATAAGGATGGTGCAGGTCATATGCAGGAATTTATAAGAATTAA
This sequence comes from Anaerocolumna sedimenticola, assembly GCF_009931695.1. Taxonomy (GTDB): domain Bacteria; phylum Bacillota; class Clostridia; order Lachnospirales; family Lachnospiraceae; genus Anaerocolumna; species Anaerocolumna sedimenticola. Next base: position 3,708,680 of record NZ_CP048000.1, read on the forward strand.
TAAATTGGATAATGTGGCTGTTGCTTTAACAGAATTGCAGGCGGGAATTACTATTGCAGCAGACAATAAAAGTATTATATTAAAAGAAACGATACCGGCAGGACACAAGTTTGCGGTGAAAGACATCGGTTTAAATGATAAGGTTATAAAATATGGTTCACCTATTGGAGTAGCAAAAGAAGATATAAAAAACGGCAGCTGGGTTCATACCCATAATATTAAAACAACTTTGGATGAGAGCAGGGAATATGAATATCAGCCGGAGTTTAAAGATATAAAATCAACACAAAAGGCGTATTTTCAGGGATTTAAAAGAAGTGATGGAAAAGTGGGAATCCGTAATGAAATATGGATTATACCAACTGTTGGGTGTGTTAATTCCATAGCAACTGCTTTGGAAAAACAGTCGGCATCCCTTGTACAGAATAATATTGAGGGAATTGTCTCATTTCCTCATCCTTATGGATGTTCCCAGATGGGGGATGATCAGGAAAACACTAGACAAATACTGGCAGATATTATTAATCATCCAAATGCCGGGGGTGTACTGGTATTAGGATTAGGTTGTGAAAACAGTAATATAGCTGAATTAATGCCATATATCGGCAAACATGATGAGAAACGTGTTAAATTTCTTCAATGCCAGGATGTTGATGATGAGATGGAAGCAGCAATGACTTTGTTAAAGGAATTAGCAGATTATGCTGATACCTTTAAGCGAGAGAAGATAAGTGCAGAAGAATTGATTATTGGTTTGAAATGCGGCGGTTCTGACGGATTCTCCGGAATTACAGCAAATCCATTGGTAGGAGCTTTTTCAGATTTGATCATTTCCAAAGGAGGAACTACTATTTTAACCGAAGTACCTGAAATGTTCGGCGCGGAAACCCTTCTCATGAACCGTTGCAAAAATGAGGAATTGTTTGAAAAGACGGTAAAACTTATCAATAATTTCAAACAATATTATATCAGCAATAACCAGACCGTATATGAAAATCCGTCGCCTGGTAATAAAAAGGGAGGAATCTCTACCCTTGAAGATAAATCTTTAGGTTGTACACAGAAATCCGGTAATGCACCGGTATCCGATGTACTTTCTTATGGTGAAATAGTAAAGGCGAAAGGTTTGAACCTCTTAAGTGCTCCTGGTAATGATCTGGTTGCTTCAACTGCTTTAGCAGCATCCGGAGCACATATAGTACTTTTTACTACGGGCAGGGGAACTCCTTTTGCATCACCGGTACCAACGGTAAAAATAGCCAGCAATACGCCCTTGTCTAAGAAAAAAGTAAATTGGATTGATTTTAATGCAGGCCAGCTTGTGGAGGGCAGCGGAATGGAAGAGTTATCGGAGCAGTTATTCCAATATGTAATAGAAGTGGCTTCAGGAAAAAAAGTAAAATCAGAAGAAGAGGGATACCACGATATGGCTATTTTTAAAAAAGGTGTTACACTTTAATCAGGGATATAAATGGGAAGGTACATATATTAAAAATAAAGCTCTGTTAGATAATAATATTGGTATAAGAATGTGATAGAAGGAGGGATATGATGTTCCCTCCTTTTAAGCATATAATAGTGAAAGATGAGAAGCTATTACTATTTATTTTCTGCCAAATTACATTTGAAGTATTGCATATATTAAATTCCTCAGGTAATTTATATCCTTTTTCTCGTTCGTTCCTTTCTGCTCAATTGCACATAGTGTAAATTTCTCCAATAAATAAATTCTATCCACTTATAATATTTAGCATTACTGAACCCGAATTGGGGAAATTACAAAATTTCTGTGAGAAACTTATCAAAAATCTTTTTATGATCTCTAAAGATAATCCCATCTGTTTTTTAAAGCCGGTATTCCGCTTCCGGTGTTTACGAGTAAATTTTTCTTTTAACTAAATGTTCCTTTATATAGGGATACTTGTTTATTATAAGTAATTCCCCTATATGTAAGTGCTTACACAATATAAGTTGTTTTATACCCTCCGCTTATATTGTGATTTAGTTAACAGGAATAATGTTATAGTTAAAGTTTTTGTATTACATAATGCAAACGTTTGAAATAAAAACTTGATAAAATATACAATATGCACAAAATAAGTTACTTAAAATGTAAATTAAGGTGAATTGACAGTGTTTTCCAGTAATGATATACTGAGATTGTAAAGATTAATACTACATAATTGCTAAATAATATGGGGAAAAACCAACACAAAGTGACAATATACATAAACTACAATCTTTCTCTATATTGTCGGTTGCAAACGGCGGAGCAAAGTAACTATTAAAAAGAAAGGGAGAAATGAATATGAAAAGGCTTACAAAAAAGACATTATCTGTCCTGTTGGTTCTTATATTGGTATTATCTCTTAATGCCTGTGGAGCCAAAAAGGGCCAAGAGACAACTACCGTGACAGATAGAACGTCTGAAACATCAGAAAAAACGGCAGTTAGCGAAGCAACTGCCACGCAGGAGAAAACAGTACAGAGTGAGAGTAATTCATCCGTACTGGAACCTGACTTAAAGGATCCCATAGAATTAAGATTTTCCTGGTGGGGAGGAGATACCAGGCATGAAGCAACAATTAAGGCGTTAGATGCTTTCACCGCCAAATATCCTAACATTACGGTGAAACCGGAATATGGCGCCTGGACAGGGTGGCAGGAAAATATAGCAACACAGCTGGCAGGAAAAACAGAAGCAGATTTACTTCAGATTAATTGGAACTGGATATCCCAGTTTTCACCCAATGGAGATAAATTTTATGACTTAAATAAATTATCCAATATTATAACTATATCAAATTATCCCAAGGAACTGCTAGACCTGATGACAGCAAACGGTTCACTCCAGGGTATACCTCTTGGAACCACCGGAAGAGTATTTTATTGGAATGAAGCGACCTTTAAGAAAGCAGGAATTCCGATTCCGGTATCTTTTGAAGATATTATTAAAGCAGGTGAAACTTTTAAAACTGTACTGGGTGATGATTATTATCCGATAGCCCTTGGTGAATATGACCGGATCCTGTTGTTAATGTACTATCTGCATCAGACCTATGGAAAGCCATGGGTGGTTGATAAAAAAGTGAATTACACCGCAGATGAAGTGAAAGCAGGTCTGGATTGGATTAATATGCTGGAAGATAAACATGTTACCCCGACGCTAGCAACCATTGCCGGAGATGGGGCAGAATCCCTGGATAAGAACCCTAAGTGGATGAATGGTAATTACGCCGGTATTTATGAGTGGGACAGCAGTGCCTCCAAATTCCAGAGTGCGTTATCAGAAGGTCAGAACTTTGTAATAGGTCAATTCCCTAAGGATTTAGGACCTAATAAGAGCGGATTCACCAAGATTTCCATGGGTTTTTCAGTCAGTGCCAATTCAAAACATCCGGCTGAAGCCGCATTATTGCTTGAATATTTAACATCCGATCCGGAAGGCGTTAAGATTATGGGAATGGAAAGAGGTACCGTTTCTAACAGTGCGGCGGAAGCCACATTAGTATCAGAAGGGTTATTAAGCGGTCTGACCTATGAAGCCAACAAACTTGTTATGGGATTTAAAGGTTATGATATTGATCCTAATTTTGAACACTCTGCTTTAAAAGACAGCACCGGATATTATTATGAAATATTCCAGAACTTAAGTTATGATCAAACAGATACCGAGACGGCAGCACAGTATTTAATTGACTGTGTAAATGAAGTCAACGCAGCGAATTAAATAAAAGCATATACAGTAAGGAAAAGGAATAGACATACCCACTAAGCCGTCAGGGTGTCAGCTGCTCTGACGGTTTTTAATTAAATAGTTAATAATAAACAATAATAGACATTAATGGGGGGTAATGGAAATGCATGGTGAGGATAGGAGATTTGAACAATACGTTACTTCTTATTTAGAAAATTACCAAAATGCAAAAAGTAACTGGAATTATGAAGATGGGTGTGTTCTAATGGGCGTCTCTCTTTTGTATCAGGTTACAGGGGATGAGTATTATAAAAATTTCATAGTACGATATATGAAACAGTTTATAAATGAGGATGGAAGTATTAATTATTATAATAAAGAACATTATAATATTGATAATATCAGTACCGGAAAAATACTCTTTTTTTTATATGAAGAAACAAAAGAAGAAAAATACAGGCTGGCGATAGAAACTTTAATGGATCAATTAAGAAGCCAGCCGAGAACGAAATCCGATAATTTCTGGCATAAAAAAATTTATCCGAATCAGGTTTGGCTGGATGGTTTATATATGGCTCAGCCATTTTATATGGAATATGAAACGAAATTTAACCAAAAGAAGAATTATAATGATATTATCAGTCAATTTAAAAATGTCCGGAAGTTTTTATTTAATGAAGAAAAAAAATTATATTATCACGGATATGATGAAGCAAGAATTCAGTACTGGGCAAACAAAGATACCGGATTGTCCTCTAACTTCTGGTTAAGGGCTGTTGGATGGTATATTATGGCGTTAATCGATACCATGGAAAAGATTTCAAAAGAAATATTCGAACATTATAAAACTCTGGAAACGTTATTTAAGGAAAGTATCAAAGGTATATTATTATATCAGGATAAAGAAACCGGACTGTTTTATCAGATTATTGACAGGGCTGATATAGATAATAATTACCTTGAAACCTCCGGCTCTGCAATGATTGCCTATGGGTTATTAAAAGGATGCAGATTAGGTGTTTTGCAGAAAGAAAAATACCAGGCTGTAGGAGAGAAAATAGTAATGTCCCTTTTGAATAATAAATTAGTAGAAGAAGATGGAATTATTAAATTAAAGGATATTTGTTCGGTTGCGGGATTGGGACCGGATAATACCAGAGATGGGAGTGTTTTATATTATCTTTCCGAACCGGTAGTTTGCAATGATCAAAAGGGCGTCGGAGCATTGATTATGGCTTACGCACAGTTGCTTATGCTCCGGTTGGATGATTAGGCCAAGAATGGAGGAATAAATTCATGAGTAAGAATAAGTTAGATACAATCCGTCTGCGACGCAATTCTACTGAAACCAGCAGCGGGATATCAGAAGCTGTTCTTAGTAAAAGAGGGTTTGGTTATAAGATAAAAAGCAATATCGGATTTTTTTATATTCTACCCTGGCTGGTTGGTTTTTTAATATTTAAATTATATCCTTTTGCAGCTTCCCTTTATTATAGCTTTACGGATTATGATTTATTTAAGGATGTTATCTCCTTTATCGATTTTGACAATTACAAAAATATCTTTCAAACAGCTAAAATAAGAAAGGCTTTTGGGGTAACTTTCCAATATGCATTTATGACAGTTCCTCTTAAATTAGCCTTTGCATTATTTATCGCTTACATATTAAACTTCAAGATTAAAGGTGTCAATTTGTTCCGGACCATGTATTATGTTCCTTCCATATTAGGTGGTTCCGTAGCAATTGCTGTATTATGGAAATTCCTGTTCCAGACGGATGGTTTAATCAATCAGATAATAAGTATTTTTCGGGTTACAGGGCCAAATTGGCTGGGAGACTCAAAGTATTCCCTGTTTGTTGTCAGTTTGTTAAGGGTATGGCAGTTTGGCTCTCCAATGGTTATCTTTTTAGCTGCCTTAAAGAGTGTACCTGCTGATCTTTATGAAGCCGCCTCCATCGACGGTGCCAGCAAGCTGAAACAATTTTTAAGAGTAACAGTTCCGCTTATAACCCCGGTAATTTTCTATAATCTGGTGACCCAGTTATGCCAGGCGTTCCAGGAATTTAACGGACCTTTCATTATAACAAACGGCGGGCCTCTCGGGTCAACCACATTAATATCTTTACTGGTTTATCAGAATGCCTTTAAAACATACCAGATGGGCTTTGCAAGTGCAATTTCATGGCTTTTGTTCCTCATAGTCATGACATTAACCATCATATCTTTTATGAGCCAGAAGTATTGGGTATATTATTCGGATGAGGATGGGAGGTAAAAAATGACCAGAAAACAACGTTATATAATGAATACTTCCGTACGATATCTTGTGCTGCTGGCAGTTGGTTTAGTTATGGTTTATCCCATGCTGTGGATGGTTGGGGCTTCTTTTAAAGCGGATAATAATGAAATCTTCTCATCCATTGGAATAATACCCAGAAAATTTTCATTACAGGCATATATTGACGGCTGGCATTCCACAGAATATACCTTTCTTACTTATTTATTTAATACATATAAAATCGTACTACCCAAAGTTCTTGGTACGGTTATATCCGCCACCATTACGGCTTACGGATTTGCCAGGTTTCAATTTAAAGGTAAAAAATTATTTTATGCAATTTTATTATCAACCTTATTTTTGCCTCAGGTTGTATTAAACATTCCCCAATATCTCTTGTTTCGGGAGATGGGTTGGCTGACACCTGCTTTATCTTATTTTCCATTGGTTATACCAGCCTTTTTTGCCAGTGATACTTATTTTGTATTTATGCTGGTACAATTTCTGCGCGGTATTCCCAGAGAACTTGAAGAAGCGGCTAAGATTGACGGCTGTAATACGTTACAGACGTTATGGTATATTATTTGTCCTGTGTTAAAACCCTCCATTGTATCCGCGGCATTATTTCAGTTTATGTGGTCTTCCAATGACTTTATGGGACCCCTGATCTACGTTAAGACGGTTGCCAAATATCCTGCGTCCTTAGGCCTTAGGTTATCCATGGATGCAGAAGTGGGATTTGAATGGAATAAGGTATTAGCCATGTCCATCGTAACCATTATTCCATCCCTAATAGTATTTTTCGCAGCCCAGAAACAATTTGTGGAAGGTGTCACGGCCGGAAGTGTGAAAGGATGATCCTGAAATATTAGTAAAAATAATTGCAAATTAGCTACAAGGTTGAATTACAACGAAAAACGGCAGTGGGAGTTTTGGGGAGTATTTATCGTGAGGGGAGGAGTATCATGGAGTTTAAAATAATTTTTACTACAGCAAGACAGGTTGTAATTGAAATATTGGATGAAGGGATATATGAAATAGAGGAGTATGAAATTTATCTGAATGATGAGGTTATCAAAAACAGCCAAAAGGCAGTTGAATCTAATGATAACCTCCATCCGGATACTCCATACAGCATTTTTATCAAAACTAAATTTGACATTTCTGAAAAAAAATATTTGACTACGAATAAGGAATTTGTAACTCTCAATGTAAAAGAATTTGGAGCAAAAGGGGATGGCATTCAAGATGCTACCGTATTTATACAAAGTGCAATTTGTGCCTGTCCGAGAGAAGGGCGGGTTTTAATTCCAAAAGGAATCTATAAGGTTACCAGCTTATTTTTAAAAAGCAATCTGGTTCTGGAATTGGCGAAAGATGCTGTTCTCTCTGCCATAACGGATAAGAATAAGTTCCCTGTGCTTCCGGGTTTAATTGAGAGCTATGATGAAACGGAGGAATATAACCTGGGCACCTGGGAGGGTAATCCCCTGGATATGTTTTCTGCGGTTATCACCGGTATTGGGGTATCCAATATAACCATATGCGGACAAGGAGTCCTGGACGGAAATGCTGATTTTATGAATTGGTGGAAAGACCCGAAAGTAAAGAATAAAGCTTACCGGCCAAGAATGATATTTCTGAACCATTGTGATAAGGTAACAGTTCAGGGTATTACAATCAGGAATAGTCCAAGCTGGAATATTCATCCCTATTTTTCTAGAAACCTAAAATTCATTGATTTAGCTATTCTTAATCCTAAGGACTCCCCTAATACCGACGGAATTAATCCGGAATCCTGTACAAATGTTGAAATAACGGGAGTATATTTTTCTGTGGGTGATGACTGCATTGCAATTAAATCCGGTAAAACCTATATGGGTTCCAAATATAAAACAGCTTCTGAGAATATCATAATCCGTCAATGTTTTATGAAAGACGGGCATGGTTCCGTAACCATCGGCAGTGAGATGTCGGGTGGGGTACGGCAGGTAACAGTCAGGGATTGTATGTTTTTTTCTACTGACCGGGGATTTCGGCTTAAAACAAGAAGGGGAAGGGGTTGGGATGGTGTGATAGATGAAATTTTACTTGATCATATTATTATGGATCAGGTAAAAACACCAATTGTTATTAACTCTTTCTATTATTGTGATCCGGACGGACACAGCGAATATGTAAGTACCAAGAAAGCTCAGCCTGTGGATGAACGTACTCCGAGTATTCATAACATTGCCTTCCAGAATATAACCTGTACAAATTGCCATGTAGCCGCAGCATTTATTTACGGACTTCCCGAGAAAAAAATAAATAAAATATTTATGAATCATATTCAAATCGATTTTACGGAAAATCCGGTTTCCGGTATTCCGGATATGATGGATGGAATAGAAAATTTAACAAATGGTGGTATTTTTGCGGAAAATATAGTAGAATTAGAGATGAAACAGGTTATAATAAAAGGATTTAAAGGAAAAGGAATGAAACTTAACAATATAAATCATTTGAATTTGGATAAAATAACGAATGATTTATTATAAGTAATTGTGATACTATATTAAAACTATATGATTGTTTCACGATTACTTAATATCATCTATTGGACGAGGAGGAACAGTTATGAGGATTGGTATCCGTGCCCATGATATGGAGAGGGCGCCTTTTGAAGAATTGGTTCAGAATATAAATAAAAAGGGTTTTTACAGTGCCCAGCTTGCCTTGCAGAAAGCAATTCATGAATTTAATGTTAATATAGAAGCTATGACACCTGGTATGGCATTCTATATCAAAGAAGTATTTGCAAAATATAAGGTCGATATTGCCGTACTCGGTTGTTATTTAAATCTTACTAATCCAATAGATCAAGAACGAAAACACATAATGGAGACATATAAAACCCATATACGCTTTGCCAGTCTTTTGGGCTGTGGTATGGTGGGAACGGAGACGGGATCACTGAACCCGGATTACTCTTTTAAAAAAGCAAATCATTCCGAAGCAGCTTTGGAGTTGTTTATTGAAACTATAAAGAGAATCGTGGACTATGCGGAAAAAATGGGTGTTATAATTGGAGTTGAGCCTGTATTTAAGCATATTGTATCCGACTTAGAACGTACATACCGGGTATTAAATGCAGTGAATTCACCGAATCTGCAGATTATATTCGACCCGGTGAATCTGTTAAATTATGATAATTATATGGAACAGGATGATATAATAAAAGGTGCTTTTCAATTATTCGGCAAAGATATTGCAGTGATTCATTCCAAGGATTTTCGGATTGAGAATAAAGAAATTGTGGAAATCACTACAGGAACCGGTTCCTTTCATCATGAATTATTATTAGGCTTGGTTAAGCAAAAGAAACCGTTTATGCACGTACTGTTAGAGGGTACCAAACCTGATGAGGCAATTACAGCCAGAAAGTACCTGGAAGAAATGTATCAAAATATTTCCACAGAGGAATAATAATATGCCTGTAACAATTAAAGACATAGCAAAAGAAGTAGGAGTTTCCTATTCAACCGTATCACGGGCATTAAGCGGGGAACTCGGTGCAGGTTCCAAAACCAAAGAAAAAATACTGGAAGCAGCAGACAGACTGGGCTATACGCCAAATCAAAATGCTATTAATCTGAAGCTGGCGAAATCTTATACGATCGGACTTTATTTTTCAAATATCGGCAGCATGTCCTCGCCTTTTATTCTTCACGATATAGTAAAATCCGTATATAATACCATTGATAATTCCTATAATGTGGTTGTAAAAGGTATCGACCGTCATAAACCGGGTACCTTGAGCAGCGCGAAATATGACGGATTATTAATATTAAGCCAAAAACCGGAGGATGATGAATTTATTGAAGAAGCTTTTGAAAAGAAAATCCCGTTGGTTGTATTTAACCGCGCCGTTTATCATAATGTAGCAAACCTTTTGACCGATGAGGCAAAGGGTGAGATGGAAGCCATGGAATATTTAATTCGGAATGGCCATAAAAAAATCGGAATCATTGAAGGAATTCCCACTTTGGCATCAACCAGGGCAAGGCATCGGGGATGGAGGCAGGCATTTCTTAATCATAATTTAGATATTAATTCGGTACCTATAGTGACTGGGGATTATCGTATCAAAAGCGGTTACCATGCAGGAAAAGAATTATTAAAACATGATCTGACTGCTATTTTATCTTTTAATGATGAGATGGCATTTGGTGCTGCGAAAGCCATGGAAGAAGCCGGACTTAAAATACCTGAAGATATATCGATTGTAGGTTTTGATAATATAGTCTGGTTATGCAATACGGTTTTTCCTTTAACGACTGTGGAGCGTAATATGGGTATGATTGCTGCTAAAGCGACGGAATTGCTGTTTGAATTGATCGAAGATAGAAGTAAAAGTATAGGCAAGGTTTATTTGGATACGAAACTGATTATAAGGAATACTGTAAAAAATATATTGGATATGTGATTATATAAAACTAATAGAATTTGCAGTAAAAGTAAGAGAATATAATAGAATTAACCATAAATAAATTAAGGGAAGCAAGTAACTTCCCTTAATTTATTTTGTTCACTTCCCTTAAGTAAAAATATGTAAGCTTTTACTATAAGAGTATATTTGATTTATATAAATCAAATATTTGCATATATATACATTTTGAGTGAATTATTTTATAAAAAATCAAAAAAATCTTGATTATTTCTTCCATAAATATTATCATTATGGATGACATGTTAATTTTAATTTGATACAGGTTAGAATTTTCTAATTAAAATTGTTACTGAATCCCGGTAACTTTTAATAAAGAGCAGTGTGAAACTTTATACCATAGGAGCAAAAAGCCACAGAAGGAGATAAGAAATATGATTAAATTATATGAAAAAGGTGCCTATGTATTAAATGGCAATGAGATAATTGATGAAAAAGAAACATCTGCAGAGCTGCTTAAAGCTAAAATTGGTGAGGCCTGTTCCAAGGAAGAAGCTGCACAAAATACATTGGCATATGATATCTTAAAAGCTCACAATACATCCGGTAATATGGAAAAACTAAAGATTAAATTTGATAAATTAACTTCTCATGACATAACATTTGTTGGTATCATACAAACAGCTAGAGCAAGCGGACTTGAGAAATTCCCTGTTCCCTATGTACTTACCAACTGTCATAACAGTTTATGCGCCGTAGGCGGTACCATTAATGAAGATGATCATATGTTTGGCTTATCCTGTGCGAAAAAGTATGGCGGTGTATATGTTCCTCCTCATCAGGCAGTTATTCATCAGTATGCCCGTGAAATGCTTGCCGGCGGCGGTAAGATGATTTTAGGTTCTGACAGCCATACCCGTTATGGTGCATTAGGTACCATGGCAATGGGAGAGGGTGGACCTGAAATAGTAAAACAGCTTCTATCCAGAACCTACGATATTAATATGCCGGAAGTTGTTGGTGTTTATTTAACCGGCAAACCAAGGAAAGGTGTGGGACCGCAGGATGTAGCTTTAGCAATTATCGGCGCCGTATTTGAGGGCGGTTATGTAAATAATAAGGTTATGGAATTTATCGGTGATGGTGTGAAAAACCTCAGTGTGGATTACCGTATCGGTATCGACGTTATGACAACGGAAACGACTTGTCTTTCCTCCATCTGGATTACGGATGATGCGGTTAAGGAATTTTATGAGATCCATAACAGACCGGAAGAATATAAGGAATTAAAACCTAAGAAAGTTGCTTATTACAACGGTATGATTTATGTGGATTTATCAGAAATCAAACCTATGATTGCAATGCCTTTCCATCCAAGCAATGTTTATACGATTGATGACCTCAATGCTAATCTTTCCGATATATTAGAAGAAGTTGAAAAGAAAGCTTTAATCAGCCTTGGTAATAATAATATTAAATACACACTAAGAGATAAAATCAGAAACGGTAAATTGTACATCGACCAGGGTATTATTGCCGGATGTGCCGGCGGTGGTTTTGAAAACATATGTGATGCTGCAGACATTTTAAATGGTAAATATATCGGAGCGGATGAATTCTCCTTAAGCGTATATCCGGCGAGCCAGCCTATCTTCATGGAATTGGTGAAAAACGGCGTGATAGCTAAGTTAATGGAGACAGGTGCGACGATCCGTACCGCTTTCTGCGGACCTTGTTTTGGAGCAGGAGACGTTCCGTCCAATAATGGCTTAAGTATCCGCCATTCCACCAGAAACTTCCCGAACAGAGAAGGTTCCAAGGTTACCAACGGACAAATTGCATCCGTAGCTTTAATGGATGCCAAATCCATTGCGGCAACAGCTGCTAACAAAGGTTATTTAACTTCTGCAGAAAACATAGATGTGGAATTTACAAAACCGAAATACTTCTTTGACAGTAAGATATATGAAAACCGTGTATATGACGGAACAGGCAGACCGGACCCTGATGCGGAAGTTAAGTTTGGACCTGGTATTGTTGACTGGCCGGCTATGGCAAATTTAACCGATGATATGGTATTAAAAGTTGTCTCTGTTATACATGATCCGGTTACTACAACGGACGAATTAATTCCGTCAGGAGAGACATCTTCATACCGCTCTAATCCTTTAGGTCTTGCGGAATTTACCTTATCCAGAAAAGATCCTGCCTATGTGGGACGTGCGAAAGAAATACAAAAAGCAGAGAAAGCAAGAATAAAAGGTGAAGATATCTTTAATTCCAATATAGAAATAAAAGGAATTTTTGATAAAATTAATACCAAATTCCAGATTGATGAAAAATCTACTGAAATCGGAAGCGTTATTTATGCAGTTAAACCGGGAGATGGTTCTGCGAGGGAACAGGCAGCAAGCTGCCAGAAAGTTCTCGGCGGGTTAGCCAATATTGCGAAAGAATATGCGACTAAGAGATACCGCTCCAACTTAATAAACTGGGGTATGCTGCCTTTCCTATTTACGGAAGAGTTACCGTTTGAAAACGGAGACTTTATATTTATTAAAGACATTAAAAAGGCCGTTACCGATAAAATCTCTGAAATCAAAGCATACGTAGTTAATAAGGATATGAAAGAATTTACTCTAAAACTCGGCGAATTAACGGATGATGAAAGAGTAATCATTGAAAAAGGATGTTTAATAAACTACTATCGTGATATAAATAATGAATAATTGATCTATATTGAGTTAGGTTTTTGCAATATTATGAAATGGGGGTTGCTGCCAATTTGCCGCTGCAAATAATCAACAAAGCAACTCCCATTATTAATCGAAACGGAAAGGTTAGGTGTGTTAGAATGGCATTGATTATTGACGGTAAAAAAATTTCCCAGGATATTAAAGATGAATTAAAAGAAAAAGTATCCGTTTACAAATCCCAGGGAATCCAGATTACCCTTGCGGTGATACAGGTGGGTAATGATCCGGCTTCCAGTGTATATGTAGGAAACAAAAAGAAAGCTTGCGAATATATAGGAATTCGTTCTTTGGCGTATGAGCTTCCGGAAGCGACAACAGAAACTGAACTTTTGGATTTGGTCAAAGAGCTGAACTTAAGAGAGGATGTCAATGGCATTTTAGTTCAGCTGCCTTTACCAAAGCATATTAATGAAGATTTGGTTATACAGACTATCGTACCGGAAAAAGATGTTGACGGATTCCATCCTCAAAGTGTCGGTGCCTTAAGTATTGGTCAAAAAGGTTTTGTTTCCTGTACGCCCTCCGGTGTAATACAATTATTAAAACGCTCCGGTATCGAAATAGAAGGAAAAGAATGTGTTATTATCGGAAGAAGCAATATCGTTGGAAAACCTATGGCTTTTTTATTATTACGTGAAAATGGTACTGTTACCATATGCCATTCCAGGACAAAAAATTTACAGGAAGTAACGAGACGTGCAGACATATTAATTGTAGCAATCGGTAAACCTAAATTTATTAATAAGGATTATATAAAAGAGGGAGCCGTTGTTATAGATGTTGGTATTCACCGCGATGAAAACAACAAGTTATGTGGTGACGTGGATTTTAATGATACAGTTGATCATGTTAGTGCCATTACCCCTGTTCCAGGAGGCGTTGGGCCTATGACCATAGCCATGCTTATGAATAATTGTGTAGAAAGTATCCGGAAATAATAGAAGAGGAGATGAAGTATGGATACGAAAGATACTATAATTTCTGATGAATCGACTTTTTTAATATTAAAATGTGAAATGAAATCCATTTTTAAACCGGATAACTTTGGTATATCACCAATATGGTCAAATGATCCGAACTTCAGATACAACTCTGACTTTGAAATAAAAGAGTATCAATTGTATTTAAAGAATTTAATAATAACCGGAGACATAGGATATCCTGTTATAAACGGTATTAAGCCGGAACCTTTTTATTCTGAAAAGGGGCCTGAAACAGTACAGTATAATAATATTATGACACCGATTAAATTCAGCGGCGCAGTCGTTATTGGGAATAACTTGATAAAAAATTATGGGTCAGAAGATGAGGTTCCATGTTATAGCTATAAAGTTGTTTGGGAACTTATTTTTCAGGATGGCAAATTGGTTACAACGATTGATCATAGTAAAGCAATGCTTCGAATAAGAAAAAACCTTGATTTAGGTCTTAGAAACTTAAATAAAACGAGGGATATGAAATGTATAAAACATTATATTAAGTCTTCTTTTGTGGGAGATTATGAGCATCCGGAAAAAATGAGTAAATATAGTAATAAGAAGAAAATTCCTTTTCAATTTTATGTTCAGAAAATAAAAAACTATTATTCCCGTATAAAATCTTTCCAGGTATAAAAGATAAAATTAAAAATAACCGGTAGAAAAGCCTGTTACGGACCATACTATTAATCTAATATGGTCAATAACAGGCTTTAATCTAATCAAAAGCTACAACCGCTTCAAATAACAAATTTATTCAACTCCAAGTACGGTATTGGATTCCGTTCCTTCTGAATATGAGAAACTTATTGTATCACCTACATTATATTTTATGATATTGATGAAATTAACTACTTCAACATCAAAGATCGCATCGCTGCTATTTAGCAGTATATAATAATGGGAATTGCCGTCTACAACACCCTCTGCAATTTTTGTGATAGTACCGGTGATTTTCGGAAACTTAGACGAATCTTTCACATTAATATTATTGGATTTCATTAATTCCAGATATATTTTTTCGCATTCATTAACCGTATCACCTATAGCTACAATCTGATATTGGGATATATTAACCATAGCATATTTTTTAACCAGACCGGCGGCGTCTTTTAAAGCTATAAAATAAGTAGGTTCACCTCCGATATTAAGTAAAAGCGGAAAAGTGGCCCTATAACCCAGATGTTGTACCTGACCCTCGGCTGAAGCCATGGCAGAATATTCTTCCGCCCCGGATATAGCATAAAAACGTGTTTCTGCGGTTCGTTGATTCATAAGAACAAAACCTACATTGGATTCATCTCTTGCAACACTGGTTACACCGGTATATACCCAGACATCGTCTTCTAAAGCTATATAGTTATATCCATCGGTGGTCTGTAATGCATCTTTCTGGCTGAATACGGAATTCCAATACCCATGTCTTAAAGTTCCGTAATAATCGTATAACGAAATTAACAATTCAGCAGAAAAAACCCTGTCGACCCATTTGGGCACGTCAGATACCGCATAATCTTTAAATTCACCCGTAATTGCATTTACCATCACAACTCTGCCGACGGTTTGTCCGCCGAATAATCCGATCGTATAATCTTTAACAGGACAGATCCAGTATGGAATACCCTCATCATCAATCTCAAAATTAATGGTATCAAAAATATAGGTAGGGTAGTTAAAACGTAAATAACGGTGAATATTTCTTCCGAAATATTCGGATTCCGAATAATGAATCCCTTTGGTTAATTTCATCAGATTAACTTCCTGGGTCGTCATATCAATCTGCATATAAGCCGGGATCCCTTCGGAACGGTTGGTAATCCATTTAAAGAAACTTCCGTATTGCAAAGGAGTAACCCTTGTAGGAACACCTTTAAAATTAATCTGGGTATAGTTATTGCCAACCTCAAACTGGGACACATATTCCACGATACTGCCTATTTTTCTGGACCCTAACAGCGCGGCGGAGTCTTTATCCAGGATAGGTATTTTATTAAAGGATATTTCTTTTATATCTTCCGTAAAATTACCATCGTTAATTTTCAACATCTGCTGGTACTTTTTCGCATTGATCATTGGAGAAGATAAGATACTTCCTATAATATAAACCAATACAACGATTACTGTTAACCCAAATATGAAAGTAAACAGCTTATTTTTGAAAACTGATCCCCGGTATAAGGTACTTCCCGGATTAGCTGTAATTAAGCCGATTATGATACAGATTACAACCAGGGCACCAATAATAAAAAACCAAAATCCGGGAGAATGGATATTAACTGCAGGTAATGTGATATAATAGTAAATATACGCAGCAATCAATAATATAATAATAGGTATAAAGATTTTTAAAAACTTTTTCATAATTTCCTCCGTTTCCAATCTCCAATCTTTCCTTGCATGCTATTATCATAACAAAACCAATGTAAATGTCAATTATAAATAGATTAGAAATTGGTGATTTTATTTTAATCCAATAGGAATTGAAAATAATAGTTTCCTTTTTATATAAAAACTGTTAAAATGTCAGGGATGATATTTTTTAAATAAGTAATGCAGAGCACCTCTACGACAACCATGTGTATAAGTATAAATACTTATATTTGTGTTTCATAAGATGTGGGATGATTAAAGGATCATTAAATATTTAAAAATATTTTTACTATATTATTTGGAGGTACACATGAATATATTATTTGTTTCACTAGGTTGTGATAAAAATTTAGTGGACAGTGAGGTTATGTTAGGTTTAATACGTGAAAAGGGTTATCAGATTACTAACGATGAGAAAGAAGCAGATATCATTGTAGTAAATACCTGTTGTTTTATAAATGATGCCAAGGAAGAAAGTATTAACACCATTTTAGAGATGGCCGAATATAAAAAAACCGGAAAACTGAGAGGTTTAATTGTAACCGGTTGTTTGGGTCAGAGATATAAAGAGGATATTCAAAAAGAAATCAGTGAAGTGGATGCTATTTTGGGAACTTCCAGTTATAATGAAATCGTAAATGTGATTGAACGTATAATGGAAGGTGAAAAAACAGTATCTATAAAAGAACCGGAAGAAATTTCATTTGTAAATACGGAAAGAATTAATACAACCGGAGGTTATTTTTCCTATTTAAAAATAGCGGAAGGATGCGATAAACACTGTACTTACTGTATTATTCCAAAGATCAGGGGAAACTATAGAAGTGTACCCATGGAACGGCTGATGAAAGAAGCAGAAAGCCTGGTACGGGGCGGTGTTAAGGAATTAATTTTAGTAGCACAGGAAACTACTCTATATGGAAAAGATATTTATCAAGAAAAAGCGCTTCCTAAGTTACTGAAAGAATTATGTAAAATAGAGGGCTTAAACTGGATTAGAATTCTTTATTCATATCCGGAAGAAATTACAGATGAATTAATAGAAGTAATCCGAACAGAAGATAAAATATGCAACTATCTTGACATGCCAATACAGCATGCCAGTGATACTATTTTAAAGAAAATGGGAAGAAGAACCAACAAAGAAGAATTAATTCAGATTATTACCAAACTTCGGAATAAGATTCCTGATATTGCTCTTAGAACTACTTTAATTACTGGTTTTCCGGGAGAAACAGAAGAGGATCATGAAGAACTAAAAGAATTTGTAAAGGATATGGCATTTGACCGGTTAGGTGTATTTACTTATTCGAAAGAAGATGATACGCCTGCGGCTAAATTGAAAAACCAGATCCATAAACACATTAAAAAGCGCAGACAGGCAGAAATAATGGAATTGCAGCAAAATATCGCTTTTGAACATGCAAAGGATATGATTGGAAAGAAATTAAAAGTTTTGATTGAGGGAAAGTTACCTGAAGATGCTATGTCTGATCAATCATCGGAAAAGCAGGAGCCATTAATGGAAAACGGGTCCGTTTATATAGGAAGGACTTATATGGATGCTCCAAATGTGGACGGATATATCTTCGTTCAGGCCCGGGGCGAATTAATATCCGGTGATTTTGTTGATGTTTTAGTAACCGATGCAAAAGAGTATGATTTAATCGGAGAATTATTATAAAATCCCAATGGGAGAAAGGGTGTTTTCATGAATTTACCAAATAAAATTACAATTGCTAGAGTATTTATGATTCCGTTATTTCTGATTGTTTATTTAGTACCAAATATCCCTTATGGTAACTATATTGCTGCGGCAATTTTTGTTATCGCTTGTTTAACGGATGCTCTAGACGGATATCTGGCAAGGAAATATCACTTGGTGACTAATTTCGGAAAATTTATGGATCCTTTGGCTGATAAGTTATTAGTATCCGCAGCTTTGATATGTTTTGTAGAATTAGGACTGGTTCCTGCCTGGATTATCATTGTCATTATATCAAGAGAATTTATTATCAGCGGATTCAGACTAGTGGCATCGGATAACGGTGTAGTTATAGCAGCAAGTTATATTGCTAAATTCAAAACAACTGCCCAGATGATTATGTCGGTTTTATTAATCATCAATTTTAATTTGCCTGTTTTTAATGTATTGGAGCAAATATTTATCTATTTATCCCTGATATTAACCATAATTTCCTTAGTGGATTATCTATATAAAAATAGGAAGGTTTTATCAGAGAATAAAAGATAAAAAGATGGAATGAAAGATAATATACAAGATGGAATGAAAGATAATATATTAAAGAATATATACAAAAAATAATAAAGAAAACAATAAAAGAGATATATAAGAAGCTAAATTAAAGAAGCTAAATTAATGAAACTATATAAAAGAAAGGTTACCGCAATATAATTTTTTTGCATTTTTATATTGTGGTACTATCGCAGAACGGTCTGTGATATGCAAGAGGTGTAAAATATGATAGCAGAATTCATTAGTGTTGGTACTGAGATACTGCTTGGTAATATTGTTAATACCAATGCCAATTACCTGGCAGTTAAATGCGCAGAACTGGGGATATCAAATTTTTATCAGGTATCTGTGGGAGATAATGAAGACAGGTTAAGTCAGACTTTGAATATGGCCTTATCCCGTTCGGATATTGTTATTTTAACCGGGGGGTTGGGACCAACCAAAGATGATTTGACAAAAGAGGTAACAGCAAAAGTCTTGCAAAGAAATCTCATTGAGGATGCTCGCTCTAAAGAAAGAATCATGAAATATTTTAAGGACAGAAAATTTGATGCTATTCCCGAAAATAATTGGAAGCAGGCATTAATTATAGAAGGTTCTCTGGTAATTGATAACCATAATGGTACTGCTCCCGGGCTGATCGTTAAAACGGATGAGTCAAATGATGTTGTCAGCCATATGAATCCATATAATAACAAAGTGATTATATTGCTGCCGGGACCTCCTAATGAATTAATTCCTATGTTTGAAAGTGATATCATTCCCTTTTTAAGAAAATTACAGCCGGGTATTCTTTATTCTGAGATGGTTAAAATATGTGGTATCGGCGAAAGTAAGGCAGAAATTATGGTGCAGGATTTAATTGAACAGCAGACAAATCCAACCATTGCTACTTATGCTAAAAACGGAGAAGTTCATATAAGAATAACAGCAGCTGCAGATAGTGAGGAAAATGGCAAATTACTGGTGAAACCACTGGTTGATGAATTAAAGAGAAGATTCACAACAGCAATCTATACTACTGATGAAAGCGAGAATTTGGAAGATGTTGTTGTCTCTATGTTAGCGAAACATCATATCAGGTTAACCACGGCAGAATCCTGTACAGGGGGATTAATTGCCGGAAGAATTGTTAATGTACCCGGAGCTTCTGCTGTTTTAGGAGAAGGGTTTATCACATATTCCAACGAGGCTAAGCAAAAGTATCTGAAAGTCAGTGCACAGACCTTAATGAAATATGGAGCGGTAAGCAAAGAAACTGCGGCTGAAATGGCGCAGGGAGCCGCATCCGTATCCGAAAGTAATGCTTCACTTGCCGTAACAGGCATAGCCGGTCCGGATGGTGGGACGGAAGAAAAACCAGTAGGACTTGTATATATTGGATGTACTGTAAATGGAAAAATTCGTGTAAAGGAATGCAGATTAAAAGGTAATCGTCAAAAAATAAGAGACTTAACCGTAATTTATGCTTTGGATCTTCTTAGAAATGCAATTATGGAAGAGTATGGAATATAAGAATATTTGGAAAATAGAATTATAATTTTTATCAATCCTTGATTATTTACTGAATAAAAAAGCTCATGGTAAAAGATCAGTAACTTGAAAAAGACCTTTAAATTACCCATGTTTTAACATAAAATGACATAGTTAATGAATATTATATTTATTATGAATTGTGATTTTATAATATTTCTAAATTGGCATTATCAAGCTAGCTATTTTTTATAAGCAAAAGGAATCAGTATTTCAGTCAGGAGTGATGGTTATGAGGCATAATTATTTAAAACGAATTTTATTTATCACTACATTTTCTATGTTTATTGCTGCAAATGGGTGTAGTTTAAAATCAGACAAGCAAATATTGGAAAATACAAATATTGATGGTAAAAAGACCATTGAAAATAGCCAGTCAGTTGATACGGACGTGCTGACGGAAGAAAGTAATACAGACGAAATAACGAAGTCACAGGACTCTGAAACGGTTGAACCAGCGACAGACGAATCAGCGACAGTAGAACGGGTTGCGACAAAGGAAGTATCTATCTATACGATTAATAAAGACACCCAGGGGTTGAAGCTGTCGTTGCTTTAGTTCCGGAAAACAGTGAAATTACACCGGAGTTAATCATTGATCTTGTGGCAGATTCATTGGCGGACAGACTTATTACTGTTGGGATCGATTCTGTCGAAACAAAACAGGATACGGTAATTGTGAATTTTAAATTGGACCAGCCCCTTTAACGAATGTTGGAAGTGGTTTGGAGAAGACCATATTGGATGCCATTGCGCAAAGCCTCGTAGATAATTTACCGGATTATCCAAAGGTCATTTTTAGAGTGGAAGGTCAGGCATATGAATCCGGACATCTTGCCTATGGCTTAAATGAAGTATATCTGGATAACAGTAAAACGAAATAGTAAATAATTTTTATTATGCAGGGTAACATAGGTAATAGCAATTCAATCATTTATGTAATTGTTTCATATAAGCAGTTCAAACGAATCTGGAAGAATTCTGATTCTTTAATTAATAAGGATTAGGATTCTTTCCTTATATTATTAAGTTAGGTATATTTTAGGTAATTAAGAAATAAAAATTATTTTTACATGCTGTACATTTGGTGTGAATTTCGAAGCTGAATCCGGGCCTAAAGGCACTATAAATCAGGAGATGATAGTATGAATGTAAATAATAAAAAGGTTATCGTAGTAGGCGGTGGTGCTGCAGGAATGCTGGCTGCTATATTTGCAGCGAGAAACAAAAACCAGGTTATTTTATTGGAAAAGAATGAAAAGTTGGGTAAAAAACTGTATATCACCGGCAAAGGAAGATGTAACCTTACCAATGCCTGTGATATGGATGATTTATTTCAAAATGTTGTTACCAATCCTAAGTTCTTATATGGTGCATTTTATTCCTATAGTAATTTTGATGTAATTAATTTTTTTGAAGAAATTGGATTAAAAACGAAAATTGAAAGAGGCAACCGTGTATTCCCGGAATCGGATAAATCTTCGGATGTACTTGCTGTTTTATTAAAAGAATTAAAACAGCTTGGAGTTGATATCAGATATAACTGTGAAGCTTCTGAGATAATACTTAAGGATAACTCCTTTTGCGGAGTAAAAATTAAAAATAATCCTGAAATGATCCATGGTGATAAAGTAATTATAGCAACGGGCGGTTTATCCTATCCGGCAACCGGCTCAACCGGTGACGGATATCGGTTTGCTAAAGAAATGGGGCATTCTGTCACCAAATTATATCCATCCTTAGTGCCGATGAATGTGGCTGAGGTTAGTACCGTAAAAGAATTACAGGGACTATCCTTAAAAAATATTCATATCAGGATTACGTCCAAAAATAAAGAAATTTATTCCGATTTTGGAGAACTTCTTTTTACTCATTTTGGAGTAAGCGGTCCGGTAATATTAAGTGCCAGCAGTTATTGCATCTCATATATGGAAAATAAAGATTTAGTCCTTTCCATTGATTTAAAACCGGCCCTGTCAAAGGAACAATTAGATACCAGAATTTTAAGGGATTTTGATGAATTTAGCAATAAACAATATAAGAATGCGTTAGATCAACTATTGCCACGTAAGCTAATTCAAGTTATAATAGCATTAAGTAAAATTGACCCGGAAAAAAAGGTTAATTTAATTACGAAAGAAGAAAGAAGCCGTTTGGTAGATTTATTGAAAGGGATGGAATTTCATATAACACGCTTAAGAGATTATAATGAGGCGGTTATCACCAAGGGTGGAATTCAGGTAAAAGAAATAAATCCATCCACAATGGAATCAAAATTAATCTCCGGTGTTTATTTTGCCGGTGAAGTATTGGATCTGGATGCATTAACCGGAGGGTTTAATTTACAAATAGCATGGTCTACCGCTTATTCCGCAGGCAGTGCCGTATAAAAAAAACGTATAATGATATAAACAGATATAAAGATACAGGTAAGATACGGTATCGTGTAATAAGTAAATGTAAGTCAGAGTAAATTAATTAGTAAATATACTTGAGATAAATACTCGTATATACAGGAGGACAATTATGAAAAATTATAATATAGCGATTGACGGACCTGCCGGAGCGGGTAAAAGTACGATAGCAAAAAATATCGCAAAAAAATTACAATATATTTATGTTGACACAGGGGCTATGTACCGGGCAATGGCCTTATCCATGATGAGACAGGGTATATCTACTGAAAATGAAGAGGCGGTATCAAAAGCCTGCAGTCTTATAAAAATTACAATTGAATACATAGACGGATTACAGCAGGTAAAGTTAAACGGCGAAAATGTTACTGCTTTCATTCGTGACGAAGAAGTGGGAAAGAATGCATCCGTAGTAGCCAGATATAATACCGTACGAAAAAAGATGGTTGAACTGCAGCAGAGTTTGGCTTCTTCTTCTAATGTAATTATGGATGGAAGAGATATCGGAACGGTTGTATTACCAAGTGCTGATCTTAAAATATTTCTTACAGCCAGTTCAAAGACAAGGGCATTCAGAAGATGGAAAGAATTAGAAGAAAAAGGTATCTTAAGTAATATAGATGATATCGAAGCTGATATCATAAACAGGGACAGACAGGATATGAACAGGGAAATATCACCTTTAAGGCAGGCAGAAGATGCAGTACTTGTCGATTCTTCCAATTTGACAATAGATGAAGTAATTGATAAAATAATTCTATTATTTAAAGAAAAATGCAAAGGTGATCTAATATGAAAGTAGTACTTGCTAAAACTGCCGGCTTTTGTTTTGGAGTAAAACGTGCAGTAGATGTGGTATATGAAGAAATAAAAAAAGGTACTAAAGTTTATACCTATGGACCTATCATCCATAATGATGAAGTTGTAGCTGATTTAACATCAAAAGGTGTTGGGCTCATTAATACAATAGAAGAATTAAAATCCATTACAGAGGGTACAATAATTATACGTTCTCATGGAGTATCTAAGGAAATCTATGATATCATTGAAAAACAGGGTTTAAAAACAGTTGACGCAACCTGTCCTTTTGTAATAAAAATCCATAAAATAGTTAAGGAACAAAGTGAATTAGGGCGTCACATCATTATAATCGGCAATAATAATCATCCCGAAGTGGAAGGAATTATTGGCTGGTGTTCGAATAATTATACAGTAATTGAAAATGCCGAACAAGCGGAAAACTTGAATTTAACTGGGGTTGATAAGATCTGTATTGTATCCCAAACGACATTTAATTACAAGAATTTTCAAGATTTAGTTGAAATTATATCAAAAAAGGGTTATGATATAATTGTTTTAAATACGATATGTAATGCTACCGAAGAGCGTCAAACGGAAGCAAGGCAGCTTGCTAAAGAATCTGACGCTATGATTATAATCGGCGGTTTGCATAGTTCGAATACCAGGAAGCTATACGAAATATCTAAATTAGAATGTGAAAATACTTACTATATACAGACACTTAGAGACCTGGATTTGGAGGAACTCAAATCTTTTCGTAGCGTAGGTATTACAGCAGGGGCATCCACCCCAAACAATATTATCAAGGAGGTTCATACCGCATGTCAGAAATGAGTTTTGAACAATTATTGGAGGAATCATTAAAAACAATACAAAACGGAGAGGTAGTAGAGGGCACTGTAATACGTGTAAAAGAAGACGAAATCGTATTAAATATAGGCTACAAAGCAGACGGTATCATTACCAGAAGTGAATATACCAATACACCAAATGCTGATTTAACTACACTCGTTAAAGAAGGCGATGTAATGCAGGCTAAAGTATTAAAGGTGAATGACGGTGAAGGACAAGTTCTCTTAACTTACAAGAGATTAGCTGCGGAAAAAGGCAGTAAGAGACTGGAAGAAGCTTTTAATAATAAAGAAGTATTAAAAGCAAAAGTAGCTGCTGTTTTAGAAGGCGGCTTAAGTGTTATTATTGATGAAACAAGAATTTTTATACCTGCAAGTTTAGTATCAGACGGATACGAGAAAAACCTTGCAAAATATGCAGGAGTGGAAATCGAATTTGTAATTTCTGAATTTAATCCGAAAAAGAGAAGAATCATCGGTGATCGTAAGCAGTTAATCGTTGCGAAAAAACAAGCAATGCAAAAAGAATTATTTGAAAGAATCAGCGTAGGAATGACAGTGGAAGGTGTTGTTAAGAATGTTACAGATTTCGGCGCATTCATTGATTTAGGCGGTGCTGACGGCCTTCTTCACATATCTGAAATGTCATGGGGCAGAGTAGAGAATCCGAAGAAAGTATTTAAGGTAGGCGATACGGTAAAAGTTCTTATCAAAGATATTTCAGGAGAAAAAATTGCCCTCAGCTTAAAATTTGAGGATGCTAATCCTTGGCTTAAAGCAGATGAGAAATATGCCGTAGGTAACATTGTTACCGGTAAAGTTGCACGTATGACTGATTTTGGTGCGTTTATTGAATTAGAACCAGGTGTTGATGCTTTATTACATGTATCTCAGATTTCTAAAGAACATGTTGAAAAACCATCTGACGTACTTAAAGTAGGGCAAGAGGTAACAGCTAAGGTTGTTGATTTTAATCATGATGAAAAGAAAATCAGCTTAAGCGTAAAAGCAATGGAAGATACTGCTGAATCAGTTGAGGCAAGTGAACCTGCAACAGAGGAATAATTAACCGGTTAAAGATAATACAGAAGAAAAAGGAGTTTTTCTATTTGGCAGATAATTATGAGGTATTTAAGGAACAGATTTACCATATCACCAAAATTGATTTAAATTCATATAAAGAGCGCCAAATGAAACGAAGAATTGATGCATTAATCGCAAAACATAAGATTACTTCTTATAATGCTTATGTAGAGACGATAAAGAAGAATCCTGTTATGCTCGAAGAATTTGTCAATTATCTGACCATTAATGTATCAGAATTTTATCGTAATCCCGAACAGTGGAATTTGTTGGAAGCTGATGTATTACCATATTTATTTAATAGATTTGGCAATGGCTTAAAAATATGGAGTGCTGCTTGTTCGACCGGGGATGAACCTTATTCACTGGTTATGCTTTTATCCAAGTTTATGCCTCTTTCCCGTATCAAGATAATTGCGACGGATATTGATAAACAGGTACTGGAAAAAGCAAAATTAGGCTTATATAATATTAAAAGTTTAAAAGGCCTTCCCCAGGAATTTATATCTAAATATTTTCGTGAAGTTAATACCAGTACCTACCAGATATTGGATAGTGTTAAAGCATGTGTGGAGTTTAAACAGCATGACTTATTAAAAGATTCATATCCAAACCAATGTGATTTGATTATATGTAGGAATGTTTTAATCTATTTTACGGAAGAAGCCAAAGATGAAATATACAAAAAGTTTAATGGGGCTTTAAAAAAAGATGCAATATTATTCGTAGGCAGTACGGAACAGATCATTCAGCCCCAGAATCTGCAGTTTACTACCTATAAGTCTTTCTTCTATAAAAAAATATAACAGGATCTGATTATATTAATTTTTCTTTAATGTATTGTAAATAAATTGTATTTACTTAATTGGATTAAAGAATCTTCAACCAATATCATATGGGTGAAGATTCTTTTTTGGGTTATATTTAAGAAACGAAATAAATCATGAATTATTGGCAAGACCTCGTACCGACACAGGAATATCATTTTTTTTTAATAAATTGTGGTTGATTTTTATAATAATATCTAGTATATTGTGTATAGATACTGACAGGAATCTTGCGGATTGGAAAAAGGTGGAATATTAACAGCAATTTAACCTTTAATCGAATGCAATGGGAACTTAGATGAATCAGTATAGATGTAATAATGCGCAGACGGGGGTAGGCGATGGATACAAATGTAAGAATTGCAGTTGACGCAATGGGTGGGGATAATGCTCCAGGTCAAATTGTAAAAGGTACGGTAGAAGCAGTTAACGAAAGAAAAGACATTAAGGTGCTGTTGGTAGGAAAAGAAGCGGTTATCAAGGAAGAGTTAAAAAACTATAACTATGATAAGGAACGCTTGGTTATTGTAAACGCCGATGACGTTATTACCAATGATGAAGCACCGGTTATGGCTATTCGCCGCAAAAAAGATTCTTCTATAGTAGTAGCAATGAATCTTGTTAAAAGCGGTGAAGCTGATGCGTTCGTATCTGCCGGAAGTACAGGTGCAGTTTTGGTAGGAGGACAATTTATTGTTGGTAGAATCAAAGGAGTAGAAAGACCTCCATTAGCTCCGTTACTGCCGACGATGAATGGCGTATCCTTGCTGATAGACTGCGGAGCTAATGTTGACGCAAGACCAACACATTTAGTTCAATTTGCTAAGATGGGTTCTATTTATATGGAACATGTTGTTGGTATTAAAAATCCAAGAGTAGCAATTGTTAATATTGGTACTGAAGAGGAAAAAGGTAATATGCTGGTTAAGGAGACGTTTCCGCTTCTTAAGAATTGTAATGATATTAATTTTATCGGTAGTATTGAAGCCAGAGAAATACCAAACGGAGCTGCGGATGTAATCGTATGTGAAGCTTTTGTTGGTAATGTTATTCTTAAACTTTATGAAGGCCTTGGCGGTGCTTTGATCAGTAAGATTAAAACCGGATTAATGAGTACCACCAAAAGTAAAATTGGTGCATTACTTTGTAAGCCGGCATTAAAAGAAACTTTAAAATCCTTTGATGCATCCGAATATGGCGGAGCCCCGCTATTAGGTTTAAATGGCCTGGTAGTTAAAACCCATGGAAATTCCAAGAGTGTTGAAGTTAAAAATTCAATCATTCAATGTGTTACATTCACAGAACAACAAATAAACGAAAAAATTAGAATGAATATTCAAGAAGAATAAAGGCAAAGAAAGGTGATAGGAATGGAATTTGAAAAATTACAAAAAATAATCAGTGAAGTATTAAACGTGGAAGAAGACGAAATTACAATGGAAACGACCTTTGTAGATGACTTGGGAGCGGATTCCTTGGATCTTTTCCAAATCATTATGGGAATTGAAGAAGAATTTGATATTGAAATTGCCAATGAAGAAGCAGAGAATATCGTTACTGTAGGAGATGCAGTAGAACAAATCAAAAACGCACTTAACCAATAAGTAACTATACTTATTTGAAGCCCTTTCAATAGGGCCTTGCTCTTGTTTACAGGAGCTTTGCCTTTTTGAAAGGGTTTTTCATATACTTGTTTTATTAATCCAGTTAAATGCGAAACAATTTAACTTTTGCTATAATAATGTTTTGCAATTACCTAATAATCTATAATGAATTGAAAGGAGGAATAACATGAAACGAATGGAAGAGGCCGGCTTAGAAAAGCTAAAGGTTTTTGAGGAAACAATCAATTATAAATTTAATGACAGAAAAATATTAAAACATGCATTGACCCACAGCTCTTATGCTAATGAAAAGCGTATGAGCAAGCTTGAGAATAATGAGAGACTGGAATTTCTTGGGGATGCTGTGTTGGAATTAGTTACCAGTGAATTTCTGTATCTACAAAATCCGAAAATGCCGGAGGGGGATCTGACTAAGTTAAGAGCCAGATTAGTATGTGAGCAGACTTTGGCAGCCTGTGCCCGGGATATAAAAGTCGGTAATTATATTCATCTTGGTAAAGGGGAAGCCGCAACAGGAGGCAGCGAGCGGTTATCAATCCTTTCTGATGCCATGGAAGCCATAATCGGTGCTATTTATTTAGACGGTGGTTTTACTAATGCAAAAGAGTTTATCTGCAACTATATATTAGCAGATGTTGAAAATAAAAAGCTCTTTTTTGATAGCAAGACTATCTTACAGGAAATTGTTCAGAGTGAATACAAAGAACAGTTATCTTATGAATTAATTAAGGAAGAAGGCCCGGATCATAACAAGCAATTTACGGTGGTTGCTCTTGTAAATGATATTCAGCTTGGAATTGGTGTCGGAAGAACGAAAAAAGCTGCCGAACAGGAAGCGGCATATCAATCCATTATTAAAATGAATAAGAAAAAATCTATACTGTCGGGGGAAAAATAATGTATTTAAAAAGCATTGAGGTTCATGGCTTTAAATCATTCGCCAATAAAATAACATTTGAGTTTCACGATGGTATTACAGGTATAGTAGGGCCAAACGGCAGCGGCAAAAGTAATGTTGCGGATGCCGTTCGCTGGGTTTTAGGTGAGCAAAGTGCAAAGCAGTTAAGAGGTGCCAAGATGGAGGATATTATATTCTCCGGTACGGAAACCAGAAAGTCCATGGGATATGCTTATGTTGCTATAACCCTTAATAACTCAGATCATAAGCTGCCAATTGAATTTGATGAAGTAACAGTAGCAAGAAGAGTTTACCGATCCGGTGAAAGTGAATATTTAATTAATGGAAATAGCTGCAGACTGCGTGATGTGCAAGACTTATTTCTGGATACCGGTATTGGTAAAGAAGGTTATTCTATCATTGGACAAGGTCAGATTGATAAAATTCTGAGCGGAAAACCGGAAGACAGAAGAGAACTTTTTGATGAAGCAGCCGGTATTGTAAAATTCAAAAAAAGGAAACAAACGGCTGAAAAAAACCTGGAAGAAGAGAAACAAAATCTATATCGAATTAATGATATTCTGTCTGAAATCGAAAAGCAGATAGGTCCCTTGGAACAACAATCTGCTGTCGCAAAGGAATATCTTAAGCTCCGTGATCAATTGAGAATTCTGGAAGTAAACTTATTCCTTTTGGAAAATGAAAAAATGGAGGAATCCAAAAAACAAATCGAAGATAAAATTAAGATTGTTCAGGACTCTTTACTAACCAGTAATAAAAATTATGAAAATATAAAAGAAGAATATGAAAAACTTGAATTACAGATAGAAAAAATAAATGAGGAATTGGAACAATATAAAAACGCTTTAAGTGAATGTAAACTGGCTAAAGAAAAACAGGAAGGAAAAATAAAGGTTTTAAACGAGCAGATCCTGTCTGTTAAACAAAATGACAGGCACTATGAGTCAAGAATTCAGACAATTAACGATGAAATCAGGTTAAGAAAAGAAGAACAGGAAAGTTATATTAAAGAAAAAAAAGAACTTGATTCAAAGCTTGATTTATTAGACGAGGAACAAGCAGCCGTTACAAATGAACTTGAGAATATTCGATTCAATATATCTGGTTACACCAAACAAATTGAAGAATGTAATGGTGAAATCTTTGAATTTCTTAGTGAAAATTCAACTATCAAAACTAACCTGCAAAGATATGAAACCATATTGGAACAAAATAATATCAAAAAGGTGGAATTAAATCAGAAGCTTTTGCGAAATAAAAGTGAAGAAGCTTTTATTGATATTGCTATATCCGAGCAACAGGAAAAATTGCGGAAACTAAAAGAGCAAATAAAGGCAATAGATTCAGAAAATAAAGAGTTCGAAACATCCGTAACGGTTTTACAGGAAGAAATAGACCTATTCACAAAGCAGATAACAGAGAATCAGCAGAAGTTCCATCAGGAAAAATCTAAATTGGAATCCTTACGGAACCTGACCGAACGGTATGAAGGATATGGCAATAGTATTAAGAAAGTAATGGAAAGAAAAGAGGCCCAGTCGGGTATCATTGGTGTTGTGGCTGATATTATCAAGGTAGAACCGAAATATGAGACAGCAATTGAGACCGCATTAGGCGGAAATATACAAAATATTGTTACTGATAATGAAGAGACAGCAAAAAGTTTAATTGAGTATTTAAAGACTAATAAATTCGGCAGAGCAACTTTCTTGCCTTTAACCAGTGTTACCGCCAGGGATATGATTAATAATGATAAAGTATTATCAGAAGACGGTGTATTAGGACTTGCCAATACTTTAGTAGTTACCGAATCCAGATTCAGCGGGCTTATGTCTAACCTGCTGGGCAGGAGTATTGTTGTCGATAATATTGAACATGCTTTAAAATTAGCCAGAAAATATAACTATACCCTAAGAATTGTCACATTAGACGGTGAATTATTAAATCCAGGAGGTTCCTTATCCGGTGGTGCATATAAAAATTCCAGTAATTTACTTAGCCGCCGCCGGGAAATAGAGGAGCTGGGTGCAGCCGTTCGGGAATTGGAAAGTACCACACTTAAGTTGAATTCCGAAAAAGAAAATAAAAAGAAGGAACGGAATCTCGCCAGAAACCGGATAGAGAATAATAAAGTTACTTTACAGGATTTTTATCTGAATCAGAATACGATAACAATGAATCTGAATCAGGAATTAAAAAAGAAAGAAGAAGGTAAGGTAATTTACGAAGAATTTACAAATGAAATAAAAGAAATTGAACAACAAAGTATAGAATTAAATAGAAATATCAATAAATTAAAGGAATCCTTACAATCAAACGAGTTAAAGAGTAAAGAAAATGAAACAAAAATAGAAGAAATTAATAAAAAACTGGAATCAGAAAAAGTTCTGGAAAATAAACTAGTTGAAAAAGGGGCTTCCATCCGTGTTGATTTTTCAGCTCTGGAACAGCGAAATCAAAATACGTTGGAACACATCAAACGTATAAAACGGGAATTAGAGAAACTCTATGAAGAAGAAACAACGCTGAATGCTAACAAGAAAGATGCAGCCGTTCAAGTAGATGAAAAACAGGAGCAGATTAAAAATACAGAAGCAGAGATAGAAAAATACTCGAATCAGGCTAAGGATTTTGAAGGTAAGATAACAGGTTTAAATGAGGTTAAAGAGGACATATCTAAAAATCATAAAAATTTCTTCCAGAAAAGAGAAGAATTAGCCAAAGAAATCAATGATTTGGATAAAGAGGTATTTCGTTTAACAAATCAATTAGAAAAACTTTCCGAACAATGTGATGAAAAAATAAATTATATCTGGGAAGAATATGAACTTACACTTCATACTGCAATGGAATTTAAATCGGATTCCGTTGATAATATGCCTCAAGCCAAGAAGAATATTTCTGATATGAAAGGAAAAATTAAAAATCTTGGTGATGTTAATGTTAACGCCATTGAAGATTATAAGAATTTATCCGAACGGTATACATTCTTAAAAAATCAAAGAGATGATTTATTAAAAGCAGAAGAAACGTTATTAGGAATTATTAAAGAACTGGATGATGAAATGAGAAAACAGTTTGAAGAGAAATTTCATTCCATTCGCTTACAGTTTGATGCTGTTTTTAAAGAATTATTCGGAGGCGGAAAAGCAACGCTGGAATTGACGGAAGAGGAAGACATTTTAGAGGCAGGTATTATTATAACTTCCCAACCGCCTGGTAAGAAACTGCAGAATATGATGCAGCTATCCGGTGGTGAAAAAGCTTTAACTGCAATTTCTTTATTATTTGCCATACAGAATTTAAAACCCTCACCTTTCTGTCTGCTGGACGAAATTGAAGCGGCTTTAGATGATTCAAACGTTAAGCGTTTTGCAAAATATCTACATAAATTAACAAAAGATACCCAATTCATCATCATCACACATAGAAGAGGTACAATGGCTGCAGCTGATATTTTATATGGTATCACAATGCAGGAAAAAGGTGTATCAACTTTGGTATCCGTTAATTTAATAGAAAATGATTTAGATAAATAATGTAACAGGAGGGTAATACCATGGGAGAAACAAAGAAAGGATTTTTCAGTAAATTAGTTGCCGGTCTGTCTAAAACCAGAAATAATATTGTTGCCGGTATTGAGTCCATTTTTAATGGATTTTCTAATATAGACGATGAGTTTTATGAAGAACTGGAAGAAATACTCATAATGGCAGACCTGGGTATTAATACGACGGGAGCTATAATTGAAGACTTAAAAAGAAAAGTAAAAGAGAAGAAGATAAAAGAACCAAAAGAATGTAAGGATTTATTAATCCAAAGCATTATGGAGCAGATGAAAGTCAGTGAAACTGCCTATGAATTTGAGAATAGAAAATCCATCGTTTTATTAATTGGAGTTAACGGAGTAGGTAAAACTACTTCGGTAGGTAAGTTAGCCGGACAGTTAAAAGATAAAGGGAAAAAGATATTAGTTGCAGCTGCCGATACTTTCCGTGCTGCGGCGATTGAACAATTAACGGAATGGGCAAACCGCGCAGGTGTTGAAATTATTGCACAACAGGAGGGATCCGACCCGGCTGCTGTCATTTACGATGCGGTTACCGCGGCCAAAGCACGTAATACGGATGTTTTAATTTGTGATACTGCCGGAAGGCTTCATAATAAAAAGAATTTAATGGAAGAGCTTAAGAAGATTGACAGAGTTATTACCAGAGAATATCCGGATGCCTACCGGGAGACTTTGGTAGTTTTGGATGGGACCACCGGACAAAATGCACTTGCCCAGGCAAAGCAGTTCAGTGAAGTTGCAGATATAACCGGTATTATTTTAACTAAATTAGACGGTACAGCGAAAGGCGGAATCGCGATTGCTATACAATCGGAGTTGGGCATACCGGTAAAATATATTGGAATAGGGGAACATATTGATGACTTGCAAAAATTCAACGCAGAAGATTTTGTAAACGCGCTGTTCAATTAAAAGGAGACAAAAGATTATGATGACATTGGATAAGTTTGAAGAAGCTGCAGAAACGGTCAAAAAGGTAACATTGAGAACAAAACTGATTTACAGTGATTATTTTTCGGATTCCACCGGCAACAAGGTATATCTGAAACCGGAAAATATGCAATTTACCGGAGCTTATAAAGTACGTGGAGCTTATTATAAGATTAGTACCCTGTCGGAAGAAGACAGAAATAAAGGATTAATCACAGCTTCTGCCGGTAATCACGCTCAGGGAGTTGCTTATGCTGCTAAAATGTACAATGCGAAAGCTGTCATTGTAATGCCTACAACGACACCGTTAATCAAAGTAAACAGGACCAAAAGCTATGGGGCTGAAGTTATCCTCAAGGGTGACGTTTATGATGATGCCTGTCAATTTGCACTTAAATTAGCTGAAGAGAAAGGTTATACCTTTATTCATCCTTTTGACGATGAAGTTGTATCAACCGGTCAGGGTACCATTGCGATGGAAATATTCAAAGAACTTCCGACGGTAGATATTATATTAGTACCTATTGGCGGCGGCGGTTTGGCAGCAGGTGTATCCACTTTGGCTAAATTATTGAATCCGAATGTTAAAGTGATCGGTGTTGAACCAATGGGCGCCAACTGTATGCAGGAATCCTTAAAAGCCGGTCATGTTGTAACCTTACATAGTGTTGAAACCATTGCAGACGGTACTGCAGTTAAAACTCCTGGTTCTACAATATTCCCTTATATACAGAAAAATATTGATGAAGTAATTGCAATTGATGATCATGAACTGATTGTAAACTTCCTTGATATGATTGAAAACCATAAAATGGTGGTAGAAAATTCCGGATTATTAACAGTTGCCGCCTTAAAACATTTAAACTGCAAAAATAAAAAAGTGGTATCCATCCTTAGCGGCGGTAATATGGATGTAATAACCGTATCCTCCATTGTTCAGCATGGACTGATTCAGAGAGGCCGTATCTTTACCGTATCCGTTCTTTTACCTGACAGACCGGGTGAATTAGTGAATGTCTCCAGTGTCATTGCAGCAAATCAGGGAAATATTATCCGTCTGGATCATAATCAGTTTGTAAGTATAAACAGAAACAGCGCTGTTGAATTAACCATAACCATGGAAGCCTTTGGTCATGAACACAAAGATACCATTGTAAAAGCTTTAAAAGATAAAGGATATAATCCGAAGATTGTTCAGCCAAAGAATACTTACCGATAAGTGTATGACATCTTGTCAATAATATTTTATTAAAGTAGCAAATTATTAAAAATGAATAGCAGATTAATGATAACTTAGAATTGTACCATTGCCTGTTTAATTATATAAAGACCAGACAATGGTACAATATTTTTTTAACTCGCGTGAAATCAATCTATATGGCAGTTAATTCCGATTTTTCTTTAAATCGTTTAGATAAACCACATCTTCCAGAACTACATCATATTTTGGCATAACTTCATTATAAAATCCTGTAAGAAAATATTTACAGGCAGATAATCCTATGCTACAATTAATATGTCTTTATATTCTGATATGAAACATCTACAATTTTTATTTACACTTAATTCTTTTTATTTCACAATATAATCCCATAAAACTACTTATTAAAACAAATATGAGATAATTGACACAACATCCAATGTGGGAGTACAAATGAATTCATTATTGACAAAAAGCAGGTAATCAGTTATTATTATAACAAGAACATAAGTTCGTGAATGTAAAGGAGATTAATTATGTCAAAGGAAGATAAAACAAGAGCATTAGAATCAGCATTAGCGCAGATAGAGAAACAATATGGTAAAGGATCTGTAATGAAATTAGGGGATACGGCTGCCCACATGAATATTGAGACAGTTCCCACCGGATCAATCAGTTTGGATATTGCATTAGGCCTTGGCGGTGTTCCAAAGGGTAGAATTATTGAAATCTATGGACCGGAATCCAGTGGTAAAACGACAGTAGCATTACATATGGTAGCAGAAGTTCAGAAGAGGGGAGGAATTGCCGGATTTATTGATGCGGAACATGCACTCGACCCTGTTTATGCTAAGAATATTGGGGTAGATATCGACAATTTATATATTTCCCAGCCGGATAATGGGGAACAGGCTTTGGAAATTACCGAAACGATGGTACGTTCCGGAGCGGTTGATATTATCATAGTAGACTCCGTTGCGGCATTGGTTCCTAAGGCAGAAATCGACGGAGATATGGGGGATTCCCATGTGGGTTTGCAGGCCAGATTAATGTCACAGGCATTAAGAAAATTAACGGCTGTAATCAGCAAGTCTAATTGTATTGTTATTTTTATTAATCAGCTCCGTGAAAAAGTCGGCGTTATGTTTGGTAATCCGGAGACGACAACAGGCGGTAGAGCTTTGAAATTCTATTCATCCATACGTTTAGATGTACGTAGAATTGAATCCCTGAAGCAAGGCGGAGATATAATAGGTAATAGGACAAGAATTAAAGTTGTTAAGAATAAGATTGCACCTCCGTTTAAAGAAGCTGAATTTGATATTATGTTTGGACAGGGAATTTCCCGTGAGGGCGATGTATTAGATCTGGCTGCTAACGAGAATATCATAGTCAAGAGTGGTGCATGGTATGCATATAATGATGCCAAGATTGGACAGGGACGTGAGAATGCTAAACTTTTCTTAAAAGACAATCCTGATATTTTTGCAGAAGTTGATAAAAAAGTGCGTGATAAATACAATATTGCCGATGATATAACTGATTTTCTAAAAACACAGAGGAAAAAGAATAAATTTGAAGATATAATTTAGAAAGCATATTTAGAAGATATTTGCGTTCCATATATAATTATTTAACCGGAGAAACTTGGCATAGCGGGTTTCTCCGGTTCGTGTGCATGGGTATACATTATTCATAATGCTAGACTGATATCTTTTGGATATAGTTAAAAAGAAAGGAATATAATGATAGTCACAAAACTAGAAGAAATTGATAAAGGGAAAGTAAAAGTTTATATCGATAATGAATTCCATTTTTGTCTGTATCGTAAGGATTTAATGGTCTATCAGCTAGGAGAAAAAGATATAATATCTGATTTGGTTTATCAGGACATTTATATAAATGTCATATTAAGAAGAGCGAAACAGAAAGCTTTGGCTATATTAAAGTATATGGACCGGACTGAACAGGAATTAATTCTGAAATTAAAGCAGGCAGATTATACGGATAATATTATATCTGACGTAATTACATATATTAAAAAATATCATTATATCGATGATTTAAGATATGCCATTAGTTATATACGGTCAAAAAAAGATACAAAAAGTAAACGTCAGATTTATGGGGAACTAATTCAAAAGGGCGTTACGAAAGAGAATATTGAACAGGCTTTTTGTGAAGAATATGAAGATGAAGACACTGCATTACAAAAAGCAATAAAGAAAAAAACCCATGACATTAATAATTTGCCTGAGGAAGAAAAAGTTAAATTGATTTCCAGTTTATATCGGAAAGGATTTCAATTGGATTCTATTAAAAAATATATAAATAGCATAGAATGACCTTAATTTTATTACAATTATATATTGTTAAAATATAATCAAAATTGAAGTTTTATACATTTTAGTATTGAAATTTTGGCAAAAAGGAATATACTTATAATCGGCAGAAAATTTGATTTTAATTTTACTAAATAGAAAAACGGAGGGCAGAAAATGAATACGACAGCGCAATTGTCAGCAAGAGAAAGAATAAACTCTTTGCTTGACGACAATAGTTTTGTTGAAGTCGGTGCATTAATAACAAGAAGAAGTACCGATTTTAATCTGCAGCAGAATGAGGTTCCTGCTGACGGTGTTATAACCGGTTATGGAGTTATTGACGGTAATCTTGTATATGTATACTGTCAGGATAAATCAGCATTAAATGGAACAATCGGAGAAATGCATGCAAAAAAAATAGCACATATTTATGATTTAGCACTTAAGGTAGGAGCACCGGTCATTGGCATTATTGATTGTGCCGGTTTAAGACTGCAAGAAGCAACAGATGCCTTAGACGGATTTGGACAAATCTATTTAAAACAAACCTTAGCATCTGGTGTTATTCCACAAATTACAGCAGTACTTGGTACTTGTGGTGGTGGAGCAGCAGTAATGACGTCCTTAAGTGATTTTTCATTTATGGCTAAAAACGGCGCTAAATTATTTGTTAATTCGCCAAATGCGATAGAGGGTAATTTTACATCGAAACTTGATACGGCTACTGCTGATTTTCAATCAAAATCCGGAGCTGTAGACTTTATTTTAGAGGATGACGCAGCTGTTCTTGAAGCAGTCAGGGATTTAGTAAGTATCTTACCATCCAATAATGAAGACGATGCATCTTATGATGAATGTACGGATGACTTAAATAGACTGGTTCCTGAATTTTCCGCAGCAATCGCTGACGCAGCCGTTGCTTTAGAGAAAATTTCCGATAATAATTATTTCCTTGAAGTAAAAGCTGAATATGCGAAGGAAATGGTTACAGGATTTATCCGTCTTAACGGTATGACAGTAGGTGCTATCGCAAACCGTACAGAAGTATTGGATGAGAATGGTAAAGTAACAGAAAAATTTGACGGATCCTTAACAACAGCAGGTTGTTATAAAGCAGAAAAGTTTGTTCAGTTATGTGATTCTTTTAATATACCAATTTTAACTTTTACCAATGTTACAGGATATAGAGCTACAATGGAAGAAGAAAAATCCATAGGTATTGCAACAGCAAAACTTACCTATGCATTTGCAAATGCAACCGTACCGAAAGTAAATGTAATAACTGGTAAAGCTTATGGAAGTGCTTATTTAACCATGAACTCCAAACATATTGGCGCAGATCTTGTTTTTGCTCTTGAGGGTGCAGAAATAGGAATGATGGATGCTAAACTAGCTGCCCAGATTATGTATGAAAAAGATCCTTCTGCTATCGAAGCAAAAGCGGCTGAATATGCTGAACTTCAATCCAGTGCAGTAGCTGCAGCAAAACGTGGTTATGTTGATAGTATTATTGACGCTGCATCAACTAGAAAACATTTGATTTACGCATATGAGATGTTATTTACAAAAAGAGAAAGCCGTCCAAGTAAAAAACACGGTACTATATAGTAAATCACATCCCTGATATAACTTGCGCAGGTTGCGCAGATGGGAGCAAAATATGAGTTTATTACATTTAGAATTAAATAACGTCACGTTAGCAGCAAATTCCAATGTAAATTTTGCAGATAGCATTCCACAGCCATTATTAAATATTTTAGTTGGATTGGGAATTGTATTTGCAGCATTGATTGTAATTGCTGGTGTGATATCAATTTTAAAATATATAACAAATTTAGGAACCGGTAATTCAAACCAAACATCGACTAACACGGCTAATGTGGTAAGTGCACCGGTTAGTTCAGCAGCTGATGCGGTATATGGTAAGAATTTAGTTAATGATTCAGAATTAGTAGCTGTTATTACCGCTGCAATTATGGCGTCTATGGGTGATGAAGCACCTGCTGACGGATTAGTTGTAAGGTCAATAAGACGAGTGAATAATAAAAGATGGCAGAATGCATAAGTGTTTTATGTTTAATATTGGATTAGGAATAAATAATTTAGTTAGCTTGTAAATAGAGAATATTTATAAGGAACACAAGGAGGAAATTAAATATGAAGAATTACACAATTACCGTTAATGGAACAGCATATCAAGTAACAGTACAAGAAGGTTTTACAAGTACATTTCAGGCAGCTCCTGTTGCAGCACCAGTAGCAGCAGCACCGGCACCAGTAGCAGCAGCACCGGCTCCAGCACCAGCCGCAGCAGCACCGGCTCCTGCAGCAGCACCGGCAGCTCCTCAAGGTTCAGCTGGAAATATTAAAGTAAATGCTCCTATGCCAGGTAAAATTTTGGCTATTAAAGCCAGTGTCGGACAAACCGTAAAACGCGGTGAAGTTCTTTTAATCTTAGAAGCCATGAAGATGGAAAATGAAATCGTATCTCCTGAAGACGGTACTGTTGCAAGCATTAATGTTTCCAGTGGTGATATGGTAGAATCCAGTACTTTATTAG
Organism: Anaerocolumna sedimenticola; assembly: GCF_009931695.1. GTDB lineage: Bacteria > Bacillota > Clostridia > Lachnospirales > Lachnospiraceae > Anaerocolumna > Anaerocolumna sedimenticola. The sequence continues at coordinate 3,748,085 of NZ_CP048000.1, forward strand.
CTACTTTAAATTAATAGATCGTTTAAATTAAATTCTAATAATACAGCGCATATATTTACAGTAATGAAACCAAGTGTTTATTCTTGAACGTATTTTGTTAATGCTTTAACAACACACTTTAGAATAACCCAATTCATTATGTTAACATACACATTCCTTGTTGTTTTTGGAGTTTAATTAATTTAATCAAAATATTTATATCAATTCTAAATTTCCAGGACTTGAATAAATTGTAAAAATTATACAACAGGAGGTATAAGAATGTCAGATCAAGCAAAAAGACCGGTAAAAATTACCGAAACTATATTACGTGACGCACATCAGTCCTTAATTGCCACAAGAATGACAACAGAACAGATGCTTCCCATTATTGATAAAATGGATAAAGTCGGCTACCACGCAGTTGAATGCTGGGGTGGCGCAACTTTTGATGCTTCTTTAAGATTCTTAAAAGAAGACCCTTGGGAAAGACTCAGAAAATTAAGAGCTGGTTTTAAAAATACGAAATTACAGATGTTATTCAGAGGACAGAATATATTAGGTTACCGTCATTATGCAGATGATGTGGTAGAGTATTTTGTTCAGAAATCAATATCCAATGGTATTGATATCATTAGAATTTTTGATGCATTAAATGACTTAAGAAACTTAGAATGTGCTGTAAAGGCTGCGAATAAAGAAAAAGGTCATGCTCAGGTTGCTATATCATATACATTAGGGGATGCATATACTACAGAATATTATATTGATATGGCTAAGAGAATAGAAGATATGGGTGCTAACTCAATTTGTTTAAAAGATATGGCCGGACTCTTAGTGCCATATGAAGCAACCAGTTTAATTACCGCACTTAAATCTGCGGTAAGTATTCCTATTGATCTCCACACTCATTATACCAGTGGTGTTGCTGCCATGACTTATATGAAAGCAGTTGAAGCTGGTTGCGATATAATAGATACCGCTATGTCTCCGTTTGCTATGGGTACCAGTCAGCCGGCGACTGAAGTTATGGTTGAAACCTTTAAGGGAACTCCATATGATACCGGATTTGATCAGCAATTACTTGCCGAGATCGCTGATTACTTCAGACCAATGAGAGATAAGGCATTAGAAACAGGATTATTAAATCCTAAGGTAATGGGCGTTGATATTAAAACTTTATTATATCAGGTACCAGGTGGTATGTTATCCAACCTCGTTTCTCAGTTAAAGGAACAAAAAGCGGAAGATAAATACTATGATGTATTAAGAGAAATACCTAGAGTACGTAAAGACTTTGGTGAACCTCCGTTGGTAACTCCATCCAGCCAGATCGTTGGTACTCAGGCTGTACTTAATGTTATCGCCGGTGAACGTTATAAGATGGTAACGAAAGAGACAAAAGCTGTATTATCAGGAGAATATGGACGTACCGTTAAACCTTTTGATCCTGAGGTACAAAAGAAAGTTATCGGAGATGCAAAACCGATTACCTGCCGTCCGGCTGACCTTTTAAAACCTGAATTAAAAACCATTGAAAAAGAAATGGAACAGTGGAAAGAACAGGATGAAGATGTATTATCCTATGCGTTATTCCCTCAGGTTGCAACAGAATTCTTTAAGTATCGTCAGGCACAGAAAACAAAAGTAGATTTATCTGCTGCGGATACACAAAATAAGGCTTATCCGGTTTAATATAAGTTAATGAATTACAATAGTTTCAGGGCAAATTTCAACAAAATGAGATTTGCCCTGAAACTTTTAATATATATTATATTTTGATTATGGTTAAATAAATGACATGCATTATAGGTATACATAAAAATATTATGTTAACTATTGGAAAGATTATTAAACGAAATCTAAATATAAAAAATGTAGATTTAAAACCAATGATACTATTTACTTATATTAAAAAATAGATTACTATAGTAGGATAAAATAATGACTTATGAATAATGATATTTAATGTATCTTTTGTAATAAGAATTCGGAGGATGGTATATGGAACAAATTAAACCATATAAAAAAGGTGTGGATTATTCTTACACCTTAGGAGCTTTTCCAACGTTTGAATTAATAAAAAGTCATCCAGAATTGGTACAGGCAGTATATTTACATTCTACTTTTACGGATCGGGAAAGTTTGGTCCACTTATGTAATAAATATAAAATACCGGTATTAACGGATGATAAATTATTCCGAAAAATTAGTGATAAAGAGAATTGTTTTGTTATAGGAGTATTTGATAAATATGAATGTACCCTTGACCAAAACAAATCTCATATTGTTCTGGTTAATCCAAGTAATATGGGTAATTTGGGTACTATTATACGTACTGCAGTGGGCATGGGTATTCAGGATATAGCTTTAATTTCACCATGTGCAGATATATTTAATCCTAAAACAATACGGTCCTCCATGGGTGCTCTTTTTAAGTTAAGACATCAACATTTTGATTCTTTTAAGGAATATAGGGAATTATATCCTAAACAAGATGTGTTTACTTTTATGCTTAACGGAACGAATACTTTGGAAATACAAAATTGTCCTAAAACAGAGTTGTTTTCCCTTGTTTTTGGTAACGAAGCTACCGGATTAGATGATTCTTTTCTAAAGGAAGGAACAAGTATATGTATTCCCCAATCTCCGGAGGTGGACTCATTAAATATAACCATTGCAGTAGGAATTGGAACTTTTCTATTTACGCATCAAGGTAAATAGAAGTAATAGAATTTTGCTATGATACAAAATAAAAATAAAACAGTTCTATAAATATTAAATTTCTTTAATATTTTATAGAATCTATAAAAATAGGAGATAAAATGAGCCGGATTACCATACGTATGGCAAAATTAGAAGATGCTGAGGAAGTATATAAAGTATATGAACCTTACATCCTAAATACAGTTATTACTTTTGAATATGATAAAGTTCCGGTTGAGGTTTTTCGTGAACGTATGAAGAATGTTATGGATAAATTTCCATGGCTGGTATGTTTAATTGATGGAGAAATCGCCGGATATGCTTATTGTTCACCTCACCTGGAAAGAGCAGCTTTTGGTTGGGATTGTGAGTGTTCTGTTTATTTAAACGAAAAATATCATCGAAGAGGAATAGGAACCGCATTATATGAGGCATTGTTTCATATTGTTGAACAGCAGGGAATCTATAATATTTACTCCTTAATATGTATTCCTCATGAAAGCAGTGTTGCCCTGCATAAAAAATATGGATTTACGGAAGTAGGAACATATTATAATACTGCCTATAAATTGGGAAAATGGCGTCATCTGTTAGTAATGGAAAAAAGGTTGAAAGAAACTATAGGAGAACCCGCCCCGGTAATACCTATACATAAAATTGATAAAAAATTTCTGGAAAATGAATATGAGATTGCAGTAAAAAAGATAGTGACAACTAAACAATAATGACAAGAAAATAACTTGACAAACCCTAGAAAAAAAGTTATACTATCACCTGTAAAGAAAAATGCTTTACAGGTGGTGCTGAAATGGAAGATATGGTTATGGACGATAAACTGAAAGAAAAAGTGGAACTTTCGATTTTATTTGATTTCTACGGTGAATTGTTAAAAAGCCATAATAAACACGTATTTGAAGATTATATACTTAATGATTTATCCTTAAGTGAGATAGCAGAAGATCAAGGCATCAGCAGGCAGGGAGTATTTGATATCGTAAAACGCTGCAGCAGACAGTTGAAGGATTATGAAGAAAAACTTTGTCTGGTAAAGAAGTTTGAAGAGACAAAAGAAAAGGTAAACCGAATTAAAGAAATTTCGGAGCAAATGATGGAAAGTAAAAATCATAACTGTCTGGAAGAAATAATTATGATATCGGATAAAATATTAAAAGATTTATAGCTTACCACGAAATCAACGTAACTATTATTGTAAATTTTAATAAAGTTGTATTCTCAATTTTGAGATGTGATAATAATCAGGAGGTTGTACATGGCATTTGATAGCCTATCCGAAAAACTACAGAATGTATTTAAGAACCTGAGAGGCAAAGGTCGTTTATCGGAAGCAGATGTTGCTACTGCTTTAAAAGAAGTAAAGATGGCTTTGCTGGAAGCAGATGTTAACTTTAAGGTTGTTAAGAATTTTATAAAATCCGTTCAGGAGCGAGCAGTCGGTCAGGATGTTATGTCAAGTTTAACTCCCGGACAGATGGTAATAAAGATTGTTAATGAAGAGATGGTTAATCTGATGGGTTCAGAAACCACTGAAATATCTTTCAAACCCGGTAATGAAATAACCGTAATTATGATGTGCGGACTTCAGGGTGCAGGTAAAACCACTACAACAGCAAAACTAGCAGGCAAATTTAAATCCAAAGGTAAAAAGCCATTATTAGCAGCTTGCGATATTTACAGACCGGCGGCAATTGAACAACTTCAAATTAACGGAGATAAACAGGGTGTTCCCGTATTCACCATGGGTGATAAACATAAACCGGTTAATATAGCAAAAGCCGCTATTGAACATGCTGCTAAAAATAATTATAATGTTGTTATTTTAGATACAGCCGGACGGCTTCATATCGATGAAGATATGATGAACGAGTTAATTGAGATCAAAGAAAATGTTAACGTACATCAGGCTATCTTAGTAGTTGACTCCATGACCGGACAGGATGCTGTAAATGTTGCGGAGATGTTTAATAATAAAATAGGTATCGATGGTGTAATTTTAACAAAATTAGACGGTGATACCAGAGGTGGTGCGGCTCTTTCCATTCGTGCCGTAACCGGCAAACCGATTCTATATGTCGGTATGGGTGAAAAATTATCCGATTTGGAACAATTTTACCCGGACCGTATGGCTTCCAGAATCTTAGGGATGGGAGATATTCTGACATTAATTGATAAAGCTCAGATAGATTTTGATGAGGATAAAGCAAGACAATTAGAGAAGAAAATCAAAAAAGCCGAATTTGACTTTAATGATTTCTTAGAACAGATGCAGCAGATTAAAAAAATGGGCGGCATCGGTGATATATTAAAGATGATGCCCGGCGGTATGGGCGGTGGATTAAAAGATACGGAAATTGACGAAAATGCTCTTTCCGGTGTTGAAGCAATTATTTATTCCATGACTAAGGCAGAACGCGCGAATCCGGATATTATTAATCCATCCAGAAAAAAACGTATTGCAAAAGGTGCCGGAGTTGATATCAGTGAAGTAAATAAGCTAGTGAAACAATTCGAACAGATGAAAAAGATGATGAAGCAATTTTCCGGCATGATGGGCGGCAAGGGAGCAAAAAGAGGAAAATTTAAGTTGCCCTTTGGATTTTAACCTTACAAGTAAGTACACCGTTTACAAAGCGTAAGCAGTGGGGTTTGGACTTACTTGTTTCAGTCGGAGGCAGAGCTCCGACTGAAATGCCTGCGTAGCAGGTGTAAGGTTATGAGCAAGTACGTAGCGGACCTAAGAATATCCGCTTTGACATGGTTGTATGTTATACAAACTATTTGTTATAACTTTTACAATAGAGACTTAATATATAATGTATATTAAGAGATATTAATTTAAGGAGGTGAATACAATGGCAGTAAAAATTAGATTAAAGAGAATGGGACAAAAAAAGGCTCCTTTCTATAGAATCATAGTTTCTGATTCCAGATCACCAAGAGATGGTAAATTTATTGAAGAGATTGGTACTTATGATCCAACTCAGGAACCAAGCGCTTTCAATATTAATGAAGAAGCAGCTAAAAAATGGTTATCAAATGGTGCTCAACCTACTGAAACAGTTGGTAATTTATTTAAAAAAGCAGGCATTACAAAATAATGTTTACGGATTAGTTGCTACAAAGAATCGTACCGTTTTGTACTATGCATTTCACATTCCAGTGGAGGTGAAGAGTAATGAAAGAATTAGTTAAAGTAATTGCTACATCACTCGTTGATCACCCTGAAGAAGTTGTTGTAACTGAGAAGGAAACCGATAAGTCTATTATTGTTGAATTGAAAGTGGCCCCTGAAGATATGGGAAAAGTCATTGGAAAACAAGGCCGTATTGCAAAGTCCATTCGTACAGTTGTTAAAGCAGCAGCTACAAAGGATGATAAAAAAGTTGTAGTCGAGATACTACAATAAATAATTTCCCAACTAAAAAACAAAGGTCGAATGCTAGAGCAGAAGCTTTGTTTAATTACGGAATTCTTTTTAAAGGTTCCGTTATATTTTACAAGAACCCAGTCTTATCAGACTAGCCTTTTCGGCATGGGTTCTTGTTTTGTCATATAAATAATAAATCAGGAACAGATTGGAGCCGTAATGAACGAGTATTTAAGAGTTGGAGTAATATCCTCCACCCATGGTATCCGTGGTGAAGTAAAGGTTTTCCCTACAACTGACGATATCAATCGATTCAAATATTTAAAACATGTAATATTAGATACAGGAAAAGAACAGTTAGAACTTGAAGTAGAAGGTGTGAAATTCTTTAAACAGCAGGCTATTCTTAAATTCAAGGGAATTGATAATATAAATGACATAGAAAAATATAAAGGTAAAGACTTGCTTGTAACCAGAGAAAATGCAGTTAAGCTCGAAGATGACGAATACTTTATATATGATATCATAGGTTCTAAAGTGATTACGGAAGATGAAGCTGAATTAGGTGAATTAACGGAAGTAATGACAACAGGAGCAAATGATGTATATATTGTAAAAACAAAAGAAGGCAAAGAAATTTTATTGCCGTCTATTAAGGAATGTATCTTAGACGTAGATGTTACCAATAAAATCATTAAAGTTCATGTTTTACCCGGTTTACTATAAGGAAGGAGTTTCTCATGAATTTTTATGTTTTAACTTTATTTCCGGAAATGATAGAGCAGGGACTTAATACAAGTATAATTGGACGGGCTTTGGAAAAAGGACTTTTGTCGCTTAAAACGGTTGATATCCGTAATTTTTCAGAAAACAAACATAATAGGGTGGATGATTATCCCTACGGCGGCGGTGCCGGTATGGTTATGGCACCCGGTCCGGTCTACCGTGCGCACCAATATGTTGAAGAATTAATCCGCAACGAGAAAAATACAGCTGAATTCACCGGTGGAATCAATATTACGGGGCATGAAGATATAAATGATTCAAATACCTTAAAAACAAACACGAAGAAGACCAGAGTTATTTATTTAACACCCCAGGGACGGGTATTTAATCAAACGATGGCAGAGGAATTTGCGAAAGATGAGGACTTAATCTTTTTATGCGGTCATTACGAGGGAATTGATGAACGGATTCTAGAAATGATTGTTACGGATTATGTATCTATCGGAGATTATGTTCTGACAGGAGGGGAATTGCCCTCTATGGTTATGATTGATGCCATTGCCAGATTAGTACCGGGAGTATTAAATAACGATGTATCTGCCGAATTTGAATCTTTTCAGGATAATTTATTAGAATATCCCCAATATACAAGACCGGAAGTTTTTATGGAAAGATCCGTTCCGGAAATTCTATTGTCCGGCCATCATGCCAAAATTGAAGAATGGCGAAAACAACAATCCATACTTCGCACAGCTAACACAAGACCTGATCTACTGGAAAAGGCAGTGCTTACCAGTAAAGAAAAGAAGTTTTTGCATGATTACCTGAATAAACAGGCGGATTAAAATTTATATTGTATAAATACTGGATATTTTGTGTAAGATAAAAATATATCTGGAAATATTATAATAAAATACTTGCAATCTATAAATGAATATGTTAAAGTAAGATGTTGTGAGATGGGATGGTCCTCTGATACACCGCTTTTCTAATTTTAGGACAGGGTATTACATATCCGACAGGCAAGGTATTAAGAACATCTAAATATTAAGGAGGTCACAAAATGAACGATATTATTAAGAACATTGAAGCTGCTCAGCTCAAAGAAGACATAGCTAGCTTTAACGTAGGCGATACTGTAAAGGTATATGCTAAAGTAAAAGAAGGTAACCGCGAAAGAACTCAGATCTTTGAAGGTACCGTATTAAAAAGACAAAACGGTGGCGCAAGAGAAACTTTTACAGTTAGAAAATCATCTAACGGTATCGGTGTTGAAAAAACATGGCCGTTACATTCTCCAAGTGTAGAGAAGATCGAAGTTATCAGACATGGTAAAGTTAGAAGAGCTAAGTTAACTTATTTACGTAATAGAGTAGGTAAGAAAGCAAAAGTTAAAGAAATCGTAAAATAATTCATTACAGAATGAACAAAAAAACGAGAAGGGACAACTACTTAGGTATTGTCCCTTTTTTAACATAGGAAAGTAAACTGACCTGTCCGTTAGTTTTATAGGAGTTTAGATATGGAATTTGATTTTGACAGAGATAGTAAGAAACCGTTAGTTAAAAAAATTATCGTTAGTATCATCATTTGGATCATTGAAATTGTTATAGTTGTAGCATTAGCTTATCTCATAGTAAATTATGCCTTAGAAAAAACCACCATGTTAGGTGAGTCCATGGAAACAACCTTGAAAGATCAGGATAAAATTATTATTAATAAATTTGCATATAAAATTGCAAAACCAAAACGGTTTGACGTAATTGTATTTAAACAAACGAATAAAGAACATAGTTATTTTAATATTAAAAGGATTATCGGTCTTCCGGGAGAGAAGATTCTTATTGAAAACGGACATATTCGTATTAACGGTGAAATTCTTTCAGAGCCCGTTATTACGGAATCAATTAAAAACAGCGGGCTTGCTGCTGAAGAAATTAAGCTTGATGATAATGAATATTTTGTATTAGGCGATAACCGGAATAACAGTGAAGACAGCCGGTTTGCCAACATTGGAAATATATTATTTGATGACATCGTTGGTAAAGCTTGGATTCGTACCAATAATTTTGGTTTTATAAATAATATACACAATAAAAATAGTTCAAGCGGGAACAATTCTTTAGAAACAAGTGAAGAAACTACAAAAGAGGAATAAATTAATAGAAAATAATAGAAATTAACTGACAAATAGAACCAATACCAATAGTAAGGAGGAATGTGAATGCATTTCCAATGGTACCCCGGTCATATGACAAAAGCAAAACGTATGATGCAGGAAGATATGAAATTAGTGGATGTTGTTATAGAACTGGTTGATGCAAGGATTCCGTTTAGCAGTAAAAATCCTGATATCGATGAAATGGCAAAGAATAAATCAAGAGTTATTTTATTAAATAAATATGATCTGGCTGATGAAAACCATACAGATAATTGGAAGACATATTTTGAAAGTCAGGGTTATTTTGTCACTCTGGTAAATTCTAAAAACGGAAATGGCGTCAGGAAAGTAAATGATGTTGTTCAGCATGCCTGTAAAGAAAAAATTGAAAGAGACAGGAAAAGAGGTATATTAAACCGCCCCTTCGCGCTATGGTCGTAGGTATTCCCAATGTAGGTAAATCAACTTTCATTAACAGCATAGCAGGTAAAGCAGCTACAAAAACCGGTAATAAACCGGGTGTAACAAAAGGGAAACAATGGATTAAAATAAATAAAAATATAGAGTTATTAGATACCCTGGTATTTTATGGCCTAAATTTGAAGATCAGGCTGTTGGTTTAAGACTGGCATTTATTGGATCAATCAGAGAAGAAATACTGAATATTTATGAACTGTCCATAGAATTAATAAGCTTTTTATTAAATAACTACAAGGGTTGCCTGGCAGGACGTTACGGGATTGTAGAGGGCGATTCAGCCATAGAAACTTTAAGCCGGATTGCTGAAAAAAGAGCTTGCAGAATTAAGGGCGGTGAATTAGACTTAAATAAAGCAGCCGGTTTTGTTATGGATGACTTTAGAAATGGAAGATTAGGTAATATAACTTTAGAATTTCCGGAGAATTCTGATACTGAATGACTAGACCCAAATGGTTAGAAAGCGGTGGTTGTGTGTTAGAACAGCAAAATTTAGAATTGAACGAGAGCAGTAATAGTGGGAAAGCAAAGAGAATCGCTTCAGAGAGTCTGCATATGTTGTTTTATATCATATTAGTTTTTCTTTCAACATTTTTAATCTTGCATTTTGTCGGTCAAAGAACACAGGTTCTTGGCAGGTCCATGGAGAATGCACTTTCGAATCAGGATAATTTAATAGTAGATAAGTTATCTTATCATTTTATGAAACCTCATCGTTTTGATATTGTTGTATTTCCCGTGGATGATACAAAAGATGTATTTTATATTAAAAGAATCATTGGACTGCCGGGAGAGACAGTCCAGATAATTGACGGAAAAGTATACATTAATAATAAATTACTGAATGAACACTATGGTAAAGAAGAGATTTCCCTTGACAGAGAAGGAATAGCAGTAAAACCTATTATACTTGGCGATAAGGAATACTTCGTTTTAGGAGATAATCGAAATCATAGTATGGACAGCAGGGATCCTGAAGTCGGTAATATTTCCAAATCAGCAATAATAGGTAAAGCATGGATTCGCGTGTGGCCGCTGAATCGGTTTGGTTTCTTAAATCACTAAGGAAAAGGGAGAATTACTTTGGATATTAAAATTAGCGATATTAAAAATGAATTAGAATTAACGGATACAAGTAAACTTGACGATATTATCAATAAGTATAGATCTGACACCCGTACCGGTGTTATAAAATTAATTCAGAAATTTGACAGGGAAAGAGAGAAACTGTTAAACGAGCAAAAAAGAATGGAACAAATGAGAGTATATGAGAATAAATATAATGAATATACGTACATTTGCGGCATTGATGAAGTTGGAAGAGGTCCTTTGGCAGGCCCGGTTGTAGCAGCGGCGGTAATTCTCCCCAAAGATTGCAATATACTTTATATCAATGATTCCAAGCAGTTATCAGAGAAAAAAAGGGAAGAATTATACGATTTAATCATGGAGCAGGCGGTAGCGGTAGGGGTAGGAAGTGTTCCGCCCTCCAAAATCGATGAAATAAACATATTACAGGCAACGTATGAGGCTATGCGTCAGGCTGTCGCCAATCTGTCCGTGAAACCGGAGATATTACTTAACGATGCGGTTACTATACCGGAAGTAGCTATAAAACAGGTACCAATCATTAAAGGGGATGCTAAAAGCATATCGATTGCAGCTGCCAGTATTATCGCGAAAGTAACCAGGGATCGTTTAATGGTTGCTTATGACAGTATCTTTCCTCAGTATGATTTCGCTTCTAATAAAGGTTACGGTTCTAAAGAACATATTGAAGTATTAAAAAGGTTAGGACCTGCCCCTATCCATAGATTAAGTTTTATTAAAAACTTCTTCTAGGTTGGAAATTATACAGTAATATTACATATTCCGATTAATAAGATAAACAAAGGAGCAAGGTAAATGGCTGAAAGCTTTAATCAATTTCAGAATAAAAAAAATACCAATCCAAAGAATAAAACTGCAATTGCATTAGGATATAATCCTGATGAAGCCGCGCCTAAAATAATTGCTACAGGGAAAGGATATTTGGCGGATAAAATCCTTAGGAAGGCAAATGAGAATAAAATTCCGGTACATAAAGATGAGCAATTAGCTGCTACGCTCTCTAAATTAGACGTAGGAGATTATATTCCTCCCGAATTATATGACGTTGTATCCGAAATCCTATTATTTGTTGATAACATGGATCGCATTAAATCCAAGGTACTTCCGAAAGGGGAATAGTTTATGTATAATAAACGGACTGTCGGAACTCAAAAAGAACAGATGGCTGCTGATTTTCTTAGGAAAAACGGTTATTTAATTCTGGAACAGAATTTTAGCTGCAGAACCGGTGAAATTGACATTATTGCAAAAGATAAAAGTTATCTTGTTTTTGTAGAGGTTAAATACCGCAAGGATATTACCAAAGGATTTCCGCAGGAAGCTGTAGATTTATACAAAATGAAAAAAATTACCCATACCGCACTTTATTATATGATGTTAAAACGGATTCCAACGGATACCCCGTGCCGTTTTGATGTGGTGAATATATTAGATCAGGAAATCTCTTTAATTCAGAATGCTTTCGAAGCTATTTATTAGTCCCAAATCTTTTAAATCGGAACTAAAATTCCCTATAAATATATAATATTTGTATAAAATTGATGCTTTCTGCAATAATTGTATTCACCCAGCAGATTACCATCAGTATGAACCTATAACAGAATTAATTATTATTATCGAAAGAGGTTATTATGATATTTCAAAATAATGAATATGCAGTACTTAACACTGATAAAATTGCACCTTTTATTACTTTTCCCTGCTTTTCCCATATCGATTTTATAAGACATGGTTTTTCTACCAGACTGGGTGGAGTCAGTTCAGGTATTTATGAATCTATGAACCTTGGATACAGCAACGGAGATGATTCTGATAATGTAATGGCAAATTATAAAAGAATCAGTGAGAGTATCGGGTTTTTAACGGAGAATATAGTTACGACAGATCAGGTACATAATACAGAGGTACGTTTGGTAACAGCAAAAGATAAAGGGAAAGGTGTAATTAAAAAGAGGGACTATAAAGGGATTGACGGCTTAATTACAAATGAACCCGGAATTACTTTAGCTACCTATTATGCCGATTGTGTTCCTTTATATTTCGTAGATATGAAAAATAAAGCAATTGGTTTAAGCCATTCCGGCTGGAGAGGTACTGTAAAAAGAATGGGTAAGGTTACCCTTAAGGCAATGAAACAGAATTTCAATACGAATCCGGAAGATGTGATAGCGTTAATCGGACCGTCCATATGTATGGACTGTTATGAGGTTAGTGAAGACGTAGCAGAGGCATTTGAGAAAGAATTTAATTCGGAACAAATAAAAGATATCCTGCTTGATAAAGGTAATGGTAAATATCAATTAAACTTATGGCAGGCCAACCGCCATATCTTCTTAGATGCCGGTATAAAAGAAGAAAATATACATATTTCTTCCGTATGTACCTCGTGTAACAGCGATTTATTATTTTCCCACCGTGCAACGAAAGGAAAACGGGGAACTCTTGCGGCATTTTTAATGATTAAAGAATAGAAAAATAAGAAAATTACATTTTTTATTGATTGATTACTTAAGAATTTATAATTTTATTTTTGCATCTCACTTAATATTCAGTTTTCATTCGATTATTCTAATAAATTAGCCTCCGCCTTTGTCCTCATTTGTTTTATTCAAGCAAATGAGTGGATTTTGGCGGAGGTTTGTTTTAATTAATTATTACTTTTATAATCTGCTACGATATCCTGAATACGGGTTTTTGAATCTAAAATTCCGTCAACGGATTGATCGTGATTGATCGTATGAATGATAAGTGCGAGATATCTGCTTAAATCTACATTGGTATAATAATTTTTCTCCAGTAATTGAGGAGGGCAGTAGGTAAGATTTGTAGTAAAAACACGGTTTATAATTCCATCCTCGTAAAATTTATCAAATGAAGCGTAACCCTCAGCAAATAAACCAAAGGTAGCTGCAATAAATATTTTGGAAGCTTTTCTTTTCTTCAATTCTAATGCAATGTCAAGGATACTCTTTCCTGTAAAAATCATATCTGCAACGATTAAAACATCTTTTCCTTCCACGTCGGGACCTAAAAACTCATATACCGATGAAGGACTGGAAGTATTATTTTCCATGCCTGTATAATCATGCCTTTTATAAAACATACCTAAATCCACACCTAATATGTTAGTATAAAAGATTGCTTTGGCCATAACGCTTTCGTCCGGGCTGATAATCATTAAATGATCGCTGTCTAATTTTAATCCTTTTTCCGTAGCCAATAAAGACTGGATAAACTGATATGAGGTATAAAAATTATCGAATCCTTTAATGGGTATGGCATTTTGTACACGGGGATCCAATGCATCAAATGTAATTATATTTTTTACACCCATTTTGGCCAATTCCTGCAGGGCAGTTGCACAATCAAGAGATTCCAAGTATGTACGTTTATGCTGCCTGCCTTCGTATAAAAAAGGTATGATAACATTGATACGATGTGCTTTTCCGTTACAGGCATCGATTAAACGCTTTAAATCCTGAAAATGATCGTCCGGTGACATCATATTGTTCATACCATCTAAACTATAATTTATGCTGTGATTTGTTACATCTGCTAAAATATATAAATCTGTTCCATGAATGGATTCACGGATGATACCTTTCGCTTCTCCTGAATTAAATCTCGGACATTCGGCATCCACTAAATAAGTATCGGCTTCATAACCTAAAAAAGCGGGTAAATTTGTATATTCCAGAGCTTGGTCATGTCTTGCTTTTACAATCAGGGAATTTATTTTTTCCGCCAGAGGACGAAAACCATCCAATGACATTATTTTTAAAGGTGCTACGGGAATTGTTTCTATATTATTCGTGGTTGTCATAAAAGCCTCCAAAGAAATCATTATCATACTATTTATAACACTCCAAAATCCATTCGTCAATAAAGAACAAAGTAATATATAAAATAAATTTAATAAATGTACTTTTTACATTCTTAGAGAAGTAGTTCATTTATTTTTTTGTTAATGTTAAACCTTTGTCAAAGTTCGGATAACATTAAGGAGCATCCGTTTAAAATATCCAAACTTGAACGCTCCCTAATTATTAATTCAAGAAAGTTTTAAGTAATTCAATTACTTTCTGCAACGAAATATGCCTGCCTTTTTGGTTATTTTTAGATTACCTGTCTTTTGCAGCTTTTTCTTTATAAAATCCCTAAATTCCGTATATCTGTCTATTAGATACTCCTGCTGATTCCCATGACAGGATAAAATATAATCAATCAGTGCCTGTTCAGTATCAACGATAAGATAATCATTATAATCTAGTTCTTCTACGTCACTAAAATATCTGCCAAGTTCTTCTTTACCATTTTCCAAACCAAAGATTTCATATAAATTGATTTCAGAAAGTGCGATCCTGGAATCAAATTCTTTGACCAGCTGTTCAATTTCTTTCATATGATCTTTCCCATAGGTACTGCAGTAAAAGTAACGATCCTTTTTTAAAACTCTGGTGATTTCACGAAAAGCTTTTTCACGGTCTTTCAGATAGAACACCATGTGGTTGCCGATAACATAATCAAAGGAGTTATCCGGGGCAGGAATCTCATGGCAGTCAAAAACCTGAAAGCTTATATTTTCTCCATAATTGACAAGATTCTTTTTTGCATCGCCAATCATTCCTACTGAAATATCGGACAGCAGGAGAGAGCAACCTTCTGGAATGAACTCTTTGTTAACCCTCCAAAGTTCACCATTCCCGCATCCTATCTCCAGAATATTCTCTTGAGGTTTTAAGTCTAATTTTGAGAAAATCCATTGAAACCAGCCAATAGGATTAACTGAGTAATTTTTATGCAGGCTTATACGGATATCAACATTAACAGAATTTTTATATTGTTTAATCAAATCCTTTTCCATATTGGTTATGTGTATCAGATCAATTACTTTGTTCCAATCAACAGTCTGGTGTTCATCAAAAAGTTTAGATGTATCTTTTATGGATTGCTCGACTAGTTGAAGCTCTTCGATTTTCCTTTGTACCAGTTTTAGCTGTAATTGAAATGATTGCTTAACATAGTTCTGATTGTTATCATTTCTGGTAATATCCATAATTTCAACTAAGGAAAACCCCAGATATTTTAAGGATAATATTTTTTGCAGTCTACCAAAATCGGAATCTGTATAATACCGGTACCCTGATTCATTTATAAAACTGGGTTTTAATATACCTTGTTTATCATAATAACGAATTGTGCGGATGGTTACTTTTGCTCTTTTAGCAAACTCTCCGGTAGAATAATACATATTATCTTTCATATATAGGCGGTCTGACCTTTCGTAATTTTCTGTTCTTTGATAAAGGATTCCGAAATTAAGAGTAATCTTTTACAGTATCCATATTATTCACATACCATTTTATGGTTTCTTTTAGACCTTCGTCAAAGGTTTTACTCGGTTTCCAACCTAATTCCATACTTATTTTGGAGAAATCAATTGCATATCTGCGGTCATGGCCTTTCCGGTCTTCGACAAAAGTAATACTATCCTCGGGAATTTTAATATTAAATTCATTCTTTAAAATTTCAATAATGGTCTTAGCAATTTCTAAGGTTGCTTTTTCATTGTGACTGCCGATATTGTAGACGTTACCCGGCTTGCCGTTTTGAAGAACTAAATCAATGGCGCAGCAATGATCATAAACATAGATCCAGTCACGAACCGCACTGCCATCCCCATACACAGGCAGCTTTTTATTTTGTATGCTGTTCTTAATAAATAAAGGTATTAATTTTTCATAATACTGGTGTGGGCCGAAGTTATTAGAACATCGTGTCCTGACAGACGGGAAACCATAGGTTTCGAAAAAAGCTTTAGTCATCATATCTCCGCTTGCTTTGCTTACAGAATAAGGGTTTCTTGGTGCGATCGGTGATTCTTCCGTAAAATACCCTTTTGCGCCTAATTCACCATAGACCTCATCGGTAGAGATATATAAGAATTTTTTGCCGGTTTTAAACCCGCTATCAAGTTCCCATGATTTCTTCGCACAATTTAATAAATTTATTGTCCCCATTATATTGGTTTGAGCAAACACATCGATTTCTTTGATACTTCGGTCCACATGGGATTCGGCAGCAAAATGAACGATATAGTCAACGTCATAGGTTTTCATAATATTCTCCACAAGCTTAGTATCACAGATATCACCTTCTATAAAGTGATAGGTGGGATAACCCTCTATCTTTTTCAAATAATGAAGATTCCCTGCATAAGTCAGAAGATCCAGATTAATAACCTCGATTTCAGATCCATATGTCTGATACAAATAAAGTATAAAATTTGAGCCGATAAAACCTGCGCCTCCGGTTACAAGATAAGTTTTCATTCAATACATCCTCCTTTTTTGTTTGTGATGTAATTATATGGGATTACGCAAGGTCACGGTCAATAGGGAATTTCAAAAATATGTTAACTATTTCAAAAAATCTATTTTTAAAATGAGAAATTAATAAATGAAAGTCAGATAAGAGGTAGATTTATAAGGATTATTTGTCTAAATTAACCCACTGAAACATACCAGCACCAGTATCCGATGTCGGACGTTTTACAAAACCAAACTGTTCATAGAAACTTTCACGGTTAGAAGCGGACATAAGGTTCACCATAACAGGAGCTCCGTTTGATATAACTTCATAGATGTATTTCATAACATCCTCCATTATAAATCGTCCAATTCCTTTACCCTGATATTCCGGTATAACAATAACATCCGCAATATAAACAACATAACCGCCATCACTAATAACTCTCGCCATACCAACCGTTTTATCACCATCAACAGCAGCAACTAAATAGTAAGTATTTTTAATTCCACGACTCGCCTGTTCTTCCTCCAAAGTGATCCAATTAACTGCTTTACGAAGCATATTATAATCATTCACTGAGATCGTGTGATTGAGTGTGATATTCATAAATTATTTTTGTATGATGTATTGTTATCAAAATACATCCATACGCTCCTTTCTTTTTAAATTATGTAAAATCAATTTGAACACGGATCAAGCATAAAGTATAATTTAAAATTGATTAACATTTGATAGCTTCACCGCTTTGAGAAAATCCTTTGGTGCTTCTGCAATAATCTCCTTTAATGGAATTTATTGATCAATCACATAGTACCACAAAGTTATAGTTAATACAAAGGTAAAACTGTGAAACCGTATTGAAAACTATAAGGTAAAGCGTTCCCTTTTATGTCTGAAATAGTATAAACTACCTAATTAAAAAGAAAATTCATTTGATAATTTTTAACACAACTGCTATACTAATAAGGTAAAAATTAGAGAGGACAAGAGTTACAATGAATAGAAAAGGTCATCTCATTAAGAACGTAGCAGCAGGAAGTATAGCCGAGGAGATGGAAATTGAACCCGGCGACCGTTTGCTGTGCGTCAATGAGAAAGAAATAGAAGATGTTTTTGATTATCATTATGCTGTAAATGATGAGTATTTGGTATTACTCATTAGGAAGCCTGATGGCGAAGAATGGGAATTGGAAATAGAAAAAGAGTATGAGGAAGATTTAGGAATCGAATTTGAAGAAGGTTTAATGGATTCCTACCGTTCCTGCAGAAATAAATGTATGTTTTGTTTTATCGATCAAATGCCTCCTGGAATGCGCGAAACTTTATATTTTAAAGATGATGATGCAAGATTATCCTTTTTACAGGGTAATTATATTACGTTAACAAATATGTCTGAGGAGGATATAAACCGCATTATATTTTACAAATTATCACCGATTAATATATCCATTCATACTACCAATAAAGAACTGCGCTGTGAGATGATGAATAACCGCTTTGCAGGCGAAGCTTTGGATAAAATTAAAAAGCTTTTCGATGCCGGTATTACCATGAATGGACAGATTGTACTCTGTAAGGGAGTGAATGACGGCGAGGAGCTTAGGCGCTCTATACGGGACTTATCCGCTTATATTCCGCATATGCAAAGTGTATCTGTGGTTCCGGTCGGTCTGACGAAATACCGGGATAATTTAAATAATCTGGAAAAATTCAACAAAAAAGACGCTTTGGAAGTACTTACTATAATTCACCACTGGCAGGATGTTTTAGTTAAAGAATACGGAACCAGGTTTATTCATGCCAGTGATGAATGGTATATTACAGCTGAACTACCGATTCCGGATGCTGATAATTATGAGGGTTATTTACAGATTGAAAATGGAGTTGGTATGGTCCGCTCTTTAATGGATGAATTTAATGATTATTATGATACGATTAAAGGTGATAATCGTATAAAAACTGTATCAATGGCAACTGGTATACTTGCTGCACCTATTCTTAAAAATTTAATGGCTCAATTAAATCAAAAATATCCTAATATTCAAATAACCGTATATACTATTGTTAATAAATTCTTTGGAGAAGATATTACAGTAGCTGGATTATTAACAGGTCAAGATATAATGGACCAGTTAAAAGGAAAAGAATTAGGGGATTATCTGATATTACCTGACGTACTGTTACGTAACGGCGAAAATGTATTATTGGATGATATTACCGTTGATGATTTGAAAAATACTTTACAAACTGAAATCCGTATTGTACAATCAGACGGAAAGTCCTTAATCAATGCTATAGTGAATTAAGACATAAGGAGAAAATAATATGAGTAAACCGATAGTAGCAATTGTTGGCAGGCCTAATGTAGGAAAGTCAACTTTATTTAATGTTCTTGCAGGAGAGAGAATTGCCATAGTCCAGGATGTACCGGGTGTCACAAGAGACCGCATCTATGCGGATGTGACCTGGCTGGATAAGCGATTTACCATGATAGATACCGGTGGTATTGAACCGGAGAGTAATGATGTATTACTTTCCTATATGAGACAGCAGGCGGAAATTGCCATTGATACCGCAGATGTAATTATGTTTATTGTAGATGTAAGACAAGGTCTGGTAGATGATGATTTTAAAGTAGCGGATATGTTAAGACGTTCTACGAAACCAATTGTTTTAGTCGTAAATAAAGTAGACAGCTTTGAAAAATTAATGCCGGATGTATATGAATTTTACAATTTAGGAATTGGAGATCCAATGCCAATATCCGCAGCCTCAAGACTGGGTTTGGGAGATATGCTGGATGAAGTGATTAAACATTTCCGTCCGGAAGATATGGCAGAAGAGGAAGATGAAAGGCCGAGAATTGCCATAGTCGGCAAACCAAATGTAGGTAAATCCTCCATCATCAATAAATTAATCGGTGAGGAACGGGTTATTGTTTCGGATATTGCCGGTACTACCAGGGATGCAATCGATACAACCGTAAAATACCATGGCAAGGAGTATATATTTATTGATACGGCAGGACTTCGCAGAAAAAGTAAAATCAAGGAAGATATTGAGCGGTTTAGTATTGTCAGAACCGTATCGGCCGTTGAACGTGCGGATGTGGTTGTCCTTGTAGTTGATGCCAAAGAGGGAGTTACGGAGCAGGATGCTAAAATTGCCGGAATTGCCCATGAACGCGGAAAAGGTATTATAATAGCTGTCAATAAATGGGATGCCATTGAAAAAAATGATAAAACAATTTATCAGTACACAGCCAAGATAAAAGAAACCCTATCTTACATGCCATATGCCGAGATGATATTTATTTCAGCCCTGACCGGTCAAAGAATGCCTAAATTATTTGATTTAATCGAACAGGTTATCCAAAATCAGAATTTACGTGTCGCTACCGGTGTGTTAAATGAAATTATGACAGAAGCAGTTGCGCTGCAGCAGCCGCCTTCCGATAAAGGAAAACGTTTAAAACTTTATTATATCACCCAGGTTTCCGTAAAGCCTCCGACATTTGTTATTTTTGTTAATGATAAATCTCTGATGCATTTTTCCTATACCAGGTATATAGAAAATAAAATCAGGGAAGCCTTTGGTTTTAAAGGAACATCACTTAAGTTTTTTATCAGGGAGCGAAAGGAAAAAGAATAATATGCTACTTAAAATATTGATTTGCTTAATCATTGGATATGGTTTTGGATGCTTCTCAACCGCTTATGTTATCGGTAAGGCAAATAATATTGATATCAGAAATTACGGCAGCGGTAATGCCGGTACAACCAATGCCCTCAGAACCTTGGGTTGGAGAGCGGGATTTTTGACTTTTTTAGGTGATGCTATTAAAGCAATTATTCCTGTTTTACTGGTTCGTTTTATGATGCAGAATGACAGTTATGGACAGCTCTTACCCCTTTATGCGGGACTAGGAGTTGTATTAGGTCATAATTTTCCGTTTTGGCTTAAGTTTAAAGGTGGAAAGGGAATAGCGGCAACGGGAGGCGTTATGTTTGCTTTTGATTGGCGCCTTGGTATAGCTGCACTTGTTTTATTTCTAATAGTTGTTGTTCTGACAAGATATGTATCACTTGGGTCCTTAATGATATCCCTTCTGTTCCCGGTATGGATAGTAATTATGTACTCAGGTAACTTACATATGCTTATTGTCAGCCTGATATTTACGGTATCAGCTTTTATAAAACATCGTTCCAATATGAAAAGACTTATAAACGGAACAGAAAATAAAATCGGACAAAAGGTAAAGATTGAAAAATAAGGAGGCAAATAAATGGCAAAGGTAAGCATTTTAGGCGCTGGAGCTTGGGGAACTGCTATAGCAATATTATTAGGAAATAACGGACATGAGGTTACACTTTGGTCTGCGTTGCCGGCGGAAGTGGAACTCCTAAAGAACGATAGGGAACTAAAGGATAAACTTCCCGGTGTGAAACTCCCGGATTCTGTAATTATTTCCGATGATTTGGAAAGTTCCTGTAAGGATAAAGACTTAATTGTATTTGCGGTAGCCTCTCCATATGTAAGAAAAACAGCTAAAATGGCAAGACCGTTTATTAGAGAAAATCAAATCGTTGTTAATGTTGGAAAAGGTATTGAAGAATCAACACTTGATACTTTAACAGATATATTAAAAGAAGAATTGAATAATGCGGATGTGGCAGTTATGTCAGGTCCAAGCCATGCGGAAGAAGTAAGCAGGGGAATTCCTACAACCTGTGTAGTTGGAGCTGATTCTAAAGCTACTGCTTATTTTATTCAGGACGTATTTATGAGTGAACGCTTCCGTGTTTATACCAGTCCGGATGTAATTGGCATTGAATTAGGCGGTTCCATTAAAAATGTTATCGCTCTGGCAGCAGGTGTAGCAGATGGTTTAGGTTTTGGCGATAACACTAAAGCAGCGCTAATGACAAGGGGTATTGCAGAAATTAGCCGCCTGGGAATTGCCATGGGCGGGAAGATTGAAACCTTTGCCGGTTTATCCGGTGTCGGAGATTTATTCGTAACCTGTACCAGTAAGCATAGCCGTAACCGTAATGCCGGTTATCTCATCGGAAAAGGATATACCATGGATGAAGCTATGGCAGAAGTAAAGCAGGTAGTAGAAGGTGTTTATTCTGCAAAAGCAGCTCTAGCCCTGGCGAAAAAATATAACGTGGAAATGCCTATTGTAGAACAGATCAATTTGGTATTATTTGAGAATAAATCTGCGGAAGAAGCAGTTGCCGATTTGCTGCTCCGAGATAAAAGAAGAGAATATAGTGAATTAAAATGGAATAAGTAATTGACTAATGTAATATATTTTACTGACCTATATAAATGACTGGAATATAAGAGCTTCTTATTTAAATAGACTATGTCATTCCATAAATTGCATTGGCAGTAATTATTAAAAAGTTATATTGATATGATTATTTTATCTTAAGTGAATAGTAAGTAAAATATATAAACAATAATATAGAACAAAGACATGAATAAATAAGATTGCTCTTGCATATGCTTAATTAGAACCGAAAGGAGGATGGCATATGTTAGAGCAATTTTCGTCACTTGACTTATCAAATCAGATATACGACGTATACAATGATATTAAGGCTAGGACAGGCGGTGACATATACATAGGTGTGGTGGGGCCGGTTAGGACGGGAAAATCTACCTTTATCAAAAGATTTATGGATCTATTGGTTATTCCGAATATTCAGGATATACATAATAAGGAAAGAGCAATAGATGAATTACCCCAAAGTGCTGCCGGTAAAACCATAATGACTACAGAACCAAAGTTTATACCAAAAGAAGCAGCGGAAATACAACTGGGGGATAACACAAAAGTAAACATACGCCTTATAGATTGTGTAGGTTATATGGTAGAAGGAGCTTCCGGCCATATTGAAAATGAGCAGGAGCGTTTGGTAAAAACACCATGGTTTGACCATGAAATACCATTTACCCAGGCAGCTGAAATTGGAACCCAGAAAGTTATCAATGATCATTCTACAATTGGAATAGTTGTAACAACGGATGGCAGTTTCGGAGATCTCCCAAGAGATAATTATATTCCACCTGAAGAAAAAACCATTGCAGAATTAAAAAGGTTGAGAAAACCTTTTATTGTATTACTGAATACCAATAGACCTTATTCCGAGAGTACAATAAATTTAGCAAATGATATTGCAGCAAAATATAATGTGACTGTTATGCCGGTTAACTGTGAACAATTGAAAAAAGATGATATTCATCGTATTATGACGAATATATTATCTGTTTTTCCAGTATCCGAAATTAATTTTTACATACCAAAATGGGCTGAGATGTTACCTGATGAACATTGGCTGAAACAGGACTTAATTGAATCAGTAAAGCAGTTATTAAAGAAAATCTCTTTAATACGTGATGCAAGATCGGATAATCTGACAACGGATAGCCAGTATGTTAAAAAATTTAATATTGATAAAATAGAAATGGAAAACGGTAAAGTCAAAGTTAATGTAGAATTTGATGATACTTACTATTATACAATATTAAGTGATTTAATCGGTGTTCCGATTGAGGACGAATATCAGTTAATCAGTACAATCAGGGAACTGGCTGACATGAAAAATGAATATCAGAAAGTAAGCAGCGCCTGCGGTCAGGTGCGTTCCAGAGGTTATGGGGTAGTTGCGCCAACCAGGGATGAAATTACGATTGAAGAGCCTGAAATTATGAAACATGGTAATAAGTATGGAGTAAAGATTAAAGCTAAGGCACCATCCATCCACATGATAAATGCCAATATTGAAACGGAGATTGCTCCCATTGTTGGAAGTGAAGAGCAGGCAAATGATCTGATTGCCTATATTAAAAAGAATTCAGCCGAAAATCCGAATGGTATTTGGGAAACAAATATTTATGGAAAATCGATTCAGCAATTAGTGGATGATGGTATCAGCTCAAAGATAAATAAGATGACAGATGAAAGCCAGTTAAAACTTCAGGAAACGATGCAGAAGATTATTAATGACAGTAATGGCGGAATTATCTGTATTATAATTTAAGTTTTTTGGTAAGGCAGTCTGAAAGATGACTGCCTTTTTTCTGTTTACGCGAAAGAAAAGTGAGAATTAGCAAGCTTGCTTGCAATAATTCGAACGCGCACCGGAGAAACTCGCAAGGCGTGTTTCTTCCGGTTTGAGTAAAGAAAATTAGTGCAAAAAACATTTGTAAAATTTGTTCTACACATTATATAAAAAAACTTGTTTAATTTCCTGTAATTTACAGTATTAAGAAAGTTTTATTCAATTTAACAAAATTGTAAAATATTTCTGACACATAGTTGACAAAATTGTGAACAGTTGATATAATAAATTAGAAATAAATTTAATATATTTGTAACAACTTAAATAAACCTGTTACAATTACATATTAAATGAATGTTCGCAGGAGGAAACCGATGAACAAAGCAAATACAAAGTTTCTGAAGATTTCATGCCTCTGTGTAGCTGGAACCGTTTTAATTGCTATAAATTCTAAAACTTCAAGTGCTGAAACTGTATATGGGGAACAACCTATAGCAGGAATAACTGTTACATTAGATAATTATTATAATTCTGGTAATACAGCCGCAGCTTCGGAGATAACGATAGCTACCCTGGAATCCAGCGTTGCAGCTTATGATTATAATAATTTAGGTATTGCAGATGTGGAAAACCATTTGAATATTAGAAGCGGTCCTGGTGAAGATGAGAAGATAATTGGAAAGCTACCAAAGAATGCAGGTTGTACCATTTTAGATGTTGACAAAGATGGTTGGGCTAAGATAAAATCAGGTAAGGTTACCGGATATGTAATGAAATCTTATTTAATTACGGGAGATAAAGCAGTTAAACTTGCTAAGAAAGTTGGAAGCTTAATAGCTACTGTTAATACCGAAACCTTGAATGTAAGAACGGATGAAAGCCTATTATCCGGGGTTCTTACAAGTGTACCGATAGATGAAGAATTAGAAGTAGAAGAAGTAAGTACCGATTGGATTAAAGTTAATATTGATAGTGATGAAGGGTATGTAGCCAGACAATATATTGATTTATCCTATGAATTGCAGAAAGCGGTAACGGTGGAAGAATTACAGGCCGGGGTTTCCGGGGTAAGAGCGGATATTGTTGCATTTGCAAAACAATTTTTAGGTAATCCCTATGTTTGGGGCGGTGACAGCTTAACGAACGGAGTTGACTGTTCCGGGTTTACCAGAGGAATCTATGCACACTTTGGTTATTATCTTCCAAGAGTATCCAGAGGTCAGGCTTCTGCCGGATCTTCGATTAATTCATCAGATGCAAGACCTGGTGACCTTGTATTTTATGGAAGTGGAAGTTATATCAGCCATGTTGCCATGTATATTGGTAATGGTCAGGTTATCCATGCAAGTAACCCAAGAACGGGTATTAAGATTTCGAATATGTATTACAGATCTCCGATTAAAGTTGTAAGATTTATTAATGATTAAGTAATAATTTAAGTAGTTTAAATTAGCGGGATGGAATTCTAAAGAATTCCATCCCGCCTTTTATTTCCGAGAAAGCAAAGTGAGAATTAGCAAGCTTGCTTGCAAGCTATGTAATCCGTCCGGGCGTGACAGTTCATCTCTTTTAGAATAAGCCATTTCGTGTGATTATTATATTATATGTGGGTGAGAAAACATTGACATAATGAACGGTAAATTTTATAATAATTTGAATGATATTTATACAGAATAAAAATAAAAAACTCATCAGCAAGGCATGCTAAGGCATACAGTAAGGAGAAATATGGAGTTTATAGTTATTGGATTTGCAATTTTTGCTGCATTTATAGCGAAAGGTATTTATGATAAGAAAAATAACAGGATTAAATTAATACAGAAATTTAAAAGAGAATGGGGCCAGATACCGGATGAAGAGTATACCTATGAAACATTAAAATCCCTAGCAAGTTATTACCGTTCCATTAAAGAGGATAATAAGGATGTTGATGATATTACCTGGAATGATATTGACATGGACCAGATCTTTATGTTGATTAATAATACGGGAAGTGCTATGGGTGAGGAGTATCTTTATTCTGTTTTACGAAAAGTTAAATTTAAGGAAGCAGAATTATTGGAACGCAATCGTTTGATTGAATTTTTTCAAAAAAATGAAGAAAAAAGGATTATGCTACAGATCGCTTTTCGTGGAATGGGTAAATTAAGGCATATTTCCGTATATGAATATATCAATCAATTGGACAGCTTAAAACAAAAAAGCAGTCTTCCCCATTATCTTATGGCTGGTGGATTAATAGCGGCTATTCTGCTTATATTCTTTAATCCTCCTACAGGTGGGTTCTTAACCTTTGTAATGGTTGCCAATAACATAATTCAGTATTATAGGCGTAAGGCAGAAATTGATACTTACTTTAGTGTTTGTTCTTATATCATCCGATTACTTAATTCCGTAAAAGATATTACCAAACTGGATATCCCGGAAATAAAGTCCTATACGGATCAATTGGAAAAAGCAAGTACACAGTTTGAAAAATTTAAAAAAGGTTCCAGAATAGTTGCAGGTAAAAATCCTAACGGTGATATCCTGGATTTGATTTTAGACTACGAAAGAATGTTGTTCCATACAGATTTAATCAAGTTTAATTCAATGCTGAATACATTTAAAAAAAATCGTGCAGTCTTAAATGAAATGTATGTTAACATCGGAACCCTGGACAGTATGATTGCAGTTGCCTCGTTTCGAACAATGCTTGACTACTACAGCCTTCCTGAACTTACCACGAATTCAGCACCGTTTCTTGATGTTACAGAACTTTTCCATCCGATGATTGAAGATCCGGTAACCAATTCCATCGGCGAAAACCGTTGTGTACTTATAACCGGTTCCAATGCTTCCGGTAAATCTACTTTTATAAAAACCCTGGCTATTAATGCGGTTCTTTCCCAAACAATTTATACTTCCATGAGTAAAAGTTATAAAGCAAGCTTTTTTCAGATAGCCTCCTCCATGGCATTACAGGACAGTATTTTCAGTAAGGAAAGTTATTATATAGTGGAGATTAAATCATTAAAAAGGATATTAGACCGCCTAAATGAAAAAATCCCTACTTTATGTTTTGTAGATGAAGTATTAAGAGGTACGAATACATTGGAGAGAATAGCAGCATCCTCTCAGATATTATATAGTTTATCTCAGGGAAATGCCATGTGTTTTGCAGCAACTCATGATATAGAATTAACTCATATTCTTGAAAATTATTATTCAAATTACCACTTCCAGGAACAGGTAGTTGATAATAATGTTTTATTTGATTATAAACTATTATCCGGAAGAGCTGTATCAAAGAATGCAATTAAACTTTTAGGCGTTATGGGATATTCCCAGGATATAATCGACAATGCGACAAACAGTGCTAATCATTTCTTAGAGGAAGGTATCTGGGATATACTGAAATAACTGAATTAAGAAGAATACCTGTATTAGATAAAATTAACTGAATTATACAAAAGAATCACATAAATAATTCGTATTTAAAATAAATATTAGTTTTTTTAAATAAACTCCGGATATCTCAGTTTGAAAAATTATTTTCTGAAACGGAAATAAGGAACATCAACTACAACAGAAAAATCCGGAGTTTTATTTACATAGAATCATTAGAATATTTCATAATGCTGGGAATAAAGGTAATAATTATAATATGTTACAACGATATAGACCCAAACAAACTTATTAAGGATACGGATGTTTATATATTGTACTTTTTTATAGGCAAGCCATAATATAATAAAGATTGTTAAATTGTGATTAAATACTGAAAGGAAGGGAAAATGAGTATTAGATTATTTGTTAAGAAGAATAGATTATTTTTATTAATTGCGGCATTCGCTTTACTGATTCTGTTTTTTTATTGGCAAAATAATAACATAACAATTAACCGTATTCAGTATTCAAATGATAAAATACCTGAAGCTTATCAAAGGTTTAAAATTCTGCAAGTGTCTGATTTACATAACAAAGAATTTGGGCCGAATCAGGTAAAGTTGATAAAGTTAACAAAAAAAATAAAACCGGATATTATCGTTGTTACCGGTGATCTAATTGACAGTCATCGTACCAATATAAATATTTCCATGGATTATATAAGACAGGCCGTAAAAATTGCTCCAGTCTATTTTGTGACCGGTAATCATGAA
Organism: Anaerocolumna sedimenticola; assembly: GCF_009931695.1. Classification (GTDB taxonomy): domain Bacteria; phylum Bacillota; class Clostridia; order Lachnospirales; family Lachnospiraceae; genus Anaerocolumna; species Anaerocolumna sedimenticola. The sequence continues at coordinate 3,776,156 of NZ_CP048000.1, forward strand.
AAATGGTCGGATGAATATGCAGAATTAAACAAACAGTTACTGGAAACCGGAATAGATATATTGGACAATCAAGCTATGCTGTTAACCAGAAACAAGGAATCAATTGTTCTTATGGGATTAGGCGATCCTTTTCCATTAACACAAATGGAAGAAATCAATGAAAATTTAGGTAAAATGGTAAAGTCGGCATCAAATCAAATATCTGATAAATTTACTATCTTATTATCCCATAGGCCGGAGTTAATAGATCTTTACGCTGTCAATAAGATTGATTTGGTTTTTTGCGGCCATGCACACGGCGGGCAATTCAGACTTCCATTGGTTGGTGGGCTTTATGCTCCGAATCAAGGCTTTTTTCCAAAATACACAAATGGTATAACGTTAAAAAAAAGTACATCCATGGTTGTGAGCAGGGGCCTAGGAAATAGTGTAATACCTGTTAGGATCTTTAACAGGCCGGAATTGGTTGTCGTGACTTTAAATTCAAAGAAGCAGGATAAATGAACCGGGATTTCCAGATTGTGTAAGGCTATAGGACTATTATATTAAGACCGGACTAAATGGATTATAAACATAAATAATGAATAAAGAAAAAGGTTATCCTATCTATGTTTGGATAACTTTTTTCTTCATTATACCGGGTTTACCTACGAGTAAATAAGTGGTATTATTAAAAGAATGGATTAGTAAGTACAAAGGAGAAACTTTGATATGGAAGAGTGGAATAAAGATTTTAATAATATATCAATTCAATATGATGGAGGCGTTGTTCGTATTAAAGCAGATGATGCACTAATAAAATTTCTGGAGTTACCATCCCATGGTTCTTATCTTTTATCTCAGCACATTTTAAAAACCTATGAAAAAATATTTAAAAAAACCATAAAAATAAGTATCCACTCTTTGGCTATAGAGATCATCGCCCATGTCTTCGTTGATACAATCTTAGAGAATATCAGTGAATTTAGTGATTCTATTTCCCATGAAAAATTAAAACCGGTTATTGACACACTGGAACACTTAAGAGAACATACCAGGATAATAGATTGCGGAGAATCTTCACTGGATAATAACCGTTTTATATGGGATTCCCTTGTCCCTTTTCATACCATTATATATGGTATAGCGGAAATGGCTTCAACGAAAGATGAAAATCAGATAGAGGTTTAAAATAATGTTGAAAATTATGGAGGTTATATGCTTAAAATTGATAAAACGAGTGTAATGAATTTGGAAAATTCCATACGGGGTGCAAGAAATCCTATGAACAGCTGGGAGAAAAGTGACAGTTATTATTCCGCGGATGGTACGTATATATTAGGAGAAAATGATTTGGCACTTGCTATAAAATTATGCCGTGCCGGAAGTGACCACCGGAAATTTATACGTCAGATCATGGTATCCGTAGATATTACGGCTCCTTTATATTGGTGGAAGGAATTTGATACTTACAAAGTCGCAACAGTCTCAAATTCAACCAGCACCATGCATAAAATACATAGTAAACCTTTTGAACAGGATGATTTTAGCTGCGATCAACTAAACACGGAATCGAAAGAACAATTGTTATGTTTAATTAATTATTTGGAAAAATTAAGAATCAGATACAACGAAAATAAAGATAAAACTATATGGTATAATATGATTCAGCTGTTACCGTCAAGCTATAACCAGCTTAGGACCTGTACCTTTAATTATGAAACCCTAACGAATATCTATCACGCAAGAAAAAACCATAAACTGAATGAGTGGCATGTTGTATGTGATTGGATACGTATGCTTCCATATGCTGCGGAATTAATCATTGGGGAATGATTTTTAGTTAATAAATGTATCTGTTTTTTTCATTAGCAGAACAGTATTTTGCATTACATTAGTAATTATGTTATAATGTTTTTGAATTTTAACCTTTTGAATCTGCAACATGATGTGTTAACAGAATAGAATATTGGAAAAATACAAGCATTATTTTGGAGGAAATAAATGAAAGTAACAATTTTTACCGATGGGTCTGCAAGAGGTAATCCGGATGGTCCTGGCGGATATGGAACTATATTAGTATATATAGATTCCAATGGTACGGAGCATGTGAGGGAATATTCCGGCGGGTTTAAGAAAACTACGAATAACCGTATGGAATTAATGGCGGCCATTATGGGACTGGAAGCATTGACAAAACCCTGTGAAGTGGATTTATATTCGGATTCTCAATATTTAGTCAAAGCCTTTAATGAGCATTGGCTGGAAGGCTGGATAAAAAAAGGCTGGAAACGCGGTAAAAATGAGCCGGTAAAAAATATAGATCTGTGGCAGAGACTTTTAAAAGCCATAGAGCCTCATAAAGTTCGGTTTATTTGGGTAAAAGGCCATGATGGACATCCGCAGAACGAAAGATGCGATGTATTAGCAACGACTGCAGCAGACGGAGATAATTTAGCAGATGATGTTATCCTGTAAGATGTTGTTATTTTTTCACATAAGTAAACAGAACAGAGATTTCAGTTGCTTAGTTAGTCGGAAAAGACACGTAGGTTTTTCTGCAGGTTTAAAAAGAAATTGCTACAATTAACGAGAATAGGAACGGTTGAAACCAGAAAAATGTTTCTTCGGGTTCGAATAAACTTTAAAGAAAAACATGAATTAGGAAGATACGGAAGGACGAACAAATATGGCTGAATTAACACCTATGATGCAGCAGTATATGGAAATAAAAAATCAATATAAAGATTGTATTCTTTTCTATCGCCTGGGGGATTTTTATGAAATGTTTTTTGAGGATGCATTAACCTGCTCAAAAGAATTAGAAATCACTCTCACCGGCAAAAATTGCGGACAGGAGGAACGTGCTCCCATGTGCGGGGTACCCTATCATGCCGTAGAAAGTTATTTAAGTAAATTAATCAGTAAGGGATATCGCGTAGCTATTTGTGAACAGGTGGAGGATCCCAAAGCCGCAAAAGGAATCGTAAAAAGAGAGGTAATTCGTATTGTTACACCCGGAACCAATTTAAATCCCCAGGCTCTGGATGAAAGTAAAAATAATTATTTAATGGGAATCGTACATACCATAAATGCTTATGGAATCGCAACCGTAGATGTAACTACCGGTGACTTTTATGTGACGGAAGTAGATACGGATCGGAAACTTTTAGATGAAATTAATAAATTCAATCCCTCTGAAATTATATGTAACAGTACCTTTATTGTAAGCGGAGTTGATACCCTGGATTTAAAAAACCGGCTGCAGATTTCTATCTCTGATTTAGAACCCTGGTATTTTGATGATGACTTATGTGTAAATGCATTAAAAGAACATTTTAGTGTATCCTCCCTGGCCGGCCTTGGATTAAAGGATTATACCATTGGGGTGATTGCGGCAGGCGCAATCATGCAGTACTTATATGAAACCCAGAAAAATTCCCTGAGCCACTTAACGAGACTGACTCCTTACATCACCAGCAAATATATGATTTTAGACAGTTCAACCAGAAGAAACCTGGAATTGGTGGAAACCTTACGGGAAAAGCAAAAACGTGGTTCCCTATTATGGGTGCTCGACAAAACCAAAACAGCGATGGGTGCCAGGTTATTAAGAAGTTATGTGGAACAGCCTTTAATTGATAAGAACGAAATTAATGAAAGACTGGACGCTATTACTGAATTAAATAATACTGTTATTATCAGAGAAGAAATTCGTGAATATTTAAATCCCATCTATGACCTGGAACGTTTAATCAGCCGTATCAGTTATAAAAGTGCAGGCCCCAGGGATTTAATTTCCTTTAAATCTTCTTTATCCATGCTGCCATATATTAAGGGGCTTCTTCAAGGTTCTTCCGGTAAATTATTAAACCAAATTTATACGGAATTAGACCCATTAGAAGATATTTTTAATCTAATAGAACAGTCTATCGTGGAAGAGCCGCCTCTTGCCGTTAAGGAAGGCGGTATTATTAAGGACGGCTATCATGATGAAGTAGATAAGTTGCGGAAAGCCAAAACGGAAGGAAAAACCTGGCTGGCTGAACTGGAAACCAGAGAAAAAGAAAATACAGGAATTAAAAATTTAAAAATTAAATTTAACCGTGTGTTTGGTTATTATCTGGAAGTTACTAATTCCTACCAGAACCTGGTTCCCGATACCTGGATAAGGAAGCAGACCCTTGCTAATGCGGAACGGTATACCACCACAGAATTGAAAGAACTGGAAGAGGTAATCTTAGGGGCTGAGGACAAGCTGTTTTCTTTGGAATATGATATTTTCTGTGAAATCAGGGACAAGATTGGTAATGAGGTAAACCGGATTCAACAAACGGCTAAAGCCATAGCTAAAATCGATGTATTTGCTTCCCTGGCTCTGGTTGCAGAACGAAATAATTTTACCAGGCCATCCATCAATGAAGATGGGGTAATTGATATTAAAGACGGAAGACATCCTGTGGTTGAGCAGATGTTATTAAGTGATATGTTTGTAACCAATGATACCTATTTAAATAATAAAGAGAACCGGGTCTCCATTATTACCGGACCCAATATGGCGGGCAAATCTACCTATATGCGTCAGACTGCTTTAATTGTTTTATTGGCTCAGATCGGAAGTTTCGTGCCTGCGTCCCACGCAGAGATAGGTATTGTGGACCGAATCTTTACCAGAGTAGGTGCTTCCGATGATTTAGCTTCCGGTCAAAGTACGTTTATGGTTGAGATGACGGAAGTGGCAAATATTCTGCGCAACGCCACCAAAAACAGCCTTTTGATCTTAGATGAAATCGGAAGAGGTACCAGCACCTTTGATGGATTAAGTATTGCATGGGCTGTGGTGGAACATATCAGTAATCCTAAATTACTGGGTGCCAAAACACTGTTTGCTACCCATTACCATGAACTAACTGAATTAGAGGGGAAACTTGACAGTGTAAATAACTATTGTATCGCCGTAAAGGAACATGGCGAAGATATTATTTTTCTGCGTAAAATCATTAAGGGCGGAGCAGATAAAAGTTATGGTATTCAGGTAGCAAAATTAGCCGGTGTACCGGACAGTGTATTAAAGCGGGCTTTTGAAATCGTGGATGAATTAAGTAAAAATGATATAGCAGAAAAAGCCAGAGCTATTCATGTGGATAAAAAATCCATTATGAAAGACAATGAAGATATTACTTTAAGAGAGCAAAGTGTTTCGGATCTAACAGTAAAAACAAAAAAGCGCCATGGGGAAATACCGGATCAGATGTCCCTATTTGATTTGAGCTCAAACGATGATATTATTATGGAGTTAAAAGAATTGGATATGAATGTTCTTACTCCCATGGAAGCAATGAATAAGTTATACCAAATGCAGCAAAAGGTCAAAAAGCGTCTGTAATACAGGAGGTTAAACTTATGTCTAAAATTACCGTTTTAGATGATAATACAATTAATCAGATAGCAGCCGGAGAAGTAATCGAACGTCCTGCCGCTGTCGTTAAAGAATTAGTGGAAAATGCCATTGACGCAGGTGCCAACGCAATCACTGTGGAAATAAAAGAAGGCGGTATTAGTTTTATCCGTATTACGGATAACGGTTCCGGTATTGAGGAAGAGGATATGCCTCTGGTTTTCTTACGTCATTCTACCAGTAAGATACGAACAGCAGAAGATCTACTTCGGGTTACCAGTTTGGGTTTCAGAGGGGAAGCGTTATCCAGTATTGCAGCTATTTCACAGGTGGAATTAGTTACAAAAACCAGTGAGAGTTTTACCGGGCTGCGTTATTTAATAGCCGGAGGGGAAGAAAAAAGCCTGGAGTATATCGGCTGCCCTAACGGAACGACATTTATTATACGGAATCTTTTTTATAATACACCGGCGAGAAAAAAATTCCTGAAATCCCCTGTAACCGAAGCGGGATACATTGGTGATTTAATGGAACGTTTAGCGGTATCTCATCCGGATATCTCCTTTAAATTTATCAATAACGGACAGATTAAACTGCATACTGCAGGAAATAACAATCTAAAAGATATTATATATAATGTTTATGGACGGGATATTACGGCAAACCTGTTATTAACGGAAAGCAGTAATGAACAGATTTCCATTGAAGGATATATTGCCAAACCGTTAGTATCCAGGGGTAACCGAAATTATGAAAATTATTATATAAACGGAAGATATGTAAAAAGTTCCTTAATCAGTAAGGCTATAGAAGAGGCTTACAGACCATTTATCATGCTTCACCGATATCCGTTTACTTCCCTCCATATTCGAATTAAAAGCGAATTAATCGATGTGAATGTTCATCCTGCTAAATTAGAAATTCGTTTTAAAAACGGAGAGGAGTTATATCAGCTTCTCTATCATACGATTAAAAGTACTCTGGAAGGAAAAGAAATGATTCCGGCAGTACATTTAACAGAAGAAAAACAGGAAATTAAAATTGACCAAAAGATACCAGAACCTTTTGAAGAAAAACGCAGGCAGGAATATATCGGAGAATTAAACCAAGACAGAGAAATTCCAAATAAGAAAACTGGTTTAAACGGTTTTTCTTACCAGGAAAAGAATCAATGCGACCAATTACCAGGGCAGGATGTTAAAGCTTCAAATGATTTTAATCGCTCGGTGGATCAGGAAAGATTTAAAAATCAGAATAAAGGTTCTGTTAATTCTTACCAGAATAATTGGAATAAAAGTTTAGAATATAATGATAATAAAAGTAAAAACAATTATTCTACAATAATAGAACTGACATCCCCAAATAAAAATACTGCAGCAGATAAGGTTTTGATAAAAGAAACAGAGATAGGCAAATTGAATGAAGTAGTAAACGATGCACCTGCCCTTGTAAAAGAGGAGAGGCTTTCCGCTCATAATACGGATCAGAAAGAAGAACTAACTGAAATTTTATCGGACAGTGCGGACTTTAATAAGGAAGCTCGGATGATTGGTAAAGCGGAACAATTATCTTTCCTGTCGGAAGAAGCGATAAAAAGCCATCGAATTATCGGCCAGATTTTCTCTACTTATTGGATTGTTGAGTTCGGTGACAAGTTGTTTTATATAGACCAGCATGCAGCTCATGAAAAAGTACTATATGAAAAGATTATGAAATCTTTAAAAGATAAAACTTATACATCCCAACTTTTAGAACCGCCGATTATTTTGTCACTGACCATGCGGGAAGAGGAAGCTTTAAAGAAACATATTACCTATCTGAATAATATCGGTTTTGAAATAGAAGAGTTCGGCGGCAAAGAATACGCCGTTCGGGCCGTACCCAGTGATTTATTTGGTTTGGCACAGTATGAAATATTAATAGAACTCATTGACGGATTCGCCCTGGAGGTATATAATGATACGCCGGAACTGATTCTAGAAAAAATTGCTTCCATGTCCTGTAAGGCAGCAGTGAAAGGTAACCACCGGTTGTCAGGTGAAGAGGCGAGGGCATTAATTGAGGAATTATTAACCCTGGATAATCCGTATCATTGTCCCCATGGAAGACCGACAATTATTTCCATGAGCAAATATGAGTTGGAGAAAAAGTTTAAAAGAATTGTATAAATAGAGTGAAAGAAAATATAAAAAGAAGGATGCCACACATGGATTCTTTCACTCTGTGAAACTAATTTCACATTCTTATATTGTGGCAGTTCGCAGGACAGTATGCGTTAGGCGGAAAAAATGAAGAAACCCTTGATAATATTAACAGGACCTACTGCTGTGGGAAAAACGGAATTATCGATTAAACTTGCAAAAGCGATTGATGGAGAAATAATTTCTGCAGATTCCATGCAAGTATATAAATATATGGATATTGGTACTGCGAAGATTACAACGGATGAAATGCAGGGGATTAAACATTACCTGATAAATGAGCTGGAGCCGGAAGATGAATTTAATGTAGTTAAATTTAAAGAACTTGCATTAAAGTATATGAGTGAAATTTATTCCAAAAGTAAGATTCCTATTATAGTCGGCGGAACTGGTTTTTATATTCAAGCAGTTCTGTATGGTATTGATTTTAAAGATAACGGTGAAGATACTATTTACCGTAAGCAGTTGGAAGAACTCTACGAAAAGGAAGGTGCTGTTTATCTGCATCAAAAACTGGCTGAGGTCGATCCTGGATCGGCAAAAGCAATTCATCCCAACAATGTAAAACGAGTGATTCGAGCATTGGAATATTATTATCAAACCGACAGCAGGATATCAGCACATAATGAAGAGCAGCGGCAGAATGAATCACCTTATAATTTCTGTTATTTTGTATTAAACAATGAACGTGAAATTGTATATGAAAGAATCAACAGCCGGGTTGATTTGATGATAGAAAAAGGCCTTATAACTGAAGTAAAAGCTTTACTGGATAAAGGCTGTACGAAAGATATGGTTTCCATGCAGGGTTTGGGTTATAAAGAAATTATTTCTTATTTGGATGGGGAATGTTCCCTGGAGGAAGCGGTATATACCTTAAAAAGAGATACCAGGCACTTTGCCAAGCGGCAGCTTACCTGGTTTAAACGGGAAAAGGAAGTTACTTGGATTAACAAGCAGGATTATTTTAATGATGAAAATAAATTACTGGAAGTACTTCTAAAAGAAATCAAGAAAAAAAGTATTATATATTCAGAAATAGATTAATAAATTTCTGATAAAAGGCGCTGATTTTGCGCCGCACCCATTCTGACATTATCTCAAAAGAGAAAGGTTAATCATGGATAATTTATTTAAACAAATGTATAAAGATTTGCATATTGACGAAGTTATTTTAAGTTACTGCGGTTCCATCGAAAATACTTTAAAGAAACGATTTGAGGATATTGATAAAGTAGCAGAATACAATCAGCTTAAGGTTTTAAAAGCAATGCAGGATAACCGTGTAAGTGATATTCATTTTGCAGCAACAACCGGTTATGGTTACAATGATCTTGGGCGTGATACTTTGGAAAAAGTATACGCAGATGTTTTTCGCACGGAATCCGCTCTGGTAAGGCCGCAGTTAATCAGCGGCACACATGCTTTAACCATAGCATTGTCCGGTAACTTAAGACCCGGAGATGAGATTTTATCACCTGTTGGGAAGCCTTATGATACTTTGGAGAAAGTAATCGGAATAAACACCGATATGGAAGAAGCGATAACAGATGAAAAAAATGAAACTGGGAAAACCGGACACACGAAGAGAACTGGGCGTTTAACCGGTTCCCTGGCAGAATATGGCATAACCTATTCCCAAGTTGATTTGTTACCAGATGGAAGGTTTGATTATGACGGTATCCGGGGAGCAATGAATAAACGAACAAAATTAGTCACAATACAGCGTTCCAAAGGATACGCAACAAGGCCGACTCTATCGGTAGAACGTATTGGGGAATTAATTCATTTTATAAAAGAAATAAATCCCAATGTTATCTGTATGGTTGATAATTGTTATGGAGAATTTGTTGAAACTATGGAACCAACGGAAGTAGGGGCCGATCTTTGTGTAGGTTCCCTGATAAAAAATCCGGGAGGTGGCTTAGCACCAATCGGTGGTTATATTGTTGGTAAAGAGGAATTTGTAGAAAATGCGGCTTTCCGTTTAACAGCTCCCGGTCTTGGGAAAGAAGTTGGAGCAACACTGGGGATTAACAGCCAATTATACCAGGGATTATTTTTAGCGCCTTCTGTAGTTTCAGGTGCATTAAAAGGTGCTATTTATGCAGCTAATATTTATGAAAAATTAGGTTTTTCCGTTATACCAAACGGTACTGAGTCCCGTCATGATATTATACAGGCAGTAACCTTGGGAACTCCGGAGGGGGTAGTTGCTTTCTGCAAAGGAATACAGGCTGCCGCACCGGTTGATAGTTTTGTAACTCCGGAACCATGGGCTATGCCGGGATACCACTCCGATGTTATCATGGCTGCCGGTGCATTTATTCAGGGAGCTTCCATAGAATTAAGTGCGGATGCACCCATTGAACCTCCCTATGCGGTATATTTCCAGGGAGGACTGACCTGGTATCATGCGAAATTCGGTATTCTAATGTCGGTTCAGAAATTATATGAAGAGAATTTAATACGTCTGGATAGATGATTATATGATATGTTTTATATACCGAAGGGATAGACAGATGTTAATTATATTTAAAGAGTAAAATAACATGTAAACCGCTTTCATGCATATTCATATAAATAAAATGTATAAGTACTTTTTAATACAAGAATATTTGGTAATCTGCTAATATAATTAAGTTGCATTAGGTATTTTATGCTATTTTTGTATACAAACGTGATGAATTATGTTAGAATGGACAATAGAAATCTGATATTTGGAGGTAATATTGTTATGGCTAGAGTAAGCGGTAAGAACTCATGGGCATTATTACTGTTGATTTTAGCAGGTATAGTATTAGGCGGCTTTATCGGATATCTGGCTAAAGATATATCGGGATTCTCCTGGTTAAACTATGGACAAAACTTTAGTCTGGGAGATACGGATGGTGCCGGCATTATACGGTTAAATTTAGGAGTTATGGTTATTAGCTTCGGTTTATCAATTAAGATTACAATCGCAAGTATTATAGGTGTAGTCTTAGCTATAATAATATATCGTAAACTTTAGAATCGGTTTCCTATTTATTTTCTTGGAGAGAGAATAAACGGGAGGTTATATGATAGAAAAGTATTACACTGTTAAAGAATTGCCTGTTTCAGAAAGACCTTATGAAAAATATGAGAAATCCGGCCCGTCTGCTTTATCAGATGCTGAACTGCTGGCTATTATCATTCGTTCCGGATCACGGAATGAAAGAGCTGTTGATTTAGCCACAAAAGTTTTAGGATATTCGGGCAGCTATCCCGGGTTAATTGGATTAAATCATATGAATTTGAATGAATTGCAGTCAATTAAAGGTATCGGAAGAGTAAAAGCGATTCAGTTGTTATGTATTGCCGAATTGACAAAACGTATGGCGAAAGCAACCAATGAAGGGAGACTGAAAATGAATACTCCTGAAGCGGTTGCTCATTATTATATGCAGGACATGCGGCATTTATCAAGGGAAAGAGTTCTGCTTATCATGTTAGACTCCAAAAGTAAGATTTTAAAAGATATGATCATTTCTACCGGTACGATAAACAGTTCACTATTATCACCCCGGGAAATTTTTTTGAATGCTTTAAAATATGAAGCGGTATTTGTTATTTTACTACATAATCATCCAAGCGGTGATCCAACTCCCAGTATGGAAGACATTCAAATTACGAAAAGAATGAAAGAAGCTGGAAATTTAATTGGAATTAAACTTATGGATCATATTATTATTGGAGATAATAAATATATAAGCTTAAGCGAGCAAGGTTATATTTAAACTTGTTATAATAAGCTATTTATGTAAAATAATAAATTTCTTGTGACTATAAAGTCACTGTGGTTCTATGATTAACGCATACATGGGTGTGTGTAAAATATGCATGCTGTTTTAAAGCTGCATATGGCATTGGCTAACAAGTTTGGAAGGAGACAACAGGTATGGCAGGAAACATATATGGTATTGATTTTGGAACCAGTACCATTAAAATATATCATAAAAATGTTGGAATAATCTTAGATGAAAAAAACATGATAGCAGTTGCAAATAGAAAACAGGTTATTGCAGCTGGAAACGAAGCATTTGAAATGTACGAAAAGGCACCCTCTAACATACATGTAAGTTACCCGGTGAAAAATGGAGTAATTGCAGATATAGCTAATATGTTAGAATTATTAAACTATATGATACGTAAAATTAATAAAAAGAGCAAAAAATTGTCTGCAGCAGCTATTATCGTAGCAACTCCCTCTGATATAACAGAAGTAGAAAAAAGAGCATTTTTTGATCTGGTTGCCAGTTCTAATTTTAAGTCTAAAAATATTAAAATAGTTGAAAAACCCATTGCAGATGCCGTTGGAATTGGCCTTGACGTAACCAATGCGAAAGGGGTTATGGTTGTGGATATCGGTGCGGATACTACAGAAGTATCCATCATGTCCCTGGGCGGTATCGTTATTAGTAAGCTGATCCCTATTGGAGGTAACCGGCTGGATGAATCCATAAAGATTTATGTGAAGAAAAATTACAATTTGGTTATCGGAGATAAAACTTCAGAGAGTATTAAAAAGGAATTGGCTTGTGCTTTTCCGATGGACGAAAACAGTATTAAAGTTTATGGACGTAACGTTGTCACCGGTCTGCCTGCAGAAGTTGAGATAAGTTCAGCCAGTGTACATGAATCCATAACGGAATATCTTTATACAATCGTAGATGCTATCCGAATCATATTAGAAAGAACACCGCCTGAAATTTCATCGGATATTATAGATTCCGGTATTTTTATAACCGGCGGGTCAGCTTCTATATCTGGCTTGGATAAATTAATCGCAAAAGAAACGGGACTAAAAGTGAATATCTGTAAAGATGCAACAGACACTGTCGTAAATGGACTTGGCCAAATCATCGAAGATAAGAAACTCTCATCACTGGCCTGTTCATTAAAACAAACAAATTTTAGCGGTTGATCCCTAATTTCCGCGAAAGCAAAGTGAGAATTAGCAAGTTTGCTTGCAATAATTCGAACGCGCACGCGAACTGAAGAAACTCGCAAAGCGTGTTTCTTCCGGTTTAGTATAGGAATAATCCGGCCTAAGGGTATCTGTTAAACATATACCAGGTCGGACATTTTTAAAATATTCAATAATCCGGTTTATTGTCATCAATCATTTATAGGATAATAATGTTACTCGGATTATGGGAAAAGAGGTATTTATGAGAAGAAGGACAAAGTTCAATATAAATCCAAAGCATTTATTCATTTCAGGTGCTTTGTTGTGCTTTGTATTAATATTTGTTTCTTTTCAATATAAAGAGCAATTGTCACCGGTAAAAACAGCAGCGGGAAACGTTATATCACCTATGCAGGATGGGATTAATTCCATAGGGCATGCAATTTCAAGTCAGGTTGAAAAATTATCCAGCTTAAGTAAATTATTAAAAGAGAATGCAACTCTTAAGGATCAGGTCAGTACTTTATCTTACGAAAATAAAATATTACTGCAGGACAAATACGAATTAGACCGGTTCCGTGATTTATATAAATTAGATAAGAAATATGCGGATTACCCAAAGGTTGGTGCAAGGGTAATTGATGCGGACCCTAACAGCTGGTATAACAGCTTTCGAATTGATAAAGGTACGGATGACGGAATAGCTGTTAACATGAATGTTATCGCCGGTAACGGTCTGGTTGGAATTATCGAAGAAGTAGGTAAAAACTGGGCAAGGGTTAAATCCATCATAGATGATTCCAGCAATGTAAGCGGTATGTTTTTAAAAACTTCAGATCGATGTATTGTAAACGGTGATTTGGAATTATATAATTCAGGAGTAATTGGTGTCGAATTAATCGGTAAGGATACCAAAGTATCCGATGGTTATGAAGTAGTAACCTCACCAATCAGTGATAAATATCTGCAGGGAATACTTATCGGTTATATCAGTGACTTAACCGTTGATCCGAATAATCTAACCAAAACAGCACATTTAACTCCGGCTGTGGATTTTGACCGATTAGAAGAAGTACTTATAATCACTGAATTAAAAGAACCACTGGTAGATATAGATGATACAAAAAAGAAGTAATACACCAGAAAGGCAGGAGTGTAATTTTTAGTGAAACGGTTTATTGTAGTAATAATTGAAATTTTAATATGCTTTTTATTGCAGACTACGGTATTTCAATGGTTAGCACTTGCCCATGTAACTCCAAACCTCCTGCTTATATTAACGGTAGCTATTGGTTTGATGAGGGCAGAACCGAAGGCCTCATTGTAGGATTTGTATGCGGGTTATTGATTGACTTTTGTTATGGTGATATACTTGGATTATATGCCTTAATTTATATGATAATCGGCTATTTAAACGGCTACAGCCATAGGATATTTGTAAAAGATGATTTAACGATTCCGATTTTTTTAGTAGGAGTAAGTCAATTCTTATACTTTTTTTTATTTTATATATTTGAATTTTTATTAAAAGGTAAATTAGATATTTTATTTTATCTCGTAAGTATTGGACTACCGGGAATTATATATACGGTAGTTGTTTCTATTGTATTATACAAGTTACTGAACCTAATCAATACGCGGCTTGACCGTAAAGAGGAAGAGGAGGTGTAGCGAATTGATTGATATTATTTGGGAAAAAGTGAAGCAGATACTTTCTTCCAGACTGCTTCCCATTTCATTGATATTTATATTTTTATTCAGTTTATTGGTAAACCGGATTTTTACCCTTCAGATCGTGGAAGGGGAAGAACATTCTCAGGACCTTTCATTAAAATACACAAAAACCAGAGAAATTAAAAGTACCAGAGGTAATATTTATGATAGAAACGGAATTTTACTGGCTTATAACAAATTGACCTATTCCGTAGTATTGGAAGAAAGTACAGAGCTTACAACTAACGAAGAAAAAAATGACATGCTTTATCAGTTGATATTATTATTAGAAAAGTATGGCAATACTATAGAAAGTGAATTTGGCATAGCCGTTGATGAGGATGGTAAGTTATATTTTACTGTTGATGATAAAGCGGAACTTAGGTTTAAGAGGGATGTTTATGGAAAACGTTCCGTAGATGAACTGACGAAAGACCAAAAAGCTGCAACAGCAGAAGAAGTGTTTGAGTATTTACGGTACGGAGATAAAAAATACAATCCGATGTTTAATATTTCTGAAGAATATTCTTTAAAAGACACATTAAAAATTATGACTTTAAGATATGCCATCTATACGAATTATCCGAAATATAATCAGATAATTATTTCTTCCAATGTAAGCGATGAAACAGTAGCTGCCATATATGAAAACAGTTCCACACTTCCGGGAGTCGGAATTGCGCAGCAGACGAACCGTGTTTATAATGACAGTATCTATAATTCGCAGATTTTGGGATATACAGGATTAATTAACTCGGATGAATTGGAGGGTCTGCCTGAGGATTCCGAATATAACAATTCGGATATTATCGGTAAGACAGGAATTGAAAAGGTATATGAATCCTATTTAGCCGGGAAAAAAGGTCTGGAGACGATATCAGTTAACTCCGCTGGTAAGTTTCTGGATGTTTTGGAACGTAAAAATCCGGTTGCAGGCGGAGATGTCTATCTGACAATCGACGATAAGCTTCAAAAAGCTTATTATAAGATTATAGAAAGGCATCTGGCAGGTATTCTTCTTTCGAAAATAAATAACAGCACGGATGCCGGAACCAGGGGTACTTCATCAAAAGATATCCGAATTCCAATATATGATGTATACTTTGCATTAATAAATAATAACGTTATTGATGTGAATGCATTTACGGAAGATGATGCAACCAGCTTAGAGAAACAGGTACATCAGAAATTTTTAACGAAGCAGGATGAAGTTCTGGGTGAACTGGACAATTTACTGGATATAAACAGTACAACTGTTAACAGTGCGGCTTCAGAAGAAATGCAGGATTATTTATCTTATATCTACGAGAAATTAGAAGATAGTGATGTTTTAATTGCATCTAAAAATCAAATAAGCAATGATACAATGTTGGTATCTGCCATAGACCAGGATGACAGTACGTATAAGGACTATGTAAACGATAAAATAAGTCTCAGCAAGTTCCTGCAATATGCAATATCTAAGAATTGGATAGATCTGACAAAGTTAAATATTGGAGATGCTTATTTCAGTACGGATGAACTATATGAAAAACTCCTGGATTATATTAAAAAACTCTTATTAGAAGACAACACTTTTCATAAAAAAATATACAAGGATTTGGTATATTCGTACAAATTGTCAGGAACAGAAATTTGTCTTTTATTATTTGACCAAGGTGTGTTAAAATATAATGAGGAAGAAATTTCAAAATTAGAGAACGGAACGACTTCCGCATATTCTTTTATAACGGGTAAGATTAAAAAACTTGAAATTACACCTGCTCAGTTGGCTCTGGATCCCTGTAGTGCTTCCATTGTTGTAACAGATGTAAAAACAGGTGATGTGTTAGCACTGGTATCCTATCCGAGTTATGACAATAATAAATTTGCTAACAAAATTGATCCCGGATATTACACCAAAGTGAATAATGATCTTACGTATCCATCCATTAATCGTGCCACGAAGCAAAGGACAGCACCAGGTTCTACTTTTAAGATGGTTACTGCTACAGCGGGTTTGGAAGAGGGAGTATTGGGCCCTGCGGAAACAATTTACGATCATTATGAATTTGATAAAATTACTCCGTCACCACATTGTTGGTCTACTGCCAGCCATGGTTCCATAGATGTAACAACTGCACTGGAAGTATCCTGTAACTATTTCTTTTATGAGTTAGGCTGGCGTTTGGGACTTGACAGTACAGGAGTAAACAGAGATCAGCTTGGACTGGAAAAACTTGCCAAATACGCCTCGCTTTATGGGCTGGACAGAAAGTCGGGTATTGAGTTAGAAGAAGCAGAACCCAAGATTTCCGATGAAGGATCGGTGCGGTCTGCCATCGGTCAAGGTACCAATAGTTATACACCTGTACAGTTAGCCCGTTATTTAACTGCGGTAGCAACAAGCGGTACGCTGTATGACTTAACCCTTATTGATAAAGTTGTTGATAAAGATGGTTCAGTTATATTGGATAATAAAGCAAAATCAAAAGAAATAAAACAGGTAAGTGATAGCACATGGAATCTGGTACATGAGGGCATGTATAAGGTTGCCAATGGCAGCCGAAGTTCTTCTTCCTATGTATTTAAAGATCTGCCTTATAAAGTAGCAGGCAAAACCGGTACCGCACAGGAAAGTACCTTAAGAGCGAATCATGCATTGTTTTTGTCCTATGGGCCTTATGAAAATCCTGAAATATCAGTTGCTGTTGTAATTCCCAATGGTTATGCTTCCGGTAATGCAGTCGAACTTGCACGTGATATTTATAGCTATTATTTTGATGTAAAAGATAAAGATAAATTAGTTAACGGTGATGCAATTTTACCGGAATCTGATTCACCGACTTTTACGGATTAATGTGAATCATAATATAAAATCGGTAACTATTCAGCACTGCGGTTCATACGAACATTGTTTGAAAACACTTCGATTTTCTCAAGCAGACTGAATAGTTACAATAAATTAATCCATCCGGGAGGTATTCATGAATAATCCAGTCATTATAAAAGGTAATAAATATGGCATCGTTGTAGTACTGGATGCTGAAATGGAATTTGAAGAACTGAAAGATAAAATTGCGGAAAAGTTTCGTGATTCTTCGAAATTTTTTGAAAAAGCACAGATGGCGATCAGTTTTGAGGGAAGAAAATTAACCAATGAGGAGCAGCGTGATATTTTAAATATTATTGCTGAAGAAACAGATCTTCATGTTGTATGTGTCATAGAGAATGACCCGCAGAAAGAAATAGTATTTAAAAAAGCCCTAGACGAAAAATTGATGGAACTTTCTAATACAACAGGTCAATTTTATAAAGGGAATCTCAGGTCGGGACAGGTTTTGGAATCAGAAACCAGCATAATTGTTATAGGTGATGTAAACCCGGGTGCCCGTATTGTGTCAAAAGGTAATATTATTGTATTAGGATCATTAAAAGGAACGGTATTTGCCGGTGCTACCGGAAATACGAATTCTTTTGTTCTGGCCCTTGCAATGAATCCGGTTCAAATCCGAATCGCAGATACGATTGCAAGATCTCCGGACAAACCTGCGAAAGACGGCTTAAAAGAAACAAAAATTGCATTTTTAGAGGATGGCAATATCTATATTGAGCCTTTAAGTAAAGAGGTTTTAAATGATATCAATATATAATATTTCATTTTTATATAATTTAGTTTAAATTATTAGAATAAAAATTCTATATTCGGAAAGTAAAAAGCTTAAAATTTAAAAAGTAATTTCCGAGAAGTTAGATTATAGGAATAAAAAACGTATTCCTATAATCGGATGCACGGCGAAGAAAGCATCGCCTATTCTCAGAAATTTGAGAAGCAATTTCCGAGAAGTTAGATTATAGGAATAAAAAACGTATTCCTATAATCGGATGCACGGCGAAAAAAGCATCGCCTATTCTCAGAAATTTGAGAAGCAATTTCCGAGAAGTTAGATTATAGGAATAAAAAACGTATTCCTATAATCGGATGCACGGCGAAAAAAGCATCGCCTATTCTCAGAAATTTGAGAAGCAATTTCCGAGAAGTTATATTAATGAATCTTTTGGAGGAAATCAGTAATGGGTGAAGTAATCGTAGTAACATCCGGTAAGGGTGGAGTAGGTAAAACAACAACAACTGCAAATGTTGGAACCGGTTTAGCGAAACTAGATAAAAAGGTTGTGTTAATTGATACAGATATAGGGTTGAGAAATCTTGACGTAGTTATGGGACTTGAAAACCGAATCGTCTATAATCTTGTAGATGTTATCGAGGGAAATTGCAGAATCAAGCAGGCATTAATAAAAGATAAACGGTATCCAAACCTTTACTTATTGCCATCTGCGCAGACGAGAGATAAAACAGCCGTAACTCCGGAGCAGATGAGAAAATTAGCAGATGAATTAAGAGATGAATTTGATTACATATTAATGGACTGTCCAGCAGGTATTGAACAAGGGTTTAAAAATGCAATAGCCGGAGCAGACAGAGCATTAGTAGTTACTACTCCTGAAGTATCCGCAGTACGTGATGCGGATCGAATCATAGGCTTACTGGAAGCAAATGAAATGAAGCAGACTCACTTAATCGTTAACAGACTCAGAATGGATATGGTAAAACGCGGAGATATGATGTCAAGCTCTGATGTTGTTGAAATTCTGGCAGTAGATTTAATAGGAGTTGTTCCGGATGATGAAAACATAGTTATATCAACTAATCAAGGTGAACCGTTAGTTGGTTCTGATACTTTAGCCGGACAAGCATATTTGAATATATGCCGCAGAATACTTGGAGAGGATATTCCGTATTTAGATTTAAACGGTAAACAGGGATTTTTGGGTAAGCTTGCTAATCTACTAAAGAAAAACTAACTGAGAGGGATAGTATGATGAGTTTGGCGGATTTCTTCAAGAAAAAAACGTCCAGTAACGTGGCTAAAGATCGGTTGAAATTAGTACTTGTTTCCGATCGTGCCGGCTGTTCTCCTGAGATTATGGAACAGATAAAAAATGATATTATAACTGTAATATCAAGATACATTGAGATCGATTTAGAGGGATTAGATATTAAAATAACCCAGACTGAATCAGAAGGAAATAACGGAGTTGTTCCAGCGCTTTTTGCAAATATTCCGATAAAAGATCTTAAAACCAACAAAAAATAAGGATGATTTGCATGTTTCAATTTAAGCAGTACAATATAAAACATTATGATATATCCATGATGTTTTTGGTTATAATTTTAAGTGGTATAGGTGCTTACCTGGTACGCTTGGTAGAAACGGAAGGAGAAGGGTTATTTACCAAGCAGATATTAGGTATAATACTTGGTGTTTTTGTCCTGGTAGTAGTATCCTTAATTGATTATCATTTTATCAGCCAGTTTTATATTATCTTGTATATAATAAATCTGGTATTATTAGTAGCTGTCAGAATTGGCGGAGTTACGATTAATAGTTCGAAAAGATGGTTGCAGATAGGACCAATTCAGTTCCAACCATCCGAATTAAGTAAGATCATAACAATAATAGTTCTAGCAAAATTATTTACTATATTTCGTGATAAAATGAATAAATTCTATGTTCTTTTATTAACAGGAATACTTACTGCAATACCAACTTTTTTTATATTAATCCAGACAAATCTATCAACCAGTATTGTTATTATGTTTGTGTTTGTCATAATGATTTTTGGAGCCGGATTAAGTTATAAGATAATACTGCCAATCCTGATAATCGGTGTACCAGCTATTTTAGGATTATTGTGGTGTATTGATCAGAATTATGATATCTTTTTCTTAACGGACTATCAACAGACCCGTATCGAATCATTTTTAAATCCTGAAGCAGATACTTCCAATGCAACCATGTATCAGCAGGATAATTCCATACAGGTAATCGGTTCCGGTAAATTAATCGGTAAATTACTCACAGAGGGTGAAGAATCCTTGCAAAGTGATACTTATGTACCAATTTCTGAGAGTGATTTTATTTTCTCTGTTATTGGAGAAGCACTTGGATTTATTGGCGGATGTGTTATAATAGTTATATTATCCATCATAATTTTTAAGTGTATCAGTATAGCTTATCATGCACCGGATTTTATTGGAATGTTAATAGCAATTGGTGTGGCCTCCATGTTTATGTTCCAGGTATTTGTGAATATCGGAGTTGCCACTGCACTGCTTCCAAATACCGGTATACCGCTGCCCTTTGTAAGTTATGGTTTAAGTTCCATGATCAGCAGTATGATAGCAATTGGATTAGTTATGAATATCAGTTTACAGAGAAAAAATAAAAGGGGGTAAAACCATATGAATATTGGAATGATTGCACATGACGCAAAAAAGAAATTAATGCAGAATTTTTGTATAGCATATCGTGGAATTTTGAATAAACACGAGCTGTATGCGACCGGTACTACCGGAAGATTAATTGAAGAAGTAACAAATCTTAATGTTCATAAATATCTTGCAGGACATCTTGGTGGTGAACAACAGATGGGAGCACAAATCGAACACAATCAAATAGATCTGGTTATTTTTTTAAGGGATCCGCTTTCACCTAAATCTCATGAACCTGATGTGAATAATGTTGTTAAATTGTGTGATACTCATAATATACCTTTGGCGACTAATCTTGCGACCGCTGAATTATTGATTAAGGCATTGGACCGCGGAGATCTGGATTGGCGTGAAATATTTAAAGCATAAAATGCTAGCATTAATATGGAATGGGTGTAAATCATGAAGAAAAAGTTAATATATATTGTTATGTCACTTACAATTTTAACAGGGTGTTCAAAATCTACCGATGTTTTATTACCTTATTCTGAAACAGATAATTTAATAAGTAATGAAAATAATATTGGCACGGATGAAGTATCAGATTTCTTTGCAAGTGATCTGACAATTATTCCTGATGAACTAAATCATATGGAGGATTCCAGTATAACTGCTACATCAGCACTAATTGTTAATGCCAGTGATGATGTAGTATTGTATGCCAATAATGTTTATGAACGTATGTATCCTGCCAGCCTGACCAAATTAATTACTGCTTTAGTAGTATTAAAAGAAGCAAATTTAAAAGATACGGTAACTATAAGTTATAATGCTTCCCATATAACAGAAAGCGGTGCGAAATTATGCGGTTTTAAGGAAGGGGATAAAATTAATTTAGAAGACTTATTAAACTGTCTATTAGTATATTCCGGAAATGATGCCGGTGCTGCTATTGCAGAGCATATAGGGGGAAGCCTGGAAGGTTTTGCAAAAAAGATGAATGAAACAGCAAAAAGTGTAGGTGCTGTGCATTCTAATTTCATTAATCCGCATGGATTGCATGATGATAATCATTATACTACAGCTTACGATTTATATTTGATTTTCAATGAATTACTTAAATATGATAAATTTGTATCCATTATTAATCAGGAAAGTTATACTGCTACTTATAAAGATGCAGAAGGCCAGGCTGTAACGAAAGAATTTGCTACCACAAACCGTTATTTAAAAGGAACAGAGAAAGCTCCGGATGGTGTAACAGTTGTTGGCGGGAAGACAGGTACAACCAGTAAAGCAGGTAATTGCCTTATTCTTTATAGTAAAGATAGCCAGAATAAATCATATATCTCTTTAATATTACAAGCAGATGGTGGTAATAGTTTATTTTCACAAATGACTCATTTATTAGATAAGATTAATTAATCAATTTCTATTTTTTGGTTGTTTTTTGAGTGATAATATACTATAATTATTTTATATTAATTATTTATTTATACATATCACCCAAATTTTGTACACATCTTAAGGAGGAGATTACAATGATACAGATTATTGCAGGCGAAAAAGGTAAAGGCAAAACCAAAATCTTAATTGAAAGAGTAAATTCCGCAGTAAAAGAAGCAAAAGGTAGTATTGTTTATCTTGACAAAAGCAACAAGCATATGTACGAATTAAGTAATAAAATAAGATTAATCAATGTGAAAGACTATTGTATCGAAAATTACAGTGAATTTATAGGCTTTATCTGTGGACTTATTTCACAGGATCACGACTTGGAAGCAATATATCTGGATAGTTTCTTGAAGATTGCTTATTCTGAAGGACCTAACATCTCCTTAATCCTTGAGAAATTAGAACATATATCAAAAGAATTTAATATAGATTTTGTAATTAGTATCTCTTTAAATGAAGCCGATTTTCCCGAAAATGTAAAAAATAATATTGTTGTATCCTTATAAATAAATATTTAATATGAATCCATAGATGAAAGATATTAGAATATATATCTAACTATCCTAAATTTTATAAATAAATAGCTGCGGCACATTAGTGCCGCTTTTTTGTCTCCTAGGACGATTCTTCTCCTAGGACGATTCTTCTTATGGGACAAAAATCCTCCGGGGATGCGCACGAATGCCAAAGGTAGATTTCTTTGTCGTTTATACCCTGCCGACTCCTCTTACTGACTTTTACATTTACATGATAAAAGACATCCGCTAATAGCAGATGTCTTATATTTTGACATTAGAAAAACGTAAAGTATAAATAAAAAAATAATTTTAAATTAATATGCGTTTTTCCAAAGCCAAATTGTTTGAAAAAAGTATGAGTTGCTGAAACTTTTTACAAACAAATCATTAAGTTTTTAAATTAATTACTCCGTATTGCTTAATTATTCGTTGCGCAGTCTTCCAAAATAACTTAATGCATATAATCCGGCAATACCGACAACGGCATAGATAACTCTTGATATCCATGTCATATCACCAAAAATTACTCTTACCAGGTCGAATCCCAAGAATCCGATTAAGCCCCAGTTGATGGCTCCGATAATAACTAAACACAATGCTATATAATCTACTGTTTTCAATTGATTACCTCCTTTTTGTTGCATTAATTATTGTTACCATTTTTATGCTTAATATTCCTAAAGAGAATTTGTAAAAAAGTACATTTAGGGCTTTTATTATTTGTTAAATAAAAGTATAATATAACTTATCAGAAATTGCTCTTTAATTTCTGATAAAAGGCGCTGTTTTTGCGCCGTACATCCGACTATAGGAACGTGTTTTTTGTTCCTATAGTATAACTTATCAGAAATTGCTCTTTAATTTCTGATAAAAGGCGCTGTTTTTGCGCCGTACATCCGACTATAGGAACGTGTTTTTGTTCCTATAATATGTAGGAACTGGCAAGGAGGAAGTTTATTTGAGTTCGGGTAAAAAAATCGCTAGATATCGTAAACGTAAAAGTATTAATATTGGCTTTTTAGTATTCCTAATTATATTTGTATACGTTTTAATTACTGTTTATATATATTTAACAAAAGACCACTTAACTATTTACGAAGTAAAAGAAGGGTCAACATCCGATGATAGTTTATTTACAGGTATTATTCTACGAGATGAAGAAGTTCTTACCACCAATACGGCAGGATATATTAATTATTATCATGGAGATGGCGACAGGGTTTCTAAAAATTCAACTATTTATTCGGTGGATGAAAATAAAAATTCTTATGACTTAATCGGCAATACTGAAAATGCAGTAAATTTATCTCCGGAAGATACCATGAAATTTAAGAATGAGATAACCAGTTTTCAAAAAATTTATCAAGACAGTAATTATAAGTCTGTTTATAACTTTAAATATAATATGGAAAATTCCGTATTAGAAATCGTTAATAACAGTAAACTAGCTAAGCTTCAGAGTGTATTGAAAGATAATGGGACAAGCAGTACTTTTAAAGTAGTAAAATCGAAAACCAGTGGAATAATTACATATAGTGTAGATGGTATGGAGGATCTTACTAAAGATTCCGTAACCGCAGAAAATTTTAAATCGGATTCCTACAAAAAGACCCAGCTTCGTACAATGGACCTAATAGAAAAGGGCAGACCGGTATATAAAATTGTAAAAAGCGATAAATGGAGTATTGTTATATTGCTGGATAAAGATCAATACAAGAAATTAAGTGATATGGAATCCGTTCGTATTATTTTTTCAGATGACGGTCTTTCAACTATTGTACCTATAAGTGTTTACCAAAAAGGTACTGATTATTTTGCAAAACTGGATTTGGATAAATTTATGATTCGTTATATTAATCAAAGATTTATCAATGTTGAAATTAAAGTGAATTCTGCGGAAGGTCTTAAAATACCAGTTTCTTCAATTGTTGAAAAAGATTTTTATCAAATTCCATTGGATTATTTTACAGTTGGCGGTGACAGTGGAAGTAACGGTTTAATAAAAGAAACCTATAAAGATAATGGTGATGTGGATTATGTATTTTTTCCGGCAGATATTTATTACCGCGATGAAAAGTATGGTTATATTGATGCAAGATTATTTGAATCCGGTGATAGAATTCATAATGAAAAAACAGATGAGCAATTTAATATAAGCCAAAAACAAACTTTAGAGGGCGTATTTAATGTAAATAAAGGATATGCAGTTTTCAGGCGTATCGAAGTCTTATATGAAAATGAAGAATATTGTATTATAAAAGAAGGCACCGAATACGGCTTGTCCGTTTATGATCATATAGCACTGGATGGTAAAACAGCTGTTGAACAAAAAATTATTTATTAATGGATACGTTATAGCTATATGATGTATTGAAATTAATTATTTTCCCAACTTAATGAATAATAAATGAAAGGGGATATCACTTTGATAAAAGAGAATCTTTTTAGCGTAGAGCAGAATATACTGGCAGCATGTAAAAGAGCTGGACGTAAAAGAGAAGAGGTAACTTTAATAGCCGTAAGTAAAACAAAACCGGTTTCTATGATTCAAGAAGTACTAGAGGAAGGAATACTGGATTTTGGTGAAAATAAGGTACAGGAATTGACTGCCAAATTTGAAGTATTGCCAAATAATTTGAGATGGCATTTAATTGGACATTTGCAGACAAATAAGGTAAAATACATTGTAGATAAAGCGGTTTTTATTCATTCTGTTGATTCTTATAAACTCGCGGAACAGATTAATAAAGAAGCAGCCAAAAAAGGAATCATCAGCAATATTTTAATTGAAGTTAATATTGCCAGAGAAGAAACAAAATACGGGGTATTTGCTGAGGAAACTTATCCCTTAATTCAGGAAATAGCTAAGTTAAATAACATTCGTGTGAGAGGACTTATGACAATTGCACCTTTCGTAGATAATCCTGAGAAAAATAGGGAGCATTTTAGAAATTTGCGACAATTAAATATTGACATCAAAATGAAAAACATTGATAATGTTAGTATGGATGTACTTTCAATGGGGATGACAGGCGATTATGAAATTGCCATTGAAGAGGGTGCGACAATGATACGAGTTGGGACAGGTATTTTCGGAGAGCGTGATTATTCGATATAACTAATGCAGTAAATTAAAAAATAATTCGTTATGTAGAATTATGTTGGATAGGAGATTTGGCATATGGCAAATATATTTAAGAACATATTAGATTCACTAAAATTGACAGAAGATGATGACTATGATGATTACGTCAGTGAAGAAGAAGAAAAAGAGGCAAAACGTGTTGAAAGATTAGAACGTAAAGCTTCAAAACAGCAGGTTCGTCCAATATACGAAAAGAAGAACCGACACCTGTTATAAACACCATGACAAATGAACTTCGGAAAGATAAAGTGACAAAAATGGAGAGAACTACATCTAATAAAGTAGTTCCAATTCGTACTACACCAAAAGGTTTTGAAGTTTGCATCATGAAACCAACTACTTTTGAAGATTCACAGGATATTTGTGATATGCTTTTATCCGGCAGAGCTGCTGTTATTAATCTGGAAGGTTTTGATGTAGACCTGGCTCAGAGAATTATGGATTTTATATCTGGTTCGGTATATGCCATGAATGGGAAGCTTCATCAAATATCAAGTTATATATTTATAATTTCACCGGATACCGTTGATATATCCGGGGATTATCTTGATTTAATCCGCAGTGATGGATTTGAAGTACCGACTCTTAATAAGGAATTTTAGACGATATGATTAATAGGATATATGATGCATTGTACATTTTTTTTATTGTAATCGAGATGATTTTGTTTTTATATGTAATAACATCGTGGTTTCCAATTAACAATCGTTTTAAAAATTTAATTTGTTTTTTAATTGATCCTATCTTGGTACCGGTTCGATATTTATTAAAACACTCAATTTTTAATACACCTACGGCAGATTTATCACCGGTAATCGGTTTTGTTATAATTTTATTTTTACAGGAGTTTTTCTATATTCTTAAATAAACAAGGGACTTAATTATATTAAGAATATAAGAGATTCTATTGATGAAAAACAGGAGATAGGTATGAATAGCGATAAAGAGGAACAGATTCTTCGAAAGAGGATTTTGGATTTAGCGAGAGCAGCTGAAAATAAAGATATATGTACATATACTGACTTTCTGAACCTTAATGAAGCCAGTATATTCTTTCGTATAATAAAGGATATACCGAATGTGAATTATGACCTATTTGGCGGCTATAATGGTGCTGAAAGGAAAGTATTATGCTTTTACGGAGATAATTCTGTAAAAGCTTTTTCAGATTACATCACCTGCATTCAAATTCTTCCTTTAAACAAAAAATTTAGTGACGACTTAAATCATCGAGATTTTTTAGGTTCGCTTATGAACCTTGGTATTGATCGTAGTAAAATTGGAGATATTCTGGTTAGAGAAAAGGAAGGATATGTATTTTGTGAGACTTCCATCAGCCAGTTCATTATAGATAATTTGGATAAAGTAAAGCATACTAATATAAAGTGCAGCGTTATGGATAAAGATGCCCCGGATATTCAACCGAGATTTCAGGAAATACGCGGGTCTGTCTCCTCTGCCAGATTGGATTCTATCATTGCTTTAGCGTTTAATTCCTCCAGAACCAGTATATTGGGATTGATTTCGGGAGGAAGAGTATTTGTTGATGGTAAATTAATAGAATCCAACAGTTATATGTTAAAAGAAGAGGAAACGGTATCCGTACGTGGGCTGGGTAAATTTATTTATAAAGGGATGCAGAATCAGTCCAAAAAAGGAAGATATTTTGTGGTGGTATTAAAATATATCTAATTTTTTCTTTTAAATAGCTGCACATATTAAAATCAATGAATGCTTATGCAGCAACAAGGAATGTATGTAACAGAATCATTAAATATATAGATCTGAAATGATGAATGCTTATAGCAGAAACAATGAAAATATATAGCAGAATCATAAACGTATATGGCTAAAATCAAAGAATCATTTTTGCTTAAAAGTGGGAAACAATATTTTTAAAAGAAATAGCAGATATTTACAAAAGAACTTATTTTAATACATTTTGGAGGAGAAGAAATGATTACACCAATTGAATTGCAAAGTAAAACATTTAAAAACGGCATTGGTTACGATAAAAAAGATGTAGATAATTTCTTAAATGAATTACAGTCAGGTTATGAAACGCTTTATAAAGAAAAGATGGAATTAGGCGATAAAGTTAATACCTTAAATGAGGGATTAAATTATTATAAAACAATTGAAAAAACACTACAAAAAGCCCTTGTACTTGCGGAACAGACTGCTGAGGATACGAAAGAAACGGCTAGAAAACAGGCAAAGGCTATCATAGAGGAAGCAAAAGGCAAAGCACAATTAATTCTTTCTGATGCTTCTAACGAATTTAATAAAATTCAACAGCAAACGATACAATTAATCAGACAATATGAAGCATATAAAGCACAGTTTAAACATCTTGCCGCTTCTCAATGCGAACTTTTGGAAAGTGAAAGTTTTCAAATACATATTGCTAATTTAAATACTTTTATTGAGAGAGAAGATTCAAATAAAGCTGAAAATGTTCCTGAGGATAAAACTTTAGGCCTTAGTAAAGATAATAAATTAGAACAAACGAAACCGGAAACTGAAGATGAAGATTTTGAATTTTATAATCTAAATGAGGATGAACAGGAGTAACTTAAATGAGTACAAATATTACGGTAAAATATAATGAATCGCCGGTCTATGATATTGTTCTGGAACAGGATTATAATACAATTTATCGTGAACTTAATAAATTGAATACGAAAAACAAAAAGATATGTATTGTAACAGATTCAAATTTAAGTAAATTATATTTAAATGAAGTTATGGAAATTGTAAAAGACTATGCCAGGGAGGTAGAAACATTTACTTTTCCAGCCGGTGAAGAAAGTAAGAATCTGGATACTGTATATCTGCTTTACGAGCGGCTTATTCGATCCGGTTTCGACCGTAAAGATCTGTTAATTGCTCTGGGTGGTGGAGTTGTAGGTGATTTGACCGGTTATGGGGCCGCAACTTATTTAAGAGGAATAAACTTTATCCAGATGCCTACTTCCTTGCTTGCAATGGTTGACAGCAGTATCGGAGGAAAAACCGGTGTGGATTTTCTAAAGTTTAAAAATATGGTTGGTGCTTTTCATCAGCCTAAATCCGTATATATGAACCTGAAAACACTATTATCCCTTAATGACGAACAATATTTTTCCGGATTTGGCGAGATAATCAAACATGGTCTGATTAAGGATGCGGATTATTATCAATGGTTAAAAGATAATAGTAAGGCAATAGAAAGACGGGATTTGGCTGTTTTAAATGAAGTGATTTATAGAAGCTGTCAGA
This sequence comes from Anaerocolumna sedimenticola, assembly GCF_009931695.1. Lineage (GTDB taxonomy): Bacteria > Bacillota > Clostridia > Lachnospirales > Lachnospiraceae > Anaerocolumna > Anaerocolumna sedimenticola. Next base: position 3,805,015 of record NZ_CP048000.1, read on the forward strand.
TTAAACGGGAAGTGGTTGAAAAAGATCCAAAGGAATTAGGAGAAAGAGCTTTATTAAACTATGGTCATACCATAGGACATGCTGTTGAAAAACATATGGAGTTTAAATTATTGCATGGGGAATGTGTCGCAATTGGTATGGTTGCTGCCAGTTATTTATCATATAAAAGAAATAATATTACTCAGAACCAATTACAGGATATTGTAGAAGTTATCAAAAGCTTTCGACTTCCGGTATCCGTATCCGGTATTGCCGCTGAGGATGTTTTAAAAGCAACGTTAAACGATAAGAAAATGGAGTCAGGTAGAATTAAGTTTATATTATTGTCAGAAGTTGGCAATGCCTGTATAGATACAACGGTTACTGAAACAGAAATGTTAGAAGCAATCGATTTTATAATAAAATAACTTAATATTATAACTGGAGGTTATATGAAAAAATTCAGACATTTGATCTATGTGGTACTTTTAATTGCCTTAGATCAATTTACAAAATATTTAGCCGCAACAACCCTTAAAGTTAACGGACCATTCCCTATTATACCTAAAGTATTTAGTTTATATTACCACGAAAATAATGGGGCAGTTTGGGGGATTATGAGCGGTAAAATAAGCTTTTTAATTATCACTTCTATTATAATTATGACAGGTATGGTACTTTTTTATTTTAAAATACCTGCTGGAAAACGTTATAATTTTATGCGTATCGTTTTAGTTTTTCTTTCCGCCGGAGCGATAGGTAACTTAATTGACCGAAGCATTAACAGATATGTTGTCGATTTTATATATTTTGAATTAATAGATTTCCCTATTTTTAATCTTGCTGACTGTTATGTAACAGGCTCCGCAGCTTTATTAATCATTTTAAGTTTGTTTTATTATAAAGATGAGGATTTTGCTTTCTTAAACAGGAAAGAAGAACAAAAACATGAATAATGAGATTATCGATTTGACTGTAGATTCAGAAGAGCGCGGTATTAGAATTGATAAATACATTGCAGATAATAGGGAAGAACTTACAAGGTCATACATTCAGAAATTGATTCAGGATGGAATGATATTGGTAAATAATAAAACAGTTAAAGCTAATTATAAAGTAACACCGGATGATTCAATCCTTATTCAGGTACCTCCGCCAGTTGATTTACAAATTAATGCAGAGGATATTCCTATAGATATTTTATATGAGGATAAGGATATTATCGTGGTTAATAAAGCGAAAGGTATGGTGGTTCATCCGGCAGCCGGCCATTATTCCGGCACTTTAGTTAACAGTCTTCTTTATCATTGTAAAGAAGAATTATCGGGAATTAACGGCGTATACCGGCCAGGGATCGTTCATCGTATTGACAGAAATACTACAGGTGTGCTTGTAGTCTGCAAAAATGATAAAGCTCACCAATTTATTGCAGAACAGCTTAAGGTCCATTCTATCACAAGGAAGTATAATGCAATCGTATATAATTCTTTTAAAACGGATAAGGGTACAATTGAAGCACCAATCGGCAGACATCCAATTGACCGTAAAAAAATGTCCATAAACAAAAAGGGAAAACATGCAATTACAAATTTCAATGTTTTAGAAAACTTTTCCAATCGATATGCTCATATAGAGTGTTCTCTCCAAACAGGGAGGACACATCAGATCAGAGTCCATATGTCAAGTATTGGACATCCTTTATTAGGGGACGATATTTATGGCCCCTCAAAGGATAGTTTTCATTTGGAAGGTCAGGCACTACATGCCAGAATATTAGGCTTTATACATCCGACAACTAAGGAGTATATGGAATTTGAGGCTCCATTGCCGGACTATTTTACAGCCTTGTTAGAAAAGTTAAGAAAATAAGCAATATCATTTAATTGGTATTTACTTAAAATTTAAGTATTTATAATAAGTTAGAAATAATTAAGGGGTACTGCTTTGAAGAGGAAACTGATTAATAAATTATTAGAGTGGAAAGAAGAAGCACATAAAAAACCAATTTTGCTTACCGGTGGGCGTGGTGTAGGTAAGACTTATTTTGTGTACGATTTTGCTAAATCTTTTTATGCAGACTATATATATATTAATTTTGAAAGTGACCCTTACCTTTATGATTTTATAAATAACGATCTTTCACAATTTGAAAGTGTTTTGCGGGATTATTTTCATTTGCCGGAGGCGGCAATACCTATTTTAGTTATATTGGATGAAATAACGGGATGTCCGGATATTAATAACATTATTAATAAATTCCTTAATACTGAAAATATGAATCAGGTAATTGCTATCACCAGCACTTTATCCCAAGAGCTTTTATTTGATCCCATGTTTCATCAACTTGAACTTTTTCCTCTGGATTTTGAGGAATTTCTCATTGCAACCGGAAATGAGTGGTATATAGAAGTTATTACCGTACATTTTTTATCTGACACAAAGATACCGGATATTGTTCATCAGGAGCTGCTTGCTTTATTTGAACTATACCTTCAAATAGGCGGAATGCCCATGGCTGTTAATGAGTATATCAATACCGGTTCTGCTTTTAATGTACCTGAACAGCATAGAATCATAATTAATTCTTATTTAACGGATATTTACCGGTTAAATACTGAGGGAGATTTTTTAAAGATTAGCCAGGCCTTTAGCACCATTGATAAGCAATTAATGAAAAATAATCGTAAATTTCAATATAAATTAATTCGTAAAGGTGCAACCCAGGCGTTATATGGGGATGCACTTCGATACATAATGGATACCGGATATGGAGTTTGTTGTATCAAGCTGGGAGATGATAATCTTATCGATTTAATATCTACCGATACGATTACTACATTTGTTGAATCAAATCAATTTTATAAGAATAATCCGCACCTTAACTTTAAATTATATATGTTGGATATCGGCATTTTGTATTCTACCTTAAAAACCCAACATATAAAAATTATGGAACAGCATAAGGTTGGACTTATAGAAAATTATGTAGCTCAATGTCTGTCTGCCAAAGAATATCCATTATATTTTTGGGAATCGGATTCTCAGGCTAAAATTGATTTTATAATAAAAAAAGATAATAAGATAATCCCTATTGAAGTCAGATCAAATGACCAGACCCGTTCCAGGAATGTAAGTATATTTCGCAGTAAATTTAAATCAGTAACGGATTCCATCAAAATTTCCACCAGAAATTTTGAATATAGTAACCATGTAAAATATGTCCCAATCTATGCGGTTTTTTGCATTTGATTTATGATAGGACCACAGTTATGATAGGATCCCCGCTTTATCATAGCGCAAAAGAAACCTTATCCAATCTTAATTGGATAAGGTTTTTCTTTTAATTTACGTGAAAGCAAAGTGAGAATTAGCAAGCTGGCATGCAATAATTCCAACGCGTACGCGAACCAAAGAAACTTGCAATGCATATTTCTTCCGGGTATTTGAGATGGCTCAATATGTAAAATGTGCCAATTTTTTGAATATTGAGGTAAAAGTTATTGACAATTGAATTCTATTTGGGTAGAATTGAATCAATGGTTGTAATCTACTTACGTAGTTTACAACCATTGAGTTTAATATGCAGCATTCGACAGTAGTAGACCAATGATAACAAAGATATTGTAAAAATGATAGTTATTATTTGGAAAACTGTTGTATTTAATTTTTATGATAATGTTTATTAATAATAAGAAAATATTCAATAATAATTAGTGATCATAAAATATAGCAGAACATCAGAATAGATATACATAAACTTTTGGGATAGATTTTATAATTGTATCAATGTTCTACGTTTGTAGTATACATATTTTTTTCTTAATATTCTTAAATGAATTTTATATAGATATTTTTTATCATCAAAGCACGCAAGTGGTTTGTACATAAACGTGCAGATAGGAGAAAGTATGAATGAAATACGTCTACACGAGGGGGAATTAAATATTATGGAGTTATTATGGTCAAATAAAGTTTTGGCTGCTAAGGATATCTCCAAAATAATAAAAGAATATATTGGGTGGGAAAAAAATACAACATATACGGTTATAAAACGATTAATTGATAAAGGGGCTATTAAACGGGAAGATCCCGGATTCTTATGCAGGGCACTGATTTCAAAGAGAACCGTACAGAATATTGAAACCAAAGCATTACTAAATAAATTTTATAACGGCTCTCTGAATACGTTTTTTTCAGAGTATTTAAAATATCAAAAGTTGTCTCCTGGAGAACTGCTTGAATTAGAAAGAATTATAAGTGAGCAAAAACTATAAAGTAACAAAATTATAAGGGGTATATACTATAAGGGAATAAATAATCAAATATTGAATAATTCAGAAAATCCAATTTATTACACCAGGAGAGGATGAACTTGCATAATAAGGTTTTGAATAAGAAAATTTGCTTATTAGCTGAAGAATATATGCGGAATCATATGAAGCTGGATTCTTCGCATGATATAAATCATGTTTATCGGGTTTTGTTTATGGCTATGGATATCGTTCAATCTGAAGTCGCAGATGCTGAGATAGTTTACTTGGCAGCTGTTTTACATGATGTTGGTAGAAGATATGAATCTGAGCAAAACAGATCCCATGCGGCTATTGGTGCAGATATGGCATATGAGTTCCTAATTAATAGTAAGTATGACAGGAGAAGAGCTTTGTGGATTTCTGAATGTATTCGTTCCCACAGACAGAGCGATAATGTTGAACCGACTACGATTGAAGGTAAGATTCTGTTCGATGCTGATAAACTGGATTTTACAGGAACAATGGGGATTTCACGGGCATTGATGTCAATTGGTAAGATGAACATGCCGCTATACTGCATTATGGATAAGTCTACTTGTGCGGGTGGACATTTCTTAGAATATTATGATTCTGTGTTAAGCAGGGTTAGTGAAAAAATGTACACTGATAGAGCAAAAGAAATTGCACATATGAGAAAAGAAATTGCAGATGTTTTTGTTTGTGAATTGAAAAATGAAATAAATCAGTGTTATAAGGTGGAACAGACTATTGAACGATTGTTTATATAATTATACATGAATCAATTAGATTAACTAATACTATGAGATAAGATAGTTTTCGACTATAGTTTAAGTTTTTATAATATTTGCATAATAAAAATAGAGTGGATTGTAAGTGACTAAATCACATACAATCCATTCTATTTTTATTAAGATAACCATAACAGCAAAGAAACGATATTTAATTAAGTTGCTGTGAAATCACAGAAATAAAAAGTACAAATTAATTTACCAGTATATAAAGTTATTTCGCTTTATATTTATTTCATCTTATATATTTATTTCACCATATAAATTAATCATATTAATTTATTGCACTGCCCAATATTATATTTTATATTAGAAGCCAAATTACTTATAAATTTGTTATTATTCTGAATACTATTCATAGCAAATATATTACTTCATATATAATAGTAATGGCTATATATATTGCATAAGGAAAGGAGACACAAAATGAGCAATAATAGTTATAATTTTAATGACTTAATGGATAAAAATGAGAATCGCCAATATATACAGATTACATCCCCACTAGATAATTCGGTAATAGGAAAAGTGCCGGCGTTGAATCAAGAGGAGGTCGATCGGGCAATTCAGTCGGCAAAAGCAGCTTTCCCCTCCTGGAGAAATGTACCTCTGAATGAACGGGCAGAAATTTTATACAAAGCTGCCAATATCCTGTTGGAACATATAGACAGGCTTACGGAATTATTAGTGAGAGAAGTAGGTAAAGATAGAAAAAGCGCAGGTTCTGAAATAACAAGAACTGCAGATTTTATCCGTTTTACTGCAGATACAGCTAAAAGTATACATGGTGAAAGTATTCAGGGAGATACTTTTTCCGGATTTAATAAAGAAAAATTTGCTGTGGTTACCAGAGAACCAGTGGGAGTTGTTCTTGCCATATCACCTTTTAATTATCCCATCAATCTTGCAACCTCAAAGATTGCTCCGGCACTTATAGCAGGTAATACGGTTATTTTTAAACCGGCTACTACCGGAAGTTTATGTGGAATTGAATTGGTTAACATATTTAAAGCAGCTGGGCTGCCGGAGGGAGTTTTAAACATTATTACAGGCAACGGAAGTGAAATCGGAGATTATGTGGTAACTCATCCTGACATAAATTTTATTAATTTTACCGGAAGTACGGAAGTTGGTATAGGTATTTCTGAAAAAGCCCACATGGTTCCTTTACTTATGGAATTAGGCGGTAAAGATGCTGCAATTGTTCTAAAAGATGCCGATTTGGCTTTTGCCGCAAAAAATATAATCGCCGGAGCCTTTTCTTATTCCGGGCAGCGTTGTACCGCTGTAAAGCGGATTCTGGTTGTAAATGAAGTTGCTGATTTATTAATTTCCCATTTAAAAGAAGAAATTCAAAAATTACAAGTCGGTAACCCTTTAGAAAAACAGGTAGATATCGTTCCCTTAATTAATACTAAAGCTGCAGATTATGTTTGGGATTTAATTGAAGACGCAAAAGCAAAAGGTGCCCAATTAATATACGGCGGAGAAAGAGAAGGTAACCTCATTTACCCAACCTTATTTGATTATGTAACCACTGATATGAGAGTTGCCTGGGAAGAACCTTTTGGACCGGTTTTACCAATTCTTCGTGTTAATAGTATAGATGAAGCCGTGGATTTGGCAAATCAATCCGAATATGGACTACAGAGTTCCGTATTTACGGAGAATTTGCATGATGCATTTCATGTAGCCAGCAGACTGGAAGTAGGTACAGTTCAGGTAAATAATAAAACAGAGCGTGGACCGGATCATTTCCCGTTTTTAGGAGTTAAAAAATCAGGGATCGGAACACAGGGTATCCGTTATTCCATCGAAGCAATGACAAGAGTAAAAGCAACCGTAATAAATTTAAGTCATTAAAATAATAATTTCTTAATAGGCTGTAACTAATAGGAACTATACTTGTTATTAAGGATTTTTGACAGGTATAGAAAGCTATTATGTTACAGCTTATTTTTATACTTGACATTTTTGGTAGAAATCTTTATACTAAGTGTACTAATAAGAATAGTACGCACGACATAGTATATATAATAAATAAAATATATTTAAATAAACAGTATAAAAGAGAATAAGAGGTTATGTGAAGTTTATAGAAAGCTATTTGTACCCGTTCGTTTTTCATTGTGGTAATTTTAAATATAAAAAAAGAAAGGAGCCTTTATGATCATTATTGACTACAAAGACCGCAGACCTATATATGAACAGATAGTGGAACGATTTCAGGATTTAATATTAAGAGGAGTCTTGGAACCTGATTCTCAGCTGCCCTCCGTAAGGAATCTGTCCATGGATTTATCCATTAATCCGAATACCATCCAGAAAGCATATACAGAATTAGAGAGAAGAGGTTTTACCTATTCCGTGAAAGGCAGAGGTAGTTTTATAGCAGCCAACGGTAATCTGATAGAACGTAAAAAAGAAGAACTTTTAGAGGAGTTGTTATTGTTAGTTAAAAAAGGAAAAGAGTTAGGCATAAAGAGGGAACAATTTATGAATAAATTAGATGAGGGCTTTGAGGAGGTAATTAAACATGATTGAAGCGTTAAATGTAACAAAACGATTTGATAAGATTATTGCTGTAGATCAAATTACTGCTTCCATAAGAGAAGGTAATGTATTTGGTCTAATCGGAACCAACGGAGCAGGAAAAAGTACTTTCTTACGAATATTATGCGGTATTTTAAAACCGGATACCGGTTCTGTTAAAGTGGATGGTTTTGAAGTATATGAAAATACCCAGGCAAAGGAATTATTTTTCTACATATCGGATGACCAGTACTTTTTTAGCAACGCCACACCGGATGATATGAAAAAGTTTTATAGGATTTGTTATAGAAACTTTGATGAGAAACGGTTTGACACTATGATGAAACAATTTGATCTAGATCCCAAGCGAAAAATAAATACCTTTTCTAAAGGTATGAAAAAACAAGTATCCGTTATCTGCGGGGTATGTGCAAATACAAAGTATATCTTTTGTGACGAAACCTTTGACGGTTTAGATCCCGTTATGCGGCAGGCTGTTAAAAGTATATTTGCGAAAGAAATGTCAGACCGGAATATGACACCGGTAATTGCTTCCCATAATTTACGTGAGCTGGAGGATATCTGTGATCATGTAGGGCTGCTTCATAAAGGCGGAATTTTATTTTCAAAGGATTTATTTGATATGAAATTAAGTATCCACAAGATACAATGTGTATTTCAAAAAGAAGAGAATGTTAATGATGTTTTTGAGGGTGTGGAAGTTTTAAAGGTTGATAAAAGGGTTCCCTTTATACCATAACGGTTAGGGGAGCCGGTGAAGAAATTACAAAAAGGATTGAAAGTGTTAACCCGATATTTGCAGAGGTTCTTCCATTAACTCTGGAAGAAATATTTATCAGTGAAACGGAGGTAGTCGGTTATGATATCAAGAAACTTATTTTCTAAGCTTTTAAAAGAAGATTTAAAAAGGAGAATATGGACCATAGCTCTGGCTTCCCTGGTTCTTTTCCTCTTTCTTCCTGTTGCCTGTGCTATTATAGTGGGAAATTACAGAGATGTTATATCCCGCACATATATTATTAATTCCTTAACAAACTTACTGGAATCCCAGTCAGTATTGCTTATAATGATTACAATTGCCGGAGCCGTAATCTGCGGTTTAAGCAGTTTTTTCTATCTGCATTCAAAAAAGAAAGTAGATTTATTTCATAGTATTCCAATAAGGCGGGAAACTATGTTTGCTGCGTGTTATTTGAACGGAATATTGATCTATATTGTACCTTATATCTTTAATCTTTTATTGTGTTTTATCGTATTACAGATAAACGGATTTATGAGCAGTTCCATTTTTGCTATTGCTTTATCAGCACTGGTTGTGAATTTTCTATATTACTGTTTGATTTATACGCTTTTAGTAATTGCGGCTATGTTAACGGGTAATTTTATTATCAACTGTATTGGAGCTGCTGTATTTATATTGTATGGTCCAATGGTTAAACTGATTAAGGAAATATATTTTAGTGATTTTTTTAAAACATATTACTCAAGGAATTTTGAATCGGAATTTTTATTCTTATCCCCTCTCGGAAGTTATGTTGAGGCCGTACAAAAAATAAACAAGGTACTAAATAAAGATGTATTTTTTAATATAACCAGTGCTGTTGTAGTTACGGTTCTAATGATAGGCTTTGCTTTATTTCTATATCAAAAACGTCCGTCGGAAGCTGCGGGAAAAGCAATGGCCTTTTCCATATCCAAACCAATCATCAAATTTTTACTTGTCATCCCTGTAACATTAGGAGGAGGTATTATTTTCAGGGAAATCTCCTATAAAGGTGGGATGGCTGGTGGTTATTTGGCCTGGTATTTTCTTTCCTGCTATCCTACGCAATTATAGAGATTATTTATAATTTTGATATCCGCTGTGCATTTCATAATAAAAACCATATGATAATTTGTGCGGTCACTGTTTTATTTATCGCAGGAATTTTTAAATTTGATGTATTTAGATTTGATTCCTACATTCCGGATAAAGATAAAATAGAGAGCGTAAGTGCAGCCCTAACCGGTATGGATGATGATATAAATTATTACTTGGCTGATATAAGGAGAAGTGACAGTATCAGTTATCAATTAAAAAATATGAAATTAACTGATATTACCGTTGCCTATCAATTGGCAGAACAAGGTATAAAAAATCCGTTAAAAGAAACGGACGGACAGCAGGGCTGCACTTATTATATCAAATATAATTTAAAGAACGGAAGGAAAGTTTATAGAACCTATCAACTAAAGTCAAAGGACAATTATGACAGATTAAAAAATCTTTATGCAAGCAGAGATTTTAAGGATGGACATTACCCAATAAATAAATGGAAACTCCAGGATATCTTGTCCATATCCTGCGATAATGAACTCGAGTATAAAAAATTCAGTTTAAGTAAGGAAGAAAAACAGCAATTACTTGATATTTTTAAAGAAGAACTTAATAATCTTACGTTAGATGAGATAAGAGATACGGTTCCTCTTGCGAGGATTATATTTGAATTTAAAGATGACAGGTCTGAATATAAGATATATCCATCCTGTGTTAAAACGATAGAGTTTTTAAAAAATCATGGATTTAAAGCAGAGGATGTTCTGGATGAAAATAATATTGATGAAATAGTAATAACAAATAATGGGCTAGCGGATGAAAATCGAATGGATCTGAAAAGCAGTTCAAAAACATCTACCGGTGTTACCGCATCATATACAGATAAAACACAGATAAAAGAGATATTTGCCGCTTTGGTACCAAATAATTACTATTGGAATAATGTTGCCTTTATTGAGGCAAATCAATATATTGATGTTACAGTTACATTTATTCAAGATGAGTATGGAAATAAAGCTCAGGATTCATATTTATTTAAAAAAGATCGGATACCGGACTTTGTTAAAACGGCATTATCAATAACGGAAGAATAATATCATACCGGATTTAAAAAGCTTCTTACCTGTCTTTCGCGGCAGAAGAAGCTTTTTATGTTTTTTATTTTAACACAGTTAATAAAGTTATTAAAATTCCTTCAGATTTATGTTATAATTAATTGGATTTAAAATTGACCGGAAGGGGAATGCTAGTATGAACAAGAGTTTTATGGATATGATGGATGAATGTCCGATTATTGCAGCCATCAAAGATTATGACGGATTAAAAAGATGTCTGGAATCCGAAAGTAAAATCATATTTGTTTTATTCGGAGATATCCTGACGATAACGGATATTATAAGAACAATTAAAGAAAGCGGACGTATTGCAATTATTCATATTGATTTAATAGGAGGCCTTAGTTCGAAAGAAATTGCAATAGATTTTATAAAAAATAATACCAAAGCAGACGGAATTATCTCAACCAGGCAGGCTTTGATAAAACACGCCAAAGAACTGGGTCTGTTTACCGTGTTTCGGTTCTTTGTAATCGATTCCATGGCTTTTGAACATATAAAAAAGCAAAGTGAGACGGTAAAACCGGATTTCATAGAAATATTGCCTGGCGTAATGCCCAAGGTGATTAAGCGTATCAGCAGTATGGCCAATGTACCGGTAATTGCCGGAGGTTTAATATCGGATAAAGAAGATGTAATTTCTGCCTTGTCTGCCGGAGCAGTCTCCATTTCCTCCACCAATCCGGAGGTCTGGTTTATGTAAAAAAAGCAGTTGAAATTTATCTGGAGATATGTTATAACTAAACTAAGTAAATAATTATTGCATGAGAATTGGAGTCAAGCAAATACAATATCTTTTAAGGTGTTGTTTGCTTGCTTTTTTTTATGCCTTTTTAGGAGGAAAAACATATGCAGGATGTAATTATCATAGGCGCAGGGGTAATCGGATGTGCAATAGCAAGAGAGTTATCCAGGTATCAGCTTAAAATTCTTGTATTAGAGAAAGAGAGTGATGTGTGCGAGGGTACATCAAAAGCCAACAGCGCAATCGTACATGCGGGATACGATGCTAAACCAGGCAGTTTGAAAGCAAAGCTTAATGTGGAAGGAAATAAGCTAATGGAAGACTTATCACATGAGTTGGATTTTGCTTTCCGAAGAAATGGTTCTCTGGTTTTATGCTTTCACAAAGAGGAACGGGAACAGCTGGAAAAGCTGTTTAATAACGGTCTGAAAAATGGCGTAACCGGTCTTAAAATCCTTGAAAAAGAAGAAATTAAAAAGCTGGAACCAAATATCTCTGATGAGGTCTGTGCTGCATTATATGCACCAACAGGAGGTATCGTCTGTCCATTTAATTTAACCATAGCACTTGCGGAAAATGCATATACCAATGGTACGGAATTTAAACTGAATACGGAAGTTATGGATATTATAAAAATTATGGAATCTACATATGAAAATTATTACAGATTAAAAACAAACCAAGGTGAGTTTACCACTAAAATTGTAATTAATGCTGCCGGAGTGTATGCGGATAAATTTCATAATATGGTCAGTGAGGATAAGATGCACATCACGGCAAGAAAAGGAGAATACTGTCTTATGGATAAAGCAGTTGGGGATTATGTAGATAAAACCATTTTTCAACTGCCGAATAAATTCGGGAAAGGAGTCTTAGTAACTCCAACCATTCATGGAAATCTTCTGATCGGACCAACCGCTTTGGATATACAGGATAAGGAAATGATTAATACAACTGCGGATGCCCTGAATGAAGTGATAGAAAAAGCAAAGAAAAGCGTTAATCAGCTGCCGTTAAATAAAATTATAACGTCCTTTGCCGGACTTCGCGCCCATGCGGAACAGGACGACTTTATTATAGAAGAAGTGAAAGATGCTCCCGGATTTATTGATGTAGCGGGAATAGAATCACCAGGTTTGTCTTCGGCACCTGCAATAGGCAGATTTGTAGAAAAAATGGTGTTACAGATATTACCTGCCATGAAAAAGAATAATTTTATCGGTCATAGAAAAGGTGTAATTAATTTATCATCTTTAACTTATGGGGAGAGGAAAGAATTAATTAAAAAAAATCCGGCATATGCCAATGTGATATGCCGGTGTGAAACGGTAACAGAAGGAGAAATTATGGATGCCATAAATCGTCCTCTTGGTGCCGTAACCCTTGATGGCATTAAAAGAAGAACCAGAGCTGGATCCGGAAGGTGTCAAGCCGGCTTCTGTCTACCAAAAACCATGTCAATTCTTGCGAGAGAACTTCATGTTGATAGTAAGGATATTACAAAATGCGGCGGTAAATCTTACATTCTATTAAAAACTGATGAGGAGACGGAAAGGTAGACCGGGTAATCTGGCAGATGGAGGTTGGTTTGAATGGAAAATATTGTGAAAGAGGAAACAGCTTATATGAAAAATTATAATATTATCATTATTGGGGGCGGCCCTGCAGGTCTCGCGGCAGCCACTGCAGCTTCAAAAAGCGGCTGCAACAGCATATTAATTCTGGAACGTGATAAAGAATTGGGGGGATATTAAATCAATGCATTCATAATGGTTTTGGCCTGCATACTTTTAAAGAAGAACTCACCGGACCGGAATATGCGGACAGATTTATTACCATGGTTAAAGACTTAAATATCGAATTTAAGCTGAATACTATGGTTATTGATATAAATGAAGAGAAACAGATTACTGCAATGAACAAAGAAGAGGGCTTATTCATCCTAAATGCAAAGGCTGTCATATTAGCTATGGGATGCCGTGAACGAGCAAGAGGAGCACTTAATATACCAGGATACCGTCCGGCAGGTATTTTTTCTGCTGGTACGGCTCAACATTTACTGAATATCGAGGGACTTATGCCGGGAAAAGAAGTTGTCATTTTAGGTTCGGGAGATATTGGATTAATCATGGCCAGAAGAATGACGTTAGAGGGGGCAACCGTTAAGGTGGTGGCAGAATTAATGCCTTACTCCGGCGGCTTAAAGAGAAATATAGTCCAATGCCTGGATGACTATCATATACCACTTAAGTTAAATCATACGATTATAGATATTGATGGAAAAGAGCGTATTCAAGGTGTTACGTTAGCGAAAGTAGATGAAAACCGAAAGCCGATACCAGGTACGGAGGAGTATATTTCCTGTGATACCCTTTTATTATCGGTTGGATTAATACCGGAAAATGAACTTTCACAAAGTATGGGCATTAAACTTGACCCTGTTACCTCCGGGCCAATCGTAAATGAAAGACTGGAAACTAACAGAAAGGGAGTATTTGCCTGCGGTAATGTGTTACATGTACATGACCTGGTTGATTATGTTTCGGAAGAAGCAGGGATAGCAGGAAGAAATGCCGCAGAATTTGTGAAATATCTTAATTCGCAGCCTGATACCGTGAACGGAGAGATTATTACTCTTATTCCGGAAAGTGGAGTACGGTACACAGTACCCCAATATTTAAACCCTGAGAAAATGGAAGAAATCTTAACAGTTCGTTTTCGAGTGGACAATGTCTATCAAAATAAAAATGTAAGTGTTTATTATAATGACAAGCTTATTGTAAAAAGAAAAAAGAAAATTATGGCACCTGGTGAAATGGAAGAAATCAAACTTAAAAAACAGGATTTATTTTCTTTTCCTTCCTTAAATAAAATATCTTTGAGAATTGAAGAATAATGATTCTTGATTATTATGCATCAGATTGACAAGAAGATGAAATAAAGATTAATGAGATACAATCAGAATTTAGAATTGAAAAATTCTCAATTACTAAAACACAGGTATAAAATAATTATAACACAAGTATAAAACAAGATTGGAGTGGTATTATGGAAAACAAAGATTTAATCTGTATCGGTTGCCCATTAGGCTGTATGATTCATGTGGAGATGCAAAACGGGTTAATTATAAATGTAAAAGGAAATTCCTGTAAAATCGGAGATGAATATGCAAGAAAAGAAATAACGAATCCAACAAGGATTGTCACCTCATCGGTCCGGATAATAAATGGTGCCGTGCCCATGGTTTCCGTAAAAACAAGTAAAGACATACCAAAAGATAAAATAAATGAATGCATGGAAGCAATAAAATCCTGTACGATAAATGCTCCGGTACATATAGGAGATAAAGTAATTAAAAATGTTGCAGGTACGGGTGCCGATATCATAATTACAAAAAATATTGATAGGGCGGCATGACATTCTTGAGCGTATGAAAAAAACTCTGTAAATAGTGTCTTCTATGATTTGATTTAGACGGCAGGTGGCTTATAGTTTAGAGTCATCTGCTTTTGTTATTATCGCACATAACTTGTTATTGTCAAGTTTTTATGCTATGCTTATTTCATAAAATTGCAGAATTTGGTAGGAAACAGAAACTTTGAATTTGTCGGTGCTTTATTCAAGGTTTATTTCGTGTTTATATCAACTTTTATAGTATATAATTACGATTAGAAAAGGAGTTGATGAAATATGAATCAAAAGAAAATTGGAACATTTATTGCAGAATGCAGAAAAAGAAAAAAAATGACACAATTGGAATTAGCTGAAAAATTAGGTGTGACAGACCGTTCTGTTTCAAATTGGGAAAATGGAGTTTGTTTACCTGATGCAAGCTTATATAGATTACTTTGTGATATACTACAAATATCTATCAATGAATTATTTGCTGGTGAATTTGTTTGTAATGAAAATTATAAAAATGTTGCAGATGACAATCTTCTTATTTTGTTGGAACATAGGTTATATGATACCACTTCCAAAGAGATAACTTTTGACGAGTTTCATAATTCATTAAAGAGAATTTCGGAAATAACTTTGTTATTACAAAGATTTGAAGATAAACAAGAAGCCATAACTTATCTTGTGAATGAAACGGGGTTATCAGAAGAAGAGTGTACTTCCGCATATGATATTTATATGAAAATGTTCGATTATAAATAATATTGATTTAAACAAATTCCAGTTTGGTGGAGATACAAAATCCAAGCTGTCGTATCGGAATTCACGGCGAGAGGTACCAAAACCTCTCGCCGCTATTATATTAGTCAGGAATTCTATCCTGGAACATTATTGCCAGTTCACCTCTAACTTTACCCCAATTTCTAATCGGCATTGTCCATTTCTTGGTGGATTCAAAGGTCGCTAAATAAAGTGCCTTAAGAAGTGCCTGAGAGCTTGGAAATACGCTTCTCTGGCGGTTTAGGCGACGATAGGATGAATTAAGTGATTCTATGGAATTTGTCGTGTAGAAGGCAGTTCTGACATCAACGGAAAACTTAAAAATAGGTGAAATCACATCCCAGTTATCAAACCAACGCTTCATGGAATTTGGATACTGTGGACTCCATTTTTATGAACTTCCTCCAGTTGCTTTAAAGCAGCCTTTTCATCATGGGCGGTGTAGATTGTTTTGAGGTCTTTTGCAAATGATTTCATATCTTTGTTTGCCACATATTTCAGGGTGTTACGAACTAAATGCACAATGCAACGCTGATGCTCTGTTTTTTGGATATGCCGTAGCAATAGCTTCCTTCAGGCCTGAAAGTCCATCAGAGCAGAGAATCAGAATATCCTGTACTCCACGGTTTTTAAGGCTATTAAGGACACTTAACCAATATTTGCTGGTCTCGTTTTCGCCAACTTCAATGGTCAGAACTTCTTTCATTCCGTTTTCATTGATTCCAAGAACTATGTATGCTGCCAGTTTTCTTACAAGACCATCCTCTCGGACTGAAAAGTGAATAGCATCGATAAAAATGATAGGGTACATACTTGATAAAGGGCGATTCTGCCAATCTTCAATCTGTGGCAGTATTTTATCGGTTACATCCGAAATAAAACCTTCGGATGCTTCAAAGCCATAAATATCCTCCAATGTTTCCGATATCTGTGAAGTTGTCATTCCCTTAGCATACATGGAGATAATCTTCTGTTCGATGCCAGAGATATCTTTTTGCCTCTTTTTGACAACCTGTGGTGCAAAAGAAGATAGCCTATCCTGAGGAGCATCAATTTCAAAACTTCCGTAACTACTATTGATTTTCTTTGACTTATAACCATTTCTTGCATTGTCACTGTCTGAACGAGCTGACCGTTCATAACCCAAGTGGTTATCCATTTCTGCTTCCATCATTTCTTTGATGGTTCCTCCGAGAAGGTCTTTGAGCGCATCTTGGATGTCTTCAGCCGTCTCAATGTCATACTCCTGAAGAAGCTGGTGGATAAGAGCTTTCTTTCCATCTGTCATTTGTACCTTGTGAATCATTTTCTTTTCTCTTGCCATAGTAATAGGCCTCCTTGATAATAATATTTTATCATAGAAGACCTATATAATCTTTAAATATTCAATTCACAGAAAAAGTTTCATACTCTCACATTCTTTGAAGTTATCGTTGGTAAAGGGCCGGCAGTGGGATTGCTTTACTCTATATTTTTTTAGGTATACTGGGACTTGCAGGATGCTGTATGTTTCGAATGAATAAAAGTATGCGAACATTGGATGAAATATAATAGTAATCGTTTATACTTAACTAAATTTCTAATAAAATATCATATTACAGTTATTTGATTAACTGCTTTAAAAACCCTAAGCTTAAAAAAGGAAATATAAGCTTAGGGTTTTCGTTTATCAGTAATTGTTTTATTTTGTGAAATACATATAATATTTCTGCTTCCGTTTACAAATGTAATAATTTATGGTAGTATATTTATAATAACCCCCCAGGGGGATATAGTGAAATCGGAGACAACCCTATGAACCGTAAACAAAAAATATCCATTTTATGGGCAATTTTAGCTGCTGTACTTTATGCCGGAAGTGCTCCTGTCTCAAAATTACTTTTACAGCATATACCGCCAACAATTATGGCTTCTTTTTTATATCTGGGTGCCGGAATAGGGATGAGTATGTTACGATTCTTCCGTTTAAAATTCAGCCGAACTTATAAGGAGCAAAAATTATCCAAAAAAGAAACTCCCTATACGCTTGGAATGATTATCTTAGATATTGCAGCACCAATATTATTAATGATTGGTTTAACCAAAACGACTTCTGCAAATGCATCACTTTTAAATAACTTCGAGATAATATCTACATCTTTGATTGCATTATTATTTTTCCATGAAACTATTCATAAAAAGCTTTGGATTGCAATTGGGTTAATAACCCTATCCAGTATGCTGCTTTCTTTTGTTGATAGCAGCAGTTTCTCTTTTTCAGCCGGCTCTTTGTCTGTAATTTTAGCTTGCCTATGCTGGGGCTTAGAAAATAACTGTACCAGGATGCTTTCATCCAAAGATCCAATGCAAATTGTAGTTATAAAAGGGTTCGGTTCAGGATTTGGCTCATTCGTAATTGCATTACTGATTGGTGAGCAATTAGTAAATGTTAAATATATGCTTCTTGCATTAATAATTGGCTTCCTATCTTATGGATTAAGTATTTTTTTCTATGTTTATGCCCAAAGGGAACTTGGTGCAGTTATAACAAGTACTTATTATGCTTGTGCTCCTTTTATTGGTGTTATTTTATCTTGTATCTTTCTTAAAGAAACACCAACGATAACTTTTACCATCGCTTTTTTATTTATGTTAGCTGGAACATATTTTGTAACTTCTGACTCTAAATCAAACGCTGATATTATGAAAAATGTATAAATCAGCCATAGAGTTTTATAATTATTCGTTGTATAATAGGAAAGGTTACGTCGTTAAAATTGAGACGAAGGCCAGAATCAGAAAATAGCAGTGAATGGTAAAATTGAGACCCGATGGATTAAGACAATATGTTAGGAGTTAGGCATGCAAAAGAAAATGAAAAGAATTTTAATGGCATTAATTGGTGTCACAATCAGTGGAATTTGTGTAGGGATTTTTAATACGGCAGTATTGGGAGCAGATCCTTTTACTGTATTTGTAACCGGTATCGGTAATATTTTTGGATTAGAATATGGAAGTATTTATCCTATGGTTACTGGTATATGTCTGGTACTTGTATTTTTTATAGATAAGCATTACATAGGGATAGCAACCATTTTTAATTTGTTTGGAGTTGGTTTTGTAGGGCAGATTACAATGGATTTATTAGCGCTCATTTTTCATAATGAACCCCTATGGGTGAGAGTATTATTATTGTTGTTTGGATTGATTTTATTATGTTTTGGAGCATCATTATATTTTACTGCTGACTTAGGGGTATCTGCTTATGATGCCATGGCACTGATTCTTTCTAAGAAAACACCGATAACCTTTCGTATTTGCAGAATCAGTACAGATGTAATCTGTGTTATTATTGGCTTTATATTCAAAGCAACTATTGGTATTGGAACACTGCTTACTGCATTTTTTATGGGACCTGTAATTCAATGGTTTATTGAGCATGTGGCTGTACCAATGTTAAATGGTAAAAAGACTGTAACACAAGATTAAAAATCCATGAAACGCTGTAAGGCCAAGTCCTTGCCTAACAGCGTTTCATGGATTTTTTGCCATTTTTACGTATAATTTTTCATAGGTTTTTATTTGAGAATTTTTACAAACCATCGATAGGAATCCATATACTTAGAACCTACCCTTATTGTATGAATTTTATAGGAACAACCAATAAAAACGGATAATAGTATAAGAAAAATAAAATAGAGAATAGTCATATTCCTCACCCCTTTACCTATGGATAAAAATTTACATGGAAAAGAATTATCTTATACATTCAGAATAGCATTGCATATAGCATAAAACTATCCAGTTATTGTTAAATGTAGGTAAAGATAAGGTAAACAAAACTTATTCTATTTTAAACTTTCAGAATCCGTGTTTTTATTGTTTAAATCAATCGTTAATTTATTATCATAAATATCTTTATCACTTATTATACTTGCAATATAACTTTTACGAAAGCTGTCAGGGAATTCCGTCCATAGTTTATACCCGTCTGTATGAATTAAATCTTTTTCATTTAAATTTTCGGTTCCTGAAAAGTATCTGATATTTAACGTTTTAATGGTATCAGTCATTAACTTAATCTGAGCTTCGGAATAACCGGAATTCAGTAATGACTTGTTAATTTTAGCAGATACAGCTTTGCCAAAGTATTCTTTTGAAAAGTTACTAAAATTCAAAAGGTTCTTATCTTTTATATGATTGTTTTTAGCCCAATTTTCTACAGCTATTGTATTGGTACTATAATTTAAGCTGTTATCCCGAAAGGAATATTTAATATACCATAATGATGAGGATATACGGATAATGCACCGGATGCAATATCATACATAGTATTTATTTCTTTCTGATCTGAACAGATATCCTGAATGTGGATATGACCGCTAAGGACCAGATGTACCTGATATTCCTTAAATAGAATGGATACCTGACCATGATTATTCAAAGTGTAACCATCCCGTATCACTTCACTATGATCCATAATATTATGGTGCATAACTACAATTACTTCAGATCCATTTTCTTTGGCTGACTCCAGGCACTTTTGAATCCAATCATAGGTTCCTTGCTTTATGAGACCATCCACAGCCGGTATACCAACAGAAATATTATCCTTATATTTATTTGTATCCAGCATTAAAAGCCATAATTTATCCGTTGGGGCAGCAAGGTAACTTAAAGACCCTTCATCCCTTGATATAGCCTTATCATAACCAAAATCAGCATATATTTTGCTGAAATCCTTGTCGGTGATATAATCGGCCAGGTACTGTTTTTCACCTTTAAATTGTCTTGCCCAGGGATTGTTAATATCATGATTACCTGGTATTACAAAGACTGACGTACCGTTTTTTCAATTGTTTTTAATTTATCTGCCAGATCCAGATGGCTTTCTTTCTCTCCGTTATTGGTAAGATCACCGCTTATAATAAGAAAATCCGGCTTAACCTTTTTTATATCAGTTATAAACGCGTTAAGGATATTATCAATATAATTTAATTGTTTTCCGTCACCGGAAGATATATATTTTTCAAATGCGACACCATGATCAGTCAGTTTCTCTGACAGGTAATGAATATCGGAAGCAACATAGAAAGTTTGGTTTTTATCTGAAGTATTATGTGAATATTGGATATTATCTTTTTTGGAATAAAGGGAATAAAAATATCGGGCAAGTAAAATTAATATTAAGATAACCAGAAAAATAGTTAATAATTTCACTAAATTTCTTTTATTCTTTTCATTTATACTATAATTCATAATGATATTTACTCCTTATATTCATACCTTTTGTATGGAAGTTTATGTTTAGGATAATATATTTATTATATACATGGGGCGGGTAAATAGCAATAAATTTAAGAAATAGCAATAAATTTAAGAGAAACAGATTTTTGGTTAATGTAACGTATAACCTCATGAAGAGTGTATATAATATTTTAATGGGTAATGGGGAAACGATATACCTAACAAATAATAAAAATATGGAGGTCCGGGTATGAAAGGAAAACAGTCCGGTTCAAAGGACAAGAATAACGAAAAAAGAGGTTTGGAAGATTATAACATAAGAGTTGCCCGAAACTATGTAAGCGGCGAACCTGCTCCGTCTTCTGCTAATCACAAATTTGAAGATATACAAAGAGATACTTTAAAAGAAAAATAAAAAACTGATTAAAAATAAAGAAAAGATAGAAAGAAAAAAGTCTATCGCCCAGAGCGAAAATAAAATATAATTGACACCTGTTTGAAAAAGTTGTATAGTTATGTTATAAATACATTAATTAAAGAGGTTAAGAATATAATGAGGATTCGTAGATAAGGTTCATATACAATAATAACAGTGATAATAAGTCTTTATTCTGGTTGGTAAAGGTTTTATCAATGTACGTTTGTTGTATAATGAATCTATTTTTATGTCCAATTATATTCTTGGGCTCTTTTTTTATTTATACAAAAGTAAAGCGAAGGAGGTATCTATGATGTGGATGATTCGGATTAGGAGAAGTAATTTCGCAAAATAAAACCTGGCTGATTAAATACTATAAATCGTATTGATAGCCAGGTAAATCAAAGGAGGCTATCTATGTCGAAAATAATAATAAATGAAATGAGTTATCACTATACAAACTATTATAATCCAATATTTAATAACGTTAATTTAGTCCTGGACACGGGCTGGCGGTTAGGGCTGATAGGACGAAACGGAAGAGGAAAGACAACATTCTTAAAACTCCTTCTGGGTGAGTTAAAGCCGGACAAAGGTATTATAATGAATAAATTGGATATGGTTTATTTTCCATTTATTAACATGACAACCTATCGTAAAACAATAGATGTTATAAAAGAAAACATTGGATTTCTAAAAAGTATGGAAGATAAGATGGAAACAATTCTGGCAGATAATATGGAAAGCAGACTGGAAGAGTATCAATCTATATTAGAAAATTATTTGCAGATTGACGGATTTGAAATGGAAAGCAGAATAAAAAGAGAGCTGAATATGATGCATTTATCCGAAGAACTTTTGGAGCGGGATTTTGATTCCTTATCCGGCGGAGAAAAAACCAAAATGCTTATCATTTCACTGTTTTTAAGAAAAAAAACATATATTTTACTGGATGAACCTACAAATCACCTGGATATGGATGGAAAGAGGACTTTATCAGAGTATTTAAAGCATAAGACCGGCTTTTTGATAGTATCCCATGACCGTCAATTTCTAGATATTGTAACCGATCATATTATGGCAATAAATAAGGCGGATATTGCTTTGGAAAAGGGTAATTATTCTACCTGGAAAGATAATAGGGATAAGACAGAGATATTTGAATTACGGACTAAAGTCAGGTTAGAAAAGGAGATAACCAGTCTAGAAAAACGTTCTGTTCAAAATAGGAACTGGGCAGCCGCAGCTGAAAAAGAGAAGAATCCATACGCGACCCATAACCGCGGGAATGGTTCCAGAGCTGCTAAATTCATGAGACAGGCAAAAGCATCTGAATTAGCTATAGAGAAAAATATACAAAATAAAAAGGAATTATTAAAGAACTATGAAGTTGTACAGGATTTAATCCTGGAACAGCAAAACTCTGAAATAATAACACTAGTATCGGTTAAAATTTAAATTTCAGGTATTCAAAGGAATATATATTAAAAAATCTATCATTAAAAGTTAACATCGGTGACAGGATATGGGTACGCGGCTTAAATGGCAGCGGAAAAAGTACTTTGCTTAAAATTCTGGGAAAATATATTACTGCGGAGAATATAACTTTCCATGAGAATTTAAGTATTACGGAAATTTTCCAGGAACCTGTCTGGACTTCCGGTTTTGCAAAAGATTTCTTTATGGATGGTCCGGGGTTGGAAAAGTTTAAAAATCTATGCGAATGTCTGGATATAGATGCTGAAACATTAAAACGGCCAATCGAAACTTTCAGCAGCGGTGAAGTTAAAAAAATTGAAACCGCCAGAGCATTGGCTTTGGATAATCAATTGATTTTAATGGATGAACCCCTGAATTATATGGATGTTTATTTTAGAGAGCAGCTGGAGAAAGCGATTTTAACTTACCAACCTACCATTGTATTTGTTGAACATGATGAACGGTTCGGTTATAATGTTGCGACTAAGATTATTGATCTTTAAATAACCAGAAGAAACTTTATCTGTAAAACCGGAAGAAACACGCTTTGCCCTCGAATTATTGCAAGCACGCTTGCTAATGCTCACTATACTTTTCCCGAAATAAAAGGTATGGGATTATAAAATGAAATCCCATACCTTTTATATTAAGATAGTAAGCTATTAAACATGTAAAAAGTTAAAATTATTGAAAATCTTTCATATAATCCCCATGAGCTGCAATCAGTTCATCACACATATTTCTGATATCTTCCATATTAAGTTCGGCAGCAGTATGAGGGTCCAGCATAGCAGCGTGATAGATATGGTTACGGTCTTTGGTTACCCATGCTTCTATTGTTAAAAGCTGTACATTAATATTAGTCATATTCATGGCTGCTAATTGAACCGGAAGTCTTCCGACATGGCAGGGATTAATTCCCCTTGCATCTATCATACAAGGCACTTCAACACAGGCATCTGCTGGAAGGTTATCAATAAGACCGGTATTTAATACATTACCGCCAATTTTATAAGGTGTATTGGTAACAACTGCTTCCATTATGTAAGATGCATATTCCCGGGAACGTTTATGTGTGATTTGACCGTTATCAAGAATACGGGCACGTTCTTCTTCCCAATCAGCAATCTGTTTGATACATCTTCGAGGATATTCATCCAGCGGAATATTGAATTTATCAATCATTTCAGGGTATCTGGACTTAATAAAAAGAGGATTGTATTCTGAATTATGTTCACTGGATTCAGTACAGTAATATCCTAAATTTTTAATGTATTCATAACGTACCATATCGTTGTGTTTCTTTTCTGCATTCATTTTTAAAGCACGCTTTTTAATTTCAGGATATAAATCATTTCCATCTTTATCTTTAATATCAAGGAGCCAGCCCATATGGTTAATACCGGCTATTAACTCATTGCGGCCCTCTAATTTATCTTCCATATCAAGGTCTTTTAAAAGCCCTTCGGAACATACCTGAACGCTGTGGCAAAGTCCTACAGTCTGGATCTTAGTATAACGCTGCATATATCCAGTCAACATGGCCATAGGATTTGTATAATTTAAGAATAAAGTATTAGGGCAAACTTCCTCCATATCTCTTGCAAATTCTTCAAGAACCGGAAGTGTACGTAATGCACGCATGATACCGCCGATACCTAAAGTATCTGCTATGGTTTGTCTTAAGCCGAATTTTTTAGGTATTTCAAAGTCAGTAATGGTACAGGGATCATAACCGCCAACCTGAATAGCGTTAACTACAAAATTAGCATCTCTTAGCGCATCTTTACGGTTTTCTACACCTAAATAAGTCTTAATTACCGCACGGCTTTGATTTTCGTTTTTGTTGATTGCATCCAAAATAATTTTAGAATCTTCAAGTCTCTTTGCATCAATGTCATAAAGTGCTATTTCACTTTCGCAAAGTGCCGGGGTACACATACAATCACCCAATACATTTCTAGCAAAAACAGTGCTTCCAGCACCCATAAAAGTTATTTTAATCATAAAAACCTTCCTTTCATCTTGTTAAGAATGTAAAGTCATTATATAATTAGTAAGAGAAAATGTCTTTGAATTTTGTTTCCTTATCTTTGTTATTTTGTTGAAAAATAGGAATTGCTTTTTGCACCTAAAATCATGGTATATAAATACAAGGATCTAACTTAACAACTGTCAAATTAATAATTATAATACTGGGAGAATATCATGAAAAATACAATAAAGGGGCCAATTAACATCTATTATTGTGGGAAAGAAAAGTGTGCACCGGGACATTATTTCGGACCGGCAGTCAGACCACATTATTTAATGCATTTTATATTAAGTGGAAAAGGAATCTATCAGGTTGGAGATAAAGTATATGAAGTAAAAAAGGGCGGGGCTTTTTTAATTCTTCCGAATGAGATTACATATTATGAAGCGGACAAGAGTGAACCGTGGGAATATGCATGGGCAGCCTTTGACGGGGAAGAATCTGAAGAAATGCTTCAAATTGCAGGAATATCAAAATTAAATCTTGTTTGTAATATTTTAAAACTGGATGAGTGCAGTAATTATTTGGAGAAAATGATTGAAAGATTTCAAAATCCGGGATGTCATAATTATGAATTAATTGGTTTGTTTTATCTTGTTTTTTCAACAATAGCAAGAACGGAAACCAGAATAAAAAAAGTTCCGGAGCTGGGTTATCTGGATAAAGCCGTTTCCTATATCCGGCAAAATTATAGTTATGATATCAATGTATCTGATATTGCAAGGTATGTGGGGATTGACAGGACTTACCTTTTTAAAATATTTAAAAAATATAAGAATACCTCAGTGAAAAAATATCTTATTGAATATCGTATCCTTGCTGCTAAAGATATGATTGGTAATACGAAATATAACATGACAGAAATAGCCTTATCCTGCGGATTTTATGACTTACCGTCGTTCTGCAGGTCATTTAAGCAGCTGAGGGGTATAACTCCCACAGAGTACAGGAATAGGACAAATAAATCGGTACAATAAAAACTTGTCTTAATCAGCCATATTGTGTTAAGATAATACCAGTTTTTTGAAACGAACCAAAGATCTATTATATTAATGATTAAAATAACTTTTAATAAATAAAATGGTACCGCTTATTATAAGTAAAGCAATTACTGATTTCTTTACATTTTCCTCATTCATTTTTGAATCAACTTTAACCCCTATTATCATGCCTATTAGAACTGCCGGCGATAGAATTAGCGCAATATGTAGAATTTCTTTATTTAATATACCGGTATATAAATATAAGAAAAACCGGAATATATTATCTACTAAAAATACACAACAGATATTAGCTCGAAATTGCCCCTTATTATCCGTAGTTCGAATTATATAGGATACTAAGAGAGCTCCGATGCCATAAAGTCCGGCTAATACTCCGGAAAGAACACCAATAACAATTAGAACTACGGGATTCGTTTTTTTTATTTCATTCTCATTTGATTTCCTGGTTAGCATTTCTATTCCCAGACCAACTATAATAATACCTAAAGTAGATTTCAATACCCAATCTGTACCGACCTTTAATAAAAAAGTACCAGGTACGATTCCTGCTAACAGCATAAGGGATAAAGGAACAACCACTTTAACAGAGAGATTTTTTCGCTCTTTCCATACTATATAAATATTAGTGGGAACGCTAAAAATAAGGTCTATAGGTGTTGTCAATCTATTTGATGTTACAAAGGAAAATAATGAACTCATAACTAGTGTATTCCCGAAACCAGTAATAGCCTTAATAACATATGCGAATAAAGTAAAAATAAAAAGTAAAATATTTTGCATCTTTAGCTCCTAATTGTCTATATTCATTATTTTAGAAATTGTTACGTAGTTCTCAATGGGATATTTTAAAGTAAATCCAAATGGATTTCAAGAGATATTTTAAACATAATATTATAACTGGACAAAGAATACATATTCCAGTATAATTACTAAAGCTGACTTAACGAGGGAAAATGAATGGTAAAATTTAGCATCTTAGCATTAGGTGTATCAAACTTAAGAAAAAAATAACTGATAGGAAGTACTAAAAATGGATTTAAGAAAGAAAAAAATAGCGATAGCGTTAATGTTAGCAATGTTCCTAGGTGCAGTTGAGGGTACGGTTGTGACAACGGCGATACCGACTATTGCCAATGAACTCCATGGATTTGAGATTATTAGTTTAATCTTTTCCTCCTATTTATTAACATCTGCAATATCAACTCCAATATGCGGGAAACTTTCTGATTTATATGGCAGAAAAAATGTACTTTCTATTGGTATAATTATATTTTTAATTGGGAGTTTCTTATGTGGGTTATCGCAAACAATGTATATGTTGATTGGATTTCGTGCAATTCAAGGTATTGGGGCCGGTGCCGTATTTACCGTATCGTATACGATAGTAGGAGATGTATATGATATAGAAGAAAAACCGAAGATACAAGGAATTTTAGGAACCGTTTGGGGAATTGCCAGTCTTGTTGGTCCATTTTTAGGGGGTACTTTAATTGATGTACTTTCCTGGCATTGGATTTTCTTTATCAATATTCCATTTGGAATATTATCCATTATATTATTGCAAAGAAGTCTGAAAGAGGATTTTGATAAGAAAAAACATAACCTGGATTATGCAGGAGTAATCACTTTATCTGCAGCATTAATTTTATTTCTAAGCATATTTTTATCGACGGATATGAATAAACTATTTATTGGATTTTCTGTGGTGTTAACTATAATATTGCTGCTGATTTTTTATATGATAGAGAGAAGAGTAAAAGAACCGATTATACCTTTTGACATATTTAACAGGAACAGTACCTTAGTTAATAGTATCAGTCTATTTATAGCAGCAGTATTAATAGGTATTAACGTATATATCCCAATATATCTGCAGAATATACTGGGGTTAAGTGCTACCGTATCCGGATTAGCCTTAGTTTCCATGTCATTTTCCTGGCTCTTAGCTTCATTTGTATTAGGCGGGAGAATAGTCAAAAACGGTGAAAAGCAGGTAAATTTAATATCCGTAGTTATTTTACTGATAGGTATGCTATTACTTTCTACCTTAGGGATTAATTCACCTTTGGCATTGGTATTAGTATATGTATTTATAATAGGATTCGGATTTGGCGGAGCTTTTACCGTGTTAACTATAATCATTCAGGAATCGGTGGATTATACAAAGAGAGGTGCCGCAACCGCAGCGAATGCTCTGCTTAAGACGTTAGGACAAACAATCGGTGTAAGTGTATTCGGAAATTTATTTAACATTAATATAATTAAATATTTTAATCAAATAGGTTTAAAAGATATAAATCCCAATGATTTATATGGATCTGCCGCACAAAATTTATCAATTAGTGGCGAGCAGACAAAGCTTTCATTAAATAATTCAATGTCTGTTTTATTTATAACTTTTATCGTTTTAACCGGCATTTCGTTGATATTATCAGTTGTGTTGCCTGAAAAATCAACTGAAGTTTAACATAATAAAAGCTTTTCTAAAAATTCACTGATACACTTAATGGATTGGAGGAAAAGCTTTATTAAGCAGATACTTAATAATATTTCTAGAATCACATCTTTGGATTTATTCAGTAAAATGTTCATGTTTTTTCTCTTTTCTTATAAATGGATCAATAATTCATATTCTCATATATCCACCTTTATTCTGATTTCGTGTATATTTTTAAATCACATCCTATATATTTTTTAATATTGGCAATAATTTAGTCTTAATTAGTCATACAATAAGAGTGATAAATACACAAGATAAAAGATTGCATTACACTAAAATAAATGCAGTGTATCTGTTAAAACCGGGAAAATGATACAAATCCGTTAAAAAGAATATTTGAGGTGGTTAAACTATGAGGGCAGGCAGAAAATTGATAGTAATACTAATATTATTTATAATTATCTTTCTGTTTCTATATCTTATAAAACCATCACATATCATTACTGTCGGAAAAGAATATAATTTAGTTAAAAAAATATTAATTGAATCAGATCCTGATTTATTTGGTGAAAATAATTTGACGATTACGGAAAAAGAACTGAATCGTTTAATCGCCAAAGATGTCAGTGTAAAATTACAGAATAAACTGCCTAAAGGGATCATACTTAATGGTTTATATATTGAATTAGCTGAAAATAATATTGTCGTTAAAACTTCAATGAAAACTTTGAGTATTCACTTCGGTATAAACTTAGAGTTACAACCAATAAAAGTGAACGGTAAGCTGGCATTTAAAGTAAATGAAATTCATTTAGGGAGATTAAATCTTCCTTTAATAGTTTTAAAAATGAGTAAAACATTTCAAAATAATACTTATTTTATTAATGACAATATTAAAGCTATTAATTTAATCAATATAAGTGAGCTATATTGTTTCGAAAATAAATTAAATATAAACTATACCTTTAACCGGGACGCTATAATTAATACTTATATAGATCCTGAGCATAGGGAAGCTATACAGAGTTTTATGAAAGTATTAAACAAGAATCAGGATTCCAGGTTTTTTTTCAATGATCTATTAAAAGCTTTTATAACCATAAGTATGAAAGAAGATTTATCCAAAAACTTTACGAGAAAGATAAAAAAGGACTTTAATAGTTTGGATTTTAATACAAAAAAAGATCTCTTTTTCTTATTATTAAAGTATAATCTTCAAGTTATTAAGAACTTATTATGATAGGGATTGACCGAATTACAAAATAATTGAGAAAACAAATTGAAATAATAATAACCGGAAGTAACACGCTTTGTGAGCTTCTACGGTTCGCGTACGCCTTCGAATTATTGCAAGCCTGCTATTCTCACTTTGCTTTCGAGAAAATAAAAATATGGTTGCATAATACAACTGTTGTATGATATAATGCATTCAGACAGAGAAAAGAGGTGAATGGATGTTAAACCAAGGAAGCGAAACCTTGAGAGAACTATTGCGAATACTAGTAAGAAATTTAGGTATTCTAGAAAAAAGTGATGCCTCATGCTGCGGAGTGACTATTTCTCAATGCCATGCATTAGTTGAAATCGGAAGAGCTAAGAAAATTTCCTTGATTGATCTTGCTGAGTTACTTGAATTAGATAAAAGTACCATGAGCAGAACAATTAATAATTTAGTAGATGCTGAAATAGTAAAAAGGGAAACAGATCCAGAAAACAGGCGTTATATATCAATTCAGTTAACGGATAAAGGGACCGAGGTATTTAAAAGCATTGAAGATAATATGTTTGCTTATTACACCAGCATCTTTCGTTCCATTCCGGAGGATAAAAGAAATCAAGTTTTAGAAAGCCTGCAGATATTAGTTCAATCAGTCAAAGATAATAATTGCAGTTAAATAGCGTAACCGGTACTTTAAAATGGAATTAGTAAAGGTGCACATGAAAAAGCGCACAAAGGAGAGGAGAAATTATGGACTTCATAATAGATAATATGAAAGAAACAGATTGGCAGCAGGTTTCTGCCATATACTTAGCCGGAATTAAAACGGGAATTGCTACTTTTCAAAATGATATACCAACTTGGGAAGATTGGAATCGGGGGCATAATACGAATTGCCGTTTTGTTGCCCGTTCAGGAGATAAAATAGTAGGATGGGTAGCTATATCTCCTGTATCAAGCCGTTGTGTTTATGCCGGCGTAGCCGAAGTCAGTATTTATATTGGAGAAGAATACAAAGGAATGGGTGTTGGTACTGCACTTCTTAATAATTTGATTGATCAATCAGAAAAAGAGGGGTATTGGACTTTACAATCAGGAATTATTAAAGAAAATATACCAAGCAGGCAATTACATAAGAAATGTGGATTTAGAGAAATCGGTTACAGAGAACGTGTTGGAAAAATGGAGAACGGAAAATGGCATGATGTTATACTGGTAGAGCATAGAAGTAAAAACATCGGTAACTAAAGAATGGAGGAATTTGAATGTTATTATAATTTAATATAGATTTACATTTTAAACCCTTTAAAACTATTGGAAGTTTTAAGGGGTTTTGTCATTAAAATAGAGAAAAAAATATTAATTAAAAAGAGCAGCATATTGACAATTATCTATATGTTACATATAATGATGATATAGATAAATATCTATATCATTGAAATATTTCTATGAGAGGTGAATAGATGCAATACAATTATAGTGATTATGTGCCGATTTTTAAAGCCCTTGCTGATGAAACAAGATTAAAGATAATCGATATGTTATCCTGCGGTGAACTGTGCGCTTGTGATATATTAGAATCTTTTAATATTACTCAGCCAACACTCTCTTATCATATGAAAATATTAACCGAAAGCGGCCTGGTTTATGGCAGAAGAGAGGGTGCCTGGATGAAATACAGCTTAAATACGGAAAAAGTTAATGAGGTGAAAGAAGTATGGCACTTTATAACAACGGATAAGCAATCCTGCATTTGTAAAACTGTTAAGGAGGAGAATAAATGCGATTAATTATCATAGGTGCGGTGGCTTCGGGAACAAGTGCTGCAGCTAAGGCAAGACGAAATAGGGAAGATGCAGAAATCATAATATATGATAAAGGGGATTATATCTCTTATTCCAGTTGCGGTATGCCTTATTATATAGGCGGAGAAGTGGATAATGCAGAATTGTTGACGCCCAGAAATCCTGCATTTTTTAAGAGTAAATACAATGTTGATATTTTTACGAATCATGAGGTAATAGCTATAGACGGTAAAGTTAAAACGGTAGAAGTTAAAAATCTTGCTACAGGAGAAATCTTCATGGACAGCTATGATAAACTTGTGATTGCAACAGGAGCAAGAGCGTCTGTACCGCCGATAAAGGGTATCGAATATAAAAATGTATTTACACTTCGTAATATTGGAGATATGAATCATATAAAAGGTTTTATTACTGAAAATAATCCGAAATCTGCCGTTATTATCGGTACCGGATTTATAGGCCTTGAAGTGTGTGAGAACCTGAAAGCTCTTGGTATTGAGGTAACCCTGATAGAAAAACTTTCCCAGGTAACACCGGGGCTTGATACCGATATGTCGGTATATGTTGAGGACCATCTGAAAAAAAATGGCGTAAAAGTATTTACAGGTGTTACTGTACAGGAAATTAATGAGAAAGGTATTATGTTAGAGGATGGAAGAGAAATAAAAACAGATTTTATTCTGATTTCCACCGGAGTAAGACCAAATACGGAACTGGCTGAAAAAGCAGGAATAAAATTAGGTGTTACGAAAGCCATTGAAGTAAATGAGAAGATGGAAACAAACATGGAAGATATTTACGCTTGCGGCGATTGTATAGAACAGTTTCATGTTATAACCGGTAAAAAGGTATATCGTCCTATGGGCTCCACTGCAAATAAAACCGGCCGAATTGCAGGGGATAGTATTACCGGAGGTAATCTGAGATTCAGGGGAATATTGGGTACCGGAATATTCAAGGTTTTTGACTTGGCAGTTGCACAGACAGGTTTATCGGAAAGAGAAGCAAAAGCCGAAGGATATGAAGTAGTGGTATGTCATAATATAAAGCCAAATAAACCTGAATACATGGGTGGAAAAGAAATGATAATCAAGGGGATTGCCGATAAAGCAAGCGGACGGCTTTTAGGTGTACAGATCGTTGGTTATGACGGTGTTGATAAAAGAATTGATGTTTTTGTTACGGCAATTACTTATAAGGCTAAGGCAGAGGATTTATTCCATTTGGATTTAGCATATGCTCCGCCATTTTCCACAACGAAAGATCCGGTTATGTATACGGGAATGATTTTGGATAATGCAATTAATGGAAACAGAAAACTAATTACTCCAGATGAATTGGATACATTAATTAAGTCGGGAGAAAATTATAAACTAATTGATGCAAGAGTTGTGTCACAGTATGATAAAGATCATATTAAGACTGCTGAAAATATTCCTCACTCTAAATTAAGAAAAGCTCTGAATGATTTTGATAAGGATACGGTAACCGTAACTTACTGCAATAAAGGAGTTACCGGAAATGCTGCCCAAAACATATTGTTAAATCATGGATTTAAAGAAGTATTTAATCTCTCCGGAGGCCATAAACACTTTCGCAAGAATAAAAAATCATAGGAACAAAGATTTTATTTAATCATATAATATGTCTATATGCTCATATATCAATCTAATCATATAAGGGGGGAGTCAGTTTGGTAGAAATATTCAAAGCACTGTCAGAAGAAAGCAGATTAAGAATCTTATCATTGCTTTTAGATAGAGAAATGTGTGTCTGTGAAATTGAGTTTTGTCTTGAGATGTCACAATCCAATGCTTCAAGACATTTGACTGTCTTAAAACAATGCGGAATTCTTGATTACTATAAAAAAGCACAATGGGCGTATTATCGAATCAATGATACTTTTAAGCAGGAGAATATTGAACTATGGGATTATCTGCTTGTTAAGCTGAAACAACTTCCAACTTACCAGCTGGATTATGAGAAAAGTAAAAATTGCTCCAACGATATCTGTGATAAATAAAATCTTTTTCAAGGAGGATATTATATATGAGTGAACAAAAGAAAGGTAAATTATCTTTTTTAGACCGTTTTTTAACAGTATGGATTTTTTTGGCTATGGGTATTGGGATATTAGGTGGTTTTGCATTTCCGGAACTAGGCAAAACCTTGGAAGGAATGAGTACGGGTACCATATCTTGGCCAATTGCAATTGGTTTAATTATAATGATGTATCCGCCTTTGGCAAAAATCAAATATGAAAAAATTGGGGACGCAGCAAGAAATAAGAAAGTTCTTGTACTTTCTTTAGTTCAAAATTGGATTATTGGACCTTTGTTGATGTTCTTCCTGGCAGTTTTATTATTGCCGGATATGCCGGGTTATGCAGTTGGATTAATTATTATAGGGCTCGCACGCTGTATTGCTATGGTTATTGTCTGGAATACCCTGGCTAAAGGAGATAATGAATATTGCGCTGCACTGGTTGCATTAAATTCTATTTTCCAGATATTCTTATACTCATTTTATATTTATCTGTTTGTAACCGTTCTTCCAAAATGGCTGGGATTATCCTGGGGCGGTCAGGTTATTAATATTTCTATATTGGATGTGGCAAAAAGTGTACTGATCTATCTTGGGATACCATTTGCGGCCGGATTTTTAACCAGACTTGTGCTATTACGTGTGAAAAATAAGGAATGGTATGAAAATGTATTTATTCCTAAAATATCACCTCTAGCACTAATTGCATTACTTTATACAATTGTTGTGATGTTTGCATTAAAAGGTCAATTTATAGTAGCATTACCAATGCATGTTATACGAATTGCAATACCATTATTAATTTATTTTGCTATCATGTTTTTAGTAAGTTTTTATATGTCCTACAGACAGGGAGTTAATTATGAACAGGCAGTAACATTGTCCTTTACAGCAGCAAGCAACAACTTTGAGCTTGCTATCGCAGTCGCAGTAGCTGTTTTTGGAATCTCATCAGATCAGGCATTTGCAGCTGTAATCGGTCCGTTGATTGAAGTCCCGGTTATGATAAGTCTTGTTAACCTGGCACTTTATTTTAAAAAAAGATATTTTGATACAAATAAAGTTTATATAAAATAATATAGGAGGCTGCAGTATGAAAAAAATGCAAATATTTGAACCGGCAATGTGTTGTCCTACAGGTCTTTGTGGAGTTGGAGTAAATCCGGAACTGATGAGAATCTCAACAATACTTAATACACTGAAAAAGAATGGAATTAATATTGACAGGTATAATCTGACGAATACACCACAGGAATTTGTAAATAACAAGTTAGTAAATAATTGTTTAAAGGAAAAAGGTGTAGAAAGTTTACCAATTATCGTATTAAATGATGAAATTGTTATCACCGGAAGATATCCTACCAATGATGAATTTGTAAAATTACTTAACATCCCTAAAATTTATATTGGTGTAAAACCTAATTTAATGAATGCAAAAATTAAAAAGACTAGGGGATGCAGCTGTTCCGGAGGAGATTGCTAATTGTATGGTATATTTAAAAAACAAAATAGTTTCGCATTTGCCTATAGAATTGTAAATACTGAAAGGAAGTTCGTAAAATGGAACAATTCGATCTAAATAAAGCAGAACTTACGAAGTATCTTTTTTTCACCGGAAAGGGTGGAGTTGGAAAAACCTCCACAGCTTGTGCTACTGCAGTAACTTTAGCCGATAACGGAAAAAAAGTTATGCTTATCAGTACGGATCCTGCATCTAATTTACAGGATGTCTTCCAAACAGAACTGAACAATAAAGGAGTTATAATAAACGATGTTCCAAATCTTGTAGTGGCTAATCTGGATCCAATAAAAGCGGCAGAGGAATATCGGGAAAGTGTTATTGCCCCTATCGTGGTCAGCTCCCGGATGTGGTAATAAATAATATGGAAGAACAACTTTCCGGTTCCTGTACCGTTGAAATTGCAGCATTTACTGAATTTTCCAAATTTATTACGGATGAAAAGGTACAAAGAGATTACGATTATATCATTTTTGATACTGCACCCACGGGACATACTTTAAGAATGCTCCAACTTCCCTCTGCCTGGAGTAATTTTATTAGTCAAAATACCCATGGTGCATCCTGTCTTGGTCAATTATCAGGTTTGGAAAGTAAAAAGGAAATATATAAAAAGGCTGTAGAAACCTTAGCAGACAAGAAAATTACTACGTTAATACTGGTTTCAAGACCGGAGAAAACACCCCTGGCAGAAGCGGAAAGAGCTTCAAAGGAATTAGCAGAGATTGGTATTAACAACCAAATTTTAATCATAAATGGTGTCCTGTCCTCATATAATGACAAAATATCCGAGAGTTTGTATCTAAAACAGCAAAATGCACTTTTGGATATGCCTGAGGGAATAAAGAAATTAAGAATTTATACGATTCCTTTAAGAGCATATAATATTACCGGCATAGAAAACGTCAGAGCGTTATTAACAAGGGATAATTATAAATTCTGTGAAGAAAAAATCAATGCTAAAGTAATTCCTCAAATAAATGACATTATAACTGATTTGTATGATTCGGATAAAAAGTCATATTTACTATGGGAAAAGGTGGTGTCGGTAAAACCACCATAGCCGCATCCATTGCTTTGGGGCTTGCCAAAAGAGGTAAAAAAGTACATCTGACTACTACGGATCCGGCAGCCCATCTAAAATTCGTTATTAATGAATCAGCGGGTATTACAATGAGTCATATTGATGAAAAGGAAGAATTAAGAAAATACCAGAATGAGGTACTAAGTAAAGCAAAGGAAACTATGTCAGAGGATGACATAGCTTATGTAGAAGAAGATTTAAAATCCCCATGCACCCAGGAAATCGCCGTCTTCAGGGCTTTTGCAGAAATTGTGGAAAAAGCTGATAACCAGGTTGTAGTAATTGATACCGCACCTACGGGTCATACATTGTTATTATTGGATTCAACACAAAGCTATAATCAGGAAATGAAACGTTCTCAAGGTGACATTCCGGAATCAGCTAAAAAGCTGCTGCCAAGGCTTAGAAATCGGGAAGAAACAGAAGTAATCA
Organism: Anaerocolumna sedimenticola; assembly: GCF_009931695.1. Classification (GTDB taxonomy): domain Bacteria; phylum Bacillota; class Clostridia; order Lachnospirales; family Lachnospiraceae; genus Anaerocolumna; species Anaerocolumna sedimenticola. The sequence continues at coordinate 3,841,168 of NZ_CP048000.1, forward strand.
TTGTTACACTTGCCGAAGCTACACCGGTATATGAAGCAAAACGTTTAGAGGAGGATTTAAAACGTGCTAAAATATCAAGTAAATGGTGGGTGATTAATGCATCTTTGTACCGTACTGGAACCAATAATCCATTATTATCAGCGAAAGCCAGTAATGAAATTGAATGGATTAATAAAGTAGATAAACACACAGATGGAAATTTTGCTGTTATCGGATGGACAGCAGAAGATATAAGAGATGATAAACTTTTATTAATTTAACTTAATAATATTATACTTCCAAAAGCTGCTTACAACATTTGTCAGGCAGCTTTTGATTTATAGAATATTATCCATATTTAATTCAAGATATTGATTAAAAATCAATTGTAGGTATTATAGTGGTCAGTATACTGACGAATTTATATATCAACGGCGAGATTATGGAACAAATGGACTTTGAAGCTGACTGCAATAATCCGAATAATATTATTTCTCTAATTGACAAAATGGAATTCGCATCTGATTTCAAATCAGTTCCGTAAAGTTACCAAAACGAAAAATTCCTTCACTAATGATACATCCCTTGAAAAAATGCTGTATCTGGCATCCATGAATGTGTTAAAGAAATGGACGCAACGTTACAGGAACTGGGACATGGTATTAAGCCAACTAAGTCTCATTTTTGAAGATAGACTGGCACCAATACCTGTAAGTAGAATAAGCAACCGGCATAAGCTTCAGAAAACCTGAACCCATACGCCGGTTGCATTTATTCCATCGGCATTATAATTATTGCCGGTACACCCATATTTATTCCAGAGGCGATTTTTATGTAAGACTTTAATATCAAAACGGACGGTGCAAAATATAGAAACAAAAGCATTACTAAATAAGTTTTATAATAGTTCTTTGAATACATTTTTATCTGAATATCTAAAAATCAGATTTTAATACCAGGGGAGCTGCTAATTTTAAATTAACACCTTTTCCAATTCTTTCTTAGCCTGTTCCCGTAATATAGACTTACGAACCTTTCCGCTTGAAGATACAGGAAAGCTATTTACAAATACTATATACTTAGGGACTTTGTACTTTGCCATATTTTTGTGGGCAAAATCCAGAATCACTTCTTTTTCCAGAGCTTCTGCATTTGGCTTTTTAATAATAAATGCAAAAATTTCTTCGCCCAGAAGTTCATCAGGAACACCAATAACAGCAGCATCCATAATCCCTCTATGACGTTTTAAAACATTTTCAATTTCTACAGTAGAAACATTTTCGCCGCCGCGGATGATAAGCTCCTTTATACGGCCTTTAATGGTTATGTAACCTTCACTGTCACAACTGACAATATCGCCGGTATGCAGCCAACCGTCTTTATCAATAGCCCTATTTGTAGCTTCCATGTTTTTATAATATTCGTCCATAATATAAACGGATTTCACACATAATTCACCTTTTTCTCCGCAGATTACCTCTTCACCGGTTGAGAAATCTAAAACTTTAATTTCAACGCCGGGTAAGGGTTTTCCAATGGAATGGAGACGGTGGTAAAGCACATCTTCGGCAGCCATCTGTGTAATACCTATGGCTTCTGTTTGTCCATATAAATTAGCGATGTTTTCAATGCCTAATTCTTCAATAATTTTCATAAGAAGGTCTTCACTGCAGCAGGAGCCGGCTATAAAACCTTTTCTTAAACTAGAAAGGTCAAATATACTTAAATCATTGTTTAAGAGAAAATTAAACATGGTGGGAACGCCGTTAAATACCGTACAACTTTCTTCCATAATCAATTCCGGTACTTTTTTGGTCTCAAAACGTTCGGCAATGACGATAGCAGAACCATAGAGGAGACCGGATATGGTACTTAAAACAAAACCGATAACGTGGAAGAGGGGAAGACATAGTAAAATCCTGTCCTCCGGATCATATTCCATACGTTCTCCGGAAGTTATGGCATTATTTACCGTGGAAAAGTGATTTAAGACTGCACCTTTTGCTTTACCCGTGGTACCCGAGGTATAGAAGATATTAAGAGGATCTTTTGAAGTAACCTGATTTTGAATTTGGGCTAATTCTTCCGTGTTTATTTTTTTACCCAGTTTTAACATGGCACCCAAAGAAAATGTACCGGGAAATTGTGTGTTATCCAGCGAAACAACGGTTTTTAACTTAGGCAGTTCTTTACTGGAAAGGCAGCCGGGTTCTGCGCTTTTAAGCTCCGGGCAAAGGCTCTGTAAATGCTCCATAAACGGATTACCTTTAAAACCCTTTGTAATAAATAAAAAGGTGCTTTCCGACTGGTTAAGGACGTAGGAAAGCTCACTTTTTGTACTGCTTGTATTTATACATACCAATACAGCCCGATTCTGGCAGCTGCAATCTCCAAGGCTACATACAGAGGTGAATTTAAAGACAGAATAGCAATATGATCTCCTTTTTTAACACCTAAAGCAGCCAGTCCTTTAGCAAAGGAAGTACTTAGTTCTTTTAGCTGGCCATAAGTTAATTTTTCACCGGTTAAAGGATAAACAAGGGCTTCCCTGTCCTCAAATTCCAAACATTTTTTATCTAATACATCTGCAAGATTTTTATTTACAAACACATGCGCTCCCCTTTATCATTGAAAGTTTTAGAAATGTTGCCTGCTGTTAGTATTTAAACAGCAGACCAATATTTTCTGAACCGCAGCCGATTGTCCATAAGACAATATAATCGTCTCTGTTTACCTGGCCTCTCTTTATGGCTTCATATAAGGTAATAAAGGGACTGCTGGTTCCTGTGTATCCGTAAATATCACCGATATATAAACTGTGTTCTTCGTCAATGTTAAGTATTTCTCTTATTTTTTGAATATTGATAAGAGCGTACTGGGAAAAGCAGAACATTCGGATATCCGATGGCTTTAATTCATTTCTTCCAAGAACCGTAGTGATGGTTTCAACAGCTGATTCCGGGACATTTTCTTCCGGCGGTGTAAATTTAATAAGGAGTTCCTCCCGGTCTTTTGAGCGGAACATATTGGAAAACCCGCAACCGGGAATAAGGGCTACATCCACGCCTTCATTCTTTACAATACACATGGAATCCAGGACGCCACGTTCTTCTTCGGTTTTTTCCAGAATAACTGCACAGGCTGCGTCACCGTAATGGCCATAGAGATTTTCTTCTTCTGTATCAATGATTAAATTAATATAATCACAGCCAATAAGCAGGGTTCGGTTAATATTAGGGCTGACGGACATATATTTGGAAATCCAGTCAAAGGCCAAGGTCATGCCGCAGCAGTTAGAATTCATATCATAACAGATACATTCTTTTTTACCACCAATTAAACTATGGATTTTAATTGAAGTAGGAGGAGCAATATATTCCGGAAGCTGACTGGATAATATGATCATATCCATATCTGCACCGGAAAGTCCGGTTTTATGAAATAATTCCTCTACAGCCTCTATGGAAAGTGTGAGAGTATTCTGACCATCCTCATCAAAGAGGTAACGTTTATCCCTGCCTATTATATCTTTTAGAAAATGTTCCACGTCTTTCCCACGTTTCTTAAAATGCTCGATATACATTTTATTATCCATGACTTTTTTACCGTGGCTGACAGCCAAATCTCTTATTTTTACCTTAACCAAATTTTGCTCCTCCTTAAATTTATTCATGTTAATTTATAAAGTAAGCATTATAGAATGTCAAAATTTATATTATAAGATTTTAAAATCGGTTATACCAGCTTCCATAGCAAGTCTTTTTACCTGCATGGATAAAACTGCACTATCCAGTATTCGAAGAGTTACGGTATGAAAACCGGTTTGCTTGTAAAGAATAAAGAATTGTTTCAGCTTATCCTGCTTGTCCGTAGTAATTACACCCATATTTCTGGCATCCAGTTCCAATGTATACTGAATCGGTTTAATTTTAGAAACCGCTGCTCCATATTCTTGTCTGAAGACTTTAATATCCTCATCTCCAAAGGTACCGTCAAGTACAATTTTCATAGTATTTCCTTCTACATTGATACTAAATTTTTTCATCATCATTCTCCTTTGTATTATTATTTTATCAAAAAAGAAAATGTGCTCCATGAAACTAGTAATTTAAAAAAGAAAAATGAGCCGGCAAAAAAGCCACGGCTCGTCTGTGAATTCATGGCAACCCGGCGACCATAGTATAAACCTTAGGCCCGTAGCTTTGCGTCCCTGTCTTTCGGCAGGTTTGCCTTTGTCACTTTAATTTTCTTTTGATTTTGAAGTAAAAAGTACAATACGCTTACATTATATATTTATTTTGACAATTAAGCAATACATTTCTTTCCATTATTATGAAAAATAGCCTATTTTTTACATTACCATTACAATTAGTAAATATGTTGATGCCGTAGAGGTCCTATAAAGCCTGTGAAGTCTTACGCAAAGACAGACTGAGATTTACATGAAGGGTAAGACAAAGCGACATGATGTGAGCATCGTTTTTCCTGAATTTCAGGGATGAGGCGTTCTTTGGCAGGGTATCCAGACTCATCTTAAAGAAATTCATAGTAAACTCACGGTAGAGATAGTGTAGCTTATACTCATTTTTCTTATAGCCCTTTAAGTCATCATTCGGTACATTGGTTGTGTAGATAATAAGGGCATTTGGGGTTGACACACTTGTGTATGGTAAAGTATTTACGATCTTTCTTAGGAACAAGAGCATGGGAGTAATAAGGGCATCGCAGAGTGTATTGCGGAGTGAGAGAAGTTGTCCCTGGTTATTTAAGATATATTAAAGATGGTTAGGGAAAGAACTATTTAAGGACAGTTGCAACTGGAGGATGTGTGAATGCTTATGACACATATTTAACTCTACTTAATGTTGAGGGTTTGAATAGGGGGATTTGGCGGTATCTTCCATTGGAACATGAGTTATATTTTGAGGAGGCAGTCATGTCTGGCACATTAATACATTTATCTCTCCAGATGTAATATATACTAAATTGGTTCGACATATTTCATAACGAAAAACTAAAACCAAAAAATAAACAACATAACTATAACCATCTATTAGCCCTTTAAACTTAAGAGCACTGAAAAACCCCTGGTTTTTTTTCATAGCAGGGGTTTGGTGCATTATTATACAGCTGAGAAACATTTGTTATGCGTCCGCAAACTAAAAACAGCCTTATTAGGCCTCTTTCATTTCAATCATCTTTACAATTCTCTTTATATTAACCGCAAAGGCAGTAAAAGCTTTTTCAAAAGCATCAGTTTAAACATCATCTCCGGTTCGGCTGCCGGTCGACCGAATTTTTCACAGTACTGTTCTTTCAGCATTGGGTTAACGAAGCTGAAATCTATGTTTTCTTTAATTTTTCTCAGTAAGTTATCTTTAGGGATTAAAATATCATACAGATTTCTATACTGTGACAGTTTCATTTGCACATTTTCTTTCAGCATATTTCCCCGCCTTTTATCCTTGTTTATAGCATAATTATACTATTTTCATGCAAAAAATCCATTCACTCAATGCGAACAGACTTTTTCAGTGCTCTTTAAACTTTAGTGTTTGAGGGGTTTTGTCGTTCCATAGATTGGGTATGTAATAAAATATAATATCTTAGTATATAATTTGAAATATTATCCATTTAGTGATATATTTAAACTACACATATTTATATTTGCAGAGTTTCTACCAATCCAATGGAAAAGCATAAAAGTTTCTAACAGGATATAATATGCCGTTAGAAAAAGACAGAATAACTTATGATGAAGAAGTATATATGCGCAAAAACCATGTGGTATACGAATGATGATTAAACTAAAGTGTTTGAGGGGTTTTGTCTTTATTATAATAAAACCGGAATTACTACTAAACCGACAATTATTAGGGAGGTTAAAATGCGATTTTTTCATGAAAGTGAAGAAAATAATATTGATATTTTTAACCCAAGAATACTAGAAAGAGACGACTTAGATAAAAGTCAAACCTTTATTTTAAAGAATATTCCAATATAAATTATCTATATCAAAGGAGGAAATAAATGTCTATTGAAATACGCAAACTGACACCCGACCTTGCAGAAGATTATGTACATTTTTTTGATATTACGCCACACGATGATAATGTGGACGAGCATAAATGTTATTGCGTGTGTTGGTGTAACGAGGATTATATGAGCATAGACCTTTCAACCGCAGAGAAAAGAAGAGAATGTGCTTTTCAGTATGTGAAAGATAATAACATTCAAGGTTATCTTGCCTATAATGGAGATATGGTGGTTGGCTGGTGTAATGCGAATACGAAATCAGATTGCCTGAAATGTGCCAGCTGGCAGAGGTTTATGTCATATGTACCTTTAGAAGAAGCTAAAGAAGACATAAAGGTGAAATCCATATTCTGTTTCATGATCGCACCGGACATGAAAAGACAGGGCGTTGCTACCCAATTATTGGAGCGTGTGTGTAAGGAAGCGGCTCAAGACGGGTTTGACTTTGTGGAGGTATACCCGTATAAAGAATCCAGTTATCAATCCTCAGATTTTGGCGGACATTTTGAGATGTATAAAAAAGCGGGATTTTATGTCACGAAAGAGACGGAACAAGGGCTTGTCATGAGGAAACAGTTAAGTGTATGAGGAAGTTTAAATCTGGTTATTTATGTAAACGATAAAACCTTATGGATTTCTATTATTCTGAATTATGAGTGCAGATAAAATTTTATGGAGGGATAAAAATGCCGACTTTAAAAAAGATAAGAGACACAATGAAAAAGCAGAAAATCAACGGCGAGATTATGGAGCAAATGGACTTTGAAGCTGACTGCAATAATCCGCATAATATTATTTCTCTAATTGACAAAATGGATAAGTTGCTCACAAGGGAGCAATGTCTTTCAATTATGGAAAAACAAGGTTGTTGTAAAGGAGGTCAGCGTGACAAGGATTGTAAGGCATTTGCCTTGGAACACACGGATAAATCTTTTTCTGAAAAACTTGCATTGATGTCAAACATTCAATATATGATGTCGCCTTATCTAAATGACGACGGTACATTTACAATTACATTTAGCGGCTATCAAAATGGTGTTCACTCGGGTAAAACCACTTGTGCCTGTAGTTCGATAAAAAAATTAAAACAACCTTTTTCTGTTTCACCTACATACTGCGGTTGTTGTGCAGGACACTTTTTATATCACTATCAAAACGCTTTGGGAGTAAAGTTGAAATTGAAAGAAATCAATTCATCACCACTCAATACAAACGGTGAAAAGCCATGCAAGTTTACATTTGAAGTTCTCGATTAACTAAGCGATGAGTTAAAAAAGTTATACTTAAAATGGAGATGGCTCTTAATCACTTTTCTTTGAAGCCCTTTTTGATCATGAAAATGCCGCGTTGATTGAGGAACGTTTCTCATTATCAGAAAAAATGGATATTTATGTGTGGCAGACATAGATGGTGTTTTACGTGTAAGGGAAGACAAAATTGACATGAAGAACTTAAGTTTGTGATAATGATAATTTCCGTTATATCTAAGTAAGCTAACAAAGTACAAAAGAAAGAAAAGGACAAATCAGATTTTCAGGAAGGAAAAACAATGACACGAGCAGTAATTTTTGACATGTTTGAAACGTTGATTACTCATTATCATAGTCCGCTATATTTCGGAGCACAGATGGCGGAGGATGCAGGAATTCCAGAAGACAAATTTCAGTCTCTTTGGCGTCCGACTGAACATGAACGCTCTATAGGGAATTTAATATTGGAGGAAGCATTGGAAATAATTCTTAAAGAGAATCATTGTTACTCCGAAACACTTTTAAAGAAACTAGTAGAAAAACGTATTGCAGCAAAGGAAGAGTGTTTTAGACAGTTACATTCTGAAATTATTCCTATGCTTTCAACTTTGAAAAAAAAGGGTTATTTGATTGGATTAATTAGTAATTGTTTTTCTGAGGAAGCTGATGTAATCCGAAGAAGTGAACTATTTCCATATTTTGATGCCGTTTTATCTTTCATATGAACTAACGAAGTATTATTTGAATGGTTAAGAATGAAACCTCATCATGACGATTATGTTATCAATACCGATAAAAAAACAATTGCACAAGTTGTTGATGAAATAAAAAGTATAATAAATTAACTGACCATGCAGCTTGATTTTCTTGAGTAGATAGTCATAATAAAGTACTAAAATTGGCCTTAAGTAAATAACCGGAGGTTTAAATGAACAAAATGATTAAGATTAGGAATGAAGAAGAAACAGATTATGAGAAAGTTGAAGAAATAACAAGAAAATCTTTTTGGAATTTATATATTCCGGGGTGTATTGAACACTATTTAGTTCATGTTATGCGATCCCACAAAGACTTTCTGCCGGAGTTGGATCTGGTAATCGAAGTTGATAACCAGATTATTGGGAATATCATGTATACGAAAACAAAACTAATTAATGAGTCTGGAGAAGAAAAAGACATCCTCACTTTCGGTCCAGTTTGCATTTTGCCAGAATATCAGAGAAAGGGGTATGGAAAAAAACTAATGGAGTATTCCTTTGAACGGGCGGCCGCACTTGATTATGATGTGATTGTAATATTTGGAAATCCGAATAATTATGTAAGCCGCGGTTTTAAGAGTTGTAAAAAGTACAACGTCTGTCTTGAAAATGGAACCTATCCGGCTGCAATGATGGTTAAAGAACTCAAACCAGATTTCTTAGACGGAAGGAAATGGGTTTACTATCAAAGTCCTGTATTTGAGATAGATGAACAAGAAGCTGGGCGTTTTGACGAGCGTTTAGAAAGCATGGAGAAAAAATACCAGCCGAGTCAGGAAGAATTTTTTATTCACAGTCATTCTATTATACAGTGAGTTTCCTTTATTGGAATAAGGATAAGCTATAACTTTCAATTAGCCGAACAAACCAACTCCCTATTATATTTATAAACAGGAGTGAAAATAATTTGCAGAGGAGAAAAAAGTGAATATTAAAAAAGTTATGGGTGCCAAAAAAGAATATATTGCTTTGCTTTTATTGGCTGACGAACAGGAAAACATGATTGATAAATACCTTGAGAATGGTGAAATGTTTGTTTTGGATGATGATGGTATAAAAGCTGAGTGTGTAGTAACCAAAGAAGCCGATTGTATTTATGAGCTTAAAAACATTGCTGTTTTGCCTGAGTATCAACGAAGAGGTTATGGGAAAAGCCTGATAGAATATCTGTTTGCCCATTATTCTGATTGCAATGTTATGTTTGTCGGAACTGGCGACTGTCATTCGATTCTTTCTTTTTATAATATCTGCGGTTTTACAGAATCGCACAGAATAAAGAACTTTTTTATAGATAACTACGACCATCCAATGTTTGAAGACGGAAAACAACTGGTTGATATGGTTTATCTGAAAAGAGAACGATAACTTCGAACTAGTCTAACCCTCATAAATTCCAAATACCAGGGGTGATTTACTTCGCACTTGTCCACAATAGTGAAGTGAAAATCTCATTATATTTATTAAGCAGTCATTTTAAAGAGACAAAATACATATTTTTACAGATGTATTTTTCTTGGAAATGAATCCGAAAGTAGTCCAAATGTGCGAGCAACCCTTATAAATTGAAGTTATGATTGACGGTAAACACGAAAAATCAATACTTGATTTCTGGATTAAATATGATAATGGAAGTGAAGAAATACAAGAAGTATATTTATTAAGTTAAATGAGCTTATTCTAACCAAATTCCAAGCTGATATAGAAAATTCCTTTAATTATAATAATAAAATAGAGTTTAATGTACCAGATTATGTTATCGTTAGTAGGGATGATTACTATGAAATATATGAAATAGAGGAGTAACGTATATTTCCAGTAATTTCCTTATATTATTTGCAGTATTGTAAAAGTGTGGTATAATCTTCGTATGTAAATCTACATTTGATGGCGATTTTATATCAATATCAATAACGACTTTTTACAATTACTATTGTGTACTATTGTGAAACTTGTGATGGAGAAAATACGGATGAAGAAAGTAGTAATAATTAATGGTCCAATTGGAGTCGGAAAAACAACTGTCGGAAAACTACTTTGTAATAAATTAAATAAATCTGCATTTATTGACGGTGATTGGTGCTTTGATTTACATCCGTTCATCGCCAGCAAAGAAACTAAGGACATGGCAATTGATAATATAGTATATTTAATTACTAATTATCTTAACTGTTCTCAGTGTGATTATGTTGTATTTAATTGGGTTATGGACAAAAGATTTTGTCTTTATAAAAATAAAGTCGACATTACTGCTGAAACGACAATTTAAAACAGCGTTGTAATGTCTGTTAATTTACTACAAACCGTCTATAACTATAATTAGTTTTGTCATTTTTATAAATTAAGAATGTAATAAAAGATAATATCTTAGTATATATAATTTGAAATATTATCCACATAGTGAAATATTATACATGTTAGGAAGTTGAATAAATTTATAACAGTTAGAAAAGGACTTGACAACAAAGGAAGAAATGATACAATAGATTTAATTATCTCTAATAATTTCACATTTTATTACAGCGATGATAAGGAGTAGTAAAAGCTTGATATCTTACAGAGAGCCATTGGGTGGTGGAAAATGGCAGATTAAAACTTTGAACTCGCTTTTGAGCTCTCTGACTGAAACAAAGTAGGCAGAGCGGGAGATCCCGTTACAGATTATACGAGTACATTACCTTTGGGTTATGGACTAGAGTGGTACCGCGGATTGCAGTTCTTAACTGATAGAACCTCTTCGTCTCTAGATTATTAGAGATGGAGAGTTTTTTTATTCATAGGAAAGTTCAGAGAACTTTCCTATGAAATAAAAAGCCCTATCGGGCAGTATGCGCATGACGCGCTATCTATCTGAAATTAGTCACTAAAGTGACAGCGCGCCAGCGCTAGAGTCTGGCAAACCAGACTCTTTTTTATTGTATTAATATTAGGAGGAATTTAAAATGAGTGAGTTTTATTCACCAAAGGACATTGAACAAAAATGGCAGGAAATCTGGGAAAAGGAAGAAGCCTTTAAGGTAGGAACAGACAAAAGCAAACCGAAGTTCTTCGCATTGGTTGAATTCCCTTATCCATCCGGTCAGGGTCTTCATGTAGGACATCCAAGACCATATACAGCACTGGACATTATAGCAAGAAAAAGAAGGCTGGAAGGATATAATGTATTATATCCTATGGGCTGGGATGCTTTTGGTCTTCCAACGGAAAACTATGCAATCAAAAATCATATCCATCCAAAGATTGTTACCAAGAAAAACATTGAACATTTTACGGAACAGTTAAAAGCCCTTGGTTATTCCTTTGATTGGGATAGAGAGATTAATACAACGGATCCCAATTATTACAAATGGACCCAGTGGATCTTTTTACAGTTATTTAAAAAGGGTCTTGCATATAAATCTGAAATGCCTATCAACTGGTGTACATCCTGTAAAGTTGGTCTTGCCAACGAAGAGGTTGTAGGAGGTGTATGTGAACGCTGCGGCGGCGAAGTGGTACGTAAGGTTAAGAGCCAGTGGATGTTAAAAATTACAGAATATGCGGATAAATTAATCGATGACCTGGATATGGTAGATTATATCGAGAAGATTAAAGTATCCCAGGTTAACTGGATCGGCCGTTCCGTAGGTGCGGAAGTAGACTTTAAAATTCCAGGAAAAGAAGAGAACTTACGTATTTTTACTACCAGACCGGATACCTTATTTGGTGCCACCTATATGGTTATTTCACCGGAACATCCGCTTATTGATAAATATAAGGATGAAATTAAGAACTATACGGATTTAATCAATTACCGCGAACAGGCGGCTAAAAAGTCTGACTTTGAAAGAACGGAATTAGTAAAAGAAAAGACCGGCGTGGTAATTAACGGTTTAACTGCCATTAATCCGGTAAACGGAAAAGAAATTCCTATCTGGATTTCCGATTATGTACTAATGACCTATGGTACCGGTGCCATTATGGCGGTGCCTGCCCATGACGAACGTGACTGGGATTTTGCTAAAAAATTTAATCTGCCTATTATCGAAGTAGTTGCCGGCGGTAATGTAAATGAGGCTGCCTTTACTAACACTTCTACCGGTAAATTAGTAAATTCCGAATTCTTAAACGGCTTGGAAGTTGCAGATGCAAAGATAAAGATACTGGAATGGCTAACGGAAAAAGGTATCGGTTATAAAAAAGTAAACTATAAATTGAGAGACTGGGTATTCTCCCGCCAAAGATATTGGGGTGAACCGATACCCATTGTTCATTGTGAAAAATGCGGATATGTTCCTGTACCGGAAAGTGAACTGCCTTTAATGCTTCCGGAAGTAGAAAGCTATGAACCTACCGATAACGGTGAATCCCCTCTTGCAGCCATGACCGACTGGGTGGAAACCACCTGTCCTCACTGCGGAGGCCATGCTCACAGGGAAACGGATACCATGCCTCAATGGGCAGGCTCCTCCTGGTATTATTTAAGATACATCGATCCACATAACAGCGAAGCCTTTGCCGGTAAGGAAGAGCTGGAATACTGGCTTCCGGTAGACTGGTATAACGGCGGTATGGAGCATACAACCCTCCATTTACTTTACTCCCGTTTCTGGCATAAATTCCTCTATGATCAGGGATTGGTAAATACCCCGGAACCTTATAAAAAGAGAACTTCTCACGGTATGATTTTAGGTGAGAACAATGAAAAGATGTCCAAATCCAGAGGTAATGTAGTTAATCCGGATGATATCATAGGTGAATTTGGTGCTGATACTTTAAGAACCTACGAAATGTTTATCGGTGCCTTCGACTTAAGTGCTGCCTGGTCTAATGAAGGTGTAAAAGGCTGCCGCCGTTTCCTGGATAGGGTTTGGAAGTTAAAAGATATCGTAACTTCTGAAGAAGCTTATTCGGATAATCTTGAGACAAAGATGCACCAGACCATTAAAAAAGTTACTTCTGACTTTGAAAGTATGAAGTTTAATACCGCCATTGCAGCCATGATGTCTCTGGTAAATGAATTTTACCGTGTGGGCAGCATTACAAAAGGGGAATTCAAAACACTTTTATTACTTCTTAACCCAGTAGCGCCTCATATTACAGAGGAATTATGGCAGATAATCGGAGAAAAGGGAAGAGTATACCAGGAAACTTGGCCAGTTTATGAAGAAGCAAAAACCATTGAAAATACAGTGGAAATCGCTGTGCAGATAAATGGTAAGGTAAAAGCCAACCTGACTATTTCATTAGATGAGAAACAGGAAGAAGTGGAAACGAAGGCGAAAGAATTGGATTCAGTAAAAGCAGCTTTAAATGGTAAAAATGTTATGAAAGTAATCTATGTTCCAGGAAGAATTTTAAATATTGTTGTGAAATGAAACACTGGCAAGATTTATGAAATTCTGGCGGATGAATACGGCATCAGCGTACTGATAAAAAAGCTATCCCTGGTAAAACATCATTTTAAGTATTACGTCCAGACTAATCATTGAATGGAGAGATATTAATATTTGAATATAGATGAAGATATTATATTAGAAAATTACGGACAGAATGTGTGGTGGAATTGCGTCAAATGTGGAAAATCATATGAAATGAGTCCAAAAACTAAGATATTATATCATAAACGCAATCAGAAATCATGTGGGTATTGCAAAGGATACAGAAATACTAAAATTCATTTCTTTTCATTTCCGATATAATATACCAAAAGGAATTTATAGTTCCTATATAATATACGAAAAAGGAATTTTAATTCAAGACTTAGTAGGAATTATAAATTCCTTTTTTGTTTAAATAACATACTGGATGGACTAGTTATTAAAAATATTTTATTTTAGTTTTAACAGTGATAGTAGTAGAAACGACCAAATTAATGTGAAAAATTTTTTTTGGTCGAGGGACATAAATGTTTCTAAATAAAAATTTCTTAAAACCGCTTAAATGCGGTTTTTCTTTTTGTCATGGAAATTATTTAGATAATATTCTGCCATAATAAATGACGTAAAATAGTCTAATAGTAGAATTGAGGACAATAAACTTTCTAAATGCAGTAAAAAGGACATAAATGTGTAAAAATGTATATTTATGTTTGACACACAAAAACATATGTTCTATAATTTGAATATGCAAACTAATGTTCTGCACTTCTATATTATTAAACATACTCTAAAAACGATAGGGCATAAGGAAGCTTTATTATAAGATAGATAATGATGAATACTTAAGAGCAGCTGCTACTATGAAATATGAAATATGAAAAGATAAATAAGTAGTTAAAGTTACATGTAAAAGTTGATTTTGACGAGTATTTTAAAAAACATTTGTTTAATTGGAAAATTGAGGTATAATTTATATTATTAATTCACATTAGCTGCAAAAAAAAACGGAACGAGGAAAAGACTATCTAAAGGGAGAATAATAAATGATAAAAGCAGTATTTTTTGATTTGTTTTTTACTTTGATTTATCCGCAATATTTCACAGGAAAAAATGAATATGATGTAGTTGGAATTTCGGCAGAAGAGTGGGAACATTATGCGGAAAAAGATGATTTATATAAGGAACGTGCATTAGGTAAAATTAAAGAGGAAAGGGATATTATTGATAAAATTATCTATTCCATGCCTTATAAAGTAAGTGAAAAACAAATGATTGAAATACTGAATTTACGACAAGCCAGAATGCAAAAAGCATTATTCGAAGTAGATGAAAAAATATTACATACGATTAGAGAAATTCATGAAAAAGACATTAAAACATGCCTTATTAGTAATGCAGACGTTATCGACTGTAAATATTGGAGCCAATCACCCTTGGCGTCTTTTTTTGATGAAGCAGTTTTTTCCTGCGATGTAGGTATGATGAAGCCAGATTTAAAAATATATGAATATGCATTGAGCAAATTGAATGTAAAAGCAGATGAAAGTTTATTTGTCGGAGACGGCGGTTCAGATGAATTAGCTGGGGCCAGAAGGGTAGGAATGAAAACAGTATTTACAGAATATCTGGATAAAAAAGAGGATAAGATGAGTGAAATACTGTTGCAGGAGGCTGATTATTATATCAGACAATTTGATGAACTTACCAAGAAAGTAATTCCATTTTGTTACAAATAGTGAAGTGAAAACTATTTTCTAACAAAATTGGAGGCAATATAAGAAGTCATAATTTTAAAATTTTTAGTATTTTATGAGGTGCATATGTATTGGGATGAAGTTATTAAAATGAAGACAAATGAAAATATTAAATATGATGGCTGGTTAGATAGATATCTTCTAGGAAAGGTTAGTGAAATAACCACTTTAATTGAATTGGGGTGTGGTTGGGGAGATGATACGTCATTTTTGCATACTTTAAATTGCAATCTTATTAGTTGTGATATCTCGTCAGAATCCATGAAATTTATCCATAAATATTTTCCTGATATAGAAACAAGACAGTTTGACTTACGAGAAAAATTCCCGTTTCAAAATGAAACTGCAGATTATATTGTTGCTGATTTATGCCTCCATTATTTTGATAATATAGAATTAAATAGGATTCTATTAGAAATCATCCGTGTAACAAAAACTAACGGCATGTTATATGTAAGGGTTAATTCTATTAATGACACAAATTACGGTGTTGGACAAGGCAAGCAAATCTCAGAAGGAATATATATGACAGAAACGGGGAAAAAACGATTTTTCGATAAGAGTAATATCCTTAATACTTTTAAGATTTTTAAAATCATTGACATGGAGGAAGTGATACTGATGAAATATGGCGAAGCAAAAATAGCATGGGAACTTGTTTTGCAAAAAATGTAAAATGTGCCTAATACCAGAGTAGATATGGTATTATTTCCTCCATCCAACTATTCGCAAAACGCAAGTTTAACGAATAGTTGGATGGAAATTCCACAAAAGAGTCTTTTCACTGAATCAATTCTTCTTGATTGTTATTCATTCAATTTGGCAATTGAATTTTAAAATGAAATTTTGTTTCTTATTTTTTTGACGAGAAACCCTCTATAAACCAAGTTATATCTTTCAATTTTAATTCTTGAGTACTTAATTTTTTGAGCTACGAATTTTATTAAGATTTCATCATATATTAAATCATTATTATCATAATTGTTTTTTGTATAACATTCAATTTTTTTTAAGTTATATGGAATAATCATCAACCTTGTATCAATCATTTGGTTGATTCATTAATTTCTTTACTTCTATAATTTATAATAATTAATGCGTTTTAGATTATTAGTCAGTTCCTCTCTAATAATAGCATTTATTAGTGCTAATCAATTTATGTGACACGGTGTCTCTTGCTATTTCCTATTTTTTGTGTTATACTAGTTATATAATTATGTAATGTAAAAACTTTACATTTTATTTTTTGGAGTGATATAAATATGGATTTTATCAGAGCAAGAAGTGAAGAACAAAAAGATGTTCGTCTAAATCAAATAAAAGAAGTCGCAAAGAAACAATTTTATTCGTTAAGTTACGACAAAATAACGATTAAATCAATCTCTTTAGAATTGGATTTTGCGCGTTCAAATTTGTATAAATATTTTAGTACAAAGGAGGAAATATATGCTACCATTCTGATTGATGAACTTGCCGAATGGATACAGGAACTTAAGGAAGCCAGTCCGGATAACGCAATTTCAACCTCAGAAGTTGATACATTTTGTTTATATTGGTCCAGTATAACATGTAAGTATCTTGGAATGATAAGTCTTTATGCCAGACTGACACCATTATATGCTCAAAACATACCAAATGAATCGTTACAAAAAATCAGACATAATTTTCTTATACATTATCATGATCTAAATAGCTTATTGCATTCATTGTTTCCAACTCTGACACAACGTCAGGTACAACACTTCTGCCAATATCAGTTTAGTTTTATCGCTGGATTTTCACCAGTTATTAAAGATAATGTAGCCAAGGGGGAAATGGTAAATCAACCTAATAAAAAGCTATCATTATCGGATTTTCAAGTTTCTTTTCAAGAATTTTTGAAAACTTTACTCGTAGGAATATTTAACACTTAATACTTAATTTTTTACTTAACAATAGAATAAAAATCCTCCTGATAGGACAAGTTTTGCTGAAACTCTATCAGGGGGATTTCCTTATAATATATATTATTATATAAAATTAAATTATATACCTAAGACAAAATTTTATTGTTTACCTAAAATTTATTACCTTTATTTTATCTTTATTTTTACGTTTGCATTCGTACCGATGATGTTTTTTAGATTAATGTTTTCATTTAACTTAATCTTAATTGGAATAAGCTGTGTTACTTTTGTATAGGTCCCTGATGTTGTAAAACTGGTGGTCATGTTAGAAAGTTTATTTGTTGTAATTTTATCAACTTTTTCCACATATCCGGGGAAAGACTTTTTTCCATATGCATCCAGGCTTATGGTAACCTCCTGTCCTTCCGCAATTTTAAGTATATCATCTTCCTCAATATTGGCTGTTATATACATATCATTTACACCTGCGACAACAAAAACGACATCCGTCGGTGATACCAACTGGCCAAGATCTGCTTTTATATCCATTACTTCTCCATTAATAGGTGATTTTATATAGGGGCCGCCCTCTGCCCTGCCAAGAATCTGCCCTGCTTGTACAGAGTCACCTATGGCTACATTAATCTTAGTCAGCTTACCATTAGTACCCGGTGTAATCTGAAATATTTTAGTATCAACTTTTGCATTATCAGTTGATATATATTTTGTACTTTCCATATAATATTCCGAACCAAAATATGCTCCGACTATAATGACTATCGCAACGATTATTAAAATGAAACCTTTCTTGCTGCTCTTCTTTTTCTCGACTATATCGTCTTTAAATTCATCCATTTTTTTATCCTCCTTTTTCACTACTAGATGTCAAACCGCTTCCCTATTCAAACTGGCTGTTATATAAACCGGCATAAAAACCGTTTAGTGCCAATAATTCATCATGATTTCCCTGTTCTATGATGTCACCATCCTTGAGTACCAGGATTAAGTCAGAATTTTTAATTGTTGACAGCCTGTGTGCGATAACAAAGCTTGTTCTTCCTGTCATAAGTGAATCCATAGCTTTTTGTATTAAGATTTCTGTTTGAGTATCGATTGAGCTGGTAGCCTCATCCAATATAAGGATTTTAGGATTAGCAAGTATTACCCTGGCTATTGTGAATAGCTGCTTCTGACCTTGTGAGATATTACTTGCTTCTTCATTCAGAATTGTATCATAGCCATCAGGCAGAGTACGGATAAATTCATCGCAATGTGCCGCTTTGGCAGCTGCAATAACCTCCTCTTTTGTGGCATCAAAGGTTCCGTATCTAATATTGTCCAATATGGAAGCATTATAAAGCCATGTTTCCTGCAGAACCATTCCAAACAGTGCTCGTAAATCATTTCGTTTAAAATTATAGATATTATGTCCGTCAATCAAGATTTCTCCCGAATTAATATCATAAAAACGCATCAATAATTTTACCAATGTGGTTTTTCCTGCACCTGTCGGGCCTACAATTGCTATCTTTTGCCCCTGTTTTATTTTGGCAGAAAAATCATGAATAATCAATTTTTCAGGATTATATCCAAAGAATATATTTTTAAATTCCACATTACCATGAAATTCGTATTCCGGTATCTGATCCGCATCGTCTGCTTCCTCTTCTTCATCCAGAAATTCAAATACTCTTTCTGCAGCTGCAATTGTCTGCTGCAGTGTATTTGATATAGAAGCAAGCTGAGTAATCGGCATGGTAAAGTTTCTCATATATTGTATAAAAGACTGGATATCACCGATTTCTACAACTTTTTTTACCGCAAGGTATCCCCCGAGTATACAGATAAGTACATATCCAAGATTACCTACAAAATTCATGATAGGCTGCATAATGCTCGTAACAAATTGTGACTTCCATGCACTTTCACATAGATCATTATTAATATTTTCAAATTGCATAACGGATTCCGCCTGTCTGTTAAAGGCTTGAATTACATTATGTCCGCTGTACATTTCTTCAACATGTCCATTAAGGGAACCAAGTGATTTTTGTTGTGCTTTAAAAAATCCCTGAGAATTTTTTATGATAATATTAACGATTACAAGTGAAATCGGAATTACGATCAGAGCTGTTACAGTCATTAACACACTAATAGAAAGCATCATGCAAAATACGCCGATTATGGTGGTTATGGAGGTAATCAGCTGCGTTAAGCTTTGGTTTAAGGTTTGACTCACTAAATCCACATCATTTGTAATCCTTGACAAGACTTCTCCGTATGTTCGGGTGTCATAATAATTAAGAGGTATTTTCTGCATTTTCTGCGAAATCTCTTTTCGCAGTTTAAAGGTAACCTCCATAGAAACCCTTGTCATAATGAAATTTTGTATGTAGGAACAGAATGTTGAAATAAAATACAGTAATATAAGCAGCATTGTCATTTTGCCCATATAGTCAAAATCCATATACAAGCCGGTCTGCAAATAGTAAGCAACTAACCCGTCTGCCAGTTTTGTTATTATCTTACCAAGAAGCTTTGGTCCTAATATGGAAAATACGGTAGATATGGCAGCAAATATCAGTACTGCCATTATCTGTATCTTATAGGGAAAAAGATAAGTTCCAAGGGTTCTGATCGTATTTTTTGAGTCCTTGGCCTTGCTTGCTGTAATTACATTCATTCTAGGCATTGGTCAAGTTCCTCCTTTGACATTTGTGATAATGCGATTTCCCGGTAAACCATACAGTTTTTCATAAGTTCTTTATGTGTACCTTTTCCGACAATTCTACCTTTATCCAAAACAATAATCTGATCGGCGTTCATAATGGTACCGACACGCTGAGCGACCAGTAATATTGTACTGTCCCCTGTCTCACTTTTTAATGCCGCACGAAGTTTCTTATCCGTATTTAAATCCAATGCTGAAAAGCTGTCATCAAAAATATAAATAGGAGCATTTTTGACCAATGCCCTTGCTATGGATAGTCTCTGCTTCTGTCCGCCCGATACATTAGTACCGCCTTGTGCAATGGGTGCGTCATAAGTTTCGGGTTTTGATTCGATAAACTCCGTTGCCTGAGCGATATCTGCAGCTTTTTGTATATTTTCAAAGGTACTGTTCTTATCTGCATAATAGAGGTTTGAACGGATATTTCCCGAGAATAGAATGCTTTTTTGTGGTACATAACCAATCTTACTTCTCAGTTCCTGACGGTCAACATCCCGTATATCTTTTCCGTCAATCAGAATCTGACCGTCTGAAACATCATAAAAACGCATCAACAGGTTGATGACCGTTGATTTTCCGCAACCTGTTGCTCCTATAATAGCGGTAGTTTGGTGTTTCTTCGCGGTAAAACTTACATTTTCAAGTACATGACCTTTCCCTTCCGGATAGGTAAAACTGACATTTTTAAATTCAACATCAGGATCGAAATTTTCGTCATATATTAAGGTGTGCTTTTTATCTCTGATGGAAGGTTTCATGTCTAATACCTCTTTGATTCTGTTGGCACTGACTGCGGCCCGAGGTATCATAATAAACATTACGGAAAGCATTAAAAACGCTGAAATAATCTGTATGGCATACTGCATAAATGCCATCATGGTACCGATATCGATATCCAGCTTAGAAATCTGTTTAGCACCAAACCAGACAATTAGTACAATAGTTATATTCATTATTAATGTCATTGTTGGCATCATTATTGTCATAACACGGTTTACAAATAAATTAGTATTTGTTAATTCTTTATTTGCTTTATTAAACCGTTCGGCTTCAAATTTCTGTGTGTTAAAAGCTCGAATTACCAGCATACCTTCTAGATTTTCACGACTTACCAGATTTAGGCGGTCAATGAGAGTTTGTACCATTTTCATTTTGGGCATTGCAACTACAAAAATGAATATGATAAACATAAAAATTACAATCAGAGAAAGTACAATCATCCTGGATAGAGACAGGCTGCTTGAAACAGCCTTTATTGTCCCGCCGATACCAAGAATGGGTGCATAAAAAAGTAATCTTACCATCATTACAATCAGTGACTGAATCTGGGTGATATCGTTAGTCGTTCGTGTAATTAAGGATGCCGTTGAAAATTTATCAAATTCTTCATTTGAAAAGCTCTGGACCTTTCGAAATACATCACTTCGCAAATCTCTTGACGTCCGTGCAGCCACTCTGGATGCAAAATAACCCACAGAAATAGAACATAGGGTTCCGATAAGGCTGATTATCAGCATTTTCTTTCCTGTATCCAATATAAAATTAATATCACTGTTTATAACTCCTGTGTTAATTATATCAGACATATAATCCGGCAATGTTAGTTCACACATTGCCTGGATAAAAAGAAGGATTACTGCCATCAGAACAAAAACCCAATAACGTGATATATATTTAAATACTCTATCCATCTTGTGTCCCTTTCAAACTGTCATATTAGCTTGTGTTCTTATGGCCTGGAAGCTGTACCGTCCTCTTGGTTTTCGATACTTGTTTGTCCGTCCTGATTATTTTGAGTTTGTATTTCCGTTTGAACCGGAATTTGGTTTCCAAGAACAAAAAGTTCTTCTTCACCGGTTAATCCATTTACGATCTCCGTATATTTACCATCTGTAAAGCCTGTCTCAACCTTAACTTCTTTAAACCCAACCGGCACATGATCAACTACTTCTTTAACCGCAGGGTCTTTAACATATACAACATCTCCACGAATCAAAGCACCATTTGGAACTGTCATAACATCTTTTACTTCATTTATAATAATTTCACCCGTTACATTCATGCCCGGATATAATTCACCGAAATCATCTATTCTTACGGTAACCGGATATTCCGGCACACCGTTTGTGTATGTACTTTCCGGGCTTATATTAGTAACTACGCCATGAAAGGTAAAACCTTCTAAAGCATCCGAAGTTACGCTGACTTTCTGACCGACCTTAACTTTTTTAATATCCATTTCATCTACCGGCATATCAAACTTAACAGCAGATAAATCATAAATAGTACAGAGTTTTGGTGTTGCAGTTCTGATCGTGTCACCTTCTAAAACGTCCTTACTGGCTACCAGACCGGAAATCGGAGCCGTTACACTATAATCCGTTTTATCATCTATGATATCCCCAGAGAAGTTTTCGCATCATCGATTTTTTCCTGTGCTTTTTCCAAAGTATTTTCTGCATTATCCATTACGTCTTTTGCATTATCTACTTTATTCTGATAAGCATCCAACTGATCCTTATATGTATCGCTGTCTAATACGATCACTGTATATTTTTCTGATATCTTATCCCCTTCTTTTATATTAAGTGAGTGAATTTCGCCAGCTTTATCCGCTGTTATTATCCCCTCTTCCAATACGTTAAAAGTTCCGTCATTACTGCTGTATAAATCACCGATTGATGCGGTAGCTTTTGTACCGGCGGTTAAACCGCCCGGATTTTTAACCTTAATGGTTACCGTTTTAACTACACGGTTACCACTTAATACATCTTCAATATTACTTATTTCCGTTACTTTTCCTTCTAATTTCTCATTGCTGTCGGTAACTTCTATTTTTGCAGTTTTTCCTATCAGAGATTGTTTTACATCAGATGAATTAAACGGAATCTTTAGTTCCATGTAACTATTATCATAGATCTCAGCTATCTGAGTTCCAATCTGTATTTTATCTCCTTCATCAACAAATAAAGTTTTAACAATACCGGATTTTTTAGATTTAATGGTTAAATCACCATAGTCTTTTGCTGCATCGTCATAATCATTCAATGCATCATTATATTTCTGTATGGCTTCAGTATATTTATCTTGTGCAAAGTTGTAATCTTCTTTTGCTCTTGGAACTGCATTTTCTGCGTTACGCAGTTTACTGTCTATATCGTCTGTTGTTATCTGATATAATACATCATCTTTTTTAACCTGATCCCCTTCTTCAAAGTCGGCGGAGATTACGTCTCCAACCACCTGACTGGTTACCTCATAAATATTCAGAGGTTCTATGACGCCGGTAGAAGAAAGTATATTCTGAATATCTCTGGTTTCAACTTTTACCGTATGTGTTACTTCTTTGGCATTTGATTTTTCCATTTTGCTGTTAATTCTGTTGAATATTAAAACTGTTATAAATATAAGAACTACAAGTAAAACCAAAGGCTTAAGGAAATTTAAACCTTTACCTTTATGGGTCGTGTTTAATGTTTCCTCAGATTTTTCAGTATTGGAAGACTTCTTTTTTGAATTGTTATCAATACCCATCTTGTGTATTCATCTCCTTGTCAATCATTATTTTCTGCCACGATAACACGTATTCTGCCGCCGGCGGACATAGTCTTGTCATAATAAGCAGTTAATTTATATTTCTTTAAGTTGGATACGTCACTTAAAGTGGATGTAGTGTACTTTCCGGCATCATGGAAAAATACAGCAACTTGATCTGCCAATTGATATTTTTGAGTACTATCCTGTACGGTATTTACCTCTAAGGATTTTACCTTTACCTCAGTTAGATCAACCATATCTTCTATCTTGGTAGAATCATCATCATCTAATATAAATCCTTTGGGTCCTATCTCAGTATCATAATAATCACCGGAAGCAGTTCCTGTCGTGCCATCTATGTTATATCCGTAATTCGTACTGTCGGCGCTGCTGTCTCCAATCTCCGTTAAAATTCCGTATTTGTAAACATCTCCTGTTACATTGCTTAATATTAATTTAGATATATCACCTGAGCTGTTTTTTTCATAGTAATAAACGGTATGACCCCCTAAAGATATATTAGCAAGTCTGGAAGCATTTACGGTAACATAACTTCCATCACAATAATCCAAAATCTTAACATTTGCTGCCAGCTCATCATTGCCTAATTTCTTTCCGTCACTCGAGAAAGCGTTATTACCAAAGGATACACTTCCTGACTGGTATCTTGTGACAGAGGCAATACCACCCGTATAAGTAACTCGTACAATGTCACCTTCCGTAAAATTATACGCTTTTATATCATAATCCTGCTCATATTCATTTCCACTGGCATCTACGATTGTTACATAATTTGTGCTTACCAGTTCATCATTTTCATTGGTAATAACATGTTCGCCATGGTTAATAACGATTCCGGTAACCGTTACATTGTACTCATCAATCCCTAATACATCTACAACCGTATCATCCTTGCCTAAAATTAAAGTTACAACATCTCCTTCATCCACTTTACCTAAGGAGGAGAATGCAACGGACATATCATTGGAGCCTAAGGTATATTCTTTTCCGCCCAGTTTAACGGAGGTGGGAGCTAAGCGGTTCGGTAAAATGGACTGTATGGAACCGGTAACCTTATTATCATAAGCCCATACGGATTTACAATGTCACCTTCAGTAAAATTATACGCTTT
Organism: Anaerocolumna sedimenticola; assembly: GCF_009931695.1. Taxonomy (GTDB): domain Bacteria; phylum Bacillota; class Clostridia; order Lachnospirales; family Lachnospiraceae; genus Anaerocolumna; species Anaerocolumna sedimenticola. Next base: position 3,865,588 of record NZ_CP048000.1, read on the forward strand.
TATATCATAATCCTGCTCATATTCATTTCCACTGGCATCTACGATTGTTACATAATTTGTGCTTACCAGTTCATCATTTTCATTGGTAATAACATGTTCGCCATGGTTAATAACGATTCCGGTAACCGTTACATTGTACTCATCAATCCCTAATACATCTACAACCGTATCATCCTTGCCTAAAATTAAAGTTACAACATCTCCTTCATCCACTTTACCTAAGGAGGAGAATGCAACGGACATATCATTGGAGCCTAAGGTATATTCTTTTCCGCCCAGTTTAACGGAGGTGGGAGCTAAGCGGTTCGGTAAAATGGACTGTATGGAACCGGTAACCTTATTATCATAAGCCCATACGGATTTTAAATCTTCCGAATAATAAACCACATCATTTTCCTGAATATCATTCAGGGTACCTAAGGTACCGTCTTTATAAAAAGTAGCATTGCCTAAGAAAAACGGTATTTGAGTCTTCCAGTCATTATCCACTAAGATAGGGCCTTCCAGGTTGGAATTCACTAAAGATAAATAGTCCATTTCCCCTTTGGAATCAACCGTATATCCCAGAGTTTCCGCATAAATCTTACCGTCTTTGGTTTTCGCGGTTAAAGTGTTATAAAAAAGATTCGTGCAGTCTTTTCTGGTCAGTGCCTGTTTTTGTGTCTTTGTTATATTTTTGTCTAAGTCCTTGGACTCATACAACGCCATTTCAGCTGCACTGATGTTACCGGTAAAGTCGCTGTTGGTATATCCTAAAAGCTTTAAAACACCATTTACTGCTTCAATTAAGGTAATACTTTGAGATGGTTTAAAAGTTCCGTTCATGTAACCGGACATCCATCCCTGATTAATTGCTGTTTGTATGTATCCTGCCGCCCAATATTTTTTTGTTACATCTTTAAATAAAGATACATTGCTTTTCGCAGAAGTCTGATCTTTTAAGGCTGACATATTCACTAACATCTGTGCATACTGCGCTCTTGTTACTTTAGCAGCCGGATTGGTGCTGTTACCCTGATCCGTATCCATGATTTCTAAGGCTTCGATTACTTTTTCCACATTATTAGTACCGGAGGCAGCTTCCACCGGTTTTACCGGAACTGTAATTGTTCCAAACAGCATAATCACAGCAAGTAATAGAGTTAAAATTTTTCTTTGCATCTTCAGTCTCCTTAATTTAACTTTATTATGTATTTACAAAAGATCATCACATATCTAATAACCTTTCCTTAAGGCTTAAGATATGTTCCCTCGTTGCCCAGTTAAAATTTGACCGTCAAAAGATGGCAGTTCTAACCATTGGTAAGAAGCTTTCCAATTTAGAATCCACACTTTCGTATTTCCAGTTAAACACAATACCCTTTTTCATATGACACCTCTTTTCAAATCCGATTATGTGACACAGTGTTTCTTACATTTCGTTATTATAAGTGACATATTGTCTCTTGTCAAGATAAAAAAATCAGAGGTATTTAAATAAACCTCTGATAAAAAACATACATATGAACATAATTTAAAATAACAAATTAATTAATCCTAACACAAATCCTATTACAGCCCCAAGGTTAACAACAGCCCCCAATTCCTTTTTCATAATAGAGAGAACAAGCTCCTCCACCTCTTTGGTATCCATTGCATTTACTTTTTCCTCTGCTATTTTGGAAAGGTTTAAAGACGTTAATATTTTTTCAGAATAATCAGTAATCAGCATACGATAAACTTTTAGTATTGTTTCTTTTAATTCAACAGTATTAATGTGATCAAATAATGAGGATATGGTCTGTTGATTTAATTTTGTATATTCGTCCCGTATAAGATTGTTTACTTTATCTTCTGCATGTTCTTCTATATATATATTAACTCGGTCTTTGATTGTATTTTCAATAGGTTCTAAAACAGAAGGGTTTAAAAACATTGCTAACATTGTACCCTGAACTTTTTCTACTACTGCTGACCTAACTTCAGCGGCTATAACTTGGCCTAAATTCATTGTAATTAGTTCATTGCTTATCTTTTGGGTTAACGTCTCTACAATATCCGATTCAAGCTTTATCTGGGCAGAATCGCCTATCATAGTATTTAATCTTACTTCCAAGGTAGTATTATCATCAGATAATTTTTGGAAAATGAGATCGAGCTGTTTTCCGATTTCCTGTTCCTTATCAGGGGATAATAAAGTCTCTTTGATAATAACCGGATTTAAAAGATTATTTCCTACCACATTTCCAATAGCTTTAGCAAATCTGGCCTTCCCCCTTGGGATAATACCCGGTGTAAAGGGTATACGGTATTTTCCGATATAAACCGGGTTGATCGGATGAAATAACATTTGAACTGCTATTAAGTTCGTAACATATCCAATAACTGCTCCCAGTGCAGGTCCAATTAAAATATTCCATTGCATATTAAAATCCCTCTTTCGTAATAAAAAATAAAGTCAAAAATAATATACTATCTGTAAATGAATATTACAAGTATAATTGCATAATTTATTATTTTATTTAATTCTTTGGTTATATAAGTAGATAGACGCTAACCAAGCTAAGTATTTTAAATATCATCTAATATTTGTTTCCGTTATTTATCATATTCATCTTCCGTTATTACATTTTTTTCATATTGAATATGTAATTCGTTTAACCTTTCTTCTGATGTTTTAGTGTTATTGTTTTTCTCCTGATTATAATCATTTTCAACATTATAGTCATCTTCAATAACTATTTCATGAGTGGCAATGCCTTTGCTGGAAAATGCATTAACCCCACTGATAATAGTTATAACTAAAGCAAACAGTGTCCATAGAAGTCCCCTTCTTTCTCATCGTTTTTCTCCCTTTTTCTATTATTTTGTAATACAAAAATATCACTGAATTTCTATGTTCTACGAAAGAAATATTAATTATTTATAGTATACCAAATATCACAGATGGTACTACATAATTTACATTAGTCAATATTATTGTTGTAAACGGAAAAATCAACTGACCCGTCAATTTATGGCAAGTCAGTTGATTCTAAATATATATATAATGTTTACTATTTATTATTTTCTCTCTCGCTTTTTACTCTCTGTGACAACTGCTTTCCTTGTGTGAATCGTCTCTTTTGGATGTAGTGGTCATGCGAAAATTGAATATAATAAACTAATGAGTTATATTTCGGCTACCTTATAACAGAAGTAAGTTCCTGGTTTTATACTGTCATCATCATAATAAAGTAGTCCAAGCCTATCAAATACAAAAGCTTTTTGATAATCTTTCTTTTTCATTTCAATGAATGCCTTTTCATAATTAACATAAGGAGCACCGCCGATTGCTATCGTCATATGAAATACATAATCGTCATCGTGCTCTGCAGGACATCGGCCAAAACGTTCTTCCAAACGCCAAAATAGATTATTTTGAATATCAGTTAATTCAACTGATTTCACAGCGCTGATTGACATACACCCTGATGGATAACCTAAAACCTTACTTGGATGAATAGTAACCTCTTTGAATTTAACTGCGACTGGCTTTATATCCTTTGCAAATTGATCAAAGAATTCTTCGAATTGTACTAAATCAGGTATGGAAAAGGGCTGCTTCAAAGATACATGCTGGGGAAGCCTTGCCATTTCAAACCCCAGGTTACCGGCTTTATGAGCTTCTAACATTAACTTTTTACCATAATTTTCGGCTTCATTATTGGCAATTAAAACAATTGTAGCTTTCATGTTATCTCAAACCTCCAATTAATAAATGCTTCAGTGGGTAATTGCAAAATTCTTATTTTTTGAATCTACTATACCGCTAATTAAAATTTCAGAGCTTCTGGCCTTTAAGAGTTTCCTGTATTAATTTTATAAATTCTGAAAGGTTCATTTCACCCAGATTGCCTTTTTCAAGATTTCTGACAGATAACGTATCGCATTCTTTTTCTTTTTGACCAATGATTAACATATATGGTATCTTGTCAAGTTGTGCCTCACGGATTTTATATCCTATTTTTTCATCTCTCGTATCTATTTCACACCTGTAACCGGCAGTTTTTAATTTTTTTATAACGGATTCAGCATATTCAATAAATCGATCAGATAACGGCAATATTTTTATTTGTACTGGAGACAGCCATAAAGGAAATTTGCCGGCATAGTGTTCAATTAATATACCGATAAAACGTTCTATGGATCCAAAAACAACCCGATGAATCATAATTGGTCTGTGCTTCTCTCCATCATAGCCAGTATATTCTGCATGAAAGCGTAAGGGAAGTTGAAAATCAAGTTGAATTGTACCACATTGCCATGTCCGTCCGATGGAATCCTCCAAATGAAAATCAATTTTTGGACCATAAAAAGCTCCATCTCCCTCATTAATAATATAATCCATGTTAAGTTCAGTCAGAGCCTGCTTTAATCCATTTGTCGCAGTATCCCAGTCTTCATCGCTGCCTATACTGTTTGCAGGACGGGTGGATAATTCTACATGGTACTTGAATCCAAATTTACTGTAAACCTCATCAATTAATTGGATGACACCCTTTATTTCATCTGGTACTTGTTCTTCCGTCATGAAAATATGGGCATCATCCTGAGTAAAGCACCGTGCTCTCATCAATCCATGCAATACACCTGATTTTTCATGTCTGTGAACCAATCCCAATTCACCGATTCTGAGTGGAAATTCTTTATAGGAATGTGGGGTGGATTTATAAACCAGCATACATCCTGGGCAATTCATTGGCTTTATTGCATAATCCTCTTCATCAATAATAGTCGTATACATGTTTTCACGGTAATGATCCCAGTGGCCTGAAGTCTCCCAAAGCTCTCTGTTCAATATGGTTGGAGTTTCTATTTCAACATAACCCTCCCTTTCATGAATCATACGCCAATAGTCAATCAGAAGATTTTTTAGAATTACCCCTTTTGGAAGAAAGAAGGGAAATCCAGGTCCCTCATCCATAATAGAAAACAGTCCCATTTCCATCCCAACTCTTCGATGATCCCGCCTGCGGGCTTCTTCCAACTGCTCCAGATACTCCTCTAAATCACTGTTCTTTGGAAATGCTGTTCCATAAATACGTGTGAGCATTTTATTCTTCTCATTACCGCGCCAATAAGCTCCTGCAATAGTCATAAGTTTGAATGCTTTTATGCTTATTGTACTTATTAAGTGTGGACCGGAACATAAATCAGTAAAATCTCCCTGCTCATAAAAACTTATTTCTGCGGTAACGGGTAAATCGTTTATCAATTCTACCTTATAGGGTTCGTTCTTTTCTGCCATAAGTTTAATTGCGTCTTCTCTGGATAAATAAAACCTGTGTAACTTAATATCCTCTTTTATTATTTTTCTCATTTCCTCTTCAAGTGCTAGTAAATGCCCTGCAGTAAAAACAAAATCAAACTCAAAATCATAATAAAATCCATCTGTAATTGCAGGTCCGATCGCTAACTTTGTGCTTGGATATAATCGTTTTACCGCCTGTGCCAAAATATGAGCTGTTGTGTGCCGAAAAGCTGCCCGCCCGTCGGTTTCTTTAAAGGTAAGGATATTTAAATAACAGTCAGACGTTATCATAGTTCTTAAATCGACAATATCTCCATTCAATTCTGCTGCACATGCATCTTTTTCCAATTGCCTATTCATCTCTTTGGCAAATTCAAAAATACTTTTTTCCTCATTTAGTTCCCGCTTGGAACCATCTTTCATTGTAATAATCATTTCTTGCATTCTCCTTTCGATTCTTGTTAAATAAATACGAATGAAACGATAACATAAGAAAAGCACCCCAAGGAAATGACATCAGCCATTTACTTAAGGGTGCATAAATTATAAATGCACGGTTCCACCTTAACTTTTTACTTCAGATTCTAACAAATCCTATTCTTTAACGCAGACATACGGTAACACATACTAATTACATAACGTAATTCATTCAATGCTACAGCTCAGGAATGGTTTTCATCTATACTCTTTCATAAAGAACTTCCACCAAATGTTCTTCTCTCTGGATGTTTCCTACAGATTACTCTTTTCCGTCATCGCTTTTCCTATGTTATTATTAATATAATATCATTCTTCCTTAATTTGTCAAGGATAAATTACACTGTAATTGTTATTTTAATAGGTATAGTAACAGAATATTTCTACTTTTGATTATTACTCACATTTAGATATCCGTTCTATTATCTGATGGAAATATAATACCTAACTGCTTACGAACTTGATCCATAACCTTTATTGCATTTAAGGATACTTCGTTATAGTAATCCAATTTTTCATTTTTCTCTATTGCTTCCATAAAGGTATTAAGTTCATAAATCATATTATTTTCACAGGCTTCTGCAACAATTTCTTCCTCGGAATTATCATTGTATTTAATCTTAAAGTTTCTTGGACTTGATATATGGGGAATAAGTATTACACCGTTTTCTCCTTGTATCTGGCTTGGAACTTGTGAATTCGTAATTTTTGAATAAATTAATTCAGAAATCATATCTTCGTATTTTGCTAGAATACTGCCTGCTCCGTCTATTCCATTACTTAATATAACAGAAGCTGAATTCACTGAATCGGGATGACCAAACAAATCAATTAAAGAATGCACACAATAAACACCGATATCCATTAAAGCTCCGGCTGATAATTTGGGATCAAATATATTTGCAGTTTCACCTTTTTTAAAAGCATCATATCTTGAAGAGTACTGACAGAAATCCAAGGTTACTCTTCTTACCGTTCCTATTTTAGATAAATTTTCTTTTATTAGTTTCTGGCCGGGATCAAAAATAGGTCTCATTGCTTCCAATAGTTTCACATTATTATCCTTCGCGACCTGTAACATACTTTTTACTTCTTTTACATTAGCTCCCATGGATTTTTCGCATAGAACATGTTTACCGGAACGTAACATTTTAACAGTCTGATCATAATGCAAACTATTTGGACTGGCAATATATACTGCATCAATCATGGAACAATCGGCTAAGTCATCTAAATTATGAAAGAAAAGCTCAGCACCAAATTCCCGTCCAAAGCTTTCTGCTTTTTCTAGCTCTCTTGAATAAGCACCTAATAATTTAAAATTATCTAATTGTGCCGCAGCCCCCAATAATTGTCTTGTAATTTTACTTGTTCCGATGGTTGCAAATCTTATCATTTTTTCTCTCCTGTTATTATTGTAATTTTTAAAATTGCGAAAACTGAACCGGTATCCCCTGATTTCTAAGGGCTTTTACATAAGTCCAATGAATCCTACAGAATCATTTTAATACAAAACATATGGATAGACAACAAAATGTGTGATATTGAAAAAAAGCCGGTAAGGGTAAGCTGCTTCCTATTATTATTAAGGCTTTTATCAATTTTTAATCCTCACTTTCCATCATAGATTTCTATTTCTATATTTACATTTTAATTTATATTTTTACAAAGTACCAGATCAAATTTTTTCAATATATCAGGTATATCAATATTCTGCGGGCAAAGTTTTTTACATGCGCCACAGTTTAAGCAGGCCCCGGGCAGTTCTGAATTTTTCATTGCATCTAATGTGAATTTTAGGATGGATGGATTATCAAAGGTACTCTCATTATACATAGATAAGAGCTTTGGGATATCTAATCCCTGAGGGCAACCCTCACAGCAATATCGACAGGCGGTACATGGTATAAGGTTTATCATAGTAGACACAACCTGATTAAGTAATTTGTTCTCATACGCAGTCGTTGGATTATTTTGAGAGAATATATCGATATTTTCTTTCAATTGTTCCATGGTAGTCATGCCACTTAGAACGGTTTGTATATTTGGTAAAGACTGCAGATAACGAAAAGCCCAGGATGCAATGGAATCGTTAGGACGTTCTTTTTTTAACAGGTTATTGGCTTTCTCGTTAAGATTTGCCAGCTTGCCGCCTCTACATGGCTCCATTACGATTACTGGAATACCATGATTCGTTAATATTTCATATTTTCTTCCTGCATCCTGAAGAAACCAGTCCATATAATTTAATTGGATTTGTGCAAATTCAAAACAATCTTTCCATTTCAGAAATTTTTCAATAGTTTCAGCTCTTCCATGGGCAGAGAAACCTAAATGCCGGATACGTCCCGCTTGTTTTTGTGCGAGAAGATATTCTACAATTCCTAAATCCTCATCGGTATAAAAGTCATATGAGGTTTCGCATAAGTTATGTAACAAGTAGAAATCGAAATATTCCACACCGCATTTTTCCAATTGTTCCTCAAAGATATCTGCAGTAGAACACTTCTTCATACCGGACAAATAACCGATAAACTCCAATTTACCATTTTTGTATTGCATCATATGTCCTGGCATTTTTGATGCCAGATACCAGCTTTCACGAGGATATTGGTTTAGCACTTTCCCAACAAATTTTTCTGATTCCCCTTCATGATACCGATAGGCGGTATCAAAATAATTGACACCGTTTTCATAAGCATTTTCAATAATCGCTCTTGCTTTTAATTCGTCAATCGGACCATGTTTATCAATAGTAGGAAGGCGCATATTACCCATACCTAAAGTGGAGAGCTGCAGTTCCTGGAACGGTTTATATATCATAATATTCATCCTTTCATATTTATGACATGCTTAAGTAATTACGAAATCCCAATTACTCCAATATTGTATCTATATACCATGCAATTAATATAATTTCAGAGCCAAATCTGTCCCCAGAGGGAACTAAAGCTGGAAACAAGGGTCAATCGTATGGTATATTCAAAAAAACTATGTAGTTTCGCAATTATCTATTATAACATGATATTAGTTAGGAATAAGTTTCCTTAATTTATTTTGACCTCACCGGTAAGTATCTTTTTATAATCTTCATAATTTTTCTTTAATAATCCCGGTGTATCCAGACTATACGGGCACCGCGTTTTACATTTTCCGCATTCAAGACAATCTTCTACTTTCTTCATCAATTCCTGTGCTTTTGGTGTCAAATGATTTTTCGAGGGAGAACGCCTTATTAAAAGTGACATTCTTGCACAGGTATTGATTTCAATCCCAACCGGACATGGCATACAATAACCGCAACCCCTGCAGAAATCTCCGGTAAGTTCCTTTCTCTCTTGTTCAATATAAGCTTTTCTTTCCTCAGTCATCAGCGGCGGGTTATCTATATAACTTAAAAATTCAACCAGTTCCGATTCTCGTTGGATTCCCCAGATTGGCAGTACATTATCATACTGTGACATAAATGCATACGCAGCAGCAGAATCTGTAATCAGACCACCGGACAATGCTTTCATAGCAATGAAACCCATATTAGCCCTCTTACATTTTTCTACCAACGAGATTTCCTTATCGGATGATAAATAACTAAATGGAAATTGAAGTGTTTCATATAATCCTGAGTCGATACACTCCTGTGCTATATCTAATTTGTGGTTTGTCAAACCAATGTGCCTTATTTTTCCAAGTTTTTTAGCCTCCAGCATACATTCATACATCCCTGTACCATCACCTGATTTATAACATACACCTGGCCAATGAAACTGATAGATATCAATATAATCAGTCCTTAAGACGGTTAAGGAAGTCTCTAAATCTCTCCAGAACTTTTCCGGAGTATCAGCCCGCGTTTTTGTTGCAATGATAATCTTTTCACGTATACCATGAAATGCACGTCCAATTTTTTCCTCACTATCTGAGTATACACGTGAAGTATCAAAGAATGTAATACCTCCATCAAATGCTTTTCGTAAAATACCGACCGCTGATTCCATATTCACTCTTTGAATGGGAAGTGCTCCAAATGCGTTACGGTCGGATACAATCCCGGTACTTCCTAATGTGATTTGTGTCATTATTAACTCCTCCTCATATAAATTACCAAATTGAATATTTTTACTATATACAGAAAAAGCGACTCCCGTTTCTCTTCATGAAATGATAGATAATCCTAAGTATTCTTTCTTTGTAATGTCTTTTCTTTCGCAACCACCGTTTGTTCGTATCTGAATCTGCCACATTATTTAACAAATCGGTTTGATTTTCTATTAGATACTTCTTAGAATATTCAGTTATTTCCATCATTAGACTCCTTTCGATAGTTATATTTTTATCTTCTTATAGCTTAACACTTGAAGTTAACTCCAAGTCAAGTAAAATATTAAAGATATTTTGAAAAATGTAAAGGTAAATTCTTATTTGCAAGGGTAAATTCTTGTTTGATGATTTTAGTCTTGCATTACTTTTAGGAATTTCCCTAGACTACATCGAGTTTTTATTCATAACCTCTGCTTTTATTAATACAACCGGATTATTATAATTTTACTTCATGATATTTGTATGCAGAAAGAGGTATCTTCATGGAGTGTTCATATATGTAAAAAGCCGGATGAAACAATAATTATATGTTTCTCCGACTTTAAGACGATATAAATTAATGATTTAAAAATTATCAAACTTTCCTGTAAAAATTGAATGACTTCTCCGTTTATAAAACAATACCGTAGGATTATTCTATTACTTTTTATTATAAAATATCAATATGTTCTCCCGCAAGTGCTTTGTTCATACTTCTAACGGCACAGAATTTTCCGCACATGGAACAGGTATCTTCATGTTCCGGTTTCCTGTCCGCGCGGATTGCTTTGGCTGTTTCCGGATCGATTGCACACTCCCATTGTGCTTCCCAGTCAAGTACTCTTCTTGCATCTGCCATCTTATCATCAATTTTCCTGGCGTCCCTTACACCTTTGGCTATGTCGGCGGCATGGGCTGCAATTTTGGAGGCAATGATACCTTGTTTTACATCATCTAAATTTGGCAGCGCCAGGTGTTCAGCCGGAGTGACATAACACAAGAAAGCTGCACCTGCTGAAGCTGCAATAGCTCCACCGATTGCCGAAGTTATATGATCATATCCAGGTGCTATATCTGTTACTAAAGGCCCCAATACATAAAACGGTGCTCCGTTACAGATGGTCTGCTGAAGTTTCATATTGGCAGCGATTTGATCCATAGGCATATGACCGGGACCCTCTACCATTACCTGTACATCCTTTTCCCATGCTCTTTTAGTTAGTTCACCAAGGCGGACCAGTTCTTCAATCTGGCATACATCCGAAGCATCTGCAAGACATCCCGGCCTGCAGGCATCTCCCAAAGATATGGTCACATCATATTCACGGCAGATATCGAGAATTTCATCATAGTACTCATAAAATGGATTCTCTTCTCCGGTCATACACATCCATGCGAAAACGAGTGAGCCTCCTCTGGATACAATATTCATTTTTCTTTTATGCAATTTTATCTGTTCAATTGTTTTTCGCGTGATTCCGCAGTGCAGAGTTACAAAATCAACACCATTTTCAGCATGAAGCCTCACTACATCAATAAAATCCCTTGCGGAAAGATCCGACAAATCTCTTTGGTAGTGAATAATCGAGTCATATACCGGTACAGTACCAATCATAGCAGGACATTCGGCTATTAGTTTACAACGGAACGGAATGGTATCGCCATGAGAGGATAAGTCCATGATTGCATGTGCTCCCATATGAACGGCTTCCATTACCTTTTTCATTTCTGTATCATAATCCTTACAGTCTCTTGAGACACCAAGATTAACGTTTATTTTTGTTTTCAGCATAGATCCCACGCCCTGGGGATCTAAACATTTATGGTTTTTGTTCGCACATATTACTACTTTTCCGGATGCTACGAAAGGTAATAATTCCTGGGGTGTCATAAGCTCTTTCTTTGCCACATTTCTTAATTCTTCAGTGATAATCCCTTTTCTTGCAGCTTCCATCTGTGTTGCATATTCTCTCATTGTTTATCTCCTTTAAATATATTCCATACGTGATTAAGCGGTCCGCTTCCTTTACCCAGATTAAGGTTGGCCTTCAAAGCTCCGGATATATATTCTTTTGCTAATCGTATTGATGTCTCCAGATTAAGACCCTTAGCAAGACCGGAAGCGATGGCACTGGACAAAGTGCATCCAGTTCCATGTGTATCGTTATTATTAATTCTCTCTCCGTTAAACCAGGTATACGAATGATTTAGATATAATAAATCATTGGCATCATTAAAACTGTGTCCGCCTTTGCATAAAACAGCACATCCGTATTCACTGCTTATGATTTTTGCTGCTTTAATCATATCTACTTCATCATTAATGGCTATACCTGATAACACGGAAGCTTCCGGAATATTAGGCGTCAATAAAACTGCTTGCCTGAACAAACAATTCTTTAAGGTTTCTACTGCATCATCTCTAAGCAGCGTCGAACCACTGGTAGAAATCATTACCGGATCCACAACAATGTTTTTTGCATTATAATATTTTAACTTTTCCGATATTATTTCAATCAGACTGTTGGATGAAACCATACCGATTTTAACTGCATCCGGGTAGATATCCGTAAAAATACTATCCAATTGTTTCCCTAAAAATTCTTCCGTAACTTCCATAATTCCAGTGACACCGGTTGTATTCTGAGCAGTAAGCGCAGTAATCGCACTCATGGCATATACGCCATAGGCGGTCATTGTCTTAATATCTGCCTGGATGCCGGCGCCTCCGCAGGAATCACTGCCTGCAATTGTTAATGCTGTTCTCATCTTTTCACCATAACAAGGGATGTTGGAAATAATTTATTATACTTTAGATATTGCGAAATCCCTTATCCAATCCTTACTTATTTTTTGTTCAAGCATTAATTTTATAAAGCGGCAAAAGGTGGTGCCCCCGGTTTACCGCTTGGGTATCAAACAGTTTTATCTGCTCTTTCTAAAAAAAGAGCTATATTATCTAAGTTTTCTAAGTAGATATCACTAAGACTTTTTATCTCATTTTGATCTGCTATACTGGAATCATCAAATACACCTGCCGTTTTAAATCCTGCATTTTTGGCTGTTTTTATTGCATATAATGCATCTTCAAAGACCCAGGTTGACTTAATATCCGTTTTCATATATTCCGCTGCCTTAAGATAAATATCAGGTTTTTCTTTACTTACGCCTACCTCCGTACAGGTAAAAATCCTGTCAAAGTAATAAATAACTTCTAACCTTATCAGCGCTTTTTCAATTATCTTACGGTCACTGGAGGTTGCCAGGGTTATTTTAATACCTGTTTTTTTTAATACATCTAAGAACTGCGTCACACCATCTTTTAACAAAACTTGGAAATAGTAAAAATGTTCGATGGTACGGTTAATCCCATCTAAAATGGCATCGTAAGTCAAATCCAATTTATATCTGTTTTTTAAGTATTCGGACCCTTCTTTCATACTCATAGAGTACATAACTTTACTTAGGTTAGGTTCTGCTGTTATTCCTAAACTGTTTAAGTACATTTCACCGGCCTTATCCCATATTGACATGGAATCCAGTATCGTCCCATCTAAATCAAAGATTGCCCCTGTTATCACTTTATCACCATCTTTTTCGTTAATTCTTTTAATTCTGCTGTGGCGTTAACAATATCCGGCTGTGCAAAAATTGCGCTGATAACTGCTATTCCACATATTCCTGAACCTGCCAGTTCCATTATATTATCTTTACTGATACCTCCAATTGCTATAACAGGAATGGTTACGGCTTTACAAATTGCTTTCAAAGTTTCATAACTGACATCTTCTGCATCTGCTTTAGAACCGGTAGGAAACACTGCTCCTACTCCTAAATAATCTGCACCTTGTTTTTCTGCCAATACTGCCTGTTCTACTGTTTGGGCCGATACTCCAAGAATTTTATCAGGTCCGATCAATTGACGTACATTCACAGCCTCCATATCATTTTGGCCTACATGAACTCCGTCGGCATCCATTGCCATAGCTATATTTACATTATCATTGATGACAAAGGGAACATGGTATCTTTTACATAATTCCTTTATTACAATGGCTTCCTGTAGGAATCTGTTTTCCTCCAATTCTTTCTCGCGAAGCTGTAAAAAGGTAATTCCGCCTTCTAAAGCTTTCTCGACCTGGCTTCGGAGGGATTCACTTCCAAGCCAAAACCTGTCGGTGACAGCATATAAAAGCAGCTTTTTGTTATCGCAATTCATAATTTACTCCTTTTTCCAGGGTTTCACCATCCATATTATAAATAGCATCAATAATTCTGTTTCGATATGTAGAATTTCCGTCGGAAGGCAGCATATTGTTCCACCCGATTTCCCCCGCAAGTCCCATGGTGCATACGGCTGCTGCAGCAGCTTTTAATTCGTTATTCGGATTTGCAATTAAAAAAGCGGTTACCAATGCGGAAAGCTGACAGCCTGTACCAGTAATTTTACTCATTTCCGCCCTTCCGTTTCGAATAACAAAACATTGGTTACCATCGGTAACCAGGTCAATTGCTCCCGTTACTGCTATAATACATTTTGCTTTTAATGCAAATTTTTTCACAAATGTTACCGCATTATCAAGGGAGGTTTCAGTTACAGCATCCGTAACATCTGCATCAACTCCTTTGGTACTGCCGTTTCCAAGTGCTAAAGTTTTAATTTCAGAAATATTTCCTCTTATTACACAAAATTGAATCTCTTTCATCAGATTAATTGCCGTGTCGGTGCGAAGTTTACTTGCGCCTGCACCAACGGGATCCAGTAAAACCTTATGACCTAGTTCATTAGCTTTTTTCCGGCAAGTAACATGGCCGGTATTGTAATTTTATTCAGTGTTCCAATGTTAATGTTAAGACCTCCGCAGATGGATGTGATATCCTCCACATCCTCCGGACCATCTGCCATGATAGGGCTTCCTCCGCAAGCAAGCACAACGTTTGCTACATCATTTACAGTTACATAGTTGGTAATGCAATGAACAAGTGGCCCATTCTTACGTACATTATCAAGAAATTCTTTAAACATGATATCTCCTTTCACAAATACAAACTGAAAGGTCTGTCAACAATACTTTCGCAAAAAAATGCACATATACCAATAAAGTATATATGCAGAAAATTCCACAAAATATATCCCTACGTTGGCATTATCCAAATCAGGTTATGGGTCTAAGCAAAACAGCTTACTCTCAGCCTGCTTTTCGCAAGCTCCCCTTTGTATTTATTTTAAATTATACTACAGTATAATGAAAAATCAACCATATTTTTAGTTTTAGATTTTATTTACCATTTATCAGTCACTTCATAATAATTGTACATATTTCTGTAAAGGTAAGTAAATAGGCTTTTTGAGAAAGTATAAAGGGTGTTGTAAAATAATATATTTACCGAGCTATATATTTTCCCAAGTAAGATAAGTTTTGAATTTTACAACAGCCCTTTGTATTAATTGATATTTATTATAGGTTCTTAATTACACTATGATTTTTAATATATTTATTATAGTTGAATGTTACAAATGTTACTTATTACATTTTACTACGGGTCTAGCTTCGATATAACCTCTATATCCCATAGGGGCAAGCTGAAAACGCGGTGCTTGCTCCGGAGCCCATTGATATCCGTATACTTCGGGATTAAATTTTTCAATATGTTTCCATACCTCACCGATTTCATACTGAAAATCCTCATCATTATAGGGTTCACCCTGAAACACCATCATTGTACAAGGCGGTAATATAATCAGTTCATACCCATCCGGAATGTTCTTATCATAGTCCATTGGCAGTTCCACTCCTTGAATATATGAAGATGTATCTTCAGGTATAAAATGGGACGGAAGCCACATACCAATAGGCTCATAAAGTGCTTCTTTTACACTTGATAATAAACTCCATACATCACATCCAACTTCTTCACAGTATTCAAAATAGTCCTCCGCTTTTTTTCCTCTTTTTAAAAGGCATTTCCTTTCCGGTCGTTCAATAATCTGCACAAATATTGACTTTGTCATATTTTCCATCCTTTCATCCATTTTATTTGAATTATGAAATGCTCGGTAGGTATCATAAGCTTTTTCAGGTAAAAACAATTTTATGGGAGGTGTTTTGGATTTATATCTGCCAGGCGCAATACCAAATTCTCTGGAAAATGCCCTGGTGAATCCCTCCTGACTATCAAAAACAAAATCCAGAGCGACGTCGATCACTTTCTTGTTTTCATCTCGTAGAATAAGTGCAGCCTGTGTAAGTCTTCTGGAACGTATATATTCAAAAATTCCTTTCCCGGTAACCTCTTTAAAAGTTCTGGCAAGATACCAGGAGGAATACCCAGCCTCTATGGATAATTGTTTCATGGTTATAGGCTTTGTTATATTCCGTTCAATATAATTCTGCACTCTTTGTACGACATATGCTGATTCCCTTTTGGTCATATTTTACCCCATTGCATATACTGCACAGATCTGCAGTACTGCCATAAATGAAAATGGTTGAAAGAATCGGTATATGGCTCCCTTTTTATCTTTTAGTTTCTTTCAACTATGAATACCTCCGATAGATCAAGAATACAATATTTTAGCATAATTTTCTTGACCGCCAGTGCGAAATTTATAAATAGACTATCATTCAATATTGGAGTAGTTTTCTTAAACTTAACTGTTTCAGCTGTTAAATTATTCGTTTATGGTGGTTATTACCATTTCCTTGCTGTTTGGCTTCATAGGACCTTTTGCTTCATAAAAAAATACATATCATCAGAAATTATTATATCTCCAATAATATGTATTTTAAAGATAAACTAATGTGTAATTAATTAATATGTACAAACGGATCTATAAGTTAATAAATATTAACTTATTTCATTATTTCCAATAATTTATCAACACCTGGTTTCGTTGTCTTATTATTGAAGAAATCATAACGGAAGAATATAAATCCGTCTACCTTGCCGGTATCTCTACTGTATTCAACCTGTTCCTTTAACTCATTGGTGTTATTTTTCCAATCTTTTTCTAATGTTGAACCAGCTTTATAGGTGGCAATACCAACATACATTTTAACCGTGGAACTAGTACGGAAAGATAACCATTTATCCAATGTTTTATCAAAAGGATAACTGCTGTTGGAAAATGTCCAGTAAATCTGAGGACAAATGTAATCAATGTATTTATCAGAGGATAACCAGGTTTTATAATCTACATAATAACCTAAATTACTGGTTAAGGAATCATAGAAACCACCCGGGCTGATACCAAATTGAACGGAAGAATCTATCTTCTTAATGGCTGAATAGATTCCTTTGACCAAAGTATTTACGTTATTCCTTCTCCAATCGGCAATTGATAAAGCAGTCTTTTTACTCTCTTTGCATTCTGAAACGTAGGTCTTATATTCGGCAGCATCAAAATTAGTTGCATAACTGCTTCCTAAGGAAGGATAAAAATAATCATCAAAGTGAATTCCGTCCACATCATAATTCTGTACGATTTCTTTCACACCGTTGGTAATTAAATTCTGTACTTCTTTTGATGCGGGATTATAATAAAGGTTGCCGGCATAAGATAACACATTACGATCGTTTGTTTTATCTTTGTCATCATGCCATACTCTGGCAGGATTATCTTTGGATAATTTAGTATAATCCGTACTTGCAGTTGTTACACGGTAAGGATTCAACCAGGCATGTATTTGTAATCCTCTTTCATGTGCAGCTTTAACCATATATTCTAAAGGGTCAAATCCCGGATCCGTGCCTTGTGTACCGGATGCATATCTTGACCATGGAAAATACTCCGAATTATACATGGCATCACCAAACGGCCTTACATGAACAACAACCGCATTCATATTCATATCTACTACTTTATCAAACATCTTATCAATGGCAGATTCAAAGCTGGCTTCTGTAAATCCATCTTTACCATAATTCATGTATTCTAAGTATGAAATCCAAACTGCACGAAACTCCAAGACTACATTAACTACTTTTATTACAGAATTTCCTGCTTTATCTGTTACTAAAACACTGTAATTACCGGAAGAGGTTACAGTGAATTTACCTGTACCCGTTACATCCTTTGCGTTACTCCACTTATCTGAGCCAATATCCGTTACATTTCCTTTTAAATATTTGATAACGGATATACCGGAAGTTGTATCTTTGGCATTATATGTAATAATAGCTTTCTGATTGGTAACGGTATAATTTAAAGAAAGTGTTGGTAACGCCTTATCAATATTGGAAATGGTAATAATTTTTACAGATTGATTACCGACAATATCGGTTGCCAAAACGGTGTAATTACCATTATTGCTTACTTTAAAACCGCCTTTTCCGTTACTGTCCAGTTTTATTAAGGTTGGTTTACCCGCATCCGTAAAATCTGCAGCTGTTTTCTCCCCTGAGAGATATTTAGCTTCCTTAACACCGGACCCGGGATCAGTAGCGGTAAGATTAACTGTTACAGAAGATTTAGTCGGTTTTGTTGTACTTAAAGTATAGGCAATCTCAGGAGTTGTTTTATCAATATTCTCTACCGTTACCGCTTTTATTGTTTTATTTCCGGCGGTATCTTCTACTAAAAAAGTAAATGTGTTATTGGTTTTTACCGTTAACTTACCGGAATACATGTAATTATACTCAGCTTTTGTTACCTCAGTTTTGGTTAAGCTGATACTTTTACCTGCTTCTCCAAAATCAGCAGCTGTTTTAGTACCGATAAGGTATTTTAAGCTCTTTACCCCTAACCCTTTTTCACCAACCAGAAAAGATAAGGTGACATTCCCTTTCGTTAAATCACTTGTACTTTTTGTTACTTTAATTGCAGGTTTTGTGATATCAATATTTGAAATTGTGATTTTTTTTAATGAATCATTACCCGCTTTATCTACGGCATAAAATGAATAGGTACCGTTAGCCGTAATCGTAACAGTATATACATTTTTTGAGTTTAATTTTATTAATTTACCTGATTTCTTAAAATAATCGGCATTTTTACTGCCGGAAGACCATTTTAAAGATTTTATACCAGAGGCATCTGATACTTTAACTTCTACTTTAATGGATTTATTAGTTGGTTCTTTTGTATCTGCTTTTAATGTAATTGCAGGATCTGTTTTATCCGACGCTGCATACACGGGCACTGTAGCGAATAGGACTGCTCCTATTATAAAAATCATTAAAAGACCAGATAACCATTGTACTTTGTTCTTATTTATCATTTGTCTAAATTCCCTCCAGAAACTGTTATGGCATCCCCCTAAATCTCCGCTCGTCAATATGTTCACTCCCTTTATGTAATTTAACTTATTATTCCAAATAAAATATTGTGTATCTTGAAAAGCCTGCCATTTAAAGTCAAATAAATTATTAAGAATAGACTCTTTTGACTTTTGTTGACAGGCATTTCTATTATTTATCTTCCAGTGGGATAAGAACTAAATACATCACATAATATATCATAAATTGCTTCTGCAGATTTTTCCTGAAAATCAGAATCTGTTATTTTTTTCAAATCGCTTGTATTAGACATAAAACCTAATTCAATTAATATAGCAGGTACTGTATTCTCTCTGCATACTGCAAGGTTTTTATCACTGATATATCTCTTATCTGTACCGATTTTACCAGGCAATGAATTTAAGAACATATTAGCTAAAATTTTGCTGTTTAATCCATTATCCGTAGTTGCTTTATTAGAACCGGTATAATAAATTTCGGTTCCCTTTGGTGATGTGTTAATATTTGCATTCATATGAAGACTGATAAATAAGTCAGCTCCAACTTTTTTTGCAAAAGCTGCTCTTTCATATAAATCAACTTTCGTATTATTATATCTGGAATAATATGCTTTTATTTCAGAATCTTCAGCATTAAAATATTTCTGAGTCAATTCATACATAATTTTAAAGTTTAAATCTTTTTCATTAATGGTCACACCATTTAATTTACGGCTTGCACCCGGATCGGTTCCGCCATGTCCGGCATCCAATACGACAATATTTTTATAGATATCTCTTGGATTACCGAGAGCTACTCCAATATATCCACCCAGATCTTTTAATTTATATCCCTGAAGTTTAGTTGTACCGATAACTATTTCGGTCATATCATTTTTATAACCGACAGAAATATCACTTATTACACTATTAGAGGAATCGATTGGATAAGTATTATATAGATCCCTATAATCACCAGGTATACGAAGAACGATTTGATTATTATAATAAAGGTCTTCATTGGTTATTTCAGAATAAAATACTTCATCCGGAATTTTAATCTGTAAAGCGTAATCCAAATTATCGTTGGAACTTTCTTCGGTAAAAGTAAGTAAATATGTATTACCGGTATTAGTTACTTCATAATTGGCTGAACCGGATGTTTCTAAAATAATCTTAGTAGTATTGCCATCAGTAGAGGTGCTGGTTACGGATTGCAGGGTGTTAAGAGCTGTATTTAAATACTGCTCTCCTACACTGTTAATTGTATTAGGTATTTCCAAAGAAATAATATTGCCATTTTCTGTTAAATCAACATTAAGTTCTCTCAAACCGGTAATCTTAACATAATCATTACCAGCTTGTGTACCTGCCTCAATATTAGAAATGTAGTTAGGATATAAAGTCAGGTATAAAGTACATTTATCATCAGATAATGATAATTCATAACTGGTATTCGGATCCATTAAATCAAAATCTATGTCGGTAGATAAATCGGAATGATCGGTTGTAGCTGTGATATGATCGGTTAATTTACCGCCTAAACTGTATTCTTTCGTATCACTTTCTTCAAGATAAGAATTATTAATATGAAGATTCAATGTTTGATCATTAATCTTAACAGTAGACTTACCAAAAGGTGCATAGGAATTAATGGCATATACTTCAATGTTGCTGCTGAATGGAGAATCCATTTTTATTGAAGTAATATTAGAAGACGTATCATTATCGTCCGAAATTTCGGATGCAGTATTATGGCTGTTTGCTTTGTTATATTCTTCTGTATAGTCAGATGAGATACCCCAATTAAAAGCAACAGAGTCCGGTACAGGATCACCGCCTAATTCAGGACCATCTTCACCATCCTGGTCATCCTCATCTTCCGGTGCTCTTGACGTAATAACCGAAGTTTTGGTTGAGGAATTCCATGTATAATCGTAACCCAGATAAGAGGAAACAAAACTTCCCGGAACCATGACATAAGATACTTTCGAATCTTTATTCTCAACTAACAGAGGGCGGTATCCATCGTACGGGATTTACCGTTTACCAAAGCGGTTTTACTTCCAAGCGTCAGCTTAACAACAGTGTCGTTTAGCCTAAGTGTTACTACTTTCGTACTGCTGTTATAAGAATAACCAGCCTTGATGGAAGATGCACTGAATACTTGATATGCACGGAGCATCGCCGTATTATCAATAATAATACTTGGCATAGAACCTAAATTTACTGATTTGCCGTCAATGGTAACTTTACCCAAGGTCCCATTATAAGATACATTTTTATTATTATAATATAGATGCATCGGTGATGTTATGGAAGCGGTTGAAGTAGAGCTGTTCCAGTCATATTTATAACCAAAAGTCTCTGCAACATATCTTGCAGGAACTAAGAGCTTGGTAACTTTCTGATCTTTATATTTAACTTTCATGGGGGCTAAAGACAAAGTAACGGATTTTCCGTTTAAGGTTGCCTTTTTACTTCCTGCAGTTAAAACTAAAGTTGTACCGTTCTGGGATAAGGTCAGCTTACCTTTTGTGTCATCATATTTATAATTCATTTTAATAGCAGATTTAACGAAAACATCGTTAAAGGGAGCCAGGGAAGTGCCGTCAAAAATGATCCCAGGAGTATTTCTCATATTAATAGTTGAGCCATTATATGTATATTTAACCTGTTGACCTGTATAGGTTACATTCTTATTTGACCCATAATAATATAAGTTAAGTTTTGTTGCAGCCAGTGCACTTGTAACCGGTAAACACACCAGCACAACTGCTAAAATCAGCAAAAATTTTAAATTGTTACATTTCCTATACATATTTAAATCATCCTTTTGTATTTTATCATTACTTTGCAATAGCATAAAAAATAGACTGCTTACGGTAGAATAAATATGTGCCGTAAGTAAATGTAATATAATATCATGCTATCCGATTCATGTATTAACAAGTTTCAGGGCATTACATTTTCATCGTTTCCTATTTCTCTTATTCCATAAGACGACCGCTATTATAGCAGACCGTATTACTTTTTATGCTTTCATTACCAGTTTTTTCTTTAGTGATTATTCAGATATCATCTTTTTATCTTTTGTAACTACTTTAACTATTAACACCTCCCATTAGTAAATCAAAAACTATTACATCATTTCTTTGTTCATTTTGCATAATATACCTAATACATTTAAACAATACTGTTAAATAGTGTTAAAAGTATGTCATTTTATTGTTGATTTTCAATTTTATGGTCAAATTATTAAAATTATGTTATAATTACAATAATTATGAAATTTCATAGAAAGGATAGCAGAAATGGTTGAGAATAATTATCATGACCAAAAAAATATTGAAAATACAGTAAGGTTACGTGAAATCATAGCAGAACTCCCTCGTTTCTGCGGCGACTTTTTCCGTGGCATAGAGCCAACAACTTCTTCGTTGACAAGAATTGCCTATGCCTATGATTTAAGAGTTTTCTTCCAGTTTTTATATAACTCCAATCCTTTATTTAAGAAGACTTCCATCAGAGATTTAAAAGTTGAAATATTAGATCAGATTAAACCTATTGATATTGAAGAATATTTAGAGTATCTCTCCTACTACCAAAAAGGGGATGTGAAAATCTTAAACCAGGAAAATGGCAAGAAAAGAAAATTAATATCTTTACGAAGCTTTTATAATTACTTTTATAAGAGAGAAATGATTCAGTATAATCCTGCCGCACTAGTCGATATACCCAAACTCCATCAAAAAGAAATTATCCGGCTTGATATTGATGAAGTTGCAAAAATGTTAGATGAAGTTGAATCCGGAGAAAACATGACAAAATCCCAGCAAAAGTATCATAATAAAACAAAGGTAAGGGATTTGGCAATTATTACGCTCCTGTTAGGAACCGGTATTCGTGTCAGCGAATGTGTCGGCTTGGACATCAATGATGTGGATTTTAATAATGACGGTATTAAAATCAGGCGTAAGGGTGGATACGAATCTATTATCTATTTTGGTGATGAAGTACAGGAGGCCTTAGAAAATTATTTACTGGAACGGGAAGCTGTTATTCCGGCGACCGGCAGTGAGAATGCCCTGTTTTTATCCATTCAGAAAAAAAGAATCAGTGTAAAAGCAGTTGAAAACCTGGTCAAAAAATATGCCGGATTGGTTACCAGACTTAAAAAAATCACTCCTCATAAATTAAGAAGCACCTATGGTACAAGCCTTTATCGGGAAACCGGAGATATTTATCTGGTAGCCGACGTCTTAGGCCATAAAGATGTAAATACAACGAAAAAACACTATGCCGCCATTGAAGATACCAGGCGCAGGAGTGCTGCAAGTAAGGTTAAGTTAAGGGAAAAATAAGATTCCCGATAACTGAAAAGAAAATTTAAAAAATTACCAAATAATGGACTTTATTGTTATGAAAACTTAAAAATAATATTGTTAATATTTTATAAAAATTGAACTTTATAGTTAAAAAGCTCTATAGATAATAATATTTGTATATGGATATGATTGAATGAGGGATATTTTTTTCCCTCCTTTTAATTGCGTACCAATATTAAAAATCCTTCGGAACGGAATAAATAGTTCAATTGACTTAATTTCATTTTCCATCATAGTTCTAACCTTGTTATATCCTTTTAAAAAATAATTCTTACCTTGCTCTATCTTTTTTTAATTTTGTTACATCAATTTATGCAGATAATGGAAAGCAATATGCTTATATTACAAATATGAACTTATTCTCCATCAAGATAGTTAACTTCCGACTCAATTTTGAATGATTTTTGCATGTCTCCAGCCATAATACGCACTTTGCCTGTATTGGGATAGATAACTACTTCCGGTGTACCTACTGTATGAACATCAAGGTAAAAAAGCGGTTCATTTGAATTATTGCTCAACATGTGCGCGCCGTTTTCATTTGGCGGCATTACAATTACATCACCTTCAGAAACTTCAATATCACCTTTTGGTGTTTTTAACGTAGCAGTCCCGGATATAATATAGAAAACTTCTTCATTCCCTGTATGCTGATGATATGGATAATTACTTTTACCTGGTTGTAACATATAGAAGTTAACACTGAGTTTTCCCTCGCCACTTCTGTATGGCGAAACACTTTCACTCCTTTGAAATTCGAACAATTGTTCATTCTTACCGATGTAGTCATAAATCTGATTCAAATTGAAATCGCGGTACTGTGCTGTCTTTACATTTTTTATTTCCAGTTCTCGCATGATAACATTCCTCCCAAAATATAAATATTGACTAGTTCGTAAATTAATGATGGCATATAATTATATGGTAATATTATACATTACATATTTGCACAAAACAACGGTCAAGCAATGAACTTTTGGAATAAATGTATTGTTACAACAAATAGACTAAAAGTAATTATAATATATAGTTTACTTATTAGAACCACTATACTCCATATGGACAGACATACAAACACATACCGCATACATGAAGTTTACCGGCTTCGTTCAGTTTCTCAAAATATTCTTCACATTTTTTTACATCAAACTTTATGTGATAAAATCAATACCGTGAAAATCTCCTAATTCTTTTATTCTTTCTAACAGACTCATATTTTTTACCTCCTAAACTTAAAAATCCGTTTAAAAAAATTAACCGGAATTACACCATTAGATAATATACTTTTCCATCAAATAAAACTTTCCTTTTCTCCAATGTGCCTCTCCTACAATGTTATATCCTAATGACTTATACATTTTAAGAGCATATGGGTTTAATGAAAAAGCATCTAATCGAATAGCCTCTATTCCTTTCTTTAGCAGCAAGTTTTCGATATATTGCAATGTTCTTGTACCAATTCCCTGATTCTGAAAATCCGGGTTGACACATAAACGATGTATTACATAAAAGGGAGAATCTGGATATTTCCAATTCCCATTTACATATTGTTTATCTGCTTCCTGATTTAAAACAAATACGGAACAAATTTGACTATCGATTTCTCCGACAAACAGCTGATTTTCTTCAATGTCATTACTTAAGACCTCTTTATTTGGATATAATTCATCCCACTGAGGTATCTCTTTCCTATTCATTTCTATTATTGCTTTCAGGAAAAGCTGATTAATGAATTCTAAGTCTTCCATACAAGCCTTTCTGAAGCTTATTCTACTAACTTTCATTTTAATCCTCCATGCTGTTGTAAAGCGTTATTATTCTGCCGATTGGTCAAAAAGCCCAATTTATTGTTTTGAATGAATACGGGCGTAATATTTACTATCGTAAATATATATATTCATAATATCTAAGATTAAAGGGCTTTTGACCCTCGAATCAAAAAATATTATTAAAATTATTATTATAATGGTTGAATACCAGTTATTAGAATACGGCATATAATAGAATCATAATAATATGCAAATTAGAGGATTTTATGGATTATACCGATGGATTTTTTCAGGAAATAATGTTTCAAAATGGCAATGTCTTGCGTATAGATAATGCCTTAATTGAGGAGGTATATAAAACAAATCAAAGAACCGGATATGTACTGATATCTTACGGAATTGAGGACCGGACAAACCGGATAAACAATGATTTCCTCAGACTCAACGTAGGAAAAGATACCATAATTATGAATCAATTCGGTGAAACTCTTTGCCTTTGTGATCTGGCTGAGGGTATTACGGTAGATGCAGAGTTCTCATCTGCTATGACGAGAAGCATTCCCCCTCAAACGAGAGCTTTCCGTATTATTGCCAATACTGAGGCTCCTACCGTAATGGTTAAGACAGACCGCGTAGTGAATACCGATGAGGAGAACGGCTTTCTCACGACGGGAAATCCTTATGACATAAACGATCAAATGATATTTACCATCTCCGGAGAAACAATCATCATAGATCAAAACTATAACCAGATTTCATTAAATGAAATCCAGCCAGGGCAGTTAGTGAGGGTCGAGCATGCCATTTTCCAGACATTGAGCATTCCCCCCAAAGCCCGGCTTTTCTTGTTCAGCTTCTTTAAACAGGGTAAGAAAGGACTGTAGCAATGGAATAAACTTATCTGGCTTGGAATAGAGGATATATTCTCGCCCATGTAAAATAGATTTTGAATTATGCAGCACAGTCCTTTCCAATTTATGTTTTAGAAAGATTAAGCTGTTTTGTTCTTCTGCTATCGCTTTGCAATCTGAAGTTGCTAAATATATTGGGTTTTAATATCTATTTCAGGATTTTCTTCATCAATAACGGCAATATCTGCCCCCAAATCAAAAAGTTTTTCAAAGAAATTATCGTATCCTCTTAATATATGCTCTAATCCATAGATTTTTGATTCACCTTCTGCAATCAATGCCGCCATAACCAATGCCGCACACATTCTAATATCCGTTCCTGTCATAGTTGTTCCGGTTATTTTTTGCATACCCTCGATAATAACCTGAGAATACAGACTTTCATATACCATGCCCATTCGGTTCATTTCAAATAAGTGATTAAACCTCACCGGAAAAATCGTATCTTTTATGGTGGATTTACCGTTGCAAATTAAAGCATAAACTGTTGCAAATGGTTGTAAATCCGTCGGAAAACCAGGAAATGGCAACGCATCAATATTGATCGGTTTTAGTTCGCAATTAGCTGCATCAATATGAATAGTATTCTCATCTACTTTTATATCTGCACCCGAATCGGATAATATTGTAATTACTGATATCAAATGCTCTGGGATTACATTTTTAATTATTCCGGAACCTTTCGTTGCCGCAATCATAAATAAGAATGTCCCAACTTCCAACCGGTCAGGCATAACTTCATGAATTGTTCTTTTTAATTTTTTTACCGATGGTTTAATATGAATGACAGGTGTACCTGCGCCAGATATTTTAACGCCCATAGAGTTAAATAAGATAGCCATATCCACAATTTCTGGTTCCATAGCAGCATTATAGATAATAGTTTCACTATCAGCTGCACTTGCTACTAACATAGCATTTTCCGTTGCACCTACACTTGGAAATCTTAAGAATATTTTTTGACCCTTATAAGGAAATTGTGTTGCCTCACATTTCACATATCCGTCAATGATTTCCGTATGAATTCCAAATTTATTAAAGACATACAAATGAATATCAATTGGTCTGTTGCCTATCTTATCTCCGCCTGAAAGAGGTACGGTTGCCTTACCGAATCTAGCCAGTAAAACACCAAGAAATAAGTTGGATGCCCTGATTTTAGAGACATATTGTTTACTCAAATCTGAATAAACCATATTTCCTTTGATTATTACCGTATTATTTTCACATGTCAAATGTATACCGATTTCATCTAAGATACCTTTCATTGCATCAATATCAGATATTTCAGATATATTTGTTAACATTCCCTTACCATTTCCTAAACACATGGTCGGTATTAAAGCTAAAATCGAATTCTTAGAACCACATATTTCTACTTCTCCCCGCAGTGCTTTACCACCATTAACTTGTAAATAAGTTTTGTTATTTATCATTATATATAACCTCTCTAATCCCTTTTTAATGCAATAATCCTTTCTTAATATAAGTATTCAAAATTGAAATATACGTTAAACATTCTTGAAATATATAGTATCTTTACTGATATTCAATTATTTTATGTAATAATTTTACTATTTTTTACCATATAAATCAATGTATATTTACAAGGAATAAATAATTACTAAATTAGATGTCCGTTGTGGCAGCTCTGACCTGTATTATTATAATTATTTATTAGTTCAAAATGAAACATTTTTCGACAATTATTAATATAATATAATAGTGATATGGTATCACTAAAATTCATTTAAGGAATTACAAATTATAGAAGTGATTTTCAAATGTAATATAAGTATAAATGAATACATGTTAGGAGCTTCTTATAAAAAATAATTCCGGAAAGGAATATTGTAATGTCTAAACTATCTAAAATATTTCTGAAAAGAAAAAGAATACGTTTAGTCCCCTTTAGGGTTAAAGAAATCATAGAGAATGTTAATGAGATACCACAAGGAGTTCAGATGATTCAGGCTCCTGCAATCTGGGATAAAAGCCGGAAAGGGGAAGGGGTTGTTATTGCGGTCATTGATACAGGCTGCCAGATCGATCACCCTGATTTAAGGGACCGAATCATTGGTGGGAGAAACTTTACAAAAGATTTTAATGGCGACCCGAATAATTTTTCCGATAATAACGGACATGGCACACATGTTGCCGGTACTATAGCTGCTACGGAAAATAATAACGGGTTCTTGGGGTTGCACCTATGGCAAAACTTCTGATTTTAAAGGTACTCGGTAAATCCGGCGGTGGAAACTATCAAAATATTATTGAAGCTATTAATTATGCTATTAAGTGGCGTGGTCCTAAGGGTGAAAAGGTCAGAATTATTTCCATGTCCTTAGGTGGAAGTACGGATGTACCCAAATTACATGATGCTGTAATAAAAGCAGTTAATAATAATATTCTTGTTATCTGCGCTTCCGGTAATAACGGGGACAACAATTATAAAACGGATGAGTTAAATTATCCGGCTGCTTATAATGAAGCTCTATCTGTTGGGGCCATTGATTTTAATAAAAATATAACCAAATACAGTAATTCCAATAATAACGTCGATTTAGTAGCTCCGGGAAATGAAATCATATCAACCTACCTTGACAGTAAATATGCAAAATTAAGTGGAACGTCAATGGCTACACCCCATGTTTCCGGTGCAGCAGCCTTAATTATAAATATGTGTGAAGAGGAATATGGCAGAACTCTTACGGAAACTGAAATCTACGCCCAATTAGTAAAACATACTACTTCTCTTGGTTTGGACAAAAGAAATGAAGGAAATGGTATGTTAGATCTGTCGAAGTAAATTTCCGCTTAACAAAATCTATTGAATTATGATCATCCTCCATTCATAAATAAATGAACTGATTGATAGGTAAAATCTTATCAATCAGTTCATTTTTAGGATTTCCGCTAAAGCCAGCTTCAGTTCTTTGTATCAACGATATTTTTAAAGTCCTTATATAGTTTATCCTGGATCACTGATTTCCTATGATTGTAAATACCGCATTCCCATGCTTTTTTCTGATATTCATACATCATAGCATGTTGAAGATACAATTTTTTCAATGCTCCATAGATTCGTCTGGTATTTTCTATACATACGGCAGCATCTTGTTTATTAAGGTATTCATAACCCGGATTATCAATAGGACAGATGGCCAAAGTACAGCAATTACTTGCCAGACAATCAACTACTTTTTCAGAGAAATTAAATTTTTTTTGTTTTCTGTTTTTTTTATCAAACGCTTCTAAAAGAAGGATAATATCTGCATTTCTATATACCTTTTTAAACTCATCAGCAGTAACCGGCGGTTTAATAAAAGTTTGTATTCCGTCTGCCAACAGATTTTTTTGGTGTTTCGTAATTTTATCTGAAGGATAAATACTTAAAGTCATTCTGGTTGTATTTTTATTCATTTTCTCAAGTGCTTTTTTTATCTGTATTAGTATCTTCCATCGATTATTATTTAAACTTCCTGCATACACTAATTTAACAGGAAAATGTACTTCCTTAATGTTAAAATTATCCCTGAACTCACCGCTTTTCCTTAAAACACCGGTATCAACTTTGAATATGTCCTTATATAAATCTGCTTGTTTCTCTGAGAGGGTATAATATTTCCTGTAAAACTTCATGTTTTTTCTCAGGTCTTTTCTCAGATGAAAACGCCGCAGCCAATACAGAGGTGAGATTTTAAATTGATCCAATAGATATTCATCATCTCCGGAAAAAACTACAATCGGTTTATCCGTAAGGTTTGCTATTACTCTTTCTAGGTTTAGCATTTTTCTGGAAGCCTGCCGCAAACTGAATATAATATCCGGATCAAAATCCTGTATAAAGGAAGAAAGACTGGTTTTATCAAACTTACCCCTCATCCATAAAATATCATTAAAAAAACGAATGGTTTCGGCTGAAGCAGTTTTCCTATGAGGTCTTAAGTACTTATTACTTTCTTTTTTATTTATCTTAATTTTATATTTAGCCTGCTCCTTATCTAACGTAGAAAATTTGACACCTGCTTTTTGTTTGGTAAGTAGGCTTTTTAACATCATCTTATCGGTTATCTGAAAGTATTTACTGCAGCACTTATTTTCCGGTACTCCGGGAGCTAAATATATATTTGCAAGTTCAAAAGCCGAATCATTAAACCAGTTTGAGAGAATATTATTTTTATAAACAGTATCATTCCATACTTCATCCGTTAATAATAACACTTTCATAATACACCATAACCTTTCCATAAATTTTAAGTAAATTGAAGCAGCCTTTTTACTGCAAGAGAACATTTATCTGGTGCAACATAAAATGCAGTAAACATCATCTTATAAGAAAAGGGTGTAATTTGGTTATGTTTTACTTTTTTATAAGCTTTTTTATATAAATTAAGGATTTCTTTCTTGTTTTCGTTATGCTTATCCTTCTTATAATTTGAGTAAAGCCGCATTAAGTAAATGCAATAATATTCCCAGGATAAATCTAATAAACCAATATCTCGTTTTTCAAAAAAGTTTATTCTTTCCTCTAAAATATTGGTAAATACCGATACATTAAATGGTTTCGGCTTTTGATTTGTGTTAAATGGATTATGAAAACTATAATACATTTTTTATCAATACATGTTACAAGATATGATTTGTAAATCAGCTTATAAGTTAAGGATTCCTCACTGAAATTAAATTGTTTATTTTCTGAAACCTGTTCCTTAACCGGAAATCTTTCATTGGCAAACAAGGTTGTTCTGTATAATTTGCCTGCCAGTCCCGACTTTATTTTTCTGCTCATAAACGCATCTTTATTGTTATAAACATAAATTTTTCCATTTTTAGAAACACGGTGAAAACTACTGCCATTTCCATAACAAACGCCGCAGGCGGCAATATCTGTTTTATATTTTAGGCATAAGAAAATCAGGGTTTTTAAATAATCCTTGTAAATAAAGTCTTCACAATGAATAAATGCAACATAGCTGCCGGTCATTACGTCTAAACCGGCATTCCTGGCAGAAGAGATACTTCCATATTCTTTATGAATTACTTTAATTCTTGAATCCAATTTAGCAAAATTCTCACATATTTCAGGGCATTTATCTGGGGAACCGTTATCAATAAGAATAATTTGCAGTTTTGAATAAGTTTGTTTCCGAATACTTTCCACACAACGGTATAGATAATTCTCAGCCTTATATACCGGCACAATAACGCTTACAAGAGGTTTATTTTTCATTTTAACACCCATTGCATGCAGGCTGATGTGGTATTACCATATAATAAAATGATTATGAGCTGTTTCATGTCTTTAATTTTATTTATTTTGAAATCCATATTTTTACCTGATCTACTTTCGAATATCTAATATTAATCTATTATATTCATGATAAATGTAAGATTCTTCTGTTAATCCCTGGAATCTGATAAAAATTTATATTTACTATCAGATGCAATTATTACATTTCCAGTTAGCTAAATTGCTTGTTAAGACGAACCGAAGAAACACGCTTTGGGAGTTTCTTCGGTTCGCATGCGCGTGGGAGTTATTGCAAGTAAGCTTGTAAATCCCACTTTGCTTTCGCGGAAATAAAATACCCGGTATAATCGTAATTCTTAAATACGAAACGTATTTAAATTATTACGAATATACCGGGTATTTATAAAAAGTCTTTTAGCTTATTCCTATCTATATTAATTCATGATCTTTTGCTGCCGTAACACTTATTCTTCTAAATCACTATATAATGCATTAGTAAATATAATTTATATAAGTAATATGATTTGCATAAGTAATATAATTTTCTTATGTAATATAATTTACATAAGTAATATAATTTTCTTAAGTAATACATATTACATATGTAATGTAATTCTATAAGGATAGAATGAAATAAGTTATAAAAAAAGTTATAAAATATCACCTCTTCTAAGCATATAGGTATCATAGGGTTTATCATACTCATACCCTAGTTTTTCTGCAAGATGAACCGATGTCAAATTCGCGGCATCCCAGCTTGGATATAAGCCTTTTTCACGGCAGGCAAGAATTAACGCTGCCCCGGCAATTTGGGCCAGACCTTTATTTCTGAATTCTTCCCGGGTTGCTATTTCAATTTCAATACCGTCATTATAAATTGTATAGGAAGAAGCACCGCTGATTATTTTGCCGTTATAAGTAATAACCCTGCCAATACCTCTGGTTAAATAATCTTCTTTGGATAAAAAATTAGAAACAAAGTCTTTTGACCACGCTTCCTTAAGAGCTTCATCATACCATATTTCATTGATTGGTGATATAGTATATTCATTTGGCAGTTTTCTTACGATAGACCTAAGGTATTCGATATTAAATTCATCTTTCTTTTTCTTAATACTGTAACGTTTGATTTTTTTGCAATTATCACCATAAATCTGTTCTATTTTATCTCCAATCTTAGTATTATCTGTTATTACAAATGCTAAGGGAAGTTCAGTTAAATTAAGAATCTGGCTAATAAGCTGATTCGTCGATTCTTTGGTGGCATCACCGTTAAGGAAACAAAAATCACCGCCTTGTACCATAGCACAGGCCGGATTTTGCAAATCATCGGTAAAAGCTCTGCCCATATGTCCCTGAAGGCAGGTCAGAATCACCGTATCATGCATAGTTATAAAAAATTTTTCTATTTTATATCGGTTCCCTTTTTCAAGTTCTATCAAATCTATTCCTCCTATTCTACATCCGTTTAAACAAATCTCTTCGTTTTAACCCATGTTCTTTCGCTGACATTCTCCAGCCAAAATGTGCTGCCTGTATGTAGGCGAATCTTGGAATATTCATATTAATATATAGATTCTCAGATAATTCATTAGAATTCGATTCCAACCCAGTTAGATTAGATTGAATCTGCTTTAACACACGTTCTAAAGCTATGCTTAAATTCTTTTTTGGGCCGCGTCCTGCCGGTATGTTTTTTACGGATAGCAGCATTC
Source organism: Anaerocolumna sedimenticola (assembly GCF_009931695.1). Lineage (GTDB taxonomy): Bacteria > Bacillota > Clostridia > Lachnospirales > Lachnospiraceae > Anaerocolumna > Anaerocolumna sedimenticola. Next base: position 3,898,669 of record NZ_CP048000.1, read on the forward strand.
CACCTGAACCTATACCTATTCCCTGTCCCCAGGTCAGGCCTGATTTATATGTCCAATTCTGCATGATCTCCAGTGCAATTTTATTTTGGACTCCCTCATAAAAACCGCAATTAACAAGGGCATATACTATAGCATTCCTACTGCCCTTTGTAGTATAGTAATTTTGTAAGATAGTCAGGACGTTTAAAAGATGGGATGGAATGGAATCTACATAAAGAGGAAATGCAAAAATTAATATGTTACATTGATATAGTTTCTTAAGTTCCACTTCTTCAATCTCCGGTTTATGTATTTCAAATTCATACATTTCCAATTTTTCATCTAAAGTTGCGCTGACATCCTGATTGTTGACTTTTATAAAATCCTTAACCTCACTAAGTAAATATCCTGATGCACTATCCTTAATTTTTGGACTACCATTTATTAATGCTATCTTCAAATTTAATTCCCTCCATTTCATCTAACTTTCTGAAAAACCGAACAGAGGTTTTTGTGTATTCAAATTAACCCCATTTGCTGTAACTAACTTCTCTGCTGTCTTTTGTTCTGCTATGGTTATGTCCGATCCATAAAAATATACGGTCAGATTTAACTTGTTATCATACCGGCTTTTGTGGTGCATCTCACCGTTACGCAAAGTAAAATATGGGTGAACATAGGAGATACTTCTATCCAGAATATTTTTAATAAAGGGGCTATAACAACCGTAACAGCATTTACTGATAATTATTACTTCTTCACTTTTTGAGAATAATTCTCCCATATCACCATAGGAATCCCTGATAATACAAGCTCCAGGAGTTTTAACCCAACAACCAAAACAACCGATGCAGTTGTATATCGGAGCATTTTCGGAAATAACGTTAATACTGCCGCTTATATCCGGAAAATACTTCTCAAAATCCTGGCTTTCCAAATCATGTATAACTGTTTTCATTTTAACAACCCTCCCTGATCTTATAACCACATTTTTCATAAAAAAGTATAACATAATAGTTGATAAAATGATACAGGGAAAACGAGTTGCCTGGAAATAAATTCGTCCTAACAACCCGCTTCTTTATTATCAAATATATAAATAACCAAAACAAATACAACTGATATATCATAAATTGGATATAATTATTATTCCCAAATTACCTCTTTACAGCATAGTAAGGAACAATAATATAACTACCTTCGTGAATCACTTCCGAAGTTAAACCATTACTATACTTAATCTCATCTATATAAGAATTCATATCATCGTATTCCTCGGTAATATACTGACTCGCAATACTCCATAAAGAATCTCCTTTTTCTATCCTTACACTGGTTACATATTTTTCACGGTTTACAGCACGCTCTGCTGTAACTTTTGTGGATATAATACTTAAGGAAAGTATTATACTGCAAGTTATCAGTAATCCAATTAAAATCATAGCTCGTCTTTTCTCTATAAATGTTATTAAATTAGCTGAAAAAGATCTCATCTTCCTGATTTCATAATAATTTCTGTAAGTCATAGAAATACCTCCTTATAATGTATAAATCGAACATATGATACGAACAAACGTTTTCTTATTTGTAATTATACAAAGCAAACATTTGTTTGTCAATACCATTTACGGAAAATTTTATTAAATTAGCGAACATAAGTTTTGCATTTCAATAAAATCTATGATATAATGAAAGCGAAACGGGGAATTGCAGGCTTGCTTGTATTTTCCAACTGGAGCAACAAGATTATGAATACGTTTTATATCCATGATCTAATGGGATAAGTTAATGAGTATTCTATGAAAGAACATCTGATTTTCGATAATTCGATATCATTTAAATAATTAGGAGGTTACTATATGAGTTATGGTAAGATAAGTGCAAAGCAGAGAGAAATCTTAGAATATTTAAAATCACAAATTGTGAACAGAGGTTATCCGCCCGCTGTACGGGAAATATGTGAGGCTGTTAAATTAAAATCTACTTCTTCCGTACATTCCCACTTAGAAACCCTTGAGAAAAATGGATATATCAGACGTGATCCGTCAAAACCCAGGGCAATTGAAATTATAGACGACGGTTTTAATATAACCAGAAGAGAGATTGTTAATGTACCCATTGTTGGAACTATTACCGCAGGACAGCCTATATTAGCGGTTGAGAATCTGGATGGCTATTTTCCCATTCCAACAGAATATATGCCCAATGAAGAAACCTTTATGTTAAAGGTTAAGGGCGAAAGTATGATTAATGTCGGTATATTTGACGGAGATAAAATTCTTGTGCAGAGACAGTCCACTGCTTCTAACGGAGATATTGTTGTTGCACTTATTGAGGATTCGGTTACCGTAAAGACTTTCTATAAAGAAAATGGTTATTATCGATTACAACCTGAGAATGATACCATGGACCCGATTATTGTTCCTGAATTAAATATATTGGGCAAAGTAATTGGATTATTCCGTATGTTTCAATAGTCCGGTAAGATTACATATAACTTTGCCGGTAAAGCTAACAAATACTTGATTTGCTTTCTCGCATAGTTAAAGCCCTGAACCAGTTTTCGAGTAGATACTCTATTGATTGGTCAGGGCTTTTTTAATGCCGTAAAAATACATATAGTAATCAGTAGCTTTTGCTAAACACTTCTTTATACTTCCAGTTGCTCTCTTTCCACTACTTTTCCATCCCTCCAGATTCGTTCCAGATCATAGAACAAACGGTCTTCTTTCGAAAATATATGAACTACAACATCACCATAGTCTAACAGAATCCAGCTTGCAGAACGGACTCCTTCAATTCGTTTTGGCTCATATCCGTGTTTTGCCAAAACCTGTTGTACGTTATCCACTAATGCCTGAACCTGCGAAGAGTTGGTACCATTGGCTATAATAAAATAATCAGCGATAATGGTTATATCACCTATTTCTATCACTTTAATATCTTCTGCTTTTTTTTCATCTAATGCATTATAAGTAATCCTTGCTATCTCTTTCGAAATTTTATCCATTTAAATCTCCTTTCAATGTCATATATTTTCAGGCGATTGCGAAACGATATAGTTTTCTGATACACCATACAATTAATACGAATTTCACAGCTTCAGCTGCCTTTTAAATACAATAGCCTTGTTTCGCAATTACCTATCCTATATTCTGATTTTATAATATTCATATGCATCTACTGTTAATTGGTCAATTTCCTGACCTTCTTTTTCCAAATACGAAAGGGTATTTTCCAGTATATCAACTGTTGCCTTGTTTAAATCGTAAAATGCGGTCTGCCTTATGGAATTTAATGCAGGAATCCGTTTTGAAGAACGGTTTGGCTCTATATAATCGGCAACAAAAATTATCATTTCCAGTAGCGTCATATCCGGTTTACCGGTAGTATGATAATAAATTGCCGAGAGGATCTCTGTATCAGTAACACCATACTTATGCTCTGCATAAAAAGCGCCGAGTTTGCCGTGAAGCAAGAACCCGTTACGATTTTCCACCTCGGTAATTGGCAGTTTATACTTTCTGCATTCTGCGATTAATTCCTCATCTTTCATATCTTTCGCACAATCATGGAGTAAACCTGCTAAGTTAGCTTTATCCATGTCATAACCGTATTTAATTGCCAAAGCAAAACTCATACCTTGAACGCCCAGAGAATGATAAAATCTCTTCTCTGTCATAATTGCCGTTAAACTTTTCTGTAAAGCTAAGATGTCATACTCCATTGTTGTCCTCCACTATAGCATACAGGTTATGATCCGTAATATATCGAACCACCTGATCCGGAACATAATACCGAATTGATTTGTTTAACCTTATATTTTGCCGGAGCATTTTAGAGGAAATATCCATATTTGGGGTACTTAATAAATGAATTTTTGCCTCATATTTATTTGCTAAATAGTCAACCTGCTTGTCTAATTCTTTTCTGGTTGCATGATCTCTTACAGCTGCTACAATATTGGTCAGACTAAATATATTTTGCGGATGCCACCAATCCTCTATTTGAAATAAAGAATCCGCCCCCATAATAAAATAAAACTCATCCATAGGATATTTTATATTTAATTCTGCCAAAGTATCTGCTGTATAAGTGATGCCTTCCCGTTCCAGTTCTAATGAGGATAGTTCAAAGTGAGGATTATCTTTAATTGCCAGGTCTATCATCTGAACCCTGTGCTCATCCTTTACTATACTCTCATGGAGCTTATGAGGCGGTTTTTTGGATGGCATAAAAAGTACCTTATCCAGTTTACATTCATCATATGCATTTTCAGCCAATATCAAATGGGCGAAATGAATTGGATTAAAGGTTCCACCCATAATTCCTATTTTACTCATCAGGCTTTCCTTTCGTACAAATCAATTATTATTTCTTCTTTTTGTCAACCGGAAGTTCAATTTTCTTTTTCTCTTTAGATTCACGATATAAAACTATTTTTTTACCTATGACTTGTACTACTTCAGAATGGGTTCTTTCTGCTATAATCTGAGCTATTTCACCCGGATCATCCAGACAGTTTTTTAATACATTTATTTTTATTAATTCCCTGGCTTCTAAAGCTTCATCCAAACCTTTTGTAATTTCCGGTGTCAGACTTGACTTGCCAACCTGATATATGGGATCAATATTCATTGCTAATCCTTTTAAATAAGCTCTTTGCTTACTTGTCATTATTTAATCTCCTTATTCTTTTACTTATAATTAGGTAAGTGCGAAACTATCCGGTTTTCCGAATATACCATACAATTTATACAAATTTCGTAGCTTCAGTTGCCCTATGGGCAAAATTCAGCTCCGAAATTGCATTAATAGCATGGTATATATATGCAACAATGGTGTTTCGCAATTAGTTATTACTTATAATAATCAAAATGAAGACCGTACATTCTCACCGTATCGCCTTCCTGAATGTTTAAGGCTTCCAATTCATCCAAAATTCCGCTTTCCTTTAAGAAACGCTGGAAGAATTCAAACCCTTTTTCTGAATCCAAGTTGGTATATCCAAGCATACGCTCGATTCTTGGTCCTTCCACGGCAAAAAGGTGCTCTTCTTCCTGTACTACCGTATAGGGCTCGTTGGAGAAATCAAGTTCTTCAGGGAAGAATTCCCGTTCAAAAATAACAGGTGCCGTATCGATAGAATCTAATAATTCCCTGACATAATAAAGAAGTTCCTTAACTCCTTTTCCGCTGACAGCAGAAATAGGAAATACCCTAATTCCTTTTGGTTCAAATTCATTTTTTAACTTAGCTACCGCCTGCTCTTCCTCTTCTCCATACAAGACATCCAGCTTGTTTGCTGCAATTACCTGTGGCCGATGCGCCAAATCTTCATTATAAGCTTTTAACTCTGCATTAATGGTATTAATATCTTCTATTGAATCTCTTCCTTCCGTAGAAGCTGCATCTACCATATGGATAATAACTTTGGTACGTTCAATATGCTTTAAAAATTCATGGCCTAAACCAATCCCTTCCGAAGCTCCCTCAATTAATCCCGGGATATCTGCCATTACAAAGCCGTCGCCGCCCTCTAGATCTACTACACCTAAATTAGGATTAAGAGTTGTAAAATGATAGTTGGCGATTTTCGGCCTTGCATTCGTTACCCTGGATAAAAGTGTTGATTTACCTACATTAGGAAAACCAACCAAACCAACATCGGCAATTACTTTTAACTCTAATGTTACGTTTAATTCCTTACCGGATTGTCCGGGCTGAGCATATTTCGGAACCTGCATGGTGGGAGTTGCATAATGCTGATTGCCTTTTCCGCCGTTACCGCCCCTTAAAATAACTTCTCTCCGGTTATCGTGGGACATATCGGCTATTACTTTACCGGTTTCGGTATCCTTAATTACGGTACCTTCCGGAACTTTAATGACTAAATCTTCCCCATCCTTGCCATGACAGCGTTTTTTACCACCATTTTCGCCATCCTCGGCACTGAATTTTTTTACAAAACGGAAATCTGACAATGTATTTAAACCTTCATCCACTTCAAAGATTAAATCACCGCCTTTTCCACCGTCGCCACCGTCCGGTCCGCCGGCAGGTACATATAATTCCCTGCGGAAACTTACATGGCCGTCGCCGCCTTTTCCGGAACGTATATATATTTTAGCACTATCTGCAAACATTGTATTTCACCTCTTTTTCATGTGTTTTATTATAATCGGATTTAGCAATAATTACAAGAAAAAATACGTTTCGAGTAATTTTTGTAACTTGTTATTATTTATTAATATAACTAAAAATGAACCCCATATTCATGATTTAATCAAGAATTTGGGGTTCATAATCATCTCATATTATTTAGATTCTACTGGATAAACAGAAGCTTGTTTCTTGTCTCTGCCTTTTCTTTCGAAACGAACAACACCGTCTACTAAAGCGAATAATGTATCATCTCCGCCACGTCCAACGTTATTGCCTGGATGAATTTTAGTACCACGTTGTCTGTAAAGTATATTACCAGCTAAAACGAATTGTCCGTCAGCTCTTTTCGCACCTAATCTTTTGGATTCGGAATCTCTACCGTTCTTAGTAGAACCAACACCCTTTTTATGAGCGAAAAATTGAAGGTTCATCTTTAACATAACCTACACCTCCTTGAATGTTTGGCTGCAGAATTGATCATCAACCCTGCTAAATCAACTTAATATATTCCTGACCATAATCCTCTCTTATTCCTTGTATACCAAGAAATAAAGAGTTCAATAATAAACTTGACTCATTACTAAGTTTTGAAACAATCTTGAAATCTATCTCGCCTTTATTCTCATCTTCCTTATAATCAAAGGTATCTGAAGTAAAATGTTCTATAGAATTCACAGTATTAATTACCAGAGCCGATACGGCCGCACATACAATATCCTGTCCGCTTTCCGCAAACCCTGCATGTCCTAAGCACCGGAAACCAATAATTTTACTTTCTGCATTCTTATAAACGGATATTTTAATCATATCACTTACCTGTGTGGTATTAATTATGCATTGATTTTTTCAATCTTAACCTTAGTATATGGCTGTCTGTGACCGTTTTTCTTGTGATATCCGGTTTTTCTCTTGTATCTGTAAACGATAACCTTTTTGTTTTTACCTTCTTCAACAACGGTTGCTGTAACGGTTGCATTAGCTACAGTAGGATTTCCTACTACTAATTCACCCTTGTTTACTACAAGAACTTGATCAAATGAAACAGTTGAACCAGCTTCTACACCAAGCTTTTCTACTTTAATGATATCGCCTTCGGCTACTTTGTACTGTTTACCACCTGTTGCTATAATTGCGTACATATGGCACCTCCTATTATCATTACTCGCCAACTATGGTATCTGTTATTTATAAAAATACAGAATTTTAGAACCTCGTTGTGCGGCACACTAAAGTATATTAGCATATAAGACATTATTTGTCAATACATTTTTCAAAACAGACCGCTTCTTCATTGTCGGTATATTTACCATAATTCTCTATTTGATGGTATCCCAAGGCTTCATAAAATAAAACCGCGTTTTTATTTATTAATCGAGTTTCCAGCCTAAGCGCCTTATAACCCAGATTTTTTGCCTCTATTTCAAGCTGAGTTAAAATTGCTCTCCCTATACCGGAACCCTTATACATTGCATACATTCGTTTCACTTCAGCCGTTTGCTCATCCAGGGGACGTATTGCTCCGCAGCCGATAGCTTCACCTTTCTGATTATAGGCTGTAATAAATAAACTGCGAGTCACTTTAAAATCAGCAGAATAATAGGAACTTCGTCCACTGCTGCCGGTTAGTGCTTCCAGGTAATCGGATAATTCATCCATTAATGCTAAAGCTTCTGCGGAATCCGGGTCTGTTTTCCTTAAATATGCCACATTATTCTCATTTTCATTGATTTTATTGTTATCTTTATTATCCAATTTACTAATAAAATCATCCCCTTATCAATTCATATTGAAAGAATACTAATTTCAGTTAATTCAATTTATACTAACAGTTTATTTCCTCATATAGGAGTTTTTCATATCCCTTATTATTGGAAGATTGATTACTACCTTGGCACATAAATCCCTTTTCATTGTCAATTATTATAAACTGTAATTCATCAAATGATTCAGAAAAATTAAAACTGCCAGTTAACTACATATCCTTTATATAGTATAACTCATATTTTATAAAATGAAAATAAAATATCATACTCCTTTACAGATAGTTGCTATAATGATTTGACTGTATTATAATACATAGGATAAATAGAAAGGCGGATATTACCATGAGTGAACCAACCATTCAATTATATAATCAGGACAGTTATATGAAAACATTCCAGGGTACTGTTTTAACCTGTGTGAAGCAAACGGTAGAAGGGCAGCCGGATAAACCAAGTTATATTGTTACGTTAGATGTTACGGCTTTTTTCCCGGAGGGAGGCGGACAAGCTTCCGATACGGGAAGTATTAATGGTATAACAGTTACAGATGTACAGGAAGACGACGGAATTATCTATCATACCATGGTGGCCCCGCTTACCGTTGGTGAAACAATTACCGGAGAGATAAATTGGAATAGGCGTTTTGACTTTATGCAGCATCATACGGCGGAACATATTATTTCCGGTTTCGTTCATAAATATTTTGGCTATGATAATGTAGGGTTTCATTTAGGCAGTGAAGTAGTCACTATCGATTTTAATGGTAGTTTAACAGAAGAAGATATTAGAAATATAGAACTAAAAGCAAATCAGGCTGTATATGAAAATATTCCAATCAAGGTCAGTTTTCCAAATCCCCAGGAATTAAAAGAACTGGATTACCGAAGTAAAATAGAGCTTTCCGGTGATATCCGAATCGTAACCATTCCAGGTTGTGATATCTGCGCCTGCTGTGCACCCCATGTAGCTTTAACCGGTGAAATAGGCGGAATTAAAATAACCTCCTTCCAGAAATATAAAGGCGGGATCAGAATCAATATGTTATGCGGAACCCGGGCACTTAAAGATTATAATAAGAAAGAAAAGAGTGTAACGGATATATCTGTTTTATTATCTGCTAAACCAGATGAAGTCCAGGATGCTGTAAAGAACATAAAAAATGAAAATCAAACTCTAAAAGGCCAATTATTAAATTTACAGAACCAAATATTAGTATATAAAGCTGCTGCCTTTCAGACTGGAACCGATTCCATCTGTATTTTTGATAACGATGTGGCAGCTGCTTCTTTAAGAACTTATGGAAATCTGCTTATAGAACATTGTGAGGGAATCTGTGCAGTATTTACAACTACTGATGAACAGGAATACAAATATGTACTTTTATCTAAAACAATTGACGTACGCCCTATAGGTAAAAGGCTGAATGAATCATTTGGAGGAAAAGGCGGCGGTTCCAAAGAGATGGTTCAGGGCTCAGTCAAGGGTAAGAAAGAGGATATAGAGGCCTTTATCAATAATATTAAGTAAAAATAACTGCATTTCCGGAATTCTTTTATTTTCGCGAAAGCAAAGTGAGAATCAGCAAGCTTGCTTGCAATAATTCGAACGCGCACGCGAACCGAAGAAACTCGCCAAGCGTGTTTCTTTCGGTTGTGCAATTAAACCGTGACGTATAGTTTGTGAAAACGGAGTTTTCACAAACTGAACAGAGAAAATAGTTAAGCTGTTTTCTACGATCTTATTCAATTCCGTCAACATTGGGATGCATGTAATCAGGATTAAATCTTTCCATTTTTTTTACCAGAGATACAAATTCATCTTTATATTCGTCCCTTTCCGTATTTATCCTGCTTAAGTTATCTAAGATCATATCATAAGAAGAAGTTCCTTTCCATTTACTGTCCCTTAATAACATTCCAAATGAAGCCACAGAACTTGCAAAGGTCAGATTATCCGGCATGGATTTTGTGTAAATGCCTGCATCAACCGATACGGACATAAGTTTACTCTTATTTTTATCCGGATCTTTATACCGTATATTAATGGTAAGCCACTCTTTGCTGTTCGCAAAGCCGGGTAATTGTTCTTTGGTTTGATATTTTAATTCGGTTTCCGGTATGTCCTGCCTGGAATCTGCGGTAAGCAGTTCATAAAGAGCAGTTACCCGGTGTCCCGCCCCTATTTCACCGGCATCTTTCGTATCATCTTCAAAATCTTCCGTATTTAATAAACGGTTTTCATAACCGATCAAACGGTAACCTTTAATTTGTTCCGGATTGAATTCTACCTGAAGTTTCACATCCTTGGCAACAGTAAATAAGGTACCTCCCATTTCTTCTACCAAAACTTTTTTCGCTTCCAGAAGTGAATCGATATAGGAATAATTTCCGTTACCATTATCCGCTAAGGCTTCCATTTTATTATCCTTTATATTTTCCGTACCAAATCCCAGGACGGACAGAAATACACCGTTTTCCCTTTTCTCTTCTATCAATCTGGTGAGGGCTCCTTCACTGGTAATACCTACATTTAAATCTCCGTCCGTCGCCAATATGACCCGGTTATTACCGCCTTTGATATAATATGCTTCTGCTAATTCATAAGCCTTCTCAATTCCGGCTGAACCTGCGGTACTTCCGCCTGCTGTCAAATCTTCGATTGCAGAAGAAATTTTCATCGTTTCATCTCCTCTTGCCCCCTCTAACACTACCCGTTCTTCTCCGGCATAGGTAACGATGGAGATCCGGTCATTTTCATTCAAATTTTCTGTTAGCATAACAAATGCTTTCTGCATAAGAGGCAATTTATTTGCTTCATCCATGGAACCGGATACATCCAGTAAAAATACAATATTAGAACTGGGACATTCCTTCCTATCAATATCTTTTGCTTTTAAACCGATTAACAACAGCTTCGCATTTTCATTCCAGGGACAATCGGATAATTCGGTATTAACGGAAAATGGGTTGCCTGACTCTGGTTCTTTATAATCATATTTGAAATAATTAATCATTTCTTCTAATCTTACAGCATCGGGTTCTACCGGTTGATTTTCATAGATCATCCTTCTGATATTACTGTAGGAAGCCGTATCCACATCAACAGAAAAAGTAGATAACGGATTATTTAAGACAGAAACAAAATCATTTTCCACAATGGCTTTATATTCTTCCGTATTATAATTTCCTAAACCATTATTTTCTTTATCTAATAAGGTTCCCATTCCATACTCATCTACCTGGACTTTATCCTCTTCCACGGCTATTCCGTCTGTTCCGGCAATTCCTGTATTACTATCAGCTTTATCACGAACAGCAGATGAATCCATGACCTGGTTTTGTACCTGACTTTCTGATAGAACCGTATTGACACTATTAGCTTGGCCTCCCGAAACATTCGTACCGGTAGCGGAATCCGGGATTTCCATATTAGCTTTTTTACCGGAACACCCTGTTATGCTGATTACGATTAAAATCAATACCAAAAATAAATGGATAAAGTAATTCTTTTTCTTTTTCATAAACAATCCTCCTATATTGAATTCACATTGCTGCTAATTAGACGAATTCAAATGGAATTTCGTTCCATTTATTTATAGAAAAATGGATAAATTTTTGCATGTTCTACAAAAGATAAGTGGTTTAACCTTTGATTACAACGCATCCATAAAAATAAATATAAAATTATGTTAATCTGCAATTATTGAAAATAAAAGTATTTAAATTAAATTAGAAAAAAACCTAATCGGCTCATTCCCAAATAGAACCAATTAGGTTTTGAATTTTATAAAATTTGCATATATTTTACTGAATATACCTGAGCAGGTTAAAATTGAATTAATCCGTCAAATCAAAAAAGGCAGCATTTGTATATTCTCTTAACTGTTCCGGATTAATAATAATCTGGCAGCCCCGGACTCCGGCGCTAACTGTTATTTCATCAAAAAGGATTGCTGTTTCATCAATAAAAGTAGGATATTTTTTCTTCATACCAACAGGAGAACATCCGCCCCTTATATATCCGGTAAGCCCTAATAAATCCTTAACATGAATCATCTCGATTTTTTTATCACCTACGGCTGCGGCAGCTTTCTTTAGATTCAATTCGGCATTTACCGGTAAGCAGAATACAAGGATTCCTTTTTTCTCTCCTTTTGCCACTAATGTTTTAAAAACCTGTTCTGTCGGATAACCGATTTGTTTTGCTACATGTTCCCCTGAAAGATCATTTTCATCTACTTCATACTCCAATGTTTTATAACTGATCTTTGCCTGATCGAACAAACGCATGACATTTGTCTTTATCATATGGTATCACTATCCTTACTATTTCTTATTTATTAGGTAATTGAAACAGCATAATTGTGCTTAAAGGTTTCGCAATTAGCTGTCTTTTTTATAATTGCTCATACAGAGGTTTTCTTACCTTCTTTCTGGTTACCTCCACCAGATTAAGAGCTGTCATATCAACCAATGTAGTTTTAATTGGATCGCTTTTAAATAATTCTTCCAATTCATTCATCAAGCGGTTTTTATATTCCTGTTCATCCATATCGATAAAATCAATTATAATAATCCCGGATAAATTCCGAAGTCTGATTTGTTTGGCAATTTCTATGGCAGCCTCCATATTTATCTTATAAAAAGTATCCTGTGCTTTCTTTTTACCACTGATTGCCTTGCCCGTATTCACATCAATTACGGTTAAAGCCTCAGTAGGTTGTATGATAATCGTTCCTCCTGACTTTAACCAGACTTTTTCCCGTAATGCGTTATCGAGTTTTGTACGGATACCATAAAGATTACCAAGGGTAATTAATTTATCTTCATATAATTTAAGTTTTGGTAGATCTTCTTTTTGATAACTTTTTAAATAGGAATAAATATTTCATATAAATCCGGTTCATCCGTTTGTATTTCGTTGATTTTATCTGCAAACCCATCACGGATATCACAGATAAACCCTGGAGGTGTCTCATAGATAAGAGAAAAAGTTGTTTTATGAACACCAAATTCTTTTATTTCTTCATATTGCCTGATTAGTTCCGTTACTTCTTCCTGTATCCGTTCTGCAGGTTTATTTACTGCATTTGTCCTGATGATAAAACCGTAGGTTTCCTGTTTAAATGGTTTCATAATTTCTTTTAAACGTTTCCGTTCGTTTTCATCATTAATCTTTGAAGATACCCCCAAAGTAGATTTACCATGGATTAAAACAACATATTTTCCTGTAAAATTTAGATTCGTTGTAACAACCGGTGCTTTGGTTTTCACATCTTCCTTGGATATCTGTACAAGTATTTCGTCCCCAATTACAATTCGGTCCGTTTTCTTTGGTTTCACGTAGATAGGTCCGGGGTTTTCTTCTATTGCTAAATAACACATTTTGCCGCCCGTTATTTCCACAAAGGCTGCATTTATATTTTTTACGATATTCTTTACTTTACCGATATAGATATTACCCAAAATACTTTGTTTATCCGCTTTATCCAGATTTACCTGAAGCATGTCATTTTCCGCAAACACTGCGGATACAATATGATTATCCAGTTTTGTAATGATTAATTTATGATTCATGGTAACTCCCGAAACGATCTAATGGAATAAGTTTTCTGTTAATTTCATCACCAAGATCCGCATATACTTCTAACCGGTGGACCTGAAATGCAAATGGTTTAAATTCCACTCCTGTATATTGGCAAAATGCTTCCATCACCAACTCCGGTTTCAGATTATTCACACTACCGGTTGCCAGCTGCATATATACTTTAATTCCGTTCTCATAAGTTTCAGCGACGGTTTGTATATTTTTTGTTTCGGATACGGAACCTTTACTTTCCAGAAATTTATCCTCTTCAAAAGCTATATGATAGATCATTGGTTTAATATCAACTATATTTTCACTCTTTTTTGATTTTTTGGTAATGGTAATATTCTCTTGCTTAAAAAACGCCGTAAAATTCTGTTCAAATACTGCCTTATCCATAAAATCATAATCATCTTTTAAGGAGAGCAGATAATCCGCTCCTGCAACGATGGACATGGCATTTTTACTATTGTCCGGTAAAATTTTAAAATCCACAATCCGGATATATTCATTCATAACATCATTTATTTTCTGTATCATCTGATCAGGAGCTTCACAGGATATCATGGACACATCCAGATATTCTCCGTCGCTGGTTAAACCGACACCTAAAGGGGCCGCAAAAGACATTAATTGATGGGGGCTGTAACCCTGGGAATATTCCACGTCTAATTCTGCTCTGCGAAAAGCTTTTTGGAAATAACGCATAACATCCAGATGACCGATAAATTTTAAAGGACCTGATTTACTAAACTTTATACGAACTTTCATTATACAGTAACCTCCTGTCCTTTTTCTTCATAACAGACTCCGCCGTTAAATACCTTAGCACCGCAGTCAGCGCAAGCTCTTCTGCAGTTTGGCGTTACCTTTTCATGAATTCCTCTGTTGTATTCCCGCCATAAAAATTCCTTTGTAACACCTACATCAATAAAATCCCAAGGCAAGTTTTCCTCTTTCACTCTTTCCCTGCTGGTATAAAAAGGAATATCTATATTATTTTCTTCAAATGCTTTTATCCAAACATCATATTTAAAATACTCTGACCAGGAATCATAGAGGCAGCCTGCTTTATAAGCATCAAAGATAACTTTACTTAACTTACGGTCACCTCTTGCAAATACTCCTTCTAAAATACTCACTTCTGCCTCATGCCAATTATACTTTATGCTTTTACGGTTTAATTGATCATTAATCTTCCCGCGTAAAAAACGCTGTTTTGCTATATATTCCTCCGGTGTATCCATTCTGGCCCATTGGAATGGGGTAAAGGGCTTAGGCACGAAATAAGAAGTACTGGCAACAATACTGACTTTACCGTTTCTCTGATCTTTAGGAATGGTATAATATTCTCTTGCTATTTGATCGGAAAGGACAGCGATTCCCTCGATATCTTCTTCCGTTTCCGTAGGTAATCCAAGCATAAAATATAATTTCACACGATTCCATCCGCTTTTAAAAGCATCCATGGCACCATTTAATATATTCTCTTCTGTTAAGCCCTTATTAATAACATCGCGAAGTCTCTGGGAACCGGCTTCCGGAGCAAAGGTTAAACTGCTTTTCCTTACATCCTGTACTTTGCTCATAACATCTAATGCAAAAGCATCAATACGAAGAGAGGGTAAGGAAATGTTAACGCCTTTCGAACTGAATTCCTCAATCAAATAGTATACTAATTCCTGAAGGGCAGAATAATCGCTTGAACTTAACGAACTCAAGGAAATCTCTTCATGTCCGGTAGCTTTTAACATCTGATAAGCATAGTCTTTTAAAAATGCCACATCCCGCTCCCTTATGGGTCTGTAGATCATACCTGCCTGGCAGAAACGGCATCCGCGGATGCAGCCTCTTTGGATCTCTAATACAACCCTGTCCTGAGTAACTTTTATATAAGGTACCAAAGGTTTTTTCGGATAAAAAGTATCACTCAAACTCATTTCAACCTGTTTGCGGATTTTATCCATGGCATGTCCATTTGTTTTATAAAACGTTTTAATCGTATTATCTTTGTTATATTCCACTTCATAAAATGACGGAACATATATGCCTTCAATTTTTGCAACTTTCTCCAGGTAATCCTTTCGGCTGCCGCCATTTTTCTTATTTTCCTTATAAGCATCTAATATCTGGTCATAAACGGTTTCACCCTCACCGATATAAAAGAAATCAAAGAAATCGGCAATCGGTTCCGGATTATAGGTGCACGGTCCTCCGCCTAATATAATGGGGTCATCCTCACCCCTGTCTTTGGCATAGATAGGAATCTGAGACAATTCAAGTATCTGCAGAATATTTGTATAACACATTTCATATTGTAAGGTAATCCCTAAAAAGTCAAAATTTTTAATGGGATCCTGTGATTCTAAAGCAAACAACGGAATCTGTTTTTCCCTTAATATTTTATCTAAATCAACCCAGGGAGAATATACTCTTTCGCAATACGTATCTTCTCTTCGGTTAAACATATCGTATAATATCTGAATTCCAAGATGGGACATACCTATTTCATATACATCCGGAAAACACATACAAAATCGTATATCTATCTTATCCAAATCTTTTTGAACCATATTGATCTCATTACCGATATATCTGGCAGGCTTATCAACGGTTAATAAGATTTCATCGGATAGTGCTAATTTTTTCATTTTTACCTCCATTCCTGCGCAAGTTTTATGCGCCTTTGAAATTTGCTCCGAGAATTACGCCGGTACAAATTTCTGAGGTTGAAAGTGAATTTCTTTCAACCTTTGTAGCCAATCCTTAGAAAAACACATTGGTTAACATAATATAATTATGTAAATCAATGTGTTTGGAACAGCAATGACTGAATAGTCACCATTATTTATTATTATAACTTATAATCAGAAAAAATACAATTTATAAATAAGTTCGTTTATTCCTCTGTCTTTACGAACTGTTTGAATAAAGAAACAAAATAATCTTCTGCCTGTTCAATACTTTGATTGGAGGTAACCATATCCTTTATGTATTTTGTGTTAAATGTATTTACTTTAAGATCAAATTGATCAAATATAAAAACTGCTAAAAACAGAATCAAAGCACAAATGGTACGGATTAATAAGGATTTTAAATTTACATTTGACATATTAAATCCGGATTCACTAAGGTTATATCTGTTCATTGAATCAGCCTGGTCCCAGGTTCTGAATTTTTCTGAATTCACATATCCCTTGTTCTTATTTGTTCCATGGTTTTTTGCATTACTGCTGTTATAACCTACATTTCTGTTACAACTCTCTCTTGCCATTCTTATATATTCATCCCTGGATAGAGCTCTCATATGCTCTTGATTGTCCATATTTATCCTCCTATCATTATTTTCGCAGGCACCAACTGCAAAGCTGTGCTGATATAGTACTTTTATATTTTTCTCATACTAAAATATATTCGGGACTTGTTCAAATATATGTCTACCATAGTTAATAATTTTATCTTCCTGTTTGATTCGTCAATAAGATTTGAGTGTGAAAAGAAAAAGTTTTGTTTTCTAAGTGAATTCTTGATAAATTATCCCAGTTCTGGTATAGTTAATAAGTCAAAAAATACTGATAGCAGAGTAGGATTTTGTGCGTTAAGTGTCACCGGAACGGGGAGTTGTCCGATGAACGAAAAGTTATCTTGCGGTACAGAATTCGCATCCCGCTGCTACATGATAGGCATGATACCTTCTAGTAGTAGCAATATTTTAAGACATCTAATTATTAGGTAATTGCGAAACTATTTAATTTTCTGAATATACCATATAACTAATACGAATTTCAGAGCTTCAGTTGTCCGTTGGACAAGATTCAGCTCTGAAATTGTATTAGTTGTATGGTATATAGATACAATAATGGTGTTCCCAATTACCTGACATCTAATTATTAGAAAAGGAGGTATACTATGCAAAAATTAATTTATTCTTTAAAAGAATCTGCAAAAGAATTGCGGAAAGTACATAATTTGGCTATAACAGCCATGCTTGCGGCATTAAATACGGTAATCGGTTTTTTTACCATTACAATCGGTGAATTTATTAAAATCGGTTTTTCCTTCCTCACCATAGGTATTGCCGGTATGCTTTATGGACCAGTTATAGCCGGTATATTAGGTGGTACTTGTGATGTCTTAAATTACCTGATAAAACCGACCGGTCCTTTTTTTCCGGGTTTCACCTTAAGTTCAATACTATCCGGTTTCATTTATGGTTTGTATCTTTATAAAAAACCAATCAGTATCCGCAGAGTTTTTTTTGCTAAATTAACGGTTGTTATTTTTGTTGACTTAATTCTTACAACTACATGGCTATCCATTTTATATGGTAAAGCATTTATCATTTTGCTGCCTATGCGTCTCTTAAAAGCAATCATTATGCTCCCCATCGATACCGGAATCCTATATATTGTCCTGAAAAGAATCACTGCCTATGCCAGTCCTGGTGAAATCCATCAAAAACGTTGAAAAATAGAAAAATATCATTTATAATGAAAAATAACTTATTGAAGGAGGAATATAAAATGTCAACCAATGTATATGATATTTTATTGGAACGTGGATTTATCGAGCAAACAACCCACGAACAAGAAATCAGGGAACTATTAGGGAAGGAAAAAGTTACCTTTTATATAGGTTTTGATGCAACAGCTGACAGTTTAACCGCAGGTCATTTCTTAACCGTTATGGCTATGATGCATATGCAAAAAGCAGGTCATAAGCCCATTGCTTTACTTGGAGGCGGGACAACCATGATTGGAGATCCTACCGGTAAATCCGATATGAGAACCATTATGACGAAAGAAACCATACAGCATAATGCAGATTGTTTTCACAAACAGCTTGCCAGATTTATTGATTTTGACAATGATAATGCCATTATTGCAAATAATGCGGATTGGCTGTTAAATTTAAATTACGTAGATTTCTTAAGAGAAGTAGGTGTTCATTTTTCCGTTAATAAAATGCTTACTGCCGAATGTTATAAACAAAGAATGGAAAAAGGACTAACTTTCTTCGAATTTAATTATATGATTATGCAGTCCTATGACTTTTTAAAATTGAACCAGCTTTTCGGTTGTTCCTTACAGTTAGGCGGTAATGACCAGTGGTCCAATATTTTAGGCGGTGTTGATTTAATCCGTAAAAAAGAACAGAAACCTGCGTTTGGATTGACCTTCAAATTACTTACCACCAGTGAGGGAATCAAGATGGGAAAAACCATGAAAGGTGCTGTGTGGTTGGATCCTAACAAAACATCACCTTATGAATTCTATCAATACTGGAGAAATATTGAAGATGTCAAGGTTGAAGAATGTCTTGGTCTTTTGACTTTCCTGCCTATGGATGAAGTCAGAAGGTTAGGAGCCTTAAAGGATGCGGAAATCAATTACGCAAAAGATGTACTTGCCTTTGAGATCACTAAAATTGTACATGGTGAAGAAGAAGCTAAAAAAGCAATGGAAGCTTCCAAAGCATTATTTAACGGTGGTATGAAATCCGAAGATATTCCTACTACCACGTACTCCGCTGAACAGTTTGCTGCAGGAATTGATTTGATTACCCTTTTAGTGGACGGTAAAATGGCTGTATCACGCTCTGATGCAAGAAGAAATATTGTTCAGGGTGGCGTTAGCGTTAATGATATTAAAATTACGGAATTTGATAAAGTATTTACAAGCAATGATTTTGACTCGGACGGATGTTTACTTGTAAGAAAAGGCAAAAAAGCATATCATTGTTTTAAAATAAATTAACCTGAATAGGAGTGATAAAAATGCCCTGGTGTCCTAATTGTAAAGAGGAATATGTGGATGGTATAACTGTTTGTGTAGACTGCGGCACGGAATTGGTTGAAAATTTACCGGAAGAACCTACTGTTATACCTTTCATGGAAACTGAGAAAGAATTATTTGCTAAAAAATTTGTTGAATTTCTTCATTATTCAAAAGTTGAATCTGCATCTTATGAATTTGATGAGGAAAAACAGCAATGGATCGTAACTATTGATGAAAAATCATTAAAACAGGTTACTAAACTTTATAATGCTTTTTACTCTGTGGAATCTGATAATGCACTCTCCTCTTTACAGGGAAATAATGATCAGCAGGTAAAGGAAAACGAAACTGACGCCGAATATGAAGACGAGGAATATGAGGATGAGGAAGCTATTGATGAGGGTTTCGATGAGGAATTTGATGAATATGAAAGAATGGATGAGGAAGTTACCGTTCATAATCAGTCTGATTCGGAATATCAAACCATGTTCAGTGAAGATGAATTAAAAAATATTATGGAAAGCAGGCAGCCAAAGCCAATTGAACCTTCTACCGTTTATGTAAAAAAAGAAGAACAATATAAGGATTATAAATCTTCCGCTTCGACTTTTATTGTGGTTTCTGTTTTAGGCATTGCCGTTCTTATATTAAATGCGGTTGGAATCATAAACATCTTTGCCGGTCCGATGCCCTATATCGTAATGGGTGCGTTATTTATTGCATTTTTATATATTGGTATTTCCTCCTATGCGAAAGCACAGAAAATAGAAAAAGAAATTGATGATGAAAATAATGTAACCCAGTCCATTAATGACTGGTTAACCCAGAATGTAACGGCCGAACAGCTGGATGCTCTAACCGATCCCAGTGAAACGGCAGAAATCCGTTTCTTCCATAAACTTGAGAAAATGAAAGAAATGATTACTGCCCAATTCGGTGAAATGAATGAATCCTATTTAGATCTTTTGGTTGAGGAATATTACAATAATCATTTTGAGACAAATCAGGAGCCGGAAGAATAATCTTCAATTGGCAGGGTATAATATTGCTCTGTGTTAAGTACAGGAAAGACCATAATGATAAATAAGCCGCATATGGTAAGCATAACCATATGCGGCTTATCTTTTATACAATCCTGACTGAGTAACCATTTATACTTCTATCAACCTGTTAAAAGTCTTAATTCATACAATATCCGGATTCTTAGATAGAATACTCTCCGTTACCTCCCATAGATCTGGCAGGAATTTTATGACCTCATCTGCTCGTCTGATAAAATCTTCATTGGAATTAAAACCAAGGTCCGACATAATGTTTTTAAAAGCAGGAAGATATAATTGCTGCTTAAGAGGTGCATCTGCCTCAAAAATTTTATGGCATCGTGCAAAAGTAGCGACAATCCAGAAGATTGCTTCATGATGGTGGCCCGATTTAATCAGTTCTGTACTTCCCTCTATCGCAATTGGTTTTGCAAAAGGTGTAATATCCGTACTAAATAAAAAAGGTGTTTTAGCTACAGATGCTGCGGCATCAAACGTTTCTGCCAAAGCTTTTAAGTGTTCTTCAATCCGGCTGGGAGTCATATGAGTACAGCCAAGTAAATTCAAAAGTTTTGGATAAAATTCAGCATAACCATATTCGAAAAGCATATCCTTTACGGCTAAATAACGCCGGCGTACGGTTGGGTTACGCAGTGCAGCTAAAAGCAATACATGTGTGGTTATTCCTGTTGGAAAAAGCCAGGCCAATACCAAATCAGGATAAGGTACAGAGATATTAATATGTTTTAATGAATTCTCTATGTTATTACAAACATTCTCACAGCGGAGTCGTACCCATTTTTTCTCCGGGAATTGTTTAGCTGCCTCTGACTGAAGTTTATGTAAACAGCCGGTTGCATCACTGATGATTGTATTTTTCCGTAAGCTGTTTGCCAAATGATGTGATATCAATACTTGCTCTATATTTGATATCTGATTCCAGGATAAATAAGTAACCTCCAACATGACATCACGATAGATAAACTTTCCAAGCTTATTTGGTGTTTCATCCGTTGAAATCACAATCATGATGTCAATATCAGAATATGCGGATAACTCTGCATTATCAGGTATATCTGTTATTGAGCCGGCAAAATATGCTCCCAGAAACCCCCTGCCTTACTGCCATGCTGCTTAACCCATTCAACGGCTGTTTTTTTAGCCAATCCTACTATCATTATACTTCCCTCCCCCTTATTTATAACATTAGGTTTAGCGAATATTAACCAGATTAATTATAATATTACATACGATAATACATAACTATATTGCTTACTATATTACTAATTACATTACTTACTATGTTACCTGTTACTTATTACATTACATAACTATATTACTCAAAACCTCAGGCAAAATATAGGCTTAAAATATATTTTATTTTATGGTATTATATAAGTATATGAAAGGATAAACTTTTTCGCTATGATAAAAAAATTTATATTAGCAAAAGTTTATATCATATTAAATTAGCTGTGAAACAAATACTTTGCTTTTTCTATCGTTTCTATTTATCTTAAACATCAAGATTTAAAAATAAACAACATAAAAAGGGCTTCCCTTTTGTATAATGAATTAGTAATAATAACAAATATACAAATGAGAAGTCCTTAGTACTATTTAAAATATAAAATCAAGTACAAATTAAGATATATTTAAGATATAAGATCTATTTTTCACCTGGAATCCATCTTAAGATTAGATCTGCTTCAGGAGAAAGAGAATCCTTACCCGAAAATATCCTCCAGCTCTTCTTTCGTCAACGAATTAATAAATACTTCCTGGGATTGGATTACAGAATCGGATAAATTCTTTTTCTTAAGCTGGAGTTTATATATCTTCTCCTCAATCGTTCCCTTTGTTATTAATTTAATAACGTGAACAGAATTTACCTGACCGATTCGGTAAGCACGGTCCGTGGCCTGATCTTCCACCGCCGGGTTCCACCAGGGATCATAATGAATTACCGTATCCGCTCCAACCAGATTCAGGCCTGTTCCGCCGGCTTTTAATGAAATTAAAAAGACTTTCCCTTCTCCCTGGTTAAACCGTTTCACATAATCATTCCGGTCCTGGACTTTAGTAGAACCCTCCAGATAAAAGCTGGGAATATTCTGAGTTTTTAATTCTTTTTCAATGATGGATAACATAGAGGTAAATTGGGAGAATACTAAGATGCGGTGTTCATTGGCAATAGCATCCGTAATAATTTCCATCAATAATTCTAACTTACCGCTTCCGCCGCTATAATTCTCAATAAAAGTACCCGGATGACAGCAGATCTGGCGTAATCTTGTTAATACTGCAAGTATTTTAAGTTTGCTCTTTTCTAATCCATTTTCTTTAATTTCATTATCTAATTCCGTTTTAGCACTTTCAACATAAGAAAGATAGACTTTTTTCTGTTCTTCCACCATATCATTTAGCATTTTAGTTTCGACTTTATCCGGTAATTCCTGTAATACATCTTTTTTCATACGGCGCAGGATAAAAGGAAGAATCCGTCTGTTTAAATCTTCTAATACCCCCTCTTCCAATCTCAGGATGGGTTTTTCATATTGATTCATAAATTTTGTATGGCTAAATAAATAATCCGGCATAATAAAATCGAAAATTGACCATAGTTCAGACAAGGAATTTTCAATTGGGGTTCCTGTTAGTGCATACCTATGATCCGCCTCCAGCAATTTGACGGATTTAGCATTAAGAGAATCTGCATTCTTAATATATTGTGCTTCATCGATAAATACCGTATGAAAACGCAGTTTTTGATATAAATTAATATCCCGGCGCATTAGGGGATAAGAAGTAATCAGAATATCCACGTTCTCTTCTGATTCAATTAATTCCTTACGTTCCTTTGGAGTCCCTGTAACAACGTATGAGGTCAGAAAAGGTGCGAAATTTTCGAGTTCGTCCTGCCAGTTATAAATCAGAGAAGAAGGACAGACTATTAAAAATTTGGCGGATTGTATTATTTTTTTAATTGCAGCTATATAAACAATGGTCTGTAAGGTTTTACCTAATCCCATATCATCTGCCAGTATTCCGCCAAGGTTATTTTCCGATAAGGTACGAAGCCATTTATAACCGGTAACCTGATATCCTCGAAGTTCAGCTTGGATTCCGTCCGGAATGTCGTATTCCGTAATATTCGGATTTAATATTTTTTCCACTAACTGTGAAAAATCCTCATTTTTCTCCACTTCGAGATTTTTTTCCTGGAATACATTGTTAAGGTAGAGAGCTTTATTCTTAGATAAACCAATCGTTTCATTATTTAATTCTTTACCGGATACTCCCAGATAACTTAATATATCCCATACTTCTTTTATATTTTCCTCTTCCAGATTAATAAAACTTCCGTTTTTTAAGCGGTAGTATTTTTTCTTCATACGATAGGATTTAAATAAATCTTTTAACTCTTCTTTGGGCACTTCCTCATAATTTAAGTCCATTTCAAGGAGATTTAGGCCATTACTTACCCTTAAACCAGCCTTAAAACTACCCGGAGATTTTATATTAATCTTCTTAAATGAGTCGGAATAATATAATTCACATTCTTTCGACAGTTCATGAATGTGATTGATTAAAAAATCATAGATTTCGTCCTCGTTACGCATGATAAAGCCGTGTTGCTTTGGTTGAAATCCAATCCTTTCCAGATAATCAATATAATAATCTTCTTTATGGGGTTGGCGGATAATAATAAAATTATCGGAGGGAGCATTTTCAAAAGCGTTAAATTCGTGTTCTCCGTAACGGTATCTTAATTCTGCCTGAATATAATTTTTTACTTTATCCAGATAAATAACCGGTTTTAATTCTTCAGTAATAAATCGGTCTTTAATTTCCTGCGGTACGGTTAATTCCATTGTCTCACTTATTTTAGGGAGTACTACCTCTAAAAACTTGTTTTTATTAGTCCCCTTAAAAATTAAGGGTTCTTTTTTAGCCCCCAGATTATTATAAAAAGGCAGATAATTTCCTAAAAACCTCTTGGTCGGTTTATAGATACAGCCATTGTAAAAAAGCAGCTCACCTGCTTCTGTTATGGGAATTACGCTGTATTTACCATGATAATCCATAACAATTCCGTCATCGATTAAAGATAAATCATACTCTATCTTCGGATTGGCAGCCGTATATATGACATCTTCATATTCCTTTCCGTATAATTCCAAATCAAAAGGACTATCCTCCATGATATCCAAAAGGCGAAACAACATATTTTTGTTAAAATGATATTGGATTTGGCAAATAGTTTTGAATAAAATAATTTATCAATAGCTTCCTGGATTTCATATATTTGAAGTATATAATCCAGTACTTTTTTTGATTGTTTATCAAATTTACTCTCACCATGTATGAACTTAAACTCTTTTCCTAACATAATATTTTCTTTATTATAGAAATCTGTTAGAAATTTTTTTATGGATTGTACTTTATAATAATGATGATTTCCCACCCGCAGAGAAAGAATTGCAGAACCGGTTTCAGAACGTAAGATGTTCGGAATAGATAACGATACTTTGATATGGTAAGTTTCCCCCTGCATTACGCTATCTTCCTGATTACTGAAATATCCGAGAATCTGATAAACCGTTTTTTCAGCCGGATTATCCGGTTCTTCCATAAGAGAACGTTCCACATAATTCAAAACGAAAAACAGTGCAGTTACTACATGTCTGCACGCACCCTCTTCCTTTAGATGTTCCGAACAATTACATTTATGTTCAAATGATCCATCAGGGGAAACATGAATCGTAACCAAATATTCAAAATTTTCCCTGACTGTAATACGATATTGCTGTTTAGAATTGGACCAAGTGGCATTCACCACATGATTTTGTTTGTAATCCTGCAACCCTCTTGCATAAACGGTTTCACTTGCTGCTAAATTTCTTATTCCCATTCTGGATAATCGTATCATTTCGTAACTCCTTTTACTTGTCCAATCTTTGCATCCTATTATTATACCACAATTTTGGGATAAATGTTAAGTTTATTCCTATTTTTACAAAGAAATATATAAGTAATTTTATATATAGCGGAATTGAATTTCTGAAGATGAAAGATTGAGATTTAATATTAAGAAAGGAAATTAGAAAAATCATTAGGCTTATATAAAACAAAATTAATACAGCCAGTACGGATTCAAACCTTAATAAGGATTTAACAAGCGGCTTTGACTGTTTTATCTTTCCGAAACATAGAATACAGTCCGGATATTAAACAAATCACTATACCAAGTAACGCTATAACTAATTCCAGGTAGGTTCCTTTCGAGAGTATTATTATTGAAATTCCCCAAATAAAAAACGGAAATGCCAGAATTGCAAATAAAGTACCGCTGATTAATTTATGATATTTACTTTTTCGAATTGCCGATATCATTTCTTTCATAACTAACTCCTATGCTTCCAATTAATACTATTACGAGTAAAAACTTATTAATTTTTTAACAAAAAATTTTATCTATATATAAAACGATTTAAACATTAAAAAAGTTTCACAATTCTTACAATTTTTTAAAAAAAGTTTTAGAAAATATAAATATGGTATTATTAAATACTATTATTAACCCTGTTATTGTATCATAAGGAGAAATTACGAAACTAGATTCTTTAAGAAATATTTTTATAAGAAATATTTTTTCATGAATTAACATGTTTCTCTTTCAGGCGTTTTCTTATAATAAAACAAATTGCTCGTAATAAGATAAAAAAACCTGTCACAATAAAAACAATCTGCTTGTGACAGGTCAATTAAAACTGCAATTTAAAACCATTTACCCTATTAAAACAATAATTTCTCTAATTCCTCCATTGGCATAGGTTTATAGAAAAAATAACCCTGAACCATATCACAGTGATTCTCTTTCAAAAATCTTGCCTGATCCAGTGTTTCTACCCCTTCCGATATAACCTTTAATCCTAACCCTTTGGCAAGATTAATAATATTAGCAATAACAATCTTATCTTTATCATCCATAACATCATAGGTTAAAAAGTCTTTATCCAGCTTAAGAATATCAACCGGTAAAGTTTTTAACAGATTTAAGGATGAAAATCCGGAACCAAAATCATCTATTGAAATAAGAAATCCTTTTTCACGCAGGTTACCCAAAAATCTTTTTAAACGGTCTAATCCATTTAAGAAAATACTCTCTGTGATTTCTATTTCAATAAGGTTCGTGGGCAGATTATATTTACGAATTAAATACTCCAGCTTCTGGATAAATAAATCGTCATCAATATGAAGTCTGGATACATTTACGGATATGATTACCGGATTTTTTCCCATATCCAGCCATCTTCTCAACATTTTAAAGGCTTCTTCATAAACATAAAAATCTAACTCCAATATAAAACCGTTTTTCTCAAATATAGGAATAAACTCCGATGGATTCATAATCTCTCCATTACGGGTTTTCCATCTTACTAAAGCTTCTGCACCGGTGATGTTTAAGGATCTTAGTTCAATTTTCGGCTGCATGTATACGATGAATTCATGACTCGTAAGTGCCGTATGCATCCTGTTTTCAATCATTTTTTCTTTGGTAATGGTCTTATGTAAGTTCTCATCATAGATGGATAAGGTACTTTTATGAAAACCTTTTAATCTTTTTCTGGCCATATTTGCCTTGTCCATAGCAATACTTAAAACCTTATCCTCTTTCGTCATAAAATAAATTCCGCTGATTATAATCGGATTAATTTTAGGAAAATAAGTTCGATAATCCTGATTTATGGCTTGAAATATGATTTTTATTCTATCTAAGATCTCTTCTTTGTTCTTATAAAGAAGTAAGCAAACAAATATGTCCCCGCTAATCCGGCAGAATAATTCCATAGGATAAAGATGTTTGGATATTTTTTCGGCGTAGAATTTTAAAATATCATTACCTATTGAATATCCCCATTCGTCATTAATGTATTTAAATTTATCAAAATCAGAATATACAATAGCATATTGAAACTCTTTTGAACTGGCAATTAGTTTCATTGCCTCTGCTTCAAATTTGGACAATGTAAGTAAACCTGTTAAATTATCCTTGGATTTTACCCGTTCCATAAACCCGGTTACATCGGAGGAACAAAGCAGATTCATCTTCTGTCCGTTTGGCATATCTACAGTCGAAGCTGTTGTACTAAGCCATGCACCTAATTTTTTATTATAAGCTTCAACTGAATAGCGTTTATTTGCATGATCCAGTCCATTTAAAGGGCAGGCAGCACATGGTTTACTGCGGCCGAATATGGCATTATAACATAATTCTCCCAGTTTTACATTAGGAAACAGTTTTTCCGTATATTCGCTGACATATAACAGTTCGTATGTACCTGCTTTTATTGCATAATTACTTAGCTTTTGATTATTTAACATCGCCTGGGTGAAGAAAATTTCATTATTTAATTCTTCTTTATTACGAAGCTGCAATATATAATTACTTACAACTTTCGTGATGATTAACAGGGTATTTAACAAGGATTTTGGCCAAATACGGGTTCTTTCGCAATCTTCAAAATTTATGGTTCCAATAAATTGATTGGAATCATAAATGGCACATTGCACGAATGACTTTATACCCATTTGTTCATAAAGCTGTTTTAACTCCGGATTAATATCCACCTTTGTTATATCATCAAAATAGTAAATACTGTTATTGGTAAATATACTTTTATATTGTTGGCTAAGTGAATCGGTTTCCGGAATAAGTATGCAGGGAGAAATTCCATCATTAAGCCATTCATAAGATACTCTTGCTTTTTGATTTATTGTTTCATCTTCAAATATGGTAATTCGGGATAAATTATAAAATTTTCCGATTTCAGTAAATATTTTATTAATTGATACTTCAACTGAATTATCTTCGCTTAAAATATCAAATGTGTAGTTTAATAACCTTTTTTCCGCATCTAAGATATCTTCATAATTCTGTTTTTTCTTTTTCTTATTTCTCTTCTGTTCCATTTCACCTTCAAAGATGTTACTATTCAGCTCGGAATTATAGAGGACAAATTTATCTTTCCCGCTTATTTTAGCTTTGTTTAATGCAATATCTGCTTTTTGAAACAGTTCCTCATAAGTTGTCCCATCCTTGGGAAAGATTGAGATCCCAATGCTGACAGTTAACTTTACATCTGCTTTTAGCCCCGGAAGCTTTTCTCTTACAAGACTGCATATGGTTTCAGCTATATAAAAAATATCATCCTGACTTTTTATATTATTATGTATTACTACAAATCCATCTCCATCAATTCTGCCTATTATATCTTCTTCCTCTATCGATTGAGCTAAATATGCCGCAAATGTTTCAAGAACAATATCACCATATATATGTCCGCAGGTTTCATTTATCCTTTTTAAATTGTCAATATCAATTAACAGAAAGGAATGATTTCCAATGAAATCTTTATTCAGACTTTCTATCAGATGCTTTTCGATTTTATTTATTACTGTTTTTTTGTTAAATAATTGCGTCTGGCTATCCCTTTCTCCACGAAAGATCGGATTAATCCATTTATACGCATTATTATTTTTTTCAGTTAACTCATTCTGAAGCTTACCATTTTCTTCTTTATACGTCATATCCAAATTAATAGTCTCCTTTTATTCTTTTATTGTAAACGATATAGACATATTCGGTTTTAATTAAAAATAAAAAGATAATTTTCTCTAATTAACAGAGTTAATTTTAAATATTTTTTGTTAAAATGACTATTTTCTCTATTATATTACATTAACAATTATATGGCAATCGTATTAAAAGTAAAATGTTCATTTTTCAAGATTTAAGTACTCTTTCGTAAAACCATCCCGGAATTTTATGATTTCTAAATTTAACAAAAAGCATGCACATAATATCACGCATGCTTTTGTTAATTTCCGCGAAAGCAAAGTGAGAATTAGCAAGCTTGCTTGTAATAATTCGAACGTGCACGCGAACCGAAGAAACTCGCAAAGCGTGTTTCTTCCGGTTTATTTTTAACTGAAAATATAGGGGATGCCATTTATAAGATTAATTTCCTGTTTAACACCTTTATAGGATACCTGGCACTTTCTGTCTTTCTTTGACAGAAGCTTTGCAAACTTAAGTTGACCATTCTCCCAAAAAAGGTCAACGGTAATATTTCCTCTTGCAAGAAGCCCGGTAACACTTCCCGTTTCCCAAACCTCCGGCAGTGCAGGCAACAAGCGAAGAATTCCGTTATGGCTTTGCAGCAGCATTTCAGCTATGGAAGTAGTCAGACCGGTATTTCCGTCTAACTCATATACGTGGTCAAAAGCATAAGCGCCTCTTGTGGGGGGATGATAGACGAGATTATTTGGTTCTAACAGATGACTGGTCATGCTTTTTATATGCATATATGCTTCGTCACCATTAGAAAGTCGTGCTTCATATAATATGAGCATTGACCTTGCCCATCCGGTATCTTCCCAGTTTTCTTCCGGTATTAGTTTTCCGTCGATCGTTTTCTTGGCAGCCTCACATAATTCAGGTGTTTCCTCTAAAGTCAGCTGTGAAAACGGGAACAATCCGAGTAAATGGCTGGTATGTCTGTGCTGCGGGTCTACTGGGGGTAACTTATGGCTCCATTCTGCTATGGTTCCTTCTTTAGTAATCCGATATGGCATTAATTTTGGAAGTTTTTCACTTACCTCCTTGTAAAGCACGGAATCTTCCAACTGAAGGATACTGCAGGAAGCCAGATAAACCTGAAACAATTCCCGGATCATAAGTATTTCATAAGTACAGCCATTACTGATCTGGAAAGGCATATCCTTATATAAAAAGCTATTTTCCGGAGATATGGAAGGACCGCTGGTGAGGTATCCTGTTGTTTCGTCTTCAAAAACATAACGGTTAAAAAAGCCTGCAGCCGATTGAATCAGCGGAAATGCGGTATTACGCAAGAATTCCGCATCCTCCGTAAACAGATAACGCTCCCACAACTGCATGAGCACCCATATACCTCCGGTTGGGCAGGGTGCAATCGGCGAAGCCCAATAAGGAGCGGCATATCCCCAGGCATTGGATACAAGTTCACCTACCCAGCCATTCAGTCCATAGGATTCTTTGGCTGTTATTTCTCCGGAATGGGATAAGTCATCCTTGATCCAGTCAAACAGCGGTTCTACAGTTTCAGTAAGGTTGGTTATTTCGGCTGGCCAATAATTCATCTGTGTGTTAATATCCAAATGCATATCGCAGGTCCAACCAATACGGCATGCTACATTATCATTCCAAATTCCCTGGAGATGAGCCGGAAGCCTGGAATCATTTCTGGAACTTGATAGTAATAGATAACGGCCATACTGAAAAAGAAGCGGAATTTTTTCGACAAGGGAATCTTTCCCTGAAAGTTTAAGATGAACTCTTTCCATCAGTTTTCTAATATCTTTTATATGTTCGTCTCGTATTTTAGCAAATTCTTTATCCATACAATTCTTTACTTGCTCTTTTACTTCTTCCTTTAATTTTATACGTCCTATTTCTTTTGAACTAAACTCTCTTTTAAAGTCAGTATTCATATAGAAATACAGTCGTATATCCCTGGCATTGCTGATATAAAGTCCATCCAACGCAGTGTCACAGATGCCATCGGTAATAACATGCCCGTAACCAGCCAGCATAACTCCGCTTAATTCATCACAATGTTTCGTTTCATATGCAAAACAGGTAAATTGCAGGGAGTTCTCACTGTATTCCGTATCACCAAAGCTGTTTCCCGGGTGAAAGGTAATTTTGATTTTACGGTTTTCTCTAAAAACCAGATGATATATCATAATATTATCCGGATGGGAAACAAAAACCTCTTCTTTTACCGTATCCTGCCCTATACTGAAAGTACAATCAGCTATACCATCCATAATATTTAGATTTCTTTCGTAGTTGGAGACCTCTTCAGGTGAGGCCCCATAATCTATCTGAAGATAACCCACCGGCAGATTGGTCCCGTAATTTTTACGTATTCCGATAAATTTTTCAGCGATTTTATGAACTTTTTCATAATCTCCTATGATTGCCTGCTCCCGCATTTTATAGAAGGCTTTTTCAGCATCTTTTTGATTATTGTTACTGCTCTTTTCACCGCTGTAAAATGTATTTTCAGACAGGTCAATACGGCTTACCAGATTACCGGATGATATCATCGCTCCCATATGCCCGTTTCCCAGTGGATAACCCTCACTCCATTTATTAGCAGGCTGTTTACTTGATATATTCATTTTTCCTCATTCTCCTTATAAAAACAGGGATTGGCTGAACTGCCATCCCTGAAATTTTATACTTAGTGACTAAGTTTGACACAGCGGTCTATTCTTTTACTGCTCCGGAGGTCATACCACCGATAATATATTTTTGTCCGATTAAGTAAACCAGTATAACCGGTATACAGGTTAGAATAATATCGGCAAATATATAGTTCCAATAATTTTTATTTTTACCAAAAAACTGATAAACCGCCATTGTCATAGGGAAGAGTTTACTCTGGCTGGATAAGTATAAAGGTGTCAGGAAATCATTCCAAACTCCCATGAACTGAAGAATAAAACAGGTTATCAGAGTAGGTTTTAACAGCGGCATGATAATTTTAAAGAATAGAGCTATAGGCCCTGCACCGTCAATAACCGCTGCTTCATCAAGTTCAACCGGTATGGATAAAATAAAGTTTCGTATGGTAAATACACAAAAAGGTATCATTGCACTGGTAAAGGTTATAATAATTCCTGTTCTGGAATCTGTTAAGTTAACAACGTCAAGAACCTTAACCAAAGTAACGTAGTTTACAGGGAAAAACAAACCGCATAAGATAAAGTAGTACAAAAACATATTACATTTAGTACGCTTTCTGCACATAACAAAGGAAGCCATGGCGCAGGAGATAACTCCTACTACGGTAGAAACTAATGCATAGGTAAGACTGTTGGAAAATCCCTGAATTAATTTACCCTGCTGTATTACTTCGGTATAATTACTGAAAAACCATTCGGTAGGCAGGGATAGTTTCATTCTGGCTGCTTCTCCTTTGGATTTAAAGGAGTTAATGAGTACCATATAGAAAGGTATTGCTACGGTAAGGCTTAATAGAATGCAGACAATCTGTTTTAAAACCGTTTTAATTATTTTACTCATTATTGCTGCACCTCCTTCTTACTCATAACCCTAACTACCAGAACACCGATAACTGCCGTAATAATCAAAAGAATTGCATTCAGTGCGGTAGACATACCGTATTGTCCGCTGGAATAAAGCTGATAGGAATAGGTTGTTAATACTTCTGTGGCATGACCCGGACCGCCATTTGTCAATACATATATAATATCAAAAACTTTTAATCCATAAGTAATACCGAAGACGAGGTTAATCATGATTGCCCCTGATAACATGGGAAGAGTAATATGAACAAGCCTTTGCCAGAAGTTTGCTCCGTCAATTTGTGCCGCTTCATAATAAGATTTTGGTATTGTATTTAAACCGGCCAAGAAGATGGTCATTACGTAACCGATACCACGCCATGCATCTACGCCATAAATAGATTTCCACACTACAGATAAGTCAGACAGCCATTTTTGTTTTAATATTCCCAGATGCAAAGCATCCAAAATTGCATTTAATAAACCGGTATTATAATTTAAAATTGACTTAAATACTAAGCCTATAATTACAAAAGGAAGGATGGATGGCAGATATAACAAGGTTCTGTATAATCCTTTTCCCTTAAGTCCCTCCTGCAGCATAATTGCAAGTAGCAGAGCAGGTATTAATTTAACGATATTTGATATAATAGTAAAGACAACGGTATGGGAAATACCTAATACATAATTTTTATTGGAGGTAAAGATATCAATATAATTTTGTAAGCCTACAAAATGTACTCCATTTGATAATGTTCTGTTACTCCAATCCGTAAAAGAATAAAATATACCAAGTAAACTAGGCAGTAAATAAAAGCAAACATAGAGTACTAAAGGGATAATTAAAAACCACTGCGGATATATATTTTTTTGTTCACTGCTAACCCTCTTTTCCAATAGGGCCTTTGAAAAATAGAATTTTTCGCCGGCCCCATATTTATATAATTCTGGTTTTAAACTATTTCCAATTAGGATCTTTTGCTACTTTTGCAGCTTCCGCTCTATTGGTATCCATATTTTTCAGTACATCATTAGCTTCAATGGAATCCTGGCAGAATGCTATCATGTCAGCTCCAAAATCCATCCAGTAGCTATTGGTGTATTTGGTAGCAGTCTGAAGAACACCTGTCTGCATTTTTTCTTTCGGAATACTTGACATGAATTCTTCTTCTTCCGGTAACCAGTGCTGCTGTAACTGATCATCAATTACGTCAAGATTGGTGTATTGAGGTGAATTATCAAGGATTTCCTGTAATGTTTCTGTCTGTGTACAGAAATCAAAAAATGCTTTTACCAGATCAGGATGTTTACTTGCTGTTGAACCAAACATGGTAGGACCGCCCGGATTGGTAGGGAATGTGTCATTATCACCAAGGGGAATTAAGAATAATCCAAATTCATCTGCTGTTCCGGTATCATCCTTAATTTGTTTAATAAAGCTGGAATTAGCCATTGCCATAGCTACATTTCTGTCACCAAATTCATTGGACATATTAGTACTGTCCGTACCAATCCAGTCTTCGCCAAAATATCCTGCATCGGATAATTCCTTAAACTGTCCCAATACTTCTAACATTTTTTCATTTCCTGCAAAGGTTGCCGTATTATTGTTCAGACCATCATATAAACCGGGTGTTGCTGCTTCGTATACTCCACCGATCTGAAAAAATGCTAACTGATGCTGCCAGCCATCCGCACCGGGGATAAACCATGGTGTGATATCTTTAGCTGCAATCTTCGCACAAAGATCTTTTAATTCAGCATAGGTTTTTGGAATCGTCCACCCATTTTCTTCAAACAGTGTCTTGTTATATAACATTACATATTCCGGTGAGTTATGCCAGATCTGTAATCCATATAATTTTCCGTTGTACATACCTGACTGAAGTCTTGTCTCAGGTATTTTTTTCGCCCATTCCGCACCGGTAAAGTCGATACAATATTTCTCCGGTTCTACAATCTGGGAACCGATTGCAAATGGATCGGACTGAATCCAGAAAATATCCGGTGTGGATGCGGATGTTAATTTAACCTGCAATACATCGGAATACTGATCTGCCGGAATAGTCTGAAGATCTACGGTTACACCATATGTATCTTCAAAACGTTCTATGGATGCATCATAACGATTGTCCATCCAACCTGCCGATACCAGAATGCTTAATTCTTCTCCGGCAAATTGATCCGTTACATCTGGGGTTTCTGTTTCCGTGTTTTGTGTTTCTTCCGTAGTTGTTTTACTCTCCGAAGTTGTATCGGAACTAGAACTTACAGATTTGTCTTTTGTTCCGGAAGATTTCGAACATCCGGATAATAAAGAAACAACCATTAGTACACATAATAGTAATGCTGCCACTTTCTTCTTCATAAAATACCTCCTGTATTTTGGTTACCAAACGTTTTATGGTAATTAAATTTTATCGAAACGAGTATAAAAAGTCTATGCACTTTTTGAGATACATTTTGGACTATCTTAACATATTTGTATACTATCTTACGATTACTTTAAATAATGTGCCTATATAACATGTTAGTAATTAAAAAAATGTGATGGATATTGCTTAGATACCATCACATTTTTAGTATTGTTTTATTTAATATGTTATTTTTTTACTTCTTATTTATGAATGGTCCCCTGTATGTCACTCCAGTTTTTATCCGCGTATTCAATCAGTATATTGGCCTGCTCCAATGACATTTCCGGGAAAAATAAAAATAAACTGTGTGATCCGTAACGCTTTACGATTCTGTCTACATTTTTAATCCAATCTTCAAACTCACCGGAATATACCTTAACCCATAAGGATTTTCCGGCCATAATAGCCTTGTCATAGATAGGATACCATTCTTCCAGGGTACCATCCGGGCCCATATCTCCGCTTGTCCATTGCAGAGCATCAATCTCTTCCACTTCCATTAATGCATCCATGTGTTTAATGGCATCCGGCCCGTCTAAATGATATAACACACAATCCGCTTTCGCAGCCTGTTCTTTTAAGGATTCCAAAATAAATTCACGGAATTGATCCGGTGACATTAATGCGGATAAGTCACACTGGAGCTTTACTGTTTTACCCGGTCCCAGATCTGGAATACCGTATAGGCATTACCGCCTTCTTCATCTTTAATAATATCATAAAAACGGTCAAAATATTCATAATAGATATTTGTAATCTGTTTTACACGTTCTTCAATTAATTCCGGTTCATCAATCATATCAAACAGTAAATTCTGAACTCCACGCATAGAGGCAAGTACATCTACATTTTCCATCAGATCCGGCATATCTACATAAAAATCATCACCAGCAATTTTACGGCATTCTTTAACAAGTTCAATATGCTTTTTAAACCATTTGCTTTCCGGATCAAAACGGAATTCCTCTACCCCATCCCAATCGTCAAGGCACTCTTTAAACCATACGGTATCCTCCTTAAATCCGATATCGGAACCTATATAGGAAGCAAGGGAGCCTGGACCAAAATCAACATTTAAATTAGGGAAACTTTCTGCTAAAAACAAATGGTTTTCACAAAAATGACGGTATCTTTTTACGATACGCTCCGCATTCTGATACTTATCTTCCATGTCCTTCCAACGCAGGTCATCCGGCAGATTATAATATTTTCCCTGACATATAACATCCCTGTAACCGCCCTCGGTAGGTCTGTTATCTGATAAATGCTCAATCTCCGGTTTTCTGGCTACTACACACATAAGCGGCCTGCCGGTATTCTTATGCTGCCAGTAATTTGTCCATTTTGCCTTAGTTTCTTCCCAGTTCGGTTTATACATCATATATATTAATCTCCTGTCTTATTTTTTTCTATTATAACTTTACAAATTATCTAAGTCTATACACTTTTCCAATTACTATTTGTACTTTTTTAACAAAGGTGTTATACTATAAATAGCTGCTTAAATTTCAAGTTAATTTTAATAAAACTTTCTTCTTATTCTATCCAAACTAACACCCATGCCTTTTTGGGCATAAATCCCGAAGAATAGCTGTTTTTGCTATTCTTCTAGTGGCTCGCATGTATTTTAGCGAGACTATTCATACTAATAACTTCCCAAGACATTAGAAAGAGGAATTAAGACATGCGCCAGCTGAAACTTCAGACTAAATTATTTTTAGCCTATGTTGGACTTGCAATATTAATATTATTGACGTTTAGCATTTTTTTCTACAAATATGTTTCCAATCAATTAATCAGGCAGGAAATTAATAACCTGACCCAGCAAAATTCTTATTTCATGGAGCAGACAGATACGATTATTAATGATATGGATACTGTTTCCATTAACATTAATTACAGCAGTCTGGTAAAAGATAAACTGGATTCGTCCTTTAATCTTGATATTTCAAGGAATACCCTGGACAGCCTAGCCAGTCTGTTTGTTACCATTAATGGTGCAGATATAAAGGTAGATCAGATAAATCTGTATGATATGAGAGGCAACAGGTTAAAAGTTGGAATTAAAACCAATACGGATACGGTTAATTTAAAAAACATTTCCTGGTTTAACAAAGCCCTTGAGTTAGATGGACAAAAATTGATCAGTAAACCTTATAATACTTCTTCTTTGTCAACTTCTGTAAAATATCCTGACTGGTTCCTTTCTGTTTACCGCTCTTACAATAACCAATACGGACGAACAGTAGGGGCAGTGGAAACAATTAAACGCTGTAAAAGCATTTTTAAAAATATAACCAGTTATAAAAGAAAAGTTAAGGATTCCGCACAGGTTTATATTTACTCGGCAGATAACAGCCTGATCTATCCTTATAATCTGACCAAGAAAGAACAAAATTCCATTCCTGATTATTATTCTATTGTTAAAAATAAGAATAATATCATATCCTTGATTAATCCTGGTACAGGAGAACGGGAATATATGGTTTTTAGTACCTCTTCCTACAGCGGTTGGACCTATATAACCGTACAGCCGGAATCCTATATATTAAAACCAGTTAACGGACTGGTTAAAATATTACTTTTGTTTGTACTTATTCTGCTTGCGGCTTCCCTGCTGATTTCCTATTCCTTATCACGAAGTCTGGTAAAGCCGATTAAGCATTTAAAACACATTATACAGCGGATACAGATTGATACCCTTGGCGAAGATAAAGTTTCTAATTACCCCGGTACTTATAATGAGGTATCGGAACTATATCTTGCATTCCAGTCCATGAGTGAAAACCTCAAAGTATCCATGAATGAGCTGATTGATTCAAGACAGCAGGAATTAAAATCCCGTACCCTTGCCCTGCAATCCCAGATAAATCCGCACTTATATTATAACACACTCTCCAGTATCATTGTCCTGGCGGAAAACGGACAACCCCAGGAGGTTATTACCATGTGCCGTTATCTTTCACAAATTATGAGGTATATTACAGACAGTTCTGCCACTATTGTTGGAATTGGTCTTGAAATCGACTATGTGAATAAATATCTTTATTGTATGAAAGTAAGGTACCAGTCAAGCCTTAATTATACCGTTGATATTGAGAAAGCTTTATTAGAATACCGTGTTCCAAAACTGATTATACAACCAATTGTTGAAAACGCCGTCAAGCACGGCACCAATTGTATCCCCCCTGGAATCTGTCTATTACGGGACGGATATATGAGGATTACTGGCAGATTGACATTATAGACTCCGGAAACGGATTTTCCGACCAGGATATTGAAACCATTAATGAACGGATCAGAGAAGTGAACAGTAACCCAGGAATGCCGGAGATGCAAATTAACGGTTTAGGTATGATTAATGTATATATGAGATGGAAACTCTTTTGCGGGGATACCATGATATTTCATTACGGTAATACAAAAGAGGGGAATGGCATTGTATCCATCGGGCAAAGACTTAAAGTTAAGGAGGTAGCAAAGGAAAAATGAAATATTCCGTAGTTATTGCTGAAGATGAAGAACTGTTACTTCATAATTTAGTAAAAAAAGTTGAAACATCAGATACTGATTTCGAAGTTGTAGGTACTGCACAGACCGGTATTCAGGCGTATGAATTGGTGGAGAAGCTGACTCCTGATTTAGTTATCACCGATATCCGGATGCCGGTTATGGATGGAATTACACTGATCAAGAAAATCCAGGATAATTATCCACTGACAGATTTTATTATAACCAGCGGTTATTCCGATTTTGAATATACCAAAAGTGCCATACAACTTAAAGTAACGGAATACCTGCTCAAACCGGTAGATCCGGACGAACTTAAATCTACTTTATTACAGCTGAGGAATAAATTTAAATTACAGCAGAGCTCCTTTGAAGATATTTTCAATCCTTCCACTACCCGTAACCCACCTGCTCAGATTGCAAGTATTCTCAAGGACTATATTGCCAAAAATTACTGTAGCGATATTAATCTTAATTTGATTGCAGGCAATATGAACTACAGTTCCAGTTATCTTACCAAAATATTTTATAAACAATACAACTTAAGTCCTTCCAAATACCTGATTTCCCTGCGTATGCAAAAAGCCCAACAGGTTCTTTTACATAATCCGGAACTTTCGGTCCGTCAGGTAGGGGAATGTGTCGGATATCATGATCAAGGGTATTTCAGCAGGATTTTTAAAAAGCAGGTTGGGGTCAGTCCGCTGGAATATAGGGAGAGGCCTTAAGGTTTTGGAGGATATATTCGAACGTAAGGCTGTGAAAGCTTTATAAAATCAGTATTTTACATTATATGTAAAATATAAGTTATGATAGTTCCTCAGACAACGAGCTTTTTCAGCTCTAAACCAAAGTGTTTAAACTTATAAGCAAGTTCTACGCTTCTTAGTACATCGGACTTAAGAATATCTGCTTTGAATTTCTTAATATTTTACTATTTTAAGGACATGCAGAATATTGTGATAGGTCAACCGGTATACCCCATAGAGCAGGATACTGCATGCTGTTACTAAGAGAAGACAGTTACCCATACCAGCCAACTCGCTGGGAGTAAATTTGCCACCGTCATTGAAGTATATGATTAGGGAATATAGTGCAAACATAGCTATGGTACCTACCAGAGCCGGTACTAAAAACACACGGCTTATCTGGCCCCGCGCCGAACAACGCAGATAATTTCCATCCGCTCCAAGATGCTTAAGGTCATCATAGACCTGCCGGTTGTTCAGTGCAATGGTCAGGCAGCGGGTGTAGGCTATCACCATAACTGCCGAAAAGCAGACAATGGCGATAAAGATAAAAAGCATTAGGTATACCGCCATGGTTTTTATGAAGTCGGACTGATCCAATGAACGGAACAGGGGCATATAGAGCCAGGTCAAACGAAACTCGGAGCTGTCCCGCTGGTTGTATGAGATTGCAGAGAAGCCATGCTCTTCGATAGTTTCTTTGTCATATTCATATCTCTCTCCTGCATCCTCTGCTATCTTTTTCGCTGCCTGATCCCAGTATTCTCCTTGTTCCACTTCCGGACCGGAATGGTCCACAATGGTATAGAATAATTCCTTGGAGAATCCGTACAAATCACCCTTATCAGTATCATCGAAAAAAACATAGTTTTCCAGCCATTCATTGGTTAAACCCGAAGTGATACGGTCATAGTCGGTGTTATCCAGTACATGTACCCTGGTAGCCAGCATGGCATTGTGAAGGTAACCCGCAAAACCGGTAACCAGTTTTTCACCGGTGACCATGTTATGCAAGAGTCTCTGATCGACAGAGACCATGTAGTCTCCTTCACCGTTTGCTCCTAAAACAGACTGAAAGGTTCCGGGTTTGACATCGGCGTTCTCTCCTGTAAGACGGTTATAGGCACTTTCAGACATATAACAATCACCTCCCAGCAGCTTTCGGTACTCTTTCCGCCAGGTAATGCCCATGGGCCCCTTTTCCTCGATGTGCTTAAAACCGTCCTGTCCCAGAATGGCACATTGTCCCTCTCGCCGATTCTT
Organism: Anaerocolumna sedimenticola; assembly: GCF_009931695.1. GTDB lineage: Bacteria > Bacillota > Clostridia > Lachnospirales > Lachnospiraceae > Anaerocolumna > Anaerocolumna sedimenticola. The sequence goes on from NZ_CP048000.1 coordinate 3,939,062, forward strand.
CAGGGAAACTCCATATTTTGCAGCTAAACCCTTTGTTTCACCCTCTCCTATCATGTTCTGATCCATACGGTAGTGATATACATAATCCGTTGGACGGGCCTTATAGCCAAGCATTGCAGTAGTACCCATCATGGAGAATAGAACATGGCAAAATAAGCTCCTGCCAAAAGAACTGTCATGACCAGCATATTTCGTACGGTCTGGCGGCCCTGGAATTTCATCATACTTGTAGCTATCATATTTTTATAGTGTTTATGTTTTCTGCTCCAGCCGTTTACTACCGAATGGAGTAAAATCATATAAAGCCCTATGAACAACGGTACGTAGAAAATAGCTCCGAAACCTTCCGGAGGATACCAATGGAGTACCCTGACGAAAAAGGAAGGCATTAAATATCCTAAAACTCCGCCAAATATCATGAGTCCAATGCCCACACAGCCGTACCAAAGAGGCACAGCTTTAATAGGCTCTGCTTTTCTTGCTTCATTTACGATGTCGATAATATTTGTTTGGCGGATAAATCTTCCGCCCATTCCAAAGAGTATCAAAATAACAAATAAGGAATATAAAAGAGCAAAATACAAGACACTGGGTTCAAATATAAATTTCATCTCCTGGGTATCCACAATGAAAATCCGAAAGATATTCCACAGCCCCAGGCCAGGGGTGTGCCAAGCAAGGCACCCGTACCGCAGGATACGAAAGAAATCAGAGTCAGGTCCTGATATAAAAGACGTTTCAGTTGCCTGCGGGATGCACCAAGGGCAAGAAGCATACCTGTGTCCCGAGCCTTGGAACGAAAAAAAATCCGGATGTATAGGTGGTGAATGCAGCACAGCCAATTGCGACCAGAACAAAAATCATTATGACCTGCTTTTTGGAATAACACAATAATAGAAATACGGGTTTTACCTTGCCATAAACAGTAGTTACTGATGTCAATTTCGGTTTACCATTGCAAATTATGTAAAGTTTGACAGCTCTAATGTAAAGTTTGGTAGAACCTAAGCCATTATCTCGTTTAAACGATTGGGACGACATGGTATAATATAGATAGATATTATACTGGTGCCGAACGTAGTGAGTGCATATAAACGGCACGAAGTGGTGTAAGCCTTGGGCCAGGGATATGATATAATATTAAAAACGGGTATATCATGGTATTTAAAACCTGGGTATTTCTACCAAAAGGTGTGGGAGGTGAATCCAGTGCTGCGAATTGCTATTTGTGATGACGAGAGACGGGCGCGGGATATGCTGCGGTTCTCTTTAGAGAAGATACTGCAGGAAGATAAGGAAGAGGTGGTTTATGAGTTTTCCTCCGGTGCAGTTGCGGTACGCTGGCTGAAGCATCACCCGGGAGAGATCGACCTGTTATTCCTGGATGTGGAGATGGAGGGTATATCAGGTATAGAGACGGCCAGGCAAATAAGAATATTTGATCAAAAAATGTATATTGTATTTATTACAGGATTTCCGGATTTCGTTTTTGACGGTTACCGTGTTCAGGCATTGGACTACCTGTTAAAACCAACGGATCAGGGCCGCCTGAACGAGTTGCTGCAACTGGTCCGTAATTTAGTCTCAAAATCCTTTAATGAGCAGTTCACGTTCCAGAATGCTGACGGTATTTACCGGTTATATTTGACGGATATTCTTTATTGTTACAGCGATCGGCGCAAGGTATTTGTGGTAACGCGGAACAAAACCCTTTCTCTTTATGCAAAAATGGAAGATGTTCAGAATCAGCTTGGTGCGGAATTTATCCGCATCCATCAGAGGTTTTTGGTCAATGCTACCGCAGTAGAACAGATTAATAATAAGATGGTGGTAGTTGACGGGCGGGAATTACCTTTGAGCCGCTCCTTAAAAGCTGAAGCTTCCACAAAACTTGCGAAAGTTATGCTGGGAGAGGGAATATCATGAATGAAATTCTTTATTGGATGATTGGTTTACCGATCCAGGTGCTGATAGGGTTTCTCTGTTCCAGGGTACTAAACATCCTGGTTCCGTTTCGAAAAGAGCTCTGGCGGCAAATATTTCTTTTTATCGGTTGTTGGCTTCTGACAGGTATGATTATTTTTGTCGGAGATTTTGCCAATCTGCCGCCCACTATTATTATCTTCCTTATAACGGTATTTTTGGGGTGCGGTGGTTCCAGACTCCAAAAGACCACAGTAGCACTTATGGTTGCAAGCACCGCATTTGCATTCAATGCGCTGGCAGACAGCTATTTCCGGATTGGCAGCTATTTGCCGCCCCGGGTATTTTTCTGGCTTATGCTCTACCTGCTAATGCGGCACTATGGGCCGCCAAAAAATTATGAACTGACTCCACCAATGTGGCGTCTGCTTCTGCTGCTGACCGCCACCCCGCTTGGTATCGTATTATCATTGGTGCTGCTGCAGACTCCTTACTATGACCATTCCGATCCCATCATGCTCTCCAATTTCGTCCTGTTGCTGATTGCAGTACTTTCTTTCGTGGGACTTCTCTGGACGGTAACTGTACTGGCAAGACAACGGAGGTTAGAACAGCAGGAACAACTTTACGAGTTTAACCGCGCTTATTATCAGGCCCTTGAAAAGCAGCAGTTTGAGGTTCGGCGCGTACGCCATGATATGGCAAATCATCTTCAGATTTTGATGTCTCTACCGGAAAATGAAAAAAATAGCTATGTTGAAGAATTAATCCATCTGCCTGTGATGCAAAACAGCATTCATTATTGTGAAAATCAGGTGGTCAATGCAGTCATAAATGCAAAAATCACTTTGATTGAGCAGGCAGATATTAAATTGAACCACAGTCTGTTCGTTCCTGAAGGAGGAAATATGGAAAAATCCGAATTGTGTGCTCTCTTTGCAAATGTTTTGGATAATGCTATCGAAGCCTGCCTGAAGCTGCCGCAGAAACAACGTGAGATTACTTTGGAGGTCCGGGCCGAGAAAGGTTTGCTGGTCTGCCGGATATCCAACTCTATGAATGACACAGTTAAATCAGAGCAAGGACTTCCCGTTACCAGTAAGCGGGATAAGAATCTCCATGGCTATGGCCTCCGAAACATTCAGGAAATCGTTGAACGGTACCATGGTCAAATGGAAATTGAGACGGGGAATGGAAAATTCTCGTTGTTTTTTTATCTGCCGTATTATTTTTAGTAATAAGCGGGTTTTTTTAATACATAATTGCTTTTGACATTAAAAATACCCCCATGTAGGACTTTTATATTTCATTGTCCTGTATAGGGGTAGTATCATAACTCTTCCTGCCGGTTCTTTCTATTTTTTATTGCCGATTTATTTACCTTAGGTGTATTCCTTTTTCTTTCAGTATGGAAAGAAGTACCTCTGTCATTTCATTTATTTCTTTGCTTTCCAAGGTCCTTTCATCGGAACCGAATTCAAACCTGACAGTTATACTCTTATTCCCCTTTAACAAGGTATCGTCCTCAAATACATCAACAACCCCGTAGGATTTCAGGTACTCACATCGGAATGCAGATATATCTCTTTGTAATTCTTCATATCGTTTTTCTTTATCAACCAGAAAGCTGTAATCAATATAAATGCCCGGGTATTTGGAGATTTCCCTGTATTTAATAGTTTCCTTTCCCAATTCCAGTAAATCATCCATATCGATTTCTGCAAAAGCAAGATTCAGCTTTTTATCGATTCTTTCCCTCACTTTAGGATGGATACCGGAGAAATATCCGATTACACGTTCATGAATCCTAATCACTGCCGAATTAACCGGATGGATATAATTGCAATTTTTACTGATTTCCGTATTCTGGTAAGCTGGCAGGCAGTTCCTGATAGCGTAGGTAATATTTTCTATTATTTCTTTTATCTGAAAGAAAGTCTGCTTCTCCGTCATATCCCTGCTTGCAATTACAATACCCAGCTTTTTTCTCTCTCTGCACAGACCGTCCTCTTTAAAACCTTCCGTTACGCGCCCGATTTCAAATATACCCATTTCCGGTATAAGTGCAGCATTCCTGTTTACGATATTTAACAGAGAAGGGATCAGGGTTGCCTTAATAGTATCATTTTCAGCCGTTACGGAGTTAATAATACGGACATTGGGAGGTGTGTTTATACCCAGTTCCTTATTAGACTTGGAATCATACCAGATATAGGTGTGTACTTCATTCATACCGAACCTGTCTGCCAGAAGCTGTTTGATTCTGTATTCATCTTCACGGCTGCTATTATGGTGTACAGGCGACAGCAGAGATTTATTGGACTTGATTTCTATATTATCATACCCGTAAATTCTGGTTATTTCCTCTATAATATCCGCTTTGATGGTTACATCTTTCGTTGCCCGGTAGGAAGGAACAGTTACGGAAAAATTATCTCCGTCACGTGCTACGATAAATCCGAGAGCCGTAAGGGTTTCGGTAATATGGTCCGTACTAATAGAAATACCTGTGTATTTATCCACAAATGCCTTATCAAAGTCAATGTTTACAATTGCATATTTCTTTACATACACATCAGTAAGAGAAGATGTAATCTGAATCCCCTTATCTGCTTCTGTTAATAATTTCAAAAACCGTTCGATAGCCGGTACTGTCATCTCCGGATCCAGAGTTTTTTCATATCTTGCACTGGCATCCGTACGCATACCAAGCCTTACTGCCGATTTTCTGACAGAAACACTGTCAAAATTGGCCGATTCCAGAAGTAAGCCGGTCGTATTTTCATTGATGCAGGAAAGTTGGCCGCCCATAATACCGGCTATGGCGGCAGGTTTACCATCTGCGGAACAGATCATTAAGGTATCCTTATCAATGGTTCGGTTCACCTCATCCAGTGTCCTGAATTCAAAGGACTTATCAAAGGTTTTCACCCTGATATCCTTTATTATGGCGTTATCAAAGGCATGCATCGGCTGTCCCAGTTCCAGCATAATATAATTGGTAAGATCCGTTAACAGGTCGATCGGCCTCATTCCGCAATAAGTAAGGCGGATTTTAATACCTACCGGTGAAAGCTTCCTTGTAATATTGCTGGCGGTAATCGTCGAATACCGGTAGGTCTTTTCGGTGTTTTCAACCGTAACAGGTACCTTGGGAAAGTCCGCAAATTGCTTTGTGTCAAGTACCTCCAAAGGCTTTAGCGGGCGTTTGGTAAGACAGGCTATTTCCCTTGCAATCCCATAATGTCCCCATAAATCCGGCCTGTTGGTAAGAGATTTGTTATCCACTTCAAATACAACATCCTCAAGCTCCATAAACTCCCTGATATCCGTTCCCGGAGCGTGGGACTTATCCAGAACCATCAAACCTGTATTATCTTCACTGACACCGATTTCCTTTTCCGAGCAGCACATACCGCAGCTTCTTTCTCCGGCAAGTATAACCTCTTTAATTGCCAAATCACCTACCTGACCGCCGGTTTTGGCAAACGGTACATACATGCCTTCCATAACCCCCGGAGCCCCGCATACACAGTCCACAATTTCATCTCCTGTATTTACCTTTAACAGGTGCAGTTTCTTTGAACCGGGATGTTCTTTCACCGAGAGGATCTCCCCTACCACGACATTTTTTATATCCTTACCCTTTTCATAGATATCTTCCACCTCTGCCGTTGACAGGGTAAATCTGTTTATAAGATCTTTTAAATCTATTCCTGATAAATCCGTAAATTCCGAAATCCAATTCATTGAAATCAACATAATTCTACCTCCTATCTGTCTTTGAACTGTCTTAAAATCCTAAGGTTACCACTATTAAATATACGGATATCCTTAATTTCATATTTCATCATTGTAAGCCTTGTCAGTCCAAGTCCAAAAGCAAAACCGGTATATTGATCCGGATCGATTCCTCCCATCCGAAGAACATTGGGATGTATCATTCCACAGGGGAGAAGCTCCAGCCAACCCGAATGCTTACAGGTCGGACAACCTTTTCCTCCGCAAATGAGGCAGTTAATGTCAAGCTCAAAACCCGGTTCCACAAAGGGGAAGTATCCCGGCCGTAATCTTACTTTGACCTCCTTTTTAAATACTTCCGAAAGCAGCAATTTCATGAAGTAGATAAGATTAGCGATTGATATATCTTCTCCGATCATCATCCCTTCCATCTGGAAAAAAGTATTTTCATGACTGGCATCTATATTTTCATTTCTGAAACACCTTCCGGGGAAGAGTACCTTAAGGGTTTCCTCTTTTTTTGGTGCACCGTATTTTCTCATAATATAATTCTGGGCAGCCGAGGTATGTGTCTTAAGAAGCTGTCCGTTTTCCAGATAATAGGTATCCTGCATGTCTCTGGCCGGATGATTCTTCGGAGTATTGACAGACTCAAAATTATCGAATTCCGTCTGTATTTCCAACCCGTCCTCAATAATAAAACCCATGGTTTTGAAGATTTCTTCCACCTGTCTCTGTACAATAGTGATGGGATGAAGGGTACCTGCTGACACCGGTGAGGGTATGGAAAAATCATATTTAACCGCACCTTTTAAGGTTTCCTCTAACTCTTTTTCTTCAAATTTCTTATAATACTCATCAACTATTCTTTCGATTTCATTTTTGAAGACGTTAATTTCCCTGCCGATTTCTTTCTTATCATCAGTGTTTAGCTTTTTCATCTCATTAAAGATTTCCGTAACAAAGCCTTTTTTACCAAGATAAGTTATTCTGATTTTTTCTACATCTTCTTTTTTCTTAACTGCCTTCATTTCCTCCTGAAAATTAACATTAAGCTGTTTGATTCTCTCTTTCATAGAAGTACCTCCATTTCGTTATGATTGTTTCAGGAACGAATTTTAAGGCAGTTTAATTTATAACGCAAAAAAATCCGTCCCTGTAAAATAACAGGGACGGATCAACAGTTTAATCCGCGGTACCACCCAGTTTCCCATGATTGATATAATAACTATTTTATCTGCTTTGATTCTTACAGCAAATAATCCTGTATTACTAGTCATGGACACTTTTCTTTGCATAACGTGCAACTTACGTCACATCCTACTCTGCCACGGCATTTAAGACATGAAGCTCCGGCGTGAAAATTCAATACTTACCTTAACTTAAGGGAGCTTTCAGCCGGTGACTCCCTCTCTCTGACAGAATGTAAGCATCTACTATGCGCCATCAAAGCTTTTGTTTATTGAATAGTATTAACTTAGCACATTATCATATGACTGTCAATATCTTACTTAACAATCTTAAATTTTAAATTAGTCTGTCTCTCTCACGTACTTTTCTTTTTTATTAGCCACTAACGGCTAAAAGTAAGCACGATTCTCGATTTTTGGCTAGAGTTTTAATTAATAATTAACTATTAATCAGGGTTATTATTATTTCATCACCGGAGTAATTAACTTCTTTTATAATTTCACCAATCTTAAGTTTGAAAGTTCTTTCAGCTTCCATTCCGTCAAAATAACCCTGACGGTCTCCGATAGTCAATTTATTATCTGTATCATTCCACTTAAATTCAATGGTTGTATATGCCCCGTTTTCATAGTTGTAATTGTTTCCTTCATCTTCATATAATACAAAGGTTCCGTCGGCTCCGGGGTATATTTGTATTTCCAGGGGAGGCCGTTTTTTTCATCCGCATATTGCAGTCCTTCTGTAACAGGGAGGATGGAGCCTGCTTTTACAAAGAGAGGGATTATGTCAATCGGAGTTTCTATTGTAATTGTCTGTCCGCCGTTATACGCTTCTCCGGTCCAGTAGTCATACCAACAGCTTTCTTCCGGCAGATAACAGTCTTTTTTCTTTTCTTTTTCAATTTTGATATTATTTGCTTCATAATACATGGGTTCCGTTACCGCATATACCAAAAGGGACGGGCCAAACAGAAAACCGTCTTTAATCTCCCTTGCCTTCTTATCTTCCATATAATCAAATAGCAAACTTCGCATAATGGTGGCACTTTGTAAACGTACGGCACCTGCCAGGGAATAGATATAAGGCATAAGGTGGTATCGTAAGTTTATAAATTTTTCTATTGTCTCATAAAACATTTCACCTTTTTTGCCAAAATTCCATATTTCCCTTGGGGTATCCGTTCCGTGGGAACGAAACATGGGAAGAAAAGTTCCGAATTCCAGCCAGCGTACATATAATTCACAGTAACCGGCATCCTTTACGCCTTCATTATATTTGCCCTGCCAGAACCACTTGGGAGTAGGATCCGTATTGCAGCCGCAGCCGCGGTTTTGCCATTTATCCCCTACGGTAAAGAATGCACCGATATCCAGGGTCCAGTAAGGATAACCACTTAAGCCCACATTTAACCCCTCTATAATTTGTTTCTTTAAAGTCTCCCAGCTTGCATAAGTATCTCCGGACCAAAGCATGGCACCGTATTTCTGCCCGGAAGCATATCCCGAACGGGTTAAGTTTAAGACACGGATATCCGTTGTTTCTGCTTTCTGGTTTTCATAGATTCCTTTGGCATGCATCAGGGCGAACAGATTGGCATATGCCGGATCAAGATACTTCTTATGTTCGGTACCAACAAGGTTATAACGCTCCCAGGGTTCTCTCTTTACTTCTCCGCCCCAGTCCGGGCCGCTGAAAGGTTCCGTGGAATCACACCACCAGGCATCAAAGCCTCCGTTAAATAGTTCCTCTTTCGCCTGTTTCCAGTACATTTTACGGGCTTCTTCGTTAAAAGCATTATAGGTTGCATAATCATTTAAGAGATATCCCGCTTCCAGAAACTCCGTATGGTTTTTGCCTCCCGCGTTCATATTGGGCCATACGGAAACCATGGCGTGGGCATGCAGGTCATGAATCTGGTCCATACATTCTTTAAGATTGCCATACCGCGTTTTATCTACTAATTTTTCACCCCAATTGCCCGGATCCCAGCTGTTCCAATCCTGCACTACACAATCGATTGGAACTTTTAATTCACGGTAATGCCTGATAATATCTACGAGTTCCTCCGCTGTATAATATTGTTCTTTGGATTGAACGTATCCAAAAGCCCATTTAGGGAGCATGGCTGCATCACCGGTAAGATAACGGTACCCCGCGATAATATCGTCTGTTTTATCTCCTGTTATAAAATAATAATCTAGCTGGTCAACTGTATCCAAAAACAGATAGGAACCATTCTCATCATCATTAAAGGTCATTAAGGAATTGCAATCCACTAATATACCATAACCTTTGGTGGAAACAAATATCGGCATGGGAATTCTCATATTATGCTGATAAAGATATTGGCTGTGCTTTCGGTAATTATAAATACCTTCCTCTGCCTGTCCAAGGCCGTAAATGCCCTCATCATCCTGCCATTCAAAATTTAATTTACCGCGGTATGCGCTTCGTTCAACTACTGTTCTTAAATTTTTTACAAAATTCCGTTCCCCATCCACGGTTTTTACCCTGTCTATAACAGGCTTTTCATCCCCGGTAGTATAACGGATTACATCAATTTTCGATAAGGATTTTCCTGCTTCCTTTAAAAATACTTCCTTTGTATTTTTATCTTTCCAGATAATATTACCTGTATCCTGCAGGATGAAAATCTCCAGCTTGTCCGTAGATAGACAAACCTTTCCCTCTTCTTCCGATACGGTAAATTTAACGGGTATATCCTTTTTTCTGCTTATAATAACCGATTCCGGCTTATAATGCTCGTTTTTTGTATAAATACAACGGATTATAGAAGCTGTTACCGGTTCCAGACGCATTTTAGCGTCCTTTAATATAAAATCAATATAATTCTCACTAACGAAATATTCCATTCATGCCCTCTCCTTTTTTGAATATTACAGATATTTCACGGTTTATAACACCTGAAATACATTCCGTTTATCACTTTATACTAACACACCGGGTAATTATCGTCTATGCAGTATCCTGCCGGCATTTTGTATTTATTTTACCTTAGTTCCGTTTTTTTGTATCTTTTTTTTCTCTCTTGGCGAAAAACCTGTCTGCTTTTTAAACAGTCGGTAAAAGTTGGACATATTGCTAAAACCACACCTGACGGCAATTTCTTTACTGCCAAGAGATGTATTTTTCATTAATTCCTTTGCCTTTTGCACCCTTAATTTAACGATATAATCACTGAAACCTATATTGGTTGCTTTTCTGAAATAAGTAGAGAAGTAATTCGGACTCATATGTACAGATTCTGCCACTTCATTTAATGTTATTCTTTCGCAGAAGTGAAGGGCTATATAATCAAAGGCATCCTGTAACCGTTTCATTTCGAGTTTCTTTTTCCTAAGTTCTTCACCGGACTTGGATTCATCCTGTGAATAACGGATAAGCAAGGTAAGTATACGTAATACATTGGCTTTTATCATAAGGCGGTAACCAACCCCCCTTATATTCCACTCCTGATAGATTTCTGTAATCATATCACGGATTTCTTTTGTAATTTTGTCTTCTTTTTCAATTTTATTTCTGAAATTACTGCCTCGTTCAATAAAAGGCCTTAAATAATCCAAATCAAAAAGACTTATCCGCTCTGCAACAAAATCTGGGGAAAATATCATAACCAGTGTACGCATATCTTCGTCATACACACTCCAGCCATGGGCTTCCACGTTATTAAAGATTATGATGTCCCCTGGTCAACATCATACTTTTGCCCATTTACATAGTAATTACCGCAACCTTTATAGATATAAGTTATTTCAAAAAAACTGTGCCAATGGAAAGAATCTTCACAGTTATCCGCTTTCTTTAAGATCTGTTCACTTATCTCAAAAGGGTATTCTGGTTTTAACTTCTTAGTATCTTTTATTATAATCACTACGTAACCTCCACTATAACTCATAGAAGCAAAAAAAACAAATTGATTATTCGTCTTCTCCAAAAAACATATATTTCATATAAAAATCATTAAAAGCTATGTCATTTGCCAAATTGATCTCGGAAGATACATGAACGATATGCTCCAGGGAAGCTTTGGAATTTTTTTCCGTTAAATACTTAACGGCTCCTCCTAAGGAACTGTTTCCTACCGCTTCAATTTTACCTCTGAATTCTTCCGGCAGCATCCCTATGGCAATGGCTTTATCCTGATCCATCTTAAATCCAAAACCACCTGCCAGGTATACCTTGTTTATTTCACCATATTTTACACCATAACGTAAAAGCAAAGTCTCAACACCCGCCCGGACTGCCGATTTAGCTAACTGTAATTCCCTGATGTCTTTTTGGGTAAATACGATACTATCTCCTTTTGTAGTTTTCGCCAGGGGATAACCGTTTTCAAAGTAGTCTTCTGCCATGAGTCCCGTCTCATCAATGATTTTTGCTTTCATAAGTTCCGCAGCAGTTTCAATTACACCGGTTCCGCAGATACCAACCGGTTCTTTGCCCCCAATGGTTCGTATGGATACCTGGTTATCACTTATGTCCACATTACAGACTGCACCTTGTATACTGCCGGTTCCCCAGGTAATATTACCTCCCTCAAAAGCAGGTCCGGCGGCTGTGGAAGTAGTAATGATTTTATCATGTCTGCCAATTCCCATTTCTCCGTTAGTTCCAAGATCTACCAAAAGATTAATTTCATCTGTTTGATGGAACCCCAGGAAATATAAACCGGATACAATATCTGCTCCGACATAAGTAGAAATACCGGGTAACAAGGTAACAGGGCACTCCATTCCAAAAGAATCTCCAAACACCTCATTAAAAGGACGCCGTATCAGGCCGATGTCCACCGGCGTAAAGGGAAAAATCCCAAGTTTACTGCAATCAAACCCCAATAGCAAATGCCCCATCGTGGTGTTACCTGCTATGGCAATTTCCTTAATCTGCATTGCATTCAGACCGTTTCGATTTAGGAGTTGATCCATTCCTGTTAATAAATCTTTACAAATACTTAATTTTAATTCACTGCTTTTTCCATTTGCGGATGCCTGCATTCTGGAAATAACATCGGCTCCGTAAGCCCGCTGCTGATTGACCGCAGTATAGGTATCTATAGAGTCTCTGCTTGTATTCCCAACCAAAGTTATCGCAATGGTAGTGGTTCCTATATCAATTGCAACGGAATAATCTTTCTCAATCAAATTCTCTTTCTTTTCTGTTTTCCTCCTATAACCCGAAAGAACCTCAAAATCAGATTCATCCTTTTGCATGACCATAACTTTACAGGAATCTTTTGGATGTACCTGGCAAGCCAGTCTCCACCCATTTTCTAATTCTTCTTCTGTAAAATAATTCTTATCGGAAAGGGTAATGGATAAATTTCCCTCCAGTAACCGGATTTTACACTTTCCGCAAGTACCGTTTCCTCCGCAAACAGCACTAAGATAGATACCGTCACGTATCATAGCTTCCAGAAGGGTTTCTTTTTCTCCACATTCTATAACTTTTTCTCCTTTTGCTGTTACTACCGTTACTGTAACAGGTAAAACATTTCTTACCTCACAATTCACATTATCACACTCCCTGCAGTCATGTTCTAAGCGGAACATCTTCTCATTTTTCGTAAGTGCGTATACCTGGCAATTAGTTTTTACCGGATCAAACATATAACCGGAAGTGATAGCAAGTCCCAGGGTTTCTTTCGCTTTTGTTTCTACATAAGCAATTATCTGAGCTTCCATGGGTATATTAACCGGTGCTTCATAACGATGACTGACACCTGCCTTTCGTTTTCTGCATTCTGTTTTAATCCAGGCTTTTAAGTCCTCTTCCATTCCAAACAGGCAGGCATCTCCCATGGCATCCACTAACATGCCTTTTAAATACTCATCATTAGAGAAATATTGCCTGGCCAGCTCTCCTATTTCTTCTCCAAGTGTCGCTATGGAATATAAGACGGGACTTTTTTCCGGCAGGATGTCAGCATATTTCTCTTGTATGACAGTAAAACAAATAACGGCTTTAGGATGGATCCGGTTTAAAACGATAGGTTTTAATTGTTCATATTCTTCCAGAACTTCACTATAAATCGGACTATCTTCATAACATTGAATTAGCCGTAATACGTTTTTGGGTTCAATCTCTATGTGAAATTCGTCCTTTACTAAAATGTCTCCCATGTAAACTCCTTACATAAAAATTTATTATCATTAAAATAAAACTTGTTCATGATCTTGTTGCTCCAATCGGAATTTACAAGCAAGCTTGCAATTCCTCATTCCGCTTTCATTATATCATGAACTAAAAACTTGTTCATGATCTTGTTGCTCCAATCGGAATTTACAAGCAAGCTTGCAATTCCTCATTCCGCTTTCATTATATCATAGTTTTATAATATAACATATGCTAATACTCTATAGCAGAAAAAACGTAGAGTTAAGCTTGTGGTACCGCAAGATATTTTCTGTGACTATCGCTTCACTCCGGTCACAAAAATCCGTCCCCATGTACAGCCTTATGTTTAATAGGTTGCAATTTATTTACTTATGCTATATACTTAATAAGTATTCCTTGTTTTTTATATATAATTGATACTAAATATAGAAAATTGCGAATCTAGGAAATTACATTTATATACCATGTAATTGAAACAAATGTAAGAGCTGCATCTTGCCCAGAGGGCAACTGAAGCTATGACATTTGTTTCAATTGTATGGTATATTCGAAAAACTACATAGTTTCGCAAATGCCTGTACTATATAAATTCTCAGAAAGGAAGCTTTTATGGAATTTGTCGATATTTTAAATGTAAATCTGCAGACTTATGCTAATGCAACAAATATTACATTAACAGTTCTTGATAAAGACGGAAATCAAACTTCCCAATTCGGCCAGACTTATCAGTATTGTTCCCTTTTTGAAGAAGCTACCGGTAAATATTGCCCATGTTCCAAAAAGCACCAGGATTCCTGTATGCAATCCCTTAATCTGGGGGAATCTTATATTTATTTATGCCCGGGCGGCCTTATCCATTTTACCGTTCCGATCGTAAAGGATAATTCTTATCAGGGAAGCGTACTGGCAGGCCCTATTTCTTTGGATTATCCGGATATTACCCTTGTTGACGGTATTATTCAGAAATACAATATCAGCCTGGACTATCGCAGGAAGATGTATACCGCTTTAACTGCCATTCCGTTAATTGAACCTTTTCAGGCAAGGCATTTAAGTAAATTATTATTTTTACTTGTAACAAACCTGATCACGGGGGAAGCGGAACGTACAAAAAATTAAGTGAAAAAGCTTTCCAGCAAGCCAAAATTGGCGAATATATTCAGTTAACTAAAGAAGACAAGCCTTATTCCGCCACTCAATATGCCATGGAGAAAAGTCTGATTCATGACGTATTGTCCGGAAATTCAAAGGGTGCCAAAGCAACCTTAAATGAAATGCTGGGGCAGATTTACTTCTCCTCGGGCAATAATATCGAGATTATAAAGGTAAGGACCATTGAATTAGTTGCTTTATTATCCAGGGCAACCTATGAGGCCGGTTCTAATGAAAGTTCCGTTTACCATATGACGGAATCTTTTATGATGGAATTAACCAACGTTAAGAATCTTACCGATCTTTCCTATGTGTTAATGGAAACCCTGGAACAGTTTACGAATATGGCATTTTCCCATACCAATAATAATAATCTTTCTGTTATAAAAAAGAGTATTGATTTTATCAATGACCATTACAATCAAAATATCACTTTGGAAATGGCAGCCGATCAAGTAGGGCTGAATCCTGCTTATTTTTCAACTTTGTTTAAAAAAGAGACAGGAATCAACTTTTCCAGTTATCTGTTAAATCTGAAAATTGAAAATGCCAAGCTTTTACTGAAAAACTCCAACCTTTCTCTTATTAACATAGCCGTAGAATTAGGATTTGATAATCAAAGTTATTTTTCTAACGTCTTTAAAAAGGCCACCGGAATGACTCCTAAGCAGTATAGGCAAACTTTATAATATTATTTGCCGGCAATAGTCTCATAAATCGTATCTGATTTAAAATTTAATTATTAAAAACTTTATCCAGTTTTTCTGCCTCAAGACTCCTGCCAATCAGACATATTTTTGTCTGTCCCGATCTTGCTGTCTGGTCCGGCAATTGCTTTATATTAGTTTCACCCGGTACGTATTCCACGGAATATAATCCTTGTTCGGAATCCGTACAGATACCTTTTAACCTGTGTACTTCACCATAGATATTATTTTCTATGTCATTGATAAAAAGCCGGACTTCATTGATATTTATACTATCTTCCCTTATAATTTCATAACTTTCAAAATCATTGACATGATTGATTCTAAGCCGAAGCTGCTGTTTGGACACGGGAGCATCGTTTTTTAACTCCATAAGCTGTTTAAAACTTGCTAAAGGGATACTGTCCCATGGGTCTGATATGATATGACAGGAGGGGTTGATTTTATATATCTCTGTTATGATAGTATGCTTTTTGAATTCATCCATTCCGTCTGTTTTACTTAAAAATATTACCTGGCTTGCCCGTATCTGGTCTTCAAAAAAGTCTTTTGATATCATGGTTCTTAAGTAGTAATTTTTCCCGTCCACAATCGTAATAATATGGTCTGTTTCACATAGTTCCTCCAGTTCTTTTTGTAACAGGAGTTTTTTCATTTCTGATAACTTTGCAATACCTGTAGGTTCCACAATGATTCGGTCGGGGTGAAATTCTTCTGTTATATCGAAAATACCTTTTGACAATTCCATGGAACTGCTGCAGCAAATACAGCCTGCCTGTATGGGTTTTACAGTCAAACCTTCCCTTCCTAAGTTTTCCTGGTCAATATTAATTCTTCCAAATTCATTTTCCAGAATCACAATGGTTTCATCCGGAAATACACCTTCCATTAATTTTTTAATAAAGGTTGTTTTTCCTGCTCCTAAAAAACCGGATATTATATCTATTTTTGTTTTTTTCATTTTACACCCCATGCATTTTGCAAGTTTACTTGCGAAACTGCCCAAATAGAAAGTGAAAGTTTAATTTTCACACTATTGCCCATTACCAAACCAATTCACCTTGGTATAAGAATATAACAAGAACCTAACCTGCTTTACGTTGCAGGTATTAGTTATTATCCAGTCTTTGAAAAATAACTGGGAATCCCAAAGGTTATTTTGTGATTTACCCAGTTATTTTAGATAACAATTAATTAAAATTTTTCTGTCAAATTTTATGAATTCCAACGGAACTTAAGATGTTATAGTTCTTCCTTACGGTAAAAATGTAAATTTTAGATTCCGTACTCAGCCGGATTATATTTAGAAGTATCTACTTCTTTTTTCATTTCTGCGATGAATGCTTCTTCATCTTCCGGAATTTCTTCTATCTGTGATTCTAAAATATCAAGCCAGTTTAATTCTCTTTCTTCTAATACAAGCTCTTTATTTTTTACCGCTCTTTGTAATATCTCTAGTGTTAATTTAGCTGTATTTAATGTACGGATAAACGGATCCTGGGTCTTAACGATTTCATTACCGATTTCAAAAGCGATCTCCGGTCTTAAAATATAAGCCTGGGGATCTAAGTAGCAGTCTGATTCCACAAGGAAATCCCTCATTAACTTAGCTTGTCCTTTATTTGCGGCAGTATTCATAAGGCGGCAGTCATAGATTAACTGTTCCGTAGATACAACCGGTGCAAAACCGCTTAATAATTTAACCTGCTGAACAGATTCATTACTCCAAAGGTCGGCTACGGAAGCTGCTATATTACCGATGGGGCTGAAGTGAGCACATGCTGCACTCTTACCCTCCAAAGCGATCGGAGTACCGGTTATTGCTTTCAGATAAACATTTTCGTAAGCACAGTCTTTACCAGGTCCTACCGCGCCGTTTTCAATGGCAATAAGCGCTCTTGGTGTGGTAATGGTTCTCATTACGGTCGCATATACCTTAGGAATAAAGCCCTGTTCTGCAAGTACCATGGAAGTATTGGCAAAACCACAGGCAGAATCTCCGCCGGATATGGCATTATGAGCTTTGGCAATGTCAGAAATATTTGTCCATAACCATTTCATATCTCTTGAAGCCAGGCAGCCAAGTGCAAAGATAGAGGTTCTAAGATCTGCATTTACGATTGCTTCGTCATTTACTTCTTTACCGCCGGTGGATTCAATGGCTAATATGTCGGCACCATCTCTTGCAGTACCCTCAAATGTCTTAACCATGGCTTCCCAATACTGTCCGCTTCTCATAACAGGCGGGCGGCTCATTTCTCTAAGGTCGTTAGGAGTCATTCTCATGGCACTTTTTAAACCATATTTTGCTTCATATTCAAACATGGTATCACGAAGTAATTTGTGTATTTCAATACCCCACTCCGGATGTTCCGTCATATCCGGTAAGGTTTCAAATTCTACTACAAGTCCGGGCGCATGTAATTCATGGGCCTTTTTTAATACTCCATCAATAATATCCTTGTAAATCCTCAATACTTCAGGCATGGTTTCCTGTCTGATATTCATTGGAGGAAGGGTAAAATTAACTTCCGGATAAATCAGACCTCCACCAATCACTAAACCATTTTTGGTTGTTACAGGATTGGGACAGGAACCGTAAGTAAAATCATCTACGGAAGTGTATGCTAATTTTGTAAACTGTCTGCTCATATAGTGTCCTCCAATTACTTATTAGATTTAGATAACAAAAAGGCTTTTGCGTTTTCTGCCGCATCACTTGCATTGGCAGTGTATGCATCTGCACCTACGGAATCAGCAAAAGCCTGATTAACCGGAGCTCCGCCTACCATAATTCTATATTTATCCCTTACACCTGCTTTTTCAAATTCACGGATAACATCTCCGATCGCCGGCATGGTTGTTGTTAATAAAGCGGAAATACAAACGATATCGGCACCCACTTCTTCTGCTTTTTCCACAAATGCGATATCAGGAACGTCAATACCTAAATCATATATTGTTGCTCCCATACCTTTCATCATCATGGCAACTAAGTTTTTACCGATGTCATGTAAATCTCCTTTTACAGTACCGATAACTATTTTACCAATTGGTTTTACGCCGGTAGCGGTAAGTAATGGTTCAAGAATTGCTAACCCAGCTGACATAGCTCTTGCAGCAACTAACATTTCCGGAACATAAATTTTATTATTCTTAAAATTATCACCTACAATTCCCATGGCACTGATAAGACCTTCATTTAAAATCTTTTCAATGGATATACCTTCTTCTATTCCCTGATTTACAAGCTCTTTTACCTGCTTTGCTTTTCCTTTTTGTACTGCCAATGATAATTCTTCAAAATCCATAAAATACCTCCCAAAGTATTGTTGTTATTTAAAGTTGATGGTATAAGTATATCTTTTTCCGACGGATAAGTATTTCATTCTCTTTATAATTTTTATAAAATTTTTGGGACTTATCCTTAAACTTCAAACACAAATTAAGTATTTTATCAGTAGATTAACATAAATCTAAAAATATGAATAAATAATGTTATTATTTTTAGATAAAACACGCAATCTTCCTTAGGTTTGGCAGATGCATCCCGCCGCCCAGAGGGTTTTATATTTAATCGGGAAGTTCGGAGAACTATCCGTTTAAACCGGAAGAAACACGCTCTGCGTTTCTTCGGTTCGAATGCGCGTTGGAATTAGTGCCGGCAAGCTTGTTAATTCTCACTTTGCTTTCGCAGAATAAAAAAGGATTTGCTACAGATATATGAAATCCGGAACAAATCCTTAATTCTTATTATACGAGTATGTATTAGTGCATTAATAAAGTATTCCATAATTTTTTAATACAAAAATTAAAATCTATCTTATCCACATCCTCTTTTGTTAAAATAGGTATCTCTTTTACAAACTCTTTCCCCACATAATATTTTGCAAAACCTACGGGGGAACCCGCTTTCACGGGTGCTTTAATAGCAGACGGAATTTTATAAATAATATTTACTTTTTCATTTTCGCTTATTAATAAAGTAATGTCCCCTCATAATAAAGATCAACATAATTCTTCTTGCCATCTTCTACATAAACTGGGTTAAATACTTTATCTGCCTTAAATATTTGTTTTAACTCAAAATTATCCATACCAAAATCCATTAATTTCGTTGTATCAGACCACTTATAACTTTTATGAGGCGGCCAACCACAGGCTAAAACCGTAGATATAAAAGTTTTGTTATCCTTTTTTACTGCCCCTACAAAACAATAACCGGCCTTACCGGTAAAACCGGTTTTTACACCAATTGCTCCATCATATATGTAGAGAAATCGATCTTTGTTACTGACTGAAAAAGTCCTGCCTTTTTTTAACTCTTGAAATTCCCAGGCAGATGTATTGGTGATTTTAATAAACTCATCATTTTTTACAGCATAACTGGCGATTTTAGCGAGCTCTACAGCTGTAGTATAGTGTCCTTCCGCATCCAATCCGTTGGGTGTAACAAAACGAGTATGCTCACAACCTAATTCTTTCGCCTTTTTATTCATCATCTTAGCGAACCCTTCAACTGAACCGCCTACATGTTCTGCAATTGCGACTGCTACGTCATTATGGGACTCAAGCATTAAGGAATAAAGAAGGTCACTTAATTTAAACTGCTCACCCTCCCTGATATTTAACTGTACATCCGGCATGGTGGAAGCATATTTTGATACGGTAACGATATCATCTAATTTAGCATTTTCCAAGGCTACAATACAAGTCATTATTTTAGTTGTACTAGCCATTGGCATTTCCTTATATCCGTTTTTTTCATATAAAACACGCCCGGTATCAGCATCCATTAAGGCCGCCGATTGGGCGTATAATTTAATACTTTCATTATTGGCTGAATCTGCGGATTCCATTATTTTTTTTTCCAGTTTTTCTAATTCGCTGTCTGTATCGGCTTCCGATGATTTATCCGTATTCGGACTATTTATATTTTCTGCCTGGAGTTTGTCTGTAATACCTTCAAAATATGTTATTCCCATAAAATACAGAATGATTAAGGATATTATAATACCAAAAATTTTTATCTTCACTTTATTAACTTCCTACAAATATACTTAGTTAAAGTTTATTGAAATTCTGTAATAATATGCGTATAAATTAACTTGTTTTCTAAACTGTTTGACATTCTTTTTTACCGGCATTATCATTAGAATAAGATATCTTTCTATGTTAAGTTTTTTAGATTGTTTATTTATGTTTTAATTATGAAAACAGGGAGGAAAAAATTATGGAAAAGGATTTATATACTTTAGCTAAAGATAAAGCTTTGGAATATTTTGAAAAAGCTCATATTGTTTTAACGGAAAAAGAAAAAAATGAAGTAGAAGTTGCAGATTTTGGATTAGGGGATTTGTATCAGACCGGACTTGAAAGTGTTGTTTATATTAATACGGATAACTGCTGTGCAAAAGAAATGGTCCTCTTTCCTTACCAGACTTGTCCGGAACATATTCATCCTCCCATCGGTGACCATTATCCAGGTAAAGAAGAAACCTTCCGTGTCAGAATGGGTACTGTATACTTATATGTTGAAGGGGACCCTGTTTCAAATCCAAAAGCGATAATACCGAAAAATTCCGAAAAATTCTATACGGTTTTTCATGAAATCACTTTACAGGCTGGAGAACAATATACCCTTTATCCAGGTACGAAACATTGGTTCCAGGCAGGAAGCGAGGGTGCGGTAGTGAGTGAATTCAGTACTCATTGCTACGATGAATATGATATTTTTACGAATCCTGCTATAAAGCGAATACCAGATATAATTAATTGATTATTTCTTTTCTAGTCAAAGAGCAGACGGCACTAAAAGTAGATCTCCATCTGCTCAAAATAATCTTATAAAGTTCCAATTTTACTTAGGTAATTGCGAAACGAGTAAATTGTATTAACTGTATGGTATATTCAGAAAACTATATCGTTTCGCAATTACCTGGTTTTATTTTACTAGTGAATTTTAACTGCCTGCATCTGGGCTTTTACACAAAGTTCTGCTGCTTTAAAAGCGTGTTCCTGGGTCATGGCATTCTCTGTCCGGTTTAGACAATCTAAAATCAATTGCCCGAAAAACGGATAACCTACTTTACCATTTACGTCAAAATGCTGTTCTCCGTCTCCATTAACTAAATACACATGGTTTGAAGTCTTTTCACGTGCCACATCTACATACTTGCGGATTTCCATATATCCATCCGTACCAAGTAGAAATGTCCTGCCGTCTCCCCAGGTACTTAAACCGTCGGGAGTGAACCAATCTACTCTGAAATACTGCGTCGCACCATTATCCCCAACTAAAACTGCATCACCAAAATCGTCCAATTCAGGGTAAGCCGGATGATTGTAATTGGCTATCTGGCTTCGAACTACGGTTGCATCTTTAACATCGGCATAAAATAAAAATTGTTCAATCTGGTGGCTGCCTATATCGCAAAGTATACCGCCATATTTATCTTTCTTAAAAAACCATTCGGGTCTGCCTGCCGCTCCCAGCCGATGTGGTCCCATTCCCATAACCTGAATTACCTTGCCAATTGCACCACTTTTTACTAATTCACCGGCATAAACTGCACTTTCAACATGGATTCGTTCACTATAATAAACCATATATTTTTTACCGGTTTCTATTACGGCAGCCTTAGCTAATTCCAGTTGTTCTAACGTAGTTAATGGTGCTTTATCTGTAAAATAATCTTTTCCTGCTTTTAACACCCTTAGCCCCAGTGCACATCGTTCTGAAGTTATAGCGGCACCTGCAATTAATTTTACCTCCGTATCAGACAGAATTTCATCTTCTCCCTTGGCCATTTTCGTCCCCTGAAAAGCTTTACAGAAATCCTCCATCTTTTTTATATCCGGATCATAAACATATTTTATCACAGCACCAGCTTCCACTAAACCATTACACATACCATATATATGCCCATGATCTAATGCAATTACCGCAATAACAAATTCACCGGATCCTACTACGGGCTGTGGCATACCTTTTGGTGCATAATTCATTCCATCGCTCTTTTGCATACGGTTATCCTCCACTATGTCAATTCTCATAATTACTTCCTGTTGTAATTACTTCATTTTCAAAATTTTCTACAGCTGTAGATTTATTATAAAAGTATTTTGCATTTTTTAAAATTCCCTTTACCGTATAAAATTCGTCCTCATTTGCAATAGGAAGAGAAACTGTCTGCTCCGTACATCCTGCTTTGTATATGGCAGTAATCAGTTCAATTGTCCTTCTTCCGTCAATACCGCCAATGAATGGGTCTGTTTGATTGAGAATTGATTGAATCACATTATGTATCTGTCCGGTATGTTTTTCATAGGGAAGCACCGGAAGGTTTTTGTATGTTTCATTTAATTCATTTTCTAATTCTATATTTTCTTTCGGAAAACCGTTACTTCTGGACAGAGAGGCAGCTACTTTCCAGGGAACCGATATTCTGGCTTTTTCACCCTGAAATATAATCTGCTGTTCTTCTCCATGATGAATTACCGAGCTGGTGATTTGTGCCAGGCTCCCTTTCGGATATTGTAATATGGCAATTGATATATCTTCTACCTCCGCATTGTCATGTGCGGTATTACTTAGAATCGAAGTTACCTTATCCGGCAGCCCCATCATCCAGTTTAACATGTCAATATGGTGCACGGCATGATTTAAGGTACAGCCTCCGCCTTCTTTTTCCCAGGAGCCCCTCCACCATAAATCATAATAGCAATGTCCTCTCCACCACAAAGAATCAATTTGTGCATGCAAAACCCGCCCAATTAAACCACTGTCCAGAATCTTTTTTACATGATTAATCGGATTGCGGAAACGGTTTTGTGCGATTACGGAAAGGATTCCTTTACCAATTTTCTGTGCTTCAATAATCTTATCGCATTCTTCAAGGGAAGCAGCCATTGGTTTTTCTACAATTACATTTTTTCCATCTAAGAGGAAGTCACACGCAATTTCCGCATGGGTATAAGGCGGCGTACATATACTAATAAGATCGATATCTTTTCTTCCTAATAATTTTTTGTGGGAATCCAATATTTCAACATCAACATTCCATTCTTTAGCTTTAGCCGCCGCTTTTTCCGGATAAATATCTATAAAAGCAACTAATCTGCACTCTTCGGGGAAGGTTAAATAACCCTCTATATGCGAACCTGATATATTACCGGTTCCTATAATTGCTACATTTAACATAATAACTCCATTCCATTAAAATTTTATTTCATAACTATTCTTATGTTTAAGATTATACCCTTGGCTTAAGTATACCATAAATTTACATATAGTAGTTATATTTCTAATATTTTTAGATTATTAGGACTAATTATTAATATTTTAATCGATACTGTTATAATATTCTGTGCGTTCTGCTATAATATCGTCCAGACCGTATTTTTGCAGTTCGGATTTCCATTCTGCTACGACAGCATCAAATTCCGCCGGAGGACAAGTAATCGCTTTAACAGAGTATGTATCATTGGTAATTTGAATATTGGCACTTTGTTCAACCATAGTTGGTGCTGAGAAAGTCGGCTCAAAAAGACGTGTGCCTGCAATTGCGTTATTATAGTTTTCCAATACATACTTCTCCCATCCGGGTAATTCCTTTGCAGTTGCATTCATGAATTCGTCTTCTGTTTTATAATAACCTTGATTTCCGACTAAAAATAAATCATGTCTGGTCCAATCTTTTGTTTTAGCATTATACTCAGCATCCTTTACGACAGGTATTCCATTATCATATTCAAAATGTTCTCCCTCGAAACCATGGAAAATAGTAAACCCGCCGTTTCCGGCTAAGAAATTAAGGTATTCCAAACAAGCTTCAGGATTTTTTGCTGTTTTTGGTATAAATACATAAGCACCATTAATAGGATAGGAAGTATTATAGATTACACCGTCATTGACATTTTTAAAGGGTTTTATAGATATAAATTCTGACTCCGGAATATTTTGTTTTAGGTTCTGCAATAACCCTCCCTTAAGGTATCTACATTTCCATTCACGTCATATTCCCACACCCCTAAGGTACCGTTTACAAAATACTCTTTCTGGGTTTGAGAAAAGTCTACATGCGCATAATATTCGCTGTCCATTAAGCCCTCATTATAAAGTTTATTTAAAAATCTCATATAATCAGCGAATCCTTCATCCGAATAAATCCAGCTTCGCTCAATATAATTAATTGCATATTGTTTGGGATCCGAACAGCTTTTTAAAAATGCATGTGCAACCGGTCCCGCGGCACCATCTGTAAACATGGAAGCTGCTATTACGTTTTTACTGCCAACACCACCCGGATCTTTTTCTTTAAATGCTTTTAAAACCGTATGAAGTTCATCAATGGTAGTAGGAATTTCCATATTCAAGGTATCCAGCCAGTCTTTGCGGATATTAATATTAGTTCTTGCAGAAGTCGCGCGTCTGGCAGGTATACTCCATATCTCCCCATTTTGATTAGTTCCTACCTTAATAACATTTTCACCAAGATATTCTTTCAACATTGCATATTTATCGGATCCGTTGATATACTCCGCTAAATTGTAAGTACCACCGTCATTATAAAAACCCTGCACCGTAGATCCGGTATAACAAAGCATAATATCTGCAGCAGTTCCTGAGGCCATCATGGTGTTAACCTTATTTAACTCTTCACTCCTGGCAACTGCTATATATTTCACTTCAATACCGTATTCCGCCATCTGCTCATTAATCCATTTTGTCCAACGGTTATCTGTTACTGTTCCTTCTCCGTCCGGTGCATTACTTCGATCAAAAACCATAGCCGTTATGGTACAATTGTATTGGGTTTTCTCAGTACTATCATTCGATTGACCGGCAGTATTAATTTCTTTTGTATTTTCTGATGTTTTACTCGTTTCTTCCGCCGTACCCTGAACTTCCTTTAAAGTATTGGATTCGCCTTTGTTTGCGCAGGCTGTTAATAGTACAAGGACTGCTGTTAATAGTAATGTTAATACCTTTTTAATACATTTTTTCATAAATCCACCTCTCTCTTTCTTTTTCATTTATTAGACTAAAATACCTATTCCGTATCAGCCTTTCACTGCTCCTAACATAACACCTTTCACAAAATATTTCTGCAGCCATGGATAGATTGCCACAATGGGCAGAGTAGCTACAACAATACTAGTCATTTTTAGTGATTCCGCCATAACCTGATTGCCAAGACCTTCCGTATTGTTATTTAATTGATTTAATTCCTCCGTAAATAATAACTGTCTTAACCGCAGCTGCAAGGTAAATTTCTCAGGACTTTGAATATACATTAATGCAGAAAAGTACTCGTTCCAGTATGCGACTGCATAAAACAGGCCTATCGTCGCTATAATAGGCAATGATAAGGGAAGAACAATTTTCAATAAACAGGATAAGTCATTGCAACCGTCTAAAACTGCAGCTTCTTCCAGACTTTCCGGGAGCTGCATAAAGAAAGTTTTCATTACAATAAAATTAAAAACATTCATAGCGGAGGGTAAGATTAACGCCCATACGGAATCTACTAAATTTAAATTCTTAACAACAAGAAATGTAGGGATGATACCACCGCTGAAATACATGGTAAACATAATAAATGCAGTTAATATACCTCTGCCCTTTAATCTTTTTTTAGACAATGCATAAGAGGCTCCAATGGTTAAGAGAAGTCCCAATATTGTTCCGATTGCAGTAACAAATATGGTGATTCCCATAGAGGTCCAAATTGCATTTTTCCCTAATATTTCTATATAAGATTTAAATTGCAGTTCCTTGGGGAAAAATGTGATTTCTCCTGACAGGATAGGACGGTTACCGCTTAAAGAATAAGCCAAAACGTTTAAAAATGGATATACACATATAATTACAAATACTGCTATAATCAAATAATTAAGTACCATCATCCCGGTTATCGGACGCTTCTTATATAATTTTTTATTTTCCGTTTCCAAGTAATATTTCCCTCCTATAATAATCCTTCTTCACCCATCGCTTTCGAGAACCGATCCGCTGTTAATAAAAGGATAATATTAATAACCGATTGGAATAATCCAACGGCGGTTGCCATACTGTACTGTGCTTTTGTTAATCCTATCTTGTATACATAAGTACTGATTACTTCCGATACGGCGGTTACCTTTTGATTACCCAGCAATAAAGGAGCGTCCAGCCCTATTGTCATCATACGGCTTAAAGAGAGAATTAACATCATGACAATTACGGGTTTAATCGATGGCAGGGTAATATACCAAAGCCTTTGCATCTTACTTGCACCATCTATGTAAGCAGCTTCATATAATGTTTCATCCAGTCCGGTCAATGCAGCTAAATATACGATAGTACCCCACCCAATCTCTTTCCAGACATTTGCAATTACATAAGTAAAAATCCACCACTGGTCACTGCTTAAAAAAGGAATTGTAGGGATTCCGATTGAATTTAATACATTATTAATGGTTCCTCCGGTAGCAGAAAATAAATTCGTAACCATTCCGGCAACAACCACCCATGAAATAAAATGCGGCAGATATAATAATGATTGGGATAATTTTTTAAACTTAAGGCTTACTACTTCATTAATCATAAGAGACAGTATTATTGTTAATGGAAAATTAACCAATAATGTTAAAATATTTAAAACCAGGGTGTTCTTAACAGAAGACCAAAATAAAGGTTCAGCAAATACTTTTTGAAAAACTTTAAGACCTACCCAGGCGCTATCGGTAATTCCTTTAAACATGTTAAAATCTTTAAATGCTATTACAACACCATACATTGGTATATATTTAAAAACATAATAGTATGCAATAACCGGTATCATCATCAGATATAACCATCGATCCCTTTTCAGATAATACAGGATTTTGATTTTCTTATTTCTTTTGTCTGATATTTTATTTTTTGATATATTCATATTTTATACCTTTGCATATCACTGGTGTATCAGTGATATAGCCACACAATAAGCAGCGAAAGAATTCTTTTGTGGCATCCTTTACTTAGATTTTCTTTCTCTCTTTACATAGCAAGTATTCTGTACTTTTTTCTGCACTCCTCTCCCAGTTATATAATTCACAGATAATGCCTCCTTTCTAATTATGTAGAAATTTTACATAAAAATCATAGCATCATAATTCTATAGGGAACAAGTCTTAATCTATCGCATTTAATATCAATTTCTATTCCGGTATTAAAAAGAGCGAAATTGATATAATTAACTATTTTCTGATAGGGCTATTCACATTGACATATATTCCTGAATTTTCTATAATTTAATTGTCTGTAAATAAATATTTCATGAAAAGGGCTTGTCACTTTTTTAGGCAAAATATGATAATACATTGTGACATAATGGTATTTGTATGAAAAAAATAAGAGATATATTTAAATATGATAAACTTCTTAGCGGTTACAGAAAATTTTATACCTCAATCTTATTATCTTTTATTCTTTCTTTAATTCTGCCTGTTTTAATATCCGGAATTATCCTATATGTATCTCTATATCATAATGCGAAAAACGATTTTTATAAGACACATGAAAAACAAATAAGTGAAATTACCTCCTATATCTGGCAGACTACTAATAATATAGAAACCGATTTGTCTTATTTAAAGACGGATACTGCATTCCGAAACTATCGTAAATTAATAAATGACGAAGTAAAAACCTCAGTTTCAGAGTATCAGCATATTGCCAACAATCTGTTAAGTATTACTTCAAAATATTCTTCGTTATACTCTATTTATTTTTATGATAAAGATTTTGATACCATATATAATACAGATTATGGTTCCAGTACCTGGGATAACTTTCATGATACGGATTGGATAAAAGAAATTTCGAATGTTTCAAGAGTCCAGCGGTTAAAACCAAGAATTAATATGAATCTGTCTTATTATAAACAATTAAAACCTTCCTCATTTTTATTATATAAACCCCAGCAAGTGTTAAGTTTGGTTTGTCAGGCAAATACTACAAAAATGTTTGTAGCGAACATAAGTATTGCAGACCTTTATAATGATTTGGTGAATCTTTATTCATTAAATCAGGATGGATGTTTGTTTTACATAATAGACGACACAAACCAAATAATCTATGCCCAGAATTCGAATCAAATAAATACCGTATTTCCGGTAGATCTAAAAAAACAAAAAAATTTAGCGTTTTCAAATCAAGATAGCGTATATTTTGCTTCTGATTTTTATGACGGACAGTTGTATTGTGTAATATCTTATCCTATTGCTACAATGAATACCGCGACCAATTACTTTGCTGATTATGTCATATTAATCTGCATTTGTTTACTTATTTTTTTAGTTTTTTTAGCAAAGATAGTATCAAAAAAACTGTATCACCCAATTGATGATTTATATAAAAATATCCAAAATACTTTTACGGAGTCGGTAGCTTCCAAAAAGAACATAAAAGATGAAATAGCTGTATTAAAGGAAACTTTTCAAAGCCTTAACGCTAATAATTCCTCTATGAACTTTATACTTTCCTCTTACGAAACTATAGTACGAAATCATAATTTAAAAATGTATTTTGAAGGTTCCTTAAGTTATGAGGATTTAGTAGACGGAAATAAGGTTCCATATATTAATATTGATAAATCCTATTATAATCAATTAATATTATTCCGTTTACCAAAGGAATTTTTATTAACTAAGTCTGTTCATGAAATGTCATTGCTGCATAATAAAATTAAAGATGTAATGAATACCTATATTAAGAATGCTCCCAATGGGTTTTTCATCCATTTTCAGCAGGATACTTTTCTGGCGTTTATAAGTATTAAGAATACGAATGCCCTGCAGCAATTAAAGCAAATTCTGTATACCGTTATGGAAGAACTTTTAGAACAGCAGGTTTTCTGCATTGAATCAAATTATATAAGAACAGCTGATGAATTACTGCCCTCCTATCATGAATGTGTTAATGCAATGAAACATGCCGTATTTTTCGGTCAAAATGAAGCTATAATACCAGTTACAAATATTATAAAAATTATAAGTTTAATTATGATTTTCTTGTTAACGCTGAGGCAGGATTAATACGTAATATTCTCCTTTATAACCAGGACGGATGTAATCACATTATAAAAGATGTTTCTCAAAAAATACGTACCACACCGAATGTTTCCTATGCTATTGATATCTGGACACAGATACTGGCAATTGTGAATAAAAATATGTATTTGGAAGATATATTAAAGATACATGTATCTGCAGGAATCAGGCAGCTGGATACTTTAATTGAAATGGAGGAATTTTTAATCGATATATGCAGCGGAACTATTAAATATTATATATCCCATTCTCAGACAGAAGGTCAATATTGTACCGATGCAAAGAATTTTATAGAAGAAAATTATATGAAAGATTTCAGTATTTCAGATGTAGCAGATTCCTTAAATATCAGTTACCAGTATTTAAGTAAAATTTTCAAGACCCAATGCGGACGTAGTATGTCAGACTACCTTAATTATATCAGGATTGAAAAAGGAAAAGAATATTTGCGTAATACCAATGAATCATTTACTAAAATTGCTCAGAAAATTGGCTATAATAATGTACAGAGTTTTCAACGTTTTTTTAAAAAATATGAAAATGTAACACCTTATAATTATCGAAAGTTAAATTCAATACGATAATTTATTATGAATCATTTTAAAAAGAGTTTTCATACTTAAAGAAAAATGCTAAGAGAGAATGCCTATTTCAAGACTCTGATTCTATGTCTTAAATAGGCATTCTCTCTTAGCGTTTATAAACGAACCGTTATTTAAAACCGGTTATTATTGAATTTTAGTGTTTAATTCTCCGCAGAAATTTGTCTGTAATATTTTAATGATTTCTTCATAAGAATCTGTTAAACTTAATATCCAGATTAGTTTGGTATAAACCGCTTCCGTAGTCATATCATATGCGGAAATCATCCCGATTTTATTTGCTTTAATACCGACTTCATAAGTGTCCAAATTTACTCCGTCATAAACACATTGGGTAGCCATTATAATAGGTATTTTTCTTTTAATCAATGTTTCCAGTTTATTCATCAATTCCGTATTGGCTACCGGCATACCGCCAAGACCGTACCCCTCAATGATCAGCCCCTGGTAGTTTTCATTCTGAATATAATCGATTATGCTCTCATCTATACCAGGTATCATTTTAAGCAGATATATTTTCGGTATAATTGTCTCTTTTCTCTTGCGGGCGGGTATAATATCCGTTCCGGATTCATTTTCTTTAATTTTTTTGTAATCAGAAGTTATAAACAGTGTTCTGTCCTTGATTACACCCACATAAGGATAATTACAGCTGATATAGGCATCAATATTAATGGAACTACGTTTGTAAGCCCTTGTTCCGTTAATGATTTTATCATGGAAAACAACAAAAACACCGGACAATCTTCCATCTCCAGCCGTAATAATTGCATCGATTAAATTATTTACGCCATCGCTGTTATCATATACAATAGGTAACTGGGAACCGGTAAGTACGATGGATTTATTTATCCCAAGGAACAGATAAGATAACATTGCGGCACTGTAAGACATCGTATCCGTACCGTGTAATATTACGATTCCATCATATTGATTAATATGTTTTCTGATGGAGTCTTCAACGATATACCAGTCACTCGGTATAATATTACTGCTGTCTTTATTAAAAATAGGTTCAATTGTTACATCATAATCGCCTGCCAGACTATAGATTTTTTCATACAAAATATGAATAATATTTTCATTATCAGGTTTTAAACCATCCATAGTCTGTAAACTGACGATTGTCCCGCCTGTTGTAAGAACCAATATTCTCTTCAAAATGATTCCTCCATTTTTAACTTAAGTAATTTATTGATATTACTTGTTTTCCCCATTATATGCCCTGAAATATAAATTTGCAATGTTAATTCCAAACATAATATATAGGAGTTTTTCCCTGCTAATATGTACACTCGTATTCATTTTGGACCACGAAATTAACCTTTAACACTTAAAGCCTTATAGTCCTTTAAAAAATAATTTGATTCCGCTTGTTGTATAATGTTTTAAAGCCAAAATTTAAGGAACAGAATACCGTTAAACATACTGCGGTACAAATGGCTATCATAATGGCTATCTGGTACATAATGGCTGTTGTCGGTAATGTACCGGATAAAATCTGGCCGGTCATCATTCCGGGCAAGGAAACGATTCCCATACCCAGCATATTGTTTAAGGTCGGTAAAAGTGCGGTTTCTAAAGAATTATTGACATAAGGCAATAAAATTTTTTTAGGAGTAACACCTAAGTTTAATAGCGCATCAATTTTATTTCTCTGTTTTTTTATATTTTCCGTAAATGTCTTTAGCCCTAATGTCATTCCCGTCATAGCGTTACCGATTATCATACCTGCAAGAGGTATGGTATATTGCGGATTAAAGATATCTTCCCCTACTACTGCCAGTACAAAAAAAGCAAGGACGATAACACCGGATAAACCCATAGATAAAGCAACCGCTATTTTAAAATTTATATTAATATCCTTATTTTTGGATAACACCCTGCGAATGGAATACCCAACCATAATTATGATATATATCACAACAAAAGCAGGATGAGGATTCCCGAAAATATAGGTTAAAATTAATCCGGCCAAAACAAGCTGTACCGTCATACGAAAACTTGCCAGTAGAAGTAATTTTGTTTGGTTTATTTTTGATTTTTTCATGATAAACAAAACAATCAATAACAATAAATAAACAAGGCTAAATTGCAGTATATTTAATTGTACGATTCCATTCATACCTTTTCCCTCTTTTCAATCGTAATTATAGTATCTGCAAAAGAATCGGTCAGCTCCTTATCGTGACTGACAATAATAGCAGTTATCCCGTTTTCTTTACAAAATATAAGCACATTATGTATCACATTAAAACTGTTTTGTTTATCCAATGCGGAAGTAGGTTCGTCTAACATAATTACTTTCGGTAAAAAGGATAAAAAAATAGCTGTATATACTCTTTGTCTTTCACCACCTGACATGGTAAGGCAGTCTTTATCCAACGGAAAATCGATGCAGCAGATATCTAAAAATTCTTTCATCTTTTGCTCTGAGGGAACAGTTTTTCCCCTATATTCATAGAATTTATTAAAATTTTCTTTAATACTTTCATCAAAGAGGTATAATGACTGGCTTATTAACAAGATCTCTTTGCGTAAATTTATAGTATCAACTGTTAATATATCCTTACCCCGATAATATACAGCCCCGCCGCTTGGTGACAATGTCCCGTTAAATAACCGAAGCAAGGTGGATTTACCGGTACCGCTTTTGCCTACAATGAAATTAACCTTATTTTCATTGATTTGAATATCCTGATAATAAATCATATTCTGAAAACTCAAAGACTTTGTTTCTATTATTATTTTGTCCATTTTAGCCTCCGATGATAACGCTTTTATTAATAATAGCATTTAACTAGCATTGTGTCAAAGCAACATACCAATATTTGAAATAATTTACATATATTAATAATTGCAAAGAATAAAATAAGCCTTTCATAAGTATTTCTTAATACTTTATAAGAGTAACTTAAAAAACACTCCCGTTTTATTTGGTATAATCAACTCTGAACTTAGGATAATAAGTTATGAAAATAATATTCCAAAGAAAAAGGAATATCAATCTGTTACAAAAAGGAAACTATCATTTAAATTTAGTTTTCCAGAAAAGAGGTTAAAATGGTAAAGAAAAAAATAGCAGTTTTATTTGGAGGATGTTCCACTGAATATGATGTATCCCTTCAATCAGCTTATGCAGTTATTACCCATATGAATCTTGATTTGTACGAAGTGATTATGATAGGAATTACAAGGGAGGGTAATTGGTATCGCTATCAGGGAGACACTTCAAAATTATTAGACAATACCTGGTTTATGGACGTATCCTGTACTCCCGCCCTATTATCACCAAACAGATCAGACCATGGTTTAATAGAATTTAAAGAAGATGGAATTGTTCTTACAAAATTAGACGCAGCCTTTCCGGTACTTCACGGTAAAAACGGTGAAGACGGTACTGTCCAGGGGCTTATTGAACTTGCCGGTATCCCATTGGTCGGTTGTGATACCTTAAGTTCAGCGATTTGTATGGATAAAGATTACGCTCATAAAATTGTTTCTTTGGCAGGAATTAAAACACCTGCTTCCGTTGTTATTCGGAAAGGATTACCAAAATTCCAGCTGCAAAAGCTGACTGAACATTTAAATTATCCTTTATTTATAAAACCCGTTAAATCCGGTTCTTCTTTCGGAATAACCAAAATTGAATATGAGGAAGATTTGCTGGAGGCAGTAAATACAGCATTTTTACATGATACAAAAGTTGTTATTGAAGAGAATATTAATGGATTTGAAGTAGGTTGTGCCGTATTAGGCTCAGAAGAATTGATTATAGGAGAAGTGGATGAAATAGAATTGTCCCACGGTTTCTTTGATTATACGGAAAAGTATACATTAAAAACCTCCAGTATCCATATGCCGGCAAGAATTTCCGGGGAAACAGCTAATCATATTAAAGAAACAGCACTTAGAATTTACAGAGAATTGGGATGCAGTGGGTTTGCCAGAGTTGATATGTTCTTGACACCGGAGGGAACCATTGTTTTTAATGAAGTTAATACGATTCCCGGTTTAACATCCCATAGCCGGTACCCCAATATGTTAAAGGGTATAGGTCTCAGTTTTGAGAATATTTTGGACAAACTGATATTATTAGCACTTAAAAACTGACTATATAAGGGGGGTATGTTGAAAGAAAATATAAGAATAGAAGGGATGCCACATGCAGAATCTTTCAACCTTTCTATTGTGGCAGTAACACATCTGCCTGCAGATGTGTTATATAATGGGTGTTAAAATGAGAACTTTAAATTTCGATACGCTTAACATATATAATGGTAATCTGATCCTTGTTAACAAAGAACATCCGATTACACGCAGGGATAATAAATATGCGGCTTCCCTGGTTTCCGTTGATTCCAGACATCCGGAAATATTATTAGATTATATTGCTGCAAAAGAATTATCACAACTTATAAATCACTTAAATGCAGATAACGAAATACTCCCCGTAAGCGGTTATCGGACCCTATCCGTGCAGAAACAAATATACTCTGATTCCGTAGATGAAAACGGGGTTGAATTTACGGAAAAATATGTAGCACTGCCAAACCGGAGTGAACATCAAACCGGTCTGGCAATCGATCTGGCAGAAAATAACGGAGAATATGATTTTATAAGGCCATATTTTCCATATTCCGGTATTTGCATGCAGTTTCGTAAAAAAGCTATACATTATGGCTTTATTGAACGTTACCCGAAAGGGAAAGAAGGAATTACCGGAATCGCCCATGAACCATGGCATTTTCGATATGTAGGCTATCCACATTCGGAAATTATGAGTTTAAAAAATCTGACTTTGGAGGAGTATATAAAATATATCAAAAACTTCCCTTATAAAGGAAAACATTTAAAATTCTTTAATTATGAATTTACCTATGAAATTTTTTACTGCAGCCTTGCTTTCATACAGCAGAATCCACTAACCTTACCTGCTAATACACCTTATCAGATTTCGGGAAATAATATAGATGGATTTATTATTACATTGAGGAAAATAAAATGAATCATATCACTACCGCTCGCAAAGGGCAGACAAACTTAATAAAAGAAAATTATGACGGTTTAGACTATTTCAGGATGATAGCGGCATTTCTAATTGTGGCAATACATACTTCCCCCCTTACATCCATTAATACGACTGCTGATTTTGTATTTACCAGGATAATTGCCAGGGTTGCAGTTCCATTCTTTTTTATGGTAACCGGATTTTTTATAATATCTGGATTTCTAAAGGATAACAGTTTTAGAAATCCGGATAAATATTCCGTTAAGCCAGACACCGCTCCGCTCACGAAATTCCTGAAAAAAACGGCGGATCTCTATGGAATTGCCATGTTAATCTATATTCCGGTTAATCTCTACAGCGGATATTTTAAACAAAATAATATGTTTTTAAAATTACTAAAAGATATCCTTTTTAATGGAACCATGTATCATTTATGGTATTTACCGGCTGTAATTACTGGAGTACTCTTTGTATATTTACTCTTAAAAATAAATAAAGGTACCGTGTTTTTACTCATTAGCATCATACTCTATCTTGCCGGATTATTAGGAGACAGTTATTACGGATTGACCGAATCGATTCCCATATTAAAAAATTGTTATGACTTTTTGTTCCAACTATTTGATTATACCAGGAACGGGATCTTTTATGCTCCGGTATTTTTGGTTATGGGAGCTTTTATCGCCCGCTCTGTGAAACCGTTATCATTAAGAAAATGTATCGCAGGATTCATTGCCTCCTCTGTGCTATTATTTATAGAAGGATTATTATTGCATGCTCATAATATGCAGCGCCATGACAGCATGTATTTGTTTTTAATACCCAGTATGTATTTTCTTTTTCAGCTGCTTTTGCACTTTAAAGGAAATTATTATAGAAGTTTCCGAACCTTTTCCATGATTATCTATATTATTCATCCTTTTGCTATCATACTGGTAAGGGGATTAGCAAAAGTATTGGGTTTGGAAGACTTTCTTATCTATAACAGTCTTATCCATTACCTGGCGGTATGTCTTCTGTCCTTAGTATTCGGATACTTTTATGTATATGCAATCCGCCATATAAAGCAGGGCAAGCCGGACATAAAGGGAAGGGCATGGATTGAAATTAATTTAAATCATTTAAGACATAATGTGAAAGAATTTCAATCCATATTACCGAAAAATTGTACTCTAATGGCAGTTGTAAAGGCCAATGCCTATGGACATGGGGATATTAGAATTTCAAAAGAGCTTAATAAAATTGGAGTAACTTCCTTTGCTGTCGCTACTCTGTCCGAGGGGGTGCAGCTTAGAAAAAACGGGGTTAAAGGTGAAATATTAATATTCGGTTATACTCATCCACAGGATTTCAAACTTCTGGTAAAATATCGTTTAATCCAAACTGTGGTGGATTTGGAATATGCCCAGATTTTAAATCGTTATGGCAGCAAAATAAAGGTTCATATTAAGATTGATACCGGTATGCACCGTTTAGGAGAAAATTATAATAATATATCCAATTTGGAAGCAATTTTTAATTTAAAAAATCTGGTTATATTGGGTGCTTATACTCATCTTAGCGTATCGGACAGTTTAACAAAAGAAAATACCGCTTTTACGAAAGCACAGATCGAACATTTCTATAAGACCATACAAAACCTCAATGATTTTGGTTATAATCCCGGTAGACTTCATATTCAAAGCAGTTACGGTGTTTTAAACTATCCGGAACTATCCTGTGATTACGCCCGAATCGGAATCGCACTTTACGGGGTATTAAGTTCTGCTTATGATAAAACCAGAGTATCCATTGATCTAAAACCGGTATTATCGGTAAAAGCCAGAATTGTTATGACCAAAACGATTGAAAAAGGGGATGCTGTCAGCTACGGACGAACCTTTACCGCATCGGAGGAAAGAAAGATCGCAACGGTGACCATAGGTTATGCAGACGGAATTCCACGAAATTTAGAAGATGGATATATCCTTGTAAATGGATACCCTGCACCGATAATCGGCAGAATATGTATGGATCAGTTGATGATAGATATTACGGACATACCGGGTGTTGAACCGGATGAAATTGTCACTGTAATTGGTATTAATGAAACAAATCAGATAAAAGCTGAAGAAATAGCCATGAATTCCGGTACCATTACAAATGAATTATTAACCAGACTTGGTAACCGTTTAAAACGCATCTATATCAACTAAAATATTGCAACAACCTAACCTAAGAACTGTTTAGATATGGGGTTGTTGCAATATTTAAAATAACCTTTATATATTTTTTAAAGCAACGGACAGCATTAATTTAATCCTGTTTAATTGATTAACATGGGATATTCCCGGATCATAATCAATGGGCATAATATTAGCCATGGGATATTTTTCTTTTAAAGGTTTAAACATTCCTCTTCCGGTTATATGATTGGGCAGGCATGCCAGGGGTTGTACACATAAAATATTGTTTATACCGCTTTCTATACATTCAATCATTTCAGCCGTAATCAGCCAGCCCTCTCCGGTTTGATTACCAAGAGATAATACTGAGGAAGCCATAGTTGCTAATTTATGAATGGGAGTAGGCGGAGAAAACCTTTTACTCTTTTCCAATTCTTCTTTCATAACTTTTCGATAGTGGTCCAAATATACCATGCTGAATTCACATGCATTTTTTTTAATTCGTTTTCCACCCAGATATTTATACTTAAACTCTGAATTAAATAAGCAATACAGTAAGAAATCCAGCAAATCCGGAAGAACGACTTCCGCACCACCCTCTTCTAAGGAGGAAATTATCCCATTGTTAGCCATAGGATGGTATTTGGCCAATATCTCCCCAACAATTGCAACCTTGGGTTTTTTAATATTCTTAACTTCTAATTGATCAAATTCTTTTACTATATTTTTAATATTTTGATCAAATTCTTTTTTACTCCCGTTTCTGATATTACCTTTAACCAGTTCATTCCATTTACAGTATAAAGCTTCCGAGGAACCGGGATGCACTTCATAAGGTCTTGAACCATACAGGACTCTCATAAATAAATCTCCATAGATTAAAGCCATAATGCATTTATTGATAAAACTGATTGACAATTTAAAACCCGGCTGTTCCCCCAGCCCGACTGCATTTAAAGAAATTAAAGGAACATTTTCAAAACCGGCTTGTTTTAAACCCAATTTTAAGAAAGCCATATAATTCGTAGCCCTGCAGCCGCCGCCTGTTTGGGATATAATGACGGAGGTATTATTTATATCATATTTTCCTGATTTTAAAGCATGTACAATTTGCCCGATAATCAGGATTGCAGGATAACAGGCATCATTATTTACATATTTTAGCCCTTCATCTACGGCAGCTTGATCGATACCGGGTAAAATCTCAAATTGATAATCGCTGGATCTTGCTGCTTCTTTAATCAAATCAAAATGAACCGGTGAGAGCTGCGGAACCAAAATAGTATGAACTTTTCTCTTCTCTTTGGTAAAAATAGGCGTTGTGTAATTCATATCTTCCTTAACAGGCTGATATGCCTTTTTATCCCGTTCTTCCATTGCCGCTTTTAAAGAACGGATTCTTATCTTAGCCGCTCCAAGATTATTTCCTTCGTCAATTTTCAGCATAGTATAGATTTTGCCGCCGGCTGCCAGTATTTCCGCAATTTGATCCGATGTCACAGAATCCAGGCCGCATCCAAAAGAATTTAATTGTATCAATTCCAAATTCGGTTCTTCTGCCACTTTGGCTGCCGCCCGGTATAATCTGGAATTATAAGTCCATTGATCTACAACACGCAGTTTATTTTTTAAAGGAGTTAAATGAGAAATGCAGTCTTCCGTTAGAACTGCCATACCGAAGGAATTAATCAGTCCGGGAATCCCGTGATGTACTTCCGGATCGATATGATAAGGTTTTCCGCAGAGAACGATCCCCTTTTTATTGTTCTTTTTCAGAAATTCTATTACTTCTTCTCCTTTTTTCTGTAAATCCAGTTTATAGGAATCAAGTACCGCCCTTGCGGCTTTTACGGCTCTATTAACTTCCGACTGGGATATCTCATAGTCGGCTAATACTTCTTTCATTCTTTTAGCAAGTATTTTATCATCATTCATTGATAGAAAAGGAGCAATTAATTTTACCTGATGTATTTCATCTATATTGTTTTTTATTACTTCGGAATAGGAAATAACAATCGGACAATTATAATGATTATCCACATCTTCATACTCTTTCTTTTCAAATACAATAGAAGGATAAAATATCGTATCTATACCCCGCTCCATTAAATTGTAAATATGTCCGTGACTAAGTTTTGCAGGGTAACAGACAGATTCCGACGGTATGGTACCCAATCCTTTTTCATACATTTTTTTATTTGAGGGTGCGGATAATTCCACCCGGAATTCCAGTTCGGTGAAAAGTGTAAACCAAAACGGATAATTATCATACATATTAAGAGTTCTAGGAATACCAATCGTCCCTCTTTTAGCTTTTGAGAGACTTAAAGGTTTATACGCAAAGGTTTTTTGGTATTTATATTCATAGAGATTTGGCATCTTCATAGAACCGGTTAACCGGGATTCCTTTGTTCCTAGTCCTCTTTCACACCGGTTTCCTGAGATAAAGGATTCTCCGCTTGAGAACATATTTACGGTTAAAAGACAGTGGTTCCCGCACTTTTCACAACGTTTAAAAGCTGCTTTGGTTTCGAAACAGGATAATTCCCAACGTGAGAGTAAATTGGAAGCGGCTGCACTTTGATTACTATTAATAACTTGATTTACGGAAGCTGTTGTACTTCTAAGCACCTGTTCTTCCGATTCTTCCGTAAACCTTTCTTTCGCTATTAGTGCGGCTCCGAAAGCCCCCATTAATCCTGCAATGTCCGGTCTTACTACTTCCCTGCCCGATATCATTTCAAAACATCTTAATACGGCATCATTATAGAAAGTACCTCCCTGTACGATCATTTTTTTACCCATATCTTTTTCATCCCGTATTTTAATAACCTTAAATAATGCATTTTTTATGACGGAATATGATAATCCAGCGGATAAATCAGCAATCTCTGCTCCTTCTTTTTGTGCTTGTTTCACTTTTGAATTCATAAAAACCGTACATTTGGTACCTAAATCTA
The DNA here is from genome assembly GCF_009931695.1 of Anaerocolumna sedimenticola. GTDB lineage: Bacteria > Bacillota > Clostridia > Lachnospirales > Lachnospiraceae > Anaerocolumna > Anaerocolumna sedimenticola. Next base: position 3,978,728 of record NZ_CP048000.1, read on the forward strand.
CCGGTGATTTTGCAAATAGTGCTTCTTTTGCAAATTGCTCCACTGTCATATTTAAGGATGCGGCAAACCCCTCCAGGAAAGAACCGCAGCCTGAGGAACAGGCTTCATTTAACAGTATACTGTCTATGGTATTATTCTTTATCCTGAGGCATTTCATGTCCTGACCGCCGATATCCAGAATAAAATCAACACCGGGTAAAAAATACTCTGCTGCTTTATAATGAGCAATGGTCTCTATTTCACCATAATCAATATGAAGTGCGGCTTTCATTAGCCCCTCTCCATATCCTGTAACGGTGCTTCTTGTAATTCTAACTCCTTTGGGCAGTCTATTGTATAAATCTTTTAGTATCCATATTACTTTTGTTATAGGTTCCCCTCATTGCTGCCGTAATAGCTGTATAAAAGTTCGCCCCTATCGCTGATTAATGCAGCTTTTGTTGTAGTCGATCCTGCATCAATACCCAAAAATGTATTTCCCTGATACTCGGATAATACAGCTCTTTTTATTGTGGAACAGTTATGCCTTTCCTTAAAAATCTTATACTCTTCTTCCGTTTTAAATAATGGAGGAAGCTTACGTACATCATTATCTTTAATTTCTGCTATATCAAAAACTTTTTCTATTATTACTTTTAAACTGATTTCGTTGGAATCTTTTAGTTCAGATACATTTGTTTCTCCTGATAGTAGTGCTGCACCAATGGCCGGGTACAGAATTCCGTTCTCCGGAATGATCACTTCCTCCGGAGCCAGATTCAGACTTACTATAAACCTTTCTCTTAGTTCGGACAGAAAATACAAAGGACCGCCTAAAAATGCGACTTTTCCGCGTATTGGTTTACCGCATGCCAACCCACCGATGGTCTGGTTCACTACTGCCTGTAAAATCGATGCGGAAATATCTTCCTTACTTGCTCCGTCATTTAAAAGCGGTTGAATATCCGTTTTTGCAAATACTCCGCATCTGGAAGCGATAGGGTATATAACTTTATGTTTCTTAGCATATTCATTCAGTCCGGAAGCATCCGTATTTAATAAAACAGCCATCTGGTCGATAAATGCACCGGTTCCTCCGGCACAGCTGTTGTTCATCCGTTGTTCCAACCCATTTTTTAAATAAGTAATTTTCGCATCTTCTCCGCCAAGTTCAATAACAACATCCGCTTCCGGAATAATACTTTTTACAGTTTTCGTACAGGAAACCACTTCCTGTTCAAAAGGAATTCCTAACCATTCCGAAACAGACAAACCGCCTGACCCGGTTATATTTACCGTGCAAGTTAAGTCCCCCAGTTTTTTATAACAGGTATTTATTATACTGATAATCGTACTTTTTATATCGGACAGATGCCGCTTGTAATCACTATAAATCAAACGGTTATCTTCATCCAGTACCGCTATTTTTACTGTTGTAGAACCAATATCTAATCCTATTTTATATTTATTCATTCTTCTAAAAATCTCCTATACATAAAACATAATTTAAAATCAATGTTTGCAGTACTTATACTGATTTCAAGTTTCTCCAAGAGAGGGTTTCCTTTAATTTCCAGGGCGGTCTCTTTGTTCTACTTATTTATTATGTACAGGAAATTTTGAATCATTCAAAAGAACGGTGAAATCTTTAAGAAGGACTAATGGAATTACTTCGTATTTCTTATATAATAAAACATGTATTGTTGAACGATTCCGGCAAAGCCGTTATATGGTTCTAAGTTAAAGTGATCATTGTATATATCTTTTAATATTCTGGCAATCCATACATCAATAGGGAACGCTTCAATATGGTGTAATCCATAAAGTGCTACACAATTTGCTACTTTAATTCCCACACCGGATAATGTTTGCAACTGTATTAATGTTTCTTCAAAACTTAACCGCTTTAAGGTTTTAAGATCAATATCTCCTTTTGAAACTGCTTGAGAGGTTTTTAAAATATAGCTATCACGATAACCTAAACCGGTAGTCTTTAAATCCTGGGCTGAAGCATTAGCTAAGCTTTCAGGAGACGGAAAAGTATAATATTCTTTTCCCCCACACTCCCTGCTGGTCTTTCGCTTACCATACTTCATACATAACATTTCGATACAGCTTTTGATAGCCGGAATATTTTTTCTCTGGGAAATAATGAAACTTATTAAGGTTTCAAAAATATCCTGTTTTAATATTCTAAGTCCGCATCCAAATCGAGCAGCATTTTTTAAAAAATTATCCTGGCCATCTAATAAACCGGCAACGATTTGCTCATAATTAAAATCCATATCAAAATAATCTTTCCAAATCAGATTATATTCGTCCTCACTGCAGGAAAGCTTTATACAATTATCTTTCACCTGCGTTAATTCTATGTATTTATCATATGCTATCAGACTATACTTATCATCTCCCATCGGATTCATTCGAAAGCATTGTCCGGAATCAGCTATATGTTTTAAATTAAAGTTATTTGAATAGATTAACAATGTAAATCCTCTCTTTATCTTCTTATATTAGGTAATTGCAAAACTAATAAATTTTCGGAATTTCACAATAATATATCTTGCATAATAATTGTGAATTATTTATTTGTTAGAATCAAGCTGTAATTCTTATACCTCCGTAAAAGTAAAGTATATCGTTATTATACAATTTAATCTATCGGTTGTCACTTAGGGAAATAAATCCGCAAAAAATCCTCGCGTAGGAGCTCTTTCCGCTTAGCTTCCTCTCCGGACTTGCTGCTTAGTTGCTTCACTGAAAAATTAGGCAGATTGGCCGGGTTTACCGTTTAACCAATCTGCCTATAACCTCATAGAATTATTAACTGCCTGTTTTATGAATGTTCTTACTCAAGAATACTTATAATATTTCTCAAAGACTCCTTGAATTCGTCATCAGATGAATTTTTAAATATTAATAAATCATTTGAAATTTTCGGATCATCTAAAGCATTGGGTATATTGAAATTACAACCGGAAATATATTCACCCCAATGTGCCAGCTTCCAGGAATCTCTGTCGGAATTTCTTTCTATCATACGCTGTTTGCATACCTCAATTGTAGTTTCAACCCATATTACTGTCAGAACCGCATCTTTTTCTTTTAATTTATCTTTTAATTTGTCAATATAAGCTTTATCCCTGATTTCTCTGGTAAACGGAGCATTAATCAGTACCGTATCATCGTAGTCCAAAGCTTCCAAAGCCAGAGCTACAATTGCTTCGTACTCATAATCTCGGATATTTTCCTCAAAAAATTTTGAACTTCTATTATATTCTTCTCCTGCAACTTTAAAAATCTGTTTTGATAAGCAGATTAATGTGTCTTTATCCAAATAAACTACATGTTTCAATGCTTTTGCCAGTTGTTTTGATACAAAGGTTTTACCGCAGGCAGGCGGAGATGTTACTAAAATTAATTTTTTCATCCATAATTCCTCCAGTATTTACTTATTTAACTTATTCTACTAAAGGATTATTGAATTAGCAAGAAAATATTACCACTATTTAGCCAGTACACAATATTGCTTTAATATTGAAATGTACCAGGTTATTAACAATTTCCTTCATAAACATATAACAGAGATTCTCTGGCAATGTCGGCTAATTCATAGATCCTGCTGACTTTTGTAGCTTCCCGGTCTCTCATCTTATAACGTGGGAAAAACCTGGTGAGGTGCAGCGGAATATCTTTACGAACAGAGGCAAGCCAGACAGAGAGATCACGAATCTCTTCATCACTGTCATTATCCCCCGGCACTACCAGAGTGGTTACCTCAACATGATTCTTTTTTGCAGATAATTCTATAGAATGTTTTACAATCTCCAAACCACCGCTTAAATTTTTATATAGTTTTTCATTAAAGGCTTTTAGATCAATATTCAAAGCATCCAAATATTCTAATAACGCAAGAAAAGGGTCTTCGTTGATATAACCATTGGTTACCAAAACATTTTTTAGGCCTTCTTTTCTTGCTAATTTAGCACAGTCATATACATATTCGAAACCCACCAAAGGTTCATTATAGGTATAAGCAATTCCGATATTACCTTCCGGCTGAAGCTCTTTCGCCATACGGATTACTTCCTTAGGACTCACATACTGCGTTTTTACCTGTTCTTTTTTGGCCATGGAAATTTCATAATTCTGGCAGAAAGAGCATCTGAAATTACAACCAAAACTACCTACGGAAAGTATCTGACTGCCAGGGTTAAAATGATATAATGGTTTTTTTTCAATTGGATCTAAGGCAATACCGGTTAACAATCCATAATTTATAGGAATAATCTTTCCATCGGCATTACTTCTTGCACCGCAAAAACCAATGTGATTTTCTTCAATATTACAGTAATGGGGACAGATATTACAGATTACTCTGCTCATAGATGCCTCATCACCTCAAATCGTTCCATCTCAAATGGTTCTTCGGGAGAAATATTTCCTTTTTTAAGTGCGATACTCACTTGTTGTTCCGGGGTATCAACACCCTCCAGATTAGGCAGTAATAAGCCTCGTCTTCCCTGATAAGACACAATAACACCATACCGTTTTACATCAAGGTCATGAATGGAAGTAATGGGTTCACTTTCGCTTAACACATCAACATCATAAACTAACCAAGGTAATTCCTCCGGTTGAACAGGTTCAAAACGATAATCTTTCGTACCTGCACTGACAGCATTCTGAATAATTTCATCCGCAATACAATCCGTTGTCGGCATTATCGTACCGATACACCCTCTTAAGCGGCCTTCCTTTTTAAGTGAAACAAAGACGCCGGCTCTGTTGCTTACCAATTCAGGCAGCAACCCCGCAGGACGCTTTAAATGTCTGCGTTTTTTTAAATAATATTCTAAAGATTCCCTGGCCAGTTTCACATAAGGATCTTCATTTTCCTTTATATCATTGAGTTCTTTTCTTAGAACTTCTTCCATCTTATTATCAAAACATCTCTCCTGATCTTCACCGGTAATCGTAAATGCCGCAACACCATAACCGACTCCAAAAGGTCCTTCATAGGATAAAAGTTCAGACTTTACCGTTTTTCCATCCAATATTCCTGCCATAATGATAAATGAGCGGAGTCCGCATTCTGCTGCTTCGTCACAAAAGCTTTCACTAAATTTCAGGAATTCTAAAAAATCTCCTTTTTTAAAAGCTTCCGTAATCTCACGGTCAAACTGAACTCCATACTCGGAATATCCATAAGGACCATCTTCCTTTAACCGATGGGACAAATCTCCGCTGGCTATATATACATATTGTTTATCACTTTGATTAACTACTTGTGCAATACATTTTCCATAACGGTAATGAGTAAGAGGAGAAAGGCCAGATATGGATAACCGGACTAATTTATAATCTTTATAATATTGATTGATGAAAAAAAGAGGAACCATGGTACCATGATCCAGGACTTTTTTCTTCTCTCCTAACGTACCTGCACTAATGCCATTTTCTTCTGCAAGCTCCGTAAGCTTATTTACAAATTCTTCATCATACTCTGCCGACATTTTTACTTCTGGTACCCCAAAACTTGAAAAATCCCCCTTTGCATTTTTACCTGAGGAAATTTGCAAATAATCCGAATACATGATGGAGTGGGGTGTAGATAATATTATCGTATCAGGCTTTAAGCTGCTGATTCTAAGAGCGATTTTCTTATAGGCATCAATTGTTTTTTGTATTTCTCTTTCTTTTCCTTTACCTACTTCCGGTACAATTAAAGGAGGATGCGGAACAATAAATGAACCAAGTAACGTCAAAGTTAACACTCCTTTTAAATTAAAAAATAAGCTTACCTAACAATAGGATTAATATAAAAATAATTAAAAAAATAAAAAACAGCACTTTCGCTATGGTTTTCGAAGTTCTTGCAACACCGGTGAAACCAAACAATCCTGCAATAATAGAAATTACTAAAAATATAATGGCCCATTTTAACATATTTTTAAGCTCCTTTACCAATTTTAATATATCCTTACAGATATTCTTGGCAAATTACTTAATATTTATTAATATAATACTTTAACTTACAAATAAAACACCTAAAGTTTTTGGACCGCAATGGCTGGATATAACTCCTCCTGCTTTCGTTATGATAATCTCTCGGAAAATATGTAGATTATTGATATAGTCATAAATTAATTTCACTGTTTCATCATCACATCCGGAATGAGTAATAAACACTCTTTCTTTATCAGCCGAAAGTAATTCGGTCTTTAAATCCTTAACGTAATTTAGCAGAGATTTCTTAATATTTCCCCGATATTTTTTACCCACACCCATTTTCCCATGTTTGACAACTATCATCGGTTTTAGCTGAAATGTATTACCTATAAGTGCAGCTACCGATGAGCAGCGGCCACCCCGGTTAAGATAGGTTAATGTATCCACGATAAAACTAGCTTTTACTCTTTCCTGCATGGTATTTACTATATAGTCCTCTATAGATTCAGCAGACTGTCCATCTTCTGCCATTTCCGCTGCTTTCATTACCTGTAAACCAATTCCCGTTGACAAATTTCCGGAGTTTATGATATGTACCTTTTTATAATTTAAAATTCCGGCAGCAAGACGTACCACATTACAGGTCGATGACATATCTTCCGAAATTCCGATAAAAACAATATCCATCTTATCCTCGGTAAAAGGTTTAAGGATATCAACCACATCATTTAATAAAGGTGCTGCCGTCTTTGGTGTACTGTTTTCCTTTTCCGACCATTCATATATATCTTCCGGAGTTACATTAACCCCATCCTGGTATGTCGCATCACCCATTATCACACATAATGGAATAACGGTTATATTATATTTTTGAAGAATTTCATCTGTTAAATCACAGGTACTGTCAGCTATAATTTTTATCTTTTCCATAAGTCCCCTCCCATATTAACTGCCGTAAAAATAATACAGAAATATCCTTTTATAAAATAAAATTTATCAGTTAGATTGTAAAACTCTAAATATACCGTACAATTGAATTTCATAACTTCAGTTGCCTTTAAGACAACATTCACCACTAGAAGCAGTATTAACTGCATGGCATATACATAGTTTAGCAATTACTTAAATAAATATTATATGATAAAATAAATCATAACACTTTTAAATGCTCTGTCAAGTCAAAAAATCACATGAAAATAGCTGTTACAAAATCTGAAATTATAGAATCTGCCTGGAAACAGAATATAATTTATATTTTTGTAACAGCATCTTCTTATTGCATTTTTAAATCCACTTCAATGGTATATTGCAAATCCTGAATAAATTGATCTTCTCTATTTGTATATGTTAACCACAGCTTTCTGTTTTTATAGCTTGTCATACGGTATAAATTCATAAAATCAACGTAAGCACCTTTCATAATTTCTTCCAGGTTTTTTGCTATTTTTGTTTTTATTATAATATTACAACGGTTCTCGATATCCTCTATTACATTTGCATTAACCTTGTTAGAAGTTTGCCCAGTATCTTTAAAACCTTTTTCTATCATTCCTATTCCTTCAATTTTAATGGTTAATTGAGGCGTATTGTTAATATTTGAAAACTCCAGAGTCCTGGTAATATTATTAATTTTAACAACATATTTTGAAACCGCTTCACTGTTTGTTTCCTTTAAATCTTCTTCCGGATTCTCTGTTAGGAAAATCAGATTATTTTTTCCATAACCATTGGCTATATCAATGAAGTCTGCTTCCTCTTTATTGACTTCATAGACTAACCGGTTATGATAGTACATAACAAGACCGATAGTTTCCATGGTTTTCTTCTTTGCTTTTAAGAGGGGCACACCAATTACCGGATTTTGTTCATTCATGGCATAAACCAAATCGCCAACTGTTATAACTTTTTTCCATTATTTTTTAAATTGATTCGATACAGACGGTCAAGGAAATCGCCAATACCTCCCTCCAGTTCCTTATTTAAGGAGACAATATCTTTTGCGGTGGAATCGGAAGTAAACATCAGGGTATTTCTGCCCAGTTCATATTTATTTTCCACATAGGTTAAAAACTGTGTTAACTTTATTTGATCTTTTGCTAATTCTTTTCCTATAATGATGGCTTTTAAATGACTGAAATCCAACCGCTTATTATATTCCAAATTATATAATTCTTCTATTTCCCAGAAGTCAAACCCATTTAGCTGAAGAATTAACTTCTCAGGATTTTCGCTTCCTTGTTCTGTTAATGCTTTTAAATCGGGTAATACATAATAGACGGTCAGCTCACCGGAATCATTTAAATCTATTCCCATCGCCTGTATGAAATTACGGTCCTCAATTTCTGTCATATCACTGCATCCCGTAAATGAGGTTACGGATAATAAAGTTGTTATAAATAACAGAGTTTTAATTATAGGTTTACTGTTTTTAATTTTTCTTACCTTACCTATAAATACTATAAAAACAGGTAATAAAATAGATTGGGGCATACCGATAAATTTCATATAATATTCAAAATAATAGAAAAATTGTTCCGTTTCAATCGGTATTACAGAAGCAAAAAACAGTAAAATAATAAATGGAATTAATAAATAATTTTGCTTTGGGATGTGAAAGATAAATTTTGTTATAAAACTGATATAATAAAAGAAAGCACTTATAATGGTAAATATACTCAACATCCAAAAGCCAAGAATAATGGCATCCTGTCTCTGGATAAATCCTCCGGGTAATTTTATCACCTGAATCATATTAACCATAGACCATAACTTCTGCCCCGTTTCGCCTCTCCCCAGAATACCTAAAGTAACAACAAATAACAGAACATCCAATACACCGACCACAACAATAGCATGGGTTATAAAATGCATTAAACGCCCGGGATGCCCGATATCTGATTTCTTAAATTTAATCATTGGTCCCGTAAACATAATTAATTCTAATATACTAAAGGTCAGAAATACACTATACCCACCCCATAAAATATCGACTGTTCCCTCTGTAAATAATGGCATTAAATTTGAAAATTTAATCTTATTAAGTCCTAAAATCAAAAATATAAATATAGGAACAATAACAATAAAGTACAGGATTTCAGCAATTCTTGCCCTGACTTCAAAACCCTTTGATGCTGCATAAGCGGATACAATTAATAATAATAATATAATCACCTTTGGATCCGTATCTTCCAATAAAGTTTCATTAATTACCTCTCCGAATAAACGGGCAGCAAATATACAACATACGGATAATTTTATTATATAAAGAATTCCGATTATGAATGTAAGCAGACTGCCCACACTTCTCTTCGAATAATCCAGATAATTACCACCAGTACACTTTGATAAGGATAAAAGAATCCATGCATAAAAAATTGCAAAAAGAATTGCAAGTAGTATGGCTATAATACCGTCTTTACCGGAAGATGCTGTTGCTATACGCGGTACGATAATTCCTGATACACTGAATAAATCAAAAACTAATAACCGTTTTAATTGTCTTAAGGAGATTTTTTCATTGTCTGAAAACATATTTATCTATGCCTTTCTAAATAATCTGCGGCTATTCGGCCACAACGTTTCTTACGAGTAATCCAATACTACTCGTCTTTATTTTTAACAAGTCTGGTCCGCTCATCTTTTCTGGAGAAAATTGGACGCCTCTTTAAATCTCTTAAAGGTAATCGGACAATGGCATCCTTGGTATCAGTACCCTCATTGATACCGGATGCAGCAAATGGCACAAGATAGGGCATACCAAAGCTTTTCAAACCGCCTAAATGATTTAATAGCAGCATGATGCCTAATATAAAACCATATAATCCTAAAAAAGCTGATAAAATAATTATTAAATAGCGAACAATGCGAAAAGCCGAAGCAAACGGTTCATTTGGTACCGTAAAAGCGGAAATTGCAGTCAAAGCGATAACAATTACAACAATAGGGCTTACCAGATTGGCATTGACTGCCGCATCACCGATAATTAAGCCGCCGACGATACCAAGCGTACTTCCCATAGGCCCAGGGAGTCGTATTCCAGCTTCCAGTAACATTTGAAAAGCTACTTCCATCATTACAACTTCAAATAAAACAGAAAACGGGACACCATCTCGTGCGGCTGCAAAGGATAATGCCATTGCTGAGGTTAATACTTCCGCATTGTAATTAATAACTGCAATATAAAGCCCCGGAAGAGCTATGGATAAAAAAGCTCCGAAATAACGCAATATTCTGGTAAAAGTTGCAACTTCCCATCTGCTGTAAGAATCGTCGGAAGCCTGAAAAAAGGAGTTTAAAGTAGTCGGCAGTAATAAGGCAAGGGGCGAGTTATCAACCAGTATGACAACCCTGCCCTCTAATATAGCCGACGCAGCTTTGTCCGGTCTTTCTGTCGTCTGAAACTCCGGGAAAGGCGAATATACGTTTCTTTCCGTTAGCTGTTCTAACATCCCACTGTCAAAGATTCCGTCTATTACATATTCTTTTAATCGTTTTTCAATATCCCCTACTATTTCCGGTTTTGCCACATCTTCCAGATAACATATAGCTACATCGGTATGACTTCTTACTCCGACTTTAAATTGTTTTATTTTAAGGTTCGTATCTTTGATTCTACGCCTTAATAAAACCCGGTTAATATAAAATGCTTCACTGAAACTTTCTTTGGAACCGCGGATAGCTACTTCATTTTCACTGGTAGGAACACCACGGTTTGGCATCCCCCTTACCGATACTTTAATCGCTTTATCATAACCATCCACCAGGATTACCGTATCACCGGACAGGACATTCTCAATGATGGCATTCATGGTAATAACTTCGGCTACATCTACCGTTCTAAGACCTTTTTCCTTAATATAATCAAATTGTCCCTCCGCAGGCATATCCGTCATGCTGGCGAAAAGCTGTTGGACGGTTACTTCTTCCAGTAAGCCTTTATTTATCATGTTGTCTACATATATGATATAGATGTCTACCTTATTAGTATCTCCAACTGTAAGTTTACGTTTTGTTACATCCGCACAATCTACAAATAATGCACTGAGCGTATCTATATTTTCACTTAAATTTTTGGACATTATTGCTGTGATTCTATTTTGTTCATCATGTAAAAGACTCATATAGACCTCCTTAAGAACTGTTTGGAACAAATCTCTTTCATATTATATCCAGTTTCTCTTATATTATTTGAAACAAAAAAATACTTACCTAATATACATTGGTATTACTAAAATAATACCGTGTATATTAGGTAAGTATTTAAAATTGATTCAACTCGGAGTTATGTATTCTTTACATTTTGTATTATAATTATCATTAAGTGAATTATTATTTATGTAATTATGCAAAAAAATTAGTTTAAATAATATTAGAGAACAACTTTATATATCTGAAAAACTTTATATATCTAATTTTAATTGTATTTCTTCCTCAGCTTCAAGTTTAAAGTCCTCGATTTTTTCAGGATTCACAATCGGTAAATCCTCCAACGACTGTATTCCAAAGCATCTTAAGAAATCCTCCGTAGTTCCAAACAGAATAGGCCTTCCCGGAGCATCCATTCTTCCAACTTCACACACTAAATTATATTCTATTAATTTATTTACCGCATGATCTGATTTTACTCCACGGATTGCTTCTATTTCCAACTTGGTTATAGGCTGTTTGTAAGCAATGATTGATAAGGTTTCCAACAGAACATCTGTCAATATATGTTTTTTGGGGATATGGGCAATCTTTATAATGGATTCATACATTTCCGCTTTAGTACACATCTGAAAAGCTCCATCTAATTCAATGATCTGAATTCCCCGCTCCTTGGCATCGTATTGATCCATCATATTCCGGATAATTTTTCTGGTGGTATCTACATCATGTTCAATGGCTGCCGCGATACGTTCTAACTCCACTGCTTCCCCCATAGTAAATAATATAGCCTCTATAACCGCTTCCAGTCTCTTTATCTCCATAAATCCTCCAATTAGTACTTACATTGTAACTATTCAGTGCTCCCGGGAAAAGAACGTAAAAAATACGCTCCTTAGTATATGCGTTGTTCTTTTAGAACCGCAGTGACAATAGTCACTACTTTAATTTAAAACCAGATTATCATCTAATTCCGTAATTTTATTTCCGGTAAAAGTTACCATGATATCGTCAAATAAATTTTCCTGTTTTATAATAACCTGTCCGATTTTAATTAATTCCAGTACACCTAAAAAAGTTACGATAACATCCATTTTACCGGCTTGTTTCATTAAAAGTCCTCTGAAACTAAATGTCTTATGTAATAACCCGTATTTCTGTATTGCTATTATTTTTTCTGACAGGTTTATTTCTTCTTTTTCAATTTTTCCGAATTTACTTCGTATAGGATCGATCTTATCAACTTGTTTTTTCATTACTGATTCAAATATTTTATGTAATTTTGCTAAAGTAAGATCGGATAATAAACTCTTTGGATCAATTTCTTCCTTAAAATCTTCGATTTCTTTTGGAATCGTTGCAATCTTATACAAAATTTTAGCAGCATCCATTTCGCGGTCCTTTAAGTCTATGGAAATATATTTATACATCTTATATTCCAATAAGCGCTCAACCAATTCCTGTCTCGGATCCTCTTCTTCCTCTTTTGTCTCATCCTTAGGTAACAGCATCTTGGATTTGATATTAATCAGAGTAGCTGCCATTACCAGAAATTCGCTCATTACATCCAGGTTTTTAGTCTCCATTTGACGGATATATTCCATATATTGCTCGGTTATAATGGCAATGGGTATGTCATGAATATTAACTTTATTTTTATCAATTAAGTGCAGCAGAAGGTCTAAAGGACCCTCGAACGCTTCTAATTTCACTGATATACTCATAGGTTGTCCATCCTTACTGTATCATGTTAGATTTATTACATTTTGGTACTTGCTGTTTCGCTGTTATTTTACAAAAATGATGACATTATCAATGTACTGAAACTTGTGATAAATTGAAACATAATAACCAATAAAAGAACCATTTTAATGAAATAATCATTCCGAATTATGACAAAATATTTTGATGGCGATTTTCCTGCAATGCACAGTCCCATATCAAAAGTTGAGATTGGAAATAAGTTTACGATAAACATGCTGATACTTATTAATGCAATATATACCAAAATAAATTGAAATATTAATTCATAAATGCTAATCGTTTCAGAATAATTCAGTTTGGAATTAACACCAATTCCAAACCGCAGTATTGCCATACTTACCATAAATACGATAAGCAGTGTGATTAATCCGGTTAACCCTAAGATAAAATTAGTCTTTTTATCTTTAATCCGATACATATAGGGTTTTGAAAACCCGGCCTGATTGGTAATACATAATATAATTCCTATGGGATCAATGTAATGATGAAGTTTATATATGCCTCGTTTACGTTTTATATCCTGCGACGGATTTAAACGATTGTAAATATAAGCTTTGGGAAATTCGTGCAGAATCATTACGATTCCACCGGCTATAAAAGCGGCTAATACTCTTATTAGCTGTATTTTCATAGTAACCTCTCTCCTGAATATCATTCTTGGATTTGATATTCATTAATACGTAGTTGAATAATCTATTTTACTTATTCGCTATTAATTGCTTCGTTACTAATATAATTTTTAATTACGAATATAGTTCCAATACCAGTGTAATTACTTAGTTATTATATTTAACCTTATCCTTTTGATCTTGAACTTTGTCTAATGTTACAACCATTAATTCCGGGCGGTTATGAATCCGGAGCTTGATCGTATGCAATCCCAATCCTCTGGATACTAACATAACTTTCCCATCTTCTTCATATATCCCTGCGTCATATTTTGGCATAAATTTATATTGGGGTGAAATAAAACCTCTCAAACCAGGGATTCTGATTATACCACCATGGAGATGACCGGAAAAAATCAGATCTGCTCCCCATGTTGTATAGAATTTAAAATAAACGGGATTATGTGCAATTAATATATTATAACATTTTTCTTCGGGAATTCCTACTAATTTTTCAATATAACCCTGATTCATCTTCGGTTGTTTTAATTTTTTAAAATAATCCATGTCAATTACTAGACCGGTTATAACCACAGCTTCACCGTTTCTATACACGAATGCCCGTTCATTTTCAAGAAATTTAACACCCTGTTTTTGCAGATTATCCTTAAAGGTATCGTAATTTTTATAATGAATCGTATCCTTGGGCTGTAATCGCTGTTCATGATTTCCTAAACTATAATAAATAGGATATGTTTCAGCCAGTTCCAATAATAATGTGTAAGGTACGGATAAATTATCCGGTTCACTGCTTACTATCATATCACCGGCGACTATTATATAATCAGGATTTATTTTTCTGATTTCATCCAGTAATTTATTATTATCCCTGCCATATTTATTATTATGAAGATCTGCTAATACAACCAGCTTTACCCCGTGGAATGCTTTCGGAATTCGTTTTGATCGGATGGTATAATGGGTAATTTCTAAATTATGATTTTCATAAATAATATACAGTATGAAAATCAGCAATATTACTCCTGTTATTATGTTGCGATCCATGACTACCTCCAAAATATTTTCCTACAATTTACAAAACCACAGAAAAAGTCCGTTATAAATTATAACACAGACTTATCCTGTGGTCTATAGTTTAAAAATATATTGTATTTTTTAAATCCACCTTTTAATTGGCATATAAAAACCGTAGAATGAACATCATGATATCTATTTTTTTCTATAACAGCAGCTTTGACCATGCCCGTATAAAATAATCTTTAAATTTAGCTTTCTTAATATTTTCAGCAGCAACAATATCTACGGTTCCGATTTTATTACCACCTAATTTATATGTAATTTCACCGACTTTATCATTTTCCTTAACCGGTGCCGTTACACTTTCATAAATAGCTATTTCTTTTGTTATATCAGCCGGATTGGTTCCTTTTAAACATAAATAGGAAAATTCATCATTAACCCGGTAGCTGACTCCGGTTGCAACACCTTTTTTCACCGGTACGGGCACTACCTGAAGATCCTTATTAGCATCTTTATAGATACTACAATTGGCAAAACCGTAATCTAACAATTTAGATGCTTCTGCAAACCGTACCTTTGTTTCCGGCGCCGCCATAATTACTGCGATTAAATCCATGCCTTCTCGCCTTGCTGTCGCAGACAAACAATATTTAGCTAAGCTGGTTGAACCTGTTTTCAGTCCCGTAATACCATTGTAATGTTTAATTAATTTATTCGTATTGGTTAATCCGAATTCACTTTGCCCTTTTTTCGTCGTATGAATGATGGTATCCATCCATACAGTGGAGTAATTACTGATTTGCGGATGTTTTGTAATTAATTCCCTTGACATCAATGCGACATCATACGCTGTGGAATAATGGTTATCTACATCCAGTCCGCAGCAATTCACAAAATGAGTATTTAACATTCCCAACTCTTTTGCTCTCTCATTCATCCGTGCTACAAATTCTTCTTCCGATCCGGCAATTAATTCTGCCATGGCTACTGAGGCATCATTAGCACTTGCTATACTGATGCATTTTATCATGGTATCTACCGTCTGGGTTTCAAACGGTTCCAGATATACCTGAGAACCACCCATGGATGCCGCATATTCACTTACGGAAACTTCATCGGTAAGTTTAATCTTTCCACTGTCCAATGCCTCAAAAATCAGTAATAAGGTCATAATTTTAGTTATACTGGCCGGTTTTAGTTTTTCATCTTTATTTTTTTCATATATGACTGAGCCGGTAGAACCTTCAATTAAGACTGCAGAGGTGGAAGTAATGTTCATTTGGTTATCCTCTGGTGCGGCATATACATTCATGCAGAACAGAGAATTCATCAGTAAAATAATACTTATGAAAAGCGCTCCAAATCTCTTCATTTACAACCTCACGTCCAAATTATATATTACTATTTTAAGCAAGGGAGGTGGATTTTAGACCAACTTTTACTCGCTTCTTAATGCATCGATTGGATTTAATTTTGCAGCTTTATTAGCCGGCATATATCCGAACCCGATTCCGATTCCGGCGGAAACACTAAAAGCTAAAATAATGGAACCAATGGTTGGTACCGCTTCTAAACCAAATGCCTTGCCTAATGTCACCGTACCTATCCACCCAAAAATAATACCTATAATGCCTCCAATGGTACTTATGGTTGCAGCTTCAATAACAAACTGGCTCATAATATCTTTCTTTTTCGCTCCGAGGGATTTACGTATACCGATTTCCTTGGTTCTTTCAACAACGGATACGAGCATGATGTTCATAATACCGATACCTGCTACTAATAAGGAAATTCCTGCTATACCGCCCAAAATAGATGATAACATGCCGGTCATCTCATTAACCTGATCCAATAGTTCTGCCATGGTTGAGATATTATACAAATCTTCATTTTTCATAATACCATAGATATAATTATCCAATAACTCTTTTCCTGTATCGACTAAATCTATATTATAAGCCGATAAGGTGTAAGCTGATATATTAGCGGAACCAGACATTCTGACTGCATTGGAATAAGGTATGTAAAGACAGTCATCCGAGGAACCCTGGGTGGAGTCTGCTTTTTCTTCCAAAATACCAATTATTTTATATACCTGCCCGTTAATTTTAAGTGTATCACCTACATTGGCTTTGCCGTCAAATAATTCTTCTACTATGTAAGTTCCAATTACACACCCTTTATAACGATTCTTAATGTCAGAATATTGAATAAATCTTCCGCTCGTTAAATTCAGATTGTTCATATAAGCAAAATCTTCACTAACGCCAGATACCGAAGTTGTGGCAGATTCTGTCCCGTTTTTAACGGTGTACTGTCCGCTTACTCTAGGTGTAACATACTGAAAGATATCACTATTTTCTTCTGTAAATTTATATACATCTTCTGCATCTACATGCCTGGTATCGGTATTGTTTAACTGCACAGTAATCGTATTGGTTCCTAAATCAGCGAACATGGATAACATATAGTTTGTTACACCATTCATGAGACCAACTAATGTTATAACCGACGTTACACCGATTATCATACCCAGCATTGTAAGAAATGATCGCATTTTACTGCTTACAATACTTCTTCCTGCTAATTTAAATGCTTGGATTATATTCATAGCTGGCTCCTTTTATATTCTTCTACCGGTCCGTCAAATACGATTTGTCCGTCGTGTATTTTTACAACACGTTTTGCTTCTTCTGCAATCGTCCGGTCATGTGTAATTAAAACTACGGTATTTCCTTCTTCATTTAATTTTTTAAGAAAATCCAATACTTCACGGCTTGTTCTGGAATCCAGGGCCCCCGTCGGCTCATCCGCAAGGATGAGAGACGGATTTCCTGCCAAAGCCCTGGCAATGGAACCTCTTTGCTGCTGTCCGCCGGAGAGCTGATTCGGCTTGTTATGCCACTTATCTGCTATTCCGACCCGTTCCAGAGCTGCCATAGCCATCTCTCTTCGTTTACTTTTACCGACCCCTGCATATAACAGGGGTAATTCAACATTTTCCAGCATATTCTGCTTGGCCAGTAGATTGTACTGCTGAAAAATGAATCCGATCGTTTTATTTCTTACCTCGGCGAGTTCATCGTCCTTCATGGTACTGACGTCCTGGCCTTTTAAAATATAATGGCCCTTAGTCGGAACATCCAAAGCACCAATGATATTCATAATAGTTGATTTACCGCTACCGGATTTCCCTACGATAGCAACAAACTCACCATGATAAATTTTAAGATTAATGCCGTTATTCGCACGAACTTCTGTGTTACCCATCTGGTAGACTTTGTAAATATCAACCAAATTAATAAGAGGTATTCGTTCTTCATCCATTTTTAATTCATCCATCAAAACACCTCCTATTAAGGTCTTGAGTCTGCTTCAGCCTGATGGGCCTGTCGTACTTCACCCTGACCGCCGCCTTGGCCATCTGGTCCTCCGCCCGGTCCATATTGTCCCATCATTTGAACTCCCGTGGCATTACGTTTTACATAAACTTCTTCATTACCGGTTAATCCACTGGTAATCTCGGTATAATTATCATCCGAAATACCCGCTTTAACCTGAACTTCCTTAAAACCTGCTGGTACATCACCAACTGCCTCTTTAACGGAAGCATCTTTAACATATACAACATCGCCGCGCATTAAAGCGTCATTTGGAATTGCAAGTACACCACTTACTTCATCTAATACAATCTCACCATCTACATTCATACCTGGTAATAAATCCCCTACTTCATCAATTCTTACGGTAACCGGATATTGGGTTACACCTTCTTTAGTAGTGCTTTCCAAACTGATATTAGTTACTTCACCAGTAAATGTTTTCCCCTCCAGGGCATCGGCTGTAATATTAACTTTCTGTCCGACTTTAACCTTCATAATATCCAGTTCATCAATCTGCATATCAAAAGTTACTGCTGATAAATCATAGATAGTACAAAGTTTTGTTGTCGATTCCCTGCTGATGGTATCACCTGCTAAAACATCTTTACTTACAACCTGACCGGATATAGGTGCCGTTATGCTATAATCGGTTTTATCATCAATTACATCATCTAAAGAATCTTCTGCATCTTCAATTTTTTCCTGTGCATCATCCATGGAGTTTTTTGCATTATCAACAGCGTCCTTTGCTGAATCCAGCGCATTTTGATAAGAATCCAACTGATCTTCATAAGTATCACTATCTAAAATAACTACTGTGTTTCCGGAAGATATTTTATCTCCTTCTTCAATATTTAAAGTATGGATTTTACCTGCTTTATCTGCAGTAATGGTACTTTCCTCCAATACTGAGAAGGTTCCTTCCCCACTGCTGTACAAATCTCCGATCGAGGCAGTTGCATTCGTACTGGTCATTAATCCACCTGGATTTTTTACCTCAATGGTTACCATCTTAACAACCCTGTTACCGCTTAATACATCTTCAAGATTACTAACCTTAGTTACTTTACCTTCTAAAGTTTCATTACTGTCTACCAGTTCAATTTCAGCTGTTTTACCAATTAAAGAAGAACTGACATCGGCGGAATTAAAAGGTACTTCTAATAGCATGGAACTATTATCATATATATCTGCAATTTGAGTTCCTATTTGTATCGTGTCTCCTTCTTCTACATATACCTTTTTAACTACTCCTGTTTTTTTAGATTTTATTGCTAAATCACTGTATTCTTCTTCTGCATCATTATAATCAGCCAAAGCATCATTGTATTTATCCACTGCCTTATTATAATTATCCTTAGCTATTTTGTAATCTTCTTTTGATCTTTCTACGGAATTTTTTGACGTATCAATCTTACTGTCAATATCATCTGTGGTTACCTGGTATAATACATCATCTTCCTTTACCTGATCCCCCTCCTCAAAATCAGCGGAGATAACTTCACCTTCCACTAAAGTTTTAACATCATAAGTATTTAAAGGTTCAATAGTACCCGATGATGATAGTATACTTTTAATATCCCTTTTCTCTACTTTCGCTGTCTGAGTACCGAATCCTGCACCTGTCATGGCGGCTTTTTTATTCAGAGAACGATTATAAACGACACTGACTATCAGAATCAAAACAATTAAAACCGCCGCAATCTTGAATATTTTTTTCTTTTTCGATTTTTTCGGTATAATTAACTGTTCTGTACTGGATAGTTTATCGGACTTTTTAAATAATTTCAATTTAATACCCATTTTTTATACTCTCCTGATTAATCGATATTTTCTGCCACGATAACACGTATTCTGCCGCCGGCGGACATAGTCTTGTCATAATAAGCAGTTAATTTATATTTCTTTAAGTTGGATACGTCACTTAAAGTGGATGTAGTGTACTTTCCGGCATCATGGAAAAATACAGCAACTTGATCTGCCAATTGATATTTTTGAGTACTATCCTGTACGGTATTTACCCCTAAGGATTTTACCTTTACCTTAGTTAGATCAACCATATCTTCTATCTTGGTAGAATCATCATCATCTAATATAAATCCTTTGGGTCCTATCTCAGTATCATAATAATCACCGGAAGCAGTTCCTGTCGTGCCATCTATGTTATATCCGTAATTCGTACTGTCGGCGCTGCTGTCTCCAATCTCTGTTAAAATTCCGTATTTGTAAACATCTCCTGTTACATTGCTTAATATTAATTTAGATATATCACCTGAGCTGTTTTTTTCATAGTAATAAACGGTATGACCCCCTAAAGATATATTAGCAAGTCTGGAAGCATTTACGGTAACATAACTTCCATCACAATAATCCAAAATCTTAACATTTGCTGCCAGCTCATCATTGCCTAATTTCTTTCCGTCACTCGAGAAAGCGTTATTACCAAAGGATACACTTCCTGACTGGTATCTTGTGACAGAGGCAATACCACCCGTATAAGTAACTCGTACAATGTCACCTTCCGTAAAATTATACGCTTTTATATCATAATCCTGCTCATATTCATTTCCACTGGCATCTACGATTGTTACATAATTTGTGCTTACCAGTTCATCATTTTCATTGGTAATAACATGTTCGCCATGGTTAATAACGATTCCGGTAACCGTTACATTGTATTCATCAATCCCTAATACATCTACAACCGTATCATCCTTGCCTAAAATTAAAGTTACAACATCTCCTTCATCCACTTTACCTAAGGAGGAGAATGCAACGGACATATCATTGGAGCCTAAGGTATATTCTTTTCCGCCCAGTTTAACGGAAGTGGGAGCTAAGCGGTTTGGTAAAATGGACTGTATGGAACCGGTAACCTTATTATCATAAGCCCATACGGATTTTAAATCTTCCGAATAATAAACCACATCATTTTCCTGAATATCATTCAGGGTACCTAAGGTACCGTCTTTATAAAAAGTAGCATTACCTAAGAAAAACGGTATTTGAGTCTTCCAGTCATTATCCACTAAGATAGGGCCTTCCAGGTTGGAATTCACTAAAGATAAATAGTCCATTTCCCCTTTAGAATCAACCGTATATCCCAGAGTTTCCGCATAAATCTTACCGTCTTTGGTTTTCGCAGTTAAAGTGTTATAAAAAAGATTCGTGCAGTCTTTTCTGGTCAGTGCCTGTTTTTGTGTCTTTGTTATATTTTTGTCTAAGTCCTTGGACTCATACAACGCCATTTCAGCTGCACTGATGTTACCGGTAAAGTCGCTGTTGGTATATCCTAAAAGCTTTAAAACACCATTTACTGCTTCGATTAAGGTAATACTTTGAGATGGTTTAAAAGTTCCGTTCATGTAACCGGACATCCATCCCTGATTAATTGCTGTTTGTATGTATCCTGCCGCCCAATATTTTTTTGTTACATCTTTAAATAAAGATACATTGCTTTTCGCAGAAGTCTGATCTTTTAAGGCTGACATATTCACTAACATCTGTGCATACTGCGCTCTTGTTACTTTAGCAGCCGGATTGGTGCTGTTACCCTGATCTGTGTCCATGATTTCTAAGGCTTCGATTACTTTTTCCACATTATTAGTACCGGAGGCAGCTTCCACCGGTTTTACCGGAACTGTAATTGTTCCAAACAGCATAATCACAGCAAGTAATAGAGTTAAAATTTTTCTTTGCATCTTCAGTCTCCTTCACATATTAAAATCCTACATGTTATACTTTCCATTTTATTCTATTTAAAAAAAGTGAACATTCTGTGAACGTGTTGTGAAAGTATTAATAAAACACTGAGGTTTTTGTTAAAAAATAGTTAAATTTTTAATAACAAGATATAAATAAAATTTTATAATTTAATTTACATAACTTTCCACTAACATGCTGTGCTACTTATAAATCACTCTAAAAGTTGAATATTCACTTTACTTTCTAAAAACCGGAAAACCACTTCTGGTCAAGTTTTGAGTATTCAGGAAATACTCGATTTATGCAGATAAGTTTTAATGATAACCCTTGTGATTTTCATAAATAAAAATTTGCAGTAATAATAAAAGAAAGGCGCAGAATTTGCGCCGTGTTATCAAAGATATAATAAAACTGGTTTTTGTAATCAAGGCATTATCTTACTGTTACCGTACAGGATAAGGTTTTCCCCCTTACCTTTCCATATATTTTTACCGTTCCTTTTGATATTGCTGTTACATTCCCATAGCGGCTTACCCTGGCAATAGATGAATTACCACTGGACCAGGATACGCCAAACCAAACCCCTTTTACGTTCAGCCTGTAATTTTTACCGGCTTTTAAGTTTAATTTCTTTTTATTTATATCAATTACACGTACTCTGCATTTTAATACCTCATCTCTCATTTTAACTCTGATTATGGTTGTACCTGCCCGGTAAGCAGTCACTGTTCCAAAAATATTTACGTCAGCCACTTTAATATCCGTTGAGGAAAAATATAACCTTTTATTAAAATTCATAACCCGAAGTGTAAATTCCTCTCCTTTTATTAAAGTTATATCTTCTTCGTTCAGGCGTTTATTAAAAGGTGTAAAAATTTTGTTATTAAAATAGAGGGAAGTATGAGGTATAATGAGATACCATAATAAAAAAGCAAAAGCAAAATAATAAATGATTGATATGGCTCCTCGAAATTGAAATAATCTAAGTATATTATTTTTCTTCAATTTATGAATCCTTACCGTCTTTCTATCATTCTATTATATTGTATTTACCTGTATTCATTACATCTTTTAAAATCTTTTCTTTATTACATTAACACAATTATATAAATTATTCCACATTTTTAAGGACTCTTCCATATCAATTTTTCTGAGTTTATAAAGATGACATGGTTAACAATTCATGCGGGTTGCATCAGCAATATAATTTCCCTGCCGCAGTTGCGATCCAAAGGGGAACGTTTTATCTCATAGGACACAGTTCCCTATGAGATAAAAACAGCCTGTCATCTTTTTTTCTGTATTGATATATATCATTCATATCAATGTCTGAAATAAAAGATAAGTGACAGGTTGATTTTTTATATTAAATTATAAGATTACCTTTTACTGTTAATTATTTCATTCGCTTTCGAATAGATCTTTTCAACGTCTTCCCCTACATAAAAATTATTATCTTCATACAGAATCCGGCCGTGAATCATGGTTAGTTTCACATTTTGTTTGCTTCCGCTGTATACTAAGTTTTTTGTAATATTATTTAAAGGCTGCATATTGGGCTGATTCAGATCTATTACTATTAAGTCGGCATACTTACCCTGTTCTAAGCTATCACAATCTCTCAATCCCATTGCGTTAGCACCACCAATCGTTGCCATATACAATACCTGGTTTGCGTCCATAGCAGAAGCATCATTTTCTTTTAACTTCTGAAGTGCCGTTGTTAAAAACATCTCCCGGAACATATCAAGACAATTATTACTTGCAGGGCCATCCGTACCGATTGCAACAGGAATACCCAGGTCAAGCATTCGCTTTAGTGGTGCAATTCCACTCGCAAGTTTGGCATTTGAAGCAGGGTTGGTTACTACCGTTAAGTTTTTTTCCTTAAAAATTTTCAAATCCCCTTCCGTCATATGTACACAATGAAAACCGCCTCCTCCATAATTATGAATGCCGAGGCTGTTTAAATACCCCGTTGGAGTCATACCGTTACGGATGATACACTGCTCTACTTCTGCCAGACTTTCGGAATTATGAGTAAATACCGGGGCTTTATATTTTTCTGCTAAGGAAGCAATTCCTTCCAGTAATGGCCTGGTTGCCGTGTATTCCGCATGAAATCCTAAACGATATCCGATCCGCTCATGATAATGATTAAACTTCCGGTAATAGCCGTCCAATAAGTCCAATGAATAATCCGTTTCACCGGTAAACTGGCTGATACCGCCGCACATAACCGTACGAAACCCCATTTCAATAGAAGCTTTTGATACATCTTCCGGGCAAAAATACATATCAAAATTTGCCGTAATCCCACTGGTCAGATACTCAAGAATCGCCAGTTTTGACAGGTGGTACATCTCTTCTCCGTTTAATTTCGCTTCCATAGGGAACACCTGGGTATTAAGCCAATCTAAAAGCGGCATATCATCCGCATAGGATCTTAAAAATGTCATAGCAGAATGAGTATGGGCATTTTTAAATCCCGGCATAATAAGATTTCCATTCACGTCTATTTCTCTGTCAAAGATATCTTCAGAATCTAATATACCTTTTCCAACGTAAGTAATTCTGCTGTCCTCAACCCATAATTCACCTTCGATTATTTCAAAATCCTTTGTGAATGTTAATATTTTAGCATTGTAAAATCTTATTTTCAAAACGCCTCATACCTCCTATAAACCATATTATTTTTTAATCGTATATTATTTGCCAAACATTTTCCGTCATTATAATTGTTATAAATATATTCAGTACTTTGACATTTTTTCTCTTGAACGTAATTATTTTCTAACGTTTTCCTCTTTAATTAACCACATTTTTAACGTTTTCCTTTATCGTAAATCTCACCTAATGCTCTTGGAGCGCGATTGGTTTTGGAGAAAAAGATTAGGAGTAATAAAGTTAAAACATACGGTAAAATCATAATTAAATCGGAATAAGCACTTGGCAATTTCATTAGCTGTACAATCCGGTATCCGCCGGATTTTGCAAAACCAAATAATAAACATGCTCCCAGGGCAGGAAGTATCTTCCAGTTACCAAATATTAAAGCAGCAATCGCTAAATAACCGTAACCCATATATATATTGGAAGAAAAATTTGCAGATATGGAATATGCAAAACACATTCCGCCTAAACCGGATAAAGCACCGGATACCATAACGGCAACAAAGCGTATTCTGGATACTTCAATACCTGCCGCATCAACAGAATGAGGATTATCACCGCAAGCCCTTAAGCGTAAACCATATTTTGTTTTATATAATACATACCATGCAAAAAAAGCAATTATTATGATAACAATTTCAAAAGGATAGATATCTTTAAATAAGGCGCCGAATACCGGTATATCTGACAAACCTCCAATAGTAAACCTTTTGGATACTCCAAGCTGGAATTTATCGGAAGCCGCTTTAAATACATTACTGTTAATCTGGCTGGTCAAAAAGCTGGTAAGTGCAGCCGATAAAATATTAATAACTACACCGCTGATAACCTGATTCGCTTTAAATTTAATACATAACAGAGCATGCAACGTGGAAAATAACATACCGCCGATCATTGCAAAGATAATCGCTGCGTAAAATAAAGATTCTAAGTCCATTCCAGCAAAATTAGAAATCAGCACCACTGCCAAGGCTCCAATAAACGCTCCAAAACCCTGTAAGCCTTCAATCGCCAGATTAGTAATACCGCTCTTTTCGCTGTATATACCGCCGATTGCCATAATAAAGAGTGGCAGCGCAAAGGACAAGCCGTCAATAATTATTGTATCCATTAAGCCTCTTCCCCCTTTCTCTCCAGCTGTTTATCTTTACTTCGCTTAATTTTATATTTTATGTATTCACCACAGGCACTGAATAATAATATGGTTCCGGTTATAACAGATGCAATATCCTGATCAATACCTGCAATCGAACTCATATAAGTACTCCCTTTACTGATTATAGAAATTAATAAAGAGGAAAAGATAATTCCCACCGGATTAGAGTTACCAAGGAGGGATACTGCAATTGCATCATAACCCACACTGGATAAAACTTTCGGTTGTATGGAGGAAAAATATCCAAGATAGAAAGTAACTCCGGCCAAACCGGCTAAGGCACCGGATATAACCATAGCCAGGACAATATTTTTTCCCACATTGATTCCGGCATATTTTGCAGCATTCCGGTTTGCACCTACTGTCTGAATTTCGTAGCCAAGCACTGTCTTATCCATAAAAAATTTGATAAAAACAGCAACTGCGATTGCTAAAATAAATCCTAAGGGGATGTCCATTTTAAGACCGCCGTATTCCACATTGACCAGTGTCAGTCTGGAATTATCCAATATGTATCTGGATTGTCTGGATACCGGATCAATAAAATACATATTAATAAAGAAACCAAAAACGTATTGGGCTATATTATTTAACATAATAGTAGATACAACTTCATTAATATTAAATTTATATTTCAGCCAGCCTACGAAAGCCCCCATAATTGCCCCTACGATGATACCAATTAGCAGTACAAAGGGTTTTGCTAAAAAGCTGTTTAAACGACTGTAACCGATAATTACCGTTGCAGAAAAGCCGGCCGCTAACATCATACCGGACACACCAATATTAAATAAACCTGCCTTATATGCCACCGCAACAGCTAGAGATGCAAACAACAAAGGTGTCATTGCATTTAGCAGGCTTAGAAAATCGGTAAGAATTCCTTTATAACCTGCGTAAGAAGGTTTCGGTAAAATTCCGGCACCCTGCAGTAAATTATAGAAAGCACCCAGTGGATTTTTACCTATAAGTAATATTACAATAGAAGCTGCAATTAAACTTAGCAGTATAGAGAATAAAGGTATGGTTATAGGCTGCCACTTTTCATTACTTAATAAATGAAAGGAGGCAGCTTTTGATTTTGGAGCTGACATTTGATTCCCATCATTGCTGTTTGATTTTGATTTATCTTTCTTCATGCTTTACCCCCATCATAAATTCTCCGACTTCATTGGTGGTTAGTGATTTTGCATCAGCTATCTTTTGAAACTGGCCATTATAAATGACACCGATGGTATCTGCCACGTTCATAATTTCATCCAGCTCCAAAGATACCAGTAAAATGGCCTTCCCTTTATCCCGTTCCTCTAAAATCATTTTATGTATATTTTCAATTGCTCCAATATCTAAACCTCTTGTAGGCTGAACAAATATCATCAAAGGAGACTGTAATTCAATTTCTCTTGCAATAATAGCCTTCTGCTGATTTCCGCCGCTCATGGAACGAACTCTCGTCTTAACTCCCTGACCGCTTCTGATATCATATTTTTCAATTAATTTGTTGCCATAACGCTCAATTTCTTCATTATTAAGAATACCTTTGGGCGAGAATGTATCTTGATAATATGTTTTTAAGGCCAAATTTACCGACAGGGAAAAGTCTAAAACCAAACCGTAATTCTGTCTGTCTTCCGGTATGTAGGAAATTCCGCATAAAGTTCGTTTCCTGATATTATAGTTAGTAATATCCGTTCCGTTTAACCTGATCGATCCGCTGCTTATCTTAGTTAAACCGGCTATGGCATCGGCAATTTCCACCTGTCCGTTGCCGGATACACCTGCAATGGCAAATACTTCACCGCCCCGGATGGAAAAAGATACATCCTTTACAACTTCAAAATTATCCTGATTCTTCACAGTCAGATGCTCAACCTGCAGGACAATCTCTTTCATATGGGCAGGTTTTTTCGCCATCTCAAAATTAACTTCCCTGCCAACCATAAGATTTGCCATCTGCTTTGTGGAGGTTTCCTTTACCTCTAATACATCCACCAGTTTTCCTCTGTTCAAAACCGCACAACGGTCAGCTACTTTTTTGATTTCCTCCAGTTTATGGGTAATCAGGATTATGGTTTTACCGCCTTTTCTTAACTCTTTTATTATTTCCAGTAAAAATTCTATTTCCTGTGGAGTCAGAACTGCCGTAGGTTCATCAAAAATTAATATTTCTGCTTCACGGTATAACATCTTTAATATTTCAACACGCTGCTGTATGGATACATTAATATCTTCAATTTTTTTCGTTGGGTCAACTTCTAATCCAAATTTTTTCGACAGTTCCTCGATTTTATGATCCGCATTTCGAAGATCAACATATGGAAAAATGCCTGCAAACCGTTTCACGGGTTCTACACCAAGAATGATATTTTCTGTTATGGTATAATTTTGTACCAGCTTAAAGTGCTGATGAACCATCCCTATATTCAGTTTAGCAGCATGATTTGGAGAATCAATTTTAACTTTACTGCCGCGTATCCATATTTCCCCTTCATCCGGCTCATACATACCAAAAAGCATACTCATAAGTGTTGATTTACCGGCTCCGTTCTCACCAAGCAATGCATAAATTTCCCCTTTTTTTATCTGGATTGTAATATCATCATTAGCAACAATCCCGGGAAATTTCTTTGTAATATGTTTCATTTCTACAATATACTCAGGCATTATAGGTCTCCTTAAACTTTTATTTACTGGTTTCTTTTGTTGACAAGCTAGGGTATTACGAACCATAACCCCAGCCCTTATACGCTGTCATTTTATTGAAAAACTTAACTTATTTAAAAGAAGTTTATCATTTTCTACCATTTTTCTCAATAGAAAACAATAAACTTCTAAAAGTCTTATTACTGGACATAAAACATGATCCTGTAATCGGATGCACAGCGCAAAATCAGCGCTTTTTATCAGAAGTTTATAAAGCAAACTTCTGATAAGTTATATAATAGGAACAAAACCCGTGTTCCTATTATCAGATGCACAGCGCAAAATCAGCGCTTTTTATCAGAAGTTTATAAAACAAACTTCTGATAAGTTATATTAACGGCTCATAGGATACCGTCTTTATTTTTCAGGAAGACCCGGGAAAGCATCGGAAGTAATTCCATTAAAGTTGGAAGCCGGTACAATCGTTCCTGCTTTCACTAATTCATAAGCCTCATTTAACTTGGATATCGTATCTGCAGATAATTGCTGACGTCCTTCTGTACTTACATATCCGGTAGAATCGGTATTTGCCTGAAGAAGTACATTTTGTCCTTTAAAGCTGCCGTCTTTTACAGCGTTTAACGCTCTTTCAACATTAATACTCATTACTTTTAATGCAGAGGTAAGCACTACATTGGAATCGCCGTTAGCACCATCATCATACTGGTCAACGTCACATCCGATTACCTTAACACCTTTTGCTTCTTTTGCGGCTGTGAATACACCGTTACCGGACGCACCTGCTGCAACGAAGATAATATCGCAGCCTTCATCAATTAAAGCTTTACCAACTACTTTACCAGTAGCTTCATCAGCAAAGGAGCCTACATAGTTACCACCTACGTTGGCATTTGTTACGTCGGTACCTGCATAAGCCGGTAATTCAATAAATTCAACTTTTTTATCATAAAGTGCATTCACATAATTAACACCGGATTCAAATCCATACTGGTAATTAACATTGGATGGATAAGCTACACCATTTACCACGGCAACTTTTCCAGAAGTCGATTCCAATGCTGCAGCCATACCTGCGAAAAATCCGCTTTCTTGTTCAGCAAAGGTCATAGCATAAATATTATCAAATTCGGTCTGATCACCCTGTGCCGCAGGGTCAGAATCGATCAATATGAATTTTTTATCCGGATTTTCCAATGCAATACTGGAAATTCCTGCAAATTGAAAGCCAGGGCATACAATTACATCATAATCTGCAACAATATTAGCAACGGCCTGTACAGCAGCTGCGGTGTCTCCGGTAGGTTCATTAACCGGTGTCACAGTGGAATTAGGATTCTCTTCAATAAACTTTAAGACACCGTTATAATTATCCTGATTAAAAGAACCGTCATCTACTCCGGATGGGCTGGTAACTATTGCAATTTTTAATGCTACTCCATCGGCTTTCGTTTCTGTTGCTGCTTCACTGGTTGCCGCATCAGCGGTGGTTTCACCGGTAGCTGTATCTGTGGCAGTAGCTTCTTCCGTAACTGTCTGGTCCCCTCCCGCAGTTGGTGCGGCATCTTTCTTCGCACAGCCTGTAAATGCGGTAGCCATTAAAGTTAAAGCTGTAGCAAATACTAATAAAACTTGCATCTTACTTTTTTTCATAATATGTACCTCCTATTGGTTGACTTAAGTTTCCCTGTCATACCCGGTTCCGGGTTATTTTCAAAAAAGATAGACGGGACTTAGCCTTTTTGCCCAATCTATCTAATGATT
Source organism: Anaerocolumna sedimenticola (assembly GCF_009931695.1). Taxonomy (GTDB): domain Bacteria; phylum Bacillota; class Clostridia; order Lachnospirales; family Lachnospiraceae; genus Anaerocolumna; species Anaerocolumna sedimenticola. The sequence goes on from NZ_CP048000.1 coordinate 4,008,559, forward strand.
TTCAATGTTAACACATTTATGTACGTTTGACAATAAGTCAGCAGGCAAAATATGCTATTAAATTTATTTATAAATTTCATTAATAAATTTCATCAATCTTTTAGTAAAATTAATAAATAACATTTTTAATGTAATTTTATGCGTACAACTCAGAATTTAATTCGTACTTATTCAGGCATTTTATACAAAGAGTGCCTTTATACTTTTTTCAAAAGGAGCATAACAGATTCCTTTTTCTGTAACAATTCCGCTTATCAGGTTATGATCCGTAACATCAAATGCCGGATTATAACACTTCACTTCTTTTAAAGCCATAGGCTCTTTATAAAACTTATTCCTGATTTCTTCCGGATCCCTCAGTTCAATCTCAATATCTTCACCGGTTTTACAATTCAGGTCTATTGTTGAAGTAGGGCCTAATACATAAAATGGAATACCGTAATGTTTCGCCAGGATTGCAACTCCGCTTGTACCGATTTTATTAGCTGCATCCCCATTGGCAGCTATACGGTCACAACCAACAAAACAAGCCTGTATCCATCCGTTTTTCATAACTATACTGGCCATATTATCACAGATTAAAGTAACATCAATACCTGCTTTCTCAAGTTCATATGAGGTTAATCTGGCACCCTGAAGTAAAGGTCTGGTTTCATCTGCAAAAACCCTGAAATTTAAGCCCCTTTCTTTTCCTAAAAATAAAGGTCCAAGTGCTGTTCCGTAACGGGAGGTTGCTAACGGTCCTGCATTACAATGAGTCAGAATACCATCACCGTCTTTTATCAGTGATAATCCGTATTCAGAAATAGCCCCGCACATTTTAATATCTTCTTCATGGATAGCCCTGCATTCATCACCTAATAATTTCAGGATTTCACCGATTGTTTTATTCTTGTTAGCAGTTACAACTTCCTCCATCCGGTTTAAAGCCCAGCTTAAATTAACTGCCGTCGGCCTGGATGAATTTAAATAATCCTTGTATTTTACAAACTCCCTGTAAAATTCATCAAAGGTTTCTGCTTTAATTGTCTGAGCCAATACATAGATACCGTATCCGGCGCAGATCCCAATTGCCGGCGCTCCTCTTACCTTTAATTCAAATATGGCATCGTAGATATCTTTATCACTACCAAGAGTCAAATACTCCGTTACATTAGGAAGTTTTGTCTGGTCAATAATAATGACTTTTTTACCGTCCTCACTTAATTTCACATTATCAATATGGGTAACTTCATTTAGATTATTCATAAATTCTCCGTTTCGTAAAATAGACTAGTTATAAAAAGATAATAATAAAACTTTATCCGATACCGTTGTGATCCGTGTATGGAAGTAATTACATTAAAATTTAAAACCCGCTTTAAATGCTTTTGATTCAAAAGCCTGTTCGTAATCCTTAAGCTCATACAGCTCGATTGCCGGTAAGGTTATAAGACCTCTTTTGAGGAGCTGTAAGGCAGGTTCAAAAGGACCGCATCTACTGCCCTTTATTGTGATTTCATTGACTACAAAATAACTCATATCAATATCTGTTTTACCGGCATAAGTACTTTTTAAAACAATTGTCCCCTTTTTCCGTACTAATCTGCCAGCAGTAACGATACCAGATGGTGAACCGGAGGCATCGATTACTACTTCAAAAGTCTCATTTGTTTCGGTTGCAACTTTAGCAAATTTTTTGAAATTTATTAATTTTTCCTTATGTCTGCCAATGACCGTCAGGTCTGTTCCCGTTAATGACACTGCCTGAGCTATCATATAGGCTAATCTTCCGTCTCCGATTACCGCTACGTTCCGGGACGGTTTTATATGGACTTGTTCCATAATCTCCAGAGCGGCTGCCAGAGGTTCCGTAAAAACAGCGACTTCAGAGGGGATTTCATCCGGAATGATATGTAATAGATCTGTATCGATTGTCATATATTCCGCAAAACAGCCGTCCTTATCCGCAATCCCAATCACTTTTCGATTCATGCAATGGGTTTTCCGTCCGGTTTTACAATAAATACATTCTCCGCACCCCTCATTGATTTCACCTACAACACGTTTACCGATTAAATCCCTGTTATTCGATTCTTCTACTACTCCCACAAATTCATGTCCTAAAACACCATGAAAATCTGGTTTATATCCTTTTCTTATCTCTTTATCCGTATTGCAAACCGCACTGAGGATAATTTTAATCAGGCTTTCTTTCGGCCCAGGTACAGGTTTATTATAATCCTCAAGATAAGTTGTCACTTTATCAAAATATAATGCTTTCATAATTTTATCCTCATTTCATACCGCATACAATTATATGATTCACCCGATAAAAACCAATTTCAAATTATGGTTCCGTCAATTTGACTAATTCAGTTCTTGTACTCATCGAACTAAATGAAACATCGCGCTAATGAAGATATTTGGATTTGCAAATTGACGAATATAAATTATTTGTATGGCTTTTGTCGGGTGAGTCATTATATGTAAAGGCTGTGCATCTTAGTTGATTTTCTTTATTCTGGGAGTATTTGCACCAGCCGCTTTGCTTCACCTATATGGATATTTTATCGATTTCCGAATAATTCTTTTATGTCAGTGATCTGCCAATATTAATAATTGTTTCAGTAATTAATTTTTTAAACATAGGTGCCACACGATCTGCTGTTTCCTGAACTTCCTCATGAGTCAGGGGTTGGTCCATCATTCCTGCGCATAAATTGGAAATGCAGGAAATTCCGCATATTTTCATACCCATATGATTAGCGGCTACTGCTTCACAAGCCGTACTCATACCAACTGCATCTGCTCCCAGAATTCTGCACATCTTAACTTCATGAGGGGTCTCAAAATTAGGGCCGGTAAGCTGTATATAAATGCCTTCCTGTAACGGAATATTTAAATTTTGGGCAGTGCCCCGTATAATTTCCTGTAAGTCCAAATCATAAACATGGCTCATATCCGGAAAGCGTAAACCAAGCTCATCTATATTTTCTCCAATTAACGGGGATGGAACAAAATTAGATATGTGGTCAGTGATCATCATAAAGTCACCGCTTTTGAAGAAATAATTTATACCGCCTGCGGCATTGGTTAAGAACAAAACCTCAGCCCCCATTAACTTCATAAGCCTGACTGGCAAAACAACATCCGTTATTGGATAGCCTTCGTAATAATGTACTCTTCCCTGCATAATCACCACCGGTACAGTACCAACATAGCCAAATACAAATCTTCCTTTATGGCCTTTTACAGTGGACACCGGGAACCCTTCTATTTCATTGTAATCTAAAACAGCTTCAATTTTTATACTTTCAGCATAGTCTCCCAACCCTGAACCCAGGACAAGGGCAACTTTTGGATGAAAATTGATTTTTTCACTGAAACTTTTATAACATTGATTTAATTTTTCGTAAACTGGATTCATGTTAATCTCCTTCTTGCCTTTATTTACCATGCCTTATTTTCATGTTGCGTAATATTATAGCAGAAAATACTAAAATCTTCAACGCAGTTGTAAAAATATTCATTCCCCGCTGGGATCATGGAGTAACGTTATCAGCCGAAAACCGTGCTGATGACCTGACGTAACATTAGTAAAAGAATCTATATAATGTATGTGTCTATCCCCAATTTCTATGGCGCCCGAGGACCTTCCGATATATTCATGGTAATGCCCGTTTACAAAATCGCTTCGAAAAACAATCTCGTGTATGTGATCCTTTTTATCTATGGGAATGGCTTCTCCAGTAATGCCTGTACATCTGTGGTAATGATCCTCTGTCGTTTTTAGGTAACCTTGAAATTCGTGGACATGATACTGGATTTCAACATCTTTTTTTTCGAAATTTAATTTTATATACTCCAAAATAATCAGCTCCTTAATCTATTTTAGCAAAAAAAGTGCTTCTAAGTATCATATGCGTTTTACTTTAATAAGTGCAAAAAACCGGAAAAACACACAACATGTGTTCCTCCGGTTTTACTATTTTTTTCTTTTATTTTCTAATTCCATTTTACAATTTTGTAATAAGTCTTTGCCGTAAGCCGATAAACAAGAATATAAGCAGCCATAAAGACGATACAGGTTATAAATATACACCAGGCAGTTAAGGTGTTGTTAAACAGATGAAACGCTTCCAGGAGTTTCGTAATCATGTGCTCTGCCATAGAAACATGAAGTAATGCTCCAAGTAACGGTAAAAAGAATACAATTAATATCTGCTTATTTATGGTTCTTTTCACTTCAAAATCATCCATTCCTACTTTTTGCAGGATGATAAACCGTTCTTTATCTTCATACCCCTCCGATATCTGCTTGAAATAGATGATAAGAACCGTTGCAACTAAAAACAATATAGTAAAAAAGATTCCAAGAAACAGTAATCCGCCATACAATCCATAACCTTCTTCCCTGTCTGTAAAGATGGATTTAAAATGCGCCACATTTTCTATTTTTAAACTTTTATCCTGCACTTCCTTTGAAAAAAGATTCAGATTATTATTTTTGCCTGTTATATTAATAATATGGATACGATTCAGATAAATTTCTCTTAAGTTTGGGTTCAGTAATTGCATTAGATTAAGACCCTCTTTCTTATCAGCAGCTACTATAAATAATTTAGAATCTTCCTCGCTGTTTTTTCCCTGAATAAATTTTGAATCCAGAATGATTGATTTAATTTTGAAATCTCCTGAGAGTGAAGTAATTTCGGAAGCCATATTATTATCGGCATGATTGGTCAATAAAAGGATTTCATTGGGGGACAAAGTTTCTTTCGTACTACAGATTTTATTATAATCCTCCAGGGTAATATAATCTACCTCCCGTAGATACAACGTTATTTCCGCCATTGATGCACCGGATTCATAAGCTTCAGGGCCAGGAACTTTTAAAGCCCCATCTTTTAAAAGCAGGTCGTCCCTATAGAAATTGTAGCCAAACTGATCCGTTATGGTAATATCATGTTTATTCACCAAGGAGGATATCAGTGTATCCAATTGTTTGATCTGCCCCTCTGATACTGCTTCTGACATCTCAATCTGCATATCATTGGGATTCAGCCTTGTTAACATATCCTCCTGACCTAAAAACAGGGCTGTACAGGTAGAAACCGTAACCAGTACCATGGTCGAGAGAATACAGATAGACGCAAGTCCTGCGGCGTTCTGTTTCATGCGGTGGAATAGGCCTGCAATAGCTATAAAATTATTTGATTTATAATATACTTTTTTCTTTCCCTTTAATATATTCAGAAAAAATAAACTACCGGCTTCAAATAATAAGAAAGAAGCAGCGATTACCGCTAAAACAGCAAGCAAAAACTGCGTCAGGGCTGTAAATGCATTGTTTACCGTAAGTGCCGAGTAATATGCCCATCCAAGTAAAACAGCACCTGATAAGGTTTTAAGGAATATAAAATGCACCTTTTTTTCACCCATACGGTCGCCTTTAATTAAATCAATGGGATTAGCCATTCTAATCTGAAGTAAATTGAATAAGGAAGTAAACAAAAATATTCCCAAAAATAAAATTATGGTTAACTCAAAAGCTTCTGCCGGTAACTGAAATCTGCTGTTGGGTGATACTCTTAATGTATAAAAAATAATCATGAATATTAATTTGCTGAAAATACATCCAAATAATATTCCCATAAATATAGAGGCTCCACTGATTATAAAATTTTCCCAAATAATAATTCTGCCGACATGGCGTTTTTCCAAACCCAATATACCATATAATCCGAATTCCTTTTTTCTTCTTTTGATTAAAAAACTGTTAATATAAAACATAAATATTACAGTTATAACATTCATAATAACCATACCGATAGAAAACATATCCTGCAGGTTCTTGCCTGCGGGAACATCGGCTATACCTTTGGAATACATAATTGTAACTACCATAAAATAAATACTGACAAATGCTGTGGAAGCAATTACAAAAGGAAGATACATCTTTTTGTCCCTTTGTATATTAGTGAGTGCCAGTCTTAAAAAGAAACTCTTACCCAATATCAACACCTCCATCTGAGAGAACGGACAGATTTGATACTATTTTATCAAAAAATTCTTTATTATTATCATTACCGCGGTAAAGCTGGCTGAATAATTCACCGTCTTTTATAAATAGAACCCTTGAAGCGAAACTTGCAGCCATGGAACTGTGGGTTACCATCATTATTGTTTGACCGTTCTTATGCAAATCTTCAAATAAATTCAATACTTTAGAAGAAGCTTTTGAATCCAGTGCTCCGGTTGGTTCATCCGCAAGGATCAGTTTTGGCTCGGTTATTACCGCTCTGGCCATGGCAGTTCTTTGTTTTTCACCGCCGGATACCTCATAAGGAAATTTATTTAACAACTGTTCCAGACCTAACCGATGTGCTAATGGTTTCAGCCTGCTTTCCATTTCCTCCAGATTTTCGTTGGATAAAACCAAGGGCAATAAAATATTATCCTTTATGGAAAAGGTATCTAAAAGATTAAAATCCTGAAAAACAAATCCAAGATTTTTTCTTCTAAAAGCCGATAATTCTCTGTCTTTTATGGATTTTATACTTCTGCCCTCTAATATTACATCTCCTCCGGTTGCTTTATCTAAAGAAGCAATAATATTTAATAATGTTGTTTTTCCCGAGCCAGAAGCTCCCATAATCGCTACGAATTCTCCCCTTGCTATTTCAAATGTCACGTTTTTTAATGCTGTAAACTGCTGGCCGCCTAAACGAGTATTATATACCTTTTTCACATTTTGTACCTGTAATAATTCCATCTGTAAATCCTTCCTTTCGGTTTTAGAATACTATCATGCTAAAAGCTTGTAATAGTATTATAAAAAGATGAGAAATGTCCTGCCATCGAATTACATTACATTTCCCACCTATAACCTTACAAATATGTCACATTTACATTTATTATTATTCATAATTAAGGTCTTCCTTGGGAAAAGTCAAAAATGCTTTCGTTCCGACCGAGACTTCTGATTCAATCCTAACTTTTACAGCTAAAGCGTCTGCGACCTTTTTCACCAGATATAATCCAATACCGCTGGCTTTTTTATCCAATCTTCCGTTAAATCCCGTATAACCTTTTTCAAAGATACGTTCCATATCTTCCTTGTATATACCAATACCGGAATCCTCAATGACTAAATTATTTTCTTTCCAATATATCTTTATACCACCCTTGTTTGTATATTTAACAGCATTGGACAGGAGCTGTTCAATAATAAACGAAAGCCATTTACTATCGGTTAAAACCGTATGTTCTATATTGCCGATATCTATGGACAGCTTTTTATAAATAAAAAGGGAAGCATATTTCTTAACACTGGAATTGACTATGGGTTTTAGGTCGTATTTACGAATCACAAGATCCGATGAAAGTTGATTCATCTTTATATATTGTAACGCCATCTCTACATATTGTTCGATTTTAAATAATTCCTGGTCAATAATCAGATTATCAACGGTTTCCCTGCTTTGCAAGGCTAAACGTATAACAGAAATGGGAGTTTTTATCTGATGGACCCACATGGTATAATACTCTATCTGATCTGAATGAGAGCGTTCCATGGATTGAATATTACGATTCAAAAGTTCATAAAGTGCTTCAATTATTTTTTGGTAATCTGCTTCTATAGAATCTGCAGGCTCAGGTAGTTCCTGAATATCACTGCTTAAATTATCTGGTACAGACCTGATTTTCTTTTCTTTTTGGTAAAAGTAATAACCATCCAGGATAACCCAGAGAACAAACAAAAATGTAACTATGAAACAGCTGTAAAAAATGGATTCCATGGGAAGTCTTTGCAGAAATTGAACAAATGGAAATAAAAGGATAACAATGAAATAAAAGACAAAATAAGCTGTTCTGTATTTTATATAATCCTTAATCATGTACCAGATACCCCATTCCTTTTTTCGTAATAATATAATCTTTTAAACCAAACTCTTCCAGCTTCTTTCTTAACCGGTTCACATTAACCGTCAGCGTATTATCATCTATAAAACAGTCGCTGTCCCATAAGCTTTTCATGATTTCTTCCCTGGATACTACTTTATTTTTATTTTCCATTAATAACCTCATGATTTTATATTCATTCTTGGTAAGTTCAATTTTGTTGTTTTGATAGCTTAAGACCGTATCCTTTAAATTTAAAAGTACACCCTTAACCTCAAGTGTTTCTACTTCTCTATAATAATCATAGGTTCTTCTAAGCAGTGCCTGGATTTTCGCTATGACGATATCAAGAGAAAATGGTTTTGTAATATAATCATCACCTCCCATATTCATAGCCATAACTATATCGAGATTCTCTGTATGAGAGGAAAGAAATACAATCGGAACATTGGAAATTTTTCTTATTTCACAACACCAGTAAAATCCATTATAAAATGGCAGGGAAATATCCAATAAAATTAAATGTGGCTTCCTATTTTGAAATTCATTTAAAATCTCATTAAAATCAGTTATATAATATGATTCGAAACCCCATTTTTTTATATTTTCATTTAAAAGTGACGCTATTGTAAGGTCATCCTCAATAATCATTATTTTATACATAAAACCTCCGGGTTAAGTAACAGTGTTACATTTTTCCATAACAGAATTATAACTTTAATAATTGACATTTTCAAATAAATTATTATTTCACTGTTATAGATGTTAATTGTCCGATCCGGTGTTATGAATCCGAGTGTATATATTAACACCATTAACACTAGTACCTCCAAAAGAATTAAACCGGAGAGTTTTATTCTTTAGTTTGTATTGAAAGAAAATAACTGGCCGAAACACTGTAACATAAGCAGGAGGTACTCCTAATCTGTTGCATGTCTTGGCCAGTTATTATTTTTTATTAGCGTAACCGTCTGTTTTCAAAGCGGGCATGGGTCTGCAGACAATAAGCAAACTCAGCAATACGTTCCTCAATAGCACCATCATCCAATGTACAATCAATGGATACAGCCATATCATTTAAAACCTTATCCGTAATATATTTTTTCTTATGCAGAAGAATGGCAAGCTTTTCTTCATAGGAATCTGCTTCCAGAAATTCAAGCAGTACAGGGTTAATGCTGCCTTCTTCATCTTGTGGCATATTGCTGTTATTCGCCGCTGTATTTATATCCGAAGCAGTATTACTTTTTGATTCTTCATTTATCTTAAATTGCGAATTATATTTTGAAGTAGTATTTGATTCCAATGTTATATTATATTCAGGAACACTTCCACTTTCTGTGGTTGCCTTATCTGTTATATCCAAAGGATTCTCACTATTTTCATCTTGAAGAATTATTTGCTCAAAACGATATTTCTGTTTTGCCTCCGGGTATTTCTTAAAGTCAACTTCACTGGTAAACATAGAAAGCGGCCTTACATAAGTTTTAAAATTACCATATAGAGCCTGATAAACAACCATCTTTTCCCCTGTCTCAGTATGGATGGCAACAGTAATGATCTGATATAAATTATTTTTAAAATGATTATATACCTGACCTGGTTTCGGTATTCTTTCCTGTTCCATTTCTTTCCTCCCTTACTTTCCTACGAATATTATAATTTAAGTGTTTTCCTGATTTTTTTCATGATAATGATACAACTGATGCATAAAATGATTAAACCTATTATGGAATACACCTTGGGAACATATCCGTAAATTGAAAGTATTTCCGTACAAATTACTATAACCAGTATGGCAGTCTGAATAATATTCAGATACATAACACGCTTCTTTTGTTCTTTTTGCAGCTTATTCCTTTCGGAAATTTCTTTCATCCTGGATTGTCTTATTAACTTACCATCGTCCTTTTTCTGCTTTTGTATTCGTTTATCTTCTTTCGTTTTTTTCTGAAATCTGATTTCATCCTGTTTGTCACTCATAAAGATTTTTCCTTCCAGTTATTAAAATCGAATTAAGCCATCTTTCGTAACAATACCATATATATATTTTGTAGGCTCTGATTTAGACTCCTCTATGGTATAAGCCTTCAGACACCGCTCTTTAGCTGCTTTTACTTTTTCCGCATTATTGCCATATAACGTAGCCAAGGATTCGCCTGCTATAACTTTATCTCCCAACTTCTTGTGTATATAGATACCTACACTTAAATCAATGATACTATCTTTGGTTTCTCGTCCGCCGCCTAAAACCAGGGATGTCATTCCAATCTCATCTGTAACAATTTTGGTTACATACCCATCCTTTCCCGCAGTTACCTCTTCCTGAATGGAAGCTTTCGGGAACAGATCTGAATTATAAACCGCACTGTCATCGCCTCCCTGCGCTCGGACAAACTCACCCAGTTTATTCAGAGCCGAGCGGTCCGTAATGGTTTGTAGTAATAATTTCCTGGCTTCTTCCACTGATCCTGTTTTTTTTGCACCAAGTAACATATAACTTCCTAGTGTTAAACTAACTTCCAATAAATCTTCGGGACCCTGTCCATTCAGTGTTTGAATTGCTTCCGCTACTTCTATTGAATTACCTACCGCACGTCCCAGAGGTTGATTCATATCCGTTATAACAGCATAAGTTTCTCTTCCGATACCATTACCGATTTCCACCATTGCTTCAGCTAAAGAGATGGAATCCTCTAATGTTTTCATAAAAGCACCACTGCCGGTTTTAACATCCAATACGATTACATCAGCTCCGGAGGCTATCTTTTTACTCATAATACTGCTTGCAATCAAAGAAATATTGTCAACGGTTGCCGTAACATCCCTTAAAGCATAAATCTTTTTATCTGCCGGTGCAAGGTTAGCTGTCTGCCCTACAATTGCCATCTTCATTCGATTAACATTTTCAATAAACTGTTTCGTTGGTATGGAGGTGGAAAATCCGGGAAAGCTTTCTAATTTATCTATGGTTCCGCCGGTATGTCCCAAGCCGCGGCCTGACATTTTAGCAACCGGAATTCCTAAAGATGCAACCATTGGGCTTAAAACAAGGGAGGTTTTATCACCAACACCACCCGTACTGTGTTTATCTACTTTAATTCCTTCAATTTCAGATAAATCCAGCATATCACCGCTGTGTGCCATCGCCATGGTTAAAGCAATTGTCTCAGATTTATCCATCCCTTTTAAACAGACTGCCATTAGGAAAGCAGACATTTGGTAATCCGGTATTTCGCCTTTTGTAAAACCATTCACTATATAAGTTATTTCCTCTTCTGTTAAAGATTTTCCCATCTTCTTTTTCACAATTAAATCATACATTCCCATAGTGATACCTCCTGTTTAACCATAATACTTTTCCTATATTATCTGATGCTGCATCTTAAAAATACGTTATCTAATTAAAATATTTACCTTATAATGTATCTTATAATTCATTATATAATTTAATATAAAATTATTCAACCACAACTCATTTACAATGTAAGGTTGACTTGACATATAATTTATGAAATGTTATATTACATGTAAGGTAAGCATTACTTGTTATGAATATTATACATGGAAAGGCGGATAATTCATGAAAAATAGAATCAGGGAACTTCGTGAATCCATGGGAATAACCCAGGAACAGCTTGGAGAACTTGTTGGGGTATCAAGACAAGCTATTATTGCAATTGAAACGGAAAAGTATGAACCCTCCATTTGGCTTGCTTATGATATATCGAAAGTATTTGACTGCCCTATAGAAGAAGTATTTTTATTTGAAAAAAGTGAGCATAAATCAAGGTCTATGCAGAGAAGAGGTAATACATTATGGCATTAAGGCTGATACGTCTAAAAGATGACCCTATTCTAAGGAAAATAAGTAAAAATGTAGCACAGGTAGATGATAAAATACGGCAGCTCCTGGATGATATGACAGAAACTATGTATCATTCCGAAATCGGAGGCGGGCTGGCTGCTCCACAGGTAGGTATATTAAAGCGGCTTGTCGTTATTGACATGGGACAAGGACTGTTAAAACTGGTTAATCCGGTTATTACCTGGAAAGAGGGTACACAGGAAGTGATTGAGGGGTGTTTAAGTATTCCAAATACCTGGGGAAAATTAAACCGTCCTGCAAAAGTAACTATACAGGCATTAAATGAAAATGGTGAAACTATTACTCTTACCGGTACGGGAGCTTTGGCAAAATGTTTTTGCCATGAAATCGATCATCTCAATGGAATTCTTTTTACCGACTTGGTTACCGAATATGTAAAAATTTAATTTCATTGACTTAGCAATCAAAAAAGTTTAAAATACACTAATATGCTAAAGGTAATTGGGAAACTACATCATTGTATTTATATACCATGCAATTAATACAATTTCAGAGCTGAATTTTACCCAAAGGGCAACTGAAGATCTGAAATTCGTATCAATTGTATGGTATATTCAAAAAAACTATATAGTTTCGCAATTACCTATAAATACGCTAAAGTGAAAGGAGATTTACTATGAGTTTTAAGTTTGTGAAAAAGGTCATCTCACCTTCTGAATTGCTTCAAATGTATCCAATGCCTGAAAAAGATGTTTTAGTAAAAAAGGAAAGAGATAATCAGATTAAAGATGTTTTTACCGGGGTCTCCGATAAATTTATCGTTATTATAGGGCCATGTTCCGCAGATAATGAAGATTCTGTCTGTGATTATATCAGCAGACTTGCCAAAGTACAAGATAAAGTTAAAGATAAAATTATTATCATTCCAAGAATATATACCAACAAACCCAGAACGACCGGTGAAGGTTATAAAGGTATCGTACATCAACCGGATCCGGAAAAGGAACCGGATTTACAGGAAGGCTTGATTGCCATGCGTAAAATGCATTTAAGAGCCATAGCAGAAACCGGATTAACAGCTGCAGATGAAATGCTTTATCCCGAGAATTGGCCTTATGTGGAAGATATCTTATCCTACGTTGCAGTTGGCGCTCGTTCCGTAGAAGATCAACAACATAGGTTAACCATCAGTGGAATGGATTGTCCGGCCGGTATGAAAAACCCTACCAGCGGTGATTTTTCCGTTATGCTAAACTCCTGCGTTGCGGCGCAAGGCAGTCATACCTTTCTTTATCGTGCTTATGAAGTACACACTTCGGGTAATCCCCTTGCCCATACCATCTTAAGAGGTGCAGTAAATAAACATGGACAATCCATTCCCAACTACCATTATGAAGATCTGGTACGTCTCCTTGAGATGTATAATGAGAGAGAACTTGCCAATCCGGCTGCAATTGTAGATGCTAATCATGCTAATTCCAATAAACTATATTATGAACAACCTAGAATTGTGCGTGAAGTATTACACAGCCGTTTGGTTAATTCTGATATTGCAGGACTTGTAAAAGGTGTCATGATAGAAAGTTATATTGAACCGGGTAATCAGAAAGTATCGGATCATATTTATGGCAAATCCATTACTGATGCCTGCTTAGGTTGGGAAGAATCGGAAAAATTGATTTACACAATTGCTGACCATTTGTAATTTACCGGAGAATTTAGGTCCGGAATTTAGTTTATAAATCTTAAATATTATAAAAGTAAGTGCGAATGACCTACATACTCTGCTTTGTAGTCATTTGCGCTTACTTTTCATAAATTCTATCAGTACGGAACATTATTTAAGCCCTTGGATGTGCTTGTGCATAAACTTCCCTTACCTTTTTATTTCTATTCTGCATATATACCTGGGTTGCCGCTGCATCGGAATGTCCTAATAATTCCTGAATACTTTGGATATCAGCTCCGTTATCAATCATATGTACTGCAAATGAATTTCTTAATATCTGAGGGGTTATCTCATCTTGTATCCCTGCAATCTTGCCATAACTTTTGATTATCTTCCAGAAACCCTGCCTGCTCATAGGTTCGCCGGATAAGTTAGTAAAACAGATATTCGTATCCATATTACCCACCAGCTCTGATCTGGCTTTTATAAAATAATTTTCAAGTGCTTGTTTTGCCATATTACCAAAAGGTATTATCCGTTCTTTACTTGCGCTGCAACATCTTAAAAATCTGTTTTTTAAGTTAATATCATCCAAACGAATCGATATTAATTCAGATACACGTATTCCTGTTGCATATAAAAGCTCCAGCATTGCTTTATCACGAATTCCTTTAATCGTACTGATATCAGGCTGTTCCAATAATCCTTTTATCTGATTCAGAGATAAAATCTGAGGAGGTTTTTTTTCAACTTTTGGGGCATGCATTCTTTCCGTCGGGTCATTCTGTAATCTTCCCTTTCTAACCAGATATAAAATAAAAGCCTTTATGGAGGCAATATTTCTCGAAACCGTTGCCGGAGCCATTCCTTCCCGTTCCATATTTAATATATAGGAATTCAAGCTTGTTTCGCTTATTTTCCCTATATCCGTAATATTCTGATTCGCCAAATGTTTTATCAGTTTGGTCAAGTCATTTTGATAAGACATAATGGTATTAACGGATGCCTTCTTCACTTCCGACATATATATAATAAAATCCTGCAATGCCGCCTTCATGTAATTTAATCTCCTTCATATATACATGATAGATCACCTATCTATAATGCTATTATTCACTATTTACATTATAGTTTGTACCAACAATAAATGCAAACGCTATTTTTGATTTCCATTATAAATTATTGGTAATAATTAAAATAGCAGTAAAATTTTTTTCAACAGAAAAGAAGAAACATAGGTTTCTAATAACGCTCCGATTAGTAAAACCAATGCAAGAACTATAATTAATATAATATGTCTTGCTATTTTTCTGCTTTTCCCTTTCGCCCCAGCTTATTGTCATAGTACATGCTTCGGCATAACCAGTAACCGGTACGCAGGCATAGAAATGCTACCGGTATATAAATTAAGTAATGCGGAAAAGTATAACCAAATATAAGCAATATACCTTTCAGATTAAAACGCATAAATATAACCGTCAGGAAAAAACCGCACTGAAATCCACCATAAAGTATGCACAGAGCCATATACGGTATACCTATCGCAGTAGCACTGATAATCCAAAACAAAACAAAGCTGCGGTAAATATTCCACAATACATATCTTAATAAAACCGGATAATCAATGGCTGTATCTCTTATTTTATATAAATAATCCGTATTAATCAGTTCCATGGAGTTCCAGTAATATCCTTTAAAAATTCTGGCAAATAAAAACCCTAACACGATACCGGTTATCAAAATAAATAAACCCAGTTTCACCTCTCCTAGTTTTCTTAATTGCAATTGTATAAAACGCATAAAATCCCTCCGGTTTTTGCTTTAGGTAATGCTTGATCAATTAACTGACTGCTAACACTAACATATGACTCAAATATAAAAATAATGCCGATAGGAAAAAAGATATCGGCATTTTCTAAGATAGTTTATTTAATTTGCAGCTGAATAATTTAATCCAAGATTACGTTAAAGATATTCATTGGAATTTTACTGTGTCCTCTATAATCCCATTTTAGTTTTATACGCCAAAACAGCTGAAATGGTTTTAGCATCATTAATTATTCCGTTAAATATTAAATGTATTAATTCCTCTACCGTATATCTTTCTATTGTTACAAACTCATCTTCATCCAGATTCTGTTTGGAAGGAATTAAATCCGTAGTGTAATAAATCCCGATTTTTTCATTGGAAAATGCTACCGTGGTATATATGTCAATTAAATGTTCCACATGATCGGAACGAAACCCTGTCTCCTCTTCCAATTCCCGTGCAGCGCAGGTTTTCATGTCTTCCCCTGGATTAATCCCTCCGGCAGGAATTTCCAAAGAATATTTTTCAATTGCATTACGATATTGTCTTACCATTATGATCTTACCATCTTTATCTACCGGCACAATAGCTGCGGCTCCCTTATGTCCGATAAAATCCCAGTCTGCCGTGTTACCGCTCGGCAATTGCATGGTATCATTATAAAAATCAACTATATGGCCTTTATGTACCAGTGTCCTTTTTAACCTTTTGTATTCGCTCATTAAAAATCCCCCTATTAACATGGTATAAGCCCTAAACCTTAGAATAAACAGATTTAGGACTTTAAGAATCATCGTATTATTATATGATAAATTATTTATATCTGATATCATAGTTGTAAAATAGTTATTTCTTTAAGGAAACAGCTCTTTCATAACAGGCATCCGTTGCTTTTATAATAGCGTTACGGAATCCATATTCCTCAAGGGCAGCTACAGCCGCAATCGTAGTTCCCCCCGGTGAACAAACCTGATCTTTTAATTTACCGGGATGCTCTTTGGTTTCTAAAACCATCTTAGCCGCTCCAAGGACAGTCTGCGCAACCAAAGTATATGCCTTATCTCTTGGAATACCATATTTAACCACGCTGTCAGCCAAAGCTTCTATAAACATATATACATAGGCAGGGGAACTTCCATTGGCACATACAACGGCATTCATTAACTTTTCATCAAAAATCTGGTATTGTCCGAAAGAGGAAAATAACCGGTCAACTACTTCTTTTTCCTCTTCATTATAAATATCCTGTGAAAAGCAAACTCCGGACATCCCCTCAGTTACCATTGCAGGAGTATTTGGCATAGCACGCACTACCCTGACCGTACCGCCTAATGCGGATTTAACATTGTCAATGGTTACACCTGCAGCAATCGATATGATTACCTGTTCTTTTGTTATAATTTCCTTTATGTCATTAAACACATCTTCATAAAATTGAGGTTTTACTGCTAATACAATAAATTTACATGCGGCAGCGATGGATACATTATCACTAACATAATTTAGTCCTGTTTCCTGTTTTATAAATTCGCGTCTTTCTAAACTAACGTCGGTAAATATGACCTGTTCCGTACCAAAAGCCTTCATGGCTCCCCGTATCATCGGATATCCCATATTACCAGCTCCAATAAATCCCATCATTGCCATAGCATTATCCTCCTGCATTTTAATTACCCTGAAACTTCGGTTTAGGTTTTAAATTTACCATTATAATGTCTTTAAAAATTCTTCGATGCGGTCCAGACCTTTTTTAATCTGTTCCTGGCTGATGGCATAAGATAAACGGATATGATCATCAAAACCAAAATCACCGCAAGGTATAACAGCTATATTATAGTCACTAATTAAAATTTCTGCAAGTTTATCTCCAGTAGCAATTTTATTTCCTTTATATTCTTTTTCGAGAACTTTACTTACATCAACAAACAGATAAAAAGCTCCCTGTGGTGTCAGTGCATCAATTAACGGCATGGCCGCAACTCTTTCTACCATATATTCTCTTCTTGTGTTAAATTCGTTACTCATCGCTATAACGGTATCCTGAGGACCATTTAAAGCTTCGGTAGCAGCTTTCTGGGCGATGGAGTTTGGATTTGAAGTCTGATGGCTTTGTACACTGCCCATTAATTTGGCAATTTCTGCGGAAGATCCGGTATAACCGATTCTCCAACCTGTCATGGAATAGCTTTTTGCTACACCGCTGCAGGTAATGGTTCTTTTATATATTTCATCATTAAGGGAAGCGATACTAACCTGTTCATCCTCCCCATAGATTAAATTCTCATACATTTCATCTGCAACTACATATATGTCTTTTTCCACTACGACTTTTGCTATGGCTTCTAATTCTTCACGTGTATATATCATACCGGTGGGATTGTTCGGCGTATTTAAAATTAAAGCCTTGGTTTTGCCGGTGCAGACATCTGCTATCTGTTCCGCTGTAATCTTATATTTCTGCTCTTTATTCGCTTTAACGATTACAGGAACACCATCTGCAAGTTTTACAATCTCCGGATAACTTAACCAATAAGGTGCAGGGATAATTACTTCATCTCCCGGATTAAGAATTGCTTCAAAGACATTGGTTAAAGAGTGTTTTCCTCCATTACTTATTACAATTTGATTTGGCTTATAACTTAACTTATTAAACATCTCAAATTTTTTACAAACAGCCTGTTTTAACTCTAAGGTACCTGATGCATCCGTGTATTTTGTAAAACCATCATGAATTGCCTTAATTGCTGCTTCACAAATATTGTCAGGAGTATTAAAATCCGGTTCTCCTGCTCCAAATCCTACTACATCAATTCCCTGTGCTTTTAATTCTTTTGCTTTCGCAGTGATTGCCAGGGTTGATGAAGGCTTTACTGCCTGCGCTTTCTTTGATAGTTCTAATGACATCGTTATCCTCCTTATAAAGCGCTCCAATGGAATTTTAACTTTCCAAAGAATTCGCTGTCTTTCAATTGGTTTATTGTATACAAATATACACTTTTTAAAGTTTCTCTAGTATTGTATTATATCTGGATATAGATTTCAAGTAAAAATTATTAAAAAATTTAAAAGTTATGTAAATCAGAAACAAACAAATGTTTTTATTCAGCAGACAATTCGAGATGCAAATATGCCAGTTTTGCAGAAACATCTACCCAAAAGGATTATTCTTTTGCATTCGTGAGCATCCAGCCCGGGGAGGGCCTTTTATTTCATAAGTAGTTCTAAAAATTAAACAGTGAAATAAAAAAAGCGAAATCTTTATAAATTTCTCTATAAAGATCTCGCTATAAACTTAATAAAAATTATTTTGCATAATCAGTTACTCTGGATTCTCTGATTACATTTACTTTGATCTGACCCGGATATTCTAATTCGGATTCAATCTGTTTTGATATGTCACGTGCAAGTAAAATCATATCGGCATCTGTAATCTGATCCGGTATAACCATAATTCGGACTTCTCGGCCTGCCTGAATTGCAAATGACTTATCTACCCCTTTAAAGCTGTTTGATATATCTTCTAACTGTTTCAATCTGTTTGTATATGTTTCCAATGTTTCTCTTCTTGCACCAGGTCTTGCCGCTGAAATAGTGTCGGCAGCCTGTACGATACATGCAATTAATGACTCAGGTTCAACGTCACCATGATGTGACTCTACCGCATTAATAACAATCGGAGATTCCTTATGCTTTCTGCACAAATCAACACCAATCTGAATATGTGAGCCTTCCATCTCGTGGTCAACAGATTTTCCAATATCATGTAGTAATCCAGCCCTTTTTGCCATCCTGATATCTACTCCGATTTCACCAGCCAACAGGCCTGATAAATGGGCTACTTCAATCGAATGTTTCAAAGCGTTTTGTCCATAGCTTGTTCTAAACTTCATTTTACCAAGTAAACGTACAAGTTCCGGATGAATTCCATGAACACCAACTTCAAGTGTTGCTGCTTCACCTTCTTCACGAATCATGACTTCAACTTCTTTTTGAGCTTTTTCAACCATCTCTTCAATTCTTGCTGGATGGATTCTTCCATCTACAATCAGTTTTTCAAGAGCAATTCTTGCTATTTCCCTTCTGATTGGATCAAAACCGGATAAGATAACTGCTTCCGGTGTATCATCGATGATTAAGTCAACACCGGTTAAGGTTTCTAAAGTACGGATATTACGCCCTTCTCTACCAATGATTCTTCCTTTCATCTCATCATTTGGAAGTTGAACAACAGATATGGTTGTCTCTGCCACATGATCTGCAGCACATTTTTGAATTGCAGTTACAACATAATCCTTTGCTTTTTTGTCAGCTTCTTCTTTTGCTTTGCTTTCAAGTTCTTTTACTAACATAGCCGTTTCATGTTTAACTTCGTCTTCAACAGTTTTTAAAAGATATTCTTTCGCTTGTTCGGAGGTAAGTCCAGAAATTTTTTCTAACTCCTGCAATTGTCTGCTGTGAAGTTCTTCTGCTTCTGCCTTGATTCTGTCAAGTTCTGCTTCTTTTGCAGTAAGCTTAGATTCTTTCTTCTCAAGTGCTTCCGTCTTCCTGTCTAAAGTTTCTTCTTTAGAAAGAACACGTTTCTCGTAGCGCTGCACTTCTGCTCTTCTTTCCTTAGTTTCCTTCTCTAGTTCATTCTTAGTCTTTAATGACTCTTCTTTTGCTTCGAGTAAGGCTTCTCTCTTCTTAGTTTCAGCTGTTTTTAAAGCTTCATCTATGATTTCTCTTGCTTTTTCTTCTGCAGAACCAATCTTAGCCTCAACGACTTTTATTCGATAGGCTATAGCAAAATGCCAAACAAGAGGAGCAACTACTACCAAGGTTACTAAAATAGCAATAACTATTTTTAGTATTTCTTGCACAGGAGCACCTCCTTATTTAATTTTCATTGTACAAAGATACAACACTTAAATTTTATACTGTTTTGCTCAGTATGTCAAGTATACTTCCTAAATTTTTATGCATTATGTCATAATATAACGAAAATAATCGATATTATTTTGAATTATTATACTAATCGCCCTATTAATGTGCAAAAGTATAAATCAACTTATCAAATGTTTCATTCATATAATTCATAAGAATAATAGGGGTCTTTTTATTATATTCTTTCACCAATAAAATAAAATCCTTTACATTCCGTTAACTTTACTTTTATTAATGAGCCGATCATATCCGGAGTCCCGTTAAAATGAACCAGCATATTATTACTTAATCTTCCGGTTAATAAGGAATTGTTTTGTTCATTTACTTCTTCGACAAGAATTTCCTGTACTTCACCTTCATGTGTCTTTGTAAGTTCAGATGAGATCTCCTGAATAACCTTTAACAAACGGTCAAACCGTTCCTTGGCAACTGCCTCTTCTACCTGATTGTCCATATTAGCTGCAGGAGTTCCGGTCCTTTTTGAATACAGGAAAGTATATGCACTGTCATATCTTACTTTTTTAACTACATCTAAAGTCTCCAAAAAGTCCTCTTCCGTTTCTCCTGGAAAACCTACGATAATATCTGTTGTCAGTGAAATACCCGGCATTGCGGTTTTTATGCGTTCAACCAAGGATAAATAATCTTCTTTGGAATACTTTCGGTTCATTATTTTTAAAACCTTACTACTGCCTGACTGCACGGGCAAATGCAGATGATTACAGATTTTCTTCGAATTTTTCATGACTTCGATTAAAGAATCGGATAAATCTTTGGGATGGGAGGTCATAAAACGAATTCGTTTCAGTCCTTCAATTTTTTCAATTTCTTTTAACAGGTCTGCGAAAGACATAGTTGTGCTAAGAGTCTTTCCATAGGAATTAACATTCTGGCCCAAAAGCATAATTTCTACTACACCGTCAGCAACCAAATCCTTAATTTCATTTATTATATCTTCCGGATTACGGCTTCTTTCCCTGCCCCGCACATAAGGTACAATACAATAGCTGCAGAAATTGTTACAGCCATACATAATATTAACTCCGGCTTTAAACTGATATTTTCTTTCGCTTGGGAGATCCTCTACAATTTGATCAGTATCTTTCCAGATATCGATAATCATTCCCTTGGAAGTTAATCTGTTATACATTAATTCAGCCAGTTTAAATATATTGTGAGTTCCAAATATAATGTCAACAAAGCGGTAGCTTTTTCTTATCTTATCCACTACAGCATCCTCCTGCATCATACACCCGCATAATGCAATCATCATATTGGGGTTTTTCTTTTTTAGACTGTTAAGGTAACCAAGCCTTCCATATACTCTGGTATTTGCATTTTCTCTTACCGTACAGGTATTATAAATAACAAAGTCAGCTTCTTCCGTATCCGTTTCCTTAAAACCTATTTTCTCCAGAATACCAGCTAACTTCTCAGAATCTTTCGCATTCATCTGACACCCAAAAGTCTGTGTAATGAAAGTTAATGGCCTTCCTGTTTCTGCTTCTTTTTCTTTCACCCAATCCCTGCACTTAGCCATAAAATAATATTGACGCTCCGGTTCTTTGCTGGGTTCTGTTCCCAAACTATCTATTCTATCTAAATCAATTTCCATATAATTCATATCTAATCTCAACTTTCTAAATAATTTATACCGGCTATAATTCTTATGATAAAAAAGCGTTTAAAGTTATAAGCCGGATGAAAGGTTTCTCTGCTAGTTACTTACAAAATTAATAACAGTTATTTTGTAACATTAAGATTATATATGAATCATGGGAAAATTACAACACCGTATTCATTCTGTATAATACGATAGGGATAAAAAATGTTCCTATAGGCGAATGCTAGGTACGAAAGCAGCACCTTTAACAATGAGCTGGTTATCTTTGTTTGGATTCAATTTGATTCAGTTTAATTCATTTTTTATCCGTTCCTCTTTATCCATCGGTTCTTATATCACTCATTTATATATTTGCCGCATTTTTATGTTTTATATATTCATATTTTTCTAACAGAACCGTTTCAATATCAATATCATATTGATAACATATTTCAAATATTCTGATTATAACATTTGCTAATTCTGCCGGTATACCTTTTGGATCACTGTCTACTCTGTAATAAGTATAACAAGGGTGATACCTTTATAAAACTCATCCAAAGTTTCCGATAAATCTTTGTGGCATAATGCGATCATCTCAAAAAAGTCTCTCTCCCGTTCGTTAAAATACCCGAGTCCCATCGAATATTCTCCTATTTCATTCACATAATCCTTGATACTTAATATATCATAAAGTTTTAAGGTATGTTTTTTATCATCTTCAAACGTTAATTTTCCATTACTATAAAGAGTTAATACCCAACGTCCTAAATCTTTTAAAGCGCTGTTAAATGATTCTGCAGTTCCTGAATTAGGATTGGTTTGTTCTGTGCATCTTTTTATCAACCTTTGTAATTTGGTCATAATTTAATCTCCTGTCAGTCAAGAAAAAAATATTTTGAACGAATTAATTCCTAAAATTCTTTGCTGTTGTTATAACTCCTTATGCTCTCCCTTTATACAAAATTTATGGGATATATATTAAGGGTAAAATACCGCATTTTATCCATTCACACATATCCCAAAGAAGTTTTTAATATTAAATGGTTAACACTACCTGATTTGCCCATTTCCAAATATAATATATTTGGTCGATGTCAGAGCTACCAAGCCCATAGGTCCTCTCGCATGTAATTTCTGTGTACTGATTCCTATTTCCGCCCCAAATCCGAATTCTCCACCGTCTGTAAACCTTGTAGAAGCATTAACGTAAACTGCAGCAGCATCGATTTCATTTAGAAACTTCATTGCATGGTTATAATCATTGGTTATAATAGCTTCTGAATGTTTGGTATTATAACAATTGATATGTGCAATGGCTTCGTCAATGGAATCAACTACTTTTAATGA
Source organism: Anaerocolumna sedimenticola (assembly GCF_009931695.1). Taxonomy (GTDB): domain Bacteria; phylum Bacillota; class Clostridia; order Lachnospirales; family Lachnospiraceae; genus Anaerocolumna; species Anaerocolumna sedimenticola. The sequence continues at coordinate 4,031,630 of NZ_CP048000.1, forward strand.
GATAAAACGGTCCAAGTATTCTTTTCCATAATCCTCCTCCGTAGCAGGTTCCATTTTATTACAAATTGTCCTGGCTCTCTCATCTGCGCGAAATACAATCTCTTTTTCTGTTAATCTTTCATAGACCAGAGGTATAAATTTATCAGCTATTTTGCTGTGAACGACAAGGGATTCACATGCATTGCAAACACCCAGTCGCTGTGTTTTTGCATTATCAATGATATTTAATGCCATATCAAAATCTGCATATTCATCTACATACACGTGGCAATTACCTGTTCCTGTCTCGATAACCGGAATTGTACTGTTTTCAACAACCGTACGAATTAAACCGGCACCGCCTCTCGGTATTAATAAATCGATGTATTGGTTTAACCGCATCATTTCCTTAGCTGTTTCTCTGTCAGTATCCTCAATTAACTGAATGGAATCTTCACAAAGATTAACTTGTTTCAGAGCTTTTTTAATAGCTTTAACAATTGCGATATTAGAATGGAGCGCATCACTTCCGCCACGTAATATAACAGCATTTCCTGTTTTAAAGCATAAACCGAAAGCATCTGCGGTAACATTTGGACGGGATTCATAAATAATTCCGATTACACCGATCGGCACTCTTTTTTGGCCAATCGTTAATCCATTAGGCCTTGTAGTCATGGAAATTACTTCTCCAACCGGATCATTTAAATCAACGATTGCAAGCAGCCCCTTTGCCATAGCTTCAATTCGATTATGATTTAGGCGTAAACGGTCAATCAAGGACTCCATCATACCATTTTCCCTTGCTGCCTTTATGTCTAATTCATTTGCATTTAGTATATCGGCTGCATTATCAAGTAAGGACCTGGCTGCACTTCGAAGTCCTTCATTCTTACGCTCTACGCCTAAGACATTTAACAATGTTGCTGCTTTTTTTGCCTTTAGACCGATTTCTTCCAAATATTTCATAGGAACCACCCTTTCTATACTCTAATAATTAGGTCATTACAAAACAACATTATTCATAAACTACATCGTTTCGCAATGGTCTGTTTTTATTATTAATATCACATTATCTGATTATGCCGCATTGGGTAATAATAGAATCAACCTTTATATCAAAATCATCTGCCGGTACTTTCTTAAGTATCTGAAAATCATAGGCTAATGCAATTTTTATTAAAGGATAAGATTGATATTTTGCAAAAAAAGAATCGTAATATCCTTTTCCGTAACCAATTCGGTTTTTATGTTCATCGAATGCCAATCCGGGTACAATAACCAGATTCTCTTCCAATGGGTCTGGAATCGCTTCTTCATTCGTAGTTGGTTCTAATATTCCAAGTACACCCGGCTTTAAATCTTCAAATGAATGAATGAAAAAAAACTTCATGCCTTCCTTTGTTATTTTAGGGACCGCTGTTTTTTTACCCTGTTCGAAAGCTGTCTTTATAAGTGAGGTGGTTATTACCTCCTGATTAAATGAAACATAACTGAAAATCATTTTACATTTATTAAATTCAGGAATATTATATAACTGCTCCAGAATTCGTTCACTGTAACTCTTTTGATCCGATTCCGGTAAATACTTCTTTAAGTCTTTTATAGATTTACGGATTTCATTCTTTTCCATCTAATGTTTATCCTTCTTTGCCAATTCCGTAACAGTACCGTCCGGGTTTAAAATCGAAACCTGATTTAATGTACCTCTAAGATTTTTTCGTACTGCCTGAATGTACTCATTTCTTAAGTCTGCCTGTTCCATCTTTTCTTCTTCTGTCAATCCTTCGTTCTGGGATTTATGATATAACTCATTTATTCTGGCTAGCTTTTTATCATCCATTTTTTTACCTCTTGCATACCGTAAACTTTTATCCGGTTCTGCTTCTTTATTACCTTTCTTAAGCATTTTAAAATCATCAAATAATTTATAACTATCAGGGATATTGTTTTGTTCGTATATAATCCAATAAAACAAAATTCTCATCTTTATGAGCTTTAAATAAGGTTCCTACATTTTTACCTTCCATAATTTCATTAATTATGTATACGTCTTCCCCATTGGCAATAATCATGTCTGCGCCGGAATCGGTTGCAATCTTGGCAGCCGAAATTTTAGTCGCCATACCTCCGGTTCCAACGGATGAGGAAGAATCTTTGCCCATCTCACAGAGTTTTTCATCAATGACTTCAACATAATCAATAAAGACAGCTTCCTTATTTTTGTGCGGATCATCCGTATATAATCCGTCAATGTCGGACAATAAAATCAACATATCTGCATGTACCAGCGCTGCTACGATTGCAGATAAGGTATCATTATCACCAAATTCCAATTCATCGGTGGATACCGTATCATTTTCATTTACAATAGGAATGACTCCCATATTTAATAATTCTTCAAACGTATTCCTTGCATTTTTTCTGCTGATATCATTAATCATAGTATATTTTGTCATTAATATTTGTGCCGGTACCTGATTGTACTCAGCAAATAATTTCTGGTATACCATCATAAGTCTGGCCTGTCCTACTGCCGCACATGCCTGTTTAACGATTTTATCACTGGGTTTTTCTTTTAGCCCTAAAGTCTCTCTTCCTACCGCAATAGCTCCGGAGGATACTAAAATAACATCCTTACCCTGATTTCTTAAATCTGTTAAAATCCTTATCAGCTTCTCCATTTTAGATAGATTTAAACTGTTGGTTGTTTCATGCGTTAAAGAGGAGGAACCGATTTTTATTACTATTCTCTTTTTATCCTTAATTGCTGTTCTATTTAAAGACATAAAATACTCCTTTCAAACTAACACCCTCGTAAGCTTACTTGCGATACTGACATTATTATCATATTTTCAAAGAAACTGCAAAGCAGTTTCTTTTTTACACTATACTCTGTAACGTTTTGCAATTGCTTCAAAAACTTTAATACCATCCATGGCAGCCGAAGTGATTCCGCCGGCATACCCGGCCCCTTCCCCGCAGGGATAGATTCCGGATATATTGGATTCATAATATTCATTCCGTTCAATCCTGATAGGGGAAGAAGTCCTGGTTTCCACTCCGGAGAGCACCGCTTCCTCATCCCCATAGCCGGGTATGATTCTGTCAAAAGCTTGAATACCTTCTGATAACGATGTTATAATATAGTTCGGAAGGCATTGACTTAAATCCGCCAGCTGGTATTTTCCTTTAATATTGGGTTCAATATGGCCTATTGTAACACTCGGCCGGTTATTTAACAAGTCTCCGAATAACTGCACCGGTATATTGCCTTTACCGGTTTGATATGCTTTTCTTTCCCAGGTACGTTGAAATTCCACCCCTGATAAAACTTCCGGCACTTCAGCCCGCTTGGGAAAATCAGCCGGAGTTACTGTTACTATTAATGCACTGTTGGCATTTGCTTCATCCCTTGCATGATTGCTCATACCATTTACAGCAATTCCGCCTTTTTCGGAAGAAGCATTCACTACGAATCCCCCCGGGCACATACAGAAAGAATAAATACTTCTTCCCGTACTGGCATTATAGGTTAACTTATAATCCGCAGCAGGCAGTTTTGGGTAATATGCTCCATACTGATTCTGATTGATTAAAAACTGGGGATGTTCAATTCTTACACCGATAGCAAAGGATTTTGCAGACAGTTTAAGGCCTTTCTTATATATCAATTCAAAGGTATCCCTTGCACTATGCCCTATTGCCATAACCAGTACACTGCAAGCAAGCCGTTCATTCTTATTAACCTCAATACCGGTTAATTTACCATTTTCTAAAAAGATATCAGTAAGACAGGTATTAAATCTTACCTCTCCTCCTAATGATATTATTTCTTCGCGGATTCCTTTCACCACTGTCCTGAGCTGATCCGTTCCGATATGGGGTTTATTGAGATATAATATTTCACCGGGAGCACCGTGTTCAGCAAACACCTCCAAAACTTTTAGATTTCTTCCGTATTCATCTTTTACCAAGGTATTAAGCTTTCCATCAGAAAAAGTACCTGCTCCGCCCTCACCAAACTGTACATTGGAATCAGGATTCAGTTCACTGGTTTCCCAATATTGCTCTACTGCTTTTATACGGTTGCTTACGTCATCTCCCCGATCTATAATAAGAGGATGATACCCATTTTTAGCTAACATAAGTCCGCAGAACAATCCGGCTGGGCCGGTTCCTACTATGACAGGCCTGTTATTAAGCTTCTCTTCACCGGTTGCTTTAAAATTATACTTCGGCCTCTCTCCCAATGTTATGTTAGGGTTATGAATCCGCTTTATTATCTTTTTTTCTTCAGGTACTTTCACTTCCACGCTGTACACAAAAAGGATATCATTCTTTTTTCTTGCATCAATGGATCTTTTTAGTATGGAATATTCTATAATTTCCGTCTCAGGGATTTTTAATTGTTTTGCGATTAATTTCTTTAAGTCTTCCATCGTATGATCAATCTTTATTTTTAACTGATTTATTTGAATCATATATTACCGTTTATTACTACAGGTAATCCTGTAATACTGCCGCTAATTGTTGAATGAGTTCCTTACGGCATTCCTTTCTTTGATATTTTCCTTCAATATCTGACTATTTAACTCCGCAATTCATTCCGGCTAATGCACCGGTGGACCAGGCCCACTGGAGATTATAACCACCGCAGGTTCCATCCACATCGAGTAATTCACCGGTAATATATAAACCTTTCATTAACTTTGATTCAAGGGATACCGGATTAATGTCAGCTGTATCAACTCCTCCGGCGCTAACCTGTGCCTGATCAAAGGAATTAGGTTCCGTAATGATAACCCGCCATTCCTTTAATTGCTTTACAAAATCTTTAATCTGATTATTATTAATAGAACTGCTGATCTTGGTTGGTTCTACTCCTGCCTCTATCAGTCCAATATATATTAATTTATTATTTAATAAGCCAATCAGATTCTCTTCCACGGTTCTGGATGGGTTTCTATTTATTCTGTACAATATCAGATTGTAAGCTTCTTCAGCAGCCATATGGGGCAGATAATCTATAATAAGATGTACTTTTTTATTTTCACTTAAGGCTTTGGATGCAAATCTGCTAATCTGTAAGATAGGGATTCCGGATACGCCGTATGCTGCTAATAATAACTCACCCTGCTCTTTTGTAACAAACTTCTCATTGACATATAAGGCAACCAACGCTTCCGTCCGAACCCCAGACAATGTTTTAAAATATTTGGAATTGGACTTTAATTGCACCAGCGCCGGCAAAGGTTTTATAATCCTGTGTCCTAAACTTTTTGCTAATTGATAACCGCTGCCGTCGGATCCAAGATTCGGTGACGCACAACCGCCTGCCGCCAATATTACCTGATCCGCAAGATAGGTCTCCTTGTTGGTTATAATTCGAAATTGATCTTTTAATTTAAAGATCTGTTCCACATGTGTATCGGCAATAATCCTGACTTTCAGCTGTAACAACTCCAAACGGAGTACTTCTACCACTGACGATGCCTGTTCTGAATTGGGATATACATATCCGTTTTTCTCTTTTGGATATATTCCAAGTTCCTTAAATAAATCGATGGTCTGTTCTGCTCCGAACCCGGATAACACTTTCATGGCAAACGAATTGTCATTACCTCTGTAATGTTCCGCTTTCTGGTTTAAATTTGTATAATTACACTTTCCATTACCGGTAGCCAGTATTTTCTTGCCAATCTTATCTTTATGTTCCAGAATAGTGACCTTATTCTTATTCCTTGCCGCATAAATCGCCGCTACCAGCCCGGATGCACCGCCACCGATAATTATTATATTACTCATTAAGGGAATCCTCCCAGCTTATCTGAATTTAAAAATAAAAAGAATTGAGCAGGATAATCTATATTAAATCCTGATTAATATCTATATTTATCCTGATTATAATATCTATATTTTAACCATAATCCAATGATTTTTTCAAGCCTTTATTATTAAAGGCCGGATTTATATGGTAAGATTACCTGAAATCCATTATTAATTCTATAGAAATAATACTATATATTTATCATCATAACAATTAATTAACAATCTGTCATTCTTAAAATTATACAAAAAAATGTATAATTTTTATAATATAAAACACTGATTCTTTAATTCTAATTTTTGTTTGAATAATTTTTAATCTGGCACCATTAAATTAATATATATTGGCTATTTTAATAGGGGCAGAACTCAGTATAATGTTCTCATAACAATAACTGCTAAAACAGTTATACTATCCGGATATGTGTTAAATTTATCATTAAAATAATGGAGGTTATATGAAAGAGAACAGATATGAACTTAATAAGGAATTGGCCCAGATGCTTAAAGGTGGTGTAATCATGGATGTAACCACACCTGAGCAGGCAATTATCGCCGAGGAAGCAGGTGCTTGTGCGGTTATGGCGTTGGAAAAGATACCGGCAGATATCAGAGCTGCCGGTGGTGTGGCCAGAATGAGTGATCCGAAAATGATTAAAGGAATTCAGGAAGCAGTATCTATTCCGGTTATGGCTAAATGCAGAATTGGCCATTTTGCAGAAGCACAGGTTTTAGAAGCTATCGAAATTGATTACATTGATGAAAGTGAAGTTCTCTCACCTGCAGATGATGTTTATCATATAGACAAAACTAAGTTTAAAGTACCGTTTGTATGCGGTGCGAAAGATTTAGGAGAAGCATTAAGACGAATTAATGAGGGTGCCTCCATGATACGCACCAAAGGTGAGCCGGGTACCGGTGATATTGTGCAGGCGGTTCGCCACATGAGACGGATGAATGGAGAAATTGCCCGGATAGCCGCTTTAAGAGAGGATGAATTATACCAGGCAGCTAAGGAAATACAGGTTCCATATGATTTAGTTCTGTTTATTCATAATAACAGAAGACTACCGGTCGTTAATTTTGCGGCAGGCGGTGTTGCAACACCGGCGGATGCTGCACTTATGATGCAGCTTGGAGCAGAAGGGGTATTTGTAGGTTCCGGTATCTTTAAATCCGGTGATCCGGCCAAAAGAGCCGCAGCAATCGTAAAAGCCGTCACGAATTATAACGACTCAAAGATGATAGCTGAATTATCCGAGGATCTGGGTGAAGCAATGGTTGGAATTAATGAGAACGAAATTAAACTTCTTATGGCAGAAAGGGGCCTCTAAATGGTAATCGGTGTTTTGGCACTTCAAGGGGCTTTTATCGAACACGAAAATACCTTAAACAAATTAGATATAGATTGTTTTGAAATTCGAAAATGCTCTGATATAGAAAGAGATTATGACGGACTCATCCTGCCTGGTGGAGAAAGTACTGTAATGGGTAAGTTATTACGGGAATCAGGGCTTTTTAAACCGCTTAAGGATAAGATACAGGCGTGTATACCTGTTATGGGTACCTGCGCAGGATTAATACTGCTTGCATCTGAAATTGCAGATTCTGATACGGTTCATTTTGGAACCCTGCCGGTTACTGTTAAAAGAAATGCATACGGGCGTCAATTGGGAAGTTTCTATACGGAAAGTAATTTTGATGATATTGGTGTCGTTCCCATGAAATTTATCCGGGCACCCTATATACAATCAGTTAAGGATGGTGTTAAGATTTTAGCTGTAGTTGAAAATCATATTATTGCAGTACGGTATCAGAATCAATTAGGGATTGCTTACCACCCGGAACTTACCGATAGCTTAGCAGTTCATAGATATTTTATTAACATGATTAAAGGAACCGATGAAATCTAAAGGAAACTTTCAATTAACTCCTTTCGTATTTAAAAAATCAGACTGTTGCAAAATAATAAAAATAGGAACTCTTAATGAATAGAAATATAAGTCAATTCCTATAATTTTGCAGCAGTCCATTTTAATAGTTACAGGCATTAGTTGAAAGATATTTATTTGCATTAAAAAGTAAGGCTTCTTGCCCAGTTAATTGCTTTCCGTAAATTCTTTTCTTTATTTTTCATTAAGGGATTTACGAAATCTGTTTGTCCTATAAAATGATTATTTTTTAAGGCTTTCTTAATCAGCCTTAAGCATTTGTCAGCCCCTCCTCCTATATGACAGGCAAAAACTGCTACATTTTTACCCTCAAAACTATACTGTTTTATGAAAGTATTAAACGGAGCAGCATATTTCCCGGCCCATACCGGTGTACCAATTATTATGTTTTCATATGGTTTTAGATCAATTTTTTCATTAGTTAATTCCGGCTCTTCCTTAAAAATAACGCTTTTACCACCAAAAAAGAATTTTTTAAACCCTGACTGGGGGTATACATTTTTTGTTTTTAATTCCAAAATATCTGCTTCCAATTCTTTTGCTAGAATTTCCGAAATATACTTTGTATATCCTCCCAAGGAATAGAATACAACTAACGTTTTCATTAAAATCTCCTTTCTATTATACCCTTCTGCCCCTATGTACTTAATTTTAAACCCCGATCACGTTTCCATTTTTTCACTAATCAAATAATAACATATTAATGTAAAAAAGATAGTAAAAATGACAATTATTTTTACTATCTTTTCCATATCCTTATGTTATTATGTACCAAATTAGGTTTAATATTTAATATTTTATCGATAAAATAACCTATGCTTTTTTATTATATTTCAATTATAATATCTAAATTCATAATATTTAAATGTAGTAATGAGCTTATTTTATTATTATTCAAATTAATTCTCATATATATTATTATTTAAATAACTATATTTTGATACGAGCGTCAAAAGCCATACAAATAAATTACATTCGTTGATTTGCACATCTTTAACTCTGCATCACGCTATTCAAAATATAAATTGTGTAAATTGACGAAACTATAATAATTGGCTTTTGACGCTGGAATCAGATTATTAAATGAAACATTTTAGATAGTACTGTATTAAAATATTTTATATTATCCTATTTAAATATCCTTAATAACCTGGCAGGTTCTCCTTATATCTTCTTCCGTGTGGGCAGCCGATACAAACATTGCTTCAAATTGGGACGGAGCGATATAAATTCCTTTGTCCATCATTTTTCCAAAATAATCAGCATACTTAACCGTATCCGAAGTAACAGCAGAATTATAATCTTTTACTTTATAATCCGTAAAAAATGCACATATTAAGGAACCAATCTGGTTCACCTGAATAGGTTCCTTTTTGTCTTTACTGCGTTCTGCAAAGGCATCTGCAAGTTGTATTGCTTTCAATTGCATTTCCGTATATAGCCCTGGATTTTCGTATAATATTTCAAGAGTCTTAATTCCGGCTGCTGTGGCTACGGGATTTCCGGATAAGGTTCCGGCCTGATAAACCGGACCTAAGGGTGATACCATCTGCATAATATCTTTTCTTCCGCCATATGCTCCTATTGGCATACCTCCGCCTACAATTTTCCCAAGAGTAGTAAGATCCGGTTTTATTTTATAATACTCCTGAGCTCCTCCGATTCCTAAACGAAAGCCGGTAATTACTTCATCAAAAATAAGTAAAGAACCATTCTCATTTGTAATATTTCTTAAGAAAGGTAAGAAATCTTCTTCCGGAAGAACCACACCCATATTAGCAGCTACCGGCTCAACGATAACTGCAGCTATTTTTCCTTTATATTCTTCAAACAACTGCTGCACGGATGATTTATCATTATACTCCGCAATTAAGGTATTCTCGGTATAGGATTTCGGTACACCTGCACTGTCAGGTACCGCCTGAGTAAGTGCCCCGGAACCTGCCTTTACTAATAAACCGTCAGAATGACCGTGGTAACAGCCTCTGAATTTGATTATCATATCCTTTTTTGTGAAACCTCTGGCAGTCCGAATGGCACTCATGACGGCTTCGGTCCCGGAACTTACTAAACGTACCATCTCCATGGAAGGCATTATCTGGGATATTAATTCAGCCAGTATCACTTCTTTTTTTGTAGGTGCTCCAAAAGTCAAACCGTCTCTTACAGCCTTGTTAACCTCTGCTATAACTGCTTCCTGGGCATGACCTAAAATAGCCGGTCCCCAGGAACAAACATAATCAATATATTCATTGCCGTCTGCATCATAGATTTTACTGCCTTTTGCTTTTTCTATAAAGACAGGAGTTCTGCCTACCGATCCAAATGCTCTGACCGGACTGTTCACACCACCCGGCAGGAACCGGATTGCTTCCTTATATAATATTTCTGATATTTGATTTTTCATGCTTTATCCCTATTACATATCGCAAACCCATCTGCGATATTGCCACTATATATGCGAAGAATAGCTGCGTGGCAACCTTTCCTGATCTAAATTTTTTATCACTATTAATTATTGGATATCCAGCCTGCAACGTCCAAGGCATGATATGTAATAATAATTTTAGCACCGGCACGTTTCATTGCAATCAAATTTTCCATAACTATCTTCTTCTCGTCAATCCACCCGTTTAAAGCTGCCGCTTTTACCATAGCATATTCTCCGCTTACATTATAAGCAGCAATTGGATAATCCGTTTCCAAAGCAACGGATTTAATGACATCCAGATAAGCCAAAGCCGGCTTTACCATGACAATATCGGCACCCTCCTCAATATCATCCTTTACTTCTCGAATAGCTTCTTTCACATTAGCATAATCCATCTGATACGTTTTGCGGTCACCAAATGCCGGTGCGGAATGTGCCGCATCGCGGAAAGGTGAATAATAACCGGAAGAATATTTTGCGCTGTAGGCCATAATAGGAGTATGAAGAAAGCCGTGTTCATCCAGTGCCGTACGGATTGCATGTATATGACCATCCATCATATCGGATGGTGCTATAATATCAGCTCCTGCTTTAGCACAGCTAACGGCTGCATCTGCCAATAAGGGTAATGTTTCGTCATTTAGTATAACCCCGTCCTTAATTAAACCGCAATGACCATGAGAAGTGTATTCACAAAGGCAGATATCCGCAACCACGACAAAATCTGGATATTTTTTCTTTATAAAACGGATCGCCTTTTGAACAATTCCGTTCTCATTATATGCCTGACTACCTACTTCATCTTTATGTTCCGGAATTCCAAATATCAGGATGCTTTTTATTCCGCGTATATTAACGCGTTCTAATTCTTCTCCCAATCTGTCAATGGAATATTGATAAATTCCAGGCATGGACTCCACGGGATTCTTTTGATTTTCCCCTTCGACAACAAACATTGGATATATAAGATCCGATATCTGTATACTGGTTTCCCTGACTAAAGCCCGTATCGTTTCATTTACCCGAAGCCTTCTTCTCCTAATCATAATTATCCTCCTATTATCATTGAATTATATATTTTTCTTTAGTATGATTCGCCCGGCAAAAGCCAATATTAAATTATGGTTCCGTTAATTTGCATAATTTATTTCTTGATTGCTTTACTGGTAACGTTTGCTTTAGACCTTTTTTATATCTTCCATAATACAATCAACCAATCCGGGTACGCTATATTCTCTTGCAATAAGGTAATTTGTTATTCCGTATTCATTAAGTTTTTTCGCTGTAATATCACCGATACAGACAATCTTAGTTTTCCCGGTATTTAGTTTTAAACTGTCTGATTCTCTAAAAAATCCCTCAACTCCTGAAGCACTGGCAAATGTTAAATAATCATAATCAAGCAGGTTAGAAGTTATCCTGTTATACTTTTCTTTATCTGTTTCGATTGAATATAATTTAATATCCGTATAGGGTATGGAATAATCACTTAAAATTTGTGTAAGATCTTTGGAACCGTTTACAGCGCGGGGAATCAGCACCTTATCTTCTTTTTTCAAGCTTTTCACCAGACCGTGAGCTAATGATACGGTTGTATACACCTCCGGCATATAATCAGCTATAAAACCCTGCCTCATAAGGGCTTCTTTTGTCCCATTTCCTACTACTGCAAAGGAAATATGACCTAATTTACGATAGTCAAATTGGTTTTCTTTTAAATATTGAAAGAACAGATCAACTCCATTGGTACTGGTAAATACAATCCAGGTATACTCCAGAATACAATCGATAGCCCTTTTTAATTCAGTAAGTTCCTCCGTTTCTTTCACATATAAAAAGCTTAGATTATCTACATAAGCTTCCTCATTTCTTAACTGGTTCGTTAATTTTTCCGTTAATTTAGGTGTGCCGGTAACACCAATCCTTAACCCCGATAATCTTCCGTATTGTAACGATTTCATATCAAGTTCTGTAACAGCACCAATAAGAATAACAGCCGGTGCCTGAATATTCTCTTCCTTTACTTTTTCTTCTATGGTAAGTAAGGTACCTCTAACCGTTTTTTGCTGATTGGTCGTTCCGTTAGAGATAACCGCTGCCGGCGTATTGCCATCCTTACCGTATCTGATTAGTTCGTTAACAATAAGGGATAAATTACCCATTCCCATTAAAAAAATAAGAGTTCCCTCTAATTTAGCCAAAGTTTCAAAATTCTCCACAAGTTCGTTATCAGTGTCTTTCGTATGACCTGTAACAACGTGAAAACTTCTGCTGATACCCCTATGGGTTACGGGAATACCTGCATATGTTGCAGCCGCAATAGCTGAAGTAATTCCCGGAATTACCTGGAAAGGTATACCGGCCTTTTGCAAAGCAATTACTTCTTCCCCGCCTCTTCCGAACACAAAAGGATCTCCGCCTTTTAAGCGAACGACCCTTTTTCCCTCTAAGGCTTTTTCTATGATGATTTGATTTATGGCTTCCTGATTAAAGCTATGTCTTCCAACTTCTTTGCCTACATATATTTTCTCACTTTGATAAGGTACGAAATCCAGTAAAGAATCAGAAGCTAATCTGTCATAAATAACTACTTCACATTCTTCTAATCTTGCTTTTCCTTTTAAGGTCAGCAGTTCCGGATCGCCCGGCCCGGCACCTACCAAATAAACCATCCCATTTTTATTCATATAAATCTCCTGCAATTATACATTTATCATTATTAGTTAATATACGGCATTCATAAATATTCATTATTCTTAATTAATAAAACTATTTATTCAAAATTAATAATATCATTTACTAATTTTTTTGCTAAAAGCAATCTCTCTTCAATTTTTGCAATCCCATTTACCCGGATAACTTTATTCTTATATTTATATATTACGCGAAGTATTATCTTGTCTTTATCTATATTGGAATAAACTCCGACAGGCTCACTGCATCCGGCATTAAGAAGCTTTAATACTTCTCTTTCTGTCTCCAGGTTATACATGGATTCCATATGATTGAAAGATTGCAATACAGCTTGTAAAGCTGCTTCCTCTCTTCCCTCTATGGCAATGATACCCTGCCCCGCCGCAGGAATAAAGCTATCCTCATCTAAATACATGAAATCGTATTCCTTGTCCTCCTGGAAGTTAAGTCTCTTTAAACCGGCTGCCGCTAAAATAATGCCGTCATATTCTTTATTTTGCAATTTCAAAAGCCTGGTACCAACATTCCCCCTCAGGTTTTTCGTCTGTACCGGGTAAAGTTCTTCTATCTGAATCTGTCTCCTTAAACTGCTGGTTCCAACAATACCATTTTGAGGAAGCGGGCAATTTTTTCTGGTTACAAGTACGTCTCTTGGATCTTCCCTTAAGGATACGGCAAGAATTGATAGTCCTTTCGGAAGACTGATTGGCATATCCTTTGCACTATGTACTGCCATATCAATTTTCCCCGTAAGCAAAGCATCTTCAAACTCACTGATAAACGCTCCTTTTCCGCCAAAACTTTCTAAAGGCTTATCCAAAACCTTATCACCAATGGTAGTCATTGGAACAAGTTCAATTTCAATATCAGTATTTACTTTTTTGATTGCATTCACAACCATTTCCGTCTGTACCATGGCAAGTTTACTTTTTCTTGTTCCTATTTTAATATACTGTTTCACTGATTCCTCCGCAAGACTTAGCTAGGCTAGATTTCCTAATTTTCTTTTATTTTCTTTATAATATCCTGTATATCCGTTTTTGTAAGTTTACCTTGTTTTAAACAACCTAATTCCATTAACTGCTTATATACCTGTTTTCGCTCTTCTTCCTGTTCAAAAGATAACTGTACCTCATCCCTTATGTCACCAAGAATCTCTACCAGCTCTTCCATGTAATCAGGAATAACCTCTTTTATTTTATTTTTGATTCGTTGTGAAATAATAGGACTTTTACCGGAACTGGTTACGCCTACGGTTATGGCACCTTTCTTAACGTACGCCGGAAATATAAAACTGCATTCTTCCTTTTTATCAACCACATTTACCGGGATCTTAAGTTCCCTGCATTCCTTTGAAATCCTTGTATTTAAATTAATGTCATCCGTTGCTGCTATTACTGTAAATGCAGCTTTTATATCAGTAGTTTCATAGGATTTATTTAGCATTGTAATTTTATTCTTTAAAGACCTTACACATTCACAAAATTCCGGGGCAATAACAACTACTTCGGCTTCAAATTCCAGTAAGGCTTTTATTTTCCTATAAGCAACCATACCACCGCCGATTACAATACACACTTCATCTTTTAAGTCTACAAACATGGGGAAATATGCCACGTTAAATTCTCCTTAAACTTTTTATACTATTTATTTTCTATCAGTTTTGTAAAGCTTTGTATTATTACTTTCAACTCATCATTGGTTACCTGATTCCGAATCTTATACATAATACTTTCAAAGGATTGATTTTCAAACACTTCTTTTAATTCATTCATGCAAGGAATAAAATTCCTGAAATTAATTTCTTTATAAAATTCATCCACCTGTTTATCAATGATTATTTTTGCTGCTTCAATTTCCTGATGTTTTAAGTTATTATTTACTTCAGCGATTTGTTTGAAATAATCTATATCTATAAGCTTCACGTTCTCTAATTTCTCAATATTTTTATCTATATCCGTAGGTACTGCCAGATCTATAAACAGCCGTTCCTTTTTATCCGATATATACTTCTTTAGTTCTTCAGAAGTAATGGTGTAGTGAGGACTTGATGTTGCGCTGATTATGATATCTGCGTCTTTTATTGTATCATATCGTTTATTATAATCAATCATTTTTACTTCAGGATAGGATATGACTAATTCATCCGGTATATTGTGGTTTCGTATTGTTCCCATAATTTTAACACTTTTATTATGGTACAGATTTTTCATTACTATTGTTCCAAATTTACCGGATAACCCAATAATTAAAACTTTTTTTACCTGAGCTTTATCAGAAAAGCGAAATACCTCATTTGCTGCTAAGGTACCGATGGAGATTGAAGTTTTTGATATTTTCGTATCCGTTTTCACTTTTTTGGCACAGGTTATGGCAATCCGAAACAAGGTATTTAATAAGAAGTCCGTTGTACCTGCCTGCAAGGCTAGTTGATAATCATCTTTTACCTGACCCAGAATTTCATCTTCTCCAATTAACATGGAATCCAAGCCACAGATAACCTGAAATAAATGTTTCACTGCCTTTTCATTCTGATACCTAAGATAATACTTTATCACATGGTCATAATTTAAATTTTTTCTTTCCACTAATAACTGCATTATCTGATCGGCTGCCATTTTCCCGCCGGCAGCATATACTTCCGTTCGATTACAGGTGGTTATCAACACACATTCCCTGACATCACTTTTTTGCAACGCAGCTTTAATGAAATCTTTTTTTTCTTCCTTCTGAAATGCCAGTAATTCTCTTATTTCAACGGGAGCTGTTTTATAACTTATACTGATATTATAAATATTCATTTGTAAACCTCTCTCTGTCTGTTTCCCGTTTATTCCTGCAAGAACGATGGAATATAACATGCAATTCTTCATTCATTATATCATGAACGAAATCCGTGTTCATGATCTTGTTGCTCCAATCGGAATCTGCAAGTTCTACTTGCAATTCCTCATTCCGCTTTCATTATATCATGAACGAAATCCATGTTCATGATCTTGTTGCTCCAATCGGAATCTGCAAGTTCTACTTGCAATTCCTCATTCCGCTTTCATTATATCATAAACTTTTTAAAACATACACGAAAATTTCAATATGTAATGGAACAATGTCGACAAGTTCGCTTAACCTCTCTAAATTCCTCACATGAGGGCCTTGATCGCTTTGTGAGCCAAATGCAGTCGCGCCGGTGCTACCCAAAGGATATAATCTTTTTTGCATTCGTACGCCTCCGGTCGGGCTTTTATTAAATAGAAAAATTTGAAGAACTTTCCTATTTAAATAAAAGCAGACCTGATTATTAAGGTTAATCAGAAAATTCTGACATCTCAAACATCAAGTCTGTTTTCTATTATTAGTATTAAACATTAAGATAAACTAAAACTGTTATTCTTCCACTACAACACCTTTTTGCAGCATGATATTGGCATAAAGTGCTTTTTCACTGGTAGCTATGATAGCATAAGCTGTTTTCGCTTCTTCATAAAATTTAAACCGCTCAATGCCTCCAACCGCTTTTTCACCACGATTATCATATTTTGTTACAATTTTTTTATACGTATCCCAAATAGGTGTTTCAACCGTATCACCAGGCATAACCTCCATGAGATTAACCGGTTTATCGGTATAAGTATCTAAAGGAAATACTTTTAAAATAGCATCTAATAGTTCCGGTACTCCATGACCGTCACAACGGATAACAATTGCATTTTTTCCCATGGATTCCGCGGGAAAATTACCGTCTGAGATAACCAAACGGTCACTGTGTCCCATTTCACACAGAACTTTTAATAATTCCGGTGATAAAATTGCAGGTATACCTTTTAACATATTGACCTCCATACATCATTCATTCACGCGGTTGTTGTAATTATTTGATTAATTTTTCTATAATTAATTATTGTAATTATTATTAAATATTACATGATTTCATATAATTCCTATAAAGTTCATTACAACAACCGCAGCAGAATAAATATAAAATAAAATTTAATAAATCTTTATACAGTTAGTTTATCCAATAAAAATTGGCTTACTTCTGTATAATTTTCTTATAACGCATATAAGCTTCTTCCCAGGACTCTTTCTCTGTTGGTTCATATTTTACTATGTCAGGTGACTGTCCGATTATCCTTCTTGCCTCTGCAATATCCTTAATCTGACCGGATGCCATTAACTGAAGGGCAACATTACCAAGAACCGTAGCTTCAACCGGTCCGGCTGTTACTGCACATCCGCTGGCATTAGCCGTAAATTGACAGAGTTGTTTGCTTTGGATGCCTCCGCCTACCATATGAATATTATTATAAACATGTCCTGTACAATCGCTGATTTGTTCCAGTGCATAGCGATATTTCAGAGCCAGGCTTTCGTTAATACAGCGCACAATCTCACCCACTGTTTCGGGTACTATTTGTCCCGTACGTCTGCAATAATCCTGAATTCGTGAGGGCATATCCCCTGCCGGTGAAAATTCCGGGGCATCCGGATCAATGAAACAGGCAAATGCTTTTGCATTAAGTGCTAAATCTTCCAGCTGGCCAAAATTGTACTCATGACCTTCCCTGATCCATTGTCTTCTGCTTTCCTGAATAAGCCACAAACCGGTTATATTTTTTAGGAATGAAGCTTTACCGCCGTAACCGCCTTCATTGGTTATATTATAATAATCGGATTTCTCATTGATAAGAGGCTTATCCAGTTCTGTTCCGATCAGAGACCAGGTACCGCAGCTTATGAAAATAAAATTATCTTCTTCTGCCGGTACTGCAACTAAGGCGCTTTGGGTATCATGACCGGCTACGGCAATGACATCACATTTTTTAACACCCAGTTCCTCACAGATTTCATCCGATAGAACACCGACTTTAGTACCGCTTGCCACAATAGAAGCAAATATACTCTTTGGTAAACCAAGGGCTTCAATAACCTTTTCTGACCAGACACCCTTTTTTGCATCCAAGAGCTGACTGGTTGAAGCGATGGAATATTCCGATGCTTTTACTCCGGTTAACATAAAGTTAAATAAATCCGGTGTTAATAACATTTTATCCGCCCGCTCTAATAATTCTGCCCTGTTTAACTTTAGGGATAATAACTGGAAAGCTGTATTTATCTCCATAAACTGATTACCGGTAATACTGTAGAAATCTGCTTTAGGTAATTTTTCAAAACTTTTCTCCAGCATTCCTAAGGTTCGCTTATCCCTGTAATGTACCGGATTCTCCAGTAAATTTCCGTCTTTATCAAGCAAACCAAAGTCAACACCCCAGGTATCGATTCCGATACTGTCAAAATCCGACTCATGTTTTGCTTTTAATAATCCCTGCTTAATTTCATGAAACAATCGGAGGATATCCCAGTACATAGTTCCGTTAACTATAACCGGATCATTGGAAAACCGGTGAATTTCCTTTAACTGTATCGAGGTACCGTCGTAAATACCAAGCATAGCTCTTCCGCTGGAAGCTCCAAAATCAAACGCTAATACTTTTTTCACGGCTAAACCCTCCTTTATTATTTATAAAGCGGACCATAAGCCTCACATGCTCTGTAATCCTGTCCTTCTTTATCCATACCGAAAGCATTCCAGGATGCAGGTCTGAATATTTTTTCATCCGGTACATTATGCATACATACCGGTATTCTTAAGATAGAACATAATGTGATGATATCGGCTCCGATGTGACCATAACTGATAGCACCATGGTTTGCACCCCAATTATTCATAACGTCATAAGCTGATTTAAAGGCTCCTGTTCCGGTAAGTCTTGGAGCAAACCAGGTACATGGCCAGGTATAGTCTGTTCTCTTCCATAACTTGTCAGATACTTCTTCCGGAAGATTTACGGTATAACCCTCTACCAATTGCATTACAGGGCCTAAACCTTTTACAATATTTAAACGCATCATAGTAACCGGCATTTCACTTCTGGTTAAAAATCTGGAGGAATAACCGCCGCCTCTGAAATAACCGTTATCGGCCGCATTCCAGGTAGTTGCTTTTAAGCAGGCTTTTTGATCGTCTTCTGTCATTTCCCAGAAAGGTTTGATTATACCATTACCATCAGTATCTTTTACTTCACCGCAGGCATCAATGCAGGCTGCACCGGAATTAATTAAATGAATGAAACCTTGGGATTCCTTAGCCACACCCTCAAGATCATAACCGGTTGCTTTCTTTACTGCTTCAGGACTCCAGTAAGTTCTTACGTCTGCAAAAATCTGTGCTGTATTGGTTAATAATTTACCGAATAACATGCTGGTACCGTTTAAGGTATCATTTTCTGTTGCAAGGATATAAGGTTCTCTTGCACCCTCCCAGTCAAAAGAAGAATTAAGCATTGCTTCCGGGAAGTCACAGTTTGGATAAAAGTCAGTCCATTGTCTTTGTCCCTGGAAACCACCTGCTATTGCATTATGTCCAACTCTTTCTTCCTTAGCCTCTTCAGGAAGATTTGGATTACCATTATATAAATCCTTGATAATACACATCATTTTAACAACAAATTCCCAGTCTTTTTCTTTTTGTTCCGGTGAACTCTGTATGTCTGATGGATTTTTATCGAAGCCTTCCGGACAGTTTGCTTTTGTCCAGGCTAATGCTTTCTCATATTCTGCTTTATCATAAATTTCTTCAGTCATTCTACGGATAATTTCCACTTCATCTACGGATTCAACTCTCATTCCCAGATATTCTTCAAAGAATTCAGGATTGATGATGGAACCGGCAATACCCATACAGATGGAACCGATCTGTAAATAAGATTTACCCCTCATAGTAGCTGCTGCTACGGCTGCACGTCCGAAACGTAATAATTTTTCTTTTACATCTTCAGGAATATCCGTATCATCAGCATTCTGAACGTCATGTCCGTAAATACCGAATGCAGGAAGTCCTTTTTGTGCATGTCCTGCTAAAACTGCTGCCAGATATACTGCTCCCGGTCTTTCTGTTCCATTAAATCCCCAAACACCTTTAATTGTCATTGGGTCCATATCCATGGTTTCGGAACCGTAACACCAGCAAGGTGTAACGGTAAGAGTAATATCCACACCTGCTTTTTTAAATTTGTCTGCGCAGGCTGCTGCTTCTGCAACACGTCCGATGGTAGTATCGGCGATAACAACTTTCACCGGTTCTCCATTGGAATATCTTAAATTCTTTGTAAAAAGTTCTGCTGCTGCCTTAGCCATATTCATAGTCTGTTCTTCCAGTGATTCACGCACCTTAAGAACTCCTCTTCGTCCGTCAATAGTAGGTCTGATTCCGATTACCGGATAATCTCCAATTAATCTGCTTTTTGCCATTTGAAATACCTCCATTAATATAATAATTTGATAGATAATACATACTATCTTCAGTTCTATTATAGTATATACTTGAATCTACTTTAATACTTGTGATATAATAGCAAAAAATATAACAATTTTCACATTCAGGGGGTCATATGCAATATATAGATTATAATGAAAGAAAAATGCGCGGAACCTTTGATTTTCCTATAGAATTTTATCATATCGACAGTCAGCACCCCCAATATGCCATGCCTTATCACTGGCATGTAGAATATGAAATTATTCGTATTTTGGAGGGTACTTTTACCATATCTCTGGATGAAAATGAAATTCGGGCAGAACAGGGTGATGTAATTTTATAAACAGCGGGACGCTGCATGCCGGGATACCGGAGGGTTGTATATACGAATGTATTGTATTTGACATGAATATGCTTTTGAAAAAAGATAATGTCTGTCAGAAATTTATCCAGGACATCATGAATCATGTCATAAATATAAAAGAATTTTATAAAAAAGAAACTTCGGAATTTCATAAAGCGGTATGGCAATTGTTTGATGTTATGGATCATAAAAAGTACGGGTACCAATTAATTGTACAAGGCTGCCTCTATCAGCTTTTGGGAATTATATTAGAAAACGGTGATTATGTAACCGATTCCCTGCAGACACCACAGAACCACAGACGTATTCTGCAATTAAAACAGGTGTTGGAAGTAATAGAGAATTCCTACCCCGACCAGATAACCTTAGAACAGTTATCCAAAGCAGCCGGTATGTCACCAAAATATTTCTGCCGCTTTTTTCAGGAAATGACTCATAAAAGTCCGATTGACTATTTAAATTATTACCGGGTGGAACGTGCCTGCTATCAATTGCTTAATACAGACACATCCATAACGGATATATCCTTTGGCGTCGGTTTTAATAATTTAAGTTATTTTATCAAATCCTTTAAAAAATATAAAGGAATTACACCGGCGAAGTACCGAAAACTTAATTATTCTCCGATTTAATAATACATTGTTGCAATTGCCTATATAATATGTATTGTCACTTCTACTTACAGTTTTGCAAATAATTTATTACTTCTGACAAGGAATCAAATTTTCCATCTATTAATTTTTTAATTTCTTCATCCGGTTGAATTAAATCCGGTACCATAATTGGTTTCATACCGGCATGATAGGCGGCTTTTAAACCATTGGGGGAATCCTCTATGGCTATGCTGCATTCCGGTATGGAACCAAGTTCCATACATGCTTTTAGATAAATCTCAGGATCCGGTTTTCCGTGTTCAACCATATCACCTGTTACGATTGCCTGAAAATAATGGGTGATCCCTGCCTTATTAAGGTAATTCATAACATTCCCTTTATTAGTTGAAGTAGCTAATGCTATTTTATAATCATTCTCCTGCAAAAAGTTAAGTAGTTCAAACACCCCCGGTTTTACCGGAAGACCCTCTGTTTCTATAATTTCTCCAAATAATACAGAGGAACGTTCCCGAAACTTTTCATACGGGAAATCAGATCCAAACTGTTTTAAAAAGAACTGTCTGGTATCAACCGAATTTAATCCTACACATTTCGTTATGGCTATATCAATATCTTTTATATTCATTTCTTCTCCAACCTGAAGCCAGACATCATTACACACTCTTTCCGTATCAAATAGAACACCATCCATATCAAAAACTACACTTTCTATCATATATAAGCCTCCATTTTTTCTTCCATAGTTTCACTGTTCTAAATAAATAGTATTTATGGGGTTATTTAGCATAATATCAATGCTTAAAATCATATACTTGTCACTCTTGCTTTCTTTAATGACCATAATTTCATTTTTATATCAGCAATGGGTCTGAAAATGAGTACTATTAGGTAGTTTATTACATTCTATTCTAATTTGCAATAGATACAGTTTTCAAATTTAACTGACATTTCGTTTTAACTAAAGCAGCCAAAGAGAAAAAGAACTTAATAACTGTAAACTAAGTTCTTACTCTTTGGCTGAAAAAGCTGCATTAATATCTACATTTTATATATTATATTCAATCGTATAAACGTCCTCATTGAATTTAATATGTTTATATTGATCTAAGGAAAACCATTGGTTGGAAAATTCTACATCTGTAGTAATATTTAGCTTACGATTACGTTCTTCCATTAATTGTTCAAACTCTTCTTTCGTACTAACACGGATACCAAAACCTCTTGCATTGATAAGCGGCAGATTATCATAGGTATAATCCTGTAAAGCCAATATATCTTCTATGATCCTGCCGCGTATTTTAACAACGACACCATCACGGATACCTATTATGTTAAAAGAATCCGGATAGGAATAAGTATCACCAACCGTGCCTATTTCGTTACCCACATGATACAGCTTATTATCTGTCTGAACATTTTAATACTATTGTCCTGAACACTGTAATAATATTCATCAAAAATTCTGCTGTTTAAGTAAAGGTCATCCTTAACAAATCCGCTCTTTAAATTCGCCGCTTCCTCTGCTTTGGAGATAATACCGCCGCCGGCGACATCATAACCGTCAACAATAACAAAACGGCCTGTTACCTTACTGTTTCTGAATTCATCAAAAGCAACCGATTCCTTGGTTTCAACGATGATTTCAGCAACATCATTTATCTTAACTCTCAATGCCTTTTCTTCACCGGATAAGGTACTGGCATCAATAACTTTTAAAATAGATTTAATTTCAGCTTCTACCTCCGCCGTTGCCAGTTTGATTTTATACTTCTTATTGGTAACCAGGTCATTTTTGCCCATCCAGAACACATTGGCACGGAAACGGTTGGAAACAACGGGTATAACATCCTTATGGCTGATAATCTCTCCACGTTTGTTGAAAAACTCATCTTCCACTGTAATACCCACCGATTGTCCGGCAGATACCACATCGGTCTGATCTTTTTGAACCCAGGCTTCTATTGTCTTAACTCTGGTAGTTTTATTACCGGGTGTTATGTGTATCTCATCCCCAGCCTTTAAGGTTCCGGCTTCTATTCTGCCCACAATAATTCTTCTATTATCAAATTTATAGACATCCTGTATGGGGAGACGCAACGGTTTATGAGAAATATCCTTATCCTTTGGAATCTCGTCAATGGCTTCTAAGATGGGTTTACCATGGTACCAGGGCATTTTTGCAGAATAACTTGCAATATTCTCACCATAAAATGCGGAGATTGGAATATAATCTAAAGGAGTAACCTGTAAGGAATTTAAGAATTCATTGAATTCCTTTTTAATAGCATGATATGTTTCTTCGGAATAGTCAATTAAATCCATTTTATTTACAATTACATAAACTTTCTGGATTCCCAATAAAGATAAGATGTAACCATGTCTTTTGGACTGTTCTTTAATTCCTTCATTGGCATCAATTACAAGCAGTGCCGCTTCTGCACTGGCCGCACCGGATATCATGTTTTTTAGGAACTCTTTATGACCGGGAGCATCAATTATTACATAATCTCTTCTCTTGGTAAAAAACTGAAGCTGGGTGGTATCAATGGTAATGCCCTGTTTCTGTTCTTCTTCAAAGGCATCTAACAGGTATGCATATTCAAAAGGTTTTCCTTTTTCTTTTGAAATACGTTTTACCCTGTCAATAGCACCTTCCGGCAAAGAATTGGTATCGTATAACAGGCGGCCGATTACTGTTGATTTACCATGATCAACATGACCTACTACTACAATCTTTAAAGTCTCTCTATTCTTGCTCATTCTTTCGGTCCTCCTTACATGTAACCATCTTTACGGAGCTTCTGCATGGCATATGCATCCTCCTGATCCTGGGCACGGCCTGCACGTTCACTGGTTTTCGTATGTTTTAATTCTTCAATGATTTCTTCAATGGTACTTGCAGTTGAATCAATGGTACCGGTACATGGAGCACAGCCTAAACTGCGGTAGCGTTTTCCGTCTTTTGCAAAGTATAAATCTATTAAAGGAATATTTTCCCTTAATATGTATTCCCACACATCAATCTCATTCCAGTGAAGAATCGGATGAACACGGATATGATTGCCTTTCGGAAAATCCGTTTTAAACTGGTCCCAAAGTTCCGGAGGCTGGTTGGTATAATCCCATTCATAGTCTTTATTTCTTTCACTGAATACTCTTTCTTTGGAACGGGAACCTTCTTCATCCCGTCTGACACCTAAAATCAAACCTTCAAATTCATATTTTTCCACAACCTGCTGTAATCCGTCTGTTTTTAAAGCTTTGCAGCATATCAGTCTTCCATGGTCCGGTCCCATACCAGCTTTCACAGCTTCCTCGTTGGTATGTACTATGAGGTCTATATTTAATTCCTTAGCAATTTTATCACGGTATTCAATCATCCGGGGTATCTTATAGGTAGTATCTACATGGATAAAGGGAAATGGGCAGTAACCGTAAAAAGCTTTTTTGGCCAACCACATAAGTACGGTTGAATCCTTTCCAATGGACCAGAGCATACCCAGTTTTCCAAACTTTTATATGCTTCCCTAAGTATATAGATACTTTCTGCTTCTAACTCATCTAAATGATTCATGTTAAGTCCTCCTCTTTCATATTAGATTTTCCATATTGATTATCAGCCGGTAAAAAATTACCTGCTGCCAGCTCTATCCTTAATAAGAATTTGCTTTCGTTTTATCTATGGTGATAATCTTTTTACTGCCATCGTGATTTGCTATATACCAATGAAGTTCTTTTTTCTCTTCTTTCACATGCATTGTAGTGCCATTTCCGCCGATATCTGCTCCTAAGAAATATGAGATTGCTTCAAATTCGCATTCCTTTAGACAGGAGGTACAACCCCAGCATTCATCCGGATATTTGATAAAGGTTTTATTATTCTCTTTATCTTTGAACAATAAGGATCCAGGACATACTTCCCTGCAGTTTCCGCATCCGACACATAAATCAGGATTAATTCTTATGCTCATAAGTCTGCCTCCGATCTACAAAATTTCTTTTCATAATTTGAATTTCACCGTCTTTTAAAATAGAATTAATATATACAAAATAATCCTTATCATTTTGCTCTGGATAATCCAGATTTTCCTGGAACGAATGCCATCTTGTTTCTTTTCTGGCTTGTAAATGGGCAATTACTGTTTTGGCTACCACAAGGCGGTCTATTAATTCATAGATTTTCATCAGATCATAATTATCATCTGCATGAAGTTTTCCTGCTAATTTTATAATATCCTGTATCCTGTTTTTAGCTATTGTAAGTTTCACCTCGTTATAGCCATAGTTGCCGGATATTCCCCCCGCATATTCATCCATTACTTTCTGCATGGCTTCTTCCAGCTGATTCACGGTATAAACACCCCCCGGATTAACAAAATAGTTTGAAATTTCTTCGTATTTCTTATCTTCTTCCTCAATGAAAGCTTCTTGGGACAAAATTTCAGTTAGTTGACAATTTCGCGTCCGGGTGGATTTCGTAGTAATATACCCGATTACTGCCTCCGCAGCGATTTCTCCTTCTACCAGGCTGCCTGTAACATACTTCTGGGGACATCCTCCGGCCACATCACCTGCGGCATATAACCCGGCAATTGTGGTCTGCCTGTCTGTATCCACCCAGTATCCGCTGCTGGTATGACCGCCGACAATATAAGGTTCTGTTCCTTCTATCTCTACATTTTCTGTTGCAGGTCCAACCCCTCGTTCCATCCATTTTAAGGTTTGTGCCGGTGCCATATTAAGATATGCCTTTAATAATTCTTCTTCCGCTTCAGGACTGATTCCCTCTGTCTTTAAAAAGCAGGGCCCCCTGCCCTGTTTGTTTTCTTCAACTGTAGAATAAACCCGGTTCGGTGTGGTTGGTGCCCCATATTTATTATCATAGATTTCACCTAAACTGTTAATCTGGGAGCAGATACCCCTTGTGCTATGGTTCCGGTTGGAGCGATGGTATCCTTACATCTTAATGCAATAAAGCGCATTTCAAATGTAGTCATTTCTGCTCCGGCTCTTATTCCCATAGCATAACCGGCACCGGTATTAAAGGGAGGATACCACATTTTATGTTTGGAAAATCCGGTATTATTAGGTTTGTAGATTCCGGCTGCACCACCGGTGGAACAAATGACACCTTTTGCATAAATGATATAAAAAATATTTTCTTCTATACTGAAACCATATGCACCTAAGACACAGTTGTCTTTGACAATATAATCAATGATATTAACCTTATTTATGACTTTTATATTTTCCTGTTCATATACCGCATCAGCTAAAATAGGTTTAATATTTTCTCCGTTAATTTTGATATTACGGTTACCTCTCGTAACGTATTCTCCATTTTCATCTTTTAAAATAACTAAACCCAGTTTTTCCAAATGACGGGTTACCTTGTTGAGACGTTCCGCCATGGTTAATACCAGGTCCTCCCGTATCAGCCCATTCGCATCTTGTTTTACATATTCCAGATAATCTTCAGGAGTTTTTCCTTTGACAATATAAGCATTCAGTGCATTTACTCCGGCTGCCAGACAACCACTACGCTTTATATTCGCTTTTTCTGCTATTATTACCTTCTTATCACTTTGTCCGGTTATAGTAATAGCAGCATAACAGCCTGCAGTTCCGCCGCCGATGATTAAAATATCCGTATAAAGTTTCTTTTTCTTTAATACCACCCGTGTTCGCTCCTTTAAGTTATAGTAAATTCTAAATATATACCGGCATTGGATCAATTTTTAATTTATTTTCGATAATCTTGGTTTCCTGATCATCAAATAAATAAAGCCTGTGAATCAGTACCCCAACTTCCTCTCCCTCTTTAAGAGGAGCCTTTTCCAGAGAACGGTAGCCGGACAGCTGACAGCCATTAATATCAACTGTAATTTCCCAGGAAGAACCATGGAAATTAATATTACGTATAATCCCCTTATCAGCAGCAGAGGGATTGCTGAATTCTTCCATCCTGCCAATTTCTATAAATTCAGGTCTTATAATGGATTTTTTATCTTCATACAAATCTTTAAATCCTTTAAATATTCCGGCATTTTCAATTACACTGGATTCCCCGATAAAATGTGCTACAAATGGCGTTAATGGATTTTTATATATTTCAACAGGAGTTCCTTTCTGCTCCACCACACCCAGATTGGTAACAATAATTTCATCTGCCACATCAATAGCTTCTTCCTGGTCATGGGTTACGAAAATACTGGTTACACCCAATTTATGAATCATATCCTTTAACCAGTTGCGGAGTTCTTTACGAACCTTTGCATCAATGGCTGCAAAAGGTTCATCCAACAGAAGCACGGAGGGGTTAGGTGCCAGGGCTCTGGCAAAAGCTACCCTTTGTCTTTGACCACCGGAAAGCTGGTGAGGATATCTTTTATCCAGTTCTTTAAGCCCCACTAACTCAATTAATTCCTCCGCTCTTCGTTTGACATCTGCCTTACTAACCTTTTTAATCTGTAAGCCAAAGGCAATATTTTCATAAACGGTCATATGACGGAACAAAGCATAATTCTGAAATACAAATCCAATTCCGCGTTCCCCCGGGATATGTCATTGACCCGTTTACCATCAATATAGATATCTCCTGAGTCAGGACCTTCAAGACCTGCTAACATTCTAAGGATTGTGGTTTTACCGCTGCCGCTTGGCCCCAGCAGGGCGACTAAATTCCCTTTTTTGATAGTAAAACTGACTTCTCTGGAGGCTTTATAATCTCCATATGATTTGTTTAAATTCTTAACTTCTATATACATAAGTTTCCTTTCCTATCTGCTCTTTTTGGCTTTCCACTCAACTATGTTTCGAAGAATCAGAATTAGTATGGCTATAATTACTAAACAAGAGGATACTGCAAAGGCTGACGAGAATTGATATTCACTGTATAAAATTTCAATATGTAAAGGCAGCGTGTTCGTTTTTCCTCTAATATGGCCGGAGACAACCGACACAGCTCCAAATTCTCCCATTGCTCTTGCCGTACATAATATAATTCCGTATAATAACCCCCATTTTATATTGGGTAATGTAATTCTCCGAAATATAGTAAACCCTTTTGCTCCCATACTTGCAGCAGCAACTTCTTCCTCGTATCCCTGTGCCTCCATAAGAGGTATCAGTTCTCTAACTACAAATGGAAATGTTACAAATACGGTGGCCAGTAATATACCTGGCAGTGCAAAAACTATTTTTATGCCGAATCGATCCATTAAATCATAAAATAGTCCTTTTCTGCCAAAAGTAAGGACAAAGATCAGACCCGCTATAACAGGCGAAATCGAAAAAGGCAGGTCTATCAATGTTGTCAGAAACTGCTTTCCCTTAAATTTAAATTTAGTAATACACCAGGCCGCCGTAATACCAAACAGTGTATTGGCTGCTACGGCAGTCAGTGTAGCAAGCAACGTCAGCCGTAATGCTTCTACCGTATACTTATCAGTAATCGCTCCTAGGTAAGCTCCCAGGCCTTTTTTCAGTGCTTCTGCCAGGATTAAAAATAAAGGAAGAATTAACATGACAGTTAAAAAAATTATACCGATGCCAATCAGAAGTAACTTTATCCCTTTTGATTCTGTCATTTGATTATTATTTTCTTTCATAGTAACACCCCCTATCTGAAGTTATAAAACACTTTTTGTTTCTTCAGCTTAACTTCCCTATCATATAAATTTTCTTTGACTTTAGGCCTTCAAGAATTTAGCGGTTCTGATACGAAGCAGATTCATAACCAGTAACATGATAAAGGAAACAAAAAGCATAACGATAGCTATAGCAGTTGCCCCCTCATAATCAAACTGCTCAAGTTTTGACATAATAAGCAAGGGAGCTATTTCCGTTTTCATTGGCATATTCCCTGATATAAAAACAACGGATCCATATTCCCCGATTCCCCTGGCAAAAGCCAGGGAAAATCCGGTCAATATCGGTGAAATCAACTCAGGTAATATAACTTTACGAAATATCTGAAAGCGGGTTGCACCAAGCATTAAAGAAGCTTCCTCAACACTCTTATCCAGCTCTTCCAGCACCGGCTGAACATTCCTGGTTACAAACGGTATTCCTATAAAAACCAAGGCGATTGTAATACCAAATAAAGTATAGGAACCTTTTAAACCTAATTTAAGCAACTGGCTGCCAATCCATCCATTTTCCGAATAAAGGGCAGTTAAAGCAATACCTGCTACCGAAGTCGGAAGTGCAAAGGGAAGATCAATCATACCGTCCATAATCCGTTTGAAAGGAAAATTGTACCTTACAATGACCCAGGCTAGTAAAACACCAAATACTACATTAATAGATGCTGCCAAAAAAGCACTGGTAAAACTTACACCATAAGCATGTAAAACTCTTTTATTAAAGGCTGCTTCGATAAACTCCGGTAATCCCAAATCAGCAGTTTTAAAAATTATGGAGGATAATGGGATTAAGATAATAATTGATAAATATGCCAGTGTAATTCCCAAGGTAAGTTTAAAACCTGGAACAACGCTATTTTTACGGGCCATTTTCTTTCCCCTTTTCATTTAATTTCTTTATTGCAATAAACATGGTGGGATGTTGAATAATCATATAAATCAACCTTCTAATTTCATTAGTAAAGCATTGCATATTTATTGGCTGATTTCTCCATAAAGCTGATCAAATATACCACCATCTGCAAAATGAGTCTGCTGAACTTCTCTCCAGGTCCCAAATTTATCGGATAATGTAAACAGTTTCACTTCTTTAAATTGATTTTTATATTTCTCCGCTATGGATTCCATTCTGGGTCTATAATAATTTTTTGCTGCTATCTCCTGGCCCTCTTCCGAATATAAGTAATTGATGTATTCTTTTGATACTTCTTCCGTATTATGTTTTTTCACATTCTCCGTTACAACAGCAACGGAGGGTTCTGCCAATATACTGACTGAGGGAACAATTATCTCGAATTTTTCCGGTCCTAATTCTTTCACAGCCAGATAAGCTTCATTTTCCCAGGCTATTAATACATCACCGATTCCGTTTTCTACAAATGTAGTTGTTGAACCTCTGGCGCCTGAATCCAGAACTTCCACATTGGAATATAATTTTTTTACAAATTCTTTTGTCTTTGCTTCGTCATCGTTATATGTAGTCAATGCATATCCCCATGCGGCCAGATAGTTCCAACGGGCTCCGCCTGATGTTTTAGGATTTGGGGTTATTACGGATACGTCCTCCCTGATAAGGTCATTCCAATCCTTAATATTTTTAGGATTACCTTTTCTTACCAAAAAGACAATAGTAGAGGTATAAGGTGCACTGTTATCCTCAAATTTATTTTCCCATTCTTTCTCCAGCAAACCGGAATCTGCAATTTCATCAATATCGTAAGCCAGGGCTAATGTAGCAACATCTGCTTCAAGTCCTTCTATGATTGCTCTTGCCTGTTTTCCCGAACCACCATGACTTTGTTCTACGGTAACCTGTATTCCTGTTTTTTCTTTATAGTACTTTAAAAAAGCTTCATTATATTCTGTATAAAATTCTCTTGTAGGATCATACGAAACATTAAGTAAAGAAACTTCCTTTGCTTGCTGACTGGTATCTTTAGTATTGCATCCGGAAACACCTGTTATGGTCAAAGCCAATACAATGATTCCAGTTAATAGGGATTTTCTTCTCATGTATATTTCCTCCTTTTCATATTTGATTAATATGATTTTAACGATTTTTATCATTATATTAGACATTTCCTACTTTGTCAATATGAATTTAGATATTTATAAATTTAATTTCATTTCTTTTAATAATTATTAGTTTTATGAATTTATTTGATCATAATGCATACTTAATTTCACAAATATGAAAAAAGGACTTGTAATTTTATAAATTTAAGCAATAAACTTAATTCATAAAAAAACAAATCCTTTTTAATATAATGTTCCTATGGGTATCTTATTTACTCATCTTAATCTGCAAGTATCTATTGCAGTTTTCTTAATCTGTGTTATTTTAGCTGGAATAATTCTCTAGCAAGGCATATAACTCGTCCAGATCTTTAACAGGAATCCCCTCTTCAAGCTTTTGCTGTTCAGCTGCGGAAAGATTTTCTGTTGAAACTCCCGTATAATCGAATACTGTCTTCTGATCCCCGTAATAAGCAATGATATAACCGTTCTGCGCTTTAAGATAATACTTGTATTCCGCATTATCTGTATTATATGTTTTTTTCAGAGTAATATCATCCTTTGAAAATTTAACGACCTCAAAGGAAATCAGACCTTTTTGAAATTCATTTAACGGTAAATCCTGCATATAGTCATTGAGGTACTGGATTACTTCCTCACGATTCAGACCAATTAAATAACTTGGCGTTGGTAATACTTCTTCACTGGTTACTCCTGTTTTTACATCATATGTCTGTAAAGTATATTGGGTTGCAGGTAAGACTGTATCTTCCTTAACCTGATCAACCGGAACAGTTGTATCTGTTGTATTTTCAACCGTAATATTTGACTCTGCTTCGGTACTTTGTATCGGTTCCTGTGTTTGAGCCTGATTATTCGCCGCAACCTGGTTACCAATCTGCAAATATCCGTTTTTCTCTAATGATAATATAAATTCATTATTCCGCTCTACCGCACTTTCATTAAAATCTCTTAACGCATTTTTATAACTTATATAATAACAGGCGGAGAACATTACTGATAATGAAAAAAAACTAATGAAATAAACTAATGCCTTCTTGATTTTCACAAAAATCACTCCTTTGGCATTAAGTATTCACTAGTTTTTCCCACTTTATACTATAAAATTTTATACTATAAAATTAAATACTATAATTTTATTAATGTACATTATTTGTTATTTCTATTTCAAAACCAATTAATAAATAAATTTTTATAATGATATACTTGCTATCATTTACTTATCATAATCAGCTTATATCAAATGTATTTTACCGGCAATTCGTGCTAATGTTCTGCCCAAGGGCATTTCTCGTAATTCTTCCTCCGTAAGCCCTTTAAATAATAACAATAAACAGCCATAGGTTATAATAGAAACAAAAACAGCCACCAAAGTACTGATCGAATTCCTTCCGGTTAAACTATGTAACCCAAAATAAGTTATAAATGCCAGAGCTCCCATAATAACAGAACAAACCGCCGGAATTAAGAAAGTCTTTTTCACTTCCTGTTTATAATTTAGATTCTTCCCTACTGAAATCCAGTTTAAAATACATACAACCAAAGAAAATGTTACATTACCTATTACCAAAGCATAGGTACTTAAATTAAAGAATTGCAATAGTATGTATAACAGTATTATATGAATAACCAGGGATATTGCAGAATGGATAACCGGAATTCTCATCATATTAATTCCCTGTAGAACCGCATTGGTAATGGTTGATAAAGCAAAGGATACGATAGCGATAGAACCAATACGTAATAAATTAGCCGGTAATACCCTGGCATCTCCAAACAATAACTGCAGAATCGGAGAAGCTAATACACCCATACCTACCGCTGCCGGTATAGCAATGATCATATTAAATTTAACAGCCTGATGTACTTTGGTTTTCACTTCATAATTTGTTCCCCCTGCTTTTGAAGCTGCAAGGCTTGGAATAATTGCCACACCCATAGCGGAAGCAATGGATACGGGAACATTAATCAGTAAATTATATTTATTGGAATAGATACCCCATAATTCACTTCTTGACGCTTCCTCCAGGCCTTTCTCTGAAAGGACATGTCCAAAAATGGAACCGTCTAAAACTCCGCTGATTTGATAAACCGTCTGACTTAAGATAACCGGTACTATGGTAACCAACAGGACTTTAAACACGTCGGGATAGGATTCCCGTATATTTCCGGTATCTTTCCTTAACTGTTTATCTATAATCGGTTTATATAAGGCAAAAATAAAGGCCAAAAAGATAAGTGCCGCACAAGCTCCAATAAAAGTACCCAGCGTGCCGCCTGCTGCTCCAAATGCAGCTATATCCGGTGAGGCACTATGATATTTCATTAAATAATATGCTGCTACAATGCTGACAATGGCGTTAATGATCTGTTCTAATACCTGGGATAGGGAAGTTGGCAGCATTGTATTTTTTCCTTGATAAAAACCCCTTAAAACGCCCATCACAGCAAAAACAAAGATCGTTGGAGCCAATATTCTAAGAGGGATCGCACTGCGGGGAGACTCATAAATGGAATTGGCTAAAAAATCTGCTCCAAAATAAATTACCAGAGATGCTATGGTGCCCACAACAATAGCAAATCCCATTGCGCATAAAAATATACGGTAAGAATTGCGGTATTGCTTCTTTACTCTCCTGTCGGCAACTAATTTTGAGACAGCTAACGGTAAACTATAGGAGGATAAAATCAAAGCAATATTATAGATTGCAAATGCATTGGAATAGTAACCAATTCCCTCATCTCCAATAATATTGGTTAAGGGAATACGGTAAAGCAGGCCAATTAGCCTCACAATTATGGAAGCGACTGCCAATATTCCTCCCTGCACCAAAAAACTGTTACTTTTCTTACCTGTTCCCATAAAATCCTCCTATATAAACATAAGCCGGCCGCCTGATGAGAGGCGGCTTATGATAATCATTCTTTTGTAATAATAATATAAAATATAATATCTTTTATTGCCCTATATCTGAAAGTACAACATCTTCTGTTCTGTCATTCGGGAAAAGTGCAATATAGGTTTTACCCGGATTAATCGTTAATTCTTTACCCTGTGCATCATAATACCGCATCTTTCTTGTACCTTCATTCTTTTTCCAGGTTATATCAACTTTTTTGCCGTTCGTTATATAATAACCCTTTCCTTCCGAATTTTCAATATCCATGGTTTGATATCCATTTTTATCTATATTCCATTCCTTAACAAACTGTACAATAATATTTTTATAGGCTAACTGTTTGCCCGTATTGTAATCTATATGTTTGGTATCAAATTGAAAACGGTCATATAACTTTTCTTTACTGTCATAAGTAAAATATGGGCTGGCATAATTAGAAAACTTAAGTGTTATTTTATTGACATTCTTATCTGAACTTAAATTTGTATCTTTATCATAAAACGTAAAATGTCCTTCATAATCTTTAGGATATTCTGTTTCATAACCTTTAATTTCCGTACCTTTTAATATACCCTCTTTCGTCGCAAATGCATTATGCGGTGCAGGTATGGAATGATCCCGATAAAATACCGTATCGCCTATACCGGTTAATCCACTTAGATTATTAATACCTAAAGCACTGATTTTCTTCGTTGCATAGGTGGTCTCTCCATAATGAACATAAATTGCATCGTATTCATCTGCGATACTGACAAAATAATGTCTCGCACTTCGAACCGAACCAATCCTGGTTTTATTAAGATCTTCAAATATACCCATCATTCTGGTGATCCCACCCTCCACCAGTGCTTCATATAAAATGGAAGCTTCAGAAGTACCGCTTTGTGGGGAAGCTTTCTTAATGTTATTAAACATAATAGCATAAGGTCTTTTATTACTTACTTTTTTTGAAACCCAAAGCCCCGTTAATTTACTTTTTGCTTCTCCGTCATGATTTTCAGGTTTTACTGTTGGTGATGGTGTTGGAGTAGCTGTCGGTGTAGGGGTAGCTGTCACCGTTGGCGTAACTGTTGGTTTTATTTCGGTATTATCTTTCTTTTTACATCCTGCCATTGAAAGAATCATAATTAAGATTAATAATAAAATAACACTTTTTTTCATATTTTTATCTCCTGTTATACAAAGTATCAGCGATAGATATGGAGCTCGTCCAACACATTCCTTTGCTTTTCTTCCATGATTATTCTTTCTTCCTCTTCCATATGATCATACCCAAACAAATGCATCATACTATGTGCCGTTAAAAACGCAAGCTCCCGTTCGGCTGAATGGCCGTATTGTTCCGCCTGTACTATAACCTTTTCTACGGAAATAATAATATCTCCCAGTAAAAGTTCACCGGTCTCCGGATTGAAATAATTATCTTCCTCTTCTTCCAGGCCTGAAAAATCTGACGGGGTTTTGTAATCAATCATAGGAAAAGATAACACATCGGTTGGTGCATCTATACTTCTGTAATTGTTATTGATTTCTTTAATCTCCTGATTATCCGTTAAAATCACGTTTAATTCCACTTCATATGGACATTTCTCCCTGTCAAGGGACTTTTCAACTACTTTTGCAATAATACTTTCATAATCAAAGCTTAATTTAATATCTGTCTCATACTCTATATTTAACGTCATTTTATTTCCTTTCTATTTTATAATACTTAAGCAATTGCGAAACACGGTACTTGTATTTATGTACCATACAAATAATATAATTTCAGAGCCGAATCCTGCACAGAGGGGAATTGAAGCCAGAAACAAGTATCCATTGTATGATGTATTCGAAAAACGATATAGTTTCGCAATTGTCTATTTATTCTTCGGTTATAAACTGGTTACATATGTAGAAAAAATTCTTTTAATTGATTATATTGCTTTAAAGTTAATCCGGATTCATCCAGACTGCCTCTGGTTAACCGCATTTGAAAAACATTATCTACTATTTTTTCAATGGGGATGTTAACTGACTGTTTGCCACCGCTATTACTTTTCACTTGTTTTTCCAGATATTCTTTTGTTGCGATAATACTGATGGTTATCATAATGATAGCTGCTTCCGGTGATTTTGGCTTTTCATATTTAATATTATGCTGGCGGATAATGTCAACAATAAAAGCAGGCAGATGATATTCTTCTACTAATTTTACTCCCTCCTCAATATATTCTTTGTTTTCAATTCTTCCTATTTCATGATAAAGACCACCGGCTTTTGCCTTATTTTCATCAGCTCCTACCGCTTTCGCAGCCATACCGGCAATTTCGCTAATTAGCAGGGAATGCTTATACACTTTTATGGAATGTTGTTTTAAGCGGAGCAGCAAAGGAAATTCCGTATCCAGTATTTCATCCATATTATATGCCTGAGTATTTTCCGCAGAGATTTCTGCTGCAATATTATCTGCGGTTAATTTATTACTTTCGCTTTCTGTAAAAATTGAATCATTCCTATCATTAGATTCTTTCTTCCATAGGTTAGGCTCATCCCCCTGAGTAACCAAAACCGGTTTCGCCTTTTTTATATAAATAGTATACATCCAGTAGGAAAAACCAATGGATACCAAGCTTGAAACTAAAGAATAAAGGGCAGTTATATTCAGTGAATTCTGCATTATAAAATTATTAATAATAAAGATTAGTATAAGCTGCATGGACAAAATTATAATTGCAGTATAACCAAGTGTTGTTATCCTTTTCATAAAGCTGGAAAGCAGACACATAAATGTACCAAGAATAAGCAGATACACAATATATTCTATATCCAATCCACCTGCCAAACTGGTGATCAATATGAAATTAAACATAACAAAAAAACCAAGATACATATTAAACAGTATGGCTATTAACAAACCACCGGACATCCACACAGTTAATTCCGGTCTTTCTTTTGTAAACATTATAATTAGCAAGGAAGATATATAGATTAATGTAAAAATAACGGAAAATCCTGGTAGCTCTTTTATTTTTTGATAAGTGATATAAAACAATGCAATGAATAAGAGAACTATGGAAAGTACACATAATTTTAAAACTGTGGTTAATTCTACTCCATTCATACGACCAAAGAATACTATGACGAAAACAGATAGAATTCCCAATATTCCGCCAAGTGATGATATAGGCAGATTTTTCCCGGCAGTACTAAGATGTTTCACAAAAACCCCCATCTGTCTGTTTAAACAGACTTAACTTTTGTATTTTCTATAAACTTTGTGACTATTCAGTCACTGCGGATTGGTGTGCTGAATAGTTACCAAACTTTTATCTTTTTCGTCTATTTGATTTATCCGAATTACGCTGATAATTAGTTACCTTGGTGCCATTTACATGTTTTCTTTGGAATTTCAAACGACTTTCCTTTACATCTGCTTTACTGACTTTACTTTCATATGCCTCATAAGCCATAACAATTTTTTGAACCAAAGGATGTCTTACAACGTCCTGTCCGGTTAGATAAGAAAATCCTATATCCTCAATTTTGCTTAAAACCTTTATTGCGGTATCCAAACCGGATTGTGTACCGACCGGTAAGTCTTTTTGGGATAAGTCCCCTGTAATTACAACCTTTGATCCAAATCCGATACGTGTTAAAAACATCTTCATCTGTGCAGGAGTTGTATTCTGTGCTTCATCCAAGATAATAAACGCATTCTCTAACGTTCTGCCTCTCATATACGCTAAAGGTGCAACTTCAATCAGACCTTTTTCCGTATTCTTAAGATATCCTTCCGCACCCATAATCTGATATAAAGCATCATACAAAGGCCTTAAATACGGATCTACCTTGCTTTGTAAATCTCCCGGTAAAAAACCCAACTTTTCTCCTGCTTCGATTGCAGGTCTCGTTAATATGATTCTGCTCACATCATCATTTTTAAACGCTGTAATTGCCATTGCCATTGCTAAATAAGTTTTACCGGTACCAGCAGGGCCGATTCCAAAGGTAATCATCTTTTTACGGATTAAATCCACATAGGACTTCTGTCCCAAAGTTTTCGGCTTTATCGGTTTACCCGATATCGTATGGCATATTAAATCCTGGTCAATCTCAACGATGGCAGATTCTCTATTTTCAAAACATAAGGAAAGTGCATAATTAACATTTTGTTCTGTAATGGTATTCCCTCTTCTGGATAATTCAATTAACTGCACAAACACACTCTTTGCCTTAGTAACGTTATCATTTTCTCCAATCAGTTTTATCTCGCCGTTTCTTACTATAACAGTAACATTTAAAGTCTTTTCAATCATCTTCACATAAGCGTCGAACTGTCCAAATACATTTTTTTCATGTTCAGCCGGCACATCAATTATCGTTTCCATTAGACTCATCTGTATCTATAATCCTCCACTCGCTGTCGTCAATAGATTTAAAATCTTTTACAGACTCCTGTACCACTATTTTTCCAGACGTTATACAGGTATTATTCTCTATTGCTATTTTAACATTATTTTCAATTATTAAAACATCTTTTTCAACTAATTCATCTAAAAAACGTTTTAATCGCTCTCTTGCTAAAGCCGTTACTTCCTCTTTTGTATACTTCTTTTTCATTTCTTCATATTCCGGATACCTGATTTCGGAATAGCTGACTGGAAGGTAAAAATTGTCAGTCAGATGAAGTATAGATTCATTCACAATTATATCATACTTACTATAAGGAATTCTAGGTTTATATAAATTTATTTTTTTAAGAAAAAATGAAACATTATAACCGGTTTTACTTCTTCCGGTGTACTGTTTTTGGATATAATTTAAAGGTATCTTATCCTTATAGTTATATAAAGTTTTGCCTATTACGTCTGCATCGGCAATTACCGGTTTACGATTTAACAAAACATCATTATCGCCTATTATATCTACAACACCGGATACAAGTATTGTGCCTTTTTTGACTACTGATCCTACTTCTACCTTGGGAGTTCCGGTCCGGGTAATTATTTTTGTTATAATACAATCTTTTGACGCTATGATGTGGCAATTCTTTGTTGCCGTAACTGCAGGTGCCGGCATATTCGTTTCCGTAATTTTAATAATTAGCCTTGTACCTTTTATTTCGGCAGAAACCCACCCGATATCTTTATAAGTACCTCGTATTAATTCTTCAATTTCCTGGCAATCAATGTTTTTTTTCTGCAACCCTATATAAATTTCATTGGATTTTAAGAATTTTAACATAGCCTCCGGTGTATAAGAATGCCCACCTAATATACTAATATCCCATATATAGAGAGAAAGTATGTATAGTATAACACAAAAAAGCAGAATCCCGGCTGCATATCCTTTTCTCTTTCGATATTTATGAATAATAAACGGTAAACCATATCTTTTTTTAATATACGGTATTGTTCCTGTTTTTTTCGCGATGGGTTTTAGTTTTAAGTAATCCTTTAGCATAATGCGAAATTCATAATCACCCTCATAATTATTTAAGTCCCAAAGAAATATGTATCGATTACTACATAGGTTTATAAATCGCTCCGGAGACTGACCTTTCATTCTTATCAATAAGTAACCGCGTAACCAGCGAAATAGCTTTATCAGCATGTTTAGACCTCCAATACTAAAAATTTAAGATTTTGCTTTTGGTTAATTATGCAGGATTATTTATTATTTACATAATTAATGGAATGAATCATGCCGGTTATTTTCATTTCGTCGTTAGTAAAATAGGAAATATTGAGATTTTTACCCTCAACATGAATACTGCCGATTTTGGTAAGAATTTTAATCAGAGCGCTGTTATACTCAAGAATCCCTTTATAATTCTCAATGCATACCTCATTTCTGCCTAGTGCAGTAACGATAGGAGCTCCTGCCAGCATATCGGAAGGGAGTTTTAATTGACTGGAGAGAATTTCAAGATAAGTTGTACGTTCTGTTTCTTCCTTTTTTTCTTTTTATTAATATGATCATATAATTCTTTATTGGATTTTTGTTTGAATTTCTTATGATTGGATTTGAGTTTTTTATTCATCCATACCACTCCATACTATTTAAGTACTATTATAGAATATATGGGAATAAATCATGTCTTATGCAAAAACCGTAATAATTACAATATCAGGCTCAAATAGGAGCTCTTTACCTGCACAAGCCGGAAGAAATCCGAAGTGCGAATTTATTACGGTTCGCGGGTGTTCTTGTATCATACTCACTTTGCCTGCGCTAACCCTTAGAAATTCGTTTTACGAATTTCTAAGGGTCGCAGGTTCATTCACAATCATTCAAGCAAGCTTGATGATTGCTCATTTCACCATTACGCAAATAAAAACCCCTGAACCATATGGGCTCAAGGGCTTACCTTTGTAGATATTATCCACTATTTAAATTTACGCTTACGAGCTGCTTCAGACTTTTTCTTGCGTCTTACACTCGGCTTTTCATAATGCTCTCTTTTACGGATTTCTTGTTGAATACCTGCCTTCGCACAGTTTCTCTTGAATCGACGTAGAGCACTATCTAAAGTCTCATTATCTTTTACAATAACATTTGACATAGTCTCACACCTAACCTCCCTCCAGTTGTGTATTGTGCCTATACAACTGTTTGGGTATTTTTTGAATAGCACTATTATGATTATAGCATAAATTTTTGTTTCGTCAACCATTTTTTATACATGGTTTTAATTTTTTATGAATTATTTTATTTGATTTTCTAAAGCTTTTGGTGCCTTTTCAACAACAGTATCAATTCCTGCAGGATTCTTACCGCCGGCTTGTGCCATGTTAGGACGGCCGCCACCGCCGCCGCCTACTAAGACTGCCAGTTCTTTAATAAGGTTACCGGCATGAGCGCCTTTCGCCATTGCATCATCCGTTGCCATAGCTATTAAATTAACCTTATCCTCCATTGCAGAAGCTAAGATTACTACACCCTCACCTAATTTATCCTTTAACTGATCGCCAAGGTTACGCAATCCGTTCATATCTACATCAGGTACTTTCGCAGCTAATAATTTAACACCTTTCACTTCCGTAACCTGATTCATTACGTCACCTAATGTTTCTTTTGCTAGTTTATTTTTTAATTTTTCATTTTCAGAAGATAAAATTTTAATTTCTTCCTGTAAGGCTTCAATTCTCTTTGTTAAGTTAGCAGGTTCAGTTTTAGCTGTTTTAGCTGCAATATTTAATTCTTTTTCCAGTTCACTGTAATAAGAGAAAACACCGTGAGCAGTAAGTGCTTCAATTCTTCTGACACCGGCAGCTACACCTGTCTCAGATACAATTTTAAATACCAATATATTTCCCGTATTACTTACATGAGTACCGCCGCATAATTCCCTGCTGAAATCACCCATGGATACTACTCGTACCTTATCCCCGTATTTTTCACCAAACAGTGCCATTGCACCGGTCTTCTTGGCTTCTTCAATCGTCATAATATCAGTATGAACCGGTAAAGCTTCAGCTATTTCATTATTGACGATTTCTTCTACTCTCTGGATTTCTTCCTTAGTAAGGGCAGAAAAATGAGTAAAGTCGAAACGAAGTCTTTCATTGGTTACTAAAGAACCTGCCTGTTCCACATGGGAACCTAATACTAAACGAAGAGCTTTCTGTAAAAGGTGGGTAGCACTATGATTTTTGCCGGTTGCTAATCTTCTGTTAACATCTATTGTTAAATCAACTTTATCTGATAATTTAAACAGACCCTTAGTTACTTTACCAACGTGTCCGATTTTGCCGCCTTGTAATTTAATGGTATCCTCCACTTCAAATTCTGCATCAGCCGTAGAAATAATTCCGGTATCGGCTGCCTGACCACCGCTGGTTGCATAAAACGGAGTTTCTTCTGTAAATATAGTTCCGCTCTGACCTGCGATTAATTCCTCCGTTACTTCTGTCTCCGTAGTTAACGCAATAATTTTTGAGGAATGGGTAACATTATTATATCCGACAAAAACGGAAGTTAAGCTTGGATCTAATTGCTGGTATACGGTTTCATCTGCTCCCATATAATTTGTAACGGCACGTGCACTTCTTGCGGTCTCTCTCTGGACCTTCATTGCTTTCTGGAAGCCTTCTTCATCAACTTCGAACCCTTTTTCCTCTAATATTTCCTTGGTCAGATCAAGAGGGAATCCATAGGTATCATATAATTTAAAAGCATCCTCACCGGATAAGGTTTTCGTTCCTTCCTTTACCATGGTATCTTCTAATTCTGTTAAAATAGTTAGTCCTTGGTCTATGGTCTTGTTAAAATTATCTTCTTCAATAGTCAATAATTTTAAGATATAATCCTTTTTCTCTTCCAATTCCGGATATCCGTCTTTGGATTCTTTTATTACCGTTGTACTGAGTGTCGCAAGGAAACGGTCTTTGATGCCTAATAATCTTCCATGTCTCGCAGCACGTCTTAATAATCTTCTAAGAACATAACCCCTGCCTTCGTTAGATGGGAT
This sequence comes from Anaerocolumna sedimenticola, assembly GCF_009931695.1. Lineage (GTDB taxonomy): Bacteria > Bacillota > Clostridia > Lachnospirales > Lachnospiraceae > Anaerocolumna > Anaerocolumna sedimenticola. The sequence continues at coordinate 4,073,846 of NZ_CP048000.1, forward strand.
AATACCGTCTGAAATCATAAATGTCACGGAACGGATATGGTCCGTAATCAGTCGTATGGATACATCAACTTTTGCATCCATCTTGTAGGTAACACCTGCTACTTCACATACTTTGTCACGAAGAGCTTTTATTGTATCCACATCAAATATAGAGTCTACATCTTGTACTACTGTTGCCAGTCTCTCCAGACCCATACCGGTATCTATGTTTTTATTGCTCAATTCCGCATAATTACCGTTGCCGTCTCCTTCAAACTGGGTAAATACGTTATTCCATACTTCAATATAACGGTCACAATCACAGCCTACCGTACAATCCGGTTTACCGCAGCCATATTTTTCGCCTCGGTCATAATAGATTTCAGAACAAGGACCACAAGGACCTGCACCGTGTTCCCAGAAATTATCCGCTTTACCAAATCGGAAGATATTTTCTGCCGGGATACCGATTTCTTTATTCCATATATCAAAAGCTTCATCATCATCCAAATAAACGGAAGGATATAAGCAGTTAGCTTCAAGTCCTACTACATCCGTCAAAAACTCCCAGGACCAATGAATTGCTTCTGTTTTAAAATAATCACCAAATGAGAAATTACCAAGCATTTCAAAGAAAGTACCATGTCTTGCTGTTTTACCAACATTTTCAATATCGCCGGTACGGATACATTTCTGACAGGTAGTTATTCTTTTCCGGGGTGGAATCTCCTGTCCGGTAAAATATGGTTTTAATGGTGCCATACCTGAATTAATTAATAATAAACTCTTGTCATTTTGAGGAACAAGAGAAAAACTGTTCATTTTAAGATGACCTTTGCTTTCAAAGAAATCTAAGTACATTTTCCTTAGTTCATTTACTCCATATGCCTTCACTCTATTTGCCTCCTGCGCATAATTTATCATATATCGTTAATTCCCTAAATTAGGTGAATCGCTAGTAATTTATTATAAGTATTAATTAAATATTTGTCAATAAAATGTACAGAATGTGAATACAAATACTCATGTACTTTCGGTACAAGAAAGTATCCCCCATGCGGGATATTCCGCCTGCGGCGGGTTGCGCCAGCAACATAATTCCGGGCTGCCTCACCGCTCCAAAGGAAGCGGTTTATCTCATAGGACGCAATTTCCTTTGAAATAAAGAAAGGCAGGAACGAATCCTGCTTTTTATTGTTAATTATGAATCTTATTGCGTACTTGCCGGCTGAAAATATATCGGCTTAGTGCATCTTTTTGTGTCTGAAAACTACAGCCATATAGATATCCTTTATTATTAGCCAGCTCTTTTATCCTTACAACTCTACCGACTAAACTTATATCGGTATTTCTCCCCAATTCCAGTTGTATCTCTATTGTTTGTATATCATCTCCTTTATAAGGTAAAATGATACCCATACCGGTTAGGCTTAGATCTTTTAGTATCCCCGATAGTTCAATTTTATTTCTGTTAAATTTGGTTATCCTAAGAATTACAGGCTCATTCATATATACTCGGTATGCTGCACGCCGATTTACTTTATCTGCTTCATTTTGACAGGTTACGGCGTACATGTTAACTCCTTTAATATGTACTAGTTTAAATGCTGCCTCTTTAAATAAATATAATCCCTTTTCAGTTTTGTAAATTAAAACCGGATCGTTAACCCCCATATTATCTATAGGTGCTCCGTTACAGCTGATTGCTTGTATGAATATAGTATTTACTATTTTCATCTGTATTTCAACTTCCATACTATAATTCTTACTTTTAAATGTAAAACGAAGCTCCAATTTTGCGTTATCCGGTAAATCAATTAAATTCATACTGTTCCCCTCCTATAGGAATTTTATCATATAGGCAGCCGATTATCAAACTAAATAGGAATTATATGGAAATATCTACTCGTCATAATCTTACACAATTCTCTATATTTGAACAAATTTAGATAATTCATTCTGAATTAATATATGTATTTGTCGTAATTTGTCATACAAGAGAGATTATTCACTAAATTATTGCTAGAATTTTCATTTTAATCAAATTCTAACTTTACAGTTACACACTTATACACTATACTATATGTAATCTAAATGGCAGTTGCCCAAAGCAGGCATTTTACGCTGTGGAAACGGAGGTAGGATATGTTAGCTGATTTATTAACCAATGAGATGATTTGGAATACTTATATAAAATACTTTTTACTACCAATTGAACCCATTATACCCTGGGTAGTTATTTTTGCTGTAACAGTATTTATTTTTAATAAGGTGTTGGATTATTCTTATTACCGGTTAATACGTTCCGGTAATTCCAAAAATTCGATTCACAAAAAATGGAGGGTTCTATGCCCAATTTATATTTTTAAGTCTTCAAACAAATATCATGACACTTATAAGTAATATTTAATATTGCTTAAGAGGATAGGCAGATAAATGCCTATCCTTTTATTTCCGTAAAAGCAAAGTGAGAATTGGTAAGTTTTCCTGGAATAATTTGAACGCTCACGCGAACCGATGAAACTCACAAAGCTTGTTTCTTTCGGTTAATTTTCTTTTTAATTTTTGGTTAAAAAAACTGAAACATATAAAAATAGTTTCAGTAAATTAATAATACCTATGAAATTAGAACAGCTCATAGGGGAGTCGAACCCCTGTCTCAGCACTGAGAATGCCACATCTTGACCACTTGACCAATGAGCCTTACAACAGTTAGTATTATATAACATTTTCAATCAGATTGCAAGTACTATTTTTAAAGTTTTTCAAAAAGTTTTAATAATAGACTCAATATAACAAAATATCTTATGGTTCTATTTCTGTTTCAATGTATGATTAATATACTCAATTCATTCGTTTATTTGCAGATATGCTGATTAATTATTCTTATAAACTATTAGATCAACCTGTTTCTGATTAAAATAACCATATGATATTTCTTTAAGCCCTTTTCATATAATAATCATCATATCTGCAAATTTTTATATTACCAGCCGTAATATTATCCGTATTTTATCACTATATAAACATAATAACGATATTACACGCATTAGAACCCATATCTATAAGTAATAAATATCTTACTGTAAAAAATCCATTAAGGAAATCTGATTGGAAATCGGTAAATCACCCAATAAATCTAAGTCCACCATCAAGTCTACAACTGTAGAACTAACCTTGCAGCGGCTCCTGAAATCATCCCTGGACAGGAATTTACCATCACCTACTGCTTCTACAACCGCATCTGCCGCTTTATCACCCAGTCCGTCTATGGTACTTAAGGAGGGCATTAATTTATTATCAATTATTTGAAAATGATGAGCTTTTGCCCTGTAAATATCAATTGGTATAAATTCAAAACCTCTGGCATACATCTCCTGAACAATCTTCATATCTTTTAAACTATCCTGTTCTTTCTTGGATAATTCGTTGCTTCTTCTCTTATAATCCGCCATATAACGTTCCAGCCTTTCACGGCCAAGACACATTAATTCATAGTTAAATGCAGAGGCGCGGATACTAAAATAAGCAGCGTAATAAGCCAAAGGGTAATATACCTTAAAATAAGCGATACGGAATGCCATCATTACGTAAGCTGCCGCATGGGCTTTCGGGAACATATATTTAATACGCTTACAGGACCAGATGTACCAGTCCGGTACTCCCGCTGCAAGCATTTCTTCTTCCATTTCCGGGGTAAGGCCTTTACCTTTACGTACACTTTCCATTATTTTAAAGGAGTGGCCGCTGTCTACCCCGGTGTGAATGAGATATGTCATGATATCATCGCGGGTACAGATTGCTGTTCCAAGGGTACATTTTCCTTCTGTAATTAATGTCTGGGCATTATTCAGCCAAACGTCGGTACCATGGGATAGTCCGGATATTCTTACCAGATCGGAGAAATTCTTTGGTTTCGTATCACGAAGCATCTGCATAACGAAATCCGTACCAAACTCCGGAATACCAAGACATCCTAAATCACATCCTCCCAAATCCTCAGGTTTTAAATTCAGTGCACTTAAGTTGTCAAATAAGGATAAAACCTTTTCATCATCAAGCCTGATGGTTTTCGCATCTAATCCGGTTAAATCTTCCAACATACGAATCATGGTCGGATCATCGTGCCCCAGAATATCCAGTTTTAAAAGATTATGGTCAATGGAGTGATAATCAAAATGAGTGGTTATCGTTTTCGTTGTCATATCATTAGCCGGACGCTGTACCGGTGTAAAGGAATAGATTTCTTCTCCGTGAGGCAATACGATAATACCTCCCGGATGCTGGCCGGTAGTTCTCCTGACTCCGACACAGCCGGATACAATACGTTCGATTTCCGCCCTTCTTCTATGCTGACCTCTTTCCTCATAATACTTTAAAACATATCCATACGCGGTTTTATCAGCCAGCGTACCGATGGTTCCGGCACGGAAAGTATGTCCTTTACCAAATATAACTTCCGTATAATCATGAGCTTTACTCTGGTACTCACCGGAAAAGTTAAGATCAATATCCGGTTCCTTGTCTCCATTAAATCCTAAGAAAGTTTCAAAAGGTATATCATGGCCGTCTTTGCTTAAAGGTTTTCCGCATACCGGACATAGTTTATCAGGCATATCACATCCGGAACTGCCGGAATATGCTTTTACTTCTTCGGAATCAAAATCCGAATAAAAGCAGTTCGTACAGTAATAGTGGGCCGCTAACGGATTAACCTCGGTTATACCTGACATAGTAGCAACAAAGGAGGAACCTACGGAACCTCTGGAACCTACCAGATATCCGTCTTCATTGGATTTCCAAACAAGTTTTTGCGCTATAATATACATAACGGCAAAACCATTGGTAATAATAGAATGGAGCTCATGTTCCAAACGTTCTTCCACCTGTTTCGGCAGATTCGGACCATACATGGAATGCGCTTTATTATAACAGATTTCTCTCAGGGTTTTATCAGAATCTTCAATTACCGGAGGGCATTTATCCGGACGTACGGGAGAAATTTTTTCAATCATATCTGTAATTTTATTGGTATTGGTAATAACGACCTCATACGCTTTATCTCTGCCTAAATACATAAATTCTTCCAGCATTTCCTCGGTTGTACGGAAATATAATGGCGCCTGGTCATCCGCATCCTTAAATCCCTTACCGGCTAAAATGATTCTACGGTATATCTCGTCCTCCGGATCCATAAAATGTACGTCACAGGTAGCAACTACCGGCTTACTCGATTCTTCGCCTAATTTCACAATTCTGCGGTTAATATCCATTAATTCTTCTTTTGAATTAATATTTATTTTATCACTTCTTATCATGAATTCGTTATTACCTAATGGCTGTATCTCCAAATAATCATAAAAATTTACCAGTCTGTTAATTTCTTCCGGCGGCTGTTCCCTTAAAATAGCCTGATATAATTCTCCCGCTTCGCAGGCAGAACCGATAAGCAAACCCTCCCTGTTTTCCATAAATAAACTTTTTGGTATACGGGGCCGTTTACTATAATACTCAATATGAGAAAGTGATATTAGTTTATATAAGTTAACTCTTCCAATATCATTCCTTGCTAAAATTATAGCATGATAAGTGGGAAGTTTCTTTATGGCATCCGGTGATAACTTACCCAAAGTATTTATTTCATCGATCGTATGTATATCCTGGTCCTTTAACATGGCAATAAACTTAACAAAGATTTCTGCTGTCGCACCGGCATCATCTACCGCACGGTGATGATTTTCCAGAGAAATATTTAAAGCTTTTGCCACATGATTTAATTTATATTTACTTAAATCCGGCAAAAGAATGCGGGCTAAACCAACCGTATCTATAACGGTATAATCTGTTTCGATTCCCAGTTCTTCGGATTTTTTTATAATAAAACTGACATCAAAATTAGCATTGTGAGCTACTAAAGCGCTTCCTGAACAAAACTCTAAAAACTTAGGTAAAATTATATCAATGGTAGGATAATCTAACACCATTTCGTCTTTTATACCGGTGAGTTCTTCAATTTCATATGGAATCGGTATTTCTGGATTAATGAAAGTACTGAATTTATCAATAATCTCACCGTTTACTACTTTTACCGCTCCTATTTCTATAATCTTGTCCTTTACCGGGCCAAACCCTGTTGTTTCTATATCGAATACAACATAAGAATCATCCAGGGATTGTCCCTTTTGATTCACAACAATTTCCTTTAAATCATCAACTAAATATGCTTCTACACCATAGATTACTTTAAATTCTTTAAGTCTGTCCCATTCAGATTCCGGATAATCTTTTTTACTTAACGTATGATTCGCTTCCGGAAAAGATTGTACTACTCCATGATCCGTAACCGCAACCGCTTTATGGCCCCACGCAAATGCTCTCTTTACCAGGTCTTTGACATCTACTACAGCATCCATATCACTCATCATGGTATGAGCATGAAGCTCAACACGTTTGACAGGACTGGTATCCATCTTGGTTGTAGTAAAATCCGGAATTGTCTTAATACCTACAATAGAACCGATAGTAACCTCATGGTCATATTTATCCATTAAAGCCATACCTTTAAGCTTTATAAACTGGCCTTTTTTTAACACACTGATTACTTCTGCCGATTCTTCTGTCTTAAGAAAAATTTTACCCTGAATGGAATCAGTGAAATCTGTAACGGTAAAGATAATAATGGTTTTTTCATTTCTAAGTTCCCTGGCTTCTACATTTAATATCTTACCACGGATAACAACTTCTCCTATTTCATCCTGAACATCCGAAATAGGTACTGCTTCTCCATCAAACCCTTTACCATAGATGGTGTCCGGATCATTAATTGCCTTTTTATAACTGTATTTATTTTTGTCATAGGGAGTTTTCGATTTACTATTTTTATTATCACCGGTGGTTTCCTTAGAAACAGTTTTATTCTCGTTTGATGATTTAACTGTTTCTCCTCCCTGAGACATTTGAATTTCGTTTCGTTCCTGTATATAAGCGGCGGCTGCCAAATCATCCGCATTATTTTGCTCTGCTCTGGCATAAGAAGAGGTATTTTTATAACTAATCCCGCCTGTTCTGGTAACAAATTCATATTCCGGTTTATCGGCTTCCTCCTTTTTCTCTGGTTCATAATATTCAAAACGAACTGTAACATCGAAATGGAACCGGTTTTTATATATATCCGTTATATGTTTTATGATATCACCTGATATTTTTCTGATAAGAAAGTTTTCTTCACATTTAAAAATAAGGACATTTTCTTCAAAAGTAATTTCAGCTAATTCAAAAACATTGTATTCTAAAATGCTTCTTTCCCGAAATTCTTCTAATATACTGTTTTGGTAAATATCAAATAATTTCTCCGGTGTATATTGTGCAGATAATATGTAATTATCACATAATACAACAGAATTAGGAGCTGAAGCAAAAAGCTGTTTTTTAATTTGATATTCCATTTTTTTAATAATCTGTCTTTGTAACAGCCGATTACTCTGCATATATATTTTCACTTCCGCAGTAGATTTAGATACGGACACTTTTTCAACTATAACTTCTTGAAAAAGATTCACTAAATCTTTTGGAAGCTCTGACAACTGGTCAAAGACTTCAAAAAAAAGCATACCCATATTTAAGCCCCTTTTCTTATCTAATTTACACCAAAATTTACATACGATAATCTTATTATAACAGTTTTATTATTTGTTTGAAACATCTTATTTATGGTACTTATTGACTCATCCCTGCATATGCAACAGTTCTTCCCTGAGTGCTGTTAATAGTTCCTGTTCCGGAACTTTTCGGATAATTTCTCCTTTTTTAATAAGGATGCCTTCTCCTCTGCCTCCCGCAATGCCGATATCAGCTTCTTTCGCTTCCCCAGGTCCGTTTACGGCGCAGCCCATAACCGCTACCTTAATATCCAGGTTTATATCCTGTATCATATCTTCCACATCACTTGCCAGCTTTATTAAATCAATCTGCGTTCTGCCGCAGGTAGGACAGGATACTAATTCCACACCGCCTTTTCTTAGGCCTAAGGTTTTTAATATTATTTTAGCCGATTTCACTTCCTCTAAGGGATTACCTGTTAAAGATACACGAATAGTATCACCGATACCCTCATAAAGCATTATTCCTAATCCAACGGCAGACTTAATATTACCGGAGGTAACCGTACCGGCTTCCGTAATCCCTACATGTAAAGGATAAACGGTTTGTTTCGCTATAAGTTCATGTGCTTTTATACACATTAATACATCTGAAGATTTAATACTGATTACCAGATTGTCATAGCCCAAATCTTCAATAATGTGAACTTTATCCAAAGCGCTCTCAACCAGTCCTTCCGCTGTAACTCCTTGATATTTTAAAACCAGTTCTTTCTCCAGGGAACCGCTGTTTACTCCAACACGAATCGGTATATTTCTGTCTCTGGCTTCCTTAATAACTGCGTTCAATTTATCGGTGCTTCCAATATTACCCGGATTAATACGGATTTTATCAGCTCCATTTTCCATTGCCGCAATTGCCAGACGATAATCAAAATGAATATCAGCCACCAGTGGTATATGAATCTGTTTTTTAATCTCATGAAATGCTTTAGCGGCTTCTAGCGTGGGAACCGCACTCCTTATTATTTCACAGCCAGCTGCTTCCAGATCTAATATTTGCTTAACGGTAGCTTGTACATCTTCTGTTTTCGTATTCGTCATAGACTGAATCAGTATTGGATTACCTCCTCCGATTACTTTATTTCCAATATGAATTATTTTTGTATTCTCTCTCATTTTAATACCCATTACATAACACATCTGCTCACAGACCTGTTATTGCCACATAATAACCTGTGAAATATGTTTCACAGGGTGAAAGAATCTAGATATGGCATTCCTTTCTTTAATAAATTTTCTTTCACACAAATACCCTTTGCAATCCTCTATAAACTCATAGACTAACTGCACTAAGTAAAGATCAGAAACCTTACTTTAAACAATTAGTCTATGTTTTGTAATCAGCTTTATGAATGAAAAAGCCTGCTAATATCATTAAACATAACAAATACCATCAGTATCATTAATGCAACTAATCCAATCATATGAACTAAACCTTCCTTGGTCTGGTCCACAGGTTTGCCTCGGAATAATTCTAATATAAGGAACACCAGTCGTCCCCCGTCAAGTGCCGGAATCGGAAGAAGATTCATTACCCCTAAGTTAGCACTGAGTAAAATACTGATATAGGCCAGGCTTAAAAATACGGATAATACTCCTTCGCTTTTACTTGCCTGATAAGTATCTCCAATATAACTCACAATACCTACCGGGCCTGCGATATCATCTTTGCTTACTTTACCTCTTATAATCTGTCCTAAGCTTTCAATAGTGGTCTTAATCCAATATTTCACTTCCACAGCGCTGTATTTTACAACACCAAATGCATCTGTTTTTACTCTGCCGGAATTCACAGATAAACCGATACTATAATTTTCACTATATAAAACCGGTGTAATTTCAACCGTTTTTTCTGTTCCAGCTCTGGAATAAGTGATCGTAAGTGGCTGGTCTGATAACGGATTATCTTGAAAATATTGATTTAACTCAATTCCGTTTTTAATAGTAGTATTATTGATTTTTGCTATAATATCTCCATTTTGTAATCCGGCTTTGGCTAAAGGCATATCTTCATAAACGGAATTAATGCTTGCTGCAGCTTCATCCGGTTGGTAACCGAAGCCCAGCATATATGTTTTAACCATAAGAGGTGTTAAGGTCACATTATTTTTTTCACCATTTCTTTGATATGTTAAATTGACCGTTTCATCACTTAATGGGTTAAATTGCAAATAAGTTAATACATCTCTTCCAATATCTATGTTATTTCCGTTTATTTTCGTAATTACATCTCCGACCTGAATTCCAGCTTTCGCTGCAGGAGAATCTTTTGCTACACTGGTAATGGATGCAGGATCATACCCTACAACACCGATTATAAACATTGCTAAGACAAAAGCTAACAGAAAATTAAAAAACGGTCCGGCTATAACAACAGAAATTCTTGCCCATACCCCTTTTTTACTAAAAGCTCTGTTATCTTCAACAATCTCATCCTCACCCATCATGATACAGGAACCACCTATGGGCAGTAGCTTCCAGGAATACTTAGTAGTATCTTTCCACTCAGGAGTGGTATCAAACTCATGCTGGGATAAAATAAACCTGGGTCGATATCCTTTTTCCGTTTTGACCAAAGAAATTATTCTTGGACCCATACCGATGGAAAACTCTGTTACAAATATTCCATTCTTCTTAGCAAGAAGAAAATGACCCAGCTCATGAATAACAATAATTAAACTAAATATTAAAATTGCAATAATAATATTCATCCTTACCTCCTATATTTTAGTAAAAATAAATTCCAATCCCATTTATCTTTTTGCAGTAAGTTGCCTAATAAAATCATATGTTTCTGCTTCAATATTAAGAATTTCAGAAACTGATGGATTTTGTATTATTTTGTGATTTTGAACTGCTGTTTCGATAAGATCTGCAATATCCAGATATTTTATTTCCCTGTTTAAGAATTTCGCAACTGCTAATTCATTTGCCGCATTATAAACAGTGGGGAGGCTGCCGCCATCCCTGGCTACCTGATAAGCCAATGCTAAACCCTTAAATGTTTCAAAATCCGGTTCTTCAAACGATAATTTACCAATTTGGAAAAAGTCAACTCTGGTTCCGGGAAGCTTTCTTCTGGACGGATAATATAACGCATATTGAATAGGCAGTTTCATATCCGGTGTGCCCATCTGGGCTATAATACCTCCATCCTCAAATTCAACTGCAGAATGAATTAAACTCTGCGGCTGTATTACAACTTGTATTTTATCCAAATCAACATGAAATAACCATTTGGCTTCCATAACTTCCAGCCCTTTATTGACCATTGTGGAAGAATCAATGGTTATTTTTCTCCCCATGGACCAATTAGGATGTTTCAGTGCATCTTCAACCTGTATGTTCTCTAATTCGTTTCTTTTTTTACCACGGAAAGGCCCGCCGGAAGCTGTTAATATAATTCTGCTGATACTATTTGACTCTTCCCCGTTAAGGGCCTGAAAAATGGCAGAATGTTCACTGTCAACCGGTAACAGCTTAACACCGTATTCCTTTATCAATGGCATTATAATATGTCCAGCAGTTACTAATGTTTCTTTATTCGCAATTGCAATATCTTTACCTGCTTTAATTGCTTCTATCGTAGGCTGTATTCCTATCATCCCGACAATTGCAGTTACAACTGTTTCAGTATTTTTCTCTGTTGCACAGCTAATCAGTCCATCCATCCCGGATACAACGGGCACGGGTAAATCTTTTATTCTTACTGCAAGTTCCTTTGCTTTTTTTTCATCCCAAACACACGCAATTTTCGGAGAGAATTCCCGAATCTGCTTTTCTAATAAATCTATATTATTGGCTGCTGCTAAAGCTTGCACCATTATATCCTGATTCCATCTGACAACTTCCAGAGTCTGGGTACCTATGGAACCGGTCGACCCAAGAATAGAAATATGTTTCATTTTTACCTCTTTTCTAATATGTTCCAGTAAATCATTCTATTTAAAATTAAAATCATCCTATTTCGGATAAAAGGCACTGCTTTATTCAGCCCCACGCCTGATTATAGGACCACGTTTTTTCGTTCCTATAATATATTTTACACTAGAATAGAATATTTGTTACTGTTAAATTTATCCGTATATGATTTTATAGTTAGTACGACCGAAGAAACAGTTTATCTGTTTCTCCGGTTTTTAAGGATTTATTAAGTGTAAAACCATAAAAATAATCTGTGAAAGCTCTGTAATTACAAAATATTGGATAATATATATACTACCGGTGCAACAAAAATGATACTGTCAAAACGATCTAAGATACCGCCATGTCCGGGAATTAAATTTCCATAATCTTTAATATCATGATTTCTTTTAATTGCGGAAGCCGCCCAATCTCCTAATTGGGAGATAATACTTGAGATACCGCAGATGATAGCATAAGCTATTTGAGGATTCCCGTCTCCAGCTATATTGTCTTTTAAAATACCGGCATAAATAAAACCTAATAATGCTGCTCCAAGTACACCACCGATACAACCCTCGAGAGATTTTTTAGGGCTTAGTTTTGGTAATATTTTATGTTTACCTATAAGAATACCCACACAGTACGCACAGGTATCGGAACCCCAGGCTCCGATAAAGATTAACCATACCAGTATAAATCCATCCGTAAGCATTCTTACCTGATATACAAAGCTAAGCATAACTGCTACATAAAATAAACCAAAAAATATAATAGATATCTCCTCAATATGGTATCTGGGGTAAGTAAATACATAAACCATCATTAATAGCAATAGGAAGAGGATAATAAACAGCATGTTATACTTTTCCATATGAAACTTTATGATAAGATCAAATAATACAGCCGCTACGTAACCCAGAATAGCTATAAGAGATTTATTTAACTTAATGGTCCGGTATAACTCCATCATACCTATGAGTGAAATAGCCAATATTGCAGAAAATAATACATTTCCACCTAAAATAAGCGTACTAACCGCAATTATGACAAGAACAACGGAACTACGGAATCTTACCCAAAACATATATTTTTCCTCCTATTATACCGCTCCAAATCTTCTATTTCTACTGTTGTAGTATTCAAATGCCTTCCTCAATTCTCCCTTGTCAAAGTCAGGCCATAATGTATCTGTAAAATAAAATTCCGTATAAGCCAACTGCCATAATAAAAAATTAGAAATACGCTGTTCCCCGCTCGTTCTGATTAAAAGGTCCGGGTCAGGTATACCTCTTGTATCTAAATAATCTTTAAAACTATTTTCATCTATATCATCTAAACTTATTTTGTCACTTTTAACATCTGTCGCAAGTTTTTTGATACTTCTTATAATTTCATCCCTGCCACCGTAATTTAAAGCCACCTGAAAGTTTAGCCCCGTATTCTCTGCTGATGCTTTTTCCAACTCTAATATACTCTTTTTTATATCACTATTTAATTTGGAGATATCGCCCAAAATTCGTACTTTCATATTATTTTTACTGCTGGTTTTCAAACAATCTTTCATATAACTACGCAGTAATTTCATAAGGGCATCAACCTCATCCTGAGGTCTGGTCCAGTTCTCCGTAGAAAACGCGTATACTGTCAAATATTTTACGCCCATGTGGTATGCTTCTTCACAAATCTTCTCTACATTTTTACTACCTTGCGCATGCCCATAATTTCTGGGCATCAATTTCTTTTTAGCCCAACGGCCGTTACCGTCTAATATAATAGCAACATGTTCCGGTATTTTCATACCTTCCTGATCATAAATATCTCCCATGGAGACCTCCAAAAAATATTCGTAGTTAAGGGACTGTTGCTTTCCATCGGGTTATTAAACTTGCAACAGCCCCTTTTGTTTAAAGTCTTATACGGTCAGAATTTCTTTTGATTTATCTTCCGTAATCTTATCGATATCATTAATATATTTATCAGTCGCTTTTTGAATGCTATCTTCCAGAACTTTTACTTCGTCTTCAGATATTTCACTGTTTTTATTCATTTTCTTTATGGCATCATTTGCATCTCTTCTTATGTTACGAACTGCTACTTTCGCATTTTCCGCCCTCTTTTTAACATCTTTAACCAAATCTTTTCTTCTTTCCTCTGTTAATTCAGGGAAAATTAAACGAATCACTTTACCATCATTATTAGGAGTCAAACCTAAATCGGAGGCCATAATCGCTTTTTCTATTTCCTTGATTAGCTTGCTCTCCCAAGGCTGTATCTGAATAACTCTCGGTTCCGGAACTGAAATATTAGCCACAGACTGAAGAGAGGATGGAGTTCCGTAGTAATCTACTCTAAGCTTATCCAATAAATGTGGATTTGCTCTTCCTGCACGTATCGTCGAAAATTCCTCTTTTAGGTTATCTAATGATTTCATCATTTTGCTTTCGTATTGTTCAATTCTTGAATCCATAATAATTCCTCCAATGATATATTTTCGTACCTATTCGGTAATCCGATAAATTCGTAAAACCTCGGCGACTGAATAGTCACTATTTCGTTTTTATACAGTTACTCTGGTTCCGCTAAAATCACCGCTAACTGCTTTCACAATACTATTCTCTTCTTCAAGAGCAAATACTAGCATTGGCATCCTGTTTTCCATACTAAGAACAGTTGCTGATAAATCAACTACCGCAAGCTTACGGTCCAGGGCTTCCTGCAAACTGATTTCATCAAATTTCTTTGCATTCGGATTCTTTTTCGGATCACTGTCATAAACACCATCAACAGCCTTTGCCATTAAAATAACATCTGCATCCAATTCAACTGCGCGTAAAACTACACCGGTATCTGTGGAGAAATAAGGATGGCCGGTTCCACCTGCCAGAAATACTACCATACCTTTGGTAAAATACTTATTTGCTCTATCCTTTGAGAAAAGTTTTGTCATACTGCCACATTCAAAAGGTGTTAGAATCTGTGTATTCATTCCTACATACCGAAATATTTCAGATACATAAATACAGTTCATAACAGTTGCCAGCATACCTATCTGATCAGCTTTCGTACGGTCAATCGTTTCACTTGTCCTTCCACGCCAGAAGTTACCGCCGCCAATTACTACTCCAACTTCAACGCCATCCTCTACCAACTGTTTCACTTGATTTGCTACTGCTATACAGGTACTCTCATCAAAGCCGGTTTTTTTATCACCAGCCAGAGCCTCTCCGCTTAATTTCAGTAAGACTCTTTTATATCTGTTCATATTAACACCCATTATATACCGCTCGTCTGCAAACGGTACTGCCACAATAAAATAGGTTGAAAGAATCTGAATGTGGCGTCCCTTTCTATTAATTTTTTCTTTCAACCATCCAGTTTTGATATCGCAAACATCTCTCTGAATAAAAATTCTGAATCCAATTATTCAAAAATATTATCAATATCTATGGATGCATAGGACAGAGAACAGAAACCGTCAATCACAGCACCATTGTTGACCTGGATGGACTGTGCTTTAATATTTCCTTTTATTACCGCAGAAGAATCTATTATAATAGGTCCGCTTATATCGACGTCCCCTTAACAGCTCCTGCAATTACACAGGAAGTACCTGTTACATCACCAATTACAACTGTACCAAGCCCAATCTTTATACTGCCTTCACTGGTAATACTGCCTTCAAAGCGTTTTGCACCAATATAAACTTCAGATGCAATACAATTTCCGGTTACTAAACCAACAATAGAAAGTTTACCCTGACACTCGATATCACCTTTTATCGTACCCATAACTTCCAGTGAACCTTCTGATGTAATGTTACCGGTTAGAACGGTTCCTTTGGTTATTATAGTTACTTCGTCACTACTATATCTAGGCGGTTCTTTGGAACTACTTTCTTTCTTTGTTTCTTGTTCTGGTTCGTCTTCTATTTCTTCTTTCTCTTCCTGACTTTCTTCTTTTCCATCTTCGTCCGTAGTTAATATGGCATCCAGAATATCCATATCTACATTATCATCATCCATATCCGCATCTGTTATATCTTCAGCTGCAGCAGCCTCTGTATCTGTGACTTCTGCTCCATCTTCTAAAGTATTAACCTCTGCATCGCCATCAAACACTTCTTCCGGTAATAGTTCATTTACTGCCTGAGATAAATCGTCCTTGAAATCTTTAAAAAAACCCATATTTTATCCTCCTGTATACAATAACTTTATTTTTTTAGTTCATTTGAATCAATTTTTACTTGTTGTATGGGTGTTACTTTTTCATTCAATGGTAATATTTTTACTCCTTGTTCAGTTAATGTTTTTAGTATCATCTTTAGAGATTTAACCGAATTTTCTTTCATGTCAGTATCGTGCATTAATACAACGGATCTGTTATGTAATTTAATTCCATTTATAACATTGTTATATAATTGCTTAGGAGAATAATCGACTCCCGTTGCGTCTCCGCTCACAACATTCCAATCAAAATATACAACAGATTTCTGATTCAGATATTTGATAAATACAGAAACATCTTCTTTCATTACACTACTGCTGCTTCCACCAGGAAAGCGATAGATGGAAGAAAGGTATCCAGTAGTATCATATAACAAATCCCTTATCTTTGTAAAGTCCTTATCAAAATCTTCTACGGATTTATAAATTTTACTGTAGTCATGGGAATAGGAATGCATCCCAAGTGCATGGCCTTCTTTTAAAATTTCTTTATACATTTTTTTTGAATATTCATCCGTCTTGCCTATAACAAAGAAAGTTGCTTTCACGTTATAGTCTGCTAAAATTTTTAATATATCATCCGTATATTTACTTGGTCCGTCATCAAATGTAATATATACTGTCTTTTTATCAAAATCTTTGTACTTACTATCAGCAGACTTTTTTCCCTTGATTGTATCTTTGGCAATATTTGAATTAACCTTAGTACTAGATGTCTTATCCTCATTCGCAGCATTTCCGGTTTTCTTATTTGTTCCTGAAGTGTTGTCGCTAACGGCATTTATAACATCTTTTAAATTGTTTTTGTCTATGCCGCTCTTCTTATTGCTGTTAGTTTCCGTCCCCTTATTATTATATTCGCTCCTGCTATTTTCTTCAAGAGAAGGTAATTTGCCACCGAGTGAATTCTTATCTTCCGCCTGTTTAGTTTTTGTTGAGCTGCTGTTTGCACTGCTTTTATAAATAGTAGCCGCATAAGCTACTGATTCATTGCTCGTATGATTTTTACTGCTATAAGTTACCCCATACCGGTCTATCATTAAAATATCCAACTGCTTTTGTATAAAATTCAGTCTGACAAACAATACAATACATAAGATAGTTGGCAGAATTAATAAAACGAAAGCAATGATAATAATGTATAACTTAATGCGTTTAACGCGGTTGTTTCTTGGAGTATTGGAATTGCTATTATTATTCTGCTTTTCTTTGTCCAAAACATTTTCCCCTCTAATTACCATTCATTGATACAAGGAATATTTTAACACATTATGATGAAAATTAATATATTTTTTTATATAAATAAATTAAAATACCTATTCCGTTTTATCCGGCACAGACAGCAATTGGTACGGTTGTTTTAGCAACCGAACCAATTAAAGTTTAATACTTATGTAAAAGTCTCTTTCTTATAATGTTTATTACTCTTTTGCATATTTTGAAATAGCTGTATCAATTTTATCCATCAGGGAGAGAATAACCGGTTCATCTTCCGGAGCCACCGGGGCAAGCGGCAATCTCGCTCCGCCAATATTCATACCCTTTCGCTTTAATATTTCCTTAAATACAGCGTACAGATTGCCTGTACAGGATAATACGGTGAATATGATATCGTTAATTGCAAACTGTATTTCCCGGGCCAGTTTTAAATTGCTTTCGTTGATTGCCTTGTCCGCTGCCAGAAAAAGTTCCGGCATAGCTGCATAGGTACCGCCGATACCGGCATCAGCTCCAATGATACGTCCGCTGACAAATTGCTCGTCCGGACCGTTGAATACGATAAAGTCCTCTCCGCCTGCTGCCTTAAACTTCTGAATATCCTGGGCCGGCATGGAAGAATTCTTAATACCGATTACCTTTTTGTTTCGGATCATCTTTTTAAACAGATCCATGGACAGGTTATAATGGGTGGTTCCGGGAATATTATAGATAAAGAAATCCAGACCAGTTGCCTCAATCATATCCGTCCAGTACTGATAGATAGCATGATCCGGAAGCACAAAATAGATCGGTGGAATGGCAGCAATTGCATCCACCCCTAAGGACTCTGCATGTTTGGCAAGCTCTATGCTCTCTCTGGTGGAGGGAGCAGCAATATGTGCTATAATAGTGATTTTTCCTTTTGCTGCTTTCATAACACTTTCCAATACAATTTTACGTTCTTCGATATTTTGGTAGATACATTCGCCTGAACTTCCACCCACATAAAGTCCCTGTACACCTTTTTCGATGAGATAGTTTGTAAAAGCCTCGGTTCTTTCCGGTGAGATATCACCATTATCTTCATAACAAGCATAAAATGCCGGGAATATTCCATGATATTTATTTAATTTTACGTTCATATTAGAACCTTCTTTCCTATGATTTAGATTACCAACCGGTTGTTAGTTAACTAACCGTGAATAACTCTATTTCGTCAGGATCAGGTGTCCCTTACCGCTGATGATATGTTCTCTCATGATACAGTATGCTTCACCCGGGGTAACCTCAGCCAGATCTTTGACCAATTTTACATGGCTGTGACGTTCCGCAGCTTCCACCGCTGTTACAAACCGGTTGGTATTATAAAATAAACCCAATTGGGTGATTCTTTCATATTCTTCTGTTACAATAGAATTATTACATAATTTAATCAACTCGTGATGGAATTCACGGTCCATCTTAAAAAATTCCTTGGAACGATAAAGTACTTGATCAATTTCCTCCGCTAAGGGAATGAAATAATCCAGTTTTGATTTTATCATCTCTCCGCAGTATATTCGGGCTGCCGAGCATTCCAACCCTTCCCGGATTAATAAATAGCCTGAAATATCAGCGTTTTGTACCAGTCTGACACGGGTGCCCTTTCTGGGAATTGTCTCCAACAGGCCTTCGTTTTCCAATTTAACCATGGCCTCCAGGACAGGAGCTGCACTGACATTCATCTGTGCCGCAACATCCCTGCGGTTGATAAACTCTCCGGAAGAAAGTTCATTCGATAATATTTTTTCTACTAATACATCATAAATTTGCGCTGATAATGATTGTCCCATAATCATTCCTTTCTGAGCTATCACTCACTATAATTATATTGTTTGTGGGCTTCCCACTCTTTCTGCTCCACCGGTGCCGTTTCGTAAGTTACTATATTGATAAAAATATCTTTACCTTTGATTTCATATCTCCCCGGCTCCTTTTGGGATAAATTCTCCTGTTCCAGATAAGCCAGGCATTTTTTTATTTTCTGGTCCGTCTCTTTTCTCTGATAGTTTATATTTCCGTAAATCATATTTTCCCCTTTCCCACGGATGTCTTAGGACTTAAAGCATTTCAAATCAAACCGGAAGAAACACGCTTTGCGAGTTTCTTCCGCTCGCGTGCGCGTTCGAATTATTGTAAGCAAGCTTGCTAATTCTCACTTTGCTTTCGCGGAAATAAAAATAGAATAGTTCTGATATATCTTGTGATATATCAGAACTATTCTACACCTGTTCCCCTTTTTTGTCAATCTACAACATCACACCAGCCAGCCTTTTTATTCCCTCTTCTATCATCTCCTTACTGGAATTCGTATAATTCAACCGCATTGTGGAAAATGATTCTCCCTGTACATAAAACGGATTACCGGGAACAAAGGATACATTTTTCTCCAAGGCTTTATAAAACAGTTCCATGGTACTTTTCCCATCCGGCAGTGTAACCCAGAGAAACATTCCTCCTTTTGGCCTAGTAACCCGGACATTTTTCGGAAAGTATCTGTCAATGGCATTTAACATGGCACCGCACTGTTCTTTATAAAGGCTGCGTATTTTGCTGATATGTATATCAATATCATTCTGCCTTAAATAATCATTAATCAAATATTGAGAAAAAATATTCGTATGCAGATCCGATGCCTGTTTGGCAGTAACTAAATGACTCATTAATTCCCTGTTTTTAGTACATATCCATCCTATACGCATCCCCGGAGTAATTATTTTGGAAAAAGAACCAAATAGTACTCCATTTAATAATTTACCATCCGTTATGTACGGATAAATTTCCCCATCGAAACTTAAATTGCCGTAGGGATCATCTTCTATTAAAATGGCAGGATAATCAGAAAGAATATCGGCAATTTTTTTTCTGTTTTCCTTAGAATAGGTAAGACCGGTCGGATTCTGAAAATTTGGTACGGTATAGATTAACTTAACCTGCTGCTTCTTCAATTCTTGCTCCAACTGATCCGTATCTAATCCGTTCTCATTAAGGTTTATCTGGATAAATTCAGGTTCATATAAACTAAAAGACTGAATAGCTCCAAGATAGCCAGGTTTTTCAATCAGTATAGCATCTCCCTTATTTACCAGAACTTTTCCCATCAAGTCCAGTCCTTGCTGAGATCCTGTCGTTATCAATATATCATCGGCAGATACTTTTAAATTTTGCTGCTTTTCATATCTCTCCGCAATATATTCCCTTAAAGGCCTAAGTCCCTCCGTGGTAGAATATTGAAAAGGTTTAGCCCCCTCCTCATTTACAATTCGGTTCATAGATTCCTGCAAAGTATCCTGTGGAAAAGATATCGGATTTGGAAGACCTCCTGCAAAGGAAATAATATCTTTCACTTCAGTAACCTTTAATATTTCTCTGATAAACGATTTTGGTGTTTTTAATATCCGATCCGAATATGCTGTATTCATATATCCTCCATTCTGAATCCAAAGACATCCTGTTGATAAAACAGACAGGTTTTATAGTTTTAAGAAAATTGGTGTATCAAGCTTTCAATAGAGAGGTAGAAAATTACTTGGACTTAATCTGTTTTCCATTGTATCCGTATTTATTAATTTTTTCATATTGGAACATAATATTGGTATTCCTTTTTGAATTTGCCTGGCTGTAGGGGTAGTAAAATTGAGTCTCATGTAGTTTTCGCCATTTTCATAAGTAAAAAATGGTATCCCCGGCATAAAGGCTACTCCATCTCTTATACATAATACCAGTAATTCCGATGTCCTTATTTCCTTCGGTAAATGGCACCAGAAATAGTAGCCTCCGGATGGTTTGGACCATGACAAACCTACTGGTGCATGGTTTAATAACTCATTATGCATAAGGTTACATTTTTTTAAATACTCTTCTTTTATTTTCTTTAAATGTACCTCATAAGTACCGCTCTTTATATATTCACAAATCAACCACTGTGATATAGTATTGGGATGGATATCCATATTCTGCCTCACGAAACAGCACTGTGCTATCATTCTCTTATGAGCTGCCATATATCCTAGTCTTATACCGGAACATATTGTTTTTGAAAAAGTTCTAAGCAGAAGAACATATCCGTTTGTATCCAACTGGTAAAGAGTTGGTAATGTTTTTCCGGTAAAACCAAGACCGGCATACGCATCATCTTCTAAAATAAAAACGTCATACCGATATGCCAGTTCCAATAATTTTTTTCGCCTTACTAGGCTCATGGAGCAGGAGGATGGGTTTTGACAATTGGGAATTGTGTAAATGCATTTAGGGTGATATTTTATAAATAGCTGCTCTAACCCTTCCATCTGCATTCCATTATTATCTATTGGTACCTCAATGATTTTTGCTCCGGCTGATTTAAAACTTTCTAATGCCAAAAAATAAGTTGGTGCTTCAACAATTACAACATCTCCAGGCTGAATTATAATTCTTGTTGCTATATCAATCCCCTGCTGTGAACCTGTTAATACCATAATTTCTTCCGGTGTACAGGTTATACTTTCTTTAGCCAACAATTTGCAGATATTCTCTCTGAGTTCCTCATTTCCTGCCACCGGTGTCTGTGATAAAATCTCTCTGTTTGCCTTATCTTTCGTAATGTCAGCTAATTCGGCAAAGGGTAACTCCGGTATCAAATCGGGATTTGCCATTCCAAGTGCAAATGAAATGATGTCTTTCTTCCCAAGTAATGGGAACAACCGGCTTATCATATTATTATTAAAGTCATCCAACCGATTATTAAATAGCTGATTCCATTTCGGTTTTACAATCTCATTCCTCTCTTCTGCATTAACGGATACCACTGTTCCCTGCCCAACCCTGGATTCAATTAATTCTTCTGCTTTTAAACGGTTATATGCATTCAGTATTGTACTTCTGTTAACACCAAGTTTCACCGCTAATTTTCGTTCCGGCGGTAAAACGGTTCCTTCTTCCATTTCTCCGGACATAATCTTGAGCCTTATCTGTTCGTAAATCTGAATATAAATTGGCTGTTTTAACGTCTTATCTAATAATATATCCATACCAATATCTCCCTTTGGTCTCAACCTTTTTGCCATTATATCAATCAAAACACCGGTTTACAACATCCAATTTATATTTTTACAACCATCCAATTCCCGTTAACCCGTTATAAGCCTCATCTTTTTCAATAAGAATAACTTCTGCCAGAAAAAAGTGATGTCAAAGAATAAAAAATACCCATTTGAGAGTAATCTCATAGGGCTTTTTTTCGAAACTATATAATTTTCTAAATATCCCATACAATTAATACGAATTCATAGCTTCAGTTACCTCCTGGCAAATTTCAGCTCTTCATTAGTCCATTTATCAAGAAAACTCATAAAATATCATATTTTGTATTTTATTGTAGAATAAAGTTGCAACTGTTTCATACTTCTGACATAAAATAGAATGTAATTTAAAATTACATGGAAAGGGTTGATTATATGGTTCCACCTTTTTTAAGTTATATAACCTTTAATCGTATGGGTTTAACAGCAAGAAGCCTAAAATCCATACTGGATACACCGGAAGATTTTGAAATGCATATCATTGACAGTAATTCCAAGGATGATACGTGGGAATATCTTCAGTCGTTAAACGACAGCCGTATCAAGTCAAAAACACGGCTGCCTGTGAATTCGGGACCAGTTTTCGCGTTAAATTTGAATCTCTCTAAGAGAAGGCCTGATCAATATTTTTTCTCTGTTGACAGTGATGTTGTTATAAAAACAAAAGATTGGCTTACACGCTTTATGGCGGTATTTAATACTTTTCCTGATGTAGGATTATTGGGAGTTCAAAGGACTGCTCCATACATTCCGATATATCCGCCAGTTATACCAATTTCAAGCAACGGTGTTACCTATCTCCAACTTACAAATGGTCAAATAGATGTGCCTCTGGATTTTGTACATGGGTGCTGCATGGGTATGAGGCCTGAATTAATACAGCAGATAGGCTATTGGAGTGAAGAAACCTGTTATGGTGATGCGGAGCTTACACCAAGAGTTATGCACTATACCAGTTTCAAAGCGGGTTATATGAGTGATCCGAATATGATTCCGCTGATCGATATAGATATGACACAGATGATACCCTGTGCTGAATGTATAGCACAAGGATTCTGCAGGCAGGATAAAATTACCACTACTTGTTTTAATATCCATCGTAATTCCTATAAAAATGAACCTTTTGTTAATAAATTCAAATGGAAATACCTGGAGTTTTTTAGAGAGCTCGCTGCAGGACAAAGAACTGCCTATTGTGCATCCATTTATGATCCCATTTCAATGGCGACCCATGCTTATAACCAAGAATGGGCATTGGAAAACATGAACTATTACGTTGCAAATAGTAACTGAACAATGATTCCACCGCTAAACCCCGGAGTTAAACTTCGCCGGTCAAAGTTTTTACAGAATTATACCAGTTTTCGTACCAGCTTTTTACCCAACTTGTACTGAAAACCTGATATATATGTTAGTCTGCGATAATCTTAAACATAAGAAAACCGCCGGAAACACTAAGTTTTCGGCGGTTAAGAACTATAAAAATATGGAATTACATTCCAATTTGTTTAGCAATCTAAAGGATGATTACTGATTATACTGAAACATAATCTAGCCGCTTTGCTTTGTATCGATGGATATAACTCCGTACTTTCGAACATTTGAAACGGTGCATGCATTGCCATATCAAGCAAGCCATTATCTCTGACACCATCTAGACCGCCAGATTACTTTATTAACATGGAATGTGGCATTAAGATTTGTTCTTTACTTAACTTATTCATTTTGCTAATTCCTCAAAGGCTTCCGCATACTTAGAAAGATATTTTGTTGCTGCTTTCTCTACCATTTCATTCTCGGCAACTTTATCTTCCTGTAATTTACTATAATCTATAATTACGTATCTCGGAGCATTATTTTTCAATATAACCGCTGCGCCATTCTCGTCTACCATACGAGCTACCTTTGAAAAATTCTGATTTGCTTCTGTTATTGATATTAAATTGTTTAAATCAACTTTCATAATAACACCATCCTTTCTATGATATTATTATACGCTCAACCTAGGATATATTCAACCTAGAATTTGAACATTATTTTAGTATAGGAAAATGATGACGGAAGTAATTTGGAATGAGAAATGAAAATATCGAAGGATTATATACAGAAATAACTGAGGGAATATATCTTAATGAAACTGTAAGGCTATATATAGATAGTCTAAATTGGTCTAATAAAAGTCACATCTCGATTAAAAACTCATTGTCATTCTTCAAAAAAACCGTAACCTTAAAAGATAAGGCTACGGTTTATTTAACTTATAATATTCTAATACTCTCGTGTATTCGAATGCTTCATTTCCTACCTAGACTTAAGTATCATGCAAACTCTTCGTTAAGAGGTTGGGTAAACTTCTTTACCCAATTCCATACCTAACTTTTACCCAAATCAGAATGATATTTTGCGATATTTTATGATTAATTACGATAACCAATTTTCTATTGAAAATCGTCCCCAACCATTGAAAACACTGCATTTTCTAGGTGTTCAGCATTTACTTTAGAAATCCTAGTTGCCTGCCATCTGCTTAGCAACTTCATCGGCAAAGTTTTCTTCTTTTTTAGCAAGACCTTCACCGGTTTCAAAACGTACGAAACTCTTAATTGCAATAGGAGTGCCAAGTTCTTTGGATACAGCATCAAGATATTTTTGAACAGTTAAGTCACCATCTTTTACATATACCTGATCAACTAAGCAGATTTCTTTTAATTCTTTGTTTAAACGGCCTTCAATCATTTTTTCAATGATATTTTCTGGTTTGCCAGTGTTTTCATTCATTGCCTGAGCTTTTAAGATTTCTCTTTCATGCTCGATATAATCCTGAGGAATCTCAGATCTTTGAACGTATTTAGGATAAATAGCTGCAATTTGCATAGCAACATTTTTAGCTGCTTCTCTTGCCGTTTCATTATATACTGCACATTCTGTCTCAACTAAAACACCGATTCGTCCGCCGCCATGGATGTAGGATTCAACAAATCCGTTTTCTGCAACAACTTTCTGGAATCTTCTGATGTTCATGTTCTCGCCAATAATAGCGATCTGGGAAGATAACTCTTCTTTAACGGTTTTAGATGAATCTAATTCCCATTTTTCAGCTAAAAATGCATCAATATCAGTAGTGGATGTTTTAGCTGCCTGATTAACAACTGCGGTAACAAATGCTCTGAACGTTTCGTTCTTAGCTACGAAGTCTGTTTCACTGTTAACTTCTACGATAGCAGCTGTTTTGCCGTCTTCACTGATAGAAGTTGCACAGATTCCCTCTGCTGCAATTCTTCCAGCTTTTTTCTCAGCTGCTGCAAGACCTTTTTCACGTAAGAACTCTACTGCTTTATCCATATCTCCATCGGTTTCGGCAAGGGCTTTTTTACAATCCATCATGCCGGCTCCGGTCATTTCTCTTAAATCTTTAACCATTGCTGCTGTTATAGCCATGATAATTTACCTCCATTTATTGATTATGCTTTATAACTATTTAGTTAACTCGAGAAATCCACAGAATTTCGAGTTAATCCGCACACAAAACATGTGTTTTCCGCATGTTTTGTGTGCAGAAACGCATGCATGCGTTGTTCATATGAACCGCAGGTGGCTGAATAACCACTATGCTTCTACAAATTCTTCTGTGTTATCTTCTGCTGCTTCTACCGTATCATCAGTAGTATCAGTCATCTGAGTACCCTGATTAGCTTCAATAACAGCATCAGCCATCTTAGCTACGATTAATTTAACAGCTCTGATAGCATCGTCATTACCTGGAATTACATAGTCTAATTCTTCAGGATCACAGTTAGTATCTGCAATACCAATCAATGGAATACCTAATACATGTGCTTCCTGGATGCAGATTCTTTCTTTCTTAGGATCTACAACGAAAATTGCATCAGGAATTGTTTTCATATCTTTAATACCGCCAAGATTTTTCTCCAGTTTTTCCCATTCTTTTTTCAGTTCGATAACTTCTTTTTTAGGAAGAACTTCGAAAGTACCGTCTTGGGACATAGTTTCGATTTGTTTTAATCTTGCAATTCTGCTCTGGATGGTCTTGAAGTTTGTTAACATACCACCTAACCATCTTTCATTTACATAATACATACCGCAGCGTTCTGCTTCTGATTTGATAGAATCCTGAGCTTGTTTTTTAGTACCTACGAAAAGAACTTTACCGCCTTCTGCAACAACATTTTTAATTGCATAATAAGCTTCATCTACTTTACCTACAGATTTCTGTAAATCGATGATATAAATACCATTTCTTTCTGTGTAGATGTACTCTGCCATTTTAGGGTTCCATCTTCTTGTTTGGTGTCCGAAATGTACACCTGCTTCAAGTAATTGCTTCATTGATATAACGCTCATAATTGTCCTCCATTTGGTTGATTTCTTCCGTATGTATCGTTTTTCCGGCAGACCCTTCGGGCACCGTGCCAAAAATCAACATACGTGCAATTTAGCATTAGAATTATATCATAGGTTTCAAAATATGGCAAGCATTATTTTAAATAATTTTCCAGTGTATTTCAATTGTCAACAGATTGTCCTCAAGTCCCCTAAAAAAAGACAAGCACGAGGGCTTGTCTTTTAACTCCATATTAATTCTCAAAATTAAATTCCACTTGCTCCATCAATTTGTTTAGAAATATTTTTTGTTACCCCATAGATTACTTTTTTTTAAATCCACATATTCATTATAGGCACGTTCCAGTATCTGTTTTTCATTAGAAAACTTTAACATGTGATATGCTTCATGAAACTTGTAATATCCGGAATCCATAAAATATTCTTCTCTTTGTGGTTTGCTGTAATAGCTATCAGACATCATTAAATACCAATGAACATCCTTTATTACTGTATTCTGCGGTGTACTGAATGTATATTGGCTTTTCCCAATATACTTAATAATAGAAGCATCCGTTCCTGTTTCTTCTTTTACTTCACGTATGGCTGTCTCCTTATATTCTTCGCCTTCCTCCACAGTCCCTTTTGGCAGAACCCATCCTTCATATTTGTTTTTATAGTTCTTATACAGTAGTAAAATCTTTCCTCTGAATATAACTACACCGCCACAGCTCGTTGCCTCAATCATCGCAATTCCTCCTGTATTTTGGTGTGTCGATTTCCTACTAACAGTATACATCATTTTACATAATTGTTCAACTAATATTTATGCAATTCTAACAAATATATCCAGGCTGTCAAGAATTTTCCTTAATATAATTATAACTTACCCCTAAATTCTTCATAATAAATTACTTATTATCAAAATAAGTTTTAAATATAGCAGAAGCGATTGGTACGGCGTACTCACTTCCAGTACCTACACTTTCAACTATAATACTAACTGCAATTTCTGGTTTTTCGGCCGGAGCAAATCCAACAAACCATGCATGGGCAGGTTTATCTTCCTGATATTCCGCCGAACCAGTTTTACCGGCTATGGTATAATCATTATTATTTAACGCAGACGCCGTTCCATGTTTTACTACTTCTCTCATAAAGTCCGTCAAAATCCCGGCTTCATCCGGTGTAATTACTGTTTTGTACATTTCTGGCATATATTTTTTTGTTATATTTCCGTTTTGATTTTCTATATGATCTACAACATAGGGTTTCATCATAACACCACCATTGGCTATGGTTGAAACGATAAGAGCATTATGAAGCGGCGTTATTTGTGTTTTTCCCTGCCCGATAACGGTCTGCGGTATCTCCATTTTTGATGATTTCGAGTTCAAAACAAAACTGCTTTGATTATATACCAGATTGGTGGGTAGTGGTGCATTAAATAAAAAACTATCACATAACTTACGAAATGAAGATATATTTAAAGTGATGCCGATATTGGCAAAGGAGGAATTACAGGATTTTGCAAATGACTCTATGATATCTTCTTTTCCATGGACATTGTTATTATAACAATTTATGGTTACATCATTAAATTTACCTTTTCCAACACAATTATACGTATATTTCTTATAATCCGGATTTTCTTTCATGTATTCTAATGCAGTAAGAATTTTAAAGGTTGAACCGGGTGGATATAATCCTTGGGCAGCACGGTTAATAAGTGCTGAATTATTATCACTGTCTTCCAATAAGTCTTCCCATAAAGTATCAATATTATTTGGGTCATAGTCCGGTTTTGAAACCATAGCAAGAATTTTACCGGAAGAAGGTTCTGTAACAACTACAGCTCCTTTGTAATTACCAAGTGCATTATAAGCAGCTTCCTGGAGTTTACTGTCCAGAGTGGTAATAATATTATCACCTATATTTTTTTCTCCGGATATTTCCCTTAACATTTTACTGATTGCATTGTTATTAGACGTTAAAAGATGAAAGTTTTCCGATGCCTCCAGCCCGGTTTTACCTTTTGAAAATCTTCCGACAACATGCGCATACATACTTCCATAAGGATAAACTCTCTTTTCTTTTCCGTTTTTCTCTGTTACGGTATGTGCTAAAATTTTGCTATCCGCAGAAATGATGTCGCCCCGGATTATCTGTTCCGCCAACAAATCCTGCCGTCCGTTATAAGCATTATTAATGACCTCCGAACTATCGCTAATCATAAAATTGGTAATATAACCCAAAACAAGCACAAACAACCCAATGAAAATATAAGTAATCAGCATTATTTCTTTATTGGTCTGTTCCTTCTTACTGGCAGCCGGTTTCTTCTCAGGCAGATTTTCTTCTGCTTCATCAACATTTTTACCAACAATCTGTGTTAAGGTGTTGAACTGATCCGATTTATAATCTGTTTTCCTCTTATTCAGTTGCGATTTTCTTTTTTCTTTTTCTTTTTTCAATATTATCATTCCTATCCTGACCCAGAACATAAAGTCCCTGAATCACACTAAACATTATGATACTGCTCAATATGGAACTGCCGCCGTAACTTACTAATGGCAAGGTAACACCGGTTGAAGGAATAAATTTAGTTACTCCACCGACGGATAAAAATACCTGAAAAATGTAGATAATACTTAATCCCAAAGCTATCAGCTTATAAAATGTATTATTTAATTTCATGGCAATATTAATAAACATAACAAAACTGCTGATACAGATTAAAATAAGGCAGACCGCAAATAAACCTCCCATTTCTTCCGATATGGCAGAAAATATAAAGTCACTGTCAACAACCGGAATGCTGGTAGGCAATCCTTTAAATAATCCCATTCCAAACCATCCTCCGGTACCGATGGCAAATAGGGATTGAGAGACCTGATACCCTTCGTTATCAATCATGGACCAGGGATCACGCCAAACCATAACCCTTACCCTCACATGGTTAAATTGGTGATATGCCAAATAGGAAGCCGCACAGCCTGCCAATAATCCGGAAAAAAAATACAGAGGTTGAGAAGTTGCCACAAACAGCATAACCAGATAAGTTATGAAAAAAATCAATGCTCCCCCTAAGTCCTTCTCTAAAACCAAGATCAACACATGACTTGCTGCCAGGGCTGTTACCCCTACAATATACCGAAAATCTGTTCTCTTAGATAAAAGGGACGCTATGCCAAATACAAAAAGAATTTTAACAAATTCGGAGGGTTGAAAGGTTAAACCCGCGATACGAATCCAGTTTGTGGCACCGTAATTCTCCACACCCCAAAAAAGGACGGATAACAGCATTAAGATACCCACAATGCCATATAACCAGCCTAATCTTGATAAATACTTCATCTTATCTATTAGTAAAGGGATTATCAGGCATAACCCTAAGGTAGCGGAAGCAATCATAAATTGTTTTACTGCTTTATCATAGGACAATCGGGTCAGCATCACAAAACCTATGGTTAATAAAAACAGCATATTATGAAGTATCTGTTTGGACAGATTAACATAAATCCATTGATACAATGTTAAAACCAATATTAGAGTAATTAATTCCAATCCATACAGAAAAATAACTTTTATATTTTTTGTTGTCAGATATAGTATCAGGTAACAAATAAAATGAAAACTAAATATAAGATAACTCATTTTCCGGTAAGTTTTATTCTGTTTCTTTTTATCGCTGTAACCGAATACACGAAAAGCATAGTAAGTATATATGGCAATTAATATAATATTAAGGTATTTTGAGAATTCTACAATTATATTTACCAAAAGTACCCACCCCCTTTAATGTAATTAGCTGTATCCGGCCCTAAGGCCATTTCTGATTTAAGCCAATCGTTTATTCTACTCCGCGTTTAAAATGTCCGCGTGTAAATTCCTTTATTTCATCAAACTCCTTACTGCCATGCTGATATACATCAATAAATGACTTCAGGATTTTTTTCGTCTCCTCATAGGATTCAATAGTAAAATTTAAACGTATATTCCTTGTATTTAATCCTTTTACTTCTGCCGCATTGGAAAGTAAAGACAATCGTTTACTATTGTATATTGTATTATAACACTCCCTGCAATGACGTTTTACAGGAAGCCTTTCCTGATAACGATCGGTTAGCTCCGTATTGTTAAATTCCTTTTTACAACATGGAGATTCACTGGTTTTCGTATAATTAGTGTTGGAACCTCCCGAAATAGTTTTGGCCAAACACTGTGCCGAAACCATCAGTGGAATGCTGCCATAAACGATAATTTCGTTATAAACTCCTGCCATTTCCTTCAGTTCATTATAATTTAATTCCAATGGTGCTGTTAACTTATAGATTCCCATCTCGTTCCAAAACTGCGCAGCCTGTAGATTCATAACATAAAGATTATAATCCGTAATCAGTTCTTTAAAAATGTTTATGTCTTGCAGTTCTTTTGAAATAAAATAATATTCCTCAAAATTACGTAAAATATATCCATTTATAGTATTGTCTGTCAATATGGTTTTATTCTTTAAAAAATATTCGTAAGTCGCTGACCGGAATATATGAGGTAAAATTATAAAGCATTTTTTACCTCTTTCCGTAATGTACTCCGTTAATTCCAATAAATTTATTAATGGGGCGGCATCGCTTTCCAGATAAACATTATTAACTTCTTTCCTTTCACAAGCAGCCATAAGCTGCTCCTTATTACTTACGGCAACGCTGATACCCAATTTTTCATTAATTTGATTCCTGTCATTGTGTAATTGAGCCGGTTTCTGTTTATTGAAAACTTTTCTCCTGCATTTATCAGCTAGGGCAGATGATAATGCGGTCAGCCCTGTACGCCGCAATTCGTTTAGTTTTTGAACCGGTACGAAAGCGTTGCCATAAAGGTTAACTGATAAATTCTGAAATGAAAACGGAGTATCATTGGTTTTTTGTATTTGCTTTCGGAGTTTATCCTCTGTCATCGGCTGGTTGCTTGCCTCTTCTACTATGTCTCCTTCTACCTGTATGGCCGTGTCCCTGCATTGCAGCTTTAAAATTAATGTTTTACCTATCTGGACTATTAATTCTCCGGTAATAGGTATTTTTTTTCGTACTTTAGATACTCTTCAGCCAGATCCTTTAATAACCTGTTGTTTTTGGTTCTATAAACTGTATTACCTGGTTTTATATTAGAACCTCTATGAAAATTTGTCTCAATTCTATTTCCTTTATTATTATCTGACTTAACGGTAAATTCATAGAGATTCTCAGAAGAATTCCTGATTTCCAGTACATCCTGTGTATTAATATCTTCAGATAACAGAATGACAGCTTTATTTCCTTTCACATCAGTCACTTTACCGATAAATACACCGCTATGATTAGGCCGGTTAAGAGAAATCATGGTTCTGCCGTTCTTATCCTTATAATAACCCCTTGTAAACCCGCCTCGGTTATATAAATCCTGTAATTTCATCATATCTTTTTCAATTTCAGTTTTATGGCTACTCAGATAAGTTTCATACTTTTCCTTACCAAGCTCCAAGTATTTATCCGTATATTTTCGATAAGCAGCCGTAACACCCGCCGTATATTCCGGACGTTTCATTCTGCCCTCTATTTTAAACGAATTAATACCAGCCTCTATCAGTTCAGGTATCATATCTAAGGTACAGATATCTTTGGGACTTAATAAATATTTTTCATCCGCACCGGATAAATTCTTACCATTCTCTATAAGCTGGTATGGCATCCTACAGGGCTGCGCACATTTTCCTCTGTTTCCGCTTCTCCCGCCTATCATACTGCTCATAAGACATTGACCGGAATAACAATAACATAAGGCTCCGTGTACGAAAGATTCTATTTCCAGATCCGTATTATTCCTGATATTCTTTATCTCTTTAAGGCCTAATTCCCTGGAAGTAACCATTCTGGTTACTCCAAACTCCTTTAACACTTCTGCTCCCTGCGCCATGGTTAATGTCATCTGGGTACTGGCGTGAAGCGGTAAATTCGGAAATTGTTCATGCAAAAACCGCAGTACCCCAACATCCTGAACAATTACGGCATCCAATCCCTGCTTATAATATGGATAAATGTATTCATACAGTTCATT
Organism: Anaerocolumna sedimenticola; assembly: GCF_009931695.1. Taxonomy (GTDB): domain Bacteria; phylum Bacillota; class Clostridia; order Lachnospirales; family Lachnospiraceae; genus Anaerocolumna; species Anaerocolumna sedimenticola. The sequence goes on from NZ_CP048000.1 coordinate 4,106,348, forward strand.
CTCTAACTCTTTATTTTTTAATAAAGTATTTACTGTCATATAGATTTTTTTATCATGAGTATGAACGTAATCAATCGCATATAACATATTCTCTACTTCTAAATTATCTGCATAAGCTCTTGCACCGAATTTAGTTCCGCCGATATAAACGGCATCACAGGAAGCATTGATTGCTGCTGCCAGACTTTCAAAGGAACCTGCCGGAGCTAAAATCTCAATATTTTTCATCGTTTCTCCATTTCTTAACTCATTATTTGCTTTTGAACGTAAGTTTAAAAAATGAGCTGTAGCAAAGATAGTTATTCCTTACGTAATGGATTAATCTTACGTAGACAGAATCAACTATGAGTTTGCAACAGCTTCTACATTCTTTTATTTCTATTTATTTTTATCCATTAATTCAGTTTCTAACCGAATGATATTTTTTTGTGCTTCATTTAATTCCTGTTTTAATGCTGCTATTTCTTTCGTCGCAGCGTCTAACCTGGTCTGAGCGGATATTAATTCATGTTTTAATTCAAAAATTTCATTGCTTTTGCTCTCATTATCATTTTCTATTTCTTTTATCTGATTACGGGTTTTAAAATAATCGTCCGCAATGTTAATTTCCATAAGGACACTTTTCATCTCAGAATCCAGCGATTTAAAAAAATCCTGTTTCTTAAATTCCATGTGTTTATTATTAATATAAGATGCAACCTTTTGAAGGTATTCTTCACTTTCATACCCAAGTAAAGTATATCTTTTGTTATTAATGATTACTTCGATATTGTTCATCTTATTCATGTAATCGCCTCTCAGAGTTTATTGTTCCAGCCGTCAATAAAGGCTGCTTAAATATTTAAATAACTTGTCCATTCTCCTACTGTCCATGCACCAACAGAAGCTTAACTTGATACATGTCATAACAACAGGACTTTATCAAAAACCGAAAACAATTTCTGATAAATACCATTATAAACTATCTGTTACGGTTACACAAGCTTTTCTTGGCACAGTCCAAAATGCTTATAAGCCAGTTCTGAAACAACCCGCCCCCTGGGTGTTCGTAGAATTAAACCGTTTTGAACTAAATAAGGTTCATATACCTCTTCTATGGTTCCGGTATCTTCCCCAATTGTGGTTGCTACGGTTTCAATTCCAACAGGGCCACCGCCAAATTTCTCAATCATGGTAAATAAAATCTCCCTGTCGGTATTATCTAACCCCAGCTTGTCCACTTCCAGTAAATCCAGTGCAAAATCAGCAACCTCTTTCGTAATATATCCATTATATTTTACCTGAGCAAAATCCCGGACTCTTTTTAATAAGCGGTTAGCCAGACGGGGGGTACCTCTGGAACGCCTGGCAAGTTCCAGCGCACCCTCTTCATCTATTTTAACCTGGAACACATTAGCTGACCGGCAAATAATGACCTTAAGCTCTTCTACGGTATAAAATTCCAAACGGTTCACTACACCAAATCGGTCTCTTAGGGGAGGTGTCAGCATTCCCGCCCTGGTAGTTGCCCCTACCAGCGTAAACTTAGGCAGATCCAAACGTATGGATTTCGCAGAAGCACCTTTACCGATAACAATATCAATTGCATAATCTTCCATCGCCGGATATAACAGTTCCTCCACCTGTCTGTTAAGACGATGGATTTCATCTACAAATAAAACATCCCCCTCTTGGAGATTATTAAGAATTGCCGCCATTTCACCCGGTTTCTCAATCGCAGGACCGGAAGTTACTTTTATATTGACGGACATTTCATTGGCAATGATTCCGGCTAAAGTAGTTTTACCAAGTCCCGGCGGTCCATAGAATAGTACGTGGTCTAAGGATTCCTTTCTTTGTTTTGCTGCTTCTATATATACCTTAAGATTTTCTTTTGCTTTGGTTTGTCCGATATAATCATCCAGAAGCTGGGGCCTTAAAGTACTTTCTATTTTTTTGTCTTCATCCATTAATTCCGTTGTAATGATACGTTTTCCCATATTAATCCCTATATCTTTCAAATTAACCTTTTTAAACTTTGCTTTAAGACATCTTCCGCAGTCATACCATCTTTTATTTCAATGTTTCTAACTACTTTAGCAGCATCGGTAGCAGAATATCCCAATACGGTAAGTGCTTCGATCGTTTCTTTTCTTACATCCCCCGTATTTGACTCTGTTCCCGTAAGTTTCAGCTGTCCATCCATCTGATTCATTAATTTCTGTTCAAAGGCATCTTCTAATTTTAATTTATCTTTTAATTCTATAATCAGTTTGCTTGCAGTTTTATTTCCGATTCCTGGTGCTTTTGCTATGGTTTTTACATCGTCGGATAACACCGCAAATCTTAAATCATCCGGTGTAATTGCGGATAAAATACCTAAAGCACCTTTCGGCCCAATACCATTCACGGTAATTAATAGCTTAAATACCGTTAAATCATCACGGGTTAAAAATCCGAATAACCCTACAGCATCTTCACGGACATGCAGATAGGTATAAATCTTTATAAGGCTGCCTGTCTTCGGTAAGTCATCTAAAGAAGAAAGGGGCATACGTACTTCATATCCCAAGCCGTTTGCCTCTACCACAATCCCTTCTTCACTTATTTCCGTTAATTCACCTTTTATGTATGATATCATATGTACACCAATACCTTTCAAAGCAAGGTAACCATTTATTAAAGTTTAAGTTCCTGCTTAATTTACCTCCATTATAACCTCTATAAAGAAATTAAGCAAGAACTTTCAAAACAAACGTTCGTATCACTGTGACTTAAGTTATCAGATTCGTCACGTTTAAGCGATATCATAAACGGAACGTACTTTTATTCCTTCCGTTCTACCTGTTATCACTTTTACTGAGACTTCTCCTCCATTGATATCAAAATAATTATCCGATAATTTTAAGTCCCCGAATTCATTACTGATTTCAACGCTCTTTGCATAAGCTTTGGCACTTACAGTAATAGTATCCCCATTTACCGTTACGGATAATTCCGGATCCTCAAATTCAAAATGCTTGGGAGCAGTAAATAAACAGGTGCCTCCTGATACATATCTTCCATCCATAACGAATTCATAGCTGAAATAATTGGACAATTCGTCATACCGGGTAAAATCTAACTTATCCAGCCAAATACTGGTCAGGGCGGGTACCGTAACATCTTTTTCACCGGATACAATTATTTCTGCTTTTGCATTTCTCAGAGCCCATTTAACCGTTCCTTTAATTTCATCCATCGTTTCATTGGCAACATTTAATCTTGCAGCTTTCTCAATCTCATGAGGCTCTTCTATACAATGAGGACGTTCCGTCATTTCGCCTGTTTCTTCACAGGAAATCATGATTGGTGCGAAAAAGCGTTTTTCCGAATAATGAAGAGCTTTCCATCGTCCGAAATAATCTATGCTTGCCCAGGATGCAACAGGCCAGATATCATTTAACTGCCATACAATTGCACCCATACATCTGCCGCGGTTTCTTCTCCAGTGTTCCACACCATAACGGATTGCATCTGCCTGCAATAACTGGGAAGTATAAATTAAATGGTCAAAATCCTTGGGATATAAATAATTGTCCGATACGTAATTTAATATCTTTCCATTGGCTGCTTTATTCCTTTGATGCATCTCCATGATCCTTGAAAAGATATTCCTGTCTTTCTTCTCTGTAAAGGATTCAATGGTTTTTAAGGATGGAAAAGATTGAAAACCAAACTCGGAAGCATAACGGAAAAAGAATTTACGGTATTCGGAAAATGGTTTATTTCCATGCCATACATCCCAGTAATGGGTATCTCCGCGGTTATAATTCCAGGAATCCTCATAATTACCGCCTGAGGATGGGGAAGACGGCCAATAAAAGGTCTGAGGGTCATATTCCTTAACAATTTTAGGAATGATATATTCAAATATCTTAATATAGTCCATTACCTGTTTCGGTGACGGATTCCAGGCTTTATCCTGAGTCTGGGTTTCCATCTCATTATTGCCGCACCATATGGCTAAGCTTGCATGATGACGAATACGTATAACATTGTCAATCGTTTCCTGGCGGATATTCTCTTCAAAATCCTCATCCAGTTCATAGCTGGCACAGGCATACATAAAATCAACCCACACCAGCAAACCTAATTCATCACAGATATCAAAAAAATAATCATCCGGGTAATAACCGCCGCCCCATACCCGAATCGTATTATGATTCGCTTCCACGCAATCCTCAAGTAAGGTTCTGGTACGGCCGGCATTGATTCTTCCAAACAGGTTATCCTCAGGAATATAATCAGCACCCATAGCAAATACCTGGACTCCATTTATTTCATGGGCAAAACTTTCGCCCCATTCATCTTTTTCTTTATGAATCGTAAGGGTCCTTAACCCGATTCTGCGCTCCCAAAGATCTAACACTTTTCCATCCCGATTGGTTAATTCAGCCTTTACCGTATACAATGGCTGCTCTCCGTACCCTTTCGGCCACCATAACTTAGGATTGTTAATTATAACCTCATCCTCTTCATTCTGTGTGTAGGTACTGCCATCCGGTCCGACAACCGTAATAGATGCTGTTAAATCCGTATTGTCTTTAAATAATTCAATGCTATAATCGAATTCTAAGGTCACTTTACCTTTTTCATGATTTTGTTTTATATAGACCTGTTCAAAACGTCCCCCATCAATTCCTAAAATCCGGACATCCCTCCAGATACCTGCATCCGGTAATCTTGGACCCCAATCCCAACCAAACATACAGTGAGCTTTTCTGATATGGGGAACCCCTCCATAGCATCCGAACTTCCGCCGGTATAACATTTTTCCTGCTCATCTTTAATATATTTTGTGGGAGAATGTAATACAACTTTTAGCTCATTTTCACCACTCCGGGCAAATTCCTTAATATCATATTCCCAGATTCTATGCATGTTAAATGCATCTCCAAGAAATTTATCATTCAAAAAGATATCTGCTAAAGTGTCGATGCCGTCAAAATGTAATAGTAAAGCATCCTTAGTTAACATTTCTTCACTTAAATCAAAATTAAGAGTATACGTAAAATCATTTTCCATTAATTTTAATGCTTTTAGCTCATTATCCCGATAAAAAGGGTCCGGCATCTTACCCAGTTCCAACAGTGTACTATACACGGTACCAGGTACTTTTGCTTCCATGTAATCCTCACTGATATCAAATACATTCTGCCCGTTAATCTTCATTTTCCATAAACCGTTCAGGCTCATCTCCAGCATATTAAAATAAACTCCTTCCGTTTACATCAGTGTGGAGAATAAATTCAGTATCCGTTGATAGGTTTTAAGATACCATGGTCTATTCTTCCAATCCTGATAAGTAATTTCTAAACTGATATCCATAGTGTTTAACAGGTCATCTTTGATTACATCAATAACTTCTCTGTTACACATCCAAAGACCGCATTCATAATGAAGATAAAAGCTGCGGTAATCCATATTAACGGTACCTACTATACCGCAATCTTCATTTATAATTGTTTTCGCATGAATAAATCCGGGTTTATACTCATAGATCTTAATTCCTGCCTCTAATAACTGCCCATAATTATAATTGGTAAGTCTCTTAACATTTTTCTTATCCGGTATATATGGAGTAATGATTCTGACATCGATTCCGCTTCGTACAGCAGTAATCAAAGCCTCTTTCATATCATCTTCAATTATAAGATAAGGTGTGGTAATATAGACATATTTTTTCGCATAATTAATTATCTGCTTATAAATAATCTCAATCGGATTATTAGGATTATTTGCCGGTCCATCGGCAATTACATGACAATAAACATCACTGGGCGGAAATTCCATAGTTGGCCTGTAAGGATTATAATCAATCCTCGCTCCGCTGTTGCATATCTCCCACATCTGAAGGAAAGTTACCGTAAGTCCCCAGACTGCATCTCCTACTACCCTGACTGCATTATCTTTCCAGGTTCCGAATCGGTGTACCAGATTTACATATTCATCTGCCAGATTCATACCACCGGTATAACCTATATTTCCATCAATTACGATTATCTTCTGGTGGCTCCTGTAATTCATATACAGCTTATCGGTATATTTATGGATGGGATTAAAAACAGCAATTTCAAAACCCTCAGCTTCCAGATTTTTCCTGAAGTTTTTCGGTGTTCTTAAAGTCGCACCAAAATCATCATACATGAACTTAACCTGAACTCCCTGTCTGATTTTGCTCAGTAAAAGCTTATGCATGTTATCCCATAATACGCCTTCTCCTACGATAAAGAAATTTATCAGGATAAATTTACCTGCATTTTTAATATCATCAAAAATAGCTTCAAACGTATCTTCACCCATAGGAAAATACTGAATCTGATTATTCTTAAATAGAGGGAAGTGCTGTGTCTCCATATATTTGGAAATTCTGCTTTTCGTAGGGTATTTTTCTGCATATTCTTTCGCTAACTCCGCATCATAATGTAAATACTGTATCCCATGATATATCTTAGCCAGAACCTGTTTTTCAATCTTCTTTTTCGTACCTGCCTTACCCCATAATGCATACATGATGTGGCCCGTTAACGGCAATATTAATACGATACAAATCCAGCTTATTTTATAGGATGGGCTTCTATTATCGTTCACAAGTCCTATCGTTACAAATATACTGAAAATCTCAATAATCATATAAATATAAATTGTAGACTCACTCAACCAATATGTAAGTAAGAATAGAACAGCAAATTGAAGTAATACCAATATTCCAACCAGAGCAACACGTAAAAACCCGCTTAAATAACTTTTGCAGGTACCTTTAATATCTTCATTCAGGATATTGCTCATTCGAAACCACCTCTCTTTACCGATACCAATAAATAACCTTTCTTGTAAATTTGTCAACTCTAATTCATGTCTAATGGAACGCAGGTCAGGAAAGGCTTTTAACAAACGTCTTTGGACATAACTTGTCTTGTTTTCTCTGGCCTGTAACTTGTTTATATAATCTTTTACATGGCGTTCCATATCATAACGCAATTTTTTAAATTCAAAACCTTCCCTGGATAGATTCCTTTCAATTAGTTTCTCCTTATTTTCTTCCATAAATGACTTAATATTATCTAATAGTTCAGAAGCTTTATAAGAAGATAATTTATGCTTTAATTCTTCCTTAGTTTCATAAATTCTGCTATTTTCTATATAATCCTGGAGGTCCTGTTTCAATTTTTGTAAATCCGTCAATATTGCATCCAACTGCAGAGTATGTATAACGGTAATTGTAGTATCAGATATAAATACAATGAAAATAAAATAACCGATGTATTCTCCATATAATCTCGGAATAACATCTAAGATCTGAACGATATGGGGCTGTAGAACTAAAGTCATAAAAATGGATAAAAATCCCCAAAAAACCGAAACCGATAAACAGATTCTGCCGTTAATATTAAATTTTTTATCACTGTAATCCCACCACTTCGCATGAAACAAAAGTTCCATACAAAAGGAAGTCAGATATTCCAGCAAGGTAGCCAGTAACATACCTCCTAAAAACACCAGAAAATACTGATTTCTGTATGGCCAAAACACGATATAAACTAAAGTAGCTCCGGCACCATAGATGGGAATGACTGGTCCATTTAAAAATCCACGGTTAACCCATGATTTTTTAAGAAAGGATACATAAAGGCTTTCGTACACCCATCCTAAAAAGGAATATATTATAAAATTATAGAAAACATTGATAAACTCAACTCCAAATATTTTTACGTTCCACATGGCAAACTTCAATCCTTAAATAGAATGTCAAAAGATATTATGCATATTTTAACATATTTATCACATGAAATACACAATTATTTTACATTCTTAATAGCCACTTGTAAAGTTAACCATTTATGATAAAATAATTAAGAAAAGATTAATTATCTGGAATATACAATTATATAGTATATCCCCTTTAACCAACAAGGAAAAAACTATGAAAACATACCATACAAAACTGAATATAAATCCGTCATACCCTCTGATGAATCCTTATACCTGGGAAGATATTATTTTTTTTGATATAGAAACGACCGGTTTTTCCGCTAAAAATTCCTATCTTTATTTAATCGGCTGTTTATATTATAAAGATAATACCTGGGAGATGACCCAGTGGCTTGCAGATGACATGTACAGTGAATCTTTGATAATAAAAGCTTTCTTTCAAACAATTAAATCGTACAAGCGCCTGATACACTTTAATGGCACCGGTTTTGATATTCCGTTTATCCTGCAAAAATGTAAACAACATTCTATTGATAATATGCTGGACTCAATTGAAAGTTACGATTTATATAAAAAAATAATTCCATTTAAAAAAGTTTTACCCTTACCAAATTATAAATTAAAAACAATTGAGAATTTTGCAGGAATAAAACGAAAGGATACCTATACGGGGGAAGATCTGATACAAATTTATGCCAATTATTTAGGCCGTCTGCAGATTGAAAAACTGAAAAAAAGTAATTCCGGTTTGCCTATCCCAACAAAAACCAATATTGATGATAGTATAACCCATATAGCTGATAGTATAACCCGGATAGATAAGGATAATACCAAAAATTTATCATCCCATGAATTATCCGGATTGCTCCTTCTCCATAATTTTGAAGATGTAAAAGGATTGATACAGATTTCAGATATTCTGTATTATACGGATATTTTTGAAAAAGACTCCATATGTCATTTAACTTTATTGGAGAAAGCAGTAAATGAAAATCCTGAGTCAGAAGTCATTCGGGCGGATAAGCTAAAAATTAATCAATTGGAAATACAGTTTAAACTCCCCTATACTTTACTAAAACCCATTACTTTAATCACACCGGTAAGCGGATTACTCTCCACTCCTCTGTCCGGCTTACATTTCGGGGGTTCCGAAGAAATTAGATCGGTAAATAACACTTTTTACCTTAAATTAAAATTGGAAAGTGATGTGCTGACTGTGGAACTTCCCTTATATGAGGGTGAATTAAAGTACTTCTATGAAAATTACCGGGATTACTATTATCTTCCAACGGAAGATACTGCAATTCATAAAAGTGTAGCCCAATATGTAGATAAAGAATATAAAGTAAAAGCGAAACCAGGTACCTGCTACATGAAAAAAAGCAGCTTATTCCTGCCGCAGACGGACAATTGCTTCCTACCGTTTTTTAAAGAAAATTATATGGATAAAATTACTTTCTTTGAAATGACAAATGAGGAATTTCAAAGCAATACAAAATTATATGTGTATATTAAATCAATTTTACATTTTATAACTGGCAATAAAGAAACCAGGATAATACCCTAATTGGTTTTGAATATCAAAAGACTGCCAAAATCCTGATAATAAATTTTAGTTTTTCCGATATAAGTATCACCTGAATAATATCATTAAAACGTACCATACTAACCACCAAACGGATAACTTATTTCAAAACTTGGTTATCCTAAGAAAGGAGATTATTATGGCAAAAAGTAAAGCTAAAAATACCACAACTAATAAAACGACAAATAAAACAACAAATAAAAACAATTCCAGTACCGATACCAAAAAGATACCGTCTTTTACCAGTGTGATACCTGATGAGGTAGAACGCCGTGATGGTCCTGGCGGAAATTAAACCATACACGCCAGTGACATCCCACCAAGAAAATTATCTTTTTGCATTTGTACGAATTCCCGGAGGGTTTTATCTCAGAGACGAACTTTCCTATAACTTAAAAAATGCCTAAAACCTTATATGGTTTTAGGCATTTTGACTTTTGTGATTGTTAATTATTCAGCAGGAATAATTTCTTTCTTGTTATAAGATCCACAAGCTTTGCAAACTCTGTGTGGCATCATTAACGCACCACATTTGCTGCACTTAACTAAATTAGGGGCAGACATTTTCCAGTTTGCTCTACGACTGTCTCTTCTAGCTTTTGAAGATTTATTCTTTGGACAGATAGCTCCCATGATTACACCTCCTTAAAATTATTGAATATATCTCGGATAACTGACATTCTGGGATCAGATACTTCCTTTTCGCAGTTGCAGGAACTCTTATTTAAATTCGTTCCGCAAACTTTGCATATACCTTTACAGTCCTCATCACACAGAACCTTCATGGGAAAGTCTATAAGTATTTCATTATAAACCAGTAAATCTACATCCAGATTATATCCATCAATATAATTTTTTTCATCTAATTCCTCAATTCGGTCTTCAGACCCTTGACCTAAATCTAAATTTTGATTTATCTTTAGTTCAAACCAGGTTTCCACGTCTTCAAGGCATCGGTTGCACGGAATTATTATAGATAATTTTGCTTCGCCCTCCACTTTCATCTTACGTTCACCCAGGTGGGTTATAGTTAAATCGACAAAAGATTTACTGGCAAAGGGATATTTAATTCCCTCCATACAAAAATTCTCTAGTTCGATAGGTGCTTGTATATGTTCGATTTTGCCTTTTACAGACATTATCTCAGATAAATTAATAATCATGACAATCTCCTATCATCAAAAATTCGCACTTCTTATATTATAGTCAGGCAACCATGTTTTGTCAATGACTATTTTATATTTTAAAATTTTATCGGTTCGTTATAACCGGAATAACTGAATGGTCACGATTATAATAATGCTACAGTTTCTCTTGCAATTGCTAATTCTTCATTGGTAGGTATTACACAAACCTTAACTTTAGAATCATCTGTAGTAATTACGATTTCCTTACCTCTTGTATTATTCTTCTCTGTGTCTACTTTTATACCAAGAAATTCTAAATAAGAAAGAACAGAAGCTCTTACTTTCATATCATTTTCGCCTAAACCTGCTGTAAATGAAATTGCATCTACACCATTCATGGCTGCTGCATAAGAACCGATATATCTGGCAACACGGTAAATAAATACCTCTTTCGCTATTTTTGCTTTTTCATTGCCTGAATCGGCTGCCGCTTCTAAATCCCTGAAATCACTGGATACACCGGACATACCATATACACCGGATTTCTTTTGTAAAATATTCATGATCTCTTCAATGGATTTGCCTTCTTTATTTGCAATAAACTCAATAATAGCCGGATCAATGCTCCCGCTTCTTGTGCCCATTATTAAACCTTCCAGTGGTGTAAATCCCATACTGGTATCAACGGATTTTCCGTTTAATACGGCTGTAATACTTGCACCATTTCCCAAGTGGCAAACAATAACTTTGGAATTATTTGTATCCAGACCAGTTAAATCAAGAGTTTTCTTTGCAACATAGCTATGGCTGGTTCCATGGAAACCATATCTTCTAATTTTATATTTTTCATAATATTCATACGGAAGGCCATATAAATATGCCTTAGGAGGCATAGTCTGGTGGAAAGCGGTATCAAATACACCGACCATAGGAACACCCGGCATAATAGCCTGGCAAGCACGGATACCGATTAAGTTAGCAGGGTTGTGTAACGGAGCCAAATCATTACATTCTTCAATAGCGGCAATAACTTCTTCCGTAATTACTACGGAGGATGCAAATTTTTCACCGCCGTGAACTACTCTATGTCCAACTGCACCAATTTCACTAAGGGATTTTATAACGCCATGATTGTTATCTGTAAGTGCGTCAAGTACCATTTTAATAGCTGCTTCATGATTCCCCATAGGCGCTTCCATTACCACTTTTTCACCGCCGGCAGGTGTATGATTTAAACGTCCATCAATACCGATTCTTTCGCAGAGGCCGACAGCTAATGCTTTCTCACTCTCGGAATCAATTAATTGATATTTTAAGGAAGAGCTTCCACAGTTAATTACTAAAACTTTCATTATTTTTCTCCTTTATTGTAAATAATATAACTATGTTGTATGACACAGTTTTCAAAATAAACTGGAAAAGGCAGGTTCTGTTACATATCCTACCTTTTTATTCCTATTTATTAAATTATTGGGCGCCTGCTTGTACGGCAGTAATGGCAATTACACCTACAATATCTTCCGCAGTACAACCTCTGGATAAATCGTTAACAGGTTTTGCTATACCTTGGGTAATCGGTCCGTAAGCTTCTGCTTTTGCAAGTCTTTGGGTTAATTTATATCCAATATTACCGGCATCCAAATCAGGGAAGATTAAAACATTTGCTTTACCTGCAATTTCGCTGCCAGGAGCTTTTGAAGCACCAACGCTTGGAACAATGGCAGCATCCAGCTGATATTCTCCGTCCAATTTTACATCAGGATAAGCTTCTTTTGCTATTCTGGTAGCTTCTACAACTTTATCAACATCCGCATGTTTTGCACTGCCTTTTGTTGAATGGGAAAGCATGGCTACTACCGGTTCTTCTCCAACTAATAATTGAAAGCTTTTTGCTGAACTTCCTGCTATTGCAGCTAATTCTTCCGCATTTGGATTCTGGTTTAATCCTGCATCGGAGAAAATAAAAGTTCCATTAGAGCCATATTCGCAATTCGGAACTACCATAACGAAAAATGCCGATACTAATTTTGTACCGGGTGCAGTTTTAAGAATTTGAAGAGAAGGTCTTAATACATTAGCTGTTGCATTAATTGCACCTGCTACCATACCGTCTGCATCTCCTGCTTTTACCATGGTAACACCAAAGGTTAAATAATCTTTGGTCAATGCTTCTTTCGCAGATTCTGCAGTCATACCTTTACTTTTTCTTAATTCTACCAAAAGATTAATATAAGATTCTAACTTATCAGTAGTTGCAGGGTCTACAATAGCAGCTCCTGTAAGATTTAATCCAGCAGCTTCTTTTTTGATAGTCTCTTCATTACCGACAAGAACAATATTTGCGATACCTTCTTCTAATATTTTTGCCGCAGCTTCCAAGGTTCTTTTATCACTGGTTTCCGGTAATACAATCGTTTTTTTGTTTTGTTTTGCTCTTTCCTTAATTGCGTCAATAAATCCCACGTCAATATCTCCTTTCGTAAATAACACTGCCTTTTAGGCAGTCGTTTAAAGCCTGTCCTTATAAGGCAGACCTCTTTTTATTATATATGCCAAGAACTGCAAACAGAATGTTTTTACAATTCAAAAGCAAAATCTCAGATACATTATAGTCCAAATGCTTGTGGTATACAAGTAAGAATTAAATAATTTTTTATAAAAAAGTATCTGTTTTAAATATTATAATTAGTTATCTTACTTCTTAAACCAAAGAAACTAACTTTTTATAAAGATTTCCATACTTTGATTTTATATCTGCATAAATATGTATGGGTTTATAAGTACTTTTATTTACATTTTCCATAATTTCATCAAAATGACATATGACACAATCAACCGTATCCGGGCAAACCTTACCATTTGCCGAATCCCTGGTTATAATATTTAAAATTGTTTCCTTATTAAAGGATTCTTTATAACTTCGTTTCCCGCATAATGCACTGATAATATCCGCTATTGCAAGAATTTTTTGGGGCAGGGTTAATTCTTCTTTTTTTAACCCACGGTAATATCCTGATCCATCTAATTTTTCATGGTGCCTTATTGCAATTTCCAAGATATCCGGCTGTATATAATCCCCTAATATATATTCGCTCATCATAACATGATTCTTCATAATATTCATTTCTTCATCCGTTAATTTTCTGGGGGCTTCTAATATGGGAATTGGTGTGGAAATTTTACCGATATCATGTAATAAAGCACCATAATGAAGAATACTTCTTTCATATTCCTTTAAATTCATAAGTTTACCGATTTCATCAGCGATACTGACTGTCGTAATCGTATGCATTACGGTATATTCACTTCTAAAATCTATCGAATAAATTAACATTTCCAGATACATTTCAATTTCATTTTGTGAAAAGTTTACTTCTTCAAAAATCCGGTTCAATTCTTCCAGATATGACTGATCCTTTATATGCTTAAGTATATGGAACTTTTCATCAGCTCTTTTAAATGCATCGATTGCTTCCTGTGAAAATTTAACATCTCTATAATCTTCCATTAGTCTGTCTATATCCGGATTTTCAGAGTTCATCAGGCATACATCAATCCGGTCTGCCAGGTTTAAATATCCCGCAATTTTTCCAGACGGACTATTTAACCTGTTTAGTTTACTGTAATCAAGATGATGATACAATACAATTTCCGCTAAATCGTCAAGTGGAGATAAATATTTAAGAAACAGGTATCCATAGATGGAATGCCCCCATACATTCACCGTTTCAAATTGTATCATTTTATCTAGTTCTTCGTTTTTGTAAGCCCCAATATCATGTAACAGCGCTGTAAAGGTATAGGAAAGAATTTGTTCATTGGTATACCTGTTTTCACAGGTTAACATTTTATGTAGCAAATAACTTACCCTTTCCCCATGGTGTATAAGTCTGTCGTCAATTAAATTAAGGGTTTTTCTAATTATATTAACCACGTTTCTGCTGCTGATAATATCCATTTTTCATCCCCACTTTTATTCCTGCCGCAAATTATATTATAAATTTATCCATTTTATAGTAACATACGAAGGTTTGAGAAACAAGCATTTGATAGAAAAAGATGGGGCTGTTGTAAAATCTTTCATTTATCGAATCGGCATTATTAACTAATGACAGCGATAAACTTTAAGTTTTTTACAAATCCCCATCTTTAACCCAAGACATTTAATTGTAGGATATTAAGCAAAAAAATGGATTGAAAATACTTGGTTCCTTAATCCCTAATAAATTAGAATTTTCTTAATTTATTAACGGATTGCGGAAGTTTTGGCTGATACCCAAAAAATACGCAAGCTGAATTGGCAGTTTTTTTAGCAGTTCCCATAGCTACTTTTGATACTACATTTAAAACCTTTTTTTCCATTTCATTTTTCATACTACTACCTCCATTTTTTAAATTATTTGGTTTATAGTTTTATGTAAAGGTATTTATGATTTTCAATTATACAATAATTGGTAATTTTTACAATACATTTTGCGTATTCTACATGTTTTTTGTCTATTCTACATGTCCTAACCCTGAATCATAGATTTTCTAGATTTTAAGTTAATACCGGCTAATGCAATCAGAAGTTCAAAGGTTAAACTTAATGTAATTATAAAGCTTAATTCATTCCATAATAACATCTTAAAAATCAATACCAAAGCTAGTTCTATTATGATAAGAAAGCCGGCTTTACTTTTATAATATGTTAATTCCGTATCATCAAGCGGTTTGTTCTCAGATTCCACCGGAACAATTAAAAATAAAATTAAGCTGGAAGCTAAGGAAAGAATAGCGCTATATTCCATAATACTCACTGGACTAAAACGTACCAAACACAAAAATGTTAGTACTGCCAAACAGGATAAAAAATAGCACTTTAACGGTGTTTTTGCATGGTAACCTCCGGAATTCTCCCTTAGTGGTACAAACGCTATTAAAAAGATAACCAACTCCGGTAAAAGTCTAAAACAAATCCCTAAAATTAAATACGAAACAATATGACAAGCTCTCATAAGAAAATTTTCGATTCCAAACTGATAAATTTCAAAATCTTCCTGCTTAATCATATTATTTTTAATTAGTCTGTTTGTAAGGCTCACTGATGCTTTACTAAACATAAAAAACCTCCCCCCTATTTTATAACCCCTTATCTTAGTTTGATTATTACTAGATTATATTTTACAGTTTTATGGTAAATATTTCAATATAGCTTGTCTATTCTACACGTTTTTTGTCTATTCTACATATTGCTTAATTATTACTCTTCCTGCCGCCCTTGTTTGGATAATATAATACTACATACAAACATATTACCTTCCTTCTGGATATTAAAATCACCGTTATATTTACTGATTACTTTAGTAACATTTGGTATACCGATACCACTATGATTTTTCTTATTAGACTTCATGTTCAAGCCGATATCGGATAAGGTTTCATTGATCGTATTTTTAATATTGATAACGATTAAATTATTAAAAGCCCCTACCTGAACAATTATGGATTTTTCCCCCTCCAGCTCCTGACAGGCCTCAAGCGCATTATCCAGTAAATTTGCAAAAATAGTGGTTAAATCAATATTATCGATAAAATCCAGATTAACCTCTTCTATCTTACAGGTAAAATTAATTTTTTCCTGTTCCGCAATGCGGATCTTATCATTTAGAATAATATTCAACATACGGTTATCGGTATATTCATCCAGTTTAAAGGAATCCAGCTTATTTCTTACTTTTTGGGAATATTCTGCCGCAGTTTTATTTTCTTTCTGATTATACAACTCCTCTATAGCCCGGATATGTCTTTTTACATCATGTAATATACTTAGTGATTCCCGGTATTGCTGTTCAATATTATCATAATACTGATACTGCATTCTGGATTGTTGAATAAATAAATGGTTTTCGTATTGCAGTCTGTTGTTTTCAGATGCGAATTCCAGTATTTTCAAAAAATGAGTATTAATTATTACGATTCCTGCAATCGTTATCAACGCCAGTAAAGTATACCAATCCGATATATTTTTCTTCAGCAAAATAGACAGAATATATATGTTAATTACACTAAAAACGGCATATACAAATGCAAAAAAATACTGCTGATAGGTTAATTCATTAATATTTTTCTTTTTCATAATCCGCAGAATTACCGTATGACTGATAAAAATTACAATTACCTGTGTAATAGTAATATTAAATAAAGCTTTCATTTTAAGTGATGCCGTAGTAATATGTAATGTCTTATATAAAAAATTCAGTAAAACAATCCCTATAGATTCACAGGCACCCATACAGATTACGATACTTACGATAAAAATTAATTTTTTCTTATTACTGCCAATATAAAATTTCATCGCAATATATTCTGATATAATAATTACTGATATAATATTAATCCATACATTATTCAGTGCATTGATACCAGCAAGTATACATATAAATACAGCTTTCACCAGGTGGTATAACTTTTTATCCCTACAACTGCGTTCAAATAATTGATCCAGAAAATCCATAATAATACTGACAGATACCATGCCGGATAAAAACAATCCAACCATATAAATTATATTTTTCATTCCTACACCTCTGCTTTTATTACCAATCAATTACTTTCCAGTTTCTTTTGTAAAAATTCCCGCATGATCCGCTTAAAATCCGCTGCTCTCTTTTGTGCTACCGGTACGATGTCATAATTTAACATAATTATCTCATCTTTCACATAATCTTTCATGTTATTTATGTTTACTACAAAGCTCTGATGAGGTGTAACAAAATCATATTGATGAAGCTTTTCTTCTACTGAAGTTATGGTTTCAGATAACATAAAATTACCTTTTTTTGTAACTGCCTTAAGCTTACGGTCCACCCGTTCGAAATAGTAAATATCATCAATAGCCAGCCTTATACTGTTTTTTCCTGCATTAAATGCAACGATATGATATTTATATTCCTCATTTAATTTTTTTCGCAGTATTTTTTCCAATGCTTCATCCAGTTGATTATAGATTAGATCTTTTGTTACCGGTTTCTCCAGATAATCAAAGGCATGTACGGAAAGCGCTTCTTTGGTTAAGCCAGCATAACTGGTTAAATAAATTATTTCTACCGTTTTATTTTTCTTACGTAAACGTCTGGCTGTCTCAATTCCATCCATACCTGCCATAATGATGTCCAGAAATATTATATCATACTCTTTCTCTTCGGACATCAGGCTCTCCCCATTATGAAATACATCACACCTGATCTCCTCATTCCGATCTTTCATGTATTGATTAATAATTTCCATCATTTCATCGGTTATGGAGATATCATCATCACATATTGCTATATTAATCAATATAATCCCCCCTTATAGTAACAATAATATAATTATACCTATTTTTTGTAAATTTTGGAAGTATATAATTAGGACTACAAATGTTTACCATAATTTAACAACATAAAATATCTACCTGCTTTCCCATTTTTCTATATCTTATAAATATAGAGTAAATAAACAACAAGTCATATACCACTTGTAAAATATAAACCCTTATATTATCATGTAAATTAGATAATAGCGAAACAAGATTATTGTATTTATATCTGAAAACTATATAGTTTCGCAATTACCTATACCATGTAATTACTAAAATTCATTTATTCAAAGGAGCAGCTATGAAAACAGTTGGTTTAATTACCGAATATAATCCCTTTCACAATGGACATTTCTATCACATACAGGAAGCAAAAAGAATAACCGGCGCGGATTATGTGGTTGTGGTTATGAGCGGTAATTTTGTACAACGGGGTGCTCCTGCCATTATTGATAAATACAGCCGTACGGATATGGCATTGGCCTGTGGTGCGGATCTGATATTGGAACTGCCGGTTTGTTATGCAACGGCAAGTGCCGAATTTTTTGCTGTGGGAGCAATATCCCTTTTAGATAAATTGGGAATTATAGATTATTTATGTTTTGGCAGTGAATGCGGGGATACTAAACTTTTAGAATCAATTGCTGAAATCCTTATAGATGAACCAAGAGAATACCGGGAATTGTTAAATCAGTATCTTAAAGAGGGTATAACCTTTCCTGCCGCAAGAGGTAAAGCATTAACGGCCATATCACCCCAGATAACAGAATCCATACTATTGAGTCCTAATAACATACTTGGTATTGAATATATAAAAGCTATTTTACGTCTTAACAGTTCCATTAAACCTATTACAATTAAAAGAAAATCAGCAGATTATCACGAAGTTGAATTAACTTCACACTCTGAGAACACCATCAGCAGTGCAACTGCTATCCGCAAATCCCTGTTGGAGGATACTATAATAAGCAATCAATATGATGATTTTAAGCAAGGCAGCTCAAAAGTTGATCCTGTTATCAATCATAATATCAGTATCAATTTGAATGCTATAAAAAATCATATTCCTGATTCTGTTTATGAAATCTTACTAAAAAATTATCATAAAACTTTTCCTATTCAGGATGAGGATTATTCTTTATTATTAAAATATAAATTAATGCTGGAAAACAAAACATCCCTGTCAAAATATACGGATATATCGGTTGATTTAGCCAACCGTATTTATGACTTAGATTTTCAGGGATATACCTTTTTACAAACAGCACAGTTAATAAAGTCAAAGCAATGGACTTTAACCCGTATAAACCGCGGATTGATTCACCTATTATTAAATCTGTATTCCGATAATTTTAATACGTATAAAGAGGTTGGTTATACCCAATATGCCAGATTACTAGGCTTCAAAAAAAGCTCTTCCCATCTCATCCGCAATATTGTAAATAAGGAGAACATCCCTGTTATAACTAAAATGGCGGATGCCAAAGAACAGCTTAGCGAGCCAGGTTTAACCATGCTGAAAGAAGATATCTTTGCAGCCAATCTTTATAATATGGTTGTATTTGAAAAATATGGGACAATCCTTAAAGATGAATATACTCATGGGTTATAATAAGATAATTTCCAATTCTTTGACTTTTTTAGAATTTGCATAATTTGTTTACATTGGTATAATGCAGAAGCAGAAAAATACATATATTAAATTCTTGATTTATCTGCTTCTGTTCTTTTTTAATCATGTTTTTAAATAAATATTATTAAGCCATCAGCTCTTCCATTTCATCAAGTAGTTTTCCAAATAAGCCAAGAGCCTGCTCCACCGGTTCTCTTGTGCTCATATCCACGCCGGCTTTTTTAAGTAATTCAATCGGATAATCTGAACTACCGCCGCTTAAGAACTTACCGATATAATCATCGACTGCCGGTTTACCCTCTTTCAAAATCTTTCTTGACAGTGCAATTGCTGCAGAATAACCGGTAGCATATTGATATACATAAAAAGCATTATAAAAATGGGGAATTCTTGCCCATTCCATATCTATTTCAGGGTCAACCACAATATCATTTCCAAAATATTGTATATTAAGATCACGGTAAAGCTTGCACAGTGTATCTGAGGTAAGCGCTTCACCATCCATGGATTTCTGGTGTGTAATCATTTCAAATTCAGCAAACATGGTCTGCCTGTAGAGCGTAGTTCTGAATTGTTCCAGGAAGTGGTTAATTAAATAAGCTCTTTCTTGTCTTTTCTGGGTTTTACCCAGCAGATATTCCATCAATAATGCCTCATTACAGGTGGAAGCTACCTCGGCAACAAAGATACGATAACCTGCATAAGTAATAGGCAGTGCAGCATCCGAATGATAACTGTGCAAGGCGTGTCCCATTTCGTGTGCAAGGGTAAATACATGATCCAAAGTATCCTGATAGTTTAACAATACATAGGGATGAGTGCCATAGGCTCCCCAGGAATAAGCTCCGCTGCGTTTACCCTCATTTTCATATACATCAATCCAATGGTTATCAAACCCTTCTTTTAAAGCCGCACGGTATTTATCTCCCAGTGGTTCCAAACCATTATAAACCATTTCTTTTGCTGCTTCAAAATCAATTTTCATACCTGCATCTTTTACAATAGGTGTATACAGATCATACATATGAAGTTCGTTAAGACCCAGAAGCTTTTTGCGGAGAGATACATAACGGTGGAGAAGAGGTAAATTTTCATGTACCACATCAATCAGATTCGTATATACGGAAAGAGGGACATTACTTTTATCCAGTTCTTTCGCCAGGGTAGACGGATATTTTCTAACCTTTGCATAAAATGCTTCCTGTTTTACATTGGCACTGAAGGTAGCCGCCAAGGTATTTTTAAATTTTTTATATGTGGCATAAAGAGTCTGGAAAGCTTCCTGTCTGACTCTTCTGTCAGAACTTTCTAAAAAGGATACATACCTGCCATGGGTCAATTCCACCATTTCTCCGTCTTCATTTTTAATCTCAGGGAATTTTAAATCCGCATTATTAAACATGGAAAATATGCTGTCCGGAGCATCTGCCATTTCTCCTGTATCTGCAATCAGTTCTTCCATCTCAGTTGATAAAGTATGAGGTTTCTGCCTTATGATTTCTTTTATGGCAAATTCGTATGTTTTTAATTCCTGATTAGAAACAAGGAAAGAATTTAAGGTCTCTTCGGGTATACTTAAAATCTCCGGTACCATAAAGGATAAGGCACTGCTTACCTGGACGGATAAATTCGTTGCCTGATTGGATAATGCCTGGTAAGTACTCTCTCCAGTATCCTCATGATATTTTTGATTGGCATAAACATATACCCTCTCTAAATGCAGAGAAATCTCATCATGTAATTGCCAGAACTCGAAAAGTGTTTCTGCTGATTCAGATAATTTTCCTTGATAACTGCTGATTTTAGGAATTAAATCCTTTGTTAGTGCAAATTCTTTCTTCCACTCTACATCATTAGGAAATAAATCTTCAATCGCCCATTTGTATTTCCTATCTACTTCATTTCTTTTTTTTAACTTTTTCTTCTCCATATTTTTTCCTTTCCGGGTTGTATTTAATAAAAGCTTCTATAAATAAATATGATTAATCATATGATATTAATTATACTACAGTCCTGATTTTTTTATTTTAATGAGTTTGAGACATTATAACATAATTTCCAAATATATGAAAGTCCGGCTGTTAAATTACCGGTAAGTATTTAAACAAAACGTAGACATATCTTGGACTGAAAAACAATAGATTATAGTAATAATTATACTGGAGGAAGATAATGCAATTACCGACACGCTTTAATACATTTCAAAAAAATTTCAACAATAAGAATCGTATCAGGCAGACTTCTTATGATAATAGAAGAATTTATTCAAAGGCAGGTATTGTCCTGTTTTTGGCGATTATACTAATCTTCCCCACTTCCTCCTATCAAGGAGCAAAAAAGGGGCTGCTTTTATGGTTTAATACAGTACTTCCTACTTTATTACCTTTTATTATTGTTTCAAATCTAATAATAGGACTGCAAATAACAAAACCGCTTAGTAAATTACTTTATCCATTTTTTCATTTTTTGTTCGGTATTAGTAAAGGAGGCTGCTATCCTGTTCTAATGGGATTTTTATCCGGAATTCCGGTAGGAGCCAAATCCGTTGCGGATTTAGTAAATCAGGGAAGTATCGATGAGGACGAAGGCCAATATTTACTTGGTTTCTGTAATAATGCAAGTCCTATGTTTATAATGAGTTACATTGCAATTTCTCAATTAAAGCTTCCTGGGATCCGGTTTACTTTATTGTTAATCATTTACATATCCGGTATAATTTCTGCTTTTTTGTACTTCCGCCTTCTTCCGGGCAGGAATAATAGAAGCAATGCGGTATCCATCATGGAGTTCAGTCAAAATAGTATGAGAAACTTTAACAGCGAATCACCAAAATTTGATTTTGCATTACTGGATTCTGCCATAATGAACGGTTTTGAAATAATTACAAAAGTCGGCGGTTATATCATATTGTTTTCAATTCCGGTTCAAATTATATCCGGTCTTGGTAATGATAATTATTTAAAATTACTTCTTATTGGAATTTTAGAAATTACCACCGGTATAAATAAGATAAGTCAGTCTTCCCTGGATATGGGTACAAAAATAGCCTTTATAACTATGCTTACGGCTTTTGGCGGTTTGTCCGGTGTTGCACAGACTAAAAGCGTAATCAATAGTACAAGGCTATCAATTGTTACTTATATAAAGTCAAAATTAATGCATATGGCAATAGCATTTATTCTAACGGTAATCTATATACAGTTGGTTTTATACTGATTTTGATCTGCAGTATCATTTACTTAATATGTTTATTTAATATGTATGAAATTAACTTGGAAATTATTATTTATATCAATCAATGATAAATGTGTTTATTCGATATCCTCTAAGAAAGTATTTTCGTCAAAATTAAAATCATCGTCAGAATATTCTTCGCCGGTTTGTTCGGTTGCACTTTCTTCATTGGTATATTCTTGTCCACTGTTTTTTAATTCGTTTTTGTTATTAATAACGATATCCAGATTACCTTTTAAGGCATTTAATAAATTCTCATATTTCGTTCTGCTGCTTTCATATGCGTTGGTTAAAATGTTTTCAACATCTGAGAGCATCTCCTCCGTATAAGATAGGGCACCTGCTCGGATTTGGTTAGCATCATTATTAGCATCGGCTATAATTTTATCAGCTTCAGCTGCTGCCTTGCTAACCATTTCATTTGCCTGATAATATGCCTGCTGCATAATTTCATGATCATTTATAAGGGAATGTGCCTTTTCTCCTGCTTCAGCCATAATAGCCGCTGCTTTCTCTTCAGCATCTGCTATAATAGCATCACGATTCGAAATAATCTTTTGATATCTCTTAATCTCATCCGGAGTCCTTAGTCTTAATTCATCTAATAAATCATATAATTCATCCTTTGGTACGATTACTTTAGTAGTTGAAAGTGGTTGCATTCTACAGCTTTCTACGAATTCATAAATATCTTCAATTAATTGCTCTATTCTACTGGCACCCATATTAACCTCTCCTTAATTTATTATATTTTTCGTAAACAGACTGCACAATACAGGCAGGCACAAACTGTTCTATTTTTCCACCATAACTGGCTATTTCACGAACTGTACTGGAACTTAAATAAGCATATTCAACACTGGTTGTTAAAAATACCGTATCTACTTTGGGATTCATCTTATGGTTGGTCTGAGCTAACTGCAATTCATATTCAAAATCCGTAATAGCTCTTAATCCTCTTACGATTACATTTGCATTTTTCTCATCCGCAAAATCAACTAATAAACCCTGATAAGCTTCAATAGTAACATTAGGTATATCTTCTGTTACCAGTTCCAAAAACTTCACACGTTCTTCGGAAGTAAATAAAGGTGATTTACTGCTGTTTTTTAAAACTCCGATAATTAAATGATCCACTAACTTTGATGCACGTAATATAATATCTAAATGTCCCAATGTAACAGGATCAAAACTTCCGGGATAAACACCTATTCTCAATATAATTCCTGCCTTTCCTAGCTTCGAGTCTTTCTTTCGAGCCGGATAATGGCTAATATTTAATGTGAAAAACTTCAGCGCTATAACATATTCTTGCTTTTTGCTAATTAATCTTATGTGTAATTATTTTAATTCAATAAATACATGTTTATTTGTTTTATATTCTTTTTCTTTATATATCTGAAATCTTGAATTTTCAAGATATTCAAAACCAGTTTCTATGGAAGCTTCCACAATAATTAAGGTATTGTAATAAATAATATTGGAATTCATAAGAGCTTCTAAAACCTGTTTCTCTAACCTTTTATTATAAGGCGGATCCATGAAAATAATATCAAATACTTTACCCTGAACTTCTAAAGCCCTTATTGCTGATAAAACATCCATTGCCAGAATGCTGGCACCAATATCTAACCCGGTATTATGCAGATTATATTTTATGCAGTCCACCGCTCCTTTGCCATTCTCCACAAATACGGCTGAACCTGCTCCTCTGCTTAATGCTTCTATCCCGATGGCACCACTTCCGCTGAACAAATCTAAAAAATCACAATCTGCTAACCTGGGGTTTAAGATATTAAATAAAGTTTCTTTTATTCTATCCGTGGTAGGTCTGGTTTCCAGTCCATCAACTGTTCTTAATTTTAACCTTTTTGCTTTACCTGCAATAACTCTCATTCTTGCTCCCATTGATTAAATCATGTAAATATGTACATCCATTAGAAAAAATAATAGAAAACTCTAAAAATATCTATTAATATTGTATAATATAAAATTGTTTTGTCAACTTAATTTTACCTTTCTAGAGCATTTTTACTAGTTTTCCATCCTTTAATTTTACTCCATAATATTATATTATTCAACAAAAATTTTGATTTTCATAAATTTGGTAACGTATTTAATCAGATAAAAAGTATTATTTTATTGGATAATAACGAAAGAAAAAAGGCTGCTTTTTTAATAGCAGCCTTTTTTTTATGAGATAAACCTAATTTGTTTTTGATTCATTCGTAAATTATTGCTGACCAGACATAAGTTTTTCTTGTTCAGCAATCATTTTCTTTACCATCATACCACCAACGCTACCATTCTGGTAGGAAGTTAAGTCACCATTGTAACCATGTTTTAAAGGTACACCAATTTCACTTGCAACTTCGTATTTAAAACGATCTAATGCTTCTTTTGCCTGTGGTACTTCTGCTCTGTTTCTACTTGCCATAATAAACTCCTCCATTTTCTTATTTTGAGTCCAACTAGTTAATTTTTTTGTGTGCTTTGATTCAAAATAATTCTGTGTTGTTGTTTGTTACGCTATTATTATGTGCAATCTGTTTTTTAATAATCAGGTAATTTTTTGAAATAAATTTAAAAATAATGTGATTTTTACCGGTTAATTTGAAATATTGCAATTCTTTTGATAAAAAGTATTTTTACTTAATTTTTAACCTTTAGGTTCAATGTGAATAACATAGGTTGCATATGTTTTATCATTCGCTGCCGGAATCGAAAAAACCACATCACCCAAACTTTTTAATAAGGTATCATTAACAGTCTCATATTTCTCCATCTCACATTTACCTACATAAATATATTCAATTTGATATTTATCAATTAAAGATTTAACCAGTTCCTTATCCGATGAAGTATATATGTTCTGTATATCGGCAGCTCTTTTATCAATTACTTCCGTGTTACCTCTCCATAACCATTCATGCACGTACCATCCAAGTACGGTGGGAAGACCGGTAGCTACCGATACACGTTCATAATCGGAATAACTGTCGCCGTTTGCTTCCAGGATAACCGGAGTTCCTTTTATATTCTCATTCATCCAGTTTATTGCTTTAAAATCATAGGGCATCTGTGTTTTTAAATAAGCCGCCGCATCCAAACCTTTATACCCCGCCGTATTAAATATATTACCATACCAGGCTCCGATGGATACTTTGGAGTACCATAAACTGCTTAAAAACAGAATTAACGTAAAAATAACAAATTTTATCTGCCACCGGAACCTGCGCTCTCTTATAAATTTTAGAAAGATAAATCCGGCAGAGGTTCCAAACAGGATAAATGCCTGATAGGTCAGTTTAAACATAGTATTGGCTCTTTTATAATCACCAGAATAGATATCTTTAACATAAACCAGTTCCGGTATTAATACCAGACCAATTCCGCATAATCCAAGGGTTAAAATAAACAATTCGGAAATATTTAATCCGGCTAAAAATTTTATAATCAGATTTGAATGATTAGATTCATTAATTTTTAGTTCACCGGACTCCAATGTTTGGGGTTCTTTTGATTTCTGATTAAATTTTTGAATCAATTCAATGAATAAGCCAAGTACTAAAGTAATCGGAAGTCCCCATAAAATAATGAGCTGATAAAATGGTGTATGTGCATAGGAAATTTGTATTTTCGTTGATATTTGATCAAAATTCAAAGTGAATGGTAATGCAGTTAATTTAGCAACAATGATAACAGTAATCCCCTGAAATGCAGTAATCCAGAATGGTTTTTGAGATAGACGGTATCTGCCGTCTTCGTTTAAGGCAATATCCATTCCATAATCAACTAAATTCGAAAATAATATAACTGCGCCTGCAACTACATAATAAATCGGGAAATCCCAGAAGTTTGTTGTATGGAATAAACCAATGAAAAAACCTATCAATAATATATATGGATTTAGTATCTCTTTCCAAAGCCGTTTCTTATGGGATTTTTCTTCCTGTCCGATCATATTCCTTTGTTTTTTACGGTACAGCATCCATGCAAACAGAATTCCCAGCACTGTCAATACAAATATAATATTTATAACATGTGCATGCAGATCCCCCAATATAAATGAATAACTGGGAAATTCATGTATGGTTTTATCTTTCGTATCCGGATTGTAACCGATATATCTTGTGGAGTCCGGAAACCAGTAATGGGAATCGTCATCACTTTTAATTCCGAGCAGGTTCCGGAGTATTGGAACAATCCAATAAAATAAAGTAAAATGCATATTACCGGCAAAGCATACTCCTGCACCGGATAAAAGACCTGCGAATACGGGGGTCCTTTTATATTTAATAGTATAATCCTCTAAAAAATTTTGGGTTACATTATATATCAAAGAAAGAGGAAGAACGAATGCAAAAGCGGCTAATGTCATTAACATCAGGTTATACCCCACATTTACGGTGCATAAGGAAAGCTTTGTCATAAAAGCTGCCATATATTGACCGACATAATAATAATTAATCGTACTGCCGGCAAACCATAAATCTTTTGGAGGCATATAATCCCCGCGCATCATAATAGTCATAAACCCATAGTCCATGAATTTCTCTGTTCCGTAAGCCTCCGGTTTAAACCCTCTGATATACGTCCAGATTAAAAACAAAAACAGAAAAAGCAGTTCTTCCGTTATCATTGCTGTAATTTTATCCGGTGTAACCATGGAATTTTAGCTTCTTCTTTCGTTTTTATAAAAAGAAAAGCGTTAATACACAGAAACAGTAAACCTGCTATAACACAGGATAAAGAGTTAAATTTCATAATCCTTAAGGAGGAAAGAAACCACATAAGATAACCGGTTAAAGCAAGACCCACTGTCTTTGAAAATAAATATCCGTTATCATGAAAAAATCGAAAAAGTTTCTGTGTCATGGGTAAAAATATAATACCTAGCAATAATAAAACAAACCACCATTTAAAAAATGGAAAAAAATCTTCTTTTAGCAAAAATTTTGCCAAAATGAAAATAAATATTCCAAACATAACTTGAATTACATACTTTATTTTAAAAGGATATCCGCCTTTATCAGGCTCAATTATTGAATTCTCCATAATTAATCTAGACTCCCATCTGTAATCCGTTAACTGATATATTTATTAATTGCCATAAAATCTTTTACTGCCTGTCTGCCTATCCTAAAGATTTTTTTCATGTTAATGGAATTAACTCCGCCCTGTCTTGGTCGGAAAGTAATTGGTAAATATTTTACCGGCAGCTTTTTCTTGCCGTAAATGACAGAAACTAATACATTGGATAAGTTATAATCTTTTGGTATAAACCTGATATTCTCTTTTAAAGTTTCTGCCTGCATAAGGCGAAAAGGTGTATTGGCATCTTTTAATGAGATACGAAAACACAACTGTAATACCAGTTTTAAAACCTTTGTTACAAATAATCTGGACAATCCATCCTGCCGGTTGTTCCTAAAACCTATTATCATGGCATATTGTTTTCTTAGTTCCCAAAATTTCCAAAATTCTTCCGGTAAAGTCTGGCCGTCTGAATCCGTTTGAAATATATAGTCGGCTCCCTGCTTAATCCCATATTTATATCCATATAAAACGGTTGCACCATGACCACCGTTTTGTTTGGTTAATGGTTCAAAAGAAGGTCTAGTCTCTGCTTCTTTTTTCATAATGGAATAAGTTGAATCCCTGCTTCCATCATCAATTATGACTAATTTGCTGTCATTTCCAATTTTATCCACAATATTATACCAATCATTAATTATGTCCTGGATATTTTCTTCTTCATTGTAAGCTGGAATTACAATATAAAGTTTATCCATTTAAACCTCCCTGAAAAATATCAAGAGCCCGTCTTACAACGGCGTCCATGTTATAATAACGGTATTCGGCCAATCTTCCTAAGAATATAACATTTTTTTCTTTATCCATCTCAGCCTGGTATAAACCGAATTGTTCCTTACATTCTTTCGTAGGGAATGGATAATAAGGTTCACCCTCACTGCAGGGATATTCTTTTAAAATAGTAGTTTGTTTGTGTTCCTGCCAGGTTAACTTTTTAAATTCCGTTATACGGGTAAAATCGTAATCGTTTGGATAATTTACTACCGGAGCAGCCTGATATTCTTCCTTGTTAAAAGTTTCAAATATAAAATTAATACTGCGGTATTCCATTTTTCCGAATTTGTAATCATAAAAATAATCCGTAGGCCCGGTGTAAATTAATTTATCATACTTAAGATCCTTAATAACTTCCTTATAATCTGTATTAAGTAAAATCTTAATATTGGGATTAGATACCATTTTTTCACACATCTTGGTAAAGCCGTATTTCGGCATTCCCTGATAGCGGTCATTAAAATATCTGGTGTCCCGGTTTAAACGGATTGGGATTCTGGAGATTACGGATGTGTCAATTTCACCGGGATCAATTCCCCACTGTTTTTTTGTATAAGTCTCAAAAATCTTTTCATAGATATCCAAACCAACCTTGCTTAATGCAACATCCTTGCTGGTTTTAATTTCATCAATTTGAACTGCTTTTCCTTTTAAGAAATTTTCCACTTCATCACAGGAAAGATTCAGGTTATAGAGTTTATTAATGGTTTCCACCGTAATCGGCATTGGAATCAGGTTTCCATCAACATAGGTAAGAACTCTGTGCCAGAAATCATTCCAGGGAGTAAACCGGCTTAAATACTGATAAACCTCTCTATCATTGGTATGGAAGATATGTGGACCGTAATTATGAATTAGAATTCCATCCTCATTATAGGAATCATATACGTTACCGCCGATATGATTTCGTTTTTCTATAATTAATACCTTTTCCTTTAACTCAGCTGCTATTCTTTCCGCTATTGTTAGGCCTGCAAGTCCTGCTCCGACTACGATATACTTATAATACATAATAATCTCCTTTGATTGTATTTTATTTAACTTTTTGTAAAAGTCAAAGCGGATATTCGCAATCCGCTACGCTACTTGTAAGGTTAAACTTCTTTTCCACCCTTTATGCATTTTGCAATTAAATACCGGGGTCTTGCTTTTACTTCATGATAAATTTTGGTAAGGTAGATCCCGATTATTCCAAGGCTAATCATAACGGAACCCCCAATAATTAATTGCAGTAATATTACCGTGGTAAAGCCATCTAAAGCGCGCCCGGTTATTTTCATATAAATTGTCTGTATACCAATGATAAGAAAAAGGATAAATAACACGATACCCATTAAAGTAATGAAGTGTAAGGGAACTGTAGTATAAGAGGTAATCGCATTTAAAGCTAATTTTATCAGTCTTATCATGGACCATTTACTTTTACCGTTCACTCGTTCTTTCACATCAAATCCAATCGGTTTTCTTGAAAATCCTACCCAGGCAGACATTCCGCGAAAAAAAGTAGTACGCTCCGGCAGCTGCTTCCATGCCATTATCACTTTTTTATCAAGGAGTTTAAAATCAGAAGCATTACTAAGGTCTATATTGGAAGTTTTATATATAAACTTATAAAAAACCTTTACTCCAAGGCTATATAGAATTTTTTCTTTTCCACGGGCGTTTTTTACGCCTTCCACCACATCATATCCTTCTTCTCTCCAGATTTTAACCATCTCGGGTATTAATTCCGGGGGGTGCTGAAGATCCGAGTCCATTACTATGGTATAATCTCCGTCAGCATATTCCAAACCTGCACAGATTGCGGCTTCTTTTCCAAAATTTCTGCTTAACCGTATTGCCGTTATATCCGTATTTCCATACGCTAAGAATTCCAGCTGCTGCCAGGTATTATCTTTGGAACCGTCATCGATTAAAATAAATTTATGATAAATATGATTCTCCTTTAACAGATTATCTATTACGCGAATGGAATTTAATATATGACTGCCTTCCCCATATATGGGAATTACGATGGATGCCACCGCTTCTGCAGTCCGATCTTTCTTCTCCGTTAAGCCACTTACCAAAGTTTCCACAAACAGCATCTCCTTGTATAGTAGAAGCCATTCCAAGGAATATGAGCATAATTTATTTCACTCATACTGTCACAGGTATACATATTCGTGACCTCAAAGAAACCGCTTCCTTTATAATACATTATAAATATCTTCCGGTAATACTTCCGATAATTGTTCTTTGGTAGGTCTGTCATATGTTACTAAACGGTTTGCCTGATTTACAACAATCTTTTCAAATACATTCCGTATTCCTCTTGCATTTCCAAACTGCATCCTATTTCTCTTATCCATAGTATCTAGTTTATTTTTTACTTCAATAAGTGTCTCTTCTTCTATAACAAGGCCGGCTTTCCCAGCCATTGCTTTCAAAATAAGTATCAATTCCTCATTGGTATAATCTGCAAAATCGATAAATTTATTAAATCTTGATATTAATCCGGTATTTGCTTTTAAAAATTTCTGCATTTCATCCCGATACCCTGCAACAATGACAACTAAATTATCCCTATGATCTTCCATCATTTTTACTAAAGTATCAATCGCTTCGGCTCCGAAATCATTGGAGCCGATACTTCCAGCCAGGGAATATGCCTCGTCAATAAACAAAACTCCTCCAAGAGCCCTTTCTACTACTTCCTTAACTTTTAGTGCCGTCTGCCCGACATATCCTGCTACCAGTCCGGAACGGTCTGTTTCTATCATATTACCTTCGGATAAAATGCCTAATTCCTTATAAATTTTTGCTACCAATCTGGCAACTGTAGTTTTACCGGTTCCAGGATTACCGGTATAAACCATATGGAAAGACATATCCATCATAGGCATATTATATTCTTCACGAAGTTTCCTAACCTTAATCAGGTTAATCAAGGAATTAATCTCCGTTTTAACCGAATCCAAACCAATCAGGGAATATAACTCTTCCAGATATTCCTCCAGTTTTTCTTTTCTTTCATCCCCTGTCTCTGATTCTGTACGTGAAATCGTTTCTGCAGCAGTATGATACGATAAATCATTTTGTACATGCACTTCGGCTGGTTTGTTTTCAAACTTTTCTTTCTCTATTACTGAATCAACTGCCTTGTTTTGAATCTTTCGGATATTAATCTTAGCTTTGTCCCGATTTAAGATATACTTGTCTTTATATTTTTCAAAATCACCATTGGAAGTGAGCTGCAGGGCATTACTGTATTCCAGTTCTTCACAGCTGATTTTTCGAAAAACGTATCGTTCATCTATTATATAATTTAATTTATCATTACCCTTTAAGAAAGCACTGACCTGATGATAATATCCTAAGATAAAAGAAGTTAATTTCGTATTTTTGGAATCATTTATATATGACATCGTAAGTAATATATTAAGTAATGTATCAAAAAACATTCCGCCGATACAGGAAGATTTCTCTATATCCCGCAGGCTGCACAGCTGAAGTAATATGGGCGGTGCGTGAAGGACTTTTTCCGCCTGATATACTAATACCGTATCATTTTCCAGGACGGATGTCAAACCAAGCATATTGTGTTCCGGTATATCAGCTATAAATTGCCGTTCATCCGGATTAAAACAACCACAAAAAACCGCTAATTGAACCAGGAGCGCCTGAAGGTATAAATCCAGCATTTCTTCAATCGGACGGCGGAGTACAGCTTCCGGTTTTTCCCAGTAGCCCTCCTGTAATAACAGGTCACAATATTTTGCTAAGGTATTGTAATTATCTTTTCCAATCTGATAAAGTTTTGCTTTTGTATAACCCTGGCTCATTATGACACTCCTCCCCTGAATAATTACTAATTATTATACTATATATTTCCATAAATAAAAAGAGGATGTTACGAAATCCAACCGCCTCCCTTTTGGGAAATATTGCCCAAGTCTTACAGCGTACCCATATCAAAAAAGTTTATCTTATCCGCTAATTCCGGATTTTCTTCCAAAAACAGGTCAAATTCCGGTTTTGTTAAACTTTTTGCTGCCTCATTGGCCTTCATTAGCACAGAAGCATCATTATATATATCACCGATTCGAAACTCCATGTCTCCGCTTTGCCTGATACCAAACATATCCCCCGGACCTCTTAATTTAAGATCCTCACCGGCTATATAAAATCCATCATTGGATTTATTTAATATTTCGAGCCTTTCTTTCGTTTCTCTTCCACCCGATCCGCTGACCAAAATACAGTAGGACTGATGTTGACCTCTTCCAACTCTTCCCCTTAACTGGTGCAGCTGTGCAAGTCCAAAACGCTCCGCATTTTCAATCATCATGACGGTAGCATTAGGTACATTCACACCAACTTCTACAACTGTAGTAGAAACTAACACCTGTATATCTCCGGCAGAAAAACGTTCCATAATCTCATTTTTTTCTTTCGGTTTCATTTTACCATGTAAATATTCAACGATAATATCAGAGGGCATGGCTTCTTTTAGTTTTTCCGTATACTCCAACACATTCTCTGCTTCTATTACTTCACTTTCATCTACCATGGGACAAATAACATAGGCTTGTCTGCCTTCTCTTACTTCTTTCGCAATAAAACGATAGGCAGTTGGACGATAACCGGTATCCACCACACAGTTTTTAATGGGCAGGCGGTTTGCCGGCAGCTCATCCACAATGGATATATCCAGATCTCCGTATAATATAATAGCCAAAGTTCTGGGTATAGGTGTAGCGCTCATAACCAACACGTGAGGATGGATTCCTTTACCGGATAAGGCTTCTCTTTGCCTTACGCCAAAGCGGTGTTGTTCATCGGTTACAGCTAATGCCAGATTGTCATATTCCACTTTTTCCTGTATTAAAGCATGGGTACCTATTATCACATCCACCTCATGATTTTTAATCTTTTCATAGGCTTTCTTTTTCTCAGAGGTTGTCATGGAGCCTACCAGCAATATTGTCTTTATCCCATAGTCTGAAAACATCCGGTTCATGGATTCATAATGCTGTTTTGCCAATACTTCAGTAGGTACCATTAAGCTGCCCTGATAACCGTTTAATGTTGTTAAAAGCAGGGCAAGTGCTGCAAGTATGGTTTTACCTGACCCAACATCACCTTGTACTAACCGGTTCATAGTATGGTTTCCGGTCAAATCAGATTTTATTTCTTTCCATACTTTTAACTGTGCTTTCGTCAACTGATAGGGTAATTCACTTATGAACCGGTCACATCCTTCCTGTTCTATAATCCTGAAATCATTATTCCAGACTTTCTTTTTTTCTTTTAAAGCCTGTAAGGCTAATGTAAACTGAAAAAATTCATCAAATACCAGTCTGGTTCTGGCATCTGCCATTGTGTCAAAACATTTTGGAAAATGAATTTCCTGTATGGCGTTTTTATAATTTATTAAATGATACTCTTTTAATATTCTTTTCGGCAGATAATCTTTCGATAAATCCAATTGTTCCAACGCTGTTTTAACCGCTTTGGAAATCGCATTATTGGTAATACCCGCCGTTAAAATATAAACCGGCTGTAATACATTCATCTTTAACCTATATTCTTCTCTTGTATAGATATTTGGCTGTTCTATAACTAAAATACCATTTTTTCGGACTACCTTGCCGCGGAATATAAAATGATACCCCATATGTAATTTGTTACGTAAAAATGGCATATTAAACCAACTCAAATGTAATTTTCCACTGGAATCCTTCACCTGACAGCTGATTATTTTCAGATTCCTTACCTGTTTTGCCTGTACGGCCTGAATAACGGAGGCTTCAATCGAAACTATTTTACCCTCGGTAATATTGATTATAGGAATTGGAGCTTCAAAGACATCATAAGCTCTGGGATAATGCTTCAATAAGTCTTCTATCGTATATAATCCCATTTTGTTAAAATCTTTCTCAGTTTTTTCACCAATTCCTTTGATTGCCCTTAAAGGACCGGTTAATGTTATTAAACCACTATCTCTCATACCTTTCTCCATTTCTGCCTGGGCTTTTTAATACTTTTGACATAATAAATCAAACCTTACTTACCACAACCCTGGTTACTGTACTATCTTCTGTTATATCATGCGATAAAAAAAAGAATCTCCGTGTTTGCCCATAGCAAACCGCTCTAAAGACTTATCCTATTTGCTAAGCTGCTTTAGAGAGCCTGTTAAGCTCGAAGAATCTTTTTATTAGACCCAGGTCAAACCCAGGGATTATTCTACTGAAAGAACGTAGTAGTAAATTGGCTGACCACCAAAATGTACTTCCACATCCATTTCGGGATATTCTTTCATAATTGTTTCAGCCAGTTCACCTGCAGTTTCTTCTGTGATATCTGCACCATAATACAGACTGATTAATTCCGAATCTTCATCAACTAAACCTTTGATCAAATCAAAAGTGGTATCGGAAATATCTGAACCTACAGAGAGAATTGTCTTATCATCCAAGCCCATAATATTGCCTTGTTTAATTTCTTTACCGTCAATGTTGGTATCTCTGACTGCATAAGTTACCTGTCCACTCTTTACTTTTTTCATTTCCTCGGTCATTCGCTTTTCATTTTCTTCAACCGATTTATCATGCACGTAATTAATGATAGAAGTGATACCCTGCGGTATGGTTCTGGATGGAATTACCACAATTTTTTTATCTTCCGTTAAATCTTTGGCCTGCTGTGCGGCAAGTATTATATTACTGTTATTCGGGAATATAAAAATGGTTTCTGCATTGACCTGCTCAATTGCATTTAACATATCCTCCGTACTGGGATTCATAGTCTGACCCCCGGCAATAATATAATCTACTCCAAGTCCTTTAAATATATCGTTAATTCCTTCTCCTATGGAGACGGAAATAAAACCAACTTCCTTTTTAGATGTCTTTGCAGGTGTACTGACTTTCGCCTGCTTCTCTTCTTCTGCCTGTTTTACAGCGATTTTTTCCGCATCTTTAATTAATCTCTCGTTATGCTCTTCTCTCATATTATCAAT
The DNA here is from genome assembly GCF_009931695.1 of Anaerocolumna sedimenticola. GTDB lineage: Bacteria > Bacillota > Clostridia > Lachnospirales > Lachnospiraceae > Anaerocolumna > Anaerocolumna sedimenticola. The sequence goes on from NZ_CP048000.1 coordinate 4,141,877, forward strand.
CTTAATCTTAGATAATGAGCCATAGGTTAAAGCGCGTTGAATGGCAAGTCCCGGATCATTGGTATGTACATGAACCTTGACAATGTCATCATCTGAAACTACTACCAAAGAATCTCCGATAGATTCCAAATATCCTTTAAACTCATGTTCGGTATCCTGGTTAAATTCTTTTTCCAATATAATTAAAAATTCTGTACAATATCCAAACTTAATATCTGCTGCATTAAGTGTATCTAAATTAATGGATACATCGGTATTTCCTTTCACAGTTTGAGTCGTATCAAAATCAACTTCTTTACCAAGTAATACATCATAAGCACCTTTCACAATTTCAAGAAGTCCCTGTCCGCCTGAATCAACTACTCCTGCTTCTTTTAACACGGGAAGCAGTTCCGGTGTATGTGCCAGTACCTCTTCCATGTAATTAATAACCTCTTTGCCAAAGAAAATGAGATCATCTGTTTCCGTAACCAACTCTGCAGCTTTTTCCGCACCGCCTCTGGCCACTGTCAGAATTGTACCTTCCTTAGGTTTCATAACCGCTTTATAAGCAGTTTCTACTGCTTTCCCAAAAGCGTTCGCCATTATAGTTACATTTATTTCATTAAAATCCTTTATTTCCTTGGTAAAACCCCTGAACAGCTGAGATAATATAACACCGGAATTACCTCTTGCACCACGCAGTGAGCCACTGGAAATTGCTTTTGCAAGTCCTTCGATGGTTGGATTTTCCATCTGAGAGACTTCCTTTGCAGCGGACATAATCGTCAATGTCATATTCGTACCGGTGTCGCCATCCGGTACAGGAAATACATTCAATTCATTAATATATTCTTTCTTACTTTCAATGCTTTTTGCTCCTGCTAAAAACATCTTTTTAAGAGTTAAAGCATCTATTGCATTTATAACCACAAGTTTGTTCCTCCTTAAATGTAATTCGTCCATTAGTCTATGACTCTTACGCCTTCGACAAATATATTAATCTTCACAACTTCCATCCCTGTAAATTCCTCAACCTTGTATTTTACGTTACTGATCAGATTTTCAGCAACGGCTGAGATACTTACCCCATAGGATACAATAATATGCAAATCAATAATTATTTTGTTGTTATCTACCGTAATATTAACGCCATGACTGAGACTTTCACGCCTTAAGAGTTTAACAAGCCCATCTTTTACACTGATAGATGCCATCCCCACGACTCCAAAACACTCCACAGCTGAAGAACCGGCATATTTAGCCAATACGTCATTATCTATTGAAACTTCACCGATTTGTGTATTCATGTGTCCTTTCATAGGAACCCTCCAATTCTTATATTTTAACATTCGAAGTAGTACTAATTTACTACAGCATATATGTTTCCATTCATTACTATTATAACCTTTTTTAGAGTAAAATGGAATACTTATTTTAAATTCTACATTTTATATATTTTGCTCTTCTTTTGTGACTATTCAGTCACTGCGATTCCTAAGAACAGTGCATTCATATGCTTATGCACACAAAAAGTATAAAAAGATGCATATTTTGGTGCCAATAACTTAAAAATCTACGATTTTCCCGGGTACATTTCATAGTAATCATCTTTTTATTATTCCATGATTTAGCCTGTTTATGATATAAAGATTGAAAGATATGCATATATTGTATTGTAAATTGCCTGTTTTACTTATCATCAAAATTATTGGAAAATATATTTTATTTAACACCCTGATTATTCAGCTGCCATAGACAGCAGATGGGAGTATATATGAAAAGAATGCTAGGTTTTATATTATTCTGGGTAGCTATCGGTATGACTATAATGCTGTTTATTACCAACGGTATCTTGGCAGTGTGCATCATAATTCTGTTTTTAGTCTTAGGATATAATCTCTTTACCTGTTAACTACGCAAAAAAGCCTGTCCTAATACTAATAGTTTAAACTTCAGTAAAATACTTTAGATTTAAAATATAAGTTTTGGACAAGCTTTCCCATAATTATTCAATATTAATTATGCTCTTTCTACTTTACCGGATCTAAGACATGAAGTACATACGTAAGTTTTTTTAGCTGCACCGTTAACTATAATTTTAACAGATTTTACATTAGCTTTCCACATCTTATTAGATCTTCTATGAGAATGACTCACAGCATTTCCAAAGTGAGCACTTTTTTCACAAATTGCACATTTAGCCATTTAAAGCACCTCCCTAGGTTTTTTTTAAGTCGCACGACCTGCAAACAAATCTATTCTAGCAGAATAAAGCAAATATTGCAAGATAAATTTTAAACTTTTATAAGTAATTCTAATTGAAACTACCAAGAATACTCGAGAAAATAAAAGAACTTCGAGTTAATCAGAGCAAAGCATTCATAAATTACTATATGTTTTCGCCGTTGATAACTTCATTTACTTTATCGTCTATATCATCATCTTTATCTTTGTTGTCTTTTTTAAATCTATTGATAAACTCCGGTACCATGTCCAAAATTTTAGTAATGCTATCCTGATTCTTAACATTAACCAGGCGTGCTGTTCCGTCCTTAATCACTAATACCGCACTTGGTGTCATTTTACCGCCCATACCACCTCCGGCATTATTTTTACTGACGTCTTTAGAAAATGCACCTGCTCCTACACCAAAGCTTACATCAACTAAAGGAAGTATAATTGTTCCGTCATCAAATTTGATTGCATCTCCCACTACAGTTTTTGTTGTTATAAAACTATCCATACCTTTAAATAATGATTCGACTGTTGCATTAAAATTATTTTCACCCATTATAAATCCTCCTTAAGAGCTTTCAAGTTATTCAGTAATTTCCTAAAATTTTTATCTAATATGAGCTGTATACATATTATTAGTAATGTAAGTAATCTTATTCTCCCAGTGCAAAACATGGAACCCTCCAGGATCTCCTCTTCAAAATTAGGTATCACTTGTATGGACCTTCCATAAAAACTATAAAAGACTGCCATTACCCCCAATATTTGACCGGTAGAGCAGGGATCGCCTGTTCCAAACTCAAGTTCCATTTGTAATTTTGTCGGACGTATATGTTTTAAAACTTTTTTTATCGTTAGATAAGATTTGGATAACGCCTTTTTATTACTATCATCAATTAAAAATAATTTTATTCTGTTCCATTTTTCAGAAATATTTAAAATTTTCTCTTTCAGGTTGAATAATTTAACCTTAATACCATGAAACCGCTCTGGTAATTTAACAAAGAAAACTTTAATTTTTTGGAAAACCCTTTTCAAACCTGCTAAAAAACCGCTCTTAGTTTCTTCTGTAATCTCTTCCTCTGTATCAAGGTCCGATTCAGCTATCGTTTCATTTTTAGTAGTATTTCTGCTAATTTCGGCTGCTTTGATCTCAGTTTTGATTATATCTGCCGGGATTTTATTGGTTACTTTCGTTCTCTTTTCTTCAGTTTGTACCTTTTTTATTTCTATTTTATCAGGTTCTGTTTTTTTTGATTCCGTAACTGATGTATTAATATCTATCGATTGTATTTTCTCTGTCTCTGATTTTGTTTCGGTTTTTATCCCGGTTTCAGTTTTAATCTCTGTTTTTAACTCTGTTTCTTTTTGAGGTTTTCTTTCGTTTTTTGGTTCAGTTATTTTTTCAGTCTTACGAATTTTGCTTATTTGTTTTCTTTTTCCAGGCTGCTCGCTGCTTTTCGGATTCCTGCTGTCATAAAAAATTCTTCCAAATAATTTTAATCTTATAAGCAGCTTATTATCCGAATATAATATCAGGATGTTGATGATACTAAGTAACCAGCTAATTTTTGCTTCAGCCCTTATTTCGTCCCTGTTATCAGCATTAATTCGATATCGTATCGGGACCAGAAGCACAACGAGAATGAGAAAAATAAACAATCCCAAAATGGAGGCAAGAATGATTCCGATTATTTTTAAAAGGAATAAAACAATATGGAGCATATATTCTTGGTTTCCTCCTTTTAGCACTCATTCGTTTTTTAAAAATACTCTCTGACACGGAAATCACCGGTTTTATCATATATTTCCATCAGCATATCCTTTACTAAATATTTAGCTTGTCCTTTAGAACCGGCTAATCCAAGGATATAGACATCCCTTTTGGAGTAGTATGGAAATATAAGTTCATTGGCATTGATGATATCAAATAAATTATAGGAATTTGATGCAAAGGTTATACAATAAACCTCGAATGTCAATTCACCTTTTTCGATTGATTTTATGGTCCTTAATTTTTTTTGTGCTTTAGATCTTCGCTAAAATACATTTTTTCTGCCCATCTTATCATATCATAACACCTATTCTTCCATAAACTACCATTAAATATCTTCTGTAATAATTAAAACCGTCTAGTCTGAGTAATTTCACTTATTTTTCCAATTCCTGCTTTCCATAATACCATGGGAGCTTGCGGCGTTTATGTGTATTATACCACAATTTTACATTAAAAATACAGAGTTAATTCTCATAAAGCGACCTAATTATATTAATACAGGCAGTTTTCTCAGCTTTATCATGGCATTGCTCCAGAGTATTTTTTATATAATCCGTTACATCGTTAACTGATTGAAAAAAAACAGGCATCTTATTAATAGTATTTGCCATAACCCCTCTATTAACATATTTAGAATTTTTCCGGAATAAATCGGAAAGTTTAAGAATTAATTCATTCTGTGCATTTAATAAATACTCTTCGTCCACAAGCTTATTTTCCATTATCCGGTCCAATTCCACAAACAGGCTGGTGCCAAGCAGATTCTGTGCCGTATTTAAACAATGGAATAATGGTCCTAACATTAAACTTTCTATCATTTTTACATGTTCAGACTTTATATCATAAAAATAAGCTTCCAAGCTTTGAATTTCTTCTGTCATAAGTTCCTGCCTGCCTTCGGTATAAGTCAATTTTTCTTCCGTCTCTTTTTCCAAAGGAACCTTTTTCTCAGCAAAAAAATGCTGATTTATATCATGAATTAATTTCTTGCAATTATCCTCATCTGCAGGCAATAAAAGGAACTTCATTTCTCCCTGGGGCCCTTCAATACGGTAACCTTCCATATAAGCGTATGGAGCTAAAATTAACATAACGTACAGATGATTTACACATTCCTGTAAGCCATAATAGTAATCCACCGAAGAGTTAATGAAAAAAGCTGCCTCATCAATTTTTTCAGTATATGAAAGATACTCTTCTTTCGTTAGGTTTTTATAATCCAGTGTTTCCAGTTCTTTTCTCAGATTATATAAATGGGGGTATGCCGTATCCATATCCTCCTGCTCATATAACATTGCTCCCGTTTTTATCATATAGAGATAACTGTCAAGCGAGGATCGGTCAGCACCCTTATAAATGGTTAGACTATCTTTAACCAGATCGAAATATCTGGATTTTGTTAATCTTACCGGAAGCTGTCCTATTACTTCTTTTATTTTTTCATTAATGATTACGTTATCTTTGGTATCAAAAATATAACTGATAACTTCTGAAACAAATGCCTCATCATCTATTTCGTCAATCTTATCTTCGTAATTATACTCTATACGGTTAAAAATATATTCATAAACCTGGAATATATCCGTATAAGCAGTCAAAATCTTCATTCTGCTTATAATAGTATTCCGAATTGAATCTAGTTCTTTCACTCCGGTTTCCATTGTTTCACCGGAAAAATTATTCAATAGATTATCTCTGACTATTTGATTCATTTCTTTTAAAAGAGCTTCTTCTTCGACCGGACGTGATTTATTATCTTCTGCATAATTTTCATAAAAAGTATAATAAAGCATGGAAAATTTTATTTTTGCATATTGTTCATATAACGTAACTAAACGGTTAAAATACTGGGGTATATTAAAATCCAGATTTACTCCCTTTTGTATATCCTTACAAATTGTTTTCATATTTTTGTTCATTTATTTCATTTCCTCCGACAACTATCGATACTGCCTTTTACTTAATAGTCTGTTTATAATAAGTAATCCGCAGGCTGTTATAATAAATTTAATATAGGATATATAAGTTATACCCTGCAAATTTTTATTTAATATTATAGCAGTAAATTCGTCAATAAACCAGCTATTTGGAATAATTTTCGAAATTTTTAATAACTCATTGCTTAAAAATCCTGCTGTTATGGTTAAAAATCCAAAGAACCCAAAAAACAAAATACATATAATTCCAATAAACTGGTATCTGCCTGCCTTTCCGGCTAGTTTGCCTATTATGAGAAACCATAAAATCATTACCCCTGAAAATAATTCCAGTAACAGAAAAAGCAGTAAAATCTGTCTTACGGACAGGTTGGTGAATTTACCTGCCAGACTTGCCAAAAGTACAATACTAAACGTGCTTTGTAAAGTTAAAACAGCAGTAAAATGACTTAAATCCAAACTAAATGGCCCCAAAAGCGTAATACCTGTTTTTTCCCTGATTCCTGTCTCTATTTCCAAAACTGCTCCCACCGACATTAGCATAGCTGTAAACCCTAACAACATGGCTATTATCCCCCAAATAACCTGCAGATACAGAATGGTGTTTTCTATTTTATTACCGGTATTACGATTATCCGTATTAACCATGGAAATATCAAAAGCAAAATTAAAATCAGGAGAGACCATTAATGAATTGACGTAGTCCATGTATTCGTTCTGTGACAGCTTCTTACCCGGATTGGAACCTAACCTAAAACTGTTATCTTTCCAGGGTAGAAATTGATATTCGTTATATCCTTTATACAAACATATTTTATATAACATTTCACCGGCTATAATATCGGATAAGATTTTAGCTGATTCATCTCCATCCAAATAATTCATAGTTACTAATTCATCCGTTTTACCCATTTGGATTGAATTTTCATACTCCTTATGTATAATAAGGTAGGCACGGATTTGTTCTTTCAATAACAGCTCTTTTAAGTACTCTTCAGAACCCTCATATACATAAAAGGAAGGTACTTTTTTTAAATTTTTGATTAATTCTTTGGAACTTTCACTTTGATCAAGGTTTAAAATTCCAATCGGTATACTGCTTCTCTCTTCTGCATGAATCGAAAAATTAATTATAATAAATAAAAAGAGGAACAATGATATTATTAAAATACCACAAGTTAATCTGTCATTTAAAATAGCTTTTAAACGGAAAATATAGAGATTATTCTTCACCTGTAACCTCCTCCCGCCTGTATAAGAATATACTTATAATATAAAAAACTACTGTACCAAGGAGGAATGCTGTAATTATTTCCAGTATAAGCTCCTTACCGATCCCTTTCTGTATGAAAAGCATGGCACGGATCATCCAGTAATTGGGGGTTAATAATGAGAGTTTAACCATAAATTCCGGCATATACAAGACAGGAATTATCCCTCCGCCTATTATTGCAAATAGAAAATTAATGTAATTACCTGCTAACATATATTTACGTAAATCATGAAATAATCCGCTTAAAAATACTGAAAAGCAAATACTGAATAAAACTGCTGACATTAAGAATAATTCCATTATAACAGAGATACTTTTCTCAAGAAAAAGATTCGGTATAATATAAACAGCCGACAACATTATAAAAATCATTCCTGCTGAAAATAGTATCTTTTCCAGTAAAAATGCAGGCACCGTAATACCCACCGTATATAAACGTTTTAAAATGCCTGCTCTCTTTTCTTTACTGATTAAAAATCCCACATATAATCCCATAAAATTAAGCAAGATCGTTAATAAGGCAAAACCATAATACGTTAAAAGTGTAGAAACCGGAAAATCAGATACTTTTTTAAAGTTAAAAAATTTATCCTTACCTAATGCCGTAAAGATTAAATCATAAGAAATTTCCACATTTTTTTTATTAATAAGTGCTGATTTCATATCTGCCTGCTGCATCGTATCAAATAAAGCAACACAATTAATTTCCACTGCACGTATGTATTTCTCATAACTTTCCAGCATATTTCTTAATAAAACTGCTTTTACTACATCTGTAGTACTAATAAGAACTTTTATCGGCTGATGTTTGAGATAAATCATATTTTCCGCAAATCCGCCAGGAATCTGCAGAAAAAGATCAAGATTTCCATGATAGAATAAATTCTCAAGCTCTTTCTTATTGCCTTCTACTATCTTTATATAGGAAGAAAAATTTTCATTTTCTCTAAAATATTCCACCAACATTTTAGAATAAACGGAATTGTCCTCATCAGCTACCCCGAACCGGATTCTATTATCTGATGAATTTTTCTGATTTTTGACATTATAATAAGTGCTTATTATTAATATAATAAGCACTAAAATAATTAACAGGATTCTTTTTTTATTTTGAAATAATTCTTTACAGTCTTTTATCCATAAATAAAGCACGATACCGTTTCTCCTAATCACGCTTTGTATTTTTAAATGAAAGCCAGTGGGTTACGATTGATCATTCGGTGCTTTTCTCACATGCTCATGGGTAAATAAATGATCCATGCAATACTCGTAGTTACCGTCACATTTTGAGCAAAAGCGGAACTCTAAGTTTTCATCATCTAATTCAGTACGTCCGCAGACAGCACATTTGTGTCTGGTAATTGTCTTTTTGCCTTTAAAATCTACGATATTACTTCCCCTTCCGGAATTAACCTGACGTTTATAGTTTGCTTTACGTTTAAATTCATTCGGTGATATTCTTTTATAATTTCTTGTCGACAAGAAATAAATGAGGAAGTTACCTAACGCTACCGCAATGGCAATACCTACATAATATTGTTTTACCATAACTGCCGTAAATATTTCATAAAGTACATAAGCACCATAAATATAACCTAAATATTTAACCTTTACGGGGATTACAAAGAACAATAAAAACTGTACATTGGGATAAAGTGCTGCAAATGCAAAAAACATGGAACGGTTAATGTAGGTTAAACCTAAGAATATACTTTGTCCAGTAAAAATGTATACAATAATTACCGCTAATATATTAAATAATATTCCGGATATATAATATAAATTAAAACGGAATGCGCCCCATGCATTCTCCAGAGCATTACCTATCATATAATATAAATATAATTCAATAGCCAGGAACAAAATATTATTACCACTGGTAGGCTGGATAATAAAGGTAAAAATTCTCCATATCTGGCCGTGCAATACTTTATAAATATCCAACATGAGATAAGTCTCATAAAAAGCAGGGTTAATCATATTGATTAAAAATCCGGCTGCATATAAAAGTATGATATAAAACATTAAATTCGAAATTGCGTATCTTCCGTATTTACGATTCAGCTTATTGATAAAGTTCATTTCAGGTACCACTTCTTTCTTATTTTAAAAATCATATGCGTAATTCAAACAGCTTTCAAAACAGGTCTTTTTTTCTGAATATTAAAGCAACAATAAATGTAATGACAAATGCAACGGCCGTTACAATATAAAAACCATAAGGGGAACCATTACCAGGTATTCCATTCACGTTCATTCCAAAGAAACTGGCTATCATGGTAGGAATAGCCATAACTATGGTTACGGTAGCCAAAAATTTCATTACTATATTTAAGTTATTTGATATTACAGATGCAAATGCATCCATGGTACCGCTTAAAATCCCACTGTATATATTAGCCATCTCAATCGCCTGTTTATTTTCTATAATAACATCTTCCAGTAGTTCCGTATCCTCCGGATATTGTTTGATATTTTCTATTTTCAGCATTTTTTCTAACACTACTTCATTTGCTCGTAATGACGTAGTAAAATAAACAAGGCTCTTTTCTAATTCAAGTAGATCTATTAGTTCACTGTTCTTAGTTGATATATGAAGCTTATGTTCAATCTCTTCACTTTTTCTGTCTATGATTCTTAAGTATTGAAGGAATACCGTAGCATTCTTATAAAGAATCTGCAGAATAAATCTGGTTTTTTTAAAGGTAAAAAATTCTCTGACCCTGCCGTCCATAAAACTTTTTAAAACCTTAGTTTCCTCCAGGCAAATAGTTACAATGACATCTTTAGCAACAATGATACCCAACGGAATTGTAACATACCTGTCCTTATTATTTCTCTCTTCCATCGTTGGTATATCCACTAAGATTAAGGTATAATCATCCTCAACTTCAATTCTGGACCTTTCCTCTTCATCCAGAGGTGCCCTTAAATGATCTATATCAATATGACAGGTTTCTGAGATCTCCAAAAGTTCAGTAGCAGATGGGTTAGTCATAACAACCCAGCATCCTTGCTCAATTTCATTAATTTGACGGATTCCATCCTCGTAAGTTTTTAAAATTTCTATCATGTTCCGCTCCTTCTACCGCACAAAAAGGCAGTAGAAAGAATCTATTCAATCTATCTAAACTGCCTTTTGCAGTGATTTATTTTATTATTATACCGTCGATAATTACAACTGGGCCCCGCTTCCATTCGGTTCACATCCTTTCGAATATCTTTTATTATTTTGTTATATTTTAGTATCTTCTTAATTATATGTTTTATATCATCCTTTGTCAAATAAAAAACATATTATAATATACTACATTGCTTTTTCTCAAATTTGAGATACTATTAGTATAAATTTAGATCAGATGTGATAGGAGATCTCAAGTTGAAAGAAAATTTTAATAATGAAAGGAATGCCATATATCGATTCTTTCAACCTTTTATATGTGGCAGTAACACATCTACTAACAGATGTGTTGTGCAATGGGTATTAATATGATTTGTATTTTAGATAAAAATTATTTTCGTTTTTCTGGAAGAATCTTAGAAAAAAATGGTGCACCATGCCTTGGTTTCACCAATTCCATGGTTGAATTTTATATAAAAAGTACTGGTAAAACTTTCGTTAAGGCTAATATCGGAACAAATAAGACGGACGTAATAGATCGGGCAAGACTAAAAGTTTTTATTGATGATTCCAAAGAAGCCTCCAATTTAATTGTATTAGAACAGGAAATGGATTCAGAATTTACTTTAGCAACTTTTGCGGATGAAAAAATTCATAAAATTACTTTAATTAAAATAACGGAAGCCTCCAAATCCTATGCTAAAATTAATGACATATTCGTTAACGGCGGCGAGCTGATTCCTTTTCAGGAAAAAGAGGACAACCGCTCAAAAATTGAATTTATAGGTGATTCCATCACCTGCGGATACGGTGTTTATGGGGCACCTGATGCGGAATATGATATTAAAGATGAAGACGGTACCGTGGCTTATGCCTACCTTGCAGCGAAAGAATTAAATTTAAACGCAAGGTATTTTTCCGTATCAGGATTTGGTGTCTTACTTAAGTGGGACGGTGACCCGGAAGGAAATATTCCAAAAGTTTACCCTTATACCAATTATTTTTTTAATAAAAACGAAAAATATGATTTCAGTGAGTTTATCCCTGATTTATTAGTGATTAATCTGGGTACCAACGATTCCACTCATTTAGTTAAAGAAGAAGTACAAAAAGGATTTATATCTAATTATATAGGGTTATTAAAATTCATAAAATCCTATGCCCCTGATAGTAAAATACTATGTATTTGCGGAACCATGTGTACCAATGCCTTTCCATTTATTGAAAAAGCTGTTGAACAGGCTAAAAAAGAAGGTTTAACAGATCTCTACACTATGGAACAGCCCTATCATGATATCTTAAGGGATGGAATGGCCGGCGGACACCCTTCGTTAATAACTCATCAGAAAAGCGCAAAACAACTGGTATCAAAATTAAAAGAGATCATGCGTTAAATATAGATTTATATAATATGGGGATTGGCTGATTTGGAATATGGCCAATCCCCATAGTCTTTATAATACTATCTGTTTAACTTCTTACGTAAGGTTTTCTCATATTTTGCTGTTTACATATCATAAACTGGAATCAGAATTGTCATTCCTGGGGTTAAGTCCATTCCGCTCATATTATTAAATTCCAGAACATCTTGCAAATCAAGCCCATATTGATTAAGTACTGCTTGAAGAGATTCCTCATCCTGTACAACATAAGGAATTACATTATTCCAGGTTACCGGACTAGTAACAGGAATACACAATTCATCACCTACCTGTAGATTATATATATCTACATAAGGATTTGCTCTTAAGATTAAAGCTAATGGAACATTATTTGCTCTGCTTATGTTATAAAGTGTATCACCTTGCTTAATGTTATAAATCATGCAAGAATAACCGTTATTGTTCATGCAAACCAACTTTCCCAAGGCAGGATATCCTCTTAGGATTCACCTGCTTATAATCAATTTGTAACATTATATTCAATTTATTCCCAGGAGGTTCCATTCCTGTAGTCTTTGGGTTCTAAGGATTATATTCTGATATTTGATAAAATTTATCAATTACATTTCAGAGTATCCTATTTATTAATAATTTAATAATTTTTATAAAATTTTAAATTTGGTTACTAAATTCTTTTGTTGAACTTAATTGACATGTGTCGTATAATACTACATGACATCGATTTAATAATTACATGTAAATCTTTCACAAATGTTTATAATAGGAATATTTTAACATAGGTAAGCATCTATAGGAATTGTCAGCATCTTCAATGCATAATCGAACTAAGCTTTGGTTACTGCTTAATGGGAATCCCACCATAATAGATTATTCGTTACTTGCGAACGAATCAGTTTAAATATAGCAAGGAGATAAAATTATGATAGATAATAGAATTATTACCTTAGGAATTGATATAGGCTCTACAACAGTTAAAATTGCTGTGCTGGGGCAGAATAAAGAAATACTTTATTCTGAATATGAACGCCATTATGCTAATATTCAGGAAACCTTAGCAAAGCTTATGATAAATGCTCATGAAAAATTGGGTGATTTAAGGATTGCACCAATGATAACCGGTTCCGGCGGCCTGACTATTTCAAAACACCTGGGAGTACCTTTCGTTCAAGAAGTCGTTGCAGTTTCAACTTCCCTTACAGACTACGCTCCGCAAACAGATGTAGCCATTGAGTTAGGCGGGGAAGATGCTAAAATCATATATTTTACGAATGGAATTGATCAGAGAATGAACGGTATCTGTGCAGGTGGTACCGGCTCCTTTATTGACCAGATGGCAACTTTGTTAAAAACAGATGCCTCCGGATTAAATGAATATGCTAAAGATTATCAGGCTATTTATCCTATCGCAGCCCGCTGCGGTGTATTTGCTAAATCCGATATACAGCCGCTTATTAATGAGGGTGCCACCAAACCCGATTTAGCTGTTTCCATATTCCAGGCCGTAGTTAATCAGACTATCAGCGGTTTAGCCTGCGGTAAACCAATCCGGGGTAATGTGGCATTTTTAGGGGGCCCTCTGCATTTCTTAACGGAGTTAAAAGCAGCATTTGTAAGAACTCTTAATTTAACCGATGAGCAGATTATCGCACCGGCACATTCCCATTTATTTGCAGCTATCGGAGCTGCAATGAACAGTAATGGGGAATCTGTAACTAACTTTGATGATTTAATTAAGAAGTTAACCTCAGGAATTAAAATGGAATTTGAAGTCAGCCGTATGACTCCACTATTCAAAGATGAATCCGATTATAATAAATTTAAAGAAAGACATTCCCTGCATTCCGTTAAAAAAGGTGATTTAAATACATATGAAGGCGACTGCTTTTTAGGTATTGATGCCGGTTCCACTACAACGAAAGTAGCAGTTGTAGGTGAAGACGGTACTCTTCTTTATTCTTTTTACAGTAATAATAATGGCAGTCCATTAAAAACAGCTATAAAAGCAATCAAAGAAATCTATTCCATCATGCCGGACAGTGCCAGAATCGTACGTTCCTGCTCAACAGGATATGGTGAGGCCTTGGTTAAAGCGGCCTTAATGTTAGATGAGGGTGAAGTAGAAACGGTTGCGCATTATTATGCAGCTGCTTTCTTTGAACCTAAGGTTGACTGTATCTTAGATATTGGCGGCCAGGATATGAAATGTATCAAGATTAAAAATAATTCTGTTGACAGTGTTCAATTAAACGAGGCCTGCTCCTCCGGATGCGGTTCCTTTATAGAAACTTTTGCCAAATCTTTGAATTATGAAGTCGCAGATTTTGCTAATGTTGCATTATTTGCAAAAAATCCCATCGATTTAGGTTCCAGGTGTACGGTCTTCATGAATTCGAAAGTAAAACAAGCACAAAAAGAAGGGGCCAGCGTTGCTGATATTTCCGCCGGATTAGCTTATTCCGTAATAAAAAATGCAATTTACAAGGTTATTAAGATTACAGATCCGAAAGACCTTGGTGAAAATATCGTGGTTCAAGGCGGAACTTTTTATAATGAAGCAGTACTTAGAAGTTTTGAACTTTTAGCAGGCTGTGAGGTAGTACGACCGGATATTGCCGGAATTATGGGTGCATTTGGTGCCGCACTGATAGCCAGAGAACATTATGCAGGTGAAGAAACAACCATGCTGACTATTGATAAAATTATAGCCTTAAAAATCGAAGCCTCCATGGCAAGATGCAAAGGCTGCACCAATAACTGCCAGTTGACCATTAACCGTTTCTCAGGCGGCAGGCAGTTTATCACAGGAAACCGCTGTGAACGTGGTTTAGGTAAAGAAAAAAACAAAGATAATATCCCGAATTTATTTGAATATAAATTAAAACGTCTCTTCACTTACGAACCATTGGAAGATGATAAGGCTTTCCGGGGTAAAGTTGGTATACCAAGAGTCCTAAACCAGTATGAAAATTATCCATTCTGGTTTACATTCTTTACGGAAATGGGTTATAAAGTAATTTTATCCCCGGAATCAACCCGTAAAATCTATGAACTTGGAATTGTATCCATACCAAGCGAATCGGAATGTTATCCGGCTAAGCTGGCTCATGGACATATTATGTGGTTAATAAAACAAGGGCTGGATTTTATCTTCTACCCCAGTGTACCATATGAAAGAAAAGAAGTTGAGGGTGCCAATAATCATTATAACTGCCCTATTGTGGCTTCCTATAGTGAAAATATTAAAAATAATGTTGAAGAATTACGTAACGGACATATCAATTATCAGAACCCGTTTTTATCCTTTGAAAGTGAAGAAATTATAGGCAAGCGATTAATTAATATTATGAAAGATATAACCGATACCTCAGATACGGAAGTCAAAGCTGCGGTACATAAAGCCTGGATGGAATTAGAAGCCGAGAGAGCGGACATAAGAAAAAAAGGGGAAGAAACCATTGCCTATCTGAAAGAAACCGGTAAAAAAGGTATTGTTCTGGCAGGACGCCCTTATCATGTGGATCCGGAAATCAATCATGGTATTCCGGAATTAATTAACTCCTATGGTGTCGCTGTTTTAACGGAGGATAGTATCTCCCATCTGGGTAAAGTAGACCGTCCTTTAGTTGTTGTAGATCAATGGATGTATCATTCCAGATTATATGCTGCAGCATCCTTTGTAAAAACCATGCCTAATCTGGAACTGATTCAATTAAATTCCTTTGGGTGCGGTCTGGATGCGGTTACTACGGATATGGTTAATGATATCCTTTCAAAATCCGGTAAAATATATACCGTACTTAAAATTGATGAAGTTAATAACTTAGGTGCTGCAAGAATCCGTATCCGTTCCTTGTTGTCTGCCGTTAAAGACAGGGAACATAAGCATATTGTAAAAGCTAAGGTGGTATCCAATGCCTTTCACAGGGTTATTTTTACGGAACAAATGCGTAAAGATTATACAATTCTTTGTCCGCAGATGTCACCAATCCATTTTGATATTTTAAAACCTGCTTTAAAATCGAATGGATATAATGTGGAAATCCTTGATAATGACAATCACTCTGCCGTTGATGTAGGCCTTAAATATGTAAATAACGATGCCTGCTATCCGTCCCTGATGGTTGTCGGCCAGATTATGGATGCTCTATTATCAGGCAAATATGATGTAAATAAAGTAGCTGTTATGATAACCCAAACCGGAGGCGGATGCCGTGCAACTAATTATATTAACTTTATCCGCAGAGCTTTAGAGAAAGCAGGCATGACTCAAATTCCTGTTGTATCATTAAGTGTAACTGGCCTTGAGAAAAACCCGGGTATGAAATATACTCCGAAGCTTTTAATCAGCGCTGTTCAGGCTTTGGTATACGGAGATGTATTTATGCGTGTGCTCTACCGGACCAGACCATATGAAGCAGAACCTGGTTCAGCCAATGCCCTTTATAAAAAATGGAATGAAATATGTAAGGTTTCAGTTACCAATGGTAAATGGGGCGAATTTAAAAGAAATTTACGTAATATCGTAAAGGAATTTGACACACTTCCACTCAAAGAAATAAAAAAACCGAGAGTCGGAGTTGTTGGTGAAATCCTGGTTAAATTCTTACCGGCAGCTAATAATTATATCGTTGAACTGTTAGAGGCGGAAGGGGCGGAAGCCGTTGTCCCTGATTTAATTGATTTCTTTATGTATTCATTCTATAATGCAAACTTTAAATCCGAATATTTAGGTTTTAAAAAATCCTCTGCTACTATTGGGAACCTTTTAATTAAAGCAGTGGAATACTGCAGAAAAGAAGCCCGGACCTCCTTAGAAAAAAGTACCCGGTTTACTCCTCCGGTACCGATTCAGAAATTAGCAGAATATGCATCTCCTATCGTTTCCGTTGGTAATCAAACCGGTGAAGGTTGGTTCTTAACCGGCGAAATGATTGAGCTGATTCATTCCGGAGTTGAAAATATTGTCTGCACCCAGCCATTTGCATGTCTGCCAAACCATATTGTCGGTAAAGGTGTTATTAAAGAATTACGCTTACGTTACCCTAACTCCAATATCGTTGCCGTAGATTATGATCCCGGTGCAAGTGAAGTTAACCAGTTAAACCGGATTAAACTTATGTTAGCTACTGCTGTAAAAAATCTGAATCAGTAGTATATTATTTAGGAATAAAATTTCCATCAATGAAAGCTGTAGCATTTATCCTTTACTCCATGAGTTACAGATTATGCAGTTCCGAGTTTTAACACCTTCGTTTATAATAATAGGTATGATACTTTCACTTTATTGGCTGTGATTTAATATTTAAAATATTTAATGTGAATTTTTTATATAAGCAGGAAGTTTATCATAATGTCCTTAATTTAAGACATTACTATAACTCTCCTGCTTTTGTATTACCCAATTATATAACCTGAACGTTTAATTAAACATTTAAACCTATAATTTAAGTTACACAAATAAATGAAAATAAACTGAATGAATTATTTGATTAATTATATAAATCGATTATTTAATAATTTTAAGAAATTTCTTTTTCCCAATCTTTAGAATATCTCCGCAGACAAGTACCATATCGAGATCTTCTAATACGATACTTTCCTTGTTTATTTGCACGCCGCCCTGGGTAATAAGCCGCCTGAATTCACTGCCGCTTGGAATATACTTATCTCGGATCAGAAGCGGAATAATGTCAGCGAGTTTATCCTGATCCAGATCAATGATTAGTTCTGGAATATTATCCGGAATTGATTTCCTGCCAAATGCAGTATCATAGTAATTCATAGCCTCTTCTACATCCAGCGGAGTATGGTACAGAGAAGTTATGACCTTTGCCAATTCATATTTAATATCTCTTGGATTTTCACCGTTTTCCAATTTATTTTTAATCTCTTTTATTTTATCCGGATGTTCATCCGTTGCTAACTCATAATACTTTATAATTAATTCATCCGGTATCTCCATGATTTTTTTAAACATAACCTGGTGTGGTTCATTGATACCGATATAATTACCAAGGCTTTTACTCATTTTTTCTTTACCGTCCAACCCCTCCAGAATCGGCATAAATAAAGCTGTCTGTTGTTCTAAACCCATAGTTTTCTGCAGATTTCTTCCCATCAGGATATTAAAAGTCTGATCCGTTCCGCCAAGTTCAATATCCGCTTTTAAGGCAACAGAATCGTATGCCTGCATTAAAGGATAAAAAAATTCATGTACTCCGATTGGTACGTTACTTTTGTATCTGTTTTGGAAGTCATCACGCTCTAACATCCTTGCAACCGTTGTTGTAGCTGCCAATTTTATAACATCGTCTAATTTTAGTTCACCAAGCCACTCACTGTTAAATCGTACCTCGGTTTGATCTGGATGTAATATTTTAATAATCTGGTCAGTGTAGGTTTTCGCATTTTCTTTTACCTGTTCATCCGTCAGGGCTACCCTCCCTTTCGATTTACCGGTTGGATCACCGATTTTGCCAGTGAAATCACCAATGACAATTACCGCTTTATGGCCTAAATCCTGCATCTGTTTTATTTTACGCAGTACGACAGCATGGCCTAAATGTATATCCGGAGCGCTTGGATCCAGCCCAAGTTTAATAATTAATGGCTTTTTCTCCCTTATGGAGCGTTCCAGTTTTATTTTCAGTTCATCCACACCAACCAATCGGTCCGAACCTTTGGTAATAATTTTAATTTGTTCCTCAATATTTGTTAGCATTCCTTTACTCCTTTTTCTTAATAAATTAAGTTAGGATAAGTACAGGCAGGGGTAATTCCACATGTTTAGGTTTTTATCTCTTAGGATATAAATTCCTATGATTAGATAAAAAAAACTCCCGTCCTTCTAGATCAAAAGGACGAGAGTAATATCTCGTGTTACCACCTTAAGTTTATAGACAATTCACATTGCCTACCTCTTCAAGTACTCCACCTAATCAATGGGTTATACTCTAGCACTATAACGTGTGCAGGAATCCGTCACAGCCTACTTGTATAACGTTCGGTGTGAAGCTCAAAGATGTATTCATAATCAGCCTGCCATGCACCTCTCATCAACCGGTTACTTTCTGTCTGGATTACTGGTTATTACTTATTCTTATCAACGCTTTTAAAATTCGATTATTTAATTTAATTACATTCAATATGCATATGAAATAAATTATATTTATTATATTTACATTTTAGGAATCTGTCAAGTGAAATTTCTACTCAAACAAATATGTATGACTTTAAACTAAATATATTCATTCTGATACTTTTTTATTTAGATATCTTCGATTTGCCAATCAATCGGCTCTAAACCATGTTCTGTAAGAAATTGATTGGTATTACTAAATGGTTTACTTCCAAAAAATCCTCTGAACGCTGATAAAGGACTAGGATGAGGAGCTTCCAGGATGAGATGCTTCGGGTTATTTAACATCGCCTTTTTTAATTGGGCCGGTCTGCCCCATAATATAAAAACAATTGGTCTGTCCTCTTTATTTACAGCTTGAATAACTGCATCCGTAAATTTTTCCCATCCCTTGCCCTGATGTGAATTAGCCTGATGCGCTCTTACGGTAAGGACCGTATTAAGAAGTAACACACCTTGTTCGGCCCATTTAACCAGATATCCGTTATTCGGTATCTTACATCCTAAATCATCCTGTAATTCTTTATAGATATTTACTAAGGAAGGTGGAACATCCACATCCGGTTTTACGGAAAAACATAATCCATGTGCCTGACCATCGTTATGATACGGATCCTGTCCAATTATTACAACCTTTACTTTCTCTAGTGGTGTAAAATGAAATGCGTTAAAAATATCATCCGCTTTTGGAAACACCACATGATGATTATATTCATTTTTTACAAATTTATAAAGATCCGCATAATATTTTTCATGAAATTCATCGCCTATTACATTTAACCAATCATTTGTTATTGCACTCATATCATTACTCCTATAATAAAAGATTAAGATAAAACCAGTTCTTGAATTTAAATTTCCAAAATTAAATTCGTAAAGTTAATATTCAAAGCTTAAAATTTTATTTTTCTAAACTTAATTCATAAATTTAAATTACATAACTTATTTTTTTGAATTTAATATCAGAAATTAATTCAGAAACATATTAATGAATCTAATTCAGAAATTAAATTTCAAGAACATTATCTTACACTTATACCTTTGTCTCTTAAGTATTTCTTTAAATCAATTATTTCCATTTCCTTATAATGGAATAAGGAAGCTGCTAATACTGCATCTGCTTTGCCTTCTGTTAATGCATCATAAAAATGTTCCATTTTACCGGCTCCACCGGAAGCTATTACAGGAATGGAAACGCTTTCGGAAACAGTCCTGGTTAATTCCAAATCATAACCATCTTTGGTACCATCACAATCCATACTTGTAAGAAGTATCTCGCCGGCTCCCAATGAATCAGCTTTCATAGCCCATTCCACAGCATCAGTACCCATATCTACTCTGCCGCCGTTTTTGTAGATGTTCCAGCCGGATCCATCTGCTCTTCTCTTGGCATCAATTGCAACAACAACACATTGACTGCCGAATTTATCGGCTGCTTCAGAAATCAGATTAGGGTTTATAATTGCGGCAGTATTTACAGCAATCTTATCTGCACCCTCCCTTAATATTACTTTAAAATCTTCTATAGTACGGATTCCGCCTCCAACTGTAAATGGAATAAATACCGTTTCTGCAACTCGCCGTACCATATCAATTTTAATAGTTCTTGCATCAGAAGATGCCGTTATATCTAAGAATACAAGCTCATCAGCGCCTGCTTTATCATAAGCTGCACCAACTTCTACGGGATCACCCGCATCTTTTAGATTAACAAAATTTATCCCTTTTACAACACGTCCGTTATGAACATCCAAACAAGGAATTATTCTCTTCGTAAACATATTTTCCTCCAATTTCTGCACAGGTTTTACTACTCTGACTATAATTCTGCAAAGTTTTTTAATATTTTTAGCCCAACATCACCACTTTTCTCAGGATGAAACTGACAGGCATATATATTTTCTTTTTCAACCGATGCATGAATTAAGGTACTGTAATTTGTAGTAGCAGCCACTTCATTTTTATTTTCCGCAACCAAATAATAGGAATGAACGAAATATACATATGCATTATTTTCTATACCCTTAAAAAGTTTGGATTCCGGCTTAATATTCAGGGAATTCCATCCCATATGAGGGATTTTTAACCCCTCACAATCCGGTATTCTTACAATCTTACCTTTTAAGATTCCTAAACCGGGAACACCCTCCGACTCTTCACTGCTTTCAAAAAATAACTGAAGCCCTAAACAAATACCTAAGAAAGGTTTTTTAGATAAAGCTACTTCTTTAATTGTATCAACTAAATTGTAACTATTTAATTTTTCCATTGCATTTCCAAAGGAACCTACCCCGGGTAAAATAACTTTATCAGCATTTAATATTTCGTCTCTATCTCTTGTTATTATTGTATTTTCGCCTAAGTATTTCAGAGCTTTTTCTACACTTTTTAAATTCCCGGCATCATAGTCTATTATAGCAATCATCCTATACCCATACCTTTCTTTATTATCTGGTTATTTTCTTAGCCATCACGGAAATAAGCATAAAGGGTTGTTGCGAAAACTATGCAATAACCCTTTATGCCTCCTTGCAATCTTTATTTCATTTTTTCCAAAACTGTATTAAATACTTTTATACTGTACTCTGTTTGGTCTCCACTTTCATTTAGAGCAATCGCTTCTTCTTCCGTTAAATCAAATTTCTGCTTTAACTCTTTCATGATTTTCTTTTTAACATTTTCCATATCTTTTTGAATACCTAGATCAGTTGCATGTTTAATATATTTATCATAGCGCTCAATACCTTTTAATAAAGAATCCAGTGCTTGTGGATACATCTTTATATCCATATAATTATTGTAAGAGTTTAATTCTTTATTAACAAACATAACCGTCATGATTTTTTCATAGGTTTCTTTATCTTTCTTTTTAATATCTAACCCATATATTTCATTATAAGCTTCCGTATACCGCTGCCTTGAAAAATTAATATTGGCATTTTTAATATCCAGAGAATAAGAATATTGATTTGTTCCTATTATAACAAATCCACCAATTAAAATAAAGAATGTCATTACAAAAATTACAGCCAATTTATTAATTTTAACATTATCATCTATTTCTTGTATAACTTCTTTTACTTTAGGTTCTTTCTGTACCTTAGCGACTTTCTTTTTTTCCGGTTTTTTCTTAGCGGTTTTCTTTACTTTTACTTTCTTCTCTACTACTTTCGTTTCTTCATCACTGGTGTTTTTAGCCTGAATTTTCTTTTCTTTCTTAACTGTATTCTTTTCCGTTTTGCTTTTTTTTACTTTTTCCGCCTTTTTCTTGTCAACTTTTTTATCTTTCTCAACTTCCGCATTGACTTCCAAAGTTATATCTCTTTTTTTATCTTCTTTTTTACCAAATATTTTCTGCCAGAAACCTTTCTTTTTTCTTTGGTTTCCATTTTATTATTTTTGTTATCCGCTTCAGGAACTGACGGATTGCTGTTGTTTAATTTAATTTCATCCTTATCCTGCAAAGAATCTACAGCACTTAAAACGTCTGAGAAAATGCCCCCCATATCATTTGCAGTATTGGGCTTCCCCTCATTAGTATCCGATTCTTCAAGAAAATTATCCGTTATTTCTTCCGGTAAATCATCAATGGATAAAAAATCTTCCACATCAGGATAAGGCGACTCTTCCGATACAGAAACAGTCTCTTCTGGTTCATGTACAGATTTATAGAGTTCTTCTGCTTTATTGTTATTGGCTTCATCCTGTGCGGATATCATATCCAATAAAGCTAATAAATCCTCATCCGTATCTTCCATCTCCGAACTGTCTTTCTCATCATAATAAGAATTTTCATTATCATTATCTGATTGCTTCTCTGAATCCGTATCAACATTAGAATCTTGAAGCAAAGATAAAATATCGTCATCTGTAATCGTATTTAATTCGTTTTCTTTATCTTCGTCTCTCAAATTTTTTTCATCCTGTTTCGTAATATTTTGTGTTATATTTCTATTAAATAATACTTTTTCATTAATCGATAAAGTATTATAACTACTCGTATTCGCAAAATCAGAATTTATATCTGGTGTTAATTTCTCACTTCTTAGCGTTCGTTTACTAATCTGAGAATTTGTGACAGATTTTAAAAGATTATCTAAATAAGATTCATCCAGTTTTGCTCTTTCATTATCAAAACATTTTTCGCAGTATTCATTACCATCATCCGGAATATTGGTTTTGCACAATTTGCATACTGCCATCTGAAGCTCACTCCTCATAAATTCGATGAATGTTCTTTGTTACTATAGGCGCAAAAATCATGTTCCTGCGGTCAATGAACGTACCGGCGAAAAGTACCGCCTTTTATCCTCAAAATTAAGAGGGTAGTCTCAGCCGTTTTATATGTAAAAGTATGAAATAGAAACTACTTTGCTGTTTCTTTTCATGCGCCATTTACGGCAGCCATGGGAAGCCATGACTTAATGTGTGAAATACAATTTATTTTAATATAAAATTATCTAATACTTCTACCAGGGAACCTATTTCCGGTTTTGTTATTTGCGCATCCGCTCCGATTGATTCTCCTTTTCTCATCATTTCCTCATTGATTAAAGAGGAGAAAATGATAACTGGTATATTTTTTAATTCCGGATCTGTTTTAACTAATTTGGTTAAATGATGTCCATCCATCTGTGGCATTTCAATATCTGTTATAATACATTTAACATCTGATTCAATGGTTTTGCTTTTTTTATATCCCTGAAGTTTATTCCATGCTTCTAAACCATTAACCGTAGCAATAATGTTCGTATATCCAGCCTTAATAAGGCACTCCTGTATTAATTTACTTAATAATGGAGAATCTTCAGCTATTAAGATAGGAGCTTCATTACGATTTCTAACTCCTAAATGATTAATATCGGACACTTTTAAACCTGTCTCAGGACTAATATCGGATATAATCTTTTCAAAATCAAGAACAATAATAAGTTTTTCTTCTAATTTAATAATTCCTGTTGCAATTGAATTAATCGTTTCATCCGGTTTATTGATATCTTCCCATGAAATACGATGGATGCCAACTACACCATGGACATGAAATGCAACATTTAATTTATTAAAATTAGTTATTATATTCATATCTGTTGCTTTATTAGAATCAGGAATATTTAAACATTTAGCCAAGTTAATAACCGTAATTATTATATCTCTTGGCATAAAAATACCTTCAATGCATGGATGGGCATTGGGTATCGGTGTTGGTGTCTGATACGATAATATTTCTCTAATCTTTGCTACATTAATTCCATAATAATTATTTCCAATCTTAAATTCTAATATTTCTAATTCATTCGTTCCACTTTCCAACAATACTCCACTATCCATAGTCCTAACCTCCGTTATGCAAAGATTCTTTTCGGTAATTTTTTATTTATTAATCTTATTATATTATATTTTTCTGTAAAATTCAAACTTATTTGATAAATTTCGGCATTAAAAAAGACCTAAAAAATCTACCTTTTAGAATTTTTAGGTCTATAATACTATATTAAATATTAACATTACTCTCCACTCGACTAACACATTGATTATTTTCCGTTATCATGAACAAATACCTTATGGTCAAGCCCTCGACCTATTAGTATTAGTCAGCTCCACACATTACTGCGCTTCCACCTCTAACCTATCCACCTTGTCGTCTTCAAGGGGTCTTACTAGCTTACGCTATGGGATATCTTATCTTGAGGGGGGCTTCACGCTTAGATGCCTTCAGCGTTTATCCCTTCCAAACTTGGCTACTCGGCCATGCACTTGGTAGTACAACCGATCCACCAGCGGTTCGTCCAACCCGGTCCTCTCGTACTAAGGTCAGCTCCTCTCAAATATCCTACGCCCGCGCCGGATAGGGACCGAACTGTCTCACGACGTTCTGAACCCAGCTCGCGTACCGCTTTAATGGGCGAACAGCCCAACCCTTGGGACCTACTACAGCCCCAGGATGCGATGAGCCGACATCGAGGTGCCAAACCACTCCGTCGATGTGAACTCTTGGGAGTGATAAGCCTGTTATCCCCAGGGTAGCTTTTATCCGTTGAGCGATGGCAATCCCACTTTATACCACCGGATCACTAAGTCCTACTTTCGTACCTGCTCCACCCGTCGGTGTCGCAGTCAAGCCTTCTTATGCCTTTGCACTCTGCGAATGGTTTCCAACCATTCTGAGAAGACCTTTGAGCGCCTCCGATACCCTTTCGGAGGCGACCGCCCCAGTCAAACTCCCCACCTGACATTGTCCACTGCCCGGATCACGGGCACATGTTAGAAATCCAATACTGCAAGGGTGGTATCCCAACAGCGGCTCCACCACGACCGGAGTCGTAGCTTCTTTGCCTCCCACCTATCCTGTGCATGCAATACCGAATCCCAGTATCAAGCTAGAGTAAAGCTCCATGGGGTCTTTCCGTCCTGGCGCAGGTAACCAGCATCTTCACTGGTATTTCAATTTCACCGGGTGCATTGTCGAGACAGTGCCCAAATCATTACGCCTTTCGTGCGGGTCGGAACTTACCCGACAAGGAATTTCGCTACCTTAGGACCGTTATAGTTACGGCCGCCGTTTACTGGGGCTTAAGTTCAACGCTTCGGATCGCTCCTAACATCTCCCCTTAACCTTCCAGCACCGGGCAGGCGTCAGCCCATATACTTCACCTTTCGGTTTTGCATAGACCTGTGTTTTTGCTAAACAGTTGCTTGGGCCAATTCTCTGCGGCCTGTATTGCTACAGGCACCTCTTCTCCCGAAGTTACGAGGTTATT
>NZ_CP048000.1:4172500-5500435 GCF_009931695.1 Anaerocolumna sedimenticola
TGGAATATTATTTTTACTAAAAAATTTCAAATCAAATGTCTTGTTTTTATCAATGCTCATAACACCTCCTATAATAGTGCCTTTAAAGAAATAACAAATAGATTGAGCAACATCTCCATTAGGATATTTGGTAAAATATTTTGAATATACTCCGATTAAATGCTCTACTTTAATATCAAGTCCTGTCTCTTCTTTAAGTTCTCTAATAGCAGTTTCTTCTATAGATTCACCAACCTCAACCGCTCCGCCTGGAAGACCCCAAACATCTTCTGCATCACTTCTTTTTTGAAATAATATTTCTCCTTTTTCATTAGTAATAATTGCCCCGGAGAAATTTAAAATTATTGCATCGTGTCCTACCTTACTTCTTATCCATTTAATATAATCACTCATTATACTCCTCCTAACCTTCGATGCGATTATTTACATTAATGTAATGAAATATAGTATATCAACGTTTTAATTATAATATCAAATACCATATTATGTAAATATCTAAACTGACAGTGATTCTTTGTTCAAAATCATCAAATATTGGTGGTGAAATGGATTTTAATAGAATAAAAACTATATGCAGAGGAGACACTAAATTTATTAATATAATTTAATTTTATACTTTTTATTTTTATTTCACTAATTCTTCACAAAGTAAACACATTTTATTTCTAGAATTAAAAGTGGATAGTGAATGAAAAACACTTTCTACTCCCACCCTATTATACGCATGGTTCTAAATTAAATTTAGTTACCAAAAAGAAGAAGCCAGATGTCGTTACTGGCTTCTTCTTTTATTTCCGCGAAAGCAAAAGTGAGAATTAGCAAGCTTGCTTGCAATAATTCGAACGCGCACGCGAACCGGAAGAAACTCGCAAAGCGTGTTTCTTCCGGTTTCCGCGAAAGCAAAAGTGAGAATAGCAAGCTTGCTTGCAATAATTCGAACGCGCACGTGAACCGTAGAAACTCGCAAAGCGTGTTTCTTGCAGTTTACAAAATCTTTTAAAGATTCAATCAGATCGTTATAAAGATACCTATGATAAGTATCGTTTTTATCCTTTTACTTGATGTATGTATCTAATGCAAAACTAATAATCAGAGCCCGGTTTATTTTTTTTAATACGTCTTGATCTAGATGACATACTTTTTCTTTTAATCTTGATTTATCTATTGTCCTTACTTGTTCCAGTAATATAACAGAATCTTTTATTATACCATATTTATCTGCATCAATTTCTACATGGGTAGGAAGTTTCGCCTTATTCATTTTAGATGTAATAGCAGCACATATAACAGTTGGACTATGTTTATTTCCTGTATCATTTTGAATAATCAGAACAGGTCTGACTCCTCCCTGTTCAGATCCAATAACCGGTCTTAGATCTGCATAAAATATATCGCCTCTTTTAATTATCACTTTTATCACACTCCATTTTATGGCTTTAGTCTTATTATTTCCCAATTTTGACTTGTGTATTCCATAAAATGTTTTCTTTTATGTGATGAATCGCAATATTTTAGTAATTCTTTGTATAATCTCTGAGTAATTCGTAGGATTTCCAATTATTCAGCATAAAAAACCCAAAAACACTCACAATAAACGTCTTAAAAGAATTAAATATTTTTACATATTTGCGGTGCATAAACCCATTAATGAGTTGCATAAATACATTGTATCATTAACTCCAGGAATATGTTTTCGTCAAAACCGCAGTGATTAAATTATTACAATTTTATTCTTTAACCTCAATTATCTTACCCTTTTGAAAATAAATACGCGGAATTCTTTTCCCAACATTACAAATAAACTCATAATTAAAGGAAAATGCCATAGCTGCCAGTTCTTCAACCGTAATAGTTCGCTCCCCGTCTTTACCAAGCAAAGTTACCGTATCACCTTGTTTTACATTATCGATATCAGAAACATCAACCATAAATTGATCCATACATACTCTTCCAATGATAGGAGCATATTTACCATGAATTATAACTCTGCCTTTTGATGATAAAAGTCTTGGATAACCATCACCATAACCAACAGGTATGGTAGCAATTCTCGTCTTCTTAGTTGTAACATATGTACTGCCATAGCTTACACCAACTCCAACGTCTACCTCTTTAACATAACTAACATGCGTCTTTATTTCCATGGCTGGTTTTAAGGTAATTTTAGTCTTATCAACTTCTTCGGAAGGATATAAGCCATAAGTAGAAATTCCGCTGCGAACCATATCCAGCTGCGCTTCCGGTAAATCTATAATTCCGGCACTGTTTGCTATATGCTTAATGGGTATTGTGATTCCTTCTGCTTCCAGTTGTTTTACAAAAGAAAGATATCTCTTTAACTGATTTTTAGATGATGTTTTATCCGTTTCATCAGCACAAGCAAAGTGTGAAAAAATACCCTCAATCTTTATCCCTTTTAGTGATGCGATTTTCTTAATTTCATTAATACTCTCTATTTTATCGCTAAATCCAATCCTGCTCATCCCTGTATCCAGTTTAATATGGATATTCGCTGTTTTGTTCTGTTTTAATGCTTCTTTTGACAGTTCCTCCGCCGCACAGTACTGGAAAATAGCTGGAGTAATATCATACTTTACCAGCTCTTTAAACTGTTCTCTGGGGGTGTATCCAAGAATTAACAGCGGCTTTTTAATTCCTGCTTTTCTTAATTCGATTCCTTCTTCTAAAATAGCAATTCCATATGCATCAACACCGATTTGATCTAACGCCTTTGCTATTGGTACTGCACCGTGTCCATAACCGTCAGCTTTTATTATTGCCATAATTTTAGTGGTGTTATTTATTAATTTCCTTGTATTTAATATATTTTCGCAAATAGCATCAAGGTCAATACCGGCAGTTACCCTAAAATATCGTTCTTCTGCTTTTTCAATCGAAGATAAGTCTGTGAAACCTGTTGTCATATGTTCCTCCAATCTATACCAGGGTATCCTCATATGCCCATATATTTAATCATTATTATTTAATACTTGTGCCAATGCATCAATTATATCACTGGCAATCAAGCAATAACTTCCTTTTAATTCACGGGCTTTATCACCAGCCAGGCCATGTGTATAAACTCCCAGCTTAGCAGCTTCTTTTGCTTCTAATCCCTGTGCGATAAAAGCTGCGATAATACCCGTTAAAACATCCCCTGAACCTCCGGTTGACATTCCATTATTTCCCGATATATTAATATATCTTTCTTTTTTATTGGCAACGATGGTTCTGGCATCTTTTAATACAGTTATTAAATCATTTTTACAGGTACATATATCTGCAATACCTAAAAGATTATTTATAATTGTATCTAACGGCATATCCAATAAAACGGATAATTCTTTCAAATGAGGGGTTAGAATTGTTTGTTTCGGTAAAATAGATACTATGTTTTCTATTCTGCTGTTATCATTATGCATCGAATTAACTTTTTCAGATAATAAATTAATTCCGTCAGCATCTAATATTACCGGTACTTTTGCATGTTCTAAAACCAAATCCAGTAATCTTCCCGATGTATTACTCATACCAATTCCCGGTCCAATTACTATTACTTTTGCCCATTCGATTTCTTTAAGGATTTGTTCCTCCGTACAATCATCCCAGTTATCAGATTTATAAGTATAAAGTAATGCTTCCGGTAATTGTGACTGAATAATAATCCTGTTTTCTTCTGCAGTCATCACCTTTACTAAACCGGAACCTGCACGGTAAGCCGCTTTTGCTGAAAAATAACATGCTCCGCTGATATTAACAGAACCTGCGATAACTAATACTTTTCCAAATGTTCCTTTATTGGAATAGTTTAACCTTTTCGGTAATTTATTTAAGTCATTCGTATCATAACTAAAATATGGTGAATTAACCTGGTTCACTGCAATCTCCGGGAATCCAATCTCTTCCACTATAACATTACCGGCATATTCACAACCCGGATATAATATAAGACCGATTTTATTTAACCCGAAAGTTATTGTATAATCCGCTTTTATGGCAATGTCCATAGGTTTTGCAGTATCTGCAGACAGACCTGAGGGTATATCAACGGAATATACCGTATGACTGCCGGCATTAATTTCTTCGATGATTTCTTTATAAATACCGGATATATTCCTGCTAAGTCCGATTCCAAAGATTGCATCTATTATAATAGTATATTCAGTGATAGCTATATTGTTATATATAGAAATACCTAAATTTCTGGCGATTAATAATTGTTGTTTTAACAAAGGAGATGCCTTATCTTCATCGCCAACCAGCAATATAGCAACCGTATAACTTTGAAGATATAATATACGAGCGGCTGCTACTCCATCCGCACCATTATTACCAATACCGCATACTGCAAGTATTTTTTCTTTTGTTACACCATGCTTTTTCATTTCATCTATAACGGATAAAGCAGCACGTTCCATTAATACAATCGCAGGTATACCAACTTTTTCAACCGTATAATCGTCAACTGCCTTCATCTGGGCAGAGTTAACAATCGTCTTCATATTAACACCCCTTGCATAACACATCTGCCGGCAGATGTGTTTACTGCCATATAATAAGTCCTCTGTCTTTATTATCATATTTTCAAAGAACCTCAAAGCAGTTTCTTTTTCATTCTAACTTTCTCCAACAACAAAAGCACATGCATATTTATTCGTATTTGTTATGCTGACAAAAATTTTGGCAATAGATAAAGCGTTAGAAATTTCTAAGGCGGAACCATATAAATTTACGTATGGTTTTCCTAAAGAATCTCTTA
The DNA here is from genome assembly GCF_009931695.1 of Anaerocolumna sedimenticola. GTDB lineage: Bacteria > Bacillota > Clostridia > Lachnospirales > Lachnospiraceae > Anaerocolumna > Anaerocolumna sedimenticola. The sequence continues at coordinate 4,177,260 of NZ_CP048000.1, forward strand.
AAACCTCTATTTCGATCGGCTTGATATTATGAAAACCGGTACCAAACATTTTAGAAACCGCTTCTTTAACAGCAAAATTATCTGCAAATTTATTTTTGCAGGATGCTGCTAATTCTATTTCTTTTGGTGTAAAATACTTTTTTTGAAATAATTCTTTTTCACAGGCCTTAATTACCCTGTTAATTTCTATCATATCTGTTCCAATACCAACAATCATAAATCAGACTCCCAGAAAGTTTATGAGCATGAAATTATAAGCTATTTTTTAATTCTTCATCAAGACCCTGCAGTAATTCCGGTCCCAGCATATCATGCATATAAGAATAAATAGCCGTATTTTTCATCTCCATATCTTGCTTTTCCAAAATCTTTTCTTTTAATTCATTTCTAATTTTTGAGACCCAAAGTGCAATTTCAGCAACTTTTTTATTATTGCTGTTTAATCTTTCATAACATACTTTAGCACTTTCTACAATCAACTGCTCATTAATTGCTTTAATTTGATAAGGCAACTCAATTAATTCATCCTCCGTGCGATTCATCTTCTCACTGAGTTCTTTAATATACCGCTGATTTCTATCCAGAGTTTTCGCTTTAATTTTACCTATTTTTGAATCATTTACATCCATATGGGTTATGATTTCCTGCATAAGTTTGTTCTTTAGAGCTTTCATATCTTTCATATCACTTGCCAATTTACCCTGTTGTTTGATCAGCTCGTTCAATTTTGCTTCAATTTCTTTTATATGAGCCGGCTTGTCATAATCCGGAAATAACTCATGCCAACGTTCATCCAAAGTCAGAATTGGAATTTTCTTACCTTTAAATATTTTCTCAAAGTTTAATTCTTTCTTTTTTTTCATTAGTTTCACTTCCTTCACCAAAGTGATTGTAAGCTTTAAGTTAAAGTATGGATCAGGGTATATTAATTTTTATCAGATTCATCATTATTTTCTTCCAGTGCTTTTAAATTATATGATAAACGCATAAGACTTTCCGCCAGATGGACATTTTCAACCATGACATCACCCGGTAAGTTTAGATCTGTAGGCGCAAAATTCCAGATTGCTTTTATCCCCATACGGACTAAATCCTTAGCAATTGCCGGTGCTTTTAATTTGGGAATGGTTAAAGCGGCAATATGCACCGTATTGTTTTTCATAAAATCCTCCAGTTCATCAATCATACGGATTTCAGTACCTCTGATGGAAATTCCCTCTAATCTTGGATTGACATCAAAAATTCCCCTGATATAAAATCCACGTCTTTCAAAATCCGTATAATTAGCCAGTGCCTGACCCAAGTTACCGGCACCGATTATAATTAAATTATAACATTTATCCAAACCTAAAATTTTACCAATCTCTGTATATAAATATTCAACATTATAGCCGTAGCCCTGTTGTCCAAAACCACCAAAATTGTTAAGATCCTGCCTGATTTGCGAAGCCGTTACTTTCATTCTTTCACTTAGTTCTTTCGAGGAGATACGAACTACATCATTCTCAAGTAATTCCCCCAAATACCTGTAATATCTCGGTAATCTTTGTATTACAGCTAATGATATTTCCTTTTCGTGCACGAATATTCCTCCTTTACTGATTTAACTTCATAAAAACCCATTTAAATTAATTATATGTGATTGATATAAAATTGTCAAATATAGTTTGCCACCCTGCTTATTTGCTTTGTTACAGTTCAAACAATCTGTAACTTTGCTTTCTTGGTTTCTTTCCCATTTACTTGACATTTTTACCGTATTACAATATGATTTTATAGGAATGTTTAATAACCTATACTATAATTACTATAATGCTCTCAAAAAATTAACGGAGAATACAATATGATTTTAGCATGTAAAAATATAAGTAAAAGTTTCGGTACGGATCAAATTTTAAATAATGTTTCTTTCCATGTTAATGACAGGGAAAAGGCTGCTATCGTGGGGGTAAACGGTGCAGGAAAGTCTACCCTTTTTAAAATAATCATGGGTGAATTATCTGCGGATGAAGGCGAAATTATTTTCTCAAAAGGCAGTACGGTGGGTTATCTGTCACAACATCAGGAACTGTCTTCCGATAATTCCATATACGATGAAATTCTAACAGTTAAAAAAGACATAATTGAGTTGGATAACACCATTCACCAATTAGAATCGGAAATGAAAAACGCTTCCGGTAATGAATTGGAACGGTTACTGGCTGGCTATACCAGATTGACCCATGAATTCGAATTAAAGAACGGTTATGCATATAAAAGCGAAGTAGTCGGTGTTTTAAAAGGTCTTGGATTTACCGAAGAGGAGTTTGGTAAACCTGTAACTGCTCTGTCCGGAGGTCAGAAGACCCGGGTAGCCTTAGGTAAATTACTGCTAAGTACACCGGATTTAATCCTGTTAGACGAACCGACTAACCATCTGGATATGGAATCCATAGCCTGGCTGGAAACATTTTTATTGAACTATAAAGGTGCTGTTGTTGTAATTGCCCATGATCGTTATTTTCTAGATAGAGTTGTTACCAAAGTAATTGAAATTGAAAATACCAAAGCAACATCCTATGATGGAAACTACTCTGCTTTTGCTGAGAAAAAAGCGTTCTTAAGAGATGCTATGTTAAAACACTATTTAAATCAGCAGAAAGAAATCAAACATCAGGAAGAGGTAATTGCCAAACTCCGCTCCTTTAATCGTGAAAAATCTATTAAACGTGCGGAAAGCCGTGAAAAAATGCTGGACAAAATTGAACGGATCGATAAGCCGATAACTCAGGAGTCTCACATGTCTATTCGTCTCGAACCCCATGTAACAAGTGGAAATGATGTACTTAGTATTATCGGCTTAAGTAAGTCATTTGATTCCCTTAATTTGTTTAAACAAATTAATTTTGAAATAAAACGTGGTGAAAGAGTCGCAATCATCGGTAATAATGGTACCGGAAAAACAACGATCTTAAAGATAATAAATCAACTGATACCGGCAGATGAAGGTGAAATCAAATTAGGAGCAAAAGTCAAAATCGGGTATTATGATCAGGAACACCAGGTCTTAAATCAGGACAAAACTTTATTTGATGAATTACAGGATACTTACCCCGATATGGATAATACTGAAATCCGTAATGTATTGGCTGCATTTCTTTTTACAAATGATGATGTGTTTAAGCGAATAAAAGATATCAGCGGCGGTGAGCGAGGCAGGGTATCCCTTGCAAAACTTATGCTTTCGGAAGCTAATTTTTTGATTTTGGATGAACCTACCAACCATTTGGATATTACATCCAAAGAAATATTGGAAAATGCCATAAATAATTATACCGGAACTGTCCTGTATGTTTCCCATGACCGTTATTTTATCAATAAAACAGCAACGAGAATTTTAGATTTAACCGGCTGTAATTTAATTAATTATATCGGAAACTATGATTATTATCTGGAGAAAAAACCGGAAATGGAACGTATTAAATTAGCGGAAGCTGCCAGTTCACCCTTTTCTTCCGCTGCTGCTTCATTAAATACGCCAGATGTTCAGAATTCCGAAAGTAAATTAGACTGGAAACAACAGAAAGAAGAACAGGCTAAACTAAGAAAACGCCAAAATGATTTGAAAAAAACCGAAGACGAAATCAATAAACTTGAAACAAGAAATGAAGAGATAGACGCACTTCTAACCCGGGAAGAGATATTTACCAACGTTTCAAAATTACTGGAATTAAATAATGAAAAGAAAGATATTGAAAAACGTCTGGAAGAATTATTGATTTTATGGGAAGAATTAGCGGAATAAAATTAAATATTCACTTTACTTTCGTAAAAGAACAAAGTGTCAGCGTGCTGACACTTTCGCGCCCGAGCGGATTGCGTAGCAATATATTTCCTTTCCGCGAGGTATGCTTCCTGCCCAGGGGCTTTTTTATCGTATAGGACGTAATTTCCTATACGATAAAAAAGGTTATAGCACATCGGATTAAAATCCGGTATGTAATAACCTTTTTTATATAAGCCCCTGCGTTAAGATAGAAGCCCTTGTTGCTATTGAATTGAACTTATAATGATAACAATTTTTTATATTTATGTATGTCAGGTCTTATAATCCCTGTTCACTAATATTCTTAATCGTATTCATAATATGTTCGTGTGCTAAAAATTCAGCTTTTTCACCATCTCTTTGGCGTATTGCATCTAATATAGCAGTATGTTCTTTATTGGAATTAGCAGCCCTGTTATCGGAGGATAATGTAATTTTACGTATCCTCTGAACGTAATGATGAAAATCTGACAGAACATGATTTAATATTTTACTGTCAGATGCATCATAAATTAACTGGTGAAACTTATTATCCAATTCAACTATCTGTTCATGATGTTCTTTCTTTGCATGAAATTCTGACAAATAAACTACTTCCTCTAATTCATCTATTTGTTCCTGTGTTATATGCTCACAAGCCCATCTTGCACATAAGCCTTCCAGATAAGAACGAATAATATAAATGTCATGAATATCTTTTTCAGATATACCATTTACATAGGCGCCCTTGTTCGGAATAATATTAACCAACCCCTCAAGTTCAAGCTGTCTAAGGGCTTCTCTAACAGGTGTTCGGCTAACACCAAGTTCCGAACCGATAGATGTCTCTTTTAATTCTTCATTCTGACTATATTTACCGGATAAAATATCCTCACGTATTTTATTGAATACACGGCCACGGAGAGAATACTTATCCGTTACTTCCTTATGAACATCTTTATCGTCCACAAAAAAACCTCCTATAGTTTTTCAATCGTACTCATGAGATAATCTGCAAATTCTGCACTGGTAGCGCCTGTGTTTCTTCCTGTGATAACCAGTTTTTTCTCTGTAATTGTACAGATATCGAGAGCTTTATATAACTTCTCAGATTCTGCAGTATATCCAATATGTGCAAGAAGCATAGCACCTGCACGAATAACACTGCATGGATCTGCATAAATATCTCTTCCTTCATCCACCATACGCGGTGCCGATCCATGAATTGCTTCAAACATAGCATATCTCTTGCCAATATTGGCACTTCCTGCTGTACCTACACCACCCTGGAACTCTGCCGCTTCATCTGTTAAAATATCACCGTATAAATTAGGTAATACCAGTACCTGGAAGTCTTTTCTTCTCTTCTCGTCTACTAATTTTGCTGTCATAATATCAATGTACCAGTCATCGGCAGTAATATCCGGGTATTCTTTCGCGATTTCCCTGAACATATCTAAGAATTTACCGTCAGTTGTCTTTATGATATTCGCTTTTGTAACAGCAGTTACTCTGGTTTTACCATTAGTTTTTGCAAAATCAAAAGCAGCCCTGATAATTCTTTCCGTTCCTTGTGAGGTTACCACTGTAAAATCAACACCAAGATCTTCTGTCACATGAAAACCTTTACTTCCTACAGCATAAGCACCTTCCGTATTTTCTCTGTAGAAAGTCCAATCGATTCCCTGTTCAGGTATTCTAACCGGTCTGACATTGGCAAACAAATCAAGTTCTTTTCTCATTGCAACGTTTGCACTTTCCACATTTGGCCATGGATCACCTTTTCTTGGAGTAGTTGTGGGTCCTTTCAAAATTACATGACATTCTTTTAATTCTTCTAATACGGCAGGAGGTATTGCAGCATCTTCCGCTGCTCTGCGTTCAATTGTTAAACCGTCTATTACTTTAAATTGGATTTTGCCTGATTTAATATCATCAGCTAATAAGTACTCCAAAACTCTTTGAGCCTGTGATGTAATTGCAGGTCCAATACCGTCTCCGCCGCAAACACCGATTACTATTTTAGATAACTCTTTATAGTTTATGAAATTACCTTGCTGTTTCATTATTTCTACGCGTTTTAGCTGTTCCTCCAGTAATTTACCGAATTGTTCCTTTGCTGCTTGTATATAATCAGTCATTTTTATCCTCCATAGTTATTATATTTTGCCAACTATATATCAGTTTATTTCATTTTTCTCCGCTTGTCAAACAGATACATATTTTTTGTAAAAATTCTTCTTTAATTAATATGATTTAAAGATTTTCTTTTACTTCTTTAATTACTGCAATTAATTCTTCATCTGTAATAACAGTAACACGGCCGCCTTCATATTCTTTATCTACCCACTCTTTTACTTTCATAACAACAGGGTCGTTTTTATCTACTGCGTCTTTACCCTTTAACTTAAAATAGGTATTCATCCAGTGAGCGATACCAGCTAAACCGGAAGTATTGGAAACAGATACTAAAACCGGTCTGTTTAAAAACTTTTCCGTATCAAATATATTATAGATTTCTTCATTTTTCAATAAACCGTCTGCATGGATTCCTGCACGGGTAACGTTAAAGTTCTTTCCTACAAAAGGTGTTCTATGGGGAATTTTATATCCAAGCTCCTTGGTAAAATAATCGGCAATTTCTGTTATTACTGTTGTATCCATACCATCTAATGTACCTTTTAATTGGGCATATTCAAATACCATTGCTTCAAGAGGTGTATTCCCTGTTCTCTCACCGATTCCGAAAAGGGAACAATTTACACCACAGGCACCATATAACCATGCAGTAGTAGAGTTGGTAACAGCTTTATAGAAATCATTATGTCCATGCCATTCTAACATATTAGACGGAACTCCGCCATGGGTCAAAAGACCATATATAATTCCCTGTACGGAACGTGGGATTACGGCACCGGAGAAGTTGACACCATATCCCATAGTGTCACATGCCCTGATCTTAACCGGAATACCATATTGTTCTCCAAGCTTCATTAATTCCAGACAAAACGGGATTACAAACCCATGTATATCGGATCTTGTTATATCTTCCAAATGGCAGCGAGGAGCAACACCTGTCTCCAGGCACTCACGTACTACACTCAGATAATGGTTCATTACTTCTTTTCTTGTCATTTTCATTTTATAGAAAATATGATAATCGGAACAACTTACTAAAATTCCGGTTTCTTTCATACCGATTTCTTTTACTAATTCAAAATCTTTTTTACTTGCACGGATCCAGGAGGTTACTTCCGGAAATTTATATCCTCTTTCCATACATCTATATACCGCATCTCTGTCCTTTTTGCTATAAAGGAAAAATTCACTTTGTCTTATGATGCCTTTCGGGCCGCCCAATCTATGTAAATAATCGTATATTGTAACTATTTGTTCCGTAGTATAAGGCGCTCTGGACTGCTGTCCGTCACGAAAAGTAGTATCTGTGATCCATATTTCTTCGGGGAAATTATGCGGTACGATTCTATCATTAAAGGCTATCTTGGGAATCTCATCATAAGGAAATAAGTTCCGAAATACGTTAGGCTTCTCTACATCAACTAATGGATATAAATGTTCTTCCAATTGAAGTAAATTGTTGTGTGGATTCATAAATACTTTCCTGTTTTCCATGTTATACGTCTCCTTACCACTTTAAGATTTACAATATATAAGAATATATATATTCTTACGATATTATTTTAACACCAACTCCCAAATGCATGCCTCATCCGCTTGCAGGTACGGCACTGCTTTACATAAGAAATTCGTTTTAAGAATTCATTGTTTCATCAGGGAGTGAATTGTTATTTATTTCACTCTATTAATTCTGTTTTATTGTATACAATTATACCGTCATTGTCAAGTACAATTTTTACGATGTAATTAATTATCATGTTATCACATTAAAGTGTTAAACTTTTCAGTTTATTGATATAATTAACTTTATTTTTTTATAGGTCTGTTATATAATTAAATGAAAGAAATCCAGTATAAAACAATACTTTTTATAAAAAAATAAGCGAGGTAAAACTATGCCAAAAAAGAAACTTGTAGTTGCATTAGGAAGAAGTGCTTTCGGTGATACTTTTCCCGAACAGCAGAAAGCAGTTAAAATAGCAGCGAAAGCGATTGTTGATTTAGTAGAAGAAAATTTTGATATTGTTATTACACATAGCAATGGCCCTCAGGTTGGTATGTTCCATACGGCAATGACCGAATTCAGCCGTCTTGATTCAAAATATACGGTTGCTCCAATGTCTGTCTGCAGTGCTTTGAGTCAAGGATATATTGGTTATGATTTACAAAACATTATCCGTACCGAATTATTAAACCGAGGTATTTTCAAACCGATTTCTACACTGATTACGCAGGTTAAAGTAGATCCTTTTGATAAAGCTTTCAGTAATCCAACCAAAATTATTGGCCGGTATATGTCATCTGAAGAAGCTGAATTGGAAAAAAAGAAAGGCAATTATGTAATATATGAAGAAGGTAAAGGATACCGCAGAATTATTGCTTCTCCAAAACCTAAGGATATCTATGAAATAGATGCAATCAAAGCACTATTGGATTCCAATCAGATTGTTATTGCCGGAGGCGGCGGTGGAATTCCGGTGCTGGAACAGGGAACTACATTAAAAGGAGCCAGTGCGGTAATTGAAAAAGACTATACCAGTGAATTATTAGCCGAATTAGTTCAGGCTGATATTCTGCTATTCTTAACAGGCGTAGAGAAAGTCGCAATACATTACGGTACGAAAGAAGAACAACCTTTGGATTTTATTACTGTCAACGAAGCAAAGGAATATATCAGTGACGGTTATTTTGATGCGGTTTCCATGCTTCCTAAAGTTGAAGCTTCCATACAATTTATCTCTTCTGCTCCAAACAGACAAGCAATAATAACACATATTGAAAAAGCGAAAGACGCGATTCACGGCAAGACCGGCACCAGCATAATTATCTAAGACAAAAAAACCGATTTGGTAAATTCCAAATCGGTTTTTTTATTTCCGCGAAAGCAAAGTGAGAATTAGCAAGCTTGCTTGCAATAATTCGAACGCGCACACGAATCGAAGAAACTCATAAAGCGTGTTTCTTCCGGTTTTAAACATCATAATTTATAATTCCAGTGGGGAAATAAATTGCTGAGTCCTAAACTGCATAATTACTTAAATCTTCCTGGAAATTTTTAATCATGGCTTCAAAGACTGAAATCTGTCTGGTTAATTCGTTAATCTGCTCAACGTATACTGTTACATTGGAATTAGCTTCCTGCGTGGAGGCTGAATTTTCTTCTGCAATGGCAGCCAGATTCTGAATACCATCAAATAAATGGGATATATTATCTGCTTCCAATTTAAGATCCTGAGAATTCTGAATCATTAAGTCTGAAACCACTTTTAACCGTTGATTCGTTTGACTGGAGGAATAAACTGCTTCGGTAAGTTTCCTGTTTTCCAGTTTTAATACATCATATTGTACATCAATATCCTCTACAACTACATTAATACTGGAAACAAAATTTGTTAAACTCTCATTAATCTGATTAACTGCATTATTAGTTTCTTCGGATAGTTTTCTGACTTCTTCAGCGACTACGGTGAAACCTTTACCGGCTTCTCCTGCTCTCGCAGCTTCAATGGAAGCATTTAATGCAAGCAGATTAATCTGTTTTGCTATAGCGGCTACGATTAATACGATCTGAGTTATGTCATCAGCATTTACTTTCAGTTCATTGCTGCGCTCTCGAATATTACTGAATTTATCAAGAACGGCTGTGATTTGGGAAGCTGTTGATTGTACATTATGGAAGCTGTCTTCAATTCCCACAACCGCTTCTTCAATCTGCGTTTTATTTTTCTGTCCGTCGTCAGATATTTCTGATACGTTATGTATACTTCCATCGAGTACCGTAATAGCTTTACTTGTGTCTTCGGCCTGTGTCGTGGCTGCAACCGCTACCTGATCAAGTACTGTCGTAATATCATTGGAAGTATTCTGCATGGTATTTGCTATTTCTTCCACCGATATATTAAAAGTATATAACTCATCTACAATTGCGTTGAATCCAATAAAATCCTTTTGAACATTCCTCTTTATTTCATTTATGCTATTCATAATAGCTTCATATTCATCCTTGGACTTAAGTGTAACTGATTCAACAAAATTACGCTGGCTTAGTTTATCAAGTTCTGTCTTGATTAATTTCTGGGGACGATGAAACAGCACTGAAGTGAGCAGGGATACAATCAGGGTTACACCGCCGATAACACATGAATTTAGAATTCCTGCAGACAGGGCAAAGGATAATAAAGTTAGTACTATAGTATTTAATATGGCTGTTTTAACCGCCGTATTCTTAAATATACCAAAAGAAAATAATTGATTTATGCGGTACTTTTTAGTGTATTGAATTTCTTTTTCAAAAGTAAGGGATAATTGGGTTTCATTTTCTTTCTGATTCTTAACCTCAACTTTTATTTCTTCTTTAAAATAATCAGCAACACCGCTTATTAATCCGGTAAGGTAATCTACCATACCTCTCTTGGAACGATAGGTAAAGAGAATTTCATGGGATGAAACCGGCACCACATCCAATACCGGCGGCACCGCACCTTTAAAGCGTTTCATTACAATAATATGTACATCATTCATAGATTTTAAAAATTGATAAGCGGATTCATGACGGAAAAATCCCGGGTAAGACTTACTGAACGTTTTAATATTCTCTTCACCCATAGTAAACCAAATTTCCTGATGGCTTTTCCCAACTGCATTACCAATATGATCCACTATACCCCAAGCTATCCTATCTTCTACATCTTCTAAAGGTGTAAATATATGATCATTGGATAAATTATAGGCCTGCATCGCATTATTCACTATGGTATCTCCAAATAATTTCCTGCAGGATTCAACCCAAGTTGATACAACTGTACCTTTCATATTTCTTTCTCCTTTGTAATATATTTTTTGCAGAACAGATAATTATGGCTGTAATAAAGCTTTAAAGTTATTATTATAGCGATACATTATTGTTATTATTATAAATCAATCAAGAAATAATTACAAGATATGCCAGATGAATTTTATACAACCTGTTATACAACCTAACATCCATGCATATCGCAAGCAGGCCTGTGATACTGCCAGCTTACAAGGATAAAATGTTTTTCTCACACTAGCACCCATGCTTTCCTGGCATAAATCCTGAAGAATAGCTGCTTTTGCTATTCTTCTAATGGCTCGCATTTTTTTGCGAGACGATTCACACTAGCGCAACATGACCGCTTTGGCTATTCTTCCCAAGCCTCTATCCGGGGCTTTGGGCCCGCCTGTACTTTGCGAGACGATTCACACTATTAAGTATCAGAAATAAATGTCAGGCATAATATAACTATTATGATTAAGGATGGTGCTAAAAGTGTGTGGAATAGCCGGATTCTGTAACTTTAAGGGAAACTACACGGAAGAGTCACCGAAATGGTATGATATTCTTAATAAGATGAAAGATACAATAAAACATAGGGGGCCGGATGATAACGGTCTGCAGCTTACAGAACATGCCGGTCTGGCTCATACCAGACTGTCTATCATAGACTTGGCGGGTGGTAAACAGCCTATGAGCAGAAAAATCGGTAACAAAATATTTACCATAATCTACAATGGTGAATTATATAATACGGCTGAATTAAGACGGGATTTAGAATTAAAAGGCTGGAAGTTTCGAACTACCAGCGATACTGAAGTTATACTGCTTGGTATCATTGAATATGGCAATGAGTTTGTGAAGGAGTTAAACGGAATCTTTGCGTTTGCCCTATGGGATGAATATAACCAAACCTTAAGCATTTTCAGGGACCGTCTTGGAATTAAACCTCTATTCTATACAATTGTAAATGATACTCTCGTATTTGGTTCAGAATTAAAAGTGCTTTTTGAATATCCGGCTTGTAAACCGGTTATTGACAAACAGGGCCTGTGCGAAGTATTCGGTCTTGGGCCGGCAAAAACCTACGGCAACGGTGTCTTTAAGGGTTGCTATGAAGTATTGCCCGGCTATTATAATGTTTATAGCAAAGATGGGCTTAAATCTATAAAATATTGGGAATTAGTGAGCAGACCACATACGAATTCCTACGAAGAAACTATCGAAAAAACTTCGTTTCTGGTAAGGGATTCTATTAAGCGCCAAATGATATCCGATATTCCTATCTGTACCTTTTTGTCCGGAGGTGTAGACAGCAGTATAGTAACAGCCGTTTGTGCCACCGAATTAGCAAAACTGGGCGAAAGGCTGAATACGTTTTCTTTTGATTTTGACGGAAATGATACATTTTTTAAAGCAAATTCCTTTCAGCCTTCCAGAGACCGTCCGTATGTAGATATGATGGTGTCCCATTTAAAAACCAATCATACTTATCTGGAATGTGATAACATAAAACTGGCTGATTATCTGTATACTTCAGTGGATGCTAAAGACCTGCCCGGTATGGCCGATGTTGATTCTTCTTTATTATATTTTTGTTCGGAAGTTAAAAAATATAATAAGGTTACCTTAACCGGGGAATGTGCGGATGAAATCTTCGGTGGTTATCCTTGGTTCCATAATAAAGAATCATTTGAAATGCATACTTTCCCCTGGTCTAAAAATGTCGAACCAAGGAAACAGTTATTAAAAGATGATTTATTGCAGGAAGTTAATCTGGATGAATATATCCTGGAAACTTATGAAAAATCAGTTAATGAGACCCCTAAACTTGAAGGTGAAAGTACGATGGAAGCCAGAAGGCGTGAAATAGCTTACCTGAATGTAAAATGGTTTATGATTACCTTGTTAGACCGTATGGACAGAACCAGTATGTATTCCGGTCTGGAAGCCAGAGTACCCTTGGCCGATCACAGAATTCTGGAATATGTATGGAATGTTCCCTGGGATATAAAATGTAAAGATGGTGTGGTAAAACACCTCCTGAGAGAATCTGCCAGAGGCCTGCTGCCGGATGAAGTGCTTAACCGCAAGAAAAGTCCTTATCCAAAAACTTATAACCCTTATTATGAAAAACTGTTAGCAGACAGAATTATGGCTGTATTAGAGGATTCCGCATCGCCAATCAATGCCCTTGTGGATAAAGATAAGGTTAGAAATTTCATCAATACTCCTTCCGATTATGGGAAACCATGGTTTGGTCAGCTTATGGCAGGTCCTCAAATGTTAGCTTATATGCTCCAGGTAAACTATTGGCTGGATAAATATAAGATAAAAATACTTCTCTGATTATAGTTTTTTGTATAGCCTTTTAACACACACATTTGCAGTTAAACTATAAATATATAATACAAAAGGGGATGCTGCTATTAGCTTATACTAATTAGGTATAGTAAAAAAGCTAATATTAACATCCCTCATTTTTCATTCACCATCATAAGTAAGTATCGGTAAGTCAGCCTGCAATATTGAAAACATACCTGTGTATAACTAAAGTTTAAAGAAATTTATTAATTCATTTAATTGTACTGCACTCTCTTTATTACTATTTGCCTGTTCCAATACCTCACTGGTCTTTGATGCTATCGCTGATGATTTACCTGCTATTTCAGAAGAGCCGCTGGCTCCTTCATTGGTTGCAACAGTGACCTCGTCGATAGCCTGTCTAATAAACTGAATGGACTCAAATAACTGAACCGTAGAAGTTTTGATTTCTTCCATCATAGATTCAACCGTATTGGCATCCTCACTGTACTGTTCCCCCGTTTGTACTAATAGCTTATAGTCATTGCTGACTTTATTATCTATAAAATCCAAAATATTTCTGGAATCAGTAACTAATTCTTCTACTGCACCGGATACATCCATTGAAATAGCTTCTATCTTTGTTACCGCATCCTGGGAGTTTTCAGCCAGTAATCGTATTTCATTAGCAACAACCGCAAATCCTTTTCCGGCTTCCCCTGCCCGTGCAGATTCAATGGCAGCATTTAAAGCCAACAAATTTGTCTGGGAAGTTATATTTAGTATCGTTCTGGACAGAGCCCTTATTTCTTCAATCGCACTGGTTTTATCAATTGCCTGTCTTAACTGCCTGTTTGCTTTATCATAAATTTCCATCGCTGTTTTCTGGGATTCTAATGCAATTTCTTTTAATTTCTCAGCACGTTCTTTAATTTCTGCAGTAAGTTCTAATCCGTGATTTGATTTATCTGAAACACGGGTGATTTCTTTTTCTATTTCTACAGAAGTAGCACTCATCTCCTCTGAAGAAGCGGCTGTTTCTTCCATTCCCGCTGATAATTCCTGTGTTGTAGCTGATATATCTTCCACATTATTATAAACAGCATTAGCATTATCAGCCAAAGAGATGGCAGTATCTTCTATTTTTCTGCTTTCTTTTTTTATAGAATACATTGTCTTACTTATTTGATTCTGCATATTAATAAACGATCTGGTAATATCACCGATTTCATCTTTACTCTTCGCAATTTTCGTATCAAAATGAATTGTAAGTTCCCCTTTTTCCAATTTTTCCAAATTATCTTTAATAAGTCTGATACTTTTTGAGATAATGTTACCAAACAAATATGAAAAAATAATACCGGAAAATAAAATTATTATAAGCATTCCGGTTATGGATAGAATGGAATTGTTAATCTTAGCTTCAATATCTTTAGTGTAAACACCTACAAACCACATACCAATTACATTTCCATCCCTGTCCTTTAAGGGAATATAAAAAACATCTGCATTATTTCCAGCAACGACAGCTGTGCCCTGATATTCTTTCCCATCATTAAAAACGTTTTTGATTATTATATCAGAGGCTTTCGTTCCCACCTGGCGCTTTCCGTCTGCATCTTTAACCGTTGTAGAAACTCTCGTATCTCCCGCAAATACAGTTGCAAGGATTCCTGTTTTTTCAGTAAAACTATCTACAGCATCAAAATTATTATTAATCAGGGTGTCCCCTTTATATATTTTATCGCCCTCTAAGTGCCAGTCTCCAGGATAATGTGCATCAATTAAAGATAAGCCTAAATTTGAGTAGTTGATCAATTCTTTATCTGTTTCATCATTTACTAACTTAGTTACAATTTGTAAAAATGAAAAGCTGGTGATGATTATGAATCCAATTATTGCTGTTACTGTTGCTAATACTATTTTCCACTTAATCTTCATGGTATATTCCTCCTGTAATGTTGTTAGGTAATCTGCAATAATCTTTTGTTTTGCTTTAAAACATCCTGTTAAGAAAATTATATTACATAAATTTTCCATTTACAACAAAATACCCTATATAATTAGATTTTTTTGTAATATTCCATATTATACCAAACTGTTGCAATAGCAACATACATTTCCAGCTAAATATGGTTTATACTATAAGTATAGAGAGAATATACCATTGTTTAACTTAATTGAGCATACCAGTTAGCCGCAGTTCCTATCTAATACAGAACATAATTTTTATTGGGTATATCGACTTTGTGGTGGATGGCTTATTTTTGGAAGAATAAACCACCCACATTTTTTAGTGTATCATAGATTGTTATGCCGCCGCATCCAGCAAATTCATGAGTGCTGATTGCTCTACTTCCAATACTTTGGATAAGCAAATCAGTTCGCTTCCGCTGATAGTCGCATTCTGATGGAAGATTCTCATTAACCTCTGGTACTCAATTCCAGACCTCTCTGCAACGAAGGTGTACTTGATACCCTTACGTTCGATGATGTTTTTAAAGAATTGAATTATCTTTGCATTCATAACTTTCACCTCCTTGGATGGTTGAATATTTCGTTTCTAATTGCATTATACGATTGAATAATTCGCCTGTCAATAATTTTTGATTGAATTTTTCGACTTAATTATTGACTATCGATTATTTTTGTTGTATTATCCACTTAGGGGGTGGATATCATGGCAAACAAGAAGTTTGGAGATACTCTTCGTGAGCTTCGAAACTCCAAAGGGTATACCCAACAACAGGTAGCCAACATATTAGGATTAAAGAACAAGAGTACGTTAGGTTCTTGGGAAGTCGGCAAATCAGAGCCTGATGGTTATACGTTCCTAAAGTTACTTAAACTATATGAGGTAGAGGATGTTTACGATGCTTTTGGCGAGGTTTCACCTAAGCAACCTACTACCAATACAAGTGAGATAATCGAAAAATACAATCTGCTTAATGATGGGTACAAGTCACTTGTCGAAAACCAAATCAATCAACTCTTAGAATTGCAAGAAAAGAACACTACGGAATAATACTCCAATGAGTACTCAAATGGGTGAAAACGTACTAATAGAGAAACTACTCAAACTACCAGAGTTTGAAGTGACAGACTTCAAGCAAAATGACTTAAAATTGAATAGGAAGACCAAGGAAAGGTTATTCCGTTGCTGACTTGAATTTATAATGGATATAACTATGGATATGTGGCCTGCTTATCGTAATGCCGTAATATGAAACCTTGTCAAAGGCATTACCAGTCATCGCTTTACCTCTACATGATGAATGGTTTGAAGCATATCCAATTCTTCAAAAGAACTACGATCTAAAAAGGTATCAAAAAGTGGTGCGTATATGTAAATAAAAGATTGCTTATCCACCACTAATTTGAATAGCCATTTTATTTAAACAGGAGGAAATGTCTATGAGTACTAAAATATTAAAAAATATTGAAATGTCAACGGTAATGAATCTAAAAGATTTGGTGGATTATCAGACTGGGCAAATAGTCAGTAAAACTTTAATACAGAATAAAAATGTCAGTTTGACTTTATTTGCATTTGATAAAGGAGAAGAAATCAGCACGCACTCTTCCCATGGAGATGCCATGATTACTGTTACGGAGGGAACAGGTGAAATAACAATCGGTGAGAATAAATACACCTTAACAGAAGGCCAGTCCATTGTCATGCCGGCAGAGATACCTCATGCTGTTTATGCCAGTGAAGCTTTTAAAATGTTTTTAATCGTTGTATTTTAATTAATAGAATGACTTTAATAATTTAGGTTTATTAATAATATGGTTTATTAATAATTTAGGTTTATTCTAAAAAAAAGATTCAGGAAAAATTCCTGAATCTTTTTTACATTCGGTTGCCGCATAATTCCATTCGCGAAGATCACCTAATAATTAATAAAATGAGAACAGATTAGAAAACCGGTATAACTGCACCTTTCCATTGGTCATTAATAAATTTTTTGGTTTCTTCAGAAGTAACCGCCTTTACTAAAGCTTTGGTTTTATCAGATTCTTCATTGCCTTCTTTAACTACAATAACATTAGCATATGTTGCTGCGGCATCGGAAGCCGTATCTTCGACTAATAAAGCATCTTCACTGGCAGATAAACCGTTAGATAATGCAAAATTTCCGTTAATTACCGCTAGGTCAACATCCTGTAATACTTTTACTGTTTGAGCTGCTTCTATTTCTACAATGTCCAGATTTTTTGGGTTTTCGGTAATATCATTGATCGTTGCATCCAGACCGATATTTTCTTTTAATTTAATCAGTCCGGCTTTTTCAAGTAATAACAAAGCTCTCGCCTCATTGGAGGTATCGTTAGGAACTGCAATCTGCGCACCATCGGCAACTGCATCTATGGTAGCAGCTTTTCCGGGGTAAATTCCCAATGGTTCAAAATGAATATTTGCGACTGCCTTTAAATTAGTACCATTTTGTTTATTATAATCATCTAAGTATGGAACATGCTGGAAAAAGTTTGCATCTAAACTTCCATCTTCGGTAGCTACATTAGGTTGTATATAATCTGAGTACTCAACAACTTTAATGGAATAACCCTGTTCTGCCAATGCATTTTTTACAGCGTCGGAATTTAATATGGTAGCATGAGGTTCCACCGTTGCACCTACAACGATTTCAGTTAATTCACCCTTTGAAGTATCTCCGGCAGCAGTTTCTTTTGAGGTTGCTTCTGATGAAACCTCTGATGATCCGGCAGTTTCATTTCCGGCATTATTTGTATCACCACTCTCTTTGGTTCCGCAGGCGGTAAAAAGTATACTGATAAGTACTATTGATAATAATAAGCCGGCAAATCGTTTTATTTTTTTCATATTAATTTTCTCCTTTTCCTCTTTTATCAATTTTCTTTGAAACCATATGTCCAATGTTCTGTATAATTTGTACAAATAATACCAACAGAACAATTGTAACTATCATAATATCTGTCTGATAACGGTAATAACCAAATCGCATGGCAATATCACCAAGACCTCTTCCGCCGACGATACCGGCCATTGCCGTATAACCGACTAAAGTTATTGTAGCTAGGGAAGCACCCATTATTAAGGAAGGCAGGGACTCCGGAAGCATAACTTTAAATATTATCTGTAAATCATTGGCACCCATTGCTCTTGCAGCTTCAATAACTCCGCCGTCAACATCCCTTAAGGTATTTTCAATCAATCTGGCTACAAAAGGTGTAGCGGCTATTATCAAAGGAACAGTTGCTGCTTTAGGACCTATGGTGGTTCCGGCAACGATTCTGGTAATAGGCATAACTGCGACTAAAAGTATAATAAACGGTATAGATCTTCCAATATTAATGATTAAACCTAAAATCTTATTTAGGAAAGGTATCGGATGAATACCGCCTTTTCTTGTTACTTCGGCCAGGATTCCAATAGGAAGCCCGAATATGTAAGCTACAGCCGTCGCGGTAAATGTCATGTACAGCGTATCAAGAATACCTTGTGCAATCATGGAGCCGTTTTCTTCAAACAACACTTTTAAATATTCCATTATCTGATTCATACATTATCCCCCCGACTAAATTTCTTACAATTTCTGAAGAATTATTTTGGAATACATCTTCCGTATAACCACAGGCCACAATTTCTGATTTATCAATAACAGCGACTTTATTACAGATTTTCTGAACCACATTCATTTCATGGGTAATTACAATTATGGTGACTTTTGTTTCTTCATTAATTCTTTTCAACAATTTTAAAATCGAATCCGTTGTTTTACTATCAAGAGCTGAGGTAGCCTCATCGCACAGGAGTATGGATGGTCTGGTTGCCAATGCTCTTGCGATTGCTACACGCTGTCTTTGACCGCCGCTTAACTTTGCTGGGTAGTAATATTCTTTTTCCCTTAAGTCCACTAATTCTAAAAGCTCATCCACGCGTTTATTAATTTCCGCTTTTTTTGCTTTCCGCTTTTGAAAATAGTTTAACTTTTTATAATTCTCGGCGTTCATTCCAGGAATTTTAAAATCCTTTAATTTTGTAATTTCCAGTCCGAAGGCTATATTCTTTCTTACATTTTTTTGCATAAGAAGATTAAAATTCTGGAATATCATACCTATATTTTTTCTTAGTGCATGTAAATTTTTCCCTCTTACTTCTGTAATATCGGTACCATCGATAATAATATGTCCTCTCGTAGGCCTTTCCAAAAGGTTTATACACCGAATCAAGGTGCTTTTTCCGGCACCGCTCATACCAATGATTCCAAAAATATCTCCGTCTTCGATTTCTAAATTAATGTTGTTTAGTACTGTCAGCTTTCTATTTTTGCCGTTTTTAAACTCCTTTGTTAATTCTTTTACCTGAATCATACCGTCACCTTTTTTTCATATTGTATTTTATGTAATTCATACTTATCTGATATGATTTGTATGAATATTTATACTACTATTTTTATATTTTGTCAAGCACTTTTTTGCATTAAAGCGATATATTATAATTTTTTAACTAAAATCAAATAATTAGATATAATTAATTCCAAATTATTGATAATGTGAACTGTATAACATAAGAATTTATACTATATTTTATAGTAGATTGTCAATAGAAGAAGCATCCATATTACAAAAAAGAGCCTGTAAAATCTTTTATACAGGCCCATTTTTAATATAGATAAAAATAAAATATTTTATAAAGAGGCTAAGGTCTTATAAGTTTCATACCGTTCTTTTGCATTCTCTTCAGCCTTATTAAATAATTCTTCGGCTACATCCGGGAACGTACGTGCCAAGGAACTATAACGTACCTGGCCCATAATGAAATCACGGAAACTTTCTGTAGGCTCTTTGGAATCTAAGATAAATGGATTTTTACCCTCTTTCTTTAAATCCGGATTATATCGGTAAAGATGCCAATATCCAGCTTTTACTGCTTTTTTTATGGTCTCCATACTTCTGCCCATACCCTCTCTGATACCATGACTGATACATGGTGCATAAGCAATAATAATGGATGGCCCTTTATAGTTTTCAGCTTCCCTGACTGCTTTGATTAGCTGGTTGTTATCTGCATGAATACCAACCTGTGCAACATAAACATTGCCGTAAGTCATCATCATACGGCCAAGGTCTTTTTTGCCGGCTTTCTTACCGGAACTTGCAAATTTAGCAACGGCTGCCGTCGGAGTGGATTTGGATGCCTGGCCGCCGGTATTGGAATATACCTCAGTATCAAATACCAGAATATTAATATCTTCACCGGATGCCATAACCTGGTCAACTCCACCGTAACCAATATCATATGCCCATCCGTCACCACCTATGATCCAGTGGGAACGTTTCACAAGATAATCACTCCGTTGTTTGATCTGATCAATCAGATACATTACTTCACTGTCTGCAGACTTATAATTCTCTAATTCCGTCATTAATTTTTCACTGGCTGCCTTACTGACTTCCCCGTCTTCTTTATAATTCACCCAATCCACTAATAACTCTTTTACATGTGGCTCGATGGTTTTTTCTACTAATTTCAGTATATTTTCTTCAATGTTCTTTCGCATTTGCTTGGAAGCCAGATACATACCAAATCCAAATTCCGCATTATCTTCAAACAGGGAATTAGCCCAAGCCGGACCTTTTCCTTCTTTATTTGTCGTGTAGGCAGTGCTAGGAGCAGATGCACCCCATATGGAGGAACAACCGGTAGCATTGGCAATCATCATTCGTTCCCCGAATAATTGAGTAATTAACTTAATATAAGGTGTTTCACCGCAACCTGCACAAGCACCGGAGAATTCCATCAGTGGTTCTTTAAATTGACTATCTTTAAAGGATTTACCAAGTGCTAAATCTGTCTTATAACCAACATCACAAGAAGCAAACTTCCAATTTTCCACCTGCTCCTCCACCTGTGTTGCTATCGGATTCATTACAAGAGCTTTATCCTTAGCCGGACAGATATCAGCACAGTTACCGCATCCGGTACAGTCCATAGGGCTTATCTGAATTCTGAAATGTAATCCCTCCACACCTTTACCGGCAGCTTTTATCGTCTCAAATGATTTAGGTGCTTTTTCCAGTTCACTGTCATTTAAGAGGAATGGTCGTATGACTGCATGCGGACAAATATAAGAACATTGGTTACATTGGATACAATTTTCTTCAATCCATTCCGGTACATTAACTGCAATTCCGCGCTTTTCATAAGCTGTTGATCCGGAAGGAAAAGTACCGTCCTCCCTTCCTTTAAAAGCACTGACCGGAAGTTTATGACCTTTCTGCTGTTCCATAGGTCTCATAATATCCTTTATGAAATCCGGCTCTTTAACTTCGTTCTCTTCCTCAGTCTCTTTTGCATTCTTCCATTCAGGAGGAACCTCAACTTTATGAATTCTTCTGACACCTTTATCAATGGCATCATGATTCATCTGGACTACTTTATCACCTTTTTTATTATAGGAATAAGTTGCTGCATCTTTAAGGGCTTTAACAAATTCTTCTTCCGGCAAAATATTAATCAGTTTAAAAAACGCACCCTGCATAACCATATTAATGCGGTTTCCCAATCCAATTTCTTCTGCAATCTGTACTGCATTAATGGTGTAAAACTGAATATTTTTTTCAGCTATTACTTTCTTATATTTGGCTGGTAAATGAGTTTCCAGTTCTTCATCGGACCAAACACAATTGAGGACGAATATTCCGCCCGGTTTCAAATCACTTACAATATCATACTTATTCACATAAGACTGATTATGGCAGGCTACGTAGTCCGCATGTTCAACCAGGTAAGTGGACTTAATGGATGATTTACCAAACCGTAGATGGGACATGGTAATACCGCCTGACTTTTTCGAATCATAGTCAAAATATGCCTGAACTTTTTGATCGGTCTGATTACCTATTATCATAATCGCCTGTTTATTGGCACCAACGGTACCGTCAGAACCTAAGCCCATACCTTACAAGCTTTTCTATCCTCAGGTTCAGTTGAAATATGATCAACGGATTCCAGGGATAAATTGGTAACATCATCATGGATACCTAAAGTAAAATGATTTTTAGAATTTTTCTGTTTTAAATTTTCATATACAGCAGAAATATGATTTGGCCTGGTATCTTTTGATCCGAGTCCATAACGTCCTCCAATTATGGTAGGTGCGCTTTCAATATCACTATAGCAGCCGCATACATCCAGATATAAAGGCTCTCCTAATGCGCCGGGTTCTTTTGTCCGGTCTAAAACCGCAATTTTCTTAACTGACTTGGGGATACAGCTTAAAAAGTGTTTCGTAGAAAAGGACGATAAAGATGAACTTTTACTAAACCGTATTTCTCTCCTTTTGCATTGTGATAATCTATTGTTTCTTCTATGGTTTCCGTTACGGACCCCATTGCTATAATGATATATTCCGCATCCGGTGCACCGTAATAATCGAAAAGTCCGTATTTTCTTCCGGTTAAGGAAGCGGTTTTTTCTAAATACTCTTCTACAATCGGTATCAGGTTGTTATAAAATGGATTGCTCGACTCTCTTCCTTGAAAATAAATGTCCGGATTTTGTGCGGTACCGCGGATAACCGGATGATTCGGGATAATGCCCTGCTTCTGAATTCTTCAATTGCTTTATAATCTACCAGGTTGGCATAATCTTCATATTCTAAGGCATCCACTTTCTGTATTTCATGAGAAGTGCGGAAACCGTCAAAGAAATGTACAAAAGGTAATCTGCCCTTAATTGCTGCTAAGTGGGCAATAGGTGCTAGATCCATAACTTCCTGAACAGAACCGCTTGCCAACAGGGCGCATCCTGTCTGTCTTACTGCCATTACATCCTGATGGTCGCCAAATATGCTAAGTGCATGGGCAGCAAGTGCTCTTGCACTGACATGTAATACACCCGGGAGTAATTCTCCGGCAGCTTTATATAAATTTGGTATCATTAATAATAATCCCTGGGAAGCAGTAAAGGTTGTTGTTAATGCACCTGCCTGCAAAGAACCGTGAAAAGCTCCTGCCGCACCTGCCTCGGATTGCATCTCCACTACATTTACTTCCTGGTTAAATATATTTTTTCTTCCTTTTGCGGCCCAGTCATCCGTAATTTCTGCCATACCGGAGGATGGCGTTATTGGATATATAGCTGCTACATCAGTAAAAGCATACGCTACATAAGCAGCTGCTGAATTTCCATCTAAAGTCATTTGCGTTTTAGCCATTGTCTTTCTCCACTTCTATAATTTACTACCGTTATCTACCCAGTTTTTTGCTTTTTCCACATTATAATCATCCGGAATATTTACATGGCTGTCTGGGACCATCTTGTCCATATTAGCCCATGCTGCGGTACCCTCGTTATTGGTACAATCCGTTTTATTTAGTCTCTTATTATCAATCCCGCTTAGTGTTTTTTCTTTCCTTTCCTGCATAGTATACTCCTCCTTCCTGTATTGATAGTAAAAATTAAAAATAGTTATAATAAAAAAATATAGATAATATTAAATTCTCCAAATTTACTTTATTTATACAAAAAATTAAAGCAATATAAATGGGTTAGTTTTTATAATATGTTCAGATTGGCAGCGCTTATACGCTGTCTGACAGTGATATAAACATTTATATTAAACCGGAAGAAACACGCTTTGCGAGTTTCTTCGGTTCGCGTGCGCGTTCGAATTATTGCAAGCAAGCTTGCTAATTCTCACTTTGCTTTCGCGGAAATTAAAAGGGGCTGTCGCTTTAACAATGTCAATAAGTTAAGGTTATAAGCAGTATTTTACTAAGAGTAGAGCATATGAAAATATGTGCCCTGCTCTTTTTTTGTAATAAATTTTCATATAATAAATTTTATAAAGTACTTGACAAATCTTAAAAAATTTGCGGCGAAGCCATTTAAATATAGTTTCATTTAAGGAGGGCTGTCTTATGCAGCATGAATCGCCACATGTATTAAAGAAAAACTTGTCAAACATTATCTCTGCTATGCAGGCATCTTCCGATTTGTTTGTAAAGCAACCTGGAAAGGATTTTATAAGGAATCGGAAACTCACTTTTTCCCAATCCATCAACTTCTTTTTGTGTATGGGAGGAAATACAATCCGTAAAGAACTATTAGACTTTTTTAACTACGATTCTGATTGTGTTTCTTCTTCTGCATTCTCTCAACAGCGAGCAATGATTTTGCCGGAAGCAATCGATTTTCTGTTTCATTCTTTTACAGAATCCTTTACACAACTCGCCACTTATCAGGGATTCCGATTGATTGCATGCGATGGTTCCGATTTGGCCATTACCTATAACCCAAAAGATATGACAACTTATCGGAGGCATAATTCGATAGAAAAAAATGAAAAAGGTTATAATCAACTGCATTTAAATGCTTTGTATGATTTAGAAAACCGCATTTACCTGGATGCCATTATCCAGCCAGGACGCCATCCCAATGAAACACAGGCTTTGCGTGATATGATGGAACATTCCAAACTGGATGAAAGAACCATACTAATGGCAGATAGAGGGTATGAAAGTTACAACATTCTGGCTCATGCTCAGGAAAAAGGCTGGAACTATTTAATACGTGTTAAAGACTTGGGAAGTCACGGAATTCTTACAAATTTACCGTTGCCGGATACAGAGGAGTTTGATTGTAAATTATCTTTGATACTCACCAAAAAGCAGACGAAAGAGATAAAAGCTCACCCGGAACAATACCGCTATCTTACAAATAACAAATTTCCACGCCAAAAAGGTGGAGTATATCCTGCAAGAAATATTTGCCCGATTAATCCTCTACAATTCTGCGAACGAGTTACAACAGGAATTATCATACAGCAGAAAAAAACAAAGTACATATACCAGATAAACTTTGCTATTGCTGTTGTAATATGCAAGCAATTTTATAAAGACAGGATATCTCCACCCACTGTTGAAGCACTTATTCAAAAGAATGTTATTCCTGTGGGAGAAGGGCGAAAGGCTCCGCGAAAAGTCAGACCCAACTCAGCAGTCAGCTTCTTATATAGAATAGCATAAGAGAAATAAAAAGTTAAGAAAAAACGGCAGATTGTCATCTGTCTTATTTTCGTGCAAAAAAGCAGCTAAAAGAAAACAAAAATACTTTTAACTGCTTTTTGACTTGAGGCGTAACCACGGTTAATGGCTTAACTTATTGACATTGTTAGTGCGACAGCCCCTTTTCTTTCATTTATTTATCCAGTTTAATTTTAGCAAATGCATCCGCAAACGCATTATTAACAGGTTCTTTAGAATCCTTTTTTAACTTATTCATATAATTTGCAACATCTTTTTTGGATACACCTGCTCCTTCTTTCTCCCGTCGGTCTTTAAAAGCCGACAGCTTCTCTTTATAACCGCAGACACAGGTAAACATCTGTTTTTCCCCTTTTCCCTGCAGTTCCATTTTTTTGTGGCATACCGGACATCTTGCGTTACTGGTCCTTGCAATTACCTCTTTATGGCCGCAGTTCCGGTCACTGCACACAAGCATTTTACTGTTCTTATTCGTAACGGAAAGCATTTTCTGCCCGCATACGGGACACTTGGTATTGGTAAGGTTATCATGGCGGAATTTACCGTCACTTTCTTTAATTTCAGAAACAATCTCCTTTGTATAAGATACCATCTCCTCCATTAATTCCTGCTGCCGTAATTTTCCCTGGGCTATTCCTGATAATTTCATCTCTAGCTGGGCTGTCAATTCAGGTTTTTTTAAATCCTCAGGAACTAATTCCAATAACTGCTTACCTTTGGAGGTAATAAAAATATCTTTGCCGCGTTTTTCAATTAAAAAGGTATTAAAAAGTTTTTCAATAATGTCCGCCCGTGTGGCAACCGTTCCGAGGCCGCCGGTCTCTCCCAGTGTTTTAACCACCTCTTTATCCCTGTCTTCAAGAAAATGGACCGGATTTTCCATAGCGGTGAGCAGACTCGCTTCATTAAAAGGAGACGGCGGTGTTGTTTTCCCTTCCGTTATATTAAAATCGATATCACTTAGAACTTCACCTTTCTCTGCCTTTAATACTTTTTCTTCTTCCTCATCTGCCTTGGTTTCATAAACTTCTTTAAAGCCTAAGGACTTAATTACTTTTCCTTTTGCGGTAAATTCTTCCTGCTCCACCTCCACTGTTACCGAAACTTCTTCAAATTCACAGGGCGGATATAAAACAGCCAGAAACCTTCTTACCACAAGATCATAAATCTTCCGCTCATCCAGGCTCATATTATCCAGCCGTACAAATTCTTCGGTGGGAATAATAGCATGATGGTCACTTACCTTACTGTCATCTATAAAAGAGGAATTGGTTGAAATTGGTTTCTTCGTTAACTTTCCTGCCAGCAGTTTGTAAGGACCTACACTGACAGATTCTAATCTTTCCTTAAGGGTTCCCACTATATCGGAGGGAAGATATCTTGAGTCGGTTCTGGGATAAGTAAGAACTTTATGATTCTCATAGAGGCGCTGCATAATATTTAAAGTTTCTTTTGCCGAAAAATCAAACAATTTATTAGCATCCCGCTGTAATTCCGTTAAATCATAAAGTCCTGGTGCATAGGCTTTTTTACCAGTTGTTTTCACCTCGGTTACAATACCCTTTCTTCCGTTTACCTTTTTGTATATTTCTTCTATCCTGGATTTATCAAAGACTGTTTTCTCATTTGTCTTTTTATCTCTCCAGGTAACTGTCATATTTTTTACCTTTCCGGTAAGCCCATAATAAGGTTTCGGAATAAAACTTTTTATTTCTTCTTCTCTTTTTGCAATCATTGCTAAAGTGGGAGTCTGGACCCTTCCGCAGGAAAGACTTGCATTATATTTACAGGTCAATGCCCTGGTTGCATTCATCCCGACAATCCAGTCGCTTTCTGCCCTGGCTACAGCAGCCTTATAAAGGTTTTCATAATCCCTTCCATCCTTTAGTTTGTTAAATCCCTCTTTAATTGCCTTATCCGTAACGGAAGAAATCCATAATCTTTTAACCGGTTTTTTATTATTTGCCTTTTCTAAAATCCATCTGGCAACCAGTTCCCCTTCCCGTCCGGCATCCGTAGCTATAATAATATCCGAAATATCCTTTCTATGAATCTGATTCTTAACCACCTGGTACTGTTTACCGGTTTGTTTTATAACAACCAGTTCAAATTTATCCGGCAGCATAGGGAGGTGTTCCATCTTCCATTCTTTATATTTTTCATCGTAACCCTCGGATCAGCCAAAGTAACAAGATGCCCTAAAGCCCAGGTTACCACATATCTTTCGCCCTCCAGGACTCCGTTAATGTTTTTCGTTGATTTTAAAACCCTTGCGATATCTCTTGCAACGGATGGTTTTTCAGCAATAACTAATGATTTCATGTATACCTCTTTTTTCCAGCATATTTATTTTGTTTATATCCTTTGATTTTTTAACCACATTAAATACTCCCGTAATTTTACATCGTCCTTCTGTCTAAAAAGACATAGTAATACTATTTAAAATTACCCGGTATCTTATTATACTATTATAATACAATACGTTCCAGAAAATTATAATTATAAATTTCTTCTATCTCTTCCTCAAATAGGGGTTTACTAAATAAATAACCCTGTATATAATCACAACCTCCGTCTTTTAATCGTTTGAACTGCTCCGGCTCCTCTATTCCCTCCGCAATGATAACCAGGTCTAAACTATGTACCAGGGCTATCAGACTGTTCATTACCCGTAAGTTTTTCAGACCCAGAAATTTTTCACATAGTGTTTTATCCAGTTTTATTTTATCGACTGGTATAAAAGTCAAATAATTTAGTGAAGAATAACCGGTACCAAAGTCATCCAGAGCTATTCTGACACCGATTTTTTTTAACTGATTTAAAAAATCTATGGTATTTGCATTTTGTTCCATTAATATACTCTCTGTAATTTCAATTTCAAGATAATCAGGTGCAACCTGATACTTATTAAGGGTATCCTGTAAAAAAGCTATATAACCGTAGTCTTTTATCTGTTTACTGGAAAAATTAATAGCAATGGGTTTTGGTTCATACCCTTTCTCTTGCCAGAGTGCAATTTGTCTGACTGCCTGCTTTGTAACCCATCGGCCGATTTCTTTTATAAGTCCGGTTTCTTCTGCAATATTTATAAACTTATTGGGAGATATCTTATAATCTTTAAGTCTTAACAAAGCTTCAAATCCAATAATTTTTCCTGTCTGAACATTTATCTGGGGCTGATAGGCCAAAGTAAATCCATTATATTTGATTGCCTCTCTTAAGATATATTCTATATCTGTCCTATGTTTCAATTCATCCAACATACCAGCATTAAAAAACATAAAATTATTCTTACCGCCATGTTTTACACTATACATAGCCGTATCAACATTCATTAATAACTGGGTAATATTATCACTATCTTCCGGAAAGCACGTGATACCGATACTGAATTTAACGAAATTCTCTTTTTGATATAAAATTAACGGTTCATCAAATAAATGAATGATTTTATATACATAGGATTGAATTTGCAGGATATTGTCTTCATCTGATATTAATATTAAAAATTCATCTCCTCCAAATCGTGAAATAAATAGTTTATCATCCATAATTCCGGATAATTTCCGAGATATTTCCTGCAGCATTTTATCACCATAGATATGACCCAAAGTATCATTGATGCTTTTAAAGTTATCTATATCAAGTAACAGAATCGCACCCTGTTTCTTATGTGATAATTCTCTCTCTAATTTATTCATAAATTCCCTGCGGTTAGGAAGATTAGTCAGATAATCATGTTTCGCCAAATATTCGATATACTCCTCCTGCTCTTTCATCTTGGTTATATCCAATATAATACCATGAATAATATTTAAATTATCATTACTGTCTTTAAACCCTTTTCCTCTTACCAACAGCCATCGTCTGTTATCGTCCTGATCCATAACAGCTACCTTTATATGAATTTCATCTTTTAGACCGTTTTCATAGCTATGAAATTCTTTCCGAAGTTTCTCTTTTTCATCCGAATCCAATAGGAATTCAAAAACTCTGTGAATATTCTCCTGCTCATTTAAAGACCCGTTAATATCGTTGATAAACTGCCTTGAGATGTTCATTTCCTTTGTAACCAAATTATATTCCCAGACTGCACAGTCCGTACTTTCAATTGCAACACTATATTTCTGGTTTAAGGTTTCTATTTCCTCCGCATGTTCCTGTATGGTATCATACTGAACCCTTAATTCTTCTTCAGAAGCAGTTAACTCTTCAAAGGTTTGGGTTAACTCCTCATTACTTTCCTGTAAGGCCTTTTCGATTTTTCTTTGCTTTAAGTTATCTATAACTAAAATTATAACAATGATAATTAAAAATGATACTACCATAAGGGTATTTATTACGAGGGTTTTATACTCTTCAAAAAAACTGACTTTTTTATTAATGTAAACAGCATCTTTTGGAAGCACCGACTTATCAATCTTATATTTTTTTATCAGGTTATAATCAAATGTATATACATTAGGGCTGCCCGATATGATATTAATGGATTTAACCGGTTTGCCGTCGAAAACCTGAACCACAACCTTAGCGGCGATTCTTCCCGATTCAAGATAAGATACCATCTTGCCGCCTAAAATTCCCAATCCGACACCGCCTACTTCCGCTCGGAGTACGGGTACGTGGGTATGTTCCCTTATCAATTCAACTGCCTCCGGTATGGTAAGGGTTGCACCGGTTTTATCCGTATACATGCTTAAGTATATCAGTATGGTATCCTCTCCTATGTTTTCTAAAACATCTTCCAATTCTTTGAAAGTATAATCAGATACATTAATCTCTTCAAAGGTTAACTGCTTAAATTTATCCTTATTTTTATAAAACTGCTCTCTGTCACCTTTGCCTGTCAGGGTATCGTCAACAATCGCTGCTACTTTTTTGGCATTTTTGTTAATTTTTAAGCCTAATTCTATATTATCCTTTAAGGACATCTCCTCAATAATTCCAGTAATATAAGCATTATCCCAGGCACGTTTCGCCCTGTCGTAGTCATTAACTCCTAAGAAAACGATTGGCAGTCCTTTAAACAATTCATTCTGGTAATCCATTGCAAATTGCAATGCATTATCATCTCCAACTATAATAGCATCGTAAGGTTTAAGATTATTTATTTTATACTTTAACAATTCATAAAATAATCGTTCATTCTCTTTGGTATCAAACCGTTTCGTATCCATATATTCTACATCAAGCATAATATTAAGGGGTGTAAAAACTTCTCTGATTCCCGTTATCTCATCCGGGACACTTAAAAAATTTTCACTGTATGAGCTGATAAATAAAACATGTTTATCATTTTCACTACCGTAAATAACCTCTGAATTAGAGACTTTACAACAGAGGAAGAAAACGATACTAAATAGTGAAACGAATACCATATACTTTGCAGATTGATGTAATTTTCTCATAAACGTCCCCCCAATCGAAGCAGAATATTTTAATTACATATTATACCATATTATCCCTGTTTTCGCCACCAAATTTTTACATTGGAAGTTAATGAATTTTATGATAAAGATATTAACATATTAGTTTATCAACATAACTGCCTCTAATATCTTTTTTCACAATAATCTGCTTATCTATCCGCTCTTTAAGTTCATCTACATGAGAAATAATTCCCACCATCCGGTTCCCGAGGGTAAGATTTGTTAAAGTAACAATGGATTGTTCCAGGGCTTCCGTATCCAGTGAACCGAATCCTTCATCTACAAACATGGTTTCAATTTCAATACCACCGGAATGACTCTGAATAATATCGGAAAATCCTAAAGCCAACGATAATGCTGCCATAAAAGATTCTCCGCCGGATAAGGATTTTACGTTTCTAAGCTTACCGGTCCAGGTATCCAGTACATTTAATTCCAGTCCGCTCGCACTCTGCAGATTACCTCCCTCTTTTCGCATTAATTGATACCGCTTGCCGGACATTTCATAGAATCTTTTATTTGCTTCCTGTATGATTTGTACAAAATAGGCAGCTTGAACATAAGTTTCAAAGTTTATTTTCTGCTTACCCTCAAGTCTTCCATTCGCTGTTTTTGACAGAGCACTAATTTCTAAGTATTCTTTGTTTTTTTCTTCCCTGATTTTATCTATCTCTTTAATATGAAACAAGGAACTTTTGTTAGCGGATACCCTGTTGTGTACTTCTTTTTGTAATTTCTCTAATTGTGTGCGACTGTCTTTCAATAATTTTATGTTATTACGAATATCCTCTAAGTCTATCCGTTCTTTACCATAGGTCTTTTCTTTTAATTTATCTAATTGTGCTTTTATTTCCTGTTTCGTAAGCTCATATTTTTTACATATCTCTTTTATTTCGTCAATTTTCTCTTGGGACAATAAAGCTTCTTTATAAGCCTCTTCCGTTTTAAATCCATACTCTTTCATCTTTAGCATAAACCTACTAGAGGCTTTGTTAAAGGATTCTTTTGAGCTTTCATACTGTGTGGTGAATTCAGATAATAAACTGACGGCAGTCTTAAGTGCTTTATCTGCTTCATGGAATTCATTTTCAGCATCTAAGAATTTATTTTTTAATTCATCCAGTTCAGTCTTTTTTTCTGATATTATTGTTTTTGCTTTCTCTAAAGAATCAAACTCCAGATTTTTCTTTATCATTTCTATCTCTTTCCGGCAGGCACTTAAATCCGCAGCTAATAAATTTCGTTTTTCCTTTAGTAAGGCTGTATTTGAATTATATTCTTCTATACTCGCTAAAGCTTTTCTTATCTCCGTTTCACAGATTTCTTTTCTTTCACATTTCACCTTAAGCAACTCTTCTTCTGCCCTTAATAACTTTATGTTTGAATCCCATTCCGATATCAGCTTCTGTAAATAAGACTTTCTATCCTTTAGGTTATTAAAATCAATTTCACAAGTTATAATATCCATGGATTCATTTATTGTATCAAATCTGGTTTCATATTCTTTTTTGTATTCACTTACTTTTTTACCTGCCTCCAGCATTTCTTCACTTAGAGTATCCCGTTTCTCTTTCAGGGTATTTAACTCTGCTTCCGTGGGAGCTTCCAATAGAAGCTGTGCTGTCTTAGGATGTTCAAGGGATCCGCATACCGGGCAGGGTTTCCCCTCTTCCAAGGTTTTCGCAAGTATTCCGGCCTGCTCTCTGAGGTAAGCTTTCTGCTTCCTGTCAAATTCCAGGTTACATTCATCATATCTTTCTTCAGCCTGTAAAAAAGCTTTCTTATAGTTTTCTACTACTTCCTCCAGAAGGATTAATTTCGAGATATCTGCATCCAGTTGTTCCATTCGTTTTTTAGCAATTTCATCTTTTTCCAGTTTACTGACACAGTTTAAGAGTTTTATGGGGCTTTCTTTTACCGCTTCCAATTCATTTCTAAAATTCTGGTGTAAATTCTGCATATCTGAAAGCTTTTTAGATATGGATGAAATTGTTTCATCTAATTGATTACCCGTCTTAAAGTATTCTTTT
Source organism: Anaerocolumna sedimenticola (assembly GCF_009931695.1). GTDB lineage: Bacteria > Bacillota > Clostridia > Lachnospirales > Lachnospiraceae > Anaerocolumna > Anaerocolumna sedimenticola. Next base: position 4,209,777 of record NZ_CP048000.1, read on the forward strand.
TCTCTCTCCAATAAGTTATTTAGAAAATCATATTGTGGAAGACTTTCTTCTAAATTGCTGATATACAGGGTGAGGTTGTCCCTTAAATCACTTTTATTGTTTTCTTCTTCATATAATTTTTTAGCTCTGTAAAGTCTGACTTCAAATGATTCCTTTTCTTTACTTGCAGCTTTTATTTTTTCTGTTAAGCGGTTTGATATCTCCACTTCCCGATTTTTAGCATCTTCCAGAGGTTTTACATAAGACAGTGCCCTTTGTCCGATTAGCCCTCTCTGTTCCAAAACCTTCATCTCATCTTTCTTAAGATCCAGTTCCTCTTTTCTGCACTGTAGTTTTTCTTTCTCCTCCAGATTCTGATTAATGGTTTTTCCTATTACTTCTTTTTTAATAAACTTTTCTTTTTCCTTATCTACAGAACCCATTTTATCATTAACATCATCTAAAATCCGGTTATCTTCCTCTATTAATAAAGTAAGGCAATTCAGTATATCCGGAATAAAATTTATATTTTTTACAGTTTTAAAATATTCTATCTTCTGGTAATACTCCGACTCTTCCGGACATTTTATACCGTCTATATATAGCTGCAGGCTTTTTTCCAAATCCTCATTTTCATTTTTTAAAAATATTTCTTTTTCTCTTAATTTAGCAGAAAATCGCTTGTATATCTCCGTATTAAAAACTTTCTGTAAAATTTCATTTCTTTTATCATTATCTGCCAGGAGCAGTTCTAAAAATTCACCTTGAGCAATCATTGCAATCTGTTTAAACTGGTCATAACCCAACCCGCCTAATATTTCTGATATAATCCTTTTTACATCGTTACGGTTATCAATCTTTTTCCCATCCGGTAACAATATGGATACTCCCTTTTTCTGTTCAGCGATTCCCTTGCCCCTGTCGCTTTTCCTGGTCTGGTCGGGATATCGGTTAATGGTATAATGAAACCCCTTATGGGAAAAGGTTAAGGTAACTTCCGTAAATACTTCCAGGGTTGCAAAATCACTTCTTACAGAATTAACTTCCCTGGTAAGTCCACTGGTTTTCTCAAATAAAGCATAGGATATGGCATCAAAAATAGTCGTCTTACCGGCTCCCGTATCACCTGATATAAGAAAAAGTCCGGAATTTCCCATCTTTTCAAAATCAATGGTTACGGTACCTGCATAAGGTCCAAAAGCACTTATCATAAGTTTCAGCGGTTTCATTCTGCTTCACCTCCAAGCTCCGTAAATAAATCCATCAATATTCTTTTTTGGATATTATTTAATTCAATATTGTTTTGATTCTGGTAGAATTCTTCAAATAAATCCATTGGACTTCGTTTCGTTACATCGCCGGAAGCTGAGGTTTTGGAATTCTCATTGTTTTTTGTTTTTGTATTTTCCTTTTCCAGGATTAATACATTACTATATACTGTTCTAAGTTTTCCGATCGCATCATAGATATCCTCTTCATCGGTTAATATGGCATGGATATAGTCCTCACAGTTTTTGTTAATGTATTTTTCATCATGAAGCAAATGATCCAGTTTATCTTTTATTACACGCAGATCCCGGATTGGATGCAAAGGTATCTGAGAGATCTCAACGTTATTTTTATGGGTAATAACAATACAGGTTACGGACTTTTGATGTTTGCATTCAGAAAAGGAGTATTTTAACGGAGTTCCACAGTAACGTACCGTCTCCCTTCCAATTTTCTGAGGACCATGAATATGTCCCAGCGCTACATAATCAAAAGGATCAAATACCGATACATCAATATTATCAAGTCCTCCCACAGATATAACCTCAGAATCCGAGCGTTCCGGTTCAATCCCCTGATTCGTTACATATTGATGAGCAACAAGGATATTCCTCTGTTCCCGGTCTATCTTCGCTGACTCAAAAACAGCTTGAACAGCTTTTTCATAGGTATCAAGTTCTGTTTCTTTTATAAAATTCGAAACTATAGAAGGCTTTATATAAGGGAGCAGATAAATATTAACCTGACCATATTCATCTGATAGTGTTATACGGTCCATTTCACCTTTAAAAGCCCCTGAAATATAAATACTGTTCTTACCCATGATCTCTTTCCCAAAATTTAAACGTTCCGGTGAATCATGATTACCGCTGACAATAAATACCATTATATTTCGTTTTTCTAAGTTTGTTAAAAAATCATCAAATAGATTCACTGCACTTGCAGGAGGTACACTTCTATCATAAATATCACCGGCAATAAAGATTCCGTCCGGTTTTGTATCATCAACTATACTGATTATTTCGTTTAATATATGAATCTGATCTTCGGTAAAATCCGCTTCCCGCAGCTTTTTCCCGATATGAAGATCTGATATATGTAAAAATTTCATGTAAATCCTCCTTTATTCTGTTTTTATCATATATCACCCATTACGGTAAGACAAGTATAAGTTAATGGCCGCGTTCGAATTATTGCAAGCAAGCTTGCTAATTCTCACTTTGCTTTCGCGGAAATAAAAACAGCATCCGGTATAAGATAATCCGAATGCTGTATGTAAAATGAATTTATGTTTGCATTTAATTCGCTTCAGGTCTTTCTTTTGTCCATACCGGCGATTCCATTATACCGTTCCTTGCATCAAGATATATATTAATGAGATTGGTTTATATTAACGGACTCCTGTTATATCTTTAATCACTTCACCGGCTATAATCAATCCGGCAACGGATGGCACAAATGCAGTACTTCCCGGTATCTGTCTGCGCTCCGTACATTTTCTTTGGGCACCGGGAGGACAGATGCAATTACTTCTGCAGCTGATAGACATATCACTAAGAGGCTGTCTGGCCGGTTCTTTTGAATAAACGACTTTTAATTTTTTTATGCCACGCACACGTAATTCCTTACGCATAACTTTAGCCAAAGGACATACGGAGGTCTTATATATATCTGTAATTTCAAACTGTGTCGGATCTAATTTATTACCGGCACCCATACAGCTGATAATGGGTATATTACACTGGTTAGCCCGCATAACAAGTTCAATTTTAGCCGTAACCGTATCAATTGCATCAACAATATAAGTATATTCGGTAAAATCATATTGATCCGCTACTTGAGGAGTATAAAAAGTCTGATGGGTATTTACAACAGCCTGGGGATTAATTTCAAGAATTCTATCTTTCATAACCTCAACCTTATATTTACCCACGGTTTTTCTGGTAGCAATTATTTGTCTGTTTATATTGGTAAGACATACTTTATCATCGTCAAATAAATCAAAGATACCCACTCCGCTTCTGGCTAAAGCCTCAGCAGTGTATCCACCCACTCCGCCGATTCCAAATATGGCAACCCGGGACTGGCTTAATTTGTCCATCGCTTCTTTTCCAAATAAAAGCTCGGTTCTAGAAAATTGATTTAACATAAGTTTACTCCTGTTCTATAAGTAAAATTCCGGAAAAGACATTATTTCATTCCTATATAATCTATAAATTTAATCTGAAATATCATAGCATTTTATCCCTGCCCTGTCAATCGGATGTACCATAAAACTAATATTAGCTGTAATTCGGCCATGATACTCAATTATAACAGTTGCTTAAATTATACAGAATGAAAATAGAGTGCCCACATGTCTCGGTCTCTTTGAGATTTTTGCTTTACACCATTCCACTATAGTCAGATTAAGCTCTAGATTATTCTTCCCGCCCGTTTACCGGTAAATTCTGAGTTTTTCACAACAATTTCACCATTAACTATAACAAATTCTATACCAATGGGTTTTGCATCCGGTTGTCCGAGATGAGGCAGGATGGCTAAATCTTTTAAATTATCCATATCCAATATAACAATATCCGCATCCGCTCCGATTTGAAGAACTCCTTTGTTTTTAAATCCGAATAAGCTCGCCGGTAAGATGGTTGCTTTACGAATCGCTTCTTCCAAGGTCAGAATCTTCTTTTCACGAACCATTTCTATTAGGTATTTCGGGAAAGTTCCGGCAATCTGGGGATGTCCCTCTCCTTTTCGGTATTTCCCGATATCCGTGGAAGGCATTGCATAACTTTTCTTAAGGGCTAAATAGATATCCTCTTTTTTACCGGTCATACAGATTACTGACTCCTCAGGATAATCATGCCTCAAAGTAGCATAAATATCTTTCGTAAGGAATTTTCCTGTATATTTTCCCGTTGCAACAACCATATCCCCTAACACAAATCCATTATCTTTCATAGTTTGTTCACTGAAAGTCTCCGTTCCTATAAATGTAGCCCAATCCGTATACATTCCGCTGTCGATGTGAATATCAAGGCCCTGTTCCATTGCCCTTTCAATGGTTTCAAGGGCCGCCTGCATTGTACCGTTGCCATATTGGTAAATAAAATGGGAAAACAATACCTTAACTTTAGTTTCTTTCGCAATTGCAAGGACTTCATAAAGGGAATATAAGTCATATTCGGTAAAAAGCCTGGTATGTATCGCCATGATTTTATTATACTCTGCACACAACCTGGCCAACACGGTAATTTCATTTAAAGATGCTCCCGGAGAATAATCAAGTCCAAAAGAAACACCGCAAGCTCCGTTTGCAAGAGCCTTTTCCGCCAGTTCAGCCATTGTTTTAATCTGATCCGGTGCTGCCTTTTTATAATTATCCGTAATTCCAACCCTGTTTCGCAGGGAAAAGGAATGACCTATGAATTCTGCCTGATTGATATAGAATCCTCTGCTCTCCTGTTCCCTGAAGAATTCATTCATGTCAATTGGACTTAACCCGCAATTGCCACCTATGGTCGTGGTTATCCCCTGACAGGCTGCCAATTCTCCGGAATAATCATAACCGTCAATATGTCCGTGAACATCGATAAATCCAGGAGAAACAATTTTACCGCTTGCATCAATTACATATTTACCTGTTATTATATCTCTGCCGATATAGTTTATTTTACCGTCTTTAATACCTATATTCTGAATGGTCCTATTTAATTGTATCGTATCAATTACTGACCCGTTTGTTATCGCTATATCATACATGCTGATTTCCTTATATATTTCCTGGTTGGATGATGCCGCTTTTTTGTTCTAATTGATCTAGTTTCCACTTTTTCTGCCATTTTAACAATTCATCACGGTCAAATGGTTTCGGACATTTGGGTTTACAAATGTGAATGACAGAATGACTCAATTTCTCAAATTCTTTTGCGGCTATGCAGTCCGGGCAATCTTCAATTACTGTCTTTTCTGAAAGTGTACTGATTTCAATCTGCATATAATGATTTAAATATCCAAGTATGGTCAGATTGGTTGCCTCGGCATAAGAAGTAATCAGGGATTTGGTGGGATATTTATCTGCCTGATTGATTAACAGCCGGACTAATTTCTGATTTTCTTTATCAATTCTTACTACTCCGGCCAGAATACTGTTGGTAGTGCATAAGGCAGAATAATTACCGTCTGTTATAATAATGCACTGGGACATTATTCCCTCTCTAATGGGTAAAATATAACCGGTACAGGGTATATCACCAACAATATCATATAATACATAATTGATATGATATTTTTCTAACATGCCCTGCTGCTCCATCATTTCATCCACAAGATTAATGCCCCTTGCAAGGCACCCTACTCCGGGTTCGATGCTGCCAAGTTCCAGACAGTAAACACCGGAAGAACCCTTAACCAGATAATCTTCTACCTGAATATGGTATTTATTCCTAAATTCCTCTAATACAGGTGTGATATTTTCATCATCCCGCAGGAGCATGGTCGAGTTTAAACTGATATCATTTCCTATCTGTAGTACACCATAACCCATTTTAGCCAGCGATGCACTGATATTGGATACAATCACAGATTTACCAACTCCGCCTCTGCCAAGAAAACATATTCTTTCCGCCATTCCTATACCCTTCTTTGCATTTTTCACATTATTATAAAATATTCAGTCTGATTCTACAAGATGTGTTTTACAAAGTAGAGGTAATTTCTTTTAAATCCCTTCCTGAAAAGTATAATTTTACTGCATCTTCCCTTAGTTTTCGGAACTGGTCAAAAGTTTTCCCGGCTTCTTCGGCTTTATGATAAACTTTCCAGTAACCGCAGAGTATATAATTTTCTCCGTTATTTTTAATAAATTCCTCCACATCTAAAATCGGATATCCTAAAAAGATACCAACTTCATGGGGAAATTCAACACTATTGCCGTTTTTGAAATTTTGAAAACGTTTTTTTAAATTAATAAGGTTTTTATTAAAGTTATCTCCTCCCGGTAAATAGCCACTCCGAATTAATATATCGTTTTCACAAAATCTGTTTAATACATCCCTTAGCAGTTTTGTTTGATATAGTATAATAAAATAAGCCCTGTTATCTTCATATAATATTTCATAACTGCATTGAAATTGTTCTGATTCCTTATTTAATACTATAAAAAAATGGTTTGTATTTTCGATATATTTTTTTTGAAAATTAACCAACGTAGCGGGTTTTATTTTAAGCAATGTCGGCATACAGCTATTAGCTAATATAAATACTACATAAGAGGTTATTTTATCACCCCGCATACTAAAAATGTCATTACACATTTTAACACCCATTACATATCACATCTGCAGATATGTTACTGCCACATAAGTTGAAAGAATCTGCATGCGGCATCCTTTCTTATCCTTTATTTACTATTAATCTAATCCCAAACATATCGGCAGCCGGGCCTGCCATACTTCCCAAATAATATCATCTGCATTTAAAAGAAAAATATTAGCTTATTGGTTAGGATAAATTAACCGTATAGTAAAAAAATTCACCCTTCAAAGTGACGGGTGAATTTTTTGTTTCCGCGAAAGCAAAGTAAGAATCAGCAAGCTTACTTGCAGTAATTCCAACGTGCACGCGAACCGAAGAAACTGTTAAAGCGTATTTCCTTCCGGTTAATATTGTTAGTTTCTTTACGTATACCTCAAAACCGTACCTGTTAATGAGAATTTTTACTGAAATCAACTGCTGACGCTGCCTTCTCAAACTTATCTCTGCCTATGTGGCAGTAACCATTGGGATTTTTATCCAGATATTTTTGATGGTATTCTTCTGCTAAATAATAATTATTTAACGGCAAAACCTCAATTGCAATGGGTTTATCATACTGTTTTTGAAGTTCTGCTATGGAATTTTTTATCACTTCAATATCCGTATCATCAACATAATAAATTCCCGTGCGATACTGTGTTCCGGAATCCGCACCCTGTTTGTTCACAGAGGTAGGATTTATTACATCATAATACAGGCTAAGAATAAAGGAAAGGCTGATGATTTCAGGATCATAAACAACTCTGACCGTTTCTGCATGTCCCGTATTATTATGGCATACCTCTTCATAAGTTGGATTCTCTGTATTCCCATTAGCGTAACCCACATCTGTTTTTATAATTCCTTTTATACCGGATAAATATTTCTCTGTTCCCCAAAAACATCCTCCCGCTAAATATATTACCTTTTTTAAAACATTTTCCTGGTGCATAACCATACTCCTTTAATTTCTTTCTAAAATAAACTTATGTCTGCATCATATATCACTCTTTTAAGGTTGTCAAGAAATAACAGAATAGTATCTGTTTGCATCTGAAATATTGGTATATTTCTCCACATATTTAAACATTAATAATATTGCATAAAAATACTCTCTTGTTTTCACGTTAATAAAAAGTTATACTTGTAATAAATTAAATTTACAAGATATTCAATAATGTATCTTAAATCGACACATTCTTGGGAGGTTTATATTGAGAGAAATCGATTCTATGGCAGTGAAAGCATCCGCTGATAAAGAAATGCTTAATCTGTTTATACAACAAAATGAATACTACATATTAAAGAGTGTCGCTGCGATAACCCACCGTTTTATAAACAAAAGTGATGATGAATGGTCCATTGCCTTACATGCATTTACTGAGGCCGTACAAAGTTATCAATTTGAAAAGGGTAGTTTTTATAGTTATTCCGAATTGGTTATTCGAAGACGGCTTATTGATTATTACAGATCGCAGGAAAAATACAGGCAGGAATTATTTGTGGATCCGGTTGTTTTTGAGACGGAACCGGAAGAAGAAACAGATAATTTATCCGTACATTTAGCCGTGGCAAAACAGGTTACAGTCGAAAAGGATGACAGCCTTAAACTGGAGATAGATGCAGCAAATGACGCCCTATCCCATTATGGCTTTACATTTTTTGATCTGACGGACTGCTCCCCTCATTCAAAAAAAACAAAATCCGCCTGTGCGAAAGCCGTATCTTATATTTTGAACAATCCACTACTTAAACAGGAACTATTTCATACAAAACAACTGCAATTAAAAATTATTGAAAAAAATGCAAAAGTACCCCGAAAATTATTAGAACGTCACCGAAAGTATATAATAGCGGCAGTAGAGATACTTTCCGGTGAGTATCCACACCTGGCAGAATATCTGCGATACATCAGAGAGGAGATTGGTAAATGAAATCCGTTGTTATTGAAATTAAAGATGACTTTGCAGCAATCCTATCTGATGATGGCTGCATAACGAAAGTTAAAAATCAAAATTATACGGTTGGACAGGTGATTGAATTGAAAAAGAATACTATATTTAAAACAAAAAAATTCGCAGCCTGTGCCGCAGCCGCAGTCATAGTTTTATTCGGTCTTGGAGGCGGTGTTTATACTTATGCCAGCCCTTATTCCTATGTAAGTCTTGATGTAAATCCATCCATCGAATTCACATTGAATCGCTTTGACCGTGTGTTAAGTGTTAAGGCTGTAAATGATGATGGTGAAGAAATCCTGAAAGAAGTTAGGCTAAATGATTTAGAAAACCAGACAATAACCCAGGCTTTAACAGCAACAGTTGGACAAATAGCTGAGGAAGGATATTTTGACGGAACTGCAGAGGGCGGTCTTGTTATTACCACTGCCGGTGAAAATACCGAGAAATCCGAGAAAATGGCTGAGGAACTTAAGGAAAGTGTGGAAAATACCCTTGAGGAAACCGATAAAGTAGTTGAAGTAGAAGCAAGCAGTATTGGTTTGGAACGAGTAAAAGAAGCAACTGAATTAGGCGTAACCCCGGGCAAATTAAATCTGGTTCAAAAATTAATTGCAAGTTCAGAAGATCCGGGTAGCATTGTTTTGGAAGAATGGCTGAATAAACCGGTAAAAGAAATAATGGGTGCCATTAAGGCAAATAAAAAGGCTGCTAAAACCGTAACTTCCCCCGAAACAGATTCAACCCCGGAAGCCGCCATAATTTCAGAAAAAACTGGCTCTGCCGACGTATCTGATAAAACTGAAAAAGCAGCAAAACAAAAATCCGATAAGAATAAAAAGAAAGTTGATAAAGATGCGGCAAAAGAAGCTTCCAAACCCGCAAAAGAGAGAGAGAAAGCAACCGCAGCATCGTCTAAAGAGACTTCCAGGAGTAAAGTAAATAAGGAAACAGAAAAATCCAAAGAAGCTCCCGTAAAAGAAGCTAAAAAACCTAAAGAGGCAGCCAATAAGCAAGCTGAAAAAGCTACGGTGGCGGAGAATAAAGAAGCCGAAAAAACTAAGGAAGCTGCTGATAAAGCTAAGGAGGCTGCTGATAAAGAAGCTGAAAAAACTAAGGAAACTGCAAAAAAAATTAACGGAAAGCAGGATAAGTCTTCTGTCTTCCGTAAATCTGATCATGGTGATACCGGCCAGGAAGTATCAGATAAAAACTCCTCTAATAAAGAGGATAAAGAATCAAAAGAGGATTCCAAATCTTCCACAACACCGAAATCTGATAAAAGCGATTCTAAATCAGAAGGTAAAAGTAATCAATCAAAGGGTAATTAGGAAGGTGCATAAATAATACTCCCCAGCTCACCTAATAAAATATTTATTTTTCTTCCTATTACATAGGGGCTGCCGCAATTGGATCAATTATTGCGGTAGCCCCATTTTTATTTATTGTTCTTAAAATAATCAGGATATTGTTTCTTTAATTCTTCTTCATCTAACTTATATCTGGATAAATGTTTTGTAATTATACTTCTGGCTAATTCTTTATCTTTTTTTCTGATAGCATTGACTAAACTGCGGTGATCCGAAATATTCTTGGAGTCTTTGATTACGGAAAGACTTAATCTCCTCACCCGATCAAAATGAGTCATCATACCACCCAATAGGTCGTAAGTAAATTTCTTATTGCTGATTAAAAACAATAATTCATGGAATTCATTATCTAACTGCAGTAATTTATCTTTCGCATTATGTTCCAGATAAAAATCCTGTAACTTCAGATTTTCGTCCAAGGTAAGAAAATTAGCCGCATCTGCAATATCACAAGCCGACTCAACCATCGCCTGTTCTAAAATTAACCTGACGAATCTTGCTTCGTCTACTAACTGATTGTCAATCAGGGAAATAAAACTACCCCTTTGAGGATATATTTCAACTACTTTAAGCTTACTTAATTCAATCAGAGCTTCTCTGACAGGGGTTCTGCTGATACCCATCTCCTCCGCCAGTTCATTTTCACTAACCATACTGCCGGGAACCAGATCTAATGAAATAATATTATATTTTATTACTCTGTATGCATATTCCCTTGCCGTTTCTTTGCCGTTTCTTTCCAAAATGTACATGATATTCCCTCCGAATTCATGTTATTATAAAAGAACCTGCTAGTCAAGATACTTTTTCAGTGTGTTCCGAACGGCCCCAGGTCCCTGCATTAATTCAGTAAATAAGTTCTCTACCTTATATCCCAAACCTGCTTCGTATAAATCAATTCCGAAAATAGACTTATTACTTAAGATTTCTTTTACTTTATCATGGATTTCTTCTTTTTCACCTAATTTTATCTGTGTCATAACTGGTGTTAAAACAGGAAGCATAGGGTCAGGACTATAGCTGAAAGGATTGCCCTGGTCATCAATACCACAAAGGTACCTGAGCCAGCCGGCTAAAACTAATGGTATAAATGTCAGATCCCTAACCCTTAAATGTTCACTTTCAACATAGGCTTTAATCGTTTCTCCAAAGCGGATTGCCAGTTTCTGGGAAGTGTCACAGGCAATTCTCTGGGGGGTATCCGGCATAAAGGGATTCGGAAACCTGACATTTAAAACTTCCTTTAGAAAAGATTCCGGATTTATAATTCCGGGATCAGAAACCACCGGCATTCCCTCAATAGAACCTATCTTATTAACCAAAGCTGCCAGTTCCTTATCTTTCATTTCATCTGAGATTTTATTATAGGATAATAAACATCCAAAAACGGCTAAGGCGGTATGTAAAGGATTTAAACAGGTACAGACTTTCATCTTTTCAACTTTCTCTACGATTTCCTTATTGGTAAAAATAATCCCGCCTTGTTCTAAAGGTAATCTTCCGTTTTTAAAGTTATCTTCGATAACAAGGTATTGCGGTTCTTCTGCATTTACAAACGGAGCGACATATGTATTTTTTGCTGTAACTACTACGGAGGTATCTTCAAATCCAACCTCTTCCAGCATATGAATTACAGATTCTGAAGGTCTTGGGGTGATTTTATCAATCATTGACCAGGGATATGAGATACTCTCTTGAACATATTCATTAAATCCGGCTTCTGCTATACCATTCTCTACCCATTTGTTTGCAAAGGTCGTAACCGCTTCAAAAAGCCTGGTTCCATTATGAGAACAGTTATCCATACTGACTAAAGTTAAAGGTAATCTGCCGACAAGATATCTCTCATATAACAATGCAGTTAATCTACCGATATAACTGGCTGCCTGGACGGGTTTATGCTTAAAGTCATCTAACACACTCGGGATAAATTCCTGTTTATCATTAATTAAACTGTAACCCTTTTCTGTAATGGTAAAGGAAACCATTTTCAAACCAGGATTTTTAAAAATTTCGGTTAAGCGGTTCCAGTCCGTTGTGTTTGTTGTATCCATACAAAGGGATTCCGCTATACTGCCAACTACTTTCTTATCCAGATTCCCGTCAGCTTTTAAAGTGACAAGCAAGCTTAAATTGTCGTATGTCCTATAACTTTTTTCAATAATCTCATAGTCAAAACCTTCCGCTACAATGATACCGGTCTTTAATATTCCTTTGTTTAGAAGCTCCTGGCATACTGCAGCCGGGAATGCACGAAAAATATTTCCTGCTCCCAAATGAACCCATTCCGGATTTTTTAAGGTCTGTTCAATCATTTTATTACGGTCAAATTTGGGCAGCTCAAACCCTTTTTCTTCCCATACTATTGTATTTCTTAAATTACTCTGTTTTAATTTCATATTGTTTTCTCCTTTTAATACGGATATTTTAGGTAATTGCGAAACTCCAGAGTTTTCTGAATATTCCATTCAATTAATACGAATTTCATAGCTTCCGTTGCCTTTAGGGCAAAATTCAGCTCTGAAATTCGTTTAACTGCATGGAATATAAATACAATAATCTAGTTTCGCAATTCTCTAATACGGATGCTTAGTTAGAAGCCTTTTTAATATTTTTATCGGACTTTTCAATTGCTTCCCATAATCCGTTTAAATAGGTTGCTCCTAAAGCCCTGTCATACAGACCATATCCCGGCATAGCAACCTCATCCCAGATTGCACGGCCGTGATCCGGGCGAATCGGACCGTCAAATCCAATTTCATATAGAGTCTTCATTATTTCATACATATCAAAAGAACCATCACTGGACAAATGTGCTGCTTCATCAAATTTTCCCGGAGCATGGTGAATTAAATTTCTTACGTGGGCAAAATGGATTCTGCCTTTTGCCCCACGGATAATTTCACATATATCGTTTTTAGGATTGGAACCATAAGAACCGGTACATAACGTAAGTCCGTTAAATTCGGCATCAACGGTATTTAAAAGCCTGATTACATTTTCTTTATTGGTTATGATTCTAGGCAGGTTAAAGACAGGCCATGCCGGATCATCCGGATGAATTGCCATCTTTATATCGTATTTTTCACAAACAGGTTGTATTCTGTTTAAGAAATAGACTAAATTACCAAACAGCTTCTCATTATCAACATCTTTATATAATTCAAATAATTCTTTTACATGAGCAAGACGCTCCGGTTCCCAACCAGGAAGTATAAAACCATTACTCTTACCATCTATCTGACTGAATAATTTCTCGGGATCAATTTTATCAATTAATTCCTGATCATAAGATAATACGGTAGAACCATCCGGTCTCATTTTTGCCAGATCAGAACGTGTCCAGTCAAAAACCGGCATAAAGTTATAACAAACCATATGAATATCTGCTTTTCCTAAGTTTTCTAAGGTTGTAATATAATTATCAATATATTTTTCTCTTTCTGTAAGACCGATTTTAATAGCATCATGAATATTTACACTTTCAATTCCGGCTATTTCAAGGCCACTTGCCATAACTTCTTTTTTTAATTCCAAAATTTTTTCTAACGGCCATACCTCTCCTGCCGGTATATCATATAAAGTTGTTATTACTCCCGTAACTCCGGGTATTTGTCTTATTTGTTTCAGGGTAACAGAATCAAATCTGCTGCCAAACCAACGTAATGTCATCTTCATTGAAATATCCTCCAAATTTTAACTTGTATACTAGTATATATTCACTTTACTCCTACTATTTTCTCTTGTCAAGAACAAATTAAGGAAGCGATATTGACGAGGACGTGAAAAACGACATTGCCGTTACCGGGCGGCTGAACATCACGGCAACCACGCTGGACGGGATTCTGACCGTGAAAACGCAAGGACAGGCAAAAGACCATGCTTGAAGCCTTTGTTACCAATCTTGGACGGTATAACGAGAGATATTTAGACGGGGAGCCTTTAAAGCTCCCCGCCACCACCGAGGAAGTGCAGGCTCTTTTGAAGCGTATCCAAGTGGACGGTGTGCGGTATGAGGAAATTTTCATTACCAATTATGAAACCGACATTTCCAGCCTGCGTAACTGCTTGGGATAATATGAAAGCATTGACGAGTTGAACTTCTTGGCTTCCCTGCTGGACGATATGGAGGAATGGGAGTTAGAAAAGTTTTCTGCCGCCGTGGACTTCGGGGAGTACAACAGTGTACCCGCCCTAATTAACCTTACGCAAAATCTGGATTGTTTTGAGTTTTACGCCGGGGTTGAGAATGAGGAAGATTTAGGCCGCTACTATGTTGAGGAAATGTGTACGCTGGAAATCCCGGAGCATTTGGAAAACTATATTGATTATGAAGCCTATGGGCGGGATATGAACTTGGACGAGGACGGGCGTTTTACCGAGGGCGGCTATGTGGTGCGGACAGGCGACCGCTTATTTTAAATGATTATTGTAAGCCCTACACCTACTTCGTGTATGGGGATAAAACGATTTATTTCAGCTTTTACATGAAAGGATACACAATGGCACGGATAAAGGTCTGCAATGTCGTTATCCATAAAGTATTGAATGGTGCTTTTTAATCTTGTATCAATGTCAAACAAATGAAAGCCACCGATTACGCCCAAAACTTTTTGATTATTGCACACTTGTTTTGCATATTCGATAATATTGCATATGCCACTATGAGAACAGCCTGTTATGATAAAAATACCGTTCTTGCCGTTATAAACCAGCGCTGAATCATCGAATACATAATCGTCAAAATAAATATCATCTGTTTTCTGCTTGCCAATTGCGGCTCGCTCTTCAAAGGAATAGATTGCTGGAATTTCACCTAAAAAAATAATATTTTCACTGATTGATACGGGAAGCTTTGAGAGCGACAGGTTACATATTTGATTTACACTTTCCTCATGTAAATCAAATCCGATAGGTTCTTCATCAAAGATTTTTTCTCGAAAAGCATCAGGATGAGAAATAAGCATAGTTTGCGATAAATCGTATTGATTATTTAAAATTTTGAATCCACCAGTGTGGTCATTATGACCGTGAGAAAATACAATTTTATTAAGCTTATCGAGGTCTATACTAATGGCCTTTGCATTCCTAATAAAGACATCTGAATAACCGGTATCAAATAATATTTTTTCGTCGCCATCTTCTATGTAATAGCTAACGGCTGGTTCCCCTAAGAAATACTGATCTATATAAGTGTTATTATCTACTAAGACTGTTAATTTCATATCATTTCTTGTATGATGTATTTTTAATTAAATACATCAATACTCTCCTTTCATTTCAACTTTGTTATAATAGGCGTTGGCGAAACGCCACAACCCGTATAAATACGGGATATTTCATGTAATAAAAAAATATAACTCCTCACCGATTTATGTAAAAGTGAATTGTCGAGAAACAAATCCGCCCAAATCCGAAAGGAGTTATATACCTATGATAACATATAAACAGCTTTTTTGCAGAAATTTTTTCTAATTGTAAAGGAAAATTTGAATACCACAAATTTTCAGTTTCTTTCCTTACTGGAAAATAACATTGAGCTCGATGAGTTTATTTCGGTCTCTTTTCGAAACCATTATTATGCTTCAACCGGCAGACACAGAAAATATCCTCTGACAGCAATGCTCTGGCCTCTGCTCCTCCAGCGTATTTTCTCCATTCCTACAGATTCTCTTTTGATTCTCTTCCTTCAATACTCAAAGGAATTAAGGGAATTCATTCTCTTTGTCTCCTTATTATTTATAATTTGACTGCCATCTTTGGTGTTGTAATTTGTGTATTTTTATATCACTTGGTTACTTCTATCCAATAGGATCCCATACTTTTGCCTTTATATTTCATTATAATCACTGCCTCACCTTTGGTTTTGAACTTGTGACCTTTCTTTATTTTGACTTCATCCTTGAGTATGTAGCCGCCGCCCGCTGCATCTACTGATTCCTGGATATAGAAGGTGATTTTGTTGTTGACGTTTGTTTCGATGCCACCTGTTAAGTCCACTGCCTTCAACCCAGCAGTACTAAAGCCATTACCAATCTTATAAGTAGTTTTCGTAGGACTACTCAGGATTTCCACCGCTGCGGTTGCAGTCGGATTAACCGTTTTAAGCTTCCATACCCACATATAGTATGTATTTCCTTTGTAGGTCACCTTCGCCCAGTCACCCTCTATTTCGGTAACCCATACTTTCGTACCGCTACCTAGTTTCCCTATTATGTCGCCATCTGGCTTTGCCCTGTAGGGAGTATTATTTGACTTTACGCTAAAGAGAGCCGGCAGAACGGGTATAAACCGGAACTCGCCATGTTGAGGGGCGTCAGGAACTGGATAAGCCGGACAAATCCCACGGTCTACATGTTTCCATGTAATAATGTGGGTACCATCATCGTTCTTTTCCCCACTAGCATTTAAAACATAATCTTGCAGCATCCGCGGGCGCATACTAAAAATATCCTTCTCGTTTTCGCTGTTGATGTTCCAACGAAGCATATATTTCTTGAAATCAGCCTTCAGTGCTTTTACCCGTAACCCGTTCAACGCCTTCGGGTTTTTGAACATTTCATCTTCCGACAATTCTAATCCCAAAAATCTTCCATCCTCCAACTCAAAGCCAAACATTCCGGCTCCAACGTCGCTCCCATAGGAATGGATACGGAATTTTGTGTTTCCTTCTGGAGTTTTGCTTTTGTCGCGCAATTCCGCGTTGCCATCCGCGTCAATATTGAGATAGTTGTCCATACACCGTAGATAATCCCAACCTTCAGAGGGTTGGGATTTGTTTTTAGTGGCCGCATATGCCGCCGTAGGAAGCAGGGTCAACGCCATGCACAGAGTGAGCAATATGCTCATGAATCGCTTTTTCATAATGTTGTCCTCCTTTGAACATTGTTTTTGGGAAAATGCAGGAAACATATTTTTTCTGTATGAATCATAGTTTCAAATACAGGAAACAGGCCATGTAGTAGTCTGTGAGAGGTTCTTTAGCGGTGTCCCCCGCCGCTGTTAGCGCAATGAGGTTCCATAAAAGGATACTAATGTTCTTCACTGTACGATTGGGTGGTCACGAGCTTGTCCTCTTTCAGTGCGATGTAATAATTAGCAAGTGTTGCGTGTGTATACGGAGCTAGCCAAATTACAATAAGTCCAAGCGTGAGCGGGATAAGCAGTAACCACCCGATAAAAGACAAGTTTAGAACAAACAATTCAAATTTATGGCCGTTTGTCATCCTTTTGCTTTCTCTAAGCGCCTCGCGGGCTGTCATGCCAGGATTATCTGCAAGGATATAAGGTGCCATTAAATAAGCGTATCCCTTGACAATACCCGGAATAATAAAAAGCAATGACCATGCAAATGTAAAAAAACCTGTGATAATCGTAAGCCAAAGGGCCTTTCCAAACACTTTGAACCCTTTCCATATATCGCTGACTGCAGGACGAATGTTTTGAGTCAATGCAATATAAATCATGATAGTTGAAAGCGCAAAGGATGGCGCAATCAAGATCCCTGCCAAGAAAACCGGAGCCGCAAGCGTTGATATAAGGCTTATAACAAGTTGGCACACAAACAAAATTCCTATGTTGCCTTTTATCTGTGCTTTCGCTGCTTTTTTCATTTCAGAACGATGAATCATTATGTATATCTCCTTTTGCAATTTTATTTTTTTCATTCAGGTAACGGAACGCTATGGTTTCTATATTTCATTCCTTCATTGCGCGTCGCCCTCCCCGTCGTTACTTTCATTTTTCGTCACCATTTGTCGCAGACCACGCCTTTTTGCGTTGTCTCAAAGCCAAGTAGGATACACAAAAGCGTTGACTTTCCGCAGCCCCTTTCCCCTACAATCGCCACACGGAGGTAAGTGTGGTCGTCATTACGGCGTTGATGAGCATGGAGCAGATCCCCTCTCCATACCCGGCCGCTGTGATTTATCCCCGCTCGCCGGTAAGCTGTTCCGGTGAGGCGACGCGGTCGATTGCCGCCTTGCGGAAGATTTGATTTGATTCCATAAGTTTTAATTCTCCTTGGGATTGCAGTTATCTCGTGGCGTTACAATAATTAAATCCGTCGTCCCCCAACCTGTACATCCGTGGCATGGAAAAATTGACACAAATGTGTATCCCTCATGTATTCATATATAACATATTGGTGGCAATCTTTACATTTTCTAGCCCCCATTCTAAACCCCGCTTCAAACACCCCCTCGGGCAACGCTTGAACCACGCCCGCCGCTTACTTGGCTGACTTCCTCGTCAGTGAGTTTCTTCGAAGTTTCTTCCGGTGCGGACATCCTGGCGATCTCCGCTTTCTCTTCGTCTGTAAGTTCGATACTAGCCTCGCTTATAGCGGCGAGCAGTTCCTGTTCATTCCTCGCCTCGGCGATTTTCTCCTGCTGCTCCACAGTGAGAGCCTCTATTTTTTCTAGTGTCATGGTGTTTCCTCCTTTTTTAACCCTTTGATTTTCGCCTGTTTATCCTTGTTA
This sequence comes from Anaerocolumna sedimenticola, assembly GCF_009931695.1. Lineage (GTDB taxonomy): Bacteria > Bacillota > Clostridia > Lachnospirales > Lachnospiraceae > Anaerocolumna > Anaerocolumna sedimenticola. The sequence continues at coordinate 4,228,122 of NZ_CP048000.1, forward strand.
TGGGATTCCATTATGTAAAATTTCGCAAGATTTTTTCTTGCAGTGACATTATCCTTCAGCATTCCAAATATCACTCCAAGTATCACATGGTATTTGCTGTACAGTAAAGTAACTACCCTTTGCTCTGCAATATAAACGGGCTTCACCATCATTATACCAAATATGAGGTTTTTCGCGACACCAGCTACATTTTTTTAAGCCACTGTCACTTCCGCCCGCCACCGCTTTCAAATCGTTGTCAGTTAGTGCCTGTTTTCCCATTTCAACAAACTCGTTTCCGTTTTTCTTCTCGTTCATTTTCTTTTAGCAAAACATTCCCGTGTCCAACCGAGAAAGTCGCAATAAAAGGTAGAAACATATATGTTACCATATTTTTTTTGGGCTGTCTCGAAGTACAAAGGGCAACTTTCACAAATACCATAACATTGTGGGAGCCATTCTTTATAGACAAGCTCATATATACCCTGTCGCAACGCCAGTCCAACATATTCCCACCTCCTGCCACTTTGCTTACTTCCTCGTCGGTGAGTTCGATACCGGCCTCGCTTATTGCATCAATCAGTTCCTGCTCGTTCCTCACCCCAGCGAGTTTTGCCTTTTGTTCCTTTGTGAGAGCCATGATTTCTTTTTGTAAAGACATAATTCATTCCTCCTTGTTATTTTGACTTTTTTGACTTTTCCACTTCTGTTCCGCCAAGTCCCCGCCGCTGATACAAGGGTTAAGTTGTCATCGGTCAGCTCCTCACCGCCGAACAACCGCTGCCGAAGCGTTTCTTTAGCGAGTTTTGGGATTTTCACCTCCTTGAACATCAAAGGCAGAACGCGGGCTAATTTTTCTTCAACCATCTTGTTCATCACCACCTTCTGTTTGTGTATACACGTGAGTTCCGAAAAAGGGACGCGGAATTTCAACTTTTATTAGAATATTTTTTAGCATATCCAAAGCCCGCCTGTGGAGTTTCTTCGCGTAGTCCTTAGAAACGTTCAGTGCTGTGCCGATCACCTTAAAAGACTGACCAAGGTAATAGCGGCGGTAGACTGCCGCGTACTGGCGCTCCGGAAATCCAGATAGGTATACGCATCGTCAAATCCAGCCATGTGCATATCGAATATTTTTTCTTCCAGACCTTCCTTGGGCATCATTCGCTCGGAGATGCCTTTGAGAAGCGAGTAATAGATATAGGCTCCATACTGGTCAGTGTCTGATTTATCCGGTACATTCGTTACTACTGGCAAATTCTTTTCCACCTTCGGACGCCCCTCTAATACCCATGTCGCTGCCAATCACGTTGTTGAGCTCGTCGATCACGCCCTGATTGTTAGCGATCACGTCCTTGTAAAACTGTTGTACATCTGTGTGGCTGGGGTAATAGACCGGTAAAAACCATTCGTCCAGAAAATCACCGTCAATCACCAGCTCCCGCACATCAGTTGTGCTTTGCAGCCGCTTCAATAAATCAATCAGAAGCGGACGATTTTTCACAGTTTCGGCATATTTGTCATCAGTCCCGATGTGAATATCGCTTATGACAACAATCTTGTTTCTTGTGTCACCGGCCTCCCACAAAGTGGGTGCGCTCTTGGGCGCATCCGCTTCTGTCGATACGGTTTTCGGTGAGCATCCTGTGGTGAACAGTGCCTAGAAATGACCATGCTGAACGCCAGCAGCAGAGAGAGAATTTTTGCTTTCATGTTCGTTTTCTCCTTGTATGATAGGATTTTCTTAAAATTTTTATTTGCTCTATTCCCACAGATTATCTGGGCTTTTTCCATAAATCCGCCTTTATAAGCCCTCACATCATCATCCCGCTAATAGATTTATCAATCACCATTTCAAGCAAAGCCTATTGACGCTGTCATATTCATGGGTAATATTTTTCGCGATCCCTCTGGCGATTTGCGCCGACATACTCTCATCTTGGGTCACGTCTTGCTTCTCACCGCTGTAAGTGACCACAAGCTCGAATTCCGTTTGGCTGTCGGGAAAGCTAAAATCGACGCTGATTAGATTTGCTTTGGGAACAAGATTTAAAGTTAACTCTTCAGACAATAGACCCACCTTATTCGTATTCGCTCTTGAAAGCGCATTGGTAGCGCAGAAATTCAGCAGGTTATTCGTAAGTTCAATAAAGTCAAAGTCTTTGGAGTCCACTTCATAACGGAAGGATTTTATCCGCTTGATAAACGCCTTCGTCTTCTCCCTCTTTGGATTTTCAAAAATCACATCTGGAGAGCCTTCCTCGTATATACCACCCTCGTCCATATACATAATACGGGTGGAAACATTCTTGGCAAATGCCATCTCATGGGTGACAATCGCCATTGTCATACCACTTTGCGCCAGACGTTTGATAACAGCTGTAACCTCCCCCACCATCGTCGGGTCAAGGCGGATGTCGGCTCGTCAAAGAGTAGGATGTCCGGCTTCATGGACAGGCACCGGGCTATGGCTACCCGCTGCTTCTGACCGCCTGAAAGCTCATCGGGGTAGGCGTCCTCTTTCGCAGCAAGCCCGACGGTCGCTAACAGTTCACGCGCCGTCTTTTCTGCTTCGATACGGGGAATCCCCAGCAGCTTTGTCTGTCCAACACACAAGTTATCCAGTATACTCATATGAGAGAATAGGTTGAAGCTCTGGAACACCATGCTCATCTTTTTACGGACTTCATTGATATTGGTGCGCTTATCCATGAGGTTTAATCCATCAAACTCAATCGTCCCGCTTGTAGGCGGATCAATCAGATTAAGCGCGCGGAGGAAGGTGCTTTTGCCTGTCCCGGATGGGCCGATGATAGAGATTACCTCGCCTTTCTCTATGGTTGTGGTAATCCCTTTGATGACCTCCAAATCGCCATAGCTCTTTTTCAGGTTTGTTATATTAATCATCACTTCGCCCTCCTCAAACGCTTATTCGTTTTGCTGTTAATCAAATTAAAAATCCAAATTATAACAGACGCCGCAAGCAAGTAGACAAGTGCTACCATAATCAGTGGGAAGAACGAGTCATAAGTGCGGCTACGGATGATGTCGCCCGCCTTGGTTAGATCCATGATGGAGATGTAGCCAACAACGGCAGTCTCTTTGAAGGTCGATACAAACTCAGATATATAGGTCGGAAACGCCACACGGACAGCTTGCGGGAAAGTCACGGTGAAGAACGCACCGGTTTTTGAAAAGCCCATACTCCGCGCCGCCTCGACCTGTCCCTTGTCTATGGTCATGATAGCACTGCGGATAATCTCACCGATGAAGGCCGAACCGTTGGCTCCGAAAGCGATGATGGCTACCGTTATTCCGCTGACGCTACTCTTAGCAAATATGACATAAAAAGTGATCATCAGCAGTACGACAATCGGCGTACCACGCAGAACGGTGACATATACGCTACCGATCGCGTTTAAAATACGGTTTTTACTCATCCGCAGGCTACATACGCCAAACCCCAGCAATGTCGCTAACGCGAACGCGAAAAACGTAATAATCAGGCTGACCTGTAATCCCTCCACAATCATCTTCCAGCGGTCTTCTTTAATTAGGTTGTTCTCAAAACTGATTTTGAGACTTTTCCAAAAAGAAGGGGTAATTTGCGGTGTATCTGCCCCTGATGAATTTTTTGTAACCAAAACTGCACCGCCAGTATAATACGGATCGGAAAAAGTGACAAATTGTTCCCGTTCCTCGTTAATAATGAACAAGCTTGCCGCGAAATCAGCCTTCCCGGCATTTACATATGGGATCAGCGCGTCCCAGGTCATAATAGAAATATTTATATCCATATCCATATACGCAGCAAACCGCCTAGCAAGTTCAATATCAAAACCTTCCGGCTGGCCGTTTACGATAAACCCAAAGGGTTCGAGTTCACCATAGCTGGCAAAGGTAAGGACGCCATTTGTGCCGTTTAAGGGAATATCAGGCATGGGCGGGGAATCAACGGTATCAATCCAGCGTTTTACCATGTCATCATGAATGCCGTTTTCTTTGATTTCTTTTAGGAACGCATTGAAATTCTTTCGGAGATCCGCGTTCTCCTTGCCAAAAATGGCTCCAAAACCATACTCTGCAAAGGACGGATATATGATGGTAAGCTCCGGATTCATGGAAACCCATTTCCTTGCCATAGGCTCATCTAACATCAAAGCGTCCGCTTTTCCGTTCTTCACCAACTCCATCGCCTCATGCTCATAGATGCAGTGGATGGGTGTAAAATCTCCGACGTTTTCGGAAAACATTTCATCAAACGCCTCACCCGTAGCAAATGCCAAACGCTTACCGATAAAGTCCTCGTTACACAGTTCTGCGTCATCGGGGGATTTTCGTTCAGGGCTTCGCTTCTGCCGCACCCCGCAAGCATAAGCATAATGATTAAAATCATCGGGAGCAGTTTTTTTAGCATATTTTATTCCTCTCTTTCAGTGATTTTCAGTAGCAGCTTCGTCCTTTTCTCCGCTTACGCTTGTGGCAATATTGTTCACATAGGTATACGCATCATCAAATCCAGCCATGTGCATATCGAATATTTTTTCTTCCAGACCTTCCTTGGGCGTCATTCGCTCGGAGATGCCTTTGAGAAGCGAGTAATAGATATAGGCTCCATACTGGTCAGTGTCTGATTTATCCGACGATTACGATTTCGATACGATTCCCTGTGTAATAGGCACCAAGCCCTTTGGCATCTCTAATCCTCGTCGATTACACCCTGATTGTTGGCAATTACATCCTTATAAAACTGTTGTACATCTGTGTAGCTGGGATAATAGACCGGTAAACACCCTTCGTCCAGAAAATCACCATCAATTACAAGCTCCCGCACATCAGTTGTGTTTTGCAATCTCTTTAAAAAATTAATCAGCAATGTTCGGTTTTCCACAGTTTCAGAATATTTATCATCAATCCCGATGGAATATCGCTTATGACAACAATCTTGTTTCTTGTGTCAGAGGCCTCCCGCAAAGCGGGTGTACTCTTAGGCTCATTCGCAACTGTCGATATGTTGAGTGAGCATCCTGTGGTGAACAGTGCTAAAGAAATGACCATGTAAGATGCCAACAGCAGAGAGAGAATTCTTGCTTTCATGTTGTTTTTTCCTTATATGATAAGATTATTAAGATTTAATTTGCTCTATTCCCACAGATTTCTTGGACTTTTTCCATAAATCCGCCTTTATAAACCCCACACATCATCATACCACGCCTATAGATTGCGTCATTACCGTGATTTGTCGCAAGCGCATCTGCACGACAACCACCGCCGCAAGTCAGTTTGTGCTCACAGTCACGGCATTCAGCATTTTGCTCAGTAATATCAGAAACCTTTATCCCTACAAGCTTGCGAAACAACGAACCGGAATCGGCGTAGATTTCCGACAAGGGCATGTTAATCAGCTTCGGTAATAACTTTTGGACAGGAGTGGACACCCAGCCAATACATGGCACAAGCGTACTGTCAGGAAGAATATACGGACGATTTCGGCATAGACCACAGGATACACGCTGTTGGTTGAAGACATCCTCTTTATCATTCTCCCAAAAGGCAAAGCTACCACCCCGATACCCCTTTGCAACTCCCTCGATAAGGTTTAGTTCAAAGGGATTACCGTCTGCTTTGTAGCGTTTTAACAGTTCAAGATACTCGTCACAGGTAATAGCCGGTACAGACGAAACATTGGAAACCGCCTCTCCAATAGGGAACACAAAGCTGACCTTCCAAGCTGTCACGCCGATACCTTTCATTAATGCATAGGTATCCAAAGCTGCGGGGACACTGTCAGCGTGAAACTTCGAATTTACGAGCAAGGGATAGCCTTGCTCGCGTATCTTGTAAAAGGCAGCTATCGCAGTTTTTTCAACCCCGGGAGTACCGCGCAAAGAGTCATGGGTTCCCACTCCGTCAAGGCTGGAATCAAACATCCAGAATAAGTTTCGCTTCTTCATCTCGGAAAAAAATTCGTCATCAAGCAGCATTGCGTTTGTGTGAAAGTGCGAGATAACAATATTGCGGCGCAAAAGCTCATCTACAATCTCCCACAGATAGGGTGACATCTGTGGCTCTCCACCGGAAAGCTCAACCTCCATAACGCCCGCCTCTTCAAACTGGGCAATCATGTCAAAAAGCTGGTTTTTTGTCAGGTCTGTATATTTATTTCGTCCACCGGACATATAGCAGTGCTTGCAGCGCAGGTTGCAATCGCCTGTTATACTCCAAATCACACCATGAATATGACCGTTCGGGTGCTTGCGAACTTTTTGATAATCCAGTATCGACGACTGTGCTTCGCAAGGGGAGATAACTCTGTCCTGCAGCATCGTACTAATAATTTCTTCGACACTTTCATCATTGTCATCACCAAACTCTGTCATACCATCGCAGCATAATAGTACCGCAAACTCCTTTTGTGACAACAAGCGCGGTGTTAGCGCATGGGGGGATGCCAGGCAAAATGGCAGACCGTCCCAGCCACGCAAACGGTATGGTTCATAAAGCTTGTAGTACATTGAGGTTTTCTCCTTTTTCTATAAATTTGGTAAAAGGCACGGCAGTCAGCCATGCCCTTTACTGTCTTGTTTCAAGTTAATCCGCTATGATTGGATTTAAATACCTATGCTCTAAACCTATCCTTACATCCGGGACACACATAAGTCCTCTCATCCTCATGGTAGGCCACCCTGATACATTCAGCACCGCATTTGGGGCACTTTGGCGAGAGGTTGCATTTTCCGCCGCCGCTTACGATGTCAAGTGCTTCATCAGGAAGTGCTATTTTTCCGTTTAGGTAGTCCTGCGCCTCTTGCTCCGTGATTTCCTTTCCTAGCTTTTCCTTTGCAAGGGTGATGATTTTTTCTGTTGTCATGGTTAATTCCTCCTTCTTTTGTTGTTAATTTTCCCCTTCATGCAATAGTTGGATATAGTGGCAACTGCGGCAGTGCAGACTGGTCCCTCCGCTGATGTTAATGGTGATAAAATCACTCTGTCCACACTGCGGGCATTTTATTGTGCATAAATTGGGGTTCAAAAATGTGTATGCGCAGTTACCGCAGTAAACATGTTTAAATTGAGAGTTGTAGCGCATATTATTCGAATTGCACTCTGGGCAAAGCCCAATCGAACTGCCGCCGCTAACAATATCAAGTTCCCCATCGGGAAGCGCCATCTTGCCACTTAAGTAGTCCTGCGCTTTCTGCTCTGTGATGCCCTTGCCATTCTTTTCTTTAACAAAGTCGATAATTTCTTTAATTGTTATTGTAAATTCCTCCTTGCTTTTTAATACGTTCCCCTTTCACACTCTCTTGGATGAAATTGGATTATGCAAACGAACACCTACCGTTGATTTCTCGCTCCACAATTGATACATATAAAATAACGACAATTAGGGCACCTTAGGGGTTACAATCTCCTCCGCCACTGACGATGTCAAGCGCTTCATCGGGAAGTGCTACTTTACCGCTTAAGTAGTCCTGTGCTTCTTGCTCTGTAATATCCTTGCCTAGCTTTTCCTTTGCAAGGGCTATGATTTTTTGTTGTCATGGTAAATCCCCCTTCTTTTGTTGTTAAAATGAGCGATATCAGACATAGCATTTTAAAAGTCCGGAATCGTCTTTTCATTTGCGTGTTACCACTGCTTCGTAAGTGTTAAAATATTAAGACCATCTTGATATTCATATTCCAAAGTATCCATGGACTTTTTCACTATAAAAATGCCCAGCCCTCCAATATCCCGCTCCTCGGCGGAAAGATTGGTATCCGGATCCGGCTTCTTCGTGGGGTCATAGGGATAGCCGTTATCGGTAAAACGCAGAATAATGCGCCTTTCTTCCACAGTTACCCACACGGTGATCTCACTCGCACCGGAGTATTGAACAATGTTAGAGAATATCTCATCCACCGCAACGTTCATTTGGGCAATCACTTTCATAGGAATGCCTACACTCTCCAACTCCTGCTCTACAAAACCAGAGACCAGTTCTATAGACTCTAGCGACGGAGATAGCTTCAGCTTTTTGAAGCCAGTGTCGTTTTTTGGCATCAGCTCCAGACTCAGCATGGTGATGTCATCGAACTGAGGTGCCTCGCCTACAAAGGCGTCAATATCCTCTTTCATACGATGAAGCAGGAACTCACAGCTCACGTCTTTGTTACGGTTTAACGCATCCAGCATCCTATCGGTACCATAAAGCTCATTGAGGGCATTGGTGGCTTCGGCCACACCATCGGTATAAAGGAACAGCATGTCCCCAGATTCTATCTGGAGCTCATATTCCTTATAGTGGGAGTCTTCCATTCCAGCCAACACGAAGCCGTGCTTGTCTTTAATAAGCTCGTAGTCTCCCTTCGCCTTCTTAAGTACCGGGTATTCGTGCCCAGCGTTGGCGCAGATGAGCTTGCCGGTGGAGATTTCCAATATACCCAGCCAAACCGTAACGAACATCTCTGCCTCGTTATTTACGCAGAGCTGATTATTGACTTTCTCCAGCACATCTTTGGGTGAGAGACCCGTCTGCGTCACATTCTTTAGAAGTGTCTTGGCAATCACCATAAAGAGAGCCGCCGGCACACCCTTACCGGACACATCGGCCATTACCATGGCAAGATGATCTTCATCCACAAGGAAGAAATCGTAGAAATCACCACCTACCTCCTTGGCCGGAGTCATGGTGGCATAGATATCCAGTTCCGTCCGCTCTGGAAATGCCGGAAAAATACAAGGAAGCATACTGGCTTGAATGTCCTTGGCAACGTCCAGCTCCGCCCCGATACGTTCCTTTTCGGCGGTGATGGCGGTAAGATCGTCAATATAAGTATAAATATCAGATTCCATCTGTCGAATGGAGCGATAAAGATGCCCCAGTTCGTCCCTTGTGTCCAGACCAGGAAGATCTAAGATACCGTTCACTCCCTCTTCACGCTCTCTGCGCCGTACAAAGTCACCAGTGGCTGATGCCAAACGGTTAATGGGTGTAACCAGTATCTTTCGGGTAGCAGCCAACAGCAGAACGGCTAACAGCAGGGTTAGGCTAATGAGAATTCCCGCAAGTCTGATAAGAAAATTCCGCTCCATGGCCTTAATCTCTGTCATGGAGAGATCCACGTTCACATAGCCGCGTATGATACCGCCCTCATCCTTGATAGGAACTAAAGCAGAAATCAGCCATCCAAACTCATAGTTGGTGATGATTGGTTCAATGATATTGCCAGAGAGAAAATTCTGCTTGTTATCCAGAAAATCTCCAGGGTAAAATTCTTGGAAATCGCCCAGAGCAAATGCCTCATCACTCTGATCGGTATCATAAATATAATAAAAGCCCTCATCCGTAGGTTTGGTCACCACGGCGTAGACGATGTTGTTGCTTTCTTGAATATTGATCAAATGCTTCCGTGTCTCCAGGTAAGCATCGTCTTCCTTACCGCTCTTTAAGTAACGGTCGATGGAGTCCGGATGCACCTCGGCAGCCATTGTTCGCGCCAGATTGAAGGCTGTTTGAATTAACTGATCTTCCAATGCCTTTTTGTAAGTCTGGTATCCAAAGATGATTGCAACCGCACTGAGTATCGCAGCAATGAACACGATGCCCATCGCTGTTTTAAAGCCTAAGGAGATTCGGACATTCTTTTTTGGTTCCATATGGTGTTTTCCCTCCCTTATTAAAATACTAAACTCAATTAGAAACACAGATAAAATGCAAATAGTTTAGTATTTACAGGATGATGAGCAACGTATTAAAGCCCTGATAACGACGATAGAAAAATTCTTTTGCTTTTTTTCGGACAATTGACATCCCCAGCGCATTTGGGCCGTCGCCCTCTTCGGAAGAAAAGGGATTAAATTCGTAGGAATTGTCTCTCAAATGCAGTGTAAAGCCGTCCTGATCAGCCGATACGGTTAACTTAATCAATATGTCATTCCGATGATTGTTTTTTGCATCCTCCAAAATAGCTGCACAAACTTCTTCTACAACCAAGGTAGCGTAATAGCTCTGTTGACTTGTGCAATCCCACGACTCACAGGTTCTCTGAAGCTGCTCCACCGTGTCCCCCAGCAATTCGACATTCTGAATGTGTGTTGAGAAACTTCGAATTGTCGCTGCACTAGAATCAGCAGCCAACTGATTCATTTTTTTTTGCTTTCTGATACTAACGACCGTATACAAAAAAGTACTCAATTCAGAAATCGGGAACACCCACCAGAAAGCATTCAGACCGAAGGGTGCAAGCGCAAACATCGGTACCAGAAAGCATAGTAACAGTCGTAGTGTCTGAATCACTAAAGCGCTACGCTCCCGTTTTGTTGTCTGCTGGTAGTAAATTGCAATCTGATTCCACAGGGCGGGCAGGATGCTGATACAGTAAATCCACAGAGCCAGCGAACCGATCGTTCTAGCTTCGCCCGTAAGTCCGAACAGAGCACAGAGGGGTGCAGCTCCAAATCCCAGCCCCAGGATTATTAGTAGAGCCAGTACCGAACCATACCACACAGATAACTGGACAGTTCGCTTAACAGCAGGGGCATCCCGTTCCGCTTGGTAGGTGCTAATCATGGGTTGTAGTGTCATTCCAATACCATCTGCCACCGCAACAAAAAGTAGAGAAAGATTATACACTACATTAAAGACCGCCACACCCACCGGCCCACCGATGGAAAGTAACAGCGTGTTTGCGCAGAGTACGGTGACAAATTGATAAATATGTTGAACAGCCGAGGCAAATCCGGTTCGGATACATCGGAAAAGACCTCGTGGATCAATGGACGGCCAGCAAAATCGCAGCAGCCCATGTTTGCCTATGATATGTTTTCCGCAGATTACAAGACAAAATGCCGCGCCAATAGCGGTTGACCATACGGAACCTTCTGCACCCATATCCAGATGAATCACGAAGACATAATTGAGTGCAATATCCACGGTATTGGAAACAGTCAACGCAACAGCCGCCCGCTTTGGGGCACCGTCCGCATGTACAAAGTAGTAAAGCGGACCCTGACAAAACATGATTGGAACGCAAATGAGCTGTGCCCGAACATATCTCTCTGCAATGGTGTATACACCCGGATAATCGGGACTTGCCCCCAGAACGCATAAAAGCTGTGGAAGAAAGATAAGCCCCAGCACCACAGTCACAAGATAGGTAACAATCAAAAAGCGAAGTACCGTGCCAAACAGTCGATTTGCCTCTTTCGGCTTTCCAGAGCCCATAAGAGAAGCGTAATGGATGGAACCCCAATGGAAAATCCATAACTTAGTAGGTTATAAAAAAGATAAATCGGAATGCCAAGTGAGATGGCTGATAATCCCTCCAGTCCCAGCCTAGAGCCGACAACCAGACAGTCCACCATTCCGCCCAGAGCTAGACTTAAGTTGGACAGGAGTGAAGGAATGAAAAAGCGGCGAAATGCTTTGTCTACAAAAATCCGCTCCTTGCCGGCTACAGTTACCCTCATTCTTCAATGGTGAGGATATCTATAAATCCCGTCACCTCAAACACTTCAAAGATGGTTTCATTTACGTGCCGAACCACCATTTTGCCCTGCTTGTTCATTACCTTCTGGGCAGAGAGAAGAACACGCAGACCGGCAGAAGATATATACTCCAGCTCTGCAAAATCCATAATGAGGGAATCCACACCGTTTAGTGAGGTCTTTAGTTCCGCCTCAAGCTGTGGCGCTGTGGTGGTATCCAAACGTCCAATCAGTTCCACGGTCAGTTCTGCTACGTTTAAAGTCTTGTTGATTATCATTTTCTTTTCCTCCAAAAATTCTTCATTAAAATAACGTGATTTTACCCACAAACTGTGAGACATAATACGCAGATTTATCTTTCTGTCAGTTCTTTTTGATTTAGCTCCAAAGACATATCCTTGTTTTAGATCGGATCAGGCATCGTGTATCCGCAACTGCTACAATATACAGGATATGTCTTGATGTAGCCTAGATTATTCGTCCCGCACCTCGGGCATCTATCTATATCTGAGCATGCTCCTCCTCCGTTTACGATGTCAAGTACTTCATCGGGAAGTGATATTTTACCACTTAGGCAGTCTTGTGCCTCTTGTTCGGTGATGTCCTTGCCTAACTTTTCCTTTGCGATGGTGATGATTTCTTCTGTTGTCATGGTGTTTTTTCCTCCTTTTCTTATTATTAGAACAGATCCGTTACTCATATGTCCTTATAAGACCATCTATGCTTAAGCAGGTTTCACATTCTATCTCATTAATCTTAAAGTTATAGCTTACTTTTGTCCCCCGCACTTTGAACATTTAAATGTCATTCCGCCGCTGACGTTTCCAAGCGCTCCATCGGGAAGTGCTATTTCACCCTCTGCCTCTTGCCCAGTGATGTCCTTGCCTAGTTTTTCCTTTATGAGAGTATTGATTTTTTTAGTTGTCATAATACTTTCCTCCTTGTTTTAAATTTGTTTATTTTGTTAAAATAACGTAGTTTTACCCACATACTGTGTGTCATCCAGCCGTTGGCGTGCCACCAACTCGGCGAAGTATCCATCTCTGGCGATAAGCTCATCGTAGGTGCCGTCCTCGATAACTCGCCCTTCATTTAATACGATGATACGGTCGCATTCCTTAATGGTGGAAAGCCGGTGGGCGATGACAATGCGGGTACATTTAAGACTTGCCAGGGAATCAGCCACTGCTTTCTGTGTCAGGTTGTCTAGGGCAGAGGTCGCCTCATCAAACATGAGGATACGGGGTTTCGGTGCCACCGCCCGAGCAATCATCAACCGCTGACGTTGTCCGCCGGAAATGCCGCCGCAGCCCTCGGAAATCATGGTGTGCATCCCCATAGGCATATCCCGTATATCGTCTGCGATGCCGGAAAGATCTGCCGCAGCCCATGCATCATCCATGGTGAGCCATGGAGCAGAGATGATAATGTTGGAGAAAATATCCCCAGAAAGTAACTTGCCGTTTTGCATCACCACGCCGATGTGTCGCCGCAGGGATTTTAAATCTATGGAATTTAAATCCTTGCCGTCATAATATATTGCACCCTTTTGTGGTGTTTCAAAACCCAGCATCAGCCGCATAAGTGTAGATTTTCCGCAGCCAGTCTTACCTACCAAAGCTACATACTGCCCTGGACGGATTTTCAGTGACAGGTTATCCACGATGAGGGGCATGCTCTCTGTATAGCGAAAGGAAACATTGGAAAGCTCGATGCTGCCAGAGATGCGAGTAAGCACCTTCTTACCGATAGACACCTCCGGTACTGTCTCTAAAATGGGTTTTACCATCTCAACCACAGGCCTGATATTTGCCGCCGTCAGGGCGATGCCTGAGAGGGAGAGGAATGCACCACTGACCATGCCATATGCCACGTTGAATGCGAAATAGTCCGCCACCGAAACGCCCGATTGCACCGCCGAATAGTAGAGCACGATGGTTCCCACCAGAGAAATTCCAGTGGAAATGACTGTGTTGAGCTTAATAAACATAGGAGGGTCGTAGGTGAGGCTTGCCTTTTGGCGATACAATGCCGCCCACCGTGAAAAAGCCCGCTTCTCTGAACCGGATAGCTTTAGCTTTTGCACACCGGTAATAAAAGAATAGATAATTCCTGATTCCTTGGCACGCAGCTCCATCATCCGTTGGGATCGCTTCATCTGCATCAAGGTGGAAAATATCGTAAAAAGCACCGTTGCCAGAATGATTGTGATTGCCGGAATCACCAATGCGGGGGCATAGGTAAAAATCTGAGTAATGTATACACAAGAGAACACCGAAGTGAGTCCTGTGGTCAGGAGGATACTGCCCAGCATATCACACAGGCTGTTGATACTCTGGGTGCGGCTACTTAGCTCGCCGGCACTGTATTCTTTGAAAAACTCTGCCGGGAGAGACAGCACCCGCATCATAGAAGCCGCCTGTACCGCCGTGTTTGTCTTGGTTTTCAAACGCTCCATTACAATACTTTTTACCGTACTTAGGAGTAGCCCTGCGATTCCTGTGGCCGCAAGCATCACCGTAATGGCGAGAAAGAGACGCATATCGCCACTTTCGACTACACTTGAAAAGACAATATTGTTAAGTTTCGGTCCCAACATCCCAATAAGGGTAACAGCCAAGGTAGCGATACCCACCATGGCATAATCTGACGGAGACAGTATCTGGGCAATATATAAAAGCAGGTCACGAATGCCTAGTTTTTTCAGTGGCAGCGGCTTATAAAAGCACATGGCCTCCGATTCCAAAAGTGTCGCCGTCAGGCGGTTCAGTTTTACCATTTTACCACTTTCGTGGTCGAAAAAGGCATAGCCGGAAAGACCATGAGGCAGTAGAGCCACCACGCCGCCGGTTTTGAGGGTACCCAAAAATGCCCCCACCGCATCGCAGTACCATGCACCCTCCAAGTTGACCACCCGGCGCATAATGCCGGAGGGTCGTAGTAGGTATTCTAGCTGCTCGTTTATATCGGTCAACTCATCTGGCAGTTCTACGGACTTGATATGGTAATACTTTAAAATTTCGTCCACCGCATTTTTCGTTTTCTGTCGGTCATCCATCAGCGTTCGCTTGATGCCCTGACCCATGACCACCTCTGCCATAGAGGCAAAGGCGTCTGAAAAGGCGTCGTCATCCGCCTTAATGCGTTGCTTAATCTGTTCATCAAACCATCCCATATGCCTTTACCTCCCTTCATTCGTTAGCCACTAGCGAGGTATATATCCCGCCTTTGGCGTATAGTTCGTCATGGGTACCCCGTTCCACCACTTTGCCCTTTTCCATAACAACAATCTCGTCACAGTCACGAATGGTGGACAAACGATGGGCAATAACGATACAGGTGATACCTCGATTTTTGATGGCATTTACCACTTCCAACTCCGTTTTGGCATCCAGTGCAGATGTGGCCTCGTCCATAATGATGATGGTAGGATCCTGAGCCAGAACTCTTGCAATCTCCAATCGCTGACGCTGGCCACCGGATAAGTCTTTGCCGCCCTCCATCAGCTTGTAGCCATAGCCGCCATCCCGCCCCATGATGTCCTCGTGCAGACTTGCGTCTCGGGCTGCCATGATGGCTTCAAAATCCTCAATTGAGTTATCCCACATCTTGATGTTATCCATAATTGTATCTTCAAAGAGAATGATGTCTTGATCCACCACCGCCACCGACCCAGTGAAAATGCTGTGGTGAATGTCTTTGATAGGCTTGCCATCAAACAGAATCTCGCCACTCCACGGCTGATACAACCCTGAAATGAGCTTTGAAAGGGTGCTCTTGCCGCAGCCAGATGCACCAACAAAAGCTACCCGGCTTCCGGGCTTTATGTGCAGATCAAAATATTCAATGAGTGGCGTAGTCAGTGGAGAGTAGCCGAAGGTCACATCCTTCATGACCACTTCTCCTAAAAGCTTGCTATACTCACCAACTTCATTAAAGTCACTGTTATAGTTTACGTCGGTTGGATATTCCATTACATCCTCGATTCGCTCCATATTAGTACGCATCTCCTGAATGGTCTGTCCAGCACCGATGAGGGCCTGAGCTGGTTCGGTATAGCCACCCAAAAAACCCTGAAACGCCAGAATCATACCTATGGTGAACTTATCCTGTATGGTCAAGTACACACCCAACATCAAAATGGCGGTGGAGGTAAGGGAGGAAACCAGCGTGGGTACAAGCCCTAAGTAGTGATTGACGTTAGCGAATTTTACCGTCTGTGAATTCAAACCGGCCTGGTAGCCTGCCCATTTTTCAAAAAATCCGTTTTCTGCACCACCGGCCTTAATAGTTTCAATCATTTCAATAC
This sequence comes from Anaerocolumna sedimenticola, assembly GCF_009931695.1. GTDB lineage: Bacteria > Bacillota > Clostridia > Lachnospirales > Lachnospiraceae > Anaerocolumna > Anaerocolumna sedimenticola. The sequence continues at coordinate 4,243,880 of NZ_CP048000.1, forward strand.
CTGCCACAGTGGTGCCGGCAAGCTTACCTGAGTCACGCATCTGTACCCGAGTAACGTTGATTCGTTTCTGTGAAATAATCAGCGCCATACCTAAATTGACCAGAATGGACACAAGACCCACCGCTGTCAACAGAACGCTATACCGCAGCATGGCGACCTGATAAAACACCATCATGCCCGTCTGGAGCACCAGCGGAGCAAAAGTAGATATTAAGGTGTTTGCGATACCCTCGTTAAGCGACTGCCGCATGGCGATGTCACCCGCCATACGCTGGGAGAAAAACGCCATGGGCATCCGCAACACATGCCACATAAACGAGGAATTAGCTACAATGGCCAGTTTGCCGTTCAGTTTCAGCGTATAAACTGCCTTAATCCAAGCAACAATCAGTGTCACGACGGTCATCAGGGCAAGCCCCAGCAGGAAAGGATAGAACCAATCTGGGTTCCTCCCGGTGAGCAGCCTGTCCAGAAACACTCGTGAAAAGGCAGGATTAATGATACCTATCAACGAGGTAATGGCTGTGGTAAGAACAACAAAGGTCACTGCTATGCCGGTGCCCACTATACGCTTTTTGATAAAGCTTAAGGTACTCCTCGGCTTCCCATCTGGTACGAAGCTCTCACCCGGCTCAAAAAAGATACTTACGCCGGTGAAGGACTTATCGAACTGTTCCATGGAGACGCTGTACGCACCCTTGGCTGGATCGTTTAGGTAGGCTTTATCACCCTGAAATCCGTCCAGCACCACAAAATGATTGAAATTCCAGTGAATGATGCAGGGGAACCGTCCGTTTTTACGAAGCTGCTCCGGTTCGTAGCGGTAGCCTTGGGCATTCAACCCATAGCTTCGTGCTGCTTTAAGGATATTTAAGGCATTGGATCCATCCCGGCTAACGCCACAGTCGGCGCGTACCTGCTCTAATGGTATCCACTTGCCGTAGTAGGCCAGCACCATGCAAAGACTTGCCGCACCGCACTCCAGCGCCTCCAGCTGCATTACGACGGGTACCTTAACCCGCCCTTTTTCTATCGGTTTTTCACATTTCTTTTCTCTCATGTACCCACCTCAATTCAACACAAAAGAGATGGGTGAGATGGTTTCAAGGACAATTTGCGCAATGTATACACCATCCTGTGCAGAAACATCTACCGTCACCGGAACCACCCAATCTCCCGCCTGCAATCCACTCAAATAGAGGGCATATGCATTGAAGTCAGCAGTAATTTCGATAGGCGTGGAAACAATAGAAATAATGCTGCCTGCACTGTCTCCTATGCGTACCTCCATGCCGGGGGCGAGGCTGTTCGCCTCCTCGGGGTAACGTAGCAGGTAGACTTGCCGTCCTGCACCACAGCCACTGCTTCTCGGGTGGTCATGAGTGTGCCAAATACGCCCCAAATGCAAACGCCGATCAGCAGTACAATCACCGCTCCCAAAACCAGCCACACACTGGGGCGGGAAACCTTTATGTAATCGCCAAGCTGTTCAGGGGAGGACACACGATCCAGACTTGATTTGCGAAAAATTGTGTTACTGCTCATGTTACAATCTCCTTCGATATTTATGGGAGCCCCGCAAATTGGCTACAATATGCAGCTGTGCAAATCGACTCTCTATTGAAAGGCAGGGCGAGCCCTCTGTTTGTAGAGGGCTCACCCTGCGCAGTTTTTGACAGCCAGGTTATCTAAACGTCCTAAAACGCTTTGACCCTTTACTTTGCGTCCCAGGTTTTCACCGGGCGTGCCCTTTACTCTATTCTGTCGCGTAGGTTACATGATTTTTCTTACACCGTTTTCATCTACCTCGAACTCGTCAATCTTGGTGTTTCTGGCAAGAGTACCGTCAGCGTTAAAGTAATACCACTTGCCATCGATCTGGAACCACTTTCTGGAAACCATAATGCCATAGATATCAAAGAAATAGCTCACACCATCTATAGTCTGCCATCCGGTTACATTCTTACTGTTCTTGTAGTACATATACTGTCCGTCATCGTTTTGCGTCCAGCCCTCTGCCGTTGTCGGGTCAATGGTCAGCTTGACGAGCCGGTGGATCATAGCGCTAACCTCTGCACGGGTGACATTGGCTTTTGGATTGAACTTATTGTTTGTTTCACCCATTAGGATACCCGCTTGCTGCATGGATTTTACTGCTTCTGCGTAGTTGCTGCCAATACTGGAGGCATCCGCATAGGTAATTGCACTACGGGTAACAGGTAGTTTGTAATTCAATGCCTTAGCGTAATTTGCCATAATGACTGCAATTTCCTCTCGAGTGATTGCACGGTCAGGAGCAAACTGATTGTCTTCAATACCCTGAATGATGCCCTTCTTGTATGCCCATTCAATATAAGGACGGTAAGAGCTGCCAGCTTTCACATCCGTAAAGCTGTTGGTGGTGTACGCCTTTGTGTCTACACCCGCCAGTTTGCCGAGAACCATCACCAGCACTTCCCGTGTCATGGCGGAATCTGGAGAAAAGGTAGTCTTCGTTGTACCGGAGAGCAACCCTCTGCCCACTACATAGTCAATGCTGTCCTTCGCCCAATGAGTGCCGATGTCAGTATACTTAGCACTTGGAGCCGTATAGCCCACTCCATACACCGAAAAATGATTGGTAGAGAAGAGTAAGCTTTTACTATTTGTGTCATAAGTAGAACCCGGAACACGACTGGCTTTTCCTTTGCCATTTACATAAACTCCATGCAGATACCCCACGGACTCATTTTTAGCAGGAGTATATGGAATGCTTGTGTAAACCCTACCGCTACCGAAATTCGTTATATTTTTATTTTTGCTTCCGTTTTTATAGCTTGCCTTGAAGTCATAAACCGGACGTTTTCCAATGGCTTTTTTTGCATCATTGCTTAGCTTAGAGTTATCTGTTTTGGTTACGGTAATCTGAACATCTGCATTCGCTTGGCGATTGATTTCCGTTAAAGCCAATTGATTGAATCCTACCGCAATTTCAGGATGGTCAAATACCAGTTCAATCCCTGCAATTTCATTGCTTATTATTTGCAGTTGGACGGCCTTTGGTAAGTTTAGGGTGATATTAGCCGCTTTCTTCCCATTTGTTGAAACATTGATAACTACCTTAATTTCACTGGGAGCAACACCGTTTTTCTCTGCTTCAGCCTTTGCATTGGCGATGGCATCCGTAATGTTTTGCTCTGTAATACTGATACTGGCGGTTCCAGTGCTATTAACGGTAGCTTTGCTCTCGATTTTTCCAGTTACAGGTTCGCTTGGTTTTACAGATGGAGCAGGAGCAGGGCTATTGGAACTGCTCCTGCCACTGTTTCCGCCACCACTGTTTCCGCCACCACTGTTTCCGCCACCACTGTTTCCGCCACCACTGTTTCCACCACCACTGTTTCCGCCACCACTGTTTCCACCACCACTGTTTCCGCCACCACTGTTTCCGCCACCACTGTTTCCACCACCACTGTTTCCACCACCACTGTTTCCACCACCACTGTTTCCGCCACCACCACTAGGGATATAAGGAGTAATCTCGATATATTTAAAGCCATTGATACCCCTTGTAAGTTCTGCGTCTGTCATAAAGATTGCATCCCCGCCATTAGTTCCGGCGTTGTTTCGATGGGTATAGCCGCTGTCGAAGGCAGGAGCTGAAGTCATAGCTTTAGATATGTCGCCCTCACCGCTGTTGGCTTCCACTTTGCCGCCATTGATGATGATATTACTACTGCAGATACCGAAGCTCGTGTCTCCGCCGAAATAGCCGGAGGCTTCCAACGTGGCGTTGTTATTAACGACTACTTCGTTAACTAAGATGCCACAGCTTTCGCCGGTGGCACCGCCACCCTTGGCAGTCAGAATCCCCCGTTAACCATCAGTTGGGCTGATTCCCCTGCAAAATATACGCCATAACTGAGACCATCCTTAAGATTATCTGCAACTACATTACCGCCGGTTGCTGTCAGGCTGCCACTTTCAACGGTCAAGTTGGCATTGCTGCCACCAAAATACACTCCAAAGCTTATACGATTCGAATTGTCTCCGTTAGCAATCACATTACCATTGTTTTTAATATTCATATTACCATCGTGAACGCATATCCCAAAGCTACTAGAGTTACTACCAGCAGCAGGGGCTCCAGAAGCAATCAGGTCGCCGCCATCAACGGTCAGGTCACCATTCTCTACGTGTATCCCATAGCTATCGCCATGATCTCCAGCTGTCGCCGGTCCGCCGGTAACCACCAGCTTTCCGTCGCCAGAAATGTTGAGACTGCCAGTAACATAGATTCCGGCACCGTCTTTGTCTTCTTCAGATCTTGGTATAGTAATACTATTATCGCCTATCCTCATAATATTTAAGTCGCCCTCGGCATATATACCATATTTATTTCCGTCCTTTATATATGCGCTGTCTGTAATCTCTGCGCCATTAAGGATAAGGGTGGCACTATCTGGATCGTAGGTGACGTTTCCTCTAATGTGTTCACAGGTTATACTATCCTGATTCTCATTAGTAACCTCCACGTCACCTATCCAGATACCATAGTGAATAAGCGGCTCAATCTCGATAATTTTATAACTGCAGATATTGTCATTAAGTTCTTTTTGATTAACAGATTTTACTTTAGCGCCGTCTTCTCCGGCTTTGATTATGTGTTTATTATCGATGTTAAAATTAGGTACAGAACTCATGGCTTGGGATATCTCAGCCACACCGCTGTAGGCATTCACCGTACCACCATTGATGGTTATGTCATCGCTGTAAATACCGAAGCTTACATTACCGCTAAAGCCGCCATTGGCTGTCATTATACCATCATTGACAATGACTTGGCTGGCATAAGCATAAACAGCACCGCTATCTTTATCAGCAGAACCACCTGTAGCAGTCAGAGTACCGCTTTCTACCGTCAGGGTTGATGGTTCTTGAAAATATATGCCATAGCTGACATCCTTGGATGCACCGCCTTCCGCTTCCATGCTGCTACCGCCATCAACGGTCAATTTGGAATCATCACCATAGAAAACCACCCCTAAACTTGCATAATTCGCATCTCCCCGATAGCCTTCACTGCGCCTTCGTTTATAATGTTTATGTTACCTTTCTGAACGCCTATTCCATAGCTAGCAGATTTACTATCATCAACAGTCGTTTTACCTCCTGTGGCTTCCAGACTGCTACCATCAACAGTTAAGTTGCCGAGGTTATTTACCTCACCAAAAAAATCCATACTATTTAAAAACACTCCACTGCTGATTTGATTTGAATTTCCACCAGTAGCAACCACTTTTCCTTTATTTTTAATGGTTATGTTACCGCCGTCGTAAGCGTATATTCCATAGCTGCCACTATAATCACCATTTGATTTACCGCCGGTGGCTTCCAGGCTGCCTCCATCAACAGTTAGATTGACGTTGTAATATCCCTCACTATCAAGATACACTCCACTGCTGATTTGACTTGAATTTCCACCGGTAGCAGTCACTTTCCCTTTGCTTTCAATGGTTAAGTTCCCTTCCTGAACGCCGATTCCATAGCTGTCAGAATAACTGCCAGTTGCAGAACCACCTTTGGCAATCACTATGCCTTCCTCAACAGTTAGGTTACCATTGTATATGTATATCCCGAAGCTAAAGCCAGTCTCTCCCTCTTCAGTTGTATCTCCACCGGTAACTGATAGACTGCCTTCACCGGTGATAATCAAATCACCTTCTACAGAAATTCCTTTACCGTTATTGTCAGCTTCGATGGTGCTATCACCCAATAGTTCCAGTCTTAGGGGTATTTCGCGGTTGTTTTTGGCGTATATACCATGTTTATTTCCATCTTCATATATACACTCGTTGCCTTTAATGCTTACGCCATTAAGGATTAGGGTGTTCTCACCTGGGTCATAGGTTACGGATCCTGTAATGCCTTCGCCAGTTATACCGTCCTTATTCTCATCGGTCACCTCAACGCCTCCTACCCAGATGCTAGTGACAGTAGGCTCAACCTTAAGGTATTCGTATTTGTCTATGTTCTCCTTAACATAAGGCTCTGGATTCTTTCCCCAGTATTCGGTGCTTGCTGTAACCTTCATATCTGAGTCAAATAGCGGCGAATAATTCATTGCCATAACGGGACCTTGGACGATGGATGTACCCTTAATGGAGATTGTATCTGTGTTGGAAGTATAAACTCCAATGCCTCCTATGGGTGAACTGTTGACGACGCATGAGCTAGACACATTACTGCTGAATAGTTCTACTTTTCCTTCTGGATTTTTAATATATATCCCAGTATTATTTACTTCCACCTCACTGTCTTGTATACTGACAGTTCCAGTACTATTGCTTTCAATTCCTATGTACTCGCTTATCACCGTAGTGTTCTTAACCGTTAAGCTACCGTTACCGTTAATTGAAATTGCACTAGCTGGAATGCTGTATCCTTCCACATTACCACCTGATATGGTTAGCATTCCACTGCCATTGTGTATAATACCGCTACCAGAGTTATTTCTCAGCATTTTCCCATTTAGATCAATGGTAATGTTGTAGTTATTCGTATCTTTGATAGTCAGATTTCCCTGTGTATCGCTATAACTGTCGGATAGCTTTATATTCAAGTCGCCTGTTGCACTATTTATGGCAGTTTGGAGATCTGAAAAGTTGTCAACTTCCAGAATGCCAACAGCACGCAGCATCATCTCTGCTTCCACCGTCACAGTAATCTGTGGAAGTAACGCATCAGTCTTTACTGTGTAACCATGGATTACCGGGGTAAAAATATACTTACCCTCTGTATTCCCATCATATTTCGGATTAAACCATGTAACAGGAATGTCCACAGTCGTTTTGGAATCGGTTATTTCAATAGCGGGACCGGTGACTATACTCACAGAATCGTCAACTACCGTATCCTTATCTAAAACCATAGCAGTCAGTGTTTTGGGCAGGTCTAAATCCTCAAAGGATGTCCCAATTGCTACCGTCTTTTCTGTTTCTGCTTCTGTAAGAGTTGCAAACGAAATGATTTCCCCGCTTGCACCAGTGGTATCCACTTCTTCTGCCATAGCCGAAACCGGCAACATGGTACACACCATGCATAGCACAAGAAATATACTTAGTAATTTTTTTCTCATGTTCGTGTTCCTCCTTTAAACCTTTTTTTCTTTTTGTCATTTATGTTTATTGTATCTACTGTTACTCTACGCTGGTTAAAATCTCTCCGCCTGAAGATTCAAAGGTTACAGCAGCGGAGCTGGCAACATTGCCCTGACTGTCCTGCATAACATACATCATGATAAAGATGCCGTCACCAAGCTCGGTTTCCGCAAAGGCTGTTTCAGGCGTCACCGTAATGGTATCAATCGGAACAGCCGTCAGCTCGTCGCCACCGCCGCTGATAGCAGTCGCATAATGAATGGTCTGAATTACATCGCCTTCCACTAGATAACGAAGATTTTTATCTGCCGCGCCGCTTTCATCCAGCGGCTTTCTTGCCCCCTCAATGGAATATTCCCCTGTCTCAAAGTCATAGATTACCATCAGGTTGTAATTCTCGCCGTTTAGCAGAATTGGCACGGAATACTGATTATAGCTTTCGCCCTCATAGGCAATTTCCATATAGCACAGTGCACCGTCTAAGCTGCCCCATACGCCTCGGAAGTTATCCTTAAAAACACCGTTTTCCCAATCTGATACGATATCATTGTCGGAACCAAGGCAAAGGAGGATATCTTCCTCCGGATCGGCATAGTATAGATCAAAGGTCAGGGAAGAAAGAATGTCTATCGCTTCACTACCTAACGTAAGGGTTGAATTGCCATTCTCATCCACGGTTACCGGTATATCATTCCAGTTTACGCTGTTTAAGGTCATAAGCTCAGGTAGGGCGTTGTAATTCATCTGGGAGATATAGTCCATGCCCTGTTCGGAAAGTTCTCCAGTCAAGCCATATGCATACAGATATTTAAAAGAATCGGCAGGACCGATACCCGCATAAGCATTGAAATCCTCTACATCACCATTATAACTGTAATAGCAGGAAAGCCCTGCCGACTCCGGACGATATTTTCCGTTAACCTTATATACAACGCAATTGGTTATTGCAGCAGTGACAATGCCAGAAGTTTCTGGTAGTAATTCCGAAGATTTTAGGGCAAGAGTTCCAAGGTCGGTCATATTGGTATAGCCTTGTTCACGGGTGTTTCCACCGTAGTTTTCAACGTTATTAGCAATCTGGGAAAAATGTGCAAAGAATGTCGGATTTTCCAATGCTGAGGCCAAAGCTTCCTTGCCGAAATCGTCATAGGCAGCAACGAGATTTGATATCTTTGAAAGATCGGTAACGGACAGGGTGATATTGTCCTCTGTACCAACCTCCTCACAGCCTTGTACATAGCTGTCGCAGATAACTTTAGACAGCTCCAACGGTTCCATATCCGGCGTCCCGGCAAGAGCTCCAAGCCAACCGCTATAAAGCCAACCATTACCCGGCTCTACCTCCTGTGACGCCACAAGGTATTTACCGATATCGGAGAAGGTATAGGCCGTATCCACCGTTGCCATGAGACAGGTATCAAAGCCGATAATGTCCACTGGCTGATTCTGCGGATTTTCTCCAAAGGTTTCCGAGAATGCCTGATACATTTCTGCAAGGCTTAAGGAATCCATGCCATACAGCTCGTCAAAGGCCGCACCCGACACCGAACCGCCGCCGTGGTTCCAAAACACCACCGCAGTGCGCTTAGCAGGGTAGTTTTCTTTCCCGAAAGTAAGAAAATCCTTAAGTGTCTGCGCGTCGCCCATACTAGCAGAGGGAAGCTCTTCAACGAGCTGTAATCCGTTATGGTCATAGACATAGCGCCCAAGCGTATCCGCACTGACAACTTCATTTTGCCAGCTTGATGTTCCGCCGGTTTGAATGATCACCTTCACATTTTCCGGAAGTTTCACATCCATCAGCTCCGCAAGGTCATTGGTTGCGGCGCAGTAATTGCTTTCTAAATCACTTCCACACAGATACCAGTAAACTGTCCATTCCGTGTCGGTAGACACGCTTTCCACGGTATCCTGGGTATCCTCTGATGGCACACTTTTTTCCGCACCGCAAGCTGTCAGAGCAAATAGCATCGTCAGAGCCAGCAAAACTAATATATGCTTTTTCCATAATGCATTTCCTAAATTATTTTTCATATGATTCACTCCTCCTTCATGTTGTCTTTCTTTCCGAGTAACTGCCTCTTCTTTGTGTCAAACTCCTGCCCAGAAATGATACTGTTGTCATAGAAGTCACCCCCCGTATTTTAATTAAAATCTCTATTGCTCGACATAATAGTATCATATTCGTTCCTTTAAAAACCGTTTACCGCACGAAACATGTATTTTACCGCACGAATCATATCTTATACCACACGAATTATGTTGCATTCTGATTAAAATGCAATTGAATTCTTGAACCTCTCATTGCTTTATGATAAAATACAATTGGATATTTATACATAAATGGAGGAAAATAACATGCATATAGCTGTTTGTGATGACAATATAGATGAGCTTACCCGTATTTCCAGTTTGCTGGAGGATTACTGTCGGGAGTATGACAGCTCGGTTACATACGAAGCTTTTCACAGTGCTATGGAACTTATAGAGACCATGAGAGAAAGACGTTTTGATTTATTACTTTTGGACATCCTTATGCCGGGTATTACAGGAATGGATGCTGCGAAAGAAATTCGCCGTTCAAATAGTGAAATTCCGATTATTTTCCTCACCTCATCCCGTGAGTTTGCTGTGGAGAGTTACCGTGTAGGCGCTAATGACTACATAATGAAGCCTGCACGTAAGGATGAGATATTTCCATCCATTCATAAACAACTAATCAGGTTTACGCAAGAGGATGCGTATTTGACTCTAAAAACAGGAAGTGGCATCGTAAAGATGCCCTTTTCACAAATTGTATATGTGGAAGTCATAAACCGCAAAGTACAGTTTGCCCTTGCAGACGGCGAGGTGCGAGAATCTTATGGCTACCTTTCCGATTATGAAAGTGAATTGTTGTCTGACCCTCATTTTTATAAGCCTCACCGTTCTTATGTTGTAAACCTGCGCCAAGTAACCGAACTTAATAAAGGAGGCTTTTCTACCCTGATTGGTAAAACGGTGCCTGTTGCAAGAGATGCCTTTTCGAATGCAAAAGCTGCGTATTTGAAATATCTGCTATCACCAAATGAGAGGGGAATGCACAATGTTGATTAATAATTTGCTCATCTTTCGCTCCGGCCTTGTTTTGGTATTTGGTGTGGCGGTGTCTCTTCTTTTTGCCGGTGTGCAGCGAACACGGTCAGCTAAACTGATGATTACAGTTTTTTATGCAATTATTCTCTTCATTCAAATACTATGTTGGCAGATGTTGGGATTACAAAATACGATGAAGCTGTACCCTTTCATTACCCATATACCGTCGATTGCACTCCTCATACTATATTTCAGGCGTCCATGGCCGATTGCAATTAGTAGCGTACTGACAGCCTATCTTTGCTGCCAGATACCTCGCTGGTTTGGCTCGGTGGCAGCGGCAGTTTTCGGCAACAGTCTTGCTGATCATATCGGTTACTTGATTTCTATGTGTTTTGTATATTATTTCCTTAAAAGATATGTAGCTGACTCTGTAAGACAAATGTTTGAGCGTTCAAAACGCACCTGCCTACTTTTTGCTGCAGTACCTCTTTGGTACTATTTGTTTGACTATGTCACTACCATCTATACGGACTGGCTATATTCCGGTGTTCGAGGAGCAGTTCAATTTACTCCTTCTGTAATTTGTACCTTTTACTTAGTGTTTGTTCTCCTATACTTCAATGAAACACAAAAACAGATCAAAGCTCAGCGGGAAAGGGACATCTATGCCTCCCAATTCCATCAGGCCCGGTTAGAGCTTGACACGATGCGTCAGATGCAAAACAACACCGTAATCTATCGCCACGATATGCGTCATCATCTATCGTTAATTGGCAGTTTTGCAGCCGATGGTGATCTCCAGAGAATCAAAAAATATCTTGCAAGTACTGAAGCGGCAATTGATTCTCTTACACCAATACGATATTGCGAAAATGAAACTGTAAATCTGATTTTATCCAACTTTGAAAGCAAAGCAAGGAAGGTGAATGTTAAACTACAAGTAGATGTCAAACTACCAGAAAAAATTGCTGTAAACGACACCGAACTTTGTGCTCTTCTATCCAATGCACTGGAAAATGCCATTTCCGCAACTAGTCAGGTAGAGGAGGAGAAGCTTCGCAAGGTTTATATCCACGCCATTATCAATGGTAACAAACTGGTTGTTGCTACAGAAAATGCTTATGTAGGAAAGATTGAAATGGAGGGTGACTTGCCCAAATCAAATAGAACAGATGCCGGACATGGCTTCGGAATCAAGAGCATGGTTGCCATAGTGGAACGCCATGGAGGATTATATTCCCTGGAAATCGAAGGTGGGGTGTTCATCTTACAGCTTATGCTGCCGATGGAGAAGACAACCTGACGCATGTAGCAAAAAAGCTTTGAAATGATTGGATTTCAAAGCTTTTTTGTAGCTTACCCGCACTAAAGAAACTCAACTACTTCAATATCTTCTTCTATCGACAAATCATAATACTCATTTTCACATTGAACTATTGGTTTCGTTATATCTATTGGGTTAATATACACTATATTACCGACTTGTTCGTTACTTAACCGAATCGATCTACCATTATAGCAGTCAATAATATTATTAATAAAAATCTGACAAATATGTGGATCCAGATGGTTGAAGCTGTTTACTTGTATTTCCTCAATCGCTTTTAAAGGTGAATTCTTTTTTCTATATGTTCTGGTAGCTGTGATTGCATCAAATGTATCAGCTATTGCTATTATCCTACTGAACAAATTAATTTTTTCTGCCTTTAGCCCCAAGGGATAACCTGAACCATCCATTCTTTCATGGTGGAATAAAATACCCTGTAACACTTCTGGATCGAATGTGTTGACGCTTTCTAATATTTTATAGCCAATGACAGGATGAGATTTCAATTTTTCAACCTCTTCTAATGTTAAAATATCAGCCTTATTTAATAGACTATCTTTAATCTTTGCTTTCCCTATATCATGTAAAATCCCTGTACGAACCAGGTTTTCTAGTTTTAAATGATCTAGATTCAGCCATTTGCCAATGACAAATGATATAAAAGCTACATTAGCTGAATGCGAATACATATAAGGGTTTTTATCCTGAACACTGTTTAGAAATGTTAATATGTTCGCATCATCATCTAGATATTTACAAATTTGAATAGAGCACATTTCAACAGGATTTAAGTATAAATTTCTGCCAAACCTGATATCTTCCACAATATTGCGCGAAATTATTATTGCTTGATTATAAGTCTCTTCTAAACTAAACATAATACTCCCCCTTTGCATACGTCTCACTCTCTTTCTATAATCTTTTTTCAAACTGATACATTTTTGTAACAGGTTTCCTTGTTCAATCGCTATGGCTTATCATAATATTACCAAATCTTTCACTTAATAACCGTTTACCGCACGAATCGTGTCTCCTACCGCACGAATCGTAATTTGGATTCTTGAATCTCTTATTTTACTTATTGCCATGTCTTAGATAATAGGCTTCCATATAACTGAAAAAAGCCTTGAAATTACAAAATTTCAAGACTTTTTTCTTTATAGGGATCTTAATTGGATGACTTTGGTCTTGCTCTAATTCCAAGCAATTGTCGTTTCTTCGCGTCAAATTTCTGCATCGTCAGATGGTTTGATAATTACATCTACCTTGGCTACTGCTCCTCAAGATACTCTCTTTTCCGAAATCTTAACATCCCAGCAATCATGGAGACCGGGAACATACGGATTTCACGGTTAAGTTTTGTCACGCTATCATTGTAAATCAAGCGACTGGTGCGCACCATGTTTTCAAAAGTTTCCACTGCGTCTTGCTTTTATATAATTTTGATTAGTTTTTAATTCAGGGTATTGCTCTGCCATTATGGCAATCCTCCCCAACACCTCGGAAATAACCCCTTCCTGCCGCAACACATCATTTGGCGTGAATTAAAAAACCGTCTTGAAATCGAAAATTTCATCAGATTCCTCATTAATTTTCAAAAAACATACCTATCAGGCAAACCGTAGTTTATCTTAAGCAGAACAAAAAGTGCTATATTAATACTGTTGAAATCAGAAATGGACATTGTGATTCAAACGATATATTTGCTAACAGAAGAAGCTGCAATGGTACGTTCTATAGTCCGGCCGAATAGAAAATACGGGCGATATCGCAAACATACTCGACGAAAATTCTATTCTCATATGAAGAATTGTTTATAAACACAATAAAATCTGTTCATTTAAAGTTATTTCATTTGAAATAGCTTTATTTCACATGTTTTTTCAAGGGCTAACAAAAATTGATGAGATTTTTAAAGTGCATAAATTGGCTTAAGTTGACGACATTGCCCGCAAAGCGGGTGGTTTATTACTGAGCATAGATCCGTTTCTCTGTTGAGAGAAACTCCTCTATGTTCAGCAGGCTAAAGCCTACAACCGGAAGAAACACGCTTTGCGAGTTTCTTCGGTTCGCGTGCGCGTTCGAATTATTGCAAGCAAGCTTGCTAATTCTCACTTTGCTTTCGCGGAAATTAAGGCTGTTGCTAAATATTTAGCAACAGCCCATCATCTATCTATGAGTTACTTATAATTTTAAAATATATAAGGAACTTACTACACTGCCCGGTGCAAGAATCGGGAATCCGATAGTTGCAAATGAATTGTTACAAATAGTAAGAACTGCCGGAGCCTGAGTAACCTCAACAATAGCACTAATTTCAATAATATTGGTAGCTGCAAATGCACCTGCCGTTCCGCCAGGAACAGGAGTACCATTTAAATTAATGGATATAGAAGTTAAGGCCCCAATAACATCCGCAGTAAAAGATACCAGATAAAAACCAGGTTCATTTAAAATAGTTTCTGTAGCATTTGGTAGAGTTATACCTGTGGGTACTGCCGGTACACTACCGCTTGAAAAAGTAAAATCATCTCCGCCAAGGATAGTAATAGACGGGTCAGTACTGTAACGATATACATAACTTTCTAAGCTACCTGCTGGACCTGGAGGGCCTGGAGGACCTGCTGGACCTACTGGACCGGTTGGACCGGTTGGGCCTGCTGGGCCGGTTGGACCTACTGGACCGGTTGGACCCGGAGGGCCTGCTGGACCGGTTGCTCCTGTTGGACCTGGAGGGCCTGGAGGGCCTGCTGGACCTACTGGACCGGTTGGACCTGCCGGACCAATTGGACCTACCGGACCTGCCGGACCGGTTGCTCCTGTTGGACCTGGTTCACCTTGTGGACCTGCCGGACCGATTGGACCGATTGGACCTACCGGACCGGTTGGACCTGCCGGACCAATTGGACCTACCGGACCTGCCGGACCGGTTGCTCCTGTTGGACCTGGTTCACCTTGTGGACCTGCCGGACCGATTGGACCGATTGGGCCTACTGGACCGGTTGGACCTGCTGGACCTACCGGGCCGATTGGACCTACCGGACCTGCCGGACCGGTTGCTCCCGTTGCTCCCGTAGCTCCTGCTGGACCTGCTTCACCCTGTGGACCTGCTGGGCCGGTTGCTCCTGCTGGACCTTGTGGACCTGCCGGGCCGGGAATTCCTGCCGGACCTGCCGGGCCTGGTTCGCCTTGTGGACCTGCCGGGCCGATTGGACCGGTAGCTCCTGTTGCTCCTGTTAAACCTATAGGTCCTTGCTCACCTTGCGGGCCAGTTGGACCGATTGGACCTGGCGCACCTGCCGGGCCGGTTGCTCCCGTTGCTCCCGTAGCTCCCGCAGGACCTTGTGGACCTGGAGGTCCTGCCGGGCCTGCTGGGCCTCTAGGTCCCATAGGACCAATTAATCCTTGCGGACCTTGTGGGCCTTGCGGTCCGGGTGGTCCTGGAGGTCCGGGCGGTCCTGGAGGTCCGGGTGGGCATGGAGGATACGGCGGCTTGGGGGGATCCGGTGGGCATGGAGGATATGGCGGCCTGGGGGTATCCGGCGGGTACTGGTTTGGCGGGCCGGACGGGCGTCCCTGGTTCCATGAATTACCCATACTGGTAGCTGTTACAATAGATTTATCTACATTTGAATTATCAATTGAAGATTTCGAAGTTGATGAATTATGATCAGCGTTCATGCAAAAACTCCTTTCTAAATGGATCAGGATATATAATCCTTACAGTATAATAATATGGTTCTTGCATACAAAAGGTGCAACAAAATTCAGCAATATTCAATTTTATTTAACATAAGGCGCAACCTATTATCGTTTCTATTTAATAATCAGGATAAAGTATAGGAATGAAGCAGTTCCTCAAGTTTTCCTGCCTGACTTATGAAATCATTACTCATAGCCGAACTTTCCTGTGAGGCTGCAGAATTCGTTTCGGCAATATGCGTAATCTGTTTTAGATATGCCATGGAATCCTGTAATTTTTCTTCCTCTCTTTTAGAATTGTCCGCTATACTTACCATAACCTGATTGGTTTTTTCGGATTCCGCAAGAATTAATTGAAACTTATCTGCTGTTTCATTTGCAACCAAAACCCCATCTTTTATAGCGTTTATTGTACCATTTATAAGTTCAGCACTGGATTTAACCGCATCTCTGCATTCCGAAGCTAATTTGCCTATTTCTGCAGCAACTACACCAAATCCTTTACCCGCATTACCTGCTCTTGCTGCTTCTATGGATGCATTAAGAGATAATAAATTCGTCTGCTCCGCTATTGCTTCTATTACATGAATTACCTTTGAGATTTTACCGGAATGTTCTGCAATTGCTTCCATGGCATGTACCAATGCCGTCATATGACTATTACCGAGCTGTGCCGCAGTGACGGTATTTTTAGATAGTTCCCGAATGTATAAGGCATCTTTAACATTTGTTTCGGCTAAAATAACTATTGTATGGATTTGTTCTGCTAATTGACTAATTGCACTCATTTGTTCTGAACCACCCTCAGCAACAATTTTCGCAGTCTGGGAGATTTGATCCGCACCAATTGTTATCTGTTCTGCAGTATCTGAAATTATTTGTATCATATTACGTAAAGAAATTATTGTATTATTGAGTGAATTCTGAATCGGTTTAAAATCTCCTTCATATTCAATTGAAACATGGGCAGTCATATCTTTTTCTTCCAGCTGTTTTACCGTATCCGTTATATCGGTAATATAATTCTTAAGCTTATGTACAGTTTCCATGACAGAATCACATAAAGTACCCATTTCGTCTTCTGAAGACTTTATGATTTCAATTCCTAAATCGCCTATTGATAAGGAATCCATTGCCTTCTCCAATTTAGCTATAGGTCCCGTAATACTTTTTATGGTTATTTTCAACAAGTAAATACAGCTGCCCGCTCCTGTGAGAATTAAGAGAATGAATATAAGTATACTTCTACTAACAGTCTGGTCCGCTTGTTTCATATAATCTTTACCATAAATAACAAAATTACTTTCAATATCACTGAGTTCTGTAACAATATGATCTAATATCGGCACATAATCATTTTTGTAGATACTGTATATTTTATCCTGATCAAAGGAATTCGCACTCTCTAATATCAGACTTCGATACCGGTTACCTTTCTCAAATTCTGATTTTAAATTATTCACCGTTTCTATATTATCATTTTTAAGCAAACTTAATGCATTCGATAATTCGTTAACACTCGACTCTAATTTATCATATTCATCCTCTGAAGCTTCAATATACTTTTTGCAAAGTTCTTCTTTTTTAGTCATATAAGCCCTATAAATGTTATTTTCTATGTTTTTCATGGCAACCTGTGACTTCAGTACATTTTCTTCTACAGTATAAGGTCCGTCATAAAACCGATTTAATTTACCATCTATAATCTTCATATTAACAATACCAATTATTACAATAAATAAAGCGATAAGCCCCGTGTATAAAAATGTTAAATTTAATCTTTTATATATAGATAAATTTAAGAATTTATTTCGGTAATCCTTAATACCACTTATTTTTACCTTGCCCTTTCTTATTCGTATTTCGGCTTCTTTACTATTTCCTTTTTCTTTTTTCATAAGTTTTCCCCAACTTTCTTATTACTTACATTCTGCTTTTTCGTCTTTTTTCCAAATAAGAATATCAATTTTAAGTAAAACGTATATTTAAGAATTGTTAATATTATGTAAAGAAACAGGAATAAGTACCCAAAACAATAAGGGACACGATGCAAAATTAACTTTCACATCATGTCCCTTATTGTTGGTGCAAAGCAGCGTAAGTATATGAAGTCTTATTATTAACTATTCTACAACTGTAATGGAACTGCGTATCATTCCCATCCAGCAGCTGTATCCATATTTACCTGCTTTCGTTGGTGTAAATTCTATAACATTATCTCCTTCTTTCAGGTTAACTTTAAGATCATATTCCGATATAATCATTTCATTATTACATCCATTAATCATTCCCTTATCGGCCTTAATGGTCCATTTAACCGGGATCCCAGCTTTTACGGTGATTGCCGGATATCTTCCATAATCCAGAGAAGTAGTTATCGATTGATACTCCCCATTGCTCTCTGCAACGTTAACGGATTCCGCACTGGTCTGTATCTGGGGAACAGTTATACCGGATAAAGCCAACCCGTTATTAAGCATTCCAATACCTAATACAACAACCAGCATGGCACAGACAGCCATCATTTTTTCTGTAAATCGTTTATTTAATTTACTGCTTAAGGTTCCAAGGATGTACATTAAAGGAACCGTACCAAGACTAAATAAGAACATGGATAAAGCACCTGCAAAAAAACTTCCGGTCGAAAGAGCATAAAGCTGCATACTTTGCAGAGGGCCGCATGGCATTAAACCATTTAACAAGCCAATATAAAAGGATGAATGTTTTTTATATTTTTCTTTACTAATCCTCTTACCGATAAACTTTGGCATTCGTAAATTAAATCTGCGGAGCCACGGAAAAATATTAAGCATATTTAAACCCATGATTACCATAAAAACTCCTGCAAATACTGCAATTGCACCGCGGAATCCACCGCCGAAGCTGATTACGGAGCCCAGTTCACCTACAATGCCACCAATAACAGTATAAGATACCACACGTCCGAGATTGTATAAAAGATTCGGTAATATCACGGAATGGCCGCCCTTAACTGAGTTAACGCTTTGCGCCAGATTTATACCGCCACACATGGCTACGCAATGGAGTGAGGTCAAAAGTCCAATCAGAAACAGCATTCCGTATCCCATATTATTTTGTATCTGAGGGAAGAAATTAGTAAAATCCAGTAAGCCAAAATGTTTTAATATAATATATCCGCCAAACAACATAATTAAAATATAGATTGCCTGGGAATTTAGGGCCGGTTTCGTTTCAGGTAAGTCTTCAACCACTTTATAATCTAAATGGTTAATAGCTGATTTAATTTTTTCAAGCTTTACAATATCCTCATCATAGACTACGAAAACTTCACCTTTGCCGAAACTTGCCTTAACAGTTTCTACACCTTTTAAACCGGATAAGGTATTTTCAATTGTCAGTTCACAATGTGCGCAGCTCATACCTGAAACTGATAATTTCTTTTTTATCTGATTCATTAGAATTTCTTCCAGTTCGTGAATTTCTCGGCATTATCCTTTAAGAATTTAGCCGGAATAACGATTTCTGTATCATTAGCTGTTTCGTCATCTGCTGTAATAGGTACAGGATTACAACCGCCGCGCTCCTGTCCAATCATATCCAGGCTGAATTGGTTACCGCAGTTCTGACATTGAAAAGAATCACCTTGTTGTTCAAAATAAGCATAAGGGCTGCCGTTACATACCTGACAGGTGTTTAAAGCTGTACGGATTGTACCGTCACTTGCTTTTACTGCAAATAATCCCATCGTTGTTCCATTGGAATCATATTCATAAAATGTTGCATTTTCCGTAATATCGGCTACATTAATCACTACATCCCCGTTATCATTTAATACTGCTTTTTTTGCATTGGAATCTGTAGAAGCGGCAGCTTCTGATGTATTTGCAGTACCGTCAGTTTCTGACTTATTTGCAGAAACGGTAGTTTCTGTTGTATTTGCAGCACCTGTATTCGAATTTTTATCTCCTTTTGGTGCAAATAAAACAAGTGACAAAGCGATAGCAGCTACGGCTACAGCACCGATCATAAGGGGATTCACCTTTTGGTTTTCTGGTTTTTTAGTTTGTTTCTTATTTGCCATTATTTATTCCTCTCTTCTAATCTAAGTAGTTTCATCGTTTTATTAATGACAGGAAGGAAAGTTTCCATTATTGTTATTGGTCGACGGATTGCCAGAATCAGAAGCCCCTGCACCAAATGCCTGGGCGCACTGTCCATACATAAAGGAATAGTATTCCGCATCATCCTCGGTGATATCTCCATTTGCCACAGCATCCTTTAACTCTTTCTCAAAGGTTTCACGGTCTTTTAGATTACCATTCTCATCAATCATGGAAATTGATCCGCTTCCGCAGCAATTAGCGCTGTTTAAACTATCATCCGCCTGTCCGGAAGCTGCCAGCGTAGGATCATTTGAATCTAATATCTGATCCGTTGTTTCATTTGTTTCATTCTGAGTATTATCTGTTTCTAAAAAAGCGGTTTGAGATACTCCTTCCCTAACGTTATCTGTGTTACTTGTTACTTGTGTTACATTCGTCTTAGTATTCGATATTTGTTTTCCATAGAAAGCATAACCTGTTTTAACAGATGCAACTGAAATTGCAATAACTGCTAATATAATAACTGCATTTTTCTTCATTTAACACTGCCTCCTTAACTTAATCTTCTCCTAGAGTATATTTAATTTATATGGAGGTTTTATGGAGAAATGTTGAAACACAATTTTTTCACAAATTAATTCTCATTTTGCTTCCCGGAAAAAAAACGGGGTGTCCTGACCCCTTTGCCAGGACACCCCGTTTATCTAAAGAAAGAATTATTGAATTTCTATACGTTTGGAATCAATTATTTCAGCATTTTCTTTCGGAAGTTTTAATTCTAGTATTCCGTTATTATAGGATGCAGATATGTTATCTTTACTGATACCACTTACATTAAAACTTCTTGAATAGGAATTATAACGCCTTTCCTGTCTGATATAGTTATCTTTTTCTTCTTTACTTTCTTCTCTGTGTTTTGCAGTAATTCTTAAAGCATCATTATCTAAATCTATACTAATTTCCTCTTTCTTAAACCCGGGCATTTCAGCCTGCAGCAGATAATGATCACCTTTATCGATTACGTCCGTACTAAAACTACCCAAACCATTCATCAAATCTCCAAAGAAATCATTGTAAAACTTACTGAAAAATAAAGGTTGCGTTTGTTCAAATAACATTGGTCTTAACATAAAAATCACTCCATTCTTTTAATTTGCAATAGAACCATTTCTATTGTAAAGGATCCAATATTTTTATATCCTTTGTAATATATGTTATACACCTTATATAACAAATATACAATTAAATAAATATAAATACTTTATAAAATATTTATAAAAATATAAGCCAGTTGAACACTACAAAAATATATAGAGTTCGAACTGACTTATCGTTTAAATACTAAATTATATTTGATAAAATATCATTATAAAATCTTATCTTATAAATTCTTTCTTATTTGCCTGAAACCGCTTGGATTTCTTCATACGTTGATGCGTAATAATATTTTCCATTCTCATCACTATAAAAATATAAATAATCCGTCTCCGCAGGATTTAACGCTGCCTGGATGGAGGCTTTGCCTGGATTACATATCGGTCCTGCTGGTAAGGCACTGCATTTATAAGTATTATAATATGAATTATAACGGTTAATATCTCCGGTAATATAAGGTTTAATATATCGTTCCACATAAAAAATGGAAGCATCCAGCTGTAACTTCATATTATCATTCAAACGGTTATGGATAACGGATGAAATCATAGCCTTTTGTTCTGAATTTCCCGCTTCCTTTTCAATCAGGGATGCAATTGTTAATATTTCATCCATGGAATAACCAAGGCTTTCTGCCTTTTCTCTGTCTTGTGCAGTAATCTTAGACTCTGTATTCCGTAAAAACTTTCCGATTGCATCTTCCGGTTTACTTAACCGATAAAATTCATAGGTATCAGGGAATAAATACCCTTCCAGACGAAAGCATCTGTTTTTATTTTTCACTATCTCATTGACTAGGGTATATTTACTGTAATCATAATTATTAAGAGCATCATATAAACCGGTCGTATTCGGACAAACTCCTTTTTTAACAAGCAGGTTAAATACTTGAGCTACGGAATAACCCTCCGGAATTGTAACTTTGACCGTATTAGAGATGTTCGTAACACTGGTAGCTTTAGGGATCGCTGATACAGCCCCATAAGGATTATAAGCAATTAACCCGCTGTATGTATATGTATCATATCCTGTCGTCTGCATTTCTGCAGTTTTAAAAGATTTAACCCCTGTTGTAACTGACATAACCCACTTTAAGGCAGACATATGAATCATCATTACAGAACTGTTTGTGGAAATATAGGCTTTATAGGGCATTGATTTTTTAACCGGTTTGGACTTGGAATTGGCATAATAATCACAATAATTACTATCTTTAGTAAAAGTAACTTTCCTGCCGTTACTTATATTTACAACAGCAGCCTTTTTCATCTTTGAATCATAGCTAAAGCTTAAAGCAGGCATCAGACTGGTTAATTTCTTTAAGGGTACCATGATATTACCGCTTTGCGTGATCTCTATCCCGGCAGCTTTCGTCTTACTGTTCAAATCATAAAAGGAATACTTTCCATTTTTGTCAGCAACGATTATTCCATACTGTTTTACAGCTCCGCTGACTTCTTTTGGAAAAATCGCTGAAGAAACAGTCATAATACAAGCGAGTAGCAATACAAATAATTTTTTACTTCTTTTTAACATACATCTCTTCCTTTCTTAAATATCATACCTAATTGTAATAAAATCATAATTGCCTTACTTTTTTAAATTTTGCCCCGACTTCTATTTTACTCTTACTTTTGTAAGAAGTCATCTTAATTTTATCTTAAGATGCAAAAAATATGATTTCATTGTGAAATAAATACATTTTTGATATAATAATTGTAAAATTAAGGTATTAAAGGAGGCTATTATGCTGGAGCTACCAGAAAGTTATTCTATTTCCAAACAGATTAACCAAACTCTGAAAGGCAAACTAATTAAAAACGCAGTTGCTAATTCATCACCCCATAAATTTGCCTGGTATTTTGGTGATCCGAGTAATTACCGGTTTTTACTTACTGGCCAAAGCATTAAGGAGGCAAAAGCAGTTGCGGGTCAAGTGGAACTATATGCCGGTGACATACGGATATTATTCAGCGACGGTGTGAATATTCGTTATTTTGAAAAAAGGGATAAAATACCGGCTAAACATCAACTGAGGATTGATTTTGAGGATGATTCATCCCTGGTCTGTTGTGTCCAGATGTACGGAGGTTTATGGGTCTATCATGAAGGTGAAAATGAGAATCCCTACTATCTGGTTGCCAAAAGGAAGCCCTCTCCTTTAAGTACCGATTTCTCAAAGTCCTATTTTGACACCATGTTTCAGGAAGAGAATAAAAAAAATCTCTCCGCTAAAGCCTTTTTAGCAACGGAACAGCGTATTCCGGGACTTGGAAATGGTATTTTGCAGGATATATTATTTCATGCAAAAATACACCCCAAAAGAAAAATAGATACCCTGGCAAGGGATGAAACTAACGGATTGTTTGATGCTGTAAAAACAGTAATTAATAGGATGGCAAAAGACGGCGGACGTGATACGGAAAAAGATTTGTTTGGCAAAAACGGCGGATATCATACGATATTAAGTAAAAATACCGCCGGTAAGCCTTGCCCTGTATGTGGTACCTTAATTAAAAAAGAAGCCTATTTAGGCGGGAGTATTTATCTTTGTGAAGGCTGCCAGAGATTGTCCTGAACCTGATAGCAATCCTATTTTTTTTGTATTACTTTATTATGGCAGATTTCGAATTAATTTGTCAGAATTCCCTTGTCATTTATCATTAAATTATCTTGTAATTATTTGCATAAAGACAAGGAGGCCGTTCATAAGATTAATAATGATATAAAGAAAGAATTTGGGCTGCCATGAATACAAAGCAAAATATACAAATCATTGTTAGTTGCAGTGACTATGAAAATAATTATGACGAAGTTGCAGCTATGGGAAAGGTTAAATATCGGCTTCCTATGATTGATTCTTATGTCATTGAAGTGGAGCAAGACAGATTGGATCAGCTGCAAGAAGAAAATGCATTATGGAGTTATGAGGTTGACACCCATATTACTGCCCAAATGAACCGCGCAGCGGAAATCATTGAGTTAAAGTGGGCACATGAAAGAAAGATATTTGGTGAAAACATCGGAGTTGCCGTTGTAGATACAGGTATATGTATGCATAAGGATTTTACGGAAGGCGGTACCCGCATACTGGGTTTTTATGATCTGATACACGGCAGAACGGAACCTTATGATGACAACGGCCACGGAAGTCATGTGGCCGGTATTATCGGTGGAAACGGATTTTTATCTAACCGTAAATATATTGGAGTAGCGCCAAAATGCAATCTGGTTGGAATTAAAGTTCTAGACCAGAAAGGTGACGGCAATATATCCGATGTTTTAGCCGGTCTGCAATGGATCATTGATAACAAAGAAAGATATAATATCCGTGTTGTTAATATATCCGTCGGAACTACAACGAAGGAAAATGTGGATGAGAACTCTTTATTGGTCAAAGGTGTTAATGCCGTCTGGGATGCAGGAATTGTGGTGGTTGTAGCTGCCGGCAATAATGGTCCCGGCCCCATGTCCATATCTACTCCGGGAATCAGCAGAAAAGTGATCACAGTAGGCTCCTCCGATGACCGGATTACCGTTGAATTATTTGGTAATAAGACAATGGATTATTCCGGAAGGGGGCCTACGGCTTCCTGCATTAAAAAACCTGATATTGTGGCACCGGGTTCTAATATCATATCCTGCAGTACAATGAAAAATTATCAAAGATACCGTTATAATTTACTGAATAATCCACGCAATGATTATTCCAATTTAATGTATACCATAAAAAGCGGAACCTCTATGGCAACGCCAATAGTTTCCGGTGCAATTGCTTTATTATTATCCAAATATCCGAAAATGACGAATAAGGAAGTTAAATTAAAACTCAGGGAAAGCGCAGTTGATTTAGGTTATCCCTGGTCAAAGCAGGGCTGGGGATTATTAAATATCCCAAAATTGTTAGAATAAAAACAGGTTATAAAAAAGCTGATACAAAAAATAATTTACATAATTTTGGTCTGGAAATAGTTTAATTTCGCAGAGATTTTGTGAAATTTAACCATATTCCAGACCAGGTTGTTAGATTATAAATTTATATCAGCTTTTCTAATTATAACAGATTATAGCGGAACAATTTTATCTGCCAAATATTTCATACCATATAATCTTGTTACGCCATAATCCATCAGACAACAAATATATACAGATATATATCCATCTATTTAGAATTTCTTATACATATCTTTTTTAGCACCGCAAACAGGACAATTATCCGGAGCTCCGTCTAGTACGGTATGACCGCAGACCGGACAGATATAAACGGATTTTAATTCCATGTCTTTTCCTTCTTTTGCCGCATTCTGTGCCTGTGCAAATAAATCAGCGTGTATTTTTTCTGCTTCAAGAGCAAAATGGAAAGAGCGCTGTGCCCCCTTTTCATTTTGAAATTCAGCGGCATTTAAATAAACCGGATACATTTGCTCTACTTCATGGAGTTCTCCGTTGATGGCCCCCTGTAAATTATCAACCGTTTTGCCCGTTCCAAATACTGCTCCGGCCGTAACGGTAGCATCCGAGGTAGTCCCGTCGATTTCCTTAAAATGATTATTTGCATGAACTCTTTCCGCAAAGGATATGGCCTCAAAAAGCTTTGCAATATTGGGGAAACCCTCTTTTTCAGCTACAGCCCCCCAGGTTAGATATCTCATGTGTGCCATACTTTCACCGCCGTATGCGGAATGTAAAAAGTCACTTGTCATTGCATTTGAAACTGCCATAATATACCTCCTTAATATTTATAATATAGGCAATTGCGAAACTATTTAATTTTCTGAATATACCATACAATTAATACTATTTCATAGCTTCAGTTGCCCTATGGGACAGATTTGGCTCTGAAATAGTATAATTGTATGGTATATAGATGCAATAATGGTGTTTCGCAATTACCTAATTTGTATAGTGACCTGTTTTATAGTATGAATCTATAATTTTTCTTTATACAAACTCCTGTATTAATTTTTCCATAACCTCTGGATCTGTTGGCCTGTTCAATAAAGGTTCTCCGGATTTTAATATCTGATTTTTTGCATGAAAATCTGCTTTTGTTTCCCGGTATATGATACCAATAGGAATCTTATCTCCGAATTCCAGGGCTTTCCCAAAAGCAGCCATTTTATCCGTGGGATCATAATTATCCTCTAAATGATAAACCCGGTTCTTATAAAACGCAAAAGTATTCACCTTATTAAAACTGATACATGGCTGCAAAATATCAACAAATGCATATCCTTTATAACTGATTGCTTCTTTCATAACAGAAATCAAATGCTCCGTATCTCCGCTAAACGATCTTGCAACAAATCCGGCTCCCGCTGAGATTGCCATAAGTATGGGGTTAAAAGGTGTATTACTGTTACCGTTTATCTGTACGTCTGTTTTATGTCCTTCTCCAGTTGTAGGTGATGCCTGGCCTTTGGTTAATCCGTAAATCTGGTTATCATGAACAAAATGAGTTATATCTACATTTCTTCTTATATTATGTATAAAGTGATTGCCGCCCTCACCATAAGAGTCACCGTCGCCGGTGTTTACGATTACGGTAAGTTTTTCATTGGCTATTTTTGCTGCCACTGCTGCAGGTAATGATCTTCCGTGTAAACCGCAGAAACGGTTGGCGCTGATATATTGCGGTGTCTTGGCTGCCTGGCCGATACCCGCAACCATAAGTACTTCAAAAGGATCTTTGCCAAGTTCCTCCAAGGCTGTTTTTAAACATCTTAATATGTTAAAATTACCGCAGCCCGGACACCAGGCTGTTTCATAAGTGCTGAATGTATCCATATTAAATACAGCCTCCTTTCAGTAATCTTTGCGTAATCTCCTCGCCGGATATCTGTCGGCCGTCATACTTTAGTACGGAATTTGTACACGTAATTCCAGTCTTCTCCCGTATTAAATCTGCTAACTGGCCTGTTGCATTTTGCTCTATATTAATAATGTTTTTTACTGAAGCTGTTAATTCCTTTAGCTTTTTAGTTGGTAAAGGATATAGATCGCCAAATACTAAAGCGCCATATTTACCATGTTCCGTTGCATTCAAACTCTTTACCGCTTCAGCTATAGGTCCATATGTGGATCCCCATCCAAGTAATAATGTACTACAGTTCTCTGCTCCAATAAACTCCGGTTCTGTTAATTCCTCTTCTAATTTATTTAATTTTCTCATACGCTTATCCATCATAGCTTTACGTACCTCAGCTGATTCCGTAATAAATCCGTATACATCATGTTCATCACTGTCTGCGGAAACAAAGTATCTGGAATTACCCGGAATTAATCTTGGTGATATACCATCCTCCGTTAAGTCGTATCTTAAATATTCGCCTTCCATTTCATCCGCTTTTGCCGGTTCAGCTTTCGGTATATTGCTACAATCATAAGGTTCCACGCATGCAGTGGAATCACCAAGATATTGATCACTTAACAGAATAACAGGTATCTGATATTTTTCAGCCAGGTAAAATGCCCGGGCTGTTTGATAAAACGCGTCCTTATGGTTTCTTAATGCTATAACCATTCTGGGAAATTCACCCTGTGCTGCAGAAATTACAAATTTTAAATCACTCTGTTCTGTTCTTGTGGGTAATCCGGTTGCCGGACCCGGACGCTGAACATCTACTGCAACCAATGGTATTTCAGCGATACCGGAGAATCCCAAGGCTTCTACTTTCAGGCAGAAACCACCGCCCGAAGTACCAGTCATGGCACGTGCTCCGGCATAGTAAGCACCTAAAGCCATATTAATCGCTGCTATCTCATCTTCCGCCTGTTCAACCACAATACCGGTTTCATTACATTTTGATGCCAGAAATTCCATAACAGCAGTAGAGGGTGACATAGGATAAGCAGAATAAAATTTTAAACCTGCAGCTATTGCTCCCATAGCCAGAGCTTTACTTCCGGATATTAACATCCAATCACCGTATTTACCATCCATATGATCAAATCTTTTTTCTACACTGTCGTAACCGGCTTTTATTGCCTTTAAATTTACCTCCAGATATTGTTCTTTTACGGAGGTTTTCATAATATTTTCCGCATATTCCAAGGTTTCTCCGAACAATTTCAGTACCGCCCCAACGGCTATACTTCCGGAAGCTTTGATGTTACCCAAATCTTTTGCCATTTTATCCATATCCAGTTTTATGATCCGGGTTCTTCTGCTGTTAAACTACTGTCACATAAAATAAAACCTTTATCCTTTAATTTATTTTTATGTAATATAACTGTTTCATCATTCAGAGCAATGATTCCATCCAATTTATCGTTATGGGATGTAATTATTTCAGTACCAAATCGGATCATGGAAAAATTATGGCCGCCACGGACACGTGACATAAAGTCCCTTACAGTAAATACATAATAACCGGATCTTTTTAATAATTTTTCCAGTATTGCTGCCGTTGTTTCAACACCCTGACCGGCAGCTCCGCCAATTAAAATGTTATACATAGATTTCCTCCTTTTCCATTTTATTACATGTATTATACTTTAATTAAAGTATTATTTCAACATATAAACCAAATATTTCTGCTATTTATATATATTGCCTTATATTTTTCCATATTATTTATTATTTTAATAATATATTATACAATTTCCAGCCGCTGTATTAATCATTATATGGGTGACGATAAAAAGCACCGCCTTTATTAGAAGTTTGAAAAGCAACTTCTGATAAGTTATATATTATAATGATTGCTGAAGTATGCAAGCTTTTTTAGATTTAATATAAAAAATTGGAAAACCTATGGGATTCATATACTAATCATGTCGTTATTTGCGATAAAAAGAATATGATTTTTTTTAAAAATATAGGAAATGAGGCAAGCATAAATTCATATGATACATTGTAATAACAAATAGGAGGCTCATACATGAGTGATTTAGCAGCAACAAACTGTGGATGCGACAGAGGAGTTTTCGGTGGTTCATCTTGTATCCTTATAATAATCCTGTTACTGTGCTGTTGTGGCGGTAATAATGGTTTATTAGGCGGTGGATTTGGCGATGGATGTAGAAATGACGGATGCAGTTCTATCATATTAATTATCTTAATCCTTTGCTTATGTGGTGATGGCCGTTTCTTCTAATTATCATCAAAACAAGTCTTGATTCAAAATGAGTCCAGAAAAAAAGCTGCTGATGCAGCTTTTTTTCTGTTTATGAATCTTTCTATTTCTTATTCCAATCCTGCTTCTGATTAAGCCTTAACTGTTTAACTCTCTCATAGCAGTCAGGATCTATTTCATATACTGAATTGTCATCAATAATTAAATTATCTGATAATTTCTCACTTCGTTCCTTTCTGGTTTCGCCGGATGCATATAAATTGTCACTTTGTGAGTTTCTTGGAATTGGATATTCATTACTCTTATTAAAGTCGTAATAATTTGGCATAGTAACCTCCTTGTGCAGTAAATGTATAGTAAATTGATAAACAAATTCTTTATATAAAACAAAAAATAATTTATCAATCATAACAATATATGAATTTATTGCCCAAATGTCCATAATACATATTGATTACGGTTATCTTTTCTTATATACTATGTCTATTAATGTATGAATGTACATAAGAAAGAAAATGAGGTGAATATTATGTCAGGTTCTATATACGGTAACTTATTTAAAATATCAACCTGGGGTGAATCCCATGGCAAGGGTATCGGGGTTGTTGTAGACGGCTGCCCAGCAGGATTAACGCTTACGGAGGAAATGATACAGGTTTATCTGAATCGAAGAAGACCCGGGCAGACGAAATATGCCACACCCAGGAAAGAATGTGACCAGGTTGAAATTTTATCCGGTGTTTTTGAACAAAAAACTACCGGGACACCTATTTCCCTGGTTGTAATGAATACAAATCAGCATTCCGGTGACTATTCTGAAATAGCAAACTATTATCGTCCAGGGCATGCGGATTATACGTATGATGAAAAATATGGATTTCGTGACTATCGGGGAGGCGGCCGTTCCTCCGGACGGGAAACCATAGGGCGTGTTGCTGCCGGTGCCGTGGCAATGGCTATCCTGAATCAGCTAGGAATTAATGTATGTGCTTATACCAAATCCATTGGCGATATATCCATAGATTATAAGAACTGTAATAAAGAAAATATCTTACTTAGCCCTCTCGCCATGCCTGATTTGCAGGCATCCATGGCTGCTCAGGCTTTATTGGATTTAAAAATGCAGGAATTAGATTCGGTTGGCGGAGTTATTGAATGTATTGTAAGTGGTATGCCAACAGGTATAGGAGAACCTGTATTTGATAAATTGGACGCTAACCTTGCAAAAGCAATATTATCTATTGGTGCGGTAAAAGGAATTGAATTTGGTTCAGGTTTTCAATCCTCCCAGATGTCGGGCTCTGATAATAATGATAACTTCAGGCTGGATAACGAAGGTAAGGTACGCAAATTAACCAATCATGCCGGCGGTGTCTTAGGCGGTATCAGTGACGGAACCGAAATCATTTTCAGAGCCTCCGTTAAACCAACACCTTCCATAGCGAAAACTCAGGATACTATAAATAAATCCGGTGAAAATATAAAAGTTAATATTAAAGGACGGCATGATCCTATCATAGTTCCCCGTGGGGTAGTGGTCGTAGAAGCTATGACAGCGGTTACAATTGTAGATATGCTGTTTATGAGCATGACTTCCAGGATAGATAATATTAAAAAATTCTTTGGTCATTAGAATTACGGTTTAATATTACAATTACTAAAAAACTGCCAAGATAAAAAATTAATAAGTATTCATTTTCGTTTCTAATATAATCTGCAATACCATATGTTAGTTTCCTGCGGTTACCTGTATTTAGCAAACTGCTTTTATTAATATGTAAGGTCAAAATTCACTAAGCATCCGGCTTTTTGCATTTTGGCCTTTTTTGTGTGTTGTTTTTAATGAATTTATCACATATTTCTTTTTACGTTTAATTATTTTTATTTATACAAAAAAATTAACAAAATTTTCATATTAATTTATTGACATAGGAAAGATAACGTGTATAATAAAATATGTCGCTTGTTTAGCAAGACTAAACAAAAAGTTTATTTTTATTAAGGAGGCCTATTGTGAAGATTGGAGAAAAGATTAAAGAACTTCGTGTTCAAAAAAGTTTAACTCAGGAAGAACTGGCAGACCGTGCGGAACTGTCTAAAGGATTTATCTCCCAGTTAGAAAGAGATTTAACTTCTCCTTCTATTGCCACCCTAGTAGATATTCTTCAATGCTTAGGTACGAATTTAGAAGAATTTTTTACCGAAACGGCTTCCGAACAGGTTGTTTTTAAAAAATCGGATTATTTTGAAAAATACGATAATGAATTAAAGAATGAAATTAAATGGATTATTCCAAATGCCCAAAAAAATATGCTTGAACCAATTCTTTTGACATTGGATCCAGGCGGTTCCACCTACCCTGATAACCCTCATGAGGGGGAAGAATTCGGATATGTATTAAACGGCAGTATTACACTACATATCGGAAATAAAACTTTCAAAGCAAAAAAAGGTGAATCCTTTTATTATAAAGCCGGTAAAAAGCATTATATTACCTCCTCGGAAAAACAAGGTGCCACCCTGCTATGGATTTCAACACCACCTAATTTCTAGAGTCTCTTTCAATAGTTACAAAGTTATATATAAAAAATTATAATACCAAGGAGGATATAACATGGCAGGCAATAAGCTGATAAATCTAATTGATATTACAAAGACTTATGATGATAATACGGTTCTTGATTCCCTCAACCTATATATAAGAGAAAATGAATTTTTGACCTTGTTGGGACCAAGCGGCTGCGGTAAGACAACTACGCTGCGTATTATCGGCGGGTTTGAAAATCCGGATTCCGGTAAAATAATATTTGATGATAAGGATATTACGAAATTACCCCCCAATGAAAGACAGTTAAATACCGTATTTCAGAAGTATGCCTTATTTACCCATATGACTATAGCTGAAAATATAGCCTTTGGATTAAAAATAAAGAAAAAAAGTAAAACCTACATCAATGATAAAATAAAATATGCCTTAAAGCTTGTTAACCTGGAGGGTTTTGAAAACCGAACTCCTGATTCCTTAAGCGGCGGACAGCAGCAGCGAATTGCAATTGCCAGAGCGATTGTAAATGAACCAAAGGTATTACTTTTGGATGAACCTTTAGGCGCGTTGGATTTAAAGCTCCGACAGGATATGCAATATGAACTGATTCGACTAAAGAATGAACTTGGTATTACTTTTGTTTATGTAACCCATGACCAGGAAGAAGCCTTAACCATGTCCGATACCATTGTTGTTATGAATCAGGGTTACATACAGCAGGTGGGAACACCGGAAATGATATACAATGAACCAAAGAATGCTTTTGTTGCTGATTTTATCGGAGAAAGTAATATTTTACACGCTACTATGATTGAAGATAAACTGGTTAATATTCTGGGAACCAACTTCCCATGTGTGGATGTTGGGTTCGGTAAAAATCAACCGGTTGACGTTGTTATTCGTCCGGAAGATATTGATCTGGTAAAACCGGAGGAGGGTCTGATTACCGGTCGTGTAACTTCATTAATCTTTAAAGGAGTTCATTATGAAATGGAAGTTATGGCTGCCGGTCATGAATGGCTGGTACACAGTACCGATTTCTCCCAGGTAGGAAGTGAAGTTGGAAT
Organism: Anaerocolumna sedimenticola; assembly: GCF_009931695.1. Taxonomy (GTDB): domain Bacteria; phylum Bacillota; class Clostridia; order Lachnospirales; family Lachnospiraceae; genus Anaerocolumna; species Anaerocolumna sedimenticola. The sequence continues at coordinate 4,276,056 of NZ_CP048000.1, forward strand.
CTCGGTAAATCCATTTGACATACAGATCATGAATAAACCGGAGTCGGAGGATGAAGAGGCGGTGATTATGGATGAACAGTAAGCTTAAGTTATCTTTCCCCTATATAATCTGGATGGCAGTGTTTATCATTATTCCCTTGCTTATGATTATTTATTACGGATTTTCCTCTGAAGACGGTGGTATTACATTTACTAACCTGATTATGATTGCAGATCCCGTTAACCGGAAAGCACTCTGGCTTTCCTTAAGGTTATCTGTAATCAGTACCGTATTATGTCTGGTACTTGCCTATCCCGTAGCCTTGATTCTCCATAACATGAAATTTAAAAGTAATTCCTTTATTGTTATGATATTTATTTTACCTATGTGGATGAACTTTTTACTAAGGACCTTAGCCTGGCAGAATATTCTGGAGAAAACCGGTATAATTAACTCGTTTCTGGGTTTGCTGCATCTGCCGCAATTAAATATCATAAATACCCCGTCTGCCATTATATTTGGTATGGTTTACAACTTCCTGCCCTTTATGATATTACCTATTTATAATGTTATGTTAAAAATTAATGATGATATTATTAATGCAGCCAGAGATTTGGGTGCCAACAGTATACAGACATTAATAAAAATTATTTTACCCTTAAGTCTTCCCGGTGTAATCAGCGGAATCACGATGGTTTTTGTTCCCTCCCTGACAACTTTCGTTATATCTGATATACTTGGCGGAAGTAAGGTTGTATTAATCGGTAATGTAATTGAACAGCAATTTAAGACTATGAATAACTGGCATACCGGATCCGGTCTGTCCTTAGTATTAATGGTATTTATTTTAATAAGTATGGCTGTACTTGCTAAATATGATAAAGAGGAGGTGGGGAAAAGCGTATGGTAAAAAAATTTCTCCAAAGATTCTATTTAGTGTTAATTTTATTGTTTCTTTACGCTCCTATCCTGATTTTGATTATATTATCTTTTAACAAATCAAAATCCCGTTCCAAATGGGGCGGATTTACCTTTGGCTGGTATTCCAGATTATTTCAGGATGAAGATATTATGACAGCTTTATACAGCACCTTACTCATTGCATTATTGTCTGCATTGATTGCCACCGTTATCGGAACTGCAGCTTCCCTGGCGATGAATAATATGAGACGGATTCCCAGGGCTGTTTTAATGGGAATTACCAACATACCAATGTTAAATGCTGATATAGTAACCGGTATCTCCCTAATGTTATTGTTTGTAGCCTTAAACTATTCCTTAGGCTTTTCCAGTGTTCTAATGGCACATATAACCTTTAATATACCCTATGTCATTCTAAGCGTCATGCCCAAACTAAAGCAGCTGAACTTAAATACTTATGAAGCAGCCCTGGATTTAGGTGCAACACAACGTTATGCTTTTTATAAAGTAGTATTTCCGGATATCTTTCCCGGTGTACTCTCCGGATTTTTGCTTGCTTTTACTATGTCCTTAGATGATTTTGTAATTACATACTTTACAAAAGGTGCTTCTATTGATACCTTATCAACCAAAATTTATACGGAAGTACGTAAGGGAATTAAACCTGAAATGTATGCTCTATCCACTCTGCTATTCATCTCTGTTTTAATCCTTCTGGTTTTAATTAACCGAAGAAACGACAGGATACGAAAACCTGTGAAGCCGTAAACGCTAAGGAAAACAGATGAATATAAATGTTACTTTTACTTTAAAAAATTAAATTATTTATATGTACTATATTACTCTCACCAAACAGAAGTTTTTACAAAAGGAGGATAAAGATGAAAAAAATTACGATTGTTTTACTGCTCGCTTTTGTTAGTATAATCGCTCTATCCGGTTGCCAGAAAAGCAGCAAACCTACTCTCAATGTTTTTAATTGGGGTGAATATATCGACCCTGAGGTAAAAGACTTATTTGAAAAGGAAACGGGAATCCGTGTTAATTATAAGGAATTTGAGCAGAATGAGGATATGTACCCTGTAATAAAGACAGGCTCCGTTAAATATGACGTAGTATGTCCTTCTGACTATATGATTCAAAAAATGATTAATGAAGATATGCTGGCAGAAATTAATTATGATAATGTTCCAAACATCAAGAACATCGATCCCACCTACTTAAAAAGCGCCGAAGAATTTGATCCAGGTAATAAATACAGTGTTCCTTACTGTTGGGGAACTGTCGGTATTTTATACAATAAATCCATGATTAAAGAACCAATTGACAGCTGGGGTGCACTTTTTGATCCCGATTTCGTTAATGCCAATGGATACTCCGGTGATATTCTTATGATTAACAGTGTAAGGGATGCCTTTGGTATTGCTTTAGCTTATTTAGGTTATCCCATTAACTCTACAAATGAATCCGAACTGGAAGAAGCAAAAAAACTATTGCAGGAACAATTTCCAATGGTGGATGCTTATGTTATAGATCAGGTAAGGGATAAAATGATCGGTGGTGAAAATCCAATCGGTGTCATATACTCGGGTGAAGCAATCTATACACAGAGAGAAAATCCTGATCTTGAATATGTCGTACCCAAGGAAGGATCCAATGTATGGATTGATGGCTGGGTAATTCCGAAAAATACATCCAACAAAGAATACGCCGAAAAATGGATTAATTTTATGTGTGATCCGGATATAGCCTTAAAAAACTTTGAATACATTACCTATTCCACCCCTAATAAAGCAGCCAGAGATTTAATTGCCGATGAAGATATTAAAAACAGTGAAGTAGCATTTCCGGATGCTTCCGTATTGGAACGCTGCTCTACTTACCATTACCTTGGAACGGATCTGGAAAAACTGTATCTGGATAAGTGGAATGAAGTAAAATCAAATTAGATTATCAAAGAAAACTTTTACATATAAATTTTAATAAAAATGGCGGGGAAATATTGACATATTTGTTTTCATTCAATATCCCTGCCATTCTTTTTTATCCTCTTACAATATTTCTTTCTTCGCCGCGTAAAAAGGCTTTCATATTTTCATATACTTCCCGTACACAACGTTGTCTTGCTTCCACTGTCGCCCAGGCAATGTGAGGAGTAATGATTAATTTATTACTGTCTTTAATCCGCTGTAGTGGATTTTCCGGGGACATTGGCTCTACTTTTATTACATCCAGGCCGGCAGCAGCTATTTTATTTGTCTCCAGTGCTTTTACCAATGCATCCTCATTTACAATAGGCCCTCTGCCCAGATTTAAAAGAATAGCCGTACTTTTCATCTTCTCTAAAGCATTCCCATCAATGAGATTTTCCGTATCGGAATTCAATGGTGCATGAATGGATATAATATCTGCGCAGGTTAAAAGAGTATTAAAATCTACCCTTTCATATTCCCTATTTACATTCTTGCCTGAAGTGGAATAATAAATAACATGGCAGCCGAACGCTTCCGCTACCTTAGCTACTCCTCTTCCAATCTCTCCAAGTCCGATGATTCCCCATGTTTTACCATAGAGCTCATTAAATTTTATATCAAAACGACTGAAGATATCACTTTTTACGTAATCTCCGCTTTTTACAAAATTATCATAATAATTTAATTTTTCATATAGATAGAAAAGCAGGGCAAAGGTATGCTGTACCACGGAATTGGTTGAATACCCTTTCACATTTGCCACAGCTATATTTCGCTTATTGGTGTAAGCAAAATCAACAATATTAGTTCCTGTGCCGGTAATACAGATGAGTTGTAACTTATCCGCTTTATATAATGTAGATTCATTCATTGGAATTTTGTTAACGACTAATATATCGGCATCTGCTGATCTGTCTGCATTTAACAGAGGTTCTGATTTGTTGTATTTTATCACTTCACTAAATTCTTCAAATATGGTTAAATCCACATCATTACCTAACGTATCGGTTTCTAAAAAAACTACTTTCATTCATACCTCCGCAGTTTTACATTTCGGATGTCACGCTATCAGTTAGTAAATTACTGTAAATTAGCGAATTTTCTCAGGAAAGCCAACTTTCTTTTGGACTTTTCTTAAAGTCTTAGTTGCGTAATAATTTGCTTTTTCCGCATTTGTTTTGATTATACTGTCAACATAGGCCTTATCCTTATTCAGCTCAGCTACTCTGGTCTGGATCGGTTTTAATACGGAGGCTACCGCTTCTCCTACTGCCATTTTAAAATCACCGTATCCTTTTCCGTCAAATTCTTTAACTACTTCTTCTACTGTTTTATTGTTTGTTAAGCTGTAGATATCAATTAGATTTTTAATACCCGGTTTATCGTCGGAATATATTATCTGGTTATCGGAATCGGTTACCGCTCTCTTAAACTTACGGATTACAGTATCCGGGTCATCCATTAGATAAATACTTGCATTTACATTTTCATCGGATTTTGACATCTTTTTGGATGGTTCCTGTAAACTCATAATCTTTGCTCCAACTTTGCCGATATAAGGTTCCGGAATCGTAAATACATCTCCGTATATGCTGTTAAAACGTTCCGCAATATCTCTGGTTATCTCCAAGTGCTGCTTTTGGTCCACACCAACAGGTACAACGTCGGATTGGAATAAAAGAATATCGGCAGCCATTAATACAGGATAGGTAAATAATCCGGCATTAATGTTATCCGAATGTTTGGCAGCTTTATCTTTAAACTGGGTCATACGGTTTAGTTCTCCCATATAAGTAAAACAATTTAAAATCCAGCTTAATTCTGCATGGCCTGATACATGTGACTGATAATAAATGCAATTTTTTACCGGATCCAATCCAGCAGCAATATAAAGGGTTAATAATGCTCTGGCTCTTTTTCTAAGTTCAGCCGGATCCTGTCTGACTGTAATGGAATGAAGATCAACAACACAATAAAAACATTCATACTCTTCATTTAAAGTCAGCCAGTTATTTAAAGCTCCCAAATAATTTCCTAAAGTAAGATTTCCGGTAGCTTGCATTCCACTAAATAAAGACTTTTTTCCATCTAACATAAGTTATTCTCCTTTATTCTTAATTCTTAAAAAGTAATAAGTCTGGCTTGCCAGGCTCTGACGCTGACGCGCTGTCACTTCAGTGACAATTTACGCGGAAATAAAAAAACTTCTGTCGCAGTATTTATTACTGGGACAGAAGTTGTATCAGCTTCTGCGGTACCACCCGGTTTGGTGTTTTAGCACCCACTTTATCCTGTACATGAATCTGGGTAATTATTAGTCCATACCATATACATCCTCCTTTGATAACGGGTGGAGTTCCCGTCAGGCATTACTAAGTTTGCACTGTTCCTCCTGATCCTATAAGTCCATTCAGTATAACTTTATTACTGCATTTCCACCCTCTGCAGTTCTCTGCTAATAAGATATTATACTTACTATTCTTAATGATTGGAAATTTGTAACTATTTAATTATTCCAAGAAATAATGATAAATAAAGTATATCTATGATAATTCTAAAAGTCAATCCCTTTTTTACAGTTTTAGAAGCTCAGGAAAGGAATCTATCACATAATCATATTCTGTGACATCCCCAAAACCATATCTGGCATAAACAAAAGGTATACCCGCTTCTTTCGTAGCTACAGCATCACCTAACGTGTCACCAACGTATACCGGTGCATTTAAATGATTACGATTTATTATTAATCTTATATTATCCGCTTTTAAAAGACCGGATCTGCCGGGATATTCAAAATCGTCAAAATAATCCTGTAACCGGTGTGCTTTTAGAAAGCATTGAATATATCCCTCTTCACAGTTACTAACAATAAAAAGTCTGTAATTTTCTTTTAATTTCTTTAAAGTATCTTCTAAACCCTCAAACAGGATACCACCGACTTTTTCAAGGTAGGGACATTGTTTCGTAGTACTTTCCCGCATAATTTCAATTGCTGTTTCCTTAGAAACACTTGGTAACAACTTTATGGCTATTTCTTCAAGGGGCAAACCATATAAGGTTTTTAATCTGCCGGCATCAATAATATCTTTAACCTCCGGATATTTTTCCGCTACTTCCCTCCATATCACTGCCGCTGCATCGGTAGAATCCCATAAGGTACCGTCTAGATCAAATATTATGCTGTCAATCATTTTGATATCCTTTCTTCTATTTGTGTAATTTTCCATTTCTTCTTGCATTATAAACGAAAAAAAGTAAAAAATCCAGTTGAATCAATTAATTTTTTCGTAAAACTTATTCTTCTTTGTAAAGATATTCTATGCTATAATAGAAACATGCAATTTATAATTATTACTAATCCAGTTTAAGTTTCTTGTCATCATTAACAAACCAGATTCGTTATATAGGAGGAAGATATGAAACAGATAGCCAGTTTTACTATTGATCATATGAAATTATTAAGAGGAGTTTATGTTTCAAGAAAGGATACCGTTGGGGATGAGGTCCTAACTACCTTTGATATTCGTATGACCAGACCAAATTTTGAACCGGTAATGAATACAGCAGAAATTCATACGATAGAACACCTTGCTGCAACTTATTTAAGAAATCATCCTGATTACTCATCTAAAATTATTTATTTCGGACCTATGGGGTGCCGAACCGGATTTTATTTAATACTTGCAGGTGATTATGAATCTAAAGATATCATTCCGCTATTAACAGAAATGTTTGAATTTATTCAAGATTTTGAGGGTGACATTCCTGGTGCCGCAGCTGTAAACTGCGGAAATTATCTTGACATGAATTTAAATATGGCTAAGTATTTAGCGAAAAGATATTTAGAAGAAATCCTTATAGATATCTGCGAAGCTAACTTAGTTTATCCTGATTAATAATAATTCATAAGTATAAACAACTAATTTTATATATCTTAACGATAATATTTTAATTTGTGAATGGGGCTGTTACCAACGGCTCCATTTTTTTTTTTACTTTAGGCTTGCCACTCTTTGGCATGTTAAATAGTAATATTTTCGTATCCTTTGAATATAGTATAATGATAAAAGAGAATTGGAGAAGCCATGGATATAGACAATAACCCCAAAAACTCATCAGCCAGGCCTAATCATAACGCATTAAGCCATATAATGGACATAGCAAAAGCAGCTTTTCCTTATCTTGACAGTGATTCCCAGCAGTCTGTAGATTTAATTATTAAGACCGGGGAATTAATGGATGCCTTTCAGTCCTTTCGACAAAAAGGTTCTGTAACAACCTTCAGCCTCAGGAAAGAAAATATTGATATAGAAGGACTATTGACCAATATAAGAAGTGTATGTTACGGTCAAGAAAAGGAATTAATTGATATGATTTTAAATTTTATGAAAGCCAAAAATTTATATGATACATATTCTGCTTTTACATCAACAATGGCTTTTCAATCCGGAGATTCAGAAAATTCCGACGACTCTTCAGGCGGTTTTGGAAACCAGGATATGATGGAAATCTTAAGTTCCATGCTGACTCCAGAGCAAAAAAGTACCTTTGATAATATTAATATGATGTTTAGTGCGATGCAGTGACCGATTAATTTATAAATCATAATATAATATAAGCGTAGTAACGCAGACAGGAGAAGATATGAAAGATTTAGAATGGATTAACCATCCTGCAATGAAAAATATCGATGCCAGAAAATTAGCAGTTTTAGTTGATTTAGCTAATGAGGCAGAAGGAAAACCAGTAGATAAAGCATTACCATTACTTATAAAAGCTAATGCTAAATTGAAAGCTTTAGGTCTTACCTTTACTCCAGATGAATCAAGTTTAATGATAGAAATTTTAACAAAAGACATGTCACCTGCAGATAAACAAAAACTTGAAATGATAAAAAAAATGATTGCAAAAAAGAAGTAATACCAAAAGCATAAGGCTCTGACAAAACCTTTAATAATATAAGCATAAGTAGAAACTCGGAGCTATATTTTTTATTATACTTAATTAAGTGAACTCCGGCAGCATATTCCAGTAAAATATAGAATAGCTGCCGGAGTTCATGTATATTATATGATTTTTTGTCAGTAAAGTTTATTCCTTAATTTTGGTATTCTTACATTACAAGCGTTATTTATGTTTTGTAATGAGTCTGTTAACTGGTTCACCAAATTGATCTATTAAATAAACTTCCATATATAATTCTTTCGTTACCCTATCGTCATATATAATAGTTCTTCCTGTTAAAAGGGTATTTGCTAGTTCTGCCCCTAATGCTCCCATTTCGAAAGGCTGTTGTGCAATCGTCCCCTGCATTAATCCCGCTTTAATTGCAGTAATAGCAGCAGGTTCTCCGTCAAATCCCAACAACATTATCTGCCCTGTTTTACCTGATTCATTAATTGCTCTTGCTGCTCCCAGTGCCATTCTGTCATTTTCACAGAACACAACGGCTAAATCATTACCATACGCTTCTAAAATATTCTTCATCGCCAGGTATCCATCCACCTGATTTGAATTTCCCGGAAGTTCGGCAACAATTGTATATCCCCTATCTGTCATAACATTTTTAAAACCCTCACCTCTTCGTCGTGCATAGGTATATTTTTCCTGAACCGTTATAATTGCTGCATTGGTACTGGTTATGGAATGATCTCTTATTAACCTTAATGCATATTCACCCGCCAATACCCCGCCGCCTAAAGAATCGGAAACTATAAATGCATCTATATCGGCACCATCATAACCGGTATCTATCACTATTATTGGAATTCCTGCATTCCTTGCAGAATCAGATATAACGACCATTGCCTCCGGAGTAACAGGCGCAATAACCAACGCATCAATACCTAAACTAATTAAATGTAGTGCACCGGTAATCATTTCAGCCGTGCGCCCTTTTTCATCATGAGAAATCACATTCATTCCCAACTCTTTCGCCTTAGCAAAAACTCCGTCCTGCATGGCTGCAAAAAACTCCAATGAACCGTTGTATACACACCAGCCAATGGTAAACCCCTCTTTCTCAGTCGGCAGCTGCGTTGGTGTTACACTTATCTCCGAACCGTTTACCGGCAATTTCTCTGCGGAATTTTTTCTTCGATATTCCGCAAAGCAGATTATAGTTAATAAAATCAATAACAGTAAAACAGCGTTTTCTTTTTGCAATATTTTCATGATAACTCCCGCGCAATTCATTGGCATACACAGGGTACGGCTTGAATCTTGATAGCATCAATATTAATAAAATCTTATGTATATGTGATACTATTTATTCAGTTACAGGGAATTAATGAACTTTTCTAAAAATATTTATTAGGAATAAAGCGGACAAGTCCGTATCCCATATATTTATACTTTAAATTTATTCACAGCATTTTTAAGATTGAGTGAATTCTCTAAACTAATGTTCATTTGTTTATTTACTTCTTCAACCAACTCGACTATTTTAATGATTCGTTCTGCAATATCCTGTGTACCAGCTGCTCCCTGCCCTACTGTTACCGCGACTTCTGAAATAGCTTTAATAACTCCGTCAATTGTAGCAGTTAATTCTTCCGATGTGGCACTGAAGTCGCTCACCAGGTTATCTACAAATAATCCGTCATCTCCATAAGCTGCTCCTATTTTAACCATTTCCTTGTAATCATTTGAAACAGTCGTATCAAAAAATTCCATAATTGTTTTTGAATTTGCTGCCAGCTCATTTACCGAAGATAAAACTTCCTCCGTTACTTTCCCAATTTCAGTTACCGTCGTTTTGGAATCCTCCGCAAGTTTTCTTATTTCTTCAGCAACAACGGCAAAACCTTTACCTGCTTCCCCTGCTCTGGCAGCTTCGATTGCTGCGTTAAGAGCCAAGAGATTTGTCTGTTCGGAAATTTCCAATATAGCATGGGATAATACATTAATTTGTGATATAGCATCTGATTTTTTTAAAGCTGTTTCTAAATTTACTTTTGTATTTTTGTATATAGCATTTGCAGCATTCTGGGAATCACTTGCACCTTTTTTCAGATTAGCGGCTCTTTCATTGATTTTACTTACCGCTTCTGCCCCTTGCTGCGCTCTTTCCGCTAAGGATTCGGAAGCACTTGCTATATCAGCGGAGGATGCATTTACTTCTTCTGCCGCTGCTGCAGTTTCTTCCATACCGGCAGATAATTCTTCAATCGTAGCGGAAGACTCATCTACGTTTTCATTTAAAACGTTCAGGCACTCCCTTACACTAAATACTGCATTGTCTACGCCGTTAACACTTTGGTTAACTTCAATTATGATACCTCTTATGTTGGCAATAAACTGATTTACGGCACTTGCCAGTTCTCCGATCTCATCCTTTGACTTCAGTTCTATATTTTGTGTTAAATCTCCGCCTTTTTGTACCAATTCCTGCAATCTTAATTTCAGTTTTTTTATCGGCTTTGTAACACTATATGTAATAAAAACTGCCATTATAATTCCAAATAAGATTGCTCCAGCGACAATTGCTAAAATAATCTTACTGATGAATCCATACATCTGATCTCCGCTACGGCTTGTATTGTTTGCATTTTCTTCATTTTCTATAATTAAACTATTTAATGCCTCAGTAAGATTATTAAATGCATTTTTACATTCACCTTTTATGATTTCAGTGGACTTTTTTACATCTAATTGACGGCCTATTTGTATTAATTTATCATGTTCGGCTAAATATTTATCCCATTCTGTTTTTACAGTTTGTATAGCCTCATTATTGACATAACTTTGATAAGTTTCTATATTATGGTTAATATTGGTTTTATTTTCTTCCATTCTTTTTTCCAAAGCATCCATATCTTCTTTAGTAGTTAGTGTGATGTATTCGAATTCAAAAGAACGAAATCTTGCAATATCATAATTTATTTGATTAACACAATTAAGGCGTGGTATAACTTTCTCTGATATGATAGTGGAGGTTTGATTAACACGGTTTAAGAAATCTATTGATGTAATTCCTAAGCCGGTTAATAGAATCAAAATAATACTGAATGCGGTTACCAATTTGTTTTTTATGCTCATATTTTATTTCTCCTTCAGGTAGTTTAGTAATTACATGCTTCATTTGTATTAACAAGCATATAATTCTTTCTTAAAGCTTTTTGGCAATCTGAAATATTAGTATTATCTTATTAATTATATTAAGTATCATTTTAATGTCTGATTTAACACTTAAATTTTCACAACACCCCTCCAATGTTATGTCCTATCATCTCCCTTTCTACACTTTTCGACATTCTTCGATTTATTATAACATGAAGATTTTCTTAAATCAATTAAATAAATTAGAAAATTTTACTTAATAACGCTTTGATATTTAAAAACAAGAGCATTACACCTATTAACATAATAAGTGAGAATGCTCTTATAATACAAATTATTATTGTATATTAATAATAGTTCCAATTATAAATATATTTTACAATATACTATTGCAGAAATTTATTTTATAACAATATTTACAATTTTACCGGGAACGTAAATTTCTTTTATAATATTACCGGTTAACTTATCTGCAACAGATTCTTTTGCTTTAGAAATAACGGTATCCTTACCCTCATCAGCACCTACCATAACTACTGTTTTGGTTTTCCCATTTATCTGCACCGCTATTTCAATTTCATTATCTTTCATCTTATCTTCATCATATTCAGGCCATTTTTCAGCAAATACACTTTCCCTATGTCCTAGCTGTGACCATAATTCTTCGGCTACGTGAGGAATAAATGGAGCTAAAAGAACAATTGCAGTTTCAAGGGTTTCTTTATCCAATCCGCCCTCTTTCTTTACAAGGTCAATTAGTTTATTATTATATTCCATAAAGCCGCTGACAACGGTATTTAAGCTGAAAGTCTCAAGACGGGCCGTAATATCATAAATCATCTTATGTCTTACTTTAACCATTTCTTCAGTAGCTTTTCTATTAGTATCCTTATTGTCCATTACCAGATTCCAGAAACGGTTAATGAAACGGTAAACTCCATCCATTCCCCTGTCATCCCATTCGGAATCCAGTTCCGGAGGACCAACGAATAATTCATAAAGTCTTAAGGAGTCACAGCCATAATCCCTGACCAGATCGTCCGGCGATACCACATTACCTTTGGATTTACTCATTTTAGCACCATTTTTACCAATCATCCCCTGGTTAAATAATCTGATAAATGGTTCATCAAAATCAACTACCCCAATATCATGAAGGAATTTGGTGTAAAATCTGGAATATAATAAATGAAGTACTGCATGTTCCACGCCGCCGATATACATATCTACGGGTAAATATTTCTCAGCTTTTTCCCTGGATACCAATTCATTTTTATTTTTACTGTCTACATATCTTAAGAAATACCAGGAAGAACCAGCCCATTGCGGCATAGTGTTGGTTTCTCTCTTAGCCGGTTTACCGCAAACCGGGCAGGTTGTGTTAACCCATTCATGAATGTCCGCTAACGGAGATTCACCTGTACCCGTTGGCTGATAGCGTTCTACCTCCGGTAATAATAAAGGAAGCTCTTCCTCCGGTACCGGAACAGCACCGCAATGTTCACAGTGAACAATGGGTATGGGTTCACCCCAGTAACGCTGTCTTGAAAATACCCAGTCTCTTAATTTATAATTTGTTGTTTTCTTACCAATTCCACTTGCTTCCAATAATCCCGGAACATCTCGTTTTGCATCGGTAGAATTCATACCGTTAAATTCTCCTGAATTTATCATAATCCCAGATTCTGTATAAGCCTCTGTGAGATTCGGATTTTCTATTCCGTCTTTAGCGATAACCTGAATAATCGGAATATTAAATTTCTTGGCAAAATCAAAATCTCTGTCATCATGAGCAGGTACGCACATAATAGCACCGGTACCGTAATCAGCTAATACATAATCGGAAATCCAGATCGGTACTAATTGTTTATTTAACGGATTGATGGCATAACTTCCGGTAAAAACACCTGTCTTTTCTTTATCCTGTAAACGATCAACAGAAGATTTCATGGAGGATTTAAATAAATACTCTTCTACTGCTGATTTTTGTTCCTCCACAGCAAGTTCTTTAGCAAGGCTGTGTTCCGGTGCAAGTACCATAAAAGTAGCTCCATACAAAGTGTCCGGTCTGGTTGTGTATACTTTAACTTTCTTATCGGAACCCTTAACAGCAAAATCTATCTCCGCACCATAACTTTTTCCGATCCAGTCAGACTGCATCTTTTTAACCTTTTCCGGCCAGTCTAACTTATCCAGATCATCTAATAAACGGTCTGCATACTGGGTGATTTTTAACATCCATTGTTTTAGATTCTTCTTTGTAACAGGTTCACCGCAGCGTTCACAGCAGCCATTTACAACTTCTTCATTTGCAAGGCCTGTTTTACAGGAAGGACACCAGTTAATGGGCATTTCTTTTTCGTATGCAAGACCCGCTTTAAACATTTTAACAAAAATCCACTGAGTCCACTTATAAAATTCAGGGTCAGTTGTATTTACTTCCATACCCCAATCGTATATAGCAGAAATTTCATTAATCTGTCTCTTAATATTAGCAACATTCTCTGCCGTTGATTTACTTGGATGTACACCCATTTTGATAGCATAGTTTTCTACCGGAAGACCGAAAGCATCCCATCCCATAGGATGAATAATATAATAACCTTTTAATATCTTATATCTGCTCCAAACATCACTGATTACATAACCTCTCCAATGTCCGACATGAAGTCCGCTTCCGGATGGGTAAGGGAACATATCCAGACAGTAATATTTTGGTTTTGAACCGTCGTTGACATTCACTGGTTTCTTAGTCCAGTTACTGCGCCACTTCTTTTCAATTTCTCTGTGGTTATAAGGTGTAGCCATAATGATTCCTCCTATGATTAATTAATATAGATTTACGCCCCTGAGCGCTTGAAATGCTAATTCTCACTTTGCTTCTCGCGGCAATAAAAAAACCTTTTCGTCTCGGTAATAGAGACGAAAAGGTTATAATTCCGTGGTACCACTCTAATTCGCTTTATCCATATCATAAAATTAATTCTTTAATTCAAGAGATAAACGCACTTTAAGTTTCTGTAACGGGAATACCCGCCTCAACCTACAGTTGTAATCATATCCTGATTTACAATTCAATTGAGGAGCTCTAAGGCGAGTTGGGAGATATTCACGACTGCCTTGCACCGGCTGGCAGCTCTCTGAACGTGTATTTTCTCTTAATACTCCTTATCAATGCATCTTTTCATATAAGTTTACGATATATTCTATAACAAACAAGTAATATTTGTCAAGATATTTATGAAATTCTTATTTTTATTCAAAACCTTAATTCTTACTTTTAATGTTATAAATTTATACTTAAACTTTATGCTAAACTTTGATGAATAAGGGATGCTGTAACACATCTTAATAAATCATTCTATAGACCTAATTAGGTAATAAGATTTTGCCGCATCCCCACATTTAATATTCGATTGAGACAATTATTCTATTTCAGATTCTTCCGTCGTTGTATCCTCATCGGGCGAAACCGTATTCTGATTTACATCTTCGGTTATGTCTCCATTATCTGTATTATCCGTTACTTTATCGGAATTTTCATTAACCGTATCCGTATTTTCTTCCGGCTGGCCGGCTTCTCCGTTTACGCTATAATAAGAAACAATAGTTACTTCCGATCCATCTTTATCTTTTACAGAATAAGTTACTTTAAAAACTTTATTGTCCGTACTGTTTATAGCAACTGACATGGTATCCGTACATTCTTCATTATCGCTATTGACAGCTGTAATTCCTTGTTTCACAAAATCTTCTGAAATTACGGTTCCGTCCGGAAGATTAAAATGATTCGCAACTCCATCAATTCTGATACCCTTAAAATAAGTAAACTGTACTGTTTCACTTGTCACATTGCCTACGTTATCCATTAATTCATATGTAACGAAATAGGAATAATCATCCTTATTCTTTACTGTAACTTTTACTTTATCTGTACTTAATTTAGAATAATTATCTTCTACCTTAATACCTTTTAAGGCCAATTTCTTAATTTCAGCCGCTCCTGTCTCCAGTTGCTTCTGAGTAATCTCTTTAAAGTAAATGCCTTCTATTACAGGTGGTGTGTTATCCACGTGAATAACAGCCTGAGCTTTACCTGTTAATTTATTTTCAGCTTTTATCGAATAATCAATTGTATAAGTATCTTCTGATTTCTTAGTAATCTTAACATTAATATCACTGCTTAAAAGTTTCTTAGTTGATAAATATGCAGTTACACCTTTTAAAGCATATTTCTTATCGACCACCGTATCCGTACCGATTACTTGATCGGTTACACCAAGAAATCTAGGTTTTTCTTTACATTGATTCACCGTATAGGTTACTGTTTTACTGGTTGTTCTCCCTATTGCGTCGGTAACAGTGTATTTAACTTTATATTTACCCGTTTTATATATGTCTATCTTTCCTGACACTTTTATTTTGGATGTAATATCTTCTCCCGTAGTTGAAGCAGCTTTTACTCCACTTAACAAATTTGTTTTCTTACCCCAGGTAATGGATTTATTCATTACACCTTTGAAAGTCGGTGCTTTATCTTTATAGGGGTTATTCGTACTAGGATCTGTGGGATCCCATCCTGACCCTACCGGTATTTTAACAGTCTCCGGTTTTCCTAAAGGACCTGGATCTTTTGAGTTATAAATCTCAACTGAGGTTCCCACCGGGCAGTTATCATAAATCCACTTTGAATCTGCAACTGCAAGACGGACACATCCATGGGATGCGGCAGTTCCAAGCTTATTATACTGGGTTGCGGATAAAGTAGTTTCATCCATCTTATAATACCATACAGAATGAAATAAAATACCGTCTACTATACGTGTAGAATATTGCCCCCATACATCTCCCATTAATAATTTCCATCTATATTTTGCGAGTGTATGATATGTACCGAGCGGCGTGTCAACACCGGTTGAACAGGTCATAGCTTTCACCGGTTTTGTATATTTACCAGTTTTATCTTTTCCGTATACCGTTACACAATTCTGCTGCTTATTAACCTTAATGTAATAAGGTGATCCCGTCCTGGCAGATGTGTTCAACTTCATAATAGAAAGACTAAGGAATAGGCAGCCAATACATAGGATTATCATCTTTTGTAATTTGCATTTGGTAATAATTCGAGTCATTCTTTACTCCTCATAATTAATTTTTTGTTTCAGGGGATTGCGAAACTATATGGTTTTTGGATTATACCACATAATTAATACGAATTTCAGAGCTTCAGTTGCCTTTAAGGCAAAATTCAGCTCTTAAATTGTATTAATTATATGGTATTCTAGTATAATAATCCAGTTTCGCAATTACCTACATATTAATAATCTATGATCATTAAATTTACTAGTAATTAGTAAATAATGTCAATTAAGACAAGTAGTTTTAACATAAGAAATGTTTGTGTTATTCTTATGTCAAAACTATTTCAAAACTGTTAAACTGCAAATTGACTATGATATAATGTATAATAATAGCCTTTTTTATCTAATAATTCTTCATGTTTTCCCTGCTCAACGATATCCCCATGCTGCAGTACCAGGATTGTATCTGCTTCTTTAATGGTAGATAACCGATGGGCAATTACAAAGCTGGTTCTGCCCTCCATCATTTTCGTAAAGGCTTTTTGAATATTTATTTCTGTTCTCGTATCTATACTGCTGGTTGCCTCATCCAATATAAGCATAGGCGGATCGATTATCATAACTCTGGCAATGGTTAGAAGCTGCTTCTGCCCCTGGGATAAATTGCCCCCATCCTCATCTAATATGGTATCATAACCACTGGGTAAACGCTTTATAAAACTATGGGCTTTTGCCGCTTTTGCTGCTTCCATAATTTCTTCTTTGGAAGCTTCCGGTTTTCCATAAGCAATATTTTCAGCTATGGTACCGGAAAATAACCAGCTATCCTGTAAAACCATACCAATGGTCCTTCTTAACTTATCCCGGTTAATGTGATAGATGTCTTTACCGTCAATCTTTATTTCACCGGATTTCACATCATAAAAACGCATTAAAAGATTAACCAAAGTGGTTTTGCCGGAACCGGTAGGACCTACAATTGCAATCATATTTCCTTTCCTCACATCCAGATTCAGGTTTTTAATAAGGGGTACCTCTTCCTGATACGAAAAACTGACTTTCTGAAAACTTACATTTCCCTGACAGTTACCTAAATCCTCCTCCGGTTGTAATACAGGTTTCTCATTCTCTAAATCCAGCAAGGCAAATATCCGCTCAGCAGATGCAAAAGCAGCCTGTATCTGGGAGGTAATGGAGGTAATTTCATTGATTGGTTTTGCAAATTGATTGGAATAAGTTAAAAAGCTTGCTATATTACCAACGGATAAATGACCTGCTACAGCCATAAACCCGCCGATTACAGTTACTGAAACATAAGCTATATTATTTACAAGTCTGGTTGTAGGATTGGTAAGGGAAGAATACCATTGCGCTTTCTGACCGGCTTTATATAACCGGTTGTTGATCTCTTTAAAACGCTCCAAAGACTTATCTTCATAACCAAACGCTTTGACTGTTCTTTGGTTTCCGATCATTTCTTCCACATAACCATTTAACTCTCCAACCGTTTTCGACTGTTCTGCAAACATTCTTTTAGAATGCTTCGCTATAAAGGACGCAATAAAGAAACAAAGCGGGGTAATGAATATAACTGCTAACGTTATAATCGGACTTATGGTAAGCATAAAAATAAAGCAGCCTGCAATAATAACTACAGCAGACATTACCTGGGTGATACCCTGAAACAGGCCATCTGAAATTGCATCAATATCATTCGTCAGCCTGCTGATAATGTCACCGTGAGAATTACCGTCAAAATATTTTAAAGGTAAGGTATTTAGTTTATCAAAGGCCTCCTTACGAATGTCATGTATGGTATTATTAGCTGCTACACTGCTGACAACTGACATGAGCCATTGAAATAAACTGCTTAACAGATAGATTATAATAAGCTCAGTGATAATCTTAACCAACCCGTTAAAATCAACCTGATCCACCCCCATTATTTTATCAATTGCTTGTCCGGTCAGTAAGGGAGTGAAAATGGATAGAGTATTTCCGAGGATTGCAAATATAAAAACAACAATTAACTGTGTTTTATATTTTCCAACATAATTCCATAATCTTTTTAGCAAAAACTTCTTCATTATGTTCTCCTCCTTATAAAACCTTGTTTTGCATTTCCTGTGACTGACAGATTTCTCTGTATACATCACAGTTTATAAGCAGATCTTCATGTTTTCCGATGCCGGCAATTTCGCCCTCATTCATAACAATTATCTGGTCTGCACTACGAATCGTACTGGCTCTCTGGGATACAATAAAAGTAGTCATATCTTTCGTATTAAGCCGGATCGCTTTACGCAGGGCTGCATCCGTAACAAAGTCTAGAGCATTGAAGCTGTCATCTAAAATGAGGATCTCCGGTTTTCTTACCAAAGCTCTTGCAATGGTGATACGCTGCCTCTGCCCGCCGGATACATTTACACCGCCCCGGTATATTCTTGTTTCATAGCCATCCGGCATAGATTCAATAAATTCTGCTGCCTGAGCGATTTCCGCAGCTTTTCGTACCTCTTCATCCGTAGCATCCTCTTTTCCCCAGCGGATATTCTCCGCTATGGTACCTGTAAATAAAACAGTTTTCTGAGGTACGATACCGACTTTAGCACGTAAAACATCCAGGGAATAATCTCTGACATCAATTCCATCAATCATTACACATCCGGTTTTTACATCATAAAACCTGGGTATTAAATTTACCAAGGTAGATTTACCAGATCCGGTTCCTCCTATAATACCTATGGTTTCACCTCTGCTAACGCGGAAAGTTATATGCTCTATATCGCTGCCTCCACTCTCGTTATGTCCGGGATCATCTTTCTTTTCGCTATTCATTCTATAAGACATGGATACGTCCTTAAATTCTACTACAATATCCCCGGATATATCCTCAATATTATTATGGATTACTTCCTTTCCGTCCTTGGAATTTACTTTATTTTTTATACTTGGTTTTGTCTCAAATACTTCTATTACCCTGCCTGCCGATGCATAAGCTTTTGTAAAAATTACAACCAGGTTGGATATAACAATTAGTGCTGCAAGTATCTGTGTTACATAACCGATAAATGCAATTACTTCCCCTGTTGCCATATTTCCTGCATTTACCCTGATACTGCCAAACCATATAATAGCACCGATTGCAAAATTCATTACTAAGCTGGTTAACGGATTTAAAAGAGCAGAAACCTTTCCCACTCTTACGGCCTTGTCCGAATATTCCCTGTTGCGTCTACCAAACCTTTCCTTTTCATAATCTGTTCTGGCAAATGCACGAATAACACGTACTCCGCTTAAGTTTTCACGGAGTACCAGGGCTATCTGGTCTAATTTGTTTTGGACGGCACGGTATAACGGCACTGTTTTCATCATGGTTATTGATAGAATTAAAACAAAGACGGGCAAGACTATGATCATTATGATAGACAGCTTAATATCTATCACAAAAGCCATGACTAACCCACCGATACACAAAAAGGGTGCACGGATAACCAACCGGATCAGCATGGCTACCGCAAGCTGAACCTGGTTAATATCATTCGTAATACGGTTTATCAACGATGCTGTACCAAACTTGTCCAGTTCAGCATTGGAGAGAGTTCCAATATGCCCGAACATGGCATTTCTTATATCAGTCCCGACTCCCTGGGAAACCAAAGAAGCACTGTATTGGCAAATCATGGCACAGCATACTCCTACTACAGCTGTAGCAAGCATAATGCCACCCGTAACAAGGATATAATTTTTATCCTTATTTGCAACACCAATATCAATAACTTTAGACATTAAAAAGGGAAGAAATAATTCCAGAATTGCTTCAAACAACTTAAATAAAGGTCCTATAATTAAAAGCCTGGTATAAGGCTTTAAAAATCCAGTTAATTGTTTCATGACATATACCTCAAAATAAGAATAAAAACCCAATTGCTCTAAATTATAGCATTCTTTTTTAGATTTGTTAAGACCAAAGTTAATCATGTTTAAACTTTATTCATAATATATTGTAACAAATCGGCCTTAGGAGAATAAATGAATTATTTTACAAACCTAATTTATGAATATGGGTTATTAGCTATGTTTTTAATAATACTGATTGAATATGCATGTTTTCCCATATCCAGTGAAATTGTACTTCCGTTTTCAGGAGCCGTTGCTTCCTTACAGCACATTAATTATTTTACCATTCTCTTTTTCAGTGTTTTAGCAGGTCTGATTGGAACCAGTTTCTGTTATACCATTGGCAGACTTGGCGGTGGTGCCCTGTTAAACAAGATAATCGCTAAATTTCCCAAGGCAGAAAAGGGTATATATGCCTCACAAATGAAATTTAATCAGTATGGAAATTTTGCCGTATGTTTTGGAAGATTAATTCCTATCTGCAGAACATATATAGCATTTATTGCAGGTGCCGCAGGTCAAAGCCTTTTTACCTATCTGGTTTCGTCCCTTATTGGTATTACAATCTGGAATGCCGTATTAATTGGTCTGGGATATTTATTGCGGGAAAACTGGGATATCGTTGGTGGTTATTATACACGTTATAAGGATATTATTCTGCCGCTTGTTGTTTTCTTGGGGATGGTTATACTCGTTCATGTAAGGAAAGATAAATCCACTAAAATTTAAATTCCGTTCGTCTGTATTACTGATTTATCCTTCCATTTACCGGAATAATATCTCGCACAACCTACGGCACAAGTCACAGTCCAGGTTAACCCTGTAGCCCACCAGATTCCCTTATAGCCAAACTGTCCGGATAAAAGATTTGCAAATACAACTCTGCATACAACTTCCGTAAATCCCATAAACATAGGGACTTTAACATCCCCTGCACCACTGATTAAATTTCTGCTTACAAATATCATTCCCACAAAGGAATAGAAAAAGCAGGGGACACGTAAAGCCTCCACACCAATTCTCATAACTTCCAAATCAGCTTTTGACGTAAATAACCTCATAATAAAACCACCACCGAAATAAATAACCGGGAGCATAATTATACTGAATGCGATCATAATTTTCGCTGAAGCGTTGAATCCTTTTTTAACCCGTTGAATATTTCCGGCTCCGATATTTTGACCTGTAAAAGATGCAACCGCCACACCAACCGACATACCGGGCTGTAGAATTAACTGCTCGATTCTATTTGCTGCTGTCGCTGCGGCCATAATTGTATCGCCAAAGCTGTTGATAACGCTCCATAGTGCCATATTAGAACAGGATACAAATGAATTCTGGAGGGCAACGGGTACTCCTAAAGAAATACATTTTTTAAATATGTGCTTATCCGGAACAAACTCCTTAATTGACATACGCAGAATTTTTACATTGATCAAGGCATATATAATACAACCTATGGCTGCAAGCAATTGAGCTATTGTTGTAGCTATAGCTACACCTGCAACTCCCCAGCCAAAAGAAGCAACAAAAATAAAATCAAGTATAATATTTATAATGCTGGCCAGAATCAGAAATATTAAGGGAGTTACCGAATCTCCCAAAGCCCTGAGTACTGATGCAATTCCATTGTATGTACCCACACCGATAACCCCAATACTGGATATCTTCATAAAGATTACAGATTGACCAATAATATTCTCCGGTGTATTAAGAAGTTCCAGTAAAGGACGGCATAAAAGAAAACCTAAAGTTCCCATAATTATCGAAGCACCTATGATTACATAAGCAGATGTGGCAAATCCTTTTTTTACTTGTTCTTCATCTTTTGCTCCGAAATATTGTGAAATAATAATTGATATACCCGCGGATAACCCTAAAGCCAACGAAAATATTAAATAATTAAGGGGTCCGCTGGTCCCTACCGCAGCTAGCGCATCTTTTCCATTGTATCTTCCTACTACGATAGCATCTACAATATTGTACAACTGTTGAAAGAGATTCCCAATTAACATAGGTATGGAAAATCTCAGTATCAGACTGCCGGGATTACCAACAGTCATATCATTCATTAAAGTTTTTTTCATAATTTCTCCATTCCTGCTCACGTTTTATACGCATTTGAAAGTGAATTCCTTTCAACCGTTCAACCTTCAAACCTTTCTACTCTGCCATACTGCCAGGGTGAAATAAAGTACCGTGAAAACGTTTACTTAAAAATCCCACTTCACTTTCAAAACTCTCTTTATATGAGAAATCCTTAATAAATTAGTTAATATTAATCGTTAACTTTTGACTAATTGAATTAAGTTCCTCTTATATTATAATCACACTATTTGAGAGTTACTTTTCAATTATAAATGTTATTAAATATATGTAAATGGTTTATGTTAACTTTCAAATGTAATATATCCTGTTACCTTAACAGTGAATTGTTTTTAAAACTCAATCATATAATTATCTAAGACATACTAGAAAATAAATTGACTTTACATGGGGGTTTATATGATGAACTGGCATAATATAACCAAAGAAGAAGTTATAAAAACACTGGAGAGTTCACAGGATAATGGATTATCAAAGAAAGAGGTAATAAAGAGACAAAAAAATATGGTTTGAACATTCTGGAATCAAAAAAGAAAAAAAGTATAATTATTAAATTTTTAAGTCAATTTACTGACTTTATGATAATCACCTTAATCTGTGCTGCTTTCGTATCTTTTTTTGTTTCTTTGCTGCACGGTAAACTAGATTTTGTTGATCCTATCATTATATTATTAATTATTACATTAAATGCAATCCTGGGTGTCCTACAGGAGACAAAAGCTGAAAAGTCATTGGAAGCATTGCAGAAAATGTCGGCACCTACGGCACTAGCACTTAGAGATCACGAAATCATTACCGTCGATGCCAAGGATTTAGTTCCCGGGGATATTATCCTTTTGGAGACCGGTTATTTTGTACCGGCAGATGCAAGGCTCTTAACAGCTGTTAATCTTCGTATCGATGAAGCTTCATTAACAGGTGAGTCTCATCCCGTAGAAAAAAATGCAGATGTCATATTAAAAGAAGATACCCTGCTTGCTGACCGTAATAACATGGTTATGGCAACCGGAGTCGTCACCTACGGCAGGGGAACTGCTGCTGTTACTGCGACCGGAATGCATACGGAAGTTGGGCATATTGCCAGACTTATTATGGATGACGAAACGCCTATGACACCGCTTCAAAAAAGATTAGCCAGTACGGGTAAAGCGCTTGGTATCGCAGCCTTATTAATCTGTATCGTAATTTTTTTGTTAGGGATTTTAAAGAACCGCCCGATTTTTGATATGTTCATGACTTCCGTTAGTTTAGCTGTGGCAGCAATTCCGGAAGGCCTTCCGGCAATTGTAACCATTATGCTTTCTCTGGGCGTACAACGTATGGCAAAGAAAAATGCAGTTATCCGGAAGCTGCCTGCGGTTGAAACCCTAGGAAGTGCTACCGTAATCTGTTCAGATAAAACCGGAACATTAACACAGAATAAGATGACCGTAACCGAACTGGCATCCGTTCAGGGAAAAGAACATCCGGACACTCTGTTTAGCCATTTTCTGTTATCACTTGCGGCTTTGTGTAACGATTCCATTCTTCAGGTCACAGGCAAAGGAAAACATTCCTCCGTTACCGCTACCGGAGAACCCACTGAAAAGGCTTTGATTATGGCAGCATATCATGTGGATCTGCTGAAACCTAAATTAGATTCCACTAACCCCAGAATATTTGAAATTCCTTTCGATTCTACAAGAAAACTAATGACCACCGTACATAATTATCCTTCCGGAATGATACGCAGCATTACAAAAGGAGCTTTTGATGTTTTAGTTAATAAATGTACTCATATTTACCAAAACGGTAAACAGGTTCCAATGACGAAAGTACATTTACATTCAATAAATAAACTCAATCAAAGTATGGCAGAACGTGCACTGCGAGTAATTGCTGTGGCTTATAAAGATCTTCCCTCCGAAACCGTATTACATAAAAATACCTCTAAATCCAGTGAACAAATGTCCGATTATTTAGAAACAGGATTGACATTAGTAGGTTTAATAGGCATGATAGATCCACCCAGGGAAGAAGCCTCTGATGCCGTACTTACCTGTCAGCTGGCAGGTATAAAACCAGTCATGATAACCGGTGACCATATATCCACTGCCTGTGCTATCGCTAAAGAATTAGGAATTATGACAGCAGATGATCTTGCAATGACAGGGCAGGAATTATCTTTAATAGACCAGGATACCTTAATCGAAAAAATACCTCGTTACAGGGTATTTGCGCGAGTATCACCGGAACATAAAGTAAGGATTGTTAAGGCCTTTCAGGCCAGAGGTGAAGTAGTTGCCATGACCGGCGACGGTGTAAATGATGCACCTGCATTAAAAGCTGCCGATATTGGCTGCGCTATGGGTATTACCGGGACAGATGTTGCTAAAAATGCTGCCGATATGATACTTACCGATGATAATTTTGCCACAATAGTATCTGCTGTTAAAGAAGGCCGCGGCATTTATGATAATATAAAAAAAGCAATCCACTTTTTATTATCCTGTAATATTGGTGAGATCATAACTATTTTTGTTGCAATACTCCTTGGTCTGCCATCACCGTTATTAGCAGTACAGCTTCTTTGGGTTAACCTGGTAACCGATTCCCTTCCTGCTATTTCATTAGGTGTAGAACCGGCCGCAAAAGACATTATGAAGAAAAAACCAATCCCTCCTGATAAAGGAATGTTTGCTGACGGGCTTGTATTTAAAATAATTATCGAGGGTATTTTAATCGGTTTCTTATCTCTGTTAGCATTTATTATAGGTATCCGGGTATATGATGCCGGAAGTATTAGCGATACTGTTTTACGCCATGGCAGTACTGTTCAGATTGCTGCTAATATTACTCCATATATTGGCCGTACCATGGCATTTGCCGTTTTAAGCTTATCCCAGCTGTTCCATTCCTTTAATATGAGAAGTGAACATTCCATAGCTAGGATTGGACTATTTTCCAATATAAAACTGTTACTTTCCTTTATTGTATGTTCTTTCCTGCAAGTAATAGTTATATCCTATAAACCTCTGGCCGAAATCTTTAAGGTTGTACCTTTAACTGCCGCCCAGTGGTCTGTGGTACTTGTTTTATCCTTTATGCCAATTGTTGTAGTGGAACTGCAGAAAGGTAAAAAATAGATACCAACCTGAGATTTTTAAAAAGTCCAATAAAACTACAAAAAGAGAGTTGGTAATTAACAATCACAGTGATAGTTAATTACCAACTCTCAATTATTTATTACAAATAATATTTAAAGAATGAATTCTAATTCCTTTTAATTAATGTTATTAAAGAAGATCAGACATTTCAAAATAAATTATTCTGTAATATCAGCATACTGGAAGTACCAGTATCCGTAAGGTGAATGCCATGAACCAGTAATCTTAGGACTCTGCAGATAGAAATCGTTGTAGTAAGCAATTGGGATAACTCCAGCATCAGACATCATTAAATCTTCTGCTTGGTGTAAATATCCTGAACGGGTTTTGGGATCTATTTCAGCAGCAGCTTTATCCATTAACGCATCATAGTCAGGGTTGTTGTATTTCGCATTGTTATTTCCATTGGTGCTAACCATAAGCTCCAGCATATTGGATGGATCGTTATAATCGAATAACCAACCATCACGGCTTGATTCATAATCACCTGCACGACGCATAGGTGTAAAGGAAGCCCATTCAACTATATCTACATTTACAGTAATACCAAGCTCTTTCCATGCCTGCTGTAAGTATTGTGCAACTACCTTGTGGTAAGCTGCATCATTAGTAGAATATTTGATAGCTGGGAAGCCTTTACCATCCGGATATCCGGCTTCTGCCAGCAGCTGTTTCGCTTTGGCAAGGTTACCTGCATGGTCATTGATATCAATATATGGTTTACCGCCGTTTGCATTATCCATAAATTGTTTGCCATCATAGTCAATTACAGCTGTACCAACGAAATTAGGAGCTGCAGTATATGTGCCCTGCATTAAAGTTTCAGCAACATATTTTCTGTCAATTGCAAGGCTTAAAGCCTGACGTACTTTAGGATCAGAAAACTGAGGTAAAGTATTGTTAAGGTCAAGATAATAGGTTCCTAAATCAGGATCAACATGGAATTCTGCATTTCCTTGAAGTGATGGAATTTCAGCTGTAGGAACATCTTTAATCATCATTGCTTCGCCGCTTTGATAAGCACCATAAGCTGCATTAGGATCTTCCATCAGAAGTAATTTAATGGAATCCAGTTTAATGGAAGCTGCGTCACGGTAATTAGGGTTCTTCTTAAAAAGAATATAAGAGCTAGGTACCCATTCACTAATATAGAAAGGGCCGTTGCAGATATAGGATTCAGGAGCTGTAGCCCATGCATCACCATTCTTCTCAATCGTTGCCTGATTTACGGGGCTAAGTGTTGCGAAAGCAGCTAACTTGTCAAAATATACACAAGGATGAGCAAGTTCAACTACGAAAGTTGCATCATCCGGTGCGGATACACCAAGTGCATCCGGATTACCGCCGGCTGCTTCGTCATATCCTTTTACCATTCCAAGTACTGTCTCTGCATAAGGTGCAGCAGTATTAGGATCAGCAACACGTTTCCAGCTGTAAACAAAATCTTTAGCTGTTAAAGGAGAACCATCTGACCACTTAAGGTCTTTGCGCAGATGGAAAGTCCAGGTAAGGCCATCTTCGCTTGGTTCATAAGATTCAGCTGCACCAGGTATAATCTTGTTATCCTTGTCAACATTCAGCAGACAGTCAAAAGCAAATAAAAGCATATTACCGCCATCAACAGCACTATTAAGTGCAGGGTCAATTGTTTCAGGGTTAGGACCAATCTGAGCAACAAGCTGCTTTGCTTCACCACTTGCTGCACCGCTATCGGTAGCACTGCTGGTATCGGTATTGCTGCTGGTGTTACTGTTATCGCCGGCCGGGGTCTCTTTTTTGCCGCAGGCACTGAGAACCATGGTAACCAGCATAACTAGTACTAAGAAAAATGAGATTTTTCTTTTCATAAATTCCCTCCTTATTTTTAGGTTTTATTCCATTCACCATAGGAATATTTACGGTGAAATTGGGCAGATTTTAAACAACACTATTTAACACGGTCAAGGTGAAAACAAGCTGCATAATGACCAGGTGAAACTTCTCTCCACTCCGGTTCTTTTGCCGCGCATTGTTCATCAGCATAAGGGCAGCGCGTACGGAAACGGCAGCCGGATGGTGGATTTACCGGGCTTGGAACATCACCCTTTAGTACAATACGTTTGGAATCTCGTGAAATCACAGGATCAGCTACGGGGATAGCTGAAATCAAGCTGCGTGTATAAGGATGAACACTGTGGAAAGTCAGTTCACGGCTGTCAGCCAGTTCCACAAGTTTACCCAGATACATTACACCGATGCGATTGGAAATATGCTTTACAACACTTAAGTTATGGGAGATAAACAGATAGGTAAGTCCCATTTTTTCCTGAAGTTCTTCAAACA
Source organism: Anaerocolumna sedimenticola (assembly GCF_009931695.1). GTDB lineage: Bacteria > Bacillota > Clostridia > Lachnospirales > Lachnospiraceae > Anaerocolumna > Anaerocolumna sedimenticola. The sequence goes on from NZ_CP048000.1 coordinate 4,303,546, forward strand.
TATTAACTACCTGAGCCTGAATGGATACATCCAAAGCGGAAATAGGTTCGTCACATACAATGAATTCCGGATTTACAGCTAATGCACGGGCAATACCTACACGCTGTCTTTGACCGCCGGAAAATTCATGAGGATAACGGTTAGCATGCTCCGTATTAAGTCCAACCAGACTTAACAGTTCAACAATACGATCACGGCGCTCTTTCTGATTTGCTGCCAGCTTGTGTATATCAATCGCCTCACCTACAATGTCACCTACCGTCATACGGGATCCAGACTTGCATAAGGATCCTGAAAAACTATTTGCATCTTTCTTCGGTATGGCAGCATATTAACATGGGTGATATCGGTTCCGTCGTAGATAATTTTACCGCCTGTTGGTTCGTGAAGACGAAGCAGTGTACGTCCTGTGGTAGTCTTGCCACATCCTGACTCTCCTACAAGGCCAAGTGTCTCTCCTTTATTAACATAGAATGAAACATCATCTACAGCTTTAACAAATTTTTTATTTAAATATCCTCCCCCTTGTACAGGGAAGTATTGTTTAAGGTGCTCTACCTCAAGTAATTTTTTATTTTCCATCAGGCCTGCACCTCCTTTTCAAACTTAGCTTTATCTAACAGCCAGCATGCACTATGATGGTCATTACCCAAATCCGTGTACTCCGGCATAGCTTTCAGACATATTTTCATACAGGAATGACAGCGTGGAGCGAAAGGACAACCTGCCGGCGGATTAAGCATATCCACGGGCTGACCTTCAATGGGAACCAGTTTCTTGTGTTCCTGATCGTTAAGGTTGGGAACACTTTGAAGCAACCCTTTAGTATATTCATGGGACGGGTGATAGAATATATCATCCGTAGTTCCTGTCTCTACTACTTTACCTGCATACATAACTGCAATACGGTCACACATACCGGCTACAACACCCAGGTCATGTGTAATAAGAATAATAGCCATACCAAGTTTCTTTTTAAGCTCTGTCATCAATTCCAGAATCTGTGCCTGTATGGTAACATCCAGCGCAGTCGTTGGTTCGTCGGCAATAAGCAGCTTCGGTTCACATGCCAATGCGATAGCTATCATAACACGTTGTCTCATACCGCCTGATAATTCATGAGGATACTGCTTAAGACGTTTTTCAGGCTCATTAATACCAACCAGCTGCAGAAGCTCTTTCGCACGTTCATGAGCTTGTTTTTTATTTTTATCTGTATGAAGGAGAATAGCCTCCATAATTTGATTTCCAACTGTATAAACAGGGTTGAGACTTGTCATTGGATCCTGAAAAATAATCGAAACCTCATTACCCCTCATTTTACGCATTTCACGCTCAGTCATCACATTAATATGATGACCGTTAAAATATAAATCTCCGCCGATCAGACGGCCCGGATGTGCGGTTAAACCCATAAGACTGTAAGCGGTAACGGATTTACCGGAACCACTCTCTCCTACAATACCCAGCACTTCGCCTTCCCGGACAGTCAGCGAAACATCATTGAGCGACTTAACTTCTCCAGCCGGGGTGAAGAAAGAGAGGCGCTCATTTTGTATATCTACTAAATATTCACTCATATAATTTACTCCTCTCCATTTCTTAGCTCTTCATTTTAGGATCAAACGCATCCCTCAGTCCGTCACCGAATAAGTTAAAGCTGAGGATAATAAGGCTGATCATGATGGCTGGTGCTAAAAGCAAATATGGATAAGTATTTAGTCCGTTAACAGCATCACTGGCTAATGACCCCAGAGAAGGCAACGGAATGGCAACACCCAATCCAAGGAAACTTAAAAAGCTTTCCGTAAAAATGGATGATGGAATCTGTAAAGTAGTGGTAACAATCAAAGTACCAATACAGTTAGTCAAAAGGTGTTTACGGATGATTCTGCCGCTGGAGGCACCTAATGCTTTTGCTGCCGTTACATATTCACTCTGCTTTAATGTAAGCACCTGGCTTCTTACAATACGAGCCATACCTACCCAATAAAGTAAGGCAAATACTAAAAAGATACTGATGAGATTGACACCGATAATCTGAATCCAATGAAAACCGGGTTTATTAGCCAGGGTTTCCATTGGATCCTTTATAGCAAAGGATATCAAAACAATCAATAAAATATCCGGTACCGTATAAACAATATCTGCAATACGCATCATAATAAGATCCGTCCATCCGCCAAAGAAACCGGATACGGCACCAAAAGTTGAACCAATAATTAAAATAAGGGCGGAGGCAATTAATCCTACAAGCAGGGAAATGCGGCTGCCGACCATTAATCGTACGGCATAATCACGTCCAAGATTATCTGTTCCCAAAATGTGAGGAAAAACTTTCTCCCCCGCATCGATCTGTGCTTGTTCCTGAGCAGAATAAGTCAAAGGTTTAAGATACTCGGAACCTTGAATCTGCTGATCATATTTATATGGATAAAAACTTGGTACAATAAATGCGAGAACCATGATAACTAATATAATAGCAAGGCAAACCATTGCTACATTATTTTTCTTTAACCGGTTCAGCGCATCTTTCCAAAAACTGACGCTTGGGCGCATCTGTACCAGGCTTAGCTTTTCATCATCAGTAGCAGGCAGAAAATCGTCCACCTTCAACTGAAAACTGAATGTTTTCTGTTTCATTATTTCCTCCTCCTAATTCAGCTGAATGCGTGGATCAATAAGCTTATATACAATATCCACGATAGTATTCATCACGATAACAAGTGTAGCAAGAAAGATCGTGGTTCCCATAATAACGGTATAGTCACGGGTCATGATGGAGCTTACAAACTGTCCGCCAAGTCCGGGAATTACGAAAATCTTTTCCACGATAAAGCTTCCTGTAAGGGTGTATGCCAGCAAAGGACCTACATAAGTAACTACCGGCAGGATTGCATTACGCAGAGCATGTTTAAATAGGGAGAAAAACTGTGATACACCCTTGGCTTTGGCTGTACGTATGTAGTCCTGTCCGATTACGTCCAGCATGGAGGAACGCATCAGTCGTGTTATATATGCTGTCGGATAAAAAGAAAGTGCAAAAACAGGTAAAATATAGTGAAGCGGTGAGGTTAAACCAAAGGTTGGCAGTAAACCTAAATTAACACCGAATATATACATACCGACTGTACACAATACAAAGCTTGGTACGGCGATACCACCGGTTGCTATTACAATGATAAAATTATCTAACCACTTGCCTCTATTAATAGCAGCTATACTGCCCAGCGGAATTCCAATAAGAAGAGCCACCAGTATCGAAATACCGCCCAGTCTTGCAGAAACAGGAAATTTACTGGAGATGATACCGGTCACCTCGCGGCCGCGCTGTTTCAGACTTAGGCCAAAGTCGCCGTGTAAGGCACTAAGCATGTAATTTTTATATTGCACAATCAGAGGCTTATCTAAACCGAATTTCTCCGCAAGCGCTTTTTGTGCCTGTATGCTGATGGATTTTTCCGCAACGAATGGACCACCCGGCACCATGTTCATCAGGAAAAAAGTAATAGTTGCAACTATAAATATTGTCACGATAGCCGCACTCACTCTTTTAAGAATGTATTTACCCATACTATAACCTACCTTTTATCTTTAATTTGACTTGATGATATACTGTATTATAATTGAAAAGATTAAAACACTCAGGAGTTAATTTTTTCCAATAAAATAAAAAATGCACACCCAACATGTTAGAACACACACATCTTTGTGCAATTTCAGTCCTATATACGGATATATATAAGCGATTACATATTAAGTATTAGGAATACATATCATCTTTACAAGTTAAAATAATACTCAAAAAATCATGAAATGTCAAGTGAATTTGATAACTTTATTAAATTGTATACACGTACTTTTGGTGTTAAAATAAAGGAAATGAATACTTTTACATTAATGATATTCGGCAATGTATTTTTGTATGCTATAATATTGATACTGTAAATCCAGTGTTTTAAAGTAAATAAAAATACATTAAAATACAATTATATACACAAAAATTTACAAAAATGCAAATAAAAGTTTAAATATACAGATTGATTATCTTTTGAAAACGAGCTATAGTATTATTAGGAATTATTTAATTAATATCAGTGATTAGGTAAGCTTCAGCTTTGAAATTGTATTAATTGCATGGTATATAGATACAATGTTGGAGTTTTGCAATTACCTAACTATCAATGACAAATAGGGGGATAACATATGACCAGCGAAGAACTCAGAAAAATGAAAGATAAAGGCCCTTATGAGAATATTTTGGATAGCAGTATTACTATGTATGATAAAATGCCATATAAACGTGATATAACAATATGCGGACCCGAAACACTCGTACTTATCAGCGGCAATATCGTCAAATACTACAGGTATAAAGTTGTTGAAGCATATCATATTATGCCGAAAACTCAGGAGAAAATATAATATACTAAAAACAGGAACTACCCGAAAAATTTTTATTTATACGGTAGTTCCTGTTTATTATAACATTATAGTTTAATTAATTATATAATTAATCTCTGGTAATTTTAAATGCGTTCTTTCCGGGATATTCGGCTACTTCCCCTAATTGATGTTCGATACGAAGAAGACGGTTGTATTTAGCTACACGGTCACTTCTGCTTGGAGCACCGGTTTTAATCTGTCCCGCATTAGTTGCAACGGCAATATCTGCTAAGGTTACATCTTCTGTTTCTCCTGATCTATGTGAAACGATAGCTGTCCATCCATTATTCTTAGCCATCTCAATCGCTTCTAAAGTCTCAGTCAGAGTACCAATCTGATTAAATTTAATAAGAACAGAATTTGATATTCCCTGTTCCATACCCTCTTTAATCCGTTTTGTATTTGTAACAAATAAGTCGTCTCCCACTAACTGAATTCTGTTGCCCAGACGTTCGGTAAGTTTCTTCCATCCGGCAAAGTCCTCTTCTGCTAATCCGTCTTCAATGGAGATAATGGGATAACGGTTGCATAAGTCTTCCAGATAATCAATCATAGTATCAACTGTTTTATATTCTCCTGCTTTCCAGAACAGATACTCTCCTTCTCTTCCCGCTTTTTTCGCTTCGTCATACATTTCTGTAGATGCCACATCCATTGCAATATAGAAATCTTTGCCCGGTTCATATCCTGCTTCTTTAATAGCTTTTACAATATAGTCCAGTGCTTCGTCATCGCTTTTAAACTTAGGTGCAAATCCGCCTTCATCGCCAACAGCAGTAACATAACCATCTGCTTTAAGCAGTTTCTTCAGGGTATGGAAAACAGTAGTACTCCACTCAAGACCTTCTGAAAATGTAGCAGCCCCCGCCGGCATAATCATAAATTCCTGTATATTTAAACTGGAATCCGCATGTTTACCGCCATTGATTATATTCATCATCGGAACCGGCAATACTTTGGCATTTACACCACCGATGTACTGATAAAGAGGTAAATTAAGAGATTCCGCCGCCGCTTTGGCAACTGCCAATGAAACGCCTAAGATTGCATTGGCACCTAATCTTCCTTTGTTATCCGTTCCATCTAATGCAATCATCTTTTTATCAATTTCAACCTGGTTGAGTGCATTCATTCCGGTTATGGCATTGGCAATTTCCGTATTTACATTATTAACAGCATTTAAAACACCGTTTCCCAAATATCTTTTTTTATCATTATCCCTGAGTTCCACTGCTTCAAAAGCTCCTGTCGAAGCACCTGACGGAACAGCTGCTCTGCCAATACTACCATCAAAAAGAACAACTTCAACTTCCACTGTAGGATTACCTCTGGAATCCAATATTTCTCTTCCAACAACTTTTTCAATCGCTAAATTCATTCTCATAGTTTTCTCCTTCTTTCCATTATTTACTTATCCGATACTATAAAGTTCCTGCTATCAGTACATAGTTCTTTTTGAAATAATATGTTGTACCGCCCAGAATATCAATTAATAGTATAAACAATCATATTAAATGTATTCATGTTACAAGTTATTCATACTTTCACTTGCAGTTTTGTACATGTGCTTTTTCTTATTCAGAAGAAGTTGTACCTCTTCTAACCCTATTATAACACAAATTCTATAATTTTATGTACATATTTTACCATATTTTTTTCAATTTAATGGTAATTTTTTATCATTAACCCAGTACTTTTATTGATAATTTAAGAAATAGTATGATATACTATATGGCAAATACATCGAAAGGAATTATTAATTATGAATAAATATTTTGATGAACTAATGAAACGTATAGAAAAAACAATGGCTTTTCAAGCAGCACTTACTTTATTTGAATGGGACGCGGAAACTCAGGCGCCCGAAGAATCTATGGAGTATACTTCCACAACGATCGGAATTTTATCGAATGAATATTTTACAAACTTAATTAATGATGATGTTAAAAAATTGATCCATAAGCTCAGTGATGAAAAAGAACAGGAAGACCTGGACTTTAACCAGAAAGCAATTGTTAATGAAGTGAAAAAGTCTATCGAGCAACTGGAACATATCCCACCGGAAGAATATCAGGCATACAGTGAATTAACGGCAAAAGCATCCGGTATCTGGTCAAAAGCAAAGCAGAAGAAAAATTTTGCAGATTTCTCACCTACATTAAATGAAATAGTAAACTATCAGAAAAAATTCGCAGGTTACCGTGCCAAAAAAGGCGAAAAACCATACGATATTTTGTTAAATGACTTTGAAGAAGGCTTTAATATGGAAAAACTGGATGAATTCTTCAAAACAATAAAAGAATCTTTGATTCCTTTGTTAAAAGAAGTTTCAAAGAAAAACGATATGATTGATAAATCTTATAATCATCAGCACTTTGATATCGCAAAACAGAAAGAATTCTGTAAATTTATCAGCGGATATGTAGGTTTTGACTTTAACCGCGGAGTAATTTCAGAAAGTGCCCACCCTTTACCACGAATCTGCACAATCATGATGTACGTATCACCAACCATTTTCATGAAGATAATCTGGAAAGTGCTATTTTCTCCATAATCCACGAAAGCGGACATGGGATCTATGAAATGCATATTGACGATGCCATCACCCAGACACCGGTTGGAACCGGAACTTCCATGGGTATGCATGAATCCCAGTCCCGATTTTTTGAAAATGTAATCGGAAGAAGCGAAGCGTTCTGGAAACCGCTATTTTCCAAATTAAAAGAGACATTTCCCGAACAGCTAAAAGAGGTATCCCTGGATCAATTCATTAAAGGTATTAATAAAGCAGCTCCCGGATTAATCCGTACCGAAGCGGATGAATTATCCTACTCTCTCCATATTATCATCCGTTATGAAATCGAGAAAATGATCTTTGCCGACGAAATTAAAGTAGAGGATTTACCAAAAGTATGGAATGAAAAATATAAAGAATATTTAGGCTTGGAACCAAAGGACGATGGTGAGGGAGTTCTTCAGGATATTCACTGGGCAGGCGGAAGTTTTGGATACTTCCCGTCCTACGCTATCGGCAGCGCTATTTCTGCACAGATTTATTATCACATGCAATCCATAATGCCTATTGAGGAATATTTAGCAAATGGTAATCTCACTCCAATCCGTGAATATTTAAACAATCATATTCATAGATTCGGTAAAACAAAGAATACCAATGAGCTTTTAAAGGATATGATGGATGAGGAATTAAACGCGGATTATTATGTTAAATATCTGACTGAAAAATATAACAAATTATATGAATTGAATTAATATAAATATTTACAGCGATTCAGTCCCTTGCGGTTCATACGATCAAAGCTTCACTTTTTACACACACAAAAAATATGCATCTTATAAATCAATATTTTTTAAGATGCATATTTTTTCACTGCTTTATTCGAACTACAGGGGATTTTTCACGATTTGTGAATAGTTATAAATATTTTACCAGTCCCATATTGATATTTCCCTTGTCATATTGTATAATTAATCTAAATTACGTATATTTAAACATAATAAGAAAAGAGGTATCCTATATGAAATTATGGGGCGGACGATTTACAAAAGAAACCAATCAGTTAGTTTTTAACTTTAATGCTTCCATTTCCTTTGATCAGAAATTCTTTAAACAGGATATAGAAGGAAGTATAGCCCATGTCAAAATGCTGGCAAAACAGGGTATTTTAAGTGATAAAGAAAAAGAAGAAATCATCTCGGGCTTAAACGGAATAAAAGAAGATATAATAAATGGTCTTCTGCCCATTGACCCGAAACAAGAAGACATTCATAGTTTTGTCGAAACCATTTTGATAGAACGTATTGGGGAAGCAGGTAAAAAACTTCATACCGGCAGAAGCCGGAATGATCAGGTTGCTTTGGATATGAAGTTATACACAAAGGATGAACTGCTTCAAATCAAGGATTTGCTTAAAGAGTTACTATCCGTACTGCAAACGATTATGAAAGAAAATCTTGACACCTATATGCCAGGTTTTACCCATTTGCAGAAAGCGCAGCCAATTACTTTAGCCCATCACATGGGAGCATATTTTGAAATGTTCAGACGGGATTCCGAAAGACTGACTGATATCTATAAACGTATGAATTATTCTCCCATAGGTTCAGGTGCCCTTGCCGGTACTACCTACCCTCTTGACAGAGAATATACCGCAGAACTATTAGGTTTTGACGGACCTACCTTAAACAGTATGGATTCCGTAGCTGACCGGGATTATCTGATTGAATTTTTAAGTGCTTTATCCATAATAATGATGCATTTAAGCCGTTTTTGTGAAGAAATTATTATATGGAATACAAATGAATATCAGTTCGTTGAGATCGATGACGCATATTCAACCGGAAGCAGTATCATGCCGCAGAAAAAAAATCCTGATATAGCTGAATTGATAAGAGGAAAAACCGGACGGGTTTATGGTTCCCTGGTTTCCCTGCTTACAACCATGAAAGGTCTTCCCCTTGCTTATAATAAAGATATGCAGGAGGATAAAGAACTAACTTTCGATGCTATGGATACTGTGAAAGGATGCTTAGGGCTTTTTACAGGAATGTTATCTACGATGAAATTTAATAAAGCTGCCATGACCGCCAGTGCCAAAAAAGGATTTACCAATGCAACAGATGCTGCGGATTATCTGGTCAATCATGGTGTTCCTTTCCGGGACGCTCACGGAATCATCGGGCAGCTGGTATTATACTGTATAAGTAAAGACATTGCTTTGGAAGATATGACATTGAAGGAATTGAAAGCGATCAGTCCGATATTTGAAAAGGATATTTATGATGCCATAAGCCTTGAAACCTGCGTTGATAAGCGTAATACGATAGGTGCTCCCGGCAAAATGGCTATGGAAAAAGTAATTTCTATAAATGAAGAATATTTAAAGCACCTTTAAATTTGTTCAAAATAATTTTATATCTGGCTCTTAAGATAAACAAACAGGGGGCTATTGCAAAATAGAGAAATCTGGCTGACTATTCCTGGTTCAGTAAAATTATTTTGCATCAGTCCCTGCTTTTTATCGAAACCGTTATTTGGTTTTTCTGTAAATTAAATAAGAATATAGATTAATACCTATGATACTAATCATTAACACTGCAAATACGGCTATATTTATCATATTCCTTTGTAAAAAACCCATTAATACCATTAGAAAACCGATTACAATAAACATATAACCGCCCGCTTTATGAGTTTTACGCCATACCATATCGTTAGATAGGGTCCACGGGTTTCGAATCCCCATAAAATAATTGCTTTTTAATGCCGGCATATAATTGCCAATGAATATAAAGATACTGCCAATTACAAAAGGTATAAGTAATTTTATATTGACATCCAACTCAAAAGCTGCTGCGACCGTAATCCAGTTTAATAGAATCATTAATAATGCTGTTATGGATTTTAAAATGTTTTTTACCTTAATCTGTTTTTTATTATTACCGATATTGTGCTTGAATCTAATATAATCGTCGAAGATTAACAGTATGATAAAAGGGAATAAACCAATTAAAAATATATATTTTTTATCAGCCCAGTTATCGATTTCCCATGCCACATTCCAATGTATAGGTATTTCTTTCGGCAAACTGGGATAAATGATTATACATCCAATATAGGATAGAATGGATAATATCCATATAATATCTTTTCTGATTTTATTCATCGGATTCACCTCCGCCGTCATTCTTTTTGGTAAAATCAAAGAACCATTTCACCATATTTTCAAATACTGTTATATTTAAGGAGTACACTATATTCTGCCCCTGTCTTTCATCACTTATTAAATCAGCATTTTTCAAAATATTTAAATGATGGCTGATAGAGGGTTTACTTATGTTAAAATAGTCTGCTATCTCTCCTGCATTTTTATCATTTTCCGATAAGAGTTCCAGTATCTTCCGTCTTGTAGGATCCGCCAATGCTTTAAATGCATCATTCAAAAGTACTCCTCCTTTCCTCGTCTACATTCTCTTTAGGTAATTGCGAAACTATATAGTTTTCCGAATATCCTATACAATTAATACGAATTTCAGAGCTTCAGTTGCCCTATGGGACAGATTTGGCTCTGAAATTGTATTAATTGCATGGGATATAGATGCAATAATGGTGTTTCGCAATTGCCTATCTACATTTTCTTTCGCTATTTTACAGGTCAAGAAACTTCTTTTCACCTTTCGTATTGAGATAATGGTAAAGGATAATTGTTACAATAACAATAACCAAAGTGGAAAACGCATTAACATAAACGGATGAGAATTCTCTAAAGACATATAATAAAAGTGCCGGAAAGGCGGCGGCAAACATTCCCCCAAAGGTTGCTACCATAGAGGCTGCACTTTGTTTAATAACAGAAACTTCCGTAGTCCAGTTTAAATTAGGCAGGGAAAGGTTTATAATTAACCCGGATATGGCAGTAAAAAAAGCATATGCAGCCGGCATAACAATCAATAATACGGATTCTGCAAAGGATAATTTAAGTCCGACAGTAAGTAAAATACCATCAAGGATTATGGCAGGTAAGGTTATGGTTAAACTCACGGCAATCTTACTTTGGAATATGGTCTTTGCTAATACAGGCGATATTTTTAAAATCCATAGATTTTTCCCTTCCAGGGAAATGGAACAGGCTGTGATAAAAGTCATAGCAATACACACGGATACCAGTACAGGAGCCAATGTCCCTATAAAACCTGCCGCCTCGGGTACCTCCATGATATTCGCCAAGGTTTCCGGACTCAAAAATATTGTTGCTACAGCTCCAATCGTCATCATTACAACACCAAAAGCAGTATTCATAATATATAAACTGGAAGAAAAATACCTTCTCAATTCTTTACGGTATAATGCCTTAAAAGGACTAGACTGTTCTAATCTTCCAATCTTATAATCTGCACTTGTTTTCGTAGCAATCAGACTGGTATTTATAGCTTTAAATTTATAACCAACAATAGTTGCAAATAAAATAAAGAACAGTATAGAAACGAATAAAAATATCATAAGAGAGATGACATCAAGCTCACATACTGCCTTCCTGTACATTCCGGCTAATGGATAGATACCATCCACCTGTTTTATTAATACGGCACTCATCTGACCTAATTTTTCTTCAGAATCCCCTGTAAATAAAGAAACCCCCATAATTCCGGTTAATAAAGCAAAGGTAAAAATTAAGTTAATCAAGTTAGAATGGCGAAATTTTGAAGCAATAACCGTAATAACAGTACCCAGAAAAGATGCTGTTATCATTGGGATAACCGGGATGAAAATAACCATGACAAGACTGGTAACATAAAAATACAAGGATGCTTCTGCTAACATTCCATAGGCTATAGCCGCCGGAATCATAATAATCAAAGTAAAGGTAATATTGATGATATACAGTAATAGTAAGCGGCTTGTTACTACCTTACTGGTTCTCACGGGCAGTGACATAATCAGATCATAATCTTTAAACCCAAATAAAGTTCCTTTTACTTTATTAATTGTAGTAATAATTGTAATTACGCAAGTAACAGCCATCATCATTTCCGGTAATAATTTTATCATACCAATGGCTTTAAGTGTCATACCAATGGCATAACTATAAGAAAATGAGGCAGCGGTAATGATACAGATTATTAATAAAAATGATACTAAAAAAGTATAACCTTTACTCTTTCGCTCCCGGTTCTTTTTACTTGTTATCATAACAAAATCAAAAGCGGTTCTTAATTGAATTTTTGTCAATAACCATATTTGTTTCATACCCTGCCCCTATTCTTCAATCAGTTCCATGAAAACATCCTCTAAGCTTTGATTTCCCTTAACCGATTCTGTAGTGCCGCTGGCTATTAAATTTCCACCCTTGATTATTGCAATTTTATTACAGAGTTTTTCCGCAACCTCAAGGACATGAGTGGAAAAAAATATTGCGTTTCCCTCTGCGCAGGATTCAGCCATTATCGTTTTTAATGTATGGGAAGCTTTGGGATCAAGACCCACAAAAGGTTCATCCAATATGAGTAATTTGGGATTATGAATAAAAGCTGCTATAATTGCCAGTTTCTGTTTCATTCCGTGGGAATAGGATGATATTAAGTCACCCAGGTTAGGTGTTAATTCAAATAAATCCGCGTATTTTTTCATTCGTACCTCCCTGTCGGCTCTGGTAACAGAATAGATATCACTGATAAAATTCAAATACTGAATTCCCGTTAAGTGTTCATATAAATCCGGATTATCCGGTATATAGGCCGTCACTTTTTTGCAGGTTACAGGATCTTTTTTAATGGATATACCATTTATAAAAATATCCCCTCATCAAAATCCAACACACCTGAGGCAGCTTTCAGTGTCGTTGTTTTACCTGCTCCATTATGTCCGATAAAACCATAAATATCACCTGCTTTTACTTCTATGGATATATTATTTACGGCTCTTTTGCCACCTTTATAACTTTTACTGAAATTTTTTATACTAAGCATATAATTAACCTCCCAGGTAAATTAATTTATATAGATATTTAGTTAATTGTCTAAATATCTCACAACAATATATATATACCTAATTTAATTAAAAGTCAATCATAATTTTAAAAAGAACTATAATGAAGAATCATCGGCTTACGTTCTTGTAAAACAAGTGCATTACAAAAAAAGGACTGTTAGTTTAAATAACAGCCCTTTTCCTATTATTCTTCCGTATCCGTGGTTTCATCGGAACTATTTTCATCGTCAGTACCCGTTCCGTAAATAAACTGATGGATTTCCTGACGCATAGCATCCCAATCTGTAGGAACCACTACGGATTGATTGTATTTACCAATCTGCACATTGTCAAAACCGAAATTACCGTCCGTAGGTATTCTAAGCTGTTCCAATTTACCAACATTTAAGCTTGCTGCTTCTTCCAGATATCGATTGAATTCCGATTGGGTAATGTCAGTATGAATATCCACATCATTTAGAACATCATTCATAAACAGTCCTAACTGAACTATGTTTTTCTTCTTTAATTTTTCGAAAATAGAATTTAATACTGCTCTCTGCCTTTGAGTTCTGCCAAAATCATCATGCTCCGTTTCCGTAGGAACTTTACGTACCCTGCAATAGCCTAATGCCTGATTACCGTTCATCATCTGTGTTCCCTCTTTTACGGTCCGGTTGGCCGGATCTGAGATGTAATTCGTTCTGTTCAGGTAATTTGCTTCCGTACTGGTTAATGTAACTTCCACACCGTCCAGAAGATCTACAATTTTCTCAAAAGCATTAAAATTAACTAATACATATCCATCCAACTGTACCCCGAAATTATTTTGAATGGTTTGATATAATAAATCGACTCCGCCTCTTGCAAAAGCAGAGTTCAATTTATTATTGTCATGACCTGGAATTTCAACATATATATCTCGCATTAAGGAAGTGAGCTTCATCGTATGGTTCTTTGTATTCATCGTAGCAACGATCATGGTGTCAGTATTGGAAGCACCCCCGATTTCCTCAACTCCGAGTAAAAGAATATTTACTACGTCGTCAACAGGTTTCTCAGGTTTATTGGTTTGTTCCGTTGTATTTTCAATAGTATCCGTTGTTTCCTGGGTATTGGAATCTTCATAATTCAATTTTCCATAGATATAATTACCCGCTAAATTAATGATTATCTTTCTCCCGCCGGGAGTAAACACTAATAAACAGCCTAATAGCATAATAACTGAAAAAACGATAGCAAAAATTTTCACACCTTTCGGTATTTTCCCCTTTTTCTTTGGTCCATTGTCCTTTGTACTCGTATCTTTATCCTCCAATTCCATACTGATTTGCTTTGCTAAAGAGGAATTGACTTCATCCAAAAATGCATCTTCATCCTCGTAACCTGCAACATTATTAATATTTTTTGAATATTGATCCAGGCCATTCCCTTTATTTGAATTACTTGATGAACTATCATTCTTCTCATTTGCATTGCGATAATTATCTTTATCCATCCCATTCTCTCCTACAGTTACTAGTATAAAATTTCAGTTATGTGTCGAATTATCTTATATTTGGAAATAAGTTAAATCCCGAACAATTATATCACATGTCAAGTTAAAAATAAAATAATTTTTTATAAAATTAAGAAAAATTAAAATATCATAAGAATATCTTTATATTATGAACATGATTTATGTTCCTATATTAGTTCTTAATTTGAGTATTCTTTCAATCGGGGTAAGTTATTCTAACTCCATAAATAATTCTTAAAATACATTATTAATGCATGCTTCAGGGATGATTAACAACATTTCAAAATAAAAAGAAAAGCCCTCATTTCGAGAGCTTATCCAAAAGTTTTATTATCTCTTCAATTTTTTCATCTTCATTACCTTGTTTAAATCCTTCTTTTACACATGCTCCTAAGTGGGCATGAATGATTTCATTATTTACTTTCCTTAAAATTGCCTGAGTTGCCATCAATTGATTGGAGATATCAATACAATAACGGTCTTCTTCCACCATTTTTAATAAACCGTCAATCTGACCTCTCGCAGTTTTTAACAGACGTGTAACTTTAGTCTTATCAGCTTTCATACCAGGCTCCTGTCTATCTGCCGAAAAGACCTTTTTTCTCTTCGATGGATACTACTTCATAACCTGCTTCGCTAACAGCATCTTTAAATACAGAATCACTTATATCGGAATCTAAACTAACAACAGCTGCTTTTTTCTTAAGATCTACCTTGGCATCCACTCCTGTAATTGAATTTAATGCTTTTTCAACTCTGGCCTGGCAATGGCTGCATGTCATACCTTCAATTTTTATTATTTTTTTCATGATTCATCTATCTCCTTATACATCAAAATTTTGTCTTACTATACCCCCGTGGGGTATATGTATAAATAACAATAAGCTTAATCTTTAAATTTGTCAAGTAAATTTTAATTTACACGTTTACTCCCTATTAAGCTCCGGCTCCGCTAACCAGGAAATATACGACTACAAGAATACCCAATATGATTCTATAATATCCAAATACTTTAAAATCATTTTTCTTAACATATCCGATTAAGAACTTGATTGCAAATATGGAAACTACAAAAGCTGTTAACATTCCTAAAATTAATACCAGTACCTCGTTAGGGGTATAATCAAATCCGAATTTGACCATCTTTAATAAACTGTAACCAAACATAGCAGGGATAGCCAGATAAAATGAAAATTCAGCGGCTACATATCTGGACGTTCCGATTATAATTGCACCTAATATGGTTGAACCGGATCTGGAAGTTCCCGGAATCATGGATAAGAGCTGGAACAATCCGATTATAAAAGCTGTTTGATAAGTAATGTCCGATAATGTCCTAATCTGGGGACTTCTATGTTTATTTCTGTTCTCAATGACTATAAAGAAAACACCGTATAAAACCAGAGTAATAGCAACTGTAATATAATTATAAAAATGTGCGTCAATAAAATCGTCGAACAATAAAACTGCAACTGTTGCAGGTAAACATGCAACTATAATCTTAAACCATAAGGTCATAATATCCATTTTAATAAAAGAGCCTTTTTTAAAATTAAAAGGAAATATTTTATTCCAAAATAAAAATATAACTGCTAATATAGCCCCAAGCTGTATTACGATTAAAAACATTTCTTTAAAATCTTCGTTTACATTTAACTTGATAAACTCATCAACCAATATCATATGACCGGTGCTGCTGATTGGCAGCCATTCTGTAATACCCTCAACAATTCCTAAGAATATTACTTTTAAAATCTCTAAAAAATTCATTAATTCCTACCTTACCTTCCTAAAGCTTATTGTGCGGTTTGGGGACCGCTACTTTATTATATCACAGATGTTCTCCCTCTAGTATCCTAATTTTTAAAAATATGGTAAGGGTATCAAAAATTTTATTCTTATGTCTGCTATATTAAAAGACATAATCAAAAAACTTTGATACCCATAAATTATTTATATAAAATGTCTAAATTATTGAAAAAAATAATATTTTATATTGTTATTACCCGAATATGCCGGCCTGTCAAATTAATAAATATATCTTCCATTTTCAAAAATATACTGCATACATGCCATACCCATGGCGAAAAAGGTCAATACCATAATTAAAAATATAGCAGCCCGGTCATAAATTATACTGCTTTCCTTTTCTTTGTAATGTCCAACTAGTATTTCACACCCTAAAATAATAAATAAAAGCGGCCATAGGTTAAATACCATCTGATAAGTAATTATGCTGGTAAATACCCGGATGATAAATAATACACCAAAAAGTATTAAACCAGACCCAAGGGTAAATGTACCCACTCTATGCATTCTCATTGGATTCCTCCTGTTTTAAAGATTGTCATTATCCTGTCTTTCGTCAGCAGCTGTATCAATAGGTACTATATCAGAAACCAGCTCCGGTTCTTCCCTGTCTAATTCTTTCTTTTTCCCGATAATCATTTTAAAACCAATAAGAATGATTATAATCGAAAATAATACTTTGGATCCGTTCCAACGTAAAGAGTATATAAAATCTGCCAACCCCTCATAGTTCAATCTGGATGCCTGTTCAGCAATAAAATCCAATATATTTTCACATAAAACAATACCACCCAAAAGGATAAGGGTAATTGCAATCGCTTTTTCATATTTTACTATTAAGGATTTTAACTGAATTCCTTCCTGTTTTGGTAAGAAAATATAATTGTCTTCCAGAGTCTCAAATATTCTGTCCGGCAATGTCATCTTGTTAATAGAATCAAAAAAACTATAAAACCATAAGACAGGAAGAGTTAAAAATATTGTCCCTATTCCGGTCCAGCTTCCTAACGCAATAAGGATCGCTGTTAATGCCATTATGGAAACTCCCTGTTTCATAAACCCCATATACATCTGCCCTGCTCCAAACATGGTTGAAAATACAAATGTAAAAAATTTATTTTTCTTTCTTGTCATATCTAAATTCCTCCCTGTTAATTATTTTATTAGCTAAAGCCAATTCGTCCGTATAATCTGTTATATTGTTTGAAAATTCATTTAATTCATGATTTATCTTAATCATAAGGCTCTCCATACGCTGTGGTTCTCCTCGTGAGACATTTTCCCCTGGAGTAAAAAATAATAATACTAAAGCACCGCACATTGCCAATCCAATCTTCATACTAAACGTAAGCAGCTGAAATTTTTTCAGCTGAAGTTTTTTCCAGGGACGTTTATATAAGATTTGCTTATTTTTTTGCTGTACTTTTGATAAAGCCCTGGTCTTCTCTAAAATGTTATCTTTCAAATAATGAGGTGCTTTTATCATTGCCTGCTCTTCTATTAATTTAGCATACTCTTTAGCACAGAAATCACAGGCAGCAATATGTTCCAATTCTTCCATAGTAATATTTTTATGAATCGGATCTATATGATTAGATACTGCACAGTTTATTTGCTTCTCTTCTGTTTTCATAACATTACTCCTTTCTCCATAATTTTCTTAACATTATTTTCGCACGATATACTTGCGTTTGAATAGTTTTTATGTTTTTACCACTCAGTTTAACAATTTCCGATATTTCCTTTTCGTAATAAAAATAATCCAGGGCGACTTCCTGATAAGGTGATTTTAACTGGCTGCACAATTCATACAGCTTTTGTTTAATATCAGTTTCTAATACATATTCTTCTGGTGATGGCTTATTACAATGTAATTCATTAAAATATGTATCTTCCGTAGGTATTACATTTCTGCCTGCCCGCTTTAGATAATCCAGGCATTTATTCGTTGCAATTTTGCAAACCCAGGCTTTTTCATTTTTTCCGTCGAAATTGGTCAGATTTTTATAAGCTGACAAAAAAGTATCCTGAGCCAAATCTTCTGCATCAAAATAACTTTGCACCAGTTTATAGCATATGGAAAAAACCAGATTTCCGTATGTTTCAATTAAATGTTCCAAATAATTATCGCAATTGATTTTTTCCACCTCCTTTTTCCTGCTGCCTGTTATACTAAAGTTATTATATAACCATCCAAATAATAAAACGAGTCAGGATATGAAATTACTTCAAAAATTATAATATTCCTTTTACCCCATATAACTTCGCGGAAATGAACTCGAAAAGGGCAGGGAACAATTGTTCTCCACCCTTTTAAGCCTTAATAATTACTCTATATCTTCTGTTAAAGGTATATGCTCTCGTAATGCCTTGGACGTCAAATAGATTCCGCGCCATGTTATTTATGGTTGCTTTATGAAACAATATTGGCAAAAGCCCGTTCCTTTTTCTGGTATCGTTTTAACCAGTTCAAACCCGAAATGTTGATAAATAGGTACATTTTCAGGTGTAGTTGTTTCTAAAACAATTGGAATACTTATCTCCTTGCAATAATCGATAATCGGTGTAATTAACGCTCTGAATATTCCTTTCTTCCTGTTGTTCTCAGCTATAGCAATTACTTCCAAACGGTAATAATTACCTTTAATGAATTCTTTCTGCCACTTTAGATTGATACTTTTGGAAGTATCTTTGAGATTTTGGGAATATAACTTAAAATCGCTGCTTTTTAGCAAACGTGAAAGCTTAAACTGGCTTAGAATACTTAAAATGAGTACTTTCAATGGCTTGTATTTATTTTTTTCATATCCGATGATAACTGAGTTCAGGTTATCATCGAGACAATACATCTCACATGTTTTATGAAATACGTGTATCTGCAAAAAAAACAGATTATGCAAAAATTCTTTAGGATTCTCTATCCCTTTTGTCTGCTTAATAACCAACTGATCCTCCATAAAGCAATCAGTTAATAGTTTAGCTATAGAATCAAAGTGCTCTTTTGAAATACGGATCATATCTTCCATCCTTTTGACATATTATTCCTACCCGGCTTACCAGATAGAGTCGGTTGATTTTTACTCATTCGGTGATGAAATAACTGAAATATTTCTAGCTTTTCTCCCATCTGCAGATTTAAAGTCATATCTTTTGATAAGCTCCCATAATTCAGTGAGAAATCGGTCGTACTCCTCGTCATCCAGCATCATTACTGAATTGCTGATAAATATTTTATCCTTAGCCGGATCTGGATTTTTGCCGTCTAAATAATTCTGGAACTTTGCGTATTTGCTCATTAAAATGCCTAGTATGTTCTGGGAAGCATATTCTAAAGAATTGATTTCTGAAATCTTCCCGAAATTAAGTGCTAAGGTTCTTTCTATACTCCCTCTGATTTTTTTCTCGGCTACAATCGATATAATTTCGCTATTCAATAAAACATTTATATGGCGGTAAAGGGTAGTCCGGGGAACATCATTGATTTTTTCACAAAGCTCAGTTGCAGTAACACTTTGCTTTGCAGCAATTTCTTGTAAAATTCTAGTTCTGACGGGATTCAGCACGATTTCTATTATGTCTTTCATGAATACTCACCTCCTCATATTAATACCAATAATGATTATAATACCATATTTGGTATTATTCAAGCGTATTTTTTTTAGAGGTAAAAATCTGGATATTCCATTATTCCAGCTTATTTAAGGAACTCGCTGATCTCCATATTATTTCCATCCGTTTTAACTGTCACCGCTCCACTTTCATATGTAATTCTGATGTTACTCCCTGCCTTTTTCAATCTCATTATTAATTCCGGGTTAGGATGCCCGTATTTATTCATTAAGGTAATGATATTGATACAAATTAACCATGAACACCCTTTGGGTAAAAAAATGCACACCCCACGGTTTAACGATCCCCCCGAACAGTGTGCATTACTATGTTTACGGCTGAGAGAACAGAATTAATGCTTCTATCCCCATCTGCAATTTTTAAAAATCTCTAAGATAAAACTTAATTTGAACACGTATTCCATATATTAAATCTATGGCCAGATTGTTAATAGTGATTTAAACATTATCATTGTCTTCATAAATATTATTTATTTCATAAAGAGAATTTACTACTAACCATAGCTGAGGATAAAATTGCATTATATTCCAGATCGAGATTCCATTTAACCCAGTTTCATTTACTAAATTTAAATATGCATTAATACTTCGAGCATCTCTAAACCGTACAATATATTCTCTATCTAATATATATTGAAAATATGCAGTTTCGGATACTTCATCATAATTTATTGTAGCACCCACATTTTTAGATAATTCTACTGCTGCATTACTAGTGATTGCAATTCCTTTTGAAACTCCAAGGATAAAAGGTAATTCCCACATATAGCCGAGAATAGGTATACCTATATACATCCTTTCTGCTGGAAATCTTTCTGCCATATCACGAACATATTTTCTTATATTCTCAAAAGAAATAATACCAGTAGGAATTCCAATATAATTGCCCCATTCATATGTCATTAGAAATAACCCATCTATATATTGAATAAGCTTTGAATAATCAAAGCCTTCATATATAATTCCTGTCATTATTTCAAATGTACTTAGACTCAATGTATTAAATACAATTGTGTATCCCTCATTCTTTAATGCACTTGAAAGTTTACTAATAAAATCTACGTAATTACCTCTATTTTGCGGAAAAATATATGGTACATTAATATTAACGCCATAATATCCTTTTAATTTTAAAATATTAAGTACATTATAAATTAATTGATCCTGGCTTTCTTGACTCATAAGAAGCTTCTGCATAGCATTAATTTCACTGTTCTGGTTAATATCATCTGCATTTAACATCATAATAGGCGCTACGTGGTAGTCCTTAGCTAGTTCAATTATCTTTTTATCATCAATATCATTAATTTTTCCTTCATCAGTAAAAGAATAGCTATAAACTGTAATATATGTTAGAAATGGTAATGTCTTTTTTAAAACATCTGTATTTATATATGGATAAGCATAACCATAAGTAAAAAGTTTACCTATTTTTTCGTTCTCGTAACTTATAACAATAATTTCTCCCGGATAGATAAATTCTCTACCTGAAAGATACGGATTATTTCTTAATAATTGCAACACAGTAATCCCATATAAATTCGCTATTCCGTATAATGTATCCCCTTCCTGAACAATATGAGTTACTTGTGGAATTAAGATAACCAGAGTTTCTCCAACAGCCAAATTATCTGGGTTTTGTATTTCATTATCTAATATTAATCTCTCCTCTGATATGCCATATTTCTTAGCTATTTCATTCGTTGTCTCACCAGATTGCACTACATGAATAATCATACTAACACCCTAAAATATATTCATTATTAGTATATGAATTAATTATGATCTCAATTCCACCTTTAAAAGTATAAATCACTTTCTTCTTATTAAATACTGTTACATACTCAACCATTACACCCCAAATCCCCTCATCAAAGGAAGGCAAAAAAATAAGGCTATAGCTATAATATTTTCCAAGCTACAGCCTCTGCCTTTAATAATCAATCTTACTTCTTCGCTTTCTCTAAAACCGCCTCAAACTCCAGACCATCCTCAAACACAAAAACCACATGCTTTGCATCCTTGACCAGAACCTTTTCCACCAGTGTCTTGAATAATTTATCATCAAATTCCTGCAATGGCTCTGTATTCCCACCAATGATCTTTTTAATATAATCCAGTTTCTCCTGCATTTTATTCTGATTGAGATTTACTTCTCGTAAGCTTTCCTTCTTCTCTGATAGGGTATCCAATTCTGCCCGTATCCTTTTGTATTCCTTATTATAAAAACTATCATCAATCTGGTGCCTTATCTTTAGCTGTATCAGTTCGCTCAAGTCATTTTCAAAAGTATTGATATCCGATGTCAGCTTCTCAATATCCGTGGACACCGAATTCTTCCCAATCACCTTCTCTACATTATTATAAAATCCTCGAAAAAAAGAGCCCTTATCCTTGACCATATCATTGTATAGTCGGATAAAGGCTTCCTTCAATTCCACATCTTTTACTGCTTTGCTTGGACAGCGGTTTCCATCATGGTCGATATAACTTTTGCATTGCCATACGATACTTTCGGAAGGTGTTCCACTATTCCAATGGCGTCTCTTTAATGAATTACCGCATTAACCACAGATTAGCTTTCCGCTACTCTCTTTGCCATTCTAGTTTCCTCCCATCTTTAAGATCAAATATAGCTTTATCATCAAACAGGATAACCTCATCTACCTCTTGGATGAACCTCACTTCGTAATTTGCCTTATCTCTAAGTAATACTACCGTAACGAAATTGATACAATTTAATCATGAACACGGTACTCTATTAACGATGAACACGGACATGGTGCTAACGATATGCACCATGTCCGTGTCTAACTTATATATCAATTAAATTTTAATCTAGCATATACTATTATAAAGGTCTTATAAGAGGATTTTACTTTATGGAAATATACGTAGTCCAGTTTGGCGATGATATTGAGTCAATTGCTAATAGATATGGAATTTCTGTTGAAAGATTGATAAGTGATAATGGTTTGACAAATCCCCACGCATTGGTTGTTGGTCAAGCTTTAGTTATCCTTTACCCTAAAGAGACTTATACTGTTAAGTCAGGTGATACTTTAGAATCTATTGCTGAACGTAATGAAATTTCTTTAATGCAGTTATTAAGAAACAACCCATTTTTATATGATAGAGAATATATCTACCAAGATGAAACCTTAGTAATAAGTTACAATACAGTAAGGGATATACAAACTAATAGCTATACTGATTTTTCCTTAAATCAAGATATATTATCAAGGGCTTTGCCTTATTTAACTTACATCTCCATTTATAGCTATCGAATTGCTAATTCAGGTATAATTAGTAATTATGATGATACTACTATAATTAAAATGGCAAAACAATATGATACAATACCTTTATTAACGATCTCTGCACTTTCACCAGTAGGGGAAATAAATATCGAGTTTCTTTATGAGTTATTATTGGATAATGAATTGCATGAAAAATTGATTAATGAAGTGCTTCAAATCTTAAGGTCTAAAGGATATATGGGGGCTAATTTAATAATTACTGAGATAACTCATTACAATCAGAGTATATACATTAATATCATTGAAAAGATATCAAAGATATTAAGGAGTAATGGATACATTTTTATGATTACTATTAGTCCTGATGAATTAGCTGATATAGCTCTTAATTATAATAGAATAAGTTTATTTGTAGATATGATAATATACCGGGAGGCCGTTTCAAAGTCCGTGTAAACTCAAAAAACTGATATAAAATTTTAATAGTTATTTATGGGCAAGGCCATTTTTCAGTGGATCTTGCCCATGTTTGTATTATAAATCTGTTTTTGGGGTTGTCAAGTAAAACTCCCCTTTGGCAGTTTTAGTACCTTGGTTTATATGCTTTAGGATAACCTTTCTTCAAAGAATATCTCCAACTGGGAGTGAATCTGTCCCCAGTCCTGACGGTGTCCGGTCCATTTTTTCGTAATGTCCATCGTGGCTAGATACAGCATTTTCAGAAGGCTGTCATCTGTGGGAAATACGGTTTTGCTTTTGGTGACTTTCCGGAGCTGCCGGTTAAAACCCTCTATGGCATTAGTGGTATAGATGAGCCTTCGTACGGCTTCGGGATATTTGAAATACGTTGAAAGGTTAACCCAGCTGTCCCTCCAAGACTTTGCTATTTTAGGGTATTTTCCTCCCCATTTTTGATCAAACGAATCCAGTTCGTTTAATGCGATATCTTCCGTAGGAGCCGCATACACACGTTTTAAATCAATCATGAGTGTCTTGATATCTTTGTAGGATACAAACTTTGTTGTATTTCGGATTTGATGAATAATGCACTGTTGAATTTCTGTTCTTGGAAAGACCGCGTCAATGGCCTGGGGGAATCCGGTCAGACCGTCTACGCATGCGATCAGTATATCCCTCACTCCACGATTCTTTAAACCATTCATGATGGAAAGCCAGAATTTTGCACTTTCATTTTCTCCGACATACATACCAAGAACATCTTTGTGTCCGCTCATATCAATACCGATGGCTATATAGACAGCTTTTTTTACAATTCGTCCTTCGCTTCTTACATGAAAATGTATAGCATCCATGAATACCACAGCATATATTTCTTCCAGTGGTCGTTCCTGCCATTCCTTCACTATAGGGAGTATTTTATCTGTGATTCGGCTGATGGTACTGTCTGAAATATCAACTCCATAAAGCTCCTGCATATGGCTCTCAATATCTCCAGTAGTCATTCCTTTGGCATACATGGATATGATTTTTTCCTCCATGTCCTGGGTCAGAGTGTTTTGATATTTCTTAACGATTTTAGGCTCAAACTCCCCATTTCGATCACGGGGTACGTCCAATTCCATGTCACCATAACTGGTATGTAATGTTTTTGAGTTATATCCATTTCTGCTGTTATCTGTTTCTTTGTTCCTGAAATCATACTTGGAGTAACCCAGTTCCTCATCCATTTCGCCATCCAGGCTGCCTTCTAGGATAACTGACATCATTTCTCTCATGAGAGCATTTACGTCTGTTCCATTCTTAACCGGATTTTCTTTTAGGTACCCATTAACCATTTCGCGTAGTGCTTGTCTTTCGGGAGATTCGTCCCTTCTTCTCTTTGCCATAAAATAAAACCTCCAAACTGAGTAATTTTATTTTACATCAGTTTGAAGGTTTACACAAACTTTGGGATACTCCCTATACCGGCAAAATATTTGGCCTCTACAAAAAAAGCCACCAGCACCAATAAGTAGCATTTCATTAATTAGACCTTTTATTGAAAATGTTATTAGTAACGTTTCACCTAAACTTATTTCTATTGGAAAACCTTTAGTTGGACTTGATTGGATTATTCCATATAAGCCTGATTCAAAAGCAAATTTAATATCACTTAATACTATGTTTAATTTAGCATATGAACAAAATGCAGTTATTCAATTTGATGAAATGTCTCAAACACCATATTTTTATTATAACAGGCCTACAGAAGGTGCTAATGAACAACATATAGTATGGTTTACAGATGCCAGAAGTATAAAGGCATTAAGTGATGTTATCCTCGATTATGATATAGGAAGTACGGGTGGATGGAATTTAAGAAGTAATTATCAACCGTTATTTTCAATCATTGCAGCAACATTCAACGTTATTAAGTTACCAATTCAGTAAGTTTTCTAATTAATAACTCACTGCCATACACTAATAATAAGTAACTATTTTACACTACCGTTATTTCATTAACTGCTCTTATTCCCAATTTGCTCATAAGACACTAACTGCTTCGCAAATTGGGAACTTTTATAATGGATTCATTGAATTTCATAAACTTCACTTTAATATTTTTTTATTTCCACCCCATTCTTGAAGGTGACACGAATATCTTCCTTATTATAAACTGTTATGAAATCTACAAGGCTACTCCAAAGGCTTTTGTCAAATTCATTAATCATCCGTTCTTGTTTCTGTAGTTTTTTTATAAAGCTTTTCAGGATTTCTACCTTGGCTTTCTTATTCGATATCATTTCCGTTATCTTATCATACTCCCTTTTTCTAGCATCATATTGGTCAACCAGTTGATTGTAACGTCTCTGGTAAATCTCCTGATCCTGTACTGTATTAGCATTTTCATTGATGCAGTTCTGCATCATTTCCACCAGCACCTTAAGTTCTTCTTCGAAAGTGGTAAGTTGCTGTTCCAAACTCTCCGTATTGTAAAAGGTCTGGCAAAGTAATTTTACATTAGCAATAACTTTTTCTTTTTCAGTTATCAGCTGATTGACCGCTGATATAAAAGATTCCTTGGCTTCCTCTTCTGTTATATGAGGTGTTTTACACTTCTTCTCATTATTAAATTTTTGATTGCAGCGATATATGACCTTACGATACTTGTCATTGGAGTGCCATACCTTAGCACCATACCAACTGCCGCACTCTCCACATTTGATTTTTGATGCAAATAATCCAACACCACTGTATCTATTCTTCGCTTTGACTCGTTTCATAATCTCTACCTGTACTAAGTCAAATGTGGTTGGTTCTATGATTGCTTCATGATTATTTTCCACATAATACTGAGGAACTTCACCCTCGTTCTTTTTCATTCTCTTGCTAAGAAAATCTACGGTGTAGTATTTCTGCAAAAGTGCATCGCCCTTATATTTCTCATTCGTAAGGATACTTTCCACAGTTTTTGCATGCCATTTTTTTTGGCCTCCAGGTGTCTCAGCTCCAACTTCCATTAGCCTTAGAGATATTTTATAGTAGGACATTCCTTCAAGAAAACATTTATAAATATATCTTACAATCTTAGCTTGTTCTTCATTTACTACAAATCCACCATTGGGGCCTCTGTCATAGCCAAGGAACCTTTTATAGGCTACGCTCGCTTTACCGTCTGCAAAACGTTTCCTTTGTCCCCATGTGGTGTTCTCAGAAATGCTTCGACTTTCCTCTTGTGCCAAGGATGACATGATAGTAATAAGAAGTTCCCCTTTTGCATCAAGTGTCCATATATTTTCTTTCTCGAAATATATCTCTACACCCTTTTCTTTTAATTTTCTCACTGTCGTAAGACTATCTACCGTATTTCGTGCAAATCGGCTAACCGATTTCGTTATGATAAGATCAATCTTTCCTTCTAAAGCATCTTCCACCATCTGTTTAAACCCTTCACGACGGGCAGTGCTTGTAGCTGAGATACCTTCATCGCTATACATTCCTACAAAGATCCAATCATCTCGGCTTTGAATGTAGCTCGAATAATAATCCATCTGTGCCTCATAACTGGTTTGTTGCTCTTCAAGTTCTGTTGATACTCTAGCATATCCCGCTACCCTTCGTTTCCTTGCATTACCAATTGGCTGAGCAGTAACTCTGCTTATGGTAGCCGGAATCGTGGTTACTCTCTTTGCCATTCTAGTTTCCTCCCATCTTTAAGATCAAATATAGCTTTATCATCAAACAGGATAACCTCATCTACCTCTTGGATGAACCTCACTTCATAATTTGCCTTATCTCCTAGCAAGGCTACCGTAGCCTTTCTTAGCTCATCCTCATTTAATGATTTTAGATCGCAATAAGCCATTTTATGCTTTCTCTGGCCGTCACAAGTCCACCTCTCGTAATATTCCCGGATAGTTGTTTTGCTGTGAGCAATCGGATTTCTAATACATTTGGATCCGCATTTGCCACATTTAATCTTTCCAGTAAAGCACGTTCTACCCCTCGGCATTGTGGAATAATCCCTTGACCAGTTCTTTATCTTTCCGTTCGTAAAGTAAAATTCTATCCTATCATCGAAAACTAAGATCCTATCAATTTCCTTTAGAAATCGTTCTTCATCCAGGTCCTTATTTCCCAAAATATGTGCTGAAGCTGTCCGAAGTAAATCCTCATCGACCGGATTTAAATCACAGAATTTTATTCCCTTGGTTTCACGGGCATTGCATAACCATCTCTTATAAGAACTTCTTTCAGTTGTTTTGCTGTGAGTAATGTTCCGGCGGCTGCATTTATATCCGCATTTACCGCATTGGACTTTGCCAGTAAAGCAAGTAATCTGTTTGTTTTTGTTTGATGCAGTTTTGCCACGCTCCATACGAGCTTTCTGTACTTCTTGGAACAACACTTTACTGATAATCGGTTCGTGCGCTTCTTCCACCCGATACTTCGGCAATTCTCCATAATTAAGAGTTCTCTTTCGTATCTTGGGTGAGTAGCTTTTTTGCAACACCAGGTTTCCAATGTAAATCTCATTTTTTAGAATATCTTTAATAGATGCCCTCGTTAGTGGATTTCCGTTTATCCCCACAACCCCTTTTTCATTAAGTAACTTAGGTAACTGCAGTGTTGAAGTGCCAGCAAGGTATTGCTCAAAAATAAACCTAACTGCTTCAGCTTCATCGGAAACAATTCTGTATTGGCCACCGTCCCATTCATAACCAAAGGCTCTGCTCGCTGAATGGGGTTCTCCTCTTTCAAACCCCTTTTTGATGGCCCATTTTATGTTCTCAGACATACTTCTGCTTTCTTCCTGTGCAAAGGATGCCAGAATGGTCAACAACAGTTCGCCATCCCCACTCATAGAGCTGATGTTTTCTCTTTCAAATCGCACCTCTACTCCAATGTCTTTCAGATGCCGGACTGTTTCCAGGAGGTCTAATGTGTTCCTTGCAAATCGGCTTATAGACTTTGTAATTATAATGTCAATCTTTCCTGCGTCGCAGTCTGCAACAAGACGCTTGAAATTGTCACGTTTTTCTGTACTGGTACCAGTAATTCCTTCATCAGCGTAGACACCAACATAAGTCCATTCAAGATTTTTTGTATTAAGGTGCTATAGTAACTAATCTGTGCTGAAAGGGAATGTAGTAGCACTTCCGAATCCCTAGATACACGAGCATAAGCTGCGACCCTTTTCTTTAGTTGTATCTTCGGTATAGCTACTCCTAATTTGCTGATTTTTCGCATGATATCGACTCCTTTCCAACACTATATATCACTCTAAAAGCCTACTAATTCAAGTGAATGTCAAAGAATAATGTGCCGAAAATGGGGTGGTATTTCTCCAACATTATTGTATCAAATTCATGATAATCCTCTTCGGATATCACCCCTTTTTCTAGCATTGATCTAGCAAGACTCATTGTGGTCTGATATAGCTTTTCATTTCTAAATTGATCTTCACTCATCTTGGCCACCTCCAAATCGGTCAGCCACATAGCATTCATGGCTACAATACTTCCTACGGGAATTGCCATAGACCTTGAATTGCGTTTTACAGTGAATACAGGTAAATTCATACACAGCTTTTCGCTTTACCTTATAAAGATTTTTGTTCCACCATTCCATTCTGCACTTATCAGAACAAAATTTCTTCTCTTTTCTACCTGGGTTTTGTTCTACAGAAACACCGCATTGCTTGCAAAAGTACATACCATTAGCTACTTGAACTTGCATTTTAGGTTTTTCCGCTGTTGCCTTTCCTGTCAGATTGTTTCTTCTACAAAAAGACTTTACTGTATTCTCTGAAATACCGAGCACTTGAGCAACCCTGATATATCCATACCCTTCAGCACGTAGTTTTGCAATTTGTAATTTCTGTTCTTTCGTCATTGAAATTGCACCTCCATTCGTTGAGGAATTACCCCTCTAACTTCCTAAGGACAGAAATTATTGATTTGGACGGATATTCACAACAAAAAAATAGCCGCCAAGTGAAATCAATCACCCAGCGGCTTAATAGAAAATTATTCTTTTTTGATGAAAGCATCGGTAAATCCAGCAGCCTTGACTTTATCAAGAAGGTCTTCCGCATTTGATTTAAAGAAAAGGAACTTGCTGATATATGTGCAAAGAAAAGAGATGATAATCATTGGACTCTCATCTCCTATATAAGCTAATCAATTAGAACTTTTTCTATGTCATATTGTGAATTAATAATTAACCATAATTGTGGATTGTAAATCGTTATATTCCAGATGCCTGTTCCAAGTAAATCAAATTTAGATATCAATTCTAGTAATGCATTTATACTTCTTGCATCAATAAACCACACAATATGCTCGATTGAATTTCCATTACTATTAACAGTATACCTATAAAAAGGTGTTTGAGATATTTCATCAAATTGTATAACTGCACCTACAGACCGTGCTAAATCAATGGCTCTATCATGAGTCAGTGAATTAACACTAGAAATACCAGCAGAGAATGGGAGTTCCCAATCGTATCCGATGGTAGCTAATCCTGCAATAATTTTATCTGGTAATATGAATTCCAATAAATATTCTAAATACACATTCATGTTGTAGATGGAACTTATTGGTGAAGGTGGATTAATACTCCTTGCCCATTCGAAATTCATAAAAATGATGTTATGAGCTATTTGGTCTATAAGAGAATAACTCGCCCTTTCAAATATTATTTCATTATTCAAAACGGTTATATTAGGATTAATTATTGCAAATACTAAATACCCTTCTTCGTTTAATCTATTTTTTATTTTAGTATAATAATCTTCGTATATTTGTAGACTTGAAATACTTATATAATCAAACGATAGATTTATTCCATAATAACCTTTCGTTCTTAAGATTGAAAGGATGTTTTCAATTTGCTTATTCTGAAAATCTTCGTTCAATAATAGGTTATATGCAGTTCTTATATTAGCTTCACCTTGAATAGTTAATGTAGTTAATAACATAAGAGGTATAACACCGTAATCTTTTGTTATTTGAATAATTTCTGCATCATCATAATAAGAAATTATTTCACCTTCAATTGTTGCTGTATAGTTCAATACCGAAAGATAAGTTAGGTATGGTAATGTCCTCCTGAGGGTGTCTTTGTTTATATATGGAACCGTATTACCATGGGTTGTAATTTTACCTTTCTTATTATAATTTATAACAATTTTATCTCCTGGGTAGATATACTCTCTATCTGCAAGATATGGATTATTCTGTAATAATTGCATTACAGTCACATTATGAAATTTAGCGATATCCATTAACGAATCACCATCTTTAACCGTATAAGTAAGTTCTGGGTATACGATAACAAGTGACTGTCCTATAACTAAGTCATTTGGATTTTCTAATCCATTATCTTGAATTAAGATCGTCTCTGAGACTCCATAAAACTCAGCAATTGATTGTATGGTCTCACCTTGTTGCACTACATGTATTATCATAAACAACCTCAAAATTCTTCATTTATTATTACTAATATATTCCTAATATTTTTAATATTTCCAATCTTCTTAAGTTTGTTATTCATTACAATTGTAACGCATTAGATAAAATGAGATGCAACTTGCAGTTCTTCATTAATTGCGACCTCTTATTTGAATCCAACAATGAATTTATCATCCTGCGCCTCCATGCGGAAAACAACTTAACTTGTACGCCCAATACAAAGCATAAAAATAACCCGAAGAGATTTCGCACTCCTCGGGTTCTGTTTTATCTTATTAATCATACCTTATAACTGCATCTCTAAATCCCAGCTTTTTTACTTTATCAAGTTGCGCATCAGCGTTTGCTTTTATAGAATAAGCACCAACCTGCACCCGGTAATATTTCTTTCCTTCCCTTTCTTCTTCTGCCTGAAGTCTTTCTTTCACCGCATTTCTAAAGGAGTCCATAGTCTCACCATGCCTTGGAAACCAGTGCATTACATCCGCATGGTTACTAGCTATACCAAGTTTATATCCTTCACTGTGACAGATAATGCTGTTCTCATTAAGACCATATAGATTGCAAAGATACACGCAAAGATCTACTGCTTCATTAAACACTTTATGAAAGTATGATTTGTCGGTTAAGTTATCCTCACAAATCTCGAAACTAATATGTGTATCATTGCCAGACCCTTTCCACCCACTACTACAATGCCACCCACGATGGTTCCACGGTAACGTTTGATAGGTAGCTATCGTACCGTCCTCCAGTTTGCCAATAAAGGCATGAACACATACTTGCTTTCCACCTGGTTTATCCTGGTTCCAGTGGTTATTGTATTGGTTCTTTCCTAAGAGTCCATCATCAGGGCCAACATAACGTTTAAGCCATGGATTGCTTGCACCAGTGGAATGTACCATAATACCTTTTGGTGTTATGGTTTTACCTGCTTTGTAACAGGCATTTTTCGTAAGTATCAATTTATGCAAATTCAATATTATCACCTCTTTTATTAATTATTTGTAAGTTCTACTGGATATAGATGATAGGTAAACTTCAAGTCACAGTAAGCACTTGACGATGTACCATCACTTCCCATGCAGGCATATAGTCCATATCCAGCAGGTACTCTAGCCTGACGCATTTCGATGTGAATGTGTAGAGATTCGGCTGAATTATTAGACCCAATAGGCGTACTCCGTGAAATTCTAGTAAAGGTCACTTCATCATTTGAAATGTATAAGTCAAGTTCCTTCTCACTTGTATCTGATTGACGACAAAGAGTAATCAAATGACAGTCATAAGTGGCTGGATAAAGCAATCCACCCTGCCCACCAATAACCACGCTACCTATAGGTAGTACTGTGTGCAGTGGTCCACGAACGCTGTTAACACCGCCTGATCCTGAAACATTACCAGACAAGAGGTATCTCAGGTAACCTATTCTGCTAAATGGATTAATTGTTACTGTAGCATTGGATGTAAGCGTTATTGCAGAAGTCACATTTTCTGTTCTTTCTAGAACAAACAAGCTTTCACCCGGCTCTACTGTAACTTCGCCGATAGAAAATCTTTGTCTCGTCCAATAAGCTGTGCAAATAGGGTTTGGATCTGTCCCTGTACCATAAGCAATGTTAGTCTCATCTTGAATGCCTCTTATGGCTTCGGCAACTTTTTTGACAGTACTGCGAAGTGTATCTTGAATCAGCACTTGCACATTATTAGCAATCGGACTATCCAAGGATGTAACAAAGGTGTATGTCACTGTACCGATTACGACGTTGTTGCCATTTACTATATTGGTAAACGTTATGGATGCCCTTCGGCTAATCAAATCCGGTGCTGTAGCAGTTTCTATCGGATGTAAATGATTGAGAAGAATACCTGTCCTCGTATATAGATTGTTGCTCGTATCCTCGAGCAAATCGTGTGTGTTATTTAGTAGGTTATAAGTGAGATTAAGCATATTGTTGATTTCATCAATATCTAGTTCTGATAAGGCAGAAAGCACTTGATTTAACCACTCTTGTGCAGGAGGTTCCGGTGGCTCGGCAATCCCGTCTACAAGAGCATCCTCGACTACGGTTAAAACTCGAACGCTTTTTCCTACCACATCACCGTCTGTAACTCTTATTTCCAACCGCCCAACACCGACAAGTACTGTATCTGTTGCACTTGGGGACCAGGTAAGAACTCCATCCGTGTAGTTCGTTACAACAGGATAGGCAGCCCCATCAGGCCTTCTATAAATTGCATTTAAGGATGCTCCAGAGTATTTATCTTCCAATAGGTTAGATACATCAAATTCAATATTTCTATAGTGATGCTCACCGCGCCGACCAATGAACACTGTTGCTACTTTCGTTAAATCAATCATTATTTTTCCTCCTGCGAACCGTCCTCTTCTCGCTTATGCAGTTGTTTTAGTACATCCTTAAGTTTTTCCGGGATAGGCAATCCGATGTGAGCTGCATTTTCGAGAATAGAAATTCCTTCATTACTTAAATAAAAGAAAATCACTGCTGTACGCAGAACATTTGTATCTGTATTACCTACAACCCCTAAAACATTTGTATCTATCACATGCGCCACACCTACCAATACAAAAATAAGCACCTTTTTAAAGATGCCTTTGGCTCCAATCTTACTGCACAAGTTCTTATCAATGATTGCACATAACACACCCGTTATATAATCAATTACAACAAAGGTAATGAGCGCATAGAGAAAGCCATCAAAACCACCTAGAAACCAACCAACAAACCCTCCAGCGATCGTCAATGCTGCTTGTATCTTGTTCCATATCTCTTTCATTCTCTAATCCTCCAATCTTATTTTTGCAACAAAAAGCGCCCCTGGTTATCAAGAGCGCTATAACATTATAATATCAGTATCAATTCTTGTAGCTGTGTCATTACGTCTGCCTTTGGCCTTCCTATACCAAAAGGTATCCATTCTACTGGTGGTATGTCAAAAGTAGATGTATCATCAAACTCATTAATTTTAGTGATAACCGGTTCAAGTGCAGCGCGTAGCTCTTCTATGTGTTGTGGCCACCTTTCTATTGTGGTCTTTGAAGAAATGATTTCCTCGCCCCATACAATCGGTGTTATACAATGGAATTCACGAATGATATTAACAGCAGCACGAAGAGCTTTAATGTGCATAGCCTTAACAGATGTTACATTTGCGGTAATCGTCTCAAAAGGTGATGGCTGAACATTGAATGTTTTTACAATCTCAGCACTTGATGTCATCAAGTCACTATCCAAGCACCGAATGGTCACCATATGACTTCCGTATGATAACGTTGGTGCTTTAAATACCGTTTTTGTGTTATCTCCAATATAGCCATTAGTAGAGAACATCTCAGGATTATTAACACTGCTATACCACGCACCCGAGTTAAGTCTTACTTCAACAATCTGCGTCTGACCATCCGGCTCTATACCCGTTGTGATCATAAATCGTGGTGTTCTATTGAATGTTGTTCTGCCAGATATTGGACATTCGATTTTAGGTGCTGTGGGAGGACTATTTTTCCTAATTATATTACTAGTCACATAAGTAGAAACTGCATCGAGTGTATCTGTAACACTGATACGATATCTTGTTGATGTCCCAGGCAAATTTGATGCTTCTGCTACGTAAGTACCAGATGTTTCACTAGATGCAATCGTTGCCAATGTTTCGTATGATGACCATGGTGGATTACCCATAAATGAAGTACTGCGTTGAATTACATAATGTTTGATTGGACTGGTACCAGGTAGCGTTCCACTCCAATTTATTGCTACAGTTGGAGTTTCATATAAAGTCGGCGAAACCGTTAAGATCGAAGGCGGTGTTGGTAGAATATTTTTACGAACACTGTTTGCTGAGGTCTTCCAATTAGAATAATAATTACTACCTGCTGTTCCCAGTGTACGAATTCTGAACCTTCGATAATACCCACGTGTTGATGGGGGAGACGCGCTCGTTGATCCATTGTTTCCAGATGTCATCACTGTTTTAAGCGAACTCCATATACCCCAAGTGCTATCATCACTAGAATCGCTAAACTCCATCTCATAACCTATAATTGCATTGCCAGCTCCCGCTGTCGCTCCATTCCAAGAAAGCGTAAGACTTCCTTCAGCTACAGTGGTACTTAAAGAAAATACGGTTGGTTCACCACAAGCTGTAATATTACATAAAATACTATTGCTAATTTTCTCTGTTGAAATAGCCCCGAGAACATCAACGGTTCTAATGCGAAACTGCGTATAGGTTCCTGAAACATTAGTTACTACGGGATTATAACTACCACTACTTGCATTAAGATTAAGTGTTATGAGTTCATCCCATTCACTCCATGTATTGTTATCAGTGGATGTTCGGCTTGAAATCTGATAGCCTTTAATTGCACTTGTTCCTCCTGCTGCTCCAGACCAAGTTAGTGTTATAGTCTCATTGCTGTGAATTTCCGGTGAAGCAATTGCTATTGTAGGCGCAGCTGGCAGCGTATTCTTCCTAACAGTATTTGACGAGACCTTCCACCCCGAGTAATAGGAACTACCTGCAGTACCACGTGTACGGATACGAAATCTTCGAAAGTTACCTCTGGTAGTTGGAGGAGAGACTGACAAACTTCCACTGGTAGCAGTAGAATTTATAACAGTAAGCGCCGTCCAACTCCCCCATGTAGAATTATTCGTAGAATCACTGTATTGAATTTCATAGGCTGATATGTCATTATTTGCTCCGGACTTTGCACCGCTCCAGGATAGGGTTACATTACCCTCGGCAAGTGTACTACTAAGTGAACATGACGTTGGTGCACTAGCTGCAGTCGTACGGCTTTCCCAGTTAACTGTTAGTACAATCTTTGTAAGGTCGTTTCTCCCCATAAAAGACATGTAATGAGTTGTGCTAGACCCTGCATCAATAAAAAGGCAATTACTAGCTCCACTTCCTATGGAATCAATTAATGCCGTTGAAATATTTATAATTTTATCACCCTGCCCTGCAGAGATATCATAATTGTAGGCAGAACTTACTTTGGTTGGACGGGGAGCATTTATATTCGTTGAGGAGCTCAAAGACGGGATACCAGTTTGGTTTCCAGCATAAAGCGTCATTGTACGCTCGCTACCCCAGGCACCAGCTCCTGTTCGTGTAAGTGCAAGGGACGCACTTGTCGGGTAATAGTCCTGGTATTGATTTCGTATAGATGTTAGATTAAAGATCATAACACCGACGCATTGACCTAAATCTTCAAATACCCCTTGCCTTATATCTTGCGTAGTGCCTGGAATATATCTCCCATCACGCCAAGTACATGCATTTGTAGCTTGGTAATTTGCCATTCTTACTCACCTCATTCATACACTGCTGTAACTAGAGAATTCACTGTTCCGCATAGAATAGAATTTAATCTCGTATCTGTGATATTTCCTATAGTTATAGACGTAGCTGCCTGCGGAACTAATATCTCTGCTAGGCACAATTCATAGACATCCGAGTTTCGTGTTAAGGCAGGAGCACTTGGTGAGGCAGTTGCTGTTCCCGTTAGAACTGTAATAATGATATTCCTTTCAAGAAAGCTCCATCGCATAACAATCCGATCAATCCTAGGGAATGAACCATTTGCAGTTTCTAGTGTCTTGCTAAGCACTGCAGTATTCTCATAATGATATCCGTTAATCCAACCACTTCCAACTGCTATATTTACTGCCATTCCTGAACCTGGAGTCACTTGCAGATTTGTAGTATCCTTATAAAATATGCCATTCGAAACTAAGCTGCCAAAATAGGTAGCAAAATCAGTGGCATCGTAAATCCGGTCACCGTTGGAAGAGTTGAAAAATCCACTCTTTTCCAAAACAACACCCTCCTTCTTTTATATATTTTAAATTAGCTGGGGTCAGCCAAAAAGCATACGCTAAACGGAAGCCACTCATTACCTGTGATGTTCGAAGCATACTCGTTAGTGCCATAACGTGCTGCAGTACATTGTCCGTTTTCACCTACTACAAACAGCCACTTATTCGTACTTGACCCTTGACATAAGGTACGAAAATCATAATTTGGCCTGAACCCTACTGGCAATGTGAACATACTCGTCGCTGAAGCCGAGTTTATGGTAGCACCAGTAGGCGGAGAACATGCACCAAATAAATGCACCACCCGTCCAACTCTTCGGTATCTAGGCCGCTGTGCTGTTCCTCCTGTATAAGCTGTAAAACCATTCTGAAATTCTGCATCCTGTACAAACTGCCACCCAGTATCTCCACCATAAATAATACCTGTGGTAGCGTCTCCATTAACACAAACGGGACCTCCCTCTAGATTTAAATACATGGGCGATGACAATCCGTTATTTCGTGTCATAATCTCATTACCGTCAAAGACCATATTTACTCCACCAGATACACCGATCTGTAACGGATTATCGGACGACGTAAGACTTATATCTCGATTCGGTAACTGTATCGAATTAAACTCACCTTTCTCGCTATAAGTAGATGTTCTTACAACTCCATTATCAATAGCTGTTACCGTAAAATTCTCACCTTCATAAGTGAATGAGCTTGATACAATAGGCAGGTTAGCCACAAGAAGTAGCTCTCCATTTCTGGGGTCAGCTAAAAGATTTCCTGCTTCAGTAAGTGCATATAATCCATTTACATATGCCGTGCCATAGTCTGATAACCAAACATAGATATCCCATATTGTTTTAGT
Organism: Anaerocolumna sedimenticola; assembly: GCF_009931695.1. Taxonomy (GTDB): domain Bacteria; phylum Bacillota; class Clostridia; order Lachnospirales; family Lachnospiraceae; genus Anaerocolumna; species Anaerocolumna sedimenticola. Next base: position 4,341,321 of record NZ_CP048000.1, read on the forward strand.
AGAACTTGCGGACTTAACTACTTTGATATCAGTCGGTAAAAATGGACTTTTATCTCTTGTATAAGCTTGCACAAAGGATTGAATGGATATGGTCGAGAAAGATGATGTAGAATAAACATATCCTTCAATGGTACCCATTTTGGGAATTGTTCCAGTACCAATATAATCGAACTTAAAGGCAATACGATTAAATGAACCATTAATGACAACCCTTGCAACATGGTAGTATTTTGCCAGTGTTGGGTCATTACCTCCTGCTGTTGATGTATTTGCAGCAAGTCTAGCAGAACTAATCATTACACCACCTGAGAACTTTTGAAGTTCAGTCCACTCATTTGATTCACCGAGCATTTCAGTAAGGCCTGTCGGAGCTCCAAGAGATGTTCGTACTTGGCTAAATTCAGATTTAAGTTTTTGTGCAATTGTAAGCTCAGCCTTTCCAAAGGTTACATTAATACTCTGTCCTTCCGAATCATAGCTTTCTTCCACTTCTTCGATACGGGCTGTCATCGTAACTCCCCACTTTTTTGAAATAACCTGTACAACCTGACCGAGATCATAATCCGTCTTATAGGTTAAGTTACTGTGGTTATTGACAATCACATCAAAGGAATTAGACATGGAAAACTCTGAGAGCCTTGTCAGACCACGAAGGATTAATGCCTCATCATAGTCCGTTGGAAAATCTGCAACACGAAGATCCTTCGCATCTACAAATACTTCTCTTCGTTCTTCCCCAGCGCCGTTATAGATATACTCAAAAATACGACCATTCTCACCTTCTCCTTCTCCTCCAATCTTAGCTGTATTGGCATAAGTTGCTGTGTTTTTTGTTAATGTTTGATCCAGTAAGTTATCATATTCCTTTGAAAACACAGCTTGAGATGATGTTCCCATATACAAGGTGACCGTTAAGTGACCAGACTCTGGTGAAAAGATAGTTTTGATTCCAACGGATGTTGCTGTGCATAGTTCCTGTATTTTATCTAAAAGGTTGGTATACGACACTTGCTGTTTCACTGGGATATCTAGATTAGGTGACGAAAAACTAATATCTGTTATTTGCCTATCAGGATCAGATGGTGATATGACATTGTTGTTTATTAATTGTCCTATACAAGCTGATAAGTCACCATTCAGCCTCTCCGTATTCCAGATAATTCTTCGTCCTAACAGTATTGTCGCAAACCTTCCACTAACTATAATGATCTCGCTATCTGTTTGAGATAGTTGTTGAAACTCGATTAATCCAATTTCCTCATCATCGTTCTTCCAGATATAATTTCCCACCTGAAGTAATGCTGCATTTTCAGTGGATGCATTGGCCTTTAATTCAAACGACCCGCACTGGGAGTAACGTCTAGTCCATCGTAGGTATTCAAATGACTCTACAATTCCGATTAAGGCTCGATGTTGATTAAATACGTATAACTCCATATGCTACACCCCCAAAAACTGTGGACGGAAATTTATGATAACATCCAATAATTCCAAGTTCGCCGATGCATCATAGCGAAGATTATTCATGCCGGGTTCTAACTGAAAGAAATCAGAGGATGTATCTAATAAATAAAAGGCGTTGCTTTCTGTACCATTTATGATGCTTATTACTCTTTTTTCAGCAAAGTGAGTGTATATATGATATTCATCCCCATTGTTCATTGTTGTAAGAATTCTTATATACTCACCAGTATCCATAAGTAGAAGCTCTGGATTAGTAACTGGCCCTAATGCTCTAAATATAACTTCACAACCACAAGGTACATCTCCGAAATTATCCACTGCAATGATCTGACTTGGCTGTCTCATCCCAAACTCGATGCCTTCCTCCGGTATCTCTAATTCAAACTCTAGCAAAGGCTCCCAAGAAGCAAGGTCATGCCATACATCATCCAAGGTTTCAAAGAAAGGGTTTGGACATAGTAGGCTTATAAAGAACTTTGGTATCCTCTCTCTTGAGGAGACTGATAATACAGCCTCCTCAACAACACAGGAAATTTGTCTCTCACGATATCTAATAACTCCCGACTTCTTAGGGCTGAATAATCTTAGGAAGCTTTTACGCAGCTCATATGCTTCATCTGGTGTATTTGCTATAATCGTACCCTCTAATATAATGTTTCGCATATCCATCGTAGATGACACATAAAAAGCACCGTCCTGTTCCGGTGCCTTGAACGTATTAACGGTCTGGCGTATGTTTCCTGTACCGTCTATTTTGGTAATGAAAAATGGACGGCTTTGATTAAGAGTGATACTTTCGCCACTTGAGTTGATATAGGTAACTTCCACAGCCATCCCTCCTTTAAAGTTCGAGTGATAGTTTACGTGATAGGTTTTTAAACTCCCTAGACAATTCCTTTTCAGACAAAGCCTTAGGAGTCACTACAGAAATGTTTTGTGTAATACCTGCACTAGCAGCACCTACACCACTCTGTCCTGCCATATTTCTGTAGTTCATATCAAAGCTTGTAGGTATCACATTTTGCATATCTCTTGAGACAGTTTCCATTGCATCTTCAAATCCCACACCAATTCCCTCGCCCATATTGCGACCAAGACCTGCAAATAATGTTGATGGGGATGAAATGCCAAAGAAGTTTTTAATTTTTGAAACTACGTTTCCAAAAAATCCAGATATCTTATCCCATAGCCACGCTCCCGCATCTGATATCCCCTGCCATAGTCCTTTAATTAGATCACCACCCATATCGGACATATCACTTATATAATCAGAGAATGCATTAATAAGTCCTTTGATGATCTGCGGTACTGCTTTTACTACTTCCACAATAATCTGTGGCAGATTTTCAATCAGAGCGATAAACAACTGAACACCTGCAAGAATGATCTGGTCGATGTTATCAACAATCGCACCTACTAATGAGGTTACAATCTTTGGAATCGCTACTACAACTGTCGTAATGATTTGTGGTAATGCTCGAATTAACGATATTAAAAGGCGGATGCCTGCGTCTATAATCATCGGAATAGACTTAATAACCGCATTAATAATATTGTCGATGATTTCTGGAATTGCTTTTAATATTGCATCAATGATCGTAGGGAGTGCTGTTACTAATGAAGTCAACAACTGAATACCGGCATCAATAATCTGGGGAATAGCTTCTATTAGAAAATCCACTACAGCTGAGATAATGGCTGGCAAAGCTAATATAAGCTGCGGTATGGCTTCCACTAAGCCTTTTGCTAACCCTAATATTAGTTGCAAAGCCGCATCTAAAATCAGGGGCAAGTTTTCAATCAGTCCTTGAACAATCTGTATAACAGCAGAAACTGCTGCGGGTATTAGCTGCGGTAAAGCTAAGCCAATACCCTCTACAAGTGTGGTTACAAGTTCAATTGCCGCATTTATGAGCAACGGAAGATTATCAATTAGCGCACCAACGATAGTCATTATCGCACCAACCGCTGCTGGAATTAGTTCCGGTAAGAGGTTCAAAATTGTTTCTAATACCTGCGTGAATATACTTGTGAAAGTTTCAAGAAGCATAGGAAGTAAATCTGCAACCGCTTCTAGAATCGCACCTGTTGCAGTCGGTAATGCGGTTACGATATTTTCTAAAACTGGCACGATGTTAGCGACAACCGCTTGGAACGCATCAACGAGATTTTCAGTCAGATTTGTCATATCCGCATTTGCATTACCAAGTCCAGCAGTAAATGAGCCAAGTGAAGCTTGTAACAATCCAATAGAACCCGTTATTGTCTCCGTTGACTCTCTCGCAAAGTTTCCAGCATACTGCTCTGTATTTTCAAAGAACATCTGCATTGCAACTTCAGCTTTTTCTGCTTGTGTAGCACTTTTCCAAGTAAAGTCTAATCCCTTTGCAAGAGCATAGGCTTCAATGTTTGTAGCATTCATCGCCACACCTAAATTATCCATCATGGTAAAGTTGCCTTTTGCTGCACCAGTGACGGCTTCCATCGCAGAGGACATATCGATACCCATAACGGATGCCATATCCGCAGCACGTTGCATCGCTTTTTCAGTCAACTCAAGGCTTTTTTGTTGTTCGATGCCAGAACCTTGGAACAATGCGCCCATTTTGTTGGCAGTTGCAAGATAATCGCTTTGGGAAACACCAAGGTTTTTATAGGCTTCCTCGCCTGTTTTCTGAATCGATAAAGCATATTTGCCGAATACTGCCTCTGAACCACCCAGGTTTTGTTCCAACTCCCCGAACTGTGTAACTACCTCTTTACCTAACTTTATAGCAGCAGCTCCGGCAGCAACTACTACTGTACCCATTGCTACACCGATACCACTCAATATGCCACCGAGCTTATTAAACTTGCTACCAGCGTCTTCTGCACTTTTGCCTGAGTCTTCAAGTTCATCTCCAAGATTATCTGCTTCAACTGTAGACTGCTCTAATTCACGCTCCATGCCATTTAGTTCTGCCTGAGCCTTATTTAGTTGTATCTGCCAGTTTTGGGTACGACGATCATTTTCACCAAACGAGGTAGTGGCATTATCAAGGGCAGCCTTAAGGGTAGAAATTTTATCTTTCTGTGCATCAATTTCTTTATTCAGAACGGCATTCCGAGCGGTGACAGACTTTATGGATTTATCGTTTTTATCAAACTGACTGGTTACTAAAGACATTTCACTTCCTAGAACTTTAAAGGATTGATTGATTTCAGAAAGTGCCCTCTTAAATTCACGCTCTCCCTCAACGCCTATCTTTAATCCAAAATTATCTGCCATGCCATCACCTCCTCCTTATATACCCGGTGGAATAATATCATCAATCGTTCGAGTTCTTCTTGGTTTCTCAATTCCGTGCCATTGCTTATGGCAGGTCCATAAATCAAAAAACAGTCCAATTGGCATAAGCCAAAACTCCTCTGAATCCATGCCCATTTGAACTGTTCCATAATAGAAAAGCCGGGTAAAGACTTCAGTGTCTGTTACCCGACTTCCACGTTTTTTGGTATTTCTTCTTCACTTTCCACATTTCGTTTCGTACCTTTAAACATGGCTTCTGTGATTGCGTTTTTATATTCTGCTAGATCAAATGGTGTGGTTAGGAGTTCTACATCTTCCTCAGTTAGCAATTCTTCTGGTGAATTTTTGTTTCTAAGATTTTGAATTAAGATAGACTGGTTTGCAAGTAATGTAATTAACCATATAATCTCATCCAGTGCTATCTCGAAATTTTCTGACTTCATTAGCTTTTCACCAAGATTTTCAAGTCCACCGTATCGACCAGCAATCGCCTTTGTAGCACGTGTAGTTAATATAAGTTCATACTCTTTGCCTCCAATATTGATAGCCGCACTTCTCTCATTCTCCATCATTTTCCCTCCTAAGGTTCAGGTGTATATACTGGTTCATAAACTTCCGTAAACCAACCTGTTATAATAGCAGAAGAAACACCTGCATCACCTTCTGTGACCTCTGCTTTCCATGGATGTTTTCCCATACCGTCCAGCTTGTTTCTTCGCATTACCGTCCCCTCAATCGTGGGTGTAGAGAAGGTGATGGTATCTGCCTTTGTCTGTAAGTTGGTTGCTGGTAATCCAAACATCACTTTGTATAGCCAAAAATATCGGTATGTGCCATTGGCCTTTTGAGCACGAAATCCTACCGCGACAGGAGTCCCCACATTCTCACTTGCTGAGATTAATACTCCGTTGTCATCTGTAATCGCACCAGTTAAATCTGCTGCTACAGTTGGGCCAATGTCATCTACACCAAGAGTGAGTGTGCCGCTATTAAAGTCCTTCACGACCTCGGCCGCGCCATCATCCGCATATAAAATCGCTTCTACCAACTCCACCGAGAGTTCTGCAGTAATGGCTTTTGCAAGAACTGAAGGTACAGCATAGGTTTCTTCACCATTGATATCTTCAGTTATTTTTGAATAATACAATCTATCAAGACCGATTGTTGCCATAAGTTACTCCTCCAATCTATAGTTTTTTGCCACATCGATGGCATAATGGTGATATCCGGTATCGTCCTCGTGGCCAATATACCGACGTTCCGTCACAGTGAAGTCTGCATCTAGTAAAGCTTGTGTGAGCTGCCTTTTCCGTTCTAAGTAATTAATTTTTGAGAACAGAGATATCCTAGCTTCCTGCACATCAAATCCCGGGCGATTATCCGCATGGACTTCGAAGATGTCTGAAAGAGGAAGTATCACAGCATACTCATCCGGTGCTATATCTGAAAAGATCCCGGTTTCAACGGGGAGTGGTATAGCGGTAACGAGGGTATTGAGTTCTTCTAAAATATTCATATCTTACTGATCTCCTCCTCCAGCTTGGTTATCATTGCATTCATACATGGCTTTCTAGATGTAGTTCTCGCTGGTTTAAGGAAGGGTTTTGCAGGTTGACCATGCTTTCCGTATTCAATAATACTAGCAATTTTAGCATTACTTTCTCCATCTGATCGTGGCTCTGCAAAACCAACTTTCACATTGAAGTTGCCGCCTCTATCCTGCTTTGCACCAGAAAGACCCAATGAGGATAGCAGTTCACCAGTGCTTCTTGATGAATATTTAGTATCCCTGCCGATTGCTTTACTAAGATTACCTTTGACTTTAGCCAGAACCACTTCACCACCAACCTCTAAAACTTTAGGTAGAATTACATCAGTCTGGTCAGATAACCTGGATACCTTTAAAAGAAATTCTTCTGGCATCTTGATATTTACTCTTGCCATATCCATCACCTCACAGTTGGTTCTATCTTTTCAGTTAAAACCTCAATATACATCCCACGGCTTCTTACATCTTCTACACTTAAAATTTGATATCTACCGTCATCACAGACTATGACCATTTCTGTTGTAACCTTAAGACCAGAAATTTTCCTAAACCGAAATAGGCAAGAGGCAGTAGAAAATGAAGCCATATTTGTCCACCGTTCACTGCTGTGACGATCTTCCTTATAAGCACGTACACTAGCAAGTATGTCATCTCCCTTTATAGAAAAGCCTTCCTTATCTTTAATTGGCACGGTGCTGATAATATCAATAAAGGTATTCATCTTTCCAAAGCTCATGCTATACACCCCACTCTCTGTCAAGGCGTAAAAGTAAGTTCACTGTGTTCCATACTTGTTGACCCGCCTGTACACTATCAGCGAAGAAACCAGCCGTCGAACCATCCCTACTTTCATAGAAATGGCTCGACAGCATTATCACTGCTTGTTCTGTTGTAGGTGGCATGGCTTTGGTTTCATAATAACCTTCTGTGACATGCTGATAACTCTGTGCGTACGACAATGCTGCAGTGATAAAACCAATAAGGAGATCATCATCTTGGTCATGCTTTAGGATTAAGTTCGCCTTGACCTTAGGCAAGAGATTGTCTGCAACTGCCATATCACCAACCTCCTTTAGTCAGCCTCCATTAGTCCTGCAGCTTTTAATTTGACTAGCAAGGAATTAAAATCCGTAACCACCCCAGCGACATCAGTGGCTGTGCTGTCCGCTTGATTTTCAGCAATTGGGAGCCCCGTTACGGAAGCTCCCTCTAAGATTTCTAATGTTCCGCCAATTACTAATTTCTCGCCGCCTTGTTCCATGTAGTTCTTCGTGTTATAACTCATATCGCACCTCCATTACGCTTTCTGCTGGAGCACCTTAACAGCCTCTGGTAAGATAAGCTTGCCATCAACACGTTGAGTAGCAATAAAGCCTACTTGACCTGTAACGGCAAAGAGTTCATTTAATCTTTTGAATACTCTTCCTTGACGATCAGCCACCCAGTAATAGCTGAAGTCACCAAATATTACGGTCTTTGCTGCTGCTTCAATAGTAGGCACATATGCAGAGGTGTAAAGAGGACGGTTTAGAATGGTATCTGGTGTTCCTGCTTGGATGGAAGGTTGCCATAGATACTGTCCGTTTCCGTCTTTCAATTTGCGGATGGCTTTAATCGTAGCATCGTTCATTACAAACACAGCCTTATTACGATATGGTGCTTTCAGACTGTAGAACAGATCTAACATTTCGTCCAGATTGATAGCTGTTGCTCCAGCTGTAGTAACACCGACTTGACCGCCACCTGTAGCATTTAGAATACCTGTTGGCTTACCTGTTCCATCACCAACGAAGAAGGCTTCCTCCTCCTTGTTACCAATACGACGTGCGAACTCTCTTGTAATATAGCTTTCAAGATTAAACACAGAATCGTTTAGCAATTCTTCAGAAACTTTAATCATGGTTGCCAGTTTATAAGCACCAATGGATACTTGACCAAAGCTATCATCGCTCTCAGGAATTGCTCCTTCTTCATCTACCCAGCTTGCAGTTCCTTTGCTTGCTACAACTGGGATTTTTCGATCACCGGAAGATGTCGTGATAACATTAGCAAGTCTACGGAAGATATTCTCTTCTTCTAGTGCTTCCACTAAGGTTCGCTCGAATTCATCAGGTACAAGGTATCCACCCTCAGAATCGGTACCAATCGTCAATGAATTTTTTACATCATAACTAACCTTGTCACGCATAGCGTTCCAGAATGCCTTTTTGTATTCAGCACTTGCACGGCCGGTCTTTTCCTCTCCCGTTCTTGTTGGCTGATTCGTAATAGGGTTACTGGTTGCTTTCGATAATTCTAGGTCGATAGATGCTTGACGTTCCAAACGCTCGATTTCCTTACCAAGAGCCACAACGTCTGCTTCCATCTTTTCATAAGTTGCAGTGTCTTCAGCGGATAACAATCCATCACCGCCACGTTTCGTATCAAGGAATGCTTTTGCTGCATCCCATGCCTTAGCGCGCTTTTCGCGCAATTCAAGAATTTTACTCATTGTATTTCCTCCTTTAAATTAGTGAGAAATTAAAGAAAGCCGCTTATCCAGCGACTCGATTGGGGTTCCTATTTTCGGTTTTTGTTTTTTGGGAATTTTCCCAAGAAGCGAGTTATATACAGCTGCACGGGAGAATATAAGTCCTTGCCCTGTATCGAGTGGACTTCGCTCTTCATCCTCCGTAAACATAATTTTGTCAGCGAAGCCAAGCTCAATGGCTTTGTTTGCGTTCATCCATGTTTCTGCATCCATAAGGTGGGAGATTTTAGTTCGGGATAGCCCGGATTTTAGTTCATATGCATTGATGATACTTTCCTTTACCTCATCAAGCAGAGCCTTTGCACGGAGCATTTCCTCGCTGTCTCCGATGGCTATGGTCGAAGGATTATGGATCATAAGCATGGATACCGGAGACATATATACATCGCCACCTGCCATAGCAATAACCGATGCTGCACTTGCTGCCAGTCCATCAATCTTTACGGTTACACTTCCTACATAATCCATTAGCATGTTATAGATTTGAGCGGCAGCAAAGACATCCCCACCGGGCGAATTGATCCACACTGTTACATTTCCAGAGCCAGCCATTAATTCATCCTTGAATATCTTAGGTGTTACTTCGTCCCCCCACCAAGTCTCGTCAGATATTTCTCCGTTAAGATAAAGAGTACGATCCTCGGTGACTTCATCTCGCACCCAGTTCCAAAATTTTCTCATTGGCTATTTGCCTCCTTTTCATAAAAATTACCCGCCTGAGAAAGCGGGAGCATATTGCCATTAACAAGATATAAATCACCGCCTTCTTCATAAGGGATGCGATTCATATTCTCTAGTTCACGGATGTCGTTTGCAGACATCCATCCATTTTGTCTTCCGACTGAATAACCATTCATACGACTCTGATAATCGCCTCTAAGAAGACCGTCCACATTAAACTTAATAAACAGTGATAATTTCTCGGAAGGCAAAATTAATGACTGCTGCAATGCCTGTTCCCAGCGAACCACCCAAGGATCAAGGGTGTATTTTACGAATTCCAGCGACTGCTGCTCTATATTGGAAAAACTTGATTTCTCAAGGTCACCTATCATATGGGGAGGCACCCTGAATATACGAGCAATCTCATTAATCTGAAATTTTCTTGTCTCAAGAAATTGTGCCTGCTCAGGTGGGATACCAATGGCTTGAAACTTCATGCCTTCTTCTAAGACAGCAACTTTATGAGCATTTCCACTTCCTTGGTAAGCACTATTCCAACTATCTTTGACTCTCTGTATGTCTTTAATTACACCAGGGTGCTCCAATACTCCGCCGGGATTTGCACCGTTAGCGAAGAATGTTGCACCATATTCCTCAGTGGCCAGTGACATTCCAATAGCGTTCTTAGCCATTGCTATGGGCTATAACCAATAAGACCATCAAAGCCAAGACCAGGGATGTGTAGAACTTCATCCTTGCGAAGCGTGACATAGCCACCTTGGGGATTGATACCGCTTTCATCAACATCACGATAATATTTGTATACTAATTCTCCATTTGATGCTCGGCTAACATCCATTTTGCTTGGTAACAGAGGATAAAGTGCAATCGCCTGGCCACGCCCGTTTCGAACAACCTGTGCGTAGGCATTACCCCAAAGTAAAAGATGACTCATAAGTGTTTCTCGAAACACGAATGAAGTCATCTCTGGATTTGGTTCATCATGAAGAAGGTGATATAACGGATGAAAAGGAATTCTTTCTTTTCCTCCGTCCGAACGATATCTATATACGTGTAGCGGAAGCCCTGCTATAGCTTCAGCTAGTATTCTTACACATGCATACACTGCTGTGGTCTGCATAGCAGTTCGCTCATTCACCGCTTTGCCAGATGTTGTTCCGCCAAATAAAAAAGAAAACGAACTGCCCACACGATTTTGCGGTTTATCTCTTGATTTGAACATTCCTTTTAATAGATTCATAGACATCACCTCCGAATAGTTAGAATACAATTAACCCTCGATTATCATAAACAGAATTGTTTGTTCCACCACGACGAATAGCTCTATCAAGAGCCATAATTGTTGCAACCGCACCATCTATCTTTTCCGTGCTCTTTTCCTTATCCGGCTTAATGTTTCCCGCCGGGTCAGTTCTAATAAAGATATTATCCATCATCCACCGAAGTACTGGGTGTCCACCGTGTGCAATTTTCTCTTCCAGTGTCAACTTCATCAACTCTTTCGTTGGTGGTGACATATCTTTAAATCCTTGACCGAATGGCACAACTGTTAATCCTAGACCTTCTAGGTTCTGCACCATCTGAACTGCACCCCAACGGTCGAAGGCAATTTCTCGAATGTTGTATTTAAGGCTTAACTCTTCTATAAAATTTTCAATGTAACCATAATGCACTACATTTCCTTCTGTTGTCTTTAAGAAACCTTGTTTTTCCCATATATCATAGGGAACATGATCCCTTCTCACTCTTAGGTCGAGATTATCCTCTGGTATCCAAAAATGAGGAAGGATAATATACTTGTCATCTTCATACTCTGGTGGAAATACAAGAACAAATGCTGTTATATCCGTTGTTGATGATAAGTCCAATCCACCGTAGCATTGTCTACCTACAAAACTGTCAGGGTCTACTGCAAATGAACATTTATCCCATTTTTCCATAGGCATCCAACGTACGGATTGCTTCACCCATTGGTTTAACCGAAGTTGTCTGAATAAGTTTTCTTCTGCAGGGTTTTGCTTTGCATTTTCGCAAGCAATTTGTATCTTTTCAATATCTACCGTAATGCCCATTGAGGGGTTGGCTTTTGCCCATACCTTCGGATCTGTCCAGTCATCAGCCTCATCGGCTCCATAAATGACTGGGTAGAATGTTGGGTCAACCTTTCGCCCTTCTAGGATATCCTTAGACTTTTGATGTACTTCATAGCATATTGAGTGCTGATCATTCCCGGCAGTCGTAATTAGAAAATACAGTGGTTGCTTTCTAGCATCTCCGGAACCATGAGTCATAACATCGAAAAGCTGTCGGTTTGGCTGAGCGTGTAACTCATCAAATACCACTCCATGAACATTTAAACCATGCTTTGTATATGCTTCAGCAGAAAGAACCTGATAGAAACTCCCAAGCGGTTTATACACTAATCTCTTTTGAGAAAGTACAGGTTTTATTCTAGCTTTTAACGCCGGACATTGCTCTACCATCTCAACAGCCACATCAAAAACAATGGATGCTTGCTGACGGTCAGAAGCACAGCCATAAACCTCTCCACCATGTTCAAAATCACCGCAAGTAAGCAGTAGTGCTACTGCTGCCGCAAGTTCTGACTTTCCTTGCTTTTTAGCAATTTCAATATAAGCAGTATTAAACTGACGGTAGCCATTCGGCTTGATAACACCAAACAAATCTCGAATAATCTGTTCCTGCCAGTCAATCAATTCAAATGACTGACCGTACCACTCTCCCTTGGTGTGTTTTAAACAATTTATAAAGGCTACTGCTGTATCAGCCGAATCCTGATTATAAACCGAACCATCTGCTTTGAAGATGGTCGGCTTGTATGTCTTTAGTTTTCGTATCGCCGCCACCTCCCAGTGAACACTGAAAAAGGAACCCCATAACAGGATTCCCTTCCAAAAATGTAAGCTATTCTATTCTCTGACTTCACCCGTAAGAATGAAGCGAACATAATCATCTCTATGTTCAGATAGGTAATCAATCAATTCATAGTACCCATCACGTTCTGCAATATCGATAACAACAGGAATGTCAAACATATTTGTTTCTCCGGTATTTCGAATTGCTAGAATTTGATCCCTAATTTCTTCCGTCATTCTCCATCCTCCTCTGCAGAGTCGCTAACAGCGTTTCGTAAGATATCAACATTAAAGTCTGCACTTTTATAGCCTTCTAAAATAGTACTGTAATAATAACAACTTGGTTGACCGAGTGGTCTTCCTTCATTCATAATATAAACCATTGTCGTCACGTATTTTTTATCTAGTCTTATCTTAAGTGTTTCCTTTCGATAAAGAAATGGCCATCCTTCATAACGGTCAAGTGCTGTCTCATCTGCGGGTGTGATTTCCCATACAAGTACTGGCACACTCCCCCCTTATAAGGCTCAATGGTTGCCACAGCTCCCGCATGTGAGCCTCTAAAAAGTAACCGATAATTATTTATTTTACTTGCTCCGACCACCTTTGCTGTGGGGCATCTATTTGCCATCTGCTCCAAATTAAGATTGGAGCCGTAGGCAATGTAAAGTTTATTGCTCATTGTAATCCTCCTTTGGTTTTGAGTTTATTGGATTGTTCAGGCTGCCCGAAATCGCCAAGCTGCAGAACCCGAAAGCGCTGCTGTTAGATGCTCTCTGCAGTTAGCAAACTCCTCTCCAATTAAGCCAATGCGGTTTAAGTAAGTCCTCATTGCAAACTTCTCGTTTTCAACCTGTGGTTTCTTAGCAGATGCACATTTTTGCGTTAAAGCTTGGTTGTTAATGGCTAGAGCAAGAACGATGTAGCTTCTTATCTTACCCGCATGAAGTTCACTATTAAATCCCCTAAGCTCAACCGTATGGTTTCCTGTGAAAAAACTGTGGAGGTTTAAGAAGTGGTATCGGCTGTTGTGGTAATGCGTACTTTTGCTTTCGCTGTAGCCCTCATACCAAATATCCTCAAGCTGTCGCATGGTTTTAGGCTTTTTGCGATTCATTTTCTCGACCAGAATGCTATCCATCTTTTTGCAGTAGCTCATTCTCTGAGGTGCTATCTGCAGTGCCTTGTAGAAAAGGTCATTCTTGCTTGCAATGATATTTACAAAATTTCGTATGCTTCTTGGTGTATGGTCTGCCCCATCAAGGTGAATGTGAATTCCGCAAGTTGAATTTGTAAATGCTCCTGCGTGACGAAGCTGCCTAACCAATTCTTGCAATGTTTCTATATCTTCTCGGTAAGTAAGTATCGGACTAACCAGCTCAACGCTGTATTCTCTTCCAGCAGAAACTGTTCTTCCCCTTTCTTTCCTTTGGCAATTAATGCTGCCATCGTACATTACTTTCCAAACCCTACCGTCCGCTGTTATTACCTTCTTGGTGTCGTAATATGTTCCACCCTCCGAATAAGTTCCTTGTAAAAATTCTGCTACCACTTTGGCTGCCTTTTCTCTTGTAATTCCTGTGAACTCAATCTCAATTCCGAAATTTGCTCTTAACATTGTTTTTCTCTCCTTTTAAAGTGTGTATGTCCTTTCGGCATGTATATATATCACTCTAAAAGGGTTATATATCAAGACAATTCACCGATATATCGCGGCATAATCTACACAATCTTTTTGTACATTTCCGTGGCTAAAATGTGTAGTTTACTCTTCGATTTTCCTACATGAGTCCTCGCCAAAAACCACTCCTAGAGAACCTCCCCTATCCCATTTCACATGAATGGTACCAATATCATCAACACTGGTAACTGTACCTTTATCACCTGGTATTAGTTTCGTATAAGGATCATTCATTTCAATAAGAACCACTCTCGCTCCAGGTGTGTAAGAATCCCTTAAGCCTTTTAATGTTTCAGCTGATATTCCTCTCACTATTGTTCCACCTCCTCAAGCTTAGATGGTGTACTTTTAAATGCAGAACTTCCTGTTAGCTTCGAAAGTAGAATCTTTCGCACTTTCTTATATTCCGAACCGATAAAACCAAGGCGAAGAAGGAAGCAGCGGAAGGCATATTTCTCATTCTCTACTTCCTTTGCCGTTGCAGTTATTCTCACCTGTGTCTTAGCCATCTCACATATTGCTGTAATAAAATGTGTATAAGCCTTAACCTCATCTGCACTTGAGTCAAAGGGAAACCAAGGAAAGCGAAATGTTTCTTCAGTCTGCTCAATCGGAAGGGCTTCAACACCGAGTGCTTTCTTTATAAGAGCTCCTTTGCTTTGAATGAGCTTATCAAGATTTGCTATAGCAGTGTCAGTAAAGCCTTCCTTCGGTATCTCAATTGCAAGCAAGTCAGAGGCGTTTGTGTTGCCCTGTGTTGCGTTTTCAGGCTCTTCAAAGGCAAACCCGCGACCAACAAGTTTATCGAGCAGTATTTCCACCGTTTCGCTGTCTGTGCGGTCATCAAATATAAGTGTTCCTTCTTTATCCACCGCAAAGACATCAATATCATAAATGAATGTCGGTGCTCCTCTATAAACTGGCTTTACTTCAAGGATCTCACCGATTGCAGTAACGAATGCTTTTCGTTCACTCCCTGAACGATTAAATCGTATTTTCATATTCCTTATACCACCTTTCTTTTTGGTAGTGTTATATATCACTCTAAACCAAGTAAATAGCAAGTGGTATGTAGCTTATATTTTACATTCTACTATTTACACAAAACTGTAGTTGTTTCATGAATTAAGTTCTACAATACCTGCAAGTACAAAGCAAACGCATGGCAAGGCAACACCATTGCCCCACATTTTATATTCCGCTGAATCCGAGTGAGGATGTTGTAACCATTTAATAATTTGCTTTCTACTTTTTGGCTTCTTAGCTTTCCCTATTATCCTTCGGTGTGTTTCAAATACATCCATCCAGAAAGCAATATCTTCTTCCGTAGGATCTTTTGTTTCAAGATCACTGCACCACCAATCCGGGAATCCTTGAAGTCTCGCACATTCTGTAGGTGTCAGCCTTCTTACGATATACTCAGGCTCTACAATATGATAATCGCCACTGAAGGCTTCCTGATTACCAAGCCACTGCTTCGAACCCATACTGGCAGCAATTGTTCCAAACACTTCTTTGCCAGATGCTGTTTTTACAGCATTAATCAAAGGTGGGTCTTTATAATCCGTAGCCACAAGTGTATTTGCAAGCTCTGTTTCTGCGCTGGTAAAGAAGGATGCCTTACTGGACGAATAAGTTGGCGTTGCAACCGCACTCGGCCCCTGCGCATTTAGTGTTGAAGAGATGCCTTCATCGTTTATACCTAAGTTTCTTGCAAAGTTCTGACCACAATTAAAGCTTTCTCTATCAATGGCATAGATTACAGCGTGTTTATCTACGGTATTTAACGTGAAAGAGATATCCTCACTTAAGCCATCCCCTTGTGGACCATTGCAGTCTTTCCTTCCAATCATAGAGCCTTGCAGTGCAACCACAGCAATACCGCCTTGATTACAGGAAGGATTACCTCCGTTACAATCCACCGTGCGTGAAGTATCTGCCTCATAGATACCGCTGTAGGGGTTATCAGATTTCATAGAGTTGCTATCCTTAGCACAAATTCCAAAAGCCGTAGGTACAAATAAGGTCTGATCATTATTACAAGAAATCGTGGCAGATTTATTATCCTGTATCAAAGCTCCTTTACCGCCACCTTCACAGCCACACCGTATTTTTAATGTCTTTGGTGTTTCCATTACAAAAGGTTGATTATTACCACCCGTACCAAAAGTAGCAAGAACTGTCTGCGCTGTTTCCAGCGGACCCACATACCGACTGTCCTGGGAGTGGTTTTCAAATACCAGTGGAGGGTGGTTTGATTTAGCACGAAGGGTGCTAGTCATATCCTCTGTGACATCCATACGATTCCCACCTTGGTCATTTAAGCAGGTCGTGCCTGTTTCTCCAGTGCCACCTTTAATATTGGTGGTAGTTCCTTCCCACGGCTTGATGCTCTGCGAAGAATCCCTTGACAAGCCTTCGGACTTAAATAATATTTTTCCGGCACTCCTACCTGTAAAATCTGCGACAAGGTAGATACGTTTTCTTCGTTGGGGTACTCCCCAGTATTGCGCATCAATTGTTCTCCAGGCGATGGAGTAATCTTCTCCCACGATTTCTCCTGCACTAAGCCATTTGTTAGGCTTAGGAATAGATATGGTTTTATCTTTAATCCCTGTGATGCTTTCGAGGACTGCCCTAAAGTCCTCTCCTTTGTTTGAAGAGAATGCTCCGGGGACATTTTCCCACACAATAAATCTTGGATATTGTCCATTCGTTTTGCACCTCATTTCCTTAACAATTCGGATTGCTTCATAAAAAAGGACGGATTGCTCTCCGTCCAAACCAGCTCTTTTTCCTGCTACACTCATATCGGTACATGGTGAACCGAAGGTAATTATATCTACAGGCGGGAGCTGTGCACCGTTTAGTTTGCTGATATCTCCAAAATGCTTCATCTGTGGGATACGTTTGGTCGTTACCCTGATTGGGAATGGTTCAATTTCGGATGCCCATAAAGGTTCGATGCCACAGAGAATGCCTCCTAATTCAAATCCACCACTGCCTGAAAACAGTGAGCCGAGGGTTAGTTTATTCATTCTGCATTCACCTCAAATAAAAACAGCCGCTTTATCAACAAAGCGACTGCATTTATCTTTCACTAACTCTTTAATTCTTGGCAGTGCCTCTGGAACATCGTTGTAAATGCCGTATTCCTCAAATAAGATTTTTATTCCTTCATTTCTCGCCTGTACAGCTTCCATAAAAGTCTTATAATAGCCAAGATGAATATCCGTTTGACAGTATTTAATCCTTGCACGATATTTATTTCTTGGAGAGTAATAGCTGACTCCAGACACCCCAGATGTATTATTCTTCTGTAGCCCTTGGTTAAATTGGTTTTGCTGATGAGTACAAATTCGCAAATTGCTTTTACGGTTATCAAGTGGATTTTGATTGATATGGTCAATTTCATATCCCTTTGGAGAATTTAAAATAAATCTGTGTATGCATATCCCTTGCTTATTTCCAATATAGTTTATTGAATCACCGCTCTTATTACAGCGATACCAAGGAGTATCTTTGATTATATTAAAATCCTCAGTATCAAAAATAAATATTTCACCTGTGCTTACAATACCGAAACCTGTCTTTCCATCAGAAGAAAACCAATAGCGGTTTGTTTTTGCTCCCACCCTAATCCCTATCCTTTCCTTTAATATCCTTTGCTACATCTGCATAACACAGAACCTTACCATTGCGCTCAACCGTTACATCATCACAATTCTTCTTAAACTCAACATAGCGTCTAAGTATGACAGATGCATACTTTTCGTCAAGCTCCATCATATAGCAAATTCTATCTGTTTGTTCGCAAGCAATCAGTGTACTTCCCGACCCACCAAATAAATCAAGAACCAAACCGTTTACCTGGCATGAATTCTTGATGGGGTAAGACAATAAATCAATTGGTTTTGAAGTTGGATGGTTCTCATTTTTCTTCGGCTTATCAAAGGACCATATCGTACTTTCTGAACGTCCGGCATACCAGCGGTGTTTACCGCTTTTCAGCCAGCCATAGAGAATAGGTTCATGTTTCCACTGATATGGACTTCTGCCCATAACAAAGCTATTTTTCGCCCAAATACATACACCACTTAGGTGAAACCCCGCATCAACAAATGCTTTTCTGAAATTCAAACCCTCAGTGTCAGCATGGAATATATATGCAGAGCCTCCGTCTTCAAGGCTATTTGCCATATTGGTAAAGGACATCAGCAGAAAATTATAAAACTCCTCCGACTTCATACTGTCATTCATGATAGTTAGCCCACTTGAACTCTTAAAGGACACGGCATACGGGGGATCAGTAAGAATAAGATTTGCTTTTCTATCATTCATCAGATTTTTTACTGTCTCGGCTTCAGTTGCATCACCACACACAAGCCTGTGTCTACCAACAGTCCATACATCACCTTTTTCAACGAACGCTGCTTCCTCAAGAGCCTTTGTTAATTCAAAGTTATCCTCAACAGCTTCACTCTTATTAATACCACTAAACAGATCATCTAACTCTCCCACGTCAAAACCTGTAAGCGATACATCAAAGTCTGCACCTTGCAGATCTGTGATTAGAAGAGCTAGTTTATCTTTGTCCCAATCTCCACTTATTTTATTAAGTGCAATATTAAGAGCCTTTTCCTTTTCTTCATCCATTTCAATGATTACGCATTCTACTTCTGTAATCCCCATATTTATCAGCACTTTCAAACGCTGATGACCACCAACAATTCTACCTGTGTTTTTGTTCCATATAATGGGTTCAACATATCCAAACTCTTCTAAAGAGCGTTTTAATTTCTCATACTCTGGATCCCCCGGCTTTAGGTCCTTACGAGGGTTATATTCTGCGGGGAGCAATTCTGCTGTTTTCTTTTTTTCTATCTGCATTATTCGCATCTCCTCTCCAAAAGTTTATACAGTCCTTTATTTGCACCAACAATATCGCCTGCTAATGCTTGCCCGCGTATTGTTTTATACTGTTGCTTAGTTAATCTTTCTCTTTGCATTTTTAAATGCTTTAGAAATATATAGAGAGTCATATGCTACCTACCTCTTTCTTCCTGATAAAAGAGCCTCCATGATATCATCCTGAGGATTTCCAATAAATGATGTCGTGCAATTCTGCTTAACGATATCAAAAATCTCATACCAAATAAGATTTGCTTGCTTTTGAAACGATTGGCTCATCTGTACAAATGGACTTGTTATAGCACCACCTGTTGTTGGATGCTTTCCTAAAAGTCCGTATGTACTAATCGCTTCCTCGCATTGGATATAACGGGTAAATGCTTGCGCATAAGCTTCAATCAATCGAGGGTTAACAAACTTCTCACACCCACGTTCTTTCAGCCATTTCCAAGTTTCAGTGTATAATAAATCTGCCCCTAACGGTTTACCATCCCTTTGCTTTGCACTAAGGTAATCACTCGGAGCGGGCATATCTTCTCCGTACAATTCTACGACTCCCTCCGGTTCATCAATCTTAAATACGGTTTCAGGCTGTAGGTCTGGTACCTCTAATATCTTTGCTGCTTTGCCGCTTGCTATTTTATCAGAAAGTGGTAGTGGCTTATCACCTGCACGAACTCGTCTACCTCCTCTATTCGTTCCGTCTTTCGCCACATTTTTGCTCCTTTCTTGACTTGCAGGGGTTAATCCCCCGTTTGAACTGGACTTTTTTTGCGTGATGCCCCACGCCCGTTGCACAAATAAATAGTTGTAGAGATTCAGACCGGGCCTGGCATCTACTTTTATCTATCATGCCAACGATCTCCATCTCTTGCTGTGATGGCAGAATGACATGGAGTACAAAGAGCCATCAGATTTCTTTTATCATGGGTTCCACCTTTTGAAAGAGGTAAGATATGATGCACCTCATTTGCTGGTGTCAACCTTCCTTGCTTCTTACATTCCTCACACAGAGGGTGGGCTACAATATAACTATCTCGAATGCGCTTCCAAGCTCGACCATAACGCTTTCTTGTTTCAGGGTCGCGGTCATACTTTTCATACCGTGATGCTTCCTTCTTCGCATGCTCCTCACAAAAACGACCATCAGTTAATTCAGGGCATCCGGGGATAGAACAAGGTCGCTTAGGCTTCATTGGCATCTGCTTCACCTCACTTTTGGGCATAACAAAAGCCACCAAGGATCTCTCCTGCGGTGGCCTATGTCTATACTTTCTACAATACCATTATACTATATTCTGTAATAACATCAACTCTCCTTTACTCTCCACTTGCATTAACAACAACCTTCTTTAGTGCTCTATCACGCATTCGATAAGTATGCTGAATGCTATAGCCCATCTTGATAGCAACTTCCTCCCATGTACAGCCGCAAAGAAAACGAAGCTCAAGCAAGGTCTGGTATTCCTTATTTTCGACTGCTTTGATACTAGCAGCAATCTGCCGCTTAATGTCCATTAACTGATGTATGTCACGATCAATTTCTCTTTGGAGATCCACAATCTTTGCAACTACATTTGCCATAGAGGATACGCTATGGTTGGGGTTACGAGGCATACCGCTGATAGTAGTGGTGCATTTTGTTGCCAGTTCATTTAAGGAAGCAAGCTGTTCAAGCTTACTATCAATGCGAAGGTCAAGTCGGTAGGCTTGACTAAGAAAATCTAATGTAGTCATATTAGCCCACCTCCATTTCACGAACCTGCTTTAATATGGCCTCACCATCTAGACTAGTGAGTGCCTTAAACCAACCGGAACGGAAAAAGCGTTCTACATCATCCCGCTCTCCTTCATTCTTAATAATTTCATTTAGCAGAGTAATCTTTCGAATATCCGTCTTCGCTTCCTCCGTATCTAGATCAGGAGTATGTGGATGGGTTTTCAAGAAACGGATTGCTTCCCTATAGTCCTTAACTGCCTGTATGATAATGGCATTTGCTAGATTGGAGAATCCATCTTCCACTATAAAAGGTTTCACTTGCCTATTTTTGTACATAAATAGTACCTCCGATTTTAGAATTTTTTATTCCACTCGGATTTACTCAGATTGTCTCAGATTTGCAGATTAGCCTTTACAGCATCGATTAATGCGGATTGTGTATTGTCCTTATCCGATAAAGCTCGAAGAATTCTCTCATCAATCGTTCCAGCGGCTATTATATGCTGCACCACAACGGTATTTTCTGTCTGCCCCTGTCTCCATAACCTTGCTATGGTCTGCTGATACAATTCCAATGACCAAGTCATACCAAACCATATGATCGTAGAACCTCCACTTTGAAGATTTAAGCCATGACCTCCACTCATTGGATGAAGTAATGCGACGGGTAATTCTCCATTATTCCATTTCCGAATACTTGCATCGGTATCCAGTTTTGCAAATAGAACCTTAAGTTCTTCTAGCTTCTTTGTTACTCTATCTAGGTCATGTCGGAACCAGTAAATTAGTAATATCGGTTTGCCATTGGCAGCTTCAACAATATCCTCTAATGCATCCAGTTTCTTATCATGAATTTCAAGGACTGTGCCATCATCCGTATAAATCGCACCATTAGCCATTTGACACAGCTTTCCTGAAAGAGCAGCTGCATTTGCAGCAGTGATCTCTCCATCACCTAGTTGTAACACTAAATCCTTTTTCAGCTCTTCATATCTCGCCTTCTCCTTCTCATCCAAATACACTTCATAATTGCTACTTACAAGCTCGGGCATTTTCAAATAATCCTTAGATTTCATAGAAATCGTGATATCGGATATTTTCTTATAAATCTGTTCTTCTGCTCCAGGAAGTAATTTATAGCTATAAATAATCGGTCCATTCATCTTATCTGGCTTAAAGTATGCATTACGATACTGACCTATAAAACGACCAAGTCTCTCTCCCATATCAAGGAGACGAAACTCTGCAAATAAATCCATGTATCCATTCGTACTTGGTGTTCCGGTCAGTCCCACAATTCTTTTGACCTTTGGTCTTACCTTCATTAAAGCTCTAAAGCGTTTTGTCTGATGGTTCTTAAAAGAAGATAACTCGTCTACAACCACCATATCAAAATCGAAGGGCACACCGCTTGATTCAACAAGCCACGGTACGTTTTCACGGTTAATGATATAAATGTCTGCCTTTGCTTTCAGTGATGACAATCGTTCAGATTCTGTACCCACTACTACGCTATAAATCAGATGACTTAAATGCGACCATTTATTTATTTCGCTACTCCAAGAGAAACGTGCTACTCTTAATGGTGCGATAACAAGGATCTTGTGTACATCAAAACTGTCAAATAACAAATCATTTGCAGCAGTTAATGTTATCACTGTTTTGTCAACCGAGGCCCATATCCAATAACAATGCTGAAACATCATGCTCTTTTACATAATCAATGGCATATTTCTGATAATTGTGTGGTATGAACTTCATAAGGCATCACCTCCAATCATATGGTTGTACCAGTCACACGGTATTTTGAATTTCATCAAGGATACCTCCAATCTGCTCTTCTTCATCAAGGACAAATACATGAAAGCCTAATCCTCGAATTAAATTAATTCTTGCAAGCTGTAATGGTCTTGGTTGTTTACCGGGAGTCTTGACCTCGACAAAGCCAACCTTCCCATATGGCAATAAAACCAATCGGTCAGGCATTCCATCAAAACTAGGTGATGTGAATTTTGGACAGATACCCCCTCGTCTTTTAACTTCTATTACAAGCTTTTGTTCTATACCCTTTTCTCTCATACCAACCTCCATAAAACTTGGGTAGTGTAGGTCAATTGAGGTCATACCCTAAACTCTTCTTATATAGATTTTTTATAATTTCTTGCTATAGGGACTTTTTATATATGACCTTAATTGACCTACATTCTTCATATTTTCTAATCTAAGAAGAGTTTTGTTTTTGACCATCATCGACCTACACACCTGTGCATTAGTCAATAAAATCTGTATTTTTTATACGAACTCCATTTATAAAGATTCCACTTGAGAGCCTCTTACGATTTAGACCAGAAACTTCAAGGGCAGTATAAAAGTCTGTGGTGCTTCTGGCATATTCTCCTGTTCTCAAACAGTAAGCACGATATTCCTGATAGAACTCCCCAGACTTCTGTTTATAGGTAGGATCAAGTTCGCAGCATTCATCAAGAAATGCTCCAAGCCAGTCATTGTCTGACCGATAATGATCAATAGCATTCTTTACACAGGTTGGAAGTTTTAGTTTGAATTCATTTGCAATGACCCTTTGTGCACCTTCTATAATCCATGCCAATATATAGGGGCCAGCATTTTGGACTAAGTAATCCGTAAAGTTCTTAATGTCACTCTTTCCTTCAATCTTTGCATTGAATGGGATTACTATCAGTCTTCGCCAGGTTCCTTCATCGTTCGCGCCTACTCTTGGTAGATGGTTTGTATAAAGAACAAGGGTGTGGCTAGGCACATATTTAAATGGATCTTTGTACTTCTTCTCTGCAGTCACCTCATCTGTAGAACAAAGTTGTTTAATGACGGAAGTATTTAGTCGCATTCCCTCTTCCAGCTCGGCAGCAATGATAAGGCGCTTACCCTTTAGTTCTGCCATTTCAGGCTTCACATTCCTTTTACATCCTACAGTCAAGGCATCTGCTGAGATGGAACCGCTATAAGTTCCAAGTACTCTTGAGATGGTATTCCAGAAAGTAGATTTACCATTACGTCCATCACCATATGAAATAATGAGTGCTTCTACATACACCTTTCCAATAGCTGATAGTCCTACAATCTCCTGTACATAATTAATTAGTTCATAATCCCTGCAAAAGAAGGTATCAAGTGCATCAAGCCACAGCTGTTTACCAGCATCTCCCGGTGTAACAGATGTCTGCTTTGTAATGTAATCTTTTCCATCCGGCTCATATGCACCTGAAAGTCCATCTCTTAAATGATAAGTAGCTCCAGGAGTATTAAGGAGAAACTCATCCTTATCAAGATCGCTAACATTGATGGATAACATCGGTTTTGCTGCTTGTAATGCGCTCATTACATATTTCATGTCACGGCGTTTCATCACAAATTGTCTGTAAGCTACTGCCGCTAAATAAGCGCGATATGCTTCCAGCTGTTCTCCTTGTAGTGATTTTTCAAACTTCTTTCCACCAGCTCTCACATCATCCTTTGATACTCCACTTGTTAGAAGAATATCTAAGGTTCTCTGCACTTCATCCAAAGCATCTGCAAGCTGTAAGTCCAAGAATTCCTCCATTGCACCTACCGCTTGCTGTTTTGACTCCACCCAATACTCACCATTGAAACGAA
The DNA here is from genome assembly GCF_009931695.1 of Anaerocolumna sedimenticola. Taxonomy (GTDB): domain Bacteria; phylum Bacillota; class Clostridia; order Lachnospirales; family Lachnospiraceae; genus Anaerocolumna; species Anaerocolumna sedimenticola. The sequence continues at coordinate 4,365,658 of NZ_CP048000.1, forward strand.
GGTAGTCAGTCGCATCTGTGTAGCAAAGTTCATCTCCATATTCACGGGTTAGGACCTTTGCCTGACCGATGTCTGAGAAATCGGAAGGTTTCAACGATTCACAGTTAAAATCATTATTAAACTCTTCCGGGTCAACATATCCCTCCTGGTTCTGCACCTTTCTGGCAAACTTTATAGCGCTATTCCATATCGTTGTAAGTTCCTCATCCTCCAACGGTGGATCACATTTCTTTGACTCATCAAGAAATATTTGATGTGCTTTATCCGTAGCACCATAGCGTTTTACTACTCTTCCTGCAAAGCGGGATAAGGTACTGTTTCTCTTTCCTTCTGGAATTGTAATTCTTGCTACTTCGGTACCTTCATCATTTTGAAACATAGGTAATTCTTCATCAATGGTCAACCAACCTTCGTGCCATATCACCTCATCACAATTAGCACCATAGATGAAGCGTCCTGCATCCAATGCATTATTATCAAAGAATGGATAGGCTTTTTGCATCGCTATTTTAAATTCTGCATACTCATCTGCATCGTCACATGAATGGATAAGGAAGTACACATGAAATCTTGGCCTAGCTGATTTATTAGCCTTCTGTTTCATATGATTACGACTTGGGGCAATCGCATAAGAAACATCCGGGAATAGTTCATCCAACTTTTCAAAAGTAATCCATTCATTGCTATTCTCAGAATGGTCATTGTCACAATCCATGACCAATACTACCGATTCAATAAAATTCTCTGCACTACGGTAGTTGTTCTTATATTCCGCACAAACGTGATCACTTCTGACAACCTCTTTTAGTTTCTCAGCACTCGTAACCTCAATGCGATTTGGGTAGTAACAGTTTTTTACATCGCCTATACAGTTTGCTGTATAAAGTACTAGCTTCATCTGGTCACCTCCTTAAAGTCCTCCGTAAAATAACGGATTCTCATGCGTTTTCGTTTGGCTCTTAGAATTTCAGCTGCCATGCCTTCCGATATCCTTCCTCCAAACACCCACAGCTCTGCACATCTTCCCAGCAGTACCATGTTCATGAACATTGCCAATTCCCTCTCGGTGGCTTCATCCATAAATTGTGGAAACAACAGATGTGGGGCAATTGGTATTACTCCCTTTTTTACTGCAAATCTGCTATACTCTCTAGCTTTCATGGTATTCCATTCTTCATTTCCAGCATAAGGAGAGCAAATATAAACAAGTGGTCTGTAATTCCTCCTTCTTTCTTCACGCTCTATGCCATTGATCGCTTCAAAAGGTACAGGGTCTTTGTAGCCTTCTGCGTTATACAAGCTAATACCCAAGGTCTCACCTCCTTCAAAAATATTCGAGGACAAAATATCCCCTTAACTTCCTAAGGACAGAACCTTTGCTATTGGACGGATAATTTAAAAACTTTTTATTAAATCCGTCCAATCTTACCTTATCTGTCCTTAGGAAGTTAGAGGGACCTGAGTCAGAAAAGATTTTTATAAAAGTTACAAGATCATCCGTCCAAAGCTCAGACATCTGTCCTTAGGAAATTGAGAGGTAATAAACCCTCGGAAAGGCGGTGCTAATTATGCAGTCTGAAACAACTGCAGGTGCTGATAGCAAACAAGACTTCGGGTTAGATGAAGAACTTGCTGATGTACTAATCGCAATCAGTGTTATTTCTAAGCGACTTGCAAGGAAATTAACCGAGCAAGAACAATCAAACAAGGAAGGAGAAAACAAGCATGAGTAGGATGAACGAATTATCCGCAGAACTTGATGAGTTAAAAAGATGTGGTGAAATCTTAATTGGAATTTCAGATACTCTAAGAGAACTTTTTTCTACAGATGTAGAAGAAAAATCTACAAGTAAGCCTAAGAATCAGAAGGCTGCGATAAAAGAACCACCAGAACCTGCAAAGAAATCAATCTCTCTTACTGATGTCCGTGCTGTCCTGGCGGAGAAATCCCGTAACGGTTACACAGCAGATGTCAAAGCACTACTTATAAAGTACGGAGCTGATAAACTGTCCGATATTAACCCGGCTGACTACGAAGCTTTACTCGTAGATGCGGAGGTGTTTGGACATGCCTAAACATGCATTACTCTCCGCTTCGTCCAGTCACAGATGGCTGCACTGTCCGCCTTCGGCAAAGTTATGTGCCGAAGAGGATAATAAATCCAGTCCTTATGCCCAGGAAGGCACGGATGCACATAGCCTCTGTCAGTTCAAATTAGAACGGTCACTTGGCAGGAATACGAAAGACCCCACAGAAAATTTGGAGTTCTATGATGGAGAAATGGAAAGCTGTGCCGAAGAATATGCTTCTTTCGTCATGGAGCAATTGGCAGAAGCGAAGCATTACTGCTCCGATCCCGTGGTCTTAATCGAACAGCATCTTGACTTCTCCAAATACGTAGAGAGCGGGTTCGGAACCGGTGACTGTGTAATCGTTGCTGACCGGGTTCTTCAAATTATTGATTTCAAATACGGACTTGGAATATTGGTGTCTGCTGAAGAAAATCCCCAAATGATGTGTTATGCACTGGGAGCTTTAGAACTATTCGATGGCATCTACGATATCGATACTGTCAAGATGACAATCTTCCAGCCACGAAGGGATAATGTCAGCACTTACACTTTATCAAAGGAAGATCTCATAACATGGGGAAACGAGGTTCTCTCCCCAATTGCTAAACTTGCTTATACAGGTGAGGGCGAATTCAAAGCAGGTGACCACTGCCAGTTCTGCAAGATAAAGGCCACCTGCCGCAAACGTGCCGAGTACAACCTGGAACTCGCTAAATATGACTTTGAAATGCCGGTCAATCTGGATAATACCGAAATCAGTGTTATTCTCACCAGGGTAGAAAACCTTGTAGCCTGGGTCAATGACATAAAGGATTATGCATTAGAGCAGGCACTTAATGGCACAAAGTACGATGGATTTAAAATTGTGGAAGGACGCTCCATCCGAAAATACACGGATGAACAGAAGGTCGCTGAGGCTGTCACTTTGGCAGGTTTTAATCCGTATGAACAGAAACTCCTCGGAGTAACAGCTATGACATCGGCTCTTGGTAAAAAGCAATTTGAAGAAATTCTAGGAAGCCTTGTTATGAAGGCTCCTGGTAAACCAACTCTTGTTCCGGAGAATGATAAGCGACCGGAATTTAATACAGCACAAATCGATTTCAATAAAGAATAGGGAGGACAATAATATGTCAAAGTTAGCAAATCCAACGAAAGTAATTACAGGTCCACAGACAAGATGGTCATATGCAAATGTATGGGATGCAAAGTCAATCAACGGAGGAACACCAAAATATAGCGTAAGTCTCATCATTCCAAAGTCTGACATCAAAACAGTCGCACAAATTAAGGATGCCATTGAAGCCGCATATAAGGAAGGCGAGTCCAAATTAAAGGGTAATGGCAAAACAGTCCCAGCTCTTTCCGCTCTTAAGACTCCTCTTCGCGATGGTGATGCTGAAAGACCGGATGACCCTACCTACGCAAATGCATACTTTATCAATGCCAATAGTTCTACCGCACCTGGTATTGTCGATGCAGATTGTAATCCGATCCTTGAGCGTTCTGAAGTTTATTCCGGTGTATACGGCAGAGCCTCCATTAATCTGTACGCATTCAATTCTAACGGAAATCGCGGAATTGCCTGTGGGCTGAATAATCTTCAGAAGATTTCAGACGGAGAACCTTTGGGTGGTAAGTCTCGTGCAGAGGATGATTTTTCTACAGATGACGATGATGATTTTCTTTCATAGATGTATACCGTTAATCTCTGACTGGGGCGGTGGCAATGCTGCCGCCCTTTTACATTAAGGATGGTGAATATGATAGAAGAAATATGGAAAGACATACCTGGGTTTGAAGGAAAATATCAGGCAAGCACAATGGGACGTATTAAAAGTCTAGATCGGTTAGTTAGGGGTAAATGTCATTTCACAGGACATGATTTTTACAGAATGATTCACGGCAGAATCTTAAAGCCAGGACGATTCTGTAAAAGTGGTCATGTTTCTGTAGTATTAGGACGTGGTGGCATTGGGAAACCAGTACATCAATTAATTGCATTGACCTTCTTAGGTCCTTGTCCTAACGGTTGTGAAGTTCTCCACGAAAATGGTATTCCTACCGATAATCGTGTCTGCAATCTCCGATATGGTACACGTACAGAAAATATTCTTGATGTATATAAAGATGGGGGGCGATGGAGAAAATTATCGACTGACGATGTTGAAAATATTCGTTTTGGCTTATCCTGTGGAATTACAGGAGTTGAGCTTGCTAGTATGTATGGTGTTTCTTCATCAACAATATCTCGCATCAAATTAGGGAGGAGTTTTGGATGGCTGAAATAAAATATATGAGTTGCGATATCGAAACATATTCTGATGTGGATCTAAAGAAATGCGGTATGTACAAATATGCAGAGTCACCCAACTTTGAAATACTTCTCTTTGCTTACTCCATCAATTGTGGAGAGGTTGTCGTTATCGATCTAGCAAATAATGAGAAAGTTCCTACAGAGGTAATCATTGCTCTATCAGACAAAGAAGTTATAAAGTGGGCATATAATGCTGCTTTTGAACGTATCTGTTTGTCTGAATGGCTTAGAAGAAATTATCCTGAATATTTCAATAGCTACAGTACCAGTGATGACACGGTCGATAATTACCTAGATCCATCCTCGTGGAGATGCTCGATGGTATGGTCGGCATATCTTGGATTACCATTATCTCTTGAAGGTGTAGGAGCAGTTCTTGGATTGGAAGAACAGAAAATGAAAGAAGGAAAAGACCTCATCCGCTATTTTTGTGTTCCATGTAAGCCTACAAAATCAAACGGTGGCCGGACTAGAAATCTTCCTATCCATGACAAAAATAAATGGAATACATTCATCTCTTACAACCGCAAGGATGTTACAGTTGAAATGTCCATTCAGAAAAAGCTGTCCAAATTTCCTGTACCTGAGTTTGTTTGGAAAGAATATCATTTAGATCAAAAGATAAATGATAGAGGAATTGCTATTGATATGGATATCGTAGAACAGGCGATTATGATGGATGAGCGTTCCAAAGAGGAACTCTCGGATGAACTAAAGAAGCTCACAAATCTGGATAATCCGAATTCTGTGTTACAGATGAAACAATGGTTATCTGACAATGGACTGGAGACTGAAACCCTTGGTAAAAAAGCTGTAGCAGAAATGCTAAAAGATGCTCCAGAAGAACTAGCTGATGTCCTTACTCTTCGTCAACAGCTTGCCAAATCAAGTATAAAGAAATATCAGTCAATGCAAAATGCTGTATGCGCTGACAGCCGGGCAAGAGGAATGTTTCAGTTCTATGGAGCTAATCGAAGTGGAAGGTGGGCAGGGCGTATCATTCAATTACAAAACCTTCCTCAAAACCATATGCCTGATTTGGAGCAAGCACGTAGCCTTGTAAAGTGTGGTAACTATGATGCATTAGAAATGCTATATAATTCAGTGCCAGAAGTATTATCAGAACTTATCCGTACCGCATTCATCCCAAAGACTGGATATAAGTTTGTTGTAGTAGATTTTTGTGCAATTGAAGCAAGGGTGCTCTCATATTTGGCACAGGAGTCGTGGAGGAATAAAGTATTTGCAAATAATGAAGATATTTATTGTGCAAGTGCTTCTGCCATGTTTGGTGTTCCTGTTGAGAAACATGGTCAAAACAGTCACCTTCGCCAAAAGGGTAAAATAGCTGAACTAGCGTTAGGATATGGTGGTTCATGCGGTGCTCTTAAATCAATGGGAGCCTTAGATATGGGTATTTTAGAAGAAGAACTACAACCTCTCGTTGATGCCTGGAGAGCTTCAAACCCTAATATCGTTCAGCTTTGGTGGGATGTAGATACCACTGTTAAAAAGGCTATTACTCAAAGAACAGCCACTGAATGCCATGGCATCTGTTTTATTTATCAAAGTGGTATGCTCTTTATCAAACTTCCCTCTGGTAGAAAGCTTGCTTATGTAAAACCTAAGATAGGTATGAATCGATTTGGTGGGGAGGCTATAACCTACGAAGGTGTGGGTGCAACAAAGAAATGGGAGCGTATCGAATCATACGGTGCCAAATTTGTGGAGAATATAGTTCAAGCAATCTCCAGAGATATCCTTAGCTATGCGATGCAAACCCTCTCCCAATCATTCATTTGCGGCCACATTCATGATGAATTAATTATCGAATGTCCAGTGGAAGAATCTTTGGATTTCATCTGTGAACAGATGGGAAAAACTCCTCCATGGATAAAAGGTCTATTATTGAGAGCTGATGGCTTTGAGACTTCGTTTTATAGAAAAGATTAATCAATATGGTAGCAACACTCATTCTACATAGTGCTGCTACCATTTATGCTAAATCATGTTATTTAATAAATCAATTACAATTGCTTTAATCTTCGTCACCTTATCTGTGACTGTGCTCTTTCCCATTCCAATCTCATCCGCAATTTCCCTATGGCTAAATCCATCAGATAATAACTGAAGTATCTTACCGTAGTTAGGGTCGATTTCCTGTACATGACTTATCAGCTCTTTTAGCATATCCAAGTAAATATCTGCTGCACCATAGGTAGGTGGTGCGGCGGCTTCGAAATTGGTCTCTTCATTTTCTGCTGCCAGGCAACTAAAGGTTAATGTTCCAAAATTCTTCTTGTCCAATGAAGTGGCATATGGACACTGACTGCATTTGTTACTTTCTGGGCAGCGAATCAGTTTTCCTTTTCCATTGCTTACCTCGCAGCGTTTGTCACGATCCTCTGCTTTAAGCTCCGCTGAATAGGAACTCATCACGGCATCGTACTGTGTCTTAGTTCCTGGAACCAACACCACATCCACTATTCTGTTACCGATTCTCCATTTTCTAATCTGGGATTTCTTAACGCCTACAATCATCCCATATTCTTCGATTGAATCCCTATCGATGATCATTGGGATTTGTACCTGCTCCTCTTCTGCTCCATTTACTCTGATTTCCTGGGTTTCTTTTTCATAGATTGTCTCTCTTTCCGACCGAGAGAGACTGGGGTAAAGCAGATACCGTTTGACCATGGATAGAAGCATCCCAAGACCAGGCATTAGAAAAAGAGCGCAGGAAATAAAGGGTACTTCCAACTGCTTTTCCATAACTGTCATAATGACAGCTACTTCAAAACAATATGGTCATATCCACCTTTCCAGCGCTCTGTCAGGTCTATATGAATTTTTATTTATGCTCTAATTTTAAAGTGTGCCAGCTAAAATTGCTCGGACATGGGATGTCCTATTTTTGCTGACACAGCAATAAAAAAAGAGCCATGAAAACAAGCTTTTTGCTTATTTTCATGACTCTTTTTTATTGATTGCTATTGTTCTTGAATAACGAATACAGACAGACATGGCATGTCCGACCACAACAATAAATTTTATTATGTTATTCTATTCTGCCGTCCAAGTTGCTTTAAATTCTGTGCTTCCAGCATATCATTACACTCATGAATAGATTTTGTGTAACAGGTATTCAACAGGAATTGATACATGATGTGTTGCTCTGTCATCATAAAAGATTTACCCGATGCCTTTAACAAACAAGTACTTAATACAGGTGGTAACTGCATACCAATCGACAGCTGTACCACTGTTTCTATTGTAACATTGTCTGGCTCTGCATTTCTTAATCTTTGAATCGTTTTCTCACTAATGCTTGATGCACCTGCCAGTTCCTCCTCAGTCATCCCAGACCAATCGATTAAAGCATTCAGTGTCCCTGAAAACGTCACTGGTAGCATTCTAGCCACATTCAGTAACTCTGTATTATATTGCTTTATCATATTTGCTTGGTTTGGCTTATCCTTAATGTCAGATGAGTAATGGGCTTCAAAAACTATATTTGAAGCAGCATTCCTAAATAGAACACATCCTGCAAAACCCCTCTCCATATTTGTTCAGAGATTGAAGCTTCAAATTGAAGACTTGGCAACATTCATCCCTATGGAATCAGGCATAATCTGTTAAAACAGTCTGACCTTCTTCTCTATGGGTATGTAATTAGGGTGTTTAAAGCAAAAATGTGAGTCTACAGGCAAAAAATTTCCTCTTTCCAGTTCCTTCTTAAATTCTGATTTGAGCGTACTTTCAACTAATGTATCCTTTATACTGATGGAAAATGTCTGGTCTTTCCGAATATATCCACTCTTAAAACAGTGCGGTCTGACATAATGACCATCAACATAGGTAAACACACTGATTGCCTCATCATAGCCTACTCCTGTATTTTCTTCGTACCACTAATTTCGTCAATGAAGTTCTGCCACTGTGAAATGGAGATGTTGAGGTCACGGGCACGTCTTAAAGCTTCCTGTACAATCTCCGTCTTCCCGATATACTCTGCCAGATCCGGGTAATGATTATTCCTACTTTTACCCGCCAAATCATAAAAAGTGTAGAGGTCATCCCCCTTGATACACAGTACCTCAGCCATCCTGTCAAGATATTTTTCCGGCGCATATCGGTTTCCTTTCTCAATGTCACTCAGATATGCTGGTGTCAGGAACAGTTCCTGAGCAAGCCCACGAATGGACTTTCCGCGCACTTCCCTGCGTGCTTTAACGTACTCTCCGAACGAAGCGCACTCTTCGTCCGTCAAAAAACGGTCTGCCATGTACTTAATCCACCTATTCGTAAAATTCTGTAAGCTATTATGCTTTCATGGTATCACTGGGGAATCGGCTTGTCAATATTTAACATGTTGTAGAATCATTTTTTGTTGTTCATCCTTATTAGATGGATAACAAGAGTGATTAAAGCTACGACAAAAGTAGTAAAGGAATAACTATTGAAACAGGAAGACAATTGAAGTATGATAGCAACAGGAATTAAGAGTTTTACCAGGATAAATACATGACTGAGTGACAGGAGGAAACGGATGAGCCGGATTACTATCACGGGAAGAGGAGAACCGATTCTGATTAATTATACCGAAGAGACGAGTTTGTTGGATGCGATAATTGGACAAGGCATTTATCTCAGTGCAGACTGCGCGGGCAGAGGAACCTGCGGAAAGTGTAAGCTTCAGCTTCTGGAGGGAGAGCTTGAAATAACCTCGTTTGATCGGAATAAACTAACGGAGCAGGAGCTGGAGCAGGGATACCGGCTGGCCTGTAAAGCCTATCCCAAAAAGGATTGCATCATCCGGCTGGTTTCGGGCAGGGAGACGGATTTTAAAATTATCACGGAGCACCGGCAGGAAAGCATCGGTTACGGTAAGGCGGATGAGGATTATGCAGTCGCAGTTGACATCGGTACCACCACCATTGCCGCCAGTCTGGTTGGTCTTGAAAGTAAAAAAATCCGGTTGACAGACTCTGCAATCAATCGGCAAAGAGCTTATGGAACGGATGTTGTATCAAGAATAAAGGCGTCCAATGACGGAAAGCGGGAGCTTCTGAGAATAAGTATTCAGGAGGATCTTCTGGAGCTGATCCGGCGTATCCTTCATGAGGCCGAGATTCCGAAAAACAGATTGAAAAGGATCGTAATTGCCGGGAATACCACCATGGGCCATTTGTTGCTGGGATATTCCTGTCAGGGGCTGGGCAGTTATCCTTTTACGCCGGTCAATATCAGTACGCTGACGCTTCCTTATGAAGAAGTCATGGGAAGTGATTACCTGAGTATTCCGGTAACCATCCTTCCCGGCATCTCAGCATATGTAGGAGAGGATATTGTAGCCGGTCTGCTGGCCTGTGATTTTGATCAGGCGAAAAATCCTTGTCTGTTAGTTGATCTAGGCACGAATGGTGAGATGGCCGTGGGCAATAAAGACCGGATTTTAGTTTCCTCCGCTGCAGCCGGACCTGCTTTTGAGGGTGGTAATATTTCCTGCGGTGTCGGAAGCATTGCAGGTGCCATCTGTGATATTGAAATTAATAAGGAGGGGAACCGGCTTCAGACCATCGCAGATCAGCCGCCCATCGGTATCTGCGGGACCGGAGTGGTAGCACTGGTTTTTGAACTGCTTCAGTCAAAACTATCCGATGCCACGGGGCTGCTCTGTGAGGAATATTTTGAACAGGGGTATCCGGTTGCTGCCGATCCCCAGGGCAGAGAAATCCTGTTTACCCAAAAGGATATGCGGGAATTTCAAATGGCAAAAGCGGCAATCCGTGCCGGAATAGAGACGCTGGTCCGCTGTCATGGGATTACTTTTGATGAGATCGATACCGTATATCTGGCGGGGGCTTCGGCTATCAAATGAATTTGGAGAAGGCCTTTGGTGTGGGTTTGCTGCCCAAAGAACTTTCCGGTAAAATCAAAGCTGTTGGAAACAGCGCGTTAGGAGGAGCTGTAAAGTATCTGGCAGGGGAAAGCGCTTCTGCCAGAGTGGATCATATACTTGGCGTATCCGGCGAAATCAGCTTATCCAATGAGACAGATTTTAATGATCTATATATAAAGCATATGTTTTTCGAAGAAAAAGCAGAGGAACCTTCTTTTTGAAAAATAAGATACGAAAGTAAAGGTGTGATTTGATTATGAATTTAACGATAAGGGAATACAATGAAAACGATCTGATATCTATGATGGAAATATGGAATGAGGTAGTGGAGGACGGGATAGCTTTTCCGCAGATGGAACCGCTGACCCTGGAGGAGGCAAAAGAGTTTTTTGCCTGCCAGAGTTTTTCCGCTGTTGCACAATGGGGGACGGAAATCGTCGGCTTATACATCCTTCACCCTAATAATATAGGCCGCTGCGGCCATATCAGCAATGCCAGCTATGCAGTGAAATCCTCTGCACGGGATTGCATGTCGGTGAGCAGTTAGTCAGACATTGTCTTAATAAGGGACATGAGCTGGGATTTCGAATTCTTCAGTTTAATGCTGTAGTTAAATCAAATCTCAGTGCGCATCATTTGTATGAAAAGCTGGATTTGTGAAGCTGGGTGTGGTACCCGGGGTTTTCTGTTAAAGGACGGTAATTATGAAGACATTGTGCTGTATTATCATCTGTTATAAGAAAGCGTAGGAGTGGTAAGTACCTTTCGCAAGACTGCAATTTTCAGTTCCATGTCTGCATATAATGAACTAACAAAGATAGCCTGGGAGTTAAGCCATGCCGAATGGTAAACTGGAAAATGAGTTAAACCTTGCACTTGATATTCCCGAAGCGGATAGAGCGAAAACATTAAATCTGAACGTAGGATATTCTCCGAATACGAACACATGGGAATTGATTGTAAAATACAGCGGAAGCCTTGACCGGATCCGGGAGGAACTGGATATATCTGCTGTTGAACTGATGAGAGGGTATGCAATCCTGACGATACCGGAATATTTGATTGACCGGCTTACGGATTATGGAGAAGTTGAGTTTGTCGAAAAACCAAAGAGACTTTTTTATGAAGTAAACGAAGGAAGGACTGCTTCTTGTATTAACCCGCTTCAGACAGGTATTTACAATCTGTTTGGTGAGGGCGTACTGGTAGCTGTTATTGATTCGGGAATTGATTATTCCCACCCGGATTTCCGGAATGAAGACGGAACCACGAGGATATTGGCATTATGGGATCAGACCATACCGGGAGCACCGCCGGAAGGGTTTGACATTGGAACTCTTTATACCAGAGAGCAAATTAATGAAGCTTTGAATACACCCATGCCCGAGAGATTGGAGCTGGTTCCAAGCACGGATTTGTCAGGCCATGGCACTCATGTGGCCGGTATTGCTGCCGGCAACGGAAGGGCAAGCAACGGGCGGTATCGCGGAGTTGCTTCCCAAAGTGAGCTGATTGTGGTAAAGCTTGGTACATCCATGGGTGATTCCTTTCCAAGAACGACTCAGCTGATGCAGGGAATTGATTTTGCGATTCGAACGGCAGTTATTGAAGGAAACCCCGTTGCGATTAACATCAGCTTTGGTAATAATTACGGCTCACATACGGGACTGTCATTGCTGGAGACTTTTATCAATGATGCGGCGAATATCTGGAAAAATAACATAATTATAGGAACGGGAAATGAAGGTGCTGCCGGAAATCACGCCCAGGGAGTTCTGCAAATGGGAAGAAACGAGGTGATTGAAATTGCCGTCAGCGAGTATGAGTTTGCACTGAATTTTCAAATATGGAAAAATTATTATGATCATTTTGATATTATTATAACTGCCCCGAACGGAACCCGTGTCGGACCAATCCCAAGGATTTTAGGTACGCAGCAGTTTACGGTGGCTCAGACAGAAATATTTCTCTACTATGGGGATCCCACACCCTATAATCCCCAACAGGAGATCTATGTTGAGTTGATTCCGACAAACCGTTATATTAATTCCGGTATTTGGCGTATTGAACTGGTACCAAACCGGATCGTGGAAGGCAATTATGATATCTGGCTTCCGTCAGGAGGTGTAAAAAACCCCGCTACCCGCTTTCTGCTTTCCTCGGAATATACCACCCTGACGATACCCTCTACCGCTGAAAGAGCCATCACCGTAGGAGCTTACAACGCCTATACGGACAGCTATGCACCATTTTCGGGAAGGGGCTATACCAGAAATAACCGGGTTAAGCCGGATCTTGTGGCACCAGGAGTAAATATCAATTCTGCTTCCCCGGGAGGAGGCTATACGATTCGTTCGGGAACTTCTATAGCGACTCCGTTTGTCACCGGCAGTGCAGCTTTATTAATGGAATGGGGCATTGTGCGGGGAAATGATCCTTATTTGTACGGTGAGAAGCTCAGGGCATATCTGATTAATGGAGCCAGACCTTTGCGGATTGAGAGAATCTATCCTAACAGGACTCTGGGATATGGGGCTCTGTGTCTGGATAATACCTTCCGCTACATGTAATAAAGCGAAATACTCCTTTTCTTCATAAAAACTATTGACTTCCATTATTTTAATGTAATGCAGATGGGATGCTTTGCCGTCTATTTGCAGTCAAAGAATACAATGCACTTCTGGGGTATTCATGTTGCGGAATACCCAACCTTTAGAAATTTCAAAGTATATCATAAGCACAACAGCTATAATCAATATCATAGGCACAGAGACGCTCGGAACTTAAAAGTTGCCATCGAGCAAATCAAAAGCCATGATGCCTTTCAATTAAACGGAAGGAAGTATATAAAGAATAATAAGTGATTAGTCTAATGATAACAGTTCTCTAGTCTCAACCTAACTTAAAAACAGTAGTTCCCTTGTCTCGCAAGACAAAAAGCAGTTCTATAGTCTCAGCGTATGCGTCTATCGTCTCATGAGGTACATTACTCGTGTCTCGAATATCTTTATATACAACCTTGAAAATATTCATATTGAAGAAATAATGCATACGCATTATATGTTATCAACCCAAGTTCAAGTGGACTTGCGTCAATAGCGTAGACACAAGTCCATATAAATAGAATTAAATCAATCTCATTATTACTTATCATTAATATAATTAATTAATTAATCTAACATGTATTCAGATTGCTTAATTTGCAGAACAATTTAGCTTGGAAAATGTATTTGATACGTTTTAACTTTATAAGGTAATATGCGCCTAACACGGCACTAATAACATATGGTGTAGCCTTAGTGCATTTGAAATAATGACTATAACAATCTATGAAGGAATTGTATTAGCCTTAATAACAACATTTAACATGAACTTGAATACAATATAATAACAGTTTTATAGAATAGGAAGTATAAGTATTTCATGGCTATTAAAATATTTATAGATCAAGGACACAATCCGACTGGTTACCACAATACTGGTGCCAGAGGTCTTGGGTTAATAGAAGAAGATATTACTTATCAGGTTGGAATCTATCTTGCCAATTTATTAGGAGCTGACCGAAGATTTTCCGTTTTGTTATCAAGACCTACGCATACTACGGTTTTAGGAACTTCAAATGCAACCAGCCTTGCTGAAAGGGTTAGAATGGCGAATGAATGGCCTGCTGATTATTTTATCAGTATCCATGCTAATGCAAATGTAAATCCTGCAATTAATGGAGCTGAGATCTATATATACCAATACAACACTCAAGCACATTGGCTAGCACAGCATATCATGGATGCTATTGTCCAATTTACAGCCTTAAAGAATAATGGCATCCGAATAAATCAATCCTTATATGTTTTGCGCAGAGCTAATATGCCTTCCTTACTGATAGAAATGGGATATCTTACGAATGAACATGATGCCGCTATTCTTAGAGATAATCAATGGCTGATTGCTTATGCAATATATATCGGTATCTTAAATTATTTTGGATTTGAACCGATTTAATATTAATAACAGGAGGGATAAAGAATGATGAAAAATAATAATATTAATCGAAATTTATATAATAAAATTCGTGTTTATCCAGCTGAAATGGGAACACAGACCTTCGGGAGGTTACAGGTTCGCTGCACAACCAGAGGACTGGCACCAATTGATAGTGCAATCGTCCAAATTTCCTCTTCGGCAGAGCCGGAGGTAATTATAGAAGAGCTTACTACCGATTTTAACGGGCTCACACAAGAAATTGAATTACCGGCACCCCCAATTGATTATAGTCTGAACCCTGCTCCAGCCACACAACCTTATTCAGAATTTAACCTTAGGGTAAGCGCACCGGACTTTGAACCGGTTACCGTATCGAATGTTGAAATACTCACCCTTGTAACAGCTCTGCAGGAATTAACCCTAACCCCTGCAGAAATTCCTACTGGAGGTGAATTATATGTAATACCACCTCATACTTTATATGGCGATTACCCACCAAAAATAGAAGAAGAAGAGATTAAAGCTATAGGTGAAACCGGTGAAATTGTATTACAAAATGTAGTGATCCCAGAATATATCGTAGTCCACGACGGTCCTCCTACTGATACTGCTGCACAGAATCACTATGTACGGTACCGTGATTATATTAAAAATGTAGCTTCTAGCGAAATCTATGCCACATGGCCGGAATCAACCATTATGGCAAATATTCTTGCTATCCAGTCCTTTACCCTAAACCGAGTTTTTACGGAATGGTATCGTAATCAGGGATATAATTTTACCATAACCTCATCCACGGCCTTTGATCACAAATGGATTCCGGGCAGGAATATTTACAGTAATATCGGCCTAGCGGTGGACCAGATATTCACCAATTATTTATCCAGACCTAATGTTAAACAACCCATATTAACCCAATACTGTGATGGTTATAGAGTACAGTGTCCGAACTGGATGACCCAATGGGGATCTAAGGAACTGGGAGAGAATGGTCTGAATGCAATCCAGATACTTCAACATTTTTATGGAGATTCCATGTTTATTAACACAGCACCTCAAGTATCTGGAGTTCCAGCTTCCTGGCCGGGAGTAAATCTGACAATAGGTTCCACCGGAGTCAGTGTACGGATGATTCAAGAACAGCTAAACCGTATTTCAGATACTTATGTAGCGATTCCTAAAATGGCTGTGGATGGACAGTATGGACCACAAACCGCAGAGGCGGTAAGAATCTTCCAACAAATATTTAATCTTCCCCAAACCGGTGTGGTAGATTTTGCTACATGGTATAAAATATCTCAAATATATGTGGGGGTTACGAGAATTGCGGAATGAGTTATACGATCGTAACGATTATCATAATAGTTGGACTATCGTTACGAAAATATTCGCTTACTACCATGCCCTTATTTATCAACTCATTTAAAGTCGGGTGAATTATATTTAAGGGTAAGCGTCAAATGAAACACGCCTATAATAAAAAATCTGATCAAGTATAATAGTTATATCTTAATCAGATGTTTTGTTATGGGTCGTGACCCTGTTGAGCACGCAATGCGTGCGAAATATAACCCACCCGCTATGCGGGTGTGAGACGATTGTTACACAAAAAAATCACCTTTGACTTATATTTTATGTTCGTAATTTATTTATCATTTAAGTTGGGCATAATTCATCCAATGAATATGAATTTTATAGGAGCGATACTGTCTAACGATTACTAAATCTTATAACGATTAAACTTATATCGTTAATATGGTTGTGCAAACGCAGTTAGAAAGATGTAATTATTATAACTTAGCCCAATGTTTTTCTCTTGAAAGTCTAGAACTATCTCTGAGCAACTTGCCACAAGACCCTTATAATAAGCTATTTACAGACTTGAACACGGAAACCGAAATTGTATCAATCTCGTAACCCTTTTGTTTAAGACATCATAATCGGTTGCAGGCTGTCTTTCGGCTTCTGCTATAATATCTGAATTATTTTCGGTAATATTAGTATTTCCCGATTTAGCATTATCAGCAGTACCTGCTTGTTCTTTTAATTCCTCTAAAACCATATCTTCCCCATCTGCCTCCAAATCACCGGTTAACAATAAGTCAAACTCCTTATAATTGATACTAAGAACAGTGGAATATGCATTCCGGGATGTGAAACTATAGTCGGCTTCCGGATGCAGACAGGTGAAACGAACACCTCCATCCTCTATAGTATCCCCTCGCTTGATATAAGTTATTTTAATCCCTTTCCTCTCAGCCATAGAAATAAGTTTTTCATATACTTCATCTTTCTCATATATATCAGGGATAAGCAGATTACGGATATTTATATTACCTTTATACAGCATGGAAGTTGCTTCTCCTTTCATATCGTCCATTGCTTCAACTAATTCTTTTAATCCGGAGATATGATCTGAATCCATATGAGTCACAATTGCATAATCCAAAGTTTTAATACCATTCGCTTTCAAGAAAGGTTCCAGCCTGTATTGCCCCACTTTGGAAACATCCGAACTGCCACCATCAACAAGATAGGTTGTTCCACTGGGTGATAAAAGAAATATTCCGTCACCTTGCCCAACATCTAAAAATGTCACATCAAGAGAGCTATGTTTAGATTTAATAAATATAATAAACAGAAAAGACAATAGAAAAATACATAGCTTTCGTTTAATTTTTTTATGAAAGCAAATAAGCAGCAGTACAATTACATAATAGACGGTAATAACCCATATATCCGGACGTCCAATTAAAAAAGTCCTATAAGGTAATTCCGAAGCCGCCCTGCATACCCACTCGTAGGAATTTAACAGATAATGTACTCCCCCAATGGTTAATATACCAAGTGGCAGACTGATACACCCTAATATACCTGCAAGAATAGCCAGTAGAATTATAATGGAGGAAGAAGGCAGAATAATCATGTTAATTATTACAGAGTAGGTAGGAAATTCATAAAAGAAATACAGAATAATCGGAAGCGTTATAATTTGAATACTGATACTGGTTTTTAATCCATCCCAGAAATTATTTCTATACGGAATCAGTATTGATAAAACAGGATTAATTAATCCAATACCCAAAATAGCACCAAAAGAAAGCAAAAAGCCTGCATTTGTTATCTGGAGCGGTGATTGTATTAATATAATCAAAGCACTGAAAGCTGTTGCTGATAACAAATCGTAAGTTCTGCCGATTAATCCGGCAAGCATTAAGATGATTAACATTACTACGGCACGATTAGTAGAAACACTAAAATTAGTCAGCACTCCGTAGGAAAAAATAATTAATATGGAAATACCAGCATTTAAAATTAAAGGTATTTTTAAATGTTTAAGAAATTGAAATAGATACAAACCCAATAACGAAACATGCAGTCCGGATATGGCAAGTATATGTGAAATACCGCTTTGTTGGTACAATTCTTTTATTTCCGGATCCAAAAGAGACATTTCCCCCAGTATCATTGCCGACAATATACCTGCGTTCTTTTTGGGAAGCATCTTATTATATACTTCAATTAATCTTATTTTGATGTCATATAGAAATTGGGGAAAAACGGAATTCTTGCCGGTTATGAGATCTATTTCATCCGCATTCATTTTATAATATATATTTAACATCCTATTGTATTGGTATTCATTGAACTGCCCCGGATTAGAGGCCTGTTGGAATTTTTTGATTTCGCCTTTTGCGGATAAGATATTGCCAATTTCGTATTGGTCTTTAGAAGATGTATATACAGTAATTTTACCACTAATATATTTTTTTGAATTATCCAGATAAATCGTATTATGTTTTAACGTAAGTACTTGGTATTCACCTTTATCCTGAATCATCAGAAGCTGCCCCTGAACGGTACCGCTAATCTCACTTGCAAACAGGTCATCCAGACTGCCCGGTGACAACTGCTGATTCATCCGGTAATACCCCAGTATAAATAATAGGGGTAAACTTAATAAAAAATAATAATTTGATAATCTTCGTTTACTTTTTGGAAGAAAAATCCATAATGTAATCAATAAGAAGCTTATTCCCCTATTATAAATATATAAGAAGAAAAAAAGGAATACAGGGCCAAACCCGCCAAATAAGAGGCCAACAACCATACAAGGGGCCTTTTCATTTTCATCTATTTACTCCCCTCTACCAAATCCAGATTTCTTTCAAATAAATTATCAAGAGAAAGATCTTCCCTGTAATTTTTCTTAACTTCACCATTAATCGTAAACTGTACTTTGTTAATTGTAGAAAGTTCAACAAGGGAATTAACAATAGAATAAATTACTACTTCATCTTTAATTCCGGATACCTTGTTTAGAAACTTTTCATTAAAATCCACATAACAAATACCATCTTTGGTTGATGCATTGATCAATTCCGCTCCATCCGGTATAGTCTTTTTAAGATTCTCTTCTATATTTTTAATTCCTGTCGGACCGGCAATTAAACTTTCAAGAATAAGTTTTTCAATTGATACATTTCCATCAAGAGTATGGATTTTTAAATTTGTTCCTACTAATTTATCACCTTTCTCATTGGCAAAATAAACGGTTACATATACATTCTCCGCGCTGGTATCATCAATAAAATCATCCGCTTTCATGAAGCTGATAGGCTGATCATTTAAACCTTTTAATGGCTGCCCGTCCACATAGAATTCTACATCATCCACCCTGTCAATCTGACATAATGTTTTTACGATGCAGGCACGGCATAGAACTTCAGAGATACCGGTTAAATTATTATAAGCAGAGTTAAAATCAATACTTAACCCATTATCCTCGTTAAAGCTGAAATCCTCCACTATAAGTTTAGCCGGTTTTGCCGACTTAAGAGAGAAATCTTTTGGTTCCTTACCTAAGGCTTCCATGTATTCTTTTACCAGTTCTTCTTTTGTTGTTGCTATCGGTTGATATGGTTCTGCTACAATTTTTGTCTCATTTTTATCAATAAAGTAAAGATAATATTCAGGCTCATCTGTTTTCACTGCGTTGGTATCCTCAACTTTTTTACTGCAGGCTCCCAACAAGGCAGTTATGATAAGAACAACCGTCAGTGATATTAGATTTATTTTATTTTTCTTAAATTTTATCTCTTTCTCTTTCATCATTACCTCCATTCCTGGGCAAGTTTTATGCGCATCTGAAATTTGCGCCAAGTGTACTTGCACACTTTGGTTTCGCAGGTATAAATTTCTAAGGTTGAAAGTGAATTTCTTTCAAATTATACCTTTGCACACCACTAACAATGTTTGCGGTACTGCCACAAATAAAAGGAGTGAAAGTATCCCTGCAAGGCTTCCTTTCTAACTGTTTATTTAATATCAGGCTATTGGGAAACAATCGATAGTTGCGCAATTGCCTGAATTCATGCAATATAATTAATCGGTACCCGTACTGTAAATGTAGTACCCTCATTTTCCTTACTATATACTTTAATAGCACCCTTGTGCATATGAATTGCATTTTTTGTTATGGATAAACCAAGTCCGGTACCGCCTGTACCCCTGGAACGGGCTTTATCTACCCGATAAAAACGGTCGAATATAAAATCCTGTGCATCTTCCGGGATACCGATTCCCGAATCCGCTACTTTCACGTAGAAGTACTTATGGTCAGCATTTAAAGATACTCTTACCCAACCGTCTTCTACGTTATATTTAATCGCATTTTCTATTAAATTGGATAAAGCAAGGGAAAGCTTTACTTCATCCACTTCCGCTATTACCGGGCGGAAGCTCTCATAAATTAATTCAATGTTATTTTTCTTGGCGATTGGACGAAGACGTTTTAAAACGAGTTCTAATAGATCATTTATCTTGATAGAAGTAATATTCATCTCACTTGCAGTCTTATCCAGTTTAACCAAGGATAATAAATCATTGATTATTTTGTTTTCACGTTCAATTTCTTCCGTTATGTCCACCAGAAATTCCCGGTACAATTCAGGAGGTACATTCTCCTGCATGATAAGGGAATCTGCTAATACTTTTATAGAGGTAATCGGTGTTTTTAACTCATGTGATACATTGGATACAAATTCCTGTCTGGACCTTTCCAGATTTTTGATACGCAAAAGCATCTGATTCAGAGAATTGGATATCTGTTTTACCTCATAAAATCCATCCACTTTAACCTCTTCGTCCATATACCCTTCCGTAAGATGGCCGATTGCCTTTTTTAAGTTAATAAAAGGTTTTGTAAATACACCGGAGTAAAAAAATGCATATACAAATATGAGGATGGCTGTAGTAAGGAATAAAACGCTTGCTTTTTGGGATAATTTTGATGATACGGAATTAATATTTTTCGTAGAGAAGTTCATTAAAATAACACCCATAATATCCTTGGAGGTATTATGTGTGATGGGTACCGTCATCTCGACAAAATTATTCTCTTTGTCCTGGCGAATACTATTAATCCCTTGAAGGCACTTAATGACATCTTCAGAAATTATGATATTACCATCTTCTATTCCGTAAGTATCCTTTAATATATTTAACTTACTGTCTACAACTAATATTCTTCCGTCATAAATATTAGCGATACGTAATAATTCCGTGTTAACTTCCTCTATGGATGGGTCACTGAAATAACCGGAGGATAGTAATAGATTTGCCATAGAACTTCCCTGACTTTGCAAATCATTTTTCCTTTGTTCAAAAGCCGTTGAATTATAGGTGTTCAACATTTCCCAGGTAAAAAATAAAATCGGAAGAACACCAATTAAGAAGAGTGCAAATAAAGAATGCACTCTCATACTTTTTAAAAACCATAATTTTTCTTTAATCTTGGAAAAAATAGCCAACACCCCATTTTGTATGTATATATTTTGGCTCGCTAGGATTATCTTCAATCTTTTCGCGTAAACGACGAATGTGTACATCCACTGTTCTTACATCACCAGGATAGTCATATCCCCATACAATATTGAGCAAATTTTCTCGGCTATATACTTTATTGGGATTGAATATTAATAATTCCAGTAAATCAAATTCCTTTGCTGTTAAATTCACTTCTTTATTATTAACATAAACACGTCTGCTTTCACAATCGATTTTCAGGTCTTCAAACTTAATGACTTTAGCCTGATTATCCGTTGTTTTCTTGGAACTTCTGCGCATAATAGCCTTGATACGTGCTTTTACTTCCAGTATATTAAATGGTTTTGTTATATAATCATCTGCTCCGTATTCCAAGCCCAGAATTTTGTCCATGTCATCTCCCTTAGCAGTGAGCATAATAATCGGCATATTGGAAAATTCACGAATCTGCTGGCATACCTCAAATCCTGTAATTTTAGGCAGCATTACATCTAACAATACCACATCATACTCTTTCTTTTTGGCAGCTTCCAATGCTTCTTCACCATCATAAGCACAATCAACTTCCATACCGTCCTGTTCCAGGCTAAAGCGTATCCCTTTTACGATTAATTTTTCATCATCAACAACAAGTACTTTCTTACCCACATTCATCACCCATCCTATAATTTCTAAGCCGGTTTCCTAAAGGAAATTGCTCAATTTACTGTAATCATTTCACAGATTTTATTATAAACGGAATCTTTTATTCCGTTAATATTCTTAATTTCTTCAATTGTCTTAAACCCGTTGTGTTCCTGCCTGTAAGCCATAATGCTTTCTGCTTTCGATTCCCCAATGCCAGGCAATGTCATAAGTTCCTCCGCTGAAGCAGTATTAATATTAACTTTCCCGGAAGTGATACCACCTTTAGCGTCTGTACCTCCGCTTTTAGAAGTAACATTGTCTGAAGCCAGCTGATTTATATCATCGCTTAAAACGTTTGTCTGCAGGTTTTTTACTTCCTCCTTGGTTGGAATATAAACCTTTTGTCCGTCATCTACTTTAGCAGCCTGGTTAACATAATCTCCGGCTGCATCTTTTGTTAAACCTCCGGCCAACTTAATAACATCCACCAATCTGGTTCCTGATTCCACCTCATATACATCAGGATTCTTCACTGCTCCGCAAACGTGTATATAAATAGAGTTCCCGATGTTATCTGAAGTTTCAACAGAAGATTGATCTTTCACTTTATCATATCCAGACTGATTTATGAAAGTTCTATCGGCTTCTCCTGTTTCTTCCTTATCATTACTATTTTTCTGTCTTTCATCGTTCGCTTTTTGACTTCCGGATTCTATGGTGTCCACCGATTCCATATGATTGGAAACCTTATCCTGCAGGACAATGTTCGCCGGCTCTTTATCTCTGCAGCTATAGAGAATTCCAGCAAATAGTATTAAAATAATAATGATTCCGATTTTTAATATACTCTTTTTTTCCATAACTTAGTCCTTTCTTATTCACTTCCATGAATTATCATTCCATAGAGGTATATAAAAAAGGTCTTATCAATAATGTATCCTCAATACTTTACTGCATGATAATATTCTACCTAATAAATTGTACGATTACAATAGGTATTTTGAAAGATTTTAAAATGTAAGAAAAACGTCAGAAAACTAGTCCCATTTAAAGGTAATAATTCCTCCGATTACTAATATAACTCCGATTAATTTACGCCATACAAATTTTACCTGTTCCACTCCAAATATACCAAAAAGTTCAATAACATAAGCCATAATTAATTGTGAGGTAACGATCAGCATAATTGCTTTTGCCGGTCCTAAGGAATCCACACTTTTTATAACCGTATACGTGATAAAAGCACCGATAGCACCGCCTAACAGCATATATTTATTATCCACCTTAAAAATGGTACCAAAACTGCCCTCCCGTCCGGTTATAAACCAGGCTGCAAGACATACTAAAAATGCCGTAAACTGTACAAAACTGGAGGATACCCATATACTTGTTTCTTTCGTTACTCCCGTGTTAAATACCCCTTGGATACTCATTAATGCACCTGATATGATTGCAATAATCCATCCCATCATAATAATCACCTTCATTTTAATAGTACGGTTACCTATAATATCCAAATCCGTCTATTATATTCTTGCCAAATCAATGGCAGCATATTCATAATAAGTAAAATAACTTACTGTCAGGTCTGATCAATACTATGGCATAAAAATAGAAGATGTAATAATATATTCACACAGGGTTCATATATTATTACATCCTTTTTTGAAACTTTCAGTTATTTATATTTTCTAATATTTATTATATTAGAAATGATGGTTGTTACCCCTGCTATACAACCTGCACCCCCCATACATATCCTAAAATAGTACCTGCAGTACCGGTAATCAAAAGACCTGTGCCAGCTAATAATCCCAATTTGGAACCAATTACAGAAACTTTTCTTGGCGGATGGGTTAATTTATTAACTGAATCATTTGATTTCTTTAGAATTTTCTGAGTTGTTATCCTAGTCGCCTTTAATATTTTTTCATTATACCGTTTCAAAATAAAACCTCCTTATAAGGAAATAATTAGTATATAAACCGACCGTTGGTTTCTATAAGCTTTTAAAAAAAGCATATTTCTTTTGCTTCCTGAATGAAACTTATTTACGAATGAAGCGCTAAACGAAAAGAATATGCCTTATGTTTTTATTTAGATACATTAAAGCCACCCATGCTATTATAATCAAAAATAAGCTGGTCTATAAGTTCTTCACTTAATATATCTACACCTAACTGTTTCATGATCTGCTGTAATGCGATCAGACGCTGCTTGGTCTGTAACTGATTTCGGTTGAATAATACGGGGTTAGTCCATATATTAAGTAACATCATAAATATTTCCGCACATTCTACCGGATAATCAGTCTGTATTGAACCATCTGCTATCCCCTCTGATAACAATTGGGATATATAATCTGCATCATCCTTAACATTACTTTTTATACCAGCTACTACAAATTGCGGGCTCTTAATCTGAGAGCAAAGAATTCTATTAATTGCATGTATTTCTTTATCGGATGCTATGGAAAGCAGAATTTTTTGTATTTTTTCTTTTGCATTTACCGCTTGTGTGTTAACTATCAAATCTTTTAACATCTGAGCGGCATAATCTGAACGCCTTTTAATAACAACTTCCAATATTTCTTCTTTTCCGGTGAAATGGTGGTAAATAGCACCTTTTGAAAGACCAAGCATGTCCATAATATCTTGAATACTGGTCTTATCATAACCTTTTTCAATAAATAATTTAGTAGAAGCATCTAAAATATGCTCAATCGTTTGTTCCGGGTATTTATTACGTCCCATTCCTTTCTCCTTTCAAACCGACGGTTAGTTTGTATTTATTGTAATTCTTTTCATATACTCTGTCAAGACAATTTTATGATTCTTTCTAAACCTATGAATAACCCTCCATACCAATCGATGGAATGGAGCGCTTTTGCACAACCGGAAGAAACACGCTTTGCGAGTTTCTTCGGTTCGCGTGCGCGTTCGTATTATTGCAAGAAGCTTGCTAATTCTCACTTTGCTTTCGCGGAAATAAAAAAGGATACTTTTAATTGTCAGTATCCTTTAATGTTATCGTATTTAAAATTTCTTTTGATTGTACACCACATATTCCCTTTAGGCTAAAAAACACTTTCCAAAATACCAATCATCTCATCCACATGTTCTTTCGTAATTATCAAAGGCGGTACGAAACGAATGATATTGGCACCTGCCGAAATGATGATCAATCCTTTATCCATGGCTTTTAATATATAATCCTTTACAGGTATCTTAAATTCCAAGCCCTGCATTAAACCTTTCCCTCTTCTTTCCAGAATAAAATCATACTTTACTGCTAATTCATCTAATTTTTCTTCCAGATATCCGGCTGTTTCGTTAACATGGGATAAAAGATTTTCCTTTTCATATAAATCAAATACTTTACTTACTGCTGCCGTTGCAAATGGATTACCGCCATAGGTTGTTCCATGATCTCCCGGTTCAAAAGCTGCAGCTACTTTTTCCGTTGCGGCAAAAGCCCCAACAGGCACTCCGCATCCTAATGCTTTTGCACAGGTAATAATATCCGGTTTTACCCCATAACCCTGGTAAGCAAACATTTTGCCGGTTCTTCCCATACCGCATTGAATTTCATCAAAGATCAGCAGTATATCCAGTTCATCACACAGGTTTCTTAAACCTGACAGAAATTCTTTATCTGCCGGGTAGACTCCGCCTTCACCCTGTACCGGTTCTACCAAAACTGCACATGTCTTATCAGTTATTTTTTCTTTTATACTATTCAGGTTATTAAAATCGGCAAATACGGTACCGCCAATTAGTGGTTCAAAAGGTTCCCTGTATTTTGGGTTTCCTGTAACAGATAAGGCACCCATACTTCTGCCATGGAAAGAGTGGTTCATGGAAATGATTTCACTTCCGGCTTGATGATTCTTATTATAATAATATTTTCTTGCAAGCTTTATTGCACCCTCTATTGCTTCCGTACCGCTGTTGGTAAAGAATACACGGTCCATACCGGATGCTTTGATTAATTTTTCCGATGCTTTAACAGCCGGAACATTATAATACAAGTTAGAAGTATGTATTAGCTTATCAATCTGATTCTTTAATGCTGCATTGTATTCTTTATTACCGTATCCTAATGCAAATACTGCAATGCCCGCAGCAAAATCAAGGTATTTTTTTCCTTCAATATCGTAAAGATAAACACCTTGACCTTTGTCCAGTACAATTTGGAATCTGTTGTAAGTATGCATTAAGACCTGTTCTGCTTTTTCAATATACCCATTCATCTCCATGATATTCCTCCTTACTTTCCTGTTTGGACCTTTTCATGTTCAAATAAAATTCCTTCATTATTCAGTATTGCTGTTCCGATACCACGATTGGTAAAGAATTCAAGTAAAAGACAATGCTCCATTCTTCCGTCAAGTATATGGACTCTGGATACACCGTTTCTTACCGCATCAATACAATTTTTTAATTTGGGAAGCATTCCTCCGCCAATATAACCATCTTTAATTAATTCATCTGCTTTTTCTAAGGTTAACACGGATATTAATGTATTCTTATCCTCCGGATCCGTATACACCCCCTCGATATCGGTAAGAAATGCTAATTTTTCAGCCCCAATCGCTGTTGCTACCGCACAGGCTGCGTCATCCGCATTTATATTATAGGCATGAAAATTATCATCCAGCCCGATTGGTGCAATGATAGGAATGAAATTATTGTCAATTAAGGTATTGATTAAATCAACATTTACTTCTGTTACATTTCCCACATATCCGATATCCTGTCCGTTGATTAGCTTTTTTTCTACTTTCAGAGTTGCTCCGTCTTTACCGCTGATTCCGACTGCTTTAACCCCCAGTTTTTCTATCATCTGTACCAGGCCTTTGTTAACTTTGCCTAGCACCATTTCAGCAACTTCCATGGTCTGTTCGTCCGTAACGCGTAAGCCTTCCACAAATTTAGATTCGTGTCCTAATAAACTGACCCATTTACTGATTTCTTTGCCGCCGCCATGTACAATAATCGGCTGCATTCCAACCAGCTTAAGAAGTGCTACGTCCTTAATTACATTTAACTGAAGATTTTCATCCAGCATGGCACTTCCGCCGTATTTAACAACTACCTTTTTATTATTAAATTTCTGTATATATGGTAAAGCTTCAATAAGCGTCTGCGCTTTTATTAAAATCTGATCCATATGTTCCATATCTGTCATTTCCTCCGGTTAACTATACTCCTGTTAAGATACTGTTTGTATATTTACTCATACAATATCTTTTGTAAATTGTCATATATCTTAAATTGTCCGCTGTTTTTTATATATAATGCTATGCCTAAATTCCCTGGCTTTACATATAAGCAATAATGAATATTTATAAATGCAATTAAGACCGATAATCCGCATTTATCTTCACATAATCATAGGTCAAATCACAGCCCCATGCGGTTGCTGTTCCCTCACCCATTTTAACATCCGCAATTGCCCGAACTTCTTTCGCTGACAGTATCTTGGTTGCTGTTTCTTCACTGTAATCAGTTGCCATTCCATTTTCAACAAGCTTTAATTTACCGTCTGCACTTTCAATATATAAATCTACCAGATCTGGATTGAAGTCTACACCGGAATAACCCATTGCACAAAGAATTCTGCCCCAATTCGCGTCATTACCGTAAACCGCTGTTTTAACCAGGCTCGAGGTAATAATGGACTTACTTAATATAACGGCATCTTCTTTACTTTTTGCTCCCACTACTACTGTCTCAAACAATTTGGTAGCTCCTTCCCCATCGGCAGCCATTTGTTTTGCCAGCTCGGTAGTAACAAGATTTAAAGCTTTGCAGAACTTATTATAATCTTCATTTTTCACATTGATCTCTGTATTACCTGCCAAACCATTCGCAAAAATTATCAGGGAATCGTTAGTGGAAGTATCCCTGTCTACGGATATCATATTAAAAGAATCTTTCACATCTGCACTGATTGCTTCCTGTAATAGAGATTTACTTATTGCTATATCGGTAGTTACGACCCCAAGCATGGTGGCCATGTTAGGATGAATCATACCGGAACCTTTCGACATACCTCCGATAGTAACTTTCTTACCGCTAATTTCAAAAGACACAGCAAATTCCTTGGAATAAGTGTCCGTAGTCATAATTGCTTCTGCTGCCAATGAACCGCTCTCAAGGGTATCTTCCAGCCCATCCGCCAAAAGTTTTGTCCCCTCCTTTATCACCTCAATAGGAAGCTGTTTACCGATTACACCGGTTGAAGCAGTTAAAACAGCATTTATAGAAAGCCCAAGGCTTTTTGCTACAGCTTCTGCCATTGTATAATTATTCTCATCACCTGCCATACCGGTACAAGCATTAGCTACACCGCTGTTTAATACTACAGCCTGGGCAGTTTCATTTTCTTTAATTATTTTTATATCCCATTTAACCGGCGCTGCTTTTACTACGTTTGTAGTAAAAGTTCCTGCTGTTTTAGCCGGTACAATACTGTATACTAAAGCCATATCTTTTCTTTTCTTTTTAATTCCGGCATAAATTCCGGCTGCTTTATATCCTTTTGCTGCGGTAACTCCGCCTTTAATAATCTCCATATAAAAAATCCTCCTGGCATTTTTGCCGATAAAAGTCTTATTTTCTCTTCCCCATAGTCAGACTCGTTCCTTTATGGAAACATAGGAACTAACTGTAATCCGCTGTTTTCCTCCAAACCAAACATTACGTTCATATTCTGGACTGCCTGGCCGGCTGCCCCTTTTACCAGATTATCCATTGCACCCATCATAATAATGCGGTTGGTTCTGGAATCAATCACAAAATTTACATCTACAAAGTTACTTCCTTCCACCCATCTGGTTTCCGGGCAAATCCCTTTATCCAATACTCTGATAAAATATTCATTTTTATAATATTTATCATATACTGCTTCAACTTCATCATAAGTTACCTTTTGTTTCAGATTCCCATAAGCGGTAATCAGGATACCTCGATTCATAGGAACCAGATGCGGTGTAAAATTGATTTTCATATCCTGGCCTGCCGCATAAGATAACTGTTCCTCAATTTCAGGGGTATGTCTGTGGTTAGCGACTCCGTATGCTTTCATATTTTCATTTACTTCACAGAAAAGATTGCCCAGCTTAGCGGAACGGCCTGCGCCGGATGTTCCTGATTTAGCATCTATAATAACTGAATCAGGATCGATTAATCCTTCCTTTAATAATGGATAAACGGATAAGGTCGTGCAAGTCGGATAACACCCCGGATTGGCAATCAATCTTGCCTTTTTAATCTGATCCCGGTTAATTTCACATAATCCATATACTGCTTCATGAATAAACTGCGGGCTTTGATGTGTAATCCCATACCATTCTTCATAAATACTTACATCTTTGATTCTGAAGTCTGCGCTTAAATCGATAATTTTTACTTTGGATAATATATCACTGTTCACTAAGGAAGCACATAATCCCTGGGGTGTTGCTGTGAATATAACATCCACATTCTCTGCCAGCTCCTCCATATTATCATCCATACATGTAGCATCTACTAACTGAAACATATTCTGAAAGACTTCATAGTACTTCTTATCTATATAACTCTTAGATCCAAACCATACTATCCTGGCTTCTTTGTGTTGTAAAAGTAATCTGACTAACTCCTGTCCGGCATAACCGGTTGATCCAATGATTCCTACCTTTATCATCTGTCTACCTCCGTTCTTTTCCTGTTTCTGAAATAATTGTTTATAATTATACATCTTAATTGATTATTATGCAATAGCCGAATTATAAATTTTTCAATTTTTTTCTATTTAAACGAGAAAATCCTTACTGTAAACATAATGTTTCTATCTTACAGGTATTAACCAATAACTTACTTTCTAATTTATTTTGTATATTTTTACTTTTACCTATATCCTAATATCCTATTGTTCTTCTCCGTTATTTAAAATATCTATGCCTTCTTCATATAACCTTGTGTATAATTTAGCAATAGGAAAACCTACAATGTTATAATAATCCCCTTCAATCTTTTCTATATTAACAGCAAATTTACCCTGTATTCCATATGCACCTGCCTTATCAAACGGTTCACCGGTGGCTATATACTTATCAATCTGTTTTCTTTTCATAGGGTATACCCACACTTCCGTCTTTTCGGTAAAACTGATTATTATATCTTCTGCTGCATTAAATTCATCTCTTTTTACATCAGATTTAATTATTACGGAGACTCCTGTATAAACCTGATGTCTGTTGCCCTGCAGCATTTGCAGCATAGCCCTGGCATCCACTTCATTCTTAGGTTTTCCCAGGACTTGTCCGTCAATTGCAACCATGGTATCCGCTCCGATTATGATAGCCTTTCCCTCTACTTTATCTGCTATATCACGTGCTTTAACACATGCTAGTTCCTTTACGATTTCCTCCGGTTTTTCCTTTGTGATAATCTCTTCTTTATCGCTGGACAAAACGGTGAATTTAACACCGACCTGTTCCAATATTTCTTTTCTTCTGGGTGAACCTGATGCTAAAATTATTTTATACATAATTACCTCCATATAAGTATTTGATTATTTTTATTCAATTTCAGACTTACTTTTATAATGCGTTTTAAAACTACTCTTATTTTATACATTATGATTTTATTTCAAACAAAAAAGAGGCATAGAATAAATCAACCTGACTGCCTTAAGGGCAGTCAAACTGCTTGTATCTATACCATAATCCTTTATTTGCTTAAAAGTAATTGTACCATTATTATACATTTATGTCCATCAATTTACATAAAAAACCGTTAAACAATCGTGCAAGTTTTCTATTAACATAGATTTGATGTGTATAATTTTAAATTTGCTATTGCATGAATTAACAAAATGATGTATATTTATAATAATTCAAAACAAGGTATATTTGCCTTGGCAACTATTTTTAAAAATCAGGAGGAAATATAATATGAAAGAAAAAGTTATACTTGCTTATTCCGGCGGTCTGGATACAACCATGATTATTCCGTGGTTAAAAGAAAATTACGATTATGATGTAGTATGTGTATGCATTAATGTAGGACAGGGAAATGAATTGGAAGGTTTAGAAGAAAGAGCTAAGCTGTCCGGAGCAACAAAATTATATATTGAAGATGTTGTAGATGAATTCGTTGATGATTATGTACTACCTTGTGTGAAAGCCGGTGCCGTATATGAAAATAAATATTTACTCGGAACCTCCATGGCAAGACCTGTTATTGCAAAGCGTTTAGTAGAAATTGCAAGAAAAGAAAATGCTACTGCTATTTGCCATGGTGCTACCGGTAAAGGCAATGACCAGGTACGTTTTGAGTTAGGCATTAAAGCTTTGGCTCCTGATCTGAAAATAATCGCTCCCTGGAGAATTTGGGATGTTTCCTCCAGGGAAGAAGAAATTGAATACTGTAAAAACCACGGCATTGATCTTCCATTTTCAGCAGACAACAGCTACAGCCGTGATAGAAATTTATGGCATATCAGCCATGAAGGTCTGGAATTAGAAGATCCTGCTAATGCACCAAATTATGACCATTTATTAGTACTTAGCGTATCTCCGGAAAAAGCTCCGGATGAGGGCGAAACCCTTACATTAACCTTTGAAAAAGGCATCCCAACAGGATTAAACGGAAAAGTCATGAAATCATCCGACATTATAGCCGAGTTGAATACACTTGGCGGTAAGCATGGCATTGGAATTATCGATATCGTTGAAAACCGTGTAGTCGGAATGAAATCACGCGGTGTATATGAAACACCGGGCGGAACTATCTTAATGGAAGCTCATACACAACTTGAAGAATTAATTCTTGACCGTGCAACTTTAACCTGCAAGAAGGAAATCGGCAATAAATTCGCTGATGTTGTATATGAGGGCAAATGGTTTACACCACTTCGCGAAGCTCTTCAGGCTTTTGTTAATGTAACCCAGGAGTATGTAACCGGCGAAGTTAAATTAAAATTATATAAAGGAAATATTATTAAGCAGGGTACCACTTCTCCATATTCCCTATATAATGAAAGCATTGCTTCCTTTACTACGGGTGATTTGTATAACCACCATGATGCGGAGGGATTTATTAACCTTTTCGGCCTCTCTTTAAAGGTTCGTGCTATGAAGATGGCTGCTGTTGAAGCTGAAAAAAATAAGAAATAATATTTTGCCTTGGCAAACTTTTCTTGAAATAAAAACCATGAGATCAAACAGTTGCTCACATTCAGCCATTAAATCCACCAATTTTAGAAGCAGCTTTGCCTGATTCTGAAATGAAGTATAATTTTTAAGTAAATTATTTTGTAATCGCATACAAATATTTTAACATAGATCCCTTACTTTTCGAAGTTTGGGATTTATTTTTTGTCTAAAAAGCAGGACGGCGCCTCAGAAATCTTGAATGTTTATCACATAGATAATCACACGCTATTTTGATACCCTAAAATGTGATAAACATCTCTAATGAAATAGGACGCCGCATTTAGTGCGACAGCCCCATTTTTATAAGACAAAGCGACTAATATAAGCCCCTTTGCTAAAAATTTCCTGTCTTTATTTCTAATTTAAATTTAATTATTCTTTTATTTTGTTGTAAACTATATGATATATAGTAAAATATATTAAAAAGTTTACTTGTTTTATGAAAGGAGCAAATTAAATGATTATTACAACTACACCTTCGGTTGAAGGAAAAACAATTTCGGAATATAAGGGTGTCGTATTTGGTGAAGTTATTTCCGGTGTTAACTTTATAAAAGATTTTACAGCGGGTCTTTCTAATTTTTTTGGCGGCCGTTCAGGAACCTATGAAGAAGAATTAATTCAGGCGAGGGAAAATGCCATGAAAGAAATGGAAAATCGAGCCAGACAGTTAGGCGCCGATGCCATAGTTGGAGTGGATATTGATTATGAAGTACTCGGAGCCGATAACGGTATGCTTATGGTCACCGCATCCGGCACTGCTGTCAGACTCAAATAAAACTAAAGTAATTTTAATATAAACGGTAAATTACTAAAGATAGTTTATCTGCCCATTTACTTCAACCGTTTTCTGTTGATTTCACAGATAATAATGATTATAAAATGAATTATCCGACATTCGGAAATGATTAATCAAAATAATATGTTTCCAGAAACTTATCTAAAACCATTTTATATTCCGTCGGATTCTTCTGGCAGGACTGTGCATGTTTTGCATAGTGAGCCAAATAAATCTCTTTCTTACCCGGTTTGGCATCATACATGGCCTGAGACATGTAATAAGGTACGAAATCATCTTCCAGTCCATGTATAAACAGAATCGGTATATTACTCTTAACAGCTGCATCCATTGGAACAACATCATGGATCCAGAAACCGGCCCGAATCTTAATTAAAACCTCGGCTAAAGGTAAAAAAGGGAATGTGGGGAGATGATAATATTTCTTTAATTGGTAACGGATTAATTCTTCCAAAGAGGAATAGGAACAATCTGCTATTGTACAGCGCACTCTCCCATCGATAGCATGATGGGATAATACCGTTGCTCCCCCATAGATTCACCGTGGGTTACAATAGCAAGATTGGGGCCGTATTCTGAATAACACCAATCCAATACCGTCTGTAAATCAAACTTTTCATAATAACCCATAGTTGTATAAGCCTTACCGCTTAAACCATGATTTCTATGATCATATGTAAGTACCGTAATGCCTTTTTTTAAAAACATGGAAGCATATATCATACTGCTGTATTTACCGCAGGTATAACCATGGCAGATAATTGCTATTTTTAACTTAGTATCCGGATTCAGAAATTGCTCTTTACTTATTTCATTATTGATTAATTGGCAGGATAAATCATATCCATATCGTGATTTTATTATAAAATCTTCCTTTTCCAGGCTTTGGTATTCTTTCTCGTTAAGCCTTCCCTCTTCAATCTCTCTTTGATAGAGTTTATCATAGGCTAATACCTTAGGTCTTAGAACTATATTGGATAAAACCCAGGAAGCTGCTGCCAGCAAAATAACCACGGCGAGGAAAATGAACAAAATAATATAACCTAACATATTTTTCTCCTATCTGTCTTTCACAAAATTATATATAATACGGGATTTAAATATGTCTGATTACCCGTTGCTGCCTGATAAAATAATTATGAAAATAAATACCCGTATGAATTATTTTAACATAAGTTTATTTAAAAAATCATTGATATTTTATTAAGAATTTCTTTATAATCTCCGATTGGAATCTGATTAGGGTTTCCTTTCTTATATTATCCACCAATTGGGTAATGTAAAATCCGAATTATTATAAAATAGCGTCTTATTCGGCAAAATAATTTAACAACTTACAGTATTGAATTTTTAGCTAAAATGCTTTACTATTAATTTAGTAATAAAATGTGGCTTGTAACAGATTTTGATATTTATGCAAGGAGAATATTATGGAAAAAGACACCATATTAGTAGTGGATGATAGCGATATCATATGCAGTATTGTAAAAGGAATATTGGAGACACCATCTTTGCATATTTATATAGTCCATTCCGGTGAAGAGGGGATTATTGCAGCAAAAAAATTACATCCTACGCTTATACTGCTAGATATAATTATGAACGGTATAGACGGATATGAAACCTGCCAAATCCTAAAATCCAGTGACGAGACCAAGGATATCCCTGTAATTTTTATAACCGGCAACAACGATTCGGATTCCGTATTAAAAGGATTTGAAGTCGGTGCAGCAGATTATGTATCAAAGCCTTTTATTCCTGAAGAATTAAAGGCTCGTGTTAAAGTTCATATGCAAAATATCAAAATCCAGAGGGAACTGCAGTTTTTAATGAAAGAGTTAAAAGAAATGGCTGTTACGGATTATCTGACTAAGCTATATAACCGCCGTTATTTTGCAGATCAATTACAAGTTTACGTAACGCAATACATGTTACCTATTTTTCTATTATTATTTGATATTGATAACTTTAAAAAGATAAATGATAGCTATGGGCATAATGCAGGTGATATGGTATTAGTCACCGTTTCCAATATATTTAAGCTGCTGCTTCGGGAAGAGGACATCCTAAGCCGCTGGGGCGGAGAAGAATTTATGATATGCTTACCTAATATTTCGGAAGAGGAAACCATTGACCTGGCGAACAAACTTCGAAAGGAAGTAAGTAAGTACACCTTTAACTGTGATAATAATACCTTCCAATGTACGATTACGGGAGGTATTATTAAGTATGACCGCTCCATTTCCGCTGAAAAAAACTACAGCAACGTGGATCAGGCATTATATCTTGGTAAATCATCAGGAAAAAACCGCTGCATATATAACGATCCAATACTGGAAAGTACGAATTAACAAAATAATCAAAGAGAAATCCGATAAGGAGATACCAATGGCATATGAAATACTGGTTTTAGATATTGATGGAACATTAACGAATTCAAAGAAAGAAATTTCCAATAAAACTCTGGATTCTATTATGAAGATACAGGAACGGGGTCACAAAGTAGTATTGGCCTCCGGACGCCCTACCCCGGGAGTACTTCCCTTAGCCAATAAGTTAAAACTATCCGAGTACAACGGATACATATTATCTTTTAACGGTGCTAAAATAATCAACTGCAATACCAATGAGATTATATATCAAAAAGTTCTTCCAGGTGATATAATACCCAGGTTACACAAGGCAGCATCAGAAAATTCCGTTGGTATTATTTCTTATGAAGATAACTGTATTATTACTGATTCGGAAATTGATGAATTTATGGAGACTGAGGCAAGAATTAATGGTATACCCATTAAAAAGGTAAACGATTTTCCGTCCTATATTAATTTTAATGTGAATAAATGCCTGATGACCGGACACAGTGCCAAACTTGAGAAAGTCGAAGTTATAATGAGAGAAAAGTTTGGTCAACAACTCAGTATATACCGGTCGGAACCTTTTTTTCTGGAACTGATGCCCCAAAACATTGACAAAGCATATTCTCTGGGCAAATTATTGGACTACCTCGGCTTATCAAAGGAACAAATGATCAGCTGTGGTGACGGGTATAACGATTTATCCATGATTCAGTATGCAGGAATGGGCGTAGCTATGGCAAACGCACAGGATGTAGTTAAAAAAGCAGCCGATTATATTACCTTATCCAATGATGATGACGGTATAGCCCATGTTATAAATGAATTCATGTTATAAAATTTGCCGCAAAACTAATGCGAAAGTCAAAGCGGATATTCGCACTCCGCTGCGCTACTTACTTGTAAGGTTAAATTGGAGTATCCTGATTGTATAGGCAACACTGCAATAAATTTCAGTTGTTGTTTTATACGAATCAGGATACTCCGCTTACATTATATATCTCTGTCAGGCATTAACAGATATTACTTTACCGCTTAATTCTAATATATTTTTCACTTCTGTCATTAATTCTTTACTTGGTTCTTTTGTCTGAGATAGCTTATACTCCAAACCAAGTTCTTTCCATTTGTATTCACCCATCTTGTGAAAGCCTAATAATTCTATCTTACTAACGTTAGGATAATTGCGAAGATGACTGGATAACTCTTTTATACTGTCTTTATTATCCGTCAGACCAGGAACCAGAACATATCTGACCCATGTGTTGATATTCTTCTCTCTTAAATAATCCAGGAATTCCAGAGTTGGACAAAGGGATACTCCTGTAACTTCTTCATAGACTATTGGATTATAGTTTTTTATGTCAAGCAATACGATATCTGTATATTCTAAAATTTCTTTTACACCATCATTCCATATAAAACCAGAGGTATCAAGGGCAACCGATATTCCCTCTGCTTTACATAGTTTGGACATTTCTAATATAAACCCTTGCTGCATTAAAGGCTCTCCGCCTGTAAAAGTAACGCCTCCGCCGGAAAATCCCATGTAAGATTTATATTTTACTATTTCTTTCATCAACTGTTCCGGTGTATATTCCATTCCTTTATTGGTATCCCAGGTATCCGGGTTATGACAGAATTGACACCTTAAAGGGCATCCCTGCATAAAAACAACAAAGCGTATGCCAGGTCCGTCCACAGTTCCGCAACTTTCAAGGGAATGAACTCTTCCAATTACATTCATATTATTCACCTTACCTTTCCAGTTTTAAGATATTTTGCTGATATCTCATTGTTTGTTATTGTATCAATATAACCTTTATATAGATAAATTATTAAAACTAGAACCTAATTGAAATCATACGTACAATTAAGCTTGCTCCTAAACTTTACACTATTAGGAACAAGCTTTGTAATATACTATATCATTTTATCTTTCATGGAAAGTACGGTTAATAACATCTAACTGCTGCTCACGATTTAATTTAATAAAATTAACAGCATAACCGGATACACGAATAGTAAGCTGAGGATATTTTTCCGGATGCTCCATCGCATCCAATAAGGTTTCGCGATCGAATACATTTACATTTATATGATGTCCTTTATCGCAGAAATAACCGTCCAGCATACCAACAAGATTGTTAATTCTTTCATCCAGATTCTTACCAAGAGCTCTTGGTACGATAGAGAAAGTATAGGAAATACCATCCTCTGCATGTTTATAAGGAAGTTTAGCAACCGATGCCATCGATGCTATCGCACCTTTTTTATCTCTTCCGTGCATTGGATTTGCACCTGGTGCAAAAGGTTCTCCGGCTTTACGGCCATCCGGAGTATTTCCGGTCTTCTTGCCGTATACAACGTTGGATGTTATAGTCAATACGGATAGCGTCTGTTTTGCGCTGCGGTAAGTCTTAACTTTACGTAATTTATTCATAAATCGCTCAACCAAATCTACCGCTATCTGGTCTACGCGGTCATCATTATTACCAAAAGCAGGATATTCTCCTTCGATTTTATAATCTACGGCTAATCCTTCTTCATTACGAAGTACTTTTACTTTTGCATATTTTATAGCGGAAAGGGAGTCAGCCACTACGGAAAGTCCCGCTATACCACAAGCCTCCGTACGTAATATCTCTATATCATGAAGTGCCATCTGTAAACGCTCGTAATTATATTTATCATGCATAAAATGAATGACATTTAAAGTATTGATATATAACTCGGAAAGCCAATCCAATGTCTGATCAAACTTAGACATTACTTCATCATACTCTAAATAGTCACCGGTGATCGGTGCAAATAACGGTCCAACCTGCTCTCCGGATTTTTCATCTTTACCACCATTGATTGCGTATAACAATGCTTTTGCAAGGTTTGCACGGGCACCGAAGAACTGCATCTGTTTACCGATTCTCATAGCCGATACACAACAAGCGATACCATAATCATCACCCCATACTTCACGCATGATATCATCGTTTTCGTATTGAATGGAACTGGTATCTATAGAAACCTTCGCACAGAATTGCTTAAATGATTCCGGCAGGAAATTTGACCATAACACCGTTAAATTGGGTTCGGGTGCAGGTCCTAAGTTATATAACGTATGAAGGATACGGAAACTGCTTTTTGTTATAAGTGTTCTTCCGTCCATTCCCATACCACCGATAGATTCCGTTACCCAGGTAGGATCCCCTGAAAACAGATCATTATAAGAAGGAGTTCTTAAGAAACGAACCATTCTTAGCTTCATGACGAACTGATCCATTAATTCCTGTACTTCAGATTCTGTGATTAAACCATTTTTTAAATCACGTTCATAATAAATATCAAGGAATGTGGATACACGGCCGAGACTCATTGCCGCTCCGTCCTGTTCTTTTATTGCTCCTAAGTAGCCAAAATATGTCCACTGGGTAGCTTCGAAAGAATTTTTAGCAGGTCCGCTGATATCATATCCGTAAAAAGCTGCCATTTCTTTTAACTGTTTGAGCGCTTTAATTTGCTCAGATATTTCTTCTCTTTCACGGATTTCAGGTGATTCCAGCGTATTTCTTTCCAGTAATTTTTTCTGTTCTTTCTTTTCTTCAATTAACCAGTCCACACCGTATAAGGCAACTCTTCTGTAGTCACCGATAATACGTCCCCGGCCATAAGCATCCGGAAGTCCGGTTATAATACCGGTATGTCTCGCTTTACGCATTGCGTCGGTATAAGCATCAAAAACACCATCATTATGTGTCTTACGGTTATTTGTAAAAATCTCTTCTGTTGTTTTATCCAGTTCATAACCATAAGCTTCCAGAGCACTTTTAACAACACGGACACCGCCGTTTGGCATAATACCTCTCTTTAAAGGTTTATCTGTCTGAAAACCAACGATCAGCTCTTTATCCTTATCTATATATCCCGGACCAAACGTTGTAATCGTAGAGGGTTTGAGAGTTTCCGCATCAATAATGCCTTTTTTAGATTCTTCTTTCATTAAATCAGAAACCTGATTCCATAAATCCTTAGTTCTTTGTGTTGCTTCAGCTAAAAAGGAAGCATCGCCTTCGTAAGGTGTATAATTATGTTGAATGAAACTTCTTACGTTAATATCCGTAGTCCAGCTTCCCGTATTAAAATCATACCATTCCTGTCTCATTGTTTTTCTCCTTTTCCATATAAGCTTTTTGTGAAATATAGTGAAGCTTAGCAATTAACTGCCAATTTTTTTATGCACATAGCACATTTAGTAGTCAAGATTGTTTTTGCCTCTATATATTGTATTATAAGATAATGTCCTGTAATGTCAAGTGCTTTGTTATGGAAAAATTATCAATAAGACAAAACTGTAACTTAAATGTTTTATAATACCTTGGATAAAAATTCTTTCAATCTCGGATGTTTCGGATCATCAAAAAAGCCTTCGGCTCGTTTTGCTCTTTTATTTGTCCTTCATCGATAAACAAAACTCTGGTTGCTACTTCTCTGGCAAATCCCATTTCATGGGTTACAACAACCATAGTCATCCCATCTTCTGCTAATTCTTTCATGAGTTCCAGAACTTCCCCTACCATTTCAGGATCCAATGCGGAGGTGGGTTCATCAAATAACATTACATCCGGGTTCATGGCAAGTGCTCTTACTATTGCGATACGCTGTTTTTGACCGCCGGACAGTTGTCTGGGATATGCATCTGCTTTTTCTGACAATCCGATACGTTCTAACAGTTCCATCGCCCTTTTATTAGCACTTTCCTTATCCATAAGTCCAAGTTTAACCGGAGCTAAAGTTATATTTTCACGTACCGTTAAATGGGGAAATAAATTAAACTGCTGAAATACCATACCCATTTTTTGACGCAGTTCATTTATATTAGTTTTCGGATTGGTTATATCATTCCCTTCAAACCAGATTTGTCCGTCCGTAGGAACTTCCAATAAATTTAAACATCTTAAGAATGTAGATTTGCCTGAACCGGAAGGCCCGATAATTACAACTTTCTCTCCCTGCTCTATGGTTTCACTGATGCCATTCAGTACCAAATGGCTGCCGAATTTTTTGGTTAGATTATTAGTTGTTATCACCCTGACTCATCCTCCTTTCAAAGATTCCCAATAATTTGGTTAATCCTAAAACAATAACCAAATAAAATACTGCAGAAATAAGAAGCGGCGGAAGTATGTCCCATGTACGGGATCCGATATACTGTGCTGCTTTTGTCAGATCCGTTACCGCTATGATACTTGCAACGGAAGTTTCCTTAATCAGTACGATAAATTCATTACCTAATGCAGGCAGGATATTCTTTATTGCCTGAGGCATTATTATATAGAACATAGTCTGATTTGCATTTAATCCTAAAGAACGGCCGGCTTCCATCTGCCCCTTATCTATAGATTCAATACCTGCACGTACAATTTCCGCCACATAAGCTCCGGAATTAATACCAAAACAGGCGGCCGCAACAATAATTTCATTGGTATCCCTGGATGTAAATATCAGATTATAAATAATGAGTAACTGTAATATAACAGGTGTTCCCCTAATTATGTTAATATAGCAGTTGCATATGGAACCAATCCAGCGAAAACCTTTCATATTTGCGACAGAAACCTTTAATGTAGCCACCAGAATTCCGATTAAAACCCCGGCTAGTATAGCAATTAAAGATATCTCCAGAGTTACTAATAATCCATCCAGATAATATTGATATCTTTGTTCCGTTATAAAAGCATCGTAATACCGACTTATAATCGATATAAACCCATCTCTAATAGTATCCAACTTAACTTCTCCTTTTTTGAATAAATATATATATATTCTAATTAAATCTATTTGATAATTATATTTCTGAATCAGCCTGATAATTCTTATCTTTATTATATAATTTTATATTTATAAATTTATTTTACCTTTTATGATAAGTCAGTCGGTTAATTCTTATCTATAATTCTGTTTTCAAAATCATTAAATATAATATTAATGTTTATCATACCATAGCAGGTATAAATTATACATATAGTTAAAAACACATAATAAGCAGCAGACAAATAGGACTTCTGCCTGCTGCTTTCTGCATTTAAATTAATTGATTACTTGTTATGTAATCATTTTCCTGCATTTGTGTGTTTTGCAGTAAATTCTTCAATTTTGCCATCTTCATTTAATTTATTTATGACTTCATTGACTTTATCCAAAAGCTCAGTATTGCCTTTTTTTACAGCGATTGCATATTTATCTTCAAATAAAGTGCCATCTAAAATAGTAAGTGCATCATTGGATTCCACTAATTCCTGTGCAGGATATTGATCCATAACGATACAATCAATTTTACTGTTCTTTAAATCTTCAGATGCCTGAGAAAACTTAGTATAACGCTTAATATCTTTTGCCTTTATATTTTCCGTATCAGATACATAAAAATCCGCAATATTACCCTGCTGAACACCGATAATTTTATCATTTAAATCATCAACATTTTCAACTGCCGGGTTATTTTTGTTTACAACTACGACCTCAGTAGAATTAACGTAATCAACAGAAAAATCCATAACTTTCTTACGTTCCTCATTTACGGATACGCCGGCTGCAACCATATCAACTTTACCTTGCTGAACGGCAAGTAAAGCGCCGTCAAAATCCATATTTTTAATTTCCAGTTTTTTGCCCATAGCATCTGCAATAGCCTGTGCTATATCCATATCGATACCGACTACCTTGTCACCTTCCATGTATTCATATGGAGCAAAACCAGCTTCGGTTCCTACTATTAAAGTATCCGAATCTCCCCCATTACTAGTATCCTTTTTGGTGCCGCAGGCAACAAGTGATATAGTAAGGACAATGGTAAGCATTGCACATAATAACTTTTTCATAAATAATTTCCTCCTCAATTCATATTTATAAAATATTATTTATATTAATGCTTAGTATTGTACCACGTTCATGGAAAATTTCAAGAGTCTTTTTGCTTTTTTACGAAAGTCTTATGATATTTTTATCATTACAATTTATTTTTTTACATTTTACTTCCAAACATTC
The DNA here is from genome assembly GCF_009931695.1 of Anaerocolumna sedimenticola. Classification (GTDB taxonomy): domain Bacteria; phylum Bacillota; class Clostridia; order Lachnospirales; family Lachnospiraceae; genus Anaerocolumna; species Anaerocolumna sedimenticola. The sequence continues at coordinate 4,407,790 of NZ_CP048000.1, forward strand.
CGCAAGTTTACTTATGAAACTACGATTCTTCATTATCCTCAGTTTCAACATTTTCCTCTGATATATCATCTTCGGGTTTATCTTCTTCGGATTCATCTTCTTTCTCTGATTCTATATCTTCTTTACTGATTTTTATTTTGTTAATAAAGGTTTTAATGCTGCTCTCTTGTTTTACTTTAACGTCAACACCTGACATATAATTATCAACATGAATATGAACGATCGGAGCTGCATCATCATCAATTACCGGTACATTATTAGCTACGCCACTGAATTTTGTTTTTGATGAAACTTCCACTTTAACATTTTCCGGCACTATAATACTGATGCCGCTCATGGTATTCTTGCAATAAATATTTACGTCGTCTTCAATTATGGCATTGCTTAAATCCAGCTTTAATCCACTGCATATCGTATTTACTATAGCACCATTAAAAGGTTCGTTTTCAACCTTAATATCGCGCCCTTTAAATGCCAGGGAGTAGTTTACTACATTCCCTGCTTCCACTACGTCATTTTCTTCATTATACCTGTCAACAAGTCTGCCAGCTACTTTAATTGTTGCTCTTACTGCTGAATAAGCAAATATAAACTTAACCAGTTTTCTCTTTCTTCTTTTTTTACTTTTCGTTTTTACATTTTTTTTAGTATCCACTGTTTTTTTAGCCATATATGAATCTCCTTTCCTATCATTCCAGGTTACAGTGATCTACCGGCAAAATTTTCCCATTATGGATGATTCTATTCAAATCCAATAATGTATATACCAGATTACTTAGGTCTGCCCGGTTTAATCCTGAGTGAAATAAATAGCTTTTTGATATTATATGCCAATGATGAATAAAATGTATAGAACTTCCAATCACGAAAATAAAACTCTATAAATAAAATTGAAAAAGATATAACAGGATAAGCATACCTACATTGGAGACAGTAAAGACAATAAAATATTTTAAGTAATTAGGCCGGTCCGTTTTACAATATATCCTATACGATATAAGGCTGGCTAAGGAAGCGATTACGGTACCAAGTCCGCCGATGTTCGTTCCGATAATTAATTCCTGCGCTTTATCTGTGAAATTAGATAATAATACTGCTGAAGGTACATTGCTGATTATTTGGCTTAAAAGGATGGCAGACATTATTTCCCTGGTTTTTATCGTTTCCGATATTAACGTGTGAATAAAATTTATATTTCCTATATTACCTGAAAAGATAAAAAAGCAAATAAAAGTCAGAAGCAGGGAATAATCAACTTTCTTTAAAATATTTCTATCATAAAAACTTAAAAATAATAATATTAGAAGTAACGTAATACGGTAATCAATCCGGTGTATAACCGTACCAAGGCATAATGTAAATAGTATAAAATATATGAGTATGTTCTTTCCATCGACTGATTTTTTATCTTGTAGTTTATAGATTTCATTTGCCTTATTCGGAGGAATGTTAATACGTTCACCTTTTACAAATAAACAGACGAAACTGATTATAAGGAAAGAAAATATAGTTAGTGGCATTGTTATTCTTAAGAAATCCATTTCATTTACCTTATAATAGGAATATAGATATAAATTCTGTGGATTACCTACGGGAGTCAACATACTGCCGAGATTTGCCGCTATTGTTTGCATCACTATTACAAAAATTACATTTTTCTCTTTTCCCGTAAGTTTTAACATCATAACGGTAAATGGAACAAAGGTTATAAGTGCAACATCATTGGTGATCCACATAGATGTAAGAAAACACAAAAGAATCAGGGTATAACACATCCCCCGAACCGTTTTCACCTTACTTAGAAGCTTATCAGATAAAATTAGAAATACTCCGTTTTCCTGCAGCCCTGCAACCACTGCCATTAACGAAAAAAGCAAGGCAAGAACACGAAAATCAATATATTTTATATATTCTGACGATGGTTTTACAAAAAACATAGTAAAAACAGCAAATGCTGCCGAAATTATTAAAACTGCTTCCCCTTTAAACCAAAGGTATATCTTATGTACCATAATACTAGTCCTTTCTAACAAAATCCAATTAATTGTACCACTTCTATTAGATTTTTCAACCATAACCTTGATAAAATTTTCCTGCAAGTTGATTTTTCGTTTTTTTATTTTAAATAATATCTTGTTGCTAAAATAGAATTATGATATATTGGAGCTATATATGGAATTAAAAAACGTAACAGATGAAAGAGGAATACTCCAGATTTAACTTATTGTCCATAAACAAATGAATTTAGGTATAATTTATTCGTATTATTTCTAAAGATAAATATAATAATATTTAATACTGATTCTTTTAATAACTGGCTGTATTTAGGAGGTTCCTTCATGGGAATTATAACAATTATTTTTCTTGCTTTTGGAGTAGCAATGGATGCTTTTGCCGTATCTATAACAAACGGATTATGCTATGAGAAATTCAGACGGAAAGAAGCTTTTATGACCGCTATTACTTTTGGACTGTTCCAGGCCGGAATGCCCGTGATAGGATATTTCTTTGGTAGTGCTTTTTATGAAACCATCGCATTTTTGGATCACTGGATTGCTTTGTTTTTATTAGGTGCTATCGGTGCTAATATGATAGTTGAAGGAATTAAAACATACCGTAATCCGGAAGAAAATTGTAATACTGAGATATTTTCATTCAAACTTTTATTAACCCAAGGTGTTGCAACAAGTATTGATGCGCTTGCCATTGGTATCAGTTTTGCTGTTATGAGGACGAATTTAATTCTCGCCATTATTTGTATTGGTATCATTACTTTCTGTTTCAGTTTATTCGGCACATTCCTAGGTAAAAAATTTGACCGCTTCTTAAAAGAAAAAGCGGAGATATTTGGCGGCTGTATCTTAACTCTTATTGGATTACGGATTTTTATAGAACATATGTTTTTTTGATAGTAATAAAACCAGACTTGCTGATTAAAAAGGAATTTAACCTGCAAGTCCGGTTTGAATGTATCATGATTTGATTTTCTGGATTGCTTTAAATATGTTTTATTTTAATTCAATATATTTTTATATAGTCCTTATCTTCTCTATAACCTCAGCTAACATATTTTTTGACCATTTATATTGGGAATTATCTTCATACTTCCGATAGCCACATTCAATAATCATTATGGAATATAAATAGATATCATAAAGTCTGCAGCGGACTTCAGCCTCTTTGCTTACCTCGATGTCGCCATAACCCTCCCAGAATCCGGATTTGCTTCCTCTGCATTTGATCCGGCCGACGCATAATACCCAAAATACTTTCCCTCAATGTTATTCAGTTGTTTATTAAACCGACCCAATTCCTGTTCAATGGTATATTGTTCTATTTCTGACATGGAACTTTTGACAATTTGATAACTGGAACCTTCTACCTAAGTTTTCCTTTCTGTTTTACCAACTATTATGGCACTGTAATTCCGGATTAGCTTCCAAATGTGCAAAATCATTAAACCGCTGAAGATAAAACCGTTTATCTGTTTCATCATAAACTAATTCGGTAATACTGCTGTTTTCCAGGGTATAACCTAGTAATAACTTTTTACTCATATCTAACCCGGTAAGACCGGCTACCAGGGCACGGATTACCCCTCCGTGGGTTACCACTGCAATATTTTTATATCCACTATTTATAATTTCTTCTATGGTAATTACAGCCCGCTTAAATACATCACGTCCGCATTCACCGCCAGGATAAGGGATATCTTCTTCTAATTTCATCTGTTCCGCTTTAAATTCTGCAAAATGTTCCGCTATATAAGCATTGGTTTCACCCTCCAGATCACCAAAAGATATCTCAGCAATATTTTCCCTAATGTGATGCTGCCTTCGTATATACAAATTAATGACTTCCGCTGTCTGGACTGCCCTGACTAAATGACTGGAATATAAAACATCAATTTCATAAGAAGCCAGCCTCTTTCCCAATAAATCTGCCTGCAAATACCCCGCTTCCGCTAAACCGGCATCTTCATTACATAAAGTAGTGTTCTGTTTGCCATGCCTTATTAAGTATATATTCATTGTAACACCTGCGCCTTTCTTATTTACTTATGATAAGGTTCATTGGAATTAATCCGGTATGCCCGGTATATCTGCTCTAATAATATTACCCTCATCATCTGATGGGGATAAGTCATTTTTGAAAAACTAAGTTTATAGTTTACTTTTCGCAGAACCTCATCACTTAAACCTAAAGAACCCCCTATGATAAAAATGATATGGCTGCAGCTATTTACTCCCAATTTTTCAATTTTATCTGCAAGTTCCGTTGAAGAAAGCATACTGCCCTCAATCGCTAAGGCAATCGTATAAGCACCCTCTTTTAGATTCTTTAGAATCCTCTCGCCCTCAGCTTTTTTAATCTGGTTTTCCTCTGCTTCACTTGCCTCATCCGGAGTTTTTTCATCATTAACTTCAATGATTTCTAATTTACAGTAACGGCTTAACCGTTTTGTATATTCATCAATCGCTGAATTAAAATATTTTTCTTTTATTTTACCTACACTAATAACTGTGATTTTCATCTATAATCCTATTACATTCCGTCTTTTTACTTGCAATACTGTTTTATTCTTAATCCGGGAAGCCCTTTCTTTTTACAGGATCTGCCCTTGCTCACTGACGCACCCTACTTATTCTAAGCCTTGTTACAAGGTTTGGAATAGATGCATCAGTGAGCATGTTCCTCCTGTATGTATTGATATAATACACCATTTTTAACCATTCTGATTTTCTCACCGGAAAATCCGCGTTTTCTTAATTCTCTTTGAAAATTAAATAACATAAATCCATGAAATACAATTAATACATTTTCCTTAGACCAATCGATCTGGTCTAAAAATGCGTTAATTCTTTTCCTTGTACCTACAACGGTTTCCGGCTGGCTTTTGGATTTAAACAGCCATGCTAATCGGCCGCATACATGCCATACTTCAAATGGCAAACGTAATCTGTCTGAATGTATAAAGGGAGCATTATCTACTTCCCTTAATAATTTATCTATAATCAAATTACCGCTGTAAACCTCCTGCGCAGTGACAATTGCTCTTGGCAGATCACTGACATAGCAGATATCCCATTCAATCCCATACATGTCTACATGCTTTTTAATTACTTTTGATTTTTCATAACACTCTGACCACTCTCTGAATTCCTTGGATGTCATCATTTTCTTATGCGGACAGTTTACCTTAAAGTGTCTTAATAGTCCAATTCTCATGATTTACCTTCTTTAACCCGTATTTACTATTTTTTCTAAATTGTAAAATTTAAACAATTTCACATTATTTTACTCCGCTAAGTTTTCATAAGTTATATCAATTAATATTATCTTTCACCACTCAACTTAGATTATTTTAATATAAAGTTCAAAATTATTTTTCTGCACTATGCATCATACTATAATAATTTAAATTAAAAATTCCATATTACAAATATCTGAATTTAAAGCTATATAATTATTTTACCTGTATTTATAATGAATTGCAAGTTAAGAATCTTAATGCATAAATCTTCCTTAATTCTTCTGGAAGATTCGGAAGATTGTATCCATTATAAAAATAGCTAAAGCAATCATTCCGGCTAACTGCATGGTTTCACTAAAGTAAAAACCGGCTAAAGAGTTATCATTTTTAATTAAATTATAAACGATACGGTACATACCTACTCCCGGAACTAAAGGTAAAATGCCGGCAATCAAAAATAAGGTAACCGGTGTTTTCATTAATCTGGCAAAACTATGGGAAATCAGTGCAACTACCAGTGCTGCCAGAAACATACTGGCAACCGCAGAACAACCGGCCTCCATTAGGAGCAAATATACCAACCAACCTACAGCCCCTACTAAACCTGCGCGACCTAAGAACTTCTTAGGTACCCCGATTGTAATAGCCATAGAAACGACTGCAATAAATGAACCAATTACCTGTATCAATATTTGTATCAAAATCATACGGCTATTCCTCCTGCTATAAATGAGTAGAAAGCAATTCCGATACCAATCCCGGCTGCCGTGGAGGTTGCAGAAACAAAAGCTTCAATTGCTCTTGCACCGCCCGACATATAATCTCCCTGTAAAGTATCCCGAATAGCATTGGTAATTGCTACTCCAGGCAGCAAAGGCATAACGGAACCACCGATTAATGCATCCAGTTGGATTGCTAATCCTAAATTATGAAGAAAAAACATACTGTTAAATGCAATCAATATTGATGATACCAGATTTTTTATAAAAGTATTTACTCTAAGATTTTTAGAAATAATTAGAATCAGAACAATGAGTCCTCCGTTCAGTCCCGCAATAATGCTGTTTAACCAATCACCGCCTAATAATATGGTAAATGATAAAGCAGCAATCATTGTACAAAGATAATTAACGGTACTACTATACTGTTTTTTATTTTTTATATTTTTAAGGCTTTCATAAGCTTCTTCCAGTGTTATTTTCCCGTCGCATAATTTCCTGGATACATTATTTGCTTCATAAATGTGGGATATATTCGTTATCCGGTTATCCACTCTTTTTACGACTGTTATGGAATCTATGTTAGAATCCCCTAAAGTTAAAAAGATACCGGTGGGCGTAACGAATGTTTCTGTCTTTTCCAGACCGGATATTTTTAAAATTCTGCACATGGTATCTTCAACCCGATACGTTTCGGCACCTCCAAGAAGCATTATTTCTCCTGTCAGCATTGCAGTATCCACTAATAATTTATAATTCATTGCCATGACTCTCCAATCAGGGAATATTATTGAGAATATGAACGAAAAAGTTAACAAATAATTTTTATTATCTTCATACTTTACTCATATTTTAAATTTATAATTGACTTAAGAAAGTGAAATTATGCTCCACTCTCTCTCCTCCCCCATATTAATATAAATTGAGTAAGCGGTAAATGGTTAACATTTATCGCTTTTCTCTTACTCCCGTATTCTAACTATTTTCATATTGAGGTCTTTTTAAACACATCACCATAAATAGCAGGGTTCATTAAGAAAGGACAAGTCATATTATTATAATCTGACTCGTCCTTTCAATTCTTATTTAATATCATCCGTATCCACATCTGAATTATCAATATCCATGGTATGCATCGTTCTTCTCTTTCTTCTTGCCTCTTCCGAAGCATTCATGAGAAAATCCTTAATTACATTTGCATTCCTGATATGTAATAATACTAACTCCGGATGAGTTGTATCTCCAGTATAGCAAGTCACCGTTCCCAGTTTAAATATCCTCTCCATAAAGCTTTTAGTAAGTTTTACGTCCTGAACCTTATACATAAATGCATCATCGACGGTAATATTAAGAAATCCGCTGGTTATGGTAACTTTTTCATCCGATATGGTATAAGTAGTAAAACAAATTGGCAATGCAAGGAACCTTGTCCTTTTTTTCTCAATGTAAATCATCGTTTTGCTCCTCTAGAAATATTATTAATTTAAATCAATTACCGTAGTTTTATCTTCATACGTTATTGCAAGCTTCAAATCAGAAATATCCATATTTTTTGGCACATCAAACATAACTACGGCTTGTTGAGTTTTACCGGCAGCAACATCGAGATTTATATACTGAATATCATTATTTAGTAAGGTCATCATGGGGTTATAGACAGCATTTGTTTTGTCAGTCAGCTGATATTTTATACTGTTATTCTTTAAATCAAGAGTTCTGGCTTTGGTGGATGTATTTTTGATATTAAAATTAATTGCTAACAATTTATGGTCTTTCGTGGATTCTAGTGTGAAAAAATCATATTCATCCGGATAACTGGAATAAAATTTATGATTGATATACTTAATGCTGAATTTATCTTTAAAAATTTCTTTATATAAACTTGCCAGACTTACAATACTTCCATTTTGCTTATCAGCATAAAGGTCGGAGGTAGCCTGTGACACTGCTGAACTGCTTACACCAGTGTCATTACTTTTTTTATCAGATGGGTCCAGAGTCTCATCAGGTTCTGTTATTTCTCCAGTTTCTGATATATCTGCAGAATCTGTTGTATCTGCTGTATCCGTAGTCTCCTGATATATCAGTGCTTCTTCATAATTCGAATCATGTCTTAACATAGTACCTGCCATGTATTCAGCTAATACATCGCTTTCCTGGTCATTTATTTCAATTAGCTGCGCACAGCCGGTCAGCATCACTCCACAGATTGTAATTAATATTAAGAGTAGTTTCCTCACAATTTATCCTCCCGTAGAAAATCATTATAATTCACCTACATAATACCACTAATTACAAATTTGAGCAATCATAAACTTTAAATCTAAGAAAAATTTCTCATATTAATCCTATATCTGGATACGATACCTTTAATTTATTTTTGTATCCAATTCAAACCAGAATTCAACACCTGTTTCATGATTAATTACACCACACTCCTGATTTAAGGAAGACATGATTGCTTTTACTATAGAAAGACCAATGCCGCTTCCTCCATATTCCCTGGTTCTGGCTTTATCCACCTTATAAAACTTAATCCATATCTTATCAAGATCTTCTTCAGGTATATTAGCACCCGTATTAAATACGGCAACCCGTACCGCATCCTCCTTTTGTATCAGTTTTATCTCTATTATTTTAGCTCCGTCCACATGGTTTAGGGCATTACTGACATAATTCGTAACTACTTCCTCCACCATATATTCATCTGCCCATACATAGATAGGTTCTTTTTGCTCAAAATGAAGTAATACCTCTTTTTGCTGAATCAATATTTCTGCTGAATCCAGTACGGATTGAATTAAGGCAACAATATCAAAACGTTCAATATTAACCTGATTATTACCGGATTCAATCTGATTCAGGGACAATAATTTCTTAACCATTTCATTCATTTTTTTCGCTTCATCAACAATAACCTCACAGTAAAAATCCCTGCTGTCTTCGTCATCATTAATATTGTCTTTTAAACCTTCCGCATACCCCTGGATTAAAGCAATTGGGGTTTTAAGTTCGTGCGTTACATTGGATAAGAAATCTTTTCGCATCTCATCTATCTGTATCTTGTTCTGAATATCGGAAAGCAGCTCATTATTAGCACTTTTTAATTCCGATATGGTTTTTTCCAGTTTTTCCGATAACGTATTAATACTGCTGCCAAGCTCTCCTATTTCATCCTGGGATGTTACAAAATATTTTGCATCAAAATCCAGATCACTCATTCTTTTGGAAATGCCTGCAAGCTGCAGGATTGGCTTAGAGAATCTTCTGCTGATATAAAACATGACAATAGAAGCTATTACAACGGATATCATTCCAACATAAGCTAAAAATTTATTCGCCACTTCCACACTTTCCCGCATGCTCTCCAAATTCGTTCGTATAAATACAATGTTTCCTCCCTCTAAATTACCAATCAAATCCACGTAATTGGATTCGATGCGGGGATCAAAAGTCTTAAAAATATTATAATTGTTCGTACTCTTTACAAGGTCTTTTGATTTGACCTGCGGATTTACTTCACCAAAAATATAACCCTTGATCAATTGAAGTATCTGGGCATATCTTTCATTTTTTTCATTATTTTTATTATTACCGTTATCCTTATCTTCATCAAAAGGCACCCATTCAGAGCGGTCAAACCAAGCGGTGTGTGCAATAATATAGATACTGACATTACGGCTTTCTACAAATCGCTCCAGTTTTAATTTATCCTGGTTTGAGGTAGTATTCTTATCATTACTGTTTTTAAAAATGTCATTAACTTCATCGTAAGTTTTTCCCAAGGTATTAATTTTACTATGAATATAATAGTCTTCTAAAAGCGTTCTGTTTAAAAACCATAACGTAAAGATTGTCAATATTATGATAAGCGTCAGGGTAAAGGTTAATTTAAACCGTATAGAATGCCGGTTTATATTTTTCAAACGAACTTTCATGGTTCTACCTCAAATTTATACCCCATTCCCCAAATTGTTTTAATATAATCCCCTTTAGGACCCATTTTGCTTCTTAACTTTTTTACATGGGTATCAATGGTCCTTGCATCTCCAAAATAATCATAATTCCAAACGTTATTTAAGATACGTTCCCTGGATAAAGCTACTCCCTGGTTCGTAATAAAATACGTCAGCAGTTCAAATTCTTTGTAACTTAAATCTATATTAACATTGTCGATTTTAACCTGATGTGCCGCTTTGTCCAGTACAATTCCGCCAACATCAATAACATCTTCCTCCAATGCATTGGCCCTTCTTAATATTGCTTCTACGCGGGCTACTAATATTTTAGGACTAAAAGGCTTCGATATGTATTCATCTACACCTAACTCAAAGCCAAGCAATTCATCTTTCTCATCACTTTTAGCAGTCAGCATAATAATAGGTACCTTGGAATATTGCCTGATTTCACGGCAAACCTGCCATCCGTCCATCTTCGGCATCATAACGTCCAATATAATTAATGCGATTTCCTTACTTTCAAAAAAAATATCCACTGCCTGTTCGCCGTTTTCCGCTTCTAATACGTCAAAATTCTTTTTGCTTAAAAAATCTTTAACCAGTTTTCGCATTCTGCTTTCATCATCTACAACAAGTACTTTTAATTTATCCATAATATACCTCCAATCCAAACAATATGTTCGTCCTTAAGGACGGACGCCATTTCTTAACAATGTTAAAGATAATTTTATATGCAAAAGTACATTGTTAATTTAAATATGCTCGCCTTTAGCTATATTATAACAATTATTTATGAAAAAAGTATGTTTTACCATTATAATTCTTATTTATTCCAAAGTGTTCATACCATCCAGAGCTTTTTCACGTTGTATTAATTCCTGCTCTCTGTTATTTAATTCTTCTTCCCAAGTAGAATAACGGTTTACTATTTTATTTTCAAAATCAGCATACACAGATTTGTCTGTAAATACAGCAATTATTAGCATGCCCAGGATTGTAATTAATAAGAATATATTAATAATTCTCGTTTTCCTGATACGGTATTTTTGCTTTTCAGTCAAAAGTTTATATTTCTCCAAAGATAAAATATCTGCATTATAGGTTTCTTGTGCCGGTATGTATATTCCATCAATATCTTCCTCTTTCACAATACCCGAGTTTAGAATTGTCCCCTGAAGTTCCTTTAGAAAAGTATATCCAATTATGGTATGAAAGGTGCGGTTTTCAATTAATTTAATATAAAGTTTAAGTGCGGTTCTGGCATCAGTTAAATCAGCTTTGGAATGTAAGAAATGGATGGATTCATATTCCTCCTTGGCTTCATTATAATCTTTATTGGTACTAAAAAGGTATCCGCCTATTATTAAACCTTTCTCTCGCATACGAAATTCTCCTATCTTTATATAGCTTGTGCCGGATATATTTGTTTCAGTCAAAGCGGATATTCGCAATCCGCTACGCTACTTGCTCATAACCTTATGCCTGCTACGCAGGCATTTCAGTCGGAGCCCACCCTCCGACTGAAACAAGTAAGTCCCAAACCCACCGCTTACGCTTCGCTAAGAAGCGGGGGATTTACTTGTAAGGTTAAAATTTCATCCGTAGACCAATTTCCAGTAAAGATTTCTTATACCGGTCCTCAAAGAATTGCCGTTAGTGATAGTAAATATAGGCTATTTCTTCGCGATTATGAACTACGGATGATTAAAATTACGTATTATTTTTTATTAAATATATCTGTTAAAATTATTTCTAATAATTATTCTTTGTATTTAAATACATTTATTTTTTCTATAATGACATCTTTTACAGGCTTATCCTCACCATCCACTTCCACTGCTGCTACAGTATCCAAAACATCCAAGCCATCATAAACCTGTCCAAAGACTGTATGTTTTTGATAAAGCCATGGTGTTCCGCCAACTTCACTATATTTGGAAACTGCTTCTTCATTAAACTTTACACCGTATTGCTGCTCAACCTGAGTTAACATATCCTGACCGTAAGTTTGTTTTGTCTGAACAATAAAAAATTGGCTTCCATTGGTATTTGGCCCTGAATTGGCCATACACAAAGCACCTCTGTAGGGCTGCAGTTTATCAGAAAATTCATCTTCAAAATTATCTCCCCAGATACTTTCACCGCCGGCTCCGGTTCCGGTAGGATCACCGCCCTGTATCATAAAATCATTAATTACCCTATGAAATGTCAGCCCATTATAATATCCGTCTTTAGCATGTGTTGTAAAATTTTCAACAGCTTTTGGAGCAACATCATTAAAAAATTTTACAAATATTGAACCATAATCCTTAATTACTATTTCAGCAACCGTTTCTCCTTTTTTTGGTTCCGATAATTGATCTGCTTTTTTAGAACATCCTCCCAGTAAGGTAATACCGATTACCAGAATTAAAATTAATGATAGTGTTTTTTTCATATTTACCTCTTTCCGGATATTTAATTTTATTTAAATATACCTTTCTCTTTCTATGTTTTTATTTTTAAATCTTTTGATCTTTTTAATTTTATAGACTTTTAATTTCTTAATATTCAACTTACTTTTAATTTTAGCCCTTATTTTTTTAATAAGCCTCGTAATTAATCAACTTCCTGCAGGTATTTTAAACCCCAATCCTTTCTGATTCCATCCATAATCAGCCTAATATCCAGTATTCTGTAAAGGAAATGGTTCCGTTTGCTTTTCATCTGACCGGCTCTTAAGCAGCTATTTACTTCATAAGCCTGGAATTCATAACCATTAATTCGTCCCTCTTCCGAATAAGTTTCAATTTCATTACCTTTCAAATCATAAATCACAGCTTTATCAGCATTCAGAAATTTGGCACAACAATTTTTTCGTTATCACCAATGATAATGGCCTACTTACCTACTTCTGCATTAATTGCAGAACTTAACATTGCAATTACGTCAGTATCAAATTTAAATAAGATACAGTTTTGTACATCAATACCACTGTCCAAGAAAACACCGGTTGCCATTACCTGTAAAGGTAATTGTCCCATTAAATGCACAGCATAAGTGATGGGATATACCCCTGCATCTAATAATGCACCTTTGGCTAAGGAATAATTATACAAACGATTCGATTCATTCAAAGGTACGGTAAAACCAAATCCCACTTTCGAATACCAAACTTCTCTGCAAATTTCTTAGCTTTATTTACATCCCTGGATGCTACGGCAGTAAGTTCTGTATATTCCATTTGCTTTAAGGCTGCTGTGAAAGAGGCAGAAATGTTACCGGCTCCGATTATTCCCCAGTTTATAACTTTCATAGTATTCCTTTCTTTTATTTACTTCTGATTTCCAAAGTATACAACCTTTGGAAAAACACTAATATTTTATCACTAAATTCCTCAAATGAAAATCCTATCTTTATAAAAAGTTAGAATAAACGAAATTTAATTAATTTATCAACTTTATAGCATACTTTTAATAGTAAAATAAAAATTTTTTAAAAAAAACACATTTTAGACACAAATTCAGGTTATACTATATTCATGTGATTTAAGATTCGTCTGTAAACCATTTATATTCTGTTGCAAAGTATTCCTTTTCATTCAGATATAAGCAACCAAATAATTATTAAGGGGTTGTACTGGTTTCGACGGGGGTTTTGAAGTTGCGGAAGCCATTCGCGGACTAGGACCGCGTCATCAACTTAGAATTAAATTTAAACGCAGACGAAAATTTAGCGTACGCTGCCTAATGGCAGCTGTCGAACTTAAGCTTCTTGCGGCTTAAGATCTCGGCATCAAATTAGCAAGGCACTTTATCTTCAAAGCTTTGAGAGGATAAAAGAACTTATGAAGCTACTGAAGTCTAAAGCCTGTCAACCGGCGTTAGACAGAGGGAATGTTAAATGATTGACTGTAATGGGAGATGCTGCAATGAATGGGCTTTCGGACAGGGGTTCGATTCCCCTCAGCTCCACTAGATTCTTTAGTGAATATAACTGATAAAAGTGCTTTAAACCGCTTATTTTTCTGGTTTAGAGCTTTTTTTATTTACCTGATAAGACCACTCTGAAATTTTGTACCTATTTATATGATAGCTAACAGGTGATATCAGAATGGCCTTTTGTATTATTTCGTTTTTATAGCTTCTTCCTCTTCAACTTCATCGCATCGAATATTTACTACCTCTAAATTATGATCCCACAACCAGGTAGCTAACTTTTCATATGGAGCATTCAAAATTTTTTCCGTAGCTCCGTCTGTTTGTTCTAATACATAAACACTTATTTTTTTCATATCGTTTCTCCTTTAGGTTTATCATTTGAATCGTTAAAGTGTTAATCCTATTATAACTTGCTGTATCACAGAATTACATCATCAATTTTTCCTATTAATTTTTTACAGCTTTTTATTTCCAAATTCCCCATTAATTATATTTAAAGCAATTTTTTTAGCATCTGAGCTAATTGAGCCCGGTATATTCGAATATTACTCTTGTTATTCTGGATCAACATTACATCTTTTATCAAATCAAGATTTTCGCCTCTGAAAACAGTTTTATTTGCAAATATTTTCTTTAACACATCAACTGCTCCCTCGGAGATATTTTTAGGGATGACATTCTTTAATCGGGTATATGGTTTTACTCCATGTGTAAGACTTTGAAGTCAAGAACTATTTAGCGTATCAGAACTATACTGTTATCAGCGGTACGTTACATGAGCAACTTTAAATAATATTGGTTGGCATAAAATAGTCCATATTAAAACCTATATACCTTAATAATAGAATCAGATATTGTTAAAACCGGATTAAAATGATATTATTATTAACGTTATGCTCCCCAGTATAACATGTATTTTTTTAACCCTGTGCATTCTCCCTGATATGCATGGGGTTTACTTTTACAAACTTCTCAGCTGTAGGAATATGAAATGTAAAAATTATACTTACATAAATATTCACATTATATTAATGAAACATTCAAACTCTATACATATATGAACATTATAATTAAAGCATAAAAATAACAAGTTTCCGCACCTTGTTAATATAATTTTTTTTCATAAAGCCAGCAGAAAACCTGCTGGCTCCTCCTATTTTTATTCAGTACATCCACTTCAGCCAGACAGCCGCTACACCTGTTTAGCTTTTTTTATATTCAATTTCATCTTTCCGGTATCCGCTTAATTTTCCATTTAGCGGGAATACTTATGTATTAAGACTATATGGGTTTAACCTATTTAACTTCTAAATATTACTCTGGTTAGCCGGATGCCTTCCGGTAAGTCTTTCCCTTTCTGCATAGCCTGATGCGCTTTGTCAATTAGATTTTTCTTTGTATCCTCCGGGTATACGAAGTCAAAATCATAAATGTATTCTTTTTTGATATTATTAAGCGCTATATTTAAGAGGGAACCGCCATTATTGCAATACTCTCTCACTGCATCACTGATTATTTTTTTATATTCTGAATATGACATACTGTGTCCCATTAACCTCAATCCCATCTATTTTTTAGTATTGTATTAATATATGCACGAAATTAAAAAAAATGCCTATCTATAATAATTTATTTTTTATGCATGGTTAAATCGCTATTTTCATATGTTATAAAATAAGCAGGCGGCTGCGAAACTAATTAATTTCTTACTATCCTATAGTCTGTTTCGCAATAACCCAGATATTAAATCAGTATAGAAAGGATTCTATAATGGATAGAACCAATAATACTAACTCAAGTTTTTATTCTCCGGAAGATCTTCGTAATATATTGAGACAGCTTTGGAACCAGTATTCTGTATGGATCAGATTCTATATCGTAAGCCGAATGGCTGATTTAGATGATTTAGAGGTGCTAACTAACAGGCTTTTTGAAGTGCCGATTGATTTATATAATGTTTTTCGAATTTATTATGGCAATAATTCCGCGCAGGAATTTGAAAATTTATTAAGGGACCAGATAACACTTACTATACAAATAATCGATGAAATTAATACAGAACAGTCTATTGATACTACAGAATCCAATTGGAAAGCAAATGCTGACCAAATCAGTTTATTTCTTTCACAGCTAAATCCATATTGGAATATGCAGGTATTGCAGAATTTATTCTATAACCATTTGGATATGACGATCTATGAGGCACAAAAAAGAAAATACAAGCAATATGCAGCAGATGTATATGAATACAATTTTATCGAATATCATACCTTAATGATTGCGGATTATATTTGGAATGGTATCATAAATCAATTTTACTCGAATCAGTAATTCCATCACTCTTCTCAAAATCCGACATATAATATTATAGAAACAAAACCCATTTTTATCAGAAATTTGACAAATAATTTCTGATTATTTATATAAATGTTATATTGGAGGATTTGGATGGACGGAGTAAGGGAATTCGTAAATAATTCCTGCTCGGAATTAAATGTTATTATATCTGTAAGAGCAGGTGATAAAATAGGCTGCGTTTACCGGGTTGAAGAATTCTGCCTGAAAAGATTTGAATGCTTAAAAGTCTGCTTTGGCAATGAACAAAACCCGTTTATAGATGGTATAAAAGTATGCTATTGTGATTTTGGTCAATACGGTTCTACAGAGCTGGTAGTTAAAAAACATGGCTGTACTTTAGATAAATTACTCAATAAAAATTTCCGAATTATTTTTTTAAGCGCCGGCCCAACAATAGCCGTATCCGCCCATAAAATATAATATCTGCTAAACTCTACACAAAAAGATAGTCTGCTGATTTATTTATACAGAGACTATCTTTCATATCGTAATTTACAAATAAACATAAACACAAAGTCCCGGAGCTTACCTTTTAATATAAATTCTTCACTTTAAAATCTTTCTCCGCTTCTCTTCTTTGGTCTTTTTTCGCTATGTCTTCCCGTTTATCATAAAGCTTTTTACCTCGGGCTAAACCTATCTCAACTTTGACCAGACTTCCTTTTAAGTATACGGTAAGTGGTACAACCGTATAACCTTTTTGTGCCACTTTACCCATAATTTTATTAATTTCATAATGATGCAATAATAACTTTTTAATACGTAAGGATCTTTATTAAAAATGTTCCCTTTTTCGTATGGGCTGATATGCATGTTATAAATATAGACCTCCCCACCCTCGATTCGAATATAGGATTCTTTAACACTGCATTTACCCATTCGTAAAGATTTAACCTCAGTACCATGAAGTACAATACCGGCCTCAAAGGTATCTTCGATAAAATAATCAAATCTCGCCTTTTTATTATTTGCAATCATTTTAATACTTTCTTTAGACATAAATCCTCCCAAAACTTCTTTTACTGATCTTCTTCCGGCTCATCTACAAATGCAAAATCGATGGTCCGCAGCAGTTTATCGGCTGCTACTACCTCTACAAAGACCTTTTCCCCCAGTTTGTAGGTCTTTCTGGTATGCTCACCCATCATGGTATAATGCTCTTCATCATAAATGTAATAATCATCCATCATTTCCGATACGCGAACCATACCCTCAACCGTATTGGGTAATTCCACATATAAGCCCCAATTTGTTATGCCGGAGATTACACCTTCAAAAGTTTCACCAATATGATCACTCATATACTCTACTTTTTTTAATTTATCAACTTCCCGTTCCGCATCATCTGCCCGTCGTTCGGTTATACTTGCCTGCATCGCCACATCCGGCAAGATTTTATTATAATGCTTAAGACGTTTCTCATTTAAGCCCCCGCGTAAATTTTCCTTTATAATCCGATGAATCTGGAGATCCGGATATCGCCTGATAGGAGAAGTAAAATGGCAGTAATACTTGGTAGCTAATCCGAAATGACCATCACTGGTGGAAGTGTACTTCGCGCGTTTCATAGAACGCAGAGTCAGACGGCTGATTAGAGCTTCCTCCGGTGTATTATCAATTTTTAACAATAACTTCTGCAGTTCTTTGGGGTGAATCTCATCCTGTCCGATTTTAATACTGTAGCCAAAATTATTAATAAAGATGCCGAGTTGTTTAATCTTATCGGAATCCGGGTTTTCATGACTTCTGTAAACAAACGGTATCTCCTGCCAGAAGAAATCCTCTGCTACAGTTTCATTTGCTATGAGCATAAAGTCTTCTATAATTTTGGTGGCCTTATTTCTCTCATATGGTTTAATTTCAATCGGATGGCCATTTTCATCCAGACGAATTTTACTTTCCGGAAAATCAAAATCAATGGAACCTCGTTTTCGTCTCTTTTCCCGGAGTATATCCGCAAGTTCTGCCATTAATTCAAACATAGGAACAAATTCTTCGTATTGTTTTCTCTCTTCTTCATCATTATCTTCAAGAATCTTCTTCACACTGGTATATGTCATTCTTCGGTCCACCCGAAGAACGGTTTCGGCAATTTCATGTCCGACTACATTACCTTTATCATCTATATCCATAAAGCAGCTTAAGGCAAGTCGGTCCGTACCTGCATTCAGAGAACAGATTCCGTTAGACAGCTTATGAGGCAGCATGGGGATAACACGGTCAACCAAATATACACTGGTACCTCTTTTTACGGCTTCTTTATCCAATGGGGAATTTTCCGTTACATAATTGGTTACATCCGCAATATGCACGCCAAGATGATACAGGTTGTTATCTTTAGAAATTGTTATAGCATCATCCAGATCTTTAGCGTCTTCCCCATCTATGGTAACTGTCTGCAGATTCCTGATATCTTTTCTGCCTGCCATATCCCTTTCAGATATCTCATCCGGAACGGACTCTACCTGATTCATAACCCCATCAGGAAATTCCATTGGCAGATTATATGCCATAATTACTGAAATAATATCTACACCAGGATCATTCATATGGCCTAAAATTTCAATCACTTTTCCTTCAGGATTTTTATCCTGCCCGCCGTAATCCGTTATTTTAACCACTACCTTGTGGCCGTTTACAGCTCCTTTTGTGTGCTCTTTCTGAATAAAGATATCCTTGCCGAATTTTTGATTATCCGGTATAACAAAACCATAATTTTTACTCTTTTCAAATGTACCTACAATTGTGCTGCTGCTTCTTTCGAGAATTCGTATGATTTCCCCTTCTTTTCTTTTTCCGGTCCGGTCATCTTTAATACTAACCATAACCTTATCATTATGAAGTGCACCTTTGGTAGCATTCTCAGGAATAAAAATATCTTCATCTTCCCCCTCAATAATAACAAATCCAAATCCTCTTTGTGTTCCGGAAAAAACACCGGTTTTGGTATTGGCATCCGCCAATTTATATCTGCCCTGCGTGTCCTGATCAATTTTGCCATCAGCCTGCAAAGAAGTTAATACTTCTCTTAAATCTTGTTTTTCATCCCTGGGTACCTGTAAAATATTGGCTATTTCTTTGAACTTTAAAGGATGATATTCTTTGCTATTTATAAAATCTAATAATATTTTCTTTTTTTCGTCCAAAATCACTTTATCCATTTTGCCTCCATCATTTCTAAACTTCACCAGTTTTTAAGTATTACTAATCTGTTTTAAATAAGTTAAAGCCAGATCAGTTTAGATATTCAAGCCTTGTTATAATGTAGTATACCATAATTCTCCTATAATTAATACATAAATTTATATAGGCTGTTTTAATATAGTGTTTACATTTTGTTGAGACATAATTATAATTTAAATAAATTTATAATATAATTAAAAAATTATTCCCTATTATTTACGAATGCTATGTAGAAAATTAATATAATCCATAGGAGGTAGACCGGGTATTTATCAAATAGATTCTGTTCCTTATATATTAAAAAAGCATTGACATTCTTGCTTGTCAATGCTTTTTATATCCATGGGCATTCCCGTATTTCAGCTTTGAAGTTTTATCAGGAGTGTGATCAATTAAGATTTTGCATCTATTTATTTTAATTCTGCAAACCGGTCTTTTTCTTTACCGCAGACCGGGCAGACCCAATCATCCGGAAGCTCCTCAAACAGTGTTCCGGGTTCAATATCCTCATCGGGATCTCCCTTTTTCGGATCATAAATATAGCCGCAAGGGATACACATATATTTCTTCATTCCATTGTTCCGTATGTTTATCTCATCCATTAAGCGGCTTACGCTGATTCCATCTAAATCAATCCCTTCCAGGGAAATCTGATTTTCAATCGCCTGAGTGTACGGTGCAGATTTGGATACATCCCCTAATGCAATGATACCGACTATTCTATTATCTTTTATGAATAGTTTTACATATTTTAAGCTTCCATCCTCTTCAGTGATTGTATTATCACATCTGCTTTCATCGACCAGACCTATTGAAAATAACTCGATTTCGAATGCATGGAATATGGTGGCGGGCAGTATCTTCTTATAGGCAGTGTTACCATTTACCATATTGGTTCCAGCAACAGTACCCTGTTCCATGGCACTGCCCCATAGTCCGGTTACTTCGCCTTGGAACTCTGCAACATCTCCGGCCGCATATACATCCTCAACACTGGTTTTCATCTGATCATCAACCAGAATACCTCTGTTTACTTTGATTTTGTCGGAATCGATGATTTCAATATTCGGTATTACGCCAATCGAATATAGTACACTGTCACAGCTGATTAATCCATTGTCTTTTATCATAACTCCGGTAACCTCATTCCCACCGGAAAACCGTTCAATTTCGGCGTTTAAGATAACCTCTGCTCCAATTTCTTCAATTTTATTTTTCAACAATACAGAGGTCCTTTCATCCAGCTGCCGTCCCATTAAGCTTGGACAGGATTCAACAATTGTGACGATTTTGCCCTCTTTGATTAAGGACCATGCAGTTTCAATTCCCTGCACTCCACCACCTATAATCACAACATGCTTTTTATTTTCAATATATGCTTTGAAATCCTCCGCTTCCGATAGCTCACGTATGGAAAAGACACCTTTTTGCTCAGCACCGTCAAGAGAAAGCTTTCGATTGTTTGAACCTGTACAGATCAAAAGTTTATCAAACGCAATCTGCTCTCCATTTATTGTACGAACCGTATGAGCCATGGCATCAACACCTATAATTTTTGTATCAGTAAATACCTGAATATTATTTTTCTCATACCATTTATCTTTTTTTATAAGAACATCTTCACTAACTAAATTACTGTATAATTCCTTAGATAATTTTATTCTATTGTAAGGCAGTGATTTCTCCTTACCGTAAATTTTTATTGTACCCTCGGGATCCTGTTTGCGGATTGCTTTTGCAGCAGTGACAGCTGCAACGCCGCCACCGATAATAATATAATTCTTACTCATGATAATCTCCTTTCAGCCGATAACCTGGGAGTTTGGGCGACAGCACAATATGCGCAAAATGAATGGTTAAAACAATTCACTAGTGGAAAATCTTGATTTTCCATTCTCCCCTCCTGTTCCAATTAAAAAGAACTTAGGAGTAAATCCGCAATAAAGGATGCTGCATTTTCAACTTTTTCTTTGCATTCATTCGGTGAAAATCTAACCCTTACCGGGAATTCCACATCTGTCATTCCAGTAGTTTTTATAACTTTTGAAGTACTTAAAACGTTCATATTCGTTTTCAACAAATAGTCGTGAATTACTTCAATCGCTTCTCCACTCCAGCCATAGGAACCAAAGGCAGATGCTATCTTGCCCTCAAGATTAATATCAGGAAGCTCCGTTAATACCTGCTCTATGTTTCCGATCATATCTGCGTATCTGGTGGAACTTCCAAACAATACAGCATCCGCAGTCTTAATACTATTTAAGATTTCATCCTTCTCCGTCTTATCTGCATTGAAAACTTCGACCTGAATATTATATTGTTCAAAGGTATCCTTTAACATCTTAGCCATTTTCTTTGTATTGCTTTTAATCGTAGTATAAACTATAGTAGCTTTCTTACCTGACACAGTATCTGCACTCATGGATTCATACAAATCAATATATTTTTGTACATCGGATCTTAAAATGAAACCATGAGATGGTGCAATCATTCTTACATCCAGATCTTTCAGGGCATTAATTAATGTTCTTACATATCTTCGGTGCGGATGAATGATTACTTTATAATAACCGATAAAGTCCTCTGTTATATCAGCATCCGCTTTGTCATCGAAAAATCTTTCGTTCGCCACGTGCGTACTGAAGATATCACAGGGAAATAATATTTTATCCTCAACACAGAATGTAATCATAGTTTCTTCTGTATGAAGATACGGAGTTTCCTTAAACTTAAGTGTTTTTCCTCCGATATCCAGGGTATCCCCATCCTTTACAACCAGGAAGGTTCTATCGTGAAGCTTGTACATTTCCTGAAGCTCTTTTACAGCTTTCTGAGTACAAACAATAGTTGCATTGGGTGCCTGTGCTGCTAACGCACCAAGTCCTCCGGAGTGATCCGGTTCCGTGTGGTTAATTACAATATATTGAATTTCTGCCGGATTAATAAATTTCTTCAGATATTCAACGAATTCACCGCCGAATTCTATATCTACAGTATCAATCACTGTTGGCTTCTCTGTCTTTAATAAATACGCATTATAAGTAGTTCCCTTTGCCAGAATTAATCTATGAAATGGTACTTCTCGATCATCAATTTTACCTACCCAATATACATCCTTTGATAGTGTAACCTGTTCTAATGCTTTCATATGAATCCTCCTGTTAAAAACAATATTTTTTTGACAGGTCCCATTGTACATCAACTGAAATATAAAAACTGTTATTTGAATCACAAAATTAAAATAATCGTATTTTTTCAGAGTCATATAGGAAAAGAGCTTTCCATACTCATATCCAATTCTATTTCTGATAATTCCCCCGCTGCCATATTACCTCCCGGAAAGGAATAGGAAGCAAATGCACCGATTGCCAGCAAGACCAGATAAAAAAAAGCAAAAAGGGGCTGTTGCAAAATTCAAAATATAACTTCCTTGTGGGAGAATATGCTTTATATTTCGCAGATATTTTGTTGAAAGTATGTGCGAATGGCTCCAAGAAAGAGAATGGAGCCGTTTATTCGCGCGACTTGAAACAAAATGGGGGAAATATAAAGCATATTCTAGACACAAGTTTAGTAAATTGACTATTTTGCAACAGCCCCGTTTCTCAATCTTATTTTTCCAACTGGCTTATATGCTTTTTAAAAAAGTCCGTTTTGGGTTCCAAAAATTTTAATTGGTGATTTTCAAAATCATCAATTATGTCATAAATAGTTGAAAAGATATAATCCCAATTCCATAACTTTTCATTGACTCTTAAATAATCTTTAATCAATTCACACCCAAAAGGTGCAATGGGGTGTAATAATACGGCAGCCGTTTTAACAGCATGAAAGGAATCAATTAAAACCTGTTTTCTTAAACCTGCATTACCGGTCGTTTCGGCAGTCCTCATATTATTAACCCAATATTTATTCATATTTCGGATATAAGTATCCAATACATAAGTCAGGCTATGGAATTCATGGTTATACATATGCCTTTCAAAGTTAAGAATTGCTTCTTTTGATTCTATTAAAATCTTACCGCTGATTTCACCTTTTGGTATTCTGGAATCAAAATAACTTTGTGAGGTATAAAAACAGGAACGTACTAACCTGTTAAATACATTGGTTAACAGATTTCCCTCTTTTAATACAATATCTTCTCCGGATTTATCTTTTTCATCCATATAAACCTGTGGCCGGAAGCTCACACTTTTGGCAGCTAATCCAAGGCTTAAAAAATGAATCCGTAGTTGTTCCGGTGTATAAAATTCAAGTAAATCCTTGGCCATTGGCGGTTTAATCTCATTACTGCTGCTAGCTTTTTTATCCATAAATAAAATATGCCGATTGGCTATCAGATTGGGCAACGGGAGTTCTTCCATGTTTTTATTAGCCGTCCCATTTTCTTTATCAAGGGAAGTAAATAATGCCATTTCTGCTATACCATAAAAATATATATTATCCTCACCAATAAATTGATATACTAAAGCTTCTTTCGAATTCCACCAATCCATCCATGTACTGTTTTTCTTTCCCTGGGATTCCAGATATGCTCTGGTAAAAGAAATAGGCGCCCATAATGATTCCGGCCATACCCAGAAAGTCAGATTTTTTAAATCTTCTTTATCCGGTACCGGAACACCCCATTCAATATTTCCGGATAACCGGAAAGGTACTAAAGTTTTTCCGGTACGGTAGCGGATACCTTTGCTTGCCAATACATCCTTAGCCATATCTCTGTCACTTAATTTATCAAAGACAAAGGTTACGGAAGCCTTATTTTCTTCAGCTATTATAGTGTGTTTAGGCAGCAGACTATCAAACTCCGAAAGATTTTCTAACTGATCTTTTTTTACATAAATATAGGGAGGTTTTAGAAATTCTTCAATGGTATTAATTATATATTTTCTTGTATTTGTATTCTCCCTGAGATTCTTAATCCAAGCTTTTAATTGATCCTGGTATTCCCCTAATTTAAAATACCAGTTTATGACGTTTCTGACCTCCGGTGGTTTTCCGGATAATGTGCTTTTAGGATTTATTAAATCACCGGGCATATATTGGTGACCCAGAGAACATTCATCCGCATATGCTTTTTCTGACGAACAACCCTCAATGGGACATTGTCCGACTACCTGCCTTCCGTTAAGAAAAACCTGAAAATCCGGATCATAGAACTGAGGAGTTGACATTGGTATGATATCACCGTTGTTATATAATTTTTCAAAAATCTCTTTTGAAACCTCCCTGTGTATTTCGCCCGGTCTGTCAAGGGCGGAAGCTCCGTATAAATTCAAACTGATACCGTAT
The DNA here is from genome assembly GCF_009931695.1 of Anaerocolumna sedimenticola. Taxonomy (GTDB): domain Bacteria; phylum Bacillota; class Clostridia; order Lachnospirales; family Lachnospiraceae; genus Anaerocolumna; species Anaerocolumna sedimenticola. The sequence continues at coordinate 4,432,478 of NZ_CP048000.1, forward strand.
TTGGCTAAAGTTTCTTTTTGTATATTATGGTTTTTACGGACATATTCTTCCATTGTGCCCACTGGCTTTTCCTGGCTGTTTTCCACTAATTTACGGTAACTCTCAAGTATTGGGGAACCATAACAATCTGTTCCGGATACAAAAATTACATTCTCTTCTCCGATTCTATCTCTTAAAAATCTCGCAAAGGTATCCGCATGGACAAATACCCCGCCTATATGTCCAAAATGAAGTTCCTTATTACCATAAGGCATTCCCGCCGTAATGACTGCTCTTTTTGGAAACTGTGGTCTTTCCCAGTTACTAAAATCCTTGTTTGATAAATCTTTCATATCAATCATACCTTTCTTTCGAATTGATAATAAAAATTACTATATTAGTCATTATTTAACACCTATGCCGGTTAATAAAAAGAATAAAAAAAACACCTCCTACAAAATCAATTTGTAGGGGCGATTATATTCGCGGTGCCACCCTATTTTATTAATATGTCACCATATCAATCTCATCGAGTACATGAAATACTCTAGTTCTGTAACGTGAACTTACGTCATAGCATCACTTATATTTATATAAGATCCGTATGCAGCTCCGAGGCTTGTTTCATCAAATACGCTGCTACTCCTTCTCAGCTTCCGGAGCTCTCTGTGGGCTTTGTAAAAAAGATTACTTTTCTCTTCATAGCTTTTATTTTTTCATAGTATATGCAAATATTGAATATATGTCAAGGATAATAGTTATAAATTAATTAAATTAATTCGTTTAATTATATTTCATTCTTTTTGTCAATAAAAATTTAAATTATTAACCAATCTATCTTTCATAAGTACCCAATTTAATGATATCTAAATAATCATTGTATTCTCTGATATATTTATCCGCATGCTTATTAAAGAATTCCAAATCACCCTCAGAATCCCTCAGGATCACTTGTCCTATATGATAAGATGCCATGTGCAGTAAGTTTAAAATTTTTTGAATATCTATATTTTTTCTTATATAATTCATATTAAGATTTTTTAGAAATCGCTCGTGGTATTCATTCCGAATCAAATTAATTTCCTTTTGAATTTCCGATGATATATTCATTTCCATTTTCAGAAAAAAAACAATGATATACGGATTTTCCTTAATCAGTATTTTATAAAAATCGCCGGTGTAATTAAAAATATCAATAAATTCAGTGGGGTGTTGATTTGGAAATAAATTTATATATTTAATATAATAAACTTTAGTTAAGAAGTCTATGAGGTAAAGATATAAGTGCATTTTACTTTTAAAATAGAGAAATAAAAGACCTTTGGAAATGCCAAGCCTTTTAACAATTGTATTTGTAGAAGTATTCTCATATCCGTTTTTTGCAAATTCCTCAATACAAATCTGTATTATTTGTTCTTTTCTATCCTCCGGTAAATTTTCAAAAGTTTCATACATTACTTACACTTCCCTTTTTATCCTTTCATTCAAAATAACATCAATTTATTAAATTTTGAATTATTCTAAAGTAATTCTTTCGTTTAATATAACTAATAATAAATGGTATGTCAAGAAACTTTACAATTAATCTTCCTGACATACCATATTTATTATTACTTTTATACCTTTACGAAAGAGTTAATCCACTTTTCATCCATTCATATTTCCAGTAAGCCTGAATCAACTCATATTCTGCAACATAGGTATTTATTTCCTGGCTTCGGTATTTTAAATTCTCATTCTCAAGTTCCAAATCGGATATCTTTCCAAGATCATATCTGATCATTGTGTAATTTCTATTGGTTCCTGCCTGATCCAGTTTCTTCTTCTCCTGTTCAAAAGACATTTTTTTGCTGATTAACTCTTCATAAACCTTATAAAATGAAAAGGTTACACTCCGTTTTGTCTCTTCAAGTTTAATTTCTTCGTTTTTTAAATTATATTCTGCTGCTTCCTCGCTTTGGGTATCACTCCCACTAGACCTGTTCAATATTCTTTGCTTCGTTTCCCTCTCAAGGGTCTGTAAAGCTATGGAATAATTATTTTCCAGCACACTCTCCAGGTCCTTATCATAATACATTTCATTAAAATTCTCATATACGGGTTCTAATTCGGTGTCTAAAGATAAAGCGAAATCATAACTATTACCTATCATAAGATTAAATTCACCTAATATTGCACTTTTTTGCGTCTGTAAATCATTTAAACCCATTTCCATCTCATTGATTTGCATTTCCAACGTATCTATATCTGTTTTTATTATTTTACCCAGGGATTCTTTCACTTTCGCAATTTCAAGCTGTTTTTTCATTAATTCGGTCTGATTGCTTAAGTCCATTTCCCTGTTCCCTAATATTTGATAGGAAATGTAAAGATTTTGAGCCGTCCACACCAATTGGCAATCGGACATCTTTGACTGGACTCTGAATTTATTTATGGTATCATCCAAATCTTCCGCCTGGTCATCCAATGAAAATTGTTGTTCTCTTAAAGATCTTCTGCTTGCTACAAGACTGGCTTTGTTATACTCATATATCCCAATCAGAGCATCATAATTTAATTTGATATGGTTTATCAAATCCGGATCTCCGTCAATTTTGGTTTCGAGGCTGGCCTTATCCTGTTTTAATTTATCTATTTGAAGTTCCATCATATCAATTGCATCTTCCAGATCATCTCTATCATCTTCCAGATCATCTGAAATGTCTTTTATCCGTTTATAATCTTCTTCCATTGATTTTACAACATTTTTGTTGATTAAGGCCATCGGGTTATTTTCTAATATCTCATTTTCAATATCTTCGAATTTCATTATCTCTTTATCGTTACCACTGTCAACATCCGCAGCAAAGATATTAATTGGTGTAAAAAATATGACTAATACGATTACAATTATATGATTACGAATTTTCTTCATCCTCATACCCACAGTATAACACACCTGCCCCAGTTGCGTTACTGCCACATAACTATGCGAAACAAATTTCGCAGGTTAAAAGAATCTCATTGTGGCGTCCTTTCTCTCTACTATTTTCTTTCAACCTTTCCGACAGGATACCACTTTGCGGCATCCCGAATAACCCAGGAAGGATTTCAAACATTTTAACAGTTTGTATTTTCCTTCTCTATTGCTCCTGGTTATCTAAAGATTTCTTAAGATTAATACGCATTCCTTCCTTAACATTATTATCCGGAGCCGACAGAACGATCTCTCCCTCTTTCACCCCGTCTTTTATTTCTACAAACTCTTCATTTTGTATGCCTTTTATTACATTTCTTAAAACAGCTTTTTCATTATCAACAACAAATACACAATCTTTATCTTTATATTCAGAGATGGAACTTAACGGTACCAATACAGCATTGCTGCTTTTTTCAATAATTACCTTAATATCAACCTCATAACCATGTTTTAACTGATTTAGCTGCTCAGAGGGTTCGATTTTAATCGCCACCCTTTTCTGGTTAACTCCCAGTGAGGAAGTTACGGCTACCGCACTTGGTGCTATGTCAACGACTTTTCCGGTAATTTTTTTCTTTTCCTGTGATCTGTCCGTTATTTCGACCTGATCTCCCAGTTTAATATTAATTGCATCGTCTGCTAATATATTTGCTTTAATTTCAACACTGTCTGCTTTTGCCATTACATAAGCTATGGTACCTGGTATTCCCATGGTATTTACCTCGACATTCTTTTCCAGGATTATACCGGTGACAGGGGCTTTTAATTCCAGTTTTTCTATATTGTTTGACATACTTTTCCTGCTCAGCTCAGCTTGCTTAAGCTGTGCATCATAAACCGCCTCACTGCTTTTTGTGGTGTTTACTTTCATTTGCTTTAAATCAAGCTGGGCAGTTTTCATCAAAGCTTCCGCGCTTTTAAGTGCCTGTTCCCTTTGCTCTGATTCTAATTGCGCTCTATAGACCGCATTAATATTTTCTGAATCATTTACTTTAATTTGGTTTAAATCCAGCTTTGCAGTATTTAATACAGCTTCTGCATTTTTTACTGCCTGTTCCTTTTGCTCTAATTCCTCCTGGCTTATCGCACCTGTATCTTTCAGTACCTGTGCATCTTTTAATTCTTCTGAGGCTGAATTATAGCTTTCCTTAGCCTGATTAACAGAAATGGTTGCTTTTTTTACATTGGTTTCATAATTCTTATTGCTTATTTCAACCAATTCTTCCAAAACCTTTGCATCATTATATTCTTTTAAAGCAAGATAATAGGTATCTTCTGCCTGATTAGCCGCTATGGCTGCCTTTTCCAGGTTAGTTGCATAATTTTTTACCCCGCTTCCCTCATATGCAGCCTTTAGTTCCTTAATCTTTTCATCTATATTTTTAAGCTGAATTTCGAGATCCGAATTTTCCATTACCAGCAATTTATCTCCCTTTTTAACCGGCTGGCCTAAATCCGCATAAATATTTTGTATCAAACCATTCCCCTCAATACTTACATTCACCACATTCTTATAGGTGACAGTACCTATATCTTCTATGTATTTTTGAATTTCGCCTTTCTGGACTTTCACCACACTGACAGTTTCTCCCTGTTTCATATAAACCATCATTACTGCGGAAGACAACAGTACTAATCCAATAATAATAAATATTATTTTTTTCTTTTTCATACTTAAACCTTCCATATCACAGATCTGTCTGCAATATTGCCACTAATAAAAGGAGTAAAAGAATCTCATCGTGGTATCCTTTCCTTATCTTTATTTTCTTTCACTCTAACACCATGCTTTTTGGGCATAAATCCTGAAGAATAGCCGTTTTTGCTATTCTTTTTAATGGCTCTCATTTTCTTTACGAGACTATTCACTCTAACTGCCTATAATAGATGCTATTCTGAACTTTTTAATGATTCAACCATATTAATCGATTTGATTTTCTTACTTAATAAAAAATTAGCCATTAAAATAAAAACCCCAATTAATAAAACAGCATAAATATAACTTGACAGATTAATGATTGGGCTAAACTGTATATTTTCATTTTCCTGTGCTGCAAACATAGCATAGATAAGAAATCTGCCTAGTGGAATTCCAACTATTGAACCAAAGATGCCGATAAAGAAATTTTCATTAAATATGAGGCTTTTCAATTCACCATCCGTAAATCCAAGTACCGCAAGGGTAGCGATTTCTCTTCTTCTTTCAAAAATATTGATATTGGTTATATTATAAATAACTGCAAATGCTAATATGCCGGCACCTAAGATCATAAAAACATACACAGAACTTGTGGATTCCATCATTTTATTGGTGTTTGCTATAATTTCAGCTTTTGACTGAATGGTCTTTATTTCCATAATATCCTTTAACTTCCCTATTACTTCACTTTCATATTTTGCATCCGCAAGTTTTATATGAGCAGCGTTTGTCACAACTCCCTCTTTAATTAAATAATTCAAATAATCCGTACTGCAGATTGCACTTTGACCGGTAATTTGAGATACGGTTCCCATTATCATTACTTTTTTCTTATCCCTGTCATCGTTCTTTCCGGGATAAAAGGATCTTAAAAATACCGTATCTCCTACCTTGACCCCTAATGTGTCCATCAGTTTCTTAGGAAGTAAAATTCCATCATCCGGTATTTTGACATTTTTATCTTCTTCATCTAAAATACCATATAATTTTGAGTTGCCGGGTAAAGCTACAAGACCAATATCTTTTTTTCTCCATCCGCTGCTTACTTCCATCCCGCTTTCCAATATTGGTTCAATGGATTCAATATGTTCAATATTTTGTATGTATTGTAATTCATCTGCATTCAGTATTTTTGAAAAACTTATTTTAATATCAAATTTTTGAATCTCGTTAAATTGTTTGTTCATAAACGAGTCCATGGAATCCATAGAACCTAATGCAACTAAAAGTAAAGCTATGGAAAAAATAATTCCTACGGAAGCCATTGCTGAACGTTTTTTATATCGAAAAAGATTTCTCAGTATTATCTTCCAGCTAAAATTAATTTTTTTCCAGATGATAGAGATATTCTCTATTAGTATCTTTCTTCCCGTAGCAGGTGGTTTCGGCCTCATGGCCTGCGCCGGAACCAGATTCAGTTCTTTTTTACAGGCATTATATCCTGCGGCAATGCAGAATGCTAAGGCCATAAAAGCTGCCGGTAAAACCAAACCTAAATGCAGGGTTACCCTTTCATAAGGTATTTGTATACCATATTCATCATATCCAGCATACTCTTGCCGACTATAAATACTCCTATTAATGACCCGGCAATACTTCCAAGTATCCCAACCATCAAAGGATATGTCTGATAATGCAGCATAATTTCCAAATTAGTATATCCTAAAGCTTTAAAAGTTCCCATTTGAATTCGCTGGTTTTCAATCATTCTTGTCATTGTTATGTATATGATTACGGCAGCTGCTATAAAAAACAGCATTGGGAAAAAAGCTGAGGTTGATTTTAAGGATTCAACATCCGTACTGAACGTACTATAGCTAATCTGATCCTTTTTTTCCACAATTCCCATCAGTCCATATTGCTTTAATATCTTTTCCACATCAGCTTTCACATCTTTTATATCTCTTTCCTGGTTTAAAAGAATACTGATATCATTTACGGAACCCTTATAGTCTAAAATGTTTTTTAAATTTGATTCTTTTACATAAACAATACCAAAACTTTTAGGATTCGGTATCATTTCGCTCATATCCCGGATTTCATATACATATTCAGGACTTTTTGCGGTTCCTACTATTTTTAATTTTACCCTGTCTCCATTTACAATCGGTTCAATTATCTGTCCCAGCTTTAGATGATTTGCAATAAGAAAATCTTCTGATACAATACATTGATTACCTGTATCGTTTGAAAAATAACTGCCTGATTTTAAACTGATATCGTTCACAATATTTCTTTTTTTGTCAGGTAAGGATAGTAACCTAACAATTGCATCCTGGTCTTTGATACTTATTCTTACATCCTGTGTAACTCTGCCGTTTACCATCTTCACACCCTGTATTTCACCAATACGCTTTACTATCCCTTCCGGTGCGCGATACACAGTACACCATAAGTCAGCTATCCTGTATTCTTTAAAATATTTAAAACCGGCTCCTGAAAGGCTTTCCAAAGCGGATTGCAACCCGGTGTAAAACATTACTCCGATAATAACTACTGCAAGTACGGATATAAACTGTCCTTTGGATTCACCAAGATCTCTGCAAAACTTTTTAAATAAGAGCCACATTACCATTCAATCCTTTCTATTGGAATTGGGGTTTCATTTATTTCGACTGACTCTACCTTTCCGTTCTTTATCTTAACTACCTTATCTGCCATCTGGGCAATGGGGCTGTTATGGGTAATTATCATGACTGTCTTTTTAAATTCCTGATTTACATCACGCAAAAGCTTTAATATGGATTTACCTGTCATATAGTCCAATGCACCGGTAGGCTCATCACAAAGAAGCAGAGTGGGATTCTTAGCAATTGCTCTTGCAATTGACACCCTCTGCTGCTCCCCACCGGAGAGTTGTGCAGGAAAATTAGCCATTCTTTCACCCAACCCGACTTGATTGATTACTGTAACTGCATCCATTGGATTATCACAGATTTGAGCTGCAATTTCAACATTTTCCAATACATTAAGATTTGGCATCAAATTATAAAACTGAAATACAAAGCCAATATGTTTTCTCCGATACATGGTCATTTCATTTTTTGAAAATTTTGAAATATCTTTGCCTTTTACTAATACTTCTCCGGAGGTTGGATAGTCCATACCTCCCAGAATATTTAGTACAGTGCTTTTACCGGCACCGCTTGGTCCTAAAACAACTACCAACTCTCCTTCCGTTACATCAAAAGATATTCCGTCTGCAGCTCTGATTTTCACTTCTCCCATAACATATTCTTTGACTACATTATTAATTGTAATTATAGATTCCATTTAACTAAATCCTCCTTAAATGTCAAATGACCACTGCAGTCATTATATATGATTTCTAGTAATTTGGCAATGACCAAATGGTCATTTTAATGTAGTTTTAATTTTATCTTATATACACAATACATCATATTACTGTGACTGTCAATATACTATGTTGAGTTTTATAATTTTATTCATCTTTTTAGTACAATTGTAACTTGAATTTTCTAATGCACCAAAAAAAGCACCCTGTATAATACAGAGTGCTTTCATAAAACTAATCTAAATTATATTAAGTACAACGGAAAGAACGATAAATCCTAAAGCAAGATACCTTGTAAATTTCTCCAACGCACCTTCCATAGAACGACCTCTATTCTTACCCCAATAGGTATCAGCCACGCCATTAATAGATCCAGTTAAACCTGCTGATTTGCCTTCCTGCATTAAAACAACAACCACTAGTGTAATACAGATAATAACATAAATGATTGTTATAATTGCTTTTAATATATCCATCACTGCACCTCCTAAAGCTTCAATTAATTCTATCATACAATATTACAGATTTCAACTATTTTTTGTACATGCCATCCTTCATCCGGTTTGACGGACATATTAAATCATTTAAATTACTTTTTAATCAGTAAGGATTTACCTGTCATTTCTTTTGGTTGTTTCATACCCATCATTTCAATCATAGTTGGTGCGATATCAGCTAAACAACCGCCTTCTTTTAATGTATAATCCTTATCATAATTAACCAGAATAAAAGGAACCTCATTAATAGTATGTGCTGTAAAAGGTTCTCCGGTCGTATAATCAATTAATTGTTCTGCATTACCATGATCCGCACAGATAAACATCTGGCCGTGGGCGGATAATAAAGCTTCATAAGCCATTCCTACGCATTTATCAACTGCCTCGACTGCCTTGATGGCTGCATCCTGTATACCGGTATGTCCTACCATATCCGGATTGGCAAAATTAACAATGATTACATCATATTTTAAAGATTTAATTGCTTCTACTAAGTTGTTAGCTACATCAAATGCACTCATTTCCGGTTGTAAATCATAAGTAGCTACTTTCGGAGAGTTAACCAGAATACGTTCTTCTCCTTCGTTTGGAACTTCCACGCCACCGTTAAAGAAGAAAGTTACATGGGCGTATTTCTCTGTTTCAGCGAGTCTAAGCTGTTTCATACTATTAGCCGCAAGGAACTGACCAAATGTATTATCGATAGAAATTTTGTGGAATGCTACAATTTTATTTTTAATCGTTACGTCATATTCAGTAAAGCAAACGTATGTTAAAGGCATTCTGCCCTTGTCTCTTCTAAAACCATTGAATTCATCATCACAAAAAGCTCTCGTTATTTCTCTGGCTCGGTCAGGTCTGAAATTAAAGAATATAACAGAATCATTTTCTTTAATCGTTGCTACCGGTTTGCCGTTTTCCATAATAACGGTCGGAAGTACAAATTCATCGTTAACAGCAGAATCATAAGATTTTTGAATTGCAGCTATACCATTTTCAGCAGTTTCACCCTCACCCATAACCATGGCACGGTAAGCTTTTTCTACTCTGTCCCATCTGTTATCACGGTCCATAACATAATAACGTCCCATAACGGTTGCTATCTTGCCAATTCCAAGTTCTCCCATCTTTTTAGTTAAGGCTTCTGCAAAACTCTTACCGGAAGTTGGTGCGGTATCTCTGCCGTCTAAGAAAGCATGAACATATACATTGGTTAAGCCTTCTCTTTTTGCCATTTCCAATAATCCATACAGATGGGTTATATGACTGTGAACACCGCCATCGGAAAGCAGACCATATAAATGTAAATCTGAATTCTGTTTCTTGCAATTTTCCATTGCCTGCAATAAAGCATCATTTTTGAAGAAATCGCCATCCTGAATTTCTTTAGTTATTCTGGTTAATTCCTGATAAATGATTCTTCCGGCACCCATGTTAAGGTGTCCTACCTCAGAATTACCCATCTGGCCTTCCGGAAGTCCGACAGCCATACCACTTGCATTTCCTTTAACAAATGGGTATTCTGCCATTAATTTATTCATAACAGGGGTATTGGCTAATTTAACAGCATTCCCTTCCTTTTTATCATTTAAACCATATCCATCTAATATCATTAATACCGTAGGTTTTTTACTCATTATAATTACTCCTTTATCTGGTATGCATAGAATATAAATTGCTGAATTACCGCAAAATCTTAAATAAGGTTATGAGCCTTATTCAAGATATAAAATAATAAAAAATGTAACCGGAAGAAACACGCTTTGCGAGTTTCTTCGGTTCGCGTGCGCGTTCGAATTATTGCAAGGAAGCTTGCTAATTCTCACTTTGCTTTCGCGGAAATTAGATATTCGACTTAAATTCCTTAAATTAAATATAAGGGCAATTATTTATAATTTACGATCTTACCAAAGTCAGGTTTCAAGCTGGCACCGCCAACTAAACCACCATCAATGTCAGGCTGCGAAAAAAGTTCAGCTGCACTTGCTGCTGTAACACTTCCGCCGTATTGGATACGGATTGCAGCTGCAGTTGCATCATCATAGATTTCAGCGATACAGTCACGGATTGCTTTACATACTTCCTGAGCCTGTTCAGTCGTAGCTACTTTACCGGTTCCGATAGCCCAGATCGGTTCATAAGCAATTACAGCAGTTTTAGCCTGATCAGCTGTAATGTTTAAAAATGCGATTTTAATCTGTTGGCGAATGAAATCAATTGTTACTCCCTGTTCTCTTTGAGTAAGGGATTCACCGCAGCAGATAATTGGTGTAATACCATGTTCAAACGCTTTTAAAACTTTTTTATTAACAGTTACATCTGATTCTGCAAAATATTCTCTTCTTTCGGAATGACCGATAATAACATATTTAACGCCTATATCGGTAAGCATGTTAGGAGCGATTTCTCCGGTAAAAGCACCGCTTTCTTCGAAATACATATTTTCGGCGCCAATTTCAATATTGGAACCTTTTGCAGCTTCAATTGCAGTTGTTAAAGAAATAGCGGGAACACAGAATACAACATCTGCATCTTCGGTAACTACAAGAGGTTTTAATTCATTAATTAATTTAATTGTTTCACTGGGGGTTTTATTCATTTTCCAGTTTCCTGCAATAATCTTCCTACGCATCTTAATTCTCCTTTATATTCAGACAATACGATATAAATCACCTGCGTCAATGCCTGTTTTTATATCTGAATACTGTCGTATATTCATTTAGAAAGGGACGGTAAGTCGTTAAACAGTTACCTGTCCCTGAATTATTAGTTCTTATGATAGTAACTATCGATTACTTATCGTTAGCTGCTGCTACACCAGGAAGTTCTTTACCCTCTAAAAATTCAAGAGAAGCACCGCCGCCTGTTGAAATGTGAGTCATCTTATCACCAAAGCCTAAGATGTTAACTGCTGCTGCTGAATCACCACCACCGATTATGGTAGTTGCATCGATATCTGCTAAAGCTTTTGCTACTGCAATTGTACCTTTAGCGAAATTAGAGAATTCAAATACACCCATAGGTCCGTTCCAAACTACGGTCTTTGCGCTCTTTATAGCATCTGCATATAATTCACAGGTTTTTTCACCGATATCAAGACCTTGCCATCCGGCTTCGATCTGACCGCGTCCAACTGTTTTATACGGGACATCATTGGAAAAATCTTTTGCTACAACGGTATCAACAGGAATTAATAATTTAACTCCTTTTTTCTCAGCTTTTTCCATCATTTCTTTGGCATAATCAAGATAATCAGCTTCCAATAAGGAATTACCTACTTCTTCTCCCAATGCCTTCATAAATGTATAAGCCATTCCACCGCCGATAATTAATGTATCAACTTTATCTAATAAATTGTTGATTACAGAGATTTTACTGGAAACTTTAGAACCACCCAAAATAGCAACGAATGGCCTCTCAGGATTATCAACTGCATTTCCTAAGAAATCAATTTCTTTCTGCATTAAATATCCAACTACTGCTGTATCCACATATTTCGTTACACCAACGTTAGAGCAGTGTGCTCTGTGTGCTGTTCCGAATGCATCATTAACAAATACATCACAAAGGGATGCTAAGTCTTCGCTAAAGGAATCAACATTCTTTGTTTCTTCAGCTCTGTAGCGGGTATTTTCTAAAAGTACAACATCTCCGTCTTTCATAGCTGCAACGGCAGCTTTTGCGTTTTCACCAACTACATTGGCATCTGCAGCAAATTTAACCGGCTGTCCTAATAATTCAGCTAATCTGACTGCAACGGGAGCTAATGATAATTCCGGTTTCGGTTCTCCCTTAGGTTTGCCAAGATGGGAACAAAGAATTACCTTACCACCGTCTCCGATTAATTTTTTAATTGTGGGAAGTGCCGCAACCAGACGGTTTTCATCTGTTATTTTTCCTTCTTGTAATGGAACGTTAAAATCACATCTTACTAATACTCTTTTACCTTTTACATTAATATCATCTACTGATTTTTTATTAAGCATGTGTGTAACTCCTTTCATTATCCTTTATAATCCTGCACGAAAGGTTTTTAACCTTACCGCCATAAGTATTATGAATTTTAAAAAAGTCCGGTCATTGTTTCAGTCAAGGAGGGTTCGGTAAACGTTCCTCGACTTATTTACAAAGACCGGACCCATAATAGGATCAATATAAATTATAATTTAAACAATTATGCTAATTCAGCAAAATATTTAATAGTTCTAACCATCTGGCTGGTGTATGAATTTTCGTTATCATACCAAGCAACAGTTTTAACTAATGTTTGTCCGTTGCCAAGATCTGTAACTTTAGTCTGAGTTGCATCAAATAAAGAACCTTCTGTAATACCGATAATATCGGAAGATACTAACTCTTCTTCAGTATATCCGAATGATGGGCTAGCTGCTGCTTTCATAGCTTCATTTACTTGATCTTTTGTTACAGTTCCGTTAACAACGGATACTAATTCAGTAGTAGAACCAGTCGGAACAGGAACTCTTTGAGCAGCTCCGTCTAATTTACCGGATAATTCAGGAATTACAAGACCAATTGCTTTAGCAGCACCGGTTGAGTTAGGAACGATATTAACAGCAGCCGCACGAGCTCTTCTTAAATCGCCTTTTCTGTGTGGTCCGTCTAATACCATCTGATCACCAGTGTAAGCATGAATTGTTGTCATGAAACCTTTTTGGATAGGTGCTAATTTATTTAAAGTGTCAGCCATAGGAGCTAAACAGTTTGTTGTACAGGAAGCTGCAGAAATAATAGTATCATCTGCTTTTAATGTTTTTTCATTTACACCGAATACAATAGTCGGAAGATCATTACCTGCTGGTGCGGAAATAACAACTTTCTTAGCACCTGCATCTATATGAGCTTGAGATTTAGCTTTTGATACATAAAAACCAGTACATTCAAGCACTACGTCTACACCGATTTCTCCCCAAGGAAGTTTCTTTGCATCCGCTTCTGCATAAATTTTAATTTCTTTTCCATCTACGATGATAGAGGATTCTTTTGCTACTACTGTATCTTTCTTTGAATATCTGCCTTGTGCTGAATCATATTTTAATAAGTGTGCAAGCATTTCAGGGTTAGTTAAATCGTTAATAGCTACGATTTCATATCCTTCAGCACCAAACATCTGTCTGAATGCAAGACGTCCAATACGTCCAAAACCATTAATTGCTACTTTTACTGCCATGATAAAATTCCTCCTAATTGTTAAATTTTATAATATACTGTCATGCTTTCTTATTATAAAAAGCGCTAGATACAATTTTATGTATATGACAGCTATTAATCAATTCATATGATTGACAAATTTTTCTCAAACACTATCTTATTTTACCTTTTTTAATTTAAAATTTCAAGTGCAAAATGCAAATTCATGGAATATTAATAGAATCAACATTTTTCAGTACTTCAACCGTATTTATTTGTGCATATTACCTGTAAATAATTCCCTGTTAAAATATAAACATTAATCTAAACATTAATTAAACATTACCTGAATGTATCCCAAAAAATATTAATTTGGATACACTCCTACCCCATTCCAGTAAGAGTGTGATACCAAATTAAGATTCTTTATTTCATTTGACCATGTCCCTGGTTTGAATGACCGGACATTCCTGATTGACCTGCCGCACTATTTTGTCCTGACATACCGGACATTCCTGATTGGCCTGCCGCACTATTTTGTCCTGACATACCGGACATTCCTGATTGGCCTGCCGCACTATTTTGTCCTGACATACCGGACATTCCTGATTGGCCTGCTGCACTATTTTGTCCTGACATACCGGACATTCCTGATTGGCCTGCTGCACTATTTTGTCCTGACATACCGGACATTCCTGATTGGCCGGACATTCCCGATTGGCCGGATTGACTATTTATGAAATTTTTTAAATTCATAATTTCATCTTGTGAGGCTTTCTGTGCCGGCTGATAATAATTCTTACTTTTCGCTATTGTATACAACTCAAATTGACAGGTTTCTCCATCATTACGAAATTTCTGCAATGTTTGTCTTAATTCCTGATTCTCAGTTTGAGCTATCATATCTCCTAAACTTTTTAATCCTGCATTAATTGAATTTAATGCATCATTTACCATTAATTGCTCTTGCATATGCTAGCCTCCTATTTTAAGAATTGTAATAAAGTCTGTTTCTTTTGCTCTGCTGATTGAGCTTCTTTTTGGAAAAATTGTTTCACATAAGGGTCCGTACAATTTTCTGCATAGGTTTTGTATTTTTCCTTATCAGCTTCACCGAACACCAAAAGGTGTCTTAAGTTCTGTAGTTCCATTTCTGACAAATTACTCATTCAAATTTCCTCCTTTTTACTCAAAATAATCCGGATAATTGCGGAATGAATCAATCATTGAGCAGTTACCTATAGACTATTATCTCTTGGGAGTTCATTTATTATGCAGGTAAATTCTTTATAGTTGACTATTTAGATACTTGTAATATTTTTATATACAAATTTTGTTGTATAATTCTTCATATAGTTTTGCTGAATTATTCCAGGAGAAATCCTTTGACATTCCTCTTTCAATTAATTTATTCCATTCTTTTTTTGAATTAAAATATACGTTCTTGGCATATCGGATCACAGATAACATTTCATGTGCATTATAGTTTGTAAAACTAAAACCTGTTCCGATACTTTCGAATTCATTGTAAGGTTCTACCGTATCCCGTAACCCGCCTGTTTCTCTTACAATAGGTACAGTTCCGTATCTTAGGCTGATAAGCTGGCTTAATCCGCAAGGTTCAAATAAGGATGGCATTAGAAATGCATCGCAGCCTGCATAAATTTTATGTGCTCTTTCATCTGAGTAATATATATTTGCAGATACCCTGTCACCATACTTCCAGGCATAATGACGAAATAAATTCTCATATTTTTGTTCACCGGTACCTAATAGAACCAGTTGAGTATCTTCTGAACATAACTCTTCAATTACATAGTCAATTAAGTCAAAACCTTTTTGATCTGTCAGTCTGGATACAATACCGATCATAAATTTTTTATCGCCTCTGGTTAACCCTAGTTCTTCCTGTAAGGCTCTCTTATTTTTAATTTTTAATTTTCTGAAATTACTTTGATCATAATTATGAGATATCAGAGGATCGGTCATAGGATTATATTCATCATAATCAATTCCGTTGACGATTCCGCTTAACGTATTACTTCTGGCACGCATCAGACCATCAAGTCCTTCACCATAAAACGGTGTTTTAATTTCTTCTGCGTAGGAATTACTTACCGTAGTGATATAATCAGCATAAACAATTCCTCCTTTTAGATAATTAGCATTTCCGTAAGCCTCTAATTTATCCGATGTAAAATAATATTCCGATAATCCTGTAATATCCTTAATCGTAGTTACATCCCATACTCCTTGAAATTTCAGATTATGTATGGTCATTATTGTTTTTATATCTTTATAAAATTTATTTTCCATAAATCGGTCTTTAAGAAATACCGGAAGCAACCCTGTCTGCCAATCATGGCAGTGAATGATATCAGGTTTGAAATCCAGTATTGGAAGTGCAGAAAGGCAGGCTTTACAGTAAAAAGCGAATTTTTCAATATCCTCATATATATTTCCATAAGGTGTGTTGCCTGTAAAATAAAACTCATTATCAATAAAATAAAAAATAATTCCGGCGTATTCTAATTCAAATAAACCAACATATTGGTTTCTCCAGGATAAATCCATATAAAAATTCGTTTTATAAATCATTTTTTCTTTTAGGTTCTCTGGTATAACCTTATATTTTGGCAATATTACCCTTATATCGTATTCATCCTTATTCATATATTTAGGCAATGAACCTATTACATCCGCTAAACCACCCGTTTTTATAAATGGAACGCATTCTGAAGCCATATACAATACATTCTTCATATAATTACCTCCCTGCATACTATTCATTGATAGAATTATCACATTAATTATACATTATACCTGTCTTTTATGAAAGATTTATTTACATATGCTGGATATTTTAAGCATGCTTGCTAATTCTCACTTTGCTTTCGCGGAAATAAAACAAGCCCGTCTCAAGTATAGTTATTGAGACGGGCTTCTTTATAATTAACAAGATTACTCCACTGTTATTATGCTCTTAATTTATATTCTAATCTGATTTTATCAGCTATTAATGCTACAAATTCAGAATTTGTCGGTTTTCCTTTCCCATTGCTAACCGTATATCCGAATAATTCATCAATCGTATCCATTTTACCTCTGCTCCAGGCTACTTCAATGGCATGCCTTATTGCTCTTTCAACGCGGCTAGGTGTTGTTTTATGTCTTTTAGCAATGGACGGATACAATAATTTTGTAATGGAATTTAGCATTTCATTATCATTTACAGACATCATGATTGCGTCTCTAAGGTACTGATATCCTTTAATATGAGCCGGAACTCCGATTTCATGTATTATATTGGTAACATCGGACTCGAGATTTCTTTCTTTATAATCATCTTTGTTCTCATAGGTACTAACCCGGTGGTTTTCTATTAACTTATTATTATGTAAATCACCTCTAACTTGTTTAATCCTTGTTAATACCATATTATTATCAAAAGGTTTCATTATATAGTAGCTTGCACCCAGCTCAAAAGCATTTTCGGTAACTCCCTCTTGTCCAATAGCTGTTATTACAATAAATGCAGGTGTTTTTTTGTAAGTTTCATCTAATCTTACTTTCTCCATTACACCCAAACCATCTAATTTGGGCATAATTAAATCTAAGAGTACAACATCTGGTTTCTTTTCTTTAATCATTTCCAGCGCATCGATTCCGTTTTCAGAGGTCCCTACTACCTCTATATCCGAATCATTCTTAAGTATTTCTTCTAATAGTTTTACGATTCTTTCATTGTCATCCACAATTGCCACATTAATTTTACCCACTTTGATTCCTCCCAAAATATTACCTGTTACGGTTTTATTTATAATACTAAATAAATATAGTTAAAATATTTGCCTCCTTTCAGTATAATTTGTTACATAAATTCACGAATTTTGCCCACCATGTACTACATTATACCGCGTATTAACGTTTAAGTCAATATTTTCCATATTATTTACCAATAATTTTACAATACTATAGAATATATCTGCAAATATAGGTAGCTTTTACATAATTATATATGAATTAGCACCATCCATGAATTGTATGAATTAATCATTTGTAAAAACTTACCATATTTGCATTATATACATTTATTCCCATTTTATCAATTGTTTCTTATCGCAATTTACGACAATAATGTTTTGTTTTTTGGCTATTTTTCATATAAAATAGGCGTTTATATTAATTTTACTATTAATTTTCACTATAATGTTGTGTGTTTATATCCTTATTGTAAGAATTTTCTAGTTTCCCGTCGATATATTAATAGTCTTAATTTTCTGCCAAATTATTAATCATATTTTCTATAAATGTACCGTAACCTTTAGTAGAATCCTGTATAAAAACGTGGGTAACTGCTCCGATTATTTTCCCTTTCTGTATTATAGGGCTTCCGCTCATACCTTGTACAATGCCGCCGGTTAGAGAAAGAAGGTTTTTATCTACGATACGAATTACCATACCTTTATTAGGACTGGAGCTATTAATATCTATTTTTTCAATTACAATATCATATTCTTTTACTTCATTATCAACGCAGCTTAAAATAGTGGCAGGTCCTAATTCTACTTCCTGTTTTAAGCCGATGGGCAAATAACCTTTATTGCTTGTCGAATCATAATTATTATCTATCTTACCGAATATTCCCTGATTCGTATTTTAGTGATGTCTCCTATTTTATTTCTGTCATTTTGATTAATTAAACCAATTAATTCGCCAGGTACTCCCTGTTTACCTTTTATGATTGTCATAATATCTGCTGAATATACGTAACCTCGGTTTATTTCCATAATCAGGCTTGTATCAATATCTGTTATACCATGACCCAAAGCTCCGAATTCTCCTTCCTGGGTTACAAATGTCAATGTACCAATACCTTGTGTATTATCCCTGATCCAAGCACCTATTTTATATTCACCATCCGAAGTTTTTACCGGTGAAATACTATACTGTATATCTTTTTCATCTCTTCTTACATCTATTTTAATATCTTTACCGTTACTATTCTGAATTTCAACGATTAATTCTTCCTTATTATGAATTGTCTTATTATTCACTGCTATTATATAATCTCCCGATTTTAGCTTATTAAGTGCCGGTTCATAGTTTAAACCATCAACAGCATTTATTACTCCTGTTCCAAGTACCATAACTCCATCTGTTTCAACATAAATACCTATGGGCTTACCACTGGGAAGTACTTCCCTGGTATCAATAACACCCAATTCTACCTTTTTAAAATTTAAAAAACCAAATAATTTTAAATTAATAACATATTGTCCGGTTTTTGTTGATTTCAGAGAAAATGGTTTATTTAAATTTAATTTAATCTGATTAGTTGGAACAGTTTTATTATTTACACTTATTACATCTACATTTTTGCTATCAAAAGCACCTTCAAACGGCAAATCGAAATCGAATTTCTGATTTTCACCAACTAAAATTTTTATCTTATCCGGGATTCTATTATCTAATTCTTTATAAGTAAAAAATAAAAGGACAACAATATTAATACATAATAAAAATATCAGAACTTTACGGTATACAGATTTTCTGTGCATAAGCAGGCTCCTATCTTTTTTTAACTAAAAAAGGATATACAGCAAGTGTATATCCAGAATGACTATCTTTTGATAGTATACCTATTTAATTTGATTTCAAACTAGTATTTTTTAGTTGTTTTTGCCAATTGTTTCATTTCTTTTGCACTTTGCAAAACGGTATCCGTAATTATTGCGCCGCCCAAAATTCTTGCAATTTCATCAATGGACTCATTTTCCTTAAGATTACGTATGGAAGTCTTGGTGGTAATTCCATCAGATGTTTTTTCAATAATGTAATGGGAATCTGCCATTGCTGCTATCTGAGGAAGATGGGTAATACATAAAACCTGATGACTGCCTGCTATCATGGATAATTTTTCTGATACTTTTTGAGCAGTCCTTCCGCTTACACCGACATCAATTTCATCAAATATCAAAGTTTCGATTTCATCCTTATCCGCAAGTACAGATTTAATAGCTAACATAATTCTTGATAATTCACCGCCGGAAGCTACTCTGGATAATGGTTTTATCTCTTCCCCCGGATTAGTTGATATTAAAAATTCCGCATCATCAAATCCATTAGCCGAATAATGCCCGGTAGGTTTAAATATCATTTCAAAATGGACATCCAGAAAATTTAAATCAATTAAAGCTTCTTTTATTTTAGCTGATAGTTCTTTCGCTTTTTCTTTTCGAATGAAAGATAATTTATCTGACAGATCTTTTATTGTGTTTTCCTGCTTTTCCAGTTGCCTTGTCAAAGCAGCCATTGTCTCTTCATAGTTTTTATATTGAGACAGTTTTTTTTCACTTTGCTCACAATACTTTAGTATATCCGTTATATTACTTCCATATTTAGATTTTAAATGGTTAATTAAATCCAATCGCTGCTCCGTAACTGATAAATCTTCCTCATGATTATTCATATCTGATGTATATTCAGATAAATCTCTGTTAAAATCATTAACTAACGTCTCGATATCCATAATCTGATTATATAACCCGGATAAGGAATCATCATATTCCATTAGTTTAGAAAGCTGCTTGACAGTCCTTCCGATATGATCACCGGCCGAATCCGTTATCTGATAGCTCATCCAGTCATATACATTATTTAATCCTTCCGCAATGGTTTTGGCGTTGGATAGTTTTTTATACTCTGCTGCCAGTATCTCATCTTCTCCGATTTTTAAACCGGCATTTTTTATTTCATTGATTTCATATTCCAGAAAAGATATTTCCCTAAGTCTTTTATCTTCATCTATTTTTAATTCATTCAGTTTATTTCTAAGATTTATGTACTCTTTATACTCAGACTCCAGATGCTTTTTAATGTCTCCTATGTAAGACTTAGCAAAACGGTCTATGATATCTAAATGCTTTTCTTTATATAACAGAGATTGATGTTCATGCTGACCATGTATATCAATTAATAAGCCGGCAATATCTTTTAAAACTCCTGCTGTAACACTTTGTCCGTTAATTTTACTGATACTTTTACCATTCATAATCTTTCTGCTAATAATAATCTGACCATCTTCAGCAGGTATATCCATCTCATTTAATATTTCTAAAATATGTTTATCTTCTATCTGAAATAATAATTCAACCAGGGCATATTCCGCACCTTTTCGAATGATATCTTTGGCTATTTTACCTCCCAGAGCAACATTAATGGAACCGATTATAATTGATTTACCGGCTCCGGTTTCACCGGTAAGGATATTAAGGTTGTCTTTAAAGGTTACGTCTACTTCGTCAATAATTGCAAAATTTTTAACATGTAAATTAAGTAACATTCCGTTCCTCCTATCGTTTGTCTATCAAAACAACAATCTTTTAAGCGGTGGCCTCTCCAAGCTCCGGAAACATATGTTCTGTTTTGATTTTATCATAAATGTTAATATTTCGCAAATAGTTTTTTTAGTTATTTTATAAAACGAATGTTTTGCTGATAGTATTTAGATATTTTTGGGGTTATACTATCTATGCTTACTGTTCAGGATAGAATACAAATCATTCTGTAATTCACAGTAGGCATAGATAGTATAACCCCATATTTAAATATACTCTTTTTGAGTTATTTGACTATCCCTCCGTGATAGAAACATTCAAACACTTTTTTATCTCCCCAAAAGATTTCTTCTTTCCCTTGAAACCAGGAGAAATCACCGTCATAAGTATTGTGATAAGTATAATTTCCATTCTGGTAAACTTCAGGCCCTCGAAACGGCATTTCTTCCGGCCTTAAAAGTAATACTTCTTTTAAGAAATCACCTGAAAACTGCTCACCAATCGTACGTCCCGAGTAATTCATAGCCCACATGGGATTATTATTTTCAAAAACAACCTCTTCTCCTGAAAATTTCTCTCCGCCTATATAAGTATCAAAGTATTTCATTTCCCCCTGCTCGTATTTTAAATCATGGGAAGAGGGACGGCAGGGAATCTCTTCTTCTTTTCCTTTTCCTGCATAAGTATATCTTGTTGCTGTTTTTAAAAACTGAACAATTTTTTCTTTGTGGATTTCTTTCCCAACTGCACATTTAGTGGAACATTCTGCAGTATCCTTTACTAAATTGTCGATGGTAACGCAGAAGAGTTCGCTTAGTAGTATCAGATTATCAATATCCGGATATGCTGTCCCCGACTCCCATTTAGCAACTGCCTGCCTAGATATTCCTAACTTTTCTGCAATATCTTCTTGCGATAGTTTCCTGTCTTTTCGTATTGTTTGTAAATTCTCATTGAACTTCATTTTAATACCAATTACATAACTCATCTGCACTCACAGATTTGTTACTGCCACTAATAAAATGTGAAACAAGTCTCACAGGGTGAAAGAATCTGTAAGTGGCATTCCTTTCTTAATATATTTTCTTTCACATTAACGCAACATGGCCGTTTAACAGCCGCAAATGTTACTTGAAAAAGAAACTGCAAGCAGTTTCTTTTTCATTAACACCTCAAAAAAGTATAACATAGAAGCAGATAATATCCATATACCACTCCTTGCAGTTTTGACAACCAGTAGTTGCTTTACATTTCTTTATCAAATTTTATACGATAAAAAACTCCATAAAATACAATAAACAAATATGAAACTGTCAAAATTATAATAACTCTCATATCAACCTGCATTAAACCAAATGCAAGAAGTATTGCACCATAGACAAATATCATCAAATCATATGCCTTTGCTTTCGACTTATTGGCAATTATAATATTCCTTTCATCCTTTTGCTCAATTTCAATATTTTTTGCTTTATCCGGATATTTCAATGTAGCGCTGATACTAAACAAATTACCTAAATAGTGTCCAAATATACCGCAACCAATGCCAATCATTATATAAGGTAAGGTCCGCATAATATTATTTGTTTCATCTGCTGTTTTAACCAAATAAAAACCAATTCCCAATATGATTAAACCTAAAATTGTTAATACAATTGCTTTTAAAAATTTTTTATTCATTGCAACACCCATTGCATAACACCTCGCACTTTCTATTTTATTTTTCTTTCAACCTAACGCCCATGTAAACCTCAATTTTTTAAAATACTGCTATTTTAAGAAATCTGTGATATTATTAATTAATACTAACCCAAGAAATAAATCATCTGCCGGCAGATGATTCACTGCTTACCTCCTCCTCATAAATAAATATTTCTTCAATACTTAATCCAAAATATCGTGCTATTTTAAAGGCTAAAATAATTGAGGGATTATATCTGCCATTTTCCAAAGAACCTATTGTCTGCCTGGAGACCTCCAGGACTGCCGCAAGTTCTTCCTGCTTTATCCCCCGTTCTTTACGAATTTCTTCTAATTTATTTTTCACTGAACCACCCCTTTCGAAGTTAATGTAAAGTATACTTTCCATATACAATATACATCAAAAAAAACTTAATGTCAAGTAAACTTTCCATAATTTATTTTTTTACATATTCATCCCTGATTTCGTACTCGGATACCAGTTGAGCAGATATTTCTCAACCACTAAACTCCTCTATGCTCAGCAGGCTAAAACCTACAACCGGAAGAAACACGCTTTGCGAGTTTCTTCGGTTCGCGTGCACGTTCGAATTATTGCAAGCAAGCTTGCTAATTCTCACTTTGCTTTCGCGGAAATAAAAAAAACTATCAACCATATCGGTTGATAGTTTAGATTACCTATTTCAGTGTTTCAACTGAGTTATTTTTTCTAAAAACTGCCGCGTTCTGCTGCCTTTTCGTTCTTTATCTCCAATATCTTGTCCACGGAAAAACCATATGCAGTACATATTGCCTGCAATACTGCAACGAATATCAAACTATGGTATTAATTCCAGTTTCTTTAAAACATCGATCAGTTTTTGCGTATCTATCGGTTTCGCTGCATAAGCATCACAACCAATATCAAAGGCATTTTGAACGAATTGGGTTTCTGCCAATGCGGTAGTCATAATAATTTTTGATCGTTTTTCAGGGAGAAAACCTTGCTGGGATTCTAAATCTCTGATATATTTCAGTACCTTCACGCCGTCTACTTTAGGCATCATGATATCCAAACAAATAAGATCATATGGGTTACCATCTTTCATTGCCATTAAAAAAGCATCCAAAGTTTCCACTCCGTCAACAACCAAATCACATTCTCCATAAGCGGAAAGAAACTTAAATAAAAACTTTCTGCTTGCTAAATCGTCTTCTGCTATTAGAATCCTCATCTTAATACCTCCTGTCAAACATTTGCATCCTGATAAATTTTAAACTCCGATTTCAATTTTTCTATATGCGATACTGCTTCTTCTAAATTTCCTCGCCTGATTGCTAATTCAATTCGAAAAGCACTATCTTTTAATTCACCTGCATCCATATCGTTTGACTTAAGTTTTATCTCATGAGCCATATCTTCTATTGTCATTAAATCATTATTATCCATTGCAGATTCCAAAATAGTTATGGCGTTTTCAATTTCCGTCAATTGCAAAATACTTTGTTTGTTATCTAAACTTCTGGTTCTGTTTGTAAAGATGACTTCACCGTTATCTTTTAATATTACTTTGTCTGGAGTATTATCGGTTAAATTACTCTGATTTATTATAATGTTTTCAAGAATTTGAAATAATTCATCATGTTTTACAGGTTTTGACAAATATTCATCCATTCCATGTGCTAAAAAACGCTCCCTGTCACCTTGCAGCGCATAAGCAGTTAATGCTACAATTGGTGTATGCTTACTTCCATTTTCTCGGATACGTATCTGTTTTGCTGTTTCAACTCCATTCATAACAGGCATTTGTATGTCCATCAGTATAATATCATAATTGTTTTGATCATATAATGCAAGTGCTTCTTTTCCGTTACATGCAATTTCAACCTTGCAACCTCTTTCTATCAATATCTTTTGTACTACTTTACGATTAATTGCATCATCTTCCACTAAAAGGATGTCAAGAGGTCTATTGACTTTCTTAATCGTTGGTACTAAATTTTCTTTTTTAACTGCTGATTTACCGATTTTAAACTTTAAATGAAAATGAAAGGTACTGCCTTTTCCTTTTTCACTTTCTGCATATATTTTGCCGCCCATTAACTCAACCAACTGTTTTGAGATAGCAAGCCCCAAACCGGTACCGCTGAATTGTTTTGTATAAGAATTCTCAATCTGACTGAAGCTTTTAAACAGCCTTTTTAAATCTGTTTCTGCGATTCCAATTCCGGTATCTTTGATAGAAAATTTTA
The DNA here is from genome assembly GCF_009931695.1 of Anaerocolumna sedimenticola. Taxonomy (GTDB): domain Bacteria; phylum Bacillota; class Clostridia; order Lachnospirales; family Lachnospiraceae; genus Anaerocolumna; species Anaerocolumna sedimenticola. The sequence continues at coordinate 4,457,328 of NZ_CP048000.1, forward strand.
CTTCAATCTCATCCTGGATTAATCGCAGTTTGTCAACTATCAGATTTATATCCCCTTTTGGTGTAAATTTCATAGCATTACTGATTAAATTATTTATTATCTGACGGAGTCTGTTAGGATCACCAATCAAGAAGTCAGGTATATCTGAGTTATATATTAAAGAAAGCATGAGGCCCTTTTCACTTACTTTAGGCGAATGGGTTTTTACTAATTCTTCCACAAGTTCTTTTAAATTGAAATTAACATTTTCTATGGATAATTTTCCCACCTCCATTTTGGAAAAATCTAATATATCATTAATAATCTTTAACAAAGAGTTTGCACAAGCCTTAGCCGTTACCAGATTATCTTTTTGTTCCTCATTTAACTCGGTAAGCAACGTAAGATCTACCATTCCTAACATACCATTAATCGGTGTGCGGATTTCATGGCTCATATTGGCTAAAAATTCGCTCTTTGCCCTGTTTGCAGCCTCCGCAGCTTCTTTTGCTGCAATAAGCTTAATCTCCCATTGTTTTAAATTGGTTATGTCTTTCACTATAGTTACGACAATTTTCTCTCTTGGACTATAAATGGATATGGATAACCACTTATTATAACTTTCAACAAAGAACTCCTCAAGCTGCACATTGCCGCCCTGGAATAATTTATGAGCATTTTTATAAATAGCCTCCAGTATGACATCACTATTTTGCGGAAAGATTTTTTTGAAACTGATACCGATTATTTCTTTTTCTTTTGTTTGAAATAAATTTTCAAATGATTCGTTTACTTCAATAAATCTCATATCTATGGGTACTTGCTCCTTATTGAAGATTAACTTATAATAAGCATACCCGCTTTGCATATTCATAAAAAGGGAACGGTAATTGGATTGGCTTTCCAGGATTTTCATCTGATTTTTTTTCCGCTCGGATATATCCCTCACGATGCTTAGTAAAACTGTTCGCCCGCCAATTTCAGCACTTTGAGAACTTACTTCTACCGGAAATATACTGCCATCTTTACGGCAATGAATGGTTTCAAAAAAAATACCGTCTGAATATGCCTGTTCCGTTTCCAGTGGATAGCTCCAATCAGACCTGATATTACGTATATTTATGGAACGTAACTCCTCATAAGTATATCCGTATGCAAAAGCGGCAGCCTTGTTGGCTTCAATAATACATCCGTCAATATCAATGAACAGCATAATATCCCTGGTATTTTTGGATAGTAATTCATATCTTTTTAAAACTTCTTCCGCTTCTTTACGGTCTGTTATATCAAATACGGAACCAATATAACCGGCAAAACTTCTATCCAGATCATAATAAGGTGCTCCCGCTTCCAGGCACCAGCGGTAAGTCCCATCATAACGGTGAATGCGTACTTCCAACTGATAATATTCCCTGTTACTCATTGCCTGGGTACGGATTTCCATATATCTGTCAAAATCTTCGGGATGAATTAAGTTAGACCAACCATAACCAAAAGCTTCATTATATGAAATTCCGGTAAAATCACTCCATATTTTATTTACATAATTATATACCAGACCCTCATCAGTTTTCCAAACACATGAGGGAATCTGTTCAAGAATATTATTACAGTAATCCCTTGATATGGCAATTTTAATTTCCTGCTTTTTTCGATCTGTTATATCAAGTAAAGTAACCACTGCATTTCTTAAACCGTTTATAGTTATTGGTGCTACACTGATGCGAAACCAGCAATCCGTTTTCTTACCATCTTTTATAAAAATTTTATTGAATTCAATATTACTGGTGGCTTTCCCCTGTTTCATTGCAAGGGTAGCAGCATTCCAAATCTCGCAGTCACCACAGTGGCCACAACCTTTTTTGTTTTCCAATCTTTTTAAACAGTAAAAACTATCTCCAAAATGCTTATAAACAACCTGTTCTCTGCTTTTATTAAAAAACTGTAAGGCAGCATCGTTAACTTGAGTAATATATAAGTTATCATTTAAGATAACCATACCTACGGGCGCATGGTTAAAAATTGCTTTTAAATTATTTTCTTCATCCATACGTTGCATTTCTAAGGTCTTAAGCCTTGTGATATCCCGTAATACAATAACTGCTCCTACCAAAGAACCATCTGCTGCTTTTACCGGAGAGCAGGTTGCCGAAATATATTTCGTAAACCGGTTCGTTAGTAGAACCGTATTATTATCAAGCCCAACAGTTACCTGATTTTGTAAAACATAAGAAATAGGATTATTAATAGGTAACTTCGTAACAGCATTATAAAGCGCGCAAACAGCTTCAAAGTTCTTTCCTAAGGCTGTTGACATAGATATCCCTGTTATTTTTTCCGCTATTTGATTCATATATATAATATTACCGGTGAGATCCGTTGAAATCACACCATCACCAATACAAGATAAAGTAGTCTCAGCAAATTCAATATTTTCCATATTACAAAACTCCTTTTGCCTGATAGAAACCTATGCGTCTTATTCGCTTAACATAGAATACAGCAATAACGATATCTTGTCCAGTGAGGCCTGTCTTTCAACTGCTCCGATATTAAATGCGACCTTAGGCATTCCATATACAACAGACGACTTTTCGTCCTGTCCTATAGTCCTTGCACCCTTTTGTCTCATAGCAAGCAGGCCTTTCGCACCATCATATCCCATTCCCGTAAGTATGATACCGATGGAATTTGCTCCTGCCTCTTTTGCTACTGATTCAAATAAAATGTCAACAGAGGGGCAATGACCATTCACTTTACTGCCTTCATAACAATCTACCCTGTAATTCTCTCCGACTTTCTTTATTTTCATATGTTTATCTCCCGGTGCTATCAGGATATGCCCCTTCTTTATATAATCACCGGTCTTCGCTTCTTTTACATGAAATGCTGTAGAAGTATTAAGCCTTTCTGCAAACATACCGGAAAACACCGGAGGAATATGCAAAACAATTACAATTCCCGGAATATGATTCGGCAGTCTTTTAATCAGATTATAAATTGCCTCCGTACCTCCTGTTGATGCCCCGACGGCAATAATTTTCGAGGAACCCGAAATTGCATTTACCTTAACGTTATCTTCAGGCAGATCACAAGAATTCAGTTTTGGGTTAAACTGTACTTTTGCCGCAGCTGCGATTTTAATCTTGAATATCATATCATTAATAAACTCTTCTACACTTTTAGCGGAATTCATATTCGGTTTAGCAACAAAATCAATGGCACCGGCATTCATTGCCTGGAAAACGGAATCACTTATGGAACTGACAACAATAACCGGTAAAGGGTATTGCGGCAATAATCTTTTGATAAACTCAATCCCACTCATTTTCGGCATTTCAACATCACAGGTCATGACGTCCGGCTTATACTCTAATATTTTATCTCTGGCATCAAACGGGTCCGTGGCTGTAGCTACAACTTCCATATTGGGGTCTGTTGATATACCTCTTGCTAAGACTTCCCGATAAACCATACTATCATCAACAACTAAAACTTTTATCTTTCTTTCCAAATCTGCACCTCATAATTATTTAACTGATCATCAGTGATTTAGAATTTCTCCCCTTATAGCATTATTCTTTTCTATAAACCGCAGGCATAAGATATTTAAATCTGGTATCATCGTGGTTCAGGGATTCGGAGTGTCCAATAAAAAGATATCCTCCGTATTCCAGATAATCATAAAATTTCTGTACCAGTTCCTGCTTGGTTTTACTGTCAAAATAGATCATAACGTTCCTGCAGAATATTACATGGAATTTCTTTTTAAATGGAAAACTCCTATTAATTAAATTAAATTGCCGGAATATTACTTCATTTTTTATTTTATCCTGGAAGATATAATGTTCTTCGTCCTGTCTTTTTAAATAGTAATGTTTCCATTCCGGAGGCAGAGCTGATATATCTTCACTTTTGTAAATGCCAGTTACCGCTTTTTCTAAAACCGAACCGGATATATCGGTTGCTAAAACTTTGGAATCCCATAAGTGCTTTTCCCAACCGAAATATTCATCCATGATCATTGCTAACGTATATGGTTCTTCTCCGGAAGAGCATCCGGCACTCCAGATTCTTAAATCCTTATCAGTCACTGTATTCTTCAGATAAGGGAGCACTTTATCCTTAAAATAGTCAAAGTGCTCCGCTTCTCTCATAAAAAACGTATGATTTGTAGTTATTTTATTAATGAGTATAGAAGCAGCATTACCGGTTTTGTCCGAAACCAGATAATCATAATAATCAGTGAAATTCCGGAAATTCTTTTCCATCAGCACATGCTGAAGTCTGCCCATAACCAGGGCCTGTTTTTCCGGTTTCAGATAAATACCGTAATAAGATTTAATATATGTAGCAAGTTGATTAAATTCTTTCTCTGTAATTGTAATCACTTTAGTTCTTTACCACCTTAATATTTACCAAATTCATTGTCATTCAGAGTTATCTGTGGCTTTGGGACAGCTGTTTCCCCCTGTTCTTTCCGATTTTTCTTAGGGTTTCTATTTTTTTCAGCCATATTCTCTAACATATTCAGCACATCCGGACTGATGTTGTCTATAGAATTATAGTTCGTTGTATTCTGTTTTAATTTAAAATTGCCAACCATTTCTCTTAACAATAATGCCTGGCTGGAAAGTTCTTCACTGGCACTTGCACCTTCTTCCGAAGTTGCCGAATTGGTTTGAATGACCTCTGAAATCTGCATTATTCCCTGATTAATCTGTTCGATACCTACCGCCTGTTCATTGGAGGCAACAGCGATATCTCCGACTAAAGATGCGGCTTTCGTAACATCGGTAACTATTTTGGTAAGAGCGTCTGCTGTTTCATTAGCTATTTTAGTACCTATTTCGACTTTTTTTATAGAACCCTCAATCATATCGGTGGTTTCTTTTGCCGCATTTGCTGATCTTGCAGCAAGATTCCTTACTTCCTCTGCCACAACGGCAAATCCCTTTCCGTGTTGACCGGCTCTGGCCGCTTCTACAGCAGCATTTAATGCTAAAATATTAGTCTGGAATGCTATTTCGTCAATAACTTTAATTATTTTTGATATATTGGAAGAAGAATCATTAATATCTTCCATGGCTTTTAGCATCTCGTTCATCTGGAGATTGCCGTGTTCAGCATTGTTTTTAGCAACTTCAGCCAAATCATTCGCCTGATTTGCATTCTGAGCATTTAGTTTTGTCTGTGAGGAAATTTCTTCCAGTGAGGCTGTCAGTTCTTCGATTGAACTTGCCTGTTCCGTTGCACCTTGCGATAGTGCCATACTGGAATCAGAAACCTGTTTTGACCCGGAAGCTACCTGTTCTGCTGCTGAATTAATATTAGTCATAACCTGGTTTACGTTATCTGTCATTTTCTTAAAAGCTTTAGCCAAAATCCCTACTTCATCATTTGAATAAACATCAATGGTTACATCCAGATCTCCGTCCGCAATCCTATTAGCGGCTTTAACAAGTCGATTAAGCTGCTTACTTATCATATTGGCAAGAAGTAAACCAAAAAGTACTGCCAGGATAATACCAATAATCATGACACCTATCATTAAAGCAGTTTGCTTTTTGAAATTTTCAGCATTGGTATTAATCGTATTAGTTGATAATAATTTATTATAATCTACTAACTTTTGTAATGCTTCGTCTGCTTCCACTCTTGCATTCGTAACATTATCCAGATCACTTAACGCCTCATCATATTTTTGATTCTTAATTATATCCAGATTTTTATTACGAACTGTCCGATAATTTTCCATACAGCTAAGGACATTATCATATAGTGTTTGATTTTGTGAATCACCTAAGATGGTTTTTTTATAATTTTCCAATAAGGTATTGGATTGCTCTACTAAACTTGTTATTTCGTCCATCCGGGTTTGAAACTTAGTTGAATCTCTTTCATATAATACCAATAAATGATCTGCCCGTACTTGTTGCAAAGCAGTTTGTATTTTAGCAAGATCCTGAGACGGTAAAAAGTCATTATGATACATATTCATACTGGTGTTATTTAAGGTATTCATATTACTGATGCCTACTATACCTACAATTCCGGTAAATATTGCAAGAACAATAAAACAAGCTATTAACTTTGCACGAATTTTCATATTTAAAAACCACTTCATAATTTCCTCTCCTGACTTATGACGGAACTACAAGTTCCCTTATTTTTAATTTATATATACCTCATCCAAATCATTAAGCTCATCTTCTGATAACAATTTTTCACAATCCAACAATAACTTTACGTCATTACCAACCTTTCCGATTTTTTTAATGTAACGGTTAAATCCTTTATTCATTTCAGGCGGATCCACAATCTCCTGCTCCGGTATGGTAAGAACTTCCGATACACCGTCTACGATTAAACCGATAGAAATATTTTTTATATCTACTACAATAATACAGGTTCTGTCATTGTAGCTTTTCGCTTCTTTCTTAAATCGCAGCCTGACATCCATTACCGGAATAATTTTGCCTCTAAGGTTAATGATTCCTTTGACATAATCAGGCAGTTCCGGTATTTCTGTTATAGATTGAATACCTATGATTTCCATAACATACTGTATTTCAATTCCGTAACTTTCTTTCCCAAGAGAAAAAGTCAGATATCTCCCTTTTTGGGTATCTTCCTCCATTTCCACAGCACTATTATTTATCTCTTCCATATTCAGCTCCCATCTGTGCTTTGCACTTTTTTTATAAGGTGTGAATCTATTTACTTTGGATTAATCCAGTAACATCAAGTATTAAACTAATACTGCCGTCTCCTAAAAGTGTACACCCTCCCAATCCTTTTATCTTTTTATACCGCACAATGTAATCCGGCAAAGATTTAACTACAACCTGCTGCTGACCAATTAACTCGTCTGCAAATATGCATAACCTTTTTTCTTCTTGCTGGGCCATAATGAATATTCCTTCGGTAAATTTCACAATATCAGTCTTTACCTTGTAACGCTCATGCAGGCGTAAAATAGGATAACACTGCCCTCTTACCATTATCATTTCATTTCCGTCAGGGTCAGTTATAAGATCTTTATCCATGGGGCGGAAAGATTCTTTGATGGAATTGGTAGGTATGGTATAATAGGATTTACCGACTTTGATAGTCATACCGTCTATGATTGCTAAAGTGAGAGGAATTTTCAAAGTGATAACGGTTCCTTTATCAATTCCGCTGTCTACGACTAACGAACCGCCGACCATCTCAATATTTTTAGCAACCACATCCATTCCCACACCTCTGCCGGAGAATTCCGTTACACTTTCTTTTGTTGAAAATCCCGGCAATAATATGAGGTTATAGATTTCTTTCTCTGTCATTTCATTTTCATCTTTATAAAGCAAATTATTTTCTTTCGCTTTTTGAAGAATTTTTTCTTTGTCTAAGCCGCTCCCATTATCTTTTACAATTACCAGAACGTCACTTCCTGCATTTTTTGCTTCCAGGGTTATGGTTCCATTCCCCTGTTTACCTTTTTGCTTCCGTTCTTCCAATGATTCAATACCATGATCCAGGGCATTTCGAACCAAATGCATTAGCGGATCAGAAATATGCTCAATGATATTTTTATCAACTTCCGTATCTTCACCTATAATCTCCAGTTCTACTTCTTTCCCCAATTTTTTATTCATATCCCGGACGATTCGATGCATTTTTTGGAACGTAGCTGATAAGGGTACCATTCGTATGGACATTACCATATCCTGCATTTCACTTGTAATCTTACTTAGCTGCCGTGCTGATTTTTGAAAATTGTCCAGTATCAATCCCTTTAAATCCGGATTCTGTATTACCATTGCTTCGGCAATCACCATTTCTCCGACCAAATCCATCAATTTATCCAATTTAGCTACACTTACACTGATTATACTTTGGCCGGTTGATATGACTTGTCCTTCTTTTGTACCTGTCTCTTTTTCTCTTACCGCAGTATTCTTTACAGATTGAGAAACCGTACTGTCCGATAGCTTTATCTCTTTCGTTTTAATAAATTGTTTAAATTCATCCTCAGTTTCTAATTGGATTAATTCTAAGTCTTTCAGAAATACTGTATGTATTAATTGTTTATGCATGTACTCATAATCATAATTTGATTTAAAAAATATTTGAAACCCATCTTTGCGGATAACCTCAATACTGTCATCGCTCTCCATAATATCATCCGGAATGTAATAAACCTCTTCTGTAATATCTTTTAGATCATGAATTACTGCATAGGCTCTTATGTTTTCCATTTCACAGCCATCTTCAAAAAAAATGGTTGCTTTATAGCTGTATTTATACAAAATGGGTTCTTTCTTTTGCTGACTTATGTAATATTGTTGTTTTTCATCTTTTAATGGCTGGATTTCACAACTGACACCCGTATCATTATTTTGCTTCAATACCATTAAATAATCTTTTAAATTAGTTATAAGCGGTGTTGAATTTCCATCAGCCTCTTTATTAATTTTTATCTTTTCCAGTTCACTTTTTATAAAATCCACTCCGTTTAGAACTAAATCAGATAGATATGAATAATCTACCTGTTCCGGGCTGCACTCTCTAAGATAATAAAATAAATCCTCAATGGTATGAGCTAATGTAGAAATATTATTAAACATCATCATGGATGATGATCCTTTTATTGTATGCATGATACGGAATATTTCGTTTATTGCTTCCAGGGTATAGCTGCATTCTTTTTCACTTGACAATATAGATTGTTCCAATTGTTCCAACAACTGAGCAGTCTCAAATATGAACATATCAAGAAGTGGTTCATTGGTATATTGGTCAGACATCGGACTCCCCCTCTTCTTCCATTTGAGATAATTATATCGTAGTCAATTTGTTTAATGATTGGATAACCTGCTCTTCTTTAAAAGGTTTTATAATAAAGGTTTTAGCTCCGTTTAAGATGGATTGTTTTACTAATGTTTCCTGTCCCATAGCTGACACCATAATAATTTTGGCTTTAGAATCATATTGCATGATTAATTTTAGTGCCTCAATCCCATCCATCTCCGGCATTGTAATATCCATTGTTACGATGTCCGGTTTTAATTCTTTGTATTTGCTAACCGCTTCCAAACCATTACCGGCCTCTCCTGCTACCTCATAACCACCTTTTTCTAGCATGTTTTTAATTGACATCCTCATAAATGATGCATCATCAACAATCAAAACTCTCTTCATATGTATCTCCTTTCAATTCCTTATTCCCCCGCAAAGGCCTTTTATATAACATTCAGCGTAGATATAATCTGTTTTTTCGGTGATTAATTATCTCTGTCCATTCTATATTTTTACTATATTTCATGGCACATCCTGATATAATATCAGATAATTGTACGCTGTCTGTTTTTCAACTTATTTCACCTGCTTTTATGGCAGTCTCAATTATTTAATCCATGGATGAATCTTCTTCTATGAAATACTTTTCCGTATTATTCCATCCAAAAAGCTTTTCCATATATATCCACTAGAGGTAGTAAGTACTTACATATCCTTTTTATAACATTATATCTGTAAAAATTTCCTTTGTCAATATATGTTTTATATTGTCGAAGTTAATTTTATAACATCATTTTTTGTCAAATAGTGTTATCTGAATGGTATCCTTGGGTTGTCCCGATTGAAATGGTCGGTTGAATGGTTCGATTGAATGGTTCGATTGAATGGTTCGATTGAATGGATTGAAAACTATAGAAAAGATAATTTTACTGAATAAAAGCTTATTATAACATTTATACCAATATAAAGGTACAGGGCGGGATTTCAGCACAACCTGAAAATCCCACCCTATAAAGAATTGAATTTAGTAATTATTTAAAATTATTTTACTATTCGGTTAAAACTCTCTAACACTCAAATCCCAAACCCACCGCTTACGCTGCACCAAGAAGCGGGGGAATTACTTGTAAGGTTAAATTGGTTCTCTTTATCTGATTAAACTACCTGATTTTCACTACTTGCAGTCTACAGGTTAAGCGTCTGCCGTTAACAGTGGCTGTTATGGTTGTCGTCCCGGTTCTTCTGGAACTTACTAAGCCATTTGAAACAACTGCTATATCATTGTCTGCGACATCCCAGGTAATGCCGCTGGTTATGCCTATCACGGTAAGCTGGTAAGTGCTATATTGTTCCAACACAAGGTTGGTTGTATTTAAACCAACAACTGTTACTTTCGTAGTAGCTGTTTTTCCTGATTCCGTCATAACCGTTATATTTGCAATACCAGGAGTACGCGCAGTTACTGTACCTGTTGACGAATTTACGGAAGCAACGGTTTTGTTATCACTTTCCCAGGTAAATCGGTCAGTGGAAGTAGTCGGATTTATTGCTTTCTGTACTGTTGTAGTTTCACCAACTACCATAGTAAGATTCTGATTAATTATAGTAACGCTATTAGCAGGTGTCCTTTTTTGAACAATAACAAAACAGGTTGCAACTTTTCCGCTGTTATCTTTCGCAGTAGCTTTTATGGTAACTGTTCCTTCCGCAATTGCAGTTACATTACCTTTGGAATCAACAATTGCTACTTTCTCGTCACTTGAACTCCAGTTAAGCGTTTTGTAAGTCGCATTACTTGGATTAACTTTGGCTGTTAATTTAAAGCTGCGTCCTTCCACGGTGGTAACGGAAGTTTTACTTATAGAAATGGAAGTAGCCTGCTTTACTACACGAATGATACAGGTATCTTTTGCTTTGCTTCCATCCTGTGCAGCTGCGGTTATTGTAACCGTACCTATAGCTTTACCTGATACTCTACCATTAGAATCTACCGTAGCTATTCTACTGTTGCTGGAAGACCATTTTAATTTCGGTTTGGTAGCCGCATTACTTTTTACCGTTGCCTTTAAAGTATAACTTTTACCCAGCCCTACCGGTATATTGGATTTATTGAGTGTTACGCTGGTAACCCGTTCAACTACGGTAACAACACAGTATGTAGTAAACCGCCCATCATCTGTTTTACAGGTAATGACTGTTGTCCCACCCTTTATACCTGTTACGACACCGGATGCGGATACAGTAGCAACGGAAGTTTTCGAACTGGACCACTTAATACTAACTTCATCGGCTGCTGAACTTGGTACGATTGTTGCTTTTAACGTAAACTTATCGCCTTTTACTATATTTTTTTCCTTGTAATTAAGTTGGATACCGGTAATTTGCTCTTTGACCGTAACATAACAATACGCAATTTTACCATTCGAGGTTTTTACCGTTATAGTTGCCGAACCAGCCGCAACAGCAGTTACAACACCATCTTCATCTACGGTAGCGACCGTTGTATTAGAGGATTCCCAGGTAAAATCATCCTTATCACTGTTTGCCGGAGTTACGGTTGCTTTTAATTCATAAGTCTGATTTACAAACAATTCCAGATCAGTAACGTCTAATTTAATTCCTGTAGCTTTTTGTTTTACCGTAATAGTACAGGTTGCTGATAAACTGCCATCTGATGTTTTTACTGTAATCACAGCCTGACCGGGTGCTACTGCCTTTACCAATCCGCTTGAGTCTACCGTAGCCACCGTTGTATTTGAAGAACTCCAGGTAACATTTTTATTTGCTGCATTGGTAGGTGTAATAACATAACCCAATCTTACCGTATCACCTACATCCATGGTTTTGGTTGTTTCATCCAGAACAATACCCGATGTTGATACTTGTACCGTAATATTACAGATAGCAGTTACAGCAGGATTGTCATCTGAAGTCGCTATAATGGAGGTAGTTCCTCCGGCTGCCAAAGTAACTAATCCATTACTGTCTACCGTAGCCACCTGTGTATTGGTTGATCTCCAATTTATCTTTTTGTTAACTGCAGTATCCGGAGTAACCGTTGCTGTCAGCTGATATGTCTTTTTAGATAATGCCAGTGTCAGAGATGTATTAGATAATGTTATTTTGCTGACTTTATCTTTCACCGTAACATGACAGTAACCAACAACAACATTTTCCTCATTGATTGCAGTAATAACTGCAGCGCCAGGTGCAAGTCCCTGAATTGTTGCCGATAAATCGTAAGCTTTATCTACTTTAACAACCGTTTCATTGGATGATACCCATTTTAAATGTACATTATTTAATTCAGCCGGTTCAACCGTAGCTGTCAAGGTTGTTTTTTCATTCGCATTCAAGGTTACTGTTGCAGGATCAATGGCAATCTTATTAACTGACGGCTGTACGTTTACGGTACAGGTAGCCGTTTTAACGACTCCATTTATGGTCTGGGATGCTGAAATGATTGCAGTCCCCTGGCTCACACCTGTAACAAGACCGTTTTTGTCAACTGTTGCAACAGCAGGCTTATCGGAAGTCCATACAATCGGTGCAACTTTGTTTGTTACATATGCATCCAGCTGTATGGTTCCGGAAGTATATATTTTAACACTGCTGTAATTAAGTGCTATACCGTCAATAACCTTAATAGTAAAGGAATAACTTTCCGGTGGTGTTGAAGTAGAACCTAAAACTGTTAATGTTACAGTAGTTTCTCCAACTTCCATAGCTTTGATAATACCCTGGCTGTCATTGGCAATAGCTGTATTGCTATAGTCAATACTGAACTTTTCATAGGAGTCAATGTTTGTATTATCCTCAATACTATAGGTATCTCCCACGTTCATTATAATTGTTTTATCACGGTCATTCACTTTGATCGGCACGGTCAGTTTAAGCTGGATAAAACCAACATTGCCCCTAATATTCTCTTTTAATTCAGATGGTTTATAATCCTCTTTTATGTATCCTCTTATAAAATAAGTTCCCGCCTTGGCACCATTTATAATAAACTTATTACTATCCAAACTGTACGATATCTTTCCGCTAGGAACAGGCTTAAAATCAGTATCATATATCTGCCAGAATAATTTTTGAGCACTGATTGCATTTGTATAAATATTTAAAGGAAAAACATTTGTTTCTTTAGTAAGGTTCGTTGTATAAGAATCACTCTCATTTAGTCTGGCTTTTGGCTCTACTATTACCTTAAAAGTCTTGGTAATAGGTTCTTCCTTTAGGGTAGAATTGGTGCTGACTTCTATGTCCGTTTCGCCCGCACCTTTTATTGTCATTTTTCCAGTGGTATTATCTATCTCTATAACATTCGTGTCCAGAGATCTCCAGGTCATTTGAGTGCTCGTAAGAGTTCCATTATCTGCATTGGTGTATTTTAGTTTTACTGCTTCTACAGGGTCACCTACGTTACCACTTAATAACATTGTATAATTATCCTGTAAGTCTGTTGTAAAAATCGGTTGAAAGGGTGCAATGCTCTTATCAACCTTATAATCAACCTTTACCTTACAGGTAAGGGTATAATAGGTAGTTCCTTTTTTAATAATTGCAGTTACTTTAGAATAACCGGGACCTTTCCTGGTTAGTTTGGCAATCATAGGATTTGGATTTAATGGATCAGATGCGTTTCCGCCCTTAACTTCCAATACATTTGTGTCTGAAGATTCCCAGGTGACTGTATCCGTCCCCGATATTTCCATACCAGCCTCACATTTTACAATAATGCTGTCTTCTGCCTGCTTGAGTTCTATTTCGGCACCTTCTTGTATGGCACTTTCGTAGAAAAACCAATAATCACTATTAGCTGCATAAACCTGGTAAAACTTCCATAGCCCTGCAATCATAAAAACTACAGCACAAACTGTTACCAATAAAAATTTCTTTTTCTTAATATTCATTTGTGACCTCCCTGCCAGTAACACTCCTATTATTACTATAAATTAATAAGTAAGAAGTATTAAATAAAATACTTATCCTTGAATAATTTATCAATATTTACACAATAACCCAATACTTTGTCATTTTTGTGTTATTTTGAATAATTCATTCAAATAATCTAAATATAGCCAATTATGTATCAATTCTGATTTTAATCATTAATGTTTATTCCTAAATATATATAACATTTTTATTAGTTCTTATCCTCCCTTTTTCCCTATAATATCACATTTTTCATCTTTTTTAGTTTAGCATACTCTTACTGTTAAAGCAAGTAATGTTGCCACGGAGTAACTAGCATATTTTTCCTAGTTATAATACTTGAATAAAAAAGTTAGCGTTCTTGTTGTTATATCGATCCGTAACCTGCCGCTTTTAATCTTTACCTGTTATTTTCTTCCTTTTTGCCTGATAAATGGAAAATCCCCGCTCTCTTTTATTCTATTATATCTTTCCTGCATACGGGATTTCATAGCTTCTGCATCATTTTGCTCTAATATTCCAAATTCAGCTAATTTATCCATTAACCTGCTTTCAACTTTCATTTCTTCCTCTAACAGCGAATAAACTTCCTCTTTTTGCTTAGCAGATAGAGTATTCCATTTTTCTGAAGCTTTTTTTAATTTTTCTTCAATTGCTTTTCTATCTTTATTTTTGTTAAGATTATCTGTCTGAGTTACTGATTCCGTATTTGTTTCAGCCGCAAAGGTGGTAATTGGACTTATACTAAGGAATCCTATCATACCTGCTAAAGCCAAACCGCATAACTTTCCTTTATCCATCCTGCTTCCTCACTTTCTTAACAACAAGTACACTAACTTTCTGAATTAGTATTCCCATAAGATGTGAAGAAAGTGTGAATTCCATAGAAATATCCTTTAATGTAATAATTACCATTGAACCAGAAATATGTAACATAATTTAATCCTATTAAATTTTATTTTCATTTAATTAATTTCATAATTCTTTCACGAATCGTTCATACCTGCTACACATTTTTCATTTATTATAATATTATAAATAAAATAAATTTTAGAAGCCACGACTGCTATAGTGGTTACTGGCTTCGCCTACAAATAAGTAACCTTAACATAGATTTTCATAAATCTCCCTCTCTTTAGCCAGCTGATAACAGTTGGCTTTTTTCTATAAATTTACTCAGCCAGTTCTTCTAATAATCTTGCTATCTCTTCTTTCCTTTTTAGATATTCCTCCTGATCTTCTTTGATTGTTCCATTATCCGTTATAATAATACAACTTCCCTCTGTTACCCCTTGTGGCAAAGATGACCTTGGAATATCTATCATAGTCCTGTCTTCTTTTTCACATACTGCAAACTCTTCTTCAAATCTATCTATTATAAGTTTTTCCATATTGTTCTTCTCCTTTCTGAATATTAAACCTTTGTTTAATATTCTTAATTTGTCATTTATAAATTTACTTTTTAACATATCCATTTATTTGGGCGGATTACATCTGCTGCAGGGAGTTAAATTCTTTGCTTTTGCATCGTTTAAAGAAGTTTTTATTTTACTCTGGCTTAAGTATGGGCAGTTAGGCAGATGATACTTCTTTCCGGTTTTCGTAATGTATACTATCGTGCTGTTATCCGTACTTTTTACCGACTTTATTTCAGTAGGTTTTGCATTAAATGTTATCTTATTTCCCGTGCTGGATGCTACAATTGTTCCGCTTATATCAGTGCGATAAGTCTTTATATTCTTTTTAGCCAGTAAATTTAACGTACTGTCACTCGGATGACCATAATTATTTTTACCAACTGATATTACAGCATAATCCGGATCTACCGCATTTAATAATTTATCGTTTGTACTGGTTTTAGAACCGTGATGTCCACACATTAATACATCTGCTTTTATGTTTATTTTATTAGCCAGAATATCGGTAATTGCTTCCGACTCATTATCACCTAAGAATATAAATGAGTCATTACCGTTGACCAGCTTTATCCCTACGGAATAATTGTTTATATTATCACCATAATTATAATTTTCGGGGACAAGATAGTAAAAGAAGCTTTCCCTAAAGTATATTTTGTACCAACAACCGGTTTCGTTATTTTTAAACCTTCTTTTTTAATTGTAGTAACTAAATTGGTATATGCTTTTGTAGTATGTGTTATAATCGGTACAATTACTTTGCCAACGGTATACTTTTTAATTACATCATCCATGGCACCAATATGGTCTTCATGAGGATGTGTCGCAATTATGTAATCCAGCTTTTTAACTTTTTTCGATTCCAGGTAATTGATAATTACATCAACGTCATCCGTATCGCCTGCATCTATTATCATATTCTTTCCGTCCGACTGGATCAAAACGCTGTCCGATTCACCAACATTTATGTAATTTACCTGCATAGGATAATACTTTGCTGCCGCATAGGTATTATAAATTACACCGGAAATTGTTAAAGCAATCAGAAAAATGCTTAAATAACTCAGATATTTTTTTAATTTCATAAGATAAACTCCTATTTTTATTCTATTATATCATCCGCCTTATTATGGATTCGTGGGATATAATTTCATAATTTAAATTTTTTCATATAAGTACCTATTTTCGTTTACTTCTATCCTTTGTATAGCATCCATACATGGTTAAAGCCGGAAGAAACACGCTTTGCGAGTTTCTTCGGTTCGCGTGCGCGTTGGAATTATTGCAAGCAAGCTTGCTAATTCTCACTTTGCTTTCGCGGAATTAATAAAGCGGACCTTTCTAGATATTTTTAGGGTCCGCTTATACATCTCTATTAATTTGACATTTTGTTCATCTGGTCACGGTACCAACGAATCATCTTACCTGCTACACTGTCGGTGTTTGGAATCTCCGGTAAGTTATCTGCACTATACCAAGCAGCATCTGTAATTTCGAAATTATCTACCTCTATTTCTCCGCTTTCATATTCAGCGGTAAAAGCCATCATTAAAGAATCTGGAAACGGCCAGGGCTGGCTTCCAAAATATTTCATGTTTTTAACTTTAATCCCTACTTCTTCCCGGATTTCTCGTACCACACACTGCTCCAGAGTCTCTCCAGGTTCAACATAACCAGCAATAAGACTATATAAATCCTTTTTAAAATTTTTATTATGAGCTAGTAATATCTTATCCTTATGAAACACTGCTGTAATCGTTGCCGGAGAGATTCTTGGATATACCGTATATCCGCAATTAGGGCAGATTTTTGCTCTCTCATCTTTTTTATCCGCAGTTTTATGTCCACAGTAACCGCAATACTGATTCACGCTATTCCAATGGAGTATATGATTTGCCGTACCTGCAAGTATAAATAACCCCGGATCACCGGTTTGTACTGTAATTTCCCTTAATTCCACTGCTTTTAGATTCTCTGTAAGTGTTTGCAAATCGTCTATCTTTTTGCAATAACAGGCATGACCGTCGTATCTGCCGATATACACCATGTCTCCATCTATTGATATGGTATCTTTCAATTCATTTATTTCAGGAATCCGTAATTGATTGTCTGCTTTCCATAATAATATTTGTTTACCAGATATAATAAGGGCCCACGCATCTTTTTCAATTTTTTCCGGCTTTAGAAATGCGGGTATGTATTTAACTTCACTTGATATCATCATTTCAATTTACCCTTTCTTGTTTAAAAATCCCTCTGTGGACCATAATCCGATTTATGGTACACAGAGGAATTTTCTTATGTATTTTTATTCAATGGTTCGAGGCTTTAATACCCTTTAATTTTATTGTTCTAAAGCATTTTCAACAGCTTTTTTAATAACCTTACTTGAATTGGTCGCTCCCGAAATAACATCAACATCAATGCGCTGCTCTTGCAGTATTTTATCCGTTATGGCCTCCGCATTGCTTCCATGCTCATTTTTGTGTTCCAGTAGTTTTACATTCGTTAATTTTCCGCCTTTAACGGTAACCTCGACTTTAGCATAAATAAAATCAACATCACATTCTCCGATATAAGTTCCGTCGGCTATACTAGAAATATCAATATCATTATAAGTTAAATTACTTACTTTTTCCTGATATCGGTTGACCCGAAGCATATAATTAATAAAATATGCAGCTGCAATCAGTAGAACTACGCATACTATTACTACCAGAATCCTGGCTTTCTTTTTTGTTTTCATACCTAAAACCTCTTACATCATAACCAAATTTTTTAACATTTCTTACAATCATTGAGTAGTAGTTTATCATTATCTTCCTCCAAAAACAAGCGTTAATATATTAATATTTTGTAAAAAAATTAATGTTTATGATTCATTTTTTGTATTTATCCTTATAGCCGCTAAAGAAATAGGCAGTATTCTAGCAAACTTTCCATAGTTTTAAAACTGGAAGAAACACGCTTTGCGAGTTTCTTCGGTTCGCGTGCGCGTTCGAATTATTGCAAGCAAGCTTGCTAATTCTCACTTTGCTTTTTCCTTGAATTCCTTGTAATAAACCAAACCACAGAAATTTGAACTACGATTACACTAAAATTTACTGCTAACGGAAGAATCCTGTTTTGCTGTGAAAGAATCCCGGATGTGCTTCTTTCATATTTATTTTCTCCTTTAATTTTTATTGTTAACATCAAATCCTTTCTTTAAAGATTTACCGGTAATACCTGCCGAACCAAATTATAATCTGTTTTTCATATACTTTTATACCTCTAATTCCATGTATAATTTAAAGAAAATCTCACAGTAAATGGGATACTATTTATCAATATATTGCTGCTTATTAAAATCCAAACCACTGGCTGCTTCAAACATCTTTAATGAAGTTATTGCTATCTGACTATCAGGAAATTCTTTTAATACCTGTTGGTATAACTCCTTTGCTTTCTCACCATTCCCTAGCTGTCCATAGCAAAATGCCATATTTAATAAAGCCATTTCAGTATATGAAATTTGGCTGGGGGACAGCATTACTATATGTCTATATTTATCAATCCATTTATATTTTGAAAAATATAGGTAGCTTTCATGAAACTCAACTAATGCCTCATCATATTGGTTATTTTTAATATAGTTAATTCCTTTTCTATGATTTTTTGGTATTATTGCTCTCCCAGTATAGGAAACCACTAAATATACAATTAAACTCTCTTCTATAGGAATTGAAATCCCCATTAAAGAAAAAATTCCATAAGAAATAACTATCAACAAGATACTCGGTAACAAGAAACTATATTTTATTTGTCTTACAATTGGAAGCTTAGAAGCCATATTATACTCTCCTTTTTAATTCGTATATTGTAATACGTTCATCAATGGTATCTTTCTTATTTAACCGTTGATGTTAAAACTTTTATAACTAATCATTAAACTTAGTTTTCTTCTTAAATATATAAATCACGAAAATTAATCTGTATAGAATCATATCCTTTAAAGAGTTATACATGCAGTATGGGTAAAGATCCTACCCAGAAATCCGCTAAAGTTGATATGCTCTTATTTCTTAATAGAGAAAAATCTAACTAAGGAGGGGGCACATAACGATGCAAATGGCAGATATAATTTATCCGGATTTAAAAACGTTTTATCCTTAATTAAAGATAATAGAATAACGATTAAAAATGTACCCAAAAACGAAAGAGCAGCCTCTTTAGCAATGGTTGTAAAGCCGATCTTTTTAATTCCATACATGGTACCTATTACAACACATATTCCCAATAATACAATTGAGATATAAAGTAAAATCATATATATTAATCCAATATGTTGTATTATAGTCAGAATTTTTTCATTTGCTATATTAGGATTAATTAGCGCAAACAACAGAATTACAAGGGAGAAAATAAAAAAGGATGTCAAAAATATAATTATTAATTTTACCATACGTTTCCTATTACCCTCATCTATTATATACATAAAGACCTACATTAGAATTATATCAGATGTTAGTATTTTATTATACATGTAGTATGTGGTAACACCCTACCTGATTTTCGGATAGAAATATAAATTAATCAGTCTTAACAATAATCAGTCAAGCATCCCAGCTTCCATCTTCAATTATTTCTTTTATTATAATATTCCAGTTTGGAAAAGTCAAAATTTACCTCAATAAATTAATGGATGCAATCTTGCAGATTTAAATGTATTGTGCCATAGGAATTCATACAAAAAAAGAGGATTTGATAACCCCTCTGCATTGCATCTATAAATTATATTCAATTCTTTTTAATATCTGAATAACGATTACCTTTTCATATCACCAAACTGATTCTTTTAAAATATCTTGATTTTACATAGAAAAATCCTCCATTCATCACTTGTGTCAGTTGTGATAAATGTAGGATTAGAAGTACCCTCCATTTTCTATTTAAAGCTACCTAGTATATCATACTGGTAAACTTTTTTCTCTTTTAAAATTGCAAAAAACCAATAAAAACAGTACTATCAGCCTTTTCCCTTACTCATCCCAGTTATGATATACTTCCTGTACATCATCATCCTCGTCGAGTAAGTCAAGAGTACGGTTCATCATTTTAATATCCTGATCACTGGTTAATTCTACCCAGGTCTGCGGAATCATAGTTACGTCAGCCTGAGCCATTGGTATTCCTGCTTTTTCCAGCGTTTCACGAACTTCACTAAAAGAATCCGGATCGGTCAGAACTTCAAAGCTATCGTCTTCTTCTGTAAAATCTTCCGCACCGGCATCTAATGCGATCATCATAAGTTCATCCGCTTCCATGTCGCATTCTTCTTTATCTATAATAATTTGGCCCTTTTTATCAAACATAAATGATACACAACCTGGTGTACCTACATTACCGTTACCTTTAGTAAATGCATTTCTTACATTGGATGCAGTTCTGTTCTTGTTATCGGTCAAAGCTTCTACAATAATTGCAATTCCATTAGGACCATAGCCCTCATAGGTTACAAATTCATAATTGACAGCATTTGCATCACCTGCAGCCTTTTTAATACTTCTGTCTATGGTATCATTAGGCATATTATTGGATTTAGCTTTCGCTACGATATCTTTTAATCGACTGTTACTATTAGGATCCGGACCACCTTCTTTTACCGCTACCGCTATTTCTCTTCCTAATTTCGTAAAGATTTTTCCTTTTGTAGCATCATTTTTTTCTTTTTTATGCTTTATATTGGCAAATTTGGAATGTCCCGACATATTAACTCTCCTTTTTATTATTAATGGATATAGGTAATTGCGAAACTCTAGAGTCTTCTGGATATACCATACAATTAATACGAATTTCATATCTTCAGTTGCCTTTAGGGGCAAAATTCAGCTCTGTCATTGTATTAATTGCATGGCATATAAATACAATAATCTAGTTTTTCCAATTACCTAATTTAAATCGCAGGTTCTTCAGATCATGAGATAACCTGCACAATAAAACATTGTACCACGGTCTGTTTTTATTTACAAGCTTTTTGAATTGATAAGTTTGTTCAACTTTTCCATAACAATAACGGTTTCTTCCGTAGTTTTAATTACGCACATAACCGTATCGTCTCCTGCAATACATCCCATAATTCCCTGAATGTGTAATGCATCCAAAGCTGCTGCAACAGCCATAGCCATACCGGATACGGTTTTTACAATAATAATATTCTGGGCCATGTCCATGGAAACAAAACCATCTTTTAAAACACGGACAAATTTCTCACTTAAACCGGTTTCCGTATTGTTTAAAACAATATATTTCTGTCTTCCGTCATCTACTGATATTTTGGTTAATTTTAATTCTCTGATATCTCTGGAAATTGTAGCCTGAGTTACATTATAACCTGCTTTCGTTAGTAAATCTGCCAACTCTTCCTGGGTTTCAATATCATTCTTATTAATTAACTCTATAATTTTACTCTGTCTTCCTACTTTCATATTTATTCCCCGCCTTGTCCTATTTTTGTTCTTAGTATATCAAAAAAACTAGTATGATTGATTTTCACTAATTTTGTTTCTTCTTTTGCTTTACCCACTTCTATAATATCTTCTGCCTGAAGTAAAATTGCCATCCGTCCGTCAAATGTAGCTATTGCTTCTTCTTCCTGGGTCTTTTTGCTCTCATCGATTTTTATCTTAACAGCATCCTCGGAAGAAACCACAATACTTCTGGAATTTAAAGTATGAGGACATATTGGTGTTATGATAATAGTTCTTGCATCCGGTTTAACAATCGGCCCACCGGAGGATAAATTGTATCCTGTGGAACCTGTCGGCGTGGATACAATAACTCCGTCACCGCGATACCGCCCTACTAATTCATCATTTACAAAAATACTTACACTAATAATCCTTGAAAAACCACTTCGGGTTATAACAATATCATTTAATATAATACCGCCGTAAACCCGCACTTTTTTGCTATATACATTTCCTTTCAGCATCATTCTGTTCTCTAAACTAAATTGATCCGAGTATAAGACATCCAGCGCTTCATAAAGGTTATGCTTTTCAATTTCTGCCAGAAAACCCAGTGTTCCAAGATTTATACCAAGTATAGGAATCCCTTTTCCTGCAAGATCATTCGCAGCCTGTATAATGGTACCGTCCCCGCCTAATACAATAGCGCATTCCGTATCTTTAGGAATAGTACCTGCATCCGTAAAACGGTTTTGGTAATTTACAGGGTTTTGACCTTCCAAAAGGATACATTCCTTTTGATTTTTCCTCATATAATCTACAATCTTAGTTGTAATTTCTAAATCTGTATCTTTATCCCGATTTGTTATTACACAAAACTTTTTCATTAAAAGCTCCTATAAATTACATTGTTATGATTATTTATACAATGCCCATATTATTGTATCATAAACACTCCTTATTTACAAGTTTAATGTATTATGAGCGACTCCTACAATATTATGAATATAATTCGATAAATTACCTATATCATCATTGTGGACGTACTGATTGCATTCTTCTAAAGCAAATTCAGTCTCCTGTTCCCGGTCAGGGATGATATCTTTCTGAATATGTAATAAATATTCAATATTACCCTCCGGTCCTTTAATCGGTGAATAGTCCAGATTAAGAATATGAAAACCTGTGGATACGGCATAAATAATTACTTTCTCTATTACTTCAATGTGAACACTCTGTTCACGAACTACACCTTTTTTCCCTACTTTTTCCCTGCCTGCTTCAAATTGAGGTTTTATAAGGCATACAACCTCACCGCCGTCTTTTAACAGTTCTCGTACGGGTAACAAAACCTTTGTAAGGGATATAAATGCTACATCTATGGATATAAAATCTATACTGTCCGGAATTTGATTCGGTTCCAAATACCTGATATTGGTCTTTTCCATGGAAACAACCCGTTCATCCTGTCTTAATTTCCAGGCAAGCTGATTTGTTCCCACATCCACGGCATAAACTTTACTGGCTCCGTTCTGCAGCATACAATCCGTAAATCCTCCTGTTGAGGACCCCACATCCATACATATTTTTCCCTCTAAGGAAACCCCATATTGTTCAACAGCCCTTTCTAATTTAAAACCTCCGCGGCTTACATATCTTGATGGAATACCTTTTACTTCTATGGTTACCGAATCCGCAAATGTACTTCCGGCTTTATCTTCTCTCTGCCCGTCAACGAAGACATTTCCTGCCATGATAATCGCTTTTGCCTTTTCCCGGGATTCTATCAGGTTTCTTTTAACTAATAAAACATCCAATCGTTCCTTCACAATAACCTCCACAAAATAGAAACGAATATTACGAAATTAACTTTCTACTTTTGCTAATATATTTTTTAAAATAGATGCTGCGTCAAATTGTAATTTTTCTTTTAATACTGCAACATCGCCCTGTTCTATAAATTGATCCGGCAGAGAAATATTAATCAGTCTGATCTGCCTGTAATTATGTTCCATTAAAAATCCAGCAACTTTTTCACCATAACCGCCTGTCTTTACATTTTCTTCCATGGTAATCCATACCCCAGTACTTAATGCTAAGCGGTGGAACAACGCTTCATCCATAGGAGAAATAAATCTCACATTTACCAATACTGCCTGCTTGCCAAGGTTACTCAATTCCTTAACAACCTGTACAGCTGTTTCCACCATACTTCCTACTGCAAGGATAACCATAGTCTCCGGCTGAAATTCTTTGCCAAATATATCAAGGGAGGTTTGATCTTTATCGGTTCCAAACACATCGTTATTTTTTCTTTTGTTTAAATTAATAATCTCACTTTTGCCGTATTCGATTGGAGTTTGGAACTCTTCCAACCCTTCATATACCCGGCCTCTGGGATACCGAATGGCAACAGGACCGTCAAACTGATTTGCAAAATAAAGCATTTGACGGAATTCCTGTTTATTCTTAGGTGCTAACATTGTCATCGACGGCATATGGGATAAAAATGAGATATCAAAGATTCCCTGATGGGTTTCACCGTCATTTCCGACTAACCCGGCACGGTCGATAGCAAGTACTACAGGAAGTTTATTAATACATACATCGTGAAGAATCTGATCATAAGCCCGCTGCAAAAATGTAGAATAAATAGCTACAAAGGGTTTCAAACCACCGGAAGCTAAACCGGCGGCATAAGTAACCGCATGTTCTTCCGCAATCCCTACGTCAAAAAACCGTTCCGGATACTGTCTCATAAATTTATTTAAACCGGTCCCGCTGGGCATGGCTGCCGTGATTGCTACCAGTTTCTCGTTTTCTTTCGCAAGTTCTAGTAAGGTTTCAGAGAAAACATCGGTATAGGTAACACCTTTTTTCGGGGTACTATTTTTGCCGGTCTTTACATCAAAGGATTCCACACTATGGTACCAGCAGGGATTCAGCTCAGCCGGTTTATAACCTCTGCCTTTTTTGGTTATTACATGAACCAGAACTGCTTCATTAACTTTGGACGCACTGGAAAATGCAGTAATCAACTGGTTAATATCATGACCGTCAATCGGTCCTATATAAGTTAATCCCATATCTTCAAATAACATACCCGGAATAACCAGCCGTTTAATGGAATCTTTAGACTTTCTTAATTTGTCCATAATGATAGAACCCAGCCCAGGAATATGATTCAAAGCATTTTCTATGGAATCCTTAAATTTATTATATTTTACGTTTGTCCGCAATTGACCTAAATAATTAGCCAAACCACCGACATTTTCTGAAATGGACATATTGTTATCATTTAAAACTATCATCAGATTGGAGTTAAGCCTTGCCGCATTATTCAAAGCTTCAAATGCTAATCCTCCGGATAATGCTCCATCTCCGATAACTGCCGTAACCCTGTAATTCTCACCTTTTAAGTCCCTGGCTTTTACCAGTCCCATTGCGGCTGAAATCGAAGTTGAACTGTGTCCGGTATCAAAAGAATCACAATTACTTTCTTTCTTTTTGGGAAATCCACTTAATCCCTCGAAAGTTCTTAAAGTGCAGAAATCATTTTTCCTTCCGCTTAATAGTTTATGCGTATAAGCCTGATGGCCCACATCCCATACTAATTTATCCTTAGGAAAGTCCATACACAGATGCAAGGCCATGGTTAATTCCACCGTACCCAGATTAGAAGCTAAATGCCCGCCTGTCTTACTGATATTTTGCACCAGAAATTTTCTAATTTCCTCAGCCAGTTTCTTATAATCGGATGGGTTTATTTTTTTTATGTCATTTGCCTGATTTATATTATCCAAGATTCGTGACAAAACTTCACCTTCATTTCTGTTTATAATAAGTTATCGGAAAGTAATGAACCGATAAACGATATATTCTTCTCAAATTACTACTTTTTACGGTTAATAAGATCTATAATTAAATCTTGTAAAAACTGATTCTCTTTCTTTAGCGTTTGAAAAGCAGAAATTCCTCTCTCTGATAATGCCGCAACTTCTTCTTTTGCTTTGTTTATTCCTAATAAGGTTACATAGGTAACTTTATTATTCTTTTCATCGCTGTGAGCTGGCTTTCCCATAATCTCAGTCGTTGAAGTAACATCTAAAATATCGTCCTCTATCTGAAATGCAAGGCCTATATCCGAAGCCATTTGTTCCACTGTCAGTACCTCTTTCGCATCTGCCCCTGCCAATACAGCGCCTATCATCATACTGGCTTCAATCAGAGCGCCTGTCTTTAGCCTGTACATATAGTTTAATTTATCCAGAATTGATTTATGATTCGTATGGAAGTCTGATAATGGTACCTCATTTTCATTCTTATTTAAGTGCATATTCGATTCATTTAGAGTTCCGAATCCCTCCATATCAACAACCTGTCCGCCTATCATCCCATAAATACCTGCTTTTTTGGCAAGGATACTAAGTGCGGCTGCCGCACACTTTAAATTTTCATAAGAACCACCTTTTAATGCCAGACAGGCTGTTTCAAAAGCATAATTTAGTAAACCATCTCCTGCTAAAATTCCCATGGCTTCACCAAATACGATATGAGTGGTTTTTCTTCCTCTGCGGTATTCATCATTATCCATTGCAGGAAGATCGTCATGTACCAGAGAATACGTATGAATCATCTCTATTGCGGCCATAAAAGGTTTTATTTCTTCTTCCTCACATCCACCGAATAAACGGTATGTTTCCAACATTAACATGGGACGAAGCCTTTTACCTCCGGCCAGTATGCTATAGTTCATAGCTTCGTAGATACGTTTTTGGTATCCCTCTTCTTCAGGCAGATATTCCTTAATTATTGCTTCAATATAATTAACCCTCTTATCAAGTTCTTCCCTAAAGTTCATCTGTTTCATTTTTCTCCCCTAATATTATAAGCTTTTTTTCAACCTTATCGATGGAATCATTACAATATTTTAGTAACTTGATACCTTCCTGATAGAGTGAAAACGAGTCTTCAAGCGTAATATCTTCCTGTTCCAGCTTACTTATAATTTCATTTATTTCTTGAAAGGAAGCTTCCAGGGATTTTTCTTCTTTTTTCATTTAATTCCGCTCCTTTTTAATCATTTCATCAACCGTAGCCAATACATCACCATCCGTAATACAAATGCGGATTTTTTCACCTACCGATACTTTATCAAGATGGTTCATTATCTTGTTCTCACTATTTAAAACCAAGGCAAACCCCTGATTTAATTTCTTAAGAGGAGAAAGCCCTTCTAATTTTTCAATATATAGTTCCAGCATATGTCTTTTAAGTGTTAACTTATTTTGCAGCTGCTGCGACAATTTCTGTTCCATATCAATCAGCTGCTGCCTTTTTTGGCGGATTTGATAGATAGGACTTGCATAATCTAATTTTAAGGATAGATGTTTCAGTTCATTACGGTAAACTGCAATTTTCTTTTGTAAGCCGCTGTTCAGGGAATGATTCAGTGCCGTTATATCAAAAAGAATCGCTTTAATATCTGGTACAGCCAGCTCTGCAGCCGCGGACGGCGTCGGAGCCCGCAGATCAGAGACAAAATCAGCTATAGTCACGTCGGTTTCATGACCTACCGCTGAAATAACAGGGGTTTGACATTCATAAATAGCTCTCGCCACAATTTCTTCATTAAAAGCCCATAAATCTTCAATGGAACCGCCCCCGCGTCCGACTATTATCGTATCCACACCCAGTTTGTCCAAAGTACGAATCCCGGCTGCAACGGTTTGTGCCGCTCCCTCACCCTGCACCAAAGCCGGATAAAGTATTAATTGAACGTATGGATTCCGTCGTTTTGTAATATTTATGATATCCTGAATTGCCGCTCCTGTCTTAGCTGTAACGATGCCAACCTTTTTCGGGTAGACAGGTATCTTTTTCTTGTGGTCTGCTTCAAAGAGTCCCTCTTCTTCCAATTGGTTTTTAAGCTGTTCATACTTCTGGTATAAAAGACCGGAGCCGTCAAGTATTATTTCTTTCGCATAAAGCTGATACTTTCCGTCTCTTTCATATACATTCACAGACCCAAGGGCTATAATGCTCTGTCCTTCTTTTAACTGAAATTTCAAACCATTTCTCTGCCCGGCAAACATGACACAGGCCATTTGCCCTTTATCGTCTTTCAGTGTAAAATAAATATGCCCGGAAGTATGATATTTACAATTGGATACCTCTCCTTTAATATAAATATTATTTAAAGCATAGTCCCTTATAAACATATTTTTGATATATAAATTAACCTGTGTTACGGAATAAACATTATTCATGAAATCACCCTTGTTCCCATAACATATCCGAAGTAAACTTCAGATACCGCCTGATATATTGTTATTCATCCTTAGCGAGCTTAGCCAAAACACCATTAACAAAGGATCCGGAGGAATCTCCTCCGAAAATTTTGGCTATTTCAACAGCTTCGTTAATAGCTACTTTAGTTGGTATATCATTGTCATATTTAATTTCATATATGGCAAGCCTCATTATGGTAAGGTCCACCTTACCCATACGGTTTAATTTCCATCCGCTGGAAGCTTCTGCTAATATAGCATCAATTTCCGGAATTCTTTCATTTATTTTATGAAAACGCTCTTTTAAATAAAGTAAATCCGCTTCTTTTGGTTCCTCTAAAGATTCAAAATATAAATCAATCTGTTCCTTTAATTCCGTATCTTCATGAAAATCTTTTCGGAAAAGCATTCGAAAAAGATGTTCCCTGATTTCTCTTCTACTCATAATTACATCCATTGCATACCGCATGCTGTTTAGCGGTACCGCCTCATATAAAACAGGTTAAAAGAATGATTTATGGCATCCTTTCACTTTTAATTTTCTTTCAACCTTTATAAAACGAAATGGTATTAACACATAAACAACCCTTAAATAGAATTATCTAAGGGTTGCATGGGTTTAGACACTATTATTTTATTCGTTTATTTGTTTCTTTCTATATTAACACCTGAAATCCTGACATTAACTTCCGAAACCGTCAAACCGGTCATATTCTCAATTGCTGATTTAACCTTTTCCTGAACCTGTCTGGAGGTATTGGGAATACTGTATCCATATTCCAATGTCAGGGATAAATCCACCGATACGGAGTCTGAGCTAACATCAATCTTAACTCCTTTGGATAAGTTTTTCATACCTAATTTGCTCACCAATTCTTTGGTGATATTAGTTGACATTGCAGCGACGCCTTCTACTTCGGTGGCAGCTAAACCGGCAATGGTAGCAACTACTTCATCAGCAATCTGCACCTCACCCACATTACTTTCAGCATGTATTTGATAAGTATTTCTATTCTCTTGCTCCTTAACCACTGTAATTACCTCCTAAGTTTATACACATAACAGTAACATATGTCCATAAAATGCTACTTAATGTAATTATTATATCAAACTTATTCTTAATTGCAAATCATTTATTCATATTTTTAAAATACAAGTACAGCATTGTATTAGTTTCACCTTAATATCAGTGCCAAATATTTGCTCTGGTACAAGGCTGTACTAAGAAAGCTTACCGTGTTGTCTGTTTTTAGGAACAAATTTTCTTATATTAATTTATTATGGTATACTTCACCACTTAATATTATTATTACCAGATTTTTATACCATAATCGTAAAAAAGGGCTATTGCAAAATTTGCATTAGCCCCTTAAATTATGCTGCTATGCTATTAACATTGATACTTTTTTTATTATTCTCCAACTACTACCGGAGCTATATTAATATCTTTTGATTCAAAACCTGTTTTTCTCTTAACTATATCTTCAATTTTGGCAACATCCTGTTCGTCTAAGCTGGCTGCATTAACAACAACATCAACGAGTTTTCCTTCAATTGTAACGATAGCATCGCTAAATCCCATTGCTTCCAGAAGAGTTTCCGTTGCATTTTCTTTTTCAGAAATTGCAGTCATTTCAATAATATTATTAACTGCATCTTCTTTGGCTTTTTCAGTAAGATTTGCGCTGTCAACGATTTTCATTAATTCATCTTTATTAACTGCCCTCATTTGCTCTCTTGCTAATTTCCTGGAAGCAAAGAAATCAGGAGTCGTAGTTGTGCTGACTAAAACTGCTTCACCAGGCGCAGTGGTTTCTTCACCTTTTTCATCAACAACAACTTCACCGTTATCGGATACATCATAAGCAGCTACTTCTTCTGAATCAGCTTTCTTGGAATCATCAGCTTTTGCTTCATCTTTCTTCTCACCATTATCTGTAGAAGCGGTTTCATCCGTGTTCTTCGCATCTTTTTTATCTTTTCCTGTATCTTCTGCTAATGTCTCTTTGCTGTCACTTTCTCCATCCGTAGTTACGTCCAAAGCGGTTTCATCCAATAAATCTTCGGTATCCTGAAGAGAAACAGTATCTCCGTCTGTAATATTGTCGCCTTCCGTTTCCGTATATGTATCATAATCCAATACCTCACCGTTGCCGACATCGGCAATTTTATCCTCGTTGTTTCTGTCAGAAAAATTCAGATACCCTGCAATTGCTATCATAATAGCCAATGCAGTAATAATGATTTGATTTTTCTTAAATATATTTTTCATACTTGCCTCCTTTAAAACATTTATTTATTCATTTTCATTACTTTAACTTTATGTGCAGGTACGTCAAATAATACCTGTGCTGCCTCCATAATTTCTGTCATAATTTTTGCATTACCTCCGCCTTCGGCTATTACCACTACACCTTCCACCTCCGGTTCTTTTTCCTGTATGACATATGGTACGCCTTCTCCGTTACCACCATTTACCAAAACAGTGGTATCTTCTTTGCTAATACTGCTGCTATCTCTGTTTCCGCCCTCCCCATCTACTTCATTCATGCTTTCTTGTGTATATGGACCATCTTTCAGTATAACTTTTTCTTTGGAACCCTTTAAAGTAATCATGACATCTACATCCCCAATACCCTCTACTTTAGCAAGTACCTTCTTTAAACGGTTCTCTAATTCATTGATATAAGCTTCGGTTTCATCATCTGTCTCTGTATTGTCAGTATTCTCTTTCACTTTGTAATCTTGCTTTGCCGTATTATCTTTTGAGGAATTTTCTGATGAAAGCATATCAGGAAATGATAATACAAGCAGAAATATTCCTGCCATCAACAGTATTACGAGTCTTGCGGGACCAATTTCCTTAATACTGAGCTTTTTCTTTTCCTTTACCTTTTCTTTTTCCATACTTTCTCCTTAAGTATTACAGGCTCGGTTATTTCTCCTGTATACTAATATTTATATTATCAGGGTTCATATTATAGAAGTCCGACAACAGGTTTTTTATATTAATTTCAATAGGTGTAAGAAGATTTTTTTCTTTATCCGTCTCGTTCTCCTTCTTTTCTCCGATTTTAATGTCTTCTATATCTACCTTGTCAATATCAACAGAACCTTCCTTGGTTTCATTCCTGATATAACCGGCCGAAATATTAAGTGACAGCAGATTACCGAAAGTACTGCTGTTTTCATCTTCATCTACTTTAACTTCAATACCGGTAAGATATAGATTCTCTCCTTCCAGTAAATTACTGACCTGTTTTCCGATCTGTTCCTTATATTCTTTTAAAATAGCAGACATCTGATTATCTTCTGCATCCACTAATTTATCGTTCATATCCTCAGCCTCTGCCAAAAGGGAATTGGTAGTAAAATAATAATCCATGGTTTTGTCCAGCTGAAACAGTTTTAATAACGGGGAAATAACAAGAATTACCAATATAATCCCAGTGATTAAATTTACGTATTTCTTATAGGAACTCTTGCCAAGCAAGTTGGTAATAATCGTTGTCAGAACCAAGAATATTACTATATTTTTAACCCAACCATATATTTCACCCATATCTTATTCCAATCATCTCCTTATGTCGTTGTAGCTGCAATTATTGTTATAGTTAATAGAAATAAAACGGCACCTACCAATACGGTCTGCAGTAATAAAGCCGCTGCGTCAGCGGAGGCAGTAACACAATTTAACATACGCTTGTCCGAAATTGGCTGAACGGCTGCACTGCTTACCCGGTAAATAAGGGTAGTTATTGCCAGTTTAATAATCGGAAGAGCACAAATGATGATGATTACAACAACCCCTGCAACTCCTATGGCATTCTTTAGCAGGATACCTGCTCCAAATACGCTTTCGGTCACACTACCAAGTACATCTCCAACACCCGGTATAACACCTGCAATTTTATATAAAGCTGATTTCTTAATGTTATCTGCTACGGGTAAAATCAAACCCTGTATCGCATTGAAACCTACAACTAATCCCACCAGTGTTTTTAGCGCCCATTTGATTACTACGGATAACAGATCTGCAAGTTTTGATAATAAATCTTCTTTGGATAGATTATTTGCCATAGATACAACCAGATAAATATTAATCATAGGAATAATTAATTTAATTAATAATACATCCACAAAAGTGATTAAAAACAAAGTTACCTGATAATAAACCATAGAAGTTCCGGCACTTGAGACAAATGCTACCGATAAGAAATAGGTTGGTACTAAAGCTTTCATAAAGTTTAGGACTGCCAAAATAGTATTAGATGCTAATGTTGCCGCCGAAATAAAAGAGGCCGTCAATACGGAAAATAAAAGCAGGTATGCAACATAAAATCCGGTTTCTGCCACCTGGGTATTTTGAAAAGCATACGAAAAATTTGTAAAAACGGCAGCAATTACAGCGATGGATATTAAGCTTGTCAAGGTGCCGATATTATCTCTGATTTCGTTTATTACGGCATTTTTAATATCGTTACCAATCTGCTGCAAAGAAAACTTCTTATTACCTGTCACAAGATCGGTTACGTATTGTTCAAAATTCATATTATCGCCCGAATCTAAAACTTCGTCAATTACACGCTGTATATCATTATAATTGAAATCTGTACCGCTGGTTTCATTGGAATCATCCACATTGATTTCATTTTCCATTGCATATACTTTTTCTTTCGTTAATAACAGGAACAAAAGAACCAGCAGAAAGATAAGTATTTTAGTTATTTTCCGGTTTCTTTTCGTAGAAATAATCATTAGGAATCCTCCTCCTATGAACTATGCCGTTAAAAATTCATTAATGGTATCCAGCAAAGCCAGCAGAATTGGCATTCCAGTCGCTAATATCGTCAATTTACCTACCAGTTCAATCTGATTGGCAACTGCAGTATGTCCACAATCCTTGCAGATATTTGAAGAAAACTCAGCAATATATGTAATCCCTATAATCTTAATTAATATGGAAATATAGGTTTCATTAAGACTGATATAAGTCTGGATTTTCTTTATGGTATCAATAATAATCTCTAATTTATTTACTCCAAGGTAAAAGATGAGAATGCATCCTACAAGGCTTATGTATACTGCATATTCTGATTTCGTACTCTTAAATTGTATTGCCATTAAAACTACAATAATACCGATTAAGGCAATCTGTATCATACTTATGCTCCCTTCTCCTTATAAGGTAAATAAATTCCTGATTATTTCAAACAGCTCGGATATGTATGGTACAATCCAAAAAAGTACCAGAATCAGCCCTGCCAATGTAGTCAAAAATGCCTGTTCTTCTCTGCCAGATTGCTTAAGTATCTGGTTAAGAACCGATACCAGTATTCCGACCGCTGCAATTCTAAATATCAGGTTGATAGTCATGTTATCCTCCTTGTGAATGTTTATGGCTTAAGCGCTTCAAAGCATTATAATCGTTATAAATATCCCTCCCAGAACACCCAGGGAATTGTATAAATAGGACTTTTGTTTTACGTTATGGGACAGTTCTTTTATTTCATCTTCTATTTGGGATATATATAAATCTATGGTATTAATCTGCATATCCTTATCCAGATATCCGAGGTTTTCTCCAAACTGGCCAAGACCAGCCAGATCCTTCTTACTTAGCGAGGTATTATCCAGTTCCTTTACAACCGCCTCTTTCCATATGGTACAAAATGAAACACCGCCCAGTTCATTTAGCCTGTCTGCAATTCCGGAGAGAAATGTTTTATATTTTCCCTCGTGCCGTAATGATAAGGCTTGTACTGCTTCCGGCAATGGAGTATTGGCATACCGGATATCACCCCGTAAAAGAAAGATAATCTTCTTTAATTCGCGTAAATCCATAATCCTGTTTTTTAATTCGCTGCTGAAATATAAACCCATTCCGGCAGATGATGACAGTATTAATATACAGCCAATCACTTTAATAATTATCATAGCTACCTCCTTTCTTATTCCTAAAGAACACTTAGTAAATTCTCATACCATTCTCATCATAGATTTCTTCCAGATGGCCTACTCCTCCATGATTGTTCAGTAATATATAACGCTCAAATAATTTTTCTTCCACTAGTTTTCCCAGTATGGGTTTATTTCTTATATCTTCAATAGAATTACCATGAACTGTGGCTATTAATTTGCATCCGCAATTCATTACATATTCTATGGCACTGATATCTTCCACGGATCCGACTTCGTCAACGGCAATTACTCTTGGGGACATGGACCGGATCAGCATAAGCATTCCTTTTGCCTTAGGGCAGCAATCCAATACATCCGTCCGGATTCCCAATTCATTTTGAGGAATGCCCATATAACAGGCTCCGATTTCAGAACGTTCATCTACTACACCTACTGTAATACCCGGACGTTTTTCATTGCCGTCGGATAATTGGCGGATTACATCCCGTAAGAGAGTCGTCTTTCCGCAGCGGGGCGGTGATATAATTAACGTATGATAGCAGTCATTTCCCATAACACCTGTTATATAAGGTATTACCTTATCTGCACAGCCCTTTACCTGATGGGATAGTCGGATGTTGATAAAGGATATATGCTTCATACTTTTTATTTTATTTTCTTCCAAAACTGCCTTTCCGATAATACCTACCCTATGCCCTCCGGTTATGGTGATAAATCCCTGTTTCAGCTCTTCTTCGAATGCATACAGGGAATAGTTACTGATATATTCCATAGTTTCCCGGATTTCATTTTTCGTAATTACATAGGTATCTTCATCGCTTACCGAAAGTGTTGACTGTGAAGTTACGAAAAACTCCTGATTATCGTAGATAACCAGCAAGGGTGCATTTACCCTAAGACGAATTTCCTGTAATAAATCATAATCAAAATTTATCTTGGAAAGAATTGTCCTAAGCTTTATCGAAAAGATTTTCAACAGCTCGTCTTTTTTATTCATCTCATTCCTCCTCCTTTAGAACAATATATGTATGGCATACGAAATTATGACCGGATATTTTTCTTGCAAATTTATATTAATTATATTATTCTTTAACTAATTTATTTTTGTAAGTATTTGCGAAACTTATAGTTTTCTGAATCTACCATACAATTAATACGAACTTTATAGCTTCAGTTGCCCTAAGCTTCAGCTCTGAAGTTCATGATTACAGGAAGGAAAGAATTTGACATGGAATATGGATTAATAGGAGAAAAATTGGGACATAGTTATTCAAAGATCATTCATGAGAAGCTTGCAGATTATAATTATGAGATTACTCCTTTATCAAAGGATGAGTTTACGCTTTTTATGGAGAAAAGGAAATTTAAGGCTATTAATGTTACGATTCCTTATAAAAAAGATGTAATTCCGTACCTGGATGAGATAGATGACAACGCAAGGCAGATTGGTGCTGTAAATACCATTGTTCATAAAGATGGTAAATTAATCGGGCATAATACGGATTTTTCCGGATTTTTATATATGGTTGAACATAACGGAGTGAAAGTAGAGGATAAAAAAGTAATCGTACTTGGCAATGGAGGTGCTGCCCAGGCTGTTATAGCAGTACTTAATTATTTAAAGGCTAAGGATATTATTATTGTGAAAAGAACCGGAGGGGATGGCTTTATTTCCTATGAAGAATGCCAAAATTACCATTCCGATGCACAGCTGATAGTAAATACCAGTCCGGTAGGTATGTATCCCAAAACGGATGCAAGTCCCATTGATTTATCCCTTTATCCTGAGTGTGAGGCTGTTTTGGACATTATTTACAATCCCCTTAAAACAAAATTACTGCTTCAGGCGGAAGCATTGGGAATGAAAGCTGTCAATGGGCTTGAAATGTTAGTTGCTCAGGCGAAATATGCTGTGGAATATTTCCTGGATTCCGAGATAAAAGATGAGGTGATAGATAAGATCTATCAAAAAATATTGGTTGAACTTTTAATAGAATCGTCACCGCTCACATAAGCTAAGGGTTCATATCTAATTGCGTATGTATTATATTATGTATATTCCTTTGGGCGAAAAGTTCTACATTACCTGATGTCAGATTGTACAGTACGGACCATTGCAGCTTGTCCGTAGCTCCATCCATAACGCCGACTTCCGCCAGAAGGGAAAGTGCCTGTTCATCGGTGAGGCCGATTTTGTTTTTTTCAATTGCTGCTTTGACAGTATTATAACGGTCAAACTCCGTAAAACCCTCACCAATATTGACATCATTATATGCAATAAAATTTGATGCAATCTGATAATTCCCACTCGGCCTTACAGTTTGCATTTTGCCGTCGTAATACTCCAAAAGAACCGATTCTCCAGCCGCATCCGCAATTAAATAATGACAGTCAATTCCCCCGGAAAAATAGATGTTATAATTGCTGAGCAACTGAACCGCCTCGTCAACCGTGGCGGCTTTATCCAATACAAGCCGTATTGCAGTAGTTGTATTAAGCGTAATCTTATCCGGGTCGCTGCTATAGTCCGCTTTCGGCACCGCCAGTAAGGCTATGGCAACACCCTTTTCATTGATACCGTCAAAAGGCAAATACGGGGCCGACAAAGTCAAAAAGCTGTTAAAACTCAGACCTTCGGGAAGATTATCTCTTCCGTATCCTGCGAAAGACAGATTGACTGTTGAAACAGACGCATAACCCTTATTAGGATTTGTAAATACCTGCAGAGAAGGAGCATACGTAAAATCAAAATTCCTGCCGTATATAATTTCACCGTCGTTGTTTCGTGTCACAAAAGCGGTACAGCCATCCCCTGTAATTCCCAAATCGATGGGCAGGCCTTTCAGCAGTCGTTTTGTTACAAAACTTTCAATATCGTTGTCACTTGTTGCACCGGTTATCAAAAAATCATCAAATCCATAATCACCATAATATGTCATCTGAAACATACCATATTCGTCAACTTTTCGAAGCGAGTACAGCGACCTCAGCTCATTCCGGAACAATATGGTCGAAATTACCGCGACAGCTAATACAAGACACAAAACAATAAGACCTGTCCGCTTAAGCATCTTTTTCATTATGTACTTCACGTCCCCACTTTATAAACTATCGATAATCTAACTCTTGAATATCATTATAAAGTAAAAGGGCTCAAACCACAAGTGAATATTCTTTAGGATACAATGCTTCGCCTGGTGGAAGCTTAGTGTATTGTTTCCCAGGTATTGGGAACATAAGTAAAGAGTCATTCTCAGTTATAATTCTGTAATGACTCTTCACATTTATTATATTTATTTTTATATTAATTTTGTTACAGCCCCTGCATGAAGTATAGTTAGTTCATGTAAAGCACGAGTTGCTGCTACATACAAAAGTTTAGCGTGGCCGTCATCCTCGGGATAATTATTACTGGTTGGATTATATATGAGAACTGTATCGAACTCCAGCCCTTTTGTATACTCTACCGGAAGCACCATAACTCCTTTTTTAAATTCTGCTTTTTCCAGGTCACTCTCCTCGATAGTGATACGTTTCCCAAGATTTTTAGCTACAAGCTCTGCTTCCATAGCATTTCTGCATACTACCGCAATGGTATCATATCCCTCCTGCTGCCACTTTTCAATAATACGGGCGGATTGGTTCAACATATCTTTCTCATCATGGCACTCAGTTACAGATACTTCCTCTCCATGTCGTATAATGGGTTCAATCGGATAACTGGAAAATGAGCCCTTCTGTAATATTTTCTGTGCAAAATTGGATATCTCTACAGTATTTCTATAACTCTTAGATAATATTCCGAAGTTGTCAAAGCGGTCTGTTAAAATTAAGTCCTTTAATTCTTCCCAGTCGTGGAGCCCATATCCAAAGTGAATATTCTGGGATACATCACCCATAATAGTAAAAGAACAATTTGGAATGCAATAATGCAACACCGAATATGCCATCATACCAAAATCCTGTGCTTCATCCACTACGATGTGGTGCGCTTCACGAATGGGATCTGTTTCCTTCACACGTTTATACAAATATGCCAGGGCAGCTAAATCATATACATCAAATTCCTTCATGGAAACATTCATTTCTTGTATCCCAATATCCTCATGCCATATTTCTTTTTGTTTTATCAGAAACTCACTATATAAATCATAGATGGAGACTTTCCATTTCTTCTCTCCAAACCGTTTCGTATAATCTTTCACTAACTGTTTTTTCATTTCCGGAGTATAAGTAATCTCTCTGCCTGTAATCTCATTCTTTAACTTGTTTAAAACACGTTGATTTAAACCGTCAATTTTTGTTTGTATCGATAATCTTTTACCTTCCTCAATATATCCTTTAATCTGTTCAGAAGAATAAAGAAGCTTGTCATTTAAATAAATATCCTCCTGTGGTATCACTTTAGCTTCTAGCTTACTGCAAAATTCTTCTAATGTTTGAAACCAATCATAAGTTCCTTTACGATAGTTCCTCTTATCACATGGAATTACTTTGTATTTTTTTTCATTCCAATCTTCATAAAGCAAACGGATAAAGAGCTGTTCCATGGTCATTTGCTTCACACCATGTACATCCAAATCAGGTAACACACCAGTAATATAGTTCAACAAAATACGATTACTTCCAATGATGTAAAAGTCTTCCGGTTTAAAATCTTCTGCGTAGTTATATAGGATATAGGAGATTCGATGCATTGCCACGGTGGTTTTCCCACTGCCTGCAACTCCCTGTACAATCATATTACGATAGGGAGATTTTCGTATAATATCATTCTGTTCCTTTTGTATTGTTGCTATGATTTCACCTAGAACCGCTTCTTTGTTCTTCGCTAAATATTTTGTCAGCAGATCATCATTGGTCACCACTTCAGAATCAAAGTAATCAATTAGCTTTTCTCCATCTATTTCAAAGGTCCGTTTCTTTTTTAAATCAATGGTAATTTTTATTTTATCCGGTGCTATATAGGAGCATTCACCGAGTCCATTTTCATAATAAACATTGGCTAATGGAGCACGCCAGTCGACAACCATGATTGTGGTGGCGTCTTTCATAACTCCTCCCTTTCCTATATAGAATGTCTCTTCTTCCATATCATGGTCTTTGATGTCAATTCGCCCAAAATAGGGTTTCTTCAAAGCCCGCCTGTTCTTACGAAGTGCTGTTTTCATATTTTCATTCATGGTGATGGTGTTTGACAATTCTGTAAATATTTCCGGATCATCATGCCGATACCGATCATACATATCTTCAATGTCTGCACTCATAATTTCAATTTCTTTCTTATACGCATCAATATTTTTTTTAATGATACTGATGCAACTATTCAAGTATTGCTCTTCCAAAAGACGCTCTGTCTGGTTTGTCATATTGGTAACCTCCTTTTTTTCGACATATTAACTTCGCTATCGTGCAAAATCTGTTTTGTTCTTGCATACAGTCGGTTTTAACTGCCGTTATCCACTGTTTATCAGTTGCAAAGTCTATTATATAGAATAAAAAAAATAATACTAGACTTTATTTTCAAAATGTGTTAATATTAATAATGAGGTGTGGATAAATTTAAGAATTTACATATTGTGCTATCTGCTTATGGCAGGCAGCTTTTTTTATGCTTTCTGTATAAAAAACTCCCTGCCGTCAAAAGAAATCAAAGGACGTTTATATGTCCTATTATTATATAAAACAAGGACGTACTGCATCCTAACTTAAAAAAATTCATGATAAGACCGATAAAAATTTCCAAAGAAAAAGTACTATTACTTATTGATATCACCGCATCAACTTCCGTAATAGTACTCTAAATCTACAAATATATAATTTTATCTATCCCATTTATCACTTAAGGAATTAATCTGATCTGTGAACTTGGCCAAATCTTTATTCGTGCCTCCTTCATTATGCTGAATTACAACCAGTAAACGCTTTCCGGCATTTACCAGGCGTTC
Organism: Anaerocolumna sedimenticola; assembly: GCF_009931695.1. Lineage (GTDB taxonomy): Bacteria > Bacillota > Clostridia > Lachnospirales > Lachnospiraceae > Anaerocolumna > Anaerocolumna sedimenticola. Next base: position 4,497,053 of record NZ_CP048000.1, read on the forward strand.
ATATACGGATGAAATTCCTTTCTTCTTATCCTCTCTGCCCTGTACTTCAATTGCTTTACCTTTTTCCAGACATTCATTGGTAAGAAGATCATAAATTTCTCCGCTGAAAGGTGCAACCGCATCATATCCATACTCACTTTTCAGAGTTTCGGTAAATAAATCACATACATTTGATTCACCATGAACTACAAATACCCTTTGTGGTTTCTTTTTAAACTGATTGATCCATTTTAGTAATCCGTCTTTATCTGCATGACCGCTTACTCCATCCAGCCTTTTGATTTCCGCATTTACCTGGACTGTTTCACTGAATAGCTTAACTTCCGTTGCACCATCCTGTATAATACGCCCTAAAGTACCGACTGACTGATGGCCTACAAATAAAATCGTGCTTTCACTTCTCCATAAATTATGTTTTAAGTGATGACGGATTCTGCCTGCATCGCACATTCCGCTGGCAGAGATTATTATTTTACAGTCATCATCAAAATTAATTGCTTTGGATTCTTCTGAGGTTACGGAGGTTTTTAATCCCGGAAATGATATCGGGTTAATACCTTTCTTAACTAACTCCATTGCTTCCTGATCAAAATAACCAACCATATTTTCATTGAAAATCTGAGTTGCTTCATTCGCTAATGGGCTGTCCACATACACTTTAAAATCTCCATGTCCGGTAACCATTCGGTCTGCTTTAATTTTACGGATGAAATACAATAATACCTGTGTTCTTCCCACCGCAAAGGATGGGATAACAACATTACCGCCCCTGTCAAAGGTAGTCTGTATAATTTTGGTTAACTCTCCGATATAATCCGGTCTTGCTCCATGACTGCGATCTCCGTAAGTAGACTCCATGATAACATAATCTGCTTCGCTGATATATTGGGGATCATTAATTAAAGGCTGATTATTATTTCCGATGTCTCCGGAAAATACAATTTTCTTCGTAACTCCCTCTTCGGTAACCCAGATTTCAATACTTGCAGAACCAAGTAAATGGCCTACATCAACTAAACGAAATTGGATACCATCAAATAAATTAATTTTTTCATTGTATCCGTGGGATACAAAAGAACGTATGGTGCCATAGGTGTCTTCCATTGTATATAGAGGTAAGAACGGACTTTCACCTTTTCTTTTTCCTTTACGGTTTCTCCATTCCGCTTCGAACATTTGAATATGTGCACTGTCTCTGAGCATTATATCGCATAAATCACTGGTTGCAGCCGTTGCATGAATTTTTCCTCTGAATCCCTGTGCATACAACAGAGGGAGTTTTCCGGCATGATCCATATGTGCATGAGTTAATAATATGGCATCTATTTTGGCGGATGGTATTGGAATCTCCTGATTTTCATATATATCTTTTCCCTGTTCCATACCACAGTCTATTAATATATGTTTTCCGCAAGCCTCTAAATAATAACAACTTCCTGTAACTTCATGTGTAGCTCCAATAAAAGTCAATCTCATGTTGTACCTCCATACTTTTTTCTATGGTCTCTTTATCTTTGTGTTCCAAAGAAGAACAATGCTATGGTACCGGGTCCTGAATGGGTTCCGATAATCGGTCCGATTGGATTAATAATAATATCCTGCACATCAAACTTTTCTCTTATTAGATCTGCCAAAAATTCCGCATCCTCATAGGTGTCACCATGTCCAATAAATACAACCTGACCCTTAGCCGGGGCACAGGTATCAATCATATGATCTAAAAGTGCATAAAGAGATTTTTTGCGGCCCCTGACCTTTTCCATTGGAATTAAATGTCCTTCGTTATCAACATGAAGAATAGGTTTTACATTTAGAGCAGTTCCTATTCCTGCACTAAAAGCACTGACTCTGCCGCCGCGTTTTAAGTGATTTAAATCATCAACGGTAAACCAATGACATAGTTTTAGTATATTCTGTTCAAGCCAGCTGCCTAATTCCAAAAGGTTTAATCCTTCTTCCTTTTTTTTCACCGCACTGTAAACCAGTAAACCTTCTCCCGCACATGCTGCTTTTGAATCAATACAGATTATTTTTGCATCCTCATATTTTTCCAATAATTCTTCTCTGGCAAGCAGGGAAGAATTATAAGTTCCGCTTAATCCGGATGAAAATGCAATGTAAAGAATATCCTTACCATCTTTTAAAATAGGTTCAAAAAATTCAAGAAAGGCTTCCGTATTAATTAATGATGTAACGGATTTTTCCCCTTTTTTGAGACGCTGGTAAAACTCGTGTATGTTCATTTCCCTGGTGTCCGGATAGTGCATGTAACTTTTTCCATTTAATTCAAATGCCATAGGCATTACTTTAATTCCCAATTCGTCAATCATGTCCTGGGAAAGATCAGCAGTAGATTCCGTTATTATTACATAATCTTTCATAATTCACCTATTTCCAAAGTATTTGGATTGCCTGTTTTTTTTTTATATTTTACCACTTTTATATATTTAATACAACTGCTACCAGATTAAAATGGGACATATAGCCGTATCCAGATATAAAAAAAGCTCCCCAGGAAATGATATAGCTCCTATAAAAATAAATTAAACTATTTTTACAGATAACATAGATCGATATAATTCCCGAAAGCTTTTTATATTTTATACTATTTAATAATTCCGTTCAATACACACTTAGCCTGAATTAACCGTTAATATAATTAATTAATCCCTCAGCTTTTATTATTTTCTGCATAAATTCAGGGAATGGCTGGCCCTGGTAGCTGGTACCTTTTGTAATATCATAGATTTTACCATTGTCAAAATCAATCTCTATTTCATCCCCTGCTTCAATTGCTTTAGCAGCTTCCGGGCATTCTATAATAGGCAGCCCGATATTGATAGCATTACGGAAGAATATTCTTGCAAATGTTTCAGCAATCACACAGCTGATTCCGGCTGCTTTTATAGCTATCGGCGCATGCTCTCTGGAGGAGCCGCATCCAAAATTTTTATTGGCTACTATAATATCTCCGGCTTTTACCCTGCCTACGAAATCAGGATCAATATCCTCCATACATTTTTTAGCAAGTTCCGCAGGATCGGAAGAATTTAAATATCTTGCAGGAATGATTACATCCGTATCTACATTATCCCCATATTTGTGTACTGTTCCATGTGCTTTCATAATTTACACCTTTACATACCGCAGGTTAACCAGCGATACTGCCACAAATAAAAAGAGTGAAAGAATTATCTTGTGGCATCCTTTCTTTATTTATATTTTTCTTCACTCTTGCCTCTCATTCAGCCGCAGCCGGGAGAAAATATCAAGGTTATTTCTTAGCCAATTTAGCTTCTATCATTCACTTTATGAATGTGTCTTATAATCCCAATTCACTCGGCCCTGATATTTTGCCGGTTATGGCACTTGCTGCTGCTACGGCCGGACTTGCTAAATAAACTTCAGAATCTACATGTCCCATACGGCCTACAAAATTACGGTTTGTTGTTGCTACGGCTCTTTCCCCTGCAGCCAAAATACCCATATGTCCTCCGAGACAAGGTCCGCAGGTTGGTGTGCTGACAACCGCACCTGCTTTTATAAAAGTAGTTAACAACCCCTCTTCCAGAGCTTTAAGATAAATATCCTGAGTTGCAGGAAATATTATTACGCGCATGCCTTTTGCTACTTTTTTTCCTTCCATTACTTTGGCAGCAATTCTTAAATCATCAATCCGGCCATTGGTGCAGGAGCCGATAACAACCTGATCTATCTTAATCTCACCTACTTTATCTATGGTCTTTGTATTTTCCGGCAAATGAGGAAATGCAACGGTTGGTTTTAAGGTTGATAAATCAATTGCGTAAGTTTCATCATATTCCGCATCTTCATCTGCCTCATAGATTGTATATTCTTTTTTTGAATGCTCTTTCATATATTCCACTGCTTTGTCATCCACAGGGAAAATACCGTTTTTCGCTCCTGCTTCAATTGCCATGTTTGCCATTGTAAAACGGTCATCCATACTTAAATTAGCTATTCCGTCACCGACAAATTCCATGGATTTGTATAAAGCACCGTCAACTCCTATCATACCAATGATATGCAAAATTACATCTTTACCGCTTACCCACTTTGCAGGTTTGCCGGTTAATTCAAATTTAAGGGCGGATGGAACTTTAAACCATGCTTTTCCCGTAACCATACCGGCTGCCATATCCGTACTGCCCACACCGGTGGAGAATGCCCCCAAGGCTCCGTATGTACAGGTATGTGAATCCGCTCCGATAACCGCGTCTCCTGCAACAACCAGACCTTTTTCCGGTAAAAGCGCATGTTCAATACCCATTTCGCCGATCTCAAAATAATTGGTTATTTCATGTTCCATAGCGAAATCCCGCATACATTTGCAATGTTCTGCAGATTTGATATCCTTATTCGGAGTAAAATGATCCGGTACTAAAGCAATTTTATCCTTATCAAATACTCCTTTTTTATTTACTTTCTCCATCTCATGAATAGCCACCGGAGCTGTTACGTCATTACCTAAAACTAAATCCAAATCTGCTTCAATTAACTGACCGGCTGTTACGCTTTTAAGTCCGGCATGAGCTGCTAAGATTTTTTGAGTCATTGTCATTCCCATACTCATATCCTCCATTTATTTTATCAGTTTATAAACTTATACATAATTTAATCCTATTATGTAAATTGAATATTTTAAAGTTTTTAATCTATCTTATCATTAATTACCCGGCGCAAAAGGTTTAAAGAAGAAAATATTATGTACGAGGGAAGTCAGCTAAATTGAATCTATTATTCATTCGTATTCATTCAATTTATTAGACTTTTAACCCTTAATTCACAGTTATAAAAATTAGATTTCATCAGTAATACGGTCACCCATTTCCTTGGTTCCTACTAATGTTTTACCCTCAGACATAATATCTACGGTACGGTATCCCTTCTTAAGTACGGTTTTAACTGCTTCTTCAACCCGGTCCGCTTCTTCCTCTAAATCAAAAGAATACCTTAGCATCATAGCAGCGGACAATATGGTGGCGATTGGATTAGCTTTATCCTGTCCTGCTATATCCGGTGCGGAACCATGACTCGGTTCATATAATCCAAGTTTCGTATCACCAAGACTTGCGGAAGCTAACATACCGATGGAACCTGTTATCATACTTGCTTCATCGGATAAAATATCACCAAACATGTTCTCGGTCAAGATAACATCAAATTGTTTCGGATCTTTTACTATCTGCATAGCACAATTATCAACAAGCATATCGCTTAATTCCACTTCAGGATAATCAGCGGAAACTTCTTTTACGACCTGCCTCCATAACCGGGACGAATCAATTACATTGGCCTTATCTACGCTGCAGACCTTTTTATTTCTTTTTTTGGCAATTTCAAACGCCCATTTGGCAATTCTTTTTATTTCATTTTCATCATACACTAATGTATCCATGGCTTTTCTGAGACCATTTTCTTCATAAGTTTTACGTTCTCCAAAATATAATCCGCCGGTTAACTCTCTTACTACCACAAAATCAAACCCATCACCGATAATTTCATCCTTAAGCGGACAGGCACCTTTTAACTCATCAAATAAAACGGCCGGTCTTAGATTTGCAAATAGTCCCAACCCTTTACGGATAGCTAAAAGTCCGGCTTCCGGTCTAAGATGGGGTGGAAGGCTGTACCAATTGGATTGTCCGACTTTACCTCCAACCGCACCAAGCAGCACCGAATCACTTTTTCCGGCAGTTTCCAAAGCTTCCTCTGTTAAAGGTACTCCTGTCGCATCAATGGAAACACCCCCCATAAGTACTTCAGTATATGTAAATTTGTGGCCGTACTTTTCGCCTATTTTGTCCAGTACTTTCTTCGCTTCCGTAATTATTTCAGGACCAATCCCATCCCCCGGTATAACAGCAACATTATAATTCATAGCCCTCTTCCTTTCGTCCTCTTATAGGATATATTTTCTATTGTTATTTCATCCTTAACTATTTTATTTTTGTTATTGCTATTCTAACATACTCTTTGCTATAATTGAAATACATATTAAGAATATGTATTATAACTTATAGTTATAGTTATAATTTTAAAACATGAATCATATATCCTGCTATTATACTCTTCACACTAAAACCCATACTTATTATGCATAAATCTCGAAGAATAGCTGCTTTTGCTATTCTTCCAATGGCTTACATGATTTTGCGAAGGAAAAGAAAGGGATGCAATGGGAGAAACTATGGAACAAAACTTATCCTTATATAAAATTTTTAACACGGTAGCAGAAACAGGTAATATATCCCATGCAGCAAAAGAGCTTTATATCAGCCAGCCTGCCATCAGCAAAGCCATAACAAAACTGGAGGAGAATCTGGGTATCCTTTTATTTAACAGAACCTCAAGAGGAGTTCATCTTACCGAGGAGGGAAACCTGTTATATGAACATACAAAATCTGCTTTTGATACCTTGCTGCAGGGGGAAGCAAATATAAAACGTATTAACGAATTAGGAATCGGGCATCTCCGTATCGGAGTCAGCACTACATTGTGTAAGTATATCTTACTCCCATATCTGAAGCGTTTTGTATCTTCCCATCCACATATTAAAATAACCATAGAATGTCAGTCGACCTTCCAGACTTTAGAATTATTGGAACGTGGAAAACTGGATATTGGTTTAATTGGAAAACCGGTTAATTTAAAAAATTTAGATTTTTATACGGTAGAGCAGATTGAAGATATTTTTGTTACTACGGAATCATACCTGGAAAATTTAAGAGTACGTGAATCTACCTCCTCCGTGTCAGTTCAGGTAAAACGTTCTAAGGATAATAAATTATCTGGTATTTCGGACGATATTTTTAAGACAGCTAATGTTATGCTGCTTGATGAAAAAAATATGACCAGATTATATATTGAAGATTATTTTACAAGAAACCAGATTGAAACTAACCAGATACTCGAAGTCAGTAATATGGATCTGTTAATTGAATTTGCTAAGATCGGGCTCGGGGTCTCCTGCGTAATTAAAGAATTTATACAAAAAGAATTAGAAGGTGGAATCCTGATAGAAATTCCATTAGAAAAGCCCTTAGGCAAAAGAGAAGTAGGTTTTGCTTACTTAAGTAATTCCAGGCTATCGGAAGCAGCAAAGCGGTTTATACAATTTTATAAACATCAATAATTTATATAACGAATATAGGATGCTGCTGCAAATTCTCACCAGAAAAATATATTTCAGCTGTAGCAACAGCACCCTTCTTTAATCAATTATTACTTTCATGGCTTAATTGCCAGTGAATACCAAACTTGTCCGTTAAGGAACCGTAACATTTACTCCAGAAAGTTTCCTGCAATTCCATTTCAACCTTACCGCCATCTTTTAATTTTTCAAACCAATTTTTTATTTCATCTACGTTATTATGGACAACAGCAAGACTGATATTATTTCCCTGGGTAAATGCCGATCCGGCCACATTATCGGAAAACATAACGTAACTACCGCTGATGTTAAGTCTGGCATGCATGATTAATTTTTTATTTTCTTCTGAGACCGGATAATCCGGATCCTCCGGAGCATCTCCCATAGTCATGATCTGGGGCATATCAGTACCAAAAACCTCTGCATAAAACTCTACCGCTTCTCTGCAGTTCCCGTTAAAAATGAGATATACATTTACCATAATCGTTCTCCTTATTCTATGCTTGATTTAGGTAATTACGAAACAAGATAATTACAGTTTATAACATACGATTAATACAATAATTCCGTTTCGCAATTATGTTCATTTTTGTCTATCAATTTGAAATAGTACAGTAAATAATGTCTCTGATATTATATAGATTATTTTTATTTTTATACTTTTATAAAAACTTAATCACGATTTTCCAATACTCCCCTGTATTTTTCAAATGCGCTTGGCAGTGTATAAATCTCATCGATTTCTTTTTTCGTTACCCAGGCTTCGTTTAAAGATATATCTGAGTTGTAAACACTTTCTTCAGCTACCTTATCTTCTTTTGTGATATGCACATAAAATCCTGTCATATGCCATTCAATATGGGAAAAAATATGTTTTCCTTCTCCTAAGCTATAATAATTAAAATCAGAATATCCCTGATTCTTTAAATATTCTTCCAGTTGTAACGGTGTTAATTTTCCCTCCAGAGAAGGTAGTTCCCAGAGTCCGGCAAGCAAGCCTTCATTATGACGTTTTCTAATGTAATACGTACCAGATTTCTCTAATACCAGAATTGTTTTGTCTTCGACTTTTCGCGCCTTTTTGTCCTGTTTAACCGGAATACTCATCTCAGTTTTATTGTGATAAGCCTTACATAAATGCATAATAGGACATTTCATACAGATTGGTTTCCCGTTTGGTATACATACCGTAGCTCCAAGTTCCATAATTGCCTGATTAAAATCACCCGGCCTCTCCTTGGGTATAATTTCCCTGATATCCTGTTCCAATTCTTTTTTTATACTTGCTTTGGTAATGTCGTCAAAACTACCTGCCACCCGCTTCATTACCCGAAGTACATTACCATCTACTGCCGGTTCCGGAATTTGAAAGGCTATGGAAGCTATGGCACCTGCCGTATAGGAACCGATTCCAGGGAGTTTTAACAGACTGGAATAATCCGGAGGTAATTCACCATTGTATTCCTCCAAAATAATTCGGGCTGCTTTCCCAAGATTCCTGACTCTGTTATAGTACCCTAACCCCTCCCATAATTTAAGAAGCTGCTCCTCTTTGGCATATGCCAGTGACTTTATGTCCGGCAGGGTATTGATAAAACGGTCAAAATAGATTTTTACCGCTTCTACCCTGGTTTGCTGCAGCATAATTTCCGAAATCCAAACATAATAGGGCTTGGGATTTTCCCTCCATGGCAATATTCTGGCATTGTTGTCGTACCAGTCCAGTAAATATTCAATTGTATCCGTATAATTATAATTCATTCCTTGTCTCCATTTTATTGAATTTAACCTAAATGTATAAGTAACAAAACATAATAGGAAAGACATTACGATCGTTTAATATCGTAATAATCCTATTCATTAATCCTGTATGTAATAATCCAATACTATTTTACATGAATACAGAGGTTGTAACAATAAATATTTATTAGCTGATATTTCCATAAGGGTCAAAGTGTGGAAAAGAAACTGCCCTGCAGTTCTTTGGAAGTATGAAACTAAATCCGCAGGAATTTCCTATGTAACAAAATAAGAATATCCCCGGTTATTATAATTACCTCATCCGGGGATATTCTCCTTTTTTTCTAAAACAGTCGAAACTCCTAAACATTTCTTCCTGTTATAAATCCAATAAATTAATTATTTTTAGTTATTGATGAGTTTATCTTTATTCGTCCAGCTCATCATCTTACGAAGTTCTGCTCCGACTTTTTCTAATTGATGTTCGGATTCTCTTCTTCTCATTGCTAAGAAATTAGTACAGCCGATCTGATTCTCAAGTAACCAGTTACGTGCAAATACACCTTCCTGGATATCTTTAAGAACCTGTTTCATTGCTTTCTTTGTATCTTCAGTAATGATCTTAGGTCCGGTAATATAATCACCGTATTCTGCGGTATTGGAGATAGAATATCTCATTCCGGCAAAACCACTTTCATTAATCAGATCAACAATTAACTTCATTTCATGAATACATTCAAAATAAGCACTTTCCGGCTCATAACCTGCTTCTACCAAAACTTCAAAACCGGTTTTCATTAATTGGGTTACACCGCCGCAAAGAACAGCCTGCTCACCGAAAAGGTCTGTTTCTGTTTCTTCTCTGAATGTAGTCTGAAGTACACCGGCTCTTGCGCCACCAATTGCAAGGGAATATGCTAATCCCAAATCATGAGCTTTACCGGTTGCATCCTGTGCTACTGCTATTAGACAAGGAACGCCTTGTCCTTCTTTGTATTGACTTCTTACCGTATGTCCGGGCCCTTTTGGAGCAATCATAATAACGTCAACATCTTTTGGCGGAATAATCTGACCGAAATGAATTGCAAAACCATGAGCAAACATAATAGCATTACCCGGCTCTAAATTAGGTTCAATGGATTCCTTATACATCTTGGCCTGTTTTTCATCGTTAATTAAGATCATAATCATATCTGCTTTTTTTGCAGCTTCTGCTGCAGTATATACTTCAAAGCCGGCAGCTTCTGCTTTTGCCCATGAGCTACTGCCTTCATACAGACCGATAATCACATGAACACCTGATTCTTTTGCGTTTAAAGCATGGGCATGTCCCTGACTGCCGTAACCGATAATAGCTACTGTCTTGCCTTCTAATAATGATAAGTTACAATCTTCTTGGTAAAATATCTTTGCCATCTTCGTATCCTCCTAAATATAATAATTTATTATTGTAAAAAGTGTCGCCACTCTTTGAAATAATCCCTTTTATCTTTACCCATTTAACTTGTTAAAGTCTCAATTTAAATAACACCGCCTGCACGTATGCAGGCGTTTTAAATAATGTCACCTACGACTGCTTAATCATCCAGATAATCCGCTATATCTCCTGAACCTCTTGTAAGACCGGTTATTCCCGTTCTTACAATTTCCTTTATGGTATAACCCTCTAATAACTTTATAAAAGCATCTATTTTAGCCTGGTTACCGGTTAATTCTATCATGAGGGATTCCATAGCCACATCTACGATTTTAGCTCTGAAAATGTCGGCTACCGCAATAATTGCTTGTCTTTCTTTTACTGTCGACAATACTTTTACCAGAATTAACTCCCTGCATACAGATTCTTCCGGAAGCAGCTCACGGATTTCCCTGACATCCTCTAACTTTAATAATTGTTTTCGGATCTGTTCTAAAATCTGGTCATCACCATTCACAACTACAGTCATTCTGGAATAAGCAGGATCCTGTGTTTCACCAACTGTTAAACTGTCTATATTGTAACCTCTTCTGCTGAATAAACCTGATACACGGCTTAATACGCCGGCCGTATTATCCACCAGTATTGATAACACCATTTTCTTCATAGGAACCTCCCATGTATTTCTATGCATTTAAATTGTATTCATTTTAACAATATGAGTATTAATTGTCAATAATTAAAACATTTTTTGAATAACAATTTATATACGGCGGAAAAACTCCGCCTTTTATCGGATATTTGTAAAACAATTTCTAATAAGGAATACTATCATGGATTATGAGAAAATTTCGGTTTCATTTTCTAAAGAATGTACAGTAATCCCAGGTTTCTTAAAACACCTGTTTTCATAAACCCGAATTTTAAAACCAGATGTCTTCTTTTAATCCAATTTTGATTTAGTATATTTGCCATGGAATAAACCTGTAACTTTTGTCTTATTGGCATTTCCGACTCAAACATACGGTAAAATTCATCTGCCTGCAGCGCGGTTTTATATATAACTTCTTTTTGCTTTTCTAAAGAGGAAACGCGATCGTGTATATAGGACAAAAAGTTTTGATTTCCAACCACATTCCCGCCATGCTGTCTGTAAAATAATGTAACGGTAGGTAAAAAATTAATTTTACCAAATGTAGCAGCAATTAAAGCTACCCACCAATCATGATATCTTGCATTGATGGGCTGAACAGTCATATATTTTCTTAAAGATTCATTAAACATAACGGTACATCCGATTAATTTATTTTCCATCATAATATGGGGCAGGTCAACTTTCCTGGTATCTAATTTACTGCTTTTATAAAAGGAGCGGTTTAGGATGTTCAAATTGCTGTCTACGACCAAAGCATCTGTAAATACTGCTAACGGGATATCTTGTCCGTATTTCTTCTCTACCTTTTTCATTTGAATCATAGTTTTATCAATTTTGTCTGTCATCCAGACATCATCCTGGTCACAAAACATATAGTAATCCATCACAGGTACCGGCTCCGAATCATCACCATCCGCTTCTTCAAGCCGTCCCGCTTCTTCCTGTAATCTTCTGTTAAAATCAGCCGCATATTGAACACCCTCTAAAAAATTCAGAGTAACTCCTTTATTTCTGTTATTCTGCTGAAACATAATTTTATCCGGTTGACGACGAACATATTCTTCAATTATACCTTTGGTATCATCCGCTGAGCCATCATCAAATATCCATAATTTCCAATTTTTATAAGTATTCTTTAATATAGATTCAAGCTGTTCTCTTATATATTTCTCGCCGTTATATGTTGCCATAATAATATTTACACGATTCATACCTTTTCCTGACCTTTCCGGAAGTTTACCTGCAAAAACAGGTAAGTCATTTTAATTTCTATCATTATTTAGTTTCTTCATTTCCAGTAAGAAGGATTCATACTTAGTTTTTTTATCAGACTCGAAGGGAGCTTATCATAATTTTTCCCAGCTAAATAACCCAGATATTTAAACCCGCTTATGAATATTAAGTCAGGGATTAAAATATACTCTTTTTTCTCGATTAAATAATCTAAGGTCTGTTTTACCAATTTAGTACCTTCCGTTTCTGATTTAACGGATGAAAAGATATGATTATACTGTTTTTGTGAAACAGCTAAATCAAAATTTCTTTTAAATTGCTGTACATAAGTATATACATGGGAATGATAAACCCTGGCGCCGGCAGCATATGCTATGGAGTATCCGGCATTAATAATTCCGGCTGCCATTATCATATCCTCATTGAATATTGTCTTGGTAGCAAAACCGGAAAGCTCTTCGTAAACGCTTTTTCGGTATGCGGCACATACATTAGAGCAAAAATAAGTTTTTATACCCAGCACAGGTAAGTCCTCCAATGATTTTGTGAAACTTTGATCGGGATAATTAAACTGTCTGGTATAACTTTCAATGATACCGCTTTTTGGCATAGCTAACTGCCTTCCATAAGCTGCTGCGACCTTCTTGTCCTGAAAAGGTATAAGCAGAGATTTTATCAGATTTACATCGGCCGGAACTGCATCCTGTGTCATAAAAACAATGATTTCAGCCTGTGACAGGGAAGCACCGTAGTTTCTTGTTCCACCATGATCAAAATCAGGTTTTTTTATTTCATAACGCTCAATCTTACAGCCGGAACTGTTTAAACTCAGGGCATATGCCAGGGCTTCTTCCGGATTATCTATACTATCGGTTTCTGTCTCCACGGTATGAAGTAATATGATCCGATTTGGCTTTACTGTTTGTTTTACCAGTCTTTCCATTAACTGATTAAATTTTGTATCCGGTTTATATACCGGTATTATAACATCAACTGAGACCGAATATTTACTCGGCATATCATTATTATCTAGTTCTTCTCTCTCCTTCATATCGATGTGCCACCTCACTTATTGTACAATTATAAGCCTATCATACCCAAGTATTAATTTTCTGTCAAGGAGGTATCTATTTTATCTTATTTTGTTGGATTTTATTGTATTTTGTCACATTTCAATCAATTACTATCTCTGAGCTTCTCCCTTTCTCCCTATTTACAATCATTCAAACAAGCTTATATTAACTGTACTTTCGCGTAAACCGGAAGAAACACGCTTTGCGAGTTTCTTCGGTTCGCGTGCGCGTTCGAATTATTGCAAGCAAGCTTTCTAATTCTCACTTTGTTTTCGCGGAAATAACAGAGTGTCCATAAAAGCAACACTCTTATGGACACTCTCTGTTCATTTTAATTTTATAAGATTAGGCTGTCAAAAGGTCAATTTAAAATTATGGTTCGTTAATTATTTGTATGGCTTTTGACACCCTAATCTTTTATAATTATTAAAAATATTATTCAGTTAAATCTTTCAGATAATAAAGTCTTCAAAATTATCATTTTATTAAAGTTTTTAACGGTTTATTTATTTAAGGTTATTAATTTACATCAATCTTTAATACATTTAATTACCGGCAGGTCTGGCATCAAAAGTTACGTTAATTGTCTTATCAACATATTTTCCGTCTTCTAAAGATTTGACTACTACCGTACCGTTTGTATCTGCTTTGGTATATCCCAATACTTCCTGTAAATCAGCCATTGTTTTAATCGTTATATTATTTACTGAAATAATAATATCTCCAACTTTTATACCCGCTTTTTTGGCAGCGGAACCTTCTTTTAATTCACCCACATAAACACCAACCGGCATATTGAATCTCTGGGAATAATCATCGGTAACATCTTTTCCGGCAATTCCTAAATATGCTTTCTCTTTATCCGTTAATACCGTTCTGTTCATTAATTCATTAATAACCGGAATGGCATCGGAGATAGGAATCGCATAACCAACACTTTCAACATTGTCATCTACGTATTTCACAGAGTTAATACCGATTACTTCACCCTTAGAGTTAAGCAATGCGCCGCCGCTGTTACCGGGATTAATCGCTGCATCTGTTTGTAACACTTTTAAAGTGACACCATCAACGGTTACTTCACGATCTAAAGCACTGACATAACCAACCGTTATGGATTGGCCATAACCTAACGCATTACCGATTGCAATTGCCATCTCGCCCAATTTTACAGATTTGGAATCACCTAAGGTTGCAATTTTAATCTTATCTATGGTTCCTTCTTTTAAATCTGAGAGTTTTACTGATACGACAGCTAAATCATTACTTGGCTCCGTACCTTTTATCGTAGCCGATGCTGTTGTATTATCTGCAAATACGATATTAACGGTTTTAGCATTTGCTACAACGTGGTTATTGGTTGCAATTAATATTTCATTTTCATTCTGTCCAATTATAATACCTGAACCGCTGCCCTGTACATCTTCGCTGTATTGTCTGCCGAAAAAGTCACTGGTCACATCATTCACTGTTGAATTAATCGCTACAATGGATGGCATTACATTCTCTACTACAGTAGAAACATCCCCTGATGAATTACTCTTTGTGTTTCCTGTTTCCACTGCAACAACGCCATCAGCCCCCCTTTACTATTATCACCGGCACTGTTAACGATCTGTCCTTTTGAATTATTCAGGCCTGATAATGCATAATAGCCCTGGAATGAAGCTCCTGCCACTAAGCCGAATACTGCCGCTGATACAACTATTTTTGATAGATTTTTTAAAAATTTATGTTTTTTCTTCGGTTTTACATCGGAGATTATTACATTACTTTCAATAATATCTCTGTTGTTATTGGATGTAAAATCATTATTATTTTCATTATCATTAAATTGGTTATTAAAAAAGTTATCGTTCATAGTTATTACTCCTTTCAAACTTTAGTTATTATATTTTGTCATTCAATATTTGTTTCTTTATTTTATAACTAAAGTTTAACAAGAAATTATGTCTACTTTGTGATTACTATTTGAAAATTGTATGAAGCATTAAATCGATTTATAGTTTCCTAATATTTTTAAACTCATGGCTTCTTCCTGAATTCCGAACAATGCATTTTTTACACCTGCTTCATTTAAATTTCCTTCAAAATCTACAAAAAAACGATATTCAAAAACTTTTCCCTCCAGGGGCCTGGATTCAATTTTCGTCATATTTAAATTATTATAAATAAAGTGAGAGAGCATATTATAAAGTGTTCCGCTCTCATGAGGCAATTCAAAGCAGATGCTTATTTTATTGGCATCTTTTCTATACTTTTTATCTCTTGAAATGATTATAAAGCGGGTTGAATTAGAATCCTCATGGTTAATTGCTTCTTCTAATATCTGAAGCCCATAATAAGCCGCAGCCTGTTTACTTGCAATGGCACCCTGAGTCATATCCTTATCTTCCAGTACTTTCTTAGCGCTGTCTGCCGTGCTGGTACACTCTACAGGTTTCATAAGCGGATGGCGTTCTATGTATTTCGAACACTGCATAAGGCCCTGTGGATGAGAATAAATTGTACGAATATCATTAATTTCAGCTCCGTGGAGTCCTAAAAGTGCATGCTGGATTTTTACAACATGTTCTCCTATAATAGAATTATCAAATTCTACAAGTAAGTCATAAATGTCGGAGATTCCGCCGGTAGAAGTGTTTTCAATGGGAAGAACACCATAATCTGCTTCTCCCTCTTTGATAGCCTGCATAACTTTTTTAAAAGACGGAGCGTAACTACGGCTGATATTCGATCCAAAATACTCTTCCATAGCCTGTTCCGTATAGGAACCCCTTACACCAAAACAAACAACTTTTGTATTCTGATCTACGGGAAGACTTTGAAGCTCAGTAAATGGGTGTCTAAAACTTCCTTCACTGATTAATCCGTATTGCAATTTACGGCTCATTGATATTATCTGTGTAAATAACTCCTGGATGCCGTGGCTGTTATAGTCGTTGCTTGCCATTCCTTTTAAAACACGTAGTTTTTCCTGTTCCCTTTCTTTATCGAAAACCTTTTTACCAGTCTGAATTTTATATTCCGCAACATCTTTTACTAATTGCATCCGATATTCAAACAAATCTACTATTTGTTTATCTACCTTATCAATTTCATCCCTGCTCTGTTGTAAATCAATCATATAAACCTCTTTCTTGGTACTTTCCTATTAATTGTTCGGATTTAAGTAAATGAAAAAAACCGCTGCCTTTATCACTTTATTCGGTTTGTATTTAATTCTACACAAATTATATAACACTTTGGTGTACGAATGCAATCCTTAAGAAGAATTCATTGCACAATATACATTATGGATTTATAATTAAACAAAGGAACTTTAATTATAGGTAAAGGTGGTAACACATCTGCCTGAAGATGTGTGATGGGTGGTGTTATGAAACTTAATAAAAAAATTATCAGTGTTTTTATTATCATTATTATAACAGGCAGTATCTTTTTATTTTATCGAAATTCCATAAAAACAAAATATATTGCTGACAAGGCTTATGGCAATACATCCGGTAATCTGTTTAACGGAGGATTATTCTGCGAATATAACGACCGAATATATTTTAGTAATTTAAAAGATGACGGTACTTTATATTCCATGGATTTGGACATGCTTAATTTTAAAAAGATTAGTAATGACAGAGCAGAATACATTAATGCAACCGGCAGTTATATTTACTATTCCCGTATGAATCATAAAAAGGAAAAGAGCAAACCAAGTGTATTTGCTTTTAGAAATGCGGGTTTATACCGTATTAATTTAAACGGCAGAAATACAAAAAGTTTAAACGATAATCCCAGCGGTTTATTAAATGTGTATGGCAATAACGTATATTATCAGCATTATACGAACGAAGACGGTTTAAAATTTTATAAAGTAGGAATAGACGGATCCGGGGAAAAGAAATTATCAGATGAAGGAATCCTCCCTATGACTATAGATGATTCTGTTTTATATTACAGCGGAACTAAGAAAGATCATTACCTCTATTCCATGAATTTAAAAAACGGCAGTATATCTACCGTTTTTGAAGGAGAATGTTATGCTCCGATTTTAATTAAAGCTAATCAAAATTACATTTATTTTATGTCGGTTTCAGATAACTATTCCATAAATCGTATGGGTTTAAACGGCGGTCATAAAACTCTAGTTTTAAATGAAAGATGCAGTACTTACAATATTTCGGAAGATGGCAGATTTTTATACTATCAGGTTGATAACAATAAAAATAACCATATCGGAGTAATGGACCTTAATACAGGTAAATCCCAGAACATAATGGAGGGGAATTTTAAAAACATACATATTGCAGGAAATAAAGTATTTTTTAATGATTTTAATGAAAAAGTGTCCTATTATATACCTGTTGGTCTGAATAATACTGTTTCCGTTTTTCAGCCGCCTGCGCTAGATTAAATCCTGCAGTAATTGGTACGTTGTAGCTTTGTATATGGGATGAATGTAATCGGGGGCAATTTCATACAGTGGTTTTAATACAAACTCCCGGTTTTTAATTTCCGGATGGGGAATAATTAAATTTTCAGTATTAATCACGATTTCATCATAATAAAGAATATCCAGGTCTATCGTTCTCGGCCCCCAATGTATGATCCTCTCCCGTTTTAATTTTGCTTCAATTTCATGTATCAGCTCCAAAAGTTCAAAAGGGGTTCGAAGTGTTTGAATCTCAAGAGCACCATTTAAAAAATCATCCTGCTCTACCCCTCCAACCGGTGCGGTAACAATAAAATTTGAAACATTGGCTACTTTGCATAAATTATCTGCTTTTAATAGTTCTACGGCTGTTTTTAAGTTTTTTTCCTTATCACCAAGATTGGAACCAATGCTCAAATAAACCCGGTGCCATTCTCTCTCCATAACTACTGAAACCGTTTCTATGGGCAGTAAAATGGGTGCCCAGGGCTTTTTAACTTCCAGATTAACTTTCTCTATAAGAGGAAAATGAATTAATATCTCCCTTGCCAGATGTTCGGTTAATGTTTCAATTAATTTAAAAGTATACTTTTCCACTTCACGTTTTATAAAATGGCAGACCTCGCCATAATTAACGGACCTTGATAAATCATCGTTACCGGAAGCTTTCGATAAATCGGCATATAGTATAACGGTAACTAAAAACTTTTGTCCTAGTACATTTTCTTCTTTATAAACACCATGATGTCCAAACACTTCAAGGTTGGTTATTCTTATCTGATCCATACTAAACCCCTTTCAAACTTTGCGATATGGCCGCCATACGACACGAATAAGAAACTGAAAAACAGTTTCTTTCTTATACCTTCTGTTCCTTACGTATAGCTTCCGTCATTTTTACTGCTCGGTAATTCGGTAATACATCATGAACCCTTATAAAACTGCAACCTTTTAATACTCCAATAACCGTAGTTGCAATAGTACCCTCCAGCCGTTGTTCGGGCGGTAAATCCAGGGTAAGGCCTATCACTGATTTTCTTGAAGTACCTAATAAAATGGGAAGTTCTAACCGGTGCAGTTCCTCAAGATGGTTCAATAACGTAAGATTCATCTCATAAGTCTTAGCGAAACCGATACCGGGATCGATAATAAATTTCTCCTGTTTGATACCCGCTGAAAGCCCGATTCGAATACTATCCTCTAAATCTGAGATGACATCTTCCAGATAATTCTCATAAATAGCTACTTTTCTATTATGCGTAACACAGACAGGAACATCATAACTTCGGATGATTTCAGCCATATTACTGTCATATTTCAATCCCCATATATCATTTACAAGATCTGCTCCTGCTTCTATGGCTGCTTTAGCAACTTTACTTTTATAAGTATCAATAGAAACGGGTATATTAAATTGTTTTTTTATTTCTTTAATTACCGGAACAACCCGGCGGATTTCTTCCTCATCCGTTATCTGTGTAAAATTGGGCCTTGTAGATTCGCCGCCTACGTCGATAATATGTGCACCTTCGGCTACCATTTTCTGTGTTTGCTTCATTGCTTCCATAACACTATTATATTTGCCTCCGTCAGAGAAAGAATCCGGAGTAACATTTAATATCCCCATAATATAGGTTTGTTCTTTCAGATCAAAATTTTTATTTCCTATTTTCATAATACACCTCATGCATTTCGCAAGTTTACCCCCGAAACTGCCCAAATTGATAGTGAAATACATTCTCTCCTGTAATCAAACGAAAGAAATCCTGCATAATATCGGGTGACAATTTATTGCTTATTTTAACAGTTGAAAAAATGAATTTCTCAGCTCTGTGTTATTTTCAAAAACTCCTCTGCCAAGTAAAGTAGTCGTTAAAGTTCCGGGCTTTTTTACTCCTCGCATTGTCATGCACATATGCTCTGCTTCCAATAATACAATCACTCCTTTTGGTTTAAGGTATTTCATAATATCATCTGCAATCTGTGCGGTCAGTTGTTCCTGTATCTGCGGCCTGCGTGCATAAGTATCCACCGTTCTTGCCAGTTTACTAAGTCCTAATACTCTACCGTCAGGTATATATCCAATATGTGCTTTCCCGTAAAACGGCAGTAAATGATGTTCACAGACGGAATAAAATGTAATATCCTTTTCAATAATAATTTCATTATTTACGGCATTAAAAGTTCTGGACAGAAATTCTCCCGCATCCTGATTCAGTCCGCCGAATATTTCTTTACACATCGCTGCTATCCTCTTCGGTGTATCAGTAAGACCTTCTCTATGAATATCCTCGCCGATTCCCTCTAAAAACAGCTTAACTGCTTCTTCTATTTTTTTGTCATCCATAAAAGTCCTCCTTGTACAGCTATGGCAATGCCACTCCTAGTGCATCGTAAATCTCATTTAGATAGGATAAAGAACCAAAAGCAATTATAACGTCTTCTTCACCTGCTGTTTCGTAAGCTAGTTTAACAGCCTGCAAAACAGTCCCTGCAATGACAACCTGGCTGTTATGTTTTAAAGCAGTTTGGGCTAACTTTTCAGCCGGTAAACCGCGTATCGTATTCGGTGTAATTGTATATATTTTGACTGCATATTTCCCTGTATGTCTTAATACGGCATCATAATCTTTGTCTGCCAGAACACCCATAATAAAAATAATTCTCTTACCTTCAAAGTAATGTTTTATATTTTGTGCCAACGAAGCAGCTGCATCCTCATTATGAGCGCCATCAATAATAAAATATGGTTTCTTTTTAATAACTTCAAAACGCCCCCGCCAATAAGTCTGTTCTAAACCGTTATAAATATTTTTATCGGTAATGGAATATCCAAGGTTCCTTAAATTTACGGCGGTTAATACTGCTATGATTGCATTCTTAACCTGGTTTTCTCCTAATAAGCTTATTTTTAAATGTTTAAAACTCTCATAGGAAAATATGGTTTCTTCTATATTTTGTGTTTCTATCATAATTTTATTAAAATCAGCTTCTGTTAAAACAGAATGATTTTTCCTGCAGACGAATTCTATTACCTTTTTAGCTTCCGGCTCCTGATCATAGGAAATAACCGGTATTCCTTCTTTTATAATTCCTGCTTTTTCTTCTGCTATCTTTTCTAAGGTATTCCCTAAGATATGCATATGATCCATACTGATGGAAGTTATCACCGCACACTCTGTTGTTGTGATAACATTGGTGGCATCAAGCCTGCCTCCTAAACCAACTTCCAGTACTACCACATCACATTTTTCCTTTACGAAATGCAGCATGGCCATAGCAGTTTCAATTTCAAATACCGTAGGATGTGGTAGACCTTCGTTTGTCATCATCCAGCATATCTCTTTTATACGATCAATATATTCGGCAACTTCATTACTTTTGATAAATGTAGTTTGTACCGATGAGTTCTCCTGCATATGTTTATCCGAAAAGGTTATTTGTATTTTCTCAAAATAGCTGAATACGGAAGGAGAGATATAACGTCCCGCCAGATATCCTGCAGAGGCCAGTATATTGGCTATATAAGCAGCCGTTGAGCCTTTGCCGTTGGTTCCCGCTATATGAACAAATTTCAGCTTATCCTGAGGATTGCCTAACCTTCTTAGCAAATTTCTCATATTATCCAGACCTAATACACTGCCATACTGCTCGGATGATTTTATAAAACTTAAAGCCTCTTCATATGTCATGGCTGTCACCTATCTTTCCTCGCATATCTGGAAAATAAAGAATTTTAAATAATAGGATTCATCGGCTGCCCAAAGTATCGGATGATCCGGTGCCTGGGTTCTGTATTCCACCTGTCTTAATCTTTTTCTTGTATTTCTGGCGGCCTGTCCAACCGTTTCTGAAAATAATTCCGGTGTCATAAAATGGGAACAGGAGCAGGTAGCTAAATACCCTCCGTCTTTAATTAATTTCATAGCTCTAAGATTGATTTCACGGTATCCTTTGATTGCATTTTTTATGGAATTTCTTGATTTTGTAAATGCGGGCGGATCCAGGATTATTACATCAAATTTTCTATTTTGTTTTTCTAATTCCGGTAATAATTTAAATACATCCCCACATTTAAAGTGAACGATATCCTGTAACCCGTTTAAGACTGCATTTTCTTCGGCTTGTAAAATCCCAAGCTCCGAAGCATCCACACCAAGTACACTTTTGGCACCGGCCAAACCGGCATTTAAAGCAAAGGAACCGGTATGGGTAAAGCAATCTAATACCTCGGCTCCCTGACAAATTTTTTTTATCGCTTCCCTGTTATATTTTTGATCAAGGAAAAAGCCTGTTTTCTGGCCTTCTTCCACATCAACCATATATTTTACACCATTTTCAACTATCTGGACTTTTGTATCAAATGGTTCACCGAGGAAACCTTTTATCCGTTCCATTCCTTCATTACTTCTTACTTTGGCGTCACTTCTTTCATAAACACCTCGGATATTAATACCATCCTCTTTCAGACAGTCTTTTAGCAACTCCACAATGGTATTTTTCATACGATCAATTCCAAGCGCCAGCGACTGTACCACTAAAATATCGGCAAACTTATCTATAACAATTCCAGGCAGAAAATCAGCTTCTCCGAAGATAATTCTGCAGCTGCTGGTATCCACGGTTTTTTTTCTGTATTCCCATGCGTTTTTTACCCTGTTCTTGAGAAACTCCGTATCAATCTCCTGTCCTTTGATTCTAGACATAATTCTAACAGTTATTTTGGACTTGGTATTGATAAAACCGCTTCCCATATAATAATCGTCAAAATCATGGACATGTATAATATCACCATTTTCAAAATCACCTGTTATCGTATCTATTTCATTATCATAAACCCACATACCGCCTGCTTTAAGGGTTCTTCCTTCCCCTTTTTTTAACTTTACGATTGCTTTCTCCATTCGCTGTTTTTCTCCATTTTCTCATAATTTCACTATTAAAACTCCATGTTCACAATCTCCCATGGTATAATATCTGTCGATATTATACCATAGTAGGCAGGATTGTCAACGCACCCTGGCTTTCCATCCAAGGTGTATGATTAAAAACATAATTTGTTAAAGCTTCGGCAATCCCGGAGTAGTGTATCCCGTTCCTGTCAGCTAAAACCGTAACACTATGTTATAGATGCAGTGTATAGTTTTTCCATGATTCGTTTATACTAAATCCATGAAAAAATGTTTTATAAGTAATTTTTTATTATGCGGCCTTAGCGGCTGGTGTATGGAATGCTTTTGGACCGGACTTCATTCTGTTTTAACTCATAAGGATAAAACTTTGCTTTGCCGTACCTCTGTATGGATGTTTCCTATTTATGGTATGGCTGCTTTCCTAAATCCTGTTTGCAAAAAACTGAAAGACAAGAGTGCTCTTATAAGAGGAGGTGTTTATGCATTTTTTATCTTTATAGCAGAATTCTCAACCGGAAATCTGTTAAAAAAATTTGGAGCATGTCCCTGGGATTACAGTAATGCAAAACTAAATTATAAAGGATTAATCCGTCTTGATTATGCACCGGCATGGTTTTTAGTCGGATTATATTATGAGAAATTATTAAACCGGTCATAAATTAATTTATTATACAGGTTAAAAGCTGTTACAGAATCCTTAAAAGTATACACTTGTGTAAGAATATGCCGTTATATTTTGCAGTTACTTTGTACGAAGTATTTATTATTCCCAATACAAAAGTAATATAACCCATATTCCAGACACAAGTTTATTACTGTTTTAAATTTTTTAGTTCGTCTATCTATAATATTAACGGTTTTCTTTCCATTCCTTTTCTGGTATAATAGCTGCAAAATATTTGCATAACAGGAGGTAAACACAGTGTTAAAAGCCGTAATTTTTGATATGGATGGTGTATTGGTAGATAGTGAACCTCAACACGCCAGAGCTGCCGTTCTGGCTCTAAAAAGTCTGGGTTATCAAGTTACAATAGATTATTGTTATGGTTTTATTGGCTCCACTACAATACATATGTTAGAAACAATGATAAAGGATTATAATATATCTTTATCCGCCGCTGAATTATATGATGTTTACAAGGAAACCTTGAATCATTTAATTAAAACGGAAGGATATGAACCAATACCTTATACTAAAGATTTAATTTTAGATCTGTATCATAACGGAATCAAATTAGCTATTGCGTCTTCTTCAACAATTAAAGAAATAACAGCTGTGGCTGAAGCCTTTGGTATAACCGAGTATTTTACTAAACTGGTAAGCGGAACTACTGTTTCACACCCGAAACCAGCACCCGACATATTCTTAAAAGCCGCTGATGAACTCGGTGTAAATCCGGACGAATGTATCATAATCGAAGATTCCTATAATGGTGTTTGTGCTGCAAATTCTGCAGGTATTCCGGTTATCGGATTTGTTAACGAGCATTCCGGGAAACAGGATCTATCCTCCGCCGCCTATCTGATCGAAGGATTTGATGAAATAAATAAAAAATTTATTGAAACGGTATACTTACACGCTTTCAATTTGCCTGCTACTATTGTAATAACAGACCGGTTAGTTATTAAAGAATTGACCTTGGATGATATCCCGGCTGTGTATCAGATTTATCAAAATGAAGACATAAAAAGGTATATACCCGATATATCGGATAATTTGGAAGAAGAAATAGAAAAACATAAAGCTTATATAAAAAATGTTTACCACTTTTATGGATATGGTTTTTGGGGTATATTCGATAAAAATTCAGGAGAGCTCATTGGGAAATGCGGATTCAATGATTCGGTAATTGATGGTAACGAGGTAATTGAACTGGGGTATATGCTGGATTATAATAAATGGGGTTATGGATTTGCAACGGAAAGTTTACAGGCTGTACTGAAATATGCATTTTATAGTTTAAATATAGAGACCATTGTTTCTGTTATAAACCCTTTTAATAACCGTTCAATAAAAACTGCTGAACAAATCGGTATGATAAGAGAAAAACAAATAATTAAGGATGGAACAGAGTACTTATTATATATGATAAATAGCAAGGATTATAAACAAACCCATCCTAAATAAAAATATGAGAATTTTAATGTTCCCTGGCAAATAAAGCCCAAGCTTAAAACTTTAAAATAAAAACGAGTAGAAATCTTCTTCTGCTCGTTTTTTAATTCTTTCATAAAATATTAATAATTTTAGTCTGTGGTATTAGTGGTATTAGTATTTGTAGTATCGCCAGCTTTATTGATAGTATCATTGGTATTGTTACCGGCACCACCAACACCTGTTGTACCGTTATTTACTCCACCGGTTCCGCCGGTTGTATCAGTTGTGCCATTGGTTGTTCCGGTTCCGCCGGTAGTACCATTATTATCATTTATTGTACCTGTACCTGTTGTGTTTCCGGTTCCGCCAGTATTATCGGTTGTATTTCCGATGCCATTTGTTGTGTTTTGATCCGTTGTTGCAGAGTTGTTGCTGCCATTACCTGTTCCAGTACAAGCAGTAAAAGTTAGAAATGTCAGGCAGCATACCGCCATTAACAAATATAATCTTTTTTTCATGGATACTCCTCCTAATAATATTTAATTTTACGGATTTAGTATCCCACTGATTCATGTAATTATGCATTTTAATTTATGAATAATATTACTTATCAGAAGTTGCTTTGATAAAGGCAGTTTTTCACTTTACATCCGGCGCATCTTTAAATTCCAACATATTACTTCGAAATCGCAAAGGCAGATTATTTTTTTGTAGTTTATCATTTTTACGTTCCTCTATTGCAATAGAATCAAAAAATGTTTTCCAAAGTAACTGGAATTCTTCTTCCCGTTCAGATAGTTCCTCAAACTTGTCCAGATCAAAATCATTACCTGAAACATAAACCCAGGAAAAACCGCTCCGATGTATCACCGCTGTTTTTCTTCTTTCATCATATATTACAAAATTTTCCGTATTAAGACGATCTGAAAAATGCGGTGCAATAAGCCGCAATATATCATTTTTAGGATTTATTTTGGATAATAAAATATGATTTTCTATTTCCTTAAAGCGGAGAAAACCAAGAAAGTGATGTGATTCATTAAATACATTACGATTTAAATTAAAAATATTTAAAACAGCATCCTTACTTAAACAGCTTACTACTTTAGACCCCATGGTAAACCCTAATATCAGAAACCGGTAAATCTTATCTCCTTTTTGCAAATCGTCTGAAAATACAGAATGACAAACCATGTCGAAAGCTTCCAGCGAAATTTTTTCCTTAATTGCTTTTGCTACTTTTTCTGCTTTTTCTGCGCTATCCTTGATATAAATATATTCGGTAAAAAGTTCCATATTATAATTGGATTCGTCCGGATTCTGTACCTGTATCCGAATATTATCATGTCCATATCTACTGCTCCAGGCATCATAGATAGCTGTAAATATACCCTCAATACTATCGTAACATAAAAATATTTTTTTATTCATAAAGATAAGCTCCTAAAACCTGAATTATTAACTGAATTAAAACTAACGTCATCAAATAAGGATATCTGCCTGTAAAGGTTACTACCATCAATCCCCAACGGAAGTCTTTCTTTGATACTGATTAACTGATTCGTAATATAATTCTCCTCAATCTTTATTGGATACATCATCTTACCGCTGCAGGTAATAAAATATAATGCTCGTTTTAAAACGACTCCGATTTTTTTCAAATCTTCAAAACGCAGATTACAATTCCGCCTTGCTTTTACGATTCGTTCGGCTGATTTAACACCGATACCCGGTACTCTAAGTAAGGTATAATAATCTGCTTTATTAACTTCCACAGGGAATTGCTCTAAATGTCCTAAAGCCCAATTGCACTTGGATCCATTAATATATTAAAATTAGGCCTTGCCTCAGACAACAGTTCCGAAGCCCGAAAACCATAAAACCTGAGTAACCAGTCAGCCTGGTATAACCGGTGTTCTCTTAATAAGGGCGGACCTCCGGGTAATGCCGGCAATGAACTATCCTCGTTAACTTTAACATAGGCAGAATAAAAAACACGTCTTAAATCAAACTTCTGATATAATGCTTCCGCCACGGATATAATCTGATAATCGTTCTCAGGTGTTGCTCCTATAATCATCTGTGTGCTCTGTCCGGCCGGCACAAACCCCCTGTTGGTTTTAGGGCGGTTCACCAGACCCAAAACAGATGAATTCGTATTGGCCAGTATCGTATTCCTATCCGTAACATCCTCACCATGTAAAATCCCCGATGTATTAATCTCATTATTTATTGAAATTCTCCTTTGATTTCTGTCAGCCGGCAGCCGGTTATAAGAATGAATTCCCAGTGATTCATTTCTTCCAAGCTGAATCTGCTTCATTGGCCTTAATATATTCTTACGGCTTTTATGAGGCGCAAGGTTCCTTAACCCGTCTGCCGTGGGTAATTCCAGATTTACACTCATACGGTCTGCATACCATCCGGTCATCTCGATTAGGGAGGGATCTGCACCGGGTACTGCCTTACAATGTATATATCCGTTAAAGCGATGCACTTCCCGTAACATCTTTAACGTATTACATAATAATTCCATAGTGTAATTGGGAGTC
The DNA here is from genome assembly GCF_009931695.1 of Anaerocolumna sedimenticola. Classification (GTDB taxonomy): domain Bacteria; phylum Bacillota; class Clostridia; order Lachnospirales; family Lachnospiraceae; genus Anaerocolumna; species Anaerocolumna sedimenticola. The sequence continues at coordinate 4,524,337 of NZ_CP048000.1, forward strand.
ATCAAAACACCGGAACTTAAAAATAAACCCTCGATATAATTCCTGCGATAGAATTCCATTGTTAAGGTACACACTTCCTCCGGAGTAAATGAAGCCCTTACAATATCATTGGAGGAACGGTTAAGACAATACTTGCAGTCAAAAATACATTCGTTGGTAAATAATATCTTTAATAAAGAAATACATCTTCCATCTGCTGAAAAAGTATGACAGATGCCGCAAGCCACCGAATTACCCATAGCACCACTCGTACCATTCCGGTCAACACCGCTGGAAGTACAAGCAACATCATACTTTGCCGCATCAGATAATATCTCTAATTTTTTTTGTATTGACATATTCTCTTGAATTATCACACTCATAGTTTTCACTCACTTTACAAACATTTGTTTGTTTTATTGTAACACCATCCGGCAAATAAATCAAGGTAAAAAGAACATTTGTTTGCTCTAATTATTCAATTTTCTGTTTTTACTAACTACCAGGGATAATGAAAATATCGCTGCAGCGAATCCGACCTGTATTAACATATAAGCATATATTTTACTTAAAAAATTCCCGTTAAAATCAGTTAATAATGCGATTGTGTCATTTCCTTTGACAAACCAGTAAACAGGTGTAAAACTGGCCAGCTTAAGCACGGAATCACCTAAAATAAATTGCGGAATAAAAGCCCCGCTGATAAAACTAAAACCCAAAGGTAATACATAGGCCATAATATCATTTACCTGCTTATTTTTAATTACGACTGCCATAAAATAACTGATGCTTAAAGCGCTGATGGAATATACGATCATATTAAGCCAAAATAATATAAGATTACCGGTTACACTCTTATCATCATTTATAATAAAACCAAACAGGGCAAACAATATGTCATGGGTTAACACAAAGATCAGATTTCCTCCAATAAGCTGTAAATTCATATCTTTATGCGTCATGGGTGTTACCATGTTTCTCCTTAAAATATGCACGTTATGAAAGGTCAGCATGATCATACCAACCCCTATCAGACAGCTGCTTAATATGATATAGGAAGCGGTGTTAAAATATCTATTATAAAAACTAAAATTATTATCTTGTTTTTCAAAATTCGCTATTGTTACTTCTGTTTTTTCCTGCATATCCTGATTTACATAGGATACTAACTCTTCTTCTGAAATATTCGGAAGGTTTCTAAGGTAGTTTCTGGCTGTATTTAAATAATTATTAATTGCATGATCAACGGATGAATTGTATACACCATCCGGAATGGCTCTTTTCTCTACTGCGACATCTTTACCGTAATAAAAATCTTCCCCGAAATCATATGGTATCGTAAGGATATATTCTACCTGGCGGAAAAATAAGGCATCCGCCAGATTGTCTTCATCATCGCCATAATCTTTAAAATTACAATAATTAGATAAATAATTGATTAGATTTTTTGAAAAAATACTGTCTTCATCATAATTTACCAAAGCCGTATCGATTTTCGTTTCTTCAAAATGCGTTATATTTTGAGCCTGATCCGTAGAGATGATAAAAATTAAGATTACAAATATAACTGCATAAATAATTAAAGCAGGTGCTACACTTTTTAAAAGTTTAAAATAAAGATTAAATACTTGCATATTCCCGCCTCCTGACTTCAAAATATGTGATTAAGCCGAATATTACAGTTAGAATACCAAGCATATACAGATTTCTAAATAATCTGTCATAACCGTCATAATAGTACAAACAGTAAAAGGAATCCGTTATCAGGCTGGAAGGATTAATAAACTGAAGCATAGGTAATCTGGTAGCTATTATATATTTCATATTAACAATTATCATTCCGGATAAAACCCCCCTCCCAAAACTATAGCATTTAATATAGCACCTCTTACCTTTACATTTGCTTTGACAAATACACATACCATAGCACCAAGAGAAATGCCACATAAGGACCCAAATGCACCGGTTAGTAATATCATTCCAATCCGATGACCGAAATCTATTTGTAATACTTTATTCAGGAATGTTAATAAAAATAAAATACTGAGATAATGAAGAGTGAACGCTGCCAAAATATTACATAACAAAAGTTTCATCTTATGGACAGGTGTTATATTTATTCTGGTACCAACTGCTGATTGATCTGCCTGAATATCCACCATTTCGCGAAACCCCCAATTCGTACCAAACATACAGGCTAATGCAATTAAAGTATAAAAATAGATAAGAGTGTAGTCAGGATTTCTTTCTTCATCACGGTTGTCAACAATATAATCCTTATAAGCAGTTATACTCTTATAAAAATTATCATTTATGGCTTTTGGGGTTAAATCAGATATATGTTTCGCCGTACTGCTCATTTGAAGATAATTGTCAGTCAACAATTTAAGAATGGATTGTTCTAATCCGTTATTCTTAAAATACAGGGCCGGTTTATTATTCAGTACAATGTAACCGGCAATCTTATTATCCCGAAGCATAACCTTGGCATTTTCCAAGGATTGAAATTCCACCATAAAGAGATTTTTATCATTACTTATGTGAGCGTTTATTATTGTTTTTATAAATTCCACATCTGCATTGGATTCTTTTACTATTGCAACAGGAATTGTCTTTATATTTTCATGACTGGCTAAATTATTAAACCCCATATAAAAGAATAAAGATAATAATATTGGAAAACCAAATGACCAAAAGATTGTTTCATAACTTCTGCATAAACATTTAATCCTGGTTCTGTATAAATAAAAAGCCATGGACTTTCTCCCTTCTAATAAATAACTAAATAAGTTTAATCTCTGAGATCTTTCCCTGTTATCTCCAGAAAAACATCATTTAAAGTCGGCATTTCCGTATAAATTTTCCCGAATGTAATTTCGTGCCTTTGTAAATAGTCAAGAACATGGATTAAATTATTTTTTCCTTTTTTCGATCTGATAACTAATTGGTTTTCAGTATAATCAACATGGGAAATATTAGGGATATGCAGCATTTCATCCAGCTGTTCCTCCCTTAAGTTATAAGCTTCCACTGTAATCTTTTCACCCAGAGATATCATATTTTTTAATTCGTCTTTCGTACCGGTAGCTATGACTTTTCCTTTATCAATAATGGAAATCCTGCTGCAAAGCTGTTCCACTTCCTCCATATAATGGGATGTATATATAATTGTGGCTCCGTTTTCATTCAGTTTCTTAATACCCATAAGGATCTTATTCCTGCTCTGGGGGTCAACCGCAACCGTCGGTTCATCTAATATAATAAGCTTCGGTTTATGAGCAATTCCACAAGCAATATTCAATCTGCGCAAAAGTCCTCCGCTTAATTTTTTCGGCATAAACTTAGTAAAATCCTGTAAAGAAACAAAATCAATTGCTTCCTCCGTAAGTCTTTTTACTTCTTTTTTATCTTTTATATATAAGCTGCAGAAATAAGAAATATTTTCATAAACCGTCAGCTCATCAAAAACAGCTACATTTTGCATAATGATACCAATATCCTTCTTGATATCATAAGCATCCGGTCTCATGGGTTTTCCAAATATCTCTATACTTCCTTTATCATATTTTAACAGGGATAACATGCAATTTATAGCAGTAGTTTTACCGGAACCATTGGGACCTAACAATCCATAGATTTCTCCCTCTTCCACTGCTAAGTTCAAATGGTCTAATGCAACTAATTTATTATATCTTTTAACCAAGTTTTTTACTTCAACAATCATGCGCTTTCCTCCCACTATCTCATTAAACTAATGTGACGGTCAGTCACTCTGTTACTTTAATTTAAACCAGATTTTTCATTCTATGTATACTATAGCTTATCATATTTTCCCTTTATAGTGAAGAACGTCATAAGAATTTATGACAAATGTAATTGTTGATTTATCAAGTAAATTTTGATATTATGTTTATAATTATTAAAAAACTGGCGGAGGACTTCATGTTTGAAATTCATGATAAAATACTTCTATTTCTTTGCTGTTTTGCATTATATATGTTAGAAGTTGATTCCGAATTTGCAATTGTACCGATTATTATCGCAGTATTGTTCTCCTGCCTGAGTACTTATTTAGATGACAGGAGGCTTAAGCTTGGGTTTTTTCTTATCTATATAGCCTGCTGTCAATTGATACCCGATTGCTTTGTTTTTTTACCTTTAATCATTTATGATATTGCTTTATACGATTATCAGATACTTTCCTTTTTGGGTTTGTTTCCCTTATTCATAAATTTTCATCATTTTAATTTAAGAATAGTCATTTTTTGTTTTGTTTTTTTTATCTTTAGCTGGGTAATTAAATATAAATCCTTATCCTATGCAAGGCTGCAGGCTGAATACAACGAACAGAGGGATAGCTCCAAAGAATTAGCCCTATTACAGGAACAGAAAAATCAAAGTATTCTGGAGAACCAGGATTATGAAATTAATGTTGCTACGTTAAATGAAAGAAACCGTATTTCCAAAGAAATACATGATAATATCGGACACCTGCTTTCCCGTTCTTTATTGCAGATAGGAGCTCTTCTTACCATCTCTAAGGAGGAAACCACAAGGGATGGGTTAACTGCTTTAAAGGAATCCATATCCGGAGGAATGGATAGTATCAGAAGCAGTATCCATAACTTACACGATGAATCCATTGATTTATATACCAATATTGATGCCTTGGTCAAAGAATTTACTTTCTGTAATATCAGTTTTGAATATGATATAAAGTCAAATCCGGATATTAAATTAAAATACTCGTTTATTGCTATTGTAAAAGAAGCTTTGGCAAATATTATTAAACATTCCAACGCTACCAAAGTATCCATCTGCCTCCGGGAACATCCTGCCATGTATCAGCTGATCATTTTAGACAATGGAACAATGGATGAACAAAACAGGCAAAATTAAGTAAACTGATAGAAAATCAAATCTATTATGATGGTATTGGAATACAAAATATTACTGACCGTGTAAAAAGCTTTCAAGGAAATATTAATATTACTCTTGATAAAGGCTTTAAAATATTTATAACCATACCAAAACAAAAATTATTATAATTTTATATAAGCATAAAGTGAATGGCAAAAACAAGAGAATAAAAAGTGAAAGAAAATATAGTAAAAAAGGAGCCACAATGTAATTCTTTCACTTCTTTTATTTGTGGCAATATCACAGACTGTGGTATGCAATGGGTGACGAATATGAATGTTTTAATTGTAGATGATGATAAATTAGTTTGTTCTTCTTTAAAAATCATATTAGATTCCGATAAAGATATCACTGTAATTGGTACCGGAAACAACGGTATGGAGGGTATTCGGTTATATGATGAATTTAATCCTGACATTTTGCTTATGGATATAAGAATGGATCAGATGACAGGTTTAGATGCCGGAGAGATTATCCTAAAGAAGCATAAAGATGCGAAAATACTCTACCTTACAACCTTTCTGGATGATGATTATATTATTAAAGCTTTAAATATCGGAGCAAAAGGATATATGCTGAAACAGGACTTTGACAGTATTATTCCTGCTCTGCATGCTGTATATAAAGGACAGAATGTATATGGAAACGAAATCATTACAAAGCTCCCGAATTTATTACATCAATCCAATCCCGCTGCCAATTATTCTTCCTATGGTATAACCGATAAAGAATATGAGATTATATGTAAAATTGCAGACGGGCTTTCAAACAAGGAAATATCCGAACTTTTATACTTAAGCGAGGGTACCGTCCGTAACTATATCAGTTTGATTTTAGAGAAACTTTCCTTAAGAGATCGAACACAAATCGCTATCTTCTATTATAAAAATAAATAATGACAGGGCTGTTGCAAGTTGGTATGTTACCGCCAGAGCTGAATAATGATTTTGTATTCATTGTACTCTGGGAATAAAATACTACATGCAACAGCCCTATTAATTGGTAATGCTAATTTTAGTTATTTGGCAGCGCTTATATTAATTCTGATCAAATAAGTGACAGGCTGCTTTGTGATTTTTACCATAGTCCTTAAATTTAGGTGCCTGCGTTTTGCAGATTTCCATTGCATGGGGACACCGGGTATGGAATTTGCATCCGGATGGCGGATTAGCCGGGGATGGGATATCTCCCTCCAAAATTGTACGGTTCATCTTAATATTTGGATTTGGTATGGGAACCGCACTTAGTAATGCTTTGGTATATGGATGCATTGGAGTGCGGAAAATCTCTTTCTTCGGTGCCATTTCCACCAGACTGCCAAGATACATAACTCCCACATTATCTGAGATATGCTCAACCACGGATAAATCATGGGAAATGAAAAGGTAAGTAAGTCCTCTCTCCCTCTGTAAATCTTTCATCAGATTTATTACCTGTGCCTGAATTGATACATCTAAAGCAGATACCGGCTCATCGGCAACAATTAAGTCCGGATTCAGTGCAAGAGCACGGGCGATACAGATACGCTGGCGCTGCCCGCCTGAGAATTCATGAGGATACCGGTCAATATAATATGGCCTTAACCCACAATCTTTCATTACTTTAATAATATAGTCACGGTAATCACTCTTAGGAACAATATTATGTTCCCGCACGGCTTCACCAATAATTTCACCTACCGGCATACGGGGATCCAGGGATGAATAAGGATCCTGGAAAATCATCTGAATTTTGGGGCGTAATGGCCGTAAATTACTCCTTTTCATTTTAAATATATCTACACCGTTGATGATTGCTTCACCACCAGTAGGTTCTGTTAATCTTAAGATTGTACGTCCGATTGTAGTTTTTCCGCAGCCGGATTCTCCTACTAAACCAAAGGTTTCCCCTCTTTTAATATTGAAACTAACCCCGTCTACAGCCTTAACATGGCCTATAGTTCGCTGCAATACACCCGATTTGATAGGAAAATGTTTCACAAGGTTATGGATTTCAAGAATATTCTCATTATTCATTATTTTTCCCCCCCTATCTTCTCTATTGTTATTGCAGATTTCTTATGTAAATAACAGCTTACTTTATGGGTAGGTGTAACACTGATTAATTCCGGATACGCACCATTACAAATTTCCATACATTTCTCACAGCGATTTTTAAAATAGCAGTGAGGCGGTAGGTTAATAGGGTTAGGAACATTACCAGGAATGGAATAAAGTCTTTCCACTGCTCCATTTAGCACCGGTTTTGATTTCATTAACCCTATGGTATAGGGATGTTTGGGTTTGTTGAATATCTCATCCGCCGTACCCTGTTCCACAATACGTCCGGCATACATAACAACCACATAATCTGCCATTTCTGCAACAACCCCTAAATCGTGGGTAATTAACATAATAGAAGCATTAATTTTATTCTTTAAATCACGTAATAAATCCAGGATCTGAGCCTGGATGGTAACATCAAGAGCTGTAGTTGGCTCGTCAGCTATAATTAAACCGGGATTACAGGAAAGTGCCATAGCAATTACTACTCTCTGCCTCATACCACCGGATAATTCGTGGGATAAGAATCATAGATACCCTCAGCCCTGGCAATACCCACTAATTTAAGCATTTCAACCGAACGGGATTTTACTTCTTTTTGTCCATCTTTGGGTTATGTAACATGATACATTCATCTAACTGGTTACCGATTGTGAAAACAGGATTTAAAGTTGTCATTGGTTCCTGAAAAATCATAGCAATTTCATTCCCGCGGATTTTCTGCATCTCTTTTATAGGTAACTTGGTGATATCAACAGCGCGTTTTTTATTTAATTGATTATAGCGAATCTGGCCTCCCGTAATCTGGCCTTGCGGTCCTTGCAATAAACGCATTAACGAAAGACTGGTAACAGATTTACCACAACCGGATTCACCAACAACACCGATTGTTTTACCCATGGGTATATCAAACGAAACTCCATCCACTGCTTTTACCGTTCCGGCATCCGTATAAAAATAGGTTTGCAAATTATCAAATTCAATTATATTAGACGGATCTCTCATCGCAGTTAAATATTCCGATTCCGGTATATTTTTCCTTTTACTTTCCTTGGTATACAATTTATACATTTTATTATTTAATTTTTTGATTTCTCTAAATCTTTCTCTTTTTGAATTCTTATCGTCAGCCACCTATTTTCACCTACCTTTTCATTTTGGGATCGAAAGCATCACGAAGCCCGTCACCAATAAAGTTGAAAGCTAAAACTGTCAATAAGATACAAATTCCCGGAGGCATCCAAATATTTAAATAATTTTTAAGAATAATAGAGTTTGTTACGGTATTAACCATATTACCCCAGGATGCATATGGGAAGGAAATACCAACACCCAGGTAACTGATAACCGATTCCGTCAGAATCGTACCGCCAATGTCCATAGTTGCCATAATAATAATAATCGGCATAACATTTGGTACCAAATGTTTAAATATTTTTTTATAGGTACGAATACCGGTAGCTTCCGCAGCCTGCATATATTCCATTTCACGTAAGGATAAAATCTGACCGCGGACCATTCTAGCTACACCTGCCCAATTTAAAATACCCAATACAACCATAATATAAAAGATTTTATACCGTGGTGAAATACCATATCCAACTAAAATGGCGGAAATTACCAACATAAGAGGTATAAAGGGTATGCAATAGAATATTTCTACCAGACGCATGATTATCATATCAATCTTGCCACCGTAATATCCTGCAATTCCGCCTAATGTAACACCTACTAATAATTCTACAATAACAACACATATACCAACTGTTAATGAAATACGGCCGCCATACATGATACGGGTTAAAACATCCCTACCGTCAGCATCAGTACCCAATAAATGAGTGGCTGAAATAGGTGCTTTAATATTTAAATTAACACCCGCTTCTTTAATTCTTGGGTCATTCATATTAATTTCTTCCCCAGTTTGTTTGTTAATATAAAATATCTCATATTCACCATAGGGAGAAAAAAACGGACCGACGAAACAGAAAAGAATCATAAATATAACAATTCCCATACCGAATCCTGCCAGCTTATTTCGGAAAAAGCGTTTTACAACCATTTGTCCCGGAGTCATGATTACCTGGTTTTGTTCAAATTCATCCTGTTCCTGCTCATTTTTTAATCTGATATCTTCCATGACAAACCTCCTCCCTAACTATATCTTACACGGGGATCAACCACCGCATATAATATATCCGATATTAAAGTACCTATTATTGTTAAAATTGCAATAAACATATTAAATCCCATTAGATAGGGGATATCACCGGATTGTACTGCTTTTATGGCTATGTTTCCAAGCCCTTCCAGGGAAAATATCCCCTCTGTTATAACTGCACCGGAAAACAAACCCGGGATCATAATTCCTAACATTGTTACGATTGGTATTAATGTATTTCTAAAAGCATGTTTTCCAATAACTTTATATTCCGGTACGCCTTTTGCCCTGGCAGTTCTGACGTAATCTGCACTTAATACTTCTAACATATTCGTACGGACATATCTTAATAAACTACCCACTCCGGTAACTACAAATACAGTAACCGGCAGAACTAAGTGTTTGGCAATATCGGCAATTCTTGCCCAGCCTGTATAACCTGCTCTTGCGTTTACCATGCCGGATAATGGAAGAACACCAAGTCCAACTGCAAAAACACGTTTTAATATGGCGGCAAAAAAGAAAGATGGTAAGGATATACCTATTATTGCTATGGCAACAATTATGTAGTCTGTCCTTGAATATTGCTTTCTGGCTGCAATAATGCCAAAAGGAATCGCCAAAAGGATTTCAAAGATCATTGCACTGAAAGCTAAAGAAAAAGTAATTGGTATGTACCTCATAATAATTTCGGTTACCGGCTTCTGATATAGGAAGGATGTTCCAAAATCACCTCTTATTGCATCCCAAAGCCAACTTAGATACCCTTCAACAATTCCTTTATCCAGCCCATAAACTTCACGCATCCTGTCTTGCATTTCTTTCGTAATGTTTGGGTTACCTGCCGTAATATTGGCAACATAATCTCCGGGAGTCAGACGTCCGAGTAAATACAACATGATTGATACGCCAAACAATACGATAATACTAACGAATAAACGTCTAATAATGTACTGTTTCATAATATTCTCTTCCCTTTCATTATACTATCGTTGGCAGCACAGCTGGTAAAACATGGATATATTTTCTCAGCTGTGCGGCTAACCAACAACATGATTCATTGATTTTACTTAATTTAATTATCATCTTATCAAATTAATAATCCCTCATAACAGTCCATATCCACCTATTTAGGTGGGATATGGACTGTTTATCAATAAATTAATATATTGATTTATAATAGTTAATTCAACTCAAGCTTGTTAATTTCTTTTGCATAATTCCAATATGTTGTTGTTTCTTTTGGAAGAGTATCTGCCTTAATGGTAGTTGTATTGTATATTTCCATATTTTTTCTCTGGTATACCGGCATATATACTGCAGCATCCATTATAAGATCAAGTTCCTGTGCAACAAGTTTACATCTTGCATCAAAATCTACCGTTTTAAGAATCTCTGCTTGCAGCTTATCGATTTCATCACTGTAAAGATGAACATCATTATCATTACCTTTACTTCCGAACATCTGGGTTAAGTCACAGTCGGCAGCATTTCCCCATGCTGCAACCCACATATCTAATTCTCCGGCATCGATTAAATCAAATAAAGTTGAAGAATCAATATCCTGAATTATTAATTCTGCACCCATGGATTTCAAATCATTCGCCATCTGGGTTAAGATCGGAGCAGAAGGATGATTCATTGTACCGTCACCGGCGATACCAATAGTAATTTTTAACGGTTCACCATTTTTAACAAATTTGCCGCTTGCATCTTTTGCATAACCTGCCTTTGTTAAATACTCTAATGCTTTATCCGGATCATAACCATAAACTTCCTTTGCATCACGAGGGTATTCTGCAACAGTAGGTGTCATAGGTCTTTCGATAACCTGTGCTAATTCTCCGTAATAGGACTCAACTGCGGGTTTTCTATTCATTAAATACATAATACCTTTACGTACATTAATATCAGGAATTTTCTCTGCATTAATAGCTATGTAACCATAACCAGGATTATCCACTAAAGAATACGCCATTCCGGCTGATTCAACCTGATCAACAACTTCCTTTGAAGCAGATGGAACGGCAATATCGATATCACCGTTAATAACCGAATCAACCTTATCATCTTCAGATACCACCTGGAACTTAATGGTAGGAATCTTAGGTGTTTCACCCCAGAACAGGGTATTTGCTTCTAAGGTAACAATATTATCCTGATAACTTACAAACTTATATGGGCCGCAGCCTAAAGGAGTACCATTAAATGCTTTTATTCCATCCAGATTACCTTTGGTGAAATCTGCTCCATAATAATGTTTCGGAATAATCGGAATCCAGGCAACCTGTTTGTCTCCGGAGATATTTGGTGAATCAAATAAAACGGTACAGGTATAATCATCAACTTTTTTTATACCGGAGATTTCCTGAACATCAATACCATCTTCCAAATTTCCTTTTATGTATTGTCCCTCTAATTTATGCTGATAATAGGATTGAGGATCATAGCCGTCTTTATATTTTGTATATTCGCAATCAACAAGCATTTCAAAGAGTTTTTCTTCGTCTTTCTCAATACCGGTAGGGTCATAACCTTCGCCCTTAAGATAGGTAACCCAGTCGTAGCTGTCTATGCCTTCCCACCAGCCATCAAGTTTCGTATCTCTTAAATATGCTTTGTAATCTTCTTCTGAAATTTTATCAAGTGAATATTTTGCTTCTACTTCTTTTGTAATTTTGTCAAGCTGAGCAGAATAATTCGGTGTATCATAGTAGTAATCTTTCAAACCTACAATATCAAGCGTTGAAAAAGTAGATGAACCATCATAAGTAGGGTCTGATGTTACATAATACCAAAAAAGAACATCATCTATTGTAACGGGTTCCCCATCGGAAAATTTCATGTCGGGTTTTATGGAAACGGTATATTCAATCTGAGTGTGTCCGTCTGCAGCCGTAATTTCTTTTGCTTCCACATGTCCTGCATTATCAATTAATGCCCCCTGTGGATCCAGCCAGGAAACTGGTGAAAATATAAGATCTGTTACTTCTTTATCAAATGCACTAAATGAAAACATTTCATTAAATACTCCATTTAATGGATCTGTACCTATAACTAATGTATCATATGTACCGGTAGCAACAACCTTATCAGGTACCTCCGCAGAATCAGCAGCTTTACCTGCATTGCCAGTAGTTTCAGCTTCGTTTGCCGTGTCAGCAGTATCTTTATTTTTGCCGCAGGCATTTAAAGAAAACACCATACACAGAACAAGAAGAATTGATAGAACTTTCTTTTTCATAATTAACCTCCATTTTTTTATTTTTGCATATCCAGAAACCTAAATCATTTAGCACAGATAATGAAAAAGACTTTCGACACGCTGTCATTTACACTCTCCCGGCATGTCTACTGGCCTCATCGCTTTATCTTATAATAAATGATTATCATTCTTAGAAAAAGTTCCTCAAAACTTTGACTTGTTCAAAGCAATAAGAAATATCTTCCAGAATTATTACCTGTATTATAGTATCCTTGCCTATAAATGTCAAGCCACCCTAACTTTTCCAATTATTTATATAATTATATATTTTCTATGAATATACTTACAAGAATATGTCTTAAATTAATAAAAATTTATTTTTTTGTCTTCCCTGTACGAACAAAATCCCGCAGGATACAAACTAATTAAACTTATTCTATTGTTACAACTTCTTTATTGTGCATTAATACTACTTCTTTTTTAAATTACAACGTTAATATATTAAATTATTGTATATATATTCACATTATTTTTTATGCCTTAATATTTTTTTTAAATAAATTTAATGTTTTTGTAACATCTAAACCTCTAAAGGCATCTTCCGTTATTTTATCCTTCCGTACAATCTTTTTGAATTATTGTAATAATTAAAAAGATTTAAAAAATTATAATTTTATCTTGACATTTTTCATTAAAAGTAGGATAATAGTTTGGCAAGCTTTAGTACATATCAATATATTTTTAACGAGGTGTGGCTCAGATTGGTAGAGCGCTGCGTTCGGGACGCAGAGGCCGTGGGTTCGAATCCCGTCACCTCGATTTTTTTATGATTTTGCTGGAATAACTCAGTCGGTAGAGTACCTCACTCGTAATGAGGAAGTCGAGGGTTCGAATCCCTTTTCCAGCTTATTAAATATAAGCAGATATTGTAGGAGAAAAATTACAACCTATCTTAAATTAATGCCACTCATTTTGAGTGGTTTTTTTAATTAATTTACGCGAAAGCAAAGTGAGAATTAGCAAGCTTGCTTGCAATAATTCGAACGCGCACGCGAACCGAAGAAATTCGCAAAGCGTGTTTCTTCCGGTTTCGGGATTGTCTTGCGAATGAGGTGGTGTTATGTATATAGCATAAGTGACCCTTTCGCTATTATAAATACATGTAGCCATAATAACACTTTTCAGAAATGACATGCATAACAATAGCCGTTCTGACTTTCGTAAAAGTTAGGACGGCTATTATACATATTAGTTTTCTATGCAGTTTTTCATAATAGCTAATCCGTTATCTAAAAATTGACGTGATTCTCACGCCCTCCGCAATACTTTTTCCGAAAGGAAACGGCGACCATGATTTTCTGTTATTTTACTATTTATGATTTATTCTACTAACAACGATTTGCTATCTAATTTCCTGAAAAACCTCGTCACTAGCAATCCAATTATAAAAATCATTACTCCGGTTGGAATTAAGATAAGGTAAACCGCATTACCGAATCTGTCAAATAGAATTCCGTAAACTATTTGACCCAGTGGTTGCGCACATATTGTAATGGTGGATACAAAAGCCATAACTTTTCCAATCAGATGATCTGGTGTCTTTTGTTGTATAAGAGAAAGAGAAAAAATTGAAAAAATACAAGCCGCAAACTGCATACAGCAAAAAGCTGTGATGTTGATGGCGTATTTTGTAATCCTACTTGTTGGAGCAAGAAAAACGCCGCCGGCAGGAATTAAAAATACTCCCAGTACCACAAGGGTAATTGATAAATGATATGTGCTTAATTTTTTTGTTAATAATTCGGCGGCAATACTTCCGAGAATTGCAGCAAAGCCTAACGCACTTTCTGCCGCTCCGTAATATTCCGCATTTAAACCAAGAATAGTCTGCACAATATAGGGTAATCCCACCACAGCAGTACCTATTACAAAAAAATTGATCAGCGCTATTAAAAGCAGCATTTTAAAAATCTCTGATTGCTCTTTACAGATAAATCTCATGCCCAACAAAAAATCATTTTTAATAATTGACACAACACCTATCCGTTTATCAGATGGTATGTTTGGCAGTTTTATATACCACTCAAATAGTGCTGTAATAAAAAAACATATAACACTTGCAGCCATGACAGGTTTTAACCCAAAGGTGACATAAAGAACACTACCAAGTATCGGGGCGATCAAAGCAGATACCGCGGCTATTTGATTGACAACTGCATTGCCCTTAATGATGTTATCCCCGGTTTGCATTTGTGGAATACAGGCTTGCACAGTTGGCGATTCAAATGCTCCTAAAACGGATAATAAAACAAGCAGTACACCAATTACTGTAATGTCAGTACTGTCGGAAAACATGAGAGCGGCACATAAAACGCATAGGGCGGACAGAGCATCCAATGTCACCATGATATTTCTTCTATTTACTCTATCCGCAAGGATACCCCCTAATGGAGAAAGCAAAATAGTAGGAATAGTAGCAAGCGCTAAAATGCTTGCGTATATCGCCGCTGAACCTGTCAACTCCAGCACATACATAGAAAGAGCAAACTTTAAGATATAATTTCCGAAAAGAGAACTAACTTGCCCCATAACAAGAAGTGTATAGTTTTTCGTGAATAATTTTTGTGTCATAGGTTAATCCCCCTGATAAAGTAATTAGGAAACTCGGAGCAACGCTTTAATGACATCGGAAATAAGTACGAGTAAACTAATTCCCAAACAAATGTATCCTGCGTTTTTCTTTTTCTTTTTTAATAATGCAAAGCCTGCGATGAGCAAAATAATAAATATGACTCCACCAATAAGAAGCTCGTATTGCCATGCCCAATCTGCGAAGTTCTCCACTGACTGTTCAAATCCCTGTTCTGTCATTTAAGTTATACCTCCATATTCATAACTCTTTTTCTTAGATTGCTTAATGTGATTCCTGCTACAATAGTACCTATTGCCAGAAAAGCAATTCCTCCTATAATATTCATTGCAATAGCCAGCATTTGACACATGACGGTGGAAATAATTATAGCAGCGATAATTGTTACTGAGACGGATTGTTTCCCAAACCCAAAATACAAGGCGACAATGCCCCATACTCCGGCCAGTAAGGAATAACATAATAGAGAAAGGAAACCACCGAAAACTGTCTTTATACTCAATTGGTCCGCACATATTGGGAAATAGCTTTCTGTCGTAAAGAAAACACCCAATACTATTGATCCGCATAAAAGCATTGCACCCACTGTATAGAAAAACACCATAAATATCTTTGCTTCCAAGATTTTTTTGCGGTCAACCGGATAGGAAAATAAAAGCATCGCTCTTTTCCCTGCGTATTCTTCTACAACAAACTTTGAGAACATGACTGAGGAAAATATTGTGAAAATAACCATGCAGAGGATATTGTTTAAATTAATCAAGTTGTTATAAGTCATGATCATATTCAAATCTGTCTCTGTGGGGTCAATCTTTGGTATAATGGCTAACAGATACAAAAAACTAAGCATAACACCTGTAATAATGACTACCGCAAGATGATAGGATTTCAAGCCGTTTCGTTTCAGTTCAAGAACAATCAATCTATTCATTCTCATTTCCTCCTTTCGTGATCGTCATAAAGTACTCTTCTAAACCTCCTGCGTATCTCTTACGTATTTCTTGAGGGATAACTTCCTGCACGACTGTGCCATTTACAATTACACCAATCCGATTTGCGGTCTGCTCTATTTCCGAGAGGATATGGCTTGATAGTAAAATGGTGATTTCTCGTTCTTTTACAAGATTGCATAACAGTTCCCTCATTTCCCTAATTCCAACAGGGTCAAGCCCATTTACAGGCTCATCTAAAATCAAAAGCTCCGGTTTATGTATAAGGGCGCGGGCAATTGCCAAGCGCTGCCGCATACCGAGAGAAAAAGTTGAAACAGGCTGTGCTCCAACCTTTGGCAATCCCACCATTTCAAGTGTTCCAATAATATCGGAATTTGTTATACCCATATAATCAAGATGGATTTGCAGATTTTCAGTTGCAGATAAATGTTCATAAAAAATAGGTGTTTCAATCAAGCTGCCTGTCCGCTTTAGAATATCAAGATTTTGTTTTACGCTATCCATACCCAAAACAGTTGCCGCACCCGCAGTAGGTTGAAGCAACCCTAAAAGAATTTTGAACACTGTCGTTTTTCCTGCCCCATTTTTTCCCATAAAACCATAAATAGAGCCTTTTTCAACTGTCATCGAACAGTTTCGGATGACTTCACGCCCTCCGAAGGCTTTTGTTAAACCTCTGATTGTTACTGCCGTTTCGTTCATTATTCTACCTCCAATTTAGATACATATATATGTATGTATATTGCTAATAATAAACTGCCTAAATTGGCAGCCTATTATAATTAGCCGTTTTGTACTACATAGTCATAGTATTTTTCAAATAAACCGAACAGTTCATCGTTGATAACAGGTAAGCCAATACCATGGAACAATGATTTAACATGGCTGATTTTATTCCTATATTCTTCTTTTGTAACAGTGAATGTAATCGGATTCAGCCAAAGGTTAGCAAGTAAAATAAAAGTTTCAGCGGCTTGTTTGGGATTATCAACATTCACCGATCCATCCTGATTGCCTTCCTCAATACACTCACAGATATGCGGAGCAATCGACTTTACACAATCTTTTATCTGTTTCCCTATAAATATAGGACTTTGCAAAACAGATGGAGCTATTTTTACAAATTGCAGTTGTCCTTCATTGATGAGGGAAGCTGCGAGAAGATTACGAAGTTTATTAAGGCCATTTACATTAAGGTTTGCATTTTCCTCAATCAAAGATGCAACATCACCACTGAACATCTGTGTTGTTACAGCATCAATGATGTCGTCCTTTGATTGAAAATGATGATAAAAGGCCCCTCTTGTCACATCAGCCAATTCATCAACAATATCTTGTACGGTTGTTTCTTCCCATCCTTTTTCCATAAACAACTTTTGGGCTGCCTCTAAAATTCGTGCGCGTGTTATTTCCGGATATTTGTTTCGTGCCATATCATCACCTCGATAGATACATTTGTATGTATCTATCTTATCATGAGATTTTTTATATGTCAACTTGATTTCATATCGTTTTGAAGATACACATAAGCTTTCTTTTTATCAGCTGTTTTTGTCTCATAAACATTTCTGGAATAACAGACTTCTTCATAAACAGTTTTTATACCAAATGTTAATAAAACTTGTTTTATCAATTCGAACTAATCGAACTTTTGAGATATGACAATACCTCGTGTACTAACCCTGATATGAAAACTCATCTCAATTTACCTTTCTCATAGTTTGTTGATAATACTAACAATTACGAATCAATTCCACTCTGTAACTTGGGATTTACTAATTTCAAATTATTTTTCTCATAACCTAAAAGAGCTTAGACATGTAATACTCATCGATATACTCATCGTCTATAATGATGGATTGTTTCTTTACCCCTTCAATAACAAATCCTCTTTTCTCATATAGATGTTTTGCAACCTCATTTTGGCACATAACTGTTAGTTCAAGCCGGGTAATTTGATTCTTCTTTGCCCAGTTATCCAATTCAACAAAAAACTTTGAACCAATCCCATAGTTCTGATATGCAGTACGGATTCCTACGACGATATACGCTGAATGATGTATCCTTTTACACTTGCCTCTTTCTGCTGAAAGATACCCGATCAATTCACCTTTATTTTCAGCTATTAACAAGAGATTATCTCCATAGACGGCTTCATGAATGACATCTTTTACCCGTTCAATATCTTTTGATCGTTCACCTGGCTCGTACATCATATATTTTGTTTCAAAGTCGAGAGCATACATTAGTTGCCATAATGCTTCAGCTTGGTTTTCAGTAACCGGGTGAATTATAATATCCATACCTACCTCCTATTACATAATTGATAGTTCGCATTTTCCCACATGTACTAAACTGTTAGCGCAGTGGTTCTCTTGTTTCAGGTAATTCTTTCCTTTTTATTTTATCACTTTATTTACATAAGGTAAACCTTTAAAATAAGCTTCCTATTATTTTAAAGGAGGTCATTTCTATGACAAATGAAGAAGTTTTATTAAAACTTGAAGAGGATGTTCGTCTTCGTGGCTTTACCTCAGCTAATCATACATGTAGCCATAATAACACTTTTCAGAAATGACATGCATAACAATAGCCGTTCTGACTTTCGTAAAAGTTAGGACGGCTATTATACATTTTAGTTTTCTATGCAGTTTTTCATAATCGCTAATCCGTTTCCTATATCTTTTCTGACCTGCTTCGAATTGGCCTCAATACTAACTCTAGAATCATATCCGACGTTATTTAAAGCAGCGAAAAAGTTTCTGTATTCATTCAATATGCCACTAGGAAAGATCCGCCCTTCAGGCTCTGCAAAATGAACATGGATAATATCAGGTCCGTTTTCTATTATTGTGTCCAGACTTTCTTTTTCAACTGTGAAATGATAATAGTCAACCAGTAATTTAATATTAGAAGCATTTACTGCCTGCATTAATTTTTTTCCATCCGATAGATTCACAATAATATTACTTTCCATTCGGTTCAGCGGTTCGATTGCTATTTGAATCCCCTCATAAGAGGCATGTTGATCAGCGATTTTTAATACTTCTACAATCTGCTGGAATGCCTTTTCTTCCGGAAATCCCTCCGGAACATTTTTTGCTCCCGCACTGCCGAAAACGATAACTTTAACACCTAATTCCGCAGCGCGGGAGCAGGCATTTCTAATATAGTCTTCTATTACATTCAGAGATGTATTTTCTCCGGTAAGCCGGACTGAAGCTGGGAAAAAGTTATTGCAGCACTCACAGTTCATATTATATTTTTTTAATGTCTCTTTAAGCTGTTCGAACTTCTCCGTAGGTAATTCCATGATTTGCGCGAGTGGTAATTCAACATAATCATAACCGCTTTCCGCTAAATATCCGATGTAATTCATACCGACAGGATCCATTTTATTTCCAAACATATTTACACAGCAGCCGTATTTCATACTACCTCCTATTTTCTTGGGATTGTCACAAATTTTTCTTAACATATTAACTTATGGAAAAATATGCGTTATATTTCGCAGACAATTTATACGTTCTAGTTTCAATGAGTTTCCATTCTTTCAAGTATCTGGCGTACACTTTCAAATCCGGTATCCCCACTGTTAAATACCGGCACTTTCGTATTGGTAAGCAAGGGTGCCAATGCTGACATTGATAACTGTGCCATAACAATACACTCTGTTTCTTCCGACAGCCGATTAATTGCCTCCAATAAAATCTCATTATGTACCTCTACATGGCCTTTTGAAAGCTCTTCAAACGCTTCACTGCATAATACGGTTTTAAATTCAATCTCCTTTCCTGCTTCTTTTGCTGCAATCTGAAGCAATCTTTCCGAGGAAGGAATTGTTGTCGCCAGGGTGGCTAATAAACCGATTTTTTTTCCTTGTTTTACAGCTGTCTCCATCATAGGCCTGTCAATTTGCGCAATCGGTACATTAACCAAGGGTCTTCCCAGTTCTGCGGCATAGTTAAAAGTGGAACAGGCTAACAGGATCAGATTAACCCCAGCTTCTTCCAGATTATGTGCATATTGAGTAAATTTAAAATAATTTACTTTTGGTATTACTCCTACCCCTGCACGAATATTATCCCTTTGGATCGTATCATCACATAGGTGCATGATATTGACTTCCGGTATATACTTTTGTATATAAGGTTCCATGGCTCCAATTGTAATGTGGGAAGCATGGATGATTCCCAATGTTTTATTTGAAAGATCTTTTTTCATACTATTCCTTTCCGCCCTTTGGCTTATTATTTTAACCTATTTCACTACTAAGTAGGATACGGAATGGGCAGTTAAGTCAAAGGATACCGTAACCTGACCATCCGTTACCACTGCTATATAATCATCCGTCAATTTTTCAAGATCATCTCTGGCTTTGATTGCCTTGTATTGCAACTCATCCGGATACATGGGTGAACCCTGGCGTATCCACTCGGCATACGCATTGGAATGTTCTTCATCAATTCTATAGTGGGATACCGTTACTTCTTTTTTACCTTTAAGTCCTGATACCTTAAGATTAACTTTGATCACCTCTTGTTTATCCCTGTCATTATTATGGCTGTATATTACAATTTGTGTTTCACCATTACTGCCTTTCACTGCAAACCCTGAAATATCCGTTATTTCCTCTTCTGCTGTATATTGGCTTTGTACAGGATTCCCGATATCCGGTTCTTCTTCATATCCCCTCTTTAACGCCTGATTGTATTCAAGGTTCAATCTTTCGTGTCCTAATTGTCCCAGTATCTTAAACATATTAAATACGGCCTTATTAATGCCCTGGGTTGTAAAGGTTCGTGTTCCTTCAAAACAGCGCTCTCCCGGGAACATAAATGCCCACGCAAGGGGTCTTACTTTTATCTTATACCTGCGGCTCAATTCATCAATTTTGGTATAGGTTGACACTACATAGGTAGCATAATATTCCGTATTCCTGAATATCATGTTGGCATTGTCATAAACACCTCCTGCCGCCCAGCCGTCCGGGTCGGCTTCGGATAGAACCACTTCCCTGTCTTCATATCCGTATTCCTTAATTATATCAAGGCTTATTTTACCTGATGAACCAGACTTTCTACCGAGGGCACGGCTTTTTTAGCGCGGATCTTAAACGGGAATCCACCGCCTTTTACATGGAAAGTAATGAAATCCAACCTGGTACCCTTTTGGTTTGTATAGTAGTTGGCACCGCTTCTGCAATGCTCCAGGAAAAACCGGAAAAACTTCTTTGCATGCCCGTCTTCAAAAATACCGGTTACTGCCGGGCCGGATAATCTGGCTTCGGGAAGAACTGCATGAAATGCATGTTCCGTATAGTCAAATAATTTACAGTACTCTCCCGGATTTCCGTTCCAATAAAAGATGTCAGGTTCATTCCAGAGTTCAAAATACCAGGTATTTACTTCTTCCATACTATATTTACTGGCTAAATGCTTTATGGTTTCTTCAATCAAAAGATGCCATTTATCATAATCTTTCGGCGGACAGGTCCAGCCCACCTCTTTGTATTGATTATAAGCCTGCCAGCTTCCGTCTACGGGATTCAGATAATTCTTATCGACCAGATCCATTGGCATAAACCCGAGTTCAACAAATGGTTTATTTCCTGTTTCCAGATAAGCATCAATAATTTTGTCATAAAAAGTAAAATCAAAAACCGGATTTCCGTCTTCATCCTCCGTATATATATTGGTAGAGCCGAACTTATAAGTACCATGGCAATTTCCCGTACAGAACATAAAATGAGTACGGAAATAATAAGGGGAATCCTTAAGGTCTCCAAACTTTTTCAGCAATTCCTTACCCTCGGGGATATAGGTATAGTTACATTCATCATAACCAATATACCTCCAGTAATGTTCCTGTTCCCCTGTAACTTCCTCTGCTTTTACATTCATTTCAACCGATTGTTTCATATTATCCTCCATTCCTGCGCACGTTATTTGCACATCTGAAGCTTGTGCCGGGGATTACTTTAGACACAAACTTTATGAGCGAAAGGTTTGAAATATCTTTCACACTTATCTTATTTTTTTATTATTTAATTTTAGTTCTTTTATACCAGACAAACTTAAATCTTTTGCAAAATGACAGGCTGCCAGGTGTCCTGCACCGACTTCCTTTAGAGGTGGATACTCTTTTTTGCAGCATTCTTTCGCATACCTGCATCGTGGATGGAAACTGCAACCAGTGGGAAGTTTCGCCGCATTACCGATTTCACCGGGCAGCATAATCCTTTCGCTTTTTACTGTAGGGTCCGAAACCGGTATGGCAGACAACAGTGCTTCCGTGTAGGGATGCAGCGGATGGTAGAATAGCTCTTCCGTTTCAGCGATCTCAACCACCCTGCCCAGGTACATCACACATACCCTGTCGGATATATGTTCCACCACGCTTAAATTATGGGCAATGAACATATAAGTAAGGCCGAATTCTTCCTGCAAGTCTTGTAAGAGGTTTAATATCTGGGCTTGTATGGAGACATCCAGTGCCGAAACTGCTTCATCGGCTATTACAAATTTAGGCTGCAGGGACAGTGCCCTGGCTATACCGATCCTCTGCCTTTGTCCGCCGGAAAACGCATGAGGATAACGGTTTAAATGCTTCTCTTCCAAGCCAACTTTCGTAATCAGCTCCCGTACCCTGTCCGTAATATCACTCTGTTTAAAGGTTTTCGCCAATACCATAGGCTCTGCAACGATATCAAATACTGTCATCCTTGGATTTAAAGATGTGTAAGGATTCTGAAAAATCATCTGGACATATCTTCTCATAAATCGCAGCTCTTTCTTATCCAGAGCTGTAAAATTAATCTGCCTATCATCAAAATGATAAATTACTTTCCCGGAAGTCGGTTCCACAATCCGGAGTATGGTTCTTCCCAAGGTGGTTTTACCGCAGCCCGATTCACCCACAACACCTAATACTTCGTTTTTATGTATGGTAAGTGTAACGTCATCCACCGCTTTCACTAAACCGACCTGCTTCTTCATGATACCTGCTTCAATGGGAAAATGTTTTTTCAGTTGTTTTATTTGAAGCAAAGGTTCTTTTCCCTCCATTACCGCACCTCCGTATTGTATTTAAAGCATCTCACGAAATGACCGTTTCCCACTTCTGTTAAGGATGGGATTTCATTTTTACACTTTTCACATATCTCATCACACCTTGTTTTAAATCCACATTCATCCGGTGGATCTAAGGGCACCGGAACATTCCCCCTTATGGCGTTTAACCGATCTTTTGTTTTATTTCCCAAAACCGGCATGGATTTTAATAAATTCTTCGTATAAGGATGAATCGGATCTTTAAATACATCCATTACACTTCCGCTTTCAACGACCCTGCCCAGATACATGACTGCAATTTTATCGGCCATTTCCGCTATAACACCCATGTCATGGGTAATATAAATAATTGACATATTAAATTCGGACTGAAATTTTTTCATTAAATCCGTGATTTGTGCCTGTACCGTTACGTCAAGGGCTGTTGTCGGTTCATCAGCGATCAGTATCTTCGGTTTATTCACTAATGCCATAGCTATCATTGCCCTCTGGCACATTCCTCCGGAAAGTTCATGGGGATAACTGTTGAATCTTTGTTCCGGATTGGGCATACTTACTTCTTTTAGCATGGAAAGGCAGATTTCTTTCGCTGCTTTTTTATCTTTTTTAATCTGGTGTACCATAACAGCTTCCATCATCTGTTCCCCTATGGTGTAAACCGGAGCCAGACTCGCCATAGGTTCCTGAAAAATCATGGAAATATCATTCCCTCTTAACTTTCTCATTTCCTTACTGTCAGGTGCATAATTTACCAGATTGATGGTACCGTTTACTCCGCCGTTATAAAGGATTTCTCCTCCTAGAACTTTTCCGGGGTTCTGGACAGTTCTTAAAATGGAATGTGCCGTCACACTTTTTCCGCAACCGCTTTCTCCTATAATTCCGATTGTTTCATTTCGCTTCAAGTTAAAAGTAACATCATCCACTGCTTTTAACATACCGGTATCCAGCTTAAAATAAGTTTTCAGGTTTTTAACCTGTAAAATATAATCTTCCATACATCCTCCTTTACTTATAAGGGTCGGCTGCATCCCGGAGTCCGTCACCAATAAAATTAAAAGCCAATACCGCTATAACAACAAAGATTCCAGGAATCATCATCCAGGGATACAAGGAAATCGTATTAATACTCTGCGCATCCTGAAGCAAAACCCCAAGACTGACAATGGGCGGTGTTAATCCGATTCCCAAAAAGCTTAATGAAGTTTCCGCCAGAATCATATTGGGTATGGCTAAAGTTGCATTTACAATCAGATAGCTGCTGAAAGAAGGAAGTAAATGCCGCCTGATAATATAGGCATCCGCCGCTCCTCCGACCCTTGCAGCCACTACAAAATCTTCATTCTTAAGTTCTAAGATCTTGCCTCTTACAACCCTGGCTAAACTGGTCCAGCTGATTAAAGATAATATAATGGTTATTGCAAAATAAGTTTTTAAGGAGGACCATGAGCTGGGAAAAGCCGCAGCAAGAGCCATCCATAATGGTATATTAGGCATTGACATTAAAAATTCAATGATTCTTTGAATCACGGTATCAACAATTCCTCCATAATATCCCGAAATTCCGCCGATAACACAGCCCAATATGAAAGTGAAAACAACTCCGAGAAGACCGGTACTTAAAGATATTCGGAGAGCTCCTAAAACTCTGGAAAATAAATCTCTTCCTGAAGTATCCGTTCCAAAAAGGAAAAATACATCTTTATCCGGTGTTCCGAAAAAGTGGATGTCACTTTTAATAAAACCCCACATTTTATAGGGATCACCCTGGTAGAAAAAAGATAAATAATGTTTTTCTTCCGTATTTTCCGTATAATATTTTTTCCAGGTAACAGGATCCTCTTCCTGCTTTAATCCATAGACAAATGGTCTTAGGGAAAAATTCCCTTCCGCATCAATAAAATGAATATGGGTAGGTCCAATACTAATGGCTGATGTACTTCTTTTGGCCATATCCTGGGGCGCGAAGAACTCGCTGAATATACCAAGTAAATATAAAATGCAGAGAACAGTAAACGCTGCCAAAGCCAGCTTATGCTTTTTAAACTTCCTCCACATGAGCTGGTACTGGGTCTGCATATAATAGGAATCCTGTTTTGATATCTTACTTTTAAGTTTTTTATTCCATGCAATCATACGCTTTCCTTATCTCCTAATCTATTTTAATTCTCGGATCCACTACAACCAGAAGAATATCCGATAGAAATGTACCCACTACGGTTATCGCCGTTAACATCAGTACACTTGCTCCTGCGAGGTACATATCCTGGGACAACAAAGCTTTATATAACAGGGAGCCTACCGTAGGTATATCCAATACGATTGCGGTTACTGTTGCCCCGGAGACAATGGAGGGAAGAATACTTCCTATGGAACTGATAATAGGATTTAAGGCTACTCTCACGGGATATTTATAAATCATTTTATTTTCTTTTAATCCCCTTGCCCTGGCTGCCACAACATATGGACGTTTTAATTCGTCCAAAAGTGTAGCCCGCAGTATACGTATTACATTTGCCATACTTGCAAGACCGATTACAAATACCGGTATCGGGAGATGTTTGACCAGGTCCTGTACCCTTGCAAAACTCCAGGGAGCATTCTGATATTCCGGGGAAAAGAATCCACCGACACTGATTCCCAGATAATGATTACTGTAATACATCATAATCAGGGCAAGAAAAAAGCTTGGAGTTGCAAGGCCAATGAAACCAAAAACAGAAAAGACATAGTCGCCGATAGAATATTGGTGGCGGGCTGAAAAAATACCGATCGGAATTGCACAGGCATACGCAAAAAGCAGGGTTATGGCAGATAGCAGAATTGTCATCGGCATACGTGTGGCAAGTAACAATCCCACCGACTGTTTCCATTCAAAAGACTGACCGAAGTCACCCTGCAGCATATTTTTCATCCATATAAAATATCTTTGCCACATGGGACTATCCAGTCCATATTGGGTTCTAAGGCTCTGCACGACCGAATCATCCACCTTACCCATCTGCTGCTGCAAATTTGAAATATAGGAAGTCAGATAATCTCCCGGCGGAAGCTGTATTACCACAAAAGCGAAAACTGACATTACCCATAATAAGATAACCATATATAGAAGGCGCTTCAAAAAATACCGTCTCATTTATTAGATTCCTCCTTTCTTTCCCATCTGTAATAGGTAATTACGAAACTATTTAATTTTTTGTTTACTTTGCTTCGCAATCATTTACCCTTTGGAAAGGTGCCTGGAAATATAGTTGTGAGCAATCTTTCCAGACACCTTTACTTATGGCAAAGTTTCTGTCCGATACCTGATAACCTAATTTTTAAAATACCAGGTATCTCCGCGATATGGTTTCCAGAAGTTATAGTCACTTGCAAAAGTACCTTCCGTAGGTGTATTACCCAGGCGGTTACTGATAATTACAAGTCTCGGTGATACACTGACACCGATAGCCCAGCAGTTATCACTGATCCTTTTTAAGATACTCTCACCCAAAGTCTTATATTCCGGATTATCCGAGGACAAGGTACCGAATTTCAGACAATCGTTTCTTAAGGTATCAATATCTTTAGGGGGCTGTTCTCCGTTAGCACCGTCACTGTCCCACCAGTCCTTGTAAGCCCGCAGAAATTCTAAATCATCAAATGCATTACCCGGCCTTAATCTGCTGAATGCACCTGAACTTAAATTAAATTCACCCACACTGTCCATGGTAAAAGCCTGCATGCTCCTGTCATTACTGATTCCTCTCTCAAGGTAATAGGATCTTTCCTCCTGCTTAAGCGTGACCTTTATACCGACGGTATTCCAATATTCACATGCAATTTCACTGATGGGTGCAAATTCTTCTATTGTTTCCAGGGTTATATTAAATTCTTTGCCATCCGGCAATAACCGTACCGTTTGGGAAGAATTCCACTTTAATCCGCAGGCATCCAGAAGCTCATTTGCTTTATCCGGATCATATTCTGTGTTGGCCGTTTCAAATTCCTTTTTCATAAAGGAAGTATTAAAGGAAGCCGTAGCCTGCCTTACCGTTCCCTTATTATAATACAGCGTTTCATTGATTGTGTTTCTATCCAGGGCTATACTCATAGCCTGTCGAAATTCCAGCTTATTAAAAACTTCCCGGAGGGTCGGATCTTTATCTGTTAAATTAAAAGTAAAAGCACAGTCGGAACCTCTGGTATTATCAAATAAATATACGGTATAATTACCTGCTTTTTCATTTTCCTTTAACATCGTGTAGTCACTGACGGGCAGAGGATTTTCACCTGCCGCATGTATTTCCCCGCTGATTAATTTTAAAGCACGGACACTTGCATCCTGAACGATTAAAGCTTCCTGTTCATCTATGTACGGCAGCTGGTTTCCTTCCTGGTCAACTACATGATAATAAGGATTACGGGTAAAAAATTTATTGCCCTGTGCATCAATCCGGTTTAATACCCACGGATAAACATCCGGGGCGTTACAGTCTGTCTGTGCCTGGGAATTATCTATATGAGCCTGGAAACATAACACCCAGGATTCATACCCCTCTTCTTTTGCCAAAGTATCCGCTTTTTCGTTATATTTGATATGATATTGTTTCAGGTATTTGGAAGGTGCGAAAAATGACCGGATAATACCCGTCGAATAGCGGGCCATAGTAATTTGGAAGGATGGATTGGGTTCCTTAAATTTTATGTTTAAAGTATACGGGTCTGCCTGTTCATAAACCATTACTTCTCCGTTGGTACAATAAGAAGCATCTATAGACGGATTAACATCCTTATTCAGCAATACCTCATTATACCAGAACATAAAATCATCCGTTGTAAAATCATCCCCGTTGGACCATTTCATCCCTTCTCTTAAGTGCAGGGTATATTGGGTAAAATCCTCGTTTACATCATAAGATTTTATTAGATTCGGTTTAAATGTCTTTAAATCTTTCTCAATGGTTAACAAGGACTGGTAACGAAGACCCTCGGTATCAACCTGACCGGT
Organism: Anaerocolumna sedimenticola; assembly: GCF_009931695.1. Lineage (GTDB taxonomy): Bacteria > Bacillota > Clostridia > Lachnospirales > Lachnospiraceae > Anaerocolumna > Anaerocolumna sedimenticola. The sequence continues at coordinate 4,552,310 of NZ_CP048000.1, forward strand.
ACTTGGACCAAAAGCTGCTCCCACATAGGTTCCTCCGTAGGTACCGATTTCATTTACATTTACCACTGCCGGTTCTTTCGGCAGTCTTTCTTCAATCGGCGGCAATTTACCTGACTTTACTTCTTGGGCTAACATAGGAGCCTCTTTATATTGTCCTGTTCCCACTCCTTTACCGCCAATCGCATTTTCCTGATTTGTTGAATCAGATTCCTGCTCAGATTCAACTTCAATCTTTTTATCGACCTTTGTTGTTTTCCCCCCACATCCTGTTAAAGCTATCATCAGTATTGTAATGACTGCTAATAATCGAATAATCTTTTCTGTTTTCATAAAAAGCTCCCTTCCATTCACAATAAAATGCATTTACATCCAAAAAGACTTCTCATTCAATGAATGAATTTAACCGGTATCAATTTCTTATATTTTTTGTAAAGTATCTCTTGTAATTAGAATTGGCCTAAGAATGATTCTTTTATCAACTGAATATCCGCTATCATCGGAAATACGATCCATTAGTGAAAATACTTCTGCAATCATCATGTTAGCATCCAGTGAATAGGTTGTGAGATTAGGGGCAATCTGACTTGCAAGCGGGATATTATCCACGCTCAGTACCGAAACATCCCGGGGTACACTAAGCCCCTTGGCTTTTAATGCCTGTATCATTCCTATAGCCATCCAGTCATTTGCTGCAAAGACTGCAGTAAACTTCCCCTCCCGGACTAATTTTGCAACTACTTCCCCTGCTCTGTATCCACCCTCAAAATTCATTTTTTCTGTAATAATGGTAAATTCCATTCCCTGCTTACGTGCACCTCTTATAAATCCGTTTCTCCGATAACAGGCTGAAGCATATTTATCTGGACCTGTTATATGAATCACTCTTTTATGTCCATAAGAGGATAATACTTTTGCCGCATTTAATCCAATCTTAAAATGGTCAAAATAAATCTGGATAAAATCATCATGCTCCGGATAATTTTCAAAGGATATCACCATAGAAAATAAAGATTTGATTTTTTTAAGGTCCTCCTCTTCCAGTTTACCAATCATAAGTAATGGAAATTCCGATGTACCATTCGATATATTTTCCAAAGTCAAGGGTACAATATTGATGCAGTTTTTAGCAGAATAACAGGTTAATTCCATCAGTAATCTGTTATAAAACGGATCGTTACTTTTAATCGTTGGAGAACATAAAAGGTTTACATATTGGCTTTTAATATAAGGAGCAATATAAGTTCCTTTTCCTTCATACTTAATTAGAAGTCCCTCTTCTACCAATTGGTTGATTACTTCCCTTATCCTTTGTCTGCCTACTCCGATTTTTTCCTCCAGGGCTCTCTCTGATTCTATTTTCACTAGCCGATCTGCTTGTATCTGCTTAAATTCATTGCGTAGATTATCAATAATCCATTTGTTTTCCTGGTTCATATTAATAACCATACCTTTCTCACAACCTGCAAACTTTGAGCCGCAGGCACAAATTTGCGTGTGATAAATTCATTTTTCACACTAACCGCCATGTTATTTCCAACGCGCCTCATGTTTGGGCCGAGGATTTCGCAGGCACAAACATGTGTGTGAATTATGCCTTTCAATAATTCACACTAACGCCCATGCTCTTTGGGCATAAATCCTGAAGAATAGCGTCTTTTGCTATTCTTTTAATGGCTCGCATGTTGTTGGCGAGACTATTCACACTACCTCCATACCTCATAAGCACCTGATGCCTCGTTTGCTAAGCTCTTATTACCGACTTACCTGCTGTTTTTCGAGCATTTTTTCTATGCAATATGCACATAATATATTCCATTGACATCATGTGCATATTGCACATTTTCTTTGTTTGGTTTAACCCAAACAATGTATTTTTTAACTTATTTTTTGCTATAGATTCCCTCCTTTATATGCTTTTTGTACATATTTTTCAGTTGTTTTTGAATTTATTTAGATAAATTCACCACATACTAGCATGGTATTTAATCTATGTCAAGCTTTTAGATAAATCTTTTTTAAAACAATTTCATTTTTAGCATTTTATACATAATAAGAGAATACTGAAAAAAATGATAAAGTGCATCTATGAACTTTTATGTTGTATAACGGTAGATACGATTCATTCAGTTGCTGGGATTTTTGGCAATCAGAAATAAAGCTAATTCAAGACAACGGCTTAGAAGATTTAGATAATCTGGTTACTTTACTTTCACGAAAAAAAAATAGACTAAACATTATACTGAACTGACCTCCCATGTGTTAGATTTTGATATGTATCCCCTTTACTGGACAAAACCAGCAAAGGGGTACATATCATTTTGGTCTAACATATAGGGGGTCAGTTTAATAAGTGTTTAGTCTGTTTTATTATTAATTATTCGATTTTATCTGTTCTCTCCGAAGTAACATATTCCGATAGCACCTGGGCCGGAATGTGCTCCAATACTTGGGCTGATTGTATTAATTATGATATTACCGGTATGAAGTTTTTCCTTTATCAGGTCTGCTACATATTCAGCATCTTCCAGAGCATCTCCGTGAACAACACAGATTGTATTATCTTCATCTTTATATTTTCCAATCTGCTTTTCCATATTACTTACTATGGTAGCCAGTGACTTTTTACGTCCTCTTACCGTCCCTGCCGGAACTAAAGCACCGTCATTGTTAACTACCAGAATAGGTTTAACATTAATCATACTTCCAACAATTGCTGTCATTTTTGATACTCTTCCGCCTCTTTGCAGGTGGAATAAATCATCCACTGTAAACTGTATACAGAAATTAAGCTTATGTGTTTCTATCCATTCAGCAATTTCATCAATACCTTTACCGGCTTCTTTCAACTGAACCGCTTTCATGATCACAAGACCTTCACCCATAGAAGCATTCATAGAATCCAAAACAATTATCTTTGCTCCAGGGTTCTCTTCACAGATTTCGATTGCTCCGGTTACGACATTGCTATGCCCCCGCTTAATGCAGAAGAAAAACTGATATGCAGAACATCCAATCCCTGATTAACATAGTTCTGAAAAGTTTCCCTTATTACAGCCGGATTACTTGCCATAGTTGTTGGCATAAAACCTGCCCGCATCTTATCATAAAATTCCTTTGGCGTCAGATTTATCTCATCTCCATATGTAATGCCGTCAATATCATAATAATGGGGTATAATTCCTATATTTTTCTCTTTAATAAATTCCGGTAATAAATCGCAGTTAGAGTCTGCGGTAATGACAAAATCCTTCACTATATCCCTGTCTCCTTTTACTATGAATTATGTAAACAACTACTTCCTTATTTTACCCGATTTATCACTATTATGCAACTAAATTTTGGCAGTTATTCATTGTTTATTTATTTATATTTTATATTTTTTTTATTTTTTTCCCATAATCTTTATATTTTTCAGCAAGTAACCCTATTAATCCGGTTTTCATATAATACTGTATAACTTAATTAGGAGGAATATATGGGAGAACTATTAAGAATTGACCACGTAAGTTATAACTACCATAGCTTAGAAGGCGAGACACCTGCATTGTCGGATGTGTCCCTTCATGTAAATGACGGTGAATTCCTCGCAATTGTAGGACCCAGTGGATGTGGTAAATCAACTCTTTTATCACTGATAGCAGGGCTGTTAAACCCTGACACCGGTGGTATTTATATAAATGATAAAGATATCAAGTCATCCGGTAAGAATATTGGATACATGTTGCAAAAGGATCATCTGTTGGAATGGCGTTCTACTTTACGTAATCTGACCTTGGGATTAGAGATTCAGCATAAATTAACGGAAAGCAGTTATGTTCTAATTCATGATATGCTTACCACCTACGGCCTGGTAACCTTTAAAGATGCAAAACCGTCGGAACTATCGGGTGGAATGAGGCAGAGAGCTGCTTTAATTCGTACTTTATTAATGGAACCGGATATTTTGCTGCTTGATGAACCATTTTCAGCTCTGGATTATCAAACGCGAATCGAAGTTTCTGATGATATATGGGGGATTATTCGGAAAGAAAAGAAAACTGCTATTTTAATCACCCACGATATATCGGAAGCTATCTATACTGAAATATATGTAACACACATGATTCTACAACTTTCACCATTTTCTATCAAATTGCATATAATAATAAAAAACATAAAGGAGAGTGTAGAATATCATGTTAAATGGCACTAATAAGTTGCATCAGAATGAATGCCCTTCCTGCAGAGATCCCTGGGGGCCTCCTTTCTGGGGACCGGGACGAGGCAGACCACCTTGGGGCCAGGTCCCGGCAGACCACCCTGGAGTCCGGGCAGGCCGCCTCATCATCATGGGCCGGGCAGACCGCCTTGGGAACCCGGCAGACCATCTCACGGCCCGGGCAGACCACCTTTTGGATCTAGACCTTATTAAGGATAATAAACGGTAAGTACCATGTAGCGATTCCTATTTACCTTCAGATTCATACGATTCATATATTAAGAATTGGCCATTCTTACTAAATTAATTAATCATAGTTCGAACATTATCTGTACTGCGTACAGTTTATATAAATATAAGCAGTTATTTGACCGGAGCTTATTAAATAAAGCAAAGCAGGGAACTAAATGGTATCATATTAATTCCCTGCTTCTTTTTGCCCTTTTTCTTTTTGCTCTTTTTCTATTAACAGCTCAAACAATTTTATCCGAATGGGCTCAGGCTGTTTCATTAATTCAGAAAATATGATTTCGGCAATAACAGAACTTTTTATTTCATTTATGTAATCTTTGGCTTCCTCTGTATTATTTATTATTATCTTCAACCTTACCTCCCCTCCCATCGATAATATGTATGCATACTACTTGTACTTATTGCCAATAACAAGTGTTTTGACTTAACGGCTTGCTTCCGTATATTAGTTTACCTATGCGATAGGTATTTTTACCTTGATCTGCTGATATATTTCTATAGGAGGTGAAATTAATGAATATAGCTATCTATAGCAGGAAATCGAAGTATTCCGAAAAAGGTGAATCTATAGACAATCAGATTCAATTTTGTAAGGATTATGCTAAGATGCGCATGTCCCATATCACGGAAAAAAACTTTTTTATCTATGAGGATGAAGGGTTTTCAGCTGCAAATACATTCCGTCCGCAGTTTCAAAAACTGATTAGTGATATAAAAAGCAGAAAAATAAATATACTTATGTGCTATCGTCTGGATCGAATAAACAGAAATGTATCCGACTTTTCCAAAACACTGGATTTATTAGAACAATACGATGTTTCTTTTGTATCTGCCACGGAAAATTTTGATACGGCTACACCTATGGGCAAAGCAATGATTTATATTGCTTCTGTATTTGCGCAGTTGGAGAGAGAAACTACAGCCGAACGTGTCCGGGACAATATGCTTGCCCTCTCTCATACCGGCAGATGGCTTGGTGGAGTCACGCCGTATGGTTATAAATCCGAAGCAATTCTTTATATAGATGAGGATTATAAGGAACGGCAGCTTTTTAAATTGGTGCCTGTGGAAACAGAATTAATAACGGTAAAGCTTCTTTTTTATAAATATATGGAACTGAAAAGTTTGTCGCAGGTAGAACAGTATTGCCTTACAAATCATATAAAAACTCAAAATAATAATGATTTTACCAAAAGTTCCATTTCGTTAATCTTACAGAATCCCACCTATTGCATTGCAGATAGCAATACATATGATTATTTTAGGTCCCTGGGTTGTACGATAGCAAATGCTGCTTCTGAATTTGACGGCAAACAGGGTATTTTATGTTATAATCGAACCAAACATCAATCCGGTAAAAAGCAGAAAAAGCGCCCTTCAACTGAATGGGTAGTGGCTATCGGAAAACATGAGGGTATCATTAGCGGCAAAGATTACACACTTGTCCAGAATTTAATTAAAAATAATAAAATAAAAGGATCTCCCCGTGCAGAAACTTCTTCCGTGGCTCTTTTTTCCGGTAAAATTATTTGTGAAAATTGCGGTTCCAGGTTAAGAGTTAAAAATATACATAGAAACGGTAATAAGGTTAATTTCTGTTATGCCTGCGAAATGAAAGTTTTATCGAAAAGTTCCAGATGTTCTATTAGCAACATTCCCGGAAAACAATTTGATAACCGAATGCTGGAATTGGTTAAAGATTTACTTGAAACAGATGTTCTTACTTATGATTACATTCCCTATCTGAAAAAAAAAGAATCTTTCATTCTGGGAGCAACACAGGAAAAAAACAATCGTTTATATGCCCTTCGCCAGGAAGAGCATTTGATCCGAAATTCAATACAGAATATTATTTTTCAAATAGGGCAAAGAGATAATTCCTTAGCTGAAAAATATTTGATTCCCAAATTAGAAGGATTGGATAACGATCTGTCCAGAGTTCAAAAGGAAATTAGAGTTTTAACAAATGACGAAAAAAAGAACGAAACCCAGCAATATAATATACTCTCCCTATATCATGATTTCACTCATTTGGGTTCCCTTATAGATACCTCAGATATTGAGCTGAAAAGATATCTTCTATATGCCCTGATAGATACCGTAAAATGGAATGGGAATACTGCCTGGGTAACTTTAAAGACGAAAAGTACGGTGTAAATTTAGTATTTAAGTAGTGATAGCTGAAGCTGTTTCCATGGCTGACCGTATCATTGTCCTTACAAGCCGCCCCGGAACTGTAAAAAAAGTAATTGACGTGAATTTAACTGTTGATGAGAAAACTCCATTTCGTGCCAGAAGCGCTCCCGAATTTAAGGATTACTTCAATTTAATATGGAAGGAGTTAAGCCAGAATGAAATTAAATAAAAAAAAATTACTTAATTCAACTCAGCTTTCTCCTACCCATAAAGCATATCTCTTAAATTATATAAAAAAAATGCATAATGTCCGTATTTATCAGATGGTCATTATCGTTAGTTTTTTATTGTTATGGGAAATATCCACCCGTATAGGAATAGTGGATTCCTTTATTTTCAGCAGTCCTTCCAGAGTTATCCGCTGTTTTGTCGAAATGGCAGCTGACGGAAGTATTTTTTATCATATCGGAGTTACTTTAATCGAAACTTTTGTGAGCTTTTCGCTAGTTATTATTATAGGTATTTTAACTGCAATTATTTTATGGTGGAATGAAAGTCTGGCTAAAGTGTTAGAACCTTATTTAGTGGTTTTAAACAGCCTGCCCAAGTCTGCACTTGCACCGGTATTTATCGTATGGCTGGGAAATAATATGAAAACTATTATTGTAGCTGCCGTTTCGGTAGGTAGTGTTTTACCAGTACAAAAGTATTAAGGTTTCATTATTTTTAAAAGTATTTCCAAGTCGTATTTCTTCGATAATAATAATGAAAGAACATTGATTAATTTTTCAATATCCATATATACCTCTTCCATCTATAATTTTATATAATATATCAATCCAAATAGGTTCATAGAACCGCCGTAATTAAAACAGTTAAGAACCCCAGCTATTCCATAACAACCGCCAATGATATAACCATTAAAGTAAAATGTATACTTTTTACTTTTCTGTAGATACTAGCATACTAATAGGCAATTGCCAATAGTATACTAAACTTGAAAGGAAAGTGATTTATGGATAATTTTAAGGACAATAAAGGTACACCGACCAAACGTACCGGTTCAAAAAATAAAACATCCCTTGATAATAACCTTTATTCTAAATTTGATGAAAATGATATTTCGGACAGTGATAACCTCAGCAGTATCGTTAATGAGATAGAATATTCTGAGGAAACAGATTTTTAATCTGTTTCCTCTTTCGTATTTTGAATTCATTTATCATATATTTAAATAAACAGTGATAATAATATACTACTGAATACAAAAAATAACTAAAAAAATCATATGTTTGCCGAGACGGCACCGGAAAGGTTGAAAGAAAATATGTAGGGAAAGGATGCCATTTAATTTTTTCAACTTTATGGCAGTAACACATCTGCATGCAGATATGTTAGGAATAGGTGTGGAAATTGATAAGATGCGCTGTATACATAAGGGTTTCTACGGAAGAACAGGCATTACACGGATATTCACTTGAAGCTCAGAAAGCTGCTTTAACGGATTATGCCAATGTCCATAATATGTATATTGTAGATTATTACATAGATGAAGGCTTATCGGCAAGGAAAAAGATGGCAAAGCGTAAAGAATTCCAGCGAATGCTATCCGATGTAACCGCGAACCGGATTGACTTAATTTTAATAACAAAATTAGACCGCTGGTTCCGGAATATATCTGATTATTATAAGGTACAGGAAATATTGGAAACTTATCATGTAAACTGGAAGACCATTTATGAAAATTATGATACTACCACTGCTAACGGGAGGCTTCACATCAATATAATGTTATCCGTTGCCCAGGATGAGGCTGATCGTACCAGCGAAAGAATTAAAGTCGTCTTTCAAAATAAGAAAAACAAAGGGGAGGTTACCAACGGTTCCCATCCTTTAGGCTTTAAAATTGTAAATAAGCGGCTGGTGCCGGATGAAAAGAATATAACAATCGTAAAAGATATTTTCAGTTATTATGAATTTCATCAATCTGTTTATGAAACTGCGCAGATGGTAAGGGATAAATATAAATTAATTTTCTGTAATGCTACCATATCCAGAATATTAAAAAATAAAATTTATACAGAATACAGGGATGATAATTTTCCAATGTCCATTATTGATCTTAAGCAATTTAATCAGGTTCAATCCATTCTCCCAATACCAAAAAAAAGAAAAATAAGGAACGGGTATATCTGTTCAGCGGATTACTTATATGTAAGGAATGCGGCAGGAAACTTACTGGGAATCATAGTACGGTAAAATACAAGAATACCATAAGGGAATATAACATATACCGCTGTAAAAGGTATTCGGAGCAGAGAGCTTGTTCACATAAAAAAAACTTAAATGAAATAAAACTTGAGAAATATCTGATAAGCCAGGTTAATCAAATTCTTGACGGATATCAATTCACTGCAAATATTAATGAAACAAATAAGAATACCACTACAAATGAAATCAATAAATTACAACTTAAATTGGAGAGATTAAAGGATTTGTATATGGAAAATCTCATAGACTTAAAAACCTATAAGGAGGACCAATCTCTTATCAAAACTCAGTTACATAACTTACATAAGATAACTGTAAAAAAGGAACCCATGAATTTGACCATTTATTAAATGCTGATTTTAATTTTATTTATGGTTTATTATCCCGTGAAGAAAAAAGAATTTTATGGAGATCTTTAATAGCTAAAATCAATGTAGATTGTGATAATCAATTTGAACTCTACTATAAATAAAATAAACTTTTAGGTATACCAATTGAATTATATTTTAAGTTAATCTCAATAAATTATTGTACTTTTATTCCTTCACCGGTAGCTGTTTTTGGTAGTATCATAACTTTATACACTAATTTCATTAATGTTGAGGAAGATAAAATAAAACTGATCCGCACTCTTGGAGGCGGTAAACGGGATATCCTGTTAAAGGTTATTATCCCAGTAATATTCCCTCCGTCATCAGTGTAATGAAAGTAAATATCGGTTTATCACTGGTAGGTGTTATTATCGGAGAATTCCTGGCTGCAAAGGCAGGACTTGGATATCTGATAATATATGGCAGTCAGGTATTTAAACTTGACTGGGTTATTATGTCCATCGTATTGTTATGCATATTAGCCACCGGGTTATATCAACTATTAGCTTATTTTGAAAGAAAGTATAAATAGAATAGCTCATAATAACGGGGATGCTGCAAATAGCTGGTTTCGGTAATTAATCCCAACGAAACACAGGTTCATTGCAGCATCCCTAATTATATAAATCTGCGTTTGGTATCTTTATACGTTTTATTATGGCTAATTACTAAGGTAGAATATGAAAAACCAGGCTATTATTCCACTAATAATTGATTTCCAAGCCGTCATATGCAAATTCAATTCCATCAAATTGCTTTTGCAGATTTAAAAAATCATCATAGGATTTTCCCCAATCCTCTTCTAAATGAGTAATAATCACTCTCTTAATATGGTATTTGTTTTTCAATTTAACAATTTCTTCCATAACAAACAACTCATCTCTGAGCGGATTATTATTTTCAAGGATAAAACCGTCCTTTAAAATATCTCCAACAATTGTGTTTCCAATAACCAGGCAGTCCGCATCCATGAAAATATCATTTTCTGGAAATGGTTTTACATCACATGGTGCATAAATTACCTTATGTAAATCCTCTTTAAAAACAAAAACAGTGACTCCTGCAGAATCATCGACCGGTACTAAGTCTATATGTATGGAATTAAGGTCAAGACTCGTAAACGTTTGAATACTTATTAAATTCATGCTTTCATAATAGTTTAACGCAGAGCCATATTTCGTTCCCTGGAATTTTAAGTCTTTAATAATTGGCGGCAAGGAAGCTACTGTTATCGGGTTCTTACATTTCACTCCAATGGAGTTTGCTAACCAGTCCAGCCTCAATTGTTCGACTACCCGCATTCCCATGGTATGGTCAGGGTCAATATGGCTGTAAAGAATATATGCAACTTTCTTAACATCTGCATTATTCAGTGCATAGGCAATATCTTCCGGTGTATCAATCAATATATTAGCATCCTCAACATATAGGCTGCAACCGCATCTCGCATAAGGAAAACCTTTTTCCCTTGCCTCAGTACAAACCTTACACTGACATAACGGTCTGGGTATACTGACACAGCCTCCGGAACCTATTATCTTTAATTTCATAAGCTGACTCCTCTCAAAATTGTTCTATCGTCCTATAGCTCTCTATTAAAATCATCAATGCAGCACCCCACTTTCTCCCTCTTTTCCTTATAAAGACCTTATCCGGGTATATTTCACAGATTCTCTTAAGGCTTCTATCGTTTTGGTCTCTATAACACATGTGCAGCCATATTTTTCAGCTGTCTTTAATCTCTCTGCCAGATTGATTTCACCACTGCCAAGTGTTAGATGGTTTTTATTTCCAACTGCATCATGGATATGAAAGTGTTTTAATCTATCCTTATGTTTTAAAATGAATGGCTCGTCTATATTTTTTGCTGTATGCGAATGACCAATATCCCAGGTTAATGAGAAAACCTTACTTTGCAAAAGGCATTCTATTGCTGTTTTTTCATATTCCAGATATCCATCCGTGTTTTCGATTGATATTTTAATATTAGAATCTCCTATTGCTGCACCACAAAGTTCTTTGAAAGCTTCTATATCAGACATATATTTTGTATTATACTTTTCGAACAGATAGATTTTCCTATCGGGTAATGTAAAATACACCCCCTTATTCAAATGCATGTTTATTATTGGAACTTGAAGCTTCTTTGCAATATCTATCGTTCGTTTCACCGTATCAGAATAAGCTTTTGTAACTGTTCTGTTAAAATCACAGAAATTCAAATTTTCATCCAGATGTATTGTATAAAAAATTCCATACTGGTCTGCTAACTTCAGGAATTCATCCGTATTCTCAAGACATTCTATCTGATACTGCGGTAGATTCATATTTAATTCAATAAAATCCAAACTCAATTCTTTACAAAGCAAAACCGTCTCTTCCAAATTCTTATTTTCAATCAGCGTTGGCATACCAAACTGCATAATAGTCCGTCCTCCTCTCTGCATCATTAATTTCCCAGACAAAATCTGTTTGCGCATACTCCTATGTGTGTCATCCGTATCTTGCTGCAAAATCTTTCTTCAATATTAGCTGGTGTCAGTCCGGTTCCATTTGGAAATCACGCATGTGCCATGACTTTACCATCGTTCCACCATTTGGAGATAAATGTCACTGTCTTCTATCGTTGCATTTCTAATAAGTAAATTGTTATATCTTAACAGCATAACTCCCCATAATTTGTTGATTGTAATTGTATATTTCTTTTAAATTCACCATTTTGGTACTGGATACCTATGCTAAATGCAAATTTAAGAAATGACTATTCTCTATACACAAAATGCTTTACACCTAATCCCCTGTAACATTGTATTCATTTACCATTTCCTTTTAGTTAATAATTACCATTTTACACCATTTTTTCAGTGATTACTACTTCAATTTACTGAACCTGGATTCTTCTTTGCTCGTGCTAATTTGCAGATGCTTATATGCGGTCTGGTTCTGAAAATTAGAAAGCACTTCCTGAGTAAAAAAATAGACCTGAGGCGGGGCGGTTAAGCGAACTGAGTATCAGTTCGCTGCCCTAATCTAGGTCTGTTTTTTTATTATTCTGCGAGGTTTTCGCATTATTTTCTATTATGTCGGCGAGGGGGATTGCGGGTCCGAATTGAAATAGTTTTTAGCCTCTCGCTGTTCTTGAGAATCATTTCCCTTTCTAACTTTATTTTTTCTCTGTCTGTTCCGTGGTATCTACGGCCTGAATCTTCACCGATGCTTTTTTCTTACGGTTTAACTGGAATACATCAAAGCCGATGGCAGCTAACATGATAATACCTTTGGCAACAAATTGATAGTATACATCCAGTCTTGCAAGCTGCATACCATTGGAGAGGATCGCAAGAATCAGTACACCGGCCACTACGCCACTGATCTTACCTTCACCACCACGAACACTCACACCACCTAATAATACTGCTGTAATGATGGTAAATTCAAGTCCAGTACCCATATTAGCTGTCACGGAACCAAGTCTGGCGGATAAAATGATGGCACCAACACCTGTCATAAATCCGGCAATTCCTGCGATGAATACTTTCATTCCGAATACATTGATACCTGCTAGTCTCGCAGCTTCCACATTACCACCAATGGCAAATACATACCGACCAATATAGGTCTTATTAAGAATGAAGCTGACAATTAGGAATAGTACAAATGAAATAATAACTGGGATTGGAAATGGTCCAACATAACCCTGGCCTATCCATTTGAAAGCAGCAGGAAGATTGCTAATGGTCTTGGACTGTGTCAATACGAAAGCAAGCCCCTGGAAGATTGTAGTCGTACCTACCGTTGCCATAAATAACTGTAGTTTCAGCTTATGGGCAATCAGCATATTTACCAAGCAGATTATAATACCAAGTACGATGGAAACGATGACACCAAATACCGGTAACATACCATACTTCGTCATTAGCAACGCAACTACAACGCCATTTAAGGAAATGGCAAAACCAACAGAGATATCTACCTCACCAGCCATCATGATAAAGGAAATACCCAGGGCGGTAATGATAATATAGGCATTCTGATTCAGAATATTGATGATATTAACAAAGGAGAAGAAGTTAGGTGATATAACAGAGAAGATAGCACAACATACTACAAGTAACACCCATGCCATATTATTACGTAGAAACTCTCCCACAATTAATTTTTGTTTTTCTTTCATAACATCCTCCTATAATCCTGAAGCATACTCCAGAATCTTATTCTGTGAAAATTCTTCTTTCTGTAATTCGCCAGTAATGGCTCCTTCATGCATAATAATGATTCGATCACTCATACCAATTAGTTCTTCCATCTCGGAGGAAATCATAATAATGGAGATTCCCTGTTCTATCAAAGAATTCATCAGTTGGTAGATTTCCTGCTTAGCACCAACATCGATTCCTCGAGTAGGTTCATCAAAGATGACGATCTTACTGTCGGTTGCCAGTGTCTTCGCTACTACAACCTTCTGCTGATTACCACCACTGAGGTTCTTAACATACTGCTTAATCGTAGGTGTCTTAATTCCTAACTTCTGTTGGAACTCAACAGCCAACTCATCTATTTTCTTTACGGCTACAACCATGCCCTTTGACAATCGGGACAAGCTCATAATCGATATATTCCAATCTATTGGAAACTCTAAGAATGCACCCTCATTCTTACGATCTTCAGGGATATAACCGATTCCTGCAGCAATCGCATCGTGAGGCGTCTTAATCTTCATTTCCTTTCCATTTACACGAATCATACCGTGCTCTGCTTTGGCAGCACCATAGATTACTTTCGCTAGTTCTGTACGTCCTGCCCCAACCAGGCCGGCGATTCCCAGTATCTCTCCTTTGTGCAGACAGAAATTAATGTCACTATTTCCATTGCCATAGAGATGCTCCACTTCCAGTACTACTTCTCCTACGTTCTTTTCACGTACCGGATAGGATTCATTCAGTTCCCGTCCTACCATCATGGTAATTAAGTCTTTACGGGAGACTTCTTTCATACTCTTCGTACCAACGTACCGGCCGTCCCGCATAATGCTGACTACATCTGCAATCTCAAAAACCTCTTCCATACGGTGGGAGATATAGATGATTGTAACACCTTTCTCCTTCAACTGACCGATGATACGGAACAAGGTCTGTACATCTGCAACGGATATGGAGGCACTTGGCTCATCCATTATAATTAGCTTAACATTTCTTGTCAGTGTCTTCGCAATCTCCACCAGCTGCTGCTTTCCTGGTGTAAGCTCACCAACCATAACCTTTGGATCAATATCAACTCCGAACTCATCAAAGATGTCCTGCGCTTTTCTTTGCATCTCCTCAAAGTCAGGTATGATAGAACCACCAATCTTCTCACCTAAAAATATGTTCTCTACCACTGACATTGTTGGTACTAAATTGAATTCCTGATAGATTACCCCGACTCCCTTATCCTTGGATAGTGCTGGTGTTAAGGAGTCAAAACGCTCACCAGAAATATTAATGTGTCCCTGCTCTGGTTTAATAGCTCCACTTATTACCTTAATGAGAGTTGATTTTCCGGCACCATTCTCTCCCATAAGTGCATGAACCTGTCCTTCCTCTATGAAAAAACTAACATCGTCCAATGCAACAACGCCGGGATAAAATTTACTTATATGCTCTAATTCTAGAATTTTACCCATTCGACTTTCCTCGTAGATCTTTCTAATATTATTTGGAAGCAGCCCTATGTTGCCATTGACTGCTTCCATTGACTGGTTCTTATTTCAGATACTCATCTACATTACTTGCTTTGATATCAAATGTTGGCTCATAGTATACGCCTAAGTCATCAACCTGTACGTTACCTACTACAGTATCAAACATAACTTTACCAAATTCAACACCGAATGCACCAGATCCTCTGTATGTACTCTCATTTGTTACGGATTTCTTAATTGCTTCGCATCCTGTAGAAGAATAATCACAACCGAAGATACCGAATTTACTCTTATCGATGGATGGGGTTCTCATGATTACTTCGTCTGCTGGAAGACCCATGAAATCGGAGTATGCAAGGATACATTTTACATCTGGATGGGAAACTAACATCATTTCAGTGTATTCCTGTGCTTTTGTTGGAATGGAAGCTGCACCTGTGGAATCATATACTTCTACAATCTTAGCTTTCTTTGTTAATTTTTCGATTTCCTCTAAGCCCTTTTCTCTCTTGATTGCTTCTTCCGTGTTGTTAAGAGCTAAGATGGCTACTTCAATGCTGCCATCTGCTGCATCCGGGAAGGTTGCATCGATCCATTCAGCTGCTGCTTTTGCTGCACTCTGGCCAAGGTCAAACTGCTCTACGTTAGCAACGGTATCATAGTAATCTTTGCTTTCTGGAATACATCCACACATGGAGATTACAACACCTTTTTCTTTGGCACTCTTTAATGCATCTAAGATACCAGTTAAATCTACAGGGATAACACAGATTGCCTGACAACCTGAGATGACCATGTTTTCAATCTGTTCAACCTGTTTTGCAGTTGTCTGATCAGCCTGAGCAACAACTACTTCAATACCATTCTCTTTTGCAGTCTTCTCTAAGCTGGCTTCAAGGTTCGTTGTAAATTCATTGTCCATTGCTGCAACAGCAAGTCCAATCTTAGTAAGTTCCTTACCATTGATGGTTTTAACAGCATCAGCAGTATCATTCACAATCTTGTCAGCGCTGTCACTGGCAATAGCAGGTTTGTCATTTGTTCCTGATTTCTGACTACAGCCTGAAAGTAAGGTTGCAATCATGGCAATTGTAAGAACAACTCCAAGTAATCTCTTTTTCATTGTATTTCCTCCTAAATATATGTAATATTTTTTGTACTCTTAGGTTATCGTTTTTCAACATAATAAAAAAGGACACTATTTTATGAAAAGGTGTCCTTTTTTGCTATTCTTGCCCCATTGTATCAATTTTTACTATTTTGCCATCCTCCACATACAGAATTGTACCGGCCGTCTGATCCACTTCATGTAATCTGTGGCTAATCAGAATGACCTTTCGCTTTTCCGCCAGCTGAAAGATATATTCTCGCATATACTTCTCCTCCGCAATGTCCAGTCGAAGAAACATATTGTCCAGTATCATCAGATTCTTTCGAAACCGCTCAAATCTATAAATGGCAACCAGTCGATAGAAGAAGTAGTCTGAATACTGTCGATGACGATTCTGCAGAAAATCAAACTGTTTGTAGAATTCCTGCTCTAATACTTCTTCTCTTGTACGACTTGTCCTTGATAATAGCTCCCTGTTATTCCTTGGTAGCATCAAATTATGAGTCATAGGGAAATCACTTAACAACTTATCATACTCTCTATTCTCTATAAAAATGTACTGCTTTTTCTTAGCTGACTTACTTTCTATAATGTCATCAAAAAAATATCTATACGCAGTGAGTTCCTCCCTGTTGATATGGTAAAGCTTGCTAAAATACTTCAGCTCGTCCTCTCCATTGCCCCAGTCCTTATCATAGACTCCGAGAATGTTATGGCATCTGCTGTCTTTAAAGCTACTACCTCTTTGCATGCTGTAGGAAATTCGGCTATTCGTACCGGCACTGGGACTCGCACTATTATAAGCCTCTCCCAACCAGTAGTAAGGAATCTCATGCCGAAGAATTGTACTGACAGGCGCAATCTTTTTATCAATACCATCGCTCATAATAAGCACACGGTCACATAATTTGTACACTTCATCATACTTCTCACTAAAGATTAGAAAGGACCGTTGCTCTTCCTTCTGCCTTGCCATCCAAGTCTTCAGGTAAGCAGGATGACTAACTTGCAGAATATTATCCATATAGTCAAACAAAATCACCTTACTGCCATAAGATACGGCTTTGGCCAGACAGACTAGCAGTCGCTCATAGTAATCCAGATCTCTAACCACTGCCTCGGGATCCAGTGGAAACCCCAGTGTCTTCATTAAATTGGCAGTTTGGATCTGCATTGCTTTCTTGCTGGGCTTAATACCAATCTTACCACTCCGAACGGTGTAGATATTCTCCGCTACCGTGTAGCTTTCAATCAGGACCTCATCGGGACTGGCATAGAATATCTCATGCTTCTGAATAATCTCATGTAACCTCTTTCTATCAAGGCACTCTTCATTCCAGTAGAACTGACCTTCATAAGCGGTGGTCTTACCAATTAGCACCTCTTTTAGAATCTCTTTTCCTGAAGAACAGTTCCCAAGAATCAGCAATGTTTCCGCCTGGTATAGTTCCATACAAAGGTGGTCTAACCCATACCTCTCACCTGCACAGATATTCTTCGCTCTTACAATCTCAACTTTACTCATTCTCTCTCACCTTCGGAATTAGAATATTGACATCCGTTCCAAGATACTTGGTCGAATGTACCGTAATTCCATAATCACTTCCGTAATGCAGTCGGATGCGGTCATTGACATTCTTTAATGCAATTCCGGTCTTATTACTCTTACTTTCCTCATATCCCTTAATGGTAAATTCTGCTGAACTGCGAAGTCTTTTATTAATCTGTTCTAACGTCTCTTCATCCATTCCTACACCATTATCGGATAATAGAATCTTCACATTCTTCTCTGTCTCAAAGACCTGTATGGAGACGGTACCTCCATCCTTCTTACGCTCTAATCCATGGTAGATGGCATTCTCCACAATGGGCTGTAACGTCATCTGTGGAATCTTATAGTTATAGCACTCTTCCTCTACTTCCGTCTTTAGATGGAACTTATCACCGAAGCGATACTCCTGAATGTAGAAATAGTCTGCTATATTATTAATTTCATCCCGTATGGTAGCTATGTTCCCTTTGTTGGAGATACAGTACCGAAAGAAGCGGGACAATCGTTCCGTCATGGCCGCAATGCTGCCATTTCCCTCCATAAGTGCCTCACCGCGAATGGAATCCAACGTATTATAAAGAAAATGCGGATTAATCTGGCTTTGTAACGTCTGATACTGCATCTGTTTAGTCAGCACCTTCGACATACATTCCTTCTCCATCTCTGCCTTCTGCCTCTCACATTCCTCTATTACACTTATGTTACCTTGAATATAACGTCTGTACATAGCAACTAAGGATAGGATATATAGAACGGTAATACCTATGATTACAATTACTGCCTCTATTGACATATACCTTCTCCTTTAATGCAATTTACGATATTCACTTGGTTTGATTCCTACAACCTTCTTAAAGAGCTTACGAAAATACTTCTCATCTATATAGCCTATAGTGGCCGCAATAGTCTTCACAGGTAAGGTTGTCGTTTTTAACAGCTTCTTAGACTGTTCTAAGCGAATCTGTGTCAGATACTCTATGTAGTTGACTCCTTCCACCATCTTAAACAACTTGGAGAAATAGGCCGGACTGAGATCCACCCGCTGTGCCATCTCCTCAAGTGATATATCCTGCATGTAGTGCTCAGCTATATATTCCTCTGCCTTTATGATAGGCAACTTCTTCATAGATGTCTTACGATCATAATATTCCTGCACAGACTTGTTAATATATAACTTAAGATGAAGAAAGATATCGGAGACTGAATCTGAACACTTAAGCTCCTCCATCATATGTGTTACTGTCTGGTTGGTCAAAAGTGTCTCATCCTCTGTTACCAATCTCTCCACCTGTAACACAATACGGCGTATATGATCAAACAGGTCATCCAGATTCAGTTTACTTTCCCGGTTAACATGTATCTCCATAAGACTGAGTAATTCGCTCGCCTTACTTTGGTTGCAGCTTTCCAATGCTGCCTGAAACTCGTTCCATTCCTTCTCATTCCAAAAATCAGTTTTACTCTCTGTGGTAATATGTAACTTTTCGAACTCTAGATACTCTCTGTCAGTAAGTAGAAGCCGTTGCTGCCAGGCAATGCGCGCTGTCTCTATGGATAGTTTCATATCACCAATGCTTGTTACAGGAAGACCTACCCCCATAGTCAACTCAAACTGTCCATAGATATCCCTGTCACGTACCATTCGTTTGAGAATCTCAAACAATTCCTCTCGGATACGTTTATAGTCATTCTTCTGATAATTCAGCAGGAGATATACCCCGTCATCCTTGGCCACTTCTATGGCTTCCTCTATGCTTATGATCCGCTCCAGATTACTTAGTATATCTTCTGAGAATTTGGATTTACCCATATTAAGTTCCATTTTGTTCGTCTTAATAATGACTGCCTGAAAAATATCTTTCTTAAATAGTGGGCTTTCTCCCTGCAATTGTGCTCTATTTGTTAGCTCTTCTGCTTCCAGACCACTTGCCAGCCTGTTTAAGAGAGCTACCTTTTCGCTCTTTTCCTTGTTGTACAGAATCTCATTGACATTCTGCACATTCTTCTGGTCGATAATCCCATTAACTGCTTTCTGTAAGGCAGTATTCAAGTCCTCTTGATTGATGGGTTTTACAAGAAAGTCCACTACCCCGTATTGCAATGCCTGTCTGGCATACTCAAACTGCTTGTAGCCGCTTATAACAATAAAAGCAGTGTCCATATCCTGCTTTCGAACCTGTTGTATAATCTCTAGCCCATCATAAACAGGCATACGGATATCCGTTAATACAATATCCGGTTTATGCTTTACAATACTTTCTAAAGCAACCTCTCCATCCTGGCAGACATCAATGATCTCAATGTTCAGGCTCTCCCAGGCACCGAGGCATTGTATTAATTGACATATCTTCAATTCATCATCTACAATAATTGCTCTATACAATATGTTACCCTCCAATACAATGACTATTTTTATTATATTAGAAGAGCATTTTAACGTCAACCTAAATCTACTCCTGTTCCAGCAATGTGTTGCACATACAAACTGGTATTCCTCATTGCCGAGGCGTTTCCCGAACTCCATACCAATATGGTGATCCCTTCTTCTTATAGCCATAAAATAAAACCTCCAAACTGATTAATTTTATTTTACATCAATTTGAAGGTTTACACAAACTTTGGGATGCTCCCACCAATTTTATCAGTTAATAGGCTACGATTCTACTTATTAAATTATCCAAGACTTTCGCAAAAAATTAATTATAATTTCAGCCAATTGGATTTTACTTTATCCTACTTTCGAATTTCTAATATAAAATCACAACATTCATTTCCTCTTGCAAGAGTTTTGGTTCTTCCCCAAAATAATTTCGGATGCATATTTCCATATGCAATATCATCTGCATTACAAAACGCCGTCCCAAGTTCCGGACATCCATATTTTACACAGTTATTAAAATAAGGACATATTGTCATATCAATATGACACTTTTCTTTTTCACTTGGATAGTCTACCATAACAAAACCCGATTTTTTACCATAAACATTATGTATAATCTTAGTCATAACCAATGGAACAATTTTGTAACTAAACGGTATTTTGCATATTTTCCCAATTGACTTATTTACATCTTTTGCTTGACGATTAAAATAATCTGCTATTAAACTATAGGCTTCTTCCTTGCTTTCAATATTCTCCATGATTGCTTTGTAAAAAGAAATCGCTGGATATATCTTGTCTCTTGTATGCATCAATACCTTTCGCGGTTGATTTGAATTTTCTTCGCAGAGATGTTGGTTAATCTCTAAAGCTCTATTTATTATTTCCTCTGATTGTACTGGATATCGTTTCAAAACAATATTTTTTAGTTCTTTCGTCAGCTTAACCGATTTCATATTCTGTTTTGGCATATTGTCCTCCATAAATACCTGTTTGGAACCTCTTATTAAGAATTATAGTACCACAGAAAATTTATTTCTACCATTTTATCCCATCCGTTTCCACCGTCAACGGTCAATCCATCACTCATACTTCCTCGTTATCTCCGTTTACTTTATGTTCAAATCTAAAGACCAGTAATAAAACAACATAGGTCGCTGCTATTAACGGAACTGCATGCTTTAACTGATGTCGCAGCTATACGTGGTCAGGTTCTGAAAACAGAAAAGAAAGCACTTCCTGAGCAAAAAAATAGACCTGAGACGGGGCGTATTTACCTCGGGTTATTCCATATCCTGTTTTGACACCGGAATGTAAACCATCTTCAATGGTATCATTTTTCTATACTTTTCACTGAGCAATTCATAATACTTTAAAATCAAATCTACGAGCTCGGTTCCGTTAATTCCTCGAATAATTGGTGTATTCTCAAGATACTTCTGTGCATTCTTTGTATAATTGGACAATGTAACAAATAAGCCATAATCTCCTTCACGCATCGCTCCCTTAAGTGACTGAATTGTAGTTTCCTTAATATCACCGTCTTGGCTCTTGACCTGAACCAAGATACGAGGAGGCAGCTCGTCCTTATAAGCTGTAATATCGATACCGCTATCACCGCCATGTGCAGAAATAGATGTTCGATAACCCATAGCAGTTAAAAGGTCTGCCACAAACACCTCAAGTTCATATCCTTTAAGATTTTTGCTTAGTTCTTTCAGAATAAAATCCTTTGTCGTTTCAACAATTTCTTCTGCAGTAGTGGCTACACTCTCATCTTCGCCATTATCTGTAGATATTGCTGTCTTTTTAAAGTTCTTGTCCAATACTGCCATATATTCATCTGCATAATTCTTCACAGTAAAGAATGACATCGCAGAACCTATTTCGTAGAGAGCACCTTGTGAAAAAGCTGTCCTAGGCAGATGCTTTAGCCATTTCACTTTTCGCTGCTGTGCATATTCTTCCGCATCATCAACATAGGTATATTCTCCCTCTACCCTGCCAATATTAATCTGGCGGTCTATTTTAGAAGGATATACAATATAGTCTCCAATCTCTACTTCATGAATAAAACGATAAAGCATACCGGCACCTGTGGCAATGCTGCCTTTTTTGGCATCTGGATAAGTACTTTCGTATTTTTCCTTGAAAGCATCTCGAGATGCATCAATTTTGCTGAGGTCACCCATATTTTTCCATCCAATAGCAATTACATCATTGTGTAAAAACAGATTATCGTCTTTTGTATGGATACCCCAAACGTTATTTGTCATTATTATCTTCCTCCTTACTCAACTCCTAATGCCAAAAACGGCATCCTCTGCAATTTGGTAAAATATAAAATTCTCACCGATTACTGTCAGCATAAATTCCATCACAAGTCTGCTATGCATCATTATGGAATAAAGACATACCTGCTTTGCTACATCAGCCGGCTGAGTTGCTATGGCATTAACCAGCGACTTATCATTCATTGCGTTCAGCCTGTTAATTCATGCTACTAAATGTATAAGAGAAGAAAGATGGCTCAACAACATGTCCTTGACGATTTAAAAACATATACTCATTTTTTTCTTTTCATGCTGCCCTAAGTAATTCTTATGCTTTAAATTGTAAACATAATTAGTATCTATTACAATAGTGAATTTCAAATATTTTACTATCTGAATTAAATTCTTCATTAATGTTTCAAAAAAAAGCCAAGATAACAAACCTCTCCATCACCTGTTCTTTATTATAATCAGGATTTCCCATAATCTCCTTTATATCGATTAAAGGAATTTTTCTATTGTTTATGAGTAGCAGCTATACGTGGTCAGGTTCTGAAAACAGAAAAAAAGCACTTCCTGAGCAAAAAAACAGACCTGAGGCGGGGCGGTTAAGCGAACTGATACTCAGTTCGCTGCCCTAATCTGGGTCTGATTTTTTATTATTCTGCGATGCTTTCGCATTATTTCCTATTACTTTTCTACTTATCGACGAGGATAAACGGGGTTGCCTTTTGGGTAAAGGGCAGTAGCTCGGGACAAGCGCCCTCTTAATAACATACAATAATTCCGCCATCACAGGCATACATGGTACTTACTCCGGCTGTATCCACTATAAAACTATCTTTAAATGACACTCTTTTTAGTATCTCCTCTTTAACGAACATTGCCCTGTCATAATTGTTACAATGCGAAATTGCTAAAGTTTTTTCTTCCGGTTTCTGTACATCCTGCTCGATAAGGCTGGCCAATAAAACGAGAGCTTTTTGTATTCCTCTGGCCTGATCTAACTTGCAGATAGTTCCCTCGGGAGTAGCTCCCATAACCGGTTTTATATTTAAAACACCTGTCAGCAACGCTTTAATTCCGGTTAAACGTCCGCTTTTACGAAGTGTATCAAGGTTTTCCAGCACAAATTTTGTACTTAATTTATCTCTAAATGCTTTCACTAACCTGATTACTTCATCAAAAGGCTTTCCGGCTTCCGCATATTCCTGAATTTTTATAGCTATCAAAGTCTGCCCAACCGAAGCAGAACAGGAATTAAATATCTCAATATTTTTATGGGGATGTTCTTCTAAGTATAATTTTCTTCCAAGAACTGCACTGTTATGTGATCCGCTCAAGTTGGCGGATAAAGTTACAACATAAATATCTTCGTCTCCGCCGTAATGCTGCATATAAGCTTCCGGGGAAGGACAGGAAGATTTAGGACTATTGGGACTTTCTGCAACAATTTTTAGGAATTCTTTCTGATTAAAGGTATCATCATCTATGATTGATTTATCATCAACCTGTAATGTCAGCGGTACCAATTGAAAATGCCCGTCCTTCTTCATACTATCTGTTAAATCCGTACAGCTGTCTACTATTATTTTGTAAGCCATTCATTCATCCTCCTAAGAACTTCATACCTTTACTTTATAATTAAATTACATATATTGGTAATCGCAACTATGTAATTTTATTTATCTTACTATGATATATAGTTTTTATTACTATCAATCATAGCATACTATATTATATTTTTAAAGTCCTTTTCATAAAGTCTTATAAATATTTTCTAAAATCATAAAGTGCAGATAAAAGGAACTAGAAACCATTTAATAGTTCGATGAGTAACTTATGTACCACTACGTACTTCATCCAAGCGAGAGCGTGTTACGAATGAACTATATGGAACATCACGCAATCAAGAAATAAATAGTAAAAACGACGGAACCATAATTTAAAATTGGCTTTTGCCGGACGAATCATATAAAGATCTAAAATTAAATAACCAAATAAATGCTGCCTATGAAATAAACACTGCTAACTTACCCAAAAAAAGCCTGTTTACTATTATAGGTCTAAATTTGAGAAATTCAAATTTTAACTTAATAGTAAAACAGACTTTTCTGATATGGATAATACTATCTACTATATTTTTAGTAATGATAGAATAATCGGTTGTTCAATTAGTTACTTCTTTTATTTTGCAAGTACCATCATAATTTCATTGCTTCTGCTGATGAATTTAGTCATGGCTTCCGGTTCAAGCGGCTTATGACTTAACATAGCTAAATCGTATAATTGCTCGCAAATCATTGATACATGTTCTGCTTCCTGATTTTCGAAGATATATTTTACCAGTTTATTGTTTGCATTTAATACAAGAGTTTCGCTATTGCCGAACATACCCGGATCCATTCCGTACATATTGTACATCTTCATCATATCCTGCATTCTGCGGCTTTCTTCGGACAGTGTAATCATGGAAGATACTTTATCGTTCTTTAACTTCATAACTTTAACTTCCAGTTTTTCTTTATTTAAAGTTTTGCGGAAAATCTCTGTAAGTTTTTCATTTTCTGCTTTTAAAGCTTCTTCTTCATTTCCCTCTTCCTTAAAGCTGTCCGTAATATCAGCATCGATTCTCTGGAAACGATAGGTCTTCTCCTGCTGTTCTAACTGGGTAATAAACGGCTGGTCTATGTTATGAGTGCATATTAATGCATCAATGCCTTCTTCTTTAAACATATTAATATATTGGCTTTGCTGCTGTTCATTGGTTACATAATAGATAATGTTCTTTTCTTCTTTTTCACCTTTATCTTCTGTTTTGTCAGCTGCTGCTTCTGCTGCTTCGACTTTATCAGTATCTGCATCGGTTTCACCTTTGCTTGCTTTTACATATTCGGGCAATGTGATATATTTACCCTCCAGATTTTTAAAGATGATGAAATCTTTCATCTTCTCACGGAATTTATCATCTTTTAAGCAGCCGAATTTAATAAACGGACTGATATCATCCCAGAATTTTTCATAATTTTCTCTGTCCACTTTATACATACCGGAAAGTTTATCGGCAACTTTTTTGGTAATATAATCGGAAATCTTCTTAACAAATCCATCATTCTGAAGTGCACTTCTGGATACGTTTAACGGAAGATCCGGACAATCGATGGTACCTTTTAACAGCATTAAGAATTCAGGAATAACTTCCTTTATATTATCAGCAATAAATACCTGGTTGCTGTATAACTTGATCGTTCCCTCAAGGGTATCATATTCCGTATTTAATTTAGGGAAATATAAAATACCTTTTAAATTGAACGGATAATCCATATTCAGGTGAATCCAGAACAGCGGTTCTTTGTAGTCAAAGAAAACATTCCGGTAAAATTCTTTATACTCTTCGTCGGTGCAATCATTGGGATGTTTCGTCCAGAGAGGTGTCGTATTATTGATAGGTTCCGGTTTTTTAGGACCTTTTTTCTTATCCTCTTTAGATTCGCTATCCTTGTCCTTGTTTTCTTCCTGCTCGGATACATTGCCGTTTTCATCCACGGAAGCATCTATTACATTCTCTTCTTCTGCGGTTTCTTCTGCTTCTTCGACTTCTTCTGTTTCTTCCGGAGCATTGGCATTTTTAAAGTAGATCTCTACCGGCATAAAAGAACAGTACTTCTGAATTACTTCCTTAGCCCGGTACTCGTTGGCAAATTCATAACTGTCTTCATTCAAAAATAAAGTTATCTCGGTACCTCTGATCTCGCGGTTTCCTTCCTCCATGGAGAATTCCGTACCGCCCTCGGATTCCCAATGAACGCTGGCTGCCCTTCCTGCCAGGACAAAGTATCTATGGTAACTTTATCAGCAACCATAAATGCTGAATAAAAACCTAAACCAAAATGTCCGATTATCTGCTCTTCATTTGCTTTATCTTTGTATTTATTTAAAAAGTCAGTTGCGCCGGAGAATGCAATCTGATTAATATATTCTTTTACTTCATCAGCGGTCATACCAATACCGTTATCAATGAATTTTAAGGTTTTTTCTTCCGGATTAACAATTACATCAATTTTATATTTATTATCTTCCGGAAGAGTTACTTCACCCATAAGCTCAAGCTTTTTTAATTTTGTTATTGCGTCACTGCCGTTGGATATTAATTCCCTGAAAAAAATGTCATGATCCGAATACAGCCATTTTTTAATTATGGGAAATATATTTTCCGAATTAATTGATAAGCTACCATGTTCATTCATCATAAAATCGCTCCTTTATATTATTTTTATTATTTTTAATCGATAGAAATAATATTAATACTACTGCACAATTTTGTCAAGAAAAAATTAGCACTCATTTCCTGTGAGTGCTAACAAAGATAAATTTCTTTTAATGATATTCATAGGATGTAACTTACTAATTCCTAAAAGCTATAAGTTCTATTTAAAAGGAGCTGTACATCGATTGCATCAGCTCCTATAATAAACAATTAACAAATTTAATTATATGCTAGAAATTATACACTCCCAACTAAATCACCTTCATATGTAGCTGTTGTTGTACCTTCATCATAATCATATACAAAACTATCAAGATATAAAGTTCCTCTTATAGTAGTATATGAATCTAGTTTTTCTGACCAAGATATACTTTCTGGTAATTCCCATTCTTCCATGATAGCATAGTAAACAACCTTTCTGGTAACATGAACTGTTATTACAGAATTAGTTGACATACCTGAATTATTACTAAATGTCGGTGTTTCATATACTTCATAATAAATACCATCTTCAGTATATCCGGTATCAACAAGTTTTCCTGCATTATTATTAGTAGATTCCGTTAATTTTACAGTTGCTGCAGAAGCATTAACAGTTATTGACATTGTTAGAGTTAAGATTAGTAATAAAGATATTAAAAATTTTCCTTTTTTCATATTTTCCCTCCTTATTAATCATTTGTTAATTGTTTACAGTAAAATTATACCATTTTTATAATAGTAAGATATTAATATTTTATTAATTTTTAGTAAATATTTGGTGAATTATTTAGTTTTATAGGAAATATACTAATTAAAAAAGCATCATACTAAGTGAATAAGATCTCTTATTCCTTAAAAATGATGCTAAATAATTATTTTTTAGCTCAATGTCAAGTGATGGGAGCTAAAAACAGAATTATTCGAATTTTAATCAGTTAATAAGAATTTTATTTGCTTCATATTCTAATTTATTACTATTTGAATTATAAAATTTTATGTTAATTGCAATAGCATTATCAGGTGTATTTAAATTCTGGACATATTTATCTATTATATCAGAATCTACCTTACCCGAATATTGAACATCTTGAGTATATAATTTTCCAATATAAGTCTGATTTTTACTATTTATAGAAAAATTATCTACTATACCGTCATTCCTTAATTTAAAATTTGGCTTTTGATAGTAAGCAATAGATGCTATAGATATTAAAATAAATAAACTAAAAATGGCTAACAATATAATTTTCTTTTTGTAAAAAAATTGTAACATAATAACCTCCTTAATATATGAAATATGACAACCATTCCCTCATTACATATATTTTACTTATATTACAAATAAATGTCAATAATAAATTAAATTTTGGGGTTTACTATAAAATGCTAACTATTAAATTATTTTGTTTACATTATAAATGGGTAGCATAAAAATATGTTCTGATTGCGTTAAATAATAAATTACACGAATTGGGGATTATTTATACTTATCCTCAAGTCCCTCCAACACTTTTACATATCTATCCTGTATCCCTGATCTTTTGCTTCCTTTTCAAAGGCTTCTGATTTTTGGTTTATCTCGTTTATAATATCCGCTGACAGATTTTTACCGCCATATACATAAACGACGGAATCTTCTTTATCTATATGCCTGTTCAACAAATGCGTATAGCTGACGGCATTGCTTATTACATCTAATTTACTTTCTTCCTCCCCATTTTTCACTCTTTTTAGTGCTTCATCTAAATCGCTGATATATAGTCTTCCCAAATCGTGTTCTACTAACATTCCATGGGTTACAAGGTTATTCCCCACAGCACCCAAGTGACTCTGCATTTCTTTAAATAAGAATTTTTCCTCTTTGCCATGATGATGTTTGTCCGCATAATTACGAATAAAATCTATCATTTTATTAAAATCATCATAGTCAATTTCATACCCTTTCATGATTAAAAAACATGCTTTTCTTACTACTTTTAACATACGCTTAATGTTTTTATGTTCTTCTACCATTAAATCTATACTATTCATAACTAACTCCCGTCTGCCTGCTTTATTGATAAACCTGGCATATTAACATTACTTCCCTGTTTACTTAAAGCACAATTTAATTACTGATTTTAACTGTTTATTTGGTTATTTTGCTTGTGGTTTCATCCTGTTTTACGTATACGGCACCTGCACCAGTGATAAAACCTTTTAGGAATTCTTCTCTTAGTAAATAATACGTCTTAATATCTCCTCCTACCTCATTCCAATAATCTTCGTGTACACATATATTCCGCTTCCAAATAACTTCCTTATCATCCTGTGAAATTACCAGATTCGCATGATCACAGGGCATTCCATCTAAAAGTATATCATTCAGATTCTTAAATATCTCTGCAGCATCATTATTACTATAGGAGGCAGAAATCTCCTCACCGGTATTCCAAAATAGTCCCTTTAATTTGTCCATAGAATCCGGATCATTTTTAAGTAAAAAGGTTACGGCATAAGCCAGTCGGTATTCTACTAAGGTTACCCTCTCCTGAAGCCATCCATGAATATTGGAAGTATCAATCATATCTTCCAGTGGTTTTTTTTCCAAACTGCCATAGTTGTTGTCTAATTGAATTCTTAGGTCGGTTTCTGAAAACTGATTCTCCGCTAATTTTATGATTTTTTCAACCAAATTGTCCTGCATCTTTATCTTATTATATAACCAATAATGTATTGGGCCCAATACTGCACTCATATTTCACTCTTCCTCCCATAACAGTAATATAACCGGCAAAATGTTTTGCATTCTGCCGGTCAAATCACGATTAATATCAATATTTTATAAGAATAGTATCTTACCAAAGATATGAATTATTCAAAAATTTGCAAATATTTTTAAATTTTTTGTATTTATTACTCTTCTTCGGCTGCTATTTCATAATGCTTTAAAAACAGCCTTAAATCATCATCCCAGGTATGTTCCAGAGTTTTATCCATACTAAAACTTTTTATCGATGTACCGGTAATTAAATATAAGCTTCCTTTGTCAAACCGGATGTTTAAAAATAATCCGTTTATATCACTATTTGTCAATGCCATTCCGGATCTTTTAAGTACTTTTTCCGTATTGGCCGACGATAGTAATAAGATAATTTTAATGGACAACGGCAATTTATTACCTTTTACTAATGAATAGGCAATGGGCTTAATTTCACTCCAGGTGGCATATTCTCTTCCTTCTAATAATTCTAATTCGTCCGCGGAATAATAATCGGTATTTAATCGTCCGGACAGATGGAAATGGTTAAACGTTATAATTTGCATTTCCGACAGCAAAAAATTATCGAATACATTTTGAATCAATAAACTATTCATAAATCCTTTTATATCAATTATTTTTAAAGAAATCATGTATATTTCCTCCTATATTACAAACACTAAAATAGCATGTTTAAATAAGCATGTAAAGTTAAAAAGGACTTCAGTAAGAAGGATAAGATTGGAGGGCAAATTATGTATTTTGATCATAGTAAACGAAGCTATTATCGATTTCCCAGTAAAAACAGTGTAACAGATTTTGATACACAGATGCCTTACTATTTTCCAGAGAAGAATTCCGTGGTTTCAGATGACCTAACCGGAAGCTTCCAAGATTCAAACTACTATAATTATGATGATGTCCACGATTACTCTCATGGAATGACCTTATAAAACCCAGCTTTGAAGCCTTTGAAAGTTAAGTGAACGTAAAACGGGGGTGCAGGGTTTTTACATCCCCGTAATTGTTTAATTAAGTATAGGCAGCAGGCTGATGAGATATAACAGTAAGATATGTGTTGGGTAAAAGATATAAAAATATATTTATTTCCCTGAGGACCTCTTTTACCGTTATAATAAAAGATAAACAACATAGATAATGCAGCAAGTACCTGTAATCCTAAACCAAAAGATATGTTAACCAATAAGACTGCCAGTGTAAGCAGAAATTTATTCAAGCGGAATACATAAAATGCAACTATCAACAATACACCCATAAATTCATAATCCGTAGCGAGGATTGTTGCTAAAGTGCAGCCCGATATTACTATAAGACAATCTAATCCTTTCCGTATGAATACATTCTTAGCAAATTTCGAATCAATTATACTCATGAAATAAATAACAGCTAAGCCAATGAACAGGGTAAAGAATATATTTTGTTGAAGTTCATATCCATAATGAAGTGCTTTATTCGAAAATGCCAGGTCATAAGGAATCTCTGAAATGAAAGCAAAGATTCCCAACCTTGCCAGATATTTTTTAACATTCCTCGTATGTAAAAGCCTTCCACCAATAAAAAACAAAATATCGGGAAAGCCAATCTTCCGATACTTCTGCATATTATATATGCGGTTGAATCGGAAGGAATTAAGATAGCTGCCGTATGATCGATAAACATAGTTACAATTGCTATCATCTTCAATACATAACCGTTCATATTTTCCACCCCATGTTAATCTTTATTTACTGATTAAAACAGCTGCCGATCTGGCAGGTATTTCATAGATTCTTTGATTGGTTAAAACCTGTTCTTCCATACTATCCCCGCCTGTATTCGAATTATAGAGAACGTACCACTGTTTACCGGAGGGCAGTTTTGGCAGGTCAAAGCCATGATTTTCCCAATGCATATTAAATCCCAGATAAAAAATCCGGTCGTTTTCATTCCTGTTTATTTTTACATAATTTCCGGCAAGCATAACACCCAACACTCGGCTGTAGTGTTTATAATCCGGGTACCAGGCTTTGATACCATGAAATGATATATCCGGTAATCCGCAGGATATATAATCCATATTACGAAGCTGTTCTTCCATATGCAGGATCGGATGCTCCATACGAAGTTTAATTAATTGCTTCACAAATTGAAATAAGCTATTATTCTGCTCTAATAAATTCCAGTCCAGCCATGAGATTTCATTATCCTGACAATAAGCATTATTGTTCCCTTCCTGGGAATTGCCAAATTCATCACCGGCTAATAAAAGGGGAGTTCCCTGGCTTAAAAATAGCATCAGTAAAGCATTGATTACTTGCTTTCTTCTTAAATTCGAAACCTTCTTAGATTTGGTTTTACCCTCTGTTCCGCAATTCCAGCTGTAATTATAATCTGCACCATCCTGATTATTCTCACCGTTTTTCTCATTATGTTTCATATCATAAGAGTATAAATCCATTAGAGTAAATCCGTCATGATTTGTAATGTAATTGATGATGCCGCACTTATCGGGATTTTTTTTCATTCGGTTAGCAACTGCAGCAACCTGTTCTTCATCCCCTCTTAAGAAACGTTTTACATCTGCAGAATATCCTGCGTTATATTCAGCAAGGTTTTTTAAATCAGGTATCATATCTTTAGGATAAATCTTTTCTAGATCCCATCCTTCAGCCAGCAGTTTAACCTTACTAAGTATAGGATCCGTACCCAACAGAATTCCCGGTACCGTTTCAGATGGAATCTTAAAACCGTCGATGTGATACTCCAAAAACCAATATCTTAAACAGTCCTGAATAAAACCGGGATTTAACCCTTTTACAAAATTCATCTCCATGATAACTTCTATCCCATTATTATGAAGAGAATCAATCATATATTTTACTTCATCAGCGGCTTGTGTTGGTTCTGCGCAATAGGAAGCCTTGGGAGCAAAATAGTAATTTTCATTGCTATACCCCCAGTAATTCAGCTTATGGTTACCGCCAAACCCTGTTTGTCCAATTAGCTCATTATATTCATAGATTGGCATCAATTGGATACAATTGACTCCCAGTTCTTTTAAATATGGTATTTTGTCAACAACTCCAAGAAATGTCCCATTGTTCATAACTTCAGATGACGGGTGTTTGGTGAACCCCCGCACATGTAATTTATAAATAATCAGTTTAGAATACGGAAAATTAAGAGGCCGCTCTCCCTGCCAGGAAAAACCGGTATGAAAGATCCCCCTCTTATCTTTACTTTCTCCTCTGCACTTAATACTTTTCCATATATTTCTCTTCCATAGATTTGTTTCGCATATGGATCTATAAATTCTTTATCCCTTACCTGATACATATAAGAAATTCCGTTTATGTCTAAATTTTTTATCAATACGGAGAATACATTGCCGGTCCTATTTTGGTCCGTAAGTACTATAGACTCCATAAGGGAGCCGGTACCGTTTTCATATAGGTTTAAATAACAGGTGTCACTGCCATATACAGATACTGCAAAGTTTATTCCATGATTTAATACGGTAACACCAGGGAGAAGGGGATCTCCTTTCTCTATTAGGAACCCTGACTTACTTTTCTTTCCCATGTCAACCCTCCTGTTATAAGAATTTCTTTAGGTAATTGTGAAACTATATCGTTTTCTGAATATACCATATTAGCACGAATTTCATAGCTTCCGTTGCCTTCCTGGCAAGATTCCGCTCTGAAATTATATTAATTGCATGGAATATAATTCAATAATCTCGTTTCGTAATAACCTATAAGTCATCGCCAGTTATTTTAATACCAATTTACAAATGCATTCGTTTGTCTAACTCTTCCCTGATATTTTCACCCTCAAATAAGATGACGGCTGCCAGTGATAATACACTGATAGATATGGAGATTACGGATGGAAATTTAACATGAAGAAGATTTAGTAATATAAATAATATGGGAATTATACCAAATATACTGTCCAGCACAATGTATATTATAAAATCTCTGACACCTAACCGCATAATTTTTGCTGTGATATACATAACAATCATGGCAACAACGCAGACAATAGGAATTACATAATCCAAAGACCAACCTCTCCACCCCGTCCTCCAATCCCATAAAACAGCCAGGATAGAAATAACGGCAACCTGCCAGATAATACTTTTAGGTATATTATGTCTTTTACGTATTACCATAGCCAGGCTGATCCAGATACATAATATTCCGAATATAATAAACATCGGCCAGTTTACATTCACAGGAAACATGGCATTTACGGCCAGACTGATTACAACGATACTGATGGATATAAACAGCATAACCCGTATCATTAAATTATATTGATAAGTTACCGGTATTTCAGGAAATAATTCTTCCTCATCACTTCCTGTTCCGGATAACGTATTTTGGCATAATGGGCAGTATTTACGGTTGCCCCGAATATGAACCTTACAATGCTCGCAATACTGCATGATTCTTCCTCCTGTTAAAGGTTTGTGGCTATCTTTACATCAATACCTTTTTTTGAAAGGATTTGAAAGAAAGTTTTCTGAATATCCGTGTCCGTAAAAGGTGATGTAAAACTGATTACCAGATTATCCCCGTAAGAACACATACATATCTGGGGCCTTCTGGCACTGGTAAATACATCAAACTGCCTGATATAAGGTGTAAATTCTACCGGCATGGTTACTTTACCAATATTGGAAAGAGCCGCAGTAATACCTCTTTCATTGATACGGTTGGCTAATTTTAAAGTAACATCCTTTAGAACTAAAGGCACTACTCTTGTAAATACATTGTGTTCCAGTGCGGCTAACCGCTCCATATGATTTTTCAGACGTTCCTCTGTTAACTCCTTGGTAAAACTTTCATTTACACTTCTAATAACATCCTGTAAATCAGTCCTATCCTTACCGAAATGATATCCGATATTAATCGTACTGAAAAAATTCCTGGCAGATTCTGATTCAAAATAATTTCTTAGATTCACAGGAATCGATAAGACTACCGGATGTTTTTTACCACGCTCCGGCATATTCTTATAGATAGAATACATGAACAAGGCTGTCAGATATACCGTTAAGGTTGTATTATACTCATGTGCCACATTAAGAACCGACTTTACCGACATGGTTCCTTCCACCAGGCGCATCCGGTTTTCTTCTCTTCTGATTCCTCTAATATGATAGGCTCGTTCACTCTTAACCATCAGGGACAGCTTTTTACCGGTATAGTGTTTTAAGAAACTGTCATCCATCTTCTGGCTGATGGAAGCATCGTAATCTATTCTGGGTATCGTATTCTTTAAGGAATCCTTGTATTTTCTGGTAAAATACTGATATAATAAACTTTTCATGAACCAGAGAGCACCTGTGCCATCAGAAAGAGCATGAAAAATTTCTAGATTTATTCTGTTTTTATAATAGAATACCCGAAATAGAAGATTTCTTCTGTTCTCATTATAAATTCTTGCACAGACAGGCAGTGATTCTTCCTCTACAACAGGCCGTATACTGCTTGTTTCAAAATAGTACCAGAATACCCCTTTTCTTAATACGGATTTATAAAGAGGAAATATTTCTATCGTTTCATCCAAGGCCTCCTGCAATATAATCGGATCCACCCTTTCAAATAATTCACAGGCGAACCGGAAAACTTTTGTATCCCTTTCATTGCTGGTAGGCGGAAAAATCTTGGCCGCATTATCGAGCCTGGTCCATTCAACCTTTTTTCGATGTTTCATTTTTATACCCATTGCATAACACATATGCTTACAAATGTATTACTGCCACATATCCGGAAGAAGCACGGTTTGCGAGTTTCTCCGGTTCGCGTGCGCGTTCGAATTATTGCAGGCAAGCATGCTAATTCTCACTTTGCTATCGCGGAAATAAAATGTGAGACAAGTATCACCGTGCGAAAGAATCAACATATGGCATTCCTTTCTTCAAGTATATTTTTTCTATCGCAACATGGCCGTTTATCGGCCGCAAATGTTACATAAAAATAAAAATAAGGAGAAATATGATCATAAATTCCTATGACTTCATTATCATATTTCCAGAGAAACTGCAAAGCGGTTTCTTTTTCGCTCTATATCTCCTCATAAAGAAAACGGTTTATTATCTCATAACACTGTATAACATAAACTGAATGCCTGGGAAGGGATAAAAAGCCATGAAGTGCGTCATTTATCCGTTTAATAACTACATTATTTCCATATTCTATAAGGCGCATACCATACGCTTCCCCCTCATCCCGTAAGGGATCGTATTCAGCCGTTATAATCAGGGTTTTGGGCTGGTTGCTTAAATCGTTAGCTAACAACGGTGCTACATAAGGGTTGTATCGATCCTCTTCTCCCGTTATATATAAATCCATATAGTCCTGTATTCGCTTTGAAGTCAGAAGATATCCCGTTCCATTTTCCAGTAT
Organism: Anaerocolumna sedimenticola; assembly: GCF_009931695.1. GTDB lineage: Bacteria > Bacillota > Clostridia > Lachnospirales > Lachnospiraceae > Anaerocolumna > Anaerocolumna sedimenticola. The sequence goes on from NZ_CP048000.1 coordinate 4,587,939, forward strand.
GGACGGAAACGGTGAATTATCACTATGGTCATTATAAGTAGAAGGATAGATAAGTATTTGTTTTACCGGTAAAAACTCTCCTCTGTCCCTGGCCATCAGGGATACGGCCGCGGCGAGATTTCCACCCGCACTATCACCAATTAAAACCACTTCTTTTGGTGTCTTCCGAAATATACTGTGGTCTGTAAAAACCGCCTTAGCAGCATAATAGCAGTCTTCTGCTCCAGCCGGAAAAGGAAATTCGGGCGCCAGCCTGTAATCCACGGAAACTACCACATAACCTGTTGCATTAGCCATATTCGCACAAATATAACTGTAACTGTCTATATTCCCGGTAACCCAGCCTCCGCCGTGAAAAAATAATAAGACCTTAAATTCTTTTCTTATATTTGGTTTAAATATCCTTACAGGAATTTCCCTGTCTTTAAATATGATTTTTTTATCTAATAACTTATATAACGGTTTTATATAAGGATGTGCTGCAATAAATAACTTACGTTGGAGCTTATAATTTTTCTTTAAATCAATAGGATACGTGAGGGCTTTTAAAGCCATTCTCCTGACACGATTCATAAGCCTGAGCATCTCCTTACCTAACATAATCTTGTCTTCATTTTATAGAAGAAACCTAAAAAAGTCAATCTCACCAGATGTTTGATACTATTCTGATTAATAGAACTACTACTGCTATCCAAATACACACAATTGGTATCGCATAATACCACTTGTCCGGTTTACCATCTTTCCAAATATCTATAGCTTCCTGTTTAGCCTGCTCTAATATATGTTTCGGAATCATCCTTATAGATAAAAGAATTAGTACCGGTAAAATAATTAAATCATCTAAATATCCTAAAACAGGAATAAAATCCGGTACCAGATCAAGTGGGGAAAGAGCATAAATTACGGTAAACCCGGCAAGAATTTTTGCATACCAGGGAGTTTCTTTTTTCTTAACCGCAATAAATAAAACTACTATATTTTTTTTTATTTCTTTGACTTTCTCTTTCAAATTCATTTCGTCTTATTCCGCAACATCCAATTAAATTTCCGATTGTTACTACCGGATATTTCATATGAAGCCTCTCCTGTATTAATCGTTTATTTTTATACACTAACCCAGATTATACCATAGTTAAGAATACATTTATATAAATATTTTATCGAAAGAAAAAATAAGTATTGGGAAACAAATCCCTAATAAGTCCCATGTTCCCACAAAATGCAATAAAACACTTGCAAAATAGTAAATTTACGTTAAAATATAAAATGAATCTTAACACGCAGAATGATCGAGAGGTATAAAAATAATGATACAAGCAAGTAACGTAACTTTAAGACTCGGTAAAAGAGCCTTATTTGAAGATGTAAATATTAAATTCACGGAAGGTAATTGTTATGGTCTGATTGGTGCAAACGGTGCCGGTAAATCTACTTTTTTAAAGATTCTTTCCGGTCAATTGGAGCCTTCCAAAGGGGATATCATTATAACCCCGGACAGCGGTTATCTTTCTTACAGCAGGATCATTTTAAATATGATGAATATGATGTACTGAATACCGTTATTATGGGCAATCAACGTTTATATGATATTATGAAAGAAAAAGATGCTATCTATGCGAAAGAAGACTTTACGGAAGCTGACGGTATTAAAGCAAGTGAACTTGAGGGAGAGTTTGCTACTTTAAACGGATGGGAAGCAGAATCCGATGCGGCGACCCTTCTAAATGGGCTTGGCATTGAAAATGAGCTTCATTACAAACTAATGAGTGAATTAAACGGCAGTGAAAAGGTTAAGGTATTATTAGCCCAGGCTCTGTTTGGTAATCCGGATATTCTGCTTTTAGATGAGCCTACAAACCATTTGGATTTGGAAGCAATCCGCTGGTTAGAAGAATTCCTGATTAATTTTGAGAATACTGTTATCGTTGTATCCCATGACAGATATTTTTTGAATAAGGTATGTACCCATACTGCTGATATTGACTATGCAAAAATACAACTTTATGCAGGTAACTATGACTTCTGGTATGAATCCAGCCAGTTAATGGTTAAGCAGATGAAAGAAGCAAATAAGAAAAAAGAAGAAAAAATCAAGGAATTACAGGAATTTATCCAACGATTCAGTGCCAATGCTTCGAAATCCAAGCAGGCGACTTCCCGTAAAAAGGCACTTGAAAAAATCGAATTGGATGACATCCGTCCTTCCAGCAGAAAATATCCTTATATTGATTTTAGACCCAACAGAGAAATCGGCAACGAAGTCCTTACCGTATCCAATCTCTCCAAGACTATAGATGGAGTAAAAGTTCTGGATAACATATCCTTTACCGTAAGCCGTGATGATAAAATTGTTTTTGTCGGTCCTAACACCCAGGCAACCACAACTCTTTTCCGTATCCTTTCAGGTGAATTAGAACCGGATGAGGGTGATTATAAATGGGGAATCACCACTACCCAATCCTATTTTCCGAAAGATAATACCAAGTATTTTGATACCGATGATACCATTGTAGACTGGTTAATGCCATTTTCTCCGGAAAAGGACGTAACTTATGTCCGTGGTTTCTTAGGCAGAATGCTCTTCGCGGGAGAAGAGGGGATAAAGAAAGTCAGAGTCCTTTCCGGTGGTGAAAAAGTCAGGGTAATGTTATCTAAAATGATGATTGTTGGTGCAAATGTATTGCTTATGGATGAACCGACCAACCATCTGGATATGGAATCCATTACGGCACTGAATAACGGTTTGATTAAATTTCCAGGAGTAATATTATTTACTTCGCAGGATCACCAGTTTATCCAGACAATTGCAAACCGTATTATGGAACTTACTCCTAACGGCTTAATAGATAAAGTAACAACATATGATGAATATTTAGACAATGATGAATTTGCAAGAAAGAGACAGGTTATGCAAATTGACCGCGGAGAAGATGACATCTAATGGAAACTTTACCGTAACATAAACCGGTAGAATCCTAAGCTAGTTTCTTCGTTCCATGTATTCGCACCTATGAATGCAAGCGTTTATTCAGATTCTCATTTAACTTATTTAAACTTAAAAGCTCTATCTTTATATCCGGGAAATTAATTTCCGATACAAAGATAGAGCTATTTATTTCCGCGAAAGCAAAGTGAGAATTAGCAAGCTTGCTTGTTCGAACGCCCACGCGAACCGAAGAAACTCGCAAAACGTGTTTCTTCCGGTTTAGGCGGCTGTCGCCTGGCTTATTCGCTTTTCGTTTAAATTAAGTTCAAATATCTGCAATATTGCGTCAACAACTTTATGGCATAATTCAACAATATAAAAACAATCCACCGTTATGACCTTAATTGCTCTCAGATATTCTTCATGCATTTTTTTGATAAATTCAAAAATTTCGTCTACCGATTTAAATATCGAACCATTCTCACGTCCTCGTATTGCTTCATCACTTTTAACATAAGACCGGAACGCCAGTTTTAAATCTCTTTCATAGGTACAGTGTTCTTTCAGGTTTCCTTTAAAAATATCATTATGGGGAAATGTAAAATAATCGGCTATATAGTGAGTTACAACACCCAGATGCCTTGAATAGTATCCGGTCATCCCCCTGTCCATATCATAATTATCCGTAATTTTTAATATTTCATTTTTTAGGATTTCAAAAGTTTCTTCAATGTTATGTTTTCTTGTTAAAAAAGATGGAACGCAATCCGGTAAAATACTGCCAATATAAAATGCCTTTTTGTGATTTACTAATTCTTCAGATTTCATACTTTTTATTAAATAATTCGCTAATGAGATGTGCGATTTTTTTCTCATAAAGTCCCCCGCTCTTATGGTGAGTAAAAATAAAACGTTCTGTCAGACTGGATACTTCGACTTGTCACGACACTGCTGATAAATATTCTACTACTTCTATAGTCAAAGCGGATATTCGCAATCCGCTATGTTACTTGCTCATAACCTTATGCCTGTTACGCAGGCATTTCAGTCGGAGCTTGAACTCTGACAGAAACAAGTTAGTCCCAAACCCATCGCTTACGCTTCGCTAAGAAGCGGGGGACTTACTTGTAAGGTTAAATAAACAATATATAATTAATGGTAAAATTAAGCAATGAAAGATAAAATTCCAAATTATATCCAAAGTCTTTTTACAAGCCTCAATGACTCTATTATAAATCAATTTAATCTATTTATAAATAGTGCAATTCTTATAAAATAAAAAATATTTAATGTGAAAATTGCTGTAGTACAAGATATATTAATAATTATTCTTTTTATTACAGTAATATTCTAAAAATAAAAGTTAAATTAAATCACAATATCTGGCAGGTAATTTACTTTATTTTTTCAGAAACCTATGAAAAATACCCATTTCTGTTGACATTTACTACATTTTCATGTAAAATTATAACAATTGTATACAAAAACAAGATAATTTTATTAATCGAATGGCACTTATAACCAGCAAATTATAATTATAAAAAATGGATTCTTTTAATGCATAGTATCATAAACGGATTTGCTGCTGTCATAAATGGAAATATTATAAAGTATAATTTAAAATGTATTTTTAAATTCATCCATTTATACCAATACTTATTTCAAAAGCTCTGTTATGCATACACAATTATACATATTGTGTTAACCCACTATGAGAACTATATTACCGTTATACTTGCCACCCATTAAGAATTAGGAGATGATAATTTGGACTCGAGTGAAGTCACGCAACTGATCATATTAGGTATTCTATTGCTACTATCTGCATTTTTTTCTTCAGCAGAAACCGCCCTTACCACTGTTAATAAGCTACGGATCCGTAGTTTAGCAGAAGATAATGTAAAGGAGGCTGTAATCGTAAATAAGCTGATTGAAAATCCGTCGAAGATGTTAAGTGCAATATTGATTGGTAATAATATTGTCAATCTGACTGCCTCTTCAATTGCCACTGCCCTCGCTATTCAATATTTTAACAGTATTGGTATCGGTATCGTTACCGGTATCCTTACCATATTGATATTAATATTCGGAGAAATTACCCCGAAGACCATTGCAACGATATATTCAGAAAAATTATCGCTGCGTTATGGACGAGTTATAAATTTATTAACTCAAATAATGACACCTGTTATATTTTTAATCAACCGGATTTCATTAGGATTTTTATTAATGTTTCATATAAACCCTCATGCGAAATCTTCTGTTATAACAGAAGACGAACTTCGTACAATTGTAGAGGTGAGTCATGAAGAAGGAGTAATTGAAAGTGAAGAACGCAGGATGATTACCAACGTGGTAGACTTTGGTGATTCTCTTGCTAAAGATGTCATGGTACCCAGGGTAGATATGGTATTTGCTGAAAGCTCCTTAACCTATGATGAATTAGTTGAACTATTTGCTCTTGATAAATATACCAGAATGCCCGTCTACAGTGAATCCAGAGATAATGTAATAGGTATCGTTATAATAAAGGATTTATTCTTCTATCAGGGTTCAAAAGAAGAATTCAGCATTAAAGATATCATGAGGGAACCTTATTTTACTTATGAATACAAGAAAACTTCAGAATTATTGATTGAAATGCGTAAAGAATCCATTCCATTGGCTATCGTACTTGATGAATACGGTGCTACTGCCGGATTGATAACCCTGGAAGACTTATTGGAAGAAATAGTCGGAGATATTCGTGACGAATATGATGATGATGAAGAAGATGCGATTCAAAATATCGGTGAAAACGAATATGTTGCTGACGGAAATACGAAACTGGATGAAATAAATGAAGTACTCGGATTAGAATTAGAATCCGATGATTACGATTCCATTGCAGGACATATGATTTATCTTTTAGACCATTTACCAGAGGTGGGCGAAAGCGTAACGGATCATAACGTTATCTTTACGGTTGATGCAGTAGAAAAAAACCGTATTGATAAAGTGCACATTATTATATTACCGGAATCCGAGGAGAAAACGGAAGAATAAGAAATATTTCACTAAATTACAAGCAGTACAGTAGAAATCGTGATTAATTTAATAGAAACTATACTTTGGGTTGCTGAGATACATTTCAGCAACCCTGTTTTGTTGATTACATAATTGTAAACCAATCGTTACTCCATAGGTCCAAAATAATTAAATTCCTTAAACCCACATTTTTTAACCACTGTCTCAATCTCCTTAATGATATTATGTACGGAATAAAAATCCGGATTGTAGGACTGATCACTTTCTCCATGCCCTCTTGTATCAATGGTTATAACAGTGAAATAATCTTTCAGTTTATCTATCCAATTATTTTCTGCCCTCATTTCCTTATTGGAGTCATACCATGTACCAACACAAGGGTATATCCATTACCGTAAACCTTATAAGCGATTTTACTTAATTACCAGGGAATAATCGATAGTTCCGGCCATTTTTCAAGCCAGCGTAATGTTTTCGATCGATAAATATCCTCTGTGATCTGTACTTTATTAGGTCTTACAATTTTACCAAATAAATCATTAAAACCAAAAGGAGCATATACTCTCAGACTATCATCTTCATTTTTTCTGACACCTATCGCTGTTGCAGTCGTTGGCCATGTATTTACGGCAGCTTCCAGACTTTTATATGGCAATATATCATATCCGAAATGCTCTTTATACCAGCGATGTACTCTTGCCTGATTTTTAACATCTAATTGAATTTTCATATCTGCATATAGTTCTTTTAAGCTGGTAATAACTTTATTTTCAGCTTCATAATCCAAATTGACATTATCAAAATAAACAAAGTCTATATCTTTAATACCATAGTTAAAAGGCTTATGAAATATATAATTCCAAACTGTTTGAGTTATACAACCCGCTCCAATATAGTAATTATTTAAACCTGATAACTTAGCTCGCTTAAGTACTTCCCTTATTAGCTCACTGGAATTTAAAATAGATTCCAATATTTTTATTTGCAGAAGTATATCTTTATTGTAACCATCTAAAAAGTCGTCTGACATAACTATTATCTCTTTCTTTAATTTATAATGACAAAAATAGTTGTTTTTTCACAACAGACATAACAGGCTTAATTAGTTCAGTCATTCATATTATATAGAATTATAATGAAGCTCTGTAAATTGGTTAAAGCGTCTTATCCCTTTTAAAACTAATCGTGTTTCAAAATCAAGCTTTTTGAAAAGAGGAATACCATCGCCTATGATAGTCGGTGCAATCGTAATAATCCATTCATCCACTAAACGTTGTTCCATAAACTCATGCAGTAATTCTCCTCCGCCAACAATCCAGATATTTTTCCCGTCCATCTGCTTTAATTTCTTTGTAAAATCTATTACATTACCATTGATAAACTCTACATTTTTATCTATCCCAAACATTGTTTTTGAGAATACGTAACATTGCTTATTTTTATACGGAAAATTATCACTTTCATTATTTAGAATCCAATCGTAGGTTCTTCTTCCTAAAATAATTGTATCTACCGTATCATAAAATTCAGAATACCCGTTATCACCTTCTCCTTCGGTATTAAAAAGCCATTCTAAGTGATCATCTTTTGTTGCAATATATCCATCCAGACTCATGGCAATATACAAAACTATTTTTCTTGGCATTCTCTTTTTCCTCCTATAATATATCATTTTTTTGTGGCAGTTTTTTTATGTGAAGAACAGTTTAGGTTAGATAATCATCCAAGTTATTATGCTTTTTCATAAGATTTTTCTATTTTAATAACATAATACTTAATTTTTAATTGGTAAACACCTCCATTTATTTGAAATATATTGATTTGGAAGTTTACTTGACAAATTCTGATTTGTCCCTGAATTATAGTGTAAATCAATTCACAATCGATAACTATTTTGAAACAGGCTAAGCATTATGACACTCTAAATAATCAACCCTTTTTCCAGTCTTTATAGCGTATTCTATTTCACCTTTTGTACTTTCGCCTATATATCCGTTTTTGTTAATCACATAAATTTCATCAGACATATCGATTTTTCTTTTATGGATATCGTCAAGCATTACTTTAATTTCAGGAGTGATTACATTTTCAAACTCACCATCAGCATGTCCAAACAATCCTACTGAAATAACTATATTTCCTTCTAGCGTTAATTGTTTTTGTGCTTTCAAGAACTCATCTTTAAACCTCGTACTCCCGCACAAAGTTATTACTTTATACTTTCCTACCATAATATCCTCCATTTAATTCGCATTATCTAACGATTGTGTAAGAATTTTACTGAAGATTATGCTTATAATGTAGAGTTGCGTAATATGTCAAGTCGTTCCTTCATGCAATAGGGAATTACCAAATTCGTAACTTCTTCAGCGGTAATACCTAAATTACATTGACCCGAATAATGACAGTCACGGTAAACATCACATGAATGATAATCTCCACATTCCACGCAATTATTGTACCCTTTTTCCGTAGGGCAAATAAAGTATTAGCAATCTTTTTTCTTTGCTTCACAGCTTGGACAGACGCTTTTTTTATGAACATTCCGTTCGATACTTACGTTTGGAACACAGTTGTGATAGCACACCCTATTCATTTCGTCGAATTTTTCGCTTCCCAAGAAGTCGCTTTCATTGTACTTTTTATTTCCAAGGCATATATCGCACCGATAACCGCAGGGGTATTCATTTGGGTCATATTCTTATTAATAGTAAGCTGCTCAAATGGACGGCGCCGACCAGAAGACACCGTTTTCTTTAATGTCGCGAAAACGGTGTCCCAACAAGGTTTCATCAACTATTCGGAAATCTTCTCTCGCGATTTGTACATAGAAAATATCATCGTCAAGCGTGATAGCGGTCAGCTGCTCATCCTCTGCGTTGAAAACAAGCGATGACTTTCCATCCCAAATTTCATCTGCCATATAGAAAAAACGAATATGTCCAATTAGCTTAGAAAAAGCTGGGAATGCACCATTTAACTACGGCTTCAATTCTTTCGGTGGCGTTAAAATTCTTCCGTCGTCTGCATAAAAATGAAACATAAGTCCTCCTCCTGCACGTATTTCTTTATTTTGTTTGGTTTACGTTTAATAAATAACATTTTCTTTAAATCATCAAAAAGAGTTAAATCATCTAAATAAATATCCATCCATTTACCATCATGAAAAGTATTGGCTTCATTATAAATTGTTTGTATTTTATGGGAATAATGCTCTTGTTCAAGTTCATATTTATCTCTCTCGTTTTTCCCAAATACAATTTGTACGCACAAACTTACATCATTTGCGAATAGAGTACAAAGTGTTCTGCCACCTCTACGGTACTTACAAACGTATTTCCAATTGTTCCATTTAGTCGTATCCAATTTTCGTTCCATCTCGTATAAACTCTCTACTAAATCGCATAACTGTGTCCAAATTTCAAATTTATCTGCTGGAAGTAAATTTTGTAATTCTTTATCCATGTTTTATCACCTCATATAGTAGTTTAGCACTTAAAACTATGATAGCCGTATGCCATATTACAATAATCTGTAGTTCGCCTTGTATAACGATTGAGAATTAAAAAATCTCTCACCTTAGAATTTAAATAAGACTCTTGTATGAATTTTCCACAACATTGGGTAATATAGAATACATATCGCAATTACATTTTTTATCAAAATACACTTTCAGATTCATAAACGCTTTCCACTTATCAATTGTAAAATTTGGAAGACCATGTCGCAAAGCTACATCAATAAACCTTTTTTCCATAATACAGGCGCCATTTGGCAAAGATATGGCGTCACTTAACTGAATCAATAAATCATAATCATTATATGTTATATTCGAAATATATTCATCCAAAAATCCTTTCTGCTCATTCGTACAATCATATTTTCCAAAAAAGGTATTACTATCCTTTATTGGAAATAAAATCCTGTTTGTCGATGCTCATCTGATGAAACATAATATCCGCCAATCACCATTGATTCACAATCGGAACCAACAGGGAATTATAACTTATATTATAGCACCATTATAGGATTAGCTCTACCTTTTTATTCCAATTATACCAGCTACTTATACTTAGTTTCTCATGCACATGATTCTACTAAATACTAATATTAAAGTTTTGCTGGTTCATGTACACTAAATTAATCAATATACATTTCAATGTTATACTGACTTTTCATGCTACTTCTGCCATATGGTTTGGCTCTCGTAACTTATTCGGTACGTTTCCAATCTTCCAATGTTATTTCATAAAAACAATAATCACCGCTAATTTGTGCGGAATCAGGAATATCCTTGTATTTCGTCTCAAGATAATGCATACCAGATTTTTGCATTACTTTACCGCTCGCAGGATTATCTACATGGTGGTGTGTATGAATTTTAGTAATACCTATTTTATTAAAGGAAAAAGCCAGAACAACTCTGCATGCTTCCGTTATTAAGCCTTGATTCCAGAATTTTCTGCTAACAAGGTAGTGTATGGATGCACTCTTTTCTTCGTTGTTTATTTCATTCAAGTAAATGGAACCTATTGCTTCCGATAGCTCCTTAATGACTATCACCCAATGATAGTTATCTGTTTTGGCATAATCGTTAATCCATCCTTGAAGCAATGATTTCGTTTCTTCGATATTTTCGTGCGGTTTCCAACCCCAAAATCTACTGACTTCTGGATCAGTTACCCAATTACGAAACATATCGTCAGCATCTGTTATTTCATATTTTCTTAACAGAAGTCTGTCAGTCTCTAAGGTCTGAGTTCCAATATGTGTCAAAGTTTCCTGCCTCCAATTATATAAATACTCATTAGTTCGTAATATCTAACAATTGTGACGAAATATACATAGATAATGAATTAAATTATCCCATATTATATATTTCTAAATATTTTTTACTCGCTATTATCTATGAAGCAAATTATAACTCATATTATAGCACCATTATAGGATTAGCTCTACCTTTTTATTCCAATTATACCAGCTACTTATACTTAGTTTACTTTTGAAAATAAATTAATGTGTTCCAGCTGAGATATAATCCTGTGCTGCTGATTTATCTGTATAATATAATACATAATCACCATCTAAGAAAATAAATTCATTTCTTTTATCGTCGACTTTTCTATACTGATATCCCTCCCGTTTCCACATATTACAATATCCATTTGCAGCATTATCAACATTAGTATAGCTTAAATGCCTTTGGCCATCCTGGATAGTTTCTATTGCGAAATTGACAATAATGTAACCATCTTTTAACCAAAATGGTTCCTTATAAGTGAGTCCACCATGGTACTTCACATATTCCTCTATTTTGTATCCTTTTGGTGTGACATGAATCTCACTTGGAAGATAATATTCCCCATACCAATATTGAACGCTTTTCACAATGGAAGCTTCGGTAACACTGCTAGGAATATTGGAAATGTAACCTACAAAAGTCCTTAAGCTTCCAGGCAGCATAATATTAGTATAAGTATAAATATTCTTTACCTGCGCTTTCCAGTCTTTCAAGGATACTCCGGTAAAATATGCAGTCTGGTTTAAGGCTCCTTCCGGAATTGTTAGGTAGGGATCTCCGGTTCTTAAAGCTTTTTTATTTGTCAAGTCCAGGTCACTACCCATTTTTACCATGATATTTTTCTTTCCGTTAAAAGTTTCAGAGTAATAAATATCAACAACTTGCCTGTTATTACCTGTACTGTCAACATAATAAAAAGTTGGTTTAATCCGGACGTAATCATTATCACCATACATATTTCCGACAGTTTGCAGATTAAACCTTGTTACATATCCAGTCTTTACCACTCCTACATTGCTGTATTTTGGATGTACACCATTTACCAGAGCTAAAGTATATTTAGGATCGTTACCGTTACTGTTTCCGTTTTGATCTTTATCTCCCACCGTATATTTAAAACCGGTTAAAGATAAGGATTTAGGAATGCGGAACACATCTTGCCATATTGGATAATCCGATATGTCATAAAGATTTAACCCGTAAATACGACCGGATACTTCTACATTGACTGTATCCGTAGCTACATAATTTTCAAGTTCTGTATTAGCCAAAGTTTCTATCTTATTCATACCGTCATTTGCATCTGAGTTTATAGCGATACTTCTAAAGTTTACAGTATATTTTCCTTCATCAACCCAGGTAGGTAAATAAAATTGTGTATTGGATGAAACGCTTGTCCATGTATTTTTCTTTACAAAAGCTCCACTGGTAGATGAACCTTTATAAACGTCAAAAGGAAATTTTACCTGTCGGGATGCAATGTACTTCTCATAATCGTTATAGCCGTACCCTTTAATGTAACGGTGATCTCCTGTTGTAGGAAGTTTAATATTAAAAGGCCGGTCTAATACCAGTGATGCTCTGCTGACATCCGGACTAATCATCTGATTATCCTGATAATTATCTTGAACTTTAGCATCACAAACGGTTGGTGTATGTACTACTATATTATTCACATCCGTAAGTTCATATGTTGTTTCTACATCTGTTGGGTTTATTTCCGTTACTGGTATATAAATTACGATACCTGTGGTTTCATACTCTGCATTTGCAGTGTCTGCCGGAATAATCAGTCCAGAATCGTATAATACATTTTCTCCTATTTCACTTAATCCGGAGGGAATTTCCGTAGGTGTATCCGTCATTTTCTCTTTCATTTCGTCCGAAATGATTATTTGTCCATTAAACGTAAGCTTGTCGTTTTTACACTGTATTTCAGCAACCGCTTCTTCCGCTTCGCTCCTATATTCCCTACTCGGTACACTGCTTGAATGTACTGTTTCTGATCCTAGATTAATGGTAATTTCATCATCCGGTTCGATCAAATGGTCATTTTCCTCATCACTATGAACATAATCAACTGTTGGCAAGTCATACCCAACGGGGACCAGTGTTATCCTTCCACCCGGTAGAGCATCATTATTCAGTTCAGCTTTTCCTACCCCATATACTCCTAAAGCAGATATAATCCAATAGGAAAAGTCACGAGCTATATTATAGGTATATGTCATATGTTTTATTTCACTATGATGTATGGTTTCTGAATACCCTTCAGAATCGGTTGATGTTGTAGTCCACTTTAATTCAAACGTTTTTTTAACATTTACAGTATAATATTTCGTTCCATATTTTCTTGTAAAAGTACTACCGGCTAAATATTCACTGGTAAAAGCATTGGCATAAAGAGATTCCGTTCCTGGGATTCCGTCCTCCACATCATAAGCCTCGTTTTCACGGGAATCTGCACGGAGCTTTGCAGTCGGATCAGTTTCTTCATATTCTTTGGTTATCTCTTCTTCCTCTTCACTATCTGTTCTGTTTGGATAACGTCGGTAGATTGCAACTATATTCAAACCATCTCCATTCTTAGCACCTTGTACTATGAGAGAATCTCCATTTCCTTCATGCCTAATATATTTTAAATCATCTTCATATTGCTGCGGGTACAAATTTTTATCTACAGATGTCTTACGGTTACCAAGTTTCCGTGTACTTGGTAAATTCTGATAATAAGTACGGTAAAGAAAATATGTTTCTTCGTTATAAACCTTGCTGTCCGGCACATTATTGGAACTAAGCTTAAATTCAGCGTGATTCTGATACTCTCCACAATCCTTAGTTCCTGCAGGAATATAATTTCCTGATTGGTACAATTGATAGGTTATTGTTACAGGGTAGGTCTGATTGCCTGCCTTGTATGTAATTTTTATATCAAATCGATCTTCAAAATCGTCTGGATTGGCCCAACTTTCCGCATTTTTGATACCATTTAAAGTTTTATAAATATCCTGATCTTTCGTGCCATTATGAACTTTGATGATTCCATTAAGGTAAATTATATCGTTATCCTTTATTGTTGCAAGGGCAGTACTTTCTAAAGCATCATTTACCTGCTTTTTTGTTAAATAAAAGGTTACGGTTTTTGTCCCATTCGGCATTGTTAGCCCTTCATCCTTCTGACCTGATACTAATTTAAATGTAGCATAGTTATCATCCGTTAATGGGTTACCATAACTTTTATCTCTACGAACGGTAAAGCCTATCGTTTCCCAGGTTATATTTGTGGTCGCTGCAGTGTCAGTTGTTATAAATTCAAAGTCGCCATTATCATACATTGTTGCAATTGCGCTTTCTTCAGCGGCTTCCACTTTTTGTTCCACTAATAACAGAATTAATAAAATAAGCAAATATATAATAATTATTCTTTTATATATACACTTATACAATTTTTTGAACAAATCATTCCTCCGCTTTAATTATAATCAACAAGTGAAGCATCAGTTACATAGTAGTCACTACCATCACTGGAACCATTTATAGTTCCTAATTTTATATCATAAACTCCGTCAAACCAGATATTTTTTTTTAATCCATTCAATAAGACGTTATCTCCACTTATTAATTCATCCGAAGTCATTTTTGTTCCAGAATAGGTTAATTTAAATTTTACATAAGCTCTTACGTAATAACCTGCACCTTTCTTATATAACGTAGACGGTTCCACTGATATTATTTGGGATTGGATTATAATCTTGTTTTTCTTTACTACTCCTACATATTTTTTAATTACATCAGTAATCCTTTTATCACTGTATGCATCTCCGTATTGAGTATAAGTGCTTCTTAAATTATTAATCCAAGCATTATCTACCGACTTATAGTTTACATTCAATCGATACTGCAGGTTTGTTTCTACCCTCTCCATCCAGGTATTCAGGTACTTGTCAAGTACATTCTGCATATCCCCGCCATGAAAATTAATATCCTTAAACTTTGCAGGGCTTGCATAATCTACCAACTCCACTGGTTTATAGTAATACTTTGACATCTGATACATAAATTTCATCTCATAAAAAGAATTTGGATAGGTTTCAAGTATATATTCATAATCCTTTGCATTTTTGGGTAAATTCGTTGTACGTATCAGCTGACCGTCCGGACTTAACTTCGCCCTTTTCTTGGTGTCCTTCAGCATAGCAATAACACCTTTTGCCCCGGTAATAGTCATATACTCGCTCCCTCTAAATTCACGGCTTTTTATGTAATATCCATTACTGTAACCTTTCATAAAGCCCTTTGCGTATATTTTGGCTATAGCTTCTCTCTTATCCTTAGTTATCTTGGAAATATCGGATATACGGTTTTTTAAAACTAAGTCCAGAAAGTCGGCATCTACCGTATCTCCATGAAGATATTCATCTGCACGGTTTAAAATTACTGCGGCATCAGCTCTGGTTGTGTATTTACTATAATCTGTAAAATCACCATCCTTTACGATACCGGCTTTTAATGCTGCATTCAAATATGTGGATTCAACATTTAAGCCGGCAGCTTGTACCGTTAATTTTACAAAGTTATAAAGTTTAATTTTACTGCTTGTCGCTGCCGTTGCGGACGAACCTGGAATTACAATAGTTGTGGCTAGAATGACGAATACTAATAAAAAGCTTAATCCTCTGTTTTTTTGTGTTTTTTCCCTCATTTTGTTTACTCCCTTCATCAACATCCTTTTTTATATATGGAACAAGTACTTTCTGAATGAAAAGTCCTGTTATTACACTACTATAAAATCCCTCATTTTTTTACTCAGTTGATTAATTTTCCTCATTATTCTCATTATTCAGGTTTAATAATATTATGGGTACTACCAATACTAATATTATTTATCATAGCTAATTTTCTGATTGATAAACCGCTTTTCCCACAACTGTATAATTTCTTTTCTTGTCATTTTCCGTAATTTTAATCGGTTTACCTAAAGATCGGTTTATCTAAGATTCACTGAACCACTTAACTTCCTCTCTCAATGCTTCGTTTTCTTTACTTTTTCTACTTTTTTCATTATACCATGAAATTCCAGGTGGTTTAAATAACTATTTATTCCTATTATTATATCAATCAAATAGTATTATCAGTAAAACAAATCAGAGATTTGTTACCGAAATTTATTAACTAACTGTCTTTCCAGCTATATATAAAAAAATGGTTATTTAATATCTGGATTAACATTTTATGGATTGCAATCCGGACAAGGATAAGCACCCTCAAGGGCACATTCTTCTCTTGAATAATAAGCAATGCCAGGATTGGTTTTATGAGGACAAGCCGATTTATGATAATACTTAGTACCATTACCTGCAGTAATAAAATAAATATTTGATTTTTTTATTCTTGCTCCACTCAATGCATACCGGTTGTAGGTGTCTAATCCTGCAGCAATATAAGGATAACCTTGAAATATTACCAATATACTGATATCATCAATGGTTCTGTACCAATCCGTTTTATCAATCTGAGGTAACCAAAACTGATAGGTGATACCGGATTGATAAGCAATTTCATTACGCTGATTAATATAATAATTCATGCTTTTTTCTATCGCTCCAATGATAGCGTTTCTACGGACTGTATCGAATGTATTTCTATCAGCTAATAATGAATATGGGAATTGAGCCTTTAAATCCTCATATTCTCCCGTATAAACTTCATTTGTGGATTTATCATATAAAGTCAAGTAAGTACCAAGGGTAAAATTATATATGATGCCGTTATTTTCAAGCGCATATGGCATCTTTTCACTCCATTTTTGCCCTAATAAGATTTCTCCGTTTGTTTGATAAGTATTTGTATAATAAATATAAAAACCATCCGTATCAGTCACTAAAATGATTGGAATATAACCTTTTAAGTTATTTTCTAACCGTTCATTTCCTATTACCCCCAAATTAGCATATAAAGATTCATAGAACTGATTTACAGCGGCTTCTTTATTTAGTACCAGATTTCTTTTACTGTCTACTTCCACCAAATTACTTGATCCATCATCAATTGCACTGTCTAATGCCTTATTATATTCCATCTTTTTATTTGTCACGGCAGTTAAGTTATTCATTCTTACATCAAGTATTGTTATTAAAGTGAGTGCAATGAAGAAAAAAATAATTGCAAGATTAGTTAACTTCATCTCTTATCATACCTCCGTATGTAACTATTATCTGTTCATCCGGGATATCAGCACGATAGAATAACTCCATAATTTTTGTGGCCAGTGTTTTAGTTCGATTCACTATAGTAACCGATATAAAATCACCTTGCTTAAAATAATAATCCTCTCCATGATCAAAGGAATCGAATATTTCATCTTGATATGTATTGGTATAGTAAGTATCGTAATCATTCAAAAATACACCTGTATTTTCATCATATAGAGGCTCTACCTCTTTATGACTATGTACAATCTCAATCTTATATAAATTATTGGTATTATCAATTTTTTCAATATAATCCAAATACATATCCCTACTTAGGAATGCGGTATTTTTTATGCTGTCTACCAGCTTTGTTGTCTCATTGGACATATAGTTCTGATTAATAGTATCCTGTTTCTGTGCCATATATAATAGTGGCCCAATAAACATTATGATTGCTGCAATTAGGAAAGCTATTACTTTACTAAACGAATTCATGACAACCCTCTTTTTGGAATTATTTAAACTTTTTGCTTATTATGCTGTAAGGTAATCCCACATGGAATCATCTTCTGTACCGTCATCTACCCTTACTTTAATGATATAAATATAGATTGTATCATTCTGGGCGAGAGTGGCAGTAATTGTTGTGTTACCCTTTTTATTGCCTTTTATGACTCCATCCTTATTCACCGTTGCGATACTACGATCTGAGCTAATATAAGTGACAGTAGCATTATCGGCATATCCGTTTAAGTCAATTTTGGTTGTCTTACCTTTATTCACTAACTTATATACCATGAGTACCGGATTATTGGCAGACATCTGAATTGCCTGATCTTTTAAATTAAGGGTTCGGTACTCTCCGTCTTTCACCGTTACATTAATTGTAAATTGATATGGGATACCATCCTTTGTTAGGGTACCGGTTATTTTAGTTTTACCTGGTTTTACTGGTGTAATGGTACCGACTTTATTAATTTTGGCTATGCTGCTATTCGCGCTCTTATAAGTTATCATTGCATTTTTGGGGACATTGGCCACATTTAAGTTAAACTCTGATCCAAGGTAAATCAACTTGTCCATGGTGAAGTTCGGAATTGCAACCGGCTTTTCTACATTCATTGTCTCGGTATAGACCTGTTCCGGTTTGTCTTCTTTCCTGGCATAAAAAGAAATATCAACATTTTCTTTTTTGTTGGACTGTCCTACTACATCTATCAGGTCAATTTCTTTTCCCCATTTTGATACTAACGTAGGAGCAATCTCCCACCCTTCTTCTGCTTCTATCTTATCTTTCTTGATTGGTTTATCCGCCGATTCTTTTATTACTGATTCATTGACTGTTTCTGCGTGTAGCACGACCACCGAATTTTCCGGTATTTTTATTTCCGTACTTCCGGTATTTCCTCTATTATCTGTATTGTCTGATTCCGTTCCATCCGTTACACCTGAATTATGTTGTATCTGTTCTAATTCCTTTTTTGTATTTTCTAAATCAGATAAAGCCTGATCCAGTTTATCCTGCAGCTCTTTCACTTCTTTTGTATTGCTTGAACTTCCGCCGTTACTACTACCGGAATGATCATTACTGTTTTCTAATTGCTGTTTTAAGTTCCCAATCTCTTGTTTTAATGCAGCATTTTCATTTTCCAGATTCGTTTTACCGGCTGCCATGTCCGCAAGCTGCTGTCTTAATTCATCGATGGTACTGTTGGCTGTATTTAAGAGCGTTTCCAGTCTTACAATTTCACTCTCTAATTGCGCTTTTTCTGAGTTTAAATCCGTTACCTGTAACTTCAAGTCATTAATGGATTCCTGCAGTTCCTGGTTATTCTGGATTAAACGATTAATCTGCTCTGTTAAAGCAAGAACCTGTTTTTTTATTTCCTCTACATCGGAACCACCTAATTGTAATAATTCATCGATTTTTTGCTGTAAGGATTTATTTAGGTTTTCCGCTTCCTGCAGGTCTTTCATTAAATCACTCTTTACTTTTTCCAGTTCAATTACCCTGGACTCTGATTCCTTTAATGAGTTCTGAAGTTTAATGATTTTTTCTTTTATTCCTTCCTGATTCTCCGATCCAACTAAATTCATTAATTCCTGCAGCTTTGAAATAAGTACCGAATTATTATCCCTGGCTGTATTAAGCTCCGTGTTTAGTTCATCCAATTGTTTCTGTAATAACTCATTATTATCTTTTTCCTGTTGTAACTGCGCTTTTAATTGCCGTATGGCCGGTATGATATCCTCATTATTAATTACCCCTAATTCTCCCTTAATTAAAACGAATAAGGCATTTAAAGAGGTTATGGTATCATTGGCTGTATCAAGCTGTCCCTGTAGGGCTGTATTACTATTATGCAGAGTTTCTAAATCGCCCTGAAGATTGGTAATATCATTTTCCAAACCGGATACCGTATTCTGCAGCTCTGTCACCCGGTTCACTAATTGGGTTTTTTCTTCTTCGCTATCCTCTAACTTATTTGTTATGATAGTGATTTGTTCATTTAAATCGGTTATCTGATTATTTAACTCGGTTACCGTACTCTGCAAAGAGTTTCTTTCTTCTGTGACAGAATTAAGTTGGTTCTGAAGATTGGTTACTGTCTGATTTAAATTGGTAATCTGGCTGTTTAACTCGATGATAGTCTGGTTTAAGGTATCCTTATCAGCCCCTTCTTGCTCCAGGGCATCCTCTAATTCAGAAACATGATTATTTAATCCATCAATTTGACCATTTAATATTGTGATCTGATTTTCCAGGTTAGTAATCGTACCCTGTAAGGCTGCTTTATCCCCATTGACAGTATTTAACTGCTCTTTTAAGAAATTAACCTCCGTGGTAAGATCATTTACCTGTTTCGTTAAATCATGAATGGTACCGTTCGCTGCATCCAGAAGATCTTGTAACCTTTGTATTTCATCTTGTAGGTCCTCATTTTGATTGGTAAGAGATTCAACCTGGTTGATTAACTGATTATTATGTTCGGTCAGGGAATCCATATCATTCTGAAAGTTTGTAACTTCGGTTTCTAACCTGGAGATGGTATTATGGAGTTCCGAAACCTGATTCTTCAGTTCGGTATTTTCTGCCTGGCTGTCCGCTAACTTACCCTCTAAAAGAGTGATCTGGCTGTTTAGATTAACAATGTCATTCCTTAAATTTATAATGGTATTTTCTAAAACTTCTTTCTGTTCATTGATAGTTTCCAGATCTGCTTGTAAGGAAGTTATCTGTTGATTCAAGTTATGAATTTGGTTATTCAAAACTATTATTGTCTGGTTTAGAGCATCTTTATTCCCCTCCGCATCCGCCAACTGCTGATCCAGGTCTGCGATATTTCCCAATAATTCACTTATTTGATTCGTATAAGTTACAATCTGGCTTTCCAGGCCGCTAACTATAGTCTGTAAATTTGCCTTTTCCTGATTCGCTGCATTTAGTTGTCCGGTTAAGGTTCCCACCTGTGAAGTCAGATTGGACACTTGTTTCGTTAAATCTGCAATATCATCTTCCAAAGGATTTTCTTCTACCATTACCGGAATAGGGGCAGAATCAATATACTTCGAATCTTCATATACCCGGCAGATAAAAGTACCGGAATCCTCGATTTGAACTGAATTTAAGGATATTTTACTTTCTGTTGCACCAGTTATTTCTTCCCCATCCTTAAACCACTGATAGGTTAATGTTTTGGTACTTAAGGAAGGTTTTGCAGTGACATAAAGTTCTGTTGAATACCCTTTTATTAATGTTTTTCCGGTTGATTGAGAGATAAGCGTTAATTCTCCTGGTACTTCTAACTGGCTTTCATCGATTATCACTGTAATCGGAATTGACGCAATCGTCCTTCCATCTGACTCCGTAATAATACAGGTATAGATACCGGCATCTGAAACCTGTGAAGTTATAAGATGCAAAACCGGGGAAGTCTTACCGGGAAGTATTTCATTGTCTTTATACCATTGATACGTTAAGGTATCCCCCATTATGTAAGGTTCGGCAGTTACATAGATTGTTCCCTGTTGCCCTTTTATAAAAGTAAGATTAGAGCTGCTTTGCTCTGTGATGATCGGTTTATCATCGTAAAATTCTCCAACTATCCCATCTGAAATAATTGCATGTTTGTTTTCGCCTGTTTCAACTAATTTAATATAAATTCTTACTGCATTATCCGGAATTACCGCCTTAAAATACCCTGTCTCATCCGTAACCGCATTATTCCAGTTATTATTATCAAAGGAATATTGGATTTCTTTATTTCCGTATGGTGTTTTTATATTAGTGGATGGCTTAGCCGGTGCCAGTTCTCCAATGATATTAGGATTACTTGTAGTCTCTCTGGCTTCCATTGCTGTAAAGGTTTTTTCATAAACATACCCGTTTTTATCATTGGCTTTAATTGTATGCTCTCCGGTTGGCAGATATAAATATAAATAACCATCCGTATCCGTCCCTAAATTAACATTATCTTGTCCATCTACCGAGACAGTAACAAAAGAATCCGATGCACCAGGTACCTTTAACTTATTCAGAAATAATGGTTTATTTTCTGAGTTAATAGGATCGACTACAGTTTTAGTAATAGATGAATAAAATCTATTTGTACTTGTTTTTACTCCTTTTAATATAATACTGCAATCATCGATTATTACGTTAGAATTGGTATATATATACCAATTATAAGCAGAAGTACTTGAATCTATAATAGTAGATCCTTTTAGTGACACTGTATTATAAGAAGAAATAGCAGTTCCGGCATAATGAAGATATATTGTAGAATCAATTACTTTATTTGCAGTTCCTCTAAATTCAATCCGTGAAAGGTTAATTGTACTGTTTTTAATAGTCTCATTTCCATAAAAACTTAACGTTCCGTCACCACCCCTAACGGTCACATTATCCATAAAAACATCTGCGGACGGATTCATTTGTAAGTTCACAAAATCACAATCTTCTATGGTCAATGTCTTTCCTGCGGTATTACTGGTTGTAGTAAATAGTGGTGTTTGCAATGATTTGCAATTTTTTATCAGTATATTCCCGGATGACTTTATGCTAGTTTGATTATTACCGGAATCAAATGTTAAGTTATATAGCTCTATATCAGTAATCATTCCTAAGATAGATATCATAGGATAACCTTTTATTAAACTGCCGCCTTCCCCTGTTACAGTAATTTTAGGGATGGTATTCGTAGGAGAAATCATATTATTGAATGTGCATTCTCCTTCAATTATTAAATTCAAGGCACATGTAAAACTACCTTTAATAGCTCCCTCTAATGACGCATTTTTAAATCTAATGGTTGGAATATTACTGCCATTAAGGGTCACATCCCAAGCACTTGGCTGAATACCCGTAAGTATAAGTTCTCCTGTAATATCACCCTGGCTTATAATCGTACCGCTACTTGTTTTCTGCACATAAGACCGGTCAGTAACAGTAATGATGCCATCCATTAAATTCAAAGTTGTATTCATGTCTTCTGCCATAGTCTTTATCGCCGCAGGGCTTACAACTGTTTCTTCACCAGTTAAATTTTCACCTGAGTTTTCCGCTGCTTTAATAATCTTGGCCGGAAGTGCTGGTAAAACCAATGCAACAACCATAATTATTGATAAAACTTTATATAAACTCTTTTTGTTCATTCATTATCCTTTCCTTTTTTTTCGGGACTCAAAAAATTGTGTCCCATTTATTAACTTTTGTAAATCACTTTTACAATATTTCCGGAAGAATCATATTGATATGATTTTGTATATTCCCTTTTAGGTACGGTGGTAAAATCAAATATCTGACAGTTATAATTCTCCTTTAATATTGTCATGTTATTAATCTGTATATCATAATCAAGATCTCCGAAAAGTGTTGCAATTACTTCTGCATAGGAAACCTTACCCTCTTGTATTTCATCCAGTGACCGCTCCTGTTCATAAAAAATATCTTGATTGCTTATCTGCGCTTTTATTGCCATTATAAAATCATTTAGCAGTCTGGTCTGATAAAGAAGAAACGTTAGCGCAATACAAAATATCAAAAGAGAAGCTGCCATCTCTAAGAATTTGGTTACGTTTTGCATACTTATTGCTGTACAAATGAAATACCGATAATGGTATCGTTCACATCTCTCAATATCTCACCGGTAAATTGTGCTTTCTGGTTTATGTAATAATCACTGGTAATTTGCTGCGTATTTTTTACGGATGCAGAACTATCATTTCCTAATTCTTTGTCATCATCCGTTAATAAGCGGTTATAATAAACAATTGATTTTTTGGTTTGTACTTTAACTGAGATATCTTCACTTTTATATTTGTTTATAGCATTAATAACTTCACTCCCGGTTACATCCAAGCCGTCATACATAACTTTATCTGACTCAGCTACCTCTTTATTCATTCTGCTGATTTGACCTGTCCCGTTTGTTGCCGCGGCACTTGCCTCTCTGCTAATATAAAATCCTATTCCTACGACTAGACATGTGATTATCACTCCAGCTGCTAAAATTAACCCTTTTAATGAATTATCCATAATTTTTCTCCTTTTATATAATTTTTGATTTTACTTTAACTTACATATAATAATTATTATTTAAAAAAATAGTTCTGTTATTACTATCCCCTGCTCTGCACAAATTAATATATACCCTGCATCTGCTGCATATACCCGGTATACTGGGCTAATCCTTCCACTATAAATGGAATAATCAGATATAATCCTATTGTAATAGCGATAGGTGTAAATGCGATTACCTTACCT
Source organism: Anaerocolumna sedimenticola (assembly GCF_009931695.1). GTDB lineage: Bacteria > Bacillota > Clostridia > Lachnospirales > Lachnospiraceae > Anaerocolumna > Anaerocolumna sedimenticola. Next base: position 4,611,653 of record NZ_CP048000.1, read on the forward strand.
AGAATTGATTTATCATTGATATAGATTTCATTCTCCAACTTCCTTTTTTCCTGATAATGAGTTCGTTCTACTGCTATTTCATCAAAAGCTCTACTAATCCCGATCCGATCACTGATTTGCAGATTTTCAATCAATTTAACAAAGGGCTCATAGGGTTCTTTCCGTTTTAATTCTTCCAGTACTTCTAGATCGCCGGACTGTAAATCGTTCATACATTCCTGTATGGATTTTTTAAAAATAACTGCAAAATTTTCGAGCCAAGTTAAAATCGTTTCAATCGTCATCCTATCAATATGCATTAACATAAGAATAATGGAATGAAACTGAATAACCTCATCTTCCATATTCATTTGCCTTAATTTTTTAAGAAACAGTAAATTTAATAATGGTACATAATAAGCTGCTACTGCTGCAAATAAAGTAAATAGCAGTTCATACCAGTGATAATACTCATTCTGATAATGATTCACCCTGCTGATTATCTCTTCTATGGTCATAGTCATTAACTGTTTATTTTTTATCATTCCCTCGGCTAATAATTTATTCTTTACTTCATCAGGAGTAATCTTCTTTTTTTTATACTGACTGACATATTTTACAATAGCTGCTTTTATCACGTGGATTTGTTTTTCGGATATGGATGAACTGAGAAAATTAATATTATCCAGATTGGTTAACAATTGAATTTTATTATTATGATGAATGTTGATAGAAACGAAGATGCAACAAAAGAATGCGCATAGACTAAATAGATATCTTTTTAAGATAAACTGCTTTATTGTGACAGGTTCACCGGTTTTTCTGATTAAATCTTGTATTTTTAATGTTTTTACATAGTTTTTATTTATTATATTGGTTAGGATCCGGTTAACCAGCCGAATCTTAACAAAATGACTCAGAATAATATAATTTTTATTTTCTATTTGGCTGTTCTCTTTCATCCGGTTAATTAGATGATAGGAAGCTATGGTTATTAAAATAATCATAACCATGGTAATAATGCCGAATGCACCTCGATAATAACTCTTCATTTCCGGTAAACTAAAAACAGCCCAGTTTTCAATAGCTTTTAAAAACATAACCGGCATAACAGTTATAAAAATCAATCCTGAGAATAGATGTTTTATTTTCACACGTTTTAATATTTCTATATTTAATTCCTGTTTTAAATACTTAATATTGGTTAAAAATAAGGATTGATTTTCCACCTTTTTATCACCGAAAGTAATCATTAAAACACATAGGGATAAAAAAGTTTTTAAAAACCGGTTAGGTACATTTTCATTATATTTACTGACCTCCTCTTCTATTTCTTCAGAATTCAGAATCTCATAAATTTTATCTGCATGCAATTTTACAGGCAAAGGTGCCGATTCAATGGAATCATATACCGCTTCATCTATCATACCGTGAGATTGGTAATTATGTCTGATGTCACCAAGTAATTTATCAAACTGTTTTAATAATTTTATCTCATTACAATCAACAGCTGAATAAACCATCTGATTATTAATGATATATAATAAAGCTATAATAAGTGCTATTGTATAAAAAGTCGGACTCCGGGATAACAGAAAAATTATTAATATCAAATCCAGACACCAGGTTTTTAATAGGATTTTCATTACTGCATCTGCAATTTTTCTATTATCTCCGGGCATTAGTATTTCAAATTGTCTGGTTAACCTTCTTAAATAACTTTTCGTAATTCCCCAATGTTTGAAAAAGTCATACCAGATACGAATATAATCCCTGTCTTTCTTTTTTCGTCCATTTATGAAAATTGTATACTTTTGTCTTTCCTCCAATCGTTTTCGTATTACAAAAAAAAGAAAGGAGAAAATACAGAAGACAGCAATCAATATTAAAAATAATAATTGTATCATTTGGAGATTACTCATATACCATTCCCTCCTGTTCACCTGGTTGAAATAACCGTAAATATTCCTCTTGTTCTAAATCATCTAAATTTCGCAATATACGGTCATTGGCTCTTGAACTAAAGTTATTTTTTAAAACATACTTCCCGTTCTCGAACCGGATGATGTCTTTCGTAATATAAGCTCTTCGATCCGTATTTCTCTTAAAGAATTCCAATGCCGCCGGTCTTAGGTCGGACGGATATTCCTTATCCGTTATAGGAATTATTTCTGTAATTCTGGATATATATCGATGACCATTCTGGTTTTCCATATGTATATCAATGTTAACAGCTTTCACTACCTGTTCTTCCGCAAGAAATTCATTGTGGAAACCTCCTACTCTTAATTGGGAAATTTTTAGATGATCAACCAGATCCTCCGTTGTTTGGGCATGGTGCGAGCACATGGTCATTTTTGAAATCTGAGCGGTTTCTACCAGCCAGTTTGCGGCTGTATGGGATGCCACCTCACCCAAAATGATTACCGTTCCATCTGTTTTTTTCATAATATCCAAAGTGTCCTGTCCTGAGATTGTATCGGTTTCCCGCAAGGTAAGAATATTAAGTTTCGGATAGACTCTGCTTAAATTAAGTTCAAAAATCTGCTCATGAATACGCAGGGTAAAACTTCTTCGGATATATTGAATCATTAACTTTAACAAAGTTGTTTTGCCGCTTCCCATCTCACCGGTTATAACAATTACCAGGCATCCTCTGACCATCCACTTTAATATTTCAATCAGTGTCTCCCGTCCCTCATCCTTTATGATATTATTTATATCCATATCCAATATGCTGTCATGCTTTCGGACAAAAAATGCCCAACGGTCGGAAAACGGCGGCCGAAAAGTTACAACCCTTGACCCATCTTTCATATCATTCGCTATAAAACCTCTTGCCTCACTAAGCTGTCCCGGATTTCCATAACGGTATATGTTTCTGCAAACTCGAATCAATTCGTGCTGGGAACCAAATCCTAAAAATGAAAGATGAGTTGTTTTTCCCTGATAAAAAATCCAGATACTATTGTAAGCATTTAAGTTTTTCCCATCCATGGCGTTAAAATTATCTGCCTGATATGTATAAAAATCAAACGGTATTCCTGATATACCGCCGGAAACCCCATCAATCTTCATATCCCTGATTTCATCAATGACTCCAAAACCTTTATATAATTGATAGATCCGCTGAGTCAACACCTCTAGCTTATCTGTAAATAGCAGATTTTGACACTCCAGATCGTAGATTTCCTCGATTTCCTCTTTTGTAATCTCGTAATGCCCCTCATCACCATCTTTTTTTAAATCCGCCAGATGATACATGTTAATCAGCATGGATAAAGCATCATATTCGTATTGCTTTTTAAAGATATATAAAAGGATCTCAAACTTATCCTGTAGTGTTAATAAATTACGGTTGGTAAAAGGGATAATCCGGTCAATATTTCCCTCCTTAATATCTAAATCTTTTAGAAGTATTTCTTTTATGTAATCTTTTACATACTCTTTTGCTCCTACATCTCCATAACTGCAGCTCCTTAAATTTTTTCTGATGAGGCTTTTTATTTTAGCCCGCTTCATAGTTTCTGCCTTATTGAGATTTAAATCAGCTATATTCTTATTCAATATACCCTCAAATGTATTTTTGACTTCATTCACCAGATACGGAATACGGTAGGGATCCACATTTAATTCTGCAGGTACGGAACTATCTCTTTTTCCTATGAAATAGAATCTAAACAAAGCAAGCCCTGAGATGATTATGATTAAAATTAAATTAAATATCACTGTATCTCACCTGCCCCTTTTTCATTACCAAAAAGCAAATCAACTGCCTTATTTATCTTTTTGAAAAAAATCTTATTATTATCCCCCTTGCAGTTAACCAGATTTTTCACTATAAACTGCATCACCTTTCCGTCTGCCATGGCATCCATAAACCCAACATTATAAGGAATAGCTTCTGTTTTGTTTTTTAACTTAGGATAACACCTTTCCAGATTCTTAAGATTATATCTGGATTTACAGTTATACTTTCCTATCAGATATAACGTTTTTTCTTCCGGTAAATGGTATTTTGAAAAATACTTGTCGATCATATTCTTATCCTGCGCAAAGGTTACTACAATTAAATCTGCTTCCTCCATGATTTTACTTGAATTTATATCTGCCCCTGCCGCAAGATTTACAAATGTAAGATCATAAAAACTGTTGACCGCATTTATAATGGACGGAATAGTGATAGAAATATCTTTCTCGAATAAATTTTTGTTTTCTTTAGCCGTACCCGGTAATATATGAATCATATCTTTGTAAAGAGACATGGAAGAATTGTTAATAATATCTTCCGTTAATGGTGAAACTTTAATATTTCTTGCCAGAGAATCAAGTCCGATATCTTCATACATATCAGCTGTTTCGTTGCCAAAAACAGCTTTTTCCATACTCCGATCCATAAATTGATTATGTAATAAGAAGACGCTTTTCTTTAATTTCAAACACGATAAAAGAGCTATGGCAAGCATGCTTCCTGTAGTTCCGGAATGCCCGGCTTCAGGGCTCCAAAATGCTATTTTCAATTTATGCACCTCTTTTCGCCTTTTTATAGGCTTGTCCAGCTTCGATTTTACTGAAATTAAATGTTTCTATAATTAACTCATTTAATAAATCTTTCAACTGACCGGATTGATGTTTAAACGAAATATCATTCCTGTACTGTATTGCTATCATATTTTCCTTATCCAGGTCATCATAATACAGACAATAATACTGTTTGATATTAATCCCTTTCGCTTTCATCGTTTCTAATAAATATACAATATTTTTATCTTTAATCCTATCTTTTATAATTAAATAAACTTCCTGACTGTATTTTAGATTTTGGATTCTTGCAAGATTATGCTGCTGTTTGTCTGTTACCAGATAGATATAGGAACAGTTTTGTATCTCTTTATGATTTGTTTTAAAACCAAAATCAATTAAAATATAATCATAATCTTTCAAATATCCAGAAACACTTTTTTCTTTAATAAAATCTATGTTACAGAAATTTATTCTATTGATTTTCGGATTCATAGTTGCCGGAATTGATATACAATAGGTTAGTGCTTCTGTATCTGAATCATCGATAATTAGTACTTTCTTATTTAAATGATACAGCATTTTAGAAAGATATAATATAATGTCATAAGTTTCGATACCTAGAAAACCGATTACATTTGCTTTAATCGACATAATAAATTTCCTCCTTATTTTCTTCCTTTTGCTTATATTCATCTGGCGTATCAGCTTTTGTATCATTACCCGTCTGGTACGTATCATTAATATGATCTGAATCCGATAAATCTTCCGTATTGTCTGCTTGATTTATGGGATTAATCTGACTGGTATAATACTGGTCCCAAGTAACTTCACCACCGTAATTACTATAAAATTGATTCAACCTGCTTTCTAATTCCGAACGGACTGATAAGCTTAATTTCTCCATTGCTTTTTGTACAACATTGGGGTCTTTTTGAATCAGCCGGATTACATCGGCATTAGGTATGTAAGTGATTACAGAAGCTTCTTGTATTCTAGGTTCGATATACTTTACACAATACAGTTTTGAACCTTCTTTTAAAAAACAATCAACTATTGCTCCCGATATCCTTAATAATTCATCTGCATTAAGCCACATAAAACAATCGTTTTTTTCTAATGATAGATTTTTAACCTGCTTTTTACTCAGAACAATATAATTCTCACCGTTCGGATATAAAATTCGGATATCCACATAATCATTCTCTTTCAGGTTACTGTTCAGATAGATTGTATTAAATTCCGCTTCCCTCATACTATTATCGGAAAGCTTTTTGGTTAACATGGATTTTAATAAGGGGGTTCCCGTTTTAATATCAATTAAGGTAACCATTCCAAGTTCTTTTTCTGTTATGTAATCATCCTGAGGCTGTTCTGATAAAACCTGTTTAAACATAAGTTCATCTTTAGTTATTACACTCCCCGCCGGAATATTCTTACCCGCTTCATATACCTTTACTTTATTTGTTTCCAACTGATTTGACAGTTCATTTATCTCTGTTTCATAATTTTTTTTCATATTGATGATAACTGTAAGGTATGCTGTTAAAAATACCCCTCCAAATATTATGATACATAAAAAAGAAACGACAATATGCTGTTTCGTTGATCTTTTAAGCCTTCTTTTCACAGGCACTCCTCCTTCTGTCTTATTTTGGCTGCATTTTTGATAATCATCGCTGCAGCCTTTTTAACTTCCCGTATAAATGTATAATTGGGGCTTTGCCGCTTACAGGTATAATTGCGCGATAAAAACTCTACAACCGTTCCTTGTGATACCGCTTCCTGGTATTCTATATTATAAGGAATAGCTGCAATATTAGGCTTGCTTATTGAATGAGTTTTGGATATATTATTAAGATTTAAAGTTGAATTTTTATTATAATTACTAATTAAGAATACACACTTGTTTAAGATTGACGAATAATTGTCAAAGAAATATTGTATCATAAATGAATTTTGAACCAGATTAACAACCACTAAGTCTGCTTCTTCGAGAATAATTTTTGAACTAAGATTATTTTGACCGGACGTATCGATATAAGTTATATCAGCAAATTCCTCTGCCGCATTTAGAATTTCTTTGATGTTGCCGTAAAGATTATAATCAAAGGTTTCCTGATTAATATGATAACTTACAGGTATATAATATAAAAAATTATCCAATATTACTAAGGATGCTTCTTTAATAATCTGTGCCGACTCCTGATCCGGCACATGTGAATTATCTGGAACCTTATAATCATCATTCCCCTTTGAAAATTGATTCATAATATAATCAATACCCAAATTACTGAATTGATAATTTGCTTCCCTTTCTAAATAATTCGCCCTTTGATACATTAGAATATTACCTAGCTTATTTTTCTGGTAGTGATTCTCTATGAGTACTGATTTATAAGAATACTCCATCGCCGATGCGATACTGATACACGCCAGATTACTTGTCACACCGCTGCTCCCCCTAGCACTGCTCCAAAACGCTATCTTCATATATAGTCCCCTCTTTATTGAATTATGAATTAGACAGAATAACCCCTCATGCCAAAAAACCACCTCATTTCGTTTTATGAATAGGAATGTAAAAAAATGATACAAATAGATAATAAAGAAAATAGAAAAATAAGATACCTTTATAATATATGATTTTATCCCAATTGTAAAGTAATATTTTACAGATTATGCTATAATTTTTAAATTATGAAAAGATATAACCAAAGATAATTCATTATATAAAAATTCAGACTGCTGTAAATATCCAGTATATAACTTACATTCTGCTGATTCCTTAGTATGGCTGATTGGAACTTAAATAATATTCCCATAATCAGAAACACGGCGGTTAAGCCATTTATCAGAAACTTGTAAATCAATTTCTGATAAAGTTATATTCTATATTTCACAACAGTCCCTATACGTAATTAGAAGAGGATTTCCGATTTTTTCTTAAGTAATTTTCCGCCGCTGATAATCATAATAACTCCACCTGCTATGCCAGCTACTATAAATAGGATTCCCATAACTAAATTACCAACGCCTACCGATTTCATTGTAATATAAATTTTTTCACTCATACTTAGCTCCTATCTGCTGCAAAAGCAGCCTCTGATACTAGAAACTTATCTTTCTTATTTAGCACCATATTGTTCATAATATGCATCTATGGCTGCTTTTAGTTGATCGTCAATAACTATATTTCCATTATAAGGCTTATTGTATAAATGTTCAACTACTTCTTCCATTGTTACGATTGCAGTTGTCTTAAGTCCATAAACATCTTCAATTTCAGCTAAGGCACTCTTATTTCCCTGACCCCTTTCCATTCGGTCAACAGATACTACCAGGCCAAGAGCCGTAACATCACCCTGTGCTTTTAAGATAGGCATTGTTTCACCAATAGAAGTACCGGCAGTCGTAACGTCTTCAATAATAATGATTTTATCTTTATCCTGAATCGGCCCGCCAAGTAGTATTCCTTTATCTCCATGATCTTTGACTTCTTTTCTGTTGGAACAATATCGGATTTCTTTTCCGTAAAATTCACTGATAGCCATAGAAGCTGCTACACTTAAAGGAATTCCTTTGTATGCAGGTCCAAATAATACGTCAAAATCCAGCCCAAAGCGTTCCTTTATCGCTTTTGCATAATATTCACCAAGCTTTCTTAATTGTGAGCCTGTTCTGTAAAAGCCCGCGTTAATAAAGAAGGGGGTTTTTCTTCCGCTTTTGGTTGTAAAATCACCAAATTTTAATACTCCGCAATCCACCATAAATTCAATAAATTCCTGCTTGTACTGTTCCATTGTATCGACCTCCGTTTGATTTCCTTTGTTCTTTCTAGTCCATTCTGTTAACACACCCAATTAATTCGTTTATATCGTCTATTTTATATTTACGCATATAGTTTTCAATCCCCTGTATAACATCCAAAGTGGCCGTAGGATTTATAAAATTAGCGGTTCCCACTGCGATAGCCGTTGCACCTGCCATGATAAATTCCAGTGCATCATCTCCAGTCATAATTCCGCCCATACCTATAATCGGGAGTTTCACCGCATTTGCCACCTGATTTACCATTCTAACTGCAATTGGTTTAACAGCCGGGCCGGATAAACCTCCGGTTCTATTGGCTAATACGAATTTTCTTTTATGGATATCTATCTTCATTCCTGTCAAAGTATTAATTAAGGAAAGAGCATCTGCTCCGCCGGCTTCGGCAGCTTTTGCAGTTTCTGTAATATCGGTTACGTTAGGGCTGAGTTTCATGATAACAGGCTGTTTGGCACGTTTCTTCACTTCTTTGGTTATGGCTTCCACTGCACAGCTGTTCTGCCCAAACGCTATTCCCCCTCTTTTACATTGGGACAGGAAATATTAATCTCTAACATGTCCACGTCGGTTTCAGAAAGACGTTCCACAACTTCGATGTAATCTTCCGAAGTTTTACCGCAGACATTAACAATTATATTTGTATCATATTTCTTTAAAAAAGGAATATCCCGCTCGATAAATACCTCTACTCCGGGATTCTGAAGCCCTATGGCATTTAACATTCCGCCGTAGGTTTCCGCAATCCGTGGTGTGGGATTTCCGGTCCAGGGAATATTCGATACACCTTTGGTAGTCACTGCACCGAGTTTACCTAAATCTACAAACTCACTGTATTCCATTCCGGAACCAAAGGATCCGGAGGCTGTGGTTACCGGGTTATTCCATTCAACACCTGCAATATTTACTTTTGTATTCATCTTAATCTTACCTTTCCAGAGGATAAACTTTAATAAGAATCATATTTCATTATAGGAACAAAAACCACGTTCCTATAATCGGATGTACGGCGGTAAAAAGCACCGCCTTTTGCACTATATTTCTATTTCATCGGAATAGAATACCGGGCCATCCTTGCAGATTCGTTTATTATTTACATTGGTGTGATGATCCTTTTCCCTGGATTTGCATACACAGGCCAGACAGGCACCAATACCGCAGGCCATTCTCTCCTCCATGGACAACTGTGCTTTGATTCCCGTTTCTTTCGCATATGCCTGAACTCCCCGAAGCATAGGGGCAGGTCCGCAGGCAAATAAGATATCCCCCTCCAAACCATTCGCTTTTATTGCATCTATGACATTACCTTTTGTTCCGGTACTTCCATTCTCCGTTGAAATATACACTTCACCATATGTTTCAAATTCTTTATTCAGAAATGTAATATCCCTGTAGCCTAATACAATCTTTTTCTCACAATTTAACTGTTTTGCTAACTCTAACATAGGAGGTATACCAATTCCCCCGCCGATTAAGATTGCTTTCTTTCCCTCTAAGCAAAAGCCATTGCCCAGAGGACCTAAGACGTCAATAGTATCGGAGGTTTTATAACGGGAGAATTCCTCTGTTCCATTGCCAACAACACGGTAAACAAGGCGTAACTTACCGTTTTCTTTGTCTATCTCACATATACTGATGGGTCTGGGAAGCAGCCTGTTTCCATTTTTACAATACAGGGACAGGAATTGCCCGGGGTTTGCAGCAGCTGCTATCTGGTTATCCTGAATCCACATACTGAAAACATCCTCGGTTAACTGGACTTGTGAAGTAATCACTGCTGTTTTTTTTAAGGTACCTACCATTGATTCATCTCCTAATTCATAACCTTGAGAACAAGGTTAAATCACTGTTTTTAAGTTCCAAACTTTAATCTTACTAATTATAAACGAAAAATTTTGGTAACACAAGCCTTCGTTCCAAAATTTTTGGTACATTTTCGTTAGGCGGAAGTTCTCCATGAATGCAAAAATTAAAAATAGGGAATGGGTATGATTACTATTAATCCACATGTATACTTCCGCTGTTGGTTGTGACTTTTAAATCAAAAGACGGATTTGAACCGATGATTCCGGAGGCATGATCGTCATTCTTATCAAACGCCAGTGAATCATCGAAAGAAGTACGGATGTCACCACTGGAGGTTTGGGCCTTAAAGTTGAACTCTGCCTTAGCAGGTAGGGTAAGATTTACATCACCACTGGATGCTTTTATTATGATATCTTCTTCGATGGCAGCTGCGTCCTCGGCATATGCAAGCTTTATTACGCCGGAAGTGGTTTCAAAGTTACCTGCACCGCCAAAATCATTGATGCGGATATCACCACTGGATGCGGAAGCTTCCGTATAACCGTCAGAATCGGTAATTACGATTTGCCCGGAGGTTGTTTCGATATCCTTTTGTCCGGAGGAATTCCTGATTGTAATGTCTCCGCTGGAAGCCTCCGCTTCCAGGGACCCTTTGGAGGCCTCTATCGTAATATTGCCGGAAGCAGAGGATACCCCTGTGTCTCCTTCGCCTCCTAAGATTTTGATATCGCCGCTCGTGGCTCTGATATTCCGCGTGCCCTCTGCTTTATCTATAGATATGTTACCGCTTGAGGTGGCGGCATCAATATTCTCGGCATATACTTCCGTAAGTTTGATATCACCACTGGAGCAGGAAGCCTTAAATTTCCTGACCGCAAATACCATATCGGAGCTAATATTTCCACTTGAAGTGCTGACGGATAATTCACCCTTGTAATCAGAGGGCAGATAGATTTCCACCCTGCTTGAGCGGTTGAAATTAAAGAACCAGCCGCGGTAATTATCTCTACGTCCGTCGAGCCTTGCTTTGCTTCCGTTTTTTATAATTCTTGTCAGATCGTCGTCGTTGGGAGTATAACTCATATATTCATTTAAAATCAATTCGCTTGTGTCACCCTCATAAAATGTAACATCATCTGCATAATAGTCAATGGTAAGAGTTTGAATACCATCCAGACTGACATTCTGGGTATTCACAAGCTTCAGATTCGATGATCCGAAATAGGTCCCACTCCTACGCAGACCACCTGCATTGATGGCAACAATCATCAGACAGATTAAGCCGGCTGTAATGACCGTAAATGCGGTAACCATGATTATGATGAATCTTCTCATTCCTTTCTCCTTTCCCGTGCAGGGTTTCCTGCACTATTCCCTTAATGATGTCTATTTACGATTTCAGATCTTTCAAGCGGAATAGAAGCTCAATGATTGCATGGATGCAGGCACCTACCAGAAAGATAATCCAGGTTACATACCAGGCAAAGGTAGCAAAGCTGATCACAAAGTAGAGAACCAGGATTAAAGACCAGCCTGCAAAGATGGCGGCACCTTTCACTGACTTGGTATTTCTGGAGGTGTTCTTCCATTCCTTGAATTCTTCCACAACCGTATCATTGGAGCGCTTATATTTGGGATAAATACTGTTAATATAGACCAGCATGCAGGTTGGTATGATGGACAATAATAACATCATAATTAAACCTATTGAGGTCAGATCTACATTATAATAAAAAAATTGATCGATCAGACCACAGGCTAAGAATAAAACGACACTGAAGAAATAAAGTCCTACGGCAGCAGTCTTAACCACGGCATATTTCTTTGTCCGGGTCTCAAATTCCATCCTGTCCTCGGGTGTTCTTTCCTCTAAATCCCGGAACAGCTCTGAGACATTACCGATCGAGCTGATCACATTTTTAAATGCATCCTCTGTCTTTACGCCGTTTGCTACAAGATCCTGATAACGTTCCTGTGAATTCGCTAATAATTCCTCTTTCAGTTCAAAAGCTTTTCTTGTCTTGGGAGCATCCTCGAAAAGCTTTTCAATATGAACTCGCATTTTTTCTTCCATTTCTAATCTCCTCCATTATTTTAATAAAGTGTCGATAATTGCTTTGGCATTTTCCCAGTCCTTCTTGTAATCCTGATAAGCCTCCCGGCCTTTCTCTGTGATGGCATAATATCTTCTTCGTGCACCCACCTCCTGGTCACCCCAGTAGGAGATAATCAGTTGTGCCTGCTCCAGTCTGCGGAATGCGGTATAAAGAGTAGCCTCTTTCAACTCATACGAGTTATTTGTCTTTTCCATGATTTCCTTATTAATCTGATAGCCATAGCTGTCACCCTCTAATAAATGAGCAAGTATTATGGGTTCGGTATGACCGCGTATAACATCCGATGTGATAGACATAGAAACACCTCCTATTCTTTGCTTACATTATATATATATATACCTCACCTGTCAAGGTATATTTTTATATAATGTAAATTATTTTATGAAGTAAGTAAAAATGAAATTTTCCCAACATAAATACATAACTAGACCAAATACTGCGAAAATATTCAATTTATTTCGAAATTAAACGTGAATTACAGGGAATAGCAGAAGCTGTATGTAAAAGAAAATATGAAAAAGAAAACAGCTTAGATATTCAGAGCCTTACGCCCAAGCAATAACAAAGCCAAAGAGAAGTTTAAAATGGGGCTGTGACACTAAATGCGGCGCCCTTTTTCACTTCCGCGAAAGCAAAGTGAGAATTAGCAAGCTTGCTTGTAATAATTCGAACGCGCACGCGAACCGAAGAAACTCGCAAAGCGTGTTTCTTACGGTTAGAGATGTTTATCACATTTTAGGGTATCAAAATAGCGTGTGATTATTATCCAACAGAGACACGTTCTCACTCGTTTGCCGCACATAGCGGTACATAAGGTTGTGGCAGATAAGTGATTCTGCCACAACCTAAGTACCGATGGCGGCAAACGGTCTCTTAATGGATTAATAATCACACGCTAGTCTTTTACAAATCTATGTGATAAACATTCCAGATTTCTGAGGCGCCGTCCTGCTTTTTAGACAAAAAATAAATCTTAGAAGGTGCCAATGTTCCTGCATTAAAGCGACAGCCCCATTAAGTGTACCCCCAGTCCGGCTGATTTCCATCCTGCTTTTTTACATTCCTCGCAGATTGATTTAATAGCTTCTGTCCGTATTCCAGCTTTCAATAATTTTCATGCTTAACCTCCAAGGAGTTACTTATATTTTCCTCTTTCCAATACTGTAAACCGTCTTTGGTTCTTGATAAATATTTCATATCAATGAGCCCTCTTCGAAGCAGAAAAAAATCAGAAAAAGTATGCCAGTTTTTAATAATTTCATTCACTTCTTTTTCTGTGTAAAAAACCCCAGTTTCAAATTTTTCAGAAAGATACTTTAAAATCTCTATCTTCAAATCACGTTTTGCAGGCCATATTTTAATCTTTTTATCTTCATCGAGAAACCGTTCTATATTAATATAATCACTTTTCATAAAAACACCGAAACCTTTCCTTATTTTAACCAATATTCCTTACAATCCTTTGTCCGGTCCATAAACCCATATTCGATCAGATACCGCCTGATGGTAGGAAAATCCGGATATATCTCTTTTAATATACGGTTTAATTCTTTTTCTTCATAATTCCTGCCATTTTCAAACTGTTCTACTATTTTCTTTAATATAACTATCTTTTTCTTCTCTTTTGCCGGAAATTCTATTAATTTCAGAGGTGACAGGGAAGAAAATGCTGTTTTTAATATTTTATCTCTTTCTTCCATGGTTGTAATGTACCTGTCATCTACCATGGTCGCACTATTATGGATGTTCACCAGATTCTCGTGAACGGAATTTCCTTTTATTGCAAGTTCATAGACTGAAAGATACATTTTCGCTTGTTTTGCTTTTTCACGAAACATAAATTTTTGATGGCGTACGGTGGATGGAGAGATGCCTAGCTGTTTGGCAATTTCGTTATCCGATAATCCCGCATTTAGCAGTCCTAATAAATTTTTTTGATTTTCCGTTAACCCAAGATATTTATTTTCTGAGGAAACCAGCAAATCATATACTGTCCCATGTTCTTTTGATATATGGATTTCCACTGCAAGGCGGCAATCAAAAAAACGCTTATCAAAAGGGTATATTTCACCCATAAAATATTCTTTACCGCAATGATTGCAGATATATTTTTGATTTTCTTCGTCAAACCGGTAACCATTTTTGATTTCTTCTATCTTTAAATCATTAAAATCATTTATCATATAAACCTCCATCACTATCGTTTATATTAATCATAAACATATGATATATTAGTTTATCATTATTGTCAACAGGATATGTAAAGGATAATTATTTTTTTATTCCTGGGGATGTTCGGAAAATTTCAGATAAAAAAAGCCGCTGTAATATTTTTACAATCTTTAGATTATAAAGAATTAACAGCAACTTTATTGATTAATACTAACCTATTAAATTAAAAAATAAATAATAACATCATTCTTTATTGATTCTTAATCTTATTAACCTTTTTCCCTTACAATATAAATAGGACGGTCTTTCACTTCCAGATAGGTTTTAGCCAGATACTGTCCTAATACTCCCATACAGAATAACTGAAACCCGCTTACAAATAAAATAATGCAGGTCATGGAGGACCAGCCATAAGCCGATTTCACTCCGATCAAATACCGTATCATAACAATAATGATACCGATAAAGGATAATAGACATAAAAAAAGTCCGGAAAATGATGCAATACCCAAAGGCATGGTAGAAAATGCTACAATTCCGTCAAAAGAATAAAATAATAACTTACGAAAAGACCATTTGGTTTCACCTGCTGCCCGTTCCACATTATTATACTCCAGCCATTTTGTTTTAAAGCCTACCCAGCCGAAAATTCCTTTGGAAAAACGGTTGTATTCTTTCATATTAACAATCGCATCAACCATTTGCTTTTTCATCAAACGGTAATCCCTTGCACCGTCTACAATGTCCGTTTTCGATATGCGATTCATAAGATGATAAAATCTTCTGGCAAAAAAAGAACGTAACTTTGGTTCTCCCTCCCTGGTAACTCTTCGGGTTGCAACGGAATCATAACCCTCTTCTATCACATAATGGTACATCTCCTCCAGCAAGGCAGGCGGATCCTGAAGGTCCGCATCCATCATAACCACATAATCGCCGGTACTGTTTTCAAGTCCTGCAAATATAGCAGCTTCTTTCCCGAAATTTTTTGAAAAAGAAATATATCGTACCCGTTCATCAACCGCTTTTAAATTTTTTGCAATCTGTAAAGTATTATCCTTAGAACCATCATCAACAAATATTATTTCAAACCTCGCATAATTCATTTTATCCATGATCTGTTTCATTTCTTCATAAAACAGGGGTATAACTTTTTCTTCATTATAACAAGGTACAACAACGGATATCTTGTCCAAATTATTCATCTCCTTTAATCATAGTTTTTCCCTGATTTTGTCTTTTTTATCAAGTTAAATATAATAATACAGAAAAAAACAAACCACCCGGTAACCGATATTGCAACTCCTGCTTTCAGATAAGGTGTTTCATAATACAGTTTAATATCATTTGTGCCGGCCTCCAGCTCCAGTGCCATATACATAACGTTTGCCTGTATAAGTTCCTGCTTTTTACCATTCACGTAAGCTGTCCATCCTTTATTATAAGGAATCGACAAGCACAGTATCGAATCCTTATTGGAATTAACCGTACCGGTTATCTGATTGGTTTCGACTTTAATATTATAAAGTGCACCTGACTTTCTATCTTCCACCTGCTTCCCATAATTGCTCATGGGTAAAGCATACGCTTCTATACCGTCTAACTGAAAGATACCTGTTTGGGGAAAAGTCAATACACAGGATCTCTTTGCTTCCTTTTCATATCCCAGGTTCACCAAATAATCTTCTTTGCCAAAATAAGCATTATTTCTCACCGATCTGGTATTTACGGTTTTATTTACATCGTTCTCGTTTTTAATGTAAAAGTTCATGGCATACAAATCCGCATTTAGATTGAAATTTTCGAGCCGCAGATAGGTTTCTGAATCTTTCACCCCGTCAAAATATACTTTAATCTTTGCTCCGGGTTTTTGAACATTTAATAAATTCCCTTCATAGGATATCCCTTTTCCATAATGAACAGATATGGGAATCTTCTTTGATAAAAAGCTTATTTGATTTCCTGTAACATTTCCGGATTCATACTCAGATGGCAATATGCCCGTAAATCTTTCAGCGGGTTCTTCCAGGACAACTGCCTGCAGCATAACCTCCTGCTTTTGTATTGCATTTAAACTTTCATACACATCCCTGGTTATATATTTGTCATAGTTATACCCCAAGGGTAATGCATATTGATTTGCAAATATATAATAGGTTTTATCATTAAATTTTTTCTCCGATAACAATTTATATCCATATGGCACGGCAGCTTTATGTGGGGTAATCATATATTTTACCCCTGCCAACGTACCAATTCCTGTGCGGAAATCTAAATTGTCAAACCGGTATGCAGTTTTCTGGCTTACTAGTTCTAAACCTTTCATATACTCCGCTGTTCTTTTATCCATAATGCTGAAATACCCGCTTACATCATGATAGCCTAACGTAAGCGCTTCATTAATCCATTTATCGCCATAGGTTTCTACACGGTAAAAAGAATCGTCCTGAATACCGGAGATAAGGCTGACTGCCGAATTACGTATGGATTTATCAACTTTACCCGAAGCAATGAATTCATTTACATAATTACCAAATCTTCCGGAATAAGTCATGTATCCGTTTACAGCCAGGTTACAGAATACCAGCGAAAAAATTACCATTCTCTGAAGATATGTGGATTTTTTGTAACGATTAAAAAATAGAATGCAAAAAACCGTGACACATAAAATAAGAAATGCGAGCAGGATATACCAACTAGGTTTTATCAGCCCTGCAACTCCATATAGAACCGTACCAACCAATAAAATGATTTTATCCAGCCTTTTTAATTGGAACAATTCATCATAAACCGACACAACTATAAATGCCAGTAGAAAGCTGTAACCAAATTCCCAGCGGTTACAGACATAAGACATGCCGTTCATAAGATATCCGATAAAAGGCAACATAAGACTGATGGTTGCAATTATAAATCCAATCATCAGTTCCCTGTACTTTCTGTTACGGAATACCATCCATACGGCCGCAGGGACTATTGCTGCAAAGGTGCACTGAGTCCAAAATCCCGGTGAAATATTAGGAGCTATAAAAGAATCAATCATTAATAAATAATATCCTAAATTATAATGTATCAAATTCACCTGATATCCGCTGTTAAAACGGCCGTTACCCGCAAATGCAGCAAGGACGGGCAACAGGATAAAGGCTGCCATAACCACACCTAAAGTATAATACAGGCCTGCCCGCAAAGATGTCCTTAAAAATAATTTCCAGACCGATTCATCCGTGTTTTTGTTATAAGTATAAAAAAAACGGATGAATGCATATATTATAACTAAAATTGTCAGCATATAAAAAAAGTAAAAATTACTTAAAGCACTGATACAGGTCATAACGACAAACAGATACGGTTTTTTCTTTTGTATTATGAGATCCACACCAATAAAAAGAAGCGGCAGGTAGATCATCGGATTTGTAAAATATGGGTGCCTGGTTCCGGCATAAAAAACATATCCGCAAAATATATAAATTAATCCTCCAAGAACGGAAGAAAAGCTCTTTTTTTTCATGTAAATACAATACAATAGAAAGCTTATTCCGGATAAATATAATCTTAAGATTATGAGGAAACGATACATACTTTCCATATTGCTTTCCTTGCCAAATATGGTCAGCAAGGTAAGCGGATCCCCGATTGCATAATAATTTAATGTCGTAAGTGTATCAAACCCCATACCCACATTAAAGTCCACCATAGGAATTTTTCGGCCCCCAACCAGGTCCTTTAGAAGGTTACCATAATAAACCAGTACAGGATAATGCTGATTTATACCATCCATATTCCATATAAATGATTTACCGTTTGACCAAAAAGGATAATATACAATAAACTGTAATAATAGAAAAGCTGCTGTAAAAGGTAATATATATTTATAGAAATAATTTTTCAGAATAGTATTCTTCTTAGATAAAACCATCATTAATTTTAATACTCCTTTATTCCATAATCCTCTTCTATATTATACCACCGTGTTTAAAATATAATCGAAAATAAAGAATCTTCATATAACTAAATTAATTTCAATAAAATTATTTTTAGAATCAATGAATAACAAAATATAGTTTACGTAAATTATATGTAAATTTAAGATCAATAACTGATAGAATATTTAATAATTTAATTAGACACCCAACATAATATATGTTATAATTGTCCAATGTAAACATTTGACTTTAGAAAGGATAAAAAAAATGGCAGAGAAAAATCCTATAGTAACAATCGAAATGGAAAATGGCGATGTAATGAAAATTGAACTTTATCCGGACATTGCCCCTAATACTGTTAAGAATTTCATTTCATTAGTTCAGAAAAAGTTTTATGATGGTATTATTTTTCACAGGGTTATACGTGGGTTTATGATTCAGGGAGGAGATCCTGAGGGTACCGGTATGGGAGGTCCCGGTTACCAGATTAAAGGTGAATTCTCTTATAATCACTTTGAAAACAACCTAAAACATACTGCTGGTGTAATTTCCATGGCAAGATCACAAATGCCTGATTCAGCAGGATCTCAATTCTTTATTATGCATAAAGATTCCCCTCATTTGGATGGTTCTTACGCAGCTTTTGGTAAAGTGATTGAAGGTATTGAAGTTGTTAACAAAATAGCTGAAACAAAAACAGATTATTCCGATCGTCCGCTGGATCCACAGGTAATGAAATCCGTAACGGTTGAATTATTTGGTGAAACATACGACGAACCGGAAAAACTTTAATATATAGTCAGATATAATTTACAGATTTGCGACATAACTGCCGGAACCACGCATTTATGTCGCTTTTTAACCTTACAAGTAAGTTCCCTGCTCACAAAGCATAAGTCTATGCAGGAGTTAGGGACTTCCTTGTTTCAGTCGAAGTTTATGCACCGGCTGAAATACCTGCGTAGCAGGTATAAGGTTAGAGCCAAGTAGCGTAGCGGACCTAAAATATCCGCGTAAGGAGGATAACATGATAAAGGAAAGAATCCAGCATTTAAGAGCATTAATGGCTGAAAATCAAATGGATGCCTATATTATCCCTACTTCTGATTTCCACGAATCAGAATATGTGGGGGATTATTTTAAGGCAAGAAAGTATATGTCCGGTTTTACCGGTTCCGCAGGCACTTTAGTGGTTACTTTAACGGAAGCCGGTCTTTGGACAGACGGAAGGTATTTCATACAGGCCGCAAGACAACTGTCAGATACGGGAATCACCCTTTATAAGATGGGTGAAGAAGGGGTTCCAAGTATTGAAGAATTTTTATTGGATAAATTACAACAGAATGGAACACTAGGTTTTGATGGACGTATTATCAATGCTAAATTTGGTTTAAAGCTAAAAGAAAAATTGCAGGTGAAAAATATAGCCATAAAATATGATAAAGACTTGGTTGACAGCCTATGGACTGATCGTTCTGCACTTTCAAAAGAACCGGCATTTTTATTAGAAGAAAAATATTCCGGCAGATCCACAGCTGATAAATTACAGGATGTCAGAAATGAAATGAAAAAGTCAGGAGCAACCGTTCATATTATTACAACTTTGGATGATATCGCTTGGCTCTTTAATATCAGGGGGAATGATATTACTTATAATCCGGTAGTTTTATCCTATGCCGTTATTACTCTGGAACATGCTTATTTATTTCTGGATCAGGATAAGTTATCTGTTGATATTAGAGAAAAATTATCGTCGGATCAGGTTGAATTAAAGAATTATGCGGATATTTATACCTTTGTTACGAGTCTTTCATCCCAGATGTCCGTACTGCTTGATTCCAAGAAAGTAAACTATGCTATATATAAAAATCTCAATCCGGAAATCAATATAATTGATGCCGCCAACCCCACTGTTCTTTTTAAGGCAATGAAAAACCCGGTTGAGATAGAGAATTTAAGAAAAGCACATATCAAAGACGGCGTTGCTTTTACTAAGTTTATGTATTGGCTGAAAACCCAAATCGGTAAAATAGAAATAACTGAAATCAGTGCCAGTGACTATCTGGAAGATTGCCGCAGAGAACAGGACGGGTTTATTGAATTAAGTTTTGATACCATCTGCGCATACAAAGCAAATGCTGCCATGATGCACTACTCTGCTAACCAGGACAGCAATGCAGTTTTGAAACCGGAGGGATTATTATTAGTGGATTCCGGCGGACAATACTATGAGGGAACAACTGATATTACCAGAACCATGGCTCTTGGAGAAATCAGTGATGAACTGAAAAAACACTTTACCGCAGTATTGCGAAGCATGTTAAATCTGGCAGATGCGAAATTCCTGCACGGCTGTATCGGTATGAATCTGGATATATTAGCAAGAGGACCTATCTGGGATATGAATCTGGATTATAAGTGCGGAACAGGTCATGGTGTCGGTTATCTTCTTAATGTACACGAAGCCCCGAATGGTTTCCGCTGGAAGAAGGTACCGGAAAGGGATGATGGCTGCGTACTGGAGGAAGGTATGGTTACAACGGATGAACCCGGTGTTTATATCGAGGGCAGCCATGGAATCCGAACAGAAAATGAACTGGTCTGCCATAAGGGCGAGAAAAATGAATATGGCCAGTTTATGTACTTTGAACATATAACGTTTGCTCCTATCGATTTAGATGCTGTGGATGTCTCCTTAATGTCACCTGCTGAAATAAAAAGATTAAACGATTATCATAGGGAAGTATACGAAAAGATTTCACCTTATCTTACTCAGGAAGAAAAAGACTGGTTAAAAGTATATACACGAGCTGTTACATTATAAATCATAAGTAGGTTCATTATTAACTACCCGCTTAATCAAAACCTCTCATTGATTTAAAATATACTGGCTAACTTTATACACTATGAATAATTTTAAGGTAATCCGTTAATTTATAGAAAAGACAAAGTTAATATTTTTTAATATAATTATTTTAATCTGTTGACATTGTATTATTTCTTTGCTATACTTTTATCAATTTCATACTAAAACACTAGGAATGAGAGAGTAAGTGATTAAAAGTCTTACAGAGAGCTTTTGGCGGTGGGAAAAAGCAGATGAAAAATGACTGAATATGGCTCAGGAGTGGCGGTTTGAACTGCAATACATTTTTTTATATTAGCTTAGTTAAAGTTTGAGACTGTATTGCATTTAGAATTCGACAGGATTGCCTGTTACAGCAAGCGAGTATAATTAGGTTTCTAATATCGTACTCTTAGAGGTCTGTTACAGTGATGTACGGATAAATTGAAGTGGTATCACGGGTTTTACTCGTCTTCTTATATAAAGAAGACGAGTTTTTTTGTATAAAGAAAATGAATTTAGATTAATTTTTTTGTATAACGAAAGATTACCCCCGCAATTATATTAATGTACTCCAGGCCTGCCTATCAGTAACCAAGAGACACAGCATTTGTTATAAAAACAGAAATTAAGGAGGAAAAAATATGGACATATCAACACTTTGTATACATGGAGCAGATAATAATACCCATAATACCGGAGCTGTCAGCGTACCAATCTATCAATCGGCGACATTTGCCCACCTGGACGTTGGTAAAAGTACAGGTTATGACTACTCCCGTCTGCAAAATCCCACCAGAGAGTATCTGGAAAAGGTGATGGCTAATTTGGAACAGGGTACCGATGCTTTGGCTTTCTCAACGGGAATGGCTGCAATTACTGCCCTTATGGAACTCTTTTCCATTGGAGATCACATTATAGCTTCCGGTGATTTATACGGTGGAACGGTTCGGCTATTTGAACATATCTCCCGTAAGAACGGTCTTAAATTTGATTATATAAATACATCAGACCTGGATGCTGTTCGAGGCCTGATTCACCCAGATACAAAAGCGATCTATATTGAATCACCGACAAATCCCATGATGCAGGTAACCGATATTACCGCTGTCTGTGAAATTGCAAAAACTTTTGGCCTCCTGGTCATTGTTGATAATACTTTCCTGACTCCTTATTACCAGCAGCCTCTTGTATTAGGCGCTGACATTGTTGTGCACAGCGGAACCAAATATCTAAGCGGTCATAATGATACTTTAGCCGGCTTTTTAGTTACTAAGAATGAAGATTTATCTGAAAGACTTCGTTTTATATATAAAACCACCGGAGCCTGCCTCTCTCCCTTTGACAGCTGGTTATTAATTCGAGGAATAAAAACCCTCGCCGTACGTATGGACCGTCAGCAGGAAAATGCGGTCAAGCTAGCAAATTGGCTAACCACCCAGAAAAAGGTAAACAAAGTATTTTATATAGGTCTGCCTGACCATCCCGATTACGCGGTTTCCACAAAGCAGGCATCGGGTTTCGGATCCATGATATCCTTCGAAGTTGACAGTGAAACAACTGCCATCCAATTGTTGGAGCGGCTTCAATTAGTTCTCTTTGCAGAAAGCCTTGGTGGTGTGGAAACCTTAATTACCTACCCAATGCTTCAGACTCACGCGGATGTTCCTATGGAAGAACGGCTGGAAAGGGGTATTAATGACTGTTTACTGCGTCTTTCCGTAGGCCTTGAAAATGCAGACGATCTTATAGCTGATTTTGAACAAGCATTAAATTAGTAAACGATTTACCTAAATGAAATGGACGATATTATGAAATGGGAGGCATAGAAAATGGCATATAATTTTAATTTAGTAGTTGACAGGAAAAATACTAACTCCTTAAAATATGATTTTGCTGTAGAAAGGGGTAAAACTGCTGACATATTACCTCTATGGGTTGCAGATATGGATTTTCCCACGGTACCGGAAGTTACGGAAGCTCTGGTAAAAGCCAGCCGTCATGGGATTTTTGGTTATACGGAAGTTAAGGAAGACTATTTTAAGGTACTTCGCAACTGGTTTTCTTCCCATTACCACTGGGATATTGAACGTAAATGGCTTGTCAAGACACCAGGAGTTGTTTTTGCTATTGCTATGGCTATACGGGCATTCACAGAAAAAAACGATACCGTCTTAATACAAAGGCCGGTTTACTATCCTTTTTCCGAAGCCATTGAAAGTAATGAAAGAGTGCTCATAAATAATCCTCTGGTTTATGAAAATGGAAAATATCATATGGATCTTAATGATTTTGAAGAAAAAATCATTAAAAATAACGTTAAATTATTTATTTTATGTAACCCTCATAATCCGGTGGGAAAGGTATGGACCAAAGATGAGTTAATACAGCTGGGTGATATCTGCGTAAAGCATAATGTATTGGTCGTATCCGATGAAATCCATGCGGACTTTATCTATCCCGGACATGAACACCTGAATTTTGCCAGCTTAAAACCGGAATTTTTCGCTGGAACCATCACTTGTACTGCCCCAGTAAGACCTTTAATCTGGCAGGTCTACAGGTATCCAATGTAATAATCGGAAATCCTGAATTAAAATCGGCTTTTAAAACAGAAATTGTAAAATCCGGTTACAGCCAGTTAAATACCATGGGATTAATCGCATGTCAGGCAGCCTATGAATACGGAGATGTTTGGCTTCAGGAATTAAAAGAATATTTATATGGGAATTTAATATATGTAAAAAACTTTTTAGAAGAAAATATTCCGGAGGTTAAGTTAATCGACCCGGAAGGCACTTATCTGGTATGGATTGATTGTAACAAATTAGGCCTGTCAGCAGAAGAATTGGAAGACCTAATCGTAAAAAAAGCAAAACTCTGGCTGGATGCCGGAACTATGTTTGGACCGGAAGGACTTGGTTTTCAGAGAATTAACATAGCATGCCCAAGAGAGACTTTATCCCTGGCTTTAACCCAGTTAAAGGTTGCTATAGAGGAATTAAAAAATGTAACTGCATTTTCTTAATGAATTTAAAACCGGAAGAAACACGCTTTGCGAATTTCTTCGGTTCGCGTGCGCGTTCGAATTATTACAAGCAAGCTTGCTAATTCTCACTTTGCTTTCGCGGAAATGAAAAATCCGTGGCACCATTATTACAGGTTACCACGGATTCTTATAGCTGGGGATATAAATTTACTTTTATGAAATTATTTGTTTAAACTGCACTTTTATGAAATCACTTGCTTAATGCTCCCATAATATCTTCTCTCATATCAATAACAGCCTGTCTGGATGCATCAGCATAAGCAGCCGGTCCGAACTTTTCATAAGCGGCTTGTTTATACGCGGCGATAATACCACGAGAGGAATTTACGATAGCCCTAGACCATCCTTATTAAAGTAATGAACCAGATCTTCTCCTTTACCGCCCTGAGCACCGTAACCGGGTACTAATATATAGGTTTTCGGCATAATCTTTCTTAAAATTTTACCCATTTCAGGATAGGTTGCTCCTACAACTGCACCAACATAGCTGTACTGATCTCCCATACATTTCTCTCCCCATTCGGCAACTTTCTCTCCCACTAATTCGTAAAGAGGACGTCCGCCGATTAACTGATCCTGAAATTCACCGCTGGAGGGGTTGGATGTTTTAACAAGAATAAATAATCCTTTCTTTTCTTCCTTACATACATCGATAAACGGTTCCACACCGTCGGATCCCAAATAAGGATTTATAGTAGCAAAATCTTCATCAAAACCACAATAAGTATTACCTCCTACTTTTACTTTACCTAAATGTCCGGTGGCATAAGCGGCTGAAGTTGAACCGATATCCCCTCTTTTTATATCACCGATCACTACCAAATCCTTTTCCTTACAGTAATCTACTGTTTTCTTAAAAGCAATTAAGCCTTCAATTCCAAATTGCTCATACATTGCTATCTGGGGTTTAACAGCCGGTATCAGGTCATACGTAGCATCTACGATTGCTTTATTGAACTCCCAGATAGCTTGTGCAGCACCGGCTAAAGTCTCACCTTTTTCCTGATAAGCTTTCTCTTTCACATGATCCGGGATATAAGATAACATAGGATCTAATCCAACAACAATTGGTGCCTTGCTTTGTTCAATCTTCTTAATTAATTTGTTAATCATATTAATCCTCCGCTGATATTTTATTCTTATCATTTATATTTATCCTTAAATACAATTTTACCGTTAACGATTGTAAGCTTTATCCGGCCGACAACTTCTTTCCCATGAAACGGCGTATTCTTTCCTTTAGAAGCAAATTCACCAGCATCAATCTTATATTTCTCGTTGGGATCCGCAATTACAATATCAGCTGCTTTTCCGACTTCCAGCGTACCCTTATCAATTCCTAAAACCTTAGCCGGATTAAAGCTCATCTTTTCCACCATCTGCATAGGTGTTAAATAACCTTGCTTAACCAATTCCGTCATCGTTAAAGCAAATGCCGTTTCTAAGCCTACAATTCCAAATGGCGCATCCAATATGGATTTTGCTTTTTCTTCTGCACTATGGGGGCATGATCGGTTGCTATCACATCCATAATATTATTCTTAAGCCCTTCTTTTAAAGCCTTTATATCCTCTCTGCTTCTTAACGGTGGATTCATTTTATAATTAGCATCATCTCCGGTTATCTCATCATCAGCCATGGAAAAATGGTGAGGGCAAACTTCGCCGGTAACAGGTAACCCGCTTTCTTTAGCCATTTTTATAAACATTACGCTGTCCTTGGTAGAACAGTGGCACAGATGAAGTCTTACCCCTGTTTCTTTCGCTAACAGAATATCCCTGGCAGCTATAATATCTTCCACCGCATTACTGATTCCCGGCATACCAAGTTCTCTGGATTTTTTGCTTTCATTCAGTACACCAATACCCGCCAAATCTTTATCTTCGCAGTGAGCAAACACGGGGATACCCGCCTTTTTCGCTTCTATCATGGCACTTTGGTACAAAGCAGTATTCATGACAGATTTGCCATCCTCACTGACAGCAACGGCTCCGGCAGAAACCATTCCTTTCATATCGGATATCTCTATCCCAGCCTGCCCTTTCGTAACTGCGCCGATAGGAAGAACATGAACTACCGCAACTTCCTCTGCTTTCTTTACAAGCTTTTCAACCATTTGCTTACTGTCGATTGCAGGTTTGGTATTGGGCATGGGACATATAGTAGTATAACCGCCTCTGGCAGCGGCCATTGAGCCCGTTGCAACCGTCTCTTTGTATTCATAGCCGGGTTCCCTTAAATGTACGTGGAGATCTATAAAACCGGGCATGACATAGTACCCTTTCGCGTCAATTACCTGTTCTGCTATCGTATTAATATTTGTTTTAATTTCCTTAATAATACCATTTTCTATAAGCAGATCAGATAATCCTTCCGTTCCTGTTGCCGGATCTAACAGATACCCATTTTTAATCAATATTGACAATTTTATTCTCCTTTCATTGGTTGATTACATAGGATTTACCTGATTGATTACACACAATGACGTCCGGCAAGCCGAACGTCGTAAGTTTTAAATATGAAATTATAATTCTGCTTTTTCAATATCTGCCATTACGGCTTTATTACTGATATAATTACCGATATCCTCTTTGGTAACCCATTTATAACTGTTAAGCTCTTCGCTAAGAACTACATCGTCTCTGGTACTCATACATAAAAAGCTGATTCCGATATTGCAAACATCTCCCACCATGAAAGACCAGGTGTAAAGAATGCGGTTAACATATACGGATAAACCGGTAGTTTCAAATATTAATCTGAGAACACCTTTTTCAGGATTTTCACCGAATTCTAATTTTCCGTCAATAAATTCCCATTGATAAGGATCAACGATTCTATCATCATACCATTTTTCAACCAGTAAGTATTTATCCTCATATTGAACAATACCTTTCACCATTATTTTGTACTTTTCCATAGGCTTCCTCCTTGAATACGCAGTAAACTCCATCTTTTTAAATTTTGTTCTGTTACTCTATAATCCCCCAGAACAAATTTTATTATAATTTTATCTTCATTATTATAACGTAACTGCAGCGTGAATACAACAGCTTGATTGTTTTATATGTAATATTTTCTAGCATATTTCTTAATCCCTTCGTAAAAGATATTAATAATGTCTATATCTTTTGTAAAGACTTCTATTCCTTTTGTGTGTAGATTATTACTTTATAAAACAACAATACCGGATGATGTATCGGTAAATATTAGGAGGTAATTATGGATAATCCCAATGGTATTAATGCATTTCCCAATGGTTTAAGCACTTTTCCAAATGGTATAGCTACGGGCTTAACGGGCTTTCCCCCTGCTATAGGTAATTTAATCAATGAAGATTTGGGAGCAAGACACTATTATGATAATATGGATGATGCCCATAAAGCAGAATTGCTCCGAAATGCTAAGGATTTTCAGTCCCAGGAAGAATTAGAACGATATCTGTATCATATTGAAAATGATGAATTCAGATAATGCAGTTTATCAGCGTACAATTAAGGATTTTATAAGACGTTTGCCGGAGGCGGGCGTCTTTATTTTTTTCATGTAACAATTAAGTAATACTTATTTAATATATTGTTAATATTTCCTTAATAACCATTACTTACTTGTATAAACCTGACATAACATATGTTATAATGAAGATGTTCTAGAACAAACATAAACATCCGATTATCGTATGTCTTATGTTATCAATATAAAGGAGGATAAAAAAAATGTGTTTCAAATACTTTAATTATTCTGAGCTACTTAACTTTATCCGAAACAATTTTTGTATTAACTAATTAATGACCCTAAAAACGAATCATGTAAAAACATACGCCTGATAAGGGCTATCAACTTATGATATAAGAAAAACCTGTCATAGATTCAAAGAATTTTTTTGAGTTTATGACAGGTTTTTTATTTAGCCGAAAACAATGCTTTTTTCGGTTAGCAGCTCGGCTCTGCACCCTTTGAATATGGAATAGTAAATGTCTGAATCCCGCTTGCATAAGGAGCAATCTCATAAAGCTGATAATATATAACTACTCCTTCGTTGGATAAATAAAAATTCTTTGCATTAAAATTCTCTTTTACCAGATCGGCATAGTCATCAAAGAACATGGTGTTATCATTTTTCCTTTCACCTTTTATCATATGAATGATATCCTGCTGTATCGATTCCGTATAATTTTCCTTATCCGGGAAGAAATCCCTCAATTCCATACGGGTACCTTTTTGCAGATCCCAGGTATCCGAACTGCGATAGGTCATTCCGTGGGCTCCCCCTGTATATTCATACCTGTCAAAATATAAGCTTAAAGTACAGTTTTTGTTATAGGTTACATGAAACTCCACATATACTTCATACTCATGAACAGGAAAATCATTTGCTATGGAATTTTCATAATCATCCATAGCCATCTGATACAGTTTCATAACTTGGGTTCTGCGGTACATAGAAGCTTCTGCTTTATAAAATAAATTTAATTTAGTAACAAATAACTTAAATTTATCAGAGACAAATTTGGGATATTTAATTGTATAAGTCAGAATTAAATGCCCTTTATAATACATATCTTTTTTAATCTTATGTTCATTTACTGTTAGGGTATAAGATGTCAATGAAAAACCCCCCGTCAATATCATCTAAGATAACATATGCCACCGGATTCTATCATGTTCATATTCTTCTTATACCCTAATAAAGTTAATCAATTTTCTGACAATATTTTTTGAAGTGCCTTATAAGCAATTTGAAAGGCAACCTCCCCATCCGTAAGTGTACGTTGTTTCGAATTCTTCTCCAGAGACTTTAGTGCTGCAAATTCTGCCAGATGCGGCTCTAAACTTAAGTATCCGTTATAACCGCTTTTATCCAGTTCCTTTAGAATCTCCTGTACATTACCGTCCCCTTCTCCGGCCGGAACCACTTCCCCGGTTTCTAAAACCGCATCTTTTATATGGATATATTCAATATAAGGTTTTAAAAGTTCATATGCTTTCAGAGTTTCCTGCCTGCATTGTACAAAATTTGCAAAGTCAAAGGTACATTTAAAATTATCACAGTAAAATGTTTTAAGAAGTTTAAAACACCTTGGTGCAATATCTCCGTAAATATCTTTCTCATTTTCATGAAGTAGAATTATGTTATGTATTTTGGCATAATCAATCATACGTTTTGTCCGGTTTAAAACCTCATCGTAATAAATCTCAGGATCTTCCCCTTTCGGAATATAGAAACTGAACATCCGGATATAAGGTGTTTCAAACAATTTGGCAATTTCAACAACTTTTTTATACACTTCAAAATGAGGCTCAAAATCATCTGTAATCATGATCTTGCCAATAGGTGAGCCAATTGCTGAGATGCGAATGTTATTTTCCGAAAGATATTTCTTAAGTTCCTTTCCTTCTTCCAATGAATAATCCGCTACATTTTTTCCATTAGCACTGCGGAATTCAATATATTTTATTCCTAATTCCTGCAGCTGCTTAACCTGTACCTTAATATCGGTATGGATTTCGTCTGCAAATCCTGTTATAATCGTATTTTCTAACATAATACCTCTTTTCCGAATTCGTTGATAGATTGAACTATATTTATTCAAGTTTTTTATGTTTCTTATCAAGTAATTTAAATAGTTTCATTTATATATATTATTTGTAAGGCCGGAAGAAACACGCTTTGTGAGTTTCTTCGGTTCACGTGCGCGTTCGAATTATAGCAAGCAAACTTGCTAATTCTCACTTTGCTTTCGCGGAACCGTTCATACTCCTATACTATCGTATGAATACCTCTTTACCGGTTCTTGCCGATTCGTATGTTCCCAGCATAAGTAATATGGTCTCGTTTAAATGTTTTAAGTCGAGGGAAAATGGATGGTTCTTTTCAATGCTGTTATAAAAATCAGTGATACAATCCATATGTCCGGCACCCCAATAACTTTTACCAAGATTGGTTTTATGTTCTAACTGTAATTTTTTTCTTTCGCCGTCTTTATAATAGCAGGTTACTTCAAGGTCCTCGATACGTATGGTCATATTCTCACAGGATAATTCGATAAGCGGAGGTACATCTGCACAATATGCCGTGGTAGCATAAAAACAGGCAACCTTATCGTCTTCAAAGCGAAGATAAGCTTCCATCATATCTTCCACTTCGATAATTCCTTTTAAATGATGATTCGTCATGGTTGCATCAACCGATATGGGAGTTCCCAACAGATAAGTTAGCAAATCCAAAGTATGTATAGACTGATTAATCAGAGCTCCTCCACCCTCCGTGGCAAGGCTTCCCCTCCAGCCGCTCTCCGTGTAATATTCTTTAGATCGGCTCCAGGTTACAATACCTCTGGCTCCGTTAACCTTACCGGTTTCACCTGAGGTTATCATCTTTTTTACCTGTATAATACTGGGGTTATACCTGTTTTGAAAACAGATACCTAATCTTTTAGCACTTTTAACCGTCTTTAATTCTTCTAATTGACTACCGGAGATTACGGGAGGTTTTTCCATAAATACATGAATACCTCTCTCCAAGGCATAAACCGCCATTGGAACATGCAAATAATGAGGGGTACAGATATGAAGTACATCAATTTTTTCCTTATCTAGCATCTCTTCCAAGGTACTGTAAGCATTTCCCCCATATTGATTTGCAAAATGCCCTGCTCTTTCCGGTTTGATATCTGCATAGGCAGTCATATCAAGATTTTTTAACTGGTGAATACATTCGGCATGCACTTTAGCTATACCGCCGCATCCTACAATAGCCGTTTTCATTTTAACACCTATTACATAACACAACTGCAAGCAGCTGTGATACTGTACCTACCTTTCTATTATTACCTGGCCAGCTGTCTGATTCATTTATTATTTTTTCTCCGAACCATAACTGCTTTCCGTGTTATAAACTGTTTCTTTAACATTTTTCTTAAGTTTGGAATCTGCACGTCGTTTATTTAATTCAGTTAAAAATAATTCTTCATCAAAAGGAAGCTCTACCGGCTTATTAATCCAGCTGGATAAATGCATGGCATTTGATAAAGTCAATCCGTTAATTCCCTCTGTACCCTCTGCTACCAGTGGAGTACCGTGTAGTATTTTACCCGCAAAAGCATTTAAAACACCAACGTGCTGAGGATTTTTACCGTCAGTTTCTAAAATAACATCATGTCCTTCCGGTTTCTTAAACCCTTCCGTAGCAGAATAACAATATTCTCTTTCACTGGTTTCTAATTCAAATAAAGTTAATTTATCTTCTTCACAAACCAGCTTACCCTTTTCTAAGGTTATTTCAAAACGGTTTGTACCCGGTGCATCACCGGTTGTGGTAACAAATACACCCGTTGCTCCTCCCGGGTATTCCAGATAAGCGGTTACATCATCTTCCACTTCAATATCGTGCCATTTACCATTATGGCAAAAAGCCTGCACTTTATTTGGCATACCGCAGATCCACTGCAGCAAATCCAGATTGTGAGGGCATTGGTTTAATAAAACTCCGCCCCCTTCCCCCTCCCAGGTTGCTCTCCATTCCCCGGAATTATAATAAGCCTGTGTCCGGTACCAGTCCGTTATAATCCAGTTGACCCGTTTTATGGCACCCAGCGTGCCTCCATGAACAAGTTCGTACATTTTGCGGTAAACATGATTGGTTCTTTGGTTAAACATCATGGCAAATACCAGGTTTGACTTGGCTGCTGCTTCATTCATCTGGCGAACCTGTTTGGTATAGACTCCTGCCGGTTTCTCACTTAATGCATGCTGCCCATATTCCAAAGTTTTCATTACAAGTCTTGGATGGTCATAATGGGGTGTTGCAACAATAACGGCATCACATACCTTAGCTTCTATTAAAACATCGCCGTTCTCAAATATCATCACTGATTCAGGCAGATTTTCTTTTGCCCAGTTTCTTCTTGATTCTTTCAGATCTGCAACCGCAATCAGCTCCATTTCAGGAACCTGATTACTTAGCAGGGTATTGCAATGGCCGCTCCCCATATTGCCGATTCCGATGATTCCTACTTTTACCTTATCCATGTATTTTCTCCTTTACTATTGATAATCGATAGGTAATTGCAAAACTATATAGTTTTTCGAATATACCATACAATTGATACGAATTTCAGAGCTTCAGTTGCCCTATGGGCAAGATTCAGCTCTGAAATTGCATTAATTGCATGGTATAATGTGCAGTAATGATATTTCATAATTACCTATCGATAGCCTAAGTTTCTTAAATTGTCATAGCTTAATTTTAAGCAGTCGAAGGGACTGCCCTGGCAGGTATCCTGCTCAACCAGCAGATATTCGCAGTTGGTCTGTTTCAGCTTATCTAAAATAGCTCCGAAATTTATATTTCCCTCCAGAACCGGAGCCATAACGGGTGTCCCGTTTACAACTGCCATATCTTTTAAATGTACACAGGATAACCGGTCCTTTAGAACTTCAATCCACTGACATACATCACCACCGGCAGCCTGAACCCAGTAGGTATCCAGAGTAATCCCCATCTCCTCCGGTGAGAAAGCTTTAAGCAGATAATCAATAAGATACTTACCGTTAAATTTTTCGAATTCAAAATGATGATTATGATACATAAATAACTTTCCTGCTGCAGCTATTTTTTTCGCAGGTTCTTTAAAATCCTCTGCAAAATGGGATACCCAGAAAGGTGTCCGGTATTTTTCCGGCATGGATCCAAGTCCGATATAGTTACATCCCATAATATTATGTTCCTTGATTAAGTTCTCCGTATCATAGAGTATACGGTTAACATCACTGTGGGTCAGAACAATTTCCAAAGAAAGGCTGTCGCAGATTTCCTTAATTTTGGATGGGGAGATATCTTTGCCGATACCGGATATCTGAACTGTTGTATACCCCATTTCAGCAATCTTTTTTGCAGAAAAATAAAAATCCTTTTCATTCTGAATATAATTCCTTACAGTATATAGTTGTGCTCCCAGTTTCAATAGAATCAACCTTCCTTACGTTTTATTATGCTT
This sequence comes from Anaerocolumna sedimenticola, assembly GCF_009931695.1. GTDB lineage: Bacteria > Bacillota > Clostridia > Lachnospirales > Lachnospiraceae > Anaerocolumna > Anaerocolumna sedimenticola. The sequence goes on from NZ_CP048000.1 coordinate 4,644,895, forward strand.
TTATTGTAGAAATAATTCAGATAAAATACCATTGCAAATAAGAACATTCATATTGCAAATATAGCGATACTAAACTATACTGAAATAGGTAATAGTGAAACTGTTTTACTTTCTGAATAACCTTGTTTCACAATAACTATCTCTAAAAAATAAAAAGGTGGATAAAGTAATGGGGATTTTAGCAGAAATAAAAACGGACAGGGTTATGTTCAGCTATACGGAAAGCGAAGAAACAAACAAAGATTATTACCTTCATTGCCATAATTATTATGAATTGTATTATTTTATTGACGGGGATGTTGATTATCTGGTTGAAGGAAGGCAGTATCATCTCACTCCCCACAGTATTCTTTTGCTAACTCCTAATGTCTTTCATGGAGTGAAAGTAAATTCTACAAAGCCTTACCTGCGGTTAGCCCTGCATTTTCTTCCCGATATTCTGTCAATGGAGCGGAGGCATTTATTACTTTCTTCCTACCCCGCTATGGAAAAACATTCTGAGAAAAAAGTATATTATCAGGACCCGGAACAATACCGGATTTATTCCTTTTTTGAATCTTTAATTGAATGCTCCAAATTGGAGCCGGAATTACAAAAAGAACTGCTTCCCATTTACATGGAAGCACTGTTATCCCAGGTAACTGTTATGAGCCACTTAATACAAAGTGATTCAGGCAATGGAAGCAGCCCTAACACCATATCAAAAATAATTGCTTATCTGAATCAGCATCTGACCGACTCCATAACTCTGGACAAAATTTCGGAGGAATTTTATATCAGCAAGCATCATTTAAACAAAGTATTCCGGAAAGCCACCGGAACTACGGTCGGTGATTATCTGCTGCACAAAAGGATTATTTACGCGCAGCAGCTGTTAATTAACGGACACACTGCATCTGATGCAGCATCCGAATCAGGCTTCGGAGACTATTCTGCCTTTTACCGGGCATATTCTAAGATAATCGGACACTCTCCTTTACAGGACAGAGGTGTGCTGCCTTCTTTAGTGAAATAATCTCCTAAATTATCCTTTATTTATATCTACTCCCAGAATATTACATATCTATAATCTTGAATCTATACTTGACTCTAAAATCCAATAAGAGTATAATCGTTTTTCGTAACGCTTCTACATATGGATTTTGTTACCACTTTAACAATCTGGCAGGTGATATTATGAGTTTTTTAAAGCAAAATATTGAACAAAGACGTGATCTTATCTTAAATGGCCGAGTCTCCACGACCATAATGCTTCTTTCCGTACCATCTCTTATGATGGGCGTAATACAATCTGTTATACCGGTTATTGATGGTTTATTCTTAAATAATATCGTCGGTACCGTCGCCGCAAGTGCTGTTACCTACTCTGCTCCTATCGTTAATATGGCTGCGGCATTAGCTCAAGGATTAAGTGTAGCAGGAATGGCTATTATAGGTCAGGCCAACGGAAAAGGAGACTTTGAAGCTGGTCGGCGTATTTCAACACAAATGATTGTTTTTTCATTTTTATTAGGATTTCTCTTAGCACCGGTTCTTATCGTATCCGCTTTTATTGCTTCCGGACATGTAACTCCGGAAATTTCCAAAGATGTATTCCTATATCTTTCTCTAAGTGCCAGCGTTCTGCCCTTTTCATTTATGGAATCCATTTATAACTCAATTAAAAATGCCAGCGGTAAACCTGAAGACACCTTTATTAGAATGGTATTCATGCTGATATTAAAAGTTATCTTTAATGCCCTGTTTATTGCTGTATTCCGTTGGGGTATCGTAGGTTCCGTACTAGCTTCTCTGGCCTCCAATGTACTAATTACTTCCTGGATGTATTATGAACTGTTTATAAAAGCAAGCGGTGACCGCCTTGTATTAACCGGCTTTAAATTTGACCGGCGGATTATAAGAGATCTTATACATATCGGCTTTCCCTCTATGCTTTCCAGTATTATGTTAAATCTTGGTTTCTTACTGATTAATAACGAAGTCGAGAAATACGGTGCAATCGTCTTAAACGGACAAGGTATAGCTAACAATATAACCTCTGTATGCTTTATCCTGCCCTCCTCTTTCGGTTCCTCTGTTACCACCATGGTAAGTATGAATATCGGAGCCGGACAAAGTAAAAAAGCGAAAACTTCCTGTCTGGTTGGGTGTATTATCAGCGCAATAACAGCTATTATATTAATTGCCATTATTGTTCCGTTATCTTCAAGAATTACCGTTTTGTTTACCCGCTCAAAAGATGTGTTGGAAATAGCTGATAAAGCCTTACATATCTATACTTATTCCGTTGTCGGCTTTGGTATCTGTATGGTTCAGTTGGGAGCTTTCATAGGCCTCGGGCGAACCAAGATTACTTTGGTAATCAGTATACTTCGTGTATGGCTGCTGCGGTATGTGTTTATATTGGCGACTGAACACTTCCTGGGCTTTTATTCCGTATTCTGGGGCAATCTCTTCTCCAATTACATGGCTGCTTTGATTACTACTATATTAATACTGAGGGTAAACTGGGTCTCTTCCATTCCTCAGGAAATGAAAATAAAAAACGCATCCGGTTCATAAAAATATCCATTAACTAGGATAAAGAAGTAATTTCAATATGCAAAATGGGATAAATTTCCCAGTTAAGAATTTATCTGTGAAATTTATCCCTAAGCAAATTTATACTTTAAAAAACTACATTTCTTTCCAAAAACGGTATAACTTTCTTCTGTTAGCATATAGAAATATAATCAGATTTCCGAGCCATACCCCCATATAATAACCCTGTAATCCAGATACCTTTAGACAGATTCCCATAATCAGCATTCCGTAAACTACCATCACTCCATCTGCATCTGAAGAAATGGGTTTCCTCTTACTAATACTTCCTGCCAATATTTTGATAATTGCTAATAAAATAGCAAATGTTAAGGAAACTTTAAATCTTGATATGGCACTCCATACTCCAAATGTTACAGCAATGGCTTTCCCGCCTTTAAACTTGGTAAAAGCAGGGAATACATGACCGAATATCGGGGCAAGTGCTACCGGTACTAGCTTATAACCATTAATAATGCCAGATTCATAAAATAATACCAGGGGCAGATAACCTTTCATAAAGTCCAGCAGTACACCCAATAATCCCATTTTATAACCGGCAGCATGCCACAAATTAAATGCACCCGGATTACCGTCACCAATGGTTTTTAAATCTTTTTTTACTGCAATCCCCAGCCAATAGGAAAACATAAGCGAACCGCAAAGATACTCAATCAGAATGAATAACAATAGTATAAGATTATTTTCTCCCAACCTTAACCTGCCTTCCTTTCCATGTTACGCTTCCGATAATAGCCACCTGATAATAGGAATATAAAATTATAACGATAAAAAATATGGTTGATATGAAATGTAATACAGGTACTAATCTCCCGTATTCTCCGCTGTATTTCAGGAAATAAAAAATCTGCAGGGTAAAAAGGATATATCCTATTAAAAACGGTGTGGCATAAACATTTCCCAGGATCATCAAAACCGGAGTAACAAATTCAGCTGCCACTAATCCAACAAACCACAATCCTATCCATATAATCGTGAGAGGACGAAGATTGGCGGTGCTCAGTACAGCACCTTTACCAAAACCCTGTAATTCACTCTGAATACCACCGGGATACATCCGGAAAGATACGTTATTAAATCCGATAAAATTATGAACGGGTATTCCGGCACCAGTTAATTTTTTGCCTAAATTAAGGTCATCTAATACTTCCGACTTCACACTGTCATGGCCTTCTATTTTACTATAATCTTCTCTGGTCATAACGATACAGGAACCATATAGACCTTTCTTTTTGCTGTATTGTTCAAAAGGTGAGGTAAACGCCAATACCCCCAGAAGGTAAGGAATAAGGGATAATCTTTCATAAAATTTCCGTGTCTTATGATATGGTACAACTGAAATTGCACCGCCTGAAACAGTTCTGGTAAATAATAAAGTCTCCAGTGCTTTTGGTTCCAGTCTTACATCCGTGTCAAGAAATACTAATGTATCACCGGATGATTCTTTCACACCATTCCAAAGTGCCCATGACTTTCCCGTCCATTTGTCAGGTAATTCCGTACTCTTTATTACTTTCACTCCATAGCTGGTAGCAATCTCATAAGTCTTATCCGTAGACATATCATCAACCACAATAATTTCAAATGGTTCTATCGATTGTGATTTTAAAGAATCCAGAAGAAACGGTAAATTATCTTCTTCATTTCTGGCGGGTATAATAACGGATACTTTACTATGCATTTTTGTTTGGTATTCAGGATTTTTAAGCAGAATTTTTGAAAAAAGAACATAGCCACACATGCAGGAACAAACTAATAAAATCACGATTAACATAATAGTCATCCCCTTTTCCTTAATATGGAATCTATGGAAATATTTATTAATTATATTATAAGCTTTTGGCAAAAATAGTCAATCACAATTGTTTTTAAAACCGAAAGAAACAAGCTTTACGAGTTTCTCCGTTTCCCGTGCCCGTTGGAATTATTGCAAGCAAGCTTGCTAATTCTCACTTTGCTTTCGCGGAAATAAAAATCCCCGGCCATATAAAACCGGGGAAATTCCATGTCAGAAATCAGCTGAATTAATTATAACCCTGTCTGCCACTATTGTCTGCTTTCATAGGATATAACTTACTATATTTACTTTGTTAATCTTTGGTCCATATTAATAACGCGAAGAATTTCCTCTACTATGGCATTAACATTATTATTATTTTTTGTAAGAACTTCTTCTTCCAATATTTCAATTATTGCTATTAAGTTGTGAATACTCTGGTTTTTCATAATGATACCCTCTAAAACCCTTTGAACGGTTAAATAGGATATCTTTTCAGGAATCACTTCATCAGCTACACCCGGATAGTTCTCTTTCAGATTGTCAATTAGTGTTTTCACCATATGTTTATTTATAATCGCCGCATAATTGGCTGTGCAGATTTGGAATAATTTCTCCATAATATATGTATATACAGAATCATTTATTAAATCTAATTCCTCTCTGTATAAAACTCTGTCATAAGATATAATTTGAAATTCTTTGTCGTTAAGGTTGTTGTCATCAACAATGCGGATTCTGGGGATTAATATGCCATATAGGCTTGCAATCTGCAATCTTTTATCGGTAATCAGCTTTGTCTTTAATCCTTCTACAATTGCCGGAATAATATCCTTTCCAAATGTCAGCTTAACCGGTTCAGCACAAATATTGGATAAAAGCTTTTTCTGATCAAATAAACCATCTTTCTCCGTCATGTCTGCTTTTGCTGTAATACCAAAAATTTCATTGGCATCAATGCCCAAAATATTACTTATGCTGTTAATCAAACCAATATCAGGCAGGCTTTGTCCGCGCTCCCATTTTGAAACTGCCTGCGCTGTTACTCCCATTCGTGAAGCAAATTCCTCCTGTGTCATATTTTTATTTTGCCGATAAACTGCCAGTCGTTCTCCAAAATTATTCATATCCATAATATTTTCTCCTTTTGTAATTAAGTATTATAAAAGCAGTATAACAATAGATTACTTATTTGTATAACAACCAGCTGTTCATAAAAGATTCAACTGTCCTTGCAAAATCAAATATCCATAGCTTTGGACAGTTCGACCAGCTTATTAGTCCATAAACAACCTTTCGCATGTCCTCTTATGTTTATGTATTTTTCACTATTTCATTGCAACGTTCAATTACCAATTGAATTAATGCCTGTTTTTCATTTTCTGAAATCCATTCCCGTAATCTTGCTGCTGCAACAGGCAATTCCCATCTATTAATATCCTCAATACTTCTTTTCGAAATCATGAGATATTCTTTTATATATATTTTATATATGTGATATTTAAAAATTGAAATAAACTTTTTCATAATCCATGGTGCATGTGAAACTTCACCATACTTTAGTAAAATACATGTACGTGCAACATCAGCACATGCATCTCCCCTGCAGGCTGTCATCCAATCTAAAAAGACTGCCTTATTATCTGCTATCATTATATTACCTGGATGAAAATCAAAATGGCATAACACATTACCATCTGGTAATTGTTTTAAATATTTTCGGATTATTTCTTTATATTCTTCTGAAAGCACATGAACACTATCCACATCTTCTTCTAATTTTTCTTTTACACTATACAGTGTATCATCAACCGGTTTTTGTATATCCAGATGATACTGTGCTAATTTCTTTGCATAATCATTGATTTTCCAAAAAGAAACAAGCATAGTTTTTAACAAATCAGTTCCCTTAATTTCTTCATAGACAATTCCATGCCTGCCATTTATCTCAACCATCTCATATACTTTGGGAATACAGTTCAATATTTTCTGTACGGTAATTCCATTTTGATATTCTCTTTCCACGACGCTTTTATGTAGTCCATTCCTAAATAACTTCAATATTTTATTACTATCCAATTTATATATTTCAGCAGTATTACCTTGCCCTATCATTTTTTCCATATTTATCACCATAAATTTCCTCCAATGATTAATAAATCACCTCACAAATTCCAGTTCACTCAATTCTCTTATCAATAATATCATATTGATTATAATTAATAAACTTTATTTTCCAGCCAGATAATAGATTTTTATGTATACCTATTTGTCAGATATATCATCCACCATTTCCATAAATGGTTTAACTGGTATTGCACAGGTGTGTTACGTTAAATAATCGAACACGACAAAAACACGGGAACGCCGCAAGTTTATATACCAATACATTTACGACGGCCCCGTTTTTATGTAAAAAGTGCGTAACAAAATTCTATATTAATATTGTATTTTGTAACTCCGTTACAAGCTTATCCAAAAAAAGTGATAATTTGCTTCTGTCTGATTCTGTTCCATATAAATTAATGCTAAGTGTCGCAACATCATCGAATGTTGAAATCGCTAATTGAAAATATGGACTGTATTTGATCGAACCCGTCATATATGCTTCCGTTACTTTAACACTTCCGAAAGTAAGCTTAGTTTTATCTAATATCCCGATATTCGTAAATGCTATAAAAGGATTGGAGAAGTTTTTTTCAATTAAACTTCTTGCTAATTTATCAGGCAGTAAATCAAATGCTTTTTCCATCAGGTAAATACTTTTAACACAGGAAATATTTGATTTTTCTTTATCCATAACCTGTTTTACCTTACAAAGTGTTTCCTCAAACAAAAGACCGATTTCTGAACCGATATTACAGGTAAGATTGGTACATAAATTACAAATACCGTTTGTTCTCCGGTTTGGCAGGTATTTTCTGGTATCCACCGTGCATGGTATTATGACAGTACGGCCGTATAATTGGTAAAGAACACGCACATATGCCGTAACAATCATATCGTTCACAGTAGCACTGTAATTTTTAGCATAAGCTTTTAAAGCTGAAAAATGTTCCTGTGGTATGGACCGTGTTTCAATATAAGGATTGGAGAGGTCTCCTTCTAAATCAAACTGTATTGGGTCGATTGTTGCCATATCATTTTTACCAAATAATATTCTGAATTTATCTCGTAGGGAAAAGGTTTTGAAGACTTGATTCATCTTTCTGTTTCCCATTGCCGCCATATGCAGATTCATTTTCTTATGTAAATTAATGTAAATATTACATAACATATAAAGATATTCTTTAAATCCTGCGGCATCACATAACATATGATTCATGGAGATACAGAGTTTATCAATTTCCCCTTTGCGTATTACTTCAGCTTTCATCTGCGGGCCATCAAACGCATCAATTTCCTTACAAATAAAGTGAGTAACACTTTCCTCCGTATTTGCGGATACCAAAAAATGTACCATATCATCTGATGTATAACCTTTATCTTCCCAGGTTAGCTGACCTTTCGTTTCATCCAACCTGCACCTTATAAGCGGAAAAGCCTCTGCTGACAGGTTAACCGCATGCTTAAAACGTTCTAAATCAAGTTTTCCTGAAAGCGTAGCAACAAAATGCAGAGTATGATCATTGATATTTTTTACTTTAAAAAGATATTGAAGTTTATCCCATGCTTCTACTTTATAACTAACAGATTGACTATTTGTCGTTTGGTTCCACCTTCTTTGCATTCAATGAAAGTCCATCTATAAATATTAAATGTTTTTCAAACCAAGTACTGAAAATTCCGATTGTCATTCCATTGATGAGTGCACATATGATTGTACCGATATTTACTCCTTCAAAATGAAACATACCAAAAAAACAAAGGACATAATAACACTAATCAAACAACTTACACAATCGTAACAAGTCTTAAACTTATTTATATTAATTTCAAACCGTTTTGATACCTCTTTAACAAAAAGTTCATATACTTCCGGTGCAATATAAGTATGAAACATAAATGCCACACCAATAGCACACAAAATAAAACCTATAGAAAAGAAAACAATCCTCCAAATGAACACATCTGTTTTAATCAGTCCTGCCATAAACATACATCCATCCAATGTAATACCATAAATTACTGCTGTTACAAAAGAAAACAGATAGGATGCTTTGAATTTTCTCAATACCGTCATCATTATAATTAATAATGTAGCTTGAACCGTATATTCCATCATACCAAAAGTTATAAAGCTCCAAATCTGTGAAAATTTAAGGTAAAGTATATATGCAGGCGCAACAACCATGGACATTCCAAAGTTTGCTTTCTCCATCAATGCAGTTCCCAATGCCAATGTTATAATACCACAAATATATGCAATTTCCGTATAAAATGTTTTCTTCTTCATTTTTCCTCCCAAAAACAAAACAACGAAACCTGTTTAATATAGAAACAGGAAAAGCTGTTTTTAATTATACATAAACCAAAAAAAGCAACCACCCTGTTTGATATAGAAACAGGAAAAGTTGCCTTAACAGGCTAACATAAACCGAGCAAAATGTCAATAAAACATTATTTATAATTTACCTCTTTAACAAATACCTAGATAATGATATTGATACCGGATTATTCTTTATTGTATAATATTACCATGAATTACAGTTGCATTTGACGTTTTTGAGTATTAGTCAGTTCCATAACAAATAAAACAAATGAAAGGATATTACGTATGAAACTTGTAGTTTTTGATTTGGATGATACTTTATTGAATTCCAAAGAAGAGGTATCCGAAAGAAATAGAAAGGCTATTCTAAATTGCAGTCAAAAGGGAATGAAAATCGGTTACATTACAGTTCGTTCGCCACGCAAAATTAAGACTTTTCTTCAAGGACTTCCTTGTGATTGTATTGCTAATTATAATGGAGCTGTAATTTATGCTGATAATAAACTAATTGTAGCAAATACAATTAAATATGATAATGCCATAAACTACATAAATAAGGTGACTGAAATTGCCCCTGGTATCGGTATCTGTGCCTATTTTGAGCCATATTGCTATAAGAATAAAGAAATAAGAAGCTATATTACACAGGAAATCTTAAAATATGACTTGTATTCAACGCCTAAACAAAATTTTCAACGAATACGTTTATTTTATAATGGATATGAAAATATTGATTTTTCAAAGTATATCAGTAGCGAAATGCAATATCAAAAGTCTCAGGATTCTGCAATGATTACAAATAAGCTTGCAGATAAAGGAACAGCACTTGAATCATTAATTAGGTATTTTGGGTTTAAAAAAGAGCAAATAATATCATTTGGAGACAGCATAAATGATATTCCCATGCTGAAAACAAGCGGAACCGGTGTGGCTATGGGAAATGCAGTATCAAAATTAAAAGATATAGCAGATTATATAGCATTATCAAATGATGAAGATGGTGTTGCAGAATATATAGAAGCATATTTACTGTAGTGTCAATTAATACCTTTTCCTGATTACATAACATATTTTAATTTCTACCTATATAATTCTGCTGTTTCGTGGTAATCCATGATAATTCCTTCTTCTCTTACAAATTTATATAAAACACCCCCTCTCTTCTACCAGGTTATATCCGATAACCTGGTATCCTCATTATTAATAAAAAGAATAAGTTCACTTTGATACATTGACTTTTTAATTAGTTATCACTATGATAACTATATAAGAATATTAGCAACTGATTCTACCGCTTTCTCATTGCTAATATAAAAGACCGAAAGAAAGGACAATATTATATGAAACGAATTTTAGTAACATTGCCGGTAACAGAACAACATAAGGAACGCTTGGAAAGGAGTATTTCTGATTGCATCTTTCAGTATATTCCACTATCGGAAGTAACCATCGATATGGTACGAAATTCAGAAATTATTGTTGGTAATGTACCTTCTACTTATATTTGTGCATCCAACACCTTGGAATTACTTCAATTAAATTCTGCCGGAGCAGATGCTTACATCCTGCCGGGGTTCTTTCTTCCAATACTATACTGACTAATGCCACCGGAGCATATGGAAAAACAGTAGCAGAGCATATGTTCGCAATGATGATGTGCCTGCAGAAAAAATTGCATCTTTATAGAGATGATAGAGTGAATGGGGAATGGAATGACTATGGTACAGTCACCTCTATTTCCGATGCAACGGTAACAATCATCGGATTAGGTGATATTGGGTTATATTATGCCGGATTGGCAAAAGCCCTGGGTGCCTATGTTATTGGAGTAAAGCGACGTAAAAGCGATTGTCCGAAACAAGTGGATGAACTGCATCTAATGGAAGATGTGAACGAAATCATACCTAAATCAGATGTAATTGTCTCTTTTCTACCTAACACTCCATTTACTTATCATCTTTATAATGCAGAATTTTTCTCTAAAATGAAAAAATCAGCAATATTTTTAAATGGCGGACGAGGAAGTGCAGTGGATCAAGATGCTTTATTATCTGCTGTGCAAAATCAGGATATTTATGCTGCCGGTTTAGATGTAACCGACCCGGAGCCGCTCCCATCCGAACATCCTTTATGGAAAGAAAAAAATATAATGATAACCCCCCATGTATCCGGTTCCTTTCATTTGCCTGAAACCTTGGATAAGATTGTGGAAATTGCCGCTGCAAATATAGAGAATTACCTTACCGGTAAAGCACTTAAGAATATAATTGATTTTGAAACCGGATATTGCAAATAAAAAAGCTGACTTAGTTCTATTACCATCTGATTTTAAACGCGAAAAAAGGATTCTTCTTATGGAGAATCCTTTTTTATTTCCGCGAAAGCAAATTGGGCATTAGCTTGCTTGCAATAATTCCAACGAGCACGCGAACCGCAGAAACTGACAAAGCCTGTTTCTTTCGGTTAGGTTATAGTGAAAAAACTAATCACTATAATACCGATGCTGCATTCTTAAAAGCAATTTCTTTAGGACAATTATAATCTTCATTATCCTATTGCAGTGCCCAGCAATACTAACGCTCTTTTATAAAGTGGGTCAAATTCACATCCACAACTTCCACATTCGTTATCCGCTTTTTCAACTGCGGCTATTAACTCAGTGGTAACTTTCTCTGATACTTCATCGTTATTATTTGCATTTAACCATACCTTAGATGGCTCATCAATTACACTCCAACCAGACTCAGCAAATTTAGTGATAATATTAATTAACTCCTCGTCTTTGTTTATCATGTCAATTCCTTCCCATATAATATATTTTCAACTTTCTGTAATAAGGCTTGTCCTTATCTCATTATAATAACTTCCGCCGCCCTTATTTCCTTTTCGGTTTTAACACGATCCCCTCAATAAAAGCAGGATGGTTACTGTCTCTTTCAGATATTATAATTTTCATTTCTTCTGGAATAGGCCATTCAATACCTAATGTTTTATCGTTCCAGGGTATACCACTTTCATCTTCCGGATGATAATAGTCAGTAAGCTTATAGGCAAATTCAGCCGTATCAGAAAGGACTAAGAAACCATGTGCAAATCCTTCCGGAATATAAATCATGTTTTTCTTTTCTGCTGATAAAATAACACCAAACCATTTACCGTATGTTTTTGATCCCTCTCTAATATCAACTACCACATCAAAAACTTCACCGCTGATAGCTCGTACCAGTTTCCCTTGCTGATACGTTTTCTGAAAATGTAAACCTCTAAGAACACCCTTAATTGATTGTGATAGATTTTCCTGAATAAACACCATATCAAGTCCGGCTTCCGCAAAATCTTCATAATTATATGTTTCCAGAGAATACCCTCTTTCGTCTGAAAATATCTTAGGCTCTATTGTATAAAGTCCCTCTATATCCAAACATTGTTCAAACTTAAATTGTCCCATTTTTTAACCCTCTACATTTCACTATATTATTTATACTTTATACTAACGATAAAATTTATTTTATAACACTACTTCAGAATTAAAATATTTCTCCTGAAAATGAACTTGCTTTATTATTTCATCTAGTGAAAAAATCATATCACTAGGTACTACAACCCATTATTCTTCAATATCATCTTTCCGGTGCATTCACATGTAAACCTCCTGCAATTTTGACTAAAATAGTTCGTCTAGTAAGATATAGTAATTTATTTTTTCCCAATTTGCTTTTATTCCTAATTCTTCAAACAATTGAGAAGTATATACACTATCTTTGCCATAGTTATGCCCTATACTTCGAACACAAAGTGCAATATCCTGCCACTTATCCGCTATACCGGCCCGTCCCAAATCTATAAAGCCACTAATTTTATTATCACTGATAAATATGTTAGGAGGGCAATAGTCACCATGGGAAAATACTAACTCTTCTTCCGGTTGATTGTTAACTAACCATGTAAGTAGTTCACTGGGAGATTCAAAACCATTATTTCCGTATGTTTCTGGCTCACAGTCTTCCCTGCCTGACAATCCATTTTCTATACGGTATTTTGCTAATCTTAATTTATTTTTGATGTTATTTTGGTAAGGACAATCCCTTATATCAACCGCCCATAATAATTTCAACCCCTCTGCCAATAAATGAATCTGTTGTTTTGGCCTTTGTAACCAATAATTACTATAAGCCATTTGTCCTTTTAATTTTGACATAAGCAGATAATTATTATCATTCTCTTTATGTGATACATAAATATAAGGTACTGATAATTTATCTTGTAACCACTGAAGCATTATGTGCTCATTATTTGATTCTTCTCTCTCCTTTTCAATTTTAAGAACATAATTGTCAAAGAATATGACTTGGGAATCAGAACAGCCAATATTATCTATCTGCATTTTGTCGTTTTTAACAATTTCTTTAATACAAGCTGGAAGTTCTATTTTTTGATTCAATATTATTTTCACCCCTTTAACATATCATCAGAAACTGTCAATTTATCTGGTTTACTAAGCTATCATTAAAAATGTTTGTTAATTCTTCGATTCATTCATATGTAATCATTTGATTTTTTCAATATTCTCCCATATCTTTAAACTTTTTCAATGTTGCTATCCAGTCGTGTGATTTGCCCTCAAAATTTTCTGGGTTTATAGGATAATGTACATTGTAAAGGTATCCTTTTTCACCGTACCTTCCTTGAATGATTTCATCCAAATGCACTTCATCCACACAAATATTAACAACTTCTAAACACATTAAAACATGGGTATCTCCATCTTTTATCTCACGTTCCCACAGATAGCGGCATTCGAGATTAAGGAAACAATCTTTGATACGTGGTGCATTTATACCCGTAGCTTGTTCTGCAGTAAGTCCCGATAATGTTATTTCATCATTATCGAATCCATTGTTAGTGATTGTTGCCGTGCATTTTTCGTAAATATCAGCAGAGGGAAAATTCAGCACTGCTTCCCCTTTTTCCTTTATGGATTGATACATATGTCCAGATTTATTTACATTTGAGAGTATTGCATAAAAGCCATGAGGGCTACCATTAAAGCATGCCCATGATTGCAGACAAGCATTAGGTTTGCCATTAGATTTATAGGTAGTTACAACAAATAGTGGTGATGGTATCGCAGTTACGAAATCCATCCATGAAAAACCATATGTTTCCATATCTTTCATCGACTCTGGAATAGCCGAATATTCTTTTTTCATTAAGTTTCACCTTCCTGTAATATAAATAATCTTCTCAACATTATTTTGATTTAACATAGTATGTAAAATCATCTTTCGCAATCGTCATCTATTGTATCATGATTATGTCTTATGTAATTCAATAATATTAACCATTATATCATCTATTTTCATTTATGACAATATATTCCAATGCACATCTCTTATTTACAAAAAATGTATAGGGACTCGAAAGATTATGCATGATCTGGATACGAACCAAAATCCAACACTGAAAATATTGAAAGGAAAAGTTCTATCAATTCTGATTTATGTGCATAAAAAGTACACCTATTTTTTATGTACTTACACCGGTGATGTCTGATACATTGAATGGATAGATTCCTGATTAACACAGGCGTTTAAAATATATTATATTTGCATTCCCATACTCTTTATATGCTTTATCAAATTCTTCTTCACTTACTATTTTATTTTCATCACCTATAACTCCTATCGTTATAGCGTTTACTTCCTGCCCTACTTTGTGGAAAAACATTATATATTTATTTATCATTTTCAATTTGTGGTTTTGAATATCTAAACTATACTTTGTTACTTCGTGCCCACCTGCGGTATAAATACCTGTAGTATCGGCCGAAATAGGATACGCAGTTCCATTCGAGTTTATATTTCCAAACATTATTATTTCGTTATTAACCGGATAATAAATATCTGTCCACAATGCAACTTCACTTTCATTATTAAACTTATAAACACCATTGGAAAGTAGAAGAATAGGATAGTCATAACTATCTAGTTCAATAAAAGAGTAATAATATTTTTCTCCCTGACAATCAAAATTTTTTAGGAAATTATCATAAATATCAGTATTTTCTAAATTTTTATCTTCTATGATTGTATTAACTTCTTTGTATGATTTTTTTGCATTTTCTGCTCTTCTAAAATTAATGCTATATACAATGAAACCTATACAGCTTAAAAGTATAAGAAAGCTAATTAATAACTGAATTTTTTTATCCATATAAAACACCATATTTTTTAATAAATATATGCTTTCATATGGATTATAGGACTTTATTAACAGATATCTGATTTTTAATTATAGGCGGTTAGTAAAGGGGTTGACATACCAACCCAATCCTGTTGGTTTCTATTATTATTTTATTACTATAAGCATTTAATCCATTAGTCAAAAAAACATTAGCAATCTTTTTAACTTCAAAATCACTATTACAATTTAATAATGGATCATAACCTATCGTATCTTCGCTAAATAGATTGAGTATATATTTTTTCTTATTTGATATACATGTACTCTCTATCTCTCTACTCGGATCTGTAACAATAATGCTGCAATTTTCTAGGCTATTTACATTTTGCATTATAAATCTTCTAGATTTCTAATCCACTAGGAGCCAACATCAATATATGTTCATTAGATTGCCTGACTATTAATCTTACATGTTTACTACATTTAATTCCATCGCCTGATAATGATTTAGGTTCTTTAGGTTTACATATCTCATTTGCATTATCAACTTGATTTAATGTAATTAAAAAGACAAAAATACAGACCTGAGATGGGGCTGTTTAGTGAACAGTTTCTGGTTCACTTCTCTATCTAGGTCTGTTTTCTTTGATGCTTTGTCTTTTTATAATCTTATCTCAATTTTTGTTCCAACTATTGTATCTATATATGTAATTATCCCACCATGTTTTTCTATAATAGCCTTTGTTATCGCTAATCCCAGTCCAGTACCACCAGACGTTTTTCTTGCATTATCTCCTACAACAAATAGTTCAAATAAATTTTTCTTTATATGTTCTGGAATACCTGCCCCTTCATCCTGTACTACAATTAACACCTTCTCGCCATCATTTTCAGATACTATAGTAATTGTTGTATTTTCAGGGCTATACTTCATTGCATTAACCAGAAGATTCCCTAATGCTCTTTTCATTAATTGCATATTTATCATTTTAAAGCACTCTGTTTCAGGAATATCTAGTTTTAATTTCAAGCTTTTTTCCTGGATTTCATCATAATACTCTACAATAGTTTCTCTTAAAAATTCATTAATATCGATTCGTTTCATTGTAACATTATATTTTTTATTTTCAAGTTTTAGTAGTTCAAATAATTCATCGACCAGACCGCTAATTCTTTCAACTTTGAGTGAAATTGTATGGTAGTACTGATTTTTTTTATCTTCATCCGTAATATAGCCTTCACTTAAAGCAGTTGCATATCCTTTTATTGTTAACAACGGCGTTTTTATATCATGAGATAAATTCAGTAACATAAGTTTTTCATTCTGTTCTATAATTTCCTTATCTTCTATAGAAGCTTTTAGCTTATCAACCATCGTATTAAAGCTTTCTTGAATAACTTCAAACTCTTTTTCGGATACTAGGCATAAATGCATATTCAAATTACCATTACTTATATCCTGAAAACCTTTCTCAATGTAATTCAGTGGTTTTTTCACTTTTTGATTAACCCAATGACTTAAGATTAAAACATCACAGATACATAAAAATATAAATAATAAAATTCCTTTCATAAAAATATGGTTTATAATTGCTCCCTGCTCATTTGTTAATATAAATTCTCTCTTCTTATTTGTTAAATTAACTTTATAGTTAATAATATCTTTTTGATATTTAACCAGGCAATACCTATTTTTTTGATTTGTATCTATAAACTTCAGGACATCAGCATAAAATGAACCTTTATTACGATATATGATATTACCTAAATCTTTAGAAGTATAATGCGTAACTGAATCTTTTTTTGTACCCTTCACATCTATAACATTTAAATCAGAATCTAGCAGCTCTATCCAAGAATTATCCGACTTAAGATATGATAAATTATCTTTTAAAACATCATCCTCTTTTACTAATTCGTCTGCCTGCACCTGTATTACTTTTCCGTCTGTAATTGATTTTTGATACTCATAATATAGATAAGCTGCACTAAATATAATTGAAAAAATTATAATCAAGCCGAAAGTAACATATCCATACACCAGCTTTATAAACAAACTTTTACTTCTTCTCATACATTTGTCACCTTATCCATTTTATATCCTAATCCCTTTATTGTTTTCAAATAGACCGGATGTTTTGCATCCTCTTCAATTTTATTTCTTAAATTACTGATATGAACCATTACCGTATTATCACTATCGAAAAACTCTTCTTCTCTAACTGCTTCAAATATCTGCTTTTTTGTAAAAATCCGTCCACAATTAGATAATAATAGTTTAAGTATTTTAAATTCTGTGGCAGTTAACTCGATTGTTTTATTATTTATGATGACTTTTCCTTCATTTATATTTATTCCCAATGCTCCATTTTTCAATATACAATCATCTTTTTTTTCTATATTAAAATGATATGTACGTCTTATGTTAGCTTCTACTCTCGCGACTAATTCCAGCGGATTAAAAGGTTTTGATATATAATCATCTGCGCCCAACTTAAGCCCGATGATTTTATCATAATCTTCCTTCTTCGCAGAAAGAACTATAACTGGAATTGTACTTTTCTTCCTTATATATTCTAATACCTGTATTCCATTGATACCCGGCATCATTATATCTAAAATTGCCAAATCTATTTGTTCCTTGTTAAAAATATCAATTGCCTTCTGTCCATTCTCAGCTTTTAATATGCGGAAACCTTCTTTGCTTAAGAACAATTCAAAAATTTCTAATATTTCTTTTTCATCATCTGCTGCTAATATCGTATAATCCATAAAATCAACTCCTTAATATGCTTCATCCATAAATTAAATTATATTTATATCATATAATTGTTTGACTTTATTAACAATAGATTATTACGAGCTGACAGAATCTTTATTATATTTTATCTTCACTACGTTTTACATTCTGATTCCGGCAACTCGGATGCCTTCACAGACTTTACTGCCAATACGATATAAAATACGGATATTCCAATGTCAATGACCCAGAAAGATGGTATTTTTACAGATACCATTGCAAGCAGGCCTTTTATAAGTAGTGGAAGCGTTCTTGTATAAACCGCCATCTTATAAATCTGCATAAAAGTAAGTGTATACTTCATACTATATAATAAAGCGACGTTAATACCATACTAAATAAAATTATTCTAGATTTTCTGTTCTTTATAAATTCTTTATAAGATTTAAAATCGCAGATTGATAGTAACATCTCTCTAAAGATACTCATTTCCAGGGTTCTACCTTCTATAATTCGGCTTATTTATTTCGTCTTTTATATTCACTGGTTCTACTTTTCTTAATAAAAATAGCCCTATAAATGCTAACGGCAATAACAATAAATTAAATGCAAATGCATTTCCTACCGTAATATCTGTTATTTCATTTACAGCTGTTGAAAATACCTCTTTAAAAGAGGCTGCAAAATCAAACAATGCATGCAAGAATATTACAGCCCATATATTTTTACTTCTTAAATATATACTTGCAAAAAATAGCCCAATTGTTGTAGCATAAACTATTTGTGCCATTATTGCTATTTTTAAATCGGGTGTATAGAATAAATTAACCAAATGGGCTATCCCAAATAATCCACTTGATAAGATAGCCGATTTATAAATACCTTTCTTTGTATGACCCCAATTTAAAATAAAATTATTTAATATAAGTGCACGCATCATGATTTCTTCATAGAACCCTATAGATATTGAATAAATAACGAAACCTGCTGTAGTTGCTAATGGCGGCATAATAATTCCATGCTGTGAAATAAATGAAATATCCAAGTTGATTACACTATAAATTATAAATATCCATCCTAATCCAATTCCTACCAGTAATCCTTTTCTCGCAAATCCTATTTTTTGTTTAGGTAGTATGCATCTAATAGTGAGCAAAATTAAAATACCCGGAATGATTTGCCCCATAATCTTAGGTAAATATTCTCCTGGTTCTAATAAAGAGAATATTTGAACAAATAAAGGGTCTAAGATTAATGCTATCACAATTACAACTGCTGAAAATATGATACAGTGATTTTGTGATAGTGATTTCATAGTCTTTCGTACATTTCTTTTCATAACATTTTCTCCTAGTTTGTCGTTTTTCATTACTATAATATAATAATCTTTAGTTATTATTAATGTAACCTTAAGATAACCTAAATTAAAATTTTCTGTATAATGTCCTTTTCCTTAATTTCATATTTAAATATTATTCTTGCAGAGTTAAACACTACCAGCCACGTCTGATATTTGAACATTTTAAATAAAAAACAGACCTTAGACGGGGCAGTTAATGCCCTGTCTAAGGTCTGTTTTTTATTATTCTGCGGTGTTTTTCTATTATGTCGACTAGGATAAAACGGGGTTGTCTTTTGTTGGATTCATTTTCATATGGAAACTTATCTGTATCTGGTACAGGAAGTTCACCATATTTCTGGGAATTTTCATTCTCATGGTTTTCAACAACTGATTTTGTATAAATTGTATAACCATTGCTTTTTAAAACTCGATAAGCCTCATGAAAACCATTCATCATTTTTGCTTGCATGCTTTCATACCCAGCATTAGAAAATACGACAGAATTGTTCAAGATCCATCACATGCAAGATAAACCATTTCAACATACGGATTTTTCCATTCGTTTGAGTAAAGAATTTTATCCCATTTTAAATACGGTGACTTATATCCACCATTACTATCGTTATCGGCCAGTTTATTCTTTTTATCTGATGTTTTATTCCTTGTCCTGTTCCGCAGGTAATATCTAACATCATTCTAGGACGAAGCTTTTCAATCTCTGACCAAATAGCATAGGTTTTTATGTAAAAACTGATTCTTTTGCCTACATCAATTTTATTAATCATATAATTTCCTCCTGCTTTTAAATTATATTTTACTATTATTTCAGAAGAAAACAATGGATTAACAGTTAAGTGTTGTTATACTAAGTCATGAGAGAAAAAACAAATATAAATTTAAAATAACAAATCTATGAAAAAACAGAACGATTTTTGTTACATATGTATACTTTCACACTATTAATCTAGTATTACAATATATTCCACTAACGGTTGCACATCACATTTCACGTATGGGTACCTTGCTCTTTTTTTCATATACCACAACAGTTACAATTGAAACAAGAACTATCACAGCATTTGCGACAATGGTTCCCGCCCAAGTTATAGTCATGGTACCAAAGATGGGGGATGCCGCATTGAACATGGTGTGGAATAATACACACATAAACACACGGCCTTTTCCTGATATTTTGTAGATAGCCCCGTTGAAAAATCGAAATGCCATGAGTTGAACTGCAAACATCCAGAAGTTAATGAGCCCATCTCCGTGATTCGTCCCCGGAATGAAGAAGAGAGGGATATGCCATAAAATCCAAATGATTCCCATTAAAACAGAAGATAAAACGAAACCATATTTTTTGTTAAGCTCAGGCTGCAATACGTACATCCAGCCAGCTTCCTCCAAGCCACCGATAATAAGATTTCCAGGCAAGGAAAGGAAGAACGTATAAAATGGGAGCACCATTTCCTTGCGGCCTGAAACTGCAAGATGGATCAAAAAATACAGTGCAAGCCCTGCAGCAACGAATAAATAGAGAGATAGGTTATTTTTGGCGTAAAAAACAGTTTTCAACCATTCCTTAAAATCCGTTATTTTATTATTTTTCTTCAGAACGATATAGGAAGCAATAGCGGGGGACAAAATATAGATTGCAAATGGAATATTCATCCCGAATTGCTGTAACGAGTGAACCCAATTGTGAACCGAATATCCGAATTGCCCAAGAACTATCATAGCACCTGACACAAGATAGGCTATGCAAAATGTCAGTATTGTAAATTGTACTATTATTTTTTTGTCTGTCATGATTCTTCACCTCACATTTCGAATGATACATTAACTTAAACTTGTGGACCCTTTTACTTTTATCGCTTAATGTTTAAGTTTCTTCCTATTCAAAGTTACGCTCCGTACAAAATATTCCAGATTCATACATTTCTACTACTCATATACACCCTTTGAGTAAATTTCTCCTTTCCTCTTCAATATGTGCTCAAAAAACTTCAGAATTATACTGTCTTCAAGTTCAATATTCTCTTTGGCATCAACACGATCTCCCTGTCCATCATAAGACAAGTGAGAAAAGGAGATACTAAGGATAGGTTGGTAAGAGTCAGGTGTTTCGTACCCTTTAGATACACATCATAACTTTCCTTACATATTTGGTCTGAAATTTTATTACCTGCATAAAATCCTGAATTGGATCCCTCCTGCAGCTGTGCCCATACTGGTCAGAATAGATATTGAAGTGGTATTTCATATTGCTCTCTGGTAGCAACAATTTCATCCAAATCTGTATTATAGGTTATTTCACAAAAATACGGTTTAAATTTATCCTGACAATCTTTATAATCTAATACAACCATTTGAGATACAAGATTAGCATCTGCCGTAATAGTCAAATCAAAACAAAGTTTAGTCCCTTTCTAAAAATGATAAGGTCTCTTTTATAAACTGTGTTTGATTAGACAACATTGCAGGATGCCCTCCATGCTCAAACAGGTAAAAATCACCATGTCCAATTTCTTTTATCATTTTTGAATATATCTTTCTATAGAATTCTGTATCCACGCATGTAATAAATACATCTTCGTTACTGCCTGTCATTAAAATATCTGCCTGTAAAGTAGAAATCGGCTTATGAAAGAATTTTCCAATCAGTTTTGAGTGCTCAAAAATCGCATTTGTATCATTATCGACAACGCTTTCCCAGTCATCACCCTGCATCGCCTGATAAAACATTCGCGCTCCCTCGTTTTGTTTCGAGAAATCTCTGTCATTAACGATATTTGCAGTAAAAGCATCGATTGCATTTGTACCCTCAAAGCTATCTGCAATAACTTTACTAACAAGGTCTGGTCTCTCTAAAGCAATATTGATGGCAACTAATGCACCACCACTGCTACCGAGAAGAAATACCTCAGCATATTTTTTTTGAGATAGAAATTCAATTACCTGTTGAGCTTCTTCATACCATAAATCAACAGGAAATTTATCAAGTCTATCAGATTTTCCGTGTCCCAAAAAATCAATTAGAATTACTTTGTATTTCTCGGCATATTGGTTGGCAATATTTAAAAACATGTTTGAGGATGCAGTATTTCCATGCAACAGCAACAATGGTTTTCCTGTTCCTATTTCTTCATAAAATATATTTTTAGATTGATAATTATAGTATGACATAATTTGCCTCCTGATTTTTTGTGTATTTATAAGCGTAAGAGTTTACACAGAACGTGAAACGCTCTCAGCAAATCTGTTACATTTGTCAATTCATTTTATTTATATACTGGATGCAAGAGGTGTACTACTGATTAAGGACGATATTCGTCTTTAATAATTGAATATCTCATTCTATCGCTCATATCTCTACCAAATCTTCGCAAAGTTCCTTCATAAACAAATCCAGTTTTTATCATAGCTTGCTTTAATATTTCTTCATCGCAGCCGCAATAAGCAAAAGCAACTAATAGTCCTAATTCATTAAACCCATAATCTAATATTAGTTTATGTGCCTCAGTGACATACTCTAAATCGTTATAATTATTACAAATATGAACTTCTAATTCTCTATACCCTTATATCTGTTTATGTCAACAAGACCAACAACTCCAATAAGTTTGCCTGTTTCTTTTAAAATAACAGGGTACATTTCTTGATACTCTTTCCATATTTTGATGGAATCTAAGGTATCATCAACTATACTAAAATTCAAATAATCAATAAAATTGTTTGATTTTTGTTTCAATTCAAACAAATCAGTTGCATCACTTTCGCTCCATTCTCTGACTAATAATCTGTTAGATTCGATGGTTTTCATAACATTCCCTCCACTGTTTAGTAAGTAATCAACAGTAACATGGAAGTATTTTGCTAAAATCGGCAACATAACAATGTCAGGGTATGTTACTGACGTTTCCCATCTTGATATCGTTTGCATACTAACATTTAGATATTCTGCAAGTTGATGTTGTGTTATGCTTTTTTTAATTCTTAATTTTTTGATTGATGCTCCAATGTCCATATTCATTACTCCTGATTTAAATTTGTTACGTTACAAGATGATAATAACTCAAAACCATTTCATCTTCTATGTCACAAAACAAGAATGGGTTAAACATATATGAGGTAATAATTATAAGAATCAGGCCCTATTTCTGGTATCTAATTTACTCCAACCAATAAATGCGAGACGGGATTCGAATTCTATCCCCTTATAAAAATATTAATAGAAAGGGACTTTACGGCACTTCCGATTTTTACGTACTCATAAGGGTACTCAACCGTATGATTAGGAACAAAATTCAATGGAATATAAAATATCGTTTAAATCTTTATATTTATACTCACCTATCTTATTTAGGCTACTATTATGTTCAATAGCTGTGCGCTCGAAAAATTTATAACTTGCCCTATTGTCACTATTTATGGTTAATTCTAATTTATTATATCCTTTAAGTTTTGACTCTTCGATAATACGGTCAACTAATATAGATGCTACCTTCTTACCCCGATAGTCAGCGTCTACTACTATCTGCCATATAAAATAACATTTTTTATCTATTGATGGGAGTGCACATACAAAATCAATAACCTTATTCTCTTCTGATACCACATAATTACTTGAAGGAAAATACCCCTCCATTATCCAATAAACATAGTCATGATGGGGAAAGACATACGGTTTTCCATTCGAGAGTAATTCCATTACCGCTGGAAAATTATCTTTTTTCAAACTCATAATTTCCATTTTCATTTTCTCCTTAAAAATAGTAAGTTTCATTAAACAACGAAGCTTCTACATAAATACCTGCATTCCAGTTTATTAATTTGCTCGTTAATTTGGTATATGTAAAACTAAACATTTATAATTTTATTACAAAACTCTTCTATTTCACTTCTCTTGCTTTCAATATCAACTTTATACTCGACAGAGCAGAGACCCAAACTATCAGTAGGAATTATTCCCATGTGACCATAAAAGTGTTCTATACTCTCTATAATTCTATTACACTCCTTCATACTCGGTCCTGTTCGTAATGCAATACTATACCCTTTTTTCCCCTGACCGATTGTTGCATGCGGTTCATGTGTATTACACCAAGGTGTACATCTGTCAATAAATGCTTTAAATTGTCCTGGAATATCTGCCCAATAAGAAGGTGCTACTGAAATAATACTATCAGCCCAAGAATAATCTTCGATAACGTTTAGAACATTATCGTTTTGTATGCATTTTGCTGTTTTATGACATGTCCTGCACCCTTTGCAGAACTTTATTACATAATCATCAATGCAAATGTTTCTAATATCATATTTTGTTCCCAATATTGAGTTTACAACATTTATTATTTCGGCTGTAGCACCATTTTTGACAGGGCTACAGTTTATCAGTAAAACATTCATCAATATACCTCCACGAAATACGGTTTGATTCAACAACTTACTTCATTATATCATTCTCTTTCGAATATGCCAACATATTCCAATAACGGTTACACATCACATTTAATGGAAGTCGTGGAACCAAGAAACGGGATGTACATTTCTCTGAAACAAAGAATAAGGAACCTGTAAGCCACCGAATAATCCCAAGGATGAAAGCAGGGTCTATCTCCCGGAAAAAAAGGAAAAGCTCTTTAAGCAGTTGAACAAGCTGTTAATGCAGATGCCTTTTGAAACCGATGCTTATGTTGTATTTCTTCTCTTCAAGCTTGGGCTTAGAATTGGAGAAGCTGTGGCGCTGAAATGGGCGGATATTGACTGGGAAGCCAGAGAAATACATATTCACCGTATGGAAAGTCGTGTTGAAGATGAAAACGGAAAACTCAAAGTAGCTATCTGTGAGTATACGAAGAAGAAAAGTCCTGTCGGTGACCAATATCTCCCCTTACGTGATTAACAAGGCATTATAGCGGTTCGAGTACGTAAAAGGATTTTACACACATCCTGCACACATTATGTTTTGAAACAAAAAAACAGGAAAGCTTGATTTTACTAGCTTTCCTGCCCCTTTTTCATTAAGCGCGAGACGGGATTCGAACCATACACCATCTGAAAAATACGGATAGAAAGGACGTTCCGTGCATCATCTTTTTAAGTGTAATCAAAAATGTAATCAGATAATTTAAAATCAAAATATTGTAGATTAATATAGTGGTCTGAAAATATTATATAATATTATGTTGTTTTACACATTATTATGAATTATAATATTTGTGCAGTATAATTATTCTTATATGTTATAATGATGTTGAATAAAACTCATGGGATAATGATAGTAAAATAGACATATACTGCTATTAATAACTGGAGGTATGTCGTGTATATTATTGATTTATTTGCTGGAGCGGGGGCTTGGCAGAGGGCTTTATTTCTGAAGGGTTTACGCCGCTTGTTCATATAGAAATGGATAAAGATGCTATAAATACTTTAACAACTAGAACAGCTTATCATTATTTAAAGCAGTGTGAAAAAATAGATTGTTACATACAATATTTAAAGAAAGAAATAAGTAGAAATGATTTATATAGTACTTTGCCATTAGAATTAATGAGTACTATTTTTAATGAAACAATATCATATGAATCTTTAAATCGAGTTTGTGATATAATTGACAATAATATGAGCGCAATGAATTGTACTGAAGTAGATGGGCTGATTGGCGGTCCACCATGTCAAACATATTCTATAATAAGCCGTAGTAATGGGAAATATCAAAACGAGAAAGACCAAAGAAACCATCTGTATAAATTATATGCAGAGATTTTGGCTAAATACAGCCCAAAGTTTTTTGTTTTTGAAAATGTACCCGGAATAAAGACTATCAAGAATGGAGATTTGTTTCGAGAATTATTAAGCCTGATTGAAAGTAAAGGATACACTGTATTTCCTTTAGAATTAAACGCAATGGATTTTGGCGTGTTACAAAACAGGACACGGGTGATAATCACCGGTTGGAAAAAAGAATATAATATTAAAGAGATGTCCTATCCGATAAGCAAAAATAGCCAATACATCGTAAATGATGCTTTACTAGATTTGTATCCTTTGAAACCGGGAGAAGAAATAAATAGATACTATTCTTCTCCTAATAATTATTTGCTTAATAGCGGTATAAGAAGTAATTTGGAAATACCTTTAACACAACATATGTGTAGATACCATAATGAAAATGATCGGGAAATATACAAAATTGCTATAGATTTATGGAATACAGAAAAAAAACGGCTTGTATATTCTCAACTTCCTTCTCGGTTAATAACTAGAAGTAATCCAGATATTTTTTCCGATAAATACAAGGTGGTGGCAGGGGATTTACCATATTCACATACCATTATAGCTCATATATCTAAAGATGGACATTATTATATTCATCCTGATATAAAGCAAGCAAGATCAATTTCAGTCAGGGAAGCGGCACGAATTCAATCATTTCCAGATGATTATTTTTTTGAGGGGACTCGTCAAAAAGTCTATACCCAAATAGGTAATGCAGTTCCACCGTTAATGGCAAAGAAAATAGCTCAAGGCATAAAGGAGGTATTGAAAAATGTCCAAAAAAGATTATAGTTTTAATCCAAAGGCAAGATTATTACTTCAATTAGGAGATCAATTAATCAGAAATGAAGCGGTAGCAATTTTTGAGTTGGTAAAAAATTGCTACGATGCTAATGCTAATTATGCCTTAGTTTCATTTTATGATATTAATAAACCAGAAGAGGGAACGATCATAATTGAAGATGATGGCGATGGTATGGATTTAGATATTATAGAAAATGTATGGATGCAGCCAGGTACTGACTATAAAGAAAAGATATATCAAGAAAATAAAGATAACAAAGAATATTCAAAAAGACTACCTATTGGAGAAAAAGGAATAGGTCGGTTTGGTGCATATAAATTAGGAAATACAATTGAAATCGTTACAAAGAAAAAGGAATCAAAAAATGAAATATATTTTAAAATAGATTGGTCAAATCTCATAGATATTAATTATCTAGCTGATATAAGTGTAGAAGTTGAAGAAAGAAAGCCCAAGTATTTTTTGATAAAGATAAAAGTGGCACTCGTATTATAATTAGTAATTTAAGAAATACTTGGAGCAAAAAAATTCTGCGCGAAACCGTTAGGTTAATTAATACTTTAACAACACCACCCCAAGTAGAAACAATCGATTCATTTGAGGTCAAAGTCGATGAAAATATGCGATGGACAGACGGTTTGTTGGATGTATCTAAAGTAATTAAACAATCCCTTTTTAAAGCGAAGATCATAATTAAGAATGACCATATGAGTGAGTTTTTTTATAAATTTACTCCTTGGGACTCAATGACAGAAATTAATCATCGTAATCACAAAGAGAAAGATATAATTTTAAAAGAGCAAATTTTTGATGAAGAGACAAAAAAGAAAATTTTTAAGGAAATTAAGTTGTCTCCGTATGATATTGGTGAAATTCAGATATATTTTTATGCATATAGCTTTGAGTCAAATATTTTGAAACTGGAAATTGATGACAAACAAGGTTTTAAAGATTATGTATCTGCTAATAGTGGTGTAAAAGTATATAGAGATGGTCTACGTATATATGATTATGGAGAAAAAAGTAATGATTGGTTAGGACTTGATATACGCCGTGTAAATAGACCCGGAATTACAATCAGTAATAATCAATTAATTGGTTATGTTATGTTGAATAGATCACAAAGTTCGGCTCTTGTGGAGAAATCAAACCGTGAGGGATTTGTAGAAAACGAAGCTTATGAGGCTTTTGAAAAGGCGGTTTTATTTGCATTGCAACAATTCGAAATACAAAGAAATATTGATAAGTCGAATCTTAATGATAAATATGTTTCTAAAAGAGTTAAAGAACCTGTAATACGGCGATTATCGGATTTACGCGAAACCATCGAAACAAAAGTTAAAGATGATAGTTTAAAATTAGATTTAAATAGAGAAATTGCACGTATTGAAGATGAATATAATGACATGATAGAAACGTTTATTAAAAGTGCAAATGCAGGGATTAGCCTTGGTGTAGCTATTCACGAGATAGATAAGGTGGTTGATGAATTAAATCGTTCACTTGACAGTCGTTCAAACCAAGCACTTGATCATGCCCAGGATTTGGCGAAGAGACTTACAGAACTTGTAAAAGGATATTCCATGTTATTGAGAAGTAAAGATACAGGGATTTATGATATAAAGGCGATAATAAAACAAGCACTTTTTAATGTTGATTTTCGCTTAAAGGCACATGGCATTCAACTCATCTCAAATATAGAGCAATATCAATCTTCTAAACTTAAATGTTCTAGAAGTATTTCGATTGGCGCGATTACTAATTTAATCGACAATTCAATATGGTGGTTAGGTTATAAAGAAATAGAAAATAAGAAAATTTATGTAGGCTTGACTAACGAAATGGCAAATTACGATACAATAATAGTTGCTGACAATGGAATTGGGTATACAATACCTACAGAAGACGCTATTAAGCCATTTATTCATGGTCGTCCAACAGGTGCAGGTGTAGGCTTAGGACTTTTCGTAGCTAATCAATGTATGGAAAACCAAGGTGGCGAATTATTATTCCCTGAGTTTTATGATTTTGATTTACCGCAAGATTTTAAACATGGAGCTATAACCGCATTAGCATTTAGGAGGAAAGCAAAATGATTTTACCAAAGAACGGGCGAATAGTTATTATTGATGATGAAATGGATAATATTAAAGAATTTATGGAGATTTTTTCAATGGAAGGTGTGTCTTTCTCATATTTCAGCGGAAGTTATGAAACATTACCCGATCCCGATAAACCTCTTACAGATACATTTTTGGTGCTTTTAGATTTAGAATTGGACGGTTCTTCAAGAGGAGATGATGCTACTCAAGCATCACAAGTTATTAATGTATTAGATAAAGTTTTAGGTCCCTCTGCAAAAGACCGTTCTGTGATTATTGTTGCTTGGAGCAAGTCTCTTAACATACTGAAAGAATTGAAACCTCGTATGTCACTAGTAAACATGTCTCCTTTAGCTTTTTTAGAAATGGACAAGCTTTCATGTAAAAAGGAGGACGGTCATTTTGACATTGAATTAATTAAGAAAACCATTGAAGAAAAAATGGCAGAAATACCATCTATTAATTTAATGTACTTTTGGGACAACCTAGCTGGGCAAGCAGCCGCCAAAGTATATAAATCAATATTGTCATCATCAAATGTGGTAACAATTACAGATTTAAATAAACGATTAAATACTTATTATGAAGAACTTGCCAAGGCATATGTAGGAAAAGGAGTTACCCAAAACCATTCTTATGCAACAATAAATATGCTAAATGTATTGTTGGCTAATGAAATAGGTAAATCTGATAGTAGCTCGATATCACTAGATATTTCTAGAGATAATAGAACTATATTAGATCTTATTGATTATGCAAAAATAAATTCTAGTATTAATTTGATTTCACAGCCTAAAGCGCTGTCTTGCGGTAGTGTACATATTAATCCTGATACAGAACTAAAAGTAACTGGGTTTGATATTTTTAAGAAAAAAGATGAAGCTAAACAGGAATTCGAAAATGAATACAATAATATGATATCAATTATTTGCGAAGTATCAACATTATGTGATCAAGCTCAGGATAGAAGGTTATTGATGAGATTTTGCCCAGGTCTATTGGTTCCTAGTGTTCTCGATAGGCATTTTAAACAATATGCTGATTACTTGTATATAAGCTGTTTGTTATACGATAAAAATATATTTAATGGAAAGCCTTTTTATTTAGTATTAGATTTTAGAAAATTCTTTACAGTAAAGAATTTCGAAAACCAACCTAATTTACTATTTCAATTGAATGAAAATTTATTAATGCATTTACAAAATAGATTAGGCAGACAAATTAGCAATCCGGGATTAATATTTGCCGATCATAAAAATAGGTAGATGAATAGTAAAAATGGGAAAAGCAAATAAATAATATTTACTCACTCTTATTTCGGATTGAGCATATTTTAAGCCATATTCAAAAATAAAATCCATGAAACATGTAAAGGCTGATTCAAAAGCCTTAACTATGTTTCATGGACTTCGTTTTTAGCAATGGCACAATATTTAAAAATTCTTTAGAACTTTAATTAATGGGTTTATTTTGCTTAATAAGTAGTGCTTTCACTTCATCTATTGAATATACACCATTAGGTTTGCTATGAAGAATTAAATGACAATTTGGACATACAGGTATGAGATCCTTTATAGGATCTACAACATATTCTTCAGAAATCTCGCTTAATGGTTTTAAATGGTGGACGTGAATAATGCCGATGTAATCTTGTCCATATGTATCGGCAAAACTAAAACCACATACAGCACATTTGTCACCATGAATTTGTATACATTTTTTTCTGGCAATAGGATTTCTTTCATAAGCATTTATTACTATAGTTTTTCGTTCCCCCTCATAAAGGCTGTTTGAAAGCAGTGTTTCAGGATAAATATATAATGTACTCAATATTGTACCTTTAATAAACTTTTCGAAATTATGAAGAGCAACTCCATACATATTATTTCCTATTGAATTTCGTTCTTGAAAAGTAGGATTGTTTAATGCCGTATCCATAAATAGCTTTAGTCCATCTGTAGATATAATATCTGTAATATCCATATTAGCCCAAGATAAAATGTTCTTTACGGCACTAGAGTAGTGTCCGATACTACTATCTGATATATTAAGATTCTTTTTCATCCAATCTTTAAAGGATGCTTGCCAGTTGTTCATTAAACCACCTCCTTTATGGTTAATATAACATATATAATCAACTTAATAAATAGTGATTTTAAGCTATGTGATATACAAATGAAAATATCCTATGATTATACTGGAGTACTTTGAGCCACCATTTCGGAAGGTCAGAGCCACTTTTTGTAATCCGCGAAAAACATTATTCCACGGTGCTCTTGACATAAGCCTCCATCGGATGTGATTTCAAGGCAATGCGGCCAGCCAGCGCATTCTGCGAGCTTTGCCTTGGCAAGAAAAGCCTATCACATCCTACTCATGTAAAGAGCCTTTCGCGCCATAAGCTTATTGGCTCTCTGGAACCGGAACGGTGGCTCCCAATTTTCCGGACAGGCGGCTCTTTCAAGTGTAATCAAAAGTGTAATCAAATATTATATAAAGGTTTTACCAACCATCATAAAAATAATTACTAAAGTTCATTATTTCCGGGTAGATATAAATGAAAAAATCATCGTTTCCTACTACTGGTATGTTTATAGTATAATTAAGTATATTCTTTCTTAATTAGGGTCATATAAAGAACCATCCATTAATCTCACTGAGTAAACAAAATAACCAAGTGTAGCATCGTATTTAATCAGCTCATAAGTCTCTTCTGCACCAGCCAATTCTGGTAATTCGTAATTATAATCTAAACGATATTCATCAGGGGAAATTTTAGTAACTATTGTTTCTGTATTACAATAGCAAAAAAGTTGAGTATACAAATCACCATAACGGTTACCGTTTAAATCATAAACATAATAGCGTTTATCGGGATTTTTATAATTCTTATCAATATATTGGTGTACGACCGAACCAGCTAAACCGCCACCTTCACCAAAATTACTAAGAACGCCTGAGAAGAAATCACCAGTTTGTGCAGGAACATTGATAGTATAGTATGTATTCCCATCTTTCACTATTGGTTGCCAATCAAAAAACATTTTATCATTACTAGAATCTATAGCCTGTACTGGATCTATAATGTTCCATTTACCATTAAGTTTCACACGGCAAAAAGCATGAGCATCAGGTTCATAATCATGGTAAGTCATTTTTTCACAAGTAAGCCCAGCGGCTTCACATAGTTTTTGATAAACCGTAGATAATTCATCACAAACACCAGTCTTTTTGAATAATGCTTGAAAATCACTACATTGGTCTGTATAAGTAAAATTATCATGAAAATACATGAATATACCAGCGGCTTTTTCATAATCATTTTCAGCCTGATTTGTTGCAATTTTTACAATACGTTTTATTTCATTATCATATAAACTACTTTGCATTTCTGATATATTGTATTTTTTTATAGAAGATGTATTATTTCCTGATACAGCCATTAAATAAATAGTATCACTATATCTTACACTTTTACCAAGGTTAATTTCCTTACCAGAATATATATTTTTACATTTTGTTGTTACATTTTTATTATCAATTCTGTAATAAACTTTACTATTTGGGTCTGCTGTAACTTTGAGATAAAAATTACCGTTGTTTACATCGTACCTGATTACAGCAGTGGGTGTTTCTAAATTAGCGCCTTGAGCAAAAACTATGTTGGTAGGAATTATTAATAACAAAATGCCAAGTATTAAGTAAGTTAAAATAGAATAGCAATATCGATTCCTGTTTTTCATAAAAATCCTCTCTTTTCCTATGTATTTTTCTATAAATTAAACAAAATTACCCTAGGCAAACTTAGAAATAATAATCCCGTATTTTTACATATTGTTAATCCAAATTTTCCTTGTAACTATATGGTAGCATATCCAACAAAAGAATGCAACTATCCAGTAGTATTATTTTGGGTGATGTTATGTATTTTAGAAGAATTGAAGAATTACGTATTGACAATGATAAAACTCAACAAGAAATTGCAGATTATCTAAACTGCCAACGTGAAGTGTACCGACGTTATGAAAAGGGGACACGTGAAATTCCTATATCATACGTTATTTTACTGGCCAAATATTATAATTGTAGTGTAGATTATATATTAGGACTAAGTAACCGGAAACAGATTAAGTGATTATGTTATCCTCTATATTTTGAAAAATTTTTACAGATGAGAGTTCCTTTCCTTATTATTATCAGGAAATTGAACTCTCTTTTTTTAACCTAAAAGTAGTAACTCTTTCATCAAATTATTAGCCCATGATTTAAAAATATATTATTTATAGCTTGAGATATCCTATACTCTTTGCTCGTATCTGATAGCGCAATAATACAAAATACATTCCAAACATCAGTATTAATATTTGAAAATATATCCCACATTTCTAATAAAAATGATTTTTCCTGATAATTTAATTCTTGTGAAAGGAATACAATATAATCATTTTTCTCGACCTGGTTAAGTTGTTTCTCGTTCAAAGTGATATTCAGAAGTCTGCAATATTCAAAAGCATTATCAATAATATCCATTTTGGGTATCTTCAATTCGAGAATTTTATTCTTTATTGCTTCTAATTTTTCTTTGCTGAGAGATTCAAGGACTTTTATAATATTCCATTTGTAATCATCTAATAGTAAAAAAGATTCATAATATTCATAAATACATTGTAAGGTTTTATCTGATAATTTTTCTATATTTATAAAAAATTCTTCGTTGATAGCATTTTCCGCTATGCTAGAGTCCATGTAGAAATTTATTTGTTCATCCTCAGAATCAACTTGATTAATAGCAGTCAAAATATCATCCAGTGATGACTTCTTTAAAATATTAAGGCTATATTCATTTGGCAAATAAATGAGCGTATCTTTATTCAAATTTTTATCAAGTAAATCAACTATTTCTGAAAATCTATAAACTTGTTTAATTTTAATTGCGTCCTCACAATTTATATTTTCTTTAAGGACGACATTATATTTTTCTAGAATTAAATCATTTAAAAATTTTGATACTGTTTTAGTAGGTTTGTGAGTATCATTTTTTCTATATATTTTAGAAATGTAATCTCTTGTATGTTTATAATTCTCTTCATCTTTATCCTTATTTTTATCTTTATCCTTATCCTTATTTTTAATGTATTTATATAAATCACTTTGCGCAATTTTATATTCGTCCATAATTTTTGTAAACTCAACTTTTGAATATCGAGATTTGGCTTCATTTAAACTAATCAACTCTATGTTATGTGTTTTAATAAACTTCTTAAATGCTATAACACATTCTTCTAATGGAATTATCTCGTTAATTACTTTTTCCTTTTTATCTTTTGAATTCATATTTTCTCCTTAATATGTAATACATAGTAGACAATTAATTAAAAATATCGAAATGAATGTCTATAGAAAGCAACATCTATCTGTTTTATAATATAACACAGATACAGCGAAAGCAAGAAATTAACATACTAACATCAGAATAATCTACTTCGATAACACCAAAAGAGAAAAAGTAAAAATATTAAACTTAAGCAGTTTATATATTTCACCTTAAAAATCGGTTTGCGCAAGCCTTTATAATAAATTTTCTTAAAGCCGGCACTTTAATATATTTTAGAAATAGGAGGAATCATTATGGATGTTTTATGGCTATTGAAGTTGATTTTAACAGCTCAACAGGTCTTAAAATCAACCCGTTTTATAGTTACTGGAACCAAAGAAATAAAGGAATATATAGACGGTAAATATACCGGAAAAATAACAGGCATTGCCTATAGTGGAGTAGCACCAGACAATAATTACATTCCGCTGACAATTAAAATTTTATCACCGACTTCTGTAATAAGTAAAGAAGATTTAGAAAAAGGTCCTGTAAATGTAAATGTCAAAGGCTTTACTGCAACTCTGTATAAGGACAAACAGAATAATGTACAACTGAGCTGCAAGGCAGAAACACTGGAGGTGGGGATTAAGTAATGTACTGGGTAAAGGCCTGGGTAGAGAGCTTTAAAAGCTCTCTACACCTTAAAAAAATAATATTAGTATTAATAGTACTGCTTTCAATCCTATCGTTAACTTTATTTATTATTTTTGTTAGCATGAAACTTTTTAATTTCTTGGCAACAAATTTTATTCCAATTCTCTGTGTATTTGGCGGATATATTTGGTTATACCAAGTCTTTAAAGATCGTCAACAAAAAAAGCAACAAAATATCGTTTCTTTACAGGAATTAAAACAAGAAAAAGAAACAGAGCTGAAACAGATTCGCGCTGAAGATGATTATAAATTAATCAGGCAATATCTCTATCTAGTATTAGCAGATATTTCTGATACTGTACAATTAAGAATGCCTAAAATACATTCTGAATTAGACACTCCTA
Organism: Anaerocolumna sedimenticola; assembly: GCF_009931695.1. GTDB lineage: Bacteria > Bacillota > Clostridia > Lachnospirales > Lachnospiraceae > Anaerocolumna > Anaerocolumna sedimenticola. Next base: position 4,680,035 of record NZ_CP048000.1, read on the forward strand.
ATCATTACATTGTTAAAAACGGTGTAAACATATACCAGTACATTGTAGCTAAAAACAATACATCACTAACTACGGATGAAATAAAAGACGTACTAACCCGACGTATTGAACAACGGCTTAAAGAACAACAATTTCCCGGTATTAACCAGAGCTATTATATACATACGTCTGGCATTAGGTATCCAATCTTTCTTATTGATTCAATATCTGATATGGGAGCGTATTATCAGCTTGATATTGCATTCTGTGGTTTAAAGTTCTGTGATTATCTAGAAGCAAAAGCATATGCTAAATACGATACTATGCAAAATCAGAATAGTCAACCAAGAGATAAGGAATTTTAAATGAATATAGATACTTTTATTAATGAATCACTTCTACAGAATGGGCTAACAAGGTATATACCATGGAAAATATTGGAAGAACCTCATGCGCTTATAGTCGGTAGTAGCGGTTCTGGAAAATCTTTTAGTTCTTTACTTTTACTAGCAAGATTATCATTACATTTGAAAAATTTAGTGTTAACTGTATGCGATTTCAAAGGCGATAAGTCCTTTGCTTTCTTAAACGGTCAACCTGGATTTTACAGATACAGTGAATGTCTTACTGGAATAAATGCTTATTATGATGCATTCATACAAAGGCAAAGCGGTAATGATACGAGTGATAATTTTCATATTCTCTTCATTGATGAATACTCTAGCTTTCTATTATCACTTTTGAAAGCAGAAGCAGAAGCCGTAAAATCTAAACTTTCACAAATATTATTTATGGGTAGATCGTTCCATTTTTTTCTAATCATAAGTATGCAACGATGTGACAGTACCTTTTTTCCATCAGGAGCCCGAGAAAATTTCTCAATGACATATTGCACTGGCAGCATAAGCCCTGAACTGCGTGACATGATATTCTTTAATTTCAAGGAAGCAGTCAAAGTGCCTAAGCAAAGAGGTCATGGGTATATGCTTAAAAACGGAACAGAGTTATATCAATTTGTAGTTCCACAAATAACATCACTACAAAAAGTACAGGCATGTATTAAAAAGACAACTGAAATTTCAGAAGAAAGGAGAACAGAATGACTTACCAACAAATCATTGACAAGTTAAAGACAAGAACACGTCATAAATTTAAATTAAAGCATGGATTTCAAATTGAAATATATAATAGTCCATTTCTATTTCAGTGCAATGTCTCACGTTATAAAACGCTACTGTTTCAAATCTTGCAGGATGAGCCCAACACTGTATTAATACATAATACTGCCTATAATGACCCAAACAAGATAAGTGAACAAGGGTTAGGATATGACATGAATAAGGATATCTTCGAAACAGATGATTATGCCTTAAGCCTAAAAATCAAATTATTATTATGTGATGCATTAGCTCGATTATAAACCATATTTAAATGGCTGTGATGCGGAGCAAATCACAGCCATTTAAATATGAGTGAGCCAAAGGCGAACCAAAACCCGGGCCTAGTATTACCCGGGTTATGTAACAAATTATAAAATACCGATAAACAATGATTTATAAACCTTTCCGATATATCTCATTTGCGACATCTAAAAATCGCATTTGTCGCAATCAGAAAAGAGGTGATAAATATATCTGAAAAACAAGCAAGGAAATACCAGTTAACGGATAATCATAAAGAAAAAAATGGGCTTTCACATAATCAAATTAAAGAAAAATGCTTTACAAAATTTAAGGCATTCAGATATGGAGCAATAGTTGATGAAATAGGAAGTAACGGAACACATCATAGTCACATTTTTTTATGCTTTGATAGTCCAGTAAGATTCAGCACAGTAAAAAAATCTTTTCCATCAGCACATATAGAGCCATGTAAAGGAAGTATTGAACAGAATTTAGATTATCTTAAAAAAACAGGGAAATGGTCGAATACTAAGAAAGCAGAAACTACCATTGAGGGAAGTTTTGAAGAATTTGGAGAACGTCCTCCAGAAAATAACGGAAAGCGCAAAGACCTAGAGGATCTTTACCATATGATAGTAGATGAAGAATTATCCAATGCAGAGATTATCAGAATCAATCAGGATTATATTATGCAGATTGATAAACTCGATAAAATTCGTACAATTTATTTACAGGAAAAATATAAAGGAATGCGCCGTCTGGATATGGAAGTTACTTATGTATTCGGTGTTACCGGTAGTGGTAAATCAAGAGATATTCTTGATACTTATGGAGATGGTAATGTCTTTAGATTAACTGACTACTTGCATCCTTTCGACCAGTATTCATGTGAACCTATAATCGTATTTGAAGAATTCCGTTCATCTTTGCCACTAAAAGACATGTTGAATTATCTGGATATTTATCCCATTATTTTACAAGCGAGATACAACAATAAATATGCATGTTTTCACAAAGTATTCATATGTACAAACTGGGAATTAGAAAAGCAATTTTCAGAATTAAGACAAAGTGACAAAGAATCGTGGGCTGCTTTCCTACGTCGAATACATAAAATAAAGGAATATCGTGATAGTTCAATAATAACCTATAATTCAGTTAACGAATACCTAAACCGTAATTCTACTTTTACATCAGTCAACCAGTTAACATTAGATGAGCAGATAAAAATACCGTTTCAGAAATAAGAACATTAAAACCAATCCAAGAAAGGGGGCTAATGAGCGGATACCTTTTCAGAACTCTTGCGTTTATTGCAGGATAATAATATAATGAATATAGATGATGTACGGATGCGTGAAATGGTAAATAACATGAAACGAGAAATCATTTTAAAAAATCATCCTTACGACATTTTCTTATCTACTGATAATCGCTACCATACCTATGTTATGGTAAATGACAAGCGTAAACCAATCGCTAAGAGTACAAAAGAAAAGGTCGAAGACGCATTAGTACAATTTTATAAAGAAAATGAAGCAAAAACGCAAAGTACATTGAAAACCTTATATCCTGAATGGCTTGATTACAAGCTAATCTGTACGAACTCTTCCAATACGGTAAGACGGATTGACAATGACTGGAACAAGTATTATGTTGATACGGATATTATTGAAATTCCATTAGCAAAACTGGATTACATAACCGTTGATAAATGGGCACATTCCATTGTCAAAGAGCGGAATCTGACACAGAAACAATATCGTAATATGGCATTAATCATGAGACAAGTTTTACTATATGCCATAGATAAAGGTTTAATAATAGAAAGCCCTTACGAACGAATTCGGTTGTCAGGGAAGATATTTGCAAAAACATCCAAAAAGCAATCTTCTACCCAAGTATTTTTAACAGATGAACAGCCACGAATTGAACAAGAAGCCTATGCAGAATTTTATACAACAGGCAATCCAGTATCCCTTGCTATTCCCCTTGCTTTTCAAACAGGTTTACGTGTAGGTGAGTTAGTTGCCTTGCAATACAGTGATATTGAGGGCGAATATCTACATATACAACGGATGGAAGTAAGAATACCTCATAAAGATACAGATGGATGGGAACTATCGAATACCAGGTAGTAGAACACACCAAGACACTAGCTGGAACAAGAAAGGTATATCTAACCACAAAAGCACGTGAATTATTAGATACTCTCCAAAAAGCATCTATCAATACCGGATTTGTTGATAATGATTATATCTTTGTTAATGAAAAAGGTAGAATCCATGTCAGGGCATTGGATTACCGATTGAGAAAATACTGCTCGAACCTGAACATACCAGAAAAAAGTATGCATAAGATACGCAAGACTTTTATATCAACCTTAATAGATAACAATGTGAATATTAATTATATTCGTGAAACAGTTGGACATGAATCGGAAGAAACAACATATAAAAGCTACTGCTTTAACCGGTTATCAACGGAGAAAACGGAGAATATCTTAGAAAATGTTCTCTGTGGATAATGTAATCAAGTGTAATCAAAGGATATAGAGAGAAAAGAGAAATGGAAGCCTTATAAATCAAGGCTTCCATAAAAATAATTGAAGCGCGAGACGGGATTCGAACCCGCGACTCCCCGCAGCGGCATTGCTCTGCAAAGCCGCCGGAGAATGCTGACGCATTCTCCCTAAGTCTATTCTCGTATGAGTTCGATTCTTGTCTGGTATTTGAATATAAAAAAGGACTCTTCTAACGAAGAATCCTTTTTTATATTAAGCGCGAGACGGGATTCGAACCCGCGACCCTCGCCTTGGCAAGGCGATACTCCACCACTGAGCCACTCGCGCGTATGTAATTTTGAAATGTTTATGTGTCAGACACAAATGATATTATAGTGTATCAAGGCCAATCTGTCAATAGATATTTTCAATTTTTTATTTTTTTAACTCTTTTTTTGAAACCTTTTTGGGAAGCCCTTTTTATCTGTTTTTTGGAACAAAAACATTTATTTTTGTGTCTCACTCAATATTCAGTTTTCATTCTATTAATATATAATAGTGATGTAAAAGCTTGTCCGAGCGATATAATATATTATAAAGCAAAGCAATGAGGCAAAAATAAGCATATAATAGTTGTTAACCATGTACGGGAAATAAATTTTAAACTCAAGTACATTTAAGTTAACCTCTATTATATTTATATCCGCCTCTGCCGATTGATGATTGAAATAATATAATTTTCTATATATAACTTTATATAATCTGAAAATGCTGCATTGCGAAAGCAATTCCGTCATCATGTATATCCCTAGTTATAAAACTTGCTGCATTATAAATGCATTCGTCGCTTTTACCCATTGCGATACTATTGATTGCGTATTGAAACATGGGAAGATCATTGGAACTATCTCCAAAAACATATGCATTTTCAAGTGGTAAATGGTAATGCTCCAATACCCGCTTAATACCGCTGGCTTTTGAATAACCTTTTGGCACTATCTCCAACAGGCAGTCACCCCGGTCAATACAGTCAAAATCTTTCTCCATCATCTTAAGGAACTCCTCCACACCTGAATCCTCGTTAAATTGGGCAAAAATTTTATCATATAAAAGGCCTTCTGATTCCCAGTTTTTCGTTATGCCATAACCTCTCTGATTAAAATGTTCCTTTAACTTTTTCATTTCTGCTGATACAATTTCCTTTGTATCAAAATAAACATCATCCAGGCCCTCTAATACTGCATCTATATTATATTTACGTAATAAATCAATAATTTTTCTGCAGGTTGTTTCCTCGATTGTTGCTGCTTCCAATATCTTATTATCAACGTTAATATAGGTACCGCAGCCACATACAAAACCATCAAATCCGATGTCACGTATTTTTCTTTCAACATTAAAATAGGTTCTTCCGGTGTTGATAAAAGCAAGGTGCCCATTCCCACGCGCTTTTCTGATTGCTTTGACGGTACTATCCGGAATCGTTTGCGTATCCTCAGTCAATATTGTTCCATCAATGTCAAAGAACATTATTTTTCTTTCCATATGATACTTCCTTTCTCTGCAAATGATTGAGCCCCATACATCATATTTTGTAATTATATCTGGAATTAAGAAAGAATGCAAATAGATTCATTTATTTAGTAAATTTATTTTCTCCTTTAATTTCTCCCATTAACGTAAAAGTAACTTAATCATACCTGCTAATTCCAATTTATATGATTGTTTTTTGTAAAAATTCAGTTAATTAATTTAATTAGAAACCATAAAATTTCTACATAACAATATACCCTCTATAACTTTCCTATACAATAATTCCAAAATATGCTATACTTTCAATGTATTTAAACTTTTAATAGTTGGATTAGGAGGGTATTTATGATAACAAATGGCTCATCCAGATTTGCTTATATTGATAATCTTCGTTTATTAATGATTATTTTTGTAGTTATGGTACATCTGGCAGTAACCTATAGCGGGATCGGCAGTTGGTATTTAGTGGATAGTACAGAACTTGGCGCGGAGTCTTTAGTTTTTTTCGGGTTGTTTCAATCCTTTACACAGGCTTATTTTATGGGTTTTTTATTTCTTATTTCCGGATATTTTGTTACTAAATCTTATGACAAGAAAGGTCCTAAAAAATTCTTAAAGGACCGTTTTATACGATTAGGAATACCCACCCTAATTTATATGTTAGTTATACACCCTTTTATTGTTTATGTTCTCTTAGGAAATATGTGGGATAGACCAGTATTTATAAAATATTATTTGGTTTACTTTTTTAGCCTTGAATTTCTTGGTGAAAGCGGCCCCTTGTGGTTTGCTTTTGCACTATTACTTTTTAATTGCTTTTATGTTTTATACCGTAAAATCAATAAAATATACAGCTCTTCAACTAAAAAGGAATTACCTGATTGGAAGGCTGCTATTATGATAATTTTATTAATCTCCATAGTTACCTATATTGTCCGTTTGGTTCAACCCATTGATACCGCTATTTTAAATATGCAATTGTGCTTCTTCACCCAATATATTGCTTTATTTATCCTTGGTATAAAAGCAGGAAAGTATGATTGGTTTTCAAAACTTTCCTATCCGATCGGACACAAATGGTTCTTAACCGCATTAATTCCGGGAATTCTTTGCTGGATTGTTTTAATGATAGGAGGCGGAGCCCTTGATGGAGGGTTCGACCTATATAAAGGCGGGTTTAACTGGCAGAGTGCCGCTTATGCCATATGGGAATCATTCACAGCAGTTGCTATGTCCATTGGACTAATTTCTTTATTTAAAGAAAAATATAACAGACAGTCAAATTTAATAAAAAGCCTATCTGATCGTTCCTTTACGGTTTACATGTTCCACGCTCCAATTATAATTACAATTTCACTCATTTTGATGAATGTGCATATGCACCCAATCTTAAAATTTTTAGCAGCATGTGTAATCGGATTTCCCTTAACCTTTTTTATATGTAATTACATTAGAAAGATACCGGTTTTAAATAAAATATTGTAGTCATAATATAAAGTTAAAGGCAGCTGAATAAATTACAATCAGCTGCCTTCTCATATTTTCCTATTAACACATAACATTTAACTAGCTTTACATAATATTTATCTATCTTCACATCACAGTTATCTATTTTTTAAAACCTATTTAACTTATATATAACAATGTGCCAAATAATGTTATATCTCATTTTTTTCTGCCTACATATAGCCCATGACTACTGTATCCAATTAACTCTTCCCGTTCACAGGATTGAAAATGATATTTAAGCCAGGCCTCAAATAATTCTTCTTCTGCATTATCTATCGTTTCCCTAAAATGACTCGCCATTCCGTCTGTTGCAGCCATATGTAATTTATCAATTGAAAATGCTCCCATTAAATCATTGATTTCATTAACTGTTGACATCTCAAATAGCAGCTCCGGCTTTCCAACGCAATGAAACTGATCCGTTATGATTCCATCCTTTATACCATTTACCAGATTACCGGATAATAATCCCCATCCTAATATTACCGCATCATTCATAATAAATGCAGCATAAATAAGACCTCCCGGTTTCGTAACACGAAGTGCCTCTCCCACTGCCTTTTTCTTATCTTCTATATTATATAAATGATACAAAGGACCCAATAAAAGAGTTATATCGAAACTATTATCTTCAAAAATAGAAAGATCACAGGCATTACCCTGGTGTATATTTACTTTCATATCTTCTGTTATTTTATTTTTAAAACATTCAATATTGTGTTCTATTAATTCCACAGCTTCTACTTGATAACCATTTTTAGCATAATGCAGGGAATACCTGCCGGTACCGGCACCGACTTCAAGAATATTCATACCTGGTGTCAAATATTTATCTATATACCTAGTAGTAGTCAAAAATTCAACGGATCCATGTCTGCTGAGCAGACGTCCTTCTTCATCATGATTGCTATAGTAGTTATCCAAATGTTCATTTTCCATACATATTCCTCCCCGACTGCTATTTTAATATCAATAAGGCAGTAAATTCTTTTTCTAAGACTAACATTATCATGTATATTTGTCAATCCAAAAATTACCATACTCAAATAATAATTTTAGGATAATTTAATTTACCCGGATTATAAATTAAAATTGTTTTTACAGATATTTATCCTATACTTTTCCATATACTTTATCGTCCATGGACAGCTTATTAAACATTTTAAACATCCTTCACATTTATATACATCAACGATACAATCCCGATTCATACCTGGTTCCCATGCAGAGCCATGTATTGCATTTGCAGGACATATGTCAATACATTTCGTACAGCCTTTACATTGGGAATCTATAAATGGTCTGTTTTCAGATAGTAAAGGCGCATTTGTTAAAACAGTACACATACACACTGCACTGCCATATTCTTTGGTAACCAGCAGATTACTTTTTCCGATCCAGCCTATACCTGTTAACATTGCAATTTTTTTATGTGGCAGGGGAGTTGTTTTCGTAGATTCATTAAAAAACCCGTGTATTAGATTTCTTTCTGATTGGGAAAAAGCATCATAACCTTTTGAAATGATAAAATCAGTCAGCCAGTCTGCAAGCTCATCCGCACGGTGCTCTTTCTCCCCGAACTCAGAGTGATCCACTGTATTTTCTTTTATTTGACGATAAATATAATCGGGGCTTAAGGTTATCCCTATCAAAATAGCAGAATGATACCCTCTGTTTTCCCTATCCTGGAGCTTTGTTATATCAACTACCTTGATAAAATCAGCACCACGGTTTTTTAATTCAGCTTTGATTTCGCTTATCATACATAATCCCCTGAAAACCTATAGATTTCATTTTTCCTAAATAAAACGATATAGCAATAATATCATTTCAATATTCTTTTAACAACCTCAAAGATTTTTCAGAATTATAGGTAAGCAATTAGTTCCTGCTATTTTTAAGCCTAACCATACTAAAAATTAAAGTAAATAAATCAATTAAAACGATGATTCCTATCCCTCTTATTATCATATCCGAAAAAAGAAATACAAACCGATTAATACCCATTAATAGCAACGCTATTACCATAATAATAAAACTAATAATAAACAAAGGCTTGCTTTTCATATTTAATTTCCCCATTTTATCTTAGTATCATTGCCGGATCTAGCTATCACTTAAGCGTATATACCATAGGAATATATTCTGATTCCTTTATTTTAAAACCTGCCTTTTTATATAATTCATATCCATCATTCGTTGCCATAAGTTCAATTTTTGCAAGATTTAATAATTTACCATCTTCAATGGCCATAGAAACAAGCTGCCTCGCGATACCCTGTCTTCTATATTCATATATCGTATAAACGTTCATTAAAATTCCTATCTTGCCTGTAATAAAATGAGGACTTGCAGGACGTTCTTCAACAACTAAAAGTACTGTTGCAACTATCGTTTTATCAACAGCAACATATGCAAATAAATCATGGTTTAGATGTCTCGTAAAATATCCAGGTAATGTTTTTTTCATTATAGTTCTGTCACTTTCATTTATATAACCCTGATCTTCTAATAAATAAGCCATTCTCATCTCTGCCAAATCTTTTATATCTTCTGGCACCGCTTTTCTGTAAATCAAATTATTTCACCCCTTTTAACTCATCAATTATTATATTCCTTAAAAATCCTTTACAGCTTCTTTTCTACGCTTTATTTACTTTAAGTTATAAGTTATATTTTAACATATTCTTTCGAGCCGTCATATGATATTAAAAACTGTTTTCGGGGTACATTTATGAATGTTAGTATTGGTATGAAAGCCCCTGATTTTAATGCGCTAACGACATTCGGGCCAATGAAATTGTCCGACTACAAAGGACGCTGGGTTGTACTGTTTTCTCACCCGGGTGACTTTACTCCTGTATGCACTACCGAATTTATTGCATTTGCACAGGCGAACGATCAGTTTGAAGCATTGAATACAAATCTAATCGGACTTAGTATAGACAGTAACCCTTCCCATCTGGCGTGGGTGAATCAAATCTATTTATTAACAGGTGTCCAAATTCCTTTCCCGGTTATTGCAGATCGTATGGCTGAGGTTGCAAAGCTCTATGGAATGATTGCACCTGATGCCAGTAAGCAAGAAACGGTAAGAAATGTATTTTTCATTGATCCGGATCAGGTGATACGTGCTATTTTAATTTATCCCTTAACAAACGGCAGAAACATTTCTGAAATTCTGCGTCTGTTAACCGCTCTTCAGACAACAGACCGGTGTAAAGTTGTAACACCTGCAAATTGGCAGCCCGATAAATCTGCAATGGTTCCTCCGCCTGGTACTTATGATCAATTATTAGAACGTGTCAATGATCCGCAAAAAAGTGGCCTGAATTGTATGGACTGGTTCTGGTGCTATAAAGATATCAATAATTAAAAATATTTAAGTGGATTGTGTTTGACTCGTACCATAGGGTTTTGGAAGAATTTATTGCAAAATAGCGCATGTGAATTACTTCACATGCGCTGAAAATTATTCTTTAATTTCAAATATTGCTTCAATTTCAACGGGAATATTTCCCGGAAGTACGTTAACACCGATTGCCGACCTGCTTGGTGCCCCTGCATCTTCTCCAAATAAATCTACGAGAAGCTGAGATCCGCCGTTTGCTACATAGGGCTGTTCATAAAATTCATCCGTACTTGCAACAAAAACAAGTATTTTAACTGCTTGCTTTACCTTATTTAAATCACCAATCTGTGCCTGTAAAACTGCCAATACGTTTAACATGGAGTTTTTGGCAAATTCTTTTGCTTCATCCTTGTTAAACTCTTTACCAACTTTTCCAGTAACAGGAGTATCCATTACCGGGCCGCATCCGGATATGTAAACCAGATTGTTTCCAAATCCTTTCGAAGAGGAATAAACCCCTCCTTTTGCAGGTGCTTTTGGCAGTTCCAGTCCTAATTCTTTTAATTTGACATATATATCACTCATACAATTAACCTCTTTCTTTTAGTTCCGGTGCGGCTCCAAGACATGGTTCAATATAATCAAAGATATCTTTACGGTATGTCCTGGGTGCGGGAACCGGAGCCAGTCCGCAATTTCCGCCTATAACCGTTGTAAGTCCCTGGGACAACTCAATGGTACCAAAATCAGCGTTATATAAAGCATCCATATCACAATGCCTGTGTGTATCAATAAATCCCGGAGTAACCGCAAACCCATTCGCATCAATAACATTCTCTGCACAGACCTCTATGTTTTCTGTAACAGAAGCTATCTTATCTTCTTCTATTAAGATGTTTTTCTGATAAAGACTGCCGCCGCTTCCATCATAGATCAAACCGTTTTTTATCAGAGTTCTCATACCAGCATTCCTCTTGCTGCTACTTTTTCCTGTTTCAGACTTTCACCATCGTAAAGGTAAACCTGATTCTGCATATTGATAGCAGTACATACAGAATTGGAATCAGTGCAATCTTATCCCCTACTTTAAGCCCTGTATCACCTTTCATGCTTGTAATGATACCATGTTCTTCATTCATTCGCCGCAGTCTGAGATCCTCGTTTCCCTCCACAAGAGCATACCCAGGATAGTAATAAGGTGCCGTATCCAAAAGGATATCCATGGGAAATGTTTTGGTCCCTCCATCAATAACAGCATATTCCTTACAGGGGACACTTACTACGGTAGCATAAATTTTTACTGCAATCTCTTCCGGTTTTGCCGCTTCCTCCATACAGAGCATATGGTCGTTAAAAATGTAAGTTCCGGGACGTATTTCATTTACTTTTCCGGTCTTTGCCACCTCCAGACCTGTGGGCGTAGAACCGGCACTAATATCCTCAATTGGAACACCAGCATTTCTAATTTCCTCTGCAATCTGTTCCATCAAATCACCCTCTTCCAAACCTGCAAGCTCTCTATCCACCGTAGCTTCATCGTGAAAGACCAGGCTTTTAAAGGTATAGATTCCGGTCAGTTTCAGATTGGATAGTCCGTAAATCTGCTTTGCAAGCTGTGCTGCCTGAGTCCGTACAACTCCGGTACGTTTTGCACCGGTATCCACTTCCATACGTACCTCAAATATCAGTTTGGCAGCCTTTGCCGCTTCATTTAGCAAATTCGCGCATTCCATACTGTCCACTGCCAGGATAAGTCTTTTCACACGTTTCGCTAGTTTTATTGCCCGCTTAATCCGAAAATCCCCTACCATAGGATAGGCAATAAAGATATCCTCTGCCCCACCGTCTGCCATTACCTCTGCTTCTGAAACTTTAGCACAGGTAATACCACTGGCCCCATGTGATAACTGCATACTGGTAAACAACGGCATCTTATGTGTCTTAATGTGGGGTCTTAACCTGCAATGATAAGCGTCCGCTGCTGCCTGCATTCTTGTTATGTTTTCCTCTGTTTTCGCCATATCTATTACAATACAAGGTGTCTCAAGCAGTTCAAGTAATTCTTTCTGCATAATTTTACTCCTTTCCTATTCCTATCGACATTATACCAAAAAATTACTATGATGAACTTATTTTAAACTTTCATTCACTTTTTATAGGAAAGTTTTGAAAGCTTTACTAAAATTATCCTATCTCTATTGCTCATAATCAGGTGATGTTGGTAAGTCTTAATTTTAATCCAATGAAAACTGAATATTGAGTGAGACACAAAAATAAATGTTATTTTTCTTGAATATCAAATTCATAATCTGTATTATAAGTACGTACAAATACTACATCATCTTTTTGTATGATATATGACGCAGCAGATTTCAGCTGCATTTTATCTAAAACTTTACCGGTATTAATATCTATTTGATACAAGTAATCCGGCTCATTTGTAAATCCATATCCGCAAATAATAACATCACCGTGAATCTGAAAATTACGAGAATTGCAAACTAATGCATCGGTTCTCCACAAAACACTCATATCTAATAAGTCAATGGCAGTTATGTATGCATTCATATTCTTAGAGCTTTTTGCGTAAGTATTATGGCTATGGGAAATATATAAGATATTATTTTTAATCGAAGCCCAAACAACTTTCTGTTGTATATAATCATAATCCTCTTTCATATAATCCGGGGAATACCTGTAATTGGAGAAATCCAAGGAATATATAAGTTTCAAAGTGATTGCATCATATATATTTAAAATATAACCTTCTGAATAGTCTGAGCCATAGGTACAATAAATATAGGAATCGTCATAAAAAGCAGATGTTATTAACAAGTCATTCCATACAGAATATATTTCATCCTGTAAATTACCTGTTGTGTCCTGAGATGGAACCGGTATCTGCGAGGTATTCATGGAAAGTTCATTATTTATGAACCAATATTCATCATCGGTTATTTCATTCGCCTTACTTGACCTCTCATTCAATTGTATGGGTTTATTTTCTTTATCTGTTACTTTGTCAGATATATAATAACTAAATGGTGGAGCCGGTAAAAGTACCGGATTATCTATAGCATTGTCTTCACCCTCAGCATAGAGTGTGTTAGGCTCGATTACATCTGACGACTCATCCATTGTATCTGCAGTGGGGACTTTAATTGACTCGTCAGTTTCTCCTGCATTGGATTCATCCATTGACTCATTGGTCTGATCTCCGGTTGATTCTACTGAATTCCCCACTTTTGTTTCTCCCTGCTTTGAATCTGCTGCTCCGGTCATAGACTCATCTGTCTTAATTACTCCTGTATCATTTCTGCATGCACCTAAGATTACCAGTATTAATAAAGTAAGTAGTATCCTTAATTTTCGTTTCATAGCAACCTCCGAAATTGTAATATAACTATTATTTTTTATTTAATGATATATGCCATATTCGTAAATTCCGTTTCATATATGTCGTAATCATAGATCATTTTTTCTATATCCAATATATCCGTTGCCTGATAAATCTGATAGGTTTAATTTTCTTCATTTGCCTTGGCAAGCTCTCGCCCAAGCGCGGTCCCTTGCGGCACAATTCCTATTCGCACGGGTGCATATCACCGGAGGGGTTTTTATCTCATTGGACGAACTTTACTTTGAGATAAAAAAATCAAGCTTGAGATTACATCTCATTTTTTAGCTGCCAAATACAACACACATAGATATGGACGAATAATTTTTCCATTAAACTCATTGGCATGTTCTATTATTTCTGCATGGGCTTTTTCTTTTACTTCTTCAGGTAATTGCAAAAACCGATTTCCGGTTAGTACAAATCCATAATATTCCTCAGCAGTATATTCCTGTACCCACGAGTGCTTAACTACTGTTGGTGTTTCAAACAGTCCACTTTCCTTGATGCCTTTTACAATGGATTGTATTCTGTTTATAGATTCTTCTTCACTAACGAAATCGGCAAAGCCGCCATACTTCTTTGATAATTTAAGTAAGTCGTTATCAGCTTTATTATCATATGTTATGTACATATTCCAAAAGGGAGCTAGATATCCATTTTCTTTCAACATCTCCGCACATTTTTGATAACCAATAGGCTGAGGCAGCCAATGAAAGGATTGGGCCGCAAAGATAAGATCATATTTTTCGTTGCTTTGCTCTAATTCTTCAAATCTTCCACATTCAAAGCTGATGTTTGGATAATCCATAAACTTTATCCTGCCATTTTTCACCAGATTCTCACCTGGATCAATACATCTGATGGTAAATCCATAATTTTTTAGATACTCAGTTGCTTTCCCGCTTCCTGCTCCTATTTCCAAGACTTTTGAATCTTTATTTAATTTCGTTTGTTTTACCATTACCTCAATAATTTCATTCGGATAGCCCGGTCTGAATTTATCATAATATTCGGCAGCCTTATTAAACATTTCACTTTCTTTTTTTGCATCAAATCCCATAAATCCCTCCGATATTATTAATATCTTAGCATTGCTTTAAAATTCAACCCTAAAAATTTATATCAAACAACCTGAATTTCATCAATTTCTAAATCAGGTACGAGATCTTAGATAAATTTTTATACAGTCTTTATATTCTTGCTCCATTCTCTCGGGTAAACAATTAATTTCATAAAACTTCAAGGATTTACTTTCATCCATATCGGGGATTAATTCACCCGTGTAATCCGTAGTTGTGTAAATTGCTGTTACAGAATATAATTCATCTTCATTAGGCATTTTATTATAATATTCTGGGCCGGATAATACATCGAGTAATACCAAATTCTGAATACTAAGCCCGGTTTCTTCAAATACTTCCCTTTTTGCCGTATCTGCTAATGACTCTCCCAAATCCATTAATCCTCCTGGTAATCCCCAAAAGTTATTCTCTCTTTCCTGCAGTAAGATTTCACCGTTACCATTAACTATGATTACAACAGCACCTGGCAGGATTATAGGCTTATGTCCTACAAATTTACGTAACTCTTTATAATACTCCAAAAGTTTATCACCTACCCATAATTATTTTAGTATTTATGATGGGATTATCCCCTGCCTATTCTTTGCATTCACCATCATAATAATCAACTTGACTTTTATCATAAAAAAACATACCCGGTTGATTTCGAATAATAATACCTGTTTTATTTGAATCTGGATAATGTATTACATCAGGAGAATTTGTAGTATCAAAATCTATATACTTTAAAATCTCGTTATCAGATGCATTTATTATTTTATGTGCACCTTTATCAGAGGGAGGACATACAATAAAATCTCCCGCTTTGAGGTATCTTTTACCATCCTTTGTCTCAAGAATTCCGCATCCGCTAATAATATAAAAAACTTCGGTATTGGCTGCATGATAATGATACGGATAACCAGCTTTTAATGGTGGTATTTCATATACTGATACATAACACTGTTCAAACCTGTTTCGTGGTGTAACCTCATATTTTAAATATTCATAATTTTCATGTTCTGCTTTGTGTTTTCCTACTAAATCCTTCTGATTAACAATTACAATACCCTCTTCCATTGTTTACCTCCTCATACATGAATAATATTAGACAATTACGAAACTCTAAAGTTTCTCAATATCCATGCAATTGACGCAATTTCATAGCTTTAGTTGCCCTTTTGGGCAAGATTCAGCTTTGAAATCGCATCAATGGCATGGCATATAAATACAATAATCTAGTTCAGCAATTACCTGGAATAATATAATTAACTTATTGCAAATTTTTTACATCAATAATCATTTACATATTGTTCCAAATTCTATCATCAACCTTACGTACTACAGAATAGCAAGCAGGTTTAAAGTATTTCAGCCAAAAATTTCTACCACTGACATTTTGAGACTCAAAAACTACGGCACATCTCTTATAACCTTTTAATAAAGCTTCTTCCATTACTTTTTGTAGCAATGCTTTTGTAATGCCCTGCCCTCTATCATTTTCGCTTGTATATGTAACACCAATACTTACAGTATCATCATCGGATAAGATTTGTGCATCATTGGATTGCTTATAACTAACTTCCATGATTGCAATAATATTTCCATTACTTAAACCGAGCCATAAATTATTATCAGGATTTTCCAGCCACTGATTTATATCCTCTGCATTTTCAACCTGGATTAATGGTAAATAAATAGGTGAAGAAGCCATGTACGTTTTATATTCCAAATACAAATGAACAACTTCTTCTATGTCTTCTTTTTTAAATTTTCTGATTTCTATATCATTATTGAAATTTCCTGGTAAAATATTCAAATCCCGTACTGCATCAACTACATGTAATCCAAAGCCATTCCAAAACCAGATGTTCATTGCTTCATCATCATGTGCCATTATAGTTATAGCATGGTTAAGACACCCATTTTGAATCCACATATTAGATGCTTCTTTATATAACTCTTGATATACAAACGGTCTGTCTTTATACATAACCGCATGTGACCATTCAGGACAATAAATACCGCGTTGAGACCCTTTGAAATCGGAAATAGGAAGTCCGGTTAGATATCCGATTACTTCACCGTTCTCAACAGCAACTACCCCAATGTACTCTTTGTAAAAATCTTGAAGTAATGTTAAAATAGTATTCTTATCTTCATATTTTATGGGTAATATATTCAGATTTTCTCGTGCTTTCATATAACTTTTTGTAAAAAGATCAGCTGCATGCTCCAGATAATTTTCACTAAAATTAAATATTTCCATACGAATCCTCTCCCTTTCGTAAATGATTTTAGTAGTTATTTAAAGTACCTATTATATATAGTTTATATTTCCATATACAGGAAATCAAGCAAAATATTAAAGCAAGGAGAAAAGGACCCTAAGATAATATTAAGCAGACCTTGAGAGACATTGGTATTTAACAAGGTGTAAAAAATTATTTCCTGTTATTCCCATATCATTTCACAAAACATACCCTTGATTGATAAGTAGTTGCCTTGCAGTACTAATTGAATCTACACCGGTAGCATTTTTAACAGGAGCAAATTCATTTTCTCGAATTACTTCAAACGGAAGGCAGTTATCAAAAAGATGAACCATATCTAACACAAGTTCTTCAAACTTATATCCATTTGGTTCATTAGGTTCAATATATTTACCATCAATTGATAAATATGGTACTTTTTTCTCTACCACATGAATAGGCAAATCATACTTTATAACATCTTCCAGTTTATCTAAACGAAATAAATAATTTAATATAACTCCAAATGTATAGCTTAATTCACCGTTATCTTTTCTTGCATTAATCATTTCGTCGGTCATTTCGTAATACTCTACAATAGATGGTTTTCCGTCTTCTAAGCATAAAACACCCACGCGTTCATTGGGATTCGCTTTCCTTACAACTTTTGCACCGCTTAAATAATTCGTTGCGATCGTAGCTCCAATAAAGAAAGGGTCTGCGATTTTTTGAAGAACATTATCAACTGCAAAGACATTAATCCATTCTATTTTACGGTCATGCAAGTCATGAAGTAAGTTCGCCTTAACCATTGAAGAAAACCAGCCACCGTTACCATTGGGGGAAAGTGAAAGTTGGTTTGGGGCTTCCATTAATAATCTACCATGAAAATCTACCGAAGGTGTCATATCTTGGATATAGAAAGTTATAAACTCTTCCGGATATCCAAAAAAGTCATGTTGTTTCAGAAATGATATCGTCTCCTCGTTATTCTTATTACTTGTCATAATATATAATGGTATCCAAGTATCTGCTGCTTTTGCTGTATCCAAAATATTTTTTAAGATTAATTCAAAGATAAAGATTTCCTTTGTAAGACCGATGTTTACCATTCCTTTAGGACCTTCACAACCCAGGCGTGTACCTTGTCCTCCTGCTAATAAAACAGCTGCTACTTTACCATCACGAATTGTCTTAATACCTATATCATAATATAGTTTCTTATTAGACTCGATTTGTTTGATACTAATCCCCTCAAGGGGTTCATAGTTACCGCTTTTTTGCAGTTGGTTTTCTTGACGTATGAGATCAAGAAGTTTCCAATCTACTTTTTCTATTTGCGCAGCTAAATTATCCTTATTCTCTTGAGATAATTTGTCATAATAAGAAAAAAGATGTTCCTGATTATGTTTTCTAAGTAAGATTGCTAATTCCTCTCTATTCATGAATTTCTCCTTTTATGTTAACATAATCCCTCTTTCTGGTTAATCTAATAGTGTTTTGCACTTTTTAATTTTTTAGGTGCAATTTTTTGTAACTTGATTTATTTACAAATCAGCTTATTAGATAGCATTAATGTATCCTTTATAAAAATTTAGCTTTAAATGTTTTTGTTCCATCAATTTTACTGTATTCACCATAATATTCGAATTCTTCTAATGTCAAAGCTCTTATAATTAATCGTTCGGTTTCTAAAGCCGGAATGTTCATATATTAACCTCCTCGCTCAAAATGTACTTACCGTATTTTTTTATTATATCTCAACTATATTGAATAATAAACTAAAATTTTCCATTTTTCTATTTTTAAGTTAAATATTTATATCCCATTTTAAAATAAAATTCACATGCTGTTATTGATGATGGAATTTCTATTCTTTTAGCACGCAAAAATAATTCATCTTTTTCTAAGGTTTCGATTATTAATTTACCAATTCCCGTTCTGTGAAGTTCCGGTTTTATGAAAATGGTTAATAGAATACTTTCTTCTATATTTCCCCAATTTTTAGAAATTGCACCGCAACCAACAATTTCATTATCAAGACAGCACACGTACATGTGAGAATATCCGGCAATTATCCGTACCTTTTCTTCATTAAAAAGCCTTGCATTTAACTCTTCTTTTGTATAGTTTTTAATATTTACTTCAAAAAAATTGCGGTTTATTATTTCAGCAATGTATTGTGCATCTTTATTTTCAAATCTTCTTATTAACATTATATAGACCTCCATATTATCAATAATGAATAACCGGAAGAAACACGCTTTGCGAGTTTCTCCGGTTCGCGTGCGCGTTCGAATTATTGCAAGCAAGCTTGCTAATTCTCACTTTGCTTTCGCGGAAATAAAAAAGCTACCCTCCTTGACTTAAATTTCAAGGACGATAGCTAATATGCTTCGTGATACCACCTTAATTTATCTATATTTCCCAATATAGACCTCTTCAAGTACGGAATTGACTTCGATACTCTGGTGCTATAATGGGCACTCCCATCGCAGCCTATACAATAAATGTAGTCGGTACGCGGCTCCAAGACCATTTTCTGCAATGTATTCTGTGCTTTTTCTCACCATAAAAGCTCTCTGTAACATATCCCATTGCTTACTATTCTTTTCATAGCCTTTATTAATTTGTTTTATCTAAAATACTACATTTTAGTAATAAAGTCAAGAGCCTGTGAAAATATAAAATGAGTATTGGCCTATATGCTTTAATTTCTCCCTATATATTCAAAATATAATTATCATAATAGATAATATAAATTTGCCTAATCAAATATCAAACCAATAGACTGTGTTTTCGTTCACTTTCTCAATCCTAATCTTCCAGCCATATTATATGAAGTTTGATTTGATTCAACACAATCCCATTAAATTTAGAGCTTTCCTTATTTATCTGAATGCATTCTTATCCACAGAGGATGTTTATAATATTTATATAATTGTATCAAGCTTTAAATTTTCAAGAGTAATATCCATTTCACCTATTTCTGTACTTTGAAATTTTCCATGACAATCAGAACCGCAAGTAATGAGCAAATCCTTACTTTTACATATATCTACACAAATATTAGTTATTTCAGCTGTGTGTGATGGATAATAACACTCAATTCCATCAAGTCCAAAATCAATTATTTCCAGTACTTTTATTTTGAATTCATTTAGATTATTACTTTTTATTACTTTCCCTGGGTGTGCTAAAACCGCTTTACCCCCAGCGTGATGAATAATATCACATACTTGTTTTATAGAAAGAAATTGCACACAATTATAAGAATGCTTGTATTTGGTATAAATCATAAATCCCTCAACCAAGCTGTTTGTAATGCCTTTTTCGATAAAATAGTGTAAAGCTTTCCAGCCACCCATTCTTTTGTCATAGTTAAAATCCAGATAGTCCGATACAGTAATAAAATCATAATCTTTCTGCATCTTTTCGATAAGTTTAATATTTACTTCTTCAAGTAAATCACGATTTTTTAGTATAAACGCAATAAAATCCTTATCCTCTAAATCAACTCCATATGCTAGAATGTGGTAATTTACCCCATTTTCAAGGGCATCTATTTCAACACCTGGTATACATTTAATATTGTAATTATTTGATAACTCCATTAATTTTAATGAACCATCTATGACGTCGTGGTCGGTAATGGATATTACCCCTAAATTTTTATTATAGGCTGTTTCTAATATTTCTGCCGGTGACATTGTACCATCAGAATAAAAAGAATGTATATGTAAATCTACTATTTTAATTGTCATTTATAACTCCAATCTGGGAAGTAAGATGGTCTTTCAAAATCTCCCGCTGACTTTCTAATACTACATCTTTTTATATTTGTTATTACCAATTTCCATTGTTTCTGAAGTGATATTTCTTAATTCTTCTACTGATTTATCAATAGTATCACTTGAGGTCGAATTTTTAATAATTTGTAATAACCGGTTAAAGCAATCATCAGGTTTGTATTTAAAATCATTGATATACTGCTCACTTCTTTTTCTGCTAGGAAAATATGTGGAGTTCACCGCAAACAGTGCCTGCAATAAATGATCTAAAGAGTTTTCCAAAACAGTATGGTAAAACATGATCTCTTTTCGCAGCATCACCCTTCCTAAATCCTCCTCATCTAATACATTTGAAATATGATATTCAAACAATTTATCAAACAAATTGATAGGATATTTCTTAACTTTTTCTATCATTGCCGTCCATGCAGTATCACTTTCGTACAGTATATTTATGTTTTCAACACTAGCTAATCTACCTGTTGGATAGAATCCGCCTTCTTTGTTCAAATGTTTTCCTTGTAAAGTCTCATCCAAATACTTTTCCATTTCTTCCATCGTAAAATACATGAACATAACGTCAATTCCATCAATAATCAATATATCTCCATAGCCCCAGATTCCCCCATTACATACATTCATCTGACAGTCCGAATATTCCTTGGAATATTTTTTATAGACACTTTTTCTTTCATCCTCTGCGGGTATCGTGGTACATAAAACAAATATATCAATATCACTGTTTCCGGGTATCAATTCAGCATTGATATCCCCGGTTTGACCAATTCCTTTAATCTTATCATTTTGGGAGAGTTGACTTACCAACCTATTTTTAGTATCAATTATATTCATTTCCATTTCTCCAATTTTATAAATAATCTATGTAAATTCAACGAATTAATAAACCTAATATACTGCCCTAATCACTGTAATCCCTCATTCACAATATATAATAATCTATTGTTCGCCTTAGCCAACAATTACGATATAACGAAATACGGCAAATTGGAATTCACTAAATAAAATTAATCAACTTTTCTTTATAAAAGTGATTTCCAATTAACATGGACTTTATTGATTCAAACTTACAATTACATAATTTTTCACAAAGATCAAGAACTTCCTTATTCTCAAAATTATTGACTTCATACTTTTTTATGCCATCTTGCAGATGAAATATAAAAACTATACAATTATCAGCTATATATTCATTCCAATAATCAATCTCAAGATGCTTGGTTATAAAATCTTCCCAAATTGGTGCTTTTTCCTTTGGAAAGGATACCATATAATTACCACTGTCATTTTCTATAATGAACCCATCATTTTTTAACTCGTTTTTTATACTGTTTATACCCATTACATAACTATAATACATGAGAAATTTCTCCTTATATTTTATTGTGTTCATAAATTTTTACATGTCACTAAATTACAGCAAATCTCCTGTTCGTATTCTAAACCGAAAGAGAAGACAGTTTTATTGAACTACGTATTATGCTTACTAAATTCGCTTAATACCAAATTCAGTTAATAAATTCTGCAGTCTACATTTTTCTTGTTCCATCACAGTAAAAAGCGGATTATATAAATAATGCTGCAAAACATCTGCATCTTTTAATACTTCATCAAATGCAGAATGAGTCGCAGCCTTTGAACTGTGGTTGCGAATAGCTGAACATATTAAATCTGTTTCTTTCTCAGTTGTCAATGACAACTCCTCAAGAATTTGACGTGCCAAAACTGCACCGTGTTCAGCATGATTTTCAGTATTCATGACTTTGTAAGAATGTAAATCGTGTAACATACCAACCATGGTCGCCAATTCAACATCTTGATTTCTTTTGAGCGCTATAAAAGCACATGTTTGTGAAACTCCATAAAGATGGAGATACCCACACCTTCTTTCTTGAGTGTCTTTCATATTTAAAAGAATTTCATCAATATATTTACGAAGTCTTTCAATACGATTGTCCATTTCTTCAGCATGTCCAGTATGTAAATACTTTTGTATTTTTTCAAAATAGTTTTCCATATCTCCCTCCGCCCATTCTATCAATAATATTTAGATCGCATCTTCTACAAATACGGATAAATTAGCTTCGTAAATTCAAATCAGGACCTCATAACTAACCTTAATTATGCCATATCAGTTTCTTCGCTGGAATTATCACATACTCATCTTCTTTTTCACCTGTACGCATAATTACATTCTCTATGCCTGCTTGTATAATTAGCCTGGCACATAAGGGACAAGGCTTTGCCTTATGAACAGTGTTATCCTCAGGATTTACACCTGCCAGATATAAATCTGCTCCTACCATTTGTTCTTTTGGACAATTGAGTAAAGCATTTTGCTCTGCATGGACAGCTCTGCATATTCCGTAGCCTTCTCCCTGGTGCATATCTAATTCCATTCTGGGACATCTCCCAATGTCACAGCAATTTTCAAGTCCTCTTGGAGAACCATTATACCCAGTTGAAATTACTGTATCATTTTTCACAACTACTGCCCCATATTTTCTTTTAATGCATGTACTTCTATATGCAAATGTTTCCGCTACATTTAAATATGTATTAACTTTCGATATTCTTTGTAACCCATTTGGTTTTACCATCTATTCATACTCCTTCATGTAAATCTCTATAATTTCCATGCTTTGTGTAAGAAATTTACTGTTAATAAAGCTTATACTATTCGTTCGCTATACACTTTCGTTACCCTATCGCAGTGTAATAGACCGTTTACGCTATTACGATCAAAAATTGCGTTTATTGCAGCGATATGTGCGTCATATCCAGGTTCTGAGGGCAGTGGATTGTTGTCCTGGGATGCGATATAAGCTAGCCAACTATCCCGCGTGTAATCCATTGGGTTGGGAAATTCCGCAATCACCGGCTTTCTAAAAAACTCATCTGTTGTTTGTTTGCTAAGATTTATCATCTCCCCACCGTGTGTAAGGTTGTAAACAGCAATGATCAATCCATTGGGTTTAATGATGCGACGACATTCTGCACGGAAAGCATCCAGATTGAACCAGTGCAAAGCATGGGCGACAGTGATGACATCAATGCTGTGTTCGGGAAGTGTTGTCGCTTCAGCTGTACTGCTCATAATTTTTATATTTGGAAAAGGGACAAGCGTAGCAACCAGCTGGCTACGCATATCCGCGTTGGGCTCAACGGCAAACACAGAATAACCGCGCTCTGCCAACGTAACAGTGAATTTTCCCGTCCCCGCACCAATATCGGCAAATACGACATCCCGCGGCACAAGTGAACAAATATATTCAATCGCCTCTTTTGGGTATCCCGGACGTCCTTTAACATAGGCTTCCGCTTTGCCTGTAAAGTTTTCTGTGTTCATTGTTTTTTTCCTTTCCATTATATAAATTTTCTATTTCCCATTCAAAATTAATTGTGAATCAAATACACTTTTAATGATAACGCCAACGAGCTATAGGGTCACTTTGTTAAATAAATTGCTTTTTCAGCGGGGTTTCCTTGAATGTTCCAAAATTCATAAGCTCGATATTCCCAAGCTTTTTTGTATTCTTCAGCTCGTTCTCTCATAATTTCTCCTGGTCTTTTTATCTAACAATAAAGATTAATAGTTAGCGCAGCTGCTTGAACCAATAGAATAAAGAACATGCCTTCTCAGAGGATTACCCTCAATAATATTCGGATGCTCAAATTCCATAACTTTTACCATACCAACTTTTTTCATTACATTTTCAGATGGAAGATTTATTTTCGAGGTAAAACTATATATTTTATTGAATCCTAAAGCATCGAATCCATATTTTAAACATGCATTTGCTCCTTCCGTTGCAAATCCATTACCCCATGTTTCATATTTAAGTCTCCAACCTATTTCAATGCAAGGAGTAAATTCTGAATTGAAATTAGCCCAATGGAATCCAATAAAACCAATAAAGTTATTATTATGTTTTGTTTCAACTGCATAAAGCCCGTACCCGTAATTTCTAAATTCATCTTGGATTATGTTATAAAATCTATCTGTCTCCTCTTCCGTAAGTGTTTTTGTAAAATATTTCATTACTCTGGTATCCTTATTCATGATCCGAAATTCACTTAGGTCTTGCTCATTCCAATCACGAAATACCAATCGTTTTGTTTCAAAATATATCATGTTTGCCCCCTTTGCCGATTCCCTCAAAATCTATTCTTTTTTAAGGTAATCCCCGATTTTTCCTAAACTTTTACCTATGGAATGATACTGTCCGGAATATACAACCGGGTCAAAAACTGTCAGGTCAATTCCGTCAGATATATCTATATCGCTATCAATTTGAACATTTTTAATGAATGTCACAGAAAAAGGTGTCAGAATCTCCTGTTTGTACAATTGTTTTAACCTCGCATTTGTTTTTTTGTACCAAACATACGAATGACAAGCATAAAATGGTCGATATCCCATGTAACGCTGACCCAGGTTATAGGAGCAAAATTAACATTGCCCTCTTCATCATAAGTACCGATTAGAAAAGCTGGTTGTACGCACATGGAATGTTGAGTTCCTATAGATTTCCTCTTGCTCACTTCTTTATCTCCCTTTGTTCAAAAATATAGAAACACCTGTTTGTTTCTATTTAACTCATATTATAACACCATAATTATATTGTTTCTACCATTTTATTCCATCCATGATTATATCAAAGTATAAATAATGGTAAGCGGTAATACCGTCAAATCTAACAGTTCATCCTCGCAGCAAATATTGCTGTTAATTTTATTCCCAAATCTAAAATTTTGTACTAACAAATAATCCTTAACAAAGGATAATTCTTCTCTTAAGGTTATATAGTCATTTGACAATTCCAGATTTCTTCGTATTAATGCACCCATCTTCTTAATAATGGTTGCAATTTCATCCTCTCCGTTTACATGAGCTTTCATTCTTATAGATTCTAATACATTAAATAAAAAATGGGGATTTACCTGACTGGCTAGTACTTCAAATCTCATCTGCTCCTTATATAATAAATAATGCTGCTCCTGCTGATGGGATGCCAGACTAGATAAGGCAAAAATTAGTGCCAGACCTCCTACCAGACTTAAACAAATGACCCATCCTCCAAACATAGCTGCCTCTTTTGAAGTTGCCACCATTTGTTTGATTGGAATAGCTGATACTAAGTAAAGAGGGGTAGAGAGCATACTAATGTATTGCAGAAGTCTATAGAAACGAAACATTAAGAAAGTCCTCAAAAATCTTAAAATAATAAATCCCCAGAAGTCTTGAATTCTCAAGATTTCTGAGGAAATTAGCCAGCCCTTTTATTCTTTTGTAATAATATGTTTAACATCGTTTAAATTGCCTGCTAAATTATACTTCAAAAAGTCAGGTACAATATTAAATTGCTTTAAATTACTTATAGGCAGCCAATGCAAAGTTTCATTTTCACCTTGGTCTGTATACGAATTTTCTAAAATATTTACATCGGTTCTATATTTCATAAAATAGAAAAAGACTATTTCATGGTGATTTTCACCGGAATATTTAAAAAACCTTTCTTGAACAAACACTAATCTGTCTATTTCCATGCTAGCCCCTGTTTCTTCAAGAACTTCACGGACAACAGCTTCCTCGGATGTTTCATTTATCTTAACAGCCCCGCCGACCGCATAATAACAAGGATTATTTTTATGTCTTGCGACAAGTAATTTATCATCGTTGATAATCAAAGCAGCCGCTCTATAAGTAAATATGCCGTGAACTGTATTTATGGATACGTCATTATTTTTCATTTTACACCCCATGTATTTCGCAAGTTTACTTGTGATACTACTCATAGAAAGTAAAGATATATGTAAAAAGTTAATTAAAAATAGAACTATATTTATTTCTTCCTGGCTACTATCTTATTAATGGCATGATAATGTTT
Source organism: Anaerocolumna sedimenticola (assembly GCF_009931695.1). Lineage (GTDB taxonomy): Bacteria > Bacillota > Clostridia > Lachnospirales > Lachnospiraceae > Anaerocolumna > Anaerocolumna sedimenticola. The sequence goes on from NZ_CP048000.1 coordinate 4,706,727, forward strand.
TGGAACTCCTGCATGTTCATCTTCAAGAATAAATTCCTTGTGGTCTATGATTTTCCAATCTTGATAAAGTGTTAAAAGTTCGCCTTCTTTTGAAAGGCCAACTGCAAATTCTTTAATATCTTCTGATGCAGGAACTTTATCAGTGAATATTTGGATAACATGAAAACCGCCGCTATTTGTATGTTCTTTTGCGTCAAATATAAATTTATGCCATTCTTCACTTTTTACAAAATGCAGTGTCCCATATGAAATTACAAGGTCAAAATTATTATCCCACTGATACCTGCATAAATCTTGAACAAAAGCATTGATGTGAATTTTTCTTTTTTCTGCAATTTTATGTACTTTTTTTATCGCATTGTCCGATAGATCAAATGCTGAAACATTACGAAAGCCGTTCTCAATAAGATAAAATGCATTTTTTGCCTCGCCACATCCTGCTTCAAGTACTTTTCCATTTTTATCAAAAATATCAATAAATTCTTTTACTTCTGGATTGGGGTTTGCACCAAATGCAGAGATGTCATCATTCTTATAACTTTCTTCCCAAAAAGGTATCTTCTTCTTTTCTTCCATTTTCCCCTCTTTCATCTATTCTTAAAATTTCATTTTGGATTAATAATCTTACTATTTCCTATAAAAAATGTTTGGCCTTATAACTCTTTCCCTTTTGAAAAAGTTTTAATTCATTTAAGCGATTTCTTCAGCAATTAAATAGTGTATTAATCTTGAAGCCATTATTCCTCCTTTGTATAGGGAATAAGTCAAAGCCCTACTCAAATACATATCCCTAGTGTAGTTTAAAATGAGTTGACAGTATTTTTATAGTTTCTTCCCTAGTGTCTCTGTTAGCGTCTATTCTTACTAATGTGAAAAATCCACTCTCTGCATATTCATCATAATGCTTTTTACTATTCACTTGAGCTAGACAAGCTTTAAAATTCTCCATTGTTTTTTGGGGATTATCTGCTTTCATAATCTGCTCTTTTATAAAAGCCTTGTCAGAATCATCACGGTCAAAAAACCTCTCAACCGACATTTCCTGCGGTGACAGCATTACTGCGACTTGATGATAGTCTGCTATATCATGCAAAATATCAAGTGGTATATTCGTGTCCACAATTACTCGATGGTTTTGAGAAATACGAATTAACTCAGCCACTTCAAACTCAGCTGCTTCCAGAGAACACCCCTGAATCCATTTATCATATTCTTCCGGTGTCCGATTCAAAAATTCCTGCCAATCTTTCATGGTTTGAAAATAGCACAGATTTGGCTGACGTTCTGGTACTATAATTTGATCTGCTACGAGAGAATGATAATTCTCTCCGCATGGAACCAATCCATATTTTTCTGCCAGTAAAGCTACCATGGTCGACTTACCGGCATATGCTGTACCTGTTATAAACATAACATTTTTTAAGTAATGCTTTATAATTCTATTGTCTATTTTCATATTATGGTCTCCTTTTTATATACAATAAAAAAACCTGCGCCTGACTTGCATAAGTTTCTACAACTTGACGGTTATTTTTATTTTTATTAACGTATTCTATTGTTGTTATATAAAAAGTGACACCACATGTTTTATTCTCCTTATTTAGTCGTTATATAACTATCATCCCATACCTGAACTTCTATATATCCACCAGATTTACCATACATACCCGGAATATCAATAATCTGATTACCTATACCTTTGTCTGAACTTGAAAGCATTTCTAATAATATTTCCTTGCTCCAAACATTACCATTCAATTGCATAAAGTTATGGTTTCCTTGCAATCTGTAAATCTATTGTATCATAAAGTGTAATAATACCGCCATTATCATCTATTGCTTGTCTTATTTCGGCAAAAAATTTCTTCCGTGTCGTTTCTTCAATAGCAATATGGTCTGAATAAGTGCCTAAAAGCATTGTATAATCATTTGCTGTGAAAGTTCTAGTCCTATGATAAAGTTTATAACTTATATCTGTAAATCCATATTTACAAGCAATGTTAGCTATATTTTTTGCATTTTCTTCACTATATTCATCGCCAGCTAATGATCCTGGCATGTATTTTGCATATATCTTTTGAAATGCATCATGTATTTCATTGCATTTTTTATCTTTATATGGATGGTTTGCAAATCGTGCAAAAATACCGCCGCTTTTTAACAAATCAAATACTTTGGTATATCCTATTTCTTCCGGAATCCAGTGAAAAGCTGTTGCTGAAAAGATAAGGTCAAAAGAGTTAGATGGACATTCAAAATTTTGAAATGCAATATTTTTTACTTTAAATTGTTCGTAATTTTTGAATTTTTCTTTTGAGTATTCTGCAAGCTGGTCACCCAATTCAATTGCAGTTAAACTACAACCGGTTTCAAGCAGAGGCAGCGTTGCTTGTCCTGTACCTATCCCAATTTCAAGTATATTGCTTAACGGATTTATTTCTTTGATGTTAAAAATTTCATTATATAACTCCTTAGGATATGTGGGCCTCCACTTGTCGTATTCGAAATAAACGGTATTAAACGTGATTTCCAAACCTTCTGTTGTCGGCATTTCCTCACCCTCCCTGTCTAAATAATCATTACTATTGATTTCTGAATAAATTTCTAATGAAATGATATCATATTTAACATAATAAATAAACAAAAATTACCAGCAAAGTGTCGAACATCTAAGTAAAAATTACAGGATAAAAATATGCACTCGCTAGATTTAAATTTTATTCCAAAAAACCGGAAGGAAGAACTTCCCAAATATTCAACTTTAGAAGAAGGCACCTTATTACTATACTAAAAGGTTCCCATGTGAAAAACATGGGAACCTATAACACAGATTATATTTTATATGATAATTTCTCATTATTCTGATTGCAGTCTTTTAAGCCCTATGCTGCATAGTATAACCGCAGCTATGAGTATAACCACCAAAGGACACAGATTGCCAAAATAAAAAACGTCGGCCACCATTAATTTATATCCCCAAGTCGCAGGGAATAATCTTCCCACAATCTTAAAAAACCTAGGCAGTAAATCAACCGGAAACATAATTCCCGACAGCATAATGGATGGCAGAAATATAACTTGAGAAATCATTGTAAGTTTTGCTTGGTTTTTAACCGCTAGCCCCAAGACACTCCCAATACTTAATGATACAGCAATAAAAATTGCAAGTGCGCCAAAATACACCGGCAGCCTTGCCGGCGGTGCTGCGTTAAAAGCAATAGGAGCGACAATGTATATTATTGTACACATAATCAATAGGTGGATAAAAGCTGATAAAAAAATCGAAACCAGTCCAAGATACAGAGGTACCCCATTGGCTGTGTATACCTTCTTAATATCACTTCCGTATATTTCTACCAGGGAAGGAGGCAAACCTATTAATGCACCCATTGATACTCCCATCACGGTCATGGATTGTATAAGCGTATATTTAGCCTCCGGATTTATGGATGTAAATATTCCTCCCATAACAGCAAAAAACAAAAGAGGAACTATATAACAAGTAATCAACAGTGATTTGCTCCGTATATCCAATTTCCATTGCAATGCTACTCCGTACAAAAATGCACTCATTCACCATTCCCCCTAGCTATATCGATAAAATGCTGTTCCAGCGTTCCCCTGTCTATTTTTATATCCAACACGGCAATTCCCCGATACTTCAAATCTTCAAGCAAATCCAGCATGGTATCCCCGATGTTATCACAATCACAAATTTCATTACCTTGCTCAGTCTTGATGTGAATGGTATAGCATTTACCGATTTTAGAGGTCAATTCTGCAATGGTACCCAAAAAGACAATATTACCATCATTCAGAATAGCTATGCGGTCACACAGGCTTTCAACCTCTGCCATATCGTGGCTGGCTAATATGATTGTCTTTCCCTGTTCTTTCAGTTTTCTGATTTGGTCATGAAGAGATATTCTGCCTTCAACATCAAGCCCGGCAGTCGGCTCATCAAGGAACACAATATCCGGGTCACTGATTAAGGCAAGGGCAAGGTGTAACCGCCGTTTTTGCCCTGTTGACATATTTGTGTACAACTTTTTCGTCAGTTCATCAATCCCAAGGGCGGCAAGCATAGAATAGTCTATTTGGGTTTTATTCCATTTTGCAAATAACCGAACAGCTTCCATGGGTTTAATATATGCCGGGAGAGACGCTGATTGCAGCTGAATACCCATTCTGCCATTCACCACGATACTTCCGCTGTCATACTTTCGCAAGCCCTCGATACATTCAAGGGCTGTGGTTTTGCCCGCCCCATTAACGCCAAGTAATGCAAAAATCTCGCCTTTTACAACATTGAAATTCAAGCTCTTCAGTACGGTATGATCGCCATAGCTTTTCGTTAGCCTTTCAATCTGTATGGCATAGCTCATTTTGCTCCCTCCTCTAACGGATTATAACCCAATGCAGTAAAATAAGCTCCTAAAGCCGGTTCGATAAAAGAGTTAGCCATCGCTTGTTTTTGTTTCCATTTATTATCCGGGCTATTGAAGCTTTCAATCTCCATAAGCTTAGTCAGCATACTTATATCCCCGCCTGTAAATTCCATAACCATTTTCCAAAACTCCTTGGCATAGTTTTGTCCCTTCTCACTCTCGGGCGGTACGCCATCTTTTTGAAGCTGTATTGCTTCATCTTGCAGGTGTGTAAAAGTCTCAAGCATCGCAGGGCCGCTATCCTTATCGAAATGGCTCCTAAAATGTTCAAGAGTCTTATCATCGAAATGCTTAATAAGCCAGTATAACTCATTTTTCATTTGTAGATTCACGATAATATCAGCGTATTTTTTAAAATCCACCGTTTGCATTTGCAACACTTCTGCTTGCAACATTTCTATCTCTTTCAATGATTCAGAAAGGGCTTCCATCTTCTCCCGTATAGTTGAAGCTTGCTCTGTAAGCGCTCTTGCAACATCGGTGGGGGTATCAAGAGAGCTCAGTCGATTTTTAATATCATCCAATGAAAACCCCAGATGTTTCAGTGACAGAATTTGATGGAGTTTAATCACATCCTTATCGGTATAAAGCCTGCGGCCTCCTTCACTTTCTAATGATGGTGAAAGCAGACTTTCCTCATCGTAGTATTGCAAGGTGCGGACGGTGACACCCATTTTCTTTGCAACCTCGCCAACCGTCATATACCCCTCCGGTGTCGCTTTATATTTTCCCATACTTACACCTCCTGCCTCTATTATAATTTATTACGTAACGTCACAATCAAGATGTTTCGTAATTTTTATATAATTTTTTTGGCAGCGGTAATTCTCAGTTAAGATCAGTTTAATACTTATTAACCGCCGAAGTATTATTTTAAAGTGTATTCAAGCTCTTCTTTTAACATATGAAAAAAATCTAATTATAACATCTACATTATTAAGATGGTAGTCATAAATTCTTAACTTATTACATCTGTAAAATGGCAAATATGCCACCTATAACTAATATGCTGCCAGCTATACGGATAAGTATAATATACAATTCCGTTGGCTCTGCAAATGTTTTTAATTTCCATGATTCTGCAATTCTCCACATTGTCTTAGGTTTTATTAGCATTACCGCACCCATTATAAATAAAAATATTCCTATCGTAATCTCCATTACATACCCTCCCTGTATTTATCCTCCGATGGATTTATTCAATACTTTCTCCGCTCATAATATTAAAAGGCATTATTAGCAATTTACTTAATCGTTTCTCAAAATTAATAAAAAACCAAGAAGTCGCATTGGTATGGTTTTCAATTGTGCCAAATTGCCAATACGAGTAATACTTAACACACTTAACAATTTTGTTAATGGTCATGGTGCTTCTCCTATCTTATCAAATACAAAAAATCTTTTCATGTATTTGATATCAATGTTTCCATCGAGTTCTTTGCAGTGGTAACATTTCTTTTACAAGTTTTTCGAATTCATCAATTTTATCAGGCTTTACCTGAAATAATTTGGCCTCTGAAAATGACATATTTACTGCCTTCCCGAATTTATTTTTTAAAGTTACGTTACAACCTAAATTATACCGTGAATATAGAATAATCAAACATTTTTATTAGTTACAAGGCTTTTAAAGAATAAGCGCGTGAGGGGATTTGAACAAATCCTCTTACACAAAAATACTGAGAAATAGGAGGTTTGCAGCTTCTTTAATTTGACTTTAAGAATTACTAAGTTCGCCTTCAAATCTAAGTTTATTGTCACTCATCCATACAGGCATATAACCCGCTCTGTATGCTACCTTTTGAGAAGTAATGTTACATGCGGTAGTTGAGTAAACAGGAACGATATTCCTTCTTAGAATTTCAATGGTAAGCGCATTAACCAAATATGTTGCCAACCCATTATTACGATATTCAGGTAATACATCAATCCCTAACGCCCACATTTTTGAACTCCATGCCGAAGCAGACACTACAGCGATAATTATGTTACTTTTTTTTGCAAGCATAAGCAGTGTATTCTGAATAGGATGATTTGGATTATGTTGTATTGCATAGTTGAAGCCATTCAGTTTTTGAAGCTTTGATATCTCACTTTTTTCAATTGTTTCGTAGAAAAAGCTGTCAGGTGCAGAAAGGTGCTTTAAATTATTAAAATCAGGCAGATAATTCATGGCATAATCGCTGATAAACGGCATGGCATAAGCTTCATCACGGCTTTTTCCAGTAAGCTGTTCTTTCACATATTTTAGCCGCATTGGAGTTGCAGAAACAATAATTGCCTTTCCCATTGTCAACATTTCAAAATATTGTTCTCCACGAAGAAAAGGTCGTCTTCCTGGATTATCCCTTGCCTCAACGAAAATAAAGCTGTCTTTGTCACCATTTAAGTCTTCAACAGTACAGTTTAAATCAATTGCAAGTTGGTTCTCTACAATATTGAACATTTCACCTTTTGTCACTATAATCCCTCCTTCCTAATATATAAATTAAATGGAAGTTGCTAATTGAGTTCTTTACGGTAGGCACGTTTGTTTGCGACTTCCAAGACATCCTCACAAGGTTTACCCAGAAACTTAAAAAGTGATATTTTTACAGGTTTTGCAATAATCAATAAATCATCTCCATTTTTTTACCTCCGTATTTTAATTTACATCCCACCATTATCTGTAACTTTATGGAATTTGTGTTTTTTCTACTTGCCTAATTGAACCAACGAAGTTTCTCCGGAATATTTAAAAATCTTTCTTGAATAAACACTAATCTGTCTATTTCAAAATTAACCCCTGTTTCTTCGTAAACTTCTCGGATAACAGCTTCCTCTGATGTTTCCTTTATTTTAACAGCTCCGCCGACCGTATAATAACAAGGATTTATTTTTATGTTTTACTACAAGTAAATTAGCATCTTTGATAATCAATGCAGCGCTCTATAAGTAAATGAACCTTGAACTGTATCTATGGATAAATGATCATTTTTCATTAAATATTCCTCCATGAGTAAGTTTATACATACGATATCAAAGATAAATAATCCGAATCCAAACACATGTTGCTCTTATAATCACATCATAATGTCTATATTTAATATGCTTTTTTATTAAATTAATCTGATTACCTTCGGTTTTGTTACGCTTATGTGTATGAAGTTATTTTTCGCGAACATATCCTAAATATTGAGGGTGATTTAAACAAATTAAATCTGTAATTCTCCCTGTTAATTGTCTGGGGCGGAAAGCAACTTTATCTATTTCATCAAGAGACATCCATAAACTTTCAACTTGTTGCCAGTCTCTTTCCGTAATGTCAACAGCTTTTTCACTTATCAGTTGTACAAGGAAAATATGTAATATTCTATGAGAATAATCAAAATATTTTTCTCGCAGTTCATCATTATCATTAATTTCTTCTGCAAGTGCAATAAATCTAACGATTTTTACTTTATACCCTGTTTCTTCTAGAACTTCTCTTATAACGGCATCTTCCATCGTTTCAAATTGATTTTGACCACCGCCAGGTAAATCAAAATAGACCTCGTTATTTTCAGTAATACATCTATTAACAAGTATTTTACCATTATGTAGAATAATAGCTTTTGCCGCGCTCCTGATTGCCATACGTATACCTGCCTTTATAATTTTTATATTCTTGCAAACGATTCGTTTAATTTTTATATATCTAATTATACATTTCCTGTATTTGGAAGTCAATTATAACCCAAAATTTGTAACTCTGCCACTATCCAGAAGGGAATATTATTGCCTGTTAAGTATAAAATAAAATCATTTTTTATTCACTTAGCCATTTCTTTAATATGATCAATTGGTTATCATATCTTTCCAGTTCTTTGATGGTTCCAATCACCTGCTCTGCCCCAAGTTCATTCTCTTCCTCGTCAGAACTTTCAATTCCTAATGCCCGTTTTAAGTTGTATTCTAACCAACCAAGCATACCCGCATAACCGCTATTAAGTACACAATCCCAATCCGCGGTTTTTGTACTCATATATTCATTATAAGCATTTAATAAAATTTTGAATTTAACTTTATCTAATTCACCATTTCCATTATTAGCCCAATAATTTAACACTTCTAATAGCTCTTGATATGGATTTACATAACCCGCAGCTTCCCAATCAATGAAATATGGCATGTCTTGATACCACATTACATTTTTGGGGTCTAAATCCCCATGGCTGATAACCATAAATTCTGATAATTTATATTTTGATTCATTAATAAGAGTGTTCCAATAAATTAATTTATCAACCATTTTAGCGTAGGTGTCAATCCAGAAGGTATTTAACTCTTTTCCTTTTACTAGATATTGCTGCCAGTTATAGATTATAGAATCGTTATTATTTTTTTTTACTTCAGGTATAGTAATGTTTAATCGATGGATTTTACCTAACGAATTTCCTATTTTGTAACAATGTTTTTCACTGATTAAAGGAGGAAAAATTGAAGTACCCTCAATCCAATGAAACACCATATAATACTTATTATTGGAATGCAGAACATTTTGACCGTCAATATTTAATGCAGCTATAACTGGTAAATGTTTGGAAAAGGCATTTGCAATTAGTTCTGAATTAATCATATTTTGCATTACGCCGTTTCGCTGCATTATGGACGGGTTAAGCCATTTTACAGCGTATATATTTGTTTCAGTAGTTACCTGAAACATTTTGTGCATGAGACCACCTGAAATACTTAAGGGTTCTTGGACTACGTTTCCAATCTTATATTTATTAAATAATTCTTTTATATCATTGAAAATTTCTGTGATACTCATATTTCTCCCCTTTAATTTTTATTTTTTATTAAATATATCATCTTTTGATATTATATCAAATAAAACCAAATGAATAAACAAAATTTACCAAAAATCCGTATGCCATATTTCAATTGATAAACTACATTTTTCGTTAGCTTTATGCTTTAATATTGGAAGAAATTATTAATTAAAATTCGGACCACCCCTAAAAGAGGTGATCTTGGATATCCTTTTTTATTGTTAGGTGGTATACTTACCAGTAGATGAACCTAAATACCAACAAGTGAGACTTGTATAATACTTATTTTCTTCCTGCTATAATAACATGATTGCTTGCTCCTAATACGGATTTTTCACGACATATACTATAATGGTAATTGCACCAGACTTCAAATTCAACATCATTGAAAGAATCTACTTTCTCTCGTAGCAATGGTGACATTCCATCCTGTGCAAAATGTTCGATTACTTGCATACCATTTCTTTTGTACAGCTCTTCCATTTCATCCATACTGGAATAATACGTATCTGTCCAAAAACATTTCTTGTCATCATGTTTCAATACCCCAGTATTGAGTATTTGTTTCGCTAAATCCATATCCAAATATTTGATGTCGCTTATAGCCACATATTGAAATACGTAATATCTAGGAATATATGAGGTTACTAAAATCCCACCCTCTTTAAGAACCCTAAGTGATTCCGTAAAACATTTATGTCTTTCACTTTCAGAAATTAGGTGATAAAAGGGTCCCATATTGAGAACAATGTCAAATGATTCATTTTCAAAAATACTCATATTTGCAGCATCTAAAACAGAGGTATTCATATTGTATTTTTTATCCAATAACTTTTGATTCATTATATCAATATGTCTAGGTGTAATATCTGTAGCAGTGACCTCGTAACCCTTATCAGCTAGATAAAATGCATATACCCCTGTTCCGGCAGCACAATCCAGAACTTTCATTTTATTATCAAATAATTCATCAAATATCCTAGTTGTTGTTATGAACTCAATTTTTCTGGCATTATTGGTTGTTAGCCTATCTTCTTCTCTGGAATTTTCATAACTTTCCACAATATAATTCTTCATATCCTTCCCTCCATAAATAGAATAATAGTTAATTTATATAACTAAAAAAGCTCCCTCCTTTATTAATATTAAAGGACGAGAGCGTAAGCTTCGTGTTACCACCTTAATTTATCCGTATTTCACAATACAGACCTTAACAAGTACGGAATATAAATCGATACTCTGACGCTATAATGGGCGTACCCAGTGCAGCCTATACAAATGTGGTCGGTACACGGCTCCAAGACTGGTTCAACATATTATCAATAAAGTTTTTCACCAACCAACTTCTCTCTGAAATTTCAAATAATGTTTACTATCTCTTTTCATTGCCATTAATTATTTTTGAAAATTATAACCTTTATACCAGATCTTGTCAATATGGATAATTCTTGGAAGATAAATCGTATGATAATTCTTGGAAGATAAATTCGAAGTCACGATAAACACTGCATATATATTTTTTCTTCTGCACCCCAAGAGGCTATTCTCCTATCAACTACAGAAAAACCATATTTTTCATAGAGATTGTCATGATCACTTACTAAGTATACTTTTTCAAATCCTAAATCTTTGACATAAGCCATTGCTTCTTTTATCAGTTTTTGACTGATTCGATTACCTCTATACTTTTCTCCAACAAACATAAAACTAATGTATGGGGTGTAAGGAACATTTGGGATACAATCTGTCTTGGCAACGGTACAATAAGCTGCAATTTCATTACCTTCAATTGCTATAAAAACGCGTTCCCATTCTGTAAAATGTTTATTTTTCATCTTATTTGCTAAAGTTTTTCCTGCTCTCCAAGAACAATTTTCAGCATAATCAATAACTTTAGTCCATTCATAATCAATTGATGTAATTGCTTTAATATTCATAATTTGCCTCCGTGATATGTAGAGGGTTATTTATTCAGTTTCCTCCAATGAAGTTGCAGTATAATATATTTTTCATAATATATCATACTTTCATCAAGATATCATAACAACATATTTGTAAGTTGGATAAAATCGGTTACAGTACTACCCTCACATTGAACATTTCTACTATTAAACATAATAGCATTCATTCCAACTTTACTTGCGGCTTCCAAATTTCCCTCCCTGTCATCTACATAAAAACAATCTTCTGCATTACAACCTAATTGCTCGATTGTTCGCTGAAAAATACGCTCATCTGGTTTTTGAATTTTCAAATCACCGCTGATACTAATTACATCAAAAAGTTTACTAATATCAAATTTTTCACGAAGATATTTACTCCATCTACTCGAATCATTCGATATAATAGCTAACTTATATTGTTTTCTTATGGCAGTAATAAAATCCAAAAAACCATCGTTTAGTTCAATGGTATCTAAATATTCTTTCTCAATTTTCTCCAAATCACCTTGAAATCCAATGGCCTCCCATACCTCTAATGATGTTAATTCTCCTACATCGGCTTTAAACCAAGGTGTATATATTTCTTCTGGTTTTAAATCAGGAAAAGTTCGTAGAACATATGGAACGAAATCATCTCCTGTCTGTTTTACTATAACTCCATACATATCTAATACAATTGCTTTCATATATAATTTCCTTTTTATTCAAATTCAAGTTTCTCTATGTCAAATAAAATACTTACCCCAAAAACTATTTATCTCGTTTCACAGGAAATCTTGTGATGTTTTATCTAACAAAGTACAAATAACTTTAAATTCTCATCCTATAATTATTGTAATAACTCTATAAAACACCATCTGTTAAATATTACCATTCTAATAACTGATAATATTATAACATCCTTTGTATAGCAAGGCAATAAATCACTACCTAAAATGAAAAAGTAACAACAAATCACCATACGATTTCCCCAAAAAGCATGTACTGATATTGAGGAACCCTTTATTTAATTTCATTCCGGAACACAAAGTGTTTCATGGCAAAACAATCATACATAAGATTGCATGGAATGTATTAGCTATAAGTGCGGTATAATCAGTCATAGAGCAGTCAATATCAACCTGTGACATCTGACTGCTCTATGATCAACGTTATCTTATTTTTGTACAATTATCTCATATTCACCTGTTTTCAGCGTAAGCTCACACTTACCGCAGAGTTCCTTGTGCAGAATGCCGTTCACTTTTACACTTGATATAGTATCCCTCACAATGAATCTGGCTTTAGCATCAAACGGAATTGTGATATGATATGCCACTCCTGAATCTGTCTTTTCCCATCCGCTCTTATACAGACCTGCAGCAGACAGATACTCTGCTCGCGCAAAATCAAATCTTTCGTCAATTTGCGGTTTTAAAGTTATTTCCTTGAAGCCGGGTGCACTTTCCACGGGATTGATACCGCACATATAGCGATACATCCATTCTACAATAGATCCATACGCATAATGGTTCATACTGTTCATACCAGTATCGCTTACGAGACCATTCTCGAGTACAGAATTCCAGCGCTCCCATATTGTAGTCGCGCCCATATTCACCTCATATAACCAGCTGGGGAAATCCTCATTCAGCAGTAGTTGATAAGCATAGCTCTGGAGTCCGTTCTCAGAAAGCACCTGGCAAAGCAAATAGGTTCCAACAAAACCAGTGGTAAGGTGGACCTTATTATCATCCAGCTTTTTCTTCAAATCCTGGACTAATCTCTCCTTATGCTCTTTCGGAACCAGATTCATATACAAAGCAACAACCATGGCTGTCTGCGTATCCACTGCAATTCTTCCATTCGGAGTAAAATATTCTTTCTGAATTGCCTTTTTGATTTCTTCCGATAATTGCTGATACTCCTTTGCTTTTTCTGTCTCTCCTAATACGGATGCTGCTTTTGCAGCCAGGCTGGCAGAATAGAAATAATATGCAGACGCAACATAATAACAGTCTGTACCGCCGAAGCTGCTGCTTTTATCAAGGTTATCCAATGCAAGCCAGTCAGCAAAATGGAACCCGGTCTTCCATAATCTTGAGCTTCCGGTTAAGGTATCATCTTGCATCTTAATATAATCAACCCATAGTGTCATATTCTCAAATTGTTCCCGAAGCAGGGTCTTATCACCATAAAAAAGATAGGTGGTCCAAGGAATAACAGTTGCTGCATCTGCCCAAGCACAGGAACCATGTTGGACGGCATCTTCATTCCCTGATAAAACCATACAACGCTCCAGGATATCCGGAACAACATGCGGTACGGATCCATCATGAGTTTTTTGCTCTAAGAGCATGTCATAAAGATACTTTTTATAAAAAGCCGGAGTATACATGTTAAAACTGGCTGTCGCCGAAAACACTTGTGCATCACCAGTCCACCCCATACGCTCGTCTCTCTGCGGACAATCAGTAGGAACATCCAGAAAATTATCTCTCTGACTCCAATGAGCATTTTCAATTAATCGGTTCACTTTATCATTTGAAGTTTCTAACTTACCTGTAAATTCCAGCCCGGAATGAATCACACAGGCTTCAAAATTCTTCAGGTCAATATGGGATAGTCCTATAATTTTTATATAACGGAAGCCATAAAATGTAAAGTGAGGTCTTATGACTGCCGGTTTCCCATTGGATATATATATGTATTCCTCTTTTGCTGTTCTAAGGTTTTCATTATAAAAATTGTCATTCTGTAACAGCTCACCAAACTGGAGTCTAATTTTTTCTCCTGCCGGAAGATGGCATTTAAACTCTACCCATCCGGTGATAACCTGCCCAAAATCGATTACCTGTTCATCAGCAGGTGTATGAAGAAGTTTTACCGGAGCACACCTTTCAGTAATTACTACCGGTGGACTCAGACGCTCTGTCAGTGTACCACAAACTGGGCTGAATTTTATCGCTGCTGCATATCCATTCAGATCACAATCTATAGTCGACCAGTCATCCACTTCTTTTCCAGCATCGTATACTTCACCATCATAAATACTGCTTTCCAAGATCGGAGATGGATGGCATAACCAGCTTTCATCTGTGCCAATTACAATATGTGACTCATCCTCAAGCATGATATCTATATCGCAAAGCAGGCCAAATTGACTGCCATACAATTCTTTCATCTGATTGATAAAGCCAAATCTCCCTTTATACCAGCCATTTCCAAGAATGGCTCCAATCGCATTTTTTCCTTCACGAAGAAAAGAAGTGATATCATAAGTCTGATATTGCAGCCATTTATGATAATCATTATAAAATGGCGCAAGATATTCATTTCCTACTTTCTTACCATTAATCTCGAACTCATAAGTTCCAAGGCCAGTGATATACGCACGGGCTGATTTCACTCTTTTCTTCAAGGAGAAAGCTTTGAAGAACTGCGGATGGATTTCTTTATCAAAGGGAGAAGTAATCCATTCACCGCTCCAGGGCTCATTCCCTTTGCCTGTCTCGAACCAGGATACTTCGCTTATTCCATGATCTTTTTCTGACCATACCAGAACGCGCCAATAATAGCGTGTACGTGGTTTTAGTGTAATATCAGGGGTATATCCCAACGAGCTTATCGCTTCTTGTCGCCCACTATCAAAAATAATGTTACAAAATGCCTCATCTATTGCAATCTGAAGCTGTGCAGCCTCCTGACAGGTACCAGCTGAATCAGAGGTAATCCAGGAGAAAGTTGGCTTATCAAGCAGATAACCAAGCGGTTTCTCTATGTGATTAACTCGTAAATGTGAAATTATCATATTTTACCTCCCACGATGCCGCTTCGCAGCATCTTAAATAATCTATAAGAACCTATATTTCCGGCTTTGCCTGGGATAAATCAACCCTTTACTGCACCGGCGGTAATTCCTTCTATATATAGTCTTGATGTACAAATAAAAAGAAGAAGCATTGGAATCGTTGCAAATACAAAGCCAGCAATCATAGACCCCAGATCAATTGAACCTGTTGCAGACTGAAACACTCTGATTGCAACAGTAATCACCTGTTTTGAATTAGATTCAATTACCATGAGCGGCCAAATGAAATCATTATAATAGTCAATCATCTTCATAATGGCAACGGTTGCTAAAATAGGCTTAGCCAAAGGTATTGCTATTTTGAATAATGCCTTAAATTCATTGCAGCCGTCCATACGAGCCGATTCAAATACCTCAGTCGGTAACCCCGTCATAAAGGTGCGACAAAGGATAATACCAAATACCTGTCCGCCAGAAATCCAAGGTAATATTAATGCAAGCCAGGTATTATAGATTTTATATGTCTGCATTAATGAATATTGTGATGTTAGTGTTAATACTCCAGGAACCATCATTAACGATATAATTGCCATAAACAGAAAATTCTTACCTGGAAATTCCAACTTTGCAAATACATATCCTGCATTAGCAGATAAAAGTACGGTTAGTACGGTAGCAATCGTAACCACTATTATTGTATTTATCATATTTGGAATTAACATACCAATCGCTTTGTTATAATTACTCCATTGAATAGGATGAGGAAGCGACCAAAAATTTCCATAAATCTGTACATTTGATTTCAAAGAGAGAATAAACATCAAAATGATAGGGATAAATGCAAGTAATAGTAATACAACCGCAATCAAAACAATCACGGATTGAAATGATACTTCTCTTAAATTCTTTTTTGATAGCACTTTTTTCACAGTCATTATCCCTCCTTAATCTCTTTTTGACTTAACACGCATGTTTAAAAGTGTTCCTGACATAATAACAATAAACATTACAAGCCCCAGTGCGCATGCGTATCCATAACGGCCGAATTTAGTAGCATTAAAGTATAATTCCAAACCTGGTACATAAGTGCTTGTTCCCGGTCCTCCTCCGGTCAGAATATAGATGGAAGTATAATCCTGTACTACTCCGATAAAGGTAAGAATAACCATCATGAAGATTTCACCACTGATCATCGGAAGCTGGACCTGGAAGAAAATCTTACCTCTGGTTGCTCCATCAACTTTTGCTGCTTCGTATAAAGAAGCATCGATATTTATAAAACCTGCATAATAAACCAGGAAAGCAAGAGCATTAATGAACGGAAAACCCATGAAAATAATTGCCCATATAGCTGTCTTTGGATCTCCTAACCAGACATGCTGTAAATTTTCAAGACCTACTGTTTTTAATACCTGATTGAGCATGCCAATCGTTGGATTATATATTTGCTGCCACATCAAGGTTGATACAACACCCGGAACCACCATGGGCAATACAAACAAAAAGCGGAAGCCATATTTTGCTTTCGGTGATTTGAGTGAATATACCAGCCATGCAACCAGAAGTGGTACTGTTAATACTTTAATAAGTCCACAAATAGTCATCAGAATTAAATTACTGACACCAATTATGAAATAACCTTCTGATATCATTAATTTAAAATTCTCCAGGCCAACAAACTTAAGCTCTGACCATGTATTAAAATCCTTCGACCAATTCGTAAAAGCACCACCAACAGCTGTTCCTACCGGAATATAATTAAAGAAAAGTAGAAGTAAAAAGGTTGGAAACAGCAATATGTAAGCTGTTCTGTACTTTACCAGTGTTTTACCAAACCTGCAGATACACCTGTTTGCTTTTGGTATTGCCATAAGAAAGCTGATAAGTGAAAAAATAAGGGCAGCAATGCCGACAACCATAGATACTTTTTTGCAGGTAACCAGTAGACTGATATTATTTAAGGAACCTGTAGAAATACGCATGATGAAGTCACCCAGACCGGTGATATACATACTGTCACCCGTAGACATAATTCCGGTAATACTTTTTGAAAGTCTTTGGGTGAATACCTGCTGGTCCTTGTTATTGAGTATGTATAGATATCCTTCTTCTGTTCCCACTGCAACATTGTTTCCATCAGTATCAATACCGATGACGCTGCTTGTAACCTGGATCATAGTATTAATCTTTCCCTGTCTTAAAAGCTGTAAATTATCATCAAATACAACATAGGAACCATCCCCGCAAAGTGCTGCATAGATTTCTTTGTTTGCAGCTTTCGAAAGACTTACCAGTTCATATTTAGTCGCCAGCTTTGCAAGCTCATCGCCATTTTTGTTTATCTTGATTATCTCTCCCCTGTTATTAATGAAGATGATATTCTCATCCCCTGCAGTATAAGATACACCCTGTATTCTTGTCTTGTATTGGAGATTTTTCACCTGTTCGCCATCATAAGAATAAATAAGAATATTATGTTTATTCGTGCTGACACCGGCAGATATTAGCATTTCGCTGCCATCTTCTGTTACATCAATCCCATAGACCCTTCGCTGAACATTGATTGTATTAATTAATTCACCTGTATCCAGATTAACAATATATATATTATTGTCTTCATTCCCTGCATAAACAATACGTTTCTGTTCGTTAACAACCATTTGGCAGAAAGGACCTTTTGCTTCCAGTTCCCATAATAGATTATCTTGTTTATCAAATGTCTTAAGCATATTATTATAGGTACCGACAATCATTATTTTCTGATCTTGATCGTATGCAAGGCAATTGTTCTGCAATCCGGTTTTAATATTCGATTCGTTTAAAATATTTGAATTTTGACCGGAATACAGATATAAGATAAAACAGGCCACCAATATTATAAGAAATAATGCTGTAAGCTTCGACCAAAGTTTATCAATTTTCATATACAATACATTCTCCTTCCATTGTTATGATAAATGTATTACATTCCTTTCATCCTTTTTTCGCAAAAATCCCCTCTCTGTCAAGAGAGGGGATCAATTTAACCACTATTGACCTGTCGGAGCAGTCTGTGGATTCTTTAAATCATTCTCACTGATACCAGATGTTGTCATTGCCTTATCCAAATAGGTATTTACATTTACTTTATGTTTTGCTAGCCACTGATCAATAGTTAATTTACCTGATAAATATTTATAGGAATAATCATAAAATGCACGATAAGATTCTGTGATATCACCTGCACTGCCTGCCATACCTCTCGCCAACATACAGCTATAGCCTTTCTGACAGTTACCAATAAAAGATAGGTTATCAAATATACTACGATATTCCTCTGGAAGTTCAACACCATATACAAGTGATGGACCATTCGGAACCATCTCTGCATTGATACCAGCAGTTAAATAATAACTGTAGCCTTCCTTAGAAGAAAGATACATTAAGAAATCAACTACTAATGCATCATGCTCTTTATCTTTCTTGATTGCTCCAAGGAAACCATTTGCAACCTCGATTGTTCTGGCATTTGCCTCAATACCTTCTCCTTCCATGGATGGCATATTGAAAGTTCCCAGATCAAACTTCTTAACACCGTCAATTACTGTATCACCGCTCTTAACGTCTTCACCAGAAGCCACTTTTTCCATATCATTCTTGAAGTTAACTAATCTCCAAGCCCCATCTACCATCATGGCAGCCTTGCCCTGATAGAACAACGATACACCTTCACTTGTTCCGAAGAATGCATCTCCACCGGCATACTTAGGGAATACCTTGGCAAAGTTAGTCCAAACCGTCTTCATGCCAACAGAGTCAGGCGCATATTTTCCTTCTTTAACTGCTTTAAATGCTCTTACCGCATTACTGTTAACTTTCCAGCTGTCATCATTGTAAGGATCCGTAGGATCATAGGACCAGGTACCATCCACATCTGGATCATAACAGTAATCGCCTTCCTGCGCACGATATTCATTAACCATAGATCTTGTTGTCTGATCAGCATATATCTGAGCTAACCATCCCATCGTTCCTGACCAAAAACTGTTATAATCACCGGGCATAGAAATTGGTTGATAACCAGCCGCTTTCACTTTCTCGCAAGCAGCGGCCAATTCATCCCATGTTTTAGGAGGTTCCGTAATACCTGCTTCTTCAAAAATCTGTTTATTATATAACCAAAGTACCTGAACTGAGTCTAAACTCAATGCAGTCCATTCGCCTCTTGCTAAATCACGAACCTGCATAGAGTAATTGAACTGGTCTGTCCATACACCATCAGAGTAAGGACTGTCACTGTCAGCATACTCAAGGAAGTTAATTGATTTACCAACTGCTGCAGAACCAGCAAGGTTAATATTAACAATATCAGTGGTAGGGTTTTCTGTATTATAGATATTCTGTACCCATTCACCATAACCTTCGGTTGGCTTTAAATCAACAACAACCTGCACATTGGGGTGATTTATCATATATGCCTTTGCTACTGCTTCCCAAGCTTCGGCTACACCAACACCAGCCTGGGTATTAATTGTTATGGTACCACTTAATGTGTCAGCTGCTTTTTCAGGAGCAGTCGTTGCTTCGGCTTCTGTTTCAGTGTTTGTGTCATCCTCTGCACTTACTGTATTATTATTTGTCTGTTCCGTATTGCTTTTACTGCATCCAGCCAGACTGCTTATAACTAATAGAATTGATAATATGGTACAAAGAAGTTTTCTATTTTTCATAATTTTCTCCTCGTTTTCTAAAAAGTTATTTTATTAATATACTAATTATCATGTGAATCCACCCAACGTATTTGCTTCAGACTTATACATATCCTGTCAATTATCTGAACCATTCATTGAATAAATTGGGCTATCGGCAACTAATCATATTTTGTTAAATCGTAAATTGAATCTTTACAAAGAAATTCTGCTGTGATACTCTGTTTAAAGTGAGGATCACCTTTTATCTTAGCAATAAGCTGATGCATTAATGCGCATCCAATTTGAAAGGCTCCCGCATCTAAAGTAGATAGGGATGGTTCGATTTTATCCAGAATTTTCAAGTGGTCGCACCCCACTAATGAAATGTCCTGAGGTAATTTTAAATCGGCATCCCTAATTGCTTTTGAAGCACCAAGTGCCATTAAATCATTAATTGCAAACACAGCCGTAAATTCTTCCTTGCGTAAAAGCAATTCTTTCATGGCTAATTCACCTGCGTTCTCATCAGTATCCCCATCCGATTGTGCATCGACAATCAGGTTATGATTTACTTCAAGTCCAAAGTATTGCAGGGCTTTTATGAAATCCTTATATCGAACATGCGCGGGATTATTAATTGGAATGCCACTTAAGAAACCAATGTTCCTATGTCCCTTTGACTTCAGACATTCCACCATATCAAAGATTGCCTTCTTGTAATCAACGTAGACATTATCATCTATCCAGACACAAGGAATATGTAGGTTTGAAAAATCATTTCTATCTTTTTCCTTACTCCCTAATGCAAGAATAATACCATCAACCCCTCGTCCAGCTAATTCCAGAACATCATCTTTATTTGAAACATTGATGGAAATTACTGATACTATATAGCCAGCTTTCGACGCTATTGATTGCGCTCCCTCAAGTATTTCGCAATAATGAGGGTTTTTTAAATTATCTACCATCAATGCCACATGTCTCGTCTGCTTTGTTACCAGACTCCGTGCAACCAAATTTGGCCGATAATTTAGTTCCTGTATAACACTAAGTACTCTGTCTCTTACTTCAGGAGTTATACTCTTGGTATTATTAATTACATATGATACTGTAGCTTCAGAAACCCCTGCTTTTTGAGCTACATCTTTTCTAGTTACCATGAATTCTCCCTCCTTAGTATGCATCACAAATTTACTACCCGGTATAGTATTCTGATGCTAGTTACGCGCGTAACCTCTTGGTAAAATAAAATGCAAACACTTCAATAACTATTACTTTGAATTATGTTTGCTTCTATTATGACAATATTATAACACAAATAATTAATGTGAGAAATAGTCAAACTGCACATTTATTATTCCGTTTTTTGTTGTTTTTACACAAAGAGCACTTTCACTTTTCTATCCCGGACCTTTGACAATTGCCTTCTTAGTTATGAAACTGGAGAAGCAACTTGGCAATTTGGTACATAGACAATTTATTTTCAATAATATTGGTATATACTGGTGTGGTTGTAAAAAACTCCTAGGCAGTCATATAAATTCGAAATGAACAACCTAATATGTAAATTGGCAGGAAAATTCCACCAACCGAAAGAAACACGCCTTGCGAGTTTCTTCGGTTCGCTTGCGCGTTCGAATTATTGCAAACAAATTTGCTAATTCTCACGTTGCATTCGCGGAAATTCAAAAAAAGAGATGAAACACAATAAACATTGAGTTTCATCTCTTTACATTTTGTATATCGGTAGGGTACCGATAAAACTTAACACTTAAATTAAATTTTTTTGGAGGTAGAGTATGAATACAACAGAACCAATTAAGAATCAGGAAGAACTTGATAGTTTTAAGAATTATTACACACGCAAAGAAAGGAATCAAAGGAATCAGACCCTGTTGACTGTTGGACTGAATACGGCATTGCGAATTTCAGACATTCTGTCTTTGCACTGGGGAGACGTTTATGACTTTGAAAAGCAGGTATTTCGAGAACACATAATCATTACAGAACAAAAAACACAAAAAAAATCTGTGGTGTTCATGAATGAAAGTATCTTACATGCTCTAAGAACGTATATGGGACAAATTGATCAGAGTACATCAGTAAAACAGGATAACTATATTTTAGAGGGAAAAAATCATCAGGCTCTTTCACGAACCCAAGCGTGGAGAATTATAAAAAAGGCAGCAAAAGCATGTCAGATAGAAGGAATCATAAGTCCACATTCATTAAGGAAAACTTTTGGTTATCAGGCATGGAAAAAAGGTGTTACACCAATACTTTTAATGAGTATTTATAATCATTCATCATTTGAGATAACGAAAAGATATCTCGGAATTGGACAGGATGAACGGGATGACGTATTTCGAAATATTTGTATTTAATGATTACCCAGATGAAACACAATGTTTATTGTGTCTCATCTGGGTAAAAAAATGTATCTATTTACGAAATTTTAAGGAATCGGTTAAAAACAG
The DNA here is from genome assembly GCF_009931695.1 of Anaerocolumna sedimenticola. Lineage (GTDB taxonomy): Bacteria > Bacillota > Clostridia > Lachnospirales > Lachnospiraceae > Anaerocolumna > Anaerocolumna sedimenticola. The sequence continues at coordinate 4,728,848 of NZ_CP048000.1, forward strand.
GGAGGTTCTTACTATGTTAAAACTCACTTTAAAGCCTGGGGAATACATTGATATCGGACCATCGATTCGTATTGTATTTTCAGGCGGATCAGGTAATAATATTCATCTTTTGGTTGATGCACCTAAAAATCTGAATATTTTGAGAAGCAACGCAGGTGGTAAAAAGGGTAATCATTATAACAAGGAAAATGGAATTTCGGAAGAAGCGAAAAAAGAAATTATTGGAATACTTATGAGAGAAAAGGCATCTAAAAGCAGGTAATACAGCGGTAAACCTAGGAGCACCGCTTATTATATAACGCCATTTGGTGTAATGGCTGTAAAGAAAGGATTCAATCAGTCATCGATCTTATGTTTTAAATAAACTGGCCAATATAAGAAAAGCATAAGACAAGTAACTAAAAACATGCAAACGTAAAATACTATTACACGGAGGTAATAAAAATGGTTATTCAACACAATTTGCAGGCAATGAATACCAACAGAATGTTGGGAAAGGTTACATCAAGTTTATCAAAATCAACAGAAAAGCTTTCTAGTGGATATCGAATCAATCGAGCAGCTGATGATGCAGCCGGATTAGCGATTTCTGAAAAAATGAGAGCACAGGTCCGTGGATTAAACAGGGCGTCTGCTAATGCACAGGATGGTATTTCTCTGGTCCAGACTGCTGAGGGTGCATTAAGCGAATCACAGGATATCTTACAAAGAATGCGTGAGCTTTCCGTTCAAGCAGCCAATGAAACAAATAAAGATGAAGATCGAGAAAATATTCAGCTTGAAATTAATCAGCTGACAGATGAGCTGAATCGTATTGGAAACACGACGGAATTCAATACGAAGAAGCTGTTACAAGGCAACACTACAAAAGCAACAACTTCAGCCAGCGATATCACAACTCTGCAGGAAGGCGTAAAAGCTGATACCATAGGTAATGTAAGTATACTGCTTGAGAAAATTGAAAGTAAAAAGGCAGAAACATCTACTGCTACATTGACTGCCGGTTCCGCTGGGACAACAGGATCTGCTACCGCAATCACAACGAAGACAGAAGCGGAAGCCAGTGCAAAAGCTTCTACAAAATTACTGGGATTAGTGTTTGAAGCAGCAACTACTGGTACAGCTGGTAATGCTTATAGTATTGAATTGAATTCTTTGGGTCAGGGCAGCGCCAGCGCTGATGATTCAGCAGATTTTACAAATGGGAAATTAACAATTAGCTTATCAGAAGAGACCATTAACTCAATTACCACAGTTAGTGATTTAAACTCCAAGGTAGGAGAACTTCTTGCAAGTACTACTAAGGCATCCAATAATGGAATCGCTGGAGCTATTACTGCTATCAAAGTTAAAGTACCGGAAGGCCAAAACAGCGCCACTGACATATCCTCAGATTTACAGGCTCTTGTAACAGGTACTTCCGGCAGTGAAAAGGCGAACCTTTCCGGTGGTACTGCTGGTAAGGCAGGTGTATATAGCTTTAAACTGGAGGATGCGTTTTCAGAGGCAGGCGACAGCATTACAATTGCAGGATATACATTTACTGCAGAAGCAAGCGCTGCTTCAGCCACAGCAGACAATGATAATACATTCCGTTTAGGTACTGCTGTAACAAAAATTGATCTTTCGACTCAGGCTGCAGATATCGCAAAAGAATTAGAAACCAAATTAGGAGCAGGTGCCATAGTAACAGCTGCGTTAGATGGTACAATTACAATTAAGGAAGCTGCGGGCAGCGAAGGAAAACTGAAACTGGATTCAACTGTAACAACAAAAGGTAATGGAAATGATGAAACACTGACAATCAAGGATGAATTCGGCCAAAATCTGCAGGTAAAATTAGTACAGGCTGATGACGATAATCTTGCTGTATCATACACAGCAGCTACCGGAACAGATACTACAGGCACAATTACCATTGCATTGGCTAATGCTACTGCTTCTAAAAATTCAGCAGATGCAATTCAAACTGCACTTAGAAGTATGGCAGATCCAGGACTGGCAACAGATGGAGTCAATGTAAGTAAAATCAGCGTAACAGGTAATGCCGGATGGATAGAGGGTACAACAGGTGCTTCCATTAATACATCCTGGTCAACGATGACCGGAGGTGTAAAAGCGCAGCAGGGTGTTTATGAATTCAATTTAACCACTATGATGAGGGCTGGTGAAACGTTGACGATTGGCGGCGAAACCTTTACTGCTGTTGAAAGTGATGCAGATGCCAGCAAAGGGGAATTTAATGTTGGAACCGATATTGCTTCTCAATTAAACAATATCCAGAATGCATTTAACAACAATGCCGTATTAAAGAAATACGATGTGACAATTGATGGCTCTAAAGTCACTCTTACCGAACAGGCTGCATCTGGTAAAAATCTGGCTGCAAAGGGTGTTATCGTATCTGCCAATGATACAATGGGCTCCTACTCCGTAGATGTTGCTAATCTGCTAACTGACGGAGCAAGCATCACAATTGATGGTGAACAGATTGCGGTTTCATCCAAAAATGAACACGTAGGTTATGATAATGGTACTGCATTTAAAGAAGCAAAAACAATTGCAGAGCAGACACAAATACTAAAAGATGCTATTAATAAAAATAAAGTATTAAGTGAGAAATATACAGCATCTGTAGGCGATGATGGTAAGCTCGTACTTACACAGAAAAATGCTTCTGCAGAGGGGCCAGAAGTAAGCACAACCTCAAGCACAAAAGGTAATTTTGAATTAAAACTGCAAATTGGTGCAAATGCCGGCCAGTCCATGACAATCGAGATTGGAGACAACCGCGCGTTAGCTCTTGGTATATCGGGAGACGGATCTAGTACTACTATAAAAGCAAGTGATGGAAATGTTGCAAGCTATACTACAGTTACAAATGTAAATAATGGCTCTGATAATGAAAATATAGAATTCGCATTGGATATCTCCTCTTCTGAAAAAGCAAGTGCAGCTACATCCGTGATTGATGATGCATTGAACAATATTTCGAAACAGAGAGCTGTTTTAGGAGCAGCACAGAACCGTTTAGAGCACACAATATCCAATTTGGATAATACAAGTGAGAATTTATCATCGGCTGAATCTGCTATTCGTGATACGGATATGGCAAAAGAAATGGTATCTTACTCTAAGGATAATATCTTATCCCAGGCTGCACAATCTATGCTGGCACAGGCTAATCAATCCAATCAGGGAATATTATCACTCCTTAAGTAATCTCTAATGCTATCTTAACGAAAGGCTTATGACAGGTCTTACTACATACAACTTTGAAAACCCTTGGTCCTAGAAAGCCGAGGGTTTTCTACTTCCTTATAACTGCATAACTGTTTTATGATATCTCGTATACTTTTTTTGTTGATTATAAATGATTTTTCGTCTATACTTATATATTAAGACGATGTGGTATCTATACATCCATTTTGTATGTGCCATATCGTTGCTTTTGTTAGCCATGAAATCACCTTTCCTCTCATTATGATAGCAGCCTGAACAACTCTATTATAAACGGAAAGGTGATTTTTTGTATAACGATAAAAGCGCTTTTCCTGTTTGAAGAAGCGCTCATGTAATTCATTTATATATATTCCCCGATAAGTCCGGCGATGCTGTCAAAGGATTTTCTCGCCTTGGTAATGACTTCGGGTCTTCCGGAATTAACACTGAATCCATTGAATTCCAGAATCATGTCCAAATCATTGAAATTATCTCCGATAACCAACACATTCTCTTTCGGAACTTGCTTTAAATGCATGTATCGAAGCAATCCCGTAGCTTTATTAACTCCTACCGGAACTATATCAATACAAACACCATTTTGGAACGCGGTTACATTGTCTCCAAATAGTTCATTGATTTGCTGTGTGCATTTATTTGCCTGCTCCTCTTTCTCATACTGGGTACTTAGCTGCGTAAAATACGTAATCTCATTTAAATCATCTATTAAAATTTGAGTGAATTCAGGACCTGATTTACGATCCATATTTTTACTAATCCAATAACCGGCTTCCCTATTAATCTCTATTCGACCGATAGCTGCATGAAAACCTCCGGATTCCAAAATTAATGAAACTAGCGAAGGGAGCACCACACCGTCTGCAGTTTTCTGTTCAACCGGCTTAGCCTCATTTTCATAAATTAAACCACCGTTGTTACATATAAGAAAATCAAAATCCACCTGATGGCGTTCTAGTTCTGCCTTAATACCGCAGTAGCCACGTCCGGTATTAACTCCAAAAAGATTACCGGCTTTCCGCCATGCTGCAATTGCAGCCTTGTCCTTGCCCGATACCGTACCATGCTGTGTTAAAGTACCGTCAAAATCACTTGATAAAATATACATATTTTCACCTCGGTGATATTCTATCATATCTTTTTTGAAAAAGATAGTTTGGGATTTAAAAAAGACACAGGTAAATAATTTTTCCGATTCATTTCTTATACTTTAATAGAGATTCTACTAATATTAAATTAACAGCTTGTAAACCAGAATCGTACCTATATGAATAAAGCTTTATAACCGGATGAGTAAGTCAGAGGATATTGTACCATCCTGCACATGATTTTGAGCAAAAAAATTCGCTAACCGATGGTTTATAAGGATTAGCGATACTTTTTCATTAAGTGCGAGACGGGATTTGAACAATTTCCCGCACACACAGTTACTGATAAATAAGGTTTGCGTCTTCTGCTAGTTATATGCTCACATGGTTGCACACATGAGATGTGTCTTTTTTAAATTTATAAATGAGTAAGCAAATTCAAACTACGCTCATAATCATATGCGAATAATTTTGTATTACATGAGTGAGAATAATTCGTCGAGAACTGGCTTACATATTTTCGTAACGATGTCTTGTGAAAATGGATTTGATAAATTGCCAACCTTTAGAAGATTTAAATAATTCTTACTTCCCCCAGTTTTACATAAGTTAGCATAGTCTTTCCATGCCTGGTTCCAGTTGTGTTTTGAACGTTCGTAAAATTCGAAAACACTCACTTGTGCAACGTTATATTCAATATAGTAAAAGGGATGCGTGAAAAGATGTGATTGATTCGGCCAGTACGTTCCTTGCTTAATTGATTCTAAATCATTCGTTCTCCAAGGCATATATTTATTTTCAATTTCTGCCCATAGCTCGCAACGCTGAGTTCGTGATAGATTAATGTCATCGTAGATAGCATGTTCAAACTCGTCTATTGCACATCTGTAAGGAAGGTTATCAAATGAATGAAATAAATGATTACGGATATAAATATTCTTTTGATTACCTAATAACCTATCTAAATAAGGATATGCAAAGTGTTCCATCGTTTTTGAATGTATCTCATTAACAGAGGTCGTTGCACGATGATATTCATATAATTTTTGACTACGAGCGGCTGTATAAAATGCATATCCATGACCTAATTCATGGATAAGAGAATTTACCTCCAAACCATTACCATGGAAACTACCGATAATGAAAGGTAACTTTATATATGGAAGCATACAACAGCAAAAGTAATTTTGACGCTTATTTGGTCTGTCTGCAATATCGAATAATTCATGCTCAAATATATAGTTCATGTAATATCCGCTTTCCGTAGAAAGGTCAGAAAACATATCTTTTATTACAGTTATTAATTCATTGGTATCCTTAATAATAGTGTCTGGATATTTTATCGTATTTGATTTTCTTAATTCATTACATGCAGGTGTAATCAATTTGTGTAATTGCGAACGAAATGAGGCAATCTCTTTTTCTCCATAATCAAAACGCCCGTGTATTTTGTACGCCATCTCAATATAGTTTTTATACTCCAAGGTTCTTGCAATTTCAGTTCGAACTTTAATTAATTTATTTAAAATGTCATAGATTTTATCGGAAAATCCTTCTGTTCTTTGCTTGGCAGAAAGTAAGCTCATATATTCCGACCTAAGTTGAGATTCCTCAGCTTGCAATGAAACGGTTTGTGTATTCGAAAGCATAACATTATTACTAAGATGATTTACGATCTTGTCACCAAACTCTAAACGGAAATGATCTATATATGATGAATTCAAAAGCAATTTGTCACATTCATTTTGCAATACGACTATCTGTGGGTCTTCTATATTCTGTATACGTACTTCTTCTTTATAAAACTCGTCTGACATACCACATAAATATCGTATAAATGCAATTTCTTCTATATACTCAAGATATTGCATAACCTCTTTCATAGAGAGCCATGATTGGCGAATATCCTCATAGGACGTAGCGTTTAATATCTTATACCTATATTTTAACAAATTTTCTTTTACTTGTTTATAGTCAGGTCTAGTATAACTGAATTCACTAAATTTGTTCATAAATGTATTCCTCTCATTTTTCACAATTTATTCCATTGTATATTTTCTCTTATATTATGTCATTTGATTGAGATAAGTAGAACTACCCATTATATAAAGATGTGCTTATCTTATTCATGATAACGGTTACCCGAATATTATTTCTTCGAGTATTGTTTCAATTCTATAAATCATTTGTAATTCGGGAAAAAGGAGAAGTAAAATAACTATGTAAATTGGAATTAAAGATTATTCTGTTATGTCTACTTATTTATTTCTTTTTTATTAAATATCCGAAATTGTGGTCACCCACAAAATCGTTCCACACCTGAGGAATATCATTTTTAAAATAAGATTTATATATAATTGTCCAATTGTATTTGTTGCAGATTTCAAGAATTGATTTTTCATTCACCTTTGGGTCTTCAAGGTAATCAATAATTATTATGTATCTACTATTAATATTGCATACTTTATCAAGAAGAACTTCATATGAATTTCCGAATTTTGTCGCCTCCCCCAATAGCAAATGAGCAATTATTAAGTCATATTCCTTATTAACAATGTCTAAACATATATCTCTCTCGATAACATTAATTTGTTGATTCTTTAACATTATTTCATTGATTGAATTCAGCTTTCTTAAATCTCCAGGGTAAATTACAGCATCAATAGTTGCTTTTGGAAAGTTTTAAATAATAGTTGCTAAACTCGTACGTCCACTGCCAGCATCTAGGATAATATTGATATCGTTTTCTCTTAGAAACTCCAAATAGTTATCAAGAATTATCTTATGACCTTTTTCCATATACACCTCACTAATTCTAAATAATTTCAGCACCAAATTCTTTTATAATCTACAAATGAAATTAATATTCAGTTACTTAACTATTATATCAACGGGTTTCATTTATTACAATATTTTCCATTAATATTTTTTGCAGCTATTTCAATCAAATTATTTAAAACTCTAATTTTAAACCGTCATATGCAATATGATATTTATTCACATTAGAAGTTATCTCCATGTTATCATGTGTGTCATTTCCTTCATGTGAAATGTGGGTAGCATAAACATAAGATTTTTCATTAATAATCTTTCTATCTCTCATTTCATTAATAATTTGAATGACCTGTCCGCTATCTAAATGTCCTCCTTGATTATAACCTCTTCCATAGGTTTGGTCCAAAACTACTAAATCAAGTTTATAATTTTGAATAATGTTCCATGCCTTTCTTGATAAATTTAACAAATCAGTACCATAAAACATATATTTTCCGTTCTGACCGATAATATATACTAAAGCTTCCACTCGTTTATCATGTTCTGAATCTACTGCTATTATTTCGTAATCATTTACTACTTTTATATCTCCACTTTTTAAATAATTCATATCTTTTTTCCAACTGGTATCATGTATATCAAAAGATGGTTCATTTTCTTTTATCCAATGATTCATATCGCTACATGTACCGGAAGAACAAATAATATCAAGATGCGTTAGGTTTTTAGTTGCATATTCGCTCCATCTTGTTATAAAGTGTCCACCATCGAAATGGTCTGAATGAGAATGTGTCTGCAGTAAATATTTAACTTTGCTCAAATCAATATCATATATTTCCGCCTGACTACATAAATCTGGCCCTAAATCAATCAGCATCTCATTATTTATAATGGCTGATGCCCTTTTTCTTATATCCTTACCCTTCTTTCTTCGAGCCTGTTGACATAACTCGCAATTACAAAACACTAACGGTACTGATGTGGCAGCCGCAGTGCCAAGAAATTGAAATTCCATTCGTTATCCTCACCAACTTCCGACAAATTTCTTTTAATTATATAATATCATATAATTTGAAAATTTAAATATAGAATTTCAATACTGTACACTTATTACTTAGAATGTATAAATGTATTATCTACACTTTCAAAAGAAGTGTAGAGAGAAGATAAAGAAAGTATATTCATCAAAGTATAAAAGTATTGCGGATAAAACATAAATGAAAATTAGCTTCAGAGAAGATGGAATCAAAATAACGAAGCTCCATGCTAATCATGGCTTCTTCGTTGTTTTGATGAGCAGATGACGCAAAAACGTCGGCAAGACCCCTCGGAGAACGAACTGGGCAGTTATGGAACAGCAAAAGGCCATTAACTATGCATTGAAAATGGAAAAGAAAAGAATCTTAACATCATGATGAAGCTCTGAAAAAAGGCGCCAAAGAGTATAAAATAGTAGTTCACATACGGTGCACATATCAACGCAACAAAAAATCCCTTAAAAATCAAGGGATTTCGTAAGTGGGACGGGATTCGAATTCTATCCCCTCGAAAAAATACTGATAGAAAGGGACTTTCCGGCACATCCGTATTAAACGTACTCAAGAGGGTACTCAGGTATATGATTAGGAGCGAAATTCAATGGAGTAGACAATTTCATTCGAATCTTTATATCTATATTCACCTATACTTTTTAGTCTGCCTTTGTGTTCATTAGCTGTGCGCTCGAATAAATTGTAACTTGCCTTATTGTCGCAATTTATGGTTAACTCTAATTTATTAAATCCTTTAAGTTTTGCCTCATCAATAATCTGGTTAACTAATATTGTTGCTACCTTTTTGCCCCGATAGTTTTCATCTACTACAATTTGCCAAATAAAATAACTTTGTTTATCTATTGATGGGAGTGCACATATAAACCCAATAATCTTATTATCTGCAGATACCACATAATTGCTTGAAGGAAAATACTCCTCCATTATCCAATAAACATAGTCATGATGAGGAAGAACATATGGCTTTCCGTTGCCGAGTAATTCAATTACTGCCGGGATATTATCTTTTTTCAATCTCATTACTTCCATCTGCATCTTCTCCTTATGAATAATATTATTATGAAAGTTAATTAAGCAAATATTTTGTAATCGGTATTAATCTGCTAAACAACTCAAGTCAATTTTAGAGTATACTCTACAATAACCACCTCATTGCCATCTGGGTCATTTACCCGCAACTCATATGTACCCCATTCATATTTTTTGGGAAGCGCAAGAATAAGACCCTTGTCTTTTAATTTCACTATTGTATCGTCGAGATTATCACATACAAATACAAATGAATTAGGCCCGGTGCTTGGAAGATTACACCATATGCAATCCCAGATACATATCAAAGGAGCATCTTCTATAAACCCCAAATAAACACCATTATAATCATCTACATCAGTCTTAATAATGGGGATTTCTAGTGTTTTATTATAGAATAGAGTCAACTCTTTTGAATTCCTTGTAAATATATTTGTACAAATAAAACCATTTATCATGTTACTATTCTCCCTTAACATTACGATAATCACACTTCTAATTTCACCTGTTCAATATTAATTCATTATAACATTAAAATTAAAAATATACCAACATATTCCAATAACGGTTGCACATCACATTTATGAATGGATAAACGGTTATTGGAATTTTTTTATATATCGAACAAGTGATTCAATCATATTCTTAGCATCAAAGACGAAAGGAGAAACAAATTGAGGCATAGAAACAAAAATAACAAACAGAAATTTTAAAATCATAACAAACAAAAATGCCATCTTATTTTAAAGTGAGGCATTTTTATGAAAAAACTTTTGCAAGAATATTTTAACTGCGGTACAAGGAAGTCGGATGAGGTGGAAAAAGTGACGTACTCATGGGTACTCAAAACTCCAGAAATGAAAAATCACAGAGGCCTTTTAAAATAAGGACTTCTGACGAAGTTAGTTAAGCGCGAGACGGGATTCGAACCATAATCCTATCCTACAGATACTGAAAAGAAAGGGGTTCCATCCACTTCTGATTTATGTGCACATAATAGTGCACATATTTTTTTGGGGAAAATGAACTAGTTTTTATCGTTTTATAATTTCCTATTCATCACAATAATTTCAGCTTTTTTGCGAATCCAACTATCATTTTTCCATTTGGTAGAATAATAAGTTCACTTTCGTTTATACCACCAAACTTTATGACTATTATGCCATAAAGAGGAATTGCAATAATTATGGCTAAAAAAATCGAAATCGTATTACTTTTACATAAAACATAGAATAATATATATGATAATCTTGCTATCATCCCCATTATAGCTGAAGCGGCAAAGGGTATAAGAATATTATTCCTTATATTCAATCTGTATCCTAATTTTTTCCGTATGAAAAATCCATTAAGAACACACATAAGGAATGAATATACGATAGCTGCTATAGTAAGTGCATATATATTCCAATCGGTAAATAATAATATTACAACAAGTACAGTTGTCTGTATTACTAGTGAAATCAAGGCATTTATAACAGGGAGATTTACTTTATTTATGCCTTGGAGAACGGCATTGGTTACTGTTGATAGCGAATAAAAAATAACAGTAATACTAAGAAAGCGAAGTATTTCGGACGCTTGCATTAATGTATCTTTTTGTGGAAATAAGATTTGAACTATTGGTCTTGAGAGAACGGCAAGTCCAACAGCCGATGGTATAGAAATTAGCATTGTAGTTCGAATAGCCATATCGATTTTACGATTCGTATCTTTTATATTACTAAGAGAATAAGTTCCTGAAATACTCGGTAGTATTGAAGCTGCTATGGCAGATGCAAGAGCTATTGGGATGTTGGTAATAACAACGGCTTCACCTGAAAAAATACCATATTGAGAGGCAACTATCTTTTCTTCAAAACCTTTTAAATAAATAAGTAATTTTGTGTAAATTGTTTGATTTAAAGTGGTACTTAAATTGTAAATAAATGTGCTCAATATAATGGGGGTTATTGTAAAAAAAATTCTCCTTAACACTACAACATATGGTTCTGTCTGATTATCAATATCCCTTTGAATCCGTTTTTGAATGAAACCTTTATTCAAAAGATATATTATCAGCATAAATAAAAGAGCAATCAGTACACCCGCTCCGGTTCCAATTGCACTGCCAATTGCACCGTATATTGCTTGAGTAGTGGGGGTTGACTGTTTAACTGCTTCTATAAAAAAATATGCAGCCAATATGCTGACAACAGCATTGAAAATTTGCTCAAGAATCTGAGATAAGGAAGTCTGATGCATGGTTCTATGTGCCTGAAAATATCCTCTAAATACACCTAAAAGGCCCGATAGAAAAATAGTAGGAGCAAAAACTTGAAGAACAATAACTGAGTTATTTTCTACTAAAAAACTGGCGCAAAAATAAGTAAAAAAACTAGCTAGACCACCTACTATAAAAACATATACAATGGCACAATGGAAAAGTTTTTGAGCATTCTTGTATTCTTTTAGTATTAATTTTTTTGCCATTTCTTTCGAAAGCGCCGATGGAATACTATAAGAAGAAATTAGAAGAATAATTGCATAAATATTATAGGAAATACTATAATAACCAAGACCTTCTGTACCAAGTAGTTCAGTTAATGGACGTCTATATAATATTCCAATAATTCTACATATAATACCAGCTAAAGCCAGAATACCTGCCTGCTTTATAAAATTATTTTTTCTGCTTTGTTTTGACATAAATATTAACCTACTCTCATGGTTAAATAACCATTGATTTGATTATAAGGATAAACTGCATTCTAAGAGATGCAATAAATGAAGATAGCATTGTTTACCAATTCAAACAATTATAACATAAGAGATATTGATAATAAACTAAAATTTCCATATAAGATAAGTACACAATCAGAATAAGTGTACCTTATACTACACTTCTTTAAAAGGTGTATGCTTTCTTTCTGTCATAAATAAACATTGCCTGTAAAGAGGTAATCAAATAAGTTTGATATACACTTATTGAAGCATAAAAGCTTTGCCCAAAGCGCTATGACAGTGAAAATACTACCGCCAGAGAAGGTGGAATCGAAACAACGAAGCTCCATGCTATGCATGGATCCTTCGTTGTTTTGATGTGAGGATGATGCAAAAGCGTCGCGTACCCCTCGGAGAGCGAGCAGGGCAGTTGCAGTTTACTGCTCTAGTGAGTTAATACAGATAATCTGAAATAAAAGAATTAAAAATCATTTCCTAAAAAATCGTAAAAAAATACTACTTTTTAAATTGGGCTGTTATTTTTATTGATGTACCTAATTAACAAATTATAAAGGAGGAAATATTTATGGCAAATGTTTGTATTTTAAGACACCAGGGTCATAAAATCCATGATGCATTATCAACATAATTTCAGGACACTGAAAAACTACGGGAACAAAAATATTGATACATCACTTACGCATCTTAACACCTGTATAGTGAATAATCTGAAAGATGGAGAAACTTATCTTACTGCTTTCAATCGCATGTATGAAAGAGGGGAATTTAAAGGGCAGTTAAAAGTGCAAGGTGCAGTGGATAAGCAAACAAAGTTCATAGATGAATTTTTGATTTACCCACCATATGAGAAAATAACGGAAATGAGTCTTGAGGACCAAGAAGTATTTTTCAAAAAAGAATTGCAGACACTCAAAAAGTACTTCCCACATATGATTAAGACCATTCCATCATTCATGTACCGATTTCAAAGCTGACAACCAAGATGCTGAATGATTTCTTTAATGCTACCATTACCAAATTTAATTTCTCTACCAGAGAATACAACAACATGAAAAGCATAATGATTGCTTTAATGCGGATTGCTATCGATGAAGAGATAATTGTAGAGAATCCAATGAATGGAATCTATACCAAAGCAAAGTTCCGGCAGTCAGAAAGAAAAGTGATGGTTCGAAGCTATATCTAAATGATGAATTTGATGCTTTAGATACACATTCTGAAGAGGAAAGTACGATTGAAGCATTATGCATTCAGCTTATGTTCCAGCTTGGTGTTCGTATCGAAGAGAGTGTAGCGCTTAAATTCTCTGATATCGAATACGGAAAAATAGCAATTCAAAGGATGGAAGAAAAGGTGCTTGTCTTTGATGGAAAGAGTTTTAAGAGCGCCGGTGTCCAGATAGTGGAGCATCTGAAAAAGGAAAATGATTCGGAGTACCGCTTTATTCTTCTTACTGACGTAGCAAAGGAAATCATAAGAAAAGCTAAATTACTTAATCCCGATGGTGAGTTTATCTTTGAAAGAAATGGTGAGCGACTAACTGCAAGAGCAGTAACCTATTGGCTTAGTAAATATTGCAGAGATGCAGGAGTTACATACAAAAGTCCTCATTGTACAAGAAGGACTACTGCAAGCCGATTGAGTAATGAAGGATTGCCATTAGATATGATACGGGATATTCTTGGACAAGTCGATGAAAAAACCACCCTCGGCTATATTTACAATCCCAATACGGAACAAGAGAACTTAGATATTATGAATAAGGCTCTGAATAGTAGCAATAAAAAGAACAAGAAAAACTAGTGCACATACGATGTACATATCGACGCAATAAAAAATCCCTTGAAAATCAAGGGATTTCGTAAGCGCGAGACGGGATTCGAACCCGCGACTCCCCGCAGCGGCATTGCTCTGCAAAGCCGCCGGAGAATGCTTGCGCATTCTCCCTAAGTCTATTCTCGTATGAGTTCGATTCTTATCTGGTATTTGAATATAAAAAAGGACTCTTCTAACGAAGAATCCTTTTTTATATTAAGCGCGAGACGGGATTCGAACCCGCGACCCTCGCCTTGGCAAGGCGATACTCCACCACTGAGCCACTCGCGCATATCATGTGCTTTTCTTGTTTTGTGTTTCCCTCAAGCACATGACATAGTATAATATAATATGAACTGTTTGTCAATACTTTTTTAATTATTTATTTAATATATTTTTTTCATAAAATTAACACACTTTAATACTAATAACATAATCATTTTTCTTAAAAGCAATACTGCTGATATTATCCAGGTGAATAACCTTAACGTCCACCCACAACTCTTCTGCCGTTACCAGAAGATGTGCAAGACATATACCGATGTCAATTAATTTGACTTCATTTAAGACACCGGTTAAAAATATATTCTTTTTACAGAATATATGAATCCGGTTATCATAAACCACTAGTCTCCAAGGCTGGCTGTTCATACTGGATGGAGACAGCCGCGCTGCCTGAATCATCGTTTTAATATTCCGGTTTACTTCGCTCTTAAAGATTGCGATATCATCCATCGGTAAGCGTTTCGCTTTATCGGAGGAACGGTAAACCTCGTTCTCCGCTTTACCAAAAGCTAAAGTAATGATATATTCCAGTTTAGAACCATCCTGTTTCATTTTCTTAGGTTTTAGCATACCTAAATAACAGGAGCCAATCCCTTTTGCAGTCATATATAGGGAAATCTGCTGCATCAGATAACCTGCATTCATCTGGTAACCGGATATATTTTCAGAATATATGGCAAGATAATGGGGCGCTCTATGAGTAAGTGTACCGTTAAAATACTTATAAATATCGGTCTGATCCATTAATCTATATTCAACATTAATACCCTCAAATAACTTAAGTGTACTTTCTGCGAAATTCATAATATTATCCAGTAAAGTTTGATCCAGGGGTTCCATCTTGTATCTTCTTACTGTTTTTCTAACAAATATTGCTTCATATAAATTCATAAATGACTCCAATTCCACGCTTAAATATCTTTAAACTACATCTGTTTTGGATCAGGCATGCTTTTCCAAAGCAATCTTCTTGTAATAAAGGGGCGATATACCATAGTACTTCTTAAATAACTTACTAAAATGGTAAACATCGTCATATCCGACACTATTAGCTATACTCTTAATACTGCCGCCTTCTGATGTAAGTAATATATCTCTCGCTTTTTCCAACCTTATTTTTATTAAATAATTAATTGGTGACTCTCCTGTTTCTTCTTTGAAAATCTTAGAAATATACACTGGGCTCAGATACATATTATGTGCAATTTGATCTAAAGATATCTTATTTTCATAATTTTCATTTAAATAATTGATTATCTTTTTCACAGCATAACTTTTATTATAGGACTCAAAATTACAGCCTTTTTGATTATTATCCTGGGCTTCTGTTATATCTCGAATCATTAATAACAAGATCTGTATTAAATGCGCTTTTAACATAAAATATTTGCCCACCTGGCAGGATTCATTTTCAGCCAGCATTTCAAAACAATGCCTTGAAATTTCCTGTTTAATCTCGGAAGTTGTATGGAGTATATATCCTCCGTCTCTTAAAATAATGGAATTTGGGGGCATATTTTTGAAATGAAAATCTGTAAAACCTGCAAAAAATTCTACGGTAGGTTCTTTGGGATTAACCAGAATATTTTGATGTTTTACTCCAGGATTGCATATAATTACATCTCCTGCTTCCACATCATATACATTCCCCTCTAATAAATACTTCCCCTTACCTGATAATATATAAGTTAATTCAGTAAAATCATGATCATGATACACAGATTCCGTTATCATCTTCTGTTTACTGGCAAAAAATATGGTTGGATTCAAGTCATTATAGGTTATATCAAATTGATGCTGGCACATACGATACCCTCCTCATCTTTGCTAGCAAGAATTATACCTACGGCAATTAGTCTGTTACCAGCTAACAGGCTTGGTATTCGTTGCTTTAAAACTACATTTTATTATAACACCTTTTTTCCAAATGAAAAACACATTTTTTGTACTATTTTATCTTTTTTTTACTTTGGCTTATCTTAATAATAATAAATTTTATCAGCTAAAAAAGATGTTAAATATTTAACGAAAACTTTCGCTATTATAATATTCGACATGTTTTAAATAACAAAGTACATTTTAAAAATTATTTATAATAATATAATGGAACAGAATCTATAGAAACAGAAGAAAAGGGGAGGACACTTTATTTATGACAGCTATCCAATGGTTTTTTTCATTTTTGAAAAAATACCGGCTTAACTTAATCATTGCACTTGTTCTAGTTACCATATCATCCGGCCTTACCATTATTAACCCATATATTTCAGGTATTATTGTGGATGATGTAATCAAGGGGGACATAAGGAGTTACTATTAAATTTAGTATTGCTTCTCATTGTTACTACATTAGTAAGATCGATTATTCGATATACATATTTATATATGTTTGAGACTACTTCACAGAAAATGCTCTATACCATGCGTGATTATGTATATCGCCGCTTCCTGGAAGAAGATTTTACCTTTTATAACAAAAATCGTACCGGTGATTTAATGTCCAGGCAAACCGGTGATATGGATGCAATCCGCCACTTCGTGGCATTTGTAATCTATTCTATCTATGAAAATACTTTGCTGCTATGTTTTGCATTGATTATGATTTTTACGGTTGATTTCCGCCTGGCTTTATGTATGATTGCGGTAATGCCCATTACCGTGTTAATTACTTCAAAACAATTAAAAGCGATTAAACCGGCTTTTCATAACATTCGTAAGCATTTTTCCAGCCTTAACACAGCTGTTCAGGAAAATGTCAGCGGCAACCGGGTTGTTAAAGCATTTGCAAAAGAAGATTTTGAGATAGAGAAATTTAACAAGGAAAATGACGGATACCGGGATGCGGAACTGAAAGCTGCTGCCATCTGGCGTAAATATGTTCCCGTATTCGAATTTTTGTCCAGTTTCTTAACTTTTATTCTTTACTTAGCCGGCGGTATCATGGTAGTAAAAGGATACATATCTCTTGGTAAACTGGTTACGGTAAGCGGTTATTTATGGATGCTAAACAACCCTCTGAGAATGGCCGGCTGGCTTGCCAACGACTATCAAAGGTTTGTAACATCTGTTGAAAAAATATACGCTACCATTAAGGAAGAACCCGTTATAAAAACTCCGAGAAATGCGATTGGTAACAAACGCTTAAAAGGAGAAATTGAATTTAAACATGTTAATTACCGGGCCGAAGATGATGTTATCTTAACAGATATTAATTTTAAAATATTACCAGGACAGACGGTAGGTATCATCGGAGCAACCGGCTCGGGTAAATCCACCCTGATGAATCTATTATGCCGTTTTTACGATGTAACAAACGGTGAAATTACCATTGACCGTATTAATGTAAAAGATATGGATTTATATAGTCTGCGCAGTAATATCGGTATGGCTATGCAGGATGTATTTTTATTTTCAGATACCATCGAGGGTAATATCGCTTATGGGAATCCTAATTGTACCTTTGAAGAAGTGAAGGAAGCTGCCAGAATTGCTGATGCAGATGCATTTATACAAAATATGCCCGATGGGTATGACACCATTGTAGGGGAACGTGGTATGGGGTTATCCGGCGGTCAAAAGCAAAGAATCTCCCTTGCAAGAGCCCTGCTTAAGAATCCATCCATTGTAATACTGGATGATACGACGTCGGCAGTCGATATGGAAACCGAAGCTCATATTCAAAGTGAATTAGCCTCTCTTTCCAATCGGACCGTATTTATTATAGCCCACCGTATTTCTTCTATTAAAGATGCGGATGTCATATTGGTACTTGATAACGGTAAAATTGTAGAATCCGGTAATCATGACAGCCTCATCGCTAAGAAAGGTTATTATCATACCGTATTTAACCATCAATACGGAGAATTTGATAAATACTTAAAAACAAAGCAAAAAGGAGGAAAATACAATGGCTAGAAATAAATATGATATTGATGAAACGCTCCAGTCCGAATTCAGCTTTGAACAGTTAAAGCGGCTTTATTCCTATATTAAGCCCCATAGAAAAGATATGATATTTACGATTATCCTCATGGTGATATCCAGTGCTCTCAGTATGTTTACCCCAAGAATTTTAATGACCATTATGGATGATTACATCCCAAATAAAAATATAAGAGGAATCGTAACAATCAGTTTACTCCTGCTGCTGTTTAACTTAATTATCGTAGTATTCTTACGTATGAAGATTCATATAACCACAAGATTAGGCCAGAACATCATTCATCAGATCCGAAGCGATATTTTTAATCATTTGCAGGAACTGCCCTTTTCCTATTATGATGACAGACCCCACGGTAAAATACAGGTACGTGTCGTTAACTATGTTAACAGCTTAAGTGATTTGCTTTCCAACGGTATCGTAAATACCATAACAGATTTATTCAGCCTTTTCTTTATCGTTGCATTTATGCTGTCCATTAATATCCGTCTCTCCTTAATATGTTTATTGGGATTGCCGGTACTTATGGCATTGATTTTTATTATCAAGAAGAAGCAGAGGGTTGCCTGGCAGATTTCCAGCAATAAGTCCTCCAACTTAAATGCTTACATAGCCGAAAGTATTAACGGTATCCGTGTTACCCAGAGTTTTGTAAGGGAACAGGAAAATATCAAAATATTTAACAGCTTAAGTAATAACTACAGTAAAGCCTGGATGAATGCAGTTAGATTAAATTTCCTTTTATGGCCGGCTATCGACAATATATCTACCTTAACGACCGCCGCCGTATATACCCTGGGTGTTGCCTGGATTGATAATCAGATACCCGGAATAACCATTGGTGTATTAATTGCATTTACCGGATATATAGGAAGATTCTGGGCACCGATTAATACTCTCGCCAGCTTTTATAATTCCTTATTAACTGCAATTTCCTATCTTGAGAGAATCATGGAAACCATTGATGAACCGGTTCTGGTTAAAGATATGGAGGGAGCTGCGGCAATGCCTCCGATCAAAGGTACGGTAGAATTTAAAGATGTGTGTTTTAGTTATGAAGACGGCATCCGTATCTTAAATAAGGTTAGTTTTAAGGCAAATCAGGGCGAATCCTTTGCAATCGTAGGTCCCACCGGTGCGGGCAAAACGACCATCATCAATCTGATCAGCCGTTTTTATAACCTGGATTCCGGTGAGATCTTAATTGATGGAATTGACATCAGCAAAGCAACCATTAAATCCCTTCGTAAACAGATGGGCGTCATGCTCCAGGACAGTTTTATTTTCTCCGGAACGATTATGGATAATATCCGTTACGGTAATATGGAAGCCACGGATGAACAGGTAATGACTGCTGCCAAAACCGTATGTGCCCACGATTTTATTATGGGACTGGAAAATGGATACTACACCGAAGTAAATGAGCGAGGCAGCCGCTTATCAGCCGGACAAAGACAGTTAATTTCCTTTGCCAGAGCCTTGCTTGCAGATCCTAAGATTTTAATTCTGGATGAAGCGACCTCCAGTATTGATACGGAAACAGAAATCCTGTTACAGGAGGGCTTAAGTAAACTCTTAGTGGGAAGAACCTCCTTTATTATAGCCCACAGGCTTTCCACGATAAAAAACTCTTCCTGTATTCTCTATGTAGACGGTGGAAGTATTCAGGAAATGGGTAACCATGAAGAATTAATGAAATTAAAAGGGAATTATCATGATTTATTTGTTTCCCAATATGAATTTTTAAATGAGAGTACTAAATAATTCACTTACCTAGTTTAATATTTTTTGCCCTATAGGCAAAGTTCAGCTCTGAAATTGTATTGCATGGTATATTAATGCAATGATGGTGTTTCGTAAATTACCTGATTATAACTCATAATAGGAAGTATTTCTCCTTCCCCTATTATGAGTTATAAAAATACAATCAGGGAACCTCAAAAGCCTTTTCCATACTACTACTTACCAACTCCGGATCATTTAAATTATCCTGAACCAGTTTCCTCCAATTCTCTTCTGTCAATAAATCCGATAACTTCACGGAATATAAATCTTCAATCATATTCCGTGTTACACTGTAGTTGATATCGGAAAAGTTATAATTTATCTTTTTCAGATTATCTATCAGTGCAAATGCAGCGGTAGAATTATAAAGTAAGTCTTTAAAAACTTCATATTGATAAATATCATCCTGTTTGCTATCATCCTCCCCTGCCTGTACTCCTTGCATCTCTATACTTTTTTTACCTGCTAAAAGCAGATCGTCTTTATAATTAATCTCTAAGGTCAGTTCATCCGATAATAGATGGAATGTCCTATCAACTGCCATTGGAAGATTATTATATAAATTGATAATATTGGGGGCATCTCCCATATAAGGACTTTTATAAGGCAGAATTCGGTTTAAATCATGGGTAGCTGCATTAAGTTGTGCCTTATTATATTCTTCCTCTTTTCTTGCATTATCAGGAATAATAATAAACCTTACAATGATATATAAAATAGCACCAATGATTAACAACACTGTAATAATCCGGTTCCTAATCTTCATCATAATCACCTGCTTTATGCTTAATTAAGATTCTATAAATATGGCTTACGGCAATTGGAATTAAAATTGTGATGAAAGGTATATAATACTGTATTGCCAGCATTGCAAGCTGGTAAGGTCCGGCTATTTTAATTGGTCTTAAAAACCATATATTGCTGGCAAAATTTATTCCGGTAATTAAAAGTATATTCACCAGGAAAAATATACCCCATAACAACCAGATTGCTTTTTTCCACTTCTGATAACTTTCTATTGGTTGAGAACTTATAATATCGTTATTCTTTAACTGCTTATTCTTAATGATATAACAAATTCCGGTAATGATAACAGCCAAAATTAACAGCGTATTAAGAAGTGAGTATCTATGAAAGATCATCACCGGTGTTGTTAGTATCCAGGCAATGATAAGATACATTAAAATTAATTGCAGCCTTGCTAATTTAAATCGGCTGGCATAAAATAATTTATTATCTTCCACTAACCCGTCAATACTGGTAATACTGTTCTTAACTTTTAATAATGCTTCTTTTTCACTCATTCCCTGATTGATATAATCCATCCATTTTGCTTCCAGATTACTTAATATCTCTTCTTTCAAATCAGCGGCTTTTCGGTTATTTTTATATTTCTTAAATAACTGATCCACGTAAATTTTAAGTTCTTTTACAGCATAATTATCTATCACATTTGTATGTTTCATGTTATTAAGGTCATTCATGCTCCTGCCCCCTTTGAATCAATTTATTGATTATTATCACAGCGGCATTCCAAGCCGTTACTGCGTCCTCATAGAAAGAAATACCGCTGTTTGTTATTTTATAATATTTACGCCTGCCGCCCTGGGTTTCATCTCCCCAATAACTGCTGATATAATTCAGTTTTTCAAGCCGTTTCAGACTGGTATAAAGGGAAGGTTCTTTTAACTCATATTCTCCATCGCTGTTTTTCGATATTGCTTTTATAATTTCATATCCGTAATTATCGCCATCTAATAATACCCGTAATATGATTGTATCAATATGACCGCGGATTAAATCACTGCTGATAAAGTCTCCCATTTGTTCACCTCCGAATTACATTTTATCAAATATTACTATGTATGTCAATGTACTATTTCACAAATTCTATTATGTCTTAAAAGTAGTTAAAAAAGCTGCAATAAAGTAATAATCCCCTTCTTTTGTTGAACAGTTTTTTCACACGAATAGGCTGACTGTTGATAAATAACTTATGGTTTTTAATAAATCACATAATAGACTTACTTTAATACTAATAATAAAAAAATAAATCTTGACAATAATAATAAATGTAATTAGAATGAAATATTATATGGTGTAATTTAGCATAAATATAATATGCTGATACACTTGGAGATTGAATCCTCAATTTCCCGAAAGGAGTTGTGTTTATTATGACTTTAGCTTATATGGTGGTTTATTCTTAAACTGAATATGAGCGGAGCATAAAGGGAGAATATGATGTTATGGTATATAACCTTACCTTTATATTTTCTTTCGACAAAATAAATAATATGTTTATTGGATTTCTTGATCCGGTAACTTCATCGGGTTTGTTACCCTTTATTTTGTTTGCTCTGCACTAAAACCTTTCGTGGAATGTATTTTAAAATATGAACTCTTATGTATAGTATCATTTTTGTGTTACTATCTTTTAGATTCATCATACTTTTTAATATAACAGGCACGCGAATTGGCGTGTTTTTTTTGTGCTTATTTTTATGTTTTAAGGACAGCCGCCTTATATAGCTACCTATTGTAACAAACAAAAATTCATTATTATTTTAAAAATTAATCTTGGAGGAATTATTAATGATAAACTTAACAGATTATGGTTATAACGATATTTACGAGAGACAAATTACAGAAGAAGAAAAAGGTGCCGGCTTGCAGCCTGCAAGAGTATTATCCGTGCAAAAAGAAACTTATCAGCTTATATCTTCAGCCGGAGAAAATAATGCAAAGCTAAAAGGGTCCATCTTTTATCAGGATTCCAAATACCAGACCTATCCTGCAGTAGGGGACTTTGTTTTAATCAAACCTAATCCAATTGGAGACGATGTTATTTATCGGGTTTTAGAAAGACGCACCAGTTTTTCCCGGTTAAATCCAACCTTAAGAAATAATGTGACCAGTGCCAGTGAACAGATTGTTGCAGCTAATTTTGACTACGTCTTTATTATGGCATCCCTAAATTATGACTTTAACGTAAGGAGAATTGAACGTTATCTTACCACAGCCTGGCAAAGCGGAGGTTCTCCGGTAATCCTGTTAACAAAAGCTGATCTATGTGAAGATTACAGTGATATGGTTGCTGAAATAGAGTCTGTTGCCCCAGGTATGGAAATACACGTAATCAGTACCTACACCGGATTAGGTATGGACGCCTTGAATAAATACATGAAACCTGCTGCTACCCTTGTATTTCTCGGTTCTTCCGGAATCGGTAAATCCTCTCTGGTAAACGCTCTGGCGGGTGAAGAACTGATGAAAGTAAACATTATCCGTGAGGATGACAGTAAGGGTCATCATACCACCACCTATCGCCAATTATTTAAACTGAATAACGGTGTCCTTATTATTGACACACCGGGAATGCGCGAACTGGGTATTTGGGCCGCAGATGAGGGGATCGGAGAAACCTTTTCCGATATTGAGGAATTAGCTTCCCAGTGTAAATTTAATGACTGCAGTCACACCAGGGAACCCGGTTGTGCGATAAAAGCAGCTCTGGAAGATGGTACCCTGACTCAGGAACGGTTTAAATCCTATATAAAATTAAGAAAAGAAGCACAGCATAGTGCAAATAAAGCCGCTTACCTGAAAGCGAAAACTCAGTTTTTTAAGAACGCTGCAAAAAACCAACACGCATCCAGAAAATATTAAGCATACAATAGGATTACCGTTTTCATTTTAGGGATTTTCCTTTTTATATGTTCAATAATTTAGATAATTACCGAACTATATAATTTTCTAAATATACCATACAGCTAATACGGATCCCTGCAGTGGTTTAAAGTCATATTATATAAACATGTATTAGTTGTATGGATTTATAGATACAAAAATGTCAATTAACAATTGGTTATTCGTTAGATTCTTTCTCTTTTTATTCTAATTTTAGAAATTTCTTTTAATATACCCTCATCAATTATTCTCATATATTGTAAAAGGAATTATTAAATATCCGATTTCTTTTATTAATCTGTAGCTTTGTTTTCATCTTTTTCCCACAATCTCTGAGAAGTGTAAAAGTAATAACCTGATAAAATTTGCTCCGCACAGATACTTAAAGCCAAAATAATTATACAAAATATTCCCCATCCCAAAACACCTTTTACTTTCAATATACTACTTACTATTTTATATCCACCCATTACAACAACCACGGATATCATATAGGCAACTATAGTATATAGTTCTAATTTCTCCGATGATTCTTCAATTAAGCAATTCACTATAATTAGAAATGTACCTGAACATATGGATATACTTATCCCCATTAAAACAACTTGTTCTACAATCGCGAACTTTCCACTTTCGATAAATAAGTAAGGTAACGAAAGAATGATTCCTAGTAGACTTCCTATTATGGTTAGTAATATTAATAATAAATACTTCGACATAATTACTGTGTTTTTTTTCAATGGCAAAACAGTAACATACTTATCAACTCTAAAAGATGTTATAATTAGAGTACTTAGTATCAAAACTGGAATAATGCCTATAATTACTTCTTTTTAGTCGCAAAACAAAAAACAAGCAAACATAACAAAATGACTCCATATGTTTTTAAAACTCCTCTTATATTATAAAAGTCTTTTAAAAGTAACCCTTTCATCATTTATCCTCCTTAGACAAAAGTAACATTATCTCATCGATTGTCGGTTCTTCATGTACCAATCCTTTTTCTTCACAATAATAACGTAAATCAGCTTTTGCCAAAGCTACTACTCCACTTTCAGATTTTTTACTCGCTATAACACCGTTCTTATCCAGTTCTTCATACTCTATGTTTTTACATCGAATAATGATATTATTGTACATCAGTAAATCTTTCTCTTCTGAAAAAACAATATGACCTTTATCTAAAAAAGTTATATAATCAGCTATTTTTTCCAAATCAGTTGTTATATGTGAAGACAGTAATATACTCCTCCTCTCATCCTGAACAAATTCCATAAATATCTTTAAAACTTCGTTTCGCATAATTGGATCCAGAGCACTTGTAATTTCATCTAAAATCAATAACCGTGCTCCATGTGACATAGCTACAGCTAAATTCAATTTAATTTTATTCCCTCTGGAAAGTTCTTTAATTTTTTTATTATTTGGAATATCTAATCTTTTTAGATAACTCCCGAAAGTATCACTATTCCAATTTATATATATTCCTTTAAAAACTTTGTTTATTTCCCAAGAATTTAATTCATCTGGTAAACAATTTTCATCATAAACAACACCAATATTTTCCTTTTCTCTTAAATCCAGTTTATTATGTTTCTCACCGAATAAATTAATATTTCCTGAATCTATTGGCTGAATATTTAAAATAGATGATATGATGGTAGTTTTACCGGCGCCATTAGCACCTATCAGCCCCATAATACTTCCTTGAGTTAAAGAAAAACTTATATTTTTTAATTCAAAAGTCTTAAATTTTTTTGTAATATTGTTGATTTCCAAAATATTTTCCATATCTCTACCTTTCACTAAAAAACAATACTTACTTATAATTAATCCGATTTTTATTCAAATAATATCTCTATTAATTTCAGAACATCATCTTTTGAATAACCTCGCCGTTTTGCTTCTAAGACCAACTCTTCTGCATGAGATTCAAAAATTTGTATTTGCTCATCTTCAATTTTATTGAAATATTCACACCGTACAAAATTACCTTTTCCTTTTACCGATTCGATAATCTTATCCTTTTGGAGGGCATCATATGCTTTCTGAACGGTTAATATACCAACTCCCAAATCCTTTGCCAGGCCTCGTACAGAAGGTAATATTTCACCTTCTTTTAAATCTCCCTTTAAAACTGCATCTTTTACTTGATTTATAATTTGTTCGTAAATTGGAACACTGCTTTTGAAACTTATAATTATTTCCATCAATTACCTCCATTGTTATATAACAGTATATAACACTATATAACACATGTCAATATGAAGTATTCATTTCTTACTGTCACCAATAAATTTAACAAAAAAATATAAATTATATTCATGATTATTGGTAAGAGGACAAAAGTAACTGCTGGAATAGTTTTGTAATGTATATTATCTGTAATAATTTGTAATTTTCTTACTTGCAAAGAATCATAGAAAAGTATTTTTAAACAAAGATTCTAACAAATACACCTAAAAATAGTATTTAACTGTTGACAAAATGTAATCTGTTGATTACATAATAAAACAGATTACATTTTGTTAAGGAGGTAATACATTGATTCAGAATCGAATTAAGGTTTTGAGAGCAGAGCGTGATTGGACACAAGCTGATTTAGCTGAAAAGCTTGAAATTTCCCGCCAGGCGGTTATATCAATAGAGAAGTATAAGTATACTCCCTCATTAGAATTAGCTTTTAAAATTGCAGAAGTTTTTAATGTTTCAATCAATGAAGTTTTTGAACACAAGGAGGGCAAAAACGATGAATGAACAAGCTATTATTTTATTTTTCCTTATTGTTTATACTGGTATTACTCTTTTTCTTTATATGTGGAAATCTAAAAGGGAAAGCGATTACAAAAACGACGAACGTTGGCAGGTGATTCAGCTTAAATCGAATAATGCAGCGAATTTTTCAAACTATATCTTGATTGTATTAATAGCGATTGGAGATATCGTATCGTTATTTTCTGATATTCAAACTACCTTTACCTTTAATCGTGTTTTGATTTATGGTCTACTTTTCATCGGTTTTCGCAATACGATAGAATTTTTTGCATTATTATATTTTGATAAGCGGATTTAACTTCAAGAAATAAACTTTAATGAGATACCTTTTCATATATTTAGAAAATTATCGAAATATATATTGACGCTTCATCCCAGAAGTATTAAAATGAATTTAGAAAGTTATCGAAATAAAAGGAGGTGATGATGTGGGATTTCCCGATATTTTTAAAGCGCTTTCCGATCCGGTTCGACGGGATATTCTGATATTACTAAAAGAAAACGGTAGAATGTCAGCCGGAGACATTGTATCAAAATTCAACCTTACAAACGCCACCGTATCTTATCACTTATCTCAATTAAAGAAAGCTGATTTGGTCTTTGAGACAAAAGTGAAACATTTCATTTATTATGAAATCAATTTATCTGTATTTGATGAGTTAATGCTCTGGCTATCTCAGTTTAAAGGAGGAAATGAAAATGAAAAGTAAAATTGGCCGCTCCTTATGGATAGGCTCTCTAATCTGCCTTTTGCCGATTGCTTTTGGTTTGATCTGTTATAACAAGCTGCCTGATTCCATGGTTATCCATTTAGATTACAGAGGAAAACCGAACGGTAATGCACCAAAGGAGTTTATAATATTTGTTTTTCCAATTTTAATGATGTTGCTCAATATTATAATTAATATTTCAGTAGCAAAAGCAGCTGTAAAAGGTAATGCCGCAAAACCTTTGATTGGAATTGGCAAATGGATTGTCCCTATCGCAACAGTTATGATCCAGCCGTTGATAATTCTTCGGTCAATAAATAGCCAATCTCCTGTAAATTTGATAATCTCCATCATGGTCGGGCTCATTTTTATATTAAGTGGTAATTATTTTCCGAAAAATCGGGTTAACCCCATTGTGGGAATGAAATTCCCGTGGTTATTCAATGATGAAGAAGGCTGGAGGAAAACTCATAAACTATCCAGCTACCTCTGGATTATCGCAGGCTTTATTTTGATGATTGCTCCATTCATTGAGATTCCTTTTATTATTATATTTATCGTGCTTATTTCATTAATTGGTGTCATTCCGATTGTTTATTCACTTTGTTTCTATATAAGGAGAAAATCAAATCATATTAACAACTCGGAATCTTCATTAAAGTGATTTATCCAGAAAATTAACAACCGAAACACGATAAGGCGGCTAAATTTAATAATGGCTCTCCATAGAGGACATTTTAAGGCATCAGGATACTGTAATATCATGATACCGTAGAGACGGCAGTACCACATCTGAGTCAAGTGGTGCCTGCCGTCTTTTAATTTCCGCGAAAGCAAAGTATAGAATCATTAATTTTTAGTAATTTTCTTAGCTGTCACTGGATTATTTTGCCGGTATATTCCCGGATTACTTTTACTGAGTTTTTGAATTTAACCTTTTCCGCCTCAGTCAGATGAACTTCAACCACATCTTTTACGCCACTGCGGTTTAAAATTACGGGAACCCCGCAGAATACATCATATTCCCCAAATTCACCCTCTAACAGGGTTGAAACAGGAATGATTTTGTTTTCATCATTTAGGATCGCTTTTATAATTCCTGCGGCTGTGGTTGCTATACCATAACAGGTAGTACCCTTTACTTCCAGAATATCAAAACCTACCCGTGTTATTCTTTTTACGATATCGTCAAGATTTACATTGTCAAATTCTTTATTATCTTCCAGAATATCATAGATTCTCTTTCCTCCTACCGTAACATGGGACCATGGACACATCTGACTGTCTCCGTGCTCTCCCATGGTATAACCTTGAACACTTCTGGGATCTACATGAAATAACTCTCCAATAAAGTATTTCAGCCTTGCGGAATCCATGGCAGTACCTGTTCCAATTACCTGATTCTTTGGTAATCCGGATAATTTATATACATAGTGAGCAATGATATCTACCGGATTGGATACCACAAGAAAATGTCCCCTAAAACCGCTCTCCATAACCGGACCAACAATTGATTTGGCGATATTTGCCGATAATTCAAGGGTATCTAATCTTGTCTGACCTGGCTTGGGAGGTGCTCCTGCGGTAATAACTACAATATCCGCGTCACCACAGTCTTTATAATCTCCTTCGCTCACCTTAACATTCCGGTTTAAATATTCTACACAATGGCATAAATCCATTACTTCTCCCCGGGCTTTATTTTTATTAATGTCAATTACCATTACTTCATCGCATACACCCTGTGTGATCAAACTAAATGCTGTAGAAGAACCAACTAAACCTGCTCCGATAATTACTACTTTACTGCGGTTAATTGTCATCATCCTTACCATTTCCTTTCTCAATATTATTTTATGAAACTTCCGTACGATTTCTACCATTTTCTTTTGCCCGGTATAAAAGGGTATCAGTACGTTTTACAAAAGTCTTTGTTTCTTCAGATTGAAAATCCGTAAGACCTATACTAATAGTAACATTTAGATTCTTTTTTGTAAATTTAAAATTTTGAATCCCTTTTCTAATATTTTCAGCTATCTGATATGCATCCTCTAAACTTATATCCGGCAGTACAACCATGAACTCTTCACCGCCGTATCTTCCTATAGAATCATAATCCCTGACATTTAATTGAATTAATTTTGATACAACATTCAAAACTCTGTCACCGGTTTGATGCCCAAAATTATCATTCACTTTTTTAAAATAATCAATATCTAACATCATCAGGCACAAGTTGGTCTTATTTTCAATGGACTTCCCGATTTCCTGTTCCAATAATTCCATGATGAATTTATGGTTATACAGATTGGTCAAACCGTCTCTTACCGATTGTTCCTGTAATAAGGAGTTGCTGATTATTAACTCACTGTTTACTTTTTCAATCTCTTCTTTGCTTCTTTTTAAGGCATCCTGAACCTTTTTTCTTTCGGTAATATCCCTGGCAACAAAAACATAACCGAAAGGCTCGGTGGATTTATCCCGTAAAACCGTGCCGTTAACTTCAGCAATAATATAAGAACCATCTTTTTTGATATGCTTATATTCCACCGGACCTATATCTTCAACTAATATCCGTCTCATATTTTCTCTGGCAATTTCCTTATCATCTTCGTCCAGGAAATAAATTACATTTTTTGGTATATTATCTGCTTGCGGATCATAACCCAGTATCTGTTTGATACTTTTGTTAATATAAGTAATATCTCCATAAATATCACAAACCAGTACCAAATCAGGAATAGAATCCATTAGTTTACTTAACATTTCTTCCGATTTCACGATATTTTGCTGCAGTATTTTTTGTTCCGTTATATCGGCAAGGCAGGAAAGCAGAACTTCCTTATCATTATATACAGCCGGTACCATAGTGATCAGCCCTGTAAATACCGAATTATCACCACGTTTAAATAATACCTCTTTGTCTTTAATCTGATAGCCATTTGTTATATCCTCAACAAATTTAAACCTGTCCTGAGGATTTTTATAAAATGAAAAAGCATCTTTTCCTATTATATTGTCATAACCAACATGGAACAAATCTTCTGCATTTTTATTAATGTATAATAAGGTATTATCATTTTTGTTAGTAACAACTATACCAAAAGGTATGGTTTCCGTTACAGTTCGAAATAATTCCTCACTCTTTTTTAATTTTTCCGCAGTTTTTTTATGATTGCTTATTTCGTTTTTTAAATCCTCAATCATTCTGATATCCTGTCCAACGATTAAAAACCCTAATAATAAATTATTTTTTGATTCCCGTATTGGAGTAATTGAAATATTTAATGGAATAGGTTCTCCGTTTTTAGTATGTATTATAACCTGATTCAGTTTTACGGTATCTGTAATTCGATCAAAGTCTGTAATAAGGTTTACTATCTTTTTTTCCGGTATGACTTTGGTAATCGGCGTATTGACCAGGTCAATTAAATCGTAGTTAAGCAAACTCAGGACTTGTTTATTCGTTCTGATAATTCTCCCATTCAAATCAATTAAAAAAGTCAGATCCAGGATTTCATGAAATAACTCGTTGACAATTAAGGAATTTGAAGCCATTAAAAAATTATAGTTAACCACCGCATAATAAATACCCCATAACATTATTAAGACAAATATCTGGGTTACATTAGGCAGATAGTAATGCAGTTTTAGGGGTAATATTGTTTGTGTAAATATATCAGTCAGAAACGGTATAATACCGGAAATAATTATTATTTTCGCCTGTTTCTTCTGTATCGATTTATCAGAATTTCTACCCCATTTATATATTAGAATAAGACTAAGGATTACATACAGGTTGTTGTAAATTAAATCCACATAATAAAATATACGATATAATAAATCAGAATATCTGATCGCTTCCCCGAATAAAAAGATTTCTGTAAATAATAAGAAGAAACCAGGTATGGCGATTATAACTTTGTATATAAATTTATCTAAGACCGGGTTATTCGTTATTGATAAAACTAAAAACAAGACCAGAGCAGGGAAAGTACACCAACCAATTGCAGACACTTTATTCCAGACAGAAAATATAAACTCATTATCTGCGGTATAAGCAAAGGAATAGGCAAAAGACCAAATAGAAAGAGATAAGGTTAAAAGCAGAAATATAAAACCATCCCTCGATTTCTTATTTAATTTATATGTATTAAATCCTACAAACAAATATATAACAGTTGCTAATGTTGATAGAAAGGATAATAATTGATTCATAATTTATTCCATCCTTAAGCCTTACTTAATAACTGTAAATTATCCACTTTTATGTGATATCACTATATCAGAAATATCGACAGTATTCAATCTTTTATTATAAAAATTAACAATCTTAATTGGTGAATTCGTAATTTGAATAAAAGCTCATTCTATTGAATGTAATAAATTAAATAACTTTGAGATAGAATTACTTTTCCAGTATCTACAAACCGGAAGAAATACGCTTTGCGAGTTTCTCCGGTTCGCGTGCGCGTTCGGATTATTGCAAGCAAGCTTGCTAATTCTCACTTTGCTTTCGCGGAATTAAAGCTGCTGCAAATATTAATTTATCAATTTATATTTACAGCAGCATAAGTTAAATTTTTAATTATTTAGTTTAAAAATCAAAGGTTTGATCTTAAATCTTTATTTCAATTCCCTATATTATTCATGATATCTATTTATAATAATTTACGCCGGATTCAAAGATATACTGGTTCTGGTTGCCGTATATATTCACTGCCACACCATCTCCTCTTCTTTCGGAATGAGCCATTTTGCCAAGTACTCTGCCGTCAGGGCTTGTAATTCCCTCAATTGCATAATAGCTGCTGTTAGGATTATAATCCTCGTCCATGGTGGGATTTCCATCCATATCCACATACTGGGTGGCTACCTGGCCATTTGCAAATAATTTCTTAATCCATTCCTCATTTGCAACAAACCTGCCCTCGCCGTGGGATGCCGGAATTGCATAGATACCGCCCAATTCTGCCATAGTTAACCATGGAGATTTATTGGATACCACTTTAGTATATACGGATTTGGAGATATGACGGCCAATATTATTCGTAGTTAAAGTGGGAGAATCTTCCCTTTGAGGTGTGATTTCACCATAAGGTACCAACCCTAATTTTATCAATGCCTGAAAACCGTTGCAGATACCAAGGACTAAACCATCCCTATTCTTAAGCAGGTTATTAACAGCTTCCTTAATCCTGTCATTACGGAATGCGGTAGCAATAAATTTACCGGAACCATCCGGTTCATCTCCTGCGGAGAAACCACCCGGGAACATAAGAATCTGCGCTTCATTAATCCCCTTTTCAAACGCATCTACGGAATCTCTGATATTTCCTGCGTTTAAATTTTTAAATACGGTGGTAGTTACCTCAGCCCCAGCCAATTCGAAAGCCTTTAAGCTGTCATATTCACAGTTGGTTCCCGGAAATACCGGTATAAATACTTTCGGTTTCGCTACTTTATTTTTTGCAATGTAAACTGTCTTTGCATCAAATAAATATGGTTCCGTCTTCTTATTCTTAATCTCAGGTTCTAACATAGAGCGGGTAGGAAATACTTTCTCTAAAGCAGCCGTCCAGGAGGATAACGCTTCTTCCATGGTAATTTCTGCACCACCTATTAAAAACTTAGGCTGTGGGATTACTTTACCTGCTATTTTATAGGTTATATTAATCCTGTCCAGTTTAATCAGATCCTCTTCCTTAAGTTCCGCAAGTATGGAGCCGTAGGCCGGAGCAAATAATTCTTCCTTACCTACTTTCTGATTGATCAGGACACCCAGCTGATTACCAAATGCCATCTTACTAACTGCTTCCGCTATACCATACCCCCCTAAGGCATAAGCAGAAACCAATACTTTATCCTTCGTAAGTATCTGAATCTTATCATAAAGAGCTTTAATCTGCTCATAGACAGGCAGGTCATAAACATCTTTTTCCATATCAAACTTAACAAGTATATTACCAGGTGTTTTTAGTTCCGGTGTGATAACATCGTGAATATCAGCTACATTAACTGCAAAGGAAACCAATGTAGGAGGTACATCAATATCATTAAAGGTTCCTGACATGCTGTCTTTACCGCCGATGGACGGAAGGCCTAACTTCATCTGGGCATCAAATGTACCCAAAAGTGCAGTTAATGGTTCACCCCAACGTTTTGCATCGGTTCCAAGCCTTCTGAAATATTCCTGGAATGTAAAACGAATTTTCTTATAATCACCGCCTGCTGCAACTATTTTAGCTACGGAAGATATAATAGCATAAACAGCACCATGGTAAGGACTCCAGCTTGAGAGATAAGGATCAAAGCCATAACTCATCATAGTAACAGTATCACATTTGCCTTTTAATACCGGTAACTTTGCAACCATTGTCTGAATCGGGGTTAATTGATATTTGCCTCCGTAAGGCATGGTTACGGTTGCAGCTCCGATGGAACTGTCAAACATCTCTACCAGTCCCTTCTTAGAGCATACATTTAAGTCCTTTAAAGTTTGTAACCATTTTTCTTTTATATCTATATTATAATTATTTTCTTTATTAAAATAATTCTCTTCTGCTTTCGGCAGAGTAACCAGGGCATCCGCTTCCTGATGAGCTCCGTTGGTGTCAAGGAAAACTCTTGAAATATTTACGATTTCTTTGTCTCTCCATATCATAACCAGCCTTGGTTCTTTAGTGACCTCTGCAACAACAACAGCTTCCAGGTTCTCTTCTTCTGCAAAGATAAGCATCCTGGATACGTCTTTTTTATCTACAACCACAGCCATTCTTTCCTGTGATTCAGAAATTGCAAGTTCTGTTCCGTCAAGCCCTGCGTATTTTTTTGGAACTTTATCCAGATAGATATGAAGGCCTTCCGCTAATTCACCAATGGCAACTGACACACCGCCTGCGCCAAAGTCATTACATTTCTTAATTAATCTGCTTACTTCTTCCCGGCGGAATAAACGCTGTAACTTTCTTTCCGTAGGTGCATTTCCTTTTTGTACTTCGGCTCCGCAGGTTTCAATGGATTCGGTTGTATGAACCTTGGATGAACCGGTTGCTCCGCCGCAGCCGTCACGTCCTGTTCTTCCTCCCAATAAAATAATAATATCACCCGGATCGGAATTTTCCCGGATTACATTCTTACGGGGAGCTGCTCCCATAACCGCACCTATTTCCATCCTTTTTGCCACATAATTCGGGTGATAAACTTCATCCACTAATCCTGTAGCAAGTCCGATCTGGTTACCATAAGAACTATAACCGTTAGCTGCACCGGTCACAATTTTTCTCTGAGGTAACTTTCCTTTTAAGGTATCTTCTAAAGAGACGGTAGGATCTGCCGCTCCGGTTATACGCATTGCCTGGTATACATAACCTCTTCCTGACAGGGGATCTCTGATTGCTCCTCCAAGACAGGTTGCAGCTCCGCCGAAAGGTTCAATCTCCGTAGGATGGTTATGGGTTTCGTTTTTAAAGAATACCAGCCATTCTTCCGTTTTACCGTCAATTTCTACCGGTACTACAATGGAGCAGGCATTAATTTCATCGGAAACCTCCATATCCTCTAATTTACCGTCTGCTTTTAATTTCTTCATGGCTATTAATGCAATGTCCATTAAAGAGATATATTTATCATCCCTGTCTTTATATAAAACTTCCCGGCTGGATAGATAACTTTCATAAGCTTTCCGTATAGGTTCTTTATAAAATCCGTCTTCAAATTGTATGTCTTTTAATTCCGTTAAAAAGGTGGTATGTCTGCAATGATCGGACCAATAGGTATCCAAAACACGGATTTCGGTTTTGGATGGGTCACGTTTCTCCTCTATTGCAAAATAATTCTGGATATGAAGAAAATCCTGAAAGGTCATAGCCAGATTAAGGGATTGATATAACTCTTTTAATTCCGTTTCTGACATGGAAATAAACCCGTCAAAGATTAGTACATCTGCAGGTTCTTCAAATACTGTTTCTAATGTTTCCGGTTTTTCCTCATCGGTTTCTTTAGAATCTACCGGGTTTATGCAATAAGCCTTTATTTTATTAAAATCTTCGTCGCTGATATCTCCGGATAAAATGTAAGTAGTAGCGGTACGGATCATGGGTTCTTCATTCTCATTCAGCAATTTTACACATTGCTCTGCAGAATCTGCCCTTTGGTCAAATTGACCGGGTAAATACTGAACTGTGAAGATTCTATCGTTCTCTGCTTTTTGAAAAGATTCCTCGTATAACATGTCAACAGGCGGTTCGGAAAAAACAGTTCCTAAAGCTTTCCTGTAAGTTTCTTCACTGACATTCTCTATATCATAACGGATTAAAACCCTTACTTGTTTTAAGTTACTCATACCAAGATAGCTTTTTATTTCATCGAATAATTCTTTTGCCCTTACAGCATAGGGGTTTTTCTTCTCTACATAGATTCGCTTTACGCTGCTCATAGTTATTATCCTTTCCATATATCATTCATTTAACGAATTGCAAAACTATAGTTTTCTGAATATACCGTACAATTAATACGAATTTCAGAGCTTCAGTTGCCCTCCGGGCAAGATTCATCTCTGAAATTGTATGAATTGCATGGTATATAGACACATTAGTGGAGTTTCGCAATTACCTGCATCATTCATTTCATAAGTTTCTGCCACTATTATAGCATAATACCTTTTATAAAAGAAATTAATATATATAAACCTTTTAATAAGCAGTACTAATACAAAGTATCTATTTTTATAAGTGTTTTCGTTACAGTTTGCCTCACTTTTCCATTCTCCATCTATACAAATTGCTATCTTTGAGGTAGAATAATATAAGGTTAGTAATACTGGGAGATATCCAAGGAGGTTTCCTGTGAAAATAACTTATATTCACCATAGCGGTTTTTGCGTAGAGACAGAAACCACGGTTTTAATTTTTGATTATTATAAAGGAACCATACCTTTGTTTCATAAGAAAAAAGATGTTTATGTATTTTCCAGTCATAAGCATCAGGATCATTTTAATTTAGAAATTTTTGAACTTGCTAAAATCTATCCTGAAATTACTTTTATTTTATCGAGTGATATACGTATGAATGAAGCTTATATGGATCGAAAGAATATTCCGGAAAGTATCAGGCCGCATATTTATTTTATCGGTAAGAATGAAACCAAAACTTTTCCGGTAAAAAGCAGCACCAAAGACGGGCACCCTGATTCATCCCTGGATAATAAATCTTCCAATCTCCTTGTAGAAACATTGACTTCTACGGATGAGGGTGTTGCCTTTATCGTTACCGTTAACGGCAAGGTGATCTATCATGCCGGGGATTTAAACTGGTGGTCCTGGGAGGGTGAAACAAAAGAAGAGTATACGGATATGACCGACCGTTTCCAGACGGAAATATTAAAAATAAAAGACCGGCATTTTGATGTAGCTTTTCTCCCGCTTGATCCAAGGCAGGAAGATCGTTTCTGGTGGGGTTTTGATTATTTTATGAAATCAACCAAAACAGCACTTGCTTTTCCCATGCATTTTTGGAAAGATTATACCATTATTTCCAAGCTTAAAAATATGGGAAATGCCGAAGAATATTCTAATAGAATTATGGACATAAAAGAAGAAGGCCAGATTTATGAAGTATAACCGGTACAAACATCTTCTCACAATTATCCCCGGTACTGATTATCGGTACCATAATGGTAGTGAAAGAAATATTAAACAAGAAAGGCTGCCACAATCTTCCACTCTTTATTAATTGTGGTAATGGGTAAAAATATGAAATTTAAATTTGCACATAATAATCTGAATGTAATCAACTTAGAAAATTCTATCAAATTTTATGAAGAAGCATTGGGTCTTAAGGTTACTAAGAAAATAGAACCGGAGGACGGCAGTTTTATCATTGCTTTTTTAGGCGATAATGAAACCACCCACCTCTTGGAATTAACCTGGCTTAGTGATTGGGAGCATCCTTATGATCTTGGGGATAATGAATTTCATCTGGCATTTGTTGTAGATGATTTTGATGCAGCTTACAAAAAACATAAAGAAATGAACTGCATCTGTTATGAAAACACTGCTATGGGCATTTATTTTATTAGTGACCCGGATGGCTATTGGTTAGAAATTATCCCAACCAGATAGTAGGTAATTGCGAAACTATATAGTTTTCTGAATATACCATACAATTAATACGAATTTCATAGCTTCAGTTGCCTTTCGGGCAAGATTCAGCTCTGAAATTGTATTAATTGCATGGCATATAAATGCAATATTCTGGTTTCACAATTACCTACAACCAGATAGAATAGAAAGGAGACTCAACATGGATATAAATTATGAATTATATAAAGTGTTCTATTATGTAGCAAAAACCCTGAGTTTCTCAGAGGCTGCAGCATCACTTTTTATATCTCAGTCCGCAGTGAGTCAGTCGATCAAAGTACTGGAAACCAATCTTAGCCAGACTCTCTTTATTCGCAGCACCAAAAAAGTTACGCTTACCAAAGAGGGCGAACTCTTATTTAAACATATAGAACCTGCGATTAATTTGATCAGTCGTGGTGAAAACCAACTTTTAGAAGCTGCTGCTTTGGGCGAAAGTCAGTTACGTCTGGGAGCCAGCGATACCATATGCAGATATTTCCTGGTGCCATATTTAGAAGATTTTCATCGGAAATATCCGGATATTCATATAAAAGTAACCAACGGAACCTCCTTTCAATGTGCTAAAATGTTAGAGGCTAATGAAGTTGATATTATCGTTACCAACTCTCCTAACTCGGCTTTGGTTAACAGTATGTATATTGAACCAATTTTGGAATTTCAGGATGTTTTTATCGGTAATTCCGATTTCTTTCCTATTAAGGATGAACCATATACGTTGGAAGAATTACTGCAGTATCCTATCCTGATGTTAACCAAACATTCAACTACCAGTGAATTTCTTCATAATTTATTTTTACAGCATTCTCTGGATTTAGTACCTGCCATAGAACTTAGCAGTAACGATTTATTAATTGATTTAGCAAAGATTGGGCTTGGTATTGCATTTATACCGGATTTTTGCTTAAAAGACCAATCCAAACTGGTAACCATGAAAGTAAGTGAAACCTTGCCAACCAGAAAATTAGTAGCCGCCTATAATAGTAATATTCCATTATCTTCTGCTGCCAAATATTTTATTGAACAATTAACCCAGCAATAAATGGAATTGAAAACTGATTTTATGATTACGAATCAATTGTAATTTTTAAGAACTTAATAAAAAAAACAAACAAAAATATCTGTAAACATATATACACCCCAAATATTTTTATGATAGATTTAAAAACATTTGGGGTGTAATTTTAAAGAGGTCATTTTAATAAATGGTTTGGTCACTCCGGTTGATTTACTTAAAACATTCGACATGTTTGTTTAATTTCCTTTGCTGCTTAAAGGGTTGCTTCTTTCTTCAAAAAATGCGCCGTTATCCGGATTACATTCATTTTGCGGGTAATATCCCGCTCTTGGTACAATGGCTGATGCACCATTTAAAGCGTTTTTATTATTTTTTGATTTGATTTGTTCTTTTACCAAGTTCGTACCTGTCGTTATTTTAATTCCCGGAGTTTTATCTTCTTGTTCCATTTTATCAATCCTTTACGAAAAATTAGTAATAAGTTACTCTACTAGTATTACCTGTTTATGATAATATATGTAAGGATATTCAGGAATAATTTTCCGTTCATTTGCCTGAATTCTAACTTACTGATATTTATCAACAAAACTTTCATTTAATTTTTATACATTTATCATGTTTCATTAGGTCCGCTATTATACTATAATAGAAGTTAAATTGGTAATTAACCAACTTCTACAAATAACTAAAGTACTTTAACCAATACAAGGAGGAAATTATGGAAAAAAGAGCATTTGGTAAAACCGGTTTGAAAACATCAGTTTTAGGATTTGGCGGTTTCCATTTATTGGAAATACCAGCTACAGAAGCGGAATATCTATTAAATCAATATCTGGACGCAGGCGGTAATTATATCGAAACCGCAGCCAGTTATGGTGACGGAGAATCTGAACGAAAAATAGGACATAGTGTTTCTCATAGAAGAAATGAATACATACTGGCTACTAAAACCGGTGAGAGAACGAAAGATAAATGCCTGGAATCTCTTGACAGAAGTCTGAAAAACCTTCGTACGGATCATGTCGATCTCTTTATTATGCATGCTGTGGGAACTATGGAAGAGTTAGATACCATACTTGGTCCTGGCGGAGCTTTAGAAGGTGCCCGTAAGGCAAAAGAAGAAGGTAAAGTAAATCATATTGGTATCTCCATGCATGGACAACCGGATGTTTTGATCCGTGCATTGAAAGAATACCCTTTTGATGCAGTAATGACGACCATTAACTATTACGACCATTTTAACTATCCTGAAATTCAGAATGAACTACTGCCTTTAGCACATGAGAAAGAAACGGCAATTATACTAATGAAACCGATCGCAGACGGATTATTATGGCGTTCTGCTGCCAATGGTTTCCGCTATGCACTGAGTCAGCCAGTATCTGTGGTAGTTACTGGTATGAACAACCGTGAAATGCTTGAGACTGACTTAAAATATGTTCAGGATTTTAAGCCTATGACACAGGAAGAAATAGAAACGCTTTATCAGGATGCACCTGAATTAGGTAATTATGTATGCAGACAATGTAATAAATGCTTACCATGTCCGGAAGGTCTTCCAATTCCTGAAATCTTTAAATGTGAAGGATATTTCGACAGACAAATGGGTGATGGAATCGTAACCAATGCTTCCGATTTCGCACTAAAAGAAAGACTTCGTTTCTGGTTCGGCAATAAAGAACAAGCCAGCCTGGCTTATTCTAAAATTGATGTGAAAGCGAACCGTTGTACAAAATGCGGTGTCTGCCTGCCAAAATGTCCATATGGAATTGATATCATCCGTAAATTATCCATCGTTGATTATAAACTGGAAAACCGTGATATATATTAATGAATCAATAAATCTCTTTCATACTTGGGTACAGCGAAACAGCCGCAATGAATTACTAAAGCGGCTGTTTTAAAAACTGGATTTTGCCAGTAACCAGGAATCGTAAACTTCCTTTGAAAATTATAATAATTTTTTACAGGATGACATTTTCTTTTCCACAATCTTTTCTTCATTACCAACTTCTCCTATTAAGATAGCAGCTTTGGGATTATGTTTCCGACAGTTGTTTTCTACTGCCTGATAACTATAATTAGCATAACAGTAGATACAACCGTTTTTACAGGTATTATAACCCCCTATATCTGTACTCTGAATACAGCCGCAGCCTGCTCGTTGATTCATATCTCCTTTTACCTCCAGACTGCAGCCGCATATTTCTTCTATAACAGCTTTATCAATACAGCTGGCTTGTCTTACTCCATAAGCCGATAAATCAACCCTCTCACTCTCACAACAGGCACGCAGTTCTATACCAAAACTATTGCCTATTTTAGCAAAACCGGAGGTTAGATTTATCATTTCCTCTTGTGTTATTTCTCTTAACAAATTATTTTTAACAGATTTGCTAAGCTTACTATAGATATCCACAAAACTGATATTACAGATCCTGGTAAAACCACTAAGTTTACTGCATAAATACTGAAAATGTTCCAGGTGATACTCTATCGTTAAATCCTTGTTCAGTATAATGGGATCATAACGCCATAAAACTTTATTTTTACCTATTTTTCCGGATAGTTCTATAAAAGTATTGATAATTTCTTCTTTATTACGTAAAAATAATTCGATCTCCCGGTTATACGGTGTTAAGGTAAATTGAAAATAATATTGATACCCTAAATCATCTATAACAGGTAATTTATCCATAATATTTTTAGGGTCTTTTGTCCAGAAAGCAATACAATCTACTGCTTCCGGTGTGAGTAATATTTTACTTATCTGGGAGTGATTCATAGGATTCCTGGTTAATATATATCCATCTTTTAACCGGTTCATAAACCAATCTGAATAAAATGCCGGTATGTCGGTTCTGCGGGATGCACTGATTATCATAATTCCTCACTATTTAAACGTTTTATCGAACTCACTTCCGAATCAAATCGGATGTTCTTTCTATATTTTATCACGCGGAATCAATTTCCGCAACAAAAAACAGAACATATTTTCGATATTGTATTTCCAGTTATTAAATTCAATCCACTCTGTCTTAAAAAAATAAATTTATACTTCCATACTTCATAGCATTCCTTTAACATTCAAGGCTATAGTTATATTAATTTAACTATGTCAAAAGTAGAATTTGTAATTGTCCATAATTGTTGATTATAGATCATTATATTCCATACCCCGCTTCCATTAAGTAAATAATCGATAATCAATCTATTCAGTACCTCTATACTTCTAGCATCAATAAACCAAACAACATGTTGAGCCGGATAAGTAAAGCCAAACTCGTAATAATAAAAATAAGGTGTTTGTGATTCCTCATCAAATTCAATGATTGCACCAGCATCATTAGCTAAAATTAAAACTGAATTTATTGTAAGGGAAGTGGCATATGATTCATTAGGTATAAATGGTAATCTCCAATCGTAACCAAGAATCGGTTTGCCAACAATAACTTTATCCGGTGATACTTGAGAAATAACATATTCAGTTAATGCCCTTAAATAAGAAATATTACTAACCGGCGCCGGAGGGTTATCATTAGTACCCCATACAAATTTTAAAAAAATCATCCCGTCAACATAACTGCTAAAATTAGAATAATTCACTTGTTCTATTACTATAGTACCATCCTCTTTACGCACATCATAATTAATGGTAATAAAGAATTTAAAGTTTTCCTGTTGCAGACGATTAGATATTCTTTGTATTAAGTTATGGTAAAGTGATTGATTATTTTCATTTAAAAAATCTAAAAATAAATTGATACCCAGATAACCCTTACTATGCATTATGGAAATAAATTGATTAATAGCATTATCCTGATATTCTTCATTTAATAATATGTCATATGCTGTCTTAATATCAGGCACTCCTTGAGGTGTTAAAGTGGTTAATACTAAAAGAGGAATAACAAGATAATCTTTTATGGTTTTTATTATAGTTGTATCATCATAATATGTAACCATTTCACCTTTTTCAGTAACTGTGTAATTAAAAACAGACAGATAAGTTAGGTTTGGTAAAGTTTTAATCAATGTTTCCCGCCTTATAAATGGATAAGCAAAACCATTTGTTGTTATACTTCTGCTCGTATTATAACTAATTATCAGCGATTCACCCGGATATAAAAATTTTCTTTCTGAAAGATTAGGATTATTTCTTAATAGCTGCATAAGTGTGACATGATAAAAATCAGCGATACTTTGTAATGTGTCACCATCCTGTACAATGTGTGACTGTTTCGGAAAAGCTATCACCATAGCTTGCCCAATAACTAAGTCATAAGGATATTGCAGTTCATTATCTTGTATTATTTTTTCAACCGAGACCCCATATTTTTCTGCTATCGAATATATACTATCACCTTGCTGAACCACATATATTTCCATTAAAGTCCTCAAGATTATCATTATTATTATATGAGTATGAAAGTTCGATATATTATATTATTCATTTTTTAAAATCTTAATCAATCTGCATCCAGTGTTTTTATGTATCTGATCTGGTCTCTGTTATCTATAAAAACCCTGTCTAATATTTGAAATCCGGCAGACTCATAAAAGTTACGCAACCCGTATCCTCTTTTCTTAACTCAGGCCAAAATAAAGCATCATACCACTGTAGAATATAGACTCCGATTAAATTGCCATTAGCATAACATAATTTCATATCTTCCATGTCATAACTTTTTAGCAAGATTTCAGGAGTTAAGTCCTCTACTTTCCACATTGATTGTTTTATTGAATTTAACCACTCTGCTGATTCTATTAAAACTGTTGTAAATAGTTTTAAATTGCTGTCATTGACATCAATTATTTCCATCCGATACCTCCACAGAGACTAGACTCCTTTTCCTTTTAAATAATTATCTTCATCTTCCCGTGCAGCAATATGCGCTTCTAAAAGGTCTATCTTGTAATAATCGGCTATCCTTATAATTTGTCCGAACACATCAGCCAGTTCATTTCCAATCTTAATTAGATTTTCTTCCGGATTATCAGCAGAAAAGCAATAGTAATTTTCCTGCAGCATAACACATTTGGATAGTTCCCCAACCTGTTTAGACAGTTCCATCATGCCGCCTTCCACTCCCCAGGGCTTCCCTTCAATCTTGGAAAATCTTTTTACTATATTCCTGTACATATCAATGACTTCATTAAATTCCATTATAACCTCCCAAATTTATAAAATTTTTTGTTACCGGAATATTATACTCCAATTATTGCCAATCATCAACCAATCTGCAGACCAGGAAGCCGTAGTATAGTGGTAAAAATTGGTTAGCAGGACGGTACCTCAGAAATCTTGCATATTTATCACATAGATTAGTAAAAGAATAGCGTGTCTCTGTTGGATAAAATCACACGCTATTTTAATACTTTAAAATGTGATAAACATCTCTAATGAAATAGGGCGCCGCATTTGTGCGGCAGCCCCTTTGGTAATTCCATAATTCCTGCCTTATTTAATTAAAGCTGCCTGCTATATTTACTCCATTATTGATAAAGGTATTATTACTTTGGGTAATTACAACTGTTGTAACATTCTGCAGCCCGATTCCATTGTTTGCAATTGTAGCACCGGTTACAATGGTATCCGTCGGATAACTGTTGTTTCGGCCGGTCTCGCCAAACCGTATACCAACCGGGGCATTTGAGTAAGTGCCGCCGGATACGGTCACATCGGTAAGGGTGCCATTGTTAGTTCCGTCATTCCTGCCTTTTATTACGGCAGCCGCACCGTTTACAGGGTCGCCGTTCCCGCTGTTGGTTACCGTATTGTTAATGAGATTGACGTTCTGATAGTTGCCGTTTTTAAGGTT
The DNA here is from genome assembly GCF_009931695.1 of Anaerocolumna sedimenticola. Classification (GTDB taxonomy): domain Bacteria; phylum Bacillota; class Clostridia; order Lachnospirales; family Lachnospiraceae; genus Anaerocolumna; species Anaerocolumna sedimenticola. The sequence goes on from NZ_CP048000.1 coordinate 4,772,738, forward strand.
GATATCGATACCGGCTGCAAAACTTCCGTTGGTACCGCTGTTATTGATGGTATTGTTTGTTAGAAATGCATTGTTTAACGCTTCATAATACATCCCTTTTGAGGTATTGTTATTAAACTGGGAATTGTTAATATTAATGTTGTTAAATATAGCAGTTCCTGAAAATACAAGTATTCCATTGGTATTTCCGTTAAACATACTGTTTTGGATGGTTACATTGGAAACCTGGGCGTAGGTTGGTACCCTGAATCCTGCAATAGCATTATTTGAGAAGTTGCTGCCTGTTACAATCAGATCGTTCATAACAGGAAAAGCGGGAGAGATATTAATATTAAACCCGTTATTCAAATTATTTAACAATGCCACATTGGATAGTGTAATAAAACTGGGCTGGTTGCTTCCTATGGTTGAAATCCCCTGGGTAGCGCCGGTGACCTGAAGATCTGATATTACCAGGCGCTCTGAAGTATTTAATCCTCCGTTTGAAATTGATATGCCGACTCCCGCAGCCGGATTGATTCTAGTCCCGCCGGCGCCGCTACCGGAACCATTTAGAGTAATCCGCCTGTCAATTGTTACGTTTTCAGGATAGTTTCCGGGTCCGACCTGGATAACATCACCCGGATTGGCGGCATTTATGGCCTGTTGAATCGTAGTATAGAAAGTACTCTGGGTCTGATTATATACGGAGTTGCTTCCTATGGCAATGACAGTAAATGATATACCGGGACCGTCAATATTTTTTGTGGTCACGGTTATTACGGCAGAACCGGAATTATTGATTGTAATAATACCTGAATTGGGGTCTACGGGAAAATCCGGATTATCCGAACTAAAGGTAAGGGCTGCGTTATTCGGATTAAATAGGTTGCCGTTTGCATCCAGGGTACTGCCAACAACTCCGGAGATGATCGGATCAATGATACCGACAATAGATATTCTCTCATCGAGCCTGGAGGCTGTGGTAGACAACACCTTTGTCTGTCCGGGACTTACCTCTTCCGACTTCTCATCCACCCAGATGTTACTGCCGTTCAGAATTTGAAGTACGGCAAGTCCATTGGTAAACCCGGTATTTTCAACACTGAAAGTACCAAGTATTCTTTGGTTTAACAATAGCGTATTGGACTCATTAATAGTGTAGTCACCAGATTGAGTTACGACATTGATCATGTCACTGGTACAGTTACAGCTGTCCTGGTATGTTACCTGAAGAAATGGATATAAGCTGCTGTCTGAAAAATTAGTACTATAGCTGCCAATTAAAGAATAGGTATTTTCAGGACCGGTTATTGTAATACCGTTATTTGCCGCAGGATTCGTATGCCATTGTTCTGCAAGCTGAGTGATATCAATGCTGATAAAACTATTTAAATCAGCGTCGGTAACGGTTGCCGTAATTCCCGTGGGTGTAATGGCAGGTGCAGTTGAATACGTCACCGTATTCTGATTGAAGTCGCTTTGATTTAAATTTATGCTTATTATTTCCGGACCGGGTACGTCTTTTCTGAAGATATAAAGATTTAATAACGCCTCAGTGATGATACTGCCTTGAGGGATAGCGGACAGGTCAAATTTTATCAACGTCCTGTAATTATCTCCCGGAGCTATATATACACCGATATATAAAAAGGGATAACTGCCAAAGACCGTTGTGGGGTAACCTGTAGCAATAAAAGTATCATCACTTGGAAGTAAAATGGATACTGGCATGATAAAATTCCTCCTTCATGATAATATTAGTTTGAATTCTGAGCATAGCAACCAAAAGTCTCCATGGCATAATACTTGATTAAACGTATGGTTTTTTATGAAATCCGCATATGGTATATTTTTATTTCTGTCGCACGGTATACACAGCAGGTATTTATACCCATCCTTAATGCTTAATAATTATTTATACGGATGCAGATTCGGGCACCGCCATATACAGCTATCTCGTTACAGTTACCATTTCAGTCAAAGCGGATATTCTTAGGTCCGCTGCTCTATCCTTATACCTGCTGCTCAGGCATTTCAGTCTGAGCATAAACTCGAACTGAGGTAACCATTCTATCAATTCGCCATAAAAATAATTATATAGACATAATATACATTAAGTTTACAAAATGTGACTAAACGCATAATGGATTTTGCTCAACAGGACATAGTTACCCTTAAGAACCGAAAGAAACTCGCTTTGCGGGTTTCTCCGGTTCGCGTGTCCGCTCGAATTATTACAAGCAAGCTTGCTAATTCTCACTTTGCTTTCGCGGAAATAAAAAAGAGGTTATATTTCGAAATAAATCGTGAAATATAACCCTCTTTTCAGATCCTGACTGTTATTTCATCTTCAGCCGGTAACGTTTACTCTTAAAATCACCCCATCCTAACTGGGTGGGTACATTTAAACCATAGTTCATTAATTGGGCACCACTGATTACCGTATCGTCACCATTTACCGTATAATCAACATCTTCCTTAAGTCCGGTTAATTGAAAGTGGTATAGGGCATCATTTGGTGTAGTTAAAATTTTGTAGAAAAATACTACCGCATCTTTTTTATCTTCTGAAACATACATCCACGCAGTTACATTTCCGTCAAAAGGACTAAGTAAGCGGTAAAAATCTCCATATTGTACCAACTGCCTGATTTCTTTATAAGTTTTGACCTGCTCTTTTATTACTTCCTTTTCCTCTTCCGTCATTTTGGTAACATCCAGTTCATAACCAAAATTGCCGGCCATGGCTACATCTCCCCTGAATTCCATAGAAGTACTTCTTCCGGTTTGATGATTCGGAGCAGCAGATACATGTGCCGTCATGACGCTGCAGGGATATATAATGCTGGTACCGAATTGTATCTTTAAGCGTTCTACTCCATCCGTATCATCACTGGTCCAATTTTGAGGCATATAATAAAGAATTCCGGGATCAAAACGTCCGCCGCCACCGGAACAGCTTTCAAATAAAATCTCCGGGAACCGCTCGGTAATACTTTCCAGGATACGGTAAAGTCCTAATATATAACGGTGAGCCGTCTCCATTTGGCGTTCAGGAGGTAATAAATCGGAACCGATTTCTGACATATTGCGGTTCATATCCCATTTTACATAAGTAATATTGGCACTGGATAAAACATCCGATATCATTTTAATAACAGCATCCTGCACATCTGATCTTGTCAGGTCTAAAATCAGCTGGTTTCGCCCTAAGCTTCTTTGCCTGTCTGGAACATGAATACACCAATCCGGATGTGTCCGGTATAAATCACTGTCAGGTGAAATCATTTCCGGTTCAAACCATAATCCGAATCCCATACCGTATTCATTTACCGCATCGGCCAGGGATTTCAGCCCTCCCGGTAATTTTTCCTTATTTACAAACCAGTCACCTAAACTGCTGTTATCTGAATTTCTCTTGCCAAACCATCCGTCATCTAATACCAGTAATTCAATGCCTAATTGTGATGCGTCTTTGGCAAGGGCTTTGAGTTTCTCTTCATTGAAATCAAAATAAGTAGCTTCCCAGTTATTAATTACAATAGGTCTTATCGCATTACGGTGCTTACCTCTGGCCAGACGGTTGCGGTAAAGTTTATGATACGTTCTTGACATTTCTCCAAGTCCGTTACCAGAGTATACCATCACAACTTCAGGAGTCTGGAATTCTCCCCCTTGGTCCAATAACCAGTTAAAATCAAAAGGATTTATACCCATTACAACTCTTGTTGTTTTATACTGGTCCACTTCCGCACTGGCTAAGAAATTACCGCTGTAAACAAAACTGAAACCATATACCTGACCTTGGGTTTCTGTTGCATTCTTACTTAATAAAGCAATAAACGGATTTTCAGAATGGCCGCTGGCACCCCGTCTGCTTTCTATGGATTGTGTTCCATTTACAACCGGTCTTTTTACCACATGGCGTTCTCATGCCCAGCTTCCGGATAAACTCAGCATGTCAAAATCCGAATGGTCAAAATCCACACTCATACTAAGTGCCCTTAATACATTTAACCTGGAATTACCATTGTTTACAAGCCTTGCGGAGCGGATTACAGCGTCATAATCAGAAAAAACCGTATAGGATAATATTACCTTTAACCCTATCAAAGGATCGGCCAAAGTTATGAAAAGGGTATCTGCTTCCCTGTCATTATCCGTATAAACTGCCGGAAGACCTTTTAGTTTTGGTTTTCCCTTTATGATTTCATAAGAATCATAAGTCAAATCCGTTATTCTTGTACCATTTTCCAATTGGATCTGATAAGCCGGCATCCGAAGATCCGTATTACCGTATGCGGGATATTCACTGGGCACGCTGTCCAACGAAAAGGATGTATCTTCATCCGGGTTGGCACTGAAGGAACATCTGGATGTGCTGTTTTCAATCTGGTCTACCGCCGGATTTGCTATTTTACCTCCCCAATAAATATGGGATAAATACTTATCTCTTAAAATCTTAATAATATAAGTTGAATTTTTTGCCTGTAAAATAAAACTTTTCTGCTTGTTATCAAAAATAATACTCATATATACAGCTCCTGTTCTGATTTTTTTCCGCGAAAGCAAATCGAGCAATCACCAAGCTTGCTTGAATGTATGAATACGCTCGCGAACCAAAGAAACTTAAGTGAAGTTTATCTTCCGGTTTCATAAATATTTAATTATTTTATCCGGATTCTGTTTTTAACTCAATGTATTATTTTCTTTTTTATTTTGATTAAATTATATTATTTCTTTGAGATAAATATATTTAACATACTTATTTATGGTCTACTTTAGCTAATTCCTGACCAATTTGACCATAAACCGAAAATGCATCTGTAAGATTAAATTGCTCCGTGGAATGATCTCCTTTCGCTCCAGCAGTAACAAGTATATAATCTTTACCGTTTATATTTGCCAAACTTGCCAGACACAGACCCGCTTCACTGGTAAATCCTGTCTTACCTCCCAGTATCTCACCACCCTCCACCTCCATATGATCCATGGATTTAAACATTGTACTGACAAAAGTGAAACCATCCGGATGTTTATTGGTCGATGCCACAGTATACCTGCTGCTGGTAAAGATACTACGGAATACATCATTTTGAAGAGCATAATTTAAAAGGACAGCCATATCTTTCACTGTTGTATAGTGGCTTTCATTATGCAAACCGGTGGAATTGCAAAAATGTGTATTGGGCATTCCCAACTCTTCTGCCTTTTGATTCATAAGATCAGAGAAAGCTGTTTCAGTACCGGAAATCTGTAATGCAATAGTCAAACAGCACTCTGCCCCGATGGAAGTAAAATGCCATAGATCAGATCTTTTGCGGTGGCTGCTTCTCCAGGTTCAAAACCGGCCAGAGAGGCCCCCTCGGCATATAAATCCTGGTATATATCCGATGGAATTTTTAATTTTTCATTTAAATCCGGTATATTTTCAATTGCCAGGATTGCAGTCATTATTTTTGTCATAGATGCCGGATATATCTTTTTATCCCCATTATTGTCTGCGATAATGTTTCCGTTCTTTCGTTCCAGCAGAATGGCCTCCGGACTATACAGATTTTCCACATCCAAGCTTAAATCGGCTTTCCTGACAGTATTTACATTTTGCCCGTTATCATAACCGGTTACCCTGTTAAAATCCTGGCTCTTATCTTGTTTTGCCAGATTCTGAGTTTCTTGCGTTTGGTATTGATTCTCTTTTGAGTTGGTTTCATACTTATTTTCAATCCCATGGCCTGATTCTAAATAATCCAATCCTTTCGATATGGTATTCGGTAATTTCGTTAAATTTTCCCCTTTATAATTTGTTAAAAGTAATGTAACTAAAATAGCCAGTACCAACATACCAAATAAAAGAATGCAGTATAATTTGGCAAATAGAATCTCCTTTCTCCTTCTTTTTCTTTTCGTATCGTCATAATAATTCATACCTGTCCCTCCATAAAGAAATTTAAACCTTTCGGAGAAGTGCTCGGTTCCTAATCGGTATTTTTATTGTACCGTAAGGAAGCTGTAAATATTTTAATTTCCAATTGATACTTTATTAAGAAAAAATATAAACTTTACTAAGCTTAATTAATATTCCTGACAACCCTGCTAAAGCTCTTTATTTACCGGCAAGGTTACCGTAAATGTTGTAGTCCCATTTTCACTCTCCGCATAAATGGTACCGCCATGTAATGCAACAATTTCTTTCGCAATGGCAAGGCCTAAACCTGCTCCGCCGGTGTTGGTTACGCGGGCGTCATCCAAACGAAAGAATTTTTCAAAGATGGAATTTAATTTTTCTCTGGGAATGGTTTTACCGGAATTCTGAAATGTAATAATTATTTCATTATCCCTTAATTTAGCAGTAATATGAATTACAGTATTTTCTGCGCTGTAGGTTATGGCGTTTTTTAGAATATTATTAAAAACTCTTGCTAATTTTTCAGAATCACCATATAAAACAATATTTTCATCGGCATGGATTACCGCTTTTTTTCCATACGGTTCTAATAACGGATAAAATTCATCGGCTAACTGAACCAGCATATAATATAAATCAATATCTTCTTTCTCTAAGACAATATTCTGAAGATTATATCTGGTTATTTCGAAAAATTCATTTATAAGCTTTTCCAGCCGGTAAGCCTTATCTAAGGCAATCTTTACATATCTTTCTTCCTGCTTTGCGGGCATATCGGGAGCTTCCTCCAAAAGACTCAGATATCCTATAACCGATGTCAGCGGAGTTTTAATATCATGGGCTAAGTATACGACTAAATCATTTTTTCTTTGTTCCGCCAGTTTAGCGTCCTGTTCCCTTTGTTTTAAAATATATTTGCATTCATTTAAACGTACCTGCAAAAAACTCATTTCAGGAGACAAGATAATATCCCTATCATTCTGATCCATTAAAGCATCCAGTCCCTGACTGATTTCATCAAAATAATGAGTCATTACGGAAATAAAAATCCGCAGTATGATCCAAAATCCTATAATGCCGGCTAACGCAATAATAAAAGTTTTATTATTACGAAGACTATATTGATAGATGGTAATGGCATCCTCATAATCCAAAAAAAATTGCCTCTGAAGAAAAGCCACGACAGCATTCCCTAGTTTGCCTGCAATTAATGACATGAGAATGGAAATCAAAACTCCCGTACCAACCGCAATAAGGAAAATATACAGGGATAACTTCTGTTCGAATTTTGTATAATCATTTTTTTTCTTTTTTTTATTTATCAATTTTATAACCTACCCCCCATATCGTTTTAATGTACTTGGGATTATCTACGGAATCGCCCATCTTTTCCCGCAAATGCCGTATATGAACGGTTATTGTATTATTACTTTTACTGTAATATTCATCCTTCCATATATCATGGAATAATTCTTCGGCACTAACTACGTTTCCCCTTTTCTGGCTCAGAATTTTTAGTATGGAAAATTCAGTTGGTGTTAAGGATAACGGTTTCTCATTTAAAGTACACTCGTGGGTATCTATATTAATAACCAGGCCAGATAATTCTATGATATTCTCTTCCTGTTCCATTCCGCTGTTATATCTTAAGTACCTTCTAAGCTGTGCTTTCACCCTTGCCACCAGCTCTAACGGCCGGAAAGGTTTTGTAATATAATCATCTGCTCCAATCGTAAGCCCTGTAATTTTATCAATTTCTTCATCCTTTGCAGTAAGCATAATGACCGGATAATTATATTTTTCCCTTATTTTCTGACATATAGTAAATCCACTGACACCGGGAAGCATAACATCTAAAATTGCCAGATCAACTTTATTTTTATTAAGAAAATCCACTGCATCCGTTGCAGAATAAAACTTATAGACCGTATAATTTTCACTTTTTAAGTACAGCTCGACTAAATCAGCAATTTCTTTTTCATCATCAACAACAAGAACAGTCCCATCCATAATACCACCTCTTTCATAATACTTAATCTCTATTTTAGCAGATATAATAATCGGCCTTCTTAGGATAATGTTGATAAAATCTTAAGATTTTCCTAAGATTAATTAGAGCCTGCCTATCTTAATGAAATTACTGAAAAAATTTGTATAATTTTGAGATATGTAGTATGATTGCTAATAGCGTTCAAAATTGAATGCAGGAACGGAGTATAATATGGACAAAAAAAGTATATTACTGAAGGAACTGGCAAAGGGACGATGCAATAATTTTGACTTTCTCAGATTTATTGCGGCAATATTTGTTATAGTGTCACATTCCTTTCCCCTGGTATATGGAGATAATAAAAAGGAACTATTTTATATCTTTACCCATGGTCAGTTAACCTTTGGAAATTTGGCAGTTAAAGTTTTTTTTATAATAAGTGGATTTCTTATCGCCAGGAGCTGGGACAATACAAATAATATATTTCAATTTATGAAAGCAAGGATATTAAGAATTTTCCCCGGAATAATAACGGTGGTAGCTATCAGTACTTTCATATTAGGAGCCATATTTACTACATATCCTTTAAAAGAATATTTTCAAAATGAAAACACCTACCGGTATTTATCTTCCATTACCTTGTACCATATGCAGTACAGTCTGCCGGGAGTCTTTCAGGATAATATTTATCAAAATGCCGTTAATGGTTCCTTATGGACTTTAATGCATGAATTTAACTGTTATATCCTAATCGGTATATTAGGATTATTAAAATTACTGAAAAAGCAATTTATATTACCATTGTTTCTTTTTACTTTCACTTCCTATGTTATGAAATGGGAATTCCCTGGTTTACCCCAATTAAGTCTTAAGTTGGCTGTCTGCTTTTTTGCCGGTACTTTATTTTTTTGTTTCAAGGATATAATTAAGATCAGAACTACTTATTTCATCATTAGTGTTGCAGTATTATTACTGGCTACCCAGTTTCGCGGATTTGAAATAACTTCAACTATATTATTGCCATATATTGTTCTTTATTTAGCATTTACACCACATATCAAATTAAACCGGTTTGCAGCAGGCGGTGATTTATCTTATGGCATTTACATATATGCATTCCCGATACAGCAAATCATAACACATTTATTCGGTGAAACCATACAGTGGTATACGAACCTGATACTCGCTATTCCTTTTGTATTATTATTTTCCTTTTTATCCTGGCATTTTATCGAGAAACCCTTTATTAATTTAAAGAATATGGGAGTAAGAGATTTTTATGAAAATATTAGAAATCAGTTTCACTATTTAAACCGCGCCCACTAACAATCTCCTGACTACCTATACGAATGGATAAACACTTAATAAAAAAACGGTCTTTTCTTGTTTTTTTCGTAAAAAAATGGTATTATGTTATGAGTTGTTATTACGGATATAATATTAAAGCATTAAAATCTTCATAAGTTCGGAGGTGTGTGGCAAATGGAATTTATACATGACATATTAAACAACCTGGTAGATATTGCCATATTACTTTTTGAATATATGGGAGTATTGGTTTTAATTATTGCCGGACTGCGGGGAATTTATGACTATTTTCGGAAATGTCCCCTTACGAGATTAAATCTGGCTAAGGGAATGGCTATGGGCCTTGAATTTAAACTGGGCAGCGAAATACTAAGAACCGTTATAGTCCGCGATTATAAAGAAATATTAACCGTAGCCGGTATTATTCTGCTTCGGGCAACCTTAACTTTTTTAATTCATTGGGAAATTAAAAATGAAGAAGCCCATCATGGTTATGGGATTACCCTTTCCTTTATAGGCAATTGCAAAACTATTTAGTTTTCTGAATATACCATGCAAATACCTGCATTACTAAATTTAGAAAGGATGTATGTTACATGATAAAAACAGTATTTTCTATCGACCTTCCGGTTTTAGAAAATATGCACATACTAAAAAACAGAATCGAACCTTTAAGCTTAACCGGGAATGAAAAACGTGTCTGTATCGTAACAGGAATTCACGGAGATGAGCTGGAAGGTCAATATATATGTTACGAAATAATACGTAGAATTAAAGCCAATATTCAGAATCTGCATGGTATTATAGATATTTATCCCAGTCTAAACCCCTTGGTATGGATTCTTTAACCCGCGGTATACCTGCTTTCGATTTGGATTTAAACCGATGCTTTCCGGGTAATAAGGAAGGAGATATGTCAGAAAATGCCGCTGCCAAAATTGTTGAGGATATCTTAGGCTCCTATCTGTGTATCGACCTGCATTCCAGTAATATCTCTCTTCGTGAGGTCCCTCAGGTCAGAATGATTGAGGAAAATGCCTCCATGTTATTACCTTACGCAAAATTACTGAATCTGGATTTTGTATGGGTTCATCCCTCTGCCACGGTACAAAATGCAACCTTGGCACATGCCCTTAATACTAACGGGGTTCCTACCATAGCCGTGGAAATGGGAACCGGTATGCGCATTACCAAGCAGTTTGGGGATCAGATTACGGAAGGGATTTTCTGCCTTTTAAAAGAAATAGGCATGTGGGACGGTGAGGTAATTACACCGAAAACTCCTATTATCTCCTCCGAAGGACAAAGGGAGGTTACTATGGTACATGCCGATGTATCCGGTATTTTCCTGCCTGCTGTCGAACATTGGAAAGGTATCAAAAAGGGGGATGTCATTGGTGACATAGTAAATACTTTGACCGGAAATATAGAGCAGCATATTATTGCTCCCTGTGACGGTATGGTTTTTACCCTTCGGGAATATCCGGTGGTTAACAGCGGTTCCTTAATCGTAAGAATTCTGGGAGGTGACTTTTATGATTAAAGATACGATCTACAGCATCAAATCCTCTTTCCGTGGAGAAATGAACATCTTAGGATACCGTTTTGGTAAAGGGGAAAAAGCAGCTTGCATCGTAGGTCCAACCAGAGGAAATGAAGTTCAGCAGCTTTATATCTGTTCCCAGCTGATTAAGACCCTGTCAAGGCTGGAGAAAACAGGTGCAATTGTTAATAATAATGAGATTATGGTTATTCCATCCATTAACCACTACTCCATTAATATTGAAAAACGGTTCTGGGCTATGGATAATACGGATATCAACCGTATGTTTCCCGGTGATGAAGAAGGAGAAACGACAAAAAGAATAGCCGCGGGTGTATTTAAGGCTGTAAAAGGTTATAGTTATGGAATTCAGTTTGCAAGTTTCCATACTCCGGGTGATTTTATACCCCACGTACGAATGATGGAAACAGGTTATCACAATACCAGCCTGGCAAATCTATTTGGGCTTCCATACGTTATGACCAGAAAACCGCAGCCTATTGATACCGGAACTTTAAACTATAACTGGCAGTTAAACGGAACCAATGCTTTTTCCGTCTATACCAGCGCAACCGACCGGATTGATGAAAAATCAGCCAAACAGGCGGTTTCCTCCGTACTTCGTTTTCTAACCCGTATGGGTATTATAAAATATAACTGCCATAACGGCTATATCGCTACCACTCTGGAAGAGGAGGTTCTTATGGCCATAAGAGCAGATGTCTCCGGTATTTACCGCCGTTTTAAAGAACCAGGGGATGAAGTTACTTTTGGTGATCTTCTGGCTGAAGTGGTCGACCCCATTGAGGGTGAAGTAATATCCCAGATCATAGCTCCCAGCGATGGCATTATCTTTTTTGCTCACGGAAAGCCGCTGGTTATTGAAAATTGTACGGTTTACAAATTAATACGCAGATTGCACGAATAAATAATGAATACTGTGTAATTTATATGAACTCTTCTATATATCTTGACTTATAGGAAAAAAGGTATAAAATAGATACTATGTGTATGCATGTCCTACTTTCATGTTATGGCACTGAGTAATTTGATTAATGGAGGAAATAAAGTGAAAAAGTCAAAACGAATCATGTCACTTCTTCTGGTATTTGTAATTACCGTTGGAATGACATTCATGACAGGATGCAGTAAAAGTGCTGATCCTGCAAAATCTTTAGTAGTAACGGTTGGTGACAACAATATTTATTTAAATGAAATGATGTATTATATTTTTTATGTAGAATCAACCGGAGCTCAGTATGATGCAGCTTATCAGCAATATACCGGTCAAAGCTACTGGGATATGGAAGTTACTGACGGCGTAACCATGAGAGAACAGGCAAAGGACTATGTCATGGATATGGCAGAAATGTACCAAATTCTATATGATAAGGCTGTAAAGGACGGTTTATCCCTCACGAACGATGAAAAAACTCAGGCTGGAACCAATGCAGACCAGATTTTAACAAGTATTAGTAAAGATCAGTTAAAACTTACCGGTTTTACAAAAGATACACTTACCAAAGTTCAGGAAAAAGTCATGCTTGGCGGAAAGTACTATCAAAAAATAATCGATGGTGCCGATATTGATTACGAAGGTATTAAATCCACCATTAAAAAGGAAGATTACAGACAGTACAATACGGAATATTTATTTGCTCCAACTACAAAATTAGATGATAACCTGAAATCAGTAGAATTAACTGCGGAAGAAAAAGAAGCCGCAAAATCTTCAATCACCGATGCTCTCGCTAAAGTAAAAGCAGGGGAAGAATTCTCTAAAATTGTGGAGGGTAATGATAAACTTTCTACCAGCACTTTAAACTTTACAGCTAATGATACCACTACTGCGGAACAAGCTTACAAAGACGCAGCAATGAAGTTGGATAAAGATGCTTATACGCAAGATTTCGTTGAGACGGATACCGGGTATTATATTATAAAGATGGTTGACAATAATTCAACGGAAGCATATGACAAAGCAGTTAGTGACGCTACTTCAAAAGCAGAACAGGATGCATTTAATGCAGAATATGAAAAGATAAAGAAAGACTACAAAATTACAATTAATACCAAAGTATGGGATCCAATTGTAATGGGCAAAACTACATTAGTACCTGCCAACACGTCTGCTAACACCGTTTCCGGTGATACTACCTCTACTTCAACAGCTGATGATACAACTGCCGGAGATGCAACAACGGATAATACAGCTACTGAAGATGCAACAACCGGTGAATAAATCACTGTGACTAAAGTATATAGATATTAAATAGTGTCTTTAAAAAGGCTGTCCTTAAATGAAACCCCCAGATGTCAGGCAATAAAACCGGCATTGGGGGTACTTAATTTAAGGGCAGCTTTTTCTTTCCGCGAAAGCAAAGTGAGAATTAGCAAGCTTGCTTGCAATAATTCCAACGCCCACGCGAACCGAAGAAACTCGCAAAGCATGTTTCTTCGGTTTGTACAGCATATATTATTAGTCATCCCCGCCTAAACGGCGGAGAACTTCCTTGAATGGTCAAAAAAATAATCCGGTTAAATATACGGTTAATATTGCCGCAAGTGCCACAATAACCAGGCTTTTTTCTTTATAAGCCAGATAAAATGCAATTACGGTTCCTGCGGCCGCCGAATAGGAATTGCCTGTGGAGTAAACTATCTCCGGAAAGGTAAGTGCTCCCAAAACCGCATAGGGAACATATTTTAAAAAAGACTTGATGTATACGGATTTTATTTCTTTTCTGAATATGGAAACCGGAATAACCCTGGGTATATATGTAACAAGTGCCATTAATAGTACGGCAATGAAAGCCTTATTCATTATTTTAACCTCCTTAAGCCTCTTTTACAGGGAATAGAAAAGCACCGGTTCCGGCTCCAACTGCGGTTGCTATAATGATTCGAAATCCTGAAGATATTACTTTAAATATTGGAATGTATTTCAATATACACATAGTAAATACGGATATTAAAACTATAATAAGTATGGCTTTGGATTTTTTTGCAGGTGGTACGATAATTGCAATAAACATGCCGTATAAAGCGATCCCCATGGCACTGCTCAAGCTTTGCGGTAACTTCGAACAAATAAGGGAACCCATGGCAGTTCCCAATGTCCAGCCGCATATCGGCCCCGTAATTAATCCCAATAAATAAAAAAAGGGTAATTTCCCCTGTTCCATAGATGCAACCGTAAAAGTTTCATCCGTTATACCAAAAGCAAATATTAATCTTTGATACAGCGGCATTTTACTTTCAATTTTCTGGGATAAGGATAGGGACATTAACATATATCTTATATTTATTATAAAAGTGGTAAGTGTAATCTCCAGATATCCTGCTCCAGCAAGAATTAAACCGGTCCCCGCAAATTGTCCTGCCGATGTAATATTGGAGATTGATATAAATATGGTAAGCCAGACCGGAAGTCCGCCTGTAACAGCCATTAAACCAAAGGTAAAGGAAACCGGAATATACCCAAGCGCAATCGGAATCCCTCTTTTTAATCCATAGTAAAAATTTGTTTTGTTATCATTCGTAAACATAATCTTCTCCCGCATACATAAAGGGATGTTGCAGATTTACAATGAAAGTAACTCATGCAACAGCCCCAAGCTGTAGGTTGATTATAGCATTTGTTTCCATAAAAGGAAACCCTTATTTAAATTTTCATGAAAATTTACCAGCCGGTTTCAGAATTAAGCCATGTTTCGTTATTTGACAATAATTTTGGATTCTACTATAATAAAAAAGAATCCTAATTATAAGTCATGAAAGGTGCATCTGATTATGAAGATTTTACAAGTATTACAACGTTTTTTTCATAATACAAATGTAAAAAAACAATTAAACTTCATTTACGTTTCTGCACTTTTAATCCCGGTTCTAATCATTGGGATTTTCCTAATCGTGAATACCCGCAGATTATTATTGAATCATTACCAGGAACAGGTGGAAGCTGATAACACCCGTGTAAAGTCCGTTATGTTTGACGTGACCACCACAGTTTATAACATTTCTGATGAAATTTTTGCAGATAAAAATCTCCAGACTCTTTTAGCCACCCGTTATTCCACCAGACAGGAAGCTGCAAAAAGCTGCAGCAATTTTACAAAACTTAGCAATTACATCTATAAAAATACGTTTATTTCATCCATTGAGCTGTATACGACCAACCCGACTATCTTTGAGTATGCATCCTTTAAGCCGGTCACGAAAGATATTTTAAGTACGCCCTGGTATCAGGAGGCAAGCAAACGGGCAGATATACTCTGGAAGAGCCTTAATTCCGTAGATTCCTGGAATAATACCTCACAGGAATTATGTTTAATAAGGAGGATTCCCATTATCCACACAAAAGAGTATGCCATATTAGTTATAAGGATAAGTAATATATATCTAAAAAATAGAATTCAAAACAATTCCTTGTTCACTGCCATTACGGTAAATAAAGATCCGGTATTCTACGGTTCAGAACGGAATCTGTCCGGAAATAACTTAAATCTTCCTATTGATTATGAACAACCCCTTTATCAATTTTCCGGTCAGTTAACTTACGAAAATAAGGAAAGGATAGCAAATATCTCAACTTTGCATCCCTATACTTCCAAAGATAAAATCTATATCTCAACTTTAGACTTTCATGCATTGGATGATACTGCAAACATAATCATGGTTTGCAGTACCATTATACTCATAGCAACTATAGTACCTTTAGTTATAATTACTTTATTTACCAACCAATTCAGTTCCCGTATCATTACCCTGCGCGGGGAAATGTATAAGGCCAGCAAGGGTAATTACAATATTATAGACTCTATTCCGGGGGACGATGAATTATCACAGGTATTTTCAGATTTAAAGGTTATGATTCAGAGCATTACACAAATGAATGCGCAGATGTATGAAGCCAAGATTCAGGAGCAGGTACTTAAGAACCAGCAGCAGAAAATGGAATATAAAATGCTGTCAAGCCAGATAAATCCGCATTTTCTCTATAATACCTTAGAAACCATCCGTATGAAATCATTAACGGAAGGAAATAGGGATGTAGCCAATGCTATAAAGCTGCTCGGTAAATCCATGCATTATGTACTGGAAAATACCGGTACCTCTTCTACTACGCTTAAAAAGGAATTGGATTATATCTCAACTTATTTAGCAATTCAAAAATTACGTTTTAATGACCGCGTAAACTATACCTTAACGGTTCCGGAAGATATGGATTTGGAAGAATACCAGATTCTTCCCCTTCTTCTCCAGCCAATTGTGGAAAACGCCATACTCCATGGCTTGGACGAGACGGAGTACAACGGACAGATTTGTATTAATGTAAAAACAAAAGATGATGAATTACTGCTAATCAATATTTTTGACAATGGTCTGGGCATGACCGAAGAAGAATTAAATTCCTTAACCGACAGTATACAGACACCCAGAAAAACCAATGCTTCCAACATCGGACTTCATAATATCAATCAACGAATCAAGCTTTTTTATGGTGACGCTTATGGTGTGGAAATAAAAAGCCAACCGAAAGAAGGAACTTTAGTATCCCTTACGCTTCCTTTACATAATATAATGGAGGATTAATGCATGATGAAAGTATTTATAGCAGATGATGAGGCAATCATTCGGGAAGGATTAAAATATATTATCGATTGGGACGAACTGGAATTTACCATTTGCGGGGAAGCAAGTAATGGTGAGGACACCTTAAAGGGCATTCTGAACTTAAATCCTGATTTAGTCCTTTTAGATATCCGCATGCCCAAATTACAGGGAACAGACCTTGCAAAACTGGCAAGGGAACAGAAATTTAAAGGTCATTTTATAATCCTGAGCGGATATTCCGATTTTAAGTATGCCCAGACAGCCATCCGGTATGGTGTGGATTTCTATTTAACCAAACCCATTGATGAAGATGAATTGTATCATGCGGTAAAAACCGTAAAAGAGACCATAGAAAAAGAGAAATTACATACCAATACCATGAAGCATTACCGTGAAAAAGCCAAATATACCATACTGCGGGACATTCTTCTTAACTCCGGTGGTTTTTCAGGTGTTAATCCGGACGAGATAAATCTTTCTGCTTCCATTTATCAGGTTGTTATTTATGAAAATTACAATCATGATACCTTTGGCCTTACCTATAGCTTTACAGACATACTAAAAGTTACCAATCAGGAAAACAACTCATTTGAATATATAAAGATACATCAGAAAGATGTCATACTTTTAAAAGGAACTTTTGCCCTGGAACGTTTTTGCAATGTTCTTCACCATTACGAGGAAAAACCGCAGAAGGGGTCGCTCCTGGATTCTTTGTTTGTAACCTACGGACGCCTTATTTATAAATTAGAAGACATCCATTATTCCTATGAAGATGCACTGAATTTATTAAACCGACGTTTTTTCTGTGAAAAGGACCAGCATGCTATCGGTTATGAACAGCTACCAGACTTTAAAGACCTGGTATATGAAATCAGCTCTGAAGAAACGAAGTTGTACTCTGATAAATTCTGTGGTTATATCCAGAGCTTTAACCGTAAAATGATTGCGGATACCTTATCTGCCCTTAATAAAAATCTCTATTATACCAGGACGGATTTATCCGGTATTAAGCTGTTTCTGGCAGATATTTATCTGCAAATCAAGCAGAATATGAATCACATTTACAGTACTGCCGATATCCCGTTTCCAACCAATTCTTCCGTTATTGATCTTATTGAAAGCAAATATTATTTATACGAAATTATTCTGTTCTTTTCGGAGCAGTTTGAGATGTTAATGAACGCAATCGGCAATTCCACCAGTGAAAGTATATTAGATGATATTGTTTACTATATTAATCATAATTACTGTGACAACATAAAACTGGAAACCATAGCCCTCTCTTTGGCTATAACAGTTCCTATCTGGGCAAAATATTCAATAAAAAAATGGGAGAAAGCTTTAATTCTTATATTGATCATGTGCGGATAAACCATACGATGGAGCTTCTGAAGCAGAAGAATTTAAAGGTATATGAGATAGCAGAACTTGTAGGTTATAAGAATGTAGACTATTTTCATAAGAAATTCAAAAAATATGTTGGGATAAGCCCGGCTGAATTCCGAAAAAAATAATACCTTGCTCTGACTCTGACAGCTCCACCTCCTTAACAGATAAAACTATTTTAAAAAAACTTCCTGACATAATAGACTCAATAAATAATCCGTTAGGTCAGGAAGTTCTCTAGAGCAAGCTGTTATAACAGGCAAACTCATTATTCTGATTTTATCGAAACTAATTACCTTATTTCGAGGCCGTTGCTGCTTCTACCCTGGATGTGTTCTGGTCTTTTGCATTCTGCATGTCAACAGCTAATACCTGATCATAACCAAGGCCTTTTACCGTATCCTGCATTTCTTTTAATAAGCTGTTAAATTCAGCCTCGTTCGATGCAAATACCATCTTCCAGGAATATTCAATAATAATTGCCTTGCATTGTCCTCTTAAAGTAGTTATTTCAGAATCTTCTTCCGGTGCAATATAAGAGGAACCCGGTGCAACCATAAGCTGATTTTTATTCTGTAAATACTCTAATGTAGTTTTTGCACCCATTTTTGTCTGCCAGTCAGTATCAAGGGGGTAGTGTTTTTCTCTAATACGGAATCCCATAACGTATAGTTATATGGATATCCTGTTTCCGGATTGATATCACTTGGTATGACAGCCGGGAAATTAAGTGCGGATACTCCGTCTTTCCATGAGCCGCCGCCCCATTCATCAGGAACTATGGTATTACCGCCTTCATAAAAAGCCTTCCATCCAAAATCAGTTAAGACAGGTTTACCATCCATTAATTCCCAGGTTAAGCCTTCCGGGCCACAGGAAGATGAGGTCTGTGCGGCAGACATCATAATTCCTTCCGGAGAATAGAGCCATTCAATGAAATCTGCCAACCTTTCGGGATCTTCCGCTTTACTTCCGATTGCAATACATTGCCTGTCACCATCCGGCCTGCATCCGTAAGATAAATCTTTCATGTCATCAATGGATGCAATCATAAATCCTTTACCGGCCGCTTTATTATCGGGAGTATTATATGCGGCCTGGCCTAACCACGGCCATGGAGAATATAATATCTGTCCGTCCTGATATTTTGTATATAACGTATCATAATTCTGGGTAGTAGACTCCGGATCTACAAGACCCATCTGATTTGCATCATAATATAACTTTAATACTCTGGTGTACATGGAATCACTGTCAATTATACTCTGGTCATCAGAGCCGTCTACCTTTGACAAAACAAATCCCAGCTCGTCATACCCATAAAAACAGGTTGGCTGTTTGGCTAAGCACATCATATTGCCATCCCAGTCTTTGAATAATGAGATACCATAGGTTTTCTTACCTGTATCACTTTCCGGAACCGCATCCTGCATTGCTTTTAAAACCGGAAGCAGGTCTTCCATCGTTTTCATCTGGGGATAACCGACTGCCTTATATGCATCCCAACGAAGATATGGTCCAAAGGTCGGATCCAGTCCCTCGGATGGATTCGTTGCCGGCTGTTGGGAAACACTGCTGGGGATTCCATAAACTCCGTCTTCCTTAACCAATTCATTTAAGGAATCAATTCCACTTTGATATTTCTTAAGGTTCTCTTTATCTGAAACCAAATCCGTTAAATTAAGTACCAGCCCTGCAGTCACCATGTTTTGTAACCTTCCGCCATCCGCACCATAGATAATTAAATCTCCAAGGTCTCCGGAAGCCGAACGTGTCTGAAACAATGTCTCTCCGCCGCCTGCTACGTTAGGGGCTATCATGTTAAGTTCCATATTGAATTTGTCTTTTACTATTTTGGCAAACCAACCTGATTGAATCCCCTGATAATTAGCTAAACCATCAAATACATCAACAGTAATGAACTTCGGATATTTTTCTTCCCCGGTTTTCGTATTATCCTCTGATGTTTTAGTATCTGCTGTTTTTGTGTCTGCTGTTTTTGTGTCTGCTGTTTTTGCAGTGTCCGCAGGATTAACATTGCCAGATACCGGACTCTCTTTTTTACCACATCCGGCAAGCATGGATGCTGCCAATAGGACACATAATAGCATACTTAGTAATTTTTTTCTCATACCTTATTCCTCCATTATATTTTTTTCATATAATCAGCAAAAAAAATAATTCCTTTATTTTGTTTTGCTTATTAATTATTATTTAGCCTTTCACAGAGCCAATCATAATACCTTTTACAAAATATCTCTGAAACATGGGGTAGATGAATAATATAGGTAATACTACAATAACAGTAACGGTCATACGTACCGAAGTCGGTGTCTGCTGTGTTGCCAATGCCATAACATTACTTCCGGAACCAACACTGTTCTTAATCAATGCCGCAAGGGAATTTGCCTGATTTATATAACAATACAATAAGTATTGCAGGGAATATAATTTCTGTTCAGTAATATAAATTAAGGTATCCTGAAAGGAGTTCCACTGGGCTACTGCCGCAAAAATTGCAATTGTCGCTAAAATCGGAGTAGTGGTTGGCAGGATAATCTTTCTGAAGACCGTTATAATACCTGCTCCGTCAATCTCAGCCGCTTCCTGAAGAGATGATGGGATTGATTCCACATATGTTTTCACCAAAATTATGTTAAATGGCTGTACAATTACCGGAATTATGTATACCCAGAAAGTGTTGGTAAGGTGTAAATTTTTCATGGTTAAGAACATAGGAATTAGTCCTGCATTAAAATACATGGTAACAATAATAAAACGGTACCAGAATTTTCTGCCCCACATCTTTTGCTGGGTAAACATAAATCCCAAAAATGCGGAAGCTAATACCGTACAGGCAGTTCCAATTACTGTTCTGGCCACCGAAACCCATAAAGCAGTACCAAGCCCCCTGATTTTTATAACATTAATATAATTATTAAAATGAATTTTCTTAGGCAGAAAATTAATCATTCCATTTGCACTTAAATCGTTAGCACTAAGTGTATTTATAATCAGGTAATAAAACGGATAGATACAAATTAAAGTAAATACAATGAAAAACGAGTAATTTAAAATATTAAAGACCAGATCTGCCCCTTCCGGTTTTTTCTTTTTTTCCGTAATCTGCTTCATAACGATTTTCCTTTCTATATAATGGATTCTCCGCGAACTTTTTTGGATACAAAATTTACAATAAACAGTAAAGTAATACTGACTAAACTCTTTAGCATACCGATGGCAGTTGCCAAAGAAGGACTCCTGCCTGTCATGCCAACATTGTAAACATATAAATCAAGTACCTGTATATGTTCTTTATTAAAGGAATTCTGAAATACATAATACTGGTCCAGACCATTATTAAGAAAATTTGCCACGGAAAGCATTAATAATACAAAAAACGTAGGTAATAAAGCCGGCAAGGTTATGTGTCTCATTAATTTAAAGCGGTTGGCACCATCTACCCTGGCAGCCTCATATAATTCCTGGTCAACACCTGCAATTGCCGCAAGATACATAATAGATCCCCATCCAAGACCTTTCCATGTATACCATAGAAGCATAGACAGCCAGGTATGGGTATCGCCATCCAAAAATTTTATGGGAGTTGTAATGATCCCGGCCCCCATTAAAAGCGTATTAACCATACCTGTGTTGGAGAAGAGACTGAATGCTACGGAAAATACCATAACCCAGCTGATAAAATTCGGTACGGTTGTAAATGTCTGAACAAAATTCCGGAACCATTTACTTTTAATTTCACTTAAAAAGATAGCAAAAATTACCGGCAGAAATGATGTGGCAAGCGTTAACCCACTCATGGCAAATGTATTCTTCATTACTTTCATAAGCTGGCTTATCTGGGTCGGATTGGCAAATAACATTTGAAACCACTTAAATCCTACAAATTCACACTGCGCTAATTTCAGCGGCGGCTTATAATCAAAGAAGGCATATATCCAACCATGTAATGGAAAATAGGAAAACGCGAAAGATAATATTAAAAATGGTACTATGTACAAAAACAGTTTCTTTCCTTCCGGGATTCCTTTTTTCTTCACTTTCTGAATATTTTTAGTCTGTGCTGATACTGATTTCTGCATTTTTAACCTCCTGGACTTAGTGCTGCCATTATACAAATAATTTTGTAATGACTAAATTTATACTATCAGTTTTCTTTTCACATTTATACTATAAAAATTTAATATAATTTACAGTAGAAATTGGATTTTTATAATTACATGAAATTTCGAAATTGAATCAATTCCGTTAAACCTGGTAAATCAGCATCAAGCTAATGTGGATTTGAAAATCATAAATACAGGTATCTCTATATTCGATATTACATAGATCGGCCGGAGTAAATAATATAACGTTCGAGGATAAATTGGGCTTATGATACTTCAGTGATAAAAAAACCGGAGAAACACGCTTTGCGAGTTTCTCCGGTTTTATGCGGGTTGGAATTATTGCAAGCAAGCTTGCTAATTCTCACTTTGTTTTCACGAAAAAAACGGATTATAACTAATCATCCGTTTTCCAATAGGTTATTATCTGATTAAAACTTATGTTATTAACAAAACTCTTTTTAATATTTAAAAAATTTTCTAAATCATACAATATTATATATAAAACCGCCCTGTTTTCAAATTCTTCCCTTGTAACAGGGTTTTGTTCTCTCCGAAAACCTGATTTTATCTGTTCTAGTTCCCCCAGTAGTTTCTCCGCATTATTATACTCATGAAACTGCTCCCTGACAGTATTTAAAAATGAGGCGATGGGTGATGCCTGTCTTGGAACTATCGTCAGCAGACATAATTGTTCCTTAATATGCTTTAAAATATTTACCTGGGTTTTTCTCATGGTAAAATATTGAATATAATAACGGGTATCACTTAATAAAGTGTTATTCATGTTATCATAAGCACGGGAGAAAGCTTCTCTCAGATAATCATCCAGATCATTAAAATCCTTATCCAAGGTGCAACAATTCTTACTCTCATCACTTTTTACCGTATCCCTGTTACTTAAGATACATTCGGAGAGCTTCCCTAAAATTATTTTCATATCGTTTTCAATCAGCCGCATATCGGCTTTTACAGCATCAGAATTTCCCGGCATATACAGATTTAAAAGAATACCAACAAAGGTGCCGACAATCATAATCAAAGTTTCATTCCAGATAAAGGCTGTACCCATATCCTTTTCAATAAGAAAATGGGTAACCAGTACCGAGCACATCGCTATTCCCTCCTGTAAATGAAATACATAGCTTTCCGTAATAAACACCAATAAGAATACACCAAATGTAATGGTATGATAACCAAAAATCCGAAACAGGACATAGGCAGTTAATAAAGCCAGTAAGAATGAAAGGAACCGTTTCCCGGCAACGACCAGGGTCTCCTTTTTAGTATCCTGAATACTTAATAAAGTAATAATCCCGGCGGATGCACTGTACTTAAGGCCCAAAAAATCTGCAAACAGAATTGCGGCACTGCTTCCGGCTGCTATTTTGAATATTTTTATAAAATTAATTTTATTTGTTTTCCTTTTAAATGTTTTCAATGAAAGCTTACTCCTTTGTCAGATCCGGATGATAAATACAGGGCTTGCCAAACAATTATGGCAAGCCCAAAATAATACTAATTTAATATACAAGTCATAACCGTAACGGAATCCTTACCGGTTTCGGAAGGTATGATAATACTACCTTTCTCTTCCTCTTGTACGGCAGCTCCGGTAACGGAAGTTACATTTTTGACATCATGGAGATAAACCTTATACGGTTTACCCTCTCCAAAGCTTTGAACTTTAATCGTAATTTTATTCGCTTCCTTTAAAGCGGTTATACTTAATTCTAATTCCCCATTCATATTGTAAACATCTGTTTTTGCTTCTCTTCCATCAAGTAACTGGAATACTTTTAAGGTTACATCCTTAGCATAGTCATATTCCGGCTTCGTATCCACGGAACCTACGGCAATAATGGAATTTTCTTTTGCAAGGCAAGGTAAGCTTAAGTAGCCGTGATGTTCTTTTATCCATCTGCCGCCGGTTACCTTTTCTCCCGTTAAGAAATTCGTCCAATTTCCTTCCGGAACATAATATTCTGCCAAACCTTCTTCATTCAATATCGGTGCTACTAAAAGACTATCACCTAACATATATTGTTTATCCAGGTACATGCAGGCAGGATCATTCTGGAACTCCAATACCATACTTCTCATGGTAGGTACACCTGTTTTATTGGTTTCGATAGCATTTCTATAGAGATAAGGCATTAAAGAGACTTTTAATTTCGTAAAGAAACGGGCTACCGCAACGGATTCTTCATCATATGCCCACGGTACACGGTAAGAAGAACTGCCATGTAATCTGGAATGGGAGGACATCAGTCCGAAAGCTACCCATCTCTTATATACGTCCGCTGTGGAGGTATCTTCAAAACCACCGATATCATGACTCCAGAAACCAAAACCGGACATGGTTAAGGATAAACCGCCTCTTAAGCTTTCCGACATGGATTCATAATCAGACCAGCAGTCACCGCCCCAATGTACCGGGAATTTCTGTCCGCCAACCGTTGCACTTCTTGCAAATACTACACCATTGCCTTTACCGCGTTTTCTTTCTACCAAACCAAATACAGTTTTGTTATATAGATAGGTGTAATAATTATGCATTTTAACCGGATCCGCTCCGTTATAATATACAACATCCTTTGTGGGAATTCTTTCACCAAAGTCTGTCTTAAAGCAGTCAACACCCATATCCATTAAAACTTCCAGTTTTGATGCGTACCAATCGCAGGCTGCAGGATTCGTAAAGTCAACCAACGCCATACCTGGCTGCCACATATCCCATTGCCATACATCGCCATTTGTTCTCTTTACAAAATATCCGTTTTTCATACCTTCTTCAAACAATATGGATTCCTGGGCTATATAGGAATTAATCCATACACAGATTTTTAAACCTTTTTCTTTCAGACGTTTTAACATGCCCGCCGGATCCGGAAATACATCCTTATCCCATTGAAAGTCTGACCAGTTAAAGGCTTTCATCCAGAAACAGTCAAAATGGAATACACTTAATGGAATATCCCTTTCAGCCATACCGTCTACAAAACCGGTTACGGTTGCTTCATCATAATTTGTGGTAAAAGAAGTAGATAACCATAAACCAAAGGTCCAAGGTGCCGGAAGAGCCGGCTTACCGGTTAAATCCGTATATCTGGATATTACTTCTTTCATCGTAGGTCCGTTAAAAATAAAATAATCCAGGCTTTCTCCCGGAACAGAGAAACCAACCTTTTTAACCATCTCCGAGCTTACTTCGTAGGATACTTTATCGGAGCTGTTAACAAACACTCCGTAACCTCTGTTAGAAAGATAAAACGGTATGTTCTTATAGGATAATTCCGTCGAGGTACCGCCATCTTCATTCCACATATCTACAGTCTGGCCATTTTTAATAAATGGAGTAAACCGTTCACCAAGACCATAGATTAGTTCGCCAACGGATAAGCTTAACTGTTCCCTCATATAGGCATCTTGATTATCCGTTTCATAAGCAAGTCCTCTAAAATCCGTCTTCATATATGCTAAATCACGACGGTTGCTTGTCGTTAATTTAGAATCACCACGGTTAAACTGCATATTTGCATTCTGTTTATTTATAGTTAAGTTTAATGAACCGCTGGATATTTTATAACCCCAGTCAGCCTCTTCTACTGTTAATGTATTATTTTCATCTATAGATAAATCAAAATTGGGACCATGATCAACCACACCCATATAGTGGAATGTCTGAACACGTAAAACTTCCGGCGCAGGTGATGAAATTTTAATGGTTAAATTTGGTCCTCCCAAAGTATCACCTCTGTGATTTATTTTATGTGTGGGAGCACAAAATGTTATACTGTTACTGCTTCGCTTTGTTTCATAAATCTCAGCCGGACTGAAGCATTCGACTTCCTCTCTTTGTACCCAACATCCATTACTAAATTTCATAACGATCTCCTTTCATATTAACTGATTCTTTAAGGCAATTGCGAAACTATAAAGTTTTCTGAATATACCATACAATTAATACGAATTTCATAGCTTCAGTTGCCTTTCAGGCAAGATTCAGCTCTGAAATTCGTATTATTTGCATGGTATAGATGCAATAAGCTAGTTTCGCAATTGCCTATAACTAATTCTTTAGGTAATTTTTTATGGTTCCGGAAAACTCCATATTGTAATAATGAAATTATTCATCAGGTATTAACCGCCTTTTATCGGAAGTTTAAAACCAACTTCTGATAAGTTATATTATAGGAACAAAATCGTGTTCCTATAACCGGATGCACGTTGGAAATTGCACCGCCATTTATCAGAAATTTGAATAATAATTTCCGATAAATTATATTATATCCATAATAAAAAAACAAACAATGTCTTTTTTCATAACCTACATGTATTATAGTTTATTAATTATACAAATATCCCTCCTTATTTTAGTTCATTTACAAGTTGCTTAAGAACTTAATAAGGAGGGATATGATATAATATTAAAAGAATAAAAATACTATGAATTTAATTTTTATTATATGTATCTTTCATAAGAATTTCAAAATCCTCAACAGGGACTGGTTTGGAATATAAATACCCCTGTGCCATATCACAATCCACTGTTTTTAAAAAGTCAGATTGTGTCTGGGTTTCTACTCCTTCCGATAAAACTTTCATATTTAACTGTTTTGCCATACTTATTATACTGGAAACAATAATCTGTTCCTCTTTCTGCATATCACCTTTGCCGAAAAATTCTTTATCCAGCTTTATAACGTCAGTCTCCATATTTTTTAGCAAATTGAGAGAGGAATAACCTGCTCCAAAATCATCAATGGAAACCCCGAATCCAAGCTTTCGTAGTTTTTTCATGGTAATTAAAGCTGCTTCCGCATTATTTAAGAATATACTTTCTGTTAGCTCCAATTCCAGCAAATGATAAGGTATTTCATAATGATCTACCAGCTTCTTAATTTCATTTACAAAATTCTCATCATTTAAATGTATACGTGAAACATTTACGGATATCGGCACCAAAGGAAAATTATTTTTAATCCAGTAATGCAATACTTTACAAACTTCCTCATAAATATAAAAATCCAAATTAACTACAAAACCATTACGCTCAAATATCGGAATAAAATCATTAGGAGAAATCAGGGTATTGTCATTCTTTTTCCACCTGACCAATGCCTCTGCTCCGACTAAATTATTATCCGTCAAACCAATTTTGGGTTGAAGATATACGATAAATTCACTGTTTTTTAATGCCTGCTCCATGGAATTCGTTATCTCTGCTTCCCGTTGTAGTTTTACTTTCATGGAGTTGTCAAAGAATTTACAGTTGGTTTTGGATGAATTTTTAATGCTTTTTCTTGCAACATTGGCATTGTCAATTGCAACTGAAATATCTTCTGCCGGATCTATGACAGATACACCGCTGGCAACAATAAACTTAGTTCCAGGATATTTTGCCCTTTGTTGGATATTAAACTGCTCATTCATCAATAAAATATTATCCGTAAGAACTTTCTCATCCATCAAAGGAGATACAATCAGAAAATTATCCTCTGAAATTCTTGAAACCCTTTCCATCCTAGTTCCGTCACCGGATAGAAGCATCGCAAGATCACATAATATCCTATCACCCACATCATATCCTAACGTATCATTAATATACTTAAATTGGGTGATATCTGAATATATTATTGCATATTTCTGACCCGGATTATCCGCTAATAATTTACTTACATCCTTTTTGAATTTATGCAAAGATGGGAGTCCTGTCAGTGCATCATAATTCTTTATTCTATATAACTGTTCATTTGCTCTTTCAGACGCACGCATCTTTAATAAATAAGAAGAAATGATTTTCGCTATTGTAACCAAAGAATCAATTTCATACTGTGTCCAATATCTGGGTTTTTCGTTATCATGTATACTGACGCAGCCTTTTAGTATACCATTTTCGAAGATTCCGCATTGCAGTAATGCCTGAATATGTAAAGTGTTAAGAGTGTCAAACCCAAAATTTCCATTCCATTCGGCAATATTATTTATATAAAAAATACCGTTTTCATCAAACCTGCTTGAATTATCATTTAATTCTATTGTTAAATTATTAAATTTACTTTTATCCGGTTTTAATTCGTCTTTACAACTAAGATATGTAGTAATTAATTGTGAATTGATAGAATTCTCCATAATACAGATATGGCTGCAATCAAATTGCGCCCTTACCTTATTCAGTAAAAGATTAATTGCACTGTTAACGTCTTTGGTTCTTGACATAATGTCAAAGGCAAAGGCTGTAATTTCCTTATCAAAGTTATTGCTGCCGTAAGCTCTGGTTTTTGTAATCTTATATTTTTCATAACAGTTCGGATCTATATACTTACCGCTATCTTCTATTTCACGATAAAATCCATAATAATTCTTATGGTTTTCTCTGGTATAAATTAATGCTGCATCCGCTTTAAAAAACAGCTGTTTAAAATCTAATCCGTCATCAGGATACACTCCGATACCAATACTGCACGACATGGAATAATTTGTATTCTCACCGGTATATGTATTGCGAAATACTGAATATATCTCTTCTGCCTTATCTTTTAACACTTCCGGGTTAGCAATATTTTTCAAAAAAATAAGAAACTCGTCTCCGCCAATACGGCCTGCAATATCCGTATCGTAAAATATCTTTCTTAATGAATCTGCAATATTCACTAAAACCGTATCACCGAATAAATACCCTAAATTCTCATTCACTACCTGAAAGTTATCAATATCAACAATCATAAGTGCATGGTGGGAATCAGGTTTGGAAGCTGTTAAAAATTCATCTATGATATTTCTGGTATATTCTTTATTGAATAATCTTGTCAAAGAATCCTGTTTCTCCAATTCTTTAATCCGGTAGCTTTCTTTAAGCTTTCGTTCCTTTTGCCGAAACATTTCTTCTCTGATTTCCTCCCAATTACCCCCGTCAATTAAAGCAGAGTAAATAGTATCATCATAAATAAATTCAATATAATTATCTTTTTCTATATAATTACTTATCACGCCATCCGGCAATGTAATGTTTGTAAAGAAATCCATCAATTGTTCTTTCGTGTAAAGATTTCTTTTCTTTCGTATTTTATCTTTACCATCCATGCTTTGTATTTTCCCATCTTCCCTGATGTACTCTATATAAGTGTATCGAGTTAAATTATACCATGAAAACAAATATCAGACAACCCCGGAAAAGTTAAAAGCTTCCTTGTATTCGAATAATATAAAGGTATGCTCCTTGGTAAAATAGAATAATAAGGATATTTACTCATATATTTAATTAATGAATTCTATTAAATGGAGATGATTACCTTGGATCAAAATTGCAGAGAATATGCCCTCAGCGAAGATTATGCTGAATTTATATTTGAATTTGGACCGTCATTTGATCAGTTTACAGCAAGACAAAATACCTGCTATGCTCCTCTTACTACAACACATGCTGTTGTTTATGCTCCTATCAGCGGTCTGCCTGATAATTTAATTCAATTATATGGATATAGCATTTATCCCAGTTGTTTTGGTTTAATGGACACCGGCAGCCTGGAAGCCTCCGGGGTAACCAGAATTCGTAATATTCCAGTTTTCAACCTAAGGGGTGAGGGTGTATTAATAGGAATTATTGATACAGGGATTGATTATACCCATAATGCATTTAAAAATGCTGATGGTACGACTAAAATATATTCTATCTGGGATCAGACCATACAAACAGGTCAGTCTCCGGAAGGTTTTTTTTATGGTTCGGAATACACACAGGAACAGCTTAACCTTGCTCTTGGAAATACAGATCCGTATTCTGTGGTGCCAACCAGAGATGAAGATGGGCATGGTACTTTTATAGCAGGTATTGTAGCCGGAACAGAAAGCAATGAAAATAATTTTTCCGGTGTTGTTCCTTTTGCTGATCTTGTAGTGGTAAAATTAAGGCAGGCCAAGCAATTTACCCGTAATTTTTTTTCAATACCACAAGATGCCGTCTGTTACCAGGAAACGGATATTATGCTGGGAATCAATTATTTAGTCAATATAGCCAATAGGCTGATGAGGCCTTTATCTATATGTATCGGTTTTGGAACTTCTCAGGGTGGCCATGATGAACGCGGCGTATTAAGTAACTACCTTTCTGCTTTAGCAGATATCAGGGGTATCGGTGTATCCATAGCCGCAGGAAATGAAGGGAACTGGGGACATCATTTCGCAAGTACCATCACCCGCGGTACGGAATATCAAACGGTGGAATTAAGGGTTGGTCCGGGTGAGGGTGGATTCTCCATGGAGTTATGGGGTGAAGCCCCCAGTACTTTCTCTATTGATATCCTTTCTCCTACCGGAGAATTCATACCAAGGATTCCGGCAAGGATCGGGGAAACCAGAGTAATCCGGTTTATCTTTGAGCAAACCGTTATTTTTGTAGATTATCAAATAGTAGAAGCGCAGACAGGTGATCAATTAATTTTAATCCGCTTTAGAAATCCCACGGAAGGAATTTGGCGATTCCGTGTATATTCGAATACCGATTTGGATTCCCGTTTTAACATATGGCTTCCCATTACGAATTTTATTGGTGATCAGACTTATTTCACACAACCGACACCGGAAACCACTCTGACCTCTCCTGGTAACACGTACATTCCTATTGTTGTTACTGCCTATGATTACACCAATCAAAGTTTATATATCAATGCCAGCAGGGGATTTACCAGAACGAACAACATCAGCCCTGACCTGGCGGCTCCCGGAGTCAACCTGGTAGGCCCTGCTCCGGGAAATACATACACAACCAGATCGGGTACCAGTGTTGCTGCCGCTCATACGGCAGGTATTGCTGCAATGATATTGGAATGGGGCATTATTGAGGGCAATTACACACAACTTGACAGTGTGGAAATTAAAAATCTGTTAATACGAGGAGCAAAAAGAGCTCCGAATACCGCATATCCAAACCGGGAATGGGGATACGGTATATTGGATATTTATAATTCCTTTAACAGTTTAAGAGGAGAAACCATCACGGGTTAAGGAAACTTATTTTGCTTAATGCAGAAAGGTCTGTTGTAAATTTATACTTTTAGTATTTTACAACAGACCTTTCTATTTAATTATAATTTTGCTATATCAATTAATGAAATATTATCTATATCCGCATTTTCCAAGCTGGTTAGTAAAGCATTCGCTGTGTCTAAAGATGTCAGACAGGTTACGCCCGTCTCAATGGAGGTACGGCGGATCAAAAATCCGTCCCTTGATTTATCACGGCCCTGGGTAGGTGTATCAATAACCAGGTCAATTTCATGCCCAAGAATCAAATCGATAATAGTCGGTGCTTCCTTATCCAGTTTGTTAACCGGAATCGCTTCCACCCCATTTTCATTTAAAAACTTTGCCGTACTTCTGGTCGCATAGATTTCATAACCAAGTGCCTTAAATCTTCTGCCTACTTCTACAGACTCCAATTTATCTGCATCTTTTACGGTCATTATCATCTTTTTGTGCTTCGGAAGATTGATTCCTGCACCTAAAAATGCTTTATACAAAGCTTCATTAAATGTCTCTGAAATTCCTAAACATTCCCCGGTAGATTTCATTTCCGGTCCGAGGCTGATATCCGCACCGTGTAATTTTTCAAAGGAGAATACCGGCATCTTAATTGCTATATACTTTGCATTAGGTGCTAACCCGGTTCCATATCCCAAATTCTTAATCTTTTCACCTAATATGACACGGGAAGCCAGACCTACAATCGGGATACCGGTTACTTTGCTGATATAAGGTACCGTACGGCTGGAACGTGGATTTACTTCGATTACATAAACCTCATCATGATACAGGATGAACTGTATATTTATAAGTCCGATTACGTTAAGGGATTTTGCAAGCTTTCTGGTATAATCCACTATGACGTTCTGCAGTCTTTCCGTTATATTCTGGGCAGGATATACGGAGATACTGTCTCCGGAATGGATTCCGGCGCGTTCCACGTGCTCCATAATACCGGGGATTAAAATATCTTCCCCGTCACATACGGCATCTACTTCAACTTCCTTACCCATTAAATATTTATCAACGAGAATCGGATGTTCCTGTACATTCAAGTTTATGATTTCCATAAATTCTCTGATATCATTATCTGATATTGCAATCTGCATGCCCTGACCGCCTAATACGTAGGAAGGTCTGACTAATACCGGATATCCTAATTC
Organism: Anaerocolumna sedimenticola; assembly: GCF_009931695.1. Taxonomy (GTDB): domain Bacteria; phylum Bacillota; class Clostridia; order Lachnospirales; family Lachnospiraceae; genus Anaerocolumna; species Anaerocolumna sedimenticola. The sequence continues at coordinate 4,804,787 of NZ_CP048000.1, forward strand.
ACCCGCTGCGGTTATCGCTTCTTCCGTGGTAAACACGGTCTTGCCTGCAGGTCTTGGGATACAGCATTCTTCCAGGATAGCATCAAATAACTCCCTGTCTTCCGCCGCATCTACATTTTCTGCTGAGGTTCCAAGAATAGGAACACCCATCTTTAATAAGGCATCCGTTAACTTAATTGCTGTCTGTCCGCCGAACTGTACTACGGCTCCATCCGGCTGTTCTAAGTCAACGATACTTTCCACGTCCTCCGGTGTTAATGGTTCAAAATATAATTTATCCGCAATATCAAAGTCCGTACTTACTGTCTCCGGATTATTGTTTACAATTATGGTTTCATATCCCGCTTTTCTTAATGCCCATACACTGTGTACGGAGCAATAATCAAATTCAATCCCCTGACCGATCCGGATAGGGCCGGACCCTAACACCATAACTTTCTTTTTCGTTTTAACCGGATCCACCTCATTTTCACTGGCAAAACAGGAGTAATAATAGGGTGTACTTGCTTCAAACTCAGCAGCACAGGTATCTACCATTTTATAGGCAGGTGTGATTTCATACTCTTCCTTTCGTAGCCTTTTCACTTCATCCAAAGACTTTCCGGAGAATTCAGCAATAACACGGTCCGGGAATTCCAATCTCTTGGCTTCTTCCATTAACTCTTTCGTCAACGGTTTGGTCTTTAATTCCTGTTCCATTTCTACCAGTATGGCAATCTTGTCTAAGAACCATTTATCTATTTTTGTTATATTGTGTATTTCATCATAGGAAATTCCTCTGCGGATAGCTTCTGCAATGACAAATAATCTGCGGTCATCGATCTGGTATAATTTCTCCCTGATTTCATCCGTCTTAAATTGCTCATATTTGCCGTAATGCAGGCTGTAGATATTCTGTTCCAGAGAACGAAGTGCCTTCATTAAGGCCCCTTCAAAATTCGTGCAGATACTCATAACCTCACCGGTTGCTTTCATCTGTGTGGTCAAGGTTCTCTTCGCCATGATAAATTTATCAAAAGGCCACTTAGGAATCTTAACTACAACATAATCCAGTGCAGGTTCAAAACTTGCATAAGTCTTACCGGTTATCACGTTCTTTATTTCATCCAGATTATAACCAAGAGCAATCTTTGCCGCTACTTTTGCTATAGGGTATCCTGTCGCTTTGGAAGCTAAAGCGGAGGAACGGCTTACTCGCGGATTTACTTCGATAACACAGTATTCAAAAGTGTCGGGATGGAGTGCATATTGAACATTACATCCACCGGTTATATTAAGCTCCGTAATAATATTAAGCGCGGAGGATCTTAACATCTGATATTCTTTATCAGATAAAGTCTGGGATGGTGCAACTACGATACTGTCACCGGTATGTACTCCGACCGGATCAATATTTTCCATATTACATACCGTGATACAGTTACCCTGTTTATCCCTCATTACCTCGTATTCGATTTCTTTCCAGCCGGCAATGCAACGTTCAATTAAGCATTGTCCAACGCGGCTTAAACGAAGGCCGTTGGAGCAGATTTCTATTAATTGTTCTTCATCCTGGGCAATTCCGCCGCCGCTTCCGCCAAGCGTATATGCCGGACGGACAACCACCGGATAACCTATGGTTTCTGCAAATGCTACCGCATCTTTTACTGTAGTAACAACCGTACTTGGTGCACAAGGCTCACCGATTTTTTCCATGGTTGTTTTAAATTCCAGCCGGTCTTCTGCCTTTTTAATGGTTTCTGAAGTAGTACCGATTAATTTAACATCATTTTCTTTTAAAAATCCGGATTCTTCTAATTCCATGGCGATATTTAAGGCTGCCTGACCGCCGAGTGTGGGCAGTACACTATCCGGTTTTTCTTTTAAGATTATCTTTTTTACGATATCCGGAGTTAATGGTTCAATATAAACCATATCTGCTATATCTTTATCCGTCATAATGGTAGCCGGATTAGAGTTAACTAACACAACGATGATTCCTTCTTCTTTTAAGGAACGGCAGGCCTGCGTACCTGCATAGTCGAATTCTGCCGCCTGGCCTATAACAATTGGACCTGAACCTATAACCAAAACTTTTTTAATACTATCGATCTTTGGCATTATTGTACCTCCATCATCTGAATAAACTCATCGAAAAGGAACTCTGAATCCTGCGGTCCGGCACAAGCTTCCGGATGGAATTGGACCGTAAATATATTCTTTCCCAAATAATGATACCCTTCTATGGTTCCGTCATTGGCATTGATAAAACTCTTCTCTGCTTTTGTTTCACTCATGGAACCGTCTTCCACTACATACCCATGATTCTGGGAAGAGATATATACTCTGCCGGTCTTTAGATCTTTTACCGGATGATTGGCACCCCTGTGTCCGTATTTCATTTTTTTGGTATCCCCGCCATTAGCCAGGGCCATTAATTGGTGACCCAGACAGATAGCAAAGATGGGGACATTACTTGCGTACATTTTCTTAATTTCTTCGATTATTTCCACACATTCTTTTGGATCTCCGGGTCCGTTGGACAACATAATTCCATCCGGGTTTTCTGCAAGAATTTCTTCTGCTTTTGTTAAGGCAGGATAAACGGTAACATCACACCCTCTTTTTAATAAGCAGTCTTTGATATTTTCTTTTGAACCGTAATCCAATAAGGCAACTTTAAAATTACCTATTCGGTAAGGATGAATTTTAAGTCCGCTTCTTGCATTATCTGCATCCGTTGCTACATATTCTTTCGCATAATAGTTCTTTTTTTCAGTGCAGGTTACCTTTTCAACTACTTTTGTTACGCGATGTGCTTTTAATTTCTTCATGACATCATCTAAAACAAAGTTCTCATTGGTAGTAATCATCCCGTTCATGGTACCTTTTTCCCTTAATATCTTAGTTAAGGCCCTGGTATCAATTCCAGCAATTCCGGGTATGTCCTTCTCCGTCAAAAAGGTTTCAATGCTGTCCTCACTTCGGAAGTTACTTGGGCGCCTTGCAATTTCTCTTACAATATATCCGTCCACCCATGGTTTTTTTGATTCCATATCTTCATAGCAGATACCGTAATTTCCGATTAACGGGTAAGTCATCACAACGGCTTGACCTGCATAAGATGGGTCCGTAAGCACCTCCAGATATCCTGTCATTGAGGTGTTGAATACTATTTCACTAATCATATCCCTAGTTGAACCAATACTTTTACCTGTGAAAACATTACCGTCTTCCAGTATTAGAAAAGCTTTCATAACTTCCACCTGTTCCTTTCAAATAATGTAGTGCATTTTTAAGTAACTGCAGAGTCTACAGATACCCAAATTGTCAAAATTCTATCATATCTTTATTTAAAATGCAACACCTATTTTTTAATTTATCGCAAATTTATTATTATTCATTTTCGTTTATAATTATAAATTATAATCCTGATTTAATCAAGTAAAATGTTCAGCTTTTTCTGTAATGGTTATCTTCCTTATTGGATCAACCGGATGAAACACGCTTTGCGAGTTTCTCCGGTTCCCGTGCCCGTTCGAATTGGTGAAAAGCAAGCCCATTAATTCTCACTTTGCTTTTGTGTAAGTAAAAAGAGCTTAATCACTTTAAGATTTAATAAAATCTTAAAGCCTTAAGCCCTTTTCATTGAGGTTATATTTGATATATCAGCTCTTGCCACTTCAACTTATACATTGATCAAAGGATTCATTGTACTTATAAAATCTATTTTATAACTCTGCTATTCTGGTTACGGCTACATATATCTCAGAGATTCTATACCAGGTAGGGAAATCTACAATCCCGTTTGCCGGTAAACCAAATGTCTGTTGAAAAGCACTGACAGCATTGGCGGTTTGCTGGCCATATACTCCATCAACGGCAATTTTCGGTATTACGGTATAAACATCAGAAACGGCATTTAATTGTTCCTGAATCATTCTTACACTGTCGCCCCTGGACCCGATTGTCAGATTGGAACCCGGCCAGGATGCGGGTACTCCTGCTACTTCATTTGCCGAATTAATATACATATTCGATCCATAGAAATTGCGGATTATCTGAATGGCAGTAAGACCTTGGTCTCCCAATTCTTTAGAACCCCATTGGGTCATCCATATAGCAACAGGGTATAAATTTATTCCTCTTTGTTTTTATCTTCTGCATTATCATCTATGCTGCTTTTTAATAATTTTTCCGTGTTATCCATAATGATATCTTTTATCTTGCCTGCAGCATCCGGTTCTATTTTCCTTAGCAGCTGAATCTGATGGTCTGATTTCGCCATATTGTAATACAATGCTTTTGCTACGCCATAACCTCCCCAACCGGCAAGACAGACCTGATAGAGTTCTCCGGTATCAATCCCGAATCCCTGCATCAAAAATAATGCTACCGTCATTGCCCAGCATTCAAACCTCGAATATTCCAAGAGTTTTTTACTAAAGGGCAGGAAATTCGAATTTGATATCTTTCTTTTTGACCTTTTAAACATATAGCACCTGTTTTTATATTTATATTTAACAATATTATCGTACTAATTTATTTAGTACTACTAATATATTTAGTACGTTTATTATATTTAGTACTTCTATCATATTTGGTACTACTATCATATTTGGTACTTCTATCATATTTAATACTTCTATTATACTTAGTACTTCTATTATACTTAATACTTCTATTATACTTAATACTTCTATTATACTTAGTACTTCTATTATACTTAGTGCTACAGATATACTTTTATTTTATATGCGATGCTGTCTGAAAGGATTATAGTTTTATATAAGATGCTTTCAGGCGGTATTTCAGCTTTTAATTTCTAAACATCCGTTAATAAATCTTAACAGTTCCTTCACAAATTCATAAAACTATGTACATAAATGAACGCTATAATAAATTCATAGCATTAATAAAGCTTAATAATTTTTTTCATAAACATGGCCAGTAGGAATACCTACTGGCCACTCCTCTGTCATTATCTATTTTTTACGTGAATATTAATCTTTTCGTTAAAGCAGAAAGCAGAAATACTTTACCTAGTTTTCCTTGTCTTCCTCCTATAATTCCCATTGATATTAGAACATATGTTTACTATAATTCTTGTGAGGTGATGATTATGCCATTCTTTGAAACCACTACTATTAGTACTATAATTGATTATTCAAAATGCCAGCCCATATCCGTGATTGCGGCTTTCAACCGCGAAGGTAAAATTATGCCGGTATATATCAGCCTGACAGACTTATATGGGAATATCTGCAAGGTGAAGATTGACGGTGTAACATTCACCAAAGATGGAAGTGGTTTTACAACTTACTGCTGCTTGTATACCACGGGCAGATCTCGGAAACAAGTTAACCTGACCTATTTCATTAACCAGCATTTATGGGTATTAGAAAATTAATGATTCATTTCCGACTGCTTCCCATTTATCTCAGAAGTAGGAATGTATCCCATAGCTCTTAATGCTTTATCATTAAGAGCAGTTCCTATCTTTCTCTTCTTTTCCTCCGTAAAGGAATCCCAAGGTTCATATTGATTTTCTATATTGATATAAATATTTACTTTCAGTTCCTGTTTCATACTTTACACTCACCTCATATCGCAGGCAGGCCTGCGATACTGCCACAATCAAAAAGGAGTGAAAGAATCACATCGCGGCATCCTTTCCTTATCCAATATTTTCTTTCACACTACCGTCTCTGTTACAAATCTATGAAAATCGGTTTGTACATATTTCTGATCTGAGAATTTTTCCACCTTTTTTCAAATATAATTAGGTAATTGGTGTCAAAAGCCATACAAATAATTAACATTCGTCAATTTGCACATCTACACCTCTGCATAGCGGGATGTCTCCTATAGTTTGATGAGCATCTATAGGAAGTCGTTGGTACTTAGGTTTTACACCCTAATCCTATTCAAATATAATAATAAAGAGGAGCTGGTAAATATGCAGACCGCAGCACTCTATATTCGGGTAAGTACTGAGGATCAGGCAGAATTCTCACCGGATGCCCAAAAAAGATTATTATTAGAGTATGCAAACCGCAATAATATATTGGTCTGTCAGGAATATATCTTTGTCGATGAGGGTATTTCCGGCAGAAAAGCAGAAAAACGGCCCGGATTTATGAATATGATAGCAACCGCCAAAAAGAAACCCAAACCTTTTGATATCATATTGGTTCACCGCTTTGACCGGTTCAGCCGTTCCAGGGAAGACAGCATAGTATACAAATCATTGCTGAAACAAGAATGTAATATTAAAGTAATATCCATAACGGAGCAGCTTGAAGACGACAAATTCAGTGTAATATTAGAAGCTATGCTTGAGGCAATGGCGGAATATTATTCCTTAAATCTTGCGGATGAAGTAATGAAAGGTATGACAGAAAAAGCTTTAAGAGGCGGTTACCAGGCAAATCCGCCTCTTGGTTATAAAATACTTCATACAGGCGGACTTCCGGTTATTGTTCCCGAAGAAGCAGAAATTATTAAACTTATTTTTCATAAATACGTTGATGCTGACATGACTGATTATCAAATAGCTAAATATTTAAACTCTTTGGGTTATAAGACAAAACAGAAAAAAGATTTTGAACGGAGATCCATCGATTATATCCTGAAAAACCCTATATATAAAGGATATATCCGTTGGAATCACCTTCATGGTGCCTCCAAAACCCTTAAGGAAAAATCAGAATGGATTATGGTCAAAGGCCGCCATGAACCGATTATCACGGAGGAATTATTTGAGAAAGCACAGAAAAAAAAACGATTGGCAGATCCATTACCCAGAAAAGCAAGGCCGTCCGCCGAATATAAGCATTGGTTGACCGGAGTAATAAAATGCAGTAACTGCGGCCGGAGTTTGACAGTTACAAAAAGGAAAAATTCCAGATTTCTGCAATTTTGCTGCAGCGGATACACCAAAGGCAAATGTCCTGTATGCAACAGTATCTCGGAAAACAAGCTGTTACCCGTTGTTATGGAAACCCTGGAAAAAGTACTTTATTCTGTAAAAACTGATTACTGTATCAACGAATCAGAGTCGTCTGTATGCAATACTGAATTATTAAAACTGCAGCTTAATAAGTTACATGAAAAAGAAAATAGAATAAAAAAAGCGTACATAGATGGAATTGATTCTTTGGATGAATATAAAAGAAATAAAACAGCTATACAAAAGGAATACCGGTTAATTAAAGATCAATTGGAATATAAAAATGAATGTGATCCAGATAATACAGGAAAAAAATTGAACTGTTTGGATACTGTTTATACTGTGATATCTTCGGATGCTTTTGATGATTTGGCGAAAAATAAAGCCTTACGCACCATTATCGATCAAGTAGTGTATAATAAAAAAGACGGAAGTTTAAATTTTTATTTTAAGTAACAGCTGCCGCTACCCTGTTACTATACGGTCATCCATCCGGGGCAGGTAACATTTCGTCCGTCACAATACTGTGTTAAAATAGGCTGCCTTACATTTGGTCTGGATAGAAAGTTATTAAAAATCTGATCAACTGCTAAACCGATATTAGTAAAAATATTTCTTCCTCTCATCCATTTATGGTCAAATGCGGTAGAGGATGTAATAGTAAAATTAAAACCCTGATTCCTGTACCATTCCGTAAAAACCCTATTTAAAGTAAAAGACATGATAGCTAAAACATTGGCTGTAATGGTTTCATCCGGCCAGGTTGCATAAATTTCACTGGAAGCAACATTTTTAATATAATCCCTGTAACGCACATAGTAATTAGCGGCCGATGTATCCGTAGGAGGTCCGTCATGCACGATAACGAATTCCGGCACAACAACAGAAGCTAAAACGATTTCACCGGTTTCTGCGGTTGGTTTAATCTCTGCTTCAGCAATTTTGGGAGGAAAGTCACCAAATAAGGTATGAGGAGGTATGACGAAAACTTGCGCTTCTTGTGTACTTTCCGGTGCTGGTTGCATTTCAACCTGCTGCAATGCTGTTACTCCTCCTAATAGCTGAGCTCCGTCAACTTCTATACTTTGAAATCCCGGTGCTGTTACGTTCACGGTATACTGCGAATAGGGCTGTTCTGTTACTGCCGGATCCAAACTATATTCAACAGGCGGTGTAGCTAATTCAATCTCCTCCGTACGACCTAAATCATTTGTTGTCACTTCTTCTGCGGTAGAAGTAGGATCAGCGGTATATGCGATTCTTACTGTTGCATTTGGTACAGGCCTGAATCCTTCCCGGGTTACACAGTTCACCTGCAGTCTGCCAAGGGACTGGGTTTCCATTTGTGCAGGATAAATTCTTCTCCAGTCATACCCATAAGAAAGTCCGGGGGATTGGCTTAAATTCGGATATGAAAATGATTTGGAAGTATCCATATAATAATCTCTAATATTCATATTTTTCCCATTCCTGCGTACGTTTTTTGCATACATGAAGTTTGTGTAAAGCTTTGCAGACACATACTTTTGCACCCATCACGTTCGCAATATTGTCACTTTCAATATATGCTTTAGTGAATAAGAAAGTGATAGTTACGGTTCAGCTTATGGGCTTAAAAACCAAACTGGTACGGCTCTCTATGATCTAAAGTATCAAAATCATATCCCTTCTCTTTGATGGATTCCAATATATCCGGAAGAGTTTTTGCCGTTAACCGATTAACGGATGAGTCATGCATAAGGATAATGGGATTATCAAATTGGTCTAAATCTTTTAATACATTCTGTTTTATCCGGTATTCCGAGGGATTACCGACGGAATCTTCTGCACTTACATTCCAATCATAATATGTAAAACCCCGGCGCTTCATTTCAGCAATTAATTCATTCCGGATATTTTTATTATAAGTATTATAACTGCCCCAGGGGAAACGGAAGATGTTAACCTTTACCCCTGTCGTTTCATATATCAAAAGATAATCCTTATAAAAATCATCCAGAAATGCTTCCACGGAAGAATATATATTTTTATAATTGTGGGAATAGGTATGGATACCAATGGTATGCCCCTGTTCCACCATTTCTTTCAGACATTCTTCTCCTTCCCCGGTAATGGTACATCCTAACACAAAAAAAGTAGCTTTCGTATTATGTTCATTCAAAGTTTCTAAAATATCGCTAGTAATATAACTAGGCCCGTCATCAAAAGATAGATAAGCTATCTTTTTTTCCTCTAAATAGATAACCGGTTTGATACTTTCCACATACATATCCGGATAAAGCTCCATATAACTTTTTTTTTGATCGTCACTTAATACTTTTTCTTTTGCCATCGCATTTTCTTTCCTTACCACTGCTTGTAATTCGGAATTAGTGTTCCATACCGTTACTGTCTCGTTCTCCCGTTTATGTATTGATAAATCGGTACCTATCTTAGTATTAATAATACATAATCTAAGCATTAAAACTATCAATATTCCAAACATCACAATTTTATATTTTTTTGTTTTCATTTTTTACCTTATTCAATATTCGGCCCAAAGTTTATATAGGTTATCAGGGCTGCTTAGATTTTTTATATAATAATATGCCGGAATCATAAAACCATTCATAATTACAAGCCATCGCAAGTAATACGAATTTCCTTTATAGAATCCTTTATAACGGAAACAGGCCTGATCCTGTAAATAATTTTACAGAATCAGACCTGCCTGAAAGGTTAGCTTATGTTATTTTCCTAATAAGGATAAAAACATACATATTAATTCTTAAGAGCCAAAGCGGTATTCTTAGAGCCGCTACGCTGCTTATCTGGTTAGACAGTTGACAAATCCCATTCCTCATAAATCTTAGGTACGTCATTGATTAACCTCTTGGTATAATCTGCCTTCGGATGGAGAATTACATCATCAGCTGTTCCTTTTTCTACAAATACTCCATGTTCCATTATATAAACAGAATCAGATACATAATATGCAAGACCAATATCATGTGTAATAAAAATAATGGTCATATTTATCTCTTCACGTAACTTTAATAACATATCCAGTATGGTTGCTCGGGAACAGGCATCAATCATAGAGGTCGGCTCATCCGCTATTAATATCTGCGGTTTTAATAAAAAGATTCTCGCTATCATTAATCTCTGCATCTGCCCGCCGGATAATTCAAATGGATACTTTTTGGTTAATTCAGCAAATTTCAGATTAACAAAACTGCAGGCTTCTGTCATTAATTCAACTTTTTTATCATAAGGTAAATCTTTTTGTCCCCTCATATTAATACAATCTAGTAATAAGGTATCAATACGGTTAAAGACATTAAAGGAGGAAAAAGGATCCTGAAAGATAGCCTGTATTCCCTTCCAATAGGCTCTCTTTTTACGTGTAGAGCGAATATCCCTAAGTTTACCGTTATAATATATTTCACCTGAAGTTACACTATGTAACCCTAATAACATCTTTGCCAAGGTAGTCTTACCGCTGCCGCTTTCGCCAACAATCGATATGATTTCTCCTTTATGGAAATCAAAATCAACTTTATTTACGGCAACGGTTTTCTTATCACCAAAACCATATACTTTTGTAACACCTCTGCCGCTTAAGAAAACTTCATCGGATTTAGCCATGATTCTCAACCTCCTTCAACTGATTCTGATTAAGAATACAACGATACATACGACCGTCATCCATATGCATTTCCTCTATGCTTTGCACTTTACATGCTGGTTGTGCATACTTACAACGTTCTGCAAACCGACAGCCTGCCGGTGGTTTTTTCAGATTCGGAGGTGTTCCCGGGATAGCCGTTAATTTTACATCCCTGGTACCGGCTTCGGGAACAATAATGGATCCCATAAGGCCTTTCGAATAAGGATGGAGCGGATCAAATACCATCTCTTTAGCAGTACCTTTTTCTACTATCTGTCCTGCATACATAACCATAATATCATCCGTAACATTATAAAGTAACGGAAGCTCATGGGTTATGAATATCATGGATTTGATAAACCCTTTTACCATTAAATCACGCATCATCTTAATAACCATCTTTTGAGATGTTACGTCTAAAGCTGAGGAGGGTTCATCTGCAATTAAAACCTTTGGTGATAATATGGTTGAGATCGCAATAACCGTACGCTGCTTCATACCGCCTGACAATTCAACGGCATGTTTTTGTAATACTTCTTTGGGTAAATTTAAAACTTCAAACCTTTCCCTTGCCAAATCATAAATCATATTCTTAGGCATCTTAGGATCATGGGCATGTATAACATCTTCAATAAAATTAATAATTTTCTGAGTTGGGTTTAATGCATTCATAGCAGCCTGAGGAATATAAGAGATTTCTGTACCAAGTACGGTTTTTCGAACCTGATCCGGTGTCATCTCTGAAATATTCTTTCCGTCTACTATAATACTTCCCTCCATATAATGGAGCGGTGCAAAATAATAACCCATAAGACTTAATGCCAGGGTCGATTTACCACATCCGGATTCCCCGGCAATACCAATTGATTTACCCTCTTCCAGCTTTAAGGATACGCCGTCAACTGCATAAACACTTTCATTAAATCTTGTAACGTATTTCGTTTTTAAATTATTTACTTCCAGCATTATCTTTCCCATATTCAATTCCCCCCTTAATCTCTTAACTGTGGGTTGAATACTTGATCTAAGCCGGTATTCATTAAGTTAAGTGAAAATGATATTAGTGCTATGGAAAGTACAACAGGAATAAATGCCCACCATGCAGATGACAGCGGTGCCTGGAACTGCATCGCCCAGTTCATCATAAGTCCTAACGTTGCCACCTTATTTGTACTTGGTCCTAAACCAATCATGGATAATTGTGCTTCGGAAAGAATACCGGAAGCAATTTGAAGAATATAGGCCATAACAACATAGGATGCTACGTAAGGAAGAATATCCGTTAAGATAATTCTTGGTAAGCTGTGGCCGGAAAGTTTGGAGAGATTAACATGATCTCTGTTTCTTAAGGAAATCGTCTGTGCCCTTACAGACCTGCAGGTCCAAGGCCACGAAGTCAATCCAATAACTACCGCCACCAGCATGGCTCCTCTACCTGCCTGGCCTAAACTGGATGCTATTAATATTAATATAATAAAGGATGGGATAACGGTGAACATGTTCGTGACAAACGTGATAATATTATCAACCAGTCCTCCCACATAACCGGCTAACAGACCAAGTGTCAAACCAATTGCTGTTGCTACAGTACCTGCCAGTAACCCAATCTTTAATGAGGTTTTAATTGCTGCAACAAGTTCGGTAAGAACATCTCTGCCGAAGTTATCGGTTCCGAGCGGGAAAGTCACCTGATTTGGTATATCCTTTACATTAACAAAAGCTTGTGTTCCAAGTACTGCGACTTCTTCCAGTTCTCCAGTTTCTGCGTTTTTCTGGGAAACTACATATCCCTGAGAATTAAGAACATTTTCAATCTTATCATACAATCTTACATATTGATTTTTTACTGCTTTTGTGGCGCCTTCCATTTTGACTTCTTTATCATAATATTTCAGCCATAATTCAATAATATCATAAGCTTCTTTTGCAGCATTTACCTCTTCCGGTTTTACGGTAGGACAGTATTTTAATAACCAGTCCTTCATTAACTGCTGCTCTTCCGTTGATGCTGCTTTAGCCAGCTTATCAGCTATAACATCTTTATTGATTTTATAGGAATTCGTATCTACGGCATCCGTAACACTTACATAGGTTCCGGGTTTATAAAACAAACCGCCTACCATTTCCAACGGATTTTTTGTAACCAGCAGCGGGTAAATGGTAATCAATAAAAGGATTGCAGCAAAGATAACAAATCCGGCAACAAATTTCTGTGACTTAAATATTAATTGTAATTGATGTTTCATTTCGCACCTCTTTTCCTTTCACCTTTTACTCCTGCTGTGCCGCTTTAATTCTAGGATCAATTAAACCATACAGAATTTCTACAACAAGATTCGCTAACAGAACACCTACGGTAATAATTAATGTGCAGCCGGATATTACCGGATAGTCCTGACCGGTAACAGCATTTAACATTCTGGTACCAAGCCCTGGATAACTGAATATCATTTCGGCTACTAACGCTCCCCCTACCATGGTTCCAAGGGAAAGTGCAAGTCCTGTTATCTGTGGAAGCATAGCATTACGAAATACATATTTTACAATTACTTTATCTTTAATTCCTAAAAATCGGCTATATTTTACATAGTCCGCATTTAACTCATAAATAGACATAGATCTCATACCAATGGCCTGACCACCTATGGTAATTAATACAATGGACCAGAATGGCATCTGATAATGTCTGATAACGGATAGTATAAAATTAATATTCATAGAAGGAATTAAGTCAAATCCGTATCCGCCGCTGGTCGGAAACCAGTTCAGGTAAATACCGAATATAAACAACAGAATAATAGCCATACCAAATGCAGGTACATTACTGATAAATAAGAAAATAGGGAAAATAACTTTATCAAAAGAACCTTTGATATAGGCAGCAACTGCTCCTAATAAATTACCAAGAAACCACCCTACTAAGATAGCCGGAAGCTGCAGTGCAACCGTCCATCCGATTGCGGAGCCAATCAGATTGGATACTTCCCTTGGAAAATACGCAAAAGAAATCCCCATATCCCCTTTGAATAAATTAGATATATATAATATGAACTGTTCAGGAAGGGATTTATCCAACCCGAACATTCTAGAATAATCTTCGTAAACCTTTTGAATCGCATTCGCATCTGTCATTCCGGTTACTGCTTTACTTGCAATTGTAGCTACCGGGTTCCCCGGCGTTAAACGGGGCAATAAGAAATTAAGAATAACTGCAATTACTAAAGTCAATAAATACCAAGCGATTTTGCTGGAAAAATACTTTGCATAACCTTTCAAATCAAACACCTCGTTTCATTGGTTGGAGTCTCTTAAAACTATGATATATCGTTTTAAGGGGTTCCATTCTGTCATAACATAAATCAGCGGTCATGAATTTACTTTATTTTCATTTCAAATCATGACCGCCAGAAGCAATCTCTAATTAACTTTTATATTATTTCACTAAAGTCAGGTTATAAAGTCCTGCTATACCATAACCATCAGTAAGAACGGTAGGAGGTACATTAGTACCATCGTCAGCCTGAGGGAATCCGGTCCATACGGATTCGTTTACGGTATGGAACAGACCTGGACGATACATTAATGCGAAAGCCGGTACATCTGTTAAATAAATCTTATTTAATTGGGTATATAATGCTTTTAATTTAGCCTGGTCAGTTTCAGTTGGAATCTGTTCAATAATCTTATCAGCTTCCGGATTGCTGTAACGTCCGAAATTCCAGTCTGCATTCTGACCTTCTTTTGCAGGTGTAGAATACATTGTCTGATAGCAACGGGTCCAAGGGTTGGAAATACTTGCTCCGGGATAGGAGTTCATAATTACATCAAAATTACCTGTTAAACGGTTGGTGGTCCACTCTGCAGCAGTGGTCCAAAGGGTTGTTACATCCAAACCGATTGCCTGGCCTGCAGCAGCAACCATTTCAAGAGCTGAGTTCCAGTCAGTCCAGCCGGACGGGCACTGTACGGTAAATGCAATGTTCTTGCCGTCATATTCACGGATTCCATCACCATCCGCATCTTTAATACCGGCTTTGTCTAATAAAGCTTTTGCTTCATCAATTTGTTTACCTTTCCATTGTAAATCTTTCAATTGAGCTTCATCAATTAAAGCACGTTCCGGATCGGTCGGATTCATAAGTGCCGGAGGTGCATCACTCATTAAAGGAGTATATCCGCTCATAGCGGTTGTAGCAATCTGTTCATAATCGGTAGCCATAGCTAGAGCTTTTCTGACTGCCGCCTGATCAAGACCCGGTTTTGTTACATTAAAGATCGCGGTAGGAAGTGTAACGCAAGCATAATATGGTGCATCATCAAGATAGGTGGAAACTGGTTTTCCGTCTTCCCACATCTTCCAAACTTCTGACATAAACTGCTGTGATACGTCAACTTCACCTTTTTCAAATGCAACAGCACCTGCATTGTTATCGATAAAGATGTTATGTGCTAAGTATTTAGGTGCAGGAAGTTTGCCCCACATAGAAGCGTCCTGGCCCCAATAATTGTCGTCTCTGACAACAACAACTTTTGTTTCATCATCATAATATGGTTTGTAAGGACCGGAAGCGATCAGGTTTTCATTTTTAGCGGTTTTGATTTTATCTGCATCATTACCGTTATCTGCTTCCAGTTTGGACATCTGCGCTTTGTTAACAATAAATACTTTCGGGAATACTTCAAGTACTTTCAGAGGATTATAATTTTCGCTGCTTGCAGTGAAAACTACTGTCTGAGGATCAACTGCTTTCACGGAATCAATATATGGTGCAAACTGAGAACCTTGAGCTGTATTCAGTCTCTTATGAGCATCAAAAGTATATACAACGTCATCCGCAGTAACCGGTGTTCCGTCACTCCATTTAGCAGCCGGTTTTAACTTAACGGTAAATTCTTTATCTTTTTGTTCATAACTGTCTGCTAACAGACCGTATAATTTACCATCATTCTGATTATACATAAATAATGTTTCATAAACCATTACTCTGGCGTCATCATTTTGTTCAATCCACCAGTTGTTGGAGTTACTGGAGAATGGGTTGTAGTCATTGATAGCGCCCCATTGCTGACCTGAAAAATAAAGGGTTTCTTCTCTTGGAAGAGAAGCTGCTACTGTAGCTGCATCCTGTGATTCTGTTGTTGCTGCTTCAGTTGGTTCCGGGGTTGGTTCCTCCGTAGGTTCCGGAGTTGTTGCCTCTACCGTTGGAGTTGTTGTTGCTTCACCGGATGTATCGGCAGTGTCATTCTTCTTACACCCGGCCAGTAATGACGTAACTACTAAAGTCAATACTAATAAAAGAGCTGTTAAATGTTTCCTTCTTTTCATTTTTTACCTCCCGTATTTAAATATGATTTGAAGTTAGAAAATTTTACATTTGTAAAGCTTTCTATTTACATATCTTAATATATATTGTAGAATAAATCCATGCTGATTTATATTTATTTTGTTAATATTTTATACATGATTTAGCTATATTTGTAAATTAACTTAATATTTCAATTAAATTAACACAAATATTATACATGCTTTTGTTTATATTTAATAAAGATTTTCCCTTTTTAATTTTTTTATGGTTTTTTACTTAAATAAATCATTATTAACCTAATAATTTATCTATAATGCATAAAACAGTCAGATAGGGGGACTAAATAATGTACAAACATGAAATAATTGAATATTTGAAAGATGTTCCAATCAGAGTCAATATCCAAAGGATGGAAAACACAACCAGGCATTGGCATGGAAGTATTGAAATTTATCTGGTTCTAAGCGGTGACATAACAGTAATACTGGAATCAGAAACATTTCATTTAATTGAAGATGATATCCTGTTAATTAACAGCAATCAGTTACACGAAATACATAGCAATGATAATGTTGTCGCTGTTTTACAGATAAAACACAGCTATTTTAAACAGTGGATAAACGAGTCCACTTTTTTTGAAGTAAATTCTTCTATTTATCATAACAAATCAAGATTTCTGGAATTAAAGCGAACAATCGCAAGATTAATCTATTTAAATTATAATAATACCGATTGCGATGATTTATTATGTATCTCACATTCTTATCAACTGCTTCATGAACTGGTAAAAAACTTTAAATGCTGCGATACAAAAATTGCCGGTAAAAAATCCAAAAATCTAAAGAGATTAAAAGGAATCATTGAATACTTAAATGATAACTATACGGAAAACATTACATTAAATACGGTTGCGGAAAGGGAATATTTATCAGCATCCTATCTTTCACACTTTTTTGAGAAAAATATGGGTGTCAGTTTCTTTAATTTTTAACAGGAATCCGAATGAATCATGCAGTATATGATTTGTTAAATACCAATCTTACAATAGAACAGATAGCGGCAAACAACGGATTTGCCAACAGCAGATATTTTGTAAGCTGTTTTAAAAAAGAATACGGATTGTTACCGAAACAGTATCAGAAAGAACATAGGAAAGAAGCGGATATTAATACGGTAAAAGCACAAAAAATCAACGACTACCTGTTAATCGAACAGCATGATTATCTGAATAAGCTGGGAGAATATCTGGGAAGCGGAAATGCAATAAAAAAAGAAAAAACAAATTCTTCTTCCTTATATAATATAATTAATGTAAATGTGTCAAATTTGAAATGCAGCCTGTTACATACCTTTAAAACATTTACCGGTGTTGGCCGTGCCAAAGAGATTCTTATGCAGCGGGTACAGTACGAACTCATTACCCTTCAAAAAGAAATTGGTTTCCAATATATTAAATTCCATGGTATTTTGGATGATTCCATGATGTTATATAATGAAGATAAATTTGGAAATCCCTACCTTAGTTTTACCTATGTGGATGAAGTTCTTGATTTTTTGCTTTCAATCGGATTTAAACCCCTGATCGAGTTCTCTTTTATGCCCAAACTTCTTGCAAAAAATCCTGAATGCACCCTTTTTTATAATCCCGTTATATTAAGCGAACCAAACAGCTATACAAAATGGGCTTTTCTAATAACTGAACTTACCAAACATTTTATTAGGCGGTATGGTTTATCAGAGGTGCGGACCTGGCTTTTCTCGTTTTGGAATACACCTTTTAAATCCTATCTTTTCGCTTTTGACAGTAATGAAATAGCATATGACTTATATCGAATAACCAGAAATTGCGTAAAAGAATGCGATCCTCATCTTCTGTTTGGCAACCCCTCCTATGGGTCAATTAACTTTACCTGCTCTGAATTTTATGATTTTCTGGATTATTGTAAGTTGAATAATTGTTATCCTGATTTTTACAATATCCATTGTTATCCGGTTAAGACATCCACCACAAAGGATCTTGCTACCTTAGGAGAGTCTTACCGAGACAATGAAAATGATAAAATTATCTTGTCGGATGATCCGGATTATGTTGCCCATACCATTGCGTGTATCAAGAAAAAGATGACCGGTTATCCAAAACTTCCGACTTATATAACAGAATGGGCTTCCACTTCCTCCCACAGGGATTGGCTTAATGATACCTGTTATCGCTCCTCTTACATTATAAAAAATATATTGGAGAACTACGATGCCATGGATAGCTTCGGTAATTGGTGTTTATCCGATACCCTTGAAGAATTACCTTTGTCTAACGATGAGTTTCATGGAGAATTAGGCCTGTTTACCTTAAACGGTATAAAGAAGCCTGCTTATTATGCATTTATCTTCTTAAATAAATTATTAGATACCTTGATTGATAAAGGGGATGGTTATTTTGTAACTACTGACCAGAAAGGGAACTATGCAATTATTTTCTATAATTACTCCCACATTTCACCGCTGTATGCACAGGGTGTTTTATTTAATGTTACGTTTATAGAAAGGTATAATGCTATCATTGACGCTAATCCACTGGAATTCGATTTAGTCCTGACCCAGATTGAAAATGGTGATTATACCCTTACAGAGCAGATTGTAAACCGTGATTATGGCAGTGCTTTTGATGAATGGGTGAGGATGGGTGCTCTCCCACTCACATCAGATGAAGAGATAAACACTTTAAAAGGTCGCTCCATGCCGAAAATAAATAAAATGAACGTACAGATAAGTAATAACCTCTTAAATTATTATGCAGATTTAAAACCTCATGAAATAAGATTAGTAACGATTAAAAAACAGCTCTGGTAACACGGCAAACCGTTTACTATGGCTCTGCAGCCCAGCCGTTGACACTTAAATTATTCTATATTACAATAGGTATGACGATTCAGCTACTGCGGTTCTAATCGCTAAAATAAGTTAACATTTAAATAACTTTATACAGGAGTACCCAATATGTCAAACGATGCTGGTTTTATTAATCTGGAAGAAAATATTAAAAGTACTATTTATGAGGGTTTATTAAAATTAGGTTATCAGAACAATGAGAGTTTTAGTATATATTATGACCTGGACCTTTTAAATCATCTGCTTTTGTCCTCATTTGATTCAAACGAAACTTGTCTTAATTATCTGCAGGAATTTAAAACTTTTGCGGAACAGGATCTATTGGATATAGAGATTTCCTTAGAACGTAACCGTTTTAAATTCTCGGTGAACAAAGATGGTATTGAATCTATTTATAAACATGAAAATAACCCGTTTTTAAATGATTTAATTCAAACGGTTAATACCCACTCTTTTCATTTAGAAGATATTCTGGCTATCTTTAAACGTTATTCCGATGAGTATATCTGTGAAGAGATAGATAACGACGAATTTCAATATGTACTGTATTTTAAAGACAACAAGATGGATAAATTCAAATACTGTTTCACCTTTGATGAAATGGGCGGATATTATCATCGTTTACTGGATTTTAGTTTTAATAAAATCCTGAATGAATAAATACTGATTTAAACTTTATGAGCAGGGAACAGGATCCGGAATAACAGGACTTCCTCAACCCGAAAATAAGGCCGTACAAAAACATATACTTACTTAACCCTGATCCAGGATATAACCAGTGGTCTCTCAAGTAAATTAATTATGATTTTGGTACGGCCTTTTCTTTTTTATACAACTGGTAATTAATGTAAATTCCATCAAACACGAAAAAGATTAATTGCCTCATTTAATTCTTTTGCATTTTCACCCAGCACTTTTGACGCATCTTCCAGGGCTTTAACAGATGTATTTTGGGTATTTACAGTGTCCTCTACCATATCGGAGTTAGCCAGGGTCTCTTCCGCTATGGCTGAAATACTTTCCACTGCATTTAAGGTTCCTGTTCTGGCACTATCCATATTCTTCATATTCTGGCTGATAACAGTAAGACTTGAAATTAATTTTTCAACTCCGGAATTCATGTTATGGAAAGACTGAATGGTATTTTCCACTATATGATTCTGCTTTTCAACTATGTTCTCAGCTTCCCTTGCCGTAATAACGGTTTCTGAAGTCTGTTTTGTAATTTCTTCAATTACTTTCCTTATCTCATTTGCGGCTTGTACGGACTGCTCGGCAAGTTTTCTTATTTCATCCGCTACTACGGAAAATCCTCTTCCTGCATCCCCTGCCCTTGCAGCCTCTATGGATGCATTTAACGCTAAAAGATTAGTCTGATCCGCTATTTGATTTATAACCTGGATAATCTTGTCGATGGAATAGGATTTCGCTTCCAGGGCTGTTATATTATCCACCACATATTTTGTTATATTATTGGTAGCCTCCGACTGCCTGGATAATTCCTCCATGGTGGTAATTCCCTGGGATATCATATATTTGGTATTATCCGTAACTTTTTCTATCTCACCGAGATTTTCATTAACCGCTGTAATTTTACCCGACAATTCATCCATTTGCATTAAGCAGTTCTGGGAATCCTGGGCCTGGGCCGATATGCCGTTGCCGATTTCATTTATCGCAGTTGAAATATTGCCGCTGGCTGCTGCTATATTCTCCGATGTATGCATTACATTTTGTGCAGAACCCGACACCAGTCCGCTTACATGGGTAACTTTCTGTATTAAGTGTCTCATGTTATTGAGCATTTCCGTAATATTTCCGGCCAGTACGGTAAACTCATCCCTGTGTTTTGACGATACCTGAACAGTTAAATCTCCTTCCGAAATCTGTTTTAAATTATTATTGATGCTCTTTAAGCTTCTTCCTATACCGAACGAAAGATACATACCGATACCTGCGGCAATCAGGCAGGCTATCAGCACCAATATAACGGTTATGCTTTTTATGTCATTTGCCTGCTGCATAAAGCTTGCCTTTGGCACCAGACCGCAAATTGTTACTCCTGTGCCGCCGATTTTACTGTACAGGTATAAATAATCCTCTGATTTATATTTTACATATTTAGAACCAGCGGAAACCTCCGATTTCATACTTTCCTTAAAATATTTTTGCGAATTGAATTGAAAGTCTTTATTTTTATCTGAAATCACGGCAGTTGCAGCCGATTCTTTTTCCTCGTTTTTTTCTGATGCGCCCAAATCTTCTGTTAATATCTCCGAACCCTCCGGAGTCACCAGACCTACAATACTACCTTTACCAAGCTCCAGTTTTCTCAAAAAATTAATGATCTCTTCCCGGCTTACATCGATAATAACCCCGGAATCTTTTGATGGAAACGGACGATAAAGGGAAAAAGCATATTTATCCGTATCTAGACCAAATTTGGAATCAATCAAAGGATGTTTTCCTACCCAATAAAACTCGAGACCAGAATCACTTAAAAATTTACCCTCCTCTGCTTGTGTTAATTCCTTATAAAATCCATCCACAATTTTATTACTGCTGGTTAATACGGGTATACCTGACGGAGTGATGATATGTATATTTTCAATTAGCTGTTCTAAATCCACCTTTTTCATAAGTTCTCTGTCGGTGGATTTTATAAAGATATTTCTCATGGAATCCGTATTATTGGTTACACCCTGGGCATAGTAACCAATATCTTTATCTTCCGTATATTGTAAAGCAATGGAATCAACAGTACTTAATCCGAAATTCATATATTCCGTGGCCATATTAATGGTATTTTTTGTAGCCTGTTCATAATTGGATAACAACCCCTGAGATGCTTTTGTATAGGAAATAAACCCTAAAATAACAATAAATAACACAGGTATCAAAAAACCCAAAATCAGCTTCTGACGAATACCAAACTTATTATGAGGCTTCTTCAAGCCCTTTTCTTTTCTTAATCTTTTTTCCTTTTTCTTTAAATTCATTTTATTCATACAGCAGCATCTCCTTTGTATGGTATATCTCTGATATTTCATAAAAAAATCACGGAAGTATTTCCAAATAAAAAGAGTCCCTGGAAATACCAAAACGGATATCACCATCGACCCTTAACTATATTACACTATTCAACTAAGATTGACAAGTATCTATCTATGAAAATTTTACTATTTTTTTTAAAAATAAAGACTACAATTAATCATTCGACACTAAAAAATATTAATATTCCTATTTCGACAAATCATCAAATTGTGATCTTGATTACTCAAATCATAACAAATTTTTATGGTAAACTTCGGTATAAACCAATCTGCCATTTATCCGTTCTGACTTCATCAATCCGATTTCCTTTACTGTCATAGTCATAGGTGGTATAATTTGTTCAAAATCTTTGATCGTATATCCGTTTTTAAGCACAATACCTCTTCCCAGGGTTAGATGGGGTTTGAATTCCTTATCGTCTACTTTAAACTCAAAAGTTTTAAGTTCTCTGATAAGTTCATTATTTGATTCCGTTAAAACCGGATGTTTTTTAACACCTACCCAGAAGATATCTCCATCCCTTCCCTTAAATCTGCCAAAACCGCCAAATTCTAATTGAAACGCATGAATCTTCCCTTTTTCGACTGCATTATCAATCGCCTCAATCACATGCTCCTTATCTTTTGTTTCTCCAATAAAAGCAAGGGTGAGATGAAAATTTTCCCTGGCAGTGAAATGACCACGGGAAGTATTTTTTTTAAGTATCTCCGTTAACTGAAATAAATTCAATTTTATATCATCCGAAAAATTAATTGCAATAAAAAGCCTTAATAAGTCTTTCACCCGATAATCCTCCGTAATTCTTTATTTTTTAATTGGTTCATATGGTTAATTTAATTTCATTATATTTATTAAATTGTTCCTTGCCTTATATCTCTTCCACAATTACAACATCATCCAGCGTCCCAATCAAAGTAAGTACTTTCATATGGTCGTGTTTTTCTTTTTGCTTGATAGTAACAAAAAGTCCGACCAGCTCTTCCGACGTTCTTGTTTTTATTATCTCCACATTTGTAATTTCCATATTATTATTCCGTACAAAATCAAAAAATTTGCTGATACTTTTTACTGAAACCAATTCCACATACAATTCAATCAATTTTGTTTTAGACATAACAAATGCATCAAACCTGTGAAGCAGCGTCATACTTCCTAAGATGAATATACACCCTATTAATGCTCCTTCATAAAAACCGATTCCGATTGCAAGCCCCATACATGCTGAGGCCCATAAGCCGGCTGCCGTGGTAAGTCCCTTAACCTGTTGTTTGCCTGTTATTAGTATCGTACCTGCTCCTAAAAAACCAATACCGCTGATAACCTGCGCTCCTAATCTGGTCGGGTCCGTGTCGTATTTCATGATTTCAATTATATATTGGTTCGTTATCATAACCAATGCGGAACCGATACAGACTAATATATGCGTACGAAATCCTGCCGGCCTTCTTTTTCTTCCCCTGTCATAACCGATAAGACCGCCGCATATGGCAGCCAGACTTAAACGTATCATGATTGAAAGTGTATTTACATCTCTTAAACTGATTTCAAGTTCTCCCATAACCCTTTCCCTTCTTAGCTTTAACTGATTTATCTTTATTATATGTTAATTTTTAATATGGATTAAGTATCTTTGAACAATAGTTAGCCTTTATTCAACTATCCGAAATAAGTTATATATTTTTATATAAAACCAACTACTGCTGGTAATGATATACATTTTAATCAATTAGGTAAAGAAAGTAAAGCAAGAATTCATTGCAAATGTTTTTATTTGGTAGAAAAATTACGAAAGAATATGGATTTTAGAAGTAAGCGGAATGATTAAAATAGCTGCTGCAGAAATAATAAAGTATTAACTTGTGGCAGAAAATACCTCCACATTTCTGAAGCAAGTTAGTTGTCTTATTATTTTGCAACAGCCTATCATTTTTATAGCGTTAATTTTTATTTTTTACAGAAATGTTTGTCATCCAGCATATAATGGAATGGCAAAATGATTGTTGAGATATTTTTGTGTTTACTTAAATGCTGCATAAAGAAATAAGTTGTCTGATTATGCAAAATATTATCATACCAGTGGGCAGTTATAAATTTAATTATTATAACAGAAATATTCTCCCCATGGTTTAATTCCCGTTCTCTCTGCCACAAATAATCATCCATGGGTTTTATGATGTCACGGTAAGGTGTTTCAATAATTTTAAGTTCAATCGGTATCTCAAGTTCTTCCCATTCCTTTCTGAGTTGCTTTGCATGTTCCGGATGGCGGCATACATGAAGTGCCGTTATATTATTGGAAATGGAATTCGCATAATTAATGGCTTTTAAAAATGGTTTATTAATATCATGAACCATTAAAATACATTGCGTGGATGTCACGGCATCTTTATTGTAATATGGGTTAAATGTTACCAAACGAAGCTGTTCCCCAATCGCCGAATAATGTTTATGGATAAAATACATACCTGTCATGATACTTGGAATAGCAATTGCCAATATCCAGGCACCGTCCATAAATTTTGTTGAGAAAACAATAATGGAAACAACTAAAGTAACCAATGCTCCAAATCCGTTAATCCAACATTTATACTGCCAATTTTTCTCCTTAATCGATAACCATTTTTTAAACATACCATATTGAGCGATGGTAAAAGATATAAAAACACCTACAGAATACAAAGGAATCAAGCTGTGGGTTTCACTTTTAAAACCGATAATCAACAAGGATGCCGCAATAAAAATAAATAATATACCGTTAGAAAAACTAAGTTTTGTACCTCTTGAGGAAAATTGTCTTGGTACATATCCATCGTGGGCAAGAATGTACAACAACTGCGGTAATCCGTTATAGGCAGTATTCGCTGCAAGAATTAAGATCAAAGAAGTAAACACCTGTATGATATAATACATAAAGGTGTTTCCAAATACTGCAGAAGAAATCTGGGATAATACCGTATGTCCTTCTACCGGTGTTACTTGAAGATGAATTGCAAGAATACTGGTACCTCCGAAGATAAAAACAATGATGCCACCTAACATAAACAAGATATGTTTGGCATTTCTTCTGGAGGGTTTTGCGAAGCTTGGAACTGCATTACTGACCGCTTCAACACCGGACATTGCAGAACACCCGGATGAGAATGCTTTCAGCAAGATAAGTATACCAACTCCCTGCATCGTCTCTTCCGGCAGAAGGGGTGCTGAATAAGCTATTGGGTTTAATGTACCTGTAATCAAACGATATAACCCGCATAGTATTAATATTGCCATGGAAATAATAAATATATAAGTCGGTAATCCAAAAACTTTGGATGCTTCCCTTACACCGCGTAAATTAATTAACGTGATGATAGCAACGCATATTAAAGAAATAATTACTTTATAATTATGCCATGACGGAAAGGCGGATACTAAAGCCGCTGTTGAAGATGAAATACTAACTGCAACCGTCATGATATAATCAATAGTCAATGCGGCAGCTGATAATAAGGAAGCTGTCTTGCCAATGTTTTCCTTAGCTACTGCATAAGCACCTCCACCATTCGGATAGTGGTCAATTATTTGTGAATAGGACAATACCAGGATAATTAATAATAATAAAATAGGCAGAATAATATAAGGCAAAGTGCGAAAAGCCAGAAGGCCCATTGCCGGTATCAAAATTAATAGGATTTCTTCGATGGCATATGCTACAGAAGATACGGCGTCGCTTGCCATTATCGGTAATCCCCATAATCTTGAAAGCTTTTCATGACTTATTTCATTATTTTTAATGGCTTTCCTAGTAAAATATCTTTAATGTTCATTTATTTTCTCCTTAAAATTATGTACTATATTTATAGCGAATTCCAACTAATTCTACTAATTTCTATTTTAAGCGTCAATATAACAATTGCACAATAAGCGGATAGTTTATTAGTGAAATATTGTATATTAATACATATTTTTTAATTCTACACCGCATTCTAGCGGAATTCATCCAGTTACATAATTCCCCTGATTTTCATGCATTATACAAAACCGCAGCAGTGTTCACCTTTATTTCGTGCAAATAGGTAACAAGCAAGGTGGCTTTTCGGATAACGTATATATTAAAAGAGCTGTTCCCTAAAAGAACAGCCCCTGCTGAATTTATAACTATTATTTTACTTCTACGGTCCAATTAAATTTATCTTCTAATCTTCCCAATTGGATTCCGGTAATGGTATCATAAAACTTCTGGCTGTATTCACCGATACCGCCGTCTTTTACTTTCATGATATGATCTTCCCACCTTAATTGTCCAACCGGAGAAATTACTGCTGCTGTTCCGGTTCCAAATACTTCTTCCAAAGTTCCGCTCTTATGGGCTTCATAAATCTCATCAATGGATACTCTTCTTTCTTCAACCGGTAATCCCCATGTTTTACATAAATTAATAACAGAATCTCTGGTTACACCGGGTAAGATACTTCCGTTTAATTTCGGAGTTACGATTGTTCCATTAATTTTAAAGAAAATGTTCATTGCTCCGACTTCCTCAATATATTTTCTTTCTACACCATCCAGCCATAATACCTGGGAATAACCCTCTTCATGTGCTTTCACCTGGGATTTTAAGGAAGCAACATAGTTGCCGCCGGTTTTGGCTTCTCCGATACCGCCTTTAACGGCACGTACATACTCATCTTCTATCCAGATCTTAACCGGATTTAATCCTTCCGGATAATATGCGCCAACCGGAGATAAAATAATGATAAACAAATAAGTATCAGCAGGTCTCACTCCCAAAAACGGATCCGTAGCAATAATAAACGGCCTGATATATAAAGAGGTTCCCTGTTTGGTTGGAATCCAGGCTTCATCCATCTTTACTATAGCTTTTAAAGCCTGCAGAAAATCCTCATCCGGAATCTCTGGTATACAGATTCTTCGATTGGTTTTATTTGCTCTTTCAATGTTTTTGTCAGGACGGAATAATAATACTCTGCCATCTTCTGCCTTATAAGCTTTTAATCCCTCAAACATTTCCTGACCGTAATGAAATACCATGGCGGAAGGTTCTAAGCTGATTGGTTGATAAGGCACTATTCTTGCATCATGCCACCCCTTACCTGTTTCATAGTTCATAACAAACATATGATCCGTAAATATGGTTCCAAATTTTAAGGGATTATCCGCTTTTGGAAGTTCCTTGGGGGTTGTTGTTGTTTCGATTCTGATATCTAACATGATACTCATCCTTCTTTCATAAATTTTTGCTGCCAACTACTCGAAATTCTTACGGATTTCTTTAGACAAATAAATAATTATAAATATAACTACTATATTAGCCTTACTAATAATAATTTTCAAGTATTATTTTTTATTAATTCCTCAGCTGTTAAACATTTTAATCCAACCCACTTTTTCTGTTTTCTTACACTACTCTGATCATTGGAAGATCATTGGCGACACCCTTTGATACCAGTATTTGATGTAAGTCTATTATACCGTTATTAAAGGTTGCAGCGCAGGATGCCAGATACAATTCCCACATCCTTGTAAATTCATCACCCATCATTTTAATAATCTCTTCCTTATGTTCCAAAAACCTGCTTCTCCAGCATAACAATGTGCGGTTATAATGTCTTCGAAGACTTTCAACGTCTAACGTATAAAACTGATATTCCGGAAGAATCTGCATGAGTTCCCTTAAACTTGGAATTGTTCCCCCCGGGAAAATATATTTCTTAATCCAGGCATCCCCGGGATATTCTTTTAATGCAGTTATGGAATGAAGTAAGAAAATACCTTTATCCTTTAATACATGATACACATTTTTCATAAATAAATCATAATTATCCCTGCCGACATGTTCTATCATACCTACGCTTACAACCCGGTCAAATGATAAATCCGAACTGCTTAAATCCCTGTAGTCCATGATTTTAACTTCTAACAAATCTTCCAATTTTTCTTCTTTAATTCTTTCACTGAATTTCTCATATTGTTCTTTACTTAGTGTAATTCCGGTTCCTTTTACCTGATATTTCTTAGCCGCTTCAATTAATAGGGAACCCCATCCGCAGCCTATATCCAATAATGACATTTCCTTATCTAAATAAAGTTTATCCAGAATATGATTAATTTTGTTCATTTGGGCTTCGTAAAGGGTATTATTTTTGTCTTTGAAATAAGCACAGGAATAACTCATGGTTTCATCCAGCCATAAGCTATAAAAATTATTTCCGATATCATAATGAGAGGTAACTTCTTTCTTTTGGTTACCTTTACTGGTAGCGGTATATAACAGGCTGTGGAGCTTTGATTTATTCGTTGTAAACTTGCCCATTTCTCCCAGAAATAAATTCAGCACTTCATATAAGTCTTTATCAACTTCAATATCCCCCTCATATAAGCTTCCCCTAAGGCTAAGGACGTACTGGTTACCAAATCGCTTTTACTGATTGGTTTTTTTAGAATTACCGTAAAATTCGGTTCTCCGTTGCCCATTTTCTTTATTTCATTTTCCGATTGCAGATTAAATGCCACCGGTATAATGTTAGACATATAATCCATAAAAAATTTATCAAACATGATTCTGCACCATCCTTTCTATTTGGGGTATTGATCACCAAAATATCCCATTTAATTATATTCACAAAAAAACGTATCGTTATACAATTAATTAATTATTTTGTTAAATTCTTATTTTTTCGTCAAACATAGACTCTTTCTGTCATCCCATTAATACTTATTTCACAAAAAGCTTAAGTTATAATCCGGATAGTACGGAAATAACTTAAGCCTTTTTGTTATTTTTCTATATAATTTTTATTAGAGGATAATCTTTATATATTTATAAATGAATATTCGTTTTATCGACGGTAAAATTAAGCCATAAACAATTTGATATCGTCTTCTACCGTGCCGATTCCTGCAATTCCAAAGTTCTCAACTAATACCTTGGCTATATTTGGAGATAAAAAGGCAGGTAGTGTTGGTCCTAAATGGATATTCTTTACTCCCAGATATAAAAGGGAAAGTAAAACAATAACTGCTTTTTGTTCATACCATGCAATATTAAATGCAAGAGGCAATTCGTTAATATCGGATAAATCAAATACTTCTTTTAATTTTAATGCAATTAAAGCCAGGGAGTAGGAGTCGTTACATTGTCCGGCATCTAAAACTCTCGGTATTCCGCCGATATCACCTAAAGGTAGTTTATTGTATTTGTATTTAGCGCAACCTGCTGTTAATATAACAGTATCTTCCGGCAATGCTTTTGCGAAATCCGTGTAATAGTTTCTGGATTTTGCTCTTCCGTCACATCCTGCCATAACGAAGAATTTCTTGATTTTACCGGTTTTAACTGCTTCAACAACCTTATCTGCTAAAGCAAATACCTGATTATGAGCAAATCCACCGATGATTTCTCCGGTTTCAATTTCAGTAGGAGCCGCACATTTTTTCGCATGCTCAATTATCTGTGAGAAATCTTTCTGATCTCCGCTATCCCCCGGTATATGGGCACATCCGACAAATCCTGCCGCACCTGTTGTATATAATCTGTCTTTATAGCTTGCTTTCGGCGGTACAATACAGT
Source organism: Anaerocolumna sedimenticola (assembly GCF_009931695.1). Lineage (GTDB taxonomy): Bacteria > Bacillota > Clostridia > Lachnospirales > Lachnospiraceae > Anaerocolumna > Anaerocolumna sedimenticola. The sequence continues at coordinate 4,834,183 of NZ_CP048000.1, forward strand.
TTGTAGTCATTAAAATCGGTCCGTTAAAGGACTCAAATTCTTCGTTTTGTTTCCACCATGCATTACCGTAGTTGCCAATGAAATGAGTATATTTCTTAAATGCAGGATAATAGTGGGCCGGAAGCATTTCAGAGTGTGTATAAACGTCCACGCCGGTTCCCTCTGTCTGTTTCAGTAATTGTTCTAAGTCCTTTAAGTCATGTCCGGAAATTAAGATACCAGGGTTCTTACCTACTCCGATATTAACTTTGGTGATCTCAGGATTACCATAAGAAGAAGTATTTGCTGTATCCAATAAGGCCATACCGTCAACACCGATCTTACCGGTTTCAAGGGTTAAAGCTACTAATTCATCTGCACTTAAGCTATCATCTAAAGTTTTTGCTAAAGCGCTCTGCATAAATACATGAATGGATTCATTATCAAATCCTAAAGCAAGAGCATGTTTAACATAAGCGGAAAGACCTTTTAAACCGTATGTGATTAATTCTCTAAGACTTCTTACATCTTCATTTTTTGTTGTTAAAACGCCTACCGTTACGGATTTTGCATCTAATTCAGAATCTGTACTTGCATCCCATAAAGCTGCTTCTGATAAATTTGCTTTATTATTTAATTTATTTAATAATTCTCTTTTTGCATTTAAAGTCATTTTAACGCGGTCATAAAATACTTTGTCATCAAAATTTGCGTTTGTAATTGTAGTAAATAGATTAAGTGTTACTAAATGATTTATATCTCCGCCAACGCTCTGGCCTTCTTCTCTTAATCTGGTTGTAACTTCAGAAAGCCCTTTGGTCGTATAAATTAATAAATCCTGCATTCTTGCAAGGTCGGGTGACTTACCACATACCCCGAATTTTGTACAACCGGTGCAACCTGCTGTTTCCTGGCATTGATAACAAAACATTGTATTTTCCATTCAAATATCCTCCAAATCAAATTTGTTTTTTTGTTTTTCTTGATGTGTTAATCATATAACAAAATACAATCATTTTCCGTAACAAATGTTACAAATTTATTTGGATTACTATAATCATACAGAAAATCAGCCATTCTAAAACCATAACGAAACAGGCGTGAAAGTCATCACTTCCACGCCTAAATATTAAGCATCCATTTAATTATAAATGTTTACCTCTCATAACTTTCGTTTTTACACCTGCTTTTTAATCCTCTATTGCAGGAACCCGTTTGATATCCGGATCAGTAAATACATCAAATTCATCCAGGCTTCTTGTACTGAATTCCGAGATTACGGCACCCTGGGGTCCTGCCTGAAACCAATGTTTGGTATTCGGATATAAGGTATACTGCTCTCCTGCATTTAACACAATTTCATGTCTTACCGTATATCCGGCTTCATAACCTTTGGGTATATGCCCTTTTGTTTTCTCTGTTTTATCCCCTTCCACATATAAATATACCGTACCGTAACGGCAGCGAAAGGTTTCCTCTTTCCCCTCATAATTTAGCTCAGGAACCGGTCCGTGGCAGTGTTCCGGACAGGTTTGTCCGGGTAAAAGCACCATCTCCTTTGCACAGCACCGTTCCGTATTTACAAACGTTACCAAACTTAATCCAATATGTTCTAAGTCATTTAATCCAAAATCGGCAATTTCAATGTTATTTTTTCTTCTTCAGTTAATATAATATGAGCTTTCTCATAATAATCCAATACCTGCTGTCTTACTTTGTCATAAATTGCTTTTTTCATGGTTACCTCCAATCTACCAGCTTGTAGAATTATCTGACTGCAGCAATGACTAATTCATGCCCCTTCGCCTTTTTTACGGTAAATGTCTTTACTTCGCCGGGCAGTAAATCAAAGTAAGCATCGGAGCAGTCATAATCACCTTTCACATATACCCATGGACATAACCTTTTGCAGTTACCGTCACCAGCTTATTCTCTCCCTCTTCCTTTTCTGATACTACCTGAACATTTGATCTCTCATAGGATAGTTTTCGATTATCCTCCATTCTTAATGAGATATTATCAATTTTCTCATCTTCTACATAGAGCATAACCGTTCCCTTAGTATAATCATACGCAGGTAATTCCTTCTGATACAGATATACTCTTTGGCCCGCCGGCACTTTCAGAACCATTTCTTTCAGATCCATAATTTTCCCGTCAAAAGAAACGTAACCATACCTGGCTTTTACCTCCAAATCCACGGACAGATCATTAAGCCCCTGGAGAACCACATTATTACCTACAAGCCGCAAGGTAAATTTCTGATGTGCCAGTGCTCGTTTTACCGCATAAAACGGTATTTTACGTCTTAAATAATAATCTATGATTGTCCAGCCCACTTCACCCCAGGCATCATTATACATCCAGAATAACCCGCCGGAGCAATGTTCCTTAAACCGCATGGCTTCCAGGGAATAACCGTACATCAGCCCGTGTACCATACCGCCGTATAAAATGTAATCCTCAAGAGACAGCTCTGCCGCGTTATCAACATAATTCTTTTCAATACCGGCATAAACCGTTCCCTTTTCAAATACATTACAATGCATACGCCACGTATCCGTTCTTCTGTCCACCCCTGCATTTTCCATGTATTCCAAAGTTGTTTTCTTACTGCAGGGTCCGATAAAGCCGTATTCACTGACAAACTTGGATTTTATGGTATCATAATCCTTTACCTCTATCCGCTCCTCCATCCTAGGGCTCATCAGGGCATTATGCCACCTGTGCACGTCACCCACCGTATCCGCATTGGGAAGGGCACCTCCATAAGGTGAGCTGTTCCAATAAGGTATCTTTTCGCAGTTTTTATGTAAAACTTCCTTAACCATATGGTTAGGAATGGAAAGGCCATACTGGAATTCATATTTAAATTCAATGTTCCATCTTGGATTATCGATGGAATTAAAAATCCAATGTACTTCATTGGTGCCGCAGAATAATCCGATACAGCAGTGATTCCGCAGCCTTTTGGTCTGGAAGTCCAATTCCTTATACATTTCATCACGGAACCACTGGTGATGGTCCGGATAAGTAGAGCAGGCAAACATAAAATCATGCCATAATAAAATCCCTTTTTGATCGCACAGTTCATAAAAAATATCCCTCTCATACAGGCCGCCGCCCCAGACCCGGAGCATATTAAAATTGGCTTCAACGGCCTCATCCGTCAGAACGTGGTATTTTTCCTCCGGAACACGGGCATAGATAAAATCATTGGGAATCCAGTTGCCACCCTTGCAATAAATCGGTTTATCATTCACCACTAAGGTAAAATTACGGTCCTCTCCCTGTATTACACTGGTATCCAGCTTTATGGTACGAATCCCGAAAGAAAAAGCCGGATACTCAGTTACATATCCTTCGCAGCTGGCTTTCACTTCAATCCGGTATAAAGGCTGAAGTCCATAACCGTTGGGCCACCAGAGCTTGGGATTTTCTACCGAAAGGTAACAATCCATAAAATTGTAACCGGAAGTAACTAAAGTATTTTCTATTTTTTCACTGGCACAAAGGGTATCACCCTCCCATAAATTCACTTCCATATCACAGCTTCTGGTACTGATAAAGCTTAAATTTTCCACATTGACACAAACATGAAGTTCGGCCGCTTTACCAATGGATAAGGTTTCCGCTTTTACCTCTCTTATTGCTACGTTTTTATAACTTCTAAGAAAAGCATTCCCTGTAATTCCTATGGTAATTACTTTAGGTCCCCAATCCCATCCCACCGTATACTGGGGACGTCTTACAAAAGCTCTTCTTTCATCACCGCGGTATTTACCACCGTTACGTTCCTCAATACATACCGCATGGTCGAGTTCTGCCATATCCTCTTTGCTAATTTCTTCCAGTCCGCTTGTAAGCCGGACCGTTATCACATTTTCTCCCGGAATGATATATTCCTTAATATCATATACAAAAGGATAATGGACATTCCGGTGGGTTTTTAAGTAGAGTCCGTTAATAAAAATATCACTCCTGCAGTCCAGTCCTTCCAATACCAGTTCAATGATATCCTCCTGTAAACTGACTTCCCTGCTGTCAAACCTTTTTACAAACCACCAGGAACGGTCTTCGATCCATTCCGTTTCCCTGCAATAATCGGATAACAGCGGTTCTTTGATTTTACCAGCCTTAAGCAGGGGCATTCTTACATCCACCGGTAAATCACATTGATACCAGCCTTCTTTCATAGCCCTTATCTGATTGTGATAGTCCTTGCTCCATTTTAATGGAGCCTCCAACATCTCCCAGTCTTTATTTAAATTGATTGTTTTCATCTTTACACCCATTGCATTCGCATCCTTTTCTGATTCTTTATCGTTTTAATACTAGCCTTTCACTGCCCCGGCTACCATTCCCTTAATTATCTGTTTGGAAAATATAAAATAGATTAGCATGGCAGGAAATATGGCAATAATCATTGCCGTCATCATTTTTGGGTAATCCGTTGTAAACTGGCCCTTAAACAGGGTAATTCCCACCGGAACCGGCATCCATTTTTCCGAATCCGTTAAAATCAAAGCAAAAGTGAATTCATTCCATGCATAAAAAAATTGAATAATCCCAACCGTAACTAAAATCGGTTTGCATATGGGCAATATAATCGAAAAAAGAGTTCTATGTAAGGAACTTCCGTCAATTGCCGCTGCTTCTTCCACTTCGCTGGGAATTGACTTTACATAGCTCTCAACCAGAAATACGGCTATGGGTAAACCAAGGGCCGTATAAGGCAGGACTAAGGTAAACCAGTTATCGGTAAATCCTGCTTTGGTAAAAAGCACATACATGGGTACAATAAGAGCATGTACCGGAACCAGCATTCCCAATAAGAAATAATTGTAGACCACATTCCTGCCGCGGAATTTATAACGGGAGAGAAAATATCCGGTAACAAATCCAATCAACAGGATGAAAAATAAAGATAATACACTGTTGCGAACCGTATTTCCCATCCAGGTCAGAATGTTACTATTGGTAAAAATGGAAATATAATGTGAAAAATCCAAACTCTTCGGCAAAGCAAGCGGACTCTCATAAAACTCGGATTTATCCTTAAGGGATGAATAAAACAGCCAGATTGCAGGAAATATGCAGGTAATGGAAAACAGCATAAGTACCACATTGGGAATCACCCTTAAGAGCTTTCTGCCCGTATCCTTCATCACTCCACCTCCTTGTTCTTTGTAAACCGAAGTAATATGCCCTGGCTGCCGGCTACCAGAATAAAACTGACAATCAATATTATAATTGACATGGCACTTCCGTACCCCATTTTATAGGACAGGAAAGAAGTTTTATAAGCATACATAGCCATTACACTGCTTGCTGTACCCGGGCCTCCACCGGTCATTGCATAAATATGGTCAAATATTTTCATATTCCCGCAATACATAAGGTCACACAAACAATCAGGGTATTCTTGACTAATGGCAGGGTAATATAAATAACTCTCTGCAAACCACTGGCCCCATCAATCTCAGCCACCTCAAATATCTGAGGATCAACGGATGAAAGTGCCGACATAATGATGATCAGATAATAGCCCACATACTGCCATACCAGAGGAACAGCTACAAGCATTAATACTAATTTATCATTATTCAGCCAGGCCTGTGCCCTATCACCAAATCCGGTCATCCTTAACAGGGTATTTAGAAGTCCATAATGGTAATCATAAATCAGGTTCCAGATAAAACCGATTACTACCGCGGATAAAACTGCCGGAAAATAAGTCATGGTCCTATGGAAACCTTTGAAACGAACATATCTTCCGTTAAGCAGAACCGCTAAAATAAAAGCAATACCGATCTGGCCGATCAAGCAGACTACTGTCAGGTAAATATTATTTTTTAAGGATTGAAAAAAAACATCATCCGTAAGGACATCCGTAAAATTCTTAATTCCCTGATATATCATTTTGGTTCCGCCGGACCAGTTAAACAGCCCATAATAGAAAGCCAGACAGATTGGTATCAAAATGATAAAGCTATACCATAAAATACCCGGAAGAAGATATAAAAATATCATAGGCTTTTTTACTTTCATACCGCCATATTCTCCTTTTAAAATTGGGGCTGGTGCAAAATAGTCAATTTACTAAACTTGTGTCTAGAATATGATTTTTATTTCTTGAATTTTGCAACAGCCCTAATCATTATTTATTATTTCAGCAGATCCTGTTCCGTCTGGATTTCGGCTGCCAGATCCTCCGGAGTCTTAGAATTATTCAAAAGCTCCTGTATTCCCGTATTCATTACTTCAATCACCGATCCGTTCATTCTCAGATCATATACCGGTGTAAAGCTTACCCCGTCAACCAATTTTATAAAATCTTTGGACAACTGGGATATTTTAGACTGATCCGGATTATCAATGATTGCCGCGCCGATAATACCGTGTTCATTTGCTGCATATTCACACATATCATAACCGGTGGTTGCAAAGATAAAATCCATTGCCGCATCTAATTTTTTACCGGTAAGGTTCTTATTGACCGCAAAATACCATCCGCAGCCGCCGGATATACTGTCTGCCTTGCCGCCGTCAACTGCCGGTAAGATCGCTACTTTTGTATTGTTTAATATATCCTCTGAGGCAAAAGATTCTATTGCCGATACGGTCCAATGTCCTGAAACAACAGAAGCCGCTTTTTCCTGAGAATAATATTCAACAGACTGGGTCTCAGTGATTGTGTTAAAATCCGGATTAAATACCTGTTTAACCGCCATTTCCTGCAGCTTTGTTAGTGCTGAAATAAATGCCTGGTCCGTAAATTTAGCCTTTCCGTCATGGGCAATAATACTGTTTGTCCAATCCATACCGGTATAACGGTCTCCCAATGTGGAAAGGATACAGGATTCTGCAGGCCATCTCTCTGAATTTCCTAATGCGATTGCAGCAATTCCCTTTTCATTAAATTTCTCAGCTGCGGAGGATATGTCATCCCAATTATCCGGAAAAGTATCATATCCGATGGATTTCCATAACTTGTCATTGTAATAGACAACTGATGTAATGGATAACTGGTTCGGCAGACCATAAATATTTCCATCCCTTGTTGCGGCATCAAATACCCCTTCGCGAAAAGCATCTTTATGTTCATACTTATCTAAATAATCGTTAATCGGTGCCATAATGCCGTTATCAACAAAGTTGTCTACCCAGGAACCCTTAACCATAAAAATGTCCGGTACTTCATTCACTGCAGCCTGCGCCTGGATTTTGGTGGAATAGTCCGACTGGGACATTGACTGCTGGTTCAGTGTAATATCCGGGTTTTCCTGCTGCCATTTTTCCGCCATGGTTAAAAAGCTGTCACCTACTGCATTGCTGCTTCGTTCTTCTTCCAGATAATAATGTGATACGGTTAATTCAACATCTTCCCCTGTTTCCCCGCTGTCTGTTTCTCCTCCTGCATTTTCCCCGCTGGCAGCCTCCTGCTTTGGTGTGTCCGTCTTTGCACTGCTGCATGCCGTTAAAGCTAAAATCATTGCCATAAGTAAAGCTAAAGTACATATGTTTTTTTTCATACCCAATACCTCCGTTTAATTTGATACCTTATTTTAACCCGTAAAGAAGAAAGAAAAAAGCCATGAAACACGCTATTCTTATCCTCATAAAATGACTTTTTCATGTTACTGCTAATTTCTTGGAAGTTTTCACCATTAAAATATCCCATATTCTTTACCAATATCCCAAGATAATGTCGTGTTTTTCTTTCCAGTTCTAATTGATTGACACTCCTATTTGCAGATGATAAAATTTAAACATAAGTTATAAATAAATCTATACATAAGTCAGCCATCTCATAATAAAGAGAGGTAATTTAATACATATGAAAATGTCGATGCAGAAAAAAATTATCCTGTTTTTTATTTGCCTGGTTACTCTTCCTATCTTAATAATATATATGCTCGTAAGCAATATCTTTATTAAGAGCACACAGAAAGATATGACAACAATCTATGCTGCTAATATCAGAGAGGTTGGCAAGAATATCGATGTTATATTAGGCAGTGCGTTGGATCTGTCCATCTATCCGCTGATGGAACAGAACTTTAAGGCGTTTTTAACTGCTTCTGTACAATCCTCCAATTATAAAAAGATTAAAAAAAATGCCGGAGATATCCTTCTTTCCATGCCTTACGGATATACCTCAGGAATACACGGGGTAAGTATTACCAACATGGCACAGGATTCTCTCAAAACGAACATAAATACCAAACTGACGTCATCCGATATGAATGAAGCCGGGAGATTGAATGGTTCGCCCTATTGGGATTATTCCAAAAGCGGTTTGAGAAACGGATACCTGTATTTAACCCGTCTCTTAAAAAACCCCAGTAACATCTCACAGCATATCGGATATGTAAAACTTTCCATAAGCTGTAATAAGATACAGTCCAGTATCTTGCAAAACCAACAGGATAATCAGACCTCCTATTTTATCATCGCTAAAGACGACCGTTACATCATCCGGTCGGACAATAATAACTATTTGGAAAATCAAAGAACCAGCCTTACCTATCACCGGTTATCCAGGCTGGCCGCCTCAAAAAAAGGCAGCACGATTATTGACGGCCATATTGTCTCTGCATATCCATTGGGCAGAACTGATTTTATTATCTACAGCATAACGAAACCGGAAGTACTGTCTGCGGTGAAACATAGCTTTTATTTAAACATGGCAATCATTTTTATTATCGTATTAATCTTTTCCCTGCTGCTTTCCATAGCTTTTTCCAAAATTATTATGACTCCCCTGGAACGGCTGGGTCATTATATGAAATCCATTTCAAATGAAGACTTTACCGTACGATATCCCGTTAAAGGTTCGGATGAAATTTCTGTTATGGCGGAACATTTTAATAACATGGCGGAACGCCTGAATTTCTTATACACAGAAGTCTATATGGGGGAACTTAAGTTAAAACAGTCCCAACTGGATATCCTGCAGAATCAGATTAATCCCCATTTTCTATATAACACTCTGGACACCATTTATTGGATGTCCCGGATGGGGGATAACGAAAATGTAAGCATCATGGTATCGAATATGTCACGTATGATGCGTCTGACACTGGCTCCTAAGACCAATGATAAAATACAGCTGTCACAGGAACTGGAACATCTCTCCTGTTATATCAATATCCAGAAGATCCGATACGGAAAAAAGGTAACTTTCGAACTGCAATATGGGGAGGAAATCACCGGTGAATATGTACTTAGTTTTCTGTTGCAGCCGCTGGTTGAAAATGCCTTGGTCCACGGCCTTTCCAATTGTCTTAAAGGTACCGTAAAAATAAACATTTACGAACAGGAGGATACTATTTATTACGAAGTGTCAAATGACGGAGAACCCATTAACGAAGAAGAAATCGATAATATTTTAAATGCTGCGGATAAAAGTATGAAAGGTTTTGCACTTAGAAATATTAATGAGCGAATTAAATTAAAATACGGGGATAACTATTCTTTAACCTGTTATAGAGAAGCAGAATTCAGTGTTTTCAAAATCGTTCAGCCAAAGGAGGCCATTCATTATGATAAAGATACTAATTGTGGATGATGAGGATTATATCCGCCAGGGTATGCGCTACACCATTCCCTGGGAAGATTATGGCATGGAAATCATTGCGGAAGCTTCCAATGGAGAAGAAGCACTTAAGTTAGCCGTCCGCCTGAAACCGGATATTGTATTGGCCGATATCCAGATGCCTGTTATGAGCGGTCTTAAACTGGCAAGCGAGTTGGGTACGCTGATGCCTGAGACAAAGGTTATTATCTTAACCGCCTATGGTAATACGGAAAATTTAACAGGCGCAATTGATGTGAAAGTAAGTGCCTTTTTGTTAAAAAGTGCGGACAGTCAAAAGATTCTGGAAACCGTTTTAAACGTAAAAAAAGAAATTGAAACAGAACGTAAACAATTACAGAAAATAGAACAGCTGACAAATATATATGATGAAAACCGCCACCTTATTAAGGCCACTTTACTATCCAGATATATACTGAAACAGATATGTTATTCGGACTTTTCCAGGAAAGCGGAAAAAATCGATCTTGACATTACAGGAGATTCCTTTTCTTTAGTACTGATTAAATGCAGCTATGACAATGAGAAACTGGCAATCGGCAGTTTCATACACAGCTTTCATGACTATCAGCCGTTTGCATTTTTTATCCAGGACCAGTTAGCCGTCATTCTATTAAAATCCTATAGCAAACCCCTCACCAAAAGTGAGATGGATGAACTGCTGCCAGGTATTTTGCCCCTGACTTTCGGAAATTGTATTGTAGTGATGAACCATATTTCCTCCTACAAAGATTTCCCTGTAATTTATCCGATTTTAATACAAGCCCTGGAGCATTGCTTCTGGAATTCGGAAGCCTCCTATACCCTGCTGTCACCGGCAGATAAGATTACTACTGAATCTGCTGTTAATACTTTCCCCTTGGAAAGCAGCCTGATTGCCCATATCATCACCCAAAACATAGCGGCAATCAATGCTTCACTTGATGATTACTATTCTTATATGTCCCAAAGAAAAGTATCCCGGCAGCTTTTTATAGACTCCATACGCAGACTGGTTGTACTAATCAGTGCAATATCAGAAGAAAACATCGATATCCTTAAAATAAATGAACTAATTGATGAGCTTGAGACTCCCAAGGAAATTATTGATTTGATTGCCAGCCTTGCAATCCCCTCCTTAGATGCTTCACTTTCCAACTCCCAAATCAATACTGCCCTTCAGTATATCAACGGGCATTATACCGAAGACTTATACCTGGAGGATGTTGCAAAAGCCGTTTATCTTTCGGCAGGATATTTAAGCCGGATCTTTAAGGGGGAAACCGGGTACTCATTTAAAGAATATATACATAAGCTTAGGATTTCAAAAGCACAGCAGTTAATCTGCCAGACCAACTTAAAATATTATGAAATTGCTGAAAAAGTCGGATATAAAAACTATAAATATTTTTCTTCCTATTTTAATAAAATTACCGGGTGCAGTGCAAAGGAATATCGTGTTTTACATTCCAATTAAGACATATATCTATCCTTACAGTCTGAAAAGTTTGAAAGTTCTCTCCTTTTCAGACTATAGGGAATCGCTTAATTTATCCATATCCACAATCTTAACCATATCCCGGTCTACTTCAATGAGTCCGTCTTCCTGCATTTTAATCATTTCCCTGGAAAGGGAAGGTCTGGTTACATTAAGATAAGCAGAAAATTGTTCCCGGTTCATGGTTAGTTTGACATATTTTTTGTTATTACAATTTTCCAGCAGGTATTTGGCAATCTTCTGCCGCAGGCTTCCGCTGGTTAACAACTGTACTTTATTATTTAAAAAATAGGCTTTCTGAGCCAATATACCCAACATATTCTGTATGATTACCGAATGGGCATTGCAGGATTTATCACAGGTTGAAAAAAAATATTCTTTTGGTATGGCCAGTACCGTAGAATCGGTATTAGCCATTGCATAATATTTATAATCCGCTTTTTCCAAAAAACATATACCTCTCCAAATATATCCTTTTCTTCAATATTGGTAACGATATATTTTCTTCCGTCGGGTGTATCCTTACATACGGCTACGGAGCCTTGAAGCAGTACGTATAGCGCTTTAGGCGGATCCATCTGGCTGAAGATGATTTGGTTTTTTTCATAGTCCTTAAGTTTGGCCTTGGAGCATCCTAGGCACATTTCTATTTCTTCCTGTGTTAATCCTTTAAAAAGGACATTGTCTTTAATTTTATCTATCATATTATTTTTTTCTCACATATTTATAAAATATATATTCAATATCATAATAAGTACGTTCATCCGATTCCGCCTCAATTACCCATTCCGGTTTTTCATCCAGATTAGGAAAATACGTATCGGCATGATATGCATAATCTATTTTTGTTATATGGGCTACATCACAATAATCAAGCATCTGTTTATAGATGCTTGCTCCTCCGATAACATAAACATCTTCCGATTTATAATCTTTAGCAACCTCCAGGGCTTCCTCCACACTATGAACCACAATGGCATCATTGACGTAAAAATCCGGCCTGGAAGTAATTACGATATTGGTTCTGTTTATTAAGGGTCTGCCTCCCGGAAATGTTTCCAGTGTATTTCTTCCCATAATGACTACTTTGTTCATGGTCTCATCCCGAAAAAAGCGCATATCTTCCGGTATGCTGATCAATAATTTATTTTGGTATCCAATAGCCCAGTTTTTGTCTACTGCAACAATTAAATTCATAATTCAACTCCCGTCCTTTCTGTATTGATACGAACAGATACGGTTTTATGCTGTTTTAACGCACCATATCTTGTCTCTCCTTAAAAGATCTTTTACTTGCCTCTATTTAAAAGACCTTATCTTTTACTTGTCTCTTTGACAGGCCTTATCTTTTTATTACACTGCTACGGGTATATGTTCAATTTTAGGACCTGTCAAGTAATTATCCAGTCTAAAATCATCTACCGTAAACTGATAAAAATCTTTAATATCAGGATTCATCCAGAATACGGGCGCTTCATAAACGGGTCTTGCTATTAGTTCTTTAATAATTGGAATATGACGGTCATAAATATGGGCATCCGCTATAACATGCACTAACTCCCCAACCTCCATATCACAAACCTGTGCCAGCATATGGACCAATACTGCATACTGACATACATTCCAGTTATTAGCTGCCAATATATCCTGGGAACGCTGATTTAAAATGGCATTCAGTTTCAGCTTTTCGCTGTCTTTTGCTTTGGTTACATTAAAAGTCATACTGTAGGCACAGGGATATAGATTCATTTCATAAAGATCCTGGTGGACATAAATATTGGTCATAATCCGGCGGCTATACGGATTATTTTTTAAATCATAAATCACTCTGTCTACCTGGTCCATTTCTCCTTCTTTGTACTTGTGTTTTACACCTAATTGGTAACCGTAAGCTTTTCCGATGGAACCCGTTTCATCCGCCCAGCTGTCCCAGATATGACTGATCAATTGGTTAACATTATTGGATTTTTCTGCCATATCCATAATAATTCGTCTATGCAGCTTTTAATTGCTGTTCTTCTTAAGGTTATTGCCGGGAATTCTTTGGATAAATCATAACGGTTTACCACACCAAATTTTTTAATAGTATAGGCACTTGTCCCATCTTCCCATTTAGGGCGAACCTTTTCTCCTTCCGTGCTAACTCCGTTTTCTAAGACATCATTACACATATCAATAAAAATTTTATCTGCTAAACTCATACTCAGCCATCCTTTCACTTTAATCAGGCCTGGGCAGGGAATATTTAAGCCTGTTTGTCTACCGCAATTATATCATCATACCTTATGACCGTCAAATAATTATACGGCCGTACTGCCATTTGTTTATGTAAATTTCTGTTAGTTTATAATCGAATTAGAAAAAAAAAAAAACACCCTCCGGATGGTTTTAAGTTTTAAAATCATTTACCCGGGCAGGGTGCTTTCTCTTGATCGGAAGAAGCATACTATCTTAGTCTCACCGTATCATGTACTTTTTTGATTTATTTGACACCAGCCATTTGCTCTTCCATAAAAAATTTTATATTGGAAGCATTGGCATATTTTTTAAATTGTCCATCCCTAACTACTACAAGTGTAGGTGCCTGCATAACTCCGTATTCTCTGGTAAGCTCCGGATTATCCTCTGCATCCACCTGGATGTAAGGATAGCTGCCTAAAAATTCTTTAGCGAGTTTACAATTGGGACAGGTTTTGGTTGTAAACAGATATACTCTGTTCTGTCTTGCATCTGCTGCCGCAATTTCATCCATATAAAAGGAAACTTCTGCAGAACTTTCCTTGGAACCTTCCGCATAATATTCTTCGGAAATATCTTCACGGTCACAGCCATCGCTTACAGGCATAAGCCTGGATTGATTCATCTCATAGAGTTTTCTGTTCTTATATTCTTGTGCCTTACCTTCATTCCAGTTTTGTACCGGGCGATAATAACCGGTAATACGGCTGTATACTTCTGCATTTTCACCGCATTCGGGACATTTAAACTGTTCACCCGTTAAATATCCGTGGTTTTTACAGATAGAATAGGTAGGTGATAAGGTGTAGTAAGGTAATTTATAATTTTCGGCTATGGTACGTACTAATTTTGCCGCCGCTTTCCAATCCGGTAATTTCTCTCCTAAAAATGCATGGAATACGGTTCCTGAAGTATATAGGGTCTGAAGCTGATCCTGAACGTCCAAAGCTTCAAAGATATCTTCCGTATAACCTACCGGTAAATGGGAGCTATTGGTATAATAAGGAGTATCGCCCAGCTTGCCTGCTGTCTTAATTAATGGCCAGCGTTTCCTGTCATGTTTAGCAAGACGGTAACTGGTTGATTCGGCCGGTGTTGCTTCCAGGTTATAGAGGTCGCCGTATTCCTCCTGATAATCGGATAACCGTTCTCTCATATGATTTAATACTTTTACGCTGAAAGCCTGGGTAGCCGGATCAGTCATATCTTTTCCCAGCCATTTTGCGTTTAAACCAACTTCATTCATACCCAAAAGACCAATGGTGGAGAAATGATTTTCAAAAGTTCCCAAGTAACGTTTTGTATATGGGTATAAACCTTCTTCCAGAAGTTTCGTGATAACATCCCGTTTAACTTTTAAGGAACGGGCAGAAATGTCCATCATACGGTCTAAGCGTTTAAAGAAATCTTCCTCTGAAGCGGACTGATAAGCGATTCTTGGCATATTAATCGTAACAACACCAATGGAACCGGTACTTTCTCCTGAACCAAAGAAACCGCCTGTCTTCTTTCTAAGCTCCCTTAGATCAAGACGAAGTCTGCAGCACATGGAACGTACATCACTGGGCTCCATATCGCTGTTGATATAGTTTGAAAAATAGGGAGTTCCATATTTTGCGGTCATTTCAAATAACAAACAGTTATTTTCCGTATCGGACCAGTCAAAGTTGCTGGTAATGGAATAGGTAGGTATAGGGTATTGGAATCCCCTTCCATTCGCATCCCCTTCTAACATAATTTCAATAAAAGCTTTATTGACCATGTCCAT
Source organism: Anaerocolumna sedimenticola (assembly GCF_009931695.1). GTDB lineage: Bacteria > Bacillota > Clostridia > Lachnospirales > Lachnospiraceae > Anaerocolumna > Anaerocolumna sedimenticola. Next base: position 4,849,246 of record NZ_CP048000.1, read on the forward strand.
TTCTTTTTTACAATCTTTATACTTAAAGTCAACTTCTTTACCGCCCACAATACAATTAAGTTCAGCCAGATCGTTCGGTACCGTCCAGTCCAGTGTGATATTGGAGAATGGCGCCTGAGTCCCCCAGCGGCTTGGTGTATTAACGCCGTAAATAAAAGACTGGATGCATTGTTTTACTTCACGGTATGAGAGGTCGTCAATCTTTACAAAAGGTGCTAAATAGGTATCAAAAGAAGAAAATGCCTGCGCGCCGGCCCATTCATTCTGCATGATTCCTAAAAAATTAACCATCTGGTTACATAGGGTTGAAAGATGGCTTGCCGGAGAAGAAGTAATCTTTCCAGGTATTCCGCCCAAACCTTCCGTTATTAACTGCTTTAAGGACCATCCGGCACAATAACCGGTTAACATGGAAAGGTCATGCAAATGAATATCCGCATTTCTATGGGCATTGGCTATTTCTTCGTCATAGATTTCAGACAACCAGTAGTTGGCAGTAATGGACCCGGAATTATGTAATATTAAACCACCTACGGAATAAGTAACTGTCGAATTTTCTTTCACACGCCAGTCCTCTTCTTTCACATAACTGTTGACAATTTCTTTATAATCAAGGATAGTCGATTTCATGTTACGGATGCGTTCCCTGTTTTTACGATATAAGATATACGCTTTAGCTACATCCGTATAGCCTGTCTGCTCTAAAACGTGCTCTACACTATCTTGTATATCCTCAACGTGCACCAATCCGTCTTTAACTTTGGTATTAAAATCCGCCGTAACTCTTAATGATAACAGGCCAATGATATCTTCTGTAAAATTTTTTTCCGTTGCCTTGAAAGCCTTAGTGATGGCTTCCGTTATTTTAGACAGATTGAAATCAGCTATTTCTCCGTCTCTTTTTACTACTTGAATCATTGTTAAAGATCCCCCTTCTTTATCCATTTCGCACTTATCTTTTGCAACTTTTACCTAAAAAATATATTAGCAGAATTTTCTTAATACGTCAAGTGATATCTACAATATATATATTTCCTTTCATATTTTACCACTATATATTGTGGTATGTATCTAGTCCTTAATACCCATTTACTTTTTAAAATTCTGAATTTTTTACAGTCTTATCTTTGTATTACAACACCATAACCCATTATGTGAAATGACATAAATAATTTGAATATTATGATAATTAAATCAATTAAACAAATTCTTATTTTACTCTTTCGTTTTAAATCAATTAAATAATTTATTTGATAAAATTACATGATACATATAAATTAAAGCAGTTATTAATTTAATCAATTATTATCTAAAAATTTACTCATAAAATATTTTTTTGCCATCTGATTTAACATTTATAAATAATAGAAATTACCAGGGTGTTTTAATCTAAGGCTGGATGCAAATTACTATAACCGGAAGAAACACGTTTTACGAGTTTCTCCGGTTCGTCTGCCCGTTCGAATTATTGCAAGCAAGCTTGCTAATTCTCACTTTGCTTTCGCGGAAATAAAAAAGACCGTAGATAATAAGATATACCTTATTATCCCCAGCCCTTTCGCAGCAGATTTTATAAATATCTATATTCTGTTGTATATATCCTTGGGCAGATATGCTTTTACATAGATTCCCTCTTCCTGGTATTCTTCTTCTAAAAGCTGCCCATATTTTCTAATAACCTGAATCTTCCCTGCATCCTGATAGGAAAATACCCGTTCAATTAGGATTTTTCTCTCACGTAATATCTCCTCAAAGATTTCCTGTAATTCATCCAGTCCCTTCATCTGTTTTGCCGATATCTTAACCGATTTATCCGCTTTAAAATCTTTAATAATTAAATCTGTTTCCAACAAATCCTGTTTATTAAAAGCTGTTATAATAGGCTTATCTTTCACACCAAGATTTTCTAAGGTTTCATATACTACATGCATCTGTTTATATGCCGATGGATTGGAACTATCTACCACATGGAGTATAATATCCGCATATTTTGCTTCCTCCAAGGTACTTCGAAAAGCCTCGATCAGATGATGCGGAAGTTTTCTTATAAAACCAACGGTATCCGTTAACAATATCTGCTGTCCGCTGGGAAGTGTCAAATTTCTGGTTGTTGGATCCAGGGTAGCGAACAGTTTGTCCGCTTCCAGTACCCTATTATCTATATCCGCACTGGTTAAACGGTTTAATAAGGTGGATTTACCGGCATTGGTATAACCCACTATGGCAGCAATCGGTATGGAACCTTTACTTCTTAATTCTCTTGATGTTTGCCTGTATTGTTTTACATCCGAAAGCTCTCTGTTTAATTGGGATATACGGTCCCTGATTAATCTTCGGTCCACTTCCAGCTTCTTTTCACCGGGACCTCTGGTACCGATTCCGCCGCCTAATCTGGACATGGAATTACGCATTCCAACCAGTCTGGTAGCACGATATCTTAATTGGGCCAGTTCAACCTGAATTTTGCCTTCTTTTGTAGTTGCATGCTGAGCAAAAATATCCAGAATCAATATGGTTCTGTCCATCACTTTCGCTTGCAGGGCATCTTCCAGATTTTTAGTTGTGCAGGTGATAATTCATCATCACAAATTACCCCCGTTGCATCCAACTCTGTGAATAATTCCCTGACTTCCTCAATTTTACCTTTGCCAATATACGTTCCCGGGTGAACACTTTCCCTGTTTTGAATGATCTTTGCAACGGTCACTGCCCCTGCTGTTTTTGCCAGTTCTTCTAATTCATCCAGAGATTCTGCAGTATCATCTCCATCGTTTACAGCAACACCTACCAAAATCAGGCGTTCCTCTTTTTCCTTTATCTCAAACAGTTCACCCATGTATAACCTCCTAAATTTCCAACTTTACGCTTATATCCTTACTCTTTATGTGCCGTACTGGCTTCAGGCAGTCTGGTTTTGATGAATTCGTTTTCCATCTTGGCCTTTTTATCATCGGGATATTCTTTCCTATAAGCATTCATAAGAGCATATGCTTTTTCATAATCTCCCATATTCTCATAAACGATGATTTCATTCCGCTTCAAAGACTGGTTCACTGTTATGTCATTATATTTAAGTCCTGCCTGAATATAAGATAAAGCATCTCCGTAATCAGCAAGTTTCATTTGACAGAAAGCAATCTTATCATATACGGAAGCAGAAGTTATATTGGTATCTTCCTTTATATACATACTGTAATTATTAACGGCATTCTTATAATCTTCTTTTTGTTCATAAATATTGCCCAAAAAATAATAAGCTTCAGCAAATCCATTACGAAATGCTTCGCTAAATTCACTGATTGCATTATCATAATTACCCATATAAAAATGAACTTTTGCAAGATTAAAGTTATCCTCCTGTGTAGCCCCTTTTATATTGGCAGCCATCTCCAGTACAGCGGCAGCTCCATCCTTATCACCGGTTTCTACAAGTAAAAAATATTTACCAAAATAATATTCATAATTTTTACTATCCAATTTAATTGCCTTATCATAATCGGCAAGGCTTTTTTCATAATCCTTTTGTAAGCGGTATGCATAGGCTCTGCTGTAATAGGTATATGCGTCCGATGGATTTTCCCTGAGTATGGCAGTATACGTTTCTGCAGCTTCTTTATACAGTCCTGCTTTCGCTTGGGCGTTTCCTTTATAATATAAGATGTCCATATTTAAATCAGATAATTCATTAATTTCCAATGCCTTATCAAACTGACTAAGAGCATTTTTATAATTATGTGATTTAAAATAGGCAATACCTTTTCCCCGATATGCTAGTTTATTATTTTTATCAACAATGCTATTGTTTTTATTTAATATTGCCCTGTCAAAATACTGATTCGCTTCATCATATTTCCCAAGTTGAATTAGTGTCATTGCATAATCTATATAATAATCAGCACGTTCTCCATTTATCTCCAGGGCTTTGGAAAAGCTTTCTTTTGCTTTATCATAGTTGCCGCTATTAAAGTACTGAAGCCCTTCCTTATAAAAACTGCCGGCCGATTGGGCGCAGCCGCCAAGTAAAGTAATGGTTAACAGTAGGATAGCCGCACTTTTTAATCTCGCTTTTTTCATTAACAACTCCTATTCATTTATTTATCTGATATTGCTTATTAACAAAAAACTGTTGTATTCTGTAACCGTTTCCGTAATATGTATCTTAGTACACAATAAATATTATAGTTTCAGCTGATTATAATTGCAAGACTTCACATCTGTTTTTAGAAAAAACGTAAGTCAAAAATATAAGCCATAAAAATAGTAACCAACTATAAATAAATTATCTGTAATTGGTTACTGTTTGTCAAGTGATTTACTTAAATATTCCATTATTAAATTTCCATTATTAAGTATCGGAATCTACACCCTGCGCTATATCTATCATTTCAGATTGTGATAACATTAAACCATTTTCCAGATCTTCGATTTCATCATCTCCCTGATTTAATGATGCTCTTTCTTCCGGGGGATCTTCCCTTACATAATCTCCATTTTCTCCCAAAATACGATTATTGGTAAAAGGTGAACGTGTACCCTTTTTCAGATCATATTTTTCTACTATATCTTCATCAATGGGAATGTTGCCATTTTTCGTTTCTAGATATAATTCCTCCATATTACCCTCCATTTCATAAATTTTCTCGATTACTAAGATTTGAGGGGAAAAGTCCAATATAATTTTCAGATTAAATACTGAGTATATAATATATATAAACTCTATCTAAGAGGACTTTTAATCCTTCAATCATACGAAGTAATTTCGGTATATTTAATTTATGCATTATGGAGTAATTCATACTGGAATATTATAGCTTTATACCATTGTAGTTTGCCTTACAGGATGTCTTATTACGGTTTTCCTTTTTTCCTCTGTAACTTTTCTTGGATCCGATAAATATATTTCGTGGTGTCTTTTAATCAAACCATTAGGTAATTTAGAAGAAATATCATTTTGCAGATTCATTTTATTAATGAATAAATCCATCTTATCAATGGATTTACGTTCATTATCATAGGAACCTATATGCATAATCTGAACACAAAGCCCTTCTTCATAGTTTTCTAATCTGGCTTTTGTTACATCCATTTGGGGTTTTTTCTTTTTCACTTCCTGACACGCCCATGAGAATACCGATTCATTTACAAATTCAGGTTGTCGTATCATAGATGTCCAATAAAAATTATCTTTATTAATAAAATCCGGTTTAACATCTCCCTTAAGCCACCATAACCCCTCAAGAGGCGGAACAACATAATCAAAAAACCCCTCTGTTTTCTTTTCCTTTTTCAAACCCATTTTAATAGTATAAGACAAACTATATAAAAGTTCCACGGCTTTACTATATTCACCGTCCTCTAAATTCGGATTGCCTTTTCCGTCAACCATTATAAAATTCATCGCCGGAACGTCTACTATTACGGGTTCTGCTTTAGGTAAATATAACTTCTTGTCCGTATTCTTATAATCCACTTTTTCCATATTTTTTTCTCCTGTTTGAAATTATAAATTTATTTAAGCAATTGCGAAATTTTTCTATTCTTTCTATTTGTGATACAGCTTAAACAAATCTGGAGCGGAAGTTAAGCGGAAAGAGCATCCCCTCGGAGGAAATTATATAAGATGTATCACAAATTCAGAATATTTATTAGTTTCGCAATTACCTAATTATTAATTTTTATTATTAATAACTTATAATAACAGGATACCACAAATAATCAGACACCATGATGTCATATTATAGTTTTAATTTCTTAAATATATTATAAGAATTTTTTAATTCCTCTATATTATTTTGTTCTGTTTTTAATAGTTTATCAGCTAATTCCAATATAACATTGTCCGCTTCTGCATATTCTTTCATTATTTTAGTCGCGTCAATTATTCCCATTGTGCTGCCTTGAATTAACATTTCGGCAATATGAGAAGGTGATTTATCAGCCAGAGTTTTCATATTGATTGACATATAGGCGGATACTTTTGTCATTGCGCCAATTTCTTTTTCTTCGTGGCCGTGCTCGTTTAATAATTTTACAGCGGATTCATTTAATTTTTTATATTCTTCTTCCTGTATTTGCAATAAATTCGTAAAATCCTTATCTTCTGCTATTTTAATAATTGTTCAATTGTCCTAACCCCATCTGGGAATTTTGATATATATAATTTAGCAGTTCCGTATTTCCATTCATATACTTTTTCCTTACAATCCACAAATTTAAGTAAATTAAAATAACGTAAATTGAATTATGATAATTTAGTGGAATCCTTTCGTAATATTGTCTTCTGGATATTTTTATATATACTTATTTGTAACTTTTCTCATAACCTGTCTCATTACTTGTTACTCAACATGTAATTTTTATTCTATATTTTTCTAGATTAGTATATCCTATAATTTTCAATTTATTTATTTTATTATTCTCAAAATAACCGTGTATTGTGAAAAATTTAGTTTACATAATTTACTATTGATATCTTTTTTATATCTTGTATAATAGCCTTACAAACGAAAGAGAAATCCTGGGGTGTTCGAGCCCCTACTATTTTGATCCTACATTATTATTAAGGGATTCCTATATTTCGGATTGGATGGCAGGCCATCATAGCAGTGGAAGTCAGAAGATCAGATGCGGTTGCCCACCTAGCTAAGCTAGGTATCAAAATTGTAGATAACGGCATTTTGGGTTAAATTTAGAATCTAACATAATGAAAAATATAAAAAATCCCTGCAACTCTGATTTTAAATCAAAATTGTAGAGATTTTATTTTTATAGGACGTATATATTTGATTTCATATGAACTTTTTTGATAGTTATGTTGGTCCGGATGCAGCAGGGTTTCATTATGTTTTTACAATTATAATTTTCAAACTATAACATAAGCAAACTTACCGCACCCCAACCTTATATATTAATATATAAAAATTCAGGAAGTAATTTTATTTATCCCATGGATTAGGAACAAACTCTCCGCCGCGGCACCATTTGAGATAATTCAGAGAATGAAGCTGAGCTGTCATCTCCCAGTCGCCATTATAAATCGGGTCGTGATAACCCTCAACGCAAATATCTCCGTTATAACCTCCCATATGCAGGATTGACAGTATATCCTCCAATTAGTATCTCCAAAACCAGGAGTTCTGTCATAAGCAAATTTAACCCCTCCGAATACACCAAAACGTCGAACCAAATCCCAGTCAACGGAAGAATCTTTGCCATGCACATGAACGACTTTCTTTATCCACTGCTTCAGCTGGGGAATGGGATCAATTAATTGTGACAGCTGATGGGCTGGTTCCCATTCTAACCCGATATTATCACTTGTAACTTCATTAAACATCATTTCCCAGGCTTTAGGATTAAAGCCGATATTACAGGTCGGCTGATTCCAGCTGCCACCCATAGGGCAGTTTTCAAAACCGATTTTAACCTGATTATCTTCAGCTCTTTTTGCTAAATCACCAAACACCTTACCAAAAACCGGTATGGCTTCTTCCACTGGTCTGCCTTCAAGAGCACCAGCAAATGTGGTTACTGTTCCTGCACCAAAGTAATGTGCGGAATCAATACAATATTCTAAAGTTTTTTTATGTTCTTCATATTGCAAAGCATTGCAATAGTATCCAAGACAGGAAACCTGAACGCCGGAGTCTCCTAATATTTCCTTTACCTCTTTAGCCAATTCTTTTAAATCTGTATTTTCCAAAGACATATGAAAATTAAGAGATACTGTTTCAAAACCGGCTTTCACCATATGAGGCAGCCACTCTTTAGCTTTCGTTCCCGGAATACAGGTACCAATTTTAATCTGTTCCATAGCTTTAAATCTCCTTTATTTTGCCAACCCTTTTTCTAGTTAATACAATTTAAAACTATAACTTACTCAAATCTAACCACAGTGTGGCTTTCTGCAGATTCAAAGATTACTTCCATTAATTTCATGACACGTTTTACTTCCGGTAATTTAATTTTAGGTTCTTCTTTTTCTCCGATTACTTTCATAACGTTACGGTAGAAATCCCTGATATCACTTTTAACGATAGGAAGTTCCTGAATTTTTATAGTATCTTCCCTGCGTGGAGCCATGGTTTTAGTAAGTCCTGCTGCAGTACGTACCGGAATTACATCGGTTTCATTCTTACCGGCAGCCGAAACAATTTTACCGTTTAATTCCCAATCTTCTATAATAGCAGTTCCGTTATTTCCTAACATATACCATCTGGGAAGATTAATAAAGTTACTGGTTCCAACTTCAACTAATACTTCCACACCATTTTCAAATCTTAATTCAGCTGTAAATCCGTCATCTACTAATTGATTTGTGATATGAGTCTCTGTTGCGTATACCGTATTTAATTTAGTATCTCCCATCATAAGAAGAATCTGATCTAACAGGTGGACACCCCAGTCAAGTACCATACCGCCGCCGTGTTCTTTTTCCTGACGCCAATCTCCCGGTATTCCTCTGGAACCGTGTACCCTGGATTCGATACGGAAAACTTCTCCCAGACGGTGTTCTTCATATATTTTTTTCATGGTTAAAAAGTCTTCATCCCAACGTCTGTTCTGATGTACGGTAAAAAACATTCCTGTTTCTTCCGAAGCATCAATCATTTCCTGTAAATCTTTAGAATTTAAAGTTACAGGCTTTTCACTTACCACATTTTTACCGGCTTTCATAGCCTTTATAGCTATGGGTTTATGCAGGTCATTCGGTGTGGAAACCAAAACGATATCGATACGGTCATCTGAAAGTAACTCCTCCAGGCTCTCATATGCTTTGATGCCGTTTTCTTTTGCATAGTTTATTCTTGACTCTTTTATATCATAAATTCCTGCTACCTTTAATCCATCAATAGAATCAATAAGCTCTCTATGCCAGTTGCCCATACCTCCAAAGCCTACAATTCCTAACATAAAATTTTGCTGTTCCATTACTTATCTCCTTATTATCAAATAACATAATAGGTAATTGCGAAACTATATAGTTTTCCAAATATACCATACAATTAATACTTGTTTCCGGCTTCAGTTGCCCTATGGGACAGATCTGGCCCTGAAATTATATTTATTGCAGGTATATAGATGCAATAATGGAGTTTCGCAATTGCCTAAATTAAGCCCAAAACATACTGCCGCGATCTTCGTAAATCAATACATTTTTAAGACACCCGATTGCTTTTAAAAGTCCTTCTTTGCCGGACATTAAACTATCTTCATGTTCTATACTGATGGCATAATCATATCCTGCCAGTCTAAGTTCGGAAACGATAGCTTTCCAATATTCTTCTCCATGACCGTAACCTACAGAGCGGAAAATCCAGGAACGTTTCAGTTCCTCTCCATAATGGGTTGTATCAAGTACACCGTTAAGAGCGCAGTTTGCAGGATCAATCTTAGTATCTTTAGCGTGGAAATGGTAAATAGCTCCTGCTTTACCAAGTTCTCTGATACAAGCACATGGATCCATTCCCTGCCAAATTAAATGACTCGGGTCAAAATTAGCACCGATTTCCGGCCCAACGGCTTCACGTAACCGAAGAAGTGTATTTGTATTATAAACACAGAATCCCGGATGAAGTTCCAGAGCTATTTTATGAATACCGTGTTCTTTTGCGAAAGCAACTTTTTTCTTCCAATATGGAATAAGTACTTCATTCCATTGATAATCTAATACTGCCATGAAATCTTCCGGCCATGGACAGGTAACCCAGTTAGGCTGCTTGTCTTCCGGACTTCCGCCAGGACATCCCGAAAAAGTATTTACTACAGGAACACCAAGTTTTTCTGCTAATAAAATTGCTTTTGTTAAGTCTTCATCAAATTTCTCTGCAATTTCTTTCACAGGATGTATCATATTGCCGTGACTGCTCAGAGCACTGATTTCAATATGATTATCTTTTAGGGTTGTCTTAAATTTCTCCAGTTCTGCCTCATCATTTAATAAAACATCCGGATTACAATGTGCTTTACCAGGATAGCCGCCACATCCGATTTCAATCATCTGAACCCCGTTCTGGCTTAAAAATTCACAAGCTTCTTTCAGCGGAAGGTTCCCCAATACTACCGAAAAAGTTCCTAATTTCATAATTACCTCTCATTCCGCTGCCAAAGGCAGCATTTATTTTATACGGATTTTATACCCAATATCATATAATTTTTCACACAAAAATCTATAGATGTATTGCTGAATGCACATACAATCTTGCTATTCATCCCCATACTTTTGTCGGAGGAAATCCATAATGTTTTCGAAACAGCCGGCCAAAGTTATTATAATCCTGGAAACCTACGGCTGCTGCTACCTGAGAAACAGTCATTTCTTTTTGATCCAGTAAATAATAAGCCTTTTTTAAGCGTACTTCATTAATATAATTTAACGGGCTTTGTCCCATAATTTCCTTAAATAAATGGCAAAAACGGTACTCACTGATATGAATTTTATCAGCCAGTTCCCTATTTGTTATGACTTCCGTATAATTTTCCTGAATATATTTAAGTACTGTATTTAACCTGCTTAAGTTGCGTATTCGGTTGATGCTCTCCTTTTCTGAAAGTTGTTGCGCAACATAATTCCTCAATAAATAAGCAATGAGCTCGTACAGTTTACCTTTCATTGCTAATTTATACCCGGGTCCTTTTTCATTTTCTTCCTCGTAAATGGACATTATCAGCTCATTAATTTTTAAATCAGCTTCAATCAATGATTTAAATATAACGTTATAGTTTGCGATCTCTTTCGAAAATACGCCCATTTCAAAGATAATAACCAAAGCATGAAAATCCGTGGTATAACTGATACCCTCATGTATTTCATTACTATTGATAATAATAAGACTTCCCTCTCTTACAGGTAATGGTTTTTGATTGCAATAAAAAATTCCGTTTCCCTTTAAAACATAGTGTAATTCCAAATGTTCATGCCAGTGTGCATGGCAATAAGTACCCGGAATGCGAATTTGATTTTCAAACATTTGAACCGGAAATTCTTCATCATTTATTATTTTCTTTTCATATAAACTTAAATCATGCATAGTAACCTCACATTATATCTGCTGTCAATTTTTCATATAGTGCGAATTAGAAACTAATTTAATCAATTCTATTTTAACACATTATAATCCGGGATACTACCCGATAATGATAGAAAAGCATAAAATGCTTCCTTTCAGACAGACCGGTTTCCCTTTAGATCTGCAGCCCGAAAGGAAGCATAGTAAAAGCGGATATTCTTGAGTTCGCTGCACTGCGGCTCTATTCGTATACCTGCCACGCAGGCATTACAGCCGGAGCCATTAAATTACAGTTCTTTAAATCCAATCTTTCTAAAAATGTTCTGAAGTTCTTCCATTTGTGAATCTTCTAAATGTAACACCGGTGAATTTTTGTCCGATGTGTCCTGATTTTCAACAATTAGTACAGTACCATTTTTGTCCAGGGTATGGGTATGCCATACCCCCTCTTAACATTATACAATTCCAAAGGTTTCATGGCAATTCCATCTATGTCCTGAATCGTATCCTCTTTTCCTCCAGTAAAAAGTGTACAGTTTCCGTCAAGAAGTATAAACACTTCATCCGATTCCATATGCTTCTGCATGGTTTTTAAATTCCGTACTTCCAGTTCTTCACAATACCTTAATATTGCTACTCTCCAGGTCCTATAATCAACTAATGGCTTATATCCCTCTCCCTTGTATGAGGTAACATCTATATATTCTTTATTCATCGTATTTGACCTTTTTTCCTTTCACAATATTCTATAATTTAGGATTGGCTTTTATCAGCTCTGAAATGGTATTACTTGCATGGTTATAAAATCAATAACCGTATTTCGCAATTGCTAATATCTTATAGTAGTTCCACGGTTATGAGATGCAGATTATTACTATCCAGATTATCCAATATGTTTCTATTAATTACCCAATGGTTTTTATCACAATCAGATTGATTACCGTCAATAGCTATACTCCCTATCTGATATGCCCCATATTCTTTTGAATTTTTGTTATGATAAGCAACTTTCAGTTTTCTGTCTGCGAAAATAAATTCCACAGAAGCCTGCTTATCTTTATCAAACTGTTCTAACAATAGCTTGGGTTCTAATTTCAGACCTCCCAATTCTCCTTTTATACCAAACATCTCGTTTAAAACCGTTAATAACAGCCAGCTTGCAGAGCCTGTCAGGTAATGGTAAAGTCCTCTTCCATTATCGCCGACATATTCCGGTATTCCCGGATATATCCTGCTCTTACTAAAGTCACATAAATGACGGTATAGGCTGTTTATTACTTTATACCCCTCAGGTACAAAATTTCTTTGGTATAATGCATTGGCATACATCACAGCCATATGGGAAAATACGGCTCCGTTTTCCTTACTGCCATATGCGAAACCAAACATTCTTCCCAGGTCCGTTTTTAATTCATGAAAATCAGTGTTTAACTTATAACCGCCGATTGACTCATCATAGAGATAGGCATCAGCTGCGCTCATTATATCTTTTACCTGCTCCTCATCAGCCGTGTGTGACATAATCGCAAATACCTGCCCCGTAAGCATCATTCTCACACCTTTGGCATTATCTCCCTCGACTGCTCTGCCGTTGTTATCATAATAACTGTTAAACCAGGAATAACCATCTTTATCAGTGATCCATTCTGTTTTCCGGATATGATTTTTAATCCAGGCAGCTTTATTTTTTAAGTTATCTGCTAATTCCTTACAGGATACTTGGAGTTTATCTCCGCTCACCGTATGCTTACATTTTCTGCAATAATCAAACAGCAGTTCCTGTTTCTTAACCGGACTATCATATAATTCAGGATTATCCGAAAGTAGTAAGGCGATTTCTTTTAGCAGCAACAATTTATGGGTCCCCAAAACGTCCAACGTTAGTAACAGCTCTGCCATTTGTTCTAAATTAGCACCATACATAAATGTAAATGCTACGCTTTCTCCCCTGTCTTTTGCCATATCAAGGGCATCGTTCCAATCAGCACCGCGAAGACGGATATGGTTATGCTCACCAACATCATAAAATGCTGTCAGGTGTTGTATCAGCATATGTTCCAATAAACTTCCCCTATATTCTTCTCCCAGAGAAGTTCTTAGGAGATTCCCGTCTGCAGGTTTCCATAAGTCATCCTTTTCCTCTCCCCTTACAGCCTGCGGATCTTTAAAATAAGTATTCTCCTTTAACAACAGGTTAATATCACCGCTTTGCATAATATAAAGATATGTAGTTAAGAACGGCCACATTCCATGATCCATCCATACCCGGGTTATATTATTCCTGTCGGCAATAAATTCCCCCTGTTTTGTCCCAATAATAGTGGCATTGCTTCCATCCACGCGAACCCCGGCAAAATTATCGAATAACATCTCCTGTACTCCGCTTGGATTCATTAAAAGCAAAGCCAGGCAATCCTGCCATAAATCTCTCCAGCCTCTTCCCCCTTTCCCATAATCATGATGAGGAAGGAAAGAACATCCATAGATTCTGCGCAGGATCGGCTGAAAATTCACCCACTGCATCCAGCTGTCAAAATCTTTTTTACCTGTTTTATATGTAATATTAAGCTTTTTCCTCCAATATGCCATGGTTTCTTCCAAAGCTTTTTTGCAGAAATTTATAGATAGGAAAGGTTTTACTGTTTCCTCAAGATTTTCCTTTGACGTGCCAAACCCTAAAATAATAACATAAGCTGCTTCTTCATTTACGGCTAATGTATTTTCAGTAAAACGGATACCTCCAAAAGCCTCGTATCCGTCTATCTTAAATCCCTCGGTCATATAGGGAATATCATCATCCTGAACTGCTTTAGGATTTTCAAAATTACCGCCCTCACCGATAAAATCTTCTGCCACAGGATAGAAACCAATGGGCTTTTCTCCTTCCATGGCAGCTCCGAACACACCATAAACCACAGAATTTTTCTGATGCCCTCTTTCATCAAATGTCAGAGTTGGATTTAATATTACTCCCTCTTTTGTAACTTCCACCCGATGCAGTAATGAGGTAACATGCCTGTGATCCCTGATATTATCTGCGGACCTCCCATAAATGGGTATAGCTGCCGTAGGTGTAAACGTAACAGGTTCCGCTCCGGAATTCTTTAGCGTTACGATCATAAGTTCAACGGTATCCTTTGTATAAGGGACAAAGGAAGTAATTTCTGAAGTAATCCCATACTCCTTTGATACTCTTTTTATCTTATGCCACATCATTCCGGCTTCTAAAACCGTATCCTCTTTTTCTTTTGAAAAAAGCACTGCCTCCTGTTTCGCCGATCTGCCTGTCGCCGACCAAATACCTTTCCCTTTCACATTACACCAGAAATTCCTGGATGACTTATTGTTATGTAAATCTTCACTGCTTACCGGAGCCAGTAAAAATGTATTCTGCCCCATTTTACAATCCCCGCCAAGGGTAGGTGTCACACTGCTCATAACTCCGCTTTCATTCGCAATGGGAAAATAAAGATAACTGGTTAAATCCGGATTCGATAAACGAAACGTTCCTTTATCATCTAAAAATTCATATCCTGCCATATAAACCCCCGTCCATGTGCCTTAGGCATATTTTTTGATATTTTCTTATGATTTATAACTGGTTTGGATGTTATAAGATGACATACAAACAAATTATAATCTGTTTTGGATAATATATACATTATATAAAAGTTCAACAAAAAAAACAACCCAATCTATTAGGATTAGGTCGTTATATACAAAAATTAAAATTTTTATCTAATACCCCTTGACTAATAAAACCTTTCTGATGTAACGAAAAGTCGCTTCTTCCCCTTCTTCCTTTAGCATTGTAAGTAATTTCTCCAATATCTTTTTAGTATCTTCATGTATTAAATAATGCTCTTTGGATGCTCTGAAATAAGCTAATGGATCGCCATCCGTATATTTCTCTTTATTATAATTCCTGCTTGCGGCTATTCGGTCGCAAAACATCTCAACTACATAGTTCACCGGCATTTTCATACCGGCCATTGGAGTACCCTCACTTAAGCTATAATCAATCCAGTATTCCAGATGATGTTTATTTCTACCTTTATGATGAAGCCAGGCCAGGCTATATCCCTTGATTTCCCGTTCTGCATTATTAGGACTGCGGTTTCCCTGGAAATATTTTGCCCCCACCGAAAATTCAACCCAGGAATATTTGGATAAATCATGGAGAAGTCCTTGCTTATATAGACCTGCCCGAAAGCAATACCGCATAACAAGCCATTTATGATGATTAATTGTTTTAAGATGCTGTCGCCATTTTAACATAAAAACCTCCACTTCGTATCACTATTATGCTTCACCTGCTAAAGATAGTCAAGGTTTAGAATATAGAAATTAATGGGGGTTTATTTTTTATCCTGCTCTTTGGGAGCATCAGGGAGGTTTTTATAATACTCTGTTTTCTTAAATTCTTTTTCCGTATTCTGAATTGTTTTTAACTTTAGTTCTTTATCCGGATCTTTTTTGCCGATCAGACAAACTTCCCCGGTGATTACATCATTTACCTCTTTTTTGATCTGCAGGTTTTCAGTCTCTGCTTTAGCATCTCCCGTTTTCTTTCCATCATCATCATTTTGGTATACAAAATGGGATTCTTTTTTTGAAGATATAACAGCTCTTTGGGAGTTAACTTTTCTCCTGAATTTATCTTTGCGGCAATACTTGCATTTAGCTTCCGCTCTTCTGCTTCGGAATAATCAAATGCATCAGCGATTTTGTCTTTAATACTATCATTTTTATTTCCTGTTTGTTTTTTATCCTTATAAAGAGTTTGTTTCGTATACTGTTTAAATAACAGATTTAAATTATTTATAAGCAATTTAAGCACCTCCTTTATCTATATATCGGAGACTTCGGCAATTGCTTTAATTTTCCTTTTATTTCTGATTCTTACATTGGGTACAGTTTTCATCTATTTTCTTGTTCTCCGTATATTCCTCACCTATCTCAGCATTTTGCTGCTTCTCAATAATCCCCGACAATTCATCAGAAAATTCTGTTAATAACTTATCCTGATAGTTTTTATTATTCAAACTATCGTTACCTTTTTCTTTATTATGCATAAACTGGTAGATTCTCATGCCTATATAACATACCGTATAGAATATAAGCATTATGATACCCGCTATTAAGCCGGTACCCTGTCCCTCTATAAAAGGCATACTCACAATGGAACCGATAAGGCAAATTAAAACAAAAAGGGAAGAATACGGATAACCTCCCAGTTTACATTTTCCCTCCGGGCACCCATATTTCTTACGAAAACGGATATGAGTAGCCATAATAATGATATAAGTAAAAAGTGTAGCGAAGCCGCCGGCACTGATTAAAAACAGATAAACTTTTGGAAGCAGCAGGCCAAGTCCGAGACCTAATAACATTGCAATTCCCGAAAACAATATCCCTCTATATGGTACATCAGTTTTGTCCTTTACCCAATTGGGAGCAAGCCCTTCATCTGCTAAGGAACGTATCATTCTGCCAATTGCAAACACGGATGCTAACATAGTGGATAAGATAGCTGTAATTAAAACAACATTTATAACTGTCCCTGCCCAGGTAATTCCCCATCGGTCCAAGGCAGCAACAATCGGGCTGGTTTCTTCATTAACCGAAGCAGTGGGAATCAGCGGGAGTAATACGACAACTGACAAAATATATAATCCTAATAAGCATAATACGGTATAATTAATAGCTTTCGGAATCGTTTCCTGGGGATTCTCCGTTTCTGAAGCGGCGAGCCCGATTACCTCAAAACCCGCATAAGCAAATAAAACAATGAGCATACTTCCGGCTATTCCTTTTACACCACCTGCCAAAAACATCTCATTTCTCAGTTCTCCGGCCCCAATAGTCGGAACACCGGGAAATAATCCTATGATTAACAGGATTGCTATTATTATAAATGCAAAAACAGCAAAAATTTTAATTACCGAAAATCCGCTTTCTAATTTACTTAATCTGCTTGCACCCAAAAGGTTAAGTAAAGTTACACCAATGATAATGAAACTGCCCAGCCAGGATATGGATATATTAGGGATCCATTCCCTAAAAAGAATAGAGACGGCGGTAGCTTCACTGGACATAGCCAATACCATACCTGTCCAATAAACCCACCCTGTTACAAACCCGGTTCCCTCTCCAAAAGCTTCTGCTGCAAAGGTACGAAAGGAACCGGAATCCGGGTTAGATACGGTCATTTCTGAGAGGGCATAAAGGATAAAATATACCAATAACCCTGATAAAATATATGTGATTACAATAGAGGGTCCGGCAGAGTTAATCGCTACAGCCGACCCAAGAAAAAAAGACGCTCCTACTACGGACCCTACTGCCATCATTGTCAATTGCCACGCTGTTAACCCTTTTTCTTTATTTTTCATGTATTTTCCTCCATATAAATAATAAAAAGAAATATAGTTCAAACGTTTTCTTTGATTATTATTCCTGAAATTTCATATTACATACCCATCTATTTAATATCAATTTGAGATATATGTCGTCCGGATTTGAATCCAAGTTTTATAAAAACCTTTTTTTCCCTAAAAAAATATGGTACAATCGAAAAGAATGAAACATTTCTTGGATTTTACATAAGGTAAAATAGAATTTAAGAAACATATAGAAAGAAGAATGACTTTGAAGAATGACTTTACAAAGGGAAGTATCGTAAAAAACATCTTAAATCTGGCATTTCCAATGACTTTGGCACAGCTGATTAATGTCTTATATAATATTGTTGACCGAATTTATATCGGTAGGATTCCCGAGAGTTCTACCCTCGCTTTAACCGCTATTGGTCTGACTTTACCCATAATTACTATTATTATCGCGTTTGCCAACCTTTTTGGTATGGGTGGTGCTCCGTTATGTTCCATAGCCAGAGGACACGGCGACACGGAAGAGGCAGAACGGATTATGGGAAATTCTTTTACTTTATTAATAATATCCGGAGTTATATTAACTATAACAGCCCTTATCTTTAAAAGACCCCTGCTTTACCTGTTTGGTGCCAGTGATGTTACATTTCCATATGCAGATTCCTATTTAACTATATATATGTTTGGAAATATTTTTGTAATGATTGGTCTTGGTATGAATAGTTTCATTAACTCCCAGGGGTTTGGCAAAACCGGAATGATGACTGTCTTACTGGGGGCTGTCTCCAATATTATTCTGGATCCCATATTTATATTTGGTTTTCATATGGGAGTAAAAGGTGCTGCCTTAGCTACCATTCTTTCACAATTTCTGTCGGCGGTATGGATACTAAAGTTTCTAACCGGTAAAAAAGCAATATTAAAATTAAGAATATCCGGCTTCAGACTGAAGAAAAGCAGAGTAAAAAATATTACTATGTTAGGATTATCCGGTTTTATGATGGCCATTACCAACGGTGCCGTACAGGTTATGTGTAATGCCGGATTAAGATTTTATGGCGGTGATTTATATGTTGGGGTAATGACTGTTATTAACTCCATCCGGGAAGTTATATCCATGCCCGTGTCCGGACTTACAAACGGTGCCCAGCCGGTTATCGGATATAATTATGGAGCTGGCGCTTATGGAAGAGTGAAAGCAGCAATTAAATTTATGTCAGCAGTTTGTATCACCTATACTGTTATTGCATGGGTATATTACTAATATTTCCTCACTTCTTTATACAGATATTCAGTTCTGACACCAAGCTTCTGGAAGCCGCCTTACCCTCTTTAAAAATTTACTTTTTTGGATTTTTTATGATGTCTTTACAGTTTGCCGGCCAAGCCGTTTTTGTGGCTCTTGGAAAAGCAAAACAGGCTGTTTTTTTCTCACTTCTTAGAAAAGTAGTGATTGTTATTCCACTGACTTTATTATTACCCAGGTTGTTTCAATTAGGTACAAAAGGTATATTCCTGGCTGAACCAATTTCAAATTTTATCGGCGGAACGGCCTGTTTTACCACCATGTTAATCATTGTCGGAGCCGAATTAAAGAAAAACCCAGATACTAAGTTTTAATTGCATAGAGGCTATTGCAAAATCAAAACTATATTCTTATACTAAATATTTTTCAGTAATTTTTGCAAATCTATCCGCATATTTTGAAAGATACTCCCTGAAATACATTTTATTTTCGTTTAATTCAATTGCAAGTTCATTCATAAAAACAGGTATTTCACTTATTTTCATAAACCCAAATGCTTTCCCGAATTCTGTATTATCCTTGCTGTATTGCCCGCCTATATGGAGTTCGAAAACATCCTCCACGTTATCTTTGATTCTTTTTTTACAACCTGAAAAACCGATGGAATTTACCTGATGTCTGGCACAGGAATTATTACAGCCGGAAATATGCACTGCCGGTAAATATCTGTCCGGTGTCCGGTTTTTTTCCAAAGTTTCCAGAATGGATTTACATAAAGCCTGGCTTTGTTCCACACCAATCTGACAGGTTGGAACACCAACACAGCTGACACTCATCCGAATATTGGAATCCTGTATCACATCTTTTGCTATGGCAAGCAATTCCCTTGCTTCATCCGGATTCAGATTCCGGATATACATGCTTTCCGTCATACTGAGCCTGATGTCTGCCCTATCACATCCATTAAGGAACGGTATCAACTGTGTTAAAGTGTCAGTCGGCATCAAACCACACAGCGGATGCAGGACTACGGTATAGAGACCTTTTTGTTTCTGAGGTATCAGGCAGGTTTTATATTCCTTTTGATCCCGATACATTTCATCGATAAATACTTCATCATTTTCTTCGGCGGCTGACTCATGCTTTTTGGTAAGCTCTTTTGCTAATTCCGGCTTACTTTCATCCAAGGTCAGTTCTGCTTTTACTTTTTCCAAATGCTCTTTATAACAGGCTATAAAAGCTTCTGTTCCCATTCTTCTTGGAATAAACCTGAGTCTGGCTTTCCCTTTGTTCTCATAATCACCTTCAGCCGCAAATAATCTGGTAACCGCTTCTACGTGATATAAAACATCCTCTGCAGGAATTAATTCTTCCAACGGTATTCCGATAGCGGGGTTATTCCCTAATCCCCCTGCCAGATATACCTGAAAGAAAGGTTTTCCGTTACTTACAACCGCTATAAATCCCAGGTCATTAATGGTACTGCTGCCGGTATCCGCTTCATTATTGGAAAAAGATATCTTTAATTTTCTTGGCAGACGGTATTCCGTAATTCTCTCCATCAAATAATTGCTTGCAAGCAAAGCATAAGGTGTCACATCAAATGCTTCTTTTCTGTCAACACCGGATAAGGGAGAAAGGGCAACATTTCTTGGGAAATTTCCTCCGCCTCCTCTGGAATATAAACCAAAATCAATCGCTTTGTCCATGATATCACATATCTCATCAATTTCTAAATCATGAAGCTGAATAGCCTGCCTGGTAGTCAGATGGATGGTATCCAGATTGTATTGTCCTGCAAATTCCGTAATTAATTTTAAATGAGGTATGTTTAAGACACCGGAGGGTATTCTTAAACGAATCATAAATTTTTCCCCTCCGCGCTGCGCATACACTCCCATTCCACCGGATACAGCTTTAAACTCAGCCGCGTTAATTTCTTTATTAATAAATTGGTGCCCTACCTTTCGAAAATTAATGATCTCTTCTTTTAATTTCTGATTATAATCCAGCATTTCCAACGCTCCGTTCGTTTTTCAATTCTAGTCTTCCAAGCTTTCACTCTTTGCAAATTCCAACCCATATATTTCCATATTTTTTTATTAACCTGAATTTACAAATCACTTGATTTTATCACAAACGAATAATAAAATGAAATTATAAATAATTATTTATCTATAAATTAATTTTATAGTTGATTTCCGATTGTAATTATAAGTTTTCGATTTATCTATTATGATTTGAGGGTCAAAAGAGGTCTATATTACGTATTTATTTATTTGAAACATTAAATTGACCTTTTGATCTCCAAATCCTATTATTGTTTAACAATAGAAAGGATATTGGATGCTCGATTTTAGAATAGAAACCTTTCTCACACTCTGTGAGGAAAAGAGTTATACAAAAACTGCCGGGAAGCTTTGTATTACCCAGCCTGCTGTCAGCCAGCATATCCGTTATCTGGAACAGTATTACGGCTGCAAACTTTTTTATTATAAAGGCAAAAACCTTATTTTGACCAAACAGGGGGAACAGCTTTTAAAATATGCACTTATCTCCAAAGCAGATTGGAATAAGGTAACCGATACACTAAAGACGGAGACCGGAGGGGGACATATTTCCTTTGGGGCTACCCTGACTATCGGGGAATATGTAATGCCGGAAATCCTGTCAAAGCTCATCGAGCAGTCTTATAACAACACCATTTCCATGCTGGTTGACAATACAGAGACGTTACTGCAGAAATTACAGCAGGGGCTTATTGAATTTGCATTTGTAGAAGGGCAGCTTGATAAAAAAGAATACACTACCAGACTTTTTTCACCTGCCAGGTTTATTCCGGTATGTTCTTTAAACCATGAATTTGCCCGCCGTTGTGTATCCTTTGATGAAATATTTTCACAAAGGCTTATCGTCCGGGAGGTGGGAAGCGGAACCCGTGGTGTATTAGAGCAGGTGCTATTGGAACATAACCAGAATATTCAAAGCTTTTCCCAAATTGTTGAAATCGGTAATTTAAATGTAATCAAAAACCTCGTGGGAAAAGGATTAGGTATTACTTTTCTTTATGAAAATGCCGTAGAAAATGAAATAGCCCGGGGATTGCTTAACCGGATCCGGTTATCAGACTTTGAAGCAGAAAGGGAATTTAATTTTGTTTGTATGAAAGGAAGCCAATTTACGGAGAAAAATTTGGAGTTCTTTGAACGCTGCCAGAATATATATCACTCCAACGCAAGCGACCCAAGCAGTTTTCCGGTATTGGGCTAAGTAGATGTGAAATTGTACATGAACTTTTTATATTTCCAAGCCTGAATTATAATAAATGGGGCTGTCGCTTTAACGATTGAAAAATCGTGAGGCGGCAGCTTCCTTTTGTCTAAAAATACTTTTTCATCTATTTCATCTTGAGTTGAGTTTGTTAAAAATAAAGTACCTTAATAAATCTAAAAATAGAACTTCAAAATTTTATTTAGACAACTTAAAATTTATGCACTTTTAACTGGAAATAAGATCTTCTTGCCTTTAATTGATATCCGCCCTGAAATGAATTATAATTTTTAGGTAATTATTTTGTAATCGCATACAAATATTTTACCATAAATCCCTTTCTTTTCGATGTTTGGGATTTATTTTTTGTTTAAAAAGCAGGACGGCGCCTCAGAAATCTTGAATGTTTATCACATAGATTTGTAAAAGACTAGCGTGTGATTATTAATCCATTAAGAGACCGTTTGCCGCCATCGGTACTTAGGTTGTGGCAGAATCACTTATCTGCCACGATCTTATGTACCGTTATGTGCGGCAAACGAGTGAGAACGTGTCTTTTGTTGGATAATAATCACACGCTATTTTGATACCCTAAAATGTGATAAACATCTCTAATGAAAAAGGGCGCCGCATTTAGTGCGACAGCCCCATGAACGTTAATGATAATAGTTAATTCATATTATTATTGAATACTTTTTCCTTAATCAATTTCTTTCCTCCCGGAAATTCCAATTTGTATGTTTCTTCTTTCAGAATTTCCTTGGAACTGGTACCTATCATTACCGTTACCTCACTGTCTTCCAGGCAGTAATCCATATCAATATTATAGTATGCCAGAGAATCAAGCCGCAAGCAAAAAGGTACCAGGCATTCTTCCCCCGGTTTCAAATATACTTTCTTATAGAACTTAAGTTCTCTTTCCGGCTGGCTGATTGTACCAAACCGTTTCTTTACATATAACTGTATTACTTCACTGCCGGCTCTGTCACCAATATTTTTTAGACGCACCTCGCCGCAGACAGAATCACCTTTACATGTAAAGTCTGAAACATCGATAATAAAATCCGTATAACTTAAACCAAATCCAAATTCATATAACGGATTTAAATCCATCTCTAAGTACTTATTTCTCCAGAACTGCTTTTTACCGGTTATTCTTTGAGAGTAATAAATCGGGCACTGTCCGATGTGTTTTGGAATTGTAACAGGAAGTTTACCTCCCGGACTAACAGAACCATCCAGGACATCGCAGATTGCCCTTGCTCCGTAATAACCGGTCTTAAAAGCCTCCATTATTCCGTCACAAAGATCAGATTCTATTGACAATTCCACCGGTTTGGCATTCGCCAGGATTAAAATAAGCGGTTTCCCCGTTTTCTTTAATTTCGCAAGAAGATTTCTTTGCTCTTTGGACAAAGTAATCTCAGTCCGGTCCGTTGATTCTCCCGTATCATTTTCATAACCCATACCGCTGGTTTCGCCAAGTACCGCCACAAGGACATCGCAGCCTAATAATTCGTCATCCAATTCATAATCTTCAAATTTTGGATCTTTATAATAATTATAGGTATCTCTTAATAAATCTCGTTGAACCACCGTATATCGTATTTTTAATTCTTCATAAATCGTTGCAGTATCATGATATAATTCATCAAACTCTTTAATCCTGGAAGCCGAAAATGCGGATCTTGCCAGTATCTCATCCTCACTTAATCCGGCACAGGCATAATACACTTCTTTGATATGTGTCGGATAAGAATAATCCCCGTAAGCAAAATCTTTCCGGTTGGATAACGGTCCAACCAATCCTATCTTTTTCCCTTTTGCAACAGGAAGAACCCTATCCTGATTCTTTAATAAGATGATTGAATTAACCGCCATCTCATAAGCTAAGTTAAGATGTTTCCCGCACATAACGATCTCATCCACTTTATCTATGTCCACATAAGGATTCTCAAATAGACCTAACTGTTCCTTTAACGTAAGGACCCGAAGAACGGCTTCATCAATCCGTTCCATGGAAACAGTGCCCTTTTCTGCTTCAGAAATCAAAAATCTCCGGTAGACATCATCTAACTCCAGATCGATCCCAGCATTAATACAAAGGGAAGCGGCCTCATTTAATGTCCCGCAATATTCCTGAAAATGGTTAACCAATTGAATTCCGTTTCCGTCCGATACGGTAAGTCCTTCAAATCCCAGCTTTTCTCTTAATATATCTAATAAAAGATACTTTGACGCATGGGTCGGTATACCGTCAATTTCATGATATGCCGCCATAATTGTGGCCGGATTGGCTTCCTTTACACATGCTTCAAAAGGAACCAGATATTCGTTTAACAATTCTCTCTGTCCTAAGTGTACCGGTGCCGTATTTCTTCCGCCGTCACTGATACCCTGAGCCACATAATGTTTCAGCGTTGCAGCCGCACCGGTTTTCAAATCCCCCTGCAAGCCTTTTACATATTCCACACCGTTTCTGGCAACCAGGTAAATATCTTCTCCGTAACTTTCTTCATACCTTCCGTAGCGAAATTCCCGGATTGTATCCACTACAGGTGCTAAAACCCAGTTTTCACCTGCTGCCCTTAATTCCTTACCGATTGCTTTACCCATTTCATAGGTCAGATGTTCATCGAACATAGCACCTGTATTTAAATTGCCGGGAAATAAGGTGTAATTCCTGGATAAAACGCCCGAGGTACCCTCCGTAGATAATAATACAGGTATCCCAAGTCTTGTTTCTTCAACAAAATACCGCTGCAATTCATTGGCTGCCATGGCAATCTCTCTTGGCGTTAAATCCGTGGAACCCCCAACCCTGTCCAGATGTCCTACACTGTAAGGCATACGTTCCTTTGCATGATTATTTATTCTCAAAGTTTTTAAATCCAATATCTGTTTAAAACTACCGCCGGATAGTTGTGCCACTTTTTCCTCTATTGTCATTTCATTTAAAAGTTTAACGATATCCATACCTTTTCTCCTTTATCCTGATCTTTTATTCCCGGTTCCTATTGTATAAAATTGATTGTACTATTGAAGATGTCTTTATTCAATGTATTATTCCATAATACATTGAGGTAATTTTATATAAATTAGTATAACAATTTAACCTTATATGTAAGTCTCCCGCTTCTTATACAGTACCAAAAGGGCTGTTACGAAATTCAAAATCTAACTTACCCGGGAGAGATTATCGTTTCTGTTTGCCGATAATTACAGGCCCAAAGTCCGGTAAAATTTTTTATTTTATAACAGCCACAAAACCATAAGTTATCTAATTACTGCATTCAACTGCTTACAATTCCTTTATGAAAATATATCAAAAGGATTACCTTCCATACCTTTCATATCAACCTGCAGCAGTTTTGCCAGGGTAGGACATTCATCCAGCATGTCACCGCTTTCGATCACTGCCCCCTCTCTGATATCCGGTCCGAAAGCCAGAAAAGGAGGTTTGGGCCCCTTGGATGGGTGATGTCCATGCATGGCATGATAAACAGAATTCCGGGTATGTTTCATTTCTAAAATCACATCGCCGTTAAGGGGATTATCAAAAATCACTCCATCTGCAGATTCGATAACAAATGAGAAATCCCCGGTTAATCCCTCTTCCCGTTCTGCTTCTTCCTTACTAAAAATACGTCCCATATATTCTCCATACTCCCTTTGTATTTCCAGTAATGCAGAATATATTCTTTCTTTCATTTTTTCATCCTGCGGATCTTTTAATATAATATGAGTAGAAAACCCAGCTGAAAAACTATAGGCATCGTAATCCATCACTTTACCTGCGGCATCTGTCCGGATAAAACCTTTTTGTATTAGCAGAATATTAAGCTGAAATACTTTTCGTATATTTATCTGCCCATGATCCCCTAAAATCACAAAGTTTGTATCTTTATAGATACCTGCTTCCTCCGCTGCATTTAATAATGTACCGACAATCCGGTCCACACGGTCCAGGCATTCATTGATTCTGGTGCCTTCATCCCCGTATTCATGCCTGCAGTGATCCAGACAAATGGAATGAATTAACATCAGATCCGGTTTAAAGCGTTTTATCATATCCGCCGCAATATCCATGGAATAACCGTCCATATCGGTTCTATGTTCCCAGTCAAAGGTTTCTAAATATTTATCATAATACAGCTCCACAATATCTTTCGTGCAGGCACGTTCAAAAGTTATTTTCATGTCTTCATACCGGTTCGGCCAGATTTCAGCCAGGTTGTGGTCCGGCTTATGCCCTCCCATAACCGGCCACATAACCGATGCGGTTACCAGATTTTTTTCATTGGCAGCATCAACTAAGGACGGTACTTTAACCGAATTACTGTACCAGTTCCAATCCGATCCCATAATGCTCCAGTCCGGATTTTCCGGATTTATGGATGGTAATTGATTATGTGCGATTCCATGGGTTTTAGGGTGTACGCCTGTTATAACCGTGGTATGTATCGGATAAGTCAATGTAGGATATATTTCCCTTATATTTTTTACCAAGGCACATTTCTTAAGAATTTTTGCAAAATTTATTTTATTTTTCAGATAAATTAAATCCGTAGTCTGAAGAGAATCTACTGATAATACGATTAGTTTATGTTCCATATTGATGGCATCCTTATCTTTATTATTCATTTAATAACGTATTTACTTTTGTTTCCAGATCCTCCAGTGTCTTATCCACATCCTGATTATTTACCCATATGGCATCCAGAGCATCCTGAATTGCTTTGGCTGCTTCCGTATAACCGGGATTCATCGGACGGCCTGTACTGTAAGATAACTGGTCCAAGGCTACCTTAAACTGAGGTATTTTTTCATATAATGCTAGCATTTCATCGGAATTTTTTGCGCTGATTCTGGAAGGCAGATAACCGGTATTGGTACTTGCTTTAGTTGTCTGTTCTTTTTCTGTCATCCAATGTATGAATTCCCATGACGCAGCTTTTTCTTCATCGGTAATATTGGTCGTCATAATTAAGTTACAGCCGCCGGTTGGCACTCCGTACTGTACGGCTTTCGGAATAAATGCGGTATCCAGTTCAAATCCGTTATCTTTTGCAATCTTTAAGTTGTTGGTCAAATCACCGGTAGAACTAAACCAAATGGCCGCATCCTGATTCATAATATCCGCCTGCAGTTTATCACTTTCTGCCGATGAAATCTGATGTGCACTTCCATCCTTTTTCAAATCGTTAAAAAAGTTGACGATGTCTTTCGCTTCTGCTGTATTTAAATTAGCTGCGGTTTCGTCTTCATTTAATACACTGCTGCCATGTTCCATCATAAAGGCTTCAAAGGTCCAGATATAACTGTATTGGGACAAACCGTATTTGCCGGTTTTTTCATGTACGGTTTTTGCATATTGCGCTAATTCATCCCAGGTAGAGGGACCCTTTGGATTAAGCCCCGCAGCTTTTAGCATGGTAGTGTTCTTATACATAATTGGGGTACTTCTTAAATAAGGAAGACCATAACAGGCATTTTCATAATAGGAATTCTTCATTAACCCTTCCTGAAAATCACTCATATCTACCCCTGATTTCTGTATATAGGAATCCAACGGTTCCAATACGCCGTTCATGGCAAAAGTTTTGATCGAAGCAATTTCCATAACGGTTACTTCCGGAGTTGTACCGGCTACATAAGCCGCCTGGAGTTTTTGATGAAGGTCGTCATAAGTTCCCTGATATTCGGCGGTTACATGAATTCCTTTTTCCTTGCCTACCGTATTATTAAATTCATCCGTAAGTGCAATATTATTCTCCTGAATCAGATCTGTCCAGGAATACCAGAAAGTAATTTCGGTCATTCCATCATCTGACTGAGCCGTATCTGCGGCGGTACTGTTATTTACGCCCTCGGCTGCGGTTTGTTCCGCTGGGGCTGAGTTTTCATTTGTATTAGTACCACCGGTGGTCGCTTCCGTTTTAGTACCGCAACCGGTTAATCCAAACAATAATACTCCGGTCAGACAAATAGCTGTGAATTTTTTTACTAGCATTGACAATTTCATTCTTAATATCCTCCTTTTAGTAGTTAGTACTTCAGGACTAACTCAAGCCTTTTTCATTTCCTTGTTAAATTTGCTTTATTTTTCACCCATATAGGTAAAAGCTTTGATAATCTGACCCTGTGCAAGAAGATATACCAATAGAATCGGAATAATCAATATGACATTTCCGGCCATAACGGTATGGTAGGATATACCGCTTTCTACCATTCTTAAAGATACGATCCCAACCGGAAGTGTTCTGACAGAATCATTTGTTGTCATAACCAGCGGCCAGAAATAATCATTCCAGGTGCCGATAAAGTTAAGCAGCCCTAAGGTCACTACGGTAGGTTTTGCAATTGGAAGCATTATTTTGAATATGATCTTTGCTTCACTGCTTTTGTCCAACCTGGCTGCTTCCATTAATTCCTCCGGTACCTGCTTGAAGGTCTGTCTTAACATAAAGATACCAAAAGCACTGGACGCGCTGGGAAGAATCAAAGACCAAAAACTGTTTATTAACCCCCACTTGCTGAACAGTAAAAAAATCGGCAGGAACACCAATTGCCCGGGTATCATCATGGTTGCTAAAGTAACTCCGAATAAAAAATTCTTAAACCGGAATTGATACCTTGCAAAAGCATATGCCGCCGGTATCACTGTCACGAATTGGAATAATAAGGTCCCTCCGGTTACGATTAAACTGTTTATGGTAAATTTCAAAAAAGGGATTGCCCGATAGGCATTTATAAAATTTTCAAAGTGAGGAGATTTAACAAAAAATGTGGGCGGAAATATTAAAGTTTCCCCAAGTGACTTTATTGCAGTTAAAGCCATCCAATAAAAAGGAACAAAAAAAATCAGAATAATCAGTATATTCAATAATGTTTTTATTGTTCCGGTAACTAATTTTTTTGAATTCATAAAAACCCTCCATGCTGCCGATACCCCCGAATTTGGGCGTCGGCACATATTTGCCGTGTGAATTATGCTTTTTTAATTATGCTAACACCCATGCTTTTTGGCATATATCATGAAGAATAGTGCTTTTGCTATTCTTTTCAAGCCTCGTATCCGAAGCTTTGGGCCCGCATATCTTTTGCGGAATATTCACACTAACCTCTTTTCCGGATTATCTACCTGTAATAAACTTTTTTACTTAAGACTTTAAAGTATAATAACGTCATAACACCGATAATCACCATTAAAACTACCCCCAGGGCGGAAGCATAACCGATTTTATAGAAAAAGAAACCGTATTCATATATGTTATATACAAGGGTATTGGTGGAATTGGCACCCCCCGTCATAATATTAATGGTTTCAAAAACTTTTAGTCCTGAAATAATGCCGGTTAAGGTTACAAAAAATAAAGTGGGTGAAATCATTGGTAAGGTAATGCGGAAAAATGTTTTTATTTTACTTGTTTTGTCCAGTTTTGCAGCTTCGTAAAGATAGGTTGGGATGCTTTGGAGGGCGGATATAAAAATGATTGTATAATATCCGGCGCCTTTCCATATATTTACCAGGACCAGAGAATAAATTGCTACTTTGGGATCTTCCAGCCAGCGGACCTCCGGCAGATGTAATAGTCCTAATATGTAATTGAAAAGCCCCAAATCACCGTCCATCATCCACATAAAAATAAAAGCAATGGAAACCAGGGAGACGATATAGGGAGTAAAAATAATACTCTGTAAAATACGGTTGATTTTCGTATTGCTTTTTAAATATAATGCCAAAAGCAATGCAAGTATAATCGATCCGCTTACGGTTCCAGCCATAAATTTTACTGTTGTTGACAGAACCTGAAAGAATTCCGGATTTTGAAACATACTTATATAATTTTTTATACCGATAAATTCTTTTGCACTTAATAAGTTCCACTTGTAAAAGCTTAAGTAAACCATATAGATAATCGGATAAATCATAAATACGGCAAATATTATCATGGATGGTGCTATCATTACATAGGGTAATGATTTTTTGCGGATCATTTTTACTTTATCCGCTAAAATCAAGCTGATATCAATTGATTTTTCTTCTTTTTGTACGAAACCATTTTCATTCATTAAATTCTCATTATACATGGCAGATCTCCTTAAAAATAAATACGGTTCTGTTTCTCATCAAAAAAATACATCCTATTTTTAGGAACGCCTATAGTGACTTTTCCTTCCATAACCCTTCCCAGGTCGAAGACTTTTACATTAACCCTGCCATACCCGGTATCAATCTTATATAAAACTTCAGATCCTAACATCTCATGGGTAACTACCTCTCCGATCAGGTTCAGCCCATCCACATTCACTGACTGACCCTCAGAAAGCTTTCCATGTTCCGGACGAAATCCCACATAATAAGCATCCTCATACGGTATTTTTATATTATCCCAATCATTCACCCTGATAATATTCATTGGCGGTGTTCCGATAAACTGTGCGGTAAATACGTTATGGGGATTATTATAGATTTCTACCGGACTGCCCTGCTGCATGATTTTTCCCTGGTTCATCAATACAATATCAGTCCCCATGGACATGGCTTCCACCTGGTCATGTGTAACGTATACAAAAGTAGTTTTCAGTTTGTGATGTAATTCAATCAGTTCTGTGCGCAGCTGGCTCCTTAATTTAGCATCCAGATTGGATAAAGGCTCATCCATTAAGAAAACGGACGGTTTTTTCACCATTGCTCTTGCAAGAGCTACTCTTTGCCTCTGCCCGCCGGATAGGGACTGGGGTTTACGGGACATAAAATCTGTTAAACCAACGATTTCGCCGATTTCATGTATTCTTAAATCTCGTTCTTCTTTCGGAAGTTTATTGTTCACAAGCCCGAATTCTATGTTACCCCGGACCGACATTGTGGGATATAATGCATAATTCTGAAATACCATGGCAATATCCCTGTCACCTGGTTCTACGGTTTTCATACTTCGTCCGCTGATATAAACATCACCTCCCGTTTCTTTTTCCAGACCGGCTATCATTCTTAAGGTAGTTGATTTTCCGCAGCCGGATGGTCCTAAAAGTACTGTAAAACTCCCCTCGCCAATATCCAGATTTAAGTTTTCAATGACCGGTTTATCCTTGCCATATGCTTTATCAATATCGACCAGTTCAATTTTATTCATGTGATACTCCTCCCTTTCCAAAAGAATACCTAAAATGGATATTCCGTATTCTTTTAATACCATAACCAATAAATGTATAAAAGCAGTTATGAATATGTAAAAACTTGGTTAACAAATGTAAATTTCTATACTAAGAAATTAATATTTCAATTTAATAAGCTGGGAAAAGGTAAGAGTTCAGAGCCGGAAAGGAGAAAAATAAAGATATTAGCAATTTTGCTTTTTTTAATGTCTGCTGCAACTTTTCTTTATATGCGCAAAAAAAAGAGCTGCTGCAAATTCTTAAATCATTAACTTGCCCACCGGCAAGTTAAATAATTCAAATCATTTGCAACAGCCCCTGCTGTATATTTTACATATGCCTTTTCGTAACCTTAAGGCGGCTCATAGCACGATTGAGCGCCGCCTGGGTATGATAATATTCCATAATACTTTGTTTCTGACGCAGTCTTTCCTGTGCACGCCTTTTTGCTTCATTTGCACGGTTGATATCAATTTCTTCCGGTTTTTCCACCGTATCAGCAAGCAGTACCACATAATCGGAGGTAATTTCTACAAATCCTGCACTGACTGCCGCATAATGCCATTCGCCATCAACTAAAAACCTAAGTTCTCCTGCGTTTAAACAGGTAACCATCGATTCGTGTTTTGCTAAAATTCCATGCTCACCGTCTATTCCGGGGAAGATCAGCATCTCACATTGCCCTTTAAAAAAGGGATGGTCACTCGCAATGATTTCAAGTTCAAATGTCTTAGCCATTGCTCCTCCTATCTATAAACTTTAACAGGCAATTGCGAAAGTATCTAATTTTTTGAATATGCCATCCAATTAATACGAATTTCATAGCTTCAGTGGCCTTGAGGACCAGATTCCGCTCAGAAATTGTATTAATTATACGGTATATAGATTTAGTAACCTTGTTTCGCAATTACCTAATAAACTTTAGGTTTACATCGGAAATTAATTAGTTTCATTTTCTTTGATACGTTTCGCTTTTTCAATTACATCATCAATGGTTCCTACCATGAGAAAAGCTGCTTCCGGATATTCATCCATTTCACCGTTTATAATGGCTTTAAAACCTTTGATGGTTTCACTTAACGGTACATATTTTCCCTGGATACCGGTGAAATTCTCAGCAACATTAAATGGCTGGGATAAGAATTTCTGAATCTTTCTGGCACGGTACACGGCTAATTTATCTTCTTCATCCAATTCTTCCATACCAAGAATTGCGATAATATCCTGTAATTCTTTATATTTCTGCAGAAGTTCCTGTGTCTTTCTGGCAGTTTCATAATGCTCTTCACCAACAACATCCGGTTCCAGGATTCTGGAGGTGGATTCCAGCGGATCAACGGCCGGATAAATACCCTGTTCTACTATTTTTCTGGATAATACTGTAGTCGCATCCAAGTGGGCAAAGGTAATTGCCGGAGCAGGGTCAGTTAAGTCATCTGCAGGTACATATACTGCCTGAACAGAAGTAATGGAACCGTTCTTGGTAGAAGTAATTCGCTCCTGTAATTCACCAACTTCATTAGCAAGAGTAGGCTGATAACCAACGGCTGAGGGCATACGTCCTAAAAGTGCGGAAACCTCGGAACCTGCCTGTACAAAACGGAAAATATTATCGATAAATAATAAAACGTCTTGTTTTTCTTCATCTCTGAAATATTCAGCCATAGTAAGACCGGTCTGTGCTACTCTCATACGGGATCCCGGCGGCTCGTTCATTTGACCGAATACCAAGGCAGTTTTATTGATAACACCGGACTCTTTCATTTCCATCCAAAGGTCATTACCTTCTCGGGAACGTTCCCCTACACCGGTAAAAATAGAATATCCGCCGTGCTCTGTTGCAACATTTCGAATTAATTCCTGGATTAATACTGTTTTACCAACACCGGCACCTCCGAACAGACCGATTTTACCGCCTTTTGCATACGGGGCTAATAAGTCTATAACCTTAATACCGGTTTCCAATATTTCTACAACCGGGCTTTGATCTTCAAATGTAGGAGGTGTCCTGTGAATCTTCCATTGCTCTTCTCCTACTACCTTTTCTCCCCCGTCAATTACTTCACCTAATACGTTAAACATTCTTCCCAGTGTCTGTTTTCCGACAGGCACTGTGATACAGGAACCGGTTGCGGTTACTTCCATGTCTTTTACCAGACCTTCACTGGAGGCCAGCATGATACAACGTACGATATTATTACCAATATGAGAGGCAACTTCCATAACAAGTCTTTTTCCGTCATTGGTGACTTCGAGGGCATCTTTAATCATAGGAAGCTCGCCATTTTCAAATTCTACATCAACAACCGGACCTAATACCTGAACTATTTTTCCTTTTTCCATATCATCAAGTTTTCTAGCTCCCATGGGTTTATCACAAAACCAGCAAGAAAGAGTCTGGCTTGCCAGACTCTAGCGCCGACGCGTGTCACTTCAGTGACAATCTTCCTTTGGCGCGTCATGCGCATCCCGCCCGGAGGGCTTTTAATCTTATAGGACGCAATTTCCTATAAGATTAAAACCTGGCTGTAAAAACCCTTTACAGGGTGTGTATAGAAATCTCCTTTCCGTTATTTTTTTAAACTTTTGGCACCACTGACAATTTCCGTTATTTCCTGAGTAATGGATGCCTGTCTTGCTCTATTATATAAAAGATCCAATTCCCTTAACATATCTTTGGCACTTTTTGTAGCTGCCTCCATCGCCATCATTCTGGCATTCTGTTCACTGGAAAATGACTCAATTAAAACACCATATAACAGTCCTTTTAAATAATTAGGTACAAGCTGATTCATAACCTCTTCTGCAGAAGGTTCAAATCTTGCATGCTGATATCCGGCTGCTCTTCTTTCAAACTTACGTCTTTCCAAAGGCAGAATTCGAACAGACTGTACTTCCGCTTTCATAGGGGTAATCATTTTGGTATAGATTACATATACATCATCCAAATCCCCTTTTTCAAACAAGTCAATTATGGTCTCTGACATTAATTGTGCACGGTACATGGTCGGATT
This sequence comes from Anaerocolumna sedimenticola, assembly GCF_009931695.1. Classification (GTDB taxonomy): domain Bacteria; phylum Bacillota; class Clostridia; order Lachnospirales; family Lachnospiraceae; genus Anaerocolumna; species Anaerocolumna sedimenticola. The sequence continues at coordinate 4,883,339 of NZ_CP048000.1, forward strand.
CTGTGCAGTATATAAGAATTCACCGTCAACATGAACATTTTTTCTCTTAAAATATTGTCTTCCGACCTGACCTACAACGTATAGATAATTATTATTACTCTTACCCATATCTTCTTCGGCTTTTTTGATTACATTATGATTATATGCACCGGCCAAACCTTTATCGGCTGTTATAACAATGTATCCTTTTTTTCTGTCATCCGGCTCAATATCTTCTCTTCGCTCGAAAAAAACCTGATGTATATGAGGCGCACGTACCAATATATCATGTATGGTAGCCTGTAGTTTTTCAAAATAAGGTTCCGTTGCAAGAAGGTTTTTTCTTGCTTTTTTTAGTTTAGATGAGGATATTAAGTACATGGCATTAGTTATCTTCATGATGTCTTGTATGCTTTTCATTCTGGTACGAATTTCTCTCATATTTGCCAAAACAATCACCTACTTTTTAAATTCTTTAACTGCATTTTTAATCTGTTCACTCAGTTCATCTGTCAATACTTTATTTGTATCAATTTCCTTTACGATTTCAGGATATTTCGTTCTGATAAATTCCATTAAATCATTACGGAACGTTTTAATCTGTTTTACCGGAACATCATTCAAAAGCCTTAAGTTTGCAGCAGTTAAGAGTATTACCTGTTCATGTAATGCTAACGGTTTTGATAAAGGCTGCTTTAAGAGTTCTACCAGACGGTAGCCATGATCTAAAAGGTCCTTTGTGGATTTATCCAGTTCTGAGCTGAACTGGGTAAATACTTCCATTTCCCTGAATTGTGCCAAATCGATACGAAGGCTGCCGGCAGCTTTTTTCATTGCTTTTGTCTGGGCTGCACCACCAACACGGGATACGCTCAACCCAACGTTAACCGCAGGACGGACACCGGCGAAAAATAATTCACTTTCAAGGAATATCTGACCGTCTGTAATGGAAATAACGTTTGTTGGTATATAGGCAGAAACATCTCCGGCTAACGTTTCAATAATCGGTAATGCTGTAATGGATCCGCCGCCATGATCTTCATCCAGCCGGCTGGAACGTTCCAATAACCGGGAATGCAGATAAAATACATCACCCGGATAAGCTTCACGTCCCGGTGCTCTTTCCAATAACAGGGACATGGTACGGTAAGCTACGGCGTGTTTGGATAAATCATCATAAACAATTAATACGTCCTTGCCCTGTTTCATAAAATATTCCGCCATAGCAGTTCCCGCATAAGGAGCAATGTATTGAAGCGGCGCAAGGTCACTTGCGGAAGCAGATACTACGATAGAATAATCCATAGCCCCATACTTACTCAGGGTGGAAACAATTTTGGCAACGGTAGACGCTTTCTGACCGATTGCAACATAGATACACACAACATCCTGTCCTTTTTGATTCAGGATCGTATCAATTGCAATGGAGGTCTTCCCGGTCTGACGGTCACCGATGATTAACTCACGTTGTCCTCTTCCGATTGGGAACATGGCATCTATTGCAAGAATACCGGTTTGTAAAGGTACACTAACTGATTTTCTGTCGCAAACACCGGGTGCTTCATTTTCAATGGGGAAAAGTTCATTAGCATCAATGGGACCTTTACCGTCTATCGGACTTCCCAGAGCATCCACTACTCTTCCGATTAAGCTCTCAGAAACCGGAACACCGGCTCTCTTTTTCGTCCTGACTACTTTGGATCCTTCCTTTATTCCATAGTCTGAGCCGAGTAGAACGCATCCGATGGTTTTTAACTGAAGATTTTGAACAATACCACGTACGCCTGTTTCAAATTCCACCAATTCACCATACATGGCATGATCCAATCCGTACACGGTTGCAATACCATCACCGATACTAATAACTGTTCCTGTTTCTTTTACTGTCATTTTTATATCATAATCTTCTATTTCACTTTTCAAAACAGAAATAATATCATTTTGATTTACATTACTCAAACATTTCACCTCCTGATTAGAGCTTTCTTCATTTCTGATATAGTTCCCCTGACGCTTTTATCAAATTCCATATCACCGACTGTCAATACATAACCGCCAATCAGGGAATCATCTTCTTCCAAATCAAGAATAACTCCTGTTTTCCCATATTTATCGCATAACATATCTTTAATCTGTCCAAGTTCAGCTTCATCAGGCCTTGTAACATAAGATAATTTAGCTGTTATTATATTCTTGCTGTCTAATACTAACGTTTCGTATGCTTCCAATATCTTATCAAGGATACTGATACATTGATTCTTGCATAATACTTTTAAAAAACTGCGAATATCATTCTCGAATATACGATCTATGACAGCTTCCTTCTCTTTTTCTTTTATGATAGGATTATCCAAAGCTTCAATTAATTCGTGGTTTCTCAAAAATATCTGTTTTACCTGTTGTACCGCTTCTTCCTTAAGTCCCAAAGAAAACAGAACCTTTGCATAGTTCGCTGCCTGTGAAGTCATCATTTAGAAGCACCTACTTCTTTTAAGAAATCCCCAGGAATTCTTTATTTTTACTGTCATCCATGTTTTTATTGATGATTTTAGAAGCTGCAAGCATGGCAATTCCAGCGATTTCAGCCTGTGCATTTTGAATGGACTGTTTTCTTTCCAATTCAATTGTCTTACTTGCTTCCTGCATAATTCTGGCTGCTTCTTCTTTCGTTTCTTTGATTCTTCTATTATATTCCGAAGTTGCCCTATCTCTTGCTTCATTTATAATCTTAGCAGCTTCTTCATCCGCATGGCTTAATTCCGCTGCATACTCATCTTTTAATTTGTTGGCTTCTAATTTAGTATCTTCGGCATCCTGCAGAGAATCTTCAATTGTCTGCGTACGCTTTTCCATAATTTCAGTAACCGGTTTGAATAAAAACCTTTTCAGGAAAAAATAGATTACCAAGATATTAACAAAAGTCCATATGATGTTCCAATCTAAGTTTAACAATACTATCCCCTCCTATTATTTTAAGAAAAGTATAATCAGGACGGCGATAACGAAACCATAAATTGCTGTTGCTTCTGCCAAGGCACATCCTAACAATAATGCCTTGTTAATATCTCCTTTTGCTTCCGGCTGTCTTGCGATGGCTTCGGATGCTTTAGAGGTGGCAATACCGATACCGATACCTGCACCTACACCTGTTAATACTGCTAAACCAGCTCCTACTGCGATTAATCCTGTCATAATTTTACCTCTCAATCTGCCACTGGTGGCTACATAAAATTTCTGCGAGATAAGGTAATTTTCTTATCTCTGAATAGAGTTTTTCTTTCATTCTTTTTTATTTTAAGAATAAAATAATTAATACTGCGATAACAAATCCATAAATTGCTGTTGCTTCTGCTAACGCACAACCTAATAATAAAGCTTTGTTAATATCGCCTTTTGCTTCCGGCTGTCTTGCGATAGCCTCACTTGCTTTTGAAGTAGCAATACCGATACCAATACCGGCACCTACACCTGTTAATACTGCTAAACCAGCTCCTACTGCGATTAATCCTGTCATAATTTATTCTCCTATCCTAAATTTTAAATAATTTTTTATTCTTCCATTTTTTCTTTCATAAAAAGTGATGTTAAAAATACAAAGACATAAGCCTGTATTAAACCGTCAAATATATCAAAATAAAAACTGAACGGTATCGGTATAATGACCGGAACAATTATCTTAATTAATTCCATAATAACAAAAGAACCCAATACATTACCAAAAAGTCGCATACACAGGGATAACGGCCGTATAAACATTTCCAAAAAGTTTATGGGAGTCAGAATAGACATGGGTTCCGTAAAACTTTTCAGCCATCCTTTTCCGCCTTTTGCATGTATACCGGAATATTCAATTAAAATAATACTCATAATAGCGAGTCCGGCAGTAATGTTTAAGTCCTTTGTGGGAGGGGTGATTCCGAAAATACCAATTAAATTTGCACAGGTAATATAAATTAATACTGTACCAAGGTATGGAATATATCGTTTCCCTTCTTCCCCTAAAATATCTTCAAAGAAATTATTAATAAATCCAACCAAAGCTTCTACGTAGATTTGCGGTCCTTTGGGAACCAATTTTAAATTACGTACAAAAATTAGCGTCAGAATCATGATAAATGCCATTATTCCCCATGTCACAACTACTGAAGTTGGTACAGGTATCCCTCCAAAAATGGGAATGACAAAACTTATTTTACTGCTTAATTCTGACATTAACTCTGCTCCTAAATCCTCCATAGATCTCACCTCCTTTTGTTAAATTTTTACCAAGACGGCAGCCTTTTGTAAGGCAGTTCTACGCTCCTGTTTTTCGTTCTAAAGGCGCAGTTAATGAGCGGCATAATACTAAATTAATTTTGATGTTAGTATTATGAAATAAACCATTTTAAATTCATCATATTAAAATGAAAGCTGATAAGACAGAGCGCTCTTTTTACCGTCTTTCAACTGGATAAAATGCACCTGATAAAATTGATATCTCGATAGAAGTACTTTAATAAACCACCCTTTGTTATAAAGGATGAATGCAGATAGAAATAGAAAATTTAATATATAAAAATAGTAGAACACCCATTTTCTCACAAGAGAGCCTTGATGGCTGTCAGCTAATTTTTTTTCTGAATTTAATTCCTCGTTTTCGGTTACCGCTAACTTTTCATTGGAATATTTTGATTTATTGGTATTAGTACCTGATTTAGTCATAGTTTCACTGTTTAATTTCACGCTCTGACTATTACTTTCCAGGTTTTTTTTGTAAATTGCCATGGATGTATTCATATTATTATAATAAGAAAAAATAACGTACAAATTAAAAGAGATATAATAGCTGAAATATATAATTTATTTAATTGAAATACTTTTGTTAACATATTACATCCCTCTCCTCTCATCCAATTTTCGAAATTAAACATATAATATACCTCTCTTGGCAATCTGTCTAGTTAAAAAATCTCAAAAATGCTAAAATTGTTAAAAAACATAGAATTTTGCTGAAAAAGCTATTAAGTGTCAGCATTTTTTTTAAAAAATCAATACCGAAAGTAAAGATATATTTAGAATTTGTATATTTAAACGAAAAAGGCTGCAATAAAGTATGTTTTTTCACATAAATTTACTGTAAAAATCTATTTTTTAAAAACTGCTTTTGCGGATTACGTTACTCATGAAGTTCCAGGGGCAGTCCGTCGGGATCAAAGAAAAAGGTCATTTTTTGCCAGTAAACTCATCCAAACGTACTTCTTCCGTTTGGACTCCCTGCTTGTTCAATTCCTGTATGGCTTGTTCTATATTGGATACACGAAATGCCAAATGTCTAAGTCCACAGGCTTCCGGACGGCTTACTCTTTTAGGGGGATTTGGCATTCCGAATATTTCCAATTCACAATCACCCAAACGCAGATCAAGTTTATAGTCGCCCCGTTCCTGTCTGTAATTCTCGCGGATTACTTCAAAGCCAAGTTTATTAACATAAAACTCTCTGGATTTTTTATAATCTGATACAATAATCGCTACATGATGAATTGCATTTACTATCATAATTCCCTCTTTCCTGGGGCTTTTGCAAAATAATATACTTACCTTACTTGGGCTTTCTCTCCCTGGTAAGATAGATTTAAGATTTTGCAACGGCACCATCCGCATACTTCTCTTACTTGCTTCACCGGTCTATATATTACCCTACTTTATCATACTCTTAATTAAAAATAAATGCTCCAAAAGTATTATTATGATTCTTATTCCCGGAGTATCCCAAAAATTCGTATAAAAAAAGTATTAAAACAGTATAAATTCAGGGCTTTTTTGAAGAATTTTGTTGAATTTTAAGATAAAACAGTAAATTAGCCCCATTTCACGTAAGATCCATGGGGCATGTTACTGTTTAGCTAGAATGTTGTATTTAATATTTTGTATCATAAGGCCAGGGCTGGCCGCCTGCGATACATCCGCCGTCCACTCTGTATTCACAGCCTGTTATGTAGGAAGAAGCATCTGAAGCAAGGAGAATACATACTCCTACAATATCTTCCGGATATCCGGGGCGGTTCATGGCTATTCTGTCTAACAGATATTTGGAACGAACCGGGTGTTCCCAGGTAACAGTAGTTAAAGGAGTCTTAATATGCCCGGGACTTATACAATTCGAGCGGATATTATATTTTGCCCATTCCACTGCCTGGGATTTTGTAAATGCATAAATCCCGCTTTTCGTTGCCGCATATACGGAGCAACCCCCTAATACCCAACCAGTATTATGGGATCCGATATTTATTATACTTCCGTTCCTTTGCTTCATCATGTAAGGAGCAACTTCCTGGGACACCAGGAATACACCTTTTAAGTTAATTGCCATTATTCGGTCATAGGTATCTTCTTCTACATCCATGAAGCCTTCTCTTTTGTTAATTCCGGCGCAGTTTACCAGTACATCAATATGTCCGTAAGTATTTCCTATTTCCTCAACACAGGACTTTATATTATTCTTATCCAATACGTTTAAGACGTGGGTAGATGCTTTTCCGCCCTCAGCTTCAATCTGTCCTTTTACAACTTCTAATCTCTGCTTATCAATATCACAAAGAGCTACAGCCGCACCTGCCATCGCCAATCCTGATGCCAATTCACTTCCGATACCACCGGCTGCACCGGTAAATAATACAACTTTTCCCTCCAGGGAAAATAATTTTTCTAAGTTCGATCCAATTGACATTTTTAATCTCCTTTAAAGGTCATTTCTATTCTATTAATTGCGAAACTAATTAATTTTTGAGTATACCATACAATTAATACTTGTTTCTGGCATTTGTTGCCTCCTGACAGATTTGAGCCCTGAAAGCGTATTATTTGCATGGTATACAAACGATAATCTTGTTTGGCAATTACCTATAATATCTATTTACGAATTTCGGTTCCAGCCAGTTTTTCATAATACATAGCAATACCGCTGTGGTCATCCTGTCCGTGTCCGTCCGCATGTAAAGTCTGGAGCATTTCCATAACCAAAGAGGTTAGCGGAAGCGGTGCTCCTACTCCATGCCCGGTATCCAATGCATTACTTAAGTCTTTAATATGTAAATCAATCTTAAATCCCGGTTTAAAGTTTCCTTCTGTAATCATTGGAACTTTAGCGTTCATAACGGTCGAACCTGCAAGCCCGCCTTTAATTGCATCAAAAACTTTTATGGGATCAACTCCTGCTTTAGTACTAAGCATAAAAGCTTCGGATACAGCTGCAATATTTAAAGCAACAATAACCTGATTTGCCAGCTTGGTCGTATTGCCGGCACCGATATCTCCGCAATGAACGGCACTGGCACCCATAACCATTAAAATATCATACACTTCATCAAATACGGTTTTATCTCCGCCTGCCATTATAGATAAAGTTCCGTCAATTGCTTTTGGTTCTCCTCCGGATACAGGGGCATCTATCATTTTAACTCCTTTTTCGGCACATGCCTTGCAGATTTCCTGTGATGCCAGGGGAGCAATCGAACTCATATCAACAAGAATGGTACCTTCCTTTGCTCCTTCTAAAACACCGTTTTCCCCTAAAACTACAGTTTTTACATGAGGGCTGTTTGGCAGCATGGTAATAATTATTTTACATTCTTCTGCAACTGCTTTCGAGGAAGCCGCAGGTATTGCACCTGCTTTTGTTACATCGTCCAGATTATCCTTCATTACGTCATAAGCAACTATTTCATATCCGGCCTTTAAAAGATTCTTAGCCATGGGTTTACCCATAATTCCTAATCCTATAAATCCAATTTTCATTATTTTATCCATATGGGACTGTTGAAAATCCTCTAATTTATTAACTGGGTCCAGCATATAACTTTCCTCTCCCAAGTAAGTAAATTTTAAATTTTACACCGGTCTCATCGCCACATATTAAAATATAAATAAAATTTAACAGGCTGTAAGATTTCAAATGTGGCATCCTTTCTCTGTTTTATTTTCTTTCAGCCTTATTTTCTTTTATGTAGTCAAAGCGGATATTCTTAGGTCCGCTAAACTACTTATTTGTAAGGTTCTACCATTTTAAGAATCGATTCCACAATATGCTCTTTGGTCAGCTTGTAATATTCCAGAACATCATTATAATTATGGCCGCTGCCACCAAAAGTATCTTCAACACCTACAAATTCAATCGGTTTACATTCTTTGCAGAGTACTTCTGAAACAGCACTGCCAAGACCACCAACTATACTGTGCTCCTCTACGGTAACAACAGCTTTGCAGTCTTTTGCCTGTTTAATAACAGCTTCTTTATTCATTGGTTTAATGGTACTGACATTTACAACTTTTACAGAAACTTTATCCTTTAATTCTTCCGCAGCTTCCAGAGCTTTACCAACCATAATACCGGTTGCAAATACTACAATGTCACTGCCTTCTTTTAAAACACTTGGAATACCGATTTCAAACGGTTTATCTTCCGGTGTGACGTTCTCATAGTCATTACGGTTTAATCTAAGATAACAGGGGCCATCCAGTTCCACCATAGCTTTTACTGCCTGTACTGTTTCATTTGCGTCGGCAGGACATATAACTGTCATGTTAGGAATAGCCCGCATAATAGCCATATCTTCTATAGCCTGGTGCGTAGCACCGTCACCGAAATCGGACATGCCGGAAGAAGATCCGCAGATTTTAACATTTAATTTTCCAATAGCTATTGTCTGTCTTATCTGATCGTATGCCCGCCCTCCTGCGAAAACTGCAAAAGAATTGGTAAAAGGTATTTTACCGGTCTGTGCCAGACCTGCTGCAACGGAAGTCATATTGGCTTCCGCAATACCCATTTCAAAATGTCTCTCCGGATATGCAGCCTCAAATAATTTGCCCATGGTTGAGCCTCCAAGGTCCGCATCCAGAACAACAATTCTCTTATCCTCTTTACCTAATTCAACTAATGTGTTACCATATGCCATTCTTTGATTTGTATATGTCATTTTTACACCCATTGCATAACCCATCTGCAGAAAATGGGTTACTGCCACTTATAAGAATGCGAAACATGTTTCGCAGGTTGAAAGAAGTCTTTCGTGGCATCCTTTCTTTTCTTTATATTTTCTTTCAACCCTCCTGATTCGATACCGCATAGCGTTTTCCGATGGAATTCCAATGAATTTCATTCTGGAGTTCTTCTATATAATTTTGGCTTTTTAAAATTCTTTTTTACACCTGCTTAGGATAATTCTTTCAATGCCTGTGCATAATTTTCTTCCGTCAGCATTCCATTATGAAATCCTACGACGTTTTCAGCAAAGCTGACACCTTTCCCTTTAACGGTATGTGCTATTATGACTGTCGGTTTCCCTTTAACCATATCCGCCTCATCGAATGCGCTAAGGATTTCTTCCATGTTATGCCCGTCTATTTCAATTACATTCCAACCAAAGCTTTCCCATTTGGGAATAAGCGGATAGCTGTTAAAACGGTCCGTTACTTTACCATTTGCCTGTAATCCGTTATTATCAACGATCGCAACCAGATTATCCGCTTTAAATGCACTGGCAGCCATAGCAGCTTCCCAAATCTGACCCTCTGCGCTTTCACCGTCTCCGACCAGTACGTATACCTTTCTATCAATGTGATCCAGTTTCATACCTAAAGCCATACCAAGTCCGATGGACAGACCCTGACCAAGTGATCCGGTTCCTGCTTCAATACCGGGAGTTTTTAAGACATCCGGATGACCTTGTAAATAAAATCCGATTTCCTTGGTCTTCTTTAAATCTTCAACCGGAAAATAACCGGATTCTGCTAATGCTGCATATTGTAAAATCGCAACATGCCCTTTGCTTAATAAAAAGCGGTCTCTGTCTGGCATCTTTGGATTTTTCGGATCATGTTTCATTTTGTGGAAATACAATGCCGATACAATATCCGCTGAGGAATTGGAGCCTCCTATGTGGCCAGCAACCCCCACACCAATGCTGATTACAACATCCTTTCTTAATTTTTTCGCCTTTTGATTTAATTCATCAATCAACTCTTTACTATACTTCATTTTTATCCTCCTTTAGGTTTATAAAATTAATTATTTAATTTTTTGTATGTTGTTTGTTGTTACTTGTCTAACAGGTATGAATAAAAAATAAATTTGTTACTATTTATATATTCATTTACCTACAATAAATAACCATCTATTTGTAATACTCACGATTATTCATTAGATGCTTCTTCATATATTCCCTGGCTTTTAATTCATCATGTGCCTCTATGCTGTCAATTAATAACTGGTGGTATTGTTCCGCATATTCCGTACCCATTTTGGTAATACCATCATACATGGCTGCTTCCAGAATGTCGTCTAAAAGGGCATAAGTTTTAATAATCAACTCATTGCCGGTCATTTCACCAATCTTGCAATGAAACGCCAGATCATCCATAGCGAATTTCTTAATATTATTTTTATTGGATAACATTCTAGTATAAATATTTTTTAATTCCGTAAGCTGTTCCCCGGTAGACCGGATAGCCGCTAATCCTGCTGATTCCGTTTCAATCATCTCTCTGAATTCAATTACATCAAGGAAAGAATCTTTATTTAAATACATTGCCGGCATTAAGGCATTTAAGGAATCACCTGCTTCTAAAACTCTGACGTAGGAGCCGTCCCCCAATTTGGTTTCAATTAATCCAAGAGCGATTAATTTCTGTAATGACTGTCTGACCGTCATCCGGCTCACTCCAAAACTTGATGCAAGTTCATTTTCTGACGGAATCTTATCGCCGGGTTTCCATTCACCCTCTATAATGGCTTTCTTTAGTTGATTAAATACCTGTTCGCTTACGTTTACCTTATTAATTGGTTTTATAACCATGAATTCCTCCGTAAAATTTTGATGCAACAGCTTACAATCTTTCCTGTCTAGATGTAAGCTGTCTTACAAATTTTCTTTTATTCTATTATTGCACTGATATTCCATTCTGTCAATTGGTTTCCTGTCATAAATCCAACTATTTCATGAAAGGAATCCTGTCAGATTCTATTTTGTCTAAATTTCTTTATATTCGAAATAATCAAAATCAGCAAAATTACCCTGTCCGGATAAATCCTGGCAGCAAATGCCAATAAAGGCACCGGTAAACATAATATGACCCGTAGGTGCATAAAAATCATCGGAAAGTACGGTAGCATCCAGAGTTTCTCCGATTTGAAGAAACGTTTTATTATCCATGGAATAAGAAAAATAAGCCTTTTCTTTCTCCGTCGTCAGTCTTAAATAAACTTCTCCCTCTGCCGGTATTTGAATTCCTACGCCAATGGGTTGTGTTCCTTTGCCGAGAACATTGGATATTATGCTTAATACCTTCCCCTCAATCTCATCTTCCGTAATATACAGATAATAATAACTTAAGGAATCGTAATAATAAACCAAACCGGCCATTTGCTGGAAGTTCTTTGGATTAAAATCTACCTTTGTTGTTACTTCACAATAAAAAGCCTGCTGCCTGTGAGCTAAAAGTGACTGGTGAAAACAGGAAGTAAAGGATTCTTTCCCATATAAACGCAAATATCCGGGACGTTCTTTCAAAGATGCTCTTTCCTCCAATGGTACCCGTAAAGTCTGTAAATGAATGCTCCAGGTATCTTTCTCAAAGTCTTCCATCAGATATTTCTTAGGCACGGTTGAATCTGCCGTAACTCCGGCGATTTCTACTGTTTCACTGGGTGAATTACCGCCGTTAGCTAACCTTAACCACCCGTCTTTCCATACAACCTCTTCCAGTGCCGTTTCACGTCCCAAAATGCACATGCGGTCTTTTCCCACCGGTCTTCCGCAAAGATGCACCATATACCATTTTCCGTTATGCCCTTCCGTTAAACTCCCATGACCGGCTTTCTGAATGGGCTGATTTGGGTGATGTAACGCGGTAATAACCGGATTACAGGGATCCACCTCATAAGGTCCTAAAAGATTCTTACTTCTTGCCATTGTAACAGCATGTGCATATTCCGTACCGCCTTCTGCTGTCATCAAATAATAAAAATCATCATGTTTATAAATATGCGGGCCTTCCGTTAACCCCAGGGGAGTTCCTTTAAAGATAATTTTCGGTTCTCCGACTAAACACTGCTTCTCTTCCGAATATTCCTGCAAGACAATTCCTCCGAATTTTGAGTTCCAGCGTCTGTGGTCCATTATCATATTAACAAGATATTTTTTACCGCTGTCATCATGAAAAAGGGATGGATCAAATCCGCTTGAATTCAAATAAATAGGTTCAGACCAAGGTCCTTTGATATCTTTTGCCGTAACCAGATAATTATGAGTATCTTTAAACATCCCAAGAAAAGATTTCACATCCGTATAAATAAGGTAAAAAGTCCCCTTATCATAGGTAAGACAAGGTGCCCAGATCCCGCAGGAACTCTGGTTGCCTAACATATTTAGCTGAGAAAGCCTATTTAGGGATGACCGATCAGTTCCCAATGGATTAGATCAGTGGAATGATGTATCTGCACTCCGGGGAACCATTCAAATGTCGATGTTGCTATGTAATAATCACTGTCTACCCTGAGAATGGAAGGATCAGGGTTAAATCCTGTTAAAATTGGATTCGTTGCATACGCCATAAATTCCTCTCAATCCGCCGCCTGGGGCGGCATCACTAATAGTATTTGAAGATCATTTTAACCTTTTAAGCCGGTTGTTGCAATTCCATCCACAAAATATCTCTGACAGCAGAAAAATAAAACTACCACCGGTAAAACCGCAACACAAGCCATTGCCATAACTTTATTCCATTGTACCACAGTTTCTGCATCCAGGGAAAGACGTAATGCTAAGGAAACCGTATATTTTGTAACCGTATTAATATAGATTAAAGAATTAAAGTAATCATTATAGGTCCAGAGGAATTGAAATAATCCGGCTGAAAACAGTGAGGGTTTTAATAAGGGAAGCAAAATACCGGTAAAGGTTTTAAAAGTCCCGCAGCCATCTATGTAAGCCGATTCGTCCAGGTCTTTCGGCAGACCTCTTAAAAACTGGATTAACATATAAGTAAAAAACGGATAACAGGCAAATATGGCGGTGAGGTAAAATGGCCAATAGGAATCTAATACTCCGAGGGATCTGTAAATCGTATATCTCGGTATTATAATAACCGCATTGGGTAACATTAAAGTTGCAATCAGTACCGCAAAAAGCAGTTTCTTTCCGGGAAATTCAAAACGGGCGAACCCATAGGCTACCAGGGCACTGGAAGCAACGGTGAATAATGTAGTCGGAAGAACTAATATAAAGGTATTTAAGAAAAATCTGCCGTAAGTTACACCTCCCGCACTCTTCCATCCATCCGGATAGGCTTTCCAGTTGAAACTGGACGGCAATAATTTAAGAGATCCGAATATTTCTTCGTTACTTTTAAAACTTGCGAAAAACATCCAAATAAGAGGATATATCATAGCAATCCCGATTAGTATTATCACACCGTAGATAACACGTTCGGTGATTTTTTTTCTTGATTTTCTACTCATGAATTAAAACCTTCTTTCCATTAAAATGAAATCTCATACAATCTGAACTTTAAAATTTTATTCATCTCCATAAAACACCCAGAACTTTGAGGTTGCAAATAAAATCACTGTGACAAATAAAATCAGTAAAAATATTACCCAGGATGTCGCAGAAGCATAACCCATCTTATAATAAGCAAAACCATCATTATAAAGTTTTAGGCCCAGCATATAGGTTGATTTAACAGGTCCACCCTGGGTGATAACAAATGCCGAGGTAAAATTCTGCAGTGCATTAATTGATTGCATGATAACGGAAAAGAATATAATAGGAGTAATCTGAGGAAAGGTAACTTTAAAAAATGTCTTAACTTTGTTTGCGCCGTCGATTTGGGCTGCTTCATATAAAGATGCCGGAACCTGTTTTAATACGGCAAGAAACATAACCATGGAAGAACCAAACTGCCAGACTTCCAATAAACTTAATGTATTCAGTGCAAATCTGGGATCTCCAAGCCAGGAAACGGATTTTATGCCGAAAGTGCTTAAAATTGTATTTATAAAGCCATTATCCATAAATAATAATTTCCATAGTATCGCAACAGCAATACTGCCTCCGAACAGTGACGGCAGATAGAAAATTGTTCTCATGATGCCGATACCTTTTCTGGCTTTATTTAACATTACCGCTATAACTAAGGACATTATAATCTTACCCGGTACCGTAAATATAGTATATTTAATTGTTACACCAAGGGATTTGTAAAATTCTTTATCCTTTGTAAATAAACTGATATAATTATTTAAACCGATAAAATTCATTTTACCGAAAGCATTGTAATTGGTAAAAGAATAATACAGGGAAGATAAAAATGGATATAACTGCAGGAAACTAAAGCCGATCAGCCAGGGCAATAAATAAAAATATGCCTGATAACCTCTCTTAGCAATAACTGATTTTTTCATTCCGTTTCACCTCTTGTCTTTAATAAAGAGTTTACATAAGCAAACTCTGCACTGGTGGTATCTCCTAAAAGATAAAATGGGTTGTTGCAAATTCCAAATCATACTACCTGCAAAACGCATTCAATACGCAAGTTCATGAATTAATTCTTTGCAATAACCCATTTTCCCCCAATTATGAATTTAATCTTATAAGTAAGTCCTTCGCTTCTTAGCGAAGCGTAAGCGGTGGGTTTAAGACTTACTAGTTTCAGTCGGAGGGTAGGCTCCGACTGAAATGCCTGCGCAGCAGGCATAAGGTTATGAGCTAGTAGCGGATTTCGAATATCCGCTTTAACTTGATAGCCGTTTTTATTGTAATGCAAGATAATCATTTAATAAGGAAATAACTTCTTTTGCTTCGTCAGCGGGCGTTTTAGCACCGTAGGCGACACTTTCAAAAGCATCTTCCAGTATAGCTGTAACTTCAGCACTTGTTGTCTTTCCTGAATCAGAGAGTCCGTTATACTGCTGGCTTATATCTACACACATTTTGGTTAAAGGATTTAAGGAGCCTGCTTCTTCCGTAATCTGCTGAGCTTTTGCTGTCGGTGGTACGGAACGAACGGTACCTAATGTTTTCATTGCATCTTCATTATTAAAGAAATAGTCTACGAACATAGCTGCTTCTTCCGGATACTTGCTTTTTGCATAAATACCTATATACTGAGGACAGTCGTTAAACCAGCCGTCACTTTTTGCATTTGACATAACCGGCATATTACCTGCAATATAGTTGGCGTTAGGATTAGCAGCCTGCATAACGTCAGCTGATGAGGTATAACCAATGGTACATACATATTTTCCTGCTATCCAGTTCGGATCATCCTGGTTGCTTGTACCATAGGATGCCATATAGGATAGTGGAGCAGCTGCTTTGTTGTCATATAAAGATTTTATGTATGTTAAACATTCTTCAAACTGCTGTTCTGTCATGTTTAATTTATTATCTTTGCTGATAATCGCATCACCATTTGCCTGTCTTGACCAGGTACGCATAATAAATGCCGTCATATAAGTTAAATTACCGGAAATTAAATACATGGACGGATCATATTCCTGAACCTGTTTTCCCCATTCTATTAACTGATTCCAGTCATATTGTTTGGTGAAATCGATTCCGATTTTATCGGCTAAATCCTTATTAACAACAATAGCACTTCCGGCTTGTCCGGTTGGCATTGCATATTGGCTTCCCGAGCCGAACTGACCGTTGTTTTGTAAGAATGTAGGATCAAAATTAGAAAAATCAATACTGGTTTCAGATAAATTTAAAAGCTGGCCTTGTCCATAATATTCCGGAGCTGCACCTGTTTCCAATTGCATAATATCCGGAGCGGTACCGGAGGCGAACTGTGTCATAAGCTTATCGTTGTAACCATCTTGGGAACTGTATTCGGCTTCAATGGTAATCCAGGGATATTCTTTTTCAAATTGGTCAATAACTGCTAAGGTAGCTTCATGTCTCGCATCACCACCCCACCAGGAGAAACGAAGACTTACCGGATCATGTTTTTCTGCCGTTTCAGCACTTACTGTACTGTCTGCGGCAGAATTCGTTTCTGTAACAGCATTTGTTGTTTCATCTGTATTGGCAGTGCCTGAGGTACTTTTTGAACCACTGCAGCCAACTAACGATGCCGTCATTGCCATAGTAAGAAACAAAGCAACAATTTTTTTCTTTTTCATAATGAAACCCTCCACTATATTATTTTTATGAGCGGTTACCCATTTCGCATTTGTGAACCACTTCAGTGATATCATTCTATCATCCGGCAGGAATCATTAAAAGGTACACAGTCTAATATAAAGATTCATATTTTACGCATTAAAAACCGGATGGTATCATTTTTATTTTTTTTTATTCATTTATTGCAATATTGCTAAGACGAATCATGTTTTTCCTCTGTTTTTCGTGATATTACACATAACTTTTCTTAATTTCTCCCGTTTGTACAGGTATCCTAAAGTAAATTCCTGTACCCATATCTTTTTTGCTTCGGATGTGTAATTTACTCCGATCCCCATAATGAAGTACCAATCTGCGGTTTAAGTTCGTTAATCCAATGTTCTTTGACGAGGGATCATTGATTTTAATATACAGCTCGGCAATTTCATCTTTCGTCATTCCACAGCCGTTATCAATAACTGCTATGTTTATTTCATCATTCCTTAAGTACCCTTTTATCTTAAGATAACAGCGCCGTTCGGTAGATTTTATTCCGTGGTTAACACTGTTTTCAACCATTGGCTGCAGCATAAGACGAAAAACCTGATGATCTAAAATCTCATCATCTATTTCAAAATAGGTGATGATGATATGATTAAACCGGATCTCCTGAATCTGAAGATATGCCTTTAAATAATTAAGCTCCTCCCGTAAGGTTACAGGCTCCGTCGGATTGGTCAGAGCATATTTAATTATTCTTGACAGTTCCTGTATCATGGTATGGAGGGTGGATTGGCCGCCTTTTTCTTTTAATACTTCTAAATCCATTGTCTGCAGGGTATTAAAGATAAAATGCGGGTTAATCTGCAGCTGTAAAGCCATAATTTCCGTAATTTCATTCTGGTGTTGTTTTTCCATTAATTTGGTCTGCATCTGACTGTTTTTAATGAATAGAAAAAGAATATTATTCATAATCAAATTGTATTCATCTTTTACGATCAACTGCGGTTTTTCTATGAACTCTCCCCGTTCAGCCGCACTGAAAACATCCACCAGATAAGTAATATGTTTAAATGCACTTTTGGTGGTAATCCAAGCCAGAAGCATAACAATCAGAAAATTTAAAAGGAGGATTGCCAGAGCTAACTTTAGAAAATCCAAGAGACTGTCGGCAAAAACATCAAAAGATATCATGGATACGAAATAAGTCTCATAATAAGCCGCAGGTTCTATGTAAAACAGATAATATTTTCCGTTAATATTCACCCATTCCTGATTTTTACTGAACTTACCCTTAGCTTCATATTCCTTAATAATATCTGAGAAAAAACCTTTTTTGGACGTTACATCGGACGCTGTATCCGGATTGCTGGCAAATAACGTATCACCTTTTTTATTTAAATAAAAAAAGCTCTGGCCCGAATGATAAAGCATATTGTCAATCATCATTCCGAAATTCTTTGCGTTGACATTCACTACTATAACACCCTTGGCATATTTCATACGCTGATAAATAGTTATAACTTCTTTAGCTGCTTCATAGCTGTATCTTTTCAGCCACCTGGTCTCAACAAATTGCTCGTCCTCTTTGGGAATCTTTTTATAATGATTAAACCAATCTTTATCAAAATAGGTTTTAATAGATGCCAGCTGATCGGAAGAAGAAGCCAGAAAATTATCTCTGCCGTTTATGTAGAGATAAACGGAATTGATATAAGGATAAGAAGTCTCTGAACTCTTTAAGAAGTTTTCGATAGCATTCATAAATACTACATCTTTAAACTCTAACTGAGCATGACTGAGCAATTTCTGAAGTGCCAGTTTATATTGGGCACTTCCCATCATAACATCCTGTTGGTGTATGGTACTGTAAACAACATATACGATATTGTCATTAATACTTTTTAAGGTATTGGCTCCTTGTTTTTTAAGTTCCTCCTGCTGGGTATAAATATTCATGAATCCCATTATGATAAAGAGAAGCAGCAACGGTATAAACATGATAATCGCAAATGTACGGAATCGTTTCATAAAAAATTTACGAAGCATACCTTATCTGTTCTCCTTCCTGATTCCATTTCTAAAATCCATGGGACTAACATTATAATAGGTTTTAAATGCCCTTGAGAAATTTTTGGGATTATCATAACCTACATAAAATGCTATTTCATAGCTTTTATAGTTAGGATCCAGCAAAAGTTCACTTGCCTTTTCCATTCTGATTTTATTTAGTTTTTCTAAAAATCCGCTGCCGGATTTTTCTTTATATATTTTCGATAAGTAGTTTGGACTAAGCCCTACTATCTCCGCAGCTCCTTCCAAGGATGCTTTCTGGTAATTGTTTTGAAGGTAATTATCCACACGTTGAATTATCTCGTTATAATAAGTTTTCGGCCGATTATCCATTACTTTATTAGTTTCATCTAAGTTCATTCTGATTTTCTCAAAACAGGCTACCAATTCTTCGTAACGGATGGGTTTTAACAAGTAATCGCTGATCCCATACTGAATTCCGGCACGCATATATTCATAATCCTTATAACTGCTGAACAATACAATTTTTATATGAGGAAAACGTTTCAGTTCTTTTGTCAGGCTTATTCCATTCATTACAGGCATGGAAATATCCGTCATCACAACATCTACCGGCTCCTCCTCCACATAGGACAAAGCGCTGTCGGCATCCGTAAAACGCGCAACAACCTCAAATCCAATATTATTCCATGGAAATAACTCCGATATACCGTCTAAAATTTTTTCCTCATCATCGACAATGACTAAATGATACATGTATCCACCCTTTCCCACATTAAATTTATCACCGGTTTGGCTGTTATAATCCGGACACTTATAACCAATACTAAGAAAATTAACGGTTTTGTCTTTCTATCATGGATTAATTAAATATTTTCTTAAGAATTTTTCCTCCAAGTTATATATTTCCTCTGATTCAAAGTCTGCCAAATTATGCCTTGCCCCTCGGATTATATGATATTCTGCCCTGGTAAGGCCTGCAGCCTGCTTAATCGCAGTAGCTAATGTCATACTTTGTAAAATTGGAATACACTGATCCTGGTTACCATGAAAAAATAAAAAAGGAGGGCAGTTTTTATTCACATAGGTATGTGGATCTGCTAATTTTACTAACTCAGGAACCTCAGCCGGTTTTCTACCTCCGAAAAGCATCCCCTCCATAGAATCTGCTTCTCCAACCTCCTTAAAGGAAGGTTCCAACCCGAGAGTATCCAGTTCTTCTTTTAAAACACCAAGATTACTGGGGCAATAAACTGCGATAACCGCCTGTACTTCACTGGTTACCTGTGCATTTCCCCATGTTTCTTTATCTTCTAATTTACCGCAGGAAGAGGATGTTGCACATAATGCAGCATAATGAGCTCCTGCAGATTCTCCCATAAGTGCCACATTAAAAGGATCTAAATCATATTCACCTGCGTTGGCTTTAATGTAACGGATTGCCGCCTTAATCTCATCCACCTGTATGGGAAACTGTTGTTGATAGCTTAAGGAATAATTAATACTGACCACGGCAAATCCTCTTCTCAGGAGTTTTAAGGCCGGTTCTAATTTATAGGAGCTTTTATTACCAAAGTACCAACCCCCTCCATATATATCCATAATTACCGGATACGGGCCTATACCCGTATTAGGAAGATAAATATCCAGCTGTCTTCTTTCGTTTCCTTTAGCATACTGGATATTTAAATATTTACGCTGTACAAATTCTGTTTTGGCCGGTATATGTATTCTCTTATCATCAATAAATTTCATAAAATAACTTTAGCGCATCCCTCTGAAAACAGAGAGAATACCGCTTCTCCTCTTAATTTATTATTATTTTAGGTAATTGCAAAACTCCGATAGTGTTACTATTTGTGATACATCTTATAAAATCCTAATTAATTATTTAACAAGTCAATATGCTGAAGATTTTCGACATAATATTCTATTTTTTATTACAATTATAACACAATTAAATTTTTAAAAAAACAGAAAAACCAAGGAAGCATAAAAATGAATACTTTTCATAAGTAAAACACCTTGTATTCCGTTACTTTGATTAAATTATCCAAAACAGAATTAATACACACCAACGGAATTTAAGAAACTTTATATTCCCAATTAGAATCAGGGGTAAACTCTTATTTCAAGCAGGCATTCTATATGTTTCCTTTGCTTTTGCGAGACGAAAAAGGAACCAGCAGCACTAAAAATGTTACTTAGTGTTTTACTGGTTCCTCTTTCACATATTTTTAATTTTTATTAAATGATACAATTCATCATCTTCTTTTTTTATGCGCTTTTTCAAAGCTTCCATCATATTTTTTGTATCCTGAACAAATATATCTAATTTTGCAGTAATCTTAGAGCCCACATTGTAGCTGCTTTTATATTCGGAGTACGTATTTGCCAAGTCACCCATTTCCCTTATGTATTGACTTGCTATCAGTTGAATCTCTTCGTCTTTTGAATCCAGTAAATCCGGATATAAAAACTTGTCTTCTTCTATTAAATGGATTTTAAGCAATCCGGCCAGTTTACTGATATGTAAAGCTGCTTCAGCCGTATTTATTGATGTACTGCTGCCTTTTTTTATTGCAGATTCTATAAAGCCGATCTCTGCTTTAATTAATTCATGCTGCCGATTTAGATTCGTTAAATTTATCATAGGTACCTCCACCATTTTTATTTGATATTATTATAATGGCTTCAGTATGATTCGTATGTTGCAAAAGCAACAAATTAATTCAATGCTTCACAAAGAGCTACCAAAGCCAATGATTGTCCATACGCCATGGGTGCCAGCATGATATTTTTATAATGTTCTTTATCCATACCAATTCCGGTTCCGGCGGATACATTTAATACCGTTCCGTCAATATCGATATTTCTGCATATTGCTTCAATTGCCTTATCCGCTTTTATTTTATAAGAGCCATCAAGGATTCCAAGCTTTATACCTTTTAAAATACCTGTTGCTATAGCAGCCGTACCCGAAACTTCTTCGTAGCTCGTTTTATCATCCAGAACCGTATGCCAGAGACCGCTTTCCGGTTGTAAGGTTACCAGCCTGTTAACCTGTGCTTTAAAGGTATCTTCCAAATACCTCTTTAAACCGCCGTCCATATGTCCATGAAAAGCCTCAATAAAATCTACAATGCCAAAAGTAAACCAGGAGTTTCCCCGGCACCAGAATACTTCACCGAAATTATTATTTTCTTTAAATGTCCAGCCATGGTAAAATAATCCTGTTTTTTTGTTATACAGATATTTAATATGTAAAAGCACCTGATGAATGGATTCTTCAATCCAATCTTTCCGGTTATATTTATGTCCCATTTTATTTAAGAAAAGTACAGCCATAAACAGCGTATCAATCCACAATTGTTCTTCATGCCGCCCTACTGCATTCCGGTTACCAATGGCACTGGTAACATGTTCAAAACCATTCTCTTTTGTTTTAGGAAGTTCGTTCATTAACCATTCTGCCCTTTTCATACAAAGGATTTCATAATCTGCATTTTTAAATTCGTCCAACAGATCAACTAAAGTAAGAAGAGGCGCAGTTGTATTAATATTAGCTGATGGAAGTCCTTTTTTTATGTTAGCTTCAAACCAGTTCTTAAAAAAATCCATGTACTTATCCTGACCCAGAAAAAGCTGCAGTTTATTCAGTCCATACAATCCAACTCCTTGAGGCCAGTCCCATTCTTCAATACCGAAATCACGTGCAACCAAACCGGTTTTTCTGGCATTTTCCGAAGTTGTTTTATCACTGTCATAATCTGCACCTCCCAAATTCATTAATTTCTCAACTATGAGATAAATCTTTTCTAATAATAATTCATTTGTCATTTTATTTGTTATTCCTTTCAATTAATATATTTCATATATAACCGCTCCTCCGCCGGTGTAAGAATGTGTAAGTTATTCCAACCTGCTCTAACAAGAATATCGTAAATGCTATCTAAATTAAATAAAAAAACTTTGTTCTAAGTTCAATAAAGCGACCCGTTTTAAAAAACATTATCAAGATATTCTTTTGGTGTATATCCGGTATATCGTTTGAACACCTGGCTGAAGTAATGCGGGTTATTTCCGAACCCAACCTGCCTGACTATATTTTTTATGTTATCAAAAGAATATAGGTTTAACAATTTTTTGGCTTCTTCCATTCGAATTCCGTTCAGGTATTCGGAAAATCGTATTCCTTCTTCTTTTACAAATTGCTTGCTCAAATAACCGACGCTGATAAATAAATAATTTTCAGCAAGCCATTTGAGTGAAAGTGATTCTTCGTTATAATGCATTTTGACATAGGTTTTTAAAGTGGCAATGGTTGATTTATTTTTTATCTCCGTATGCTCCCTAAAGAAATTCTTTGCTATAATACCTTGCAGCAGTTCCTGTATCGCTTCAATTGATGAGCAGGAATAGAGCTTTCTGAAAAAATCACCGGCGATATCGATTGTATCTTCATTTTGCGCGGTATCCAGCCGCAGAAATAATGCAACCGCTAAATTACCAAAACAGATTACTATATTTTTTTATCATACAAAATGAACCGGGACTGCTTCGTCATATACTGAGCAATTCCGGTTCATTTTAATTGTCTATATAAATTTTAGCGGACATACCGACTATTCTACGGGTCAAAGAGAAATAATAACTAATAATGTACTGCTTAATAATACATGGATAGTATGATAGGCGTAGACCGTACTATGGTGATGGATGATTCACTGCAATCACCTTTCCTCCCATTATAATTATATCAAATCTAGTCAATAACAACAAGACTGTTTTTCTGAGGATAGTTATGCTAGAGTTATTGGTGACGGTTTTGGAGGTAATTTTCCTGCCGATTCTAAATAAGGGGTGATTTCCATAATGGAAAACAATCAATCAGAATTAAATTTTGAAAAGGAACGATTAGAAAAAACAATAATGTTAGCAAAAAAACAGCTGAATCAGGCCAGACAGAAAAATGAAGAGAATAAATCAGCGATTATTTCTGCCAAAAAGGAGCTGCGTGAAAATACGTCACACTCCATTTCAGCTCTTTGGACTTCAGATGGTTTTGAAGCCCTTGCTGAATTAAGTCAATATCTGAACCCCGTTACAGATAAAATCGTAGACTATGAAGAAGTAGAAAACAAAATCCTGCTGCTGGAAAATTTAATTAAATCTCCTTATTTTGCCCGAATTGATTTTAAATTTGACGGTGAGGATATATTTGAAAAAATATATATCGGACGCTCTTCCTTAATGAAAGACAATTCCTACGAAATGTATGTTTATGACTGGAGGTCTCCAATAGCAAGCGTCTTTTACCGTTTTGTAATGGGAAAGGCATTTTATGATGCCCCTGGCGGACGGATAACAGGGGAGGTTAATTTGAAGCGACAGTATGAAATTAACAATGGCGTATTGGAATATTTTTTTGATGCCGATGTTCAAATCGTAGATGAATTTTTGAGAAAGCTATTATCCCAAAATACTTCTTCTAAAATGAAAACGATTGTAGAAACCATACAGAAAGAGCAAGATATTGTTATAAGAGATATGGAAAATGACTTAATGATGGTGCAAGGAGTAGCCGGAAGCGGTAAAACATCCATTGCCCTTCATAGGGCTGCATATCTTATGTATCAAGGTCTGTCCTCTAAACTGTCCTCTAATAATATTATTATTATATCGCCAAATTCATTATTTGAACAATATATTTCTAATGTATTACCCGAACTTGGAGAAGATAATGTTGTTTCTGTGGTATTTGAAGAAATGCTTACTACAATATTGCGGAATGAACAGATACAATCAAGAAACCAATTTCTGGAAAACCTGATCACAAACTCCGGGTATCATGACATTATAAAAAGCTGCATAGAATTCAAAACCTCACATCAGTTTTTAGAAATTTTAAATCTCTTTCTTTGTGATTTGCCACATAGATGGATAGCGTTTGAGGATGTCTATTATGATGGTCAGTGTATTGTAAGCAAAGAAATACTAAAGGAGAAAATATTGGGGAGAAAAGAAGTTCCTTTAGGGATGAAATTAAAGCAGCTGGAAGAGTTTATTTTGGAGTTAATATACGAGTCAAAGAAAATTCGTATAAAGAAATCAGAAGAGTTTATTATTAAAAATCAAATACAGAAGTTTACCGAACTGAATGTATTAAATCTGTATAGGAAACTAATTAGTGACAGAGAATATTTCTATCGTTTATCAAAAGACTCTGAGCTTCCGGACTGTATAGAAGATATTTTAATATTCACAGAAGAAAATTTAAGTACCAGTTTTTTATACTATGATGATGCAGCCGTTCTCGCTTACTTGTATTTAAAAATTAACGGAACCAACTATTATAAAAATATAAAACAAGTGGTAATCGATGAAGCACAAGATTATTATCCCCTGCATTATGAAATATTGAATATCATGTTTGCAAATTCTAAATTTACGATTTTGGGGGATATAAACCAAACTCTTGAAAAAAAAGAAGATTTATCCCTATACGGACAAATTAGAGAAATTTTAAATAAGAAAAAATCATCTCTTGTTACCATGGATAAAAGTTTTCGCTGTACGAATGAAATCTTGATTTATAGTTCAAAATTCATTAAGCAAAGTATAGAAATAAAGAGCTTCAACCGAAAAGGGGATGAGCCAAAAGTCTTTGCGGCCGACAACCAATTATCTCTTAATGAAATGATTATTTCAGAAATTAAATTCTGTCAGGAAAAAGGATACCAATCAATCGGATTAATTTGTAAAACCGAAAAAAATGCTCTTTCTTTGTTTGAATGTTTAAAGGACAGATTGGATGTTACATTAATAAAAAATAAAAGTGAAGCAGATTTGCAAGGTGTATTTATTATTCCTGTGTATATGTCAAAAGGGCTTGAGTTTGATGCTGTTTTAATATGTGATACCGATATTACAAATTATTACAGTGAAGATGATAAAAAACTATTATACATCGGGTGCACAAGGGCACTTCACAGGCTCAATCTGTTCTCCAAGGGAGAAGTAAGTCCGTTATTATAAAATTGCCATGTCAATAAGTTGTGTAATTACTATTAACAGTCTATCAGCATGTAAGGATTATTAGTGAGATTGTAATGTGATTTGTATTTTATTAGGTGTTAAATTTTATAAAATCCCGGATAGTCCGGAAAGGCTGAAAAATCATTGCTTTCACCGCATATCCGGGATTTTTATATTAAAAACTTATTTTTAATTCTCAGGCAAGATCTTCTCTCCGTCAAAGAAGAATATGCCATAACCACTTCCGGTCTTGCCGCCTGCCATCAGGTGCTCTGCATAAGCTTTTTGTAAAGAGGTATTCTGTGGCAGCTCATTGGGCGCCTTCATACTGTCTTTTCCAAATACCCTCCAGGCATTTTCAAACTTCTCTTCCGTCTCACTTTCAATATAAGTAAAATCCTCCATAAAGCTTCGGATATTCAGGTGTTCCGGCAAAAATTCCCTGTGCTGCGGATACAACAGCCAGGAATTACAAACCATGGGAATCGGTTTACCGCCAAAATCATCTTTATAAAATTCAAACGCTCTTTTATAGGAATCCAGCCGCTTTTCTTTCGAGAAAGAACCGCTGGAAGGAATATGCATATTAATAACCCTGTCACCTTTTTTCAGGATATTACCATCCACCTCATACTGATTCAGTTTAAAATCAGAGTATTCATACTGCAAACGTCCCAATGCAAACCTGGTCATCTGATAAAAACCCGGATACCATGATCTTACGAAAGTTCCCCAAATACCGTAAACCTGATAACATTCCATCAGTTTGAATTTAAGATCAGACATAGAATCCCAATATATCTCTTCCGGTATTTCTTCCTCTTTATATTTAACAAGCAGCTCTTCCCCGCACCAAAGCATGAGCATCAGTGACATCGTATAACTATGGACGTTCATAGTTTCAGCCAAAACATCCAATTCGTCATAAACCCCATCCGTTTCCCCGCTCATAAATCGGTCAGCCAGTTCTTTAAGCTTCTCACGGTGCCCTGTAACATGCTCAATTTTTCTGCACAAGTTAAGAAAAACCTCCTGCGCTTCCTGTGGAAATTCAATTTTTTCCATGAAATATTTAATAAAATCCAGTTTACTTTCCATTTATCTACCTGCCTTCTCCTGCTTTTTAGAAATTGGTCCGCCGCCAATAGATTCAAGCGTTTACTTTGAATCACTGTTCTACCTGATTTTTCTCAGTTATGGATAATTCAATCTTATTTTATACAACTGCAAAATAAAAGTCAAATTATCTTTTAACCCGCTTGTATTGATTCTTTGACAATACCGGTTTTTTAGTTAAAGAAACCCATAATGCCCAATAGTAATACCAGAACTGCGGAAAAGGTCTCTAATACCTTTGAAAGTTTTTGAGATGTAATATGCCTGCCGAATACACAGCCTGCTTTTATAAAAATAAAACTTGCCGCCGCACAAATTACCGGTGTAACGGAAACCGACATACCTGCAATACCCGCTCCGATTCCCATCCCCATATTATTTATACTTAAAAATATGCCAATCAGCAAGGATTCCCTGAGCTCTATCACTTTGGAATTATCCTTATCAACGACAGATGGATCCTGCGTATACTGATGCTCCCCTTTTTCGTCAGGATGCAATGCATTAAATAACATATAAACCGCAAGACCAACAAGTACGATACTGCCTATTATGTCAGCAACATGTACGGAAACAAAGCCGCCAAGTGTTTTTCCTATAAACATGGAAATCAGGGTGCCGCATAGGCAAAGAATTGAAATAAAGAAATTGGAAGAATTGCTGATAATAACTTTTTTAATCCCATAGTTAAAAGCAATTATAAAACTGTCGGCAGTTGCCGCAAATGTCAGAAAGACAATCATTAATATTCCCATAAGAAAACCTCTATCAATTAGTCGTTGTTTATCTTATGCGAATGCTGTCGTTTTGTTTACCACTACGGCCAAAACAATCAAAATTGGAATGGTAATAAAAAAGAAAAGACATATAAAACTCCTCCTTTAATACGCTATTTGTCTTTTCTTTTTTATCATTTTATTCATTTCAAACACATGGGGCGTTTAACCATATTTTATAGATTTTTAAAACTCTCGCTTCTATAACCCTGTTGTTCTTTTCACTGCCCGTACCCATTTTTTTAATAGTTGTTTTTATCACTTTTTATACCGGAATATAACATACTGCTCTTTTTTAATTCTTTCGTACTATATAAAACTTCATAGTTACTGATATTTGTCATTTGAGATATCTGCTTAATGATATCATCACATAACTCATAACTTACAGAATGAATCATCGTATAAATATTATAATTCCAATTTTTTAATATCTCCCGTTCGTAACAATGGCTTACCTGAGGAAATGAAATCATAATATCCGAAACCTCTTTTATTCTTTCGGCAGGTACTGCCCATACCACCATAGCATTAGCCAAAAAACCTACTGTTCTGTGGTTTAATACCGCACCAATCCTTCGCAATGTTTTATTATTCTTTAATTCAATCATATAATCTAATAATTCATTTTCCGGAATTCCTATATCATCGGCGATTTTTTTATATGGTTCAGGTATTAAAGGAAATTCGTGCTGCAATTTAAAAATAATCTGTTTTTCCCTGGAATCATCCATAACCTTATGCTCCCTCAACATTTAATTTAACATTAATTTTGAAAGTTCTCAAAGAATTCAGAACTAATATTTCATCGATTCCTGTTTTTGTTTTAATCTCATTGATATGATTATCAAGGCTGGACTGAGAAGGTTCAATCAATGTAAACCACATATTATATTTGTGGTTTCTGAGATAATTATGGGTAACATTAGTATAACTGTTTACAATATGGGCAACTTCTTCAATTTTATTTTCAGTTACTTCCATTCCACATAATGTGCCTGTATAACCTAAATTCTTTGAATCGAATGTACCGCCGAATCTGCGGATATATCCCTGTTCTTTTAATTCTTTTATCATATCCAGTACTTCATCTTCTGACTTTTCCATTTTTTCAGCTATGGATAAGAAAGGTCTTGATTCCATAGGAAGGTCATTTTGAATCATATTAAGCAATTTACTATATTTGTCTTCCATATTAACTGATTACTCCCTCATAAATACATAAAGAATCTTCTGCCATGTAATCACCATTATAATAATATGCTGCTCTGGCACGGCATCCGCCGCATAGTTTTTTATATACACATAAGCCGCATTTATCCTTATATGCCAATGTACGTAAATTCTTTAATATAGTATTATGCTCCCATATCTCATTAAAAGGTTTTTTTCTTACATTATCAATTGGTATATCCAGATATGCGCAAGGCTGTACATCACCTTTCGGATTAATGATACAATAACTGATTCCGGCAAGACAACCCTTGGCAAACCGGTAAGGTACTCCCTGCTGTTTTGCAATTCGCATAAATTGGGGTGCACAGGTAGGTTTTACTTCAATGTCAACTTCCTTTTGTTTATTTACTATATTGGCTAATAATTCTTCATGCTGCTTTGCACTTAAAAATTCTTCTTTTATTTCCAATGCCCGTCCAGTAGGAACTATGAAAATATATGATGGGCAGTAGCCCCTATTTCAACTGCAAAATCAGTAATATCCAGTATTTCTTTATAATTCCAGTCCATTACAGTAGTATGTATCTGAAATCTCAACCCGGCTTCCCTGCAATTTTCCATACCTTTAACGGTTTCTTCCCAGCCTTTTGAAAGTCCCCTGAAACTGTTATGTTTTTCTTTGTCCATGCTGTCTAAACTGATACCTATACCCATAACTCCAACAGACTTTAGTTTATAAGCCGTTTCCTGGTTTATTAATGTGCCGTTGCTGCCTAATACAGGGCGGAGTTTACATTTGGCTGCGTGCTCTATCAATTCATATATATCAGGCCGCATTAATGGTTCCCCCCTGAAAATATCATAATTTTAAAACCGGCTGCTGAAATTTCTTCTATTAGTTTCTTAGCCTCCGAAGTATTAAGTTCATCATTAAATTCCGTCCCTGCATCACGATAGCAATGTTTACAGGTCATATTACATCTGTTGGTTGTATTCCAAGAAATAATCAACTTTTTAACCTCCCGTATTTATATTTATATTTTAATTTTATTAGATCAGAGCTATTTCATCAGGCACTCCTATCTCTTCGTTACTAAGATAGCAAGCCGGGTCAGATGCCCAAAAATCACCGGTAACTGCTTCAGCCCTTACTCTAAGATTACCATTACATATATTTAACCACTGGCACTTACCGCATCTTCCTTTTAATAAAGATTTTCTATCCCTTAGACCGATTGCTATTGGATTGGTAGGATTTGTCCAAAGCTCACTAAATTTCGTTTCCCTGATATTTCCAAAAATATGATTCCAGCTAAACTGGTCAGCATGTACATTGCCTTTATAATCAATATTGGCAATGGCAATACCGGAACGATTCCCACCGCCCATTTGTATTAATTTCCATATTCTGTCTGATAAAATTGGATATTTATCTCTTGATTGGAGATATAAATAAATATTATCTGCGTGATTATCCACCGTTAAAATTTCAGCATTTTTATCAAATTCAATGGTCTTCTTCATAATCAAATCCATTGCGGCTCTTTTTTCTTCTTTCGTTATATCCATATTAATCAGGGAAGTTCCTCTACCTGAATAAGCTAAATGATAAAAACAAACTCGGGGAATTTTTTCTTCCTGAATCAGATGAAAGATATCATTTAACTGATCATAATTATATCTATTTATTGTAAATCGAAGTCCGGCTTTTTGTCCGATTTCCAAACAGTTTCTTATTGCTTCTAAAGATCTGTTAAAACTGCCGGAACATCCACGAAAATCATCATGCCTGGAACCAATACCATCCAGGCTGATTCCCACATAACTTACATTAAACTTTTTTAAATCTTTTGCCATTTTCCTGTCTATTAAGGTACCGTTCGTTGAGATTGTAATACGTATATTGTATTTATTTGCATAATTAATAATTTCAAAGATATCGTCCCTCATTAACGGTTCCCCGCCGGATATCAGTAAGACTGGTATATGAAGTTTTGCTAAATCATCTATTAAAGATTTTGCCTCATTTGTGCTCAATTCCTGTTCTGCTTTATAGTTTTTTGAATTAGCATAACAGTGTTTACAGTTTAAATTACATTGGTTTGTACAATTCCAAACAACTACGGGTCCATAACCTGCACTGGCACCATATCTTTGTTCGGATGCATCGGGTACATAACGTAATTTGTCACCAAAAGATTCAGAACCACATAATAACTTAGTTATTCCTACCATATTGACTCCTTTTATGTTTTGAAAAACAAGATAATTTATTTATACTTAAATTTATATAAAATATAGGTAGAATATATGTAGTAATTTTTACTTTAGGTTCTATTGTCACCAGATGCATTGGTTCCGCTGTTGCAGACCTGTTTATATCATTTCCTGTTTTATCAGTATTTATGAAAAAGAGTTAAGTTCAGGTATTAAAAAAACGCTGTTAGGCATTCGCCTAACAGCGTTATAAACAACTTATTCTATCGATAGCTTCTGCCTGATTACTGTGTCAATGCCAGCGTATCCCTTAAGCATAATGCTCCAAACCCAAAGGTTGGATTGGGATATTCCGGTTCAAAGCTCAAATGTCTGGCACCGGCAATGAGATAGGCTTTCATTTTCTCTCCATACATATACGGGTCATTCCCGTTTACGATACCCCATTGCATCATAAGTGCCACACTTCCCGTGACAAAAGGGGTAGCCATGGAGGTACCGGAACGGGTGGCATAACCTCCTCCAGGAGCTGCCGCCGTAATATTTACACCGGGAGCTACTAAGTCCGGTTTCACTGAGGTATTTCCTCTTGGAAATCCTCTGCCGGAGAAAAACGCCAGACTGTCATTATAGGCATCATAAGCCCCCACCGTAATTGCCCGCTCTGCAGTTGAGGGTATCGTAAGAGTTGTTCGTTCCGTAGGCCTTAAAAATTGAGTTTGAGGTGATACTACACTACCGGATGGAAGCCACATGTCAAAATCACCAACCACAATATCCACAGGAACTAATTCAATATTCCAAATCCCGGATTCTATATAATCCGTAACCGGTATGAATTCAAGGTAGATTTCCTGCTGGACATTATATGGAACAGGTTCACCGTAATATAAGAATATTTCTGTCTGGCCGATCCGGAACTGTTGTGTTCCCAGCCGCTCCGGAATTGGTCCCACCCGGATTCCTCCAGGTGAGGTTATTACAATTTCAAACCTATCATAAAAGTTTTTCCAAATCTGAAGATTAAAAGTAAATTCATAGGCTCCTACTGCCAGTTCAATAATTTCTCTGGGAGCACCCGGCGCCCCGCTTAAGATACCACCTGTATGTTTTCCAGCCGTCCCTTCATTTCCGGTACCGATAATAATATTTACTTTCCATCGGTTTGCTATTTCATTGATGTAATTCTCAAGTAATGAATTCCCGGTATGAGAGCCATAATTGTTACCAAAACTAATATTAATTGCCATTGGCATATTTAATTCAATTGCTCTTTTTATACAATAATCGATTCCCTGCATCAGTTCGGCTGTTCTGGGAAAGGAATCCCCTATGGAAGTACCTAATTTTACAATAAGAAGATCACTCTGGGATGCCACTCCCCGGTTTCTTCCATTACTGGCCCTGCCGTTACCGGCGGCAATACTGGCTACATGGGTTCCATGTCCGGACAAGTCTGTACTGGGTAACATAGAAAGGCGTTCGGCTTGATCCGTGACTGCTAATGCCGCATTGATCTGTTCTCTGCTATATACGGTACCTATTGCATAACCTGCCGGAGGATTCCCCGGAATAGTCTGGTCCCATAAATCCAAGATCCTGGTTGTTCCGTTTTCATTACGGAAATCAGGGTGGGTCCAATCAATACCGGAATCAATAACAGCAACAATGACCCCTTTTCCGAACAAATTATACTGGGCAGTCTGAAGGGGATTGATACAGGAAGCTGTCCGCCCCTGTGCTACGTTATAAAATAACCTTTTTGGTTTTTCAATAAATTCTATCTCTTCAAAATCAGATAACCTGTCGATTAAGTCTTCCCGAATCGTGATAATAGCATATTCATTTAGAAGAGGTACAATTGTCAATTCTAATTCCTGAGCAATCCGGGTAATATCTCCGCTATATTTTACAATTAACTCCCACATGTTTACTGACGGCTCATAACCTACATTTAAATCTAAGGTTTTTTCTCTTATCTGTTCCGGAACATCCAATGCCAGATTTAATTGATTCTCCAGTTTTCCATCAGGCATACATAAAACCATCCCATTTTATCATTATTCTAATATATGCAGGAATCTTCCATTTCTTTAATATTTTTAATCACCGTTCGAAATGCAAGTTTTTTAACAAGAATACCTTTCTCCGCCATAAATACGGGATGGTAAGATTCTTTTGCTTTTCGAAGACCTTTTATCCCCATATCTTCCTCCCGGTTAACATACGTATAACCGGATAGTTCATGAATAATAAACTGTTGGTTTATCATTGGATAAGCACCACTAACATCTGCAAATGCCTTCTCGAAATGTATAATAAACATATCTTCTCCTGATTTTTCACCCATCGTCAGAGCTACAATACGACCTTCTGCTCTAATAATACCGCCTATCATATGAAGCTCTTTTCTATGTTCCAGGCCTTTAATCAGTACATTGATTTCATCGGCTTTTGATGAATCTCCGCTGCTTCCATTCTCCTTACCCCATTCTTTTACCATCTCAATACATTCTTTTGTATTCTCATCCGTAATAGTATCGTAAGTCCAGTCCGGATATGTTTTTACAAATTTATTTATATGATTTTTCTTGCCATGATATTTCTTGCCGGAAAGATTTTTTAAATCTTCAACCAAATATACATAGTCCGCACTATCCCTGACATATGTTATTTCATATTCACACGGATATAATTTTTCTATCTCTTTATACATGGATGGTTCTATAAGATTCATTTTAAATTCTATTTTCTGATTTTTGCAGTATGCAATCAGCCATTCCAAAGCCTGTTTTATATTACCGCCACCCATTGGGAATGCAAAATAGTTTTCATTGTCTTTCATAAATTTTATGAAAAGCATATCTTTTTCAATTGCAAACCGGGTATTATAAACATCTGACCACAAAATCAAATTTCCGGCACTATAATCACATGCCCTATGTTTATCCTTTTCCAAATATTTTTCTATAATATCTCTATCTTCAATGGTTAATTTCTTGAACTGATCCATAACTTATACCTCGTTGATTTGATTTTTTCTTTTTATCTTTGGAATCTTTTAATCATGCTCTTTCGTTTATAATTCTCATAATTGTTCTACACAATGTAAATCTTATAAAATTAATTGAAACCAGATAACATATCGATATTTATCAATCTAAATGCCATTATAAGGAACATATTGATAATTGTCAATATACAAACCAAAGCTTTTTACCACTTTGATAAATCCCTTTATATATTATTTACAAAAACAACTTAATGTTCCATCCGAATCACTGTTTGAAAATTTATCCAGAATTTCTTTTAAATCTTCGAACTTACTTTTGTTTATAGAATAATGCATCCATTTACCATCTTTTCGTACATTAACAATCGAGCTCTCACAAAGAATTTTCATATGATAGGATAATGTAGATTGCGTAATTTGTAATTTCTCCAGTATTACACAGGCGCAACGTTCACTTCCCAATAGATAATCTATAATCAATAACCGGTTAGGGTCGGAAAGAGCTTTAAATAATAATGCATATTCATTATATTTCTCGTTCATAATGTCACCTCATATTAATTCGGAACTATATATCATATTAAGGGTTCGTAACGAAACTGTCAATACCCCCAACCCTTTACTCTCAAATCAATATAATAAAAGAAACCAATATTTTTATAGTAGTCTCCTGTTTTATCGAAATAAAATTTATTCTATTCTCTTTATAAAATATTTTTTTCTTTAATTTACTATATTTTTTGTTTAATTTGCTTCACTTTTTGTTTGAGTTGCTGTACTTTTTGTATTTTATATACAGTTTTATACATTTTTGCACATAACATCCTCTATTGTTAACAATTCGATATATACCCAACTGTCATTCTAGTTTAGAATAGTAGTACAGGAATTGCTGCCACAAATAGAACACCAACCAAAAGGAGGTACCTATGAAGAGATTTAGAAAAGCCGCTGTTTTTGCATTTGGATTGATATTATCCATTACAATCAGTTCCACAACTGCATCGGCAGCTGACTATACTATTCTTAAGAATGATACACTATACAAAATTGGTCGCTTATTTGACACTCCTGTAAAAACCATAAAGTCAGATAACAATCTGAAAACCAATACCCTTTATCCCGGTCAGGTTATTGACGTGAAGGCAAAAACCTACAAGGTTAAGAAAGGGGATACCCTGTTCCTCATTGCAAAGAAGAGCAATGTTAACGTTGCTTCTTTAAGAAGAGCAAATAATAAATGGAACGATAAGTTAAAACCAGGTCAAAAGCTTATTTTGCCTGCTTCCAAATCAACAAGTAAAACTAAAAAAGCATCTGTAAAAGCAAGTACATTTTCTACGAAAGCAAAAACGTATGCAAGTAACTCAAAAGCAGTTATCTCATATACGCAAAAAGAACTGGATTTACTGGCAAGGCTAATAACGGCAGAAGCTACCGGACAACCTTATAATGCCATGGTAGGGGTAGGCGCAGTCGTCGTTAACAGAGTGCAAAGCCCGGATTGGCCTAATACCATAACAAAAGTTATTAATCATGTAGCAGGTGATTATTATCAGTTCACTCCTGTTAAAAACGGCTATATTAATAAGCCGGCATCCCAAACTGCTATTAAAGCCGCAAAAGCCGCATTAAAAGGAAGTGATCCGTCAAAGGGTGCTATGTTCTATTTTGATAATACCTCGACGAATGCCTGGTTATGGTCTAAACCAATAACCGCAAGATACGGTATCATGGTTTTTGTTAAATAATGATTAAGGTTTAGAAAAAGGTTGTGTAAAATCATAACTACTCATCCTGATTGATGAATACGATTTTACACAACTTTTTTATTTACCCGGGAGTAAAGGAAGAAATTGAATGCTATACATATATAAGGGAATAGACATCTGGCTAATAATTTAAAATCAGGGAGGATTAACATGCATCTTTTAAAAAAAGGACAAGTTCTTACATTTGGCATTTTATTTGCCTTAATACTCAACTCAGCAACAGCATTAGCTGCAGATTATACGGTCGTTTCCGGCGATTCTTTGTATAATATCAGCGTATTATTTAAGACTTCCATTAACACACTAAAATCGGACAATCAGTTGAATACGGATATGATTTATCCCGGTCAAGAATTAAAAGTTCCCGCCAAAATATATACGGTTAAAAGCGGAGATACTCTTTACCTGATTGCAAAAGGTTTCGCTATTCCATTAAACTCACTACGTAAAGCAAATAATAAATGGGATGATTCCTTAATACCGGGTCAGCAGCTTGTACTGCCAGGAATCAACACAGCCGGTGAAACAATGAAAACTTATGATACGGTTATTCCTTATACTGCCGATGAGGTTAATCTGTTAGCAAGGCTGATAACTGCCGAAACAACCGGTGAGCCATATGAGGCAATGGTTGCGGTGGGTGCCGTTGTAGTAAACCGGGTTAAAAGTCCGGAATGGCCTTCCACTATTACTTCTGTAATCAATCAGGTAGCAGGTGGATATTACCAGTTCACCCCTGTTAAAAACGGCTACATAAATAATCCTCCAACCGACGCGGCTTTAAGAGCAGCATGGGCAGCACTTTATGGCAGTGACCCCAGTAAAGGTGCCATGTTTTACTTTGATGACAGTTCTACAAACCAGTGGTTGTGGTCAAAACCCATAACCGCCAGAATCGGCTCAATGGTTTTCGTCTACTAAACGATAAAAGGTATCTTGTTTACAGTAAATTACTACTGAACAAGATACCTTTTTCTCTGTTATAAGATATTTTAAACATTATAACTCTGATTTGGCAATCAAAAATCCACTCCGAATATCTATTTTGAATATACATACGCTTTGTATTCTTTCAAAACAATATCTATCGGACTTTGGACACCCAATTATAAATATATTCCAAATTATCTGTACAAGTCTGCCGATAATTGTATCAGTACCTTTTCATCCAAAACCTCATACCTTTCATTTTCCTTAATCAATACTCCCATTAGGCATAATCCGTTTAAAGTCCTTAATAGGTGCCGGTAGCTTGTCCCTAAAAGTTCTGCTATCTCTGTCATATTCTCTTTAAAAATAATCTTTGTCTTTCCACCGGAATCTTTTAT
The DNA here is from genome assembly GCF_009931695.1 of Anaerocolumna sedimenticola. Lineage (GTDB taxonomy): Bacteria > Bacillota > Clostridia > Lachnospirales > Lachnospiraceae > Anaerocolumna > Anaerocolumna sedimenticola. The sequence goes on from NZ_CP048000.1 coordinate 4,919,933, forward strand.
CCTCTCTCCGGTTGTATAAATGTAACTAGCCAGTCTGTTCTCTAATGAATAAAGTAAATTAATGGAACTATTTTTCGAGCAGCGGTATAATTTATCACCTAGGGAACCACAGATAAAACGCAGAAATTTAGCATCCTCCAGCAGTAAAACCTTAACTTTCTCTAAAGACAAACCAATACAAGTCGTATCTTCTATAACCTGTATATTCGTAACTGCATTTGGTGAACCTGTAATCTCCAAGTCACCTAACACTTTAAATTCCTGATAAAAACATAGCAAAAGGGATTTTCCGTTACTTAAAGTAGTAAAAACTTTGGTTTTGCCGTTAACAAGAAAAAAAAGGTAATCCATTTTTTCACTATCCCTTACGATAAATTCATTTTTCTTATAGAAAAACAATTCCATATAAGGCTTCATGTCTCTAGTAAATAGCTGATCCATATTAAATTCTGCAATGTATTTATCCAATAATTTTTTGTCATTGATTTTTTCCATAAGCTAGTATCAACACCCTTTATCCTTTTCTCTAATTAGTATGACATATGTCATAACTAATCTCAACTTATTTATGTTAAATTATTAATATAATATGGTTTATGTAAATACTTTGGTTATGGAGGTAATACCGCAATGAATTATTTTATTTCCCTGATTATCGGAGTTATCACTTCCGTTATGATTCTACTTAACGGAACTTTATCTGACACATATGGAAACTATACATCCACTGTACTGATACATGTGGTTGGACTCGTATCCGTTATAATTGTTCTGATCATAAGTAAAACAACTATAAAAGTATCCCGAAGTATTCCTATCTATTTCTATAGTGCAGGTTTTATAGGTGTTGCCACTGTGATTTTTACCAACCTTGGTTTTATGAATCTTGGGGTATCCTTAACACAGGCATTAGGATTACTTGGCCAGACTGTTCTATCAATTATATTGGATCATTTCGGTTTAATGGGAATAAAACCTTCCAGATTCAAAGTAAAAAAGTTAGTCGGATTATGTTTTATTGCAGGAGGAATCCTGGTTATGACAATTTATTAGTAATTATTTTAGAGAAGGAGTAAATTTTATGTTAATCATTTATCTATTACTTTCCTTTTTAGCGGGAGTATCCATTGTACTTGGCAGAATCATAAATGCACAGCTGGCAGAAAAAATAGGTACCAAACAAAGTACCTTTATCAATTATATAACCGGATTAAGTTTATCAATTATTGTCTATCTTATCAGCAAAGACAAACCCATATTTTCCTCAGTCACCCGAAATATAGTACCTTTCTGGGCATATCTTGGGGGTTTGGCCGGAGTTGTAATTATTATGGCATCCAACTATGTAACACCCAGACTCTCTGCTTTTTATATAACACTGCTTATTTTTATAGGCCAGTTGTTTACAGGTATTTTGATTGATTATTTTATATTAAAGGAAATATCCATAGGCAAATGTATCGGTGGATTTCTGGTCTTTATAGGTTTAACCTATAATCTCTGGATTGATAAAAAGGCGTCGGCAAGCTGACACTATCTTACACGAGCGGATAGGGCAGCAACGTAAGCTGACAGTTTTGGTATTAATAAAACTGCCAGCTTATAATTTATGCAAAAGTCAGGTTTACAGGAGTCTGGCGGCATATTGATAATCCGATTGTTTATATCATTATCAGGCTAGTATTTAATTTAGGATATCGATTTTACCATGGATGCAGCGGCCGCTTTTATTGCAGCAAGTTTATATTCCCTGTTCCATCTGTTTACCCCTATAAAATCATAAATTTTGGCACTTAAATGTCTGCATACTCTCTCCATTTGCTCTAAACAGCTTATCAGACCATTACCACTTCCGCCCGGAGAGGCAATGAGTAGCACATTTTTATCTGCAAGCGCACTTTCTGAACCTTTGAAGGCCTCGCAGCGGCGGAAGCGGTCAAAAAATGCTTTCATAATTTCTGTCATATCTCCCCAATATACCGGAGTATTTAAAATTAATAAATCTGCTTCGGCTAACTTTGACTGAATTTCATTAAATCCGTCATCGCCATAGATGCAGGTATGTTTATCACGGCAGGTGCCCCACCCATCACCGCACATAGCACAACGAGTGAGATTATAATCACATAATTTTATTACTTCACCCTCTGCACCGGCACTTATCACACCGGCTAATGCAGCTTCTTCGCAGGAACAGGATAATCCCTCCCTTTTGGGTGTTCCGGAAATAATTAAAACTTTCATACTACCTCTTTCTGAATCCTGGTATTAAATGATTACTTAAAATAAATACGGGATTCCATTTTCTATTCTAAACAAAACAGGTTTTATATTTCTGTTAAAACCGATCATATGATATTAATTCACTTAAAGATTTTCTAGGTTTTGCCTCCGGACTTTCATCCGCATACCCAATAGCAGCCAAAATCGGAATCTCATAATTATCGGGAACATTAAGAATTTTTCTTACAACTTCCCTTTCAAACCATCCAATCCAGCAGGAACCCAGCCCCTCATTCGTTGCTGCCAAGATAAGATGCTCCATGGCAATTGCCGTATCAAAAGCCCTGTCTTTTTCACAACAGGCTGCAACCAGAATCGGTGCGTCAAATAAAAAGTCCTGATGACATGCTTTGGAAGCTATCTCCCTTCGTATATTATCCTGCCTTACAAATATAAATCGATATGGCTGATGATTATTTCCCGATGGAGCTGCATTCATAGCTTCAAATAACCGCTGTAACACATCCTCCGGCACAGAATCCGTTTTATATTTACGGATTGCTCTTCTTAACGAAACTACCTTAGTAAATTCCATTTAAACACTCTCCTTTTTAATTAAATATTTTATAGGCATTTGCGAAACTATATAGTTTTCTGAATATACCATACAATTGATACGAATTTCAGAGCTTCAGTTGCCCTATGGGCAAAATTCAGCTCTGAAATTGTATTAATTGCATGGTATATAGATACAATATGTGAGTTTCGCAATTACCTATAAATTATTTTAGTTAATGCCCTTCTCTAATATCCCTCATTTATTTAAGTACTTCCTGTTATTTTGCCTGGGTTTTATATGCAATAATTATGTAGTAACTTTCGCTTTATCAAACATTTCATTTAATAATGCTGCCCCTAATATAAGAAACCCTCCGATTACCTGGGGAATGGTCATATTTTCCCCCAGAAAAATGTATGACATAATAATAGCTGAAATCGGATCTATATAACTTAAAATTGCTGTAGTCTGCCCATTCAGTTTATTTATAGATGTAAAATAGAGCAGATAAGCTAAACCTGTATGTATAATACCAACTATTATTAAATAAAGAATTGTTTTCCCGGACCACTCATGGATTGTAATCTTCTCTGTTAACAAAACATACGGCAATAAAACCACGGAAGCCGTACTTAGCTGGATTATCGTTGTCTCTAAACCGTTCAGGCCTTTCATAAACCTGTTTAATAGAATAACTCCAGCATAAAGAACGGCAGCACAAAATCCATAACCTATTCCCACCATATGGTTCTTTCCATACCCCCTCCAACACCAATGAGTAAAAACATTCCGCTTACGGCGCCTGCTATACTTATGGTTTTAACCAGGGTTAAACGTTCTTTCAGAAAAATTGGGGCTAAGAACATAACAAAAACCGGTGCAAAATAATAACTTAAAGTCGCATTGGATATGGTAGTATATTTATAGGCCTGAAATAAAAAGATCCAATTAAATCCAATTGCTGTACCGGACAGGATTAGAAATATCAGGTTTGATTTAATCGCTTTCCAGGATAATTTTTGCCTCATAGCAAAACCGGCGGTAATTAAAAATATACTTCCTATACATCCACGTACCAGAGCAACCAGACTTGACGCCAAATCAATATTTCGTACAAACAGCCCAATACTGCCGAATATGAGCATTACAAATATTAAATTAATTTTTATTTGGGTATTTTTCAAAAATTATTATTTCCTTTCGTTCTTTTCAATCTAAACAATCAATGTGAAATTCCATTGTTGTATTTATAATACCATACCATTAATACAATTTCAGAATTTATAAATCTAAAATATGATTTAAACACTTACCTAAAGTTCTTATTGACTTAATTATAACCGATGTATCATAACTTTCAAGTCATAATAATAAATCTGTAAAAATATTCTGTAAATTCATTTATTTTCTGTAAAATTTTAATTTCTTCAATTGACATCTTATTGATTATATTCTATCATCAGAGGTAAAGCAATTACAGGAAATTATTCCAGTCTAATGCTTTATTAAATTAACATTAAATTACATATTTACTAAGAATGGAGAAAATCTATGGAAACCTCAAAGGTATATTTTACGGATTTTAAAGCTACTTCAAATTGTAATCTTTTACAAAAATTAGATAAGCTGGTCAAAAAGGCAGGTATAACCAACATTGATTTTAATAATAAATATGCAGCAATTAAAATACATTTTGGTGAACCTGGGAACCTTTCCTATCTGCGTCCCAACTATGCTAAAGTTATTGTAGACCTTGTAAAAAAACAAGGCGGCAGACCTTTTCTTACAGACTGTAATACCCTGTATGTGGGTAGAAGAAAAAATGCATTGGATCACCTTGACTCTGCTTATGAAAATGGATTTAATCCTTTTACAACCGGCTGTCATGTAATTATTGCTGACGGATTAAAAGGTACGGACGAGGCTTACGTGCCTATTGACGGTGAATATGTAAAGGAAGCTAAAATCGGCCGTGCCATTATGGATGCAGATATTTTTATTTCACTGACCCACTTTAAAGGCCACGAATCAACTGGTTTTGGAGGTGCTCTTAAAAATATTGGTATGGGCTGCGGTTCCCGTGCAGGCAAAATGGAGATGCATAGTTCAGGAAAACCCAATGTGGATAAGGATATCTGTAAAAGCTGCGGTGCTTGTGTAAAGAATTGTGCCCATGATGCCATAACATTTGATGAGAACCGTAAAGCTGGTATTAACCATGATACATGCGTCGGCTGCGGCCGTTGTATCGGTGCATGTAATTTTGATGCCATCAATCCATGGGGCGATCAGGCAAATGATATTCTTAATTATAAAATTGCAGAATATTCATATGCCGTATTAAAGGACCGCCCACATTTTCATATCAGTCTGGTTGTTGATGTTTCCCCTAACTGTGACTGTCATTCCGAAAATGATATCCCACTTGTACCAAATATAGGTATGTTTGCTTCCTTTGACCCGGTTGCCCTGGATGCAGCCTGTGCAGATGCGGTAAATAAACAGCCTGTAATTGCGGGCAGCCAGCTGTCAAAAAAGAAACTGAACCATCATGATCATTTTACCGATATGCACCCAACTACAAACTGGAAAAGTTCCATTGACCATGCTGTCAAGATAGGTTTAGGTAATAAAGATTACGAACTGATTACGATTAAATAAACGGAATAGTTTAAAAAGTCTGTTTAAAAGAAAGGGTTATACCAATTCTTTCAAACAGACTTTTATATTATGAAACGGAACCTGTTGTAATTTATCTATCTCAAAACCATCATAGCCCTACGAAATTTATCCAAATAAATAATTTAATTTTCTTTATTTTTTTCATTGGCTCCAATATCAGTAATTCCTGATGTTTTTATCCGTTTATAAATAAAATCGGCAAATGCCTGATAACCAAAGTTATAAACCAATGTAAATCCCAGTATCAGTATCAACTGTATTATAATTGCTCCGGGTATTTTTACACCAAAGATCGAGATGCCTATCCCATAATTTAAAATGCATAAAAAAATTGTCTGTATTACAGAGCTAACCCCTACAGCCAGAAACTTATTTAATTTAAGATAGCTGGTAATCCCAAGTGATACTCCAACCACACCATTTGTAAACAAAAACATCAATGCTTCATGGGAACTCACAAAGAGGACAAGAATCACAGTTACAACATAGGATAAAGCTCCTGACATAGGATTAGTCCTTGCTGCCGTATAGATAGGAATTGCGCTTAATATGGTAAGTAATGCAAAGGCCTCGGATAAAAAGAACGGAATTGATTGAAAAATCGTTGCAATCCCGGCCATTAAAGCTCCTATCACAATTATTTTTGTACGGTTCATATATTATCCTTATTAAATATATTTATGGATTTATTATATGATTTTGTATATGATTTGTTAAACAGCGTAAATAAAACCTCAATCTGAATATACCATACAAAAACCTGGTTTCGTAATTGCTTTTTTATTATATATTATGATTGAATTATTATAACGATTCATAAGAAACATAAGCTTCCAGTGGAAGCCTTGTTTTGATATGCCTGTCAGGTGATGCTGCTTCTCCCTCCGGATAACCGATTACCAAAATACTTATCGGTTCCAGATTATCCGGTAATTGAAATTCTTCTCTGATCACATCCGGTTTAAAATAACATACCCAAACAGTTCCTAAGCCTAATTCCGTTGCTTGCAACATCATATGATCCGTTACAATACTGGTGTCGATATCATGGTATTTTTTACCGTCAAAGGGACGTGTCCATGACCGGTTAACATCTCCGCAGACAATAATCGCTAATGGTGCATCGTATATACCGGCTGCTTTACTTAATTTCTCCAGACCTGTCTTTTCCTGTAAGACTATTAATTTCTGAGGCTGACAATTAGCAGCGGTTGGTGCAACAAAAGCCGCTTCCAAAATTTTATCCAGTTTCTCTTTCTCTACTTTCCTGTCCTGGTACTTTCTGCAGGAATATCTTGTTTTTGCAATATCAATAAAACTCATTCTGTTACCATCCTTTCCTTTTATAAAGTTATCCTGGGTAATTGTGATACTATTTAGCTTCTGAAAATACTAATTTTATTTCTTAATTACCGATAGAAAACTATCCCTTTATTACAAGGTTTTATCATAACAAATGTTCCAACGAACATGTTACGTTTGCCATGAATGATAAGATAACCTCTTGTATTTCATATATGAATTATGATATGATTTTATCACTATTTTTCTATTTAACAAGTATGTACTTTATTGTAATATAGTATCCAAAAGGAAAGTGTAAAAAAGAAATTTAAAAGACCAAAATTCTTTCGAAAGAAGGTAAAACCATGAATCAGGTAGAAAGTAACCACAGCCGTACTGCGGTCTGCACAGAAAAAAAAGAAAATACAGATAAATTAAGCAGTAAATATAATTGCCCTATTGAAGCCACCCTTGACTTAATTGGCGGAAAATATAAATCCATTATATTATGGCATTTAACCAACGGAACGCTTCGCTTTAACGAATTAAGTAAAGTAATTCCCCAGGCTACTCCGAAAATGCTTACACAGCAACTACGTGAATTAGAAAATGATGGGCTAGTTAACCGTGTCGTGTATCCTGTCATACCTCCAAAAGTAGAATACTCTTTAACCGATTTCGGCAAGAGTATCATACCTATTTTGGATAGTATGTGTACCTGGGGAACCCGTTACTTGAGAGATTTTAAATGTGATTGAATAATCACATTCTCACCCCTAAAGTCGTAATTATTTATTTTTTTCTCTTTTTGAAACAACATCAAAAATTACTGCAGCGAGTAATACGAGTCCTTTTACAACTTTTTGATAGTTAGCGTCTACACCCATAATACTCATACCTAAATTGATAACACCCATTAAGATAGCACCGATTACAACACCCGGAATGGTACCGATACCACCGTATGCAGATGCACCACCGATAAAGCAGGCTCCGATAGCATCCAATTCATAGTTGGTTCCGGCTGTAGGGTTTGCTGAATTTAAACGGGCAATCGTTACCATACCCGCAACAGCTGCTAAGACGGCTAAATTTAAATAAGCAATAAAATATACTTTATTTGTATTGATACCGGAAAGTTTCGTTGCTTTTTCATTACCACCTACGGCATAGAAATAACGTCCGGCTGTTGTTTTAGAGGTGATATAAGCATAAATTCCAGTAATTACTCCTACCCATATTAAGACAGTTGGAATTCCTTTATATTGGGCAAGACGGAATGTGAATGCAAGAATGGCAATGCAGATAACTGCACCTTTAACGATTACACCTGTAAGCTTCTCCAGTTCATAACCATTTTTGACTTTATTCATGCGGCTTTTTATAATAACAAAGACATAAATAAGACAACCTGCTATACCTACAACCATACAGGTTAAGTTAAAGTTTTTCGGTCCTCCTAACACATCCGGTACATAGCTGTTAAATAAATTCAAATAATTATTTGGCATCGGGGCAACTGTTAATCCCTTTAATACTACGTTGGAAAGCCCTCTGAATATAAACATACCGGCTAAAGTTACTATAAAAGGCGGTATTCTTACATAGGCTATCCAGAAGCCCTGCCATGCACCGATAAGGCCGCCGACTACAAGCATAACCAGTATACAGACAAATATATTCCATCCGCTGTTTACCATTAAGGTACCGCCAATGGCACCAACGAAACAAACTACGGATCCTACGGACAAATCGATATTACCTCCGGTTAAGATACATAATAACATACCTGCTGCTAATATAAATACATATGCGTTCTGTGCAATTAAGTTATTTACATTTGGAGGCAACAGCATTTTACCATTGGTTACCCAGGTAAAAAATAATGTTACAAGCAGCAAAACCAGGACCATTGTATATTTTTTCATTACTATTTTTGCGTTTTCCATCGTTACTCTCCTTTACCTGATTTTAAAATATAGGACATAATCAATTCCTGTGATGCTTCCTCACTACTAAGTTCTCCGGCAATTTTTCCCTCATTCATAACATAGATACGGTCACACATACCTAAGACCTCAGGCAGTTCGGAGGAAATCATGATCACTGACTTGCCTTCCGCTACCAGGTTATTGATAATACAATAAATCTCATATTTTGCACCAACATCAATACCTCGGGTCGGTTCATCCAGAATTAAAATATCCGGATCTGCAAACATCCATTTACTAAGCAGTACTTTCTGTTGGTTGCCCCCGCTTAAATTACCTACATTCTGTTCTACTGTGGTACATTTTGTATTAAGTTTCTGTTTATATTGAACGGCTACTGCATATTCCTTATCTTTATCTATGATGGAATTATTGCTGACCGCTTGAAGATTTGCCAGTGTGGTATTTATTTTAATAGGATTGCTTAAGATTAAGCCGTTCCCTTTTCTGTCTTCCGTAACGTAAGCTAATTTTTTATTAATAGCCTCCTTTACGTTATTTAACTTCACTGCCTCTCCGTTAATTTTGAGATCTCCTGATATATTGGTTCCATAACTCTTACCAAATATACTCATAGCCAGCTCGGTTCTGCCTGCGCCCATAAGTCCGGATATCCCTACTACTTCACCGCTTCTTACATTTATGGATACGTTATCTACCACTTTACGATCCGTATACAAGGCGTGATAGACTGTCCAATCAGTAACTTCCATCTTAATATCGCCGATTTTTTTCTCTTTTCTTTTGGGAAAACGGTCAGATAGCTCTCGGCCAACCATTCCCTTAATAATCCTGGCTTCACTGATATTATCTTTCTTTTTATCCAAAGTCTCAATAGTAGCGCCGTCACGAATAATTGTGATTTTATCTGCTACGTAAGAAATTTCATTCAATTTATGAGAAATAATAATGGATGTCATGCCATTTTTTTTGAATTCCAAAAGTAAATCCAATAAAGCTTTTGAATCTGATTCATTTAAGGATGCGGTAGGTTCATCCAAAATTAATAGTTTTGCATTTTTAGCAAGGGCTTTTGCAATTTCAACCAATTGCTGTTTACCTACTCCTATATCTTTAACTAGAGTTCGGGAGGATTCTTTCAAACCTACGGTTCGAAGCAGGGTATCTGCCTTTCCATAAGTCTCATTCCAGTTAATTGCTGCCTTTTTTCCTCTTTCATTACCAAGAAAAAGATTTTCTCCAATGGACATGTAAGGAATTAAGGCCAATTCCTGATGGATGATAACAATTCCTTTTTCTTCACTGTTCTTTATGTTAGAAAATTTACATACATCACCATCAAAGATAATATCACCCTCATAGGATCCGTAAGGATATATACCGCTTAACACATTCATTAGAGTGGATTTACCGGCACCGTTTTCCCCTACAAGAGCATGGATTTCTCCTTGTTCCACTTTAAAATTTACATTATCCAATACTTTAACACCGGGAAAGGTCTTTGTAATATTTTTCATTTCCAGCAGTATTTTACTCAATTCATTCCCTCCCAATCTGAATTACAGGCGAGTAATCAAGACTCGCCTGTAGAATATGATGACGATTAGCTGTGTAACAGATGATACATTATAAGTATCAAATGTATCTCGCTAGCATTTTTTATGCAATAGGGATGTCATTTCCTATTGCATAAAAATTATTACTGTAAATCTGCTTCTTTATAATATCCTGAATCAATTAACAATTCTTTATAGTTCGTAGCATCTGCAAATACCGGTTCACACAGATAAGTAGGAATAATTCCTGTACCATTATCATAAGACTCTGTATCGTTAACCGGTGCTTCACCGCCTTTCATGATGGCATCAACCATTTGAACAGTCTGTTTAGCTAGTTCACGGGTATCTTTAAAGATTGACATGGATTGTTTTCCGGCAATCATATTTTTAACATTGGCGATATCACAGTCCTGACCGGTGATAACAGGATATTTTCCTGTGTAAGATGCTGCAAGAGCATTGGTTACACCAAGAGCGGTAGAGTCATTGGAGCAAAGAACAGCATCAAGATTCGTTCCGTCACCATAGTTGGAAGCAATGATAGCATCCATTCTGTTCTGTGCGTTTTCAGTTGACCAGTTAGCAGTTGCAACTGCTTCGAAATCTTTCTGTCCGGATTTAACAACTAATTTTCCGGCTTCAATATAAGGATTTAATACATCCATAGCACCGCCGTAGAAGAATTTTGCATTGTTGTCTCCTGGGTCACCAGTGAAGATTTCAATATTAAAAGGACCTGCTGCATTGTCTAAATCAAGAGCATCCCTGATATATTCGCCTTGTTTTGTACCAACCATATAGTTATCAAAAGTTGCATAGTATGTAACCGCGTCAGAATTCATAATCAAACGGTCATATGCAATTACAGAAATTCCTGCATCTTTTGCCTGTGTTAATACGGTTCCTAAAGAATCACCGTCGATAGAAGCGATTACTAATAATTTACATCCGTTTGCAATCATGTTTTCGATCTGGGAAACCTGAGTTGCAATATCATTACTTGCATACTGTAAGTCAACCTCATAACCTGCTTCGGTTAACAGTTTCTGCATATTATCACCATCTTGATTCCAACGCTGTAAATCTTTCGTTGGCATGGAAACACCTACTAATCCTTTTTCCGTACTAGCAGCCGGTTCTTCCGCTGTAGCTTCCGGTGTTGTTTCAGCAGTTTGTTCTACTGTTGCTTCGGCTTCTTTGGTATCAGCCGGTGCACTTGTGTTTTTAGATTTTGTACCGCAGCCTGCAAGCATAGATGCGGCTAAGGTAAGAACTAACAAAACACCAAGCATTTTCTTTTTCATAAAAAATACCTCCTATTTTTTCATGTTTTAAACATGTTTTTGTTTACAAATAAACTATACCATAGATGAAATAGCATTATTTTTCGATTATCTGTATATTTTTTTCTGGATTTTTTTTATTTTTGTGCTAGAGCAAAGTTCCAGACCGCTGATACTTTCGCTCCTGAACGGATTGCTTCGCAATATTTTTTCCTTTCCGTGGGTTGCGATCCCACCGGTCAGGTTTTTTATCATATAGGACACAATTTCTTATAAGATAAAAACAACCCGGACCTTAGCATTTTTTTGCTAATGTATCCGGGTTAATAATTAAAATTCTGCTTAGTCTAAGGGTATATTCTTAGATCCGCTGTTCTTACTTGTAAGGTTAAATTGCCGGTTATTTTTTGTCCTGTTCCTCTTTGGGTATATTTAAATAAACATCTTCCTCCAGGTGATAATCCCCGACAATAACCTCGTCCATATTATCTTTCGTAACCGCAATCGGTTCCAGTTTCTCATAAGGTACATCCTGCACACCGTCAAAAAAGGTATCTTTCGTTTCAACTTTTTCACCCTTTGCCATTGCTACCGCGTATTCCGCTGCCAGACTGGCCAATTTCTCGACTGGTTTATATACCGTCATATTCTGGGTACCCTCTACGATTCTTTGGCAGGCATCCAAATCCGCATCCTGTCCAACCACGCAAATCTCCCCAGCCAATCTTCTCTCGGCCAGCGCTTTTATGGCCTGACCTGCCAGATTATCATTTCCGCACATGATACCATCAAATTTACTGCGTACCATAAGATATTCATTGGTTACGGTAAAGGCTGTTTCCGGATGCCATCCTTCTGCGTATTCCGTTCCAATGACAGATAATTTCGTACCTTTAATGCCCTCTTTAAAACCGTCCATAACCAGTGAAACATTATTATCTGCCAAAGGTCCGCAGATCATTAAAATTTTGCCGTTAGAAGGTAAACTTTCTTTCATATAGTCTGCCATTAAGGCACCAACTTTTTCATTATCAAAAGATATATATAGGTCCACGCCGGAATTTAATACCAGACGGTCATAGGCAATTACTTTTATACCTGCTTTTTTCGCTTTGGTCACCGCATCGGAGATGCCCTCGGAATCAATTGCTATAACTACAATAACATCCATTTTCTTGTCAATAAAATACTCTATCTGTGATATCTGCTCCTTTAAATCCCCGTTGGCATTCTGTACATTCACTTCCGCTCCCAGTTCTTTGGATTTGGATACAAATACATCACGATCCCTTTGCCAGCGTTCCAAAATAAAGGAATCAAAGGTCATACCGATTTTAATGGAGGCTTTCTCTTCCTTTTCCTTTATGACCGGTTCCTGGCCTTTTTTACTGCATCCGGCTGTTAAAATAACTATCAGAAGATACATTAAGAGTAAAGCCGTCATTCTCACAATAACGCCCATGCTTTTGGGCCTTAAATCGTGAAGAATAGCTGCTTTTGCTATTCTTCTCAAGTCTCTTATTTCGAGACTTTTGGCTCGTATGTCTTTCGCGAGATAATTCATACCATCCCTCCCTCTTTATATTCCGTAGGTGTTTTACCGGTGTATTTCTTAAAGATGCGGCTGAAATAATTAGGATCACTGTATCCCACTTCTCCGCAGATCTCTTTCATGCTTTTTTCATTATCCTGGAGTAATATCTTAGCTTTTTCAATACGGACATTAGTAAGGTATTCAATAAAATTGGTTCCGGTATATTCTTTGAATATTTTACTGAAATAATAAGGGCTGATATCCAACTCTCTGGAGATATCATCCAGAGATATGTCTTTTTTATAATTAAGCAGGATATAATCCTGTGCTTTTTTTATCATGCTGTTAGAATTTTCTTCTTTCTTTATCACAATATTATGACAGGCTTCCGTTAACTTTGATACAAACCAGCTTTTTAATGCCGTGCTGTCCTTAAATTCAGTAACGGCTGCAAGATAATCCTCTCTTCCCGAAAATACATAGTTGGAACCGCCGCTTAAAAACACTTCATGTTCTGCAAACAAAACCAACTCCAATACTTTCAGTTTTACATTCATATCCCCCGATGGATACTTCTCAGTCATCCAGTCAAAAAATACATTGGCCTGCCTGATACAGTCTGCCGTATTTCCTTCTCTTAAGCTGTTTAAAATGGACTTTTCAATATCCACAGGATACCCCTCTTCATTATTGTAGCGAGGGGTTACATCATCCACATGAGCCACACTTCCCGTGGTATTTAATAAGGATTTTAAGGCTTCATTATAGGATTCCATAGATTCATTCAATGGCCGTATGGAGCCGATTCCGATACGGAAAGAGATGCCCAGGGTGTTTTTTAATTTACGTGCAAGATTTCTGGATTTCTCGATTAAGTCGATACGCTCATTATAATCCAGCTTCTTATTTTCACAGGGAACGAAAACCGCAATCTTATTGGACATAATGGAGCCTATGATACAGGGATATTCTTCTTTTACCAGCTCTCTGATCTTTTGATAGTTCATCTGGGTCTTTATGCTGGTTCCAACCGCGTTGGTCATATAATTACCTTTTTGGCTTTCTCCTGAAACCAGGGCAAGCATATAGCCATATTCTTCCGTTATACCAAGCATATTCCGGTAATTATCGATATCCTCCGTAAAATGTTCCTGAAACATGATGGAATAAATAAAACCATTTTCAATAATCGGTACAACGATTTCAAGTTTTTCTTTAATCATTAAATCATTGCTTCTTTTTTCCCTGTTTTCATCTACCAGTTTCATTGCTTTCTCTAATACTTCCACGATAACTTTCTGGCTTACCGGTTTATTCAGATATTCGATTACTCCTAAATTAATAGCTTTTTGAGCATAGTCAAATTTATCATAAGCAGACAGAACAATAAAAAGTATTCCAGGATTACTTTTCCGTATTTCTTTCATGGCATCGATTCCGTTAATTCCCGGCATTTGAATATCCATAAATGCGATATCAGGCCTGAAATGTTCCGCAAGTTCGATAACATTCCTCCCGGTTTTGGCAAACTCAACCTGGCATTTTCCTTTAAAATTCTTCTCAATAATAAATTGAAGAGATTCGATCACAATACCTTCATCATCTGCTAACATAATTTTATACATTTGCTACCTCCCCAGGGTATACAGGAATATGAATGATTACTTCTGTTCCTTTATCCTTACCTTCACTTTTTATTTCCAAAACATCTTCCCGGTTAAAATAAAGTTTCAACCGACTGATTACGTTTACAAGTCCTACCCCGTTTGAATTATACGGTAAATCCGTATCTAATTTCTGTCCAGCCAGGATTTGTTCAATTTTATCCTGTTCTATCCCGATTCCGTTATCCGTTATACCAAGACAGATGTCATTTTCACCACGGTATAATGATATTTTTATAATCCCGTCCCAATTAATACCGCGGATCCCGTAATTGACGGAATTCTCTACGATTGGCTGAAGTACCATTGCAGGTATCTGGGTATTTAAAAGAGTTTCATCGATTTCCCTTTCAAAATTAATATCACCGGAAAAACGTACATTTAAGATATAAATATAACTTTCCACCAAACGTACTTCATCTGCAATGGTCACCACCTGATCCATTTTGTTCATGTTGTACCGGAAGAATTCCGCCATATGTTCTATGAACAGACAGGTTTTATCCGCACCCTCCATCATGGCAAGCTGTGCTCCGGCATTTAACGTATTAAAGAGAAAATGGGGATTAATCTGTGCCTGGAGATATTTTAACCTGGCATCCTTTAAATGCCCCTCCATACGCAGTTCCTTTTCCTTTAATACCCTCTCTTTTTCCATGTTATCCCGAATCTGTTCGATATAAACCCTTATATTAAGAACCATCTTATTAAAAGCATTGGATACTACCCCTACCTCATCCTCTGACTCCACTTCTACCGGATCAATATATAATTTTCCTTTTGATACTTCATTCGCAACTTTAGCTAAATTATTTAACGGCTTTGTAATGGACCTGGTAAGTAAAATAATTAATCCTATATTAATTACGGCAATGATAATTAATATGGAAGTACTGATAACTTCCATATACCGAAGAGTATTTAACATTAATTGATAACTTACGGAATTATATTTAAATTGTTCATTATTCAGACTGTATATAAAGGCATTGATATCTTGAAATGCTGTTTTGGCAACTTCATAATTATCTTTATATTTTTCTACGTTCCGCCCCCGCTTTGCCTGTATGGTATCAAAAGCCGTATCCAGATAATTTTCCGACATGTTTTTTATATTCTTTTCCATTAAAAGCATCTCATTATCGGTAATGCTTACATTCAGTTTATCCAGTAATTTCCGATACTTTTGTTCATTTCTGTAATAAGAATCAATGGCATCCGAACTTTTTGTATTTAAATAATCTGTCATACTGTTTTGCAGGTCATTCAGGGAATCTGACAATTCATTTAAATTGATATTACTGATATATACCTCGTCAATTTTACCCATCATCTGATTCATGTTAAAATACATAATAAAATTAACAATCAGCATAATAACCGAAGTAAATACAAAAACTGTTGTTAATTTCCACTGCAGGGAGAGTTTATTCCATTTAATACGCATCAACTGATTTCTATTTTTCATATAACCCCCCTGTTTCATTCTGTTTCCGTGGTGCTATTGTAATATTCTGAAACATTAAGAGAGGTAATTAATTTCGTATCAACCGGCAAATATTCACTGACATGTCCAGTTAGGGAATACTCTTCCAATGCTTGTACACACAGACTTCCCATCTGCTCTGTATCTACGGAAATAGAGGAATATATAATGCCTTTTTCGATGGCACTTAAAATATTTTCAGAATCATAGTATCCTATTATATTTATTTTTCCTACTTTATTATGGTCTACCACCGCCTGATATGCACACCGGGTATAAGTTGAATCCAGGCATATCATAATATCAGGTACATTTTCCGAATCCATAATAATATCCCGGATTGTTTCCTCCGGACTGAAATCATCTTCATTATTTACAACAACCGCTTTTATTTCCATTCCATGGTTTTTACCAAGGGTTTTTTCGATGGTTTCCCTTATTCCCAGCAGGATAATGTTCTGACTGCTGTCGGGACTGTTTTCATCTACTAATACAAAAATCCTCTTTGTATTCTGATTACGCAGTTTAAGTACCTGTTTTCCATATTCCTGTCCCAGATTATAGCTGTTAATGCCGACAAAACACTGGCGTATACTATTGCTGGAATCTTTCAAAACCGTAATTACGGGAATCCCCTTATTTACTGCTTCATTAACCAATTCCCTGGTTTTATACTCGCCGTCACCTTCCAGAATAATTCCATCCACGGCAGCATCAATTGCCATTCTCATTAGTTCATCTTTATTATAATCGGAAAACAGTTTATTTCCAAAACGTTCCACATATATACTCTGCTCTTTCCCTTCCTTTAATGCACCCATATAAACTTCATTCCAGAAATCCTGCTCCCGGTTATTAGAAATAAAAGCATAATGTTTTTCATAAATGTCGTATCTGTTTTTTTGTGTCTCTTTAAATCTACTATTAAAATATTGAAAACTGAAAATTGTCACTAATACCATGAGAATGGTATTCCCTAATATAAAGAAAGAGGAAATTTTATGTTTATTTTTATGTGTTTTACTTTTTTTATCTTTCATGGTTTCCTCCCTTTGAACAGTTTTGACAAAACTTTAGGAATACCTTTCTGTTTTATATAGTTTATTAACAAAATTATGTGATAGTAATTATTATAACAAAACTGAATGGTATGTCAATAAAGGGGTTTACATTATAATTATTTTCCAGCTTGGTTTGTTCTAAATGAAAAACCTTCGGATATTTTCGTCCGAAGGTTTTATTTGATACTGTATATTACTTTCGATTACTTTATAAGTTAATTATCCAGTCAGAAATGTACTTGCTGCTAATCGGTAATTTCTTAAATTCGGCATTATTTAGCAGTCCTTTATTACATCTGGCAAACCTTATGAGGATTTAAGATATTTTTTGGGTCAAAAGCTCTTTTGATTCCGCGCATAATTTCTACGGTGGCAGGATCCATTGCTTCCATTAAATAAGTTTTCTTAGCGTACCCGATTCCATGTTCACCGGAAACCTGGCCGTTTAATTCTCTGGCTTTGCCGTAAATCTTGTCCATGGCAGCTTTCATTCTCTTCTCCCACTCTTCTTCCTTTAAATCATCTTTTAATATATAAGCATGGAGATTTCCGTCACCTGCATGACCGAAACTCTTTATTCGGACATTTACTTCCTTATATAAGCCATGAATATATTCTACCATTTCATTAACACAGCTTCTGGGTACTACCACGTCAACTTCGTCCATGTAGGTGGTAGATCACTTTACTGCTTAATTTATCAGTATCGATTTTACATTCCACAATTTCACCGGATTCTTCTACCTCTCTCTCCGGTGCATCCATAACTTTATAACGAACGGTCGCCATCTGAGGTCTGTGGTTCGGAGTCAGTATCTGAGCCATGATATTTCCGCCAAAAGCCGGTCTGATCTGTACTAAATCCGTATTTTCATTAATATCAAGGATGGTGCAATCCGCCGTCAGTCCGGTTTTTAATCTGGCCGCCAGCCTGGGTGCCAGCTGGCGTCCGACAGGGGTAGCTCCCATTAATATAGCAGTTGGTTTTACGTGGTTCACAAAGTCTTCAAATACAGCAGTATAGGGCTCCATGATGAAACGTGCTAATTGTTTTTGATCATAAACATATACTTTATCTACCTTATAATGAAGCAGTTCACGGCATTCTTTTGTTACATCGCTTCCCATCATGATTGCATAAACCGGGTGATGAATCTTTTCTGCCAATTCTCTGGCTTTTCCGATTAATTCATATGTTACCGGGTGAATCACTCCGTCGATATGATCTACATAAACTGCAATACCCTTCCAATTTTCTTTATCTATCGCTTCTTTTGATTCTTCCACATATTCAATAGCACCGGCTGGACCTTTTTTCACACACAATTTACACATTTTACAGGCTGCATTAATAAGCAGTTCTCCGTTTGTTTCTTCCATTGCTCCAAAGGGGCAAATACTGATTACTTCCTGTATATTTCCTACCTTAGTTTGGTTAATTACTAACTTTGCCATGCTTATTCCCCCTATACAAATTTTAATTCCCGTAATTTATTAAATAATATTCCAGTAAGTTCTTCCCCGGTTCCGTGATGGATTTCTCTGTGTGCATTGACCTCCGGAGGAAAGATACGCTGTACCTGCGTAGGTGAACCGTTAAGGCCGTAATGAAGTTCATTCTGATCATCCAAATCTGCCAGGCTGATTACAGTGATTTCACGCTCCTTGGTTTCCTGTTTTTTTACATAGGATGGAAGTCTTGGCATAAAAATATCTTTATCTACGGTAAGAAGGCAGGGGAACTGTATTCTGGTTATTTCAATATCGTGAATCATATCCATTTCCACTGTTATATCAAACTCATTTATCTCCACTATCTTTGATACGTTGGATACACATGGAATGTTAAGCCATTCGGAAACCTCCGGTCCTACCTGAGCCGTATCTCCATCCGTAGTCTGTTTTCCGCAGAGGATTAAATCAAACTCTCCCATAGTTTTAATTCCCTGAGAAAGAGTGTAACTGGTTGCCAATACATCCGCACCGCCGAATTTTCGGTCAGAGATTAATACTCCTTTATCAACTCCCATTGCAAACGCTTCACGGATTACCACGGCTGCCTGTCCGGGACCCATTGTAAGTGCATAGATGCTTCCTCCCATTTGCTCACGTATTCTGAGTGCAGTTTCAATGGCATATAAATCATAGGGATTCATTTTGGATTCCACACCGTTTCTTTTTAAAACTCCGGTAACCGGATCCACCTCCACCTTATTGCTGTCAGGTACCTGTTTAATGCATACTAAAATATTCATACTTTTCACCTTTCCCTTTTATTAATTCTTGATCATTGCGAAATTACAATATTGTATCTATATGCCATGCAATTAATACAATTTCAGAGCCAAATCTGTCCCGGAAGGCAAATGAAGCTATGAAATTCGTACTAATTGTATGGTATCTTCAAAAAACTAAATAGTTCGCAATTGCCTATAGCTCTGTTTATTCTCTGGTAAATTAATTACCCTAATAACTGGGCTCCCATATAAGTTAAGAGACCTACAATTCCTAAAAATAAGAGATAATATTTAAAAGTACCTTTTAAAAGCACACTTTCTTTACCCTGTAATTGAACCGCTGCAACAGCAACCGCGATACTTTGAGGAGAAATCATTTTTGCCGTAATGGCTCCTGCCGTATTGGATGCCGAAATCCAGACCTGGTTCAGATTGAGAGCTGCTCCGGTTTCAGCCTGTAAACCGCCGAATAATACACTGGCGGATGTACCGCTTCCCGTTACAAAAGTCCCGATAGAGCCAAGAAGCGGAGCAAATAACGGGTAAAAAGATCCGGTAACGGTAACAAACATAAGAGACATGGAAGCTATCATTCCGCTGTAACCCATTAATTTTGCTGTAGCCATAATAGAGATAATGGTTACTATTGTCTTAAACATCTGAATCATAGTCTTTTTCAATACGGTAATCATTTCGAAAAAACTCGCTCCCTGCAATTTCCCGCCTAAAAAAGCAGCAAGAATAATCCATAATCCGGGAGTGGTCAGCCAGGAGAAAGTATACGGAACAGCATCTTTTCCGGTATATATATTCACGGATGTTTTCACACTTGCCAATAATTCATTCAGCGGTGCAATTAATTTAGACGTTCCGAGTAAAAACAGGAAGATTAAAATAAAAGGGCTCCAGGCTATAAGAGCTTCTTTTCCGGTTATTTTATTTTTACTTTTCACTTCCAGACAATATTCGGAATTTATATCTTTTTTACCGAATAACTTAGCCGCACCTGCCGTACACAACATGGAACAGACGGAACCGATTACGACAGGCAGTTCGGCACCAAGAAATTTTGCTACCAGAAATTCAGGAATTAAAAAGGTTAACCCGGATATAAGGGTAATTAATCCAATACCTTTAAATGGATTTTTTGATCTTCCTGGATCTGAATTTCCTGTTGTACTTCTTTTGATCTCTTTTCCTTTTTCCGTTTTCCCTGTTAAATATACCAGGATAAAAGGTGTTAATAAAATCAAAGGTGCCAGCAAAATTACGGTATCGGTAGATAATCCGAACACATCAAGGTCTGTAATCTTGGCTAATGTTGTGGTGGGTATTCCGATAGATCCAAATGCGGTTGGAGTTGCATTGGCTATCAGGCAGACAATTGCAGCAAATACCGGATTAACCCCCAACCCCCACAGCATACTTGCCGGTATGGCAACTGCAGTGCCAAAACCTGCCATTCCCTCCATAAAACCTCCGAAGCCCCAGGCGATAATCAATACTAATACTCTTTTATCATTTGTGACACTCGCTAACATCTTTTTGATCATTTCCATCTTACCGGTTGCAAGACATATGTTGTAAGTAAAAATAGCGGCAATAATTACAATAATTATCGGCCATATAGCCAGGGCACTTCCCTCCGCCACAGCCGTGATACTGTCAGGTAACGGCATTTTCCATACGGTAACTGACAGTATATATGCAATAACCAGTGCTATGGCACATGCTTTAAATCCGGGGATTTTAAAAGCAGTTAAGGCCACAATCAGCCAAATGATCGGGAGTAATGCTAAAATAAATGCAACCGTCATATTCATTTTTTGCTCCTATCTACCTGCAAGCAGGGAACTTTTGTCGTATCTCTCAGCTTAGTTTCAATTGGATTGCATTTTTTAATCACGTGATTTTTTGTAAATTGGTAGGACCAATTTTGAAGTAAAAAAATAAACAGGAGAGTTTTGTAACACCCCTGCTCCACCAATCAAGTTTAAATTGGTAGGACCACTTTTGTAGCTTTATTATACTTTTCTTTTTTATCCCTGTCAACGAACGACAATTTTTTAACAAGTGATTTGTGATAAATTACTTTTTCAGGTTAATATTTATTAATTTATCACTATTTAACTGCAATTTTTCGTCAATTATACCAAAATGTTTGTTAATTGCTTCATAAGCAAGATTTTTATCTCTGTTTATCAGGCTTTTAATCATTTCCGTATGGGCTTCTTTTAGTTGCAGTTTACTGTCATTTGAGCTTAGTATCTCTCTTCTCAAATCAACAATAAACTGGTCAATTAACTCAGAAAGGGCCTGAAGAATGTCTACAATCAATGTATTATTGGAGGCTATGGCAATATTATAGTGTAGTTTCTTATCTAAAATTACATTATTCTCTTCCGTTTCATGCTCCAGTTTGCTGTTTATTTCATCCAGTTTCTTAATATCCGCAGTTGATATATTATCTATGGCCAATAAAAGTGCCTGCAGCTCAAGGCCGCGTCGTAATTGGGATATCTGCTGGTAATTGATTTGATTTAATAAAAACATCATTGACATGGATTCTACCAGATTATTTTCAAAGTTACCGGTTAAATAATTACCTGCACCTTGCTGACTTGATATTACACCCATAATATCCAAGGTACGGATTGCCTCCCGTACGGAATTACGGCTAACCCCAGAATCATGGAAAGTTCTCTCTCAGCGGGCAGTTTTCCCCCCATACTTAATTTACCATCCCGGATCTGGTTTTTAATATAATCGATTACCTTAATATAAGATTTTTTATGCAGCTCCTTATCTTCCATCGGTATCTCTCCTTGTCTATTCTTTCATTTCATTTTAACGGGATGTTTCATAAAAAGCAAATATTTTCTATTTTTATGTGCATTATAATATTTATCAGAAAATATATTATTTTTCATTACTGTTAAAAGAAAGTGTGTTTTTCTCTCTTCCTCCGATTATAGGAACACTTTAGTATGAAAACCATCTTCTGGACATTTTTTTATCTATGTATTAAAATAACAATTATCTTGTGTATAATTATATACTCAGTAAAGAAAGGAATCATTAAGATGAAACAGGTAAATTGGGGTGTTTTAGGAACTGCAGATATTGCCAAAGGATGCGTAATTCCTGCTATTATACAATCGAAAAATGGTAATTTATATGGGATTGCCGGAAGGAATAAAGAGAAGACAGATACTTTCTTAAAGACATATGGATTTGAAAAAGCTTATTACAGCTATGATGATTTATTGGAGGATGAAGCTATTGAGGCTGTTTATATTCCACTGCCAAATACTCTCCATAAGGAGTGGGTATTAAAAGCTGCTGCCAGGAAAAAACACATATTGTGTGAGAAACCGTTGTCCGGATCCGAAAAAGACGTAATAGAAATGGTACAAGCCTGTGAAGATGCGGGTGTTTATTTTATGGAGGCCTTTGCCTATTTACACAGTCCTATAGTAAAATCCATAAAAGAAGCTCTGAATTCCGGTGTAATCGGAGAACCAAGATTTATTGAGACGACTTTCTTAACACCAAAACCAAAAGATAATGACATTCGCTTAAGAAGAGATACCTTAGGCGGAAGTATTTATGATTTGGGCTGCTATAATGTAAGCTTAATTTTATCACTTCTTGGTGAAGAACCCAGTAAAGTAAATGCTCTGGCTAATTTTACCGATGAAAAAATAGATGATTTCACCGCAGCATATTTAGAATTTCCAGGCGGCTGCAGAGCATCCATAGTAACCGGGATGTGTGCGAATCAAAGAGGCGATCGTTATTATATCTATGGTACAAACGGGACAATTGAAGCGCCGGTTCCATTCAATGCCAGCGGATTATTAAAGTATTACATCCACACAGAGGACAGCACCAGGGAAGTTACGGCAGAGGTGCCAAATAATTATATGCTTGAGGTTGAACAGCTTGACAGATGTATCAGGGAGCAGGAACAGCCTTATGTCACTCATGAATTTTCTATCAAAACCGCCCGAACCATGGATAAAATTCTTTCCATTATCGGTTATTAAATAATTTAAATCTGTCAGGATGCATAAAACGCAGTTTTGGTCATCCTGACAGAGTGTTAGGATTAAATTGCTTAAATCGTGTTCCCTCTATTTATATTCTTGCAAAACGCTTTCTGGTATACATAATATAATATATAATAAATAGTACGGAAGTAGTAAACCATGTCAGCGGATAACTAAAGATTACGGTTTCAATATTCGGCCATATTGGTACAGCGACAAAGATCCACAGAATACGTAAAACGCATACCCCTAAACAGGTTAATATCATCGGTATAAAAGCGCTTCCCATTCCTCTTAAAGAACCGGAAAAAATTTCTATGGAAACATAAGTGAAATAAGTCGGTGCCAGAAAACGTAATATTTCCATTCCCTTGTTTATAACTAACTGGTCTTTGGTAAATAACTGAAAGATATAAGAACCTCCAAATGATAAGACAATACTTAAACTTACGGCTGAAGCCATAGCCATAACAAAACATACCCTGATTCCTTTTTTAACCCGGTCGTTTTTACCTGCACCAAAATTCTGACCGACAAAAGTCGTTACGGAGATACCAAAGGATCCCATGATCATCCAGAAGATACCGTCGATTTTACCATATGCTGTCCAGGCCGCTATGGTATCCGTACCAAACTGGTTTACGGTGGATTGGATTAATAAATTGGATAAGGAATACATAAGTGACTGGAAACCTGCGGGTATGCCGATATGTATGATTTTGGCCAACATTTCTTTATGGAAACGGATTTTATTTAAATACAGGCGATAACATTCATTTGTCTTAATTAAAGTAAGACAAACCAGAACTGCACTGAAGAATTGTGATATAACCGTTGCAACGGCCGCACCCACAACACCCCATCTGAAATATAAAACAAACAGAAAATCCAATGCAATATTTAATAAGCAGCTAAGTATCAAAAAGTATAAAGGTCTTCTGGAATCACCAATTGCTCTTAATATACCGGCCCCAATATTATATATGAGGTTTGCAATCATACCGCAGAAATAAATCCGCATAAAAACCAGAGAGTACGGCATAATTTCATCCGGGGTATCCATAAGTCTTAAAGCTGCCGGTGCTCCAAGAATACCGATAACCATAATAACGGCGCCGCCTGTAATGGCAAGCATGATAGCCGAATGAACTGCTTTACTTACGTCTTCATACTGCTTTCCACCGTAATATTGGGAAATA
This sequence comes from Anaerocolumna sedimenticola, assembly GCF_009931695.1. Classification (GTDB taxonomy): domain Bacteria; phylum Bacillota; class Clostridia; order Lachnospirales; family Lachnospiraceae; genus Anaerocolumna; species Anaerocolumna sedimenticola. The sequence continues at coordinate 4,944,708 of NZ_CP048000.1, forward strand.
GTAACTGTCGCACCGGTTGATATTCCAATAAAACATCCTACAAATACATTTATAATAGCCGAGGTTGTACCGCCAACCGCCGATAAAGCTTCTTTTCCTACATATTGTCCTACGACAATAGCATCTGCCGTTGTATAAAGCTGCTGAAAAAAAGTACCAAACAGCAATGGAAAGAAAAAGAAAAGCAACTGCTTCCAAATGACTCCTTCTGTAATACTATATCTGCTTGACTTGTTCTGCCTCATAATTAGCTCCTTTGCCTTCGTATACTTTTTAACACCTGATAGTAAATTATACCCGATTATTATAACAGTTTCAATTATTTCAGTTTAATAATTTTGTATTACAAAAAGTGGTTTTAATTACTTGTTAAAAACAATTAATTCACCAATCTTTCCCATAATACATAAAATAACAATCTGGTAATTTCAAAATTTTTTTCTCAATCAAAAAATATGCATCCCATAATTTCTTTGAATCTGTTTATACTATAGATAAACTCAAGGAAAGAAAGGAATTTATATATGGACAATAATAAAAACAGAATGAAAGACAGAGAAAAAAGCAATCCTGAACTTAGAAAAATGAAACCTAAGGAAAATGCAGATGTTGGGATAGAAAACGGACAAATCATTGGTGTACACGAAAGAAAACATGAAAAAAGAAGATCTGAGAAATAGATCTGTTTTTTTAGAAATGATTGAGACTTATCATAACAACGCGAAAGCAAAGTGAGAATTAGCAAGCTTGCTTGCAATAATTCGAACGCGCACGCGAACCGAAGAAACTCGCAAAGCGTGTTTCTTCCGGTTAGAGATTTTTATCACATTTTAGGGTATCAAAATAGCATGTGATTATTATCCAACAGAGACACGTTCTCACTCGTTTGCCGCACATAGCGGTACCTAAGGCCGTGGCAAATAAGTGATTCTGCCACAACTTAAGTACCGATGGCGGCAAACGGTCTCTTAATGGATTAATAATCACACGCTAGTCTTTTACAAATCTATGTGATAAACATTCAAGATTTCTGAGGCGCCGTCCTAAGTCATTTTGCCGATAAATTCGGCTTCTATTACAACTTGTGATTGCCTTAAGTAAATCTCCCGATTTTCGTGTATCTACCAGTTATCCGTATCTTATACTCACCATGATATCAATATATAATTCAGACAAGTGTGACATTGTACTCTCCCCTTCGTTAACTGGAAACATTTCACGTATAGTCAATGATTTTTCAGTATTATATAATATCCATGCAGGGCTAAAATAGTCCGCGTGCGTCAGCTTCTTAGCGGGTAAACCAACCTATACAGCTTGCTTTCGCAAAAAATATAATGCCACAGGAAAGGCAGACGGGAGAGACATATGAAAAAAGTGGGGGTAATTTTACTTATATTTTCACTTATCGTTAGTATTTTTCCAAAAACAGCATTCGCTGCAGAAAATACTAATTTTGATCAGGAACTGGTACAATACTTAAATGAGGTCAGTGGGGAAAGAGGATTTGAGGTAACGAAAGAAGACATTGAAGCAATCCTTTCCACATATGATGAAAAGCTTGAAGATTTTGATTCGGTGGCGGACTTAAAGAGTTCCCTCGGAGAAGTCATTAAGTCAGATTTTAGTAACTTAGCAGGAATTTATGAAGACAATGATTTAGACCAGGAGAAACTTCAGCAATTACTTAAGGATAATGGTGAAACCTTAGATGATTATATTTATCTGAATGACCTGGTATTTGCCGTTTATTTTTATCAGGAAGACGGTGAATTTGTAAGAGATCCGGATTTTGACCGGAAATTCACAGAGTATTTAACGAAAATCAGCAGCGAAAGAGGTTTTGAAGTAACAAAAGAAGCTGTTGTAGCTGCTCTGGCAGGTTATGATATGAGTTTGGATAATTTTGAAACCGTTGAAGAAGTAAGTGATTTCTTAGGAGAGGTTATTAAAGCCGATCTTAGTAATCTGGATTATATTTATGAGACTTATGATCTGGATAAAGAAGCACTTCTGCAATTATTAAAAGACAATGGGAAAGATATCAATGATTTTATATTCCTGGATGACATAGAGGAAATTGTCTGGTCATCAAATGGGGGCGAGTTCCCTGATCTCGATGATGTTCTTGGCGAGATAACTTCTATAATGGGGAAAATAGGTCTCACCGAAGGTGAATTACAAAATCTTATGAATTATTTTCTATCCATGGAAGACTATTTCTCGAACCCTGCATTAGAAGAACAGTTAGATGCCATAGGAAACCGCTTATTACCTTTTTATGACTTAGCAGATGCCAAGCAGCTTACCAACGAACAGATTTCTGAATTAGCTTCCATCTATGAAGATTTACTGTCCTTCTTTAAGCTGAATGCTGATTTAACCCTTAAAACAAATGGTAAAGAGACCTCCATATCCTTTGAAAAATTATTTCAGATGTTAAATAATAAGGAGTTAAAAGACTTTAACCTAATCGTGGAATTACGCGGTTCCGATTCCCAGTTACTTGCTGATTTTAATATTTCAAGTGATATATTCGGAGAAGTAGTTGACGTAGTAGAAGATTCTACTGAAGGTGTAATCAATGCAGTAGATAAACCTGCTGTTACCAAGCCGGTAAAATCAAAACCGGAAGTTAGAACCGTAAAAGGCGGAAAACTGCCAAAAACCGCTTCCGATTATTTACCTAATGCCTTAATCGGTCTTTTCTTCGTTATCACAGGAGTTGTACTATACCGAAAGCCAAGGAATGAGAAAAATGAAATTATCAAAGAAAGCACCCAAGTGGAATAAATTTGTATTTTTTCGAATCTTTTCATTCATTATTATCATATCCGGTTTAAGTTTTACAGCAGATAATCTGTTTAAGTTTTCAAAAGGCTTTTTTGCTACCGGTAATGATGGATATATATCAGCAGCAGATACTTTAGATATGGAAACCAACGATGAGACTAAAAACAAAGTAATATCCAAAGCTTCTGATGATGATTCAAAGAATACAGGTTCTGATGACACAGCATTATATCCCGTTCGACCGACAATGGGTGAGAACATTGGAGAATTATATATTCCAAAAAAAGATGCTACCCTTCCAATATATGAGGGTACGAATGAGGATGAACTGGAAAAAGGTGTTGGACATTTTGCAGAAAGTGTTTTACCCGGTGAAAATGACAATACGGTATTAGCCGGTCATCGCGATACCGTATTTCGAAAACTTGGGAAAGTAGGAAAAGGTGATTTACTTATAGTCCGTACTTCTGCCGGAGAGTTTAAATACAAAGTGAAAAAAGTACGAATCGTTGATAAGGAAGACCGCACCGTTATAGTTCCAAAACCAGGTGCGACTCTGACTGTCAGCACCTGTTATCCCTTTGACTATATTGGCTCCGCTCCAAAACGTTATATTCTTGTAGCCTATCTTGCTGATGAAACCTTGAATTAATAAGTTCATATTGCAAAGGAAAACTCAAGACTATTGAAAGCTTGAGTTTTTCTTTGCTTTAAACAAAACACAGGTATAAAATTCCAGATTAGATATGTTAATTAAATAATTATTGTGATAAGTTAATAAAATCATTCATCAGCGTATGAATTTTTATTATTGTTCCTATTAAGATAATACGCACCATTTTCTTCTTCCCATTATATGAATAAGAAAATGTAACTTTGCCATATTGATTGGAGTTCACCAATTCTATCATTCTATTACAGATATTTTCAGCTTCTTCATTTTCAACATCTGAATAATCATATATCGAACAAACTGAATTTTCATTTTTAACCTCATTAGATAAATAATAAAAAACTATTCCGTTTTTTTTGCTCTGAACACTCTGATTTACAAAATCTACTTTTAAAAATTTTTCTATATCATTGGCAGTAAATCTCCATACACCGTCTACTTTTTCGCCGGATAAAAAACCTTGAATAATATAATTTCTAAGTGTTCTTGTAGATAACATTGTCATTACAGACAAGTCATCAATAGTAAAATACTCTTTCATACAAAACCCCTTTTCTTTTATTTGTTTAACCATATAAACTATATGGTTATTATAAAAAGAATTAGAGGTTATTTCAATTTGAAAAGTACCATGTTTTTCCTATCAATAAAAATTCATAGAGGTATTAAAGGTTTAATCGGAGTTTCTATCGTGTAAGCATAAATTTACAATCTAACATCATAACTTTCACGCCTACATCATAGATATTGATCCACAAAATCATAACTAGCCTACCTCTTTTACCTCATCCAATTCTTCTGCCTTTAAATTCAAAGAGAAGATTGTTTAAGCTACTGTAATATACTGAACAACGTTAAAATTACCATCTTTTTATATTATAATAGAGAAATGAAATTTCATAGTCTGAGGAGAAAGAGCGTTGCAGCCTTCTATTCCAAGACCGGCATTTTAACCAATACTTTATATACCATATCCTTTTTTACATCTTTGACAATACCGCCGTCTGCTAACTTGCCGTCTACATAAACTTCCGTTGCCTCAATTCCGGATTCCCTTTTTATTTCAATCTGAAGTTCTGCTCCTCTGAAATTACGGATAACACTTGCTTCCTGCCAATGGGATGGTAGTTTTGGATTAATGCTTAGCCCGTCTTTTATTCCCTTTAATCCAAACAAACCATCCGTCAGGCAGCGGTAATACCAGGATATAGTTCCGGTATTAAATAAATGGCTGGAACGTCCGGCGGTACGCGGGAATTGTCTGTAAGCTCCACGATAATAATTTGGTATAAATACTGGTAACTGTCCTCTTCTGATGATATCTTCCATATCCGGTCCCGGAAGCATCTTACGGAGTAAACGGTAAGCATTATCATTTTCCCCTACGGTATACAAGGCATAGATATAAAAGGCGGCGGCATGATTATAAACCGCACCGTTTTCTGCTGTTCCCGGATGTTTCTGGGTTACACGTCCAACATCTTCACGCATGGATGTATAAGAAGGTGCCAGTTTTTCAACACCATAAGGAGTTTCAAGCTGCTCTGCTACGGATTTTAATATTTTCTCTTTCTTGCTTTCATCTGCTGCTTTGCATAATAAAGACCACCCCTGGGGATTAATAAATATCTTTCCTTCTTTATCTTTACTGATACCAAAAACCACATTGTCATCCGTTATACCACGGCCGTACCATTCTCCATCCCATAAATATTTATTGATTATTTTGTTAGACTTATCAGCCTCTAAGCGGAACTCACTGCTAACCAAACTTCTGCCGTTTTGTTCACAGATATCAGCCCAGATAATAAAAGCATAGGCAGAAGCCATAGTAAGCCAGCCGGATACACCTTTTCCTTTATACCCTACCATATTCATAGGGTCACACCAGTCACCCTGTTTAATATAATTAAGGCCTCGGCCATCACGGTCACTGATTAACCAGCGCATTGCCCTGTCGATATGCTCGTTAACAGTCACTTTTTCCTTATTATCTGCAAATGGCACTAATTCATTTAAAATAGTAGAATCCCCTGTTTCTTCCAGGTATGCTCCGATACAAATCGGAAGCCATACGCAATGATCCGTATGGGGAACCTGGTTAATGTACTTTAATTCCGCATCTTTGTGTAAAAGAATACCATCCGGCATTGCACCGTTTTCATTCTGCTGGCTTAAAGCATGAAGAAAGGCAGCTCTTGCAATTTGGGGTTTAATATAACTCATACCCATATTATCCTGCAGGTAATTTCTGGTCTGAGGGTCAGTCGTAAGCCGGTTGGTAATGCCGTGGTAATACATTTGTCTTGGCAGCCAGTGATTTACAAAGTTATCAAGATCCTGATCCGGTGTATTTATCTGAATACATCCTTTTCCTTCCGCTATATAATCCGCATACTCTTTTTCAGCCAGGCGGAAACCGTCCTTGCCATTTTGGTCCTTATCTAAGAAATATTTAAAACGGATAGAATCAATCTCTTTCTCATCCTTGGCAGGGCCGAATAGGAAACGGTATTCCTTTTCCTCACCCGGTTTCATATCTAACTTATATTGAAAAACACAGACCGGCATCTCATATCTGGAATCCCCTTTTGCTAATTCCTCTTCCAGCACCGCAGACGGCATTGTAATACCGCCCTCTCCCTCAAACGCTTCTTCACTGACTTCCCAGGAATATGGCTTTTCTTCTGCTAAAAGATATGTCTTATCACTGAAATTCTTTATTGTTGCATAATCCTGATATTTCTGATAAGGTGAAACGGAAGAACATACAATGCTTTGTAACTCTTCGTTATATTCACCGCTTTGGTTCATCCAGGACATGTACCCTACTGTAAAATATGGATAAATACTTATTTTTCGATTCTGTTTTGACAGATTGATAACTTTTACCCGCCACATCTCTGCTACATCAGCTTTGGGCAGACTGAGACTCATTTCAATTACAATGTCTCCGCTTTGCACTCTCCATTTGATATCATGTTTACCTACTGAAAATTTATACTGATCCGGTAGTTTACGCACTGGTTCATAAGGTGCTGAAAAAACTTCACCGCTAACCTCATCTTTCACAAAAACAAACCGGCCGGGATGATTGATATAATACGGCTGCTCCGGCTGCATAAAGGATTTTGCCTCCATATTAGGGCCATGAGAGTATTTTGCAGGTTCCGGCTGCATAAACTGTGCCACTGCATAACCCCTGCAATTCACCTGAATCATCATCTTTTCATTCCATAAAAACCCGGTTGCCTTAGGTAGGCTTGTGGGACTGGTTAGTTCATAATAATTATTGTCTTCTGTTGCTCCAATCATAATATTCCTCCATTCCTGCATTTGATTTTTGTGTGTCTTAAATTATGTGCCGGTAATTAGGCAGATACACAAAATTAATAGTTTCGAAAGCGCTTTCTGTTTAAAGCCGATTTCTTTTTTTGTTACCATTTGGTAATTATTTGCAAACCTCAAATTTTTTATATTATAACAAATTTATATCAAATTGTATACCGTTTGAATGAATGAAACAAAATATCATTAAAAATAAGTAAAAAATGAGTATTAAAAATAAACACTAAAATTCTTTCTGTTCCCAGCCTATTTCACAAGGAATGATTGACAGAAACTCAAATCAGCATTATAATATCGATATTCGGATACTGATATATTCAAAAAGTATTAGTGAAAGAAAATATAGTTAAGAAAAGGATGCCGTATAAGATTTTATAATCTATTTTTCTGGCAGTGGGACTGTAAAATATGAACGATTTTAACGATTCCCCCATTTCAATTTCAACACAGGCATTGGAGCGTATGCCTTATTATCTTCAACATTTAAAGCAGCTTCAAAAAGAAGGGATTACCGTCATTGCCTCACCTGCAATTGCAGCAGATCTTTCCTTGAATGAAGTTCAGGTAAGAAAGGATTTAGCCGCTGTCAGCACTTCCAAAGGAAAGCCCAAATCCGGATTTATCATATCCGATTTGATTTATAATATGGAAAATATATTGGGATACCATAATGTGAAAGATGCTGTTTTAGTAGGTGCCGGTTACCTTGGCAGTGCACTTCTTTCCTATAAAGGATTTGATAGCTGCGGAATGCATATCGTTGCAGCTTTTGATATTGACGATACGATTGTAGGCACCGAACTATGCGGTAAAAAAGTCTTACCGGTTAATAAGTTAAGCGGAATGTGCAGACGTATGAATATTCATATCGGTATTATCGCAGTACCGGAAGACCAGGCTCAGACAGTATGTGATCAACTTGTTGCCGGCGGCATTCTGGCAGTCTGGAATTTTGCCCCGGTTCATTTAAATACACCGGAAACCATTATGGTAAAGAATGAAAATATGGCTGCTTCTCTGGCTATTTTATCAAAACACCTACAGGAAAAAATAAAACAATCGTAAATTAAATGGAGGTACACAGATTTGAACACATTATATTTTAAGTATGCTGTTGAAGTTGAACGCTTAGGATCTATTACTCAGGCGGCAGACAACCTCTATATGGCTCAGCCTAACTTAAGCAAAGCAATCAAAGAACTGGAGGACAGTCTTGGTATCTCCATCTTTAAGAGGACCTCAAAAGGGGTTATCCCCACTGGGAAAGGTGCGGAATTTTTAAGATATGCTAAAAATATATTAGCTCAGATGGATAAAATAGAAGCATTAAACACTTCTGAAGAGTCAGGAAAGCAATGCATCAATATCTCCATCCCACATGGAAGCTATATTGCAAAAGGCTTAACCAGCTTTGTTTCCGAGTTAGACCAGGATAAAGAGATCGTCATTAATATTAAAGAAACCAATTCCATGGAGGCAATTAATAATATAATATACGATAAATTTGATTTGGGGATTATCAGGTATCAATGTATTTATGAAAATTACTTTTTTAATTATCTTGCAGAAAAAGATTTCAGTTATGATCTCATATGGGAATATGAATATCTGGCTGTAATGTCAAAGAATCACCCTTTAGCGTCCTTAAAAGATATTCATTATGGGGAATTAAGCAAATTCATGGAAATCACCCACGGAGATATTTCTGTTCCTTATATTACCGGTGGTGACACGAAAAAGATCAAAGAACCCAATCCATTAAAAAAGAGAATCTATGTTTATGAACGCTGCAGTCAGTTTGACCTGCTCTCCCATATTCCAACCACATTTATGTGGGTATCACCGATTCCGGAGGATTTACTGGAGCGTTACGGCCTCATTCAAAGAAAGTGTTATGTACCCAATCACCAATATAAAGACGTCCTTATCTACCCAAAGGGTTATAAATTCACTCCACTTGATAAAAAATTAATCGATAAAATTTATGAAGCTAAAAATGAAGTAGCTTTTCGTGAGTATTGTTAAATTTAAAGGCATGTTAAGAATAACTTCTATCGCTCTGATTTTAGAATTCTGTTTTTTCACAACACTTTTCATATACATTAAAATAATGCAGATTACTTTATTATTAATCCATTCAGAGACCGTTTGCCGCCATCGGTACTTAGGTTGTGGCAGAATCACTTATCTGCCACGACCTTATGTACCGCTATGTGCGGCAACCGAGTGAGAACGTGTCTCTGTTGGATAATAATCACACGCTATTTTGATACCCTAAAATGTGATAAACATCCCTAACCGGAAGAAACACGCTTTGCGAGTTTCTTCGGTTCGCGTGCGCGTTCGAATTATTGCAAGCAAGCTTGCTAATTCTCACTTTGCTTTCGCGGAATGAAAAAGGGCCCGCATTTAGTGCGACAGCCCTTTTTTTACTTTGATACACCAAAAAAAACTCAAAATTACACCGGATTAGAATAAAATTTGTTTTCGGTAATCACTAGGAGAAATTTTGAACTCTTTGCGGAATACTTTTGCAAAGTAATTATTATCATAATATCCAACCTGCTCAGCAACATCTGTAATAGGCATTTGAGTTTTCTCTAAGTATTCCTTTGCTTTTATTAAACGAATATATTCCAGGTATTTTACTACGGTCATGTTTTCCTTTTTCTTAAAATAATGTGACAGATAGCTGGGAGAAATATAAAATTGTTTTGCCAAATCATTCAGAGAAATATTCTCATTAAAGTGATTCTGTAAGTAAATACAGATTTCGGTAGATAAATCCTTTGTTTTCTTAATTTTATTTATATCCTCGATTAATTTCTCACCCATACTGCATAAAGAATTTGTAATTTGCTGGTAAGTGTATTTGACCAAAGCAAATGGAAGCATACCTCTATTAACATTTTCCGGAACATGCAAATCATTTTTGTTATATTGATTTATTATAAATAAGATAACCTGTTGATAATAGGCATTCAGTTGAACGGTATTCTGAGTTTTATATATCTCATCCATTCTGCTGCAGATCTGTTTATGTAAAATTTCGGTATTTCCATGTTCCACTGCATAGTTAAGGATTTCCAGATTTTCCACCTTATATTTTTTCTCCTGATTCGTATTGATACATATATATTCACATCTCCGAAAAAATCTAAGGTTAAGTGTGCATTCAATATTATGCATTACCTGCTCAAAATTATCCTGGTTCAGATATTGACTGATAAATATTCCTTCATTTTTCCTATTAAAGTTTTTACTTACTTTTACCAATTTTTCATTCATAATATACTTATTGGAAAAGTAAAAAAGGCTTAGTGACTTTTCGTCTTTAAATAGAATTCTCTCTAAATTACTGATCTTTTTAAGATTTAAATATAAATCCGCAGCCTCATAACTATTAATAAAATTATTATTCTGACAGCTGTATACAAGAAGTATAGTCCCGTTAAGTACTTCGCCTGATAAACTCTCTTTAAATTCATCACAGTATATGTCTTCTTTGCATGATAGTAAATTCTCTGATTTTTCTTTATTTAATAAATCAATGGCCTTTTTTAAAATTTCCTCAAATTCTTCCGTAACAATCGGTTTTTGAATATAATCAAAAACGGAAAATTGTATTGCCTGTCTCATAAACTTAAAATCACTGTATCCGCTGATAATAATAAATTTAGTCTTGTTATTAGGGTCTTCTTTTGCTTCTTTAATAAATTGAAACCCATCTTTGTCAGGCATATTAATATCCACTAAGAAGATATCCGGGCTATATTTATAATAAAGTTCTAATGCTTCGTCTCCATTACTGGCAAATCCTTTAATTTCGATATCATAGGAAAATGCTATAATTCTTGCTTCCAAACTTTTTTGAACGTAATATTCATCTTCTGCTATACAAATTGAATACATCGTTATCACTCCCTAATAGGTATCCGTATTTCAGTTTTTGTTCCATAATGTAAATTGGTTTCCATCATAAAATCACATTCATTTCCATACTGTAGAAAAAGCCGGTAACATGTATTCATAATACCGATATGTCCGGAATATTGTACCTTTTGTCCGCTTTTTATTCGTTTGATTTTATCCTGCAGCTCCAAGAAATCTTCCTCTGGAATGCCATCGCCGTTATCAATAATATCAACATATAATTGATATTCCATTTTTTTAATAACAATGGTTAAATTATTATCTATTGGTTTTTCCCTAAAACCATGCTTAATGGAATTTTCAACAATAGGATGAATTATAAATTTTAAAATGGATAAGTTCATTACTTCATCATCTATCTCGTAGGAAACTGTCAGTTTTCCATTTCTGCATTGAATAATAGCCAAGTAATTCTTAACGTAGGACAATTCTTCTTTTAGTGATACAAAGTCTTCATCTCCCATATCATATCGATACATTTTTCCAAGCATTTCGCAGAAACGAACTGCTTTCATTTCCTGGCCTGACAGTATCATACCATTCATTATTTCAAGTGTATTACATAAAAAATGAGGATTGATCCGCTGCTGTAAAATTTTAAGTTCAGCCTCCTGCCTCAGTTTGTCTTTCATCCTGTTCTGCTGTATCAGATTCGATAATGCGGTTGACATTTCATTAAAACCATCGATCATCTGTCCGATTTGATCATTATAACGATTTGGTATTGTGATTCCAAACTGATTATTCCTTATTTTCTTCATGGCATTTGTACATAGGACTATGGGCTCAGTTAAATATCTTAAAAAAGAAGGGATATAATAAGTAAAATAATTACAACCGGCGGCAAAATAAGAAAGGCATAAATATATTTGCTGAAAGTATCAAATAAAGGCCTGTTCTTTTTAAAAATCCAAACATTCCAATGACCATTCATTAATGTATTTTTATATACTATATACCCATCTTTCTTAATTACTTTATCTGCCATTTCTTGATTTAGGATTCCGGTAATATCATCTGTATTGTCAAAATTGGACAGCACATAGTTACCATATTCATCTCTAATGATAATATATTCATCAACCGATGCTGCTTCCCGCAAAAAATCAAACTGATTATATCCCAGATTTACAGCATAATAACCAAGTAACTTAAAATTATAAATACTGTTTACAAGATAATAGACAGAGATAGACCTTTTCACCGTATTGTTAGTAAATAATCCACCTCCCGAATAATCAATATATTTATGATCTTTAAGTAATTTTCCATACCACGCCTCGTGTGTAATACTGTAGCCATTTTTCAGCTTAAAACTATTATTATTCTTTACGAATTTATTGTCCTTTGAAATGATGACACAATTCATATCATTATTAATGGTCGAAATGCTATTTAAAAAGTGTGTAGCATTTGCTTTATATAACTGATAATCTGCCTCAGAAGAAAACATAGTTTTGCTCAGCAGCTGCTGTGCCCACTTACTGCATACCACCGTATAGGAAGTCATAAACTGTTCATTCATAAATGTGTCCAATAAATCTTCTGCCCTATGATAATCTGCAGTCAATAATGCTTTGGTATCCCGAATCTCACGCCGGCTGAAAATAAAAGTAATAACAGTAAAACAAAGGATAAATATGATAGTAAAAGTGAATAAAGCTAAATATGTAAATTTCCAATTTAAATTTAGCTCCTTTTTATTATTCCTGACTCTTTTCATCATATAATTAGTACCCTTCTTTCAGTAATTAGCCAGCTGTTAAGTTTTATTTTCCATGGTAAAAGATGAATTATGAATTTATTTATTTTTAAAGTTGAGTTTGTAACGCACTTCGCATAGTAATCGCTTTTTTAGCAGTCTCCGCTGCAGTGGCTGCATCCGGAGTATAAAAATCTGCTCCGATTTGTTTTGCATAATTATCATTAACCGGTGCACCGCCAACCATAACAATGTATTTATCCCGGATACCTTTTTTATAAGTATGTCAATGATATCTTTCATATTGGACATTGTTGTTGTAAGTAAAGCAGACATGCATATAATATCGGCATCTTCTTCTTCCGCCTTATTAACAAACACTTCAGCATCAACATCTATTCCTAAGTCTATGATTTGAAACCCTGCACCTTTTAGCATCATAGAAACAAGATTTTTTCCTATATCGTGCAAATCGCCTTTAACTGTTCCAATTACAGCTTTTCCCAATGGTTGATTCCCAATTTCTGCCAATATAGGTTCAAGGAGCGAAAGTCCGGCATTCATAGCTCTGGCTGCGACCAGGACTTCCGGTACAAAAACTTCATTATTTTTAAATTTTTCGCCAATACAGGACATACCAGCAAGTAATCCCTCATTTAATATTTTTTTTGGATTCTCTCCTTCATCCAGTAATTGTTGTACTAATACTTTTACCTGTTTCGCTTTTCCTTTTTGTAATGCAGTTGAAATCTCCTCAATAATAGTCATATTTAAGTCCTCCTTTTGTATTTAACGTACCAGACACACCTGGGCATTTTTTTTGTTAAAGTTCAGGTAATTATTTGTATATTCATCCCATTTTATATATAAATAAATATTTGACAATTAAAATACTAAGCCACAAAACTTTGGATTGATAACACCTGATATTTGATAGATTATATAAGTAATTATATAATTTTTTAAAAAATCTTTGTGTATTAATTTTAGGTTTCATGTATTTATTTCAGGTATTTTGTGCTATTATTATAGTATTACATATAATGACTTAATTTTATATTGGATGGTGTAAGAAATGCAACAGCCTTTAATGTATTCCTTTGTAGAAAAAAAGCAATTAAATGAGATGATGGTGACTTTCCAGGAATGCCTGGATTTACCAATCCAGGTTATTGACGATCAGGGTCTAATTTTACAGTCTTGCGGTAAATTGAACTTTTTTTGCAGCAAGTTTCAGCACTATTTACCTATGGATGATACTTGTGAAAAGCTACATATTAATGCCAGTAAAAAAGCAATAAATTTAGGAGAAACCTATATTTTCTCCTGTCATGCAAACTTAAATCATATCGTGTTCCCATTACTGAACAACAAAGTTTTTCTGGGTTCCATTTTAGTAGGACCTTTTCTTATGGATTATCCTGATTCAATCCTGTTTCAGGATATAGCGAAACGCTATCAGATTCCAACAAGTAATCTTTTGGATTTGTATGATGAAGCCAGAAATATAAAAATACTTACCCCAAAATTGGTAACCCAGGTCAGCAAGTTATTATATTATCTGTTTTCTAATCTTATAACAGAGAGTAAGCAGCAGTTAATTATGAATAAAGGGAAATTATATCAACAGGCTAAAATAAATGAATCCATTCAGATGTATAAGTTTAATAAGACGGAATCCGATACTCTTTATCCTTATGAGAAAGAAAAAGAACTGCTTACAAAAGTGAGAACTGGCAATATTCAGGATGCCAAGGGAGTTTTAAATGATTTACTGGGTTATGTTTTTTTCTCAGCCGGCAGCAGCCTTGATATAATAAAATCACGTGCCGTTGAACTGTGTTCTCTTTTGTCACGGGCTGCAATAGAAGGCGGGTCACCTTCAGATACTATATTAAAAATAAATAATAATTTTATAAAAACACTACAACAGATTACCAGTTTTGATAACTTATGCTTTAAGTTACAAGAAATCGTGGAAGCATTTATGGAATCCATGTTTATATCTGTACCCACGAAACAGAATGAAATCACAAAAAAAGCGATCAATTTTATAGCAAAAAATTTTGCAGATGATATTACACTTGAAAATGTGGCAGAACATGTCCATCTAAACCCTTCTTATTTTTCCACCATATTTAAGCAGTACACGGGTTCATCCTTTAAAGAGTATTTAAACATGGTAAGGATTGAAGAAAGTAAACGGCTGCTTGCCAATACGGATTACTCTATCATTGACATAGCAGTCGCTACTGGTTTTGATAATCAAAGTTATTTTTCTAAGGTTTTTAAGAAATATACCGGTTTATCACCGAGACAATACCGATAATTTAGTTTTCACCGGTTAAATATTTATTCCTTTTCAGATCTGCCGCTGCCTTAAAACATGCAGTTAACTCAGTATTATCCGGAAGAATACTGACATACTTTATAATGCCGTCCACAACGATAGTGGGTACGTTTGTTGCTCCTAATTTAAGCATACAGGCTATACCCTCCTTTTGTTTAATTTTATGTTCAATTACCTTTACTTTGTCTCCTAACGGCAAAGCTGATGTTAACACAGCTTCCATTGTGTATTGGCAAGCGGCACAGCTCTCTGAATCAAGTGTAATACAATCCACAATTACCTGCTTTTCATTTGAATAGTCGGGAAGTTCATAGTCTGTAATATTAAGAACTTCATTCTCATCAAAAATATCAGTCATATTACCCAGGACTGTACTGGTAATTGCTTTAACATTCTCTATAGGAGTAGCATAAGGCATGTCACAACCCGGTGATAAAATAAATCCTTTTGTTCCACCAATAGTCATACAGTTCTTTGCATCATTTACATTATCCATTCTTGACCCGAATAACATGGTGAGGGTCAATTTAATATTGCCTCCTACAGATACACCATAAGGTTTGCAGGTCTCAATAACATATTCCAGCGGAATATTCTCATCAATAGAGATATTGTCCGGCTTAGTCCTGCACATTACTTCAATATTGCGTTTTGCATTACCGCAGACAAAAAAAGAGGATCCCTTTTTCTGTTCCCTGATATATTCCATTACAGAACTTACATAGGGCGTTACAAATTCATCAAAATTATCCGGTGAGATCTGGGATGTCATAGGATCGACAACTGCAATAATATCACACCCGGCTTCCATATACATTCTGGCAGTATTAATACATACCTTTTTACAAAATTCCATTAAACTTTTCACATCATCCGGCTCATCTAACATTTCATAGAAAATTTCTGTACCTTTTAAATGAAGAGCCAGGGTAAAAGGACCGGTAATCAGACCATAAATTGCAATTTTCTCTCCCAAAGCCTTAACAATTCTCCTGGTTGCTTCCAAAGCGACAGGGAACCTGCCGTCTTTCTCTGTAGGGACTTTGAGGTCTTTAAGTTGAACGCCTTCCTCCAGTATATGACTTGATACTGCCGGCGGATTATCCTTAGCGTAGATTAATTTGCACCCCATAGCTTCTGCTTCTAGCTGCAAATCAAATAAAGCCGGCAGTCCATCCGGCTGATACAGTTCATAAGCCCTGGTTACACCCTTAACGATAAGATCTGCATTCTTAAAATATTCTTCTGTGTCAGCATTAATTAAGCTCGCTGCATGACATCCAACAAAAGGTACCCATGGAATTCTCTCTACCTCTTTGTTATAGAGAGCATCTAATACTAACTGTTTTGAATTCATGACTACTTCTCCTTTTCTTTTGTATATTAATCTGGCATCCATCAAAATCATTATAAATCATGGGCTTTTTATCAAATACTGATTCCCAGGCATTCAGGATTTCTTTTTTAAAACCTGCTGTATTCTTCCCTACAATTGCTAATTTACTTGTAGTAAGTATATCCTTAATTCCAGGTTCTGCTTCAAATATTTTGACATCACCATCTACGACATCTACCTGCCACCAACCGTTGTTGCTTTTTTTCATAAATCCTTTTATTCGAAAGGAATAATTTTCTATAATCTGTATGAATTTTTTAATTTTTTCTTCCATAAATATCTCGTCACTTTCCAAAGAATACGTAGCCGGGCGATTGCTGGTCCGGTTGCTGGTTTCACCGAGATATCCGTTATCAATCAGCTTTTCCTCCAGAACAGGTATTGGTACTTCAGAATATATGGTTTTATAAATAAATGCAGATAAATTAATCCCATGAATCTTTTTTTCAATTTCCATAACCATAGACTGGTCTGCCTTATCTATTTTATTAATAATGATAAAGTTACTGGAAGCAATTTGATTCTGTACAGGTGCTAATACCCGTACAAGTTTTAAGAAGTTTACACTGTCTACAATACAGACTGCACCTTTATAGTTCAAAGACCTGTATGTCTTATTTTTCAATTCATCTAAAATCTGGTGCATATTAGAAGGATCTGCCATACCTGAATTCTCAATTAACAAAAGATCAATATCCGATTTAGAAAGTTCAATTAATGCTTTTACAAAACTTCCCTTAAGACAACTGCAGAAAATAGATCCATTATTTATCTCAATTAGCTCAATACCCTCCTTTTCAATTAATCTGCCATCAATTCCTATACTGCCGAATTCATTTATCAGAACCCAACCTTTCTACCCACCAGGTTTTTCAGCATATTTTGTAAGAAAGTAGTTTTTCCGGAACCTAAAAATCCGGAAATGAGATATAAGTCAATTTTTTTTTCCAATATATATTCCCCTTTCATAATATGAATACTCTAGATGATTTTTAAGGAGTATCCAAAGTTTTTACCAGAGTTTATATATATTATAATTAATTCACTTTTTTAACAATTGTAATAAATTTATAGTATTATTATTTTTTTAGTCTAATTACATAATCTTTAATAACTTAATACACTTTTCTTCTGTTTTTTCTTTATTTTTAACTATATATTTTATAGAAATAATATATCTTCAATATTTAAATTTATATTTACTATAACAAATCCAAAAATATTACAAATATCCAATAATAAGAAACACTATTATCTATTGTAATTATGTTTTAGTCAAAATTTATATTACATAAAAATTTTTACGAAAAAAATTGTAATTACATTTTACGCAGAAACAACGGCTGCTGACTCGTTTCAGCCAGCAGCCGTTGTTTCGTATATATTCAGTTTTAGTTCGAATAAAAATTCATCTTACCAACATCATTTGAAACAGTAATCTGTTGTAATTTAAATTCACCCGCCATAATTTCTAGCCAATTCCATCGCTATTCTTTCCCATTTAATCAAATTCTCAGGATGAAAAGCAACACTGCTTATATCCTTAAGTACTAAATCAAAAGAACAGCCGTTGCGGTAACAAGCATCAAAAATGTGTGTTAATTCACTGCGTATAGCCCTTCATCCACATTAGGTATTGCTACTGCTGCCGGATTCGCTTTGGCTGCCATAACATATTTCTTTCCAATACACTCAGCAGCGATATCAAAATCAGCCCAGGGCGTGACAGATATTTTCCTCAAGTTAGGTATTTTGGATACAATATCAATCTGATTATGCAAAGGTTCACAACACCCATAGTACACCAGCCCGAATTGTTCCATAGCCCTGCACATATAAGGAATATCAAACTCATTCCTGGCTTCTGGTGACGCAGACGCAAAAACCTGTGCTGCTCCTCTCCCCCACACATCCTTAGCTTTAAAATGTGTTCCGTCAAAATTTTTCGATGGTAAATCATCCGAATAAGCCGTGGTACTGTGTACCGTATCCTGATAACCTTCAAATAAATTTAATTCCTCATACTGACGTACTTTATCAATAAAAATTGATGTTAGTTTCTCTGCAATATCATGCATATACTCCGGACGAACCAGCAAATCAATCAGTGTATTTTCAACACCATGCAGTTGGGCAACATCATCCCAGAGAGTGTCAAATACCCAACGGTTACCGGTCAGCTTTACGGGAATAATATCACCAATCATGTTTGCAATCAGATTATAACGTCGTTCCGACTCTTCTTTATCATAAGTAATGACTTCATTATGTAAAAGTTCCAGACAGGACTCATCTTCCATCTGATCAATAAATTTATGGGAAACAATGTTATTCTCAGAATTTGTAGAAACCGTTTCTTCATTAATCTGCAATCCAATACCTGTTGTATGTATAACTTTACTAACTCCGATGAAAGGAGGGATTATCATATCGCCAGGAATATACTTCCATTTATAGAGTGTCTGCCTTATATATCTTTCTACGCTTTTAAGATATGGATCTTCGCATTGCAGGGTTAATTCACCGTTTTGATTTAGTTCGTTCCAGGGCAGTTCATCTATTAATATTACAGGGCGGACCATATGTAAGTCTACCACTGCTTTATGCAGTTCTTTCCGTTTTAGATTCATATCATCATTTGCTGCCACAGCGAACTCCCTGGACAATTTTCTTAATATTTGTTCATCATGTGTCATAGTAAGTATCAACCTCCTAATGTATTTATCAAACTTTGGGAAGCTCGCCCTATAATTTAGGCCGTTATAAAGATACTCCGTGCATCATTATCTGAAGTACTGATGCTTATCTGTATACTGCCGTTCTCTTTGCGTTCCCAGTCATTGGTTCCTATTATATTTACTTTTATGTCTGGATCTATAGGTTGCGTTAAATAGGAATAGGTCCAGACCATCTTGTAAAAATCCCAATCATCCCATTCCCGCTTTTATAATCTATTTTTTCATATATTTCCAGGTTCGACCCAATAGAACCGGTATTTACCGGATAATTTTCTACTACAGCTTTCGCAACTTTTTTATATGACTTTATAAAACTGCTTATTACATTTATCTCCTTTACGCTAAGACCTAACAAATCGCCCCATATTCCATTTCCGCCAAGTGTCATAGAAGTCATTGCGTTATTCCGGACCACAGTTGGTCCATCAGGGAAGAAATGTGCCAGAAATAGTATGGAAGGAATGAAAAATCATACAGTAAATTCTGTCTGCATATTTTTGACCTCATAACTCCCGGAAAACTAAATACATTCATAAAAGGCTCCATGAACACTTCTCTCTCATTTCCAAATAGCCGTAAATTCTGAGGTAATTCAAAATCCTTTGCATAAGGCCCATTATTAACATGAAAATACTTTCCAACAGAAAGATATCCTAAACCGACAAAACGCTTTTCTTCCGTAATATCATAATCTACTATAACATCAGGGCATAGTAATGCAACTTCTTCAACAACATGTATCATACTTAGCCCCATTTGATAGCTGTAACAATCCAGCCTTTCCTGTACCGAATTATTCTCCCCGCCATGATGGTGTTTCGTACTTTGACATCCATATTGTCCCACTGCATCCCATTTAAAATAACTGACGCCCATTTTGTGATACATATTTACCATAACCTGTATTAAATAATCAGAGTATCCCGATGCCAGACAAACCTCATAACTCTCTTCTGTTTCCCAAATATTTCCCAAGTTCCTAAAACCATTATGTTCCTCAATTACATATTCAGGATGCTCTAAAAATATTTTGGATGTTTTGGCAACCGCAATTGGATTTAACCATAATCCAAGCTTCATACCATAGGAATTCAGTTTTTCATATATTGGCGCAAGTCCCCTGGGAAAACGGTTACTATCAACTTCCCAATCACCGGTTTTTTGATACCATCCGGTATCTAATACAAAAACATCGATTCCTAATTGATGCGCCACTTCAATCTCTTTTAGCATATGTTCTTCATTCATAGCAGAAAGATAGGACTCGTTCTTAAAATTCCGGTTACGTTCTTGATTATTCCAGGTATTATAATATATATATGGAGCTCTGGAAGCATTGTGAAGACTAATATATTTTAAGATAAATTCTCTATAATATCGAAACATATCCTCCATATTACCTTCACAGACTGCAAATTCAAACCAGCAGGTCAGAAAAGGATTTTCAGAAGTAACTTTTTGACCTGAATAATAATTACCTTTTTTCGCAAGCAGCATAATGCTTAGTCCACCAAAATTTTTTATTTCAAATTCCAGATACCCGTCAGGATATTCCGCACCGTGTTCGTAAGCCATTAAAACACAATCCGTATCGCTGCATGCAAGAACTATCGGACCTACAACAGAAATTTGCTGTTTTTCAATATTGGTATTAATGGTATGCAAATATGGATGATAACTATGAACAATTGGGTTAAAATCTGCAAACTGTAATTCAGCACAGTTGTTAATATTTTTATCTATTTTAATAGATGTATAACATATGGCATCTTTACCTTTGTTTTTTGTTAAGACAACTGAGTCAGAGCTGCTTAGTTTATATCTGTATTTTATGACTGGTGAATTTGGGAATACCCTTAGCTGAACATATAAATCCAGTAACTCCCCACTCTTATATAATACTGTTATCTCTTTTCCGCCATTATTTAAATGCCTTTCATCTTCTATAGATACAAAGCGGAATTCATTTTCTCTATATTCTTTTCCATTTATTTCAAATACCGGCAGAGATAATGCATATCTCTTTTTCTTATGGGTAATTACCTCTAAAAGGTATTCATCTTTTCCATAACTTAAAATTGCATTATTTTCCAAATTGACACATAGCTCTTTCATCAAAATCCCCATATATTACTTAATTTTGATTAATGATTAGGGCTATTAATTCAATTGGTTCATTGGTACGATTGTAGACAGCATGGCCAGAACCGTGAGGTGTAACCAAAATATCCCCAACATGAGCTTCCATTTCCGTCCCGTTATCATCCATAACACAGCAGCCTTTTGCAACATAAAAAGATTCCATTTCTCCCTCATGTTCATGATAAGCTATGCTGCAACCAGGTTCAATTGTAATACGTGCATACATCCGGCCTTTATTATATAATTCTTCCGGTTCCTGCAGAAAATGCAGATGGACACCATCCTCTCCGATATGGATCCGTTGTTCTTCTATTTTATGAAACATAATATCATCCTTTCTTTCAGAATCATAAAAAGTTAACACCATACTATTAAGTTCTGAATCGACACTCAGTATAATTTATAATAAATATTCATGTGCCATAACAAGGAATACACTTGACGTCCAGGTGTAAGCTCTGTCCCTTAATCCAATTCCTGTGAGGGCATCAAAATTTTCAGCACATCCACTCTTTTGAATCATACCGCAGAACTTATTTGCTACATTCTTCACCAAATCAGTTTCACCGCATTTATAAAGTCCATCCAATAAAATCATGGTGCTTGGAGCCCAAATTGGTCCCCTCCAGTAACCATCCGGTTGATAGTATTTACTTTTAGGACTTTCTGTAGCATATCCATAATCCGTTAAGAATTTATCACTTTTTAATACTTCAATCATATTTTTACGTATTTCAGCGGGTAAACGATTTCCCAGTACAATTGATTCATAAAGTATTAAGCTGTCATTCTCAATGATTTCGTGAGTAGTATTCTTTACCGCTTTGGGAAGGCCGTTTTGAAAGCAATGTTTCAGCATAATCTGAAGCATATTTTCGGATTTAAGCTGCCACATTTCAGCTTCTTCCTCTTTCTTCAATTGCTTTGCAAGTTTTGCAAGTACTTCCATCTGTAAAATCAGAAATGCTTGTAATTCCGGCAGTTCCACCGGAGGCAAAATTCTAAAAGCAGTGGAATTATCCCACCCGGAATCATTACCGTGATTATATTCACATATACCGTCATGGTCATGATCACGGTATGAAAGCCACCAATTTGTCCACTTGGTTATTCGGTTATATGCTTCTGCTGCCTGTTCATCCGTTAATTTCATATGCTCCATCATCTTTGATAAAGCCCAGCCGTGTATCGGCGGCTTACAATAATTCCAGACAATATGTACGTCATTAACACTATCTGGTATTAATCCTGTCTTATCCTGAAAATCAAACATAAGAATAAATTGATCCCATGCCAGTTTTGCATTATTATAAGAAAGAGCTATTGCATTAAAGCAATGATCCCAGCTCCATACATTACACATCCAATTTTTTGACATATACATGGAATCTCTGGTAAGAAATCCATCCTTTCTTACAATACTGGACCAGTTTATATATGATGCTATTTCATGTTCATTTTTAAATTGATATGGAACGCTTGGCATGGATTGTGAGAAATTCAAAAAATCTCTTTCCGTTTTTTCTTTACACTCTTCATATTGAAAAGCATCGTAAATTCCGTCCCATTCTGTTTCTACTTCTTTTAAAATAATTAAGAACTTTTTATCTTTTGGTGCAAAATTTATTCTGCTGTATTCTGCACTACTTTCGTTCCAAACCTGATCTATTTCTGTTATACCTTCCTGTGCCCAAATCAAATATCTGCAATTATTTTTAAAACAATTTGCCATGTAACGGGTTTGATCCTGACCTGTTATTTCATAAATGTAATCGTATTGGGCATTATTTGTTAAAAAATCTAAAGTTAAACTTACATTTTCTCCAATACCCTTTAATAATATTGTATTTTCATCAGCAAAACATATTCTGATCTGATCCTCTTTCATTGTGATACATAGTTCCGCCGGCCTGGCTTCGCATACATATTCAACCATTTTATTATCTACCTTGGGAATCAATCTGGCAACGAAAGGTACATAAGACGAAGCATGGATTGTTCTTAAATATAATCCTGCCTCATTATTCTTTCCATGAAAATTAGCAGCATTGTCTGAAATCGCCATATAAGAACCGGATCTGCTAAATGGTATCTGCTTTAAGTCAAATTTCATTATAATATCCCCTTTTTCCGAATAAATCGTTAAAACTACTATTATATATTTTTCTGAGTCAACCTTTCAATCCAGAGAAAGATATTCCTTCTATAAAGTAGCGCTGTGCAAAGAAAAATACAATTATCATAGGAATAATGGCTACGGTTGATGCCGCCATAAGTAAATTCCAGGAACCCGTATATTGCCCAATAAATATCTGTAAACCAAGTGACATGGTTTTTAAATAATCTTTATCCAGATATAATAAAGGTCCCATAAAATCATTCCAGGTACTCATAAAAGTAAATACACCTACAGAACATAATGCCGGTTTCGCCATAGGCAGTACGATACGTGAAAAAATCACCAGATAGTTAGCCCCGTCAACCAGGGCAGCTTCATCATATTCCTTCGGAATCCCTCTTAAAAACTGACATACCAGAAAAATATTAAATGCATTTCCGAAAAATGCAGGTAAAATCAAAGGCCAGTAAGTATTATATAAACCTACGCTCTGCCAAAGAATAAACTGGGGATCATAATTACCGTATAAGGTATCATCATGGTAGAAAGAATCATTGCAAACCAGAAATTTTTTCCTTTAAAATTAAATCTTGCAAACCCAAATGCAATAAAACTGGAACTTGCAATCTGTCCGATAACATTTACTACAACCAAAAATATGGAATTTTCAAAATATCGTAAAAACGGAGCACGCTTAAATGCAAGTACAAAATTATCAAAGCTGTACGATGATGGCATCCATTGAATGGGCATCGACATAATTTCCCTATCAGACATAAATGAACTTCTTACCAGCCAAAAGAATGGAAAGATCATTATGAGCGAAAGTAAAACCAAAGCCGCCATGCTGAATTTATTACTGAGTGATTTCATTTTCATTATTTATCTCCTCCTGTTTCGTAATAAACCCACTTATTCGATGTAGAAAATATCACTAACGTTAAAGCACCGACTATAACAAATAAAATCCAGGATAATGCAGCTGCATAACCCATTCTTCCGAACTTAAATGCATTACGGTAAATTAACAAGGAAAAGAACAGACTTGAATCCGCCGGGCCGCCGTCCGTCATAATATAAGACTGGGTAAATGTCTGAAGACAGCCAATGGTAGTCATGACAACGTTATAAAAGATAATTGGTGTCATAAGCGGTATCGTTATATGACGGAATGTTTGCCTGCCCTTTGCCCCGTCAATTTTTGCTGCCTCATATAATTGGGGAGACACACCCTGGAGACCGGCCAGATAAATAATTACCGTATTTCCTGCACCCCATACGGCCATTACAGCCAGGCAGGGTATAACACTATTGGGCCCATATATAAAATTCTGGGTAGGCAGCCCCGTATTACGTAAGATACCATTTAATAAGCCATAGGTCGGATTATAAATATACATCCATATTGCAGCACTGGCTACAACCGGAACAATGGAAGGAATATAAAATATCGTCCTGGCTAAGGAGATTAACTTTACTTTCATATTCAGAAGCATGGCAACAAGAAACGAAACAGCTACAACTAACGGTACAGTTAATACAGTGTAATATGCCGTAACTTTTAAAGACTTCCAGGTTAGTTTATCACCGAAAGCTTCTGCATAGTTTTTTAGTCCGATAAATTTCATAGGTGTAATAATGTTCCAGTCCATGGTACTAATATACAGACTATAGAGCATAGGGCCCAGACTAAAACATAAAAAGCCAATAATTCCAGGAGTGATAAAAATATAACCCCATTTTAAGTTTGATTTTACCAGATTATTTTTTATAGGTTTATTTTTATTCAAAAGTACACCACCTTGTCATCTTTAATAACAGCCACTCACCTGCACTAACTTTAATGCAGGTAATGAGTGGCTATTATTATTAGTTTTTATGTAGTTATGTTATTTCCAAGAACCTTCCAGCTTAGACTTAAGTGTATCTTCCACTTCCGCCATTGTTTCTTTTGCTGATTTAGAACCCAACCAAACCAGATCCATTGCAGGCACCAGAGTCTCGTCCATGATAGTGGAAAAATTCTTTAGTGTTACATTTTCACCAACACGGGATGCACCTGTTAAAATACCGGATGAGACTTCAGCCATTGTCGGATCATAAGCTTTGTTCCAATTAGCATATTGTTCTGATGACGGATCCAGTGTTGTTTTTGTACTTGGAAGAGTTCCAATACCTACTCCTGTATCAAGAGATACTTGTACGGTATTATCAAAATCAGCCATAAAATCAAGGAATAATGCAGCTTCATCCGGATGCTCTGTTTTAGCAGACATTGAGTAAGCAGCAGACCAAACCATATTGCTGGCCGCAGCTCCGTTTGATGTAGGAATCTGGGTAATACCAACATCAAATTTTTCTTTAGTAAAGTTACCGAGCAAAAATGTTCCGCCTATAAACATACCCAGCTGTCCATTCATTAACATAGCTGATGTATCGGAAAATGCGCTGTCCATTACACCGGCCGTAGGTGCACATTGGTGAACCAGGGACAAATCTGCAATCGACTGAAGAGTATTGATAGCTGCATCAGAAGTAATATTTAGAGCATCACCGGCATCATTGGCAATTGAAGTACCGCCTGAATAAAGCAGTGGTAACCAATAAATCCAGCTGTTTGTCATAGTAGTTCCGAACTGTGTGCAGCTGTTATAATCAAATCCAGAATCTTTTGGTCCTTTTCCATTTACATCTTTTGTCATAGCAATTGCTGCATTAACATATTCATCCCATGTCCAGGGTTTTGTTGCATCAGTACCGGGAGCTTCAATTCCGGCTGTTTTAAGCATATCTTTATTATAATATAAAACGATTGTTGTGGAACCGTAATTAATACCATAAAGCGCATCGCCGCTCTTATAAAGCGCAGTATCAATCCATTTATCATCAGGATTGATATTCATTTTCTTGAACTCCGGAGCCAGGTCTGCAGATACACCGGAACTGCCCCAGTCATTAATAAGGTATTCATTTAAGTAATATACATCCGGAAGCGTATCGGCAGCTACCAATGTATTCAATTTGCTTAAATAGTCACTTTGTGCAATATAGGTAGGTTCTACATTAATATTTGGATATTTCTTTTCAAAAGCTTCAATTAATGCATTTCCCATCTCCTGTTCTGCATCTGCCCACCAGGAGTAGAAAGAAATAGTTACTTTCTCGTCGCTGCCTCCATTCGTGTTTGAATCTGCTGTTGAACTTGAAGAACCCATAGTGGCATTGGTACTGTCTTGTGTACCTTTGGAGTTACTGCATGCTGATAATGAAATTATCATAGCAGCAGACAGTAGAATGCACACAGCTTTTTTAATTGTCTTATGCATATTGTCCTTTCCTTTCTTATAAAATTCATTATTTTGTAATTTTTGTACTATCAGTTTAGCACTTTTATGGAGAACCTTATAGTAAAATTTTATTAATACAATAGTAAAATTGTGCTGTATTTTATTTATTCTTTTTTGGAGAAATAATAGCATAGACAGTTATTCCATATTAAGGTGATTCATCACCTTAGTATGATATGCCTTAGTATATCGATATTACAATACCGATATACTGATTTTTATATAACGGCACAAAATCTTAACGTTTGCTTGAATATTTTAACATACTGTCTGTTCATTAATTTTGTATGATTTTTTTATGTTAAACTATATGCATCTATATCCATTCTGGCATATCGATAACAGTATATCGATATGCCATCTTTATATTACAAGATAAAATCAGAGTTTGTTAAAATAATAACGATAAAATACAATCAACAAGATGTATCACACAGTTACGTCTTTAAT
Organism: Anaerocolumna sedimenticola; assembly: GCF_009931695.1. Taxonomy (GTDB): domain Bacteria; phylum Bacillota; class Clostridia; order Lachnospirales; family Lachnospiraceae; genus Anaerocolumna; species Anaerocolumna sedimenticola. The sequence continues at coordinate 4,971,699 of NZ_CP048000.1, forward strand.
AGGCATACTGTAACATTTACGGTCGCCTAAGCGGCCATGTTGCGTTCGTGTGAAAGAAAATATACTTAAAGGAAGGAATGCCACATTAAGATTCTTTCGCACTTTTTATTTTTGACAATAGAATGCATGTCTTATCTGAAATCTATTGTTTGTGGCAGTAACACATCTGCGAGCAGATGTGTTATGCAATGGGTATTAATATGAATCAAATAATAAAAAAACAAATATTAAATCCCACGGTTACATTAATGGAGATTGATGCACCCATGATAGCCAAAAAAGCTGAACCGGGTCAGTTTATCATTCTTCGTGTGGATGAAAACGGTGAGAGAATTCCATTAACGATTGCTGATTATAACCGTGAAAAAGGTACGGTGACCATTATTTTCCAAATCGTAGGCGCGTCAACAGAAGCCTTAAATCACTTAAATACGGGTGATTATATTCAGGATTTTGCAGGACCTTTAGGAAAAGCAACGGAAACAGAAGGTTTAAAGAAGGTTGCCGTAGTAGGCGGCGGTGTTGGTTGTGCTATCGCTTATCCGGTAGCGAAAAAACTTCATGAACAAGGCTGCGAAGTACATTCTATCGTAGGTTTCCGTAATAAAGATTTAGTTATCTTAGAAGAAGAATTTAAAAATGCCAGCAGTAAACTGGTATTAATGACAGATGACGGCAGTTACGGAGAAAAAGGGCTGGTAACCGATGCACTTAAAGCATTAATTGAAGACGGTAACCAATATGATACCGTAATCACCATAGGACCACTTATCATGATGAAGTTTGTATGCAGCTTAACAAAAACATATGGAGTTAAAACCATTGCCAGTATGAACCCGATTATGATTGACGGAACCGGTATGTGCGGCGGCTGCCGCTTAAGTGTCGGTGGTAAAACCAAATTTGCCTGCGTAGACGGACCGGATTTTGAAGGCTTTGAAATAGATTTTGATGAAGCTATTGCCCGCTCATCCATTTATAAACCATTTGAACTTAAAGCTCATGAAACGTTATGTAATCTATATAAAATGGAGGTGAAATAACATGCCGAATATGTCTCTCATTAAAAATGAAATGCCTGCCCAGGCACCCGAGATAAGAAATAAAAATTTCCTGGAAGTAACTTTAGGTTATACAAGAGAGCAGGCAATCGATGAAGCAAAGCGCTGCCTTAACTGTAAAAATAAACCTTGTATCGGCGGCTGTCCGGTACAGATTCATATTCCGGAATTTATTGAAGAGGTTGCAGAAGGTAATTTTGAAGCTGCTTATGAGATTATTACACGTTCCAGCTCCCTTCCCGCCGTATGCGGCCGTGTATGTCCTCAGGAATCCCAATGCGAACAGAAATGTGTCCGCGGTATTAAAGGGGAAGCTGTTGCTATCGGAAGACTGGAACGTTTCGTAGCGGATTATCATAATGGGGGCAGTATTGCTAAGGCAGTGAAACCTGCTTCTAACGGACATAAAGTAGCTGTTATCGGTTCCGGCCCCTCCGGACTTGCCTGTGCCGGAGACTTAGCGAAAAAAGGCTACGAAGTTACCGTATTTGAAGCATTACATCTTGCAGGTGGGGTTTTGGTATACGGTATTCCTGAATTCCGTCTTCCAAAAGCTATTGTGCAGAAAGAAATCAATACCTTAAAAGAACTTGGTGTTGAAATCGCTACTAATGTGATCGTAGGTAAAACCTTAACCATAGAAGAATTAAAAAATGAATACGGATTTGAAGCAGTCTTTATCGGTTCCGGTGCGGGACTTCCAAGATTTATGAATATACCGGGAGAAAACCTGAAAGGTGTTTATTCCGCCAATGAATTTTTAACCAGAGTTAATCTTATGAAAGCATACAATTCCGATAGCACCACACCAATACAAAAAGGAAAAAAAGTAACGGTAGTGGGAGGCGGAAATGTTGCCATGGATGCTGCCAGATGTGCAAAACGTCTGGGTGCAGATGTTACTATCGTTTACCGACGTACGGAAAAGGAACTTCCGGCAAGACTTGAGGAAATCGAACATGCCAAGGAGGAAGGAATTAACTTCCTGTTTTTAACCAATCCCCTTGAAATTAAAGGAGATGAAAATGGCTGGGTTTCCGGAATTCGCTGCCAGGAGATGGTCTTAAGTAAACCGGACGAATCCGGACGTGCAAAACCAATTCCTTTAGAAGACAGTGATTTTGATGTGGAAACAGAATGTGTCATTATGTCAATAGGTACCTCTCCAAACCCTCTCATCAAATCAACTACCAAAGGACTTGAAACCCAAAGATGGGGTGGAATTATTGCAGATGAAACTACCGGATTAACTTCTCTTCCCGGAGTATATGCCGGAGGTGATGCCGTAACCGGTGCAGCTACGGTAATCCTAGCCATGGGTGCCGGAAAGGCTGCGGCAGCTGCTATGGATACGTACATTAAAAGCAAAGGGGAATAATCATGATTTATAAGTCCATTTCCACGCAAACATTACAGCGGCTTCCAATGTATCTGAATTACCTGAAATCTTTGCCTGATAATCAGATTTTAAATATTTCAGCTACAACGATCGCCGAGGCATTAAAGTTTAATGATGTGCAGGTAAGGAAGGATTTAGCAATAATTAGTTCCGGCGGCCGGCCGAAAATTGGATATATTACGAAAAACCTGATCTTTGATATAGAAAAATTCTTAGGTTACGATGATGCAGACAGTGCTGTTATAGCCGGTGCCGGAGATTTAGGCCGTACTCTTCTCTCCTATGACGGTTTTTCCAAATATGGCCTTGATATTATTGCCGCATTTGATGTGAGAGAGGATATTATCGGTACTACTATTAATGGTAAGAAAGTACTCTCCTCTGATAAGCTGAAAGATTTATGCGGCCGTATGAAAGTCCGTATCGGAATAATAGCCGTACCGGCATCGGAAGCGCAGGAAATCTGTAATTCCATGGTAGAAAGCGGTATCCTTGCCATCTGGAACTTTGCGCCGGTTAATTTAAATGTACCGGACAGCGTTCTGGTTCAAAATGAAGATATGGCCTTTTCACTGGCTAAGTTATCCAAAAGTTTATCAAAGAAATTGTGTCTGAATTAGTAAGCTCATCATGTAATTTAATAAAAAAAGTTCATTTTCAGAATGGAGGATTATATGAACGAAACATTTGACTACAAGGTTATCGATGGAATCATCGATGAGCTTGGAAGTAAGCAAAGTGCTATTATCGCTATTTTGCAGAATATCCAGGAGTACTACCGTTACCTGCCGAAAGAAGTATTTCCTTATCTCTCGAAAAAACTTGGAATCAGCCAGGCTAAAATATACAGTGTGGCGACCTTTTATGAGAACTTCTCTCTGCAGCCAAAAGGTAAATATGTCATCAAAGTTTGTGACGGAACTGCCTGTCATGTAAGAAAATCAATTCCGATTTTGGATAGACTTCGTAAAGAACTAGGTCTTTCGGAAATAAAAGCCACTACGGATGATTTATTATTTACGGTTGAAACAGTATCCTGTCTTGGTGCCTGCGGACTTGCTCCGGTACTTACCGTAAATGACAAAGTATACCCTGCCATGACACCGGATAAAGCTACGGAACTTCTGAATGAATTAAAGGAGGAACAGTAATGCTTAACAATAGAGAAGATCTAGTAAAACTTCGCAGTACCTATGAAACAAGCCTTACTGCGGAAGAGAAAAAAATACTGGTTTGCGCCGGTACCGGATGTATCTCCAGCGGTTCCATGGAAATATATGACCGTTTGACTGAAATTTTAAAAGAACAGAACATCCCTTGCGACCTAGAGCTTCAGGAAGAGCCTCATGGGAATGCCATCGGAATGAAGAAAAGCGGATGCCACGGTTTCTGCGAAATGGGCCCTCTGGTAAGAATTGAGCCACAGGGTTACCTCTATACGAAAGTTAAACTTTCCGACTGTGAGGAAATCGTTGAGAAAACCATTAAAGAAGGAAAACACATCGAACGTCTGGCTTACCAGAAAGGCGGTACAATCCATAAAAAACAGGATGAGATTCCATTTTATAAAAAACAGACCCGTCTGGTATTGGAACACTGCGGACATATTGATGCTACTTCCATTTTTGAATACCTTGGAATCGGTGGTTATACTGCATTTGAAAAAGCTCTGTTTGATATGAGTGCGGATGACATTATTAATGAAATTTCAGAATCCAACTTAAGAGGCCGCGGGGGCGGCGGTTTCCCTACCGGAAGAAAATGGGCTCAGGTAAAACGTCAGAATACGGAACAGAAATATATCGTATGTAATGGTGATGAGGGAGATCCCGGTGCATTTATGGACCGAAGCATTATGGAGGGTGACCCTCACAGAATGCTGGAGGGAATGATGATTGCCGGCCTTGCCTGCGGTGCAAGTGAAGGTTACATCTATGTACGTGCGGAATATCCTATGGCAGTAAGCCGCTTAAAAACTGCTATTACACAGGCAAATGAACTTGGGTTGTTAGGGGATCATATCCTGGGTACGGATTTTAGCTTCCATCTACATATTAACCGGGGTGCCGGTGCTTTTGTATGCGGAGAGGGAAGTGCCTTAACTGCTTCTATCGAAGGTAACAGAGGTATGCCGAGAGTAAAACCTCCAAGAACCGTAGAACACGGGCTATTTGATAAACCTACCGTATTAAATAACGTAGAAACATTTGCAAATGTTCCTCTTATCATTTGCAACGGTTCCGACTGGTATAAAGGAATCGGTCCGGAGAAAAGTGCCGGAACTAAAGCATTTGCTTTAACCGGAAATATTGAAAACACTGGTCTCATTGAGGTGCCTATGGGCACTACCTTACGTGAAGTTATCTTTGACGTTGGCGGCGGTATGAGGGACGGCGGTGAATTTAAAGCCGTACAAATCGGCGGACCATCCGGTGGGTGTTTAACCAAAGAACACCTTGATCTGCCTCTGGACTTTGATTCTCTGAAAAAAGCGGGTGCTATGATTGGTTCCGGCGGTTTGGTAGTTATGGACAGTAATACCTGTATGGTGGAAGTTGCCCGTTTCTTTATGAATTTTACCCAGAACGAATCCTGCGGTAAATGTGTTCCCTGCCGCGAGGGTACGAAGCGGATGCTTGCTATTTTGGAACGTATCGTAGAGGGTAATGGCCAGGATGGTGATATCGAACTTCTTCTTGAACTGGCAGATACCATTTCCTCCACTGCACTTTGTGGTCTTGGTAAAACTGCTGCTTTCCCGGTAGTAAGTACCATTAAGAGTTTCCGTGAAGAATATGAAGCTCATATCTATGAAAAACGCTGTCCGGCCGGAAGCTGCCAGAAATTGAAAAAGATTCAGATTGACCCGGATTTATGTAAAGGTTGTTCCAAATGTTCCAAATCCTGCCCTGTTAATGCTATTTCCGGTAAAATCAAAGAACCGTTTAAAATTGATGAAACAAAATGTATTAAATGCCAGGCTTGTATTTCAACCTGTCCATTCCACGCTATTAAGGAAGATTAAAAAAAGAATATAGGTAATTGCGAAACTATGTAGTTTTTCGAATATACCATACAATTGATACGAAGTTTATAGCTTCAGTTGCCCTCCGGGGACAAATTCGGCTCTAAAATTGTATTAATGGCATGGTATATAAGATTCAATATTGGAGCTTCGCAATTACCTAAGAGAAAAATAGTATGAGAGGTAAGAGTGAAAGAAAATATAGATAAAGAAAGGTTGCCACAAGGTGATTCTTTCACTCCTTTTTATCTATGACAATAGAGTGTTTACTTTGTCTGCATTCTATCGTATGTGGCAGTAACATATCTGCTTGCAGTTGTGTTATGCAATAGGTGTAAAATATGAATACGAATAATTATATGATAATAGACGGAATGCCGGTTGAAATAAACGGAGAGAAAAATCTTCTGGAAGTCATTCGCAAAGCCGGTATAAAACTGCCTACTTTCTGCTACCACTCTGAATTATCCATATACGGTGCCTGCCGTATGTGTATGGTTGAAAACGAGTGGGGAGGACTGGACGCCGCCTGTTCCACACCTCCCAAACCGGGTATGCAGATTAAAACCAATACCCAGCGTCTTAGAAAATACCGCAAAATGATCCTGGAATTACTTTTGGCAAACCACTGCAGAGATTGTACTACCTGCAACAATAATGGAAAATGTAAGTTACAGGATCTGGCTATTACCTTTAATATCGAGGGCGTACGCTTTCCTAATACGGCTGCGGAACCTAAGATTGACGATTCTTCCAATTGTATTACAAGAGATCAGAACAAATGTATTCTCTGCGGTGACTGCGTACGTATGTGCAATGAAATCCAGAATGTCGGTGCAATAGACTTTGCTCACCGTGGTTCCAAAATGACCATAAGTACTGCATTTGACCAGCCAATTGCTTCTTCCCCCTGTGTAGGATGCGGTCAATGTGCGGCAGCATGTCCTACCGGTGCCATCGTTGTTAAAAATGATAAAAACAAAGTATGGGAAGCCCTGGATGATAAAAATGCGAAAGTTACGGTTCAGATTGCTCCTGCCGTGCGTGTAGCTATCGGCAAAGAATTAGGTCATTCCAATGGAGAAAATACCATAGGTAAAATCGTTGCTGCCTTAAGACGTATGGGCTTTGACGAAATCTATGATACTTCCACCGGTGCCGATTTAACCGTTTTGGAAGAGTCCAATGAGTTTTTAAAACGGTTGGAAGCAGGTGATAACAAGATGCCGCTCTTTACTTCCTGCTGCCCTGCCTGGGTAAATTTCTGTGAAAAAAATTATCCGGAATTGCTTCCTAACGTTTCTACCTGCCGTTCTCCGATGCAGATGTTTGCTTCCGTAATTAAAGAACAGAACAAAACTTCCAGCAGAAAACCTGTCCATGTAGCTGTAATGCCATGTACCGCTAAGAAACAGGAAGCAGCCAGGGAGGAATTCAAAGTAAACGGAGATCCGAATGTTGACTATGTTATTACTACCCAGGAATTGATTCAGATGATAAAAGAATCCGGTATCGTATTTGCAGATTTAGAACCGGAGGCAGTGGATATGCCATTTGGAACTATGACCGGAGCGGGTGTGATATTCGGTGTAACCGGCGGGGTTACGGAAGCCGTATTAAGACGTCTTTCTTCCGATAAATCTTCTACTTCTTTAATGTCAATTGCTTACCAGGGTGTTCGCGGTATGGAAGGTGTTAAAGAAACCAAAATTATGTTTGGTGACAGAGAACTTCGTATTGCCATCGTCAGCGGTCTTAAAAATGCAGGTGATTTAATTGAAAGCATTAAAGCCGGTGAGCATTATGACTTTGTAGAAGTAATGGCTTGTCCGGGCGGCTGTGTCAGCGGAGCAGGTCAGCCTTTCACTTCCCAGGAAGAAAAAGAAAAACGCGGAAAAGGACTTTATTCTGCTGATAAATTATCAAATATTAAACGTTCTGAAGAAAACCCTCTGATGATGTCCTTATATAATGGTCTGTTAAAAGGCCGTGTGCATGAGCTTCTGCATGTTCATTATGCAGACAGCGTTAAGGAGGATAAATAAAATGCTTGAACTTAGTGTCTGCATAGGAAGCTCCTGCCACTTAAAGGGTTCCTATAATATAATACAGCTCTTTCAGCAAATGATTGAAGAAAATGCCTTACATGATAAAATCGATTTTAAAGCTAATTTCTGTATGAAAGAATGCCAGGGCACCGGTGTTGCAGTCTCCTTAAACGGAACTGCCCACCATGTACAACCGGAAAATGCCCGTGAATTTTTTAAAAATACAATTATGCCTAATTTAAAAATGCCTAAATCAAAGAACGAATGAATTTAAAGGATTACCTGATTATAGGAATAAACAAATTTAAATACGCCTATATTTAAATTTTAAGTCTATGCCTTATAGAATACTATAATAGATAGGAAAATCACTTTAAAGAAGTAAGAAACATAGTAAATCTATGTTGCAACGTTCAAAATAATGTTCGCTAAAACAATTTTTTAACCTCTGTTAATATATATAGAAAAGCCGCACTCCAGGTAAGAAACGAAAATTATTTCTTATGGGAGATGCGGCTTTTTGCTATTATCTTTCCTCTTAAATAAACTATCCTTGACAGTAATGCTTTCTATGCTGGCCGTTTTAATTTCACTTTCAATTATTTAATTCTCTAACTTTCCAGCTCTGCAGTTCTATAATATTTCCCTCCGGATCCTTTGCATATACAAAAACGGCCTGTTTATCCGGATAATCCGCAGTAACTACGCCTCCAACCTGCCCTCCGCCGGCTTTTAAAATTTCTTTTAGAGTAACTTCAACATCATCCACTTCAAATGCCAGATGAGCTATTCCATAAGTATTAATAAGGGCTTCTTCTCTGTCATACATACTGTCATAGGAAAATATCTCTAATGTAGGATGATCTTCCCCGTATCCAGGCAGGCAAAGATGTTCACCTACAATGTGTGCTTCCTGGATTCCTGTTAGCTCATCCAACCATTTCCCTTTTAAATCTCTGCTTTCACCTATGCTTTTACAATGCAGTACCTCTTTATAAAATTGAATCAGCTTAGTATAATCTCTCGCTATAATATTAGTATGTACATATCGAAACATCTGTTTTACCTCCTTAGAAAAATAATTAACAATATAACGATTAAGGTTTAATCTATGAATTTTATTGTTTTAGCAATACTCTGAATGTTATTTTTATCTGCATACATGATAAAGAAATAATATTGATTTCCATTATTTTTTAAAACCTTTGGATATTTTATAATAACCTCCGCCTGATTATTAAATTCTTTTACCTGATCTTCAGACGGTATAATCAGTCCTGCTTCCTGTCCATCGATCACCCATTCTTCTGCCTTTAGCCGTACATTAATATCAGACATTTAATTTCGTTCTTCCCTTAAAATATCCATATATACCTCATCATAAAACCTTCCTTTTAAATAATAAGCTTGCCTTCTTCTCCCTATTTCTTTGAACCCGACCTTTTTATAACAATTTATTGCTCTTTCATTAAAAGAAAAAACTTTTAACATGATATTATTCAAATTTAAATAATCAAATCCATAATCTACCAATAAATTAAGTGCTTCCGCTCCATATCCTTTATTACGGTTTTCTTCTTCTCCAATAAATAATCCCACTTCCGCACATTGTCTTAATTGTTGAATATCTTGAATTCCACAATTACCAATGAGTTGATCATCTTCCAGACGAATTATTGCAAACTGGTACTGTCCTGAATTATGTTTAACCCATTCTTTTTCATTTTCCAAGGATGTAATTCTATTCGAGCTTCCCAGTCCATCCGTTATGTTGAAGTCATTCAGCCATTTAACATAAGTTTCGGCATCTTCTACGTTCATGGGTGATAAATACACCCGGTTACCTACTAATTTTTTAAAGTATCTCATTTTTTTATACCTCTCTCTCTTATTAGATGAATTTATTAGTCTGACTCCGGGTTCTTTCTTTTTCTATTTGTTTTTATAAGATATATAACACCAACTATTGATATCATAGCTGGTATAATAGTAAGAAAATTACCGGCTTGTGAAGCTGCCACATATATAGTTGTCGGTCCATCTGCTCCCCCTATAATACCTACGCTACTTGCATCTTTTAAATCGAAATTAAATTTATAGGAAAAATAAATTGGAAGTAAAAACTTATATGCTGCTTGGAATAAGGATATTATGATTGATAAAACCGTAATAATAATAATTAATTTTCTTTTTAAATTCAATGATTTTACCTCCGTGTTTTTATTATTTTTTATGTAAAATAACATGATGAAAAAATGCGATTGATTTAAACTCTTCCAATTCACTGACTTTCATTTCCATGGCAAGCATCTGTTCCTGCCACATTTTGTCCTTTTGAATTTCCTGCTGTTGCTGCAAATCCCAAAAAGTTCTCATTCCTAATATTTTATCAATTGCAAAATCATGGGACCATTCCAGAATATCGTTATCCTCATAGTAATTGATGGTACCAAACCTCTCCGCATGTCCCATTCCGCCTTCCAATAATTCATTTGCATGTTCAAAATTATTTAATAACACTACCATTTGCATTACCCGTCCGGCCTTATTATGTTTTAAAATCGACAGGCAGCCGCCTTTTTTTAATACACGCGCGAATTCCTTAATAATCACTTCTCTTTCCAAAGCATACTCTAAAACATTATGGCACAACACCACATCAAAAGATTCATCCTCAAAATTCCTGATATCATCCAGCCCGCCTGTTATCTGTGTGTATTCATTTACGGAAAACCTATTTTCAACCATCCTTTTGTCAGGTTCAATTGCTATCACTTCATTATCTATTGCCAAATGGTCAGCTGTCATACCATTACCGCTGCCAAAGTCCAGTACTCTCTTATTATGTATAAAGTTTAACTGTTCCCATGTCATTTTCTTTTGTAATAGCTCCCAAGGAGCAATTAAATTGGTATCCATTAGACTCTCCTATGATTAGATTTTAAATTTACTATTTTGTTTAACACTTCCCCGTTTATTTTTGTGCTCATTCAATAATTAGTTTTCATTCGATTAAATCTTAATGCTTTTTCATTATTGCTGTATCATATATGAACTGTCTTAGTAATTAATCAACATTTCCTATTTTCTTCCGTATGAAATTAGTAGTCCTTGAACAAATAGAAATGATTTATTTTTTTCATTACTTTGAAAATATTCAGCAATTGAAGATTGCATCTTAATATAAGCTTCTGCCTGAACTCTGTCTACTTCCCTGTTCATAAAGTATTCAATGGTGTTTTCATTATTGATTCCGGCAAATGATTTATCCCAACCATGAATAGCCATAATATCCTGCATTATCTGCTCATAATCCTGCATATCAGGACTCACATACAGAACTCTGTCATTCATACGGATATCAATATCATGCAAACCTAATTGATGCATATAAAACGGCAATCTCATTCCGATTGCATAATCTCTGCCCTCCTGTTCCAACTCTTTCTTCCACACTTTATGAAAATCAAATGCGGTACATAAATAACTATAATCCATACCATCTATGTATAATCCATCATTTTCAAATTCCCTGTTAACATCAATACAAATGATAATACCACCTGTTTTTACGGAGTTCGTCATTTTCTGTAAGACTTCCAGTGGTTTATTCATATGCCGTAAACCAGCCTGAATAATGGCTATATCATATTTTTTATTGGTTTCAAAGGAATAAATATCTGAATTGATAAATGTTGTATCAAAATTTGAGTTTTCAAAATTAAGCTTGGCTTTATCCGTGAAATACTCATTATCAACTCCTGTATAAGTACTTCCATTGGGTAAAATACCGAGTAATTGCTTCCCTAAATAACCCTGGCAGCATCTGAATTCAATTACATCCACCGGTTTTTCCACCTGCCAGACATTGTAAATGAGAAACTGCAGGTAATCATCATTCCAAAAGTATTTTCGGTTTTTGTAAAGGTTATTTTCCCTGCCGTTTGAGGTGTCATGATTATCTGAATTTCTTGGTATATATTCTTGATGGTGCAGGGGTTTCAGTCCTAATAATTCATCTACTGATATATTAAAATACTCTGCTATAACTGGTAATAAGGTAATGTCAGGCATTGTTATACCTGTCTCCCATTTACTAACGGATTGATATGATACACCTAGAACATCTGCTAAAGCCTGCTGCCCTATTCCTTTTTCTTTTCTTAATTCTGCAATTTTAAGTTTAACTGTCGCCATATAATAACCTCCTAAGTTTAATAAAATAATGTTAATATAACTATTCAGTTAAACCAATAACTTAACAAGCGAATTTACTCGCCTGTTAGGTGAAGCAGAAGCTTTGGAATCTTTCAATTTTTATCTTTGCTTTAATATCCACCTGTCAGCAAAAGCCTTATTAACAAATTCTTTTTTAGCCATATATTCTCTTAATAGATCCTTTAAATAGACTCCATTATAACTTACATTCTTATTATTTTTTAATGAAGTATAACCCGTTCCTCTTTGAAGATAATCTGAGGATGCGACTGAGTACCACTTTTCATGATTAAGCTTCTCTCCATTGATGAAAATGTTTATTATTTTTCTTCCACTATATTCAATAACTGCATTGGATACATGGAGCTTACCTAAATATTTGCCTCTGGATCCCGGTCCCGCTCCATCCGCATAGCAATAATCCGTGTCCAGGGAGTTTTGTAAAGCCTCCCATATAAACTTTCCCTGTATCTCAAAACGGGTAGGATTTAAGTATGAGGGACATAACTCCAGGATTTTTTTTAATGTAACATTACCTTTTCTGATACCTCCGTTTATAACACCGCTGTTTATCAATCCCAAATCACACTTAAATACATCCTCTAATGCATCTGCCAGTAAATTGGTCATAGGATTTTCTTCTACCACATCATGCCACAAATCAGTATCAATAGCATAGATCGGCTTACTTAATTCATCTAATGCCTTTTCTTTATTTTTATTTAATATATCAATGATATCATCACAAACCTCACAGTTTGTGGTGTCTATATTTTCACCGGATAGAAGTTCAACCTTATTATCACTTACTTCCAAATTTAATACCCCTAAATTCTTTGCGTAAGACCCTGATGTAAATATAATTTTACCATTCAATATTTCAGGCTTGTCCATTAATATGTGGAAATGTCCGCCTATAATCACATGAATTCCATCAAGCTGTTCTGCTATATTTTTATCTTTGTCCATCCCAAGGTGCGATAATACGATACAAACATCGTATTTTCCATTATTCGAAGCTATTTCTTCTCTGATTACTTCAATATAATCTTTAATGTGATAACCCAATAGCTCATTAAAGGGTCCTAAATCCGGTGACGCGCCGATAATTAAAATCCTTAATCCATTTTTATTTAACAGTGTGCTTTTTTTCACACAATTAACTTCATTAAACTCCAATCCGCATATGTTACTGCTTAAAAACGGAATCTTGGATTTACCGGCCATATATTTTAAGGTTTCGATTCCGTTAAAGGTTTCATTATTTCCAACCGTAATAGCGTCATAACCTGCATATTCTAACAGCTCTACGGCGGCTATTCCATTTGTTCCCTGTAATTCTATTTTTTTAAAATCCGCAAAATCACCTGCATCCAGTATAATGGTATTCTCATTCTTTAGTCCTTTGATTTTGCTTACTAACTTTGAAAAATTCTCGAAATTACAATGTATATCATTCGTATGTAATATATTTAATCTCATTTTTATCCCCATCTCATACCGCAGACTTGTCCGCGGTACCGCCTAAAATAAAACAGGTTGAAAATCATATGGCATCCTTTCACTAATAGTATTTTCTTTCAACCCTACTCCCATTTCATAAATCATCTGCTTTTACTTTTCTTCCAATGCTCGTTTTTCTATTGCGAGACAACTCACATACACTTCTTATTGTAATGATTTTAATAGCCTGCTTATCATTTATAGGGATAATAATTCTCTGATTTTAACTGAATAAAGATTATCCTGGTATATAAATTGCTTAATATCCCATTTAATTACATTACCTTTTTCATTCCAATCTTAAATTTATTCGTTTACTTTTGTAAGGACACCATCTTTTTTACATATTGCCTTTTTTCATTCTTTTCCATTTTGTTCATTATCTCTTGTTCTAAGTTAATCCCTAGAAGTTCTGATAGTCCTAATAGGTAGATTGCAACATCAGCCAATTCTTCACCCAAATCATCTTTCTTTTTCAAATATGCTTCACAAGCTTCTGATAATTCACCATATGTATAACAAAATTCTTGAAAAATATCAGTAACATTAAATCCTTTCTCAATTTTATTCTGATAAACTCTTTTTTGTAATTGTAATAAATCAATCATTTTATTTTCCATTGCATAACACATCTGTTCACAGATGCGTTACTGCCATTCCTTTCTTTAATTAAATTTTCATTCACACTAACGCTCCCATGCTTTATGGGCATAAATCCTGAAGAATAGCGCCTTTTGCTAAGTTCTCACAGCAATGATTTCAGCGATGGAAACGTGTCCCTCCCTTATTAGAACCCTGTATGAAGTGAGCTACTCATTTCGAGATTATCATGATTAATGATCTGAATACATGATTAGATACATCTGGATGACAAAATTTTAAATTCCGGTTGGGTTACATACGAGCTATAAAATACTTTTCCATCAAAATCAAGAATATTCTTAAATCTCAGTAATCCAGCCGGTGATGTGATATATTCCAAAACTTTCTCTTTAGGAACCCAAATTACCTCACTTGTTTCATTAGAGGTTGTTAATTCACCCTCTTCATAATCACAAATAAAATCAAAGATCACTTTCGTTGGAACCGGTGTGATACCATCATAATATATATTTTGTCCTACATTTGAATATACTCCGCTAAGACATCTGACAGATGCTTTTACCCCGCTTTCCTCCATTATTTCACGCAACACACCCTCTTCAAGGTTCTCACCTACTTCAATTTGACCTCCGGTACAATCCCAACCCCTGTTATGAGTTTTTACAATAAGTATATTACCTTTTTTGTCAAATACAAATCCCCCTGCTGCTACTATATGTGTTGGCCATCCCATAATAATTCCTCCCTTATAATCACTAGCCAGGCAATTGCCTAAATCACTAATCATTAAATTATTATAATATATTCAATAGTTCCGACAATTCATCAATTCTGTAATCTTCATTAAATGGAATTGAAATTGGAAGATTTACATTGTCTGGATTTATCCAAACACAATCCATTCCAATTTGCTTGGAGCATAATACATCCAGAGGTTGGTCTCCGACATAAAGACATTTATTAGCTTCCAACTGAAGTTCGTCAAGAATAATTTGCATAATACGTATATTAGGTTTTGCCACGCCTACAACTTCGGATATTATGATTGATTCAAAGTATGCTGCCAGACCGCTCTCTTTTAAGTATTCCATCAACCAGGTATAATGATTTGATACAATCCCTAAACGATAGTTACATTTAAGAATGTTTAAAACATCAAATACACCAGTAATTATTTTCATTTCCTGTTTAGGAATTTCGACTTTGTTTAATGTTTTCATGTGACTTTTTATACTGTCTTTATTATTTGTAATACATAACAGGGCAGTTTCATCTAATAATTTTATTAGTTCTTCCTCTGATATAGATGGGCTTCCACATTGTTCCTTGTGCGTCTGTCTACCAATCGCCCAATTCACTTCTTTTGAAATTTCTTTTGCTTTTTTATCAGATATTTGATAACCCAAACCTCTTAACCTATCTCCATAGATTTGAGCATAGTTGGGACTATATTCAATTAAGGTATCACTTACATCAAATATTACGGCATCATATTTCAAAATGGCTCATCCTTTCTATTTCCAGCCATTCCGTTGCATACTTATCACAAACGGCAGGATATTGATAATTCCACTTATTTGCAGTCTCAACGGATAATTTTCGAAATAAAACCATGGTTGCATTCAAAGCTCTGATAATATCTTTTTCCGAATAAATTGCATAAATATTATGGAACTCATTTACAACCCAGGGTTCTGCCCATTGTTCTATAAACCTTCCATTATGCCATGTATCGTAATCTTCACCATGTGAAGCATAGGAATCATATTCTATCATTTTTAGCAATATTGCTTTCATATAACCATCAATGCAGTTTATTGCTACCCAGAGCTCACCCCGTTTCACTTTTTTCCCGGCCCATATAACGTGGAACCAGAATTCATTGATAAGGTTTTCAAATTCTTTTTCTGACGGTTTGGAAAATACTTTTAATGATTTTGCTGCCCTCTGGATTATATTTGTAAAATTGCCTTTATCCAGAAGTATTTTGTAAGCTCTGGAAACAATCTCCGATACTTCATCGATTCTACTGAGATCTTCTGCATTTAAAAATATAAGATCCACATCCAGCGCACTCTCAAAAACAATTCGTCTTTCCATACCTCCGGCAACCGTCTTCTCAACAAATGATATGTAATGTGTTCCAAGGTAGTTTATCCATTCATCTGAATTAATAAAATAATCTATATCAGTAACAAATACAATAATATCAATATCCGAATATTCATCGGCAAGGTTAAATTGCCTTGCCTGGGAACCAATGAGAACTTCTGCTTTAATGAGCTCAGATGTTTGTCCGTATTTTATTAAATTGTTCATTATATTTTCATATCTAATGTTCAAATGAATATGCCGCCTTTCTCTTATAAACTATAACATTCCTAAGTACTTTTTTGCTCCGATACAAAAGGTATCGTAACGAATTTGCTTTGAGGAGTCGCTTTCTTCTTTCCAGACATCAAAGATATGCTCTTTTTCCAAATATAGAATTTTACAATATTCAAAAGCTGTTAACTGATCTTTTTCTACGACCTTAGTATAACTCATAATACGATGATCTAAAGTCTTATTCCATTCATCTTTTGAATTAACACCGGGTATGTGATCTATACTGTCGGTACATATACCATCCTCATTAATGTATATACAAGGTCCACATATGTCATCTTTTCCCGATGTTAATTGAATTTTGATTTCATGATTATTCATTAATTCATTTGCAACGGAGTAAAAATTATGCTTATACTTTTTATCAGGAACGAATTTTTCAATCCCCTTACCGTATAATTTAATTACGTCCAAAAAGTGGTGCGGTTTGATTGTAATCATTAAATCACCTCATTTTTTTCATCTTCTTTTCAAACACTACTAATTTAACCGGTCCTTCGTTAAATTCCTTAACAATGTTATAACCCATCTTTTTATAAAAATAATGATTTCTCACCTTATCAGCAGGTGTCTCTAACGTCCAGAGGTTGGCATCCGGGAACTCCTGTTCAATAAACTGAATGGCACTCTGCCCTATTCCTTTATTTTCATAATCCGGTATCACACAAAGGCAGCTAAGATAATATGTATTATCTCGATTATCTCTAATGCTAATATTGCCTACAACCTGGTTATTACAGATTATTTTATAGGAAATTTTATGTAAAATTGATTCCATCATTTGTTTTTTTGTAATATTATATCCAGGACATACACCATATTTTATATAGTCTTCGTAAAAGCACCGGTTTCGAATTTGAATCAATGTTTCCGCATCATCAATCGTTACTCTTTCAAATTTAATCTCCATTCTCTGCCTCCTTATTCGGAACATAACAATACTATATCACTTTTGACAAAAATTAGCAAAGGCTATTGACTTTGAATTGTTTTTCAAAGCCAATAGCCCTATTTACTTTAATTTTCTTCAATAATACATAAATTCCAAGGTTTAATCGTTAAGACGTCCCCTTCCTTTACTTCAATATTTGTAAACAACTCCTGACCGTTCTTATGGAAATAACAAACCTTTTGATCTTCTCTGGAATAATTCAAATAATAAATAACTTTTTTTCTTTTTGTATTGGTACCTTTACGGATAATAACAGGGAAGTTAATTTCCTGGTCCGGACTCCATATTCCTGTTTCTTTTAAAACCTTGGCAAACAGTTCTTTTAAATAAGCCGTACTGGTTTTACACCCAATATACACTGCCCAACCTTTGCCGTAAAAATTACTGGTCACAGCAGCATATTTGCCCCAGTTATAATGATCATAACTGGAAATCACCTCAGCCCCCTGTGGTTTTAGCAGTTCCATAAATAGTTCCGCTTTTCGTTCTTCCTCGGATACCGGAAAGGCGTCCCCTTTTAATCCAACATCAATCGGAAAAGTAAACTGATTATAAGTAACACCCATACATTGATTTAAGATTCCCGGCTGTTCTTCTGACCAGACCTTAACATTCTCATTGGCAAATGCGGTTTTAAAGGTGGCAACCAGGCAGCCTCCATTTTCTACATATTGGTTTAATCGTTCCAGAACTCCCCTGTCAATGGCATACAGGGCCGGTATAACAATCATTTGATAAGGGGAAAGATTCTTATCGTCTGCGGATATAAAATCACATTCCACATTCATTTCGTATAAAGCATCATAAATCCACCTTACGATATCATTATAATTTCTTCCGGTTATTTCCCTGGCTCCGGCTTCTATTTTAAACCAGTTCAGCGCAGATAATGCTTCGTTGCTTACCATAATGGCTACAGCATTACTTTTCTTAAGATGAATCAGATGGTCACTCAGTGCTGCAAATTCCCGCCCTATGGTTACAGCCTCCAGATAAGTATCATTTTCCTTAAAGTCATGGCTTAATAACCCTTTCCAATACGTCTCAAAGGAATTATGAATGGAATGCCAATGCCAGTACATAACCGAATCCGCACCGGATGCCAGGTGGCTGAAAGCCTGCAGTCTAAGCTGGCCCTCATATGGAACCCAGCCGGGGAACCCCTGTGCCTGGGTTTCCAGGATAAAGTAATTATTCTTTTTCGTTGACCGGATTAAATCTCCGCCAAATGCAATTTCTTTCCCGGTTAAGAAATCCTGGGTAGGATGATAAATATCACAGCCGGATATGGTTAAAGCTTTTGCTGCCTTAAAATGATCCAGGTTGGGCTGAACACCAAAAGACTGATTCCGCCACTCATAATCGAAATTATGAGTTATAAATTGATCTTCTCTTTTATATTCATTTACAATACCCGCCTGCCAGGTTATAAATTCTTCTACTAAGCCACGCTGAAACTTTTCAAATTCACATCCCAGGCTTCCGTTAATCGTCCCCCTCACATCCGGGAAATCCTCCCAGGCATTAATCCGGTTACTCCAGTAATCCAAACCGAATTCATGATTAAAAGCGTTAATATCATCCTCAAATTTAGTCCTGATATATTTTACAAAGGCTTGTTGAACATTTTCTGAGGAAGTACCGTAGTGTTTTGTTTCATTATCCAGCTGATATCCTATCACACATTTTTTGTGGCTGGTTTCTTCCATTAACTTACGTATTATCCGTTCTGCATAATACCGGTAGGCAGAATTGGTAATGTCCATAATCTGTCTGGCACCATATAGACGCCTGCCTGTACGGTCCGTAACCATAATATCCGGATAAGCTTTGGCTAACCAGGTTGGAATGGCATAGGTTGGTGTGCCGATGATCACATCAATACCTGCTTCCTCCATAGCATCCAGTACTCTTTTTACGGAACTAAAATCAAAAATTCCATCCTGCGGTTCATGGGTGCTCCAGGTAGATTCAGCGATACGTACCACATTAATCCCCGCGGTTTTCATCATTTTTATATCTTCTTCTAATCTTTCATATGGCATATATTCGTCATAATATGCCGCTCCATATAATAACTTATTCAATTCATCCTGCTACTCAAAATATGGACAAATATACACATATTGAGAATATTCCTGCTTCGACCTATCTGTCCTCGCTTATCTGCTACTAACATTTGATATGATAGTCCACAGGCGTAAATTCCCGACTAAGCCATCGGTACATATCTATAATAGCTTACCTATGCTATTTTATAGATTTTTGCATCTCTTAAATTAAGACTTGCATTGTAATCTCTATCTTCTATGTAACCACATTCACATACATAAATTCGATCTGATAATTTTAAATCGGAATTTATTCTTCCACATTTATGACACCGTTTACTGCTGGGATAGAACCTGTCTACAATTCTTAATTCAATTCCGAGCCGTTTGCACTTATTTCCCAATTTACTTCTGAATTCATAAAATTTCTGCCCGGCTACAGCTTTTGAAAGATGCTTATTCTTCATCATGCCTTTCACATTCAGATCCTCGATTGTAATATATTTTGGTTTGGTTTTTACCAGTTCAATTACAAATTGATTGATATAATCTGTCCTGATATTATCAAGTGTATGATGAAGTTTTTGTACCGTTTTAACTTGTTTTTGGATATTTTGTCCGGTAGCTTCTCCTTTCTTTGGTTTATTTCTTTGTTTTAAGCTTTCATATTTCCTTGAAAGCTTTCTCTGCTCTCTTTTATACTTTTTTGAAAGTTTCGAATGTACATACTAACCGCCATGTTATTTCCAACGCGCCTCATGTTTGCGCCGAGGATTTCGCAGGCACAAACATGTGTGTGAATTATGCCTTTCAATAATTCACACTATCATCCTATTTCATAAACCCTGGTTCCATATGGCTCAATTTCTATTTCACCTGTTTCTTCTATATCCTCATATAAGTTTTTAAGGGTTTGCTGTAACAAAATCGTGACAGGTTTCTTTGAATAATTAAGTACGAAAAGATATTTCTTTCCGTTTTTACTTCTAACTGCAATTTCACACTCATCGGGAGCTTCAATTATTTTCTTATATGGAGAAGCGATTCCTAAAACCTCTATAAAAACTTTCGCAGTTTCTTCCGTAAATGCTCCGCCAAAATAATAAACTTTACCCTTACCGTACCTGTTTTCAATTAATCCGGGACAACCTTTATAATAACTGGATATATAGGTTCCTACTGTTTTGGCATCTGCTCCCAAAGGCTGCAACAAATCATTAAATACTGCTGCTTCTACTTTGACTCCGTCCCAGTCTATATATACTTTACCCTCATCCGGAGCGATAAAAGAATACTCTGTGACATCAACTCCTGTCAAAGGCTGTAATAATCCCGGTAATTTTAACATGACACATTTACCGGTCTCATCCTTATATCCGGTACGGCATCCAAAAACGAGACATCCCCGTTAGCTGCATACGCTTCCAATAATTTTACTTTTTGTTCTGTTAATATGGTAGCATGAGGATAAAATAATACCGGGTATTTTGCTAGCTCCTGAACCGTAGTATTATCTCTCAAATAAATATAATCCATAGGGGTATGGGTAAGCTGGGAGGCTTTGAATATACTTTCCTGACTTAATTTCTCAACACTTTTATGCCAGACATCAAGCTGTGAATCCCAGATATTATCGTAATCTTTAATAACACCAAAGGCAGGTTCATAAACAGAACCGGCTATATCCTTTAGTTTATTCATTTTATCGTGTATTTCTTTTACTTCCCTTAACCGTCTGTTATCACGATTCGAATAATCCAGTATTCCGTGCCAGTATATCTCTGTTCCCATGGTACAGGTTCTCCATCTGAAATAACTGATGTAATCCGCACCGTGAGCAACACTCTGCATGGTCCATAAGGTCATCTGTCCCGGTCTTGGTGTTGGTGCTTCCATAGCGGTATTCCAGCCATTTGCACCGGACTGCTGTTCCATAATACCAAAAACAGGGGAAATGGAACGGACTTCCGTTAAATTCCTGCTCCACTTTCTATCATTTAAATCCGTACTGTGTTCGGGATCCGTTCCTATGCAATAAGCAAAGTTAGGATAGGAATCATACATTATAAAATCCAGGCTTTCTTCCGTCAAACGGTGATTATCCAGGTTTCCAAATAAACCGTTGGTTGTTACAAAATCTCCCTTTTTTATGTACTTTTTAATAATGTCACTTTGTATTCTGGCAAACCTGCAGGCACTGTCGGAAATAAATCTGGTATAATCCAGTACTTCGTGAGGATTAGTCGCATTGCTTATGGTTGTTCTTGGAACAAATATTTCTTCCCATGCAGTATAGGTCTGATTCCAGAAAGCAGTTCCCCAGGCTTGATTTAAAGCTTCCAGCGTCTGATATTTCTTTCTAAGAAATTCACGGAATGCAAAGGTATCACTTTCGGAATAAAATTCATTTTTCTCACAGTTAAGTTCATTGTCTATCTGCCACCCTATGATACTTTGATGGGGTGCGTAATGTTCCGCAATTTTCTCAACAATTCTTTTTGTTAACTCCTGATAGGTTTCTGAATTATAGTTGTAATGTCTTCTGGCACCATGTCGGTACAATACTCCGTCCATCGTTGCATTTAAACATTCCGGATATTTCGTGGTAAGCCAGGCCGGCGGGGTTGCCGTAGGCGTACCAAATATTACTTTCATTCCGGTTTCTTTTGCAATTTCCAAAAATTCATCAAAGAATTCAAAGGTAAAATTACCTTCCGTCGGTTCAACTTTACTCCAGGCAAACTCCGCTATACGGATGGTTTCAATACCGTTCTCCAGCATCCGGAGCAAATCTTCCCTCCATAAACTTTTATCCCAGTGTTCCGGATAATAGCAGGTACCAAGAGATATTCTGTCTGCTTTTAAAGATTTATTCATTATAACGTGACTTCCTTTCTTGTCTTTTAGGTATGGGCATTGGGTTCCGATTAAGTACACTGTTATCAGCACCCAGGCCATACTGCTTATTAAATTATATGTACATCCTATTCTTTAATTGCACCTGCTGTTAAACCGGACATAAAGAACTTGGATGCACTTAAGAATGCAATTAACAGCGGCAGGACCGCACAGGTACTTGCAAGCATCATGGCACCATAGTCAGTACCGCGGTCACTGACCATTGTTTTTAGCAATAACGGTAATGTCTGCAATTCATCCTTACGAAGGATCATTAAGGGCTGCATAAAGTCATTCCATACGTTAACGAACTGCATGATTCCAAGGGATGCATAAGCTGGTAATAGTACCGGAGCTATGACACGGAAAAAGATAGTCCATTCACTGCATCCGTCAATTCTTGCCGCTTCCATCAGGGAGGTGGGTACATTGTTCTGGCAATACTGGCGCATCCAGAAGATACCAAAAGCATTGGCGCAGCCTGGAATAATCAAAGCTTTAAAATCGTTGATCCATCCGAATCTGGACATCATAATAAACCAGGGAATAATACCGGCGGTCCAGGGAATCATCATGGTTGCCAAAAGAATGGCAAATAATTTCTTTCTTCCGGGAAAATCATATACTGCAAACGCATACCCGCCCATGGAGCAGAATAATAAAACCAATGTAGTATAGGATATGGTAATTATACAGCTGTTTAAGAAAGCCCGGGGAATATTTACGGCTGCTGCCATATTCGTAAAGTTCTCACCTAAGCTCTGCCCAAACCAGACAGCCGGCGGAAAAGAATAAATTTCATTGGTAGTATGGGTTGACATAACAAACATCATATAAAAAGGAATCAGCATAATTAATGCAATACAGCCTAATATAAAATACGTGGAGAATTTCCTGCCGCCCGGAATAAATTTAGCGATTGCAATTAATACAACAACGGTAATTAAAATAAGAATCAGTAATGTAATCATTTAATTTTCCTCCTTTTTACCGTGTCTTTTTCATCCGTAACTCTGTAAACACCAATAGAAATTAATATAATCATCATGGTTATGACATAAGCTACGGCAGAGGCGTATCCATATGCCGTACCGCCCTGAGGTGCTTTATTTAATAAATACATCATCAAGGTCAGACCACCGTTATTCTGGCCGCCGGTCCAGCTGGAATTGGTTAAAATAAACGGTTCCGTAAACAGGTTAAACATACCGATACTGGATTGGATGATGGTAAATACGATAATCGGCTTAAGCAGCGGAGCCGAAATATTAAAAAATACCCTGAAATGGCTTGCACCATCGATTTTGGCAGCTTCATATATATCATTGCTGATACCCTGCATACCTGCCAGATAAATAACCATGTTCCAGCCAATCCATTTCCATGCGAACATGACAATTACCGCAACTTTAATTAATGAGCCGTTACCACCAAGCCAGTTGATAGGCTCTTCTCCAAAGAAGCTTAAGATATAATTAATTAGCCCGTAATTGTTTCCGAATAAATTCTGGAAGATGATTGTAATCGCAACAGAACTGGTAACCATAGGCATAAAATAAATGGTTTTAAATATATTCTCACCTTTTACGATTTTGGAATTTAATACATAGGCGAGTGCCAGGCCGCCTAAAAGAATGGGGATATGGGCGATAATACCAATAATAAGTGTATTGCTGAGGGCTTTCCAAAATAAGGTATCTTTAAATAGATTAATATAATTGTCAATACCGATAAAATGCATGGCGGATAATCCGTCCCACCTGAAAAAACTGATATAAAAGCCTGCTGCGATTGGAAATATACCAAAGATTGCAAATAGAATATAAAAAGGTGCTATATAAGCATAAGCAACTTTATACCGCTTAATTTCTGCCCATCTGTTATGTTTTGCCCCAACTGTTTTTACTTTTGCCATAGGATATATCCTCCTCTATTCAGATAAGGCTGCTGCAAAAGCTAAGAGTTAAAATTTGCGGGAGAATATTTCAGACGCAATTTAAATCATTATAAACTTTTGCAACAGCCGTATAAGCTCAAAAACAATGAGCTATCTATTATTTATCCCATAGTCCGGCGTCTTTGAGCACCTGGATCTGCTGTTGTTTTACTTCAGCCGTAGCTTTCTCAATATCAGAAGCTACCAGGTCACGAATCTGCTCTGCACTAAGCCCCTGTTCCAATCCTGCATTTACCGAACTATAGATACATCCCTCCGCTGTGGTATCCATCATTGTTGTATTTACAGGCTGTAATTCGCTTGCGATTTTCGCCCAAAGTGCTTTTGTCTTTTCACCGCCAAAGTAGGGATCTTCTGCATCATAAATTGTTTTATCATCCCATGCAGGTTTATATGCCGGATAATAATCCACTGCCTTAAACATGTCATTTTGTCCTTTTGCAGTTGCCAGCATATATTTAATAAAAGCCCATGCAGCCTCTTTGTTCTCACTTTGTTTCGGAATAACCAGGAAAGAACCGCCCCAGTTGGAACTCTTTACAGCCCCGGTAAAGTAGTAACTGCCCAATGTCCTGCACCATCAGGATCTATATCGGTTTTTAAGAAACCTCCGAACCAGGCTCCGGTAAATACGGAAGCACAGGTTCCGGCCGCATATCCTGCATAAGCCTCGCTGCTCCACATATCTACATTCATATCCCATTTGTTCTGTCTCATTTTTATGACCGCATTAAGGCAATCCAAATCTCCGTCACGTTGGATTTGCAGATTTAAATCTTTATCATAATAGTCACGGTTACAGAATAATTCAAAATACAGATAGGAAGCATCCGGAATAAGCCATCTCTTTCCAGGAATATTAACTGCCTCAGCTACTTTTAAGACACCGTCCCAGGTGCTCATTAATTTAGCTACTTCATCCGGATCGGTAGGCAGGCCGACTTCCTTAAATACATCGGTGCGGTAGAAATAACTGCATGGACCGATATCCCAGGGAATAGCTACCAGTCTGCTGCCGTCGGCAGAATATGTCTGATTCCATTTATAAGCAACAAAATCATCTTTTAATTCTCCTGCATTATAGGGTTCCTCCAAAAGATTTGTTAATGCGGAGGAATCTCTGTATTGCGCTATGTAAGCTCCCTCAACCATTGCTACATCGGGGGCATCGCTGCCTGCTGCCAAAGCAGTCTGTAATGCCTGATGATGGCTGGTGGTATCGGTAAATTGTAATTCTACTTTAACATCCGGATATTGTTCATTAAATCCAGCCATGGCAGCTTTAAAAGCATCGTCACCGGATGGCCAGCCTCCAACGGTTATTTTACCAGAAACCTTGCCATCAGCTGCACCACTTGTACTTTTACTGTCCGAACTTTTACATGCGGTTAAAGATGATATTACTAATACAATTGTAAATAGTATTGCCGTGATTCTTTTCATGTTATTTTTTTTCATAATTTTCTCCCATCTCCCGTTAAAACGGGCAAATTCGTTAAGGAACGCGAATATGCTTTTTCCTACCTTTGTAAGTTACCGTTATGTAATATTCCCCCGAATATTCTTTACACTTTCACCCGGCATGATTTTAACAGGTAAGTGAATAACCCGTTTCACTTTTTTCCCCTCCAGCATATCTAACAAAACCTCTGTGCATTTACCGCCCTGCTTTTTCGCAGATAAGTCCACTGTAGTCATAAGAGGGGAAGTATACCTTCTTGCAAAAGTACCGTCAAATCCCATAACAGAGACATCTTCGGGTACCCTTACTCCCATCCTTTTGAATTGATTGCAGACTCCAAAAGCAAATACATCATTAAAACAAAGAATTGCCGTAGCATCTAATTTTCGCTCCAAAAATAGTTGTGCAGCCACCTCTCCTTTCCCGTAAAAGCTCTCTTCCACCGTAAAGTTATTCCCAGTCTGCTCCTCTATAAATCGAAGGAGGCGTTCATCCTCACCCATATCTTTTTTATGTATTCCCAAAACATACCTTTTTATATTTTCTTTCAATAAAGGTCTTAATTCTTCCAGATAACCATACATTCTGGCATTGGCTGAATTAAACTCATACGGTATTCCCAGCGCTATTTTTTCATGTCCGTTATCCCTCAGATATTGGATGGCAATCTTTGTCGCTTTGTACATATCAATTTCTACCCTGGGAGCGGCTTTGGAAAAACAGACCGGATTACCGTAACTGGCTGTTACAACCGGCAAAAAGTAATTTTTCCCGGAGGATTCCAGATACCACTGTGCCGCATTTTCATTTGGCATAATAATTCCGTCAATCATTGTTTCTTTGATACTTTCAAAATCCAGTGAACCATTGAACACAACCATGTACCCGCGTTCTTTCGCCGTCTCCATCATACCCTGATACATTTCAATATTGAATGAATTCTGTAAATCTTTGCAATAAAATAATATCTGCTTGGTTCTTCGCTTCTGTAAGGACATAGCCACAGGATGCGGATAGTATCCCAACTCTTCAGCAATTTTTAAAATTTTTTCTTTTTTGTCTTTGTCAACATAGCCACTATTGTTCAGTGCTCTGGAAACTACTGAAACAGATACGCCGGCCCGGTTTGCAATATCTTTTCTGGTAGCCATATTTCCTCCTATACTACTTGTGATTGTCTTTGCTTTAACATAGACATTTTGACTATAAAATGCGCATTTTTTTATCAATATTGTAGTAATTGATGTGTTTTATGATTTTATAATAATACATTTGAATATTATGTGCAATTCTCTTATATGTGGTCGCGTGTCCATGTGTTATATTGCACATTGATGTCGAAAAACTAATTTAATTTGGCTCTTATTTTGTTATAGATAGATTTATATGCTGCTTATACTCGGGTTGGATAGAAAAAAGTTGCTGTAAGATAGATCAACCTTTTTACTGGTCATATATTGTCTATTTTACAGCAACCCTAACGATTTTAATTTATTTAAGTGTATTGAAAATTATATTTATTATTTTAAATTACCTGCTTTTTTTTTGCTGAAATCAATAACATCATAGGTCTTCTAAGTTCATCCATCATTTCTGCAGAAGTATTTAATAACTTTTCCTCCGGTTTTGGTTCCACAATACCGATTATCTCAAATCCTGCTTTAATAAGTGTGTTCAAGTAGGATGATAGTGTCTTATGATACTTAATTACTTCCTCACCTAAAAAAACAGCTTTACGATCCCCCTCTTCAAAGTACCTGTCCACCGGCCAATGGAGGCGATTGCCCTGATTATCATAGTACCAATCCTGGGAACCGTTTGCGGTAAAAACAGGATGTTCCACCGAAAATACAAAATCTCCGCCTAAGGTCAGAAATTTATTAATTTTGTCCGCAATATTCTCAAATGATTGAATATAATGAAAAGCCAGAGAACTAATGACAACCTCGAAGGAATCCGGTTCGAATTCTATGTCTTCCATAGGCAGGCAAATATACTGTATTTTTTCGGAACCTGTTTTACTCTTTGCCTCATCTAACATCTTCTGTGAAATGTCAATTCCAATTACTGACTCAGCTCCCTTTTCAATTGCGTATCTGCAATGCCACCCAAAACCACAGCCTAAATCCAAAACTCTTTTGTTTGTAAAATCAGGCATCATCTTTCTTAGTTCATGCCATTCTCCGGCAGCCTGAAGTCCATATTTGGATCGATCCATGTTACTGTATTTATTAAAAAAAACAGGATCATCATATTTATTTTCTTTCATTTCTGCACCTTCCCTTTGGAATTATTTCAGTAGAAAATATTTTATAACAATACGAAGAAATCATTCAAGATAAAATATATTTCTGTATTATTTAAGGAAATCTAATTTTGGGATATGCTTCTCATCTTTTCCGCCATTTCTTTTTCCTTATCCGGTTGTACACGATATGCCACAAATAGATTCCCTAAAGAAAATGCTGCTGCCATAAAGAAAACCCACTGACTGCCCCACCTAGTCCATATAACTCCGCCGGCTAAAGCTGCTATAATGGAAACTACATGATCTAAACTGATTCCCATAGACAAAGTAGAGGTTACTTCATCCGGATTCCATGCAATTGAACGCAGATAGATTGAATTAACCATACCAATCTGCATGGACAGCCTATCCGATATAAACAGCAGATAGATAAACCAGACAGCCAATCCATGGTCAGGGAGTTTTCCTGATAAAATGCCCCAAACCACAAAGCCATATATAATGTAGACCCCAATAAATGTAAGCGCATCAAAATACATCATTTTCTTAATACCAAATTGATCCATCCATTTTCCCAATAGATTGTAAAAAAATATGGATATAAATCCGACCACTATGGTAAGTAAAGCAAGCGTATCGGCTTTCTTTGATAATAAGTCTACAATTACCCAGGTACCATATACAAACGCTATCTGCTTCTGCACGCCATGAAGAATGGTAAGCAGATAATAGTATCGGTATTGTTTTCTAAGAACCAGCTTATTCTTTTTTGGAGCCGTTTTCGGCGGTTTTACATGGCTGATCATAACTGCGGACATAGCAGCCGCACAAAGGAATGCAACCCCGGCAATAAGAAACATTAGTTTAACGGGAGATTCAAAAGTAAAGAATCCTGTACGGAATCCAAAAAATACAAGCAAAGCGGCAATTAAATTAAATCCTGCCCTTACACTGGAGAACTGACCCATACGAACCCCTATCTTGTCAGGTTCTGCAAGGGACATCCCGATTGCGTCCTGAAGAGGCATAAATAAATGCATACCCAAGGAGTTAATAAATAGAAAAATCAACATGATACCAAAAGCAGGAGTGAATACACCCAAAACTGTCACACCTGTCAATGCTAAGATCTGTGCAATAAAGGCCACTCTTAAATCCCCCAGAAAGCCTATGAAACCAATAACGATAGCACACAATAATCCCGGCAGCTCACGGGGAAATTCAATAAAACCCCTTTGAAATGCAGTAACATGATACACTTCTTTAAAATAATTCGAATAAACCCCGTCACTTAAACCATTGGCAAAGGCCACTGCCGAAATCAGTATAAAAAACATCAGGATTTCCGTATGTTTCTGTAAGATTCTCTTTTTCATAAAACGTATTTCCTTTCCGATATGTACAGATTTTATTTTATGTATATTTCCGAAACACTAATAACCTGATTTTACCATAACACCAATATAATTCATAGATTTTTTGAAATAAAAATTCATTTATATTAACTCATGGAAAATCCCATTATAATAAACCGGAAGAAACATGCTTTGCGAGTTTCTTCGGTTCGCGTGCGCGTTCGAATTATTGTAAGCAAGCTTACTAATTCTCACTTTGCTTTCGCGGAAATCAAAACGGACAAGTTCCCATCAACTCCCTAAAAAATAAACCGCAAACCGGAATTATTTACAGTCTGCGGTTCAATGCCATAATATTAAGAATATTATGAACTAAAATACTTTTCAATTATTTTTTCTGCGGTACGTGTTGCTAATGCCTGGGTGGTAAGCGTGGGATTGGGCCCGCCCAAACCATTAAATAATACGCTGTTATCCGCTATATATAGTCTTTTAACCTGATTTGCTTCGCAATTTGTATCCGTCACATAGCCTATACGCATGGTACTTTGAATGTGAATAAAGATTCCCGGCGGCCAATCGGAACGTATTACTGTTTTTGCACCGGCTTTTCTCATAATATCTGTTGCTATAACAGCCAGTTGATCCCGTTTTTCCATATCACTCTTACTTGGCTGGTAATTAATTACCGGTATGTATCCATTTTCATCTTTTAATTCCGGATCTAAAGTAATGGAATTACTTTTATTAACATCATCATCCGTAAATATCAAAACACTTAATGTCCTCCGGTAATCCCTCATAAATTCTTTCAACTGTTCACCAACCACCCGTCCTTCCACATCCCAGGGTTTCTGTGGATATTTCTTATTTAAAATATGATATCCTTTATCGCTGGTTCCATATAGCATAGCAGAATATAATCCCGGGCTCAAACCGTATGTTTCTATTACACCAAGTCCCGGATAATCAAACCTGGCTGCGGCATTTTGACCAACATAAGGTTTAATATCGGATACTCCCAGCTGATCCATTAAAACCTGCTCTTCAAAAATACCGGCTAAGCAATCAAACCAATGGTTAATCAAACCTTTACCAACCCATTCGTTTTCCGGTAATCCGGAATTCAGCCAAAGTCTGGGAGTTTCAACAGCTCCTGCTGCCATTATAATTACATCCGCGCTTAACTGCCCCACCTCACCGGACCAGGTATCCCGGTATAATACGCCAACAGTATGTAATCCCTCTGTGGCATCTTCTGCCGTTAGTATTTTTGTAACAAATGTATTGGGCCTGACTTCAACATTACCGGTACGAAGACCACGCGGTATGTAACTTACTAATGTAGATCTTTTGGCTACCCCATCTACCGTAGGCCCTATATGGCATCCATTTATGCAATGTCCCCTAAGTGTACAGCCTACAGAAGTATTCGTTTGAAAATTAAAATCCGGGTCACTTAATGAGGGATTTGGACGTAAAATTGCATTTGGCTGAGGCCGGTATCCAGGACCGGTCAAATTCGGTGTATCAAGGAGCTGCCATCCGGCTTTTCTGACACCTATATAGAACAATTCTTCTTTTGCCGTAACTGGCGCCGGCCTGACAGGCAGTGTCTGCTCTACTCTTTCATAATAAGGAATTAATTCTTCATAAGAAATAGGCCATATATTATTAACAGACTGAGGGTAGGCACGGGGTGAATTGGCCCAATAATGGAGCGTAGTACCTCCTACTCCCGAATTTTGCCAGGTATAACCTCCGGTAGTTATATTTCTCAGCCAGGCTCCTTGCTCCCTGTTTGCAGGCCCCCAGCGGAATTTACCCGTAACAAAATCGTTCATATCATCTTCTAAATCCGTAAAGCATTCTTTTAAGATTTCAATACTCAAATCATCTGCACTTGTGCTGCTTACCCCACCCGGTTCGGCATTAGGCTTCGGCCATTTTTTATTACCGTACCACGGTCCTGCCTCCAGTAACAGTACTTTGATTCCTTTCTCACCAAGTTCCTTTGCGGCAACTGCTCCGCCTCCTCCTGCTCCTATAACAATAACATCTGCATCCTTATCCATATTAACTCCTACCTACCCCATTATCTCTAAGCATGTAATCGGGTATTCTTTCATAATTAAATGATATCCAAACCTATCAGTTACTACGGTTAAAAGACCTGCGATACCTGTGTATACTCATTTCTTAAGGCACGATACCCAAGGGATGGACCCGGATAACCTACCTGTTCCCAACTTAGGGGATAAAACTCTAATTTACGGTTATCCGGAGATTCCAAACGGGTTGAACCGTAACCTGACCACTCCGAATAATATCCCATCATGGTATATCTGCTTAAGTCGCCGGTTATGGTCAAAGCTAATCCTGAATTACCTTTAAAAGGTTTCGGTAAATCTAAGATATAAACCTTAAGCTGCTCCAATAGAGTTAAAGCGCGGAACCGGTCTATTGGTGCAAGGGCAGCAAAGGTTCCTCCCACCGGGAATCTGGCAAAATCCAGCAATCTTGTGTTCCCACCGTTAAATACCAGCTGGTCCGCTGCCAAATCCAGCATTAATGCAGTAGGTTCTGCCAAAGGGATAGAATAGAAATTCAGTGTATATACCATATACTCATCTATATGTAAATTCAGGGCTCCATAATATTGTATTTTACCATACTCTTCGGCAAGTCCGGGTGTCCGCGGAATAATAGCATCTACCAATGCTTTAAATGTATCCAGGGTATATTGAAGTGAGTAATAGTTTTGATCTTTTCCAGTTCTATCATTTGACACAGAATGTCCCATGCATTATCCCACCTGTCTTAATTTTATCGACTATTAGAATTAATATGATATTTCTTGTTGATTTATTACAAATAAATAATTCTCATTTATGGAACAATATCCTGTGCAACAAAG
This sequence comes from Anaerocolumna sedimenticola, assembly GCF_009931695.1. Classification (GTDB taxonomy): domain Bacteria; phylum Bacillota; class Clostridia; order Lachnospirales; family Lachnospiraceae; genus Anaerocolumna; species Anaerocolumna sedimenticola. The sequence goes on from NZ_CP048000.1 coordinate 5,003,784, forward strand.
AATGCCGATATATTTGGTTTTATTTCAAAGAGGGTTGTTGAAAAATGATTCAACAACCCTCTTTGATAGTAATCATAATGTTATTTTAAAAGCTTAAAATATTTATAATCCGTTAAATCTTCTGATTTATTACTTCTTTGACCGTATCAGACACTGTCTGATACTCAAAAACTTAGGGATATGAATAACTTTATTATTCCGTTTGGTCATCTTTCATATCATTCCCTTTACCATATTCATTATCATATTCACTGCTGAATCTATCGTCATATTCTTCTCTATAACTATCTCCGAATCTTCTTCCGCCAAAATGCCTGTGACTGCTGAACCTGTCATGCAGATGTTTGATCATTTCCTCATCAAATGGGGAACGGCCATGCGGACCCCTTCTTCTGAATTCCCTATCATCTTCACCAAATTGCTGCTCCAGGTTCCCTTTGTTATGATTTTTTCCAATGTTTCAATTAAGTTCCGCAAAATGTTCTGTACGGACAGGCTGATTTCTCGGGGAGTTTTGCGTACTCTGCCTGTTTTGTTGTATGGGCGTAAGGATGGGACAGTACCTGTAAAAGCCGTTCCATTACACTGAAATCACCATCGTCCACAGCTGCTTTCAGCGCCTCTTCTACACGATGATTACGGGGAATCAGTGCTGGATTGGAATTAGACATTAATTTTCTTACGGCTTCTTCGGATTCATTCTGGCGGTTTAACCTTACCTTCCATTGCTTTATCCAATCAGAAAATTCCGAGCTGTCAAATAAAGGTGAACCAAAATAATTACCAAAAGTTAATGCCAGAAACGTATTACTATAATCTGCTTCATATTTTTTCATCAAGTTTAAAAGTTCCTGTATCAGATCTTTATCCTGTTCTTCTTCTGTAATTAATCCGACTTTAGCTCTCATCCCGGCAAACCAGTTATCAGTATAAAGTTTCATATATTCTGTGATTGCATTCTGTGCCATATTAACTGCTTCTTCTTCCTTCTCATGAAGAAGCGGCAAAATAGTTTCAGCGAACCGGCAGAGGTTCCATTCTCCGATTTTCGGCTGATTTCCATAAGCATATCTTCCTCTGGTGTCAATGGAACTAAATACCGTCGCAGGATCGTAAGTATCCATAAACGCACAAGGCCCGTAATCTATGGTTTCACCGCTGATAGCCATGTTGTCGGTATTCATTACACCGTGGATAAATCCAACCAGCTGCCATTTTGCAATTAGAACAGCTTGGGATTTTATTACTTCCTTAAGCAGGTGAAGATAAGGATTTGGAGAATTCATATTTTCCCGGAAATGCCTTTTGATAGTATAGTCTGCTAAAGACTTCAGTTCCTTTAAAGTACCCCAATGTGCTGCATATTGAAAGGTTGCAACACGAATATGACTGGCAGCAACACGGGTTAATACTGCACCGGGAAGTTTTGTTTCCCGGATGACTGCTTCACCTGTTGTTACAACTGCTAAACTTCGTGTAGTAGGAATCCCAAGAGCATACATAGCTTCACTTATTATATATTCCCTTAACATAGGACCAAGTGCAGCCCGTCCGTCACCTCCTCTTGAATAGGGAGTTGGTCCGGAGCCTTTTAATTGAATATCAACCCGGTTTCCCTTGGGTGTAATTTGTTCACCGAGAAGCAGGGCTCGTCCATCACCTAACATATTAAAATAACCAAATTGATGTCCGGCATAAGCCTGAGCTAAAGGTTCAGAACCCTCCGGTAGTTTATTGCCGGCAAATACCGCAGCACCGCCGTCCTTTTGCAGTGCGTCAGCATGCAACCCCAATTCCTCTGCCAGAGATTGATTTAAAAAAACCAGCTTTGGTGATTGTACCGGGGTTGGATTAAGTTTTGAAAAAAATGTTTCAGGTAATTCCGCATAACTATTATCTAAATTCCATCCATATGGATTCGTTTCATTTTTCAATGTCATAATAAACTCCGTTTCTCTATGATTAAATAGTAAGAGACTTAAATTTAGAGGTATTCTTAGTGTTTACTGCTGACAATTTATTATTCTATATGAAGTTAGGATAAAAATAAAAGCTGATGCGGATTAACCTTAATCGAAGTAATAAATACCTTTCTTTTATAAATTCCAACAATTTTAAATCCTGTTCCTATTGGGCATTATCTTTTTAATATCTCAAATCTACGCTTTCCTACCTGCTGTTTTTCTAAACGTTTAAATTTTTCATTGGTATTTTTTTGTGATTTATCCATACAAATCCCAATTACCGTTTCATTATTGCAAATCTGATATAAACTGTCTAATAACAGATCTACGTTTCCGTTATCGGCTCCCTCCCAGGAAACGATATCTCCATAAGGCACATCCGTTATAATGATATCCGGTGTTTTACTTAAAGTAAGGCTTTCGAAAGCATTCGCTGTAAAAACGCGGGTTATAATATTGCTGCTTTCAATCCTCTTATGAAGCCTTATGGCACTTTGTACTGCCTCTTCATGAGATTCTTTCCCGTATAATCCGGCTAATTCTTTTATCTGTTCCATACGTTTATTAAGTCCGTCTGCATGCAATAATTCCAGGTTGTTTTTGCTTTAGTTACTGCATCCGGATTAATATCACTTCCAGTTATTTCTGATATAATATCTGCATTCATAAATCCTAAAATGGTAAGCATATATCCACCGCCGCAACAGCAATCGTATATACCTATGTCATTTTTTTTATTCGAATACTCCAGACACCGTCCAAAAATCTCCTGAGCAAGTCTTGCAGGGAAATTAGTAATTCCTTTATAATTATATATAACTCTTCCACTGGCGAAATCTTCAAAATTTTTGTTATTACTGTATCGATATTCCATAAATACCTCAATTCGTTAAAAAATTATCTGGTACAGGTAAAGGCTTAATCATCTATATAAATCAGATTATTTGTTTCCGATTCGTTTAATCATATATAAACTGCCGCCGCTGTCTACTGCAATCTTGTAATCTTCACTTTCATACAAATGTATTGCGGCAGGATTATCTTTAAAAACGTTCAATCCTAATACCTTATAACCCTTATCTTTAGCTTCCTTTTCAAAAAACTGAAGAATCTTTCTTCCATAACCTTTGCCTCTTTCAGCTTCATCCAGCCGGATGTCAGCTATAAACGCCACATCTTCGTCCAATATATTCTGTATTAGGTACCAGAAAATACCGACCCTTATTCCATCTGCTTCCACTATATAAAGACAGTTTTTTTCCGTATTCTTGCCGTTCTCAGGTGTAAGGGATTCAAATGTCTTTGAAGCTTCCTCCACCGCTGTATCCTCAGAAACTCTTCCTGCTGTTACTATCTCTTTTGCATATTCTTTTATTGAAGTTTTCTTATATTCCCCAAACTCTTCTTCTTTCATTTCCCTTGTTGTTATCGTAACTCCCATTTGTTATACCCCTCATTCAATTAGATTGCCGGCATTACCCTGCCGCCGCATACCGGTATATAAGCTCCTGTCGTAAAAGCAGCCAGGTCAGATGCAAGAAAGCACACCATGTTGGCAATATCCTGGTCCGTTCCACGGTGTCCCAGCGGTACCGTCCTGTCATAATCCGGCTGTACTTCCGTGTGCTCCTTACGGGCTCTGTCACTGATCGTCCAACCTGGTGCCACCTGATTTACCGTTATATTATACTTACCTATCTCTTTTGCGAGACAGCGAACGATACCATCCAATCCTCTCTTTCCCGCAACATATGCGGCACTGCCGGCATCTGAAAGAGCAGCACACTCCGTATTCATCACAACAATCCTGCCATATTGCTGTTCAATTAAATGTGGTACAAACGCCTGATTCATATATATATTATGCATCACACAACTTTCAAACTGACTGAAGAAATCTGCAGGGTCCTGTTCCAGGATATTTTTCCAGGTGTACTGTATTACGGCATTATTTATAATGATATCCGGCTTGCCAAACTGCTCATATACTTTATCCCGCATATCATAAATACTTTGTTCCTTCGTGATATCAGCCTGAAAAACACCGGATTTTTTTCCCATTGCTTTAAGTTCTGCGGCTAACTCTTCCGCCTTTTCTGAATTCTTATGATAATGGATGGCAACATCAGCACCACACTGGGCTAATGTACGTACTATACAACGCCCTAATTGACCGGAACCACCTGTTACAATTGCTTTTTTTCCCTTTAGATTAATTTCCATGGAAACCTCCTTTATATCTGCCTTTAGTACCAGCTTCACTCTGAATTTAGTTAAAGATAATTATTAATCATTATAACACTAATGTAAAAATTTACAATTACTTCTATTCTTAAAAATAACTGACCTGAAAGACAAATTCACGTATTAGGATACACCAAAAACCGGCCGTCCTGGAAATGATCCCTGACTGCCGGTTAAAACAATTGTCTATTTATAATTATCGAAGTAGGATTAAAGATATTTTAAGATGACTGTTATTTCGTTAGGGTTACCGGTATGTTCTGTATGCCGGAAAATTCCGCCAATTTATTTCCAGACTTATCAATAAGTATTGGTCCGGCTGCTACGTTTAAATAAAGCTCAGAACTTCCAAAACCTGCCAATCCCTCTCTGTCAGCTGATCCTAATGTAATGGTAAGTCTTGAATCACTGCTTACCACACCAACCGAGCCGGTTCCCCAAACATTACTTAGCTGATAGGTTTTATTAAGGGCTGAGTCATAAAGAGATATCTTTGTAACATCTACCTTATCGTTTACCTCACCCGCACCGGTTACATTAACAACGATTGAGCTGCCGGAGACAACATAATTTGCTGAAGTAATTCCGGTTAGTGTAGGTATAATATAATCTACTTTTAATGTAGGGTTTTTAACCTCACTGGTTACTGCCTGTTGGTCTGCATTATACAGTTTTACGGAAACCTTGCCGCCTTCTGGTATAAGTGCCTTTAATTCTTCATTGGTAGGAGTTCCATCGGATGTAGTAAATGTAACTGTAGTATCTGCAGCTTCAATCGTATTATCAACCGCTACTAATTTAGAACCTACATATAATTCTGCCTTACCGCCAACAGCCTGCCCTGCAATGATATCTGCAGCTGCGGTCATATAAAGAGTTGTACTGTTTAATGTATTTGCCGCCACATTTAACCCTACCGGCATTATTTTAATATCTGTTGGCAAGTCGAGGCCAGGAATTTCCGTAGCAACATCATCACCTTTTACATTCACTCTGACACCAAGTTTATTTGCTATGTACTTAATCAGAACTGTCATTTTCTTGTCATTTTTGGCAGTGAAAATTCCTGAATTCGTATCAGCTGCTCCGTTTACCATAACTGTTTTATCCTCAAAGTTAATTACAATTACAGTAGTGCCTTTGGTTACGGTAAGAACGGCTGTATCTTTGTTAAAGTCAACTGCTGCTCCCATACCCTGTGTGACTGGTTTGATAGGCAGCTTATATTTGCCGTATTTAATTACCGGTGAAGCCGATATCTTAAAATTTTGTTTCTTTTCTTTCACCTTGACATTCTTTTTGTTGTTTTCTGTTTTTTCGTCGTCTTCTGCTGTTTCGCTGTTTTCTGTTGTTTCGTTGTTTTCTGCTGTTCCGTTACCGTTTTTTTGCTTTGCTCTGTGACTGGTTTTTGCTTTGCAAATGCTACGGAAGTAGATGAGAATAATAAAGTTGCCGTGATTACATAACATAAAATCTTTTTCATGTAATACTCCTTTCTTTAGTCAAATTATAACAAGTACTTTTAGATAAAAAATTCCCTGTTATTATTAATTTCGATACTAATATCTAATTTTTTGGGGTATGTATTAAATTTTTATTCAACATTTTTAATTACTTAATAAATTCAAGGTCAAAACGCCAAATTAAAAAGCAAGCTTGCTAATTCTCACTTTGCTTTCGCGGAAATGAAAAAGGGCGCTGCATTTAGTGCTACAGCCCCTTTTACTTCTTACCATCATACATTTATACATAACACCCGGAAGGCCGGTTCTTCTTATTTTCCCCGTAACTTATCCTTAGCAGCTACAAACACACTTTGAAGGACGATAAAAAAGCAAAGCAGAGCGGCAATTACGATCTTAGTCCACCAGGAAGATAAGGTACCCTGAAAAGTAATAAAGGTTTCAATGGTACCTTTAATCAATACCCCGAATAAGCTTCCGATTACATTGCCCACACCGCCTGTTAACAGGGTACCGCCGATTACCGCAGAAGCTATGGCCTCCATTTCAAACCCTTTTGCCTGTTCTACAAAACCGCCGCTGGTATTTAAGCAGAACACAAAACCGGCCAGAGCGGCCAGAAAACCGTTTATAATATAAACTTTCAGTTTTGTCTTTTTTACATTTAACCCCATCAATAAAGCAGACTGTTCATTTCCGCCTACGGCATAAATTGATCGGCCGAATCGGGTATATTTTAGTAATAAATAAACCAGTACCAGAACCAGCAGTCCAATTACCACACTTGGATAGAGATAGGGTTGTATCAGGATTCCTTTTCGGTTGACTGTCCCGCCAAAAGGCAGATAAATTTTAGCTTTTGACATAGCTAAGAATGTTTCATTTTTTATGGTAATCATCTCAGTGCTGATCATTGCTGTCATTCCTCTGGCAAAAAACATTCCTGCCAGAGTAACGATAAAGGGTTGAATATTAAGGTAAGCAATCAGCCAGCCCTGTACCAGACCGAAAACAATCCCGGTAACCAATACAATAAAGATTGCTGTGATTGCTCCTATTCCTTTCTTTTCCATCATCCAGGCTAATAGCATACAGGTCATTGCCACAACGGAACCAATGGATATATCAATACCACCTGTAATCAACACGATTGTCATACCTACTGCAGCAACAATTAGTCCTGCATTACTGATAAAAAGATTTAAAAATACCTGTAAATTACCAAAGTTTTTATTCCTGAAAATAAGTACTCCCGTACCATACATCAGAATGAACAAGGTTATTGTTATAAACAGTAAAAAGGTATTGGAATCCAGTTTATTTTTTATTTTCATTCTGCTACCTTCTTTCCTGTATCTTTAATAACACTTCTGTTTTTTGTATTCAGATACATTCTTTTTAATTCCGGCGACTGGAGGGCTACAATAATAATGACCACCACTGCCTTATATACAGGCAGCTGATCTGCCGTAACTTTCATTGCATATAATGAGGTGGTCAGTGCCTGAATGGTAATTGCGCCGATTACACTGCCGGTTAAGGAGAATTTTCCGCCTCCCAGGCTGTTTCCGCCGATCGCAACCGCCAGAATGGCATCCAATTCGATATTCAGCCCTGCATTGTTGGCATCAATGGAATATACTCTTGAGGTTATGATCATTCCGGCGATACCGGCACATAAACCACAAAAGGTATATGACAAAAACTGGATGAACGATGAGTTTAAACCTACCAGTCTGGCAGCTTTTGCATTAATACCAACCGTTTGGATATACAATCCCAGAGCAGTCTTCTTCATTACAAATGCGGTTATAGCCACAACAAAAAATGCAATAAAAACAGGAGTAGGTAAAGGTACCCCCGGTATGGAATTGCCTAAATACTTAAACTGCTCTGTTCTCACATAAAGAATAAACCCCTGAGTCAGAACCTGGGCAATCCCTCTTCCTGCAGTAAATAATATAAGAGTTGCCACCATAGGCTGAATTTTTAATTTTGCTACCAGAAAACCATTCCAGGCTCCGCATAACATTCCCGTCAAGGCTGCTAATAATAAAGCGGCAAAATAGGGCATCCGGTATTCCGAAGCACTCGTGCTGCCTACCAGCGCATATACACAAACCGCACCGGATAAGGCACTGACTGCTCCCACTGAAATGTCCGTACCGGCGGAAGCAGCTACTACCAAAGTCATACCAACCGCCAAAACGATAAGCTCACTGGACCGGTTAATTATATCAATGATATAACCGTATAAAATCCCATTTTTTATAGTTATTTGAAAAAAAGCGGGGGTTTTAATTAAGTTAATGATTAATACGATAATCAAGCAAAAAATAGGTAAAAATAAACGGTAGCCGGTTATTTTTTTCCACATTGATTTAATATTACTCATGCCTGCCTCCTGACTTTCCTTTCATGAAACGGCTGGATTTTTTATTTTTTTTCATCTTCTCTGTTATACTTCTACTGTTAATATTTTTCTTATATGTTATGTCTCCTTTTATATCACTGTAGTTTGAAGCTGTATTATCTGGCTTTTCTGCTTCAGGGGTACCGCCGCCGGCTATGGCTTTCATAATCTCATCCTGATTGAGAAGCTCCTCTTTTAATTCTCCTACTTTACTGCCGTCCCGCAAAATTACCATTCTGGAACAGATACGTAACATTTCTTCAATTTCCGAAGAAATGAACATAACAGCTTTTCCTTCCTTTGCCAGGGAAAGGACTAATTTCTGAATTTCTGTTTTTGTTCCGACATCAATACCTCTGGTTGGTTCGTCCAGAATCAGAAATTCCGGATTTGTTAAGAGCCACCTTCCAAGTATTACTTTCTGTTGGTTTCCGCCACTAAGCTTCTTGACCGGTACTTCCCTGTCAGCGGTCTTAATGTTTAATAATTCTATGTATCTATCCGTAAATGCCTCCTGATTGCTTTTATTTATCAGTTTAAACAAACCTTTTCTGGCCTGAAGAGCTATGATTATATTTTCCCTTACCGATAAATCTGCTATTATTCCTTCCGCTATACGGTTTTCCGGCAGATAAGCCATTCCGGCTTTCATGGCATCGATAGGTGCATTGATTAAAGTTTTTTTTCCATTTATCCTTAACTCACCCTTATCCGGTTTATCAGCGCCATATAAGACGCGGGCCAGTTCCGACCGTCCTGACCCTAACAGACCGGACAAACCAATAACCTCGCCCTTATGGATTGAAAGCTTGAATGGCTTAATAGTACCCAAATGCCCCAATCCATCCGCTTCTAAAAGAGAGTCCTTTTCTCTTTTATCCTGTGCTGTTTTTTCCTGATTTTTGATCACAGCCAGATCATCAAATTCCTTACCAAGCATCTTAGCCACTAATTGTATTCTTGGCAAATTAGCGATTTCATACTCCCCCACCAGTTTACCGTTTCTTAGTACGGTAATCCGGTCACAGATTTCATATACCTGTTCCAAAAAGTGGGTTACAAAAATAATACCCAGGCCTTTCTCCTTTAATTGCCTCATGATGGAAAATAATTTAGCAACCTCAGATTCATCCAGGCTGGAAGTAGGTTCATCCAGTATCAGGACTTTAGCCGAAATATCCACTGCTCTTGCTATGGCAACCATCTGCTGTATGGCTACCGAATAATTTTCCAGCGGTTTGGTAACATCCAGATCAATATTCAAATCTTTTAGAATTCCATCCGCTTTGGCATATATGGTCTTCCAATCAATCTTCCCCCTTTTTTTCGGTTCCCGTCCGATAAATATATTTTCTGCCACTGACAGATTGGCGCAAAGATTGACTTCCTGATAAACCGTACTGATTCCGTTAGCCTGTGCTTCTTGTGGTGATCGATTTATAATTCCATGTTCTTTCCCCTCAATTTTGATTTCTCCGGTTTCAAATTCGTAAGCGCCGGTCAGCACCTTAATCAAGGTAGATTTACCGGCACCGTTTTCCCCCATAAGTGCATGAATTTCTCCGGCTCTTAAAGTGAAATCCACATCAGAGAGCGCAACTACTCCCGGGAAATGTTTCTCGATATGCCTCATAGTTAATATAGTCTTCTGACCGTTCACGTGAAATACCTCCCTGAACAATATAATAAGGGCTGTACAAAAGTCCTTAAACTAATTAAAGCAGCAATTCAGGTGCTTTTAAGGATCATTTGCAGCAGCCCCGCATTAAGTTATTTATTTGTAACTATTCTGCACTATTTTAGTATAAACGAGAATCAATTAAATCTGCTGCTGTCTCAGCAGGAAATACACCTTCATCTACATATGCAATTTTTTCTACGGATTCTCCTTTTTCAAGTTTCTGAATAATTTCAGCAACTCGGGGCCATGTAATGGATTACACTCCACCGAAACATTCATATCACCGGCTATCATTGCTTCAAATGCCGCTTTAACTGCATCAAAGGAAACTATTATGATATCTTTGCCCGGAACTTTACCTGCTGCTTTTATGGCATCAATTGCACCAAAAGCCATATTGTCATTTTCAGCAATTACAACATCAATATCATCATAGGATTTTAAAAAGGATTCCATGACTTCCTGCCCTTTGGATTGGGTAAATTCTCCGGTCTGCCGGTCAAGCATGGTCCAATTCTTATGTTCAGGCATTTTATCTTCCACTCCCTTAGTCCGCCCTACTTGTGCGGAAGATCCAATAGTACCCTGCAAGGTAACTATGTTAATCTGTTCATCACCTCTGCCCTGTTTCTCCAGGTAATCGTTAAGCCATGCTACCGCATCTTCCCCTTCTTTAATAAAGTTACCGCCAACCCAGCAGGTATATAAGGAATCATCGGATACATCAATCATACGGTCGGATAAGATAACCGGAATTCCGGCTTCTTTTGCTTCGCCTAATACCGTCTCCCAGCCAGTTTCCACCACAGGTGCCAAAACGATATAATCAACATCCTGTTGTATAAAATTCCGGATTGCCTTAATTTGATTTTCCTGTTTTTGCTGAGCGTCGTCAAATATCAGTTTATATCCGTTTTCTTCTACAAAAGTAGTCTGAAATGATTTTGTATTAGCTGTACGCCAATCCGACTCTGCTCCAACCTGTGCATAACCTACTACAATCAGGTCCTTATCTGACTCTGCCGCATTATCCTGTTTGCCTTCTGCCGCAGGTTCTGCTGTTTGTTTAGAAGCTGAACCGCAACCCCATAATGACATAGTAAGTACACCTGCCAGTAATACCGTTAATACCTTTTTAAACCTCTTCATACAAAATACCTCCACCTTTTTAAGAATATACAAAATTCCAATGGCAAGAGTTAAGCCTGGAATCTATGTATCTCCCGATTTATTGTTACAGTTTTATTTTTACAAAATTTCTCAAATTATACAATTCATTATCTTTGGATGAAGTTTTACAATTTTTCTCTCTATTAATAAAAAGTTTGTATTATAAGTTAAAAAGTTAATTTTTTTATTATAAAATTATATTTTTTACGAATTAGATCCGTAAGGCTATTCCAAGGTCAGTACAATATCCGCTTTATACTCTGCGGGTAATATAACCTCAACTTCCGTACCAACCTGATATCTGCTTTTAATTTTAAGCCCATATTCTTTCCCGTAATATAACTGGATTCTTTCATTGACATTATATAACCCATAAAAGTTTTTCTCTAATCCCTTATCTTTCTTATTTAACGCTTCAAGAACCTGCTTTAACCGTTCTTTTGACATACCTAAACCATTATCCTGAATCAATAATCGAATATTTCTGCCGTCCTGATCTCCGCTTATGATTATTTTTCCTTTTCCCCTTTTATTTTTAATTCCATGATAAAGGGCATTTTCCACCAAAGGCTGAAGCGTTATCTTTGGAACAAGGCAGTCGCCTAATTCACCTGGTATGTTAATTTCATATTCTAAAATATCTTTATATCTGGACTGTTGTATCTGCAGATAACTCCGGACATGCAGTTCTTCTTCTTTTAAACTGATTCTGTCGTTGCCTTTGCTTAAAGAAGTCCTGAAATAATTTGATAATGCCCCTACCATATCCACAACATCAGCCCCTTTATCTGCCTCCGCAAGCCATATAATCGTATCCAGGGTATTATATAAAAAATGGGGATTAATCTGAGCCTGTAATAGTTTTAATTCTGCCTCCCTTAAGTTTGCCTGTTCGATTTTTACAGTTTCGATAAGCTCACTTAATTTTTCGATCATGATATTTAAGGAATCACTTAATACTTTTACCTCCGCTCCCTTTTTAATATGCGACCGCACCGATAAATCCCCTTTTGCAACCTGACCCGTAATGCCGCTTAATTCTTTAATTGGCCTTGATATACTGTTAGATATGATGACGGAAAAAAACAAGGCTCCTCCTATCATGATTGTTAGCATGATGACACTGAGTTCCACCGTTTTAAGAGTCTGTTTTTCCATGGTAATCCTGACTGATTCCATATCCAGAGTATCATAATAAATGTATTCCAAAACAGTATCCTGTATTAAAGAGGTAAGTACCCTGATATCGTTATCCAGAATTGAGATGTTCTCATCATAATGTCCGGTTTCTTTTAGGTTGTCTTCAATTTTATGTACATGTTTTTTTAGATTATTTAAAAATTTATGGATCCCCTCTGCCCGGTCTTTATTACCCGCGGTCCTTGCCGCAAGCTGTAAATCCAGGGCAACTTTCTGGGCAGCCTCAATATCCTCATAGGGTTTTGCCTCCTTAAAGGCTTCACTTCCTATAATGATACGATACATTTTATAATCAAAATCACTTTTAAAATCAATGCTGAAACCACTGGCTGTAGTTGCACTCTGAACAATCTGGTTATATTCCCGGTTATATTTTACCAGGTTGGTAAATAACAGCAGTGCAACCAGACAAAACTGCGCTATAATTCCCCCAAAATATAAACGAATTTTTACATTCAGTTTCAGATTCCCAAAAGTTTTTAACCAAAATCCTTTCATACTTTTCTCCGTTCTTTACGGGACCGCAACATCATCTTAAGTCCTGCTCCTCCCGTTAATCGTTTAATGTCAGCATAAAATTATGAAGATCGATATTGCTTTGGTGTACAATTCTGTGTTTTTTTGAAAAGATAAGAAAAATAATGAGGATCTTTATATCCTACCATATATCCAATTTCAGAAGTTCTTAAATACGTACATTTTAAGAGTTCCTTAGCCTTGTTCATACGCATGTCCGTTAGATATTTTATAAAAGTCTGGCCTGTTTTCTGGCTGAAAACCGTACTAAAATGACTTGGACTTATGTATACACTGGCCGCCACCTGATTCAGGGACAATTCCTCCTCGGAATAATGTTCCTTAATATATTCCTTTGCCCTGTTAATAATTCCGTTATAATGTTTGGCAACTACTTCATCCCTGATTCCCATAGCCTTCAGAAAAATATTCTCAATATACCCTTTGGTTAATTCCAGGGATGAAATCTGGATATTCATTTCTCTGCTGTCCTTAAAAGGTTTCTCAATCACCTCTGTCCCAGATCCCAAATCCTCTAAAAATCCCGTAACAATAAAATACATGTCCATTACCAGGTATTGTCTGAACAGTATGGAATTTCTGCACTCACTCCCCATACTTTTTAAATATTCTTCTACAAAATAAGGTACTTCTTCTATTTCGCCGCTTTTAAGAAATCCTTCCACTTTTCTTTTATCCAGCTGAGTTATTTTTTCCATGTTAAAATCAATGGCCTGTGCAGCAATTTGTGATTTGGGTATGGTTTCGTAGTCAAATATCTCATTTATATCCCAGATATACCGGTAAGCAAAAGCACGGCTGGCTTCATGGTAGGAAAGGTTAAGTTCCCCCAAACGCCCAACCGGTTTACCTACTCCTCCAAAGTAGGATATCCTGCTATCCCTATCTAATATATCTCTGATACTGCTAATGTAATAATCCCTGGTTTCATTTATCTCATCCATACTACCGCCTTTTAAGAGTATTGCTTTACCCTCTATGGAGCAGTCAAATAAAATTCCATTACCTTTTGCCACTGCCAGGGAGTCTATTTCCCGCCATATTTGCGGATAGGTTTCCCTTTCTTTTTTACCGTCTCTGGTGTTACCGGTCTGAAGCAGGATTATATTATAGAATGGTGCACTTAATTCCAGATTCAGTTCTCTTCCCCTATCCAGAATAGAAGCGAGGGAATCGGAATTACTGACCATATCATGAAATAACCGCCTTTTTTCTTCTATTTCATTTTCCTTCATATCTTTTAGGAATTTATCTAAATTTTCTTTTTCTTCCTGTTCTTTTTTATAATTTCTGCTATACCTTTTACACTGGATAATAAGCTGGCCCCATTGATTGGCTTCAAAAGATATTCCGTTATACCGATATTAATTGCTTCTTTGGCGTACTCAAATTCTCCGTATCCGCTTAATATAATGATTTTAACCTTAGGCATCTCTTTTTTGATCAAACGGCTAAGCTCCAGCCCGTCCATAAAGGGCATACGGATATCCGTAATTACGATGTCCGGTTTTGCTTTTTGAATTAAAGGATATGCTAATTCTCCGTCACTGGCCTCTCCGCAAAATAAGAACCCATTTTCCAACCAATTAATGTTATTTTTTATCCCCTCCCTTACCACGACTTCGTCTTCCACAAGAAAAATTTTTATCATAATAACCTCTTTCCTGTATATCCAATTTTTAATTGGATATTCATTAATCTGAAGTTGAAAAAAAGTTTTTTGCTTTTCAACCTACTCCTTCTCAAATTAATTTTCCCATAAGTTTTACTAATCCGGTCATTTTTACTAAATTATACCACTTTATGTAATTGTTTTCCATTTATATTGCTAAGTTTGAAGATAAATTCTATTTTCTCGTACTCTTTTTCGTATCTTTTACATCCAGCCAGGAGGACTTCGCGGAAATAAAATACTCCGGATAGGGTTTTTCAGAGAAATACCCTATCCGGAGCTTATAGCGTAATAAGAAACTGCTCTGCAGCTTCTTTTCCATGTAATATTTGCGGTCTTTAAACAGCCATGTTGCGTTAGTGTGAATCGTCTCGTAAAATAATGCAGGCCATTAATTATTATTTGAAAAGCACTGCTTCCAGGCCGGAAGTTTACGCATTAATTCTTCTGCAGCCTTATGGGCAACCACACTATCCAAGCCCTGTGTCTTCATAATAAATTCAGACATACTTTTCTTTTTCTCCTCAAAGGACTGCATGGAACCATCGGCACGGGAACAATGGACACAATAATCCTTTGATTGATCTTTCAGAGGATAATCCTCCGCATTTTTCATTGGCATACCGCAAGAAATACATACTTTCATATAAAATTTACCATCCTTTCTTAATAATAAAACGCTTTTGTATTTGAATATTAAAAAGTCAACCATTACTTTTAGCTAATTGTGAAACTACTATTATAAAAGATAATCCGTAATTCCAAGGCGATTGCCAAACATGTCTTCGAACTCGGCTGCATGTCCTGTTCCAATCTTGTACGGCTCTCCTAAAAAAGTTACACCTTTTTCTTTAAGGAATTGATAGTTATCTTCCACACAATCTACTTCAAACCAAATAGCAGGTTTTGCATCCGGAAAATGATGTATATCCTTTAATATAATTGCCGGTTCCTCATCCCCTACCTGTACAGCCGCCATACCTTTCTCAGAAAAATCAAATTTCAGGGACAGACCAAGTATATTCTGATAATAATCTTTTGCTTGTACCAGATTATTAACAGGTAAAAAAAAGTTATCATATGTTTTCATCTTTATCTCCTTTCATACAGCACTTAAACTTATACATATTTAGTTTATAATATTTTAAACTTACCTATTTAGTTTACATTATTTTAAACTTATAACACTTTAGGAAGTTGCGAAATATTCTTATAACATGACATATTTAAACGAAATCGTTCCCCAATATTTTATTCCAGCATTTTTATAAAATTATGAATCAGTTCATCCTTATACCTGATAAGAACAGAACCTTCCGGTGCGAATAAATCCTGGTTTGAGAGATAATAATGCAAAAGGCTTATCCAGGAATTAAAGATAAAATATATAGGAAGTTTTTTAATTTTTCCATCTGTCTGATATTTTTCAATCACCTGAGTTAAATGAAACGATACCGTTGATTGAATTGAAACGTACACATATTTCACCTGTTCCGGCAGCTGACTGCTTTCCGTTATCAGCCTTTTATAAAATTCCTCATGTTCACTTAAAACATTAATATGGGCATTTAATATCTCTTCCAGCCGGCTTCCATCTGCTGCTAAATCATGCAGCCGTGTGTTTATGTCCCTGCCGAACTGTTCCAAGAGGCTGACTTTAAGATCATCCACAGTTGGAAAATGCACAAATATACTGCCGTGAGCTATCTGCGCTTCTTTAGCGATAATACTTGTTGAAGCACTAAATCCCTCTTTGGAGTAAACCCGATAAGCCGCCTGAATAATTATTTTTCTGGTTGCTTCTTTTTGCATCTGCCGTTTATTCATAAATTACCTCCGAAACCTCTTTTACCATCTGAGGATATTTCTTTGTTAAACGGGTTTTCGAAAGGTTTGCCTTTATAATTTTACTAATATCCTTATCTTTATAGGACGCATAATTCTTTAATAATTGAAATCCCTCCTCCGGCAGTTCCGCCGTAAAAACACTTATGCAATATTGAAGTCCTTTTGATAGTACACTGAACTCTTCTGTTTTACGGCTTTCATCTCCTGAGGTTATGATATCTTTTAAGATGTCATCACTCAACCTGAGACTGAACCGGACAATATCTTTATTTTTAAGAATGGGAGGATGTGCCAAAGCTGCAAGAAAAGCTCGTTTTTCCAGATAGTTGGAATCCTTATACCATTTTGTAAAATATAATCTGACAGGTTCAAACTCCATTTCTGCAATATACTGAAACCCCATTGCAACACCTTCCCGTACCCTCCATCTCGTATCGTTCATAGCTTTTTTTAATTGCTCCATGATTCTTAACTTAGTGTTTTCTTCTGTGTAATAATAATGAGCTCCTAATGCCAGGATTGCACAAAATGGCAGATATTCTTTCCGATCATTTACCGGGGCCGTTTCTTCCGGTATGTTTGCCCATTGAAACAAACAATCGATTAATTCTTTTCTGACAAAAGCCGTTTTAAAATATCCAGCAAACTTATCGGCCAGGGTCAAATTACCTCTGGGCCCGGGCAGATTGGAATTCATACAAAGATATTCTTCAATTTTTGTATATTTTTCCGGATCATTAAATAAAGGTAGAATTTCATCTATTATATCTGTATTTTCTTTCATTTCCCTTATTACCTTTCATTTTCAATGAGTTATAACTCATTGACTATACACTCATTATAAAACTTCAATCTTAACCTGTCAACCCTAATAAGAAATTTAACTGTTAAAAACTTTTAAAGAGGCTTTTATCTGGCTGCTCATGCTTCTATCTTAACCGAAGAAACACGCTTTGCGGGTTTCTTCGGTTCGCGTGTGCGTTCGAATGATTGCAAGTAAGCTTGCTAATTCTCACTTTACTTTCGCAGAAATAAAAAAAGGGTGCTGTAAATTTTTAAATTCTGAAACCTCAGGAACTTCCTGATATGAAATCAGTGAAAGTTCCATCTATCAGATCTTTGAATTTTTACAACACCCTTTTTCTTAATTTTTATCGTATAAGAACCGTTCCGGTAAAGTTAATTTAAAATCAACCGCCAAATCCCTGAAATTCTGAGGTTGAATGGTTTGTAACTTATGAGGTGACATGGATAAGGTTTTTACCAGAATCTCCGCCGATTTCTCCACCGTATGCATTAGACCGAAAGTCAGGTCAAAATCAATTCCGGAACAGAACATGCCATGATGGGCCCATATAGCTACATCATATTTTTTCATCAGTTCACTGGTTGCTACCGCTATATCTCTTCCACCCGGAACCATCCACGGTACTACGCCTACCCCATCCGGAAATACCACCGGACACTCCGTTGCCATCTCCCATAATTCCCTGGTAAACACTTCATCCGATAAGGGAAGTACAAAGGTCAATGCTATGGTATTTGTAGTATGTGCATGATATATGACCCTGTGACTGCCATTTGTAGCTATTTTTTTCACTTCATGATTCATTAAATGGGATGCAAGCTCGCTTGTCGGTCTTCCCCCATCTACCAGTCCCCAGCAGATTCTGTAGTTTTCTCCAATATTATCCAGTTCAATTATGGCAATACAAGCCTCAGGATCCACTATAATATTACGAAAGTATTTACCACTTCCTGTTACCAGGAAAAATTCACCCGCTAATCCCGGTACTTTTGTACCAATGGGTGACCATTCCCCATTAGTAAAAAGCCTTGTTCTAATACTATCCACTTCTTCTGTCTTTAGCCTGTAGGAAAGATTACCGCCATTACGTTCATGCCATCCTTGCATAAATCCATCATTTGCCATCTTAATAAATCCTTGTACGAATACCGTATCCAACACTTTCATAAAGTTCCTCCTTTAAGATATGTTTTTGTAGTATTTAAATCAAATATTCTCACAGTAATTCTTTATTACCTTTAAACTTAAAAACTAAATTTAACAGCCGATTTTTCTGCCGTCTGTTTTGTATCTTTATTGTACAATTAATTCCGGAAATAGTTAACATCTTCATTTGCAAATTATTGTATCCTGTTTCTTACTTTTTCTATTCGCTGAGTTATGTATACTGATATACTTTTATATAAACGACTGAGGGACAAAGAATTTAACCGCTTTGTCCCTCACCCATATACCTGATAAATTCTGGAAATTTCCTTTGTGACCCAAAAGAGTCTGGCAAGCCAGACTCTAACGCCGACGAGTAATCCTTCGGTATAATTTTTCTGTGCCGCTCCAGATACGAAGTTTTATCTCATTTTATTTGAATTTATTCTTTTTTCATATATTCCCAGAATAACCGTAAAAACCAGAATGGAAACAATCATACCCATGGTCATTCCGACTATAATTACCGGAATATTCTGAAAAATTAAATAAAGTATAATAAAGAGTAATGAAGCAGTTATATCCGTTATAAATGCATATGCAGCTGCTTTGGTAATAATGGCTTTAAAAATCTCACCCGGCTGAACAAAGAAATACCGAATGTAATAAAGAAAAGCCCAGAATCCGAGACAGGTTTTGTATTCAGTAAAAATTCCAAACAAGCCTAATAAAGCGAGAATACTTACATATCCCAATATATTTTCTTTATGTATGGAATTAAAAGGCAGTATTTTTCGATCATTTTTTTTATTTTCCTTTGCTTCTTTCTTATTCTCGTACTTTTTTTGCTCTAAATTAGTATCTGCTTGCTGCTTTTCTTTCAAATCATCCTCATTCTGTCTGTTACCCTCTTGTTTACTATTTTCCTCGATATTTTCCGCCGCCGTTTCCGTAACTGTCTTATCACCGGGGTATTCCAATACTTTATCTATAATGCTGGCACTAAAATAACGGACAATATCAGGTTCTTTCTGTTCTTCTTTACTTTTAACCAGATTAACTGCTTTTTGAACTGCTGCGGAATAAGTAATATTTTTTTGAGATAAATTATCGGACTCTTCTGCATTATTTTCTTTCCTATCCGGCTCTTTTATATCGGGCTCTTTTTCCCTCGGCTCTTTATTATCTAACTCTTTTATATCCGGTTCTTTTTCCCTCGGCTCTTTATTATCTAACTCTTTTATATCCGGCTCTTTTTTGCTCGGCTTTTTATTATCTAACTCTTTTATATCCGGCTCTTTTTTGCTCGGCTCATTTACATCCGGTTCATCTTTATCCTCATATCCGATACTGATAAGTGACAGCTTACAGTCAACTTCTTCTATAATACACTTTTCTTCCTCCACAATGGCCTCTTTGTTAATGTTTTCGATTTTTTCCATTTTATCCTGTACTTCTTTATTCTTAGTTTCATTTACTACATTGCTTTTAACAGTACTGCTTTTTTCTGTATTAACTCTACTGCCATTTTCTTTTCCCATATGACTAATACTATTATTAGTTTTGTTCGAATTGCTTTTATATGAATTTCCTTTATTGGAATTACTCTTATTGGAATTACCTGTATTGGAATTTCCCTTATTGAAATTTCCCTTATTGGAATTTGTTTTGTTTGTATTGCCCTTACCTGTATTACTATTATTGGAATTTCCCTTATTGGTACTTGCCTTACCTGTATTAGTCTTGTTAGTATCTGACTTGTTTGTATTTGTTTTGTTTATATTTGTCTTATTTGTATTAGTCTTGTTTGTATTAGTCTTGTTTGTATTAGTCTTGTTTGTATTTGTCTTATTTGTATTTGTCTTGTCTGTATTTGTCCTGTTTGCATTTCCTTTATACGTATCTTCCCTGCTGTCTTTCGTAGAATTCGTACTGCCTTCCTTTACCCTGTCTTTGGCCTGACTGGAATTTTCTTTTTTAACTTTTGCCTGGACTCCGGCTTCTTTACTTCCGGCATTTTTTACCGCATTTCCATTTCCTTCGGTCTTTAATTTTTTTCTTACCGGCTTACTCTGTACAATATATTTGTACTCCATGGATGTCAGACGGGTAAGAGAACTTGCACAGTCTACTTCTTCAACAACACAATCGCTGTTTTTTTCCGTATTGTTATCCGTCATATCTTTTAATTGCTCTTCTGCTTTTAATTTGCTATATAAGGACTTTGGATCATAAGCTGATTTATCTATTCGAATTCTATTTATTTCCACCAACCATCACCTCATATTATTTTTTTTTAACAGCACAAAGTTCTAAATTGAATTTCATAAGTTAATTTATTATCCTTTTTCCTGATATTTTCTCAGGTCCGCCACCCAGTCTTTCAAAGATATCTCCAGGTATAGTTATACATTTATAATATATGCGGCTGATTTAAAAAGTAGATTTAGAATTAGTAGCACTTTAGACGAATTAACATAAAATAGAGTTATGATAAACTTATATTGAAAGGTTAGGTTATTTATGCTGCCTCCGCTTTTAAGTTATATTACTTTTAACCGCTTAGGTTTAACTATTAAAAATTTGAGCGCAATTCTTGAATCCAGTGAAGATTTTGAAATGCACATTATAGATAATAATTCAACCGATGATACATGGAATTATATCCAGAGCTTAAAAGACAGCCGTATTATGTCAAAAGCTCGTATTACGCTTAATTTTGGCCAGATCTATGCATTGAATATTAATCTCTTAAAAAGAAGACCTGATCAATATTTTATAACGGTTGACAATGATGTTTTTATAGAAACAAAAGATTGGATATCCCGTTTCTTGAAAGTATTTGAAACATTTCCTGAAGTAGGATTACTTGGAGTACAAAGGGGCGCCCCTTATACGGACCCGCTTCCCCCTGTTATCCCCAAAGTAAAAGACAGCGTCTTTTACTTAGAGCTGGATAATACTACTCCTAACATAGAACAAAATTATATTCCAGGCAGCTTAATGTGCCTAAGACCGGAGCTCATCAATCAGATTGGTTACTGGTGTGAAGAAAATTGCTACGGTGATATTGAATTATCCAACAGGGTGAATAATTTCACTCCGTTCAAAAGCGGCTTTATGACGAATATCAGCATTAAGATGCCACAAACAGCAGAGTGTGAAACTTGCCCGTATAAATCTCAGTGCACACTGAATAAAATAACGGAAACCTGTTTTACAAATTACCATAAGCTTTATAAGAACGAAGAATTCAAACGTAATTTTAAATGGAAGTTTGATGAAACCTTAATCGATTTATCAAGCGGTGCCCGTCCGGTATATTGTGCTTCCGCAAATGATGTTGCTTCTACAATGGATCATATATATAACAACGAATGGGCAATGGAAAATTTTAATTATTTTGTAAATAATGCAAATTAAATAGATTTAACCTTACAAGTAAGTCACCACATCTTAGCATAGGGGTGGGTCCTGGGCTTACTTGTTTCAGACGGAGTTCATGCTCCGACTGAAATACCCGCATAACGGGTATAAGGTTATGAGCAAGTAGCGTAGCGGATCTAAGAATATCCGCTTTAACTTCTTAATTTAATTGCAGGCTCAAGGAGGTGTAATACAAGATGTTAGAACCTTTTGCAAAGCCTTTCTATATCACACAGCCCTTACTGCCTGATATGGATGAATTGAATGAAATGCTTAAAGAAATATGGGCAAGCAAACAGTTAAGTAATAACGGAAATATGGTAAAACAGCTGGAAAAAGATCTATCCTCTTACCTCGGCGCCAATTACCTCTCTGTATTCTCAAATGGAACAGTTGCATTACAATTAGCATGTAAAGTTTTAAGATTATCCGGCGAAGTTATCACTACACCCTTTACTTTTGCTGCTACTGCCCATTCCTTAGTTTGGAACGATATTAAACCTGTATTTTGTGATATTGAGGAAGATTCCTTTAATATAGATACCGACCAGATTGAATCCTTAGTAACGGAAAAAACTACTGCAATCATGCCCGTCCATGTATTCGGTTACCCCTGTAATGTAGATAAAATACAGCAAATTGCAGATAAATACGGCCTTAAAGTATTGTATGATGCGGCACACGCATTCGGAGTTAAAGTGAATGGTAAGCCTATCTCAGGCTTCGGCGATATCTCCATGTTTAGTTTCCATGCGACAAAAATATTTCATACCATTGAGGGGGAGCTTTAACATTTAAAGATCCGTATCAGAAAGAAAGAGCTGACTCTTTAAGAAACTTCGGTATCCGGAACGGTGAAAATGTTATGGAACCAGGAACGAACGGAAAATTAAATGAAATCCAGGCTGCTGTTGGTATTTTACTGTTAAAGCAAGTAGAAAGTGAAATCGAAAGCAGAAAAGAGATTACTAATTTGTACCGTCAACTGTTAAATGAAGTTCCCGGAATCATTACAAGCAAAGATAGAGACGGTGTTTGCCATAACTATTCCTACTTTGTTGTTCGGGTAGATAAGGATGAATATGGCCTGTCCCGTGACGAACTCTATGAGAAATTATTGGAATACAATATAATAGCCAGAAAATATTTTTATCCTCTTTGCAGTAATTTTCAGTGTTATAAAGATTTTCCTTCATCCCGGAAGGAAAATCTTCCGGTAGCAAATAAAATTTCTGATATGGTACTGTCTCTTCCGTTACATGGACGAATGCAAAGAAGTGACGTAGAAAAAATCTGCGCTATCATAAAAGCTATTCAAAAGGGTTGATTTTAATGAAAGACATCGTTATCATCGGCGCCGGCGGCTTCGGAAAAGAAGTTGCCCAGCTGATAAAAGATATAAACAAGGATAAAAAGACATGGAATTTGTTAGGATACATTGATGAAACAGTGGAAAAACACGGTTCATTAATTAATGAGACTCCCGTACTCGGAAGTTTTGACTGGTTTGAAAAAAGCAGTAGAAGCAAAGTATGGGCAGTTTGTGCACTGGGAAATCCACGAGATAAATATAAATTAATTCAAAAAACTTCGGCTTATCCTATTAATTATGCCACAATAATACACCCTGATGCAAAAATAAATAAGTACAGTGATTTGGGATTTGGCTGTATCATTTGCTGCAACTCTTTTATATCCGTAAATACAAAGATAGGGAATCATGTATGCATTAATCCAGGCTGCGGTATCGGTCATGATACTATCATAGAAGATTATACTTCCCTGTACTGGAATGTTACCTTATCCGGAAATGTATTTATCCACGAAGGTTGTGAAATAGGCTCAAAAGCAATCGTAATACAAAAAAAGACTGTTGGGAAATGGAGCATTATCGGCGCTGGTGCAGTTATCATAAGGGATTTGCCTGAATACTGTACAGCTGTAGGTGTACCTGGGAGAACGATAAAAATATCAGAACCATGAACCAGCATATTAGATGAACGGCGGTAAAAAAACACCGCCTTTTATCGGAACTTTGGATACCAATTTCCGATAAGCATATTTATAGAAAGGACTGCTGAGATTGAAGCAATCATTTAGTAATAATATCAACCGCTTTACCGATACGGTAAAAGATATAAAGGAAAAGTTATTCAGCAAAAATAATAATTATGTAGAAAGCTATGAGGCGGAGGAAAGTCAACTAGTAAAGAAAACAGATATCAACAAAATTCCTCCGTTTATAAACTTTGTAACGTTTAACAGAATGGGACTGACGATAAAAAACCTGAATAATATCCTTGATTCTGAAGAAGATTTTGAATTACACATCATTGATTGTAACTCAAAAGATAATACCTGGGACTATATCCAGAGTTTAAATGACAAACGGATTAAATCCAAAACACGATTCACCTTAAATCTTGGTCCCATTTATCCCTTAAATTACAGCCTGACCAAAAGAAAACCCGGACAGTATTTTATTACCATTGACAGCGATACTTTTATTAAAACCAAAAATTGGATAGCAAAATTTATGGAAGTATTTGATGCTTTTCCGGATGTAGGTTTATTAGGGTTATGAGAGATCGCCCGTATCCAAGGTACCTGCCTCCTGTCATTGCCAGAGAAAAAGGGAATATAAACTATCTGCAATTAAAAAACGCTGCGGTAGGTGTAGATCTTGATTTCGTACCTGGACAGCTGCAATGTTTGAGGCCGGAATTGATTCAGGAAATAGGCTATTGGAGTGAAGAATGCGGTTATGGTGATGCTGAAATCTCTCCCAGGATTGTTCATTATACCAATTTTAAGGTTGGATACTTAACCAATGTTGAGATTGATATGACCCAGTATATCGGATGTAACCAATGTCCGGGCAGAGATATCTGCAAACTCAGCAAGAGTGTAAATTCCTGTTTTTCACTCAGTAAATCTTCGAATTATAATGAATCATTTGTAAGAAAACACGGCTGGAAATATCTCGAAACTTTTAAAGAACTTGAGGCAGGTAAACGAACTGCTTATTGCGCTTCCGTTCATGACCCGGAATCAATGAAAAATCATTATTATAATCAAATATGGGCTTCTGAAAACTTTGATTATTATATCAAAAATTCAAATTAACAAGCAATTACAAAACCATAAGTATTATTAAAAGATAAATGTTAATAAACGGTCCGCTTATATTTGATTACTTAAAACAACTTTCTCATGAACTGCAATTATTATGGCAGGAGGAAGTTGTTTTATATTTTGTACCTTTCTGTAGCTTTTTGTAACAACGGCTCGTATAGCCACATACTATATAATTATACCAGACAAAAATATAGCCATTACAGATTACTTACACATGAAGTTTTCTGTACGGAATATGGAGGTTTATTCATGACACCACCTTTAATCAGTTATTCCACTTTTCACAGAATGGGCTTGACCGTCAGGAACTTAAATTCTCTATTAAGATCTACGGATGACTTTGAGCTCCATATTATAGATAATAATTCACAAGATGATACCTGGGACTATATCCAAAGCTTAAATGACAGCCGTATCAAATCGAGAGTCCGTTTTCCTTTAAATTTCGGGCCAATTTACCCCATAAATCTGAATCTGACCCGTAGAAGGCCGGATCAGTACTTTATCGTATTGGAAAGTGACGTTTATTTATACACTCCTGATTGGATCAGCCGTTTTATGAGAGTCTTTGAGACTTTTCCGGAAGTTGGACTCCTTGGAGTCCCAAGGCCTATCCCGCTCCCTGGTTTTGAACCTGAGGTTGTTACCATGGAGAAATATGGCATTAGCTATAATCAGTTAAAATATTGTGAAGTAGGAACAATACGTGATTTTGTACCCGGACATTGTCAATGCCTTAGACCGGAACTGATCAATACCATTGGGTATTGGTGTGAAGAGAATGGTTACGGTGATGCTGAAATTTCAATTCGAATTAATAAATACACATCCTTTAAAGCGGGACTTACAACGAATATACCTATTGATCTGACTCAAACCATACCTTGTCAGATATGTGAGGGAATCCAGTTCTGTAAACTGAACAGAGCTGTAACCACTTGTTTTGACATTCGCAATAATAAATACAAAAATGTGTCCTTCTCTGCCCTCAACCGTTGGAAGTATTTTGAGTATTTCAACGAACTAAACCAAGGAAAAAGAACTGTTTATTGCGCATCCATACATGACCCTATCTCTTACGCTACACACCTTTATCATATGGACTGGGCTACGGAAAATTTTAATTATTATGCAATAAATGCAAATTAAATAATAAATACGATGCAAAAGATAAATTCAGGGCCAAACCCTTGCTTAGCCCTTACTTTTACCGAGATAACAAGAATGGAGGTATAAGACTTGATGAGCGGTAAATTAACGATACTTGATGACTATTTTCCAAATCTGACTACAGGTTTTCGTATATCCGAATTTAATTACTATCTGGAAAAGTTTCCTGCCAGTGAAGTAATCTCCACCAGATATGACACTCATTATGCTGAATATGTAGCAGCTTATCCGCAGTTTGTAAATAGAGTTAAACCTTTCACACAGTTTGACTGGACCGGACAATCCACATCATTATACTATTCGGTTTTTTTAGGAAACGCCTTTTCTTTTTATTTTATGTATGAGATGTTTCAAACACCGTATGTATTTGAGTTATATCCGGGCGGTTCATTCTGGATTAATGACCCGGAGATTGATGCTAAATTAATAAAAGTTCTTCAATCGCCGTTATTGAGAAAAGTCATTGTTACCCAGAAAATGACTTATGATTATATTGTAAACCGGGGTTATTCGTCACCGGATAAAATTGCCTATATTTACGGCCTGGTTACCCATCCCCAGTATTTCCTGCTGACACCGCCGAAAAGACACTACGGTACGGAAAAACAAACCTTTGACATCTGCTTCGTAGCTCATAAATATATGGCACAGGGACTTGACAAAGGTTACCATATCTTTATTAATGTCTGCAAACAACTGGCGGCTGCTGCCCCGCATATGGTATTCCACGTTGTTGGTAATTTTGACCGGACTGATATAGACATTACCGGTTTAGAAAACAGGATCATATTCCATGGTTTAAAAGACCACAAATTCTTCCCGGACTTTTACGCAGGAATGGATATCATTGTTTCGCCTAATGCACCATATATCCTAATTCCGGGTAAAAGTTTTGACGGTTTTCCTACCGGTTGTTGTATAGATGCCGGTTTACATGGTGTTGGTGTTTTTTGTACCGATCCCTTAAATCAGAATGTCCATTTTGAGCATAGAAAGGATCTGTTCTTAATCAACCTTGACCCGAATGTTATTACTGCAAATATTCTGGAATATTACTATGATCCTCAGAAATTATATCAGATGTCAGCAAATGGCCAGGCAAAATTCAAAGAAGTATTTGATTTTAATAAACAGATGAGTCAAAGGGCTGCCGTTCTGGAGCAATTCATGTAATTACCGGATATCACTTTCTGGGACTGTTACAAAATTACAAAACCTTTAACTTGTGTCTGGAATTTGGAATTTTAGAACAGCCCCTCCCGAAAAAGCTTTTCACATGGAATAGACCAGTCTGTAGCTTTTATTTATACTTAAGCCAATAACCTGAACACTTTTACATAATTCTTAATATAGTATTATGTGGAACTTTACAGATTAACCATTCATAGACCAAAAAACATGTCTCAGAAAGGAGATGCTACTACTTTGGAAACTCAAACCTTTCTATCTGCCGGTACCACCTTTGTATCAAGTACTTTAGCACCTTATAACTTATCAACCAGTGCCGTAATTGCTGTTGGAACCCATCCGGTATATCAAGACAGTATAAGTTTTCTTAGATTTGACTTATCATCCATCTCTGCTGCAAATGCAAGCAGCGCTGTACTTCGTTTATTTGTATTTGAAAAAGAAGGTGCAGCACCTAGTCCGGTCGTAATAAACAGGGTAACCTCAGATTATGATATTAATACGGTAACCTACAATACAAGACCTGCTTATGTTAATACAGAAATCACGTCTGAAGTTTCATCAGATGAAGTTATTAAATATATAGAGATTCCCGTTACCACACTGGTAAACCAATGGCTGAACGGGGATTTTCCCAATTACGGATTTGCTTTAACCAATCCAGACGGAACCACATCCGTACTGTTTGGCGGGAAACCTGTGGGAGCGTCTTATGAACCCCAGCTGGTTATCACTTACTCATCGGAAACACCTGGCAAATTAACAGGAATCCAGGCACAGCTTCAAAGAAGTCCTGGTACAATCATTGCTGATGGTGCCAATGTTATTTTTGATTCTACTTTAACGGACCAGTCCGAAAGTATTTCCTATAATCCCGCAACCGGAGAATTTACCATTTCGAAACCCGATAATTATTATATCAGCTGGTGGGTAACAACAGATGGTTCAGCAGGGCCGGTTAATATGGTATTTGGTTTAGTTGCTGACGGTACCACAATTGCCGTGGGTAATTCACCTGATGTTACAGGACAGGTGGATGGCGATGGCTTTTTAACCGTTTCTAATGATCCTGTTACTTTAACATTGGTTAATCAGACCGGTGCGGATGTTTTATATGCAAATATACCGGTACAGGCAAATATTTCAATTATAACAGTCGTAAGTGATTCAAGCGTATGATTTGATTTGCAGAAATAAATAAGCTGCTGTTCCTGGTAATTTTACAGGACTGCATCTGAAAGTGGGTTATATTTCCCGGTAATTGTAATTCAATCCCGCAATTACCAATGGGATATACCCACTTTATAATGAGTTTTCCGGATTATCCGGCTGCTTAATCTTAAATTCCTCAATTAAGTTAACTGCCTGTTCCGCCCACCTTATATACGCTTTATATACCTGCTCCCCGAAAAGGACCGTGAGGTAATAATATAAATGGTCCGTATTTTCCGCCATAACATTTTCCAGATTTTTTTCAAAAAGCGTTATCATTTCCAGATTTCTTTGATGCTGTTCTCTAAATGCATTAATTCTGCTTATATTTTCTTCTGCCGAGATACGGCTGCTGAAAAAAAGTTTCAGCAGGATTTCATATCTCGTATATTCCTTTGTCTCTGGAATCTCCAGCCATTCTTTTAACACCACTCTTCCGGCCCCGGTAATGCTATATAGGTATTTTTCCGGACCTTTGGAACTCTCAGCAGATTTCTTTGTGATCAGACCTTCGGACTCAAGAGTCTTTAGTGTAGGATAAATCTGTCCATATCCAACCTCCCAGAAATAACGGATCATAGAATCAATTCTTTTCTTAATATCATATCCGCTTAGTTCCTCATGATCTAACAGTCCCAGAATGATATAGGCAGTAGTGTTGGATTTCGCCATATTACTTCCATTCCTTTCATATATTATAAAATCTTTACTTACAACTATATCAGTATGATATAGTCATGTCAAGACTGAATGGAATTCTCCCCAGAATAAGAATAAATTTTACCATCATTAGAATTGATTTTAAAATTGCTGCTATTATAACTACATAAAAATTAACTATTTTAATATCAATATTAATAATATTAATTAAATAATTAATTATTTTAATTTAAATATTGACAATCTAAAATATTAGGAGTATAGTAAAACCATCAATTTACATTAGGAGGTTGAAACCATGAAATACAAAGCCCCTGGAAAATGTCCGGTATGCGGAGAGAAACTGGCAATCACAAAACTGGGCTGTCCCAAGTGTTCAACAGCCATAGAGGGTGATTTTCAACCCTGTGAATTCTGCCGTCTTCCGGAAGAGGATCTTGATTTTGTCAAGGTGTTTATCAAATGCAGAGGTAACATTAAAGATGTGGAAAAAGAACTTGGTATCTCATATCCTACGGTACGCGGCAAATTAGATGCAGTTATAAGAGGGCTTGGGTTTGAAGTACCTGTCAAAGATACGGTCAAAGAGAATGATGCTAAGGCAGCACTGCGGAATGAAATCCTGGATCAGTTATCAAAAGGTGAAATTACTCCAAAAGAAGCAACAGAAAAAATTAAAAATTTATAAGAATATTGTGATTAGTCTCGCAAAATTATGGGAGCCAAAAGCCTCGGATACGAGGTTTGGGAAGAATAGCAAATAACGCTATTCTTCAGGATTTGTACCTGCGGCTCAAAGTTTGCAGGTTATGAGAAAGGGATGGTTATTACTATGAATGAACAGCTAAAAATATTGGAAATGATTGAAAAAGGCCAGATCACAGCCGCCGAAGGTATGGAATTATTAGAAGCACTTAATGGGAATAAAGAAACGGAAATACCCGCCGTTATCGCACCAAGCGGGAAAAGAAATTATAAGTTCTTAAAAATCAAAGTTACTTCCGATAACCATACGGTAAATGTTAATGTTAATGTACCAATCCGCCTGCTTACTACTATCGGAGAAATTGCAGACAAGATGACTTCTATTGTACCGGCAGACGCACGTAAGGAAATGGCCTCTAAAGGTGTGGATATTACCAGCATGGATTTTGCCCGTATCATTGAAGAAATAATTAACGGCACTTTGGACGATCCCAATATTGTTGATATAGAAGCATGGGATGAAACACATCAAGCAATGGTGAAGGTTAATATATATGTGGAATAGAAATTTCCGTATTATATGGTTCAGGCTCCAAATGGAAAAAAATCCGTATTTTGGATTTCCATTTCCGATTCCATTATATATGTTCACTGAGATATTGGATTGCATCTTGGATTTGTTATCTGTTATATGCCTTTTTGTACCTAATTCTCAACCTGCTTCTAACACTGTATCCTTATATACCATAAAAAATCTTGTGGAAATAATAATAAAATTGCTGGATTCCATAGTGGATGGTGGACCTTATGATCTTGTCGACGTGACGGCCGATCATATCAGGGTTTCAATTAAAATCAGATAAGACTATTCCGTAGGAGGTTACTATGTCAAAACTTTTATTTAAATATTTATCAATTATATTAACCATATATTTATTATCAACCATAATAGATGGTATATATATTGGTGATATTTCCTCATTACTGGCTATGGGATTAGTTTTATTGGTGATTAATTTAATAATAAAACCGATACTGCTTTTAATTACCCTGCCATTTAGCATCCTTACCCTCGGATTATTTACTTTTATTGTAAATGCCTGGACCATTATGATTGCCGACCATTTTATATCTGATGTAAATATGAACGGATTTTTAAATTCTTTACTGGCGGCATTTATTATTACAATCCTGTATCACCTGTTCCGGGATATGAACAAAGCCTAATACTATCATAACCAAAGGAGCTGTTGCAAAATTCAAAATTTATATTCTCTCCCAAGCACAATAAGTTTATTATTTTGTAACAGCCTCTTTTGATTATACCTATATGAACTAATATCCCAAATCATCATTTATAATAATAACCTTTATCCTGTCCTTTATAAATTGCCCGGTAATTAAGACAAAATCATTACAAATACGCTGCTTATGCCTGCAATCAATGCACCGGTTAAGGGATACACAGGGAGTTTCCTTGCCCAGCCGTTTTGCATCCAGAGGAGCCGCAACCTGTCTTGTTCTTTTTATTGCCGAATCAACATCATCCGTAAGTTTATTGATACCGATAATAACGATAACCTGTTTCGGTCCATAAAGCATTGGTGCCACACGGCTTCCGTTTCCGTCAATATTAAAGATTTTGCCGTCCAGGGTAAGGGCATTGGTACCGGTTATAAAGGTATCCGCCGTAAAATTTTTCAGATAAATCTGCCGTTTATCTTCCAAAGTTAAACCAGGTGCAAATTTATCATAAAATTCATAATTTCCTCTTCTGAGAAAATCAAATACGCCTGTTTCCTCTAAAGTAACCGAATCTCCGCAGCCTACAATTGAACCCTCCGGAACCAGTTCGATAAGCAGATGAAACAATTCTTCTTTGCTGTTTACATAATATCCTGCCATATTGTTTTTATTTAAATTGGTTATTACTTTTTCTATTATGGGATCCATAATTACCCCCACTTTACTTTATTATATCCTCTTTAGCCGCTGCTCTTTTTGATATGATACAAATGTGCCGTTTGTAAGAATTCATTTAATAAAAATAAATTAACTTTATCATGGGTTTGATATAGTTTAGAATTCCTTTCACTTTCCAATATATCGGTACATTCGCCGCATATATCCATACCTATTACTTTTTGATTGTTCAGTATTGTCTTTAACAGACTGCTTAATGTATCTAAGGAAACTTTTCCCTGATCCCAATTGGTTTTTACTGTTTCCGCACTTAATACATCTTTGTCAACGGAAATATATAAAGGCTCTTTTATAAATGCATTTTTAAACCAATTTAATGTCTTCTTATTTGCTAAATCTTTTTCAGAAAACCATACTACCTTTTCTTTATATTGATATAATACTGAGAAAATATATTTTTCATCAATTCCCATCAAATATATCTTATTTAAATAGGGATTGCACATCATATCCTTAACCCATGAGCCGCAGGACAAAACATTGCCGAAAGCAGGCGGCTGCATATCCGTGTGATGATCAAATAACAAAAGGGAAAATGGCTCCGTAATCTTATCCGCCCATAATTTACTTACATAATGATAATTGCCCGAATCAATAAAATGAATCCCATAAGGAGAATAAGGATTCATTAACATTCTTAATTCACTCTCTGCTATTTCATCACAGTAACAATTCGTTCCAAGTATATATTTGCAATCTATCCATTGAAACTCTTCATTTTTATAAAAATTCTCTTTTTCATAAACACCTGAAAAATTCATAACTATGATAGGATTTTTCATCATAAACACCCCTTATAAATAACTCACAAAAAATCAGTTATAAGCCAGTCTGTCTAGTTTTGAAGTTCCTGCATAAATTACCCATAAGAATATTATAAGACATTATTTGACGGAATTTCAATACTCATTTGAAATTTGTTTCTGATTTGACTGATATTTAGTAGTATTTTCCTATTGGGGAGGGGTTATTCAAACAATTGCTTTGTAACTTTTTTTCTTTGCTCAAAATCATATAAAATTAAGAATCTCTATTTACTTTTCTGTTCTCTCATCTGCAAAATCCCACTATTTTTTATTTGCTTTCGAATTTTCCCTGCATTTTCTCTTCACAAACTTTGATGCCATGGTAAAACATCCAATTCAATGGTGTTTCTATCCCTAATTCTTTTCCAAGTGTTACTACCTTACCTGCAAACATTTCAATCTCCGTCATTCGTCCGTTATCCAGATCCTGCAGTGTGGATGGTTTATTCGCAAAAGGCAATCTTTGTATTGCAGGTTCCTGTCGTTTTATATCTTCTTCTCCTAAATCAATGCCAAGACGGTTAGCAATTCTAATTACCTCCCACATTGCATTAAGCCTGATTGCATTAGCATGGTCACTTACCCGATATGCTCCGAAAGGAATCCCTAACATGGCACAGGTTAAATTTTCACCTACATTACACATGAATTTAAACCACATACCCCGAATCATATCCGCCTCGATTCTGTATGCTATATTGCTTGCTTCAAATAAATTTTGCACCGCTTTTACCCGGTCTGTTAATTCCGTATTTTTTGCCTCTCCAAAATACACCTTTCCCAATTCCGGGTCATAATCGGCGGCACCGTCTTTCATAACGATAGAAACCCGCATATAAGAATACATAACGTGTTCCCATCCATAAACTTCTGCAATCTTCTCCTCACTGTCTATTCCATTCATAACGCAAAGTATCTGTGTCTGTGGTCCTACCTGATTTCGAATATCTAAAATTGCCTGACTAAGACCTGTATCTTTTACCGCCATAATAATAAGGTCGGCTGCATCCTCTTTTATATCCGGTGTCATAAAATTAAATTTATAATTAATTCCGTTTACCGTTACGCCTTTAGTCTGTAATCTTTCCTTTCGTTCCCCATCGGCAAGAACTCTGAAGTTCTCATTACCCAGATATTCCTTTAACTTTGGTGCAAAAAATACACCCATAGCCCCTAAACCAATCAGGGTTACTTTTTTTATTTCCATAATGATCTCCTTTACTCTTACAATATATTCTAAACATTTGCATAATTACTATAATAGTTACGGAAACTGAAATTGAATATTTTATTGCATAATCTTACACTATAGATAATTATATGTCCGGAATTATAACCTTGTCAATTTTATTAAGCTTTATAATTATTTAATTATTTATATATTAAAAACACTTTTCTTATGTTAAAAAATGGATTAAGATTAATTTATAAAATTATAATTATACAAAGGAGACTTATTATGTCAATTGAAGCAGTAAAAGAATATTTTAAAAAATGGGATATGGAAAACCGTATTCAAGAATTTTCCGAATCCAGTGCAACCGTAGAAGAAGCTGCAAAAGCATTGGGTTGTGAAGAAAAAAGAATTGCAAAAACTATGTCCTTTCTGGCAGATGGTAAGGTCATTCTAATCGTAATGGCGGGGGATGCCAAAGTGGACAACGCCAAATATAAAACCGAATTTCATACAAAAGCGGTTATGGTAAAAGGGGATGAAGTTATGGAATTGACCGGACTTCCCATAGGCGGTGTCTGCCCTTTCGGAATCCGTGATGGTGTAATCGTATATTTAGATGAATCTTTAAGAAGGTTTAAAACAGTATTTCCAGCCTGCGGCAGCCGTAACAGTGCAATTGAACTTACCATTCCTGAATTGGAAACTTATTCAAATTCCAGCGGTTGGGTAAATATAGGGAAAGGTTACGAGTAAATATATCCCGCTTTCAAAAACTCCGCCCGAATTGACATTCAATTATCAGAATGTTATAATGATAATAATTAAAAATTTAACAATCGTCAATTTATTCTGACGCCAAAATTTCATTATTAAGGCGAAAGGTTAATTCTAATAAGAATGTATCTGTGCGTCCTTTGTGGCGCATTTTTTTATGAACACAAAAGGATACTATCCGTTAACTACGGCATTCCTATGCCGATTAAATATAACTCACGGGAAAGAATATCTGACCCGAAAGAAAGGAAAATAAAATAATGTATAATCCAAAATCTCTTAAAGCAGAGGAATTTATCGACAACGGAGAAGTACTTGCTGCACTCGCCTATGCGGATGCTAACAAAAATAATCTGAAACTGGTGGATGAACTACTAGAGAAAGCAAGCTTAAGAAAAGGACTTACTCATAGAGAGGCTTCCGTTCTTCTTGCCTGTTCTGATGAGGAGAGAACACAGAAAATGTATGATCTTGCCGAACAAATCAAAAAGGATTTTTACGGTAACCGTATTGTTATGTTCGCCCCGCTATACCTGTCTAATTATTGCGTGAATGGCTGTGTATACTGCCCATATCATCTGAAAAACAAACACATTGCAAGAAAAAAACTAACCCAGGAAGAAATCATAAAAGAGGTCACCGCTCTTCAGGACATGGGTCACAAGCGTCTTGCAATTGAAGCCGGTGAAGATCCTGTCAATAATCCCATTGAATATATCTTAGATTGTATTAATACCATATACAGCATAAAGCACAAGAACGGAGCGATCCGCCGTGTCAATGTAAATATTGCGGCAACAACGGTGGAGAATTACCGTAAATTAAAAGAAGCCGGAATCGGTACTTATATTCTCTTCCAGGAAACTTATCATAAGGAAAGTTACGAAAACCTTCATCCGACAGGCCCGAAACATAATTATGCATATCATACGGAAGCAATGGACCGTGCTATGGAGGGCGGAATTGATGATGTCGGCCTTGGTGTGTTATTTGGTCTTGAACTTTACCGTTATGAATTTGCTGCTCTTTTAATGCATGCGGAACACCTGGAAGCCGTACATGGTGTAGGTCCCCATACTATCAGCGTTCCCCGTATCAAACACGCGGATGATATTGATCCCAATGCCTTTGATAACAGTATCAGTGATGATATTTTTGCAAAATTATGTGCACTGATCCGTATCTGCGTACCATATACCGGTATGATTATCTCTACCCGTGAATCACAGGAAGTACGTGAAAAAGTAATCCGTCTTGGGGTATCCCAGTTAAGCGGTGCTTCCCGTACCAGTGTTGGCGGTTACAATGAACCGGAACCGGAAGATGAACGTACGGAGCAGTTTGACGTTAGTGACCGGAGAACACTGGACGAAGTAGTAAAATGGCTTATGGATTTTGGTTATATCCCTCTTTTTGTACAGCCTGTTACAGGGAAGGCAGAACCGGCGACCGTTTTATGGCATTGTGTAAAAGCGGCCAGATTCAGAACTGCTGCCATCCCAACGCACTTATGACTTTAAAAGAGTATCTTATGGATTATGCTTCTGAAGAAACAAAAGCGATTGGTGAAAAACTGATTGAAGCAGAATTAAATAATATTCCAAAAGAAAAAGTACGTGAAGTATGTATGGATCATCTTGTAAAAATAGAAAACGGAATCCGTGATTTTAGATTTTAATGGAGGTATACCATGGGACTTAATGAAACCCCATCCGCTAACAGAATCCACATCGGCTTTTTCGGAAGACGTAATGCCGGGAAGTCAAGTCTGGTAAATGCGGTTACAGGCCAATCATTGGCTGTTGTTTCCGATGTGAAAGGAACTACTACGGACCCAGTATACAAAGCAATGGAATTGCTTCCTTTGGGGCCGGTTATGATTATAGATACACCGGGAATTGATGACGAAGGCGGTCTTGGAGAACTTCGTGTAAAAAAAGCAAAACAGGTATTAAATAAAACGGATATCGCCATATTGGTCGTAGACGCTTCGGAAGGATTAAAGGATACTGACCGGGATCTTATTCATACCTTCACAACAAAAGAGGTTCCTTATCTGATTGTTTATAATAAGTTAGACTTGCTTTCTTCCGTTCCTCCTGCAAAATCCAGCGAGATCTATGTCAGTGCGGAACATTTTACCGGTATACAGGATTTAAAAGAGAAAATTGCACATATTACTTCGGTGGATGATGAAAAATTGAAAATAGTTGCAGATTTACTTCATCCCTCCGACTTTGTTGTACTTGTAACTCCTATAGATAAGGCGGCACCGAAAGGCAGACTGATTTTGCCCCAACAGCAGACAATCCGTGACATTCTGGAAGCGGACGCAACTGCAATTGTGGTAAAAGAATATGAGTTAAGGGATACTCTTTTAAATCTTGGCAAAGAACCGGCAATGGTAATAACCGACAGCCAGGTATTTGCAAAGGTATCCGCCGACACTCCAACACATATACCCCTTACCTCTTTCTCCATACTGATGGCAAGATACAAGGGACTACTTGATACATCTGTGAAAGGGGTTACTGCAGTTGAAATGTTAAATGACGGGGATAAGGTACTGATTTCTGAAGGATGTTCCCACCACCGTCAATGTGACGATATCGGTACAGTTAAAATACCTCGCTGGTTAAAAAATTACACCGGCAAAAATATAACCTTTGAATTTACGTCCGGCACGGAATTTCCTGAAGACCTGTCCCCGTATAAAATGATTATTCACTGCGGCGGTTGTATGTTAAATGAACGTGAAGTACGTTACCGTATGAAATGTGCCGTCGACCAGGGTGTAGCGATTACCAATTATGGCGTAACCATAGCCTATATGCAGGGTATTTTAAAACGCAGCATAAAAATATTCCCGCATCTTGATGTCTTACTTGAGGATAAGAAATAGATACTTAGGCTGGTACCTAGTGGGAGGTTATATGAGAATTGAATCAGATAAATTAGGTCAGATGGAATTTTCCGACAAGGAATTATATGGCCTGCAGACCAAACGGGCTTATGAAAATTTTAAATTAGACCATAAAGCTACCAATCTTAATCTAATATATTCCATTGTAAAGATTAAAAAAGCGGCGGCAATGACTTATATCAACATCGGTGCTGATAAAAAAGGCATTTATCCACCGATTATAAATGCTTGTGACCTCATTCTGGCCGGAGAGGCAAACGAACAGTTTATAACCCAGTCTCTTCAGGGCGGAGCCGGAACATCAACTAATATGAATGTGAACGAGGTAATTGCCAATCTTACACTGAAAGCTTTAGGACATCCTCCGGGTTCTTATGACATCATTCATCCCCTGGATGATGTCAACCGGGGCCAGTCCACCAATGACGTATATCCAACCGCTTTACGTATAACTGCAATTGAAACTTTAAGAATTTTAAGCATTGAATGTGCGAAACTACAGGAAGCACTCCAGAAGAAGGAAAATGAATACGACTCCATTAAAAAAGTCGGCAGAACGGAGTTAATGGACGCCGTTCCAGTCACACTGGGTTCAGAATTTGGTGCATATGCCCAGGCTATAGCCCGTGACAGGTGGAGGCTTTATAAAGTGGAAGAACGGTTACGCCAGGTTAATATCGGCGGAACCGCTATTGGTACCGGAACCAATGCAGATAAACAATATCGGTTTGGAATTATTGAAGTTTTAAGAGATTTAACAGGTATAGGATTGGCTGTTTCGGAATACCCTCTGGATATTACTCAGAATAATGATGTATTTGTGGAAGTTTCCGGACTTTTAAAAGCGCTTGCCGTCAATTTGATGAAAGTTTCAGGTGACTTAAGGCTTATGAATTCCAATGCAATAGGTGAAATCCGGCTAAAACCGATGCAGCTGGGCAGTACAATAATGCCGGGAAAAATAAATCCCGTGATTCCGGAAATGGTAACTCAGGTTGCAATGCGTGTAATGGCAAATGATTATGCAATTACTACGGCATCGGCTCTTGGGGAATTTGAGCTGAATGCGTTTCTACCCCTTATTGCAGACTCACTGTTAGAAAGTCTGGAGCTGCTGGTAAACGCAGTAAAACTATTTCGTGAAAAGTGTATCGACCTTACCCAGCCAAATCCAGTAAGGTGTGATGTTTTATTGAACTCTTCTTTTGCTTTTGCCACGGAATATACGGCTAAGCTTGGTTATGAAACTGTCAGCCGTGTTCTGGAACAATACAAAGAGGACAAGGAAAGAGCAAAACAGATACTGGATAATATGCTTCCTAATTAATTGGCATAGAATCTGAAGTAACTCTTCGTAATTCAGCGTTTTTTGTTCCTATCAAATACATTATAACAATCCACTATGGGGCTGTCGCACTAAATGCGGCGCCCTTTTTCATTTCCGTGAAAGCAAAGTGAGAATCAGCAAGCTTGCTTGCAATAATTCGAACGCGCACCCGAACCGAAGAAACTCGCAAAGCGTGTTTCTTCCGGTTAGAGATGTTTATCACATTTTAGGGTATCAAAATAGCGTGTGATTATTATCCAACAGAGACACGTTCTCACTCGGTTGCCGCACATAGCGGTACATAAGGTTGAGGCAGATAAGTGATTCTGCCACAACCTTATGTACCAATAAAGCAATATGATAATGTAAAGTTTACAAAAGAGAACAAAAAAAGTGAGGAATAAATTTACTTTTTGCAGTATGATTTTTACAGGAGGTGAAGAAATGGAGTGGCTGAAGAACTTAAATAATGCAATCGACTATATTGAAACCAATTTAGACAGTGAAATTTCCTATGAAGAAGCCGCTAAAATCGCATGTTGCTCTACCTATTATTTTCAACGAATGTTTACCTATGTGACCGGGATTTCATTATCCGAATACATCCGACACCGGAGAATGACACAAGCTGCATTTGACCTACAGTCTATGGATGTAAAGGTTCTGGATATTGCGCTAAAATATGGTTACACATCCCCTACGGCCTTTAACAGGGCATTTCAGAGCGTCCATGGCATTACTCCCGCTTCCGCAAAGTCAAAGGGAAACAAATTGAATGCTTACCCTCCAATAAGATTTTCAGTTCAGGTGTCAGGAGGCCAAACTATGCCGTATCGGATTGAGGAAAAAAAACCTTTAAGAATTGTAGGTATCCGTGTTCTATTAACGGAGGACATGGAGGAAAACAAAAAACTTGTTCCACCTTTCTGGAACGAGGTATTATCAACCGGCCAATTTCAAGAAGTCTGTAGATTGTCAAATCAATCCCCGGCTGGCGTATTAGGAGTTACCGCTTACCAGGATGTCAATGAGATTTATTATTACATTGCAGCTGCAACCGATCAGCCTGTTCCTGCGGCAATGTTCGAACACGTAATTCCTGCTGCTACATGGGTGATTTTTGAATGTGACGGTCGTTTCAAGGAATCGATTCAAAGCATTTTTAAGCGTTTCCTAACAGAATGGCTTCCATTCTCCGGATATACTTATGCGGAACTGCCGGATATTGAAGTCTATCCAATCAGTAAAGAAAGTTCGCAAGAAGGACATTCTGAAGTGTGGATTGCAGTAAAAAAAGAGAAGGAGAATTAAAAAAATGAAATACCAGATTGAAATTAGGAATATAGAGCCAATCCGTGTTGCTTTTCTGCATTATAAAGGAATTGCAACCGAGGCAAACAAGGCTTTTCCCAATGTGTTTAAGTCCATTCGTGGAAAAACAAATGGAGCGCCGTTTTTCTGCTACTATGTGATGAACCCGGAAACAAAAATGGGTGAAATGGATTTATGCGTACCAACTGCGGAAACACCTACCGTTAATGGAATTGAAGTAAAAGAAATGCCTCAAATCAAAGCCGTTTGTGTTACGCACACCGGTTCTTATGAAACCTTACATCAAGCTTATACTGCAATTGACCAATATGTAATGGAGCATATTCTGCAATTGCAACCACCCTTTCGAGAAGTCTTTATTAAGGGGCCGGGGATGTTTCTGAAAGGGAATCCGTCTCAATATATTACAGAAATATTCTTCCCGTTTAAGGAGGATTAGAATGACTGCAATCTGCGTTGAAAATCTGGTGAAAACCTATAAGAGTGGAGTTCAGGCGTTAACTGGCCTTTCTTTCACTGTAAATGAGGGAGAGATATTTGCACTGCTGGGACAAAACGGTGCAGGAAAGTCGACGCTTATTAATGTATTGACTACCTACTTGCGGCCTACTTCCGGCTCTGTAAGCATGTTTGGTAAAGATATTTACCGTGAAACAGCCGAAATACGCACTTACATTTCTTGTGTAGCACAGCGGACATCCATTGATACCCACTTGTCCCTCACTGAAAACATGATATTTCAAAGTAAGCTATATAAAATACCAAAATCAGAAGCGAAAAAACGGATGGAACTATTGGTTTCCTACTTTGGATTGGAGAGATATTTAAAATACCCTGTTTCGTCCTATTCTGGCGGGGTTAGGAGGCGGCTTGATATTGCTCTCAATATGATGACCAATCCTAAAGTATTGTTTTTGGATGAGCCAACCGTTGGCATGGATATTCAGTCCCGTATTGCAATGTGGGATATGATGAAAAAGATACGAGCCGATTTTGGAACAACCATTTTCTTGACTACGCATTACTTAGAAGAAGCCAATCAGTTATGCGATACCATCTGTATCATGAAAAACGGGAAAGAGATCATTCAGGATACACCCCATGCTCTATGTGAATATCTTCGTCAGGATATGCTGGAAATTTCTTTTTCATCGAAAGAAGAAGCTAAAAGCTGTTTAGACTATCTGAAAAACGTTATTACATTGGAAAACTCTGATTTACGACACGATAAGATTATCACCAGTTTGAAAAACGGACGTGCCGACTTGGAAAGAGCAAATCATTGGCTATTGGATAACGGTATTCCTTTTCTAGGCATTAAAATCATTGGGTCCAATATAGAGGATGTCTTTATTCGTCTGACCGCCGATAAGGAGGCTTGCTAATGAGTATGGTTACTTTGTTGGAACGTAATATAAAGTGGCGTTTCCATAATGCTTTCACGGTTGTGATTACGATTTTACAGCCCATGCTCTGGTTAATTTTATATAGTTCCGTTGCCGGGCAATCCATGCAAGGTATCGGAATTGAAAATTATACCGCTTTTATCCTTCCAGGGCTTATTATACTGGTTAGTTTTGGGGCTTGCAGTAGCAGCGGTATTATGAACTATCTGATGAAAGCCGACCGAAGCTTTTACCGTATACTAATTGCGCCGGTTCAAAGAAGTTTTATTGTACTCGGTCAGATATTGGAAGCAGTTTTATGCACCTTTCTTGAAGTAGCTATAATGGGTGTTGTAAGTCTGTTCTTTTCGGTAAAGATTGCTTCCGGGTTGTTTGGATTTCTTTGTATCATTTTACTTGTGTTCATGACTGCGTTTTTTATGGCGGGGCTTACCTATTCCATCAGTCTTTGTCTTCCGAATGAAGTCGTTTATGAAACTGTAATGAATGCGATTGTCCTGCCATTCTTTTTTCTAAGCACGGCATTATTCCCGGCAGATATGTTACATGGTGTACTGGCAATTGTGGTTAATATTAACCCTTTCACTCATGTAATCAATGTTTTACGGGATTTAATTCTAAAAGGTAATATCAATATTAAAGATATTCTATTTATTATTTGCCTTCTCGCATCAATGAGCGTTATTAGTTTTACATGGGCGTTAAGAAGATTAAAGAAAGAAACAATGTTATAAAATAGTTCCAAATCTGCCAAACGGAAATACAGTTTCACAAGAACCGGATACACCAGAAGGCTAAAGAATGGCGCGGCTATCACACTGCGCCATTCTTTCAAATTTAATTTTACCATTGTATTAAAAATTAACAATTCACGACTTAGAGCGGTGATAATAAAAATATAATTAATTTTAAAATAACGGACTAGATACATACATTTAAATCATATAATTTTTAATAAGAAAATACTCAAGTGGTAAATTATGAAGAAATTTTTAACTTTAAAACGCAGCAAGCTCTTTTTACTGATTATAATATTCAGCCTGTTGATAATTTCTATTACTAGAAGTCTGATTGCTATCAATGCCGTATCTTCCAATAACCAGGCTGCCTGTGTGCCGATTATGATGTATCATCAGGTTAAAAACGACAACTTGGGGAAAGATGTTATCAGTCCATACGAATTTGAAAACGATCTGAAATATTTAGCGGATAATAATTATTCGACTATAACCATGTCCCAGCTGATCGATTTCGTCTATTATGGTATTGAATTACCGAAAAATCCGATTATTTTATCTTTTGATGACGGTTACATAAGTGTATATAAATATGTCTTTCCGTTACTAAAAAAATACGATAAGAAAATTGTATTATCCATAGTCGGTAAAAGTACGGATAATTTTTCAAAAGTATTTGATGATAACATTAATTATGCTTCTATCACCTGGGACCAGATTTATGAAATGGATAAATCCGGACTGGTTGAAATTCAGAACCATTCTTATGACCTGCATAAAATACGCAATGGGCGTTACGGCTGCTATCAAAAACAGGATGAATCTACGGAACACTATGAGATTGTAATAACAGAAGACCTTACTACGCTGCAGGAAAAAATAAAAGAAATTACACATAAAATTCCGACTACATTTACTTATCCTTATGGAAAATATAATGATAAAACTGAGGATATAATTAAGAAATTAGGCTTTAAAGCTACCTTATCCTGTACATATGGTGTTAATTTAATTAAGCAGGATCCTGAAAGCTTATACGGATTAAAAAGAATATGCCGTTCCCATAACGAGCCAATTGATAAGTTAATAAAGGGCGGTTTAAAAACCCTTAAATTTATTGATAATTAATATAACCTAGATACCAACAAAAAAAAGTTCACATTATCTTCATTGTTTTAACATACCTTTAACACACTCGCGAATTAAAATGTACTTGTTAGATTAAAGCACACTCATTTATCAATTTTTTCATTACAGGGCTGCTATAAAATATAAATTTTATTGAAACCACATCCTTCTGCAAACAATAAAATTTATTTTTACGCAGCCCTCTCCTCTTTTATTGTATATTTTTTCAGGTAATCACGAAACTTTATAATTTCTCGAATATACTATATAATTGTTATGAATTTTGTATGATATAAACCACAGAAGCAGCTAAACTTCCTGCCAGTATGGTAAAGATAACTGCAAGTGACCATCCAGTGGAAATTTCAATATCAAACATTAAAACGGTAAGTTTAATACCGGTAAAAGTGAGTATCGCAGCAACACCATATCTTACATAAATAAATTTTTCGTGCAGTTTTCCAAGTACGAAGTAGATGTTCCTTAACCCCAAAATAGCAAGTATATTGGAAGTATACACGATAAACGTATCCGTTGTTACTGAAAATATAGCCGGAATTGAATCCACGGCAAAGATAATATCCGTAAATTCAATCAGGATCAGAATTGCAAACAGCGGTGTCGCATAAAGAATTTTATTTTTCCTGACAAAAAATTTATCACCCTCAAGTTCTTTTGTAATTGGTAATTCTTTACTCATAATTTTAAGAATTTTACTGTTTTTCAATTCGACATCTTCTTTTTGTTTCTGCATCATTTTAATACCGCTGATTATAAGAATTATTCCGAATATATAAAGAACCCAGTGGAACATGTTTACTATAGCTACCCCTAAAACAATAAATAACAGTCTTAAAATAAATGCTCCAGCTATTCCATAATTTAAAACCCTCCTCTGATACTCCAGTTTTATGCCGAAACTTGAGAATACCAGTATGAATAGAAATAGGTTGTCTATGCTTAAACTTTGCTCAATCATATATCCGCCTAAAAATTCAAGGGATTTTTCCCTACCCATAAAGATGAAGATACCTATATCAATTAATAATGCAACATCAATCCAAAATGCGGTCCAGACTAAGGCTTTACTGGTTGACAATGTACTTACCCCCCTAAATTTTATGTAAACAGGATAGGAGTATTAAATGATCACCTAAATCCTGTTTATGTAAATCAAATGTTCACTTAATACTCAATATATAGAAAAAAGACCTTTATTATAACCGGGGAATTACCGAATTAAATAAAGATCAAACTTCATCTTTTAACTAATAGTCCAAAACCGGCTCCACAGATACCGCCCAAAATATGAGCGCCGTGTGCTATACCATCTTCTGTCCCCACACTGCTCATTGCTTCTCCGCCAAGATATATGATAACTACC
The DNA here is from genome assembly GCF_009931695.1 of Anaerocolumna sedimenticola. Lineage (GTDB taxonomy): Bacteria > Bacillota > Clostridia > Lachnospirales > Lachnospiraceae > Anaerocolumna > Anaerocolumna sedimenticola. The sequence goes on from NZ_CP048000.1 coordinate 5,048,406, forward strand.
AGTAATAAGGTAATTGGAATTCTGCCCTCTTTCATACCCGCCGCAGAGGATAAAACAATCATCATAAATACAATACCGCTGGCACCTAAAAGTGCGCTGTTCGGGTAAAAAACCATGTAAAATATACCGGATACCACTGTTGTTAATACAATCATTTTTAAGAAAAGCTTAGAACCGTATTTTTCTTCCAGCATCGGTCCTAATACCAGAAACAGAACCATGTTACCGGAAAAATGATTCCAGTTAGCATGTCCCAGCACATGGCCAAACAATCTCATATAGGTTAAAGGATCCGACCAGGAAGATTTATAGGTGCAAAAAAACAGGCTAGTTGATACTCCATTGGTTAAATTTCCTAATAAAAGTACTCCAAGGGAAATTAAGGCAAACGTAAGGGTAACAGGTGAATTATATTGAAATTTTCCGGTTTTACGCTTCATACTTTAGATAATCCTTTCTGATTTGCAGACTATTTGTAAACCTAAATAATCTACTTAAACATCCTTATTTTATCATAGTCTCGGCTATTTGTCGTTAAGTATGCTAAATTATTTTACCAAATTATAACTTGACCTACTGTTGTCATGTTCATTTTGGTATAATAATAAAGAGCCTACCTTTCATATCTGGCAGTAAAAGAAGAATTTCGGGGCAAAGAAATTGGAACGATACTAATAGATTATATTTCAGATTATGCAGTTAAATCAGGAATTTCAGAGCTTTCTATTAGTGTTGAACGCAGTAACATAAAGGCGCATAAATTGTATTTTAAAAAAAGGCTTTAGCGAGATAATACTTGAAAAGTCCAATCGTATTCTCTTGTTAAAAAGATATAAAATGGTATGCACAAGATAATAATATCATGAACAGGAGAAGAATAATCATGAGTGATGCTTTAAAAGATATTTATACCAGAGAATTTATACGGAATTTTGGGGACAAAGTGAAATCTGCTTATCAGGACTTTCCCTGTGAAAAATTTGTAGAATCCGTTTTACTGCCTCCATGGGGGAATTGCCGTTACGTGCCCGCATGTACAGAATCGTGGAAGTGTTGGGTACCTGTTTACCCGGTGATTATAAAGATGCTTTAAATATATTATTTTCTATTGAAAAGGAATGTACCGGCTTTCCTTATTTATTCTTTCCAGATTTCGTCGCTGCCTTTGGGCAAAGTGAGGAACACCTGGAACTTTCCATGGCTGCCTTAAAGCGCTTTACGAAACTTTCCTCCTCGGAATTTGCAATCAGGCCTTTTATACTGAAAGACCCTGAGTTTGCTATGAAATACATGCTGAAGTGGTCAACTGATTCCAATGAGCATGTCAGACGCCTCTCCAGCGAGGGCTGCCGCCCTCGACTTCCCTGGAGCATGGATCTTCCCATGTTCAAGGAAGAACCCAGACCCATACTTAAAATTCTGGAGAACCTAAAAGCAGATTCATCACTTTATGTACGAAAAAGTGTAGCCAATAATTTAAATGATATTGCAAAAGATAACCCTGAGATAGTTATAACTACAGCAAAAAATTGGATAGGCAAAGATCCTGACACTGATTGGATATTACGGCAGGGCTGCCGCACGCTTGTACGAAAAGCCAATCCTGAAGCACTTGCACTCTTTGGATATGCAAAAAATGTAGAGGAGAAGCCACTGTATCAAACTGCTTCCCTCACTGTGATACCTGAGAAGCTTACTATCGGTGATAGCTGTGAACTGACTTATTCCATGGATTTAGACTTGGATACGAATGCCCGCATACGGATAGAATACGGGATTGATTTTATTAAGTCCAATGGGAAACCATCCCGTAAACTTTTCTTATTGACGGATAAAACCGTATCCGGTAAAGTAACCTTATCAGGCTCCCGTAAACACAGTTTTGCCAATCTCACCACCAGGCGCCACTATCCGGGTATTCACCGGATTGTTTTATTAATCAACGGTCAGGAAGCTGCTCAGGTTTCTTTAACTCTTAAACTTTAAACCGGCTAATCTCCTGATTGTCTTTCTTTTTTGATAATTGCTCCAAGAACTTTATGAACCTCGACCTTGAAAGAATCCGTAGCTTTCAAGTAAAGCTGCAGCTTTAAGGTAAATTCCATTTAGGATAAATAATATTTTCACACTTCATCGCACAAAAAGTCACGAGATAAAAACTCGAATCCTCTATAATAAACTTATACAGAAAGGAGATAAACCGATGGATTGGATAACAGGTCTGCAAAAAGCGATAGACTATATTGAAGATAATTTAACCAATGAGCTTGATTATACTGAGATTGCAGGGAGAGCTTGTTCCTCAACTTTTCACTTTCAACGAGTATTTGGGATTCTTTGTGGTTATAGTCTTGGCGAGTATATCCGTAACAGGCGGCTCACACTTGCCGGCAGTGAGCTTGCCTCCTCCGATGTAAAAATCATAGATACAGCATTAAAATATGGTTATGATTCTCCGGAAAGCTTTGGCAGAGCATTTACTCGTTTTCATGGTATAACACCATCCTATGCCAAAACGGAAGGTGCTAAGCTGAAATCTTTTTCACGACTTTCTGTAAAACTTATTTTAGATGGAGGTAATATTATGAATTACAGAATTGAAAAAAAAGATGCCTTTGATGTTATTATGAAAAAAAAGTATTTTCCAACCGATATTGATTTAAGTAATAAACAACTTCCCATATTTTGGGATAGTTGCCGTAAAGATGGTACAATATCTGTCCTTGGCAAGTATATAACAAAAGACAATATATTTGGAAATGCGGTTGCTGGAATATGCTTTGAAGACAGTACAAAAGATGATGAATTTCCGTATGCAATCGGAGTTGAATTTAAAGATGGAGATGTTGCAGAGGGACTGGATGTTGAAAAGATACCTGCACATACCTGGGCTATCTTTGAATGTATCGGGGTTATACCAGTAGCAATTCAAGACCTTTTGCATAAAATATATTCCGATTTTTTTCCGACAAGCGATTATAAACCTTACGGAGGAATCGATATACAGGTGTATCCGGATGGAAATATGCAATCACCGAAATACAAATGTGAAATCTGGATTGCAGTTAAAAAGAAATAATCAATAATTTCCTTCTGCGAATATAACTTATGGTAATATCGTCCAAATAAAAAATGGACTAAGCAAAAACCATTTTTTAATGGCAGAACTGCTTAGTCCAATTATATCAGTATCATGTATAAACTGACTTTTCCTTAATATCAGGTATAATTAACCCCTTTCCAGTAGATATTGGCTGCAACTACCGCTTTGCTTGATAAGGTGACCTCTTGTAAGGCCCATTTTTTGTATTCTTCAAATCCTGTTCTGTCAACAATATAACCTATGTGTTCTTTTCTGCCCGGTGCGTCCTTATCAATGTATTTTTCCACGTAAGCATACGTATTACGGATAATTTTACGGATGCTGTCTTCATCTGCCCATTTAATAAAATCCTCTCCCAGTCTTGGATTTTTCTTACCGGTTCTTCCAAGAAGGGTAAGTCTGTAATACTTTTCATCACTTCTGGTCCATGCCCTGGTAGGACAGGCAATGACACATTCCCCGCAGCCGATACATTTCTCATGGTTCCGTTCTACCTTGTAGTTAATCATCTGCAAAGCTCCGACCGACTTCTTCTGGCAGGCTTTTACACAAGCCTGGCAGCTGATACAGCGTTCCTTATTATACTGTGGTTCTGTCATACCCATAATTCCAAAGTCATGCATCCGGACCTTGGCGCAGTCATTTGGGCAGCCTGTTAAGGCTATTTTAAAATGCAGATCATGAGGAAATACATCCTTTTCTATCCTCTGCGCAAAGCCGGTGGTATCATAACAGGCGTAGGGACATACCCTGTTTCCCACACAAGCCGAGATATTTCTGGTTCCGGAGGAGGAATAACCTTTGCCTTCTTCCGGCTGGGTTATATTAAGTCCATCAATTAACGGCTGAAGTAATTCATTGACTTTCGGCATATCCTCAAAACGTATGCCCGGAATTTCAAAACCCTGCCTAACCGTAATATGGACGGTTCCATTACCGTATTCCTGCGCTATCTTCTGAATCACAGCCAGATATTCTGCTTCCATATGCCCACCGGGTACTCTGACTCTGGAGGCTGTAATTCCTCTTTCCTTTGTTACCCGGAAAGCATTTTTCTTCAAACTTTTTGTATTAATATCCATTTAAACCTCCCATCTGTGCGTCAAACACACATCCTAATCCTAATCAATTAAATCCTTGCCCTTAGTATACCGGAATACGGGACCATCCAGGCAGACGTAGGTATCATCTATTTTACAATGACCGCATTTTCCGATTCCGCAGCACATTTTCCTTTCATGGGAAATCCAAAGGTTTTCTTCCAAAAAGCCTTCCTTTAGCAGACCGCTTACAGAGAAACGCATCATAGCCGGTGGGCCTACTACGATAGCAGCTGCATTTGCCTTGTCTAAAATCTCAAGCTGCGGAATATACTGGGTTACCAACCCCACCTGACAGGTTGTATCATCTTCCGCACTATCGACAGTTAGAATAACTTTCATATTTTGCTTCCATTTAGAAAAATCCTCTAAAAATAATATCTGTCCGGGATTTTTAAAGCCGGCAACCACTTGAAGGGATTTCAGTTCCCCTATATGGTTATTAAAATATTCTATCACACCCCGAACCGGTGAGACACCGGTGCCTCCGGCGATTATTACAAGTTCTTTTCCTTTGTAATCCTCTACCTGAAAACCATTGCCGTAGGGACCTCTTAAGAATATTTTATCTCCCTGATACCGCTCAAAAATCTCATTGGTTACCTTACCCACTTTACGGATGGTAAGTTCCACATAGTCCTTCCCAATACCGCTGACGGAGATGGGGGCTTCACCAAATTTGGGGATAGAGACCTCAAAAAATTGTCCCGGTTTTACCTCTCCTTTAAATGCTAAACGGAAAGTATACTCTATGTCCGTATGTTTTTTCACTTCAAGTATTTCTGATAAAAAAGGAGTGTACTCATTTACCGCCATTGCTGTTTACCTCCTCCATAGCCTCTTCTAATTTATTAATGCAATTGGAAAATGATATATATTCCGGACAGACATCATCGCATCGGCCGCAGCCTACACACATATGATAACCGTTTCTCTTTTTAAAGTCATAAATCTTATGAAGCACCCGAAAGCGCATCCGTTCGCTGCTTTTATTACGGTAAGAACCACCTCCGGCAACTTCTGTAAAGCCGTCCACCATACAGGAAGCATGAACTCTTCGCCTCTCACCTACCTTACCGTTATCCGTATAAAAAATGTCCTGCATGGAAAAACAGGTACAGGTAGGACAGACAAAATTACATCTGCCGCAGTTAATACACCGGCTGTTGTATTCCTCCCACATAGTGGATTTGATAATATCCAGTGACAGATTTTCAGGTATTTTTACCTGGATTTCATTCTCCTTAACAAAAGGAATCCTTACCTTTTTTTCTTCACCGGCCAGCTCTTTCAATACCGGATTTAATTCCTCCCACCGGCTGTCAACATGGAAGCTTTCTTCTTTAAAAGACAGGGCTAAATCAAAGCTTTCCGGTATATTGGTTCCCATACTTACACAAAAACAATTATCATAGGAATGTTCGCAGCCAATCACTACAAATTTTACGTTTTCCCTTAAACGCTTGTAGTAATAATCTTCAAAACCATTTTCCAAATATATCTGGTCGAGACGTTTTACCCCATGAAGATCACAACTTCTTAAGAATATCACCGCACCTTTTTTCCGCTCTGGCTTTGCCTCTTTTACTTCCTCTTCCGTGAAATAGAATAATGTCTGGCTTAATGGCAGTAATACCTCCTTAAAACTGTAATCCGACTTTCTTTGAAATTCAACTTCTGCTACGGTATCAACTGCTTCATAGCGGATACAATCCGTATCAGAGTACATCCCCTCCCCCTTCTTTCTTTTGGGGGCATAAATGACATAATCCTTTTTCCAGATATCAAAAACCTTTTGCATACTGTTTTCATTTAAAATATATCCCATATGGCACCTTTCCCTTTCTATTGTTAAATCTATCACAGTTACAAAAAGAAAACCGTGAGATATCTCACGGTTTTTTAAAAAATTCATTTAATTTTTGTTGGTCCGGAATTATAAATTTATTCTTCTGAATAATCAGCAACTGCATATCCACAAGCTTTTTGGCTTGTCTGGATACGGTTTCCCGTTTTGATCCTAACATTTCAGCCAGAAAAGTAATTGTTAAATTCAAGTCAATACAAATTCCATCTTCCTGTTTTATTCCATAGTCTTTGGATAACTTATATAACTTTGCAGCCAGCCGTTTTTCACCATTTAAATCATTGGTGGTATTCTTTAACTGTCTGTAAAGCCTCCTGATTTTTAATGCCATGGAATCAAGTACCGCTTTCGTTAATCCACTGTCATTCTCCATCACATGCCAAAGTCTTGATACGGGCATAACCAGGACAATAGAATCCTCCAGCATTTCACAATTGATGGATGCCGGGAGGTCCTGAAACATAACTTCATTGAGCATGTTTCCTTCTCCATAGACAAATATGACTTTCTTTTCACCCAGACTGTTTAATTTATAAAGCGATGCCCTCCCTTTAATTAAGATATAAATACTTTTTACCTCTTCTTTATCCAGAAACAGGTGTTGTCCTTTTTCTATCTTTAACAGGGAGGAAAATCCGGTAATTTCCGTAAGACTAGGTGCCGAAGCCGTCTTAAAAATCTCTGCTGTCACAACAGCGTCTTTTAAGGATATCAACATTTCTCCTTTCTGACAAACTCTCCTATTCTTATAGAACTCATTATAAACAAAATACTAAGGTTTGAAAAGCCGCAACCATATATTTTTAAAATAGATTGAACTATATTAAACTTGATTTAATTTTAACCTCTTTTCTTCTGATATAGCTAAATAATATCCGTTATTTTATATCCGTTATTTTGCAGATGATTATTAAGTTCCGGTACAGATGTCTGTTCGTCAAAATTTATATCAACATAATTCTGCCCTTTACTTAGGAATACATCATGTACTCCAACAACACCCTCTAATTGGTTTCTCACTTTGTCCTGTGTCTCATTTTCCTCTAACCCATCAATGTTAAATCTTATGCTCTGCATGTGTTAAATCCTCACTTTTTCTATACTAATAGTAATTTTTATTATTATCTGCCGATGATTATTTTTTATACAAATTTATACTGCAAGATAATTTTGTGTCTAATCTGTTGAACCATAAAGCTGCCCACAGGCAGCACCGATATCTGAACCAAATTGATTTCGGATCGTAATATTTACACCCTTAGCTTTTAATATCCTGGCAAAATTTATCACGCTTTTTCGTTCCGATTTATAGTATCTGTCAAATGTTTTATCCGTAGAATTGTAAGGTATCAGATCAACATGATAGAGATGCTCCCAATAACCCCGTCCCCGCAACAGCTCTGCAACTGCTTTTGCATGTTCCGATGTATCATTTATTCCCCGAAGCAGTATATAAGCTATATATACCTTCCGCCCGGTTTGTTTTAAATGATTGTCCAATCCTTTCATTACCTCATAAAGCGGATATTGCTTATTCACATGCATCAATTCGCTTCTCTGGAAGTCAAAAGGGGAATGCAGTGAGAATGTTAAATTAACTTGAGGGAAATCCCGTGTTATTTTTTGTATTCCAGGCAGTACACCTATTGTAGATATGGTTATTCTACGCTGACTTAAACCAAAAAGACCTGGTTCAGTTAATATGGAGAGCGCATCAAATACATTGGGGTTTGCAAGCGCTTCCCCCATTCCCATAAAAGATACACTATCCAGATTATGCCCATTGAGATGAAAGTACAATAGCTGATCGGTTATTTCGTCAACGGTAAGATTTCTCTTTAAACCAATCGTACCTGTTGCGCAAAAGCTGCAGCCAAATCCGCAGCCGCATTGTGAAGAAATACAAAATGATTCCCAGCCACGTTTATATTTTAAATGAACAGTTTCTATATGTTTTTCATCGGATATGGAAAATAGCACCTTTTCGGCTTGATCTGATATATGTTTGAGTACCGGTTTTATATTAACTATACTATTTCCCAGCTCGTTAACTAATGTTTTCCGTAATACCACAGGCAGGCTGGTCATCCGTTCAAATTCCCCAATTCGTTTCTTAAATATTGCATCAGCAATTTGCTTATATCTGTAATCTGGCTGTTTCAAATGATCTAATATTAGTTGAATTTTATTATATTTTGAATTCATTATTTTCTCCTTTATAACACGCAAAAAAAACGCAAAAGCGTCCATAAAATCGGCACTTTGCGTTTCACTTTACCCAAGCTATATTAGAAAACATGAAATATCAATAGAATTTTAAGCAACCTAAGAAAAACAACCAAAACGAATTGAAGTGAATCCGAAGGTCTAAATTATTGCAAGTTTACATGTATAGTCTCATTTTACTTTCTTCAAAGACTGATAAATGTCTTCTGGAAAGTTGATTATATAAGCTTTAATTTTAATATAGAAGGGTTCAGGTCCGATAGCTGGATAATTGCATAAACCTTGTTAACTATCACATTAAATAACAGGTTCGCATTATCATGTACAATTGCTATCATCACTTTCACCTTCCTAACATAATATAATAAATTTAAAAATTCCATTGAATTATAACAATAATAATTTATATTGTCAACATAAAGGATCCCTCCAAACTGGTTCGTCTGAAGGGATCCTTAAAAAAGTTTTTAATGATTGTTTATTTTCGGCCGTTTAGTCTTTCTTGGAAAAACTTCAGAGCTTCTCCGATAAATGCTGATGCACCAACTCCATATTTCTTATCCGTTGCCTCAATAGATGCAGAATTGGTTAAATATAAATCCGAAATTAGCCCCCAGTAATTGTCCCCCATGTCAGTTTTTACAATTTTATTAGTCTCATCTGTAAACCGTGCTATCTCTTCAACAATTTGCTGGATTTCTTTTGAGGTGGGATCTTTACTTAAGTCAGCAGTAAGTTGATTCATTAATTCATTTGTTCTTCCCATATAATAATCCACATTTTCTTTTATGATGTTAAACCCATCCATGGATTCCGAATAATGACTGAGATTTTTCTTCATCGCTTCCGTGTACTTTTCTATACTTCCGTACTGTTTCACAGCTAAGGAAGCAATTTCTGATTCCTTTGCTCTGCAATTTTTAATAAAATCATTAAATTTTTCTGTACTGCCCCAATATTTTATTACTTCTTCCTCTTTTTCTTTTTTAAACTCTTCCAGGGCATTAAAATATTCACTCATATCAAATTCTTTAAAACTCACTGTACCGGCTCCTATCAATGTTTTATTTACAAGCTCTATTAAATCATTTAATCTGTTACGTTTCAGAATAAGCAGTTTTTTATGATTGTTCAGGGCCTGCATTTTATCAAACTGGGGGCTTTCCATGATTTCTTTCACTTCTTTTAACGGTAAATCAAGTTCTTTAAAAAATAAAATCTGCTGCAAGGTTTCGAGAGCTTCCTCATCATAAAGCCGATACCCCGCCTCTGTAATTTTACTTGGTTTTAATAAACCGATTTCATCGTAATAATGCAAAGAACGCACACTGATACCGGTTAAATCGGAAACCTGCTTTACTGTTCTCATGAATACACCTCCAATTTTCATTTAAGAGTTATCCATACTGTTTAATACTTTGCCGGCTAGGAGTTTCTTCAATATTTTTAACTCTGACTTGATTATACACTATGACGTGTTGTCAGGGTCAATATATTTTACGCAGATTTTCTCAGATTTTCATTAGAAATATTGGCCGCTTATCCCAAAGCTACATCCAGTATCATCATGATCAGGAAACCGCCCATAACGCCCATGGTACCGATATTGGAATGTTCCCCAAGATGAGCTTCCGGAATCAATTCCTCCACTACAACGTACATCATTGCTCCTGCTGCAAATGCAAGAAGCCAGGGCATATAGGGTGAAATCAGACCTGAAACTAATACCGCCAGAATTCCGAATACCGGTTCAACAATTCCCGACATACTGCCAAGGAAAAACGCACGTCCGACACCCATTCCTTCCTGTCTAAGGGGAAGTGAAATAGCTGCTCCCTCGGGAAAGTTCTGTATACCGATACCAATTGCCAGCGCCATTGCAGAAGCGATTAACGCAGCTCCGCTGCCATGCTGTTTTGCCAGGGCAAATGACAGACCTACTGCCATTCCTTCCGGAATATTATGTAAGGTAACTGCCAAAACAAGCAGGGAAGTACGTTTCATGGATGAGTTTACCCCTTCTGTTTTATTGGCTCCCGGATGTAAGTGCGGTATCAACCGGTCCAATCCATATAAAAATGCAATACCAAGGATAAATCCGCCCGCTGCGGGTATCCATCCCACCTGTCCGTTAGCCTCCGCTTCTTCGATAGCCGGAATTAAAAGGCTCCATACCGATGCCGCAATCATAACTCCTGCAGCAAACCCCAGGAATACCTTTTGAACCTGGCCGCTCATCGTTTTGTGAAACAGAAATACCATAGCTGCCCCCAGGGTTGTCATTAAAAATGTAAAGCCTGTACCTCCTGCTGCCCATAATAAAGATTGTGCCATATTTTTATCCTCTTTTCATTTATTATTTATTTAAGCTTTGAGTATCCAAAGTCCGCTTACTCAAATGCCTTTAAAGCGATTTGCTAATCTCTCGATTCCAAGTCCGCTTATCAGCATTCTTTCTTTTTTATTCTGAAGAAGTTTCTGCGGCCAGTCTACAAAACCGCCATCCGCTATCTCCATATCATCACCATTCATATTGATATATATCTTAAATTGAAGCCCCTGATAATATTGATTTTCCGATTTCGTTCCCTGCTCTGTAATATCAACTTCCCCTTTTAGATTATCCTGTAAATGCTTTAATATTCTCTCCATAAAACCGTCCGAGTCTTTATACCCGCCAACCTCTATGAATTTGATTTTAAACTTACTGATATCCAAAGTCTGATTTAAAATGGTCTGATAGATCTGAAAATGCTCCAATAAACTTTCTTTCTCAAAAATATAAGAACCTTTATCAATGCCGGAAGTAACCATGCAAAATAATTTAAAATGAGGCAGATTTGCCGTATCCTTATAGTTCTGCGCCCGTATATGACGATGTATGGTACAATACCGTATAAATTCGGCATTTTCTTTTTCTTTCCTGTTTCTTTTTAAATCACAGATATGTAAAGCTAACGAATTCGTAGCGTCCGCTAAGACTTCCGTTCCTCTCAAAGCGGAAATAATTTTATTCTGATTTGCTTTAGCAACTGCGGAACAGGTTCCAAGTGCCGCAACCGGAGATAATTCGACGGGTGTAAAGGAAAATGTACCTGCTGCCTTAAGAATCTTAAGTTCTAACTGAATTAAATCTATTATTTTTCCCTCATATGGTTTCACGAACCGGTTCGATTCATAAAGTTTCAACAGTTCCGCTGGTCTTATTTCCTTTGATTTCATATTATATATTTCCAATAATAAAGAGTTTAATTCGGAAAATGTTAACTTATTAGTCAGTATATCCAGCAAGTCATTCTGTCCGGTTTTTTTGATTATCTTCTGAATTATGTCATTACTCATTACCTCACCACTTTCTCTCTATTTTTTCTAAATATTAACTGTTAAACCCATTTTAAACAGCGGCTCCGGTTAAGTCAAGCTTCTTTCAAATAGGTAATAAGTGTTAGTTCTTACAATGTTATACGCTGCATTTGATTTTGTCAACGTTATTACGATAAAAGATCAGACAGACAAAAAGAAACCTGATATACAATGCTGTAAATCAGGTTTCCGTATTTAATAGAGGATATTTCTTTTCATTACTTAATCAACATCGGCATATAGATACCGCCCTGTACGCTTCTAGCGATAAAATGACAGTATTCTCCGGTAACGGTTTCGTACCAGTCGGAGAAAGGTACCCGGCTCGTAGTTTTCCTTACATATTCGGCAACTGGGGATATGAGTTTTTCTGCCTGTTCTTTATCCTCTGCTAATGCCGCACACCAGAGAATCCAGTCACTCTTGGTGTAATCCCTCCGGCTGTCTAACGGTACACCGTAAGTATTATTTTTATTAATATAATAAGCAATTTCTTTCTCAAACACTTCCCTGGAAAACAGGCTGCTTCCGAAGAATTTATCCCATACCAGATTGTATTTAAGACTCCAGGAATCCGGATTATCAAAGGTCAGGCGGTAATGGTCACCGGCAAGGGAACGTACTTCCCAGTCTTTGGCCATAACAGCCGCTTTCTGGTGATATTCTTCTGATACAGCGTCTTCTCCCATCTGTTTTGCCAGTTGTGAAAAAGCCTCGATACCCATAATAGCTTTGGCGGACAGATTTACATTATGGGAGAGATGTCCGGCAAAATCATCGGTACACAGCTGTTCTCCCGGATCTGCACCATAGGTCAACAGATACTCTGTCCATTGTTTTAACAGTTCATAATGGGGTTTTGCAAATTCCGCAGATTTATCCAGAGCGCATACCACTGCTGTTAATATCAGCATGTTACCGCATTCCTCCACCGGCATCTGATATTTGATATCATAAGTTTTACTGCCGGATGGATACATGTAATAAAACGGAAAGATATTACCGTTATCATAGCGGAATTCTTTCTTTTCATGTTCACCATTCAGACCGTAAACCTGACCGGCGGCATAGGGATAACGACCCACATCGTGGGGTGCAAAATCATATTCCCAAACCGGACATTTGGCAAAATAGAATACCGGACGGAGCATTCCTTTTACGTATTCCGTATCATATAAAAGGAATAAAGGTACGGAAGGATAACTAACATCTACGGTTCCGATACATCCATTGGAATCATTTTCTTTGGATAAGAATATCAGATTCCCCTCTTTATCTGTAATTAATTTATGTGCTGCTATAGCATGGCGGTAACTTATATTACACAATAAGACATAATCTTTACCACCAATTTTCTCTGCTTTGCTTTCTATACTTTTATCCAGCAGTTCTGCCCTTTTAAGAACTTCTGCTTTATCTTTAAAGCTTGCTTCTATTGCCTCCAAGATGGTCTCATATTCTTTCGTCCAATAAGCTTTCTGCCAGGAACCGAAATAAAAGATGGATAACAGATCATCATAAGCAATAATCATGGATGCCGTATTTTTTTCTTTTCCTAGTTTTGCAGTTGCAATCAGCTTATGATTTCCAGCCTCAAATTCTGTCGTTACGTTGGATTCGTCTGCAGCTAAATATACAAATCCCCAGTCAATGGTAATATTATCTCCGCTGTGACCCAATGGGTGCTGACCAGCCTTTCCCATATAAGCATAATGGAAAGTTTTCCTGTCATTATTTCCTCCGATGATATCGCCCGGAGTATGGCATACTAAATCAGAAGTAACAATAAAATCGATTCTTACCTCTGCTTCCTGCTTTCTTGTGATCTCATAATCAATATAAGTACAGGGCCTTGACACCAATACCGGATTGTCCAGTAAAAGAGGTGAGGTAAAACAGACAGTAAGCTTTATCTTTTCGTTTTCAAACGTATATTTCGTCGCCGTAGCCGTTACTTCCACACTTTTCTGCTCAATTTCCGGATGAAATTCTCTATTTCCTAAGAAGCAATATACCGCCCCGTCAATATTCACATAACCGTATATCCTTTGAGGTGCTTTGCTCCAATGTTGTGTATCTGTCTCATACAGCTTATCGGATGGTGACCAGATACCGAAATAGGGGTCGTGTAATATTAAAGGTACACTGGCGATTCTCTCAATTTCCATCTTTTATAATCCTTTATCGCAAACAATTTTGCGAACTGCCGCATATAAGGGTTGAAAGAATCTATATGCGGCATCCTTTCTTATAACGGATTTTCTTTCAACCATTCTATTTTATTTATCGACATTAATTAAGATGCCATAAAGTGGCATCTTAATTATAAATTAAAATTATATCCCTGCATAATTAGTACAATAGCTGCTCATGTCCTGGTTTCCTTTAACTAATAAGAGGATTCCTCTCAGCTTTTACTTTCATAAATATTTTATTATTTGTAATCTTAATCATAAAGAAACATAGATATAAAATAATAATAAAGATAGTAATAACAAACCTTATCGACTGACTGTAAAAAGCTGTTCCCTTTAGGGAAAATATAACAAGATTACTTAATAAAAGGAAAAGTAACGAATTTTCTCCGATGACCTGTAATGGTAACAGAACGCGGCTCCATATATGGGAGGAATAACTTAATTTTTCCATCCGTTCACATATTAGTATATATATCATAATAATAGCTGCCGATCCCAGAATAAATAAAAGTCCTGGCGGAAAACGTTCCGGTAAATCATGATGTTTTATTATGTATAAAACACTGGGAATTGATAAAATAAGTGTACTTACCCCAATTACCGATTTCATTTTCCCGGCGAAGTTCCGTACATAATTAATATAACAAATTCCGGCTATAAAATATATAAGATATGGAAATATCGGAAACGAATAAATATTCCCCGAACCAATAAACAATGCAACAATCGGTTCTTTACTCTGCTGGTATGGAAGCACTGCACATACCAGACTGAATACTCCAAGCAGTAAAAAGTGCCCTTGCAGCATATGGCGCCAGAATGGAAGAAAAAGAAAAACAAAAAGCTGCATTACAGCAAAAGCCAGCAAAAATTCAGAATATCCCATAATTTTCCGTAAAGTAATAATATTCCAGATTGTTTGAGGCAATAAAAAACTATCCTCTACAAAAATACTAAATGCAAAGGCTGATATATAATAGGCAAATAAATAACGCCAAAATGACTTCACTATTTTTATGATTGCCTGCTTAACAGGTTTTCTAAAACATGTCACAGTATTGGTAGCTCCAAATACAAAAAAGAAACCGGAAAAAGTCGTCAGATTGGCAAATTTTGAGATACCCCCTTGTAATATCTTATTCTCGTCACCAAAAAACTGAATACAATGAGCCAAAACCATTATAAAAACCAAAATTCCTTTAAAAAAATCCAACCATATTAAACGGGAAGACTTACCCTCATCTTTTTCTATCTCCATAATCTTAATCCTCTAACAAAAACCAGGTGCACAACTCGGTTTTTCCGCGGTTTGCCCTAGCAAAATACGGGATTAATTTTAAAGGAACGGTATGTCTTGTAGCACTTTTATCCCTATAAAGCTGATCAAAGCCATCTCGAACGGAAGCGCTGGTAGTAATCACAGGTATCTCTGCCTTACAGATTGAATCCTGTATAGTGGTATATTCCCCACTCCTGGATATACGGGCATCCCGGAGTTCGTAATTATTATCTGCACTTTCCGCACAGTAAACCAAAGGCCCTCTTGTTACAGCAGCACGTCCGCATAAATCTACAACCTTTGGATTTGCTTCCAAAACCTTTATTTCCATTTCTAAATTCAGACTAACCTTATCACCTGTTTTCCAGGAACGTTTACAATACGCATAACCATCTTTAACCGGTGCAGATATTTCTTCACCATTAATTGTTATATCAGCTTTTTTAGCCCACGCAGGGATTCTTAATGCCAAAGTATAAGTTCCATCCGTTTGTGTTGTAATTTCAATGCGGCCCTCATAAGGATATTTTGTTTTCTGTACGAGAGAGATCGCTTTATCCTGAAGCCAAACCGTACCGGCAGCATCCATAAAACAATGTGCAAAGATCACATCCTCTGCCGTGGAATACATATAATCAGCAATGGAACCGACTACACGCAGGAGATTCGGCGGACAGCAGGAGCAGTCAAATACCTTAACCCGTTCCATAATCGGCAGATGTTCCTTAAGTCCTTGGGGCCTTGAATCATTAAATATATTACGGTCGGGGTCAACCGCCAGGGGATTCTCGTAAAAGAAACTGTCGCCTGAAAGGGAAACTCCGCTGAGTACGGTATTATATAAGGCTTTTTCCGCACAATCCGCATAGATACCATTTGGCTCAATTAACCACATACGTCTGCAAAACATAGCAAGTGCAATAGATGCACAGGTTTCGTTATAAGCAGTATACTCCGGTAAATCATAATCAAAGGTAAAAGATTCCCCACGGTGAGTAGAACCGATTCCTCCGGTAATATACATGCGTTTATTTACAATGTTTGAGAAAAGTTCCTTACAAACCTGGAATAATTCCTCTTCTTTATTCCTTAATGCCAGATCCGCCATTCCGCTGTAAAGATATAACGCTCGTACGGAATGCCCTTCCGCCGTAAATTGCTTTCTTACCGGAAGATGGGACTGCATATGTTCCTGGTCGGTAAAACTATAAGTTTCATCCCTGTTACTTGTACCGCGGGTATTGATAAAATACTCGGCCAGCAATTTATAACGTTCTTCTTTGGTATAGTCATAAAGCTTCATTAAAGCAAGTTCGATTTCCTCGTGCCCCGGTGTATCAAATTTGGCTGAGTGATCAATCCGAAAGACTCTGTCAATAAGATCTATGTATTTTTCTGCTACTTGAAGCATAGCCGTTTTTCCGGTTGCTTTCGCATAAGCAATTGCACCCTCAACCAGATGGCCGGCGCAGTAAAGCTCATGATCGGTTCTTCGTGTAAATCGGGCATCCGGTTCAACCACGGTAAAATAAGCATTTAAGTATCCGTTTTCGTCCTGTGTGTTTACCATTCGTTCAACCAGTTCATCCACTTTGGTTTCCAATTCCGGATCACGTTTTTTCTGCAGGAAATAAGCCGCTCCCTCAATCCATTTCGTTACATCCGATTCCCAAAAGATATGTGGTTTATTTGGCATCCCCTCTTTCCAGTTAAATTTTAATGCTTCAAACCGTCCGGTTTCTTCAAAACGGTCATATACGGATTTTATTGTTACTTTATAAAATAACTCCTGTTTTTCTTTCCAAAAACCATCCGTCACATCTATCTGATCAAAAGATACCGGCTTACCGATAAATTTCTCCATTCTTTATCCTCCTTTTGCAATAAGCTTCCTTAAGTCATTCTTTCTATTAAGCTTTCATCCCTGTTAGTGAAATTCCTTCAATCAAATATCGTTGGCCTATCAGGTAGATAAGAATACAAGGTGCAACAACTATGGTGGATGCCGCCATTAATAAATTCCATTTCGTTGCATAATCTCCCTGAAATTGCAAAAGCCCTACTGCCAAAGTAAACTTTTCCTTTGTATTAAGGTATATAATCGGTCCGAAGAAATCATTCCAGTTTCCAAGGAATGTAAACAATGCCACAACGATCAATGCTGATTTGGACAGAGGCAGAATAACCTGAAGGAATATGCGTAGTTTACCTGCTCCGTCTATTTCAGCCGCTTCATCCAAGTCATTGGGGATTGCCAAAAAGAATTGCCTTAAGAGGAATATATTAAAAGCTCCTCCTCCTAAAAATGCTGGTAATATTAAAGGCACATAGGTATCTACCATATGTAAATTTCTCCAGATCAAAAACTGCGGTACAATCGTTACGGCACCAGGTAACATCATCGTAGTCAAAATCATTGCAAAGCAAAAACTTCTGCCTTTCCATTTTACTCTGGAAAACGCGTAGGCTGCCATAGACGAGGTTAATAAGGTCCCAAATATATTTAATACTACTATGACTATAGTATTTATTGCATATCTGGTAAAAAGTGCAGATTTCCAGGCATCAGCGAAATTGCTCCAAAGCATTTCCTTGGGCCAGAAAATAAAGGGATCCATGGTATAAATATCCGTATTTTTCATAAAAGAAGACCGTACCATCCAATAAAGCGGAATGACGCAAACAAAAGCTAAAATTCCAATTAAGAGATAAAAGAAAGCTCTCTTAATATAATAAGGAGTGTTTTTTTTCACAACCATTATTCAACTCCTCCTTCGTTATATACCCATTTATTTGAAGTTTTAAAGATAAACACTGTCGCCAGTAATACTACTACAAACAAAATCCAGGCCATTGCGGAAGCCTTACCCATATCCATATATTTAAATGCCTGGCGCCATAAATTAAAGACATAAAAGAGGGAGGAATTATTTGGACCGCCTTCCGTAATGATATAAGCTGCTCCAAATACCTGCAGGGCACCGATGATCCCCATTACCAGATTAAAAAACAGGGTTGAGGATACCATGGGAAGTGTTACGCTCCAGAATTTATGCCATGCATTGCCGCCGTCAATTTCCAAAGCTTCATAATATACTCTTGGAATATTCTGAAGACCTGCCAAAAATATAACCTGGGTGGAACCGGTACCCCATATTCCCATAAATACAATTGAGGGGAGTACACTGCCCTTATCCCAGAAAAACTTACTCTCCGGTAAATGCAGGAAATGCAATATAACATTAAATAATCCAAAGTCCGGATTCATAAGTAAAATCCACACAAAACTAGATGCCACTGCCGGTAATATGCAGGGCAGATAAAATAAGGACCGGAAAAATGCCCGGCCAACCATATCACGATTAAGTAATAACGCAATTGCAAAGGCAAAAATCAAATTAGCAGGAACGGCCATAATGGTATAAAGTAAGGTTGCTTTTACCGATAACCAAAAAGTCGCATCCTTACCATTAAAAAGTGAGATGTAGTTATTTAAACCCGACCATATCGGTTTCCCAATGATATTATAATCGCAAAAGCTGTAATAACCGCTGAGCAGCATCGGAACCAGGTTTAAAAACAGAAATCCTAAAATTGCCGGTAAAGCGAATGCCCATCCTATGATATTGGATTTTGCCTTTGCATTCATTAATCTTTTTTCTATTTTCACCGATATTCTCCTTTCATCTGTTTTATGGAAAAGGCTGCCACAACGGCAGCCCCATCCTATACAGTTCATCTAAATAAAAAGATTATTTTCCTAAGTAACCCTTAACTTCAGCATTTGCCTGATCATTAACAGCAGCCATTGCTTCCTTAGCAGTCATTTCACCGGCCCAGAGTTCGTCAAGTGCCGGACTGATTATATCATTGATTTTATTAAAATTCTTAATCGTAGCCACAACAGGTCTTTGTGCCGTACCATCCATCATTGGAGCAACGATTGATTCATAATAGTTTTTAGGATGTTTATCCGTTATAAAAGACTTGATGTATTCATCCGTATATTCGTTAGCATTTGTAGGCAGCCATAAACCTGATTTATATAAAGGTTCACAAGCACCTTTAGAAAGTATGTATTTTACAAATTCCCAGGCTGCATCTGCTTTATCCGTATTCATAATACTGATACCGCCATAGGTCATGGTTGTTTTAGCCTGATCACCCATCTTAGGAAGTGCGGCTACATTGTAATCCACGCCGTCTGCCATCAGAGTTGCATTTGTCCATTGACCGTCAAAAGTCATTGCAACCTTATTGGTAGTAAGTGCTTCGGAAGCACCTGGCATGGTTTCACTAGCAGTTGGGGTAGGCGCAACATGATAAACATAGGTTAAATCTGCCAACTTTTGTAAAACGTCAAGTCCTTGTTCAGAGGTATAACCGATTGCAGTACCGTCGGCATTCAGATAATCTCCTCCCTCTGAATAAAGGAAAGGCATAATTCCTGCCCACCATTTACTGATTGTTACACCATAGGTTTCAATATTGTCGGGATCAAAATCCGGGTCAAGGGCATTTTTGCCATTTTTATCAATAGTTAGTTGCTGTGCAACATGGACAAAAGTGTCCCAATCCCATGCATCCTTATAGCTGGCCGGCGGTTCTTCCACTCCATATTTCTGGAATAAAGCAGGGTTATAGAACATTGTAATATTTTCCGAACCGATTCCGTAACCAGCCATATAGTCGTTGGTGAGCATGTATTTAAACTGATCCAGCATACTGTTCTTATCAAAATTCTGATCTTTATTTATATAGTCCTGCATATTAAGCACAATACCGTCTTCTGCATAGGTATACATTAAAGTTGCCGCATCCAGCATACATACTTCAGGTACATCGTTTCCGGCAACCATCGTTGTTATTTTTGTATCATATTCATCCGGAATGTTCATAACCGTTACATGAATTTTTGACTGTGATTGATTGAATTTCTCAGCAATTTCTTCATAAACTGCTAAGGTATCACCGCCGTCCCACTCGGTAAATCTTATCTCGGTTACTTCCTTTTTATCTCCCCCATCAGCCGTATTACCGGCCTCAGAACTGCCGTTATTCTTACTGTCAGTGGCCTCAGATTTTCCGGAACAGGCGGTAACGCTAAGAACCATAACTGATACTAATAATACACTTACTAGTCGTTTCAATTTCATAAAATATCTCCTTTCAATATTCATATCAAATTAACTGACGTCTTATTAACCCGGTAATCAAAGTTTATCATAAGGCCTTGAAGTCTTCTATATGAGGATTCTCATATAATAGTACAAATCAAAGTTGTTTTCCTAAAGTTAATTCTGACAGGGAATTATCAGCTTAAAAACCGTACCCATTCCCGGTTCTGATTTTATATCAACAGAATAATTTTCACCATAGATAAGGGTTAAACGGCGGTATACATTGGATAAACCGATTCTTCCCTCCTGGTTTTTTTGTGTTACATCCTCAAAATTCATATTAACCATTCCTTTACCGTTATCAGAAACTGTAAAAAATATATTTTCTTCCTGTTTTTCCGCGCGAATGCAGAGTATTCCTCCTTTTGTTATTCCCTCAAATCCATGCAGGATTGCATTTTCAACAACCGGCTGCAGGAAGAATTTTGGAACTTTATAAAGCAACAACTCATCCGGAATCTCTAACTTTGTTTCAAAAACCCCTTCAAATCTCTTAGACATTATATTAATATAATTAATTGTCCATTGGATTTCATCGGAAAGAGGTATTTTTTCATATGTATTTTTAAAGGAGTAATGAAGCATTTCAGATAAACTTACTATTAAATCTGAAGTTTCATAATCCTCATTCATAATAGCCATCATATTAATCGTATTCAACGTGTTATATAAGAAATGAGGATTAATCTGCATGGTCAGAGCCATTATCTGGGTATCTTTTTCCCTTAATGAGATTTTATAATTTTCATTGATTAACCTTGTAATTTCTGTTTCCATATGATTAAAGCTCTGGGTAAGAATTTTAAAGTCTTTACCTCTTGGAACCGGTGTATCCGCACTAAAGTCTCCCGTTGCAACCCGTTTTGCCGCTTTCGTAAGTACTTCAATGGGTTTACTGATTGTTAAAGATAAAAGAGCTGCAATAATGACTGCCAAAACAAGTAAAATAATGGTCAGCCACATTTGGGAACTCTGCATCTGCTCTTTTGTAGTCTGAATCACTTCCGACATTGGGATAAGGCAAAAGGAAAACCAATTTCGTTCTTCCAGGGTATCGTAACATAATAAATACTTAACACCTTTTATCCAATAGGAAGTATACCCTGAAGAGGGTTTTAATTTAAGAATATCATCGGGTGCTAAGCGGCTGATGGGAAATAACTTATTATCGGAAGAGATAATTCTTCCCTCTTCATTCACCACCGCATAGATACTGCCTTTATAATTCACACTGGATTCGTAAAGAGATGCCAATGTACTTTCCAGAACATGTACAACCAATATCGGCCGTTCCTGATTGCTTTCCATAGCATATAGCTTGCCATTCTGCGAATATTGGAAATTCATCTGTCTGACCATAGTAATCGGGTACTGATATTTGTAATATTTCTTTTTACTTAAATATTCCGTCTGAAACCACTTACCATAATCGTAACCCGTTATCCAGCACACCTGTCCACCTGCTCCCGCAGCTTTTTCATCCAGCTTAAATCTTTTGATTTCACTTATGGTTGGTTTCATGGATGTGTTATTTGCTTCGAATATCCATTTTGAAGTATATAAATATTTCGCGAATATGGTATCATTTGCTGCAAACTGCTTTCCCAGTACATCAGATATAACCCTCTCCTCCTTTAAGTAATCACTGACCGCAAACTTGTCCATGTTAGAAAAGCAATCAAAACAATCTTTGTTATTCAAAAGCAGATAGGAAACTTCCTCAATACGGTTTAAGGTAGTATTAATCAGATTATTGTTTGTTTTTACGATCGACTGTACATTCTGTGATGCTGCTTTCACCATATCATTCTCGTATGTTTTCATTACCTGACTGTATATGACAAAAGAAGGAATAATAGCGAAACATGCCAGTATAATTCCCAGTTTGGTACGCAGACTCATATACAGAATCCGTTCCATAAGTATTTTTACCATTTTTTATGAGCCTTTCTGTATTGTTCAGGTGAAATATGATATTCCCTCCGGAACATCCTATTAAAATAATTGCTGTCATTAAACCCACATCTTAAAGCAATATCCTGTATTTTATCATTGGTATCCATCAATAAGCTGGAGGCTAATTCCATTCTTAATTTTAATACAAAAACACTATAGGGCAGTCCTTCTTTCTCTTTTAACTTTCCGGATAAATAATTCGGATGAAAATGCACATATTCCGCTACCTTTTGCAGTGACAAATCACTGTCCAGGTGAGTTTTAATATAATTTATACATTCATCTACAGCATCGTTCTGAGTGGATTGTTGAAGAGAATATCGTATGGCCTGGCCCAATAACTGTTTTGAGATCTCAAACAGCTGATCAAAGGAATCACACTCCGCATACATCTGATAGGATTGATTCAATAGCTGATCATACCGTTCCTGAATAATTTTATTCTCTAATTCTTTTAAGATTAACACAGCCATGGAAGACACCCGATGCTTTATTTTATTAGGATAACATCTGGATTCATTGGATAATGCTGCTTTCAAATCGTCTATTATATTGTAAACTTGCTTAATATCAGAACCACGTATCGCACGATGCAGTTGATTTTCAAAAGTAACCATGGATTTTGTGGGAATATCCATAATGGTATACATCTTATCAAATGAAAATACCCCTCCCCCGGTTTCATAGAAGTAAAATGCCAGCATCTCCTCAGCTTGGGTTAAAGCTTCTGCTGCCGATACTGCCAGGTTTAGTTTTGTATTAGATAACCCTGCCCAGAAAATTATATTATCCTGCTGTAATTGTTCCAAACAATATTCCAGCTTTTGGGATACTTCCATGGCTGTTTCTTTTGGGAGCAATAAGGCTACCTTATGTACTGATTTTTCAAAATCATTAGACTGTGGTATTAGAAACATATGAGGAAATAAAAAGGATATATGCTCCATTAATATGCTTTCTTGCTGTTTGGTTAATTGGTTTGGCGTATTATTTGAATTCACAGCTTCCCCTCTCCACCTGATAAGAGCGACAGTACCGAATTCCTGTAATATGCGATACTTTTCTTCGTTTAATTTTAAAGGATCCACACTTCCCTCTAAAACACTCTGTAAAAATATATGTTCTTCCTGTTTTTTAGCTTTATTTGCTAAAAGCTGATATTGATTTAAGCTTTTTTCATTTTCAAATTCCTTTTGAATCTCTGTTTGGACTTTTTGCAAAAGCTTTTGCACCTCAGATACACGAAAAGGCTTTATCAGGTATTCAACGACCTTATATTTTATTGCATTCTGAGCATATTCAAATTCCTGATAAGCACTGATTAATATCATCTTCGTTCTCGGAAATTCATGATATATCTTTTTGATCAGTTCCATCCCACCCATTACCGGCATTCGAATATCCGTCAATACAATATCCACAGGTTTATCCTTCAAAATGTCATATACCTCTTTCCCGTTACTGCATGAGATAACCTCAAAAGACGGATATAGTTTGTGGATAATTTCCGTTAGAACATTACGCTGCATTGTCTCATCATCTGCTACTATAACTCTTAGCTGTGCCTCATTCATCATAATTAAATCTCCTTCAAAAATCCCATTCTCCACTTTGTAAATAAATCTCTTTTTCTATTTTCCTTATTGTTTACATTTTATATTGAATCTTGGCCATTTTTCATTAACATTATAAATATTGAATAAATGAATAGCAAGTATTATAACAAATTTATATACGCTCACCGCTCATACTTAATTATAAATGGGCAATAGAAAACTACTTATTTTATGAATTCCTATCAAGCTTCGCAGTAACCTAAATGATCTGAGTGTGAAAAGGTAAGGTAAAAAAAGAAATCTGATAAACAAAAATGTAAATCAGATTTCCCCCAAATCAGAATTCCACCTTATAATCCTCTATAATGTCCTGCTCTTTGAACAAGCTTGAAACAGCTTCCTCATAATCCTGTAACCTTTCGGATTTTTTTATTTTTTTAGCGTATTTTATATTATTCGGAAACATTGTAATCATATAAAACCATATTTCTTTCATTTTAAACAGCACATTCCTGTCTCCAAAAAGTATACGTTTATAATCTTCATAAATTTTATCATGAAAGTCTTTTAATATTTTATTATCCAATCTGCCACTGCCTGTAATCTTCCCGGTTAAACAGGGATTTACTAATAACCCTCTCCCAAACATGAAAGTATCAATATCAGGAAAATCCCTGGCAAATGTCTTAACATCATTGACAGTAAATAAATTACCGTTATAACATAACGGATTTTTACTTAAATTTATGGCGTCTTTAAATATTTTAAGATTTGGTTTATTTTTATAAAAATCAGTCTGCACTCTGGGATGGATAATAAGCTCTTCCATGGGATATTGGTTAAATATTTCTATCAATTCGTAAAACTCATCCGGATTATCTTTACCGATTCTTGTTTTTACAGAGATCTTTGTGATGGACAAAGAAAAAATTTCATCTAAAAATTTATTCAGTTCTTCTTTTTTAGCTAGAAATCCGGCGCCCTTGCCTTTCGAAACAACTGTTCCGGAAGGACATCCCAGATTTAAATTAATTTCATTATAACCAAGCTCTTTCAACTTCGTAGAAGTATTAATAAAATCCTTAGCTTTATTGGTTAATATTTGCGGTACCAAAACCAACCCCTGGTTATTCTCAGGTAAAATATCTTTAATTTCCCGGCTTTTAAATTTATCATTCTGATTTGGTACAATAAAAGGTGAAAAATATTTATCTATATGACCGAAATATTCTTGATGTGCATTTCTATAGATATATCCGGTCAGGCCTTCCATAGGAGCAAAATAAAATTTCATTTTAATACCTATTGCATAACACATCTGCTCACAGATGTGTTACTGCCACAAATAAAAGTGTGAGAATCTTATAGTGGCATTCCTTCCTTTAAGTATATTTTCTTTCACTTTAACGCCCATGCTTTTTGGGCATAAATTCTGAAGAATAGCTGTTTCTGCTATTCTTTATATTATAACAAAGATATATTAACTTCTTTTTATTTTTTTTGCAAATAAAATCGCTCTCTTATAAAATATTTTTCGGTGGAAATACTCTTGCTAAGAAATGAATCAACTTTACATCAAAAGTTGGTTCTGACACATTGCGAAACTCTAGTGTTTTTTGAATATAATTTTTAATAAATTCTATTGTAATAATCAGGGCTGTTACAAACTATAGTTAATTAACCTATAGATTACAACAGCCCCTTTAAACCGATAAAAAATTTATTATTCCTGCTTATTTAATTCATCCACTATTTTTAGGAGGTCTTCCATGGATACGGATCCGTTTCCAAAGCTTATCATACCACGGATCGGCATAAATTTCATCATCGCCATCATCATTTCCTGGGAAATTGCTTTCGAAGCAGCTGAATTGTCCTCCTCTGAACGGGCAGAGAATAATACACTGCCTTTCATCAGTTCATTGATATACTGTTTTGCTTTAGGGTCTTCCATGATATCCCCGATTGTAGAATCCAGGGTATAAACAAATGGAAGTTTAACGGTTGATTCCACCCTGATATCCTTGGTACATACAATGTCCCTTGAGGATTTCCCTATCATAATCCTAAAGTCTCCTGTTTCTACATGCCAATCATGAATCCGGGTATTCCAGTAAGCAAATGCCCTCTTACCTAATTCAAATACCACTGTCTTGGTTTCACCCGGCTGTACTTTGGCAAATTCCCTTAATTCTTTCACAGGACGGATAACCGTACTCTCAAGATCGGAAACATATAGCTGTACCACTTCTTTTCCTGCCATGGAACCGGCATTGATCACATCAACGGTAACTTTCACCGTTTCTTTATCCGTTATATTCTTTTTACTTATGGTCAGATTGGAATATGTAAAAGTCGTATAACTTAAGCCATACCCAAACGGAAAAAGTACGTCCATTTTCTTCTTATCATAATAACGGTATCCTACAAAAACTCCCTCTCTGTATTCCACTTTATCCTTTTCTCCAATATAAAACAGGTAGGACGGATTGTCTTCCAGCTTAAGAGGAAATGTCTCAGGAAGTTTTGCACTTGGGTTTACCTTTCCGAATAAAATATCCACACAGGCTCCGCCTACGGCCTGACCGCTAAGATATGCTTCTACAATACCCTTTACATCATTTACCCAGGGCATCTCTACAGGGGAACCGTTATGCAGTACCACCACGGTATTCGGCTGAACAATTGCAACCCTCTTTATTAATTCGTTCTGGCAGTCCGGCATTCTCATATGGCTTCGGTCAAAACCCTCTGATTCAAAGGCATCCGGAAGCCCGGCAAAGATTACGGCTGCCTTTGCTTTTTTAGCAGCCGCAACTGCTTCTTCTATCAGCTTTTCATCTAGTTCATCTTTATAATCAAAAAAGCCCTGTGCGAAAGTTACATTTGGCATATCCGCTACCGCATCACAGGCAGAAGTTATTTTAAAGCTGTTGATATGAGAGCTTCCTCCGCCCTGGTAACGCGGTTCTTTCGCATATTTACCGATAAACACAATGTTATCTTTTTCATCTAACGGTAAAATATTTTCATTCTTTAATAATACAATGGTTTCCTGTGCAATTTTTCTGGCTTTTTCATGATCATTTTCACGGTCAAATACAGCCTTTGTATCACGGTTTTCCTTATACCGGTAAACCTTATCCAGTATTCTCTCACAAGCCCGGTCGACAATCGACTCCTTTATTGTTTTATTCTTTACAGCTTCTACAATTAACCGGTCATTAATTCCTGCGGATGATGGCATCTCCAGATCCAGTCCGGCTGCAAGGTCCCTAACACGTGCATTTACAGCACCCCAGTCACTCATTACATATCCGTCAAACCCCCACTCATTACGCAGGACTTTCGTTAAATATGTTTCATTCTCAGCGGCATATACACCGTTTATTTTGTTGTAGGAACACATAACGGTCCATGGTTTCTGCTTTGTTACTGCTCCCTCAAATGCTGCCAGATAAATCTCCCGCAGGGTTCTTTCATCCACCTCGGAGGAAGATGACATTCTTCTGGTCTCCTGGTTATTAGCCAGAAAATGTTTGATACTCGTACCGACATTCTTACTTTGGACTCCTTTAATTAAAGCACCTGCCATTTCCGTTGCTACATAAGGGTCCTCGGAATAGTACTCAAAATTTCTTCCGCATAAGGGGGAACGTTTAATGTTTACAGCCGGTCCTAAAATAACGCTTACCCCTTCGGCCTGACATTCATTTCCCAGAGTTTCTCCCATCTCCTGGATCAACTCACGGTTAAAGGAAGCCGCTGTTCCGCAGCCTGCCGGAAAACACACTGCCTTAATACTGTCATTGATTCCAAGATGATCCCCTTCGTCTGCCTGCTTTCTAAGTCCATGAGGGCCGTCCGATACCATAACAGCAGGAATTCCAAGCCTTTCCACCGCTTTCGTATGCCAGAAGTCCGCACCGGAACACAGGGATGCCTTTTCTTCCAAGGTCATTTGAGAAATCAGTTCTCTGATTTTTTCAATTGTCATATTATCAACTCCTTTATTAAATTTTAAAATATGTTAACATAAAGTTATTCAAAGCATCTGCCTTTTATAAATGAAATATTATTTATACCTCTTGCAATAACCATTTGACATTCCTGAAATAATTAGTTATTTTTGAATTTCAAGCAGCATGATATAATCCTCTTCCTGCTCATTAACAATACGAAAGCCCAGATTTTGATAAAGCTTGAAAGCATAATTTTTCTTAGATACACTTAATGAGGCTTTTTTATAACCTTTCTCCAAAAGATACTGAATCATTTTGTTCATTAAGGCCGTACCGATACCCTGATTGCGGTATTCTTTCAATAATGAAATCGAAAATTCAGGTGTTTCCGGATTTATGTATCCATAACCTTTAATCGGACCAGATAAAATTCTTACCCAAACCGCACCTGCAATTTTACCTGTTACTTCAGCTACCAGGCAATAATCATCTTCTTTACCAAAATCCTCAATATAGATTTTAATCTCAGGCCTCTGAATGATCTCTCTTGGTAAAAGATTATTTTCATCCGGTTGAAAAATTGCTTCGTATAACATATCATCCAAAATATTTTTTTCGTCGGACCGCATTTCTCTTATCTGATATATTTCTTGGCTCATTACAAACCTCCCGTTAATCCTTTAACCCCAAAATAAATATATTTATTGCTCTATTCTTATATACAAATATTAACAGATATCCTGCTGATACGGCAAGAACTTTTTCTTCCAGACTTATAATAATTATATCTTTCCAATATAGAAAATATTTTTCAAGCTTTACCCCCAACACTATTTTATAAAGCAACTTTAACCGGAAGAAACACGCTTTACGAGTTTCTCCGGTGCACGTTCGAATTATTGCAAACAAGCTTGCTAATTCTCACTTTGCTTTCGCGTAAATATAAAAGAATGAAGAGAATTATTTTTCTCTCCATTCTTCTTTAACAGCTACGTGTAGGATAAAAGTTAAGTGTCTTACGGTTTAAGTATTTCTACATACCCTTCTGTCCCATTAACACGAATTCTTGCTCCATCCTGAATTAATTTTGTGGCATTTTCTACTCCAACTACTCCCGGGAGGCCATATTCCCTAGTTATTACAGCACCATGAGTCATAAGCCCTCCGACTTCGGTAACAAGACCTTTCACGGATACAAACAAAGGTGTCCAGCTGGGGTCGGTAAAAGCAGTTACTAATATATCTTCTTTATCAATAACAGCATCTTCTAGCTTTAAAATCACCCTCGCTCTGCCCTCGATTACACCCGATGAAACTGGAATACCGACCAGCGCTCCTTGAGGTATCGTACCGGTATCGTATTCACCGGAAATAATCTCACCCTCCGACGTAATAACACGAGGCGGTGTAAGTTTTTTATATGTCTCATAATCCTCTTTTCTCTTAATAATAATTTGATAATCAAGATTACCGTAATTGACTACTTTCCTGAATTCTTCTAACGTTAAATAATAAATGTCCTCTCTTTCTTTAATAATACCTTGTTTCACCAGTAAATCAGCCTCTTTGTTTAAAGCTTTTTTATATATATCAAAACGTTTTATGAAAGAATACTTCGGATATTCTCTAAAACCTATTACATTTCTTAAGGTATGAATCATTTTCCTGGTCTTCTTTGCTTTTTGCTTACCTCCAGGTAATCTCTTTAAACTATTAATAAGTTCCATTTCTTTTGCTTCTGCCTCAAGCTGCCCTTGTTCAAATTTGCTGCTGCTATAATTAGGTCCAAAACTATTGACATTATTGAGAATCATAGGTATAAGCGATGTTGGCTTTTCATTCCAGCGCGGCTTTGTAATATCGATTTCACCGGAGCAGCGCATACCATACTTTTTAAGGAAAACGTTAAGTTCCCTCTTAACCATGTCTCCCCCTTCCAGTTTGATCAGTTCATCAAAGAATGATTCATCCTTAGCATGATGAAAATATTCTATTACCTTTGGAAATTGACGGATTACATCCGCTGCATCCATTAAAGCAAAACCCATTTCAGATGTTACATTATAAGAAACAGATTTTGTAAGAGTATCTACTACACTTTTAGCACCCAGCCACTTTTCCATTTTTTTATTTATCCAGTTTGAAGCATAACCTCCGACCAGCATAATACTCATATTCTCAGGTCCTACCAAAGTTTTTTTAAGTTCTTTAATATCCTGCAGAATAAATTCAAACAATTCATCTCCGGATTTATTTTTAATTTCCTGCTCCATGTCTTCTATTAATTTATCATTATGAGCAATAATCCTTTTTAATAAATCCTTCTCATTTTTTTGATAAACTCTAAAAGCTGGAATTAACCAAGATAAAGCACCGGTACTCATATTGATGGAGCCTTTCCCTCCCGGCAGACCTTTTATAAAACCTTTACGCTTCATTAAATTAACCAGAGCATTCTTCATTAATATGTCGGCATTACCGGCACTCTTTATTAATATTTTTCTGCCTATAGGTGACGAGAGGTCATAGGTTCCGTCTATATAAAGTCTTCCGCCGGCAGGTGTTAAATTCTCACCAAACCAAAATGATAATAGTTTACAGAAAGATATCCCTAATGGTTTAATATCTTCCGTCATCATCTGCAAATGACCCATTGAAAAATAAACGTGTTGCTTGCCGTCATTTTCAGGTATGGGATAAAGAGTAGTGATAGGTCTGCTCTGCAGAATGTAGAATTCTCTATCACTTAAACACCATTCTATATCCTGAGGGCAGTTAAAGTATTTTTCAATTTTTCTGCCTATTGCTTCAAGATTTATTATCTGTTTGTCAGAAAGTGCCTGTATATTCTGAAGTTTAGTCTCTATTTCCCGTTCTACTGTTCCTCCCTCCTTATTTTCATATATGGCTATTTTCTTTACGGCTATTTTTTTATCTATTATTTTTCCTTCTCTTACTCTGTAAAGATCAGAATTAACAAGTCCGGAAACTAAGGCTTCCCCAAGTCCAAGACCTGCATCAATTGTTAATACCCGTCTGTTTGAAGAAGCTGGGTCGGCTGTAAACATAATTCCTGATACTTGTGGGTAAATCATAGCTTGAATCACAACGCATAGCAATACTTTTCCATGTTCAAAACCATTTTGAATACGGTAAATAATAGCACGGTCCGTATATAACGATGCCCAGCACTTTTTTACATGATACAATATGGCATCCATTCCAATTATATTTAAAAAAGTATCCTGCTGCCCTGCAAATGAGGCAGTAGGCAAATCTTCCGCTGTTGCACTGGAACGTATTGCATAGGCTTTATCTTTACCTAATCTTAAGATATAATCGGTGATTTCATTTTCAATTGCTTCCGTTAGCTCTGAATTTTCAATTACCTTGCGAATACTTCTTCCTATTTTACTTATTTTATCTTTATCATCGGCTTTAAGAGCTTCTAATTGGTTTACTAGTTTATGAAACGCTTCATTCCCCTCAATTACTTTTCTGTACGCATCGGTGGTTATACAAAACCCATCCGGCACTTTTAATCCCTCTATCTTTGATAATATACCTAGATTTAAGCCTTTTCCTCCAACAGCTATAAATTTTGAATTATTTATTTCATTCAAACCAAGTACAAAATGATTCATAGGATCCCCCGCTTTTAAATTATGAAATATTAGTTATATATATTTCATAATAAATCTAAAACTTATGGCTGTCAATAGAATTATGAAATATTTCATTGAAATATTTCATAATTTGTGATAATCTAATTACGAGGTGAATCAAATGAATGGATTTCAAAAACGCAGGGAGAATAAAATTAATGATATTCTTACTGCTGCTAACGAATTATTTTCTGCTAAGGGCATTAAAGCAGTCAGTATTGCAGATATAGCGAAAAAAGCAAATGTTTCTCAAGTCAGTATCTATAATTTTTTTGAAAGTAAAGAGAATCTGGCCAGACAGGTATTCATTAAATTAATGGATGATACTATGACTGGCTCGGAAGACTTAGTCAAAAGTGACCTATCTTTTAATGAAAAAATAAAAAAAATGCAATCTTTTTCAGTAGATGCATCGCGTAACTTTCATGATAACTTCAAGCAAATTGAGTTTATAAAAGACCCTAACATTCAAAAATTCCTTGAGGAATATGGAAAAAATAAGACACTGCCTTTATATCTTAAGCTAGTTGAACAAGGACGTAATGAAAACCAGCTCGATAAGGATATTTCTACAGATTCCATTATATTATTTATGGAAATAATAAATACGGCACTTCAATCTAACATAAGTCCGAAAGTAAGAAGTGATTTAGGCAAGTTAT
The DNA here is from genome assembly GCF_009931695.1 of Anaerocolumna sedimenticola. GTDB lineage: Bacteria > Bacillota > Clostridia > Lachnospirales > Lachnospiraceae > Anaerocolumna > Anaerocolumna sedimenticola. The sequence continues at coordinate 5,080,523 of NZ_CP048000.1, forward strand.
TTTTTTATGGTTTATTCGGTAGATCGGATAATTAGTATAAAACAGAATATTTCATGAACTTAAGGAAAAAATAAAATTGAATATAATAAGTAAAGGAGAACTAATTATGGATAGGAAACGTGCAACAGAAATAAAATCTTCTCCTGACATGATTACGGTCAGTTATAACGGAGAACCCATTTATATCGAAGACATTAATCCCAATAAAGATACTGCCAGTATTCATTACCTGAGCAGGCCTGAAAACAGCCAGGAAGTTCACTTAACGCAACTCGTGGAAGCAAAATAAATGAAAGGGCTGCTGCAAAGTCTTTGTTATTATCATAATTCTTTTAGAAAATTTTTTATATTCTCTTCTGCAAAATTTATAATAAAGGAATTGCAACAGTCCCCTTTTTTGGTTTTTGAATCCTTTCATTGTCAACTAAAATTAATCTTTTGAATTTGACGGTTTTGTTGTCTCATACGCTCTTTTTAATTCATGGATATTTATCTTTTTCATATTAAGCATAACTTCCGTAACCTGTTTTAATTGGTCAGGATCTTTGTGACGCATGTAGTCATTCATTCATCCGGTACAATCTGCCAGGATAAACCATATTTATCTTTTAACCAACCGCATTGTTCCGCTTCCCTGTCAGCAGAGAGTTTTTCCCAGTAATAATCTATCTCTGCCTGATCTTTGCAGTTTACAACAAAAGAAATTGCTTCATTAAAAGAAAATTCATGTGCATGTGCACTGTCCATAAATTTTATTACACTGTCGGTACACAGAAAATCAAATTACTTCCGGTTATAGTTGTCCACTATCCTATTTTATTCTTTCGCTCTTTGACAGCCTGATGGCATAATCGATTGCGTTTACCAAACTCAATTCGCTTGTTATTCCCAGTCCGGCCTGATCAAAAGCTGTACCGTGATCTACGGAAGCTCTGACAATTGGAAGACCCAGTGTAATATTAACACCGGAAACCGCATCCCATTTCCCTGCCATTGGATTATAGATAAAGCCAACAACTTTCAGAGGAATGTGTCCCTGATCATGATACATAGCCACCACTATGTCATACCACCCTCCTCTTGCCTTGGAAAACAGGGTATCCGGTGGAACCGGCCCATCAGCAATTATTCCTTCTGCTTTTGCTGCATTTATTGCCGGGATAATTTCATCGATTTCTTCCCTTCCGAAAAGTCCATTCTCGCCGCTGTGTGGATTTAAACCTGCAACACCGATCTTAGGTTTTTCAATTCCAAGATCCAGACAGGCCTTGTTCGCTATTTCAATTACTTCCAAGACCCTGCCTTTTTTAACCCTGTCACATGCTTCCCTTAAGGAAACGTGTGTGGAGACATGTACAACTCTTAAGTTATCGTGGGCCAGCATCATGGTATATTTCTTGGTTCCGGTATATTCAGCGTATATTTCCGTATGCCCGGAAAAATGGTGACCCGCTAAGTTAATGGCTTCTTTATTCAGTGCATTGGTTACGGTCCCATCTATTTCGCCGGCCAAAGCCAGTTCTATAACTTTCTTTACATACAAAAAAGCCGCATCCCCTGCCATAACTGAAACCTTACCGTATTCCAGTTTGTTTATATCCACAATCTTCATATCGTATACATCGATAATTCCAGGTGTAAACAGGCATTGGTCCACATTTGATACCGGGTGTATTTTCACATTCTCCTTTCCTACAATCGTGAGAGCTGCTTCCATCACACAAGCATCTCCTATTACTACCGGGCTGCACCTATCATAGATAGCCGGGTTACTTAAGGCCTTTACCGTAATCTCAGGTCCAATGCCTGCCGGATCTCCCATTGTAATGCCAATAATTATTTTTTCAGCCATTTCAACTCCTAACCCCCTAACTTAATTCCACTTATATGTTAAAATCTGTTCTGCCAGTTCGGTTAATAATTTCTCTCCGCCAAAACCTCCGGATTTGGATATTACGTGATATGCGGTATCCTGAGAAATAAATCTTGATAATACGATTCCCGGTGCCAGTTCACAGATAGGTTCCATCTCATAAACCTCCATTTGCTCCATACATCCGATTAAAGTATCACCGCCGGTAATCATGATAGTACCTTTAAAACCTTTTCGAATCAACTCTTTTACAAAACATCCTATATTTTTTGCAATACAGACCCTGATTTGTTCTGAACTGATATTATGCCTAGCCGCATATTCTTTGGTTGAATTGCTTCCGGGAAGATCATTGCTGTCCAGGATAGAACTGCTTTTTGTTTCAATCAAGTCTTTTAAATAGTCAAGCTTTTTCTGACCCACATCACTTTGCCAGTACTTATCTTTCAATTTTTCTATTGTACTCATCCTAATCCTGTAAAAATTATGGTTCTCAGCGTAATCCATCTGACTGACTGTTATAGGATTTACACTGCCGCATACTACAAAGAATCTCTGATAAAGACTCGGAATGCTGGGCAGATTACCCTCAAGACCTAAAAGCTGTGGAAGCACTGATGCAAATCCTGCACATCCCGCCATAATATGCAGCTTATCTCCCTTATACAGCCGTTCACCTAAACTTTTCAGCTGTTTATCGCTCTCTGCATCCCATACGATAATACCCGGATCATTCTGGTTTTCGAAAGGACTGTCTTCTTCTGCTGCCCGTTTCACCTCAGCCTTTGACTGAAGCTTTATTATATCCGGTACATAGGAACAAGTTACCGGTTCATATGGATCCTTACCAAAGGCGCTTTTTTCAACCGGAATTCCATCGATATAATGAATTCCATTCTTTGTGATTCGCCCCATTTTAGGAAATGCCGGAATAAAGGAAAGAGTTTTTTCACCCGCAGCATCAAGAACTGCCGTCAATTCACTGCCTATATTGCCCCGTAGTGCGGAATCAGTTTTCTTGTATATATAAGGAATGCCGTAACGTACTGCTTTTTTGTAATATTATATACAATCTCGTAAGCTTTCCCGGAATCCAGATGTCTCGTCTCTGCATCCATTACTAATACACTGACATCCTCGTCCGCCTGTCTGTAATCATAATCCCTATTTGTTATGACTCTGGTGGCTGTGCCGCTGGCTGCAAATTGAACTCCCGTATCAAGCGCTCCTGTGAAATCATCTGCTATGATTAACAGCGTTATCATTTATTTTACCATCCTCCGTCTGTTTCATAAGTGAAACATCATGTTTATTCATTCTTGATATTTAATATATTAATCAATTTTTCATCATACATCAATTATAAGTATTTCATTTTGAGTTTCATTTTTAAACATATATTATTTTTCTATAGAATCAGATGTTCAATTATGTTATAGTATTTTCAAATTGAAACAGATAGGACGTGATAATATGCAAAATACCAAAATAAAAGTTCTGGGGATTGCTCCTTATGAGGCTATGAAGACTGCCATGCAAAAAATTGCAGATGTGCGAAACGACATTGAACTGGATGTATATGCCGGGGATTTGAATTATGGGGTTGAAATAGTACGCCATAATATACAGAATAATTACGATGCCATTATCTCCCGTGGAGGAACCGCAGAAATGATAGGGCGGATGACAAATATCCCTGTTGTGGAGATTACCTTATCCGTTTATGATATTCTTCGTGCTATTAAGCTGGCTGAAAATTATTCAGACCACTACGCCATCATCGGTTTTCCAAGTATTACAGAAAGTGCCCACCTGCTCTGTTCCCTGCTGCAGTATAAGCTAGATATCGTCACTGCTCACAGTGAAGAAGAGGTAATAAGTACTCTAACCCAGTTAAAGCAAGATGGATACCATATGGTAATAGGTGATATGATTACCCATACTACAGCGAAAAACCTGGGGCTAAATGCTATTCTGATCACATCCGGCACGGAGAGTATCGTTAGTGCCTTTGATCAGGCCGTTAAAATCAGTACCAGTTATCTGCAAATAAAACAGGAAAATAAATTCTTAAAAGAAGTAATTGATAAAGAAGGAAGCAAAACTATCATTTTCTCTGAAAAAGGTGAAATTTATCTTTCAACCTGGGATCAAGAAAATGCAGAAGGATTATATATGATGCTCCGCGTTGAGATTCCCCAGATAATATCATCCGATAACCATAAAATGTTCCGAAATATCAACGGTATACTTTTCTCCATTATTGGACGGTTAATCGATTATCAAAAACAGACGTATATTGTTTATTATGTTACGGCTTCTAAAATTCCCATTGCAAATAGTAAATATGGAATTAATTTTTTCAATAAAAAAGAAGCTGAAGAACAGCTTTTTAACAGCTTCTATAGCATCACCGGCGCAATGGGCGGTCTTCAGGATTCTATTAATCAGCTCAGTTTAAGTTCCTTTCCTGTAATGCTAACGGGGGAGAACGGTACGGGCAAGGAACAGATTGCATTTATTATATACACGCATAGCCCACATCAGACCACTCCCTTTGTAACCATAGATTGTGAACTGCTCAACGATAAAAGCTGGGAGTACCTTACGAATCACTACAACTCTCCTTTTAATGATAACAATAATACCATTTATTTTAAAAGTATCGAAACCCTTTCCAAGGAACGCAGTCAGCTGTTATTATCCCTGATTATTGATATTAACTTAAGCAAACGGAACCGGCTTATTTTTTCCTGTACCACTAACCGTGACGCCTTGATTCCGGCTGTAGGGCAGGAATTCGTCAAACGTCTCTCCTGTCTGACTATTTGCCCGGCTCCTCTAAGGGAACGAGCTATGGAAATACCAAGTCTGTCCAGTATCTATCTTGGCTCTCTGAACGTAGAAATGGGTAAGCAGCTCATAGGGTTTGAACCAAAAGCTATGGAACTGCTCCAGGAGTATGACTGGCCTCAGAATTATACCCAATTCAAACGCCTGCTTAATGAACTTGCCACTCTTACCACGACCCCATATATTACCAGCCTATCCGTAATGGAACTACTGGATAAGGAACGTAATACCATAGGAAGCGGCTACAGCTCAGCACCTGACAGTAAATTTTCCCTGAACTTAAACCGTACTCTGGATGAGATTACACATGATATCATTCTTCAGGTTCTTGCAGGAAAAAAGGGAAACCAAAGTGCCGTAGCCAAACAGCTGGGTATCAGCAGAACCACGTTATGGAGATATTTAAACCGTTTATAATGCATATATTTAAAGGCAGGGTTAACAAAAATACCCTTGCCTTTAAAAACGTTTAAAATATCATCCCTGGCCGATATAAACAGAATCGGGATTGCTTTATCCTGTTTTCTAATTTCTGAAACAAACTCTAAATATTTTCCTCAGAAGATTCTTTTTGGACGATAGTACTTGTTTTACAGTGATTTCAGGTAACTCTTTTTAAGATTAAAAACCTCCCAGACCTATTAAAGGTCCGGAAGGTTCCTAATAATTTTAATCGCTTCTTAAAGCATCAATCGGATTTAATTTTGCCGAACTAACCTCTTCTAACATAATCATCCACTACTTTACGGCCAATATCCGGGTAATTCGTAATCATGGCATCCAGTTCATTCTCGCAAAGCATTATCATATCATCCACATCATTTACCGTCCATACACGAAGTTTTATACCTCTGCTTCTGCAATCCTCGATAAAATTCGGATACTGCAGGTTATATAGAGCAGGATGCAAGGCATCTACATGATATTTGCTGGCATACTCCGGCATATCCAAAAATCCGTACTCATATAAAAACCCTGTTTCTACAGCAGGATCTAATTCTTTTAACTTCATAATGGAAAAATGATTAAACGAGGAATATATGATACGTTTCTCAAGTCCCATCTTGCCGGTTAATTCCATTACCCTTTCTTCCAGGTCTTTATAAAATATAACGGTATTCTTTAATTCTACGTTAACAGTCACCCCGGTATCTTTTATGAGGGAATAAACTTCCTCCAAGGTAGGAATTCTTACATTACCATACTCAGGAAATCTCTTATTGACATTTAATTTAGACAGTTCTTCATACGTAAAATCTTTTACCCAGCCTTTCCCGTCACTTACACGGTCTACAGTTTCATCATGTATGATTACGAGCTGCCCGTCCTTAGTCATCTGTACGTCAAGTTCTATCCCGTCAGCACCCATTTCAATTGCTTTTTTAAATGCCACCAGTGTATTTTCCGGCGCATAACCAGAGGCCCCCCTATGTGCCCATACTTTAGTCTTTTTCATCTGTTTATTCCTTTCCGACATTTCATTAAGAAATGTTCCTTTCCCTATATTTTCCTCCAATTTTAATATACTACTTTTATTAATTAAGTCAATCAGAATATCCATTTTAACTTCATTAAGGGACTGTAGTAAAATTCATAATTATGACCGGTACTCCGGTGTATTCAGCAAAGTTCCTAACTCTTCCAAAGTTAATTTAGCTATGATTTCCTATCCGTTTCCCTGTCCGAGAGGTCTGATAACAACCGTTCCCATGTCCGGGATTTGCCCCAGCCCAATCTGATTTGGAAAATTGTGGGCAATAATCACCTTATTTGTTCCCTGAGGAGGTATTATTTCTAATTTTGTTTGGAGAGTATCTAATATTTTTCGCTGCTGGTCAGCGGATATATTGGTACTCAGATTATTTATTTCGGCCCAAAACGGATCGACAGAAATATTGGACCATCCAAAAGCCAGCCCGGCCGTTTCTATGGTTCTGCAAAAGGGACTTGTTTGAATAAGATAATTAATTGGTATACGTAATTTTCGTAAAATCTGGCCATAATAAAACGCCTGCCATCTTCCCAATTCAGACAGATTTCTTTGTGTTAAACAGTATCGGTAATTCAGGTTAGGCAGGTCTTCTCCGATTGTAGCTTCTCCATGCCTGGCATATAGAATTAATCCTCCCTCTCTTAGTAAATCAAGTATTGGTTTGTTCATTTTTTAATTCACCTGCAGTAAATTTTAAACTTCATAATACATTATGATATATACGATAAAATGTTAATTTATATCCTCACAGGTTTTATTCTGCCCCTGCTTTTAGGGCATCACTCATAGAAATTGCATTGACTTTTTTCTTACATAACCATTTTGATATTTCATAGGAAAACATTACAACAATAAAACCTACTCCAATGTAAATTGGTTCGATGGTCACGGGCATTGCAAATGGAGCGCTGTTCTCAAGTGCTTTCATCAGCCCGCCCATTATAGCAAAACTAAGCGGTATTCCTATAATATACCCCATTATGACTACAATCGTAGAACTATTAAGAATCAAAGAGTTTATTTCCCTCTTTCTATATCCGAAAATCTTCATCAGCGAAATCGTACTCTTGTTTTCTTCAATGATTACGGAGGTTACAATATAGATAATAATCATTCCGATGATAAATGCCACCGCCGAAATAAAAAAAACTGTTGCCTTCAAAGGCACCATGCCGCTCTGTATGGCGGCTATCTTATCTTCTATGGACAATACGGTATACTCCTCGTTTTTCGGAATATCCAGGGGTTTATTGCCGAAAAGCCCATTATAGCTTCCTTCTGGCATCCCGAACTTCTCGTTATACTCTGAAAGGGGCATGGATATAGTCATGTTATAGGATGATGCGATGCCACCGACTCTCAGCGTAAATTCCTGATAATCCGATTTTCGGACGATAGTAATTGTGTCGCCCCGCTTTACTTTCAATCTATCGGCAATCGGTTTGGTTATAATGACCTGATCCATTCTCAGTTTCTTGCCGGATTCATCCAATACCGTCATTATTTTAGAATCCGGCAGTACACCGGCAACATGAAAAACTTTATTATCATCACCCTGAAACATGAACTTTGATACCGCGAAAGGTTCACTGCCCGCAGGTGCCGGTTCTGTGCGCAGATTCTCGAACACATATTCATATTGGTAATTCTGTGAGTTTTTTACTTCAGTTGTAAGAAAATAATTCATACCGCTTTTCAGGAAAAATCCGAAGAGCAAAAGTAACGTCGCCGTGATGCAGCCGGTAAGTAACAAGATGAGACGTGACAGGCTTCTAAGCTGTTCCCGAAATTTAAATTTTACAGTAAATTTTAATTTTTCAAGCTTAAATCTGCGCTCCAGGAAATTGACCTTATTTTTCTCTCTATCTCCTTTCATCAACTCGGCAGGCGATTGCCCCAGCTCTTTATGGATCACAAGAAATACACTTATTCCCAGAAATATAATTGGAAAGATAAAGCTCAGGATTATGACGGCCAGGCTATATTCGATACCTGTCATTGGTATTTCGCAAAACTCAAAATAAACGGATAACAGAGAACGTACGGTAAATATCCCAAGGATGGTCCCAAGGATACCTCCAATTCCGGCGATTACCAGGGGAAATTTCAAATAATGGAGATAGAGCTCCTTCCTTTTATAACCCAACGCATATAATGCTCCGGCAATCACTGATTCACGTTTGATCATGCGCCCGATTACGTTACTGAGTAAGACTGCGGTCAACAATAGAACCGTAATAGGCATTGCCCTACCCATAAGACTGGCAGAATTAAATTTCGCAGCAGCTCCGCTGACTCTGACATTCACACCGATATCTGTCCATTGTAGGATGTCAATACCACGGCTTTTAAGTAATCCCAAAAACTCTTTAGACTGGCTGCGGGCACTATCTTCCTTATGGTTAAATTTCACTGCATAGAAATTGCTTCCTTTCCTAAACGCAGCGAAATCCTCCCGGCTTATAACGGCAATACCGAAACTCTGAGGCGAATACAAAAGGTCCGTTTCCGATTTAAGCGGAACAATATAATTCGGAAGCATCATGAAACCGGTAACCGTAAATTGCTTATCCCCTATGGTGAGTACATCGCCGATTTTAATTCCCTGTGCGGCAGCGAAAGTCGGGTTTAGCAGGATATCACCGCTGCTGTTTAAGTTTTTGCCCTGGGTGACGGCAGGAATATTGATCTTATCATTTTCAGTGAAGATACGCAGTGTTATTCCTTCCGATAATGAGTAATCAAAAGTTTTCCCTTCTTCAATCACCAAATCTGAAGTCAGCGAAAGTGTATCCAGATTATTAATGCTTTTGTCTGTTGTAAAGGAAGCGTCTTCCTGCACATAATCATTTGCATATTCATTCATCAGCTGTATTAAATTGTTACTAACCAAAACCAGATTCGTAAATAGAAAACAGCTGAAAATAATCAATAAAATGGAGCCGATATATTGTGCTTTGTTTTCCAGCAAAACACGTCTGATTCTCTTATTAATTACCATCACCATTCAATCCTTTCTGCCGGAATCGTTTTCTCATTTATCAGAATTTCTGCAATTTCACCGCTTCTTACCTTGTATACTCTGTTAGCCATAGCTGCAATGGCAGTATTATGGGTTATCATCAAAATAGTGGTTCCGTATTTTTTATTCACCTGCTGTAATAATTGTAAGATACTGCGGGACGTACTAAAATCTAGTGCTCCGGTTGGCTCGTCGCAAAGCAGCAGCTTCGGATTCTTGACAATCGCCCTGGCAATCGACACTCTTTGCTGCTCACCGCCGGATAACTCCCTTGGAAAACGAAATTTTTTATCCGTCATTCCCACAGAAGCTAAAACTTCATCCGTATTCAGAGGTGATTTACTTATGTTGGATACAACTTCTATATTTTCCCCAACTGTTAGGTTGGGAACCAGATTATAAAACTGGAATATAAAACCAATATCCTTACGTCTGTAGTCTGTCAGCTTCTCGTCGTTTAAACTATTTATCTCTAATCCATCGATTAAAATCTGCCCGCTGTCGCACCGGTCAATACCGCCTATTATATTTATCAGCGTTGATTTTCCGGACCCGGAAGGCCCTAATATAACACCAATCTCCCCTTTATTAAGCTCCATTCCGATTCCCTTTAGGATTTCCGTTTTAACCAGGCCGCTTGTATAACTTTTCTTTAAGTTACTAATCTCAATAAACATATTCCTTTTCCCCTTTCTATCGGTACAGGATTTTACGTAGAGTTTGCAGATACTCTTCAAGCTCTTTTCCCGCATCATCAAAATGCGCCTTGTAGGCATCTACTTCATCACCATACCGGAACAGACTTTCGGTGAAACCATTCATCGTCCATATAATAATGTTTTGCGCCTTTTCTTTATCAATACCATCTTTTAAAATTGTTTTGTTTTTGTTCGACCTTTCATAGATCTGCTTCATGAGCGTATAATTTAAATTAACTAAATCTCCTGGCAGCCCCTCCGGGAAAACATCATTAATTGATAAATATGCTTTCATCATAAATCCGAATATAAGCGGATACCGGGATGACAGGTCTCTTTTTAAATTTGATACAGTCTTGATATTTTCAAGAAAATCGCAAGAATCCGAAATGACCTTTTCATACTCAGTAATAAATATGTCCAGGACATATTTATTAAGAAACAAAAAAAGCCCCCTTTTTGATCCAAAGTAATGAAATAACAGTCCTTTTGATATACCCGCTTCTTTCACGATTACATCCGTATTCGCTGCCGTATAACCTTTTGAAAACTCCCTTAACGCAACTTCAATAAAACGCTCACGTTTTTCTTCTTCCATTGTCATAAATTTATGTTCCTTAATGTCATATTCTTTGACAAACTCGGAATCATCTATTTTTCTAGCCAGTTTTATCACCTCATTTATATTTTCATTGACTACAAGTCAATTATAGATTATATTATAGCACTTATTGACTTAAAGTCAATAAGTGTCAATTAAAAATTATCCTACTCGTATGTAATATTCTAATAAGCTTTCAATTCTAATTTAAGGGAAAGAACATAGCGCCGAATGCTGTCATTTTAGTGACAGATTCCATAGGTATTAACCTTTTGCATGAACTTTGTAATCTGTTTGGATGGTTTTTAATTAAACAGAAAATTTGAGTAAAATCTGGTATGATAAAGAAACCCTTGCTCCACGGTAAAGCAGTGCAAGGGTTGTATATAAAATTTAATATTTAACTTGAACAATGACTCTTCTATTCCATTCCTGCTTTTAGTGCCTCACTCATGGAAACTGCATTCACTTTTTTCGCACATAACAATTTACTAAGCTGATAGGTTAACATAATCGCAGCGAAACAGATAACCACATAAAGCGGGTTTATAATGATTGGCAGCACTAAATTTATCATGGCACCAAGATAGCCATACATAGCATCCATTGATGCCGCCATAATGGGAATACTGATTATAAATCCTGCTATAATTACATAGGTTGAGCTGTTTAATATCAGAGTCTGAATTTCCTTATGTCTGTAGCCAAATATCTTAAACATTGAAATAGTGTTTTTATTTTCCTCAATAATCAATGAGGTTACAAGGTAGAGGATAATCAGGCCTACAACACAGGAAATTACCGTCATGGCCACCACCATGGAAACCATCGGACCCAGTAATTCATCCATGGCATTTGAAACCTCACTCAGGGATTTTGTTCCTGAGAGTTTATCTTCCGGAATAGCAAGCTTTTTCGTACTCCAAATTCCCATATAACTATTTTCCGGAATACCAAGCTGCTCATTTAACTTAGCCATGGGCAAAAATATAAATTGGCCCGCATAGGAATCGGCTACCGCGTCAATATGAAAAGTATAAGACTTTCCGTCCTGCTTATTAATGAGACTTACAGTATCACCTGCATTAATTCCCAGCCGGTCAGCCAATGGTTTCGTAATATTAACCTGATTGTTGGGAAGCGGATTATCCTTGTTGTCCTTCAGCGTCAAAATTGTGGAATCCGGCTCAACGCCGGTTACATAAAATTCGACTTCTTCCTGGCCTTCCGGATAAAATCTTCCCGCAGAGAAAACTTCCGCACCCTCCGGTGCTTCACCGGATTGAACATCCTTAAAGGCATATTCATATTCAAATTTATACGTACCGTTAGTACTGTTTTTGAATACATAATTCATAGAATTCATTATGGTAAATCCAAAAAGCATAAAAACAGACGCACTGGTAACACCCAATAATAAAAATACAAGTCGTGAAACACTTCTCAGCTGCTCCCGCAGTTTAAATTTGGTATTGAACTTTAATTTATCTAATTTAATTGCACGTTCTATGGCATTAACCCTGGTTTTTTGTTTATCTCCTTTCATTAGCTCCGCCGGAGAAAGTTTTAATTCCGAACGTATCACGCAATAGCTGCTAAGTCCTAAAAACAAAACCGGAGTCAGTATTCCAATCAGGACATTCAAGTAGCTCAGTTTAATGCCGTTAACGGGAACATTATAATATGAAATCATAGCCATAACCGCAGGTGCAACGGATGGCAATGCCAATAAACTGCCAATAATGCCTCCTGCTAAAGCCAGAATGATAGGAATTGCCATATAGTGCCGAATTAATTCCCCTCTTCGGTAACCCTGGGCATAAAGTGTCCCTATGATCACCGATTCTTGTCGTATCATACGCCATATCATGATACCGATTATTAAACAGCACATAAGAAACATTGCAGACGGCAATGGCACACTCATGGTTTTCATACCTGTTATGGAGGCCCAAGGCATTCTGGCGCGTTTGTTGTTCATAATATCAATCCATTCAGACTCTGTAATTCCCTCATCATGCAGACGTTCCCTAAGCTGTACCGCTTGTTCATTAATACTTTGTCCTCTTTTATTAAATCTGACGGAATATATAACCGAAGGATTACCTAAACCGGTAAAATCCTCACTATCGATAACTCCAATACCAAAATTATCGGGTGAATTCATAATATCATTTACATTTTTTAATGGATAGATATAATGAGGCAAGGATACAAAACCTGCGACCGCAAATGTTTTTCCTAATATATTGATACTGCTTCCGACAGGATAACCATTCGCTTTGGCAAAGGCCGGATCCAATAATATTTCTCCCGGGCCGGAAAGAGGTTTTCCTTCTGTTACAGCCGGAATATTCACCCTTTTTGTATTACTAAGCAGCCGAAGCGTAAGAGTATCAGAAAGAGCCGCATCGAAGCTCTTTGACTCCTCGATTAAAGCATTAAAATCTTTCTCTAATTTTGCACCATCCGTAATCGGCTTATCGGTCTGAAAGGATAAATCTTCCTGCTTATTTTCTTCCGTAAAGGAAGTAACCAAGTCACCCAGATTCCGAGCTATTCCTGAAGCTACTAAAAATGTATAGCTTCCAAGGATAATTAATATAAGAACTCCAAGATACCGCATAACATTTTCCTTAAATATCCGAAATACTCTCCGTTTTAGTGCCATTACCACTCAATCCTTTCCGCCGGAACCGTCACCTGATTAACCACAGTTTCTACGATTTCCCCGCTTCTTACTTTAAATACCCGGTTAGCCATAGCCGCAATGGCAGCGTTGTGGGTTATCATTAAAATAGTTGTTCCGAATTCCTTATTTACTTTTTGTAAAAGCTTCAAAATACTGCGGGACGTCTGAAAATCAAGTGCACCGGTGGGCTCATCACAAAGAAGCAGCTTCGGATTCTTGACAATCGCTCTGGCAATGGATACACGTTGCTGCTCACCGCCGCTTAATTCCCTGGGGAAACGGTGTTTCTTATCCTGCATTTCCACCGCTTTTAAAACTTCATCTATATTGAATGGTGATTTACTTATGTTAGACACGACTTCAATATTCTCCCCGACTGTAAGATTCGGAACCAGATTATAGAACTGGAAGATAAAACCGATATCCTCTCGTCTAAAATCTGTCAGCTGGTTTTCATTCAATTTATTGATTTCTACCCCGTCAACTAATACCTTACCGCTATCGCAACGGTCAATACCGCCCAGAATATTCATCAGTGTGGATTTTCCCGAACCGGAAGGCCCTAGGATCACACCAACTTCTCCTTTCTCCAGCTGCATTTCAATCCCTTTTAACACCTCTGTTTTAACCTCACCTGACATATAACTTTTTTTCAGGCCTGAAATATAAATAAACATATTATTGTTCCTCCTTTTTGTAGAAACAGCGTTTTAATATATCAAAATATTCGTCCCATTCATAAAATAATTCAATATCAACATTTTCAAAGGAACTGACTTTCTTTATCTGCTGTTCTGAAAAACTCATGATTGTCCATGTAATAATGTTCATTATCTTTTTCGTATCCATATCATCGCGAAATTTAGATAGGTTAATATTTTTGTACCCCATACCTAAGCCGTTTTCGATCAGTTCTTTTTTAATCGCATCTATTTTTGATTTTACTTCTGGTGAATTTTCGTTGGGAACACTCTTAAGAAAATCAAACGCTTTCGGGTATTGCTTATAGATTCTAAGTTTAATCAATCCGATTTGCTTCATTCTTTCAAAAAGATCCGTTTCATTCCAATCTATTTCATCATAGATTTTATTAATTACACCGTTGACATAATCAAATAAAAATAAATACAATTCCTTTTTGCTGTTAAAATACTTAAATAATGATCCTTTCGCTATTTCTGCTTCCTTAATAATTACATTGGTTGAAGCCTTTTCATAACCGTTCTGTGCAAATTCTTTTAAAGCTGCGTTTATGATACGTTCCTGTTTCTCCCGATCTAAACTGTAAAATATCTGATAAATGATAATCACCTCTTTTTTCTTATAAAACTTTTTATTGAAACCGTAGTAAATAATCCAAATAAAAAATGACCACTTCGGTCACTATTATTATACAGCGAGTGACCGCAGTAGTCAATGGAATTTTTTAAGTCATTTTTAAATATTACTTTTCGATAACATGAAAGCTGCTTTTTATTGCATGTATTACTGTGGTATCAAATAACGTTGTATTCACTTCCGGCTGTTATAGTAGTTTTTCTATAGCCTGCTCCAGATTATTTACAAAGAAAAAATCTCTGCCTCTGTTACACTCGTATATAAAGTCGTGTAAAGGTTTGCTTGTGTATTTGGAAAAATCTCCAATGACAGCCATTTTGATATGATAATTTATAAACTTTTGAAGTATTTCACCGGCGATACCACTGCTCAGAATAAAAAATTCCTCGCATATGTTATTTTTATCAATAATGATTCTGCTGCAGCTTTTTTCATAGTTAACTGTCATCATCAAATCAAGGGCAGATTGCGTATCAGATATTAAAATATCGTCACTGTTGATAGATACTATTAAATTGTTTATCTCAGTTATAGTGTAGTTCATACTATGAACATCTCCTTTCAATGTACCAGGTCATATATCCATTTTTCCGCATCGGTTTTATTTGAAAACAATCTGAAAGTTTCATTTCTTCCGCTTTCGCTAAGTATATTTCTTAGGTTGTCTTTCACATTCTGTGTATCCTCACAGATTATTGCAGATTTAATATGATAGAGCATAAATTTTTGCAGCATAGCTGCGGCTAAACCTGTTTTAAGGTCCAGAAAATCCTGTGAAAGTATACCCGGATTAAATAGCACAAACTGCGTATTATTTTCTGCACATACAGTAATAATGTCCAGTATATTTCTTTCCGTACAAAGCTTAAATTGGGGATCATCAATATGAATATAACTTATCTCATTTTTATTAATAAAAGAATAGCGAAATGTCCCACTGCTTGTTTCTTTTTTTCCGCCTGCTTTTATCGTTGTAGGTTCCAATACATCATTATCATTGGGAATACCGGCTAACGTATTGCGTACATCCTGTATCCATACTAATTCATTTTCATATGTCCGTTTTATATTCTCATTAATCATATTCCATATTGCAGTTGTGAGTTCTGTTCTGTCCGGTGATAAATAAGTATCCTGTTTACTATTTTGCTGCATTAACAACTGCATATTAATCTGAGTTTCATAACTCTTTAGTATCTTATCCAGTTCACTTGAGTTAAGCTGCCAGGACCATGCAAACTGAACTAAAAATGGCTTTTTAAATTCACCAGGCTCCGATGGAGACAGAACCCACTCTTTTAAAGCAGTTAGCCCCTCACCGGTAATTGTATATATTTTTTTGGATGGGGAATTATCCTGGTGTTCGACGAGATAAGTAACCAAGCCTTTATCTAATAATTCTACCAGGGACTTATATATTTGATTATTGTTACCGGACCAATACATAAAAGCAGATTCTTGCATAAACTTTTTTATATCATAACCTGTCATTGACCTTTGGCTTAATATTCCTAAAATTGCGTAATCGATAGACATCTTGTTTCCTCCTTGCTTTAATAACATATGTTAATAATAACATATGTTATAATCATAATCAATAATATTTTACAAATTAAATAGAGCTACCGCCATTTATAAAATTTTTGATTTTACAACGATTCCGGGTATAAAGTCGCTAATTTACAATAACTCTCTCTAAATTACATTGTTTTCTCCGTAAAGTTTTTTATAATAGTTTCATATATAAACAAAACATGGAGGTAATTTTCTTTGAATAAAACTATCTTAACCTTAACCAATAACTGTAGGTTCCATTTGGGGGACTGCCCGGATGCCTGGCAGTCCTGGTACAACGATACCAACTGGGAAGAAATTTCCCTACCCCACGACTGGTCCGTTACTTTACCTTTTTCCAAAGAATATTCCAGCGGAACCGGCTATCTTGCCGGGGGTATAGGCTGGTACCGGCTCCGAATCTCTCCCGATGAAAATTGGATTGGGAAACGAATCCGCTTATCCTTCGACGGTATCTATAAAAATAGTAAAATCTGGTGTAACAGTTACTATCTGGGTTCCCGGCCTAATGGATATGTTTCTTTTACTTATGATATTACAGATCAGTTTCGTTATGATAGTGATACTATCATAAGTATACAGGTTGACCACCGGGATATCTCTGATTCTCGCTGGTTTACAGGTTCCGGTATCACCCGGAAAGTAACTCTGATAATAGAAGAATCCGTACATCTTATCCCTGACGGTCTCTTTTTTACTACTCCGGAAGTTTCGTCAGAAGAGGTTTCCTTTACTGTTACGAATGAGGTCATTAATGAACAGGATACGGATACTATGCTTACACTCATTAACAAGCTTATCTGGGAAAACGGAGAGATTACGGTAACGGCAGCTGATACTATTCCACCTTGCAGTCAAAAAACCCTGGTTACAAACGGAACTGTAACGGCACCAAAACTCTGGTCACCGAAACAACCCTATTTATATACTCTGGAGACCTGGATTCGTCAGGAACTGGCGGAGGGTGAAACGCTTACCTATCTGGTTGATTCCAGGAAAGTAGGAATCCGTTGTATCCGTTTTGATCCGAATAAAGGATTTTTCTTAAATGAAGTTCCTACGATTATAAAAGGTGTCTGTGTCCATCATGATGCCGGCTGCCTTGGCGCCGCGGTACCCCCTGCAGTATGGCGCCGACGCTTAGAAAAACTGAAAGTAATGGGATGTAATGCCATCCGTATGAGTCATAATCCTCACATGCCGGAACTGTATGACCTTTGTGATTCCATGGGATTTCTTGTAATGGATGAAGCCTTTGATGAGTGGGAAGGCCCTAAAAACAAGTGGAGTACCGGACATAATGTCTATCCTCCAAAACATCAGGGATATTATCTTAATTTCCCTCTCTGGCATGAACAGGATCTGACGGCTCTTATTCGCAAAAACCGCTGTCATCCGTCTATTATCATGTGGAGTATCGGCAATGAAATTGACTACCCAAACGATCCATACTGCCACCCGTCATTTAATACGATGACCGGCAATAATGATGCCAATAAACCGGCAGAAGAACGACAATACAATCCGGAACGACCTGATGCAAAACGCCTGGCTGTATTATCCAAACATTTAACTGAAATTGTTAAACGGAACGATAAAAGCCGCCCTGTCACACTTGCTGCTGCTTTTCCGGAACTCTCAGGTACTCTGGGCTTTTTGGATCCCCTGGACGTGGTGGGTTACAATTATAAGGAACATCTTTACGAAGAAAGTCACCTGGCATTTCCGGATAAGCCATTTCTCGGAAGCGAAAACGGTCACAGTCTTAAGGCCTGGAGAGCGGTTACCGATACTCCTTACATTTCCGGTCAATTTCTCTGGACCGGTATTGATTATCTGGGTGAAGCGCACGGCTGGCCGGTTCATGGCTCCAGTTCCGGTCTATTGACACTTGCCGGTTTTGAAAAACCCTGGTATTACCGCCGTCAGAGTTTCTGGTCAGAGAAACCTGTTATACATATATCAACCGCGTTTGCTTCCAACGATATGGGCGAGTGGACACCGGTTTATGATTCCTGGAATTATCCGGTGGGAGAAGAAATATTAATCAAATGTTATACCAATCTGAAAGAAGTATCCTTTTACCTGAATGAGGTGCTGCTTGGCGTTTACAAAAAAGATACGGATAAAGATTGCATTTCCTTTACAACTGCCTTCAGACCGGGTGTCTTAACGGCTAAGGGGGTAACTTCTGATAACTCCGCTATATCCCATACCCTTACAACTACGGGAAATGCCTGCCAGGTTGGGTTGCAATGCTGGGAAGATATTACCCAAACTTCACAGGAAGCACACCTTTATCAGGTTGAAGCTACTATGAAAGATTACCAGGGAAATGATGTGTTATCCGATTTCTCCTGTCTCCATGTAACAGTGGATAACGGCAGCCTCCTTGGATTGGAGAACGGAGATCTTGCAGACAACACAGATTATTCCGCTTCCTACCGCAGGGTTTACCATGGCCATCTGATGATTTACGTTAAATCGGAGGATATCTCCAAACAAACCGTGATTACTGTAGGTGGTGAAAATCTTAAAACAGCATCGATACATGTGAATATCTAAACCAAAAAGGGACTCTTGCAAAATTGGGAAATATTAACTATAACCTTACCCAAGTCCGGTCAATTTATTATTTTGCAGCAGCCCCTTTTCCACTTCAATATGTGATGTTAATTTTTCATACTGCCCGGGTGACATTCCTGTATATTTTTTAAAAACTTTACTGAAATAACACACGTCCTGAAATCCTACCCGGTATCCGATTGACAATATCTTCATGGAAGTAGTAGCAATCAGTTCTTTTGCATGGTGAATTCTTATTTCATTCAGATATACAAAGATCGTCTTGCCGATATTTTTCTTGAATACCCGGTTCAGATAATCAAAATTGCAGGAAAATTCTTCTTCTATTAAATTTCCGGAGATGTCTTTCTGATAGTTCGCATTGAGATAGTTCAGCAGTTCATGAATATTCTTATAGGACCTGGGAATACCGGGCATCTGTTTTAACGCTCTTTTTGATACGGCTTCTCTTGCTATCTCCACAAGGGCTTCCATAATCTTACATGCACAGGAAACCTTATAATTATCCATTTGATTCTGATTCTGATCCATAGCTTCCTGTACCAGCTTTAACACCTGAAGATAACTGCTTCCTGTCTGAAGACTGATAAATTTGGGAAACCGCATCCAGGAATCCTGGTAAATCTCAAAGGAACCACTATCTTCCTGGAGGGATTCACTCCTGATTTGCAGACAGCGCTCCATAAAATCAGTCTCTTCCAGTTTACGGATAACCTTAGGATGCCGGAAATGAATATAAAAATATTCACAATTGGATGCTTTTATCCCTTGATGGACAAAATCTGAATCAAGTAACATTACATCACCTTCACTTAATTCATATTTTTTACCGTTTTCCTGCAGATAAAGTGTTCCTTTTTTCATAATGTATAGTATATATTCATCTGCCTGTCTTTTTCTATGAACGTACGGAGGTTCCAGAACCGCCATATCCACCAAACGCACCTGTGGCAGAATATTTCCATTTATTTCATAATACATAATTCTATATTAACCCAAATCTGGTTCATCGCAGAGAGTGATGGTATCCGTATATTTTCCTTCTGTTTCAAAAATCAGAATGGTATTTTCACCTTTCTTTAAAATTGGTGCCGGTATATAAAGCCGTTTCTGGGGCCGACATCCCAAAATCTTCCGATATTGAACCCGTTCACCAGTACACACCCTTTTCCCCAACCGGAAAAATCCAGGAAAGTATCTGCTGTTTCCTCTACCTCAAAAGTAAATTCATAAAAGGCAGGTGTTCCCTCTTTTGCTGAAAGATTAAAATTTAGGCCTGACAAATCTTCCATAGGAAGGCAGTATTGTTTCCAATAAAAGTGCTGATGTCCGTTGATTTGAACCCCACCGCCTATTCCCTTTCTCTGGTGTTCCAAAGCCGGTCCAAAATTTACGCGACCCATATTTTCTATAAGAATATCCATCTTTCTGCCTTTTACCGGTGACTCATTAATTTCATGCTCTGTCAGCAGTTCTCTATCATACAAAGTCAGAACCGGCTTTTCATCTAAAAATACATTTGCCCTGTCATTGGCATCCCACAGACGAAACTTTTCTATTAATCCGTCACATATTAATTCACTTTCATACAGGATATAACCGTACCCCTGATTAAGCTTTTCCATGGACAACGGCACCACATTTTCTACCGGTTTTGCAAGATTATCCAGATTTTCAAATAGTCCTGTTTTTCTGACTACTTTCAATGTTCCATACGCTTTACGTATAATTACTGTCGATAACTTCACATCAGGAGTTTCCGTGTATTTACAGATAACCTTACGAAAGGCTTCGTATTTGGGCGTGATCCTGCCATCCTCCGTCAATAAGGCATCATAGTCGTAGGAAGTGACATCCGGGGTCAATTTATCATAATAATTGGCACCGCTTGTAAATCCAAAGTTGGTTCCTCCCTCAAACATATAGATATTTACATGGCCTTCGGACAGAATTGCATCCAGGTCTTTACTATTCATTTCCATATTGCCGGTCTGATGGTTTTCTGCTCCCCAATTATCAAACCAGCCGATCCAGAATTCCATACACATCAATGGCTTATCCCCGATTTTCTGCCTCATTACAGAAAACTGTTCTTTTCCTTTTGAACCAAAATTTCCTGTCTGCAGAACCCCTTCTATGCTGCCGCAGTCAAAGGCATCCCCCCACGGACCATCGGAAGTCACCAGCGGAACCTCACAGCCGCAGTTTATCATCAACTGCTTTATATATTCCATATACTCTTTATCATCACCATAATATCCATATTCATTTTCCACCTGCATCATAATGACGGGACCGCCGCGCGTTATCTGCAGCGGAGCAATTATCTCAAACAATTTTTCATAATATTCTTTTACATGTTCTAAAAATGGAGGATACATACAACGTAACCTCATACCGTCTTCTTTCAGCAGCCAGTAAGGAAGTCCTCCGAACTCCCACTCCGCACAAATATACGGTGATGGCCTGAGTATTACCATAAGCCCCAGTTCCTTTGCAGTTCTTACAAACGAAACAATATCAAGCATTCCGGTAAAATCAAATTTCCCTTTTTCTTTTTCGTGGAGATTCCACGGAATATAGGTTTCTACCGTATTACATCCCAGATTTTTTAACTTTTCCAACCGATCAGACCAGTATTCCGGAACTACCCGGAAGTAATGCATTCCTCCTGAAATAATCTTTATTTTTTTCCCGTCAAGATAAAACTCATCACGAATTTCAAATTGATGCATTATTCCTCCTATCCGGGCGATCTTTATCCGCCCATACGTGTCTTTTTCCGTTATCCCCTGATAGGGCAGATTATGATTAATCCGACTTCATTAATAGCAGCAAAAGGGGAATGCCATTCCTGACATTTTGTTTTGCCAGGCGAATGGTATCCCCATATACCCGGTACCAGGTACCGATATAAAAACACCCTGTTACGAAACAGTACTATTATTTGCCGCTGTTTTGTTTAAAAGTATCCATATTTTTTTGCAGAGATGCTTTTACCGTATCATAACCTGCATCTCTAATCTTCTGTCTCATCTCATCAATCTTTTCCTTGGGATTATCAAACTTACCATATGCCAGCTGTGGAATATATTCCGAAAGTACACTTGCAATAGCAGACTGTTCCGCTTCAATTGCATTCTTGTCAAGAATCAGGTTTTCATATCCGTAATCATAAGCAACTGCATTAAGACCTGCAATCATGTCTTTTGTACCGCTCCAGTTGAAACTGTTCTCCAGTTCAAGGTCATCATTACGTCCGCACCAGTAATTTGCACCCACTTGATCCGTACTTTGATCCCATCCCTCCGGATAGGCCAGTTTACCGTCATCTGTAATAATATAGTCCGTTCCTTCAATACCATAGTTAATATAACGGTAGCACTCCTCCTCGTTACGCAGCAGGTCATATACCATCAAAGCCCGTTCCGGATGCTTTGAATTTGCACTGATTGCAGCTGCACCGTGTGTTTTCAAGGGTTTGGCTACATTCTTATTTTCCTGTCCCCAATAATACATCTTGGCATCTGAACCCGGCTGCTTGACATCCATATTCGGTTTAATCTGAGAGTAATAAGTCTGGCTGTGATGCTGATCGGCACCTGAGGTACCTGCATATAATTCTTCTCTGCTGTCTCCGTCAAAATTCAGAACATCCTCACGCCAAACTCCTATCTCGTTCCATTGTTTCATCAAATCTGCCGCTTTATAGATCGTATCATCCTCTATGTATGGAGAAGATACCGTATAAGGATCATCTGCTTTCGTACACCAGAATTCATAGTTTCCTGCATTGCATCCGATTAAAACACGGTAATCAGAATTAGACTGAATATAGGCTCCTAATAATCCTCCGGAATTATTTTTTCCAGGAACATCCCAGGGAATTACACCCTCTTTATTCTCTTTTATATATTTAAAATAGGCAGTAAGATCATCAAACTTACTGACCGTTCCATCTGCAAGTCCGGCTTCTTTAGCCCAATCTCCACGGTAGAACATACCATGATTGGTATACTGTGTATAATGATCTTCCGGAATAAAATAAATTTCATTATTATATTTGCAGATATCCCAGTCCCCATTCCCATTTACCTGTTCGTAGGTTTTTGGTGCATAAGTTTTCAGCATCTCCTCAGATAATGGCATAAAGGCGCCTTTCTGGGTGTTTTCCCAGGCATAAAGCCAGTCTGTGGCAGTTGTTATAAGATCCAGGGAATCGTCTCCGCTTAGTAACTGCACATTGTACTGTGTCTGCCAGTCTGCCCATTCCACATAGGTAAGCTTAAGCTCCGCATTTACTTTTTCCGTAAGAGCTTTATTCAGTTGTTCCAGCATAGCTTCAAGTCTTCCATTGGTTGGCTTATCCCCAAGAACCAACATATTAATTACTTCATGGCTGGATGTATCAATACCGGTCCCCTCCTTACTGCCAGCATCGCTACCAGTATTTTTAACTGTAGTAGAAGTATTTTTTGTGTCACTGTTACTGCCGCCTCCCCCACATCCAACAAGGCTTACTGTTGTAATTGCGGCCAGAACGACTGCTAAAATACGTTTTACCAGGCTTTTCTTTTTCATCTTAATCCTCCATTTCATTTTTATTTTATTTATATTAGATTCCTGTTTATGGAATCTATATTGACGATTCCGTCACTGCGGTCCGTTCTTATCCCGAGGGTAGTAAATCGTTATTACAATTTATCCTTTTACTGCTCCTACTGTGATACCGGAGATGAAATATTTTTGTACAAACGGATATAGAAAAACAATGGGACCGGTGGCTACTACTGCTGTTGCCATCTTCAAAGTATTGGATGGCAGTTCGGTATAGGTAACATTGGCACCCGCCACAGAACCTTTTAATGCATTAGCCGTATTAATGATATTATATAAATAATACTGCAGCGGCTTATAGGTAACGGATGATCCAAGATAAAGGGAGGACTGGTACCACTCATTCCAATATCCCAATGCCAGAAAAAGACCTACCGTTGCAAGCGCCGGTTTTAACATTGGAAAAATAAGGGAGATGAATATCTTAAAATCTCCGGCACCGTCAATCTTACCGGATTCCGTTATCTCATATGGTACTGATTTCGCAAAGTTTTTCATAAGAATAATCAGCCAGGGCGACATCAACAGTTGAAGAAATACAGCCAGATAACTTCCTTTCAGATTCAGATACCTTGCCACCCAGATGAAAGTCGGTGCCATACCTGCTGAAAATAAGGTGGTAAAATAGATAAAAAATGACAATATATTACGGTATGGAAAATCCTTTCTCTGCAACGCATAACCGGTCATTGCTATCATAAATAAACCCAAAACCGTACCGCATCCGGTCATAATAATGGTTACGGCATAAGAACCGAGTATCATCTTCGGATATCGGAACACCCATCCATATGCCACAAGAGTCAGCCCCTTAGGAAGCAGTCCAAAACCCTCTTTGCTGATTATACTCTCGGTAGAAAAAGATGCGGAAATAATTAAAATAAATGGAAAGATACATATCATTGTAAACAGCAGAACAACTATGTACGAAATTAATTTTAATGCAACCGTGCTTCTGCCCAGTTTGATTTTAGTCCCTTTTTTTACCATCCTCTGCCTCCTAGAATAATGCATAATCCGGATCTATCCGTTTTACCAGCCAGTTGCTTAACATAACCAAAGTAAATCCAAAGATGGACTGATACAGTCCAACTGCTGATGATGTTGCAAAATTATTCTGAGACATCATCATACGGTATACGGAAGTTTCTATGATATCAGTTGTTTCAAACAACTGGGAATTATTGCCGACAAGGTTCCAGAATAAACCAAAGTTACCTTTCATAATACCACCGAGAGCAAACAGCAATAAAATGACAAAGGTAGGTTTCAGACATGGGAGAATGATGTAACGGATTCGCTGCCAGCTGGCAGCACCATCAACCTCCGCAGCCTCTATCATACTGGAATCTATACCACAGATTGATGCAAAATATACAACAGATCCATAACCAGTCTGCTGCCACATCTGGCAGAAAACAATGATAAACGGCCAAACGCCTGCCATACTGTAAATCTTAACAGGATCTCCGCCCAGCTCTCTCAGGACGGTATTGAGAGCACCGGTATCGTAATTGAGAATATTAAAAGTGATAGCTCCAATCAAAACCGTGGAAATAAAATATGGCAGAAACATAATTGTCTGAGATACTTTTTTAAACCATTTGTTTCTGATTTCATTCAGCATGATTGCAATTGTTATCTGAAAAACATTGCCGAGTATAATAAATACCAGATTGTAAAGTATCGTATTTTTAGTTAAATGCCACAATTGCCCGGATTTTATCAGGAATTCAAAGTTTTTAAGTCCTACGAAGGGACTACCGAAGATACCGTCACGGAAATTATAATTTGTAAATGCTATGTAGACACCCGGAAGCGGGCAATAACAAAAAACAATAAAGAATATAATGGGCGGAAGACACATAAGTAACAGTGTTTTATTGTCATTTAATGTATTCCAAAAGGATTTTTTATGAGCTTTTACCGCTACCTCACTAGAATTGTTCTTATTCTCTTTCACATCATTCTCCTCCTGTTTTTTTGAAATCGGTTTCATGATTACCCATAAAAATCGGATTTCATGATTATTCCGTCACTGCGTTTCTACATCCAGCGCATTTGTACTTATGAACACCAAGATGCAAAAAAACTGAATCAAACTTTGTACTGAAACCCGTTTCATATAACCATTATATTCCTATTACCATAATTTGTCAATTAATTATTATACATTTTTTCCCATTTTAATGTGCAAATAGTTGATTAAACTAAAAATGAGGAACCATTTTTTGTGCATTTTGCACTTTAAAATGGTTCCTCATTTATGTATTTTAGCAAACTTCTCATTAGATACTTCTGCAGGATTCCCTTACCACAAGTTCGGGTGGAATCAGCTGTAATTTAGGAGGATTTTTTCCTTCCAATGCAGTAATTGCAGTCTCAACAAGAGCATCCCCAAACTTATCATACTGATATCCCATACTGGTTAAACGCGGCGTACAGGAATCTGCAATAAAAGTATTATCAAAACTCGCTACGGAAATATCTTCCGGAATCCGGTATGAATGCCGGCGGACTGACTGAACGATTCCCAGGGCGGTAAAATCATTGATAGCAATGATCGCACTTGGTAATTCAATATTACTTTCAAACATCTCGTTCATTGCCCTGTACCCGCTTTCCAAACTATATTCTCCCGTTTCGACCATATATTCCGGCCGAAAGGGGATTCCATATTTTCTTAGGCTGCTGCGGTAGCGGATACGCTTGGCATAGGTTGAATTAACATCTTTCCTGCCGCCCATGATACAAATATTTTGGTGTCCGCTGCCGATCAGATATTCCATCAGAATATCCATAGCCTGTGCTTCATCAATGTTTACCTGATAACAGTCACTGCCGTCTAATTTACCGGTAATTACCACCGGAGTTGTATCTGCAATCTGATTCATCTTCTCAACGTATTCTTCGTCCGAAACAAGTTCGTCAACTTTACCGCCCATCAAAATCAGTGCATCTACCCTTTGTTCAAACATTTTCTGTAAATGATACTCTTCCAGCTCCATATTGCTCATTGAATTACTGAGTAAAAGAATATACCCTCTTTCACTGGCTGCGCGTTCACACTCAACTGCAAGTGTTGCATAGAAAGGATTTCGGATATCCGGTGCCAGCAACCCAATAATTTTTGACTGAGTATTGCTAAGTCCTCGCGCCATAGCATTGGGCCGAAAATCATATTTTTGAATTAATTCTTCAACTTTAATTCGTTTTTCATCACTGACATTTGCATTATGCGTTAATACACGTGAAACTGTTGCCGGGGAAACACCTGCTTCTTTGGCTATATGATAAATACTGACTCTTTCTTTTCCCATAGAATCTCCTGTATACTGTCAATTTAATAATTAATACAATGCCGTTTCAGTTTAACTTAAACAGCGCCGCACCATGTTTCTCAATCTCATCCGTAAGGTTCCCATCGACAATTCTTACCTCTTTACCCGTCCACAATTCCCGGGCCGGCACTTCTTTTAAATTAACATCCTTATAACGGTAATATCCGCATTCATCTAAAGATGTCATTACTTTTGATTTTTCATCCCTGAAATTGAATAGCGCCACATAACATTCGTTGGTTTCTTGATTTCTGGAAAACCACACTGCATAATCTTTGTTTCTGGTTACCTGAACTGCCTTATGTTCTTCACTTAACATTGCTAATACCTGTTTATTTGTAATAAGGGATAAGGTCCATTCATCCATCATTGTCAGTTCGGCTCCCAACATGAGCGGTGAACGGAAGATACACCACAAGGTCATCATGGTAATCTGTTCTTCCCGTGTAAAGTTAGTCACACGCTCTGCTTCAAATCCTTTTCCGACTAATCCTAACGGAAGCATATCACAGTCAGGATAACATCCTTTTGTCACATGGTTCTGCCATAATTCACAACGTTCAAACATATTAAGGAGTAATGGCCAGCTATCCCAAAAATCATCGGTAATCCGCCACATATTAGCATATTTTTCATAATGCCAGGCCTGTTCAATTAATGCCGGCCCCGGAGAAAGGCTAAGGACAATTGGACGACCGCTTATTTTTATAGCATGATGCAGCATTTCGATTTCATGTCTGGCTGAATAAGGGTTATTTGCATACAGATTGGTATTGCAGATATCATCACATTTGATGTAATCAACTCCCCACTCTGCATATAGTTTTAACAGAGAATTATAATATTCCTGTGCTCCCGGTTCATTTTTCAGACCATACATATCCGGATTCCAACCACAAATGGAACTTGGAGCTGCTATCATATCTGCTGTAATATCTGTACCTAAAATTCTGCTATGATTATGGGCTGCAACTCTTGGGATACCTCTCATTATATGAATGCCGAATTTGAGTCCAAGATTATGTATATAATCTGCCAAAGGCTTAAATCCATTGCCATTGGCAGAAGACGGGAATTTCTCAGGGTCTGGCAAAAGCCTTGCATATTCATCCATTTCTAACCTGCTAAACGGTATATATTGATATTGCTGCCGTTTTGTTCCCGTACCATAGGCATACCACTGAATATCCACAACCACATATTCCCATCCATATTCCTTTAAATGGGCAGCCATATAATCTGCATTTGCCCTGACCTGTTCTTCATTTACTGTCGTATCATAATAATCATAACTGTTCCAACCCATCGGTGGTCTTGAAGTAAAACTATTTTTATCCATTTATAAACCTCCATGCTAAAATAATTCTATTAAATGTAATATCTAACAGTGTTCTATTAAGATAATAGAAGACTTCCTTCTGCTATTATCCTGACATTCCCAGCTGCAATGACCTCTCCTGCAAATGGTCAGAATAATAAATCATAACTACTCTTTTTACCTCCTTTTTTCAAATGGTAAATTCTAATGTCTGAATGTGATGTTTATATTATATTTTTTATTCTGTTATATTTATTTTACTTATCTTTTCACACACATCAATGTTAAATTGCATTTTAACAATCCAGGGCATTAACCTCTTCATTTTTTCAAAGTCTTCATAACCATAAGTATTTTGATAATAATTTATAATCGTGCTTAACGCAGTTCCATGGGTTCCTATCACTATGTTTTTACCCTTATGTAACAATAAAACGTCATTTAATGCCTTGATGTTTCGTTCCTGTACTTCTCTCAAACTTTCTCCATCCGCTAATTTGTAATCAAAATCTTCCCACTGCTTTTTTGAAAAAGAGGTAAAATCTTCTATCCAGGCACTATCTACTTTCCGCTCCCTGAATTCATAAATAACCTTTATATTTAATCCGCTTTCATCTGCAAAATCCTTGACCGTATCAATTGCTCTTAGATATGGACTGGACAATACTTCATCGATTTCCTTATCCTTTAAATATGCTGTAACCAGCTTGGCATCTGCATGGCCTTTCACGGTTAATGGCCTTAAAAGATCATCGTGCACCTCAAAATCCGGTTCTGCATGTCTTATAAAATAGACTGTTGTCATAATACTCCCCCTATGGATAAATTATTTTATTATTATAACATATCTATTAATATTCAAAAAGAAATTATCTCTTCAGAGTATTGCTGCGTATTAGACTCTTTTCCTATAAAACAAAGGTTTATGACCCGTTAGTTCTTTAAACACCCGTCCAAAATGAGTGATACTTCCAAAACCAACTTTTGCAGCGATTAAACTAACTTTTAGATTACTTTCCTCTAATAACTTCTTTGCTTCTTTAATCCGAACACTGTTCAAATATTCTACGAAAGTAAACCCTGTAACTTCTTTAAAAGTACGGCTCAGATAATAAGGGCTTACATAAAACCGATTTGACAGAAATTGTAGAGATAAATCATTTTTATAATATGTATTGATATACCGGACCACCTCAGATATACGCTCATGTTTCGTATTTAAATACTCAAACGGTTTTATATTATGTTCTTCCATATATCTGGATGAAAAAATCAGTAACTGCAGGATAAGACTTTGTATATAAATTTCATAAGATGATTTTTTTTCCTGTGCTTCCAACACAATTTGCTGCAGCATATCCTCGACAAGTATTTTATGCTGTAAAGAAAAATGAATAACCAGATAATCATTTTGAAAATTTGGATGTAAGGTATTAATAAAGTTTCCATTAAATGCAGCCAGGAACTCCTCTTTAAAATTCAGGATAATTTTTTCATGTTTTGGATGCTCCGTATTAGCAGTTCTATGTAAAACATTAGGTCTTATAATTACTAAATCTCCGGTTCCCATAACAATCGTTCTGTCTTTAATAAAGAATTGTCTCTCTCCCTCTAAAAGATAATAGAGTTCGTAAGAACTATGGAAATGACTCTCCGGCATTGCATGGTTGAACTGTTTTTTCTTAGAAACGGAAAAAATGTCCTCTACATCATTACATTCAAAGCTGCTTAGCTTCATTGTCTTTCCTCCTAACTATTTCAGGTCTTTTGAGCCGGATTGCGTGTTAAAATTGTTTTCATAATATCAAATATCAATTTATAATGTTTTTGCAATTGTTTCGTTATCACTTAAATACAGTATACTACAAAAACAGCAAAATTTAAGAAGAAAATTAAAATTTGGGCAATTAATGTACAAATAAATGCATTAACATACCAATATAGAACTTGAACTTAATATAAATAATACAAAAAGGGAGCAGTAAAATGACAAAATTAAAAGATAGAACACCACTTATGTGGGGAGAACTTGCCTGTGATACATTAATGCATAAATTTAATGCAAAGGAATTGCCTCCGGTTGGACGATTCCATTATCATCAAGGTGTTTTCCTGCTGGGTATGGAAAAATGCTTCAAACAAAACAACAATGATACGTATTTTACTTATATAAAAATTGGGTTGACAGTATTATTGATGGGAAAGGCACCGTTCTTTCATATGACCCTACTCAATTCGATGATATCGAACCCGGTATTCTTCTTTTTAATCTATATGAAAAGACTGGTGATGAACGGTATAGAACCGCTTTATTCACAATGGTTCCATTATTTAAAACCTGGAAAACCAATTCAAAAGGTGGTTTCTGGCACAAAGATGACTTACCAAATCAAATGTGGCTGGACTGCCTTTTTATGTGCGGTCCGATTGGGGTAAAATTTGGTCATACTTTTCAAGATCCTGAATATTATGACATAATTGCCCATCAGGCTATTCTTATGTATCAATATACCAAAGATGACAAAACCGGACTTCTCTACCACGGATGGGATGAAACAAAAAAAGCCTTATGGGCAGATCCGGTAACCGGTAAATCACCGGAATTCTGGGGACGTTCCATCGGCTGGTTTCCCGTTGCATTAGTTGAGATTTTTGATGACTTTCCTGATAATCATGAAAAGAAACCGGAACTAGTTCAAATACTTCAAAATACACTGAAATCCCTGATTCCTTTTCAGGATGAAAAAACCGGACTATGGTATGAAGTTATAGATAAAACAGATGACCCCCAAAATTGGCTGGAAACATCCTGTACCTGCCTGTTTGTTTACGCATTGGCAAAAGCGGTAAGAAAAGGATATTTGCATAAAATATATTTAAAATATGCCTGGAAAGGGTTTGAAGGTGTTATTACCCGGCTTAAATTTGATGCTAACGGAGGTATTATGATTGACGGAGTATGTATCGGTACGGGAATCGGCGATTATAAGCATTATCTGAACCGTCCCACAAGTGTGAATGACTTACACGGAGCAGGAGCTTTTATTATGATGTGTGCAGAAATGAATCTGTCTGAAAAGTTTTAAAGATGATATCGTGTATCCGATTATTATAATGAATGCTGCAAAATACTTTGAGCATTTTGCAGCAGCCTATTATAACGTATCTAAATTTCTTAAAACATATCGTTTAATTCATTATATAAACTTCATATTCCCATCTGGTTTCTGACGAATTATTTTAGTTATAATTGATTTTCCTAAGTTCTTTTGCATTATTTCATGAATTTCAAATACAGTGTTTCAGTAAAAAATCTTTTAATTTTACAATATCATAATAGATAAACCCTGGATTAAATTTTATTAATTGTTCCAAGTTAACACCTTCTGACCATGCCGCTGAAAGGCAGGTTACACCGGCTTCTCTGCAAGCAGTTACATCCGATACTGCATCGCCTACATAGTAAAATTCATCGCTTTTAACAGAGTATTTATTCATCAATTTTTGAATAGATTCTGCTTTATTAAAGTACCCCTCATCTCCTAACATTATTTCACTGAAAGCCTCCTCTAACTTTAAATTTTTTAATGAGATATCACAGCTAATCTTCCCTTTTCCGGTAATCAAGGCAACGATGATATTTTTCTCTTTCAGAAAATTAATCAATTCAATGATCTGTGGAAACGGTTCCATACATTTGACATGTAGTTTCTCATAAGAAAAATAAAAATCTTCCAGGGCTGCTTCCCAATTATCTTTAACAAGCGATTTAACCATTCCGGTCTCATTCAGGCCAAATGTCTTTACTATCTCCTGTTTTGTTAATTTATGTCCGGCATAAGGTGAAGCCGCAGTATTAAACGCTTCCATGCATATAGGGATGGTATCTGCTATTGTTCCGTCAAAATCAAATGCAATCATTCTAATCATGTTTGTAAACTCCGTTGATTCTACGAATTACTCGGCACGGATTTCCGACTGCCACACAATTTTCGGGAATATCCCTTGTCACAACGCTGCCCGCACCTATAACGCTACCTTTTCCAATGTTGATTCCAGGTAATATAATAACTCCTCCACCGATCCAACATCCATCACCAACCGTAACGGGAAGAGCGTAGGTCCGGCAAAAATATTCACCTGATTCCGGACTCCAATCAGGTGTCAGCCTTTCATTAAGTTCTACCGGGTGTGCTGCCGTATAGATTTGAACATTAGAAGCTATTAACACATTATTGCCTATCGTAATTTTATTACAATCTACAAAAGTACAATTCATATTAATTGATACATTGCTGCCCAGATAAATATTGCATCCATAATCGCAGATAAAAGGAGAGGCTACTGATATATTTGTACCTACACTTCCAAAGAGTTGTGCCAAAACTCTCCTTTTTTCCGACTTTTGATCATATGCAAACCGATTATATTCATTAAGTAATATTCTTGCTTTTCGTTTATACTTCAAAAATACTTCATCATGGCAGTTGTAATTTTTTCCACCCAAACACTTATCCAGTTCTGTATTCATCTTTTATTCCTTTCATCTCTATATTAAAATATTACTTCAGGAGGACTTTTTATCATCAACTCCTGCTATATTTATAATATAAAAAACATCTTGTTACATAACCAGTAACAAGATGTTTCAAAAATCATATTCTTCTTGCCAGTGCTTCTATTAGAAACAATACCGGCACTTGCGTCGTAGCATTATATCCTCCGTTAATTCTCTGCATCTCCATATTATATGAAATATTCCAATCTGACATCATGGCTATGCTTGAATGAGACTGATTCGTAATGCTTAAAATGCTACATTGATTGAGTTTGAATTGATCAATTAAATCGATTACTTCTTTCGTTTCTCCTGAAACCGACAGTGCAATCACCACGGTGGCTTTTGGCTTATCTTTTAGAATTGGATAATAAGTATCTTCCAAACCTATAGAGAATTTACCTAAATTAGAGAAATACCTTGCTCCATATCTTGCAAGGGCTCCGGATGAACCCATACCAATAAAGATAACTGTTTCTGCTTTTCTGATAAAGTCAGCACCCTGCTTTATTTTCTGCTCAAAAGAATTGGTATTCGTTCTCTTAAAATAAAGTAATAGCTCGGACAAATCTTCCCGAGGCGGTATTTCACGGATTTGTTCTATATGTTTCATAAACTTTTCTTTAAATTCCTTATACCCGTCACAATTTATTTTATTGCAAAACCTAAGTATTGTTGAAGTAGAAACATGTATCACATCAGCCAGTTCCCGAATCGTCATATAGGGTATTTTTTCACTGTTATCCATTATATATTTATATATCATAATTTCAGTTTCATTGAATTTTTGGATAGTTTCATATGAAAACATGTTTACCTCCAACTAATTTCCCCGCAAATTATTAAATTAAATCTTAAACTGATTAATTATCCCATTTAACTCCTGTACCATATCATACAGCTGTGAAATACTTGAGGTTATTTCCACCATAGTTGTAGACTGCTCTTCTGCTGTGGCTGAGATTTCTTCCGTTGAAGAGGAATTTTCTTCAGCAGCTTTAGCGACATGCTGTAAAAGTTTTAATATATCATCCTTTTTTATGTTAATTTCCTTATTTCGTTCTGCAATTTCCCTTATTCCCTCTATTTGCTGCAGTAAACCTTCTTCAATCCTGTTTATGACATTACCTGTCTGTTCAACTGTTACATTAATCTTTTCAACACCTGACCGGTTGATATTGATAAATTTGACCGCTTCTTCCGATTGCTCCTGCATCTGGATAATCTTATTCCTGATGTTCTCCGTTGCAATGGCTGTTTCATTCGCTAATTTTCTGATTTCCTCTCCGACTATGGCAAAACCTGCCCCGTGTTCGCCGGCTCTGGCCGCTTCTATACTTGCATTTAATGCAAGCAGATTCGTCTGATTTGCAACATTGGTTATAATAGCAGTAATATCCCCTATATCTTTGGAGGATTCATTTATCTTATGTATTATTTTTTCTATCTTAATGGAATTTGCCTGGTTTTCTCTGTTCGCATCCATTAGATTGTTTACAGAGGTCTGGCCTTCCTCTTTTAATTCTAGACTTCTTTGTGCTGCTGACTCAATTCTTGTTCCTTCTTCGGCCGTATGCCTGATATCATCGCCAAGCAGAGTTATTTTGTGCACCGTATCCAGAGTTTCCTGATATTGTATCTCAGTTTGTTCTGCCATTTGTGATATTGCCTTTGTCACGGCAATTGTAGTTTCCGATACAACATCGGAAGATTGGCTTAAATTCATGGCAAATTGATTTAAACTGCTGCTTGAAGCTGTCATCATCTTGACGATGTGATGAAAGCTGTCCAAAAGCCGGTTAACCGAATCCGCCAGAAGCTTCGTCTCATCTTTCGTTTCCAGAATAATTTTACTCTGGGTCAAATCACCGTTTGACACTTCATAAAGCGTACCTGCCACTCTTTTTATGGGTTTTGTTATCCTGCCGGATAACCAAATGACCAGTAAAAGGGAGATAAATAAAACGACACCAACACCGATTAGGTTACTGACAAGAATCATATCGGATCCTCTGGAAAAATCTTTGTCGTAAATGACTGCACAAACTACCCAGTCCCAATATGGAAAGTATTTGGTATAAACGGTTTTACCATCCCTTATAATACTGACATCGTCAGTTAAGGTATAATGTATCATCCCTCCGCCTTCTTTTGCTAAGGTTACAGTATCCTGAATTATATTTCTTCCGTCGTCCGCTTTTAAATCGTTGATATTATCCTCTAAAAAAGGATGGAAAATAATATCCCCCTGTGAATTTATTATGTAGAAATATCCTGATTCCCCTAAATCCAAGGTATGAATTGCCATAGAAGAGTTTTTCGTCGCGGCGGAAGTTGTATCAGCCTCTTGGGCAGTTGCAGCCGACAGGGAATCGGCTTGTCCGCTTTGTAATGACTCGATGGAGCTTAAGGTAGCCTCCTTGGCTGACTCTTCTGACATTCCATTTGTATCCGATTTGGTATAAGAGTAATTTCTGTTTATATCAGCCATTATCGTTTCAATTGCATTTTTAAGTATTATTTTGTTAGATCTTGTAATCTCATTTCTTGATATCATATAATTAAATGATGATATGCCCAGTAAGGCCGCAATAATGATGAGTGATACGAATAAACCAATTTTTTTACTAATTCCATCCAGTTTAAACCATTTCATGTTCTTATCCTCCGGTATATTTTTCAGTTTTATGAGTCTGGTATTTATTAGTTATTGCACTCCCCATATGCTTTAAAATGATTGGCTTAAAGTCCACCAGCCGGACGCTAACCAAAGTAATATCACCCTTTCCGCTATGCCTGATTTCCATATTTTTCTTTATTATAATGTAAAAATCCAAGTTATTCAAACTAATTTGATAATATTATTGATATTTTTTATCAAATAGGTTTAAGGCAAGGTTTTGTTTATTACCATCTGGGATTAATTACTTCCTTGTATTTATTCAATGGCAGCTCTTATAAACTTAACAATACTTTTCTCAATATCGTTTATATCCTTAAGCTTCTCTTCCCCTAAAAATATTTTTAATCGTTCTTTATAATAATCCGAGGAAAAGGAAAATTGATATATCATAAAAATATTGTCCATACAATATGAGATCACTTTTTCATCGAGGTCATCCTTAATTCTCCCCTCTTCTTTTGCCTGCCGGATTATACCACATAGAAGTTCAGGGGTAATAATTTCAAGTTTATTTGATAATCTGACTGCCAAGGGTGAAAGTGCCTGGGTTGTGATATCAAGATATATCTGGTTTAACTGCGGATATTTAACCGCAAATTCTCTGGAAGCAGCCAGCATCCGCTCTATACAATCATAAATGTCCCTGCTGTTTTTTGCAACATCCTTTAAAATTTTTTCCATCAAATCATATGCATCATTAACAATACTTAAGAATAAATCCTCTTTTGATGCAAAATAGCTGTACAATGCACCTATACTTATATTGGATTTTTTAGAAATAACATTAATACTGGTTGCATTATATCCATTTGCGGCAAACTCCTCCGTTGCAGCCTCAAGTACCTTTTGCCTTCGGTCTTCTGTTGTCTTATTAAAAGTATCCTTGTGAAATGCAATGTGTTTATTTTTTAAAACACTCTCTTTCATATAACCTCCAAGTATTATTTGACTCTATTGATTAAACCAGATTCTTTCATTTTTAAAACAACCGGCAGTTCCAAAACAGTTACAGCTACGATTAAAAGCATAGGTAAAACAATTGAGCCTGAAAGGCCTTTTAAAACTTCGAAAATATAAACGATTACTATTCCTGCTATCTGTCCCATAAGCAGGATCAAACCTAAAGAAGTCCCTTCCTGTATGGGATAAATGCTACGGTATTGGCTCTCACTTATTTATTTATAATACGAAAAGCTCTTTTATTATTTTTATAAAGTGATTTAAAAACTATAAAATTCCTGTCATGTATTTCTTTATTGGCTGTATTTGGTACATATACTTCTTTAACCTTAATAAGTTTATCCGCATCTTCCATTCTTTCCAGTATACCCAGTCCAACAGCCACGATTACCGCTGCACCTAATGCACCGGCATTCTGAGGACTATCAACGGTCTCTATCTCACATCCCAGAATATCTGACATTGTCTGACAGGTTAGCGGAGACAATGCACCGCCTCCGACAAATCGTATTGCCTTTGATGTCTTTATTTTTTTTCTCTGAGCCTCAAGCTGCCATCTTAAATGATAGCAGATTCCTTCCATGACAGCATGAATTAAATCTCTTTTTCCCGTTTCCAGGCTAATGTTAAAAAACATTCCCCTGGCAAGGGAATCTTCGAAAGGGCAGCGGTTTCCATGCAGCCATGGGGTAAAAATAACTCCGTGACTTCCCGCAGGAATGTTTTTGATTTCTTCCAGCATAAAATCATATAAATTCACATAAAGGGATTCCAACGAGTCAGATACGCATATTTTTTGCAGATAAATATTAATCTCATCTAATGCAAGATGATTTTTAACCCATTCAAGACATTTACCTGCTGTTTCCAATTCTGCAAAATAATTATAGGAATTGTCATCAGCCCCGATAATGGAAGCTATCATGGAGGTAATATCCAGTACCCTCTTATTTACAACTGTTGAAACCCAGCCGGAAGTACCAGAATAAATATGGGTGCTTCCCATACTGACAGCACCAGCCCCCACACCTATGAGGGAAGCATCCCCGCCGCCTCCGAACACCGGTGTTCCAGCCTTTAAATGAAGCTGCACCGCGGCTTTCTCAGTCAGCAAACCCACCTTGTCGGAGCAGCCTGCTATTTGGGGCAGATGTTCCATATTAACACCCAGCAGCTTACACATTTTACTGCTGAAGCAATTTTTTCCCTTCCTGATATCAAAAAGCATGGTTCCGAAAGCACTGTCCTTTGTCATAATAAAATTGCCGGTGCATTTAAATATTAAATATTCTTTTACATCCAGCCATTTATGTACCCTTTTAAAATTTTCCGGTTCGTTCCTCTTAACCCAGTTATATTTCCAGACAGGATCTTTAACACTTGCCGCCACTGCACCGGTAATTTTAATGGACTTAAGAAGTTTTAAGAAATTAACCCCGGATATTTTAAGTCCGTTTCCCATACCTTCTTTTAACTCCCGTCTTGCCCTTTGATCCATATAACTCATTAATCTGCGGACCGGTTCACCATTCTTATCTACAAGTACAAGGCCCTGCATCTGTGAACAAAATGATATTCCTTGTATACTGCCGGGAGAAATTTTACTATTGTCAATCACCTTAATCGTAGTACTGCACATGGCATTCCATATTTCCTTAAGATCCTGTTCCGCACCGCCATTTTCTTCTATGTATAGCTGATAACCCTCTACCGCTGCCGTAATCAGCTTAATTGTGTCAGAAATCTCAAAAATACAGGTTTTTATTCCTGTCGTACCAACATCATAAGTAATGACATTTACACTCACAAATTGTCCCACCTGACTTTCCTATTATCTCGTCCAGCTTCGTTTTACAAAACCTTTATTTATCCATATTATTATTTATCTGCCTGGAATATTTTTTTAAATATACCATACGCATAAGATTCCTATCCAGCCAACTGATTGGTTTTATTGTTCCAAACAGCGTTCCGCTAATGAGAGCTTTACAATTTTTCTCCATTATCATTGAAACGGCTGATGCATCTTTCTCATTGGCTCCGCAGCAGAAAGCACCGTTGTTATTGAATAAGACGGCAGATGCCCTTTTTAAATCGGCTGCTATTTTTGACGGTTTTACTGCGGTACCTACTTTTGTACCTGCAATTTGTGCAAAATCGTCTACGAAAGGATATAATTTTATGCCTGCAAGGGAGACCGTTAAAATATTCGGGGTAACTGCATGTATGATATAGCTAATATTTTTATTTTTCTTATAAATCTCATTATGTATTTTTGCTTCCCCGTTAAAAGCATCCTCAGGCATACCAAATCTGATTTCTGTTACCTTTCCGCTTTTTTCATATAACAGAAACCCATTTTCCGTCCGCTCACTGTTACAAAAAGACTGTAATAATTCTTCACCCTGAGGCAGCCGGCTGCGGCCCATATGTGAAAGTGCAAACTGTCTCAGCGCATCGGGATTATAATTATTTCTCTGTTCTATTTTCAGATATCGGTTAATGATAAAACCTTCACATGCATCCTCAAGTTCTAGCGCAGCCTTAAAAGCTTCTTCTTCATCTTTTCCGAAGCAAACCGCTCCATGATGTTTCATGATGACTGCGTTACCTTTCGACCGCTTTAATGCCTCCGCTACTCCTTTTCTCAGCTTTTTCGTTCCCGGGAGGCCATAGGACGCACATATTATCTCATTTCCAAGTAAGGGATCTTCCGAAGCAATCTTAATGGAATCGAAACCTAAAGTACTTATAACAGACGCATTTTCCTGGTGAGTATGTATCACAAAATGAATGTCAGGGTTATGTTGATAGACCGCTGAATGAACCCCCTTTTCTGAGGAGGGTTTTATAGTTCCCGTATAACTGCAATCCTCTATTGAAACAGTAACGATATCCTCCGGTCCGATTGACATATAATCCCTGCCGCTGGGAGTGATTGCAAAATGGTTTTCATCGATTCTGCAGCTGACATTCCCCCAGGTTCGTGTTATAAGTCCTGATTCAACAAGTCTTCTCCCTGCTTTTACAACATTTTCTTTTGTCTCTTTTTCAGTCATAACAATCTCCTTACTATTCTATCATATTTCTTTTACTGCTATATTTTTTAATACATTTTCAAATCTGGCAAGTACGTCATCTATCATTTCATCCGTATACGCGGCACTGGTATAAAGTCTGCTGCCGGCCAGTGTAACAATTCCCTCGGCCATATATGCCGCACCCACATGTTCCATCTCTTTCTTTCTCTCGGAAGTTGCACTTAATACCTGAGGTATTGACCAGGGTTTTAACCAGTTAATGGAATAATGCATGGTTCCCACCGTTTCCAGGTGGCAGATGGAGCCCTGGTTAAATGCTACAAACGGAAGATTATATTTCTTTATAAGATTCTTAAGACCGAAAGTAAGTCTGTCACCTATCAGTCCGGCTTTCTCCGCCGCATTGGTTCTTTCTATTTCGCAAAGTGTATAATAACCCGCTGCACAGCTAAGCGGATTCGCTGCCATGGTACCGCCAATGAGAGCTTTCTTTACTTTAGGACCGCCGGCAATACCCGCGGAGAGATATTTCATGTATTCTTTTTTGCCGCCCAGACCGCCGGCTCCGGGATAACCGCCGGCAACTACCTTACCGAATATGGTTAAGTCAGGGCTGACACCAAAGTAACCCTGAGCTCCGGACATACCGACACGAAATCCGGTTACAACCTCGTCAAAGATGAAAAGTGCTCCGTATTTACGGCAGAGGGTTTCCACACCTTTATTAAAATCCTTATCGACCGGTGTTGTTCCGCTTTCAGGACCCACAGGTTCAATCATAACAGCAGCAGTACCACCCCGTAAAGAGTTAAATTGTAATTTTCTTTCCAGATCATTTAAATCATTGGGGAAGAATTCCTGCGTATGTTTAAAGATATAGTGCGGCACTCCGTGCGCCTGTGTCCACTTGGAACCGGGAATACGGATTCCGTAAGCCAGCTGGTCACTCCACCCGTGGTACGCTCCGCCCATCTTAATAATATTCTTCTTTTTCGTGGCTAGACGAGCTACCCGGATAGCTGCCATACAAGCCTCCGTACCTGATCCAAGCATCCGAAACATCTCAACAGTTTTAAAATTATCTGATATTTTCTTTGCAAGTTTATATTCATATTCGTGGAAAAGTCCTGTGCATGGACCACAATCATTTAGCAATTCAATTACTTTACTGCGGACTTCTTTTGGGTTGCTTCCTAAAACCGTAGGACCGCCTGCCTGTAAGAAATCATAATACCGATTACCGTCAAGATCGTACAGGTAAGCCCCTTCGGCTTTTGTAAATACCAATGGAAATGGATAATTAAAAGCCAGATTGTGCTGGACTCCTCCGGGGATAATATTTTTGGCTTCTTGTATCATTGCTTTTGATTTAGAACACTTTTTATCATAGTATTCATTCTCGTAAGCCTTTAAAGCGTCAGGCTTGACAGTATAAATCGGTTTGGTAATTAAATTATCCAGCTGCTGATTAATTTCAGCTGCATCCGGATAATTAGAAATCGCAAATCTGTTGTCCATGTTAACCTCCTATTTTAAATTTTTTTTAATTTAACAATGGAGCGAGCGTTCGCTCGTTAAATATAATATTACAACACTTATAATAACGAAATAACGTATTTCTTCTATTTACTGGTAATAATATATTCTGCTGCTGGTCAAATTATAATACCTATTTAAAATATAGAATTTATAAAATGTTTTTTTTAATCAGCATAAAACAACCTGAGGAATCAAAACCGACTCCTCAGGCTGTAATAAAATTTATTCCAATTCCATATAAATTTCAGCATAACGATCCAAAGCAAGAAAACAGAAACGTTAATCACTGAAAATCCTTTTACCATAATTTGTATCACCAATTCTTAAGTATATATGATTACCTGCATAATTACTCAGGGTTATCCCATCCGTACTAAATGCCTTATTATCACTTACCAATGAGATTGATTTTAGGTACTTATTATTAACTGCTGCATTGATAAATGTATCCTGTATTTCTCTTACACTGCCTGGTATTGTCAGGACCTCATTTCTGCAATCCCTGGGATATAGGTACATAACTGAGAACTCCTTATTGTAAAGAATCCCGTCTTTCGAGCTAAAGAATGGATTATCATTACTGACTTCAATTTTTTGAAGATTTTTAAAATCCCAGATTGTATAGTTATCATAGACAGTAAATAAGGTTTTTACCTTCTTACCAATTACTAATGTCTCCAGATAAGGGTTGGAAAACGCATTGACGGTATATTGATAATCATCAAGCATTGTATCCTTGCTATAACAAAATCCTGAAACCTCCATTACCGTATCAGGGACAATAAAGGTTTTATCCGTTTTTTGGAAAGGATACGCAACTAATACAGTCATCTCTTTGTTATAAAGAACCCCCTCCAAACTCTTATAATAAGCATTACTGTCATCTACATTAATTTCTTTTAAAGAATTACTTTTAACAAATCCGTAATCACGGTATTCCAGTGCACCTGACAAGGTTATACTTTCCAGATACGGATTATCTGTGATAGATTCGGGATTCAGTATATACTTTACCGTATCCGGCATGACATATGTTTTATCAGTTTTATTTACAGGGTAATAAATTAATACGGTTACATCCTTGTTATACAGAACACCGTTAATACTTGTAAATGCATTATTGTTTTTATCTGCTTCTATGGACACTGCAGATTTTAAGTACATAAAATCACTATAGTTAATATCAACCGCACTTTCAGGTATTGATACGCTTTTTAAATCAGTCTTCCGGAAAGTCAGGGATGAGTTAACACTCTTTACGGTATCCGGAATTTTAAGTTCCTTAATATCTCTTGGAATATCATAAAGTATTGTTTTATCCTTACTTAGTAACAAACCGTTTTCCAGGGTATAATATTTACTGTCCTTTACAACACTAACCCTCTCCAGGGTTGGTATATCATAAACATTATCTATCCAGGTGATAATTTGTGCATTTTCAGGAATGATCATTTCTTTTATCCCGCTGTTCCTAAGATAAAAAATATTAATATTCTTTAAGGTATCGGGAAATTCTGCTTTTTCTTGCTTTTTGAATAAATAAAGTTCTGTTTTATTCTTATTATAAAGAGATCCTTGATAAAGAATAAAATTCTTATTGCCGGATTCAATTGAGATTTTATTAAAACATTTACCGCTGTCTGTGTAAGTCTCCAATTCTTTCAACGCTTTTGGTATGATGATTTCTGTCGTGTCTTTCAAATTAAAACTACTCAAATTCAGACCGGTTAACGTACTTGGAAACTTAAGGACTGTTTTCTTATAAGCTTTTGGCACAAATATAATTTTCGTCCGGGCGGTATTATATAGAATCCCCTCATAAGAAACATATAACTTGCTGCCACTCTCCATATGAAAAGACTGCAAAGAATCCAAATACTTAAAATCCAGAATATTCATCCTGGTAACTGATTTGGGTATCGTTATACCGGTTAAATGAAAGCATGTTGTAAAAGCATTGTCTTTTATCGTTTTCAATCCTTCCGGCAGTGTAATTTTTTCTAGTTTACTTTGAT
Organism: Anaerocolumna sedimenticola; assembly: GCF_009931695.1. Lineage (GTDB taxonomy): Bacteria > Bacillota > Clostridia > Lachnospirales > Lachnospiraceae > Anaerocolumna > Anaerocolumna sedimenticola. The sequence goes on from NZ_CP048000.1 coordinate 5,123,325, forward strand.
AAAATGCATACTTTTCAATCGTACCCGTTCCCTTTGGTACCGAATAGGCTGTACCTTTTCCGTTCGGGTATAGAAGCAGGGAATCCCCTTTTTAAGTAAAAAGGACACCGTCTATTGCACGAAAAGACGAATTCCTGCTATTTACCGTAAATGCATTTATATCTTTTAACTGTTCTCTTATACTTCCGATTTGGTTAGCATTTACTTTCGCTCCGAGGGTTACGGATTTAAGGTTTTCTGCATTAATAAAAGCATTACCTGTGATGGTTGTTACCGTATCAGGTATGGAGTATGAGGTGTTATTTTGTGCTATCGGATATTGGATTAAAACTGTTTTATTTTTGTTAAATAAGCACCCCTTATCAGATGTATAATAAGCATTATCCTCCTCGACATGAATAGTCTTTAACTTTTTTAATCCATTATAAAAATAATAACCGCTGCTATTTATTTTCTTTACGGTATTTGATATGTTTACCATCTCAACATTAGGGAAATAACCTTTGGTAAGATAATCCCAATCAAAGAAAGTCACACCCTTTTCAATAATTACTTCTTTAACCTCAGGGTAACAGGGTCTTTCATTAGATTTGAAATCTTCCTCGGACACATTATCTTTAAATATAAAAATCTCTTCTCCTTTATAAGTGGATTGACTGTCTTTTGTAAAATTATAAACAGATTCTGCTATACAGACTTTTCCCGCCTGAGATAAAATAAATATTATAGTTAAAAGATATAAAATTCTTTTGCCGTTTTTAAACATCTTTTCCTCCCTGTTATGAATAAGTGCTCAATGATGGAACCCATTATTTTACAAGGAATATTAATACAATTTTATGTTAAAATAGTGTCAGCTAATAAAGAATTGCCAAAATCCAGACTATCAAGTTTATTGAGTTCTATTAACCGTTATCTCTTAAATATGTATTTGGAATATCACAAATTCTCTTTCGTCCTGTTGTTAAAGAAAGACTTTACATAATCCTTTATTCCCAATGGATTCTGTATTCTGATAATAGCATAAGCGATTGCCGGTGTAAAAACAGGAGGATAATAAACATAATAATTGGGTTCCCAATAGGTAGGATTATATTTTAGTTTTGTCTGATACAGTGCTTTGAAGCCATAGACGCTGTTCATTTTCTTATAAATGGTATTTAAAAGCTTCGCCGTAACCTCCGGTTCTTCTTCCAGCCTTGCAAGAGGTGCCTCCGCCAGGCTTCCCCATTCAATTCCTTCTTCCTTAAAAGTCATCATTGCATCATAGAATATTTTCTCCATAACTCCTCTGGTTGTATTTGTTCGATGTCTCGTTACATCTGCCATATATCCGTTCATTCCGCCAAATGGTACAAAAACGATAAATCCCTCCACTTTGTTTTCCTGATTCACCGCATAAAAATACCTCCGTTCCATGGGATTATCAAATCCAATGCTTCCCATGGTAAATACCAGTTCTCCGCTTTTTTTCATGGTAAACCATTCCTGTGATACTTCCATAATTTCCTTTTCCAGTGCTAAATTTCTTTCTTTATGGGGATTATATTCCTTAATTATGATTCCTGCTTTTGTTGCATGATTGATATTAAGTCTGATTTTAGAGGCTTTGCCACCGGCAATGGAATACTCCGGAAGGTAAAACCTTGGCTCTTCCCCACATTTAACACATCCAAATCCCAGCTTTTTATACTGGCCCAGGAACATACTGGTAGTATTTAAAAATAACAGGTTATAAGCATTTTCCTCACAGTAATTCTTAAACTCATTCAGAAATGTCAAAAAATCTTCCGGTGCGCAAATTGGTTCACCCAGAACTACTATTGTATCCCTGACAACACCGTATGCAATCACACCCTCAACGGAATTACCAAAAAAGTGACTTTTGTCTCCCTCCAATACCAGATATGAACTGCAGTTCTGTCCGTATTTTTTAACAAGCTCACGGGCTTTATCTACTTCTTCCCGAATCTGAGCTCTTGTATTGATATATGGAGTTAATACAAATATCAGTCCTGTGAGAATACAAATCCAGCTTAACCAGAAAATAAAACCATGATAAATAGAGTTCTGTAAATAGATCGCAGGTGTTAAGTTATTTAAATTAAAGATTATATCAACAGTTTCCTTAATACAATCTAAGAATGAAACCGTTCCTTTTACTTTAAATAAAGCAAGTACCGCATTAATAAAAACGAACGATACATATATCAAAAATATTCCGATTCCCTTTTTCAGCGAATATCTGTCCATTTTCCTGCAATAATAATTTTTTGATAATAGTAAAAGAAAGTAACATAGGACCTCCATCAGAAATAACAGATTCCATATTTTTTCATGATGGATCAATAAGAATTGAAATATCCTGAGTGATAACGCTATCATAACAATAGACCATGCAGCACTCACCCTTTTATATAGCTTCCATGAAACAATCAGAATAACAAAGCTGAGAAGCCTCCTGATCGTATGGTGTATTTCAAAATAATGGATAAGACTAATATCTCTGCTGTAACGAATTATAAAAAACGGGGAAATAAGATTAACTATTGATACAACTAATAATAGAATAACAGTAATTTTATTTACTTTACTAATAAATTTCGAAAGACTATTCTTCATTTTACATGCCTCACAAGTACGCAAATTTTCTTTCCTGGATTTCTGAAACCTGTCTATTGTTTTTTTAGAACTTGATAGGTTACTTCCTTAAGAATTAATTTTTATATACAGTATACTACAAAAACAGTAATATTTAAGAAAATTTTTAACTCTAAGCTAATAATATACAAATAACGAATTGAGATACAGATATGGTATAATAAATGATTACGATTATTTTAATGAAGTAATAAATGCGGCATCAGATATGTATATATTTGTAATGGTTTTATAAATATAATTCTCATAGATGGGGAAAATTTAATTAGATAAATAATACTACGGAGACTGAATATATGCTGATAATAGGACCCCACATATCCACGGCAAAAGGATATACGAAAGCTGCAAAAGAAGTAAAGAACATGGGAGCGAATGCCTTTCAGTTTTTTAGCAGAAACCCGAGGGGTTCAAATTTTAGGGCTTATGCAGAAAAGGATATTCATGAATTTCAAAAACTTAGATATAAATACGATTTCGGACCGCTCCAGGCCCATGCACCTTATACGATGAATCTTGCAAGTTCAGATAAAAGGGTATATGAATTCGGCTGTTCCGTAATAAAAGAGGATATAAAAAGAATGGATGAACTTGGCATCGATTATATTGTGTTTCACCCGGGAAGTCACGTCGGCAGCGGCCTTGATAATGGAATAGAACAAATAGGGAAAGCTTTAAATGACGCTATCATTGGAAATGAAAATATAACTGTCCTGCTTGAGACCATGCCCGGTAAAGGAACAGAGGTTGGATTCCGGTTTGAGCATTTAAAAAGAATCATCGATTTAGTAGAATATAAAAACAAATTAGGTATATGTATGGATTTATGCCATGTATTTGCATCCGACTATGATATAAAAAATGGACTGGAGGGAGTTTTGGAAGAATTGGATAAACAAGTCGGTTTAAAGGAACTAAAAACTATCCATCTTAATGATAGTATGATGCCGCTTAACTCCAGAAAAGACCGGCATACTCCCGTTGGCGAGGGAGAAATCGGTCTTGACTCAATTATAAATATTATGGAACATCCATCTATAAGGAATCTGCCCTTTTACCTGGAAACCCCTTTGGATAATGAGGGTCATAAAAGAGAGATAAGCATGATTAAAGAAATGGTGCAGCGAGGAGGCGTAAGCTAAATTACAAATATTTAGATACGCCCTCAAAACTGGAAAGAGCTGCTGCAAACTTGTTGGATTAGGGTAATTGATATTTTTCCTTAAACTGAATATATTGATAATTAAAATCTTCATTATCACTTTGCCTTAACTTATCTATATATCCATGTGTTTCTAATCCGTCTTCTTTTGAGTGAAGCAGCCAGATTGCTATATTGGAACAGTGATCGGCAATTCTTTCATAATTATTAATAATATCCGACAGAACAAATCCCAATTCTATTGTGCAGCTGCCATTTCTAAGACGTTTAATATGTCTGCTTTTAAGTTTTTCATTAACATTGTCAATCACTTCCTCAAGAGGTTCTACCGTTGTGGCAAGAGTAATATTCTCCGTTTCAAAAGCATGAATGGATGTAGATACTATTTCTTGAATCGCCTGGGTATAAAGTGTAATTTCCCGTAATGCATCATCGGAAAATCTTAGTTCTTTATCAAACATTTCCTTTGCGGCTTCCATAATATTAATGGCATGATCGGAGATACGTTCCAGGTCTCCAATGCAATGCAGTAAAATGGAAATTGTTCTGGAATCCTTTTCGGACAGGTTCTTACTGCTTAATTTAACAAGATAGGATCCCAGTTCATCCTCGTATTTATCTACTTTGTTCTCCATTTCCCGAATTTCTTTTTCTATATCCTTATCATAATTTTCAATTAACCCCATCGCTTTAAACAGTGAATCTTTTGTAAGTTCCGCCATATTAATTGTGACATTTTTACATTGCTCCGTTGCATAAGACGTCTTGTCCAGAAAACGGATATCCAAAAGTTGAAAATCACTTTTCTGCTTAACGTCGATTTCCTGCTTTTCATCCCGGATAGAGATATATGCTAACTTTACCAACCCTTTTGAAAAAGGTAATAATACAGCGGTTGCTACTATGTTAAAAAAGCTGTGAATTACTGCAATACCTGCCGGATTAGCGGTCTCGCTTAAAAATGAAAATTTAAAAAATAAATTTAAAGTATAGAACACTATCATAAATAACGTTGTTCCGATTAAGTTAAAGTATAAATGAATCAGCGCTGCCCGTTTCGCATTTTTATTTGCACCGATAGCTGAAAGTATGGCTGTAATACAGGTTCCGATATTCTGCCCCATAATTATTGGCAATGAGATTCCAAAACTTACGGATCCTGTCATACATAAAGCCTGTAAAATACCAACGGACGCGGATGAACTTTGAATAACAGCAGTAAGTACGGCACCTGCCAGCATACCTAATAACGGCTGCGAAAACATAGTTAAAGTATTCGTAAATGCCGGTACATCTGCCAGTGGTTTTACTGCATCACTCATAGTTTCCATACCAAACATTAAAATGGCAAAACCAATTAATATGGATCCTATATCTTTTTTCTTTTCATTTTTTATAAATAAAAGAAATACTACACCAATCAACGCTAATATTGGTGAAAATGTAGTAGGTTTCAGTAATTTAATATAGAAATTATTACTTTCAATTCCCGAAAGACTTAATATCCATGATGTTACCGTGGTACCGATATTAGCCCCCATAATTATTCCCACTGCCTGTGATAATCGCATGATACCTGAATTAACAAACCCCACAACCATAACAGTAGTTGCAGATGATGATTGTATAACTGCAGTAACAGCCGTACCTAAAAGTACAGCCTTTAATGGATTGGAAGTCAGTTTTTCTAATAACTTTTCAAGTTTTCCCCCAGATAACTTTTCTAATCCATTCCCCATAGTATTCATTCCATACAGGAATAACGCTAAACCGCCTATCATTGTTATTACATTAAAAAAATCCATATTGCGACTCCTTTAGATCAGCATAATATTATAAATTTTCACATACGGATATATTATATCATACTAATCATTGTAAAGGAAATGTAAAGCTATACATTTTTAGAGCTTTTTTGATTTTTTTAGTGTTTTCTGGAAGAAAAAGCAAACTTTTTGTGTAACCAAACGAAATGCGGCAGAAGACCCTAACGATCTTTTAACAAGGATAAATTTGAAATTAAATCTTTATTCCAAGCCGTTTCGCAAGGTTTTTGATGTATTTTGCAGCTTCCATGTAATCTACTTCTTCGGTCATGTGTTCCAGCATTAAACATACCCTGTCATCAAGTTTTGACACACATTTAAGATACGTTTCGTAATCAAGCTCACCAAGGCCCGGACGGCATTCGTCCAAATGGACTGTGAGTTTCCCGCTTAATTTTATATCTTTTGCATGGCAGCTTACAATGTTGCCGCCAAGCTTGTCAAACCATTCTTTTATCACTTCCCCATTCCGGTAATAGAGCTGCGGACTGCATAGGATATTAACCGGATCCAGGTGTGCAGCAAAACCCTTACGGTTTATACTTTGAATAAGTCTCAGATAAGAGTCCGCCGTGTCAGGATACATCCAGGGCATTGGTTCAAGGGAATAACAGGTATGTTTAGGATTTACCGCATCGATTATCTTCTGTGTGGTGAGGACGATTTCTTCAAAAGCTTTTTCAGTCAGATTATCCCTATGAGGCCCATCCCACTGTTCGCTATAAGAACCTGCTATATTCACACAGCAATTAGCCCCGACATAATCTGCAAGTTCAAGCTGTCTTACCGCCCGGTTATAATTTTCCTCTCTCTTTTCAGGATCTTTTACCATCAAATTATTCCAGACACCTATCTCACAGATGACGAGGTTATGTTCTTTCGCTGCTTTTGCATAACCGTCAATAACAGAAACCTTTGCAGTATAATCAACAGGAAAATATACAGCTGAATAACCGGCTTCTATGGCGGCTAAAGCCCACTCCTCCGGTGTCGTCCATTTTTTAAAGATTAATCCGCCGAAACGCATTACAATATTCCTCCTACCTGACAGGTTTGATATTTAAGTTTACTCCGAAATCGTCTTCCGTGTCAACGATTGTCCAGCTGCTTCCAGGATAGTACCCAACTGTTCGGTTTTTATAACCTTCCTTTTCAAGTTCTGAAATTAAATCATCCCGTTTGCTGCCAACTTCAAATCCGATGTGGTGAACCCCGTTACCATGCCTATCCAGATACTCCTGAAACGAATCCGGTCCGCCGTCAGGCTGATGAAGCTCAATCATAAAGCTGCCCATATCAATATTACAAACCAGAAGATCAGAAACTGCAGGCTCACCTCTGTAAAGATAAGGATATTCCTCATTACCCGCAAGGTGATTTCTGTGTATCTTTGGGACGGGGATTCCAAGCAGGTCTGCCCACTTCCCGGCAGCTTTCTTTATGTCTTTTACTACAATATTTATCTGAATAAAACCATCTTTATTAATTCGTGTATTCATAGAGACTCCTTTAAATTTAATATTTTTATCCTTTCACACTGCCCATTACCAGACCTGTGGTGAAATATTTCTGCAGAAATGGATATATACACAAAATCGGTATCATTGCAAGGAACAGCTGGGCCGCACTTGTTGTTCTTGCATTAACCAGTCTGACATAGTTTGCAATTTCTGAACTTGTATTTGAAGCATTTCGAAAGAATGACTCCGTATTAATGATAACTGTCTGCAGATAGCTCTGCAGCGGATATTTATCTACTGTATTCATGTAAATCATACCGTCAAACCAACTGTTCCAGTGATTGACGAAAGCAAATAATATTACCGTTGCAAGTGTCGGCTTGCACACGGGGAGGATGACCTTTAGCAGCACCTGAGCGTGACCCGCTCCGTCTATGTATGCGGCTTCTTCCAATTCTTTTGGAAGGCTGCGCATATAGTTCATAACAACCAGCATATTAAATACATTTACAGCTCCGGGAAGGATTAGTGCCAAGATAGAATTAAGCAGCCCTGTGTATTTAACAACCAGGTAGGTTGGTATAAGTCCGCCGTTAAAAAGTATCGTCACAACAAAAAACCATGAAAAAAAGTTTCTCGCCCTAAATTCTTTTACTGATTTCGAAAGCGGATATGCGGTAAGAACCACCAATACCGTATTGAGAATGACACCGGGTATAGTCCTCTCTATGCTAATGAAAAGAGATTTTATGAACTGATTATTATTAAGAATAAACTTATAGGAATTCATACTGAATCCAACCGGCCAGAATGTAACCTTATTTGCAATAACTGCGTCCTTTGCCGAAAATGAAATAGCCAGGAGGTTTAAAAATGGAAGTATACAAATCAGGGCCAATAAGGTTAGGATGATATAATTTATGACAAGGAACAATTTCCTTGACCACGAAGATTGCATTTTAGTCATGATTTGACCGCCTTTCCTTTTTGAAATTTACATATAAATCAGAATATCCTGTAACCTGCAAATTTATATGCCAGGCCATACGAAGCAGTAACAAATACAAGTGATACACCCGATTTGAACAAGTTTGCCGCAGTAGAAAGCGCATACTGGGCATTTTCAATACCTAACCGAAAAACAAATGTATCAAGTATATCACCCGTTTCGTAAACCGAGGCGCTGTACATGTTATAGATCTGGTCAAATCCACCATTTAAAATATTACCCATGCTAAGTACCGACATAAGTACAATTGTACTTAAGATTCCCGGCAGTGTAACATAAAACGTCTGCATTAATCTGCCTGCACCGTCTATCTGTGCTGCTTCATATAGATTCTGGTCAATCCCGGTAAGTGCCGCAAGATAAATAATCGATCCAAAACCAAATACTTTCCAGATGTCGGTTATTATCATTGTGATCGGAAACCATGCCGTACTTCCAAGGAAGAAAACAGGTTCAACTCCAAGGTGTCCTAACAATTTGTTTACAATACCGCTGCTTGGCGAAAGAATATCTGTAAAAATACTTGCCAGAATAACCCATGAAAGGAAATGTGGAAGATATACCATTGTCTGGAAGGTTCTTTTGATTTTATTTTTCGAAACTTCATTTAGCATCAGAGCAAAGAAAACAGGAACTATAATACCGCCTATCATTTTACCGAAAGCTATTACAACCGTATTTCTGATAATTGGCCATATATTCGGCATAGAGAACAGATTCTTGAAATTGTCAAATCCTATCCACTCCGATCCGAATAAACCTTTTGCCATATTAAATTTCTGGAACGCAATAACTGTACCAATCATGGAACCGTAACTGTAGATAAGCACCAGGACGAGACTTGGTATCAGCATAAGGATAAGAGGAAGCTCTCTTTTAAATTTGCCTTTAGATTTTATTTTTTTAACTTTTTCCATTAACTTCACCAGCCATTGTTTATTCTAAAATCCGATCTTACATATTAAATTGGACTGCTGCAAAATTTATATAAGCTTTCAGGGTTAAAACCGTTAAAATTTATTATTGCAACAGCCCAAAACATTTACTATTACTATTCTATCATTATATCAGCAACTTAGTTATTGGGATAAAGCTTCTCCATCTCGTCAAGAGTTTCCTGTCCGCCTGCTTCCAGCCATTCCTGTACGAAAGTATCAAAATAATTAAGATCTTTTTCGCCTGTTATAATTGCCGTGTATGCAGTACGTACAAGGTCATTGAGAACGGATGCGTTCTGAATCCAAATATCAGGTTCTTCACCTGCCATAATATTGGTTACGATCTGTCCGTTTTTCTGATAATCCAGGTCGATTTTCATGGAGCCTTCTGAGAACATCTGCCCCCAGGTACCGTATGCATTTGCATCCTTAGCAAGAGAACCATCTTCAAATCCGGTAACATATTTATAATACTGAAGGGCTGTTCCTTTAAGGTTATCGGATGATTTTGCTGCGAGAGCCTCAAGAAGCTGAGGAGCATAGTTTTCTGTAGGTACGCCGATGTAGATTGGGCAAAGTCTGTATTGTTCGTCAGCCCAGTAGGTATTAAAGTCATTCTCTGAACCGCTGATTGCTGTCTTTTCGTAGAGGTTAAGGATCTTCATGATAGCTTCCGGATTCTTACATTTTGAGCTGATTACGAAATACTCTCCAATCTGGTTACTTTGAATACCCTGTTTTACTTCGTGTCCGTCTGCTGTCGGAAGTGGATAAGGACGTGTGATAACGCCTGAATCTTCATAAATAATGTTGAAAGGATGCCATGTACCCCAATTCATATGATAGGTCATACCAATCTTACCCTGAGCCCAGTCTGTCTCAAGTTTTGATGTATCTTTAACCATGAATTCCGGATCGATAACTCCTGCTTCATACAATCCCCTTACTACTGCAAGTGCATCCTTACATTCCGGCTGGATATAGGAGAATGTCATCTTCCCCTCATCATTGCGGTAGAAGATACCATTGTCACCATAGCAAGGTACGCCATAGGCCTCCAAAAGCCCCATAATCGTACCATAATTATTTTGTACAACATCTTCAGCCAGGCAAAGGCCGTATGTATTGCCGTTAACACCGTCGCCGTCAGGATCACCGGTTGCAAATGTTTTAGCCAGTTCGACCATCTCATCCACCGTAGTCGGAGCCGACTTACCAGTGTTTTTTAACCAGTCATCACGAATCCAAAGGTTCGTAGCCTGATGGAAATTGTTACTCATATACGGAAAAGCATAGAGCTTACCGTCAACCGTGACTCCTTTAAAAGCATCCGCATAATCGGTTTGGTATTGCTTTACAGTGTCTGATGCATATTTGTTGAAAACATCCGTGATATCCATAACATACCCTGCCTGAATAGCCTGCTTTAACCAATTTCTGTCATCAAATTTGAGTACATCCGGCAGATCACCGGAAGCAAGTAAAACATTCATCTTGTTTCTGTATGCATCTGTAGTGATATCAGCAGAGAAAGCAACCTCTACGTCGATGTTAAACGTATCTTTGATAAGTCTGGTCCATTCGTTGCTTTCGTAACTGTCTCCGTCGTGGAACTCCTGAACTGCCGATGCCTGTACAGCCGAGGTGATGGTAATGGGCTTTTCGTAGGCTCCCCACTGCGGGTCGTCTTCAGCTGTGCTGGTAGTCTGAGCTACACTTGTTGCCGACGTTTCAGAAGCTGTGCTGCTTGTGTTGTCCGAACTGTTTTTGCATGCTACCAGACTTGAAAGCAATGTAATTGCTAAAATCACAGTAAAGACTCTTTTTAATGTTTTTTTCATTGTCTTTTCCATACATTATCCTCCATACCTATTGATTTATAGCGGTTATTCCGCTGAATTAACGGCTTGGGAGCCGCTATTTCCATTACCTTACCTTTTTTCTCCCCGCTGACTATTCAGCTCTTTCGTATCCTGTAACTTACAAAGGCAAATTTCTTACTGTCAGGTGACCAGGAATTTACATTTATAGTTCCCTGCCCGCCGAAAAGTTTCACCACAGTCTCAGCTTCTCCGCCCTCAGCAGGCATCAGGCGAAGCTCAACATTTTTGTGTGGAAGATGTTCGTTAGGTTTCAGGTCACCTTTTTTATAAGCAATCAAAACAATCTTTTTTCCATCCGGCGAAATATGGGGAAACCAGGTATTCCACTCCTCATCGAAAGTCATCTGTGTCTGCTCAGAACCATCTTTCTTCATACGCCAGGCCTGCATAAGTCCCGTACGAACCGAGTTAAACCAGATATAATTTCCGGTCGGATCGTATTCCGGTCCGTCATCCAACCCCAGGGCATCGGTAAGTCGTATTTCCTCTCCCCCCTCTGCGGGAATCGCATAAATATCATACTCACCGTTTCTTTCCCCACAGTAAGTAAGCATCTTTCCGTCTGGCGACCAGCCATGCAAATAACTTGGAGCAAGGGGAGTTATGAGCCTGGGCACACCCCCTGTAAGAGGAAGTGTGTAAATTCTTGATTTACCGTCTTCTTTCGTTCCATGGCTGACAGCTATATCGTTTCCGTCTGGAGAAAGTACATGATCATTGTTACAGTTTGTTACAAAGCTGCTGAAAACTTCCTCAATTTCTTTCGTAGCGAGATCAAATTTATAAATCTTACCGCCACTGTTATAGGTAAGGTATTTACCGTCTTTTGACCAGTTTGGTGCTTCTATGAGATAATCAAATTCATATATTACCTCTCTGGTTTTCTTTTCAATATCATAGATTTCAAGGATCGATTCGTCGTTATCACGGTACCATGGATTAGATTTATCAATAATTTGCATTACCAAATACTCCTTTATGTATAGAATATGGAACTAAATGTCAATGTATTGGCAAAATATAACTCTTGCACTCTGTCTTAACAATATCATAGTAAACACGTGTTTTCAAGTATATTTTATATTTTTGTTAATATTTATGCTATTTCTTCATTTCTTTTATGCATATCTAACATATAAATTGATTTTTCGAATATTTTATTTAGTTTAAACGGAATATTTTATCATGATATACCTCTATTTAACGCTGTTAACACGTGTTATATTGTAAGCATTTTTGACAAATTATATTAATTTTCTATTTGTTTTCATTAAAATGACAAAAGTAATTTTGATAAGTTATATTCAAATACCATATACCATAAATACATGGTTTCTTAAAGCACTTTATACTTTTCTTAAATTATTTTGAATATATGTAAATACTATTTTCTTAAAAGTATGTATTCCTATTCATATAAAACAGTATTAACTTTTATAACACGTGTTTTTTATATTTTGGCATTTTATACAGGTTATATTTAATATATATGTAAATATTGAACAATTATTTACGATTTTCAAAATATTATTTTTTTATTATTGACATAATTATTTTATAATGATACTATTTCTCTAAAGTAACACGTGTTTATATCCATCATTTATATTTCATAATTTTACTCCTATATTTTGCATTAAGGACTGCATTCTCATTGATTTTATTTGTTTTTTAAGATTTATATTTACATTTTCCTCTCAATTGTAATAGAATCAGTTTAGTCCCATGCGAGTAATTTATTTTGTAAAAAATTACATTTGAAAGGATGCAAAGATGAAGAAAATTACCAGTAATGATATCGCTAAGATGGCCGGCGTTTCACGAAGCACAGTCAGCCGTGTTATTAATGGTTACTCCAATATCCCACCCGAGACCAGAGATAAAGTTATGAAAGTAATACAGGAAAATCACTATTATCCCCAGCTTTCCGGTCAGCTTCTAACAGGAAAGCAGATGAATACCATCGGTTTCTTCTGGGCATCGGGCGGAAATATCGCAAACAGCCCTCTCACAAGCAGTTTCTTCGTCAATACGATAGAAGCTGCCGCTTCACGCAGTTATCTGGTACTGACCTGCATTTTAGGTGACCTGGACAGTGATGACAATATTAATTATGTTAAGAAAATATTTATGGAGGGCCGTATTGATGCCGGCATAATTGTAGGTGCCGACAACAATGAGCCGTTTATTGACGAGCTTCTTGGGCTCGGTAAGATTGTTGGACTATTCGATTATTACCACGAAAATGAAACTACCAGGAACCGTATAACCGTAAATTTTGACCGTACCTCCGGGGAACAAGCCATAGATTACCTTTACGGCCTTGGTCACAGAAAAATTGGGATTATTGATGGAAATATGAGCAGGTTCAGCTCCATGCAGCGGCATGAGGGTTATTTACGGGGAATGCTCAAACACCACCTCCCTATACAGAACAAGTGGCTCTGTTACGGCGGAATTACAGAAGAAAGCGGTTACGAAGCCGCAAAATCACTTTTATACAATTGTAACGGTGATTATCCTACAGCAATATGCGCCAGTAATGACTCGGTTGCATTTGGTGTTTATCGGGCATGCAGTGAATATGGATTAAAAATTCCCGAGGATATTTCCGTTATTGGCAATGACGGTGACATAACCGGTGAGCATAGTACTCCTCCGCTTACGACAATATCTTTTAACTTCAAAGATATGTTCTATTCTCTTGTTTCGCGGGTAATAGACGTGATAGAGGATAAAGAAGATGTGGAAACAGATATATTTATTCCCGGAACATTCACGGAGCGCAGTTCGTGCAAACGTATCGATTAACATTTATTTCTGCTGACTCCCAATGCTCATCTTGTCTTTTTAGTTAATTAAAACAGGTATCATAACTTGTTTTAAAATAATATAAGAAAAGAGGTTTTTATATGCCAGGATTTCTTGATAACAATCAAATTGCACAAGTCGGTTTTATCGTACGTGATATTGAAAAGTCAAAGAAAGTTTTTGCAGACTTCTTCGGAGTACCAGTCCCGCCAACCTGCGACGGAGGTACATACGACATAACCGGTACAACCGTAGATGGCAAACCCGCTCCCGACGCTAACTGTTTTATGGCATTCTTTGATGTCGGTCCCAACACACAGATAGAGCTGATACAGCCTAATGGTGTAAAGAGCACATGGCAGGATTTTCTTGATGAACATGGGGAGGGAATCCATCACATTGCTTTCCAGGTTAAAAATACGGATGCTAAAATCAGTAATTTTGAAAACTCCGGTATGAAATGTGTACAGCGCGGTAAATACGGTGACGGTAATGGCGAATACGCCTACATGGACGCAAACAAAGACATGAAATGTATTATTGAGCTGCTTGAAAGCTATTGATTGGAGGCTTATATGAATACCGTTATAATTGGTGCTGCTAAAGGGCTCGGCCTATGTCTTACGGAGCAGCTGCTTAATAAAGGGTTTCACGTTGCTGCCGGTACAATAAGCCAAACGTCAGGCCTCCTTGCTCTCAAGGAAAAGTATGGTGATTCTCTGCTTATTTTTGAGGCTGATGTAACAAATGAAAAACAGATTGAAGAAGGTGCCAAAAAGTGCAGTGAATTTCTTGGAAAGATTGATGCAGCCTGTATTGTTGCAGGTGTTCTGCTAGAGGGCGACCGGACAAATCTGCTGCATGAATGTGACATAACGGAGCTTAAAAAGACATTAGAAATCAATGTTGCCGGCCCAGTTACCGCCGTAAAATACCTCTTTCCTTACCTGAAAGACGGGGCAAATGTGTTCCTGGTAACATCGGAAGGGATTGGAATATCAAATTGCGGTACCTGGGTACCCTGTTATGCTCTTTCTAAAACCGCGGCAACAAAAGCATGCGGCATACTGAATCAATCCGTTCAGAATGTCAATTTCTATGCAGTACATCCCGGCAGGATGAATACGGATATGGGCAGAACAACAGCCCAAATCGAACCGGAGGAATCTGCCGCGGGATTCTGCCGTCTTCTAAGCGGTGAAACACCTGTTTCCCGCGACTGCTGGTATATTGATTACAAAGGAAACAAAATGAATTATTAAACGAAACAAACATTATTATAATTCATCAAAACGCTTTGCATTATTTCCCTGCTCACAAAATTGTTTGATAATCTCATATTCCTTCCTGGAAAAGGGCTGCTGCAAAAATCTTAAGTGTATTTAACTTGCAAGACAATACTCTAAGAATTTTGCAGCAGCCCTTTCTATGATATAAGTGACTACTTATCATACATTAACTGTTTTACCAAAAATAATCCGGCAGATGAAATATGATATCAACACTTTCTTATTTAGTAAGGAAATACCTCTATCGATAGCCATTCGGATTGCTTTTCTGCCAACGCCAGGCATCCTCACACATCTCTTCCATACCTCTTTGTGCGCTCCAACCCAGTTCTTTTTCCGCTAAAGAGGCATCTGCATAACAGACAGCGATATCCCCTGGTCTGCGGGGTTTAATAACATAGGGTATTTCTTTCTCACATACCTTAGAAAAAGCTTTTACCATATCTAATACACTGTAACCCATACCTGTGCCCAGGTTATAGATAAAAATGCCGGATTCATTATTTATTTTTTCTATGGCTTTTACGTGGCCAATTGCCAAGTCAACAACATGGATATAATCTCTGATTCCGCTTCCGTCCGGAGTATCATAATCATTTCCAAATACCCCGAGTTCTTTTAATTTTCCCGACGCAACCTGTGTAATATAAGGAACCAAATTATTAGGAATTCCATTGGGATCTTCTCCGATTAATCCGCTTTTATGAGCTCCTATCGGATTAAAATACCGCAGCATTATAATACTCCAGCTTTGATCCGCATTATAAATATCCCCGAATATTTCCTCCAGCATGAGCTTAGTTCTTCCATATGGATTGGTGGCAGACAGAGGAAAGTCCTCTTTAATTGGTACTGTGGCGGGGTTTCCATAAACTGTGGCAGAAGAGCTGAATACAATTTTCTTAACTCCAAATTCCCTCATTACATCACATAAAATCAAGGTTCCCGTTATATTGTTATGGTAATATTCTAAAGGTTTCGCTACCGATTCTCCCACTGCTTTTAAACCGGCAAAATGTATGACGGAATCAATTCTTTCCTTTTGAAATATTTCCTTAAGCCCAGACCGATCCAATAAATCAACCTTATAAAACTTAATCTTTTTACCGGTAATTTGCTCAACCCGCTTTAAGGATTCTTCGCTGGAATTACTTAAATTGTCCGCGACAACAACTTCATATCCTGAATTTAATAATTCAACACAGGTATGACTTCCGATATACCCGGCACCGCCGGTAACTAAAATTGCCATATTTACCTCCATTTCTGCGCATGTTTTTGCACATCTGAAGTATGCGCCGGAGATGAAGCGGCACAAACTTTTAACGTTAAAAGTGTTTTCTTTTAACTTCTACTCAATTATATATTATTAATACTATGATCATCTCATCATGTTTACGTTAATTGGTATTCTTCCTAAAGTGCTTCCTCAATTTTAGCACAAAATCCTTCTCTTGTCATTTGTTTCCTGCGCTTTTGTTATGTACTTCCTGCATCAGATTTTCTTTTAACTCATCTATATCGATTATTTTACCGCTGATTCTGGATTCTTCCGCTGCATAGGCCATGATATGGCTTTCTACCGATTGATTAACCGATGATTTAATGGAACCGCTTTTTTTATTAAGCAGATCTATAAAATCATTCATCAGGCCTACATCACCACCGCCGTGAGCTCCCATTACAATACCCGGATGAATGACTCTCTGTTCATACTGATCTACAGCATTGGAGCCAAACTTTGTTATTTCAATGATATTAGTACCGTCATCACCTCGTATTTCACCGTTTTCACACATAATTTTAATGGTCCGGCATATTTTATTCGTAAAACCACTGAGATTAAAACTTACGGTCACCCCATTTTTAAATTCAATTAAAACAACCTGATTATCACAAACATCATTATCGCACCGGTATACACATCTTCCGTAAGGTCCTGTCTCGATTGCTTTCAGAATTCCTTCCTCGCTTTGATCCTGGGATAACAGAGTGGCCGGCCAGCTCCCCGCTACGGGTAAATAGGCTTTTCTGGCATCAAATCTGCAATCTTTTGCAGCTTTACAGTTATAACACCGGTCTGAACTATTTTCCGGTGCATTCTCTTCCTTAAAGTATCTCAAACTTCCAAAAGAAGAAATGCGTTTTGCTTCGCTGTCTGTCAGCCACGTTAATATATCCATATCATGGCAGGACTTCTGCATGATTAAAGAGCTGGACAAGGTGCTGCTTCTCCAATTCCCTCTTACAAAAGAGTGTGCCATATGAAAATTACCTATGTTCTCATTATGTTGAATTGAAACCACTTTACCTAATTCATTACTGTCAATGATATTTTTTAAGGTGGAAAAGAAGTTCGTATATCTCAATACATGACAGACAACTACGTTAAGGTTTAACTTATTTGCTTTCTCTTTGATCTCCAGCGTCTCCTTTGGATTGGGTGAGATAGGTTTTTCCAAAAGAATATGATAACCCAAATCCAGGGCAGCCATTGTCTGGCTGTAGTGATCACGATCCATTGATGCTATAATGATTGCATCTGCTACCTTTCCGAACTGATAAAACTCCTCCACGGATGCAAACTGCATATCTGCCGATATTTTAAATAAATCTGCCGCCACCTTTCTTCTGGTTTCATCAGGTTCTACTACAGCAACAATTTCAGCTTTTTTAGTTTGGTAGACATAACTCCCATATGTCATACCTCTTTGCCCCGCACCTACTAATGCTAATTTCATATCAGATACCTCCCGTATGTATTATTATTTAGATTATAAAATCTTTTGTAATCACTCTTATATCCGAACTGTTTACAATATACTGTTACATTTGTACTTTCTTTCCGATTTTGTTACGTTATTTGTTACGTAAGTTTAGTAAACTTTATGATGTGATTATATCACCTGCCAATTAAGATGTAAACAAATTTTTTCTATTATCTTCAGAATTTATTTTATTGAAAATCCAATTGTTTCGATTTGTTTTACACCGAATTTCCCATGACATAATATAATGTTTTGAATGTTGACAATCCGCTCGTTATAATATAATCTAGTATCTAGATTATTTTAAATTCACCAACGTAAATTTTACGTAACAAAATAAATATTTTTATATTTATTATTGAAAGGGGATTATAGAATGAGTACAATTCGCGATGTGGCGAAATTAGCACAGGTATCAACTGCTACTGTGTCAAGAGTACTTAATAACGATTCTACTTATAAGATGACGGATGAAACCCGGGAGAAAGTATGGCAGGCTGTAACTAAACTGAATTACAAATCCAGCTCAGCTGCAAAGATAAAATCGAAAAAAGCAGCAAATATATCAATAAAAAGTGATATTAAAATAGGATGTGTTTTAAGTGTTACTGAAAAAAAATACAATGACCCTTATTTTATGTCCATATTAAGCGGAATAGAGTCCCGGCTGACTGAGAAAGGTTATGAAATTTCTTTTGTTAAAACCGGATATGAACTTGAGGACAAGCAAAAATTATTTACAACATTCAGTGAGCCCGTTACCGGATTAATATTAATGGTTCCGCTTAGCAACGAAAGTTATGACTTTATAAAAAATCAAGTGCCTTATATTGTCGGAATTGATACAAAACGTGGTGACATAGATAATGTCGGATATGATCATTATAATGTTGCATGTATGGCTGTACAGCATCTGATTGATAAGGGGCATAAAAATATCGGTTATATCGGTGGCGGCGGCCCAACCAAAAATCTCAAGAATAGTGAACGTTATAAAGGTTATTATAATACTATACTAACGGCGGGCCTGACAGTTAAACCCGAATGGGTCATAGATTGCTCCTGGGATGAAGATATTTGTATTGAGAAAGTGAATGATTTAATTCAAACAAATAATTACCCAACCGCGTTTTTTGCCGGAAGTGATCTAATGGCAATGGCTGCTTTAAGCTGTTTCTATGATAATTGCATATCTGTTCCCGACGATATAGCTATCATAGGACTTTCCAACATTGAAGTCTCCAAATATTCCAATCCGCCGTTGACAACATTTGATGTTCCCACCAGGGAAATCGGTGTGGTTGCAGCGGATCTGCTGCTTGCCAGAATGGACGGCGATACTCTTCTTCCGAAAAAAGTAATTTTACCTACCAGTTTAATCAGGCGCAGTTCGACTTAAATTACCAGACGAAGAGATCGAAGTAACAAGGGCATATAAAATGAGCCTTAATGATATTAAATTAATAGAAAAGATTTTATCATTAAGACTCTGTTTAATTTTTGCTTCACAACTCTAAACGTCTCAAAAATCAAGTCAGCCGGCAGGTTTAGACAGGTTCCTGACAAAATAATTCCGTGTTTTCGGCCTGTCCGCACTTTATAGGATTACAACGTCTTTCTCAGCCATGTACTCCAGCATGTCATCTTCCCATACGGAAGCTTGTACTTCACCAATATGTACCTTATCCATGAAGTACATACAAATTCTGGACTGACCGATTCCGCCTCCAATCGTAAATGGTAAGCGATTATTCAATATATCCTGGTGATACGGTAATTCTCTTCTATCATTTGCATTTGCTTCCGTCAGCTGTCTATCCATAGCTTCCGCATCAACCCTGATTCCCATGGAGGAAACTTCAAATGCTATGTCCAAAAGATTGTGATATAAAATCAAGTCACCATTTAAGTTCCAATCGTCATAGTCCGGTGCGCGTCCGTCATGCCTTTCACCATTTATTAAAGTTCCGCCTATTTTCATTATAAAAATAGCCTTCTTTTCTCTCACAAAAGCCGTTTCTCTCTCTTTTGCAGAAAGATCAGGATATAAATCCGCAAGCTCCTGACTTGTAATAAATGTTACTTCTTTCGGTAACTTGGCCTCAAATAAAGCAAACTTACTATCCACGAATTTTTCGGTTTCTAAAAATACTTCATATATTTTATTAACCGTATCTTTTAATGTTTCAATGGTTCTTTCTTCTTTTAAAATAACTTTTTCCCAATCCCATTGATCAACATAAATAGAATGAATATTATCTAATGTTTCATCACATCTGATTGCATTCATATCGGTATACAAGCCTTCGCCGGACTCAAACTTATATCTTTCTAATGCCATTCTTTTCCACTTCGCCAGTGATTGGACTACCTCACATTTTCTATTTTGTGTACCAATTCCGGTGAAGGAAACCGGACGTTCAACACCATTTAAATTGTCATTTAATCCTGTTTCAGGCAATACAAATAAAGGCGCCGAAACTCTGGTTAAGTTCAACTTTTTTGCCAAACTATTTTCAAAATAATCTTTAATAAGTTTGATTGCGATTTCGGTTTCCCTTAGCGTGGTCTTGCTGGAATACCCCTCTGGTATATAATGCATACAAATACCTCCTAATTTATTCTTTTTGTAAATAATACTTTAAACCAAATTTAACTCTGTATTTACTATTATAAATATAAATATATATATTACAATCAAAACTTACATTCTTATTAAAAAAATAATAAAAAAGCACCCCGAAGGATGCTCAATTACAATGTATGAATTCTTTCCGGTGCATTTTTGAAAATCTCATCTGCGGGACATTTGACTTGCTTACATCCATTAACAGGTTTATAAGTGCACTCTTCTTTATCGCACCTTATGTACTCACCAAGTCCATCATTTTCATACGGTATTAATACCGGAATGACTTTTTTTTGTTCTTTACAATAAACTTGGTAAAGCATATCTTTCATGGACTATCCTCCTGCTAAGCTATATTACAATTATATGTATTTCATATTTTTTTATTAACTAAATCAAACCACAATTGCATCCATGCCGTACTAAATTCTTCCACAGATAAATTTTTAGTATGAGATGATACGCGTCCCACGTTTCAACAATTCTCTTAATAGCTGCATGAGCAGGTCGTCCTGAAACTATTAACTCTTCCTCAACTTCTTTTCTACCGGGTTACTTATATAGCAATCAAGATGTCTGACGGTTGATTCAGACATCTTTATGTAACTTACGAAATCATCGTTCCGTTTACTTTAGCCTGTTCATCTTCCTCCACAGGAATCATAATATATTTCTTACCATCAATAATCTGTGATACGATTTGATTCATTTTCTCGGGTTTTACCTGAAGAATGATATCATAGTTGTCCCCGGTGCTGTTTTCATTATTAGCATGATTCATATTATATTCAGAATCCGTATCTTCCGGCTGGGTGTCTAATTCACCGTAAGCCCTAGAAGTACCGGCTGCTTTCGTCACTTCCTCCAGTTTCACCTGCAGTTGCTGAACTTTTTCTACCAGAGCCTTTTCTACTTTTCGTTTTTCATTTTCCGCTAATATTTTTTTGTCAATCAAGTGTTCTATGGCAGGCGGTTCCTCACTGAAATTTTCCGTATAGGCCGTTTCGATTTTGGATATGAGCTCTTCCGACAGGTCGGTTTCAGCTAAAATCTCCTGAACGGTTTCACCTGTTAACACCACAGGTTCTTCCGTGGTTTCTGCTGCCGCTGCCTGCTCCTCTGCAAGCTGTCCCAGACTTTCCTGAATATCACTAAAGATTCTGGTGCTTTTTTCAGAATCGGCGACCGAATTCTTAATTATATTCTGGAAGATATTTTTCTTTTCGGCACCGGTAGTTTTTACCGGACAGCCAAGTACCAGATCCATTAATTCTTTATGGGGTTCCACCGGATTTTTCTCATAAAACATAACTGAATGAATATCCGTACTGCGGTCTGTAAATGCCGGGAAGATAAATCCGTTCTCCGGCGCTCCCACAACCCAGTCCCGTTTTCTCGGTCCGATTTTATTCTCGTCTTCCAGATAACCAAGTCCCGGCTTGGTCAGTGCAACCGGACAGATTGCCGTAATTAAATATTCATATACTTCTTCCGATTCATCCAGTCTGCGGTTGTCCGATGTTTTTGTCATAACATCATAAGCATCATGGAAGACTAAGATAAGATAATTTCCCGCATAATCATAACTGTCAATAATGAGCTGATAAAAGGCCTCTAACAGTTCTTCATTTTTTAATTTACTTTCCCTGAGTCCCATTAAAAACTGTTGTTTGCCGCCCGGTTTTTCTTCCTCTAATGGGAATGCCAGTTCTAACAGATTGTTGCCTAAAGTTCCGGAGAGTGTTTTTTTCGCAATGTCCAGATATTTATAAAATTCTTCTTCCTCCAGATTTAAAAATGTTTCATTCAGTTTTAATAGGATTTCTTTCTCTGCATTTACATAACACCCACACATTTTCGTGAATGTACATCCGGTTTTCTTTAACCGGCTTTTTATCTCAAATACTTCTTTTCTATTCATTAACTTACCTCCATGATCAATTAACACATTCTAAAATAAAAGGCTCTCTGAATTCTTATTATAAATCATTGAAAATAATAAATCAAAGTAGAAATTTATTAACTTTTCGCGATAAGTAAGAAATTAAGTATTATTGCCTAGACAAAGGTTGGCCCTTATTCCATCGATTGGGAGCTTTGTTGTTACTTTAAATGCTTTGTTGTATCTTTAAGGACGTTATTCTGTTATAATAAAAATTGGAATGAACTGGTATATCATTCACAAAATAACTGGGCTACTTAACTCCGATTACTGAAATTATCGGAGGAGGTACTCAAAAGACCTCGGTTTAGTCACACTTACACTTTCGTTTTATTATCTCCTCTGAATGTTTATCCTGCATACCCGGTCCGGTTATTTGATTGATGTACCAAAAAATTATTAATTAGGAAGTGATCGTCTGAATATATTTAAATTTCATCGAATTATTATTATTGGCAATAACGGCAGCGGCAAAAGTTATCTGTCTAAGGAACTGTCCGGTATCACAGGTTTGCCGCTCGTTCATCTTGATCTGGAGTATTGGCGCCCGAACTGGGAGGCACCGTCCGCAGAAGAATGGATCCAGATACAGAAAGAGCTTACCGCAAAGGAAAAATGGATTATTGAGGGGAATCATACGAGCACAATGGAACTGCGGTTTCAATCGGCAGATTTAATTATATTCCTGGATTTCAACCGTTTTGTATGTTTATCCGGAGTTGTTAAAAGACTGGGCAAAAAGCGTTCGGACATGCCCGGGTATCTGCATGAGAGATTTGATCTGGAATTCTTACGATTTTTTAAAGGGGTATGGAATTTCTCCAAGACACGTAAACGCAAAATAATGGATCTACATAACAAATATCCGGACAAACCATTTTTCGTGATTCAGAGCAGAAGAGAAACGAAAAAGCTGTTAAGAGAATGGAGCGAGGAAAAAGAGAAAGGGATCTGTGCTTAAATCCCGGCAGTATACCAGTCAATCATTACAGTTGCTATCTGCCATCTCTGAAAAAGGCCAGGGATTTTGCCCTGGTCTTTGTCACTTCGTTTCCTTATAAATACGTAGTCTTTCTTACTTCGCTGGGTGTGATCTGGAATACCTTTTTAAACTGTTCCGTGAAATAACAGGGGTTCTGGTAACCTACCCGGTAAGCAATCTCACTGATACGCATATCCGAATTCTTTAACAGTTCCATCGCCCTGTTGATACGGTACCGCTGCATATAACTGCTTAAATTGATGCCGATTTCTTTCTTAAACAAGACACTTAAATAACTCTCATTCATGCAGAATTCTTCCGCCAGCTCCTGCACCGTAATATCCCTGGTATAATTCTTACCGATATAAACCAGTATCTTGGTTATAACCGGATGCAGATTCTTACGCTCAGTGCCGTCGGTTACGGGTTCCTCAAGAATATCATTTAAAAGGGCGAACTCGACTTTACTATCTCTCTCCATTATATTCCACTGCTTCTTTTCCGCCAGAAGAAGTACATTTTCCTCCACTTCCTCCGGTTTGACCGGCTTTAAGATATAAGCGCAGACTCCCAGGCGGATGGCCTCCTGGGCATAGGTAAATTCGTTATAGCCGCTGACGATAATAATTCCTGGCTGTTTTCCAAACAGGTTTATCCTTCGTATCAACTCAAGACCACTGATTTCCGGCATATTGATATCCGTCAGAACCAGGTCAAAGGGTTCCTCCTGCAATAACCGCAACGCTTCCGCCGCATTGTGTTTCCCTACCACCTTATCAAAGCCTAACTTTCCCCAATTGATATGTTTTATCATTCCCCGTACGTGAACCGGTTCGTCATCAATAACCAATACCTTCAACTCATCACTCCCATTTCTTTAGGCAGCATAATCCGTACCAGGGTACCGTCCTGTTTCTTGCTGCTCACCTCATAGACATAATCTGTTCCATAGTAATGTTTTAAAATATTATGGATAAACTGGATGCCAATACCGAAGGAATCCTCAGCTATCTCCTTATTTCCGTTAAATTTCTCTAAAATACTCTCGGAGATCCCGTTCCCATTATCCCAAATCTTAAATTCCACGTAGGTACCTGCATTTTTCGCAGATACCTCTATTCTTTGGTTTCCTTCCGCCGTAATATTTCCATGGAGCCAGATGTTTTCCACCAGGGGCTGGAGTATCATCTTAGGCACCATAACCTCACTGATCCCGGGGTCCATACTGATACTTACATCCACCACATAATCCCAGCGCATCTGCTGGATATTAACATACGCTTTCACCAGCTTAATCTCCTGTTCCACCTTTAGCAGACCCTGCCCTTTATTCAGAGAAAGCCGATAAAAGGCTGTCAAATCATCAATCATAGCCGCCAGCTTACTGTTGTTACTTTCTAAGGCTTCCCACCGCATCACTCCAAGGGTATTGTATAAGAAGTGGGGATTGATCTGGGATTCCAGGCTCTTTAATTCAAACTTCTGCTTCTGGTTTTTGACCTCGGCCATTTCCTCAATAGTATGCTCCAATTTCTCAAGCATGGTGTTGTATTTAATTTCCAAAGCCGTTACTTCATCATACCGCTCCGGAACTGTTATATAGCTGATATCCCCTTTCAACCGTTCCATTCTCTCCCCTAACTTCTTTAACCGGCCAAATACCTGGCTTAAGAGAAGACTTAAAGCTATGGCCGAGCAGAAACCATATCCTAATAATACGGCTCCTGCGATGCTTTTGGCACGGTTTACCTTATCCATATACTGTCTGGCAGATACCACCAGCCACACATTCCACCTCTCATCTACCGGCCCTTTTATGATCATGACATCCTTTTGTTTTGTTAAAACTCCGTCCTTATAATCGGATTCATGTCCGGGCAGCACACCGGATAAATAGGTAACACCTGCCCCCGGATCAGAAGAAGCCAATATCCTGTTATTCCCGTCGGTGAGGTATGCAAACCCATTCATGTCCAGTTCCAATTCCACAGCATCCCCAAAAGCTTCCTGGCTCTCCACCGCAATCTTTAAATATGCTCTGGTATCATTGTATAAGGAGAAAATTTTCTGATATCTGCATAATAACACGGTACCGTCGATGGATTCCAGCTTCCAGTCCGAACTTGTCAGTTTTTCTTCCTCAAACCCGTCGGCATAGACATATCTGCCGTCCTGCCCGATGTCACTTCCCTGCTGGTATACTTCCAGCTTTTTAATGATAGAGGATCTTGCCATATCTTCATTCAGGGTATATTTGATATTGGTCAAAGCTTCCCACACCGCTTCATAATTCCGGCACTTATCGGACAGGGATTTATAAATGATACGGTTATTACATAAGCGGTAAAGAATATTGTCGTAATTTTCCCTGATATTTCGTATGTTGCCCACGATTTTCTCCAAATTGTAATGCATATTATCCATTCTCTCTTTTTCCTGGGGCTGGAACAGAAAGACGGATAAAACCCACCAGGTCACAAGATGAACGACCAGTAAGGATAGAACATAAATCAAAATTAACTTTAAATGGATGGAATGACTTAACCTTACCAACAGACCTTTTATTATCGTCTTCAAATTATCCCCCATTTCTGCGCTTTTTCCCAAGTTAAAGCAGATATTCTTAGGTCCGCTGCACTGCCTGGCTCTACCCTTATACCTGCTGCGCAGGTTAAAATGTTTTCCAAATCCTGTTGTTTCGGAAACAAAATCAGGGCCTGCTGCCAAATAACCTTAATAAACTCCATCAACCGGATTGGGTGTATCGAATACTAATATTTATTATACATCCAATCCTGATAAATAGGTATATTAAGCTATTCTACAACAGTCCCATCCTTTATTAAGTGGAAGGAGGCCGCTTTTTTTGCTTTGTAACTATACCGTCACGGCGGTTCTAACAAACAGTACATGCATGATGCTTAAACTCACAAAAATATTCAAAATAAATTTAAATTCGCATATTGGGAGCCAAATGTTTTACGCTGATTTATCCGGAATTCTATTTGAGTCCGTTATTTATACTCTTTTCTCGGTTGTACGGAATCGTTACTTCTGTCCTTCATATAAGGAAAGCCATTCTGCTTTCATATCCGACCAGTGAGCCCTTAAGTCCAGCTGTTTCTGAAACTCCTGATAGACCTCCTCAAATTTACTATCGGAATCTGCCATGATCAGCTTGGCGGAATATTCATCCACAACATTATTCAGTGCTTCCAGGTTCGTGGCAATGGTGCTGTCCACATCCGCCCTGACGGAATCCATATCATTGATGGCCCTGTGGTTTACGACCTCACTGCTGATATACTTACACCATTTTGACACCAGACCTCCGCCTGCCTTATTTCCTTTGGTATCCTGATTCCACCAGGCATACCACTTATTACTGTAGCTGGCGAACTGCCAAAGCTGATGGGTGCAGGCTGCAACCCGGGCACTGTCTCCGGAGTCCCTTTCCTTTTTGTACCCGGCTTCAAAATCCCAGGTACCGGCTTCCTTATCCGTAAAATCCCAGAGCACACCCTCAGGTCCTTCATTTACTTCCTGCCCTCTGTAAGGACTGGGTTCATTGGCCCATTCCAGGAAATTAAGTACTGCATTCAGATGTTTGGTATCCTTATTGATATATACCATATATCCGGGATTGGGATTCACATAGGAGGTATAAGCTCTCTCCACACCCTGTACCTCGGGGTCTGCTACCGGTTCATAATAAAAGGTCACACTGTCGCTGCCGCTGTCATAATTCTTCCAGGTCTCATTTAAGCCCGATTCCCACAGGTCTGTCGTAAACATACCGACCTGTCCGCTTTCGATCTTTTCTGCAAATCTCTCCTTGGACATGGTGGTGGCTTCCATATCGATCAGCCCTTCTGTGTAAAGCTTGTTCATCCATTTATAAGCTTCCTTATAGTTGGGGTTGTCATAGAGAAATACCTTTTCTCCGTTACTATCCATAACCCCAGGCATACCGCTGACACCGTTTGCCGTATCAACACCAAAGGAAGCCAATATGATCCTCTCCTGATGATTCTCTCCCTGTACAAAGGACATGGGAATGATGGGACTACCATTACTGTCTTTTAATTTGGCAAATGCCCGGAGGGTATCTTCCATTCCATTGATCGTCTTAAGGTCCTCCTTCGTTTTACCGGCTTGGTCTAAAAGATCCGTTCTGACCCACCAGGCATCAACGGTCCAGCCTCCCCAGGGTTCATCATATTCAAGGGCATAATAACCGGGTATCCACCATAAATCTCCGGAGCCGGTTTTGATGTAATCCTGAATCTTGGAATCAATATTCGGAATATTCTTAAGCTTGTCACTGGTGTAAACATCATTGAGTTTCATTACCCGGTCCGCAGTGGTCAATGCACTTTCCACGGATTTATCATAGGGAAAGATAAATACATCCGGAAGTTCGGCACCGCTGCTTAACTTTAAGTTCAAGGTGGTCATGTAATCCGTACTCTGCATGTATTCCACCTTGTAATCAATACCCAGCTTCTCTTTCATGACCTGCTGTACGGTAGTCGTATTGGGACTTTCCGAGGTCCAGCCCGCCCAGATAGAGAATTGATCCGTTGTTTTTCCTCCCTTATCCTCAGGCACATAAAAGCCTTCCGCATCCGATGCCGCAGACCCTGCCTGACTGGTTACCCCTCCCGTCTGTGTGCTGTTTTCCTTTCCGCTTCCTTTACAGGCTGTGAGGGAGAAAAGCATGGATAGAACCAACAATAGCGTAATACCCTTTTTCAGTTTCATAAAAACACCCCATAACACATCTGCCCGCAGATGTGTTACTGCCACAAATAAAAGTGTGAAAGAATCTTATGTGGCAATCCTTTCTTTATTATATTTTCTTTCACATTAACGCCATGCCTTATAGGCATAACTCCTGAAGAATAGCGTCTTTTGCTATTCTTTTCCAGCCTCTTATCCGAGGCTTTTGGCTCGCATGTCATTCGCGAGATTATTCACACCGTTTCCGGTTGTTTTAAAATTTAAGAATCTTTTAGAACTATTCTTTTACAGAACCAATCAGCATACCCTTTACAAAATGCTTTTGTACAAAGGGATAGACACACAGAATCGGAAGGGTCCCAATCACTACCGCCGCCATCTTGACGGAGGTCACCGTCATCTGGGAGGTCTGGGATTCTCTTGCCGCCGCTTCTGCCACAATTGTGCTGTTAGTTGTTATCAGTCCCAAGTTATCTGCTTCAAATAACCTCTGCAGGTAGGTCTGTACCGGAAGCAGCTTAGAAGAACTGACATAAAAAGCCCCGGAATACCAGTCATTCCAATGGTATACCGCCACAAACAGGCCGATGGCTGCAAGTACGGGCTTAGATAAGGGCAGGATCACCTTAAGGAGTATTCTTACTTCTCCCGCGCCGTCCATTACCGCAGCTTCCCTTAAGCTGATCGGAATCTCGGAGAAGAATTTCATCATCACAAACATATTCCAAATATTGAACATCCCCGGGATAACATACACCCAGAAGGTATCCACCAATTTCAGGTTGGACAACTGGATATAATAAGGGATCAACCCACCGTTAAATAACATGGGGATCAGAACCACCAGCATAAGTTTCTTCCGATAAGGCAGGTCCTTAAAGGAAAACCCGTAAGCCGTTATTCCCGTTACGATCAATCCCAGCAAGGTTCCAAGCACGGTCCGTCCTATGGTTATCAGATAAGCTTTCTGTAAGCTACCATTCCCTAATACATATTCGTAGTTAAAAGCCGTAAAGATTCTGGGCCAAAAGTATAACCCGCCCTTTAAGGAATCCACCCCCTCGTTAAAGGAATAGACAATAATGTAATAAAGGGGATATATTGTTATCAGGCACAGGCAAAACAAAAACACCGTATTAACCCTTCGAAAACTTTTCTCGCCAAAACCTCTTTTAATTTTGTTTCTCTTTCCAGCCATTTCTACCACAGCCCCTCTCCGTTGATTTTATTCGCCATTTTATTTGCCAACAGAATCAGCAGTAAACTAATGACTGAGGAAATCATACCCACTGCCGTTGCCAGGCTGTATTGCCCTCGCTGCAGACCGTTGATCAGCACATAGGTATCCAACACCGTAGAAACCTCCAGATTCGCATTATTCATTAAGGGATAGATGGCATCCACGCCTGCATTCAGAAGATTTGGAATACTCAATATCAATAATAATACGATGGTCGGCCGAATCGAGGGCAATGTAATATACCTTACCTGGTTCCATTTACCGGCACCGTCCAGTTTGGCCGATTCATACATCTCCTGATTGATCCCGGCTATGGCGGCAAGATAAATAATCGTTCCCCAGCCGACTTCTTTCCAAAGGCTTGCTATTACTACCAAAGGAACAAACCAGTTTGTCTCTCCCATAAAAAATACCGGTGCTCCTCCGGCCTTTGTTATAAACCCATTGATGATTCCGTTATAGGGAGAGAGGAAAGAATCCAGCATATATGCAACTACAACCCAGGAAATAAAATGGGGTATGTACGTGATCGACTGTACGATCTTTTTAAACCAGAGGTTATTTACTTCATTGATCAGCAGCGCCAGAATAATCGGTGCCGGGAACGTTACCGCGAACTTCCATACCGTTAACACCAGGGTATTTTTAACGACCCGCCAGAATTCGCTGTCCTTAAGAAACCAGAAATTATCAAACCCAACCCATCTTGCATTCCATATGGTATTGCCCGGCTTAAAGTCCCGAAATGCAATCTGCAGCCCAACCATGGGTATATAATTGAACAATACCAGGCAGGTGATACCGATCATGATCATAATATACCGGCTTCTGTATCTCTTAATATTGCACAAAAAACTTCTGTTTTTATCCATATTTTTATCACTTCCTTTTCCTGTATGCCGTATGCTACTAATTTAACATATGCACTTCCGGCAAACAACCCAATAGATTTTGGTTTTCTATAACATATATTGTACAAAAAAAGAATCTCCGGTGTGTATCTATACTGATACACATCCGGAGATTCTCTCCTGACAGATTCATTACCCTGCCTGTTAATTAACCAGCAATTTGGTTTCCCGGTCACTCCTTTCCCACTCTTCTTTCAAGAGTTCCAGGATTTCTTTGGAGGTCTCTAGGGCACCTATGTCCTTAATCTTCTGAATCAACGATTTGGCTGCCAGACGCTTTAATGCTCTGATCGCGATTACGTCGGTTTCACTGAACAATATCATCATCATTACACTGTATAAACCGCTGAAAGTTAATGCATCACAGTCTTCCAAGGTTTTCACCGGGGCAACTAAGTCGACACTTCTTTCTCCTAAAATCTCTTCCCACTGCGTGGGATCTTCTTCCATCCATTCAAGGAAGCGGATTACTTCTTCTTTGGATACTTCTGGGGTTTGCATGAATGTACTCCTTTCTAGGTAACAATATAGATTGATTATACATTGAAAAATCAGTTATATTGTAACTAGATAGTTACAAGGATGCTAATATAATAATTCTTTAGAAAAAAGAATACTCCTCTCATTTCACAATGTAAATTACCTTTCTCCCTTTGAATGATTACGAATTAAATATTGTTAAGATATAGGTCACTCTATTTCCATCGTTTCATAAGTATTTTCTTAATCTCAATATTATTTAATACTTCTTCACATTTTTCCCATTCTATGGTTGCGACATTATCGTTATATCTTACATCAAAAGGATGTTTATCTGGAATATTACCTATTTGTTTATTAGCCTCATCAATATTATTTAAAGCCACATCTATCCAAACATCACTTAACATATCTGGTAACTGACCAAATAAATTATAAATACTTTTTAATCTTACTGAAAGCAAGCTATGTACCCTATCCTCAACAGAATCCTTATATCTTAAATTATAAAGATAAATAGTATCATTAACTTGCCCAATTCTCTGAATACGGCCTTTTCGTTGTTCTAGTCGGGTCGGGTTCCATGGCAAGTCCAAATTAATAAGAGTCCCTAGCGATTGCAGATTCAACCCTTCAGAAGCAGCATCCGTACCTACAATGATTTTAAGTTTCTTTTCTTTTACCATTTTTTTGATATTATCTCTTGTTTCTTTTTTAGGTATTCCATCAATAAACACACATGACTTATCACTACCTGCATATACACCTATTATTTCACCAACATAGTCTTCAGAAATATTTTTTGCTACCCATTCTGCAGTATCATAATATTGAGTAAAGATGATACATCCCAAGTCTTTCCAAGGACCAGTTGAGACTCCATTTTCAGTAGTTACACCTTTGTTCAGAATATCTATAACCTTATTATATTTAGGATCAATTCTGTTATTACTTTCTAGTGCTACTCCAAGTATATTTACAAATTCCTCAAGCTTTTTTCGTTCTTCAAGGGTCAAATCCTTTAAATCGAATGATATTTCTTCATCATCATCTTCGTCATAAATATTACCGTCTCCCCACTCTTTTAACATCTTTTGACCTGTTAAATAGCCAGAAATCATAGAACTTCCAATTCTCTTAAGTAGTAGAGTTTTCATAAAACCAGCTGCTCTACTTCTTTCTTTAAGCATTTCGCAGAATTCTTCTGCTCTTAAATACGCATCTTTCAAATATCCAGATAAGGTTAAAATACCACCCGCGTCTTCACCGAACAAAACCACTTTAATTGGTTGTAGATACGGAAGTCCTGTCTCTGGGTTTTTTCTATTTTCCAAAGCTGCTCGCTCTCTTCTGATAATATGTCTTATATACGGATTAGCATTTTGAAAGAAATTATTGTCAATCAGATCTTGAAGTCTAGATTTTGTTGAGCCTGACATATCAGAAATAGTCTTTTGAGCCACAAAATCTTCTTCATCCATATCAAACGCAGAACGAATCGCCATAAAATCTTTATTCTTTTCATCCGCTGGTGGCATTGGATTTCTAATCCACTCCCAATATTCATATATTTCTTCTTCATTAAGAGTCTTCTCACCAGAAATATACTTCAAACTATCAGGTATTTTATTTCTATTTCTCCAAAATGAAGTTAAACTTCCTAAAACAGAATCATTTTTCTGAGATAATATATTTAATAAATCAAATGCTTCAATAGGATACATCTGTACTGGTGTGGCTGTAGCTAATAGCATACTTTTTGTCTTTGGTGATATTTCAAACAGAAATTTGTATAAATTATTCATTTCAGGACTCTGATATTCTTTATTCTCCCCGAGATTAGCTCTTCTGGCCCTATGAGCTTCATCGCAAATGACCATCTCATAATTTCCTATTAATAATTGATTTTGAATTTCTCTACAAGATTCCGATCCATTTATTAAAATGCCTTGGCTTATAATTCCAATTCTTCTAGGACAATGAGTAATATCATTCATATATTCATTGCCAATTTCATCAATCCATTTTCCCACCCAAATAGCAGAAGGCATATCTAACAACGTATTCAATTCATCTTGCCATTGAACTACTAAAGTCTTTGGCACAATTATTAAAATAGGCCTATCACCATACAATGCAGCTAATTGCGCAGATAATGCAAGTTGTACCGTTTTACCTAAACCGACTTGATCTGCCAATACATACCTAGCTCCATATTTCTTAATATGGTCGTGAAAGACTTTATTAACAAAATACTTTTGATGATCCCACAAACCAAAACCTGTCCTATATACAGGTGACTCTACAACTGCAGCTCCAGCATTTGGACGTTCTTTCCATCTATCACAAGTTACCTCTATACGCTTCGAAATTCGCTTAATATCATCAACAACATACTTTACCTGTTTAATATCAACAGCATAAGGATTTTTCCATAAAGTATCAAATTCTTCTTGAACCCAGTCCACAGATTCTTTTGTATCATCTTCCCATACTAATTCATAATTTAATTTCCAACCAGAAAATGATTCGTTAATACTTCCAAGAAATGCTGTCTGATAACCATCTTTCATAGTGATGACTCCAGCTTTTCCATGTACTAATCCAAAGCATTCTCTTGGCAGAACTTTTATTTCTACTTTTTGTGATTGAAGCAGATTATATAACTTTTCAAAACGATTTTTACCGTCACATAGAATTTCTTCTGGTTTAAAATCGCACCATTCCTTACGAATAGCATTAACAGCCAATTGAGCAGTTTTTACATCATCTATGTCTAAATCAGAATTACAAATAATTCTAATTTTTCCATCCATTTGCTCAATAGTTTCGCCCGCTATTTCAAGTAGTGATGATGAAAAATACCCTGCTATTCTGTCATATGAAATTGCATCTTTCAACCTTTTATTAAGAAGAGATGAGAATACATCATCTCTTCTTGATGAATATTTGTTCATTATGTCCCTTCTTTAAATACTATCATTTCTCAGAGCTTCTCGTAACATCAGCGCATATTCTGAATCATTTTTCCATTTTGGCATATTTTCTTTTTCTTTCGCTTTTCCAAGATAGTCCAACAATTCCATAATATCGTTTCTATATTTCCAATATTGATTATTTTCTTCAAACTTTGATTTTAAATAATTTCTTCCAGACAATGCATTTTCATCTCTTACAGATACATAGATAGCCATCAAAATATTTCTAATTAAAGATGAACCAAATTTTTCATCATTCATAGCAGATGACTTATATTCAGAAGCATTTTTTACTCTTACACAATTAGCTTTAGTATTAGCCAACATAGCTGTATAATCTCGTATTCCAAATACCCTTGCAATCTCTTGATAAGAAGACATTTGTTTATTACCCTTTAATTCTAATTCAATGCCTTTAATATAAAACCTTTCCTCCGCCGTCAATTTCTTCCATACCGATGTCGATATTTCAGATGGAACTAAATAATCGTTTGCCTCTTTTCTCGCTATATTAATAAGTTGTGTAACTGGGCTATTTTCTGGATTATTTCTTGCTTTTTGTAACTCATACTGAACATCCAATCCCGCAATATTCTTATATGATGTGAGTACTTTTAAAGCTGCAACATATGCTGCTAGTAAATAATCACCATCTGTGAAATCAGGATTATCATTTTTATCAAGTTCTCGCATTGAATCAATTTGTTCTTTAACAGAATCTCTTATTTCCTCATAAAGTTCATCTTTAAAGATTGTTTCCTCTGATGATTGTTTTTTCAAAATCATAAGGACTGTTCCCTTTACATAATTTCCTTGTTTGATACCAACAGCATCTGTTTCAGTTGCTATACACCAGGCAGCGGTAACTCGTAAACCAGCACTCCATAAAATCATAGATAGTTCTGCCCATACTTTGGTATCTTGATGTGTGAACATAACTATTTGCATACCATTATCTGTCATATGTTTGGTAAGATTACTATATACAGCAACCATAGACTCATTAAAAGACTTACCTGTACCTTTTATTGCTAAAGCTCTTTTACTATCTACATACCATTCAGGAAACGCCTTCAATAATAATGTCCTATCCCAAGCAATAAAAAACTCACTTAACTCAGAATAATTTACAGCATCTGCATATGGAGGATCTGTAATCCATATATTACAATTATAATCTATTAATTTTGCATCCTCTAAAACAACTGTTTTATTAGACTTAATTGGATAATTAACAAAATTTAAATTAGCTACAGTATACAAAGAGAAACTACTCCTCACTCCATAGTTATACAATGTATTTAACGCTTGATTATAATATGTATTTTCTGTAATTCCTTGTCTTGAGTTTGTTCTCCATCGACATAATTTACTGTTAGAATCACAACATTTATGCAAAATAAGCATACCAATTGCATACTTCTCTTTTGTATCCGCAAGTTGACTTATTGTTTCCGCCATTATGCCAATCATCATTAACTGACGTGGATTGAATAGTTGATGCCAATATTTCCATCCTCTTGATCTTTCAAGTTCTATGGTTTTTTCACCATTTTCAATTTCTGCTATTGGCAAATAGCCTCTTTTTTGCCATTCATCAAAATGACTATTAACATATTCTATAATTTTCTTTTCTCTCTTAAGATCATTTTCTGTTGGAATAGCATAATATGTATCCCCAAATGGTTTGTCTATTCCTGTTTTTTTTCTAAATACCTCTCTTTGTTTTTTATCCTTTAGTGTAATATATTTAATAGCATATAGTCTTTCTGTAAATACATCATTGTCTTTAGGTATAAAATCTTTAATATCCCAATCACGTATTTTAGTAGAATCACCACCACCTCGAATAGCCAAAATAGAAGTTGATTTTCTACAATGCGGACAATTAAGCGCAGCATCTGATACAGTCCCCTTCTTATCAGCCTGTTTTAATTCTTCCTCTGATACATTCATGAGCATTTTGAAATTATAAGTTTTTGTTTCTGGCTCTTCTATTAATTCAATGATTGACTTGTTATCTACATTAAACACCAACGTAGGTAATAATGGTACTTTATATCCACACTCTGGACAAATAATTTCATTACAATATACATAAAATTTCGCTATATCACCATTTTCATTATCTTCTACTTCTAATTTATCAATTTTATCAACTACAGTATCAAATAATAAATTCTGAAATTCA
This sequence comes from Anaerocolumna sedimenticola, assembly GCF_009931695.1. Classification (GTDB taxonomy): domain Bacteria; phylum Bacillota; class Clostridia; order Lachnospirales; family Lachnospiraceae; genus Anaerocolumna; species Anaerocolumna sedimenticola. Next base: position 5,159,228 of record NZ_CP048000.1, read on the forward strand.
GTAATTTTATTATAATTATCTGGTGTACTTCCAATCAAATTTAAATCAGACCAAGTAAGTAATCCTGCAATTGGATTTAAATCAGAAGCTCTTACATCGCATCCCATACGTGCAGGTTCAAATACATTAGACCCACCACCGGCAAAACAATCACCAACTACAACATTTTTTCTATACCTTTTAATAGATAATTCATTAACTAATGTTTCTATGCTGTGTGCATTAGTTTCTAAGTGAGCATTTACAAAGTGCCAATTAATATTTTCATCACTCATCTGTTCTGATCTAATACAATAAGTCAATTTATCATCATATGATAAGTTTAAAAATGCCATTTCTTGTAGATATTTTTTATCATTAGCTGATAATCTTCCTTTAATTTTGGGACTATCATTTATAATATTAAAGTATTTTTGTTGGTCTGCCTCTGATATATTTTTATATATTTCTTTTATAGTAATCTGTTTGATTTTTCTTCTCAGTAAACAATTATTTGACATACCCATTATTTCCAAAAAAACATCCCTATCTTTTTTATAATCATCACTCACTGGTAATAATGCGCCAATTATAATTGCCCTGACCATTACTAATGGTTTACGTCCCCACCATTTTCCCAAACCGGTTAAAGTTTGGTCAGCACCTGATTTTCGTTCTTTATAACTCTCTTTAGATATTTTCGATACTGGAAACTGTTCTTCTATAAACGATTTTGAATAATCTAACATCTAATTTTCTCCTTAACTATTGTGTCATACTATAAAGAACTTCTGCGAGATTACCCTGGACATTATTTTCCTTAATTGGATTTTCAGCTAAAGCGTATCTTACAGCTACCCTCCAACCAATATCTCCATCAAACGCACCGCCAGTATTAGCATTAGTCATTGTAAACATCCACCAACGCTCTTCCCTACTTAATCCAAGCCAATTTCTTGTAGCTGTTTCTATTACAGAAGGGTCACATTTTTCAATTCCCCATAGAAGAAGCATCATTTCTTTCCCTAAAAGCCTTTCTACTGGTATCTGGCCTTTGGTAAATTTCCCCACAATTTTACTATTATATTTTAATGTTTTATTAAATTCTCGCTCCAAAGCTGTTTGAACAAGCTTCCATTTATTGTAGCTAATTATTACCTTTAATCTACAATTATTCTCAGAGAGTTCACTCACTTGTTCTTCTGTATCATCCCAAACAAATCTTTCATATACCATAACATCTGCATTCTGTTTTGCTGGAATGACAACTAAAAAGTGTTGTTTGGTTTCATCTGGAATATATCCAAATCCAAGTGATTTTATTTTTGCCATAAAAATACTCCTTTTACTGCTGAACTTTTCCAAAATAATCATTTAATTCTTCCTTACGTTCAGCCACCCAATCTTCAAAATCTTGTCCAGTTTTGAAGATTGATTTTTTGTTTCTATCTGAATATCAATATCTACATCATTCATAAGTTTCACTTTAAAATCTCTAATAACTGCTAATATACTTTCAGATGAACATGTGACATCCTTTCCTCCACAAAGTAATTCAACAAAATTATTATCATTGCCACGTTCTTGTATTCCCAATTTTACCTCACTAAACAATGCATTATGATTTCTATACAAATCTAATAATGCGTATGTTTCAACGGCATTAGTTGCACTAATCTTCCTAATTAAGGTCACTTCTGTTAATTTATTAATAATTAATTCCTGTTTATCATCCAACTGATCAGGAATTTCAGTGGATAAAATTTCTGAACAAATACCAATTGTGGAACTATCTGCAACTACTTGTAATAATCTCGCTCCTCGTGGAATTATAAATGGAAGAACGTAATTTGCACCCTCATTTTTAGGATTTGAACCATTTGTAGTATATAATATTTTTACTTTTTTGCTATCCGCTTTTAATTCACACATTTTATTTCCGTTATCATCATAAAAACGATATTGTAAATGTACAGATTTAGTCCATTCTATAGATAATCCTAAAGGATGTTTCTCAGTTGAATCTACACATAAAAATGATAGTTTTAATTCATCTGTTTTGAATTCATCTAACTTATTAACTTTCGAAGACGCAGTTGTTGCTGGTTGATTTATTTCGTAATAAACTATATCCCCATTCTTCGGAATAATTTTTAATGTAACATCTCCTGTTTCTGATTCTCTATAAAGTTCCCTAACGCTTACGGTTGTTTCTGGAAGAGGTGGTTCCTTATCAACTATACCATTTTCTTCTGTCCATCTTCCCATACTTATATACTTATTTTTTTCATCCGAAAGTGATGATGGTTTATACCACTGCCATGATTCTGTTTCCGCTGCCCTCTGTAAAACATCACGCCATAACATTTGACGAGCTGTAAATATTCTTGCTTCTATCTTTTGTCTAAATTCATCTGTAGATGTATCCATCAAAAACTTTTCTACTGATATCAAAAGATCTCGAATTTGTTTTTCCGCATTAAAACTATTTTCTGTAAAATTCATTGTAATTTCTTGGCTTCTAATTCCCTTACGAGTTGGATAATATAATGTTACAAAAGTTTCTTTAATTGCAGATGATAATTTTAAATTTGTTTTTATCTGAATATCAGATGCTAAAATATACTGACTATCTGTCTCAGCTACATGCTCTTCATACTTTAATCTATGAATAATAGTATTAATAGCTTTATGCTCTTTGGCAGATTCATATAATACATTCATGGTGTCATGATTTCCAGAAAGAAACATTACCCTATTTTTCAGATTAGTTCCGCTGTAAAATGTATTTAAATCTGGATGTAACCCTCCACCAGAAACGTTTGGTTCAAATACAACAAGAGTAATTTTATCATTTGATAAGTTAATCTCATCGATTGCAGGAAATACCAATACATTTTGGTAACAATCCCTTACCGTTGGTTTTAATTTGTCTTCTAACAATTTTTTTATTTCTTGTTTTGCAATGTCAAGCGTGTATGAATCAACTGTATTTCTCATTTCTGCATTAATATTTTTAATGTCTTTGTAGAAATATCTTCCTTCCTTATCTACATATAAATACCAAGCTTTTGTCTTATATTCCGTAATTAACATCTTTATATCTGTTAAGTCCTTTTCAGGAGCAGCAACTATACCAATAATTTCAGGTTCAGATAGTCCCTGTAAAACACCTGTCACATCTCCAAGTGAAGAAAAAAGTAATAATTTGCTTATATCAATAATTGTATCATTTTTCATTTCACGGGACATCTCTTCCGCAACTCCTCTTCCAGCGCTTATAATATCGTGTGCTACAGCCACGGTAAGCTTCGGTTTAATGTCACGAATCATAGAAGACATATCTGTATCATTTAAATCAAAATCATATGGATTAATTAAATATTGATGAGCTGCCTTTGGGTCAGAACCTTCAAATAAATTTTTTACCATCTGACGAGATAATCTAATAAATCCTCTTGTTTGCTGGAAATTACTGTTTTCCTTGAATCTTGCAAATAAATCCTTTATTGACAAATGAAATGGATAAGTATCCATTATGCCTGAATAAGTAGTGTCAGCATTAGCATTTGTTGATCCAACCTGTCGCTGTTTATTCACAGTATCCTTATATGCTGTTGCTATTACTTTTACTTCTGCCTCATCTGGAAGTTTTTTAAATAATCGCTTTCTCAAAATCATATATAAATCATCTGACGTAGCACGTACAGGTTCGATATTTTTAGCAGAACGTGAGATCTCAGAATCCAGATTTTTAAATGATCTTTGAATTAACTGGCTACCAACCTCATATGTTACTTTTAAATCTGCAATAATAATGCAAACATTAGCTAACTCAGCTTTTCCTACAGCATTGAAAAGATTTGATAATGCTGTTACCGTCATAGTGGCAAGAGTACCATCACCTATCTGTTTTGTTTGGGCATATTCCATGTATGTTGGAAGCTCATCTAATAGAATTAGTAAAGGAGAACCTTTCAATAACTCAACCCAAGCTGACTGACCTGGCGCTTCTAACGGAGAATAATAATTATTAAACTGTTCTCTTTTTCCTAATTGAGTTGCAATTTCTCCCCAAATACCATATGGTATATCATTGTTTCTTCCTGTATATGCAACTACTCTAATTTCATCTTGTACATTTTCTATTTTACTTCCAAGAATTTTTTTCCTAAGTGATGGATTCTGAGCTAACAATCCAAGTGAAATCATAGCATGAGATTTACCACCACCCATATTCTGAGTCAATCGAATAATCCCGTTTGCACCTTTTCCAGCGAATCTTCTAAATGCAGAATCATACATACTTTCCATACCTTCTGTTACGTATGTTTCTTCGAAAAACTCTTTTGCATCAATACTACCATTTTTTAAATTGTCAAGATCTAATACATCTTCCCTGTTCATCCCTTCAAACACATTTTCACGAGGAATACATAATTCTTTTAATGTTTTCACTATCTGTACCTCCACATAACGTTTATGTAATTATAAGCATTCACTTTCCTTTGTCATTTTCTATTTCTATCATACTATAACAAATAGAATTTACAAATATAGTACTTACACTATGTATTAAATTTTATTTTTACTGCATCACTTATTTCACAATCTAATTCCTTACTAATTCGTTCTATAACAGCAAATATAACAGATTTACCTTTAAAAATCTTTGTTACCATTCTACTACTTATGTTTATACATTCACACAGTTCACTCTTATTACTTATTCCATTGTCTTCCACAAATTGTAAAGTGTTATTGTTATATCTGTTTTTCTTGTATTCTTTAGCTAACTGATTTCATGTATAACATTTTAATTTTACCACTTTCACTCATTATTTACAAATTCATTCTTTACAATTTAGAACATCTTATAATGCAAAAGATTCATGCGTATGAATTATAATGACATAGATTTAACTTCATACAAAAAGGAACAGATTATTTTTCTTTTTATATACCTGTAAAAGTGGACGGTACTGCTACGCGATCTGTGTGAATCACCAAAAAGCTGTAGGACGAGAAGTAGATCTTATAAATGTAAATTAATTAATAACTTTTCTTCCAATCCATTCTTATATATGTAAAGCAATCGTTTCCTGTCAAAAACAGGATTTACATCATGTATTATGCTATGATGATAGGACATACAATCATCTGATTAGATGCATCATTATTTAAACTTTTCACAAAATATTCAATATGATGAGTTTCACAAATATGTGCGCCATAGCCTTCTCCAATCAACATTCCACATATCTGGCATCGATAGCCATATAATAATTTCAGATTATCTCCAATCTTCTTATTCAGCTTTCTAATTTTAACAGTTCGTTCAGTTTCAATAATTGATGCTTCCGAATCATCTATTTCGTAGTTAAAACTATTTTCCATTACACGCTCCTGCTGCCCGTGAATCAAAGTTTTGTATTCATAAATATCCTCTGCAACAATTGGCTCTAAAATATAGGTATCATCATATTCTGTAGTATAAATAGCCAAATATTCCTTATATTCCTCGGGTAGTTTTATCATACTATTATCGCCATTTTCTTTCCTAATGTCTCTTTGGTTAACTATATACTGATAACTCTTTGAAAAATATATCTTCATTACATCTGCAAACTCTTTATTATACCTAATCTGTAATGTATCTTTTTTTCGTTTAAATTTCTTGTCAAAGTTTACATTAATGATTCTTGCTTTATAGGATTTAGCATTTAGGTATAAATAAATATCCTTACTTTCTCCCCTTTGAAGGAAACGGTTCATTTTCATACCAAAGATAACCTGGTTATCAACAGGAAGCGTTAGCCCCCAATTAAACAGTGACCAGTCTGCCTCTTTTTTATATACATAATCTTCAGTTGTTATCACTATTCAAATTCCTTCCTTTCATTCTTATCAATTCACTAATTTAAGATTTTAAAGTTTGAATTTATAAAACCTGCTTTTTCAGGGAATCCAGATCTCGTCATACCCATTACACTTAGCCCAATAGTATATGTAACGCAATTTTTGCTTTTTATATGATGCAAATCCTCTTAAGGGAGCCTGTATCTCTTCCTGTAATTGTTCATTCCGGATAATGAGGTTTTCCACATAATTATCCGGGGTTAACTTATCTGATTTTTTTAAATTACATTCCGGGCAAGCTAAAACCAGATTCCAGATATTATCATCTTTGATAAATGACCAAGGAATGAAATGATCCACATGTATCTTGCCTTCTTTCAGTTCTTTTCCACAATAGAAACATTTTCGTTCCTCAAACTCATCAAAAAGAATTTTCCGGTAATATGATAGATCGTTTCTTAGTGTAATTGTATCAAGGTTATTCAATAAATTTCTTATCACCATGTCTTCATTTACCTTTTCCAGAAATTTCGCCCACTCGAAGTAATTCATTTTCTCTAATATTTTTTTGTGCTTAGTCATAAAGGCATAAGCTATGGGGTTTAACTGGATATATTCTGCCTTTTTTGAAAAGGAATATAAAACGTCTCCGGAATCTCTAAATAATGCACCAACAACATTCTCCTTACATTTCATCTTCACCTTATGACATATTCGAAGTTTAACCTCATCCGAAAGTACTTCAAAACTAACATCTCTTATAATTTCCTCTTTTTCTAAAGCGTCTTTTAATATTCTCTCTAAAGCAGTTTCTCTATCATTTTTTGTCTTTGCTTTCTGACGTAAATTATATTTTAAAACCAAATTCCAATAAATCTCGGTAAATTTATAAAACAATTGATCAAAAGTTAATATAAGGTTGTCATCAGTGTTATAGAGGCTGTCCAAAATTGATTTAAAGAAACCAAATTTATAACTTGTATCATGTACTGCCTTATTTGAAAACATGGAACTAAAACCAGACCAAAAATCATCTTCAGTTAACTGTTTCTTTATAAAATATCCTTCATTAAGATCATATCCAGCCATAATTTAATCACCTATAAATATAAATATTTTCTGGAGTTCTACGAACAGCAAATAAATATTACTTTGATAATCTTTATATATAGTTTGCTCATTAGCTTAACCGTTTGGTTAATAATTATATTTACTAATGCTTATTACCCTTTAAAAATCATATCATTATGATACTGAATAAACTCTTTTCCAGGTAAGAATTTATCAGGTAAGTATATTTGTTTATGATTATATGATATTAGCCAATTTCTTGTCTGCTCATCCATTCCAGTCTTATTAATGTAATTAGAGATAATTATACAATAATCTTTATTTATAGTTATGAAGCCCTTATCAAAAGCTTTATCATGGAAAGCATTTAAGCATAAACCATTACTTGGATTTGTTTTCTCGGTTTTAGAATCACTGTCTTTCCAAGGTTTAATATGACTTGCAATTAATAATTCGGGTTTAGATAGACCTGTTACGCAACATCGATTATTATATGAATTTAATACTGACGTTCTAAAAAAATATTGTCCAATCCGTATTTTAATTAATTGTTCCTTATATTCGCCCTCTGGGATTATTTCGTAATCATTAATATTAAGACCCTTTTGTACTTCAATATTCTTTCTTTTAGCCAGTATAAGCTGAGCTTGATATGTAAGTTCCAACCAATTTTGTGAAAATTCCTGCCAAATCTCCTCATCTAATTTGCTTCCATGCGCCATGGCAGTGACATTCCGCTTTCTTAGTTCTGGATCAAAATGTGCTAAATTATGCATCTTCAATCCTACTGAGCTAGGTGTCCTTCCTAATAAATTTGCCAGTTCAATAATATCTTTATTATTTCTTGAAATCTTGCCAAAAGGAGTTTTACAGTACAAATCAAAAGCCAAAATTGTTTCTTCTCTGGTCCATTTTATTCCATTTCGTTCATCAGATATAATAACGGCCTCCTTTTTAAATATATATACCATATTATTCATACAAAAAACTCTGTATTCTCTCCCTCTCCCTACTTCCATTGGTAGCAAGCCTCAGAATTGGTACTTCGTATTTAGCTAGAATTGCATCCTTTAATGCATCACGCTGTAACTGTCCTGGATTATTTTCATGATAGGCAAATCCATCAACTTCGATCACAAGTGCACAGACCTTATCCTGCTTATAAAATACAACAAAATCCAGCGATGCTCTGTTATTTACAAAGAGCAGTTCTTCAGATGAAAGTAAATCCACAGTATTCAATAAGTTACGTAATAGCATACCTTGTACATAGCTGTAACGATTATATCTTGGCTCTGAGAGAATATCCTCTAATAGAACACGAAGTGCCTCTTCCGACTGATATCGAGCATTATAGTTCATTTTGGCTTTCAATGAAATCAGTTTACTGGAATACTGCCGGTAAAGCAAATCGAAAACAGATATAACTTTACTTTCGATTATATTTTCATCTAAAGTACTGTATTGAATATAGCGTATTAAGTCTCCAATGTCTTTTCCCTTTTTAAAAAAGAGGTTATGATCCGTTACCAGTACAAACTGTCTAATAGCACGGGAAACCGCCACATTGACCATATGGGGATCATCTACAAAACTCAATCCTTTCTGACCTTCCCTTGTAGTGTCCAATACAGTGGACATTATCATAACATCCTTTTCCCTACCTTGATATTTATGTACTGTATCGCTCTCAATGCTACCAGGCAATAATTGCTCAGCCCTATTAGCCTGTTTACGATATGGTGTAACAAAACCGATATTTTTATAATTCTCAGTAGCAATATGCTCTTTCAAAACCTCCTCAACTGTTACATCAAGCTCCCGCTGATTATAATTTCCTTTCTTTTCTCCTCTTGTAATCCGTCGCATGTGATTACCCTCAGCAGTTTTATAAAGCACCAGAGGACAATCTGATAGTTTCGAATTAGTGTATGGAATCAATTTTCCATCATAATATTTCTGGTTGCAAAACTCAATAATCTGGGGATGACAACGGTAATGCTCCCGCAGGATCTCACGAGGCAATCTGTTTCCATAAAGCCCTATAATTGAAGATAAAATATTATACTGAAAATAGTTATATATCTGCTGAGATGGCGCTGTTTTTAACATCGGTTTTATTTTTTCGTCAGTAATCTGAGGAAGTTGCTTAATATCACCTACAATAATTACATTCCGACAACAAGAAAAAGCCAATGAGCCAGTAATTAAGTCCACTTGTGAAGCCTCATCAATAATTACATAATCCAGTAAGTAATTCTGTGGAACAGAACGACGCAATGCATGGGTCGTGCTAAGGATAATTGGAAATCTCTTGATAAATTCCTGAAATCTCACTTTGAAATTTTTTTTATTAAAATCAGACTCTGACAATCTGTTATGACTTTGATACAAACACTTACGAAATAACCTTTCAGAATACTTCTGGTGTTTCTCAAGTAGATCATCAAAGGATTCACTGGCTAGTTTATTATCTAAAGCAGCTATTTCAATTTCCAGTTTCCGAGTCTGTTGCTTATAAAACTCCTTTTGAAGCGATAATAAAATGGATAATTCTTGTTGCTTCAGTTTTTTGTAATCCAAAACTCCATATTTAAAGAGCAGCCTCAACTTAAAAAGAAACTTTTTGGATTTATTTCTTTCTTCAGCCAAAGAGGTTTCCACCAGGAAAGAAACAATTCGGTCTGGGGTTGCCTTGAATAGCGGAAGCCTATCAATTTCCTCAATTTCCTGTCGGGCATAATATTCTTCAAAATGTTCCTGTTCCAATTGCCAAGCTCGCAAATTCTGCCAAATCTGTGCCCTTTTTCTGTCAATCCTCAATAACTGATTCAGCTTCAAGTTCAATACTTCAATCACTTGAATCAACTCTTCTTTTACTTCTTCGCAGTTCCATCCGTCTACCTGAACTATTGGCATATTACCAAAAAAGTATCTTGATTACTTCCTTTTCCCAGAAAAGCAGTTAGGAAGCCGTAACCCTGTTTTGTCATCTTTTCAATGACGTTTTTAACAGCTTCATTATTATTTGACACAACTGCTACACTTTTCCCATGAATTGCTACGAGGTTTGCGATAATATTGAGGATTGTTTGGGTTTTTCCAGTGCCAGGTGGCCCTTCAATAACTGAAATAGAGCTTGTAAGAGAATTTTCAAGTGCAGTTTTCTGACTCAGGTTAAATCGGAAAGGAAAGATGATAGTATCTGTGTCAGTATTTCGTAGTTCAACAGGGTGTCCGTTCAAGTAACAGCTCAGAACACTTTCCGGATGTATAAAAGTAAGCTGTTCCATTTCTTGTTTCAAAAAAGCTTCTTCCTCCAGGTTATCAGCAGTATATTGGGATATATCCTTTAGATAGTCCAGTATTTGTATTGAATCTTGATTGGCAACCCCATTTTTTACCAAAGAAAACGATTTATCTCTAATTGCAAGTATCTTTCCACTTTTTTGAACGATTCGAATCCATTTTCCAAAATCGAGAATAAACTGTGGCTCATAAACAGGCATATCATCTACATAGGCGGCATGTCCGTTTATTTCAATAACTTTAGGATTCTCTAAAATAACTACTTTACTCTGATTATATGCGTAAGTAGTGATTCCACCTTTATATGTAATTTCTACTTTTTTATTTTTGAGGTCACAGTCAATATTACTTATTTCTTGGGTTTTATCTTCCCCCTTAACAAGAATCATTACTTTTTTTATATCCATACTCTTTATAACTTATGAAAAATATAATTATGTGCCAGTAGTAGCTCGCATTTAATTGATTTTTTTCATTCCCCTCCATATTAAGTTATAATTCAAACTTTTCTAACATTATTTGACATTTATACTTTAAAGTTATTTTAAAACTTATTACATGATAATTCAACCAAAGATTATTAATTTTATAAATCCAATTAATTTTAGTAGTTGAAATTTAACTCTCACCATATTAAGTAAACGGATTTCATTTAATTAATCATAAAAATTTCCCTAATTTAATAATCAGAGATATCTTCCTAAATACTTACTTTTCATTATAACACCTACGCTGTTATCGGCTCATTATTATATGAATCACAACTATCCTGAAATCTGTAACATTCATAGTGCCTTTTAACTACTATATTGCCCGTTTCATATGGTATCCAGTAATACTCTGGTCCTGCGGGAAATGTACGCATATATTCCAATATATTTACCATGCCTTCCCGTCTATACTCATGTCTCTGATATTCCCCCCGATTATCAGACGTAAAATACAATAATTATAACTGCCATCCTGGGTTGATCATATCAGATATTACCATTAAGCTTATATCAAAATCTTACATCTGTTCACCCTCCATTGTTATCCAATATCTTACCCATCAATTTGTTTCACTCTCACATTTAAATGGTAACCTCACTTCAAATGTAGTTCTATCATCTTCCGATTCAGCCTTTACCGTACCATGATGCATATCCACGATGCTTTTTACAATAGCCAGTCCAATTCCTGAACCGTTTTTATCTATGCTCCTGGATTTGTCGGCTTTATAAAACCGTTCAAATAGATAGGGTAAATCCTCTGCCGGAATCGTATGACCGTTATTTATGATTCGGATGATAGCATTATGAGTTTCCTTTCGTATCTCCACTCTTAGATATTTACCTTCTTTTCCATAATTAACAGCATTGTTAATAAGATTATCAAACATTCTTGCAAGCAGCAGCGGATCCCCGTCTACCATGATTTTATCATGGGCATAAGAGATGTCATATTCCATATTGTTGTCTTTAAAAACAGGCAAAAATCCAAGTACGATCTGTTCCAACAGTTCGGTAAGATTGATATTTATTCTATTCAGCTTAAGCTCCGTACTGTTTAATTTTGAATATTCAAAAAGGTCATCCACCAACGTCTTCAGGTTAATACCTTTGTTATATGCAACATCAGCATAATGTTTCAGCGCTTTTTCATCGGTATAATTGCCTTTTGAGATTAATTCCATATACCCTAAGATTGACGTGAGGGGTGTTCTTAGATCATGGGATACATTGGTAACCATATCGTTTTTAGTTTTTTCCCAACGTTTTTCTTCCTCCTGCAATAACTTTAACTGATAAGTCATATGATTTACCGTCATTGCTAATTCCGAGAGTTCGTCCGTTCCCCTTACAGGTATTTTAAAGTCAAGATCACCCCCGGCGATATCCTCCAGTGTATTATGTATGTCCTCAAAGTACCGCATTCTTCTGTTAGTAAATAGATAAAAGCAGCAGATCAGTAAAAATACAAGGAAAAGAAATAAAAGTACGGTAAAGAAGATAATATGGTTCAGAAAAAATACAGCAAATGGTATGTTTTCGGATGCTTTCATTAATAACATAAAAATAAAAAACATGACGGAGACAGTAATCAAAGCACAGGCGAAAAAGGTTCCTATTAATTTAACACGGATCGATTTCAGTTTAATTTTCAATTTTATATCCCACTCCCCATACGGTTTCTATAATTTTCGGTTCTTTCGGATTTTCTTCAATTTTTTCCCTTAATCTCCAAATGTGGACCATTACCGTATTATTAGATTCAAAATATTTTTCTTTCCATACCCTTTCAAATATTTCTTCCGTGTTAAAAACAGTACCGGCATTACCGGCCAGTAAAACAAGGATATCAAACTCAGTGGGGGTGAGATTGATCTCTTTCCCATAGAGAAGTACCTGATGATTTTTTTTATTGATGACTAACCCTTTTATATTCAGGATACTGTCTTCGGTTTTTATTAGATTTTGTTTATCAAAATATAAATGACGTCTTAATTGGGATTTCACCCGGGCGATTAATTCCATGGGATTAAAGGGTTTTATCATATAGTCATCGGCACCGGTACCAAGTCCTAATATTTTGTCCATATCCTGCGTTTTTGCACTGAGCATAATAATGGGAATATTGTTAAACTGTCTGATCTTTCTGCAGGTCGCCAGTCCGTCTATTCCCGGCATCATAATATCCAGGATGACTAAATGTACGGTATTCGCTTCCAGAATCTGAATCCCATCACTGCCGTTAAATGCTTTCAATACCTGATAGCCTTCATTTAACAGGTATATTTCGATTAATTCAACTATTTCAACTTCATCATCGATCACTAAGATATGATACTGTTCCATAAGAAATCCCCTTAAAATAATATTTTCACTTTCTAATACTATATTTTACCATAAAAAGACAAGGGACTGTTGCAAAATTTAAAATTATCCTGTCTGGCGGAAATTTAGTTTATAGTCCAGTCCCAAACCCGATATTTTTTTATTTTGCAACAGCCCCTGGTCATTCCGGTAACCTATTATTTATTATTTTCTTATCTTCATTGGAAGAAGTAATTTCCTTTTCCATACAGGATTTGCATTATCTAAATCCTCTAAGATGGTTGATCAGGTATTTTTTCTGTTATCCCTTTCCTCGTTCCTTTAAAATGCCTTACCGCAACTACATACTCCAGACGCAGTTCCCAGAAAACAGCCTGTATAAACATACCTTTCCTGTGCCATTTTGTATCAATCGGCGGTGAGATATCAAAAATCTTTATCCATGACTTCTCTTTTCGTTTTTGCCTGGTCTGGGGCAGTTTTTCAAACCAATCATATTCAATAACGTGATTATTAGCATTAGTAATAAATTTATTGAAGCTTTCAGTATTTGTTTGTTTAGAGTAACCCCTTTATATGTACAAGCCACTCTATCTGCTCTAATCTCTTGAATTTGTTTCCATAGTCGCCTGTCATCAATAGAAAAGAAAATTAGCATAGCAATTTCATAAATAATTATGATAGGTGCAATTATTATAACTAGAATAGTACCAACAACGTAAATTTTAGAAAGTATATAAAGGATAAGAAAGCTTATCAAAAAACCTGCAAACACAATAATAAATCCAATAGAGCCCCACCAGACAGATTTCACTCTATCCAATGAGGCTTAACTGTATCATCTCATTCCATCATAATGAGTCCACATGCGAATTATCTTTACTGTTCCTTCATACTCCACATCATGAATCACAACTGACTCTGCATATACCTGATATACCAGTCTATGCTGTATATTGATTCTTCTGGAAAAGAAACCTCTTAAATTTCCGACTAATCCCTCATATGGCGGTGGATTCTTAAAGGGATTCTCTCTTACTAATTCAATGAGTTCTTTTGCTTTTCTATCCAATCCTACAGACTTAAGATTTTTAATATCTTTTACAGCCTGCTTATCATAAATGATTCGATACATTTACCACTCCACCTCATCTTCTGATAAGCAATCTTCAAGGGGAGTATTTCCGCCTGCAACAATAGATTCTGCTACTCCTGGAATAGAATTGAGATATAATGTTTCCTGAATAGCATTCCAATCATCCTCGGATATCAGCACACCATTCTTACCCCTGTTATTTGTAATAGTAATCGGCTGGCTGTTGGTATTAACATCAGAAAGTATCTGATAGATATTCTCTCTTGCTTTTGTTACACTAATCGCTGTCATGACATCATCTCCTTTCATCCTTATTATAGTGTACGTTAAAGCGTACGTCAAGTGATTTGTTATTTTTTATTAATTACTTTCTTATCCTCATTGGAAGTTCAACGTAGGAGGATTCTATCCGGTTTCTCTGAACTTGGATGGTTGGGTCTCCATTCCCAGGAATCCGCTCAAAGCTGGCGGCATCGTGGCCCGCTATGGCAATTCTTATTCGGTGTCCTTTTTGCAGATATACGGAGGTGCAGTACATACCTATTTTTAATTCAGTATTTTCTCCCGGTGTTAATTGTTCGCCGTCTTTTTTCAGATAAGAATGTTCCACACCGACTGCCTGATATCCAATATCCTTTGTCTCTGCTACTTTTCTATTTAATGCCCTTAATTCGCCTTCCGTTATGTAAGTAACTTTTCCGTCCGGTGCCACATCTTCCAGGTAAACATAAAAAGCTCCGTCGGTGGAGGTGGAAGAAATATTAAGTGTAACAACGGGAACACCGGTTATTTCTATGTCATTATCTAATGGTTCACTGGTATAGGTCAACAGTTTTTTATCCTCTTTTGCCCTATCCGGATAAAAGATGGGGCCGCCTCCGCAATTAGTAAACCACCGGTTGGATTTTCCGGTAGATGTGGTAAAATCCACTTTGTAGGTATCCTTTCCCGTAGTTTCTTCCGGTTTCTCTATGCTGAGTCTTCCGTTGGAGTCAAAATACCATTTCTTTTGGTCAAAACCGGGAATGGGCCAGGTATTTGAGGTTTTCCATGTTCCTTCCCCTAAAGTATAGTAATGAATCGCTTTCTTATATCCGTCTTTGTTAGGATTCTCTCCCTGAAGGCAGCTGTTATAAAAAGAGAGCACTTCATCTGCCTGTTTAAAATCCAGTTCTTTTTTCGAATAGGATTTGCTGATAAAAGGGTCGTAATAATGCCAGCCTGCATGACTCCATGGACCGATAACCAGTGTCTGTGGATTGGAATAAGTCAGAAATCTTGCAAGGGCACCATTTACCGTTCCCGCATCCTGCCAGCCTACTCTTGAGTAGATGGGAATTCCTGATTTTTCAATATTCTCCTTGTAATGAAAGGGAGAAAGGGAACCGGCTGTATAATTTCCAGCCAAAATGTCATCCATATAGGTGATATTTTTCATTGCTTTGTAAATATCAATGGTATGATGTTCCGCAATTGCTTCCTTTAATAATCTTTCATCCTTATCGCTATCAACGCCTGCTGTACCTGCTGTAAATAAATTGCCTTTATTCGCATCCATATCAGCTACGGAATCACCCCAGGATTTAACCAATACATCATTTAGAATACCTCCGGGTTTTACCATTTGCCGCATAACATCAAAATCAGGATACAAGGGCGCCGCGGCAAATAAAGCAGGTTGATCAGAGGCCGCTGCTATTTCGGCAGTATTACCGCTATAGGATATACCGTAAGTTCCTACCTTGCCGTTAGACCAGGGCTGTTTTGCGATCCAAACAATCATTTGGCCGATATCATTCATTTCTTCTTTGGACCACTCCATTTCCCTGGTTCCAAAGGATGCCCCCGAACCCCTGGCATCTACCGCAATATAGGCATACTTTGACTTGATCAGTTCCTGTTCCATTGCCGTAGGTACGTCATGGGCTATGCCAAGGTTTAGTAATGCCCTCAAGACAAAGCTTTCTTTGTACTGAGTGCCATATCTGGTAGTTTCCATAATAGCTGCAACTTTTTCTCCGTTTTTCAGGCCAGCGGGAAGTGTATACCTGACCGCTAACCTGGTGCCGTCTTCCATGGTAACATAACAGGAACGCCTTTCACCAATTTTATATTCCTTAACCGGAAGCATACCTGCAATAAGGAAAGTGAAAGTACTGATCAATAGAATTAAACCAACTACCGCCGGTATTATTTTGGGCCAGCTATGAAACAATTTTTCTTTCTCTAACGTCTTTTTCATTCATTTCCCTCCGTTTATTTTAAATCGTGATCACGGTTTTACTATATATGAAAAAAGACGTCGATAATTAAAAAACTGCTTACGGAAATTTAACGGAATTCTTACGATATATCACTTCCACTAATAAAAAATGTGCTTTTTCTTTCACATAAGGTAAAAAATCTGTCATACTCCCATTGTGTGTTAGCTAATGCATACCAAAAAACAGGATTTACATCATGTATTTTGCAGTGATGATTAAGTAAAATAATAATCTTATCTGTTAAATAATTTTAAAATTCAATAGTAATGACAATTTTGTTTATTTCGATTAAATCCATTAAATAATTAGTCCAATAATTTCTAAATTTATTTAAGACTCCATCCTGTTTATATTTTGAATTCATGATTCACATAATTAAGCCCATTTCTTTTTGTCTCGCTCTACCCATTCTTCAACTTCAATCTTATCCAACATTCAGTTATAACATCTGCCTATCAAAACTACATAACATAATGATAAGAGGATAAAAACGGAATTATATAGTTTCCGTCGTTATCCTCTTATACAATCATTGTAACCTTTATGTGTAACAATTCATTTATCTGAGCTACATTTATATTATCGCAGATTTCTTTTACTATGTTATTATATTTAATTATCCTATCATTCATTTAAAATTCCTGATTTGGCAAATATAAGTCTTAGTACCTAGTTTTGAATTAATTAAATACATATCTTTATCATCACCAGTACTTTCAAAATATATCTCCGTATATTCTCCTGTTATTTTCTTTTTATTAAATAAACTATTAGGATAGAATGAATGCAGTACAATAACATTATTATCGTAAGTTAAATCATTTACTTTAGGTACCCCTTCTTTTGAATATTCCGTAATCCGTATTTTGGAATTAACGTGATTATTAACATTAGTAATAAATTCATTGAAGCTTTCAATATTTGTTTGTTCAGGGTAATTAATAAAATCACCATTATCAGTGGCTTTTTCAATTGTATAAGAGTTTGTAAGTTTTAACACAACAAATATGATTATAACTATTAATAACCCAATACAAGAACCAAAAATTTTTTTCATTTTAGACCTCACTGTTTATAAAAATTCTTAAGTAAATACGAATTAACCCAAGTGTATACCCCTAAAACCTAATTAAGGCGGTTTGATTATAAATATAAGACAAATGAAATTAATTTACAGATAGAATAATATATGTAATACTATGTAAATTGTATCACCCAAAAACACTTATTAATTCTTATTTATTTTTTTTATTGATTTTTCAAGTTCATCCTTTGATTTATTTACAAATACATTTGTAATATTATTGCTATATTTTGTACTAGTAGAAATAGTATTATCTTCATTTACCGTAAAATTACCTTGATAAAGTCCCGTACAAACATAAGCATTTTCAACAATAGGTCCTTCATATTTGTTTAAAAATAGAATTTTTTTTGATCCTTTTTCAACAACTGGATCTTCATATGAATTGGTCTGCAGTAATAATACAGTATCATTTTTAAGTAAATTATCACCTTTTATTATATTGTTAATTTTTATTTCTGATAAAGTGAAAGTTATTCCAGAGTAATCAATTTCTTCTTGCTCATTATTTACAGTTGCTTCAACAACAATAGATGAATTATTTGTCAAGTCTTCTAACGAAGTAGCTGTATAATCAACCTTCAAATGCATATCTTTGTTATTACCGTCAGGCGTTATTTTAGTTACATATATTAAACCACATAATATTCCTAAAGACAATGTAAATAATATTTTTCCTTTCATAGTTGCCTCCTTTAATATATTTAATCTTTTAGTATAATTGATTTATTCCTTCAATATCGTCACTTGTTGGATATTTTGAATGATTATATCCACTACTTCTCATTAAAACTTTTGTTGAATCTACATCATCTAATCCATTAGCATGACCTACTTCATGAGCAACAAGTTCCGCTTTATCATTTATAAATGAAGAGTAATAATAATCATTTAAATTAACCAATTTAAGAACGGGATTACACCATCCATGCCAACCTGTACTTCCCATGTCATCACTCCAAAATCTCATATCCCATGAACTATCATCCCCTTCACTATAATTCAATTTACTAGTTTTTTCTTCCCATCCATTTAATCCGCTTACTATAGAAGAATGATAATCATAAACACCATCTTGAATATAAATCCATTTTATATCTTGTGGTGTACTCCATTTATAAAGTGATGCTAGGGGTAATAATTTATACTCAGCCGCTAAAACTGTGCTGCTAAAAGCCAATGTAAAAACACCAATTAAAATAATAATTTTACGTATAAATTTCGATTTCATAATTAATCTCCTTTTCTTAGAATTTAATAGGTATTTACGAAATACCATAACCTAATCTTTTATCTAAAATAAGAACTATTCCAGTCGATTTTTTGTTTATTATTCTTCTACAGCTTTTTTGAGACAATATATTCTTTAACTTATCTGAAATTTTTACATCACATCTCATTAGCATATAGACTATAGCCTTAATATTATATTTTCCAATGGAATCATCCCCTTTCAGTTAACAGAAAACGGTATTTATTTACAGTAATATTTTATAATAAATTCCAAAATCTCACAATATTATCTGCGTATTCTACATGTTTTTTGCATATTCTACAATATTATAAATAAATCTGGTGCCATCTTCCATGGTAACATAACAGGAACGCCTTTCACCGATTTTATATTCCTTAACCGGAAGCATACCTGCAATAAGGAAAGTGAAAGTACTGATCAATAGAATTAAACCAACTACCGCCAGTATTATTTTAGGCCAGCTATGAGGCAATTTTTGTTTCTCTAATGTCTTTTTCATTCATTACCCTCCGTTTATTCTAAATATTGCTTACGGTTTTACTATAGACGAAAAAAAGACTTCGATAATTAAAAAACTGCTTACGGAAATTTAACGGAATTCTTGATGTATCACTTCCTCTAAAACTATAAAATATTACGACTTGGAAAGTCTTTTACCCATTTGCAGCAATTATTTAATCACCTTCAGCCATAATTGAATATCCAAATAACAAGAAACAAGGGTCTCAAAGTTTATTTAAAACTTTAAAACCCCTGTTTCATCAAATAATCATTCATTTTCTCTCTTGTAGGAAACCGAATCACTTTCTTTTCCTTGTATCATTCTTCTATTTTGGTTTGGTTTCTTCTCGGATTTTCTGGGTTTTTACGATTCGCAGCTACATTTTTTTGGCTACGATATCGAATTGATTGTCACATCCGCGAATCTATGTAAACACTCCGGAAACTCAGCGGCTCTGATTAGCAAGCCACTCGAAGATGGTTACGCCATCTTCGTCCTCTACAATATTGTTATAAATATAATTCCATGCGTCGTGAGCGCCAAAATAATATGTTCCGTCGAAAACGGGGCCCGCAGGATACAGCTTCATCTTGGCGTCAACACCTGCCGCCAACAGGTTCCCGAGAGAGGCAGGAAGGTTGTTGGCTGCGGCGTCCGACGTGCTGCCAACAAGATACACCGGGAAACCCTTACTGGCGATTATCTGTGCCTGTGCCGCATTTAAGTTGCCTCCAGAGCAGAGAATCGCCGCGGCGAAATCAATTTTATTTTCGGTAGTAGATGTTATCAGGGGAATTGTCATGCCGGTGCCCATGGAAAGACCGCCAACATAAATCCGGTCTGTGTCAATATAATTTTCAGCGACCACCGTATTGATAAGTTGTTCCATATCATTTAACCGATTGCCGCTCCATCCGGCCGTTGTTGATTGCGGAGCCAAGATATAGCAGCCGTCAAGGTCCTCCTGAAATTCCTCATCAGCGAACGAAAGTGCTCTGTTGCCTATGAGATTGCCGCCCGGGTTAGCGCCATGATAGCGTTCTCCCGTGCCATGGAACCAGATAAGTATCGGCCTTTTATTGTCTGCGCTTGCGTTATCGGGGGTATACAGCGCGTACTTACCTCCGCCAGGGGCATCCGAGATCTCAAACTGGTCGAATAGGGGATCGTGCCTTGTTTCTCCCTGAACATAAGACGCCTCCGCTATGCCAGGAATTACTGTATTTTGTGTAATAGCAAGCTCTATGTTCGCATAGGCTATGTATCCGCCTGCCGTGTACCACGCGGCTCGGGTAGCGGGAACGTCATAGCGGTTAGCGCTGCTGGCTCCGCTTGGCTCAGTTCTGGTCAGCCATTCGATGTCGATTTTGACATATTCCCCTTTCTCGACTCTGTTCCCATTGGCATCCGAAACATAGGCATCAACAATATTCCATCTAGCCCATCCATCGCCCAGAGCGTAACTCGTTTTTTCAGGATCCCAAGCGAAATTTCCAAAAGAGCCCTGAACACTTCCGTCATATTCGGTTACCCTGGCTTTCGCGAGGAAAGTGTCCTTATCCACGGCGTCGGCTGTTAGAGTAACACCCATATCGATCAGTGCACCGGAGTAATAATATCCCGGGTTGTTCGCGGTTCTTAAAACGTCAAATGAAATCGGGCCATCATACAATGCGGGAACCATAATTGTAGCGTCAAGCTTTTGTCCATTTATCTTTGTCAGTGTAAATACAACAGTCTGTTCCTCAGTTGTCTGCGCAATCTTGATTCCCAGCGTGCCTGCTTCTTGTTTGTTATTCTCTACCGTATACGGCGTGACGATGACCTCGCCCTCGTTGCCGGCCCAGTCCACATCGACTTTATTATTACCATTACCGTGCCAACCGACATTGATTTCGCCGATATACCAGCCGTCTACCACCTCAAAATCTCCCGCCTCAAAGACGTACACATTATTGCTGGCTGGTATTTCAATGGCCATAGTTGGTACCGGAAAGTTTAAAGCTATGACAATCGCAATGACAATCGTTAAGATTTTTTTCATAGTGATTTCCTCCCTATTATTATTTGCCCCTTTTATTTCTGAGGTTGGGTTTCCTCGTTTCTGACTTGCTGCTAAAGCGCAACGTGGTTAAGCACCTCAGGTGAGGTTTCTTCATTTATGCCATTGTCATACAACACGTCCTCTGAGGTGAATTCATTTTTATCTTTGTTTTGCCGATCGAGTTCGGTGCGCAGTTAACGCTACCGTCAAGTATATCGATCATGGCTTATCATAGACAAGTATATTATACGCAAATGGGAAAATTCCACAAATAGTCTGTGAGTACGGTATTACTCTGCTATATCGTCTGCCATAGATGCTTGAAGTGTTGCATTGGCTTGTGCCGGTGTCCTTATCAGCCAGAGATTTTCTGACTGGTTGACTGATGAGCCTCGCTTACAGCCGGTCGTAAGTCCTGGTCATACCATAACTGTCAAGGCATCTTCAGCCGAAGTTTCTATCACTGCTGGTTCCGTATTCGTGTCTTTTTCTGTCTCCTTATTTGCGTTTATCGTTAGTATTACCTATTCCTTTGTTGTCTCTTTTATCGTAGACGTCGTATCTTGTGTTTTGCCGCTGTTTTCACATCCATATAATGTTATAGCCATAAATGTGAAAACTAATTTATTCGAAATCCCCCCTCCTGCAATAAATTATAGGACAAACACATAGTATCATATCAAGTAATCAAAAAACATCAACTATTATGTCCATAATCTATAATTTTTTTACTTTTATAGTTTTCTATTAAACACTTTATGGAAGTATGATTTCTGGGGTGACGAGCGTATTGTTAATACCCATATTAAAAACATCAGACTTTTTTTGAATGGTGTGAAGAAGGCGGCTCAACAAAAGATAAACGTTACCATGTCTGTTGCCTGCTGTTCCCCTATTAGCAGTATTTGGTAATATTTTAAGTTTTTATTAAATGTATTAATTTTATTTAATAAAACTTGAAGTATTTTAGGCATGAGAGTAAGATAGGTGTATGAAAAGGATCGTATTATAGGAGGATACATAGTTATGAATGATAACAAACATAGGATGATAGGGAATATCATTGTTGCAGTGATCCTTATGGCGGGTATCGTAGCTGCATCGCTGATAGGAGTGAACGGACTCGTTAAGATTAAAAGCACCAGAACCAGTATAGAAGTTACCGGTTCAGCCAAAAAACAGATCACTTCGGATCTGATTGTATGGACGGGTTATTTCAATAAACAATCCCCTGTACTGAAGGATGCCTATACCCAACTGGAAACAGACCGGGAAAAGGTAAAAAAATATCTTATGGGTAAGGGAATCAAAGAAGAGGATATTATATTTTCAGCAATTAACACAATGGTTAATTATGTGTTCGATATTAATGGAATACAGACAAATGAGATCAATAATTATGATCTAAGTGAAACCATCACGATTCGTTCCTCTGAAATTGATAAAGTAACAGAAATTTCAAGAAGTGCTACTGAGCTTCTGAATGACGGTGTACAGTTCCAATCCTATAATCCACAATATCTCTATACCAAATTAGCTGATTTAAAGGTTACGATGCTTGCCGAAGCAACCAAAGATGCCAGGAAACGTGCTCAGATGATCGCTGAAAACGCTGGAAGCAAGCTTGGTGGTTTAACAAAAGCCGATATGGGTGTTATGCAGATTACTCCGTTATATTCCAATGATGTTGAAGATTATGGAGTAAATGATACCTCTTCAATGGAGAAAGAGATCACAGCTGTCGTTCATTGTACCTTTGAAATCGGAGAATAATTTCTTAAAATTGTACCCTATTATATCGCTTATTTACAGTATAACGGACGATTGATTTGAAAACCGGAAAACTCATTATACTATTGCAGTAATATAAATCGTTATAATAACAACTAAAAAGCAGGCCGTAAATTATGCTCCCCTTGTGGCAGACAGTTTAAATAATAGTACTGTCATTTGCAAGGAGGAGCATATCATTTTCGGTCTGCTTTGGTATCTGTATACGGGTACTTTATCCGTTGTCGAATACCGGTTCTATTCGTTACTAACCTGCTTTGCTGCAAAATAATCTGATTAATGTTTATTTTGTCCAATGCATTACAAGTTCTGTTTCGCCGGTATTTTCATCTTGCTGTTCTTTTGTGACTGCAAATGACTCCCTTAGATAAAATGTAACCGCGCGGACATTCTTTTTATAAACCTGCAAAGTTAATTCATAATGGTTTGCCTTAATATAATCGAGTAACGCTTTCCCTAAACCCATGGATTGACAGCTCACCTCAACAAATATTCCTGCAATATAATTGCCCATTAAACCAACAAATCCCTGAAGCATATCATTGTTCTCGTAAACATAAATGGTTGCATCAGGTAACATTTCTTTTACCTTGTCATAATTTCCTATCCAGTAGCTTTGGGGAATAAAATCATGAGCTTGTATATTTGTATCAAGCCATAAGTTCATAACTGATTCTAAATCGCTGATTTTAAATTCTCTTATCATATTTTATCCTTCCATGATTTTTTCTCAAAGGTCTGACTCCATACGATTACAACGTCAAATGTCTCATCTTCAAAGGGAATCATTTCGCCGTCATAGTGATGAAATATCACGTGGTATTCTTTTTCGCAGCTTCTTATATTATTCAACTGTCTCCATCTTATCCAATAATTTTTCCAGAATCAGTGCCACACCCTCCTCTTTGTTGCTTTTCGTAACGGTATAAGCCTGTACTTTTATAAATTCTTCCGCATTGTCCATTGCAACGCTGTATTTTATCTGACGAAACATATCAACGTCATTCTCTCCATCTCCAAAAACCAGTACTTCATCATATTTAATATCAAATTTATTCATGAAATATTTTAAAGTCTGCCCTTTGGTAATTCCCTTGGGAGAAATCTCGATCAACCTTGGACAACTTCTTACTATTTCATAATCTTCACCATACTGTTCTTTCAGACTGTTATACACTCTTTGATTTGTTTTAGGGTCCGCAGCGCAATTTATTTTATTCAATTTCTTTGGTACTTCTTCCACCGACTGTATCTGTTTCTGCAGCGGATAACCATTCGTTATATCTGTGATCCAGGTCCATGCTCCGCCAAGATTCGGATAATCTTTTGGCAGACCACGTAAGGTACGTTCTTTTTCTTTCTCTATTCTTTGCCATTCCGGTATCCAATAATAAATTGCCTGATCCTCATAGCATTGCACTTCTACCTCCATACTTTGCCCAAATGCAAACAAAGTCCGTATATCTTCTTCCTGCAGCTGCCGTATAACCTGCCTTTCTTCTGTGGCCAGATAATATGTTGCCATTCCGTTTACTTCGATTAAGTAACCATTATGTTCTTTCATCTGCAGCTGCTGCGCATAAGGGAGCAGACGCGGATAACTCCGTCCGCTGGCTAATATAATCCGAATTCCCCTCTCCTGACAACGGATCAGACAGCTTCTTGTCCGTTCCGTAATCTGATCTATTTCATTTAACAGTGTGCCGTCCATATCCAAAACTATCCATTTAATCATGCATCAAACCTCCTGCCCTTTATCATCATTATTTTACCATACTTTTTCTTTTGCGCTACCCATTATTTTATTTAAATTGTCGGATTGTATCTTTATTGGGTATCAGAAGCAGAAAAACAGGTTTACATAATAAGGATAGCATACCCCACAAAATGTAATATGCTATCCCTTACGATTTATTGATATTATATACCGATATTAATTATTGATATTACTTATTGATATTATTTTGTGATATTGTTTTGTGATATTGTTGTGTGATACTGTTTTGTGAAATTGTTTTGTGATCATTCATTCATACAATCAGCAAAACCTGTTGAGACTTTAATTGGACACTGCCTTCCGGGTTATAAACCTATTCCTAATTATTTGAGTTCCTTTACAGTAGTCTTATCCTTTCCGTTCCTGCAATAACCGCAATTATAACAGGTATGAGTCTTGGCCCATAAGCGGTCTGCAGTAACGGCCCATTGACTTGCTGTTTCCCCGCATTTTTGCTTCAATTCATGTACATCTTCCGGGTGAAGCAAATCCGTTGATTTAGCTCCGGACCTTTCTACCATTTCAACCAGACGTTCCGGATTATCTAACAGCGGACATGGACGCAGATGATTGCCGTTAAAGGGCTGATTTTTATAATACTGCATAAACAGCGGTCCTTGAAGCGCATCCAGAATCGGTGTATTATAAATATTGGAATCGGAATAGTGGACAAAAGCACAGGGTTCTATATCTCCGGCCGAATTGATATGCAGATATCTGCGCCCACCTGCAACACAACCTCCGGCATATTCCCCGTCATTCCAGAAATCCACACAAAATATCGGTTTTGTCTTACGGAAATTATGAATCTGGCGATACATTAATTCACGTTGGTCTGCAGTGACGATTAACTCCGGTACAGCATCCGCACCAACTGGAATATAAGTAAAGAACCATGCGAACTTTGCCCCTTTGGCTACCAGGTCGTCTATAAATGCTTCGCTTCCTATAACTTCTATATTCTTGCGGGTATAACAGCACGATGCGCCGAAAGCTAATTTCTTCTTCTTTAATATCTCCATAGCCCTGACAACTGCTTTATAAGTTCCTTTTCCCCTTCTTGCGTCAGTCTCATCTTCAAAGCCCTCTATACTTATTGCCGGTATAAAGTTTTTTACACGTTGCATTTCATCTGCAAATGCTTCATCTATCAGTGTTCCGTTGGTATATGCGGTGAAAATACAGTCTTTATGCTTATCACAAAGTTTTATGATATCCTGTTTACGGATAAGAGGTTCTCCTCCTGAGTAAGCGTAAAAATGTACCCCCAACTCCTTACCCTGTTTAATGATATTATCCAGTGTTTCAATGCTCATGGATTGCTTATTGCCGTATTGTGCTGCCCAGCACCCGGTACAGTTTAAATTGCAGGCTGAGGTAGGATCCATTAATATTGCAAAGGGGATATTGCAGCCATATTTCTTTTGCAGCTTATTATGATCTTTGCTGGAAAATAACGTAGCATTACATATAAAATTGCGGAAGAAGACTTTTCTTATTCCGGGATCAATATCCTCCCACATACTAAGTATATATTTATACCAGTTACTATCCTTATCCTCGATAATTTTACGAAATACCATACGCTGTGCTTTCAGAATATCTTTTTTATCTGATTTATCTACTAACCCAACTATCTTAAGCATTCGTTTCTCCGGCTTTCGGTTCATATAGTTATATACGGTATTCGTCATGATAGTCAGGAATTTTTCTTTTACCATTACCTGCCTCCTTACTTTTTAACATTCATATAATCAATTTATGTTATATTCTGGCGAATAGTTCTTAATGAACAAAGAAAAAAGAGAATGGATTTCTCTCGAAAACTACAGAAAAAAAGGAGCCTTTTGAGCTCCTTTTTCATAATTACCCCTAATTAAAAATACATTTCATAGAATTTGTTCGCCTCTAATTAAATTCCCTGATAACAAAACTTCAAAACTCCGCCATCTTTACACTGCGAGAAATTTCCATTTTCCATGATTCACTCTGATAAGATACATGGCAGACCTTGAGCTGAAATCGAAAAAGATACCTATCATAACTGCGGTCAGGCCTATTCCAAACCAGCTGATAAGCAGGAAAGACAATAAAACCCTGAAAGTCCACAAGCCTACAAAGGAAGTAATCATAACATACTTAATGTCTCCGGCGGCTTTTAATGTTGCCGAACATAGATTAAGTACCGCCAGAAGCGGCTCTATCACTCCAAATGTACAGACTATACCGATGGATTCCTTTATTACTAGGGGATCGCCGGAATACAAACCCGCAAGATGTTTAGAGAAAATAAACATTAGGATACCAATAACAAAAGCCACTGCCATTGCTATCTTCAAGCTCTCATGGGAATAGGTTTCCGCCTTTTCATAATCCCCCTCCCCAAGGCTCTGGCCGACAAGAGTTGTATTTGCTATAGCAAAGCCGAAGATAGGGAAGAAAGCCAGTGCATTTATATTTAAACCGATCTGATATGCCGCCATAGCGACTGTTCCCAGCGGGACAATGATAATCTGCAGTACCAGGAAACCGCCCTGCATAACTGCCTGCTCGATGAAACCGGGGATGCCTATATTAATGATCCGTTTAATCATATCTCCCCTGATTCTATAATCATCCTTTAGGCTTAGATTCAGTTTAAGACCTTTAAAGTTGTATAAAACCAAAACCCTGACAGTCACACCTATGATTCTGGAAACCGTTACTGCCGTAGCGGAACCCACAATGCCAAATGCAGGGATATGTAAGGCAGGCACACCAAATATCAATACCGTATTCAATATGATGTTTAAAATATTAACTCCGCCAGTGATTATCATCGGAGTTTTTGTATCCCCTGCTCCTCTCATAGCTCCCGAAACAATGATATCAAGCACAAGAAAAGGCAGATTTATAAGTATGATATTGAGATAACTGATTCCGGCTTCAAATACTTCCGGTTCCGCTTTACCAAAAAATAAACCCAGTAACGGCAATGAAAACACCCTGCCTATAACTGCTATCAATACCCCGACTATAATTGCCATATATCCTGATTGAATTAATGCTCTTTTTGCATCTTCGTTGCGGCCTTCCCCCGTAACCCTTGCTATAATTACTGTTGTTCCTATGGATAATCCCGAAAAAACCGTTTGCAAAAACCCCATAAGCATATTTACCATACCTACGGCTGCAACTGCATAAATACCTATTCTACCCATAAAAATTGTGGAAACCATGCCTACCATCATCTCAAGTATCTGCTCGGTAATGGAAGGCCATGCCAGCGAAATTATTTCTTTATCCGCTCTCTTATCTAGTCGAAACCATTTCTTCATCGTCTACCTCGTTTTATATATACCTTATTTATGCAACGAATATTATTGTAAATCAAATAGATATATCTGGCAAGAAAAAATAGTTTATTTGCAGGATTCTGTCATTCTCTTTTTAATGTTCTGCTTTCTCTCTACGATTCAAAACCTCTGCATCACAGGAAGTAAGCCATGCCTTCTTTTTTAGCAAGTCATTTAAAGTATACATAATTTCCGTCTATAATGAGAAAAAGACTAACGAGACCTTGAACTGACCTCCCCTGTGTTAGATTTTGGTCTAACATATGGGGCCAGTTCACCCGTTAGTCTTTTTCATACTATTATTCCATATAACCATATTATTTAAATATTTGATAGTCTTAATCCCCATAGAAGCGGAAACCAGGAAAAATCAGCTGTGCACAAGAGGCTTTATTTCCATTCTTTATATCAATTTAACTCCCAAACCCATTTTAATATATGGTAAGTATTTTATACTATTTTTATTAATCTGCCCTATGATATTTACCCGTTCCTCCTTGGGTAAATCTACCCGGGCAATTTCCAGCTCACCCATATATCTTAAATATTTATTATTTGAAATAAAAATACTTCCTGTCTTTCTAAGAGGTGTATCATTTCCCTGACTTATAAACTCTAAAGGTGTTTCTTCCGGTTTAATTTCCTGTTTGTACTGTCTGGATTCCTGGGAGCGGATGACATACTCACTGGAATCCGGTCTGTCATGATGTATGGTATTTCTTACAAACTCATAGGCCGGAAGGACATCTGCTTCAAGCTCCACATAATTTTCACTTAAGCATTTCAAACCGTTCCAATCTTTCTCTTTTATATCCACATCACCGATCAATACCACATCACAGCTGCCCTCATAAGTAAGCTCCAGCATATTCAAAACAACCTCATCCTTGCGGTTTCGATGTTCTTCCACCGTCGGAAGTCCTTCATACAAAGGCCCCCTTAATTCTAAGTTCCCGGGAACAAATGCCATGGTAGTAAAGCCAAGATATTTTAACCGCTGGTTTATTTCCTTTACCCTTTGAATGGTCAATGCGCTGAACTCCTTCGGATAAAAATTATGGCACGCTGCAAATTTCGTAAAATCAGCTCCGTATTTCTTCCATTCCGCCAGTTCTTCTTCCATAATCGTAGAAGCATTGAATACAACATGAAAGCTCTTGGAGATTTGAACCGTCTCTTTTGCCGTAAATCCATAATCAAGCCTTACATGTGTAACCCCAAGCTCCTTTAGCTCTTCCATATTTTTTACACCAAGCTTTTCAAAGGTTTCCGGTCCTACATCCACGATCAGGTTTAAATTTTCCGCCCTGCATTGGGTCAGAAGCCTTTGCATATCCAACCGGTAATCAACCCCTGATTCCTCCGGGATGTGGAGTGAAGTAAAAATATACTTCACTCCGTTAATCACCGCCCTTTTTATCAGGTTTTCATTTTTCTCCGAACCATTTAAGAAATATAAAGAAATTCCTGTATTCATTTATTCAACACCATATACTTCATTGATTCTGTCTTCATTAACACCAAAGAAGTATGTTACCAGAAATCCGCCTGCATAAGCCACAAGCATGGAAATAAGGAATCCAAGCTGCTGTCCGGGACTTACGATTAAGAGACCAAACACGCCGGAAACACCCTGGGAAACTGTTCCGAGATGTAACAGTGCCGCTAACGCCCCGCCAAAACCTCCGCCGATACAGGCTGTAATAAAGGATCTGCCAAGAGGCAAAGTAACCGCGTACATCATTGGTTCTCCGATACCAAGAATTCCTACAGGAATGGAATCCCTTATATATCTTTTTAATTTCTTATTCTTTGTTTTCATATATAAAGCAATACCGGCACCAACCTGACCGCCGCCTGCCATCATAAGGATTGGAAGCAGATAGTTAATACCTTTTGTGGCACCTGCAGGATCATTTAACATAGCATGAATCGGTGTTAATGCCTGATGAAGTCCTACCGCTACCAGAGGCAGGAAACCTGCGGATAAAATATAACCTCCCACAACACCCATCTTTTCATAGGCAAAACTTAAAATAGCAAAAATAACCTTTGTAAGACCTGCACCTAATGGCTGTATTACCAACAATGCAACAAGTCCGCCGATAATCAGTACCAGTAACGGACTGGCAAAGGTATCAATTAAATCCGGCATGTGTTTTCTGATTTTCTTTTCCAGTACTGCAAAGAACATACCTGCAATTAATGCTGCCAAAAGACCGCCTGCTGCAGGATTAAAAACAGAATTGGTAATCGGCAGTAAAATCTGCTTATCATTGACTGTTGCAAGTAAAGGCATAGCAACATTTGAAATTGACATGGCACCTGCGATTGCTCCCAGAACACCGGAACCCCCAAATTCCTTAGCTGCGTTATAACCTACTAGAATCGGCAGGTAAGCAAACAACGCCCAGCCCATGGTGCGGATGCAGGCATACCACCAGGTTTCTGATAAAACTCCATTAGTAGAAACATTAATTACATTACAGATTCCGTTAATCAAACCTGCAGCAATAATTCCTGGAAGTAATGCCACAAATATGTTCGCTATTTTCTTTAAAAATCTTTGGACCGGTTTATCATATTTCGCCTTTTGAAGCTCTTTATTTTCTCTGGTCACTTCATTAATATCCGTCCCTGCCGAAGCATTCTCTGCCTGACCTTTGGCAAGTCCTGTGAGTTTGTAAAATTCGTCCAATACTTTGTTGACTTTACCAGGCCCGAAAACAACCTGAAGTGTATCACTTTCAACTACTCCAAGTACTCCTTCCACCTTTTTTACCTTTTCAATATCGACCTTGGACATATCCTTGATGCCGATACGAAGCCTTGTCATACAGGCAGCATTGGAAGTGATGTTAGATTTTCCTCCCAATAAATTAAATAGTTCTTCACTGATTTGCTTGTAGTCCATAAATTACCTCCTCTAAATTTAATTAACTTGTTCAAAATAATCTGTCAAGGCAGAAAGAATGCAAAATACATATTCTATCTGTCCTACCGGATTGCTAAGCATAACTCCTTTCTTTCCTTTTTTATTTCAAAGCCAAGCGGACATTCCCTCCGGCTTGTGATAGCTTTTGCCTTGCTTCCTCAACATCACAGCCCGACAAAATCATGGTAACGGCTGTTTTTACGTGCCCGTCTGCCTGTTCCAGCACAGTTCTTGCTTCCTCTCTGCTGCATCCCGTGGCGGTGATCAGAATATTCTGTGATCTTACCACCAGCTTTTCATTGCTTTGTTTTACATCAACCATGAGATTTTCATACACTTTTCCGATTCCGACCATGCTGCCGGTAGAAATCATGTTCAAAATCATTTTTTGCGCTGTGCCTGCCTTTAATCTTGTAGACCCCGTTAATACTTCCGGTCCGGTAACCGGTTCTATCGCAAGCTTTGCTTCTTTGCCAATATCCGATCCCCTGTTACATGCGACCGCAACAGTTTTGCAGCCCATGGAACCGGCATACTTAAGCCCATAGATCACATAAGGAGTTCTTCCTGAAGCAGCCAGGCCAATTACGATATCTTCCTTAGACAGCCCGGCTTCCTTTAGTTCTTCTTCACATAGGGTTTCACTGTCTTCCGCACCTTCCACGGCTTCTACAAAAGCTTTTTCCCCGCCTGCAATAAGGCCGACTACAAGTTCCTTTGAAACACCAAAAGTCGGGGGACATTCTACCGCATCCAAAAGTCCAAGCCGTCCTGATGTTCCTGCCCCAATATATATAATTCTTCCGCCTGCCCTTAAGCTTTGTGTCGCCCATTCTATAGCCGTGGCAATCTGTGGAATTACTTCTTTTATTGCCTTTACAACCTTTTCGTCTTCCTGATTCATTATCTGTGCTATTTCAAATGGCGTCATTTCATCTAAATTCAAGGTATCCGGGTTTCGTGACTCCGTTATTAGTTTTGATAAATCAATCATGTTCTATTCCTCCATTCTTCTGTATATGGGTCCTGCCGAACTGCTTCATACAGAATTCGTAATTTCTATTTACATAAGCAGTGAAAAATATGTCTACTACGTTTAATTGTGAAATTCTTGAAGACATTGCTCCACTTCGGTGAATCAGTTCCGTAGCTGCTACCGGCAGTACAAAATCAGCTTCCGCAGCAAGTTTGGATTCTACTGCCCTGGTAATTGCTATTACCTTGGCACTGTTCGCTTTTGCTTGTTTCGCACATTCTAACATCTCTTCTGTGAGACCGGAATAGCTGATGACGATTGCCAGGTCATTTTTCCTTAAATTTCTTGCAGCTAAGAGCTGCGCATGCCAGTCATCGCATACATTGCAGATAACGTCTGCACGAAGCAGCTTTAAATATAAATCTCTGGCAACCAAAAGGGAGGTTCCAAGTCCGAATACCGTTACACTTCTGCTGTTTTCCAACAGCTTAACACATTCCGTTATTATTTTCGGTTCAAGCAGCTTTCTGGTGGTTTCCAAAGACTCAATGTTTTTCTTTGTTACCTTGTAAATAATATTTTCTACCGTATCCTCCCGTGTAATTTTCTGAAAAGCAATATCCCTGCTCTCCCGAAACAAGGCCACCTCGTAGGCTAAAGTATTCTGAAAATCCTTATAACCTTTGCACCCCAACTTCTTGCACAGTCTTACGATAGTAGCCGGAGAAGTATATGTTTCTCTGGCAATTTCTTTTATGCTTTTTCTCAGTACGGATTCCGGATTCTTCTGCAGTCTTTTTATCAGCTCTTTTTCTGCTTCTCCGGCATTTGGAAAATAGTCTTCAATTCTTACGAGTAACCCTTTCATAGGTATTCTCCTCTCTGTAAAGCCGAAAGAATTTTTAACTTTTGTTTCACATTACTGATAAATTCATTCTAGCTTTTTTGTATTATATTTTCAATATAGCTTCAGTTTAATGAAACTTTTTTTCATTATATGATAAATTATCAAGGAAATAAAGGACCTGATTTTCGTAAAATCTGATTAATGGGAAACTTGCAAAGGGTATCCCTCAAGTCAAAGACCAGATAGATACCCTTTTACAAAATCTTATAATGTTCTAAAACAATTTCAGCAATTAACCTTTTGCTTGTTCATAATTATTCTATGAAAGAATAGATTAGAATATGACTATTTCTTAGTATTTCCTGCAAGATTTGCTAATTTAAATTTTTACAATCAGTTACCACATTCCGATATTGCCAGAAAGAAGTTTCGAAAATACCTCTTCCTTCTGTAATGGTAAAAAGCTGTGTTGCAAAATCTTTACAGGCTTCAAGGGTCACCTTACCTTTGATAATCATTTCAGATTGTGTATATTCCGTCTCTTCCATAGAGGCATTCATCCGGACCAGTTCCGATATGACTTTCTTTTCATATCCCTGGGGTGCCGTTAAGGTATATTTCATAACCGGTTCCATAGTTTTCGTACCGATTTCCCTTAATGCCTGATATACCACTTTTTCCGCCAGTCTTCGAAAATCTGCCGGTGTACTTGTGACACTGCTGTAGCCATAATCCATAAAGGTTACCTTAGTGTCTACTACCTCACCGTAAAGTCCCTTCCTGATTCCTTTCTCCACTCCTTCTCTTACGCCATTCTGAAAAGATTTGGCCAGATTTCCGAAAGAAACCTTTGTTTCATATTGAAAACCACTGCCCTCCACTAAGGGTTCCAAGGTAAGACCCACTCCTGCCTGTAACAGATTACCCTCCTCAAAAATAGGTACGATACAGGTTATTTTATCCAGAGGTTTATCTTTCTTTACAGTCGTAACACTGTCAAATTCCGTATCAAGATGGAATCTCTCCTTTAGCAGCATTTGTAATATTTCTTTCTGCAAGTTTCCGAATAGTTTTAACTGTATTTCCTCTGTTTCTTCGTCTATATTTAAATCCAGATAAGGATCTTCCATGGTAAGTATCTGTAATGCTTCCAGCAGTTCGCGCCTGTTTATGGCAGGCACAGGCCTTACTCCGACCTTTAATAGAGGTTCCGTCTGTGAAAAGGCATGCAGCTTTGTTTTCACTCCGATCCAGTCACCGCATACTAATTCTTTTGCATCCATAAGCACAGCCACATCACCGGCTTCCACTGAATCCACCGGCAGAAGTTTACCATTCTTGGTCTCAAACAGATTTCGGATTATAATCTCACTTTTATCTTTCTCAACATTTGTGCGCATTCTGACAGACAGTTGACCCGAATAGATTCGAATATAAAAAAGCTTGTGGTTATGCTCATCAAATAATACTTTATAGATATAAGCAGAAAGTGCGGTGTTCTTATTTTCCTTTGGCATAAACCACTTACTGACAGCCTCCATCAATTCAAGAATCCCAATATCCTTAAGGGCGGTTCCGTGATAAACCGGATAAAGCTTTCCGTAATGATTTCTGCTTCGAATTACATTATCATAATCTTCTTTCGTAATCTTATCATTATTCATATATTTTTCCAGCAGCTTTTCGGACATAACAATTACCTGCTCCATAAAATCCTGCTCCTGGTAACTTCTTTCAGAAATACGGAACGTTTGACCTGTTCCATCATACTCATAGATTACTTTCTGCATTAATAAAAAATCGTTCGTAAGCTGTAATTTAATCTGTTCATATACTTCTTCCGTATTGACACCCAAACGGTCAATTTTATTGATAAAAAAGATAGCAGGAATCTTCATCTGCTGTATTTTATGAAAAATGGCACGTGTCTGCGGTTGGACACCCTCCTTTGCAGAGATAACAAGAATTACTCCGTCAAGTACTGACAGAGCTCTTTCTACTTCTGCAATAAAGTCCATATGCCCCGGTGTATCAATAAGATTAATTTTAGTTTCACCAATCATAAAAGATACCGTAGCGGAACGGATTGTCATTCCCCGCTGTTTTTCCAGTTTCATAGAATCAGTGGTTGTTGTACCGTTATCCACATTTCCCATAGAATTTTTAACACCGCTGTGAAACAGGAATCCTTCCGTTACCGTAGTCTTTCCAGCATCAACATGTGCCATAATACCGATATTTAATTTTTTCATCATGATCACCCATTCTTTCCCTGACCTGCAAGTATTAAGTGCCGGTTGTATTTGCGAAAAATTTATCTTTCGCTTTGTTTTATACAGGTAATCAGCAGCTTCCCTTATGAGAACGGGCGGGTTGCCTGACATGGATTCTCATGTTTTTTTCTAAAAATAAGCGGAACAAAGTGTCAGCGTGCTGACACTTTCGCACCCGAGCGGATTGCGTAGCAATATATTCCCTTTCCGCGAGGTGTGCTTCCTGCCCAGAGGGCTTTTTTATCGTATAGGACGTAATTTCCTATACGATAAAAAACCACAGTTTTCGACTGTGGTTAAAGTTCAGATATAAAATCTAAAAATCCGTTACACTGCTTTATCTTATAACAGATTTTGCATGAATACCAAGGTCGGCTGATTGCATCTTTATTATTCTGTTCTCAATTAAATTAAGCTTGCGCATATTTCAGCCTCCTTTTTATTTTTTATATTAATTAAAATACAACAGAATCAAAGATTTGTCAACCATAATTTACATATGATTCCAACATTAAGGTTATTCTTTCATATACTTCGATTCTCTTTATCATACAAGAGTATTTTGCAGCCTCTGTTTTGAATCTCTGCTTTTAAATCGAATCGAGAAAATCACCATAACCTTCCTTCTCCATATCTTCTTTCGGTATGAATCTGAGTGATGCACTATTGATACAGTACCTCAATCCACCCATTTCAACCGGTCCATCCTCAAATACATGCCCCAGATGTGAATCTCCAGCTTTGCTTCTTACTTCCGTACGTTTCATGCCATGGCTGTAATCCGTAACTTCTACTATAATATTTTCATCAATCGGCTTAGAAAAACTAGGCCATCCGCAACCGGATTCAAATTTATCACTAGATACAAAAAGCGGTTCCCCAGTAGTAACATCCACATATATCCCTTTTCTGAACTCTTTAAAATATTCATTTTGAAAAGGCCGCTCCGTAGCATTGTGCTGAGTTACTTCATACTGTATTTTTGTTAAACTTGTTTCTAATTCTTCTTTTGATTTTTTCGGATATTTATTTTCCTTCATAAGTATTACACTTCTTTCTATTGATTTAATAATATCTAGTTATTACCGATTACAGGAGATTTACTCACACTTATCACTATACTTTAAATTGTGTCAATGTCTCTTCCAAGTTTCAGGAATAATTATTAAGGGGTACTTCCGCTGTCACAGCTCCGCTTCCATTCTTCCCTGATTCCGGTATTCTTTCGGTGTCAAAGCTACATACTTCTTAAATTGGACCGAAAAATATTTGTAATCACTATATCCAATCAATTCAGCTACTTTATAAACTTTATAATTCGTATTAACCAGCAGTTTTTTTGCTTCCTGCATACGAAGTTTCTGAATATAATCGATATAGGTTACTCCGGTAATTTTTTTGAACAGAAAGCTGAAATAGGTTTCTGATAGATAAACATACTCACTTATCATCTTTAAAGTGATTTTTTCGCTTAAGTGTGCCGCTATATATGACTTCGCCTTATCCATTACCTTATGCTGCTCTTTGATTTCAAGGGGATCAACTGATTGATCAATCTCTTTTGCCAGTGCCACCATAACACTCACGATATAAGTTTCAAGCTCCTTGACATTTAAGGCTTCTTTCACGAAATCATTATACTCATCACCGATAATTTTCTCCATTCCTTCATAACTGTTTGTAATCTTGGATTGAACCATCAATTTAAGGGCGATACAGTAATTTTTAACGATTTCCGGCAGCAGGTTCTGCTCCATAAGCACCCGGAATATGGAGGTCAGATATTTTTTCGTTTCAATATAATTTCCGGTACTGATTGAGACCGCAACATGCTCCATCTCCTCCGGATAAAACCTTATAAAATTCTGCTCATATTTTGACTCATTATTGTCCTGATAGACCTGGACTTTTTTGTCTCCCAGATAAAAACTATTCTGAATTGACCTTTTTGCCTGATTATATGATTTTGATATATGATGAATGGAGGGATAACTTAAACCAATCCCTATGGTATACGGCACTTTTACACGCTTAAAGAGACAGTTTTGAATATTTTCACTGATACTTTCCAGACATGGAATCATCTGTGTTTTTTGTTTCTCTATGGAGGTAAAACAGAACACAAAATCAATGGTATCATAATCTTTCACGATATAATAAGCATTATCCACATTACTTAATTCCTCTTTTAAAATATTTCTGTAGGAGAAAGTAAGCAGCCGCTTGTCTGTTGCCCAGGACGATTCCAATTCTTTAAAAATACTGTTTCTGTCTAACTTTATCGTAGCCGCGGTAAAATAATGTCCTGAAAAATCCAATTCCAAAGAAGCGGCTTTCTCATCAAAACCATTGAACAGACTGGTATCTCCCTCTAACATGGACTGGAGAAATTCATTTCGCATGGTTTCATAACCCGCACTGATATACAGATTACTGTAAAATATTTCCTCTTTTATTTCCCGCTTTTCATCCATACTTTCCTTTAATGCGGTAAAGGCATCCAGCAGTTTTTTCTTGTTGGTAGGTTTTAACAGATAATCGAAAGCCCTGAATCCAATCGCCTGGCGTGCGTATTCAAAATCAGCGAATCCGCTTAAGATAATAATCTCAATATCAGGGTATAACTCCCTTGCTTTTTTTGACAGTTCTGTTCCCCCCATAATAGGCATTTTAATATCTGTCAGCAAAACATCCACCGGGTTTTTCTTAAGTTGTTCCAAAGCATCTTTTCCGTTTGCACTTTCTGCTGCGACTATGAATCCTAAAGACTGCCAGGGAATACTGTTTACTATTCCTTTACGTATCATATCTTCATCTTCTACGACCATTAATCTATACATATATCACTCCTTAATCGGGATACACAGACTCACTGTGGTACCTTCCTTTATTTGGGATTTAATATTTATACCATAAGGTTCGCCAAAGTATATCTTTATCCTCTGATTCACGTTTCTCATACCAATACTATCCCCTATTCCGAGAATAGCACTGTTCATCTTCTGCCTTATTTTTTCACACACATCCTTTTCCATACCCTTGCCGTTATCCTCAATCTCAAATACAATGGTATTTAATTCTTTTTTTCCGGTTAAACGGATGATACCTCCTCCCTCCATTCCCTCAAAACCATGAACGATGCAATTTTCTATAACAGGCTGAAGAATAAGCTTAACTGTTTTATAATGTACAATATCCGGATCTATGTTCCACTCCTCAATAAACTGATTCTTATGCATGATTTTTTGCAGGCATACATAACTTTTGACATTTTCAATCTCCGTATTGATCGTTACGAATGCACCTTTTTCCGATACGCTGGTCTTAAAAAATTCACCAAGTGCTGATACCATTTCTCCAATTTCCTCATAATTTTTCATTTGTGCCATCCAAAAAACATTGTCCAGTAAATTGTATAAGAAGTGGGGATTAATTCTCTGTTGTAAGGCCACTAACTCAAGTTCCTTTATTCTTGTTCTGAGTTCAGTTTCATTAATCTTCGTTATATAAGTCTCCTCCAACACTTCATTTAACCGGTTCAGCATGGAAGTAAATACGTTATTTAAAATCTCGTGCTCATCCTTTGATTCCGTATTAATACCCTCCTCTTTCAAAACTAACACATCTTCTTCGTTCGTCTGCTCGATTCGGCCAAGTAAACGGTTCAAAGGAATCTTAATACTTTCATTTACTAAATAAATGACGGCGCCGGATGTTACCAATACCAGTAAAAAAAGTAAAATCGTTGTTATCAGCCCGTGCAGATCGTATTTCTTACCGGTAAAAGTATTTACCACATGAAGGCCGGTATCTGAAATCGGTGCAACTACCTCATAAACCAAATCTGATTTACCGAACCTGGAACCAGCAACAATTCTCCCTTTGCCGTCGGTAATAGCTATCTTTTGTTTTGATGATCCTACGGCATTGTTAAGTATATTTTCGATTTCCTCAAGATTAATCAAAACAACATACCTTGCTTTAAGACCGCTTGTATAATCGATCTCAACGTTCTCAGTACGGCATAATGCAGGTTTTTTGCCGTAATCAAGATAATACCATTCCAGACCGTCTTTTAACCGGCTTCTGATTTTCTCCATATCGATTAACGTCTTTTTATATATGAATGAGGTGCCGTCCTCAAAGAAAATGGAGGTATAGTCTATCTCGCCTTGGGTGGACATAATGCTCGCTATGGTATTTTCAATCCGGTTGGTTACCCCGTCCGTCTGATATTTTGGTGTTGTTGCATACAAATACAAGTCCGTTAAAATATCATTATTCTCTTTCAGATACTTAAATTTCAATTCCAGCTGTTCAAACATGTCATTAACCCTGATATTGGATTCATAGGCAAAGTTTTCATAATTGCTTTTCAAATTATCGTTAGAATAAAGGAATTCAAAAAACGCATTGATAATAATCATAACAGAGATAGGGATAACACATAGAACAATAAATGCATAAGCAAGGCGTCTGCGTATAGAAATTTTCCTTAAGACTTTAACAAATCTATCCATATCACTTTTTACCTTCACTTCCGTTGTCTTTATATACCGGCATTGTTACCCTGATTTCTCCCAGTTCATTATCCAGAACAACACCAAAAGTATCACCATAATAAAGAGTCAGTCTTTCATCCACACTGTTGATACCCCTTTTATCCAGTTCTGAATGATCTGCTAAACTTAAGAAATATTCCACAGCCTGACCTGTCATAACTACTCTGATTGTATCTGCTTTAGCGGTAATTGATATGTTTATGTTAATCTGGCTTTCGATGTCATCCAAATTCGTAGAGATAACGTCTTCAACGATAGGATGTATGGCTAGTTTTATGATTTTCGTATTCCGCAGGGACAAAGACACGTCCCAGCTATTGATGATTCGGTTACCAAAGCGTTTGTTTTGCAAAAAGATATAATTATTGACACTATCGACCTCATTTTCAATAGTGACATACTCCCTCCCTTTTACGATTATTACTCTTAAATAATTGCCAAGTGCATTGACAATTTCACTGATTTCCTCGTCCCCTTCCAATTGGCAGTTCCAGTAGATGGATTCCAGCGTGTTATATAAAAAATGAGGGTTTATCTGCTGCTGGAGAGCAGAAAGCTCAGCTTCTTTTCTAAGTTCCCTTAATTTTGTTTCCTGTAATTTTATGGTATACTGCCGTTTAATTGCTTCCACAAGATTGCCGCTCATTTTGTTAAAGCCCTCTATAACGGTATGATATTCATCATCCCCGTCATCTTCAACAAATTTCTTAACTTCTGTTTTTTTCATTTCCTCCATTAAGCGGTTGATCGGTCCGGTTATACTTTTAGCGAATAATATGGCAAAAACCAGAGCCAATACAGCAAGCAGAACTGCAGTAAATAAGGTAATTGCAAATTGAATAAAAGCTGACTTAAGCAGTGTTTGCAGAGCTATATGATTCACTATGGTCAGATTTGTATTTGAAATCGACTTTGAAATGGATATGGAGAGCATTTTGTCTCCGTTAAAAGTCGATCCTACCTGTTCTTCATTGGAAGCGCTGATAATAATATTGTTCTCATCAATAATCATCACTTCATTTAAAAGGTTCGTGACATTTTCATAACAGACCTTATTAAAATATGACAAATCCAAAGCAGCAACAATATTTCCGACGCAGATATCATCATTGCCGTATATCCCTCGTGTCAGTATAACGTAACTGTTACGGTCACTGGGGACCTCCTTGAAACTTACCGTCATAAGTACTCTCTTTGCCTCTTCAGACAATAACTTACTGGTTGCAAAATTACCGTTTGACACCGGTGACGGATAGTAGAAATAAGTATTGTTAAGTGAAATCATCTCACAGGCATTGATAGCGCCGCTTGCCCCGAATGTACTTCCAAGAACCAGCCGTATGTGGTTTTCAATATCACTTTTTTTGTTCCAGTCCACATATTTATATATCATAAGATCATTAATAATCTCAGGATTTGTCGCAACCTCTTCCAGTAAATTCATATGGGAAAACATATAATAAGAAATATTGTTGGCAATCTGTGCGGACGATTCTTTCAAAAAAGCCTTTGCTTCGCGTTCGTTATTTGCAAAAGAAAACACGGCATTATAACCGCCAATCAGGAGTATAGGTAAAACAAACACGCAAATAAAACACCAGATCAGACGTCTGTATATACTGTACCTGTAGAGTTTATTCAGACTCAATTCTTTTATCCTGCCTAGATATCTGTTAATCATTCCATCTCCCAATGCATCCTGCAGGCGGACCTGCGGTACTGCTTCATCTATTTGCTGTATTGAAACCCCCATAACTTTTCCGCAACGTATGCCCACTGCCTGTGGTCATTACTGTTATCTGCATTAATGATATAAGGCGGTATCGTTACTTTAGCCTGATTATCTGTAATGCTGATATCACAGACCTGCCAATAGGTGTCTTCACTGTAGTATTTACCTTCCGGAATAGGTTTACCGGCCAAAACATAGGATGCTAACAGATCCACCGTTATATTACCGTAAGCTATTACATCCTGGGCAACTGCACTATCTGCGTATCCTTTATTAATGAGGTCCACAAAGTAGGGTTCTGCATCAATGGTTACAAGAATGATATGCCCGTCCTCCCAAAAGGGAACCCAATGGTTGGATTCTTCCAGGGCCTCCACCAATCCCCTGCCCGGATGCTCACTGGAAGCATGAACCGCGTCTATCTTTAACCCTGCTTTAAAAACTTTTAGCAGTTCTTCTTTCACTAACTCAGGCCTTCCCTCCGTTGCTCTTGGCAGGTAGGTTATACCCGGATATTGATCGATTACCGACTCAAAACCTTCTTTCCGAAGCCTCCAGGCATTACTGCTTAATTCCCCATAAGCATTAAAAACAGTTCCTTTCGCCTCCCCGTATTTTTTAATCAGCTGTTCAACAATGGCTCTTGCCGCCATTTGTCCGGCTTTGTAATTGTCAAAGCTAACATCAATTGCCAACTTACCGCCAACTGCATTGGTATCAATGGTACACATGGGTATACCCGCATCATTTCCCCTGTGAATCGCTTCCTCTATGGATATACTGTCAATTGCGGTAGTAATAATCGCATCCGGTTTCTGTTCAATAAAATTTATGATCTGCTGATTTTGTCTCATTGGATCATAATCAGCAACCGAGCTTTCAAAAACCCAGCCTCGTTCTTCAACTGCTTTTTTAACCGCTTCGTTCATAATGGTATAAAAGTAGGAATTAAAACTCTTATGGGCAAATGCTATCACAACAGGTTTTTCATTTGCAGCAGTTTCATTTTTTAGAACCTTACTGCCGGAATTTAGCCTGGTACAGGATGAAACAAAAGTCAAACATAATATTACACATATAAGTATCTTACTGCGAAACATTTTATCCCCTTCCACAAACGGTTTACCATATTACGCTGTAAAAACAGATATTCTCTGTTCCTCTGTGCTACAAACTCTATTTTATACCTGCTACGCAGGTTTTTTTCATTGGTTCCCATTTCCAACCGGCAAATCAGCCCCGCCCTTTTACTTATACCGTTATTTATGCTTGATAATTAGGGGATTTACTGGTGGGTTAAACTATATCCATTATATCATATTTTGTCTGAATTAAAAACGTTAACGAACTATACTTTTATAAAATTGGGATGCCCAATCAGCTTAGACATCCCAAGGAGATATTGCAAATTATTGATAATAAACTTCAAGTTTTGATTCAACGTCGCAAATGTTGCAGGATAATCAGGAGAAATATGATAATAAAGCCCCTCTGGTTTTATTATCATATGTCCAAAGAAATTGCAAAACAATTTCTTTTTCACACTATTCTCATAGCATCACTCTTAATTACTTTAAGCCGTTTCATAACATCATTTTCGCCTTTACCGAAATAATCATGCAAAATCTTATATTCCTGAAACAATCTGTCATATCGTTTCACATGGTCGGCATTTGGTGAGTAAACCTTATCTTGCAGCCTTGACATTTGTTGTGA
Organism: Anaerocolumna sedimenticola; assembly: GCF_009931695.1. Classification (GTDB taxonomy): domain Bacteria; phylum Bacillota; class Clostridia; order Lachnospirales; family Lachnospiraceae; genus Anaerocolumna; species Anaerocolumna sedimenticola. The sequence continues at coordinate 5,202,451 of NZ_CP048000.1, forward strand.
CGCTTCCTCAATGGTATCGTATCCACCCCTTGCCGTACCGGCAGCTACAGCTCCAAACAATGCGGCTCCAAGGGCAGGTGCCTGTTTTGAGGAAGAGATGCGGATTTCTTTATTGGTCACATCTGCATAAATCTGCATCATCATCTCATTTTTCTGTGCAATACCTCCTGCTGCATAAAGTTCCTCAATAGGTACACCGTTTTCTTCGAAAGCTTCTATAATAATCCTTGTGCCATAAGCGGTTGCTTCAATCAAAGCACGGTAGATTTCTTCCGGTTTTGTATGCAGGGTTGCTCCTAACAGCATTCCGCTTAAATCTGCATCGGTTAAAATACTGCGGTTTCCGTTCCACCAATCTAAAGCGATTAGACCGCTTTCTCCCGGAAGCTGGTCTTTTACCTTTTCTTCAAGAAGCCTATGGATGCCCATACCTTTATCTGCCGCCTCTTTCTCATAATCACCCGGCACACAGTTTTTAACAAACCAGTCAAAATGGTCACCGACACAGGCCTGACCTGCCTCATATGCATAGTAACCGGGAACCACTCCGTCTTCCACGACACCGCCGACTCCAGGGATAAAATGTTCTTCCTTACTCATCATGATATGGCAGGTACTGGTACCCATAATCATAAGCATTTTACCGGGTTTTGTAATTCTAACGGCAGGCAGGGCAACATGGGCGTCAATATTCGCTACTGCCACCGGTGTCCCTTCCAAAAGTCCTGTTAATTGGACTCCATATCCATTTAGATACCCGGCACAATCAGTTGTTGCATAAATATCCGTACTTAATTTTTCTTCTGTAAAATTTGTCATTCTGGGATCTAATGCCGTAAAGAAGTCCTTATTAGGATACCCGTCTTTCTTAGACCACACTGCTTTATATCCTGCCTGGCATAAACTGCGCTTTTCTTCTCCGATAAGCATCCAGACAATCCAGTCCCCTGCTTCTATGAAGCGGTCCATAACCTGATAGATTTCTTCATCTTCCTTAAGTATCTGCATTGCTTTGGGAACCACCCACTCAGAAGACATTCTGTCACCGTATCGGCCCATAAATTTCTCTTTTCTTTCATGGGCAACTTCATTAAACCTGTCTGCCTGCCCTTGGGCAGCATGATGTTTCCACAGTTTGACATAAGCATGGGGCCTGTTTTTATATTCTTCCAAAAAGCATAACGGTGTCCCGTTTTTGTCTACCGGAAGTACGGTACAGGAAGTAAAGTCAACACCGATTCCGATTACCTGTTCTTTAGTGACATTACCCATTTTCAGCACTTCAGGTACTGCTGTTCTTAATACATCCAGATAATCCTCCGGGTGTTGCAATGCAGTTTCAGGAGCCAGACGTTTTGTTGACCCCGGTAAATATTCGTCAATGACTCCGTGCTTATATTCTGACACGGAAAAACAAATCTCTTCTCCGTTTTCAACATCCACTAATACTGCTCGCCCGGATAAGGTACCATAATCGATACCGATGGTATATTTTTTCATCAAGATCCTCCTCTATTTTATCGAGTAACAATTGTATGGCATATTCGAAAAGTAAATAGTTTCTCGAGTCCTAATAGGTAGCATTTTTAGAAACAGGTGAAAGCTCCGTCAATAATAAAGTCAGATCCGGTTGTAAAGTCACTGGTGTCACCTGCCAAATAAACCGCTATTGCCTGAAGTTCATCCGGGCGTCCCATTCTGCCAAGAGGTGCCATATCGTTCCATTTCTCAATCAAAGGCCTGAGATTCGGGGAATTCAGTGTAAGCTCTGTTCCGATATATCCGGGGCTGATGCTGTTAACTCTGACACCCCGTTTCGCAAATTCTATAGCCATGGATTTGGTCAGTTGTATAACACCCGCTTTTGAAGCATTGTAGGAACATTGCGGCTGAGGTACATTGACAATATGGCCTGACATGGAAGCCGTATTTATAATTGATCCTTTGCCTTGTTTTAACATCACTTTAGCAGCTGCCTGGGAAGTTAAAAATACACCGGTTAAGTTGATATCGATAACTTTCTTAAACTGGTCAAGTGTCATCTCTTCCGCAGGAATATTCATACAGATACCTGCGTTACAAAAAGCTACATCCAATTTGCCGAACTCTTTTAATATTACCTCTATCATTTGATCCACATCAGCCTGATTCGTAACATCTGTTTTAATTGCAACTGTCTTTACTCCCGTTGAACGTTCGATTTCTTTCGAAGTTTTGACTGCTTCATCGATGTCTACATCAACAATTGCCACATGACTTCCTGCTTCTGCAACAGCTTCAGCGATGGCTTTACCGATACCTCTTGCTCCGCCTGTTACAAATGCTACTTTGCCATCCAAACGCATTCTTTCCATTATTCCCATATGTACATTCTCCTTTTATTTAAAATTTTATTTATAACTGTTCAGTTACCGCTGCTTAACAATCTTGTCGTTTCGCAGTGACTGCTAATATAGGTATAAGCTGTTTTATAATCCTTTATGAACACGACATCAGGTAAGTGCCCGTTTCTTTTGTAAACTGTCAAAACCTACGGCCAATACAAGGACGATACCTTTCACAATCATCTGCATATAGGTACTTACATTTAAAAGAACCATACCGTTTGTCAGAATACCGATAATTAATACACCGGCAACAACATTTGACATTTTACCAAAACCACCGGAAATGGAGACTCCCCCTAATACAACACAGGTAATGACGTCAAATTCATATCCCATACCTGCGGTAGGCTGTGCCGAATTTGTACGGGATAACATTACGATACCTGCAAGTCCTGCAAACAAACCGGATAATGCATAAACCAAATACTTCGTATGACCTACCCGGATTCCGGAAAGCTTAGAAGCTTCTTCATTACCTCCGACTGCATAGAAATAACGGCCGAAGTAGCTTTTATTTAAAATAAACGAACCTATCCCAAAGCAAACAATCATAATGATAACCGGAACAGGTACCGGTCCGATATAACCCTGTCCAATTACTTTAAATCTTTCATCAAAACCATAAATAGGTGTACCGCCGCAAATAAGATAGGATGCGCCCTCAAATACGATCTGTGTTGCAAAAGTTGCAATAATAGCGGGTATTCCGATTGTGGATATCAAAAAACCGTTTAAAACACCGACTATGATTGACATGATTAATGCCAGGATAACGGCACTGACCATACCAAAGCCCATCTTTACCATTAAATAGGCTGCTACGATATTAACCAATGTAATGATTGAACCAATGGAAAGGTCAATACCTGCTATCAATATAACAAAAGTCATGCCGATTGACGCAATCCCTAACATGGATACCTGACGTGCTATTGTAAATAAATTATTTGATGAAATAAATCTGTGGTTTGACATTGAAAATGCAATAAACAGGATTACAAATACAATCCAGATTGCTTTTTCTTTAAATATATTAAGAATTGTACTTCTCATATTTATACCCTTGCATATCGCAAGCAGCCTTGCGATACTGCCACAATACAATGTGAAACGAGTTTCACAGGTTGAATGAAGCCTATGTGGCATCCTTTCTGTTTAATTTTCTTTCAACCTTTCACTTCTAAACGGCAGATGCCATTTTCATTATAGTTTGCTGATCAAATTCTTCTTTGCCTAATTCACCCGTAACATGTCCTTCCGCCAAAACTATAATTCTGTCTGACATACCCATCAATTCTTCCATTTCTGATGAAATTAATAATATGGTTTTTCCATTTGCTATTACTTCGTTCATCAGCTTATAAATTTCAGATTTGGCACCTACATCAATTCCACGTGTTGGTTCATCAAAAATAATTAATTCCGAATTTGCAGCAAGCCATTTTCCTATGATTACTTTCTGCTGATTGCCACCACTTAGATTTTTAACCAATTGATTTAATGTTGGGGTTTTAATTAATAATTCATGTTCATATTTTTTTGCATTTTCTAATTCAGCTTTATGATTAATTACTGATAATTTGGATATTTTCTTGTAGATAGGCATATTAATATTATTTTTTACAGATATGCCCAATAAAGCACCATGACGTTTACGGTCTTCCGGTACAAGAGCGATGCCAAGATCAATCGCTTCTCTTGGAGACTTCGGATTGATTTCTTTTCCCTTAAATATAATCTTACCCTCCGTCTTTTTCACCGCACCAAAAATCATTTGTACAAGCTCTGTACGGCCGGCACCTACCAAACCTCCCAGCCCAAGAATTTCACCTTTTCTAATCTGTAAATTTATATTCTTATCTCCGTTACCGCTTACATTTTGTAAATCCAGAATAACTTCTTCTTTTATATCGCTTGCCTCTCTTAAAGGATAGGTCTCATTCAGGTCACGTCCTACCATCAGATGAATTAATTCATCAACATGAGAATCTTTTGTTATCAGTGTTTTTATATATTCACCGTCACGTAATACCACAATCCGGTCCGACAGCCTGTATATCTCTTCCAGCCTGTGGGATATGTAGATTATAGATACCCCCTTAGCCTTTAACAATTCACATACTTTAAACATGCTTTCAACTTCCGCGTTGGTAAGAGGTGCGGAAGGTTCATCCATAATCAGCACTTTAGCATCCTGTAATATCGCTTTTGCAATCTCCACCATCTGCTGGTAACCAACCGTAAGATCTCCAATCAGTGTCTTCGGATTAATCTTGATATTTAATTGTGCAAATGCTTTTTCCGCTTCCTTCTCCATCGCTTTTTTATCGACAATGATACCTTTGCGGATGGGATTGCCCAGAAACAGATTCTCAGCAGCGGAAAGTCCTTTCACATTATTAAATTCCTGATATATAATCGCGATTCCATTTTCTGCAGCTAACTGGGGTGACATATGGGTAAATTCCTTACCCTCAATAATTATTTTACCGGAGGTTGGGATAACGGCACCTGAACATGTTTTAATCAACGTGGATTTTCCGGCACCATTCTCCCCAATTAATGCAAGAATCTCACCTTTTTTTACCTGCAAGGAGACATCTTTTAATGCAACGACACCGGGATATTCTTTTTTGATATTTTGTAATTCTAAAATATATTCATTATTCATTGTTTATACCACGCATTCTTATTTAATTGAATGGGGCTGCCGCAAAACAAATGTAATTTATATTCCTGCGACATCCCCATTCACAATCCGTTCTAAGCTTCGAATTATTACTAAACCGTTCTAAGCTTCAAATTATTTATAATCAGCTAAGAAATCTGCCGCATTAGAACTATCGATAACAGTAAGTGGTCTGACTAAATTTTGTTCTTCAAATTTTTCGCCATTCAGCAATTTTTCATATAGTTCCACAACGGCTGCGGCTGTTTTCTTATTAGAACCTTCAAATCCTACGGAAGCTCTTGTTGCTTCACCGTTAACGATTGCCTCTAATTGTTGTTCCGTTGCATCTGCGGAGAAAATACCCATATCATCCGGAATCTTGCCTTCTGTTTTGGTCATAAACGCTTCGTTAGCACCGATATCTCCGCCTGCTCCAATGGAACAAACAATTTTTGTATCAGGGCTTGCCTGTAATATTGTTTCCATATTGGTTAATGCTGTCTGAGCATCAAGTGCCGGCTGCTGTGCAACAATCTTGTATTTACCTTTTGCGATTTCTTCCAGTGCACTTAATATACCTGTTTCTCTTTCCAGAAGGATTGGTGTCTGAGGATAATTCATGATTGCAACTTCTGCCACTTTATCCGTTGAATAATGGTCATTTATGAAGTTTGCTGCCTCTTGGCCAATTGCATATCCTAATTTGGTGTTATCCAGAATCCAGTTAAGATCTGTATTTGTCATTGCATCATCCCAGCTCATAACTTTAATGCCCGCATCTCTTGCCTGTTTTAAATAATCTTCTATTGCATTTGGATCGGAAGGATGAACCATAATAAGATCAACTTTGTTTGTTATAAAGTTTTCAATTTGCTGAATCTGCGTAGCCGAATTATCATTACATGCAAGGATTGTATATTCCCATCCTTTTTCTTTTAAGAGTTTTTCCACTTCACCGAAAACCCCTGCCCAATAACTGTTTTCAAGTGATTGGATGGTAATGCCGACTTTAAAATTTGTTTCTGTTTTGCCCGTATCCTCTGTTTTACCGGCATCCTCTGTTTTTGTTTCTGCCGGAGTTTCGGTTGAAGCCTTATCTTCGGTTACGGTCTTATTTGTCACCGTATCCGTTTTTTTTGTGCTGCAGCCTGCCAATCCCGTTATTAACATTGCCCCAATTAGTAATACACTGATGATTTTCTTTTTCATTTACTTTCCTCCTACTTATATAGTCTGTGTGCTTTATGTATCGTTTACAGTTAATAGCTTACAGGAATTTCAAACAGATTAATATCCTAATAGATTTCTAAGTATCTTAGTATTTTACGTATTTGTCCGAAATCATAATAAAAAATCACTCCGTTTGTGGGATCCATTAACTGCAGTGTTATGTGGACAACCAACTTCCAATCAGCGCAGTGCTTTCATAAGCGGAACCTTTTTACCGAATAGGCCGAATTTACCTCGTTTGAGACAAAAAAAAGCGCCTTTTCGTTTCATTTGAAACAAAAAGGCGACTTAATTAATGATAATCTATTCAACGATCAGCTTTTGCTTATTATCTAATGTATTATTGTATTTCTCTATATCCAGTTCATTTTCATTTTTTGCAATAATCAAAGCACTCGCCGCTGCCGCACTCACATTTGTTGCGGTACGTGCCATATCTACAATAGAACTGATCGGTGCTAATATTACGATAATTTCAATCGGAAGTCCTGCTGCTGCAAATACTGCAGTTGCTGTAATGGTTGCAGTTCCCGGAACTCCAACGGTTCCTATGCTGACTAAGGTAGTAATCAGGATAAGAAGGAGATACTGTCCGATGGAATATTCAATATTTAATCCGTGAATTGCAAATACTGCCAACAGGGTAGGCCAGATGCCTGCACAACCGGGCATGCCGATATTGGCTCCTAATGGAACAACAAAGGAAGAGATACTTTCCGATACTCCTGCGTTTCTTAAGCATTTATCAGTTGCAGGGATTGTGCCGATACTGCTCTGGGTCGTGAAAGCAATTACCTGTGCCGGCCAAATATGTTTAAAAAACTTGATGGGGTTTAATTTTGCAACCGCTCCGACTAATACACTGTTAACCCCAAAGGTTTGAATGAAGCACAGTAAATAAGCTACAGCTAATACGGACAGGAGAGGAAGTAATTTATCCGGTCCGTTATTGGATACCGCATTAGCAACTAAAGCCAACACTGCGTAAGGTGTGAATTCTATGATATACGTAATAGCGGTATTAATTATTTTTGAAGCTGAATTTATAAAATCTTTAAAAGGCTTTACCCCTTCCGGATCTTTCGTAGAAAGTGCCACTATTGCAATACCGATAAATAAAGAAAATATAATGATTGGAACAATTGTATTAGCAGAAGCCTGCGAGAAAAAATTCTTAGGGAACAAATCAATAATTACCTGTGAAATCTCCGGAACTTCCTTTGCTTCATAACCGGTTGGAAGAACTATCTCTGAACCCTTTCCAACTCCTAAAGCTAACGAAATAATTATTGTAAGCGTTGATGCTATAAATGTTGTTGAGATAAGCAGCCCCGCACTCTTAAGACCTATCCTTTTCAGTCTGTGTATATTTTCCAGATTTGTTATACTTGAAATGACACTAAAGAATACAAGCGGAATTACAAATGCCGAAATTATATTAGCATATACCGTACCTATCGGCTCTACGTAATTTGTGTGATTTTCAAAGATGATTCCTAATACTAATCCAAATACCAGCGCTATAATGGTTCTAAACCCAAAATCTACTTTCCTTTTACTTAAAAATGCCAAAACCCCGATTAACAGGATTGCCGCCAGTAATGCTCCTATTCCTAAATAATCTATATTCATTGTTAATCCTCCTAAATTATTAATTTATTTATTCATAATCTTATTCCGGCTTTTGTTTTCCATCAAATCCTTAGCCTTTTTATCTTTTAATTCTCTTTATGTTAGTTTAGGGGACTACAACAGGAGCAACATACAGTATTAATCTTTCTTAGGTACTCTTTCCAAAATCCGTTTAATTCTTTCATATGAATTTCCTCCTATTTAATATATTCATATATGTTTACTATGATTTAATTTTATAATGTAACGTGTATTTTGTCAATCATAATTTAATATTTAGGAGAATTTTCCTAAAAAGAAAATAAAACCCCTGTCCGGTTATGATAGAAGTTTTAAACAGCGGCTATTATATACTGGTCATAATCCTGTGTTTTCTCTTTGTATCCCTTATATATCATTCATAACAAAAGCGACCTAACTGACATACGGTTCTGTCCTGCTTACTTTATTTATGAAATTACTTCCAAGCTCAACAAAAGGTTTTAAATAATCACTGTTCCGGTCAGAAATCCCCTTATAAATATATAATTGACATCTGGAGTATACCATCCTGGAATTGCCATGCTATACAGGATATTATCATTATCGTTTTGCAACACTGACAGGTATATGTCAGTGTTGTTTTATTATAATAATTACATAAAAGAAAATTGGAGGATTTAACATGATTATCAGAAACTTATATGGTAATTTATATGAAGCCGACTTTGTTTGCAATGATCACTACATCAAACAGGTTATTTATTTTATTTTGGAAGGTTCAAATGCCCTTTTAATTGACACCGGTTATGAGAAAGAAGCAAAACAGCTTAACGTTTATTTTGATGAAAGGAGCATTCACATAAGCAAAGTCATTATTTCACATTACCATGAAGATCATTTCGCAGGTCTTAAAACATTAAAGAGCTCGAATAAAAACATAACTATTTTTGGTTCAAGTGAATTTAAGCAGACCCTGGAAAAAGAATATAAAGAAGATTTCCTACTCGATTCGGATATCTTTCCAACTACATTTTGCGATAATTATAAATTTATCTTCGGTGGTCATAACATCAGATTTGAAGCGGCTAAAGGACATTCTGATTGCAGCATACATACGATAATTGATGAGAAATATGTACATGTTGCCGACAATATCATGTACGATACAAATAATATGCCTCTGTTACCTTTGCCTTGTGCAAGTATCATTGAACATTTGACAACGCTGGAGAAATTAAAAGAAAATCTAAATGTTTTTTTCATTGGATCTCATTTTTCTTCTGCAATTAACAACTACAAAGATATGAAGACAGAAATTGATGCCAGGATTAATTATATGCATAAGGTTCTGGAACATGAAGGAAATATTGAATATGATAGCATAAAAGAAAAACTTCCTATTACATTTAATCCAATATGGCATCATCACATGATAGATTATTATCAAGAACAAAGAACGGATATTAATAATTAGAAAATTAAAAAGTGACTTTTTTTACATATCGTAATCCAGTGTGGAATTTTAATGTTTACTTAATTCTTGAAAGCAAATATAATTATACTATAACAGCAAGCTTAATATTCCTATCGTATAATTATATTTGATAACTAATAAACATATTAGTTCATTTGAGTGAGGGTTAAACTAATGAAAAAAATTGAACGTATGAATGCCATAATTTACATACTGAAAGAAAAAGGGAAACTAACAGCCAAGGAAATTGCAAAGCTGTTAGATGTAAGTGAACGGACCATATACAGAGATATTGATGCCCTTAGCCAAATTAAAGTTCCGCTCATTACCTATGAAGGGCATCAAGGTGGTTATGAGATAGATCCAAATTATTTTATACCTTCTATCAAACTTACGGAAGCGGAAATAACCAACTTTATCATACTGTTAACGCTTGGTAAAGAACTGAAAGTTCCTGGGGTTCATAGGGATTATGAAGCGTTACGTTTAAAACTTTTAAATGCCATAACACAAGATGGCAGTCCAAAACTTAACCGTTTCCTGGATAAATTCAAGGTTTATATCAATAGAATCAATCCAGGTGATTATGTGGAGCATATTATGGAAACCATTATTAAAAGCCTGGAAGAAGAGAAAAAAGTTAAGCTCACTTACTATACACCATTAAAAGATACCTTGACAGAAAGAGAAGTATCACCTTATAGATTTACCTTTGATGAAGGAGGATGGTATTTAATTGGTTATTGCCATCTGCGTGAAGATAAGAGAACTTTTCGATTAGATCGCATTAAGAGTATTGAACTACTTCATAGCAATTGTTATTTCCCTATCGATATGGTATCTTTTGAGAACGAAAGCAAATCAAAAAGCTCCTATCATTTACAAATCGATAGGAGTTTTTACGAAATTATAAAGCATAATGATTATATGGAAGACAATAAAATCATTGAAGATTCAGAGTTCTTTACAGTTGAAATATGTACGGATTATGAGGATTCCATCATTGAACTCGCACTTAAAAATCCAACCTCCGTAAAAGTCTTAGAACCGCAAAGTATTTGTGAACATTTGAAAAAAATAGTTAAGGATCTGAGTCAGATTTATACTTAAAAGAAACCGACTGTCCGTAAGGGATACTTAATACAAAAGGGAAAACAGCACGATACCAACTTTCCGGTCAGAAAATCTCATCCAATGACCTGCCGTCACAGTTATTAAAATCGATTCCCAGGATTTTTGCCATGGTAGGAGCAATATCAACCATCTGTACCTCTCCTAGCTGAAATTCACTTTTGATACAGTCACCTGCTATAACCAAGTTGCATTTATAGTCAGGTTTATCCGGTGAAAAACCATGCGTTGCGTACTTTATACCTTGTTCTTTAAGGTCAGTGACCACCGGTCCATCCAAACTGTCATCAAAGCAATAGCCTGCCTTAGCTTCCAGCATGTACCTGACTGAGGGATCCACATGAAAGCCTGCCAGTTCCTTTCCGGTGTACAACCTCTCGATTCCATAATTTTCATCCGTTATAGCTTTTTTAAGAATATTAAGTGCAAGTAGCTCCGCTTCGCTATCCTTTTCTTTTAGATGCAGATAAGCCGCTCCACCTGCATTCTGGATATAAGCTCTCCATTTCATTTCACCATTTTCTTCATAAATTAGGCCGCTTTCTTTTAATAATGGATTCAGCTTTATCTTGTATCTCACATTAATCTGTCCATGATCCCCTACTACCAGAAAAACCGTATCCTCCTTAATACCCGCTTCCTCTACTGCCTTACAGATATCACCCAGCCTTTTGTCCATACGGATCAGCACTTTCTCGATTTCCGGGCTGTCCGTACCATATTCGTGTTTCGCATCGTCCAGATCAATCAGATGTACCAGCAGCAGATTTGGCTTTTTTCTTTTTATGGTATCCGCAGCACACATGGTTGTAAAGTTATCCAGATAGGGCTGTTCTATCCCTTTTCTTAAGTCTCCGAATTTTTTCTCCATTCTTATACTGAAGAGGGGGCTGCCGTTTCTTAAAATTTTAAGTGCCTGATTTTCATGCTTAATGGCTCTTATCTCCGGAATATTATAATGAATAGACGCTTTACCCGTAACCGGCCAAAGAATACCGGCTGATTTCATGTGATACTTATGCAAAACATCATAGATTGCGGGCACTTTGACATCCTTTTTAAACCAAAACCAGCTCTGCTCCTGTTCTCTTACAAAGGGTTGGAAAGGATTATTATGGTATATCCCATGTTTCTCCGGATAAACACCGGTTACCATGGTAGTGTGTACAACATAAGTAAGGGTTGGATAGACACTTTTTAATTCTGTACTGTAAGCTCCGTTTTTAATTAATTTTGAAAGATTAGGAAGTTTACTTGCCTTTTCCCAGTTATCTTCTGAAAATGCATCATAGGAGATAACTACCAAATATTTTGCTTTTCCTGTCTCCATATTCTTTTCTCACCCCAAACTTTCAGTACTGCTCTTCTGCTCCTTAGGCAGAATAATGAAAATTAGAAATCCAATAATAAACAGCGGGATAATTCCTAATATACTTAATCTGGCATTGCCGGAAATTGTGGTTGTCAAGGACATTACCGAAGGTCCTATAATAGCTGAAAATTTACCGAAGATATTATAAAATCCAAAAAACTCATTGGATTTTTCCTTTGGAACAATCTTTGCATAATAAGATCTGCTGAGTGCCTGAATTCCTCCCTGGGCAGAGCCAATCATAGCACCCAGAATAAAAATATGCCATACGGATGATATAAAATACGCAGCAATACAGGATATGATATAGGTAACAATACCGACGATGATCATAGTTCTGGCTGAAAACCTTTTTGCCAGGTTACCATAAAGTATGGCACAGGGAAATGCAATAATCTGAATAATCAGTAAGATTCCGAGTAAAGTAAATGTACCGAGGGTTTCGTCACCCAAAACGGAAGTAGCATAGGGCACCACCATTTTGATAATCGTATCCACACCATCAATATAGAAAAAGTATGCCCCCAGGAAAATAAAGACAATTTTATGCTGTCTGATATTCTTAAAAGTATCAGCCAACCGTTTAAAGCTGTTAAGCACCGGACGGGGTTCCGGTTCAATATAATGCCTCTGTTTCACATTCTTTATCATAGGTAATGTAAGAAGCCCCACCAAAGAGCAGTAATGATAAATCCAATCTGATATCCGATTGCTTTATCCATTCCCATTAAGTATATTAAAACAAGACTGATGCCAAAAGGAATGACACTGGATATATATCCAAATGCAAATCCACCGGAGGAAACCTTATCCATCCTCTCATCACTGGTGATATCCACTAAAAATGCGTCATAGAAAATATTTGAACCAGCAAAACCTATTGCCGACAAGACAAAGAAAAGAACCAATAGCTTCCATTGTCCGCTGGACGGAGATACGGCAGCAAGAGCAGCCGTTGCAAATACACCTAAAGCAGTAAAGAATATGAAAAAACGCTTCTTCTTGTCCTTGTAATCAGCAATTGTACCTAAAATAGGGCTAAGAATTGCTACCAATATACTTGCTATTGAATTAAAATAACCGAGATCCATACTGCTTTTTACATTTTCAAACATACCAAATATAATTGGCAGCAACGCTGTCGTAACAGCCATAGAATATGCCGAATTACCGCAATCAACTAATATCCATGATTTTTCTTCTCTGCTTAACTTCATGAATGTACTCCTATATGATAATTTGAGGGTAAAAAGTCCGGCATAGTGTTTTTAAATACGGGCATAATCTTCATAAACTCTACTCTATGGGGACTTTAGACACTCAAACTATAAGATTTATTATTGTAATTATATCATATTATTTGGGATAACAGGAAAAAGCAAAATTAGACCATAAATATAAATCTTAATTAAGCAAACAGCCCGGCTGCTTTTTCCATACGCCCAGATATAGCTACACCAAAGGGACAACGTTTCTCGCAGGCTTTACAGCTAATACAGTGGGACGCATTTGCCGAAAGACCGGTATAGTGAGCCCTGACCGTAGCCGGAATTTCTTCCTGCATTACAGCCAGATCATACAATTTATTAACCATGGCTATATCTATGTATGCCGGGCATGGCGCGCAGTGGCCGCAATATGTACATTGACCGGAATATGCATGATAAGGCGCATTGGCAAGTACAGAGGCATAATCTTTCTGATCTTCTGTGGCTGATTCATATGCTACAGCAGCATCTACTTCTTCCGGTGTGCTGCATCCTGCCATAACTGATGCTACTGCCGGACGAGTCAGTGCATAATGAAGACATTGAACAGGTGTCAATGCAACTCCAAAGGGCGAATTTTCTGCACTAAATAATCTTCCGCCGGCATAACCTTTCATTACAGTGATTCCAACATTTTCACGTTCGCAGATCTGATACAGCTCTTCCCGTTCCGGTGCAATACCTTTAAGATTTTCATTATAGTGTTCCCTGAAAAGTTCATTGATATCTTCACTTGCAGGAAGCATATCAAATGCAGGATTAAGACTGAACAAAATCATTTCAATTTCACCGCTTAATGCTGCCAGTTTTGCAACATCCGGATTGTGTGTACTTAGTCCGATATGACGAATCGTTCCATCTTTTTTTAATCCTTTCACATATTGGATAAATTCTCCCCTTATGATTTTATTAAACTCTGCCACTTCATCAACAAAATGAATCATACCAAGGTCAATATAATCTGTATTCAGACGGTTTAATAAATCCTTGAAAGCCTCCTTTACTTTATCCAGTTCACGGGTTCGTACATACTGTCCATTCTGCCAGGTTGAACCAATATGTCCCTGTATCACCCATTTTTCCCGATGTCCCGCAATTGCTGCTCCTATATTGGATCGTACCTTAGGCTCCGACATCCAGCAATCCAAGATGTTAATTCCATATGCTTCACTTCGTTCAACTACTGCTTTCACGTCAGCAGCATTGTGACGTTCTAACCATTCGGCTCCAAGTCCGATTTCACTGACACTAATCCCCGTTTTTCCTAACTGTCTGTACTTCATGATACCTCTCCCTTCTAAAATTGCTTAATCAAGTAACTACGAATAAGACTATTGCATACTAATTAGATATGAACCGTAATTCTTTTTACTCAGATAAAAATCTGTGAATATTTGGATATGTTTACATTATATCTAAATCTAATCAACCTATCAATATGAATTTATTTGATCTGCCATTTAAATCTCCATTAACAGGTTCACAAAAATAAATAGCTATCCCAAATTTAGTTTGAGATAGCTATTTTAATGAACTTATTTCATAATATTACTGAAATTCTAGTATTCTTCCACTATAACCTTGCATGTTGCTGATTGACTTCCGCATTTAATGGTAACATTTGCTTCACCAACTTTTAAAGGTGTATAGATCCAACCCTCTTCCTGGTTATATTCAACTTTTAAAACATCAGGGTTTTCAGACTCAATGGTAACTTGATCCGTAGTATCCCATGGTTCTAAATCAAAATAAATGTAAAAATCATCGCCTACATAGGTTGTATACTCATTAGAATCCAGGATAATACTTTGACAAGGAGCTTCGGATACGGTAAAGGTAACAGTTCCTATAACCGTTCCTTGTTCTGATCCTTCTTTTACCGTAACTTCCGCAGTACCGGTTTTATTTGCATTTATATATAACTCACTTCCGTCTTGATTTAAACTCAAAACATTGTTATCCGGATTAGTTTCATCATAATCTTTTATTTCAAAATAATACTGTGTATTTGCTTTCGCATAAGTAAGTAAGGTCAGTGCATTCAGACTATCACCTAAGAGCAAATTTTTCTGAGATTCGGAAATAGCGGTATCTTTGATTACAACTTTAAAGCTGCCCAGCGTTCTTGCTTTCTTATTATAAGTCTCTTTTACTGTTACTGTATAGGTACCTGCTTTTTTAGCTGTGAACTGATATCCGTAAAAGTATCGGCTACCGATAAAATCCTTAAGAATCGATTGAAATTCTGCATTATCAGTAACCTCTTTGGCTTTAGAAGCATCATATTTTACTTCTTTCATAGAAAAGTTTTCATTGTCGGAAGTCAAAGTATAAGTCGCTTTTGGATTACGATAAGTTACACTAAACAAAGAATCGGAAGAAGCATAATAATCATAGAGGCTAAATCCACCGCTTCCCACAGGGAATTCATTGCCATAATCACTTACAGTTAAAGCAGCATTTTTAACAGTTACTTTACACTTACCTACCGTAGTTTTCTTGCCCTTATAAGTCTGCGTACAGGTAATGGTTGCGCTTCCGGCCTTAACACCTGTTAAGTATCCGCCGGTTTTAGCGATTGTAACAACTTTGGTGCTGCTGGATGTAAATTGATAAGTTGCTCCTTTTACCGCATTTTTTACAGTAAGCTTCTGTGCATTGCTTAATTCCCATGAAGATGTGTTCCAACAAATCTTACTATCCATTTTACCAACAGGTATTGTCATCTGAGTTGTACTTACGGCTGCTTTTTTTGCTGCAGCCTCCGCTACTGTGCCTGTTGTTAAAAAGTTTCCTGCCATTAGTGCACAACATAATACTATTAATAATAGTAATTGTGTGACTTTAATTTTTGGTTGTTTCATAAGTTACGCTCCCTCTTTAGTAAATTTTATAAAATTAATGTAAATTATGGTAATTCACACATCAATATTACTACCTTTTTTTCCACATGTCAAAACAATTTTACTATTTTTTACCTTTTTACTTAAATTACAGCAGCCATTTATGATTTATTTCGACAAATAGACCACTCCATTATGTTTATTCTGTTCCTCAGAATTCTGCGGATGTGCTTATAGATTTTCGCAAAAAATCTGCTGTAACGGTATCTCCTTTTTGAAGCATTTCCATTGGTGTTCCTGTGAATACTACTTTACCGCCATTGATACCTCCCTCCGGACCAAGGTCAATAATCCAGTCCGAGGCTTTTATTATTTGCTGGTTATGCTCTACAACAATTACCGTATTTCCGGAATCAACCATCCGGTTTAAAAGAGTCAGAAAATTCTCAACATCTATTGGGTGCAATCCGGTTGTAGGCTCGTCCATCAAATATAAACTGTGCTTACCATTATTACTTATCAGTTCTTTTGCTAACTTTAAACGCTGTCCTTCACCTCCGGAAAGAGTTGTCAAAGACTGACCAAGTTCTAAATAACCTAAACCTACGTCCTTAAGTAAATTCAGAATCCGTTGAATTTTAGGATGGCCATGGAACATGAAGAAAGCCTCCTCAACCGACATTTGCAGAATGTCCTTTATCGTGTACCCCTTATACTTTACAGATAAAACTTCATCATTGAATTGCTTCCCGCCGCAGACCGGGCAGGTCACTTCTATATCTGTAAAAAACAGCATATTACTGGTCACATATCCCAATCCCTCGCAATTTTCACAGCGGCCTCCCGGTGTATTAAAGGAAAAGTGTTTGGAAGACAACCCTTTATCTTTGGCTTCTTTTAATCCTCCGAAAATTTTGCGGATTTCTGCGTAAACTTCAGAATAGGTGGCAATATTGGAGCGTTTCATTCTGGTGATTGCAGACTGTTCAATGGTGACAATCTGGTCAAATTGCTGTATCCCTGTCACAATATTACCGGAAATGCTGCTTTTTCCTCTTGCTGCTGCGAGCACTTCAAATACCAGGGTAGATTTTCCTGAACCTGATACACCTGTAACGGAAACAAGACAGCCAATCGGGATACGGACATCAATGTTATTTAGATTATATAAATTGGCATTTTCGATTTCAATGACATCGCCGGTTCCTTTTCTAAACTCCTCTGGCTCCTGCTGCTTCTTCTTTAAATATGCCCCAGTTACGGAGGTTTCCTGCTTATTAAGTTCTTCTAAAGTTCCTGTTCCGATAATGTCTCCGCCATGTTTTCCGGAACCGGGACCGATATCCACGATATAATCAGCCTGAGCCATAACGTCAGGGTCATGTTCTATTACGATAACAGTATTGCCCATATCACGAAGCTTTTTGAGTATCGCTATCATTCCCTCAGTATCTTTGGGATGAAGGCCAATCGTTGGTTCATCCATAATATAAATTATTCCGGTCAAATCAGAATCCAAAGCAGCTGCAAGCTTTACTCTTTGCAATTCACCGCCGGACAGGGTAATGGTCTGCCGGTCTAATGAAAGGTATCCAAGCCCCACGTTTACAATTCTTTGGATTTTTGTCCTTAAATCCAGCAAATATGCTTCTACAAGACGGTGTTCTGCATCGCTCAGCGAGTCTTCCAGATCTTGTAACCATTCATATAATTTTTCCAGAGAAAGTACAGACAGTTCCGGCAGCCGTTTGCCAATAACCGTTACTCTGCGGCTTAATTCTGCTAACCGCTCTCCCATACACTCCGGGCAAGTGTCGAAATCAAAGTATTCATTCAGTTGTTTTGAATCACCGCCCTTATCGGACATCCTCCGCCATAACGTGGGTAAAACCCCTCAAACCTTCCCGCCGCAACCGTCTTTGGAGGTTTTATATCGGGGAATGCACTCTTTACATCTTCACTTTCGACACCGTTATAAAGAATGGATTTTTGAAGATCAGTAAATTCCACTATTGGGGTGTTATCTTCTACAGGGATGTTATAATGCCTGAAAGCATTATATAAAATTGAAATCTGATATTCCTTATATTTCTGTTCCCAAAAATCCACCGCACCATTCTCCAGTGATAACGTTTCATTCACTGCTTTATCTTTATTAATTGTAAGAACCTTTCCCAATCCTTCACAAGTCTTACAAGCTCCTTCTCTGGTGTTATAAGAGTAGTGTGTCCTGGTTAGTTTTACCATCCTGTAATTACATTTGTTGCAATACATAAATACAGTATATTCCCCATCCTCTTTTTCAAACTCTTCTTTACAATCTGCGGCCGATATAATTTCATGGCAGTGGGGACAAGCCCGTACACCCAGCTTTTCATAGAGCATTCGCAGATCTGTATAAATATCGGTCTTTGTTCCAACCGTCGAACGTGGATTTTTATTTGATTCGGTTTGTGAAATTAATATTGCCGGTGAAACGTTGTGTATATAATCGATTTTGGGTTTATGTATCCCCTGAAGCCCTATTGCTTCTAAATACTGTCTTTGACATTCGTTAAAAATTACATCAATTGCCAGGGTAGATTTTCCGGAGCCTGACAGTCCCGTAAATACCACGAGTTTCTTACGAGGTATTTCCAATGAAATATTCTTTAGGTTTCCTTCTTTTGCTCCACGAATTATGATATTAGACATAAAAAGCCTCCTTTTTTATATGAAATCTCCTGTACTCTATTAGACACAGCCAATACTTCACATGAATCACCCCTTTCTATTATTCTTAACTATAGTATACAACATTAACGCAATAAACGAGGTTTTTTGGAGTTAGTTGCCTGATATATTGAAAAAACCTTAGAGTAGTATTATAATGTATAAAAAAGGAGGCGTCTGATATGGCTATACGGCCCATTGATATAGCAAGAAGATTTAAGATAAGTACAACGACTCTTAGACACTATGAAGATTTTGGTATGATTCCCGATGTTAAACGCTCACCAAACGGTTATAGAATTTACACCGCCGAGCATATTGCTTACTTTCTTTGCATTAGGGAGATGATGTGTGGTTTTACCTTGTCGGAGATTGCTAAAATTTTAAAACCGGTTTTGGCAAAGAAGGTTGACGAGGCTCTTTGGATGGCAAACAAGGCTCAAGCTGCACTTCATAAGGATAAATATGTTTGTGACCAAATAAAACAACGTTTCGTGTTCAAAAAAAATATTGCTGCTCCGAACGAGTATTCAATTGATGCTGTTAGTAAAGCTACAGGTATCATCCCCTCCACAATACGCTATTGGGATAAAATCGGCCTTATATCTGCAGGCAGATGCGCAGTAAACAATTACAGAACATTTACACAGGCGCATATTGATGAAATCCTGATGATACAAGCGCTCAAGCTTTCTATACGCGCACGTGGAGAGAAATACACCGTTGAACAAATTCATAAAGAACTACACAAATTAGACTTTGAAGATACAGAAAAGATTTCTGCCATTGTCGCCGGAATTGAAATTCATTTAACTGCGTTAAATAAAGCACAGATTCGGAGTATATCTGCGCTTTATAATCTTTGTAATCAGGTCGAGCAGAACCAGTATGATATTGGATGATCCTTTTTTTATCTTACTGATTTCATACCCACCTGTTTTCTGCTTCTATTCAATTATTGTTATTCCGTTTGGACCCTGTCCTGAGGTTAACGTACCCATTACTTTATTTGTGGCAGTATCTACAACCGTTACACTATTGTCATCGGTATTTGTTACAAAAACATTCTTACCGTCCTTGGATATCACTACACCATGGGGCTTTGCTCCTGCGTCAATATTAGTTATTACGGACATGGCTGCGATATCAATTACACTGATATTATTAGATCCTGAATTGGTAACATATGCGAATTTACTGTCAGGTGTGGCATAAATCTGAATCGGGGTTTTGCCCACAGGTATTGTTTTAGTTACTTTCATTGTAGCTGTATCTATAACTGCAACACTGTTATCACCGGTTAAGGTTACTAATACATATTTACCATCCGGAGTCGGTGCTACCTGGACCGGCTTTTTGCCAACATCAACTGTTTTCGTAACCGTATTGGCAGCGGTATCAATGATGGACACATTATCCGAATCATTATTAGCTACAAAGATATATTTATTATCCGGTGTCATTCTTAAACCATGAGGCATATAGCCGACCTTAATTTTTTTATCAATATTACCGGTATCCAGATTTATCACATAGACATTACCATATTCCTCCTCTTCCATGTTGCCCATGGCATCCTCTTCTTCCTCCAGCATTTCTGCGACAGTCACATAAGCCACTTTGGAATCGGGAGAGAAAATAATATGACTGGGACCTACTCCTACATCAATACTATTTACCATTTCATTCGTAGCCGTATCAATTGCCGTTATGGATTTTCCCATATTCTCTACCACATAAACAAATTTACCGTCAGGGGTAGCTTGTACGTTATGAGGACCATCCCATACATCTACATTTTTTATAGTTTTTGTTTTCATATCAATAACAGAAACCGTATCGTCCTCTTCATTTGCCGTATATACACAATATTGAGCCATGGTACTTTCCTCATCACTCTGGGCTGCAGTATTTTGATTCTGGGTGTTTGATTCCGTTGTCGGAGTTACCGTTGGGTTTGCAGTCTGATTTTGATCATTACTCTTTTTTGGTGAACAGGAATAAATAGTAAGAGCAAATAAAGTTAAAATAATTAATAATTGGGCTTTTTTCATCTGGTGTTCCTCCACATTAATTCTAAATTTTTTATATACCATATTTGTATTGTAATATATATAAGGAAAACTTTGTTTTTAGATTCAAATTTTACTAAGTATAGTATTTAAATGTTAATGTTAAAATATGTATGATAATATTAACCATATAATGGTATCAGATACGATTTTATTAAATTCTTTCTTATCTTAATAACTGTTTTATTTTTACGTATGTTCATTTTACGTATGTTTCATTTTTACGTATGTTTTATTCTATCCCGTAGCACAAAAATTCCCTCAAACTTTAAGTCTGAAGGAACTAATTTTAGGGCTTCTAACTTATAAGGCAATGGGAGCGGTTAATAAAATTTCATATAATCAAATTAATATGAATAAAATAACCTCAAATATATTTGCTGTAAAATGTGATAATGCACTTACCCATGCATTTTTTGTTTTATGAAAAATAATACCGTATATAATACTGTTGATAAAAGTAAAGAAAAGTCCATATATTACAACAATTGTATTTCCCTGAGTAAAATGTCCTAGAGAAAATAGTAAAGAGGAAAAAATTAAAACCGGTAAAATTGGTAAGACCTTAACTAAACTATTTTGAAAGAATGCTCTCCATGCAATTTCCTCCCCTAATGCGAAAACGAAAAACAAAAGAATAGAAGATATACTGACTTCAATAGGTACAAATGCTCCTGCTCTTGAAGTTTCATACTCGATATATTCAGGTATAAATAATTTTGAGAACAGTACACAAACAGCATCCATAATTACCGGTGATACCAGCCAGATCCATATCTTTCTATCTTTTAAATTCGTTCCAATTGCACTGATATCAAGTCCACTGTTTTTCATTGGTTGTTTTTCAATAAGCTTGTTAACAAAGAAAAAAGCAACACCGATAAAAATACACCATGGCGAGATATTGAGACCAAATAGATTTGAAAAAGATAGAACTATCATCAAAATTATAACTACTAAAGGCAATATTTTCATTCGTCCCATGTCTTTCCCCCTGTTATATACATTGTTTGACACAAATAACAATTGTATGATATGTATCCTCTATGCCAAATTATACCATGCCGGTCATAGAGAATCAATGAAAAATGGATATCACCCATAGAAATTACAAAAAAGGCTGTTCCCAAATACGGTGATTGGAAACAGCTCTTTTTCTTTCTGCCTCTGAATAATTTATAAAAAAAAATTAATAATATACTATATCTTATATCATAAAACAGGTGATCCTATGTCAAAAAGAACAAATCTTATTCCGGAAGCGCGTGCCGCTCTTGAACAATTAAAATACGAAATTGCAAATGAAACAGGCATACCGATTAAAAACAATGCTACCAGTGAGATGACATCCTATCAATATGGCTATATGGTTAAAAAAATGATAGAAGCACAAAAGAAACAAATGGAAGACGAATCGAAAAAGATATAGCTCCCATTATTCCCATTGTCCTGGGAATCTTAATTTTTGTAGTTGCGGGAATTTTTTATTATATTCTTCTACCTCTTCCTTAGGTAGATGATTGAAAACTTCTGCTTCATAGAATTTTCCTTTTACGTTTTTCATACTATCTTTTGCCAATTCAAATCCCATAAAGGCATCAAAGTTTTTACCATCAGCAGTTGTAATATTAAAATTCTCACATGTTTTAAATCCTATCCTGGGATAGTAATCCGGTTCTCCAAAAATTACAATCCCCTTATACCCCAGGTTAGCAGCTAAGTCCATTGTTTCCTTTAATAGCAGCTCACCAACACCACATCCCTGCCATTTAGGCTCTATACAAAGTGGTCCGAAGGTTATAATTTCATGAGTATCTGCCCCATCAACAACTCGTGCCTTTGAATACATGATACATCCTATTACTGCTCCATCCTTTACTGCTATTCTGCTTAACTCCGGAAGATAGTCTTTATCCTGGCGTAATTTATGTACAAGGTAGTGTTCGTCACATCCAAGACGATATTTGTTCCAAAATGCATGCTGAGTCATCAATTCTACATGGTACCAGTCATCCTCTGTTTCCCTTCGAATTTCTATTTCTTCGCGTTTTAATTTTATCTTTTTCTTCGGAAACCATCCGAATTCTAATCTGACTTCTTTCCTTTGCAAATCATTATTCTTATAACAGCAGGTATCCATACCAATCAGGCTAAAGCCTTCCTGCTGATAAAAATCGATTGCATTCACATTACAGGATTGCGTTTCCAGTATGATAGCCCGGCGGCGTTCTCTTCTTGCCTGTTCCTTTGCCATTTCAATTAAAGCATGACCTATCCCCTGCTTTTGGTATCTTTCTGATACCCAAAGTTCTGTAATTCTTAGACGATTAGACCATAATTCCTGATCAGTTTCAATTGCAGCTATTAATTCATCATGAACTAACACTCCCCAGGCATAAGCATTTTCCCAGTGATCTTCATATAATTTATCCGGAAAATCATATTCTTCCGGTGTATGCGTTACCGGCTCTGCAAAGTCTTTCTTTTCTATTTCAATAGAAAATCCTTTATCGGTTTTATTTACTAAAACATCATAATACTTATCAGTTGTATACTTTATAGGAATAACGGTGCCTTTCCATTTCTCTTTTGGTAAATGTATAATTTCGTATTCCATAGCCTTATCCTTTCTGCCTAAAACGGTTATTTTCTTAAAGCTCTCCCATTCTCTTTCTTGTTACGGGGCGGAGATGTTATTTATCTCAATAATATTAAATAATTAGAAGCACTGCTGAATTACTGCTCTATTGTATTTAAAATTTCTTTCAGTTTTATCATTTCGTCTTGGGTCATAGTTGTACCCTTACCCATCTTCTCATGACCAGGAGCCCAGTCGCGCAGATCATATTTGGGCTCACCGCCATTCCAGCTGATTAAATTCAGTTCTTTTCTCCAACCTTTCGAATTTTCTGATAATACTCCGATTTCTTTTATTATATCGTACTTTATATCCGGCATTTTCTTCTCCTCCTAATTATTTATATTTACCCAGGTAATTGCGCAACTATATAGTTTTCCGAATATCCCATAAAATTGATACGAATTTCATGGGATATAGATGCAATAATGGTGTTTCGCAAATACCTATTTAATCATTTTCTATATTTTTTATAATGTTATATATTTTTCTGTTGGCAGCCTGTTGTGAAAACTCGTCCCCATCCTCCTAACTTTTAATTATATCAAATAATGTATTAATAATAAAGAAAAATTTCCCAATTTTTTAATAAAACGAGTTAAAACCAATCCTCTCCGTAAACAATCCATAAAGATAATCCATAAAGACAGGCATAAATATAGCCGCTGTCATTGGCGGCTGTATTGCTTTATTTAAGCTGCTGATTATTCTGAAAAAAATCTTTCCAGGGGTCATTACCGCGGATTCTCCGAAGTGCATCTTCCATATTGACACCGTCGGGTGCCACTGTATCAAGTTCTTCCCAGTCGATGGGCATGGATATTCTTGCTCCTTTTCTTGCCCTGATGGAATAAGGTGCAATACTGGTAGCACCTCTGCCGTTACGAATCCAGTCTATGAATATCTTATTTGTACGTTTGGCTTTTCTAACATTACTTGTATAGCGGTCAGGCCACTTCTTCTCCATAACTTCGGCAACTGACCTTGTAAAATCATGAACCACCTCCCATGTAACGGCAGGTTTTAAAGGTACCACAACATGGTATCCTTTACCGCCGCTGGTCTTAAGGTATGAATTCAGCGAAAGTTCTGTAAGAATATTTTTCATATCCCGTACGCCCTGGCGCACCGTACTAGGATCCATTCCCTCATCCGGGTCAAGATCAAATACCATCATATCAGGTTTTTCAAGGTCATCGACACGGCTTCCCCAGGTATGAAATTCCAGTGTGCCCATTTGTGTTTCGGATATAAGCCCGGATGTATTCTCAATATAGAAATAATCTTCTGTTTCCCGGTCGCTGCCGGAAACAGGAATTATGACAATTCCTTTGCTGCCCGGGCCAGGATGTTTCTTAAAGAAGCATGTCTGTGAAATACCTTTGGGGCAGCGTACAATACTTAAGACCCTGTGACTCACATATGGCAGCATACGTTCCGATACTTCCTCGTAATACCGGATCACATCCGCTTTTGTAATTTCAGGGTCTTCAAATATCACCTTATCCGGGTTGGTTATCTTTATTCCTTTAATAATGATACTGTTTCCACCTGTTTCCATCGGCCGCTCCGTTTCTTTGGATAATGGAAGCTGTATTTCCTCATCCGCTTTTTCCATCTTAATTTCCTTAGGGTCCTTATCTGTCCGCAAGCCTTTAAAACTTGCCTGCCTTAACAGATTCTCACCGGTCCACTCGGCAAATTTAATTTCTGCGACCAGTGTGGGTTCAAGCCAGGTAATCTCTTCATTGGATTTTGGTTTCGGTGCTAGTTTAAATGGAGGTTCCATTCTCTTTATACTCTCAAATTTTTTCTCAAGTTCTTTCATGTCTCGTTCGCTTAAACCGGTTCCGGCTCGCCCGGTATAAACCAAATCCCCGCTTTGATAGACACCAAGCAGAATCGAACTGACTCCTCTTGTTTTTTTATCAGTTAGCGTATATCCTCCAATAACAAATTCCTGCCTTTTATCACATTTTAATTTGATCCAGTCTCCGTTTCTTGTTCCGCTGTAGGTGGAATCATCTCTTTTACCAACGATCCCCTCCATACCTGCCTCACAGGCTGCAGTGAAACTTTCCTTGCCGAATCCTCTGACATGCCGGCTGTAGTAGAGGTTTTTTGGAGCATTTATCATCAAAGCTTCCAGGGTTTCTTTTCTGTCAATCAGCCGTTTGCCTCTAAGGTCCGCTCCATCCAGTGCCAGGAGGTCAAAAATGATATATGTCAGGTTTTTACCCTTGGGATTTTTCATATAGCTTTGCAGCGCCTGAAAATCTGTCTTGCCCGAAACATCGGTGATAGTCATTTCACCATCCAGAATCATCGCTCTTCCGCCGGCAAAATTGACAAGAGAATAGGCGACATCTTTAAACCGCTTTGTATAGTCATTGCCGTTTCTGGTAATCAGCCGTACCCTATTGCCTTCTATAAAACTAAGTATCCTGTAGCCGTCATATTTCATCTCATAAAGCCACTCATCACCTTTAGGAACCGCTTTTACTAATTTGGCAAGCTGTACGTCAGTTACTTCAAAAGGGTTCTTCGTAAACTTTTCGTCTTCTCCTTCTTCAATTTCCTTCATGGTTCGCCCTGTTCTTATGCTGGTTGTAAACTCCGAAATCCCATTATCAGTTTTGACATACTCATCTTTTTCTTTTAACAAAAGCCAGTTGTCCTTGTTCTCGCCCTCTTTTGCTTTCAATTGCACCAGAGCCCACTTTCCCTTAAGTCTTGTTCCTTTTAAGATAAACTTAAGCACTCCTTCACGGAGTCCTTCCTCCACATTCCCATAGGGTTCCCAATCGCCTTCATCCCAAATCATGATGATGCCACCGCCATATTCCCCTTTGGGAATTG
Source organism: Anaerocolumna sedimenticola (assembly GCF_009931695.1). Classification (GTDB taxonomy): domain Bacteria; phylum Bacillota; class Clostridia; order Lachnospirales; family Lachnospiraceae; genus Anaerocolumna; species Anaerocolumna sedimenticola. Next base: position 5,228,722 of record NZ_CP048000.1, read on the forward strand.
TCCCTTCAAAGTTCCTGTATTCCAAGGGATGCTCCTCCACATGTACGGCAAGCCTCTTGTCACGGGTATCATAGGAAGGACCCTTGGGTACCGCCCAGCTGAGTAAAACTCCGTCCCATTCTAAACGTAAATCATAGTGTTCTTTGCGGGCCATATGGTGCTGGACAACAAACCTAAGACCCTCCTCGGCAATTTCTGTTATACCCTCCGGTTCCAAGGTCCTGTCAAAATTCCTTTTCTCGTTATATTTATTAAGCTTTGAAGTCATAATTACGCCGGTTCTTTCTCTTTTTTAGCTTTCTCAACACTGGCTTTCAGAGCCTCCATTAAGTCGATAACTTTACCGTCTTTCTCTGGTTCTGCGGCTACAACCTCTTTACCCGATATTTTAGTCTCAATGAGAGCACGCAGCTTAATCTGGTATTCGTCTTTATATTTTGCTGGATCAAAAGGCGTGTCCATAGAATTAATCAGCATCTTTGCCATATTAAGTTCCTGGTCGGCAACTTGGGGCTTGGTATACTGCTTTTGAAGTTCTTTGATTTCATCCGCATAGTACATAGTGGAAATCAGGATGCCGTCCTCTCTGGGGATGATTGCCATTAACGTATCCCTCGTGCCCATAACGGCTTTACCTATGGCTATCTTCTGTTCGGCCATCAAAGCAGCCCGAAGCAGTTCGAAAGCTTTTTCACCTCCTGCCTCAGGTGCGGCCTGATAGGTCTTATCATAGTAGACCGGAGAAATCTGATTTAACTGTGCAAAGTGCAGGATCTGAATGGATTTTTCTTTTTCCGTTTTAATTTTTTCAATCTCACTGTCAGTGATAACAACATACTTGTCATCATCATACTCGTATCCTTTTACAATATCCTCCGCCTTTATCTCCTTACCGCAATGGGCACAGGTCTTCTTATACCGGATACGGCTATTATCTTCCTTATGCAGCTGATTAAAATGAATGTCATTGTCCTGAGTGGCTGTAAACATTGCGATGGGAATCGCAACCATACCGAAAGTTATAACTGATTTACGCGATATCATTATAGAAACACCTCCGGAATTATTGTTTCCATTTCTAAAATAAGTATTCGGTATTCTATTTTTATTATTTTTCTAAGCGTCAGAGTAACCCCCAATGGATCAGGCAGAACATTTTTGCAAAATTTTTATTACATCATAGATTGAAAGAACATTGGCAAAACGCTTACCAAATCAGTCTGCCATTAATTTTTCAAAGGCTTCACTGCCCTTTTGTGCAACTCGCCCATCATCATTAGACGCCACGCCGCTTACTCCTATTGCACCTATGACATTACCTTTATAGATCAATGGTATCCCCCCTTCAATAGGCATGCAGTCAGGCAAACTCAGTACCCCAATATTCTCGCTCCCCTCTGCCAATAGTTTCTCATGAAATATGGTATTCCGCCGGTAATTTGCTGCATGGAATGCTTTCTTTTGAGCTATACCTACCGCTGCATTTGTAGTGTTATCCTTTCTAATAAAATGTATTAATTCCCCTCTATCATCCGTCACTGCGATAGCTACCGCCCAACCGTTTTTTTCAGCTTCCGCTTCGGCAGCGGAAGAAATCACTTTAGCAGCTTCAAGAGTTAATGTGGCTTTCATATACAATTTATTCATAGAATCTCCCTCCTAATTATATTACTTCCTATTTATGAAATATCTCAGATTCGTTTTAATATCTACTGCATGTTGTTATGAGTGGAATGCAGTCTTGTAAGCCAGTTCACGTTTAGTAATGATATGATTTTTCTATACAGTCCGGAATTTACAGCATAGGCTGCTATGGAAATCTTACCTGAACCATATTTTTCATCGGGTTATTTACATTTTTGATTATAAAAGAAGTTTATCTATTTGTATAACGAATATATTTAATTGTAACTATTTAAATTATTAATTATTATTCCTGGTAAATTATTATGGACACGAATCGTTTAACACGTTACAATAATGAAAAGAGAGGTGTGTAAAAAGGGGTGATTTAATGTATGGACTATGATCTTTTAATAACTTTTATTTTATTAGCTAAGCTGAAAAACTTTACTAAGACAGCTGAACAGCTCCATGTGGTTCAGTCCACCATCACCAGTAGAATAAAACATTTGGAATATTATATTGGAGAACCTCTGTTTATCCGGACAAATAAGAATGTAGAACTGACGAATGCGGGAGAAATTTTTCTTCCCTACGCCAAGCAATTACTAAATATACAAGAATCTGCTATTTTTCGGCTTAAAGCTCAGGAATTATTTAAAGATACACTTAATATTGGTGCTGTACACTCCATTTACGATTGCCATGTGCAGGATATGATTCTTAAATTTATGCAGAAGAATAAAAAAATTGCAGTGAAAGTTACTATTGAACATAGTGAAGAGCTGATACAAATGCTTCATGAGGATCAATTAGATATTGCATTTACATATTGGGACATCAAATCTCCTAAGTGCATATGTGAACCCTTCTATAGCGATAAAATCATGTTGGTTACCGGTTCACAGAATAGTGCCACTGCATGCGGTATCACAAACGACGAGCTTAGAAATCTACCTTTATTAAACTCTGCAATTCTGACTGCCCCATTTCAGGAATGGTTCTACTCAATTTTCCCAAAAAACTATGTGTATCCGCTGGATATCAATATTAGCAGCAGTATCATCAAATTTTTAAAAGAGGGAATTGGCTTTAGCTTCATGATGGAGTCTGCTGCCAGGAGGTTTCTGGAGAAAGGCTCACTAGTGGAAGTAAAGCTTCTCGAAAGCACACCGCCAAATATGGAAAGCTATATGTTAATAAACAGCCAACGAATTAATTCCATATCAGTAAGTCAATGGTTGACTGACTTTATGCCTTCCGCTTTTCTTCACTAGTACACATTCTCTTGTTCCACGCAAATTGAGAACCGTACTAAATTTATATCTATAACACAGGGTATCTTGTTAATCAAGTTTGGTTAAATCATTATTGTATATAAAAACGAGAGCATCAGATTTGCTGTTCTGATGCCCTTGTTTTTCTGTATAAATTTGTATTTTTAATAAGATGAAGCTCTCTTGTATTATTTATCCGGCTCTTTTTCCTGATCACTTTCTTGCGGTATTACTATTTTGGCGGGAGGATTCTGCAATGTTTTATTGTATTTTTTATTAATTTTAATCCCAATCAGTGCAAGAATGACCAGAATAATTCCCCATATAATAATATAAGGACCATTTACCACGAACCAGACAATAAAATTAATAAAACCATTGCGAATATTATAAAGGCTGTCTCTAAGACCGGTACCCATTCTGTCCCAGGCATTTTTTCCTTCAGCAGGTGTAATCCGCACAACTTCATTTACTGTTAAGGTTACCGTGGAATATTCCACCAGATTGTCATAGGTACGCAGGGTAGATGCATATTTCTCCAGTTCATACCTTACATCGCTTAAACGGTCTTCCAACGTTATAATATCCTCAAGCTTTCCTGCTTTCTCCAGCAAACTCAGAAGTCTTTCCTGTTCGATTTCCAAAGCCTTTACATGGCTTTCGGTATCCACATAATTGAGGGTAATATCTTCTATGGATTCCTGTTTATTTATTACATTAGTATTTTTATCAACTAGATTAATAAACGAATCCACTTCCGATTTGGGAATACGGATAACCAGATTTGCATACCTGTTTCCCCTTTCCTCATACCCACTTCCCTGAATTTCAGATTTTTCAATATATCCGCCTGAAGTATTTACTTCTTTCGCAATAAGGTCCAGGGTTGATTTAAACTCCAGAGTCTCAAGATCCATGGAAATGCGCCTGATTAATTTGCGGTTAGTACTTACGGAATCTTTGCCTGCGGTATCATCGGGCTCTTCCCCACTGTCTGGATCTGATGTAATTCCGGTTGAAGTGTCATAATTCATTTCAGTCTTAGTTCCCCTGGAAACATCCGGACTGCCGCTTTCCCTGTTTAATTGATTTTCTGACGTCTCATTTTTTGAACTGCAGGCCGTTATTAATGTAAATACTATGAAAAAAAATATCGTTTTAAAACTTTTTCCTTTATGCATACCATCCTCTCCTATCTTGGCATATAAACCAATTGTAGTTATGCTGTGAGTGGGTCATGTAAGTTGTTTTAAATCCGATTGTATCTATATTCAAGTTCAACCATACAGTATTATTATAATATACTTTTTCCATAAATAAAAGTAAGAAATTAACAGTGTTAAATTTTAGGACAAAATGTTTAATCAGCTAAATGGATATCACCGCTCACTGAACTTAAAGTCAGCTCACTTCCCTGGTTCCCATACGTATAAGTTCCTGTTTTTAGATTTCTCTGGTGCATATTGTCATAATTAATATATAATGCACCAGAGGTGGTTCTGGATTTGATACAATATCCATTGTTATAGTTTTTCAAAGTAATGTTAACATTTCCACTGGTACTACTGGACTCTAATATAATATCCCCATTACAATTCACTTCAACATTTCCGCTCTTTGAACTTGCGTGGCATCTTTTAACATTAACTTCAGCTTTAACATTGCCGCTTGCACTGCTGGCTCTTAAGCCATCGCCTATTATTTGAAGAAGTTTTATATTACCGCTAATATTACTGACATCTGCGTTGTTCATTGTAAACTCATTCATATCTATATTTCCGCTTGTACTTCTGATTTTACATTCACCTGCTTTTATATTAATGATATCCAGGTTTCCGCTAAATGAACTGTTATCAATTACATCACTTTTTATATTTCTGGATTTAATATCACCGCTTGAGCTCTTCAGTGAAAGGAACTTTGCTTCAATGTTGTTTGCCGCAATATCGCCGCTCATAGTACCCGCACTCAGTTGAATGCTGTTTACATCATCCAGTCTGATATCTCCACTGGAAACTTTGATTCGAAGATCGGTTGTATAAGCACGGTCTATAAAAACATCCCCACTTGCTGTTGTGGCTAGTAAGCGATCTGAATTTACATCAGAGATCTTAATACTGCCGCTTGCTGTTTTAAAATTAATATGACTCATATGCTCCGGTAATTCAATATTTATATTCATGGAATAGAGTTTAGGGTTAAACAAAAATACTGCTTTTCCAACCCTGCGAATTCCAGCATAAACCGTATTTTCTTCCTTGTAACTATAGAACTCATACATCTGTCTCTGTCTATCATTACCGTTGTTTTCGTAACTGATATTTACCTTGCCATTGGAGGATTTTTGTACGTTTATGTCAGCGCATATGCCATCTACAATTAAATTGAAACCTGAGCCTGTTTTTTTTGCTTTCATATCTTCACTCTCATCAGCTTCGGACACCGGTTCTTCACTGCTCTTCCCACTGCCTGCGGTTTCTGTTTCGCTACTTGTGGTTTCTGCTTCCTTAACTTTGTTCTCCGTATCAGGTTGAACGGAATCAGATAATTCCTCATCGGTTTCCGGACCATAACTCACATTATTATTATTATTTACTTCTTCCGGCTCGGAATCACCATAGCTTTTTGATACATTTTCCTTATAACCCTCCGCATTCCACTTATTGGATTCATATTGCCCCGTACCCTGATTCTTAAGATAGTTATCTGCGAAATTATTAATGGAAGAAGTAGCCTGGTCCAGGGTACTCTTTAACGTACGGCCGATCTCATTTACATCAATTTTACTGATGGCATCACCTGCTGAATCCAAGACATTATTGATTGCATCTCCGATTTTCTCACCATCTATATTATGAATGCTGGAATACCAATCTTTAAAAGTATTATTTTTAGTATTCGACTGGTTGTCATATGATTTTTTATCTTCTTGTTTCTCTTCTTTCTTATCTGTATTATACACTTCTTTTATTTCCTCAAGCAGATCTTCAATCGCTCCCAGATCTTCGCAGATTTGCTCTTCGCTTTTTCCATTTTCCATACCAGCTTGAAAATGTTCTTCATAATCTGATACTATTTCTTCCATTATGCTTTCATCTGTATCTTTTAATGCGTTTTTTAATGCGTTTAAATATTCTGTCTTGTTCATATCTATCCTCCTATTCTATAATATCCTGAACGACTTCTATAAAATCCAGCCATTCTTTTTTTTGGGCCGCCTGATAAGTTCTCCCTTTTTCCGTCAGATGATAATATTTTCTTGCAGGACCTCCAGCAGACTCAACTAAATAAGTTTCCACATATGCATCATCTTTTAAGCGTTTTAAAATAAGATATAAGGTACCTGTTGAAATTACCATTTGTTTTGATATTGCTTCTGTCAATTCATATCCATATCGGTCTGCCTCAACTAATTTTGAAAGCACACATAACTCTAATACACCTTTTTTATATTGGGCATTCATATGTCAGCTCCTTTCCGCTTGGTTCAAAAGCGTATTTCTTATTCACCATATTAAACCAGGCATTTTTCATAAGAAAAATTCTATTATTAATATCTCACTATTTTTAACTTCGTAATATATATTATCACTAACTATTATATATTGCAATATAGTATTTATAAATTAATACTATTTTTTTAATCTCTTGTACTTTTTTAATATTTTCCATATTGCTGTTACCGATATAAAACTGCTTCAACAGCTCTCCCGGATTTTACATTATATCGTAACAAATATCCGCCATATCCCCGTTACTCTCTTTCATACCACTTTTTGCTAAAGTAGGTAAAGAATAAACGAAAACTTTCTTTATTATACTTATCTTCACAGTTTGATATCTGCTTAGAATAATCTTCAAAGAGTTCATCCAGGTAATTGCCTATATGTAGCCAAAAGTATCGGCGGAAAAATTTATTCCATTCCTCAGTTATTAAAAAAAGGGAGTTTTGATTTCGAAGATGAAAAGATCGGTATTGTATTTCCGGTATATCACAGCGGTGTGCCTGAAATAGTTGAAAAATTTCTTGATAAAGCAAGACTGAAGTCCAAGTATATTTTCGGGATTGCAACTTACGGACTCTTTTCCGGAGCGGCAGCAAGACATCTGATGAAAATTGCCAAAAGAAATGGAATTAAATTTTTATAGCATTGTTTGGCTTGTATTCAGAATTGCCCGCAAAAGACGATACACTTAAAAGGGCGAAAAAAGCAATGCCAGATATCGTAATTCGAATGTAACCCTGAATGAAATTGTTGAAGCCAATCATTAATAATAGGGTTGGAAAGTAAAAGAACGGCCACCGATAATGCATTGAAGTATCCTTAAAGCAACAAACCCGGCATTACCGGTGGATTCTTTTCATAATAATACGGTTGAGAATTCTTATAAAAAACGGGCTAAGTCTCTGTCCTTAACAACTAAAATCCATTCTGCCAAAATTCTTAAAAAGCCTAATATTATTTATCGCATCAATAATCTCCCAGCAATTTGCACTTATAAAACTCTCCATCGGGTATTCCCCTCCCCGGTTATTGTGTTCCCAGTACCAACCGTTTGCATTTACATTCCATACATTAAGTTCCGTAAGTCTGCCGGTCATCTTATCAAGCTGCCAGTCAAGCTCTTTTGACATGCTATCCTCGTTTCCCTTATAATATACACTTTCGGGTGATTTGATAAAAAAGGAAGGTCTTCCGCACCAACAACCGTCCCATTTAAACGGATCCCTCTCCATATATGTATTAACCGCCATTGGTAAACGTTCTTTAACAGTTTTGATATCAAAACGTGATTCCAGTTTATACTTTTCTATTTTTCTGACTAGTTCACAATAACTCGAAATAGTGAAAAAATCGGTAGTAGAATCACTGAATTTGCATATAACACCCTCTAATAATGCCGCTGCCTTTTTATATATTGCAGAATTTTCTTCTGTATGCCGTATAATAAAAAAGACAAGTCCTATGGTAACAAGCTCTGAATAAGCTTCCGTATTGCCGGTCTCAAATGTGTACCACGGCGCATGAGCATAATCGTTATTTGTCGGGATAGTCCAAGACCAGCTTTTTTCCGCCAAATAAACATTACTTTCAATATACTTTAAAATTCCCTGTAAAACCGGATGCTGTATGTCATCAAAATCGATTTCATCCAAAATTCCTATTCCAAAACCGGTAGTAGCCGGTGATGAATTCGGGTTCCAATTATCAGCCTCCAGTGCGTGGCCAAACCCCCGTCAGTATTTTGATAAGCCGCGAGAGCCCTAAGAACAGCATCCTTGCCACCGTTTTCAAAGTGATAATTCCACAAGGCCATTTCAAGTGGTCTGGCGATACGGTAAACCCATGATCTTATTAACTCAAAATCGTTCTTACTAAGCATTTTCATATTAACCTCTTTCCATTCACACTAACCGCCATGTTATTTCCAACGCGCCTCATGTTTGGGCCGAGGATTTCGCAGGCACAAACATGTGTGTGAATTATGCCTTTCAATAATTCACACTATACATTTTAATATTACTACACTGCCGATTATAGCATGAACTATTTGAAGCGTATTGTAAAAAAGCGACATTACTTATCGGTATTATTCAAGACCCAAAGCAAACTGTTTTGCCTGATTCGGAGTCATGCTGTGATATTTTTTAAATTCGTTCAGCAAATGGGACTGATCCGTAAATTTATATTTCTCTACCGTATCCTGCACATCAAATCCGTAAGAATTTATTAAATCATATAAAACATTTTGATAACGGACCAGATTCGAGATTTTTTTGGGAGTAGTACCAATATACTCTAAAAACAAACGCTCGAGCTGTCTTTGACTTACCGCCGTATAACCACATATTTCTTTCATGGACACTGCTCCTTTTTCATTTAGAATATGGTATATCGCATTAAAAAGATTATGATTATACATTGTGATTGAATATTTTTCCAAAAGAAATTTCTCCGTTAAACGGATTCGGTCACTGATGGTTCGGTTAAGGATAAGCATATCTTCAAAAAAATTTTTCCAGCCCTCAAAATAAACATCCAGGTCGCCGAAAACTCCATAGCTGTCTCTCATGTGGCAGCTCGTAAATAAATGTGCCGACCAAAAGTAGAACTGTATGGCAAACCGGGAAATATTTCTTTCTGACTTAATGGAGGCAGCGAGTGTCGGTTTGTCATAGATGCCGCAATAACCGCAGGAGACTTTATTGGTGCTGTGATTAACCGTAAAAATAATATCCACACATCCGTCCGGGATAATCAGCGAAGGTTCATTTTCAATGGAAGACATAATCGCCGTCGGTTCCTCCGTACCCCAAAAAGTCTTGATAAAAGGTTTTAATGGAGCACATGGAGCATATCCGGAATGTACCTTTGATGAAATAAACGGCTGGGCAGTTATAGGTTGATAAATAGAATTCAGATGAGCCAATGGATTCCTCCTTCTAAGCCTTGCCATCTCTTTTTCATTCATTGGTGGTATCATAGTATTAGTTTATACATCCTTGCTTCAAACGGACGTAACTTTATATCACAGACCGTATCCAATTTAGGATCAGCATAATTGGAAATGACTAATTCCTGAGACTTATACACGCTGCCTTCCTGCCACATAAATCTGGTTTCATCCCCTGAAAAGTTAAGAACAACCAGAAATTGCTCTGCTTCAGCTCCTCTTAAGTAAGCAAAAACTTTTTCATCATCCTCAGCCACCAATTGGAAACTACCATATATCAAATTCAAATTATCCTTACGTAGTTGTATCATATCACGGTAATAATGGTAAATAGATTCTTTATCACTTTCTGCCCGGACTACGTTAATCTCCTTATAATTCGGATTCACTTTAATCCAAGGAGTCCCCTTGGTGAAACCTGCATTTTCAGATGCGTCCCATTGCATAGGAGTTCTGGCGTTGTCCCTGCTAAAACTATGAATTCTCTCAAGCATTTCCTCAGAAGTAACCCCATTGCTTACTTCGAAATTATAAGTGTAAATCGTACTCAAATCCCGGTAATCATCAATTGTATCAAATGCTACGTTAGTCATACCGATTTCCTCACCCTGATAGATATAGGGTGTTCCCCTGAGTGTAAGCAAAAAAGTGGCAAGCATCTTAGCTGATTCTACCCGATATTCCTTATCGTCTGCGAAGCGGGACAGGGCTCTCGGCTGGTCATGGTTCATTAAAAATTGCGAGTTCCAGCCTACACCATCAAGCAAGTGGTCTTTTTCCCAAAATATCTTTTTAAAATCGGATAATGTCCAGTCCTGTCTCTTCATATTTCCTGACATTATATCCATATCCAGGCATACATGTTCCATCCTGAAAATCATATTCAGCTCATTACGATCTTCACCGACCGTTTTTATTACTTCTTCGCCAACAGTTCCGAAGCATTCCCCAACCGTCATACAATCATACTTACTTAGTACTTCCCGGTTCATCTCCTGCATATATTCATGAAAACGGGGACCATTAATTATGTACGACATTTGTTCTCCAAAATTATCTGCATTCGGTAAACCCAGCGTTTTTGATATCATATTGATGACATCCATTCTGAATCCGTCTATACCAAGTTCAAACCACCAATGCATAATATCGTAAATACCTTTCCGGACTCTTTCATTTTCCCAATTCAGATCCGGCTGTTTCTCTGCGAACAGGTGCAGATAATATTCTCCGGATTTCTCATCATATTTCCACGCTTTCCCTCCGAATAAAGACATCCAGTTATTAGGCTCATGGCCGCAGGTAGCCGGTTTCCATATGTAATAATCCCTGTATGGATTATCTTTTGACTCTCTGGACCAGGTAAACCATTCATGTTCATCAGAAGTATGATTGGCCACAAGATCCATGATCAGTTTCATGCCCTTATTATGTACTTCAGCTATCAATTCTTTCATATCATTGATATCTCCGAACTCATCCATGACAGCACGGTAATCAGATATGTCGTAACCATTATCACAGTTAGGAGATTTATATACAGGACAGAGCCATATAACATCCACACCAATACGCCTCACATAATCCAATTTGGATATAATACCTCTTAAATCTCCGATTCCATCTCCGTTGGAATCCATGAAACTTCTTGGATATATCTGATATACAACTGCTTCTTTCCACCATTTTCTTTTTAATTCCGGCTTATTCATAAATACCCTCCCAATACCTAATTTTATTACAATTCAAGAATATCATATGGCACGTCCTGATAAAATATGTAAACTTGCTAAAATGTACATGACTTTTTGCTGCATTATGACTACCGACTTGTTTCTAATCCTCTTTCCTCCCGTTTCCATAGCCTGCAAAACTATTTTTAACCAAATTACTTAAAAGCATATGAAAGAGCGTTTTGTCAACCTTTTGGTAACAGGAGGAAGGTTCGTTGCATACACATACCTCAATAGAATCGACTGCACTTCACACCGAAATTCAGACCCTTAGTAAGCCACGGAACCCCTGGAAGCATAGTAGGATTCCGCTCCATTGTGATACACAAAGACAATGTCGTAACGACGATCACAAAAGATTGCCCCTCCGAGTTTTCTGATATTATCAGGTGTTTTTACCCAGCTTGATGTTTTTGTATCAAAATCTCCGAATTTCTGCAGCTCCCGGTATTCTTCTTCCGTTAAAAGCTCAATCCCCATGTCAGCAGCCATATCAATTGCATTGTTTTGCGGTTTGTGTTCTTTCCTTGACTCCAGTGCTTTTAGATCGTAACAAAAGCTTCTGCGGCCTTTCGGACTTTCCGCAGAACAATCATAAAAAATATATTCACCGGTATTTTTATCCTGAACAATAATATCCGGTTCACCGCCGGTTTTTTCCATTTCATAAAGCGACCACAGCTTTTCAGGATTATTTTCCAGCTTTGTTCCAACTTCAGCCCATTCAAGTCCTTTATGGCGACCCATGTTTTTTTCAAAACGGGTTTTTAATATTCTGAGTATTTCTTCACGTTGTTCCGGCTGCAAATCCCTTTTTTCATTCTTCATACTAAAATCTCCTTTCATCATACGGTAAAACTGGTAATTACGAAGTTCTCCCAGTTCTATTATGGTCAAAAGTTCATCTTTTATGAGCGGATTGTGTTGTCTCATTACATTTATAAAGATTTCTCTGCCGTCAGACTGCAAAATCTTCTCATCCGTCAGCAGTTGAATGTTCTGTCACTCTGTTATTTTTTCTGGTAACAACAACTGCAACAGACAGGACGAACATTAATGATCGTCCCATATCGATCGAATTCGAAATGACAGCACTTCATCAGACTATCCTTTAATAATCGGCGTCCTCTCTGAACACGGGATTTAGCACCCGATACAGATATCCCCAATTTGTTTGCCAATTCTACCTGCGTTAACCCCTCAAATTCTACAAGATAGAGGGCTTGTGAGTATTTTTCCGGAAGATCATCAATCATTCCTCTTAATCCGGCTGTCACCTTTTGAACTGGTTCTAATTCAACCATTTCATTGATTTTATTAATTGCTTCTTCCTCTTCTAAAGGTATTTCATCGATATCCTCAAACTTAATTTTTTGCTTTCGGTAATAATCAATAATTGTATTTCTTGTAATTTGATAAACCCAGCTGCGAATTTTTGTACTCTCTTTGAGGGAATCAATATTGGAATGAATTTTAACAAAAACATCCTGTAAAATATCCTCGACTTGGGAGGAATTAGAAATCCTGTGAGAAATAAATGAACGAAGTGCCAAACTGAATTCTTCCCATATTTTTTCGGTACTATATTCCATACTTTTCACCCATACAACCTTTCTATTAATTCTATCTATTCCCTAAACCGGTGATTTTCATCAATATACAACTCAAATAAGTCCCCTTTACTTGCCTTTAAAGCAAGTTGGAGACTTATTTACATTACCTAATTTAGCCAAACAGCGGTTAGCAATTGATATAGGTACCCTATTAAAATTCCACCTGCCAGAACGAAACCGATATATAGACTAATCACTCTTTTTTTCATAAAAGCTGTTATCCCAGCTATCACCCATGCACTGGTCGCCGGGCCGGTTATCATGAATGCCATCATTGCACCTTCTCCCGCACCGCCGTCTATTAATGTTTTAATGAGCGGAATTGCACCTTCTCCGCTAACATATAGAGGTAGACCAATCAAAGCTGCCAAAGGAACTGAAACCAGGCTTTCTCCGCTAAACAGAGAAACAATTAATGATGTAGGTACAAAGGATTGTATTAGGTAACCAACTCCCGCAAAGATAGTGAAATACAGAAGTATTTGCTTTAGGCCTACATCTATCAAAGCTTTTCCCACTTCCTTCATTCGGAGCTTTTTCATTATACTCATAAAGAAATTTGTGTTTTTTGATGTTATTTGATTTGTTACAGGTGTGAAGGTATTACATTCACAGGCAGGTACTGATATAGGATGCTCGTTTACCGGAACCTCTGAATTGCAGCTGCAGGAAACCTCCAAAACCGCATCACTGCAGGCACAAGTTTGGGCGCCAGGTCTTCCTGCAAATCGCAACTGATCTTTCAAAAAATCAGTTTTTTTCTCGATTACATGTGTCAAACCACCTGAAGCCAAACCAAGCACTATTGAAGCTATCGTAAGTGCAATTGCGAATTTGATATTTAGTATACCGGCAATCATGATAAAAGCATCCGGACTCATTAGCGGAGAAGAGGTTAAAAAAGCCATAACCGGTCCCATGGTAACGCCGTAGTCAGCAATCCAATAACTACAGCCATTGTACCGCAGGCACAGAGCGGTGTAAACGTTCCGAATGCAACGCTTGCAAGAATTGAAACCTTAGGTTTTTTAAGTAGTGATTCTTTCAGTTTTTCCGAATTAACATACACTTTCATAAGTGAAGCAGTAAATATTGCCAAACTCAAAGGAAACCAATTGTGATAAAGACTGGTTAGAACTGATGAAATCGTATCAGCCGATAGTCCAGATAAATATTTGATGATTTCTTCCATATTATCCATCTCCTGTTATTTTTTTATATATATAAAGACGATGGATGATTAGAAAGGACTCAAATCACCGTATATGAATAAACTATATTAATTTAATTACATCAAATCGTGAGTTTATTGCTGTCCATAATTGTTGATAATAAACCATTATATTCCACACCCCGCTTCCATAAAGGTCATATTCTATAATTATTTGATTTAGTGCATCTATACTCCTTGCGTCGATAAACCAAACGATATGTTGAGAGGGATAGCCATAGATAACCTCATTATAGTAAAAGTATGGTGTTTGAGAAACTTCATCAAATTGTATTGATGCACCTACGTTATATGCTAACTCCAATGCAGAAGTAACAGTAAGTGAAAAAGCAACTGTCCTGTTAGGTATGTATGGTAACTGCCAGTCATAACCAATAACGGGTTTTCCAATAACAATTTTATCCGATGATACTCCGGAAGCTACATTGTCAATTAATATTCTTATATTATTTATATTACTCAAAGGTGCAGGCGGATTATCATTATAACCCCATACAAATTTTAAGAATATTAACCCATTCACATAATCACTTAGGCTGGAATAATTAATTTGTTCAACGGTTATTTTATTATCCGTTTCCTGTTCCGAATAGTTAATTGTTACATAAAATAATAGTCCCTCCTGCCTGAGACGGTTTGATACTTTTTGTGCAAAGTTCAGATAAAGTGACTGATTATTTTCATTTAAAAAATTAAAAACAAAATTAATACCCATATAACCCTGATTCTTCATTATATTGATAGATTCATCAATAACTCTCTCCTGATATGCGTCATTTAATAATATATTATATACCGCCTCAATATTAGGCAATCCTAATGGGGTCAGAGCAGTTAACATTAAGAGAGGGATAACATGGTACTCTCTTGCCGTTTGAATAATTTCTGAATCATCATAATAAGTGATTATTTCGCCTCGTTCTGTTATCGTATAATTAAAAACTGACAGATAAGTTAAATTTGGTAAAGTTCTTATGAGTATATCTTTTTTAATATAAGGATAGGCAAAACCGTTTATCGTTATACTTTTACTGGTGTTATAGCTAATAACTAATGTTTCACCCGGATTAAGATAATCCATGGCAGCATGATTTGGATTATTTCTTATAATTTGCATTTGTGTTACATTATAGAAATCAGCAATACTTTGTAAAGTTTCTCCTTCCTGCACAATATGTGTCTGTTTCGGAAAGGTTATTATCAAAGACTGCCCATTAACCAAATCATATGGATATATCAACCCATTATCCTCTACTAATTTATCCGCTGAAATCCCATATTTTTCAGCAATAGTATATATAGTATCACCTTGTTGAACTACATATATTTCCATAAAGTCCTCGATTCAGATTTTATAGGCGGATCTCACCAAGTCCTCCCTCCGTTCAGTAACACTGGGTACCCGCTTTCCTTCTAATTGCTAATATATAGGAAAAAATAAATATTATGACATCTACTATCACTAAAAACATGGAATCAATCCTTGATAAAGTGAATTTATCTCAGTTGCTCAATGTTTCCGGATTGGATTGCATCGATATTTTGCGCAATCTTTTTTCTCGGCCAATCCCACCATTTTATGTCAAGCAATGCGCTAATGGTTTCTTCGGGGAAACGCTTTCGGATTGGTTTTGCCGGAACACCGCCGACAATCGTATAGGGCGGCACATCTTTTGTCACCACTGAACGAGCTCCAATGATTGCTCCGTCGCCGATGGTTACTCCGGCCAGAATGATTGCCTCGTAACCGATCCAGACATCGTTTCCTATTACAATGTCACCTTTGTTATCCCATGCGTTTGCGACATCCTTGATATCTAAGCCCCATTCCTCAAAGAAAATCGGAAACGGGTAGGTTGAAAGCGACGATAGCTTGTGATTTGCGCTGTTAAATATAAATTTTGCACCGCAGGCAATAGAGCAGAATTTCCCGATTATCAGTCTGTCATGATTGACAGGATAGTGGTATAAAACGTTGTTCTGCTCAAATTGTATGGGATCGTTCACAAAGTCATTGTATATCGTATCGTCACCGACCGTAATACTTTGGCCGGCAATTACGTTTTTTAAGTAAACTGTTTGCTTATCCCCTGTACGTGGATAAATCTTCTTTTCCTGAATAGTCATATAAAATCCTCCAATCATCAGTGTTTGTTTCTTCAACTATCCAGTAATTGCAATGCAACGCTTCACCGCATACCACCTCATTTCTTAATTTTGATTAAGCAACACTTGTTTAATAATTCTGGCTAAATATAGATATTAAATATAATGAAAAGGAATATGTTCTCCGTGATAAAGCTTTAAATAGTACGGCAGATAGTACATATCAAGAGCGCCTAAAACAGGCGGATACCCAGCATCGATTTCTGCCTTGGCCTTTTTGATTGCCTGTTCAAACGTTTTATATTCGTAATGTTTGTATTCAAATCCTACAATGGGAGCAAGAAATTTATACATCTGTTTCGTTCGTCCGTCCCCAAGTGCAACCATTCGTTTTAGATCCTCATTTGGTGTTTTCATGTAGCAGATCGAGCCAAATGAAGAGAGGCTGAAAAAGAAGCTTGGTGGAAGTTTTTCTCCGGTATCTCGGATATATAAATCCTCTATACCGTTCCACATACATTCGTAGTCGTCTGCATGGTGCTTTAACGTAATCAATTTTTTTTGCATAAAACGTATCCTCCTATCGTTTCTATTACTCTTACAACAGGAGCATAAACCCTCGCATCGTGGGAGAGTCAAGAACTATTTTTTGATAGGGAAACAGATTTCTGTGACAAAGTTCTCTGTGTTTGGTTCATTTTCCATGATCCAATGGTAAAACCGATATTTGCTCATATTCTCTACCTTTTCTGTCTTGAGCAGCCCAATCTTGACTCCCCTTTAAACCTCGGCATTTCCATTGGAAAAGCATAAATATTGCCGTGAATCAAAGCCCAAATTTTTGAACTCCGAGCATAAAAAGTCAATACGAGTGGGCGTAACTTTGATAAGGCTCATTATGACCGGCAGCTGTTTCAGCTTCTCGGCGTTAATTTTCTTGAATGCCAATAAGTCCATGTATTCACCCGTCCACGGCTCCACAAGCTCTGCGGTACCAGTGATCTGCATCCCGCTCAATTGACCCAAACCGGTAAAGCCGTCGTAGATGGCAAGGCACACATGTTTGTTGCCCTCCAGGGCACGGAACTTTAAACCACCCTCAGAAAACAACCAGAATCTTCCGTCCTTATAGTTGTATTCGATGGGCGTGCAGCGGACAAAATCACCGCAGCCGGTAGCCATGGCGCAGGTGTTATGTGCCATGATGAACTTCTCTATCTGGGCCAAAAGCGCGTTATGATCCATCCGGGCTGCCTTTGTGTCCTTTTCCATCCAATAGGAAGCTGCTTTCTTATAATCCATATAAACCACCTCTCATATTTATTAGTCTTTAATTTATATTAATTCCGATTATTAATCAAATATCTCTTTACCATTTTAAAATAATAAATCATTATCTCATCATTCCTTTCTGCCGGAAACATATTGATTGATTCCACGTCTATGTTCTGTTGTTCTTCGAATATCGGTTCCTGGTATTCTGTCTTATTTTTAACCATTCAGTAAACAATGTTTATCAGTCGGCGCCTAATGCAGACCAGTACCTGAGATAACGTTTTTCCTTCGCAGATTTGCAAGGATAATAAATCGACCATCATTGGGTTTATTTCCTTAAAAAGCCTGATATCAAACCTGCCGCCTTATTATCATTTTTAAGCTCCACAGCTTTAAACATGCATAACTCGTGACAACACATACAATCGATACAGGTATCATAATCAATCCGCTTCGTATCCTTGTCAATAGCCTGTACCGGGCAGCTTTCCACACACATATTGCATTTTTTACATTTATTGGCATCGATCCTGGGATGTGTGCTGAAAAAATCAATTACTTTTATCAGGGCTTTACTATTGCGCTTCTTTGCTCCCCTAAAACGCTTGGGCAGTTTAAAACCAGCTAACCTGGGGACTTGTTCATAATGGCCTGCAAGTGTAATATTTTTTAACCAGCTTTCTCCCAGATTCCGTTTCCGGGCTGTTTCCAGTATCGGTACCTCTTCAACATCTATCCCCACCATTTTTGCCGCCACAACATCTAATGCTAACGGATCTTCACTGATGAGAATTTTACCAGCCTGATAAATGCCGCCTGCAGTCGGCCCCTCTCCCTGCATTGCCAGAATCCCGTCCATGATGTGAAGCTGTATTTTAGTTGCTTTGTGGATATCGCAGATGATTTGCCCAAAATCGCCTGAATCAGGAGCCATTTTATGATACTTCGCCTTCTTGAGCCCCGGTATGCATCCGAATACATTTTTCACAGCTCCGGAAAAAATCTGCGCCGAGTGTGTTTTCAATTTCGGCAAATTAATAACCACATCAGCGTCGAACATAGGCTTTGCGATATGCATCGTTTCTTCACACCGGCTTTCTGGTTGTACCGGTATCACACCCTCGCGGTCAAAATTCTTAATTTCCGCTCCTTCTTCCTCCGCCACCCGCTCGTAACCGGCAACCTTGAAGCTCTGCGCAGTGGGCGCTATTCCTGCTATAGCTCCCCCTGAGCTGTCACCGATCCATACAATGCAATTCCTGCCCTTCAATATTCTTACCATCGCTCTGACAAATTCAGCATGTGTTACAGCAGCCGACTCGGAAGACTTGGGCCCGATCAGATTCACCTTAAGGAGTACTTTATCCTGCGGCTTAACAAATTTATCCCATCCGCCGAGAATTTCTACTGCAGCATTGATTTTTTCAATTACGGTTTCCAGGTCATAATTTTTACATTCCTGTATAATTACCTTGCTCATACGATTCTCCTCTTGATACGAATATTTGAACTGCTTATTTCTTCTCCTTTGTTTATCTTAAGTATTTCGTCTGATTGGTTCTGCCTATTCAACACAATAAATCTATTTATTTTATTCTAAAATAATTATATCTTTATCTGTATTCCATGTCAATTTCCAACCCACTTAAAATAGGCGTATTGGTTGCTGCCTTATCCTCAAGATTGAATTCAGTAGCTGTAATCTGCAAATAGGATAACAATTAACCATAATAAGTATAGGTTCAAAACAATCCAAAAAAACACCCGGGGTTTTATACCCCAGATGGTATTTTTTAGTGGATGTGGCTGACAGGTTTGAAAATGAAGTCACTGATATCAAAAAATCGGTTGGCGGTAAACTCTCACTAATCCTGTTTTTACTTCCATAATCAAGGTTCTGCTTTCAATACCATGCAAATCGTCTTTATGTATTTTCAATCCCAATTCATACAGCTTATGTTTTACGGCGTCAATATTCCGTCTTCCTACGTTGTAAACATCATTATGGAATCTAGAATCTGCCCCTCCATACATTTGAATAACCAGATCTTCCTTCCTACAGCCATATTTTATGCACATTGTGTTTATAAGCAAAGGAATTCCTGTTTCAGCAAAATAACCCGGGCGTTCCTTCCTGTCATTATTGTCAAAAGGATAAGGGAGGACCACATGGATCATACCTGCCATCTTTTTAACCGGGCTGTAAGCAGTGACCCCTACACAGGAAGCCAAAGCGTAAGTGCGTATAATGTCGTTCTCTTTGTCAGATATAATATATTCTCCTAATCCTACAGTTAACTCCATCCTAAACACCTAACCGATCATGTCAAGCAACACTTGGGGTATGTTTCCCAATGCCGCCTGTTTTTCTACCGCCCCTATATCAAAAGCTGCCATTGGCATTCCGTACACAATTGACGACTCTTCGTCCTGACCGATTGTTCTGCTGCCTTTATAACGCATGGCAAGAAGCCCTTTTGCTCCATCCTGTCCCATACCTGTCAATATAATCCCTACGGCATGTCCGCAGGCTTCTTTCGCTACCGAATGAAACAGTACGTCCACTGAGGGGCAGTGTCCGTTGACTTTTTCCCCGTGAAAGCACTCTACCTGATATCTTCTTCCGATCTTTTTTATCCTCATGTGCCTGTCTCCCGGAGCAATGAGTACCGTACCTTGGTCTGCATAATCCCCGGTCTCAGCCTCTTTGACTTTTAGAGAGGTTTGGCTGTTCAATCTTTCAGCAAACATCTTTGAAAAAACAGGCGGAATATGCTGTGTAATCACGATTCCCGGAATAGTGGGAGGCAGGGAACGGAGTATGCTATAAATAGCTTCCGTACCCCCAGTGGAGGCACCAATGGCAATAATAGTGTCAGCGTTATGTATCATCTTATCGGGCACCTTTATTGCTGCCTTTTTTATTCCAGGCGACGGATTCTTGATCATTGAAGCTGTCTTTATTTTTTGAACCAGATCACATATGAATTCTTCGACCCCATTAGTCGATTGAATATCAGGTTTTACAACAAAATCGATTGCCCCAGCCTCCATTGCCTCAAAAACTGCATTACTGACTGAACTTACCATAATGATAGGAGCAAAATATTGTGGCAGCAGCCTGCGAACAAATTCAATTCCATTCATCCTGGGCATTTCCACATCACAGGTGATCACATCAGGGTGAAAATTTAGAATTTTATCCCTGGCTTCAAAGGGGTCTCTGGCTAAAGCTACGACTTCAATCAAAGGGTCAGAGGAAATCCCTCTTTTTATAACTTCACGGAACATTATGCTATCGTCAACGATCATTACCCTAATCTTTTTCCTGTTTTCCATATCCACTTACTCCTTTCTGTAGACGGCTGGCATAATGTATCTATACCGGGTGCAATCACGGTTTAAGGACTCGGAATGCCCTATAAACAAGTAACCCCCATATTCAGTCATGTCATACAGTTTCTCAGCCAATTCATTTTTAGTCTTATTGTCAAAATAAATCATTACATTCCTGCAAAAAATTACATGGAATTTCCGTTTAAACGGGAATACTGAATCCATCAAATTTAACTTTCGATATATCACTTCATTTCTAATTTTATCAGTCAGTATGAAATTCTCAGCGTCAATCTCTTTAAAGTAATTCAGCTTCCAAGCTGCCGGTAAAGCCGAGATTCTCTCTTTGCTGTATACACCTTTCTTTGCAATTTCAAGAACATTATTTGAGATATCGGTAGCTAATATTTTTGTATCCCACCACATTTTTTCCTTCCCGAAAAATTCATCGATAATCATCGCCAGGGTACAGGGTTCTTCCCCGGAAGAGCATGCTGCGCTCCAAATCCGCAAATCCTTGTCCGTAATAATTCTTGAAAAATATGGGAGTATTTCATCTCTGAAATAGTAGAAATGGTCCGCCTCCCGCATGAAGAAAGTATGGTTGGTGGTAATTTTATCAAGGAGGGTAACAACCGCCTGTCCTGTTCTGTCAGATGCCACATAGTCCATATACTCGGATAAACTTTTAAAATTCTTGCCCAGAATTACATTATTAAGTCTTCCGGCCACCAGCGACTGCTTCTCCGCTGTCAATTTGATACCATAGTTGGTTATAATGTATTCGGCAAATTGCTTGAACTCTTTTTCTGTAATGTTAACCATATTCTCACCAGCCTTTATAAAAAGGAGAAAGGGAGTCTTTCGGCTCCCTTTTATGCCTCATATACTAAAATAATCGCAATTTTTAACTAGTAGGTTTTATCAATCCGATAGAGAAGTGTCTAGTTTTTATATCTCTCTATCATTGAGTAATTTATAGCAGTCAAGGATTAACTTCATCTCGTTACCAACCTTGCCAATGCATTTTATATAATTATTGCCGGTTTTATTAACCTCTGGCGGATCAACAATCTCATCTTCCGGTATCGAAAGTATTTCTGTAACACTGTCAACGATTAGTCCAATACAGGTACCATCAATGTCAATTACTATAATGCAAGTCCTATCGTTATACTCTTTAAACGGCATTTTAAACCGAAGTCTTACATCCATAACAGGGATAATTTTCCCTCTCAAATTAATAATTCCCTTAATATAGCCAGGCAGTTCCGGTACTTCAGTAATAGGCTGAATACCAATAATCTCAGTAACATATCGGACATCGATCCCATACATCTTACTTTCCATGGAAAAGGTTAGAAATTTTCCTTTCTGTGTATCTTCTTCCTCCATTAATTCCTTAACATCAATCCCTGCCATTCTAATGCTCCTTTCCTGTAAGGAAGAAAGAGAGTCCCACAACTCTCTTTCAAGCCTCATATATACGATATACGCCTTATTCTATCTGACTTCCATCTCAATACTTTCCGAACTCGCTGTCACTCAATGCTATTTTTCTTGTATCGGCGAATGCTGCCTCGGTATGAGCCTCCGCAGCCATACTTTCATCAAATCTTTTATTTTTGTTCCTGGACTCAAGCATCCGTAAAACCTCAGGATTAATTTCCTCCAGTCCTCGATTGGATAAATGCTTGGCTGCTCTTTTTAGTTTAAATCTGCTCACTTGATCTTTCAGGAGTTCCGCCTGACTTGCCAGTTCCTCGCTGGCAGCCGCACTTTCCTCGGAAGTTGCCGAGTTGGTCTGAACTACCTGTGATATCTGCATTACTCCCTGGTTGATCTGTGCAATACCAGTCGCCTGTTCATTGGAAGATACCGCAATACCATTTACCAACCTTGCTACTTTATCAACACCTTCCTCAATCATGTTGAGTGCACCAGCCGTTTCATTGGCAATTTTAGTTCCGCCTTCTGCTTTCCTAATAGAGTTCTCTATCATATCGGTAGTTTCTTTCGCTGCGTTCGCAGACCGCTCCGCCAGGATTCTCACTTCTTCTGCAACGACTGCAAACCCCTTCCCATGCTCTCCTGCTCTTGCTGCTTCTATAGCGGCATTAAGAGCCAACATGTTCGTCTGGGACGCGATTTCATCAATGACCTTGATGATCCTGGAGATATTAGTAGAAGAATCATTGATATCCTGCATTGCTTTGAGCATCTCCTTCATTTGTTCATTGCCTTGTTCCGCATATGTCTTCGCAGTTTCAGCCAATCCATTCGCCTCATTTGCATTTTCGGCATTTTGTTTGGTTTGAGAGGATATTTCTTCGATGGAAGCAGTAAGCTGTTCTATCGAACTGGCTTGCTCTGTTGCACCCTGGGAAAGAGCAATACTGGAGTCAGATATCTGCTTCGCACCCGATGCTACCTGTTCTGATGCAGCAGTAATGCTGGATAACACTTCATTATTATTTTCTACCATCTCATAAAGCTTTTTACCAAGCAGGTCATTTTCTGATTTAATGGTGACGTCAACAGTCATATCTCCGGCAGCTATTTTTTCAGCAACGATAGCCTGACCGCGAATATTTTCTATAATATGGCTAAATGATTCCATAAGATTACCGATTTCATCCCTGGTCGTTGCTTCAACAGTTACATGTACATCACCAAGAGCAAGTTTATCAGCTGCTTCAACCAGCTTTTTAACCGGTTTACTTATGATACCGGATACAAAGATACCAAGTATGGTTGAAACGAACACACCGATTATTATTATTATTATCATTATTACTGTAGCTGTTTTTGCTGTAGCTGAATTGTCATCTGAGATTTTGGCCGCCAATTCTATATTTAATCCAGTTAATTCTTCTATAGCTCCTGAAATCTTTTTATTTACTTCAACTCCCTCGATAGTCAATGTATTATACGCCTGATCATTTTGGTTTGCAGTAGCAAGCTGAATTACCTTGTCCTTATATGGAACAAAGTCACTAGTTAAGGAACTGGTCAGATCCTCATGCACCTTAATAACTCTTGGGTCATTCATTAATTTTCCGAATTCCTTTAAATATTCCATTAACATTTCATAATTACCGTTTAATGATTCAACCGTTTTATTCAAAGATTCGTCATCCTTCAAAATAATTAAATCTCTCAAACCGCTCCTCGTCATCTGGTAGGTCTCTGTGATTGTAATCAATTGACTAAGGCTTACCGTATTCCTTTCATACATGTCAGTATACAGTTTGTCTATCTTACTTATGTTAATAATACCGACTATTCCTACTATGCCTGCTATAGCAGCTACTACAATAAAGCCTATTATCATCTTTACAGAAATCTTTAAATTATAAAACCATTTCATCTCATTGTCCTCCTCAATATTTGTTCATAAAAATAAAATTAACCTGCGTATCTCTAATACTTAACTTCTTTATCTTTTTTTTGCTTATAAAATCCTCCATTACTATTAAAAACTTAATCCCTTCGGCTCTTACGACTTAAAAACGGAACTGTTTAGATTTTCGAAATCACTATGGGTGAGTAATTTATAACAATCCAGAATTAATCTCACTCCGTTTCCAACCTTACCAATACCTTTTATATACCTGTTGCCGGCTTTATTAAGCTCTGGCAGATCGACAATCTCAACTTCCGGTATCCAAACTATTTCTGAAACGCTATCAACGATTAATCCAATATAGGTGTCTTCAATGTCAATAACTATAATACAGGTCTTATCGTTATACTCCTTAAACGGTTTTTTAAATCTAAGTCTTACATCCATAACAGGGATAATTTTCCCTCTCAAATTAATAATTCCCTTAATATACTCCGGTAGTTCCGGTACCTCCGTCATAGGCAGAATCCTAATAATCTCGATGACATTTCGGACTTCGATCCCATACATCTCACTTCCTATGGAAAAGTTGAGAAACTTTCCTTTCTGTGTATCTTCTTGCTCCATTAGTTCCTTAACATCTAGCTTGGCCAATCTAATGCTCCTTTCTTCCTTTTGTCAAAAGCTGCTATCACTACATTTCCCTGCCTATAAAGCTTCAAAAAAAATCTACTATATATAAAAAAAGAATACAGCAGACCACTATTTTATTCATACTCAATTATGTAGTATTTAGGTTTTTTTTGTCAGAATTCCTTATTAGCCAGCTCTGTTTTTGAATGAATATCAAGTTTACTGTATACGCTTCTGAGGATCGTTCTGACAGTAGTTTCAGAAATAAACAGTCTGCCTGCTATCTCCTTTGCACTCAATCTATCTCTTGCAAGCTGGGCTACTTCTCTTTCTCTTGGCGTCAGCGGTGATCTATCTGAGGTAATCGCCTTTTTAATAGTTTTAATACCCCTTTCATACCGCTTTCCAAGTTCTATTATGGTATTTATACCATCTCTGTCCGACATTGAGCTCTTTAACGCTTCTAACAGAGAATTCAATTTACCAGCTTCATTGGCAAAGGGCAGATAAATCTTGTCCGGCAACGCTATTGAAAGAGCCTGCTTAAGATATTCTTGTGCGGCGGAAAAATCTCCATTATTATATTTTGCTATTGCAAGAAGCTTTAAACAAGAAACTTGTGGCATCATATACTTAATATTATTGTGAATATCCTTTGATTTATCCAGGATAAGCTGGGACAAACCATATAACTCGCTATACCTGTTTTCCAGGAGCAGGATATTTAGGTATAATACTTGAGCGTGCGGTATAACAGGTGCATACAACACATTTTTATAATTAAGTATGTCATATAGCCAAGATGCTACATAATATTTAATATTCAATTCAAGACCTATGATTGACATACAATATTCTACCATGTGCAGAATATATAGATTGGTGTCTTCCTTGGCATAATTCTGCAAATTCTTTATCGTAGTAAAATACCTCTGCGCATCTCCGCGGAGGATAGCAATACGGACAAGAACCAGTTCCGCGCAGATGCATATGTCGGTCTGCTGATAACTGCGAGCCTCATATAGTGCCTTATAGCACATAATTTCGGCCTCGTAGTCCTGGCCTCGCATGAGCATGACCTCAGCACGCATGACGCTGTTGTGGCCCATGCCATGTCCTTGTCTTAACTGGTGATATAAGTGAGCATCTATATCTACTCGATTCAGTTCATTTTCCAACTCACCGGTTTCTCTCCATAACATATTCAGCACAGAGGTAGTAGCAAACAGCCATGGAGTGTCATACTTGCACATTATAGATGGTTTACCTAAAATCTTTAGTGCTGTCTCATATCCCTGTCTAATTTTTAACCCATCATTAAAGTCTCCCAGAGTTGTTAGAAGGGTGTATTCACCTCTTATACTCCGTAACTCCTCCTGACCGAAATCCTGGCCATTTTGGACTGCTAAACGAAGCAAGCTGCACAATCTTCCATAAGTCTCCGTATGACCGCTCCAAAAGCTATAGTAGCCGAATACAATCATGTTAAAAGGATATTTACATAAAATTTCTTCCGGGCATTCATTGACTATCGTAATAATAAATTCCGATAGTTTTATCCCTTTCTGTTTATCTAAATATTCACGGCTGAAGGGTAAAGACAGAATAGCGTCAAAATCTTGAATTTTATAAAAAAACTCTGAAGCGGGATAGTACTCTGACATAGCTGCACAGGAGACTCCGGCTTTACGAAATATTTGATTTTGATAATCCATAGACGTCTGATTATAAAACCGGTTCCGCAAATAGTTCTGCAAAACGCTGTGCATACTGTATAGACATTTATCTGGTAGATATTTTATGAAGTCGTTATTCTTGAGAAGGACTATGATATTCTCAGGCAGGGTCTCCTGATTCAGCATAATAGCCGCCTGATGTATCTTAAAACTGTCCAGTACCGATACTAACAGAAGAAAATCTTGTTCTTCCGGTGTAAGCCTATTCCAAATAGCTATTTCTACAAGCTGCTCTATATCAGCGTTGAGATCAAACGACCCAGTTTCAATAAAGTTTTTCATTTGCAGACGAATGGCCGATACCCAACCTTCTGTACTAATAAATATTTTTTCCAATACTTCATCCGTGAGACGGATGTCTTCCTTGCGAAACAAACAGACTATATCATCCTTGTCAAACAAGAAAGAAGATGCATTAATGGTATGAATATTATTATGAATTGAAATTTGCTGTTTAGCTTCCAATGGCTGGGTAATGAATATCATATGTAACTTGGGATTTCCATGCATGGAGAAAATACTAATTAATTCACGGGGAATATTGCAGTTAACAAGCTGGTAGTTATCCACTACTAAATAGGTTTCCGTTACGCAGTGGAGATCTCTGAGATATAACGTCAGATAGAATAATGTATCCATAGTGGGCATCTTCAAGTTTTTTAAAGCTTCAGCTACTTTAATATTTATTTTAGAGAACAACTCACAGATTCCCAACCATGCCATAGAAGCAGACTCGCCCAAACAGGTATACCAATATTCACAGGCACCATGGGGTAGGTACTCTTTCAAATACTCTCTGACGGCAGTTGTCTTTCCAAAACCGGATGGCGCTTCCACGATTGTTAAGGAGTGATGTGATATTTTGCTTAGCTTCATTCTAAGCTTATCCGGAAAATAATACTTATTTCGTAGGTTTACTTTATTTCTCATTTCTATACCTCTAATTCTGATCTCCTTTAGCTTTGGAGTATCCTTTAGAATCAGCCAATATTTCCATAGAAGCATCTATGAATAAAATGTGGTAATATGCAATAAATTCACAATTTAGATCGCCATATTTCTAATCAATTTCTATCTTCCTTTCAGCAATAGCTATTATTAGGCAATTACGAAACTATAGTTTTTCATTATACCATGCAGTTGATATGAATTTCATAGCTTTAGTTGCCCTCCGGGCAAGATTCAGCTCTGAAATTCATATCAATTGCATGGTATATAGATACATTATTGGAGTTTCGCAATTGCTTAAAAGGATTGGAGGGTCAAAAGCCCCAATTTAGTGTTATACATGAATGCCAGTGTATGAAAGGGCTTTTGATCCTCCACTCTTAATAGCTATAATTATCACTACATTTTCCTTGCTCAATTAAAGTATCAAAAAATAACCAGTACTATAAATAATACAACATATCACTTTCTTATTTCATACTCAATTTTGTAGTATTTTGAAGTCTTTTGTTAGTATTTTTTAGTGACTGGCTCAGTTTTTTAACAAACGTCAAGTTTTCTGTATTTGCTTCTAAAGTGCATAAGAATATTACCATATTTTTCGAGAAACCGTTACATGGTTTACTATTACCTCTCCAATCTTCCTTAATAAAAAACTCTGAACCCAGTTCCAAAACCTCCTTTGGTCAGCTAAGGTTTTTCTATTTTAATTGATTTCTGCTCAATTTTATTAGCAATATTTGCATGACCAGCGAAAGTACAAATATAATTATAAGCCAAAAATGAAAGCAATATTTGG
The DNA here is from genome assembly GCF_009931695.1 of Anaerocolumna sedimenticola. Lineage (GTDB taxonomy): Bacteria > Bacillota > Clostridia > Lachnospirales > Lachnospiraceae > Anaerocolumna > Anaerocolumna sedimenticola. Next base: position 5,256,834 of record NZ_CP048000.1, read on the forward strand.
TTGCCGCTTCTTCTTTTTTTATTTGATTTACCTGATGCTTAAATTGGGATACATATTCATTGTCAGTGGATTCATTACTTTCATCTACTAATTCACCTATTACGATAAAACGGTTGTCGGTATTTATCCCAGAAATATCGCAGGTTATCAAAGACAATAATGGAACACTCTGATCCTTAAGTACCGTGAGATCTGTCTCGGGGACAATCCTCGTCTCCGTTACCTGATAGGTATAAATCGTCTTCTTATCTGACAGCTGAATCAAACTGCCCACTTTTATTTGAAGAAGGGGACCAAACAAAAGTTCATCATTTTTCATATGATGACCTGCCAAGCAATAATTTCCTTTTCCCATTACCTGACCCGCCTTTATTGTAGTCGCTCCCACCATCAGATTTGATGTTGTTGTTCCTTCTAATACCGGCAGCAGCAGTTTCAAATCACTGATTGCGATAGCTCCTACAACATCTTTTCTATCTATGACTGTTATATTCGAAAGTACCGTCCCAAAATCCGGAGCCTCAATAGCAGACTGTTCTTCTGCTGCTTCTGCCTGCAGGATGTTTTTCTTGATTTCCTCTGGGGTAAAATTATATATAGAATACTGTGTCCTCTTCTGATCCATCAGGGCCTGCGTTAACCATGGTGAGGAAATCAAAAACAATGCGATATAAATCAGGCAAAAAAGAGATCCTTGCAGAAAGATATCCTTAAGATGTATTCTGGGTTTTGATTTATTCTTCATCTGATTTTTTTCTTTTCTTCTTTTTTAATATCAGAATCCATAGGACTATTACCAACAGAAGAAGTCCTGTCCCAATGGCGACATACAGCCAGGTATAATCTGTTTGCTTAATACTGACATCCGATTTATTCAGGGCTAACGCCATATCACGTTCTATTGTGAAGTCCCTTGTCCAAGTCCATACCTCTCCCATAGAAGCAGCCGTCATTGTCAAAGTATATTCTCCGCCTTTCAATTTTTCTCCGTTCAAAGGAATTGGATAATTGAAATTGGAATTTGGTGCCATCTGAAGACCTTCATTGCTTGACTCATACAGAATTGTACTATCCCCCTTTTTAGTCACTTTTGCCTCTACGGTCATCTGATTCATATACATGGGCATACAGTTTTGAATATTTGCACTTATTACATTACGCGCATTTACCTGATCAGGGAAGACGTCATTTAGCTTAAGTTCCGGTATGATTTCGGAATCATTTTCACTAAGCAGTATTGCTACCACATAAGCATATTCATTCTTTATGGACATACCTGCCGCATTATCACTATTTGTATTATCTGTATTCTCAACCTCTTTGAATTCCTTCAGAGTGATCCCTCCGGCTAAAAAACCGTCAAACTCTTCTTTGGGCATATTGATATCCAATTTGAGCATGCAGGAGCTCTTGGCGGGAATCTCAACTTCAGCCTTGGTTGTAACGATATCCTCCATTTTGTATAACAACGTGGAATCTGCCTTTATGTTATTGTTCCCATATTCAACCACGCCGTTCATATTGGTAGTCGCCGTATGGATTTCTGGTTTGATTTTAACATCCCTGTCCGTATCATTACGAAGCTCTATTTCAATTGTCTGAAGTTGGGATGGCTTCATTAGCAGATCAAAATACGTTTTATTCTTATCTCTTTGATTATCCGGAATAACTGTAGTAACTGCAAAATTAAACTCCGATGCCATTGTAATCGTATGAAACAGCGGCAGTATCAGCAGCATCATCGTTAAAGCCAAAAGCATTTTTTTCTTCATTATATATTTCCCCTCTAATCTAAATTAGCAAGGTGATGCACTTTAGTTCCTATAATACATCACCTTGCTTCCAAATAGGTCTTTACCCTTTTAACAAATGTTTACGGTTATGGAGTTACAATTGCATTTTCAGGAGTATCACTTAATGACCAAGTAATCGTTGTACGATATGTTTCCGCATATTTTGTAATACTTCCGGGTACAAATAATTCAACACTGCGTGCTGCGTTCGACATATCACCAAACTTAGCAATATAGGTTCCGGCTCCTTCACCCTCCGCTGCTGCCATAACTGTTTTATCAGAAGTATTAAGAAGGATACTGCTTGCCACGGTACCTGGTACAGGTGATGCAGAGGTGGTATTTACATTAATAGTATTAATTTTAATTGTCGCTCCTGGTAATGTATGAGCGGAGTCCGCTGTTGATGTAAAAATGTCATTTTGCTTTACAGATAATGTCCAGCCTGCTTCGGTTCCTCTGTTGTCTGTAACCTGTACATAATTGGGACGTTCCGCTATTGTTACACCATCAGCTAAAGTAACTTTCTGAGCCATAGCATAGTAAGTTTTATCTTGGGTACTGATTTTTTGATTACCAAAATTAAAGCTCGATACAAAATCGATGCTTAATGGTCCGGGAGTTCCTGGATCTGTTGGACCAACTGGGGTTACCGGGTTTCCCGGATTCTCAGGATCTACAGGGAGTGTTACTTCCGTGCTGGATTCAAATGTAATCGCTGCGTTTGAATTATAGGAATATGTTTCCGCTGCCATTGCTGCCATCGTGTTTAGACTAAAGCAGCTTACTGCTAATGCCATTGCTACAACTTTTTTGTTTAATTTCATGATATTCTCTCCTTTTTAGGTGCTTATATTAAGTGTTTATTAATTGCATTTTACTTTTTGGTATCAGAATACAAGATACCAGTAATACCAGACCTACGTACACATAGGTCAGATTGGAGCTATCCCCTGTCTGGGGAAGTGATGACGGTGGTACTCCAGTGGTAATAATTGGAGCTTTGGTCTGTGGTACAGCGGCAGGTTCCTCCGATTCAATCGTTAGTTCCTGCGGTTCGCCGGTTCCGGGCATAGTAGGTTTGTATTCTCCGTAAAAGCTAACACTTGTATCGGATTGATATGGTTCCGCCTCGTTTGCATCCACATCCGCCATTGGTATTACCATACTGAGAAGTAGTACAAATAAGATTCCAAATAATCGTTTCATCTGCTTTTCTCCTCTTATATTAATTCGCGGGAACATCTTCGAGAGTCCATTTAATCATCCCTTCATAGGTTCCGACTCTTGCCGTACCGGCACGTACTTTCAAGAGCAAACCGCTATTATCGTTCCATGTATCTGAGATGCTGATTGTATTATTGTTATCGCTTAAACATTGGTAAATTACGGCTTTCTCATTTATCAGAACGGTCTCATTGCCTCCTGAAATATAAACCAGTGCGTTCACCAGGGTGCTATCTTTATCAGCATTGTAAAGCGGTGATTCCAATGCTGCCGTTACTCTCCAGGTTTTCTTACTAAGCCTGGTATCCTGGACAGCCAACCTGGCATCCAATGCTTTTACTCCATAGCATTGATCAAGGGAAGAAATTCGTATATTTTCACCAAAGGAAATTGCTGCAGGAGCCGATAAAAATGTTAATTCTGAAGCGGAAACGCTGATTAAATTTGATGCACCGCTTATATTGTTTGAAGCATCAACTGCTTTTGCATAATATTTATCTCCGGAAATCAATATTACCTCCGCTGGAATGGAAATCGAAAAATTTCCGTTACCATCCGCAGTCCCTATAGCAACCAATGTTCCGCCTTCATTATAAATATTAACAGTAGAATTAACCTCTGCCGTCCCGGTAAATGCTGTACTTGTCGTACTTCCAAATTGTAATGGATCTAATACAGGCGGGTCCGGAGCAACTTCATCTAATACAACGGTTGATGTCGTACTATCTTTACCATTTAAATACGCATAGGCAGTTATAGTTTCACCAGCGGTAAGGTAACATCCGTCATTTAAAGTAATGAAAAAATAACCTTGCGCATTCGCGATTGCATGATAGAATTTTGTATCAGTATCAGCTTGTCCGGGAATAACTCCGGCAGGAATATTGGGATCTCCTGACAGCAGAACATATGCACCCGGGTCTGCGGCTCCGGTAATCGTATAACTGTTTGGCTTTGCAGTATCATTCGTTAACGGATTAAGAGTTATTCCGACATCCGGAATTAATTCGAACAAAAGACGTTTCGTGTAGATACTTGATGAATTAATCGCCTTAAACGTTTGTATAAAATCATTGGCAACAGCACCGGATAGTGAACCGGCTATAACGGAACCGGTACTTGTACTTACAACAGCGCCTGAATAAGTTGCTGTCATATCGTAGATTGGTGCCCAGGAATAGGCTGCATTGTCGTCCCCGCCAGATGTCCATGTGTTGCTTATCCAAGCACTCACTTTCTGAACATCGACAACTAATTTACCAGACATACGGATAAGCCTGCTGCTTGATGAAGTATTATCTAGTTGTAAATTCACTCTTTTTGCATCCGCGAATTGGAATAAATTGTTACTTCCAGCTAATTGAATGATATTTCTGGCGCCTGTTCCATCCACCTTGACATCAAAAGTGCCTTGTTTCCCAATCTTGAAGGTATTATTACCTTCCGCATAAATAGCATCCAAAGTAGAGCTTCCCTGATTTCGAAGATTCATATTAACCACCGCTCCATCTTGCACGATAAAGCTGGTACCGGAACTCAAATAAATCCCTGCTCGTGTTGACAAATTTCCGTTAATATCAATATTCAGTTGTGCACCGGAACTGATAAGAACGCTGGAACCAGTATTCACCACCTGGATCGCGGGTCTGGCATTGGTTGTCGCGGCATCATTATGAATATTAAGCTGCGCACCATCTTTTATAATCAAAGAACCTTGGACATAAATTGTATTACCATTAGCTTCGTAATCAGTACCAGGTGCATATAAATCAACAATAGCACCTTCATTAATCGTCACTTTTCCTCCTTGGTAAAGATGCCAGGCACCGGAATTAACCGTTCTGCCGATATATCTGGTCCCAGCCTCGATTGTCAGATTGGTTGCTTCGAAGTTCGCTTGCCCGGAGGCCTGAGTAGATCTGACAGCTGAAGTTATCGGGCTTACATAAGACGTCATCTGCTCACAAACGATATTTCCGGCATAAGTAAGGTCAGCATAGTAAGAAGCTGTAATTTGTGCCCCATAATAGACAACATCTTCGTAGCGAATCTTACCGTAGCCCTCGCCCCTGTCAGCATAATGGGACCATAATAATTGGTTCCGTATATTATGATGTTATAAAGTGTTATATTCATGGGATATGCTTCACTTACAGTAAACGATGGACAAAAACCGGTAAAATCAACGATATGTCCATTTCCATTAATAACCAGATTAGGTCGAATATAAGTAGTATAATCTGGTATTACATTACCATAATTTAATGAAAAATCAGCAGTAATATTAATGATAGAAATTGTTTTATCCCGCAAGGCTGTAATAAATGTTGCTTGGTCATAAACATCAGCTGTCACTGCAGCTTTCGCCACTACTTCAGGTATTGCCGAATCTGCGCTTATTTCCTTGGTTTGAATTTCTACTGCCTCTTGTGTTACTGTTTCATCCATCTGAATCTCATCCGGCAAACTTTCTTCTGTTTGAGTTTCTTCCATTATATCGCTTTCCGGTGGTATCCCTTCCTTTATTACCTCTTCTGCCTTTACAGCTTCTGTTATTACTTCTTCCGCTTGTGTAGCGGCATCAGAAGATGAGATATCAGAGGAACCCATTTCATCGGCAATAAAATAATTATTGAAAACATCAGAATACGCAAATGAAAAAGATGGTGGTAAACAGACGATTATTAAAACAATAGAAGTAACCAATTTAAAAAATAAAGAAAATAGTGATTTCAAAGTTTTCCCCCCTCTGCTTATAGAGTTAATTACTACTAATAATTACTGCTTATTACTATGATTTTCATCCCGGTTTCTTTTGAATATATACTTTACTTCGTAAGTATAATTTGTTTAATTTATTTTGGGTGCCTGATGCTCCGAATCCATCTTTTTTTGTATCGAATGCAATACTCACATAAAATATCATTGTCAGCCGTTATTTCCGGAGTACATAAGAGCACAAAAGAACATAATCCTGCATTAATGTGATATCACTGCCGGATAACAGAGTTAGAGCAGCGGATAGTTTCAATTTAAACATCTGCTGCTCTGCATAATAGAATAATGGATTAACGTTCTAGAATTGCTTTAATGAAAGGCTATACCCCTTGAAGAATCTCTTTTACCTCATTTTTAATATGAATTTTTTATTTGTATGTAAATAAAGTTAAGCTTCCTTATTTGCTGCTAAGGTCATATAATCACAGAAGATAACTTCAACTTGATTCCCGCTTTCCAGTAACTGTTCTGTATTAACCGGTTCCTTTATCTGCTTGTGAAAGCCCTCACCATAGGTGAGAATAACTGGTATATACCTGCTTTATATATCACAGATATTTTTGCTTTTTAATGCGGTAATAAGATTATCTTGAAGTGATTCAAGGAAGTTGTGTACCTGACATACTTGTTTATCAGCAGCAAATCTGCTGCAACACCTACCATTTTCCAAACAACGATTGATGTGGATTTGACCTTCCATGGCCTCGATAATATCGTATAATGTAATATCTGCGGCATCTTTTGCCAAAAAATATCCTCCGGCAGACCCTTGAACAGATTTTATGAAACCTGCTTGTCTAATTCGTGAAACAACTTTTATAAAGTAGGCGTAGGTAATCCCCAATTGATCTGACATCTCTCTTGCGGTAAGGAGTTGATTCTGATGTTTTGCTAAATAACAGACAATCCGTATAGCATAATCGGTTGTAATTTGTAGCTGCATATTATTTCTCCTTAATAAATGATTAATAAATTCTTTGTCGTAAACCACCTTTTTAAATATAAAGACATGTTAAATTATAAGCAATACATGTGTAAGAAATATAATATAAATATTACAACTACTTCCATACCTAAATATATTACCTAAATATATTTTGCCGTATATATAATCTGAAAAGCCTGACCACAAATTTTTTCCATAGTATCAGTGTTCCAACTGCTCCCTTGTCCCTTAATAATTGAAACATACTCCTATCTGAATATGCACCCTTATCTGATGTTTCCAGATTTCAAAATAGCAAATTTCTTTTATCAGCAAAACCTTTCGGATATTTCTTGTTATATCGCTGTCCGACTCTTATATGGATATCTATAAATCAAATTGCAATATTTATTCTCTCATCTTCTGGTTGTCATCACATTATTATATAGTCATCGTACTTTTTTACTATCCCTCTATTCTAAAGGTTTTGCTATATATCTGTAAGATAATAATCTAAAATAAAACATTGAGGTAACTGCAGGTAATAACTTACATTATTCGACATGTAAAGTAATGATAAAATTATTAATTTTTTTAGGAGCATAAATGTTCCCAATAAATGTTTTTTAGTCCCCAATTATAATTATGTGTTGCAGTCTGTATAGTAGAATGGAATCAAACGTAAAAGCAGCCCTTTTGTTGTATCTTTCTTCTCCAAGGATACAATAAAAGGGCTGCTTTTACACTGCGCCATGTTTTGAAGCACTTAAATGATACGGTTCACTGTAACGTGTATAACGTAGATTATTTCTTAACCAGGCACAAAACATAAAGAAAAATGGTTGTCTTCAAGTGAATATTTTTTACCAGTAAATTACTCGTCAAACGTTTTGAATGAGGGTTCCCCAATCTCAATAATATGCAGATCAGGGTCATAGAACCTAAAAACATTCTGCCCCCAAGGTTGTTTTTCTATTGAATGGATAAACCGGATATGATTCTCTTCCAATCTGGCATATATTTTTTCAATTTCGTTGCACTCAAAATAAATATCAATATTATTCCTGCCTTGTAAATCTGAATCTCCTTTTACTTCTCTTTTAAATATCGTGTTTTCCAACTCTTTGGCCTGATGGAGCGCAAAATTTCCTTCAAAAAATAAAAAAATTTTATGGTCTTGAATAATTTTTATTCCCAGTAATTCAGCATAGAATTTCCTTGAAACCTCAATATCTTTTACAAAAATTACAGTATGGGCAAATTTTACTCTCATAGCATATCTCCTCTAAATCCTTCGATATAAATTCATCACTTCTTTGAACCGTTGCAAGCCGTCTTCAATTACCTCCCGATTTAAGTTACCAAATCCGAATATCAGTGTATTCGTTTCTTGAGACGGATTTTGTTGGTAATCCGTTAGCAGGTCAATGGATAGGCCATTTTGCAAAAGTATTTCCGCAAAATGCTCATCAAATCGATAATTCAGAAAGGTGACTGCAATATGGAGTCCTGAATTTTCCCCATTGATACTGATTTCATCCCCAAAAAGTTCCCTAAGCCTGCTTGTAATATATAACATTCTGCTTTTGTATATCTTCTTCATTTTAAAGATATGTTTCGTATATTTGGAAGAAGCTATAAATTTATATAATGCAATCTGATTTACCAGGTCATTACTTTTTCTCAGTAAAGCTCTCAATTGCCTGGCCTCCTCCAGCATCGTTTCCGGTATTACCATATATCCCAATCGTAAGGCCGGTATTAAAGTCTTACTGAAAGTACCTAGATGTAATACATGATCAGGGGCAAGCTGATATAACGAGTTAACCGATGCTCCTTTATACCGGAATTCACTATCATAGTCATCTTCAATAAGGAAACTATGATTTCTTAGAAGCCAGTCACAGATGATTTTTCTTCTTTCAAAGGATAGCGTTCCGCCCAATGGAAACTGGTGTGAGGGTGAAACGCATATTACTGAACCGTGTTCATCCTGAAGTTCTTTCACAGATATGCCTCCCTCATCAACTGAAATTGTTTTCATATGATATCCCTGCAATCTAAAAATATCAGGAATGAAAGGTACCGTAAATTCTTCGTATATAAAGTTAGGACATCGGTTGCGAAACAAAAGTGACAGAAATTCGATTGCATCCGATGTGCCCGAAGTGATAAAAACTTGGGAACTGCTACAGCAAATACCTTTATAATTCTGTAAATAATCTGCTATCTCTATCCTGAGAGGCTTATAACCAAGAATGTGGCTATAGCCACATTCCTGGGATGTCATATCAAACATACTCTCTTTTAGAAAACCAGCCCACACATTCCGCGGAAAATTACTCAGATCAGGTATCCCGCATTCAAATGAAATAACATCACTTATCTTAGCGGGTTGATAAATCTCTTTTATGGTTTCTCGATTAGGAATCGGTTTGATTTCAACGGAGGAAATAAAAGTCCCCTTTCCCTTAACGACTTCCAGATAACCCTCCGAAATTAACTGCTCGTATACCTCTACCAGTATATTTCTTGCAACACTGAGGGAATCTGAAAATATTCTGGTCGAGGGTATTTTTTCACCAGCTTTTAACTTTCCAGTAACAATATCATTGATTATCGTATCATAAACCTGCTTTTTTAAGGGAATTTTCGAATTCCTATCGATTTTAATAAACATATAACCTCACTAATTTATGCTTTTATAATTTCATTTACTTCTTCTACCTGTTCCATCGTTAATGGTCCGAAATCAAGTGCCTTGATATTATCTTCGACCTGCTTTACATTCTTGAATCCAGGAATCGGTACCATATACGGGCTTCTTGCCCAATTCCACGCCAACGCTCCCTGCACCATGGTACGCCCACCAGATGTGATAATCTCTCTAATAGCTTCCAGTTTACTTAGTAATCGGCTGTTGGGAATTCCTTGATCAAAGTAAATCATCCAATCCAATGATCCTGAGCGAATATCGTCTTTAGGCAATTTGCTGTTTAAGTCGTACTTTCCCGACAGTAAACCCATTGCTAATGGCTGTCTATTTAACCCCATAACCTGATGTTCGTCAATGAGCTGTATCATTGCCTCATTATCTGCAAATATATTCAAGTCAAATTGTATAGCACTGCATGCGGGATACTTTAAAATGGCTTCCGCTTTTTTTGGAGAATCCGTACTCCAACCATAACTCCGGATATCGCCTCTTTCCTTAAGAATTTCAAGCGTTTCTACTACGTCATCAATTTGATCCAATTCTACCGACTGTAAATGGAGTTGGTAAATATCAATGTAATCTGTACGAAGTCTTCTTAGCGAATCATGGCATTCGGTTATAATAGAATTCCTTTCAATGCTTTCTCCCAATCCTTCTCTTTTAACCTCATCACAAGGACATCCAAACTTAGTCGCTATCAGGATTTTATCTCTCACATCATGTAACGCTTCCCCAAGTACTTTTTCACTATGTCCATAACCATACGTGGCAGCAGTATCGAATAATGTGATTCCCCTCTCATAAGCGTGTCTCAGTGCTTTGATTGATTCTTGATCGTCTACAACCGACCAGCCAAGTGGAAGATCTTTCGGTCCCCACGCACCGCCGATAGCCCAGCATCCCATACCAAGTGGTTGTATCTTTTGATTTAGTTGTTTGATATTAAGTTCCATCTTCTCTCCTTATCTCCTAATTTTATATTAAGTTATATAACTTATTAACATAATAGAACCGATTTCTGGTTTGTTCAAGGTCCACATTTTAAAGTATTTAAAGGAACCACACGATAAACTTTCCTGGACACCGAGGCAGATGGATTATATGCATAATGTAAATTTTTATATTACCGTTTGATTCTCCTCTATCAGTTTTTGAATAATTTGTAATCCTCTTTCCAGTTCGTATATTGTTGCAGGCGAACAGGTAGCCACACGAATAGCAGAAATACCAGAAGTGTTTCCAACTGCAAAACGATCGGAACATAATATCCTTACACCCCGGGTTTCAGCCTGCATTTCAAAGTTATATCCATTGACGCCAGCAGGAAGCCATAACCAATGAAAAAAGCTGTACGGATTCACCGATGTATTTACTTTGAAATACTTGCTGTACAATTTGTTTCGTTCCTCTGACAGCATACATTTCTTATTAATAATCTCGCAGGCGGATCCACTTGCAATTAACTCGCTCATAATTTCCGCATTAAGAAGAGGAATTTTTAAATTAATGTTATTGGTCGTTTTAATAAAAATTTGCTGCAAATGATATGGAACCACTAAATAGGCTATTCTCAATCCGGCAGATAGAGATTTCGACAGGCCATGCACATAGACTGTATTCTCAGGTATTAACGTCATCATAGGATTAATTTTATCGTCCATGATAAATCCATAAGTATCATCTTCGATAAGCAGCATTTCCTGCTTACTTATGACACTGCTGATTGCTTTCCTGCGTTCCAACGGCATAGCAACCCCCGTTGGATTCGTACAGGATGGCATTAGATAGATTCCTTTTATATCAAGCAGCCTGCTTTGTTTTTCCAGCTCGTCCGGCAGCATCCCCTGTCTGTCTGAAGCAATCGGTATTAACTGAATATTTAACTGTCTCGCAAGGCTAATAAAATTAGAATAGGTAAAAATATCAGTAGCAATCTTGTCACCGGCTTTAAACAGTGACAATAATGTAATAAGAAGAGCATTTTGTGTACCAGATGTCAAAATTATATTCTCAGCTAAAACATCTATCTGGAAATTCAAGAGCCACTTTTGTGCAATTTGTCTATGATGACTCTGCCCTAAAGTATAACCAAATTCAAACAGTTTTTCAGATTGTTTTCTTTGTAATATGGCTCTTGCCGTTTCGGTCACAATAGCATTGAATTGATAATAGGGTTGTATAGAACCAAGTTCTATAAAGTCTCCTTCCTCCCGCATGTATGTATTTGATAAGGCCGCATTTGGGGAAACAAACGTCCCTTTTCCAATCGTTGCATAAATCAAACCTTTCGTTTCACAAAGTTTAAAGGCACGGGTAATTGTACTCAGATTCACATCCAGATAATCAGCTAATTCTCGTTGGGGCGGCAGCTTCGTATTAGGATATATCCTATGGTTTAATATATCCTGTTCCAAAAGCTCCGCAAGGGAAATATAAATCGGAAATTTCAACATAGCCCGGTTTGGTCTCCATGTCATCGGATAATCATCGAATGAATTAACAGGCATGACATACCTCCTCATATAACATTGTCTTGCATACATTATTGCGTTTGAAACCAAACAATGTCAATGATAATATTTATTTTGTATTGATTGTATGTATTTTAGGACCTTATGTACAGCCAATCGAAACGAAAGGAGACTATATGAAAGATTTAACACAGGGAAACGTATTTAAAACTATTTTCTATTTTTCACTGCCTATTCTGGCAGGCAATATTTTTCAGCAGCTTTATAACATAACAGACAGCATAATTGTCGGCAATTTTTTAGGAAAAGAAAGCCTTGCAGCAGTAGGTTTCAGCTATCAGATCAATTTTTTATTAATTGCCCTTTCAATGGGAATCTCATTAGGCGCAAGTGTCCTGATTTCCAGGTATTATGGTGCAAAAGAGCTTCAATTGGTGAAAAAGGTTGTTGACACCGGCTTTTTGTTTTCAATAATTCTATCAATTATCATTTCGATTTCAGGAGTCTGTCTTTCCTACAAAATATTAGTGTTTTTTCAAGTTCCTGAAAATCTTCTTGCCATTGCAAATACATATTTAAAAATTATATTTATTGGTGTAATCCCTACTTTCGCCTATAATTCCTTAACTAATATTCTAAGAGGTGTCGGTGATTCCAAAACACCAACCAATATTTTAATTATATCAACGTTTATCAATATTGTTTTGGTTATTCTCTTTGTCAAGGTAGTACGGCTGGGGGTGGCCGGTGCTGCTATTGCAACTGTAATCTCACAGTTTTTTTCTTTTATCGTATGTATGTTGTACATGGTACGCCGCTATCCGGAATTATCTATCCACTTTTTTAGTCTGCAGTTTGATTGTCACGAATTAAAGAAAAGTGTGGTAATTGGAATGCCCGCCATGCTTCAGACGGTATTTATCAGTGTTGGTTTTATGACCATACAGTATTTAATCAATGGTTTTGGAACTGACTGCATGGCTGCATTTGCTGCCGCTTCAAAAGTAGATTCCTTTGCAGAAATGCCCGCTTTGAATTTAGGGCAGGCTATGACAAATTTTACAGCACAGAACTTTGGAGCAAGGAAAAAAGACCGGATCATCAGGGGAGGAAAGTCTGCACTAACCATGGGAATCAGCATATCCGGCCTATTATCCATTATAATATTCCTGTTTCCGTCATTCTTTATCTCACTATTTAACCGCGACCCGGGCGTTGTCCAAATTGGAATCGGTTATTTGCGAACAGTATCCGTCTTTTATCTGGTTTTTGCTGCCATGCAGATATTAAACGGTCTGCTACTTGGTTATGGGAAATCCTTTGTTCCAATGCTTGCATCCATTGGTTCCCTGTGCCTTTTGCAAGTCCCTGTGGCAATTCTACTATCAAGAACAGACCTAATCTATAATGGTATATGGATTGCCGCACCTGTTGGCTGGATTGGCGGGTTGCTGATCCGTTCCCTGTATTTTCGGTACATCGCTAAGAATTGTTAAAAATACCACAGGATATGTTACATATACTATCCTCAACTTAATTAAATTGGTTATATCCATAATATCACACTTATTTCCATTTTTCTACAAAAATAAGTAAATCTTGAAATCTGAGGATAAATCTTACTAATGGTTTCGTATTATATTGAACTCTTCAGGGAAACATATTCATCAGTTAATAAACAACCAAGTACTTCGGTATAAAAGTGGAAAAGAGGTATAAATGAAATTGGAACTTTTAAACAAGTTTATTGAAACAATAAAATTTCAAAGCAAACATCCTCTTCCCCTGACCGTGGAAACCTTTAAAGCATTGGCCGATGCTGTAGTTCCTAAGACTTCGGAGCTTTCCGTTGGAGCATTAAAATTGCACACACAAGATTATTTAATCTGGACTTTAAATCATTTCGTAACACTGGTATTCGTGAAAAAAGGGATACCTGTTCCTTTGGCCAATGCAACAGCAGATATGCTCAATATAGCTGCTAATGAGTTAATTAAAAAGGATGGGAATATAAAACCTATCTGCTCTGATGTAATATCTGAAAAAGGTGCTTTTGCAGCTCTTGAACCAAATGACCGTATTCGTGCCATATCTCTATTGGAAAAGCTGCAATTAGACCTTACAAATTTACCGATTCCCTTTTACCAAAATAAGGGTAATGTACTTGCTGTCACACGTTTATTAACCTCTCTGACCACTTTTGGTTACTATTCTGAGTGGTCCGCTTTTGATTCTACGCGTTTCGTAACACCGGAGAAACGTATCATAGAGGAATTTCCTGCAGGTTGGAAAGAAGTGGGATACCCAGGGATTTCCAAAGGTTATCATGCTCTGCGGGGTTATTTATTTGATCAATTTGAAGAACAGGAAAAGCAAGAATATGACGACTAATGCGGATGTGATAATCATAGGTGCAGGCGGGGGCGGCCCCGTAGCTGCCAAAGAACTTGGTGAAAAGGGAATAAAAGTTTTATTGCTGGAAGCAGGACCATGGTATGGAAATAAAAAATGGCCCCATCCAAACCAGGAGAGAGGTGCCCAAAGCGATTCAAATCCTGACAATTTATCTAATAGGATTTTACAAAACTGTTTTACAGATTATGAAAGTGATATGAATGACACTGTGGCTGGAAAATTCCGTTGGGGTTCTGCCGATAGAAGCAGAGCTCCGTGGTTTCGGGATATTCCCCAAGGGGGATTTGCCTGGCAGATTTCAGGAGTAGGTGGAACTACACTCCATTACCTTGCCAATTCACCACGGGCATTGCCATTGGCAGTGGATGGTGCCTGGCCTATTTCTTATCGAGAGTTAATTCCCTACTACGAGAAAGTCGAAGCTACTCTTCCGGTTTCCGTTGCACCCATAACTACGAAAGAGGAACTATTTTTTTATGGTGCAAAGAAAGCGGGATGGACACTTTTAAAAACCCACGATATTATAACACCGGGATATCAACCCCAGCCCAATGCAATTTTACCTCCTGATCCTGATATCAACAATCCGGATTTTACATTCGATGGAAACAATCCAGGTTGTACGTTAAGAGGTCATTGTATCAATGGATGTAATATTGGACCAACTGTGGAAAAAGTAGCCAAACGTTCAACACTGGTGAGTTATATTCCTCTTGCCCTTAAAACAGGAAATGTAGAAGTTAGACCAAATACCTTCGTCACAAAAGTATTAACCGAAAATGTAAAAGAGGGTTTAAGGGCTGTCGGCATTAAGTATAAGGATACCTGGACAGGTGAGACCGGTGAATTAAGAGCAAAGGTCGTGGTCTTGGCGGCAGGAAGTATTGAAACACCCCGGTTATGGCTGAATTCAATGCTGCCAGGTAATCCATGGGTTGGCAAAGGATTGACAAATCATTGGAATGATATTGTTTCTGGTATATTTGACGAGAAAACGCTAATGAATATCGTAGAGGTACCCAGTACAGAACCATGGATAGGGCAAACTTCAGCAGCAAGATTTGTTTATCCGGGGCTGGGAATCATTGAGGGATTAGGCTTAAGCCCGGGATTTCACTCCTCACTATTATATACTTTGGGTAAAAAATACAATTTTTTACGTAAGCCTGAGCCGAATGAACCCTGGGATATGAAAGGCAGAGTTGTAGGTCAAGAACTTAAAAAATATATGCTGGAATATCCGAGAACCTTAAACATGTTAATCCTTACTGATGATGAAGTTAATCAAAAAAATGGAGTTGACCTTAACCCTATTCTAAAGGATGAGCATGGTTCCATCCCTGTGATTAAGTACAAACCAAGTAAAAATGATAAGGAAAAAAGGGATAGATTGGCCCTTATTGCAGCAGATATGTTAAAAAAAGCAGGCGCCAAGAAAATTCTACGTTCCGATGCTTTACCCAATTTATATGCCCATATACACAGCACCATGCGAATAGGGTTTGTTGTCGATACGAATTGTGAAGCTTTTCAAGTTAAAAGATTATTTTTAGCCGATAGCAGCGTTCTTTATAATAGTCTGGGAGGATCTAATCCAACGCTTACTACCCAGGCCTTGGCTGTGCGTACGGCTGAAAACTTAGCAAAAAAATATTTTGGTTAACATAAAATAGCATCAGCCAGCCTTGTTATTCCTTCTTCAATCTGTGATATGCTCAGTTCTCCATACCCCAGTACAAGCTGATGCTTATGCTTTCCTTTCCGGTATGAATAGTCCTCAACAAAATCCACATCAACCTTTGCCTGGCTGAGCCGCTCAAAATCCATCTCACTTAAATTCCGATCAAAGCTGATCAGAAGATGAAGACCTGCATTTTCTCCCGATATTTTGATGTGGTCGCCAAATGCTTTCATTAAGCATACTATCATATGCTTTCTTTTTCCTTCATATAATTTCTTCATTTTATAAATATGCCTGTCCAAAGACATGGAATCAATAAATTCTGCCATAGCCATCTGTTCCAATGAATTTACCCATATATTTGCTGTTTCCATCTGCTTCACCACTTGATCACGGATTTCATCGGGGACGATAAGATATCCCATTCTAAGGGATGGTGTAAATATCTTACTGAAGCTGCCGAGATAAATGACTCGGTCCGGCTGTAGATTTCGCAGTGGTTGGATTACCTCTCCCTGATACCGGAATTCGCTGTCATAATCATCCTCTATGATATAAGCATTATGTTCACGGGCATAGTGTATCAATTCCACACGACGCGCTGCCGGCAGTACGCCTCCTAATGGAAACTGATGGGAGGGTACAACATAAATGAGGCCGGCTTCCGGTATCGATTTCAGCTGATTAACCTCCATTCCCTGCTGATCCACATCAACCGGACATATTACATATCCGAATTTTTCGAAGGTATTCCTGACGAAATTGATGCAGGGATCCTCCATTATGATTCTGTTATCCCTGCTTAAAAGCACCGGTGCGAGTACCTCCATACCTCCGGAAGCACCCGGAACAATAATTATCTGATCGAAATCACATTGAATCCCTTTTACACGATAAACATAAGAACATATCGCTTTCTGAAGCTTTATATTTCCCGCATAGGATCCATATCCAAGGGTATATTGGTCGGCATCCAAACAGTTATTCTTCAGTATTTTAGCCCATTGGCTTTTTGGAAATGCATTACTGTCAGGATTACCTGCATTAAATGAGATTATACCCTTCTGCAAATTATGATTTTTGATTTGCCTGTCTTTGTTCTTTCTACTGCTATCCGGCAGAATACCGATTACCGATACATAGGTGCCGGAACCTAAGGTACTATTAAGATACCCTTCAGCAACTAGCTGTTCATAAACCTGGATAATCGTATTGCGTGCGACACCGAGTTCTTCAGCCAGTCTTCTCGTCGGGGGCATTTTCGTACCGGAAGGAAGCTTTTTGCAAAGAATCGCATCCCTGATTTGGTTCTCTAGCTGTCTAGCTATAGAAAGAGGTAACGTCCTGTCTATTTCAAATCCATATGTCATAAGTAACCTCCAAATTGGTTCTTAAAAACTTCTATATTATTGGAGCTTTCTGGTATTAATTTTAATTATATAATAGAATTTAGTAATATTCAATCAATAATGTTTTTATATGAAACCAGCATTTATTTGTATGGATTGGCATATAACGGCACGTATTAATCTATTTAACAGGAGGTAATTTTTATGAAACAGGTATATTTAGGTAACTCAATGGAAAAAGTAAGCGAATTCTGTCTTGGTTGTATGCTTTTAGGAACGTCCGTAGATAAAAATGTTTCCTTTCAGATTCTCGATCATTTTCTGGACCTAGGAGGAAATTTTCTGGATACGGCAAACTGCTACGCCTGGTGGGTCGGAACCGGAGAATACATCGGTGATGAAAGCGAAAATATTCTTGGGCAATATATAAAAGAGCGCGGCAACCGAGACAAGATATTTCTTGCAACAAAGGTAGGCGCAAGACTAAAAGATCCATATACCATCCGGGATGCGAATGGAGCTACGGAATGGGACAGGGTAACAAAAGAATATGAGGGGCTTTCCGCTGCTACCATCCGCCGGGAGGTTGAACATAGTTTGAGAAGGCTGAAAACAGATTATATCGACCTTTATTACACTCATGTATTTGACAATAATATTCCCCAGGAAGAAACCCTGGATACTCTGAATTCCCTTATAAAGGAAGGCAAAGTCCGTTATATCGGAGCAAGTAATATTTCAACCAATCAACTGATGGAAGCAAAGAACATCTGTGATATCAAACATCTAACCCCTTATCTGGTGCTGCAGCAGGAATTTTCATACCTGCATCCTAACAAAGATGCCGACCAGGGAATTACTAGACATGCTGATGAGGAAATGTTTGATTTTGTAGAGAAAAACGGCATGGCATTCCTGGCATACTCTCCCCTTCTAAAAGGAATATATGGCGATTATGAAAGAAAAAATAATTATTATAACTGGAGTCATTTTAGTTCAGAAGAATCCTTCCGTAAATTAAAACTGGTGGATGATCTTGCTGCAGACCTTGGCATAACGGCCAGGCAGCTTGTTCTTGCATGGATGCTGAAACTAAAGCCTGCAATCATCCCAATACTGGGCTTCAGCAGGATGGATCAGTATCTTGAGAATATATCGGCTTCAGATATAAAATTGACTGAGGAACATATGGCTCTTTTGGGAAGATGACATGCCCTGATGGCAATCAGATATAAATAATGAGAACACAGCTTTCAGCGTTTCTTTCGGCTCTCTCAAGTTGAGAAAAACGGGCAGGTGTGGTGAAAAAGGGCTGTTGCAAAATTCAAAATATAAAGCATATGCTAGACACAAGTTTAGTAAATTGACTATTTGCAACAGCCCCTTTCTCTTATATCTATACTGCTCTTGGCTGTCTGCCATCAATATCAGTAATCCCATACCTTAAGCCTATTTCTTCCGTGCGTAAAACCTCACCGCTCTGCTCAATGTTACTTTCATCCTGCTCCAACGCCGCAATGCAGCGTCCGACAAACTGCGGTGTTTCCATTTCTTCCGGACGAAGTGACGGGTCATATTTTGACAATTCAATCATTCCCTCTGTCCGTACATTTCCAGGATAGATTGAAAACATCTTTACCCCGTATTTTTTTAGTTCATGAGAAGCATCGGAGGTAAACTTGTCTATTGCTGCCTTAAACAAACCATTCGAAACATTTAACCAGTATTTTTTAGCACTAATGTAAGATATGTTTGCAATTAACCCACTGTGCTGCTTCACCATCATCTGAGCCGCATAACGGCTTGCAAGATAACTGGATCGTAATCCCACCGTATGAAGATCATCGTACAATGACATTGGTTGTTCCCAAAACGGCGTTTGAAAGAAATATTCATTCATGATATGGTCCGCAGCCGCCCACGCATTATTCACCAGAATATCAATTCTTCCCTGTTCCCTCTGAACCCGTTCAAACAGCTTTGTAATCTCCTCATCCTTTGAGAAGTCACAGCGATGAACAATTCCGATACCGCCTAACTGATTCACCTCATTTGCCGTTTCCTGTATAGTGGTATTCTTTAAAAAATCAGGTAATCCCTCGGAGCTCACCGTTCTGCCTGTTACATACACGGTTGCTCCATATTCCGCCAGTCCTAAGGCCACTCCTTTTCCAACTCCTCTGCTGGCACCTGTTATAACTGCTATTTTTCCTTCAAGATTATACATGATACATCCTCCTTAAATCGTTCCGATGCGCTGCAATAAAAAAAGCCATAATATCGATAGCATCTAACTTTAAATGTTATCCATATTATAGCTTATTGTTTCTTCTCTATCATGATGTTTTTTGCTGTTTTAATCCGGTGCCTTGATCGGAACCAGAATGTTTACATCATTACTGTCGTTTAGATTAAAAATGTTCAGCATACCGATTCCATTGGAACTAAGTTCAATTTCTTTCAGCATAATCCACCTGTACAGGTCCTCAACAAAAGTATTTCTTATCCTTAACATATCACCATAATAATGGAAACAAGCGTACCAGCCTTCCGGGAGATTACGTGGTTTTAATCCTTTGACTCTGTCCTTTTGCGATATATGACCACCAAAAAAAACCGTGTATTTTTTGCTTTCATCCTCATGACAGTTTACCACGCCGAATAATTTCCTTTCAGCCAAAAATTCTGAATATTTTAACGCAAAGCTGCTTCCCGTTGAATTAAGTTTATGCTCAAAGTTAGCATTATTTTCATTTACTTCCGTATATACACCATAGATATCCGTGCCTTCCAGGTACAAGAATGAATTTTTTAATGCAAAGGAACCTTTCATGTTCATAATATCTCTTACCACAACATTAGCCTTTTCTACCATATTAATTGGTATGAAACCTTTTCGATATACAATGGGAGCGATACCGAATTGTTTTTTAAATGCCCTGCTCAGTACTTCTGGACTTTCGTAGCCATAATCCATAGCTGCCCTTGTTACTGTGCAGTCTGAGACTTTCAGTTTTTCCGCTACTAATGTCAGTTTTCTCCCTTGTACATACTGCTTTATGCTGCAGCCAATCATGATTTTAAAAATTCTGCTGAAATGAAATTCTGATAAATAGAATTTCTTTGCTATTTCCTGTACCGACAAAGGGTCATTAATGTTGTTTTCAATATATTCAATAACCTCATTCATAAGCTTAACATAAGAATTCATCTGTATTCTTCTTTCCATGGCGGATAAAATACTGTACTACCCAATATACAATATATAATATATTTTTTTAATATTATTTTCATTCTATTCCAAACAACTCTGCCGGATTATCATATAAAATTGCTTTGCCGATTTCACACGCTTTGCTGACAGAGAACAGTCCTCGCCGGACTTTTTCTGAAAGCACCTCAGCGATATTTCTGCGTGCAATATATTGATGTCCGTAAATACCGTCTACGAAGCAATAGTCGCCTCCAAAACCGTTTATTTTATTATACGGTAAAAATTCCAGCCACTCACTGAGTATGTTTCTTGAAGCAACCGGCGATACAATATGCGCCCAACACATATCAATATAAACGTTCTTAAACATCTTGCACATAACTCCCAGCTCACTTTGATACGGGTAGCCGATATGGAAGATATCAAATTTCATATCAGGGTAATCCATAAAGATACGGTTTAGTAATCCGGGATGGCTGTTGGACAGGATATTGCCATGCCCCTCCTGTATTCCGGTGTGTATCTGCATGACCATACCTCGCTCCTGCGCAAGGCTGATAATGTAATGAAACATATAGTTTGAAAAATCAATATCACATTCAAAGCTATCTGATGTCTTATCGGTTTTTTTATTGTTCATGAGCTTATTAAAGCCTTTTTCAGCAATATACTTTTCTGTTCTTGCAAAGTCTAATGAACGTGAATAGGCGAGCGAACATTTAAGTATTTTGCTGGACTTCAAAAAATTATCAATTCGTTTTTCACACGCATGAAGATAATCATCTAATGTACTAATACTGATGCCTGCTTCTTTTTCCAGATCAACTATCTCCTGATAGCTATATGGGTAAACCATTGGCCGTATAAAATTCGCCATAATAAAATAATCCTTGTCACATTCTCTTTCACCAAAGCGGTCAAGTATTGCAATCTTGATTTTAGATTTTTCCTTAATTATTTTATGGTAATGCTGCTGGTTAAAGGTTTCCAGATAACGCCTGTTAAGCTCTTCGATGCTGCCTCTGTTAATTTCATCTATTCCGTAAATATCTCTCGCAGCGAATGCCACAGCTTGGCCATATCCTGTAAACTTGCTTTGTTCCCAATATTTTTCAATGCAATTCCATTTTTCCATAACGGACATTTCTTTACCACGCACCTTATCAAGCTGCTTTAATGGCAGTCCAGCGGTTACAAGGTCAACACTGAAATAATGGGTCAGAAACTCGCTGATTACGTCGCCCAGTTCTCTCTGCGCTTCAAACGGCATAAGATGCTCATGTGTGTCAATAATTTCAAGACTGTTTATATAATCCAGTATTTCTATGTTCAAAAGATTCCTCCAATATAACAATATTTATTAAAAAATCCAGTATTTATGTGGGGTTGCATGCTGATATACCCGCAATATCAATACTACTGCCACAACGTGCCTTGTGGGGATAAAAAATATGATATCACTTACTCCTTATGGTACAAACCCGTATGTCCAGTTAAGATATACTCTGCACTTTCAGCAATAGGACGAATTGCTTCCACACTTTGCATATCCTGGCGATGATTCATATTCATCATCCAAAGAAAGGGCAGAAAACCGCCTTTTCTTGAAAGGCGCAGCAGGTCTCCTGTAACAAGAATACGATTGTCAATCAGGTAAGCCGCTGAACCTGGCGTATGTCCCGGCACAAGGTGAAGCTTTATTGACACACCTCCCACAACAATTGTTTCACAATCGGCCATCGTATGATAAGGCAAAAAAGGTTTGTTATGCATAAATCCACGCCGCGCCGTTTCGCCGTTTATCATTTGTTCCTCCCCAGCGGATAGATACCGCTTGGCTTGAGGAAATGCCGTTAGACCGCCAGTGTGGTCATAGTCGGTGTGTGTTAGAAAGACATGTGTTACCAAATCAGGTGATATTCCCAATTTACGCAAGCCGCGCCCGGCAACGGCCGGATTCATGCCGGTATCGAACAGCACTACACTGTCCGCTGTTTTCAGAGCGTAGAAATTTACAAAACCACATCTGACTGCGAAAATGTTATCTGCAATTTTTTGTGTCGGGGCCGGACGAAAACGGCTGAAAATAAATACCAAGAGCACCAACACAGCTCCAAAAATAATATAAGAAATAATAGGTACCGCCTCCTTTACTATACCTTTATTTGTATTGGAATATGCAAAGGGAAATTTGATGGTTATTTTATTGATTTCTCATTCCGTCCCGTTTTGCATCTAAAAATCATCTCTTTCATTTTGTCTTCAGCCATTCCAGAACTGGCTCAAGATTTTCCTCTTTTACACCATCAAAACCGTTTTCAATGATCGTGATGGCTTCTTCGAGTCTTTCATCCTTGTCCTTGCGGCTTTTAAGCATCTTTAAAAACATGGACAGCATGATTTTATCCGTACCCTTTAACTCTCTCAGGGGAAAACATCCGCCACGCAGATAAAAAAATGGTATACCTTTAATCTTATTCCTTGCCGCAACTGTTTCGGTATCGGGCTCAGCGGTTCGTCCGGTGCCTGATCCACAAACAGCTTTGATGTTATACTTTCGCAATTTATCAAGCCCCTGTATCTTCCCGGCTTTCATCCAGCCAAGAAAAATGACTTCCTCGTCTTGAGTAATCCTTGAAAGTTCCTTTACTCGAAAAACCCTTAGTCCCGTCTTGGCAGCCAGCATATCGGCATACCTCTTTGTAAAACCCGTTTTCGATTCATAAACAATTAACATTATATTTTTAACCTCCCTTTCCTTCTAATTTCCCTAATTCCATTATATAACATTCAATCAAAATTACAAACAATTAATCCAAATTTCTACAGGTAAAAGTTCGCATTTCCTTATGTAAGAGCCAGAAGGCTTACTAAAGTTGATGATATTAAGAAGCAAAGTATACTCTGTACTCAATAAAAATAAGGGTTCCCCGGCACTAGAACCTCTGCATATAGTCTACTGCAAAAATTCCGGCACTTGGAAACCCTTTGTATTCTAGCACTTATATCCCCTTTTGCGGAGTATATCAGCTAATTACTTTCAGTTTCTCAAAATCTTCTCCATTGGCTTGCCTTTTGCCAATTCGTCCACCAGTTTGTCAAGCCACCTGATTTTCTGCATGAGCGGGTCTTTGATTTCCTCAACGCGGTATCCGCAAATCACACCTGAAATTTTGGAGGCATTCGGGTTTATCTGCGGGGCTTCGTTAAAGAAGGTTTCGTAATCGATATTCTTCACAATTTGTACTTGCAAGCCAGAATCATCATACCCCGTCAGCCAGCAAATCACAGCATCAACCTCGGATTTGGTGCGTCCTTTGCGCTCCGCCTTTTGAACGAGTAGCGGATAGACGTTCGAAAACGCCATCTTATATACGCGCTCGTTTGTCATAAAGTGTCACTCCCTTTCGCTTTCTACTTTATTCTACACCATATGATACCGGTGATGAATTCTAATTAATTGCTTTCCAAGCGGCAGCGGAATCGCTCCCTTGGAAATCTTATATCCTGTAAGCCGTTCCGCACTTGCCGGCGTAGCTTCACTGCAGGATTACAGCACTTCGGGCATTTCCATATTTCACCCGCGCTCCTTGTTATTATGCCACTGATACCTACTTGATAATCACCCACCGATGACTTACCAATAATAAAGCTATAAGTAACAAAACCAAAATGGTGAATACCGCGGCAAGTACGCTGATAACCTTATTAGTCCTGCCTTTCAGAGCCTTGGAGAACAAGGCATAAATACCAATCCCGATTATCCCTCCGAGCGTATTGCTAAACACGTCGGTGATGTCGGCTCTGCCGATAGCAAAAATAAATTGTATTATTTCAAAGACAAAAGTCAAGCCAACAATAATAAGAAGCTTTTTCACAAAAGACCACGGGGCTTTAAGCATACAAATATAGACTCCCAAAGGTATGAACGCAAGAATATTCATTATGATTTCGGCAAAGCGAATAACGCCGTTATCACCAAAAGACCCCAGAAGCTGGAACACTAAACAAGACCACATGGTCAAACAGTTTCGAACTCATACTATATCCATAGGAATATATATAATCACAATAAACTTTTTATGGCTCTCGTTAAAACAGTATCCCAAGGTCTTGACTCAATCACTCTAATACCATTCTGATTACAAGTATCTGCTATCCACTTCTCATATGCGATACTTATTTCGGCTCTGTAATGTTGTAATTCGCCACCTTCTCTTGATAAATAATTCTCCACTATTTGATTTATGTCTGATTCAATCACAAAAATTGATTTTACCTCAGGATTCTCGAAAGATTTTGTAAATTCGGGATAGATAAAATCGCCTTCAATAATAATAGGTAATTTATCTTCAATATGCCTGTTAACAATCTCTTTCAATACCGGAATCATTTCTTTGCTTACACCAATCAACCAGTTTACATTGCCGCCAACTCCGATATCTCTCCAATTTACACCAGTATTCCAATAATGTATTGCAGGAAAACTTTCCTTTGTTGTAACCGTTTCTACAGATAGGTGAATATCATCTACTTCCAAGACATTCACACCATAGAATCGAGCAATTTCATAAGCTATGCTTGATTTACCTGTTCCCGAAGCTCCACCAATAAATAAGACGGTCCAGTTTCTATCATTATTCACATCTTAACCCCTTTACAAATTCTTATTTACTAATTATATCAAACTTTCAATCCAAAATATAGTAGTTCATACACAAATCTACTCTTGGAACATATCACACTTTAAATCAGAAATATCAACAAAAGCTATCCTCGTATTTACAATCTCCAAGGTTCTGCCTGCATCATCTATTCGTGTTACCATTCCGGTTACCTGCACATATTCTCTATTCTGAAAATATTCCACAGTAATTATGTCTTCTTTCTGAATCTGTCTTAACTTCCAATCTAACACCTTCTTCTGCTCTTCCGATAAATCACGTTTAGGAACGATAATCCGTTCTTTTTCTGACACTGCTTCCCGAAACCCTTTTAATGCATCAAAGGGCATAAATTGTTTAGCGCGGCTTCTCCTGTCCATTTTAATCCTTCTATTCTCCACTTTTATGACCTCCAATCTGTCTGTTCCGTTCTATGGTGGTACCAGCTTCCTGCAAATCCATCCCACGTACAAGAGCATTTTTACCAAACTTTTCTTTGATTTCAAGCGCTGCCTTCTGTAGCTTCCTATCCTTTTCCAGTTCTGCCGGATTGGTAAATAAGTCATACTGTTCGTAAGCTTCATCAACAATATTATTGCATGACAGACTCAGCCGCCTTATTGGTTTATTCTTATCCACAATACCCTCATACAATCCCATCACATAAGGCAGGATAGTCCGGTAGGAATTAGTAGTAACAGACATGGATGCGGTTCCTATCGCCGGCTTTAATTCCAGCTCATTTGAATATCCAATCATCAATGACACAGAACCGGTAACCACATTTTTATCTACCATATCCAGACATAAGGCATCTGCCATCTCTTTTACAATCAGCTTGCACTCCTCAAAGCTATAATCCCTTGCAAGTACCTGACCGCTGGACATAGAATTGCTTTTTGACCTATATGCCTTTATATCCGCCATGGTGGTTGTTTCCTTTCCCCAGGCGTGGTCTATCAAAAGCTCTGCATCAATGCCAAACAACCGGTATAGCAAATCTTCATTTATGCGGGTAATATCACCCATATTAAAAATACCTATACTATTCAGTCTGTTTGCGATTCCCTTACCTATTCTCCAGAAGTCAGTCAGTGGCTGGTGCTTCCATAATGTTTTTTGGTAGAGTTCCTCATTCAGATATCCGATATTATCTTTCGCATGCTTTGCCATAATATCCAGTGCTACCTTGGCCAGATACAAATTTGTTCCAATTCCTGCCGTAGCAGTAATTCCTGTAGAGTTTTTAATATCCTCCATAATCCGTAACGCCACTTCCCTTGCGCTCATATGATACATGGAAAGATAATGGGTCACGTCAAGGAAC
Source organism: Anaerocolumna sedimenticola (assembly GCF_009931695.1). Taxonomy (GTDB): domain Bacteria; phylum Bacillota; class Clostridia; order Lachnospirales; family Lachnospiraceae; genus Anaerocolumna; species Anaerocolumna sedimenticola. The sequence continues at coordinate 5,283,394 of NZ_CP048000.1, forward strand.
GCCTCATCAATGCTATAAACATGGATATCCTCTTTCGAAATATATTTCAAATAAATACCATAAATATCCGCAGAATATTTAATGTAGAGTTTCATTCTTGGCGGTGCCATGATGTACTGCACATCTTTGGGAATCTGAAATACCCTGCATCGGTTCTTTATTCCCAATGCTTTCATGGATGGTGAGATCGCAAGACATATTGTTTTCTCACTTCTCTCAGGGTCAGCCACCGCAAGATTAGTAGTCAGAGGATCAAGCCCACGCTCTACGCATTCTACAGAAGCATAAAATGATTTAAGATCAATACATAAATAAATCTGCTCTTCCATCCAGGAAACACCTCCCTTATTTTTCGTTACCATGGTCTTAATCAAATTTTATTATACCACCAGAACATATGTTTGTATACATGTTTTTTCTGGAATTTTACGCTTTGAAAGGACTATGCCCGGTGTGAGTCTTGATATTTTAGCAAGTCTGGGATATAATATTTTATAAATATATATTCTAAAAATGCGTTGAAGAGAAAGAGTATGTAACAATAGCTTTTACAGAGAACCCAGTTGCTGAGAAAGGGTAAGGCGAAGGTTACTGAACATGGTCTTGGAGCAGCGTACCGAAAAGTTTCCTTTTAGGCTACGTCGGGATCTCCCGTTATAGAGATAGAGTATCGGTTATTTATACCCGTACTTGATGAGGTTCATTTCGTGAGGAATGAATAAATAAGGGTGGTAACACGAAGCATAGGCTCTCGTCCCTGAATATTTCGTATTCGGGGTGAGGGCTTTTTTATTATAAAAATATTAGCGAGATAAATACTTCGTATTATAAAAAAATGAAATGAGGGATAATAGTGAAAAATATTTTAATCGGAGGCGCTTGGCCTTATGCCAATGGCTCACTTCACATTGGCCATGTCGCAGCTTTGCTGCCTGGTGATGTTCTTGCAAGATATTATCGTTTAAAAGGCGATCAAGTTTTTTATGTTTCTGGTAGTGATTGCCATGGAACACCAGTAACAATTCGAGCAAAACAAGAGGGTAGAACCCCAAGAGAAATCAGTGAGCACTATCATAATGAATTTAGTTCTGTGTTTGGAAAATTAGGGTTTAGCTATGATTTATATAGTAAAACTTCAGATTGTTCGCACATAAGTTTTGTGACTAATTTTCATAAAAAGCTTTATGAAAGTGACTATATTTATGAAAAAACCGCGCCTCAGGCTTTTTGTGAACATTGTCAAAAGGTGCTGACCGATCGTTTGGTTAAAGGTATTTGCCCAAATTGTGGAAGCCAGACAAGAGCCGATCAATGTGATAATTGTGGCACGGTTTTAGAAGCCGAAGCAGTAACCGCACCTTTTTGTTCGGAATGTGGTAACGCCGTTGTCTTTTCAGAAACAAAACAGCTCTATATTGCAATATCCAAACTTGAACATCAGTTATCCAATTATCTATCATCAAAATCTTATTGGAGAAAAAATGCGGTTGCTTTTACTAAAAGATATATTGATGAAGGGCTAAGGGATAGAGCAATTACAAGAAATCTTGACTGGGGCATAGATGTTCCCAAAGAGGGTTACGAGGACAAAAAGATATATATATGGGCTGAAAATGTACTTGGATATTTATCCGTAAGCAAGGTAGTTGCAGAAAGCCAAGGAATTAAGTTCAATGAATTATGGGGTAGTAATGCACGGCACTATTATGTACATGGTAAAGATAATATTCCGTTTCATACTATAATACTACCAGCATTATTGCTTGCTCATGGCGAAAGCTTACGTTTGCCGGATGATATTATCTCAAGCGAATATTTAACATTGGAGGGAAAGAAAATTTCAACAAGTCAGAACTGGGCAATATGGGCTAAGGATATTGTTGAGAATTATAATCCGGATTCGTTAAGGTACTTCTTTATAGCTAACGGTCCAGAAAAAAGAGATACTGATTTTTCGTGGCGGGAATTTGTAGAAAGAAATAACAGTGAGTTATTGGGATCATATGGAAATTTTGTAAACAGAACCCTGGCTTTTTTGGTTAAATATAATGAAAGTACAATTCCGCCTGGTAAAATAGAAAATGATATTAAAGAAAAAATAGATGATATTTATTTGAAAGTTGGCCGGAAAATTGAAGATGGCCAGTTTAAGGATGCACTTGATCTTATATTTGATTTTGTTCGATTTGGAAATAAGTACTATGATTCGATGGAGCCATGGAAGAGCAGAGTTGAAAATAAAGATAAATGCGACCACACACTTAATAATTGTGTTCAGATTATTGCAAACTTAGCTGTATTATTGCAGCCCTTTTTACCGTTTTCTTCACAAAAAATAGCTAATTGGCTTAACTTATATAATGAGTGGAAACCGCAATATGTTCAAGAAGGGTATAAGTTTTCAGACATCTCCATATTATTTGAAAGGCTCGATAAAAAAATTATTGAAAAAGAAAGGGGAAAACTTGGATGCAATTAGCTGTCTTTCTTTTCGCGAGTCTGTTTAGGAAAATCAGTCAAAAATTTACTTTCTTTCACTGAATCCTTAAGTTTGACTGCCTTTTAAAGCGTGTTATTGCACGATACGGCATCGTAAATTCATTCGAGGTCAAAGACTGCCTGCATTCGTTGAAAGCAGTTCTTTGATCTCGAATCCAGTTCTTTGTAGTCATTGACTGCTTTCCCATATCTTTCAGAAAAGGCATTACCACAGTCCATTACAAATCCAAGTGCAGCGCAATCGTCTGCCATATAATGGTCTATCAACTCTATGTAATTGATTTTTTGATCTCTGAATTTGTCACACCATTTTACTGCAAAATCATGAACTTGTTTCATGTCTGCCACTATGGTTACCTCCGTTCCTTTAATTTCTAAAACTGGAATATCATATGAGCTTGAAGGAATGGTTTGCTTGATGCAATATCCTCTCCACGGTCTTCCTGATTGCTATAATCACAAAACATGTCCAAAACTTCATCTGTTGTGTTCCAAATTCTGTTTCCTGTCTCTGCTCGGTATCAGATGATGTTTCCGTGGTTGAATCCTCTTCAGCATTTTCAATCTTCTCAACTTCTAATGCCCAGTTGTTTTCATACTTTGTAGACCAATTAGCTTGAATATCTTTGCTTTATATTTTTTCAATTTCTCGCTTGATTTTCTTTTTACTTACTGGACTTACAGCGAACATATCAACGACTTTCGCCTGGTTACTTCAACTGTTCAATAACCAACTGTGAAAGAACCTTTATACCAAAATCAATTTCATCCAATGAAGCATTCGAATATGAAATCCTAATATACTGACTAGAGTGATACTCATACAAATCTCCGGGGTGAATAAGTATTTTATTTTTTAAGGCTTTTACAAACAGCTGATACATTGATATACCATCATTTAACCTAAGCCAGATGAAATATCCACCTGCCGGTATGTTCCATGAAGCGATGCCTTTGAAATATCGATTAAGTGCAGTAAGTGCAGTATCCCTTCTTATCCGGACGTTTTCACGCATCAATTTATTATGTTCAGCGTACAGCCCACTGGCAAACATTTCTGCAGCTACATATTGAGAGAGTGAACTAGATCCGTAATCGCTTTGCATTTTAATATCCGCCAATCTTCCAATAACCTGTTCAGGCCCGACAATCCATCCTATCCTGAGTCCCGGACTCAAATTTTTCGACATACCGCCAACATAAAGAACAAGGCCGTTTTTATCCAATGCTTTTAATGGCATTGGAGGCTGTTCATCAAACCATATCTCCCGGTAAACGTCATCCTCTATAACAGGTAACCTTTCCATTTCGCATTTTTCCAGGAGCGCTTTACGTCTTTCGAGTGACATTACAGTTCCTGTGGGGTTATGAAAAGTAGGTATTGTAAACAGCATTGATCCTCTTTTTCGCCTATGTCGTGCAAACAATTCCTGTATATTAATACCTTCTTCCTCTATAGATATTCCTGATAACTGCATACCAAAAGATTGAAAGGTTCTAAGTGAATAAAGGTATGAAGGCTTTTCCAGGTATACAACCGAACTTGAGTGCAGCAGTCCAAGAGAAATAAGCTGCAAGGCTTGCAAGGCACCGGAAGTAATTAATATGGACGAAGGTTCTGCCGCTATTCCCATAGTATCAAGATATTTGCATATCTCTTTTCTCAAATAAATTGATCCCCTCGGTTCTTCATAGCCAAGGAAATTTGCCGTTTCAGGCAGACCCTTCAATATTTTCTGTATCATTCCATAGGGAATCATTTTTGGAGATGGCTCACAGGAGCCTAACCTAATGATTCCAGGATCAAATTCCGCCTGGTTAATTAGCTGTATTATGTTCTGATTGGACTGATGAGCTCCTGAAGAGATATAGTTATTCCAGTTGTAGGCACGCTCCATAGGAAACAAAGTCCATGTATCGTTAATGATTACTGTACCGCCTCCAGAATTTCCTTCAATAACCCCTTCAGCAGCCAGCTCTTCCATTGCCGCTACTATAGTGCTCCTGTTTACGTCAAAAATATCAGAAAGTGTCCTCTGACTTGGTAATTTTGTTCCAACAATCCATTCTCCGCAGGAAATTTTGTTTTTAATATAACCAGCTATCTGCAAATGCAATTGGGTCGGGCTGCTTCTGTCCGGTCTCCAATCAATATCCAGCATGACATTACCTCCACTCATTACTGATGTAACTATACCACTTGGTTGGCCAAAAATCAACCAAACAATGGTTGGAGACATTTCTATGCGTTTTATCTATAATTATACCGATACAAAGAAATTAACCTATGGAGTAAAGATAAATATGATACCTATAAGAATTTTAAGCGATGATGATATAAAAGTCATCCTGGATATTCGTAATACCATTGCATGTGTTGAAAAAGCTTATATTCTGAAAGCCAATAATCAGGCAAGATTGTTCCCACTGATTTCCGAAGACCTGTCTGAAGGCAAGGCAGACATGGATATAAAATCCGGTGTTTTGTATAGTGATGATACCTTTGGACTAAAGCTTGTTGCATGGTTTGGTGATAATATAAAAGAAGGCCTCCCGTCCTTAACTGGTTTAGCAATGATATTTGACTTGAAAACAGGATTTCCGAAAGCCATTATAAACGCAAGCCATTTAACAGCAATGCGGACAGGCGCCGCTGGTGCAATCGGTATAAAATATCTAGCAAAACATGACTCTAAAGCTCTGGTTGTCACAGGTACCGGAACTCAAGCAGTATTTCAGATCGCAGCTGCCATTTCAGTAATGCCATTACTTAAAAAAGTTTATATCTATCATCCATTGAGATACCAAAGTGCTGAAAAATTTCAAAGCACAATTAAAGAGAAACTTGGTACAATAAAAATTGATATTGAAGGCGACCCAATGAATTACATTTGGATTCAAAAACTAGATTCAATTGATTTCATTGCTGTGGATCGTATTGAAAAAGCCCTTAATGAAACAGAGGTTGTAATAACCGTAACGCCTTCTCAAAAACCATATATTTTTCACAACTGGATTAGGCCGGGTACTCATTTTAGCTGTATTGGGGCAGATATGCCAGGTAAGCAGGAAATAGATGAAAAAATCTTTGATGCAGCTAAGGTTTTTGTTGATGACATTCACCAAGCTTCCTCAGTTGGGGAAACACAAAATTCCATAAAGTCAGGCATTATTAATGAGAAACATTTAATCGAAATTGGCAGGCTACTAAATGGCGATACCTATGGTCGGACATCAGAAAAAGATATTACTATATTTGATAGTACAGGTATTGCCCTGCAGGATCTTGCCGTTTCTAATTATATAATTAAAAAGGCTGAAGAATTGAAGATTGGTACAACGGTTTATTTCTAATATCACAAATATAAAAATCAGGAGATATAACAATGAAAGTGAAAGCGTATACTATTAATTCGTTTGCTAAAACTTCTTTAGGAGGTAACGGAGCAGGAGTTGTTTTAGATGCAGATTACTTGTCGGATGAAGAAATGCAAAAAATAGCTGCCGTCCTTGGCTTTAGCGAGACTGCCTTTGTTTTAAATTCAAATTTGGCAGATTTTAAGGTGAGATTCTTTACCCCGAGCGAAGAAGTCGATCTATGTGGACATGCTACGATAGGGACATTCTTTACCATGGGAACCCTTGGGTATATAAAACCGGGTAACTATTTACAGGAAACCAAAGCAGGAATTTTGGGAGTTGAAATAAAGGAAGACCAGTCAATTATGATGAGTCAGCCACTGCCGGTTTTTTTTGAAACAATTGATAAGAGTGAAATTGCCGATTCCTTAAATATTGAAATTGCCAACATCCATGAAGATTTGCCGGTTCAAATAGTATCTACAGGTCTTAGGGATATCATAGTGCCTATAAAAAACTTGGATGTATTATATTCCATAAAACCGGACTTTAAAAAAATATTTGAGATCAGTAGAAGGTATAGTGCAGTCGGTTATCATGTTTTCTCATTGGAAACAATTAATTTTTCAACCGCATGCTGCAGAAACTTCGCTCCCTTATTTGGGATCCCGGAGGAATCCGCTACAGGTACATCAAACGGCGCCTTAGGCTGTTATCTTTATAAATATGGCAAAATCAACTTTGGTCAAACTTCAAATATTATCATCGAACAAGGTTATGCAATGAAAAAGCCATCGGAAATATTCGTATCCCTAGCTGTTGAAGGAGAAAAAATCACAGGAGTTAAAGTTGGAGGCAGAGCATTAAATTTATCATCCATAGAGATTGATATTGAATAACTTAATCTTATAATAAAGGCATCAGAGCTTCGAGTCTGATGCCTTTACTTACACCTATGAAATTTTTATTTAAACAAGAGCTTTTATCCTTGGCCCCTACTTTAGTTTTATTGCTTTATCTTAGCTTAAAATAGTAATCGAAACATAATTATTCCGAATATATTAGCTATCATATGTGCAATGAAGGAAACATAAATATTCCGTGTTTTAATATAAATAACACCATAAATAATACCATCTAACAAGACACTCGCAAGATCAAACAAAACAGCGGATGGATTTCCCGGAGTAAAATGCATGCTTGCAAAAAGCAACGTTGAAAATGCGATAGCTGCATACGGTTTCATAAACCAACTTAATCTCTCAACAAAAAAACCACGATAAAGCATTTCTTCATATAAACAAACAAGAGAAGTGATAATCAATGTTATGAAAAGGACCATAACTGACTTTAATGAAAATGTCTGCAACGCTGATGGCATTCTTTCTCTTAAATGATCAATATAAGCCGGCATAAATGCTTTTCCAATTAATAATGGTGTTAGCTGTAACACCATGGTAACCAGAAATAGTAATTTTAAATTCTTCTGCAGATCACGTGGTGTTTGAGATATCTTAAAACCTAGATCACGAAACGAACGACGGCGAATTAGCATCTCAATCATCAAGTATAAGAATGCCGGTGCTTCAAGAATATACTTAAGAAAAATATTTGATACGAATACAGACGAAATAGTAATCAGCATAATAATTATCGTTTCAATCAATATTCTTTTGGATGTTAATTTTGAATTAGAATTGGTAGTTGTTTTCATTAGCGTACCTCTCATTTCATTTTTAGCTAATGATACAACGATTTCAGCGTTAACAAAATAATCGAAAGTAATGATATACCATTGACTTTAGTAACTATCTTTTTGCTCTTCCTAGAAATAATAATTAATGGTCCAAGTGCACATTCTGAAGATAGACGAGCAATTCAGCCCTGCTGCTTAGTTCCAGTTTTGATAAAATATGTGAAATATAGTTCTTAACTGTTCCTTCTGTCAAGAATAAAGTTTCTCCGATATCATGATTATTCTTTCCTAACAAAAGCTGCTTTACCACATCCAACTCCCTAGGGGTTAATATACCGTTCAAATCCTCTATCACTTTTTTTGAAGTATCGAATCCGGATATAACATTAACAGTTTTCCCTGATATGGAAGAATCCAATATCATACTGCCTAAACAAGCCCCTTGAATAGCACTCAGAATTGCCTTTGAACCAGAGTCCTTCATAACATAACCATCTGCTCCGTTTTTTAGGCTTCCGAATAGGTATTCATCTTCATCAAAAGTAGTGAGAATAATGATTTTTACATTTGGATATAACCTTTTCACAACAGCCGTTGCTTCTATTCCGTCCATTACCGGCATACGAATATCCATTAATATAACATCCGGCTGTTCAAAGCTCAGAATTTCCAAAAGTTGCTTTCCATTTTCTGCTTCACCAATAATTTTGACATTATCATCAAGACTTAGAATCATTTTTAAGCCTTCTCTGATTATATCCTGATCATCCGCAATTATAATCGTAATCATAAGCACTCCTTCAGTTATCAATAGGTATTTCCATCCTTAATATAAATCCACACCCTCGCCCGGTTTCATAGGATACAATACCATCCAGTTCTCCTGCTCTATCCTCAATAGCCGACAAACCATGTGATTTTATAACATAATCACAGCCTATTCCATTGTCCTTAACAATGACCGACAATATCTGTCCATTAATCGTCACCTCAATTAGTATTTCATTCGCATTACCGTTTTTCAGACTATTTGTAACTGCTTCCTGAATAGTTTTGTATATGCAATTCTTTATATCCAAAGGGACCTTTTCAGCCTGATTGTCAAATTCCAACAATATCTTTGCCCCGCTTTGATCAATACGATCAATTATCTCGTTTATGGACAATTTTAAATTATCCTCCGTTTTATCCTCTTTTAAGATATTAACGGCACTTCTTAAATCCTTTAAACATTTTAAGGACAAATTATGTGCTTTAGCAACAGAAATGCTTGCCTTTTCTTTATCATGATCAAGAGTCTGCTGGATGAATTCCAGATGCATGGAAAGTGCTGCCAGCCCATGTCCGATAGAATCGTGCATATCCTGAGCTATACGTGTTCTTTCCTTAATCTTTGCTGTTTTTTCAATATGTTTTGCATACTCCATTAGCTGTTTGTTTGCATTAACAAGCTCTTTATTAATTAATTCAATTTCACTTCTTTCATCGATATTTTTTCGATATAGATAAATTATCATAGTAATCGAAATATATATTACCAGATTTCTTATTGTCAGATCCTTAAGTATATAATTTGCAATAATAAATAGTCCACTATGTAAAATAATTAACGGAAATAAAATTCTTTCACTATAGATGATAAGCTCAATCAAAGGAAATAAATAGTATATTCCTGCCGGCAATGAGTTTAACCAAAAGGCATACAAGCCGGTTCCTATAATACTAACCGTAATGGATAAAAAATAGATTATGCCGGACCGGCGTTTCATCCTGTAATGCCGTAAAAGGTCATTTAGTATAAGTAATATCATTCCACAGACAAAAGCTGTATGCGTCCATAAATTGGGTACATTCTGTATAGCACATTCAAATATCACGGTGCCTGCGGTACATATGCGGAGAAGCAATATCATGTATTTCATTATACGATTCATTATATGTACATAACCTCACTTTACAGCTTCCTATCAAATCCATTCAGTTACTTCATCTATGCTTTTTCTTTGCCTCATAGGCGGGTTTTCATCCGGGCAGCCCAATGCCAGTGCGGCAACCATCTGACAATCTTTCTTCAGCCATTTACAGAGCTCTTCATATGCGAAAAAAATATCGCAGATCCACAAAGATCCGAGTCCGAGATTTGCAGCAGCCAATATCATATTTTGAATCGCTGCTCCCACTGACTGGACATCAACTGTTTCAGTAATTTGTTGTTCCACCGTTTTCTCCTGCCAGGGGTATGCTCCATAGGGGTTGAATATAAATATCGTAGCGGGGGCTTGTTCCATTATATTTGCTGAGTATTCAGCACTGCCTACGTTTCCATGCTGCGCCTTGAAGGCTTGAATGCCTCCTCTCATCACCTGTATCATTTCAATCCGTTTATCCCCTGTTACAACTATGAATTCCCAGGGCTGTTTGTTTTTGCCAGACGGTGCTTTGATGCCGGCCTCTAAAATGGTTCGGATGACATCGTTGCTTAATTTATCGCCTCTAAATCTGCGTATGCTTCTTCTGTTGTTGATAGCTTCCATAACATCCATAAATATTCATCCCTCTCTCCTTTTAATATCAATTATACTTAGGCAATTGCGAAACTATATAGTTTTCTGAATATACCATACAATTGATACGAATTTCAGAGCTTCAGTTGCCCTATGGGCAAAATTCAGCTTTGAAATTGTATTAATTGCATGGTATATAGATACAATATGTAAATTTCGCAATTACCTATCAATTATACTAAGAGAAACACTTTTCCTTGTAACTTTTTGTATACGGAATTGATTCTATTTTTTATTATATCCTGTTTCAAAGTATAATTCCAGTACGATCCACTTGTCCCTATCTCTTTTTATGCTAATATAACACTGGCTTAACGAGTGATTTGTTCTGTCCCTATAAAGGGCTCTTCCCTGCAAGCGCCCAGAAGCCTTTAGTGACCTGCCATTTATTGACCCCTTGACATCAATACTGCCGTCTCCACGTGAAACCTTTTACCCGAATATAATGTACATTATAAAACCGACTATAGTAATGATCCCATTAAGTAAGTTATGTGCAAACATTGGACCTAAAACACTTTTTGATTTAATAAACAGCCAACCAAAAAAGGTACCAAATATGAAGCAGGTTATTTGCTGCAAAAGATTAAAGTATGTTATTTTGAAAGGGTTCAAATTAAAATTTATATGGGCAAGCATAAAGATAAGGGTTGAAGCGGATATAGCAATAATTTGAGATTTTTGTTCCGATTTTAAAAATGTATTGAGTGAAAATAACATGACCGGAATAGTTAGTGACCTGAATAATAATTCTTCACTTGTACCAGTAAATAAAATTTCAAACAAAAAATACCCTAAAAAATTTTTAAATGTTAATGGATAAGTTAAGGCAGCTGACATAGATGTCATCTTGATTAATAAAATACTTCCACCTGTTTGAATCATAATCCATAAAAAACAAAAAACTTGCACCATTTTTATGGAGTATCGAAAATTTTTTGTATTGAAACCGAAATCTTTTAATGGTATTTTTAATGCTATAGAGATAAATACTATTATAATAGTAGTAATTATTGCTTGTAATATATGATGAATTGTTAGGAGTAAAAAACAGTTGTCTGGATCAAAACCACTAAATTGATTAAATAATTTTGTTGACATACTAAAACAGACAGAACTAATTACAGTTATTGTTATAAACAACATAGCGAACATCAAGAATATTTTTAAAAAATTAATGATATTACCAAAGATTTTTTTCATCTAAATTAACCCTCAATCATGATTTAAATCGGATGCAGAAGTAATGTTATAAAATAGCGAGAACATATTATTGGGATCAACTTTTTGGAATTGTCCCATTATGAAAATTGGGAATTTATCGGTTTTTTGTAGGATTTTTGCCTGACACAATACAGACGTTTTAATCTCTCTCTACGTCCCTGCTTAGCTAAGCAATTCCTATTCTTTTATTGCTGCCGTTCCTTCCACGGCTAGCTGTTTGTAACTTAGCCGGGCATACTACCGCCCGTACCCGAAATATATACAATCAAAACATTGTTTATCATAAAAATCACCATGCCGACCGTTTTTATCAATTAAGCTAATCAATTTCAAATCAGGAACTAGCTATAAAAAGTCAAGAGGAAACATCAAAATCCCAAGTGAGAAATACTTCATCAATATCGTTTGAGGGAATAGCTCCAGTTTTCTGATATAAGCCAACAGCAGATATATTGGAGCGATTAGTAGGAACAAACATTTTCATCATGGGTTTCGTAGTGCATAAGGATTTCAATTTCTCGACAAGAGCTGTTCCGATACCCCGCTTTCGATATTCATCAATCACTGTAATATCATACAGAAACATCATGCTCTGCTCTCTATCTGGCCTTTGGAGTTCATATGCAATTAAATATCCTACAGTTTTTGAGGCATCAACGGCAATGAGCAGATGATTAAACGGGTTTTCAAGGAAAGTTGTCATTGCAGTAGAAGTAGCTAATTCAATAGGTAATCCATCTGTGCATTTAATGGTCACCATTGCATTAACAGCTAAATCCACAAGATAGGTGTTGCAGTGAATAATATCCATATGTCACAGCCTTTCTGTTACACTTGTTATCATACATCCATCGTATAATACAAATCTTCTGCAGTCATTATTTATTTGTTAATATGAAAAGCGGTGAGAAACCCGATCAGGTACATAATAAAATTTGAACCATTATGTGCGATAACCAGCCATAAAAGACTTTTTGTCTTAATGAAAATCATTCCCCACCATATTCCCAGAATGAAGTTAAAGGCCACCTGCAGATAGTCAATTGAAACCAGTCGAAACGGTATGAATGTAAATCCAATATGCCCAATGGCGAATATCAAACCGGAAATGAGAACCGCATGGGGCAGTTCAAGCCTTCCTATACGGACGTTCCCATCCCAATATTTCATCAATGGCAGAAGCACCAACGCACGGTATAATGGCTCTTCTCCCAAGCCGGGCATAGTACCCGCATAACTTAAAGCTATTATCATATATTCACTGTCCGGCGGATAATAGCTCATAATATACTGGGCAAAGCCGGGATATAAATGTAAAGATACTATATAAAAAACAACTACAATCCCCGTCCACAATCCAAGAAAGCAGCCTGTATATTTAATCCCCTGTGCGCTGCCCCCCCATTTAAAACCAAGCTCGGCGAAGGGCTTTCGCAGTAAAAGCTTTAATGTCAGAACTGCAAGAAGACCTTGGAATAATTGATGAAGTACGTTAATCATATATCTATCCCCATAAATTATCCGGCTTTGCAACCATAGGGCCGTTGCTGTAGCAATCCTAGGTATAACAAGGGTTATCAGAAACAACAACAGAAACACCAGAATTTTCTCTATTATTCTTTTAGCATTTCTTTGCTTTCTCATTTATCTCTCCCAAGTTATCTCACAGCAATTTTTCATATAGCCTAAACCACTTCAATCCGTAGTTCCCGAGTCCCAAGTCAACTGTATCGATATATTTAAAACCACATTTTTCATAAAGCTTTATAGCAGGTATATTTCCTTCGTAAACATCCAACCTGATTGACTTAGCTTTTGATTTAATACTATGTTCAGTAGAAAAGTTCATTAATGCTTTGCCTACACCACATTTCAGAAATCTTGGATGTACCGCAAATGTATGTACAACAAAAACATCTGAATAGTCAGTCTCAAATTCCCATTTCGCTTTATAATATGCAGGTTCAGGCTCATGGCTTAAAATAACAGAACCAATGATCTTCCCATTATGTTTTGCTACATAGAGATTACCCTGTTTTATTCCGTCAATTGCAATTTGCCGGACAGGATAAACCCCCTTTATCCATCCAGGATAGTTTACTCCTCTTGCCAAATGATCATTTAAATCGTTATAAAGCATTTCTAATTCATCAATATCACTTGCTTTTCCTAAATCAAAAATTATCGGAGCATGCTGGCTTATCATGCAATGTATCCGCTTCTTTCTATATTATACTCATAGCTGATCTCAACATTATTTTTTACCATATTCCATACTGGGCAGAAAGATTCTTCAGACAGCTTGATCGCTTTTTCAAAGTCTGCATCCTCTGCATCCTTTGAGACCAGATTGAATTCCAGATGAATTTTCTCGAAGTATGTAGGGTGCTGCTCGCGCCTATCTCCTTTTATATTGATTCTGAGACCGGAAACATCCTTTCTCATTTTTCGTAATAATACTGCAATTGATGTGCCGCTGCAGGTCGCAAGGCTTATAAGGAACAGTTCCAGAGAAGTGTATCCCTCCCCGTCCCCTATGGGCGGATTATAATCAAGTATGATTTCAGGGTTGGATCTGGATACACCCTTGAATTTTACTTTCTCATTCATTAAGCTTGCAGTAACTATTAATTGTTCCGACATAATTAAAACCTCCTGTTTTCATTGATTTATATAATTTGATATTTCCACTTATGAATTTAATTCTTTTCTTTTGCTTCAGAATACCCTATCAATCCTTTACTTTTGCATACCAACAGTAAGATATCACAGACAGAATAATGTGTAATGTTCTTAATGATATCGCTCCTTCTTATGGTTTGATTGCAGTATTAAGTATGATGTTGAGAGCTTCCTCTCTTTCTTTTGTATCTCGGATATTTATACCAGAATAACGTTTAAATTCCTCCATTTTCAACAGAATCACCTGCATAGCCGAGATCATTTGGAGTGCTATAACCTTTATTTCGAGATCGCTCTTCGTCCCGCCATAGAGCTCTTTCAAAAGCGGCGTTATGAAGTAGCAAATACTCATATCACCATTCACGATCTCGTAGGAAAGTTGAACACGAAAGATTTCACTGTACTGTAGTGCAAGCTCCGCCGTTTGATAGAAAAAACCCTTCAATCTTTCGAATGGAGTTCCGGAACCCTCACTCGGAGATAATCCTTCCGCCAGATTCGCCATTTGTCCGGCTATAACCTCATAGACAAGCTTATCCTTTGAATGAAAATGATAGCTAACCGTACCTATCCCTACACCAGCTTGCTGTGCAATTTTACGGACAGTGATGTCCTCAACAGGGCAACCCTCCGATAGTAATTCCCTTACTGCTGATATGATTTTTTCCCTTGCTTCACTGTATGGCATCTTATTACTCCTTTACATTCACTGAACATGTTTAGTACATGTTCAGTATAATACTGAGTAAATAGTATGTCAAGAGGGTTTGTAAAATAAGTTTTGCTTAATTGAAAGGCGAGATGCAACTTTTGTAACCCAATCGTCAACATGCATTTGCCGCCTTGGCTTCCTATGACGGAGTCCATTTGAACTATCGCCGTATCCGGATTCTTGTCTATGAAATCGTAGTCGGGTTCTTATCCAATCAGCGGACGATTCCTTTAAAGGATAGACTTTCTTTTAGGTATTTCTGAAGGGTCAGTCTTTCTTCGTACGTAAAAAACTTTGACATAGTTACTCTCCTTTTTGACATTAACCCCTTCAGAATACATGGCAGTGAAAAGGTGTGCAAACAAAAAGACTGGTTCATCACCAATCTTTTGTAAGCCAGGACGCAACTACCTGGTATCTATAAATTCTATTACTTTATAAAGTTCAATTCGAATCGATAGGGTTGCATCTCGATTTTCAATTAAGGTATCGTTTCGTATCCTTATATTTTTTATACATTTACGTCCATTGCTCAACCGCAGCATGTTAACCCCCCACTGGTACGCTTTGTCTGATGAAGAATATCAATCAGACGGTTCCGTTTCTGTTCAATGGCTTGAATTTCATTCTTCACTTTTCATGCTGTTTTTGAAAGATGATAGTTAAGATTCACGAATCCATCACATATTATTAGTGACGAATATGTAAATTCATTTAATTTCTATGTTTACTATACCACAAAATCCCAATAATTTCAAGTCTTGAGGTGTTCGCAATTAAGGAGTATTAATTATATGAGGTGATGTTTATATGAAACAGAAAAGTATGACCGCTCTTGTTAGTGCTTTTTCAAGAGCATATCATTCTGAAAACAACGATATCAAAATATTCAATGATAGCGTTGCCAGGTTACTCCTATCCGAACAGGAATACAGTCAAATTGAAAAAAGCATGGCACAAGGCATTCAGTTTTTTAACCCCGGATTTAGCGGGAGCGACGTTGACGCCTTGAGATGGATTGTTGACAATCAATTGTCACCCTCGCCGCTGGGAAGATCGGCTTATGCCGAACAAGCACTAAGAAATGCGGTTAATTTTGGAGCGAAACAATATCTGATCTTTGCAGCAGGATATGATAGCTTTGCTTACAGGCAGCCTGGATGGGCTTCCCAACTCCATATTTTTGAGCTTGATCATCCTCTTATGAGCATGGAAAAGCAAAAGCGCATAAACAGTATTTACGAAAAAAAGCCTGATAATTTAACTTACCTGCCTGTTGACCTGGCCCTTACAGCAATTGACGAGTACCTGTTTGACCACACTGAGTTTGATAGATCAAAGCTTTCATTTTGCAGTCTGCTTGGAATCTCGTATTATCTATCAAAAGAAAATTTCACAAACCTGATCAGAGGCATCTCCAATACGGTATGTACCGGAAGTACTATTGTATTCGATTATCCTGACCAGGATACTTATACCGGTAAAGCCGGGGAACGTGTAAAAAAGCAGGCAATGATGGCTGGAAACGCGGGAGAAGCGATGTTAGCAAGTTATTCGAATTTTGATATGGAAGCCTTGCTTTCGAATTGTGGCTTTTTGATTCATGAGCACCTGGAGCCCAAAGAGATTACCAAGCAATACTTTGCTGAATATAACCAAGCAAATCCACAACATATTATGTCGGCATTTGATAATGTAAATTATTGTTTAGCCGTAAAAAAATAGCTGCCATATTCAAAATCTGCAATGTCATCTATAAGACAGGCAAAAAGTCGGGCTGAAAATTGCACTTTTTCAGCCCGATTTTTGTCTTTATTTTACTCCAAAACCACTACATACAGTGGTTGACCTGCCTCATTTGCCCTTTAAACCACTATTCGTCATCAGAATTATCGTTTCAACGTGCCTTGAACGTTCAAAAAAGATGCCGCTTGAGCCTGGTGGTGCCTTGGCGGCAGTGTATCAATCAAATGAGATGTGAGTCAGTATTCACTTGGAGTTAGCCAAATATATATGGTACTCTTATTGTTACCAGGTTCATATGCCGCTACATTGCCATTTTTATAAACCACTTGACCTCCGTCATGCTTAAATCCATACTGTGTTTCATCTGCACCACCATCTAATAAATCACCAGTAAGTGACCATAATGAGTTTCCCATCTCTTCTCCACAAAAGAAAATAAATGTTGTCAATATAGCATCCATATATTTACTATCATCCGAATTTGAATCATAGTCAAATTTCCATGTGGACGTATCAATACCAACTTTATTATCCTCTAAAACTAATGTCCAATCAGATTGACCAGCCTTTTCATAATCTTCTGCTGTAGATGGAGTTAAGCTTTTTCCGTATTTTGTTTCTAAGATATTGTTTAAAATATCAATATTTTCAGCTAAAGTTTTTGATGATTTATAAACTAATTCACTGTCTGTATCAGTATCATTCTCTCTTTCCTCTAAATCAATGGTTTCTATATTTTCTGCGATTGGTGTGATTTCGATTTCTGTATCTGACACACTTACATTATTATCCTTATTACATGCCAGTATGTTAAATGGCAATACCATTAACAATACTACCATCAAACTTCTTCTTAAATATTTTTTCATACAGCCTCCTTTCGTATCACTTACTTTAAATTAATATCCAGTGCCCATTGAGCCGTTTCCTGTACATTTTTATTAGAATCATTTAGTGTCATTAGAAAATACTTAACCTATTTTTTAGTCAAAGAAATCATTGAAATAATCTACTTGAATTATTCCACATGATTCATAGCCAAGTTGTATAGCAACACCTTTCATATTTTGTTCTAAACACATAATATAAAATTTCCTCCTAACTACAATGCAATTTGCTTTTTTTTGCTTTTATGATAAAATATTTCTATTCTATTGACAATATAAAATTATTATGGTTTTAGTTCAGTAAAAATGAACTATAGGAGAATATATGGAATTAAAACAGCTTCAAACTATTAAAAATATACTTACAGAAGGAAGTTACTTAAAAGCAGCAGAAAAGATGGGATATGCGCCCTCTACCGTTACACTTCATATTCAGCAGCTTGAAGAAGAGTTGGGAATTAAATTATTTGAAAAGGAAGGCCGTAGAATGCACCTCTCAAAGGAAGGTGATTTTTTTTGGATGAATGCCAAGTTACTTCTTGAACATGCAGATACTTTTAAAAAAGTGATGGATAACTTTGTTACTGGTCAAATGGGACATGTTAGAATAGGGACAATAAGTACAATTGGAAGATCTTTGCTAATTCCTAAAATAATAGATTTCTGTAAGGAGTATCCAAACATTAAACTGACATTTGAACTTAACAGTTCGGAAGTCATTACACAAAAAATAATAAATAACCAGCTGGATATCGGAATAGGGTTTGCTCCCCCAGCTAATCTTAACCTTTTGTTTGAACCTATTTGTTTGGAACCAATGGATTTGTTACTGCCTATAGGACATCCACTTGTCAAAAAAGAAGAGATTACTCTTAAGGACTTAAGTGATGTAAATTTACTTCTTACAGAATCCTACTGCTCTTATCGAAATGAGATTGATAAGCATTTTAGTACTTCAGGAATCCCCCTTAAATCTATGATACAAATTAACGATGGAAGAACAATTATTCAGTTTGTTCAAGCTGGTATTGGCTGTTCTATCTTACCTGTAGCTGCCATTGAACCAGTTCCAGATATGACAATAAGACGAAAATTAGCAAATATAGAATTTAGCCTAATGGTTGGTGTTATTCGTAAAAAAGTGCAACTGGAAAAAGCCTCAGAAAGGCTTTATAATGAACTTCTTTATGAGTTAAAAATACTTGGCGAATTAAAAAGTTGAGAAATATTGTAGATTTGGTATAATGAAACCTAAATCTTCCAATTACCCTTTCTATAAAGATCGGCCGAAAAAAGGCTCAAAATTTGCACTTTTGAGCCTAATTTTTTATCCGGCATTGAAAATGATTCATCTGCTTCTACCAACCCATTAATTAATGCCATCCTCAGTTCTTCTTTTGACAGACTCTCCACATATTTTACAATCTGATCGTAGCGTTCCTGTTCCCGATCCTCTTCTTCTCTTTCATATTCTTCAAATTCAGTTATGTAATTATCGGCTTCC
Organism: Anaerocolumna sedimenticola; assembly: GCF_009931695.1. Classification (GTDB taxonomy): domain Bacteria; phylum Bacillota; class Clostridia; order Lachnospirales; family Lachnospiraceae; genus Anaerocolumna; species Anaerocolumna sedimenticola. The sequence goes on from NZ_CP048000.1 coordinate 5,302,268, forward strand.
TTAGGAAAGGCTGTAAAAAACAGGGCTATCTTGTGCTTACATACAATTTTTTTCCCATCGGCATGCGGACAATTGCATTTGGATTTTTTAGGATGCTCGGTGTCAATCATCACATGGTATGGTTCTTTCTCACTACCGACAACCTCTCCCTCGAATTCGATACCCCCTTGGCGTTGGTTTAATCTTTAAAAAATCTGCCTTTCACTCTGTGCCAAGATATTTTACACACAGATAGCTTACAATCTTGACTTATTACTTTAATGCGGCAACCGCTTCTTTCTCTGTATCATCAAATATAAACTTATATAATTCAACTCTATTCTTATCCCAATCTAAAACAATCGGATAAGTGATTCCATTGTATTTCTTAGGTGCGTCAAAGGCTCCGTCAACCGGAATTCGGAAGGTATCCAAGGTTGTTATTTTATTCTCAACCACATCCGCCATTGCTTTTTCTATCTGATCCTGTGTTAAATTCGTTGTCACATAACCCAGACTTTCTTTTGTAACGGATAGAATTTTGAACAGGTTTTTCGGAGATTTATAGCTATCAAATATCGCTTTTAAAGCTCTTTGCTGTCGGACAATACGGCCATAATCATTATTTACTCCGCCCAGGGTTTTTACTTTTCGTACACGGACATATCCCATGACCTGATTACCATTGAGATGATTAACACCTTTTTTTACATTTCGATTTTTCTTTTGCGATATGTAATTGGTTTTGTTAAGGTATTGTGCTTCTTCTTTCCCCAGCTCAATTGTTACGCCGCCTAATAGATCGACTATTTTCTCAAAGGATTTAAAATCGACCGATACATAACCGTCGATTTGGACCTTATAATTCTTTTCTATCGTATCAACCAATAATCTCGCTCCACCCCTTGCATAAGCAGAATTTAATTTATTTGCTTTATAACCTTGTATATCAACATAGCTGTCACGAAGCAACGAGGTAAGCTTTAAGGTATCATCTTTGGTATTGATGGAGGCAATCATCATGGAATCGGTATTTCTGGCTCCCCCGAATTCTTCGATACCGAAGATCAGATAATTGGTTACATAGTCTTCGTGCCTTGCTCCGTCAGCATGCTCTGCACCGCCTGCCGCATCGTATTCCTTGATAATTTCTTCGTTGTTCATATTGTGAGAGGCAAAGGTGCTTGCTGATTTATAGATAATGCTGCGTCCCGGCTTTGTTCCAATAATTAAGACAATTAGAATCAGTAGAATTAAAACCATAATGCCTGCCATTTTTAACACCTTATGATTTTTCTTTTTTCGAGAAGGAGACTTCTTTGGCTGCGGAGCCCATCCTTGCTCTTCCCTTTCTTCTATCTCCGTTGTATCTTTCTCTGCTTTTTCATCATTCATGATTTCAAGTACTTGCTGTTTTAATAAATCTTCTTCGTATCTATTTGACATAGGATCACCATTTCCGTATTTTATATAGAGTTATTAATGTTACATACTCTCTAATTATTGACCATATTATGATTTCTGTCAACTTATAAAGAAAAAACTGCGGTAGACAAAAACAGGAAGTAAAATCATATCGTACAGATACCCCAACACCGGTATAAAGTCAGGGATCAGATTACATGATCCCTTTTCCCCTCTAAAAACCATAATCAGCGATTGTAACTCATAGGAAGCCTGGCAGGTTCGACCGTTTCAAGGTCTTATCTGCCAGGCTTCCTATGAGTTATCCATTTATATTGTTTTTCTTCCACTTCAATATTAATACAGCAATCGCAATCAATAACGTAACTGTTGTTACAAGTCCACCCTCAGGGCCAAAATCCCCTCCTGTAAGTAAATTGGATCCTATTTGTTGTGTTTGAAAAATTTTTTCACCATTAGCAGCAAAACCGCTGACAGGAAGACCATAGATGTTTCCAAGAGCAAAATTCCAGGCAAAATGCAGCCCACAAACTCCCCATATATTACCGTTAAGAATGGCATAACCTGCGAAAAATACACCTGATAATATTAAATTTATAAAAGATAAAACTGTTACTCCAGAACTAAATAAATGAAGAATACCAAATATAATTGCTGTGATAGAAATTGCCATAACTGGAGTACAGTTTTTTTCTAAACTTGGAATTAGCCATCCTCTTATTGCGATTTCCTCAGAAGCACTTTGTACAATCCAGCCCAATGCTATACTACCGAGATTTATTATCATGTAACCATAATATAACGGATAATATTTTAGTTTTATCATTCCTGTTAAATGCAAAGTTAGGGTAATCGCTGTTATGGCACATAAACCTATCATAAATCCGGTAATATATAGTTTAAAAGGACTGTTGGCTTTTAAACCAATAGAATTCACAGGACGTTTTTCCACAAATTTTACCCATGAGAAGAAAATTGTTATCTGTGCTCCGCAGATTATTAATTTTCTTAATGTAATCATAATCGTCCCATTAACATTAGTCATCAACCCAAGAACGTTGAACACTGCCTGCACAAATAAACGTCCTAATCCAAGTCCAATCAACCACAATAAAAAATAAACTACAATTGTTAATGGAATATTTAATTTCACCTTACTTGTTTTTGGTTGTAGAAACAGCAAACTCTCTTTTAAATAATGATTTAAAACTTTCACGTAGCCTCCCACAAGTATATTTTTGAACATTAAAGTAAGCTTCTAATCCCCCTAAAAACGATTCTTCTAACAGTGAGATGCAAGATGGGATTTTGCACTAATATTTTGACAAAAAGCAGCAGATCTCCACATGCCTTGTTGCTGCAATTCTGATGACCGTTGAGCCTGGTACCCCCTTGGCGTCAGGGTATATTTTCAATAATTTCGACGCTCAACCCTTTTTTTAATAAAATATTTGTACTGATTATACCATGACAACTCTTATTTTTCGATGTTTAATTTAGTAAAGATAAAAGCTGCCAACAATAAAACCCTCAGTGTACTGAAGGTTTTAGTCTTAGCAGTTTTTCAGTAGAACTATTTACTCCAGTTCTACTTTTCAAATTGGAATTTGTCAACTTCTTTATATACTCACAAAAATTGATTAAAATTACATAGTAAATCAGCTAAAACTCTGAATCCGTGAAGTCAATTTTTCTAACTAATTTAATTCACTGTTTGACTTTCTTCCAAGGTACAAAAATTCCATAATTGAATTAAACTCTATTATATCAGAAGATTCACCATTAATTGCACCACTCTCCCTATAATAATCAATTGCACTTTCAAAATCGTTATATAATTTCCCATTTTTATTTATAATATCAGCTACTAAATTAATTCTCTCAGTACAAAGGTCATACATATTAGGTGCTGTAGTAATAATTATTCTTGCAAGCTCTTCTCCTGCTTTTTCAACAATATCTTTTTCCTCACTTTTTGTAACAGAAGGGGTAAGCATTAATTTCTCTTTCCTTTCTTCTATCCATTTTATGGCTGCTTCTTTATTGAGTGCTTTTAATAGTACCAAAGATAGCTTATCAATAATCATTAAGTTTTCAGGGTATTTACTATAAAGATATTCTAAGGTTATATGCCTTATAATAGGTGGTAAAATCGAAAATTGATGTACAACTCCCAAATTCGTTCCAAACTCATATTTTTCAAAATAAGCGATTAATAAATAAGCATATAAATTGAAAAGACTGTCTATTACAGTTTTTACCTCTTCTTCTGTTATCTCTCTTGTAAATTGGGTATGAGTGCATTTTGAACCCATTTTATTAATAGTCTTTATTGAATTTAACAGTAACGGATTATCTTTTTCTTTAATTTTTGATATGATTCTTTCATCGCCTAATGTAACTTTGGTTTTTTTAGGAAGGTTTAATATTCTTCTCACTATGACTTCAGCATATTGTCTTATTTTTGCAATAGTTCCCCTCCTTGAAGCACCTTCAAGATAAAAAGCATCATTTATTAAATCATTAACTAATGCTTCATAAGCTTCATTATTAAATTTAGTCATTTAAGTTTCTCCTTTCTAACGCTCCATACTATAAATAGTCAGCAGTAAAATCCCGCCCTACAAATTCTAATTTGTCTGTTGCTTTTTCATTGTTTATTGTCTTTATAAACATAATCTTATCTTCCTTACTATCCAACACCACTCCCATGTTTTTTATCCTCCTTGCTTACTTATTTGGCATCCTATGACACTCATCCAGATATTTGTGGGCAAATGATATTAATGTCAAAATATCTAGAGCCTTTGTCTCTTCCACTCTCCAGTTAATTTTAGGTGTATGGGCTGCTGGGTTTCTTGCCAAATGAAATATAGCTTCTAACAATTCCTTTACTCCAGTAAACTCACTTTTTTCACTATCTGTCTGCATAGAATTAAAAAACAGATATGGATCACCTTTAGCAAATGCTTTTTGAAACAATTCTCCACCATCTGAAGACAAACCGGTTATCTGGCGTACACGCTCTGCCAATCCTTTAGCTGCTTCAAACACTGCATCATAGTAATCTTCCCGCAAATAATCTTTAATGCAATATTTCTGTACCTCATTGTGAATTGTCCTATTATAAAGTTCCGCTTTAGATGATTCACACGCCTATCTACTTCGTCCAATGTTGTTGCCTTCACTACATCAACGATCTTCCCTTCTTTACTAACAGACAAACCAGCTAATAATAACACTTTGTTGGTTTCTTCTAAAAGATGAAGATATTTTTCTCTATTACTTTGCACTGTAAAGGCTACAGGGTTTAACGCTTTAACAATGAAATCAAAAACCCGCTGAAACGATTTATTGGTGTTGATTTCATTCACCAAGCAATTATACAACCAATCTCGCTTATTTAAGCCCAATGTATAACTGTAGCCGTTGTTGGAGCTCCCATCATCAGCTAAATCTATTTGACTCTGTTGCAATAACCGAGATAATTCACTTTTTGAAAATCCCTCGCTGGCATGAGCTAAAACGTCACATACAGCTTTTAGCTGCTGTTGATCTAATATTTTAACCTGCCATTTAACCACCTCCATCCTATATAAAGCGAAGATCACATACAAGCAATGTTATCCATATCACTGATGAAGTAACATTCATATTTAAATATTCAAATCATCTACTTAATAAATTGTCTCTAAAATCATTCAGCATTTTTTTCAAAATAAGTGCATTTATATAATCTTTTTTAAAAGCACTCATTACATAGCCCTCTATATTTGGAAAAAGAGGAAGTCTTCCTTCAAAATCGGAGGCATTATAGTATGTATAATTTTCTTCAGCAAACTTATCAAAATTTATTTTCTCAAGCTCCGAATCAAATATAAGAACGCATTCTAAAAATCGTCTTCTTGATGTAAATTCTTCATCCATGTCGTCGGTAATATAAAATTTATGAGCAATATAATCTATTGACCCTTTAATGAAATACTTATAACTAATATCCCAGTTCATCCTATTTTTATCTAATGATAGCCCGTCAGTTTTGGGAGTTACTGTGAAGTATCGACCACCATCTAAGGCCGCCCCCCTAAGGAGTCTAATAATGTTTGATGATAATAGATGTTGATATCATACCAGTGAGGGCGGTTATCATATTGCCCAAACAGGTAGAACTCATAACCATCTCTGTCATCAGAGGCTGAGACATTTTCTATGATAAATTCCGGTGCAAACTTATAGTATTTTCTAGATTCTTCAGGCGAGTCAATCCAATCTTCTGGACTTTGTAAATACAGAATGATGCGTTCAAGTGCTGTGGCATTTATTCCAAAGCGTTTTTTCCAAAGGGTTTCGACAATATTAATATCAGCTGAAGAGTTTTTAGGTGTGTTGGTATCTATAATTCGTACATAAATGTTATTCGCAAAAACCCCTTGATACTGTTCCGTCAAATAATAGCATTTGGTTTTCAAGAGTTACTATCTCTTTTCCTACATCGTAACCGTCAAACAAGAAAGTGGATTTTCAATGCATTATGTTTATGAGATAATCACTTAAATTACTATTACAAGTATTTTGAGCCTCTCAAAATACGGATAGGAGGATTTTAAGTGACGACACAAGAAGTAAAGAATCATTATAGTTTACAGAAATGGTCTTCCATTATTCAAGAGTGCACAACCAGTGGACTTCCAGTCAGACAGTGGTGTCAACAAAACAGCATTCTTGAGGGGAGTTATTACTACTGGTTAAGAAAAATACGCATAAAGACATTAGAATCCCTTCCTGCAGTCACAACAGAAAATGCAATTCAGCCCGTTCACCAGGAGAATACTGTTTTTGCTAGACTTTCAGTTCCTCAGAGAACTATGACTGCGGATGTTTCTCTGTCTGTAAATGGAGTTGATATTGGAATTAATAACACCGCTACAGCTGAATTAATCCATTCGGTTTTATTGGAGATAAAACAACTATGTTAGGTGATATCTCACGAGCTGAGCATATCTACCTTGCCTGTGGATATACTTGTGTTTCTACTTTCATCCTGTGCCAACATACTCCTTAATGTAATTTCAAATTCATTATTTACATTGATTGAATCTAAATTTTCATTTTCAAAATGCATATTAATCCCTCGCTCTCTTAAAAAACGTATTATTTTTAAAACCTCTAAAGTATCTCTTGATATTCTACTGATTGACTTTGTAATAATATAGTCTATTTTGCCTTTTGCAGCTTTCTTGAGCATTTTATCCAGTTCGGTTCTTCCTTTTCTACGCAGTCCGCTTTCGACATCATAAAATACACCGGCAAATCTCCAATCTTTATTATTTTTTATCATTCTTGCGTAAGCTTCTATCTGGGTATCCAAACTATGTAACTGAGCTGGACCAAATGTACTGACACGACAATAAGCAGCAACTTTCATCTTTTTATTCTCTTTAGGTGCAGAGGGTATAATCCAGATATTTTTCATTTGTATTCCTTCACTATCTATATAAAATATTATGGTGCATTAATATTTTATCAAAAAAGAAAAAACGTGAAAGTATCGTATCATTCTTTCACGTCAAAATATATTTCTATTTAAGACCCTGTAACCTCGCTATTTATAAAGCTTCTGAGCGTTGCAACAGGATTACGGTCTCCACATGCCTTGAACGGTCAAAAAAGATGCCGTTTAATCCTAGTTGGGCCTTGGCGGGAAAATGATTTTTGAGAATTCTCATATAGATTCACTTCATCTTATTGAGTCTTTTTTTATATCCCGACAACTACTTCAATTAGGACTTTTATCCGTTTATATTATATGTAATAAATTTAGTAATTTTATGAAATTAAATATCCATCCGCACGTCTCAACATGCGTGATGAAAAATTTGGAATACTACATGGCAAAAACTCTGTGGTATATTATGAGGGTATAAAGTTGAGTGACATTTTACCCACTTTACCCAATGATTTCTTTACTTTCTATATTGCCCCATCTTAAATTACGTTTAGGACTGCCAAGAAAATATAAATACATGCATTACTTATGCTGTGTGCCATATATGCTCCAATTAGGCTTTTTGTTCTCAGAAAAATGTAACCGCATGACAATCCCATGACCGTTGTCACAACAAGTTGAAGTGGAACCAAGTAAGTGATTTCAAAAGGATACAGTGTCATGCCAATATGCCTTAATGTAAAAACCAATGTTGAGGCAAGCACTAACGCTATGTATAAATACTTTTGGCTTTTAAAGATTGGCTTCCATAGTGTTAATAGTACCAGGATAAGAAACCCTCTAAAATACACTTCCTCCAAACCCGAGATAAAAAGTTCAAACAAAAAGATGCCAGAATAATTTTTTAGGTTGAATTGGAAATGAAACTTATAATCAAATAAACCATTTCTTGCTGCGATTGTACCAATGCTAACATAGAGCGTCATAAAAACAACAAGAAAAAGGACAACCAATCTCAGTGAAAGCTTTATATTAATTAAATTAAAGCCACATTCTTTGAGGTTCTTTTTAGTGACTACACAATAAACTATGATACAAAACATTGAAATCATTGCACAGATTATACCATTTAAACTTAAAACTATATACACGTTTTCAGGATCCCAATGTTTGAATACCGGATACAAGAACTTAACGACAAATCTCATAACATGAAAACTCATCTGGTGACTTAAGAGATAGAATAAGATAATCTCAATAGGTAGTAATATCACTAATATGTACTTTCTCATTCTAATATTCCTTTCATGTTTTCTTAAGATATTATACCATACTCAATAGAATGAAGAAAACAAAAATCACCTGCTAAAATGCACTCAGGATATCCATCTAAAGTTCTTCTATATCTTAGGATCGTTTTAAGATACTTAACTTAATAGTCTTCATTTAACAACTCTTTAATCTATTGAATATTTTTTAACAACGATATTTGATCTGTTGTACATAATATTTTTTATCTTTTGCTATAAGATTTGCTTCTGCCAAAATGTTTCTACTTCCGTCATATGTCCAAAATTCCTCACCCCACCTGTAACAGTAGAGTAAGGAATTCATTCAAAGCTTACTCGTAAATTCACTTTATAATCACATAAACGCTTAAAATCAGGCTTTTCTCCCCAGCAGACAGACCGTCTCCACATGCACCGTTCCAGGGAACATATCAACCGTCTGTACCTCCGGTATCACCTTCTCCGCCTCTCCCGTGATATGATTCCTTAATATTTTCCTCAGCTATCAGCTGCTTCGTATATCCGAGCTTAATGAGCTGTTCATAAGCATTCCATACATGATCTGGAATTTCCTGATAGATTTGATATCCTTTACGTGGATACAATGCGATCCGCTGCATATCTCCCACCATGATATTAATTATCTCATCCCGATCTATATCTTTACTGGGATTATTATCACAATAATCCTCAAAACTCATTTGCGGAGAAGTCACCATTACATTCAGTTCAGTCCATTGCTTCTTAAAGGTAGCGAACGTCCTTCTTTCCATATATGGTTTTTGAACAGCAATAACACTGGATGGAATAATATCTTTTCTACAAAGCAGTTCTCTTGCCAATAAGACATTCTCTCCAGTATTGGTAGATCTGTCTTCAATCAGAATCTTATCCTCTGGTACCCCAGCCTTTATAGCTATCTCAGAAAATATATGTGCTTCTGGTTTCGCCCACAAACCTTGTGTAAGTCTTCCCAATCCACCAGAGAAAACTATAATTGGTGCAAGACCATTCAGATAGAGCTCAGCTCCTCTAACTGCAACCCTTGTATCATGACTGCCCAGAACAATGATACAATCGGCTTTTTCAACCTTATGATTCATATGATGATAATCCCATATGATTTTTGCCAGACTATTAATATCCATAAAACAGTCCTTTCTATCCATTAATTAAAAAATTCCATCACTTTAACATCCATGCGAAAGGGAACGGTTACATTATTATACCATAACGGATAAAAAAAATAATAGGATATCATTCTTTATGGTTATAACTATTCACTATTTAATCTCAATTATCACTCCCATTACAAACAAATCTGCTTATTGTTACTTTTTATCGCTAAAGTTATTTATTCTTAACTTTATTTGCCAACTCAGCTAAATTTGAAACAATATAATTTGGTTCGATTCCCAGTCTTTCTACAGGCTTATTTAAACGGTTAATCCAACCTACTGTAAATCCGAACGATTTTGAACCGGCCACATCCCAACCATTAGATGAAACAAAAAGTATTTCATTTTTGTTTACCCCTAAATTCTCAACTGCTAAATTATATACATTTGCTTTAGGCTTATATGTTTTTAGAGAGTCGACACTTATAATAGCATCCATATGTTTATCCAGATTTGTATTTGCAGCCAATTCCTTAAGCATTTTCGGACTACCGTTCGATAAAATCGAAAGTTTCCAAGGGCGAAAGGCCTGTAAAGATTCCACTACTTCCGGGTAAAGATCTAAATATAAGTATTCATTCAAAATGTCTTCTATTGTTCCTTTACTATACTGTAAATTAAGTTCATCCAGGGCATAGGATAGGGCATCTCCGGTTAATGACCAAAAGTCTTGATATCGATCCATTAAGGATCTAAGCCAGGAATATTCCAATTGTTTTTGTCTCCAAACCTGACTTATCTGGTATCCTTTTCCTGGATAAATTTTTTCACATTTCCTGACTATAGAATGTACATCGTATAAAGTACCATAAGCATCAAATACAACAGCCTTAATCAATTTAACCACTCCTTTTATAATTATTGTAATTGGAGTATATCACACGATATTGTATTAGTAAAATTGATAATTGAAATAAAAACTATTATGATTTATAATAGTTTTTGAGGTGTTCTCTATATGGAAATAAAACAATTGAAAACTTTTTTAACTTTAGCGAAAACAGGTAATTTTAGCTATGCTTCTGAATTACTTGGGTATGCACAGCCTACTGTTACTACCCATATAAGATTATTGGAAACTGAGTTTAATGTTAAGCTTTTTGAAAGGCTTGGGCATAGAACCAAATTAACTCCGGAAGGGGAGCGTTTACTTTATTATGCGGAAAATATACTCAAGTTCTCATCTGAGGCAGTATCAGCATTTTCTGATTATGAAACAACCGGCGGCAAAATTATAATTGGTGCGAATGAATCGTTTAGTGCTGTTCGTTTACCATTAGTACTAAAGAATTTTATCCAAAAATACCCAAATATTAACATCAGCTTAAAATTTGGATCCGTGAAGTCAATCCATGATTTACTTCAAAATAATGAAGCCGATATTGCCTTTTTTTAACCCGTGAGATTTCATTTCCGGACCTAATTGTAGAGACGATGATTGATGAACCTATTGTAACGGTTGCTTCACCTAACCATCCCTTTGCCCTAAAAGCTTCCGTTAATATCAAAGATTTCGAAAGTCAGGATTTAATAACTACACAGGAAGATTGTACTTATCGTGCCATGATCGATGATCTTTTAAATGGAGCAGGCGTTCATCCCAAAACCACCATTGGCATAAATAACATTCATGCTATAAAGCAGTTGGTTATGAGCGGACTTGGAATTTCAATATTACCGCGAGTTTCTGTTGAATACGAAATTACCCAAAGCTTACTTACTGAAATTTTATGGGAAAAACCTCCTCTTCCGGTTTTCACTCAAATTGCTTATCATAAAAACAAATGGCTTTCTCCCACTATTATGAATTTTTTGGAGATGGCAAGGGAACTGAAGAAGAAAGTCTGATGCTCTATCCTATCAATAGTATTCCGGATTAATATAACTCTTGCTGTTCGGCTATGTGCTTCCACGTTGCCTAAACGCCACTAGAGACTTTCACCCATTAGAACCCGCCCATGGCGGGCAAACAAAAAGATCTCTAAACCTTCCATAATCAAGATAAGAGTGTAGAAGTATTCGTTACATTTGTCGAGGATTCTCATACCTCACTGCTCAACAACTTCACCTGCTGTAATAAATCCTTCTATTATTAAAAGTAAATTGTATTTCTTCAATCAATATAGAAAAATCATCCTTACGGTTGGAATTAAACTATACGGTTATGTCTCCCTTTGCGGCAATTTTTCATTTACTTATGATGTTCTTAATTGTTTTATCAATTCCAGAAGACAACCTTGTTACAATTAATATAGCTAAAATACATGCTATAATAACAATAATAATTGTAGCATTCTTAATACTATCAGCTTGCCCGGTAATAGTGGATTTTGGTATTAACGCACAGAGCGCAGCTCCAGTGTCGCTAACTTTAGAATACAGGAATAAGGAGGTAGCGCCCTTATAGTTAACATATTTTGAACCACTTACTTCTTTCCCTGCCATTGCTTCCTTATAGAAAGCTTGGTTTACGAAGATCTTTTCTGATTTGAGTGCTTCCATATCAATACTAGGATCCTTTTGCTTTAACGAATAATCAATAATCTCTTTTCCATCCAGGGTTACCAATCCTAGAAAACCGGTTTTGTCAAATTTCAGATCAGAAAGAATATTTTTCACAACGTCTGCCTTAACATCGATAATCAGGAATGCATTAACATTGGAAACATTTTTAATAAGTCTCATGGAATAATCATCTGCACTTGTTTTCAACTGTTTATCAAGAAACGCATCTTCGCCATCCCATACAGTTTCAGTTTTATTATTATCCAGAATTTTGCTTAAGTCTGTTTTCTGAAAGCTTTTAAAAATTCCACTATCAATGCCTTCGCCGGTTGAAATAGAATCAACATTATCATTAATTAAATATATATTTTGGATGAATTCATCCGTTGCCTTCTTGGAACATAAGGTATTAGCAATGGAATCTGCATATACAAATGCTTTTATCTTATCATCGTGGCTTAGAGAATACCTTTGGATTAAACTATCATTCGCATACAGTATCGCGCTTGCCTGGACAGATTTAAAACCAAACTTCATACATTCGCCTGCCATATTAATTATATCTTCTGATGCCTTCTCGTATTTACTCTCAATAACTTCTGAAGCTTTTAAAAAGGATACGATTCCCAAGAGGATGATAAATAGAATAGGAACCATAAAGGAAGCTATTAATTTAAACTTAATTGTCGCAAAAAAACTCACTTTCGCTACATTATCATGAAATTTTTCGCTTCTTGCCTTTGTATTTTTTTTAACAGCCACATTTACAATTTTCGTATCTTTGAATCGTTTCTCCTTCAAAGTCTTTTTCATAGTAGGTATTATTCTGTTAAAAATGCTGTCTCCCGTTCTTTTCATATTTCTCCTCCGGTATTTTAATTTGATTAAATTGAATGATGTTAAGTAAATAACTTTTTACTTCAACCTCTTTTGCAGGGAATACTGCAGATTCTTCTACGGATATAATTAACTGTACCAAGTAAAACCATTATAACATAATATGGTAGAAAATTCCATTAACTATTGTCTATAATTAAGTATAATCTAATCATGTTAGATTTTTGAGGCAGGAGTTATATGATAAAATACGGATAGATATTGATGGCTTAATGACTTTGTTTTATTATAATTTAAGGTGATTCGTATTTTGAGAATTCATACAATAATGATAATTTTAATATAGTTCCATCAAACTGACCACACTTCTGTGAATACCTTTTCCAGTATTAATTAACAAATAATAACAAAGAAAAGCAACCAGCGTTATCACTGATTGCTCATTATCCTTTATTTTCGTTCTTTCATTTACTAATTCAATTCTTTGCCTATTCCCTTGTTTTGTAAAACATAAATTGTAGATCTGAACATTTTATCACTCAACACCGGTGTGTACTTTGCTGCTCTCCAAATCCAATAATAAATTATAGAGTTAATATTCCGGCTGTATTTTTAATTTTAAGCATCCAAAATGTAGATTCAATTTCATTAGCTAGCCGTTGTCTTCGATTCTCTCCTAGTCCCATATGCATCCCCATTACCCAATACCCTTCCTTTTCCGTAAGAAATTGTTTCGGCAATATATATGTACCATCTACTGTTCGAAAAGATTCCAAATAATTAACAGCAGAAATAAACCATTGAGAGTTAACTGCATTTTTAAAATGTGCCATAAGTTCTAATCTTTGCAATAATAATGAACCACATTTATCAAAATCGGTAAACGAACTATTAAAGCACGGCAGCTTTACATCCCAGCCCATAGAATAATATTTTCCTCCCGGTGCAGAAAGTATTCCATATCCATCTGGTAATGCTTGATATTCCGTATTAAGAATATAATCTATAATATTATAAATTTTATCCATATCACAAATATCACAAGAATCAATCATTGCTGCAAATCCATATACATCAAATATTAATGGATATTTATACCACCCGTTTTTATATAAATCAGGTTTTATGATAGGTCTTCCCTTAAAAGCTACTGGAATTCCCCCATATACCTCTGCATTATCATATAGGTCATAGTCTAGCGATTGTGTGAAATCATATACATGAATTAACCGCTTTTTTAAGAAAGTTATAATAGCTTCATCCCTGTAACCTGCCAGCAGAAAGGATGCAGCAAAAATAATCAAGGCAAATACATCCCACTTTCCTTCATCTTTCTGTATCATATCCGAAAACCATCTTCGAAGAGGCAAGGTCTTTTCGTCAAATTCCTTGATACCTGCATGTAATCCCAGATTAACAAGTTTATTCATGCAGTTTTCAAAACAGGTGTTAAAGCTCCCATGATAATTTCTTAAGCTTACTTCATTTGGTTTGAAATATGAAAGCCATGATCTAACTTCATTACTACTTAATAATTCTTCTTCCAATACTGAAATATTGACCGGTATATTATTTTTACATATTTCATCAGCAATTCTATATCGAATCACTGCATTACCATTTTTAAAAAGCCAGTCAAGTGCGCTCTGGTAACCCATGATACATCCTCCATTATACTATAATATCCATTATATCAGATTGACAAATAAATACAATTATCATGTCTTTCTTTTACAAAAAATATTAGGTATTCCTATCATGTAAATTCCACTAATGCCCAGCTTACTTATGACTTTCAATTGTTTTAAATTCGCTCTAAACTCTTATACTTATTCCCTATATCTTAGACAAGCACTGATTTACCGGTAGCGATCGGATTGGGTATTCTGGCAATTGCAATTCTCATTTTTACACGAGGGGAACTTGGCTACAAGTTATTCTGCGATTACTTTATTACTAATTACAAGATTTTTACACTTTCTTTCTGTTAAAAGAAGCACCGCCTGCGTCGAAATGACGACAGGCGGCCTAAATTCTTTATTCAATTAACCCTATTTATCCGTACTACCGTCTCCACATGCCTTGAGAAGACAATAAAGATGCTGTGCAAGGATGGTATCCCCTTGGAGGCAAAGTACATTGTATATTAGATTATCGATTTCCAAAGCATTGTATCAATCTCATTATCCCAAAGCGTAATTATACTTAGGGAGATGTCATAGCGATAATTTGATTGCCTTTTTCGGACAGGTGTCAGCACAACTTCCACAGAGAATACATTCTGAATTATACATTTTTTTCATCTGTACCATATCTTTCACATCCAGACTCATTGGGCAATTTTTATTGCATAATCCACAAGAAGAACATTTTTCCGGTTCGCAATTCAGCTTTATAAATGAATATTTGAAATGTTTTCTTATTTTAGTACCAATGATCAGAAAGGGGGCTGCCCAACATACATAATGGCAGAAACCTCTTTTCCCACTGAGCAAACATATAAGCAAAGCCAAAGTCAAACAAACATAATACACCATATAAGCCTTCATATCCATCAATGAAATCCCATGATGAGTGATAGTAATATATGTAAAATCAATTTTTTTGATTCCATCGTTGAGAAAGAAAAGAAAGATGATTGCAGACAACCATGGAACCCAGATAAAGAATTTTATGAGATTCAATTTCCCACCCTTTGCCTTTTTGTCAACGGCAATCATGCAGCATTCTTGTAAGCCGCCAACCGGGCATAACCAGCCACAGTAAGCTCTACCGAACAATAACGATGACAAGAATAGTATCCCGAAGACAATCAAGCTTCCACTTACAATTCCTTCCATAGCTCCAAAAAAAGGAATTGCCGGTGAAAAATAATCGAAAACGATTGGCAATGTCAAAAATGTAATAAGTACAATACCTCTTCTAAGTTTTTGCCTCTTCATATCATATATCACCTCCGTTTTTTTGTATTCGCTTTACTAGAATTATGATACATAACCAAAGCATTACAATTACCATGCTCCAAAGTACAACAAATTTTGTTATTGTCACTACGCTGCAGATTGATGCGAGCATCGGAAACTTGGATGGATAATGCATGCAAATGAAAAGAAGCATAATATTTTCACCTATATCCAATAGACTCCTTATAAAAGGAAGAAGATACAGATATCGCAGTGAGGAATGGATATCCGCTTTCCGGGTCAGATATGTAATAAAAAGAGAAGTGAGCAGCATAAATAGCATAATAAACAAGAAATCAACATATAGGTTTTTAATGAAGTCATTCCGTCCGATTGCTCCGATTTTATCCAGAAATTCCTTAAGTGAATGCATGTTGTATCCCCAGTACCTCATGTCTGGAATTTCCTCATGCATGCCTTTTATTCGCAAAGTCAGCTGATGCATTATTAGGAGAACTCCGAATAACATAGGTAATAGTGGAAGGAACCATCTTCGGTTTGCATAGTTGTCCATTTTATTCGATATTCGTTTCAGTAATTGCATGTTTACTCCTTATCTTCTCACGATAATCAGGCTGGATCATTTTTTAAGCTTCCAAGTATCAAATCCATTGATATATCATTGAAATCCTCTTCTAACAATGAAAAATAGCTTATAAAATTATCCCCTGTGGATGCCATAAGACAATAATATCCAGTCATTATGAATACCAAACTAAAAGCGATCTTTCTCGGATTAATTCCTGGCTTTATGCTACCATCCGATACACCATCAGCAATCACACAAGCAGTCTCTTCAAATAACTGTTGATTTAGTTTCATCAATTCTCCTTGGTAAAAACTATCCTGTAGAGCTTTTTTTTTCACTTGTCCCTGCCAGCTAATGATTTTCAACATTTGTGGGTTACTTTTACATAGTTGAGCTAATTGTTTACTTGCCGAACATAGTTTTAAAAAACCAGTTTTTTCGGACTGATATCCACGACTGATATGCGAAAGCAATTTATCATAAATATTATGGACAACAGCAAAATACAACTCTTCTTTATTTTTAAAATATCTGTACAGTGTACGCCTAGTGATCCCCGCTTCATTTGTAATAATATCAATGGAAGCTGAATCAAACCCCATTCTACCAAAAACATGTTCTGCAGCCGTGATAAGGGTTTCTCTATATCTTATCTCATTTTCCTTCCGTGACATATTAGTATTACCTCCATAACTAAATTGAAAAGTATAACGTTAGTATACTTTTCGATTATCAGTTTGTCAATACCAAAACGAATAAATATTTTCAGAGCAATGTTTTCAAAGGATCAAATTTTCAAATAAATCCTTATATTCATTTGTACAGAAATTTCACTGACTTCAAAAAGTAAGAACTTTGTAATCTCAGTTGAAAATTACAAAGTTCTTACCTTTCATATGGGACTTATGTTACATCCCCTTTTGATATTAAACATGAACCTTAGTCGTACACGTCTATAATGAGGATCAACAATATACAAAGCATTTGGAATCATAATTTTTTTTATAAAGCGTCTCCATTCTTACCATAGTTATCATGTTTATACATACCCGGTACTAGTGTACAAATGATATTCCACATATTTATAACATCTTGTGGTCAAATCCTACTTTTTGCCCTCCGAACCACATTTCGTCATCATTATTATCGTTTCCACGTGCCTTGAACGGTCAAAAAAGATGCTGCTTTAGCCTGATGGGACCTTGGCTTTTGTGTTCCGTTGGATTTATCCCATGTTTCCTTAATTTTAAATATCCTTTGCGATGAGCTTAATGGCAGCCATAGCTCCATATAGCCTGCATCCGGATTTTTATCATAATATATCTCGGCAGCGAAATCGTCGCAAGTCAGGACTTCCACTAAAACATACAAAATTCCTTACCCCCAATCACGGAAAGTAAGGAATTCTATCTCAATTTTCTTATAGTACAACTGCATTTCATATTAATTTCACGATTATTACAGCAATAATATAACATAAACATATTACCATAATAATCCATGAAATTCCATAAATATTAATAAACAATTCTGTATAATAAGTAGCAAGCTGGATTAATCCAATGTCCCTCTGTTTTCGTTTTTCCTTCGTAAAATATATTAAATAACTATCTCTTCACTTAAATTCATAAAGCACCTCGTGTTTAAAAGTTTATAATAAATGCGAAGTGCCACTTTTTAAATAATTTTAAGTATTTAGGTTAACGACATTGCCTGCTAAGCAGGTATGTCCCCAGACAGTTTTAGCTTCTAGCATAAAACACAACAATAATGTAGTTCGTTTACGATAGCACTTTTCGCTGTGGTTGACCCAAGACTGGCCGATGAATGCATTCTTTTCATATTGCATACCCCTACTTTATTAATCGCTTATAAGCTCTCAAAACCATTATTTCTAATAACATTCGAATACCAGTTAGCACTTGCCTTTGGTGTTCGCTTCAAAGTATTATAGTCCACGTGAATAATTCCAAATCGGATGGATAGCCCTTCTGCCCATTCGAAATTATCCCACAGTGACCAAACAAAATATCCCTTTATCGGAATACCTTCTCCTAATGCTTTATGTAACATCTTCAGATAATTTCTAAGATAAATTAATCGAATCGGATCGGTTACAGTACCATCGTCATCTACCCAGTCATTTGAAGCACAACCATTTTCCGTAATGATAATGTTCTTTGGATGATAGGTATCGTTAATACTCTTTAATAAATCATAAAAACATTTCGGTTCATATTCCCAACCATTCTGAGTGACAGGTTTCCCCGTATTTACACCTGAAGCATATAACGGCCACCTGCCTCCGTCTTTTACATAGGTGCCATTGTAATTATTCAATCCAAAGAAATCAATATCCTGGCATATTAGTTCCATGTCCCCCGGTCTTATGTCAGGAAGGATTACCCCCTGTTTAACCAAATAATCAAAGTATTCCTGCGGATATGTACCCTTAAATATCGGATCACAAAACAGGGTATTCATCTCAGCATTCTGTCTGTTAGCTGCTGCAATATCTGCTGCTGAATTTGGATCTTCCGGATATATCATACTCATGTTAACCTTAATACCGATGTTTCCAGACAAGCCGCTTTCACGAAATGCCTTAACCGCAGTTCCATGAGCCAGATTTACATGATGAGCAACCGTTAGTGCAGAAGAATAATCCTGATAACCGGGTGCATGTACCCCAAACCCGTGTCCCAGAAAAGAAATAACCCATGGTTCCAATACAGTAATCCAGTTATCTACCAAGTCTCCTAATTCCCGGTACATGGTTCTGGCATAATTATCAAACCAGCCTATAATCTCCCGATTCATCCATCCGCCACGTTCCTGCAGCTTCTGCGGAAGATCCCAGTGGTAAAGTACTACATAGGATTTGATACCATTTTCACGAAGGCAAGTCAGTACATTTCTATAAAATTCAATTCCTGCCTGATTTACTATACCGATTCCATCCGGTATCACTCTTGGCCAGCTTATAGAAAACAGGAAATTCGGATATCCCAACTTTTTCATCATCCTGATATCATCCTCGTATGTATGATAAAAGTCACAGGCCACATCACCGGTTGTTCCATCCTTGATGTGGCCCGGAGTATGGCAGAAACGATCCCATATGCTTTCGCCTTTTCCGCCTTCGTTCCATCCACCTTCTATCTGATAAGAACCAGCTGCTACACCCCAAGTAAAATTGCTTGGAAATTCATACTTTTTCATAGCTTTGTCATCCCCCATTCCCGTTTCAATATCTTTCATATACGTTTGTTGACTACTTCACATATAATACCGTAGGAACAGATTTATAGCCTACACCCATTGTATCGATTCCCATATCAATTAGTTGCAGAAAATGTTCTCTGGTTCGGATGCAGCCGCTGTCTTTAACCTGGCACTTATCACCTACTTCTTCCATCCTCAATTTTATAATTTCAGGTGTCGCACCGCCTAATCTTACCCCAGCCTTTGTTAAATCAATAATCTCCTGTTCCGTGAAATCTGGTTTTTATTACAGAATAATCAATGTACTTTGCTAATTTGCTTACTGTCATTTCACTGGATTTTTTACTTGGCTTCATATTTTACTTTCTCCTTTATTCTGTCTTACAATTTGTAAAGGTATTGTTTTAAATGTATGATACATTTAAATATATAGCACTTTCCACATGTTTTGTCAATATTATTTATTTAAATGTATTATTAGTTCCTGCTTTTTTATGAAATAAGTTATATAATCACATCATTAAATGTATCATACAATTATAACATCATGGAGGTCACTTTTATGGGAGCTGTCGGTTTTCAACCATTGACCCGACATTAATTGGTCCATGATACTGGGTATGAATCACATCTGGGAGGAATTTCTTGAAAAGGTCGCACCTAATATTACTGTATCCGCAAAGACTGTATTTTCAGATTTAGCTAATCCCGAAAAGCGCACAAAAAAGGATATCCTGAAATGTCTTTCTCTTACAAAAGATTTTATGAAAGCAGGTTTTCATGTTATACTAAGTCTGAATTTAAAAGAAGCTTGTGAAATCAGTGAAGCGATGGGTGTAACGATAACTGATTACCGTACAGCGGATACTTATTAGCACATTTTACGTCTCGTTACTTCTTCTTCCGCAAACAAATGATACTCTGAAGGACAATAAAGAAGCAGAGCATTGCCATGCGTGTGATCTGCGGCTGCCACGGATCCTGGCTGCCTATAACGGGTAACGACCAGTAATAACATTCCGCTTGTCTAATACGTCGAAGAAAGTACCAAAGATATTACCTACACCGCCGGTAAGCAATTCCAAGCTTATGAGAACCTCCATAATGTACACTTTTCACACTAAAGAAAAATTTGTGACTGTGGCCACAGTCACATTACTTGCCAGTTGCGGAAAGCCGGAAATTGTACTTTTAAATATAGAATCGAATTAATCTAAAATTATTAAATAGGGTATCAAACCGAACAACTATTAATACTAAAATCACACATATTCGGTCATGAAATGTAAGGTAAGAAACTGTTAAATTTAGTATAATTTCAGTAGCTTAAAGATTAGGCTATACAAAAAATTAAAGGAGCGATACAAATGAGTTTGGATTTCAGAATCGAAAATAAGAATGCTTTTCGTGTGGTGGGCATTTTAACACATACCACAACCGAAAATGATGCCTGCATGACAACGGTTCCCGCGTTATGGAGCGAAGTCATTAACAAAGGTAAGAGTACCGAGATTATGGCATTGATGAATCAGCCTCCGTTCGGTATAATGGGTGTGAATGTTTATAATACTGACCCAGCCAACCCGAAAAAATTTGACTACTATATTGCAAGTTCTACGGACAGGCCCGTACCTGACGGTATGGTGGAATATACGATTCCAGCGGCTACATGGGCGGTTTTCCCTTGCAAACGCACTGAAACAGCGAGTGTCGAGGTTCGTATCGTAACAGAGTGGCAGCCAACCTCCGGCTATGAGCTGCTTAATTCCGGCTATGATACGGGAGAGATGAAATCAGGAGCCCCGGATTTGGAAGTCTACAACGATAAGGATAATGCCGAGGTATGGGCAGCAGTAAGAAAAAAATAATGTAGAAAAGGTGATTGTATAATGAATTGGTTGGATGGCTTTAATCAGGTAATTGAATATATTGAAAAAAACTTAGAAGGCGAGATTGATTACGAGAAGATTACCGCTGTGTTCGGGTATTCCGTTTATCATGTTCAGCGGCTTTTTGCTATGATAGCCGGAGTACCCCTTTCCGAATACATCCGTAACAGGCGTCTTTCTAAGGCGGCGGTGGAGCTTCAAGGCGGCGAAGATAAGGTAATTGATGTTGCAGTCAAGTATGGCTATAGCTCGCCAAACTCTTTTAACCGGGCATTTAAGGCTTTGCACGGAGTATCTCCCAGCGATGTTAAAAAGGATGGCGTTTCGATTAAAGCATATCCTCCCCTTTTCTTTGAACTCACCGTTAAAGGAGCACAGGCGATGGACTATCGCATTGAGAAGAAAAACTCTTTTCGCATTGCCGGCGTCAAACTGCATACTACTATGGAAAATGGCGAGTGCTACCGCAGCACCCCGGAGTTTTGGCACGACTTGATGAAAGATGGCGGGCAGAACGATATTATGGCTCTCATGAATGAGGAACCTGCCGGACTTTTAGGCGTGAGCAACTATTGTATAGATTTTAGCACCAGCGAATTCGACTACTATATTGCCTGCGCTTCGAATAAGCCGGTGCCAGATGGAATGAGCGAATTTACCGTTCCTGCATCAACCTGGGCAATTTTCACTTGCACGGAAAAAGAAGCAGACGCGGTGCAAAAGCTGGAACAGCGTATCGTGATGGAATGGCTCCCCACAAGCGGCTATCAATTTGCATACGCCCCGGACATCGAACTGTATTCCGAGGAAGTATGGGAAGTATGGATACCGGTCACAAAATAAGGTCTTTTTATATTCGCGCGAAAGTAGGAATAAAGTAATGGCAATCTATAACGAAATAACTTGTACAGTCGCGTGTAATCGGCTAAAGCGGAAAATTCCTTTCTCGTGGGATTTGAATATCTATCGTGGTTGCGAACATGGATGCAAATACTGTTACGCCATGTATTCGCACCAGTATTTAGGCTCCCAAAGGTATTTTGAAGATATTAATGTGAAGACGAATATTGTAGAGCTTTTGGAAAAACAATTAAGTAGTCCTAAATGGAATCGTGAAGTTGTAAACATAGGCGGGGTGACGGACAGTTATCAGCCTGCTGAAGCCAAGTATAAATTGATGCCAGACATTCTCCGGCTCATGATAAAGTATAAAACGCCTTGCATTATCTCGACGAAATCGGATCTCGTACTGCGGGATTATGATTTGATTGCCGAGCTTTCGCAAATTACCTATGTAAACGTCGCGGCAACCATCACTTGTATGGATGAAGGCATAAGAGGAAAAATTGAACCCGGCGGCGTGGATTCCCTGAAAAGATTTGCCATGCTAAAAGAGTTTTCCAAAACAAACGCATCGACAGGTTTGCATTTCATGCCTATCATACCTTACCTGACCGATACGCAGGAAAATATTGACGCGCTATACAGCAATGCCAAAGACTGCAACGTCAGCTATGTCCTTCCCGGTGTACGGTATCTTCGCGGCAAAACACGAGCGACCTTTTTTGAATTTATCAAACAGGATTTTCCGGGGCTTTATGAACTATTACAAGCATTATATAAAACGGGTGGCACTGGTGCGGACTATAAAAATGAGCTTTACAAAATGGTAAACGAGTTAAAAGAAAAGTACAAGCTTTCAAGCAGTTATTCAAAACCAATGAAAGAGAAAATGCACAGACAATAAAAGTTATGCAAATTGATATTCTTTTTGCTGTTAGTAAATGCACAAATTAACATAGTCTTCATGGGCTTTTGGGACGAAAGGTATACTAAGCAAAATATGGCTCTCTGTTGGTAAGTCCGGGCAGCCTAACCGTCATAGCGGCACCGGTTACCGTTCCCCGCCTCTCTCCGTTCATCAACCATTAACCCGCAAACACGATGCGGGCTGAGGGCGTTGCTTGATGTCTTTGAAAACATATTACTTTTACGTATACTCGGACAATATCCTGTCTTCTACGAAACTTTGGCAACAATATGCTCTTGGATTACAACGTTTAAATTTATTATGCTTTACATTTGGTTGTTGTCTATTGCAATACAAACTGTTGTATTTGGAGTAAACTCCATTAGGAGATATCTCTGAATCGGAATATAATCTATTTAATATTTCATAGGAGCGGACCAAATCTCGTTATTTGAATTACTTCGCTTCTATTTTACTATAATGCCAAGTACTTCCAGTCAAGTGCTCCTGCTTTCAATATCTATATAAATAATCGTCATGATTTCTTACTTAGTAAGCAAACCGTTTCCACATGGCTCGAGCGGTCATTATTGATGTCTGGGTTAAGGGGAACATATCAACCGTTTTTTATAGTTTACAAGGTTTTAGGGAACATATCAACCGTTTTTTATAGTTTACAAGGTTTTAGGGAACATATCCACTAATTAAAATGATGATACGTATTATGATAGAAATTAATCTGCTCAGGAGAAGGAACAAGATACCCATCCTCAACTCCCAGCATATCACCGGCAATTAGTGTTTTTGCTCTGCTTATGATAAATAGCACCAAAATGAGAAATTAAACTCGTGATTGTCATATTAAATTCTTATATTTTGGGGTGAAAATACATAGAAAAAGGATTAGATTTCTCTAATCCTTTGAAATGATTTTTATAAGGAATATATTACTTAACTAAGCACAGACTCCTTCCAATCGATCTTCGCTGTCACTCGCCTTCTCGGGAAGTCCTTGCATAAGTGGAACATATGCTTCTTTGGTCGCTTTGTTTCCTCACGAGCTTCACAACATTTTCGATCTTTATTTATAGCTCGCAAGCACAAGCAATTTTTATATATTATTTTTCATCTAACCATGTCTCAAAATTTGAGGCTAATTCCTGTACCTCATTAAAAAATCTGCTTGTATGGTAACCATCGCAAACCGCATGATGCACCTGTACAGACATGGGTAATATAATTTTATTGTCCTGCTGAAAATACTTACCAAAAGTAAAAATAGGGATTAGATATGTTGCATCATTGTATATATTCAAGTTGAATCCGGTAAAATTCACCCAAGGAATGCTGGACACATTAATTGTATTAGCAGGTTCACCTGCCTTAGGCATGAAATTCAAAACGTCGCTATAGTTTCTGATATCCTCAAGGTAATTATAGTAGAAACGTGGGAAGTTCTCGTCATACTCTGTCCAAATACTTGAAAAAGTTTCGTTATCCTTATGAAAGATAGTATAACTTGGGTTCATACTATCCCAGTATCCTAACTTACCGTTTTGATCAAAACAGGTGCGGAACTCCTTGTGACGATTAACCACAGTTGTGATGATATAAATAAGCGTAGGGTACAGTTTCAGGCCCTTAAGTTTAATTTCACGTAGTAAACTTGTTATCTCTAAATTTGCAGTCATACTGTAAGTGCACCTTACCGCATTTAAATAATGCTCAAAGTATGGCTTTCTATTCCAATCCTCTATATCTATCAAATTAAATTTCATAAATTAGCCTCCTAAAATTTTATTATTTAATTTTAGAAGGCTAATTTAACTGCCATCATCATCTTGCAACCTCCTGCTATCCAAGCATCTATATATATAAGCAAGTCCATTATACCATTTAGAATCATGTAAATCAAATAGGGTCATAGAATATAAAACAAATACACTTGCTACTACAAATATATCCTTTGTTAATTCGTGTTATTCTACCAATACGAATCGTCATGATATGTAATAGTTAGTTATACGGATTATCCTCAACTGCTTCTTGCAATCCTTTGAGAATAACCTCCTAACAGACAGTTTGCCACCATCGCAAAGCATCCTTTTCTAGGTGCTTTACAAATGCATCCTTACCAGCGCAATAGCCTTCAATATCCTCCGGGAATCGATTAGCCAGCTCCAACTTTAATTCACCATACTCTAAAGCGATGTCAGGATGTGTACGCAGAAAATCCCTTACTGCTATATGCCTATTAATATCTTTGTGATTGCTTTGCTCAAAAATATGAATCTGGTGTGTTCTATTATCGCCACCCTTGCGGAAATATCTCCGTCCTTCAATACCAAACTCACCCATACACTCATATCCAATGGCTACAAATTCCTCATTATACTTATCAACCAAACTAATATTTGTCACTACGGGCATTATATCAATGATTGATTTAGCATGTAACCCTTTAACTGCTGTACTGCCAATATGGTAAATATCCACCAATACGTCCTTCAAAATACCACTTATCTTCTGTGATTCATTTTCATACTCTACTTCCCAAAAGGGGTCATACGGAACTACTCGTATAAACAATATTAAACCTCCAATCTCGTTCTCAACGAATAATATTTACGACATTTTTACGAGGGGCAGCCTGTTTCGGCTCCTCTGCAGCATAACCCATAACGACAGTTCCGTAAACAATATGATTTACGGGAACATCAAGATCTGATAAAAGCTCACGGATTAAGGGCATGTGTGTGAGTCCTGGCAGCTGATTTAGCCAGCAGGAACCAATACCGAGTGAGTGTGCTGCCAGCATCATATTCTCGATGGCTAATGCTGAATCCGGCATAGAGTTTCCGTTGTCCTTTAAGTTAGAAACAATAATAAAGGTGGGGGCATGATACAGGAAATTTGAACTCTCGTCTTTCGCTTTTTTAACAAGGCTCACAACATAAGGATGCGTTTCTGCTACAACAGGTATAGATATAAGGGTTAGGCGAATAGCCTCATTCACTTTTGCAAGTACACTGGTTTTTTGAATGGCTGTAAACTTCCAGCTCTGTGTTCCCATCCCGTTAGGCGCATAGCTTCCCGCTGTTAGAATGGTATTTAAATCCTCCTCCGATATCTGAGTCTCTCTAAAAGTTCGTATGCTTCTTCTTGTTAATATGTTTTCTATTATACTATTCATTGGTAGTCTCCTTCTTTAAAAAAATTATTCTCGTATTTATCGCTATCTCTATTTTTTACAAGCTGCATATAGAAATCGTCCATAACCTATTTCGGCTACATTTTTCATCAATTCTCCATTTAACCATAATGCAGTATCAGCAAAGCTTCTACCCTCAAGTGGCCATTTTGCATACTGCTGTGATTGATATTCTGCATCCGACATATTGATTAATTTTTCAACCCATTTATCATGAAGAGTTTTTATTTCTTCTTTTGCTTTTTCAACACTTCCAGGCCAAGTAATGTCTTCCTTTTTCAAGGTACCATCTCCAAAATTGTAATCTAACGTAGTGCGCCACCAATATATAATATGCCACATAATCCATGCAATACTGGACGGTCCAATCTCGTAACTTTCGATTTCAGGCCAATCTATACTCCATCCATCGTCTTGCCTTCGTATCTGCAGACCCATGGGACTGAATGTCCAAAGTGCCTCTGTCTCCTTTAGATTCTCTGTGTGATAAAGATAAAGTTGCCAGCACATGTCTATCTGAAATAGTATATTCTCTTTTATTTCGATATCTCTCATTGATTTTAATACTCCTTATTAAAATTATTTTAGTATACATTAATTCTTGTCAAAGAAAAAAAGTCTTTATACTTTTTAACAATGGAGCCGCCAGCCAGTATAGACTACATTGACCGGCGACTACCTTAAATTTAATGTTTCAGATTTATTTTCTTATCACTAATTTCATAAACCACATCAGCCACATTGTCGAGTAGCCGTTTGTCATGGGTGATAAACACTATAGTTCCAGTATACTCCTTCATTAATATTTCCAAAGCCTCTAAGCTTGGTATGTCAAGGAAGTTACTCGGTTCATCCATTAGCAGGATGTTATATCTACCCATAAGCATTTTAGCCAGCAACAATTTAATAATTTCTCCGCCGCTTAAAGCAGATAAGCTTTTTCCAATATCGTTTTGTTTAAGCCCCATTGATGCTAGAACCGAACGAATTTCTGAAACATTGTATTCACAATCCTCCTGCATAAACTCCATGACTTTCTGATTACCGTTGTACTTGTAACTATTTTGTGCAAAGTAACCTATTTTTGCCTTAGGTGAAATAGAAATTCCATCTTCATGGTTTATGATCATTTGGATTAAAGTTGTTTTTCCTGTTCCATTGCCACCAGTTAGCGCCACTTTTGCTCCTAGCGGAATTTGAAAAGATGCTTTTTCAAATAGTACCTTATCCCCAAATATTTTAGAAATTTCCGTACCGACGATTGGATATGGATAGTAGAGTGCCAATGCATCACTTTGCCTAAAACGAATCCTGCTAATATTTTCTGGAGCTTCTATATTTCCTAAGGCCGCAATCCTATGGTCTAGGGATTTAGCGGCATTATGCAACTTTTTTTCCTTACTTCCTATTGATTTTTGATGAGCTAAACGCCCTCCGCCTTCAGTACTTTTTTTCTTTGAAGCACCTTTTGCCTTCTGTTCTATTTTACGAGCCTGTTTTCGCTTTTCCTCCGCAGCCCTTTCCAAACGGCTACGTTCCGCAACAAATTGTTCGTATTCTGCAGCCTGGCTCTTGCGTTCTTCCTCTTTCTGGCGAAGAAAATCAGAATAGTTTCCCCAATACTCAGTGATTTTTCCATCTTTCAGTTCCCATATTTTATCTACTACCTCATCAAGAAAATATCGGTCATGGCTAATAACTAACAGTGCACCTGTAAAATATTTTAGTTGTCCAATTAGAAAATCAATTCCTTCACGGTCTAAATGACTGGTAGGTTCATCGGCTAAAATACCATGCACTTGTGCTGATAAAGCCTGTGCTATTTTAAGTCTTGTTTCTTCACCACCGCTCATGGTCTGTATATCTAATTGCTCAACACCCAGCTTGCCTACAAGTGCAAAATCTTTTTCCTCCTGCAAACTTACTTCGTCCAACTGAGGGATATAAGCAAGTTCACCCAGACGATTCATTTTACATCCTGCTGGAGTTAATTCCCCTAAAAGCACCCTGAGTAAAGTGCTTTTCCCTGCACCATTTGCTCCTACTAAACCAATACGGTCATAATTATATACTTCTAATTCATCTATATCTAAAACATCTCGCCCTGTGAATTCCACACGAATATCTTTAGCTTTTAATATCAATTCCATCTTATTTCCTCCTGTCTATAATCGCATGCTTTCATTTGCTTGGACGCAGGGAAAACCCTACGATTTTAGCAGGAAGATTACATGAAAATAAGATACATAAATACCCCTCCAATATTATTTTAAATCTAATTTTCTAACCTCTGTTATCATGGGGCAAACTATAGCAATGCCAATAATTAAAACACCTGATAGTAAAAACCAATGATTTACACCGATTCTATCAGCAAAGAACCCAGAAAGAATTAATCCAATTGGCATAGCAAATGACATAATACTTCCGGTCAAAGAAAATACACGTCCTAAATATTCAGGCTTAATTTTCTCCTGAAAAAGAGCTGTTTGCACACCGCTATAAAATGGCACCGAAAGCCCCATTACTGCACAGCAAGCTATAAATATAACAAATCCACTTGGAGGAAGTAATCCTGAAACGACTAAACTGGCCCCCATTATAAAGAATGAACCAGTTATTAGTAATACACGCTTTTCAAAATTACCCAACCTTCCTAATATTAGACCGCCTACTAGCATTCCAGATGCAAAAGCGATTTCGGTAATTGAAATATGCACAGGTTTTCCATTAAAGTATTCCATGCTAATTAAAGGAAACAGTGCATTAATTGGCATATACACAAACGTATATAGCGTTCCTAAGAGTAATAAGGCAAATAATCCTTTATTTTGTCTCAGTGCGACGATTCCTTCTTTCATTTCTCTTAAGAAATTTGGTTTCAAACTTTGCACTTGTTCTCCCAGCTTAGGAATACTTACAATGGCTACCGTAATAGATGCAATCACAGCGCCTAATACATCGATAGCAATAATTGCATTTAATTCCCAAACGGAGTATAACAATGCTGCAGCCGCCGGACTAATAATATAGCTTATTGACTGCACAGACTGACTATAACCTGCACATTTCGTAAGCTGTTCTTCTGGTACTAAAAGTGGCGTAACCGCATTGAGAGCCGGAGAATGAAAAGCCGTTCCAATGCTACGGATAAACAATACTACCATAACCATCCATACGGGTAATTCCATATACAATGCAACAATAGCTAGCATTGCCCCAGCTGCTGCAATAATTAAATCAGCACCTATCATTATCTTTTTCCTGTCATGACGATCCACTAATACACCAATGGCAGGTCCAAAGACTGCATAGGGCAAAAAACCTACTAGTGAAGCCATAGACAAGACCATAGCAGATCCTGTTTTTTCTGTAAGGTAAAAAATAATCGCCATTTGCAGGATGGCACTAGTGATTAAAGATACTGCCTGTCCTGCCCATATTGTAAAAAACTTAAGTTTCCAGTTGTTGTATTTTTCCATTTATATTTTCTCCTGCATATTATTTTGCTTGAATTTCTACTTTGGATATCATTCTAGGCAATAAAAATGCAGGCCTAAATCCACAATGTGGCTTTTGGTCTGCTTACATACAATTAGAAGCATTCATATTTAGACATAGTTAAATTAAGGTATAGTTAAATAATCTATATCCTCACCGTAACTAACGAATGCTCAATATCGTATAAATAAGTACAACAAAAAAGCCTATCATCGGGGATAGATTCTGCCTTTTTTATTGCCAGCTTATCTTAAACGCATTGAGGCTGTCATAGTTTCGGTTCCTCCTAAATCCTTATTTGTATCAATTATTATAACACAACGAAATGATATAATCAACGTTTAAAAATGGAAAAACCGCCAAAGGGTGTTGTGATATGGTTCCCTCTATTGGCGGTCAGCTCAATATTCTATACCTCTTTGTCTATTTGTATTTCAATGCCTGATTTAAATTCAACAATGATGTGATCATCGTAAACTGTAATCCTTTCCAAGAGTGTCCTCACATATTCTTCTTCGTAATCAGTAAGCTCGCAAGGCAGGTCATTAAGGAAACGCATCATCTCATCAATTCTAGTTTTCAGATCCTGTCTTAATGCCTGCTCATTTTGAAGGGCCTGCTTCTCATCACGCAGCCTTCTAATCTCCATACCTAGCTCATCACCGGTATTCTTTGAATTGACCGTTGCCAGTAGCTCCTGCTGCATTGATTTCATCTGATCATCAATTGTTGCAATCTGACTAAGGTTGATCTCCTCTAAGCTACTCTCGATATTCTCTCGCAAAAGCGGAAGGATTGTCTCCTTTTCGCGGAACGCTTCGTTTATGGCCTTGATAACCACCTCATGGATCAATTCTTCGTGAACTGTTCTTGCCGGGCAATCAGGACCATCTTTTTCAACCCTGCTAACGCAGCGCCAAACGGTGGACTTACACCCTCGATTGTTCCATTTAATCCTGCGGAAGATATCGCCGCAGTGTGCGCAGAATACCATACCGGATAAGGCGTATCGCCCGCTATAGATACGTTTGCGTTTTGTTGTCCCGTTAGTAAGATTTGCCCTTCTAGCAATTTCCTCCTGTACCTTTAAGAAGATATCTTTTGGAATAATAGCTTCATGACTGTCCTCTACATAATATTTAGGAACCTGACCCTTATTGACTTCTCGCTTCTTATCGAGTATATCCACCGTATAAGTCTTCTGAAGCAAGGCATCCCCGATGTACTTCTCGTTCGTAAGTATCTGCTTTATATTGCTTTCATGCCATTTTTTATTCCCTGCACCATTTCGTATTTCATCGGCCTCAAGTGATCTTTTTATCTGTAAGAAGCTCTTGCCTTCGAGATACTCTCTGTAAATGCGCTTTACTACTTTGGCTTGCTCCGGATCAATGATAAGGTGACCGTCTGCATCTTTGGTATATCCCAAGAACCAGTTGTGATTGACCTGAACTTTTCCTTGTTGGTATCGGAACTGCAAGCCCAGACGAACGTTGGCCGACAATGACTCACTTTCTTGCTGTGCAAGAGAAGCCATAATTGTCATAAGAACTTCACCCTTGGCATCGAGCGTATTGATGTTTTCTTTCTCGAAATAAACACCGATATTCTTGTTCTTAAGGGCTCTGGTATAATTTAAGCAATCAACCGTATTTCTTGCAAATCGGCTTATGGATTTGGTGATGATCATATCTATCTTGCCGTCGTTGCAATCGTTAATCATTCTCTGGAATTCATCACGCTTCTTCGTATTCATTCCGGAGATACCGTCATCGGCATAAATCCCCGCTAACGTCCACTCCGGGTGACTTTTAATATAGGTGGTATAATGCTCAATCTGTGTATCGTAGCTGCTTTCCTGTTCATCACTGTCAGTAGAAACTCGGCAATAAGCAGCTACTCGTGTCTTCTGAACTTTTTCGGTTGGTTTCTGAGTACCAATTATTTTCTTCGCTGGAATAACCGTAACATTTTTAGCTAAGGAAATCATTCATTCACCTCACTTTCTATCAGGCTGTATACGTATTCTGCCTGCATAAAAGGGTCCTCATATTTGACTTGTACCTTTGGCATTTTAAAGCCTGTAGCAACCTGACTCACTTTGTCTGGTTTCTTATCAAATATCCTTCCAAGCTTAGTCTGTCTTTTAACACGTTCGGCTTCTGCTGCATCAAAGGTCTCCTTATCTATTATCGCCGGATAATAATCGTCTCCAAGGTAATATTTGTTTTGCATCATTTTCTTAGCACTTGTGTGGTAAAGCTTAAGTCCAGCAGCTTCTGCGGCAGGCATGTAGGCAAGACCAGAAAGATATCCTTTGTAGAGTTTCCTTACTTGCTCTGATTTTTCTTTATCAATGACGGCTTTACCGTTTTCAATTCTGTATCCATATGGAATATGGCTCATTCTCTCACAACCTTTCCTTAAGATTTAATCCGCACTTGAGCATGAAGCCAATTTCACTTCTGCTGTAAACTACAATGTGGTCGACGTGTGCTTCAAATGCCTCTGCATCAAATTCTGCAAATCCTATACTATCGTTTATATGCTTTAGTAACCTGTTCACAGCTTCGGCATTCTCAAGCTCTCCATTTACTGAACGGTACAAGGTTTCCTTTTCTTTTCTCAACTCCTCAGCTTCAGCTAAAAGCTCGCTATTCTGCTTGGCATAAAGTGCGGGCTCAATGTATTGCTTTGAAAGAAGATTTGTAAGAGCCTGCCTTTGATCAAAGTTCTGTTCCAATGCTGCCTCAAGCTCGTTAATTCGAGCAAATGCACTTACCTGATTAATACTTTTCAGGCTATTAAGCAAGGGTTGTAAAAGAACCTTTTTACTAAAGATCAGCTTGTTCATCATATTAATAAAGGCAACCTCGAAATCCGTTTCTCTGATAAAAAGCTGACCGCATTTACTCTTGTCCTTCAGATGAGTTTTGCAGGTGTAAGTATAGTATTTATCCTTACTAGAGGTATGTGTTCTTCTTTTCCACGTGGCACCGCATTCAGCACATATTACTTTCCCTGAGAACGGGTAGCGGCTTAGGTACTTATCATCTTCCGTAACAATATTCTTTTCTTTTGATCGTTGATCAATAATTAACTGTGCTGCTTCATAATCCCCATCACTGATAATTGCCTCATGATGATCTTTGACATAGTACTGTGGCTTTTCGCCACGGTTGTAATGTCTGTTAAACTGCGAATCCGTGAATGTTTTTTGTAAGAGTACATCCCCTTTGTACTTCTCATTTTTCAGGATTTCTTTAACTCCGCTAGAGCTCCATTTCCCACCTTTCTTTGTAGGTACCTTTTTCTCTCTAAGTGCTTTTGCTATCATATAGCAGCCTTTTCCCGAAAGGCACTCCGCAAAAACAAATCTTACAATCTCTGCTTCCGCTTCATCGATAACCATCTTGCCATTCACATTCTTATATCCGTATGGCGGATATCCAATTTTAAAGGTACCGTTTTGGAACCTTTTCTGAATAGCCCATGTCTCATTCTCAGAAATAGAAACTGATTCACTTTCCGCAAGGCTACTGAAAATGGTAAGTAGTAACTCGCTTTCCATTTCACCAGTATTGATGCCTTCCTTCTCGAAATAAATAAAGACCTTAAGCTTAATTAACTTTCTGACTGCTTCAAGGCATTCTGTCGTATTTCTAGCAAAGCGGCTAATGGATTTAATAATGATAAAATCTATCAAGCCTTTCTCACAATCAGAAATCATCCTAAGAAGACCATCTCGTTTTGCCATGTTCGTACCGGATAAACCTTCATCATAATATAGGCCAATATACTCCCAGTCTGGGTTGTTTTTGATATAGACTTCATAGTGATTTTTTTGGGCTTCTAAGCTGGCGAGCTGTTCACGGCTATCTGTTGAAACACGAGCATAAGCAGCAACACGAAGTTTCTTATTTGTCATCTGCAACTTCTCATTTGCTTCAATCTTTGTTATCCGTTTCATTGTCTCAACCTCCTTTTCACAGTACTATTAATCACTCTAAAGGCCTTATTTATCAAGTCTTTTAGGCCATTATCTCCGCTAAAAACGGAGAGAAAGTTTCACGGTTTTTGGCCATAATCTTGTCAAATTCACTTTGATTAATAAAGCCCTTTTCTAAAAGTTTCTTTGTGAGATTTTTTGCAATTAAAAATTCGTACTCATTTTTAAGTGCATCCTCTGTAGGCTTTGCTACTTTAAATTTTACCGTTTCAACTGCTTCTAATTTTGTAACTTGCATTTTCTCGGCCTCTTTCCGAGGGAACATATCAATCTAACCCCTCTAACTACCTAAGGACAGAAAACATTGATTTGGACGGATATTTTAGAAAAAGAAACTTTCATAATACAGCAAAGGAAAGAAACAAGAAAAGTAAACCCACAAATAAAAATACTAACGAGTTCATTATAGAGGTGTATAAAGTAAAATCACTGTAGCTAGCGCAATGGTATTCACAGCAATTTTATGAGAAGTTATTAGTAAGTATTTGTTGCATATGATATTGTGTTAAACAAAACAATGTAGTTCCGTTATGAACATTATAAAAGGAGTAAATTAAGACTTAGTTAATGAATAAAATGTTATTGAATATCGATAGTATTAAAATTTACCAATCATTATTTAACGTTTTATTAATATAATCTATTATAGGACTTTTTGGAGAGGTAGAGTTGATGGAATTATATGTCGTACAAGAAGGAGACACTATTAATGATATAGCGAATTTATATGGGGTCCCTGTCGATAGAATTCTACTTGATAATGGGTATGAAGCTGAAGGTATATTACTCCCAGGACAGGTATTAGTAATAACTTTTCCCCAAAAAATTTATACCGTTCAGGATGGTGATACATTACAGGAAATTGCGAATAAAAATGATATAACTGTATTAGAATTACTTAGGAACAATCCATATCTTTCAGAAAGAGAGTATATCTATCCAGGTGAAACATTAATTATCAGTTATGGTGAAAAAATCAGGAGAATAACGACTAGTGGTTATGCAAGAGAATTCGTCGATAGAAATAACCTTAGAAAAACTTTGCCTTATTTAACGTACCTTAGTATATTTGGTTACAGAGTGATGGAAGGAGGTACTATTGAAGAAACTGATGATGAAGATATATTGCTAATGGCAAAGACTTATGGAGTAGCACCTATTCTTATTATTACTACATTATCAACTCTTGGACAGATCGATGTACAATCAGCGTATAACATATTAAATAACGAAGATCAAATGGATAAGCTTATTGATAATTTGATAGTCATATTAAAAAAGAAGGGTTATTACGGGATAAATATAGCTTATGAATTATTGTCAAATGTATCATTATCTGCATATGAGACCTTCAATACTAAAGCATATACTCGTTTTAAAGAAGAAGGGTTTATATTTTTCGTTACAATATCTCCTAGTATCATTTTTACAGCGACAGAGATTTCTTTTGAAAAAATTGATTATACAAAGATCGCACAACTATCGGATGGAGTAATTATCTTAACCTATCTCTGGGGCTCCTATCTGGGACCACCGGCGCCAATCGCATCAGTATCAAGAACAAATGAATTTCTGGATTTCATAGAGTCTCAGATAAGTCCCGAAAAAATAGTAACTGGTTTGCTTCTTATCGCCTATGATTGGGAACTTCCGTATATCATTGGTCTTTCAAATGCAAAATCACTTTCATTGGAAGCAGCTCTTGAGCAAGCCAGGCAATACCATGTTGTCATTCAATTTGATGAAGAATCCCAAACTCCTTTCTACAAATATAATACGGCACCATCTGGCATCCCGGTAAATCATGTCGTATGGTTTATTAATGGCATAAGCATAAATTCAATACTCAAGATTATTGTTGACAGAGGACTAAACGGAAGTGGTTTATGGAATGTTATGAGTTACGTTCCTCAACTTTGGTCAATAATAAATACGCAATTTGAAGTAGAAAAAATTCCGTTAGGTAGAGAAATGTAATTCATACATTAATATTGTAAATATAACTCTAAACGATATTTTATAAATAGATTACTTGCTGAAGTACCATCTAACGATATTTGGTTAGTAGACCTCATAAGGACAGAAATTATCAATTTGAACGAATATTTTCAAAAAAAATTCGCCGCCAAGTGAAATTAATCACCTAGCGGCCATAATAATTAATTATTCTTTTTTGATGTAAGCATCAGTAAATCCAGCGTTTTTGACCTTATCTAGAAAGTCTTCAGCATTAGATTTAGAAGTAAATGCACCGATTTGTACCCGATAATATTTCTTATCTTCTTTCTCTTCTTCTGCCTGCAGTCTTTCTTTCACAGCATTTCTAAAGGAGTCCATGGTCTCACCATGCCTTGGAAACCAGTGCATTACATCTGCATGATTACTGGCTATACCAAGTTTATATCCTTCACTGTGGCAGATGATATTGTTCTCATTTAGACCATATAACTTGCAAAGATATACGCAAAGGTCTATTGCTTCACTAAACACCTTGTGGAAGTATGATCTATCGGATAAA
Organism: Anaerocolumna sedimenticola; assembly: GCF_009931695.1. GTDB lineage: Bacteria > Bacillota > Clostridia > Lachnospirales > Lachnospiraceae > Anaerocolumna > Anaerocolumna sedimenticola. Next base: position 5,338,522 of record NZ_CP048000.1, read on the forward strand.
TTATCCTCACAAATCTCAAAACTGATATGTGTGTCATTACCAGACCCTTTCCATCCGCTACTACAATGCCACCCACGATGATTCCAAGGTAATGTTTGGTAGGTGGCTATCGAGCCATCTGCTAATTTACCAATGAAGGCATGAACGCAAACTTGCTTTCCACCTGGTTTATCTTGATTCCAGTGGTTTTTGTATTGGTTCTTACCAAGGAGTCCATCATCAGGACCAACATAACGTTTAAGCCATGGGTTACTTGCTCCAGTGGAGTGAACCATAATCCCTTTTGGTGTTATGGTTTTACCTGCTTTATAACAGGCGTTTTTCGTAAGTATCAATTTATACAAATTCAATATTATCACCTCATAATTTTTAATTGGCTGGTAAAGTTACTGGGTACAGATGATAAGTAAATTTCAGATCACAGTACGCACTAGCCGATGTGCCATCACTTCCCATACTGATATACAACCCATAACCAGAAGGCACTCGACTTTGACGCAGTTGAATATCAATATGCAACCCAGCGTTTGAACTATCAGCACCAATAGGAGTGCTGCGTGATATTCTGGTAAAGTTCACTTCATCGTTTGATATATATAAGTCTAGTTCTTTTTCACTTGTATCCGATTGACGACAAAGAGTAACCAAATGACAATCATAAGCAGTCGGATAAAGCAATCCGTCCTGTCCTCCTATAACCACGCTTCCAATGGGCAATAATGTTTGCAAAGGTCCTCTGACACTATTTATACCGCCTGTTCCAGTAGCATTACCGCTAAGGACATATCTTAAATAGCTTGCTCTGGTGAATGCATTGATCGTGGCCGTTGCAGTAGAGGTAAGCGTCAATGGTGACGTCGCATTTTCTGCTCTTTCCAATAAGAATAGACTCTCACCAGAAGGAATGGTAATATCACCAATGGAAAAAATCCGACTCGTCCAATAAGCTGTGCAAGCCGGATTTGGTGATGCTCCTGATCCATAAACAATATTAGCTATATCTTGGATGCCCCTTATGGCTTCTGCAAGCTTCTTGACAGTATTTCGAATGTTCCCTTGTATAAGCACCTGCACATTGTTTGCAGCAGGGCTACCCAAAGCTGTAACAAAGGTATATGTTACCGTACCTATTACTAGATTGTTTCCGCTATTTATGCTCGTAAAAGTGATGGCACCTCTTCGGCTAACCATATCTGGTGCAGTAGCAGTTTCTATCGGATGCAAATGGTTGAGAATAATACCTGTTCGCATGTATAATGTATCACGCATATCCTCGATTAGATCGTGCGTTGTGTTTAGTAAATCATAGTTGTTAGTCAGCAGACCATAGATGAGGTTGAGTAGACTATTTATTTCTTTAACATCTAATTCGGCTAATACTGATAGTACATGATTTAGCCATTCTTGTGCCGGAGGTTCCGGTGGCTGGACAATCCCATCATCCAAGGCATCCTCTACTATGGTTAGAATACGAACGCTTTTTCCTACCACATCACAGTCTGTGACTCTTATTTCCAACCGCCCCACACCGACTTGTACTGTATCTGTTGCACTTGGTGACCACGTTAGGACACCATCAACGTAATTTGTAACCACCGGATACGCAATTCCATCTGGCCTTCTATAAATTGCATTTAAGGATGCGCCAGGGTATTTATCTTCTAATAAGCTAGAAACATCAAACTCAATATTACGGTAATGGTGCTCACCGCGTCGACCAATGAATACCGTTGCCACTTTAGTTAAATCTATCATGACTTACCCTCCTGTGACCCACCATCTTCCCTTCGGTGCAGTTGTTTTAGTATATCTTTAAGTTTTTCAGGGATAGGTAATCCGATGTGAGATGCATTTTCGAGGATAGATATTCCTTCATTACTTAGGTAAAAGAAAATCACTGCAGTACGAAGAACATTTGCATCTGTATTGCCTACAGCTCCTAGTACATTTGTATCTAGCACATGCGCCACACCTACCAATATAAAAATAAGCACCTTTTTAGAGATGCCCCTCGCTCCAATCTCACTGCACAAATCCTTATCAATAATTGCACATAACACGCCCGTTATATAATCAATTACAACTAAGGTTATTAGCGCATAGAGAAAACCATCAAAGCCACCGAGAAACCACCCAACAAACCCTCCAACGACTGTCAATGCGGCTTGTATCTTGTTCCACATCTTTTTCATTCTCAAATCCTCCACTCATATTTTTGAATAAGCGCCCTGGTTAACAAGAGCGCTATAACATTATAGTATCTGTATCAATTCCTGCAGTTGTATCATTACATCGGCCTTTGGTCTACCTACTCCAAAAGGTATCCATTCCACTGGTGGTATGTCAAAAGTGGATGTACCATCAAATTCATTAATCCTAGTAATAATTGGTTCAAGTGCTGCTCGTAGCTCTTGTATGTGTTGTGGCCACCTTTCTATTGTGGTTTTTAAAGAAATGATTTCTTCTCCCCATACAATCGGAGGCATACAGTGGAATTCACGAATGGTATTAACAGTAGTACGAAGAGTATTAATATGCGTTGCCTTAACCGTAGTTACATTTGCCGTAATTAACTGAAAAGGTGATGACTGTACATTGAATGTTTTTACAATCTCAGCACTTGAAGTCATTAAGTCACTATCCAAGCACCGAATGCTCACTTTATGACTTCCGTATGATAATGCCGGTGCTTTAAATACCGTTTTTGTGTTATCTCCGAGATAGCCATTTGTAGAGAACAACTCGGGATTATCAACACTGTTGAACCACTGACCCGCATTAAGCCTTACCTCAACAATCTGTGTCTGACCATCCGGCTCTATACCCGTTGTAATCATAAATCGTGGTGTTAAATTGTATGTTGATCTACCAGACATTGGACATTCGATTTTAGGTGCTGTGGGAGGACTATTTTTCGTAACTATATTACTAGTCACATAAGCAGAAACTGCATCGAGTGTATCTGTAACACTGATACGATATCTTGTTGATGTCCCAGGCAAATTTGATGCTTCCGCTACGTAAGTACCAGATGTTTCACTAGATACAATCGTTGCCAATGTTTCGTATGATGTCCATGGTGGATTACCCATAAATGACGTACTACGCTGAATTACATAATGTTTGATTGGACTGGTACCAGGTAGTGTTCCACTCCAAGCTATTGTTACAGTTGGAGTCTCGTACAAGGTTGGTGAAGCTATTAAAATGGAAGGTGGCGTTGGTAGAATATTTTTTCTGACACTACTTACAGACACCTTCCAATCAGAATAATAGCTACTTCCTGCTGTTCCAATCGTACGAATTCTAAATCTGCGGTAGTGCCCACGTATAGGTGTTGGAGATGCGCTAGTTGAGCCACTGGTTCCAGAAGTAATAACCGTTTTAAGTGGACTCCACATACCCCAGTTGCTATCATCATTAGAATCGCTGTATTCTATCTCATAACCTATAATTGCATTACCAGCTCCCGCAGTAGCCCCACTCCATGAAAGAGTAAGACTTCCCTCCGCTATTGTAGTACTTAAGGCAAATATGGTCGGTTCACCACAAGCTGTAATGTTGCATAAAATACTATTGCTAATTTTCTCTGATGAAATAGCACCAAGAACATCAATAGTCCTTATACTAAACTGTGTGTAGGTTCCTGATACATTAGTTACTACGGGATTATAACTACCACTATTGGCATTAAGATTAAGTGTAATGAGTTCATTCCATTCGCCCCAAGTATTATTATCCATAGATGTGCGGCTTGAAATTCGGTATCCTCTAATTGCACTTGTTCCTCCTGCCGCTCCTGACCAAGTTAATGTTATAGTTTCATTACTATAGATTTCCGGTGAAGCTATTGCTGTTGTAGGAGCAGCTGGTAGTGTATTTTTTCTTACAGTATTTGATGAGACCTTCCATCCTGAGTAATAGGCACTACCTGCCATACCACGTGTACGGATACGAAATCTTCGAAAATCTCCTCTTATGTTTGGTGGAGAGACTGACAAACTACCACTAGTAGCAGTAGAATTTATAACAGTAAGTGCTGTCCAACTTCCCCAGGTAGAGTTATTTGTAGAATCGCTGTACTGAATTTCATAGGCTGATATATCATTATTTGCTCCGGACTTTGCACCGCTCCAGGATAGGGTTACATTACCCTCGGCAAGTGTACTACTAAGTGAACATGACGTTGGTGCACTAGCTGCAGTCGTACGGCTTTCCCAGTTAACTGTTAGTACAATCTTTGTAAGGTCGTTTCTCCCCATAAAAGACATGTAATGAGTTGTGCTCGACCCTGCATCTATAAAAAGGCAATTACTAGCTCCACTTCCTATGGAATCAATCAATGCCGTTGAAATATTTATTATTTTATCACCCTGCCCTGCAGAGATATCATAATTGTAGGCAGAACTTACTTTGGTTGGACGAGGAGCATTTATATTCGTTGAAGAGCTCAAAGACGGGATACCAGTTTGGTTTCCAGCATAAAGCGTCATCGTTCGCTCGCTACCCCAGGCACCAGCTCCTGTTCGTGTAAGTGCAAGGGACGCACTTGTCGGGTAATAGTCCTGGTATTGATTTCGTATAGATGTCAGATTAAATATCATAACACCGACGCATTGACCTAAATCTTCAAATACCCCTTGCCTTATATCTTGCGTAGTGCCTGGAATATATCTCCCATCACGCCAAGTACATGCATTTGTAGCTTGGTAATTTGCCATGCTTACTCACCTCATTCATACACTGCTGTAACTAGAGAATTCACTGTTCCGCATAGAGTAGAATTCAACCTCGTATCTGTGATATTTCCTATAGTTATAGACGTAGCTGCCTGTGGAACCAATACCTCTGCAAGGCACAATTCATAGATATCCGAGTTTCTTGTTAAGGCCGGAGCACTTGGTGAGGCAGTTGCTGTACCCGTTAGAACTGTAATAATGATATTCCTTTCAAGAAAGCTCCATCGCATAACAATCCGATCAATCCTTGGAAATGAACCATTTGCAGTTTCTAGTGTCTTGCTAAGCACTGCAGTATTCTCATAATGATAACCGTTAATCCAACCACTTCCAACTGCTATATTTACTGCCATTCCTAAACCTGGAGTCACTTGCAGATTTGTAGTATCCTTATAAAATATGCCATTCGAAACTAAGCTGCCAAAATAGGTAGCAAAATCAGTGGCATCGTAAATCCGGTCACCGTTCGAAGAGTTAAAAAATCCACTCTTTTCCATAATAAAACCCTCCTTCATTAATATATGTTAGCTCGGATCAGCTAAAAAACATACGCTAAACGGAAGCCACTCATTACCTGTGATGTTCGAAGCATACTCGTTAGTGCCATAACGTGCTGCAGTACATTGTCCGTTTTCACCTACTACAAACAGCCACTTATTCGTACTTGACCCTTGACATAAGGTACGAAAATCATAATTTGGCCTGAACCCTACTGGCAATGTGAACATACTCGTCGCTGAAGCCGAGTTTATGGTAGCACCAGTAGGCGGAGAACATGCACCAAATAAATGCACCATCCGTCCAACTCTTCGGTATCTAGGCCGCTGTGCTGTTCCTCCTGTATAAGCTGTAAAACCATTCTGAAATTCTGCATCCTGTACAAACTGCCACCCAGTATCTCCACCATAAACAATACCTGTGTTAGCGTCTCCATTAACACAAACGGGACCTCCCTCTAGATTTAAATACATGGGCGATGACAATCCGTTATTTCGTGTCATAATCTCATTACCGTCAAAGACCATATTTACTCCACCAGATACACCGATCTGTAACGGATTATCGGACGACGTAAGACTTATATCTCGATTCGGTAACTGTATCGAATTAAACTCACCTTTCTCGCTATAAGTAGATGTTCTTACAACTCCATTATCAATAGCTGTTACCGTAAAATTCTCACCTTCATAAGTGAATGTACTTGATACAATAGGCAGGTTAGCCACAAGAAGTAGGTCTCCATTTCTGGGGTCAGCTAAAAGATTTCCTGATTCAGTAAGTGCATATAATCCATTTACATATGCCGTGCCATAGTCTGATAACCAAACATAGATATCCCATATTGTTTTAGTAGAACTTGCGGACTTAACTACTTTGATATCAGTCGGTAAAAATGGACTTTTATCTCTTGTATAAGCTTGCACATAAGATTGAATGGATATGGTCGAGAAAGATGATGTAGAATAAACATATCCTTCAATGGTACCCATTTTGGGAGTTGTTCCAGTACCAATATAATCGAACTTAAAGGCAATACGATTAAATGAACCATTAATGACAACCCTTGCAACATGGTAGTATTTTGCCAGTGTTGGGTCATTGCCTCCTGCTGTTGATGTATTTGCAGCAAGTCTAGCAGAACTAATCATGACACCACCTGAGAATTTTTGAAGATCAGTCCACTCATTTGATTCACCGAGCATTTCAGTAAGGCCTGTCGGAGCTCCAAGAGATGTTCGTACTTGGCTAAATTCAGATTTAAGTTTTTGTGCAATTGTAAGCTCAGCCTTTCCAAAGGTTACATTAATACTCTGTCCTTCCGCATCATAGCTTTCTTCCACTTCTTCGATACGGGCTGTCATCGTAACACCCCACTTTTTTGAAATAACCTGAACCACCTGACCGAGATCATAATCCGTCTTATAGGTTAAGTTACTGTGGTTATTGACAATCACATCAAAGGAATGAGACATGGAAAGCTCTGAGAGTCTTGTCAAACCACGAAGGATTAATGCCTCATCATAGTCCGTTGGAAAATCTGCAACACGAAGATCCTTCGCATCTACAAATACTTCTCTTCGTTCTTCCCCAGCGCCGTTATAGATATGCTCAAAAATACGACCATTCTCACCTTCTCCCTCCCCTCCAATCTTAGCTGTATTGGCATAAGATGCTGTGTTTTTTGTTAATGTTTGATCCAGTAAGTTATCATACTCCTTTGAAAACACAGCTTGAGATGATGTTCCCATATACAATGTGACCGTTAAGTGACCAGACTCTGGTGAAAAGATAGTTTTGATTCCAACGGATGCTGCTGTGCATAGTTCCTGTATTTTATCTAAAAGGTTGGTATACGACACTTGCTGTTTCACTGGGATATCTAGATTAGGTGACGAAAAACTAATATCTGTTATTTGCCTATCAGGATCAGATGGCGATATGACATTGTTGTTTATTAATTGTCCTATACAAGCTGATAAGTCACCATTCAGCCTCTCCGTATTCCAGATAATTCTTCGTCCTAACAGTATTGTCGCAAACCTTCCACTAACTATAATGATCTCGCTATCTGTTTGAGATAGCTGTTGAAACTCGATTAATCCAATTTCTTCATCATCGTTCTTCCAGATATAATTTCCCACCTGAAGTAATGCTGCATTTTCAGTGGATGCATTGGCCTTTAATTCAAATGACCCGCACTGGGAGTAACGTCTAGTCCATCGTAGGTATTCAAATGATTCTACAATTCCGATTAAGGCTCGATGTTGATTAAATACATATAGCTCCATATGCTACACCCCCAAAAACTGTGGACGGAAATTTATGATAACATCCAATAATTCCAAGTTCGCCGATGCATCATAGCGAAGATTATTCATGCCGGGTTCTAACTGAAAGAAATTAGAGGATGTATCTAATAGATAAAAGGCGTTACTTTCTGTACCATTTATGAAGCTTATTACTCTTTTTTCAGCAAAGTGAGTGTATATGTGATATTCATCCCCATTATTCATTGTTGTAAGAATTCTTATATACTCACCAGTATCCATAAGTAGAAGCTCTGGATTAGTAACTGGCCCTAATGCTCTAAATATAACTTCACAACCACAAGGTACATCTCCGAAATTATCCACTGCAATGATCTGACTTGGCTGTCTTATCCCAAACTCGATGCCATCCTCCGGTATCTCTAATTCAAACTCTAGCAAAGGCTCCCAAGAAGCAAGGTCATGCCATACATCATCCAAGGTTTCAAAGAAAGGGTTTGGACATAGTAGGCTTATAAAGAACTTTGGTATCCTCTCTCTTGAGGAGACTGATAATACAGCCTCCTCAACAACACAGGAAATTTGTCTCTCACGATATCTAATAACTCCCGACTTCTTAGGGCTGAATAATCTTAGGAAGCTTTTACGCAGCTCATATGCTTCATCTGGTGTATTTGCTATAATCGTACCCTCTAATATAATGTTTCGCATATCCATCGTAGATGACACATAAAAAGCACCGTCCTGTTCCGGTGCCTTGAAAGTGTTTACAGTCTGGCGTATGTTTCCTGTACCGTCTATCTTGGTAATGAAAAATGGGCGGCTTTGATTGAGCGTGATGCTTTCACCACTCGAATTGATATAGGTAACTTCCATAGCCATCCCCTCCTTATATTTCTAGTAACAGTTTACGTGACAGGTTTGTAAACTCCCTCGACAATTCCTTTTCAGACAAAGCCTTAGGTGTAACAACCGAAATGTTTTGTGTGATGCCTGTACCAACGTTATTTACACCACCCTGTCCTGCCATATTTCTGTAATTCATATCAAAACTTGTTGGTATCACATTTTGCATATCTCTTGATACGGTCTCCATCGCATCTTCAAATCCGACACCAATACCTTCACCCATATTGCGTCCAAGCCCTGCAAATAATGTTGATGGAGATGAAATGCCAAAAAAGCTTTTAATTTTTGAAACTACATTCCCAAAAAATCCAGATATCTTATCCCATAGCCATGCTCCCGCATCTGATATCCCCTGCCATAGTCCTTTGATTAGATCACCACCCATATCGGTCATATCACTTATATAATCAGAGAATGCATTAATGAGTCCTTCGATGATCTGCGGTACTGCTTTTATTATTTCCAAAATAATCTGTGGCAGATTTTCAATAAGAGCAACAAACAACTGAACACCTGCTAGAATGATCTGATCAATGTTATCTACAATAGCACCTACCAATGAGGTTATAATCTTAGGAATCGCGGCTACGACTGTCGTAATAATCTGTGGTAATGCTTGAATTAACGATATTAAAAGGCGGATGCCTGCGTCTATAATCATCGGAATAGACTTAATAACCGCATTAATAATATTATCGATGATTTCTGGAATTGCTTCCAAAATTGCATCAATGATCGTAGGTAGTGCAGTTACTAATGAAGTCAATAATTGAATACCGGCATCAATAATCTGGGGTATAGCATCAATTAGAAATTCTACTACAGCTGATATAATAGCTGGTAAAGCTAATATCAGCTGTGGTATGGCTTCCACCAATCCTTGTGCTAACCCAAGTATTAACTGTAAAGCCGCATCTAGGATTAGAGGTAAGTTTTCTATAAGTCCTTGAACAATCTGAATTATAGCAGAAACTGCTGCGGGTATTAGCTGCGGTAAAGCTAAGCCAATACCCTCTACAAGTGTGGTTACAAGTTCAATTGCCGCATTTATGAGCAACGGAAGATTATCAATTAGCGCACCAACGATAGTCATTATTGCACCAACCGCTGCTGGAATTAGTTCAGGTAAGAGATTCAAAATTGTTTCTAATACCTGCGTGAATATACTTGTGACAGTTTCAAGAAGCGAAGGAAGCAAATCTGCAACCGCTTCTAGAATTGCTCCTGTAGCTGACGGTAAAGCGGTTACGATATTTTCTAAAACGGGTACAATGTTAGCAACAACTGCTTCAAAAGCATCCACGAGATTTTCCGTTAGGTTTGTCATGTCGGCATCAGCATTGCCGAGTCCTGCGGTAAAAGAACCAAGCGCAGCTTCTAACAATCCAATAGAACCGGAGATAGTCTGAGTTGACTCTTTAGCAAAGTTACCCGCATACTGCTCTGTGTTCTCAAAGAACATCTGCATTGCAACTTCGGCTTTCTCTGCTTGCGTTGCAGTTTTCCATGTGAAATCCAATCCCTTTGAGAGAGCATAGGCTTCAATGTTTGTAGCGTTCATTGCAACACCTAAGTTATCCATCATGGTAAAGTTGCCTTTAGCCGCACCAGTGACGGCTTCCATTGCAGAGGACATATCGATACCCATAACGGATGCCATGTCAGCAGCACGTTGCATTGCTTTTTCAGTTAACTCAAGGCTTTTTTGTTGTTCGATACCAGAACCTTGGAATAATGCACCTATTTTGTTGGCAGTTGCAAGATAATCGCTTTGGGAAACGCCAAGGTTTTTATAGGCTTCCTCGCCTGTTTTCTGAATCGACGAAGCATATTTGCCGAAAACTGCCTCAGAGCCACCTAAGTTCTGTTCCAACTCTCCGAACTGTGTAACTACCTCTTTGCCTAACTTAATTGCTGCAGCTCCGGCAGCAACTGCAACTGTCCCCATTGCTACACCGATACCACTCAATATGCCACCGAGCTTATCAAACTTGCCACCAGCATCTTCTGCACTTTTGCCCGAATCTTCAAGTTCATCTCCAAGATTATCTGCTTCAACTGTAGACTGCTCTAACTCAAGCTCCATGCCATTTAGTTCTGCTTGAGCCTTGTTTAGTTGTATCTGCCAGTTTTGGGTACGACGATCATTTTCACCAAACGAGGTGGTGGCATTATCAAGGGCAGCCTTAAGGGTAGAAATTTTATCTTTCTGTGCATCAATTTCTTTATTTAAAACTGCATTGCGAGCAGTAACCGACTGTATAGATTTATCGTTTTTATCAAACTGACTGGTCACTAGGGCCATTTCACTACCCAGTACCTTAAAGGATTGATTAATATCCCGCAAGGCATTCTTGAATTCACGCTCTCCCTCAACGCCTATCTTTAATCCAAAATTGTCTGCCATGCCATCACCTCCTCCTTAAAAAAGGGCATGAAAAAGGAGCAATCTTTTGATTGCTCCTAAATTAATCCTCATATATTTTTATTACTTCATCGTGACATATAAACTGGCATTTGTCAGTTACTTGTATTCACTCGGAACAGGAATATCAAATCTCTCACACAATAGTTTTACATCGCGCACATCATTTTCATCATGCTCATAGCCCAAGTGAAATAATACTTGATTTTCAGCATCAATACATCTTACCATTTTATCACCTATTTTCCCAATGCCGCTAAACACTTCTGGAGGATATGCTTCTCCTTCAAAAACAATGAATCCGTGTTCATTGAATTTAAATATATGAAGATCAATTATTCTGCCTTTACTATCCTTCCAAACCGTGTGAGATGTGGTGGTATATGCTTCGGTAACTTCAGCAAAGCCTTTTTCTTTTAATATTTCAATAAACTTTTTACTATTATTTTCTTCCACAAATAAATCAATATCATTGTGTACTCTTGTTTCTTCTTCTAATAGCGCATCTACTCCCCAACCGCCATCTATCCAAATGTTAATTTCATTTTCTTCAGCATATGATATTATCTCAATGGCATCTGTTTTACTTACCATGTAATCCCTCCGTTCAAATTCCTATTTGTTTGTAACTCTTTTAGCATTAAATAAAGAGTATCATAGTTATCCATATATTTCAAATACCATATGGAATAATATCATCAATCGTTTGAGTTCTCTTTGGTTTCTCAATTCCATGCCATTGCTTATGGCAGGTCCACAAATCAAAAAACAGTCCAATTGGCATCAGCCAGAACTCCTCTGCATCCATGCCCATCTGAACTGTTCCATAGTAAAAAAGCCGGGTAAAGACCTCAGCGTCTGTTACCCGACTTCCACGTTTTTTGGTGTTTCTTCTTCACTTTCCACATTACGTTTCGTACCTTTAAACATAGCTTCTGTAATAGCGTTTTTATATTCTGCCAGATTAAACGGTGTGGTTAGGATTTCTACCTCTTCCTCAGTTAGCAACTCTTCTGGTGAATTTTTGTTTCTAAGATTCCGAATTAATATAGACTGGTTTGCAAGTAATGTAATTAACCATATAATCTCATCCAGTGCCATCTCGAAGTTTTCAGATTTCATCAACTTTTCACCAAGATTTTCAAGTCCACCATATCGACCAGCAATCGCCTTTGTTGCTCGTGTAGTTAAAATAAGTTCATACTCTTTTCCACCAATATTGATAGCCGCACTTCTCTCATTCTCCATCATTTTCCCTCCTAAGGTTCAGGTGTATATACTGGTTCATAAACTTCCGTAAACCAACCTGTTATAATTGCAGAAGAAACACCTGCATCACCTTCTGTGACCTCTGCTTTCCATGGATGTTTTCCCATACCATCCAGCTTGTTTCTTCGCATTACCGTCCCTTCAATCGTGGGTGTAGAGAAGGTGATGGTATCTGCTTTTGTTTGTAAGTTGGTTGCTGGTAATCCAAACATCACTTTGTATAGCCAAAAATATCGGTATGTGCCATTGGCCTTTTGAGCACGAAATCCTACCGCGACAGGGGTTCCTACGTTCTCACTTGCTGAGATTAATACTCCGTTGTCGTCTGTAGTCGCACCAGTTAAATCTGCTGCTACAGTTGGGCCAATGTCATCTACACCAAGAGTGAGTGTGCCACTGTTAAAGTCCTTCACGACCTCGGCCGCACCATCATCCGCATACAGGATTGCTTCAACCAACTCCACCGAGAGTTCGGCAGTAATGGCTTTTGCAAGAACTGAAGGTACAGCATAGGTTTCTTCACCATTGATATCTTCAGTTATTTTTGAATAGTACAATCTATCAAGACCGATTGTTGCCATAAGTTACTCCTCCAATCTATAGTTTTTTGCCACATCGATGGCATAATGGTGATATCCGGTATCGTCCTCGTGGCCAATATACCGACGTTCCGTCACAGTGAAGTCTGCATCTAGTAAAGCTTGTGTGAGCTGCCTTTTCCGTTCTAAGTAATTATTTTTTGAGAACAGAGATATCCTAGCTTCCTGCACATCAAATCCTGGGCGATTATCCGCATGGACTTCGAAGATTTCTGAAAGAGGAAGTATCACAGCATACTCATCCGGCGCTAAACCTGAAAAGACCCCAGTTTCAACGGGGAGTGGTATAGCAGTAACGAGGGTATTGAGTTCTTCTAAAATATTCATATCTTACTGATCTCCTCCTCTAGCTTGGCTATCATAGCATTCATACAAGCCTTTCTAGACGCAGTTCTCGCTGGTTTAAGGAAGGGTTTTGCAGGCTGACCATGCTTTCCGTATTCAATGATACTAGCAATTTTAGCATTACTTTCTCCATCTGATCGTGGCTCTGCAAAACCAACTTTCACATTGAAGTTGCCGCCTCTATCCTGTTTTGCACCAGAAAGACCCAATGAGGATAGCAGTTCACCAGTGCTTCTTGATGAATATTTAGTATCCCTGCCGATTGCTTTACTAAGATTACCTTTGACTTTATCCAGAACCACTTCACCACCAACTTCTAAAACCTTTGGTAGAATAACATCAGTCTGGTCAGATAACCTGAATACCTTTAAAAGAAATTCCTCCGGCATCTTGATATTTACTCTTGCCATATCCATCACCTCACAGTTGGTTCTATCTTTTCAGCTAAAACCTCAACATACATCCCGCGGCTTCTTACATCCTCTACACTTAAAATTTGATATCTACTGTCATCACAGACTATGGCCATTTCTGTATTAACCTCAAGTCCAGGGATTTTCCTAAACCGAAATAGGCAAGAGGCAGTAGAAAAAGAAGCCATATTCATCCACCTCTCACTGCCGTGACGATCTTCCTTATAAGCACGTACACTAGCGAGTATGTTATCTCCCTTTATAGAAAAGCCTTCCTTATCTTTAATTGGCACGGTGCTAATAATATCAATAAAGGTATTCATCTTTCCAAAGCTCATGCTATACACCCCACTCTCGGTCAAGGCGTAAAAGTAAATTCACTGTGTTCCATACTTGTTGACCCGCCTGTACACTATCAGCGAAGAAACCAGCCGTCGAACCATCCCTACTTTCATAGAAATGGCTCGACAGCATTATCACTGCTTGTTCTGTTGTAGGTGGCATGGTATTGGTTTCATAATAGCCTTCAGAGACATGCTGATAACTCTGGGCATACGACAATGCTGCAGTGATAAAACCAATAAGGAGATCATCATCTTGGTCATGCTTTAGGATTAAGTTCGCCTTGACCTTAGGCAAGAGATTGTCTGCAACTGCCATATCACCAACCTCCTTTAGTCAGCCTCCATTAGTCCTGCAGCTTTTAATTTGACTAGCATGGCATTGAAATCCGTAACCACCCCAGCGACATCAGTGGCTGTGCTGTCCGCTTGATTTTCAGCAATTGGGAGCCCCGTTACTGAAGCTCCCTCTAAGATTTCTAAAGTTCCACCAATTACTAATTTCTCGCCGCCTTGCTCCATGTAGTTCTTCGTGTTATAACTCATATCGCACCTCCATTACGCTTTCTGCTGGAGCACCTTAACAGCCTCTGGTAAGATAAGCTTGCCATCAACACGTTGAGTAGCAATAAATCCTACTTGACCTGTAACGGCAAAGAGTTCATTTAATCTTTTGAATACTCTTCCTTGACGATCAGCCACCCAGTAATAGCTGAAGTCACCAAATATTACGGTCTTTGCTTCTGCTTCAATAGTAGGCACATATGCAGAGGTGTAAAGAGGACGGTTTAGAATGGTATCTGGTGTTCCTGCTTGGATGGAAGGTTGCCATAGATACTGTCCGTTTCCGTCTTTCAATTTACGGATGGCTTTAATCGTAGCATCGTTCATTACAAAAACAGCCTTATTACGATATGGTGCTTTCAGACTGTAGAACAGATCTAGCATTTCGTCCAGATTGATAGCTGTCGCTCCAGCTGTAGTAACACCAACTTGACCACCACCAGTGGCATTCAGAATACCTGTTGGCTTACCTGTTCCATCACCAACGAAGAAGGCTTCCTCCTCCTTGTTACCAATACGACGTGCGAACTCTCTTGTAATATAGCTTTCAAGATTAAACACAGAGTCGTTTAGCAATTCCTCAGAAACTTTAATCATGGTTGCCAGTTTATAAGCACCAATGGATACCTGA
Organism: Anaerocolumna sedimenticola; assembly: GCF_009931695.1. Taxonomy (GTDB): domain Bacteria; phylum Bacillota; class Clostridia; order Lachnospirales; family Lachnospiraceae; genus Anaerocolumna; species Anaerocolumna sedimenticola. Next base: position 5,353,525 of record NZ_CP048000.1, read on the forward strand.
CCAAAGCTATCATCACTCTCAGGAATTGCTCCTTCTTCATCTACCCAGCTTGCAGTTCCTTTGCTTGCAACAACTGGGATTTTTCGATCACCGGAAGATGTCGTGATAACATTAGCAAGTCTACGGAAGATATTCTCTTCTTCTAGTGCTTCCACTAAGGTTCGCTCGAATTCATCAGGTACAAGGTATCCACCCTCAGAATCGGTACCAATCGTCAATGAATTTTTTACATCATAACTAACCTTGTCACGCATAGCGTTCCAGAATGCCTTTTTGTATTCAGCACTTGCACGGCCGGTCTTTTCCTCTCCCGTTCTTGTTGGCTGATTCATAATAGGGTTACTGGTTGCTTTTGACAGTTCTAGGTCGATAGATGCTTGACGTTCCAAACGCTCGATTTCCTTACCAAGAGCCACAACGTCTGCTTCCATCTTTTCATAAGTTGCAGTGTCTTCAGCGGATAACAATCCATCACCGCCACGTTTCGTATCAAGGAATGCTTTTGCTGCATCCCATGCCTTAGCGCGCTTTTCGCGCAATTCAAGAATTTTACTCATTGTATTTCCTCCTTTAAATTAGTGAGAAATTAAAGAAAGCCGCTTATCCAGCGACTCGATTGGGGTTCCTATTTTCGGTTTTTGTTTTTTGGGAATTTTCCCAAGAAGCGAGTTATATACAGCTGCACGGGAGAATATAAGTCCTTGCCCTGTATCGAGTGGACTTCGCTCTTCATCCTCCGTAAACATAATTTTGTCAGCAAAGCCAAGCTCAATTGCTTTGTTTGCGTTCATCCATGTTTCTGCATCCATAAGGTGGGAGATTTTAGTTCGGGATAGCCCGGATTTTAGTTCATATGCATTGATGATACTTTCCTTTACCTCATCAAGCAGAGCCTTTGCACGGAGCATTTCCTCGCTGTCTCCGATGGCTATGGTCGAAGGATTATGGATCATAAGCATAGATACCGGAGACATATATACATCACCACCAGCCATAGCAATGACCGATGCCGCACTTGCTGCCAGTCCATCAATCTTTACGGTTACACTTCCTACATAATCCATTAGCATGTTATAGATCTGAGCGGCAGCAAAGACATCCCCACCGGGCGAATTGATCCACACTGTTACATTTCCAGAGCCAGCCATTAATTCATCCTTAAATATCTTAGGTGTTACTTCGTCACCCCACCAAGTCTCGTCAGATATTTCTCCGTTAAGGTAAAGAGTACGATCTTCGGTGGCTTCATCTCGCACCCAGTTCCAAAATTTTCTCATTGGCTATTTGCCTCCTTTTCATAAAAATTACCCGCCTGAGAAAGCGGGAGCATATTGCCATTCACAAGATACAAATCACCGCCTTCTTCAGAAGGAATGCGATTCATATCCTCCAGCTCACGAATATCGTTTGCAGACATCCACCCATTTTGTCTTCCAACTGAATATCCATTCATTCGACTCTGATAGTCACCACGGAGCAAGCCATCCAGATTAAACTTAATAAATAGTTCTATTTTCTCAGATGGTAATAATAAAGCTTGCTGAAGGCTTTGTTCCCAGCGGACCACCCATGGATCAAGTGTGTATTTCACAAACTCCAGAGATTGTTGCTCGATGTTTGAGAAGCTGGATTTCTCAAGGTCACCCACCATATGTGGAGGTACACGAAAGATACGAGCAATCTCATTAATCTGGAACTTCCGTGTCTCAAGAAATTGTGCCTGCTCAGGTGGGATACCTATGGCTTGAAACTTCATGCCTTCTTCCAATACAGCAACCTTATGAGCATTTCCACTTCCTTGGTATGCACTGTTCCAGCTATCTTTGACTCGTTGTATATCCTTGATTACACCTGGGTGTTCCAATACTCCGCCGGGATTTGCACCATTAGCGAAGAATGCTGCACCATATTCCTCTGTTGCAAGTGACATTCCAATAGCGTTCTTGGCCATTGCTATTGGGCTATAGCCAATAAGTCCATCAAAACCAAGACCCGGGATGTGTAGAACTTCATCTTTGCGAAGTGTGACATAGCCACCTTTTGGGTTTAAACCACTTTCATCAACATCACGGTAATATGTGTATACTAACTCTCCATTTGATGCTCGGCTAACATCCATTTTGCTTGGTAACAGTGGGTAAAGTGCAATAGTCTGACCACGCCCGTTGCGAACAACCTGTGCGTAGGCATTACCCCAAAGTAAAAGATGACTCATAAGTGTTTCTCGAAACACAAATGAAGTCATCTCTGGATTTGGTTCATCATGAAGAAGGTGATACAATGGATGGAAAGGTATTCTTTCTTTTCCTCCGTCTGAACGGTATATATATACATGTAATGGAAGTCCTGCTATAGCTTCAGCTAATATTCTTACACAAGCATATACCGCCGTTGTCTGCATAGCAGTACGCTCATTAACCGTTTTACCAGCTGTTGTTCCGCCAAACAAAAATGAAAATGAACTTCCTATACGATTTTGGGGTTTATCTCTTGACCGAAACATTCCTTTTAATAAACTCATAAGCATCACCTCCGAATAGTTAGAATACAATTAATCCTCGATTATCATAAACAGAATTGCTTGCTCCACCAAGCCGTATAGCTCTATCAAGTGCCATAATTGTTGCAACCGCACCATCTATCTTCTCTGTACTCTTCTCTTTGTCTGGCTTGATATTCCCAGCAGAATCAGTTCGAATAAATATATTGTCCATCATCCATCGAAGTACCGGGTGCCCTCCGTGAGCAAATTTCCCTTCCAAAGTTAACTTCATCAATTCTTTAGTTGGTGGTGACATATCTTTAAATCCTTGACCAAATGGCACCACTGTTAAACCCATTCCTTCAAGGTTTTGTACCATTTGCACTGCTCCCCATCGGTCGAAAGCGATTTCTCGAATGTTATACTTCAAACTCAACTCTTCGATAAAGTTTTCAATGTAACCATAATGCACTACATTTCCTTCTGTTGTCTTTAAGAAACCTTGTTTTTCCCATATATCATAGGGAACATGATCCCTTCTCACTCTTAGGTCGAGATTATCTTCTGGTATCCAAAAATAAGGAAGAATAATATACTTATCATCTTCATACTCTGGTGGAAATACAAGAACAAATGCTGTTATATCCGTTGTTGATGATAAGTCCAATCCACCGTAGCATTGTCTACCTACAAGACTGTCAGGGTCTACTGCAAATGAACACTTATCCCATTTTTCCATAGGCATCCAACGTACTGATTGCTTCACCCATTGGTTTAACCGAAGTTGTCTGAATAAATTTTCTTCTGCAGGGTTTTGCTTTGCATTTTCACAAGCAATTTGTATCTTTTCAATATCTACAGTAATACCCATTGAGGGGTTGGCTTTCGCCCATACCTTCGGATCTGTCCAGTCTTCATCTTCATTGGCACCATAAATGACTGGGTAGAATGTAGGATCAACCTTTCGCCTTTCTAGAATATCCTTTGCTTTTTGGTGTACTTCATAACATATTGAGTGCGGATCATTGCCCGCAGTAGTAATCAGAAAATATAGTGGTTGCTTTCTTGCATCTCCAGAACCGTGAGTCATAACATCGAAAAGCTGCCGGTTTGGCTGAGCGTGTAGCTCATCAAATACTACTCCATGAACATTTAAACCATGCTTTGTATAAGCTTCAGCAGAAAGAACCTGATAGGAACTCCCAAGTGGTTTATACACTAATCTCTTTTGAGAAAGTACAGGTTTTATTCTAGCTTTTAACGCCGGACATTGCTCTACCATCTCAACAGCCACATCAAAAACAATGGATGCTTGCTGACGGTCAGAAGCACAGCCATAAACCTCTCCACCATGTTCAAAATCACCGCAAGTAAGCAGTAGTGCTACTGCTGCCGCAAGTTCTGACTTTCCTTGCTTTTTAGCAATTTCGATATAAGTAGTATTAAATTGACGGTATCCATTCGGCTTTGTTATACCAAATACATCTCGTATAATCTGCTCCTGCCAGTCAATCAATTCAAATGGCTGACCATACCACTCTCCTTTAGTGTGTTTTAAACAATTTATAAATGCTACAGCTGTATCAGCTGAATCCTGATTATAAACCGAACCATCTGCTTTGAAGATGGTCGGCTTGTATGTCTTTAGTTTTCGTATCGCCGCCACCTCCCCGTGAACACTGAAAAAGGAACCCTTATACAGAGTTCCTTCTCATAAAAGCTGTCTATTTTATTCCATGGTTTCACCCGTAAGAATGAAACGTACATAATCGTCTCTATGATCAGATAGGTAATCAATCAGTTCATAGTACCCATCACGCTCTGCAATGTCGATAACAACAGGAATGTTAAACATATTGGTTTCACCTGTATCTCGAATTGCTAGAATTTGATCCCTAATTTCTTCGGTCATTCACCATCCTCCTCTGCTGAAACGCTAATAGTAATCATTTAATATTAAGTCAATACTTTAGTCGTCGATTTTCCTACATGAGTCCTCGCCAAAAACCACTCCTAGAGAACCTCCCCTATCCCATTTCACATGAATGGTACCAATATCATCTACACCGGTAACGGTTCCTTTATCTCCAGTCATTAGTTTTGTATAAGGGTCATTCATTTCTATAAGAACTACTCTCGTTCCGGGAATGTAAGAATCCTTCAACCGTTTTAATGTATCTGCTGATATTCCTCTCACTATTGTTCCACCTCCTCAAGCTTAGATGGTGTACTTTTAAATGCAGAACTTCCTATTAGCTTTGAAAGTAGAATTTTTCGCAATTTCTTATATTCCGAACCGATAAAACCAAGGCGAAGAAGGAAGCAACGGAAGGCATATTTTTCATTCTCTACTTCCTTTGCTGTTGCAGTTATTCTCACCTGTGTCTTAGCCATCTCACAGATAGCTGTAATAAAATGTGTGTAGGCATTCACTTCATCGGCTTTTGAATCAAAGGGAAACCAAGGAAAGCGAAATCTTTCTTCAGTCTGCTCAATCGGAAGGGCTTCAACACCGAGTGCTTTCTTTATAAGAGCTCCTTTGCTTTGAATGAGCTTATCAAGATTTGCTAAAGCAGTGTCAGTAAAGCCTTCCTTCGGTATCTCAATTGCAAGCATGTCAGAGGCGTTTGTGTTGCCCTGTGTTGCGTTTTCAGACTCTTCAAAGGCAAACCCTCGACCAACAAGTTTATCGAGCAGTATTTCCACCGTTTCGCTGTCTGTGCGGTCATCAAATATAAGTGTTCCTTCTTTATCCACCGCAAAGCCATCAATATCATAAATGAATGTCGGTGCTCCTCTATAAACTGGCTTTACTTCAAGGATCTCACCGATTGTAGTAACGAATGCTTTTCGCTCACTCCCTGAACGATTAAATCGTATTTTCATATTCCTTATACCACCTTTCTTTTTGGTAGTGTTATATATCACTCTAAACCAAGTAAATAGCAAGTGGTATGTAGCTTATATTTTACATTCTACTATTTACACAAAGCTGTAGTTATTTCATGAATTAAGTTCTACAATGCCTGCAAGTACAAAGCAAACGCATGGCAAGGCAACACCATTTCCCCACATTTTATATTCTGCTGAATCCGAGTGAGGATGTTGTAACCATTTGATAATTTGCTTTATACTTTTTGGCTTCTTAGCTTTCCCTATTATCCTTCGGTGTGTTTCAAATACATCCATCCAGAAAGCAATATCTTCTTCCATAGGATCTTTTGTTCCAAGGTCACTACACCACCAATCCGGGAATCCTTGAAGTCTTGCGCACTCTGTTGGTGTCAGCCTTCTTACAATATACTCTGCACCATCAATATCATTAATTAACGGAGGGTCTTTATAATCTGTTGCCACAAGTGTATTTGCCAGCTCTGTTTCTGCACTGGTAAAGAAGGATGCCTTACTGGATGAATAGGTTGGAGTCGCTACTGCACTCGGCCCCTGCGCATTTAGTGTTGAAGAGATGCCTTCATCGTTTATACCTAGGTTTCTTGCAAAGTTCTGACCACAATTAAAGCTTTCTCTATCAATGGCATAGACTACAGCGTGTTTATCTACGGTATTTAATGTGAAAGAAACATCCTCGCTTACACCATCACCTTGTGGCCCATTGCAATCTCTTCTTCCAATCATTGAGCCTTGCAGAGCAACCACAGCAATACCTCCTTGATTACAGGATGGGTTTCCTCCGTTACAATCCACGGTTCGAGAGGTATTTGCCTCATAGAACCCGCTGTGTGGGTTATCGGATTTCATCGAGTTGCTATCTTTAGCACAAATTCCAAAAGCAGCAGGTACAAATAAAGTCTGATCATTATTACAGGAAATCGTGGCTGATTTATTATCCTGAATTAATGCTCCCTTACCACCACCTTCACAGCCGCACCGGATTTTTAAAGTCTTAGGTGTTTCCATAACAAAAGGTTGATTATTGCCACCCGTACCAAAAGTAGCAAGAACTGTCTGTGATGTTTTAAGCGGTCCCACATAGCGACTGTCCTGGGAGTGATTTTCAAATACCAGTGGAGGGTGGTTTGATTTAGCTCGAAGGGTACTAGTCATATCCTCTGTGACATCCATACGATTCCCGCCCTCGTCATTTAAGCAGATTGTGCCTGTTTCTCCAGTGCCATCTTTAACATAGGTGGTAATTCCTTTCCACGGCTTGATGCTCTGCGAAGAATACCTTGACAAGCCTTCGGACTCAAATAATATTTTTCCGGCACTCCTACCTGTAAAATCCGCGACAAGGTAGATACGCTTTCTTCGTTGGGGTACTCCCCAGTATTGCGCATCAATTGTTCTCCAGGCGATGGAGTAATCTTCTCCCACGATTTCTCCTGCACTAAGCCATTTGTTAGGCTTAGGAATAGATATGGTTTCATCTTTAATCCCTGTGATACTTTTGAGGACTGCCCTAAAGTCCTCTCCTTTGTTTGAAGAGAATGCTCCGAGGACATTTTCCCACACGATAAATCTTGGATGTTGTCCATTCGTTTTGCACCTCATTTCCTTGACAATTCGAATTGCTTCATAAAAAAGGACGGATTGTTCTCCGTCCAGACCAGTTCTTTTCCCTGCTACACTCATATCCGTGCAAGGAGAACCGAAGGTAATTATATCTACAGGCGGAAGCTCCCCGCCGTTTAGTTTGTTGATATCTCCATAATGTTTCATCTGTGGGATACGTTTGGTTGTAACCTTTATTGGAAATGGTTCGATTTCAGATGCCCATAAAGGTTTAATGCCACAGAGAATGCCTCCCAAGGCAAATCCCCCACTACCATCAAAGAGTGAGCCGAGGGTTAGTTTATTCATTCTGCATTCACCTCCGGCAAATCACTATACTTATATTTGGTACCATCTCTTAGAAGAAGTACACCATCTGAATTACCGACTTGCTCAATATATCGATTGACAATAACATCACAATACTTTTCATCTAACTCAACCATATAGCAGATACGATCAATCTGCTCACAAGCAATAAGTGTGCTTCCAGAGCCTCCGAAGGGGTCAAGAACGATTGAGTTAGTTAAACTGGAATTTCCAATTGGATAAGCTATAAGTGCTACTGGTTTCATCGTTGGATGATCCGCATTTTTACTCGGCCTGTCAAATTCCCAGATAGTCGTTTGCTTTCGATCGGAGTACCATTGATGTTTCCCTTTTTTCTTCCATCCAAAGAGAATTGGTTCATGCTGCCATTGGTATGGACTTCTTCCTAAAACAAGACTTTGTTTTTTCCATATGCAAGTACCACTTAAATAAAACCCTGCATCAGAAAAAGCTTTTCTAAAGTTAAGTCCTTCCGTATCGGCATGGAAAACATAAATGGAACCATCATCAGCAATAACCTTTGCCATATTGCTAAAACTATCAAAAAGGAAATTAAAAAAGGCATCTGACGAAAGATTATCATTTTGTATCTTTCCTGCAGTGCCTTCATATTTCACGTTATAGGGAGGGTCGGTTACAATTAAGTTTGCCTTTTTACCATCCATCAATATTTCATATGTTTCTGATTTTGTACTGTCTCCACATAAAAGACGATGCCTACCTAAAATCCACAAATCACCTTGCTGTGAGAATGTAGGTTTTTTCAGCTCTTCGTCCACATCAAAATTATCTTCTTTTACATCTTCAGCAGAGTTTAAAAGGGTATTTAATTCAGCTGTATCAAAACCTAAAAGGTCGATATCAAAGTCCAGTTCCTGTAAACTTTCCAATTCAATGGCCAATAAATCTTTATCCCATCCTGCATCTTCAGCTAGTCTGTTATCTGCAATAATGTAGGCTTTCTTTTGTGCCTCAGTTAGATGGTCAACAAACACGCAAGGTACTGTTTCTAAGCCATCCTCTTTTGCAGCTAACAATCTGCCATGCCCTGCAATAATATTATATTTTCTATCAATTAAAATCGGATTTACAAAACCGAACTCTCTAAGGCTTGATTGGATTTTTTTTATTTGCTCTTTGCTATGGGTTCTTGAATTATTTGCATATGGTACAAGTTTTGAGATTTCAACTTGTTGCAATTCATGAGTATATTTCTTATCATTATCCAATTTTCTCACCCCGTTCTAGCAATTTTATAAGACCTTTATTTGCACCAACAACATCGCCAGCTAATGCTTGCCCGCGTATTGTTTTATACTGTTGCGTAGTTAATCTTTCTCTTTGCTTTTTTAAATGCTTTAAAAATATATTTAGAGTCATGCGCTACCTACCTCTTTCTTCCTGATAAAAGAGCCTCCATAATTTCGTCTTGAGGATTTCCAATAAATGACGTCGTGCAATTTTGTTTTACGATATCAAAAATCTCATACCAAATAAGATTTGCTTGCTTTTGAAACGATTGGCTCATCTGTACAAATGGACTTGTTATAGCACCACCTGTTGTTGGATGTTTTCCTAAAAGCCCGTATGTACTAATCGCTTCCTCACACTGGATATAACGGGTAAATGCTTGTGCATAAGCTTCAATCAATCGAGGGTTAACGAACTTCTCGCACCCACGTTCTTTCAGCCATTTCCAAGTTTCAGTGTATAATAAATCTGCACCTAACGGTTTACCATCCCTTTGTTTTGCACTGAGATAATCACTCGGAGCGGGCATATCTTCTCCGTACAATTCTACGACTCCCTCCGGTTCATCAATCTTAAATACTGTTTCAGGCTGTAGGTCTGGTACCTCTAATATCTTTGCTGCTTTGCCGCTTGCTATTTTATCAGAAAGTGGTAGTGGCTTATCACCTGCACGAACTCGTCTTCCTCCTCTATTCGTTCCGTCTTTCGCCACATTTTGCTCCTTTCTTGACTTGCAGGGGTTAATCCCCCGTTTGAACTGGATTTTTTTTGCGTGATGCCCCACGCCCGTTGCACAAATGGAAAGCTGTGGAGATTTGACCCCCCTACCGGGTTCCCCAACGGTCTCCATCTCTTGCAGTGATGGCCGAATGACAAGGTGTACAAAGAGCCATCAGGTTTCTTTTATCGTGAGTTCCACCTTTTGAAAGTGGTAAGATATGATGCACCTCTGTTGCTGGTGTCAGCCTTCCATTCTTCTTACACTCTTCACAGAGAGTGTGGGCAGCAATATAGCTATCACGAATGCGTTTCCAAGCTCGACCATAACGCTTTCTTGTTTCAGGGTCACGGTCATACTTTTCATACCGTGATGCTTCCTTCTTCGCATGCTCCTCACAAAAACGACCGTCTGTTAACTCAGGGCAGCTAGGATATGAACAAGGTCGCTTAGGCTTCATTGGCATCTGCTTCACCTCACTTTTGGGCATAACAAAAGCCACCAAGGATCTCTCCTGCGGTGGCTTGTGTCTATACTTTCTACAATACCATTATACTATATTCTGTAATAACATCAACTCTCCTTTACTCTCCACTTGCATTAACAACAACTTTCTTCAGTGCTCTATCACGCATTCGATAAGTATGCTGAATGCTATAGCCCATCTTGATAGCAACTTCCTCCCATGTACAGCCACAAAGAAAACGAAGCTCAAGCAAGGTCTGGTATTCCTTATTTTCTACTGCTTTGATACTAGCAGCAATCTGCCGCTTAATGTCCATTAACTGATGTATGTCACGATCAATTTCTCTTTGAAGATCCACAATCTTTGTAACGACATTTGCCATAGAAGAAATGCTATGGTTGGGATTGCGAGGCATACCACTGATGGTAGAGGTGCATTTTGTTGCTAGTTCATTTAAGGAAGCAAGCTGTTCAAGCTTACTGTCAATGCGAAGGTCAAGTCGGTAGGCTTGGCTAAGAAAATCTAATGTAGTCATATCAGCCCACCTCCATTTCACGAATCTGCTTTAATAGCACATCACCATCCAGAGCAGTGAGCTCCCCAAACCAACCGGAACGGAAAAAGCGTTCTACATCATCCCGCTCTCCTTCATTTTTAATGATATTATTTAGCAGAGTAATCTTTCGAATATCCTTTTTCGCTTCCTCAGTATCTAGATCAGGAGTATGTGGATGGTGTTTTAGGAAATGGATTGCTTCTCGGTAGTCCTTAACTGCCTGTATGATAATGGCATTTGCTAGATTGGAAAATCCATCTTCAACTATAAAAGGTTTAACTAGCATACCTTTTTTGTACATAAACAGCACCTCCGATTTTAGAATTTTATTCCACTCGGATTTACTCAGATTGTCTCAGATTTGCAGATTAGCCTTTACAGCATCGATTAATGCGAATTGTGTATTGTTCTTTTCTGACAATGCTTTTAAAATCGTCTCATCAATCGTTCCTTTGGCTACTATGTGCTGCACCACTACGGTATTTTCAGTCTGCCCCTGTCTCCATAACCTTGCTATTGTCTGCTGATACAATTCCAAGGACCATGTCATTCCAAACCAGACAATGGTGGATCCACCAGATTGGAGGTTAAGGCCATGACCGGCACTCGCAGGATGTATTAATGCTACAGGAAGCTTACCAGCATTCCATTTTTGGATACTTTTGTCTGTATTCAGCTGTGTGAATTCCACTTTCAATTTGTTAAGCCTCTCTGTGATTCGCTCCAAATCATGTCGAAACCAATAAGCCACTAAGATTGGCTTGCCATTTGCTGCTTCAATAATATCCTCCAAAGCATCCAGTTTTTTGTCGTGGATATACACGATTTTATCTTTGTCGGAATACACCGCCCCGTTTGCCATCTGACACAGCTTCCCTGAAAGTGCTGCTGCATTTGCTGCAGTAATATCATCATCGTTATTAAAAGGAAGCATTAAATCCCTTTTCATGTCATCGTATAAATCCTGTTCTTCTGGGTCCAGATAAACTAAATAGTTAGAATTAATTAGTTCTGGCATCTGCAGATAGTCGGTGGATTTCATAGAAATCGTAATATCCGATATTTTGTCATAGATCCGTTGCTCAGCTCCCGGCAATAATTTGTAGCTATAAACAATCTGACCATTCATTCTATCGGGCTTGAAGTAGTTATTACGAAACTGGGTAATGAATCTTCCAAGACGCAAACCCATATCAAGCACACGGAACTCAGCAAACAAATCCATCAAACCGTTACTACTTGGTGTTCCTGTGAGTCCTACTACTCTTTTTATCTTTGGTCTTACCTTCATAAAAGCTCTAAATCTCTTTGACTGCCAGTTCTTAAATGAAGATAGCTCATCGATTACAACCATGTCGTAATCAAATGGAAGATTGCTTTTCTCAATGAGCCATTGAAGATTCTCACGATTGATAATGTAAATATCTGCTTTGGCTTTTAGTGCTATAAGCCTGTCGGCTTCTGTTCCAACTGCTATGGAGTACTTCAAATCCTGTAGATGCTCCCACTTGGCTATTTCTGCTGACCAGGTATTTCTTGCCACTCTTAACGGTGCTACCACTAAAACCTTGTGTATCTCGAAGTAATCAAATAACAAGTCAACTATTGCAGTCAGAGTAATACTTGTTTTTCCCAGACCCATATCTAAAAGGACTGCTGCAATGGGATGTGTTTTGATATATTCGATAGCATATTGCTGGTAGCTATGTGGATTGTATTGCATCAATAATCCCTCCGATCTTTTCTACCGAATCTAACACATATACTTTAAATCCCAATTGATAAAGTAACTTATGTCTAGTAAGCTGCAACGGTCTTTGTTTCTCACCAGGTGCTTTCACTTCCACAAATCCAAACTTTCCTCCCGGAAGTAATATCAATCTATCCGGCATACCCGAAAAGCTAGGTGATGTAAACTTCGGGCAAATACCACCTTTGGCTTTAACTGCTACAACAAGTTTTTGTTCTATAATCTTCTCACGCATTTTCTCGCATACCTTTCCATCAAGATTATTGGGGTGTGGAGGTCTTTGGAGGCTGATTCTATAACTTTATATATAGGCTATTTTTTTACCCCTATAAGAAAGTTTATATATCAAGTTCCATAGACCTCCACACATAGTTAAAAAGCCTTATACTTCAAGGAATTCCGGCTTCAGCTTTAGTCCCAGAATTAGATTATTATCACGGGTTCTTTTACGGTCAAATCCGGCTGTTTCCAGCGCTGCATAGAAATCTGCTGTACCGCGAATAAACTCACCCACCTGCATGCAATAAGTGCGGTATGAGCTATAAACTTCACTAGACTTTGCACTATAAGAATTATCCACTTCGCAGCAGTCAGTTAGATAATGTGAAAGCCAATCATTATTTTCCTTATATGACTGAATTGCAGCCTTTACCTTCTCTGGTGCTTCAATCTTGAATTTATGTCCGATTGCCTTCGTAGCACCTTCAATCACCCAAGAAAGAATTGCGCCTCCTGCATTTTCAAGTAAATAATCTGCATAGTTCTTCACATCTGCGTTGCCTTCTATCTTTGCATTAAAAGGAATTACAATCAGACGACGCCAGGTGCCTCTATCGATAGCTCCGACCTTCGGAAGATGGTTGGTATAAAGCACCAGTGTATGGCTTGGAATATAACTGAATGGATCCTTGTACTTCTTCTCTGCGTAAATCTCATCGGTAGAACACAGCTGTTTGACATTTGATGTATTTAGGCGCATTCCTTCCTCCATCTCAGCAGCAATTATCAATCTCTTTCCCTTTGCTTCAGCTAATTCCGGCTTTACATTTCTACGGCATCCAACTGTCAACATATCAGCAGAAATATTACCGCTGTAAGAACCAAGTACTCTAGCAATTACATTCCAGAAGGTTGACTTACCATTACGACCTTCCCCATAGGCAATAATCAGTGCTTCCACATATACTTTTCCTATGGCAGCAAGGCCTACAATCTCCTGAACATAATGGATGAGATCTAAATCGCCACAGAAGAATGTATTTAGAGCAGCTTCCCATAGATCAGCTCCTTCCGTACCAGGATCCACCGTTGTCTGTTTTGTAATAAAATCAAGTGGATCATGCTTCATAACAGAACCTAATCCTTTACGTAGGTCATATGTTCCGGATGGTGTATTTAATAGAAACTCATCTGCATCCAAATTACACTGCTCTATCTCCAACATTGGGCGAGCTTCTTTTAAGGCAGATGAGATGTATTTGGAATCGCGACGCTTAATGGCATAATTGCGATAAAGCTGTGCGGTCTGGTATTTCTCAAAGGAATGCCTTTGCTGTTCATTAAAAGCTGATGCTGCTTTCTTAGGTCCCATTGCAACAAGCATCTCCCAAGCACCATTTTGCAGCATTTCATTCGTAGCCTTCTGCATCTTTGCTTCCGCTTCCTCCAACTGCCTTGCTGTTAGTTCCTGTGCCACTGCCTGAGACTTTGGCTTTGACTCCTCCCAGTAGCTTCCGTTGTAGACGATGTAATCTGTGGATGGCGAATAACGTAAACTCTCCAAATATTCTCTTGATAAAACAATCGCCTGACCTACATCGGAAAAATCGTCCGGCTTTAACTTCATATCTGTGTTGTACTGTTCTGGTGGAATGTAGCTCTCCTGAGAAGATACATATTTCCCAAACTTTACAGCACTGTTCCAGATAGTCTTTAATTCTGTTTCTTCCAGAGGTGGATTGCACTTCTCTGCCTTCTTTAGAAAAATATCATATGCCTCATCGGTATTCCCATAACGAACAACGAGTTTACCTGCTATACCCGACATCGTATTATTTCGATTTCCTTCTAGAATTTCATCCTGCGAATTATCCCATTCTTCAAATTTATTATCTTGCAGAAAGTCTACAATACTTTTATCTCCTCTGTAGAGTTCTACCTCAGCATTGGCTGTTCCAAATAAAAATCTGGCGCTATCAAGAGCATTGTTATCAAAATAAGGGAAACACGATGTGATCTCCTTTTTTAACGCTGAGTATACTTTTGCATCTGTTACTGGAGGTATTGGAAAGAACACATGAAATCTTGGACGTGGTGACCTACTGTCCTTCTGTAGCATATTGCTTCTACTGTAAACAACAGCAAAAGCAACATCTGGGAAAGCAAACGCAACTTCTAATGGTGTTACCCAGTCATCCGGATTATCTGAATGATCATTATCACAATCTAGAGGTACATTATCCGCCCTGATGAAATTCAGGCTACTACGATAATTTCCCTTATACTCTGCCGAAACATGGTCATGTGCAGCCGCTTGCTTCAAAGAGGCTTCATCTGTAATAACTGTCTTATGAGGATAAACGCAATTTGATTGACTCCCCACACTGTCTGATGTATACAAAGTAAATTGCTTCATCTGGTCACCTCCTTAAAGTCCTCCGTAAAATAACGGATTCTCATGCGTTTTCGTTTGGCCCTTAGAATTTCAGCTGCCATACCTTCCGATATCCTTCCTCCAAACACCCACAATTCTGCACATCTTCCCAGCAGTACCATGTTCATGAACATTGCCAATTCCCTCTCGGTGGCTTCATCCATAAATTGCGGAAACAACAGATGTGGGGCAATTGGTATTACTCCCATGTTTACTGCAAATCTGCTATACTCTCTGGCCTTCATGGTATTCCATTCCTCATTACCAGCGTAAGGAGAGCAGATATAAACAAGTGGTCTGTAATTACTCTTTCTTTCTTCACGCTCTATGCCATTGATCGCTTCAAAGGGTACAGGGTCTTTGTAGCCTTCTGAGTTATATAAGCCAATTCCCAAGGTCTCACCTCCTTCAAAAATATTCGAGGACAAAATATCCCCCTAACTTCCTAAGGACAGAACCCTTGCTTTTGGACGGATAATTTGCAAACTTTTTATTTCAGAATCGCTTCCTTTATATAAGCGAAAAACCAAGTAGAAAAAGTTTCAAAACTATCCGTCCATTTATTTGTTTTCTGTCCTTAGGAAGTTAGAGGGACATGAGTCCGAAAAGATTTTAAATAAGTTACAAGATTATCCGTCCAAGACTCAGACTTCTGTCCTTAAGAAATTAGAGAGGTAATTAACCCTCGGAAAGGCGGTGCTACTTATGCAGTCTGAAACAACTGCAGGTGCTGAGAGCAAAAAGGACATCGGCTTAGATGAAGAACTTGCAGATGTACTAATCGCAATCAGTGTCATATCAAAACGACTTGCAAGGAAATTAACCGAGCAAGAACAACTAAATAAGGAAGGAGAAAACAAGCATGAGTAAGATGAGCGAACTATCCGCAGAACTTGATGAGTTAAGGAGATGTGGTGAAATCTTAATTGGAATTTCAGATACTCTGAAAGAATTATTTTCTACGGATGTAGAAGAAAAAGCTACAAGTAAGCCTAAGAATCAGAAAGCTACGACAAAAGTACCACCAGAACCTGCAAAGAGGTCAATCTCTCTTACCGATGTCCGAGCAATACTTGCGGAGAAGTCACGCAATGGATACACAGCAGATGTTAAAGCTCTTCTATTAAAGTTTGGAGCAAACAAACTATCAGACATCAACCCTGATGACTATGAAGCTTTACTCGCAGATGCGGAGGTGTTAGGAAATGCCTAAACATGCATTACTCTCCGCTTCATCCAGCCACAGATGGCTGCAATGCCCACCTTCAGCAAAGTTATGTGCTGAAGAGGATAACAAATCCAGTCCTTACGCACAAGAAGGTACGGATGCACATAGCCTCTGTCAGTTTAAATTAGAACAGGCACTCGGTATAAACACAAAAGACCCTACGGAGAATTTGGATTACTACAATGGGGAGATGGAAAACTGTGCTGAAGAATATGCTTCATTCGTCATACAGCAATTGGCGGAAGCAAAGCGCTATTGTTCTGATCCTGTAATCTTAATCGAACAGCATCTCGACTTCTCTAAATATGTAGAGAATGGATTTGGAACAGGTGACTGTGTAATCGTTGCTGATGGTATTCTTCAAGTCATCGATTACAAACACGGACTTGGAATACTGGTGTCAGCTGAAGAGAACCCACAGATGCTGTGTTATGCTCTTGGAGCTATAGAACTCTTCGATGGTATCTACGATATCGATACCGTTAAGATGACAATCTTCCAACCACGGAGGGACAATATCAGCACCTACACCTTGTCAAAGGAAGAACTAATAACTTGGGGTAATGAGGTACTCTCTCCTATCGCAAAACTGGCCTATGCGGGTGAGGGTGAATTTAAGGCCGGTGACCACTGCCAGTTCTGTAAGATTAAGGCTACCTGTCGTAAGCGTGCCGAATACAACCTTGAACTAGCAAAGTATGACTTTGAGATGCCTCCCAATTTAGATGACACAGAAATAAGTGTTATTCTCACCAAGGTAGATAACCTTGTCACCTGGGTCAATGACATAAAGGAATATGCATTACAACAAGCACTTAGTGGCACAAAGTACGATGGCTTTAAAGTTGTTGAGGGACGCTCAACCAGAAAATACACCGATGAACAGGCGGTTGCAGATGCCGTAAAATCAGCAGGTTTTGACCCATATGAAAATAAGCTCTTAGGTATTACAGCCATGACTTCAGTTCTTGGCAAAAAGAAATTCGAAGAAATTCTAGGAAGCCTTGTAAACAAGGCTCCAGGTAAACCAACTCTTGTTCCGGAGAATGATAAACGACCGGAATTTAACACAGCACAAATTGATTTCAATTAAAAATAAGGAGGACAATAATATGTCAAAAGTAGCAAATCCAACGAAAGTAATTACAGGTTCACAAACAAGATGGTCCTATGCAAATGTTTGGGATCCAAAGTCAATCAATGGAGGTACACCTAAGTATAGTGTAAGCCTTATCATTCCAAAGTCCGATACCAAAACGGTAACACAGATTAAGACAGCCATTGAAGCAGCATATAAGGAAGGCGAGTCAAAATTAAAAGGTAACGGTAAGACAGTCCCTGCTCTTTCAGTACTTAAAACTCCTCTTCGTGATGGCGATCAAGAAAGACCAGATGATCCTACTTACGCAAATGCTTATTTCATTAATGCAAATAGTGCTACTGCACCGGGTATTGTTGATGTAAATTGCAATCCAATCCTTGATCGTTCGGAAGTTTATTCCGGCGTCTATGGTAGAGCCTCCATCAATCTGTATGCTTTTAATTCAAACGGAAATAGAGGAATTGCGTGCGGATTGAATAATCTTCAGAAGATTTCAGACGGAGAACCTTTAGGTGGCAAGTCTCGTGCAGAGGATGATTTTGAAACCGAGGATAATGACGATTTCCTGTCTTAATCACAATGCAACAATGTCAATCAAGTGGCTGTAGAGAATGGATCAGATTTGAGCCATTCTCTGAGCTTAAGATAATCTAAGAAAAACGAGGTAAATGATATGAATACAATATTAACTATTATTTTCGTGGTATTTTTGAGTATCAACATGGGAGGCAGTGCTTATATGTTCTTCACACTGATTCGTGATGATATTCGCTCCGAGCGTAAAAAGAGAAAAGAACAACAGTAAATCATGGATGGGCGGCAGGAGCAATCTTAGCCGCCTTGTTTATTATGAAAGGAGTGAAATTCTTGAGTGAAATAAAAACGCTCTCAATTGATATTGAAACATATAGTGATATAGATTTGAGCAAATGCGGTGTATATAAATATGTTGAGTCAGATAACTTTGAAATTCTGTTATTTGGCTATGCTGTCAATGGCGGTGAGGTACAGGTAGTAGACCTTTCCAATGGTGAGAAACTTTCAATAGAGATTGTTGCAGCTCTGACAAATAATACTGTGATCAAGTGGGCATTTAATGCTGCTTTTGAACGTATCTGTCTATCTGAATGGCTAAGAAGAAATTATCCAGAACATTTCAGTAGCTATAGCACCAGTGATGACACGGTTGGTAACTACTTGGATCCGTCCTCCTGGAGATGCTCTATGATATGGTCGGCTTATCTTGGATTACCATTATCCCTTGAAGGTGTGGGTGCAGTGCTCGGCTTACAAGAACAAAAAATGAAAGAGGGTAAAGACCTCATCCGCTACTTTTGTGTTCCATGCAAACCTACAAAATCAAACAGTGGCCGCACTAGAAATCTTTCTATACATGACGAAACTAAATGGGCCACCTTCATCTCTTATAACCGCAGAGATGTTGAAGTTGAAATGTCCATTCAGAATAAGTTAGCCAATTTCCCTGTGCCGGAGTTTGTTTGGAAAGAATATCACTTAGACCAAATTATCAATGACCGTGGAATTGCTATTGATATGGATGTCGTAGAACAGGCTATTAATATGGATAAGCGTTCCAAGGATGAACTCTCGAAAGAAATAAAGAAACTCACAAATTTGGATAATCCAAATTCAGTAGTACAGATGAAACAATGGTTATCTGACAATGGACTTGAAACCGACACCCTTGGTAAAAAGGCTGTGGCGGAAATGCTGAAGGATGCTCCGGAAGAACTAGCTGATGTTCTTACTCTCCGTCAGCAACTTGCCAAATCGAGCATAAAGAAATATCAAGCAATGAAAAATGCCGTATGTACTGACAGCCGGGCAAGAGGAATGTTTCAATTCTATGGAGCAAATCGTAGCGGTAGGTGGGCTGGTCGTATCATTCAACTACAAAACCTTCCTCAGAACCATATGCCAGATTTAGAACAGGCGCGCGGACTTGTAAAGAATGGTGATTATGATGCATTAGAAATGCTATATAATTCTGTCCCAGAAGTACTGTCGGAACTTATCCGCACTGCTTTCGTCCCAAAGGTTGGTTTTAAGTTTGTTGTCGTAGATTTTAGTGCAATCGAAGCAAGGGTGCTCTCACATCTAGCACAGGAGTCGTGGAGAAATAAAGTCTTCGCAAATAACGAAGATATTTATTGTGCGAGTGCTTCCGCAATGTTTGGTGTTCCAGTCGAAAAGCATGGCCAAAACAGTCATCTTCGCCAGAAAGGTAAGATAGCGGAACTCGCCCTTGGATACGGCGGTTCATGTGGTGCTCTTAAATCTATGGGAGCCTTAGATATGGGGATTTCCGAAGAAGAACTACAACCTCTAGTTGATGCATGGAGAACATCAAATCCCAACATTGTACAGCTGTGGTGGGATGTTGATACAGCAGTCAAAAATGCCATTATGCAAAAAACCACCACCGAAACTCACGGTATCAGCTTTATTTATCAAAGCGGTATGCTTTTCATCAAACTTCCATCTGGTAGAAAACTGACTTATGTAAAGCCTAAGATTGGTATAAACAGATTTGGTGGAGAAGCCGTAACCTACGAAGGTATCGGGGCAACAAAGAAGTGGGAGCGAATAGAATCATATGGTGCCAAATTTGTCGAAAATATTGTTCAAGCAATCTCTAGAGATATTCTTAGCTATGCGATTCAGACACTCTCTCGCTTTTTCATCTGTGGCCACATTCATGATGAATTAATCATAGAATGCCATATGTACGAATCCCTAGATAGCATTTGTGAGCAGATGGGAAAAACACCTCCATGGATAAAAGGTCTATTATTAAGAGCCGATGGCTATGAGACATTATTTTATAGAAAAGATTAATCTAAAAAGGTAGCAACACTGATCGTATACAGCGCTGCTACCATTTTTCTATTAAATCATATCATTCAGTAAATCCATTACTATTGCTTTAATCTTTCCGACTTTATCTGTGACTGTACTCTTCCCTATTCCAATCTCATCCGCAATTTCCTTATGGCTGAACCCATCAGATAATAGTTGAAGTATTTTACTATAGTTAGGGTCGATTTCCTGTACTCGACTAATCAGTTCATTCAGCATACCTAAATAGATATCTGCTGCACCGTACGTTGCTGGTGCAACTGCTTCGAATTCTGTCTCCTCATTATCTACATTTTCTGCTGCTAGACAACTGAAGGTTAATATTCCAAAGTTCTTCTTATCCAATGAAGTGGCATATGGGCACTGACTGCATTTATTAGTTTCTGGGCAGCGAATCAGTTTTCCACTTCCATTACTCACCTCACAGCGTTTGTCACGATCTGCTGCTTTAAACTCAGCTGAATAGGAACTCATTACAGCATCGTACTGTGCCTTAGTTCCTGGAATTAAAACCACATCTACTTTCCTGTTACCTACTCTCCATTTTCTAATCTGTGATTTTTTTACACCTGCAATCATCCCATGCTCTTCGATAGAATCCCTATCGATAATCATTGGTATTAGTACCTGTTCCTCCGCCTCATTTACTCTGATTTCCTGTGTTTCTTTTTTCATAGATTGTCCTTTCCGCCTGCTGCGGTAAAGGGCAAAGGATACAAATGAAGGCCAGTGCTGAAGTACACAGACCCCCCAGTTCAAAAAAAGAGTGCAACAAGGGAAGGGTACTTCTATTGCAACGCAACAGACCTTACGGACTAGAGCGAAACAATATGTATCCTTTGCCCTTATTGCAAATCAGGCATTTGATAGTTTTTTAGATTACTGACTTTGACTGCAAAAAAGCCGCTAAACGTGCTATTGCAGCGTCTACCAACGGGATTATCCGTTTGTAGAGCACTGCAATATAGCACGTCCTAGCGGCTTATTTGCAAGCTACTCTTGTTATTCAGTTATAACGTATTGATATCAGTTCATATTATTATGCAATTTTTCTTATGTTTACAAGGATGTCTTTCTTTGTAATAGGACATTTATGAAGTAACATTACATCGGTATTTACCATTGAAGCTGTTTTGCATACAAAGCAGTTCTTATTCCACTTACATTCCAATGGACACCGGATAGTACATTCTTCTCCCATAGGCGCTCTCTCTCCTTTCTTATTTATTTAACATTATGTTTTACCTATGATATCAACATATTTTACCTACATGTAACGTATATGGCAAAAAAAGGATAATAATATAATCCCCTTAAGCTTATGGCTTCTAAGAGAATTTTTCTGTATTTATCTTTCTTAATTATATGAAATACTTTCCAGCTTGTCAATACTCTATTTACATAATTTTAAAATAATTTTACATGTCTTGTAATAATTCTTTATTTTTATGTCAATAATAATTGACATGAAAGATAATGTATACTATAATATAATATATCCTATAAAATGAGGTGGAAAAAATGGATGATAAAGTTAATAACTTTAACAAAAAAGAATTTGCAAATTTGATTAACAAAGCCAAAGGTAGTCGTACAATGACTAAATTTGCAGAAGATGCTGGCTTAAGCGTTGCTCATATCTCCCGAATGATTAATATGAAACTTGAAGTTCCTCCTACGCCAGATACAATACGAAAATTAGTTGATAGAGAAATGAATGGTGTAACCTATGAAGATCTTATGATTGCATCAGGCTATATTTCTGCACCCGCTTTTGAACAACTATCTATTGAAGCTCACGAAATTGAAACTGATGGTAGACAACTTACATATGTTTTGCCTAGATCTGCAAGTGACGAACCTTATTCAATAGCAGCCGAAAGAAGATCTACAGAAAATTGGGAAATTGAAAGAGTACAAATGAGAGAAGAAAGAGACAAATTTTACTCTATGTGTGTTTCGTTAATTATGTCCAGAATGAACTTCTGTCCTTTTGATTGGAGAATAGATAGACAATCATCTAACCGTAGAGATTATCTAAGAGATTTTAATATCTCTTTACTAAATGCTCCTGTAGAAACTTGGGATTTTGAATTTAAGTATTTTCGTTCAAGATTTGATGATAACGATGAATTGGATTATCGAAGATTCTCACCAATGTATGCTTTTAGCACATGGGGTAGATTAGCTACAATGGATATACCAAACGATTATAAATACACAATAGTTACCTCCTCAAAGGGCTTTTTCTATTCACTTACAAAAAGATCTCCAAAAAATCTTGATATTAATATATCTGTTATTTTGATTGATATTGATAATTTTAAAATTCTGAGTGAAGAATATGTTTGCTATAATCATACAGCGGATATAGAAGAATTAGAAAAATTAAGATTAGCCGGTAATGATGATATCTAACCGTCATAAAGTTCTTTGCAATCATGAAAAAAATGTAAAAAGCATTTATAACACTAAGCTATAAATGCTTTTTGCTTATACAATTCTTTTTCGTTTCCATTTCCATAGTCTTCATACGTAGTTACTGATATCAAATCGATATTCAGTATCTATTGTTAGATAGCCACTGTCAAATAGTGTATGTAATTCAGAACTTAGCAATCTCGGAAGAAACATCCAAGAAGCATCCTTCTAATTATATTCCATTTAAATTGTTATCCCATACTGTTTGAATAAATCTTCAAAAAAATTTAATATTTTTTCTTTAGGACGCTGTTCTTTTAAAAACTCATATCCTCCAAATCTAAAAACATTATATCCATATAATTTAAGTTTTCTATCATCCTCAACCATATCTGCATACAATTTTGGTGATGCTATATTCTCTTCAGAATAATGTTGCTTACCATCTATTTCTATAACTACTCTTTCTCTATCAGAAAAGAGCATTAAAAAATCCATTCTTTGATGAACGTATGCTGCACCGTTTCTCATATTCGCAGATTTTGGATCATAATGGCAATAGACTTGTGGTATTAATGCCGGTAACTCAGGTTTCTTTTTAATAATAAAAGTGTAGTACACCCACATAAAATTCTTTTCAGGATTTGAATCCATTGATTCTATTAATCGCTTGAATAATGTATTCCCTATTTCTTCACTATAATTTTTCGAACTCCACCACTCTACTAATTCTCTCCAACATAACCCGTGTGCCAAGATAGGCTGATTATAAATAAGACAATTTGCGCCATTATCAACTAACTTAATCGTATTACTCAAAGAGTCATCGATTACAATATCAGGTTTTCCACCAATTCCCGCAAAAATAATATTCTTAATTTCATTACTGACTCCCCGTAAACTTTTCTGTAAATTGTAAATTGGTTTACCCGACACATGATTCGTATTTATGAGATTATAACCATCATTTTTTAAATATGAATTTAATGCATCTACATACTCTTTCTGTCTTTTTTCTTCATGTATATCAGGATATACTAATTCTTCCAAAAACCTTATAAATGTACTATCACTTACATAAATAACCTTTAATACATCTTCAAATAAATCTTTATAAGATAAATCGTCGTTATTTACCATGTGACGAAGAATATCTTCCTCTCTATTTGCTTCACCATAAATGGAGACCATATTTTTCAAGTCCCATATCCTATTTAAAAACTTATCAATCCGGATTTCACCTTCCAGATCATTTTGTTCAGAAAGCCAATTTATAATTTTCCTACGTGTTACAGTAGTAATATCAAATAGTTCAACTTCTAAATAACGATCAATCATCTCTAATAGCTCAGGACAATCACTGTCTTCAATTATTTTCTTAATCAATTCAAGAATTTCACTATCTAACATTTTGTTGATTCCACTTTTAAGATAAATGGCTTTACTATGCA
This sequence comes from Anaerocolumna sedimenticola, assembly GCF_009931695.1. Taxonomy (GTDB): domain Bacteria; phylum Bacillota; class Clostridia; order Lachnospirales; family Lachnospiraceae; genus Anaerocolumna; species Anaerocolumna sedimenticola. The sequence goes on from NZ_CP048000.1 coordinate 5,377,325, forward strand.
TTGGATCTAACTCATTATTACATGGAATTTTCAACCTTTCACAAATTGAAGGTAAATCCAATGCACTATTTCTTTTTAAGTACTCAACTACTTTATTTCTTATGATATTACTATTTTTCAAACCAATGCCCCCATCTGTACATTTTCTTACAGTATATCATAAAATAAGAAAAACTAATATTCCCCTATCATCATATACACCGTCGTAATTTCTCATATTCATATGTATGCATTCAGCAGAGCTAACCGGTCATTAATACTTTTACCATCTGTCATTGTGCAATTGGGAAGTGCCTAAATGACAAGTGAATACTCCTGTGTGGCGGGACCACTGGAATTCAATTTAATCTGGAACACTCAGCAAGGACTAAATCCGGCAAAACCACCCCAACGGCGCTAAAATTACTTTGAAGTCAAGTGTATATAAGCAGACCTATGAGGTGGTCTCATTCATCATCAATCATAAGAACGACCGTACATAAACGCATTACAGCTATTCAATTTTACAAATCCGACCGCCGGGGCTCGCCATATGACATGTTGTACTCACTTTATAAAAATAAATATATACTCGTGTGCCAACAACAAAAAGGAGATATGTTGTTTCTTCCAAAACTTTGTTGATTTACAATTATGTTGCTCTTTTATAACGATTTCCTTAGTCTTAAATTTTGCATTTAGAAAACAATTCATGACTTGGAAACCTAATGGAACAACACAACCTTTATTGCGGATGTCACCCATCATAACCGCACAAACTCTTCCCTTTTTTAATATTCGATATGCCTCTCTCGCAACATTATTCATTTGATGTATAAATTCGTCTACTCCTAATAACGACAGATCTCCATCTAGACTTTGGCTATAATTAATGATATCTGCATATGGTGGATGCGTGCAAATAAGATCCATACTCTCATTTGTAATAAATGACAAATTGCGTGCATCGCCTTTTTTAATAATTTGCTGGGTTTTTGTATTGCATTGGAAATTAAGATTTTGGTTAGATAATAAAATAGATTGCTCATTGATATCGACACCAATGGCATTACGATCAAGTAGTTTTGCTTCGACTAATGTAGTACCACTTCCTAAGAATTGATCTAGAATCCATTCATTTGGTTGACTATAACGAAGAATAATATTTCTTGGTATATATGGGGACCAATTTCCTCTGTATACCCCACAATGAGTAGCCCAATCACCTCTTTCAGGAAATGACCAAACAGTTGTTGACTCCAACTCAAATTTATTTGGTTCTAATTTAATATCAATACCTCCTTATACTATATTTTATCTGCATTATACTACATAATTCTTAATAATACTAGTAATTTTTTCCACTTCCCCTATAAAAAATAAGACAAGCCATCATTCACCTACTTGATGACTTATCTCATTTTTGATTTCTTTTTCTTCCTTTTCATAATTGGCAGTAATTTTGACACTAATAAACAAATTTATATTTTCGGATAATCTAACAATCAATCCAAATCATTTAAGCTTGTATCATTTAATTCTTTATCATTTCAGAAACTATAAAATCAATATCTCGTTTCCACTCTGGTGCTTCTCTTCCGTATTTTAAATCAAAACACACAGTGAATAAACTTAATAATTTGTCTGGATGCGCAGTATTATTCTCAAATAAACTTTTAAAAAATGATGCAAATTGACTTAATGTAAATGGCACAATCCTCAATGCCATTTTTTCGTCATCTTGAGTATACCATACTCCAATTCGAAAAGTTTCTGCTGTATTTGAATCTATTTTATTAGCAATAAATATTCCATAAACAGGCTTATCATTATTTAATACAAGATCTGCTACATGTCGACGAACTGGTTCACCCTCCATGGCCTCCTGCCTTGAATTTGTTGACATAGTAACTTCAACTACAATAATATACTTTTCAAATTCAAAAACCATGTCTGGTCCGCCGCCTGGTGCTGTTCCTACAGGCAAATAATCTTGATCTATACTAAATCCCCTGGCTTCATATGGCTTATTAGATATATGATTTATTGCTAAAAAAGCTCGCCATAAAATCCATTCTAAGTATGCTGCGGCCTCAGACTTAGGAACTTTAATTGTATAATCTTCATTCAATTCTTTCTCCTGTCCATTATTAACAACTAATAAATTCATATACTCATAAATTTCTTTCCACTCTTTATATTGATGTTTAGCGTATTCCTCCTCTTTGAACTTATCAATGTCCCTCTTTAAGCTGTTTCGTACCATATTTATATTAGCTGCTGAATCAAGAGGTACTTCTGGAATATTATACGGAATATTATATGTTGTCAATTCTGAGACCAGATCTTGTAAAACTTTATTTGCTGTTTCAATATTGTCTGTTGGTAATGGCGCGCCATTACATAACTGCTTATATCGCTCTTTTAATGGCTCTGAACTTGTAACTTTCTTACTAAGTTCATAAGCTAAAGTGCGATACTCTGGTACAATACATATACCTCTTCCTGCCCTCTTAACAATTCCTGAAGATACAATATATCGTAGATTCATATCAGCATAATCTCTAAAGTTTACTTTTAATTTTAAGTAACTTTCCCATGCTAAATCAATTAAATTTCGATCATACTTTTTTTTATTATCTGATGTCATCCTACTTTTTCTTATATTTAAAATCTTCTCAACAACCTTGTCAATATCGTAATTGGGATTTGTTGTTTGAACACATACTGCAAACTCAATAAAATTAATTTTCGTATCACCAGTAATTTCCTCTAATTTAAACATCACAGTAAGTACCCAAAGAAGCGGAGAATAACAAAGTTCGTCGCTTAACTTTTCCATTGGTACTACTAACCCTCTCAAAAAACATTCTTGTTGAGCAGAAATAGTATCTGCATTATAAAATGTTTTTCCAATAGGTGTTAGGTCATCCACTGGGCCCAGTTCAGTTTGAGAAAACCCATCTTTTAATGTTACCTCAGGATATGTAAATCCATATTTATTAAACATAAGTCTATATTTACGGGTTATACTTGCATCTTTATCTTTATTTATATCTCCGCCTATTTCACCTGTATGAAATAGTAATTTTTTAAATGCAACCTGATCTTTTGGTTCACGTAATTTTCCTACTAAGTTTGACTCGGCATAAACTTTGAACCCACTTGGTATGCGCCACGGATTTCTCATTCCTGTATTCCCAATTAGCCAAATATCTATTGGTTCTTTTACTATCCTAGTCTCTTCTACAATTTTTTCCTTAGTCTTTTCACCATCATTATATTTAATTTTTTTTGTTTCTGTTACCTGATAAACATCTTGCCCAATTTTAATTATTTTTGCCTTCGCCATTATTATACCCCACAAAGATATATTCTTGTACGTTATTACGCGCCGTGTTTGCTCGTGTTCCAAAACTATAAGTATAATCAACAGGCACAACATCTACATTTTCTTTATAACGTTTTAATAATTTTATCATATCTTCCATGGTAGGTAAACTATTTGATGAATATGAAACAATTAGTATACTCTTTTTATGCATTTTAAAAATACTATCAAAGGCTTCTTCAGCTCCATTTTTTGTCGAAAAAGGTGTTGGATATGACTTGAATTTCTTGGTTATTGTATGCTCTTGAATTTCTACCCCTTCCCAATCTCTCGCCAATCCCTCAACAAAATGATATCGACGAACATACTCATTATCAGATTTTGGGGTATAATATGGTGGATCTATATATACCAAATCAGCTTTCTTTTTTAATTCCATTGAATCCATATTGTATGACTTATTTCGTTTTTTATTATCAAAAACCGCATTGTTTATTACTTCAACTGCTTCTAAAAACTGTTCTTCAAATGTTTTTTGTAGGTCTTTCCTACCATCATTGTATCGTTCTCCTACATAAGTAAAAATTCCTCTTGGACGCTTTTTTGTGCAAGCTCTAATTAATGCCTCCATAGCAATTGCTTTTTTATATTCATTTTCAATATTTTTAATATTTGATCTTACTACATCAATAAATTTATTATCTTCATCGCAAAAGTAAATTCCTTTAAATGTATCTTGAACAAATGAATCAATCATACTATCAACTTGTATTAATTTTTTTGCCTCTTCTATCGGAAGAACGACTTTATTATTCTCAATTAAGGCTTTAGTCATTACCGCAGACATTGTCATATAGTCATTACTAATAACTCTCTTTCCTTGAGCCTTATACATATAGCTAACTATTCCCGAGCCTGAAAAAAGATCAATAACTGAACTAAATTCAAATTTAGAAGACTCTTTCCATATTTGCGCTATTAACTTACTTTTTGAACCCATAAATCTGGTAGATGGAAATTTTTCTATCTGTTCCGATAGTTCTACCTTTATTTTTTCATTTTGGATATGCTGTAACAATGATATCTTCTCCTATTCTGCCGGTACCTTTACTATTAATATTTCTTCTTGTTTGGATAATATCTATCTTAAAATCTTTATATAATTCATGTACTAAAGGATGGTTTGAATTTGTTAATAATACATAACAACCTTTTTCGTATAATCGATGTACTTCCTTTGCAAGATCAATTTGGTCTTGCTCATAAAATTGCTCTTTTGTATATCTTTTAAAGTCTGAAAACTCTGATATCGGAATATATGGTGGATCTAAGAAAACCAAATCTCCCTCCATCGCATTCTTTTCTAAAACTTCTAAATAATCTCCACATATAATTGTTGTATTTTTAAGCAATTTCGCTGCTGCAAGAAGTTTATCCGGGTTACAGATAGTCGGATTCTTATACTTTCCAAAAGGTGTGTTAAATTTCCCTTTTTTATTCAATCGATATAAACCATTAAAACAAGTCCTATTTAGATAAAGCATTCTTGCAGCTGCTTCAACCGGCTCACACTCTAACCAATCCTTTGATCTAACAGCGTAATACATCTCTTCAGTATTTTTATACCCCTGCAAGACATCTATAACTTCATCACAGTTAGTTGCCAATTGCTTATATAAATTAATAAGCTCAGGATTTGAATCAGCAATTATAGACTTAGAATGGCCCAAGTTAAAATACATAGCTCCTCCACCAATAAAAGGTTCAATATACCTTCCATAATTTTTCGGAAGCCTAGGAATTAATTCATTAAGCATTTGTGTTTTTCCTCCGGCCCATTTCAAGACAGGAGTTGTACAATCTACTCCATTGTTATTACTATTTGATCTTTTCCAATTCACATATTTTCCGCTTTTTAATCTATTATCTAGTGGTTGCTCAGTCTCTTCTGGAATCGCCCACATATTACCAAACTTTATAACCCCTTCTATTTTTCTTTCATTACATAATGTTTGAATTCTCCTAACTGATAACTGCCATTTTTTAGAAGCTTCTCTTATTGTCATATACTCCACGTTATTTCACCTACTCCAAATCTTTATTTAAATTTATTGTAACTATTCAGAACCCCTAATCAAAGATGAACTCTGAATTACCTGTAACTGCATTTTTAATTGCTTCATATGAATTAAATCCCTGCTTTTTTGCAGTTCCGACATAAGACATAATTTTAAGAAAATCATCGGCTCCGTCCTTAGTTCTAAAGCAGCCTGATACCTTGGTTTTTACTTTTATCATCCTGATATCCCTCTCAGCTTGATTATTGTCAAATGGTACTGCGAAGTTTTTTGTAAATAGGCAGACGGATGCCTTGTGTTCACGAAGCCGTTCTACGAGGGCAAGGATTTTACCTTTTTTCTTGCGACCACGTTTTTTCTCAGTAGCAACAGGAATAGGATTTGTATCTATTGCTTCCTGCAGGATTTCATTATAGTTTATATCAAATCGATGAAGATGATAATAGCTTAACTCTGATTTACCAGCTAGTAAGGATTTATCCTTAACCTTTTTCATCTTCAGGAGAAGTTCTTTAAACTTCGTTGCCCATTTCTGATTGGGATCATTTTCTTCTATCCCTGTCAGTTCTCTTAACAAATGGGCACAACATACTGCATGCATAACACCATATTTCCAGTAAGATTTCTAACAGTCATGCATTGCAATACCTTGAAAGGCTGGAAGAACACCATTATCATCCATACCTTCAGTGCCACGCTTCTGATGAACACTTAAGTAGGTATAATCTTCTGTAGAAGAATTGTGAACCCACATGGTTTTCCCATCTACCCGAGTACCGGTTTCATCAAAATGTCCGATTGTAGAATTAATTACTTTCTGACGGATAATGTTTACCGTATTATTAACACTTTCAGCACATTTCCTTACCATAGAGCTGATTGTTCCTGTAGAAAGGGGGATGCTGAATACACTCCCCAAAATCTCATGGGTGCGCTTTATACTTACCATACCTACCGTATTCAATGCCACTGCAAGTGCATTAAGGTTATCACCATACTGTACGGTAGCAGAAACACCTACAGGGAATGCTCCTTGTAATATCTGTCCCTCATGAAATGGACATTTCTTAAATGAATACTTCTGATGTTCTGTCACATGAACAGTGACCACAGCATCAATCACATGGCGCTTTTCTACAACACAAGCCCGTTGATCTATACATTTCGAGATATTAGGGCAGTTTATACAGGCTTTAGGTAAATGCTTTTTTAGTTCGTCAGGATTAGTAGTTATAGCAAGATGATTTCCATCGTGTCCTTGCTGTCCACCAGGCTTCTTGCCAGACTTCTGACGCAGGCTTTTGGTTACTGGTTTTTTTAATCCATCACTAGAAGGTGGTTTGGAGCTATTTTTGGAATTTTTATTAAGCTTTTCGTTTAATTCAGCAATGGTCTGACTTAATTGCTCGATCAAGGATGATTGTTGTTCCATAGAAGTATTTAATGAATGTAATAGCTGTTTTAACTCAGAATTCTCTTTCATTAGTGCCTCTATGAGTTTATCCTTTGACATCCAGACCACCTTCTTTCCTTGATTTCTATAGTATAATTATACTTGAAATTAAGGTAAAAAGCGAATTAGCTAAAAGGGTGTTACCGTCATTTTGACGGTGGATAAGTCCCGTAAAATATGGCTGAAACCTGCTGAAATCAATACATTTCAAAGTGTTATCCACGGTACTCGGAAACGCTAGAGAAGTAATAAGGTATAACTTTTTTATAGTGTAGGAGTGTGTGGATAAATACCTAAAAAGACTAAAAACATGAGTTTTTAAAAAAATAAAGTTCTATGTTTTGCACAAAATTTCATTATCCTGCTGATAGAATAATCAGGGGTTCTGAATAGTTACAATTTATTATAATTTATTTTAATCCTTTATAAGTATAAGCGTTGTTACGCCATAAGTCAATCAGATCCTTTTAATTCTCTCCTAGTCGCTATATACTTATATCAGATAGCTCTAATCCATACATACTTTTGGAGCGCCTACGCTCCTCAGTCATAATTAACACTCAACTGTATATACTATGAATATCACAGGAACAGAGATGCACTGAACCTTGTAGTTGCCATCAAGCAAATCAAAGGTCATGATGCCTTTCAGCTAAACGGGAGGAAACCTGTAAAAGAAAAGGCCATACATTAACAGTTCTCTAGTCTCAACCTACCCTTAAAACAACAGTTCCCTTGTCTCGCAAGGCAAAAAGCAGTTCTGTAGTCTCAACCCTGACTTACATTTTATGTTCCAAGCCATGCTCCCAGGATAAAAAATAAGGTTTTCATCAATCGGTGATTGTTACCGAAAGTTTGAAAACCTTTGATTTTAAGCTATTTAGAGGATATTTACTTATCTTTGCGTGACATCAAGACAACTGTCTCCACATGCACCGTTCCAGGGAACATGTCCACTGCACAAACTCTTTCCACCTTATATCCTCTCTCTTGAAATACAATCAGATCCCTTGCCAGGCTGGTAGGCTTACAGGAGATATATACGATCCTATCCACCCCGTAATCAATAATTTTATCCAATGCTTTCGGATGTATCCCGTCCCTTGGCGGGTCGAGGACAATAAGGTCCGGTTTATCTTCAATCGTATCAATAACTTTTAACACATCTCCGGCGATAAATTCACAGTTATCCAGGTTATTTAATGCCGCATTTTCCCTTGCAGCGACAACTGCCTCTTCCACGATTTCCACCCCGATTACTTTCCTGGCAACTGGAGCTAACAGCTGGGCGATGGTTCCGGTTCCGCTGTATAAGTCAAAGATAAGCTTGTCTTTGGTTTCTCCGACGAATTCTCTGGCTGTGCTGTATAATACCTCGGCTCCCAGGGAATTGGTCTGGAAGAAAGAAAAGGTTGAGATTTTAAATTTCAGGCCGAGTAATTCTTCATAGAAAGAATCCTGTCCATATAAGATATCGGTATGATCGCTTTGGACAACATCAGCCGGACTGTCATTATAGGTGTGAAGAATTCCCACAATCCTGCCGGTTAACTTTAGTTTTAATAACCTTGCTTTAAATTCGTCAATCACTTCCGTCTCTGAAAGCTTTACACCGGCATTTCTACTTTTTAGGTTATCAATATCCGTATCTTCTCTTTCCGATCCAGCATAAGTCCACTGGGTGGATGTAATCAGATTCACTAATATTTCTCCCGTCCTGGCTGCTTTTCTTACCAGCAGATGGCGCAAATAACCCACATGAGACAGCTTTTTATAAAAAGTTATCCCCAATTCGGAGAAGTTATTCAACACGCAGGATAGTATCTGATTATAATCTGAGTCAACAATCTGGCAGCCTGACGCGGTTATAATATCATGAAAACTTCCTTTTTTATGGAGTCCTAAGGAGAGGGGGCCGTCTTTGATTTCATCCCCGAAAGAGAACTCCATCTTATTACGGTATCCCCATTGCAAAGGACTGCCTTTAATACCCTCAAACTTATATTCCTTACATACCGGATCTAACAATCGCTTTACCTGCTCTCCTTTCATCTCAAGCTGGGTTTCATAAGGGATTGTCTGATACGTACAACCCCCACAAGGTCCAAAATGTACACATTTTGGTTCTACGGTTTCTAACGGAGATTTTTCTATCACTTCAATTAATCTTCCTTCACTTTTTCCTTTACGGGATTTATTAACTACAAAACTGACTTTTTGACCCGGTAAAGTGTTCTTCACAGAAACTTTTTCATCCTCTATCTGAATGAGCCCCTTGTTAGGGAAATCCACTCGTATAACATTACCTGTATATTGTATTCCTTTTTTCATTTTACACCATTACATATCACATCTGTTTCCGATATGATACTGCCATATACCCGGCAGCCCTTTCTAAATTTAATTTTCTATAAAACCACTAAATAATCGCATGCCGTCCATAAGTGCCGTTTAGTAATTCTATATAATTCTTTACGATTTAGTTATTATACGATATTTAATAACCTTTTGTCCATCTTTTATGCGTTAATACAAACCGGAAGAAACACGCTTTGGGAGTTTCTCCGGTTCGTGTGCGCGTTCGAATTATTGCAAGCAAGCTTGCTAATTCTCACTTTGCTTTCGAGGAAACCAAAGGCTGCCCTGAAGACATATCTTGATAATGCCATTTAAAGACACCATCAAAATATGTTTTCAGGACAGCCCCATTATTAAATTAATATTATTAACAAATATTAATAAAAATGTCTCATTCTTAACTATTAATTCTCATTAGCCATAACATTAAGTTCATTGGTAAATGACAGAAGTTCTTCCACTCCTGCGGTAGTCTGTTCCACTGCTGCGGACTGCTGTTCCGTATTGGACATGGTAGCTTCGGATAGTTTTAAGGTTTTCTGAACGGATGTTTCTATATCAGCATTTAATTTTACTATCTTTAATGCAGTTTCTTTGGAACTCTGGGAAAGATTTCGGATTTCAGTTGCTACTACACTAAAACCTCTTCCTGCTTCTCCTGCTCTTGCTGCTTCAATAGAAGCATTAAGACCCAGCATTTTCGTCTGGTCAGCAATACTTTTTATGGAATCCAATATTACATTGATTTCGGTGGATATATTTTTAACATTAATAATCTCTTTATTTAGAGCATCCTGGTTATAATTAATATCAACAGCCGTAGCTGCAAGCTCTTCCATGGTATCGGATATCTGTTTAAAACCCTCTAATAAATCCTTGCTCATATTTTTCAGTTTTAACTTTTGATACCCGATCTGTGATAATGAATTTGCAACAATAAAAAGTACTTCGGCCGCCGCCTTAATATTCTTCTCATTGGTAATATTTACTTTATTCACAGCTTCTATGTATTTGTCACCATCAACACCAATTTCATCTGCTACTCGCCGAAATCCTTCTTCCTCGGGTTTTGAGGTAAGTATCTGACCGCCGAGAATGGTTCCGATTAACGTTCCATCTACAATAATTGGTGCGGCAAAATCAATAAGTCCTGCATGACATTTATATATGTAAGGTTTTCCGGTCCTTGCAGCTTCTTCACCGCCTCTTTTATGGGATAATGCACATCGGTCATCACCAGTTTTGGTAGAATGGGTGTAATCAATGCAGAAACTCGTATAAGAACTTGGTTTTGTTACCGGATCTCCATTCACATCAACCGTTACACTTGCTATATCCATACTTTCGGCAAAATTATCCTGGAATTTTTGAAGAAGGTCTATATCTAATACATCCTTTAAGTGTATATTTGTTAAATCGTTTGTTTTTTTAGCTTTTATAGTATCCATTTATGTACCTCCAATCATTGTAGCCCTTCTGAATAAAATTTTACTATTAATCGGCTTTTATCTAATTGAATCTGTCCACCTCCTGCGACTGCATTATGGGTTTGAACCATAAATGAATACCGCCCATATATGAATGTAATTTCTGAATATTTAGCTAAATTCTAATTATTTACAGATAATTAATTAAGTTTACCCCTATATATCCGCCCTATTTTATATATTTATATAATATCACAAATTTTTTACGAAATCAATGTATTAATTTTGTAATAATTTAACATATCATGTTAAAACTTTCACACTAATTTGTATACTTCTTACAATATTTTAAGTTTATCATACAGAATATTATTTTCAGACAATAACAAATTTATCTGATATACTCCAATTGAAACTCTATTATAAATAGCAGAAATTCTACATTTTTATCAACTTTTAGCTATTTTTGTCGACTGTAACACTGACTGTTATATTATACCATACCCATGATATCTGTTTACAATAATACAAGAAGTGTTAAAATATTGTTAGCTGACTTTATCAATTTTTGTTAATAATTTATTTCAGGAGGAAAAAATGAAAATAAATACTTTAAAAATTTTAACCATTTTTCTTATATTATTATTTTTAGCAGGTTGTGAGAATAAACCTGATTCGAATGCCGCAACACCGGCAATTACTCCTGAGGTTACTGATGCTGCTGAAACTTCTGCTCCTCAGCCCACAACTTCTCCTACCCCTGCTGTAACAGAAACCCCTGCTCCGACACAGACACCAACGCCAACAAAAACCTTGGAACCAACCGCTCCGGTCACCAACGAAACGAAAGCGGAGGAAATGCTTAAGGATATGTCCCTGGAGGAGAAAGTAGGACAGTTGTTTTTTGTCCGCTGCATCCGGGAACAGGCTTTATCCGATATAGACAAATATTTTCTGGGAGGTTACATTTTATTTGGAGATGATTTTAAGGATCAAACAAAAAAAGATATAAAAACAACCATTGCGGGTTATCAGGACAAAACCAAAATCCCTATGTTAATCGGTGTGGATGAAGAAGGAGGAACTGTTAACCGGGTAAGTAAATATCCGGTATTCCGGGCTGTTCCTTTTAAATCCCCACAGGAATTATATAAAGAAGGCGGATTTGATTTAATCAAAAGTGATACCATAGAAAAAGCGGATTTATTATTAAGTCTGGGAATTAACGTTAACCTGGCTCCGGTCTGTGATGTTTCAACCGTTCAGAAAGATTTTATCTATCAAAGAGCATTCGGAAAAGACGCAAAACAGACTTCAGAATATATAACAACCGTGATAAGGGCAATGAATTCCAGGGGTATCGGAAGTACATTAAAACATTTCCCGGGTTATGGAAATAATGTGGATACCCATACGGGAATAGCCATAGATGAAAGAAGTTATGAAACCTTTGAAAACAGCGATTTTCTGCCCTTTAAAGCCGGTATCAGGGCAGGAGCAGGAAGTATATTAGTCTCCCACAATATTGTAAAATCCATGGATAAAGATTATCCTGCTTCCCTTTCACCAAAAGTTCATTCTATCCTAAGGGAAGAATTAGGTTTTACCGGAGTCATTATGACGGATGATCTAAGTATGGATGCCATAAAAGAATATACCAATGATGAAGAATCTGCCGTCCAGGCTATCCTGGCGGGAAATGACTTAGTGGTTGCCACGGATTATAACGTACAGATTCCTGCCGTTTTAGCCGCCGTAAAAGACGGCAAGATAACAGAGGACCGAATTAATGAATCCGTTATCCGGGTGCTTACCTGGAAGTTAAACCTGGGGATTATTAAATTTAATTAATTGATGCAGTACCCGGATGCCTTCCTGAATCTGTATATGGTTCAGATGCCCATATCCCATAAGCAGCTTATCTGTATGTTCGGTTTGTGTCAAACAATAACGGGGCAGCGGGGATACTCTAATTCCTGTTTCCCTGCAATCCCGTACAAACTGATATCCAAATTCCATTCCCGGAAACTGAAGTGCCACATGAAGACCGGAGTCATCCCCCCAGGGATGTGCAGAGGGGCCAAAAGTATGTTCTATGGAACTCAATAATATATTTCTTTTTTCACCATAAATCCGCCGCATATGCTGAACATGCTTATCCATTTTCCGTTTTTGCAGGAATTTGGCGAGTGCTGCCTGTTCAAAAACAGGATTTTGAACATCCATGTAATTACGGTAATGCTTCCACTTCCCTTGCAAAGGTTTGGGTATCACCGCAAACCCCAGTCTAAGGGCGGGAAACATCGTCTTACTGAAAGTCCCCACATATATCACATGGGAAGAATCCATGGAATAAATAGGACTGATTGGAGCCCCGGAATAGCGGAATTCGCTGTCATAATCGTCCTCAATTACATAAAAGTTCTTTTCTATTGCAAGACTTAAAAGCATAGCTCGGCGTCTGGCCGGAAGAATACCGCCTAACGGAAATTGATGGGAAGGTGTGACATAAACTGCTGAGATTTCTTTATCTTTTAGTATAGAAATATCTGCTCCCTGGCCGTCAACCGGCATCCATAACAGAGGATATCCTTTATCAGTAATAACTGTGCGGATTCCCGGATGAGAAGGATTTTCCAATGCAAAAGGTTGACCGTCTTTGTGAAGTATTTCCACAAGTAACCGGATTGCCTGCGTAGCACCTGATGTTATAAATATATCCTCGGGACTGACTTCCATACTTCTGCTGCGAAAAAGCCATTGTGCAATTTCCTCACATAAAGGCTCATATCCTTTTGGTCCGCTGTATTCCAGTTCCCTGATTGGCAGTTCACAGGCTGCTTCACGCATGATTTGACTCCAAAGCTGCCAGGGAAAATGAGTTAAATCCGGTTGTCCGGTTTTAAAGTCCCATAAGACCTGCGCCTGTTCTCTTTTCTTATCTTTCGGTGATTCCGCTTTTTTATGTTTAATATGAAGACCGTTTGCAACGCGTGACGGTGCTCCCTGACGGCTTACAATATAGCCTTCCGTCCAGAGCATATCATATGCTTCACAGACTGTATTACGGGAAACTCCTAAACCTTTGGCAAGCTCCCTTGTAGATGGCAGGGCTTCCCCCTGCTTGATTTCTCCTGTCAGAATACGTTCCATAAACGACAGAAAAATCTGACGGGACAAACTGATTTCGCTATTATAGATAAGTCTAATACCCCACATATTGTATCCTCCAACTGGTACTCTGAAAATAAAGCTGTACTGGAACTTATAACATTCCAGTTGCATCGGTATAATTATAACAAATATTGGTCTTGTTGTAATTATAAAGTATAATAAAGAGGTACAAAATGGAACATACGAAAGGGAAAATCTATTTATTGTCAGCTTTTTCTTTGGCTGGAACTTCTGTGATCACAGGTCACATACTTACCGGAAAGTTAAACAGTTTTACAATTACCACCGTCAGTTTGGGTATATTACTCCTGTGTTTATCACCATTTTATTATAGAAAAGTGGTTAAAACAATTCGTCTCCTTACGAATAATGATTGGAAAATGATACTCTTTCAGGCTATCTTTGGAATCTTCCTGTTCCGAACATTCCTGCTTTACGGAGTAAAATTAACAAGCACTGTGGAAGCGGGAATTTTAACCGGGGCAACGCCGGCAATCACTTCTTTGTTCGCCTTAATCTTTTTAAAAGAGCAGCTTTCGGTAAAAACAGCTTTCGGTATATGCTGTACTGTAATGGGTATTGTTTTATTACAGGCAATAAATTTACATTCTCTTCGGTTTTCCATGGAGCATTTTTACGGAAATTTATTGATTCTCTGTGCGGCGTCCAGCGAATCGTCTTTTAATATCCTTTCAAGAAAACATAACACAAAGGTGTCTTATGATAACAGTCTTTCCATTCATCCAATGGTACAGACGCTGCTAGTGTCTGCAATTGCATTCCTATTATCTCTGATTCCGGCTTATTTGGAAAATCCTTTAGAGTCAATTCAAACAATCGGATTGAGAGAATGGGTTGCTCTGGTATGGTATGGTCTTATCGTAACAGCGGTAGCTTTCGTGTTTTTCTTTGAGGGAGTAAAACGCTGTAGTCCATATACAATTGCCGCTTTTTCCGGAATGATTCCGTTTACTTCCATGCTTCTGTCCCTGTTTTTTCTGAAAGAAACAATAGGTGGTATCCAATGGCTGGGAGGCTTCCTTATTATCTTTAGCATGCTGTTAATAGGCACACAACAGAAAACCAAGTGAAGCAAGGAAAATGATGGTGTTAAGGCCCTTAATAAGTCTAAAATATAAAGGAGAAAAATTATGTTTCAATTTGATAAAAATATTGAAAATTCAAATTCGGGAGTTAAGATGGGGTTTCTAATTATGTCCAGGGTTTCTTCCGCTAACCCGTATAAAGAAGAGGAAACGGCCGAATTTATCTCTGTGTTACGAAATAAATTCGGCCGGCTTGATAGAAAAGAACTCAAAAAACTTAATCCCATTGGGACCTACGCAGCTTATTATAAAAAGTTCGGATATAGCTACCCGGTACTTGCACAATTAGAATCCGTAGTGCAGGGAAAAAAATCACTGGATGCCGAATCCGCCTTGTTACAGGTTATGTTCATTTCGGAACTGGATAGTATGCTCCTGACTGCAGGCCACGATCTGGCAGAATTACAGCTGCCCTTACTATTAAAGTCAGCCACCGGCGCGGAATCCTATCAGTCCATCTCCGGAAAAGAAGTAAAGACCGTAAATGGAGATCTGATGCTTTGTGACAGCATCGGTACGATATCAAGTATTTTAAGAGGTCCGGATTACAGAAGCCGTATTACGGCATCTACATCCGACGTTCTTTTCTCCACTTATGCACCACCCGGCATTGACGAATCTTATATCAAAGCTCATCTGGAAAAGTTAGAAAGCAGAATAAAGGCTTTATCACCCTCCGCAACAACCAAATTACTGCAGGTGTTTATTACTTCAAATATTCCTACTGGGTAACACCGCTGTTTTTAATCTCTTTACTTGTATCAACTAATTGCCAATTTATGAAGAGCCTCACCTTTCAGGCGGTAGATTCTCCATCCGCTCCAGTGGATGGCTCCGATACTTTCATAAAACTGTATGGAGGGTTCGTTCCAGTCCAGGCAAGTCCATTCCATTCCCCAACAATCTCGCTTAACTGCTAATTCGGCCAGATATGCTAATGTTATTTTTCCAAAACCATTTCCTCTGAATTCAGGCTTAATATAAAGGTCCTCCAGATAAAGTCCTGGTTTTCCAATAAATGTGGAAAAGTTGTAAAAATACATAGCATACCCTATGGGAATACCGTCATATTCGGCTATGAGCACTTCTGCTGCTTTACGGGCAAATATGGATTCCCTTAATATTTCTTCCGTTGCTGTTACATACTCTGACATTTTTTCATATGCAGCCAATTCTTTAATTAAAGATAAAATAAGGCCTGTATCTTTCTCTTCTGCAAATCTAAGCTTAAATCTTTCCGTATTTTTCATTGAATTTTCTCCTCGTATGTTTTTATGTGTTTCTTTTGTATTTCTTGTATAGTTCTTAAGTAGTTTTATATTATTTTGCTTTTATATCCATTTACTTTTTCTATTTCTCCTTTTATCAGTTTTTCTATTTCTTCTTTAATCAGTTTTACTGCTCTTAATAAATCATCGTCTTCACAGTTACATACACAGAGGCGGATTCCCTCCGAAACAGGAAAACCGTCCAGGAAGCTGCTCTTTATACTATTTAACAAAATATTCTGTTTTGACAGCCTGTTTACTATCTTCTCTGTTATGTTACTTGGGGTTTGGATAAAAGCATAAATACCTGTAGGTGGTATATGGTATATTATATTATCCTGAAAGGTAAGTTCGCAAGCCTTTCTTAAGACATCCATCTTGTGTTTGTAAAACTTTTTGGTCCGTACCACATGGGATTTATACATACTGCTTTTCAAATATATTTCCAGGGCACCCTGGGTCAGGACCGGTGTATTTAAATCTATACTCTGTTTATAAATCGTAAACTCTTTCTTAAGTGGGTCAGGTATAATTGCCATTCCAAGTCGCAGCCCCGGCAGCAAAGTTTTGGAAAAACTCCGAATATAAATGATTCGCTCCTTTTCCCCCATGGCATACAGGGAATCTGCCCGTTCCTTAAGTTCTAAATCCGCCAGATAATCGTCCTCTGTAATATAAACCCCATACTTTCCGGCAAGCCGTAAGATTTCCCGTTTTTGTTTCTCATTATAACTATAACCTGTGGGATTTTGAAATCTCGGCATGGTATAAAAAAACTTTATATCTCCTGCTTTAAAAACCTCTTCCAATTCCTTAATATCAATCCCCTGTTCTGTCCTTCATACGCCTATAACAGGTATTTTATTGCAATTCAGCGCCTTTAGCATAACGGAATAAGTGGGCTGTTCCACAACTACCTTAGTACCGCTTCCGGGAAAAGGCATGGCAGCCAGAATATATAAAGCCTGCTGAGCACCGTTCGTAATATAAATATCCTGTTCTTTTGCAAATATCTGAAAATTCATCAAATACCTGACCAGAGCAGCCCTTAATTCCTCCATTCCCATAGGATTGGCATATTCTAAAAGCTTATTTTTATATATGGAAATAGATTTCTCCATACAATGGTAAAAGTCCTTATAAGGATTAATACTATCCGGCGGTCTGACCGTACTTAAATCGATCACATCCATATTCTTTTTATTCCTGACCAGGGATTTTACCACGTAATAACCGCTTTTAGGAACCGAATAAATAAGATGTTCCTCCTCTAAAAGTTTATAGGCTTTGATTACGGTGTCTGAATTATAACCGGACTCTTTCACATAGGATAAAATGGACGGCAGTTTATCACCGGGCTTATACTTACCCTCATGTATTCTGTCCCTGATAGCATCGGCTGCATTATTATATTTATACATAAATCCTTTCCTCCCCTGTATTCCGTCTCAACTGTACCGGTATAGTTGTTAAATTCAATTCTTGTATTTTCAGTCCTGTTTTATTAGGATTACTATAACACAAAATACAGGTAATTGCGAAACTATTTCGTTTTATGAATATACCATACAATTCATATGAATTTTACAGCTTCAGCTGCCTTTTGGGCATTTTACTTCACAATTACCTGTAGCACATAATTAAAAGGAGAGAATTATTATGAAAAATTTTCCGCTGAGTTTTAATGATTTAAAACAGGTTACGGCAGAATACCCGACACCCTTTTACCTCTATGATGAGAAAGCCATTCGCGAAAATATACGCCGTTTATATAAGGCATTTTCCTGGAACAAAGGCTTCCGTGAATATTTTGCGGTTAAATCCACCCCCAACCCCCACATACTTCAATTATTCAAGGAAGAACACTGCGGTGTGGACTGTGCCTCTGAGACAGAATTGATTTTAGCAGATTCCTGTTCTTTTCATGGGGAGGAAATCATGTTTTCCTCCAATGTTACTTCCGAAAGAGAATTCATGAAAGCCAAAAGTTTGAATGCCATAATCAATCTGGACGACATCTCCCATATAGATTATTTACAAAAATGCACAGGTATTCCCGAACTGATCTGCTTCCGCTTAAATCCCGGAGGGACGATTTCTTACCAGGATAAAATCATCTTAAATTATGACGATTATAAGTTCGGGTTTACAAAAGAACAGTTAATAGAAGGAATTCATTATTTAAAAAGGACAGGAGTCAGCCGTTACGGCTTACATTCCCAGTTCGGCTGTCATAGAACAGAAGCGGACTATTTCGGGGAGAATGCCCGTTTATTATTTCAAAACGCAGTTGATATTTACAAAGAAACCGGTCTTAAACCTCAATTTATTAATTTGGCCGGGGGCTTAGGCATCCCCTACAAAGAAAATTCGGAAAGTGCGGATATTAATGACATAAGCCTTTCCATAAAAAAGGCCTATAATGAAGTACTGGGGGCAGCCGGTCTCACACCGGTTTCTTTATATCTTGAATTTGGTATTTTTATGACCGGCCCTTATGGGTACTTTGTCTCCTCCGTCCTTCATGTTAAAAAGAATAATAAGATTTTTCTGGGTCTGGATGCTTCCACCAACAGTTTTATGAGTCCCTCCAGATATACGGATTATCATCATATCACCGTTGCCGGTAAAGAAAACGAAACAGGTAACTGTATTTATGACATTACCGGAGCCTTATGTGAAAACCGGGACCGCTTTGCCGCGGGCAGAAACCTGCCTCATGCAGAAGCAGGTGATATTCTGATTTTTCACGATGCGGGGGCTTATACCTATTCCCATGCCAATAATTTTAACGGAAGACTCCGTCCTGCCGAACTTCTCCTTTGCCAGGATGGTTCCATTAAGCTTATAAGGCGGGCTGAAACCCCGGAGGATTATTTTGCAACTCTGAATTACCGGATAAAGTATAAATAAACAGAATAAAACGATAGCTCTCCTTATACCTGAATTATTTCCCGCCGGGTCTCAATAATTTCACCCTCCGTATTACCCTCAATAAAATTGATTACATGATCCAGTATACTGTCTGCCTGGGAAGTTTCTCCGGAGGTACAGGTTAGCCCTAATACCGTTATTTGATGAATATCCTGCTCATCAACCTCCGCTATGGATACATTAAATTTGTTTTTTACTTTTGCACATAAACTTTTAACCACCATACGTTTTTCCTTTAAGGAATGTACCCAGGGGGTGTGGATTTTTATTATTAAAGTTCCGATTATCATGTTACTCTTCCTTTTTAGCTACCTTACCAACGGATGCCGCATAGACTACAAATTCATTATCTTCCGCACTGGAAGGGTCTGAATTAAGACCTAATAATTCGTCAGCCAAAGCCTGCTCATAAGCTCCGATGCCGCAGGCTCCGCATCCGATGGACTCACTGGCAAAATATAGATTCTGGCACAGATGCCCGGCATCAACCAAAACATATTTCTGTGCATTTACAGTATAACGCCATTCACTGCGGTACGGGATTACGGTCCAAACAAAACTAACGGCTGCAGTAGCAAAAAAAATCTGTCCGCAAAAGGCTTCGCTAACCTTTTCGGTTTGATTTTCTATGGCGCCCAAATACTCCAGTTTATGTTCCAGGGGTAAATAATGATATAATCCCTGTTCCAATTCTTCCACCCGGTTAACAAAGAGATATGTTTCAAACGGATGTCTTGCACCGGCGGAAGGAACGGTACGAAAGGTTGCTTTTCTCTCCCTTCCAACTACCTGTTTTACTCCCTGTGTCGCCCAAAGAAGAAAAGCTAGTTCCGCTAAAGTAAGAAATTCCTCCGTATATTTGCGTTTACTGGTTCTGGTATTAAGGATGTTTAAAAAATGATTGTTCTTTATTACGGAATCAAAATCTTTAGTTAAGGATATCAATTTATTACTTACACTCGCTTTATTTAATGGCGGCTGGGGTAACCTCAAGTCCTGGTCGCTGGTATACTCTTCGCTCTGGGCTTTCATTATTTCTCTTAATTCCGTAATCATTGTATTTATTTCATCTTTGTTCATAGTTCATCTCCTCTTATTAAGAGAATTTATTAACTTATCCTCGTTAGTTATTATCCTCTTACTGTATTATCTTATTGTTATTAACTCCTTATTAATATTTACCCTTGTGCTTGCGAACTAAGATAGACCTGCTTATACCAAGACTTGTTACTATACTTTGATAATTTATTTAGAACCGGTTGTAAAATACTACATATAAATTATAAACCTTTACCATTTGGATATTCATTTATGATAATAAAAATCAAACCCTATGGCCTAAATTTATCTTGGCAATAAATTCTGGAGTTTTTCACCGGTTATCTTCTCACTTAAGATAAATAATTTCCTGGCTGCCTTTTTACTTTTCGCTGCTTTAGAGGTATTTGTCATCCAGCAGCGATAAAAATATTTCCCGGTAGCATGTTCTACATCCGGGCTGGTAGCAAGATATACCGCCGTACTGGCCCCCATTTCAGGAGTCAGAAAGTACGGTTTTAAAAGCTTCACGATTGTTTTACCAAACCCCGTGTCCCTGTTAATACCCATCGAAGTTGCAACTGCACCGGGATGGCAGCAATTAACCGTAATACCTCTCCCCCTTAATCGCTCTGCCAATTCTCTTGCAAATAAAATATTGGCAAGCTTTGATTGGCTATAAGCGGTGATTACATTAAAACCGTGTTTTAAGTTATAGTTATTAAAATGAATCTTACCGATTTTATGGGCTCCTGACGATACCACTACAATCCTGCTGCCGGGTTTCATTTTATCCAACAGGCGCAGCGTTAACAGAAAATGCCCTATATGGTTTACACCAAACTGTTCTTCCAAACCATCTTCTGTTTCCCGTCTTTCTAAAGAAATAACACCTGCATTATTTACCAGCACATCCAACCTGTCATAGTATACCTTAAATTCCTCCGTAAACCGCCGTATATCCTGCATACTTCCGAGATTACATAACATTAGCTTTAAGTCACGGTCTTTTTCGCTCTGAAGTTCACTTAGAGCTGTTTCCCCACGTTCCCTGCTCCTGCATAACATAACTACCTGAAACCCCTGATCAGCAAGGGCTGCAGCGGTAGCTTTACCCATTCCGGAATTGGCTCCTGTCACAAGAGCTATTTTCTTTTTTACTTCCTGATCCGGATTTGACTTTTTCGTTGCCTCCTCCATACCTGCTCCTTTCTTTTTAAATCTTAATCTAGGTAATTGCGAAACTATATGGTTTTTCGAATGTACCATACAATTGATACGAATTTCAGAGCTTCAGATGCCCTCTGGGCAAGATTCAGCTCTGAAATTGTATTAATTGCATGGTACATAGATACAATATTGGAGTTTCGCAATTGCTTATAAATCTAGATCTTCTACAATTTTATACTCATACAGATACTATTACTGTCTCCGCTATATTGCCCATAATTTTCCATAATTTGAAATCCCAGTTTTTTATATAATGCTATTGCAGTCTTCTGTTTGTAACCGGTCTCCAATATCATTCTTTTATAACCCTTTTCCTTTGCCCTGTCTAATAATTGCTTTACTATATATGTACTATATCCGTGTCCTCTATATTCCTTGTTTACATATACTCTTTTTAATTCTACCGTATTCCCTTCGAATACCTTAAACCCGGCACAGGCAAATGGAACATCTTTTGTATATAAAAGTATGACATCGTGTATACCAGCCAATCCATTGTATGCGGTATATTTCTTTTGTTCTTCCCCGTATAATTCATAAAACTCCTGCTCCACTTCATCTGATAGTATAGCAAAATCCGGATCCGAACCATCTGTAAATTTTATAATGAATTCCATAATTATCTCCTGTTTCTAAAAGGAAAGGAATAAGAATGTTTCAGACCTTTCTGAAGTAATTCTTATTCCTCATGTATATAGTAAATTATGTAACTATTCAGCTGTCTCGAGAAATTTTTTAGAATTTCGAGTTAGCCAGCACCAAAATAATCGTTTATGTTTGTTTCGTGTGTGCATAAACGTATTCATACGCTGCATATTGACTGAATAGTCACCAAATTATTTTATTCCGCGCAAAAACTCACACAAAGCATCTACACTTTTTTGAGTTGTAGCCCAGGAAGTAACAAAACGTACTGCACTATGTGTTTCATCCACCTTCTTTTGGAGGGAGAAAATAAATTCTTTTTCTAATTTTCCTATAGCTTCATCCGGAAGTATGGGGAATAACTGGTTTGTTCCAACCGGAGCAAAGAAAGGATAACCATTTTCTTTTAGGGTATCAGCGATTTGCTCTGCCATACGATTGGCATGGGCTCCAAGTTCAAAAAACAGGTTAGTTTCAAATAAAGCTTCAAACTGAATTCCCACAACAAATCCTTTTGCCATTAAGGCACCTCTTTGTTTTATCAGATAGCGGAAATCTTCCTTAAGTTCATCTTTGCAGATAATTAATGCCTCTCCAAGCAGTGCGCCGTTTTTGGTACCTCCGATGTAAAAAACATCCACCAGTTCAGCTATATCTCTCAATTCCAGATCATTTTCCTTACTGGTTAATGCTGATCCCATACGAGCACCATCCATAAAAAGAATCAGTCCTTTTTCCTTACAGATATTATGCAGAGCAGATAATTCAGCCTTAGTATAGATAGTTCCAAGTTCCGTTGAATTGGAGATATATACCATTTTGGGCTGTACCATATGTTCGTCGGTGTGATGATCAAGAGCTGACTGAATTACGGCTGGTGTCAGTTTACCGTCAAAACAAGGCATGGCAACTACTTTATGACCGGTGGCTTCTATTGCTCCTGTCTCATGTACGTTAATATGACCTGTTTCTGCCGCTATTACACATTGAAAAGGACGTAAAAAGGAGGATATAACCAGAAGATTCGTCTGGGTCCCGCCGGGAATAAAATGAATATCTACATTGTCTTTATGAAGCAGCTTTTTAATGGCTTCTTTTGCTTTCGCCGTATGGATATCTTCCCCGTAACCTGCGTTTTGTTCCAGATTTGACTTCATCAATAACTCTAATACAGCAGGATGTGCACCCTCGCTGTAATCATTCATAAAACTATACATATCTTTTTTCCTTCTATGAAGCTTTTGCAAGATCTTGTGATTGTAGATCTTTTCCTAAAGTATGCAAAAGCTCCCTTTCTTCCTTTCTATCATTATTTCAATCCAGATAATTGGGAAACAATATACTTGTTTCCCAATTGCCTGTTATTTTATCCTTTTTGCCACTTCTTCCATATAAATATGGTCCGTTCCACAGCATCCGCCTAGAATTTTTAGATTATATTCCTGATGTAATTTTATTATTCCATCAGCTAGTTCATTATAATCAGATATTATAATTTCACTGCCGCTCTCTAACTCTTCCGGTGCCATGGGTGATGCATTGGCCTGAATACCACAAAACCTCTTAAACACCTCAGGTACCTGATTAAAAGAACAATTTAGGGCTTTATTTAAAATATTCGGATGTACACGGGATATCCATATTTTAACCCAATTTCTACATATTGGCTATATATTTTTTTAAGTACCGGCCTAATATCTTCCCTATAAATAAGTCCGGCCAGTGCTACCTGTTTGTCCGGATAAATATTATACTCATTTTTTAACCGTTCTCCGACAGCGCCCTCCATTAATATAACCTCATTATTTTCAAAGCATTCTTTAAAATTCATATCTTACTCACCCTCAGCCCAAAATTCCAAGATGCTGTAATAATATCTTAATACCAAGACAGACTAATATAATACCTCCGGCTAATTCAGCTTTTGATTTAAATTTAGCACCAAAGATATTCCCGATTAAAACACCAATTACAGATAAAGTGAAAGTAACCAAGCCGATAAATGATACAGCCGGTATGATATCTACTTTTAAAAAGGCAAAGGTAATACCCACAGCTAAAGCATCAATACTTGTTGCAATCGCTAAAACCACCATATTCTTAAAACTTAAAGAGTTATCTTTCTCTTCCCCGCAGCAGGACTCCTCATCCTTACTTAAAGCCTCTTTCATCATATGTATTCCGATTATCCCTAATAAAACAAATGCAATCCAATGATCAATACTTGTAATTTTATCACTGAATTGTATTCCCAGTATGTAACCGATTAATGGCATAACAGCCTGGAATATACCAAAATACAATCCTACTGTTATCAGATGTTTAGGTGTAATCTTACGAAAGGATAAACCTTTACATACTGCTACCGCACATGCATCCATGGATAGTCCAACCGCTAAAATTAATAATTCCAATAAGTTCATTCTGATTTCTCCTTTGATTAAAATATAAGAATTGTAACATCACATGTAATATTCTCTTTACATCTGGGTGGCTAGTGTGATCCAGTTTTGTTGGACACACCGATAAAAAAAGACCTACCTACAGCCAAAAAGCTGTAGATAAGTCTCGTTATTTAAAACAAAACCAGATAGAAACTATCAGTATGTTGGCTTCGTTACACAAACATGCTAACTACTCCCTTATCACAATAAAAATATAATAGCTTATTGATAAAAGTCTGTCAATAACTTTTTTACTGCAAGGAAATGCTATAGAATAACCGTATTGTTTAAATATTCTGTTACAGGCCAGGAGCTGCTTCGTATACCTTTAGTTTCTCGTAATCCGTTTTCTTACACTCTGCCACTATCCATATACCGTCATTCTCATATTGACTGGACAGAATGGATGCGTGATCATTGAGATACGAAACCACATTTCCGTTTTGATAAGGGATACGCAATTCCAGTTTAACATAATCAGCAAAAACATGTTTCTTAATGGCTGCTATTAAACCATCCATCCCAATCTTTTTCTTTGCTGATATTATGACGGAATCTTGTATTGAAAGCTCTCTGTTTAAATCCAACAGTGTATTAACCATATCTATATTGTCCCCATCAGCATTATCCGTATCCATACCGTCTCTACCCATACTGTCCATATCAGCATTATCCTGGTATCCCTTTGCCAGATCCACTTTATTAAATGCATAGATAACGGGTATTTGATCAGCTCCCAACTCCTTTAAGGTTTCCTGGGTAACCTTCATTTGTTCTTTATAATTTGGGTTAGAATAATCAATCACATGAATCAGCAAATCTGCCTCGGCTACTTCTTCTAAGGTGGAGCGGAATGCTTTCACCAGATGATGAGGCAATTTACTGATAAATCCAACCGTATCCGTGAGTAAAAAGTTTTTATTATCCGGAAGTGTTATATTTCTTACGGAAGTTTCAAGGGTCGCAAATAACATATCCTTTTCAAATACCTTTTTTTCCGCATTCGGATTATAAAGGTCAAGCATAACATTCATGATTGTAGATTTACCGGCATTGGTATACCCTACTAAAGCAACAACGGGAATCTCATTTTTCTTTCTCCATTTACGCTGATTCTGCCGCCTTGATACTAGTAGCTCCAGTTCTTTATTAAGAGCACTGATTCTGTCTTCGAGTTTTCTGCGGTCTAACTCTAATTTCTTTTCTCCTGAGCCTTTGTTTTTTAATCCTGCGCCACCACCCTGACGTCCTAAAGCTTCTGCGGAACCAATCAACCTTGGCAGCATATACTGTAATTTTGCAATTTCAACCTGAAGCTGTGCTTCTTTGGTTTTTGCCCTCTGTGCAAATATATCTAATATTAATACGGTCCGGTCTATTACCCTGCACTCTACGGTTTCTTCCAGGTTTCGTACCTGGGAGGGCGATAATTCATCATTAAAAATTACTAAATCCACACCAATTTCTTTGGCTAATTCGCTGATTTCCAGGATTTTTCCTTTTCCCAAATAATATTGAGCGTTAATTCTGCTTAAATTCTGGCTCACTTCACTTACCGTATCAATATCACAGGCTTCCGCCAGATTTCTTAATTCCTCCATGGAATTTGTAAAGTCTTCGTTATCATTTAAGTTGGCTCCAATAAGGAGCGCCTTTTCTCTTTGTTCCATATAATATCCTCCATACAGATAAATGTGCAGACTTCCGCCTGTGACTGATAAACGGAGGATATTATAATTTTTATTATTATAAATAGTATAATAAAAGTCCCAATAAACTAAATAAAAATTAATTGTCTATTTCATTAGCCCTACCCCAACTTTATATTAATTTAATAAAATAAATTCCGTATTTGTTTCATATCTTTCAAACTTACTATTTTATTACTTTAATTTGCCAAGGGGTATAAAAAAGCATACAAAAAAGAGGGCAGATTATCCCTCCTTTTTCCAATATCCGTATTACATTCCGTAAAAGGTTATCTTAAAAATAGGCAGACCAATCCCGTTTACCCTGCACCAGGCAGAGTCTTTAAGCACTATTAAATTAGTTACATAAAGTTTTAAAACGAAATTTATATAAAAAAATACCCATTTTTAAGCAACCCTCCAATCCTAAAAGTATATATATTATACCATATTCTAAATATAATTCAATCTATTTTTCTGCATGGTTGTGGAGTTTTTTTCCTGTTACTGATTACTATTTCTAACAATCATTTTTGCACCCTAACGGTCCCTTCCTCTTTACCCTATGTATTTCTTCATAACATAACAGAATACTCCTTAATATGCTGTCTTTTTAACAGTGATCACTCTGTCGTACTTTGGTTTTGTATCTTTAAAGATTACATGACTTACATTGATAACCGTAATATCTTTAAGGTTTAAGATCGTATTTTCTATCTCCCTGGCTCTCTCCATATCCAAAGAAGCAAACGCTTCATCCATAAACAGGATACTTGCTTTATTTAATAACGCTCTTGCAATTACGATTCGGCTTCTCTCACCGCCGGATATATTTCGGCCGTTATCATAAATAACCGTATTCAGGCCATCCGGTAGATTTTGTATAAAGCCGTCAAGACCGGAAGCAGTTATTGCGGTGTTGATTTCTTCCTCCGAGTAATCTTTATACAACGTTATGTTATTCTTAATCGTGTCTTCAAAGATAAATACCTGCTGCTCAATATTGGCAACCAGAGAAAAATACTGTTCTTTCTTAATTTCTTTCATATTATAGCCATCAATCAATATATCTCCCCAGGTAGGATAAAAATATTTACGGAAGAGCTTTAATAAGGTAGATTTACCGCCCCCGCTGGGTCCCACGATTAGATATTTACCGTTCTTTTTAAACTCTAAGTTAATATCGGATAAAATGACCCTGTCATCATCTTCATAATGAAATCCCACATTCTGAAATTCAATCGTATCCTTAAATTCCGTAAGCTCTACTGTTTCTTCATGGGTATTGGAATTCTTTAAGGTATCTTCCATTTTCTTAATCAGGTTTCCTGAAGTAAATAGTTTTGGCAGGCTTTCACTGATTTCAAACAACGGCCAGGCCATACGTCCTAATCCTTCCACAACCAATAAGACGCCGCCGGGGGTTATATCACCCTTGACTGCAAAATAACCGATAAAACAAATAACTCCGTATAAGGAACCATTCATAACGAAATTCTCCGTACTGTTTATGAAGGATATCATACGCTCAATCAAAAAGCCTTTATACTGAATCTCATTACTTTTCTTATAATAATCATCTGTTACCTTATCCTGCAGGTTATAATTTTTAACAATGTGAAATGCCGATAATACTTCTTTAATATAAGAGGTGTAACCGTCAAACATATCACTTCTTTCTTTATATGCCTTTTTAAGAGGTCTTGCAGTTGTAACAGATATTAATAGGTTTATGGCAATGATTACAAGAGATAAAAGTATCATTGACCGGTTCACGGTAGATATCAGCCAGATACCTACCAGAAAGCTTACGGTACCATTCCCTACTGTATAAATACCAGCAATCAGATTATTTTCCAGCGTATTAAAATCATTGGTCATACTGGACAGATATTTTGCATTATTTTCTTTCTGAAATTCAGCTATATCTTTATGAAAAACCTTAGTGACATAATATTTTTTAAGTAATACATTTGCTTTCTTTTTGTATAAGTTATTGGTTAATGCTACGGTTATACCAAAAGGCAGTAACGCTGATGCGTTTAATAATAGTACAGGTGTTAAGGCTTTTAAGGTATTCACATCCCCTTTTAAGGCATAATCCAGGATTAACATCATTTTTCTTGAGACCTGCCCGTCTAAAATTGCTGTTATAATTGTAAAACCCATTGCAAGGATAAAATAAGGCAAAACCTGAACCAATTTTTTTACCATGTTATCACCTCATCAAAATACTCTTTCGCTGGATACCTGTTAACCAGGCCGTTTTTTAGTTCGATAACATAATCATAGCGGTCGGTTACTCCCTCATAAAACCTGTGGCTGATGGCAATAACCGTATTATTTAAAGATAAGAATACTTTCTCTATCTCCCTGCCAAGTTCTTCATTTAAGCTGGAAGTCCCCTCATCCACAAATAATATCTCCGCATTTTTAGCAATTGCTCTGGCAATGGAGATTCTTTGGCGTTGTCCTCCGGACAAATTTTTTCCGTTCTCCCTTAACCTTTCATTCATGCCGCCTTTATCCTCAATTATAGGCTCCAACCCGCATACTTTAACAGCATATTCCATCTGTTCATCCGAAATTTCTTTATAAAGACTGATATTATTCCTAATAGTATCCTCGAATAAAAATACGTCCTGATAGATAAATGCTACTTTATCATGAAAGGATTTTTCTTCTATTTCCCGATAGTCCATACTATCTACCGTTATAGTTCCCTCGTAATCATCATTTGCCATGGCAAGCAGATTCATTAAAGTAGATTTTCCGGCACCACTGACTCCTTTGATTAAATATTTTTTCCTTTCTCTATTGTAAAGGAAGCATTTTGCAAAATTGGCTTCTTATCATAGGAAAAGTTAACTCCTCTAACCTCTATCTTATCCTTAAAATCAAAAGTTTTACTGCTGTTATGCCTGCTTTCTTGATAACTCTCCGGTTTTGCAATCTTTTCATAAATGCTGACAGATGCCCTCACCTGATTCCACATCGGAAAAGCACTGATTAAAAAATTGCTGATAGAGCTGCACAACTGAAATGTCAGACCGGCCTCTGCCAGGGACAGCCCTGTCTGAAACTCATTAGCCAGGTAGATCAAAACCACTACAGATACGATGAAACCAGGAACTCGTATTACATTTCTCTGAAATTCATTAAAGACATTGGCTGCATACTTTTTCTGTTCCGTCCGGTTAATAGTACCAATGCTTTTCTTTAAAAATTTTTCTTCGATATTATTTAACTTTAATATCTCAATTCCGTTAAATGTATTAGACATATCCGTAGTAAACCGTTCGTTATATTCGGATACGGATTGCTCCAGGGCAGTCATTTTCCTGGTAAACAAATGGGCTAATAAAAATAATAACAAGGAAAATAAAAACATGCCTGCTGCCAGCTTATAGTCCAATAAAATTAAAAATAATACAGAGAAAACATACATACCCATGTTAATCAAATAATTTAATAAACTGATAAAGAATTTATTTTCAAAGGTATTTACATCGTTAATTAAATTCGATATGTATATTTCTTTGGATTTTTGAGTGAATTGTTTAAATGACAGATTCATAATTTTATCAAACGCTTGTTTTCTTACATCTAAAATCGTATCTCTCATATAACGTATCCGAAGCATTCTTGATAATAAAAAGTTTATCGGTGTATAGATGATGAACACTATTGTTACGATAACTACCGTTTTATAATATTTTATATCGCCCTTTTGAATTGCCCCTAAGATAAGGGCAAAGATACCCATCTGAACAAAATGGTCAATAATAAACAAAAAGGTGGCAAACAGGTATTGTATAAATTTAGATTTTCTCCTTAATAATAATTCTCTCATATATCTTAATCTACTCCCCTTTTATTTTACTTTTATTATTTTATAGAAAAGGTGCCAGACCTTTTATAGCATTAAATCCGTATTTTTTCACTAATTTGTCAGCCAGCTTATGTAAAGTATCCTCTTCCAAAAATGGATATAGTCCCGTACATTCCTCAATATTTCCATTGTCCAGGGCTTTCATAACTACCTTGTCCAGAGTCTCTTCACTTAAAAAAGGGGCCAGGCCAACTAAGTCTTTCATTCTTACCGTACCTGTTTTTACTACTTTAATTACTAATTTATCCAAGGTCTCTTCGCTTAAGTGAGGAGCCAAATTAGATATTTGTGATATATTAACTTCTTCGGTAATTTTTTCTGCCAGATAATCTAACAGATCTTCCTCTAAAAAAGGAGCGAGTTTTACTATATCGTCTATATTGTTAACCACATCAATTTTTTCACCCAGTATTCTAAAAAGTCTTCACTGACAAAAGGTGCGATACTTAGTAAATCTTTTGTATTAAGCAGTTCTTCATTGTCTCTGATAACCGTATCCATGAGATTTTCCGTCTGGCTCGGTTTTAATACCGGAGCCGCAGCAGCCAGGGTTTCAACTGATACTTTCTCTTCTTTAACAAATTGAGCTGCATCTCCTTTTATTACATGCTCCACTAACGCACTTTCTTTTTTATCAGATAAGAGACTATCTATACTACAGCCTAATAACTCCACCAGTTCCGGTAGTTTAGAAATATCCGGCATGGAATTTCCTCTCTCCCAGTTACTGACAGCCTGATAACTGACACCTAATATATCCGCTAATTCCATTTGAGTCATATTTTTTTCTTTACGAAGTTGTGCTATCTTTTTTCCAACATTACTGGTATTAAACATAAAAGATTCTCCTTATTAAATTTATTTTAAGTTTACAAAACGTTTTAAATGTATACCAAGTTTACCGGTAACTTGTGCTTTTATTTTAGCATTCTATGGAAAAATAAAAAGCAACTAATGCTTGAATGCGCTCTAAATCGTTCATTGATACAAATGTAACATGACCTTAAAGGCCTCAAATACTACATGAAAAAGAAACTGCGAAGCGGTTTCTTTTTCATACCAAAATCATAAACTCAAGCATTACTTTAGTTTTTTAAACTTTCATTACTGCTATTCCCATATTGTAACTTTATGGATTTCATTATAATATAGAATCAGGGAAATTAGAATAAACAAAATGGAAAAAGGTGACAAAATTGTCGGATATTACAAATGAATTAAAAGAAAAACTTAATACTATACCTGAACTTCCGGGCATTTATAAATTTTATGATGCAGGTGGTAATATTATATATGTAGGTAAAAGTAAGTGTTTAAAAAACAGGGTAAAATCTTATTTCACAAAATCACCCAAATGGGAAAAAGTAAAAAAAATGATTTGCTTTATACAGGATGTGGAATTTATCGTTACCGATACCCACTTAGAGGCCAGATTATTGGAATGTGAATTAATTAAAACACTAAAACCTTATTTTAATGCACAGATGAAAAACGATCAGAGATATGTTTATCTGAAGGTTGCAGAGTATAACTCTTATAATCCGTTAACCGTAATAGCTGAAAGGGAAGAGTTTTCGTTTGGACCCTTTCGAAGCAGATATACCTTATTGGATATTGTTAATTCCTTAAAAAATATATATCCTATAGCCAAAAAAGACCATACCTATGTATTTGAATATCATTTACTTCCGGTTTCTCTTACCAAAGATGAATTTGAAGAAAACAGAATTAATCTTCTTGAATTATTCTCCGATCCTCTTAAGTTCAGCTTATTTCTTTCCGAATTGGAAGTAAAAATGATGGAAGCGGCCTCTTTCTATAAATATGAAACTGCTTCCATGTACCGGGATATGATGAACGGTTTAAAATATATAACTCACGGAATCAGCGCATATGAAAATCTTTTAAACAGAAGTATACTCTTAAAAATTCCATATCCTGAGGGTACTAAACTATTTTATATCTCCGATGGTAAAGTCGTTTTAAAAGAAAAGTTCTCTATCCTCCAAGGGAAAGATATCAAGAAATTTATTAAAAAAGGAAAGTCAAATATGGAATTAACAAGGACCGTTCCAGACAGCAATTCGAATTTAGAAATAACAGAAAAGAAACACATTGATTTCCGCGATATTTTATGTTCGGAGATTATGGCTTTACCGGAGGATATGGTTATGCTTTTATAAAATTCTTAAATATAACATTTATCTGCAACCCTGTTTCATATACTTATATAAGCATATTATTAGGGGAAAGTAATGTCTAGATTTAATACAGACAGTCATCTGAGATATAAAACCATGACATTAACCGGTCAGGGTCAGATTACCGCTGTCCCGGATATAGCAGTTATCCGTCTTGGGGTTGAAACAACCGGTGATAATTTAATGGCAATTCAGGCGGAAAATGCACAGTTAAGCCAGGCTGTCATCCACGCCTTAAAACGACTTGGCATTACGGACATTAAGACATATCAGTATATAATTGAGAAACGTTATGATTATGAAAATGGTACACAAGTTGACAGAGGTTATGCCGTCCGTAATATTCTGGAGATCAGATTGGATAATATGGAGCAGGTGGGGATGGTAATTGATACCGCCGTAGCAAATGGTGCCAATATTGTAGAATTTATCTCCTTTGAGGTATCGGAGTTAGGAGCTTATTACCAGCAGGCCTTAAATCTGGCTGTTATGAGTGCCATGGATAAAGCAAAATCATTAGCTGAACTATTAGGTCTGCCTTTGGAGCCTTTTCCGGTACATATTATTGAAAACAGTACGCCGCCGATACCCTACTCCCAAAGCGCAGTCACCAGAGAGCGTACCTTTGTAACCCCGATTGAACCCGGAAATAAAATCATTGAAGCTTTTGTGACGATTGATTTTAATTACTGAATGCAACTTTAAAATTTTAATTTGTTCCTATATTAAAAATAATCCGGTATCCGGTTTATTGAGGTATTCTGCAGTTTCAACCATATGATATCTTTACACAATGCCATGCAGACTGCCTTCTTATCTTTTTGCAAATAAGAAGGCAGAATTTTAAAACCTAATCTTTCATAAAATACCGGGTTGATTTCTGAATATAAAAAGATAATGCTGTTTTCTCTATCAATTTTTCCCATGCAATCGTTTAATAAGCTGGTAGCATATCCCTTACCGGCAAATTCCAACGGTGTTAATACGGAGCCAAATCCATATACTTTATAACCGAACAGTTCTTTTAAATTCAGCATAATCAAGGAACTGACGATTTTCCCGTCCTCTTCTATTACATATCTTACACCAAATTCGTCTTCTTTACTGTTATCCGCCTTATATTGTTCAAAAGTCCTGTTTTTGCTCCATTCTTTATAAGCTTCCCGAAATAATTCCTCTCTTTCCGAGAGTTTGGCTTGTCTTATTAGCATGTTACAAATCTCCTGAATTAAAATCTTTTTATTATAATAGTAAAACCTATAGTAATTCATAAAAAATATATGTATTAGACATTTGATTTTACAATTTTCATTCTAAATATATCAAAATATAATCAATCTTACCTTATGCAACCTATAGATCATTTTTCACTTTTATAAATCTGCTATTAAATATAAGTCCCAGAATTAGTATGAACGGAAATATTGTAGCAGCCAGTAAACCATTTTGCAGATTTTCACCCGTTTTTTCTGATACAACTCCAACCAAACCCGGCCCTATAGAGCAACCGATATCTCCTGCCAATGCAAGAAAAGCAAATAATGCGGTTCCTCCTCTTTTTAAAGCTTTTGACGCTAAACTAAGGCTTCCCGGCCACATGATACCAACGGAAAGTCCGCAAAGGGAACATCCGACTAAAGCGAGTATTGGATTTTTAGAAAGAGCTGCCAATAAATAACTAACGATACATAAGATACCGCTGATAAACATAAATCTTTTCAGATTGATTTTTTCACTGTATTTACCGAAAAATACCCTGGTACTTCCCATAAAAAGTGCAAATGCACAGGGGCCGGCCAGATCACCTATCGTTTTAGATACGCCCAGTCCCGACTCGGCAAATGCAGAAGCCCACTGGCTCATACCAAGTTCCGATGCTCCTGCACTCATCATGAGTAATGCCAACAGCCAGAAAATTTTATTACTGAGGAGTTGTTTAATACTCATACTCTCTCCCTCTTCCACCAGTACCTTTATAGGAACCCTGCTAAAAAAGAAACAGTTAAACAAAGGAATGATTGCCCAAAGACATGCTAATATCCCCCAGTTCTTTAGTCCAAATACTGAAAAGAAAACCGTGCTTGCTATTACTACGAATACCTGTCCCCAGCAATAAAAGGAATGGAGTAAACTCATGGCAGCTTCTTTTTTCTCCGTAGGACATGCCTCAACAATGGGCTTACCAAAACTTCGATTAACCCTCCGCCAATGGCATAGAAAACAACTGCTATCAGAATTCCGATATAAGCATCAGGGAAAATATTAGGTAAAGCGGCCAAGCCGATCAGTCCGGCTGCCGCAAAGATATGTGCGGCAACTACTGATATACGATAACCGATTTTATCAATCCACATAACCGAGCAAAAATCAACGGTTAATTGAATTCCAAAATTCAGGGTAACCAGCAATGCAATTTTATCAAGACTGATATGATAGTTTTTGTGAAAGGTTATAAATAATAAGGGAGCAAAATTTACAATAATAGCCTGGGTGATATACCCAAGATAAGCGGCATAGATAGTATAATTATAATTTTCTTTTATCTTTTTCATTGGTTGACCTCGCTGTCATATAAACATGATTAAGTTAAATTTGTAAACGTTTGTTTCATTTTAGACGGATTAAAGCGGTACGCATACTTACCGCTTTAATCCTAAATTCTCTTATTTACTATATTTCATTTTGTTATTGATTTTAATTTTGTGTGTCTCAATTATATCCGCACTGGAAGTAGCGATATATATGGTATATTCACCCGGTTCTACGACAAAACATTTTTCAGTAGGGGAATAGTAGGCAAATGCACTGCCATCAAGGGTTTTGGTGACTCTGCCCCTCTCACCCGGATTAAGGCTGATTTTTTGGAAAGCTTTTAAATCTTTTTGCGGCCGCTCCACCGGTTTTTGCACATTTTCGGCACATCCGGTATAAATCTGTATAACTTGAGCACCTGGAAGTTTACCTACGTTCGTAATGGTTATTGAAACTTTTACCTGAAGTGTCTCTTCTGTCTGTTCCAATCTGACTTCCCCCCGGTAACAGAAAAATCCGTGTAGGACAGCCCAAATCCAAATGGAAATGCCGGTTTTATATGATTGGAATCATAATGCCTGTATCCAATAAAAACACCTTCGGTATATATTATTTCCTTATCGTCCTGGGAAATTCCCGATTGGCAGGCGGGTGTATCAGCCAGTGTCATAGGGAAAGTCTCCGGCAGCTTACCGGATGGATTCACTTTTCCAAATAATATTTCTGCCAGGGCATAACCGCCCTCCATACCGTTATACCAGGTCTGAACCAGGGTATCGGTTTTATCAAGCCAGGCGCTCATATCTACCGGTGAACCTGTCATCATAACTACAATGAGATCTTTCCTGACAGAAAGCAAGTCTAATATAAGAGTATCCTGACCATACGGTAACTTAAGGCTGCGTCTATCCATACCCTCCACATCATAATCATGGTTCAAACCTCCGATATAGATAACCACATCGGCATTTTTTGCCGCATCCAAAGCTTTCTGCCTGTATTCCCTGTTCTTTTCTGCACGTTCAGAATTTTTACTGTCTTCCCTGTTCCAGAATGCAGAATCTTCTTCCAGACTGTTTGCCTGCCAGCCCTCATCCCAAACGTTTCCCACAACAGAAGTATAATAACCGGGTTCATATTGAATTGTAACATTTCCTCCAAGAAGCATATGCATACCAAGCAACGGTGAAATCTCATACAGTGCTTTAATTTCCGCACTTCCACCGCCAAGGGCATGCAATCTATCCCCGTTGTCACCGACGATAAGAATATGTTTTATTTTCTTTTCATCAAGAGGCAGTATATTCTGTTTATTTTTTAATAGAACAATGGATTCTTCTGCTGCTTTCCGAAGTTGTATACGGTCCTCTGTATCATTATAAGAATCTGCTTTTCTTTCACCATCCAGCATATTAAGCCTATTCATAACCCGAAGAATATTTCTCACCTTATCGTTTATGATATTTTCCGGAATCTTCCCCTCTTCCACTAATTTCTTTAACGGAGCAGCCATATAATATTCATCAAAATTATCTGTTACGCTCATCTCCATATCTAAACCATGAAAGGCTGCTTCCACAGTGTCTTTTACACCGCCCCAGTCGGATATGACAAAACCGTCAAATCCCCAGTCTTTTCTTAACACTTCATTAAGCAAATAATCATTATGGCAGCAGTAAGATCCATTCAGTTTGTTATATGCTCCCATAACAGCCGCTGCTTTTCCCTTTTGCACGGCTGCTTTAAACGCAGGAAAATAGATTTCCTGCAATGTTCTTTCGTCTACAATGGCATTTACGGTTGTACGGTTTGTTTCCTGGCTGTTCACTGCAAAGTGTTTTACACAGGCTGCTATATCATTTTCCTGAATCCCTTGTATGAGAGGCACAACCATCTCTGCCGCCAGATACGGGTCTTCTCCCATATATTCAAAACTGCGGCCGCACAGGGGTGTTCTCATCATATTAATTCCCGGTGCAAGAATCATATCTTTACCTCGTCCCCTTGCCTCTTTGCCGAGTATTTTACCAGTTTCATAAGAAATATCCGGATTCCAGGTAGCTGCAAGTGCAGTGTTACTGGGAAGATAAGAGGTATAATCATAATTTTGTCCGATCACCTGCCAGCTGGCTGGTTTATAATCCATTCTGCATCCCATAGGTCCATCGGAACTGATAAACGGAGGAATCCCAAGTCTTTCTATTCCCTTTGTCTGAAATAACTGGTTTCCATGAATCATACCAATTTTTTCATCCAAAGTCATGATACCAATAAGTTCTTCCAGTTGATTTTCTTTCATAATTTTTATCCTAAATACCACACTCTTCTGTGTTTTACCACAGTAATTATTTGTGAAAGCCTATTGTGGTATCCTTTCTAATTTTATTCAGTCAGGCCAATATTTTTAGTCAACAAAAATAGTATACCATAATAAAAGCTATTATGGTATATTTTTACATGCAAAATTCTATTAAGTTTTTATTCTACAGAAAATTTGCAAATATTGAGGCGCCAACAACGGTTAATATACCGGAAACAGCAATAGCCAGACTGCTCATGGCTCCTTCAATTTCTCCTATTTCCATTGCTTTAGCCGTTCCGATGGCATGAGCAGACGTTCCGATAGCTAAGCCGATTGCGATAGGATTCTGGATCTTAAACACTTTACAAATAAGCTCAGCAATGATATTACCAAGTACTCCGGTAATGATAATGACTGCAACGGTAATTGTGGTTATTCCCCCCAATTCCTCTGAAACACACATGCCGATTGCTGTTGTAATGGATTTTGGCAATAAAGTAACATATTGCTCATGATTTAAACCGAATAGGTATGCTAAAGCCAATACACTAATCAAGCTGGACATAATTCCGGCCAGGATACCAAGTATCACTGCTTTCATATTCTTCTTTAATAACTCCAGCTGTTGATACAGCGGAATCGCAAGACACACCGTAGCAGGGGTTAATAAATAACTTAGATATTTCGCACTGGTATTGTAACTTTCGTAATCAACACCCAATAATAATAGTGCTGCCATTACTATAATAATGGAAATAAGCAAAGGATTGAATAAACCGCTTTTAAACTTATTTTTAATTTTTATTCCTATGATATATCCCGCTATACTGATTATTACTCCGAAATAAACGGAATTAGTCAGAAACTCTTTCATTTTTACACCCATTACATAACACATTTGCAGTCTAATGTGTTACTGCCATAAATAAAAATAGTTGAAAGAATCCAAATATGGCACCCTTTCTCTGTTTTATTTTCTTTCAACCTTCCTATCTTTATCCTTACTTATAATTGCCTGTACCGTCTTTCCCGTAACTGCCATAACGATGATTGTTGTTAAAATTGTAATTATTATAATCGTTATCCATATGGATTTTAAATCTTTCCAGGCGGTTAGGAGACCTACTGCCGCAGGTATAAACATTAACGGCATAATTTCAATAAGAAATCCTCCTGTTTGTTTTACATTTTCCACTTTAACAAGTTTAAAATACAAACAGAATAACATAATAATCAATCCATAAATACTTGCCGGAATTGGCAGAGGTATTATACTATGTATCATTTCACCAAGAAACGTAATACCCAGAATAATACCCACTTGATTCATATATTTCATTTCTGACACCATACCTTTCAATTTTTAGTGTTTGAAAAATTAAAAACTTCACAATATATTCTCTTATTGGTAGAACCAATTTAATAACCACAATAATTTTAGTACTTTCGTCAAAATGCGTCAAGTTATAAATTGCATATAACCAGGATTTGCGTGCACATGAGCATCCTGCCGGTCGGGCTTTTTGTTTCATAGGAAAGATTGGAAAACTTTCCTATGAAACAAAAAAGCCGCCATCTCAATGGAATGAGATTGGCAGCCTTTATTAGGTTATTTATTATATGTGTCAAACCTTAAACTTGGAGATTTCCTGTTTTAATTCATTAACATTTTCCTGAGCGTTTATTATTTTATTAAGAACATCCATTGACATACTGTTTATTCCCACAACCTTTTGGGCAATCTCCGTTGTTCCCTCCGAACCTTCATTTGCGGCGATTGCGACACCGTCCATTGTGGACATAATCTGTGTAATAGAGGATAATAACATCTGGGATGTCATTTTAAAATCTGTTACCATATTATCAACAAAATAAGCATCTTCGCTGTATTTACCTGCAACATCAAGGAACATCTTATAATCCTTTTCTATATTGGTAGACATAAACGACAGAAGATTATTGGAATTATCGGATAGACTGTTAACTGACAAAGTCACCTTGCTGGTTATATTCTGTATCTCTTCTACCGCATTTTTGGATTCCTCTGCTAATTTTCTGATTTCTTCTGCTACTACAGAAAACCCTTTACCTGCGTCTCCTGCTCTTGCTGCTTCAATGGCTGCGTTTAAAGCAAGGAGATTAGTCTGCTCTGTTATCTGCATAATGGCATTGGATAATATGCTTATTTTTTCTACAATCTTTGAATCTTGTATGGAATTCTCCAATTTACCTTTCGTACTGGACAATAATGTATAAGTTTCTTTCTGTGCAGCAGTTACATATGCTTTTACTTCATCAGCCCGGCTGCTTATTTCTCCCACTTTAACAGCTCCCTGTACAGATTTATCGGTGATTGTCTGAATGGATTTTACTAATTCCTGGGCAGTTGCAGTCATTTCTTCCGTAGAAGCAGCTGTTTCTTCCATACCTGCAGATATTTCCTCCGTAGTGGCAGAAATAGCCTCAATACTTTCATTCAGTTCTGTCATGTTTATCTTAATATGTTTAATAATGTTCTCCGTGCTGTCAGAGTTATCATTTACGGAAGCGACAATTAATTTTATATTAGAAATGAATTTATTAATACTGCTGGCTAAGTGACTGATTTCATCTTTTGATGGTACTTTTATTTCCTGGGTTAAATCCCCTCCTTTATCAGAAAGAAGATTCAATTCCCTCATTAATATACGAATGGATTTCAAAATGGAACTGATAATGACAGATACAATTATTACACTGAATAGTATTCCGATAATAACAAATACATAACTGATTTTAACTGCAGCGGCATATTGTTTGTCGCCGTCTACTTTCTCCGCATTTGCCTTATTCTTATTAAGCTCTACTAATTTAAGTAAGGCCCCTGAAGCCGCATCATAAGATGTCTTGGAATCCCCGTTCATTATTTGCATGGCTTCAATGGTTTTTAAATTTAAACTAAATTCGATTACCTTATCATGTAAGGATAAATATTGGCTCCAATTTTGCTCCACCGTCTGGATTAACTGTTTAACTTCTTGTGTTTTGGATGTATTTTTATAACTAGTAAGGGTCAATTGTATGGATTTTTTTAATGCTGCCATAGCAGCTTCTTTTTCCTGTTTTACTTTTTTGTCCTGGGTAATAATGTGTTCATATTCCAAATTACGAAAATTAGAAGTTGCCGTATTCAATTCTTCGGTACTGATAATATTGGGTAACATCTGGTTTGAGATAATTTCCGATTTTTCATTTACATTACGGAGAACCATTAAGGAATATAAACTTAGACCAATAATAAAGAACAATAAAATAAACACCAGGAAAATCATTTTACTCTTAATCGTTTTTAACAAATTATAAA
Organism: Anaerocolumna sedimenticola; assembly: GCF_009931695.1. Lineage (GTDB taxonomy): Bacteria > Bacillota > Clostridia > Lachnospirales > Lachnospiraceae > Anaerocolumna > Anaerocolumna sedimenticola. The sequence goes on from NZ_CP048000.1 coordinate 5,417,748, forward strand.
CCCCCATTCATTCGTGTAATTTATTATAAAAATTTGTAAATTATAGATATATATTACCACAATTTGACTATACATGCAATTTACTTTTTTTACATTTTAATTATTTTATACAATATTTTCACCCAGAAAATGATTTTATTAGACAATTTGCAGTTAATATGAGGAAATTTGTGATTTGATAAGAATATATAGGTATTTAGTTCTATATATGTCAAATTTTGTTGTATTAGGAAATAAAATACAATATAATAGTATTCGTATAAATAGGTAATTACGAGACTATTTATTTTTTGGATATATCATTCAATTGATACGAATTTCAGAGTTTTGGTTGCCCCTGGGACAGATTTGGCTCTAAAACGCATTGATTGCATGGTATATCGATGCAATAATGGAGTTTCGCAATTGCTTATATTTGTATAATAGGGAAAAGGAGATTTATATCATGAAGAAAAGATTTGGATTAGTTTTAGGGATTTTTATGCTTATTTTACTATGCATCCCCTCTATGAAAGCTTTTGCAGCCGGGTATGCGGAGGATCTTGACAGCGGTACTGCCGTTAATGAATTGTCATCTTATGTCGTTAATACCGGAAGTGATGCAGAATTTGACAAAATAAAAACCTATAAAGTATATGTACCGGGGATACGAAAGAAGTAGTTCTGCCGATCACTCTTGATCAAAAGGGACTCCTTATCTGCAGTGCACAGCTCTCTGAGGAATATGTATCCGCATATGGTTATTTAAACATTTATGCTGATGAAGCTTGTACTGAGGAAATCAGTTATAGTTCTTATAACAGTGAAGCAAAAATTCCGGAAAAAGGCACTTATTATCTTAAATTCACAGTAAGTGATTATACTTTGGATGAGGCTCCCGATAATTATATGTTTGCTTTTGCCTCCCAGTTTATTAATGGAAATGACAGAACTTTAAAAGACAAAACCTGGGTGTGTTCCGGTAATACGGATACCCAGAAACCGATTTACTACAAATTTACCGCTCCTAAAACAGGTAGTGTTACCGTTAATGTTGAATCTGAATACTCCAGTTACGTTACACTGTTAAACAGCAGTAAAAAAGCTCTTTCCGACAAAACATATTATTTATCCTCAACCGGCAAAGTTTGTTTTGCTGTAAGTAAAGGAACTTATTACTTAAAAGTTGACAGTTCCTCTGAGCTTTTCCGGGTAAAGTATACATTTAAAGCAATTTCCGACGTAAGCGGTACCACAAAAACCAAAGCTAAAAGTTTAACTGCAGGAAAATCCCTGGCCGGCGTTGTGACTGCAACGGATAAAACCGGTAAGGTTGACTGGTATAAAATAACACTTACCAAAACCCAGGCTGTTAAAATAACATTTACCGGAAGTGTTTCTTCAGGTAATGTAAAACTGGAATTCTACGGCGGCGGAATCAGCGGTTCTATTACGGAAACCTTGGATACCGTAGAAGAAGATGCTTCCTTTGCTGCTGAGACATGGACATCTACTAAACTACCAAAGGGTACTTATTACATTAAGATAACGAAAGGTACAAAAAATACATCCGGTTTTTATAATATCAAATTAAATAAATAAGTTAAAATTATGAACGAATAAAAACCTCCAATAGTGGAGGTTTTAAGGAAAAAAACAGGGCATACGCCATCCCAGGAATATGATAATATAAAGACGGATAACAACTGCGCGGATTAAAAGGCCGTTGTTATCCGTCTTTTGGATTATAAAAACTTTCAGATACTATAAAATTACCCTTTGAAATGTACCCTGTGGGCTAACTCTGCCAGTGCCTGTCCGTCCACACGGTAAACGGTCCAGTCGGACATAGCTTTTGCACCCATCTTTTTATAAAACCGGATAGATGATTCGTTCCAGTCAAGGCACCACCAATCCAAACGCCCGCAGCCACGTTCCATACATATCTTACCTAAACATCCAAACATTGCTTTACCAAAACCATGACCACGGTATTCTTCCTTTATATATAAATCTTCCAGATATAAATTAGCTTTTCCTAAAAAAGTGGAAAAGTTATGAAAATACAAAGCGAATCCTACGGGCAGGTTCTTATATTCACCAATAATTACTTCTGCCTGATGTTTCACAAATAAAGATTCATAGAGAATTTCTTCATTAGCAACTACTTCATTTGATAATTTTTCATATTCTGCCAATTCCCTGATAAAATTTAATATTAAATTTACATCCTTTTCTTCTGCTGTCCTTATTTTAAAATCAGGTATTGTTGTTTCATAAATTGTCATAAATTTAATCTCCTGTAAATTTACAAAGAAAGTTAGTAATATTGTTATTCAAATGTTTCTACTGTTACAATATTATCTAAAAAGGTGTAACGAAACTGTACCACCGTATTATCTTTCTCCACTTTAAAGTAACTTTTATTTGTAGATCCGCTTCTGGGATAGGTATCGGAAGAATAGGTTGCTGATAAAGTCCCATAAGTAGAAATTGCAAAATCATATTCTCCTGCAAAAGGAATAATGACAGAAAGGGTATATGTATTATTTCCTATATAATACATACGGGTTACATCGCTGCCTGAATCATTTTTCACCGCACCGACATAAGGTTGAAAACTGCCATATACCACTATCTTCTGAGGCAGTTTCATTCCGGTCTCTTCATCATATATATTTTTTCCGCCGTATTCAATTAAATCAGAAGGATTTCCCGCTTTTTTACGCAATTCATCTCCCATAGACCAGATTTCCTTCATTGTTTCTTCCTGACTAAATCCCATGGGACATTCCGAACTTTTTGTGTTAATCTGATAATAATCCTGGTAATCCATTTCTCCGTTATCAACTCGTTTCATTCGTACGGCCGCACTATCCAGTCCTCTTCGAAACGGTACCTCAAAATAGGCATTCACATTATTAATCTGAGTCCATTTATAGGTATACTCCAGAAAATGCTTTTGCCCTTCGTTATCCTGATTGGCGAACCATCCGATCTGGTCATAACCCCACCAGTCTTTAAATGCTCTCTCTTCATAGGTACAGGTATCAAAATCACCAGCCACTTTGCCTCCCCAGTTATCGTATTCCATGAGATAAGGCATAACATCCGCACTCCAGCCATTTGGATTTACCCCGCCCTCGCTGAATCCTTCCCGGACTAAGACAAGTTTTTCCCCTTCGCGGTCTAACACCGGATACCTTGTAAAAGGCATTGCATTATAATCGAGCAATAATCTTCCTCGAATACTGATGCCGTGGCTATGGGCATCCAGCAGTATTTTGTGACGTCTTGCATGTTCTTTCCCATAAGCTCGGATCATGTCGATAAGTTCGGACATTTTGACCATTCCCCGGTCATTGGCGGTATACAGGTGGATTTGGCCAAGATGAAGTGCTTCATACCCTGCATCGATATATTTCGTCGCACGGTAATAAAACCACATTCTTGTTTCCAACCGGTTAATATCCGGTAAGGCACCATCCTCTCCCCAGATGAAACCTTTCGGTTCTTCCGGAAATTTCATGGCATCAAAATGAAATCCTCTCTCTTCCGGTTCTAATCCAAAAGCTTCAAAGACATAAGCCGGTACTTTAAAACTTTCAATATGACGATAAACGGCTTCAAAAATACAGGCCTGTAAAATAATCTCTGTATCCACTTCATGTACCCGGTCTGCCAGATATTTTGATTTTCTAAAATGCTCTTCATCATCTGGGTCCGGTGTCCAGATTCCTGACGCCCTGCCAATAAATTTTACTCCCATATTTTTTATAGCCCTTAAATCATCTTCCAGGGTTTTCGTATGAATGAAAAATGCTGCCGTTACGGCCCTGGACAAATAATTCTCCAAAACTTCTTTCTCAATTGTAGTATCAAAGGTATAATTTTTCACTAAATCGCTACTCTCCTTCTATATGTTTATACATGATTTGAGGGTAAAAAGCCATACAAATAATTTACATTCGTTGATTTGTACATTCATAACTTTTATTCACGTTATGATTCATATAGTTTTATGAGTAATTGTGCAAATTGACGAAACCATAATATAAAATTGGCTTTTGACGCTTGAATCATGCAATCTATTTATTTAATTCCATCACAAATAAAGCAAATAAGGAATTCGCCCAGGCAAACCATTCCCTGGTAAATACTTCAGGATTGTTACAGTAAAAGCCCTCGTGCATAACCTGCTTACCACCATCCGTATTAAGTAAAACTTCTAATATACTCTCTTTTTCCGCTTTTGTTTCAGCGGTTAATCCCTGCATGGTTAGAGCTATATGCCAGATATACTGATCAGGAGTATGGGGACTTCCGATTCCTTTCGCCGATGTCCCCTCAAAATAATAAGGATTCTTTTTGCTTAAAATAAACCGTCTGGTATTCTGATATATTTCATCCGAGACATCGGTGTACTTAATCCAGGGAAGAGATAATAAACTGGGCACATTCGCATCATCCATCAGGTTGTAATTACCTAAACCGTCCGTTTCATAAGCGTAAATATCACCAAATTCTTCATGATGAAGTATTCCGTAATTTCTGATACCTGTTTGAATTTCATCTCTTAAACCGGCCGCCTGTTCTTTCAGGACAGAATCCTTAAAAATTTCCGAAGCAAATTCCTCTATATACCCTAGCGCAACCGCAGCAAACATATTGGAAGGAATGAGATAACCGTATTTGCAGGCATCATCACTGGGTCGGAATCCTGACCAGGTCATTCCTGTGAAACCGGTCGGTTCCCCCCGTCCCTCTCTGGTAAGAGTGTCAGACTCCGGACAATTAAGTCTTATAAATGAATATGCAGAGTCCTTATCATGATTCTGTTCTTTCTTCCACTGCTCAATAATTAGTCTGCATACCTGCTTAACTTCATCTGTGAAGATGCTTTTGTCCTTTAATAAAGACCAATATTCATGCAGCAGCCATACGGGATAACATAAGGAATCCACCTCATACTTTCTCTCCCAATCCCAGGGTGTTGAATCTGTTATATCCACATCCCAGCAGTTTCCGTTCGCTTCTTCATTAAAGGCATTGGCATACGGATCAATTAAAATGCAGCGCATCTGCCTTTTGATCAATCCCCGTACGAAATCCCCAATGATCTCATAATCTTTCATAAATGGGAGATAATGGACAACCTGGGCGGAAGAATCCCTGAGCCACATGGCAGCAATATCCCCTGTGAATACAAAAGCTTCTCCGTTATCTAAAAACTTAGTTGTGGTTTTCGCCGTACTCACAAAACAATTCTTGAATGTCTGATATAATTTCTTATTGTCTTTAAACTGAACTGCTATTTTTTCTGCAATCTCTTCCACTGCCTGGTTTAGTTTAAGTTTTTTTTCTTCCAAATTCATAATTCATATACCTCCCAATAATTAAATTTAATTAACAGGTAATTGTGAAACCAGATTCTCGTATTATAACCATGCAATTGATACAATTTCAGAGCTTAATTTTGCTCTAAAGCAACTGAAGCTATGAAATTCGTATCCATTGTATGGTATATTCAGAAAATAAAAGCGGATATTTCAATCCGCTTTATTTTCTGAAAGCCATTTCCTATTTAAAAAATCCCACCATAGGCTTCATCATATTTTCCCACCAGTTCTTTCGCCAAGGAATAAGAATTAATAAGAGGATGCAACGTAAGAGCCTGTATCGCTTTCTCTTTTGATTTGGTTTTAATAGCCTGCACCGTGAGTTTTTCATACAACTTTATGAAACGGATCAACAGATAATTTGATTCCGGTACTTCTCCGATTGGTACCGGCTTTATACCTGCCTTGGAAACCTTACAGGTAACTTCTATGACATCTTCATCCTCAAGTCCTGTGATACAGCCATTATTTTGAACGGATAATACCAGGTAATTACCCTCTTCACTTTGCAGTCCTTCAATACAGTCTAACATAACTCCGGCATAACCCATACCATCCGGTACTTCCAGGTTACCTTTTTCAATTACTTCTTTTTTATCACTTCCGGTTTCGATACTCATATAAGAATTTTCACGAACCGCCATGTAATATAAAAAGATCTGTAAAGCTCCTTCAGGATCCGTATCCATATCCATGGATTTAAGTTCGTCCATCATCCGGATATTCACCTCTTCAATGGTTTTTCCCCTTGTGGCTCCGGATTTTAAGATATTTTCAAGAGCTTTTTCTCTATGATAGTAATAATATAAATATTCATTTGGAAGAAAACCAATGGAACGAAGTAATTCGGGGTCGAACATGGAAAATTCCTGAATGCCCTTTAAGAATTCATCATCCTTTAATAAATCCGGTAAAATTTCAGTTTCGTATTTTTTCACGCTGCGGATCCAGGATAAATGATTTAATCCAAAGAATTCGACATAAAGATCTTTTTCATCTACATTAAGGTGTTTGGCCATTCGGAATTTCGTACTGCTGGGCGCATCACAGATACCGATGATCCGGTCATAACCCGCATTTCTTAAGGCCTGGGTAACCAGACCGGAAGGATTTGTAAAATTAAAAATCCAGGCATTCGGTGCATACTGCTTAATTAATTCGCAATATTCAATCAGAACCGGAATCGTACGTACTGCCATGGAAAAGCCGCCCACACCTGTGGTTTCCTGTCCTATGACCCCTGTTTTCAGTGCGATGGTTTCATCTACTACTCTGGAATGATCTCCGCCAACTCTGAGTGTAGTTACTACATAATCGGCATCTTTAATTGCATCTATGGGATTATCAGCCGTTTCCAGCTTAAGATCTTTATGGTTACGGTTAATTACATGTGTACATAATTTACCGATTATCTGCAGCTTTTCCTGATTTATGTCATAAAGCACTACTTTATCTATATTTAAAGCTTTATAGCGGTTTAGCAGACCGTTAATAAAAATAACTGTCCTTACTCCGGCTCCGCCTATTACTGTTATCTTCAAATTTAACCCAACCTTTCCTCCTGCTCTTTTATGAAGCGCAATAATTCATGTTCAGCAGGAAATCCCGTATTACCGCCTAATTTCGTAACGGATAAAGCACCGCAGCCATTCCCGTATTTTAAACATTCCGTTATCTCTTTACCTTTTATGTACCCGTAGATAAATCCTGCATTAAAAGAATCCCCGGCACCTGTGGTATCGACTGCTGTAACAGGGTAGGAATCTGCCTTATAAGTCTCTCCGCCCGAACATGCAATAGCTCCTTTCTTACCGAGTTTTGCAACAGCAATTCCGGAATACTCGGAAAAATCCTGTATTGCCTCTAAGGCACTCTCTTTTCTACCGTAGTGGATTGCTTCTGTTTCATTCATAAATAAAACATTAATATAGGGAAACAATTCATAGATTCCCTCATACCATTCACCCGTACTGTCCCAGCCTACATCAAAGGAAACCGAAATTTCCTTTAATTCTCTCACTTTTTTCAGTAATTGTAAATATTTATTGTGGTTAAATTTTCCTTCATATCCGGTCACATGTATATGCCGTGACCTTTGTACCTTGTCTAGTCTTATGGAATCCAGATTGATTTCTGCGTTGGTACCCCGGTAAGTTAAAAAAGAACGTTCCTTTTCATTGGTAAAACTGAGTGAAATTCCCGTTTTATTATGTTGGCTGGCGCTTATTAAAGAACAGTCCGTGTTCGTTTTTTTAAATTCCTCCAATATAAACTTTCCGTAACAGTCATCACCAATTGTACCCTGAAACACGGGATTAAGCCCTAGTTTTCCAAGTCCTAAGGTAAAAAGTGCCGCACCTCCGCCTACATAAGTATTCATAATATCAACAACATCTTCCTGCCCAGGCAGAGGAAAATGTTCCACACCCGGGATTACAATATCCACATTTACATCACCATAAATAAATGCATCCCATTTATTTTCTGCCATCCGCTTATACCCCTTTCGAATATCCTTATGCCTACAGCGCTGACCGTCTGAATCGCGGCTTCTTTGCAGAAAATCAGCAATCGTTTCAAACGGACATATACCTGGTTTATATTGTATAATATCTAGAAAATTAAACAAGTTTTTTTGTAAAATTTATCAACCTTTTACCGCACCGATCATGGCACCTTGTGCAAAGTATTTCTGAACAAACGGATAAATACATAAAATAGGCACTGTTGTTACAATTACAGCCGCCATTTTTAAGGAATCCGAGGTAACCGTATTGGCACTATGTGCAATTGCCTGGGATACGGAGGAAACCTCCTGCTGTGCTGCCATTGCTCTTGAGAGCATTTGCTGTAATACCGTCTGTACCGGCCATAACTCGCTTGATTTCATATAAAAGGCACCGGAGAACCAATCATTCCAGTGATTTACCGCTGTATACAAACCAACAACAGCAATAACCGGTTTACTTAAAGGCAGCATGATTTTCGTATATATTTTAAAATAACCGCAGCCGTCTAATTTGGCTGATTCCTCCAGACTGTCCGGTATGGCTTCAAAGAAAGTCCGCATCATTAACAGGTAAGTCACACTTACTAAACTGGGTACAACATAGACCCAAAATGAATTTAACAAATGTAATTTATTATACTGGATATAGGTTGGAATCATCCCACCGCTGAATAACATGGTAAATGTAATCAGTATGGTAATTACTTTTCTTCCCGGCAGTTTTGTTTCTTTTAAGGAATAAGCTGCTAAAGAGGTAACCAGCAAACTGGCCGCAGTACCGATTACCGTACGGGCAATGGTAATTTTATAAGCCTTCATAATACTTCCGTCAGCAAATACTTCCTTGTAATTCGCTAATGTAAAAAGCCTTGGGAAGAAGTATACTCCTCCCTTTGCAGCATCCGCTCCTTCATTAAAGGATAAGGCAAGAACATTAATGCAGGGAAGAAGAATGATGAGGCATAATGCAATCAGTATTACATAAATAATTGCCTGAATTACTTTTTCAGAAAGACTTGTTTTGATCTTACTTGCTGCAGAACCACTTTTTGATTTCATGCTTTACCATACCTTTCTAACGGATTTGCTGCAAAATATACCATTTTAATGCTTCCAGTAATTAAATCGGCAGATTTTGCAGCATTCCATTCACTTAATTCTTATTTTACATAGAAATTCACTGTTGATTTATCTTCATCGTAAAGCTGTTTTAAATAATCTTCAAATTTGTCATTTCCAGCAGCTTTTAACTGTTCACGGAAAGATTCAACAATTTTCTTCACTTCATCATCGGTTGAAGCAAACATAGCCTGTACTAACATTTCCTTATAATTAAGAAGATCCATCTGGCTCTTTACATCTGCCATGGAATCAGCAGACAGGTATGCAGGTGCGTTTAAACCAGGAACTACTTTGTAAGTATGAGGATATTGCGTCGCAATTTCAATTGATCTCTTATAAGTCGTACTTGAAGATGCACCTGGACGGCTCTCGCCAAAATCTGAAACTGGGTCTAAATCAGTTAACATAAATCCAAAAAATACACAAGCTGATAGTCCAAAAGAAGCACCAACATTATTAATTAAATAATCCGTATCACCATCATTGAGTTTTTGTAACGTATCTTCTGTTAAAACAGGTTTACCGTCAACCATGGTATAATTCTCACCTTCTATACCATATTGACAAAGAAGCTGTCCTTCTTTTGTTGATAAATAATCAAAGAATTTAAAGATTTCTTCCGGATTTTTGGCTTCTGATGAAATTGCCCATACACCATTTTGTCCTTTACCGCTTCTAATCTCTGCGTTATTTCCGGTAAAGTCGTTAAGAGGTCCAAGAGGTACCCATTCATCTGATTGATAAACGATATCCTGATAATTATGAACATCGGCGATAATTGCTGAGTTATGTGTTTTTGAAACTTCTCCCGCACGGGTCGCATCCATGGTAAAAAATTCAGGATTCATTAAACCTTCTGCAAGAAGTTTTCTTACATAATTAATTTTGTCATAAACATAATCTGTTTCTGCTTCATGTTTTACAGTTCCGTCTTCTGTAATATTGTAACCTTCACTTACTCCCCAGTTATAACCTGTAGTAACATACTTTAACGCATCTGCAGAGCCCCCCCAGAACTTCGGTCCTAACGGATATACATCATTGCCGTTGTCATCCTTAAAGCCGCCTTGTTTGATCTTAACCAACAGGTCATAAAGCTGATCCTGGGTGTTGATCTTAGTCGGATCAATACCTAACTTGTCTACTATGGCTTTCTGGATATACATACCTCCAAGATAAGCATCCTGAGGATTATATTCCGAGGATCTGTCAACTCTTGCTATGGAAAGCGGAAGCAGATAAGCAGCTCCCTTAAATTCATCACGGAATGTAATATTTTTATAAGCATCGCTTGGAAGATATCCGTCTTCAATGTAATGATTATATGCTTTCGCATTCTTTAAAAACGGAGCAACATCAACAAACATTTCTTCCTGGGCTGCCTTAAGTAATAATGGAAATTCAGGTCTTGTTGAATTATCCAGATAACTGACAATAACATCCGGAATTGTACCGGCTGCTAATTGGGATGCCATAACCGTAGCATCACTGTCCCCGGGTGAATACTGAACATCCAGTTTAATACCGGTTCGTTTGGTAAGTTCTTTCATAACAGCCGTATTATTGATATCTTTCGGAAGAGAATATCCGATATCATCAACATATGCCTGTACGGTAATGGTCCGGTCAGCAATCCAGGTATCCGGTTTGTCGGAAGCTGCCTCTTTCGTATCAGTGCTCCCTGTTTGATTACTTGTTTTCTCCCCTGTTTTTCCGCATCCTGTAAGGCTGATTGCTATTAAAGCTGCTGCCATAGTGACGGAAACAAAACGCTTAAATAATTTTTTTCTCATATCTTCTCCTATCTGCGTGTCTAACACGCCTGAATTGTTACCAAAGTCCTACTTCGGTTACTTTTTTAGATATTCTATTACAAACTATAACCAGAATTAATCCAACAATACCCTGAATTAACCCGATAGCAGTTGCATAGCCGAACTGTCCTCCCTGCAAACCGATACGAACAACAAAAGTGTCCAAAGTATCTGCAACAGACATATTTCCCGGTGTCCTTAATAAATAAATCTGATCAAAACCGGAAGCTAATAATCCACCGACTCCCATAATAAATAGAAGTCCAATTGTTCCCCGGATACCCGGTAAGGTGATATGCCACATTTTCTTAAGTTTCGAGGCACCATCCATATCGGCGGCTTCATATAAAGCAACATCTACCCCGCTTATGGCTGCCAGATAGATAATGGAGTCCCAACCGATATTTCTCCATAAATCCATGGAAAATAATATTTGAAAGAAATACTTTGCATCCATTAAAAAGAAAGTCCCCGGATCGCCGCCTAATTGACCAATGATTTGGTTAATTACACCGGTATTCGGTGCTAATATTCTCTGTATCATTGTGATAATGATAACGGAGGATAAAAAATGGGGCAGATAGGTAATGGTCTGGCTTATTTTTTTAAATTTCATATTGCGTACTTCGTTTAACATTAATGCCAGAAAAATTGCAAATGGAAATTCTAAAATACATTTAATAAAACCAACCGTAAGTGTATTCCGAAGTAAACGAAAGCAGTCATAGCTGGTAAAAAATGTTTTAAAGTACCTGAAACCTACCCAGGGGCTTCCCCAAATGCCTTTCCGAAAGGAGTAATCCTTAAAAGCCAGCACAACCCCACCCATAGGAACATAACAAATCAAAATGTAATAAATGATACAGGGTAATAACATAACATACAGCGGCCAAAATTTTAAGATTCTTTTTCCAAACGACTTATTACTGGTACGCTTTAAGTGCCCTTGTTCTGTAGTCCCGGTTTCCATACCATTCCTCCTCTTTTTTAATTTATTGTAATTAGGCAATTGCGAAACTATGTAGTTTTTTGAATATACCATACAATTGATACGAATTTCATAGCTTCAGTTGCCCTCCTGGCAAGATTCAGCTCTGAAATTGTATTAATTGCATGACATATAGATACAATATTTGAGTATCGCAATTACCTTTAATTTATTGTAATTATAAAAAATTTAAAAATATTGCACAATGGACAAATCTTTTTAAAATAGTGTACATTTCTACGCACCTAGAACAAAGTGTCAGGTTACTGACACTTTCGCGCCTGAGCGGACCCCTGGCAATAAATTTTCTCTCCGCGAGGTGAGCATCCATAGCGGAGGTTTTTATGTAATAGGATGCAATTTCTTATTATACAAAAAGAGTCTGGCTTGCCAGACTCTTTCTCTGATATGCTGTCACTTCAGGACAGTTAATCCCCCAATATTATCATTCCACTTCCGTTTTATTTTCCGGCTCATGTACTTTTTGTTCCTTTAAGACCGTCCCATTTTCCAAGCGTATATAAGTCTGAAAAGAATCGGTATTATCCTCATTAAGCAGAATAATTCTTGCCCCTCTTAAATACCCCTCCTGACCATAGGTATTATAACCGGTCGCTCTGCCATACCCTAGTGAAATACCGTACAAATCCCCTATGTAATCATTGATATGGTCATGACCTACAAACACTGCCTTGGTATGACCTGTTTCCTGCATAGCCGTAAAAAATCCAGAATTAATCTTTGGGCAGCAAACTTCTTCTCTCTTTTCCCCATAACAGGTTTTCGTATCCCAGACCTCATTATACTCTGGTAATGCAATATGCATAAAAATCAATGCGGAAAAATTATCTTCTTTCTTTTCAATATCCTGTACCATGTTCTTAAACCAACGGATTTGGCTGTCTTTTACATAATCATATCCTCCAATCTGAGGCAGTTTATTATATGCTCCCGAATCAACTCCAAACAAGACCCATTTCGTACGGCCCTCCCTGTCTTTTACCTCCAGATAATGATTTCCCATACCATCGATTGAATCATCCGCATTATATGCGGCACAGTTTGGGAGGTTAGTGAATGCGCCAAATAGTTCGTCATACCCCACGCCTTCTTCCGTATCATGGTTGCCAAAAGTAAAACTCCAAGGAATACCTGCACCCGTAACCGGTGCTAATGCTTTGCTTAACAAATTAATATTGTCAGGACCATATACGGTGTCGCCGGTTATCATAATAAAATCCGGTTTCTCTTCCTTTAGAATCTGTTCCATCAATCTTGCCGTACCATGATCCAGTTGATTATCACTGCTATAATGAATATCTGTAAATTGTAAAATCTTAAATGTTCCGTTACTATTAAACTTAAATTCTGTTTTCATGCTCTGCCTTTCTCCTTTTAAGGAGGTAAGTGTTAAAGCTTTAAATAAGCAGACCTGCCCCCGGCCTCAATACTTGCCTCCTGTTGTGTATTTGGATGATCACTTATTCAATTTTCTATACTGTAAAGGTGTCTGCCCTGTGGCTTTTTTAAATACCTTAAAAAAGTACTGGCTGTCTTCATATCCGACTTCTTTTGAAATCTCTACTACGCTTTTACCCGAATGAATCAAATAATCGCAGGCCTTTTTAAGTCTTAGGTCTTTAATATAATTCACCGTAGTCTGGCCGGTCTCCCTCTTAAAGACAGCAGAAAAATAGTTGGGACTCATATTAAACTTATCAGCCAATTCATTTATGGCGATATCCTGGTTATAATTATCATTAATATATTTAATTGACAGTTTAATCTTATTTTTTGAATTAATATCGATATCTCCGGTTGTCTGTATCCCTTCCAGTATAATGGAATACAGATAACTCCTTAACTCGTTCAGGGACTGGAAAGAATCCAAAACTTCAAAATTAAGTACCAGCTTTTCCATATGTTTAGAATCTTTGGAAAAAGCGGTATTCTCTGCTTTTAATAATATACCTATAATTCGAACCCAGAGAATACGGATGTATGATATATTGTATTTTTTAATCTGTTCATCTGAAAAGATTTCATTAATAAGAAATTCAATATTGCCGGCATCATGTCTTTCAATATACTGGCGCAGCATATTCAGTTCAGAAGATGGAAAATTGCTGGTTGAAAGCAGCTTAATATCATTATAGAAATATAAATTAGAATTCCCGTGAATCATTCTCTGCAGTAATGCTTCCTGCGCTTCTTTCGCGCATTCTGCCGATAATATATTTTTTGCTGAACTGATTCCTACCGTGAGAGATATCCCCATCTTTTTCCAAAATGTATTCATTAACTGATTAAATAACCACTCTGCTTCTTTTCTTAAACTATCTTCTCTGTCAGAAGATAAAACTGCAATCAGCTGATTCACATTAACCAGATTATTTACTATAGTTCTGTTGCAATGGGTCTTAAGTTCCATAAAAACATTTTTTACGGAAAATTGAATCAGATCGATATCTTTATACCCAAATTGCTTTTGTTCATAACTGTCACCGTCAATATTAATAATACATACCAATATCCATTTGTTTTTAATGGGAAATTCTTTATCTACGGTATCGTAAACATTATTTTTTTCCGTATAGATTTCTGTTGTTCTCAATAAATCATTTATATTTTTTTCAAAGATATAACTTTTCTTTTCTATAATGGAACGTGCTCCCTCGCTCACTGTCCGGCTGAGCTGCTCCCCTTCTTCTAACTTTTGAAGTACATCTTCAATTGCTTTTTTTAAAGCATCATTAGAAATCGGTTTCAGTAAATATGCTTTCACTCCCAAGCGGATAGCCTGTTCTGCATAAGCAAACTCCGCATAACCGCTTAAAATAATAAATTGTATTTTAGGGTATAAGGGAATTGTTTTATTAATTAAAGTAAGCCCGTCCATATCTGCCATACGGATATCCGTAATAATAATGTCTACCTTATGTTTCTTTAATATATCCAAAGCCTGGAAGCCGTTTTCGGCTTCATATACGGCCTGAGGTTTTAAATCCAGATATTCCAGTCTGGCAATAATTCCCTGCCTGATAAGTTCTTCGTCGTCCACAATTAACATACTCTGATTCATTTCTATTCCCCTCCTTTCTTAACCATGGGCAAGCGAATGATAACGCTGCTGCCTTGGCACTGGGCACTTTCTATGGTAATACCGTATTCATTTCCACAGGCTAACTTTATTCTTTGATTTACATTCCTGATACCGATACTTTGTTTCTTATCTTCCTTTCCTTTACCGCTGCCGTTAATGTATTGATTTAAGGTTTCTACTTTGTCCGGTGACATTCCAATTCCATCATCTTCTATTTTAATGACCAGCATACCATTTTCACTGCTGATTAGTATTTCCAGTGTACCTTTTCCCGTAATCCGGCTTAATCCGTGAGTTATGGCATTTTCTACAATAGGCTGCAATATAAAACGGAGTATCATATTATCTTCTAATTCCGGTTCCACATTATAAAAAACTTCAAACTTATTCCCAAATCTGGTCTTCTGGATATAAACATAGTTTTGGGTATGCTGCAACTCCTGCATGACGGTTACATATTCCCCATAATTTTTTCCTAAACTGTACCTGAAGATATCCCCTAATTTTTCACAAAGTTCACAAATTACAAATGCCTGTTTCACCGCCGCAATAGAACTGATGATCTCCAAAGTGTTGTATAAGAAATGAGGATTTATCTGAAGCTGTAAATTACGGAATTCCGTTTCCTTCTTTTCCAATTGCTGAATATAGTTTTTATGTATTAAGTCATTTAACTTAATAAGCATCTGATTAAACTGTTTATCTAATATTGTAATTTCATCATTACCTTCTATCACTTCTGTAATTGTCAGGTCGCCGGTTTCTGCCACCTTAATTTTATGCACCAGTTTTGCCACTCTTTCAGTAAATCCCCTGGTAAAGATAAAAGCGGTGATAATTATGATTAAAATGATTATAAAAATGACAGGTAATATGGTTTTCTGCATTTCTGCTCTTTTTTCATTCAATTGACTATTATTAAACAGGAAAATGAATTTCAAACCGTAATCATCGATGGTATCACTGTTTACCATTGCATCTTTATAATAATTGATATCATTCTTCTGTAATTGTTCAAAGGATAAATCAGATAATATATTTTCATAATTTTTATTCGAGGAATATATAATGTTATCCTCTTTATCCAGCAAAATAATATCATACGGATATTTAAGCTGCCCTGAGTCGGATGCCGGTTCAAAAAGCTTCTGCATAATAATGTCCAGCTTAATAAATCCGATATATTGCCTTTTAAAAGTTTTGGTATTGATATAAACAATGTTTTGAATTAAGGAAAGGAGATCACTTTTACCATCTACTGCGGAATAAATAAAATATTCTTCCTTGGGCGCTTTATGGTTCAAGTACCAAATTTCGCTTTTTGCACCGTCCGTCATTGCAACTTTGGAGCCATATATTTTATTGTTAGCCATATCGGAGTAAATCATGCAGTTACGAAGCTCTTTATGGCTTTCCAGGCGTAAGGTTTTCGCTACCTCAGTACTGACTGTATTACCTTTTAAATACGGATTGCTGTCACTGGCAGTGTCCATCAGTGTATTTAAAACTATGGTATTATTAGCTATCTGGTTTAAACTGTTTCTATACTGATATAATTTATCTTCAACATTAGACATATATTGAACTACAAGTTGTGAATGTGAATTTACAAGATCTCTGGTTACCATACTGCTTAATTTTTGAAACAGTAAAGTACTTAATAATAGAATGGGTACTAAACTCACTATAATCGTGAAAACCACAAGTTGCGTAAAGATAGTATTAGAATGGAATATACGGTTATTCAGCTGTTTTAATTTAGTTTTCATTCATTATCCTCCAAATAGTAAGTCCCCATATGTATTTTTTATGATTATAACATACTGTTATAATCCGTTGCAAACAAATGAAAATTATAATACAAGGAAAAGTCTGGCTTACCAGAATCCGGCGCAATGTGTTTTCACTTCAGTGACATATTACCCAAAGGATATTATCCTAACGCATACATACGCTTCCTGCCGGAGGGTTTTGTTCTTTCATAGAATAATTCGGAGACTTTCCTAGAAAAGAATAAAGCGAAGGCTACAAATGATTTTTGTACCTTCGCTTTTTATCAGTTGATTAATATTTCGCTTCAAAAGTATTTTCCCTTACTCCGGGTAAAACATCATAAATAGAACAGCCGATTAGATTCTCAAGAATTTTATAACAGTCCCTTAGAAATAAAATCAAATATTACTTAACTACCTGATAAATATTCAGTTCCCCGGGTTTTTCCTGGAATTCAGAAAGAGCAGGTACCATCTCTTTAAAATGTTCAGCTTCCATATGCTGCTTTAAATGTTCGTCACTTTCCCATTCCTCCAGGAAAGTCAGTACCTGGGGGTCTGTAGCATCCTGGTATAACTGGTAATGCAGACAACCTGCATCTTTGTCATTGGTGGCTTTTACTAATTTTTTAGCTAATTCGATATAGTCATTTACTTTGTCGGCTTTCACATAATTTTTAGCTACTATTTTAATCATCTTTAACACCATTCTTTCTTTTAATTTTTTTCATAAGAATTCTTTTTTTTATTTGCTACTTTTTTTTGTTGTTTTTTCTTAGAAATTATTTATTACTCCAGGTCTCATAATGTACTCTGTCCGGTTTAAAACGATCTACAAACTCGTTTTTCTGGTTATCCGGATATCCCACGGAAACCAAAGCAAACGGTTTAATAGATTCCGGGAATTGATACATTTGGGTTAAATACTTTTCAGCAGATTCATTGGTCGCAACCCCCATCCAAACAGCCCCAAGTTCTAAGTGTACGGCTTCCAGCAGAATGTTCTGCAAGGCTGCACTCATGTCCTGCTGCCAGAAAGTAGGATGCCTTAAATCTTTACAATTTGCCACCAGTATAAAAGTTACGGCAGAACCCTCTGCCGGTTTCGAATAAGGTGTCATAAGAGAAAGTTTACTTAATACAGCCTTATCCTTTATAACGATAAATTCCCAAGGCTGTTGGTTGCCTGCTGACGGTGCCTGCATTGCCGCATGAAGCAATTTATCAATTTTCTCATCTTCCACAGGTCTGTCCTGAAATTTTCGCACACTTCTTCGGTTAAAGATTTCTTCCATATAATACCTCCTTTGCTTAATATGATTTAATGATAAATGGGAGATATTCCCTATGTGTAATACTATATCAAAAGAAGCTTTCTGTTGTCAATGTATCTCTCTATTTAAGTTTTCCTGACAGGATAAAATTCGTCCTGCTCTCTTGTCAGGAGGCAATTTCCGCCGCTCTTTCCAAAGCAATATCAATATTATCACAAAAGTTTTCATGGCCGATTTTTAATGCAAAACCTGCTTTCTGCATCATATTTAAGGGTTGTTCCTGTACATGGGATAAAATTAAAGTTATCTGCTTTTTCTTGCATTTTTTTGATATTTCCTCAAGGGCATGTAATGCCGTTACATCCATTGCCGGAACACTGCGCATACGCAGGATTACTACATTAATATGTGAGTCTAAAGAGATATTCATGAATTTATCTGCGGCTCCAAAAAACATAGGTCCGTTAATTTCATATACAAGGGTATGCCTTGGAACTTTTTTCATCCTTATGTTTTCCGTATCGTTTAAATCCTCTTCCTCGGTTTCCTCTTCTATGTACTGCCAACTTTCAACATTGGTGACATCAGCCATTCTTTTCATAAATAATATGGCTGCCAGGAGAATTCCTACTTCTATTGCCACTACCAGATCAAAAGCAACGGTTAAAACGAACGTGGTAACTAGAACTAAAATATCACTTTTGGGTGATCTTTTTAATAATCCCGCAAATTCTTTCCACCCGCTCATATTATAAGCAACCATAAATAATATTGCAGCGATAGCAGGCATTGGTATCAGGGCTGCGTAAGGCATAAGCAAAATCAGGATCAGTAATAACATAACGGCATGAATCATACCTGATATAGGAGTTCTTCCTCCGTTCTTTACATTGGCAGCCGTTCTTGCAATAGCACCGGTAGCCGGTATTCCGCCAAATAAACCGGAACAGATATTACCTGCTCCCTGAGCTATTAATTCCATATTGGAACGGTGTCTGCTTCCAATCATTCCGTCTGCAACTACACAGGATAATAAAGATTCAATACCGGCTAAAATTGCTATGGTAACTGCATCCGGCATAACATTTCGGAGTGTGCTGAAACTAAACTGCGGGATATGGATTGTTGGTGGATTAGCTGATAATTCATATAAACTGCCTATGGTATTAACCGGAACTGAAAATATCTTAACAAGGGCAGAAGCTACGATTACAGCAATTAAAGAGGCCGGGATTTTCTCATTTACCTTCGGCCAAAGAATTAAAATGGCAAGGGAAAGCACACCGATAAGGAAAGCACTATAATTAATTGTGTGTATATTTTCAAAACATGCTTTTACTTTTTCCAGGGTTTCTACAGGTGAATTTTGATAGGTTAATCCAAGAAAGTCTTTTATTTCTCCGATAAAGATAGTTACTGCAATACCAAATGTAAATCCAGTTGTAATGGTATATGGTATAAAACGGATCATACTTCCGAACCGCAGCAAACCAATGATAATTAAGATAATTCCTGCCATTATGGTAGCTACTATTAGCCCCTCCATCCCATCTTCCGCCACGATACCGGCGACTATGGTAGCAAATGCTGCTGTGGGACCGGCAATCTGGACTCGGCTGCCTCCTAAGAAAGATATGACAAAACCGGCTACAATTGCGGTATATAATCCTTTTTCCGGTGTTACTCCGGATGCCAGGGCCAGGGCTATGGATAAAGGAAGGGCTATGATAGCCACAATAATACCTGCAATCAGGTCTTTCGCACACTGTTCTTTGGTGTATGTTTTCATGACAGAAAACAATTTGGGTTTTAATTTGTTCATTTCTATAAAGCCTCCATGTCGTTTGTAAAAAGATATACCTAAAAATAATAGTCTTTATTATTTGGATTTTCAAGTATGAATTGCATAAATATTTTATACTTATTTAGATTCGAGTGTCAAAAGGTCAACTAAATGAATTAATGAATACGAGCGTATCTATATTCAATTTAGCTGCCTTTCCCTCGAACACTATTTTTTTTACATTATATAACCGGAAGAAACACGCTTTGCGAGTTTCTTCGGTTCGCGTGCGCGTTCGAATTATTGCAAGCAAGCTTGCTAATTCTCACTTTGCTTTCGCGGAAATTTAATAAGAGTAACTACCCATAAAAGGAAGCAGTTACTCTTATTAGTTAGTAAATTAATACCCGTTTAAGGCATTTTCTAATGAGTAGTCTGGGAATGTAAATACTAATCTGTACTTTACACTCTGGCACTCATCAGATTACTTGAGGAATATCTTTTTAATCCTTTATAAAAAACGAAAAATGCAAGCCCTATCATAAATATTGTAAATACCAGTATTATTAATAAATACCATAAATGAAAGCTTATAATCAACCTCATGGGAAGATAAATTACAAGTCCTACAGGTATTATGGAATATAACAATAGTCTTACCACTCCTTTAAATATCCCATCCGGATAAGTAGACATATTAAGCATTAATCCAATAAAATTACCTGATATAATATCTCCTTTTACAATCCAGAAGGATATACTGCCCATAACAACTGCAAAAGAAGTTAGTATCAATCCTCCTGTAACTGTTAAAACGGTAAAAAGTATAAAATTTAAAGGGCTGAATCGAAAGATACATAAAATTACATATCCATAAATCATATCTCCTATTGCGGAGGTACTGGTACCTGAAGTTATCACACCAAGAAGTACATTTTTCGGTTGAACCAGAAAAGAATCCAGCTTACCGCCTATAATTAATTCCGGTATATCAAATGCCATATTAAAAAATATATGGGCAAATCCAAATGTACTGGCTGCCAGCCCCCATAATACCAGTCCACAACTGCTCTTTCTGACCAAATACAGTTCCTATCTTGTAAGATAACTTTTTTCTCTTTTCTGTTGGATTAATATCCATTACTGACATGTTACCGTTATCGGGATATAAAATACCTGTAAGCATCTTTATCGTGGTGCTTTTGCCGGCTCCGTTCGGGCCGATAAATGCAAGCATTTCTCCCTGTTCCACTTTAAAACTGATGTCATCTACCGCCTTAATAGTTTTGTAATTTGGTTTTACTATAGATCTTACACTTCCTGCCAAACCCTTTTCTTTCACCTTTACCCGAAAGGTTTTTGATAATTGATTTACTATAATTGCCTCCATAAAAATTCCCTTCTTTCTTTTTATAATCCCTTATCCTATAAAGTTTTTAAACCGGGGGCTGTTGCAAAATTCAAGAAATATAAAAAACCGCCTTGGATAATACTTTCCTGATTGGAAAAAATATTATTCAATGCGGTTTATTTATAAAAATAGAAATCCATCCTTAACCGCATAGACACAAATGAAATGCTACATCTGCATCTACGCCTGCCCTAGATGCAAAAGCTAACATTCCATAAAAAATAAGTGACTAATTGGAATAATAAGGATGGATTTGTTCATGTTGTTTTCTCCTAAAATTTGTTATTTCGAAAAAGTATAACACAACAGTTTTTCTTTGGCAACATTTTTTTGAATTATTTTCCTGTATTTTTCTTAGACGTTAATTGAAATATAATATTTATTTGGGTATAAATTTTTTACAAAAAGCTAAGGATTTATGGTACAATGACTAAATGGATAAAAGTAATTTCGAAAAAGATTTAGTTTCGTATAACTTGAATATTACGGTAGGTAATTGCGAAACTCCACTATTGTATCTATATACCATGCAATTAGTACAATTTCAGAGCTGAATTTTGCCCATAGGGCAACTGAAGCTCTGAAATTCGTATCAATTGTATGGTATATTCGGAA
Source organism: Anaerocolumna sedimenticola (assembly GCF_009931695.1). Classification (GTDB taxonomy): domain Bacteria; phylum Bacillota; class Clostridia; order Lachnospirales; family Lachnospiraceae; genus Anaerocolumna; species Anaerocolumna sedimenticola. The sequence continues at coordinate 5,439,517 of NZ_CP048000.1, forward strand.
AACTATATAGTTTCGTTATTACCTATGAATAACTACAGAAAAGTGAGGATAAAAAAATGGAATATGAATTAGGGTTTTGGAAATATAAAGAGGGTATATACAAAAATAATCAGAGAGTATATACCCTGTTAAGCAGAGACGAAGAAGTATATGGTATTGATGATTTACCCACCAGTGACATACTTGAGGATTTAAAGGAGGTTTTTAATGATTGGAAACTGGTTGAGGAAAATGAATATGAAAAAGAAAATTCAGGTTTCTTTCAGTTTACGGTGAAGAAAAATTTCGTTCGCTTTGACTGTTATCAAATGGATGAAGACGATATGAACAAATTCATCGACATTATGTATGAATATGATTGTCCTCTCTATGACCCTCAGGAAAATAAACGTTTTGATGAACGTAATGATGAGTAAGGAAAACTAAATCACACCGAATAAATTTCCTAAATAGGTCCAGGTAAATAAGGTAACTATGGAACAAATGGAAGTTACAACAATAATCAAGGCTGCCAATTCACCATTTCCCCCCATCTGATCGGACATGGTAAAGGAAGCAACTGCCGTCGGAGAAGAAAATAACGACATTAAGGCCACCAGCTCCGGTCCTCGAAAACCGATTACGATTGCGACGGGAAGAACAAAAGCAGGAATGATAACCAGCTTACCTAAAGCGCAGGCTGTCAGTTTTATCCGATAACGGGCAAACCCGTTAAAAGTAAAGGTTCCGCCAAGTACAATTAAAGCCAGAGGTGTGGCCATACCTCCTACATCGCTTATAACATCCATTAACATATCAGGAAGTTTTATACCGGATAACAGAAAAAGAATGCCTATGAAGATACCAACCACCATAGGGTTTTTAGCAACTCCAGCCATTACACTTACCACATTCATTTTGGCATCACGATATGACTCAAACAAAAAAACCACCAACGTATTATATATAAATACAGTCAAAGCAGCGAGTAAAGATACCATCCCCAGAACATCGCTATCCGGATAGATGGAACCTACTATGGTTAAACCAAATAAAACATTATTGGATCTGAAAATCCCCTGGACCATAGTTGCCGCATCACTTCTGTTTTTTACAAAATGGGGCATTAAAAAGTATAAAATAAGAAAAGTAGTACAGGTTGCAGCTCCTCCGAAAATCAGTAGCACAGGATTTACATCTGCTAAAAAATCCGAGGTATAGATGTTTTTAAAAAGCACTACCGGCAGAAATATTGAGAAAATCATTTTATTGATCTGTTTTAAAGTTGCATCTGTTAAATGAATCGTTCGTTTTAATATGTATCCCAATGCCATAAGGATAAACATAGGGAATACCACACGAAACGAAAGTAAAAGTCCTTCCATACTTTCCTCCAATTATATATTATCATAAACTTACAGTGATATTGTTTATAAATGAACCATTATAAGTCGAAATCTGATTTTTTTGAGTACCGCGTTTTATCTTATCACATATTTTGGTAAATTAAAAGAGATAAAAAGTAAACAATAGTTTCATTTATGAACGAATCAAAGCAGGAAAAGTACAAAAGTATTCCGGCCGTTCCATTCCCTGCCGGAATACTTTTGCTTTTTTTAACTTTAACTTTACAATAATCCTAAATTCATACTAATTAAATTTGTAGATAATTTCTTTGCTATTGGTACAGGCCAATAAATCTTTTTCTGTTTCTTTAAAATTCCTTTCATAGGTTTTGTCACAGGTAACTGTAATCAATTTCATCTCATCTTTCATGGACATATTGTGCTCCGACTTATATTTACGAACCTCCATAATTAATCGCTTTAACTCTTCTCCAAAGGTCAGGAGCTCCTGATTAACACTTTCCTCCCCATCCCATTCCAAATTATGAATGGATATCTCCTTTTCCCTTTCACGGTAAAATTCCTGATAAATATAATCGGTAATATGAGGAGTATAAATAGCATAAAGTTTCAAGATACCTAATAAGGCATGGTATATGGCATATTGCCCGGATTTTCTTGCTTCTGTTCCATGTTTATCCGGTTGATAGAGCCTTTCCTTTATGATCTCAATATAATAATCACAGAAGTCTTTCCAGAATAAATCATCCATTTCATGCCTTGCCTGCCCAATTTCATATTCATCCAATAGAGCTGCCGATTTTATGGTGGTTTCTTTAACCCGTTCCAGTATCCATAGATCAACCGGTTTTAATTTGGGTTTATTATTTATGTCTACATCTTCTAAATGGGATAAAACAAATCTGGATGCATTCCATAGCTTAGTGATAAACCTTTTTGAAGTTTTTAACTCTTCTTCGCTAAAGAAAGTATCCGTACCTAATTTGGAATTAGCAGCCCAATATCGCATAACATCTGCGGAATGGTTATCAATTAAGTTGATCGGGGAATTTTCTGCATTATTCTTTGATTTACTTATCTTTTCACCTTTTTTGGCCAATACGAAACCGCTGATCATAATATCTTTCCACGGTATCTGGTTGGTATGGTACAAACTTTTTACAATGGTATAAAATGCCCAGGTACGAATGATTTCATGAGCTTGTGCTCGCATTCCCATAGGTAAAATAATATCCCTTCTGTCATCTTCCTCCCCAAATCTGGCATTAATAAGAGGTGTAACGGAAGAAGTAGCCCAGGTATCAAAAACAGCAGTTTCCGGTATAAATTCGGAGCAGCCGCAACTGCAGGTTTGTTTTGGTTTATTTTCCAAAGGATTAACCGGAAGTTCCTCCTCATCTGCAAATACTGCCCTGCCGCATTCCTTACAATACCATACCGGAAAGGGCACCCCAAAATATCTCTGCCTGGAGATACACCAATCCCACTTTAAATTTACTACCCATAACTGATATCTGGTTTTCATACTTGCTGGATACCAGTTAATTTCATCCGCTGCTTTTAGGAATCTTTCCTTATCCGATAAAATATCAATATACCATTGGCTGGATGGAATGATTTCAATCTCCTTTCCACAGCGTTCATGAACAGCAACGGTGTGGGTGATTTCCTCCTGTTTTATTAATAAGGACTTTTCCTTTAAAAGACGTATCATCTCCTCTCTTGCTTCTTTTACTTTCATACCACCCAGGTAAGGTACTTCCTCACTGATTTTTCCATCTGGTTTTATTACCTGTTTTAATGGAAGTTTATATTTTTCAAACCAAACCGTATCCGCAGTATCTCCAAAGGTTGCACACATAACAACTCCGGTACCTTTCTCCATACTTACTTCTTCATCCGCTAATATAGGTATTGTAAAATCATAAAGAGGAACCCTTGCTGTTTCACCTATATAGGAAACATACCTCTCATCACTGGGATTAACAAACAGGCATACACATCCATATAATAATTCCGGACGGGTTGTCGCAATGGTAAGTGCTTCCCTATCCGTCTTAAATTCCAGATAATTAAAGGTACTGTCTAAATCTTTCGTATCCAGCTCAGCCTGTGCGATAGACGTCTGACATTCCGTACACCACAAAACCGGTGACTCTTTTCGGTATGCTTTTTTCATTTTAACCAGTTCTAAAAAAGAACGTTGGGATATTCTCTGGGTTTTTGGTGCGGCCGTACGATATTGCTGATTCCAGTCAACACTAAAACCAAGAGATTCCCACATTTGTTTAAATTCCTCTTCATATTTTTCTGAAACAGCCATACATTTTTTCCCAAATTCACTTCTGGGCAGATCTTTGGCATGAATTTTTTCAGATTTTTCAATCAGCCGTTCTGTTGGTAAACCGTTATCATCAAAACCAAAGGGGTAAAATACGTCAAAGCCCTGCATTCTTTTAAATCTTGCTATCATTTCTGCCTGGGTATAGGAAAATACATGGCCTATATGAAGGTTTCCGCTTACTGTTGGCGGAGGGGTATCAATGGAAAATACCTTCTTTGTTCTTCCATTCTGAAATCCATAAATCTCATTCTCTTTCCATAACTTTTGCATTTCTTTTTCTGCTTTTTTAAAATCATACTTTTTATCCATGAAAATACCTCCTTCTATTTGCAGATACAAGCAGAACGTTAAAGATAAGGGAAAAAAAATCGCCCTAAGCTTTACGCTTAGGGCGAACTAACGTGTCCGTGGTACCACCTAAATTCAGTATAATACTGCTCTCTGTCAGTACGGGAAAATAAATTCCGATACTGCTTTCCCTGATAACGGTGGAAATTTCCGTTGGAGTCTACTAAGATAATACGGATTATCCGTTGGATCCAAAGCTCAAAGGCTACTTCCCTGCTTCCATTACGAAGATTTTCACCAGCCATCTTCTCTCTGTGCATCCGGATAAGCAAGTACTCCTCCTCATCAACGCTTTTGCCTGTAAATGTTAGTTACATTATAGCATTTTGGATTTCATTGTCAATCCCTTTTATTTGTACGTGGATACATGTCTTTATTTGGACTTCCATAGACCGTTAAACGGTTCTGACATACCTAATTATTTCCGGTATACGAGCTGATACCGCCTGTTACATTAATTACATCAAATCCCTGCTTTGATAAAAACTTACAGGTCTGACTGCTTCTTACTCCTGATTGACACATGATATAATATGTTTTGTCTTTATCCAAATATTGATTCGGGTTATTAATTAGATTATCCATAGGAATATTTTTTGCCGTTTTTATACTTCCCGTTTTATATTCATATGGCTCCCGTATATCTATAATATCTGCCTTTCCGATTAAATTATCCAATTCATTTGCAGATACGTTTTTTCCCGAAACTTTTTTTAATAATCCCAGCATAGATTACCTCCTAAATAAGTCATATGATAGGAACAAAAACCTGTTCCTATCATCAGATGTACGGCGGAAAAACACCGCCTTTTAGTTCCTATAATCCTATGTACGCATTTAACAGCGCCTTTTATAAATTATATTATGCCGCAATTATATTGTAATTATGAATCAACTTCCGTAACCAGGTTACGAAAGTTTCTGCTCCGCTGCTATACGGTTAATCATCTCAGAAGATATTATCATTAATACAATAAAAATTAATAAAAAGAATGGTAATATTATTATTCCCGTAACTTCCGAGAGAAATCCAAATGCGGGAGGCATAAAGGTACTTCCTACATAAGCAAAAGCCATCTGTATTCCCATAATCGCCTGGGATATTTCTTTACCAAATCTTCTGGGCGTCTCATGGAGCATACCAGGATATATGGGAGCACATCCTAATCCGATAAGAATAAATCCCGCTAAGCTAAAATACTTTGAGAAAGGCAGTAGCAAAGATATTCCACCTAAAGTACAGATTGCCTGACCTAATCGTATTAATGATATATTGTTCATTTTCATTGCAAGAAAACCGGATAAAAATCTGCCTGCCGTAATACCTAAATAATACAGGGATACCCATTTTGCCGCAGTATTAGCAGATAATCCTAAATGTTGCACAAGAAATGTTCCTCCCCATAAACCGGTTGTGGTTTCCACCGCGCAATAACAAAAAAACGATAACAGAGCTGCTTTTGCTCCTTTCATCCCAAATAACATAGGTATGGTTGCATTCTGTTTCTCTTCCTGTGTTAGCTCCGTTTTCGTTTCAAAGGATTTCCATATAGGTAAAGATAAAAATAATAAAACGACCAATATGATTTGTATTACGGATACGGTAAGATATCCTTTGTTCCAACCGCCGGTTTTAGTTAAAAACATTGACATGATAAAGGGACCTGCAGTTGCGCCGATTCCCCAGAAACAATGTAACCAGTTCATGTGATTTGCTTTATAATGTAATGCAACAAAATTATTAAGGGCAGAATCAACGGAACCGGCTCCAAGCCCTAACGGGATTGCAAAAACACACAACCAGATGAAATGGGGCATAGCATAAAACCCAAGAAGTGCAAAGCCTGTCATAAAAACACTGATTGCAGTAACTTTACCTGTACCCAATCTTCTGATTATTTTTTCACTGAAGAAGCTAGAAATAATTGTTCCCCCTGATATAATCATGGTAATAATACCGGCAAAAGATACCGGAACCGATAATTCCGTATGCATAACCGGCCAGGCCGATCCTAACAGGGAATCCGGTAATCCCAGACTGATAAATGCAATATAGATGATAATTAATAATATTGTTGCCATATAAACTTCTCCCTTTTACAATTTAACCGGCTATTAACTTAAATATAGCAGGATTATTCTAATTATTGATTAATCTCTCTGAATACGAATTCAGTATATTAAGATGAATAAATGTCTTTTGATACATTTTCTCAACACAAATTATAATTCAAATTTCCGGATTAGGTAAAACTATTAATTTATACCTAATGTTAAAATAATGCCTGGTTATTCCAGATCTTGTTTCCTACTCATAAACTACCTGCCGTTTGTTAACCAGTTTAAATCAAGCTTTCATATACTAAGTTATCTAATTTCTCATTTAATTTACTATATATTCCCCTCATCCAAACTTCATTGGACAGATTTACAGCATCCTTTCTGTCCACCCACTTCACACCGCTGTTTTCATCTGCTTTTATCCGTAACATCTCGCTGTCATCCGCCTCCAATAAATACGTAATGTTCAGATGCAGATGGGAAGAAACATATTTTTCCCTTTTGACATGACCATTAACACAAAGAATTTCCAGGGAGTAAATATCTGTCAGAACAGGTTTTATATTAATAATTCCCGTCTCTTCTTTTGCTTCCCGAAGTGCTACGGATATCAGGTCTGTCTCTCCGTCCGCATGTCCTCCAGTCCAGGCCCAGCTATCATATATATTGTGGTATATCATCAAGACTTTCGACCGATCCTGATTTACTATCCAGGAGGAGCCCGTTATATGGGCGATTTCGTTCTCTCTTGTAAAAATATTATCAAATAAATCCACATATTTAAGTATAATTTTTCGGTCGTTTTCCTCCTGCTCATTCCATGGGTTATATTGTTTTATTTGCTTGTAGAAATTATTTTTCATCCTAATCCACCCTATTTTCTATTCTTTTGTTTTTCTAATCTTTTGTTTTTATTCTTTTTTTATTCTTTTGTTTTTATTCTTTTGTTTATTCTATATTTTGTTTCTTATAAACTAAATAAACAGTGTTATATTATTTGTTCATTCCTATTGATATCCTATTTCATTGTATATCCCTATTAATAATAATCCATTTATCACCAATAATCAAATCAATATTTTGTGAGTATTTAACCATATTATCAGGATATTAATGTAAACGTAATATCTAACCCTTTGCTTTTAACTTACCTATAAACCAGATCTGGAAAATAAGAATCAAAACACCCAAGATATAAAATACCTTTCCTAATCCGATATAATCTCCAATAAAACCGCAAATAGGGAAAATAACTATCATTGCAGCCGAAAACATCACGCTGCTCACAGATATAATCGTAGCTCTCTGCGCTGACGGTATTAACTGATTTAATGCGTTGGATGATATGGGATATAATAGTGATCCAAAAAAACTCTGGATTAAAAATGCGGTAATTGCCATATATGTATGATTTAATCCAAATGCTGCAATAAAAACTGCTAATCCCGATGCACCGATATATTTCTCTTTCTCGCCAAACATACGGCTGAACTTTTCTGCGGATAATGCTCCAAAAGACGCAAAAATACCGCTAAGTAATATAACAAAAGAGATCTGTATTTTATTTAATCCTAAATTATATAGATGCTGTTGACCATAAAAGTATGTTGCCGTTGCAAAAGCAGTTACTACCGGATAAAATATCAGTACACGTCTGACTGGTTTATTTTGTTTAAAAACAGCTACGCAGGTTATAAAATGTTTCCTAACCGTACTTTTCTCCCTATTTTCCCTATCAAGCAATGCTTTGGGTTCGTGAAAAAAACTCCCGTTAAATAATGCCGTCACACTGATTATCATACCTGCCGTATATGCGTAGAAATAAGAAATTTCAGCTATGATTCCGCCTAAAAAGGAGGCAAAACCACTTGCCGCTTCCTGTATAAAATTTAACCTGCCGTTAATCTTTAAAAACTCTTTTTCCCTTTTCAGTTTTTTTAAACTATCATAAACGAGAGCCTCTTCGGACCCTGAATTTAAATTATAGCTTAAAGCGGAAAAGGCAAAAGCTAAGCAGTAACCCCAGAAGTGATTACTTGTTATCATAAGAAATCCGGATAGAACTGCAGAAAGTCTCCCAAATATTATGGTTCTTTTTCTTCCTACTAAATCAGCCATAGCCCCGGTTGGTACTTCAAAAAAGAAACTGATAATGTGAAAAAATCCCTCCAGAAGGCCAATTTGACCTAAAGACATACCTTTATAACTCAAATATAAAACCCATATTGCCCCGGTCAGGTTGAAGCTGGAAATAAAGCGATATATATAATCTGTTTTAATATTACGACTTAAACCACGGGTATCTTCCTTTGTAGATTTCTTATTATCAGTGAACTCACTGCCAACAGCTATACTATAAAGTGTTTTAATTTCGTTTTTTTTATTTTCACTGGCTACATTTTTTATTGTTTCACTTTTTATTATTTTATCTTTTACTATTTCATTGTTTCTATTATGAATTTCATATAACTCATTATCTTGAATTTTTATATTATTTTCCATCATACTATCCTTTCCGGTTTTGAATTAGACTTAATAAAAGGATAAGTCCGAATCCTGCCCTGAGGGCTTTTTATTTCGCGTGCGCGTTCAAATTATTGCAAGCAAGCTTACCAATTCTCACTTTGCTTTCGCGAAAATAAAAAAACCTGCTTCCTTTCTATTGGAAACAGGTTACTGCCGGATGTTATAGTATTTCTATGGTAAGAAACAACTAAACTTCCCTAAAAAAGGGCGCAGTAACCCAATTTAAGGAATTTGTTCCGTTAAAAGTGAGACCGCTGCAAACATAAATTCTATATCCTTTTATTTCGGAATTAAGTTTCACGTGTTTCTTTCCTTTCCATAATTGTTCAAATAATACACCATTAATACATTATTTAATATAACATCAACTTATTGTGAAAATCAAGTTTATTTTATCAAAATTATTCCATACAGTTTCATTACTTCTGTTTTACGGCTATCCATACTTCCTGTCTGTTATCCTGCATAAAAGTTTCTATAGCCGGTAAGTCCTCCAGTTGATAACCGGAATTCGGCAGCCATTCCGTATAAAATTGTTTGTAGATTTTCTGTACTGCATCGGGAAGTTCACCGTCTGCATTAAATATAACCCAGGTCGCCTGAGGTAAATCCAATTCTTCCATACCCTCCGGAACCGGGACATAGTTACAGGAAGGATGATCTACATAATTAGTAACCCCGATACAGTAATCCATTTCCTCCGAATTCCCCCATTGTCCCCCTATAGCCATACCAATAAAACCAGCAGGCCGGTAATCCGCTTTCTGGAATAATTCTAAAAGTTTACTCATCGTTCCGTCTTTCCATGCCGTATCCCAAATCTGCGGAATAATCTGAAAGGCATCCGCCGTACTTATGTGTTTTCTGATTCCTGCTATTTTAAATGCAGGCCATTGTTCAATTTGATAATTCATATCATTGGCTCCTTTTACCGTAATCTGAAAAGAGATTTTTGGACAGGATTTTAACTGTACGGTTTGATTTCTTGCTGTGGAGGGCAATACTCCATGAAAATGCTTAAAGGCACGGGCAAAGGAATCCTGCGACTCGTAACCGTATTTGAGGGCAATATCGATTATTCTCTCCCGGCTGTTAATGATGTCAAAAGCTGCTAAAGTCAGTTTTCTGCTTCGAATATACTCCGAAAGCGGTTTATCAGCAATATAGGAAAACATTCTTTGGAAATTATAAATGGAGCAGCCGGCTAATTTTACTATCTCATCATTTACTATTTCTCCGGTCAGATTATTTTCAATATAATCTATCACCTGATTTAAATTTTTTATCCAATCCATTATCTCGCCTCCAGTCCAATGATAACATTTGAAATTCTAAAGTACCCGATTTTTCGTGCCGGATTAAATCGATTCTGTAACTATGATTCTGTATGCAATCTTTCCTAGTATCAGCATATATTTTATGGAGGTGAAAAATATGCAGTCATGCGAACTTGTTGCTACGATTACTGCGATTGCCTGTGCCATAGCAAATAACTGCAGTCAAGATGAAATTTCAGTACTGTCATCAGCCTTTAATCAGCTTGGTGACACATTGGGTACGATTGTCGCACAGGAAGCACTGAATAATGATCGGATTAATACTGGAAATAATCAACAGTGTTCAAGCCAGAATCAAAATACGTATACAAATCAAAAGAATTCAAATACCAATTCAAAAAATACCAATTGTTGTGATTCATGAAATTGAAACCGGGAGAAACACAGTATACAAATTTCTTCCGGTTTACTTCTATCTTTATATCGTCATCTCTACTTCTAATTCCGTCCAGGTATGATTAGGCCATAGGAGTAACGCTAAATCGGTTATTAACTTACAATCATTTATATTTGCTTTTCTTATCATAAACTAATCCTCCAATCGTGAAATTTATACAATCTAAGATTGACAAGTAAGTATAGAACCTTACTTTACATACCTGAATTAACATATAAATATCCTTAAATATTATAATACACATATATAAATTTAACAAAGAATACCTTTAAAGGTTTTCATTTTTTAAAACATCTATGATATTATCCTTACTTGTTTTCCTAACCGCATAAATCATAGTAAATCCGATAATTAAGAATACACTTATAATCGCAATTAATATATTCACCCAGGGTAGGAAAAAGATAAAATCAAAATTACGGCTTAAAGCTTTATAGACCAAATAAATAACAATAAAACTTACCGGCAAACCATAAAGTAATGCTTTTAATCCGTAAAATATACTTTCATAGCGTATCATTTTCTGAAACCCGGCAGGAGTTATTCCGTAGGATTTTAACATTGCAAATTCCCGTTTTCTCATATTAATGCCTGTTGAAATGGTATTAATAATATTAGCCGTACAGACTGTAGCGATTAATATAACAAAACCATATAAAAAGACGGAAAAAATCAAAGACAATCTTTCCTGTTTCTGTCTTTGTGTTATCACATTAAAAGTGTAGCTGTATAAATCCGGATAATTCTTCTTTACTGCTTCTATCTCTTTTTCGAGTTCAGAAGCTTTGTCTGTGATATAATAAACATTTATATTTGGGTAAAGCTTCATACCTGATTGTTCCATTTGATTTACATAGGACTGTAAACCCTGCTTTGATACAAGGATTGTCAAATTCCCAATATACTCCTGATTTCCATACAACATCAAAGGAACTTTATCTGTGATAGCTGCAATTCCGATTTGACCTTCCAGTTTTTTATCTTCGTCATAATAGTAAGTAAGAGGAATTGTATCACCGGGTTTTATCTTCAGCTGAGTTACGGTTGTATATTCATGCTTTTCTTTTAAATTAAAGGTATTGATTAAAATTCCTTTCATTCCATTCGACTTAAGTTTAGCCTCATCTATGCCGGCTTCTTTTGCATATTGGCTTAAAGAGGTATCATCCATGGATATTATCTGAACATCCAGAGAATACTTTCCGTCTTCCGGTTCCAGTCTGCTCTTAATATCATTGCTAACCATACTTTCATTAAGAACTGCTGTGCCGTTTACACTTTCTGTTACAACAGCGTTATTAATATGATTTAAATTGGTTAGTTCATCAGTATATCTATGAATTTTCTCCGAATCTTCTCCGCTCACGGATGCAGAAACATCATAATTAATCGGAGCATTTGCCATAACAAAGGATTCTTTTAAAAATACAGAAAATGCAGATGCTGTCAGGAATAAAACGATACTGATAATCATGGAAAATAAAGTTGCATAATAACGGTGTTTATTCCTCTTTAGATTTTTCAGCCCAAGTTCTGCTTCAAATCCAAATATAATTCTGGTAAGCTTTGAAGTTTTAATATTTTTCTTCTTGATACTAATATCCAAAGTCTGCCGTATGGCATCGATTGGGGTGATTTTGGAGGCCCGTTTCGCAGGAAACCATGCTGAAATAAATAAAAGCAAAATAGAGAATAAAACTGCCCCGACAAAACCATATGTTGAAATTATCAATTTTAATGGAACCGTTACATTAAATAAATTCTGCATAATCGGACTAATTAACCAAAATGTGATGCCAATACCGAGATAACCGCTAACCAGACCAATTGGTATTGAAATACAGCCAATTACGAAACCTTCAAAAAATACGGAATTTCTTTTTTGCCTCTTAGTAGCACCAACACTCGCCAACATACCTAGTGTTCTGCTGCGTTCCGATAAGGATATGGCAAAAGCATTGTAGATTAAAGATACCGATCCCAATAATATAATACTCCCCACGATACCGATAGCGATTGTTAAAGTAGTATTAAATTCCTTATCGTCCGTTATTCCGGCATAAAGCAATAACTCCGAATTATAAGCTAATTTTCCTGCTTTGCTTTCTTCTTTTAGTTTTTCAGACTTGTTGTATATCTTTTTATTTAATTTATTAAATCCTGCATAAACGGTATAAGATTCCTCACTTTTTATATTATTCTCACTGATACCGCTAAAAGCAACATACGCTGCCCTTGAACTGTTTTCCTTGTTTTTTGCATCCACAATACCGGTTATGGTATACTCCTTTTCTCCAGTTTTTGTGAATTCTTCTCCTTTCGTAAAGGAATAAGTATTATCCAATGGAATTTTTACATTATTTTCAACGATATTCCGACCGCCCATTGTAAACTTCACTTTATCACCAATAAGATAAGTAACACCCGATGTTTCTAACATTTGAGTCGTTATCACTAATTCATTTTCATTTTTGGGAAAACGTCCTTCTTTTAATGTGATCGCGGAAAGGTCAAAGGAATTATATTCTAAGATATAAATATATGGCCGTTGGCTGTTTTTCGAACCCGGCAGCTCACCAATACCTGCCGTATGGCTTACAAGACTTTTCTTTATTTCCGGAGATCCTGTTATTTTTTCCACACCGGAACCGGGCACTTCCTCCCATACAGACTGCCAGTTACCCGTTTGAACAATAATACTGCGTTTTAACATATCCATTAAAGAAGCTCCGATGGTAGAAGAAGCAGCTATCATTGCAACAGATATTATGACACCGATGATGGTAACCAGAGTACGGCTTTTATTTTTCTTCATGTATTTTAGTGTCAGTTTGTTAACGATATTCATCTTCGAATCACCTCATCCCTGGTGATTCTTCCGTCCTCAATGGAAATAATACGGTCAGCCTGCAGAGCAATACTTTCATCATGTGTAATCACAAGTAATGTCTGGTTGTAATTTTCATGAAAGTACTTTAACAGCCGGATGATTTCCCCACTGTTTTTCGTATCCAGGTTACCGGTAGGTTCGTCTGCCAAAATAATAGCCGGGCTTCCGATTAATGCCCTTCCGATGGAAACACGCTGCTGCTGACCGCCGGACAGCTGATTCGGTAAATGGTTAAGACGTTCTTCCAATCCTAATATTTTGATGATATTATTAAAATTGTCCTGGTCCACTTTTCGCCCGTCTAATAAAAGGGGAAGTGTAATATTCTCCGTAACATCAAGTACCGGTATCAGATTATAAAACTGATAAATAAGGCCGATCTGTCTTCTCCGAAAGATTGCCAAAGCCGTTTCATCCATGGCATATACGTCTGTATTATCTACAATAACTTTACCTTTTGTTGGGATATCAACTCCTCCCAGGATATGAAGCAATGTTGACTTTCCGGAACCCGAAGGGCCTACAATAGCGAGAAATTCACCTTTATTAACCGAAAATGATATATTATCCAGTGCTTTTACGGCTGTTTCACCGCTGCCATATATTTTTGACAGGTTTTCTACTTTCAGAATTTGCATATATTCCTCCTGATTAATTTAATTAATAGGATTCAAGTGTCAAAAGCCAAGTTTAAATTAATGGTTCGCCATTTGCACAATTTTATTATCAAGTGATACAGAATATAGTTCATTCGCAGCACACTCTCGCTTGGATGAAGTACGTAGTGGTACATAAGGTCCTAAACTACAGGACCTGAGTACCAACGACTTCATACAGCTGCTCATTGAACTATATTCAGTATCCACTACCTTAGAGGTATAGATGTGCAAATTGACGAATTTAAGTTGTATGGCTTTTGACACTCGAATCTTAAGTTGGTTATTTTTTAAGTAACAAATACCATAATCCGAGTATATATGCCTGACATGACTCTCCGGTGACGTTTATCTTACAATTTAGTCACTTAACTTAAACAATCTGCCTGTAAAATTTAATTCGAAATCGGGTGCCGGTCCTATGGTTAGGATCCAAATCAACATCTCCATTCTGACTGTTCAAAATACTCTTAGACATGGCCAGTCCGATTCCAATACTGTCAGTACCGGCATTTTTTCCTTTATAAAAGCGCTCAAAAATATGAGGTTTATCCTCCTCTGCTATCCCCTCTCCATTATCTGTTATGTCGATTTCCGTATATAAAGGGTTTTGCAGGCAGGTTATTTCTATGGAACCTCCCCTATCCGTATGTTCAATACAATTCTTAATTATATTGAGGATAGCCTCAGTAGTCCAGTTAAAATCACCCTCAATAAATATATCCTCACTGCAGTTTACAATAAGATTTTGTTCTTTTAATTCTACCGGTATTAAGAGAGGTTCAACCGCTTTATCAATCAGCCTGCGAACCTGGATATTATCCCGTTTAAATGTAACAGTCTGAGCATCGATTTTAGACAGCTTTAATAAAGACGTTACTAACCACTCGATACGTTTAAGCTGATTTGTTATCTTACTTAAAAATTCTTCCTTTTTTTCCTCAGGTAAATTCGGATCGCTTAATAGATCCGTCATCACAAACATGGAGGTTAACGGAGTTTTTAACTGATGAGATATGTTGGATAGGGTTTCCGATAAATATATCTTATCTTTTTTCAATAATTCTGATTGTTCATATAAAGTTAAAGTAACCTTATAGATATCATTTTTAAGAATGCTTAATTCACCCTCAACATTATCACGGATGTCCATCTGCTTCTGTCCTGTATAGACGGATGCAAGATACTTGGATAACTTTCTGATATTCTCATACCGTCTCCGGGTAAAAAGAAAAAATGCAATAAAAATAGATATCAATGAAATAAATGTAAGAATACCTGCTGTAAGATTAATATAACTAACAGCTGCTACGCTGATTACTCCGACAAACCCGCAAAAGAGATATAAAATTTTAATTTCTTTATTTCTTAACATAGTAGTTCCCGCTCTAAGCTTCTTTCCGTGTATTCCCCATCCGGTATCCCAAACCCCGTACCGTAACTATTATTTTGGGATTCTGACTATCCTCTTCTAATTTGTCACGTAAGCGTTTGATATAAACAGACAGTGTATTATCATTAATAAAGTCTCCGTCAATATCCCAAATGCCCTCCAGTAATTGATTTCTGCTGAGTACCTGTCCCATATTATTTAATAATACCAGGAGCAGGCGGTATTCTAAAGAAGTTAGGAATACTTCCTCTCCGTTCCGGTACACTTTAGCCTGTTTCGTATTAATCAGAATATTTTCCAAGCGGTAAACATCCATCACATTATCCAGCTTCTGATAATGTCTTAATGCAGCTTTTATCCTGCTTATCAATTCCCTGATCCGAAAGGGTTTGGTAATATAATCATCAGCTCCCATGTCCAGTCCCATAACAACATTTACCTCATCATCACAGGCAGTTAAAAATATAACGGGAGCATACTGCTTTTCTTTTATATTTCTGCAAATTTCATAACCGCTCCCGTCCGGTAAGGATAAATCCAGAAGGTATAGGTCAAAGTTTTCACCTGATTTTTTATCCGCTTCCTTTTTATTTTCACATAAGGTGACTTCAAATCCTTCACTGGTCAGCGAATATTCCAGCCCTTCTGCTATGGTTTTATCATCTTCTACAAGTAATATTTTCATTGATATCCCAGCTCCTCGTCCTTAATCCCACCTAATATCAGACATCCATTTACCTTTTTAGTCAATCCGGTTATTCAAATTATGTAGTCAAAAATTAGAATCTAACTTTGCATATCCTTTTGTTCTTTTAGCCGGTCCATTACCAGTGTATCCCGAAATATCCAGGGAGTATGTTCGGAATGGTTAATTATGGTGTTATTTTCAATCGCTTCCTCCAATGTTGTCCATTTTAATTCATACCCATATTCTTCCTCATAATCATCCAGTTTTCGTTCCCCTTTTTCCGGAAGTA
This sequence comes from Anaerocolumna sedimenticola, assembly GCF_009931695.1. GTDB lineage: Bacteria > Bacillota > Clostridia > Lachnospirales > Lachnospiraceae > Anaerocolumna > Anaerocolumna sedimenticola. Next base: position 5,455,792 of record NZ_CP048000.1, read on the forward strand.
TGTCGCAATAATAGTAATAGGATAACTGTTCAAATATTTTACATTGCTCATTATCTTTTTTTATCTCCTTAAATTTACCGTAATACTTTATGGTTTCAGGGACAACCATTAATCCTGTCTCCTCCAAAACTTCCCGAATCAGAGTTTCCTCCCTGCTTTCCCCCGCTTCCATTCCTCCTCCGGGAAATTTATATTCACCATTTTTCCCGCTGTGGATCAGGGCAATTTTCCCATCTGACTCAATTATTCCCCTTATTGCTACCCTGGTAATCCTGTCCCATTTTTTATCATAATTTTTTCTATCCAGAATTCCGATATAATCCGAAGCATTTTCGCCTGCTGTATAATACATTTTAGTAACCTGCCCTTATATTTTTTTATAAAACCATTTGCAACAATTAAACAAACCAATATTTTCCACGAAAGAGAGTTTGCACTTGTTAGTTATTTACCAAAAGCCTGCCTTTCCCTGTTCAGTTCTTTATTTAACTCTAAGGAATCCCATGTTTTATTTTGCGAGGTTACGATTGCTTTTAGAAAAACCGGTTCAATATGCTGTATTTTAAACTCTTTTAAAAAGGTATTAAGAAGAGTTTCCGAAAATTCACTCATTACCAGCATTTCATCCATAAAAGGGTCATCTGTAAAAATCTCTCCTTTTGATGAAATATCCGGTAATCCGGTCAAAAAACCTATCGCTTCCTTGTATTCGGAAACCGCAACATGTTTCACTATTATATTTAATCTGCTGCAAAGCTTCTCAATCTTATTTCCCTTAACATTTGCCAAATTGTAAAGTAATATCTTAGGTTGTTCCATAATTCCTCCTTATAAAAAGCTTCTATGCTATTTTTTATAACCAATTTATCAATATTTTCATTATTTCTATGTTCATTGATTTCATTCAATATTAGCAATTGTAGCATACGCTGGAAATTATTTCAATGTGGCCCACCTGTATGTAAATAAAAAACACCCTGAAAGTTAATTATTATAATTCATTAACTTTCAGAATGCCTGGTTTAACATAAAACTTCAAATTTTATTTTTAAAGTTATGGGATGATTAACGTCTTGCAATTACTTTATCTATCAAACCATAATGCAAAGCTTCTTCCGCGCTTTTAAAATTATCCCTGTCCGTATCCCGTTCAATTTCTTCTAATGTTCTGCCTGTATTTTCAGAAAGGATACGGTTTAATTTCCTTTTGTTGTTCAGAACATATTCCGCTGCAATCCGAATATCACTAGCCGTACCTTTCGCTCCTCCGGAGGGCTGATGTATCATGATTTCCGCATTGGGCAGAGCAAATCTTTTTCCCTTGGTCCCTCCTGCTAACAGGAAAGCTCCCATACTGGCAGCCATTCCGATGCATATGGTGGACACATCACATTTAATATATTTCATGGTGTCATAAATTGCCAAACCTGCCGGGACAGAACCACCCGGGCTGTTGATATACAGAGATATATCCTTGTTTGGATCCTGGGCTTCCAAAAATAATAACTGGGCTACCACTAAGCTTGCTGAATTATCGTTTACTTCTTCCCCTAAAAATATAATACGGTCACTTAAAAGCCTGGAGTAGATATCATAACTTCTCTCTCCTCTGCTGGTTTGTTCAACTACATATGGAACTAGACTCATGCTGCCATCTCCTTTTTCGTGTAATTATTAAGATAAAATACCGTACTAACGCAACTTTTCTGTCCGCTAGGAAGAATGCCGTATTGCGTCTGTAAGGGTACAAATATTCCATTTGCCCTGTAATTCAGGGGGTTTGTAAATATACCTGCCTGAAAGCCAGTGTAAATGCCTGCTGGGAATCATATTTGGCTTCCAGGGCAATCTCAATAATAGGGATATTCGTATAAACAAGCTGTTTAGCGGCTTCTGTTAAACGGCGCTTTTGTATATACTTATGCATAGTACATCCGACTGTTTCTGTAAAGATTCTATTTAAGTGATACTTCGAATATCCAGTGAACTTAGCAATATCATTAAGCTTTAAATCGTCTTTAAGATGCTCTTCCATGAAATTTATGGTACGTAAAATTATATTTGCCGTATCCTTCATCCTATACCCCCATGCATTTTACAAGTTTACCTGCGAAACTGCCAAATTAGAAAGTGAAAATGCTTTTAATTTTCTCACTAACACCTCCCGTGGATTTGTTTTTATCATTATATCAGAAAAATCTTTCATTCTCTTAATAAAAAGTGCTATTTTATAATTCTTTTATATTTATATCTTTTTTTAGAATAAATAGATTATTTTTCACTCATACTACCGTTTAGAAATCTGCAAATATAATGGGAAAGGATGTGTCAGAATGGAAACAGGCCATTTTACTGATTATGAAATAGCGAATATTAATGATTCCGCATTAAAACAAATCTCCGAATTAGAGAAAAACATGTGCGCTGATACGAATAAAAATATTGTTTTAATTGCTTATCAAAATAAAGATGGGAATAAGAAAGAAAGTTAAATATCAAAAAGTACTAGTCTCGCCTATTTGACCAAAGAACTAATATAAATACTAGCAAGTATCTCTAATTTTTTAGAAACCTCCAATCTGATTTAATAAAAAATCACTCAGTTTGGAGGTTTCCATTATGTCTAAAAGAAGCTTTATAATCTCCTGTATTTTTTTAATGCTAACACATTAATAGCAAATAATGCAGCAATGTATAGGATGGATCCGGCTACCCACGGCAAAATTTCCAAGAAACCTTTTCCCTGTATCATTATCTTTTCCAGGGAAGTACAGCCATAATAAACAGGGATCAGATAACACAATTTACCTAATCCAAAGGGAATCGTATCAAGGGGTATCAGTCCCGAATAAAAAATCTGCGGAATTAAAACAATCGGTATAAACTGCACCATCTGTAATTCATTATTAGAAAATATGGAAGCTAAAGCACCGATGGATACGGCTGAAAATGACATTAAAATCATAACCAGGATACATAACAGGATGGAACCCTCCACCTGCAGCTTTAATACATAAACGGAAAAGAGAATAATTAAAATACTCTGTATGGCTGATAATACTCCGTACCCTAAGGTATATCCTCCGATTACTGCAAAACGGCTGATGGGGGTCATAAGCATTCTCTCTAAAGTCTGTCCAAAACGTTCCCTGACAAAAGACATTCCGGATAAGATAAATACAAAGAAAAAGGAAAGGACACCCAAAAATACATAACTTAAGGAATCCAGCTGATTGTTTTCATTCGTCTCGTAGATATAGGATATATCCGGTACAGTCTGGCCTTTATTAAAAACCTGGTTCGTCTTCTGTATGGCCTGTATGGCTGCCGCTGACTTTGAGTTTTTTTCTAATAAAGTGATATGCAGACCTGAAGTATCTTTCCATAAGAAAGCATCTGCTCCCGCCTCTTCCAGGTAATTCCGTACATCCGGTTTTTCATCGACTATAGTTACCTCAGCGTTTTGTTCCAATTCTATGATATAGGTTTGATCCATATCATAAACTGCAATCTTCGGTACATAATCAGAATCACCTAAAATAAAATACAGGAGGGTCAGTACTAATAAAGGAGCAAATAATAATAATCCTAAAGACCTTTTGTCATTTCTGATTTGATATATAATACGTTTCCAAATACTTAACATAATGATTCCTCCCCTGTTTTTTCATCCATGAAAAACAATTCTTCTATTTTGCCGTTAGGAGTGCTGTCAATCAGATGATCTATTGTGTCCGAAGCGATAATATGTCCATTCCTTAATAATGCCGCATTATCACATTCCATCACTTCATCCATAACATGGGTAGTGACCACTATTGTTTTTCCCTGCTCTTTTAACTTTTTTAAATAATTCCATATTTGCTTTCGTAATACCGGGTCTATTCCTACTGTTGGTTCATCCAGAAGCAAAATATCCGGTTGGTGAATAAGTGCTACCGCGAGTGAGATTCTCTTTTTCATCCCTCCCGAGTAATTCCGTATCAATTTATTTTTCTCATTGCTTAAACCAACAATACTTAAAATCTGTTCGGCATTTTTCAGAAATTCAGCTCTTTTTACTTTTTGCAAACCTGCAAAAAACTTAAGATTATCCCAGGCAGATAATTCCTCATATAATGCATCATTTTGAGGCATAAATCCTATGGCTTGGAGTAGTTTTCTATCCGGCATAGATTTTCCATCAATATTTACCCCTCCTTTATCTGCCGGAATCGCTCCCATTATAATACGCAGCAGGGTAGTCTTACCCGATCCGGAAGCTCCCAGCAGACAGACAATCTGCCCGGAGTCAATCGTCAACGTTATATCACCTAAAACCTGATGTTTCTGAAAAGATTTACTGACCTGATTCACTTCTATCTTCATATAAAAACCTCCTGTCATCCTACTAAAAACGGTTAAGTTTTATATAACTAATCCTTTAAATCTTAGGATTAAACTTAATATTTTTTCAATTCTTTAATAAATATTTTTATAAATACTTAGTTTAAATAATTCGTACACTAAAATACCTCGGAACAAGAAATCACTCTGTTCTTTATCATCTATTTTAAAGATAATTTATACGAATTTCAATCAACACTAATCTCATATGTGTCGGATTTTCTGTGATTTTAATTATTAGGTTTCTCTTGCATGTATCCGAATGTCGTTTTATAATAACTTAATTACTTCTTTAGGAGAAAAACCAATGAATGGCAATTCCTTGACTTTAGCAACGCAAATTACAAGACATAACCTGATTGATGCATTTTGGCAATTATATTGCAAAAAAACGATTGAAAAAATTACTGTTACTGAAGTCTGCGCACTGGCAGGGTATAACAGGTCGACATTTTATGTTTATTTTAAAGACGTGTATGAAATATTGGATGAGATAGAAAATCAGGTTATTACTGCGGATGAATTTAAAAGTATTATTCTGGATCAGCTTTTAAATAATAAAGATAAGAAAGATTTATTGAAACAATTGATACAGTTATTTGAAAACAATAAGAATTATCTTCCGGTTTTATTAAGTGAAAAAGGAGATCCTTATTTCCGGCAGAAATTATTAAAGAAGTTATATCCCCCACTTATCTCTTTTTATCCTGATTTAACGAAAGAAGAAATACAGGAAATTAAATACACCATGGAATATCAAAGTGCCGCCATGTTAAGTACCATCTCAAAATGGTATACCAACGGGAAAGACATTCCTCTGGAACGGTTTCTGGAATTATTATTTTCCATAACTACGAACGGAATCCAGAAAGAATTTCTAAAATATATGAAGCTATAAAAATACGTACCAGGTGCGGCTGAAATCTTAAAGAGCATCCAGTGATAGAATATAAAGCTATATATCACAGATATTTTATATTATATAGACGCGGATAGCGGCAAGAAAGAACAAACCACTATCCGCGCACTAAGTATAAATATCTAGAAATATACCTGCAGATTTAAGTGTTACTTTACAACTTAATGATTTTACCGGCCTTTATCCTTATTTATTCTGCTTCTCTGAGCCTTTCTACAATACTTTTACGGTTTGTCATACGATAGGATAAAAGAGGTATGATAATACCTATGACCAGAAAAACTGGTAATAATATAACAATTGGCATAATATTCAGACGGAAAGTAAAAAACCACATAATATTTTCAATTGGTTTTAAAGCAATATATCCGATTAAAACACTGATGACCAGTGATACAAGTATAGAAACAATACTGTAAAACAACCCCTCAAACAACAGCATTTTCTTAAGCTGCTTTCCTGTCATTCCAATACTTTGCAACATTGCAAATTCTCTGCGTCTTGTCATAATACTGGTAAGGACAGCATTTATAAAATTCAGTATTCCTACAATGCCCACAATAAAACTTAAGATACTCCCAACTAATAAAAACATATTACGGAAAGTACTGAATTGGTTAACATAGGATGCTTTTGATTCATAATTCATATCCGGTTCCTGTTTGTCCGTATAATCCTTAATAAAATTTTCCATCTGCTTCGTATGTTCCTTATCCACGTTATACATATAGATCATTGTATTTTCCGTGCCGGTATCTTTTATAAAAGTTTTGGCTGAAGTGATAAACGGCACATCCCCATAGGCACGTAATGACATATTATGAGGCATCATAACAACCGCTATCACTTCATATTCCTCATCCCATCCATTATATTCTGTTAATTTGCCATCTTCACTGTACTTATAATCCGTACAATAATGAATTTTAACTTTTTCTCCAACATCATAAATGGCATCTTGTAGATTCGGCTTACCATAATCATCGGGAAAAACAACCAGTGCAAGATAATGGCCGCTTTTCATTTTCTCTCTATCCAACTTGCCTTTTAAAAGCGTAAGCTGCTTCATCGGAAGATCTTCAAGTCCGTATAAATCCACATCTGTACTAATTTTACCGTTTTCATCTTTATCTTTCAGGCTGGATTCCATAGCTTCTTTCGGGTACCAGCCGAAGAACTGCTTAAAATCATTTTCTTCCAAAGATGTATTACTAATAAATGTACTCCCATATACCCGTCCCGATTCGGTAATTCCTGTCTGGGCATTAATGGCATTTATCATACTGTCCGTTACTTTTTGATCTTCTGAGCCGAAACGGCATTGGAAATAATCCGAATGCCCTACAATAAAATCGGTTATAACAAATTTATCTAAGAACTTATCCATATCAAAACCTTTGGTAAAGGTATAAGTACAATTTAAAAGTATTACGCTTAAGGACAAGGAGATGATTACCAGAACTGTTTTCTTTCTGCTTAAGGCCAAATTTGCCAAAGCCATATTATATACTTTCCCACCGTTTCTGGAATTTTTATATTGTTTCTTACCGTTAGCCCTTTCCGTATAACGTACTGCTTCAATGGGCGAAACCCTGGAAGCCAAAATCCCCGGTTTATTGCAGCTGATACCTACTGTAATAACAGAAAACAGAGCGGCTCCTATAAAGATCCAAGGATTATAAGCCGTAAAGCTCCGCTTATTCGTCATAATATTCATAATAACCGGAGTCAGTTTATTACCTATGATAAAACCGGTTAGCAGGCCTACAGGTATCCCAAAACATGACAGGAAAAAAGCCTGATTTCTCACGAGACGTTTGATTTGTTTTGGAGTTGTTCCAATTGTCTTCAAAAGCCCGTAAAAACGGATATCTCCGGATACTGATATCTGGAAAATATTATAAATAATCAGATATCCGGTAAAAATAATTAACAGTATCACTGCTGTGATGGCCGCTACCATCATAATAGTATCTTCCTTGTTCAAATGAGTGGAAGTATACGCCCAGTTAACACCTGTCGCAAGGTAATTGGATGCACTTTGATCCACAAAGTTATAACCATTCTCCTCCGTTATCTTACGAAGATTCGCTTCAATATTTCTGCTGTTTGCAAACATAACATCCAGATTCCAGGTTCCAATCGATTCGTAACCAGATGCACGCGGTTTATAGTCTTTTAATTGTCCCTCTACATAACTTTCTGACAACCAAATCTGACTTGCCAAAGAAGCTTCATCTGTCTGCCAGAATCCGCATAAAGTAAAAGTATCGGTTACCGTCCTTTCTCCCACCGGAAACGTAAGGTTTACTTTTTCACCGATTTTATGAGGAATACCTAAAAGATCAAGGACCGCCGTATCCGTTGCCAGTTCCATCTTATCTTCCGGCATTTTACCTGTGGTAGGATAGCTGAAATAAAGCTTAGCTTCATTCTTGTCTGAATAACGTATCTCGGTATGATGTTTGTTGAAGGGAGCCTCCTCAGGCATTGATAGCATAAGGCTCATACCATATTCTTTAATAAGAGGATCTGCTTTTAGCCGGTCAGCCTGTTCCTTGTTCAAATATTTAAAACTTCCATGGGCACTTCCTCCAGCCATACGCATATATTGCTGCTGGATGGAGTAATTCATAGAAACAGCGACTGTAAACAAGGAGGTAAATAATAAGGTGGTTAGTATAATAGCAAGAATAGCTACAATATTTCTTATTCGATTCGCCTTAAAGCTGCGAAAAGAAAGCCTGTAGATTACTTTTTTATTTGCAACTTTAATCATAAGGTTTCACCGCCTGTTATCCTGCCGTCCTCAATACGGATAATTCGGTCAGCCATTTGGGCAATTTCTTCATTATGAGTAATCATAACAATAGTCTGTTTAAACTGCTGACCGGTTACTTTTAATAAACCCATAACATCCAGGCTGGTTTTGCTGTCTAGATTCCCGGTAGGTTCATCCGCAAGAAGAATAGCAGGTTTTGCAGCAAGGGCCCTCGCCATGGCAACTCTCTGCTGCTGCCCTCCGGACAGGTTATTGGGCAGATTATTTAATTTACTCTTAAGACCCAAAGTATCAATAATCTGTTCCACATAATTTTTATCCACCGGATTGCCATCCAATTCTATGGGTAAAACAATATTTTCATAAACATTAAGTACCGGTACCAGATTATAATTTTGAAACACAAAACCGATTTTTCTTCTTCGAAATATAGTAAGCGCTTCCTCTTTTAATGAAAAAATATCCTTGCCATCCACCATTACGCTGCCTGACGTAGGCCGGTCAAGACCTCCCAGCATATGTAATAAGGTGGATTTACCGCTGCCGGACGTTCCTACTATAGCTACGAATTCGCCGTTCTCTATCTTAAGATTCACACCATCTAAAGCCTTAACAAGAACGGAATCACTGCTTCCATAATGTTTGGTTAAATTTTTCGTTTCCAGAATAATCATGTTTACCTCCAAAAAAAGTCTATATATGGTTGTTTCCATACATAGACTATAACCTATCATTCTTTCTAACTTCTTTCTATAATCTAACAGTTTTGAAAGATTTCCTGGTCAAAGCGGATATTCTTAGGCCCTCCACCTAAGCTGCGGCGGTCTCACTTCTGATGGTTAGATCGGTAAAAATACGGAAAATGTAGAGCCCTCCCCAATTCGTGATTTAACTTTTATATAACCGCCTTGTAATGAAATAATTTCTCTTGCCAAATACAAACCGATGCCAACACCTTCATACTGGTTTACCTCTTTGGAACGGTAAAACCTGGCAAAAATTTTGTTTTGCTCCTCTTCCGCAATTCCGATACCAGTATCAGTAATATCAATTCGGTAAAACATTTCATAAGGAATCGCAGTAATTGTAATAGTTCCACCCGGTTTCATATATTTTACGGCATTATCCAATATATTATAGATGGCTTCCGTACTCCATTTCATATCAAAACTAGCGGTACCGTCTTTGTGACAGCTTGTTATATGGATATCTTTCCCGGCTGCTTTTTGAGATATATCAGTGACTGCAGCCTTTATCAGTCCCTGTATTGAATTTTTCATCGTTGATACGGATATAATCCCCGTCTCTAACCTTGAAGTTTTTACAAGAACACTGATTAGGAAATTAAGTTTTTCTGCCTGCGCGTATATTTGCCGCACACAGTTTATATCTATGGAATCAGGTATTTCCCCATAGACTGTTTCTTCTAGTTTGGTTCCTGCGGCTTCAGGTTTTCCCTTCACTCCTGCTTCCACTTGCAAATTATTATATTTCTCTATCCGTATTGCTTTTTCCAACAGTAATTCCGTGTATAATAGAATATTGGATAAGGGAGTTTTTGTCTGGTGGGAAATATCAGAAATCAGAGATTTAATTTTATTTTTTTCTTCTGCCAGATTTTTAGAGGAAACGGCACAAAGGCACAGATATCGGTTTAACTTCGCTTCAAGAGCGGATAATTTGGACTCGTCATATGTGTTTTCAGTAAAACTGCCGTTAATTGCAGCATCTAACATTTGATTCAGCTTATCCATTGTTTTTTTTGTTCTGGAACGATAAATCAGGATAATTCCTGCCGAAAGAAAAAATAGCAGCAACAAAATTAGTAAAAAGCCGGATTGGGTTATTTCAATTTTCATAGCTACCTCTTACCTTGACGTCCATACATATCCAATTCCATACACTGTTTTAATATACTTGGGTTTGGAGGGTGTATCTTCCAGCTTATCCCGCAATCGCTTTACCGTTACGGACAACGCATTTTCATCTACAAATGCAGCATCTTCCGACCAGATTTTATCCAAAAGGATTTCCCTGGTAAGAGTATAACCTTTATTATTCACAAATATTTTTAACAGTTTCTGTTCTGTTTTACTAAGCTCAATTATAAATCCATTTTTCCGAAATTCCATCTTATCAAAATCAAACATAAAGTCATCTATGATCGTCTTCTGCTCTAAAAATCCGGTATTATTTTTTAACTGTGTATTCACCCTGGCCCGAAGAACCATCAAACTGAAAGGTTTGGTGACATAATCATTCGCACCCAGTTCTAATCCTGTCACAATATCAGTCTCCATATCATGTATGGTAAGCATAATTACAGGAATCTTTGAAGATTTGCGGAGCTCTTTTAAGAAGTCAAACCCATTCCCATCCGGGAGATTTGCATCCAAAAGCAATAAATCAAATTCAATTGTTTCCATTAATTTTCTTGCCGATTCTAAGGTAAAAGCCTGGGAGAATAGAAAATCATCCTGTTGTAATGCCAATTTTATTCCGTTGCTTAAAGGGGCGTCGTCTTCTATAATTAATATATTTGACATAGAACTCCTCCTGTTCTTCAAATTCTGTAATTTCAAATTAAAGAAGTTTTTGACTCCTTTAAAGAGTCCACCGTTTTTAATCCCTTATTGTCTTCTCTGTAATAAAAACTTTTTAAATTCTTCGGCATTTCTATTAATAATTAATTTTTCCGGAAACCGTATTTCATTCAGGACCTCTGTTACAAAATCAAACCGGGCAATATCAGCCGGGTCATGGGCATCGCTGCTGATTAGGATAGGAACATCGTACTGCATACATAAGCTTAACATAGTTAAATTATTTTTCCAGGCATTTAACCGTTTATTGATTGGATTCAGCGAATTATTATTTAATTCCAGTAAAACTGAGTTCTCCTTTGCTGCTTTTACAATCGGTTCATAAGCAAGGGGACACTTACCGTCATCGGGATGGCTGATAATATCAATCCTTGGATTTTTAATAACCTTTAATACGGCACCCGTATTTTGCTCTATGGTTCCTGCCTTATAACAGAGAGAATGAATACCGGCAATCCGAATATCCAGCTTATCGATTATTTCATCCGCAAGACTTAAATTCCCCTCATAGTCTAAAATATTAATTTCAGAACCCAGCAGTAGTTCTATCCCATACATTTTCCGGGGTACCACTCTTAAATTTTGAAAGTAAATGTCATCACAGGTACCGGGTATCCCTTTTGCATGCTCCGTTATGCCTAATATTTTCAGCCCTTTCTCAGCGGCTGCCTGTGCCATTTCCCGGATTGTTCCGTAGGCATGTCCGCTGGCAAGTGTATGGGTATGAACATCTAATTCTACTTCTAGCATGATTCTATAATTCCTCTCTTTGTTTATTGATAATTTTACAATCCCTTACTCACGTTAAGGTTCCATCAGATATTTTTTTACGCCACTGAATAAATAACCTTTTGCTAAATTTCCAACATCAATTTGCTCTTTCAGTGGAACTTTACTTTCTATATGATTCAGATTATACCCCTGTTTTATAATAATAAATTTTGCAAAACCGGGTGTCAAATTATTTCCCGGGCAGGAATAAATACAGTTAAGGCATAAATGGCACTTATGCCCAAAATCAGGTTTCCCTTTCTTCATGGTGATATTACCTGACGGGCATAACCTGATGCATAACCCGCAGCCATTACAGCTTCCGGATACTTTAATACGGTTCCCCCAGAATCCGGCTGTTTTTTTTTCCAATTCACCGATAGATGAGAAAATTCTATCTAAAACAAAAGGTCTGGTTCTTCTCTTAACACCACTTAATACTGCATCCACCATGTTGCTGACTTTATCCGGCAATACCTGTAAAAGCATAACAGATAAAGGTTCTTTCGTTTCCACTATCCAATTGGAGGGCATCACAATCATATTTTCATATACGACATGATAACCTTTTTTCGTTAGGCGTCTGATGCTGCTCTGTCTGCATGCCCTGTTCGGAAAAACTTCCCCGCCGCCGGAAACTGAGATAACCACTGCTTTCCTGTTCTTCACTGTATGTGATAATTCAATACGCTTATAAACTGCTTCCGGAGCATTAAAAGCATGTACAGGAAAGATAAGAAAAAGAAGTTCATAATCTTCAGAACTATTGCATTCCCCGGCAGCTATCCTTTCCATACTTCCTTTACAGCCTTTTTCTTTTAATCTTTTATCAAAACACTCTGCAACCCTTTTGGTTCCGCCGGTGCCGGAGTAATATACAATTTTATATTTGTATTTTTATCTTTCATAATAATACCCCATTGATTCGTTAAACTTATAAAATCTCCGTAATTATTTTTTCATATAATCTGAACCACTTTAGCCCATACATCTCAAGCCCTAAATCCACCGTATCAATATACCGATAGCCGCTTTTTTCATATAAATGTATGGCTGGTTTATTCTTTTCGAATACATCTAAACGAATTGATTTTATGTGATTTTTTCTTCCACATTGCTGTGCAAAATCCATTAAACTGCTCCCGACTCCGCAATTTATATACTCCGGATGAACAACTAAGGTATGTATAACAAAAACATCCGAATAATCCGCTTCGATTTCCCATTTCACTTCATTATAAGCAGGTTCAGGCTCATGACTCAGTATTATGGAACCCACAATCTTTTCGTTGCATTTTGCCACATATAGATGTTTTCCGTTTATACCATTAACCGCATTCTCCCTTACAGGATAAATGCCCTTTCTCCACCCCGGATAATTAACATTGGCTTCTAAATAATCATTTAAATCATCATATAACTGTGACAGCTCTTCTATATCTTTTTCCGTACCTAATTGTATCTGTAAATTCATTATCTGTCCTTTCCCTATAAATCGGTTTGAGCTTAGCTGACAGGAAACTTTCAGGAAACTCTCTCAGGATTAATTCATAAAACTTCTGAAGACCACCTGATTTCCGTCCGGATCAAGAAATTGCATATTCCTGGCTCCCCATGGCTGTGTAGTGGGCGGCTGCAGAATATTTATCCCCAGTTCGGTAAGTCTTTCATATTCTTTATCCACATCATCAACGGTAAAAGCGATTACTACATTTTCATTTTTATGTTCTGACACTTCTCCATTATTATAAATTGTAAGCAAAGCACCGTCTGTCTGGATTGCCTGATGAACCGTATCCTCACAATCCGATGTTGTTTTTAATACTGCCTTATAAAATTCAGATAACCCTGGTACATTTTTCGTTAATAAACAAACTTCCGCAAAAATCATATAATACTCCCTTCTAATGGATTTTAACTTTACTTTTAGATTCATTGATCAAATACAAAACTTACCAATTTATTTTAAATATAATAGATATCTGCAGGAACCGCAAGATAAATATAAAAATTTTTATGAAATTATGAAAAGCTGCTGCAATTTAATTTTTGCAACAGCCGCTTAAATTATAGTATATTTATATCTGCGCATACCGGATAATGATCGGATAGATATACCCCGTCTTTGCAATCTGTCCATACACCGATGTGATTACAGTGGAAATTATCCTGAGCAATGATATAATCTATTTTTTCTGCTTCTTTTAACCGTCCATAATCGTGGAAAGTGCCTTTTATACCGGCTGTTAAATCTACCAGGTGAGGATAGTCATGTAAAAGTTTTAACTCCTTAGAATCGGGTAAAGCATTAAAGTCACCCACTAAGATAGCCGGTGCTGTTATAAAGGTTTCTTCCCTTTCCATCTTTTCTAAAATCTGACCAAGGCCAGACTTTCTTGCTTCACTTCCGATATGATCCAAATGCGTATTATAAACACGGAATATTTCTTTCGTCACCATATTCTGAAATAATGCCATTGTGCATACCCTTGGACATATACTTTGATTCTCGTAACGGGAACCCGGTACTTTCGGAGTTTCCGACAGCCAGAATACTTCCATATGCAGCAAATTAAATTTACTTTTATTAAATACTATGCTTGTTTGTTCATCTTCCAGCTTTTCATCTCTGCCGCAGCCAATCACATAATAATCGGCAAAACTTTCTTTCAGCCATTTTGCAACATGGGGTAATACTTCTTGAAAGCAGATAATGTCCGGATTTTCTTTTTTAATTTTCTCTGAAATCAACGATTTTCTGAAACTAAAGTTGTTGACTCCGTCCTGTTCATAATCACAGCGGATGTTAAAGGTAACTAATTTCATTGTTTTCTTCTCCTTTATGCATTATATTCTCAGATAATTATGATGTAATAAACTAAAACTGCATCAGTAACGCATTTATCTGATATTATTTTCTTTTGTTCTTATACAATGTCCCCAAATACATTCTCCTCCAATATTCCAAATCCCCAGTTCTGATTCGGATAATTCATGGAACTGTCTCTTCTGGCACTGCTTGTTAAGATATATCTGATGAAGGTACAGTCCATGTTGGGCAGATTATTCTCTACAACTCCCCACTCCATTAATCTTGCGGCAATCCCTGCTGCATAGGCACATGCCATACTTGTACCGGTGAAATAAGCAAACTGGTCAATACCGGTAGGGATAACCATATTGACACCTGGTGCAGTTATATCCGGCTTCGGTTCATTTGTTTTCGTAAAACCTCTGCTGGAATAATAATATAATTCAAGAACCACCGGATTATATGCTGTCACTGTTATTATATTAACTGTATTTGCCGGTATGGAAAGTGTTGTATTGATATCCGGATTCATAAAATATATATTTCTTAAAAACTGATGCAAAGGTAACCAGATATGAAAACGGTTTACTAAATCATGAGAGCCTGAAACCTGAAAGCTCCAAACTCCCTGAGCAGCATTTTGAAACCGGAATAAAATTAATTGTGAACCTGCAAAAGGTTCCTGTAAGCGGTTATCAATATAAATGACTGTATCATTATAATAAACAGGTATCGTATTTAATTGTTTATAGCTACGGGAAACGTGATAGACAAAATCACCATTTGGGGCAAAAATATCAACCGCTAACAGATTAGGCGGATACCCCCATAACTCCATTGAAAAATTCTCATTTTCTGAACCTATATTTAATTCCGCTATATTATATATGTTGGGTGAACCAATTTCACCATAATAATGCCCATAACGATTTCCTTCATCCCCGGCTGCAACTATAACAGCAACCCCGGGTAATTCTCCGACCTCAGATATATATCTGCTTATAAAATCTTCGCCTATATGAGAGCCCTGATTACAGCCCAATCCAACAGCAATTACTATTGGACGATGTAAACTCTTAGCGACCTGCAGCAGATACTTAATACCCATCATTACATCATTTTCCTGGTAGCATAAAGCTTCTTCAGATATACCAAAAAATTCTTTCAGATAAGGCTTGGCAGGTTTCAGTTTTACGGCAACTATTTCTGCTTTTGGTGCCGTTCCTGAAAAACTGAACTGATTACTATTAAAACCGGCAGCAACTGCGGCCATTGCTGTTCCCTGGCCGTTTATCTCCGTACTTGGTACAATTGATAATGGATCTTTCGACTGAAGTGCCAGATTAATCTCTTCCCTGCCATATTCAGTTCCATAATAAAAATCTGCAGGATACCTGTCAGGGCTTTCAATGGTCTGATCCCATATTGACACTATCCTGGTTGTATTATTGTCATATTGAAATGCTTTATTACGGTATTCTATTCCTCCGTCGACAAATCCGATCAGAACTCCCTCTCCATCATAATCATAAGCGGGTAAGTTTTGTATATAATAATTACCATCCAGTTCAGTTGCCCGCTCGAACATTAACCCATAACACTTTGGAATGGAAGCATAACCATATTTATATACGGCATTATAAGTCATTTCGCTTACAGGTATATTCAAAACTGCATACCGTTGGTTTATAATATTATAGGATGCATTGGGATATTGAGCTAATATTCCCATATCATAATTATAATCAATAATTAAATCAGCATATTCATCACTGGTTATTTTAAATCGCTCAGACTCAGTCATAGTTATTCTATTCTCGAAATATCAGTTTGTTAATTCTATGAATTTTGTTATATAATGATGACTAAATCAGTCCATTCTCTTTTGTTATGTAATCACACCCCGTACTGCTTTTCCGTAACCGTCCATTGGAAATATCAAACCTCCAAAAACAGTAATCGGATTCACACAGTACCGGCAGAATCATAAGTTCGGATACCGCTTCAGTATGGAAGATCGGACTTGTTACCAGCTTTTAAAAAGTTTAATATCAGCTTATTCACCACTTCCGGTTTATCCTGATTGGAATTATGACCGGCATCTTCAACCATATGAAACGTACAATTGGAATCACTTTGCGCCCAGGTTTTCATTACCTTTTTAATGTTACCTAATTGGTCTTCCTCACCGCAAAGTAATAATACCGGATGCCGGAATCTAAACTCTATATCCTCCTTTAGACAGCCGGTTAATGACATCATAACATCAATAAAAGTCTCTTTTTCCAACCGGCTAAAGCACGCTTTTACATACTCCTTTACGTAATCTGTCGTTCCGCAGGCTTCGCTGCTTTGTTTGATCAATTGCTTCCAGGGGTAACAGTGGAACAGAAAATTGGAACATTTCAATAAACATTTTTCCACCATTGTTAATTTACCTGTATTTTTTGTACAATCTATCAAAATTAACTTTGTTATGTATTCCGGATAATTATAAGCAATTTCCTGGGCCAGATTACCTCCCATGGACTGCCCTATCAGAACAGCCTCATCGATCCCGTAGATTTTATATAATCTTTTCATGTCGCTTACCATATCTTCAAAGCGGAATTTCTGCCCTTTTTTTAGTTTTGAAAGACCATGGCCTCGGGCATCCCAGGTGATTAAATGATAGGCAGAATCAAATATTTTATATTGTTCCTTGAACATTTCATGATCGATACCTGCGCCGTGTAAGAAAATAACCCACTTATTCTCGGATCCCTTTTGGTACCAATAATGAATTTCACAGTTAAGATTCTGGAATGTTAAATGCTCAAAATTATTCCCATCTCTCATAATTTACACACCTTTCCTCCGGTTTACTATCATAAAGCCCTGATGGACATAAAAATATTTAAATATAGTGTTTAAAAAAATTTTTAAATAAAACAATATTTTAATACTATTTTACAAGCATTTACTATATATTTATACAAAAACTTCTGGAGCATTCCATTGAATAAATTCAGTAAAATAATTATAGTATTGGTTGGTGCAATCTTATTTACAGTTTTTATTTATTTTCTATATCACATAGCCGATAATCAAATGACCAGCGTACCTTTACTTATTATGGCAGGGATTTTTTTGTATATATTAATTTTAAGTATATTATTTTTATTTATTAATACGGATTATAAAACTTCAAGCAATGAAGTAAGTGATTATTATGCCGCATTACGTCAGTCTCTCATTATAAACAATTATCAACTGACAAAGAGTGAAAGCAAAGAATCCGGTACTCAAGCCGCTACAGATATTTTAGAACTCATGTCAATCAATATGGCTGAAATTAAAGAGTATTATGTATTAAGTAAAAACATGGCTAAAAGTTCCTTTAAACTCTCCGTATCCATGTGTTTACTGGGTTTTACGTTGATCACTTCCTCCATAATTTTCATATTTGCAATGGATATTACCATTGGCTCCGCTATCATACCGGCAATTGGAGGTGTTATAGTAGAAGTAGTTGCAGGTACTTCTCTTTTTGTTTACAGGCAATCATTAGAACAATTAAATAAATATTATGAAGCTTTACACGAAAATGAACGTTTTCTTTCCGTTGTTAATATCACAGATAAAATATCTCCGGAAAAAAAAGATGATGTCTATCAGGAGATAATCAAAAGCCAGTTAAACTATAAAGATATGATTAGTTAATAATGGGGATTACTGCATTCAATTTAAAATCATTAAATGAATGCAGTTTCTTCCCATTGTGCTTTGGTTATTCCGTAATGAACCACATCATGGAATTTCCCTTTTATTTTAACTTCTTCTATAGCCACTCCTTCCAATCTCATCCCGTTCTTCTTCATAACCCTGCCGGAGCCTTCATTTCCCATATAATGAGTTGCTTCCACACGGTTTAATTCCAGCTTTGTAAAGCAGAAATTTAAAATGGTAGTTAAAGCCTCCGTCATATACCCATGATTCCAATAATTACGATTAAGTACATATCCAAAACTTGCTTTTTCGTGTTGAGGTTCGATACGAATATCAATACATCCAATACATAAGTCATTTTCCTTTAATGCAACAGCATATACTCCGGGTTTAGAATAGTATGCCATAATGACTCTTTCTGCTGCATTCGGGTCGGTTATTCCGGTCCAAACAAGGTACTTTAACGTCTGACTATCACTTCCGTAAGCTAAAACTGCTTCTTTATCTTTGATGTTAAATTTTCTGAGTAATAAACGATTGGTTTCTAATTCTGTATTTTTTCTTATTATCTCGTTATAATTACTTTTCATTAAATCACCTGATATGATAACCTTTCCTTTAAAGCCAAAAATCTTATTCTTAGATTATCTGACTTCCTGATTAAATTAATAATAATACATATTTTGGTAATTATCAATCCTAATAAAGTCTTTTTCAGTTAATCTTAATAATGCACTCTTAATACAGCTTTAACTGTACCAAGAGTGCATTTATATGTAATATTCTTTTTAATCTGAGATAAGAAAAAGTCTGACTTGTCAGACTCTGGTGCTGACACGCTGTCATTTTAGTGACAATTTCATCTTAAGCGTCATGCCCATCCCCCGGAGGGTTTTATCTCATAGGACGAACTTTCCTATGGGATAAAAAAACTACCGACTTTATCCGTAGGTAGTTCTGGTTCCCCTTATTATATTGTAATATACCTGTTATGTACGGTCTAAGAATCTCATTCTACCCTGGTTTGGATTTTTCGGTTTTTCTCCAATTTGAAAATCATCGATGTTCATTTCATGCCGCATTTCATTACTTAATGAATCTGCACATTCCCGGCAAAGTCTTCCAAACTTTATATTGGTTCCACAAATTTCACAATTTAAAAAAATAACTGAACCATCTGGAATAACCAGTCTTCCGTCTTTTAAATAGCTTTTAATTCTGGCTATTTTAACTCCTGTTTCCTTTGATACCTGCATGATTGTTGCTGAAAGATTTTCATAGATATAATCTTTGACAATTTCAAATTCCGCCTCGTCTTCTGCTTTACAGGCTGCACAAATGCATTTGCCAACCCCTGTAAACAGAAACATTTTCCCGCATCTTTTACATTCCCGGATTTCTCCACTCTTATTCAGATCCATAAAGTCACCACTCTCTTAGGCCATTAGTCATAGAATCAATTTGGCAAATAATATATTATGTCCTAAATATTGTTAAATTACTTTTCAATTATATATTCTGTATGAAATGTTTGTCAAACGATTTATTATTATTCAAGCAAAAAAAAGCCAGATTTCCTATAAACATAACAATAAGTCCGGGTTTGCCAGACTCCGGGGCTGACATACAGTTATTTCATTAATATAATTCCTGTACCGGCTTCTACAATAAGACGGTTAGCAGCTTTAAATTGTTCTGCACAAAGGCGGTCAAATAGCTGACCCGGTTTCATGTGGATGGGTATTACATGTTTAGCTCCTATAATTTCAGCACATTTTGTGGCTTCCTCAGGATTCATATTATAAATACCGTCAATAGGCAGTACCGCATAATCTAATTGATACGCAGGTATCTTATCAGCCATAAAGTCAGTAACGGACGTATCACCGGAAGCATAAAAGGAAATGGAATCAAAACGTAAGATATACCCTACGCACTCGGATCTGCTGTGATTACGATTGTAGGCAGGTACGGATTCAATCTCCACATCCTTTATGGTAAATTTATGATAAATTCCGCCCTCTAAGGCTTCCTGATCCGTTATAATGGTACATTCCTCTTTTTTAGCTGCCAGTTCAATACGGTTGTGGTCACCGTGTTCATGGGTTACCAATATTATATCTGCCGCCAGATTATAACCTCCACCGGCATAAGGGTCAACATAAATTACAGTTCCTTTATCGGTTGTAAGGCGAAAACTTCCATGCCCTTGAAAATAAAATTCAGCCATATTATATTCCTTTCACCACTATTTTCTCAGATGTTGGTAAAATGCATTATTGACATTTCCAGTCCCTAATATTCAAGACATAACTTATTCCGTCTATTATAGCACGAAAGTTAATTTTTGTAAATCGGCGGCAACTTATAATACATCAGCTTTTGCGAATAAATTCCGCCTTGCATTTCGGGCATGTTATACAGATTTTACCTTTCCCTTTTGGTACACGGATTTTTTGCTTACAGGTAGGACATACATATATATGGTAATTCTTATTCTGCATTCTACGGGTATTTGCTCTCTGAAAATATCCAAAAAACCGATTTTTAAAAACTAAAAATTTCTGATTCTCATTGTATCGCTTATTTATATTTCTTGAAAACACTCGAAAATAACATATAATCAATATGATAAAAGGTATTATTTCTATTATCCTGTTTCTGAAAAAAACCGATGGGAGCATAATAATTATGGCAATCCACATTAAAAATTTTCCTAAGTCATCTACACCATATCTGCCCATCATAAATCTTCTGATTTTATCCTGCATAATGAAACCTGCCTCCATTAATTTATATTACTTTCAGGTAATTGTGAAATTATTTAGGTTTTAAATATATATACCATATTATTCATATCATTTCATGCTTCAGTGGACTTAAGGCCAGATTCTGCTCTGAAATGATATGAATGCTTCGGTATTATAATTACGAAACACTTGTTTTGCAATTACCTATTTATATTACTTCCTGTAAATCAACATACAGCCATATTGGGTTCTTGTCAATGCTTTCACTGCATTGTTTATTTACTTTTAATATATCGGATTATTTGTTTGTAAATTATTTATAATTTTACAGGTAATATTAATTAAATTACAGCTGACAGCTCTCCCAATTATCATAAGCCAATTTGAGTTTATGTTCCGTCGTTTCCTTTTTAAGATAGAGCTCTCTCAGATAAACAACATCGGAGTTAAATTTATTCATTTCCTCCTCAAGGTATTTTAACTCAGTTTCCATCTCATCAATTTCTTTTTCCAGGATTTCTATTTTTCTTTCTGAAACTTTTTTTACCTTATCCCGTAGTATTTCTCTTTCTTGCTGCTTATTTAGATTCTTGCCCTGATGTCCAAAATTATTTTCCTGCTGAAAAAGCCCAGCATTATTTTTTTCTCTGCTGCCCTTTCCATTGTCTTTTAAACTAATGTCTTCCTTCCCTTTTTTTATGTCCTTACTCCTATTATATTCGCTTTCCGGTAAGGCTTTCGCTTCGCTTTCCTTTTGAGTTTCTTCCAGGTAATAGTTGTAATCCCCCTGATAAATCTTAAGATTGCCGTCTCTTATTGTTATTATCTTATCTGCCACTTTATTGATAAAATAGCGGTCATGGGATACAAACAGCAGTGTGCCTTCAAACTCAGTTAAGGTTTCCTCTAATACCTCTCTGGAATCAATATCCAGATGGTTGGTCGGTTCATCTAAAATCATAAAATTTACTTTTTCAAAGGTTAAGGAACATAATTTAAGCCTGCTTTTTTCACCTCCTGATAAAATCTTTATCTTCTTATTCACATCCTCTTTCATAAATAACACCCTGGCAAGCTGGTTTCTGGCTGTCTCGTACGTTATATTATGAAAATCAGCAAAATACTCTAATATGGTCAGTTCTTCGTCTTTAAATGCAACCTGCTGAGGAAGATATCCGATTTTGACCTGTGAGCCTATTTTTATATAACCGGAATCCGGTTTTATTTCCCCTAATATCAGTTTCAGTAACGTTGTTTTACCACAGCCGTTTTTTCCGATAATGCAGGCACTATCCTGATAAAAGACAGGAAGATTGATATCTTTCAATAAAGATACCTTTTCATAGGATTTACTGATATTTTCCGTTTTCACTACAATCTTACCGGAACGGTCAGCATTGTCCTGATTAAACCGTATCCTTCTGCTATTTAGAACAGGTTTGTCAAGTTTTTCTATCTTCTCCAATCGTTTTTCCAGTTCTTTTGCTCTTTTAAACATTTTATCACTGTCCCGCATTTCTCCCCAGATGCGGTAACGCTCTATCTGTTTTTCCATCTGTTCCATCTTTTTTTGCTGGTTTATATAATTTTTATATTCAATTAAAAACCTTCTCTCTTTTTCAAGAACATAATAACTATAATTACCCATATAGATATCAGCCCGGTCAACTTTAAGTTCCACGATTTTACCCGTTACACTGTCTAAGAAATACCGGTCATGGGATATAATAAGCACCGATCCTTTATAATTTTTTAGGAAGCCCTCCAGCCATTCTACTGTTTCTAGGTCTAAATGGTTGGTCGGTTCGTCAAGCAGCAGAATGTCCGGTTCTTCTAATAATATTTTGGCTAAAATCACCCTGGTTTTTTCCCCGCCGCTTAATTGGCTGAAATACATCTCTTTTAATGAATCCGTTATTTTTAACCCCTCTGTTATTTTATTTATTTTGGTCTCTAATTCATAACCGCCTTCTAATTCATATTGTTCTGATAATCGTCCATAAGAACGGACTGCTCTCTCCAGAGTATCTCCATCAAGACTTCCTAACTGATATTCTAATTCATTCATTTTACTTTTTATCTCAAATACGTTTGAAAAAGCCATCCGAATGACGTCCAAGGATTTGGTATTTTCATTATAAATGGGTATTTGATTTAAGTAACCCACTTTACAGCCTTTTCTAAGATTAATTTCTCCGCCCTGGCTATCTTCCGTATTTTCCTGTAAAAATGGAAGACCATTTATCCTGTTTACCCCTTCTGTGTCCGGGCTGCCTGGCTGCGTATTATCAAGATACCTGCCCATAATTATTTTCATTAGGGTTGTTTTACCACAGCCGTTTTTTCCGATTAGACCGACTCTTTCACCAGTTTTTATATCAAAGGTGATGTTTTCAAATATTTTATTTGCTCCGTAAAATTTCATTAAATTATTAATACTTAATTCTATCATAGTTTTCTACCCTATACAGTACGGCCAATTAATTCGAAGAACTTTCAACACCTAAATCACCAAATTAATCTCCCACTGTCTATGCCTTTCTTTTTATTCTGCTTTTAACTTACCCCGGACGTAAAAAATCCCAAAGCCACTAAGCTTTGGGATTTCGTAATATCAGACACTGCCTGTTAAGGGTGCCGTTATTTATTATTATAATTACAGACCGTTAACAAAGAATGTTAATAGGAACTCTCCAAAATTCTTATATGGTTTCTATTGTATCTATTAAATTTGGACGCACTTCTAGCCTTAACCTTAAAAGTTGCGATCATAATAGATTCCAATTTTACCCATCTAAGTGTTTGGTTCATTCTTGTTAAGTCCTTTCATAAGATATACAATGTTATAATATGCTAAAAGCCGGATTTCGTCAAGGATAATTTTCTGTAACTGTACGGAGATGTGTGTTACAGTTCAACCACAAGGCTGAACTGTAACAAATGTTAGAATAATTTATGAATTCTCGTTAATCATCCGTTGTTATAATCATTATATATAACTTAATCCAATATACCATGTATTGGATTATTTAACATAGGTAACCCTCTGTTATAAGCTGTTTCGAGAGTAATACTCTTACCCTCCTTACTGCTTTTTTCAAAGCTGGTTAAAATTTCAAGGACATGATAAGTCTGCTTATAAATTGCACGGTAATCCCGTCCTGTCTGCAGAGCTTTCGCCATATCTGCTACTCCAAGACCTCTGGAGTTTTCCTTATAATCAAAAAGCAGCGGCATTTCCCTGTATTCTCCGTCTTCCGGGCGTAATAATTTGATTGGGCCTCCGAAAGTATTAGGGTCCGGTACAAACAACGTTCCTTTTGAACCATAAATCTCTAATCTGGCCTGTTGATTATAATAAACATCAAAGGTTGTAAATATA
The DNA here is from genome assembly GCF_009931695.1 of Anaerocolumna sedimenticola. Taxonomy (GTDB): domain Bacteria; phylum Bacillota; class Clostridia; order Lachnospirales; family Lachnospiraceae; genus Anaerocolumna; species Anaerocolumna sedimenticola. The sequence goes on from NZ_CP048000.1 coordinate 5,479,905, forward strand.
GTACCAACCGCACCATTATCAAAATTTAATATACCTGTTATGTAGGTAGGAACATCCACATCGATAACCGTACCTACTTTCGGCTGACTGGTTATTGTCCTCTTAGGAAAACTGCTTTTAGTTACACCGGTTACATTGTTTACTCCTCCCAATAAATTAACTAAGGCGGTCACATAATATGGTCCCATATCCAACATAGGTCCGCCGCCTTTTTTATAATAAAATTCCGGATCCGGATGCCAGGTCTCATGACCGCGGCAGATCATAAAAGCAGCCGCTCCAATCGGTTCACCGATAAATCCGTCATCAATTAATTTACGGCAGGTTTGTATACCGGAGCCTAAAAAGGTATCCGGAGCACCTCCTAACAAAAGATTCTTTTCTTCTGCCAAAGCTACCAGTGCTTTCCCCTCATCAAAATTTGCCCCCAGTGGTTTTTCGCTGTATACATGTTTACCTGCGTTTAAAGCTCCTTTTGTAACCTCAAAATGTTCATAAGGTCTGGTAAGATTTAATACCATATCCACTTCCGGATCCTTAAAGGCATCATACATCGTATCATAAATTTTCTTTATCTGATACTTATCCTTTGCATTTTCAGCCCGTTCTCTGACCAAATCACAAACACCGATTATCTCAATTTCTTTAAATACATTCGTTATATTTTCAAGATAAATACCGCTGATGGCTCCAACACCAATCATCGCAATTTTTACAGTCCCCATTTTCATCCTCCTTTATTAATACATTTTTGCAGTGTTCTCAAATTTAGCTGTTGTTAACTTATGCTCCAGGGCATAAGCTTTCCCCTCTGCTGCCCAAAGCAGTCCTCGTTCCATCATAATTTCCGCATTTTTTGATTTATCAAAAACATCATCGTGGTGACCAAGGGAAGTATAAAATACCCGGCCGTTACCCCAGAATTTTGTCCAGGCAACCGGCATATCAACCGGTTTATTGGAAATATGATAATAATTTACGCTTGGAAATCTGGTCGTTGCCAGTACTTCAATTGCCGGGTCAATATGTAGATAATAATGTTCACTGCAAACCGGAAAATCTTCTAACCCTTCTACAATAGGACTGGAACCTTTATTAATATTCACCATGTAGTCAATTCCGTCTCCGCCCGGATGGCTTACCCACTGACCTCCGGTCATAAATTGCCATTCCGTATTTTCACGGAATGAGTCGCACATACCTCCATGACAGCCGGCTAAACCAACTCCGAAACCAACTGCTTTGGATAAATTTTTTACATACTCATTATCAATGTGACCCATCGTCCAACAAGCCACGACCAGATCCAATCCCATTAAATAATCCTGGTCGTTTAAAACATCCAGAGTATCGGATATTTCGCAGTGGTACCCGTGTTTTTCCAGTAATCCGGCAAACCGTTTTGATGTTAATTTTGGTTCATGTCCATCCCATCCGCCTTGCAAAATTAAAACTTTTTTGTCCGTAGCCATATATGTTTCCTCCTTTAATATTGAAAATAATTACATTTTTCGATTCGCAGTTTTCCTATTCTTCTTAAGCCTATCTGATTGTATTATACAAGGATTTATGATATGATGTAGGACAGAATGTATCTGATATTAGACAAATATTGCTCTTTCGAGGTAATTTATTATGATACCTTTTTACGAAACCACGGATAATGCTTTACGCACTTTTTATACCACTAAATTTAACTTTCCCTCCCACCTCCACAGCCATTTGGAGCTGTTATATGTTAAGACCGGAGAAATTATTGTGACTATACATGGGGAGACCAAACGGTTAAGGGAAGGAGATTTTGCAGTTATATTTCCAAATGTCATACATAGCTATAATTCAGAAACTTCCGACAATCAAATCGAAAGCCGTATTTTAATTGCTATCTGTGGTATAAATCTGACCGGGGAATTTTTGAAGAAAGTAACCCGTTATTATCCGGGTAATCCTTTTATAACTTCGGGCAATTTACATGAAAACGTTATTTATGCCATGGAACAGTTAGAAATAGAAAGACGGGACGGACAGGATCTTTCTGCCTGTGCTGCACTTTTACAGTTAATATTGGCCCGATGCATACCGGTTTTGGATCTTATTAAAAATAATGATATGCCAAGTTATGATCTGACAGGTAAAATTGTAACCTTTGTTTCAGAATATTTTCAGGAACCATTAACACTGAGTATTTTGGCGGAACACTTAAATGTAAGTAAATACCACCTCTCCAGAATCTTCTCAACAAAACTTAATACCAGCTTTAACAAATATTTAAATAACATTCGGTTAGATTATGCCATAACTTTAATGCAGTTAACGGATTACTCCCTGACTCAGATAAGTATGGATTCCGGGTTTGAAAGTCAGAGAACCTTTAACCGGGCTTTCCTGGAAGTTTTCCATCTATCTCCCAGTGAATACCGGCAAAACACCAAACGTACGAAATCCTGATTCAGGAATCTATATTTATTGTATCCACTTTAGAAATATGTTACAATTGTTAAGATAAATGTAAAAAATAAGCGAACATAAAATTAAGACAGGAGGTTCTCCTATGGATTGCAGAGTTGGGTGTGCAGCCTGCTGTATAGCACCTTCCATTTCATCCCCGATACCTGGCATGCCAAATGGCAAACCAGCCGGCGTAAGATGTATTCAATTATCAAGTGATAACAAATGCAAGATATTCGGCAGTATAGAAAGGCCTGCCGTATGCAGCAGTTTAAGGCCGTCTGAGGAAATGTGCAAAACAACTGCAGAAGAAGCTATCCAATATCTTCAGCTTTTAGAAATATTAACATCGGGTGACGATAACTAATCTTCCCTATATTTAAGTAATGCATTTTGCCATTCTTTTTCTTCCTCATCATTAAAATAACCAAATAAAGCTGAGATTTCCGTTTCACTTAACAACTTAAAAATTTCGTTAAACTCTTCCCCATAAAAACATACCTCCATTACTTCGATTAAATCCCCTAAGCTGTGTACCTTATTTTTTATCAGGATAATTTTATCAGAGGTATATCTGCAATCCTGCATTTCCTCTATTAAATCCCTTAATAGTTCATCCTCCATCATTTCACCATCCTGAAAATCCGGTTCCTTATTCGCCTGAATATCTTTAAAGGAAATAAACATCATTTCCAGCTTATCCATAGAAAGAAGCTGTAATAATCTTCGGGAAATCGGATAGACGGCTTTAAGCATATATTGAAGTAATTTATTATTATCTATTTTCATCCCATTATACAGCTCTAAGACAGCCTGTTTTAACTGCTCCTGCAATTGATCCGCCGTAAGGCTGTCTAATTTTATTTTTAATAAATACCTGTCACTTTCCGTTATATTTAACTGGTAAATATCTTTATTGATCAAAACTAATCCAGTAACGTTAATCAGAGTAATTTCAAAGATATTAATCAATAAATCCGGATAATCCGTATGATAACCATTTAATAACTGCTCGATGCTGCTCTCATTAAAATGCTTACAGAAAGTATTTTCCATACTTACTCTTAGCAGGTATTCTTTGATATATTCTATTCCTTCTAAATCCGTAATATCGATGGCCAAAGGGTAGTCAATACTTCCTGCCCCGTCCTGCGGTGCATATTTTATATCACAGTCACGAAAATATTCCGGAATTCCGGTAAATATGGTATTATAATAAGCGAGATTATTTATCCTTAAAGCCTCCGACTGCAGATTTTTTAATAGTAGCTTTGATTCTTCTACATACTCTTTTAAAAGGTTTAATCCTGCGTAAAATAACTCTTTTATATTACCGGAATTCAGAAGCTCCATCTGATTCTTTACTCCCTGGACGGTTTTTAAATAAGCTCCGATCGTATAACAAATGGATTCCAGCAGCTGCTGCGCCTTTTCTGTTCTGACAGAGCTGCTTTCATAACTGGTATAACGATTTACATGATCTTTAAGAAGCCTGAATAAATTTATCTGAATATTTTCTACCTGGCGGTTACTTAGTACATTTCTTTCATTTCCCTCCTTGACCAATGATTGAAAATAATATTTATTATTTAGGTTAATCTCAATAATTGAATATATACCTTCTAATTCCTGCATTTATAGTCCTCCTCATGTTAGTGGCCTTTAGGACCGGTTCGTAATTACCTGAGTTAATCTTCCTCGTCATAACTGCGTATGGTACCATATCCATATCTTACATTCCTGCAGATATCTTCCAAGGTAGTTTCCTGAAGGTATTCAATGGATCCCTGGCATTCCTGGTCAAAATACTCCCTCATTATGTGAATCAGCTCATCGTCACTGATCTCATCCAGTGATTCATTTTTAAAATAATAAAATATTTCCTGGAGTGCCTGTAACGTATCTGCATAAATATCCTGATAAATAAATGGCGAGTCACAGAATTCAAAAATTAATTTTGGAAGAATTCCGTTTCCTAATTCTACTCTGCCCATACTTTTTAAAGATTCCTTACGGTTTTCATTTAAACCAATAACTTCAGAATCAGATAAGGTAACTCCAAATTTTGCTGAATATTCATTGCATTTTTTAATTTCCTCTAACTGCTGCTTTTGTTTTAATGCTGGTAAATTAAAAATCTCATCGTCCATTTTTTAATCCTCCAAAAAAAATTTAAAATATCTATTGACATTCAATTAAAAGTGTGATATACTAAAATATATATACTGTTTTATATGTTTTATGTTTAAAGATATTATAACATTGCGCTCTTTTTGCGTCAATGTTTTTTTTAATTCCTATCACCTCACTTTGTTTACGGGAACCGGAAGAAACACGCTTTGCGAGTTTCTTCGGTTCGCATGCGCGTTCGAATTATTGCAAGCAAGCTTGCTAATTCTCACTTTGCTTTCGCGGAAATGTAAAAAAAGGTACTGTTACAAAATCTAATAATTCTTGCTGAATACCAAGAAAATTGTGATTTTGTAACAGTACCTTTTTGCCGTTTTTTGTTTTATTTTTTAATCCAAATATGAAATCCCCTGTTATCATTTTATGTTACTACGCATATATAGAATTAAATATATAACTATAAAGCTAGATTTATGCTAATAATATACTACTCTGATTTTAATATGTCAGTCGTAGATGGGAGCCGATTATGTATATAAATAATAGAATTAATTCAACCCAGGAAGGTAGAAATTATTATGGTATATTACAAATCCAGGTTGTATGTGAATTAGGGTCCAGGCCAGTTGAAAATGCAGAGATTCAAATTTTTCACAAATATGATCCTAATACAGTCGTGGATACACTAATTACAGATAATTCAGGAAAAACCATAGAAATAGAATTGCCTGCTCCTCCAATTGAATACAGCATGGAACCCACAAATTATCAACCTTATTCAGAATACAGGCTGGTTATTTCGGCTCCGGGTCTTCAAACAATTATAATCGACAGTGCACAGATTTTACCTTTTGTAAAAACGATCCAACCGGTTAGTATGCCACGCAGAGAGGATGATACTAATATAAGTAATACCATAACCATTGGCCCGAATTATCTGTTTGGTAACTATCCTCCAAAAGTATACGAGGATGAGGTAAAAACTGAGATAGAAGAACAAGTAGATAAATCAGTAGTAATACCGGAATTTATTATCGTTCACGATGGATTACCTTCTGATTTAACTGCCACAAATTATAAAATAGAGTACCGGGAATATATAAAAAGCGTTGCTTCCAGCCAAATCTATGCTACTTGGCCGCAAGAAACCATTTATGCCAATATTTTAACCAGGCTTTCTTTCTCTTTAAACCGGATTTATACGGATTGGTATCACAGGTTGGGTTACGATTTTGATATAACCTCGTCCACTGCCTTTGACCAGATTTGGTTTTATGGCAGAAATATAGACAGTAATATCAGTTTAGCTGTGGATTATATGTTTAATTACTTTCTATCCCTGCCGGATGTTAGGCAACCTATATTAACCCAGGCATGTACCGGTGAATTAATAACCTGCCAAAATATGATATCCCTATGGGGTTCCAAATTTCTTGGAGACCAGGATTATAAAGCAATCGATATTCTACATACTTATTACAATGAAACGATGTATATTAATTACACAAATAACATAACCGGAATACAAGCCTGGCCAAATGTTGAATTATCAGAGGGAAGTAGATCGGATGCTGTAAAATTAATGCAGCAATATCTGCTGATTATCTCTCATGTATATAGCGAAATACCGATCATAGAAGCAGATGGTATATTTGGCCCAGAAACAAAATCTGCGGTTATGGCATTTCAGAAATTATTCGAACTTCCTGTGACAGGTACTATTAATGCTGTTACCTGGTATAAAATTGCACAAATATATCAAAGGTTAACCCAGGCCTCTGAATTTTGTAAGTAATATAAAATTCTATAACCAGTGTTTTGTTTCCTGCCTAAGACCGGAACAGGGGCGGTTGCCGAAAAGATTATTATTGCAACCGTCCCTGTTTAGTTTTATATTAGTATTAGTTTATTTTATTGTATAAATTATATCATTAATACTATTATGTTTTGTGGAATCACATTAGTCGCAAAACAGACTTTAATCATCGAAAGATTGTGCATTACAGGGCAGGCTTTTAATCCGCCTGATATAATCGGATACATTCTGATCATCCTGTAAGGGATATACATACCCCATTTTATCAGCTAATTCCTGTCCGATTTCTCTGATTAAGCTGCCGGAACGCAATAACTTATCCCATTGTTCTTCATAATCCGCACTGGAATAAAGGGATATAAACTCTTCATAAATATCCTTGGTCAGATATTTCTTAAGCCACTTACCGGACTTGCCCACATTTAATTTCCAATCCTTATCCAAACAAACAGACCAGCTCAATAACTTTCTCAGGCCTTCCATAAAATAAACGTCGTATAATTGTTTAACGAAAGGAATCTCATTCCGCCATAGTTCTTTACCTATATAACCCTGTAACCACCATAACTCGTTAAGGGTTTCATTCCATTCCGTTTCAGTCGGACATTTAGTAAAATATGTAGTGTCACTGGGTTCCGGCAGAACTTTTACTTCGTTATTCTTATCCAGAATAATCTTACTTAAAGAATCTTCCTTTAATTCTATTTCAAGCATTTCTTTCGCCTGAAAACTTAAATCAATTCGTATACTATCCTTATACTGCAGAAGAAAAATAAAAGACCCGTCTTCAAAATTATTTTGCTGGAGCATAACCAGATCTCCAAACCGGCTTATCCAGGAACGTTTGGCCTTATAAATATAAGCTGCATCCAAATCTTTTACATACACCCTTACATCATAATCCTGCATGAAGTCTCTTGGTGCATTGGGATTTACCCTGGAACCGTTTAAAACGGCTATATCAATATTATTATCTTCTTTAGCAAATTGCAGGATTTCCGAAAATATTTCCTGTTCACTTCTCATTGTTATTACCTCCATTTGATATAATTTTCATTCACCTGTTTATACTTTTGGAGGCGCTCGTATCTTGAGGTAATGAAGCTCATAACCTTATAATTTGTTTAACCATTTTTTCATTAAGTGAACTCCTTTCTTAACCATTTATTTTTAGGCAATTGAGCTTCAGCTCTGAAATTCGTATTACTTTTACTGTCGCTGTCAAACCGCATTAATGGCAAGTCTGAACGAAAGTGAGTCAATTTCCCAGCCCGATGGTTAATATTTCAAATGGATTTAGCGCTATCACATACCGTTCCTCGTCATCCGGTAAATCGCTAAGACATTCTTCTATTACATTACTCCTGTAATAACTACGCACCTGATCAGATTTTTTAAGTTTTAGATATCTCACCTGATTAGTGCCATTCATAAAACGAAGTATCCGGTCATTTTCATTTTGTTTATATTTTATTCCGGTAAGATAGATTCCCTCGCCTTCCCATTCCAAATAACTTTGCTCCAGCGGCAATACACCGTCGTGTACATATATCTGGCAGGTATTCATGGGAACCTGGAACTGATACGCTTCCACTAAGGGATCCATCTTTTCATCCTTTACGGAAAACGGAATAATTTCAAAGGATACGGAGCATTTCTTTTGTATCTGTGCATCCGGAGTTAAAAATACCCCCCAGTCTCCAAGCTCGCCAACAGCGCGAAGTAATGTTATGGCAATTGCATTGTTTTGTTCCGGTAGTATTTCATATTCGTACAATCCGAAATTGGCGGCTATGATTCCTGCTTTATCATCCTTCATTCCTGTAAAACATTGCTGATGTTCACAGCCGCTAGGGTTTTGCCAATCAGTATAATGACGGTTAGGCCGGTCCACAATTTCAAATACGGAATCCGTAAAATGCCTGTCGGTTTCTAGTCCTGTTGGAATGATTACCCTAAGTCTGTGGTCTTTCATCCGGTTTTCAAATTCTGTCCTAACTTTTATACCCCGTCCATTCTTATCTAAAGAAATATAAGTTGTAATTTCAAGGGGTAAAAGTTTTGTACTTCTTTTCGCTTTTCTAAGCTTTACATCCGTCATACTGATCTGCTCTTCGTATAATGTATCATCCGCACTTTCCGGAATCTCCATGACCTGAGTAATTTTATAAGTCGCCCGGTAAGTTTCATTCTCCGTAAGTTCAAATCCGCAGGTACTGCTCTTTGAAAGAATTGCTGCACCCCCGTCCGGCTGACGATAAATGTATTCATTTCCGATATCACCGGTATCCTCATAATAACAGATATGTTCATAATACTTATCTGAGGTCTTATCCAAAAGATTAAGCGTACCATCTGAATTAATCGTTACTTTTAGGTACCGGTTCTCCAAACCGTCAGGAATAACCAAGGAATCATTCTGTGTTTTGTTTCCTTTTTTAGGAACTAAAACATAAACCTTATATCCTAAAACAGGGATATCTTTTGCTTCAAAAGTAACTGTTACACACCTTGCCATAAAAGGCTGTCTGAATTTATCATCCGGCAGATCATATCCGAATCTTACACCCGAATCCTCTACTTTAAACGGTATCTGATTTCCTTTGTTATCCTCAAGAACGAAATCCTTTAAAACTAACTCTTTCATTTTATAATAAGATGTGGTCAAATTCTGTCCATAAATTCTTTCAATATCAATTAATACGGATACTACTCCCGTCCTCTTCCAACCAGTCGTATTAAATACGGTAAAAGGATAAGCTTCTCTGTCCTTAAAGCAGGCCGTATTAATCTTATTACCAATATAGTCCATACTTTCTTTCATAAGGCATTCACTTACCTGCATACTGTTGTGGAAACGGGTTTCCATATCTTTATGCACTTCATCCGTACTGCAGCCGCAAATACTGTCGTGAGGATGATTCTGCATCAGCTTTTTCCAGGCATATTTGATTGTTTCGTGAGGGTATAAAAAACCGGCATCCGCAGCAAATACTGCCAAGGGTTCCACAAGATTAGCAAGTGCTACCTCATTTTCCCTGTTTAATTGTTTTAAATAAATCCTGGAGGAAGTCGTATTGACCAGTGTATTCCAGCCATCCGTCATCTGGCTTGTAAGTTCACCGGTAACAACGGATAATTGATTCGTCTGGGATTCTTTCACACACTTAACATAATTATTAAAATTCGAGTGAATGAATTCCAGATCCGGATATAAGCGGTTTGCCGTAGCAATGGCCTCAGTTAAATCTTTTTGTACCGGCTGATGATCACAGCCGTTCATAAACAGCAGGTGATCGGTAGATGCAAACCGAAGTACATCCTGTAACCGTTTATCCCAGAATTCTTTTGCATCTGCCTCCTTTACCGGAATTTCCGCTCCATTGTTGTACCAGTTGGCAAATAGTATTCCTAATAAACCGCTGCCATCCGGTGCATTCCAGAGCATCTCCGAGTAAAAGGACTCATAATCTCCGGTTTCAGGAACAGAGTTGTTAAATCCCACCGGTTTTACACCTCTTCCGAAGATAACGGCTTCCATACCAGCTTGTTTTAGTATCTGGGGCATCTGTCCCGCATTGCCGAAGGCATCCGGAAAATATCCGATTTTACACAATTTACCATACTTGTCAGCTTCTTCTATGCCAATAAGTAGATTTCTTATGTTGGATTCTCCGCTGGTTAAAAATTCGTCTTGAAGAATATACCAGGGACCAACATAAAATTTATCTTCTAAAATATTCTTCTTGATGATTTCTTTTTTTCGGGTTTTATTTCTAAATAATCATCTAATACAATAGTTTGTCCGTCCAGATGGAAACTTTTAAATTCATCCGTTTGTTCAAATAGTTCCAGGCAATCATCAATTAAGTTAACTAATTTCAAACGATGTTTCTCAAAAGGCATATACCATTCCCGGTCCCAGTGGGAATGTGATATGATATGTACTACTTTTTTTCTCATGGCCTGCCATTCAAATCTATCAGCTGAACCGGCTGGATTAGTATACTGATTAAAAAATTAATCGCATCTTTTCCTTTAACTGCAAGATCAGCTTCCAGCTGTTTCCTCCTAACATTTGATATATCCTATATATTACTTATTTTTTATGATATGTCAATGTTTAGTTTTTCATCTCATATTACGGTCATTAATATTATACAACGCATTTTTATACAATGTATAACTATATTGTTCCAGTTTCTTGATAATATAATATTTTGATTTCTTATTCTCCATGGAATATCTCCCCCTTTTTCAACCTCTGGATATGTCCTGAAGTGTGAAAGAAGAAAAAGGCAGTTAGCTGAGGCAATACCGCAGGCTCGCTTGGGGCATACAATGAAAATAAACATGCCAAAATTTAATAAATCCGATATCTTCCTGCCAACATAAGCAGAGAGAAAAAATACAGACAATTGTCATAATATCTGCGCTCTCCTCTGCGAAGAGGCATATCCCAGAAATCTTTTACCCACTGAAGATGATACTTTCCTTTCGTGGCTAAAGATCCGGCCGCATTGGTAGCAACTATTGCTACCGGATGCAAAGCCGGCTGGTCCAGAGCCTTTCCGTCAAGCAGATAATTGTGGTATTCCAATAACTTTGTCTGTTCACTAAAGAAAGTCTGTAAGCGGCCGACAATCTCACCCAGTGAATCCTCTTCTCCAAACCAGGCTGCTTCCAATCCGATATTCATAGCTACGCGGTATGCATCCGAGTAAAACTGTCCTTCATGAAACAGCTGCTTTGGAGTACCGTCATATTCAGCATATTCCGGTGCCATTCCGGTTACCGGATGGCAGGATAATTTAATATAGCTGCGGCTGGCTTCCGCGGCTTTTTTCCAAAATTCCCGGTCTTCTTCTGCTGCCCTTAATGCAAAAAGTTCATAAAAATGAGGCAGGTGATAAGACGGGTCTGAGAAATCAGCATCCGGTACAAACTTTATGTAATAATTAGCAGGATTCCACATGGGACTTCCCCCACATACATATTCATCCTGATGCAGGGTATGTTTTAATATATCTCTGGCCTGCCTGTCATAATCAAAAGGTTCTTTTCCGTCTCCCCAGCGCTTACTGGCAAAAAATAACGCCATGGCATAATATTCTTCCCCGTCCGGTGCCGGTCCCTCGGCATTTTTCTTCCCCTCCGGTGAAACAGACCAGGCAAAATACCCTTTAAATTTACCGCTGCTCTGATACATATAAGTTTTGGAAAAAAGCCACAGGCGGTCAAATATATCTTTTCTGTCCATCTGTACCGCCATCATCATTCCGTAACTCATGCCCTCCGTTCTTGCATCGTTGTTGCCGGTATCCAGCATATACCCCATAGTTTCCCCTTTTTCAAAATATATCCTTTCTTCCGGGTCAAAAAACATGGTTTTAAATACCTGCTCTATTCTGTCGTTAACCTCTTCTTTTGTTAATCCGATTTTTTCAAATAGATTCGGATAATTTCCTGTATAAAACGCACCGTTACGCATCGTCCTTCTCCTTAATATATTTATTATTACCATCAACTACTGCTCTACATATATTAAAACTTCCGTTTTTATTAAACTTCTTTTTAAATATCTATCCCAAATAGGCGCTGTTGATATCATATTTCTCTCTCAATGACTTAAGACTTAGATTTTTGGCATATTTATTCTCAATTTATGCAGAATCTCTGCGCAAACAGCCGGCTAACAGGTAGCCGCCATAAGTTCTCAAACTTTTTTCAGTCTGATTATATTCACAGAATAAGCCGGTGCCTGATAGGTAAAGCTTTTTCCTGCACCCTTAAGTAAAATCCGTTTGTCACTGATATTTTCAGGGTCCTCAAAGGAATTCTCTGCCTGCTTATCACCTGTTAATATCAAGACCTGGTAATCACTGTCTACTTCACAGTCCAGAGTAATATCAACTGCTTCTTCTTCTGGTGCCATATTCACCGCTTTGATTATCACTTCCTGTTCCGTATCTGTTACCACAGAAGCTAAAACTGGAAAACTGGGAACAGAAGCTTCATGAATCAATATATCATTTAAGTATAAAGACATGTTCCTGCCGTCTGTATTGTACCGGAATTGATTGAATTCACCTGTTTTTAGTACCACCTTAGAATCCTTTGAAAGCCTGATCTCTTCGGGGTAGGAAGATTCTGTAAAGGAGCTGATACTGTCCTTAATCTTCCAGATAAAAGGTTTGACATTTCCTGCATTCCACTCCTTGGGCGGATGGGTCTCATCACTAACATACACTTCTTTTGGTATCCGTGAGCTGTATACCCCTATTTCGATTTCTTTCCCTGCTTCTGCAAATATCTCAATTTCAAAGGTTCCTTCCGTCACATCCTCTTCTCCAAATACTGCAAATATTTTCTCAGGGTCTATACCATATAGCCGCTTGCACTCTTCTAACTGCTCTTCATCCGGAGCCTCTATCATATAACTATCTTCCTGTGCTCTCACTCTTCCCATTAACTCATGGGTAACCCCGACTTCCATCCCATTCCATCTTGCATTGCGGTAACGCATACCGGAAGCTCCTCTCAGAGAGGCCATACCTTTAACAGGACGGTATAAAGTACCGGTTTCTTCGTTTGATTCCACCACATAATCTCCCCTGTTCTGACCAAACATCTTCCAGGTATAATAGGTGGGAATCGCAAAACTTTCCGAATTATGAAAGCGGATCAGGTTCGGAAACCAGGCGTTATAATTTACATTCTCAAACAGAGGTGCATAGGAGGCAAGGGTTACCACATCCTGGTTTCTTTCTAACCCGATCAGGAAATCTGCTTCTCCTAAAGCTGCATAGTGCTGCCCTGCGTAACCTCTAACCACGGCGAATTCTCCTACAAAAATCTCAGGTCCTTTCCGGTCATAGTTATCATAAAAATGAATGTTTTCTGCAAAATATTCCGCCGTATTATAAAAATGCTCGTCCACGATATCGGCTGCCAGTCCTTTTTCTTCCACATGGGTATTGGCAATGAACTTAATATGGGGATACTTTTCCCGGATGGTATGATAGCATAACTCATATCGTTCCTCATAACCGGTTCCGGAATTTTCATTGCCGATTTCCATAAAATTCATTTTAAATGGTGATGGATGCCCCATCTTCGCTCTTAAGCTTCCCCACTTACTGTCCTCAGGGCCGATGGCATATTCAATGGCATCAAGGGTATCCTGAATCATATCGTCAAGTTCTTTGTCTTCCATTAAAACCGAACATCTCGCCTGACAGGTCATACCGCAGTTAAAAACATAAAGCGGCTCCAGATCAAGGTCCTCGCAAAGCTGCAGATATTCATGAAATCCCAGTCCGATATAACTTCTGTAATGCCACATCAGCAAATGTCCCGGTCTTTCCCAAACAGGTCCCACTGTGTTTCGAAACCGCATTGCCGTTAAAGGAGTGAACCCTTCTACAATACAACCACCCGGGAACCTCAGAAAACGCGGATGCAGTTCTCTCAGCTTTTCAACCAAATCTATTCTTAAGCCGTGTCCGTTATAGGTATCCGCCGGCATAAGGGAAATAAACCCTAGCTTTATCTTACCGCCCTCTCTGGCTGTTATTACCAGTCTGGCATTCCTGGTGTCTTTTAGGGAAGTGAAAATACCATCATAACGAATATAACCATTACCGCATACCTGAAAAGAGGCACTGGATAAAATATCACTTTCCTCTTCAATGGTAACTAAAAGTTCCACCGGCTTCTCTGATTTCGCAAACATGTAAAATACACTGGATTTGCCTGCTTTTTGTGGAATTCCGCAGTATCCGGTATTATAAATACATCCTCCCTTCTCAAATGAGACAGATAGTGCCGCACTTCTGCAAGTATTAAGGGTATCCGTACGTTCCAGTTCCATCTGAGCCCCTTCCCCATACCAGGCAGGTATCGGCGTATAGGGAATCTGATTTTGTCTGACCCACCGTGATAACCCTTCCCCATGATTGAATTCATCCCTCCAGCCTGCCGGGGTAATAATTGCATAATCCCCTTCATCCGTCATACAGTCAATCGGAGCCAGGGAATCTTCAAAAGTCCTGTTCCTTAGCATTTCGGGGTAGAGTCCGCCGTCTCCTGCCCGGTTGATGTCTTCAAAAAAGATACCATAAAGATTTTTTGCCGTCTTAAATTTTTTAACCTTAGTTTTAATGTTTATCTTACTCATACTTTTACCTTTCTCCCTCAAAAGTCTTTGATATTTACCAAATTATAGATTATCATGGGTTACCTTCTACTTTTTTAATCTTAAAATATACCTGAAATGGTTCATATCCAATATCCCTGATTCTTTTAAGTGAAATTGCAGGATTCTGATTCACAGTCTTAAAGAAAAAGCGCCAGCTGCCCCACTCACGTTCATTTTCCATTATTATTTCCGCAGCAGCATCCTCTTTTTCTATATACAGAATCCTTTCTGTTTCACAAATACCCGCCAGAACTTCAGGTCCGTAACGGAAAGCCCCCAGGTTCTCATCCTCTGGAAGCGGTATATATCGGATTCCTACCGGCAAGATGATATTAACCCTGTCGCCTTCGTTCCATTCCCTGTTTATTTTACAAAACATACTGCTGTCTGATGTTTTAACGTAAATTACATCATTCACGTAGACTAAGGCCTCCGACATAATCCAGTCAGGTATCCGGAAATCAACTGTAAATGTCTTCGGTGTAGATAAATGTACTGTAAAATCATATTTTTTGTATTGCGGCATATTTTCATGAAGCGCTGTAATTTCATTTACCTCCTGATAGCCTGCAGTATTAGATGAATTCATCATGCTGCCGCTCATATTATCCTGTTTTTGAATGATTTTTATATCAATTCCATCCATATTTGTTCTTAATTCTGAGTCAAAGTACTGACAGATATAAATTGCATCTTTGTCCTGGTAATAAATGCTTCTGTTTAATGCCGCATTTGCCTGAACCATGGTTCCGTGACAGCAAAAAAAACTGTCGGTCTCCCCACTCCAGTCTTTCCGTAATCCCGCTTTCATCGGAAGAAAATAAGTTAATAACCCAGTTTCGGGATAATTATGTTTATTGCCGGTTAAGTAATATTCCTGATAATATGCCTGTGCCATGATACCATTATAGAAATTATATTCCATATACTGTACATAGACAGGATCTCCTGTATGGCGAAACAGAAACTCTGCCAGACGCATCATGTTATACACCGTGCAGTGCTCCTGGTTTTTATCCCCGAGCCGATCCTTCATCTTATGTTTTGGCATCCAGACTTCACCAGCCGTCTGACCGCCAGTCACAAGACTTCCTCTCTCTGTCACCGCACAATTCCAATAGGCTTTTACAATTTCCATCCATTTTTCTTCCCCTGTTACTTCATAAGCCCTTGCACAGCCAAGTATTTCCGGAATAGTAGTGTTTGCATGCATGTTAGTAAGCGGATCTTTTCCTTCCAGCAATGGTTGAAAAAGCCTGCTGCGGTAATAACGCTCCAACAGGAAATCATATTTATCCTTTCCTGTAATCTTTAACAATTCTGCCCATACTTCAAGCATTCCTCCGGTTTCTACATCCAGTATATCGTCAAATTCAGTTCTGGTATATTTACTGCTCCAATCCACAAACCAGTCAGCAAAACAATCTGCTACCTTAAGTGCCTTTTTATTTTCAGCATACAGATACATGTCTACCAAACCCATTAGAATTTTATGGATATTATACTGAGGTGCCCAGACTGCTTTGCCACCTGCGATCCAATATAAATATTTTTCAGGGATAGGACCTGCCCACTGCCCGCCATTATCTATCTGGCATTCCGCCAGTTCATCAATAATGACATCCGCCTTTGCTTTTAATTCCCTGTCACCGGTTTCTTCATAATGTATTGCTGCCGCAGAAAGCCAGTGTCCAAGAAAATGCCCTCTTAGCTGGCAGACCGGTGATTCCCAGCCAGTATGTGCATCCTCCGGAATACCTCTCCCTGAAAATCTTCCTGCTTCCAGTTCATAGTTCAGAAGGAGGTTTTTACTGGTCAATCTCATCAGATAATCTCTGTTTGCCTTCTCCCTGCGAATTAATTCAGAATCCTTAATAGTAACATTTTTTCCTTTTAATTCTTTCATCCTAATACCTCTCCTGTATTATTTTTATGGCATGTTCCTACACCGATTGACGAACACTGTATCAATTTCATTATTCAACCAGAAGCCATGCTTTTGCACTAAAATCACATTCAAGAGTCCCATACTCTCTCACTGTTTTATAATTCTTTATGTAATCCATACTGATATCGTTTGAATTTTCAAACCTATGGGCAATTACCAGTAATTTATTTTCATATTTTCTAATTACAGTCTGCTCTCCCTCCGGTTTATTATAGCTTTTAACAAGGTTTTCGATTTTTATTGTTGTTCCGGATTTTATGATATCGGCTGCTTCTCTGTAAAAATCCATTCCTTCCTCAATCAAACTCCATTGCCTGTCGGTCATATCATAAATATCTCCGCTTAAGCACATTCTGCCAAAGAAAGTACTGATGATGGAGTAATAAATTCTGTTATCACTGTCGCTTCCGCGCATGACTGCCCAGATTTGGCTTTGAGACGGTTTTATTACTCTATGCATATTTGCCGCAATAATCGGTATGGCAGTGGTTTCGTGGGCATCGGAAAAACTTGCCTGGGATACCAGTTCCATCATGGACGGTTCCAGCCTGTGCCCTCCGCTGGAACAGTTTTCTATTACAATATCAGGTATCACCTCTTTTATTTTTCTAAAAAATTCCTGTGTTGCCCTGATTCTCTGCCTTAACCCTTCCCCAAGACTTTCGGCACCGTCACAGCCAATACCGATGGTATCGTTATAATCTATTTTTATATAACCAAATCCACATTCTTTCAGTGTATGAATCACAGCATTACTCAAATATTCTATTACCCAGGGATCGGACATATCCCAAAAGCGTTTATCCCCTACGGTCAATACGACACCATCTTTTTTCAATAAATGTTCCGTATTCTCCCAATGTTTTGACAGCCTGCCTACGGATTCCAGTTCAAACCAAAGACCGGGAATCATACCGTTTTCCCTAATATAATCCGCAGCTTTTTTTAAGCCGCCGGGGAACTTTTCATAATTAACATCCCAGTCCCCGATACTGGCCCACCAGCCTTCATTTTTGCCATACCAGCCGGAATCAATAACCAGGTACTTAACTGCTTTATCCTTTAACTTATTACAGATCTTCTTGATGTTTTCAAAACTTGGGTTACCCCAGGTAGTACAATATTCGTTGAACATAATACCCATATCCTGATCCAGTTGGGATATTTCTGGGTTTTGGGCCTTCACCAGTTTATCACACACCTCATAGAGTGATTTTCCCCTGGCAATAACTGCTTTCGGGGCGGTAAAAGTTTCCCCCGGTGTTATATTCTTAAACCAGTGGCCAAAATCCCTGTCTGCAATACCGCCCACAAGAGACAAGGTTTCATCCTCCTTGCACAGAATCTCTATCTGCCAGGAGAAAGGAATATATAACTGTACCGCCGTAAATTCTTTTGTTTCACTGTTTTCCAATGCTATAAATGGGAAATACTTACGTACGGGCATGGAGCCTAAGTTACCGAATTTTTCAACCCTCATACCGCATCTGTTCCAGGAGGGTTCCAAGTGCAGTTCCTTGGTGGTTTCTATCCTTAGTTTTCCTTCTGCGCTCCAGAAAGACTGCAGTCTATGTATTTTATCAGCTTTAATTCCCTTTAATGCAAAGGAAGAGAGCATTTCTATGGTTGTACTTTCACATCCTCTGTTCTCAAATACCGTACTAACCTCAATTACATCGTTATGATCTACCATATTCATTGTTATATAATGATTGTAACTGTTTTTATAAACAATTAAGTTATCCTTTTCCTGTATTCTTTCAAGTCCTTTTGTGGATTCACTTCCGCATAAGGTCAGGCCGTTGGAAAACCCTCCGTTATGAGCATCTTTTCTTAGTTTCAATTCTACATAATATTCCATAGCTATCTTCCTTTCATTCATAATCAGGGACAGGTATTTTCGAAACACATGTAATATAACTATATAGTTTCGCAATAATCTAATAATCAGGGACTTAAACCTGCGATATGTCTGTAATCACACTGTTAAGTCCCTTATATCGTCTTTTACGGTCGTATCATCTTAATTGAATAATTTGATTTTTATGATAGCAGCAGCTTCTTCCGGAAATAGAACTCTGAAATATCTAAGTGATTTTCCTCCCAGACTGATATCCAAAAACGAATTAACAGCTCTGTCCTTACTGACAGCTATTACCTCGAAATCAACCCCGTTACTGGAAATACTGATTTCATAAGGCTTACTGTTAACCTCTTCAAAAAATAATTCTCCCCGGTTTACCGGTTTGGAGCCCTCAAGATCAACCATGATCCACTCACCCTGTTTCTTCGATGCGGCACGCCATGGTTTGGTACTATTTTGGTCCGTTACATTTCTGGCGGCATAATCCGGTTCTTCACTGCTTGCAAAAACCGGCCTGCTGATACCAATGTTGAAACTCTTATCACTTTTGGCAGTCCCTTAACCGACGGCGGCGGCAATAGTTCTTTCAGCTTTTGATTCTCCCACCGCTCCTCTCCTGTTGCATTGATAATAAGTTCTCCATAATCAGCCCTTCTGCTTTCGCTGTTATCCTGTTTTCCCCAGCATAATAAGAACGCAGCTCAATTGCACCAAGACCTTCATAAAAATTCCGTTTCTCGGGAGAGAGAACAAAACGTTTCCCTGTGGGAAATACTGCCCCGCCGCTTACAACCTCCAGCTCAACTTCCATGGTATTGGCTATCCGGTTACCGTCCTGATTAAGTATTTCTACCATAATAAAAGCATCTTCTGTGCCATCCGTTCCGATACATGTACGGTCTGCCGTAATTCTTACTGCATAGGGAATCCCCTCCTTTACCGGTTCCGGGTGCTTAATTCCCAGAAGGGTCTCCCGATACCAATACCAGAGATTAAGGGGCAATCTGTAATAATCAATCATTCCCAGGTATCCATATTCCACAATATACTTCCATGGTGGAAAGCACACCATAACGCCTTACCAGAACGCCAGGGGTAATCCATCTCCATACCAGCAGGAACAATACTGCCCGGACGGTTGCTTTCTTCATAGCTGCCATACTCCGAAACGAAGTTCGGAAAGCCCGGATCATGAAAAATTGTTGCCCCGTCTCCATTATACCCCGCGATATCCCCAGGGTATCAAAACCCCTCTCTGGGCTCCGCCAACTGCGGCAGGACGAGTCGGATCTTCTTCATGACTTACCATTACCAGCCGTTTCACCAGATTTTTTGCCTTATCCATAACTTCTGCGGTAGAAAAAAATGGTTCGTTGCACATACTCCACACGATAATACTCGGATGATTCCTGTTCGTTCGTATCATATCTTTCAGGGTCCTGATACAGCTTTCTTCAAACTCCAATTGATCTTCTTCCTTTATGGGATAACCGCTGCTGGTCCAATATCCCTCTTCCTTAGGTCCTCTGTCCCCCAGAAACAATTTTCCGACAGAATATATACCTTGTTTATCACATTCCTCAGCAAATACTGTATGGTGGGGATAATGGGAGCCTCTGATAAAATTCATACCACAGTCCTTAACCATTTTAACATCCCTGTGTATTCCGGAATGAGTAACCGCATCGCTCCAACCGGCATGATCTTGGTGAACATTAGCTCCATTGATGTCGTAATGCTCTCCATTAAGGAAAAAACCTTTATCAGAAGTAAACTGGAACCATCGGATACCAAAAATGGTTTCATAACTGTCAAATAATTCTTCTCCCAGGTAAACAAAACTTTTCAAAACATATAACTCGGGTGTATCCGGATGCCATAATTTGGGGTTCTGTATTATATCACTCCGGTGAAAGACCATCTGGCTCTTTGCGTGAAGCTGCTTTACCTCCGATGCCCTGACTATCTGTTCACCTTTATATTCAATGATGGAAACAAGTCTGCATGTAACCTCAGATTCCGTTTCATTTTTTACCTCGGTAGAGATATCTATAACCGCTTCCTTTTTAGAAACGGCTGGAGTCGTAATAAAGGTACCATACCAACTGATGTGTACCGGTTCTGT